>CAWGHY010000001.1:0-1528996 GCA_963822555.1 Terriglobia bacterium
GCGCCGACGGTCACCTCGATCACGCCGACCTCGGGTACGACCGCAGGCGGGACCTCGGTGACCATCACGGGCACAGGCTTCCTGACGGGAGCGACGGTGAGCCTGGGCGGGACAGCTGCCACAAACGTGACCGTTGTTAGCGGCACGTCGATTACCGCCAAAACGGCAGCACATGCCGCGGGAGTAGTGAATGTCGTAGTGACGAACACCGACGCTCAGGCGGGGACGTTGACCAACGGCTACACCTATACCAATCCCGCGCCAACGGTCACGTCGATCGCGCCGACCTCAGGAACGACCGCAGGCGGGACCTCGGTGACGATCACGGGCACAGGCTTCCTGACGGGAGCGACGGTGAGTCTGGGCGGGACAGCCGCGACGGCAGTGACCGTGGTGAGTGCCACCTCGATCACAGCGAAGACGGCAGCACACGCGGCTGGAGCAGTGAACGTCGTAGTGACGAACACCGACGCTCAGGCGGGGACGTTGACCAACGGCTACACCTATACCAATCCCGCGCCAACGGTCACGTCGATCGCGCCGACCTCAGGAACGACCGCAGGCGGGACCTCGGTGACGATCACGGGCACAGGCTTCCTGACGGGAGCGACGGTGAGTCTGGGCGGGACAGCTGCGACGGGAGTGACCGTGGTGAGCGCCACCTCGATCACAGCCACCACGCCGGCGCACGCGGCCGGAGCGGTGAACGTTGTGGTCACGAATACCGACGCTCAGAGCGGCACATTAACCAACGGCTACACCTATACCAGCAGCAGCGGGGGCGGGCCGATTGCCTTCGTGCAAGTGAAGTCAGCAACGCCGCAGACGGCCAGCGCGTCGGTGCCGGTGACGTTTACGGCGGCGCAGACGGCAGGGAATCTGAACGTGGTGGTGGTGGGATGGAATGACACCACATCGGCGGTCAGCAGTGTGACTGACAGCCGGGGAAATACTTATACCTTGGCGATCGGACCGACGACGGGAACCGGGCTGCGGCAGTCGATTTACTACGCCAAGAACATCGCTGCCGGCACCAATACGGTGACGGTGGCATTTACGCCCGCGGCAGCGTTCCCGGATGTGCGGGTGCTGGAATACAGCGGTCTGGACCCGGCGAATCCGCTGGATGTGACGGCGGGGGCGGCAGGCACTGGGACCACTGCGAGCAGCGGCGCGGCCACGACGACGGCAGCGAATGAGTTGATCTTTGGAGCGGGGATGACGCTGGCGAAGTTTACCGGCGCTGGCACTGGTTTCACCTCGCGGATTATCACCACTCCGGATGCAGACCTGGCCGAGGACAAGACGGTAACCGCGACCGGAAGCTACAGCGCCACGGCCCCCAACAGCTCCTCGAGCTGGGTCATGCAGATGGCTACTTTCCTAGCCAGTGGACAAAGCTCGACGAATCCAGCGCCAACGGTCACCTCGATCACGCCGACCTCGGGCACGACCGCAGGCGGGACTTCGGTGACCATCACGGGCACAGGCTTTCTGACGGGAGCAACGGTGAGCCTGGGCGGGACGGCAGCCACAAACGTGACCGTTGTTAGCAGCACGTCGATTACCGCCAAAACGGCAGCACACGCGGCGGGAGCGGTGAACGTCGTAGTGACGAACACCGACGCTCAGAGCGGCACATTAACCAACGGCTACACCTATACCAATCCAGCGCCGACGGTCACCTCGATCACGCCGGCCTCGGGAACGGTGAGCGGCGGCACGGCAGTGACGATCACCGGCACAGGCTTCCTGACGGGAGCAACGGTGAGCCTGGGCGGGACGGCCGCCACAAACGTGACCGTCGTTAGCAGCACGTCGATTACCGCCAAAACGGCAGCGCACGCGGCTGGAGCGGTGAACGTCGTAGTGACGAACACGGATGCTCAGACCGGAACCCTGAGTAATGGTTATATCTACGCAAGCAATCCGGCGCCGACGGTCACCTCGATCACGCCGACCTCGGGTACGACCGCAGGCGGGACCTCGGTGACCATCACGGGCACAGGCTTCCTGACGGGAGCAACGGTGAGTCTGGGCGGGACAGCCGCGACGGCAGTGACCGTGGTGAGTGCCACCTCGATCACAGCGAAGACGGCAGCACACGCGGCTGGAGCAGTGAACGTCGTAGTGACGAACACCGACGCTCAGGCGGGGACGTTGACCAACGGCTACACCTATACCAATCCCGCGCCAACGGTCACGTCGATCGCGCCGACCTCAGGAACGACCGCAGGCGGGACCTCGGTGACGATCACGGGCACAGGCTTCCTGACGGGAGCGACGGTGAGTCTGGGCGGGACAGCCGCAACGGGAGTGACCGTGGTGAGCGCCACCTCGATCACGGCCACCACGCCGGCGCACGCGGCCGGAGCGGTGAACGTTGTGGTCACGAATACCGACGCTCAGAGCGGCACATTAACCAACGGCTACACCTACACCAGCAGCGGCGGGGGCGGGCCGATTGCCTTCGTGCAAGTGAAGTCAGCGACGCCGCAGACGGCCAGCGCGTCGGTGCCGGTGACCTTTGCGGCGGCGCAGACGGCAGGGAATCTGAACGTGGTGGTGGTGGGATGGAATGACACCACATCGACGGTCAGCAGTGTGACCGACAGCCGGGGAAATACTTATACCTTGGCGATCGGACCGACGACGGGAACCGGGCTGCGGCAGTCGATTTACTACGCCAAGAACATTGCTGCCGGCACCAATACGGTGACGGTGGCATTTACGCCCGCGGCAGCGTTCCCGGATGTGCGGGTGCTGGAATACAGCGGTCTGGACCCGGCGAATCCGCTGGATGTGACGGCGGGGGCGGCAGGCACTGGGACCACTGCGAGCAGCGGCGCGGCCACGACGACGGCAGCGAATGAGTTGATCTTTGGAGCGGGGATGACGCTGGCGAAGTTTACCGGCGCTGGCACTGGTTTCACCTCGCGGATTATCACCACTCCGGATGCAGACCTGGCCGAGGACAAGACGGTAACCGCGACCGGAAGCTACAGCGCCACGGCCCCCAACAGCTCCTCGAGCTGGGTCATGCAGATGGCCACGTTCATAGCTAAGCCCTGACAGCAATAGGGGGTTAGGGTAAGAAATTAGTCGATGCAGAGCCGATGTCAAAAACTGTGATGCTTTCTCTGCAATGGGCAAGCAAGCTGACTGTGAAGAGTCGCGCGGATCAATCCGCAGGCTACCAATCCAGCAAAAAGCAAAGCCAACTATGACCCAATAGTCCAGTCCTGCAGCGAGAACAAAACACCGCTGATGATCAATCCAGGGAGAGCCAGCCACAATGACGATGGAATAATTCGGCGCTCAAAAGAAATGCGGCCGGGCCTGCGTTTAAAGGTTTGAGTCTCATGCAGGCTATGGCCTGGCATCGCTCATGGCGACCCTCATCGAATTTCTTGTGCCCTGCCAAAGAAAACGACACATATCTATAAGAGTTTTAACATACGTGCACGCATTCCACGCCGGTCAGTACACCGAGTTTTTTGAGCTTACTCGCGATGTGTCCGACTCCCACCGCGCAATGGTGCGCCGGGCCATGCGCGTTCCATTGGTTCATGAAATTTCTGGCACCTACGGAGAACCGGTAGCGGCTATTCGTGTTGCCAATTTCGAGAATGGGTCCTGACACGGATTCCCCCTCCGCCATCAGCAGTTTTAATTTTCCGTCTACTGTTTGAATCACCGATAGAAGAGTTACCGGTCCATGTTTGACCGACATCTCCACCGATAATCCTCGACCTACCTTGCCATGATAAACCTTCAACGGACGAACCTTGGTTTTCCCTTCGGCAATCTCGATGTGGCCGGGACCATCGTGTCCCATGATCAGGACATCATCGTTGAAATCGGCAGCGTAATATTCGGTGAACGAACCGCCCGCACCGAAGCCATCCATGATTTTCATGGCTTGGGCATTTTTGATTTCATATTCTCCGGCAACGGGAACGCCGCGTGCCGTGAGAAGACTTGTCCCAAGAATAATGGATGTTACGGTGTCTTCGTTTTCCGGGTTTCCCGTCCCTTGGTAGTAGTAAGCCAGAGCGCCCAGTTTGTGGATCTCCACCAGTCGATCGAGCGCTACCGAGGTGCGGGCGGCACGATCCAACTCTTGGGCTGGACAATCTGGCTGAACGTCGAATTTCTCGCGGAATTCCGTCACGCGTTTCGCGATCTCGACCTCCTGCACCTGTCGGCGGAGCGCAGCGAGTTCATCAACCTCGACCACTTCGATGTGTCCTCCGAAATAGGCGCACTGCTGGGTTAGATCGGAGTAGATATCAAGCATGCCCCCATAATAGTGACCCATGAGTCCGAGCCGATTGTGTTCCATCAGATGGGCAACCCGCGCGGCCGCAACCCACTCCGAAATTTCCTTCCACGCAACCGGATCATCTTCGAGCATGCCCGTAACCTGAAAAAATGGAATTCGGCAGCGGTTGAAAACATTCGCGATCTCAGGCACCGGACACGCCTGGCAGTAAGCCAGCCACTCGCCCGTCATTTTCGTCCGGTCTCCTAAAGTGTTGAACCAGTCGTAATCAATTGCCGCCGAGGGCGAGAGATTCAAGATGACGACCGGCACTCTGGCGCGGCGGACCACTGGAAGCACGGTAGAGGAGAGCGCATACGTAGTAACGTGAAGGAAAATGAGGTCAACGTCGGCACGCCGGAATTGGTGGCCGGCCATGACCGCTTTCTCAGGCGTGTCAATCAGGCCCAGATCTACCACCTTGGCTCCGGCCTGTTCGAGCTTCTCAGCCACTTGTCGGCCATATCCTTTGAGTCGATCTTCCAGGCCCGGGAACTGCGGCCAGTAAGTGTCTAAACCAATTCCGAACAGCCCAATCTTCAATTCAGTATCTACTTTGGGTTTGTCATTGGCGTCTTCAAAATGGGGCATGACTCTTTAACCTCTTTATTGGGTGCTCCGCTCGCAGCGCGCCGTGATTCCCTTCTTTAGGAATTCCCTGCCTCGGTCAACTTGCTTAGAGACGGGGGTACTCTGGCGCTGAATAAATTGTGCACAACGAATACGCGGCAACCGACGGCATCGCACAAAAAACGAAAGTCAACAAGATGGAGTCTGAGCCCTGAGCTCATCTTTATCTCTTGTGAAAAGGCCGAGTCCGCCTGGGTCGCTGTTGTTAGGAGAAGACCCGGAAGGAGACGACGGCAACGTAGCATGAGGTTGATTGTCGGTACATCCTATTTTCAGAAGTTCTCCCGGCACCTCGCCTGCTCCTTCTTGGCGGACCCAGCCTCCCGCCACGCAAAGCGTGAGGCGTACGGGTTCGGTTTACCCTCCACAACATCTGCCACAATCTTTCCCAGGACAGGCGCGAATTTGAACCCATGCCCACTTCCTCCCGTGGCGTATATAAGTCCGGGCCTTTCCGGATCATGACCAATATAGAAATCCCCGTCCCAGCTATCGGCATAAAAACATGTCCTACTCCCCGCAATCGGAGCATCCCACAGACCCGGTAAGCTTTCCTTAAGAAAGTTGCGGAAGCGAGCCTCCTCCTCGGGGGTCGTCGTGCGGTCGTCGTCGGGGTGAGCCCTTCGCCCTGCGCCATGATTCGCTATTTTTACAATTCCATCCTTGTTTGCTGGAAAACCATACCAACCTGTCCGTCCCATATCGGCAGACCAAACGGGAAATTGTGGTCCTTTAAAGAGTTCGGGGTTGTTGGGACGGAAATGAAATACGGGTTGCGCTATGTGGACGATCATTTCGGCCAACCGCGGGAAAAGAAGCGGGCTCCATGCTCCAGCTGCCAGAATGACAACCTGTGCCTGGTAACGCAGACCATCGCTGGCGATGACGCCAGAGACGTTGCCCGTCTCATCACATAACCTGACGGCTGATAGATTCTGGCGAACCCGCACTCCGGCAGCGACAGCGTCCTCCGCGAGGTGCTGCACTACTCGGCCACTCTCCGCCCAGCCGGCCCGGGGATTGAAATATCCGTCGGCATACTTTCCTGCATTCCAGGCTGGGTATCTGGTCTTGAGAATGTGCGAAGTGAGGCGTTGAGGGGTATAGCCCCTGTTCTTCTGCAGTTGAAAACTGTCGTATTCGAGGCCTCCGGGCTCCATTTCGCGCTGCGTAAGCAGCAAGAATCCGTCCTGATGATAGAGAGGTTCTGCCCATTCAAGATTCCACCGATCCCATACCGCCAGTGCTTCTTCCATCATGGACATATATAGTTCGTCTGATCCGTAGTCCATCCGGATAACTTTGCTGATGTCCGTGGAAGCAGCTTTAGGGTGGGGGATCGGCCCTGGGTCAATGAGTGTGACCTGATGGCCCCGATGGGCGAGTTCGAGAGCGGAAGTGACACCGAAAACGCCAGAGCCCACGACTAGGATGGATTGTCGAGCCTGCATTCAATCGTTCTCGGTTTTGCCTGTTGTGAGTGAACAGAGTCGGACTCGGGAAATGCCGAACTCGTCCATTCTGAAGAATGCCAGAGGGGATCTTTGAAGGCGAACGCTAGTCAGCGCCTATGCCGGGTCCATTCGTAGAGACACTGACCGGTCGCAACTGGGACCCGGAAGGAACCTTCGCACCTGAATATCCCATTGCCCGCGAAATACCAAGAGCCGACTTCTTAACTTTTTCAGCCAGGGCCGTCAAGTTCTCCGCGGTGATATGGGCGGTCGTGCCTGCCAGACTAATCGCCCCAATCGCTCTCCCTGTGTGGTCGAAGACCGGCGATCCGATGCAGCACAACCCCACCTCATCCTCTTCGTAGTCCACGGAGTAGCCCAACTTCCGAATTTCCGCCAGCTGCAATTTGAGTTTTCTTCCGGATATTACGGTGTTTTCGTTGTGGCGCGGCAAACCTCGCTTGCGTATGAGACGGTCTAGTTCTTCTTCCGATAGATGAGCGATGGTCGCCTTCCCCACGCCTGTGCAATGCATGTCCATGCGCTTACCAATCCATGTCGCAACTTTCAGAATGCCGGCATTCTCAATCTTCTCGATGATCACGACTTCACCTTGTTCCAGAATGGCAAGGTGCACTGTCATGTGCGAGCTTTCTGCAAGGTGCTGCAGAAAAGGTGTCGCCACATCCCGTACCCTGATCTTGCTAATGGCGAGATTGGCCAGGCTGAAGAACTTTAGACCGAACATGTAGCGGTGAGTTTGTTCGTTACGCTCCAGGTACCCACATCGTTCCAGAGTCAAGAGAAGACAGTGCGTGGAACTCTTCGCCAGACCGAGGTGCCGCGCCAGATCTCCCAATCGCATCCCCTTGCTTGATTTGGAGAGAATTTCAAGTAGAGTCAAGGCTCTCTCAAGGGAGGGAACGGACCTTGTTTTTAGGTTGCCCACAAACATCTGCTCCGACAATGGAGGTGTCCATACTGGTGGATAGGCGCTGACTCTATCACAGCCGTCCTCTTGAGAAAAGTCATTCATCATAGTTGGAAATCCACTGGAGATGCTGATTTTCGAGCCGAACACCGATTCCGCCGGTGTGCTCACTCCCCACCTCCATGCCGCCAACAATTGTTAGGTTCCGAATCCTGGGATCAGAAGCTTGCTTTCAGCCCCAACTGAAGCTCACGGGGCGCGCCGGCGGTGCTGATTACGCCGAACGTGGCATCGGGGAGAAACGTGTCGGGAAATCCGAAATTCGGATGATTGAAAGCATTAAAGGCGTCAGCGTGAAATTCCAGGCCAACCCGCTCGGTCACTCGAAACTTCCTGATCAGCGAGCAATCCACCGTTTTCAATCCAGGACCGGTAACAATTCCTCGGCCCGCATCACCGAAGTGATAGTTGGGATCCGGCAGATTCTCAGCAAACGCACTTGCTGGAATCCAACTATTGATCGTGCGGTTCGAAGGATTTGGGTTTCCAACCAAGTCAGGACGGTTGAAAAAATTGCCGCTGTTCGCGTTGTCAATTGTGGTGACCGTCAACGGGAAGCCGGTCTGCAGGGTTACGATTCCTGACACGGCCCATCCTCCGAGAATCGCCCCCGCAACGCCGCTGGTCGCAAGCGGCTTCCCCGGTCCGAAGGGAAGTTCGTAACTCCCAGAGAAGACAAAGCGGTGACGTGCATCGAACCAAAGCGGTCCCCGCTCGCACCTTGGGCATCGAGGATTTTGCGTGTCGAATTGGTTGAGGGAGGATTGGTCTCCCAAAGCCTTGCTGAAAGTGTACGAGCCGAGAAACGTGAGTCCGTGGCTGTATCGTTTTTCCACCCTGGTCTGCAGCGAGTTATAGTTCGAACTGTCGTCGCTGGTGATGATCAGTACACCGGAGTAGTAGGGGTAGGGCCTTCTCGGCTGCACAGCTCCGGCCCCCGGCTCGGCGATGTTTTCGTCGTACTCACGGACGAGATGCGTTCCCTGGCTACCCACATACCCGATCGAGAAAACCGTATTCGCTGCAATTTCGCGTTCGATCGTGAAGTTGTAGCTCTGCATATAGCCATTTCGGAAATTCCCTGAAACAAATTGTCCGAAGAAACCGCCCGACACGCCTGACTCCGCGTCAGCAAGCGTGGGCCGATTCGTGTTATAGCCAAATCCGTTGATGTTGTCAGACGCCGAGTAGATGATTCGAAATGGAGGATTCGTGGCCGATTGGCGTCCAGCATTGCCTTGTTCAAGTACCGTGAAGATGCCGTATGCCGCGCGTACCACCGTCTTGTTGTCTCCAAAAGGACGGTAAGCCAGACCCACTCTAGGCGCAACTTTATTGTCCTGTTTGAGGATGGTTGTACCTTTGATTCTCTCGACTGGCCCTAGCCATCCACCAATATCCACGCTCTGAGGAATGATTTCATTCCCGTTCGTCGGATCGAAAAAGGCCTCCTGATGCGTTCTCTGATGAACCGGCCACTGCGTGGTATATCGGACTCCGAGATTCAGCGTCAGCTTCGGGGTCACGTTCCAGTCGTCCTGAACATACATCTCCCCCGTGGTCAGACGGGTGTTGATGTAGGGCTGAATGTAGTTTTGGCCAACGGTTTGCGCTCTCCCGAGCAGGAAGTCTCCCAAACCATTTCCGGTAAAGGTTCCGTTGAAAGTAAAAGCGATGGGGGCTTGCGGACCAAAGAGATCGTCGAACCGAAAGCGACTGAACTCGGCGCCGGCGTTAATGGTGTGATTGCGGTGTACGTAGGTGAAGTTATCGTTCCATACGAATGTGTTCAGAGTAGTGAGGCCAAAGGAAACACCTGCGGGGGAAGCGAAGCCGCTGATTGAAATATAAGGAAAGTGAAGAGCCTCTTGTGCCGAGGACGTATCTAGAATCCCCAACTGGCTCGCGACGTTGTGCCCCTGGTCAATGTCCTGGTCACCCGTCAATCGGCGGTTTGTCCCGAAACGAAATTGATTGACGGCATTGGGCGAGAAGGTGTGGGTATAGCCGATCCCGCCCTGGATTCCATGCAACTGATTGATGTCGTCGCAGCAGTTCACAAAGCCACTCGGTATGGTCGAGTTCTGGCGATTCATGTTGAAGCGTCCAAACAGGGTGTCCCGAGAGGAGAAGTGATGATCGATTCGCACACTCCAGCTGTTGTTGTCGGTCGGTTCTGAAGGATTCGCCACATAGTTCCGCAGCGGATCGGAGGGATTATTGGGAGCGGGTATATAAGCGAGAATGCTCTGCGATATCGGATCGAGTTCATTCTGCGGAATCACGTTGCCGGCAAAAGGCAGCCCAGTCGCGGGGTCGTTCGGCGCGGTGCCTACACTTTGCGAGAAATCGCCCTGCCGTTCCAAAGCGGTTGGAACCCTCTCTGCCAGCGTAATGCCTTCGCGGCTGCGCACCCCCTCGTAGGAAAAGAAGAAGAACGTCTTGTCCTTCCTGATCGGACCTCCGAAGGTCGCTCCGAACTGGTTGCGCTTGAAAGGCGGTTGCGTCGTACTAAAGTAATTCCGGGCATCGGCATCATCATTTCTGATGAATTCCCATCCGCTGCCATGCAGAACATTCGAGCCCGATTTGGTTACGATGTTGACGACCAGCCCTCCCCCTTGCCCGTACTCGGCGGAATAGTTGGCCGTCTGCAACTTGAATTCTTCAATCGAATCCAGCGGGGGGACAGTTGATACGTTGCCGTTGAAATGTTCCGTGTTGCTGGTTCCATCCAGCATGTAATTGTCGTATTCGGAACGGGCGCCGTTTGCGCTTGGAGCTACTCCCTGGGCGCTATGACGTAAATCGTTCGGAGGATCAGTGAGCCCGGGCGCCAACAAGGTCAACTGCATGAAGTTCCGGCCGTTGAGCGGAAGCGCGAGCATCTCACGACTCTGCACAACCTCACCGACTGCAGCGCTATCGGTTTGCACAACAGGTGCTTCCCCGGAAACCTCCACGCGTTCCGTCGAAGTGCCAACTTGCATGGAGAAATCTATTCGCAACTGCGACGCTACATGCAGATCAATGCCTGACCGAACTTCGCTTTTGAAACCTTGCGCTTCCACTTCAACACGGTAGCTCCCAACCGGCAGCAGGGGAATCACGTAATTTCCTTCCGTGTCCGTGGCGGCCGACCGGCGAAGCGACGTGCCTTCGTTGACTGCGCTAACGGCAGCCCCTGAAATCGACGCTCCCGTCGGATCTTTGAGTGTGCCCAGAATCGTGCCGGTGGACTGGGCAAAAACACTAGGGCCGGCAATCATGACAAACGAAATCGCGGCCAATCCCAAAGTGCAGAAAAGACGCCAAGATACTGACTTCACGTTCGCGGCTTCGACCCCATTGAGCCACATAGGTTTTCTCCTTGAACCCACAATTTAGGCTTATTCCAATGCACACTCGCAGCTGTTGTTCGCCCATATCGCGGGGCCGGATTCGTCATGGAATCTTCGTGCGAATTTTTACGAAACGAGCTCTTTCATCGATTCTTCCGCTGCATTCAAGGTGCGGTTTACGTGCTCGTCCGTATGACTGAAACTGATACAACTTCGCTTCAGATTAAGAGGCAGCTCAAAGATGCCGCGCTCAATGAGCCCTCGGCGATACTTCACAAATGTCCGCGCATCATTTCGCAATAGATCGGTGTATGTCTCAATGGGACCATCCTGGAAGTAGAGAACGAACACTGAGCCAAATCCGCTGACAGTGGCTCGAATTCCGAGCCGCTGCGCGATGCTCTCCAGGCCGCTTCTCATTTTCATCCCAAGGCGAAATATGTACTCGTAGACTTTGTTGTTTTCGAGAATGTCGAGCGTCGCAAGCGTAGCCGCACAGGCGAGCGGGTGACCGTTGTATGTCCCAGCAAACAGGACGTCCCCGCCGACGTGAGTGCCAAACCGGTCCATCAAGTCCTTTCTGCCGCATAGGGCCGCCATGGGATAGCCGTTCGCCATAGCCTTGCCAAGGGTGGTCAAGTCGGGCCTCACGGAACAAACTTCCTGATACCCTCCGAGAGCATGACGGAACCCCGTGATCACTTCGTCAAAGATTAAAATCATCCCTTCCCGCTTGGTTATCTCACGCAGCCCTTCGAGAAAGCCGGGCAGCGGCAAAACACAGCCGATGTTGTGCGGGATGGGCTCGACGATGAGCGCTGCGATCTCTCCCGGGTTGTGCTTAACCGCCTCTTCGACCTCTTCCAGCCGATTGAACGTACACACCAAGGTGTGATTTAGAGTTTCCTCAAGGCTACCGGCAGACAGCGGATCTCGCTTCCCCACCATCTCCGGTTTGCTGATTACGTTCAACGCTACGGCGTCATGCCAACCGTGATAGCAACCCTGAAACTTGATGATCTTCTTTCTGCCGGTAACCGCCCGTGCCACTCGAATTGCCGAAAATGTGGCCTCAGATCCGCTGTTGCAGAACAGCACTTTCTCCGCACTTGGAACGACCTGGCAAATCTTTCGAGCGACTTCTATTTCCAGTTCAGTGGTTCCGACTCCCAGCAGGTCCACTTCTTTGATGGTTTCTGCAACTTTGCGGTCTACCGGTTCATAGCAATGGCCCAGAAGAATCGGACCAAACGCGGCATGGTAGTCGATATATTCGTTGCCATCCGCGTCCCAAATCATTGCCCCCGCAGCACCGCGGAAGACCATCGGCGGTTCCAGCCGCCGGAGCGAAGTGTTCACGCCTCCTGGAATGACCGCGCTTGCGCGCTCAAACAGCGAACGATTGCCATCTTTTACGATCGTCCCTTTATCTTCTCTCCCTCGCACCCGCCCTCCGTCCCTTGAATCCACCAGGTTGGACTACCTCGTCTATTCGAGGGTCGGAAGTTAAGGCACCGTTCCACTATCGTCAAGCGAAAACACTGATGGAAAACAATGGTCATCCAGAGCTGTGGACAGAAACTCAAACCAACATCGGCGACTACTGCAGACGAATTTGCCTGTTTCCGCTAGTACAAGTATGTCTATCTACTTACTATAGTATACGAAATAAATCGCCATTCTTGGGTGGGTCAAGCGAAAAACTAGCCGAATCACCGATGATGTCCAGAGGTGTGGACGACAATCGCAGCAGCTCGCCGGAGAATTAGAAACAGGTTGCGGACATGTCGGAAGGGCCGAAACTTACAGCCGGATTAAGCCGGCTCGAATTAGAAGCAAAGAAAGGCTCGCGACCGCTACCCACAACAGGACGCCTTGAAGCAGCGGGCGGATACCGATTGTTTTTAGGGCGGAAAGGGAAATGTTAGCGCCGATCAGGTAGAGAGTGATGGTCAAGCCAGTTCTTCCGAGCACCGCCAAGCTCGTATACAAGTGCTTTCCACCCGGAGCATAGCTGTTGAGCACAGCTGCCAGAACAAAAAAGAGAATGAACCAGGGGTACTGGACCCGTGATTCCGTATGCCGGACGGCGGCGGTCACCACTGCCATTGGTAGTATCCAGAGTGCCCTTCCCAGTTTGACAGTGGTGGCGACGGTGAGCGCGACCAAACCGTATTTCGCGCCCGCTCCGACGACGGAGCTCGTATCGTGGATGGCCAGGGCCGCCCATAGCCCAAATTGCGTCTGTGTGAGGCCCAGTGCGGCGCCAATTGCTGGAAACACCAGGAGTCCCACGGAATTCAATACGAATACAGTGCCAAGTGAAACTGTCATCTGCTCGTCACTGGCGTCAATAACCTTGCCGACAGCTGCAATCGCGCTGCCTCCACAAATCGCGGTGCCGACTGAGACGAGAAATGCGTTCGTCCTGTCAACCCTGAGAATCATGCCGAGCAGCATTCCGGCGAGCATCGCGAAGCTGATTCCAAGCAATGTGTAAACAAATCCCGATCTCCCGACGCGAACCACTTCGCGAAGAGACATGCTGAATCCAAGACACACGACGCAAAACTGCAGCAAAAGCCGGGACGCTTTCTGCGAATAGCTTCGGAATGGATTCCCCAAGATGATTCCTAATATCAAACCAATCGCCAATGCCTTCGGCGGAGAGGCCCATGGGCTAGCCGCCGCAAGCAGACCCACGGTAAAGAGGATTACGCTCGCGATGTAGCGTTTGCTCAATAGATTGCTTTTGAACTCGATGTCCACGGTGCTGGACAGCTGGCCACTTAGTTTCGTGGAGTATGTTGAGGGGTGGGCTGAACGTCAAGACTTAAAGGCGCAGTTTCGACCCAGCGATCCAGCATCGTGGACAGATTCCGCGGCCTCGCTGAGGGCAGCAACCATTGATCAGGTGCAATGCCTCTATTGTTCAACGACAACCGAAGCCGCAATGTACACCTGCTTACCGTCGTCCTCTTTACTGTTGAAATAGTAGGCGACGAGCGCAGTTCCATCGGGAAGTAATGTTGCGAGCGGGTAGCCAAGATCTCTGGTGCCACCGTCGGAACGCAACACCAACTCCTCGGCGTCTCCAATATGTTCGCATTCTGCATCAAGCAATCGCGCACGAATACCAAACGGAGGGCGGCGGTACCCGTAGGCCACCATGGCTCGGCCACTAGGCATGCGAATTACGGTGCACGGATGTCCCCAGAGATTTTCCTTCCTGGGTGACGACCAGGTGAGTCCACCGTCTTGTGAAGAAGCGGTGTACAGAAAACCATCGGCGTTCGAAGTGCGCATGAACGCCACAACCTTTCCCGACATGCATTGATAAAGCACGGTCTCGTTAAATCCGATGCCGGATTGAGGATGTGCAATAACACCACGCCGCTTCCAGTGAATTCCGCCATCTGGAGATTCCATCAAATACGCCGTCTCGCCAGCACCGGTCGAAGCGCTGTACACCGGAATTACGAGTGAGCCGTCATCCAGCACGAATGCGGGGTTACGGATATATCCGGGCGATGGCATTCCGGGCAACACAGGCGGCACGCCTTCGATGGGAGAGACCCAGAAAGCCGGCCCCCACGTGTGGCCTTGATCGCTGGAATGTCTGACGTACGCGCCCGCATGAACAGAATAGGTGCTCCACAAAAGATCCGCCCCCGCCGTCCGCAATTTACCGTTTGCCAGCCGCAGAAGATCCAACTGGGTTCGGTCGTCAATGTAGGAAACCAGTCCTATGTTGCGCGGATCTGCGATCAATTTGTCGAACGTGCGTTTGTCAATCAACCAGTCCACATGGGTTGCGTACAGAACCGTGCCATCCTTCAGCAAGGTGAGATTAGCATTCGTGATTGCGCCAAAATCGAAGACTTGCGGATCTTTCCCCCAGGTCTTCCCCCCGTCTTCGGACGTCAGCATGCACATCTCGACTTCGGGATGAAAATGACCTACTTCGCGCGATCTCCGGAATGCCATCAACACTTTCCCGTTGCCGAGTGAAAGTGGCGACGGCCCCGGCTCGCAGTAGTAATTCGGATCACGGTATACATCCGTATCGCTAAGCTTGGTAAGCCTTCCTGGCGTATTTGGTCCCACTCTCTTGCCCGCCCCCGCCATTGACAGGTCCAACCCGGCCGTCGGTTTCGCAGCCACACTCGCGAGTCCGGCACCAATCCCAGTTGCTGCTAAAAACCCTCGACGGCTCATCGGCATTATGACGTCTCCTAGATGGCGAAGATCGAAACTAATTCTGCGCAAACTCCTCTTGATACAAACTTAGGGCGCTGAGACGTTGCCTTCGTTTTGAATATTCCCGAGAACCTGCGCTTCAAGCTCTAAAAGGCCCGAATAGATCCCGGATCCATTCTGCAGGTGACGCAAATCAGCCAGGCGGAATACCAGAGTCTTGTTGCCGGTCGTCTCGCCAGGAGCCAAGCCGTTGCCCTTGATCAAATTGGTAAAGTCCCACACTGCTCCCGCGCCTTGCCGTCCGTTATCCGCGTTGACCACTTGCACATCTCCTACAGCCGATTCCAAAACGAGCACTCGCACTTTGATCGGACCCGTCAAGCGGTTGTTCCGTGTGCTTCTCAGTCGTACATTCACGGTAACCAGTTTCTCTTGCTGATCCAAGGAAGCCTCGCCCAACTCCAAACGAAAATATTTTGAAATATCGCGAAGTTCGGCTAAATCAGGGGATCCGTGCCTGATGCCTCTCCCATGAACCACTATGACCGAGGTCCACACTTGAGGAATACCGGTACGGTTGTCTACCCACAGGGGATGAAATGTTCCAGCTGCGTCGGCAGCGAGAGCGACAGATTCGCGCGCTGCAGAGTTGTGAACATCTGCGTCAACACGAAGCCGGAGAGTGCCGCCGCCGCCTCCTCCAGAACTCTGGGCAACCAGCTGCCAATTCCCGTCCTCTCGGTCGGAATTCGACTCTTCAGATATCTGCATGCTGGGCAGGAAGGTTGCGCCACCATCCATCGAAGCCGTAAAGCGAACTCGACCGCCCCGGTCACTGGCATTGTCGTTTCGCTCCCACCAAGCGATTCCCACCACACCGTCGTCGTTCACTGCCAGAGCGGGCGAAACATCGTCGGATAAGCCTGTCGCCTTATTCACTGGTTGATCGTCATTCACGACGTGTGGAGTCGTCCAAATCGCGCCTCCATCTTCGGATCTGGACAAGAGGATTTTCATCCGTCCGAAATGGATACCCGGCCACGCTGCGTACAATCGGCCTTTGAACCACTGACTGCCGGGATCGGCAGCTACTGTCGGCGAAATCGGACAATCTGCCTTCTCCGACAAGATGTTCAGGGTTACACGTCGAGCAGACTCGAGCCCGTTCTTGGACATGAGCACCTTTAGACCCGTGGAATCGGGAGTGTGAGACGACTCATTCCAGGTCCGTCCGGTGTCGGTTGAACGATAAACGGCAAGAGGCGCATCGCTGACGGTTCGCGCGACGGTGTAAAACAACGTGCTATCAGTTCCGTAAGCAATGCTTGGAGCGCCAGTTCCAAAGGGACGACCACAGTCCACGCTTCGCGACCAGGTGATACCACCATCACTGGAATTGCACACAATGTTGGTTGTGGTTCTGTTCTGCTCCGAAAAGATTGAGAATGCGACCGCAAGAATCCTCGGGTCTTTCGGATCGGCTGCAATCGAAACGGCGGTCGAAGCAACGCCCTCTCTCGCCGCGCTTACGCGAATGTTGGGACCGGCCGTAATAACGGCATCTTGCGGTGGCGCTCCCGATTGAGCGAGACCGCAGAGCGCCGTGCCCGTAAGCCATAGGAGCAAACTCTTTCGAAGTTCACGCACAATCAGCGTTCGCAGCCTGATTGGGATTATTTTCATCCGAGTCTCCTGGTGTCAAGCCGCTAAAGCAACTCAGCGCATTCGTGATCCAGCTTATTGGACAGTTTTTTCCTGCCGGTCGTGAGCGCCACGTGTGACGCAAAACCTGTGCTAGTCTGGGCTTTCGAGTGGTGCGGACTTCTCGCGCACCTACCTCTGCCTTGAGGATAGCGTGAAACGAAGAGATTTTCTCAGGCGCCTCACATCGGGCAGCATCGGCGCCATACTTTTTCACGCATCAAGTAGTTGGTCGCAACAGGACGCCAAACCACTCCCCCAGCAGGATCGTGTACTAGCCCTATTCTCCAAAGGGCCCAACAGCGTCACGGAAGCACGAAAGCTCATCGCAATAAGCGCAGAGTCACGTATCCGCGAGGTGTCTGCGTATATTCTTGGCACTTACGGCGAGAGAGATTGTGCCGATTTGCTGCTGAACGCCGTCAAAGACCCCTCCGCGCGAGTACGCCGTGCGGCATTCGTCGCACTTCAGAAGCTGATCTATCCCGCTGCAGTCATGGTGGAGAATGGGGACACGGCGCTGTTGCCTCCGCCCACGGGGTTGCCTCCAGACTCAAGTCGCTGGTGTACCGCGATGCTTTCATCTTTGAGGGATGAAAGTTCGCAGGTTCGCGGTCTGGCTGCACAAACACTCGGATGGTTGCAATGCCAGGCTGCCGTCCCTAACCTCGAAGTCTGCGCGCACGACGCGATAGAACCGGTTCGCTTCTACGCCAAGGTTGCCTTGGACCAAATCAATCTCAAGAATCCAGAGGTTGGACATCCGGATAATTTCGGTACGTGCAATAAACCTCTGGCTACCGTTGGACCCTCGACGGCGGCTGGCCAGTCAGCTCAGCTCGGGCCGTTTCTGCGCACCATGCTTTTTGAGAAGCAAGGAAAATTCACTTTCCCAGGCGGAATTCCGGCGCGCTCTCAGACTCGTGTCCACCTCTGGTGGGAGGAAAAGCATCTCCGCTTAAGAGCGGAATGCGAGGACGCCGCAGTTCGAGACGACGGCGATGATCAGATCACGATAGCTCTCCAGCCCGTTTCAAAGTCAGACCTCTATCTAGTTGAGGTCACTCCGAAAGGGGTCAGGAAGCAGGTGGCCATCCCTCCGGGCAAGGAAGAACATGCTAAAGATCTCGCGTCCAACGTTTCCACTTCACGTAACGAGCACGGCTGGACGAGCCAGTTGTCCATTTCGTTGGAGGCGATGGGAATATCGCAAGTGCCTGTCGGAGAAATCTGGCGGGCCAATCTGATTAGGGTCGAGTCCCACAGTACGACCGGATTTGGACCGGAAACCAGTAGCTGGTCGTACTCAGGAGGCGATCCGCTGGCCACCGACCAGTTTGGCGGTCTTTATTTTGCACGAGAAACTTCTGAGTTTGGCTTCCAGCCGGGCCCCAACAATATTTACGCCTTCCCCCTGGATCACTATTCCTCCGCTCGCGAACTAAACCGTCCCGTGCAAGTTAATTACGAAAACAACGGCGGAATAATTATGCCTCCGGAGCATCTGGTCCGGGGTAACAATGTTTTCTCGGTTTCGACCAACACCGCAGGCGGAGCGAAAGATCGGCGGGTCACCATTACGGCGTTGGATCATAAGGACCGGACTATAGTCGCCTCTAAGACACAACGTCTTCCCGGAAGAGCGGCGACCACCACGGCGGTCAATCTCGTGGTTCCCGATGATTCCCTATATCGGGCGATTGATCTCCAGGTTGTTTTTTCGAGTGCGGATGGGATGACCGCTCTCTCTCGCTCCTGCATTTCCGCAGTTCCACTGGTTTCTCCTCCGTCACAGATCGGACCTTACGCTCTCCAACTGGACGAAAAGAAAAACACAGGAATATCGGAGCCTCGGGTCGTCAATTCGCCTTGGCGAATACGCGATTGGGGCCCGATGCAGATGAATGAGTCGTACCCGATGTCACTCGTGGAGGGAAAAAATAACATTCTTTATGGCGGCACCTACCCGGGAGGACGTCTTTTCTCTTTCAATCTTTCTAATGGCGTTCTCGACGACTTGGGATCGCCCGGCCCTCCCGCAAATCATCTGCACGATCTGGTAGCTTCCCCGGATGGCCGCATCTTTGGAGGTCTCTATCGCCCAGAGGGACAACTGTTCTTCTACGATCCCTCGAGGGGTTCGACAACAAACCTTGGTGTTCCCGTTCCCGGGTCTTTTTCGGGAAGCTGTCAGGTACTGGCCTGGTCTCGGGGACGTATTTATGGCATCCAGCGCGGTCACCTGTTCTACGCCGAACCAGCCAGTGGTCGCATCGTTGACAAGGGGAACTTCTACTTTCGCGGCGAACGTTATCTTCCCGCAACCGTCGCTTCAGACTCGAACGGAAACCTTCTGGGCGTTGCAGGTGGAAGATTGTTCCGCTTTTTGCCGGATAAGAACGAAGTGTTGATTTCGGAACTAGAGTTCGGAGGCTGGTTGCTGAACTCTCCAAACGGTTCGTTGTACGCCTTTTATCCTGATGGAAGGCTTTTCATCTGGGAACCTGGAAATGACCGGCTCAACCTCGTTTCTCGATACCCCTCAGTTCCTCCTGTTGGCGATATTAATGGCGATGATCCTTACGGCCCCATTGAAATAGTGCTGCGCCGCGCCGGCGAATTGGTGATCGCCCGCAGTGGAGTCAGCGACCCTGGCAAAAGCAGTCTGTACATTTACAACCAGGGAGCTGACCGCCCCCTTGATCTCGGAGCTCCAATTCCAGGCGTTCGCTTCCTGACTGCGCTGACGGTTGCTTCCAGCGACATCGTTTACGGCCTCGGCACGGAGAGAGTTTATGGATTGGGAAGAACGCCGGTCAGGCTCTATTCGTTGAGTCGTGCTTGATGTTGTTAGGTAGAAGTGCTCAGATCTGTTTTCTCCCCTTGAAAGAGTTTTCCCTACCAAATGCTTAGTGCCCCGATTGCGTCCAGCCTATTGGATTCCCCATTAAGCAAGCCTCACATCGGTGTTGACAGAAAATGTGGACTGAAGATACTTCAAACTCGCGCTTCTAAACCGACTCCCTCAAATGGAAAATGTCGCCGGCAACCTAAAGTCGTCTGAAATGATTCCTATTGGTCTCGGGCGTCGCGATTTTCTCAGATCCATCGCCGTGATGCCTCTGTTGGCTGCCCTGCACCCGGTTGCCGCTGCAGATCAATCCGGAGTGAACTCCAGGCCTACCTTCTACCAGTCTCACCCTTATGCGCCGGTCGCGGGTTGGCCCGCACTTCCGGAGGGCCTCGTGCTTGGGGCGGTCTGTGGCCTCGCTCTCGGCAAAGATTGCATTTTTGTTCTGCACCGCGGCAACCCGCCGATACTCTGTCTTGATCCTGATGGTCACCTCGTTAGGTCCTGGGGTAATGACCACATCGCGATTGGTCACTACATCCGCTGCGACACAGACGGCCATGTATGGGTAACTGACATCGAGCATCATCAGGTATTCAAGTTCACATCGGAAGGACAATTGATATTTGCTCTTGGCAAAAAAGACCGGCCGGGGGTCGGTCCAAACCAATTCAACGAACCGACCGATGTGGCCATAGCTTCATCGGGCGAATTTTATGTTTCAGATGGCTATGGTAACGCCCGGATCATGAAGTTCAATCCAGCCGGGGAGTTGATCCACACTTGGGGACGCAAAGGACGAAACCCCGGCGAGTTCGATACTCCTCATGCACTCTGCCTCGACACCAACGGAAAGCTCTACCTGTCGGATCGCGGCAATTCCCGTATTCAAGTTTTCGATGGAGACGGCAAGTTTCTCGAGGAATGGCGCGATTACCCCGCCATTGATGGTCTCGCCTTCGGCCCACAGCAATCTTTGGGTATAGCCTGCGGTCCAGAAATTTGTAGTGACGGACTGGGCCTCTATGCAGTCACAGGGAGAGGAAATGAAATCCTAAGGCTACGGTCCGGCGGGGTCGTGCTGGAATCGTGGGGAGGGCCAAGGAGTACGGAGTCCGAGGTCCAGGGCGGGTACGTCCCCCCTATTGGCCGGTTCAACGTTGCACACGGAATTGCGGTGGACGAACGCGGCAGTCTCTATATCGGCGAAATCCGCTCGCGGCGAGTTCAAAAGCTAGTCCGGCAGTTGACCTAACAGGACACCTTGAAGCTTGGCGGCAGGTGCGAGTCTGAACTTTATCAGCCATGACGTGTCACTCCACAAGATGGATTTCTTGGACTCGTGCAACGTCAGCCACGTTACTGCTCGTCTTTTGCTCGTTCGCAGTCTCTACCAGCCAGACTGCAGCAACCGCATGGAGTGATCACTCTCCGCACGAAACACGTTTCGTCACGGTAAACGGAGTGACGCTTCACTATCTGGATTGGGGTGGCCACGGCGAGACCCTGCTGTTTTTGGCTGGGCTCGGGAACACAGCTCATATTTTCGATGATCTGGCTCCGAGATTTACATGTTGCTTCAGGGTGCTCGCCTACACAAGGAGAGGTTTCGGCCTGTCCGACAAACCTGCCGCCGGCTACGACGTCACATCTCGACGGGCTGATCTCGAAGGCTTTGTTAGCGCACTCCATCTTGGTCAAGTGAACCTCGTGGGCCATTCTATTGCCGGTGACGAGCTCGCGGACTTCGCCGCGCATTACCCTGAGCAGGTTCACACCCTGGTATTCCTTGATGCAACGTACGACCACTCGAGCATGCCGGTTGCAGCAGCCAACGCCATTGACGAAGCACTTGGTAAAACCTTTGACTCGCGAGGCGCAATGTCGTCATGGGAGCGCTTCAGCGACTACCAGAAGCACCTTCTTGACGGCGCTTGGGCGAGGCCGTGGGAAGCAGATCTCCGGGACGCATATGTCGAACGTGCGGACAACACGATTCAACTCCGAAATTCGGAAAACGCTATCGCAGCACTGCGCCAAGGCAGCCGTCAGGCTCACATGGATTTCGGACAAATCCGTGTGAAGTCTCTGGCTATCATGGCTATCTCCGACCCGATTGAAGGCGTCTCTTTTAAAGAACGCGCGAAATATCAGCGTTATGCAGACGAGATAACGAATTGGAAAGCGGAACAGAGGCGGGTTGTTAAAAGAAACCCGAATATCCGGCTGGTATTGATGAAAAAGACCAACCACTATTGCTTCCTGCAACGTCCCCAGCAGGTGACCGACGAGATGATAAACTTCTTCCACTGCCGTCTAAGCAAGCGTTCACACGATGCCTGATTCCCCTCGACCATCATTCAGTTTCCAATCTGCTAATTGTGTCCAATCCTGTGGATGACGGACCTGCGCAACCCCGTATCTCAATTGACACTGAAGATCAGGACTGACGATACTTCATCAAGCCCGTTTAGTGAGCGAATTCGACCCGATGGACAGCGCACTGGAAAATTCGGATCCAGCCTCGGCCACTCAAACGTCTCGATATTTTGAGGACAGCGGATTTGTTGTCCTTCCAGATTTACTCTCAGAGTCCGAGCTGATTCCAGT
Source organism: Terriglobia bacterium (assembly GCA_963822555.1). GTDB lineage: Bacteria > Acidobacteriota > Terriglobia > Terriglobales > Acidobacteriaceae > JAIQFF01. The sequence continues at coordinate 22,103 of CAWGHY010000001.1, forward strand.
TTCGGACGAGATTGACGTTTATCTGTCCGGAGGCTCGAAAAAAGCACCTGCGGATGCGATCGTTTACGAGCCCGGTTCACGTCCTCCCAGAATCCGGAATATTTTTCATATACATCGATTCAGCGCCGTCTGTGCGAAGCTGGCGCATCACCCGAAAATCATCTCTGTTGTAAGACAAATTCTGGGGAGCCCGCTCCGCCTCTACAGCAGCGGCCTCTTCGCCAAACCAGCGGAAGTCGGCACGCAGGTGCCGCTTCACCAGGACATGGCGTATTGGCCTTTTGAACCCTTTCAACTCCTGAGCTGCTGGATTGCGCTTGACGACAGCACAGTCGAGAATGGCTGTGTACGATTTTTGCCCGAGTCTCATAAATTGGGCCTGCTCCACCACGTTCCGTCCGGCGTACCCGGTAATTCTTTGGGCATCGACGACAAGCGGGTCACCGGACTCAATGAACACGCGGTGGAAGTCCGGCGCGGTTCCTGCGTCCTTCACCACTGTTTAACGGCTCATCGTAGCGAGGCCAACCGGGCCGCCCGGCCGCGCCGAGGCTTGATCTTTGTCTACATGTCCCCACGTGTGCGCCTGACCGATCCCAGTAAGATCAAGGGCACTCCCGACTTTCCAGTCGTGGATGGTGATAACGGATAATCCGGAAACAGCGATCGCGAACCTCAGAATGACCGGCGCGATTAACCTGTGCCACCCGCGGTCGCGAAAGACCATCTGCGAGATCGCAGACAGCAGGCTTTGGGTGTTCGACGTAACTAAGCTTAAGCTAAGGATCAGAGGATGAAGGTTCTGGTTGTCGGCTGCGGGTCTATTGGCGACAGGCATACGATGAACCTCTGCACCCTCGGTGTCACCGATGTCATCTTGACCGACCCCAACCCCCTCAGGCTGAAGGAAGTCGCGACCAAGCATGGGGTCCAGACGGCGAGTTCGTTCGCAGAAGCCTTGCAGCGAAAGCCGGACGCCGTCCTGATCTGCAGCCCGCCTCATCTGCACGTTCCGTTGGCTATTGAAGCGGTGCGGAATGGCTGCCACTGTTTCATTGAAAAGCCGATTTCCGATCGGCTCGATGGTTTGGACGAATTGCTCTCCGAAGCGAAATCGCGCCATCTGACTCTTCTCGTGGGCTACAACCTCCGTTATGAGCCAGCCATCGTGGAAGCCCAAGCCTTGCTCGACCAAAATTGCATCGGTCGAGTTATTTACGTGCGTGCCGAAATAGGAAGTTATCTGGCAAATTGGCGTCCATGGCAGGACTACAGGCAGAGCTACACAGCGAAGAAAGAGATGGGCGGCGGAGTGATCCTTGATGCTTCTCATGAACTCGATGAAGTCAGATTTCTTCTCGGCGAAGTGGATCGAGTATTTTGCGCTGCCGGCAAGCTGAGCGATCTGGAAATCGAAGTCGAGGATACCGCCGAAATCACTCTGTGGTTCCGGAACGGCGCCCTGGGAAGTGTTCATCTCGACATGATGGAGAAGGCGAAGTCGCGGTCCTGCAAATTGATCGGAACCGAGGGAACAATCTTGAGCGATCTCAATGAAGGACTGGTGAAATGGTACTCGGCGTCTGCCAAGCAGTGGCAGACGAGCCAGCACAGCGTAGATAACAATTTCACGTACATTGCGGAGTTGAAGCATTTTTTTCGCTGCATATCCGGCGAGGAATCGCCTCGTATCACGGGCGACGATGGGAGAAAAGCGCTGCAGATTGCCTTGGCTGCAAAGCAGTCTGCGGGAACTGGAACGATCGTCACGGTGCCGCAGTGATCGCTGTGAGGATCGTTGCATTTTCCGTCCTAAGGCATTCGCTCTATGGAATATGAGCGGTTGGAGAAGACATTCAAAGGGGGCCCTATTCGATGCTGACACGAGAAACCATGAAGGGACTTTATGTCCTGACGATCACGCCGTTTGACCAGAAATTCCGTCTTGACGAAGACGCTTATCGCGAAAATGTACGAAGGCTGTTGTCGCTCGGCGTAGACGGGATTATCACTACCGGGACAAACGGTGAGTTCCACACACTCGAAGATGGTGAACTGGCACGAATTTCCCGCCTCGCAGTCAAGGAAACCAAAGGACAGGCGGTAACGGTGATTGGTGCAAGTGGGGTCAACACCGCCGAAGCCATCCAGCGAACCCGCATCGCGCAGGAAGCTGGAGCAGACGCGGTGATGAATGTGATCCCGTACTATTTGCCGATCACGAAAGATGAGGCGTTCCAATATTTTCGTGATGTGACCTCGGCCTGCAAGGAAGTAGGCTTCATTCTTTACAACAATCCCTACACCACGCAGGTCAGTTTCGATGACAACGATTTCGTAAAGCTGCAGGAGATCTCAGCCTTTTGCGGAACGAAAATGACTGGAGCTGACATTTATCTGTACTTGAATTCGTTGCGCCGCACGACCCTTCGCCACTTCCCTTTAGAACAGCTTTGGGGGGTGAGCAATGTAGTCGGAGGCAACGGAGTGATGGCCAGTTTCATCTATGCCTTCCCTCATTTCATGATGAAGTGGTGGAGCGCCATCTCGGGAGGCGACTTTACGACCGCCCTGAAGATGCAACATGAGGTGAATGTCATCTTGCAAGACGCGATCCTTCCGTTGATTGTCGCAGAAGGCTATAGCGAGGTCGCGGCCACCAAGGCAGTGGTGGATGCGGCAGGATTTTTTAAAGCTGGCCCATGCCGTAAGCCATTCCGGACTGTAGCGCAAGAGCGCATCGAGAAACTTCGCTTGCTATTCGAGGAGAAATTCCCACAGTTCCTAGCAACAAATTAGAACTGCCGTTTTTCGAATCGGACAGTCCTGCTGCCGGATCGCTTCATACAGAATCCACAAAGGGAAGGATTGAGACTTTTATGAATGTTTTAAGCATTGGGGCACATCCTGCTGATGTTTTTGATCAGGCTGGCGGAACGCTGGCGAACTTCGCGGCGGATGGTCACGGCGTCTACATTGCCGTTGTAACTCATGGAGCGTATTCGCACGCCCAGTTGGTCGCAGGCAAGGGCAAGACACTGCAACTCGAGGAAGTGAGCGCCCTAAAGAGGAAAGAGTGTGACGCAGCCGCCCAATACGTCGGGGCAAAAGAAGTAGAATATCTCGGCTTCGATGACGAACCGTTTATCCCGACCCGTGAGACCACTCACGCTCTCGCTTCGTACATCCGAAAAGTCCGCCCACAAATCATCATCATGCATCATCCTGGAGAGTACAGCCATCCTGACCACCCGGTAGTAGGGGAGATGGCGATGCGTTCCATCAAGGCAGCAGAAAGGTGGCTCGAGGGCTCGCAACTGGAACCCCACTCCGTAAAGTCCGTATATTTTTTCGGAACCCAATTCCGTTCGATTTCCGCGACTTTGGGGTGGCAGGTTCTTTCTCCTGATTTCGTGGTCGACATTACCCGATCCATAGACAAGAAAAAGAAAGCGATCGCCGCGTTCGAAACACAGTCCTACGCCGGCGCGAAATATGAGGAAAAATGGGTTGCGGAGCGAATCGAACGGCTGGAGGGCTACTGGGGACTGATGAACGGGCTGAAGTACGCAGAGGAATTCATTGCATTTACGCCTCAAATAGTGAGCCTGTTGCCATGAGAAGAGAATAATGACAACGTCTCGCTCCTCGGAGAAGCGGGGGGAGATTCCCGCGTGGAGCTACCGAGACGGCGATCGCGAGTTGTTCGAAAGAGAACTCGAAACATTTATTCCAAGCTATGTCTTTGACAGTCACGCGCACTTGTATGAGAAGAAACATTCCACATCTGATTCGAATGAATGGCCAGCGGGCGGACCCGATTCGGTGGGCTGGAAAGAGTATCAAAACTGGATGCGGCCGGTCATGCCTGGGCGTTCTCTTACTGGATTGTTCTTTGGATTTCCGGTATCTGATCTCGCTTTTGCATCGGCAAACGACTTCGTGAGTAGTCAGGTCGAGCTCGATTCGGACGCTCGTGCACTGATGCTGGTGCATCCCGAAATGGACCCTGATTGCATCCGTGAAGTTGCTCGTCGAAAGGGCTTTGTGGGATTCAAGTGCTACCACGTCTGGTCGAATGAGCGCCCTACATACGAGTCCTCAATCGAGGGATATCTACCAGAACAGCACGTCCGCATAGCTCATGAGGAGGGCTTTGCGATCGTCCTTCACATTGTTCGTGCGAGGGCCTTGGCGGATTCGGGGAACCAACAAGCCATCCGTGGCTATGCTCTGAAGTATCCCGATGCGCAATTCATTCTCGCTCATGCGGCTCGAGGCTTCAATCCATACCATACGATCGAAGGTATTGATTCGATTCGAGGCTTGGGCAACGTCTGGTTCGATACTTCCGCAGTTACGGAGAGTGGCGCACTTGAGGCCGTGATTCGGACATTCGGTACAGCACGACTACTCTATGGATCAGATTTTCCAATCTCCCATCAAAGAGGGCGATGTGTCGCGTTCGGAGACTCATTTCTATGGCTTTCCGCGGACAACGTGGATTTCCCGGCGGTAGGGCGCAAAGTGGAGCCAACCCTCGTCGCAATCGAAGCTCTGCGGAGTTTGAAGCTGGCCTGCTTTAACATGTCGGTTACAGATACTCAGCTTGAGGCGATATTTTATTCCAACGCGGCGGCTGTGTTTAAGTTAGCAGATTAGATGTTCGAGTCCACCGCGGCATCCTGAACTACGACGATGTGCACGCTTCAGATATTCAAGAGTTCAGACGAGAGCATTTCAGCAAATGGAAACAGACACCGCAGTGAGAGCGACGGATGTTTCGTTCAGGCCGGGACAGGTTACGCCCGAGATGGACCGACGAAACAGGTACATTTTCTCGCTCTCCTACGTGTTGATCTATTTCGCTGCCCCCGTCCTTTATGTGGGGGTATTTCAAGCCGCTCTTTGCAACCGTCTAGGGGCCAGCACTACGGTTGCCAACCTTTCCCTCGCCCTTTTTTCTTTCGCATATTTGACACCATTCCTTCTCGCTTCTGCGATTCCAATCCATCATGACCGCTCGGTGTTGGTGATCTCCAACGTGATCACTGCGTCGGTTGCAGCGGCTACTTGCGGGATTTTGTTCTTACCATTGAGCAATCATCTTCGAGTTGCCGCCGTGATCGGGCAGGCGCTCATAACCGGGGTGTCCGAATCGGTCGGCAGTGTGTACCGCTATCAATGCCTCGGGCGTGGCACTACAGTCGCTGGAAGAGCTCGGACGTTGAAAGTTGCGTTCACCATCGGCCCGATCTCCGCCGTTCTCGGATCTCTGACCGCGCATTTCGTGGTCACTCGGGGTCTTGCGGGACTTCGGTTTCCCCGCGATTTCGGGCTCATCTATCTGGTCACGGCTGCCTGCATGGGTGTGGTCGCAATTGCAAGCCACCGCTACTGGCTGGCGGACACTGATGAAATCCATCGCCCGCTTGACCTGCATAACATCGTGGAAGGCGTTGGGTCTTTTCTGCGGAATCGTACTCTCATATTCCTGGCGTTGGCCTTTATCTTCTGGAGTATTTCGTTCGATGCTCTGCCCAACCTTTCGCTTTACGCCCGCAACTTTATGGAAAGCTCTCACCGCGAGCTGTCGGGATTAATCCTGGCTCTTCGCTTTGGAGGGAAATCTATTAGCGGATATGTGTTGGGGGCAATTGCGCTGCGTTGGGGAATTCGGGCGCCGATTGCCGTGGCGGTCATTCTAGTCGGAATATCCATTATCTGGACTTGGGCGGTTCCCGGGTACCTGATGTTTGTTGGTTTCAGTCTCATCGGAGCCGGGGAATTGGGAACACCATACTTCAACAACTATGCCATCTCTGTCTCTCCTGCTGCTGCAGGTGCACGAAACCTGGCGCTTCTAAATTTGTCGGTTGCGGTAGCCGGGGTTGCACCGGTGATCTATGGGGCGATGGCAGACAAGATCGGGTTTCCAATTGGCTTCAGTAGCGCGATTCTCGCCGCGTTACTTTCGTTGTGGCTGGTGTCACGATTGCCTGCGCGCGTGGTCGAACGCAACGGACTGGCGACAGTCGGCACCGGCGAGTGAGTGGCCCTTCAGCCTTTCGCCCTTTGAGGGTCCATCGGAGTCTGGTCGAAATGGGAGAGTCGAAGGCCATGTCAGAGGTTCGCGAGTTATTTGACCTGCAGGGTAAGGTCGCCATTGTGACGGGAGGAGCAGGTCGCCTGGGTTCGCAAATGTCAGACGCCCTGGCAGAAGCTGGAGCTCACGTCGTAATTGCTGGAAGAAATGCATCTCGTTGTCAGGAAAAGTCAACGCAATTGAGCGCCAAATACAACGAGGCCCTTGCTTTCGCGATGGACGTAACTATTCCCACGTCGGTCCAGGCCATGACCGATGCTGTAGAAACGCGATTCGGAAGAATCGACGTGCTGGTGAACGCCGCTTATTCCGGCGAACACTCGACGTTTGAGGAAATGACCATGCAGGGTTTTGAATCTGCAATCCGGGGCGGACTAACCAGCACATTCCTGTGTTGCCAGGCAGTGAGTCGCGTCATGAAAACCGCAGGCCAGGGCGTGATTGTAAATGTCGGCAGCATTTACGGAATTGTCTCGCCTGACCAGCGTATTTATGGGGAAGTTGGGAACAACAGCCCTTGCAACTACGGAGCGGCCAAAGCAGGCGTTATCCAGTTCACCCGCTTTCTGGCGACCTATCTTGCTCCCCACCATATTCGCGTCAATTGCCTGACCCCGGGCGGTTTTTACAATGATGCAGCAGCGGAGCAGGACCCGTCCTACAAGGAAGTCTTCGCACATAATTTCAGTGACCGAACTCCGCTGGCGCGAATGGGAAACAAGACTGATCTGAAAGGCGCAATCGTTTTCCTCGCCTCCAATGCCTCGGACTACATGACCGGTCACAATCTGGTAGTGGATGGCGGATGGACTGCATGGTGAGAATGGAAACATCAATCTGGGCATATCCCTGGGATCTTTTGAACGAAGGGGTGGAAACTGCGTTGGACCGGATCGCCTCGCTCGGGCTTGATGCGGTCAGCGTTGCCGCTGCCTATCACAGCGGGAAGTTCCTTTCACCGCGAAGCCCACATCACAAGGTTTACTTTCCGGAGGGTGGAGTCGTTTACTTCCAACCGTCTACATCACGGTTCAACGACCTGCCATTTCAACCTTGCGTAAGCGAACTGGTTGAAAAAACTGACATCCTGGGAATCGCGGACAAGCATTGTAAAAAAGCGGGTTTGCGGTTTGTGGCCTGGCTGGTGGGGACCCACAATACCCGGTTGGCCTCCAGCCATCTGGATTTCGCGGCCAAGAATGTTTACGGCGATCCTTATATATACGCGCTCTGCCCCAGCCATGAGCCTGTCCGTCGCTACCTCACGACATTGGTTGAGGATCTGATCGGCCAGTACCGTTTCGACGCCATCGAGGTCGAGTCTTTCGGATATATGGGCTTTCTCCATGGTTACCATCACGAGTTCTATAGCGTAAATCTGGGTCCGTTTGAACAAGCCCTGTTGGCGCTCTGTTTCTGCCCGGCTTGCGAGCAAATGGCCAAGAGTGCGGGAATCGATATCACCCGCCTGAAGGCCGAAGTGCGTTCAGCTATTAACAGCAAACTTGCTCAACCAGCTAGTTCGCCGGCCGATTCCCTGGCTGAGCTGTTGGATTTCGTTCTTGTCCATGAGGAATTGTCGTTGTTTCTGCGGAAGCGATGCGAAACCGTCACTGCTCTTGCCGGCGACATATGCCAGATTACGCATCAGGGTGGAGCTAAACTCTATTTCGCCGGCCCGGTGTTTGCTCAACCAACAGCTATGGGTTGGGTGGAGGGCATCGACGCCCGACAAGTAGGAAAAGTGGTGGATCGCTTCGAGGTGTCCTTGTATTTCGATGACTCTGAGAGGAAGGCCGCGGAAGCCTTCACTGTGGCAGGACTTCGACTTCCTTGCGAACTTGAGGCCGCTTTGAACGTAGGGCACCCCTATGTACGTGGGTGTGCCGACTTAGTCGCTACAGCCGAATTGGCGAGGCAAGCGGGATTCTCCACCGTGGGGTTTTACAACTACGGAACTCTCCCTGAGTTTCGTTTGGGCTGGATACAGGAAGCGGTGAAATCACTCCGAGGTGCGCTGTGATCGTAGATTGCCATACACATATTTGGCGAAGAGAACACTGGTCCGACGAAATGGCACGGGAGTCAGCGCGTGCGCGAAGTGCTCCCGCTGTTCTTGATATTGAACCTGAGGTTCATTGGCGCGCCGTGCAGGCGGTAGACAAGGCGATCGTGTTTGGACTTTACACACTCCATCTCGGGCTGCTGGTGCCCAACGATTTCGTCGCCGCTTATGTGGCCCAACATCCTGACAAACTGATCGGCTTTGCGTGTGTTGATCCGAATCAGCCACATTATCTGGAGGAACTCCAGCGGTCCGTAACAGATTTGAAGATGCGCGGCCTTAAACTTGGGCCAATCTATCAGAACTACCACCCCATGGACCCACGTATGTTGCCAGTCTATGAATATTGCCAGCGGAACCGCCTTCCGATCTTGATCCACCAGGGCACGACTTTTCCGCGACGGGCGCCCCTGAAGTTTGCATGCCCGCTTCAGCTGGAGGATGTGGCACTGGCATATCCCGACCTGGTGATGATCATCGCTCACCTGGGTCACCCGTGGATCGATGAGACCCTGATATTGATCCGCAAGCAGCCGAACTTCTACGCAGATATCTCCGCTCTCTACTATCGTCCCTGGCAGTTTTACAACGGCCTTATTATGGCCATGGAATATGGTGTCGCGGATAAGCTGCTCTTTGGTTCAGATTTTCCTTTCACGACTCCACAAGACTCGATCAATGGCCTTAGAGCAGTAAACCACGTGATTGGAGAATCAGGTCTGCCAAAGGTTTCGCAGGCGGTCATCGAAGGCATGCTGGAACGCGACACTCTCTCAATTCTTGGACTGAAATAGCGGCAATGCGACCGGGCCTGATATTGTCGCGCCGGGTTGGAGGATGATGTGTTCGTAGGTGACCTTGATACGCCGTCACTTGTAGTGGACCTCGATGTGATGGAGGCCAACCTCGCCCGCCTGGGATCTTATTGCCGTGAACACGATTTAAAGCTACGTCCACACACCAAGACTCACAAAATTCCGGAGATTGCGAAAAAACAACTCGACAGCGGCGCCATAGGAATCACGGTGGCGAAGGTCAGCGAAGCGGAGGTGATGGCCGCGGCGGGGATCCGGGACATCATGATTGCCTATCCGATCGCTACGACGGCGAAGGCAAGCCGGCTAGCGGGTCTAGCCGAACGCGCCCAAATCTCGGTGTCCCTCGACTCGACGGAGGCGGCCCGGGTACTTTCTCAACAAGCTCGCGAACGAGGAACTAATATCAAGCTGCTGGTAGAAATTGACGTCGGATTTCACCGTTGTGGCGTGAGTGATGCACACGATGCCGTAGCTCTCGCGAGAACAATCGTAGATCTCGAAAATGTGGAACTTGGTGGAATCATGTTCTATGCCGGACATCTTCTCGCCAAACCAGAGCAACAAACCGCGCTGCTCGGCCCCGTTAACGATGTGCTGGATGAAACTCTGGCAGCGTTCGGACACGCCGGCCTTCCTGTGCAGGTAGTAAGTGGTGGTTCCACACCGACTGCTTACCGCTCGCATGAATTTCATGGCGTTACGGAAATTCGACCGGGCATGTACCTCTTTAACGATCGAAATATGATGGGCGCAGAAGTGGCTGGTTTGAGTGATTGTGCGGTCTCGGTCGTTGTCACCGTAGTTAGCACAGCGGTCTCGGGTCGTGCCATCGTGGATGGCGGGTCGAAAACTTTCTCTTCCGACCGCTTTTTATCCGGCGACGGAGTGGGCTGCGGGCTTGTCCGAGAAGATCCTGGCGCAGTGTTCGAATCAATGTCCGAGGAACATGGGCATCTGAATATCTCAAAATCCAAGAAGCAATATCGTGTCGGTGACCGGTTGACCATCGTTCCCAATCATGTCTGTACCACCATCAATATGCACCACGAGGTGTATGGCATCCGTGGAGAGATGGTGGAATCGGTTTGGCCAGTTGCGGCTCAGGGCAAGATCCGATAGTTGGTGTATCAGTATGCTTGCAAGTGAAATCGCAGTCTGAACCATCTTCGAGGAGTCAGGGATGCGCATTGCAGTCGGGGGGATTGAACATGAGGCAAGCAGTTTCATTCCTGAACCCACTCCTTTGGCGGCGTTCAACAATCTGAGCCGGAGTGGAGATGAAATATGCAGGATGGGTGACGCCAACGACATCGTAGATGGACTGGTGCGCGGGGTTCGCGACGCGGGAATGGATCTCGTTCCCTTGTACTGGGCTTTCGCCAATTCGGGTGGTATGTGCACCTGGGAAACTTTCGAAGTCCTCAAGGAAAGGTTAGTAAAGCCCCTGCGCGATGCTCTCCCGGTAGACGGAGTGCTGCTGAGCTTGCACGGAGCCTTTTCAGTGCAGGGAGTGGACGACGCTGACGGAGATATTCTGGCGGCAGTACGTGAACTGGTCGGACCATCATGCCCAATCATCGCGGTCAACGACTTCCACTCCAATATTTCCAGTGCCATGGTTCAAGCTGCGGACGCGCTGATCATTGAAAGAACTTATCCCCACACGGATATGGCCGAGCGTGGCCTTGACGCAGCCCAGCTTATGGCCAGTACCGTAAGAGGAGAAGTCCGGCCTACCATGGCCTTCCGTCCCCTTCCACTATTCTGGTCGGCATCTCGCATGATCACCGCCGACCACCCCATGAAGAGCGCAATTGATGAGCTTGATCGTATCCTGGCGGTGCCAAAAGTTCTGACAGCGAGTATTTCTGTCGGATATCAATGGGCCGACAGTCCAGTCGTCGGCGCGTCTACCGTGGTTGTTACGGATAACGATCTCTCGCTCGCAACAGAACTTGCTGACTCGTACGCGCGCTGGATCTGGGAGCGCCGGGATACCTGGCAGCGAGAATCGCTATCCCCATCAAAGGCCCTGGAAATGGGGGAAGCCGCCGGCCGGTACCCGATTATTCTGGCCGACCAGGCAGATAACCCTGGGGGCGGAGCCCCGGGCGATAGCACAGAAGTGTTGCGGTTGTTCGTGGAAAAGGACCTGCAGGACGCGGCTGTTCTGTACGTGGTTGACCGGCAAAGTGTGGCGGACGCCAGGCAAGCTGGAGTGGGAGCGACAGTGCACCTCAAGGCCGGCGGAAAATCCCACACCCTACTGGGACCGCCCGTTGATTTGACGGCTGAGGTAATAGCTCTCTCTGACGGACATTTTGTGTACGACGGACCAATGTACGCGGGGCGCGACGAATACCTCGGCGACTCAGCACTGGTTCGTCAAGGCGGGCTCTATGTCATCTTTATCAGTGAGATGTGTCAGCCGATGGACCTCGCTTTCCCGCGAAGCTTGGGCTTGGACTGCCGCCGTTTGCGCTACATTTGCGTGAAATCCACCGGCCATTTTCGTAGTGGGTTCGGACCCATCGCAGGGTCAATCTTCAACGTGGATGCTCAAGGCCTCCTGACTCAGGATTTTAAACGCTTACCCTTCAAGCGACTTGGCCGCGACGTGTATCCGATGCAGCCGCTTGCGGAGGTGGACTGGTCAGTTCCCACCAAGCCTTGCTTGGCCACGAGATGAGAAATGGATCTCGCGCCATGATATTTCCTCCAAGCATGGGGAGTTGCGATTGAAGTCTGCCAAACGACGGAGGGTCGGCCAGCGATGAAGCGCCTGGATGGGAAGGTTGCCCTGGTAACGGGAAGCAGTCGAGGCATCGGGCGAGAGACGGCCATATGCCTTGCCGAAGAAGGTGCTGACGTTCTCGTCAATGACCTGTCCCGTCCCGCCGAAGTCAATGAGGTGGTTCAAGCCATCCAAACATTGGGTTGCCGTGCGTTGGGCTGGGAAGCCGACGTAGCGGAACGTGGGCAAGTGCAAGCGATGGTGAAAGGCGCGATTGACCACTTTGGAAGCCTCAATATCGTAGTCGCCAATGCAGCTTACTCTGTGCGCCAGCCGATCCTCAACGCTCGATGGGAAGATGTTGAGAGAACTGTTGCGGTCACCCAATTTGGCGTGTTCCACGTTTGCCAATTCGCGGCGCAAGAAATGAGCCGGCAAGGGCAAGGGGGGAAAATTGTAATCATCAGTTCTCTCCACGCTGAAGTTCCCTTCGCCAATAGCGCTGCATACAATATGGCAAAGGCAGCCATCAACCAGTTGGCACGCACGATGGCAGGCGAACTGGCCCGTGAGCGCATTAATGTGAACGTAATCAATCCGGGATGGATTGACACTCCGGGTGAACGGGAATCCGCCACGGATGAGGAAATACGGCAGGGCGCACGCAGAATTCCCTGGGGCCGTCTGGGAACGGCACGCGACATTGCACGATCGGTCGTGTTTCTGGCGTCCGACGACGCCGACTACATTACAGGAACCTGTTTGCGAGTTGACGGTGGCTTCAAGGTTGGAATGACGCTGCCCGAGCCTCCTGCAGACTCTTAGGATACGAGATCGATTGAATTGGCGCACTCTCTGTGAATCGTTCAATCCGCTGGACAACTTCCAGTCTTCGACCTCAATGGCAATTGACTACCAGAATTGGTCCTAGATACATTTGCGATCGTGAAATTCTTTCAGACCCGCCCGGACTTCCCTTTCAGTACCGCTGTCATCTATTCCGGGCGAATCTTGGAGACAGTTCTGACCGGCTTACCGCCGGGCGCCGATCGGCCCGTTGAAGGTGGTGTGACGGCGGAACTCCGCGAGATATTTCGCCAACTGGATGAGATCCTGGCGATGGCAGCGGTAAACAAGACGGCAATCGCATCCGCTCGACTTTATTTGCAGAATATTTCGCGAGACATGAAAGATGTAAACCTTGCCTACAGGGAATATTTCGGCTCTCATCCTCCCAATCGCAGAGCTTATGGAGTGGAATTGCAGGCTGGAATGTTGATTGAGGCTGCGTTCGTAGCGGAATTACCCTAAGCGAGACTTTACGAACGAAAAGGAACCATCGTGGTTTTTTCGTCAAACAACAGAGTGATCAGCTTCAGCGCTTCGTTAAGTCCTGAGGAGATGCCTCCGCCGGTAAGCCGATTTCCCGAAGCGACAAAGCGCCGGTGTTTGGTATCGACATCAATGTCCGGAAATTGTTTGCCCAATGGGTTGGTCGTTTGTGACACTCGAGAAAACCGGCACGTGCCAGAAGCAGTGTCCCGTTAGTCAGCTGATTCGGATGTTGACTCTTGTCGACGATTGCACGCGGGAACGTCCCGCCATCGAGGTCGATATTCGCAAGGCAGATGGCGAGCGAGCGCGGAATGTCGGAAGAGATTGTGGGAGACAACGGGCCGGAGTTTCGTGGACGGTGCTGGTTTTAACCCCGGCTCTGGTCTAGAGATCGAGCATGATCCATGTTGGCGCGTGGTCGCTCGCGTTTTCCTGTCCACGCGCCCATCGGTCAACACCGCCGTCCACCAGCCTGTCTGACAAATTCGGCGAGAGCAGAAAGTGATCGAGGCGCATGCCTTTGTCCTTCTGCCAACGTTCAAATTTGTAATCCCAGAATGTCCAGAGCGGCCCATCCGGATGTAGCTTCCGCATGGCGTCAGTCCAGCCTTGAGCGAGCAAACGCGCGAAGGCCTGTCGACTCTCGGGTTGGATCAACGCGTTGTTATCCAACGATCGCGTCGGATAGATGTCCTGCGGTGTCGGCACGACATTGTAATCACCGGCCAGCACCACGGGTGCGCCGCTCGCCATGAGTTTGGCGGCGTGAGCAATGAGGCGCTCAAACCAGGCCAACTTGTACTTGAATTTCGGTCCAGGCTGCGGATTCCCATTGGGGAGGTAGATGGAAGTGATCAGGACTCCCTGAACCGCCGCTTCAATGTAGCGAGCCTGACCGTCGTCGGAGTTTCCCGGCAAGCTCGTGCGAGTCACCACCGGAATGTGGTGTCGCGCGAGAATGGCCACGCCGTTCCATGAGCGCTCGCCTTGCCAGACTGCTTCGTACCCGAGAGTGCGAAGGGCTTTCACGGGAAAGGCCTCCTGCTCTGCCTTTAGCTCCTGGAGACTCACCACGTCCGGTTGCGCTTTCGCTAACCAAGCCAGGAGGTTATCGAGGCGCTTATTGATGTTGTTAATGTTGAAGGTGGCGACTTTCACCAAGTCTCTCTCTGTCTCTGTAATATTAGGATGAACGAGGCAGCCCAAGCCTCAAACGCTCATAAGGGCGGATGCAGAAGATGGGGTTTGGACGATCAAATGAGAAATGTAATCTACGCAATCAACATTACCTTGGATGGCTGCTGCGACCATACCAAATTCAACGCCGATGACGAAACGCTTGAGTATTTTACGCATCTCACGCGGGAGGCTGACACTCTCCTCTACGGGCGTAAAACTTATCAACTGATGGTTCCTTATTGGCCAGATGTCGCGAAAAACCCTTCCGAGCAGACAAAAGCAGATTACGAATTTGCCCAGGCATTCGACGCCATCAAAACAATCGTTATCTTCTCACAATCATTGGACACGCCTGAACGGGCAAAAACGAGAATCGTTCGTACGAGCCTTCACGACGAGGTACTTAAATTGAAACAAGAACAAGGCAAAGATATTCTTACCGGTGGTGTAAGTATTCCTTCACAACTTGTAGAGCTTGGTCTGATTGATGAATATCGTTTTGTGGTTCACCCTATAGTCTTAGCAGAAGGTAGACGGTGGTTTGAAGGCGCCAACCTGCAAGAGAAATTACAGTTAAAACTTGCTGACTCCAAGTCTTTTAAATCAGGGTGTGTTGCGCTTCGCTACTTGAAACAGTGACAGGACAACTGGATGATGCCCACCCGGCGAGTCGTTGCACAAAGCCCTGCAAGGCCTACGAGTAGATCCCGGGCGCCTCGTGTCCAAGCCTCTGCACGTACTCAACATAGGACCCGGGATAAACAGTGGGATGGCGGTCCGTGCCGCTCTCGCCGCCCAGTTCCAGCACACGTGAGCCCAGACCGCGAAGGAACATGCGGTCATGCGAAACAAAGATCATGGTGCCTTCAAAGTCTTTCAGGGCGTCGACCAGCATTTCCTTGGTCGCAAGATCCAGGTGATTGGTAGGTTCGTCGAGCACCAGGAAGTTTGGCGGGTTGTAGAGCATGCGCGCGATTGCCAGGCGCGATTTTTCTCCGCCGGATAGTGCGCGGATCTTCTTATCTACGTCGTCGCCAGAGAACTGGAATGCTCCCGCGAGGTTCCGCAGCGAACCGATACTGTCCTGGGGAAAATCCTGTTGCAACTGTTCGGTGACGGTGAGATCGGGATTGAGCGTTTCTAAAGACTGTTGCGCGAAGTAGCCCATATGCAGGCTGGCGCCGAGCCGCACGCTTCCCGCATCTGGAGCGCTGGCCCCGGCAATCATTTTAAGAAGCGTGGTCTTGCCCGCGCCGTTTCTCCCCATGACGGCCCAGCGTTCTCCGCGGCGGATGGTGAGATTGAATCCTTCGTAAATCACGCGCGGGCCATAACTTTTCTGCAGATTCTCGAGAACGGCCACCTGTTCGCCGGATCGCGGTGGGACGCGAAAGTCGAATTTCACGACCTGCCGTTTTTTCGGCAGTTCGATCTTCTCGATCTTGTCCAGGGCCTTGATCCGGCTCTGCACCTGGGCCGCTTTGGCGGCGTGCGTCCTGAAACGATCAATGAAGCGCTGCTCTTTGGCAAGCATGGACTGCTGCCGCGCAAACGCTGCCTGCTGGTTGCTCTCTCGGATAGCTCTTTCGCGTTCGTAAAAGTCGTAGTTGCCGGAGTAGGTGATGATTTCGCCGCCATCGATCTCCGCAATCTTTGAGACCAGGCGATTCATGAACTCGCGGTCGTGCGAAGTCATGAGCAGCGCGCCAGGAAATGACTTTAGAAACTGCTCCAGCCAGATGATGGATTCGATGTCGAGGTGGTTCGTCGGTTCGTCCATCAGCAATACATCCGGCATTCCGAGCAGGACGCGTGCCAGCGCTACCCGCATTTTCCATCCGCCGGAGAGAGCGCCCACGTCGTCGTCAATCTGATCGTCCTTGAATCCCAGACCGTGGAGCACTTCACGGGCTTGCGATTCGAGCGCATAACCGCCTAAATGCTCGTACTCTTCCTGCACGTGACCGAAGCGCTCAAGAATGCGGCCCATGTCATCCGCCTTGTCGGGGTCGGACATTTCCCGCTGCAAGGCTTCAAGTTCGTGGTGCAGATCGCCGACGCGTCCGCTGCCTGCGATCGCTTCATCCAGGACCGAACGGCCCTGCATTTCCTCGACGTCCTGGCGAAAGTAGCCGATCGTCAACTTTTTGGGGACTGAGACCGCGCCTTCGTCAGGAGTTTCCTCGCCGACCACCATACGGAAGAGCGTTGTCTTGCCCGCCCCGTTGGGACCGACCAGTCCGACTTTTTCGCCGGGATTCAACTGAAACGAAGCATCCACGAAGAGCAACTGCTTGCCATACTGTTTATTGATGTTTGAGAAAGAGATCATTTTGAGAGGTCATCTGAACGAGCAACTCGCGGCACCGTGCGTCTTACTTAGTGTAGCCGCAGTGTAGCCCGGCCAGAAAATTGCGGACCAACGCTGGCACGTTGGATGGTTGAAGGTTGGCCCATCATCCAACCGAAATCTGCGTGCTGAACCGTTCGTGCCGGGCGGCGGGGCGAAACCCTACCAGCACCCGCCTACTTAACAGGCGGGGGCGCGGCCAGCGTCATACCATGACGGCGGAAGATGTCCGCCATTTTCGCGCGATCGGGCGGCCCGCCGGCGGCGTTGGCGATTAACTCGGCGGCTTCCCGGAAGTACGCGGGGCCCATGATCGCAGGGGATATGACGGCGAGCTGTTTCACATCTTCGTTGCCGAGATTATCGAAGCGGTGCACTGCGCCTCGGGGGATGCACAGCGCCTGCCCGGGACCAACCTCGATGGGCGTGCCGTCAACCGTCCAGGTAAGAACGCCCTCGATGCCGTAGAGGATCTCCTCGTAAGCATCGTTCTTGTGGGCCGGTGCTGCCAGCTTCTGCCCGACCGGGACGAGAACCTCGAACACTGAGACGGTTCCCCTCGAATCATCGCCGGTGAGGAGGAATCGGATTCCTAGCGGACCAATCTTGATTGTCTCTTCCGAAGCATTGACTCGGCTCGTACGCTGATGCATAAGTCTCCTTTAAATAAGTTATCCCACATTTCTTCCCTTCGGTCGAGGAATGAGTCTGGTAATCGCAAACATCCTCACTTGACATTCCCAGATAATCCACTACCATATGGTTGTGGATCGTTTAGGTACAACGTTTGCGGCTTTGTCCGATCCAACCCGGCGGGCAATGATCGAACGGCTCTCCCGTGGACCTGCTTCTGTGCGTGGGTTGACGGAGCCGTTTGCCCTCTCGCAGCAGATGATTTCAAAACATATTGCCTACCTGGTGCGGGCGCGGATTGTGATCAAGACGAAGCGTGGACGAGAGAGTGTGTGCTCGCTTAGGCCAGCGGCGATCAAGACGGTCAGCGACTGGGCAATGAGCTATCGTCGGTTCTGGGAAGAGAGTTTCGACAAGCTGGAGGTAGTTGTGAACGAAATGAAAAGAGCGGAGGTCAGGAATGACAAACAACACGGTTAACGAGACCGAGCGGATGACTGTCACAAGAGTTTTTGATGCCCCACGCGAATTGCTTTGGAAGGCGTGGACAGACCCGAAATACGTGATGCAGTGGTGGGGGCCGAAGGGTTTTACCGCGCCGGTTTGTCAGATGGATTTTCGCGTGGGCGGAAAATCTCTCTACTGCATGAGAGCGCCGGATGGGCAGGAGTTCTGGAATATGATCGAATACCACGAGATTGTCCCCCTGGAGAAGATCGTTTCCTCCATGTACTTTTCAGACTCAAAGGGAAACAAGGTTGAGCCTGCAGAATATGGAATAGAACATGAGGCCATAGACGGTGCGTACGACGTGACCCTCTTTGAGGATCTCGGACACGGCCAGACGAAACTCACCTTCATTGGAAATGAACCCGCGGAGAGCGCGAAAAATAGCGGTCAAATGGAGGGCTGGAACCAGATACTCGACAAAGTTGCCGAGGTTGTTGCGAAGCTGGCGCAGGCGAAATAAGACGCTGGAGTTTTGATGATTGTCATGGCGGGCTGGCCACCCTTCGCTCTCTGGGATTCGGCCACCATTCCGACTGAGGCTCCCCTCGTTGCGTTCTTTACAAGGGGTGGGGATTCGGAGAGAAGATAGCGTAGGGCTTGGCCATTTCCTGGTACGGGTCCGTGGTACGCACCCTTCGAAAAGCGCGAAGGGTGCGGCAGCCTCAACCGTGGTGGTTTTCACAGGGTCAGAACAGGAAGGCTGGGCCAGCCGGCCTGTTTGACAGGCGGTCTGGTGGAGCGTCTATGCTTCCACGACCTGCATCTGCTCCGCATTCATGCGGCCGCCATGCACCTTGAAGTCGGCAAGCGCGCTGTCGATTTCTTTCAAGTCCTCTGCCGTAAGCTGAAACTTTGCGGCGGCAACGTTTTCCTGCAAGTGCTTGACCTTACTGGTGCCAGGAATTGGAACGATGAATGGCTTCCGCGCCAGCAGCCACGCAAGCGAGAGCTGCGCCGTCGTTGCCTTTTTCATCTCAGCCAGCTGCGTAATGCGGTCCACGAACGGCTTGTTGGCCGCTAAGCTCTGAGGAGTGAAGCGATCGAAACCAGAGCGTAGATCTTTCTTCGAATCGAACTTCGTATCCGGCTGCAGCGTCTGTGTCAGAACGCCCATGCCGATCGGTCCCCAAGGAACGAAACCGATGCCGAGCTCCTCGCAGGTGGCGAGTACGCCGTTCTCTTCCGGGTCCCGGTTCATCAGCGAGTACTCGGTTTGCACAGCGGCGACGGGCTGAACGGCATGCGCCTTGCGGATTGTCTTCGGGCTCGATTCAGAAAGACCGAAGTGCAACACCTTGCCCGCTGTGATCAATTCCTTCACCGCACCCGCCACATCTTCGATCGGTACTTTCGGGTCTACGCGGTGCTGGTAGAACAGGTCGATGTGGTCAGTCCGTAGGCGCTTCAGGCAACCGTCCACCATCCACTTAATGTGCTCGGGCCGACTATCGAGGCCGCTCTTTTCGGTGAGATTGAAGCCGAACTTGGTTGCGATCTTCACCTCATTGCGAACGGGCTCAAGTGCACCGCCCACGATGGTCTCGCTCATGTATGGACCATAGACTTCCGCCGTATCGAAGAACGTCACGCCCTCGTTGTGCGCCTCACGGATGACCTTGATGGCTTCGTCAATAGGCGCTGCGGGCCCGTAGTTTGTAGCAAGGTTCATGCAGCCAAACCCGAGTTCTGATACTTCCAGTTTTCCCAGCTTTCGCGTCTTCATATCTTCTCCTTCAAATCTTGTTGATATTTGCGTGACTAGTGGGCCGTGAAGCCGCCATCGACTTCCAAGGCTGCGCCGACCACGAAACTCGCGGAAGAGCTGCACAGCCACAAAACAGCGGCGGCAATCTCTTCGGGTCGGCCTAAGCGACCGATAGGCTGATCACGGATGACTTCCTTCATGGCTTCAGGCGATTTCTCCTTGAGCGCGCCGAGCATAGGCGTGTCGATCACACCAGGGCAAACGGCGTTGACGCGGATTCCCAAAGGTGCATACTCCAGGGCAACACTCTTGGTGAGACCAATGACGCCAAACTTGGTTGCGTGGTAGGCGGCACGGCCAGTTTGTCCCACCAGGCCACCGAGTGAAGAACAATTAACGATGGCTCCGCTCTGTTGTTGCCGCATCTGCTTCAATTCATGCTTTGTGCACGTCCACACGCCGCGCAGGTTGACCGCATTAACCCGATCGAACTGTTCAAACGTCTCTTCGAGAAAAGGGCCGGACGGACCGGCAATGCCTGCATTGTTGAAGGCCATGTCCAATCTGCCGAACTCGGCGACAGCGCGCGCGACCATCGCGGAGGCCTGGGATTCGTCTGACACATCGCACGTGACTGCAATCACCTTGTATCCAGGCGAAGCGAGCTCATTGGTTGCGGCTTGCACGGCGGCCTCGTTGATGTCCGCTAGCACTACAGCAGCGTTTGCTAAAGCGAAAGCTTTCGCGGTCGCAAATCCAATCCCCGCGCTCGCCCCGGTGACCAATGCGACTTGACCGGTGAAATCATAAGTGAGGCTCATCTTTTTAGCGGCGTCCCTTCCAAATCAACGCTATAACCACTGCCCGCAGATGCGGTAGCCCAATTCGCCGAAATGATTGCCTAATCCACCGAAGTAGCGGAATATCCGTGAATTGGACCCAGCCCTGGGTTATCTTTATAAAGTCGAGGTAGTTCAAATGCCGCATGTAAAAGCTAGGGAGAACATGGATGCGCGCTGTATTCAAGCTCTCAATGACTTGGCGGACAGGATTGGCAAAACGTTAGGTACCTCGGCAGAGCTGGCAACCAAGGTTCCGGGTCTTATGCTATACCGCAACACGGCCCCCACAGCACCGAATCCCTGCACTTATGAACCGAGTCTTCTCGTTATCCCGCGAGGAAAGAAGCGGATTGAGCTGGCGAAGAAGAGCTATGTATTCGGCCAGGACAAGTTTCTCCTTACGTCTGTCGAACTGCCGATCATCAGTCAAGTCATCGTAGCTAGCGTGCAGGCACCATACTTAGCGTTTTTTCTTAAGCTCGACCTGGGGATTGTTCGCGATGTACTTCACACCGAGGAAGTGGAGATTCCATCACCACCTGTTGGGACACGCGGAATGGTGCTCGGCACTGCAACGCCCGAATTGCTAAGGTCATGTTGTCGAATGGTGGAGCTTCTAGAAAATCCGGAGGACATTCCATTCTTCGGCAAGCTGCTACAGCGAGAGATCATCTACAGGCTCCTGCAAGGAGCACAGGGAGATCGCCTGCGGTCGGTCGCGACGCTTGGCGACCAAAGTTATAGAACGGCAAAGGCTGTCACATGGCTGCGCGAGAACTTCGAAAAACCGCTAAAGGTGGATGACCTGGCAAGCATGGCAGGCATGAGCAGATCGACTCTGCATCATCACTTCCGTGGTCTCACAGCGATGAGTCCTCTTCAGTTTCAAAAACAGCTGCGGCTCCATACAGCACGGCAGAAGATGCTCACCGAGGAACTTGATGCTGCGACTGCTGCCTTCGCGGTGGGATACGAAAGTCCAAGCCAGTTCAATCGGGAGTACAAACGTTTCTTCGGAAAGCCCCCGATGCGCGATGTACAGGCATTGCGAGCCTCGCTGTGATCGTGAAATCATCACGATTGTCACTTCGGAGGACTTAGCGCAGCGATAATCTTCTAATATCCCGACGTGAGGGCGATTTTCCTGTTCCCCGATCCCTAAATCGAAAACGCCGGATTGCCTTCGATCACCTTCTGCTCAAGCTCCGGGCGTTCGTGCTTGCGCCAGAGCTTTGCAGCGTGGCGAACCCGATAGAGCATAGGCCCGCCATCCGGCTGGTCCTGGCGAACGATGGGACGCGGCAGGCAGATGAAATCTGTCTCCAGCCGGTCCGCTGCCGCGTGAACTACCGAATATCCATGGCCGCCCATGTCGACAAACGACACGTGCGGTGACAAATCTGGGTTGGAGAGCTGGCGTGCTTTCTGCACGTCACCACTCTTGGCATATTCCAGGCACGACCGAACACCGTGACGCACCAGCATATTCACGGTGGGTTGCGGACGGTTGTCACCCGGGCCTTGCCCCAGGAACAGAGCCTGCAGCGGATCATCTTTTTGCTGGTGATGCTCCATGGACTCCACCATTCCGGGCGCGGAGATTGATCCAGTCACGAATGCCACACCTACGGGGTCAAAGGCCTTCGGCGGGAGAGACTTCGCCGATAAACCGGCCCAGAAGCTGTGCCGGTCGCCCGCCACCGTGGCAAACCCGGTAATCCCATGCTCTTGAATGAAATCGTAAATTTCACCGCGCTCCTGATAGGCACTGCTGACTTCTCCGCCGCCAAAGGTGGCATAGCCGGCACCGGGCCAGGGGCTTGCAACCATGCCTGAAGGAAGGTTCTGCGGGTCGGCGCGCATATCCAGCGTCGCAGTCGTGCTTCCCCAGATCTTCCAGGTAGTTTTCGAATTCCGCAGCCGTTCCAGAAACCACGCTTTTTGCTCGGCTCCGAGTATGGTCTGCGCGGGATCCGTCTTACGGATATTCGGAACTTGCTTGTCCCCGAAACGGATAGTGTCGGGCGGTTTGCCTCCGTTGTAATCCCGGCCGCCATCGAGTATCTCAAGCACCTCCTCAGGCACGAACTGCGAATAGTCCTTATTGAAGAAATCTGCGTCAGCGAACTTGCTTTCGGGGTCCTCCGATCGATAGCTTCGCTCGTCGGTGATGATGAGCTCTACGTTCCGGCCCCAGCGCAGCGACCGGTATCCCTTCAGACTGTTGATCGCCGCAAGATTGTTGGGCTCCTGCCCGAGTCCATGCTCATCGAAAGCTGTGATCGGGGCATCCTTAACCGCAGGCGGATTGAAAAGTTCGAGCGAGGGACCACCGCTCTTCACCATCCGCGCGGGCTGATACTCAAAAAATGCCTGCATGGCTGCGACCTTGCGCGTCTGCGCGGGACGCGTTTTGCCGTCGAACACTTGCAAGGCTTGCCATCCCTGCCAGCTGTACTCATGGTTATCCCACATGGGAACAAAGGGAAAGCGGGCACGAGCGTCCTGCAGGTCGGGATCATGCAGGTAGGCGCGATACACAGCGCGGTAGTCATCCACATTCACTGGGATGTGGAAGTCATCAATTTTCTCTCCTTGCGGATAGCGAACGAGTTCCCTGACCTTGCGGTCGTAATAAGTGGCGAGGTCCTCGGGATACCAGACCAGCTCGTATATGAAGTCGCCCAGGTGCAGAACAAAGCTGAGCCGGTCCTGCTCGGAAGCGTGCTCATCCTCGAAGATCATTCTGCGGTACGCGTTCTGCGCGCCGAGGTTTGCGTTCTGACAACTGACGAAGGCGAAGTGTACCGGCCGGGAATCATCATCGGCAGGCGCGGTGATGGTGCGGCCAACGCGGCTGCCGTTACCCTCAGGATCGGTAAAGCGATACCAATAGACCTGGGCCGGCTTCAGTCCTCCGACCAGCACACGACAGGTCCAATCCGCCTCCGCCGAAAGCGGCACTTTCTGAGTTGCGATCACACGCTGGAACGCCTGGTCGAGCGCCACTTCGACTGTCAGTTCCCGGGCCGGTTTAGGCTGCGGTGCCCGCCGCGTCCACAGCAATACGCTCGTGCTGTCGGGATCGCCGGAGGCTACACCTTCCGGGAAAAGGTCGCGACGCTCGCGCCAGGAAATCTTCGAAGGAGTCGAGAATGACCGACCCCAAGCCGCTTCCGCACCAAGCACCGCGGCCACAGCCAGAAAATCGCGACGGCTGATATTTCCCATGCTGTAACTCCTTCTTTCCACTGCTAGGCCCACGCACGCTTGAGAAGAGACGTCTCGTCCCAAATAGTGAGAGCGAACGTCGGCCGACTATCTTAGACGGTCTGGGGCGGCGAGCGTGATCAGGAGATCTTGGGTATGGGGAGAAAAACCCGGGGGGAGACGGGACGGCTGCTCAATTTCTCGCGACTTGCTTGCCAGGCGTAAAATAATGCCATGAGTCCAGACGTTTCCGAGCTCTTAAAAAAAGCCTTGGCGCTCCCGCAAGAAGCCCGTGCTGCCTTGGCTGGATCGCTGCTCGAAAGCCTCGACGATACTGTTGATCCATCGGTCGAGGACGCATGGAAACACGAAATTGCCAGACGCATCGAGGAACTGGATTCCGGCAAAGTAAAACCAATTCCATGGGCAGAGGCGCGGCGCCAGATTACCGCCCTCCTCAATGGCCGCTAAGTCTCTGGACATTCACCCGTACGCACTCGCGGAACTCAAGTCTTCCATCAGTTGGTACCTGGAGCAAAACGAAACCACCGCCGAAAAGTTTGTCGAAGAGATAGATCGAGCAATTGACCTCGTACTAGCGTCACCCCGACGTTGGCCGAAGAGCGACTTCGACACCAGGAAGTTTATACTTCGTCGTTTTCCTTATGCGGTGATTTACCACGAAAGGAAATCCGTGGTTAGAATCTTGGCCGTCGCCCACGGACACCGAAAGCCTGGATATTGGAAGGACCGGGTTTGACGGTCTTACTAAAAGTTTGGGGACGTCCCGACTGTCCAGGCTTCTCCCACATCCGTCTGTCCCTGAATTTTCCTCCTACCAGTAAAGTTGGGTGGGCAGCCTCCCTTCAAGAATACCCAGGAGATCGACGAGGCCATCACCAATTTGAATTTGGCGCTTGCGTGAGCTGAGATATTTTCAGATTTCGACACGATCACTCCTAATCCTCTGAAGCCAACACCGGGCTTGAATGGGCCACGCGCCAGGAAATCTTCGAAGGAGTCGAGAACGAGCGACCCCAAGCCGCTTCCGCACCAAGCACCGCGGCCATAGCCAGAAAGTCGCGACGGCTAATATTTCCCATGCTGTAACTCCTTCTTTCCGCTGCAAGGCCCACGCACACACTCGAGATGAGACGTTTCGTCCCAAACAGTGAGAGCGAACGTCGGCCGACTATCTTAGACGGTCTAGGCCTGCGAGCGTGATCACAAGATCTTGCCTATTGGGAGAAAAACCGGGGGGAGGCCCATACAACGCGGTTTTCGTTGTGTGGGGACTAGAAAGTTCTTTCGTCTTCGCGCTATGCGATCCATCGCAAAATCCCAACTCAAGCCAAAACCGGGCTTGAATGGGCCATCCGTTCCAGCACTCATGTTTGGACTTGATCATTGCGCTGATCCGCGGAGCAACACCGGAGCAAATGCTTGAGGCTCTAGCCCTACTTGCGGTGAGAGAGAAATGTAAAGGAGTGAAGCGCTATGCATTGTCCGAAGCGAGATACTTAACCCGTTTTGTGTACCTTTCGCCTCGCTTGACTCTGATTCCTGATTCGAATTTGTGCGTATCCGTCTTGCGGTCGAATCGAACGTACCTCAGTCTACGCCACGAGCCAAGATTGTTAAATGGACGACAGAGAACACGGTAGATACGCCCTTTCTTGAGTTTCGCCATTGCTATACTTTCGTTCCGTGCCGAAGGAGTTCCCAGTCGTCATAGTCTCGGGTGCCATTCCATGAATGAACGACGTTCCCGCAATCCTGACACGCGTTGCTGCCCCGTTCCCGGGAAGGAAGATCTTCGTATGAACACTTGTAAACGGCTCCGCAACACTTGCAGGTGAACTCTTTTGTTCCTTTATCCCATGTTGCCATGAACAAAAGAGTGCCATGCAGGTGTAAGTGACGGGTAGTTACGAAAGTGAAGCAGTTAAGTTAGAAGGTTTACGAACCAGATTCCTAAGCGGCGTACAACGGGAACGAAGTCTAGAATGCGCTTAGGATGGCAGGCATCAACATAGCTCGTCTTGAGCTCGCCATGAAGCGTATCAAGAATGTGTTGCGTGCGCATGGCGCTGCCAGTGCCCGAATTCTAGAAAACAAAATCTCCGACGCAGGACCAACCAATCAACGCATTGACCCTCACCTGCTCACCAAGGCCAGGGTGTTGCTAGAAAATGTCCACGATGTAGAGGTGGTCAAGGATAAGAAAGGAACTCCGTGGTATTACCTACGAGGCATACCTGCCGAAATACTGGAGCCGCGCCTAAAAGAACTGCAAGCGTTACACGAGGAGACGCTGTCGAAGCAGTTCACGTTGCGAATGGGACAAGCGTTGGAGCTTGCAGTTTCCAAGGCACTGCTCAGTCAGAAGCACTTCCACACCCTCGGACATTTCACGGATATGAACGACCATGATGACTCGACCCTCTACAAGAAGGAAGAGCCACCGTCCAACATCAGCGGGAAGACATGCGATGGGAAACTAGACTTTGTTCTGTTCAGCGGAACTGCTGGCTTGGCGGGCATCGAAGTCAAGAATGTGAGGGAATGGGTTTATAGCCAAAGTGATGAAGTAATCCAGATGGTGAAGAAATGCTGTGCGCTGGATGCCGTCCCTGTGCTGATCGCACGAAGGTATTCTTACGAAGCGTTCTCCGTACTCACAGAGTGCGGCGTGATCGTGCATCAGATGTACAACCAGCGGTATGCCAATCACGATGCCGATCTGGCAAACCGGGTCAGGGATAAGCGGCTACTTGGCTACCACGATGTCAAGGTGGGGAATGAGCCCGACGAGCGGTTGCTCAAGTTTGTTCATGTCAATCTGCCCCTGCTAATGGATGGCGCAAGGGCAAAGTTCGATGAGCACCGGGAGTTACTGGGTGAATACGTGAACACGGACATGCGATACCCGGAGTTTGTCGCCAAGGTCAGAGGGCGGTATAACGAGGAACGGGAACGCGAGGATTATGAGGGATTTGGTTACGATGAGTCGGATTACGAGCAGAGCGATGACGACTTCTGATTTATATGTATTTAGTAGTAGCTTCCCCTCTTCAGTTTCCAACGCAAATGCGTCTCAAAGTGAGAAGTTAGACCGCGCTGCAAGGTACACGCTCTAGTCAAGGAAGGTTCGCTATAACGGGGCTGTACAAAAATTGTGGGCGGCGAGGCTGGTCCATCTTTATTGTTTTTCTCGCACTCCTCCGAAAAGTGGCTGGCGGACGAAAAAACCGGGGGTAGCAAAACGTGAAAAAATCAGCTAGGAAAAAACAGGGCACAGACGGGACGTTCACCAATTTCCATTCGCCCAAAAAACTGGGAAACGTTCCGTCTGTCCCCGAGGTTTCGATTTGAGTCCCCCCCGGGAACCTACTGATGCAATGAGAATCCAGGCGGCAAGGCTGCCTCAAGATTGATTTGTTCTCCGGTGATGGGGTGGTGGAATTTTAGAAATCGGGCGTGCAGAAAATATCCTCCATCGCCCGGGAGGCCGGGGAGATTTTCAAGAGGCTGGCCGGTTAAGCCGTACAGAGGATCGCCCACCAGGGGATGGCCGATGGATGCCAGATGGATTCTGATTTGATGAGGGCGGCCCGAATTCAGGCTTACCTTAAATGTTGTGGTGCTTGTCGTGCGTGAGATCACCTTCGCCAATGACTTTGCTGGTTTGCCGTTCGGGTTGGCGGCCCACACCGAACCGATGCGCGGGTGCGGTACAAGGCCGATGGGGGTGAGGATTTCGTAGGCGTCGTGCCTTGCAACGTTTTGAGCGAGCGCCCAATAGATTTTTTGAATTCTGGGTGTGTTCCAATCTGCGCCTAGTTTGGCGGCCGCCTGCGGTGTTTTGGCGAAGAGGACGATGCCGGTAGTGGCCCGGCCCAACCGGTGGACAGGGTTTGCGTTGGGAGTTTGCTTTTGCACCATTTTCTTCTGAACCAGGCGCAGGAGGGTGTTTTCCATGAAGCCGGCGCCGGGGAGAGTGGGCAGCCCGCCAGGTTTGTTGACGGCCAACAGATGGTCGTCTTCAAACAGGACTTCGAAGTGCTGAGGAGTGTCTGGTTCGATCCAGGGTGGACGGTTCCAGACAAGAGTTTGTCCTGAAGCGAGCGATTCGCTTCCGGTGGCAGTGACGCCGTTGACGGTCACTTCGCGGTTGTTCAGTTTTTGTTGCCAGGCTTGTGGGGTCGAGTGTGGGTAAAGGCTTGCCAGGTGGGAGAGCAGGGTCTGTCCATGATCTTTGCTGCTGATGATTGTGGTAAAGGCATAGCCCCGGTTGAGCATGTGGTTTGAGTGTAAGCTATGCACCTGCGGCAGTAGCTGCGGCGTTTCGCAGCGCCACTGGATGGAGGTTTGTCCGTCATTCGGATATAACGGTGACGGGGTCAGCGACCAGAAGTCTCCTCAATGCTGCGGCTCATCGAAGCTTCTGCCTTCGAGGAGACACCACAACGCATGAACACAACCACGCCCACACGTCTGAACATCATTGCCGCAGTTGGTCTTGCGGTCGGCGGAGTGTTCGGGTTACTGGGGACCGTCGTCGCGCAATCAAATCTCAGGGCAGTTTTCTGGGGAATTGACTCTGTCGGACTGATCGTGGCTACGGCGCTGCTCACATTGAAATACTTCCGGGCGGGAGCTGACACCGTTTCCGCCGGGTTTTTAGTATTCGCCATCGGAGAGGCTGTCATGCTATCGGGGACTGCCGCGACACTCGAGGGAGGTGTTCCTGCGTTTGCCGCAGGCACAGCGTTATGGTCCGCCGCCCTGCTGCTCACATGTATTCCCAAACAATTCGCCATTGGGGTTCGTCTGGTAGGCATCATTGGTTCGATTCTCTTTGCGATTACTGCATCAAGAATATTTTGGGGTGAACAGGTGTTGCCAACCTCCCGGCCCCTCCCTTTTTTCGCCTACCCTTTCCTCGTCCTTACGTTCGCCGGCTGGATCTGGACGCTGTTGAAAAGGGATTGAAGATCCGCTCGAGCAACCGGAAAAGGAGCAACGCATGACTTCCGTATAGCGTGGGTTCAAAGGGCTGCGGTTCGATGACTCGCAGTCATTCCGCCGTTCGCTCTGTTCCCTTACCCCGCTTGCGTAGGTCGTGGATTCGCGCTGGAAAGACTACGAGATGCGAAAAGGGTTTACGAGAAGACCACAACCGGACGCGCCCGCGACGCCAGTCAAGAACTACATCACCCCGAGCGGGTTGCAGCGCCTCAAAGATGAGCACCGGTTTTTGCTCAACCGGGAACGCCCGGCCGTGGTGGAGGTGGTGGCGTGGGCTGCCAGCAACGGCGATCGCAGTGAAAACGCCGACTATCAGTACGGCAAGCGGCGACTGCGGCAGATTGATGGGCGGATTCGCTTTCTCACCAAGCGAATCGAAGCCGCGGAGGTGGTGGACCCGGAAGCTCCGAGATCGGGGCAGGCGGCGACGAGGGCATTCTTCGGAGCGACCGTGCGCTATGCCAATGCCACGGGAGTATCGCGAGTGGTAAGCATCGTGGGCACCGACGAGATTGATCTCAACCGCAACCACATCAGTTGGGTGTCACCTCTGGGCCGCGCGTTGATGAAATCGGCGGCGGGTGACAGTGTAGTCCTTCAATTGCCGGGCGGCACAGAAAACCTGGCCGTGCTGGAAGTGTGTTACGAGCGCATTTCTGTGGAACCGTTCCGTGAACCACCTGGATCCGAGGCCTCGGCAAAGAGGCTCCCTCGCCGACGCTAAGCCACCTGACGAAAAAGAGACGAAACGGCACAGGTGGGGAAAAAGCGAAGACCATGGGTCCGCTACATGCAACAGGTTCTGCAACTTCCACGTCTCGCCCGGGGAATTGCGTGAGCACCCGGAAAGTCGCGACTTACTCGGCTGGGGGCACGCGTATGAGCAAGCCACGAAGCATCGTCGTCCGCCTGTACTCGTGGATAAGGGCCTGCTACCCAGAGCCAGATGACCCTGGGATTCTGTTTGCTGGATGCATCTCTTCTACAGGTTCCCGCTAAAGTGCACCTCAGCGACTTTCCTTCTCTTCGAACGACTGTGTTGGCCGTACTGGACAAAAGATGGCGGCCCACTGTTAAATGCAGGTGCGGGCGTGCATTTCGCCCAAGTTCCTTCTTTGGAAAACATCGCAATCGCCGGGAATCTGCCGATAGGCGACACTTCGATGGCAACGAGTCTACTCGATGACAGACCACGAGATTGACCTCACCAAAACCTACGATGCAATCGTCGTCGGATCAGGCGCCGCCGGCGGCATGGCTGCGCACGTCCTGACCAGCCACGGTTTAAAGGTTCTAATGCTCGAGGCGGGAAAGAAACTCCCCATCGAGAAAGAACTGCGCTCCATGGAATGGCCCTACAACAATGCAAATCGGGGAGCGCTCCCGCCCGACCGCCATTCTCTGACATTCAACGAATACACCATACGCAATCCTCCCTACGGTCCGGGCTTTGAAAAGGCCAAGCATCTTCACAGCTATGTGGGCAGCACTGACTACGTAAAGAACATCGTTGTGGATGAGCGCGACAATCCATTCACCGGCACCAACTATGCCTGGGTCCGGGCGCGCTGTCTGGGCGGCAAAACAAACATCTGGGGCCGCCTGGCGCTGCGGCTTTCCGATTACG
Source organism: Terriglobia bacterium (assembly GCA_963822555.1). Classification (GTDB taxonomy): domain Bacteria; phylum Acidobacteriota; class Terriglobia; order Terriglobales; family Acidobacteriaceae; genus JAIQFF01. The sequence goes on from CAWGHY010000001.1 coordinate 52,248, forward strand.
ATTTCAAGGCTAAGAGCCGCGATGGCTACGGGGAAGACTGGCCCATCAGTTACAGCGATCTGGCGCCTTACTACGACAAGGTGGACCTGTACCTCGGCATCACCGGGGTGAAGGAAAACCTTCCTTATCTTCCCGACAGCATATTTCAGCGCCCCACCAAACTGAACTGCGCCGAGATCACCCTTAAGCAGGGCGTGCAGAAAATGGGCCGGGTTGTTACCCAATACCGCGCGGGCGTCACCACCGACGGCTTGAAGCATAATCAGTATCGCAGCCAATGCTTTGGGCGGGGCGCCTGTGAACGCAAGGGAGGCTGCGACATTCATGCCGCATTCGACTCCCCCACGGGCCTGATCTATCCAGCCGCGGACACCGGTAACCTGACCCTGCGCACCAATGCAGTGGTGCGCGAAGTCACAGTTGACCCGCAGACGGGCAAAGCCAGCGGGGTTCACTTCATCGATTCCGAGACGATGAAGGACTACACCGTCCGCGCCAAGGTAGTCGTCGTGGCAGCGTCGACGCTGGAATCCGCCCGCCTTCTGCTGCTGTCAAAGTCGCGGCTTTATCCCAACGGATTGGCAAACTCCAGCGGCCACGTCGGGCACAATTTCTGCGAGCACATCATGGGGCCCGGCGTGACCGGCCAGGCAAAAGATCTTGTGGGAAAGCCCTCCACTCTCGACGACGGCCGGCCCGGAGGTTTTTACCTGACCAGGTTTCGCAATCTCACCGAGAAACACCCCAAGTTTATCCGTGGTTACGGATTCGAGGGCGGAAGCGGCGCCAGGATGTTTCCGGAGGGCGCAGACAAACACGGCTTCGGGGCTTCATTCAAAGAGGAAATTCGCAAGAACCAGGGATCCTACATCAGTATGGGAGCCTTCGGCGAAGTGCTGGCGCGCTACGAAAACTACGTCGATCTGGATCCTATAGTAAAGGATAAGTGGGGCATTCCTGCTCTGCGTTTTCACTACAAGTTTGGGGACAACGAGCACCGCATGGCCGAGGACATGAAGGAAACCGCCCAGGAAATGTTCGAGGCTGCGGGCTTCAACGTCGTCCATGTGAGCAGCCGCGTCCTCACCGAGGGGTGGTCCATCCACGAAATGGGGACTGCCCGCATGGGTAACGACCCGAAGACGTCGGTTCTCAATCAATTTCAGCAGTCGCACGATGTCAAAAACCTCTTCGTGGTGGATGGCAGCGCCTTCGTGAATGCCAGTTGCCAGAATCCCACCTGGACCATCATGTCGTTGTGCTGGCGTTCGTGCGACTATCTGGCCGACGAGCTCGGCAAAGGCAATTTGTAAAGAGAGGCGAGAGGAAATGTCCGCAGACGAGCCCATTAACCTGAAACAGGATCGCCGGCAATGGCTGAAAACTTCCGCCACGGTTCTCGGCGCGTCACTCCTGCCTATACCCGCGGTGGGCCAGGCGGAAACCCCGGCACCTGCGCCGCACGCAAAACCTGACCAGATCAAAACGGGCGCGCGATTCTTCACGCCTGCGCAACACACTCTGGTCGAAGAGTTGTCAGAGACGATTATTCCGGCTGACAGCCACTCCGGGGGAGCCAAAGCCGCCAAGGTTGCCGAATACATCGAACAGGTTCTGCGCGAAACTACCGACGACAACCAGAAGCAGCTCTGGCATGAAGGACTTCGCCTGATCGATCTCATCAGCCTGCACTACGGCGGGAAGTCCTTCGTGGATTCCAGTCCCGAAGAACGGATCGCTGTTCTCACCGTCCTCTCAGACAACGATCACATGACTGACCTCCCCGAGGTCCGGTTTTTTCGCGATCTGAAAGGCTTGACCGTTCGCGGTTACTACACTTCGAAGATCGGCATTCACGATGAGCTGGAATATAAAGGCAATCGCATACTGACAGAGTTTGTAGGTTGCGACGATCCGACGCCCAAGCCCCGATAGTCGCGGGGGAACAAGTACACGGGGTCAACATGAAATTGGCGATCTTGCGCTCGTCTCTTGGCTTGATTCTTGCAGTCTGCTTGCTGAACCCACCTTCTGCATTCACGGCCGATGAGAAAACGGCAAATGACGGCTGGGTTTCCCTGTTCAACGGGAAAGATTTCACCGGGTGGTATACCTATCTGGATTCCAGCGGTAAGAATAAAGACCCGAAGGGCGTCTTCAAAGTAGAAGACGGCATGATTCATATCATGGAGTCAGACAACGGCTACCTCGCCACGAATCAGGATTTTTCGAATGTCCGTATTCATGCCGAATACAAGTGGGGCGCCAAACGTGCGAGCGAGGGAAAAAGGAATAGCGGCTTGCTGTATCTCGCGGTGGGTCCGGATGCAATCTACCCGACGTCCCTGGAGTGTCAGATTGAAGAAACGGATGTCGGAGACCTGTGGATCGTCAACGGTGCAGCCGTGACTGCCTTTTTCATCGCCCCCGCCATGCCGGTGTACGACGATGACATGCAGACAGGTACCCGGGTTCGCAGCGCCCCGGGAGACTCCCTTCGTGTGCTGAAGTCTGGCGACTTCGAGAACCGGGACGGCTGGAACACAGTGGAAGTAATTATTCGGGGAGATCGATCCACGCACCTGGTGAATGGCCGGATCGTGAACAATGCCCGCGACATCCGGCGGCCCGACCCGAATAATCCCGCCCATATGATCCCGCTGACCAGCGGACGGATTCTGCTCGAAGCCGAGGGCTCCGAAATCTGGTTTCGCGACATCAGGATCAAACCGCTGGGGGCGTCCGAGAAACCATAAATATTAAGGAGTCCGGAATCGCATGGGGAACCAGGGCAGAGTAAAAGTTGGCATCATCGGTTCGCAATTTCAGGCGGATATTCACGCCACATCGCTTCAGATTATGCCGGACGAAGCCGAAGTTGTCGCCGTCGCTTCCCCCAGCCCAGGGAACGCCGCGGCCTTCGCCAGGAAATTCGGAATCCCCCGCGTGTTCACGGATTATCGCGAGATGCTTAAGGAAAAAGACATCGAGATGGTGACCGTCGCCGCTCCCAATAGCCTGCATGCGCAAATGACTAAGGACGCGGCGGCTGCCGGCAAGCATGTGGTTTGCGAGAAACCTCTGGCCATGACCATCGCCGAGGGCGAGGAGATGATCGCCGTTACAAAAAATCACGGAGTCCTTTTGATGTACGGAGAGGAACTTGTGTTCACACCGAAATATCTGAAGGCGAAAGAAATGGCCGATGCCGGCGCCTTCGGGAAAATATATCTGGTGAAACAAAGCGAAAAGCATTTCGGTCCGCACAGCGAATGGTTCTGGGACGTCAATCGCTCTGGCGGCGGCGCGTTCATGGATCTGGGCTGTCACGGCATCGCATTCTGTTACTGGTTTCTGGACCGGTCACCGATCAAGTCCGTTTATTGCCAGATGGGGACCTACGTTCACGCCGACAAGACTCAGGCCGAGGACGACTCGCTATGCATTCTTGAATTTGAGAACGGCGCAAACGCGCTGATCGAAAATAGCTGGGCGCGGCGCGGAGGCATGGATGATCGCATCGAGGTGTACGGCGAGGCCGGCGTAACCTACGCCAATCTGCACATGGGCAACGCACTGCCCACTTACAGCGAAAACGGGTATGGCTACGCCGTCGAGAAAGCTCCAACCACCAAAGGCTGGACGTATCCAGTCTTCGAAGAACTGTGGAACTACGGCACACCGCAAGAGCTGAGCCACTTTGCCCGCTGTGTCCGCGGAAAAGAAACTCCCCGAGTCACCGGAGACGATGGTCTGGCCGTGATGCACGTGCTTTACGCAGGGTACGCCTCCGCCGGCGAAGGGCGAAAGATAACGCTACCCTTCCAGGCGCCCGCCGTGAAGAAGCCAATCGATTTGTGGCTTAAGGGCCCTGCTGGAAAACAGCCCGCCCGTAACCGGCACTGACAAATTCAATCGATCCAACTGGTGTCCACCACTATGCCAATCGCAGACAGAATTCGCCTCAGTCTCATGATGTTCCTGAATTATGTGATCTGGGGATCATGGTACGTAACACTCGGCGCCTATCTCACCATCAATCTGAAATTCACCGGAACGCAAGCCGGAGCCGTGTTTGGCACGACTGCGTTGGCCTGCATGATATCGCCTTTTTTCGTCGGTTTAATCGCAGACCGGTTCTTCGCCTCCGAGCGAGTCCTATCCGCGCTGCATCTGCTGGGCGCTGTGCTCCTTTACTTCGTCACAAAAGCGACTACGTTTGGCTCCGTGTATGCCTTGATGTTCATTTACTGTCTCTGCTACTTCCCCACGATTGCTCTCACCAATTCGCTCACACTGCAGCATCTGAAGGACACGGGCCGCGACTTTCCCTTGATTCGCGTTTTCGGCACATTAGGATGGATTGCGATTGGCGTGACCATCGGACGCCTCGGGGTCGAAACAACAACTGTTCCGTTTCTGCTGGCCGCTTGCGCGTCGGTGGTGATGAGCATCTTCAGCCTCACTCTGCCGCACACTCCTCCGCCCAGCAAGGGCCAATCTGTCACGATGCGCCGCATTCTCGGACTCGATGCCCTGGTGATGCTCAAACGGCCGTCATTCGCGGTATTCGCGGTGGCTTCGATTCTGGCCTGCATCCCGCTCACCTTCTACTTCTCCTTTACCAATGCCTACTTGAACGAACTTCATGTCCCCAATGCCGCCGGCAAAATGGCTCTGGGACAGGCTTCGGAAGTCGTGATGATGCTCCTGATGCCGTTCATCCTCAGGCGCGTCACCGTCAGGAGCATCCTGATCATGGGCCTACTGGCTTGGTCGATACGTTACATGCTGCTGGCTTATGGCAATCCGGGTAGCGGCATCTGGATGTTCTACCTGGCCATTCTGCTGCATGGTGTCTGCTACGACTTCTTTTTCATGACCGGTCAGCTTTACACGGACCAGGAAGCCCCCGCCAACCTGCGCAGCGCAGCGCAAGGATTGATTACATTCCTAACCTATGGAGTAGGAATGCTGATCGGCTCTTTGATTTCCGGCCGTACAGTCGACTATTTCACCCACAGCGTCGGCCCCGTCGTAACCCGTAACTGGCAAGCCTTCTGGACGACTTCGTCCTTGAGCGCGTTCGTTATCTTGCTTCTCATCGGTATCTTCTTCCGCAGCCGTACCAAAATAAAGGCAGCACCCGCCTCGGTCTCAGCCTGAGAACCTGGTGCTCCTGTGGATACGAAGCGTTCGCGAAGCCCCTGTGCGGGTCGAATCTCAGGTCGCCTGAGACTAAGGCGATGACGAGTGTAGTCTCAGTTTCGGCCATCTAACTCGAAAAACGCGACTTCCTGTCTACAGGCACAATCTCCTCGGGTGGGCCATAACCTCGAACGTGTGCCTCAGTCGAGACCGCATATAGCTTCAGGTTGCGACAACTCCATCGACTGGAAATGGGTGGTCTCCCGCAGGCACAGTACAGTGTCCATTCATCTGCGAATCCTTCAACCGGTATCAAGTATGAACCATTACGGTACGGGCTGAAGGCAGGCAAATATCGAGTCGAACATTTTGGGCACTCAACGCAATGACGACATGGCATGTGTCGGTGAGCTCCTCCGCGGGAATGGCTTGCGGATGCGTTCGCGTGTGCTGATTTCGAACCACGCAGGCCGAGGGCCGTCTTCGGAGGAAAATACATGAGGTTCGAATACTCAGGTGCGTGTTTCCGGGATTAAGAGTGACGAATTGACCAATTCCAGAAACAAGTAAAACAAGCTCACCGACAAATTCATATGGATATCAGTAGAGATCGCCGGCGATGCTATGAGATTCGGGAAGCCAGAGAACATTTACTTCGACAATTGCGATCGTAACATGCATACTAGTCGGTATGTTCGCAGAAAGAAACAAACCGAGACGCGGCCGATTCGCATCCCGCGATCCGGAACGCACGCGAGGGCGCCTGTTGCGCGCCGCCTTCCACGAGATGTACCGGTCGGGATTTCGAAACGCTGACCTGGACACCATTCTGGCCAGAGCAGGCGTGACCAAGGGCGCGTTGTACTACCACTTCGATAACAAAGAAGCCCTTGGGTATGCGGTAGTGGACGAGGTCATCGCAAGTAACCTTCACCAGAAGTGGGTGCAGCCTTTACGGAACGCCACGAACCCCATCGACGTTCTTATCCGCATTGTTCAGTCCGAATCGCTGAAAAGAGAAGACGTTCAGCGCGGCTGCCCCTTGCTTAACCTGTCTCAGGAGATGTCAGGTCTCGACGAGGGATTCCGCAGAAGGACGGCAAGAGTTTATAAGGACTGGCACGACGCCATGGCGGGTGCGTTGCGCGAGGGACAGAAACGCAGAATGGTGCGGAGTGATATAGACGCGAATGAAACGGCTACGTTCCTGATCGCGGCCTGGGAAGGGTACGTCGTTCTAGGGAAGGTTTCACAGGATCCTGGGACGATGCGATCCGGCCAAAGAAGGGTGAGTGGCCACATCGATTCGCTTCGCACCGCACGAAGCCGACGCGATCGGCAGCCTGCAGACTAGCCCGCCGCTTTCGTGAGGATGTCGCATGCTTAGTAAATACCGTGCTGCAATTACCTCAGCCGTGCGCGGCCAACAGAAGGGGGAAACAATGAAGCGAAAGAGAGTCAGGACGATCGCACTAGGAAGTTTCGCGCTGGTTGTCGTGCTGAGCACAACGTGGCAAGCGCAGGCAACGGACGCCAATGCGAAGTATCCGAGCATGGCCCCGCTTGATGAGTACCTGATGACGGATAGAAATGCCGAGATAGCCCTGGCGAGGAGTGCGGCCCCGATGGCCATCTCGAACGATGCTGAAGTCCTGGTGCTGGGACGGCATGGCTATGAAACCGCGGCCAAAGGCAAGAATGGTTTCGTATGCGTCGTGGAGCGAGGGTGGATGGGCCCATTCGATGGTGAATTGTCTGCAAATTTTTGGAACCCTAAGATTCGAGGTCCGGTCTGCTTCAATCCGCCGGCTGCCCGCTCCATCCTGCCTATGACATACAAAAGAACGGAGATGGTATTGGCCGGTAAATCCAAAGCAGAGATCATCGAAGGCATCAAGGCATTCATGAAGCAAGGACTGCCACCCCTGGAGCCGGGAGCCATGTCCTACATGATGTCGAAAGAACAGTACCTTACTGATGGCGAGCACCACAACTGGATGGCTCACCTGATGTTTTACACGCCGCTCATGGACGGTGCGGGTTGGGGTGCGGACTTGCCTAAGTCTCCGGTCATGCTGAATCCACAGTTCAGTGGTGCTCCGGAACCAATCGACGTATTCATGGTTCCTGCGGGCTGGTGGTCGGATGGGACAGCCGACCCAGTCACGGTCAGGTAAGCAAAATGAAGCGCATTGGGAGTTCTTGCGCCGGTTATCGTGCTGGGCGACTGGGGGCAAGCGCAGGACCCAAAAGCACCGTGCCAGGATGGCTCCCCTTGATCAACGGTCAGCCAAGCCGGGTACACCCGACGGAACAGAGATGGATGAGGGAACCATGCGCGTGTTGATCGTGGATGATGAGCCCCTGGCCCAAGCGGCTCTAGCAAATGTCCTGTCGGCAAGGAGCGACGTGGAGCATTTCGATTTGGCCAACGGCGCGGCCGAAGCGCTCGAGAAACTGGCGACGGACTCTTACGATGTTTTACTTCTCGACATCAATTTGATGGACCGGTCGGGTACTCGACTGGTAGATCAGCTTAGGAAACCAGGTTTTCCGTTGCCGTCCATCGTGTTTGTGACGGCACACGTTGAACACGCAATCGCCGCCTTCGAGAATCACACCGTAGATTACGTGCTAAAACCTTTCTCGAATGAAAGCATCAGCCAAGCCCTGGCCCGGGCCTCTCGGAGAGCAAAGGGCGAGCAAGCCGCAAAATTGATAGAGGCTTTGCCGCCCTTGCAGAAAGTGTTTCGTCAGCAGCACCCGAGGATAGCAATCAAAGCTAAAGGAAGGATTCTCCTCGTCAATCCTGGCGATGTGATCGTGGTTCAAGCTGAGGGCAACTATGTGTCGCTGCAGCGGGAATCGGACTCCTATCTGCTGCGCGAATCAATCTCAGTGGTGGCAGAAAAGCTGAAGCCATACGGATTCATTCGAATCCATCGATCTGCGCTCGTGAATACCTCGTTTGTGGTAGAGATCAAGCCGTACCCGACGGGAAAATATGGTCTCCGCGTTAAAGGTGGGAAGGAATACGCAGTTACACGCGGTTACACGAAGAATCTCAAACCCCTCACAGAATTCCGGATCGGTAGTGGCAAGTTTCTTGTGGAATAGCCTACCCTTAGAGGTAACGTCGACATGGGCACCCGCCACTGGCGTTCCGAGCAAACGAATACGGATCCACGGTGTCGTTTTCCTCTGAAGAAGAGGAGAACCAGAGACCGCGTATGTTGTTGAATTGGTCGGGACGGGCAGATTTGAACTGCCGACCCCTCGCACCCCAAGCGAGTGCTCTACCAGGCTGAGCCACGTCCCGACTGGAAGGAACCGGCCGCATTCAGCAAACGCGGCGGTGGGGTTGACTCAAGGATTTTACACCAGGCTTAGCGGTTCTTGCGTTTGGGGACCGGCTTTTCCTCAAAGACCGCGAACTGGACTTTCTTCTCTACCGGATCGATGCGGTCCACCAGCACTCGTACACGGTCACCCAGGCCATAAATCTTATGGTTGCGCTGGCCAATGATTTCGCGCGTATTTTCGTGATAGGTGTAGCGATCGTCGGCCAGGGAATCGAGCGGGACCAGGCCCTCGACGAAGAGATCGGTCAGTTCGACGAAGAATCCGAACTTGGTGACGCTGATGATCAGGCCGTCGAAGTCTTCTCCGACCCGCTCCGACATGAACTTGACCTTTTTCCATTCCATCAATTCGCGCTCGGCTTCATCGGCGCGGCGCTCCGCCTGGCTGGATTCTTCGGCGATGTCGTGCAGTTCCTCGATCGGGATGGGGCCACCCTCCGGATGAATGGCCTCACGATGAGCTGCGTGGTCGCGGCGCTTCGACCAGGGCGAAGTAGCGCCGGCATCCTGCCGGCCCGATGGCGGGCTGGAAGCCCGCTTGAAATCGGGGTTGGCGGCTCTGCCAAAAGATGCCCTGAGTCCTTCTTCTTCATTTGCTGAAGCAGTCTCGCCATGCAGGCGTTCCGTCCGCCTGCGGGCCGGCGGGACGCCGGCGCTACTTTCGCGCAGCACCTCTTTTAGTATCCGGTGAATGATCAGGTCTGGATACCGGCGGATCGGCGACGTGAAGTGAGTGTAAGCGGGCGCGGCCAGCGCGAAGTGTCCTTGATTCTCCCCGGAATAGCGCGCCTGCTTCAGCGAGCGCAGCATGAGAAAAGAAAGGATGCGCTCTTCCGGTTTGCCCGCGATCTTTTCCGTAAGCTTCTGATACATGCGCGGCGTGATGTGAACTTCCTTTGGGATCTCGATCTCCCGCGACTGGCGGCCCTTGCCATGCCCATCGCGACTACGTCCGGCGCGGCGGTCGGCTTTGAGTTGCACGCGCTGGATGGGGAGCGCTCCCACGCCTAACGAATATCCGAACGTCGCGGCAATTACTTCGAAGTCATACACGCGTTTGGCGTCGGGCTTTTCGTGAATGCGGTAGAGCGACGCGATACGTTTGTTTTCCAGATAAGAGGCCACACATTCATTGGCCGAAAGCATGAACTCCTCGATCAGGCGATGCGCCATATTGCGCTCGGAACGGGTGATGCTTTTCATCAATCCCATTTCGTCGAACTCAATCACGGGCTCGGGCAAATCGAAATCGATGGAACCGCGGCGCTCGCGTTTGCGATTGAGGATCAAGGCCAGATCGCGCATCCGCTCAAAATCAGCCACCAGGTTGCTATAGCGCTCTCGTGCGCCGGGGTCGCCTTCGAGCACGAGGTTTACGTCGGTGTAGGTCATGCGCTCAGCGGAGCGAATGATTCCTTCGCTCAATTCGAAATGAACAATCTCTCCCTGATGGTCGATCTCCATTACGCACGACATGACCAGGCGGTCGACCTGCGGGCGCAGGCTGCAAATATCGGTCGAGAGTTCGAGCGGAAGCATGGGCACGGCGCGATCGGGAAAATAGACACTGGTGCCGCGCAAGCGCGCCTCCTGATCGAGCGCCGAATCCGGCGTGACGAAGTGGGCCACGTCGGCGATGTGCACCTGCAGTTCATAGTTCCCATTCTCCAGGGATTGCACTATCACCGCGTCATCGAAATCCCGCGCCGTCTCCCCGTCGATCGTGACAATCGAAAGATCGCGAAAATCGTGCCGCTTATTCACCTCAGCACTTGAAATAACAGGCTCGGCGTCCTGCGCTTCCGCGAGCACGGCAGGCGGGAAACGATGGGGCAGATGATGCTTGCGGATCATGATCTCGACATCGGCCCCGAAATCATCTTCATAGCCGACAATCTCGACCACCCGGCCGCGCGGGTTCTGCGTGGCGGTCGGCCAGTCGGTGATCTCGACATCGACAACGACGTTTTCCAAATCGTCCCAATGGGCGCGCCGCGCCGCTTCCGTGCCCAGCACGCGATGCGGGCTCTTTGCTCTTTCGCGCCCGGTCGATGCGCCGTCTCCGTCATCGCCTGGCGCAGTGTTCTCCGGATATTCCATCCCCGGCGGAATCACAATCTCCTGCGTGATCTTCTGGTCAATCGGAGTGACATAATTCCGCCGGCCGCCATAGTGGAATTTGCCCACGACCGTGGAATGGGCGCGCCCAATGAGACGCACGATGCGTCCTTCGGCGCGGCCATCCGGACGGATATTGCCGATCTCGACCAGCACGCGATCGCCGTGCATGGCCGATCCCACGGCTGGTGGCGGAATGAAGATGTCTCCCGCCAACTTCCCTTTGAGGCGCTCATCAAGGGAGTTGGTCTCCGGAATCACAAACCCAAAGCCATCGCGATGCATGCTCAGCCGTCCCACCGCCATGTTCTTGCCGGCGGCGGCTTGCGGAATGGCGTAGCGGTCGGGCCCCACCTGCTGGAGCTGGCCGGACGAAACCAGTTGCTTCAAGCGCTCGAACAGCTCGCGGCGGGCATCCCCGTGGACGCCGAGTTCTCGAGTTATCTGTTTGAAGCCGGCAGCGCGTTTGGGCTGCTGCTCAATCTTTCTCAGGATGGCGGAGTCAGAAAGCATGGCGACGAATGGCACCCGTAGAAGTAACTCTTATAAGGATACTGGGGCCGGAGCGCACGAGCTGCGATCAGGAAACAACGGCAGGAAAATATCTTTCCCGAAAAATCTTGCGATGATGGAGTTCGTGACCGGCAATCATGTAGGCGAGTGCAAGAACCGTGACCTCGTTATTGCTGGCGACTCCCCGGCGAGCCCAGGCCGCTTCATCCAGCGCTCGCAGCATTAACAGGGTGCTCTTGCGAACCGCCGCGAACTCCTCCACCAGTCCGGCCAGGGTGCACTGCCCGAAGGGTCCGTACTTGATGTAATCATCCTGCTCGAAGCCCGGCAAGGGAGTCTTGTCGTTGCGGGCAATTCGCATGGCGCGGTAGCTGAACACCCGTTCGGCGTCGATGACATGTCCCATCGACTCTTTTACGCTCCACTTCCCCGGGGCGTATCGGATGTCGCCATCGGCCTCGGGGCGCGCCAGCAGCGCCAACGTCTCGGGTAACTGCTTTTCGAGGGTGACAAGCACGTCGCCGTCCGGGACCAACGAAACATATTTGCCGTAGTAAGGGGCGTATTCATTCGACTCGGGACGGGTGGCGATCAACGGGGTGGATTTCATGGGCAAGCCTCCGCGTTCAGCTCTCGATCTCAGGATACCTGAGTTTGGGGTGGAAGAGCGTGAGGACGAGAAACGGACGCCGAGGACTTTCGCGCCCGGGTGACTTAATAGAGGTCAACTTGGCCGGAAACATCTCAACCGCAAAGTGCGCAAAGAAGAACCGCAAAGGCCGCGAAGAAAACCTTTGCGACCTTCGCGGTTCTTCTCTGCGATCTTTGCGGTTAGGCTTTCGCCTACTGCAAATTGAGTTGTGTCAGCTTAACGGCGCAGCGCTGATTGTTACAGGTACCGACGTTCACGACGCCCTGGGTGCTGAAGTACACGCTGGATGCCTGTCCCGATGTACTGACATTGTCCACGACTATGCCGCTAACTCCGCCGGGGTAATTCACGCTGGTGGCCTGGCCATTGATGATCGCGCCGGTACTGATGTCGTTGACCAGAATCAAGCCGTTCGTCCCGGACCCCATCAGGCCACTGACCAGAAGATCATGATGGCCGGTTCCACCCTTGAGCGTGATGTTCGGGTTGTACAGTTCGGTATATGGAGAGCATGCAATGTTCGCAACCGTGACCCGGAACAAACTTCCGGACGGAGCTGAATCCATGGTTGGATATGCGCTGAATCCGATCCAATAGTGATAGGGGTCTGTCGTGACCGTGTCCGTGCCGCACAGGAAGAGGTGGCCGCTGCTGGGAGTGGCGCCAAAATAAGCGTCGTCAAATGCACCGGTGTGAAGATTCCAGTTGGCGATGGTGGCGCCCACACTACCCAGCCCCACATGGACGCGCACCAGTCCCGTGAGATCCATTTTTAACTGGGCGACGGTTGCGCTGGCTCCCGCAGTCCCATCATTGCCGGTAAAAGCAAAAATTCGCTGGCTGCTGCTGGAGCTGTCCATGATGACGGAATCAGGGATACCGAAAGAACCACCGTTAGCGGTGCAGTCCGCTCCCGTGCCGGTCCGGCCCGGCGGATGAGCCGCGGTACAACCGCCGCCCCCAATCATGACAGGGCCGGCATTGAGTGTGGGTGTGGCCGTACCGGCATTAATGATCCACAGTTCGCCCAGTTGGTCACCGACAAAAAGGCGGCCGCTGGGGAAGTCGTAGACCGGTCCGTTGGGCTGTGCCGCCGCCCCGGCGGTGCCGGCGACTGGCAGAGTGAAAGTCCAGTCTACTGTCGGCTGAGTATTGAGACCACATGCGAAGACGCAGCTGATGCGGTAAATCTTGCCGTCGTTGCTGGCCACAAACGCCTTATCGGTTTGGTAATCCACCCAGGGTGAGGCAAGAGTGTTGCTGGATGTCGACGAATAAGTAAGCGATTTGAGGCACGACGTCCCCGCCGCGCAATTCGCAGGTAGCGTCGGAGCTTTAGAAGCCGTCGCCGATGTGCCCTCTCCGGCCTTCCAGGTAAGCACGTGGAAAATCGACGAGGCTGCCGCACTTTCTATATAAGCGATCTTGGTGCCGTCCAGAGAAATCACCGGGGAGGTCAGGACCGAACCGCCCGCTGTGCTCCCGTTGTATGCCCAGTTCACAGTGGGATTCGCGCCGCAGAGTCCGCCCGTGCCGCTGTAGAGATTCTTCACGCCCACCAGGTTGGCCTGGCCGTTGGTCACGCCAGCGACGTTCAAACCGAACACCACGTAATCCCCGCTACAGCTTGGAGCCGCATTGATGTCGAAGCTGTATTTGGCTGGGAACATGTTGGGCGCGACGATACCGGCGCCGAGAGAAATGCTCCAGTCAATCTTCAGACCGCCAGTCTGGGGCCGGACCGGTCGCCGCCGACCCGGTCCATCGGGACCAAACCGCCTCGCATCCGCAGAGGCAGGCGGCAGATTGCGCTCAACCAATCGATACAGAACACGGGGTTCTACCCTCGCCTTGTCCAGATCGGCGGACGAAAATCTTCCGCTCATGGTTACGTGGTGATAACTCCAGTCCTGCACCCGGCCCACATGCTGCTGGGGCGACTGTTCCTGGCCCTGCGCCACCACACCAGGGCAGGCGATCAGCGACAGGCACAAAGCCAGATAGCGGCAGATCCGTTTCATGATTCCCCCCGGGCCCAGGACTGATTGCTTAACGTCTGACTTCCTGTCAAAGATTAAAGGACTCTAATCAATTTCTAACCTGGGTCTGGAGGCACAAGCATTACACTAGTAACCTCTTCCTCTCGCCTTCAGTTGTCGCGATTCCCAGGCAAATGCAATCATGATGTCGAGCAAAAACAGCGGCCGGAGAGAAAAAATACCAGCCCCGGCGAAATTTGCATGGTCTGGAAGCCGTCGCTCTGGGCAGGCGAGACAGGGTTACCACGGATCGTCTTTCAGTTCTGTCCTTGCATGTGCCGCTGTTTCATCAAATAAGCGTTTTTTCACAGGCCGGGTTTGCAACTTGCTGGAGTAAAATGGCAGTTGGTCACCGAAGTGCGGCCTTCACCCAGAATCCATAAGAGGAAAGGACTTTTGCCACATGTGGAAACCCACGAATCAGCCTACGACTCCCGGCCGGCCAGGTGAGCCGGAGCGCCCGGCGGCGCCCGCCCCCACCCCAACGTTTTCTGCCGCGAGCGAACCCGCTCCGGCTCCGCGTCCGGTTGCAACCACCACTGCGGACCAAGCCACGATCGGCAAATCGCTGGTGATCAAGGGCGAAGTAACGGGCTCTGAGTCGCTTTACATCGACGGCCGGGTGGAAGGTTCGATCAACCTCTCCGGGAACCGCGTGACCGTAGGCCGCAATGGCGTGGTTTCGGCCAACATCAATGCCCGTGAGATCGTTGTCCTGGGCAAAGTGCGCGGCAACCTGACGGCCAGCGACCGGGTTGATATCCGCAGCGACGGTTCGCTCACCGGCGACGTCGTGGCAGCCCGCATCTCCATCGAAGATGGAGCGTTCTTCAAGGGCGGCATCGATATCCGTAAAGCCGGCCAGAAGCCGAACGGCGAGGAAGTCAAAGCCTCGGCCGAAGCAGCGACTGCAGCCCGAGTCTAGCTTCTCGAAAAAATCACGGCGGACGCTCTTGGTCATGCAAGAGCGTCCGCCGTTTTCTGTCTGAGAACCAAGAACCAAAAACTGAGATCTGGGATTTCAGTAGTCGTCGGCTAGTCTTAGGGGACTTTGACAAGCGATGGCTAACGACTGGAGTTCTTCAATCGTCACCTCGTCATGGAGGTTTGTCAGGGCTCTATGCCCTTAGTCAACTCGTCCGCCTGCCTTTCCGCGACGCGCGGATAAGAAGTGGGCTTCCGGCGACGGAGGTCGCCGACCAAAGAGGATCGCGTGAGCCACAGGCCGGCGGCCACAGCTCCCGCCCAGGTAAGTGTGATCAGAGCGAGCGCTTTGAGGTCCGCCACGCGGCTATTGTTCACCAGCAAGACGCGAGCGACTTCAAAGCTGAGCAGGCCTGCCACGATCGAAGTCAGTCCAGCTTTACCGATTTCCACCCAGTTCAATTCGTTAATTCGGATCAGTTGCCGGCGATGCAGCAGCAGCGCCAACGCCAGCGTATTGGCGACGATCCCAAGATCGGATGCCATCGCCAGCCCCACCGTCGAAAATTTCTGGAAGAGCGCCGAGTACATGGGAATGGACGCCAGGGTAATCAGACTGGTGGCCAGCATGGGGACGAGCGTATTGCCCGCCGCATAAAAAGCGCGCGAGTAGAGACCCTGGGCCGACCAGAAGCAAAGCGAGAGCGCGAACCAGAAAAAGTACAGAGCGGTTTCCTGAGAGTCAGAAAACTGGAAGTGTCCGCGGCGGTAGACCAGATCAATCAGCGGCAGCGCCGCCGCCATCATGAAACTGGTGGCCAGCAGGGAGGTTGCGACAATGCGGTAGATTGAACCGTTTACCGTGTCGGCAAACTCGCGCAGTCGCTTCTCTCCAAAGAGCTTGGCAAAAAACGGCAGCGAAGCCTGGCTGGTCGCCTGTCCCAGCACCGCGATCGGCACGGCGAACAGACGCTTGGCATAGTTGAGCCGCGTAATGTCACCCACTGCCCCGGAAGCGAAGTAGCGCAGGATCCAGTCGTCCGCGGTAACCAGCGACACGCCCAGCATCAGCGGAATTGAAAGCTTCACCCATTCGCGAAAGGCCGGGTTGCGGATATCGAATGAAATGCTGTAGCCGGTGCCGATGCGAGCCGCGCCGATGGCGTTGATCAGGAATGGTCCCAGGAAGCTTCCCGCCAGCGCACCATAAGCCAGCGATGAAATGCCAAAGCGATGAGAAAGCAGCACACCACCGATGATGATGGCGGCGTTGTACAGCAGAGGGGAGAAAGCAGGAAAGAGAAACAATCGTCGTGAAAGCAGCACTGCGGAAACCACACCGCCGACGTAAAAGAAAATTTGGGCGGGCAGCAGGATGCGCGTCAGATGAACGCAAAGCTCAAGCTGTTCCGGGCTGAACTTGGGAAAGAGGAGGCGTGAGAGTTCCGGCGTAAAGATTTCCGTCAGAAGCACGCCTACACCCAACACCGCGGTCATGACGGTGATGATGACGGAAAATGTCTTCTGCGCCTCCTCCTCTTTATTGGCCGCCAGAAACCGTGTGTAGATCGAAACAAAAGTGATGGAAGCGGTCCCGCCGGCGACCAGATAATTCAGCCAATCGGGGATGGTGAAGCCGGCGACGTAAGCGTCGGTCGCGGGTCCGGCGCCGAACGCGTAAGCGATATAGGCCTCGCGCACGTAGCCGATCACGCGCGAAAGCATGACCGCCGTCATCAACAGCAGGGTGGCCGAGAAAGCGCTGTGCTGATGTGAAGGGCGGAATAAACGAATCAGGCGGGCGACGCCGCGAACCGGGCGGGCTTCGGAAGAGTCGGCAGAATTCGCCATCAAGGGGCGATTCTACACGCAAACATTGTGCTCGCCTGATACGCCCCATGGTTCGTGGGGCAGTTTCTAGTTTCTAGTTTCTGGTTTCTGGTTTCGGAACTGGTTTCTGGCTTTGAAATCGGAAACCAGAAACATGAAACTACCTGGAGGCTCGCGTGTCTTTGTAAACCACGCCGCCCTTCATCACGAAATCAACATGCTCGAGGGCGCGCACGTCGGCCAGCGGATCGGCATTCACGGCAATGATGTCCGCATACTTGCCGGTCTCAATCGTGCCCACATTGTTGGCCCGTCCGATCAGGTCGGCTGCGCTTGAAGTGGCCGCGCGGATCGCCTGCGCCGGCGTCATCCCAAATTTCACCATGTAGAAAAACTGCCGTGCGTTGTCTCCGTGAGGATAGACCCCAGCGTCCGTGCCAAAGGCCATCTTCACGCCGGCCTGCACCGCTTTGCGGAAGTTTTCGCGCTGCAGGCGGCCCACGGTTCGTTCCTTGTCGAGATTTTCGGTGGGCAGCCCGTACTTGGGTGCTTCGTTGAGAATGTAGTCGTCGTTGTAGATGTCCATCACCAGGTAAGTACCGTGCTCCTTGGCCAGGCGGATGCCTTCGTCATCAATCAGACTGGCGTGTTCGATCGAATCAATGCCGGCGATGATCGCGTTCTTGATTCCTTCCGTGCCGTGGGCATGCGCGGCAATTTTGCGGCCGCCCATGTGCGCGGTTTCGGCAGCTACCTTGAGTTCGCCCAGGGTGAATTGGGGCGCAGCCGGACTGTCGCCCTTCGACAGCACTCCGCCCGTCGCCAGAATCTTGATTACGTCGACTCCATATTTCTCCTGAGCGCGAATGACGTGGCGAATCTGGTCTTCGCTGTCGGCTAGCGCGAAGTCCCGTTCTTCCGGAAACATCATGACCCGGGTCTGCGGCGAAAAGTTGTTCAAGTCACCGTGGCCGCCGGTAATCGAGATCGCCGGGCCACTGGCCACCACCCTCGGCCCCGGAATGAGACCTTCATTGATCGAGTTGCGCAGGTCGACGGCAAGAAACGGATCGGAACCCACGTCGCGCACCGAGGTGAATCCAGCCTCCAGCGTCTTGCGCGCATTCACTACGGCAGCGAACGCGTGGCTGAAAGGAGTGTCCTTGAAATTGTAGATTTCGTTGTAACGATCAGCGCGCGAGCCCAGGTGAGTGTGGCAATCGATCAGGCCGGGAAGAACTGTCGCCTGCGAAAGATCGATCACTTTAGCGCCGGGCGGAATCTTAAGGTCGGCAGCCGAACTCACGCTCTTGATGCGTTCATCCTCAACCACAATGACCACATTTTCACGAACGTTGTCACTGGTAGCGTCAAACAGCCGGCCGGCAAGTATATAGCTGGTTTTGGACGCTGGCTTGTCCGCGGCAGGCGGGGCCGAAGCCTGCCCACGAGCCACGCATGAAAGAAGAGAAAGAAACAAAGTGAAGGCTGCCAGCTTCGAGATGCCGAGGTTCAAGGGCCGCTCCTGGGATTCTGGATTTGCCGAGAAAGTTTCACGGTTCGTCTTGTTTGCTGTCAAGCGAAAGCTTTGAGGTCATTCTTAGACGCGCATCGCCTGTGAACGTTATAATGCTCGCCCATGGCCGTAACTGCGGGACAGAAGATCGGTCCGTACGAAGTAACGGGGCAGATCGGCGCGGGCGGGATGGGCGAAGTTTACAAGGCGCGCGATCCGCGACTGGGACGCGACGTTGCCATCAAAGTTTTACCTTCTTCGTTTTCCTCAGATCCCGACCGCCTGCAGCGCTTCGCCCAGGAAGCTCGGGCAGCCGCGGCGCTGAATCATCCCAACATTCTCGCCATCTTCGACATTGGCGAAGACAAGGGCGCTCCTTATGTTGTCTCGGAGCTGCTCGAAGGCGAGACCCTCAGGGACCGGCTGCGTAGCGGAGCGCTGTCCAGCCGGAAGGCAATCGACTTCGCTCTTCAGATGGCACACGGCCTGGCGGCTGCGCACGAAAAAGGCATCGTCCATCGCGATCTCAAACCCGAAAATCTTTTCATCACGCACGACAATCGGCTGAAGATATTGGATTTCGGCCTGGCTAAACTCATCCATCCGGAAGAAAACTCCGGCTCCGGGGATGCGCCGACGGTGCAGGTGGCGACCGATCCGGGCGTGGTCATGGGGACAGTCGGCTACATGTCTCCCGAGCAGGTGCGCGGAAAATCTGCCGACCATCGTTCCGACATTTTTTCGTTCGGCTCCATTTTGTACGAAATGGTTTCCGGCAAGCGCGCCTTCCACGGAGATTCGCCCGCGGACACCATGAGCGCGATCCTGAAAGAAGATCCGCCGGAGCTCTCCGAAACCGGGCGCAACATTCCTCCCGCCTTGCAGAGAATCGTGAATCATTGCCTGGAAAAGAATCCGGGACAGCGCTTTCAATCCGCCGGCGACGTAGCCTTCAACCTGGAATCGCTGACCGAAATCTCGACTCCCAGCAAGATTGGAGTGAAGGCAGTGGATGCGCCCTCGAGCCGGCGCTGGCTGCTTCCGTCCCTGGCCGCGCTGCTATTGGTGGCCTCGTCGGCTGCAACCTATTTTGTTGTTCGCCGAGCGTGGATTCATCAGGAACCGAGTTTCCATCGCCTTACGTTTCGCCGTGGCACCATCATGGCTGCGCGCTTTTCGCCGGATGGGCAGACGATCCTCTACGGTGCAGCTCTTGAGGGCAAACCGGTGGAAATATTCACCACTCGTTTCGATAGCACCGATTCGCGTCCTCTCGGGCTGGAGAAAACGGAGTTGCTGGGCATCTCGAGCCGCGGCGAAATCGCAGTCACCTTGAACGCGCATTCGTCAGCGGCATTTGTGGAAAGCGGCACCATGGCGAGAGTTCCGTTAGCCGGAGGCGCTCCGCGCGAAGTTCTGGACAACGTGGAGTGGGCGGATTGGACCCCGGATGGTTCAGACCTCGCCGTGGCGCGGAGCAGGGCGGGACGGAATGTCCTGGAGTTTCCCGGCGACAAAGTTATCTACCAGCCGCAGGGCTGGGTCAGTCATGTGCGCTTTTCCCGCGACGGAAATCTGCTTGCCTTTGCCGACCATGTTCCTACCGGGGACGACGGTCGGGTCGTGGTCGTGGATCGCGAGGGACATCCCAAAGCGAGTTCGAGCTTTTACTCAACGATTGAGGGTGTGGCCTGGTCGCGCGACGGAAGTGAAGTGTGGTTCACCGCCTCCCCCAGCGGAGCGGCCCGCGCCCTTTACGCCATGAACATGGCCGGCAAGGAGCGCCTCGTGGTGCGCGTGCCCGGAACCCTGACGGTGCAGGACGTCACCCGTGACGGCCGCGTGCTGATCACCGAGGACACTCCCCAAATCATGATGATGGCTTTGCCACCGGGGGAAAAGACCGAGAAGAATCTCTCCTGGTTCGACTGGTCGCTTCTCGCCGATATCTCGCCAGATGGAAAGACCCTCATCTTTGACGAAAGCGGCGAGGCCGTAGGCGCCCGGTACGGCTCGTTTCTCCGCAAGACCGACGGATCTCCAGCGGTTCGCCTTGGAGACGGGGCGTTTTCCAGGATGTCGCCGGACGGAAAGTGGGTGGCGTCGCTCGATCTCAGCTCTCCCGTACAGGTCCAATTGTTGCCCATCGGTGCGGGGCAGCCACGGCGTTTGACCAACGACGCACTGCATCACATTGGGGTTGCGTGGATCCCGGATGGTAGCGGCCTGGTCTGCGTTGCCGCCGAACCCAATCACCCGCCCCGCTCCTACTGGATGGACTTGTCCGGCAAAACCCGGGCGATTACTCCGGAAGGAACTGCCGGCGCCCTGGTGACTCCCGACAGCAAATATCTCCTCGCCTCGGATGCGCAGGGCAAACGCTGGCTGTACCCTCTTGCGGGCGGCGACCCTAAACCTTTCGCGCTCAATCTGAACGAAAATGAAAGGACGATAAAGTTTGAGTCGGATGGCAAAAGCGTACTCGTCTCCCAGCGCGGAGTCCCAGCCAGAATCTTCCGCGTTTCTCTCGATAGTGGACGCCGGGAACAAATCCTCGCCATCACGCCGCCCGATCCCGCCGGAGTTCAGTCCGTCCTGGACGCCCGCTTCAGCGCCGACAACAAGGCTTATGCCTATTCGTACTTTCGAGTACTCTCCGATCTCTGGGTGGTAGACGGGGTGAAGTAGCTCCGCATTTTGACACTGGAGCAAGCCGCACCGGATAATCCCCACTGTGTCTGATCCTATCGCCGCGCAGAACCCCGCTCGCTCTTCCGTTTTCCGGCGCTCTTTCCGCAAGAATTACCCTTCCGCCGTCCGCGGAGAAGGCGTTTATGTGTGGGACACAGAAGGCAAGCGCTACCTGGATTTTTCGGGCTCCGCTGCGGTCAACTTCATCGGGCACGGCGTTCCTGAAATAGCAGCCGCAATGGCGGAGCAGGCCTCGCAGCTGGAGTTCGTTCACACCAGCCAGTTCACTACTCCGATCGCGGAAGAGTATGCGCGCGAATTACTCGCCTTCGCCGGCGAGAATTTTCGCGGCGGCGCCGTGTACTTCACCTGCGGCGGCTCCGAGTCGGTTGAAACCGCCCTCAAGTTGGCACGGCAATATCAAGTGGAGACGGGCCAGAGCAGCCGCCATCAGGTGCTCAGCCGGACGCAGAGCTATCACGGCTCAACCCTGGGCGCGCTTTCGGTTTCCGGCAACAAGCGGCGCCGCGAAATCTATTTGCCCATGGTGCGGGAGTTCGAGCACGTGGGAATTCCTTACTGCTATCGCTGCCATTACGATTGCACCGACGGCTGCCGGAACTGCGGCCAGGAGTACGCCGCCGAGCTAGAGAAGGCCATCGAAGCCGCCAAAGGTGAAGCCGCGGCTTTCATCTTTGAGCCGGTCAGCGGCGCTACTCTGGGCGCGGTTGTCCCACCGCCCGGATATCTGCAGAAGATTGCCGAAGTTTGCCGTCGCCATGGCGTGCTGTTGATCGCCGATGAGGTCATGACGGGGATGGGCCGGACTGGAAGAAATTTCGCCATCGAACACTGGGAAATTGCGCCTGACATTCTGATCGCTGCCAAGGGCCTTTCCAGCGGCTACGCACCACTCGGCGCGGTTATTGCGACGAAGAAGGTCGTTGACGGACTGGCCTCGGGAGCGTTCCTGCATGGCTTCACCTACAACGCTCATCCCATTTCCCTCGCAGCCGGACAGGCGGTGCTGCACCGCTTGCAGGAGCAGAATCTGGTGCAGGCGGCCGACTTGACTCGCGCAGGAACCGTCCCTGCCAAGCTGGAGCGCTCACTCTCGACCCTCCTCGACCTGAAGACCGTGGGAGAAGTCCGCGGCATCGGGTTGTTGCGCGGTGTGGAGTTCGTTTCCGACAAGCAGACTAAAAAGCCGTTTGCTGCGGAGCTGAATTTCGCGGGACGGGTAACCAGCGCCGCCCTGAAACGCGGCCTGCTGGTCTATCCCATTCAAGGATGTGTCGACGGAGTTTCCGGCGACCACCTGCTGATCGCGCCGCCCGCAGTCATCACGGAAGAGCAAGTCGAGTGGGCGGTCGAACAGTTGAGAGAGTCCATCGCAGCAGCCATGTAGCGCCGACGTTGCGTACGGGCGTCCCCGCCAACGCTCCGACGAACGAATGATGTGTCTCTTTCCCGCGGATCCCACATTACTTCTCCATGGTTCTAAAGCACTTAGCAGTTGATCCGCAGTTGACTCGCAGTTTACGGGCTGTGCATTGCGCCAAGGCCGTCTCCAGGGAAAACTGGCTCCCGGAGCAAGAATATGGCGAGTCCAATGATCGATTTTTGCGAGCAGGCTAACCCCAACGTGCTGACCGAAGTGCGCCGCGTCAAGCGCTTTGAAAACCCCGTCCGAATCCACAACGGCCTGACCAGCAGCCCCGAGAAGCGGGTCCTGATCTGGATGGCGGAACGTACCCCACGCTGGATCAGTTCTGACCATCTCACCCTGGCAGGTTTCCTGGCCCAGGTAATGGCTGGAGCCAGTTACGCGCTTGCCGCCTGGAACCGTTACTGGCTACTGGCCGGCATCTTCTTCCTCGCGCTCAATTGGCTGGGAGACAGTCTCGACGGCACGCTGGCCCGGGTACGGCAGCAGCAACGCCCACGCTACGGATTCTATGTGGACCATATCGTTGACAGCTTCGGTGGGCTGGCGCTGATGGGTGGGCTGGCATTATCGGGCTACATGCATCCTTACATCGCTATTGGCCTGCTGGTGGCGTTCCTCATGCTGTCGATCCAGTCCTACCTGGCTACTTACACGCTGGGAGAATTTCAGCTTTCGTTCTGGAGCTTCGGCCCCACCGAGCTGCGCATCCTTTTGTCCATTGGCAACCTGGCGCTTTTATTTCATCCTCTGGTCTTTCACGGACAGTACCGCCTGTTCGACGTTGGCGGCGCGATTGGGTTGGTAGGCATGACGGCCATGCTGATTTTCTTCACCATCCGCAACACGCGCCGTCTTTATGTTGAAGAAAGAATTCGATGACGGCAAAATCCTGGCGGCCCACCGCAACTCGCTGGCTTAAATTCAATCTCGTAGGTGGTATGGGGATTGCGGTGCAGCTGCTCATGTTGATGGCGCTGAAGAGTGGATTACATTTCAACTATCTGATCGCCACTGCCCTGGCGGTCGAGACCGCCGTGGTCCACAATTTTTGGTGGCATGAGCGCTTTACCTGGGCCGACCGCGCGGGATCGAGTTTCAGCAGGTTCCTGAGGTTCAATCTCACGACAGGAGTGTTCTCCATCGCCGGAAATCTGGGGTTGATGAAACTGTTCGTCGATTTCGGACGCGTGAACTATCTGGTGGCAAATGGAATCACGATCGCGGTTTGCTCTCTGGTGAGTTTTCTGGTCAGCGATGGTTTTGTATTCGCGCCCGATCGGACAGAAACTCAGTCCATGTGATTAGGTGACTGGCGCTCGACCGACCAGATATCTTCGGGCTTCTGCTCGAAGGGATAGACGTGCACCATCCAACCGAATATCTGAGGCATGAACTTGCCCCCGGCGGCTTCACAAGCGTCCCTGGTTGTAATTGAACCCGCCAGGCCGAACTTCGCATTCGGTCCCCAGGCTTCGCTCTTTTTGTCGGCAGGCGGCATGCAGAGGTTGATGTGAGCGTGCCACTGCGCGATGCTCAGTGGAATCCGCTCGTCCAGATCGTTCCAGTTTGAATTTTTTGGCGCGGTGTACATCACTCCGATGAGCTTGTAGCCGTCGCCCGTCTTCTGATACAGCAACGATGTGGGATGCTCGGGGTTGAACTGAATCGCTGCCTCGAAGGCATAGCGGTAATTGGTAAAGTGATATTGCTTTTGCGGAACGTTGGGCAGAAATATTCTGTACCCGTCAGCCAGCGCGACTTTGTAATCGATGTATTTCTCCGCGGCCTTGCGTGCGGCGGTCACGACTTCATCGGCTTTTTCCTGATCTCCCGGCTTCAGGTCGCGCAGAGTGGTCATCTTCATGTGCGGACCCATGTCCATCTTGCGGTCGGCCATGGAGAGCATGGCGTGCGCGCTGCCGTCGTTGTTCATCCCGGCCATATCGGGCATATTCATGCCGCTCATTCGTGGCATGTCGGCAGATGGGTCGGGGGCCGCATCGTGCGCGGGTTGTGGGGATGTCTCGCGGGAAGCGTCAGCCGGTGAGGCCGGCGCCGGCGGCTCAGCACTTGGAGGATTGTCTTGCGATTTCTGTTCCTGCGCCCGTAGGGACAGGAGCGCCAGCAGAGTAAGCGAAACCAGGGCCAGAATCCGTCTGCTCATGGGTCCTTCCAATTGTATTAACCCTGAACCCGCCTGGATGTTTCTGCAATAGAAGAGAAGTTACCGCCGTTACGGCCGTAACAGTGCACGGGTTGTAGTAGCGTCGGCGTCTCGCCGGCTGTCCCGAGGGCGTCTCGCCCTCGGCGATGCGGGCGGGACGCCGGCGCTACGAAGACCTACTCCGTCAAAACCTGTTGAACCGCTGCCTCACCCGAACGTACACAATCGGGCACGCCAATTCCGCGATACGCATTCCCGGCCAAGGCGAGGCCAGGCCATTGCTTCACCAAACTCTCAATTCGCTGCAACCATTCCAGGTGACCGACCACGTACTGCGCCATCGCCCCCTTCCATCTGTATATACGGGTGAAAAGCGGCTCCGCGTTCAGACCGAGGATTTGCCGAAGTTCTTCACGCACGATGGTCAGGACTTCTTCGTCTGAAAGTTGCAGAACTTGTTCGTCGCGGCTGCCGCCAAGAAAGCAGCGGATCAGCGCGCGGTCTGGGGGAGCGCGATGGGGAAACTTGTTGTGCACGAAAGTGGCTGCCAGCATGCGCTTGCCTTCGGTGCGGGGCACCAGAAAACCGAAGCCTGCGGGCAGGGAGGCCCGCACCGCTTTGTCGAATCCCAGCGCAACCGTCATCGAGGAACTATATGGAATGGCTTTTAGTTCCGAGGCCAGCGCGGCGCAGGTGATTTCGAACAGAGGGACGGCAGCAGTCGCCGGCGTAGCGACGATCACGGCATCGAACTGATCGGACGCATACCCCGCGGACACGACCCAGCCTCGATCCTGCCTCTGGACAGCCTGCACCGGAGTACTGGGTCGCAGGACATCTCCCGGGAGGTTCGCTACCAGTGCCTCCGCGAGTTGCTGCATACCTCCTTTGAGAGAAGTGAAGATCGGCTGGGCGGATTGCGCCGGCTTCCTGTTTTTCATCCCGGCCAGCATCCCACGCGCCAGGCTGCCATACTTTGTTTCCATCTCCATAAATCGTGGCAGCACGGCGCGCACGCTGAGTTGTGAAGCTTCGCCTCCGTAGACGCCAGCGAGCAGAGGATCCGCCAGGCGCTCCACCATTTCCGCACCGTAGTGGCGTTCCACGAATGCAGCTACGCTTTCGTCGCTTCTGGAGCCGCGGGGAGAAAAACGCCATTCGCGCACCATGCGGAATTTTGTGGCGGGAGAGAAAAGCGTGGACAACAATGCCGGCGCAAGACGAGTGGGAACCATGAACATCAGCCCGTCGGGCAGAGGCGTCAGTTTGCCTTTCAACAAAATGTAGGTTTTTCGATCGCTGTCGTTGGACCCGATGAGTTGGTCTTCAATGCCAAGCCGGCGACAGAGATCCGCGGCCCACGGCTTCTCGGTAAGGAAGGAATCAGGACCCGCTTCGACCAGACAGCCCTCAATTTCTTCGGTGGCCAATACGCCGCCGAAGCGCGGACCCGCCTCGTAAACCGCGTACTCGAGCGCTTCACCGCCCCGGCGTCGCTCCTCGAGCGCGAACGCCGCCGCCAGCCCGGAGATGCCGCCCCCGACAATGGCAATGCGCTTCATATTGTCTTCGATGTCGCGGCGGGGGTGGTCGATTTCACTCCCAGCCCGTCAATTTCCGTTGCGCGACCGCGCCAGGTCGGCCAGCGCGCCAGTCAACAAGCTGGAATCATTCAGCGAGTCGGCTCGCCACAAGCGCAGACCTTCCTTTTCGGCGAACTCCTTGAAGCCGATGTCGATGTCGTAGAGCACCTCGACGTGGTCGCAGAGAAATCCGATGGGCTGTACGAAGATCGCGCGATGCCCTTTCTCTTTTAATTCCAGAATCGTGTTTTCGACCGTGGGTCCAAGCCATGCCCCGCCCGACATTCCCTGGCTCTGAAAGGCAAACTTCCAGTCGCCCGGCCCGAGGCCCGCCTCCAGCGCCACCAGCCGGGCGGTCTCCTTGGTCTGAGTTTCATAAGGATCACCTTCGGCAATGGTGCGTTGAGGAACGCTGTGCGCGGTAAAGATGACCGGCACCCGCGCCGAAGTTTCGCGACAGGCCCGCGCCCACCCCACACGAAATTTCTCGGCAAAGGCCGCGATCAACAGCGGATGATCATGCCATGACTCGACGAATTCGACGGCAAAAGGCACCCCGCCTTCAACATTCAGCGCCGCGCGATAGAGGCCGACGCTGGTGCGCGAATTCTGCGGAGCCAGGCAGATGACCACGGCGCGCCCTACTCCATCCGATTTCATCCTGGCAATCGTGTCGGCGATAAACGGCTTCCAGTTACGCATGCCCACGTAGACCGGCAATTTCAATTCGTCGGCCAGCAGTTCGCCTTGCCGAAGTGTGAGCGCCGTCAGAGGAGATTGGCCGATCAGCCCATAGCGATGTTTCACTTCCTCGATCACTTCCGCGGGTACGGGACGGCCACGAGTGATCTGGCTGAGAAATTCGGGTATTTCGTCCACGGAATCGGGACTACCATGCGCCAAAAGCAAAACTGCGGTTTTTTCAGTAGCCGACAAATTCACCACTCCGATCTTGTGGCTGCGGGTGATTCGCCCGTGCAGCGCCAATTTCGGCACGGCCCTGGAACTTCACAACGAGCCGTTCCGGTACTCCTGAACGAATCTGGCCAGTGCCTTCACATTCTCCACCGGCGTCTCCGGCAGAATGCCATGCCCTAAATTAAAAATGTGCCCGGGGCGCCCGCCAGCCCGCCGCATAATCGTCCTCGCGGTCGCCTCTATTTCTTTCCAGCCGGCAAAAAGCAGCACCGGATCCAGATTTCCCTGCACCGCTCCGGATCCAACCGCCTTCCAGCCCTCATCGAGCGGAATACGCCAGTCCAGGCCGATCACCTCGGCTCCAGTCTCTTTCATCGACGACAAGAGCGTGGCGCTGTCCGTACCGAAATAAATAATCGGGACTCCAACCTGCTGCAACGTCTTCACCAGTTCAGTGGTGCGCGGCAGCACATAACGGCGGTAGTCCTCGACGCTGAGGCATCCCACCCAACTGTCGAATACCTGGACCACGTCCGCGCCCGCGCGCACCTGTTCCGCCGCGTACTCTGAGACCACCGCAACCAGCTTGCCCAAAAGCTCGTCCCAGGCTGCGGGCGCGGAATACATCATCTTCTTGGTGTTGACGTAGTTGCGCGAGCTGCCGCCTTCGATCATGTAGCTGGCCAGCGTGAAGGGCGCGCCGCAGAAGCCAATCACCGGAAGGCGCGCTCCGAAGTGTTCGCATACCAGCCGTACGGCTTCGGAAACATATCCCAGGTCAGCGGTGCGATCGGTGCGCAGTCGAGAGATGTCTGCAGGTTCACGCACCGGCTTCTCGATCACCGGACCCTCGCCGGGAGAAAAATGGAACGGCAACCCCATAACTTCAAGCGGCAGGAGGAGATCGGCGAAGATGATGGCGGCATCCACGCCCAGAGCTTCAGCCGCCGTGATTGTCACTTCGGCGGCCACCTGCGGCCGCTTGCATATCTCAATCAGCGAATATTGCTTCCGGACAGCGCGGTATTCCGGCATGTAGCGTCCCGCCTGCCGCATGAACCAGACTGGGGTCCGATCGACCGGAAGCGCACGGCAAGCTTTGACGAAGCGGGATTCAGGGGCAGACATTGACTCTTTAACTGTAGCATTTTGCGCCCGCCGTGACCGGGAGGGGCAATCCTGGGTGTCATCCTGCGTGTCATCCCGCGTGTCATCCTGAGCGAAGGATCGCGTTTCGCTCGCGAAACGCAATCCGCAGTCGAAGGACCCCTACACCCGGCACAGGCCTAAGCTTCGTGGTAAGGGGCCGCATCCGCCGTGATCAGCTCATAGGGGTCCTTCCGACTGCGCTCAGGATGACAGCTTGCCGGGTCTGATACCTGACCTCGGCTTTGGCTTAGAATCGAGGTCATGGCAAATCTGACCCTGGTTTATGGCATGCGCTTGCTTCCTTCGGAGGAAGTGGCGGAAGTGGGCGAGGCGACCCTAAAGCTTAAGAATGGACGCGAGGCGTACGTCACGATGCATGTCCTCGAAGGCAGCAAGGAGGAAATCGAGAAGCAATTAAAGACCAGCCTGGAAGCCTTCTTCGATTTCTATCCGGAGATCTGAGGGCGGCATCGGATATCAGCCGCCGGACCTCGGACCTCGGCCTTCAGCCCTGCATCCACGTCATCGCCCTGCTGTAAGACGTCGCCGAGCGTCAAACCGAACACCGATCGTCTGAAGTCCGAGGTCCGCCGTCTATAATCACTTCTGCGCATGGACTTGTCTCTCCGCACATTGCGCTTTCGACTGCTGGCAACGGGTGTGTTGCCTCGCACCCGGCTGGCCCGCGCCGCCTGTTACCTGCTGGGGCTGGATCTGCTGCTCTTCGCTCTGCAAAAACTTTTCGGGATATTCAAGCTTTCATGGGGTCTGGCGCTCCGCGGATGGGTGGGAATTCTCAGCGCTCTGGCGATCATCGCGCTTGGGATTTTGGCCTACCGGTGGCTCAAAGCCCGGCTGCTCTGGCGGCTGCGCAACCGGCTGATCGTGACCTACATGTTCATCGGCGTGATCCCGGTAATACTGCTGGTAGCCATGGCTTTTATCACCATTTATTTGTTTGCCGGCCAGTTCGCAAATTTCGTGGTCACATCGGAATTGGATTCACGGCTGCGCAGCCTGCATTCGGTGAACGCAGCTATTTCTCACGAATTGGCGGCCCGCCTGGAGCATGGGCAGCCGGCAATTGCGGAGTCGCTGGAGGGACTGAAACGCACCGACCCGGCATGGGCCTCCCGCCAGATTTGTGCGTGGAGAAACGAAGCGCCCCTGGCCATTTGCAGTTCCGCGTCCTCAGGAAAAACCCCATTTACGCTTCCCCGTATCCTGCCCCCGGGGCCCGGAGCCGTAGTGCGGGACCATGGCCAACTGTATTTACGCGCCGGCACCGAGCTGGGCGTGGGCAGCCAAAGGCTCTCTGTTATCTCCAGTGAGGCACTGGATCGGCACCTGCTGGAAAAGCTGGCGAAAGATCTGGGCGAGATCACGCTGTACGCCTCCGCCTTTGATTCGAAAGGCGCCCTCATTCCGGCACCCACCGCGCCCCCGCTGCTTGACATGGATGCACCCGCCGAACAGGACATCGCGTTGCGTCCCGGCAAAAACGGCATGACCGTAGACAACGGGCGCGACCAACTGGTTCCCGCCTTCACCGCGGGCGCACTGTCCCCGGCCAATAACAGCTTCGATCGCGAGATCACCTTCGGAACGCCACTTCCGGTGGTCGACTGGGCGAGCGGCGAGCAACAGAGAACCGGCGCGGTGTTGCGGGTTCAGACCCGGCCCTCGGTGCTTTATGCCCGCCTGTTCGCTGCCCTGGGTGACTTCGCAACCGGCGTGGAGTACACCCTGCTTTTCGCCGCAGTGGTTTTTGCCATCATCGAATTGCTGGCGCTGCTGATTGGAACCCGCCTCACGCGGACCGTGACCGGAGCCGTGGCTCAGTTGTATAACGCCACCGAGCACATTAATCGCGGAGACTTCAGCCATCGCATTTCGGTGCAGTCGCACGATCAGCTGGCTACGCTGGCTAACTCGTTCAACTCGATGACTGCCTCCATCGAGAATCTGATCCAGGAACAGAAGGAAAAGCAGCGGCTGGAAAACGAATTGACCATTGCCCAGGAAGTGCAGGCCCAGCTCTACCCGCAGCACATCTCGCAATTGGCGTCGCTGGAAGTCTTTGGCTTCTGTCGTCCCGCCCGCACGGTGAGCGGAGACTACTACGATTTCCTGACGCTCAGTTCGGAGAAACTTATTTTGGCGGTGGGGGATGTAAGCGGGAAGGGTATTTCCGCGGCGTTGCTGATGGCTACCATTCACTCTGCGGTCCGGGCGTACAGCCTGGAAGGGATGCCCAGCGTGCGTGAGGCGGTCGGAGCCGGCTTAGGGGCCGGTTCGAGCCTTCTGGTCGCCTCCGGCAGCAATGGCACCGAATTATCGGCGGGCGCCATGCTCTCACAGCTCAACACTCAGCTCTACCACAGCACGCCAGCGGAAAAATATGCCACGCTGTTCCTGGGCGTCTACGACGGCCATGAACGTACGCTTACCTACAGCAATGGTGGTCACCTGGCTCCCCTCATCCTGGGTGAAGACGGATCGGTACGGCGGCTTGAGCAGGGAGGAACAGTGGTCGGCCTGTTCGCTCATCGAACTTATCCCGAAGCCTCGGTCGCACTGCGACGGGGAGAGCTCTTCGTCGCCTACAGCGACGGTGTGACCGAGCCAGAAAACGATTTCGGGGAATTCGGGGAGCAGCGCTTGATTGATCTAGTGTGGGAAAACCGCGATCAACCCCTGGCGCGTATCAGCGAGATCGTGACCACCGCCGTGGCCGACTGGATCGGTGCGAACGAGCAACCCGACGACATAACCCTGGTCCTGGCACGAGGACAGTAAATCTAAACGTAGGCGCGAGCCCATCGCTCGGGCCTCCCGAGCAAAAACTTCTCAGTTCAACATTTCCGGAGCTGGCGGCAGCACGATCTGTTCCGGCCCTTCGCCACAAGCCTGGCACAGGTGCCGCCGCCTTCCTCCGAAGCTCCGCGGACCCGCTAAACAGCACAGGCACGCCCCTCGCGGAGCAAACTTTTCCACATTGAAAGGGTGAGCTAGACGGAAGGAAGGACTAACAGATCAGCACGCACAATCGTGAAAGCCGGGAATGAACCGCCAGAGGAGCGGGAGCGTCGGGAACCTCATCGCTCAACTCGGCCATGGGTTCGGAAGGAAGAATCTGCGGCGCAACTGCAACGGCACTCGCCGGCGCCCGGTCACAAACGCGAGCATGGGCAGCCACCGGCGCCGTCCCGTCATGGAAGGTAAAGTCCGGCAACGCCACCTGGGGTAGGACCAGGATGATGGCGAACAGCGCCAATTCGAACATCAGGATCGAAAATTTCCAGCGCTTCATGGAGTCGAACTGTCCCAGAGCAAGAATTACTCCTCCCCGCGCCCACTGTCAATTGGAACATTTGCAGGCTACGCTGAGATTTGGAGTAGCCTCAAGCAATATTATTGCCCGCGTCGGATCCACAACTTAAATACACTAAAGCACTTCCAGGGCTCTTAGGTCGAGGATAAGCCTCATTTGGCACTTGGGACCTTGGGCAGAAAAGCCACCCGGGAAGTCACTTCCTGCCCCTTGCCCATGCCCCCGACGATCACCAATCCTTCGGGCAGGACCAGCAATCCGCGATGATCCATGGTGGGTTGGGGGGTATTGGCATTGAGTGTTTCCCATTTGCCGCTGCGCAGGTCGAAGGCGAAGGTTACCGGAGAAGGCTCCGCCGGCACTCCGTTGTAACCGATGCCGTTGTAGTTGTAGGGATTGTCAGTGCCTCCGGAAAAATAAATCTTCTGGTCTTTTTCCGAGGCTCCCGCCGCGATACGGTAGCGCGCAGTTCCAGGATGAGCAGGCAATTTGGTCCACTTGATTTTCAAGGGATCGTGGTGATCGATCTTTCCCATCCAGCATTCGTCAGAAGCCACGTACTTGGGCTGAGTTCCCGCCGGGTTTTTGTGGGCACCGTCGACGTAAACAATCGTATCGCCCACGACTGCGCCGGCGTGGCCAAACACCGGGGTTCCGGGAATAGGCGTGCCTTGCGACCACGTGTTCTTGGCCGCGTCGTACACCTGGACGCTGGGCACCGCGTCCGTCTTCGACCACCCGCTCACCAGGTAGATATAGCGGTCGCGATAGGCTCCGGCGACCGCATCGTCCACCGCGACCGGCATATCTTCAGCACGGAACCAGCGATCGGTAAGCGGCTCATAGGCATTGACGTCACCTAATGTAGTCTCTGCGCCCTGCGCATTGACAACATAGCCGCCCAATAAAAACACATGCTCGCGAGCCCCGACGGCTGAAGCCGCCAGACGCCCCACTGTTCCCGGGACGGCGCGTATCTCGACCCATTTTCGGGTTTCGGCATCGGGATCGAGCACGTATGCGGAGTTGGAAATTGCATCCCATGTTTTCTTCGCGCCCATCCCCATCATGGAATACAGCAGCACCGTGCCGCGACTCTTCACGCTGGCGACAGCATTGTTGGAAAGCGGAACCGGTAGAGGCTCAATTTTTGCTTCGTCAGCGGCCAGCAAAAATCCGCAGAGCAGGATCAGGAGAATGAATCCCAAGCACTTTTTCATCGCAGGAGATTCTAGAACGGTTGGGCCATCGGTAGATAGAGCAAGTTGGCACATTGTTCGGGAGGGTGTCCCGCCTGTGCTAGTCTGAATTGCGTGAAGGCGGTTCGGATATTGATCGTTTGCTGGCTGGCCAGCACCTCTCTCGCTACAGGTCAGGCCCCGAAGAAAGCCAACCCTCCCGACGTTTTCCTGATCACTATTGACACCCTGCGCGCCGACCACGTTCACTGTTACGGCTACGAAAACATTCAGACACCCGCGCTCGATAGATTGGCGAAAGACGGCGTTCGTTTCGAGCAGGCGTTCACTCCGAGTCCGATCACCAATACTTCGCATACCAGTATCCTCACCGGTCTGCTGCCTAGTTCGCACGGCGTCACAGATTTCGCCGTGCCTCTGGCGCCGAGCCATCCCACCCTGGCAGAGCTGCTGAAGAAGAACGGCTATCACACCGCAGCGTTTATTGGCGCGGTCATTCTCGACAGCAAGACGCTGGCGCCGGGCCTCGATCGCGGTTTCGATTTCTACGATAACTTTCCCGAGCATGCGCCGACCCAATCGCGCTGGGGACGGGTAGAGCGGCGCGGCGTCGAGGTCGTGCAGCACGCGGAAACGTGGATGAGCGCGCATCCCGCCGGATCGCATTTGGTCTGGATCCATCTCTACGACCCCCACGATCCGTACGAACCACCCGCACCGTACTCGCAGACCTATAAGGATCATCTTTATGACGGCGAGATCGCTTACGCTGATTCTGCTTTAGGCGGGTTTATTGGCTATTTGAAAAAGACCGGACGCTACGACAACGCGCTTATCGTCGTGGTTGGAGATCATGGCGAAGGTCTGGGGGAGCATCACGAAGACACTCACGGAATTTTTCTCTACGACTCCACCACTCATGTGCCGTTGATCGTGAAGCTGCCGGCGCAGCGCGATCCGGATCAGGTAGTCAAGGCACAGGTTCGCACCATAGATATTCTCCCCACGATCGTCGACTGGCTCGGCATTCCATCCCCGGAGCGTCTGGATGGCGCGAGCTTAAGGCCGTTCTTCGATGGGGGGCGAAAAGATTCCGTCGAACAAAAAGACCGGACGGCATTCGGCGAAACCGACTATCCACTGCGCTTTGGATGGGCTCCGTTGCGTTCCGTGCGCGCGCAGGGATTCAAGTTCGTCGAAGCGCCCCGGCCGGAGTTGTACGATCTGCACGCCGATCCCGGCGAGTTGGCAAATCACTACCAGCAATACGATCTTACTGTCCAGAAATTCCGCGGAATGCTGGCCGAGGTCAAGGCTAAAGAAACTGCGACAGGTTCTGGCACCGCATCCCAAAGCGCCGAAACCCAAGGTTCGAACGATGCCCTCAAAGCTTTGGGTTATCAGGGCCAGTCGGGAGCAATTTCAGCAAATACCCCGGCTGGCCAATTGCCCGACCCGAAGGACAAGATCGAAGAGCAGAATTTGTTGCACGCTGCCATGATCGCCTCGGATGACAATCGCACCGACGAGGCCCGGCAGGCGCTGGAGAAAGTTTTGCAACTCGATCCTAAGTCGCCGACGGCGCTGCGACAACTGGGAGAACTCGAGCTTCACGCCGGAGAATACGTGCGGGCCGCCGAACATTTGAAACTGGCCAGACAGGTCCGTCCCGAAGACTCTACCGCCGCGTTCGAGGAAGGTCAGGCTCGTGAGAAATCTGGCGACTTCGCCGGAGCCCGCGATGCTCTCGAAGCCAGCCTGAAACTTATGCCGGGGCAATTCCCCGCGCGCCTTTTGCTCGGCCAGGTTTATCTCGGCCTCAAGGATCCCAAGAATGCCGAAGACCAGTTTGAGGCCGCATTGCTGTTGCAGCCCGAGAGTGCGGAAGCGCAGCGTGGTCTGACCCGGGCGCAGGGCTTGCAAAAGTCCGCGCCTTGAACCTTGAATCAGGGTGGATTCCCCATCCAGGCTCTCCTTGGGCGGGGTGGTTACGGCGTCCAACGAATCGTCATCCAAGAGAGAGTGGTTTGAAGAATCAAAATCCCCATCCAGGCAGAGCTTGGACGGGGAACCCTCGGAGCCGCGGCAGAGAAAATCGGAGAAGCAATGATCGAAGAGAAAGTCCAGATACCGACCACGCAGGGCACCGCCGAAGGCCTTCTTTACCGTCCGGAACAAACAGGACAGTGGCCCGGCGTCATTCAATACACCGACATCGGCGGCATTCGTCCGTCGCAGCAGGAAATGGCAAGGCGGCTTGCGGATGCAGGCTACGTCGTCCTGATGCCAAATGTTTTTTACCGGAGCGGAGCGCTGCCGCTATTTGACTTCCTCCCGAAGTTCGGCGACGAGCGCACCATGAAGCGCATCGCGGAACTCGCCAGCCCTCTGACCCCGGAAGCGATCGTGAGCGACGCTTCGGACTACGTGGACTTCCTCGCCCAGCACGAATTTGTTAAACGCGGCTCGATGGGCGTGGTGGGATACTGCTTCACCGGGAAGATGGCGCTCTATACCGCCATGTCCCGACCGGACAAGATCGCGGCCGCAGCTTCGTTTCACGGCGGCGGACTGGCTACCGAAGCGCCCAACAGTCCACACCTCGTTCTGGGTGCCACAGTGAAGGCCCGACTTTATTTCGGGCACGCCGTCAACGATAAGGGCATGCCGGCCGAGGCGATCGAGCGGCTCGACCATGCCCTCGAAACGTGGGGAGGCGAATATGAAAGCGAAGTCTACGAAGGAGCGGCCCATGCCTGGACCGTCCCTGATAGCCCTGTCTACAACCAGCCGCAAGGCGATAGAGCTTTTGCCAAGTTGACTCAGTTGTTCGCGGAGACGTTGGGCCATTTGTAGCGCCGGCGTCCCGCCGGCACTACGCAAATTCATCTATCGTTTTCCCTTGGCGATCTTCTCTACCTGCTGCAGGTGATTCAGATCGTGGCCCGCCATCATGCGCAGGATGTGATCTACGCTTTCTCTGCCGCGCTCCTGGTGTTCGCCGTAGTTCTTCCACAATTCGCGGCGAACCGAGGTCAGAAGCCGCAGATTGTTTTCGCGCAAGGTACGAAATATTTCCAGCGAGAGTTTTGGATCGCGGCGGCTGTAGTTGAATGTTTCGGCCCATGCGTCCTGATCAAAGGCTTGGATCGCCGTACCATTGGACGACAGAATCAGACGCAAACGATAGCCCACGACCAGCTCTGCATCCGCCAGGTGCGCGAGGATTTCGGCGACTGACCATTTTCCCGGCGCCGGGCGCTGGGCCAATTGCTTCTTGCTTAACTTCCTGGTCAGGGCCGCGAATTTTTTGGCGGCGGTTTGCTGCAAACGCAGCGGATCTTTTCCCTGGCTGTGATTCAGCATGCGTTGCGTATACTGCGCAGGTGTTTCCCGCATATATCTCCTCTCTGAGGAAAAACCGAAAGACATGAAAGACAAATGTTAAGCCAACCTTAAAAAGCGAAGGAGCGCCACGAGCGGCGCTCCTTTGGACTGCGAATTCGGGTGCAAATCAGCTACAAAATATACTCCGAAAAAATAGCGGCCATCATAAAAATTTCAGCGCGCATCATAGGTAGGAGTTTCCGCCGGGTTGGAGTTTTGAAAACTTTTTAGTCACCGGAGGTTTTGCGTGGGCAGATTGTTAAGCAGGCTTTCACTGGCTCTACTTCTCATCGCAGGAACGTTGCTTCTGGCAGCGTGTCCTACGCGCACCAGCATCGGAAGGATCCTTCGCGACCCTGGGCGCTACGCCGGCCGGGAAGTCGCAATCGCTGGGCGGGTGAGCAGTTCATTCGGTGCCCTGGGCACGGGTGTGTATCAGGTAGAGGACGGTACTGGTCAGATCTGGGTTTACAGCCAGAGATACGGCGTGCCCGCCAACGGCGCCAAGGTTGGGGTCAGAGGGACGGTCTCGCAAGGCTTCAGCTTCGGAGGCCGCAGCTTTGCCGTGGTGCTGAGAGAAAACGAACGCCGCCACTAGCGCAGACCACATAGGGGCGGACGCCCTCGTCCGCCCGGCCGAGCGCGGCTCGGCAGAGGTTTTGGGTGCTTGAGTTAAAAACCAGACGAGCTGCTCTCGTCCGCCCAGACAGGGGCGCCCGGGCCTACGTGGCCGGTGCTATCTAATGATGGGCTTAGTTTTGCCGCGGAGGATTGGAGGCCGACATGGGATCCGGTTGCGCCTGTGATTCCCTGACTTCCAGTTTCATCTGCCGGAGGTTGGTGGCCTCGACCGGGTCCATTCCGGCTTTCAAGTCGGATTTCTCTACAAAGTACCGCCAGCCGGCGTGACGATCTTCCGAACTCTGTCCGGTTTCGAAGTGCTTGACTCTGAGTTCGGCGTTTTCCTTGCCTTTAACCACCAGTGCCACGCCGCCAGACTCGTAGGTCCGGATGTTGTGGCGGATGATAGCGTATGAGGCTTTCGATTCGTCGCGTGTCAGAAACACCCCGCTTCTGGCTGGTAAAGACTTGCGTGTCGTCGGAAAACATGCCCGCAGGGTGGTTACCGCTGCGGGCACGCCCTCGTTTATCTTGAGTTTCCGCTTACTTACAGCGGACGAACGTTCTCAGCTTGCCAGCCCTTTGGTCCCTTGGTCACATCGAACTCCACGCTCTGACCCTCCTGCAAGCTGCGGAAGCCGCCTGCCTGGATAGCCGAGAAGTGGACAAATACATCTTCGCCGCTCTGCCGGCTGATAAAGCCGTAGCCTTTGGCGTCGTTAAACCACTTTACTGTTCCTTGTTCTGCCATTTTGTTACTGTTTCCTTTTCAATCGATTTACGCTGTGAGATCGGAGGTACTAAGGGCGGTTCAAGCTGGTATGCAAGAAGCTGCTCAACAACCGATTCTAATCAAACGCACTGTTAGTTTAGCAGAAAACTCCAGATTTCGGTGGATAAAATGCTCATCCGTACCCCCGCGACCAACTCCTCGGTAACTGTAACCGTCCAGCGTTAGCGTCCGTAAGCCACGAACCACGGGGAGGGACAGCCACGTTTCTAGCCGCGAAGCGGCGCTGTCCGCACCTGATTCGTGGCTTCAGGACTCGCAATTCCCGTTTTCTCAGTATTTTCTTTCACTTCCATACCCAGCAGGTATAATCCCTAAACCGAAGTACTTGACCACGAAGACACATCGCTAGAACCACCCTGCGCCTTCGCGATTGAGAGAACTGCTTCCCTGTGGGCGCACACTTAACGCTTCACCAATAGTCGCTTAGCAGAACAGTAGTGTTTGACCAGCCCGAAGGGAAAACCTCGGAGACCCTAAGCTCACGGAGGAGCGCCGCGAT
Organism: Terriglobia bacterium; assembly: GCA_963822555.1. Classification (GTDB taxonomy): domain Bacteria; phylum Acidobacteriota; class Terriglobia; order Terriglobales; family Acidobacteriaceae; genus JAIQFF01. The sequence continues at coordinate 90,138 of CAWGHY010000001.1, forward strand.
GTCACAATTCAACGGAGACAAAGCCAGATTTAACCGCGAACGGAAGCAGAATGAACGCCGCCGGTTGCGCACCCGTGCACTGCTCCAGGCGGCCGGACTGAAGGTGAGCCCAGCGGCAGCCGCCAAGAAGCCCCGCGCCGCAGCCGAGAAACCCGCATCCTGAAATTTGAGTTACACTTTAGACTGCAGCAAGAGGAACTATATGAAGAAGCTGTTTGTTGGCAATATCCCCCACAGCACCACCGAAGCAGAGTTGCGGACACTGTTCGAACCCCACGGGGCCATCGAGCAAGTCAGCATCGTGACCGATCGCGATACTGGCCGTTCGCGCGGCTTTGCCTTCGTCGAGATGACCGATGCCGCCGAAGCCGAAAAAGCAATTGCCGCGCTCAATGGCAAGGAACTGGGCGGGCGCGCTTTGAACATCAATGAAGCCCGTCCCAAGACCGATCGCGGCGGCCCGCCTCGTGGCGGCGGTGGCGGACGTCCGGGTGGCGGGGGTGGACGCCCCGGCGGGGGTGGACGTTCCGGTGGTGGTGGTGGGCGTGACGACTATCAGGGCCATGCGCGTCAGCCTCGAGAGCCGCGCTGGTAAGGAGCAACACGAAATAGTGCATTGCAGAGTTTTACGAGCACCGATCTGCCAAAAAAATGTCCCTTGGAGGTGTCTATGTCTGGTCGAGGCCGTTCCAGCTTCACCAAGCGTCAGAAAGAGCGCTCGCGGCAGGAAAAGCAGAAGGAAAAGGCTGAGCGCAAGGTCCAGCGAAAGCTGGAGAAACCAGCGGGTGGATCCGATTCTTTTGAACTTTCGGAAGAAGATTTCGCAGCCGCGGCCGCCCAGATGGCCCTTCCGGGGGATTCACACCTGGAAGAGTAGCCGGGCAATCTTCAATTCGATAACACAGGAAGCGCGGCCTTGAGCCGCGCTTTTTCATTCTCCGGAACCTTCGGCGCACCGGGGAAAATGAACCCTTCGGGCGGACGCCGAAGTCTAAACAGAGGAGTGAACCAGCCTTCCTCAGCAAAGCCCGCCATGACGGCCCAGCGGCTGCGGACCGTCCTTCCCGCCGTGTGGGAGCTGATGCGTCCCCGGCGAGGCCTCCTAGCCATCGGCTTCGTACTGATGGTCATCAATCGCGTGTCGGGGTTGGTGCTTCCCTATTCCACCAAATTCCTGATCGACAGCGTCATCGCCAAACATCACATCGAATTATTGCGCCGCCTGGTGCTCGTGGTGTTGACCGCGACCATCATTCAGGGCATCACATCTTTTGCGCTAACCCAGTTGTTATCGAAGGCGGCCCAGCGCCTGATCGCGGAACTGCGCCAGCGAGTGCAGGCGCATATCTCGCATCTTCCCGTTGCTTTCTACGATTCCAACAAGACCGGCACTCTGGTCTCGCGCATCATGACGGACGTGGAAGGCGTACGGAACCTGCTTGGGACAGGCCTGGTGGACCTGGTCGGCGGGCTGCTTACTTCCTGCATTGCGATGGTCGTACTCTTCCGCATCAGTCCGGCCATGACTCTGGTGGCATTCGGTTTTCTGCTTTGCTTTGCCATCGCGCTGAACAAGGCGTTCACCACTATTCGCCCCATTTTTCGCCAGCGCGGAAAAATCAACGCAGAGGTTACGGGACGGCTGGCTGAGTCGCTGGGCGGTGTGCGCGTAATTAAGGGATACCACGCGGAGGAACGCGAGGAAGCGGTTTTCGCCGGCGGCGTGCGTCGACTGCTCGACAACGTAATGAAGACCCTGACCGCCACCTCTGTCATGAGCTTGTCCGCAAGCCTGCTGATGGGAGTGGTGGGCGCGATCATCATGTACATGGGCGCGCACCGGATCATGGCAGGCACGCTGACCATCGGCAGCTTCTTCACCTACACCCTTTTTCTCGGCTTCCTGGTCGCGCCCATCGTTCAGATCGTCAACATCGGAACCCAGATTACGGAAGCGCTGGCGGGTCTCGAACGCACCCAGGAAATTCTGCACGAGCGGCCCGAAGATCAGGATCCCAAGCGGACGGTTACGCTCGATGACATCTACGGCAAGGTGGAGTTCGAACACGTCAACTTCAGCTATGACGGCAGCCGCGCCGTTTTGCACGACGTGAACTTTCTTGCCGAACCCGGAACGGTGACCGCGCTGGTCGGATCGTCAGGTTCGGGCAAGTCGACCATCATTGGCCTGATTTCAGCTTTTTACGTTCCCACGGAGGGCAAGGTTTTGGTCGATGGGGTTGATCTCAGCACCGTGCGCCTCGACTCCTATCGCACCCGCCTGGGAGTCGTGTTGCAGGAATCATTCCTGTTTGACGGATCGATTCGCGAGAATGTGGCTTTTTCCCGTCCCCAGGCCACCGAGGAAGAAGTCATGCGCGCCTGCCACATCGCGCGCGTGGACGAGTTCGCGGAAAGCTTCCCGGAAAAATACGACACCATCGTCGGTGAACGGGGCGTGAAGCTTTCCGGAGGACAACGCCAGAGAATTTCAATTGCCCGTGCCATCCTGGCCGAGCCCCGGATTTTGATTCTGGATGAAGCCACGTCCAGCCTCGATTCCGAATCCGAGGAGATGATCCAGCACGGGCTCTCGTACCTAATGCAGGGCCGCACCACCTTTGTGATCGCCCACCGTCTTTCCACCATCCGCCGAGCCGATCAGATTCTGGTGGTCGAGCAGGGCCGGATCGTCGAGCGCGGCACGCACGAAGAACTCTATACGCTACAGGGCCGCTATTTCGATCTCTACACCAAGCAGCAGGGTCTGCAGAACAACTTGTTCCTGGCCCCGGGCGAGGGAGACACGGTTGCCCCCGCGGAAGTTGGCGTTCCGACAAAAAATAGCGATGGAGAGGTTAGTTCGGCGGATGCTTTGCGTCTAATAAGAGGAGAAGTGCGCTGATTATTAGCCCCGTCATCCCGACCGGAGCGAAGCGCAGTGGAGGGACCTTGCGTTTCCGGCACTCAAGACTTGAACCACGCAGGACACAGAGAACGCAGAGGAACACCTCGCAACTGAAACTCATAAATGACCCTCGACTCAAATAAACCGAACGGCGCCCCCGCAATCCGCATCGTCAACCTCTGCCGCCACTACCAGATGGGAGAAGCCCTGATCCGCGCAGTGGACGGCGTCTCGCTTCAAATTCAGCCCGGAGAATTTGTGGCCTTGCTGGGCAGCTCGGGATCCGGGAAATCATCTTTACTGAACTTGATTGCTGGCCTCGACCACCCGACCTCGGGCGCGGTGATCGTCGAGGACCGCGACCTGGCCCAGCTCTCGCGGGAAGAATTGGCCAAGCATCGCCTGCGCACGGTAGGCATGGTCTTCCAATCGTTCAACCTGGTTTCGCGGATGACTCTGGCGGAGAATGTCGATCTGCCGCTTCGCTTTGCGGAGGTTGACCGTGGCCAGCGCGCGTCCCTGACCCGGCAAGCCCTGGAACGCGTCGGTCTAAGCAGCCGTATGAGCCATAGGCCCAGCGAGCTTTCAGGCGGAGAGCAGCAACGGGCCGCACTGGCGCGTGCCCTGATCAACCAGCCAAAGCTCTTGCTGGCCGATGAGCCCACCGGCAATCTCGACAGCCGCACCGGCACTGAGATCATGAACTTCATCCGCGAGTTCAATCAATCTCTGGGAATGACGATCGTGATGGTCACGCACGAACGAGCCCTCGCTGAACGCTACGCCCAGCGCATGATTTTTCTGGCTGACGGCAAGCTGGTCGACGATCGCCTGAATAACGATCGGCCCAATCAAGATCCCAATCCGGCGCCGGTCGATGCCAGCCCGAAAGGAGGACAGCGATGAAAACCTACGATCTTTCCGAACTTGCTCTGCGTAATCTGCGCGAGTCATCGCTGCGCAATTCACTGACCACGATTGGCATCTCCGTCGGCGTGGCTTCGCTGGTCGCGATGCTTTCGCTGGGCATCGGCTTGCAGAAGTTAGCCACGCGTCACCTGGCCAAGTCAGGTCTTTTCGATACCGTGGTCGTGACCTCGCGGCGTGAGATGCGCGGCTTTAGTCGCGACGACGAACAACGAAGCACCGCGTCGGCCGCCGAGAGCCGCACTCTGGACGAACCTGCGCGCCAGGAGATCGAGCGCCTGCCCGAGGTGCTCGAAGCCTATCCCGATATTCGCTTTATTACTGAACTCAGCTATCAGGACAAGCCGCACCTGACCATGGTGTCCGGCATTCCGGATTCAGCTCGTTCGAACGACGCCTTCACCGGAATTCCCGGCAGCTTTTTCTCTTCCGAGACTGCGCCTGAAGTCATTCTGCAAAAATCATTCGCCATGGAATTGCTGGGCCGAACGCCGTCACCCGGCCATGAAGACGATATCCCGGTGACCGATCTGGCGAAGCCGCTCCTGGGGCAGGAGCTGACCATGCGTTACGCGCAGCGGGTTTCGACTCCAGTATCCAACGGAGAAAATCCTTCGGCAAAGTCTGGCGCGTCGACTGACGCAAATCCATCCGAGTCTGACGCCGGATATTCCGTGATCTCGCGAGAGCAGAAACTGAAAATCGTCGGCGTCTCCGATCTCGATCCCGACAGCATGCGCGGAGCGGCCCGGGCGCGGGTTTTCCTGCCCTTGAAATTGGCCCAGGATCTGCGCGTCATGCAGCCTTCCGACGTGCGCGACAGCATGCGCGGCTTCAGTAAACAACCCAGCTATTCCACGATCAGCGTGCGGGTGAAAAATCCCAAGCAGGTGGAAGCGGTCGAACAGGCCATCAAGAAATTGGGATTCAACACATTTTCCATCCTCGACGCTACCCGCAGCCTGCGGCAATTCTTCGCCGTGCTCGATCTGTTTCTCGGAATTTTCGGCAGCCTGGCGCTGGCTGTGGCCTCGATCGGCATTGTGAACACGCTGGTGATGGCCATCCTCGAACGACGCCGCGAAATCGGGATCATGAAAGCCATCGGTGCGAGCGATGGCGATGTCAAGAAGCTATTCTTCGCCGAGGCGGGCGCCATGGGCTTGCTGGGCGGGGTCGTGGGAGTCGCGCTGGGCTGGACCATTGGCCACATCATCAACCTGGGAACAAATATTTATCTCAAGCGTCAGGCTCTCCCGCCTGAAAGTTTCTGGTCGGTGCCGTGGTGGCTGGTGGGCGCTGCCATCGTTTTTGCTTTTATCGTCAGCCTGGTCTCAGGCTTGTATCCGGCTGCGCGCGCTGCCCGTCTGGACCCGGTTCAGGCGTTGCGCTACGAGTAAATCCCTTGCGCGCTTTGCGAGTACTTTGCGACCTTTGCGGTTAAGTTTTTGCCTCTTCCCCAAATGAAGCTGCGCGGCGGCCAATTTCGCTATCTGTTTTTTTTGCTCTGCATCCTGGTTTCTTATCCGACCCATGCCCAGAGCCGCACGGACTGCAATGTCATCAATAGCCGCATCCTTAAGCAGCCGGTCCACTACTGCGTGCAACTGCCACTCAGTTACGACGTCCGGGAGTCCCCGCCCCGGCGTTATCCCGTGCTCTACTTCCTGCACGGTCTCGGCCAAAATGAGCAGACGCTTTTCAGCACCGGCGGATGGAGCGTAATTGAAGACCTGCGCCGCCAGCATAAGATCGATGACTTTCTGGTGGTAGCGCCCGAGGGCAAACGCACTTTCTACATCAACTCGCCCGATGGCGCGCTGCGCTACAGCGATTTCTTTCTGCAGGAATTCATTCCCTATATCGAAGGCAAATATCGTGTCCGGCCGGGACGAAAAGGAAGAGCGATTACCGGCGTTTCCATGGGAGGATACGGCGCGCTGCGCTGCGCCTTCGCCCATCCTGAAATGTTTTCCGCCGTCAGCGCCCAGAGCGCGGCGTTGATCACTCAAACCCCGCAGGAGCTTTCAGCGGCCGGGCATTCGGGGACGCCGCTGAGCCGAGTGCTGGGGCCGGCCTTCGGTGAACCCATCAACGTGCCGCACTGGCAACAGAACAACGTCTTCATGCTGGCCCGTAAAAACCAGTCAGGCCTGAAGAATCTGGCAATCTATTTCAACTGCGGCCAGCAGGATGATTTCGGTTTTGAAGATGGCGCCGCCGCCTTGCATCGGCAACTTGAGGCGGAGGGTGTGAAGCATGAGTATCATTCGTATCCCGGCGACCACAGCCTCACTTATTTCCTGTCCCACATGGGCGAAGTCATGGAGTTTCACTCCCGCGTGTTCGAGCAAAAGTAGCTGCACACCATTTGACATCCCCCAGAACTTGTCATTCCGAATGGCGCCCTTTCGCGCGAGGAATCTGCAGCTTCGCCGCCGGCAAACAGCAGATTCCTCGCCGATAAAAACCGGCTTCGGAATGACCAGAGGGGTGGCGGGCTCGCATTAAGGCCTTCGTGGTCCTTCGTGTCCTTCGTGGTTCATGAATTTAAGGATTCATTCCTGCAGTTGTTGCCTTTCGCCCTTTGTGCCATCCTTCTGAACGGATCGGCCCCGGTCCACTCTACCTGACGAGGTGATCGATGGCGTGCAGCCCAGAAATTCTGAAACGCGTTCCTCTGTTTGCTCTGCTCGACGAAGAAGAGACTGCGGTATTGGCGGGGCAGGTTGAAGTCAGGACCTTTACCCCGCGCCAGCGTATCTGGAAGATCGGCGATCCGGGCGGACGGGCTTATGTTCTGGTTTCCGGAGTGGTGCGGGTCACCACCGTCGATGAGGACCACCAGGAAGTCATCGTCGACCAGCCCGCGGCGGGCGAGTTTTTCGGTTTCGCGTCCATGCTCGACCAGACTGCCCACCAGACCGAGGCGATCGCCGTGGCAGAGAGTACTTGCCTGGAAGTGGACCGCAACGATATCGCGACGCTTCTACAACGCAAACCTCATGCCGGGATGGACATGTTGACCGTCCTGGGCCGCCAGTTTCATGCTTCCCAACACCTGGTACGCGTCCGCGCCAATCGCAATCCCAATGACGTCATCGAGGAGGACATGAGCTTTGGCGAGCGCATCGCCGACCGGGTCGCCGCCTTTGGCGGTTCGTGGACATTCATCATCACCTTCGCGCTCGCCATTACCATCTACACCGCCATCAATGTTGTCCTGCGCGGGAGAGCGTGGGACCCTTATCCCTTCATCCTGCTGAACCTGTTTCTCTCTATGCTCGCCGCCATACAGGCGCCGGTCATCATGATGAGCCAGAACCGGCAGGACACAAAAGACCGGCTGCGTGGCGAACTTGATTACGACGTCAACCGGCGCGCCGAGTCGGAAATACAGGGTCTGGCTCGCAAGCTGAATCTGTTGGGCGAGAAGATCGGCGACGTCGAAGATTTGCTGCGGCGCAACCCGGAGTCACCGCGAGCCACCTAGGCCCGAACGCCCACGTCGGTGCAGCGGAGCGAAGTTCAGCAGGAGTGAACAAGAGACATTGGAACGAATCGGGGCGGTCGTGATTCATTCGCGGTCTGCTCTGTAAACGCTTACAATGAAGGCCTGATCGAGGCCAAAAAAGGCCTGGTTAGGGAGGCTGGCCGGGAAGCCAGATTCCTTCACCACGTAATCGTTGCTAGAATAAGTGCTCCTCCAGGCCTCCCCTCACTGGATTTGCATGAATATTAAAGAAGTCGCGAAGCGAGCGAAAGTCTCAACCGCTACCGTCTCTCGCACCATCAACGATTCCGAGAAAGTAAGACCGGCGACGGCGGAGCGCGTACGCAAAGCCATCGAAGAGCTGAACTTCTATCCCAACACCCACGCGCGCACCCTGGTTTCAGGAAGAAGCCGGATGCTGGGACTCATCATCTCCGACATCACCAACCCGTTTTTCCCCGAGTTGGTCAAGAGCTTCGAGGATCAGGCGGTCGAGCGGGGCCAGGAAGTAATTATCGGAAACACCGACTACAATCCCAAGCGCATGGCCGGCTGCATCCGGCGCATGGTCGAACGCAAAGTAGACGGGGTCGCCATCATGACTTCGGAGGCCGATCCGGCGCTGGTTACCGAACTCACCCGGCGCAACATTCCAACCGTTTTTATGGACACCGGCAAGACCGGGCCACACAGCGCCAACATTCGCATCGATTATGCCCAAGGCATTCACGAAGCCCTGCAGCATCTTTTTGCCTTGAATCACCGGCGCATCGCTTTTATTGCGGGCCCAATGAACCTGGAGTCGGCGCGCATCCGCCGTGACGCTTATCTCTCCGGACTTAAATCACGAGGACTCTCCGACAAGTCCATGGTCGAAAAGGGCGACCACCGCATCGAAGGCGGCGCCATGGCGATGCGCAGCTTGCTGAAAATGCCGCAGCGCCCCACGGCGGTCATCGCCTCGAACGATCTCACCGCGATCGGCGCGCTGGGTGCGATTCTCCACGCCGGGCTGAGAATCCCCGAAGATATCTCGCTGATCGGCTTTGACGATATTTCGTTTGCGCATCTCACCCAGCCGCCCCTGACCACAGTAATTCTTTCGCGAACTCAACTGGCGGTCACTGCTTTCGCCGCGCTTGAGGCGCTCATCCGCAAGGAAGACGGCCCGCACGTCGACTATTCGATTCCGACCCACCTGGTAATGCGAGGATCCACCCGCGCTGTGTGAATTGCTGCCGTTTTGAACTCGTCGATGATTGCTGAAGGACCCAATCGCCAGATCTGCAGGCGGAGGGTTGAGGAAACTCTAAGCCGGTCCATCCAAATCCGCGCTCGCGCCGTCGGCCGCGGAACAAACGTACACATCAGGCTTAATGCCGGTTGTCGCTTGATAGCGCTCCGCGATCTGCTGGGCAAAGCGGGATGCATCGGCGGTGTTTACCAGGTTCACGGTGCATCCGCCGAAGCCTCCGCCGGTCATCCGTCCGCCGTGGTAGCCATCCAGCGATTGCGCAATTTCAACCATGATGTCCAACTCCGGACAACTGACTTCAAAAAGATCGCGCAGGCTTTTATGCGATTCCAGCATCAATTTTCCGACTCGGCTCACATCGGCCTCGGAGAGGTATTGGGCGCCTTCGAGCACGCGTTGGTTTTCCGTCACTACGTGGAGACAACGCTTGTAAACCGTCGCCGGCATCTCGGCCATGTGCCGCTCCAGTTGCGGCAAGGAAATATCCCTCAGTGCGCGGGTTTTCGGATACCACTGCCTCAGGACCATGACTCCTTCGTCGCACTCTTCACGGCGAAGGTTGTAGGCGCCGCTGGCGTGATCATGCTTCACCATGGTGTTGCAGATGACCAGGCGAACACTCTCGGGAATGGGAATGAGTTTGTACTCAAGCGAGCGGCAGTCCAGCAGCAGCGCGTGTCCGGCCTTGCCCAGACAGGAAACGAACTGGTCCATAATGCCGACGCGAGCTCCGATAAATTCGTTTTCAGCTCGCTGACACAGCTTGGCAACTTCAGGCAGCGAGAGGTTGGCTCCATTCAGACTCATGAGTGCAAGCGCGCTGCTCACTTCGATGGCAGCCGAGGAGCTGAGCCCCGCGCCGATGGGCACCTCGCCGCGAACCAGCAAACTTGCGCCGGGCGTGGCGTGCCCGATCTCCCGCAACATGACCGCAATACCAAGAACATAGTCCGACCACACGCCCTTGCCCCGGCTAGGCAAGCTGTCTAAATCGAATTCAAGTTGCTCGGAGAATTCTTCGGAGCGAATGACCAGCTTCCCATCCGGCCGCGGGGAAATCGCGACCCGAGTGGAAAAGCCGATAGCGCAGGGCATTACGAAGCCGTCGTTGTAGTCGGTGTGCTCGCCCAACAGATTGACCCGCCCGGGAGCGGAAAAGACACGCGGATGCGATCCGAACAGGGCTTCAAAGTGTTGCGCCAATTCTGCCGGCTTCATATGGTTTGAAACGTCATGCGGACCCAACCAAGAACGGGACGTGGAAACCGAACTGGGAGTATAAAATACCCATATGTAATCGCTTACAGAATGTCACAATAGGTGGCCCATTGTCCTCTGTCAAATCAAGATCTGGTTACTTATCTCTGACAGGCGAGGCTTTCGCGTACATTGTAACCCAAGGGGGAACACACGGTTTTGAAGCTTACGGAAGATCCACATCGCCGATTAAACCCCCTCACCAACGAGTGGGTGCTCGTATCTCCGCACCGGGCGGGCCGTCCGTGGCAGGGGCAGGTCGAAAAAATTGCCGCTAAACAGGAGCCTGAATACGACCCTACCTGCTATCTGTGCCCGGGAAATGCGCGGGCGGGCGGGGTCCTCAATCCGCGATACAGCGGAACCTTCGTTTTCGATAATGACTTTGCGGCACTCAAACCGGGCGTACGCGACGATCGCTTCGACCTCGAAAACCGCGGCTTGCTGGTCGCGGAAGGGGAGCCGGGAATTTGCCGGGTAATCTGTTTCTCGCCCCGGCACGACCTGACTTTGGCCACCATGTCGGCGCAAGAGATTGAAAACGTGATCCGTACCTGGACTGCCCAGTTTCGGGAACTGGCCCAGGTGCCGCAGGTCAATCACGTGCAGATCTTCGAGAACCGCGGCTCCATGATGGGTGCCAGCAACCCTCACCCCCACTGCCAGATCTGGGCGACGCACTCGATTCCAGACATCCCCAGAAAAGAACTGGCTGGCCAGGCCGATCACCTGGAGATACATAACAGTTGTTTACTGTGCGATTACGTCGAAATGGAAGACCGCCAGCAGCTTCGCCTGGTCTGCCAGAACGCCAGTTTCGTTGCCCTGGTTCCCTTCTGGGCGGTCTGGCCGTTCGAAATTCTGGTTTGCAGCCGACGCCATTTGGGATCCTTTTCTGACTTCACCGAGGAAGAAGTTGTAGGGCTCGCCGAGCTCTTGCAACGAATGACTTCCACCTACGACAAAGTTTTTGACGTCCCATTTCCCTATTCCATGGGCTTTCATCAATCGCCCACAGACGGAAACCCGCATCACGAATGGCATTTCCACGCGCACTTCTACCCTCCGCTGCTGCGCTCGGCGACAGTTCGCAAATTCATGGTGGGATTTGAAATGCTGGGAATGCCGCAGCGGGACATCACTCCGGAGAGCGCAGCGGCACACTTGAAATCGTTGTGCAGCCAGCCATAGTCCCCGGGAAACTGTCATCCTGAGCGAAGTGGCTGCTTCGCGGAGCGAAGCAGCCACGGAGTCGAAGGACCCCTATGAGCGCCACAAACGTCGGGCGTGCTCTGAGAGCCGTTTTAGCAGTAGGGGTCTTTCGACTCCACCGGCCCGTTCGCGAGCGAACGGACCGGCTGCGCTCAGGATGACAAGAGGGGTCGGCTAAATCTTCGTTGACAAAGTAACGGCAAGCCTGCAATCGTTTACACCGCCCGCCACACTGACGGGCTTTTCAGTTCAGTGCCACCGATCCACGAGGAGAACTAACTCATGTTGAGGACCATCGATTGGACCATCATGATCGTGTATTTCGTCTTCGTGCTCGGCATCGGCGCGGTGCTGAAGCGCTATGTGAAGACGAGCACCGACTTCTTTCTCGCCGGACGATCCATTCCTGCGTGGGTTGCCGGTCTGGCTTTCCTTTCCGCCAACCTGGGGGCGCAGGAAGTGATTGGCATGGGCGCCTCCGGGGCCAAGTACGGAATTGCCACCAGCCACTTTTACTGGATTGGCGCAATCCCCGCGATGGTCTTCGTCGGGGTCTTCATGATGCCCTTCTACTACGGTTCGCGGGCCCGTTCCGTGCCCGAATACCTGCGGCTGCGTTTTGACGAGAAGACTCGCGGCCTCAACGCAGTTTCGTTCGCCGTCATGACCTTGTTCTCCTCCGGCATTTCCATGTACGCGATGGCGAAGCTGATTCAAATTCTGCACATCTTCGACTCGCCCTTTGCCCGATTGGGACTACCGCAAGCCTGGATCTTTCATTTCTCGCTGGTCATCTCGGCGCTGGTGGTTTTGGGGTACATCCTGCTCGGTGGATTGACCAGCGCCATCTACAACGAGGTGGTCCAGTTTTTTCTGATCGTTGCCGGATTTCTTCCGCTGGTCTGGCTGGGTCTGAAGAACATTGGAGGATGGCAAGGACTGAAAGCCAATCTTGATCCCAGCTACACGCACTCCTGGCTGGGCATGAGCAACGCCCACACCAACCGTCTGGGTGTGGAATGGTTCGGCCTGACCATGGGGCTTGGCTTCGTGTTGTCGTTTGGATACTGGTGTACTGACTTTCTCGTGATCCAGCGCGCCATGGCGGCCAACTCCATGAATTCCGCGCGTTGCACTCCGCTGATTGCAGCTTTTCCCAAGATGCTTTTTCCTTTTCTCGTAATTCTTCCGGGATTGATCGCGATTGCTTTACCCACGCAGAGATTGAGCAATCTCGCGGGCGTTCATGGCGCGGCGACCAGCCAGGGCGAAGTTGACGGACGAGGATTGATCCCGGCCAAGATGGATGCCTCGGGCCAGCCCCTCCGCGACAAGAACGGAGCGGTAGAACTCGATTACGACCTGGCCACTCCCAACATGCTCTTGCATTATTTCCCCACGGGAATTCTTGGCCTTGGCCTGACCGCGCTGCTCGCCAGTTTCATGTCAGGCATGGCGGGAAACGTCACCGCATTCAACACGGTGTGGACGTATGACATTTACCAGTCGTACATCAACAAGAAAGCCAGCGATGAGCATTATCTATGGATGGGCCGGATGGCGACCATCTTCGGCATCGCGCTGTCCATCGCGACCGCTTACATGGCGACGCGATTCAACAACATCATGGACATGCTGCAGCTGGTCTTCGCCTTCGTCAATGCGCCATTGTTCGCGACGTTCCTGTTGGGCATGTTCTGGAAGCGCACCACCGGCCATGGCGCTTTTACCGGACTTCTGGGCGGTACGATGGCGGCCGCGCTCCATCACGCGCTGACCCTGCCACAAGGAGGCGTCCCTGGGGTAAAAGGCGGATGGATTGCCATCATGCACGTCTATCCCAGCGAGATGGCGCAGAATTTCTGGACGGCTATCTACGCCTGGACCACCTGCTTCGTGATCACCGTTGTGGTGAGCCTGCTGACCCGCGCGCACGAAGAGAAGGAACTGGTTGGCCTGGTCTACTCACTGACCGAACGCCCGACGCAGCAGGGCTTGCCTTGGTATCAACGGCCGGTGGTGCTGGCAGTGGTAGTGCTGGCGGCTACCGCGCTGCTCAATATTGTTTTCCGATAGGAGAAAAAGATGGGACTCGACATTCGACTGCCAATTGGTTTCCTGTTCTCCATCTTCGGCGTGCTGCTGATGGCCTTCGGCGCACTGAGCGACAAAGCCATTTACGAGCGCTCGCTCGGCATCAACATAAACCTCGAGTGGGGTGTGGTGATGCTGCTATTCGGCGCAGTAATGCTCTTCCTGGGCCGGCGCGGAAGCAAGCCCTGAACCAGGCCGCCTCGGTTTTCCGGCAAGCGGTTATCAAAGCGGGATGTAGTTCTTTAGTTGCGGATTTACCAAACCAGCGAACGAAAGCAGCCGCCGTTCGGCATCTTCCGGTTTCTCTCCAGGCTGTAGCTCGGTGTTCATTCGAATCAGGGCATTGTCGCTGCGGTTCAGGCGAACCGAATCGAATGCCAGGTAAACATTCATCCAATCTTCGCTGGCGACACGCCGGCCACGGGCCGAATACCAGAACAAAACGAGTTGACGATCGTCGCCTTTGGCAATCAGGTAGCGATTGGCGGAAAACGGGGCATCTCCCGGGAGTGCAAGCATCGTCGTGCCTGTCTCCACCGGCGACCAACCCGAACCTTCCAGACAGACTTGCGGCAGGTGATGGAACATCGCGCGCTGGTCTGGGACGTAAGCAACGTAGAGATCGACGTAGGCGCCGCCGGACACGGGGTCTCGGTACGTCCGTTGCAAGAACTCCCCTGCGCCGAGATGCTTCAGCGTTTCATCGGGAATCGGGATGTCGGTCCCCGCCCAGTTTGTCAGTGAAAGCGGGAAGGATGCCAGCGAGGTGCGCCTCAAAACCGATGGATGGGGATCGAGGGCATGAAGGAACAAGGCCGTTCCAGCCAGAAGCAGCGTGACGATCGCGAATCGTGCATTCCTCGAGATCACGCGTATTCCTCCTGCCCGGAGGGTTCGCCAGCGCCCGACCACAAAATCTGCAGCATCCGGTGAAGCAGGAAAATCAGAGCCAGGGAAGCAACGAAGACAAGCCATCCCGAAAGCGAGTGAATTAGCCCCTCGGCCCGTTCCACACCCCAATGCTCCACCACCACGCCGGTGAAAGCGATACGCAGGGCGTTGGCGAAAACCGAGATTGGAACCGCCATTACCGCCAGCATCACTCGTACTCCGTTTTTCGTCTCCGCCAGATACCCGTAAACAATGGTCAAGGTGAGCAGTGCGAACAGCGAGCGTATGCCGCTGCAAGCTTCGGCCACTTCCAGTTGCGCGCTGGGTAAAAGAATGATGTTGCCTTCGCGGATGGCGGGTATTCCGGCCACCATGAGCAGGAAGGTCGCGATCTTGGACGCGATGATCTGAAGCGGGAAGGTAAGCTGCTGCATCAAGGTGGAGGACGGAGTCATCAACACCAGAAATGCCAGCGGAAAGGAGATTGCCGCGAGATGTTTCCATCCCGCGAGAAAGACCACCATGCCGGCGATAAAAAGCAGGACCGATACGCGGTAGAGGAAGAATCCCGATTCAAGCGTGCCCTGTACCAGGGCGATCAGGGCAACAAGCAGAATAATCAAACCCGACCAGGCGGGTTTAACTCGAATTGCCGCCAGCTTCGCGCGCCGCTCCCACAGCAGGAACATCGAGAACACCGGCACAAAGAAACCGTGGGTGTAGTTCGGATCCTGCCACCACTGACTTGCCATGCGCAGGGCAAACGGACCGAACAACCACGTGGCCAAAAGCAGAAGGATTCCGGCTTGAGCGTACAAGACTCCGCGTTTAGGGAAACTGGGCCTGGACCCGGCGAGACTTTCCATCTAGCGTTTACGCCCCGATATGCGCAACATCCAAAGCATTCCAGCCAGTCCACTCGAAAACAGCAGCAGCGTGCCAGGCTCAGGGGTTACCGCCAGCGGTATGTGGGGCGAACTACCACCGCCGCCGGGTACTCCGAAAAGCGGCAGGAAGAAGAACGGGATCATCCGATTGGCTCGGGTGGGCTGCAGCGCATTCGCGCCGACCGGCGTGGCCATTGGAATTACCGCGGCATACGTCTCGGGCTGCGGTTCCACTCCAGGAGTGATCATGTCGGTAGAGAAAAGCGGCTGATTGAGATCTGCATCGGCGGGTTCTGTGATCGCCGGCGGACCGAGCGGGATCATGGCAATACGATTTCCGCAGCGGGTGCGCGCCACAATTTTTCCATCGCTGATAAGCGTCTCGCCGGGATGCAACGCCACTTTCTTTCGCGTCCAGTAAACCTTGTCGCCCATGCGATACGCGACATGCATCGACTGCTTCTCGGAAACCTGTATCAGGTGCGCGCGGGAAAAATCAAAACCTGCGAATTGTTGCGCCACCACTGGATCGTGGTCCATTGCCTGGCGCAGTTCTTCTGGACTCGCCACTCCGCCGGGAACCACCGAATACAGGTACGCCGGGCGGGCGGGACGCGAGTTGATGAAAGCAGAATATGCACCCGCCGCTTTCGACGAGTCCGGCTCGTTCAACTGAATGCGATTGATTCCCGCCGGCGCGTAGGACAGGTGCGTGGGCGGCTGTTGCCGGGCGAACCGCCAGGTTATCGCGGCCGTCGCCGCAAACAGCAACACCACCAGGAACTTGGTCGCGGCTTTCTTTCGACTCGGCCGGCGGTGACGATGTCGAACCACACTGACGCTGGAATCTTTCAAGTGCTTCCTCAATGTAAAACTGATGATTCAAGCTCAGGGGGAGGAAAAGAGAGCGTTGGAGATCATAGTTAGTGCACGCCGCCTGCCAAAGCAAGGGCGTTATGGAATCACAAACCTGCACGCCCGGAGGGAAAGAATGTGAAGAGATTTGCACAAAAAGGGATTTGTTGTTGCACGATTCTTTCCTCGGGGAAAGACACTACCCACCTTCCGGCCAGCGGAAATCCGCTATTGTTCACAAACCTGCAACTTGAAACGGCAAACCCCAAGAAAAGAGTAATTTATCGGCCGCGGGCGCAAACAGATGGCAGTTCTTTGCCTACCTGGCACAGGGTGACGCTTCAATCGGAAAGGGTGCGCGGTCGTGGAGGAATTACTCGATATGCGCGGCGGACGGAGCGCTTAAGGGGTGGTGTACTGGACCGTGAGAGTGCCCTGAACCGCGCCATCTTTCTCGCCGTACCAGCAGCCATAGTTGGGTGGATTAACCGTGTCCAGTGGATTTCCGTAACCGTAATACACATCGGCTGGGCTGGTCAGATGTATGGCGATGGGCCCGCTATCGTTGAACGCCGGGTTCGGGTCCCCAGGATAGTTCGCGCTGCCACCCGATTTCAGATTCAAGCTGTACGTGGCGTTGCCTGGCGCTCCGATACTGACCGAGGGCGGAGTCGTACACGCTAATGCCACCTGCGGTTGCGGTCCGGGAGGATAGTTTTCGGCATTCAACATCGGGTCACCGACGGTGTACAGAAACGTGATCCGCGTAATAGTTATGCCGCTGCTTTTCCCTGGAACGACTGCCAGCTTGTCGAACTCTTCGCCCGGGCAGAAATCATCGGTGTTGGAGATGGTTGTACAGGAATACCCGCCGTGCGCCGAGAACGTAACCGTCATCGGATCCGATCCGGTGGAAGTCGTAGAAGCTGCGTGTGCCGGAGTAGCCGACATGCTGCCTCCACCGCAGGCGCTGCATACCAATGAGCCCGCCAGCGCCAGGATAATGCCTGCAACCGAAATCTTCACAGAAACGGCCTCCGCAAAGCCTATGGTTGCAAGGGAGATGCCATCGCTAAGTCCAATCACAGCAGCGGATTACAGCCATGGAGTGGAACCTACTTCGCCCCAGTGGAAGATGTTTGCCACTATTTCCGGATAAGAAACCCTTACTTATTCGCTGATCCCGGCGAGATTTGAATACGTCAGGGCTCAGTTTAAGTCCCTCAACCGTGATGTTCGACTTCCATCGGGGAACGACAGCACAGGTGCCGGAGGGACGTGTATGATTTCGTTCCTCACCGCGTATAGAACGAGCTCGGCGACGGAATGAATCTTCAGCTTGCGCATCATATTGCTTCGGTGGGTTTCAACGGTTTTCGCGGATACGTTCAACGCTGAGGCGACTTCCTTCGTAGTCCTGCCTTCACTCAGAAGCTGTACAACTTCCCGCTCCCGAGGCGACAGTTTTTGTGCCAGGCGTGTCGTTTGCCGGGGCTGATGCGCCTGCAAGTATCCGTCGAGAATTAGATTTGAAACAGGAGGACAAAAGGCCGACTTGTGTCGTTCCAATAACTCCACGGCTTTCACCAGGTCATCGATTTGATCGCACTTAAATATCCACCCCCGAACCCCCAGCTCCAAGCAGTCTCGGACAACGTCCTCGGAGTTAACGTCAGTCAGAACTAAAATTCTTTGGGCTGGATCATCTCCTAGAATCTGCCGTGCGGCATCGATGCCATTTAGTCTTGGCATGCAAATGTCCAGAATGAGAAGGTCTGGTTTCAATTGTTTACACATTTCTACTGCGGCCCGTCCATCAACCGCCTCTCCGCAAACTTCCCAACCTAAGTGAGATCCAAGTAGTGAGCACAGACCAAATCGGACTACCGGATGGTCGTCAGCGACTAGAATGCGAAATGTGTTCATAGAACCCCCTGAGATTGGGAACAACGCTAACAGCGCAACCAGTTTCATTCTGTGCGATATTGCTCACAGGAAGGCCGGCAGGCATGTGGGGGCAGAGATTGCTTGCAAATAACTGGAAATATTGAGTGATAGCAAAAAGGTTTGGTAGCGCTAACGGGAATCGAACCCGTGTTTGAAGATTGAGAATCTTCCGTCCTAACCCCTAGACGATAGCGCCTCCGGAGAGCAGTCATTATAACAAAGCAATCAGACGGGGATGCTTGGCAGTCATCTGAAGGGTGATTGCAATGCATGCGAACACAGCTTTTCTCTCACCAGAAAAATCGTATTGACAATCCTTCCCTCCGAGAGCTAAATATCGATAGCGAATAAAAAGCGAATATGCACATTCGCAGCCTCGGCCAGCCGCCTCGGCGTTCCCTGAAAATTTAGAGGTCCTCATGTCTTCATTGGCTTTTTCCGTCCCCACGGGCGGACCTGTTGTCTTTGCTTCCAGAAAGGAACCGGCGCTGGTTTTACAGCGCCTGGCGGCGTTACCCAAGCTGGCGGGTGTGACCGCGGCGTCACGGCTTGAGGCGCGGCCTACGCCGGAGATGATCTCCAGCGGAATTCGCGAGATCGATGAACTGGCCGGCGGGCTGCCGCGGGGATGTCTGAGCGAAATTTGCGGGCCTGCCTCTTCCGGACGCACCAGCGTGCTGCTGTCCGCGCTGGCTGCGGCGACCCGGCGGCAGGAGGTCTGTGCCCTGGTCGATACCACGGACGCGCTCGATGCCGTCTCGGCTGCGGCAACCGGAGTCGAGTTGGAAAGATTGCTGTGGATACGTTGTACACGGACCTCGGACTTCAGACCTCGGACTTCGGACCTCAGGCCTCCGACCTCAAAGTCTAACGTTCGAGGTCAGACGTCAGACGCCCGCGGTCCGAAGTTCGACGGCCGGCTCGAACAGGCTCTGCGAGTCACTGATTTGCTTCTGCAGAGCGGAGGATTTGGCCTGGTGGCGATCGATCTGGGCGACGTGCCAGACGCAGCGGCGCGGCGGATTCCGCTGGCTTCATGGTTTCGCTTTCAACGTGCCGTGGAGCCCACCGCGACCGTGCTTCTGGTCGTAGCCCAGGTGCCCTGCGCGCAAACTTGTGCTTCTTTACTGATCAGGTTACAGGGAGAAAAGTCCTCAGCTCTCTGCTATCAGCTTTCGGCCAAAGAAGGACCGGCGCACGCGCAACTTTTTGATGGGCTGCAGGTGGAAGGAGAGCTGCTGCGTTCGCGCATGCAGCGGAAACCGGCGCAATCCAGTACCGCGGCGTTCGCGACAAAAGCGGTGCGGATTGCGTAGCCGTGGAATTCCTTTCGCCAGCACTCGCACGTTTCCCTCTGCAGCGAGGGCGAGACGCCCTCGCGACAGCCGGCGCTACGCTCTGACGACTGACGACCGAAGACTGACGACTAATTACCAATGACTGCTTTCGCCTGCATCTTCGTTCCTGACTTTCCAGTGGAGGCACTGCTGCGGGCCGAGCCCGATTTACGCGCGCACGCCCTGGCTGTGCTCGAAGGCAAAGCGCCCCTGCAAACGGTTTTTGCTTTAAATGAAAAGGCCCGCCAGGTTGGGATTTCGACGGGGATGACGAAACTTCAGGTGGAGGCTTGCTCGGATGTTGGGCTGCGTCCGCGCTCCTTATTACAGGAGGCCGCCGCCCATGCTGCCTTGCTGGATTGCGCCCAGTCCTTCTCGCCGCGAGTGGAAGATGCGGGCTGGGACATCGTTCTGTTAGATCTGGCCGGCATGGAGCCGCTTTTCGGTCCACTGCCGAAAATTGCACGAGCTATTGGACGCCGCGCTTCCGATCTCGGCCTTAAAGCCAACGTTGCCGTGGCTTCGAATCCAGATACGGCCGCGCTCGCCGCTCGCGGATTTTCCGGGGTGATCGTGATTCCCGAAGGAAGAGAAGCCGAGCAGTTGGGCAATCTTCCCCTGGAGGTGCTGTTTAACGGGAATTGCGATCTCCAAAACCTGGAAGTGTTGGAGCGCTGGGGCATTCGAAATTTTCGCGCTTTGGCGGCTTTGCCTGAAATCGCTTTAAGCGAGCGCCTGGGGCAGGAAGGTATTCGTCTGCAACAGCTGGCGCGTGGCTGCAGTTCGCGGTCGCTGGTTTCAGCCGAGCCGCCACTGGTTTTTGAAGAGGCGATCGAGCTGGAGTATCCCCTGGTACTGCTCGAGCCGCTGGCGTTTCTACTGGCCCGCCTGCTGGACCAGATATGCGCCCGCCTGGGTGCGCGAGCTTTAGCCACGCAGGAGTTAAATTTGGAGCTGACCCTGGAGTGTGGCGCCTCAGACCAGGCAGAGACGGGTGCCGCCGCACCTCCGGTTCGAACGCATGCGCGACAAAATTTCCACCGCAGCCTGCGCCTGCCCGTCCCCCTGCTGGATCCCAAAGTTTTCCTCAAGCTGCTGCAACTTGATTTGAATGCTCACCCACCCGGCGCTCCCATCGTGAAGATTCATTTGTCGGCGGAGCCTGTAAAGCCGCGTGCGGCGCAGAGTGGATTGTTCCTGCCTCCTTCCCCGGAGCCGGAAAAACTTGAACTCACATTGGCGAGGATTGCGGGAATTGTGGGCGAGAATAAAGTGGGATCGTTGCAACTGCTGGACACTCATCGTCCAGAAGCATTTCGCATGGGGCACTTTGCTCCTCAGTTGGAGGAACAGACGGCTCGCAAGGCAAAGACATCGCGGGATAACCAGCCCGAGGAATCCAGGAAAAAGAACGAAGCCGTGGTCACCGCCATGCGAATCTTCCGTCCACCGTTACATGCCGCAGTAACCCTGCAGGAAGGCCGGCCGGCGCGCATCGTTTGTCCCAAACGCAAGGAGATTTGTGGGGAAATTCTATGGGCCGCCGGTCCCTGGCGCACTTCGGGGGACTGGTGGGAGCAGGAAGGGTGGGCCCGCGATGAATGGGATATTGCTTTACAGGAAACGACCGGAATCACGCTCTATCGCCTGGTTCGGGATTTGCTCAGCGGGCAATGGAGAGTGGAGGGAAACTACGACTGAAAACTCTACTAGGGCAAAAATACAGGGTCTATCGGGTTTTCCCTGTATCTTTATCACCACAAACTGTGCATAACCTGTTCAAACTGTGCTATCCGCCTATTTCGTGATTACACCGCAGGCGATGCGGTCGCCCGCGTTTCCAGCTGGATCGGTCTTCATGTCATCCGCCTTAGCATGGATCATGAGCGCCGTGCCGCCGTTACTGAACAGGGAATGACTGTCGTCGCCGAGGGTTACGTCCTTGTTCACCACCTTGAATTTTGCCCGGCCTTTGGCATTCACGGTGAAATTATTCATGTCGCCGGCGTGGTGGCCTTCGGGATTTTCCAGGCCATGCTTCTTTCCGTCAGGATTGAAGTGTGGCCCAGCCGACTTGAAATCCGGTGGATCGCATTGCGCCTTCTGGTGGAAGTGAAAGGCGTGCACTCCGGGCGGCAGGTCATGCAGACTCGCCTTGATGGACACCCCCGAAGAGGCGCCCTTGCTCGATAGCACTGCCGTTCCCACGCTTTTGCCCTGCGCGTTTTTCAGTTCGACCGTGGTACTGGCGGCGGTGGCGAGGGATGGGATAAGGGCTAATGCGATGGCAACAGAAAATAAACCAGTGGTTTTCATGGCGCTTCATTATAACGCTATCCCTTCAGCAAGTTGTGCTGCTACCGCATGGAAACATAAAAGGCATTATTCCCCGACCGCAGGTCTTTGCCGTAAGAAAAGGCTATTCCGACTCCAAAGATACGCAATTTCGCCTGCGCCCCCAAGTCCCAGAGCCATTTCTGCGAGCCCAGCGCGTTCGACGAATCCGTAATTTTGCCGGTATCGAGGAATGGCCCCAGCTTCACGGTAAAGATTCCATTGCGATAGACGTTCTTGTCCGCTTCTGAATTGGACAGAAAATAATTCCGCCCCAGAGGCGCGCTGCCCTTCTTGCCGTCGCGGGTCCCGATATGCGCTCGCATTTCCAGATCGTTGTCGCGCTCCAGGCCGAGGATGAAGAGTTCATCGAATGGAACGTCCCCGAATGTTTTGCCCGCGCGAATCTGTTGCTGAAATTCATAATCATCGCCCTGCGATTGTGGAAGCCAATGAAGGCGCAGCGAGCCTTGCAGCTTCTCGAAAGACTGCGACGGCTGCGACCAGAGGCGTCCCGCCTGCGAGGACGCTCCACCGTCCAGAGTCAGTCGCCGTTCCGGCACGCGCCAGAGGGAGTCATCCACCTGCGTAATTTGCTTGAGTTGGTATCCCTTGGCCAGGAGTGTTGGGGTCAGCGCGGTACCCGGAATCACACTGCGGAAATCGCGGTGAGAGAGTTCTGCCCCAGCCGACCACCGCCAGCGTCCGCTTTCCATGGCCGCGAAATCCGCCGCGATCGCCTCTCGCCGCAGGTTGAAGCTTCCTAACAATGGTGCCGGCCCCTGGAACGACTTCCTGATGTCCCAGTTCTCGCCGCGCAAATCAGCCATAAGCCGGTAGCGGTATTTTGGATTTGCGTGGAAAGGACTAGAGAGTTGCGCGGTGATCCGGCGCTTCTGCGCATCCCAGCGATACATGGAGACGACGTTGATGGCCTGGTCGCGCAGGTTGTAAAACTCTGGAGTGACGCTCTGAAACGGCAAGCCCCGCAGCAGCAGAAATAATTTCTCCAGCTTGCCCTGGCCCCACCCATCGCGCTCGCGGTTGCGGAAGAGGACGTCAAACTTGCCGTCGCGCCGGGCCTGCAGGTCGAATTGGTAGCGTGGAAATATTTCCAGCCCGCGCACGCGAACATTGGTGGTCAGCCACTCCGGCAAGAGCAAAGTGCCGGCCGGCGAAAAGGCCAGCGTCCGATCGAGCAGCGCGGCCTTTATTTCTGGCACTGGCTGGCTTCGCACCTCTGCAATTTGCGGCTTGCCTGCGCGGTTCCAATACTTCAACGCGGCTTCCGTATTTCCTTGAAGAAAATAAACCGTGCCAAGGAAATCGTTGCCGTAAGAATCGCTAGGATCGAGACGCAGCGCCTGTCGCAGATAGTGAACCGCGATTGAATACTGTTTCTTCCTGAATGCCACCCCGGCCAGTTCCAGGAGAAAGCGCTTGTCACGCGGCTGGAGCCGCGCTCCGGCTGCAAACGCCTGCTGCGCATCGTCCCAGCGACCCAACTGGGCAAGAGCGGTCCCGTAATAAAAATCGAGTTCGGCGGAAGGATGCGGCACCGCTTCGACGAGAGCGACAATCTCCTGCCAGCGCTGCTGGTTAGAAAGCTGAGTCAAGCGGGAGACGACAGGGTCGGCCGGCGCTTGGGCCCACGCAAGGTTAACGAAGGACGAAAAAAACGCAAAGAAAACGATCGCGATCAGCGAGGCTGCTCTTGAGGCAGTGCGAGCAGCGTCCACCTTCCCGCGGCGCTCCATTCCCGTTCGAAGTTTGACCGGTCTTCTTGCAGCAGCTTGCGTTGGGCCGGATCGTTGACCATGACCATCTCTGGATCCTGTCCGGTCACGACTACATAGTGCAAGGCACCGCCGAAGCTGGGCTTCAGTGCGACTATAAGCGGTCTTCCTTTGTCGAGATGTTGTTTGAGATCTTCCCACTCTCCGCGAATTGTAAACGTGCGGAAGCCGTTCTCCTGAAAGTAGCGCTCCATGTCGGAAGCGTAGATGCCGTGCGCTTTGGGCTGATACAACGTGCGCTGGATCTGGACGGCGTCGGAAGAGCCGCTCGGCTGCTGGCCTTGCTGGGCCTGCCAATATTGCATCACCATGGCAATACTGGCCGCGCCGCAGCCGTCTCTCTCTTGCTTTACGAATGGGACATCAAGCCACACCCCGGGATGGTCTGCGGCGAGCAGCACGCCGCAGAGCCCAAAGCAAGCGAGCGCAATCCCGACCGCGCGATCGAACATCCTGCCGCCTTACCGGACCGCAACGATGATCAGAATGAGGATCGCCACCGCTACAAGAATAATGATCAGATCACGATCGCTGAGCGTGCCCGCCGCGAAATCAGCCTGCGCCTTGTTCACTCGCGTCGCCAACTGAGCCAATTCGGCATCGTCTAGAGTCGAGACGGCGGCTTTCACCTGCTCCGGGTTCATGTGCGCCGAGCGCAAAGCCTTCTCGGCTTTCTGCGAGGAGAAGAATTGACGGACCTGCTCCACATTTTGCTGCCGCACCGTCGAGGCCTGCACCGCCGCCTGCTGCAGGTCCGAAGGACTCACTACGTGCGCGTTCCCTTCCGCCAACAGGTTCTGGGGAAGAGCGCAAACCGCGGCAAGAATGAACGCTGTCGCCACTCGGGATAACTGATTCATTTCGAAACGCATGAGATTGCAACCTCCGGTGGATTTATCGTTGTTTCGGGGGAGGGACTTTTTTTCGTTAAAACCAAAAGAAACTCAGCCCCTTAAAAAATAGTACACGCCCAAACTTCGATGCGGCGGCTGTTGTGCGGGTTTGTCCTCAAGGTAACAAGATCAATCAACAAAGTCGGCCGCACGCTCTGGAGCCTAGACTTTTACAAACTTTCCACAGCTTTCTGTAATTCGGCGACGATCCGCTCCGGTTCGTCGTCCGGAGAGAAGCGGAGCGGAGCTCCAATTTTCACTTTGATGTTTCCCGGGCGCGCGAACTTTTTCTTCGCTTTCTTCAAATCAAAGAGCCCATCGATCCGCATGGGAACGACCGGTATTGCCAGATTCTTCGCCAGCAGTCCCACGCCAGCGCGAAATGGCGCGATCTTGCCGTCCATAGTGTGGCGGCCTTCGGGAAAAACCAGGATGCTGTAACCGCGGTCCACGGATTCTCCGGCGAAAGCAAAACTCTCGCGGAAGCCAGCTTCACGCGGCAAGGGAAACAGGTTCAGCAAGGAGACTCCCAAAATCCATTTCATGCGGTCGTAGGCTGCGCGCAAGAATCCTCGGCCGGGCGGCGGAGTGCGCAGAGCTTCGAGCGCCTCGCCTCCCGTGGCCGTGGCCAGGCGATGGCGGAAGCGGGCAGGCAGCGCGGTCTGCACAAAGCCAATGTCCACATCATCGATGTGATTGCAAACCACCAGCACGGGCCCGCGAAGCTCGCTTAATTTTTCGCGCCCGGTGGCGCGCGGCCGACCCAGCAGGAATACCGCCGGGCGCAAGAGCAGGTAGTGAGTGATCAGCCGCACCCAGGTGACGGGCCAATGCTGCACCCATGCGGGGTAATGATAGGGCGTCCGCGGCGGAAGTTTGCCTTGCAACATGCTTTCCAGGTCGCCAACCGTCTTCAACGCAGCGAACCGGGTTTCGCTGAGATCCACCTGATAGCGGTCTTCGAGCGCGCCCAGCAGTTCCACCCGATCCAGTGAACTCAAATTCAAATCAGCGTCAAGATTTGATTGTTGATCCAACGCCGCGGCAGATTTGCCTTTCACGCGCGCAATCAATCCCGCCAATGGGCTCGGTGCGAGTGAGCCACCAGGAGTCGCGCTCAATTGCGCCTGAACGACCGGAACGATGGCGCTGATTCGCGGCTTTTGCGTCGAAGTTCGCGGAAAATCCTCTTCCGGCCACACCAACCACTGCCGCATGCGCTGATACTCCGCCAACGTTTGGTTCGCGTGCTCCACAACCAGCGCAGGATCGATATTTCGATCGCGCATGATCAACACCGCGCAGGGTTCGGCATTTCCCTCTCGCGGCAGCGCGATTACCACACAGTCCTTCACCTCTGGTTGGCGGCGCAGCGCAGCCTCCAGATCCTCGGGATAAACATTCATCCCGGCCGGCGTGACGATCACATCCTTCTTGCGCCCTTTGAAATAGAGGTTGCCTTCGGCGTCGAGCGCGCCGATGTCCCCGGTTCCGTACCAGCCTTGGTCCGCCGTCAGCGGTCGCAGTTCGTGTCCCGTCCAGTACCCGGCGGCTACGCCGCTCCCTCGAACCAGGATTTCGCCGTCGGGCGCTAACTTGACTTCACGATCGGCCAGTACCTTCCCGATCGAACCTTTGCCCAGACGAAAGGGATGATTCACGCTCACGATGGAAGTCGTCTCCGTCAGCCCATAGCCCTGGATGGCGGCGTATCCCAGCCGTTCCCAGAATTCCTCGGTTACGCGGTCGAGCGCAGCTCCGCCGGAAATGAATGCCCAGAATTTCCAGCCAAACCGGCGATGCACGCGCCGAAAGATCCACCAGCGATGCAGGAAGTGTTTGCCCTCGGAGGTCCGGAGCCGCCGCTGAAAATCTTGGAGCCGGCCTTCATCCTCCAGGTCGCGTTCAACCTTCTCCTTCAGCGATTGCAGCATGCGGGGCACTGCGACCAGCACCGACACTCGCTCGCGCCGAATGGTGCGAATGACTTCACCGGGATTTAGCGAATCCTGAAAAATCACGATACCGCCCAGGAGATGGGGCAGAAATATTCCCAGAAATTGTCCAAAGACGTGGCTCAAGGGAAGCAGGTTCAGGAAGCGAACGGGATGAACCAGGCGTTCGTACTTCAGATATTTCTGGATTTCGGTTTCCAGCGGCGCGATGTTACCCAATACGTTGCCGTGCGTGATCACTACGCCTTTCGGTTCGGCGGTGGTCCCGGAAGTAAAAACAATTTCCAGAATGTCCGCCGGTCCGATCGCCTCGGCGTCGTAGCGGGCGGAAACGTGAGCCGATAATGTCTGCGTCAACTCTTCCAGGATCAGAGTTGGAAGCGAATCTTTCAGTGCATGTTCACGTGAGCAAACCAGCAGCCTCCCATCCACTTGCTGATACACGCGCTGCATGAAATCGGAAGCGCCCGCCTCGCCAATTGGAACCACGACTACGCCGCGCAGCGCGCAACCAAAGAACACTGCCACCCATTGCGCCGAGTTCGGGCCCCATAGGAGAACACGGTCGCCTTTACCGATGCCACGCTGTTCCAGTGCGCGAGCGAACTGAAACGCGGTCTCCGCAACTTGCAGGTAGCTCCAGCGCTCCGCGCGGTATCCGCGGCGTTGCATGTAGGCACACTCGCGTCCACGGCGCAAAAAGTTGTCCAGGTACTCGACAACGGAGCGGTGCTCCATGCTTAGGATGGTATCGCTTTACGAGCTGTTACTGTGTTACGCCGACATGCGCCGCGCGTTCTTTGGACAGAAGTTGGATAGCAGATTCAGGAACTCAGTGAGAAATTGCGGCGCGGGCTGACTGCGCAGCGTGACTGCGTACCATTGCCGCCGAAATCCGCGGCCACCCAGAGGCCGGATGGCAACTTTGCCCGCTTCGACAGCCGGCGCCACCGCCCAGCGAGCCAGAAAACCGATCCCGGTCCCCGCGCCCGCCAACTCGACGATCGCTTCCGTGAGCGGAACTTCGATCACCCGCTGCGCCTCCACCCCAGCGGGCCTCAGTAGTTGGTTGATCAGCGTGCTCTCCTCTCGCGGAGGATAGATGAGAACCGTTTCCGTTTCCAAATCCCTGGGCCGCACCTGGCTGGCCGTGGTCAGCCGGTGCTTCGGGGACATCACCAGGACCAGCTCATCTTCGAACATCGGAGTCACCTGGAGGCTTTTGTTCTTCGGAGGAGAACTCACGATCGCGACGTCCAGCTTGCCCTCGAGCAGCGCTGCCCCCGGATTTGAAGTCGCGCTGGCGACGATATTCACTTCCACTTTCGAAAACTTGCCGTGAAATTTGTGCAGCACGGGCGGCAGCCAGTGATAGCAGGTGTAGCATTCCGTGCTCAAGCGGATTTCGCCCCTGGCGCCTCCGTTCAACCCCTCGATCTGACCCTCCGTGTCGCTGAGTTCGCTCAATACCCGTCGCGCACATGCAATCAGGCGTTCGCCGGCGGGAGTCAGCACCATCTTTCTTCCCAGCCGCAAAAACAGCGCGGTGCCCAACTTCTCTTCGGCATCGCGCAACTGATGACTTAGCGCGGACTGCGTAAGGTGAAGGCGTTTGCCCGCTTCGGTAACGCTGCCCTCTTCGGCTACGGTCACCAACAGCTTGAGGTGGCGAACTTCCAGTTTCGGACTCATATTCACATGAGTGTAGTTCATTGATTGGATGAAAACAAACAATCAATCTCATGGATCGAAAATATCGTCCAACCCTCAGTTCGCAGGAAATCGGATTTGAGGACAAGAAGCGGATAGCGACGATTCCACCTTCGCGACAGACTCCGTTTCTGATCCTCGACAAGTCCGCAAGAGTCGCAATCGAACACGGGTAGACAAACAAGGGGAGGTTGTTATGAAGAGCCAGGTTGGACGCGTATTTGCTTCACTTCTTCTGAGTGCCGTGATGCTGGGTTCCACTGTGCTGGCGCAAACCACAGAGCACATCATCAAGGCCAACATTCCGTTCGATTTCGTCGTAGGCAACCAGAGTTTTCCTGCCGGGCACTACACCGTGGCGCTGGTTGGGCCGGTGGTGCTGGAGCTGCGCGACGCCGAGGGCCGCGTCGTGGTCAATGTATTGACGCAATCGGTCCAGGGGCTGAACCAACCGGCTCAACCCAAATTACGGTTCGAGAGCGAAGGGGGCCAGCATGTATTGACCCAGGTTTGGCGGCAAGGCGATTCCACTGGCCAAGAAATCCTCCGGCTAAGATCAGTCAATCTTGCGGTCCGCAAGCACTCGGGACGCGTTCAAACTGCCGAGGCGGGCAATCCACAATAGGCACCTGATCATCGCGATCACAAAGTGAGGGCTCGATGAATACCGGAATGAACGGAATCAACGGAAAACCGCAAGCGGGTGACCCGCACGTTCAGGAGGTCATTCGCTCTGCGGAACAAGAGCTTCATCAGTTACTCGGGCGGCGGGCCGAGCTCATGAAGCGAATCGGCACCATCAAACAGACCTTGGCCGGGTTGGCGAATATCTTCGGTGACGGCGTGCTCAGTGAGCAACTGCTCACCTTCCTCGATCGCAAAACCGCCAGCCGGCAACCCGGTTTTACGCGAGCATGCCGGGTGGTCTTGATGGAAGCCAAAAAACCACTCGGGGCCCGGCTAGTTTGCCAGGCGCTGCAACAGCGGTTCCCCGAGGTGATGGAACGACATAAAGACCCCATTGCCTCGGTAACGACCGTGCTGAACCGTCTGTCCGACTACACCGAGGCCAGATGTTCGCTGGATTCCAATGGACGGCGAGTATGGGAGTGGATCGCCGACCATGAGAACTCCGCTGATCTGCTGCTGGGTGGCAGCAGCGGGTTCCCGCCGCGGGCGGAGCCGGCAAAGAGACAATAGCCGCAGCAGTGTCATCCTGAAGCGGTGTCATCCTGAGCGCAATCAGCCCATCCGCTTGCGGATGGGCTGATGGAGTCGAAGGACCCCTATAATCTTGGCGGAAGTTGGGGCGTTGTTCTACAACAGTGTGCAGCTTGTAGGGGTCCTTCGACTGCGTGGGCGCTTCGCTACGCGAAGTGACCACTCCGCTCAGGATGACAACTTACGGGATTTTGCTTACCGAAGAAACGGAAACCTATTCCCGTCCCACGCCCAGCGAGTCGGCGACACGGTTGATGTAGTTGAACCAAGCGGCGATCAATGTAATCTGCAGGATCGCCCTATCGTCGAAACCGGCGGCCCGCAGACGCTCATGGTCATCTTTCCAGACCTTGGTCGCGTCCTTGGTGATTTTCACCACGTAATCGAGCATCACCCGTTCCTGCGCAGTGATGGGGGCGGTGGTGTAGTCCTTCTCCAGCGCGTCGACCAGGTTCTTGTCCAATGTAACGCGACGCAGAAACTCTGCGTGGGAGTCGATTCAATAAACGCACCGGTTAGTCACTGAAACCACGGTAGTGATCATCTCGTGCTGCCGCCGGGAAAGCGGCAGGTCGGGAGACATGAGCACGCCGAAGGTGGCGAAGGCGTGATAGAGAGCTTCCGGAATGAGGCTGTGGGATTCGGTAATCGACGAACCACCACCTTCTGTGGGATGGACCGGAGTCGCATATTCCTTGGGGTAAAGAGATCTTTGGCCTTCCATCGCCTGGCGCAGCTTCTCGTCTCCTTCAGAGAGCGGAATGGTGCGGATCCATGTCATGCAGAAATTATTTTCCTTGTTGAGGCTATATCGAAAATCTCAGGAGTGCCAATAGTCGAAATCGGTTATGCCGGGCAACGCACCGATTCGCACGTCAGCTCAGATCAGCCCATCCTTCACGCGGCGAAGGAAATCCTCCGCGTCAACTTCAGCCTTTTTGGCGGCACTGGGATCGTTTCGATTCTCGAAGGTGATTTCCTGCAGGGTGATCTGGGCGGCGTCCTTCGGCTTGAATCCTCGAGTCACTAACTTGCGGGCCCGCGCCGCGAAACTTTCAGAGTCGGCAAGCACGGCTGGTTCGCCGTGTAGAGCGCAATCGTGCTCCTGAAATTTGTTCGCAGCCAGCCGGTCATAGGCGCTCTTGGCCTCCTTGTCGGTCAGCATCGCCGGTACGGGAAAAGTCCAGCCGCACTGCGAGCATGCCCATCCGGTAAGACGGGTGTGCGATACCCACGTCAGCCACCTGCCCATAGTCCTCCCTCATGGCCGCAAGGGGGTAAAGAATAAATGGGCCCGAAACATCTTCTTTAGTTCCTGGCAGGAACGCGGCGAATATTAACGAAGCGAGGTTTCCCCAGCCCAGCGCGCCCCCCCGGGACGCTGGAACATGCTGGCCGCAATCTTACAAGAACCTAACCTTAAGCAGTAGTGACGCCTTAGGAAACCGGTGCAGTAGAAAGCTCCTGTCCTCCATTTATTAGCGCGCCTTCCCGTTATCCAGCGTGGTTCCCGACGTAACTCGGTCGTACACTCCCTTTCGGTAACCCTTAGTAACCATACGATTCTCGGTAACACGTCTTACAATGACCCTTGTCCGAAAGACCATCCCTCGTATGATCGGCAGACATGGCCGGTCGGATGGCCAACCCGTCGGTGAACCTTCTCACGGAAGATGTTTTCTGGCGGGAAATAAACCGGGAGCTGGAGTCAGCAATCTTATGGCGTTCGGTTTTGGCTTCAACAAACAGAAGGCTCTCAGTGCTGCGGAGAAATTCGTCCAGCAGGGCAAGCTGCCCAATGCCATTGCTGAGTACGAAAAAGTTCTCAAAGCCGACCCTAAGGAACTCACCGTCTCCAACACCATTGGAGACCTCTACGCCCGTCTTGGACAGGCCGACAAGGCCGTCGAATCTTTCAAGAGCGTTGGCGACGCCTACGCTGCTCAGGGCTTCACCGTCAAAGCCATCGCCATGTACAAGAAGCTCACCAAGCTGAAACCCACCTTGGAGAGCGTGCTGCGGCTGGCCGAGCTTTACACCCAACAGGGACTCTTTAACGATGCCCGGGCGCAATATTTGCAAGTCGCGGAAGAATTTCTGCGCTCCGGCGAACTGGAACAAGCGGTACGGATTTTCCAAAAGACACTGGAAATGGATCCGGAAAACGTCGCCATGCGGACTCGCTTGGCCGAAGTCTACGTCCGGCTCAATAAGAAAACAGAAGCATGGCAGCTTTTCGCTGCCGCAGCCGACAGCCTGCGGGCGCGAGGCCAACTGGGCCCGGCTGAAGAAATCCTGAACCGGATGCTTACCTTGGATCCGAGCAACAGCCATGCGCTGCTGCTGCGCGGTCGCAACGCATTCGACGCCGGCGACATGGCCGGTGCGATCCAGAATCTGGAGAAGGTAGCCGATCTCGACAGCCATCCCGACGGTCTGCGGGCGCTGATGCAAGCCTATCTGCAAAGCGGACGCCTGCCGGAAGCGGGAACCCTGGCGGCGAAACTGTGCACCGTCCACAACGACACCGGCGCAATCACGGGCTATGCCGACGCGCTCATGGCCGCGGGACAGTCTACCGAAGTACTAAAGGTTTATCAGCAATATTGCGATCGCCTGGTGGCTACGGACTCGGGCAAAGTACTCGAAAGCCTGCATTCACTGATCGGCCACATGCGCGAAGATGTACCCGCTCTGGAGATCCTGCTCGATCTCTCGCAAAAAGCGGGCGACACGACCCACATTACGGAACTCTACGAATTGCTCGCGCACGCCAGCGTGCAGGCGGGAAATCTTGAGAAAGCTCGCGACTACTATCTGAAACTTACTCAGATGGAGCCGCAAAACCAGTTGCACACGCGCAACTACGAGCAAGTTCTGACCAAGCTGGGCGGAGCGGGATCGGGTTCGCGACTCATTACTCCCGAAGAAGGCGCAGTCCTGGTGGAGGAACTCGAAGCCACCGCACCCTTTGTCGATCAACGCTATCCGGATGATGTTGCCCTGGCGGTGCGGGCGGCATTGACCGATGCCGAACTCTTTGTCTCTTACAACATGCCGGCGAAAGCGCTGGGCCCGTTGATGTCCGCTTTGCCCAAGGCGCCGCAGGATCTGCGACTCAACCAGCGTCTGGCGGCGTTGCACACCCGGGCAGGCCGCTTCGGCGAGGCTGCCGTGTGCTGTCGCAATCTGGAACAGCTTTATCACGACGCTGGCCATCCTGACGAAGCCAGCCGCTATAGCGATCTGGCCGAGAAGTACGAGGAACGAACCTCAGCCAAAACAGTTTCAGCGAGCGCTGCCATGGCTGCGCCGGCCATGCCGTTCGCGCCGGCAACCATCGCCCCACCGACCATCGCCCGGCCCGCGTTTGATCATCTTGCGAGTGCCGTGGTGGCGGACGCTCCCGCTTCCATCCCCGAACCTTCGACTTCGGGACTTTTCTTTCACAAAGCGGCATCTTCAACGGTCCCAGAATCCAGCGAATTCCAGGTGCACCCTGAACCGGTGGCAGAGGAGAGTGAAATTGATATCTCCGCCGAATGGGAGACGCAGACTTCGGATGAACCGAAGGCCGCGTCGTTCGCCGAAGAAACCGCGGCTCCCAACGCGGAAGCTGACCATGCCCGGACCGAGACCATCAATGAGACGATCGAAGAGCTGCGATTTTATCTGGCGCACTCGATGGCCGATCAGGCTCGCGTCGTCTTCACCAAACTGGAAAAATTGAAGCCCGGTGCGGTCCAACTCGCGGCGGTATGGCAGGAGATAGAGGCCGCCGAGGCAGGAACGAAAGAACCCGAGGCAGTGGAAGAGGTTTCGGTCGAAGAGGCGGACGAAGTTGCAGCCGCGCCGGAAGCCGAGAGTGCCTATCCCGTCCGGTCAACCCACTCAGATGACCGGGAATTCGCAGCCGATCCAACTCCGGCGGTGGCGGAAGAATTCAAACTGCCGGTTCGTCCGGTTTCACCGGCACCCGAGCCGGCCGTGGCGGAATATGCCCAGGCTGCGCCGGAAGCGGCGACCGCAGGTGTGTTGGGGGAGTTTGTCTCCGACCTGGAAGCTTCTTTGGGAGACAGCTTCCTGCCGCCCGCGCCCCTGCCACCTGCGCCAGCGCCACAAGTACAAGCTCGAGCTGCACATGAGCCGATCGCGCCGATCTCCGGACATGCCGCTGCTGCTGCCGCGCCAGCCATGATTCCTGCCGCGGCTCCGGCCCCGGCCGTGGAGGCTGCGTCTCCAACTTTCACCTATCAGCCGACCAAGAAGCGGACGCTCGCTCCCGAAGTTGCGCCAGCCACGCCACAAGCCAACGCCGCCAGCGTGGATCTGGCAGACATGTTCGGCGAGCTTAAGCACGAGCTCGAAGAGGATTCGGCCAACACCCAGGAAGACCCCGAGACCCATTACAATCTGGGCGTGGCTTTCCGCGAAATGGGACTGCTGGATGAAGCCATTGGTGAGTTGCAGAAAGTCTGTCAGGCCGTGGACCGCGGCCACAACTTCCCGCAACTGATGCAGACTTATACCTGGCTGGCCCAGTGCTTCCTCGACAAAGGCGTCGCCGAGGCGGCCATCCGTTGGTACGAGCGCGCCCTCAAATTACCCAATATTGACGAAGAAACCCGCACGGCCCTGAACTATGAGCTGGCATCCTCCTATGAATCCGCTGGCAACAAGACCACGGCGCTGAACTATTTCATGGAGGTTTACGGCAGCAACATCGATTACCGCGATGTCTCCGAGCGCATCAAAGCTCTGAAGTCGTAGAATGACCCCATGGGTTTCCTTTTATGCTTGGGAGCAGGCTCCGGGGAACGTCGACCGGTCGCCCGCGGGAGCGCGACGTGACCGCCAGCCCCGATTCCTCCATCGACAAAATGCCTCCTGAGTCGCTGCCGCAGACCAGCTTCCGCCTGTGGCTGCATCGCGCTCTGATCCTGCTGTTCGTTTTTTTCTGTGCCACCGTGGGAGTTCTGCTGGTCATCCTGCCGTGGCGGCCGGAGTGGACCGACAACTACTTCCTGCTAGGCTCTCCCGGGCTGCGGGCTTTCGTTTCCAACGGTTTTGTGCGTGGCCTGTGCAGCGGTTTGGGTCTGCTCGATATCTGGATCGGATTCTGGGAAGCGGTTCACTTCCACGACGAAAAGCAGCACTAACAGAAAGACAATCTCATCATGAGTGACAGCAAACTCAAGCCGGCGCCGCTGGCATACGAAAATCCGGCGTTCCTGAACAGTCCAGACGGGCGTCCGTTTCGCCTGCTCTCAGAGTACACCGAACCTCTCTCCCGCTTCCGGCGCGAACAGATTCAGGACACAGTGGTGTTCTTTGGCTCGGCGCGCTTCCACAGCCAGGCCGAAGCGAGCCGGAATCTCGCGGAACTGGAAAAACGAATCGGAGTGCAGCCCGAGAGCGAGCGAAAAAAGGCGCTGGCTTTGGTAGATACCGCACGCTATTACGAGGACGCACGCCGCATGGCTTTCCTGCTCACCCAATGGGCAGTCCAGATCCCAGCCCGCCGCCGGCGCTTCGTCGTGACTACGGGAGGCGGCCCTGGGATCATGGAAGCCGCCAACCTCGGTGCCCAGGAAGCGGGCGGGAAAACCATTGGCCTGAACATCAATCTGCCGTTTGAGCAAAGCCCGAATCCGTATATCACGCCGGCGCTGAATTTCGAGTTTCACTATTTCTTCATGCGCAAGTTCTGGTTTGCGTATCTGGCCAAGGCGCTGGTGATTTTTCCCGGCGGCTTTGGCACGCTGGACGAGCTTTTTGAGATCCTAACTTTGGCCCAGACGCAAAAGCTGGCCAAGAAAATTCTGGTGGTCATTTACGGCACGGAGTACTGGAAGCGTCTGATTAATTTTGATGCCATGATCGACGCCGGCACCATCGCTGCGGCTGACCTCGACCTGTTCCACATGGCGGACTCACCCGAACAAGGCTTCGAGTATCTTCGCGACGGTTTGACCAAGTATCACCTCGGACCGCAGCAGTCGAAGGCTCCGGAAGCCATGCCGGAGATTGCGAAAACCAATCCATAGCCCAGTCGTCGGTCGACTGACTTCCTTGCTCCTTTACTACATCACCGATCGCTCCCAGTTCGCAGGAGACGAAGCCACTCGCCGCTCGCGATTGCTTGCGACCGTTGCCCAAGCCGCTCGTTGCGGCGTCGATTACATCCAACTGCGCGAGAAAGACCTTGCCCCTCGCAAACTCGAAACCCTGGCTCGCGCCATGGTTCAATGTCTGAGAACCGAGAACCAGAAACTGAAAACTGCTCTTCTCGTAAATTCCCGCTCAGATGTCGCCCTGGCCAGCGGCGCCCAGGGTGTTCATCTGCGCTCGAATGACATATCGCCATCGGATGTGAAGGACATATGGCATCGCGTCGGAGCTGCGCCGGAAGAGCCGACCATCGGCGTCTCGTGTCACACGCGAGCCGAGGTCGTCCGCGCCGCGCAGGAAGGCGCGGACTTTGCCGTCTTCGGCCCCGTTTTTGGAAAGGAAAAATCAGGCGCCGATCCCGCCGGTCTCGATGCCTTGCGCGAAGCCTGCCAGGAGAAGATTCGAGTCCTCGCCCTGGGCGGCGTCACGTTGAAAAATGCGGAGGCCTGCGTCCAGGCAGGCGCCGCCGGAATCGCGGCCATCCGCTTGTTTCAGGAGAATGAAATGGACGAGGTGGTCGCCGCGCTACGACGACTGACGAGTGACGACTGACGACCGCCCTTCAGCTCTTGATCGTTTTCGAGTCCTCATCCCACGTCACTGCGCTCTTGCGGAAGTACGACTGGTTCGCCATGTGACAAGCCAGGGCCGCGTGATGGCCAAATACCGCGTCCTCCACGACCGGCTTGCGCGTTTTTACCGCCTGGAAATAATTCCAAAGATGCGGCTTTTCCTCGTCAAAGGAAACGCTGCGATAGGTGGTGCCCTCCAGCGCCGGTTCCTTGCCCGGCACAGCATCGTGCTCCTGGTGCCATTTCTTAAAATATTCTTCCCGCATGGCACGGGGAAAACCCGAGGCATAGTAGCTGGGTTCAGTGTCAAGGCCGGATTGCGGCGTGTAGGTGAGACTGGACTCGGTTAATTCCAGAATGCCCTTCGAGCCCTGAAAGCGATAGGTCTCTGGAGACGCCGCCCCAAGGTTGAGCCGCATGTAGACCGGGATGTCGCCATACTTGAAAAGTGTGGCATGCACGTCCGGCATATTGCGGCCATCCTTCCAGCGCAGGATACCTCCCATGGCCATCGCCTGCTTCGGAGCTTCATTGATGCCGAGCACGTATTGCATTCCGCTCACCAAGTGAACCAGCAGATCGCCCGCCACGCCGGTGCCATATTCCTTCCAGCAACGCCAGCGCGAAAAGATCAGGGGATCGAAGTCACGCTTGGGTACAGTACCTTGCCAGGTGTCCCAATCGAGCGTCTGCGGAGAAAGATCTGTGGGCGGCGGATATTCCCAGGCTCCGGTGGGATCGTTGCGGCCGAGTGTACCTTCCACCAGATTCAGATCGCCGAGCACACCCTGCGCCACCAGTTCTTTCGCCTTGGCGCAAATCACAGAACTGACGCGCTGCGAACCTACTTGCAAGATGCGTCCGTTCCGCTTCACCGCTTCGACCATCTCGATCCCTTCAGCGCCGGTGTGCGACATGGGTTTCTCGATGTAGATGTCTTTGCCCGCGCTGACCGCATCGACCACCACCTGCTTGTGCCAGTGGTCGGGAACGGCGGCCACGATGCAATCAATCTCTTTGTTCTCCAGCAATTCGTGGTAGCGCCTCGTGGTGGGGAGATTCGGACCGACGATCTCTTTCGCCAGAGTATGACGACCGTCATAAAGGTCGCATGCCGCCACGCACTGCACTCCCGGCAATTCGATTGAGCTGGCTAGCAATCCCGATCCCTGCATGCCGATGCCGATCATCCCGAAGCGCACGCGATCGCTGGGGGCCACGGTTTGGGGCAGGGCCCAGAGCGGGTCAGGATCCAGCAGGATGGTCTTCATTCCCAGAGATGCGCTGGCTGCAGCTGCGCTTAGCCCAATGAATTCTCGACGCGAGAATCGGTTCCTCATTATTAGTCCTCCAAAATCAGTCATCAGTCGTCGGTCTTCAGGCGTCAGCCATTCCCCACGATCGACGACTGACAACCGACGACCGACGACTGCTATTTCTTCAACATCTTGAGCGCAACTTCCTTGAAGAATACGACGTCGTGGTCGCTGTGATTCTGCAAGCCGATGTAGCCCTCCTGCGGACGCGGTCCGCGCTCCGGTTCAAAGGGGAGTTTTTTCGGCGGGACAGGGTCGCCTTCGGTAAACTCTGTTACCTTCACGCCGTTGACCACGACAGTAGTGTGGGGGCCGTCCAACGTGATCTCCATGGTGTTCCACTCCGGCCCCGGTTTGCCGGGATGGGCCAGAGGTTTGGTCATGGAGTACAGCGTACCGGTGACGTGATAATCGTCCTCGTTGGAGGTTTCGGGGTGGTTGTCGATCTGCACTTCATATCCGTAGTGCACCGGCATCCACGGCTCGCGGGGCTCGATCGGTATGCGAATGTATACTCCCGAGTTGTCGTTCTCGTCGCGCATCTTGTATACGACACGGATCACGCAATCGCCCAGCTTGCCGCCCGCCCAGTAAAGCAGTCCCATGCCACCGTGAGTGCGGATGAGCCCATCCTCGACGGTCATCTCGCCGGCGCCGACGTGTTTCCATCCCACCAAGTCCTTGCCGTCGAACAGCTGTTTCCAGTCGCCCGACTGCGCGAGCGCGGAGGGAACGATCCCTGCCATGAGCAAAACTGTAACCACGGTGATTACTGCCGGACGAAACCGCATGGCTCCCCCTTTTGAGGCGGGAGCAATATAACACCAAAGGGCTGTGCTAAAGATGTGTGATAAGTCCTTTTGTGTGAGCGCCAGCGAGGAACCGGGTAGCGGGGCGGCGTGGTCCGTCGGCACGGGTTACCGAGGATCGCGATTGAGCGCAGCAAAGTGCAGGAAACTGGCATCAAAGCAGATATAATATTTGGGTAAAGTCCAAGGAATAATTTCTCTTCCAAAGAAGATAAATCCGATGTCCATGAAGACCAAGATCGCAATCGTGGTTTCCTCCGCCGCTGTGCTGCTGTTTATTTACGTGGGTGGATTAGACGGCGTCCGCGCCTCCAACAACGACGGCTCGTACCGGCAATTACAGGTTTACAGCGAAGTGCTCTCGCGGGTGCGCAGCGAGTACGTGGAGGAACCGAACATTCCACTGGTTACCGACGGCGCGCTGCACGGGCTGCTCGAATCGCTGGACGCAAACTCCAGCTATCTGACCGCTGCCGAATTTAAGGAATACAAGGCCAACCAGTCCGAAGCGAAGGGCGAGATCGGGGCGGCTGTTTCGAAGCGCTTCGGTTATGCGGCGGTGATCTCGGTCATTCCCGGCGGGCCGGCCGACAAAGCCGGCATCCAGGCCAGCGATATCTTCGAAGCCATTGAAGGCAAGAGTACGCGCGAGATGTCGCTCGCCGAAATCCACAACCTGCTGGTGGGTCAACCCGGTTCGAACCTGAACGTGTCCGTGGTCCGGGCCCGTCGCGCCGAACCGCAGAAGATGGTCATTACCCGCGATATCGTCAACGTGCCACCGGTCACCGACAAAATGGTCGACGACGGGGTCGGTTACATCCAGGTCGATGCTTTCAATAAGGGCAAGTCTCAGGAGGTCGCCGCCAAGATCAAGGCGTTGCAGAAGTCCGGCGCCAAGAAACTGATTCTCGATCTGCGCAATTGCGCCGAGGGCGACGAAGCGGAAGGCATCGCAGTGGCCAACCTATTCCTCAACCACGGGACCATTACTTACCTGCAAGGCCAGAAATATCCGCGCGAGGCTTTTAACGCCGACGCCTCAAAGGCGATCACCAACCTGCCCCTGGCGGTGCTGGTGAACAAGGGCACAGCCGGACCGGCAGAAATCGTGGCCGCCGCGGTGCTGGAGAACGCCCGCGGAGATGTTATCGGCGACAAGACTTTCGGAGACGGTTCCATTCAGAAGACGATTCAACTTCCGGACGGTTCGGCGCTGATCCTGTCGGTCGCCAAGTACTATTCGCCCAGCGGCAAAGCCATCCAGGACAGCGCAGTCACTCCCAACATCGTGATCGCGGATAGCGACGACGATGCCGCCCTTCCCGACGATGACGACAGCGCGACTCCGGCAGACGAAGACAAGAAGCAGCCTCCGCAGCAGGACGAACAACTGCACAAGGCGATTCAGGTGCTGAAGAGCAAGACAAGTTAGTCGTCAGGATTTTGCGGGTTGGTACATATCGCGCGCCCTCAAGGCGCGCGATTTTTGTTTGGGTGGATTAGTTTCCGCCGACTACTGTACTTCGATCGTCGAGACACTTAGCGCCGGAAGCGTGATCGTCAGCAATGAACCGCTCACAGGCATCGTTTGCACCAGCACCGGATGAATCGAATTCTGGCCTTGCGCCGATGACGCCGTCATTTGATATATCGACGCGGTTCCCGAGAGCGTTATTCCGTTGATCGCCGTCACTTGTGGAGACGTGAAACGGTTGATAGCCACGAAAACAATGCGGCCCGGGTTAGTGGTGTCCGAACTGGCGTAGACCATTACGTTCTGCACTTTGCTCGAGCTAGCCTGCAGCGAGGTGTCACCGAAGCTGGCGGTTGCTCCATCGAAACCGCGGAAGGCACGGAAGCCGGCCAGAATATAAGGACAATTCCCCAGCGGCCACATCGTCGCCGCGAACACTCCCTGGCTGCCGAAGATGCCGAGATTGTCGGCCTGGGCAATGGTTCCGGCAATGTGGTTGTCTCCACCGTTTTCATACTCGGTGATGGAGATTCGGGTACCGGGAAATTCGGCGTTGATTTTGGCCTGCAGACGCGGCAGTAGCTTGATCGGTTCTCCCAGCATGTCATTCGTGATCCAGGAATTCTCGCTGAAGGTCGGGTCCCACAAGCTGCGCGGGCTTTGCACAATGGCTTGAACTTGCGCGGCGGTCAGGGTCGAGCCGGTGAGATTCGTAACCCGCGTCGAACCGTCAGTCGCCTCCGAATACCAGTGGAAGTCGTAAACGTCGACCAGCGGTTTTCCGTAGGTATCGGAGGCCGCCTTGATTGCGGGAAGATACTTATCCGGAAACCAGTTCGCCCCGTCGGGCGAGGCTACGAGCTCGCCTTGCCAGTTGTAGATGCCCTGAAATCCGTAATGCACCGGCCCGAAAATCATCAAGTTGGGAAACTGATCTTTCAACGCCTTGGTGAGTGTGATGGTCTTCGCGATGTAGTTGTCCGACGAGACCGGAGTACTGCCTTGCACTTCGAGGTGCGTCGAATTCCACAGCTCGGGCTCGTTGTCCAGACTTACGAAAGTCGGCAGCGGTGCATTGGCTCCAAAGATGCCAGGAATCTTCTGGTCCATCGACCACAGAAATTCGTCCATGTAGACGTTGGCGTCGGTCGTGCTCGGCGTTTCCGTGAATGCAGCGGGTGTGATCGTGCTCTTCTTGTCGACTACCTGCTTGAAGCGAGTGAGGTCGGGTGGGTTGGAGATGCTGACCGGACCGCTCTCATCGGCCGATACCAGTCCTTGCAACTGGACGGTCATTACGCTCGCCATCTCCAGACTCTGATCGGCGGCGACGAAGCTGCGCACCGCCTCTGCCGGAGTTGTGCTCGAAGTCAGGAAGTCGTCGTTTTCGTAGAGGTAATCACTGCCTGCGTTCGATGCGTTGGTCTCCCAGTTGTATGCGGTCCAGCGATTGCCGCCGGCCCGATCGAGGGTAAGGTGCGGGGGAGCCCCTGCGACGCCGGTGTAGAAATTGAGGCCGTAGATCCAAGGTGAAATCGGGTGCCTCTTTGTCGAATCGACCGTAATGGTCACATCGGCCGTCGGAGCAGC
Organism: Terriglobia bacterium; assembly: GCA_963822555.1. Taxonomy (GTDB): domain Bacteria; phylum Acidobacteriota; class Terriglobia; order Terriglobales; family Acidobacteriaceae; genus JAIQFF01. The sequence goes on from CAWGHY010000001.1 coordinate 131,045, forward strand.
GGCAGGGGTAGCGCTGGCCTGGGTTGAATTTGCGCTTTCTCCAGTCGCACTCACCGCCGACACAACGTAAAAATAAGTCGTGCCGTTGGTCAGGCCGGTATTGGTGTAACTCGTGCCTGAGAGCGCAGCCACTTGGGCGTAGGGTCCGCCGCTGGTCGTGGCCCGTTTGACGTGATAACTAGTTGCGCCACTGCTGGCTGTCCAGGTCAGGCTGATCTGCAGATTCCCTGTCGTCGCCGCGAGAGACGTGGGTGCGGCGGGAGCCGTCGGCACTGGCGGAGGGGTCGAGGCTGGCATGGCGGAAGCCTGACTCGAATTTGCACTCTCGCCCGACGCATTCAGCGCGGAGACCACGTAGAAGTAGTTCGTGCCGTTGGTGAGTCCAACATCGGTGTAAGTAGCCGCGGTCGGCGAAGCAATTTGTGCGTAAGGTCCGCCGCTGGTGGTCGCCCGCTTGACGTGATAGCTGGTTGCGCCACCGCTGCCCATCCAAGTCAAAAACACCTGCTGATCTCCCGCCGAAGGGACCAAAGCTGTAGGTGCGGCAGGAGCAGTGGAGGCGGAAGTCGTGCCCGATCCACTGCTGGAGCTTGACCCTCCGCCGCAGGCGAAGGTCAGCCCTGCCAGAACTACGACAGCCAGGACTCTTATGGTTCTCAATCCCATTTTGGAACGAGCGGCCTCGGCGAAAATCGTAGCCCATGGGGACCTGCCTCGATAGGGCCTCGGGAAACACCAAAGTGAGGGCGCGCGTTTGCAGAGGGCCCTGGACCTTAGTGTTCGAGTTTTGGCTCCAAAAATCTCGAGACCATCGAAAACCGCAATGCGTTTATGCGCGGGCTTCGGAGAAGAGATCACCTTACTTAACCGTCATGCAGACTTTCTAACATTCGTCTCGCGAGTTTGACCCACTCCCCACCCTCCAATAAACTGAAAACATTCCACTTCGAACCTAACCTATGGCAGACAGCATCTACGTCAAGCTCCCTGACGGGTCCGTGAAAGACGTCCCCAAGGGGACGACCCCGCTCGATATCGCCAAATCAATTGGCCAGCGTCTGGCCGACGCGACGTTAGTCGCCAAAACGAATGGCGATCTCATCGACGTCACCCGGCCGCTGGAGAAAGACACCGATCTTCGGCTGCTGACTGATCGCGATCCCGAGGCGCTGGAAGTTTACCGGCATTCGTCCGCGCATCTTCTCGCGGCGGCCGTGCTGGAATTATTTCCCGAGACCAAGCTGGGCCACGGGCCGCCGACCGACACCGGTTTTTTTTACGATTTCTATCGCCCGACGCCCTTTACGCCGGAGGACCTGCAGAAGATCGAGAAGAAGATGCAGGAACTGGTGCAGCAGGACCTTCCCTACGCGCGCGAGTTTCTGCCGCGCAGTGAAGGACTGGAGAAGTTCAAGGGCGAAGGCGATTTCATGAAGTGCCACTTCATCGAGCAGTTCACCAAGCCCGATGAAAAGATTTCGATTTACAAGACGGGCAAGTTTCTGGATTTCTGCCGCGGCCCGCACATCCCATCGACCGGGAAGATTAAAGCGTTCAAGCTTCTGAACATCGCCGGAGCTTACTGGCTTGGCGATGAGAAGAATCCGCAGTTGCAGCGCATTTACGGGACCTCATTTTTCTCGAAAAAAGACCTCGACGATTTCATCAACAAGCAGGAAGAAGCCAAGAAGCGTGACCATCGCGTGCTGGGCCAGCAGCTTGATCTGTTTTCCATCCAGGAGTTGGCGGGGCCGGGACTGATTTTCTGGCATCCCAAGGGCGGGATCATCCGCAAAGAGATGGAAGACTGGATGCGCGCCGAATACCTGAAGCGCGGCTACTCGCTGGTGTACACGCCGCACGTGGCGCGGCGGCAACTGTGGCAGACCTCCGGACACGAAGGCTACTACGCGCAGAACATGTTCGACGTCATGGAGCTCGACGACGCCGAATACCGCATGAAGCCGATGAATTGCCCGTTTCACATCCTGATTTACAAAGACTCGCTGAAATCGTATCGCGACCTGCCGGTGCGATTGGGCGAGTTGGGCACGGTGTATCGCTACGAGCGTTCGGGCGTGATGCACGGCCTGTTGCGGGTGCGCGGATTCACCCAGGACGATGCCCACATTTTTTGCACGCCGGAACAGATTGAGAAGGAAATTGCCGACTGCGTCGAGTTCGCCCGCGACGTGCTCAAGGATTTTGGCTTCGACAAATTCCAGACCGAGCTTTCGACGTGGAATCCGAACGACCGCAGAAATTTTGTGGGCAGCGACGAACAGTGGAACAGCGCTACCGCTTCGCTGGAAAAAGTTCTCAAGGAACTGAACATCGAATACACCACCATTCCCGGAGAAGCTGCATTCTATGGTCCGAAGATTGACATCAAGCTGGTCGATGCCATCGGGCGCCTGTGGCAGCTTTCCACGGTTCAGTTCGATTTCAACCTGCCGCAGCGCTTCGGCCTCGAATATGTCGCCGAAGACGGATCGCGCAAGCAGCCTGTGATGGTGCACCGGGCCTTGTATGGCTCAGTTGAGCGTTTCTTCGGCGTGCTGATCGAACACTATGCCGGCGCGTTTCCAGTGTGGCTATCTCCAGTGCAGGCGGTGATGATTCCCATCTCCGAGCGCCACGCGGAGTACGCCAACAAAGTAGCGGCGCAATTGAAAGAAGTTGGGGTGCGGGTGCAGGTCGACGCACGCAACGAAAAGATGAACGCGAAGATCCGCGAGCATGCCATGCAGAAGGTGCCATTCCTGCTGGTAGTGGGAGACAAGGAAGCGGAAGCCGGCAAAGTAAACGTCCGCACCCGCGGCAAAGAAAAGACCGAAGACTTGCCGGCAGCGGAGTTCGTGGAGAAGATCAGGAAGCTGATTGTTGAGAAGAGTCCGGGTCTTTAGCGTGTTTCCGTGTGGGGCGGACACTCTTGTCCGCCGCTTTTGACTTAGAATTTGTATTTGACGCTTCTGACTATGCTGTGGGAACGGTCTATTCTTAGATCCAAAGCAACTTCAAAGGCGGCGGACAAAAGTGTCCGCCCCACACTACCTGGTTCTTGCTAACTCCGAATGCGCTAATCGTCGGCGTTATCTCTGATACTCATGGCCTGCTTCGCCCTGAGGCTATGGCTGCGCTGCGCGGCTCTGATTACATCGTTCATGCCGGCGACATCGGCGATCCGGATATTCTCACGCGGCTGGGCAAGTTTGCCCCTGTGACAGCGATCCGCGGAAATGTAGATCGGGAAGCGTGGGCAAAGAAGATTCCCTCCACCAATGTACTCGAAGTCCGTGGCGCGATAATTTACATTCTGCACAATCTGAACGAATTGGATTTGAAGCCTGAGGCTGCGGGATTCGCAGCAGTCGTTTACGGGCACACTCACGTGGCCAAAGCGGAAACGAAAAATGGTGTGCTTTACTTCAACCCGGGTAGCGCTGGCCCGAGGAGGTTTCGGCTACCGGTAACCATCGGGCGTCTGAAAGTCGAGGGCGGCAAAGTTTCCGCGGAGATTGTTGAGATTGTGCCGGGGAAAGACTAGCCGAGCTTTGCTCGGCTGGGCGGACGAGGCGTCCGCCCCTACGCGAGCGTGCAGGTTTTGGCTTCTATGCCGGAGCCGGAGTGACCGGTGCGGGCGGCGCGGCAGCCTGTCCGCCGCCGGTGTTGACCAGGTCTTTCAACTCTTTGCTGGGCTTGAAGAACGGAATCTTCTTAGCCGGAACCTCCACGCGCTCGCCGGTCTTCGGATTGCGGCCGACGCGCGGCTTACGCTGCCGGGTGCGGAAGCTGCCGAAACCGCGGATTTCGATCTTGTCGCCCACGCGGAGCGAGCGCACGATGCTGTCAAAGATGGTCTCGACGATGACCTCACTGTCTTTACGAGTTAATTCCGCCAGTTTGGAGACTTCGTCGATCAGATCGGCTTTTGTCATACGCTCCTCAGTCCGTCTGGATTATATGGGATAGCGGCATAATAGGGAGCCGCAATCCTGTATAAACTTCTCAAATTTCAGGGGTTTTATGCAAGCGGCTTTTGCGGACATGTTCCGGCCGGGCTTGCGTTTCTTCCGCTCCTTCGGAGCTTGCTCACGGGCGAAGGCACCCAGGGCTTACTCCCTGAGCTTTATTCTGGCGCCGCTTCGCGGCTGCGTCGCAGCAGGTTGACCCAGGGTGCGAGCTTCTACTTCCACAGATAATAGAAGCCAGTGTGCTGATCCAGCAGCTTTTCCCGGCTGGGTATCCACTGGGAAATGTCTCCGAACAACAGGTCGAGCAGGGTCTTACGGTCCTTGTCGGGATGCACCAGAACCGGTTTGCCGGTGATGCCAACCGCTTTGGCGGTGTCGTCGACCGCCGCCTCGAAATCGGCGATCTGGTCAATCATGTGCATGGAAAGGGCCTGTTCGCCGGTCCAGACCCGGCCATCGGCGAGAGACTTGATGTCTTCTACTTTGGCGTGGCGCCCGTCTGCCACCGCTTTAACGAACTGGCCATACATGTTGTCGATCAGGGATTGCAGGTAGGCGCGCTCCTTGGGCGTCATGTCTCGTGAAGGATCGCCAGTGCTCTTGTATTCGCCAACCGTCAGCACCTCGGGCTTCAAATGTGCCCAGCGCATAAGGTCACCGTAATTGACCCATTCGGAAATCACGCCGATAGAACCCACCACGCTGCCGTTGTCGGCGTAAATCTTGTTGGTCGCTGAAGAAACGTAGTAAGCGCCGCTGGCGCCTACGGTTTCTATCGAAGCCACAATGTGTTTCTTCTTCTCATCGCGGACGCGTTTGACCTCGCGATAAATTTCTTCCGACGCGGCTACACCGCCACCCGGCGAATTCACGTGCAGGATGATGGCTTTGATGGAGTCGTCGTCGCCGAACTTCTTGACCTGCTGCACCACCGTGCTGGGATCGAGAATGACGCCTTCCAGTTCGACCACGCCAATCTTTTCCCCGAAACTGGCACGCAGTGAAGCGTTATCTCCGCCCGCATGCAGGGCCAGATAGACCAGCGTGAATACGGCCAGCACAAAGAGGAAGAAGGCTCCTCCTCCGACGAGAATCCAAAGAAAAGTTCGCGAACGTCCGTTTTCAGCCATACAGATGGCATAGTTTAGCACTTGAAGCAGTTTCTAGTTTCCGGTTTTTAGTTTCTAGTTCTCGAAGCGGTCTCAGCCGGTGGAAGGGACTTTATCAGTCCGTGCAGAAGGCGGCTTACTTCTCCTGACAGGTCCATCAACCCTGTAACCGATTTGGAGGTCAGAAAACCCAGGTTCCCCGCGATTACAAGTTGGGTTTCCATCTCGATCAACGAGCCCCTTGCTTGCCCGAGAAACTGCCGGAACTCTCCCTTCGACATTCTGCCCTGTCCCTCGGCAATATTGCTGGCGACAGACACCGCTGATCGTCTTAGTTGGCTTGTCAGGCCAAACATTTCTTCTCGCGGAAAGCATTGCGTGGCACGATAAATCTCAGTCACCATGGCCGTCGCCTTTTGCCATACGATCAGATCTCGATATGAACATCCCATTCGTGTCTCCTCTCCCAGATCTCGGGACGACTCGTGGTAAACAACCCACAACAAACTAAACACCACAACTCCGCGGCCTGTCTGTGACGCCTGAACCCTGGTACCGGAAACTAGAAACCAGAAACCGGAAACTGCTTGACGGGCGCTCCATGGCTTCGTAACATTCGCCCTTTGAATGGAGGGTCATCAATGGCCGGATTCTGTGTAAGCTGTGGAAACCCGCTGGCTGACGGGGCCAGATTCTGCAACAAGTGCGGCGCCACCCAGCCGGGAGCGCAGGCCGGGACGGTGATTCCACCGGCGCCCGTAGCTCAGGGGACGGCAGCTCCGGCTCCCCAAGGCAGCAGTGCGGCCGTGAAGATCATCATCGGGATCCTGGCATTTTTCATGTTTATCATCCTGATCGCCGCGGGAAGCTGCTTTTACATCGGTTATCGCGTGAAGCAGCGGGCCCACGAGTTTTCGCAATCCATGGGCGGAGACGTCAAACCCTACACCGGGCGGCGACAGCCTTGCGCCATGCTATCGACCAGCGAAGCGGCCGATGCTCTCGGTCAACCGGTGGCCTCGGTGGAACAGCGGGGCACAGCAGCTTGCGAGTACAACTACGGGACCAATGGCCAGCACTTCGACGTGGAGTACACCTGGCAGGGCGGCGGCATTACCATGGGCATCGCTCGTGGCGCCATGAAGCATATTTCCGGCATGGAGACTTTCACCCAGGTAGATGGCATTGGAGACGAATGCTATCTCGCTCCCGGAAACTCGGCCCTCATGATGCGCAAGGGCGACGTCATGGTGAACATCGATCTGCGTGAGTCTGGCGTCAGTGCGGACGCAGCCAAGAAGATGGCGGCCAGGATCGCCAGCCGCCTGTAAGGCTTGAATTTACTGAAGGCTCCGGGCCGCGCTTGCGGCCGGAGCTTAAGACCAACCAAATTTGTTCCAGCCGTTTCCTTTCCAGATGCTAAGAGTACATGTCCCTATTTTCTCCGGGACATGACCTGACATCACGTAGTTTGGCGGTTATTTCCTGTGACAATAGACGCATGAATTTTTTCTGGAGGAGAGGCCTGGCCGCCACCAGCGCGCTGGCGTTGGCGCTGGCGTGCGCGAATTGCGGCGGAGGCGCAGCCGGCTCGACAGCGACGTCGAGCGGAGGCAGCGGTGCCTCCAGCGGCGGTAGCAATTCAGGCGGCAGCAGCGGATCGGGCGGCAGCAGTGGCTCCGGCTCGGGCAGCAACAGTCAAAGCGCCTGCGGCGCAATGAGCACCGGACAAGGCGCCAGCCTCAACGGCTTCCGTCCCTTTGGCAGCGACAACCTCTGGAACCAGGACATTTCCGCCTCGCCCGTGGACGCGAACTCGGATGCGATTATCAACTTCATCGGCCCGACTGTCGGAATGCACGCCGATTTCGGGTCGGGAGAGTATCAGGGTTCGGATATTGGAATCCCGTATTCGGTGGTGAGCGGAAGCCAAACCCAGGTCAACATCACCTTCACCGCGTACGGCTCCGAGAGCGATCCCGGGCCGATGCCGGTGCCGGCCAATGCTTCCATCGAGGGCGATCCGAATCCAGGCAACGGCGATCGCCACGTGCTGGTGTTGGATAATGGCAACTGCTTCCTATACGAGTTATATAGCGCTGTCGCGAACGGCGATGGGAGCTGGAACGCGGGTTCGGCAGCAGTTTGGGACCTGCTGAGCGACAGCAATGCGCAGCGTCCCTGGACGTGGACTTCAGCCGATGCGGCGGGCCTGCCAATTTTTCCCGGCCTGGTGCGCTATGACGAAGTCGCAGCCGGGCAGATCCAGCACGCCATCCGCTTTACGCTACCCGATAGCCGGGCCGCGGCGGTGCTGCCCGCCACGCATTGGGCAGCTACCTCGACCAACGCCATTGCGCCGCCCATGGGCATGAAGCTGCGGCTCAAGGCGAACTACGACATTTCCGGGTTCTCGACGAATGTTCAGGTAATCCTCTCTGCGATGAAAAAGTATGGCCTGGTCATGGCCGATAACGGCAGCGCCATGTACATCAGCGGCGCGCCCGACAGCCGTTGGGATAACGATGATCTGCACAACCTGGGGCAGGTACCGGCATCGGCGTTTGAAGTGGTGCAGATGAATCCGATCTACACGGCTTCGAACGTACCCCAGGGTGCGGCTCCCGCCATCGCCAGCTTCACGGCAACGCCTACCAGCGTAAGTGCGGGAGGCAGCGTTAGCCTGTCCTGGAATGTCAGTAATGCTTCTTACGTCATCGTGTCGCCGCAGGCCGGAACGGTACGAGGCGCCAGCGTGACGGTTCAACCCACGCAAACCACGACTTACACGCTCTACGCGACTAATCAGTACGGGCGCACTACGGCGACGGTGACGGTGAACGTGCAGTAAGAAATGTAGGTGCGGGCGCCCACATTTTCTCAGAACAACTTTTCCTGGCGGCGGAGATTTCCGAAGGAACCGACGTTGGCCAGCGCGAAATTGAAGCGGAACTGATTTTCGTTTCGCACCGATCCCAAAGCGAAGCGGCGGTATTCGACGCTAAACCCGCAACAGTCCCAATTGTAGGCAGCCTGCGCCGTGGCGTATTGCAGGACGCCGAGATTCGCGTCGAATCCCAGGTTGGTGGCTCCGCTGAATCCGCGTTTGTTGGGTTGCCCATAGCCCAACAGGATCCGGAACTGATTGAAAACCTGCTGTCCGGTCGGCGTAGGAGCGCTGCTGGGCGCCAAGAGATAGGCATCCCCGCCGCCGATCGTGTAGGGTCCGAAGCGGTAGTTCACGAATGCGGTGCTGGCGTTAATCCGGCTTTGTTTGAAGTCATAGTCGATATCCCACTCCGCCTCGGTCCGGCTGGTGGCCTGGAATTTAAGCCGCGAGATCAGGGGCGAGAGACGCCGGGCTTCGGTAAGAAACGCAATGCCGGTAAGGTCGGCGGTTGTGGTGAACACATTCCGCTGCCCCGGCACCAGGGCGCCTCCGAAAGTTGGATCGATAAAATATTTCTGGACCAGCTCCCAGGTGATGACTTCCTGCACCGGAGGTTCGTGCACACAGGGAATTTGGCTAGGATCCGGCTGCCGCTGCCACGGAATAATGCTGGCGGCCGCGGGACGTCCGATGATCAGAGAAGCCATGCCGGTGGCGTCGCAGTCGTCGCTTCTGGACGAGGTCCGCTTGGCGTAGAGCCGGTTGACCACTCCGTATTCGACTTCGTTGGTATTGCTCAGGATGTCGCGTTCGTCAAAGCGCAGAATCTGGGCGAAATTGTCGACCCCGGTGACATAGCGGTATGTCGCGCGCGGCTCGATGACGTGCTTCCATTTGCGTCCCAACACTTCGCGGTCGTAAACCCTTTCCAGAGCGGGCGGACGAATCTCCACCGATCCCTCGACCGCCTTGCGGTTGATGACGTCGCTCTCCGCCACACCGACTCCGCCACTGCTCGGCACGAGCTGCTGCGTATAGAAAGTTTCGCGCAACGAAAGTTCGGGACGCACCGACCAACCGTGCTGCACCAGGGGAAGAGAAATTGTCGGGTGCAAATCGAAGCGTCCCACCAGGGGCGCAGTTCGAAACGAGGGCTCACTGCGCGACAGCCCTTCAATGGCGGTGTCGTAAGACCAGTAGAAGGGCGAGTGCCCGATGGCATGCTCTACGCTCGAGGCCTCGAAGCTGGGAGCATGCAGGATGGTGATAACGTCACCCGCCGTCGTGCTTTCGAAGTTCTGGTAACGCTGTGTGGAGGCGTTGTAGAAAAACCCGTTGTTAACATTAGAGAGAAAGGCTTCCGACTTCACCTCCGAGTTTACCGCCTGGGTAAAGACATCGTTAAAAGCAAGGCGAAAAACAAAAGAGCTCAGATAATCGATGCTGGCAACTCCCCGGAAATGTCCAAAAGTATCCTCGCCGTCGAGCAGTACCTCGTGGCCACCCTGATCAACTGGGGGATTGCCAATGCCCCGGTCAAAAACTCCGAAGTAGTTCAGATACACATACGATTTCTCACTGGGCTGGGCGCGAAATTCTATCTGAGGCGCCCATCCCCGCCGGGTGAAATACTCGGCTCCCGCAGTAACGTCCATGCTGCGATTGATGGCCCAGAAGATGGAGTCGCCCAGGATGGTTCCCTTGATCGAAGAGCTGCCCACGTTGGGGATGAGAATACCGGTCTGCCTGGGCTCACGTTCCACAGGATGGGTAGCGAACGGGAAATAAAAGACGGGAACGCCTTCGATACGAAATGTGCTGCGGTAGATCGTGGCATTGCCGCCGACTTCCACGATGATCTTGTGCGCATTGAATTCCCACTTGGGGCGCGGCAGTTCGCAGGTGGTAATAGTTCCATCGTAGACGACGTAGTGGTCAGGACCGGTTTTCTCCACCACGCTGCCGGTAAAGGCGAAAGGATTCTCGCTGGTGAGGATCAGTCGCTTGCCGCGCAGCTGCATGCCGGTCGTCCCGACTACATGTTGGAAGCGGCCGGATTCGGCCCGGATATTGTAGGTAGCATGAGTGGCTTCGACGTGCTCGTCGTTGAGTCCGCCGTTCAGGACCACGTGACCATCCGCCACCGAGTCTCCGGTCTCGGAGTTGTAGTCCACCGAATCCGCATAAAGAATGTAAGTGCCGTAATGGATCTCAGCCTGCCCGCGCAGCTTGTAGACAACGCCTTCCTTTTCCTGCTGCAGGGCGCGGATGGTAACGTCCTCTTCTCTCACTGCGGAAGGCGCGGAAGGCAGCGAAGATTGTGCGCCTGGTTGGCTGGACGCGAAAAGCAACCGGCTGGTAACTACGGAAGGAGCGAGTAGCAGATGACAAACCAACGCCGCCGTGATAAGGAATCGTGTGCGGGATGTCATCGCAAGCGGACGTAGGCCCTGGCGACGAAATCCACACAGGGGTAAGGTGACGTTAGCACGGCTCCGGCTCGAGTGGCAAAGCAGCCAGGTTTCCGTGCAATTTATGCTTGGGGCTCTGGGTTTTTTCCTGCGGGACCAGTTCACCGCATTGCAGTCGTTCTGCCGCTGGAGCCTCACTGGGACCCGATCGTTCTTTCATGAAACCAAGATTTGAACCCGATTTACCGCCCGCTTCGAACCCAGACCTCTCAGCCAGCCTGATTGATCCTGAAGCGTACGATGCCAGCGAACAGCAATTTGCTGCCAGCCTCGAGGCAGCCGCTTCACGCAGTGAACCTGGATTTGCACGAAAGCAGTCAATTGCGTCCAGGTTTGTAGTCGAAGACACCCAACCCGAAGTGGCAAAGAGCCAGCCGCATCCAACCGCAGAAATCAGTCAAACGCAGGAGACGCCAGCGCCTGCGCCCCACGCCGAAGTCCCGCAGCCTCCAGATCCCGATGCCTGGCGCCGCGAAGTAGCGGCTCGATTAAGTCACTATCGGGCACGACGGCGGACGCGGGAGCCCCGCTATCCTTCTCTGCAGCTGAAGTTTGAGAGTGAGCCGATTCCGGCTCCCGAGCCCATGCCGCAGCCGGCTCCGACTCTCCTTCGTGAAAGAACGGAGCCGGTTGAATCAGTGGCTGTTCCCCGAATCACCATGGAGGAACCACCGAGCCTTCCCGCGAACTTCTCTCCCGGCTTCTCGGCGAATTCGTCTCCCAGTTTTCCGCGGATATTGCCTGCCGTCAGCAACGAGGCTACAGCCAAGGTGATTGAGTTTGCCAGCTACAATCCGGCGCCCCGTGCGCTCGACGAATTGGCCGAGCCCGTGCTCGACCGTCCCCGAATTATCGAAGCCCCGGAACTGGCGCCTCCGCCGCCGGCTTTGGGGGGCATTCTGATCGAGCCGGTCGAAGAACCTGCCAACGAGAGGCGGCCCGGGTTCGAGATTCCGTTGCAGGCTGCGCCCATGTCACGCCGCATAGCCGCGTCCGCCATCGACGCGACCCTGGTGGTGACCGCGTTCGCCGCTTTTGCATATGTTTTTTTCCGGATCAACGCCGAGCTGCCTGCGCTGGGCAAGATTGCCGGAGCCGGAGTTATTCTCATCGCCTTGTTCTGGTCTACTTATCAATATCTGCTCTTGGTTTACAGCGGTACTACCCCGGGGCTGAAGCTGGCCAAACTGGAATTGCACCGCTTCGATGGAAGCGCCGTGCCTCTGCGCATCCGGCGCTGGCGCGCACTGACATCCGTGCTTTCCGGATTGTCGCTGGGATTGGGATATGCCTGGTGCTTCCTCGACGAAGACAGGCTGTGCTGGCACGATCGCATCACTCGCACCTACATGGCGCCGCGAAAATAGGTATCGCCACCGGCCACATCCCCATGTCATTCCGACCGGAGCGAGCGCCAGCGCGCGAAGTGGAGGGACCTTGCGTTGTGCAAGCGGAACCGATGCTGTTCAGCTCTGTTTAACGCAGCGAGTCCTGCCTTTGGCGGCTACCCAGAAGACGCCCAAAACAGCAGCTTATATCAGCTCGCATAGCAAGGTCCCTCCACTTCGCGCGCTGGCGCTCGCTCCGGTCGGGATGACAAGGTTTTGGAGGGCTAGATCGCCCAGCGGGTGTGGGCACACGCCCCCTACGTGTGCCATGGTGGTCTGCTAACATCTTTCAGTGACTCCAGCCTCTCCTGTTCGTGTCCGATTTGCTCCGTCTCCTACCGGGCATCTTCACGTCGGTAATGCGCGCACTGCTTTGTTTAACTGGCTTTTCGCCCGGCAAAAGGGTGGAACCATGGTGCTGCGCATCGAAGATACCGACGTCGAGCGCAGCGAAGCCCGCTTTGAGGATCAGCTGATCGCCGACCTCAAGTGGCTGGGCCTCGACTGGGACGAGGGACCGGACCTGGGTGGCCCCTATGCACCCTATCGCCAGTCCGAACGGCTGGACATTTACCGCGAACATGCGGAACGCCTGGTGGATCAAGGGAAAGCCTACTTATGTTTCTGCACCGAGGAAGAGTTGCAGAAGGAACGCGAACGGGCCCAGGCAGAACATCGTCAGCCGATCTATTCCGGCAAATGCCGGGCAACCAATCGGGCGGAGGCTGAGCAGCGTCGAACCGCGGGAGAGTCGTGCGCTATCCGGCTGAGAATTCCGGAACATCCCATTCGCTTTCACGACATCGTGCATGGCGATGTCGAGTTCTCGAATGAAGTGGTGAGCGACCCCATCATCCTGCGTTCGAACGGGATGCCGGTTTACAACTATGTCGTGGTCATCGATGACGCGCTGATGAAGATCACGCACGTGATCCGCGGTGACGATCATCTTTCAAATACTCCCAAGCAGGTTGCACTGTACGAGGCTTTGGGCTGGCCGGTGCCAGAGTTCGCCCACCTTTCGACCATCCTGGGGAGCGACCGGGAACGGTTGTCCAAGCGTCACGGAGCCACTTCCATCGCCAATTTTCGTGACATGGGCGTGCTACCCGAAGCGCTGGCAAATTATCTGGCGCTCCTGGGATGGGCGCCCACCGGGGGGAACCGCGAGCTTTTCAGTCCGCAAGAATTAAAGAAGGAATTTTCGCTGGAGCGAGTTACGGCTGCTGCCGCCATGTTCGACATGGAGAAGCTTTACTGGCTCAACCGCCACTACATCAAGAGCTGGCCAGTGGGAAATCTAACGGCGGTGGCGGCATGGTTCTTTGCGCAGGCAGGCTACATCGAGCTTAAGGATGCAAAGTGGTTGAGCGCGGAGAGCTTCCCGCAGATTCATCTTGAAGATGACTTGCTGGTTTGGCTTACGAAGGTTACCGAGTTGTTGGCTCCTTCAGTCGACCGCCTGGACCAGCTTCCTGAACGCGCCTCGTTGATTTTCAAATACGACGCTCAAGCCGCACTGGCCGCGCCGGGCAATGCCGAAGTACTGGCCTGGCCTAATACCGATGCGGTGTTCGCAAGATTCACGGTAAAGATTCTTGAGGACGATTCGGCCAAGACCGGGAACCTCGCCGCCGAACGCTTCAAACTATTTGTGAACGAAGTAAAGGCAGAGACGGGCGCGAAGGGAAAGGAACTGTTTCATCCTATTCGCATGATCATCACGGGTTCGCACTCCGGGCCTGAGTTCGACAAATTGATTCCCATCCTTGAAGAAGGCAGCCGGCTCAAGTTGCCCAAGCACGTGCTCAGCGTGCGCGAGCGCGTGGAAGAATTTGCCAAGCAGCGGGCCCACAAGAATTGATTTCATGACGTCGCCCTTTGTCATCCTGAGCGATCCCACCTCTTCGCTGGCGAAGAGGCGGGTGAGTCGAAGGACCCCTACTTTACCTACTCCGCCGGGCCGCGATATGTTTTGCGCTTATCCAGTGAATTGGCGCTGGTAGGGGTCCTTCGACTCCGCAACTGCTTCGCGCGGCGAAGCAGCCACTGCGCTCAGGATGACAGGGACGCAAACGCTGACACGTTTTGCGCAGCGTGCTATCGTCCTTCCATGATTCGATACCTGAGCATTTTTTTCGTGCTGTTGTCCGTCAGCCTGCCCGGCGTGGCCAAAGAGAAATATCAGAAAGCAGGGCCGATTCATCTCGACCGCGACGGCGAAAAATGGGCGGAGAAGACTCTGCGCAAGCTCTCTCTGGAAGAAAAAGTCGGACAGCTTTTCATGGTCTGGGTGCGAGCGGAGTTTCTCAACGTCAACAGCCCGGAGTATGTGCGATTGAGCGACACCATGCGCAAGTATCACGTCGGCTCATTCGCCATGACGGTACGCTGGGAGCCTCCTTTCCTCTATCGCAATCAGCCTTACGAGGCCGCCGAACTGCTCAATCGTCTGCAAGAGCAAAGTAAACTGCCACTGCTCTTCGCCGCCGATTTCGAGCGTGGCGTCACCATGCGACTGCATGGCGCCACTATATTTCCGCACGCCATGGCCTTCGGCGCCGCCGGCAAGGTCGATTACGCGGAGACTTTTGGCCGCATTACCGCGCAGGAATCCCGCGCCATCGGAGTGCACTGGAATTTCTTTCCCGATGCCGACGTCAACTCCAATCCCGCAAATCCCATCATCAACACCCGTTCCTTCGGAGAGGATCCGCAGCAAGTTGGAGATCTCGTGGCTGCCTACATCAAAGGATCGCGCGCCTTCGGCATGATGACCACGGCCAAACATTTTCCCGGCCACGGCGATACCGCAACCGATTCGCATCTCAGCGTGGCGCAGGTCACCGGGAATCGAGCGCGGCTGGATTCGGTTGAGCTGGCGCCCTTCCGCAAAGCCATCGCGGCGGGAGTCGATTCGGTGATGGTGGCGCATGTGACGGTGCCGGCGCTCGAGCCCGATCCCAATCGCGTCGCTACGACTTCCCCGGCAATCGTTACCGATCTGCTTAAGGGCCAGCTTGGATTTCAGGGAATCGTCGTGACCGACGCTCTGGATATGGCTGGGCTCACCCGCCTTTACTCCGCCAACATCGGGCGCGCAGCGGTTGAAGCTTTCAAGGCGGGAAGCGATTTGCTGCTGATTCCGGCGGACCTGGATGCGTCGTACAACGCGGTTCTCCAGGCCGCGCGCAGCGGGGAAATTCCGGCAGCGCGGCTCGATGCGTCGGTTCTTAAGCTATTGAAGGCAAAGGCATCTCTCGGCCTTGAAAAAGCGCGGCTGGTGGACGTCGATGCGCTTGCTGAAATCGTGGGCAAACCCGAAAACCTGGCCATGGGACAACAGATTGCCGACGATGCGGTGACCCTGGTCCGTGACAATGGAAAGTTGCTGCCGCTGAAACAATCGGGAACTGTTAAGAACGGGCTTCCGTATCAACACGTGGAAGAAGTGCACAACCAATTGGTGGCGCTCGTGCTCTCCGAAGACGTTCGCACCGAAGCCGGCCGTGCGCTCGAACGAGCGCTCAAGGCTCGCGTGCCCGATGCCAATGTCATTTACGTGGACCCGCGCCTCGCTGCGGCCATGTCGGAAGAGATCATGAAAGCGGTGGACCAGGCGCAAGCCGTAATTGCGGCGGTCTACGTGGTGCCTACCGCGGGTAAGGCGATGAAAGGTGCGAACGGTTTGACTAACTCGGTTTCCCTCGGCGACGCCAGCGGTACGCTCCTGCAAACGATTCTGGATCGCGCTGCGCAGAAAACCGCGGTTCTTGCCATGGGAAATCCCTACGTCGCTCAGGATTTTCCCGCTATACAAAATTATCTTTGCACTTTTTCCAACGCCAGCATTTCGGAGATCAGCGCGGTCAAAGCTCTTTTTGGCGAGATCGCGATTCGCGGCCACCTGCCCGTTAGCATTCCCGACATCGCCCAACGCGGCGCGGGAATCGAACGGCCGCCACAACTCGCGGAGGAAGGATCGCAACATGCGCATACTCAAGCCGTTCAACGATAATTCGCGGCTGGCATTGACCCTGGCTTTCGGGGCCCTGCTGGCTCTGCCCGCCTGCGACATCAATGTAAAAAAAGATAATCAGGGTCAGGAAAAGAACGTGGATATCGAAACTCCCGTGGGCGGCCTGCACGTCACCAAGGACGCCGACGTCCGCGACACCGGCCTTCCGGTATATCCCGGCGCAAGGCGCAAGGAGAAAAGCGACGACGGGGATGAAAACAGCGCCCACGTCAATATTTCCACCAGCCTGTTCGGCATTAAGGTCGTGGCCCTCGAATACTTGTCCGATGATCCGCCGGAAAAACTGGTCGCATACTACAAAGATCAACTCAAGAAATATGGCAATGTGCTGGAGTGCCACACCAATGAGCGGCATATCGGAACTAACATGAATGGCGAAGACACTTCCGGCGACTCCAAAAAACTGAAGTGCGAAGGCGATCAGAATGGCAAGACGATCGAGTTAAAAGTGGGAACCGAACAGAACCAGCATATTGTTTCGATCAAACCGGGCGACAACAGCAAGGGCTCTGATTTCGGCCTGGTCTATATCCAGATGCGGGGCGGCAAGGACACAATCTGACTTTCATCGAACGACGAGATGTCGCCTTCCTTGCCTCTCCTCGCCGCCCTGCTGTAACTTGAAACTCGGTGGAGTATTCCTGTCATCAATGTGGGACGGCGCTGGAACAAGGAACTGCATTCTGTCCGCAATGCCGTGCGCCGCAGATTCGGGTGTCGGTTCCTGAGATTGTGACTTCCGCGGAGATCAGCTCCGATCCAGCGGGGGCATCTCTCCCAGCCTATTTCGGCGCGCCTCTCGGCACGCGAATCGAGTGGTCGCAGGCGCTGCCGGCCACAGCCCTCGCGGGATTGATCGCCGCCGTGCTGATGATGACGCCGCTGGCCGGCTTCGGATTAGGAATGCTGATCGGCGGAAGTCTCTCGGTAGTTTTTTACCGCCGCCGCATCCCCGTAGCCCACATCACGCCCGGAATGGGTGCCCGCTTGGGCATGGTCACCGGCATTCTGGGGGGCGGAATTTTCGCAGCGCTGCTCTCGATCGGGACGGTTCTGTTTCACGCCTGGGACACGATTCGCGCCAAGCTGATCGAAGTCGTCGAACAAACCGCGGCCCGCAATCCCGATCCCCAGGCCCAGCAGGCGCTGGAATTTTTCAAGTCTCCCGACGGGATTGTGCTGCTGCTGACGACCGCGCTGATCGGCACCCTCATGGCCTTTGTGATTTTCTCCGGCGTGGGAGGAGCTCTAGGCGCAGCTTTGCTTCGTCGGAAAGAACACTCGTAGCTTAAACGGACCACTGGGACAGCAGTGTGGAGCGGACAAGAGTGTCCGCCCCGCTCTCCCCAGGTAGTGTTCCACCGGTTGCACGGCGCCGAGAGGCAGTCTATAGTCTCCGTTTCGGAGAGTGCCATGAGACATCTCCTCAATTGGGCGCTGAGCGCGCTGGCGGTCTGGATCGTCGCCCGGCTGGTGCCAGGTTTTCACGTCAGCGGGCCGCTGGCGGCGCTGATCGCGGCGCTGGTCATAGGCTTCGTGAACGCCACCCTCGGCGTATTCCTGAAAATCGTTACCTTCCCTCTTGTCCTGCTTACCCTGGGGCTTTTCTGGCTGGTCATCAACGCGGCCATGATCGAGCTGGCCTCGGCGGTTGTACCGGGATTCCATGTGGATACCTTCGGCGCCGCCTTCATGGGAGCCATAGTTCTCGCGCTGGTCAACATGTTCTTCCGCTGGCTGGCGGGAACTGGCCGAGACCAGGGCTAAGCACGATTCTCGGTGACGCAATCGTTAGCGGATATTCCTCTGCAGACTTTGCGAGGGCGGAACCCCCTCGCAACAGCCGGCGGGACGCCGGCGCTACGGAGCGCAGGCCACGCGGAATCCATAATCCGCATAGCGAAACTCGGGGGGAATGCTGGAGCGGGCGGCGCAGCGGGTAGCCTTGATGTGATGACGCCACGAGCCGCCGCGCGACGCTTTGCGGTCGCCATGGTCCGGGCCGGTTGGGTTGCGCTCGGGCGATTCGGCGTAATAGTTCGCCTGATACCAGTCGCTGCACCACTCGTGCACGTTTTCGCAGATATCGTAAAGCCCAAATGCGTTAGGAGCGTATTGCGCTACGGGCTCAGGCCCGTTCTTCCAGCGCGCTTCATAATTGGGTAAGGATTGCGGCGGCGCGTCTCCCCAAGGATAAAGGCTGCCTTCTATCCCGCCGCGTGCCGCTCGTTCCCACTCAGCCTCGGTCGGCAGGCGATAACTCAGCCCGGTTTCGAGGCTGAGCCACTCGCAATATTTGACCGCCTCAAACCAGGAGACAGCAACGACTGGCTGAGCAGGATGCTTGAAATCAGGCTTCTCGGAAAACGGGGCGGCCGGATTTCCCGTGGCCCGGACGAACCGGTCATACTCGGCATTCGTCACCGTGCAGGCAGCCAGCCGAAATTTCTGCACCCATACGCGGTGCACCGGACGTTCGTTGTCCTGGCCGCTCTCCGACCCCATCCAGAACCAGCCTTCCGGAATGCGAACAAGTTGCGGCACCACCGCAGACGCGCTCTCGGACGGAATGGAGTGAGAGGACGACATGAAAATACAGTTTAGAGCCTGGTTATGCCTTCAGGGGGCAAGGAAACTTAGTTCCGTCAGCGAGAGGAAAACCTCTTCCACCCATCTTCATTCAGTCGTTTCTTGGCATCTATATACCTTATTATCATATAGATAGAAACGACCCGCAACGGACCTCGACTTGCTTTGTATTAGGTAGCAAGACCCTGAAAAAGCAAGAAAATCGTGATCCACCGGGATGGATTTTATGAAATTACTACTGAAAGTGCTCATTGGCGGTCTGGTGCTTCTGGCTACAGCCTTCGCCCAGGAACCGAAACATGCCGTGGTCGCGCAGGAACCAGTGGCGCAGTCGGCCCAGTCCACGACCCAGATGATCACCACCGGCTCACCCGAACGCGCCGCGCCCAAGGTGTTGCCCAAGGCGTTGCCGCCCTTGAATCCATCTCTGGGCGAGATCGCCCGCCGGGCCCGCGCCGAACACGCTGCCGCTCCCAAGGCGAAAGTTACGCTCGCGGATGACACGCAGCCCCAGCAGTAGACGGAGACGTCTTCGATTCGACGACCCCGAAGACAGAAATCGCCGGTGTGTCGGCCCGCTATGCAGTTCTCACTCTTGGCAGTAACCTGCGTCCCGCGACTTCGTGAGTGTCCGCCAGGACAATATTGATCGCTTCGGAATATGCCAGGTGCTCCTGTTCCAGGATGCGCGCTGCCAGGCTTGATTCATCATCCGTGTCCAGGACCGGAACCGACTTCTGCACGATGATGGCGCCATGGTCGAGTTCTTCATCCACAAAATGCACCGTGCAGCCGGTGATCTTAACGCCGTAGGCGAAAGCCTGCTCTTGCGCTTCCAGGCCGGGGAACGCAGGCAGTAGCGAGGGATGAATGTTCAGGATGCGCCGCGGAAACTGCTGCACAAACCAGGGTGAGAGCAGCCGCATGTATCCCGCCAGGCAGACCAGGTCGACTTTCCGTTGCTGCAAGGCCGTCACGATTTCGCGATCATGCTGCTCTCGGGGCTTGCCCTTGGAGGGAATGGGCAGAGCTTCAAGTCCCATGCGCCTCGCGACTTCGAGACCTCCCGCGTCGGGCTTGTTGGAGATGACGACAGCAATTCGGGCATTGGGAATCTTGCCCGCGGCCACGTTTCTAGCGATGGCCTCAAAGTTCGAGCCGCGTCCGGAGAGCAGGATGCCAAGATTCTTCATATGACTTTAGCCGTCAGCTCTCAGCTTTCAGCCATCAGCTTTTCGATCACATCATAATTCAGTTGCGGCTTGCCGGCGGGACGCCGGCGCTACATTTGCCCGCGCTGGTCCGGTCGGATATAGTTTTTGCAGCCATGTATCAGGACTTTCACGCTGCCGATCGCTGGACCAAAAAGAACGTGCACTGTATTTATCAGGCGCTTATCGTTGCCATTGCCACGCGCCATGCCGACGCCGTCGACATCAAGTTTTTGGTGGACGGGCGCACAGTCTGGGTGGCGCTGCCTCATCCGGCGTGGGTGGAGTACAAGAATCGTACCGGTAAGATGATCACGGATCAGCTAGCGGTCGAGATCGCCGGACACTTCCTGAAGACTGCGCTCGAATCCGGCGAGGGCGTGGGGCGCGAGATGTATTCGTTGACGGTGGATGAGACGTTCAAGCATCTCGACGGGGTTGTGAACCAGCCGGAAGTCCAGCCTGTTCCCTAAGTCCGATGGAGGACGAGCGTCTCGCCCGTCGCGCCGGCCGGAACGCCCGGCCTCCACTGTCTAGAGCCGGCAGATCAGCAGCTCGCGTTCGTAAATCATCT
Organism: Terriglobia bacterium; assembly: GCA_963822555.1. Lineage (GTDB taxonomy): Bacteria > Acidobacteriota > Terriglobia > Terriglobales > Acidobacteriaceae > JAIQFF01. The sequence continues at coordinate 151,290 of CAWGHY010000001.1, forward strand.
CTGGCGGCAGGTGGGCATGCAGCAGAATAAACAGCTCTTCGTGACCAATCACTTCGCATTTCCAGGCGGCTCGATCGACTGCCTGTAATTTCTCAAATTTCTCCTTGGGGAAATCCAGGCCCTTCCAGTCGATGTCTTCGTAGTGCGGAGTCCAGCCAATGGGGGTCTCTTTGCCCTGAGAACGGCCGTGGACACGGTCTACGATCCATTTCAGCACGCGCATGTTGTCGCGGAAACCGGGCCAGATGAATTTGCCGTCCGCATCTTTTCTGAACCAGTTCACGTGGAAGATGCGCGGCGTGCGGCTGAGCGAACGCTGCATTTTGATCCAGTGGCGGAAATAGTCGCCCATGTGATAACCGCAAAACGGAAGCATGGCCATCGGGTCGCGGCGCACTTTGCCGGTTTCTCCCGCCGCCGCCGCAGTGGTCTCCGATCCCATGGTGGCACCGACGTAAACTCCGGCGCTCCAATTGAACGCCTGATAAATCAGCGGGATGGTGGCGGCACGGCGACCGCCGAAAATGATGGCGCTGATGGGTACGCCCGTGGGATCTTCCCAGGCCGCATCGATGGTTGGACATTGAGAGGCTGGCGCTGTAAAGCGCGCGTTGGGATGCGCCGCCTTGGCCCCGGTCTTTTTCGCAAGCTCCGGCGTCCATAGATTGCCTTGCCAGTCCTGCAACTCGGCGGGCGGTTCGTCAGTCATGCCTTCCCACCACACACCGCGTTCGGGAGTCAGGGCGACGTTCGTGAAAATAGTGTTGCGGGAGAGCGTGGCCATCGCGTTGGGGTTGGTCTTCTTCGAGGTTCCCGGCGCTACGCCGAAAAATCCGGCCTCGGGATTGATGGCGCGCAGACAGCCTTGGGCGTCTGGCTTGATCCAGGCGATGTCGTCTCCGACGGTCCAGATTTTCCAATCCTTGAGTCCGGCGGGCGGCACCATCATGGCAAAGTTTGTCTTGCCGCAGGAACTGGGAAACGCCGCTGCCACGTAGGTTTTCTTGCCCTGCGGATCTTCAACACCCAGGATGAGCATGTGCTCCGCCATCCAACCTTCGTCGCGCGCAATGTTCGATGCTATGCGAAGGGCGAAGCATTTCTTGCCCAGCAATGCATTGCCGCCGTAGCCCGAACCGTAAGACCAGATTTCGCGGGTCTCGGGAAAATGCACGATGTATTTGTCGGGATTGCAGGGCCAGGGAGCATCCTTTTGGCCAGGAGCCAGCGGCGCGCCCACGCTGTGGATGCAGGGCACGACGCGCTGCTCATCTTTATCGATTTCCTTGAAGACGTCGATTCCGATGCGCGCCATGATGCGCATGTTCACAACTACGTATGGAGAATCGGTAAGCTGCACGCCGATCTGCGACATCGGCCCGCCCACCGGGCCCATGCTGAAGGGCAGGACGTACATGGTGCGTCCCCGCATGGCGCCGTTGAACTTCTCCTTCAACTTGCGGCGCATGGTGTAGGGGTTTTCCCAGTTGTTGGTGGGACCGGCGTTGTCCTTCGACAGGGAGCAGATAAAAGTCCGGTCTTCCACCCGGGCCACGTCGCTAGGATCGGAGCGGGCGAGGAAGCAGCCGGGCCACAACTCCTCGTTCAGCTTGGTAAACGAGCCACTGGCCACCATTTCTCGACAGAGCTTGTCGTACTCGGCTTGTGAGCCATCCACCCAGTGGATGTCCTTGGGCTTGGTGAGTTCGGCAGTTTTTTCAACCCATTTGACGAGATGTATATTGCGCGTGAGCGGACCACGCGAACGAGCAGTTTTCATAGCCATCCTGAACAGGAAGTGGGAGCAGTATCAACGTTTGCGATGCGCGTTATTCGTACCTTCTATTCTGCCAGAGATGGGAATGAAATGCTTGCGGGCGGACATTGGGCATCAACCCAGAATTGAGAGTGCAGGCGCAATAACGGTAACAAGATGTAATCATTAGGTTTGCAGTCAAAGAATGCAGGGATTGACCGTACTGGTCTGGTTCCGGATTCCCCGTCAAAAACAATCTTTACACTCTGAATTCCTGGCTTTTCCCGTCAAGTCGGACGTTCGGCCGCATCTAATTCAGAAACCATATGTCCAAATCTCAGCCCGGAATGACCGTGGGAGAACTGTTTGCCGCGTGGGGAAGCATCCTCAGCGGCCGGGCTCCCATGCTTTCCATCGAAATTACCCGCGAGTGCCCGCTAAGCTGTCCCGGATGTTACGCCTATGGCGATTCCCATCTGGGCGGCGAGAAGAAGTTGACCGAACTCTCAGATCTGCGCGGAGATGCTTTAGTGGCCGGCGTACTGGGGCTGGTAAAGAAGCACCGGCCGCTTCATGTTTCGCTGGTAGGCGGCGAGCCCATGATCCGGCATCGCGAACTCAGCCAGATTTTGCCGGCATTGAGCGAGCTGAACATTTTCACCATGGTCGTGACCAGCGGAATTATCCCGATTCCGGTGGAATGGATGGAACTGCGGCGAAATCGGGTTGCGGTTTCGATTGACGGGCTGCCGGAGCATCACGATCCGCGCCGCAAGCCGGCGACGTACGCTCGGATCCTGGAAAATATTGCCGGCCGCGAGGTGAATATTCATTGGACGATTACCGGGCCCATGATGAAACGCCCCGGATATTTCGAAGAATATCTGGCGTTCTGGCAGGCGCGATCTGAGGTCAAGCGGATATGGGTAAGCCTTTACAGTCCGCAGCAAGGCGAACACACCGCGGAGATGTTGACGATGGAAGAGCGGCGGCGGGTGGCGCGGGAATTGCCGCAACTAAGGGAGGCTTATCCGAAGTTGCTGATGAATCCCGGCATCGGACAGGCCTTGTTGGAGCCGCCCAGGAATCCGCAGGAGTGTCTGTTTTCCAGGATGTCGACCAACTTTTCGGCGGACCTCAAGACGCGCGTCGAACCTTGCATCTTCGGCGGCACCCCGGACTGCAGCCAGTGCGGTTGTGTCGTCTCAAGCGGGCTGCATTATGTGCAGCAGAGAAAACTCGTGGGCCCGCTGAGCATTGGCCACCTGGTCCGCAGCTCGACCGCCGTCGGCTCGCTGATGAACCGGCTTCGGTCGGGCTCCGTGAATCCCTATCGCTGGAACGAACCTCACGGGCATTCGCCGAATGATCTGGTCCAGATCGGCTCGGCCGGATCAGACTGATCTTATGCAAATAACCTTCCGCTGACTTCATATCGAACGACTTGAGTCGCGAAGGACGACGTTTCGAATAGACGACGTGCCTCAGCAGAAGATCGGCGCCAGAGCTAAGCTCGTTTGAGCGCGCGCACGATGACCACCAGCAATACCGCGCCCACAATCGCTACCAGAATGCTGGGAATAAGGCCGCCGCTGGTGTAGATGCCGAGCAGTCGCAATACCCAACTGCCGAAGATGGCGCCGGCGATGCCGAGCAGAATGTCGACCAAAACGCCGTAGCCCGCGCCCTTCATGATCTTGCCCGTTGCCCAGCCCGCAATCAAACCCACCACGATGATGTAGATCAAACCGCTGCCCATAGGGCCTCCATATACGCCGCGGAAGCGTATGCCGGAGAAGGCCGCCTGTCAAGCCGGGTCTGTTGGATTAAACCACCCCGGTCCACGTAGGGGCAGATGTCCCCATCTGCCCAGTCGAGCGAAGCTCGACGGGGTTTTGCATGCCCCAGATAGCGGAGCTGCGCTCCGCCGGGCAGATGAGGACATCTGCCCCTACGTGGACCGTGGTGGTTTCGAAAACTGTGGTTAAATTGCTGCCTTATGTTTGCCCGCCGGATTCGCGTGGAGTACGAAGAGAATGGACGGCGCGTGGCCTGTCCTCTGAAATGGCTGGACAATTTTTCCATGCGCAATTTCACTAACGCCACGGTGTTCGACAACACTCTGCCTGTGGCCGACGGTGTCATGGAGATCGGAACCCACGTTCCCATCGGCGAGTTGCAAGCCGCTATGGAGGACTGGTTTCAGAGAAAGAGTTATCTGGCGAAGGGCGCGAAACTCATGATCACCGAAGCCGGATCGCCCGCCTCCATTCGAAAACAGCCGACAGCTTTGTAATTTTCCGGTTGCGACTCGCCATCGGTCTTGGTTACTCTGCATTGCAGGCAGTCATTTTGTTTTCCATGTTCAGGCGACTCAAGCTGATGCAAATTTCGTCCAATTCGGATGCTGGAGGCAGTCGTGCGACGGTTCCGCTATTGGACAACCCGGCTGCTCTTCATCCTCTCCATCCTGGGACCGGGTTTCATCACCGCCAACGTAGATAACGACTCCGGCGGGATCTATACCTACGCCTCTGCAGGCGCTCAATTTGGATATTCGCTGCTGTGGACCATGATCCCAGTGGCCGTGGCGCTGACCTTTGCCCAGGAAATCGCTGCCCGCATGGGCGTGGTCACCGGCAAAGGCCTGAGCGAGTTGATCCGCGAAGAGTATGGATTCCGCATCACCTTCTTCGTGATGGCCGCGCTCGTCGTGTGCAATTTTTGCGATGTGCTGTCGGAGTTCGCGGGAGTTGCCAGCAGCATGCAGCTGTTCGGCGTCAGCAAATATATTTCCGTGCCTATCGCGGCGGTTCTGGTCTGGTGCCTGGTGGTTTTCGGTGACTATCGGAAGATCGAAAAAATCTTCCTCTTCCTGTCATTCCTCTACATCGCCTACATCGTGACTGCAATTCTGGCCAAACCGGATTGGGCGCTCGTAGGTCGCGAGATGGTGCGGGTGCCCTCTCTGAAAGAGATGAAAGACCCGGTCTATCTGTATCTGTCGGCTGGAATCATCGGGGCAACCATCGCCCCCTGGCAACAGTTCTACCTGCAGGCATCGGTGGTCGACAAAGGAAGCAACCGCACCGTGCTCAAATACGCGCAGGCGGATGCAATTGTCGGATCGCTGTTCTCCGTGCTGGTGGCGGGGTTCATCGTGATTGCCTGCGCCGCGACTCTGTTCACGCACGGCCAACATCAGATACATGACGCAGCCGACGCTGCCCAATCGTTGCGTCCGCTGGGCGGCGACTATGCCTTCATGCTGTTTTCTGTGGGGTTGCTGAACGCATCGCTGTTCGCGGCTTCAATTCTGCCACTTTCGACGGCCTACACCGTATGCGAAGCCCTGGGATTCGAGTCTGGGCTGAACAAGCGTTTCAAAAGCGCTCCGGTTTTCTACTGGCTTTATACGACGCTGCTGGGCATCGGAGCGCTGGTGATTCTGATTCCCAACTTCCCGCTGATTAAAGTAGCCATCCTGTCGCAGGTCCTGAATGGAATTCTGCTGCCGTTCGTGCTGGTATTTGTTTTGCTCCTCGCCAGCAAGCCGGAGCTGATGGGAAAATTTGTAAATCCACGCGCTTACCAGGCGGCGGCATGGGTCATCACAGCCGTGATCACGGCGATTATGGGATGGATGCTGATCGCTCAGCAGTAGCCGACGGCATTCGATTGTTGCGGTGCGAACGTAGTAGCCATTGTCATTCCGACGCCGATTTATCGGCGAGGAATCTGCTTTGGGCAGCATAAGAGCAGATTCCTCGCGCGAAACAGCCGCGCTTCGAAATGACAAATTGGATAAAGGGTGATGTTGAACGACTACGTCCTACTCCCTGTAATGCAGCAGCGAAAACACGTCGTACTCTTTCAGCTTGTCGCGGCCCTTCAGGAAATCGAGTTCGACCACGAATCCCAACCCGGCAATTTCCGCGCCCAGCGAATGAGCCAGCCGGGCCGTGGCTTCGGCGGTGCCGCCGGTGGCCAGCAAGTCGTCGACGATCAGCACGCGCTGGCCTTTCTGGATCGCGTCTTTGTGAATCTCCAAGGTATTGGTGCCGTATTCAAGCGCGTAGTCGAACTTGGCGGTGGCGGCGGGAAGCTTGCCAGGTTTGCGCAGTGGGACAAAACCCGCGTTCAGGCGGTAGGCAACGGCTGGGCCAAAGATAAAGCCACGTGCTTCCATCCCCAAGACCAGGTCGATGCCGGCGGTAAGGTAGTGTTCGGACAGCGCATCGATCAACATCGCGAGGCCGAGCTTGTCCTTAAGTAGCGTGGTGATGTCGTAAAAGAGAATGCCCTTCTTGGGGAAATCCGGGACTTCGCGGATCAGCTTTTTCAGCGGCTCGCAGTTGAGACGCGGCTGCTGGGGCGCGGGATTCGACATTTACCAGGCTCCTTCAATGCGAAAGGTTGTGAGCCCGGCGACGGGCTTGGCTTCGACTTCCTCGACGTCGTCGACGCGAGCGGCACGGGGGCCGGCGCGCAGACGCGATCTAAGTCCGAGCAACTGATCGCGCGATCCCACGGCGAGAACTTCCACGCTGCCGTCGGAGTTGTTGCGTACCCAGCCGGCGATGCCGAGGACGTGCGCCTCGCGTTCCACGAACCAGCGAAACCCCACGCCCTGCACCCGTCCGCGAACCACGAAGCGGCGGGCTTCGGTAGTTTTTTCGGCAGAAGTCATCTCGAACTCCAACCATCTGTCATCTTGAGCGGAGTGGCTGCTTCGCTCGCGACGCAGCCGCGCAGTCGAAAGACCCCTATGAGCTTAACTGCTGCAAGTGACCTTCGGCCTGTTGCCAGGTTTCACGAAATCCCGCGCCGCCAACAGCATTTTAATCTGTAGGGATCCTTCGACTCCGCGGAAAGTTCGCGATGCGAGCTTTCCTCTCCGCTTTGGGTGACACTACGCTCGCGACAAATAAGCGCCTTCCGCCGTGTCCACGCGGATCTTTTCGCCTTCGTTGATGAAGGGTGGAACCTGCACCACCAGACCCGTCTCCGTCTTGGCGGGCTTGGTCACGCTCGAGGCGGTGGCGCTCTTCAATCCCGGCTCGGTTTCGACCACCGTCAGTTCTACCGTCTGGGGCAGCTCGATTCCCACCGCTTTGCCGTCGAAGAATTCCACTTTGATCGTTAAGTTGGAAATCAGGTAGTTGACTGCATCGCCCAGAATTTCCCGGGTCAGGTGAGTCTGCTCGAAATTTGTCGTGTCCATGAAGTAATAGCTGTCGCCGTCGGCGTACAGAAATTCCATCTCGACCTCATCGACAGTGATCTTTTCGATGGGATCGGGCGAACGAAAGCGGTGCTCGAACATGGCGCCAGTCCGCAGGTTGCGCAGTTTGGCTTGGATAAAAGCGCGCAGGTTGCCGGGAGTGCGGTGCTCGACGCTGAAAACGGAGTGCAGATCATTATTGTGCTTGATGATCATGCCGGGGCGAAGCTGGGTGGCGGGAATAGCCATTGCTGGGAAATTCTCCTTAACTTTTACGATTACTTCGGCGGAAGGCGGGCAGGCCACATTTTCCGCCGGATATGGGCTTCCAACTCTTTATTTTACACGGGCTTGAGCTGATTTGGGAACTGCACCCAAACTGTTACCCGGGAAAACACAGAAAGAACCCGCCAACCCCCAAGGGACGGCTAGAATCAGACAAAGGAACGTCAAAACGGAATTGAGTTTGAAAGGAAATTTTATGCGCACTGGAAACTACGAAGCTTCAGACCGCGGCAGCGCCGCGGGGACTGCTGTCACCTTCCTGCTGATTGGATTGGGCGCCGGCGCCCTGCTCGGCATGTTGCTCGCCCCTAAACCGGGCAAACAAATGAGAAAAGATCTCCGCAAGAAATTTGACAGCGCCCGTGAGACCGTCGACGAGTGGACCGAAGAAGCCAGGGAGTTCGCCGAAGATGCCATGGAACGGGGCGCCGAAATCGCCGACCAGGTCAAAGAAAAGGTCGCTCCGCTGACCAAGGCCATGCGCCGGTAAGTTGGCCCGAAAGCACGGGGCGGCAGGTCCGTGCCTCCACCAAACAAACATGCTGACGTCCGAAGGACGAGATCCGACGGCTGCCCCTCGTCTTCTTCCTATTTGAACATTGATGCGAAGAAGCCTTTGACTTTTCCTACGACCCCCTTACGGGGCCCGGGACTGGGTGGGGGCTCGGCCATCATCAACAGGGGCGCGGGAGTGGAAGCGCGAGAGAAAGGCAGAATCTGGGACGCGAGTTCCGGCACGGGCACTGCCGGTCCCAGCGGCGCCTCACTGGCGCGGAAGACGAATGGAGCTTCCACCTGCACATGAGCCGCGCCAGGCGAGGGGGCTGGCAACTCGGCCGTCTCGGGAGGTGGGGCGGTGACCGTCGCTTGTGATGAAGCCCCCTCCGGGGCTGACATCTTGGTGGCGGACTCCGCGGGCGGAGCCGGAGTGGACTCGTCTCCGGGTTGAGCCAGGTGAACTGCCGGCGGCAGGTCTTTCTCGGAAATGGTGGGCGCGGGCAGCGCCGCACGCATTTCCGGAATCCGCGGCGGCGGACAGCCGCAGTCGTCGGGGACCGTAGCCTCCATCTGGTCTATTCGTCCCGAACGAAAGAAAGCCTGCTCACTGCCCTTCACCTGGTAGGTGCCATTTCCGATCAGCTCTGAGACAGTGACCGACGCCGTATTTCCCGGCAGGGCGCGCACGCAGGTATCTCCCCGCGCGTTCGCGCTGATGGCGTAATCAACTTCGCCTGGACCCGAAAGCAGCATGCGGAAATCAGGGGTGACCACGGAATCGGCAGAGCCATTGAGCGTGTAGTGGGCCTCGAGCGCGCCGGTACTCATCCCCAGCATCAGTTCGCGGCCGTTCTCCGAAGGAGTGACCGAAACGGTGGTCTTAGGGCAGACGCGCACTTCACCGCCCCGGGCCAGGCGCAGGACCGTAGTTTCCGAGCCTGCCGTCAGTGCAGAATCTGCCGCCAGCCGGCTCGACGCTTCGACGACTACGCCGGAGTTCCCCGGAGCAATCGGCACAAAGGCCGGTTCAGATCCTTTGGTCAGAGTGGATACGGACGGGGTTGCAATGTTCTGCCGGGCCTCGGCCATGGGGTGCAGGCGCACCAGCAGGCGCTCTCCCTGGCTGTCGCTGCTATAGCCCACGGCATGAACCAGGTCCACGACTACACGAGCCACCGGCGGCGACTGCTGAAACTGGTTGATTCTGACCGCGCGCACCTGCTCGCCGCCTATCTCGAGGCGCTTGCGCGGCAACAGGACCTTCGTATTGGGAAGATCGATGACCAGCCGGGGCGGACTGTCTAGAAATTCGATGCTGGAGTCAGGAGGCTGGCTGGAGATGATCTCGAGCGCGGGCCCATCGGCGTCAGAGATCATCTTCACCGAACGCACAATTGCCGGCGGACCTTTGCGGACGGGAGGATCATCTGGCGTTTGCGCCAGCCCAAAGCCAGCGCTCAGCGCAGCCGCCAGGACAGAAAACCGCACAAGTTGGCAGCCGATACGGGGCAAAGACATCACTTCCCGGAGACAAGGGTTATTAAGCCAACAATATCACTGCGTCGAAGCCGGGAAAAGTAACAAAGGTCTGCCCCCCGGCGGCAGACTTCGGACCTCGGCCTTCTGCCGTGACCTCGGACGTCGGACCTCTCGGCAGCGAACTTCTTCCGGGACTTTGGGCCTTGAACGCGGGTGGGAGGGTGGTTTTGGGTGGAGGAGGGCCTTGGCCCTGCGATAAATCGCATTGAACTAGACGGCTTCAGCCTCTGAGGTAGATACTCCGCAGCCCGATTATTCGCGACTACACAAAACCTAAGGGTTTGCGGAGGTCCGACGTCCGCTCTACGGTTCGGCGAGGAATTCGTATTCGTCGATCACCGCAGCTACGGCGACTTTACCGTCGCCGTCATCGACGCGCACGACTTTACCCTTGCAGCGCACCCGGATGCTTTCAGTCAGAGTGATTTCGGGTGGGAGGGTCAGGGTGAATTCAATCATCGAACCTGGGGAGATTGCCGAATCCACGTAAAAGCAAATACCGCGGGCGCTGACATCTCGAGTCTGGGCGGTTTTTTCCTGCGATCCATTGTCCGAATAAGTGACAGCCACGGGCAGCCGCAGGGCAAAACGGCGCGTAGCGCGCTTTTCGGGTTCAGACTCGGGCATGAGCACTCCCTGAAAACTGCAATAGCATGGCGTTTTGAGTCCGGCGTGTCAAGCCAGTATTTCGGCACGCGCACATTCGAGGAACCGCAAAAATGTGCACGCGCCGAAGCTTAAGGCAGCGCCGACAGAGCACAGAGAGAACTCTGGTATAAGCTAGAAGTTGGCGGCCCAGCTTATGGTTTTCGTTCTCGACAACTACGATTCGTTCACTTACAACCTGGTGCAATATTTGGGTGAACTGGGGGCCAAGGTCGAGGTGCGGCGCAACGATCAAACGACGCCCGCGGAAGTCGAGGCTATGCATCCGGAGCGGATCGTGCTCTCGCCTGGGCCGTGCACACCGCAGGAAGCGGGAATCACGATTCCGCTGATCCGCCATTTCGCAGGCAAGGTGCCGCTGCTCGGGGTTTGCCTGGGACATCAAGCCATAGGAGCGGCGTTCGGAGGCAATGTCATCCGCGCCCCGCACCTGATGCACGGCAAAACCAGCCAGGTGCAACACGACGGCAAGACCATCTTCGGCGGCCTTCCTTCGCCGATGACTGCGACGCGTTACCACTCCCTTATCGTCGAAGAAAAGAACCTGCCTGCAGATTTAGAGGTCAGCGCCTACACCACCGAGCGCGACGGATCCCGCACCATTATGGGTTTGCGTCATCGAAAGTTTCCCGTCGAGGGGGTGCAGTTTCATCCCGAGAGCGTATTGACGGACGAGGGCAAAAAGTTGGTGGAGAATTTTCTGCGGATGTAGTGCACGTCTCGAGCGCCCAAGGCGGAGGGTTCTGGGGAAGGGCACGACTTCAGTCGTGCCGGAAAAGCTCAATCAAACGGAGGCTTTAGCCGCTGCGGCTGCGCTGGTACGTTGCGTAGAATAGCGGGCCCACCCTAAGACCTCGAATAAGACCGTCGAAGTGGTAAATTTGGTCAAAACCTCCTCGCAAGGAAAGTTCCATGGCAATTCCTCTTTCCAACGAAATTCGAGCTCTGCTCGATGGCCCCAACTTCGCCCATCTCGCGACTCTCATGCCGGACGGCTCACCGCAGAGCGTACCCGTCTGGGTCGGGCGTGAAGATGACCGCGTCCTGATCTGTACCGGGGAAGGCTCGCTCAAAGGAAAAAACACGAAGCGCGACCCACGGGTCTCCCTCTCCATCGTCGACTTCCACGACCCGTACAAGGAAGCCCAGCTTCGCGGGCGCGTGGTCGAGCGTCGCCCGGATAGCGACTTCAAGTGCATGGACCCAATCTCGCTCAAGTACACGGGCAAGCCGTTCCCGTTTCGCAGCCCGGAGGGTAGAGTGGCGCTCGTGATCGAAATTGAGAAGGCGCGCTACACCAAGCTGCCGTTCGAGCATACGCCGGCCAAAACTCCAGGCGTTAAAGTGGGCTGAGGTTTGCGGCTTAGCGGCACGACTGAAGTCGCGCCCTTCCCGGTAGCACTCGTTTCTCCATGTTTTGTGTGAGGCAAAGCTCTGTTACGCGCCTCGAAAGGCCAGCGCCAGCAGCCAAACGTTCAGGACCGCAATCAACACCGCCGTAAACCAGGCGAGGACCTTCAGCCAAGTGGCATTCGTAAACTCACCCATCTTTTGTCGGTCGTTCGTGAACATGACTAAGGGAAAAACCGCGAAACTTAGCTGCATGCTCAGAATGACCTGGCTGAATACCAGCAGTTTCGCGGTGCCGCCAGTTCCCCAAAATGCCGTAACGATGACCGCCGGAATGATCGCCACCATGCGCGTGATTAAACGCCGCAGCCAGGGGCGCAGGCGAATGTTCAGGAAGCCTTCCATCACGACCTGACCGGCCAGAGTGCCGGTGAGGGTGGAGTTCTGTCCGGAAGCCAGCAGGGCGAGAGCGAACATCGTGCTGGCGCCGGTTACGCCGAGCAGTGGTGTAAGCAATTTGTGGGCATCGTTGATTTCGGCCACGTCGTTGTAGCCGTGGCTGTAGAACGTCGCGGCAGAAACGATCAGAATGGCCGCGTTCACCAGCAAGGCGAAGGTTAGGGCAATGGTGGAATCGATGGTCCCGAAGCGGATGGCCTCGCGCTTGCCCCGGGGAGTACGGTCGAAGTTGCGGGTCTGCACCAGCGCCGAGTGCAGGTAAAGATTGTGCGGCATCACCGTGGCCCCGAGGATGCCGATCGCGATATACAACATTCCGGGATCGCGGATAATCTGCGCCGAAGGGATAAAGAATCCGTGAGCGATGCCCAGCCAGCTCGGTTTGGAAAAGAAAATCTCCAGCCCGAAGCAGACCCCGATCACTCCAATCAGCGAAATCACCAGCGCCTCGACCAGTCGAAAGCCTTTCTGCTGCAGAAACAGAATCAGTAGAACGTCCAGCGAGGTGAGGCAAACGCCCCACAGCAGCGGGATATGAAACAAAAGATTGAGGGCAATGGCAGAGCCGATCACTTCGGCCAGATCGCAGGCAGCAATGGCGATCTCGGCTCCGATCCAGAAAATAAAAGATACCGGACGGCTGAAGTGATCACGACAGGCGGCAGCGAGGTCGCGTCCCGTCACCACCCCCAGCTTGATGGCCAGGGTCTGCAACAGGATGGCCATCAGGTTGGAAATCATGATGACCGAGAGCAGCGAATAATTGTATTTCGAACCGCCCGCCAGGTCCGTGGCCCAGTTTCCTGGATCCATGTACCCGACAGCGACCAGGTAACCCGGTCCGGCGAAGGCCAACAGCTTTCGCAGGAAGCCTGCGGATTGGGGGATGGGCAGGCTGCGATAAATTTCCGGCAGACTGGGACGCGCGACCGCATGCCGCCAGCCCAGGTCTGAGCTGGCCTCGGGGCTGGAAATTACGGGTAACTCCGGGGGCGAAAGCATTAGCCTAAGTATACACAGCAAAGTAAACTACGGTTAATTAGTTTATGAGGTGATGGAAGCCGGGCGTCTTGCCCGGTCGGACGGGCGGGACGCCCGCTTTCCATTCTGCGTCACCCATACTTTCTCCGCAGCAGACCCGCCCAGGGCGACCGTCCCGGCGTCAGTATCGAGCGTCAACGTGTGGTCATAATTTTTCCCGGTAACATGCACCTGCGCCCCGGGACGGATACCGCGCTGCTCCAGGAACTCGAGAAGGCGGCGGTCGCGTTCGTAGATGCCGCTGACCAAGTAGTGCTCGCCGGCCTCGGCATGGGCGAGCAGCAGCAATCCCCGCCGGCGCCGGCTGGTGGGACTCTCCAGTTCGCTAAGATTGCCGTGAGGACAGGCTCCGCCGCGTCCCAGCCGGGCCAGCAGTTTGGCCTCAAAATCGGGGGAGACAGCATGTTCCAGCCGCTCCGCCTCGTCGTGCACCTTGTACCACTCCATTCCGAACATTTCCGCCAGCATGCGCTCGATCAAATGGTGGCGAAGCGTTAGCTTACGGGCAATCTTGCGTCCCGCGGCGGTGAGGCTAACCTCGCCCCCGCTCCTGACTTTGACCAAACAGTCTTTTTTCAGACGCCGTACCGCCATCGTGACCGCGGGCGGCGAGACTGAAAGCCAGTGCGCCAGCGTGGCCGAGATAACAGTCTCGCCCTCGCTTTCGGCCTCGAGGATGGCCTTGAGGTAATCTTCTTTGGAGACCGTGATCATCTGAAAGGCATTATACGTTAAGCATAGTTAATTCAAAGTAGGGACGAGCGTCCTCGCGCCTACATCAAACCTGGCCCGGTTTGACATCGTTCGCCCGTCCTCCTAACCTTGTCAGTCTCCACTTATGAAAGTTCTTGTCATCGGAAGCGGCGGGCGCGAGCACGCCCTGGTATGGAAGCTGCGCCAGTCTTCCCGGGTTTCACAGGTTTATTGCGCGCCGGGCAACGGCGGCATCGCGGAAGAGGCGGTATGCCTGGCGGCGGACGTGAAGAATATTGATTCGCTGGTTGCGGTGGCAGAGCAGATTCGGCCGGACCTTACTGTGGTGGGACCCGAACTGCCGCTCTCGCTCGGCGTGGTGGACGAATTTGCCCGGCGCGGCTGGCGCGTCTTCGGACCGACCAAGGCAGCGGCGCAACTGGAATCGAGCAAGAGCTTCGCCAAGGAATTTCTAAAGCGTCATCGCATCCCCACGGCGCATTTTGCCATCTGCGATTCTATCGACGAGGTTCTTGTGGCCCTGCCGCATTTTTCCACTCCCATCGTGGTGAAGGCGGATGGCCTGGCCGCCGGTAAAGGCGTAGTGATTTGCCGGACCAAGGAAGAGGCAGCCTCGGCGGCCGCTGAGATGTTCAGCGGAAAGACTTTGGGCGAAGCGGGACGGCGCGTGGTGCTGGAAGAATTTCTGGAGGGCGAAGAGCTTTCATTCCTGGTTTTGAGCGACGGCGAGAGAGTAGCCCCGCTGGTGGCGGCGCAGGACCACAAACGCATCGGCGACGGCGACACCGGCCCCAACACCGGCGGCATGGGCGCTTATTCTACCGCCAGCATCGTTGATGAGCAGATGACGCAATGGCTGCTGCAGCACGTCGCGCGTCCGGTCGTGGCTGGTATGAAGGCAGAGGGCGCCGAATATAAGGGCATACTGTACTGCGGCCTGATGATGACGGCTCGCGGGCCCATGGTGCTGGAATTCAACTGCCGTTTCGGCGATCCCGAAACTCAGCCGATACTCATGCGTCTCGAAAGCGATCTGCTGGAAGCGCTCGAGGCCTCGATTGAAGGCCGGGTCAGCGACGGAGATTTTCGCTGGTCGCAGGACGCATCGGTGTGCGTGGTGATCTCTTCGGGCGGATATCCCGGCACCTACGAGTTAGGCAAAAAGATTCTCGGCCTCGAAGATGCGGGTAAAGTTGACGGTGTAAAAGTTTTCCATGCCGGCACCAGCCGGCGCGACGGCGCATTTTTCACCGCGGGCGGGCGGGTATTGGGCGTGACCTCGCGGGCGGCTGACTTGAAAACCGCGGTGGATCAGGTGTACAAGGCTACGGCGAAGATCGGATTTGACGGTGCGCACTATCGTAGGGATATTGCCGCACGAGCGCTTAAGAAGTAGTTTCCGGTTTCTTGTTTCTAGTTTCAAATACCAGGGAAAAGGACAATCATGAGCACAAAGCCTCGGGTTTCGATCGTAATGGGAAGCGACTCCGACCTCGATATCATGCGGGAAGCGGCAAAAGCACTGGAGGAGTTTGGGATTGAGTATGAAATCGACGTCACTTCTGCCCATCGCTCTCCAGAGCGTACCGCCGAATTCGCGCGTAAGGCGGCCGGACGTGGGGTGCGCGTGATCATCGCCGGCGCCGGGGGCGCGGCTCACCTGGCGGGCGTAATCGCGGCCCACACCACGCTGCCGGTCATCGGCGTGCCGATTCCATCCACTTCACTGCAAGGCATGGATTCGCTGTTGGCAACGGTGCAGATGCCTGCCGGAATTCCGGTGGCGACGGTCGCGATCGGGAAGCCGGGGGCGACCAACGCGGGCATCCTGGCCGCCCAGATTCTGGGGCTTTCCAGCTCGCCGCTGGAAAAGAAGCTGATCGAGCATAAGGAAAAGCTCGCGAACAGCGTGGAAGAGAAATCAAGAAAGCTGAAGATCACAGTGGGGGCTTCATAGATTTGTGTAGGCGCGAGCGCCCCTCGCTCGTGCGGTAGCGCAGCACGCGCGAACTCGTGCCTACATTACAGATTCAAACTCTTCAGATACTGTCGCAGGGGTCCACCCAGATCCGGGCGCTTTAGCGCGAATTCTACCGTGGCTTTCAAGAAGCCCAGTTTGTCGCCGGTGTCGTGACGTTTGCCATCGAAAACGTAGCCGTAGATTTTTTCCTTCTTGAGTAACGCTTTCAACCCATCGGTAAGTTGCAGTTCTCCGCCGGCGCCGGCTTTGATGTCGGACAGGGTGTCGAACACGCCCGGAGTAAGAATATAACGCCCGATGACGGCGAGGTTAGACGGCGCTTCTTCCGGCTTCGGCTTTTCCACCAGACTAAGAACTTCGTACAACTTGCCGTTCGATCCCGGCACGGGCTTGCCCTCGAGCACTCCGTAGGCCGAAATTCCCGGGCCTTCCACCACCTGCGTGGCGAGGACGGAGCATTGCGTCTGGTCGAAGACGTCCATGAGTTGCTTGAGACATGGGACTTCGGCGTCGATCACGTCATCCGCCAGGAGAACGGCAAACGGCTCGTCGCCCACCAGCTCGCGCGCGGTGAGCACGGCATGGCCAAGGCCGAGCGCCTCTTTCTGGCGCACATACGCGATGTGAATCAGGTCAGAGATCTGGCGCACGATCTTTAACAGGTCAGTCTTGCCGCGCTCCTCCAGCATTTTTTCCAGTTCGTAGCTGACGTCGAAATGGTCTTCAATGGCGGATTTGCCGCGTCCCGTCACGATGATGATCTGATCGCAGCCGGCGGCAACGGCCTCTTCGACGCCGTACTGAATGATCGGCTTGTCCACCAGAGGCAGCATCTCTTTGGGTTGCGCCTTGGTGGCCGGCAGAAACCGGGTACCCAGGCCAGCAGCGGGGAAAACGGCTTTGCGGACTTTTTTTGTCATTCCTGAATTCCTCTTTGCGGCATCGATTGATAATTGACCCGATCGCAGCCCAACGATTCTAAATCCTGCGACGAACTACAAAGTCGGACTATCGTTTCCCAACATGCTCTTGCGGATAACCTTCATGGGCACTGACCCCTGCTGCATGAAACGGTCGTGAAATTCCAGCAGTGTGAATTTACTGCCCTGTTGTTTTCGGTAGTCCTCGCGTAGTTTCAGAATCTGGAGTTTCCCCAGAGTGTAGTAGAGATACGTCGGATCGGAAGTAGCACGCTTGGCTTCCACCTCGGCAACAGGGGGAACCTGGAAACCTTCTTTCACGAAAAATTCCTGGCCCTGCTCCAGCGTCATCTTGCCGGTGTGCATTTCGATGCCAACAATGAAACGCGCGTTGCGTAGCAATGCGTCGAGCAACTGCCCCAGTCTCAGCCTGGGATCGTGGCCGCCATAACCTTCGTCCAGCATCATCTGTTCGGTGTAGTGCGCCCAGCCTTCGGCGTTGCTGTTGTTGTCCAGCAATTTGCGGGTCTTGGTCGGGGCCTTTTGCACCCAGAGAAACTGAGTGTAATGTCCGGGATAGACCTCGTGAATCGCGGTGCTGGTGATGGTTCCGCGATTGAAGCCCTCCATCCACTCTTCGACCTTCTGCGGTTTCCAGTCAGGCTCGGGCAGAGTCACGTTGAACATGGCCTCTGTGGCCTTGGTCTCGTAGGCACCGGGTGTGTCCATGGAAGCGGTGGTTAACGCCCGCTCAAAGGGCGGCGTTTCCTCGACGATGGGCGGGATGGTCGATGGAATGGTGATGATCTGGTGTTGCTCGATGAATTGCCGCAGACCACCCAGAGTATCGCGGAAGGTTTGCAATAGCTGGTCGGCGGGTGGGTGGTCGTGATGCAGGTCGGCCAGCACATCCGCGGTGCTGCGGTGCGGATCAATCTGCGCTGCGACTTCCTTGAGCTGTTGCTGATTGCGCCGCAGATCCGCGTAGCCGATTTCGAGCAAACGGTCGAGAGGAATGTCGACCATCTCGTCGTACAGCAGTTTTTTGCGGAAATTCTCAGCTCCCAGACGAAAATCTCCGTGGGAAACTGGCAGCAGCTGGGTGCGCATGAAATCCTGATACTTGTTCAAGGCCGCGACGGCTGCGTCATTGCTGGCCTTGAACTCCGCCAGCAGTTGGGGGTCATGGACCTCGCGGAATGCCGCGGGAACATCATTCTGAAAAAACTCGATGTTGTCCGGCATTTGCTGCAACGCCACTTCCGTGAACACCCTGGGAGGATTCGTGATATTCTGCCGCGCCTCTTCGAGAACCCGTGGAATCTGGCGCTCCCGCGCGATTACGGATCGCAGCCGGTCGGCCTGGGGCGCAAAATTCCGCCTCATGATCATGAAGATGCTGTAACTCAGGTCCGAGACATAGGTGTCGGGATCTTTCTTCCACATCTGGATGGTTTGCAGTTCGAGCAGCCGGGCCTGAATCGAAGAAATGAGAATATCGAGGTCGCCCTCCGATTCCTGGGATAGCTGACTGCCCTGAATCGAAGCAAACCGTACCTGGAATTTTAGCAATCCGTCGATTTCGGAGTTGATCTCCGAGCGCGAAGAGTCTTCGAGCTTGGTGTCGTACTGGTGGAGGCCGGCCTGCGTACCTGCGGTGGGATGGAATTGAAAATAGAAATCGAAATAGTCGTCTACAAGTTGGTTGAAGGTAGCCTGGACCCCAGCCGGTGTTGCCGTCGCTTGGGCAAGACCGGCGAATGAAAATAGATGAACCTGGAAGCCGAGACAGAGTGCGAGTACAAAGAGTCGTTTGATCATTTTTTAGTATGGACGCGCTTAGAGTTCTACTTCACGATGATACAGACGGCAAGGCTTGCGCGGCTGGAGACAACTCCTCCAGAAGTCCGCGCAACTGGCTGAGCACCTCTCCCGGAGAAATCGCCTTCGAAACATACTTCAGCGTGCCGTCAGGAGTGAACTGCGCTCCGCGCTGGGACGAAACGAACCTGGCCAGCTTCCCCGGATCGATTTCCGCATTCTGACGGAACTTGATGGTCACCAGATCGCGCTTGCGCTCGATGGCGATTGCTCCCGCGCGCATCGCCTGCAATTTGAGCGCCGCATATTCCAGAAGATTCCGCACCGGCGCCGGCGGCTCTCCGTAACGATCTTCCAGTTCGGCGCGAACGTCATTCAAACGCGAATCCGTCTCCACTCCCGCCACTCGCTTGTACATTCGCAGGCGCTGGTTCTCCTCCGGAATGTAATTCACCGGGATGCGAATATTGAGTCCGAGGTTGAGTTGGATTTCGGCTTCGTCGGCCGCGGCTTCGCCCTTCATCTCGCGAACGGCCCGGTCGAGCATTTGAGTGTAGAGTTCGAAACCGACAGCTTCGATATGACCGCTCTGCTGGCCTCCGAGTAAATTGCCCGCGCCGCGCAGTTCGAGATCGAGGGCTGCGATTTTGAACCCAGCTCCCAGGTCGGAAAATTCTTTCAGGGCCGCCAGCCGACGTCTCGCGATGGGCGTGAGTTCGATCTCGGCAGGGAGCAGCAGATAGGCATACGCTCTGCGATTCGAGCGGCCAACCCGGCCCCTCAACTGGTAGAGCTCGGAGAGACCCAAGCGGTCGGCTCGATTGATCAGAATGGTGTTGCATAGCGGGATGTCGAGGCCGTTTTCGATAATCGTGGTAGACACCAGGATGTCAGCTTCGTGATGCATGAACTTGAACATCACTTTCTCCAGCTCGCCCTCTGACATTTGTCCGTGGCCCACGATGATGCGGGCCCGCGGCACCAGCGCCTGCAGTTTCGCGGCGATTTCCCAGATGCTGTCCACGCGGTTGTGCACGAAGAAAACCTGGCCGCCACGTTCGAGCTCTTGCTCGATGGCGGACTGGATCAGCTTCTCGTCCCAGCTGGCCACTACAGTTTGTATTGCGATTCTGTCTTTCGGCGGGGTCTCGATCACGCTCATATCGCGCAGTCCGACCAGCGACATGTGCAGAGTCCGCGGAATTGGAGTGGCTGACATGGTCAGAACGTCCACCTGCTTGCGCATCTGCTTCAGACGTTCTTTGTGCCGCACGCCGAAGCGCTGCTCTTCGTCCACCACCAGCAATCCCAGGTCGGCGAACTTCACGTCTTTCGAGATCAGGCGATGCGTGCCGATCAGGATGTCAATCTTTCCGGCTTCCACTTTCTGCAAAATTTCTTTCTGCTGCTTGGGCGAGCGGAAGCGGCTGATCATCTCGATGGCGACCGGAAACGCGGCAAAGCGCTGCTTGAAAGTTTCGTAGTGCTGGAAGGCGAGGACGGTCGTGGGCGCGAGCACGGCGACCTGTTTGTTGTCGCTGATGGCTTTGAAAGCGGCCCGCATGGCGATTTCCGTCTTGCCGTAGCCGACGTCGCCGCAGAGCAGGCGGTCCATGGGTTGGGTCGATTCCATATCGCGCTTGACGTCGTTGATTGCGGTTTGCTGATCTTCGGTCTCGCTGAATTCAAAGGTGTCTTCGAACTCCCGCATCCACTCGTTGTCGGGCGAGAAAGAGTGGCCCTGCGCGGTCTTGCGCTCGGCATAGAGCTTGAGCAGCTCATCGGTCATGTCCTTCATGGCCTTGCGCACCCGAGCTTTGGTCTTGGCCCAGGCCGCGGTGCCAAGGTGATTCAGGACAGGCTTGGCCCCTTCCGAAGACCGGTACTTCTGCACCAGGTCAAGGCGGGTTAGGGGCACATAAAGTCGCGCACCCTCGGCATACTCAAGCAACATGAATTCTGCATTGCCGTTGCCCTGGTTGATTTCCTTCAGTCCCTGATACTGCCCAATGCCATGCTCCACGTGGACTACGTAGTCGCCCACCTGCAAGTCGCGGAAGTCGGAGAGAAAGGCTGAAGTTTTCGACTTCTGACGTTGCGGGCGAGAGACGACAGCTTCAGACTCGTCGAACAAATCGCGCGCGCCCAGAATCGAGAGATTGGCATCGGGGAAGGTGACGCCATCGGGAACGTAGGCTTTGGCCAGGGTCGCTGTAAGCAGTTCTCCGGAGAAGTATGAAGTCTCGTCGGCGTAGCTTTCACCACTGCGGGTGCGGCTCCCCAGGCGGAAAGAGACCGCGTACTCGCTGAAGACGTCGGCCAGGCGCTCCACTTCGCCAGTGTTGGGGACGGCAATCAGGACGCGCTTGCTGTCCGCAATCAGCTTCTTTACCTCTTCGAGCATAGTGGGAACTGAGCCGTGGAAACGTGGCGTAGGTTGGGTATGAAATGAAATTGCGGCTGCGGAATCATCGCTGCGCTCGATATCCAGATGCTCGACGTCGGCTCCGGGAAGACCGGATAGTTCCCGCCACCAGTCCTCGGGCGAGAGATACAAGTCCGTGGGCCGGACCAGGTTGCCTACCCCGCTGCTCTCGTGAGCTTGCTCGATGCGCGACCAGACGTGATCGAACTCAGCCCTCAACGCCTCCAGTTCGTCGGTCAATACCAGGGCGCGCGGCAGGAGATCGAACACCGTGTGATTGGCGCCTGCCACGGGCGCATAAAATTCCCAGCCGGGAAATACCGTAACGCCGCCGGAGCGGACGGCCTGCTCGATGATCTCCTCGTTACCGGTGATGCGCTTCCCAGATAAGCGGGCATGCACTGCGCCCAGCAGCTCTTCGCTGACCGGAGTCTCGGTGAGCGGAAGCAACAGAGCTTCATCCGTCGAATTCGAAGAACGCTGAGTGGCGGGATCGAACTTCCGTATGGATTCGACTTCGTCCCCGAAAAACTCGATGCGCACCGGGCGCTCGTCTTCCGGCGAGTAGACATCGAGAATGCCGCCGCGCAGGGCGTATTCTCCAGGCATTTCGACGACGTCAGTGGAGTGGTAGCCAACCGTGTTGAGGTGCGGCAGCAGGGTATCGACGTTGAGGGTGTCGCCGCGGCGCACCGTCCGCGCCAGATCGGCATAATATTCGGCCGAACGCAGGCGCAGGGCGGTGGCGGCGATCGGCGAAACCACAAAAGAAGCCACGCCGGTGGCAATCTTCCACAAAGCCACCGCCCGCTCTTCCTGAATCTCCGGATGCGGAGACAGATTCTGGAAGGGCAGCACGTCATGGTTGGGAAGCGAGACTACCGACTCGGGATCGGCGGCTCCGGTCAGTTCACAAAAGGCCTGCAGGACCGGAACCAGCTCCTCCGCCGCGCGGTTGTCGCGGACTACAACGATCAGCGGGCGCCCAGCTGCCTTTTGCAGCAAGACTAAAAGCAAAGCTTTTGCAGTGGGAATCAGTCCAGAAACACGAATCCGCCCCGTGCCCTCCTTCAGATGGGAGGCCACACGCGAAAAAGCAGGCAATTTTTCTACGTCCGTGAACAGATCGCGGACGAAGGGGAGAACCATCACTTGTATTTTAGCAGGACTATCGCCCCATCCCAGGGTACCTGCCGAAGAAGATCAGCAACAGGTCAACCGTGTCCGCTATGCCATGGGCGAGGATGGGAACAGAAAGATTGCAGCCGGTACCGAGATAGAGCAGCCCCAACAAAACTCCCATGAGGCCCTCGTCAATGATGCCTGTAATCCCTTGGTAGGAATGGGCGTATCCAAAGACCATGTTGACGGCGATCAGGCTTACGATCCAGGCCGTGCGCGTGTTCTTTCCGAAATCGGCAACCCGGGTTATCAGATAGCCGCGCCATGCCATTTCTTCACCAAAAGCAGCGAGAGGCCATGTAAGACCGAGAAGGATCAAAGTCCACTTGAGGTTGCCGTAAATAGCTTGAAAGTCGGACAGGTCCGGTTGCTTTCCGGTGATCCGGATCAGAAGCGGCTGACTGACGAACAGCTCAAAAGCTTCCATCAGAAGCCCGGCTCCTACCCCGAGGGTAAGAGTGCGGAGCCAACCGCGGTTAAGGGTGAGCCCCACGCTCCGCCAACGCAGACCGCGCATCCGGATAGAGATCCATCCCAAAAGGACGAGAAACGGGGTCTTGCTAACTGGGATCAGATGCTTTTCGTCGGCCAGGAAAATCAGCGCAACGATCACGAATTCGGCGAGCGCCAGCCAGTTGCTTTGGCGCCAGCCTTCGGGTTTTCGCTCCCCGGCAGGAACACTTGGCAGATTACTCAACGCGGGCCTCCGTCGTTAGGCCCCGCATCGGCTGCCAAAATTTGCGGATGCTCCAAAGTCCAAAATGGAAAGTGAATAAAACGAGGCCCATCGCGAAGACCAATCCGAGCGGAACGATCCACCATCCCAGGAGTTCCCGCCCCTGGGCGGGCGGAGCACCAAAACCGAGCCGCAAGCTGAATGAATAGGCATCTGCCGGGTCGGGCAACAGCCACAAGCCAGCGGTCTGCGGATGGATCGGCTTTAGCAAGGCGCACAGGGCGAATGATCCCGCCACGAAATAACCAAACACCGAGAACATCAGGGTGATAAGCCCGACAACACTGAGGCTCGCCCAGCGAAACAGACTTTGCAGGACCAGCCACGGCGAACGGGTCACCTGGGCCCTCGCCAGCAAGTCATCGGTCACGAACTGGCTGGCCAGTTCTTCGGGGCTGCCCAGGCCGGACAACGCAGACGCCACGGAGCCCGCTGTCACTTGCTCTGCCACGGCCGCTTTGTCGAGAATGTGACTGCGGATTTCGTTCACGATGTCGGTCGCATCCGGGTCGCTCAGCCCACGCAGGCGCTTACGCAAGACCTTCAGATAAGCGTCGATCTGTTGCTGCGCATCGGCAGAAATCATTATTTTTTCTCCTTCTCGAGCGGCGCGAGCAGATCGTTCAAGCTGGCTGAGAATCGCTTCCAGATACGCGCCATCTCCAGGGCACGCTGCCGGCCCGGCGAGGTAAGCCAGTAGTACTTGCGTGGATGTCCGGAGTCGGACTCTACCCACTCGGACTCGACGAAGCCCAAGGCTTTCATCCGGCTAAGCAGGGGATAGACGGTGCCCTCGGCAACGATGAGGTCTGAGTCCCTTTCCAAACGACGGAGAATTTCCAGGCCGTAAAGCCGGCCCTCCCACAACGAGGCCAGGACCGCCAGTTCGAGGGACCCCTTGCGGAGTTGTGCTTCCCACTTCTCGGCGATTTCCAGTTCCTTAAGAGGCTTCATGGCCACGCAATATACTATGTATTACATAGTATAAACTGTCAAGTTCACGAGGAGGGCGACTTTCAAGGAGTCGGAAAGGCGTGGGCGTCAGCTGAGAATTGCGGAGCTTCGCCCCGCCGGACGGACGAAGGCGTCTGCGCCTACGTGGTTCGTAATAGCGGGCGGGTCAGGCAAGTGGGGCCGCCGCCGCCGTTGACGCACAGTTCGGAACCCGGGAAGGTTCGGACATCAAATCCGGCCTGGCGCAGTTTCTGATTTGTTTTCTGGTTCTCTTCCAGCGCGAGCAGGCGTTTATCGCCCAGCGAAAGCACATTACAGGCTAGAGTATCGCGCTCGGAATATTCGATCTCAATCAGGCGGTAGCCACGGGATTGCAGCAGTTCGACTGTCTCCACCGCCAGCCAGGGCAAGTCCACCAGCGCGGTCTGCTCGTCGAGTAAGCTCATCAGGGACATGAGGTGCAGGCAGGCCGAGGGTCCGGTGCCGTGCGGCAAAGGCGCCGAGAGCACTTCAACACCGTGCGGTTGAAGCAGCGCCCGGATCTGCGCGATACCGGCGGAATTGGTGCGGTAGCCTTGGCCGATGAGCAGAGTTGTGGAATCGAGCCACACCATGTCTCCCGCTTCAGTTTTTCCTGGCGACTGAATTTGACCCAGCTCCGGCATGCCAATGCTGCGGCAACACTCGACATGGCGCTGCGCTTCCGGAACCCGGTTCGCCTTGCCCGGATGCAGTGCGATAAGGCCGTAATCAGAAGCCAGCGAAGGATCGTGGGTGTAGACGGCATCGAGCGACAGATCCGAGGCGGACGGCAGTTGGAATACTTCGGCGCCCGCAGCTTCGAGCCGCCGGTAAAGTTCGTCGTGCTGCATCTGGGCCGTGGCAAAATCCGGAGCGTGCAAAAAGCCCAGCTCTCGCCAGCGACCCGCAATCGGGGGCTGGTTCCATCCCGCCGCGCGCGGCGAGCACACCAGCACTCGCTGGAGCCGTCCCACCATGGAATGACCGTTGAAAGCCTGAGTATCGACAACCGGAGTTTGCAATTCGCCGGAGATCTTCAAAGATTGCGACCGCCTTCCCGTTCTGCAATCTAAACAGGTCTTATGACAAAAGCAATCTGGGAAGGCGCGGTACTGGCGGAATCGGACCAATGTGTGGAAGTGGAAGGGAATCAATACTTCCCGCCCGCGGCGATCAAGACGGAACATTTCAAGCCGAGTGCGACCCACACGGTTTGTCCCTGGAAGGGCACCGCGAGTTATTACGATGTCGAAGTCGGCGGCAAGCGCAACCATGATGCGGCCTGGTTCTATCCCGAACCCAAACCGGCGGCCAAGCAGATCACTGGCTACGTGGCGTTCTGGAAGGGCGTGAAGGTGGAGAAGTAGGAAGCCCGCGTACCGAAGGCTAGCCGAGCTGCGCTCGGCCCGACCGGGTCTCCGACCCGGTCCCACATGGTCTGTGGCGCGGTTAGAAATCCAGGTGGAAACGGAAACCCGGCGCCAGCACCGGGCCGCGGTCGCGGTTGTAGCCGGGGTGGTTGATGTGTTGCAGGTCGACGCCAGCGAAGATTCCCCGCCATAAATGAGCGTTGTAGTAACTCTCGACAATATTTTCCCGGCCGTAGTTCAGCGCGCCGTCGCCGAGTAAAAAGCCCAGGCCACCCAGGGCGAGATATTTCTGATGAACGGCGGAAATACCGTTCGACACGAATACCGCGCCCAGCTTGTCCTGGAGTCGATGCCATGAATTACCCGCCAGATCTGCGCCGACCTCGAAGGTCTCATCGTCCTCCGTGTAAGCGTAAGATTCGTGCTGTCCTTCGTTCCAGCCCCAGCGCCCGAAGCCGCGAATGTGATGAGGCAGTTCCTGTTCGAGGTTGACGCCGAAGCCATACTTTACGGTCGTTCTTAGAGGATGCGCGCGGATCTCCGGCCGCGGAGTCGTGCCCGCCAGAAAATCGTTGATGGCCTGCCGGTAGACGCCCATGTTGGCATGATTCACGAACGACAGCAGGCGTAATGTCGTCGCACGATTCTCAATCACCCGAGGACGAATTTCCAGTTCGTAGTTTTCTGCCCGGGCGCGGCGAAGATTCCACTCCAGGTCGAGACCGTTCGCTACCGTGGGCATCAGCGATTCGCCAAATCGCAGGGCCCAGTCACGGTCGTGATATTCGACGATTACACCGAGGGTGTATCCACGGGTATCGGCGGCATAGTCATAGGCGCCGTCATTGTCGACGGTCCAATTCATGAACTGGGAGTGACTGTCGCTGCCACTGTCGTTTTGATCAAAGAAGTCGGCCAGTCCAAACTTGCCGGCGCGCAGTTCCAGACGGCGGACCGGCAGGCTGGTCGCCAGGGCAAGAGGGCCGCGCTCAGCCTCCGTCATTTCCGAGCTGAGAGAAATAATCTGACGAATCATGGCCCGTGCCAGGTAGGGGCTGGGACCAAGTTCAGGATTGCGCACCACATCGAGGTTCACGAATCCAGCCAGTCCAAGAGCGTCGCTCAGGCCGCCACCTTCTACGGTTTCCACGTCGGCAAACACTTCCGTGGTGTGGCTAAGCTGATAGCCCAGAAAGATTGTGGCCACGTTCGAGGTGGCGTGCTCCACCTGCGAACGAAAACTGTGTGCACCGCTGTAGGCAGCGTCGAATGAGGGATGCCACTGAAAAATGATATTGTCCTGGCCCGAAATCCAGTAAGGCGCAGTCACAGAGTGGGGGAACATGGTCACGCTTGGATTATCCGCGGTGGGTTCGGACTGGCCGTGAGCGCACGCCACCAGAGCTAGCCAGAGGGTGATCCAAAGCTTGAGCCGCTTCACCCGTTGGCTGATTGTTCCCGGCATCAGGTTCTTCCGCTGAGGCACGCGTCGAACCGCTGGCCGGTTGGCGGCGTTGAAGGTTTCTGTCAGGATGTGCAAGTGGGATTGTACAGACAACAAAAAGAAAAAAGACAGCCCGGAGCCCCCCGAGACTGTCCTTAGCTCTCCCGGTTAGAAGAGCATGTCACTGCCATGAAGATAGTCTGGGCATGTTGCAGCAATATTTCGAGCAAGTGAATTTCGCGTGAATTCGGGGCCCGGCTCAGGTTTGCTACCCGCGTGGCGTGTGATTCGGGTTCGCGCTATATTTATTGATCTTACGATGACCGTAAATATGGCCCGCAAAGTCGACGCTTCACGAAAACTGCAGAAACGCGCCGAACTCATGATCCCCGGCGGCGTCAATTCTCCTGTCCGGGCTTTCGGTTCGGTCGGTGGCGATCCGTTATTCATCGTGCGCGGGCAGGGATCTCATCTTTGGGATGCCGACGAAAACCGATACATCGACTACGTAGGCTCCTGGGGGCCGCTGATTCTCGGCCACGCTCCGCCGGGCGTCCCGGAAGCAATCGCCACGGCGGCGAAAAATGGAACGAGTTTTGGGGCCTCGACCGCTGCCGAAGCTGATCTGGCCGAAATTGTGATCTCAGCCTTTCCTCAGGTGGAGAAGCTTCGCTTCGTCAACTCCGGCACCGAAGCCACCATGTCGGCCATCCGGCTGGCCCGCGCCTATACCGGACGGAAGTACATCGTAAAGTTTGAAGGCTGTTACCACGGCCATGCGGATGCGCTGCTGGTGAAAGCAGGCTCGGGCGTGGCCACGCTCGGGATTCCCGGCTCGGCGGGCGTCCCGGAAGAATTCACAAAATTGACGCTGGCTCTTCCCTTCAATGACATCGACGCGCTGGAATTGACTTTCAGGAAGTTCAGCAGTCAGATCGCATGCGTGATCGTGGAGCCGGTCGTCGGCAACATGGGATGCGTGCCGCCGAGTCCGATGTACCTGGATGCATTGCGAGAAATTACCGAGCGCGAAAAAACCGTGCTTATCTTTGACGAAGTGATGACCGGTTTCCGGGTAGCCTTCGGCGGAGCGCAGGAACGGTATGGCATTCTGCCGGACCTGACGACATTCGGAAAAATCATCGGAGGTGGACTTCCGGTAGGGGCATACGGCGGCCCGTCCGAAATTATGGATATGGTCGCGCCGCTCGGGCCGGTCTATCAGGCCGGAACGCTTTCCGGCAACCCACTTGCCATGGCCGCTGGCCTGGCCACGCTACGCTATCTGCGCAATCACAAGAGCACTCTTTACACCGGCCTCGACCTGCTGAGTGCGCGTTTGATCGAAGGAGTGATGGCAGCAGCTAAAGACGCCGGCGTGCCGATGTGCTGCAATCGCGTGGGATCCATGTTCACCTGGTTCTTTACTGAGGGCCCAGTGACCAATTGGACATCGGCTGCGCGGTGCGACACACAAGCCTTTGCCCGGTTCTTCCGCGGCATGCTCGACCGGGGAGTGTATTTGCCGCCGTCTCAGTTCGAAGCGGCCTTCCTGAGTGCGGCGCACACGGAAAAAGATGTTCATCACACGATTGCAGCGGCGAAGCAGGCCTTTGCCGCGATGCATGTGGAAAGCTCCGCCTAACTGAGATCCGAGAACTACGAACTGAAATCTGGTTTTCGCATCATCTGCGGAATCGTCACGAACTCGTAGCCTTCCGATTTGTAACGAGAAATCAACCGATCCGTGGCAGTGACGGTGTACGAGCGATTCGCCCCGAACTCCCGATGTCCGCCATCGTGCAGCAGGATCACATTTCCCCCTCGCACCTGGCTTGCAACCTTCCGCTCGATCGGTTCGGCCGCGGTTGCGTTCCAGTCGTAGCCGGTCACATTCCACATGATGGTTTCGAGTCCCATTCGCCGCGCGATACGCAACACTCCAGGCCGTCTGCCCCCAAACGGCGGGCGGAACAAATTGGGGTGTTCGCCCACCGCGTCGGTCAGAGCCTTATCACACTGTTCGAGCTCCGACCTGACCTCCTGCGCACTCTTGAAAGTAAGCAAGGGATGGGTGAAGGTGTGATTGCCCACTTCGTGTCCCGCTTTCACCATTTCGCGGACGATGTCCGGCCGCTGCTGCACGTAGAGCCCGATCAGAAAAAAAGTGGCGCGCACATCATGCCGGGCTAACACGTCCAGGAGGCGTTGCGTGTACGGATCGTTGGGTCCGTCATCGTAAGTGAGGGCCAATTGCTTCGACCCGCGGGTCAACCCGGTGAAGGTATGGCCGAACCATTGTCCGCTGGGCGCCATGGACTGGTAACCCATGGCAGATGCAGCTGCGACCGTGGCGGCGGTTAGGAGGTAGCGGTACATGCTGACCGCGATTGTAAATGCAACGCTGACACGAGACCGAAGATTCAGATTGTCGTCCGCTCTGCCGGCAAATCATCCCTCTGAAATCTGCAATCCAAACTTCGCCTTCTGTTAACTCTTTCCACAATTGCCTCCGGGCCGCAAGCGAGATATGCTGCGAAAGAACTTCCTCTGATCTCTAACCCATGGCTAATCTTTTTGAGCTGCCCCGATATATTGCAGTCGAAGGTCCCATACGAGTCGGCAAAAGCACTCTGGCGCGAATCCTGGCCGAGCGTCTCAACGCTCAACAGGTGATGGAGTCGGAGGACAATCCTTTTCTCGGCGCCTTTTACAGGGGCGAGCCCGGAGCCGGCTTTCAGGCACAATTCGCCTTTATGATTCGCCGCTTCGAGCAACTGCGCGCCCTCGACCTCGGACCGAGTTCGCAGAAAACCGTGGTCACCGACTTCGTTTTCGAGAAGGACAAAGTTTTTGCCTGCCTTAATTTGAATGACCAGGAACTGGAAACCTACAACCGCTATTACAATTATTTCCGCGAGCAACTGCCCACACCCGACCTGGTCATCTACCTGCAAGCCACGCCCGAAGTGCTGAAGAAACGCCTGAAAAAGAAAAACGCGCCGGGCGAAAAAGCAATCAACGAAGACTATCTGGAAGAGGTGATCAAGGCCTACGAACACTTTTTCTTTCACTACACTTCGTCGGACCTACTGATCGTGAATACCTCGGAGATCGACTTCGTGGAGCGCAACCAGGATTTGCAGGAGTTGCTACGGAAAGTTTCAGCGCCCATCAAGGGGACACAGTACTTCCTGCCGCTAGGCAGCCAGGAGGCGGCGTCAGCGTAACACCGACTTACCAGGCGACGAAAAACTGCCGGCGCTGCTCTAGAACGCTCCGACGATTCTTTTTGAAGCGGCGGGTGCGCTCCTATTTCTCGTAGCGAGGAAGTGAGTAAACCGACAGCCCCTTCCCGACTTTCGAAAATTCGGGATCGGCGGTGACCAGCCACGCGCCCTGCTCGATAGCAAGTTCAGCAGCCAAGGCGTCCGCGTAGCCCAGGCCGTGTTTTTGTTTCAGTGCGCCGGCCCGGGTGGCCCTTTCCCGATCCACCGCGATAACCGTGACTGGCATCTCCCGCAGAGCAGCCTCCGCTTCCTGCGCCTTGGCCTCGCCGTGGCGTCTCCATGTGATGTAGAAGACCTCGCCCCAATTGACAGCCGACATCAAGAGAGGCTCTTCGTGGCGCAGCGCTTCCACCAGGATGTGGCGAACCTTCTCGGCCACCATGCGCCGGTCCTCGAAGAAGCCGGTCAGGGCGTTGGCATCCAGGACATAACGTCGGCGACTGCCACGAGAAGCAGCGGAAGTCATTATTTCTTTCGCTTGCGTTCGCGTTCGCGTTCGGTGAATATTTCCTCGAACATGGAGGGCTCGCCCGGCGCCGGCTTCAGGAAGCCCATGATCTCGTCGAGCCGCTTCTCGGTCATCGGGGTCAACACGAGCCTTCCCCGGTCTTCGCTCCACGTCGCCCGAGTGCCTTTTTCGAGACCCAATTGCTGTCGCAGTTCCGCCGGAATCACTACCTGGCCCCTGGAACTGATAACCGTGCGATAAGCTGCCATAGCGCTATCTTACTATAAAGTAAGACACATTGTAACATATCTTACTTTATATCTTACTTAACAGTTTCACCCTGACTTATCTCATAGAAATGCCGACCTTTGTTCGGCTGGGCGGGGCTCGGCTGGACGGGCGGGGCGCCCGCTCCTACGTGGCCGCTGACCGTGCCTATCGACCTGGGAACGGTTTGCGGCTACAATAACCCTCGTAGCATCCAAGATGTAGACAGGCTCTATCCGCCGGGTTGCGGAGGGGCACTGGAGGACATCGTGAGTCTGGTTCCCATCGGCGAACCTCGCCGCAAGATTACCGTCTCTTCTCTCCGCGAAAAAAAACTTCACCACGAACCCATCTCTTGCCTTACGGCCTACGACTATTCCAGCGCGCGGCTTATCGACGAAGCCGGCATTGACATCGTTTTGGTCGGCGACTCGCTGGCTCAGACCATGCTGGGTTACGAGAACACTCTTTCGGTCACGCTGGATGAGATGCTGCACCACACCCGCGCCGCGCATCGTGGCGTGAAGCATGCGCTGCTGATAGCGGACATGCCTTTCGGGTCGTATCAATCAGATCCCTTGGAAGCGGTGCGGAATGCCTCCCGTTTTGTCAAAGAAGCCGGGGCGGAAGTGGTGAAGGTCGAAGGCGGAGAAAAGCGTGCCGAGCTGATTCGCCGTATCATTGACGCCGAGATTCCGGTCGCCGGACACATCGGCCTGACGCCGCAGTCGGTCAATGTAATGGGCGGCTACAAGGTGCAAGGCAAGAACCTCAGCGGTGTGGAGCAGCTCATGCGCGATGCGGTTGCGCTCGATCGCGCGGGCGTAGCACTGCTCGTTCTCGAGGGCATCCCGCGAGAGGTAGCAGCCATGATTACCGCCGAGGTCGAGACGCCAACCATCGGTATCGGCGCCGGACCGGAGTGCGATGGCCAGGTACTGGTTTTCCACGACCTTCTCAATCTCAGCTTCGGGCATCCCGCAAAGTTCGTCCGGCGGTACGCCAACGTGGGCGCAGCCATTACCGGCGCGGTGCACGCCTTTCGGGCCGACGTTGCGGCGCAGCAATATCCTTCGGATGAAGAGTCTTATCACCTGCCGAAGGAAACTCGGGCCGCGCTCGAAACCGTGCTGGACCGCAAGCGGGCGATGAGGCGCTAGAGGCGGAATGAGACAGTCGCATCTGGGTCTTCTGGCGGCATCGGTCGCGTTTCTGGTTGCCTGCTCCGCCACTCCGAAAACGCCCGATGCCGCGGCGTTGGCTACGGCGCGGATTCTCTCCATCCCCGAACCCACTCCGGAAAAATACCGCACTCTGATTCACATGAAGGGCTGGCGGAATCCCTATTTGATTGTTCGAGCGGACGGGGTAGGCCTGCTCGATCCTGACGATCACCTGGAGCGCATATTGAAGCCGGCGGAATTGACCCAGGCCCTGGGGAATCTGCCGCCATCGGCGTGGCCGTATGGGCGTGTGGTCGCGGTGACGGAAAATGCCATAAAAGGCTCCCCCGACGATGAGGTCAAGATTCGCACGAATCGGGCCCTCGTAGCCGGAACTCTGGAGAGCATGCACGTGCTTATCAACTGGGTTCCCGCGGCCTGAGATCGGCCTAGCCCCCAAGCCATGAGAGTCTGCCGTAGCATCGAGGAAATGCGCGCCGCCAGCCGGAGAGTACGGCACGCAGGCAAGAGCTTAGGACTGGTGCCCACGATGGGAGCGCTCCACGAAGGTCATCTCTCGTTGGTGCGTGCGGCCAAGGAGCAATGTGATCAAGTGGCGGCATCCATCTTCGTGAATCCCCTTCAGTTCGGCCCCAATGAGGACCTGGCGAAGTATCCGCGAAACTTTGACCGCGATCGCGAGCTTCTGCAACAGGAAGGTGTCGACTTCATTTTCGCTCCGACCGTGGACGAGATGTATCCCAAGGGCGCCGTTACTTATGTCGCGGTCGAAGGGCTCAGCGACCGGCTTTGCGGGCGTTCGCGCCCTGGGCACTTTCGCGGCGTCACGACGGTAGTTTCGAAACTTTTCAACATCGTGGAACCGGATCGGTCATTCTTTGGTCAGAAGGACGCGGCCCAGGTGACGATCATTCGGCGCATGGTGCGCGATCTGAATATTCCGGTGCAGATTGTAGTTTGCCCCATCGTGCGCGAGGCCGACGGCCTGGCAATGAGCTCGCGCAATGCGTACCTGGACCCCGAGCAGCGAAAGTCAGCGCTGGTTCTTTATCGTTCGCTCATGGCAGTGCAGGAAAGACTTGATCACGGGGAGCACAACGTGGATAAGCTGATCGAGGCCGGCAAGCAGGTCTTCGCTGGAGCCCCTGGCGTGAAGTTCGATTACCTTGAAATTGTGGATACTGAAACGCTCGAACCCATCGACGATCTGTCTCGCGGTGGACTGGTGGCGGTGGCGGCATTCGTCGGTGGAACCCGTCTGATCGACAACATCGTGCTAGAGCCTTCCCAGTCTGCGTAGACCCGAACGCCCTCGTCCGGGCGGGAGAGCGCAGTTCGCCTGGGTTCGCGCTGCAAGAGAACTCGCCGGGCTTTGCCCGGCTAAGGCGGCCGAGGGCGCCCGCCTACGTGTCTCTGGCGCTTACTTCGAGACGAATTTATTTCCCGCGATAATGTAGCGCAACGGATTCTCGGCGGCTTTCGTGATCCCGATACGCGGTGTCACTTCGATACGATCCGGCTTGAAGCCATCATCCACAATAAATAAATCGGACTTCCGGCTGGTCAGATCTTTTTCGTTGTCGCGTTCCTTGGTAATGCCGAAGGCTTCGGCGAGGCGTCCCGGGCCGCTGGTAAGTTTTCGCAGATCGCCGGCCCCTTTGATTTCAATGTCTCGGGCTGCGGCCATCTGCTCGATGCCGGAAATTGGCTCCAGGGCGCGAAACAAGACTCCGCCCGCTTCACCATCAGGGCGGCAGGAGACATTGAAGAGGTAATGGTTGCCGTAAATGAAGTAGACGTAGGTGAGACCGGGTGGGCCGAAGAGGACGAAGTTGCGGTCGGTCCGTCCGTTGAAGGAATGCGAAGCGGGATCGTTCGCACCCAGATAGGCTTCTACCTCCACGATGCGCCCGGTCAGGCGTCCTCCTGGCTGGCGTCGGACCAGAACTTTTCCCAGCAGATCGCGGCCGACCACACGGGGGTCACGCACGTAAAAATCACGAGGCAGCGGCAGCCGCGCTGACGAATTTCTGTTCTTGGCGATCTTCATCGGCTCCCCGCATAATAGCGCCACGGGTCACAATCCTGTAGGAGGATTCATGCTGGGGAAATCGTTCAAGATTGCTGCTTTGCTTATGTCGATGGCGCTCGCGGCGGGAGCCCAAACCATTCCCGCCGGGACCACGCTAACGGTTCGGGTGGGAACGGAGATCAATTCGGGCACTGCCAAGGCCGGCGACAGATTTGATGCCTCACTGTCCCGTCCACTTGTGGTCAACGGCAAGACGCTGGCCCGCACCGGCGCGCCAGTACGGGGCAAAGTAACGTCCGCGCAGTCCAGCGGACGCTTGCACGCTCCGGGAGAACTTACACTGCGGCTGACCGGTGTGCAGGTCAACGGGCACATGGTCCCGATTGCCACTCACGGCCACACCATCAAGGGCAAGGGCCACACCAAGAGCAATGCCACTAAGATCGGCGGTGGCGCGGCGGCGGGAGCTTTGATCGGAGCGTTGGCGGGCGGAGGCAAGGGCGCGGCCATCGGGGCCGGTGTCGGCGCTGGGGCCGGTACCGGCGTAGCGGTAGCAACGGGGAAGGAAGAAGCCGTGGTTCCGGCGGAAACGGCTTTGACCTTCACCACCATCAGTAAGTGACGGTCATGTGGGCGCGAGCGTCTCGCTCGGGCTGTCGCGTTTGTGGCGCTGCCGCACGAGCGGGACGCTCGCGCCCACACCGACTCAGGCGGCGCCTTTTTGTACGGTCTTCAAGTATGCCAGTACCTCTTCCGAGTGTCCTTCCGGCTTTACTTTGTGGAAGATGTGGTTGATCTTGCCGTCCGGGCCGATGATGAAAGTGGTGCGCGCCACCCCCATCACCTTCTTGCCGTACATATTTTTCTCTTTGATCACGTCGTACGCGTTGCACACTTTTTTGTCGGCATCGGCCAGCAACGTGAAGGGCAAGCTGAATTTTTCCTCGAATTTCTTTTGCGCTTTCGACGTGTCGGGCGAGATACCCAGCAGCACGGCGCCAGTATTCTGCATCTTTCTATAGGAGTCGCGGAATTCGCAGGCCTCGATGGTGCAGCCTGGAGTATCGGCGCGAGGATAGAAAAATAGGACTACATACTTTCCGCGGAAAGCCTTGAGCGAAACCTCTTCCCCATTCTGGTCGGGCAAAGTAAAGTCAGGGGCTTTATCATTGATATCGATAGCCATGGCAGCGTCTCCTAATTCTGGTGTCCCCAAGTTATATCGCAACGCACGGCGCGCCGTCATCCTGGCGGGATTGGCGCTGATGCTGGTTCCGGCGGTCGCAGCTCAATCTGCTCCGGCAAAGAAGGCGATCAAGGGGCCCCGCGCCCTGGGCCTCATTGAACTGGCTGCGAACGGCAAAGCGCATCTGGTTCCCATCACCATCTTGTACGACGGCGAGTATTACGACGCCAGCGCGTATAAAGCCGCGCCCGTGCCCATGGCGCTCGAGAGTGGCACGGTGTACGAGGGCTTCCGCTCCGGCGTTTCGCTGGGACTGTTTACCGTTACCAGCGCATTGCAAGGCAACAACACCTGGCTGGGAGCCGGGACATGGCGGACGGACACTGCGATTGCAGCCGCCAAAGACGCGGCCGCCAAGAAGAGAGCGGCCATGTCGAAGCCTGCCCCGGAGCCGCCGGAGGGCCCGCCGGTATTAAGGCGGGCAAGCCCAAAGGCCAACCGGGGAGACGATACTCCAGGCTCTACCACCTCGAGTTCAAGCTCCCCGACTCCCACGACGTCTGGTTCCACCACGCCTCCGAGCGCTGCTCCGGATGAGCGGGAGGATTCGAACCGTCCTGTGCTGAAGCGGCCATCCTCGGTATCCGCCCCATCGACCGATGCGCACGCAGCTTCGGACGACGATTCGGATCGCCCTGTCCTGAAACGCCCAGCTCCAGCCCCTGCCCCTGCGCCGGCGCCGGCAACTACCGAGACCGCAACTACGCCCGTTTCGCCCGACGCGCCTCCTCCTGATGATCCCAACCGTCCGGTGCTGAAACGAGGCGCACCAACGCCCGCTGAATTGAAAAAACGGGACGCAGCGATAGCGGCCTCGTTGTCCCAGGCGAACAAAAAGGACTCACATCAGTCTTCAACTTCCCAGGCCACGGCAACGGGCCACGCTGCGCCGGCGGCGGCCCCGGTCCAGCTCATTGCCGCTATCTCGGATGCGAACGGTCCAGACCCCCGCCCCTATGCGTACAGCCTCAAGCCTGAAGAAGAGGTAAAGCTGCGCAAAAAAATTCTGGCGATGGCAGCGGATGAGGTTCGCGCCTGGGCAGCGCAACCGGAATCAGCCGGAGCGTCGCAATCCGCAGCCCATGCCGCGCGGCCCGGGGTCAAGGCCAGACCTCCCGAGCCCAGCTTCGAAGATGTGCAGCTGCATCCCTTTGATCTCTCTAACAGCAACGAGCCTGTGATCGTCTTGACCGCGAAGGCGCGGATGCCGGCCCGCCCCAATATGACGTCCGATCTGCAATACATCATCACGCTGGTGGCTCGCGACGACATGTATGGCGATCTGCACAAGGTCTTTGCCAGCGTTACGGACACGCATCATTTCGACGTGCTCTCCAGCCTCGAACTAATCGACGCAGTGGACGCGGATGGTGACGGCCGCGGCGAGCTGCTCTTCCGCCAGGTTTCCGATTCGGGCAGCGCCTTTGTGCTCTACCGCGTGATCGGCGACCGGCTATGGCCACTCTTCCAGGGAACCCCGCAGTGAATCCGGTCTCTGGTAGTGTGTCAGTTCCGTGAACCATTACTACCGATTGTCATTCCGAACCGATTTATCGGTGAGGAATCTGCTTTGGCGCCAAAACAGCAGATTCCTCGCGCGCTACGACCGCGCTTAGGAATGACAATTCCTGCAATGATTCACGCTGACCCAGTACCCAGTCTCCTCAGCGCTTGACGCCCCAACGCGACAGCGTATGATTCTCCCCGAATCCGACTACTCAAGGAGAGCT
Source organism: Terriglobia bacterium (assembly GCA_963822555.1). GTDB lineage: Bacteria > Acidobacteriota > Terriglobia > Terriglobales > Acidobacteriaceae > JAIQFF01. The sequence continues at coordinate 187,873 of CAWGHY010000001.1, forward strand.
TCTATGAAAAAGTACACGGCCACAGCGCTGGGATTATTTTTGTTTTTTACTGTACAAGCTTTCGCGCAGGAGCATTACACCGAGGGCCCGATCTGGCAGGTCACCCTCATTCGCGTCACTCCCACCAAGATGGACGCCTACCTGACGACGCTGCAGTCGAGCACCAAGTTGCTCTATGACGAAATGAAGAAGGAGAATGTAATCCTCGACTACAAGGTGTTTCTGAACACTACCAAACACGATCCTCAGGACTGGGACATCGCGATTGGAGTTCAGTACAAAAATTTCGCTGCCCTGGACGGCCTAACCGCCAAAAACGAAGGCATACGGGACAAGATTCTGGGCTCCAAGCAGGCGGCGCAGCAGCTGGGCGAAAAACGAGTGGAGATGCGTGAAATTGTCAGCACCATGATCTTGCGGGAAGTAAACCTGAAGTAAGCAAACAGAAAATTACGGCCCGGCTGCAGGACTGCGGCCGGGTCAGCCTATTTCTGGGTCATTACCAGCTCGCCATTCTCGACTTTCATTCCGCCGACGTTGTCGGGCAACTTCAAGCGGTCGCGCTGTTCGTTCAGTTTTTTCTGCAAGGCGTCGTTCACCAGTGACACCGGAACATTCAAATCGCCGACCTTGAATTCAGTGGGATCGAAAGTGGCATAGCCGTCTTTCGAGCCGAGATGTCCCGAGAGTGTGACCCACACATCCTTGCCGGCGATCTGGGTAAGAAACTGGCCGTGCGCGACATCGCCATCGAAACTCACCTGGTAATCTTTGACGTCAGGTGTCCCCGGCGCGAGCGCCGTCTCCGGAGATCCGACGCCCGGTATGGCTTGCGTGGCCGCTGCCAGCGGGATCTGCCCCGCAGCCTGCGCCAGGGCCGCGCTCACTTCGTCTGAGTTGATGCGAACTTCCGCCGGAGGCTGACCTGGTTCCTTGGGCTGGTCCAACTGCTGGACTTTCTGCTGAAAAGATTCCGCATTGACCGCGGCCGTCACCGCCGGCTGCGGTTGCGCCACCGGCGCCGGCTTCTTCAGCACAAGGACGAGAGCAAGCAACGACGTGACCAAGGTAGCCACGCTGATGATGCGGTCAATCTTCCATTTCTTCATCGGGAACCGCCAGCTTTATGTTACCGAGCCGGCGGCAAAAGTCTTATGTAACGGAAGGCACTGACCACGTGGTTACGAATGCGCACTCGGCAAATGTCATCCTGAGCGAAGAGGCTGCTTCGCTTGCAAAGCAGCCTCGCAGTCGAAGGACCCCTATTCCTCTAAGATGACCGCGCCGGGAGGCGGTTTTGGGGCAATGGTCGAATCAGAGAACGCGGCTGCCGATTTACCTATAGGGTCCTTCGACTCCGCATCTCCGTTTCGCAAGCGAACGGAGATACTCCGCTCAGGATGACAGCGCTTGTCCGCCTGCTATCCGTCCAGCCTCTTGGCCAGCAACTCATTCACTATTTGTGGATTCGCCTGGCCCCTGGAAGCTTTCATTACCTGCCCGACGAAGAAGCCTACGACCGTTTTCTTCCCTGCGCGGTACTGCTCGACCTGCTTGGGATTGGCCGCGATGATCTCGTTGATAATTTTCTCCAGGGCCGAAGTGTCTCGGGACTGCTCGGGACGGCCCTCTTCTTCGTAGATCACTGAAAAATCTTTCCCCCGCTCGAAGGCGAGGTCATAAAGATCTTTGAGCATCTTGCCCGAAATCGCGCCGCTCTCTACCAGGTCGGCCGATGCCGCGACGCCTTTCATCGAGATGGGCGACTGCTCGATCTCGAGATTTTTCGCCTTCAGGCGTCCCATCAATTCGCTCTGCACCAGGTTGGCTACGCGCTTTGGGCTCTTGGCCGCCTTGGCGGCCGCTTCGAACTGGTCGGCCAGAGATCTAGTAAGCGTAAGCACCTGTGCGTCCTGCTCTGTGATGCCGTAATCCGCAACCAATCGCCTGCGCCGGGCTTCCGGAAGTTCGGGCAGGGTATCGCGAATTTCCTTCTGCCATTTCGCACCTACGACCAGCGGAAGCAAGTCCGGCTCGGGGAAATAGCGGTAATCATGCGCCTGCTCCTTGGATCGCATGCCGTAGGTCTTGCCTTCGACCGAGTTGTAGAGGCGGGTTTCCTGCGTAATCTTGCCTCCGGACTCAATCACCCCGACCTGCCGCTCGATTTCGTATTCCAGCGCCTCGCGGATGAAGCGGAACGAATTCACGTTCTTCACTTCCGTTTTCGTGCCAAATTCTTTCTGCCCGCGAGGCCGCACGCTGATATTTCCATCGCAGCGTAGCGAACCCTCTTCCATGTTGCAGTCGCTGACCCCGGTGTAAAGGATGATCTCTTTCAGGCGCGTGAGATATTCGTATGCCTCGTCGGGAGAAGCAATGTCAGGCTCACTGACGATTTCGATCAGTGGCATTCCGCTGCGATTCAGATCGATCCCTGTGGTCTCCGAGGAATTAACAAAGCCTTCGTGCAGGCTCTTGCCCGCATCTTCTTCCAGGTGCACGCGGGTGATGCCAATTTTCTTGGCGCCGCCCGCGGTCTTGATCTCGATAAATCCGTGTTCGGACAGTGGCTTGTCGTACTGCGAAATCTGGTAGCCCTTGGGCAGGTCGGGATAAAAATAGTTCTTGCGGGCAAAGATCGAAGTCTCGTTGATACGGCAATTCAGTGCCATGGCCGCGAGCACGGCGAACTCCACCGCTTTGCGGTTGAGGACGGGCAAGGCTCCGGGCAATCCCAGGCATACGGGACAAACGTTAGTGTTGGGCGGATCCCCAAAATGGGTGGAACAGGAGCAGAATATTTTTGTCGTGGTCAGGAGCTGGACGTGCACCTCCAGCCCGATCACAGGTTCATACTTCGATGCCGCCGCTACGGAGACTTCAGACGTGGCTCCCATAATCATTCATTATAAATGCATGTGTGGGGCGGACACTCTTGTCCGCTGCTTTTGCGGTTGATTTTATTGGTGGTGTTTCTTTTGATCTGGGGAATTCCGCAGTTTCAAAATCCAAGTCAAAAGCGGCGGACAGGAGTGTCCGTCCCACACAACGGTAGCTAGTGAGTCGCGGTCAGATACTTCTCCAGGGGAATTTCGAAATACATCAGTTCGTTTCCTTTGGCATCGCGCACGCCCGTAAGGTAAAAATTCGCGCCCGCCAGCGGAACTGAAATTCCGGAGACATCGAAAAACAGGAACCCAGACTGCGAGCTGTGCGGTTCGACTGCCTTGGCCACAAACTGGGCGTTCTGTATTTCCTCGATCGCCTGCTTGCTCAGTCCACCCTTCACCTTTTTGGTGGGAAAAGGAATGGGATAGCGGTTCGTGCTGGCCGAGGGACGAGTCATGCGCCGCGCGATGTCTTCCTGGGTTCCGGGAGAGAGCTTGGTGCGATTTACCGTCACCAATTGGGCCTTCATCCCCGCCAATTCGACAGGCTGGTTGCCGTCGTTAGTGACGACCACAAAGATTGGCAGGAAACCGAGTTCGCTGTAGTGAACCGAGAAGATGGTCGTCTTTTCCGCCAGATCGTAAGGGTCGACCGCCACCGCCACTGCTTCCAGGGGATGCTGGTCGTGCGCCGGATAGCTCGTGGCAGGTGCAGCCTGCGGCATGACGAATTCCTTCGCCGCCAGACAGAGCAAAGGCAGCAGTGCGATTAGGACAATCGCCGCAGCCGGGAATCCGAAAGTCCTGAGCGCCCCGCGCAACATAATGATTGATTATAGGATGCGCCCGGCCCGCATACTGGTGCCTTGGTCGATGCGCTTGCGTTTAGAATGTCTTTTCCTTCATGTACTTGCTCTACAGCGCGCTGCTGGCAGCAGGCCTGTTGGCCAGCCTGCCTTATTGGATGTTGAAGCGGCGCCAAGGCAAATGGCGCGAAGGCCTGGGCGAGCGCCTGGGTAAAATTTCAGCACGGCTCCGGCTGCAACCGTCGCCGGCGATATGGGTGCATGCAGTTTCGGTGGGCGAGGTGTTGGCAGTCAGTGAACTGGTGAGGGAATTGCGACGGCACTTCCCAAAGGATCGCGTCGTCGTTTCGACCACAACTGCTACTGGCCAGGAGCTGGCGAGGAAACAGTTCGGAGAGGAAAGCGTTTTTTATTTCCCCCTGGATTTTGCGTTTGCGATTCGACCCTACCTATCCCTATTGCGGCCGCGGCTGATTGTCCTCGCCGAAACCGAGTTCTGGCCAAATTTCCTGCGCCTGGCGCATGCCAGCGGTGCTCGGGTTGCCGTGGTGAATGCCCGCATTTCCGATCGCTCGTGGCCCGGGTACCGTCGCTTCCGCTGGATTTGGCGGAGGGTTCTTCGAAATGTTGACCTGTTTCTGGCTCAGACCACTGAGGATGCCTCGCGTTTGCGGGATATTGGCGCGCCGGAAGACCGCGTGCAGGTGAGCGGCAATCTGAAATTTGATGTGCCTGCGCCGGATCCGCAGCCGATTGTCGCCAGCCTGCACTCGAACTTTCAACAGGCTGATGCGGGGCCGGTGATGGTCTGCGGCAGTACAGTGGAAGGTGAGGAAACGCTCGTGTTGCGCGCTTTCGGAAATGTGTTGGCCACGTATCCTCAGGCGGTCATGGTCCTGGCGCCGCGCCGTCCCGAGCGATTCGGCGAAGTCGCGCAGCTGCTGGAGCAGATGGGCATCCGCTTCTGGCGGCGTTCTTCATGGCGTGGAGAAGCCATCGCCGGCGGTGTTCTTCTAATCGACAATATCGGCGAACTCGCATCGCTTTACGCGCTGGCCGACGTAGCTTTCGTGGGCGGAAGCCTGGTTCCACGCGGCGGACACAATATCATCGAGCCGGCGCGACACGGTGTGGCTATCGTGGTCGGCAAACACATCGAGAATTTCCGCGATATCGTCAGTTTGTTCGAAAGTAACGATGCCGTCCGCGTAGTCGGGCCGGAGGAATTTACATCCGTGCTAATGAATCTCCTGTCTGACGACGCAGAGCGAACCGCGCTGGGCCGTCGTGGAGCTCAAACCCTGCAATCGCAAATGGGCGCAACGGGGCGAACATTAGTCGGACTAGAAAAACTACTGGAATCCGCCCCAGACCATGCAATGCAACAATGAATCCGCTCAGCTCACTCTTCGGGCTCGGTGTTCGCACGCGGAACGCGCTCTATGACCGCGGCCTGGCCCGTGCCCAGAGGCTTCGCGGCCCAGTTGTGAGTGTCGGAAATCTCTCCGTCGGCGGATCCGGCAAAACGCCTTTTGTGCTGCTGCTCGCAGAGTTGCTAAGGGCCCGCGGCGTGAAATTCGACATTCTTTCGCGCGGGTATGGACGCAAGACTCGAGGCGTAGCGTTGGTAGACCCATCCGGTTCGCCTGGAGATTTCGGAGATGAACCGCTTCTGACGGCTCGACGTTTGAATGTTCCGGTTATCGTCGGAGAATCTCGTTACGCCGCCGGCATCTTCGCCGAGCAGAAGTTCGGGCCCCAGTTCCATTTGCTCGACGACGGGTTTCAGCACCGCTCCCTGGCTCGCGATTTCGACATCGTGCTGGTCACTCCCGAAGACGCGCGTGATCGCCTGCTTCCCGCCGGGCGTCTGCGCGAGCCGCTGACTTCGCTCCGTCGCGCCGATGCGGTCGTGCTTATCAGTGGCGCGTCCGCGGAATCGTTTCCACTGGACCAGAAATTAGTTTGGAAAGTGCGCCGGGGAATTGTTCCCAACCATGTTCCGTCCGCACCCGTCGTGTTCTGCGGCATCGCGCGGCCGAAGAATTTCGTGGCGCAGTTGCGGACCGCCGGCATTGAGCCGGTCGCCGAAGCCTTTTATCGCGACCACCACGATTATAGCGGGCAGGACATCCGTGATTTGCTGGACCTGCGCCAGCGCAGCCAGGCCGACGGTTTTGTAACCACGGAAAAAGACGCCGTCAATCTCGGCGGATACTTGTCCGCGCTCGAGCCGCTGGCGGTCGTCCCGGTCAAGATGGAATTGGCCGATGCAGCTAACGCTGTGGATACCATGCTGGCAAGGATTGCCGAGAGGAGAGCCCAGCCATGAGAAAATCGAGAGTCTCGTAGCGCCGGCGTCCCGCCGGCTGTCGCGAGGGCTTCGCGCCCTCGGCGATGAGGGGTCGATCAGAGGCAAATGAGCAAGCACCTCAAAGAAACCGAGCGGCTTAGGAAGATCGTCGAGGACTTCCCTAAGGTTACAGTGACCGTGCTCGGCGATTTGGTAGCCGACGAATTTGTTTTTGGAGAGATTTCCCGGGTTTCGCGCGAAGCGCCAGTGCTCATCCTCAAGCATCGTGAACGCAGCGTGGTGCCCGGAGGCGCCGCAAATGCGGTCAGCAATCTCGCGGACCTGGGCGTCAATGTCTTGCCGGTGGGCGTGGTCGGTGACGACGAACCGGGACGGTTGCTGCTCAAGGCTTTCCGTCACAAACATGTTGCCGTCAGTGGTGTCTTGAAAGACAAAAGTTACACGACGGTCACCAAGACCCGCATCCTTGCGGGATCGACGCACTCGGCCCGACAGCAGGTCGTGCGGGTCGATCGCGAGCCTGAGGCTGAACCCAACCGTCATTTGAAACGCGAACTCGTGCTGGCGGCGCGTGAGTACGTCCGCGCTTCCGACGTTCTGCTCATTTCAGATTATGGCTACGGCGCGGCCACTCCGGCGATCCTGAATGCGGTGCGCTACAAGGGTGGATCGCGTGGCGTTCCGGTGGTGCTGGATTCGCGTTATCGTATGTTGCAATTTTCGGGCGTCACCGCGGCCACGCCCAACGAGCCTGAAGTCGAAGCGGCGCTGGGAGTCCGCATTGGCAATGACTGGCGCACGCTGTGCGCGGCGGCCGAGCAGGTGATGAAAGAGATGAAGCTGCAGTCACTGGTAATCACCCGCGGGCGCGATGGCATGGTCGCCTTCACCCAGCGTCACAAGCCGGCCGACATTCCGATCTTCGGTTCGGATCAGGTAGCGGATGTCACCGGCGCCGGCGACACGGTGATCGCTACATTTACCGCCGCTTTGGCTGCCGGAGCCAGCGCTGAAGACGCGGCCCAACTGGCGAATTATGCCGGCGGCATCGTAGTCATGAAGCGGGGTACGGCAACGGTGTCGCAGCAGGAATTATTGCAGGCGCTTGAGCGGACACCTCCGGCGATAAGGCCCCACTGATCCTGAGGAAAGATTTGGCTGGACAAGACCTTCGCCGCGGAAGGCCTACGGGAAACAACAATCGCAAACAAGATTCTCACTCGCGAGCAATTGCAGCAGCAGGTGGCGGCGTGGCGCCGGGCTGGCGACTCCATCACACTGACCAATGGCGGCTTCGATCTGCTGCACGTCGGACACGTGCGGTACCTGCGCTCGGCCAAGGCGCTCGGCGGACGGCTGATTGTCGCCGTCAACTCGGATGCGTCGGTGCGAGCGCTTAAAGGTGAAGGCCGGCCGCTAGTTCCGGCTGTAGAACGCGCGGAGATTCTAGCCGCGCTGGCGGATGTAGACGCCGTCGTAATTTTTCCTGAAGCCGATGTCCGCGCAATTATTCGAGAGATCCGCCCGGACGTGCACGCGAAAGGCACGGATTACACGGCCGAAACTGTTCCCGAGCGCGACGAAGTGATTGCCTGTGGCGGACGAGTGGCAATTGTTGGCGACCCGAAAGACCATTCCACAACTGAGATGATCCGGTCGCGCCTGGGGCGGTCGAGTTCGTGAGCATGCCATCGCCGACCCTAACTTCTTACACAAACCCCGGGGATCACACGACTGCAGAGTCTTCTGTAGGGTCGAAGATTGAGCGCCTGCTGATCGTACGTCTGGGCGCGATGGGAGATGTGATTCACACCCTGCCGGCGGTAGCGGCGCTGCGAGCGGCGTTTCCGGAAGCGACGCTGGGCTGGCTTATCGAAGAACGCTGGGCAGAATTGTTGTGCACGTTGTCTACACCTCGTTCGGGTCCACGCTCCGCGCAGCGTCCGTTAGTTGATCGGGTTCACACCGTGAACACCCGACAGTGGCGCGCCGCGCCGTTTTCGGTCGCAACCTGGGAGCGAATGGCGGCCAGTCTGAGTGACGTACGAGCGGCGCGCTACCAAACTGCAGTTGACTTTCAGGGCGCAGTGCGTTCGGCCTTGCTGGCGCGCTGGTCGGGAGCGCCAATCCTCTACGGGGCGACCCAGCCTCGCGAAAATCTCGCCAGCATGTTCTACACCCGTCAGGTCATCCCGCATGGTCAACATATTGTGGACCAGAATTTGTCGCTGGCTGAGTCTGTGGTTAAGCGGAAGCTGGAAATATCGAAAGCTGAATTTCCCATCGACGATGCAGCTCAGCAGGAATGCGACCGGCGTCTGAAAGCAGCAGGCACGCAGAACTTCGCGCTGCTCAGCCCGGGCGCGGGCTGGGGAGCCAAGCAATGGCCGGCCGAACGTTATGGAGAAGTCGCCAGGCAACTCGCGGAAAATGGCCTGAAATCACTGGTTAACTTCGGCCCGGGAGAAGAAGGCCTGGCTCGCAGCGTAGAAACCGCCAGCGGCGGCGCCGCCGAGACATTCACCGGATCGCTCACGCAGCTGATTGCACTCACGCGCCGTGCACGTTTGTTCATCGGGGGCGACACCGGCCCCATGCATCTCGCGGCGGCCCTGGGCATTCCCGTGGTCGCGATCTTCGGACCCACCGATCCAGCGCGTAACGGTCCGTTCGGCACGCGCAGTATCGTGCTGCGCAGTGCTACCAGCAATACCAGCTACAGCCATGTGGGTCGTCCGGATGAGGGCTTGCTTGAAATCAGTTCCGGACAGGTGATTGCCGCTGGGCGACAACTGTGCAAGGAGCCCCATGGCTAGCTGGTCTGCGATTGCTCGACGGGTCCGAGTGCCGCTCGGCTTTGTCTTTGCCATACTTTACTTCTGGCTGGCCAGGCCCAACGTGAAATCGATGCTGATTGGCGCGGCTCTTGTGATTCCAGGCCTTGTGATTCGGGCAGTGGCCTCGGGCCAATTGAGGAAGAACGAGCAGCTCGCTACCGGAGGCCCTTATGCCTACAGCCGCAATCCGCTCTACTTGGGTTCGCTAATTCTCGCGATAGGGTTTGCCTTGGCATCGCGTAGCTGGTGGATCGCGGCCGGGATCGTTGTTCTCTTCTTCGCGATCTATCTCCCCGTGATTCGCGCGGAGGAAATATTTTTACGAGAGCGCTTCCCAGAGTTTGAAGAGTATTCGCGGGAGGTGCCGCGCTTATTTCCCCGGCTGAGTCGGAGAGTAAAGAATAGCGGGTCCTTTTCATGGGACTTGTACTGGCAGCATCGCGAATACAACGCTTCGATAGGCGCGCTGGCGATGTTCGCGGTATTGGTGGTCAAGATTTCGTTATGGCATTAGAGATTGGCCACGCCCATTTGGGGGACAAGTGGAAGACCCGTCCCCACACAGGCGGTGTCAGTTTTTCGCCAGCAGGGATTTTGCCCGGCCCAGTTCAGGGCGGTCGGAATTCGAGCCCGCGCATATTTTTACAAGTTGCGCATAGTAGTTTGAGGCTTTTTCATTTTTCCCGGCGAGTTCAGCCGCGCTGGCTGCGCCGTAAAGACCGTTGAAGCGATTGGGATTAAACCTCAAGTCTGTTTCATATTCGGCCAGCGCCTGCTCGGAATGCTTGGACTCGAGCAACAGATCAGCCAGCATCTCCCGCGCCGGAATATCTTCGGGCTCGTCTCCCGTGGACTCCTCTTGCTCGGCCATTGCGCGCAAAGTCTTGATGGCTTCTTCATCTTTGCCTTCGGCATGCGCCACCCATGCCCCCGCTTCTTTTTCCGAACCTTCGACCACCTGAGCCCAGGAGGTCTTCTTGTTTTTCAGCATCTCCTGCCGAATCGATTCCAACTCTGCAATATCTTTTCGTGCTTCAGCTGCATTTCCGGACCGGGCCGCTCCGATGGCTCGCGCCCAATAGGTGATCGATTTGTCGCCGGAATCGGCGCCGGGTGCGAGACTCAGAGCAGCAGCTTCCGTCCAATGATGAAGTTCTAGAGCATAGAGCGCCGGGAATTTTGACAGTGCGTAGGCGTGCGGATCGTAACCCTCGCCGTACATGTCCTTCATTGGCGGCAAGGCCTTCACCTCTTCGATCACACGTTGGGCATCGGCCTCGCGGCCACTCTGCAGGTAGGCATAGACCAGAAAATCCATGGCGTGAAACTGATGACCTTCGCCGCCCATGTGCATGGCTGCGGTCTTGCGCGTGGCGGCAATGGAAGCCAGGTTGGAATCGATATCATCCTGCCATAGCCCGAGCCGGGCAAAAATATGTGACGGCATGTGCAGCGCATGGGGAGCTGCGGGAGCGATTCTGGCGTAACTGCGCGCTGCGGGCAATCCCAGCTCGGCCAGTTGCGGCTTGTCATAGCTGTGAATCAGGTAGTGTGCCACGCCGGGATGATTCGGCTCTTCCTTGAAGAGTGTTTCCAGCACGGCAGCGGCTTTCTTGCGGTTGGCAAATGTGGAATCACCGTCCGGCTCGGAGGCCAGCAAGGACAGCGCATAAAATGCCGCTGCCTCGCGATCATCCGGGTAGCGGCGATATACGCCCTCCATGGCCTGCGAGTACGCTGTTGCGCGCTCGTCGTGAGTGCCCTTCTTCTGGTAAAACGCGCGCAGGGCTGCGATGTAGTCACGTTCCCGAGCAGTCGCAGGATGCAGCGACTGCGCCTTTTTTAATTCCGCCATGCCTCGCTTGATGGTGGCGGTGTTGGGACGGTCCCAGAGCTGGTGCCACAGACTCATAGCCACGCCCCAATGAGCCATGGCGCAGGCCGGATCGTCTTTCGCGATCTGCACGAATTCTTTCTCTGCTTCCTCGTACCAGAAGGAATGCAATAGCGCGACGCCGCGTTCGAATGCCTTCTGCGAAGTTGCAGTGCAGGAAACCGGGAAGTGCACGGTCCCCAGTTGCTGCGCAGTCAGATCTTCGTGGTGATGATCTTCATCGGCCAGTACGAGAACCGCGAACAGCGACACTATAGCGAGCAGCAAGAGGGACGAGCGTTTCATGGCAAACTCCATCGCAAGCGAGTCTAGACCGGCGACGATGGAGGGGTCAATCAGGTGGGGACAAGGACACTGGGGATATCTAATCAACATCCTTCGGAGGCGACGCTGCTACCAGCTGAGCCCTTGCCGGTGAAGACAATTCTGACCTGTGTGCGTAAAAGATAAAAAAGCAACCCGCTCGCGATGACGCAGCCGACTCCGCCTCGCAGGAAATCTCCTCTCAGAAGATTCGCGAGATCACCCAGGATCTGAGTCGTGATGATGCCAACTGCTAACCTAGATCCCCACAGACGGCGTTTGAACCAACCGGTGGCGGCAGCCGCGAGAACTACCGCGAGCGCCAGAAAAACGATCCCTATGACTCTGCCAAGGGGGTTCGAGTTCTCGATAGGCTTCCGGATTCAAGCGCCAGATCCGACCGAGAGGAGTTCCGGGCCAGATCAGTGTCGTCCCGGCTAAGCTGGCCATAGTGGCGCCGCAACACAAGAAGATGCCGACAGCCGCTAACCCGCGCACTGAATCGCTTCGGACCATATCGCCGTCTAAGCGTGCCCTACCGATTCGTCCCGTAGTTCTTGTGCAGGATGCCCGACAGAATAATCACGATCGCGAACAGGCGGACCAGGTATATCCAGGGGCTTCCTTCGTTCGGACGCACCGTCAGTAGGGTGCCGGCGCGACTTAGTCCTTCTATGAAGAACGCAACCGCGAACGCGAGAAAGAGCAAATCGCGCGTGCGCTTCCAGAACTTCAGGAAGAAAACACTGGCCGTGATCGACGAAGTTGCTACCACACCTAACAAGAATGCTTCCAGTCGCATTCATTCCCCTTCCCAGATGAGTCCGTAAAGCAGGACCATCATTGCGATCGCTGCCGTAATCAGTCGCCAGAAGTAGAGATCTACGTCCGGATATATAACCAAGTCCACAAAGATCAGCAGGTTAGATACTGCAAGTCCGAAAAAGCACAAGGCGCTCCACAACAAGAGCTTGGTCTGGGTACGGGCATACCCGCGCATCAGGAGGACCGCGCAGAGCAGCGTAATCAACGTTCCAAGAATATAAACCGCTGGCGCCATGTCACTCCTTCTCCTTGGTAAAGCGAAAAGCCCTTGCGAAATCCCGCACTGCAGACGGGGCCTTGGAGTGGACCATTCTCGACACGCGAATCAACTCTCGCCGGTAGGTTTCACTTACGAGTGCGATCAGACTATCCTGCTCGGCAGAATCAGATTTATACCGGTACCGGGTGGGGGGTGGTAGCGTTTCCTCCAGCAAGCCTCTCTGAACCAGGTCTGTTAGAACCTGCAAGGCCAGTTCCCTCGGAACATAGAGCGCTGCCGCCATTTCGTCCACCGACCATGCCTGCGGACGCTTGCCCCAAACCAGCAACAGCCCTTCTAAATGCGGGATGGTATCTATTTGTTCGAGAATAAATCGATCGACGAGCGAATTTCCCTGGTCCATTTGCTACTGCTGCCCTGTTCTAGAATTCCGCGCCTTTCGCTTTCACCGCGGCTTGCTCTTTGTTATAAGCCTTCCACGCCTGGTCAATCACGTAAGCGTGAATCGCATCTGCGTCTTCTTTCGTCATCTTCAAATTGGGGAAGGCGAACTTTGGAGGATCGGCGAAGCCGGGCATTCCTTTGTCCCAATGCGTGCCGGCCAGCACGATGCCGTACCAGTCACGATGGACCTCCAGCGGCGCGTAGCGCAGATCGGGGACCGCTCCGTTGAGCACCCAGGCGCCGCTGCCATCCGTGTCCGGCGAGTGACAACCATCACACACGAATTTTCCGTACAACAGCGAGCCCTGGTGAATGGTTTTCGCATTGGCGGTCTGTTGAGGAGGTCTCGGGACCGGCGGCACGACATCCGGCGGCACGGGGAAAGGCAGCGTAGCGCCAAGTTTGAACGCCAGCAGGCGCACGGGGCCGCGTTTCGATCGCGGAGTCGCCATGGTCCACGCGGGCGCGAACAATCTCGATCCCGACCCCCAGCCCACGGGGCACAGGACGTACTGCTCGCCCTTGACGGTGAATGTCACGGGGACCGAATCTATGGCCGAGCCGGTTTGAACCGACCAGACTTTCTTTCCACTGTCGGCGGCGTAGGCGGCAAATTCTCCCGAGCCCTGTCCCTGAAAAACCAGATTGCCGGCGGTCGAGAGCACACCACCGTTGGTTGCAATTGGTTCCGGCACCGACCAGCGGGTAGACTCGATGACCGGGTCCCATGCGATCAGTCTGCCTTGCGTGCCGTTCATCCATTCCCCGGTCTGCACCGCGGTATTGGACGCGGACTTACGATCGGTTGCTGGAACATACACCAGTCCGGTGAGGGCGCTATAACTCATCGGCCACCAGTTGTGTACAGTCCATTGTTTTCCGCCGCCCTCGGAGGCCGGGACCTCGACCGCGCGCCCCGTATTGAGATCGATCGAGTTGGCCCATGCCAGTTTGGCTAAAGGCTTGGCCGAGATAAGCTTTCCGGTCTTCGCATCCAGCACGTAGAAAAAACCATTCTTCGGCGCAGTCATGGCAACGTGCCGCTTCTCGCCGTGGATCACCAGATCGGCGATCAGGATGTGATTGTTTTCGGTTTGCAATCCAGGAGAGCTGGTCTGAAAATGCCAGGCGTATTCTCCAGTCTCGGCATGCACCGCAATAATGCATCCCGCAAAAAGTTTATCGCCGGCGACTTTAATGGATGACAGCTCCCCATAGTCGACGCCTGCGCCCGCCGTGCCGAAAATCACCAGATCAGTTACCGGGTCGTACGTAATCGCCGTCCAGACATCGCCGCCGCCGATCTTCCACGCATCCTTCCCGGACCAGGTTTTCGCCGCCATCTCGAGCGCTTTGGTTTCGAATCCTTTGGCGGGATCTCCCGGCACCGTCCAGAAGCGCCATACTTCCTTGCCGGTTCCGGCGTCATAGGCGACCAGCGATCCCCGTACTCCGTCGTCGGAACCGTTGTAGCCGATCAAGATCTTTCCCTTGGCGACGTGCGGCGCGCCCGTGATTCCGGTCTGAGTGGCATCGCAGACTGGCGCTTCCCACAGTTGTTTCCCCGAAGCTGCATCGATTGCCAGCAGGCGGCAATCGCCCGTGCCCACGTACACTTTCTCATTCCACACCGCGACGCCTCCATTGGTGCGGGCGGAATAAGAGCCATTGATGGCCAGGTTCAACCGTATCTTAGGATCGAACTTCCATATCAACTTTCCCGAAGCCGCGTCCACGGCATAAATGACTGACAGAGGAGCGCTCACATACGCGATGCCATCGACCACAATCGGCTCCGAGACGACGCCCATTCCGCTGTCGATGTCCAGAAACCAGGCCAGGCCGAGACCACTAATATTCTTGTCGGTAATCTGTTTGAGTGGACTGAAATGCTGTTCATCGGAGGTGCGCCCGTTCAGCAACCAGTTGTTCCCCACCTCAGCGTCAGACATGACTCGCGCCTGGCTCACATCGCCGATCTTTGCTTGATTGTCAGCGGAGGAACGGAGCGCAAAAGGCAATGCGAGTGCAAGACACAAAGCGGTAAGAGCAGGAACTTGCCATGTCCTCATAGCGGGCACCTTTTTCCGAATTTCGTCGGGACGCAAACGAGCATCATTCTATGCCTGTTCAGCATTCCTGAATCAAGAGGGATTACCACGAACCGCGTAGGGACAGCTGTCCTCAGCTGTCCGGTCGAGCCCAGCTCGACCCGGTTTTCAGCAGCCAAACCTTGCAGAGCTTTGCTCCGCTGGGCGGATGAGGTCATCTGACTCTACGTGGTTTGTGGCGGCTTACTGCAGGCGGAAGCGTTCGTTCATCAGCCGCTGCAGCCGCGGTTTGTAGAGAATGTCGTAGGCAAGCTCTTTGTCGGGAAACATGGCCAGGGCAGCGCGCTTGGCCCCGGCTGCGAGTTCAGAGGCTTCTTCGACCGTGAGGTTGCGATCCTGGCTGATGACCGACATCACCATGCTCATCATGAGCTGCAATCGCCGGATATTCCTGGCTTCCTCTTCCTTCTCGCTTAGATGTGCAGAGAGCTCAGCCCGCTCCCAGGTGCTCATTCGGCCCCCGTTATTTTTCGCCCCTTCTTTCGATGCGCCGGCGCAGCCCGACGTTGCGTTCATCGCATTGGCCTATTCTGTCGGCATTCGGGGACGAACGCAACCTCCCCGGGGTGTAGGACTTCGGTTACCCGTGCAACCCGAGGTACAATCATGGGGCTCAAAGCAGTCTGGATATCCTGCTCCCGTCAGCTGCCCCGAACGGAGGATCTATGAACGAACGTCCCGCCGCGCGCCCCAATCCGAATGAAAAGCTGGTGCGAATCTTCGATACGGAACAGGAATCTGAAGCTCTGGTCGTGCATGGCCTGCTGGAGTCCACCGGAATCGATTCGGACGTGACTTCGCTGGACGCCCAGCAAGACATTCTTCCCGGAGTCGGCGGCACAGTGATCCTGGTGCGCGAGGAGGATGCTGACCGGGCGCGAAGTGTGATCGAAGAATATCGACGCGCTCCGGGCAGCGATGAAACCGCCGAAATCGATATCAGTGGACTTCCGCCGGAGGAAGGCCAGGAATAACGGTTTTGCCGTCGAGATAAAAAGTGACCGCGCCCTCGAGATCGGTTCGGTACGTCAGCACATGAGCATTTTCCAGCCGGGAAAGAACTTCCTGGCGCGGATGTCCGTAGGTATTGCGCGCTCCCACTGAAATCACAGCGAATTTCGGATGCACCCGTTCAAGCAGCAGTGGAATCGTGGAAGTTGCGCTGCCGTGGTGAGCCACTTTGAGCAGATCCGCTTCCGGTTGCTCCGCCGCGATTTGGCGCTCTGAACGATTTTCCGCATCACCCTCGAGTAGAGCGGATGTTTTTCCGTAAGCTAGTTTCATCACCAGAGATTCATCATTACGTCGAACGGCGGATTCCGCCGGGGCCGGGGCCAGCACCCGAACCTGGACTCCGCCGAAGTCGAAGTCATCGCCGGTCTGATGGCGAACCACGCGCACACCCAGCTCTTGTGCCTGCCGAACCAACTCTCTCATCTCCGGATCAGCGGGATCAGCCAGCCACAACTCCTGGGGCCGGAAGTTCGCCAGGATCGCAGCCGCTCCCCCCATATGGTCCGCGTGAGCGTGCGTGATGGCAACCGCGTCGAGGCGGGCAATAGCGCGAGACCACAAATACGGCGACACCACGTCTTCTCCGATATCCAAATCCGAATGCACCCAGTGCGGCAGGCCGCCGGTGTCCACCAGCAAGGTGCGGCCATGGGGCGACACCAGCAGGATTGAATCCCCTTGACCGACGTCAATCGCCGTCATCTCTAAAACCGCGGGGCGAAATTGTGGATGAGGCGGGACCGCGGAAATCCAGAAGGCGCTGGCGGCCAAGGCTGACACTCCAAGTACCGCGAGCCAGGGACGGCGGCGGATTAGTGCCATAGCCAGCACAATCGAGAGAGCGGTCAGCAATATTAAGGCCGTTCCCGGCGTAGGCACGCGCAAATCCGCGACGCGCAGTCCGCCCAGCCAGCGCACCGTGCCGGCAATGCCATCGAGCGCAAAGCCTGCGATCAGCACTGGAACTCTCGCCAGGGCGTGCGACACATATGCCAGCGCCATGGCCGCGACCACTGCCGGCATAAGAAGTTCCATGAGGGGCACGACGAGCAGGTTGGCCGGCAATCCCACCACCGTAGCGCGATGGAAGTAGTACGCCATGGGAAGCGCCAGGCCAATTTGCATAACGATAGAAATCACCAGCAATTCGCCCGAGATCAGCACCACGCGCGAAGCTACAGCCAGCGCCGGCAGCGCGACCCGGCGGCCCGCGAAGCGGCGCAGGCGGCCTGCGATCATTCGCAAATCCAAACGGAACTGCACCACCGCTGCCGGCAGTACAAAATCGTAAGATTGCGAATCGATATGCCGCGAGCCTCGAATAAAGGGCTGCGTCGTGCGCTCCAGAATCGGTATCCCCACTGCCGCAACCAGCCATACGCACAAAAAAGTGAGCTGGAAACTGGCCCCGAACAGGACTTGCGGATTCACGATCATCAGGGCCAGCGCCGCTGCACCGATCGCGTTGAGCATCGACTTCTCGCGATAGAGCAGCCGCGCCCCCAGGTAGAGAGCCAGCATCAGCGTGGCCCGCCATACCGGAGAGCCCAGCCCAGTCAGCAAGGCATAAGCCACCATGAGCGAGACCGTAATTGCTCCGGCCAGGAGATCGCTGACTCGCAGTCGCCGCAAAAACCAGAACGTCACCAGGGCAAGAATGCTGACGTTCATTCCTGAAACCACTAGAACATGGTAAGTGCCTGACCGCTGAAAGTCGGCACGAGTCGAGCGATTGATGAAAGCGTCTTCGCCAATCACCATTGCGTCCATCAAGGTGGCTTCGCGAGGCGGCCACAAGGCATGGACCTTATCGATGATGCTGCGATGGATCCGAGTACGCCAGAGTTCAGCCCGGCTGCCGGCGAAACCCGGAAGCACCTCTACGTCCGCGGCTTTAATTGAGGCCAAGGCGAGAATTCCGTTGTCCATCAGATAACCCGTGTAGTCGAAAGCACCTGGATTGCGGTAGTTGCGGGGTAGGGAAAGCTTGGCGGGAAAACGCAGGCGCTCGCCATAGGTATACAAATGAACCGGCGGGCCATTTACATCGCGATCAGATTCGCGCTTCAGGGTTTGCTGATAGACGTTGATGCGTAAGCCGGATTTGACCGCGAAGTTTTCGTTGCCGGCCGTGATCAGCTCGGTTTCTACATCAACCCTTTGCCGCACGCTCCCGGGACTGTCCTCTTGTACAGTCCCTTCTTTCATTACGTGCGCGGTGACCGTAACTTCTCTCCCGTAAGCCAACTCCATCCAGTTGGTATTCTCCGCCTCACCCGGGCCCCGTACCTGCAGTAGAAGAGCGCCCAAGAAAACAATAGCGGCCAGCCCGACGATAAATGCCAGCCTGCTTCTTCGCCGGAGCCAGTAAGCAGCCGACAAGGCAAAGACGATCGATGCCAGCACCCACCACAGTGGCGGCCGCCAGGCGTGAGCGCCGGTGACAATTCCGGCGGCAAAAGCCAGCGCGGCCCAAAGCAAGGGCTGTCGCCCAGCCGAGGCTGGAGAGCGCGAAACGGATTGTGACATTGCCACGTGGCCGCCGTTAGCGGGCTAGATGGAAGACGCTTTCCAGATGGTAGGTCTGGGGAAATAAGTCCACCAGGTGCGCTTCTTCCACTCGATATCCGGATTGAAGCAGGCCCGCCAGATCCCGTGAAAGAGTTGCGGGATCGCACGAAACGTAGGTGATGCACGGCGCTTTCAACTTTACCAATCCTTTGATCACTCTCTCTCCCAACCCGCCGCGCGGCGGATCCACCACCACCAAATCGGCGCGCAATTTGCCCGCTGCGTTTTCCAGATATCGCTCCGTGGTGGCGCGAACCGCTTTCACGTTCGCGGGCGAATTGTATAGCAGATCGGCATGAGAAGTCGGTGACGACTCAACCGCAATCACACGTTCAAATTCCCGATTCAGGAAAGAAGAGAAAAGCCCCACCCCAGCGTAGAGATCAAGCCCAGTCCCGATAGCGGCGCCCCCACCGACTCCCTGCCGCCCGCCGCAACGTCTTCCAGAAACAATGTTCACCAGGTCGTCTATCAGGTAACGATTGACCTGGAAAAAGGCGCCCGCGCTAACCCGGTACGAAGCAAGTTTCGTCGTATATATAAGGTGGCCAACGCCATCACTTCCCAGGCGCTGCGGGTCTCCCTGGCCTTCCACTTTCGGGGATCGAGCCGCTAAGAAAACAACGCTCGAACTTTCGGTCAAAGCGATCTTCAACTCTCCAGCGAATGTTTGCGAAGTTTTTTCGGAATCGGGCGCACAATAAACTTCGCAAAGCAGCTCCGTGTCATCGCCATTGGCGAAGAATTCAATCTCCTGGATGCCACCCGGAACTCTGCCCGCGCGCCCCATCTCCCACACCGCTGCCAGCGCGCGGTTGATTAATGGGGAACTGATCGGACACTCCTCCACCCGCAGCAGTTCGTGTGAATTGAACTTGTAATATCCCATGGCAAACTCGGGGACGGTCTGCACCTTGAACCGGGAACGATTGCGATAGTGCCAGGGCGGGGAGGGGTGAATATGGAGTTCAGTGTCGAGTTCCAGCCTGGCAATGCGCCGCAGATTTTCTTTCAGAATAGCGGCCTTGATCTCCAGCTGATGATCGTAGTCCGTGTGTTGATAGTGGCATCCGCCACAGCGCTCGAAGTAGGGGCATCGCGGGTCGATGCGCCGAGGTGAGCGGGCGATAAGTTTGTCCAGGCGCGCGCGGGCGAACCCGGGTTTCTCTTCGCGAATGGCAGCTTCCACGGTTTCGCCGGGCAGTACAAACGGAACAAAGACCGCTTTGCCGGAGCCGCGTTCGTCGGCAGGAAGGCGTGCCAGACCTTCGCCGCCATAGATGAGCTTTTCGATGTCGAGTCGCAAGCTTCGATTCTACAGGGACAATGTATGTGGGGCGGACACTCCTGTCCGCCGCTTTTGACCTTGGTGTGTAGAAACTCAATCACCGAGTGAGGTCACCGCCACGCTTTAGCAACCAGAAAAATCAACATCAAAGGCGGCGGACAAGAGTGTCCGCCCCACCTGGTTCACATGTAGAACAAACTGAGGCGGGGCAATCCGTACTTCTCGAGCAATCGTTTGTGCAGGTATTGCTTCTGCAATTGATCGATCTGCGCGGCCGGCATTTTGCGGCGATAGGGGCTCAGTTCTCGATCGGCTTCGGCGCGCACGCCGACGATTTCGCCATCCGGCGTCGCTGCCAGCAGTACCGCGAAAAGCTTTTCTTCGAGAACGGTAAGATGCCGCTCGAGGTCCTCAAGGCGCGGCGTTGTGCGCTCCATCTCGACCGCCAGCTCCCGCAATGTGCTGGCAGTCGCTCGGGCCGCGGCCATTCCTGAAATTCCCGGCCGCTCGGGCAATTTGGCGGTCAGCAGCTGGTCAGCATTTCGCCGCAGAAAAGCGATGATGTCCGCGGTCTGGAAACCTGCGGTCTTGGCGCCGGGCTTATCGTCGGCTGATCCTCCGGCCGACACCCCGACCGCCGCCTCTTTCATCTCTTCCGCCGCAGCCAGCACTTCCTGGGCACAGTAAGCCAGGCTGTTGACCTTGCGTGGCGTCGGACGCTTTTCGTAGCGCTCGAACGCGCCATCAATCCCCCGCAACACAGCCTCCAGCGGAATGCCGGCATCCTTCCAGGTTTCGATCAATGCCCAATCGAGAGTCGAGAGCAGCAGAATGCCGCCCCGTCGCCGCTGGAACTGTTCCTCGATTTCAGTGAAGTAGTTGAAGTAGTTTTCCACGAACCACTCAGCGAGAGCGCGGCTTGCGGCTGGATGTTGCCGATACAGTTGGATTTTTCAAGGCGGCACCTTCGCGAGACTTCGCCTCGGTATTCCGTTCCCAGATGAGACGCAATCCGTCCAGTGTAAGGAGATCATCAACGTGCTTGATATATTTCGAGCCCTTGCCAATCAACGCTGCCAAGCCGCCGGTGGCCACGACGGCGGTTTCCTGTCCCATTTCACCCAGCAACCGCTCCAGGATTCCATCCACCAGTCCGAGATAACCGTAGTAAAGTCCGGACTGCAGGCTGCCGACGGTTGTGCTGCCGATCACCCGCGATGGCTTACGGATGGACACTCGCGGCAGACGAGCCGTTTTCTCGAAGAGAGCGTCGGCGGAAATCCCAATGCCCGGGCAAATCACTCCGCCCTGATATTCACCCTTGGCGGAAACGCAATCGAACGTGGTCGCCGTGCCGAAGTCAACCACGATGCAAGGACCTCCGAATTTCTCGAAGGCAGCCACCGAGTTCACGATGCGGTCCGCGCCCACCTCGGCGGGATTGTCGTAAAGCACGGGCATCCCAGTCTTGACGCCGGGCTCGATGAAAAGCGGCTTGGTGTTGAAATACCGTTCGCAAACCTGGCGCAAAGTTGAATCCACTGGCGGCACCACCGAAGAAATGATGATGCCGTGGACCGCCTTGACTTCAATTTTGTCCATGGCGAACAGGTTGCGGAAAAGTACACCATATTCGTCCACGGTCTGGGTGGCGATGGTCGCCACGCGCCAGTTCGCCACCATCGAATCGTAATGTTGTGATTCAGCTCCGCCGTCGTGCGCAGCTTTGGCGAACACTCCCAGCACCGTGTTTGTGTTGCCCACATCAAGCACAAGCAGCATAAGCAATCTTGAAGGCACCAACAGTCGTACGACGCTCCTACAGCAATCTCACAGTTCCGCTCAGCACCGTCCGCAAACCGTCCGCGGTCCGTACCTGTAGAAACCCGCGCGCATCAAGCCCTTCCGTCACTCCTTCGAACCCGCCATTCTCTTCCACCAGGACTCGCCGCCCTCGCACCGTCGACGAACGCTCCTGAAAGCGCTGCAAAATCGACTCATGCGCGCCCGGCTTCTCCAGCAGGTCACGATATTCGCGGTCGAGCGATTTTAGCAAAGCCGTGCACAATTCCACGCGCGACCACTCCGTGCCGCTCACCAGCCGCAAAGAGGTGGCGATCGACTGCAGGGCAGCGGGAAACTTCGCCTGGTTCACATTGATGCCAATTCCAACCACAATGTGGCGCACCCGGGTCGGTTCCGCATTCATCTCGGTCAGGATGCCGCAAAATTTCTTGCCTTCGATCAGCAGATCGTTCGGCCACTTGAGATCGGGCGAGACCCCGGAATCGATCTGCTCCACCGCCGAGTGCACCGCGAGTCCGGCGGCTAGCGAAAGCACCAGCGCTTCCGCGGGAGGCAGCGCCGGACGCAGCACGACCGAGCAGTAAATCCCCGCCGAGGCCGCGGATTCCCATTGATGCGCGCCGCGCCCGCGGCCGGCCGTCTGCTCTTCCGCAACGAAAACACTGCCTTCCGGAGCGCCCGCACTGGCGCTTTCCATGGCTTCGACGTTGGTGGATCCGATCTTGTAATAGTGGTGATAGTTGCGATGAATGTCCGAGCCGAAAATAGTGCCCTTAAGCGCCGGCGCCAGCATGTCGGGCAGAAGGAGGTCCGGCACCGCCTTCAATTGGTAGCCGGTAGCAGGATGCCCGGCAATCTCAACCCCCAGCGATCGCAACTGCTGTATCAATCGCCACACCTCGGAACGACCGGTACCAATCTCGTCCGCGATCTTGGTTCCACTCACCACCACGGTAGCGTTCTCCATCAGCAATCGCACAATCCGGCCGAGACGGATATCCGTCCGCTGCGGCGCAAGATCGTGTGGCCGCGAGCGACTCGCCCGCGGACGCTTCCCGGAACTCCGGCCTGTGGCGTCTTTCGTAATGCAGGGAATTATGCTGGAGCGAGACAGAAAGAACAAATGCAGATGGAGAACATACGTCCTCCAGCGATCTTAATGATCGATTTGGCTAGGAGCAAGAAGCAAGAAGCTGCTCTACACCGGCGTCACGCGCAAACTCATATCCACCGCCACTGCCGAGTGAGTCAGCGCGCCCACAGAAATGAAATCCACTCCGGTCTCGGCGTAGGCGCGAACGTTTTCCAGGGTGACGCCTCCGGAGCATTCGACTGGAATACGACGCTCACCTTTTGCGCAGCGCTCGACTGCGGCCTTTACCTGTTCGACCGGCATATTATCCAGCAACACGGCCTCGGCGCCATTGACGAGAGCCTCTTCCAGCTGCGCCATGGTCCGAACTTCCACCTCGATCGGCTGCGAGCCGCGGCGGTTGCGATGTGCCCGTTCGAGCGCAGGAGCTATACCGCCCGCCAGGGCGATGTGATTGTTCTTGATCAGCACTCCATCCGAAAGGTCGAGGCGGTGGTTCTGGCCTCCGCCACACCGCACCGCGTATTTGTCGAGAATGCGCAGGCCAGGCGCGGTCTTTCGCGTGTCAAGAATGCGTGCTCCGGTTCCGGAGACCGCGTCCACGAATTTGCGGGTCAGGGTTGCGATACCGCTGAGCCGCTGCAGGAAGTTGAGAATCACCCGCTCGCACGAAAGCACGACCCGCGCATTGTGTCTCACCACCGCGATGGTCTGGCGGTCGTGCAAGCGTACTCCATCGAAAATTTCCGGATGGCTGGTCACCTCGTAGTGCGAAGTAACCGCCCCGTCGAGGATGGCGTAGACATCCAGAATTCGCGCCACACATCCCACTCCCGCGAGAATGCAATCCTGTTTGGCGATGATGGTTCCGGCGGCACGCTGGCTGGGATCGATGCAGGCGTAGCTGGTCGCATCGCTCGTGGCGCGGTCCTCCAGCAACGCATTCTCGACGATGCCCGTGATGCGGCGACTATTCCAATCCATAATTCGCCAAATAACTGAGAACCAAGAACTGACAACCGGAAACTGTATTTCTAAAGCCAGTTCTTGGTCTTCCGCCGTCAGTTCCCAGTCCGCTCTAATTCGTTCGATCTGTTCCGGACTTTCTCCTGCAAGATTTCCAGTTCGGACAGTCGATTCCGCATGCCTTCCACGACTTTGGCCGGGGCTTTCGCCAGAAACTGTTGGTTGCTCAACTGACGCCGGCTATTGGCCATCTCTTTTTCGATCTGCTCCAGTTCTTTCGTTAGCCGTTGCCGTTCCGCAGCCACGTCGATCTTCTTTTCGTAAATTACATGAACATCGAATCGTGCCGAGGAACGCGCCCCCGGCAGCTTGGACAACGGCTGTTCCACGAAAGTTATGCCTTCGACATTGGCCAGCCTTTCAACGGCCCCGCGATTCTGCTCCAGCAATGAACGTATCTCCGCATCCTGCGTGAACACCTGAATTGGAACTTTTTGCTTTTGCTCGACCTTCAATTCCGCGCGCAGATTCCGCACGCTGACGATCAAATCCTGCACAATGGCCATACTGGTTTCGGCTGACAGATCGATTTGCTTCTCATCGGCTTGCGGGTAAGTGGCCAGGGCAATCGATTTCAGCGGCGGTTGGCCTTCGTAAATCGAATGCCAGATTTCTTCCGTAATAAACGGCATGACCGGATGCAACAGCCGCAATGACGCTTCAAACAAGCTAACCAGATTGCCACAGGCAACGCCTGCAGACGACTTCTCAACTCCGTCCTCGGGAGCCAGGCGCGGTTTCACCAATTCGATGTACCAATCGCAGAAATCGCCCCAAAAGAAATCGTAAATCCGGTTCGCAGCCTCGTGGAAGCGATAAGTCTGCCAGGCGTCGTTCACATCTTTAGTTACACGATGAAAGCGCGAGAGGATCCAACGATCCTCAAGTGTAATGGGCTGGAACCCGGCCAGACCCGATCCCAACCTCTTGAGGAATTCCTGCTGCTTCCACACTCCCGCCTGCTGGGCGCGATCCATATTCATGAACATGAACCGGGCCGCATTCCAAATCTTGTTGGCGAAAGCGCGGTACCCATCCGTGCGGCTCTCGCTGAACGCGATGTCCGTGCCTGGGGCGGCCATCGCCGCCAATGTGAAACGGGTCGCATCCGTCCCGAAGCGCTGAATAATGTCCAGCGGATCGATCACGTTTCCTTTGGTTTTCGACATCTTCTGCCGGTCGGCATCGCGTACCAGGGCATGAATGTAGACCTGGCGGAAAGGCACGCTATCGTCTTTCTTGTCCGCCCATCCGCTGGCTCGCTTCAGCACCGGATCTTGTTTGTGGCCTGGCATGAAGTGGCAGCCGAACATGATCATTCGAGCCACCCAGAAGAACAGGATTTCGTACGCCGTAATCAGCAGCGTGGTCGGATAGAAAACTTCCTGATCGCGTGTCTTTTCCGGCCAGCCAAGAGTGGTAAACGGCAGCAGTCCGGACGAAAACCAGGTGTCCAACACATCCGTATCCTGTTTCAGATGCGAGTCACCGCACTTCGAACATTTTGCCGGCGCTTCGCGGGCAACAATAATCTCTCCGCACTTGCAGTGCCAAGCCGGAATGCGATGCCCCCACCACAACTGCCGCGAAATGCACCAGTCGTGAATGTTGTGCATCCAGTTCAGATAAATCTGCTTGTAGTTTTCCGGGACGATGGTGATCTCACCGTTCTCGACCACTTCAATCGCGCGCTCGGCTAACGGCTTGATCTTGATGAACCACTGCGTCGAAAGCCGCGGCTCCACTACGGTTCCGCAGCGATCGCATTTGCCAATCGCAATCGTATAGTCCTTTTCACCGACAAGAAACTTCTGCGCCCGCAAGTCTTCGAGAATGCGTTCCCGAGCGGCATGGCGGCTCAACCCGGCATAGACTCCGGCGTTCTCATTCATGTGAGCATGCTCATCCATGACATCGATCTGCGGCAGGTTGTGGCGCAGGCCGGCCTGAAAATCGTTGGGATCATGCGCCGGCGTCACCTTCACCGCGCCGGTGCCGAACTCAGGATTCGCCAGCTCGTCAGTGATGATCGGTATCTCGCGATTCATCAGCGGCAGCAAAACCTTCTTGCCATGCAGATGCTTGTAGCGCTCGTCTTTCTCGTTTACTGCAATCGCGGTATCGCCCAGCATGGTTTCCGGCCGGGTGGTGGCCACGGTGATGAACTCATCCGTGCCAACTACCGGATAGCGAATCTCATAAAGCTTGCCGGGAACTTCTTCGTGCTTGACCTCAAGATCGGAAATCGCCGTCTCGCAGCGCGGACACCAGTTGACAATGTACTTGCCGCGATAAATCAATCCTTCTTCGTACAGACGGACAAAGACCTCGATCACAGCGCGCGAAAGGCCTTCGTCCATCGTGAAGTATTCGCGGTCCCAGTCAACCGAGGCGCCGAGCCGCTTCATCTGGTCGAGAATCGCGCCGCCATAATGCCGCTTCCATTCCCAAACCCGCTCGATGAAAGCTTCGCGCCCCAGGTCCCGCCGCTTCTTGCCTTCGCTGGCCAGCTGGCGCTCCACCATCATCTGGGTGGCGATGCCGGCGTGGTCGGTGCCGGGAAGCCACAACGTCAGGAACCCACGCATGCGATGCCAGCGCACGATGATGTCCATCTGCGTCTGGTTCAGCATGTGGCCCATGTGCAGGCGTCCGGTGACATTCGGAGGCGGAAGCAGCAAGGTAAACACCGGCCGCGTCTCTCCCGGCCCGGGGGTCGGCGCCGAAAACAGTTTCTCTTTGACCCAGTACTCCGCCCAGCGCGTTTCAATCGCACCCGGCTCGTACGCTTTGGATAATTCGTGAGGCATGGATTGAGCAGCAGTCAGCACTCAGTAGTCAGCTTTCAGCCAGCACCAACGTTAGTGCTGGCCCTTGCGTCCGATCCGGTCGCATTGATCAGGGACTGAATGCCGAGTGCTGAAGGCTGAAACTGGTTCTTCGATATTACAGGCCGAAGAAAACAGGGGTCAAACCGCGAGTGGGCTAGTGGAGTAGCCGGAAAAAAACGGGGCCACCCCGTAACGTTCGAGTGAACAGTATTAACTCATGAGTAAATGCGGGCGGCGGACGCCGGGCGGGCGTGCGGGGTGTATGGCGCAGCGCAGTAACTGCGCCGAGATCGATGGGCGCTCAGGCAGCCCACTCATCGAATCGGCGCATAATCTCCATGAGCTTGCATCCCAACAGGATGAGGGAGCCCCACAATATGAACGGGACGCCATGGAGTAGGAGATGCTTGCGCGAGCGGGCTAACTCAAACATCCGCAGCTTCACGATGGCGTATACGTTTGCTGAGACATAAACAACGACCAAACAGCTCACTACCAGGTTATGCATCTTGTTGCTCCTCCTTTTACGGTGGGAGTTCCGCGCCGGTCGTAAAGATCGCGCTGAACACGATGTTTCCTCTTGGGCGGAGCGCGCAGTGGCGACGACTGAGCCTCCGCCACTGCCTTCGTATCGCATCAAGTGCGCAACGGTATGCGAGTCACTGAGGGCAATCCTCAATGCCAGCACCTTCCTGGACGGTCCAAGCCTTAAAGTTGAGACCATCCTCCGTCGACCGGAAGTTCGGCGCCGGTCGTGAAGGTCGCATCGAACGCGAGGAAGAGGACGGCCTTCGCGATTTCCTCCGACGTCCCCCAGCGCTTCATGGGAACCATGCCGGTCATCTTCTCCCTAAGCTGGGTGGCCGCGTCTTTATCGGGGAACATCTTGCCCAAGATCGGCGTGTCGATGGGACCGGGCGTCACCGCGTTGACGCGAATCTCGCGAGGAAGCAACTCAGCGGCGAGCGTCCGAGCGAATGATTGCAGCGCGGCCTTGGCGGCTCCATATGCGGCGTTGCCGGGCATTCCCTTGACGTTGGCAATCGAAGTCGTGAGGACGACAGCGCCTCCCCGGTTTATCAGCGGCGTGAGCTTCTGCACCGCGAAAAGCGGCCCTTTGGCGTTCAGGTTGAACATCTCATCGTAGACAGCCTCGGTGATGCTCTCGAGAGGCGCTCGGATGCTGAACCCGGCGTTGACGAAAAGCAGGTCGAAGGTGTCGAACTCGGCCTTCACCCGAGCAGCGAGGGCGTCGATTTCCATCAACGAACGCGCGTCGCTCGAAATCACGATGGCGTCCTTTCCAAGCTCTTTCTGCGCCGATTCCAGAGCGGCCTTCGAGCGGCCCGTCACCAGAACGTGCGCGCTCTCATCGAGGAGCATCTTCGCCGTGGCGAGCCCCATGCCGCTCGTGCCGCCGATAATTACTGCCTTTTTACCTTGGTACCGTTCCATGTGTACCTCCTCGTGAGGTTAAGGTTGCTTTGTTTATTCTGAACTGTTTAGTACGATAATAGACGCGATGACCGTGTCCTTCAGGGCACGCTCTTGAAGTTGCCGCGGAAGACGACGAAGTTTCCTATGGTCCGCTGGGCCCGTTTGTTATCGGCGGAACAGACAGCGACGCGGGTTTGGCAGGCTCGAAATCGACGCCAGAGACCTTGACGACGGCCTGCCACGCGGCTTCTTGGTTGGCGCGGTCGTGAAGGTGCGGTTGGCGCTGCGCCTCAATTGGGCCTGAGAACTTCCCTTTGGCCGAGGCGAAGAATTGCCCCGAGAGATCGGTTCCGAACTTTGATGCCTGGATATACCGGCCGGCCGCGGTCTCTGGCGTCTGATTCATGCCGGGAATGAGGTTCACAATTGGGATAAAGATATGCCTCAACGCCCAGCCAGCGCTTCGCACCACCCTGGTGCCGGTCGCGCCACCGGGCGATACGGCGTACACCGCCATGCCGGCGGGCAGCCGGCGGGCCAGCGCCGCGGTCCACCAAGCGATGATGAGCTTCGCGTCGGCATACGCATTGTTGGGCACGTACTTCACGTTCGGCCCGTTGCGTATCAGCGCTTCAACAGCGGCGGTTCGATTACCCTGGAACCGTTTGGCCGCGAAGGCTGGCACGTCGGTGTACTTGAACATGGGTACGCCCCCGCGGGCCGGTTCTGCACCTGCAATAACGATCCGCGCATTGGGGCTCAGCAGGTTGGCGCGAAGCAACCCGACAGTCAGTTGATGATGGCCGATCAGCGGGGCCTGAGAAGCCTCAACGCCCGCCGCAGTGATCACGCGCTTCTTGGTTGGGACCAATCCGGCATTGAGCAGCAGGAAATCGATCGGCTGACCTCGCTTGACGAGCTCGGCGAGGGCGGACTGAACGCTGGACGGCTTGTCCAGATCCAGCGCCAGCGGCGTGAAGATCGCTCTTTTGTTCTCAGCCGCGAGTTGAGCGGCCGCTTGCTGGGCCCCGGCCAGGCTGCGCCCGGTGACGATGATCTCGTGCCAGCCCTCTCCGGCGAGCAGGCGAGCTGCCGCATAACCGAGCCCGGAGGTGGCGCCGGTGACGAGCGCGATCGAATGTTCCATAGGCGTCTCCATGGTGAAGGGTGAAGGTCAAGTCGTGAGGCCCCCGCGAGGCCAGAATCGGCTTGTTAATTTTGAACTATTTGGTTTTATAATGGTGGCATGAAGGGTGTCAAGGAGTTTCGAACTAAATGATTCAAAATACCACCAGGCCGCGGGGACGGCCGCGCAGCTTCGACGAGACGGGGGCGCTGGAGAAGGCGACTCAGGTGTTCTGGTCGAAAGGTTACGACGGAGTGACGATTGACGATCTCGTCGCCGGGATGGGTGTCGGACGGCCGAGCCTGTATGCCGTCTTTGGGGACAAGCGGGCGATATTCCTGCGCGTCCTCAGGGCGTACGCAGAACGGAAGGGCGCTCTCGCAGCCAAAGCGCTCCTTTCGCCACGGGGTCTTCGCGACTCGATCGCTGGCTTTTTGAGGTACGCCGTCGAAAGTGCAACCGAGAAAGGGTCCGCCCGGGGCTGCCTTCTGATATGCGTCGCACCGCTTGTGAACGACCCTGAGGTTCAGCGCTTCCTGCAGAACGCGGCCACCGGCGGCGCGGCGCTGCTGGAGCGCCGTTTCCGGGACGCGATCAGCGCGGGAGAAATCCCATCTGACTTTCCCGTAGCCGTGCGCGCGATCCAAGTCACGGATTTTGCTCGTGGCCTGACCATGCGTGCGCAGATAGGCACCCCGCGCAATACGCTCCTCAAAGAGGCTGAGGAAGCTGCCGAATTGGTGCTCCTGCCCCGGCGTAGGGCGTCAAAATGATATCTCAGCACCGCAGTCACGACTGCGTCACAGGCTTCGCGTTGAAGATTCCCTTGAAGCTTTCGCGGTACTGAAGGAAGACCAGTACCCACAGCACACAGGCCAGCAGGGCCGGAGGAATGGTCGCCGGCGAAAGCGTCAGGTGAAACGCAAGGATGTTGTAGAGCTCCGCCGCCAACACTGTCAGGGCAAGGGGCACGAAGTAGCCCGAAAGCAGCAGCAGTCCGCCAAAAACCTGCACGGCGAAAAAGAATGCGGCAAAATGCGACTGGCTGACGGAGACCAGAAACTGAATCGTCAGCGGATTCGCCGGGGGCGGCTGGTGGATGAAGTTGAGAAATCCATTCAGCCCAAAGACCGTAAACATAAGGCCTAGTAGATAGCGAGCAACAGTCGAAGCAATTTTCATAGTTTCCTCTCTAGATGGTCTGCGCGTGCGTCTGCACGGCTTGAAGATGCGGCGCAAGAAATGCGTTCCGGTCATGCCCCTGGTTCAGTGCGCGGGTCCCGCCTGCGGTGATGAAGGTCGCGTCCGTCACACCAAGAAAACCAAAAACTGACCGCAGATACGGCTCCACGAAATTGAACGACGCCATCTGCGTCTGGGGGTCGTAGATTCCGCCGGTTGCGATGATGAAAGTCGCCTTCTTGCCGGTGATCAGGCCCTTCGGCCGTCCGTCCGCGTAGGAAAAGGTCCTGCCGACACGCGCAATCTGGTCGATCCAAAGCTTGAGCACGGAGGGCACGCCAAAGTTATGCATGGGCACTCCGATAACCCACTCATCGGCCTGCTCCAATTCGGCGAGCAGCGAGTCAGAGAGCGAAAGCAATTCCTTCTGCTGGGGAGTGCGGGCCGCTTCCGGGGTGTACACGGCACCGACCCATTCCGCATTGACCGGCGGCATTGCGGTTGCGTTGAGGTCGCGGTCAATGAC
Source organism: Terriglobia bacterium (assembly GCA_963822555.1). Lineage (GTDB taxonomy): Bacteria > Acidobacteriota > Terriglobia > Terriglobales > Acidobacteriaceae > JAIQFF01. Next base: position 218,418 of record CAWGHY010000001.1, read on the forward strand.
CCTTCCATCCGGGTGCGACGCCTTCCATTGGCTGACGAACGCAGCGGTCAGTTCACGGGAAACGGACCGGGCATAGAGTGGGCTGGAATCGATATGAAGCAGCGTGGGCATTGAGAAATCCTCCTACGCGACAATTGATTACTAAACGACATATGTCGATTCAAAATAAACAGGTGTCGTTTAGTAGGCAGGAGGTATCCTTAAGGTAGGAATGGCCCAGCTTCTTCAACCCGAGACCGCAGCGATGGATCCTCGCATCCGGCGTAGCCGCCGCATGCTCATGGAGGCACTGGTCAGGTTATTGAGGAAAAAGGAGTTCGAGGAGATTTCTGTCCAGGAGATCGCGGACGAGGCCACGTTGAACCGGGCTACCTTTTACCTGCACTATCCGGACAAGAACGCGCTGCTGCAGGCCATGACGGAATGCCGCTTCCGCGACCTGATAGAGCGCCGCAACATCACCTTTACCGACTGCAGCGGAGCACTGCGCGCCATTGCACTCGGCGTCTGCGACTATCTTGCTGAGACCACGGGCTGTCCCAGTCAACTGGCTCGGATACCGCTCGAAGGCTCGATTATTCCGGTCGTCGAGAACATGTTCAAAGAGGGCCTTGCCCTTCATGGAGTGGCACCCGGCGTCGATGCGGCATTGCTGGCGACCACCGCAGCCTGGGCCGTCTTTGGAGCCGCACGCCGCTGGTTTCAGACCCCCAACCGCATCCCGGCCGAGGAGATGGCAGCCAGGATTGAAACCATGGTGAATCCAGTTCTTTTCGGCGCCGCTCAATAGCTGAAGCGCGGCCACTCTTACTTCAGCGGCCCGCTCACCGTACCGATAAAACCGGTTTTGTTATCGAGCACCGCCAGCCGAAGTTCGGTGCCGCCAGCGGGAATCTCCATGTCGATCGGCACCATCATGCCGCGATCGAGAATCTGCTGATAGGTGGCGCCGTCGAAAGATTTGTCGACCTTGATGATCTGGGCTCCCAGATTCTGCCCGTTCGCCCCCCAGATGCTGGAATAGAAATTCACATTCATCTTCTTGTTGCCCCCGGCGTCCTCCGCGGTTAGGGTGTGCGCGTCCACCAGGAAAAGGACGCGAATCTTGCCGGGATCGGTGGGCTTGGCCTGCGCCATGAACGAAATCTGGGTAGCGGGAGCATCCACGGCCAGTGCGGCGGCCACGTCCTGTTCGTAGTTGTGGTCTTTAGCCGGACCGGGCTCAATCGCAAAGTATCCTTTGCGATAACGAAGTTGGACATCACCCTGCGACAACTTGAGCTTGATGTTGCGCAGCTTCCCGTCCCATTTCTTGTTCTCCGGATAGTATCCAAGCGAGTAGGAACCCTTCTCATCTAGGGCGGCCAGGGCAATGCCATCCTTGATTTCGTTCTGATTGAAGTAGGCTTTACCACCAGTTTGGGCGGCCACTTCCTCCATAGTTCCATGACTGGATTGCAGGCTCGAAACCTGGTCCTCGGCCCGGCTGCTGATTGCCTGATCGCTGTAAACAGAGCCCTCGCGAGTGGACGAACCCTCCATGCCGCTGACCAGGCCGTTGAGATCGACGGGGTAGATCGCAATGCCGGCGCTGGCTAACTGTGATTCGGCCTCACGGATCTCCTGGCCGTGGAGTTCTCGCTGCTGGGACGCAAACGAGCCGCCGGCATTGGTGCCAACCGTTTTCTGGCGAACGCTGGGCAGATCCGCCAGTAATTCCGCATCGTTCATGCTGCGGTCTTCCGGAATCAGGTCGAAGGGCAGAGAGGAAGTCAGCCACACAACATTCTTGCGTCCCTGCAAACCTCCCAGCATTCGCGCCAGTTCCTTCATGGCGTCAATCGTAATCAGCGTGAGACGCTCACGGTTGAACTCGAGCTGGGCTTCAATAAAGTTGTTGGCGGCCGCCATGTCATTCGCGACGATTGAATCCGCCATGGCACTTTCGGACAAGCCATGCAATGCTTCCGGCATGCCATGCGCTTCCGGCCGCGTGGGCGAGCCCTGAAGTATCTGCTCCTGCGGCATCATTTTTTTGATGGCGGTGATGAGTACCCGCGGATCGCTGGTGAATTGCTGGAGCACGCGCAACCGGTCCGTCAGAGTCAAGACAGCCATGGGACGGCCCGTGTCAGTCTGCCCGATCACATACTTCAACATTTGCGCCCGGGCGTAGGCCTGGTCTTTGAAGGCGGAGTTCGCCGCATCCAGCAGCAGCACCGTCGGAACTCCGGGAGGAGTCACATTCTCGGGATGATTGGAGAGTACGCCAGCCGGTGCCGCCGCGGTGTGGTTGGCGGCGCCGGGCGGAACGAACACGGAAATTTTCTGCTTCTTGCCATTTTCCTCGAGCGTAAAGTCTTCAGGCTTCAGGCCCGCCACCGGCTGGCCCCGTTTGTCGGTGACGACCACATCCACAACCACGAGCCGGGTATTGGCGCGGATCGTGATGGCCGGAACATCCGCCGGCGACTGCTCTGCACTCAGCGCCAGTGGGTAAGCCGCAAGGTTCAGAACCAGAGCTGACGTGATTGCCTTCTGCAAGGTCGGGTTACGCAGCAGCATGGCGCCTCCGCACGCACAGCGAAGCTGGAAAATCACGGGGACTGTAACGTGTTTCAGACCATTTGGCAAACCATGGTCAGGCGCGGCGTGCATCCGGCGACTGGGGCGGTTTGCTGAATCGACCGGTTCCGCGTCACTATGCTCCCGTTGGTGTGTCCATTTTCACCGTGGGATTTCTTTGCGTCCTTGGCGTTCTTGGCGGTTAAGATTTGACCTCTGCAGCCATCTGGAAAAAACGAAATCAACTGCAAATGACGCAAAGAGATTAGAGTGGTTGGCCGGGAGCTGCCATCATGAACCGTCGCACCACCGTCCTCAAGAGATTGTTCGTAGCCGCGGCCCTCTGCCTGGCGCAGGGCGATGGCCTTTGCGCGGCGCAGGAAATAACCGTGGCCGCCGCCGCTGATCTGCAATTTGCCATGCCGGAAATTGGCTCCCGCTTCCAGCAGGAATCCGGGAAGAAGGTGAAATTCATCTACGGTTCCTCAGGTAATTTTGCGCAACAACTGCAGAACGGCGCACCCTTCGATATTTTCTTTTCGGCCAACCTGGATTATCCCAGGCAGCTTGATGCCGCCGGACTCGTCGAACCCGGCAGCTTCTACGAATACGCGGTGGGGAAGATCGTGGTGTGGGTGCCGAACGATTCCAAGCTCGACCTGAGTTTGGGACCAAAGGCCTTGCTGGATCCATCGATCAAGAAAATCGCGATCGCGAACCCGCAGCATGCTCCTTATGGAAAAGCCGCGGTTTCCGCTTTGCAAAGGGAGAACATTTACGACCAGGTGAAGGAAAAATTCGTTCTGGGGGAAAATATTTCCCAGACTGCATCCTTCGTAGCTTCGGGGTCGGCCGATGTGGGCATGGTGGCGCTCTCGTTGGCCCTCTCTCCCAATATGAAAGACAAAGGGCGGTACGTTGAAGTTCCGACGGGCGATTACCCAGCCATCGAACAGGCCTGCGTAATCATGCGTTCGTCCAAAAAAAAGGACGTTGCCCAAAGTTTTTTGAAGTTCGTGCAGTCTTCGCCGATCAGAGAGCTCTTGCAGAAGTACGGCTTTGCTATTCCGGTGCGATGAAACCAGGTTGAGAGGGTTGGAGCAGAAGCTATCGGCGTTTCTTTTTTTCTTTTTCTTTGTCTTTCTCTTTGTCCTTCTTTTCCGACTTCATCTTCTTGGCAATCTCTTCCACCAGCTTGGGCCTCAATTCGGCCAGCATGGTGTCGACGATGCTCGCGATGGCGGTGGACTCACCCGGAGCATCGCTGGCAGAAACTTCAACCTCGGAAATCTCTTCCTCTTCCGCGGGCTCGGCGGGCTCAACAGCTTCTTCCTGGACAGGTTTGGTTTCTGCTGGCGCTTCCGCGACGGGCGCGGCAGGCTGCGCGCTGACGAACGACTCCCGAATCTGCTTCCAGTTTTGCCAGGCGGCGGCAAGTTCCGATTCGCGCTGCGGAGCTGCCTCCGCGCTCGCGACTGGCACACTCTCCGTGATTTCTGGCGAAATGGTTGTCGAAGACACGGCTTCTACCGCAGGCGCGCGTTCCGAGCCCGAACCCGCCGCTGCGGCCGCCGCGAATGCAGACTCCTCTTTCGTCTCCGGATCGCTGCTTTGAACCGGTAAAGACTGAACCGGGGAAGACTCCACGGTCGTGTTCTCGGATGCAACGCTTGCCGCAACGATATTCTCGGGCACAGCGCTTTCGGCGGCTGGATGCTCCTCGACGGGTTTCTGCTCAACCCCGCTCTGCTCAATAACGTTCGGTTCAATCACGTTCGGAGTTGCCACCGCTTCCGCGGTCACAACTGTTTCCACGGCACCTACATCGGGTGCGCTCGCTTCCGCAACGACTTGCGCTGCGACAGCTTCGACCACGGTATCTGCGGCGTGGACTTCAACTGCGCTCGCCGTGGCGGGCTCATTGCGCGCAGCTTCGGCTGCGATCCTGGCCTGCGAGGCCAGTTCCATCTCCTGTTCCAGAGTCGGCGCCGATTCCTCGATCGTCACGGCAACCGCCTCGGCAATCCAGCGTGGTCCGGTAACTCCAGCCTCGGCGGCAACCGTGGAAGCTACTGCGACAGGAACTTCTTGGCTGGCTGCGCTCGCAGGTGACGCGCTTTCGTTGCCATTGCCATTCGAGGGCGCCAACGATGCAATCGCGGCCATGACCTCGTCATCGCCCGAGGAAGATTTTTCGGCTTCGCGAATTTGCGATGCAGCCAACGCTGGAGGCACCCAGGGCGTCTCTGTTTCGACTGCAGGCGATTCGGTCGTGGCGGCAGGCTCTTCCACTGGCACGGTTGCGCTGCTTGCCACCGGTTCGGATACAACTTCAGCTACGACTGGAGCCGGTTCGGCGGCGAATTCGGCGGGATCTGCCGGTTCCAATTCAGTTGCGGAAGCCAGCGTTGCTGCGGCGGGCTCGGGCGGAGTCGATTGGACGGCAGAAATCTCCGCGGAGGCCGCTTGCATAGCGGCCACCGATTCCGATGCCGATCCTTCGGGAATCACCGTTGGATGCGCGGGTTTACCATCGAACGCGGCGGCAGCGGCTGTAATTGCGGCAATTTCTTCCGGCGTGATATCGGGAGGCAGACCCGCCGGAATCGGACGCTCAAACTCCGGTCTCGTTTCTGCCGGCTTGGCCGTTTCGGTGCGATCAAAATCTCGGGCAGGACCGGCGAAGGTTTCGGGTGCTTCGGCTTCCGAGGGCCTGGCATTCGGGCCCGGAATGGTAAGGCGATTTTTCCAACCAGTTTCTTTGTCGCCGAACCGTTCACCGGCGGATTGTTCAACCGCCGCCAGCGCCTTTGCGAAGCGGCCGGATTTTTGCGGCTGCGGTGCGGCAACAATTTTGTCTTCGAGTTTGGTGAGCGCCGTGAGCAGTTCGGTGGCTTCAAAAGGCTTGATGATGAAGGCATCCGCGCCGACGCGCCGCGCTTCCTCGGGCTTGAATGGTTCCAGTTTGCCGACGGTCAGCAACACCGGAGTGCGCGCTGTGTCCGGAGACTGCTTCACCCGCTGACAAACTTCCAGGCCGCCGTAGCCCGGCATATAAACATCCAGGACAATTATGTCTGGCTTATTTTCGGCAATTTTCTTGAGCGCGGCTGAGCCGTTGTTGACCGTGACGACTTCGTAGCCGGCATCCGCGAGGATGCGGCGGCCCATGTTCTGAGCCGTCACGCTGTCATCGGCAAGCAGTATTCTTCGCGCCAAGGGATTTCCTTTGGTGAGGGGGAGACAGCCTGAAGTTAATTGGTGCCGGATCGTAAGTCAATGACAAGAAGAGAGTAAGCACGTTACCACTGGTCAATGACGAGTGGGTGCCGCGGCCCCCGGTCTTCTAATCGGCCCATCCACTCAGCGGATCAGGACTTAGGACCAGCGCTATCCCGGAAAGAGCTAAAAAGGGACAACTTTCTTTAGACCCTTCTTTTTCTTGTGCTTGCTTGAGGACATCGCATCCTGGACATCTTTATCGTCCGCCGGGGCTGACCCGTCGGCAGCTTTGGCGGCCGTACCCGGAGCCTGGCCGGTCGCGCTCGGATCAATCTCATTGACTTGAGTGGGAGGTGGAGCAGGCTGGGCGCTGTTGTCGACGTTGGGCTTGAGTTCGTTCGGATCGGGCGCGGTGTTTGGCTTTAATTCGTTGGGATCATCGGCAGGCGCGGCTGCCGCCGCCGGATTATCCGCCGGGGTCACGGCGGTCTCGGGGGCTGGGGTGTCTGATCTGGGTGCGGGCTGGTCGGCTTTGGGAACTCCGCCCGTGCCCAAGGTTTCAATCGCCACTCCGCCTTTCTCTCCGGGAGCCGGAGTGCCCATCATGGCGCGGGTTGCTTCCTGCACGACTGCCGTAGCACTCACGAGTTCGGGGTCCACCAAGGTCGGCTCGCCGACTCGAGCGGCGGGTGCCACGTCGGGATGCTTGTCGAAACTTCCCATGACCTTTGATAGCGTGCTCGCGTCGCGGCGGCTTTCTTCTTCCGCCTTGTTCTGGGCGAGCGCCGCTTTAGTCGGTTTCGGAACAGGAATATGCAAGGCCTCCAGCCGGGCCTTGGCATCCACGGTTCGATCCATGAGCGGATACCGGGTAAGGATGCGGGAGTAAGCGTCCACCGCATCTTTTGTAAATTCCTCGATCATGCGCGCCTTGGCGGTTTCGTTGCCCGGACGCGATCGCACCAACGCAATTTCGCCTTCATAGGACTGGCCAAGCAAGAATAGGGCGTCATCGGCCCGGCTGTACAAGGGATACTTGTCCATCAGGGAGCGCAGTCGCGCAATCGCCGCAGGATAGGATTGGCGCAGAAAATAGAACCGTCCCACTCTGTACTCGCGCTCTGCGATGACTTCCTGCACTTCCATCAGGCGCTTCTTGCCCTCTTCCACCACTTTCTTGTTGTCGGGATACTGCAGGATCAGCTGCCGGTACTCTTCCTCCGCCCGCATGGCGTGGGTGAAATCGCGATCCGGCTTTTCCATCTCCTGATAGTGGATGTTGGCGATCTTCAGCTGCGCTTCGGCCGCCTCCGGCATGTTGGGGAAGAAGGTCTCGAAGTCCTTGTATTCGATCTCCGCCTGGGTCAGCGAGGTGGCGCCGCCCTCGGCATACCAGGAATCGGCAACCGCTAACTTGGCGCGAGCAATATATTCCGAATCGGGATAGGTATTGATCAGGGTTTGCAGCGTAATCCGCGCCACGTCGAAGCGGTTGTGCTTCATGGCGTCCATAGCGCGATCAAACAGGACCTTGTCGGGCTGCTTCGAGCCCACATTCGACAGCGGATTATTGACCTTCTTGTTGGTGCAGCCGACGGCAAACGTGAGTATGCCCAACAGAAGAATGACCGGAATACTGCGTGACATAGAGAACCTCGGGAGCGTCCGTCGGTCGTCAGTCCTCAGTCGTCGGCCCAGAAGCCCGTGATTCGCTGACGATTGACGACCGCCGACTGACTTCTAGACTTTCTGCAGTGTGGCCTCCACCGCAGTCTTCAACATTTCTTGCGCGTTTATCTTTGGATCGCCTTTACCGAAGATGGCGTTGCCTGCGACCAGAATTTCGGCGCCGGCGCGGACCACAGAGGCGACCGTGTTGAGATCGATACCACCATCTACTTCAATGCGATAGCTCAATCCACGCTGCGCCCTGATGTCGGCCAGCCGGCGGAGCTTATGGACCGCCCCGGGGATGAATTTTTGGCCGCCAAACCCGGGATTGACCGACATCACCAGTATATAGTCGGCGAGGTCGAGCACCTCGCTCAGGGTGTCCACCGGGGTTGCCGGATTGATCACCACGCCCGCCCGGCATCCGTGATCTTTTATGAGATGCAAGGTGCGGTTCAAGTGCGGGCAGGCCTCCTGGTGCACCGAAATCCAGTTGGCGCCGGCGTCCGCAAACTCAGGGATGAACTGGTCCGGATTCTCGATCATCAAGTGGCAATCGAGGGGTAACTCGGTGGCCGTGCGCAGGGACCTCACCAGCGGTGGTCCCAATGTGATGTTGGGGACGAAATGACCGTCCATCACATCCACGTGGACGACCGAGCCGCCACCGGACGCCGCTTCGCGAACCTGGTCCGCCAGATGGGCGAAATCAGCCGCCAAAATCGAAGGTGCGAGTTCAATCAAACCTGGGGCCCTCGCAGTAACGCTTAAGTGTGCAAATTCTACCACGCAAGGCGCTCCAGATCTCCCGCCCTGTAGCCGTTCACCCTGTGGCGAAGGATCAGGTCCTGGGCCCTGGCGGGCGCGCGGATGGGATCGGCCTGGACAAAACCCATGCGCTGGATGGCCGCTTCCAGCGTGATTGGAGGAAAGAGTGAATGAGAGATGGCGGAAACCCGCAGTTGTTGAAGTTTCGTCACAGGATGGAGCACCTAAGTCTACAAGAGCGGCCAAAATGGATGGCGGCAGAGCTCCCTCATGCAGTTCCCATTGTCATTCCGAAGCCGGATTTATCGGCGAGGAATCTGCTTGCGGCTGGCAGCGAAACAGCAGATTCCTCGTGCGACAAAGCCGCGCTTCGGAATGACAAGTGTTCGAGGATTTTTCACGTTACACCTATATGAATTTTTGCCCGTAACCTTTTCCCCCGACGAAAGTTTATATAGTTAGAGGCACGATGGCCGTCCGACGACCGGCAGCGCGAAAGCCCCAGGAGGAAGCCTCCGGCTTGCCTGCGGGAGATGACCGTCTGCTGGTCGAGGCCGCGAAAAAAGACCCCAGCCGCTTTGCCGAACTTTACGAACTGAATTTCGGACGCGTGTATGCCTACGTTGCCAGGCGGGTAAGCGATCGGGATGCGGCCCAGGACCTGACCTCGGATGTGTTTCACAAGGCGCTGGCCAACCTTCACAGTTTTGAATGGCGGGGCGTACCGTTTGCCGGCTGGCTGCTGCGAATTGCTTCCAACATGATTGTGGACCGGTCCAAGCGCGGAACGAAAGAGATCACGGGACAAGACCTTCCCGATCTGCCCGACCTGGACAAGCGGCCCAAGCTTGAAGAAGCCGACCGCAGCGCCCGGTTGTTTGGCCTGGTCGATCAGCTTCCGCAAGACCAGCGCCGGGTAATCGCAATGCGCTTTGCCGAGGAAAAAAGCATTCGCGAAATCGCACAAGCCCTGGGGCGCAGCGAAGGGGCGGTAAAGCAATTACAGTTCCGCGCCCTGCAAAACCTGCGCGCCCGCATGGAGGGAGCCAATGCCTAAGCGCTCTCTACCGGATGGCAAGATGCCCAATCGCAAGCTGCCCAGTCGCAAAGTGATCGACCAACTCGACCAGGCCGTGACCCAGCTTCTGGCGACGCGAGTGATCACGGTCGCAACCGGAGATCCCGAGTTGTTGCCGCTGTTGCACGTTGCCGCCGAATTGCGCCAGCTTCCGCGCGAGGATTTCAAGGCAAGACTTAAAGCTGATTTGGAAAGGAAATCGTCCATGGCAACCATGACAGATACTGCTGCTTCGGTTCGAACCGTGGCATCGCCCCGCATGACCTTCAAGGACGTGGCGAAAGCGATCGAGTTTTACCAGACCGCCTTCGGAGCGAAAGAGACTTTCCGTTTCGAGGTTGGGAAGGGAATCGCTCACGCCGAAATCCTGATTGGAGACTCCGTCGTCATGCTGGCGGAAGAGTGGCCCGAGGGCGGACGTTTCAGTCCGGAGACTACCGGCAATTCGCCGGTCGCGATGACTATCCAGGTTCCCGACGTGGACGCCTTCGCCGAGCGCGCCATTGCCGCCGGCGCCAAGCTGCAACGCCCCATCGCCGACCAGTTCTACGGAAGGCGTGATGCCAATCTCATCGACCCCTTCGGATACCCCTGGAGCGTGTTCACGGTTAAGGAAGAAATGTCGGTCGAAGAGATGCACCGCCGCTTCAATGCGATGATGAAGGGACAGGAAAAGAAGAAGCCGGCGGTTGATCCAGTGCCGAAAGGCTACACCACTCTCACCACTTACCTGGTGGCGCAAGATGCGGACGGCCTGATTCAGTTCATGACCAAGGCGTTTGGCGCCGAAGAAACGTTCCGCAGCGGACCGGGCTCCGAAGGCGGGCTGCACGCGGAAGTGAAGATTGGCGATTCGATGCTCATGGTAGGTGGAGGCGGCGCCGGCATGAAGTGGAGCGGCACTCCGATGCCCAGCGCATTTCATATGTACGTTCCCGATTGCGATGCGACTTACGCTCGCTCCCTCGAAGCCGGGGCCATTTCGATGACCAAGCCCGCCGATCAGGAATATGGAGAGCGCAGCGCGAATGTGAAGGACCCTGCCGGGAACTTCTGGTACATCGCAACCTACAAGGGAGCCAGCTACAAATGGGAAGGCGCGCCCACGCTGCAACCGTATTTGCATCCTTTGCGCGCCGAACCTGTGCTCAAGTTCATGAGGAGCGCTTTTGGAGCCACGGAACTCGGCCGGTACACGTCGCCCGACGGGGTGATCCACCACACCACGGTGAAAATTGGGAATGCGCACATGGAAATGGGCGAAGCAACCGGACCCTATCAACCCATGCCGACGATGTTTTATCTGTACGTTGAAGATTGCGACGCGTTGTACAAGCGGGCCCTGGCTGCCGGCGCAACTTCAATCTCCGCGCCGCAGGATCATCCCTACGGCGATCGCAGCGGCGGCGTGATCGATCCTTTCGGCAACAAGTGGTATATCGCGACGCATATCAAAGATATGTAGGCGCGAGCGTCCACATCAGTTCCCGCGGTGGAGATGAACCTTGATCCACTCCACCACGCCCTGCGGCTGCAATCGCTCGGGATGATTTCCATACCACAAAACCAACCCACCCAGGGCCAGCAGAAAGAGCATCACAGCGTTCAGAACCCAGCGGCGGCGCGGATGCACTGGAGCGCCGGGCAAGGTCTGAACATCGAGTGCGATGTCCGCCGCCGGCGCAGCTGCGGAGACCGGCGCCGCTCGCCGGGCCCGAAAGCTGGCCAGGATCAACAGCGCGTTGGTGACTAAGATGACCGCGAACGCCAGGCCCGGAACGAATGCGAGACCGCTTCCCCGCTGCTCCGCGACTTCGATGGCCAGGACTACCGTAATCAGTCCTCGGGGCAAGACCCAGAAGATCAATTCCCGATTGTGGGCAGCGATTCCGCGCCACGCCCAGCTACTGGAATGGATGGCCAGCCAGCGCGCCAGGAATAAAGATCCAAGAGTCCCGGCCATGAGCAGCGGATGCTCGCGGAAAATCCCCAATTGCGCGATTGCGCCAATCATCACGAAGAAGAAAGTTCGTACCAGGAACGCAAGCTCGGAGTGGAAGGTGAGCAAGGCCTGTTGCGACTCCGCCATTTGGGTGACCGGCAGCGACAGTCCGAGGCCGGGATCGACACCGGGAAAATTCGACAGCGTGAGACCAAAGCCCAGCACTGCAATCAACCCATTGGCGCCAAGCGCCTCCATCCCCGCGTACAGAACCAGCACGATCGAGAATGTAAGCACCTGCCAGAAGCGTTGTTCCGAGAGTACATGCAAGAGACGCGACCACAAGATTCCCGCCGGAATCGTGAACAGAAGTGCAATCCCAACTTGATTCAAGAGGCCGTGCGCCAGACCCTGCGCGACTGCCCCGCCCTGACTGCGCATTCCCAGAAGCAGTCCAACGGTGAGCACCGCCAACACATCTCCCCATGAGGCTTCGAGCATCAGGGTGACGCGAACCGGTTCTTCGGCCTGCAGTTGCTGTAGCACTGGCAAGACTACTGTGCTGCTGGTGCAACCGAGCACTGCTCCTACCAGCAACCCGTCGGTCCACGACAACCCCAGGCCCTTGGTGACGATCACCGCGACCAGCACTGTGCTGAATACATAGGCCAGAGTAGCGAGCAGGAAACTGCCAGGAAAGTGCTTGAGGGTATCGCGAAGGTTGAGTTCCAATCCGCCTTCGAACAACACCAGGATGATGGCCAGCGTTCCCAACAGGTTTGTCGTCTTGGCCAGGGCGCCCGCCTGCACCAGGCCCAACACAGGACCAAGCACGACGCCCAGCATCATCAGCACCAGCACATCGGGAATTCGAGTCAACCCGAAGACGCGATTGGCCAGGAAGGCCACAACCAGCAAACCGCCGACCAATCCCAAAACCAGAGCTGAGGACATAGTTTATTAATGTAGGCGCGAGCGCCCCGCTCGTGCTGCAAAGCCACGGACAGCACTGCAGCAGTACGCGGCTCCGCACCAGAGTGACGCTCGCGCCTACATGAACCCACGACATCTTATCGCGTGCTACTCTCGTCCTCCGGACGAAAAACGCGAGGGAGAAGATTAGCATTGGCTTCCGCCGAACAACTCGTGCCCATCGGTTTCAGCCTGGCGGCAGTGCTCTGCTGGGGCACCAGCGACTTCACTGGCGGCTATGCCTCGAAGCGCTCCGATGCCTTCGTCGTGACCTTGTTGTCGCACGCCGGTGGTTTTGTTCTCATGCTCTCGCTTGCCTTGCTCACCCACGCCCCCTATCCTTCGGGCTCGAGCCGCTACTGGGCGTTGCTCGGGGGAGCACTGGGCGGAACAGGACTGGCCATTTTTTATCGCGCTTTAGCCACAGGAAATATGGGGATGACCGCACCTGTGTCGGCTGTACTTGGCGCAGCAATTCCGGCCGCATTCGCCATGATCACGCAGGGATTTCCGAGCATGACGTCCATCGCGGGCTTTCTGCTCGCCGGCGTCGGCATCTGGCTCATCTCCCGGCCTGAAGGCCCGGCCCGGAGTTATGCGGGAATCTCCATGGCTGCGCTGGCCGGAGTCGGATTCGCCGGGTTCTTTATCTGCATTAATCGTGCGGGAGACAGCTCTGCTTTATGGTCGACCGTACATTCCCGCCTCGCTTCCCTGGTCATCGTGGCTGCAATCGTTTTGTTCCGCTGGGGCTGGTTTCGACAGCCTCCGACTCGTTTGCGACCAACGGGCGCCGCGCTCGCACTCTTTGCTGGATGCCTGGACGCTACCGGTACCGCGGTCTTTATTCGCGCCGAACAAACTGGCCGGCTGGACACCGCGGTCGTATTGAGTTCGCTTTATCCTGTGATCACTGTTCTGCTGGCGCGCGCCGTTCTGCACGAACACTTCACCCGCTGGAAAACCATCGGCATCTTTGCCGCCCTGCTGGCCGTGCCCCTGATTGCACTGCAGTAAACGGACCACGGAGGACAGCCGCCCTCGGGCTGTCCCCACGTGGTCCGCGCTGCTATAATTAAGGTTTCCACTCATGCCTACGAAGCGCCTGATTCGCTCCACTACAGTTCTTAGCGTTCGTCGCAACGGCACCGTCGTCATGGCGGGAGATGGCCAGGTCACGCTTGGAGAAGGCGTCATCAAGCACTCCGCCAAGAAGATCCGCCGCCTGTATCAGGATAAAATCCTGGCGGGATTTGCCGGCTCTACCGCCGACGCGTTCACTCTTTTCAGCCGCTTTGAATCCAAGCTCGAGCAGTATCACGGCAACCTGGGACGCGGCGCGGTCGAACTGGCCAAAGACTGGCGTACCGACAAGTTTCTCCGTCATCTCGAAGCCCTGCTGCTGGTTTCCGACAAGGAACAGACATTCCTGTTGAGCGGCCAGGGCGATGTGATCGAACCCGACGGCGGCATCGCCGCGATCGGCAGCGGCGGCCCCTATGCCCAGGCGGCAGCGCAAGCGCTGGCCGAGCACACTCAGCTGACGGCCCGCCAGATCGCCGAAGAAGCCATGAAGATTGCGGGCAAAATGTGCATCTATACTAATGACAAGGTGACGATTGAGGAACTGTAGCCGTCAGTCATCGGTCTTCAGTCGTCAGCAAATGACTGAGCCGACAACTGAAGACTGAAGACCGACGACTGATTTATGGCTATCTACTTACCCGCTGCCGCTGAAGAAGAACAGATCGCGCTCGACGAGCTCACTCCGCGTGAAATTGTCGTCGAGCTGGATAAACATGTTGTCGGACAAAAGGACGCCAAGCGTGCCGTGGCCATTGCCTTGCGCAATCGCATGCGCCGCCAGAAGCTGACTCCGGACCTGGCGGAAGAAGTCATTCCCAAGAACATCATCATGATCGGCCCCACGGGCGTGGGCAAGACTGAAATCGCCCGCCGCCTGGCCAAGCTGGCTAACTCGCCCTTCCTGAAGGTTGAGGCCTCGAAGTTCACCGAAGTTGGCTACGTGGGACGCGATGTCGAATCCATGATTCGCGACCTGGTCGAGATCGCCATCGAGATGGTCCGCGAAGAAAAGCTCGAAGACGTCTCCGACAAAGCCGAGCTCAACGCGGAAGAGCGTCTGCTCGATATCCTGCTTCCGCCTGCTACTCCGCGCGCAGCCGAGAGTTCGACGGGTGGTCTTGTCCTCGAAGGAACCAGCGCGTCATCTCCCAGCAATGAGTCGCAGAGCCGCACTCGAGAGAAACTTCGGCAGCAGTTGCGCGAAGGCAAGCTGGATGAGCGCACGGTAGAGATCGATGTGCGCGAACGAAATTTTCCGTCCTTCGAAATCATCTCCAATCAGGGCGTCGAGGAGATGGATGTCAACATCAAGGACATGTTGCCCAACCTCTTCGGCCAGCGAACCAAGAAGCGGAAGATGAAGGTCAACGAAGCCTTCGAGTACCTGATCCAGGAAGAAGAGCAGCGTCTGATCGACATGGACCAGGTAACCCGCATGGCGATCGATCGCGTGGAAGACTCCGGAATCATCTTCCTCGATGAAATCGATAAGATCGCGGGACGCGAAAGCGGCCACGGTCCTGATGTTTCTCGCGAAGGCGTGCAGCGCGACATCCTGCCCATCGTGGAAGGCACGACCGTGAATACGCGCTACGGCATGGTGCGCACCGACCACATTCTGTTCATCGCCGCCGGCGCGTTCCACGTCTCGAAGCCCAGCGACCTGATTCCCGAACTGCAGGGCCGCTTCCCCATCCGGGTTGAGCTGCAATCGCTCACCATGGAAGACTTCATCCGCATTCTGACCGAACCCAAGTCCTCGCTGGTGAAGCAATATATCGCCCTGCTCGAAACCGAGGGCGTGAAACTCGAGTTCACCCGCGAAGCCCAGGAAGAAATTGCGCGCTATGCTTTCCGGGTAAACGAAGGCACGGAAAACATCGGCGCCCGCCGTCTGCACACCATCATGGAGCGCGTGCTCGATGAAATCAGCTTCGATGCGCCCGACAAAAAAGGCGAACACATCAAGGTAGACGCCGACTACGTCCGCAAGATGCTGGCCGATATCGTGAAAGATCAGGATCTGTCCCGGTACATTCTCTAAAGGGCGGCCTGTGAAGGGCGGGCGAGTCGCCCGCCCCCACACATTCCAACCCTTCCCACTTCGGAACTGAGCACTGCCCATGTGGTCGCGGGCGACTCGCCCGCGCACTGTTTCATGTTAATTTGCAGCCATGCCCCGCCGGTACGATTACAAGGGAAGGTACTTACCGCACATCCAAAAAGACAACCGAGCGCTCTTCGTAACTTTTGCCACCCATCAGCGATGGCATCTCCCCGACCTCGCCCGGGACCTGGCTTTGCAAGCCTGCACGCATGTCCAAAACAAGAAATGCATTCTGCACGCTGCCGTAGTAATGCCGGACCATGTCCACCTCATCTTCACACCACTGGCCGACGAAGACGGTTCATTTTCCATCCCTCAGATCATGCACTCGATCAAGAGCGAATCTGCCCATCGGATAAATAAAGCCCTCGAACGGAAAGGCAAGGTTTGGCAGGACGAGTCGTTCGATCACGTTCTCCGTGGGGATGAAAGCCTTGCTAACAGGATGGCATACATACTGGAAAATCCGGTTAGAGCCGGTTTGGTGAAGGACCCCGCTGAGTATCGGTGGCTGTGGCGACAGCCCGAACCCGTGCTGCAGACTGCATAGCGGCGCGGGCGAGTCGCCCGCGGCCACACATTCCAACCACACAGTCCAACCACACATTCCAACCTCATATTCAAGCCACAGCCCGGTTCTGCTATGCTTTCCCGCAACGGCCATGAAAGCCATCGACCGGCAGCGGCTGAAAACTCTCATGCAGCGCGAGCAGCAGCGCTTCGTGAATGAGCGCCCCAAGTCGAAGGCCCTGTTCGAACGTGCGGGCAAATCATTGCTGGGCGGCGTACCCATGAACTGGATGATCAAATGGGCCGGCGCCTTCCCACCGTTCGTTCGCGAGGCCCAGGGCGCACACTTCTACGATGTGGACGGGCATCGCTACATCGATTTCTGCCTGGGCGACACCGGCGCCATGACTGGCCACTCTCCCTTCGCGACCGTGAAGGCCGTTGAAGAGCAGATGAGGCGCGGCATTACCTTGATGCTGCCAACGGAAGATGCGATTTTCGTAGCGGAAGAGTTGCAGCAGCGTTTCGGGCTGCCCTTCTGGCAATTCGCTCTCACCGCCACCGACGCTAACCGTTTTGCGATTCGACTGGCTCGGCAGATTACCAAGCGTTCCAAGATTCTGGTGTTCAACTGGTGCTATCACGGCACGGTCGACGAAAGCTTCATCACGCTGAAAGACGGAGTCGCGCAGGCCCGGCGTGGAAACATCGGGCCGCCGGTCGATCCGTCAGTCACCACCAAGGTCGTCGAGTTTAACGATGTTGCGGCCCTGGAGCAGGCGCTTGCGCCGGGCGACGTAGCCTGCGTGCTGGCCGAGCCGGTCATGACCAATGTCGGAATCGTGCATCCTGAACCCGGGTACCACGAAGCGTTGCGCCAGCTCACAGAAAAATTCGGCACCTTGCTGATCATCGACGAGACCCACACCATCTGCGCTGGACCCGGCGGTTACACCCGCGCGGAGAATCTCGACCCCGATTTCTTCATTTTCGGAAAGGCAATCGCCGGCGGAGTTCCAGGCGCGGCCTACGGATTTACAGACGCGGTGGCGAGCGCCATCGCAAAAGACCAGAACCTCGAAGACTGCGATACCGGCGGCATTGGCGGAACGTTGGCAGGCAACGCCCTTTCTCTGGCAGCCATGCGGGCCACGTTGACCAAAGTACTTACGAAAGATGCGTTCGCTCGCATGATCCCGCCGGCCGAGCGCTGGACTGCCGGAGTGCAGAAGACAATCACCGATTTTGGAGTGCCCTGGCACGTCACCCGCCTGGGCTGTCGCGCGGAGTATCAGTTTTCCCCCACGCCTCCAAAAAATGGCGCCCAAGCCCACGACGCAATGGATTTCGAACTGGAGCGCTTCATGCACCTGTACGCCATGAACCGCGGCATCCTGCTGACTCCATTCCACAACATGGCGTTGATGTCGCCGCAGACCGATCCTGATGATGTCGATCAGCACTCTCGCGTCTTCCGCGAGGCGGTCAAGGATTTGGTGCTTTAAGTAGCGTGACGGTCTGTGCGGTACGCCTTCTTTCGGGGCCGTCTGCCCTGGTGTGTAATTCGGGAACCTCCAAGAGTTGTCATTCCGGAGCGCGGGGTTATCGCGTGAGGAATCTGCTGTTCCCGCCAGCAGCAAAACAGATTCCTCGCCACTAGACTCGGCTCGGAATGACACGGGTAAGTGTGTTCTTCCGCGGGAAATCTGTTCACTGTCTGTTAACCTGTTCCTTCCCGCGATGAAGCGATCTGGTCGGAACACTCTGATCTGCGTGCTGGGCGGCGTGTTGCTTGCGTCCTGCGGCTATCCGGGCATTCCCATCCCTCCCGCCCTGGAGTTGGCGAAGCCGGTCACCGACCTGCGCGCGGCGCGCAAAGGCGACAAGGTTTTTCTGGCCTGGACGGTGCCGGCCAGAACCACCGACCGCCAGACTGTCCGTCACCCCGGCGTGACTCGGATATGCCGGAGCCTGAAAGTGCCGTTAGCGGATTGCAAAAATCCGGCGGCGGAAATTCCGCCCAGCCAGTTTCCTCTGCCCGCCGCAGAAACCAATCGGAAAGGCGGGCTGCCCCCGAAAGTTGAAGCCAGCTACACCGACACCCTTTCGCAGGACTTGCAAAAACAGGATCCCGCAGCCGAGATTACTTATGCGGTATCGGTCGAGAACGCAAGCGGACGCAGTGCCGGACTCTCCAACCAGGTGCAGGTGCCGTCCGCCCCAACACTGCCTCCGCCCGATCATTTCCGCGTCGAGGTCAAGAAAGAAGGCGTGCTGCTTTCGTGGGCCTGTCCGCCGGCCGCGGCAACCTCGGACGTAATTGAACACAAACTGAGAATCTATCGTCGCGAGCAGGGGAAGTCCGCGGACGTCAAAGTCAGCGACGCCAACTTGACAGACTGCGCTCCAGCTCAGCCCGCCAACCAGGAATTCTTCGACCAGACTTTTGAGTGGGAAAAACATTACGAGTATCACGCAACCATTGTGACGGTGGTCACGGCGCCGGGAAAGCCCGAGGTGGAAGTCGAAGGCGACGACACGCCGGTGGTGCAGGTTTTCGCCCACGACATCTTTCCCCCGGCGGTTCCTACAGGTCTGCAGGCGGTTTTCTCAGGTGTCGGCCAGGCCCCGTTCGTCGACCTGGTGTGGTCTCCTGACACCGAACCCGACCTCGCCGGCTACAACGTCTTCCGTCACGAAGAAAATCAACCCCCGGTGAAGTTGAATTCCGAACCGGTGAAAGCTCCGGCCTTCCGCGACTCGAAGGTGGAATCGGGGAAGAAGTACTTTTATTCGGTGTCCGCGGTGGACGAACGCAATAACGAAAGCGCGAGGTCGGAAGAGACCAGTGAGCAGGTACCATAAAGCCGTCAGCTATCAGCTTTCAGCTCGAACCATTGAGAACTGCGACGGGTTGTCCGGGAAGACTCCGTGACCGCATCCTGGCTGACAGCTGAGAGCTGAAAGCTATTCTCGAGGTCCTATGAAATATTGCCGCTTCGAACTTAACAGTCAGCCTCACTACGGTCTTGTGGAATCCGTCGCGGGGATGGAAATCGTCACGCGCCTCTTTCTTGGTGCACCGCAGGATTCAGGTGGAGACCTGGAAGACGTTCCTACCCGGCGGATGGATCCTCTGGCGCTGACCGAGGCCGTGCTGTTGGCGCCCGTCAGCCCGTCGAAAATCGTTTGCGTCGGGCGTAACTATCGCGAGCATGCGGCTGAACTGGGCAATGAAGTTCCCGCCGAACCTCTCCTCTTCTTCAAACCACCTTCTTCTTTGCTGGCCCCGGGCGCTAAGGTCCGCCGTCCCAGCATGGCCGAACGAGTGGACTATGAAGGCGAACTTGGAGTCGTCATCGCGAGGAAATGCTACCAACTGTCTGCGCATGAAGATGTTCGCCCCTACATTCTGGGCTACACCTGCGTGAATGACGTGACGGCCCGTGACCTGCAAAAGAAAGACGTGCAGTTTACCCGCGCCAAGAGCTTCGATACTTTCTGCCCTGTCGGGCCCTTAGTCACGAACGAAATCGATCCCTGGGCTGGAATTGGCGTAGAGACGCGAGTCAATGGCACAGTCCGTCAGCAAGGCAACACGCGGGATTTCATCTTTCCCCTCGATGCTGTCATCCGTTACATCTCCCAGGTTATGACGCTCATGCCCGGTGACTTGATTCCAAGCGGAACGCCCCAGGGTGTCGGCCCGGTGGTTGCGGGAGACGTCATGGAAGTGAGCGTGGAAGGAATAGGAACGCTGAGCAATCCGGTGATCTGAAATGTAGGCGCGAGCGCCCACACTGAATCAACTTCCCCGATTCTTCCTCAGGCCTTATTCTGTTTGTGGGTCTGCCGCATGCCCCGGCCGTATCCGATCACGTAAACATGATTCCACTTCGTCTGTATGCTCTAGTTCTGATAGCGGCCGCGGTTTTGACCGTCGCCTACTTCCTTTTACGCCGCAAGCCGAAGACCGCCGAAGACATCGAGCGGGAGAGGCGGGCCTGGCTCGATCGCATTGGACGAATCACCGACGGCACGGTGATCGATGTTCAGGAGATGCCCGGAACACGCGAACAGCCTTCAACCTTCCTCATCTACCAATACGACGTGGCCGGAGTATCTTACGAAGCCTCGCAGGATGTGACCTATCTGCGGCAGCTCATCAATCTTCACTCCTGCCGTCTCGGCCTTCCCACTTCCGTCCGCTACGACCCGCACAACCCGGGAAACTCCATCGTGCTTTCGGAACGCTGGATGGGGCTGAGACAGTAGAAGAGCGGGCAGAAGAGCCGGCTAGCGGTGACTACTGCTATCCATTGTCATTCCGAACCGATTTATCGGTGAGGAATCTGCTTTGGAGCCGAAACAGCAGATTCCGCGCGCCATAGGACCGCGATTCGGAATGACAAATTCCTGTACGGATTCCAACTGAGCCCGTACCAACGCCTCTCGTCTTTTGACTTCGCCGCGCAGTAAAACTAATATCGACGCTCGGAGTCCCTTGAACGTGATCGGTCGAACCATCTCTCATTACCGCGTCGTGGAAGAACTCGGCGGCGGGGGAATGGGGGTGGTCTACAAGGCGCAAGATACCAAGCTGGGCCGCTTCGTCGCGCTGAAATTCCTGCCTGAAGGTTTCTCCCGCGATCCGCAAGCGATTGAGCGTTTTCAGCGTGAAGCGCGCGCAGCCTCGGCGTTGAACCATCCGCACATCTGCACCATCTACGAGATTGATACCTTCGAAGATGTGCCGTTCATCGCCATGGAACTCCTGGAAGGCGAGACCCTCAAACACCGGATTTCGGGCCGTCCTTTCAGGACGGATCAGCTGCTCGACATCGCCATCCAGATTTCAGATGCGCTGGACGCGGCCCATTCGAGCGGCATCGTGCACCGCGACATCAAGCCGGCAAACATCTTCATCACGCAGCGCGGACAGGCGAAGATCCTCGATTTCGGCCTGGCCAAGCTGACGCCGCAAAAACATAAGCCCGACGAAGCCACTGCAGTGACCGCCATAGCGGCGGATTATCAGCTCACCAATCCTGGAACCGCCATGGGCACCGTCGCTTACATGTCGCCGGAGCAGGCGCGGGGAGAACCGCTCGATCAGCGCACCGACCTGTTCTCGTTCGGCGTCGTCCTCTATGAGATGGCAACGGGACGCCAGCCTTTTTCAGGCACTACCTCGGCCGTCATCTTTGAAGCCATTCTGAACAAGGTTCCGGTCTCGCCCGTCCAGTTGAACCCAGGATTGCCGACGCAACTGGAGCCGATCCTCAACAAGACTTTGGAGAAGGACCGCGAGTTACGCTGCCAGACCGCCGCGGAGTTGCGGGCTGATCTCAAGCGGTTGAAGCGTGACACCGATTCGTCGCGCGCCGGAATCAGCACAGCTGCTCAACCGCCTATCGTGGCCGCAAGTAAAGACGCTGTGCCGGCACGGCGAGGGAACAACAAGCTGACCGCTGCCCTGGTGGGCCTAGCTCTGCTGATCGGAGCGGGGGCAGGATTGCTGGCGGGAAAGCCATTCTGGCGGCTGGCCATCCCTAACCCGCGATATCACGAGATCACCTTCCGGCGCGGTGACATTCGTTCGGCGCGGTTTGCTTCCGACGGGCAAACTATCCTCTACAGCGCCGCATGGCAGGGCAATCCCGTCGAAATCTTCAGCGCGCGCCCCGGCGCGGCCGAGTCGCGCTCTCTTGGACTCGAGCACACTCAACTGCTGGCGGTCTCGCCCACCGGCGAAATGGCGGTCGCCCTGAACAGTCATCGCACTGGCACCTGGGTAAATGTTGGCACGCTGGCCAGCGCTCCGCTGGCCGGTGGCGCGCCGCGAGAATTGCTCGAAAACGTACAGTGGGCGGACTGGGCGCCGGATGGCAGCGGCCTGGCGGTGGTGCGCGATGTGGGTGGAAGAAATCGCCTGGAATATCCCATCGGCAAGGTGCTGTATGAAACCGGAGGCTGGATCAGCCATCCCCGAATCTCTCCCAAGGGCGACATGGTGGCGTATCTCGACCACTCGTTGCAGGGAGACGACAGCGGCGCGGTCGCCGTGGTTGATCTTGCCGGCAACCGGAAACGGCTTTCCGGAGATTGGTATAGCGTGCAAGGCCTGGCGTGGTCGGCCGATGGTAAAGAGGTCTTTTTCACTGCTACTGAAACCGGGTTGGATCGCGATTTGTCGGCAGTGAGTCTTAATGGCGAAAAGCGCCTGGTGGCACGCATGCCAGGAACGCTCATGCTTTTCGACATCTTCCGCGATGGGCGTATCTTGATGGGACGCGCCAGCTGGCGGCGGGAGCTAATGGGCATCTCGTCCGACGGCAAGGAACATGACCTGTCCTGGCTCGACTATTCTTACCCTGGGGATCTGTCGGCCGACGGGAAGTCGGTTCTCTTCGACGAAGAGGGCGTGGGCGGTGGCGCCCGCTACGGCAAGACGCAAGAGCTGACATATACGCTGTACATCCGCGACACCGATGGTTCGGCGGCGGTCCGGCTGGGTGAGGGAACCGCGGAAGCGTTGTCGCCCGACCAGAAGTGGGCCATCGCTCAGATTCCGGGAACGCCGGCGCAATTTCGCCTTTTGCCCACCAAGGCAGGAGAAGCCCGTCCCCTGACCGACGACAACATCAACCACAACGCCGCGCGCTGGCTTCCCGATGGAAAGCAATTTGTATTTTCCGGCAACGAGCCGGGCCGCGGCGTGCGGCTTTACATTCAGGACATTGTGGGGGGCAAGGCGACCCCGATCAGCCCGGAGGGCGTGGACGGCACCGCCTTCGCGATCTCCTCTGACGGGAAAACGGTGGCGGCAATCGGACCCGATCTGAAAGGGTATCTCTATCCCACGTCCGGCCACGGCGAGCCCAAGGTGATTCAAGGACTTCAGACCGGCGATCTGGCATCAAGCTGGAGTCAGGACGACAAATCTCTCTTTGTGTATCAGTCGGGAGAGGTTCCCGCCAAAGTCTACCGCCTCGAGCTGGCCACGGGAAAACGAACGCTGTGGAAGCAGCTTGTGCCGGGAGACCCGGCCGGCGTCGCCACCATCGGCCCCATCCTGGTCACGCCCGACGGCAAAACCTTCGTTTATGGCTTCCACCGAACCCTGGCCGATCTGTACCTGGTTGAAGGTCTCAATTAACGAAGACTAATGTAGGCGCGAGCGCCTCGCTCGTGCGGCGGCGCCACAAGCCACGTGGGGACAGCCGCCCGGGCTGTCCAGTCGAGCGCAGCTCGACAAACACTTCGCCCGAAATCAAAACACTAGCGGAGTTCCGCTCCGCCGGACAGCCGAGGGCGGCTGTCTCCGCGTCGTCGGGGGCAACGGCTCCATGAGCGTGGTGCCCGCGCCCACGTTCCCTGCGCGGTCGGGCGTGGTCTTCGGAGCGCTTCGTACTGGTCTTCGGTGACGTTCTCAGGATGTCGTGGCGTTGCTAACGTGGCAGGTCAGCCGGGAAGAGAAAGGCCGGCCCCAATTCCACTATGGCAAACATCTCGAAATCCTCATCCAAACTGAAGATTCTGTACGCCGAAGGTGACTCGGAAGTACTTGCTGCACAATCGCTTACGATTGAAAAAGCAGGTTATCAGGTCATCCCGGCGGAGGGTCGCCAGCAAGTGCAGGAAACCCTGCGGAAAGAGAAATTCGACCTGGTAATCCTCGGACCCACGTTGACCAAGAATGACCGGCATCACCTGGCCTACATGGTCAAGAAGGCCCAGCCGCAGACCCGTCTCCTGGTCACGCACACAGACGGCGAAGGACATCCTGCGGTCGATGCCACCCTTGAGACGGGCAGAAGCATGAACGCCCTCCTGGAGAAGATTGCCTCGCTCCAGCCGCAAGCGGCGGGAGCAGCGTCAGGCCGATAGCTCTCACTCGGCAATTGGCAGATTTCGCGAGAAAGGCGGCCGTCAGGCCGCCTTTTCCATTTTCCGCATAAACGCGGGCGCACTCACCCGATGAATCCATTTAGTAAGCAGGTGGAATGAAACCATAGGCCGCCCCTGCCCAGCGGAGGGTTGTCCGGTGGATAAGATTGGGAAAGTGGGAATCAAGGTGACAATTCCACCCCAAACCGTGAAGGGACGGGTCTACGACCCGTCCAGGCGGAGCAAAGCTCGGCGGCTTTGTGCCGTCTTAAGCAAGAACCAAGCTGGATAACTGGTGGTCCCAACCAACGAGAATTCGCTCACTATCGAAAGCTGACCATCGTATCCAAAGCGTTTTTCTAGATCAAAGTGGAACCGCACCCGCTACACTTCTGACGTCTCACAAGGAGACGCGGCGGATCGCCGAACGGAATCGGGGGGCGACCGCTATTCGCGAAACTCGTTTCGGGGCACGTCGCGAATAACGACCGATAAGAATCGCGCGAGTAACTGTGGTCTACGTATCCTCGTCTAAAGAAAAAATTCGCGATGCCCAGCCCAATTTCTTCCTCTCGCAAACCCCAAAGTGGAGGGCGGCGGTTAAAATATCCACTCCGAACTGATCTCAATATGAACAGCCCCAAGCCAGCCGACAAATCGCAGGAAAAGAAGGTCTACGTGTGCCTTAGCGGTCTGCCGCTCTCCTTTCAACTGGAGTGGCCCTTTCACAAGTCGACGTCGGGGGCAGATTTCTGGGTGCTGCATGCCGACATCGTTCTGGAGAATTCCGCAGGACTGCACGCGCCGGTGTCGGTCAACCTGTCGGCGACGGTCTACGAAGTGATGCCCTCGCTTGAACCGAAAGACATTGAGGCTCCAGTGATCAATGCGCTGCGCAAAGAAGTCGACCGCAGGCAGATTGAATTTCTGAAGTCGGGGAAACGAGTTCCGGTGCAGTTCTCCAGCCGCTATTACGATTTCAAGCGGAGCAAGTGGGTGTTCGGCAAGGCCACCGACGAGAATGTCGCCCTGCTGGTGGCGCGCAAGGTCTACTGGCAGACGAAAGTCGCGGGCGGCCCGGTGTGGATTGGCGATCCGACCGAAGCGTTGTTTCTGGAAACCTCGCCCGCCAATCTGATTGAGGTGGCGCAAAAGCTGCGCGATCAGGAATTGATGACTCTGGAAGGCGAGTGGGCTTCGGCCAATGCGTCCCTGATGGCGCAGGCGGAGAAGTTTGAGGCCGACATGCGGGCTGCCCTCGCCGAACTGGAGCAGAAGCACGCCTTCGAACGAGGCTGACGCCTATCGCCACGAACTGCGTGGAGACAGCCGCCCTCGGCTGTCCAGCTGAGCGGAACTCGGCAATTTTCCCCGCTCACTGACCATCTGTCGAGCTCCGCTCGACTCGACAGCTGAGAAAGCTGTTCCCACGTGGCTTGTGGTAACTCCTGCACGAGCGAGGGCGCTCGCGCCCACATTTACTGCTTGCTGATCGTTCCGTTCAATTCCACATTGGAATCGGTCTGGACGATGTAAGCGTCGGTGCTGGAGATAAGATAAAACACCAGATTGCTGGAGAGATTGCTGATCGAGCCTCCAGTCCGGCCGTTTCCTGACACAGAGTAGTTTCCCGAAAGAACCGCGGTGCTCGGAACTCCGTTGGTGTTGGTGAATTCATTCAGGATGAGCTTTCCGCTTCCATCCCATTGCAATGTGCCGACGCGGTCTTTGGGTGTCGGTCCGACGTCGAATCCGTCCATAATGAATCCGAACTGTCCGTTCATCGTGGAATTCGAAAACGACGAACCAAGTTGCAGATCGAGAGTTCCTTCCTGGACCGTGTTGGGATCGTTGACCAGGAAGAGGCCGCGTGCGGGATTGACCATCCATAGGATGTAATTGCTGTTGGCGGCGGTGGTAAGGGTCAGCACGGTGCGCCCGTTGGCGGCGACTGTGGGAAAGGTTCCGGTAAAACTGACATTCGTCGCCGGGCTGCCATCCTGCACCGAGTCGCGCGCACCCGCCGTAATGGCCCCTGCAGCGGCCGTGAAACGGCCCGCCATGTTTACTCCGCCCAGAGAACCTGTATCGCCCTTGCTCCCGAAAGCGTAACTGCCGGAGAGCGTGGGGGCGCCACTCTGGAGTTCAGCCCTGCCCTGTCCCGCAACGTTAGGAGCGCCCGAAAGAAAACGCACATTGTTGGCATCGACGATGTAGTAGTTAAAACTCGTAGTAGTGGGCGAACTGTCGGTGAAAGTTCCAGTGCCGCGTCCGGTGGTGGGGTCGGGAGCGTTGAATGAACCGGTAAAAGTCAGAGAACTTAACGTCCCGGCAGTATTGACGTCTTCATTCCCATTGCTGGCGATCCCGCCTGCTACCGTGAAAGCACCCACGCTGCCGATTGACTGCAGGGTGCTCAAATTGACGTCATGCTCCTCGAAGACGAACGTTCCGGTGGGAGCTGCCGCAATTGCGGTCGAATTCTGTTTCTCGGCGAGCCCGCCCGCGTTCACTTCGGCGTCGGCTTCAACCAGATAGACCTTAGTGGAGCTGTCGGCTAGAGTCACTTCCAGGGTGATTGTCCCCAACAGGGCGTTGTTAAAACTAATTGTGCCAGTGCCGTCGTTTCCGATGCTATAGGAGCCGGTGCTGACCGTATTGAACACACCCGCGCCCTCGGACAGATCGTCGGTAGCGCTGGTGATAGCCCCACTGCCATTGGCGGCGAAGACGCCAGCTTCGCGGTACGGCACTACATTGTTGGGATTGCTGAAATCAAATCCCTGTATCTGATAAACGTACTGGCCGTTCAGGCTGGCGTTGGAAAAATTTCCCTTCGGAATAAATCCCGGCACGCCCCCACTATTTCCACAAGCGGCACATAACAGGAGTGAAGCCAGGCCCAGGCACAAATATAGATTTTTCATAAGAAACGCGTGCCACATAAAAGCAGCACTACCCCTTCATACGCTAGAAAGACCGGTACCCAAATTTTTAACACGTCCCGGAGCAGAAAGTTGTCAATGCCAAGTCACTTTTGAATCAGCGTCTCGCGCCGGGGTTGTATGCAGGGCTCCCGTAGCGCGGGCATGCCACCACCCCGTAACCCAGTAACTTAAAGACAGCACCGACGCACGCTGAGCCGGCCTGCTGATATCGGCTTTCACATGCGGTTACCGGGCGTAACTGGCGCCGCGAGCAAGCGTCTCGCAGAGCCGCCGGATCTCGTCCCGTTGGGCGGCGCTGAGGGTCAGAAATTCAAAGCCATGGCGCAGTCCGTCCCGATAGCGCACCAGGGCCCGGAATTTGATGGGAAACGGCGCCATGGGCAACACCAGTTCCATGGATACAACTTCGCCCGGTTCCAGTTCGCCGGTCAAGGTTGCTCCAATACCGTCTTCTCCCAGCTCGCTCGATCGTCCCCAAAAAGACACATTGTCTCCCGAGCGAAAAGCGTGCACTGTGATGCGGATATCCAGCGCATGCCGGGGAAAGCGCCGCAACCTTTTGTCATCGGATTTGGGCTCGGTCAACGGTTTGCTCTTGTAGCGCCGAAGGGATGCCGGCGCAACTCCTTTTCAGACTAGTTTCCGTGCAACGGGTATCCGGCTTCGAGTGGCAGTTTGTTTTCGACCCGCAATACCGTAATGCCGCTGGTAATGGAATACACATCCACCAGCCCAACCGCGCCTGGTGTAGATTCGACGGCTTCCACCAGATCCTTGTCGGAGCTGACGACGATGATGGCAGGATGGTTCGCCCGGCCATGGTTGGCCGTGGCGATAAGGCCGCTGACCTCATCGCTCGACATACCATAAATTTTTTCCAGCACCATCTTCATCTCGCTGGACGCCGGATTGAGGCTGAACAAAGTGACCGGTTTGCCTTTGGGCCATCGGCTGGTCTGACCTTTGCAGATCTTGACCAGCTCAGACATGCTGACTTCAGTCACGCCATTCGATTTGTTTGAAACCAGAGCAATATCTTTGGCCTGGGCCGCTGTGATCACGGCAATCGCCATCAGCCAAACTCCGAATGCGCTTCGGTAAAACACAGCTCTCCCCCAGAACCGGATATCCGTCAGTTGATTGTCCTCGAAGGCGCAGACTTGCTCAATGCCAACCAGTAACGGGTTACCAGCCGAGACAATACACGTTTGTGGAGAACGGGCGTCCCGCCCGTCCGACAATGGTCCGGATCGACGGCCGAGGACGTCCGTCCTCCACGTGCCTTCGCCTGTCGTATCATCTCCTGCATGGCTGCCCTGCCCGAACCCTCTCTCATTCTCAGCTTCGAGGCCGCGCGTCACCTAGTTGAAGATCACGCCGCGCATCTGCGCCCTCGAGGCAAAGAGCTGGTGGAACTGCTGGAGGCCGCGGGACAAGTTCTGGCTGAGCCCATATTCGCGGACCGCAATTTCCCGCCATTCGCCCGCGCCATGCGCGACGGCTATGCGGTGCTGGCCGCCGATCTGTCGCACCTGCCCGCCAACCTCGAAGTGATCGGAGAAATCAAGGCCGGCGCCCGCACCGAGGATCTTCCCGCGGTAAAAGCAGGCCAGGCGGCGGCGATCATGACGGGCGCGCCCGCGCCGCCGGGCGCAGATGCGGTGGTGATGGTGGAATACACTTCGCGCAACTCCGACCGAGTGCAGATCACCAGGCCGGTGAGTGCGGGTGACAACATTGCCTCGCCAGCCTCGGAGGCGAAGCGCGGCGAGAAGTTGCTGTCTCCGGGAGAGCGCCTCGATTTCGCTGCGATCGCAGTGGCCGCGTCCGTAGGTAGAAGCCGGCTTCTGGTCTACAGCAAACCGAAGGTCGCAATCCTCGCTACCGGCGACGAAATTGTGGACGTCGATGTTCCCCCCGCACCCACCCAGATTCGCAACTCGAATTCTTATTCGCTGGCGGCGCAGGTTCAGGCCGCAGGCGCAGAGCCGGTGCTGTTGCCGATCGCGCCCGATGAACCTGAACGTTTACGCGAACTCATCGCCGACGGTCTCGAATCCGATTTGCTGCTGCTGGCGGGTGGAGTCTCGATGGGCAAGTACGACCTGGTCGAACAAGTCCTGGCGGAATTGCAGGCAGAGTTTTTCTTTACCGGCGCTCAAATCCAGCCCGGCAAGCCGATCGTCTTCGGAAGAATCGCATGTGGTCGGGGGCGGCCCGCCGCCGAGCTGCCGGCATCTGGCCCGGCTTATATTTATTTCTTCGGCCTCCCCGGGAATCCAGTTTCGACCATGGTGACTTTCGAGCTCTTCGCCCGCCCGATTCTGCAAGCACTGGCCGGTATGCCGCCCAGCAAACTGGTATTCCTGAGCGCCCAGTTAAGGTCCGAGATAAAAACGAAGACCGGCCTGAAGCGATTCCTTCCGGCAGTTCTTTTTGGAGAGTTCGAACAGGCAGAAGTAGAACTGGCGGCATGGCACGGGTCAGGCGATATAGCGTCGATGATTCGATCGAATTGCTATGTTGTGATCTCCCCGGACCGCGAGCGCATCGCAGCCGGCGAGTGGGTTCCGGTCCTGATGCGTTGATCGACCACGAGCGAGGGCACTCGCGCCCACATTCATGGCGTGTAAGATAGCTTTTCGCCATGCCTCGCAAACTCTCTCACTACGATCACGCCGGCCGCGCCAGCATGGTCGACGTCACCGCCAAAGTTGCCACCAAGCGCGAGGCTTCCGCCAGCGCTTTTGTTGCTTTGAAGCCAGCCGTGATCAAAGCCTTGCCCAAAAATCCAAAAGGCGATCCGCTCGAAGTGGCGCGTCTGGCGGGCATCATGGCGGCCAAGCGGACCTCCGATCTGATCCCGATGTGCCATCCCCTGCCGCTTTCGCACGTTGATGTGACCCTGCGGCTGTGCGAGAATGGCGTCGCTATTAGCTCAAAAGTTATCACCACGGCGGTTACGGGAGTCGAGATGGAGGCCCTGGTCGCCGCCAGCGTGGCCGCGCTGACCGTGTACGATATGTGTAAAGCGCTCGACAAGGGAATCGAAATCCGGGAGATTGTGCTCGAGCACAAATCCGGAGGCAAGAGCGGCAACTACAGCCGAGTTCGAAAGAAGGTCCGCAAGAAGACCTAGCCTGCCATGCCGAATAACGTCAAAGTCCTGCTGGTGGACGACAATCCCATGGTGCTCGAACTGCTGCACGGCGCGCTGAAGCCGCTGGCCGCGGTCACCACGTCCGGTGACACGGCTGACGCCCTGCTCAAAGCAGTCGACGATCCACCCGATCTGCTGGTCAGCGACTACCGCATGCCGGGCATGGACGGCCACCAGTTGGTGGAACGTCTCAGGAGCCGTCCCAAGACTGCAGGCATTGCCGTGATCCTGCTGGCCAGCAAGGCCGACATCAGCGAGAAACTTTCGAGCCAGGAACCCGTCGATGACTTCGTCGAAAAACCTTTTTTTCTTCGGGACGCAACCCAGCGCATCAAGCGCGTGATCGACAAAATCGCGCTGGAAAAAATGGCGAAGACCGCGCCTTCGGACGGGGTGTTGCGGGGCAATCTATCGCAGATGAACGTGATCGACCTGGTGCAATCGCTCGAAATGGGCCGCAAGAGCTGTGCTCTCACCCTCACCAACGACCGCGACAAATGCGAAATGTATTTCAGCGAAGGCCAGGTAACTCACGCCGCCTACGGCTCGCTCACCGGCGACAAGGCGGTGTTCAAGGTGCTGAGCTGGACCGGCGGCAGTTTCCAGATCAACTTCGAAGGCAAGACCAGCAAACAAACCACCACGCTGAACACCCAGGGCCTGCTGATGGAAGGCTTGCGCATGCTGGACGAATCGAAGCGCGACGATGGGGGCACTGAGGAAGAAGAGGAAGATGTCCTCCTCGAAGACTGAGGCTTTAAGCGCTGCGGTGCTCACCGTCAGCGACTCGTCAGCCCGCGGCGAGCGTGCCGATCTCTCCGGACCCGTGGTCGTAGAAATCCTTAAACAAAAAAAATTTACGGTAGCTGAAACTGCCATCGTCGCCGACGATCAGGCTGCGATCCAACTGGCAATCATACATCTAGCTAGCCGGGCACGGCTGGTTGTGACGACGGGAGGCACCGGAATCGCAGAACGCGACGTCACTCCCGAAGCCACCCGCGCAGTGTGCACCCGCTTCCTGGATGGCATTGCCGAACGCATGCGCTTCGAAGGCTCCAAAAAGACTCCCATGGCGGCGCTCAGCCGGGCGCTTTGCGGGATCCGAGGAAAATCGTTAGTGCTGAACCTGCCGGGAAGTCCACGCGGCGCAGCCGAATCTCTCGAAGCCGTGATCGATCTGCTGCCCCACGCGCTTGATCTCCTGCTTGGAAATACCAAGCACACATAGGCAATGTGGGGCGGACAGGAGTGTCCGCCCCACATCAAGCTGTACACTGCTAGGCTTACGCCTTGAATACCATCAAGCACATCTTCCTGCGCTACACCGCGTTCCTCTGGGGACTGCTGAAGCCGCTGGGCGCCTGGGGCGTCTTCGTGATCGCCGCTCTCGACGGCGCCGCTCTCGGTCTTCCGATGGACCCCATCGTTGCGACCTACGTGTATCAGAATCGGTCCCGATTTCTGCTCTATGTGCTGATGGCCTCAGCCGGATCGGCACTGGGCAGCATCGTGATTTACGGCATCGGCTATCTGGGCGGCGAAGAACTACTGCGCAAGCGCATCTCGCCCCAACGTTTTGAAAAATTTCACCGGGCTTTCGAGAAGCACCCGTTCTGGAGCCTGATGTTTCCCGCCATGTTGCCTCCGCCCACGCCCTTCAAGCTGTTTGCTCTGGCGGCGGCGGTCTCGGAGATGCGGTTCACGCACTTCCTGCTGGCGATTTTCGCGGGGCGCTTCGTGCGCTTCCTGATGCTGTCCGTCCTCACCCTGGTATTCGGTCCGGAGTTCGTTCGCATCTTCGGTAGCTTTTTCCGCGAACATTGGGCGTGGGCGCTGGCGGCGGTCGCTGTAGGGCTGGCAATCTGGCTGGTAGTGATCACTCTGAAGAGAAGAAAAAAGTAGCCGTCACAGAGCCCAAGATTCGAACGGCGCTCGACTGGATAGCCGAGGACGGCTGTCCCCACCTGGCCTGGTGTAACTTTCCGCACGAAGGCGGGCGGTCGCACGTATTAGGCTGCGGCTGTGTGGTCGCTGCTGCTGAACGCCTCGGATAGCGCCGCAATGATTACCGGCGTCGCGAAGAACGCGGAGGTAAACAGTAGATCACCTTCCACTGCGTGCCTGAAGAAAGGCAACGCCAGCGTGTAAGACGTCATGAGCCCGCCAAAGTTTTTGGGATACATGTCATAGGCAGCCCACACCGCAAAATTGCTGATCACGAAAAAGGAAACTGAACTGGCCAGCGCCGCCCCAATCACCGGAAGCGGTTTTGCGTTGACCTGCAGCCGGGTTCCCAGCCACAGTACCGCCCCATACCACGCCCAGGTTACGAAGTGATCCCAAACGAAAGGATAGGCATAGACCACCTTGGTCAGAACGACATCCGAAGCCATCATGACGACCAGCGGCACCCACAGAAAGCGGCGCGAGCCGCGTGCTCCGAAGAAGAGTAAGGCCCCTACGACAGGGGTAAACATCCAGGGATGGGGTATGAAACGGACCCCCACCGCAAGCGCCAAAAATAAGTAAGCCAGCATGATCACCTCGAAAATCTCAAGCCATGATTGTGGCCCGGTACGGTCCCCACGTCAAGCCAGTGTCGGTTGTATGGTCATTGAGTTTCGTAGATACCGGGTCGGGCAAACCCAAGCTTAGGGCTTGCCGGTGTTTGGCACCCAACGACCGAACGATCCAAAGCCTTCGCGAACAACATTCAACGACCGGTCAAGCTCCACCCCCGCGCCCAGAATATCCTGCCGCGTCTGATTGGGGTCGTAGTAGCGAAGATCGCGGAAGCGGACGATGTAACCCGAGTCAATCTCCTGCGTTTCCACTACAGGATACTTAGCCCAATCCAGGTAAACCCGTCCCAGGTAGCTTCGCTTGGCCGCTAGAGTGACGGGCGTTTCTTCCGGCTTGCGTCGAATCGCCATGCGGCCCTCGGGATCGACATCAGGGACGGAGGAATCAACCTGCATGAGGGCGAAGAAGTCACGGGTCTCGACTACGCCGTGCCACTGAAACGGATTCCCCCAGTTGGGATATGCAGAGACCCGCACCGGGTCGTCCCCTTCATAGGCCCGGACACTGAGCGCATTGATGGCCCGGCGGTGCTCGTAATCCCTAACACCCCAGACCGCGACCACGCCAAGCAGGGCCACAATCGCAGCCACACGTCCCGCCGGCCCTTTGCGGCGCACTCCAATCTCGTCGTTGATCAGCGAGAAGAGTCCCGGCACCACCAAGCCGCCGATCAGCAATAGGAGAAGCACCGGCTCGAGAATGAAAACGATATCCCACGAATACCACTTCTCCCAGAAAGGCCAGAACGGGCGAACACCGTAGTTATTAGTGAAATCGAGCAGAATATGCGACAAGCCGGCAAGGTAGGCAAACAGAAATAGCAAACCCCAACGCGGCGGCAGATTGGGGTCTTTGATCTTGCGCCCGCGCAACCTCCAAATGAGATAAATCAGCCCAACCACCACTGCCTGCACGAACAGGAGTCCGAGAAATGAGTGCGTGAATCCGCGATGATGGGCGAAGCCGAAAACCGGATCCTTGAAATGTCCGATGATGTCGATGTCCGGGGCTTCCGCCGCCAGCGTCATCGTGGCCGTAGCCAGCGCCGTCTTGCGGTTGAAGCCGGCGCGCCCGAGGCAGGCTCCGGTCAGAAAGTGGGTAACAGGTTCCAAATTTTATTCTATCGCCAGCGTCTCGCCGGCTGTCCGGCGGGCGTCCCGCCCGCCGTGCCGAAGCCGAAGAACCATCATACCGTCCGAAATCGAGGCTGGCACTAGCGGGCGGCGAGACGCCGCCCGGACAGCCGGCGGGACGCCGGCGCTACTCATCGGAAGCCTCCGGCACCAGCAGCGCCAGCGCATCGGGCACAATGCTGATCGCCGCCGGCAATGTGCCTAGCAATTCGCCGTCGGCTTCGACGAAAATGCGTGACTCCGAGGTCGAATCAACCAGCGGTCGGCAATCGATCCTGAGACTGTGAACCAGCTCGATTCCGTCCACCTGCCACCGCGCTCCTATCAGTCCTCGCACAATGTAATTCAGGTACGCCAGCCGGCTGCGAGTGCGAAACAACACCAGCCGCAAGTCGTCGCGATCGAGCGACGCTCCCGGCGCCAGCTCGCGCAGCACTCCTCCGAAATTTCTGATGCGAACCGCCAGCAGCTGAGAGACCTGCTTGCCCGGATCGCGTCCATTGTTCTCTCCGGCTTCATGATCAACTTCGACGGCGAACTTCTCCATGGGATGAGTCAGCCACAGCCGCGTGGCCTTGGCATAATAAGCAGCCATGCCCAGGTGACCTTTGACCAGAGGATTCAACTTGTAGAACAGATGCGCATCCACGCCGATCCCCGCTGCAACCGTGAAAAATCTGAAACCGGGATTGCCCTCGAGGTCTACATATTCCACGCGACCCAAAGCGACGCGCCGGCTTTTTGCTGTCAGCAACACTCGCGCTGCTCCCACGGCGTTAAGCGGCAGCCTCAGATCATGGGCCAAGGCGTTGGCCGTGCCCAGTGGAATGACGCCCAAGGCCGCGTGGCTTCCCACCATACCCTGCAGAACGTCGTGCGCCGTGCCATCGCCCCCGCAGGCAAAGATCGTGTCACAGCCCGCGGCGATGGCGTGGTGCGCCTGCTCGGCCGCGTCTGCCTGCCCGCGTGTGGGCTCGGCGGTGGCCTCGACTCCAGCCTGCTGCAGCACCTTCAATACCGCTGCAACATCCGTCAGTCGCCGCTCACGGCGACGGCCAGAAAGCGGGTTGTAGAAGAGTGCAGCCTTGCGCATGGAGGTCAATGGGATTGTACTGAAAACCAAACCCCGTCCAAGCCACGGTAGTAGCGCAATTTGGTCACCCTGAAAGAATTCTCATTCCGGAGCGCCGCACCATCGCGCGAGGAATCTGCTGTTTCGTTGCTGAAAGAAGCAGATTCCTCGCCGATAAAGCTGGCTTCGGAATGACAGGAGTGAGGATGTCTTGTGGAACCGCAGCAATTACACAAGCGGTTGCGGCTGGCCTATCTTTTTACTAAGCTTTAACACGAAACGGCTCGGGGCGCTTTCTCGCTCGACATTTTTCATCTCCGCCAAAATCTCCAGGAGGGAACGCACATGCTGTATCGGCTCGTCTTCTCACTCGCGATTGCGATTGCGCTGAGCAGCCTGTCAGCCGCGCAGGATCATTCCGCGCCCCAGGCAGCGAGGCCCGTGACTTTGATGTCGGGATATGGCGACCTTCATCACCCGGTCTCGACCAGCAATCCGGCCGCCCAGCAGTTTTTTGACCAGGGGCTCCGTCAGATTTATGCCTTCAATCATAACGAAGCGGAGCGCTCGTTTCAGCGTGCAACAGAGCTAGACCCAAAGCTGGCCATGGCGTATTGGGGAGTGGCGGAAGCGGTCGGACCCAACTACAACGATCCTGCCAGTGACGAGCGCTTCGCGGCGGCGCATGTGGCCATCCAGAGAGCTGTCGATCTTTCGGGCAACG
Organism: Terriglobia bacterium; assembly: GCA_963822555.1. Classification (GTDB taxonomy): domain Bacteria; phylum Acidobacteriota; class Terriglobia; order Terriglobales; family Acidobacteriaceae; genus JAIQFF01. The sequence continues at coordinate 253,852 of CAWGHY010000001.1, forward strand.
CATCTCCGGCCGAGCAGGCCTACATCGAAGCCATGGCGCTGCGCTTCCCCGCCGACCCCAAGGCGGATCGTCGCCAGGCCGCCGAGGCTTATCACGACGCCATGCGCGAGGTGTCGAAGAAATTTCTCGATGATCTCGATGCCGCCACATTGTTCGCGGAATCCGGCATGAACCTGAACCCGTGGGGCTTGTGGAGTATCGACGGTACGCCGGCGGCCGGCACCGAAGAAATCGTGGCGACTCTGGAATCCGTCTTGCGCCGTGACCCCAACCATCTGGGCGCGATCCACTATTACATTCATGCCACCGAGGCTTCGGCCCATCCCGAGCGGGCCCTGGCCGGAGCGAACAAGCTCGCTGCCTTGGCGCCCGCCGCCGGACACATCGTACACATGCCGGCGCATGTCTACATCCGCACCGGGGACTACGAAGCCGCGGTCAAAACCAACGAGCAGGCTGCTGCGGTCGATCGGGCCTACATAAAGGCCACCGGAGTGCAGGGCGTTTATCCGGTGATGTACTACAGCCATAACCTCCACTTTATTGCCATGTGTTCCGCCATGAACGGCAACTATCTGGAAGCGAAAAGGAATGCAGATCTGCTGGCCGCTCACATCCGCCCGTACCTGAAAGACATGCCGATGGCGGAAGGCTTCATGACCATCCCCATGGCAGTCGATATCCGCTTTCACAAGTGGGCTGAGATCCTCAAGATGCCGCAGCCCGATTCCTCCCTGCCGGTCAGCAGCGTGTTCTGGCATTTTGCCCGGGGCATGGCGCTGGCCGCGACCGGCAAAGTGAAAGAGGCTGAGGCGGACTACGCGGTCGTCGTCGAGGCAGAAAAGAAAACGCCCGAAGACGCAGTCTTCAACCCGCCCATCAACAACAAGACCAAAGACATCCTGAAGATCTCCGAGGACGTACTGGGCGCGAAGATCGCCATGGCAAAGGGGGATAACGCAGGCGCGATTGCGATGCTGGCCGATGCCGTGGCGGTACAGGACACGTTGAAGTACAACGAACCTGCCGACTGGTTCTTCCCAGTGCGCGAGACGCTGGGGGCAGCCCTGCTGATGAATGGCGATGCGGCGGGTGCGGAAAAGGTCTTCCGTGCCGATCTCGACCGCAACCCGCGCAATCCACGTTCGTTGTTTGGATTGCACCAGGCTCTGAAGGCGCAAAAGCGCGACTACGATGCCGAGTTCATACAGAAACAGTTCCTGGCTGCATGGAAGGGCGGCCCCGCACCGCTGAAAGTAGAAGACCTGGTGTAGTCGCCACGAACCACGTAGGGGCAGGTGTCTCACCTGTCCAGGCGAGCGAAGCTCGCCGGGGTTTTGGCCCTTGTCGCGGAGCTCGCGGCTTGCGGACCTTCGCTCCGCCAGACAGCCGAGGGCGGCTGCCTCCTCGCAGTTCGTGACGATCTCAGCCTCTGCGAATCATGTAGACGCAATGTGGCAGATCTCGCCACATTACTTCCTTCCACCAGCGCAATCCGACTTTCTCTGCGACGCGTCGCGAGGGCAGATTCTCCGGCCGGATCAGCGAGATGAGCTGGTCAGTGCGAAGACGCTCGAAACCGTAGTCGCGGCAAGCGCTAGCTGCCTCCGGAGCGAGGCCGCGCCCCCACAAATCGCGGCGCAGGTGATAACCGATTTCTATCTCATCCACTTTATCGACCGTCTGGCGGGTCAAGCCGCAATCACCGACAAGTTCGCCGCTCGACTTCAAAACCATGGCCCAAAGTCCGTGGCCGTCACCCAGGTAGCGACGCCGGTTCCGTTCGATCCACGATTCAACCCCGGCGCGTTCCAGGGCTTGGGGATAAAAGCGCATGGTTTCGGGATCAGAAATGACGGCCGCAAGTGCGTCAATGTCGCCAGGAACAAATTCCCGCAGCAGCAGACGGTTTGTCTCAAGAATCCGCATATCCAGTGTGGCGCGGGCGCCCTCGCCCGCGGCTTTTGACGTTAGCCGGAAGCGTTCAATTTGCCTGTCGGCTTTTCGCGGGCGAGGGGGCCCGCGCCACACAATCGCCCCACACAATCCTCGCCAGCTCCCGAATATAATCTCCCAGTCATGGCCACCGCGACCAAGGGAACCGAAAAGAAGATCGAAACACTGCGGGAACAAATACGCCACCACGAATACCTCTACTACGTTCTTGACGATCCCAAGATTACAGACGCCGAATTCGACCAGCTCATTATTGAGCTGAAGAAACTCGAAGCCGAACATCCGGAGCTGGTCACTCCCGACTCCCCCACCCAGCGCGTCGGCGGCAAGCCGCGCGAGGGCTTCGTCAAGGCGCCGCATTCTTCGCCGATGCTGTCGCTCGACAATACCTACAGCGAGGATGAACTCCGCAACTGGGAGCGTCGCGTCCATGAACTCAGCGGCCGCGAAGACATCGACTATGTCTGCGAATTAAAGCTGGACGGGATGTCGTTGGCGTTGCATTACGAAGATGGAAAGCTGGTTCGCGGCATTACTCGCGGCGACGGAACCATCGGTGAAGATGTCACGCTGAATGTGCGCACGGTGCGATCCATCCCGCTCTCCATTCCCCTGGACAAGCTGAAGAAAGCCGGAGTCCCCGCGGATTTCGAGGTCCGCGGCGAGATGCTGATGCCCATCGCTGCTTTCAAAAAAATGAACGATGAGCGTGAGCAGAAAGGCCTGTCCGTTTTTGCCAACCCGCGCAACGCCACGGCTGGAACCGTCCGCCAGCTTGAACCCAGTATCACCGCGCAGCGCCGCCTCGACTATTTCACCTACGCACTGCTCAAAGACGGCCGGACCTACTTCGATCGCCATTCGAAAACTCTGGACGCGCTCGACGCCGCCGGCTTCAAGGTCAACAAGACGCGCCGGCTGGCGAAGACTTTCGAACAGATATGGACATTCATCGCAGAGGAAGAACCCAAACGCGAAAAACTTCCTTACGAAATTGACGGAATTGTCATCAAGGTCGACCGCACTGCACTGCAGGCCGAACTCGGTTACACCGGCAAAGCCCCACGCTGGGCCATCGCCTACAAATACGCCGCGCGCGGTGGCATCACGAAAATCGAAGACATCCTGGTGCAAGTCGGACGCACCGGCAAACTCACGCCGGTGGCCGCGTTGAAGCCGGTTCCCATCGGCGGTACCACGGTCAGCCGCGCCACCCTGCACAACATGGACGAGATCGAGCGCCTGGGAGTGAAAATCGGCGACTGGGTCGAGGTTGAACGTGGCGGCGACGTAATCCCTAAAGTCACGCGTGTAATCGAAGACAAAGACCATCCCCGCGGCCACAAGGTTTTCCACATGCCGGAGCGATGCCCGGTGTGCGGGGGCCACGTGGTCCGCATTGAGGGCGAGGCCGATCATCGCTGCGTTAACGCCAACTGCCCGGCCAAGCTGCGCGAAACTATCCTGCACTTCGCTTCGCGCGGCGTCATGAACATCGATGGCCTGGGCGATGCGCTGGTCACCCAGCTCACCGACCGCAAACTGGTGAAGAACGTTGCCGACATCTACAAGCTGAAGAAAGAAGATTTGCTCTCGCTGGAACGCATGGGCGACAAGTCGGCCCAGAACATCCTTGATGAAATTGAAAATTCAAAGAAGTTGCCTCTGGAGCGCCTGATCTACGGACTGGGCATTCGCATGGTCGGCGAACGCACCGCGCAGTTCCTCGCCGAATACTTCGGCTCCATGGACGCATTGATGAACGCTAGTGAAGAAGAACTACAAGAGGTGAACGAGGTCGGCCCGCGGATCGCGCAGAGTATTGTTGAGTTTTTCCAGGAGCCGAAAAATCGGGCGCTGGTGGAAGAGCTGCAGAAGCTGGGCTTGCGGCTGACTGGAAGCAGAAAACTGCGCGGAACCAAGCTCGCCGGCAAGACTTTTGTGCTCACGGGCACTCTGCCCCATCTCACCCGCGATGAGGCCAAGAAGATGATCGAGGATGCCGGTGGCCGGGTCTCCGGCTCAGTCAGCAAGAAAACCGACTACGTCGTGGCCGGTGACGATGCCGGATCAAAGCTGGATAAAGCCAAAGAGCTGGGAGTGAAGGTAATCGGCGAAAAAGAAATGCAGGAATTGCTCAAATAGCCTTCTCTGTGTGGGATAGCACCTGCAGCCTATCCTTCCATCGCTGCCTTGATCCTGGCATACGTCGTCTCCAAGCTCTCAGGCAGGACCCGGGTCTCTCCCACTACCGAGATGAAATTCGCATCGGCTACCCAACGCGGTAATTCGTGCATATGGATGTGGCCTGTCACTCCTGCTCCGGCCGCCCTGCCGATATTCATCCCCAGATTGACCCCATCCGGCTTGTAAAGCTGGCGCAAGACCCGTTCCATTCGCTGGGTTAGGTCCATCATTTCGTGGGCGGCGTCCACCGGCAGCTTTTGCAGCTCGTCGAGATGGGCGAAGGGAACGATCATCACGTGACCTGCCGTGTAGGGATAGGCATTGAGGATGACGTAGCCGTGCTGCCCGCGATACACAATGCCCGCTTTGGCGTCATCCCCGGCCCGCGGCAAGTCGCAGAAGACACATCCCGAAGTCTTGTCGATGCCGGCCACATAGGCATAGCGCCAGGGAGTCCAGAGGTAGTCCATGGGAGGGCAGAGTAGCAGAAAAGCGCTTCTAGCTCCTAGCTCCCGGCTCCTCGCTAAAGCGCGTATTGGCTGGGAGCTAGAGGCTAGAAGCGAGAAGCTGTTTTTGTCGTTTGACACTGTTCCGAAGCGGTTGCTACACTCGAAGAGTTCCCTTTGGACGCGGGTTTGCTTAGAGACGTCCGACCGCTGGGATTGTTCCAGTCCGTCCGCCAGGGCGGGCTCAACACAACCTTAGACTAACGCCAGCCGTCCGCTAATCACCCGCATCCGTCCCCGCACCCACGCGTGCGCGGAAAACCCGAGAGAGGCCATCAACCTTGCCTGACGATAACAACGCCCATAACCTGGATTCCGCGTCTTCGACTTCCGTTGCCGAGCGACCCGTGGAATCCGCGGAGGGCTCGACCTTAAACAGCGACTCCCCCCAGCCAACCCAGTCTGCGCACACCGATTCATCGCATTATGACTCGGCGCAACACGACTCGACCCAGAATCTGGACGAAAAACCCTCAACCACCGAAGACTTCGCCTCCGCCCTCGAGAGTTTCACCACCGAGACCGAAGAGGCCGCCCGTGAAGATAAAGTCATCAAGGGCACAGTGCTGAAGATAACCCTCACCCACGTGGTGGTGGATATCGGCGCCAAGTCCGAGGGCATGCTCCCCATAACCGAAGTGATGGATCACTCCGGCAAGCCGCGCTTCCAACCCGGCGACGAAATCGCCGTCATGCGCGACAAAGGCGAGACCGAGGAAGGCTACATCAATCTCTCCCACCAGAAAGCGCAGCGGCTGCGTGCCTGGGACGAGATCGAAAAGGCACACAACGAGAAGAAACCCATCAAGGCGACGGTGATTGAGCGCATCAAGGGTGGCCTGACGGTAGACATCCTCGGAGCCCAGGCGTTTCTGCCGGGTTCGCAGGCGGATCTTCGCCCCTTGCGTAATCTGGACGTCCTCAAGGGCGAGACCATCGAAGTCGCGGTCATCAAGCTCAACAAGAAGCGCGGCAACATCGTGGTCTCCCGCAAGCAGTTGATGGAAGAAGAGCAGAACGAAAAGAAATCCAAAACTCTGGAGCACCTGGAAGAAGGCACAGTCCTCACCGGAGTGGTGAAGAACCTGACCGAGTACGGCGCTTTTGTCGACTTGGGCGGGATCGACGGGTTACTGCACATCACTGACATGTCCTGGGGACGGCTGACCCATCCCCGCGACCTGGTCAACGTCGGCGACCAGATTCAAGTGAAGGTACTGAAGTTCGACAAAGATAAGCAACGCGTCTCGCTGGGATTCAAGCAGCTCACGCCTGACCCCTGGCTGGATGCCTCGCATCGCTATCCCGTGGGCGCCCATGTCAGCGGACGCGTCATCAGCGTCACCGACTACGGCGCCTTCGTTGAACTCGAACAGGGCATTGAAGGCCTGGTCCACGTCAGCGAGATGACCTGGTCCAAGCGCATCAAGCACCCGTCGAAGCTGGTCAATGTTGGCGATCAGGTGGATTGCGTCGTATTGAGCGTGAATCCGCAGGAGCGGCGAATTTCGCTGGGCATGCGACAGCTGGCGACCAATCCCTGGGATGCGTTGCACGATAAATATCCGGTGGGCGCAACGGTTGAAGGCCGGGTGCGCAACCTCACCGACTTCGGCGCGTTCATCGAAATCGAGGAAGGCATCGACGGGCTGGTCCACGTCAGCAACTTAAGCTGGACCAAACGCGTGAAGCATCCCTCGGAGGTTTTGAAGAAGGGCGACCGGGTCAAAGCCATCGTTCTGGCTATCGAACCGGACAAGCGCCGGCTCTCGCTGGGCGTGAAGCAGTTGCAGCCCGACGTCTGGGAGACTTTCTTCGAACAGCATCATGTGGGCGACGTGCTGCACGGCAAAGTTCTGCGGGTGGCCACCTTCGGCGCATTTGTAGAAATCGCCGAAGGCATCGAAGGCCTCTGTCACAACAGCGAAGCCGTGGATGCCAACGGCCAGCCCATCACCCTCGAACCCGGTGTCGAGCATGACTTCAAGATCATCAAGATGAATCAGGAAGAAAAGAAAGTCGGCCTGAGCATCAAGGCAGTCGGCGAGGAAGCGTCTCGTTCCGAAGTCGAGGCCTACAAGCAACCGGTATCGAGCACGGGCGGCTCCACCATCGGTGAGCTCATGTCCTGGAAGCGCGCCGGCGGCGAGAATAACTAGGCACGTGGCGATGCGGAGCGGACGCCCTCGCCCGCTACTTTTAAGCCGCGAAGCGGCGAAAGAATGCAGCCCACGGGCGTAAGCCCTGGGAAACCCCGCGAAGGTGAAAAGCCCTGAAAGGGCGAAAGAAACAGAAGCCGCCAGTAATGGCGGCTTTTTCCTTTACGGCACATTCGGGGAGTAACGTCCGTGCAGCCTGAGATCCTTCGCAAGCTCAGGATGACAAGACTAATAAAACTAGCTGAGTTTCACTTCCACCAGTTTGCGGTCTTCGTCTGAGACTTTGAAAAATTCTCTTGGCTTCAGGGCCATCATGTTTGCCAGGAACACCTCGGGCAGCTGCCGGATGCGGGTGTTGTACGTGTTCACGTCGTCATTGAAGAACTCGCGGCGATCGGCGATTCGCTCTTCCAGTTCCGAAATTCGATTCTGCAATTTCAGGAAATTCTCGTTCGCCTTCAGCTGCGGATAGTTCTCCGCCACCGCGAACAGTCCGCGCAGCGCGCCCGTCATCATCAGGTCGGCCTGCGCCTTCTGCCCAACGCTGGCCGCATTCATGGACGCCGTCCGTGCCTGTGTAACTGCTTCCAGGGTCTGACGTTCGTGCTGCATGTAACCTTTGACCGTCTCCACCAGGTTCGGGATTTCGTCGCGGCGCTGTTTCAGCAACACATCGATGTTCGCCCAGGCGCGATCGTTGTCGTTCCGCAGGCGGACCAGTTCGTTGTACATGATGATCAGGTACAACAATCCCCCCGCGACAATGAAGAAGACCAGCGCGCCCCCGACAATACTCATGCCCATATCATTCCCCTGTCATCCTGAGCGGAGCATTGTGTTTCGCTTCGCGAAACGCAATGCGGAGTCGAAGGACCCCTATAAGCAAAATCGGTAGCGAGAGTTTCAGGTGTTTTGCTCTCGCCTAAATCGCAGCCTAATACAAATGCAAATGCCCCAGCAGTAAAGCCAGGCAAAACAGCGCCAGCGCCGCCCCGCCAAATACCATCCCCAGCGCTCGCTTGCGCAGACTTTGCTGCACCTCCTGCTCCGCCTTCGAGGAAATGAGGAAAGTTTTCTCGTTCTTTCCCAACACGATCATGTTCCGGTCATGCGCGTCCTGTGAGTTTGGGTTCTCCACGCAAGTTCCGGTCACGTGATACTGCTGCCCCGGCAGAATGAGATATTCCCGCAACCGGTAGCGGCCGCTGGCCGCCGGCCCTGAGAATTGGCCGCCCGGCAAGGTTCCGGTCTCGCGAATGTGCTGCAGAAACATCTGCCGCTTCTGCTCTTTCTCCGGATCATCCAGCGGATGCGAGGCTGCAATCTTTTCGATCAGCTCCGGCGGAATCCTGCCCTTCGCCGCGGTGACCTGCGGTATGACCCGGATCATATTCAGCAGCGTCTGGCGTCCCTGTTCGCTCTTGGGGTCCCCCAGCGGGCCCTTCGTGTCCAGCCAGTGTTCGATCTTGCTGGCAAACTGGTGCGCGCCCGCAGTCTCTATATACTGCAGCAGCTCCTGGTCGCTGGCTCCGGTTCCCATGAGAGGGGCAATGTGGGCGCCATCCACCACCCGCGAAGGACTCTCCGGCAGGTCGTACTCCGCCGAGTACGAATCCACCAGCACTTTGCCGGTCTGGTCCTGTATGTAGAACTTGGCGCCATCCATGTCGGTGCGGTAGTGCTTCCATCCGCCATGTTCGCCGGTCTCGTAATGTTCGATGTTGACTTTGTAGAAGCAGCACGGGGTGTGAGTGATGGGGCTGGGGATCAACTGATCGGTCAAAGCTTGCCCGCGCACCTGCACCAGGCCCATCGGAATGCTGCGGATGGGCATGCAGGGTGTGTCGGCCACAATTTTGAATTCACGAAATACACGGAAGCCCTTGAAGAAAATCCAGACTCCCGCTCCCGTGCCCAGGAACAGCGCGCCCGTGGGATCAGATCGGCTCATACCGGAACTTGAAGAGAATGCTACTGAATCTCCCCATGGCGGGGCAATTGCCAATGTAGGCGCAAGCGTCCACGCTCGTGCGGCAGTGCCGCGCTGTCAGAAGAACTGAGATGCCAATGCATGGGGGTGCACGAGCGGGCGCTCGCGCCTAATCGAAACACTACCTCATATCAATCTTCAGATTGATGTTGACCGTGGGACGTGTGTCGAACTGGCTGACGGTTTTCGTGTCGCTCTTGCGGTCTTTGTACTGGGCGTAGACCTCATAGTCAACGTTGGGCGAGAGGGCGGGAAAGCGGTACGTCCCGTCCTGACCCACGATAAACGTCTTTACCGCGCGACTGCGGGTGTTGGCGAGATATACGACAGAGCTGGGGAGTGGAACATCCTGCTTGTCGACGACTTTTCCGGTCAACAGTCGACCCGAATCCCCGCTTTTATCCTTGGCGTCCGCGGGAAGTGTGGCCACGGCAAGACCCATCAAAAGAACAACCAGAGCCACCGCGACGTGTTTCCCCATGACGTCCCTCCCCCGGAACACTCACAGCACGGGCTACTGCTTTAGATGCAGCCCGATGTCCTCGCGCTCGTCATTATCGACGTGGACCTTCACGTCTTCGTCCTGATGTAACTTTATGCCAGATAGTGACTTATAGTCCTTTAGGTCGGCCCACACGAAGTAGTCTGCCGCACCCGCGGGCACCCGCAGGGCAAACTCTCCGCTGTGATCGGAGTAAAGCTCCCAGTGGGCTTTCTTCTGGTCCGCCCGGCGGATCTTCACTCTCACACCATACAACGGATGGGCGTCCGGCCCCCAAACCGTCCCAAAAATGAGGGCGTAAGGTTCGTTGGGTTTCTGATATGCGGGCACGGGCGGGTTGGCGGACACCTTGTCGGCGGAGACGCTCAGGACGACACAGCAGAAAACAGCGGTCAGGAACCGGAGGCTGATTCGTACGGGAAACATCGGGATACAAGCAGACCTAGGAATCGTCCCCATCCCCCATTTCCTCTAATTCTTCTTCGTCGATCACCGCATCCTCCACCGGCTTCAATTCGATGGGGCTGACGGTGACGATTTCGAAATCGGTGCCGCACTCGGGGCAGGAAACGATTTCGCCTTCGTCAACTTCCTCCTCGTCAATGTCGAGGTTGGTTTCGCATTCTGGGCAATAAATCATCATGGCCTCCGGGCTGGACGGGTGTCCTGGTAAGAGTGCTCCTGTTAATATTTAGATTCTTCGGGGCCAGAGGTCAAGTGGCTGGTCACCGGAAAAAGTTTCGGCCATAAGCTTACCCTGTGGAGATCATGTTTCCTTTCAGAATTTCTTTGATTTTGGCGTTCTTGGCCTTGCCGCTCCTGTCCGTACCCTACCGCACCGTCGCAGTGGCGGCCGCCGCGGAGAATGCCGCAGCGCCCGCTGATCCTCAAATCGCCGCGGCCTTGGCCGACATCTCTGCGCAGCGCATTCAGGCGAATATCGAGAAGCTGGTCAGTTTTCAGACGCGCCTCACGCTCTCAGCCCAGGACCCAGATTCTATCAAGGCAGGCCACGGCATCGGCGCGGCGCGGGACTGGATTCAGGAAGAATTCGAACGCTACTCGCGCGACTGCGGCGGTTGCCTCGAAGTCAAGACCGATCGCTTCACTGAAAATCCCGCCGACCGGATTCCGAAGCCCACAGTCATCACCAGTGTTTATGCGGTCCTGAAGGGCACCGACCCGGAAAGTGCGAAACGCATCGTCCTGGTCACCGGACACTACGATTCCCGCAACAGCGATACTTTTGACGTCAGCGGCATCGCCCCCGGCGCCAACGACGACGCCAGCGGAACTGCCGTCAGTCTGGAGTGCGCCCGCGTTCTAAGCAAACTGAAGTTTCCTGCTACCATTATTTTTCTGACCGTAGCCGGCGAGGAGCAGGGGTTGAATGGCAGCGCTCACTTCGCGAAGATGGCAAAAGACCAGGGTTGGAACATTGAAGCGGCTTTAAACAATGACATCGTTGGTGGCGATCGCAATCCACAGCAGGACCCCGGCGTCGTGCGCGTTTTCTCCGAGGGCGTACCACTCGTAGCCACGGACGCGGAAGTGCGCCGGATCCGCAACCTGGGCGGTGAAAACGATTCCGCGTCCCGCGAGCTTGCTCGTTATGTAGCTGAAGCCGGACGCACTTACAAAACAGCGGTCAAACCGCTGATCGTGTTTCGTCTCGACCGCTATTTGCGCGGCGGAGATCACATCTCATTCAACGAGCAAGGTTACGCCGCCGTTCGCTTCACCGAATACCGCGAGGACTACAACCACCAGCACCAGAACGTGCGCACGGAAAACGGCATCGAATACGGCGATCAGCTCAAGTTCGTGAACTTCGATTATGTCGCGAACGTGGCGCGGGTGAATGCGGCGACGCTGGCTTCCCTCGCCTCCGCGCCGGCTCCGCCCGGCCGGGTCCGTTTACAGACCAAGCAATTGGAGAACGATTCGACCCTGACCTGGGAGGCTTCGCCGGGCAGCGCTTCCTACGAGGTCCTGTGGCGCGATACTTCCAGCCCGGATTGGGAGCACGCCCGCTCAGTTGGAAATGTAACCCGCGTCACGCTGCCGTTCTCGAAGGATAATGTGATCTTCGCCGTGCGCGCACTCGATGGTGCTGGTCACCGCAGTCTGCCAGTGGTGCCCCAGCCCGAAAGATGAGACAGTATTAGCCAGTACTTCTGACGGAGCCGATTGTGGCACGAAGTCGAGAAATGACGCTTAGCCTGCCGCCATTTACCCGCGCGGTTACCTGGCTGCTTGCAATCAACACCGCCGTATTCCTCCTGCTTGAACTCTTTGGCATGACCCTGATCGATGTGGCCCGCTGGGTGCGTGACTACCTCGCTCTAGTGCCGGAGGCCGTCGTCCACGGGGCATTGTGGCAACTGGTGACCTACAGCTTTCTGCATTTCGAGTTCTGGCACTGGTTCGGAAACATGTTGGGCATCTGGATGTTTGGTGCGGCTTTCGAAGGCGCATGGGGCACGCGCCGTTTCCTCGAACTCTATTTCTTTGGCGTCATCGGCGCCGCCCTGACCACTACCGTACTCTCGTACTCCCACGTGCTGGGCAATCCCACGATCCCAACGGTGGGCGCATCGGGAGGAGTATTCGCCATTCTGATCGCGTTCGGGATCGTCTTTGGCGAAAACGAAATCCTGATGATCCCGTTTCCCATTTCGCTCAAGGCCAAGTATTTCGTCGCCATCCTGATCGTGGTGACGCTGGCTTTCGCCATTCAGGGCGGCGGCAATGTCGCTTACGTCGCCCACCTTGGCGGCCTTTTCTTCGGATACATCTACGTAAAGTTTGTGCCTCGCGGCGGCATACCCCGCTTGGGAGTGTCGGAGCGTTTCTACGGCATGCGCAACCAGTACTATCGCTGGAAGCGCCGCCGCGCTGCCCGAAAGTTCGAGGTCTACATGCGCAAACACAACCGCACCGTGGAATTCGACGAACAAGGTAACTACATCCCACCCGATGAAGAGAAGAAAAACGGCGGCTCAAAATCCGGATGGGTCAACTAGTCCCATGCAGCCGAGAACACGGGTTCTGATTTCAGCCGGCATCCTCTTCTGCCTGACCGCACTCCCGGCGCAAACTGCGGTCCACGCTGCGCGAAGCCTCCCCGACGACCCGGATGCCCGCCCTCCCGTGACAAAAGCCGATGTCCGGATTGTGCAACGTGCGCGGAAAATCCTTGACTCGCCTTCAAAGTGGAACCGCGCCGATACGCGGGTTTGTGCGCCAGAAGCTGCCACCTTCAGCCTCTACTGTGCTCTGGAAAAGGCCACCGACGAAATGACCGGTAACTTTGAACATCGCAGCGCGGCCATGCAGGAGGCGCGGTTCGTCATTGATGAGATCGCCCCCAACCGAAGCCATTACCAGCATCGCCTGATGGATTACAACAACGATCCAACGACCAGCTTCTCGGATATTCAACGGGCATTGCGCTTGCTCGAAAACCGCATCGTCAAGAGGTTGAAGGAACAATCCGCGGACGACAAGAAATAGCGATCGACTTTCCCCTGGCTAGGGTGAATCAAATAGCGGATGAGAAACTGATTGGTGAGAAGATCTCAAACATCAATCAAAAAACTTCACGAAGGCCGCCAGGATCATCGCTGGCAGCTCCTCCTGTTTTGATTGAGCCTTGAATCCCAAGTCATGCCCAGCCTTCTCGACCGGCAGCAACATTGTCTTCGCCGGAATCATCTTCAAAGCCGATTCCATCTCCTCGATCGACCCAAATGGATCGCGCGTCCCATGCACGAACAACGCCGGCACCCGTAAGTCCGGCAAATGCTTTACCCGAAGCTGCTCGGGCTTGCGCGGCGGATGCAGCGGATAAGAGAGCAACAGCAACCCCGCCACCAGGTCCGGCTCGGCGGCGCACAGCATCGTGGCCTGCCGCCCACCGTAAGAGTGGCCGCCCAAAAAAATCCGCGTAGAGCCCAGTTTGCGCAGGGCCGCAACCGCGTTCCTGAGCCCGTCACGATCGCGCTCGGCGTCCCCCGGCCGCGGCGGACCGTAAGGCCGGTTCTGCCGATAGGGAAGATTGCAGCGGAGCACCGTAAATCCCGCCCCAGCGAAAGCCGTGGCCAACGCGATCAGTAGAGGAGAATTGGCATTCGAACCGGCGCCGTGCGCCAGCACCAGCCCGTCAGCAGAGCCGTGTTCCTGAATATGTTCCGGGCGATGAACAAATCCGCGAACCGGCGGATCGAGCCCTGCATCGCTGAAGCTTTGGACGTCCGTGCCACTCTGGGACACAACTAGCGCCTCCTGGAGGTCCGCTTGCGCCGCCGTACTGGCCGGGACATTCCTCGCTCTTCATCAGACGTGACTAGGTGCAGACGCATGAAATTGGTCGATCCCGACGCCATCTGCGTTCCGGCCACGACGCCAAGCACATCTCCGGTCTTGACCCGGCCCCGGCGCAATAATTCCTGCTCCGCTGCCAATAGCATTTCTTCCGCGGTCAACGCCTGGTCGCGCACCACCGGTTGCACACCCCACAACAGGTTTAGCCGGTTGCAGACCGGCTGGGTACGGCAGAAGGCGTATATCTCCGCCAGAGGACGATATTTTGAAATCAGAATGGCGGTGTTTCCGGTCTCGGTGAACACGGCAATGGCGCTCATGTGCAGATCTTCGGCGGCGTGCGCGATCGATTCGCAAATCGCCTCTGCGATCGAAAGTCGGCGCTGCTGGCGACGTCGCGGCTGAGTAAACTCCGCCATATTACTCTCCGCCTCCACCACGATCCGGCCCATCATGGCCACGGTTTCTCGAGGGTATTGGCCGGTCGCCGTCTCGGCCGACAGCATGACGGCATCGGTACCGTCGAATACGGCATTGGCGACGTCGCTGGCCTCAGCGCGGGTCGGCCGCGGATTTTCGATCATAGACTCCAGCATCTGGGTGGCAATAATCACCGGCTTGCGCCAGTCCGCGGCGCGCCGGATCACATACTTCTGGATCACCGGAACTTTCTCGGCCGGCATCTCCACGCCCAGATCGCCGCGCGCTACCATCACGCCATCGGCAGCTTCGAAAATTTCTTCCAGGCGTTTCAGCGCCTGCGGCTTTTCCAGCTTGGCGATCACCGGCACGTCCTGGCCTCGCGCCGTAATGATTTCCTTCACGCTGCGAACGTCGGCCGCCGAGCGCACAAACGACAGGGCCACCATGTCCACGCCATGCTTCAGCCCAAACTCAAGATCGGCACGGTCTTTACTTGTAAGGGCAGGGATGGACAGCGCCGCCCCCGGCAGGTTGATGCCCTGATGCTCGGCCAGCATCCCGCCGTTCACCACTTCGCATTCCACGTCCGTGCCCCGCACTTGGGTCACCCGCAGCTCGATCAACCCGTCCGAGAGAAGTATGCGCGAGCCTGTACGTACCTCGTGCGCCAGCCCCTGAAACGTAGTCGAAATCAGAGTCGGCGTGCCTAAGACGTCCCGCGGCGTAATCGTGACCAGCGACCCTGTCTTGAGCGCCACATGCTCGTGGTCCTTGAGCCGTCCTGTGCGTATCTTGGGACCCTGCAAATCCTGAAGGATGCAGATCGTGCGGTTTTCCTGCTTCGCCGCCCGCCGCAACCGGGCGATGTTACGCGCGTGCTCGGGATGCGTGCCGTGAGAGAAGTTAAGCCGCGCAACATCCATGCCCAGCCGCATCATTTCGCGCAGCATAGGCTCGGTATTACACGAGGGTCCGATGGTGCAGATAATTTTGGCGCGGCGAGTGGCCGAGGCTGTAACATCCGCCGGCAAATCACCGGAAACGAGATCAGGCTTTGCTGTTTTCAAAGTCCGACTATTGTAAATGGAGGAATGATCGCCCGTCCGGTAGGGACGGCACAGACCATGCAATCTGTGGCGGAAGGTTAAGGTTTTCTCAGATGTGCGTTCGATTCGATCAGCTCAATCCCCAGCCGCGCCCGAGGAAAGAGCATGGCGTTGAACTCCGCCCCCACCAGTACCACCAGCGAGATCATGTACATCCAAACCAGTAGGGCGATGCCAACGCCCAGCGATCCGTAGAGAATGCTGTAGTCGGCGTAGCGCTGCAGATACCAGCTGAATAGAGTGGTGGCAAAGAACCACAGGGCCGATGCCAGCGTGGCGCCGGGCAACACGCTATGCCAGGGTTGGGTGCGCGGAACGGCGTGGTGATAGATCAGCGCCATGACCGCGATGCTGGTCAGTCCGGCAATCAGCCAGCGGATCGCCGTCCACATTAGGAGAATAAAAAAACCGAACTCATGTCCGATTTGAAAGAGGATTTGAGTTTCAATGCGGTTGCCGAAGGCCACCAGGATGGTCGAGAAGGTCAGCGGGATACCGGCGAGGATGACCAGCGAGAAGGCGATCAGCCGCTCTTTTACCAGCCCCCAGCTCTTGGGCAATTCGTAGCAGCGGCGAAAGCCTTCCATCCAGGAGATCATGACGCCCGACCCGGTCCACAGCGTGATGAGCGAAGCGGTGATGAGCACACCCACCGAACGCTGCGTGGTCCCGCGCAGATAAGCCAGGGCAGTCGCGGCGCCGGCGGGAAGAATCTTGCCTACGGCGTCCGAAATCTCCCGCAGATAGACCTCGGTCTGACGGGAAGTCGCCAGCACGGATCCGATGAGCAGCAGGGTGGGGAAAAAAGTGAGGATGGAAGAATAGGCCGCGGCTTTGGCGGTGGCGAACGCGTCGTGCTGAAACGCGCGCCAAAAGGCGAGGCGAAGCAGGCGCAGGAAACGCGACATGAATGGCCCCAGAGTATTGCGCCGGGGGATCGCATGCAACTGCGAAGTGCTGCTACGTTCCTGATCTTGCAATCGTTCTGGGTTAGCGTGCATGGGGGCTTATGACGCAAACTCAAGGACGCGGCATTGTACAACGTAAGCCGGGAAGGCAGAAGGGGCGGACTGGCCGCCCCTTTTGCTTCCGGATATTTACTCGGCTGTCAGTTCCTCGGTTTCGCCTTCCGTACGCATCAACTCGAGCGCGCGCTCGGCTTCCTCGTAGGCCTGTGAAACCTCTTCCTGGACCTTGGCCGCGGCTTCTTCCATCTCTGGCGAGAGCCGCACGTTGCGGTAGTACTCCATGCCGGTTCCGGCAGGGATCAACCGTCCCACGATGACGTTCTCTTTCAGTCCTCGCAGATGGTCTACTGCGCCCTGAATGGATGCTTCCGTCAGGACACGCGTTGTCTCCTGGAATGACGCCGCCGAAATGAACGAATCGGTTGAGAGCGAAGCTTTGGTGATACCCAGGAGCAGCGGCCGACCCGTTGCCGGACGTCCACCCTGCGCAATCACCCGCTCGTTCTCTTCCGCGAAGCGGAACTTGTCGATCTGCTGTTCCAGCAGGAACTGCGTATCGCCCACGTCTTCCACTTTGCGCCAGCGCATCATCTGGCGAACGATCACTTCGATGTGCTTGTCCGAGATGTTCACGCCCTGCAGCCGGTACACTTCCTGGATCTCATTCACGAGATAAGACTGCAGTTCTTTTTCTCCCAGGACGGCGAGAATGTCGTGCGGGTTCAGCGGACCGTCCATCAGCGGTTCGCCCGCCTTGACCCGCTCGCCTTCCTGCACGTTGATGTGAACGCCGCGAGGTACCGAGTATTCCTTTTCGGTGCCGTTGTCGGCGACCACATACATCTTGCGCTGACCTTTCGAGACTTCGCCGAACTTCACCGTGCCATCGATTTCGCTGATGACCGCGGTCTCATGCGGCTTGCGCGCTTCGAACAGTTCGACCACGCGGGGCAGACCACCGGTGATGTCTTTGGTCTTGGTGGTTTCGCGCGGGATCTTAGCGAGCACATCGCCCGGGTGAGCAGTGTCGCCGTCCTGCACCATGAGGTGAGCGCGTGAGGGCATGAGGTAGCGCTTGCTGGTCTTGCCCTTGATCACGATGGCCGGCTGGCGCTTCTCGTCGGGCGAATCCGCCACGACGTGCCGCGACAATCCGGTCACTTCGTCCACTTCCTCGTGCAGCGTGACCCCTTCCTGCAGGTCCTTGAACTGGATCGTTCCGCCGATTTCGGTCAGGATCGAGAAGGTATACGGATCCCACTCGACCATGACTTGTCCGAGTGCGACCTGATCGCCTTCGTTGACCTTCAACTTGGCGCCGTACACGACCGCATAGCGCTCGCGTTCACGGCCCTTGTCGTCAACCACCGCAATCGAGCCCTGGCGGTTCATCACCACCAGATCGCCCGACTTGGCTTTGACCGTCTGCAGTCCGATGAAGCGCACGATGCCGTTGCTCTTGGCATCAAGCCGCGACTGCTCAGACACACGCGATGCCGTACCACCGATGTGGAAGGTGCGCATCGTGAGCTGGGTTCCCGGTTCGCCGATGGACTGCGCCGCGATCACTCCCGTGGCTTCGCCCAATTCGACCAGCCGGCCCGATGCCAGGTTGCGTCCGTAGCACATTACGCAAACTCCGCGTTTCGATTCGCAGGTCAGCACCGAGCGGATTTTCACCCGTTCGATACCGGCCGCCTGAATCGCGCTGGCCAGGTCTTCGGTGATCTCGTTGTTGATGTCGACGATCACACCGCCGTCGTAGTCCTTGATTTTCTCAAGCGATACGCGGCCCACAATGCGGTCGCGCAAAGGCTCGATGATCTCGCCGGCTTCGACGATACCCGCGACGTAGATGCCGTCGACGGTGCCGCAGTCGTATTCGCTGATGATTACGTCTTGCGCCACGTCAACCAGACGTCGCGTCAGATAGCCTGAATCGGCCGTCTTGAGAGCGGTGTCGGCCAGACCTTTGCGGGCGCCGTGAGTCGAGATGAAGTACTCCAGCACGGTGAGCCCTTCACGGAAGTTGGCCGTGATCGGGGTCTCGATGATTTCGCCCGACGGCTTGGCCATCAGTCCGCGCATGCCCGAGAGCTGGCGAATCTGCTGTTTCGATCCGCGAGCGCCGGAGTCGGCCATGACGTAAATCGGATTCAGCGCGCCTTCTTTATCGCGCTGCTGCATCTGCCCGAACATCTCGTCTGCGACTTTTTCGGTAATCGCCGACCAGATTTCGATGACCTTGTTGTAACGTTCGCCGTTGGTGATGGCTCCGTCCAGATACTGCTGCTGTACGGCCACGCCCAGCTTCTCGGCGTCCTTCACCAGGGTCTTCTTGTTGTCCGGGATGACCATGTCGTCGATGCCGATGGACAATCCCGCCTTGGTGGCGTAGCGGAACCCGAGGTCTTTCACCTCGTCCAGCATCTTGACGGTAACCTCGAGACCAAAGCGAAGGTAACAATATGTCACCAGCTGTCCGATACCTTTCTTCTTCAGCAAGCCGTTGATGAACGGCATGCCTTCAGGAAGGTGATCGTTCAGGATGGCGCGTCCAACCGTCGTGTTCAGGAATCCACGGTCCGAATTCACTGGCTCGGTATGGATGATTTCCTGATCGTCGTAGGCGGTCATCAGGTCAATGACTTCGCCGGTGTAACGCAACCGGATCGGGGTGAGCGTTTCCACCGCGCCGGCTTCGAGCGCCAGCAGCACTTCTTCGATGTTGGCAAAAGCGCGGCCTTCGCCCTTGGAGCCGGGCTTGCCCTTGGTCAGGTAGTAAATTCCCAACACCATGTCCTGTGTCGGGACCGTAATCGGCTGGCCCGAAGCGGGAGACAGAATGTTGTGCGATGACAGCATCAGCACGCTGGCTTCGACCTGTGCTTCCGGAGACAGCGGAATATGTACCGCCATCTGGTCGCCGTCGAAGTCGGCGTTGAACGCCGTGCAGACCAATGGGTGGATCTTGATCGCTTTACCTTCCACCAGCACCGGCTCGAAAGCCTGAATGCCCAGGCGGTGAAGAGTAGGAGCGCGATTGAGCATTACAGGGTGATCTTTGATGACCTCTTCCAGGATGTCCCAAACGATCGGTTCCTGCTGCTCGACCATCTCTTTCGCCTGCTTGATCGTGGTGCAGTGCCCGGTCTGCTCAAGCCGGTGATAGATAAAAGGCTTGAACAATTCCAGCGCCATCTTTTTCGGCAGACCGCACTGGTGCAGCTTGAGTTCGGGACCGACCACGATGACCGAACGTCCCGAGTAGTCCACGCGCTTGCCCAGCAGGTTCTGCCGGAAGCGTCCCTGCTTGCCTTTGAGCGTGTCGGACAGCGACTTCAGCGGACGGTTGTTGGCGCCACGCAGCACGCGGCCACGGCGCCCGTTGTCGAACAATGCGTCGACGGCTTCCTGCAGCATGCGCTTTTCGTTGCGCACGATGACTTCAGGAGCGTGCAGGTCCATCAGCTTCTTCAACCGGTTGTTGCGGTTGATGACGCGGCGATAGAGGTCGTTCAAGTCGGACGTGGCAAAACGGCCGCCATCCAGTGGAACCAGGGGGCGCAGCTCCGGCGGAATGACCGGAATGACATCCAGAATCATCCAGTTCGGCTTGTTGCCGCTCTTGCGGAACGCTTCGACAACCTTCAGGCGCTTGGCATACTTGAGCCGCTTCTGCAGCGAGCTCTCATGCTTCATCTTCTCGCGCAGCTCGCCCGACAGGCTTTCGACTTCGACGCGCTTCAGCAGTTCCTTGATGGCTTCAGCGCCCATCATGGCCTTGAAGCCCGCGGGACGGTACTGCTGGTCCAGTTCGCGGTACTTGGCTTCGTCCTTGATGACTTCGTGATCTTTAACCGGCGCATCTCCAGGCTCGACCACCACGTAAGCCTCGAAATACAGGACCGATTCCAGATCGCGCAGCGAGATGTCGAGCAGGTGCCCGATGCGGCTGGGCAGTCCTTTGAAGAACCACACATGCGAGCAGGGAGAAGCCAGCTCGATGTGGCCCAGGCGCTCGCGCCGTACTTTCGAGAGCGTCACTTCCACGCCGCACTTGTCGCAGATCACTCCGCGATGCTTCATGCGCTTGTACTTGCCGCACAAACACTCCCAGTCGGTTACGGGACCGAAAATGCGCGCGCAAAACAGGCCATCACGCTCCGGCTTGAAAGTCCGGTAGTTGATGGTTTCGGGCTTTGTCACTTCGCCATGCGACCAGCTCCGGATTTTTTCGGGAGAGGCCAGGCTGATGCGAATGGCGTCGAAGTCAGCGATGGGGTTTGCCATGTCAAAAGGGCTAGAACGATACAAGGTGGTCCTCCGCTTTCCCGCGGTCGTACGCCGCCGCACGCGGCTCCCAAAACCAGTGTCGAGTTTCCGGTGTCCAGTTTCCTGTCTGGCCCGGATCCCCTTCACTTTCTCTGGCCTGCCGAATGGGGAGCAACTTCCCGCAGGCTCACTTTTTCAAACTTGTTTCTAAAAATTTGCTTACGCCGTCAGCTCATCGCTTTCACTGAAAGCTGAGAGCTGACGGCTGATAGCTTCTTTAGTCCGCTGCCGCGCTCAAAACCGGCTTCTTCTCTCCGGCCTTGATCAGCTCCACATCCAGACAGAGCGACTGCAACTCGCGGATCAGCACGTTGAACGATTCCGGCACACCCGGCTCCATGGCCGCTTCGCCCTTGACGATGGCCTCGTAGATCTTGGTGCGGCCGTATACGTCGTCAGACTTCGCGGTGAGAAGCTCCTGCAGGATGAACGCCGCGCCGTACGCTTCGAGAGCCCACACTTCCATTTCTCCGAAGCGCTGACCGCCGAACTGCGCCTTTCCGCCCAAGGGTTGCTGGGTGATGAGCGAGTACGGTCCAATCGAACGAGCGTGGATCTTGTCGTCCACCAGATGCGAGAGTTTCAGCATGTAGATGTAACCGACGGTGACGGGCTGTTCGAACTTGTCGCCGGTCATGCCGTCGTACAAGTACGTTTTGCCCGACTCCGGCAAGCCCGATTGCTTGAGCAGCGCCTTGATCTCGCCTTCGCGTGACCCGTCGAACACCGGCGATCCCATGTACACGCCCTTGGTCAACGTCGGAGCCACCGCCATCAACTCCTCATCGCTGAGGTCGGAGATGGTATCCGCCAGGGTCGTGTCCTTGAACAGCGCTTTCAGTTCGCGCCGGATCGCTTCTTCTTTCGTGTTCTCCGCCAGCATTGCCGAAATCTTCGTGCCCAGTTCGTGGCCGGCCCATCCCAGGTGGGTTTCAAGAATCTGTCCCACGTTCATACGGGAAGGAACGCCCAGCGGATTGAGAACGATTTCCATCGGCGTGCCGTCTTCGAGGTACGGCATGTCCTCGTCGGGCAGGATGCGGGCAATCACGCCTTTGTTACCGTGACGGCCGGCCATCTTGTCGCCCACGCTCAGCTTGCGCTTCATGGCGATGTAAACCTTCACCAGCTTGATCACACCCGGTGGCAGTTCGTCGCCCTTGGTCAGCTTGTCTTTCTTCTCGTTGACGATCTTCTTCAGGACATCAATCTGACGCGAGGTCATCTCCTCGATCTCGTCAATCTGCTCATTCACCCGCGGGTCTTTATCGGCGTATTTAATGCGCTTCAGGTTGCGGGTAGAGATGCGCTCGATCGCGTCGCGGTCTAGGACGGTGTCCTTGGTCAGCAAGCGCTTGTTGGTGCGCTCGTCGTGCAGATCCGCCTGCACTTCCTTGCCGCCCAGAATGTTCTCCAGGCGCTTCAGGCGCTCGTCGGTCAGAATCCGGATCTCATCCGAAAGGTTCTTCTCGAGCTTCGCGATCTGCGTGCCTTCGATGAACTTGGCGCGTTCGTCCTTTTCCTGACCCTTGCGGGAGAAGATCTTCACGTCCACAATCACGCCTTCAATTCCCGGCGGACAGTAGAGCGAAGCGTCGCGCACGTCGCCGGCCTTTTCGCCGAAGATGGCGCGCAGCAGTTTCTCTTCCGGCGTGAGCTGGGTCTCGCCCTTGGGCGTGACTTTGCCGACCAGAATGTCGCCCTGCTTGATCGAAGCTCCGATGCGAATCACGCCGGCTTCGTCCAGATTGCGCAACATGGATTCCGAGACGTTAGGAATGTCGCGCGTCACTTCTTCCGGACCAAGCTTGGTGTCGCGAGCTTCGATTTCGTACTCCTCGATGTGAACCGAGGTGTAGTAATCCTCTTTCACCAGCTTTTCCGAGACCAGAATCGCGTCCTCGAAGTTGTAACCGCGCCACGGCATGAAGGCCACGAGGACGTTTCGTCCCAGCGCCAACTCGCCATGGTCGGTGCACGGACCGTCGGCAATCACCTGTCCTTTGGTGACCCGCTGGTTCTTCTGCACAATCGGCTTCTGGTTAATGCAAGTGTTCTGGTTGGACCGCTTGAACTTGGTGAGCTGATAAATATCGCTGCCCACCTCGCGCGAAAGCTGCCCAGGATGATGCTCGCCCTCGACGCGGACGATAATGCGTTCCGAGTCAACGGAGTCAATGATGCCGTTGCGCTTGGCCAGAATCACAGCACCGGAATCGCGAGCGGTGACGCCTTCCATTCCAGTTCCGACAATCGGCGCTTCGGCGCGAAGCAGAGGCACCGACTGACGTTGCATGTTGGCGCCCATCAGAGCGCGGTTGGCGTCATCGTGCTCGAGGAACGGCACGAGCGATGCAGCCACCGAAACCAACTGCTTCGGACTGACGTCGATGTAGTCAACTTCATCCCGGCTGACCAGCACGAAGTTGCCAGCCTTGCGGGCGTTGACCAGGTCGCCGACGATCTTGCCCTTGTCGTCGAGTTCCACGTTCGCCTGCGCGATGGTGTGGCGGTCTTCTTCCCATGCCGAAAGATAGAAGGAGAACGGTTCAAGTTCAGCCGCCCGCTTCTTCTTTTCTTTCAGATCAGCATTCAGCTTTTCAGCTTCATGCTTCTCCATGTGGTCGCCGACTTTGTGATCGCTGTCACCGGCATTCACGATGCTGACATAGTCGAGCACGCGTCCGCCCTTGACCCGGCGGTACGGTGACTCGATAAATCCGTAGTCGTTGATGCGGGCGTAGCAGCTCAGCGACGAAATCAGCCCGATGTTCGGACCTTCAGGCGTTTCAATCGGGCAGATACGTCCGTAGTGCGTCGGGTGCACGTCGCGGACTTCGAAGCCAGCGCGCTCCCGTGACAGACCGCCCGGCCCCAGCGCCGAGAGACGCCGCTTGTGCGTGATCTCCGACAGCGGGTTGGTCTGGTCCATGAACTGCGATAGCTGCGAGGACCCGAAAAATTCGCGGATCGCAGCCATCACCGGCTTGGCATTGACCAGGTCGTGCGGCATGGCCGTCGACATTTCCTGGTAGACGGACATCTTTTCCTTGATCGCCCGCTCCATGCGGACCAGTCCGATGCGGAACTGGTTCTCCAGCAATTCGCCGACAGCGCGTACCCGGCGATTGCCCAGGTGATCGATGTCGTCCACGGTGCCGATGTTCTTGCGCAACTTCAGCAGGTAACGGATCGTGCCATAGAAGTCTTCCGGCTCGAGCGTGCGGTTATCGAGCTTCGAAGCGTCCTGGTTCTCGAACAGCTTGATGTTGAACTTCAACCTTCCGACGCGAGAGAAGTCGTATTTGCGGGGATCGAAGAACATGCCGTGGAATAATGCGGTGGCCGTGTCCAGCGTCGGCGGATCGCCCGGCCGCAGCTTGCGGTAGATTTCGATCAGCGCCTCTTGCGGCGTCTTCACCGCATCGCGCTTCAGGGTCTGGCAGATTACAGTTCCCACGTCGTCGCGCTCGGGGAAGAACAGGTTGAGTTCGACTACGCCGGACTCGAGAATCTTCGCAACCTTGTCGGCAGTCAGTTCGGAGTTGGCTTCGAGCAGAACTTCGCCAGTGGTGGTGTCAACCACATCGCTCGCCACCCAGGCGCCTTCGAGATCCGAAACGTCAATTTCGATCTCACTGATCTTTGCCTTTTGAATTTCCTTCAGCGTGACGGCATTGATCTTGCGTCCGGAGTGCGCGATTTCTTCGCCGGATTTCGACTTGATGCTGTGGGCCAGCTTCATGCCCAGCAGATTGGTCGGCTTCTCGCTGGCCGGATCAAGCGTCCAGAAAAGCTTGTTGTCGCGAATGACGAGCCGGTCAACGGTGTAGAACGTCCGCAGAATATCTTCGCCGGAACGCAGGCCCAAGGCGCGCAGGAAAATCGTGCCCAGGAACTTGCGCTTGCGGTCAATGCGGACGTACAGAACGTTTTTCTGGTCGTACTCGAATTCCACCCACGACCCGCGGTAGGGAATGATCTTGCCCAGGAAGTAGGTGCGGTTGTTCGCGGTTTCGAAGAACACACCGGGCGAACGGTGCAACTGGCTGACGATCACGCGCTCGGTACCATTCACGATGAACGTGCCGTTGTCGGTCATCAGAGGAACGTCGCCGAAGAACACTTCCTGTTCCTTGATGTCACGAATGGAGCGGTTGCCGGTCTCGGCGTCTTTCTCGAAAATGGTGAGCCGCATCGTGACCTTGAGCGGCGCGGAATAAGTCATGCCGCGCTCCTCGCACTCGCTCACGTCATACTTCAGCTGCAGGCCGACCGGGTCGCCGCACTTGTTGCAGAAGTCGGGCGTATTCGCGTTGTAAGTGCCGCACTTGGTGCAGAGCACATCGCCGGGATGAAAGGGATCGGTAATGACAGTCGAGCCGCAGCTCTTGCAAGTGGTGCGCAGGTGATGGAGACCTTTGAGGTGTCCGCACTTGCACTCCCAGTTGCCGATGGCGAAGTCCACAAACTCTAACTGCGACACGTTGCGGAAATCGCTGATCGGAAACACCGACTGAAACACGGCCTGCAGGCCGGCATCGTCGCGTTCGCTGGGCAACCGGTCCATTTGCAGAAAGCGCTCGTACGAGCGCTTCTGAACCTCGATCAGGTTCGGAATCTGGATGGTGGCTGGAATTTTTGAAAAATCAAATCGTGTACGGTAGGCGTTATTCTTCGACATTCAGAGGCTCCCAAACTTTCAGCGCAGCCTTGGGCTGCGAGGCACATTGCGTGGCGACAGGACGGGGTCCCGTCGGGGCAGGTCAGCGATTACTCGACCCGCTTATGTACGGTCACCGAGCTTGCTCACTGCAGACACGAATACGCCCTCGGGGGCATAGCTCCCCATGGGCGCCAGTCACAGCGCTTAGCGTCAGTTGAATTTTTACTTTCCGCGCCAGTTCTCAGGCCTGTTTCCGTTCCGCTAACACGGAACAGCTTGCCAACTCGTGTGCGACTCAGCTCCGCTTCCCCGGATCGTTGGAGTGGAGAGTCGCCTAACCGTGAAGTGGGAAGCAGACGATATATAGATGCTACCACCGCTTCCCAGGGTTCACCAATGTAAATTGTCGCAAGCAAACCCCATTTCGGGACCGCCTGCCATGGTCACCCGACCTTCGCCCCTGTCATCCTGAGCGGAGTTGGCTGCTTCGCAAAGCGAAGCAGCCACGCAGTCGAAGGACCCCTATAGTCAGCAGTACCGTTGCAAGTCTTGTTATTTCACTTCAACAGTAGCGCCGGCATCCGCGAACTTCTTCTTGATGGTCTCGGCTTCTTCCTTGTTGACGCCCTCTTTGATGGTCTTGGGAGCGCCATCCACCAGGTCCTTGGCTTCTTTCAAGCCCAGGCTGGTGACTTCGCGTACGGCCTTGATAACATTGATCTTGTTGGCTCCAACCGCGGTCAGAACCACAGCAAACTCGGTCTTTTCCTCAGCCGGTGCCGCACCTGCTGCCGCTCCGCCGCCGGCTACCATCACCGGGGCTGCTGCCGCTGCCGACACGCCCAGCTTCTCTTCGAGCCGCTTCACCAAAGCCGCCGCGTCCAAAAGCGACAAGCCTACGATTTGTTCTTCCAACTGCTGCAGATCCGCCATTTGTCTAGTCTCCTCGAATTTTCGGTCTATCTCTAACTATTCCGTCAATCGCCAGCCGGGTTTCCAGTGCGCTCAGCCCTCGTTTCGCCGTGCCAGACAACACGACGGTAGGGAACCGCGCAACCCCCGCTATTGATACCTTCCGGACTCGTGTGGCGCGGGCGCCCTCGCCCGCGTGCCGCCGCCACCAGAAATCGTGCCTTTTGAGCCGCCAGTCGCGGGCGAGGGCGCCCGCGCCACACAGGCCTACGCTTCCTTGAACTTTTTCTTCTCCACGCCCTGATTGATCACCACCGCCAGGTCCTTGCCGACGGCATTCATCACCGTGACCAGGCGCTGCGCCGGTGCGCTCATCAGGAACAGCAGCTTGGAGTAGATCTCTTCCTTCGATGGCATGGTGGCCAGCGCCTGAATCTCTCTGATCGAGATCACGCGGCCTTCAACCACACCCGCCTTGAAGGTAAATTCCGGATTGTCCTTGGCGTACTTCGAAATCGCCTTGGCCAGTGCCACGGGGTCGCCCGAGGTGTAGGCCAGCGAAGTCACACCCGACAGGTCGCTCAGGGCACCTTCCGCCGCAGTCCCCTTGGCCGCCAGCTTGGCCAGGGTGTTCTTCACCACCCGGTACTTGGCGCCGGAGCTGCGCAAGGTCTTGCGCAGTTCATAATCCTGCGCCACCGTCAACTTGCTGTAGGTAGAGATAATCAGGCTGGAAACATTCTTCAGCTCGGCTCCCAGCTTTTCCACCTGCTCTGTCTTTTTCGCTCTGCTAACCGCCATGGTCAATCCCTCTTGAATTTCTGTGTGTTGTCATCCTGAGGCGACAGCTTCATCGTCGCCGAAGGACCTGGGCGGCCTGCGATGAGCGCTCGACCGCGAAGCGGTCGAATTAAGCGCGAACATCGCGTTCAGGCCGCTTCCCTATTAAGCCTTCGCCGCCGCTTCCACCTGGGCCGTATCAATCGAAATCCCCGGCCCCATGGTCGAACTCAGGTAGCAGCCCTTGATGTATTTGCCTTTAGCGACAGTCGGCTTCGCCTTGATCACACTGCTGATCACCACCGTCGCGTTCTCGACCAGCTTGTCAGGCGTAAACGAAATCTTTCCGACCGGAACGTGCACCAGCGCTGTCTTGTCCGTGCGGAACTCGACTTTGCCGGCTTTGACTTCCTGCACCGCCTTGGCTACGTCAAAGGTGACGGTGCCAGTCTTCGGATTCGGCATCAGGCCCTTGGGTCCAAGGACTTTGCCCAGCCGTCCGACGGACTTCATGACGTCAGGCGTGGCGATCAGCGCGTCGAAGTCGGTCCAGTTCTCTTTATTGATCTTCTCGACCATCTCTTCGCCGCCGGCGTAATCGGCCCCAGCCTGTTCGGCTTCTTTAATCTTGTCGCCACTGGCGATCACCAGGACCTTCTTCGATTTTCCCAGACCGTGAGGCAGGACGACCGTGCCCCGCACCATCTGGTCGGCGTGCTTGGGGTCCACCCCCAGCCGCATGGTGATTTCTACAGTCTCATCAAATTTTGAGAATTTGACCTTCTGCAGTAGCGGTACAGCGTCTTTCAGTAGGTAAGGGCGCGCTTCTACAGCTGCGCGTGCCTTGGTGATGTTCTTTCCCGCTTTTCTCATTGTTCTTCCTGTCTCCCACCGCTGAACGATGTTCGGTTCAGCCGTGGTGAACGACAACTAATTTTGTAATTGTGTAATTGAGTAATTTCGTAATTTGAAAACTAGCACTGCCAAGATTTCCAATTACTCAATTACCAAATTTCCCAATTACTCAATCTCTATCCAACCACTTCAATGCCCATCGAGCGCGCCGTGCCGCGCACGCTCTTCATTGCCGATTCCACCGACGCCGCATTCAAATCAGGCATCTTCTGCCGCGCGATGTCTTCCACCTGCTTGGCCGTGACTTTCCCAACCTTGTCTTTATTGGGCGCGCCCGATCCCTTGGCGATCCCCGCCGCGCGCTTGAGCAGAATCGAAGCCGGCGGAGTCTTGGTAATAAAGGTAAACGTGCGATCGCTATAGACCGTCACCACTACGGGGATGATCAGTCCCTCCAGTTCCTTCGCCCCAGTGCGGGCGTTAAACTGCTTGCAGAACTCCATGATGTTGATCTGCGCCTGACCCAAAGCTGGTCCCACCGGAGGCGCCGGAGTAGCCTTGCCCGCCGCAATCTGGAGCTTTACTGAACCTGTCGCCTTCTTAGCCATGATCTCTCTTCACTCTTTCCAGAAACTAGAAACCAGAAACCGGAAACTGTTTCCTAAGCCACTTTCTCCACCTGATTGAATTCCAATTCCACCGGCGTCGACCGTCCGAAGATCGTCACCATCACCTTCAAAGTCTCGCGGTCTTCATTGACGTCGTCGACAACCCCGGCAAAGCTGGCGAACGGCCCCTCGGTGACTCGTACGGTCTCGCCCTTTTCAAATTTGACCTTGAGCTTGGGCTTGTCCTTGGCCTCACCTACCCGATAGACGATGTGCTGGACTTCTTCCTCGGAGAGCGGCGTCGGCTGCTGCCCAGTGCCCACAAATCCGGTAACCCGCGGCGTGGATTTCACCACGTGCCACACGTGGTCGTCCATGTCCATTTCGACCAGCACGTACCCGGGATAGAACATGCGCTCGACGGTGTACTTCTTGCCGTTGCGGACTTCCGTGACCGCTTCGGTCGGGATCAGCACCTTGCCGATCCTTTCCTGCAGTCCGAAGGCCTGGACCCGCGACTCCAGCGATTCCTTCACCTTGCGCTCGAATCCCGAATAGGAGTGGATGATGTACCACTTCATGTTGGGATTGCGCGGCGGCTCGAGCCCGCCGGCAGTCTGCGGCGAAGCGCCTTCCCCGCCCGATCCGGCCTCGTTTTTTTCTTCGTCCTGCATAGATGTCTCTGTACTCGTCGTCTCCAGCACTTCGGTTCCTTCCCGAACTCAGTGATGCCCGAAATAACGGAACACCGAGTCAATCCCGTGCCCGATCACCAGGTCCACCGCCCAGAAATACGCCGCAAACAGGAAAACCGTCACAATCACTACCGCAGTCGTGGCCCGCACTTCCTTGAACGAGGGCGCTGTCACCTTCTTCATTTCGGTGCGCACATCGTTATAGAACGTCTTGATCCGCTCCGGCCAGGACTTGAGGCGGTCGCCGAAACTGCCACCGGCTGCTACGATTGAGTTTCCCATCTTCTTCGTCTCGACTCCCATCACGGCCTGACCTTGTCTTCCCTCATTCGCTGGCCTCAAACTCTGGCAGGGGCGGAGGGATTCGAACCCCCAAGTTCGGTTTTGGAGACCGACAGTTTAACCGTTGAGCTTACGCCCCTGAATTCATCGGGTAATCTGGTAATTGTGTAATTTGGAAATTGAAACCCGCACGCCATGGTTTTCAATTACACAATTCCAAATTTCCCAATTACTCAATTATTTCACTTCCTTGTGCGGCGTATGCTTGCGGCAGATGCGGCAGAACTTCTTCAGCTCCAGGCGCTCCGTCATGGTCTTCCGGTTCTTGGTCGTCGAATAGTTCCGCTCTTTGCAATCACCGCACTGCAACGTAATGATCTCTCGGGGCATAAAACAGCTCCTAGCTCTTAGCTTCTAGCTCAATCCATCTGAGAACTGAGAACCAGAAACTGATGACTGGGTTTCTGATTACCAGGTTTCCGATCTTTCAGTTCTCAGGAATCAGTTCTCAGTAGTCAGTTCACTTAATTACTGAATAATTTCGCTGATCGTGCCCGCGCCTACCGTGTGCCCACCTTCGCGGATGGCAAACCGTAAGCCCTTTTCCATCGCCACCGGCGTGATCAGCTCAATCACCAGCTGCACGTTGTCGCCCGGCATTACCATCTCCGTCGCCGCCGGCAACTCCGCTACTCCGGTCACATCCGTCGTCCGCAAGTAGAACTGCGGCCGGTAACCCTTGAAGAATGGCGTGTGCCGTCCACCTTCTTCTTTGGTCAGAATGTAGACCTCCGCCTTGAACTTGGTGTGCGGCGTGATCGATCCACCCTTGGCCAGCACCATGCCGCGCTCCACATCTTCTTTCGCGATGCCGCGCAGCAGCAGGCCTGCATTGTCGCCCGCCAGGCCTTCGTCCAACTGCTTCTTGAACATTTCGACGCCGGTCACCACTGTCTTACGGGTATCGCGGAAGCCGACGATTTCTACTTCCTCGCCCACCTTCACCTTGCCGCGCTCGATTCTTCCGGTAACAACCGTGCCGCGGCCCGAGATCGAGAAGATATCTTCAATCGGCATCAGGAACGGCTTGTCCAGTTCGCGCGCCGGTTGCGGCACGCTCTTGTCCACCGCCGCCATCAACTCGTCAATCTGCTTCTCCCACTTGGCTTCCCCGTTCAGCGCGCCCAGCGCCGATAGCCGTACTACCGGCACATCGTCGCCCGGAAACTGATAGGTCTTCAGCAACTCACGCACTTCGAGTTCCACCAGGTCGAGCAGTTCAGGGTCGTCAACCGCGTCACATTTATTGAGCGCCACCACGATGTAAGGCACTCCCACCTGCCGCGCCAGCAGCACGTGCTCCCGCGTCTGCGGCATCGGACCGTCGGTCGCTGCGACCACGAGAATCGCGCCATCCATCTGGGCCGCGCCCGTGATCATGTTCTTGATGTAGTCGGCGTGGCCGGGGCAATCCACGTGGGCATAATGCCGGTTCGCCGTCTCGTATTCCACGTGCGCCGTAGCAATGGTTATACCGCGCGCCTTTTCTTCCGGCGCGTTATCAATCGAGTCAAACGACCGGAACTGGATCTTGGGGTTGTGCTTGGACAACACCTTGGTGATGGCCGCCGTCAACGTGGTCTTGCCATGGTCAATGTGACCAATCGTCCCCACGTTGCAGTGCGGCTTATTGCGCTCGAATTTCTCTTTCGCCATGTCTTGCCGTGCTCCTTCAGTAATAGCGATACAGCTGCTGAAATTTGGTTCGCAGCGCGGAATCCACTTCTTCTACTTTCGATAAGTAGAACTCCCGCATCTGTGCCTGGTCCGAAACCGTCAGCGCCTGGTACAACTTCTGCGCGCCCAGTTTCGCCAGCGTGTCATCAACTTTTTCGAATACACCCCTGGCCAGTATCACTTCCAGATCGCGTATCCGGGCGCCGCTCCTGCGCACCCGTTTGAGGAACTTTTCGACTCTGTTGGGAGCCAGCGCGCGACTGATCGCGCCCTTCAGTTCCTCAAATTCTTTTTCTTTCTCAACTCGTATGACAGTTTGCTGGAAGCTCACCATCAATGCGTACCCTGCGTCAGAAAACTCTGGAGCGGGAGACGGGAATCGAACCCGCGACCAACAGCTTGGAAGGCTGTGACTCTACCACTGAGTTACTCCCGCTTTTCAAACCCAGCCATCAGCTATCAGCCGTCAGCCCTCAGCTAAAATCCTGGCCCCGGCCGCCGATTTCCACTCGCTCAGCACTCAACTTCTGGAGCCGATGACCAGGATTGAACTGGTGACCTCTCCCTTACCAAGGGAGTGCTCTACC
The DNA here is from genome assembly GCA_963822555.1 of Terriglobia bacterium. Classification (GTDB taxonomy): domain Bacteria; phylum Acidobacteriota; class Terriglobia; order Terriglobales; family Acidobacteriaceae; genus JAIQFF01. The sequence goes on from CAWGHY010000001.1 coordinate 285,432, forward strand.
AACTGAGCTACATCGGCAAATGCCTACCCACTCCCGTCAGCCGGCGGGCTTGAGATCCCTCGCAAACTGCGCTCGGGATCTCGGCTGCGGGCTCCCGCTTCGCTCACGCCCGCAAAACGCCTCAACATCGGCAAAGCCAGCCTTCAGCTATCAGCTGTCAGCCCTCAGCTAAATCCTGGCCCGGCTCCGGTTGCTGCTCCGCTCCGCCTTCGCCATCCGGATGCATCACATCGTGGCGCCGCAGCCAGGTCTTCAGCGCAAACATCGCCAGAACCGCCAGCGTGGCGAAGCGCATTCTGGGATCGCTCAGCGTCGTCCACGCCAATGCTCCCAGGACGACGAACGCGGCTAGCGCCATGTAGAGACGATTCATTCAAGTCTCTGGTGCACAGGGAAGGATTCGAACCTTCGTACCTCCGAGGAGGGGCAGATTTACAGTCTGCTGGCTTTAACCACTCACCCACCTGTGCAGAACTGCAGAACAGTTCGGCCTTACCTGTTTATCCGGCATCCACGCAGACATCCACGCTCACGGAAGATCGTTCAGACGGACTCTTCGATTCGAAACCACGGATTCGAAACCACCGAAAAGTGAAGAACAGAAAAGCGCGCGCGAATATACCCCGCACGCAAACACCACACTTGGAAAATTCCTTATGGAGTGCCGTTGGAAAACTCTGTCAAGCCGCCGCCGCGCCGAATATCCTGCCTTCCGGAACCAATGCTGGAGCTGGCGAAGGGATTTGAACCCCTGACCCTCTGATTACAAATCAGATGCTCTACCAACTGAGCTACGCCAGCAGGTCTTAGATCGGGGCTCTCCCTTTTGGGGACAAGACACCCTCTGATCCCTTCCTGATGTCCGGGACAATTCTAAAAGTTACCATAACGGCATTTTGCGTGCAAGGGCAGGACCGATTGCGCAGTGGGTCAGCTTCGTGACCCATCGTTCTCAGTATTGTCATTCTCAGCATTGTCATTCCGAACCGATCTATCGGTGAGGAATCTGCTTTCGCACCAAAACAGCAGATTCCTGCACTGATTCAAACCGACCCACTACTGGTGATCGGTGTGGAGCGGACACCCCTGTCTGTCCCACACCAGCCATGCAAATTATGGGAGACTGTAGCTATGCCCAAACGCAATCTGCGGATCGTCAAGCGCGTCAAGAACGTTCCGGTCATTGGAATCTGCGAGCTCTGCAGCGTACAGTTTCAGGCCGAGCATCAGCCCGCGGGCCAGCAGTCACGGGCGCAGGCAGTGATCCAGCAGCAGTTCAACGCACATAAATGTGAGCCGCCGGCCGCCAGCAACCCTGGCGGGAAAGCTGGGGTCTAAACCCCTTCCGATGCGAATCGCTCGGAGGCTTGGTCTCCTTAAGCTTCGCAGCTAGCGGCCTTTTGAAACTGGAGCGATAGTCTCTACGATCAAGGTGCGTCCCTGTAAATCCCCATTAAGCGTCACCTTGTCTTCCATATGCTTCAAGAGTTGGTTCTTGTCGCCCTCGAGCTTGTAGATGTCGTCGCCCACGACGAACACAATATCGTCGCCTTGGCTGACCGACTGCAGCGCCCAGGTATATCTCGTGTATCCCTTGTGCAAGGGTTGAACACCCTGACACTTGGCACAGCTCACCGTGCCGGTGAGCGTAACTTTTCCTGATGGCGAAGCCTCCGTCGACGGGATTAGCAGGACCAGAAACGCCATCACACCCGCGCCATACAATCCCACAGAGAATAGGTTCTTTTTCATAACTCCCCCAGATTCCCTCGCCTATTACAACCCCTGCGAGAAGACCTTGTTCCGTCCTTACAATTAAACTCTAGCCCTCGGGGGATAAAAAAAGCATAAGAGAACCGTCAAAATATCGTAAGTTTCGGCTGGGCGCTAACTATCTGTATCTACTGGGCTTCAGGGCGAAGGGGTCGGGGAATGCAGGGCTTGCAGAGCCCCGGAATCAACGGAGTCGATGCGGACGCGGTTCCAGGGAGCTTTGCCAGGGCTGATTTCTGGCTTAACCCGCGCCGCCAACATCGATCATTTTGATTGCAAATCCAGGCAATGCTATCGTGGCGTGGCTTAGACACCTCTCAACGATCGGCCTGCTGGGCGGATCTTCTTTTATCTTTTATCCTCGCCTGCTGGGCGCGAACAGCAGTCGGACGAGTTCCTTATGAACATCCTTGACCTGGTTGTCGGCAAGCCCATCAAAACCAGTGAAGAGCGAGCGGAGCAGATCGGTCCAGCGCAAGGTGTGCCGATCTTTGGTCTGGATGGGCTCAGTTCTGCCGCCTACGGCCCGGAAGCCGCTCTTAGCCTTCTGCTCCCGCTGGGACTTCTCGGGGTTCGCTACATTGTTCCGATCAGTGCGGCCATTATTACCTTGCTGGTGATCGTTTACTTTTCCTACCGCCAGACCATTGCCGCTTATCCCTCGGGCGGCGGCTCTTATACGGTGGCGCGTTTCAATCTGGGCGCACCTGCCGGGTTGCTGGCGGCCGCCGCTCTGCTGGCCGATTACATCCTGACCGCGGCCGTCGGCATTTCCGCTGGAGTGGGCGCTTTAGTGTCGGCGGTTCCGTCTCTGCTGCCGCATATGGTTTCGCTCTGCATTGCCATTCTGATCGTCATCACCGTCCTCAACCTGCGCGGAGTGCGGGAGGCGGGCACCGTGTTCGCGGTCCCCACATATTTTTTTGTCGGCACTCTTCTGATCACGATCCTGGTTGGCGCAGTCAAAGTCCTGCTCAGTGGAGGGCATCCCCAGGCCGCCTTTCCTCTACCGACACCGCCGCCCGTGACGGCAGCGGTCAGCTACTGGCTGCTGCTGAAGGTCTTCGCCAGCGGTTGTACGGCGTTGACCGGCGTGGAGGCGGTCAGCAACGGGGTCAAAGCTTTCCGTGAGCCCACGGTCAAGAACGCTCAGCGCACTCTTACTGTCATCATTTTTCTACTGGCGGTTCTGCTGGCGGGAATTTCACTGCTGGTAAAAGCATACGGAATTGCCGCCACCGATCCCGGGCAGCCGGGTTATCAAAGCGTTCTCTCCATGCTGAGTGGGGCAGTCTTCGGCAAGGGCCTTTTCTATTATCTGACCGTGGCATCGATTCTCGTGGTTCTCTCCCTGTCGGCCAATACCGCGTTCGCAGACTTCCCGCGCCTCTGCCGCGCCATCGCGCAGAATAATTACCTCCCGCACGTCTTCGGATACCGCGGACGGCGGCTGGTCTACACCTACGGCATCGTCGTACTGGCTGTGCTCTGTGGCGGCGTTCTGATCCTCTTCGGCGGGGTCACCGACCGGCTGATTCCGCTCTATGCCGTCGGCGCTTTTCTGGCTTTCACGCTTTCACAATCCGGCATGGTCGTGCACTGGTGGAAAGACCGGGGCCCGGGCTGGATCAGGAGCGCACTGGTCAATGGACTGGGCGCGCTGGTCACCGGCGTCACCACCGTGGTGGTTCTGGTGGCGAAGTTCGTGGAGGGCGCCTGGATCACGCTGCTGTTCATTCCCCTGGCGATTGTTCTGTTTTCCATGGTTCGCAGGCACTACCATTACGTGAAGCAGCTCACCACCTGCAAGCTTCCGGTCGATGCGGCACGTCTCAGCCAGCATCCGATTGTGGTCATTGCCATCGATCGCTGGAGCAACGTTTCCCGCCAGGGAATTGAATTTGCCGCCCGGCTTTCTCCGGAAGTGATCGCCTTGCACGTTGAGCCCAGCGAGCACTCCGAGTTGCTGCAGGACGATTGGGAGAATTACGTTGTGAAACCCTTTCGCGCGGAAGGCAGGAAGCCGCCCCAGCTCCAGGTTCTGCCCTCACCCTATCGCTTTATCATCATTCCCGTGGTCCAGTTCATTCTCGATCTCTCCAAGAAGAACCCGGCACGCAGCATTGTTGTCGTCATACCGGAGCTGGTGGAAGACCGATGGTACGAATACTTTCTCCACAATCAGCGGGGCAGGCTCCTGGAATGGGTGCTGCTGGCCCGCGGCAATGAGCGCATCTTCACGCTCTCCGCTCCCTGGTATGTCGGGGAGAGAACCTGATCCCATCTGAGTTTGTCGAACTGAGCCTTGGCTCTAGCTAAATGGCCCAGCATGGAGTGCATGCGCTCGGGGCCAAGTACGATAAATGCAAGCGCCAGTCCGATCAGCAGCTCTGTGCCCATCACGCACCCCTTATGCCCGATCCCCTGAAATCCGGTTAGAGGCGTCTGCCTTTTCTTCTCTTGGGTCTTCTCTCGGATTCATGGCTTCCTTGAAGCCACGGATGCCATCGCCAATTCCTTTTCCCAGCTCCGGCAGTTTCTTGGGACCGAAAACCAGCAAAGCAATTCCGAAAATCACCAGAAGGTGCATCGGCTGAAACAGTCCTTCAAACATTGCGATCTCCTAATTTCTGTTTTAAGCGAACTTTGCATTAGGGACTGCTCGTCTGGTTGAAAAAGGCGAGCAGTCCCACGGCTGCGACTTCGGGGGGTTACTTGATGGTTCCGTTCAGCCCGGCAGGGAAAAAGCCGCCGCTCCCGCTACCGCCCGCGTAGACGATGGCGAGGACCTGAGCCGTGGTGCGGCTGAACGCGATGGTGTTGGAGTCCGCGTCGACCACCGTGGAAGCCGACCCCAGGGAGTTCGTGACGACTCCGAGCCCGATGTCATCGTTGTTCGTGCCGTCGAGCGCGGCGCGAGCGTTGGAAATCTTGGTGGCTGTAGCATTGATACCAGCGGACGGGTTCGCAGCATCGAGCCCGAACAAGACGGTGCGAATCAATCCGGCATGGTACGCCTCCACCGCTAGAATGCCGGCCGCGGCATCGAGATTGGCGGCGTTGGTGAGTAAGCCCGCCGCTCCATGATAGGCAGTCACGCCCACATCCTCGAACACATACGATCCCAGCAGAAAATTGGTTTCGTTGGCAAATGGATCGAAGGACGCTCCAATTCCCGCCGCGACTGCCAATCCGTTGAAGCTGTTCAACAGATCCACTGCCGGCTGCGCCACCGCTGCTGACCCGAGAGCGTTGCGCAGGAATGAAACGTGCTTTCGTTCCTCTCCCGCGGTTTCCTGCGCATACGACTGGAAGGCTGAAGTGGCAAATGGGACCATGGCGCTGGCTGGCGCATTGTTCTTGATGGTGACTCCACCCTGCACGCCGGCCCCGCTGATTCCGATGCCCATCTGATCGATGGTCATTCCGGAAGTTGCGATGGTGTAGTACTCGGCTTCCAGGTATTCGAGGTTAAGGGCAAAATTCAGGATATCGGTGTCGGTGACGGTGGCTTGCGCTTTGGCAATCCCGGCGAAGGCCAGGCCAGCCAAGGCAGTCCCGCCAAGCCTGATGAGCGAACGGCGATTGGAGATAATCGAATCGAGCATCTGAGTTTCAGTGCGTGGCATGTTTTTGTCGTCGCTTTCCATGATGTTTGTCCTTTTAGGCGGTAGTCGCTGTGATGGTGCCGTTCATTCCGTTCGGGAAAAAGCCACCCTTGGTGACTACGCCCGCTCCAGCCGCATAAACAATGTGCAGCACCTCATTGGTGGTACGGTCGAAGGCGATGGCGTTGGTCGAATCCGCGGCCACGATGGAAGTCGCGCTGAGGGTGGTTTCGTTCCCGCCACCTAACATGGCTCTTAAGGCCGACACTTTGTTGGCGTCGTCAAGATACGGCGCCGATGGGTTTGCGATGGAACCGGCGACGATCAGAGTGCGAATTTCAGCCGCGTGATAAGCCTCGACGGCCATAATGCCGGCGGCGGCTCCCAGATTGGTTTTGCTGGTGAGAAGACCGGCCGCGCCATGATACGCAGTTACTCCGACGTCTTCGAAAACAAAGGCCCCGACCAGAAAACTATTGGAGTCGGCAAAAGGATTGAAGGCGCTGCCGATTCCGGCAGCCGTAGCCAGGCCGTTGAAGCTGTTAGTGAGATCGATGGCGGGGCGGCTTACCGCCGCGGAGCCCAGGGCCTGGCGAAGGAAACGCACGTGGTTGAGTTCGTCCTGTGCGATTTCGAAAGCATACTGCTGTAACGTCGCACTGGGAAAGCTCACCATGGAGCCACCGGTTACGCTGCCTGCGCCTGAACCCGCGTCGGTGGCGGAAAGCCCTTGTCCGGTGGCCGCACGCAGATAGAATTCGGCTTCCAGATACTCCAGATTGAGAGCGAAATTAAGAACGTCGGCGTCGGTTATGCCGGGAATTGGGGTTGGCGTGGGAGTCGGCGTGGGAGTGCTGCTGCCGCCGCATCCGACGATCACGGCCGTGGCGCCAATGGCACCCGCCCCGGCAATGAAACTTCGTCGCGAATGTGCCTTTTTAATAAGTTCTAGAAGTTTGTCCATAGCAAAACCGAAAGCATCCTTCCAAGAGAGTAGGAGTCACAACTGGTAGGGGTACGGTAGCGGCTCTCTTTCGGATTCGATTGGACGGAAAAGAAAACACTGTAGGGGAAACCCTGTAGCCGGAGCGCGATGAGTTTCAGTCTGAAAATTGACTTGCCGCTTTGGCCCCGCCTAACATGGCCACCTCTTAAGATCATTGCGCGAAGCGGGAGGGAGACGTGAACCGACGGGCATTTATTAGTTCTCTGGCAGCCGCGGCCATCGCCGGAGCAGCTGGCGCTCTACCTGCTTTCGCCGCTCTACCGAAGATGAAAATCACGCGGGTGCGGGCCTATCTGCCGCCCAATCCCAACCCGCTGTTCAATCAGAGCGATGTCGTGGTCACCATCGAAACCGACGCTGGAATCACCGGCATCGGCGAAGGCGGATCGAAGGAGATGCTGGCACAGTCGGCCGGCCGATTGATTGGCCGCGATCCGCAGCACATCGAACTGCTCTGGCAGGACATGAATCGCGCTTTCTTCTATCCCGCCGGCCGCGAGAAGACCCACGCCATCGGCGCGCTCGATCTGGCGCTGTGGGACATCAAAGGAAAAGTCCAGGGTCTGCCCGTGCATGAGCTACTCGGCGGCATGGTGCGCAATTATTGTGAGTGCTACAACACCGCGGGCATTATCCCGGGCATCACTCCGGGGATGAGCATCAAGGAACGCGCCCATGCCACCGTCGAAGCCGGCTATCGCGCTTTCCGCTTCGGCGCTATGGACCTTCCCGCCAACAGCACCTACAACACGCGAGAGCGCGTGACTCACCTTCGCGATGAGTGCACCCAGGCGAGAGAAGGAGTAGGTAAGGATGGCGACTGGCTGATTGATTTCCACCAGCGCTTCGATCTCGACGATGCCATCCGCGGCTGCAACCTGATTGACGACCTGGCTCCGTTCTTCGTGGAAGATCCGGTGCGCACCGAAGCTTTTCTGCAGGACATTCCCATCCTGCGCAAGAAGGTGAACGTTCCTCTGGCTGCGGGCGAAGAATGGGGCAACCGCTGGGACTTCAATGTGCTGGTCGAAAATCACGACATCGATTTCGTCCGCGCCACGCTGCCGAATGTCGGCGGCATTACAGAAATGATGAAGATTGCCGCCATTTGCGAAACTCACATGGTAGGCATCACTCCGCATTTCACCGGACCGATCGCGACTGCGGCGCTGGTCAACAGTCTCGGAACGTTCCCAGGGCCGGTGCTCATGGAATACAACTACGAGGGACGCACTCTGCCCCACCTGCCCGTGTGCCTCGACTTCAAGAACGGAAAACTCTATCCCAACGAGCGGCCTGGCCTGGGCGTTGAGCTTGATTTCAAGCAACTCACCCAGATCGCAGAAATCACCGAGCCGGTCACAGCCCGCGCCCAGACCTACTTCCGTCCGGATGGTTCGATTACGAACTGGTAGCGCGTGCAGGCGGACCGGCTCAAGGAATCATTTCTTGTTCAGCGTTTCGATTTGCTGGACCAGTCTGTCGATTTCTTCCGCGGTCAATTTTCCGCCGTACTTGGGCATGCGGCCTTTGCCGTTGGCAATCATGTTCCGCAGATCGTCCGCGGAGGCAGGCTTGTCCAAAAAAAGCGAGGGTCCGCCGAAATGGCGACCCTCAGCCGTCTTGCCGTGGCACTTCGCGCAGTTTTTCTGGTAAACAGGATTCGCGGTCAGGGTTTCGCCCGATGGCGGATTCTCGGCAACCACTGCGGCGAAGGCGACCGACAAGGAACATGTGGCGATGGCGAGTCGGAACGTTTTCATGGTGAACCTCGTCAAGAAAGATGGCACACAGGATTCTTCGATGCGTCAAATCAGTCTGAGGCGTCACTACCGCAAAGCAGTCCCGCACTGCATTATTTCGACGGGAATGACGCGATGGTCCAGGCGTTGGCATTGGTGATGACCGGACCGAAAGCCAGGTAGTGGCCATCGGGCGAGGGTGCGAGCGAGAAAATGTCCCAACTGGGCTGCTTGAACAACAGCTTGGGTTCGCCGGTGAAGTCCATGCGGGCAATCGAGGTCCCGCGCGAAGAATAGCTGGCCAAAAAGAGGCTCTTGCCGTCTGCCGCCCAAGCCACAGCCACCAGTTCCGTCCACGGCATGGCCGACAACTTCTGCGGAGTTCCGCCGGCGAGAGGAACGACCTGGAGGTCTCCAGCTTTGTAGTCAAAGACGGAAATTGCGAGCCGCGTACCGTCCGGAGAGAGGTCCCAATTCGCGGCGTCTGGATCGGCCGCGACCCTTGCCAGTTCCGCTTTTCGCCCCTGCACCGGATCAAACGCGCTGAAGATCACCTGGTTCTCCCCAGCTTCCGCGAGCACGCAAGCCGCAGCGGCGTGCGCCGGACAGCGGAAGCTGGGATAACCTGCCACGGAATTGGTTGGGTCGGTACCCGACAAGATCCCGGGATGTCCGCTAACCTCCATGACCGCTTCCGCCGGACCCCCCGCGAGCGGAATACGCATCAGCTTGCCTGAGGCCGCCGGGGTCCCCTGCACCGGCTTGGGCCATTGCATGTAGAGCACCCACTTGCCATCCGGACTGATCTGCGGCGCCCACTTTTCCTCTTGCCCGGCGATGACCGTTTCGGCGTTGCGCTCGTTTACGCCTTGCTTGTAGATGTCGAAATCTCCGTTGCGATCGGAGTAGAGGAAGACCGTCTTGCCGTCGGGCGACCAGCCGCCAGGCCAATCCACACGTTCGTCAAGGGTCAGCCGCTGCGGCGTTTTCAATTCGGCCCCGCCGTTCGCCAACTCGCCGACATAAACATCGCTTTGCCCTTTTCCGTTGAGGAAGACGAAGCGTTTTCCATCCGCGGTCAATTGCGGATTGCCGAAGAAGAAACCGGTCCAGTCGGTGAGACGTCGCGGAGTCCCCTTCGGTTTGCCGCTGTCCTCGTCGAATCGCTGCTCCCAGAGGTTCGAGTCGTACTGGTTCGGCGGCAGCTCGCGGACGGCGTAAATCACGCGTCCTCTTTGCCCCCAGCAGAAATCGGTGAGGCGCGGATTCGAAAGCAGGGTCACCGGATCGCCACCTTTGAGATCGCGGCTTTCGAGCGCCAGCGTGATCTCGCCTTGGGCGTCGCGATACTTCCCGTAGACAATACGCTGGCCGTTAGAGAACCAGGTGGGAGCAAAGAGATGGTTGCCCTGATCGTGCTTGATCAGCAGCCGGGCCTGACCACCATCCGGGTTCATCAACCAGATATCTCGCGTGACGGCATCGCGGAAGACGATCTGCGAGCCGTCCGGCGAGAGCGAGGCGTCGAAGGCGTCGTCCCGCAATTTCTTCAGCGTGGCCCCGATGACCGAGATCATCCAGATGCCCTGCTTCTCTTGCGCCACCGGACCGCTCACCAGCAATTTGGTCCCATCCTGGGACCATTCGATGCGCGCTCAACGGAAGCAGAATGAGTCTGGAATGGGAAGGGACTGCGTCTCTCCGGTGGCGATGAGTCGGAGATGCATGCCTTCCAGGTCGGCATAAAGAAGATATTTCCCGTCAGGCGAGATCGAAGTCGTGGCCACTGGATCTTCGGAGGAGTTGGCGGTCAATTGTTGCGGCTTCAGTTCGGCCTGCGAGTAAGTGTGCGCAGGCGCGAACCATCCGGCAAAATAGCCGGCCAGCAGCACGGCCGCGATCGCAAGCGCGGCTGCCGATCCCGCGAGCATGGGCCAGCGGCGAGCCTTCGATCCGAAATCTTTAGACGCCTGGGTTCCGGATGACGCTGCGACCGAGACTGCCGCGATCTTTGAGGATTGCGTGTCGCGCTTGAAACGCTGTAAATCCGCGCGCAGATCGGAAGCGGTCTGGTAGCGCAGAGTACGGTCTTTCTCCAGACACTTGTTGATCACGCTTTCGAGTTGCGCCGGCAGGTCGGGATTGATGCGGACCGGCGAAGTCGGCGGCTTATTAAGGATGGCATCAAAGATGATCGCCGAGGTGTTGCCGGTAAACGGCTGCCGCCCGGTGGCCATCTCGTAGAGCACGGCGCCGAAGGAAAACAGGTCGGTGCGTGCGTCCAATTCTTCGCCGCGAGCCTGCTCCGGGGACATGTACGCCACGGTGCCGACCGCGCTGCCCGGGCTGGTGAGATGGGCCGCGTCCACGGCCAGCGTCGCCATCGACGCGCCTCCGGTCTGCAATGGAGGCAACGGCCCGGCCGCGACTTTGGCCAGGCCGAAATCGAGCACCTTGGCTTGGCCGCGCTTGGTCAGAAAAAGGTTGGCCGGTTTCAGGTCGCGGTGCACAATCCCGGCTGCGTGCGCGACTTCGAGAGCGTCCGCCACCTGGACCGCGAAGTCCACCAGATTTTCGAGGGAGATGGGCTTGCCCTCGATGCGCTGCTTCAACGTCGCGCCTTCCAGACATTCCATGACGATAAACAGCCCGTCCTGGTACTCGCCAATGTCGTAAATGGTGCAGATGTTGGGGTGATTCAGTGCAGATGCGGCGCGCGCCTCTCGCTGAAAACGCTCCCGCGCCTGGGGATCCTGCGCCAATTCTTCGGGAAGGAACTTTAGGGCCACGCGCCGGCCCAGGCGCTGGTCTTCCGCCTCATACACTACGCCCATTCCGCCGCCACCCAGCTTGTCGACGATGCGGTAATGAGAGATGGTCTGGCCCAGCATCTGGCGATGTTAGGCCGTGGGTTAAGGCAAGTCAATTTCAGGGGTAAGAAATGATGGATTGCAAGGTAGTCCGCTCAGAGCGTGGCTCCTGCCTGCTCTGAGCGGCGCCTCTTCGTGCGTTGGCCCTGCGCGATCGCCCGAGATGCTGTGCTGCCGGTTCGTCTACGGCTGCTCGGCAGTCGTAGGATCAATCGACTTGCCGATTTCCGTGACCTTGGTGGCCGGAAATCCACTGAGTTTTGCGTGCCGGTAAATGATCTCCTCATCCGAGGCCAGATACATGCAGTACATCTTGTTGGCAGTCACAAAAGATTCCAACCACTGAATCCCCGGCCCTAGCTGGCGCAGCACTTCGTTGGACTTGGCTGCTCCCTGCCGCAATTGTTCCCCCTCCAGCTTTCCGATCTTCGGGATTTCTCGTTCAATCATGTATTTCTTCATGAAGCCCTCCGTTGTATTGGCTGACAGCAGTCGTCAGTCGTCGGTCATCAGTCGTCAGTCGTCAGAAAATCATCTCGGGACTCTGGCCGCACCCTCGGGGGAATGGCTGACAACCGAACACTGACGACTGAAGACTCCCTGCGATGTTGCGAGATTAGCGGCAAAATACCCTTGCCACAAGATGGCGGATTTGCCATTATACATAGGCTATTACGCCATTTCGTTTTTGCTCTAATCCTGGAGGATCAGCCATGACCGAGGTCACAGTCCTGTTTCTTGACGGATCTTTTTCCTCGACGGCCGTCGGCCCCATGGAAGTCTTCCGCCATGCCGGAACGCTGTGGAACTTTCTGACCGGAAAGCGGCAGGTGCCATGCTTTCATGTGACCACGGCATCGGCGGATGGGCGCGCGGTGCGCTGCGACGGGGATATCAAGATTCAGCCCGACGCGGCGCTGGCGTCGATCCGCAAGACCGACCTTATTTTCATTCCCACCACGGGGCTGAATATTGACGACGTGGTCGAACGCCACGCGCCGGTTGTGCCCTGGCTGCGGCGCTGGCACAAGCGCGGAGCCGCCATCGCCAGCGTCTGCTCCGGGGTGGGACTGGTCGCAGCCACGGGATTGCTTGACGGCAAACGCGCCACCACGCATTGGGGTTTGGCTGAACGCTTCCGCGAAAAATATCCCCGGGTGAAATGGACGCCCGAATTCATGGTGACCGAAGACCACGGCTTGTACTGCGGCGGAGGCGTGCACGCGGCGCTCGACCTGAGCCTGTATCTGGTGGAGCAGTTCTGCGGCCATGAGGTCGCCATGCAAAGCGCCAAAGCCATGCTGATCGAAACGCCGCGGGCATGGCAGGCCGGATTCGCTATCGTTCCTTTGAAGACCGAGCACTCGGATGAGAGCATCTCCAGCGCGCAGGAGTGGCTGCACCAGAATTTTCACCTGACCTTTCCCCTGGAAGCTCCGGCCCGGCGCGTCGGCATGAGCCTGCGCAACTTCGTGCGCCGCTTCAAGCAAGCCACCGGAGACAGCCCGCTGATCTATTTACAGAAGCTGCGCATCGCCGCCGCCAAGCGCCTGCTGGAGAGCGACCATCGCACCATGCAGGAGATCAGCGACGCGGTCGGCTATCAGGATGTCGCCTATTTCCGGCAGCTCTTCCAGCGCCATACCGGCGCCTCCCCCAGCGCCTACCGGAGAAGGTTTGGGGTGTAGCTTTTCAGTGACTGGGTTTTGAGCGCGTCATTTCAGATCAAGGCCGTAGGATGTTTGGGCTGATAGAGGCCGGCTTGACCACCGCCTGGCAGCCGCATTTTTGTAATCGAACCCCATCGTGCTTCCTGAACCTCAGAGAAACTGACGCCCCTGTTCGCAAGCGAAGCCATTTCAGCCTTCAGATCGCCGCACATGAAATAGACTTCATGAGCATCCCCGTCTGATGGGTGGAACGCGGCTTCTGCGGGCGGCAAGGCAAAGATCAGCCATCCGTGACCCGCATCCACGTTTTTGAAGCCGAGAACGTCCCGGAAAAATGCGCGGTCCGCCTCTGCGTCTTTACTGTAGATGACCACATGAGTTCCAAAAATCATCGGCCCATTGCCATCCTTTCGATTCGAGATCGCTACGAAGATCCGTTCAATCCGAGTAATGGCCGTGTTACGTCGCATGACGCTCGGCGGAAAGGACTACTCCGCGGATCAGCGCACACGTTCCAGCACCCGGCGCCAAGTCTTGCCATCCCCGATCTCCAGGCGGTCGCCTTCGAGTTTGAAGGGACGCGGCTGGTCAGTGCCGGTGAAATCCGGCGCCAGGCTGCCCTCGACATGATGTGTCACCACACGTGCCGCTGCGTCTACGGTGTAGGTGCCAAAATATGCGACATAGGCGGTGTAAGCGGCGATGGCATGCTCGGGTGTGGGCAAGTTGCCGTCGTTAAGTTTCGCTTCCGGAAAAGGCGCCAGCGGCGGAACCTTCATGATCTGAATGTGCACGTGCCCGGTTATGTCGTAAACGAAGTACCCCCGTGGCCGTTCACCGAACCGATGCTGCCACTTGCCATCCTTATTAAGATCGGCCAGCTCCAGCAGTCGCCAGGTGCCAATCAGCGCGTCTGCAACCATCATCATTTCGGTGCCTCGAAGTAGGGGTGGACCATGAAGGACGGTGGTCAGCTAACAGCCTTGAACTTCGCGACGATTGCCGTGATGTCGTCGGATTGTTCCTGAAAACTGAAGCGCCGGACCCGATCCACGATTGCGGTCAACAAAGCATGGCACGGCAGATCCCGATGTTGCTGAAGCGATTCAATCAGGCAGCGCTCGCCAAACTCCTCTCCTTGCTCGTTACAGGCTTCGGTGATGCCATCGGTGTAAAGCGCAAGCACGTCGCCGGGAAAAAGCTCCTGCTCCTGCATGGAGCAATTCCACTCTTTGAACATTCCGAGCAGCGTGCTGGTGGACGCGAGCCGATCCACCCTGCCGTCGCCTCTTACCAGAAGGCCACACAAATGGCCGCAATTGACATAGCGCAGCCGCCCCGCCGCCTCGTCGTAATCGGCAAAGAAAAGCGAGGCATAGGCACTGTCGCCGGTGTTGTCATAGAACAGGCGGTTCACTGACCGGAGCAACGCCTCGGGCTGATCGAAAGCCAGCGCCGACTGGCTGCGCAGGCTGGCCTGCAGGTTCGCCATCAGCAGAGCGGCAGCGATCCCCTTGCCGGAAACATCGCCGATGATCAACCCCAGCCGCTGCGGCCCAAGATTGAGGAAATCGAAATAATCCCCGCCCACCTGGCGCGCCTGCAAGCACATACCCGCATACTCGACCGTTCTCATCTCCGGCTGAATCTGCGGAAATAACCGCGCCTGCACTTGCCGTGCGATTTCCATTTCATGGGCGGTGCGGCGTTCGGCTTCGAGTTTTTCGGCGTGCGCCTGCCGGCGCAACTCCAGGTTTTGCCTTACCTCATCGAAGCCCTCCAGGCCAAACGCATTCCCGTCCGGATCCTCGAAACGCGCGTAGGTGCCGCCCCATCCCGGTGTCTCCGGAGCCGTTGTGAAACGAACCCCGCGTTCGCTCCATTCTTTGTACTTGGCGTCGACATCTTCAGTCATGAACAGGACCCAGCGGTAGCCGCCAATCAGTTTGTATTCCGGCGCGTCGGGCTTTGGTTCCACCAGCGCGAGATTTGCGCTACCGTCGGGAGGCGCCACTTCGATCCAGCGTTCGCCGGTGGGAAGGCGCTGTTCTGTGATGAGTTCGAAGCCCAATTGTTCCAGGTAGAATCGCTTGCTCACCTCCAGATCGCGGACGAAAACCACGATATCCTGGATCGACAGGTAAGGCTCTTCGCGGCCCGGGCGAAGCACGGTCCGGTTCGACCACGAGATAAAGGGGTCGCTGGCCATCGGCGTGATTATAACGGGCCCGATAAGTGTTGCAATCAGACGATTACACGCTACATCGCTGGCGCGTTGACTTGCGACTCCGGCTTACCTAACATGGCATCCTCTTTATTGTTTAGGCAAAAATGATCGGGCAAACCATTTCGCATTACCGCATTGTCGACAAACTGGGCGGCGGGGGGATGGGTGTGGTCTACAAGGCGGAAGACACTCGCCTGCACCGGTTTGTTGCGCTCAAGTTTCTGCCCGATGAAGTGGCCAAGAATGCCCAGGCCCTAGGACGCTTTCAGCGTGAAGCGCAGGCGGCTTCGGCGTTAAACCATCCCAACATCTGCACCATTTACGACATTGGGGAGGAGAACGGCAAGGCGTTTATCGCCATGGAGTATCTCGATGGCGTGACCTTGAAGCACATGATCGCCGGGCGCCCACTCGAACTGGATACGCTGCTGGCGCTGGCAATCGAGATTGCCGATGCGCTCGACGCCGCTCACGCCAAGGGAATCATTCATCGCGACATCAAGCCCGCCAACATTTTTGTGACCGAGCGCGGTCATGCCAAGGTGCTGGACTTCGGCTTGGCCAAAGTGACAGCGATCGGCAGCGGCAGCGTGGACGCGGCCGGCGTACTTTCTCAGCCCACAGCGATGAGTGAAGACCACCTCACCAGTCCCGGATCGACCATGGGGACCGTGGCTTACATGTCTCCCGAGCAGGCCAAGGGCAAAGAGCTCGACGCACGCAGCGATCTGTTTTCCTTCGGCGCCGTGCTCTATGAGATGTCGACCGGAACTTTGCCTTTTCGCGGGGACACATCGGCCCTGATCTTCAACGCAATTCTGGAACGGCTGCCCACACCTCCCATCCGGCTGAATCCTGATCTGCCTTCCGAGATGGAGCGCATTGTCAGCAAGTCGCTGGAGAAGGACCGCAATTTGCGTTACCAGCACGCCGCCGACATGCGTTCCGACCTGCAGCGCTTGAAGCGCGACACGGACACGGGGCGCGCGGTCGCGGCCGCCAGCTCGGGCAGCATTCCAGCGGTGCAGGATCCTCCGGCTTCTCCTCCTCCTTCTTCTTCTTCGCGAGTCGCAGCCGCGCCGCCTTCGGGATCTTCGGCGGCGGTGCCGCAGGTCTCGTCTTCTGCTCAAGTTCAGGCGCAGACGTCTCACATATCCGCGGTCGCGGGCACGCCGGCGCGAAACCGGTGGAAGCTGGTCGCGCCGCTGGTCGCGCTGCTGGTTGCGATTGCCGGGGGATTTTTCTTTTACTCGCGGCGCTCGCATACGCTCACCGAAAAGGATTCGATCCTGCTGGCCGACTTTGTCAATACGACCGGCGACAGCGTCTTCGACGGAACTCTGAAGCAGGCGCTGGCGGTGCAACTGGAGCAGTCGCCCTATCTGAATGTGCTGCCGCAATCGCGGATTCGGGAAGCGCTGCGTTTCATGGGACGCTCTCCCGACGAGCGGATAACCAGCGATGTGGCCCGGGAGATCTGTGTACGTGAAGGCGTGAAAGCGATGCTGACCGGCTCCATTTCAGGACTGGGGAGCCATTACGTGATCGACCTGAACGCGGTAAACGCGCAAACCGGCGACTCACTGGGCCGAGCGCAAGTGGAGGCCGAGAGCAAAGAGCAGGTGTTGAAATCGCTCGACAAGGCGGCGTCGGATTTGCGGCAGAAACTGGGCGAGTCCATTGGCTCAGTGCAGAAGTTCGCAACCCCGCTGGAACAAGCGACCACGTCTTCGCTAGAGGCCCTGCAGGCCTTTACCTTAGGCCAAGCTGAGCACCAGAAGCTGGACGACGAGAAAGCCGTCCCGCATTTGAAACGTGCCATCGAGCTGGATCCGAACTTTGCCATGGCGTATGCCACGCTGGGTGTGGCCGACGGTAACTTGTCGCAAACCAATCAGCAACTGCAAAACCTGAGCAAGGCATTCGAACTTAAGGATCGGGCCAGCGAACGCGAAAAGTTTTATATTTCTGCCCACTACTACAGCGAGGTCACCCGGGAGACCGATAAAGCTGCCGCGATTTACGAACAGTGGAAGCAGACCTATCCCCGCGACTCGGTTCCATGGGACAACCTGGCTTTGCTTTACGAGTCGACCGGACAGCCGGAAAAATCTCTGCTCAATGCCAGCGAAGCCATGCGGCTCAACCCGAAGGACAATTTCGCATATTCAAATCTTTCCGATGCCTACGAATCCCTCGGTCGTTACGACGAGGCCAAGGCGGTCATGGACCACGCCGCTGCGCAAGGATTAGGGGCTCCCAGCGACGCGTTTTCGCTCTACACCATGGCGTTCGACCGCGGCGACAAGGCGGGTATGCAGCACGCGGTTGAGATGGCAAAAGGTCCTTCGGTGGAACCGATCATGCTCTTCATCGTGGCCCAGGGGCAATGCGCCCAGGGCAAGATACAGACTGCCCGGGAAACTTTTGCTCAGAGCTTCAGGTCGGCCCAAACTTCCGATCTTAAGGAGTTGTCCGCCCAGATTCGCCTGATCGACTCGCTTTGCGAGGCTGAGGTTGGAAATGAGGCTCTCGCGCGCCAGAAAGTGGCGCAGGCGCTGTCTGCTTCGAGTGATCGCGACGCCCGCGCATTTGCTGCCGACGCCCTTGCCCGGGCCGGCGATGCCAGCGGATCACAGAAACTGATTGAAACGATGGCCAAGGAATTTCCTACGGACACCTTGTTGAATGCGGTCTGGTTGCCGGTAGCTCGGGCGACGAACCAGATAAGAGCGGGCCAGGCAGCGCAGGCGGTTCAAACTTTGGAGGTTACGGTTCCGTACGAGTTTGGCTCGCCCCCGAATGGTGCGCTTTATTGGCCGATGTATGTGCGCGGCGAAGCCTATCTGCGACTTCACGATGGAGCGAAGGCCGCCGTCGAGTATCAGAAGATTCTGGACCACCACGGCGTTGCCCCGAACAGTCCGCTCTTTACTCTCGCCCGCCTGGGGCTGGGACGGGCATATGCATTACAGGAAGACAAAGCAAAAGCCAAATCGGCTTATCAGGACTTCTTCGCGGCGTGGAAAGATGCCGACACCGATGTTCCTATCCTGAAAGATGCCAAGGCCGAGTACGCCAAACTGCAGTGACCTTGTGGGGCGGACACACTTGTCCGCCGCTGTTGAACTTGATCTGGAGTTTGGATGGCGCGGCGCTCAGATTTCAATCCACGAAAAGCAAATCAAATGCAAAGGCAGCGGGGTAGTGGTGCAGTTTGAAAATCCTCAAAGGATTGTCATTCCGAAGCGCGGTTGTCGCGCGAGGAATCTGCTGGTTTGCTGCTGGCGGCAAGCAGATTCCTCGCCGATAAGGCTGGCTTCGGAATGACAAGGAGAGCGTTTTTGCGCAAACTGCACCACGACCGGCGGCGGACAGTGTCCGCCCCACATGGCCGAGTGTTATGATTACCTCTCCCTGACCTCGTTGGCGCGGTTGGAATATGGCGCGGCGAATGGTCATATTTCATGCGCATACGACGTAGACTCCCCATTTTCTTTGGCGTGCTACTGGTCATCGCCGCCATCGCCCTGGCCGTCGTCCTGCGCAAGCATGCCCCGCCCGAACCGGCTCGCTTGCTCCCGGGAGCGGACGGCTATTTTTACGTCAATCTTAAGTGGATACGGCGCGCCAATATCGCCGGACAGATTCCGGACGTGCCTCATGAGCCAGAGTACGAGCAGTTCATCCAGGCGACCGGGTTTCAGTTTGAACGCGATCTGGATCAGGCCGCCTTCGCCATTCATTATCCCGCGGTCAAAAAAAATCCCAACCCGGCGAATCCCGATCAGCCGCGCTTCTCCGAAGTATTTGTGGGCAGGATTGAAGGCGAGCGGCTGCGCGCATATCTAGGCAAGATCTCTGGTTCGGTGGAGAATTACCGCTCGGTGGATATTTACAATATTCCACTCGAAGGCCGCACTTTGCGGGTAGCAATTCTTGGTTTCGACACCGTGGCGGCGTCGAACCACGACGATCCCCTGGTGATCCGCGGAATCATTGACCGGTCGCGCAAGGTGGCTTCTCCTTTTGGCGGACCAGCCTTGCTGCGCCGTTATTACAAATACGTTCCAATCGCCAGTCTGGGGTGGGCCATCTTCCGGGTGGATCCCGTGGCCAGCTTACCCAGCCGGAATGCGTTGTCGTTTTTGTTCACCAACCCGGCGACGGTCGTGGCTTCCGCCCGTTATCTGGGGCGGGTGCATTTCCGGGCCGAGGCCTTCACCGGCAGCAAAGACGACGCCCAACGCTTGACCGAACAGGTGGGAACGTTTCTGCAGCTCTTCCACACCGCTGAGGGAACGGTGTCTTCGCAGGGCAGCGATCCCGATGTGAAAGCTTTTTTCGACGGATTGAAAGTGCAGCAACACGACGATCGTACCGTCTTGACGGCGGCGATCCCGCCGGGATTTCTTCGCAAGGCGGTGGCTTCTCCGCCGGCCGAGGTAGAGCCGCCCGCCGCAGCGCCGCCTGCAAGCAAGAGCAAATAGCTGCAACCTTGCTATTCCCCGCGCATCTTCTGTGACAGGCCTTGGCGAGGGCCACGTGGAGACGGAGCCCTCGGGTGTCCTCACGCGGTCTTTGGTGTACGCGGATTCACTAGGGCTCACTCGTTGCAGAAGGTACAATAAATCCCGATGTCTACTCTTCCTCTTCCCATTGCGGCGTTCCTGGCGGGGCTGGTTTCGTTCCTCTCGCCCTGTGTGCTGCCTTTGGTGCCAGGCTACATTTCACTGATATCGGGTGCCGGCGTCGAGGAACTGAAGGTCCAGGAATCCCGCCTTCTGGGCAGAGTCATGCTGAATTCCATCGGCTTCATTCTGGGCTTCAGCGTGGTTTTCATTTCGCTGGGTGCAATCTCGACCGAGGTCGGGCAATTGGTGGCGCGTTACAAGTCGGTACTCGCGCAGGTCGGTGGCGTAATCATCATTTTGTTCGGATTGCATTTAACCGGACTGTTCAAGATCAAAGCGCTGTACACCGACGCTCGCCTGCATAGCGTGAAGGGTGGCAGCACACCCTGGGGAGCTTTTCTGATCGGCTTTGCTTTTGCTTTTGGCTGGACGCCCTGCGTGGGCCCGATCCTCGCGGTCATTCTTGGATTCGCCGCAACCCAGGATTCAGTCGCTAAGGGAATCCTGCTGCTGGGGGTTTACTCCATGGGATTGGCGGTGCCTTTCCTGCTGACGTCGCTGGGCATCGAACGCTTTTTGAAGTTCTACAAACGGTTTCGCATGCACATGCATGCGCTGGAAGTGGCCAGCGGAGGTTTGCTGATCGTGCTCGGCCTGCTGCTGGTGTTCGGGCGCTTCACCATCATCTCCAACTATTTGTCGTTTCTGAATCGCTTTGCACTTTAATTTGCATTCCAATTCGCACTCGAAGGGGAGTTTGTCGTGAAACGCGATCCAGTTGTCATTATCGTGGTCGCCATGGTGGTGACCGTCATGATCGTCTTTGGATTTCAGATGGCACGGCGAAACTCGGGTCAGGCGGCGAGCGTTGGTCCCAGCATGAATGGTCAGACGGCCCCCGACTTCACCCTGGAATCGCTCGACGGTAAAACGGTTCGTCTTTCGGATTTTCGGGGCAAAGGCGTGCTGCTGAATTTCTGGGCTACATGGTGCCAGCCTTGCAAGATCGAGATGCCTTGGTTCGCCGAGCTGCAGAAGCAGTATGGGCCCCAGGGATTACAAATCGTCGGCGTCGCCATGGATGACGCCAGTCCCAAAGAGATCGGAGAGTTCGCGCACGATTTGGGTGTGAACTATCCCATCCTGGTAGGAAAAGAGGAAGTGGGAAACGCCTATGGCGGTGTACAGTTTCTGCCTGCCACCTTTTATATTGGGCGCGATGGCAAAGTGGTCGACAAAGTATTCGGGCTGAAAGGCCGGGGCGAAATTGAGGACAGTATCAAGAAGGCGCTGGCCGAGGGCCAAGCCGTACAGGCGCAAAAGTAACGTAGCGCGCCACTCCGAACCCTCCTAACATCTGCTGATGCTCGCATTGCGACACTTCGCGCCTGGATTGATCATGCTGGCCGCACTGGCGGCCGGACAGGAAAATCCTGTTGCTCCTTCCGCCGATCAGTTTGCCAACCAAGATATTCCAGGAAGAAAAGTCCCGTCGGTTTCGATGGCGCCCGTGCCCGTCGTTCCCGTGACTCGGGGGCGTTCGAACCCGGTGAATCTTCGCTTTCGCGTCAGCCCAGGCTTCCACGTAAATTCCAACCAGCCCAAGTCTGAATTTCTTATACCGACCGCACTCAAACTCAGCACCCCCACCGACATTATCATCGGAAAAGTAACCTATCCCGCGGGTTCCGAGATGAGTTTTGCCTTTGCCCCAGAGGACAAGGTGAGCGTCTACACGGGAGAATTCCCGGTCGTGGTTGAGGTCCGTCCCTTGGCTGAGGTGATCCCAGCAAAGTACATGATTCGGGGAGAGCTGAAATATCAGGCTTGCGACAATGCCGCCTGCTATCCTCCCAAGAAACTGCCGGTACAGTTTGAAATCAAAGTCGTCAAAGCCCCGCCGCCGCCTCGCAAGAATCCGGGACAGAGTCCGCACGTACATTTGTAAGCCACAACGTTTGTGACCGTGAGTCGGGTCGGCAAAAAAACTGCGGCGAGAACCTTATCTAAAGCTTGAAACCTTGAGCCGCCGGAGTACAATTGTCGGGTAAGCGTGGTCGCTGGCACTGACCCGACGGACCGCAATCGATTTGTGACAGGTCTGGTCAGGCTTGCGAACCGGGTTCACTGCCTCTCTTGCCGTCGGATAACTTGAATGGCTCTTTCGCCTGAGCAGCAACGTTTGGACACGAGGACGTCCTCTGAATTTTTACCTCCCGAACTGACCCAACCGGCTGCAAACGTTTTCAATCGCACATCCGGCACTGGCGCTCTGGCTGACTATGTCCGCGAGGCGGTCCTGGAGACTTTGCCCAACGATCTGACCCGAATGATTTACCTGGCGTCACTGAGGGATTGCAACAGCGGAATTTATCTGCATCCCGAACTTTCTCATCAGCGAGGAGTTCAGGCGGCGGATGGGGCGCTGCGGGCTTGCCATGAGCAGGTTTTTCACCGCCTGTTGACTGCGCGATTGGCGGAGTACGTAATTCAGCTGCAGGAATATATCCGCTACACCCGTGGCGAGCTCTTCACCGTGCTGAAAACCTGGAGGTCATTGCAGGCTTACCGCGCGACGGTCCCCATCAGCGCGCTCGCCACCTCAACCGAACTCTTCTTCTTGAATGTCGCGATCGCACTGGAAGTGGTGAGCAAGGAAGCGCGAGGGCCGCACTCCTAGTGAGCCGGCGCGCCGTTCGGCAGTTGCTCGAAGGGAAGCCAGGCGTTGATCACGCGGCCGATCACCGAGGCCTCGCGCGGCACCTTGAAACGCCGCACCGACTGGCGCGAGAGCGGGTAGGGTAGCAGGGTTAGTTCTTTTCCCTCCAACTGGCACCAGCAACAGCTGTGTCCATCGGTGTGCCAAACCAGATAAACCGGACGTTCACGAATAGTTTTCCAGTCAAATACCTGAACCGCATTCTGCATGACATCCACTTCGACCAATGATCCGGGCGGAATCAGCTCGCCCATGGTGTCATCTTTCAAACCCACCACGGCGTAGCGATATCGTCTGGGGTCAAGACGCTTTCGCAGGGCGGATGGAAGCGTAGCCAATTCCTGCGGGTTCAGTTTGAGCAGGCTGGTTTCGTGACTGTTGAAGGCGGCGTCGAAGTTGAGTTGAAAGCGGAATCCAGGCTCCCGGAATCCAGCTAACCCAGGTTCACGAACCTCGGTAGTCTGAAGCCGGGGCAGACCCGACTCCGCCTGGCCGGCATACTGCCGCACATCATTCAGGTCGATTCCGAAAACCAGCAGGAGCTCTTCCAGGGACACTTTGAGGCAAGCCGCCAGACTGAAGAGTTTGTGAATACTCGGGACCGAGCCGGTTTCGATATCCGCTAGAGTGGAGTGCGAAACATAGAAATCAGCGTTGCCTTTGCTATCGGCGATTGACCGGCTGATGCGCTCGATGTCGCTGGACTTAACAAATCGCTCTTCCCGCAACTCCCGAATCCATTTACCCGAGTCCATGTTAGTGGCCGCGATCTTCCCGTATCAACCGTGGGCCAGGCGGGTTCATGAAGGATGGCTCTCCATGGTCCGCTGGGATACCGGTTAAAAGAAAAAAGCTCTCCCCGCTCCTTCAACCGCCAGACTTTTAACTGGAAAAAAAGAAGTTCAAACGACCGGCACTGGGAACGCCCCTTACCCCGCGATCACTGTTTCCGTCAGGTCCCACTGCCGTTGTTGCCGAATCCGGCCGAGATACGTGAGCAACTCCTGATAGGGTATTTCGAGTCCCGGTAACGCCCACGACCAACCCGGAAAGACCCACTTCAACCATAAGCAGGGCTCAGCCAGCATCAAGTTTACACGAAGGCGAAGCGCCCCATGGATCAAATCCTCGGCCTCCTGGGCCAACTTTGGATTGCCTTCTGTCCGCGCCAGTTGCCC
This sequence comes from Terriglobia bacterium, assembly GCA_963822555.1. Lineage (GTDB taxonomy): Bacteria > Acidobacteriota > Terriglobia > Terriglobales > Acidobacteriaceae > JAIQFF01. The sequence goes on from CAWGHY010000001.1 coordinate 308,859, forward strand.
CAGCTTCATCAGCATCGCCGCATTGTCCCCGACCAGGTTCAGCCAGCGCAAGGCCAGAGCCATGCGCTTTCTTTGGAAAAGACGGAACTCACGCGGGGGCAGGGACTGGCGAAGATATCGTTCCTCGGCGGGATCGAGCAGGACCCGAAACAATTCCGGCTCGACCGCGTGGTTGTTGGCTTCCCAGTCTTCCAGACTCTTGATTGGGGGCAGACCCGGACGCATGATCGTCCAGGCCAGATACAAAGCCAAAACACTAACCAACAGAATTGTTATCGACGATACCATTTGTCCAGGTGCTTACTTAGTTCCTCATTCCACTTCGCCACGTTGCTGCCAGGCAATCGGTCGACCGGCCCGCCGCCTCCGGGTTGCAGGAAGTAGAAGGTCCAGATCAAGACGCCGAGATTATATGCCGCGGACCTCAGGAACACAAAGGCCCCGTCACTCAGGACATTCAGGTGGACGCGGAGCTCAAGCAAGATCAGGTCCAGGGCCGCATACACACCGAAGCCGGCAGCGATTCCGACGGAATAATCGCGCCAGGTAAGTCCCAGGCGAGACATCATGGCAATCGCCACAATCAGCAGACAAACCTGCAGAAATCTCGCGGAACGTTCCGAGAGGGTAATCCACCCCAGAGCCACGTCCGTTCCCGCCGGGCCCTTGGTCCAGAACAGAAGAGCCAAAGCCGCCGCCCCCGCGACAATGGCGGAGATCCACAGCACCCGGAGAAAGAGCCTCAAGAACGGATAGCGCCGGACAAAATGCCAACTGATTTCAAAAATTACTCCGAACGACAACAGAATCGCCGCCGCCTCCCCTCCAAAAAATACTGTGGCGTAGCGGTCCCCCGGATTCGGTAGAAAAGAGAGTGTGGTATCCCGCGCGGGCAGGAGAATGGAGTAACTGAAAAAGAAAGGGAATCGCCGAACGAGTCCGCGGCGCACCATGACCACGGCAATTACACATTGCATCGCCAGGGGCGCGATCCAGAGAGCGGACGTCGCCAGGTGAGAGAGGTTCATGGGCCGCACTGGAAGGCTACTCGCAAACCAGACAGCCCACAAGTAATTCAGGACTTAGCGTTCCCAGGCTTGGCGCTTACTTGCCGCCGCAATGGCCCGGTGAGCACAGAGGTGTCGGAGCCCCTCCATCGGCGAAAGACGAGATCGATACAGCGCTTAGAAGCACCAGGGTTGCGAGCATCAAACGAGCAATCTTTTTCATCGGAAGAATCCTCCCGTGGGATCGAGCCCACCCAAATTCACAATATTTTTTTCTCGGGAGTAAATCCGAAATGTTCGAAAAACGCGCGATGAAAGGGCGCGGCTCGTCGGTCTACCGACAACCGGCATTCGCAGGACTGCGGCTTTCAAACTCAGGCACGACGCCGATTCTGCAATGCTTCCCCGTTTTTTGCCGATCCTGACAAAAGCAGCAGAGAAAGACCTACTCGGCTTTCCTCAACCGGGATTCGTCGGTAAACCGACGAAGCTGCCGCACCCCCATCCTTGAAGTTGCGGAAACGTATGCTGGTTACTAGCTTCACGGCGGCCCGGTTCAACATGCTTTTTCCCAGGGGAGCATCGCTATGGCTGCGGGCGACGGCAACCGCGTTTTTGGCGGTGGCGCTCCTGCTGGTTCTGGTTCCGTGCGGGGTCCTGTTCTTTGCGGTTAGTCCGGAATCAATTTCCCGGCACCTGCAGCCGTCACATTTGCCGGTAGCATGCTGGGCGGTGTGGGCGCTGGTCTCGCTGTGGGCGGCCCTGGATTCGTCCCGCCTGTGGCGAGTACTGGGCCGCCCGGTCGATCCCCTGGGGCCACACGCTTTGTGGGGCGTCTTACTGGGAGCCTTGAATATCGGGGCTTCCCTGCTGGTTGTGATGTCGCGCACTGCGCACTAAGAGGTGCGCGCATCATCCGTCTGGTTCGCGGGAAAATTTCACAATGAAAGCGCCTGAATTCAACATTGCTCTGTCGAGAGTTGGAAAAGTTGTGACGTGTGCAGGCAACAGCGCAACCGAGTTGCCGGCATGGCACATGGCACACCGTCTTCTGATCGCCGGCGGCGAGGCACCAAGAGAGGTAGCACCTGTCCCGGCTGACAGAGCCAAGAGTCAGGCTAGTATCGATGAATGAATGCGTCCGCGGCGGTTCGTGTGTTCGAGAGGCCTCGCGCAGGGCCCGCGTTTCGCCGGATTGAAGCCGGCGAAGATGCTGAGCCGCAGTACGGATGGGACGCTCGGGTCGAGAGCATCAGGAACATTCTGCACCAGGATGGGCACACCATCACTCAGCTTTCCGCGGCCACTCGCACACGTTACGGAAGCGGATCGCCTTATTTCATTCCCGCAACTTTCCTCTACCAACTGAAAATCGGCGTTACTCCACACGTGTGCCAGGTTGCGGCTTTGAGCGAAAACACGGGATATCGCTTCGTCGATTGGTTGCAGATTTTTGGTTTTGATCTGCGCCAGATTCCCCGACTGCAAATCCGGTTGCACCCGCTGCGTACGATTCTGGTTACTCCGATGGAAGACAGCTTCGATCCGTTCCCATCGGAACTTTCTCCTGGTGATGAAAGCGCCGCGCAGTGGTCTCGCCGGGGAGAGTGGAACGAACCAGGCCGGTACCTGTTCGCCAAGATTGGAAGCAGCGATGCGGTGGGTTGCAGCAGGCTTCGGCCCGGAAACATCGTGCGCGTCGATCGGTACTACGCGCAACGGCTTCGCGGTCTGGATGCAATCTCCATGAGTCATCTCTTATGGCTGGTCGAACTGCCCGATGGCTTGACGTGCAGCCAGTTGAGATGGGTGGACGACAGGCAAATCGTCTTGCTGCCCAGTCGCCCGCCCTGGGGACGGTGGCCGCTGCGATTGCTGTCCGAGGCCCGCATCCTGGGCCTGGTCGATACGGATTTTCGCGCCCCCCGACCACTGAAGTTGCAGCACGTAGACGGGTCAATGAATCTGGCGTCCATCAATATGGGGTCCACGAATCCGGAGGCGCGTTTCACACCTTATCCTCGGGACGAGAACATGAGTTTTTCGGAGTTGCTCCGAAGCTCGCGTCGGCGCGCGGGTCTGACCTTCCGGGAGGCGCATCGCCTCACCCGCCTGACGGCGCAGATTCTGGGAGACCGTGAGTATGGCATTGCCCTGGGCATGCTGTCCGATTACGAAGCCATGGGCAAGCTACCCCGGCATATCGCCAAAATACTGACGCTCTGCGTCGTTTACTGCATGGATGTTCGCGCTCTCATGGAAGCCGCGGGGATGCGCGTTGACGATTCGGCAAAATTACCCATCCCGAGATATGATGCGTGGCCGCAAGTTCGCTCTGAGTTTCTGGATCACAACTCGCATCCGGCGACGAGAAGCCTGGTGAACAGTTACGTTCGTTCCGCCGGTTCGCAGCCTTAGAGATTCCTCCAGGCGCCCCGCCGCATCCCCTCCGTGACCTTCGTAACCAGAGGCCTGATTACTTACTCCGGTACATATAGAACCCTTTCGGTGTATGACTCTCGTGTTTTGACGAGGGCAGCAACTGATCCTACGATGATGCCTGCACGGGAGTTCCCCGCTTCCGGCCACTTTCTCCCAAGACAGTTCTGGTTTCAAGATATTCCGCCGAATCGGCGGCAAGTGGAGGCTGGGCCGGGCAATGAAGGGGTATCACACAATGAAGTTTTCGCACCGGAGCTCAAATGGGAAGTGCCGCGCCCACGGCTTCAGTCTGCTTGAAATGATGATCGTGGTATGCGTGATGATGATCGTGGGCGGAATCGGGTTCATGGCGCTGCAGCCCGTTCTTAAGGACGGCAAGACCAATCAGGCCTTCGAGAGTGCAATGATGCCGTTGCGAGTAGCGCGGCAGCGTGCGATCGCTGAACGCAAGCAATATATCGTGTGCTACGGCATCGCGGCCCCCGCCGGCGCTCTTACCCCAGTTGCGCCGACCGCGCAGAGCATTCAGATCTTCCGTTGGGACGCCGGAACAGCCCTCTCCGCGGCCGTGCAAGTCACCGCCGTGACCTTGCCCATTGACTTTTCCTTTCAGGTGATTCCCGGAGTGCCCAATAGCGCGGCCACGGTACCGGACGGGTTCGGAATCGCAGGCGCTGCTCTCGATTTCGATCAGGGTGTAGCCGGGGCGATCAAGAACCAGGTCATGTTCATGCCGGATGGATCAGCGCACGACGTGAATGGAAACCTGAACAGCGGAATCTTGTACGTCGCACGGAACGGAGATCTGTACAGTTCGCGTGCGGTCACCCTGTATGGCGCGACCGGCAGAATTCGGGGATGGCGCCTGCTCAACAGCGGGGGTCCGGTATGGATTCAGCAGTGAGGATGACGAACATGAAGGACAACCAAGATCAAGCACCGGCGCAAAACAGGCAGCAGGGTTTCGCATTGCTCGAGACCCTCATTGCCATCGTGGTGCTGATGATCGGTCTGCTGGCGGTGCTGGCCACGTTCGCCATGGCCATCGGCAATACCAACTCGGTACAGCTCGACAGCGTGGCCCGGCAAAAGGCGACCGAAGCCCTGGAAAGCATTTTCACGGCGCGGCAGACCAGCCAGATCACGTTTGACATGATTCAGAACGTAGGCGCTGGCACCGGCATCTTCGTACCTGGCTTTACTGCCATGACGGATCCTGGTCCCGATGGTTTGGATGGCACGGCCGACGATGTTCCCGCGAACCCGATCCGGCTGCCAGGTCAGAGTGGAGTGATCACCGGCGCATCCCCGCCGGACGTTCTGGTCAACCTGGGGAATTTCACCCGGCAGATTCAGATCACCAATGTGCCCGGCAATGCGAACGTTCGCCAGATTATCGTCACCGTGCGTTATCCGGTGCCGCAGGGCTGGTTGAAGTCTTATCAGGTGCAGGCCCTGATTTCTTCGTATCGGTAAGAGGAGAGACATGCGATCCAGGGAACAACACGCGGGCGGCTTCAGTCTGGTGGAGTTGATCGTGGCCATGGCTATAGGCCTGGTCGTTCTGGCCGCCACCACCCAGCTATTCAAGAACGGCATGGATGCGACCATCCTGGTTACGCAGTCGTCCGAAATGCAACAGGCAGTTCGCGCCTCAGTGAATTTAATCGCGAAGGATGTGAGCATGGCCGGTTCGGGTTTGCCGCCCGGTGGTCTGTCTCTGCCTTATGGCGCGGGAGCAACACCCTCATTCTTCGCAGTCAGCCCGGTCAAAGCATGGCTGGCGAACAATACCTATCCCACCGGAGTCATTGGTGGTTCGGCGGTAACCAACTACATGTTCGGCATCATCCCCGGGCCGGGGAACGGCATGGAGTTGGGCGGACCGGCCATCATCACTGCCACGGGAGCGCCGTCGGACGCGATCACAATCATCTACGAGGACTACGCCTTCCCGCTGAATCAGTACACCGCTACGTTTCCGGTTGCGAATCCGAATGGAGATTTGGTGAATTTCGCGCCTCCTGCGATTCCACCGGCGGGCTTCCCCGCGATTCAGTCTGCCACAGGACTTCAGGTTGGCGATTTGATCCTGCTGAACAACGCCACCGGGTACGCCGTGGGTGAGATTACGGGAATCACCCCGGGTGCGGGCGGCAGCACCAATGTTGCGTTCGCAAATGGAGACCCGCTGAATATCAACCAGACGGGCGCAGCCAAGGGAAACATCAAATACATCGTGGCCGGAGGCGCACCAGTCGCGAACCGGATATGGGCGGTCACTTATTTTACGGAAGTTCCGGCAGTCGCCACCGGGCAGCCGCCGCGCCTAATGCGCCAGGTCAACGGACAGGCGCCGTCCCCGATCGCCGATAACATCATTGGCATGAACATCACCTATGACGCGTGCGGTGGCGTCGTGGTGGTAGGCTGCGCCTCCGTCGCGAACCCCCTGCTGGCCCCCTACTCTCCCAGCCAGATCACCAAGGTCAACATTCAGGTGATGGGGCAGACGCTCAACTCCTACGGCAACCGGTCGAGGAGTACGGTGCTGAACACGTCGGTGAGCACGCGGAGCCTGACCTTCAAGGATCGGTACAACTGATGGAGAAACTTGCGAACGAGGAGAAAAGGATTCAGGAGAGAATTACTATGAGCAGGGCTAAGGGCCGATCACGGGGATTTACGCTTGTCGCCAGTCTGCTGGTGCTCGCGCTGTTGTCCGGCATCGCGATAAGCCTTCTGTTTATGGTCCAAGGTGCGGGCCAGGTTGGCGGCAATGATCTGGAGACCAACCAGGCTTACTACGGCGCCGAATCCGGGATGGAATTGCTGACCGCGAATCTGGCGGCCTTGTACCAGCAGTCCCAGTCGCCAACTCCCCTGCAGCTCAACGCTCTCGCCAACAATACGCCGACCAACGCGATGATCGCGAACATGGCCTATCAGGAGCAGATTCTGTGGACGCCGGACGCCAACGGCAACCCGGCTTCGCACACCAGCGTGATTAGTTCTGGACCGAGCGCCGGCCTGACCGCCGAGATTATTCCGCTGACCCTGAAAGTGGTGGCGAACCGTCCAGGGGGCGCGTCGGTAAATATGACCCGCGGCGTGGAAGTAGCGCTCATTCCGGTTTTCCAATTTGGCGTTTTCTCGGACAGCGATCTCAGCTATTTCGCCGGCCCGCCCTTCGCTTTCCAGGGCCGGGTGCATACCAACGGCAATCTTTTTCTGGCCGCGAACAATGGGCCCCTCATTCTTGACGCAAAGACCACAGCCGTGGGCCAGATTATTCGCGACCGGCTGGCGAACAACTACAGCAATGGTGGAGCGTATCAGGGCGATGTGTACGTGCCCAACGCAACCGGAGGTTGCGATCCGCCGAATCCTACCGCCAACGCGAACTGTCTGAAGTTCACGATTCCGATGGCCAGCTGGAGCGGCGGAATTCCAGCCGCCGGCGTGCAGACCAATGTGACCACATGGGATAACACGTCGACGCAAACCTTCAAAGGTTTCATCGGAAACGGGACCTCGCTGGGAGTACAGCCATTGTCGCTCCCCTTTGTGCAAGGAGCGGCTGGAGCGTCGCAACAGATTCAAATCATCCGCAAAGCTCCGCTGGGCGAGTCCCCGACATCGTCGACGGGATCGTCGCGCGAATTTAACAAAGCCAATATTCGTATTCTGCTGGCCAGCACGCAAGCCGACCTGGTTCCGGACCGGCCCGCGTTGATCGGAGATCCGGATAATGTCAATTTAGACAACAACTGCGCCGGTGGCCGCACCGACACAGTGACCGGCGTGGGTGTGACTCCGTGGGCGATGGCGAAAACCGGTTCAGGCTTTGAGGCGAATTGGCCGGGCGTGCCGACGGGAGCAGTTCACCCGACGGGAGCTTGCACCCCGACCGCCGGAAACCCCTGGCCGCTGATTGACGGATGGTTACGGGTTGAATATCTGAATGGCGCCGGAGCATGGGTCGGAGTGACGCGTGCCTGGCTGCAGATGGGCTTCGCGCGCGGTTTGACCAGCCCGAATACAGTGGGCGGGAACGCCGTGCATCCCACGGCCATACTGATATTCCAGCAGTTGGCGGACCGGAATGCAGACGGAAAGATCACTGCCGCGGACAATCCCTCGGACATCACGGTGGTCAACGGCAATTCGCAGTACAGCTGGTATCCCATCAACTTTTACGATGCGCGCGAGGGCTTCCCCCGCGATACGAATCCTGGTTTGGCCGGAACACAGTGCTATGTAAACGGGATCATGAATGCGGTGGAACTGGACGTAGGCAATCTGAATCGATGGCTGCTGGGAGCCATCGGCGCGGGCGGAACCTCGGTGAGCTACAGCTCCCAGAACGGTTACCTGGTGTTCTACTCGGACCGTCGCGGCATGCTGCCGGACCCGAATAATGGCGGCATCACGCAGGGAGAATACGGCTTCGAAGATGTGATTAACTCGGCGTCGCCGACTGGGACTCCGGACGGAGTCCTGGACCCTGTGGCCTACAATGGCTACTCGCCCGAGGATGTGGATGAGAACAACATTCTCGACGCCTGGGGCGCGGCCGATGTCGGAAACGGCATGCGCGTCGCTACCGCAGGGAACCCTTTCAAGACCGTCGATTGTCTAAACGGGGGCCGGCAGAACGTCGTCACTGGAGCGCGCCATGTCTTACGCCTGATCGACGGCACCCTGGGGAACCTGCCGATACGTCCGGACACCGGTCTGGGCGGCTTTACAGTCGCTTCCGAGAATCCGGTTTACGTCTTCGGAGACTACAACACCAACGCGGCCGATCCCTTCTGGGCCAATCCCTTGATACCGACGGACATCAATCACTCCGCGGCCGCGGTGATCGCGGACTCGGTGACGTTGCTGTCGAATCCGCCTACTGTGGCGAGTCCGGGAACCGGCTGGTCGGACCTCAATAGCATGATCAATTCGTTGAACCTGAACAACCGCAACCCCAATACTACTTACTACCGGCTGGCGATTGCCGGGGGCAAGAACATGAACTTCCCGCAACCCGCAGGCACGGGCGCCGATTTCGGCACCGACGGTGGCGTGCACAACTTCCTGCGCTATCTCGAAAACTGGGGCGGAGTGACACTCAGCTATCGCGGCTCGCTGGTCAGTCTGTATTACGCGGAGTACAACACAGGCACGTTCAAATGCTGCAACCTGGTGTATGGCGCGCCGAACCGCAACTACTACTTCGACACCGCGTTCACGGATCCTGCGAAACTGCCTCCGGGCACTCCGATGTTGCAGGACGTAGTGAACCTGACGTACTGGCAGGACTTCAGACCCTACTAGCTTAAGAGCAGATCCGCGCCGGCTCCTGATTCGGGAGCCGGCTTTTTTGTAGCGCCGGCGTCCCGCCGGCCCGACGGGCGGGCAACGCCCGCCAATGTTTTCGGCTGGGAGGACTTCAACAACGGAGGGCGAGACGCCCTCCGGACAGCCGGCGGGACGCCGGCGCTACTTGGTTAGAACCAGGTGGGCCCACATTTAGGGTTTGGCGGCTTGGCGCACAGCGGTGCGCTCATTCAGAGCCAGGGTCACGACTCGCAACATGTCGTCCCAGGGCGCGGGCTTGCCGGTCCATATTTCGAATTGCCGGGCCGCCTGCTGGACGAACATCTCGATCCCCGGAATCACTTCCGCGCCACGTTCTTTCGCCAGCTTCATGAGCCGCGTTTCGGCGGGATCGTAAATCATATCGAAAACATAGCGAGCGTTGATCTCGTTCTCGTGCAATGGGGACTCGCGCGTGTTGCCCATGCCCACCGGCGTCGCATTGATGATGACATCGAAGGCCAGCTTCTTCAGGTCGGCGCGCTTGGCGATCCTCGCCCTGGCCTGGTGGGCCAGCTTTTGCGCCGGGCCGGCGGTGCGATTGAGAATGTAGACTTCGGCTCCGCGTTCCTTGAGTCCGAAAACCGCGGCCCGAGCCGCGCCTCCCGCGCCCAGCACCAGGATCTTAGCTTTTTCCAGAGTGATGCGCTGTTCGAGCGGCCGAACCACTCCAGCGGTGTCGGTGTTGAATCCGTAAAGCTTCCCGTCCTGGGCCCGCACCACGGTGTTGCATGCGCCGATTTTTGTGGTGTGGGAATCCGTGTTATCGAGGTGCTTGAGAATAGCCTCTTTGTACGGCATGGTGATGGAGAGGCCGTGAATCGGAATATCGCGGACGCAACTCAGCAGATCTTTGAGCGTCTTGGCATGCAACGCGAGATAAACCCCGTTCACGTTTTCCCGCCGCAGGGCCGCGTTCATGATGACAGGCGAGAGCGAGTGCGCTACGGGATCCCCGGCCACGCCATAGATTCTGGTGGCCGCGTCCATCTGCTCAATGCGGTAGGTGTTGCGTAACTCCTGGGCCGTGGTCTGGCCGGGCGCGGTCTTCTCATCGGGACTGACGGCGGCGAAGGTGAAAACGCTTCCGGCCCGCACGCCCAGGAGGCGGCTGATGATGCCTTGCTCGCCCATGCACAGCCCGACCAGAGAGTGGCGGTCGCCAAACTTCTCCAGAAATTTCATCATGGTCACGTTGTCATAGAGGGTCGTGGCCGTGCTGACAATTTTGTAAAAGTCGGCGGGGATCTTCACCATTTTTTCCAAGGTCTGTTCCAGATTCTTGGTGGCCCGGAAATCGTGGTAGGAAAGGATCAACGCGGATTTTGTCCGCAGCCGCTGCACCTGTTCCGGCTTGCACCTGGCAGCGCTTTGCAACTCGATATCGAGCAACTGGCAGCCCGAGGCGCTGGCTTTGCCCAGGATGTCCAACTGGGCCGGCAGAGATCCCTTGAATTTCCCCCCGCTGGCCGTCCGCCGGCAGGTGGCGATGGCCGTGACGTGGGGATGGTACTCCATGAAACGCTTGATTTTAGGGAGAGCGAGAGCGGGCCGGGGCAGATAGTCTAACCTGAACTCCAGAAAGGTGTTATCCCGAACCAGCGCCTCGGCTTTGTCGACCAGAGCGCCCGGATCGGAGTCGGTCACAGCCACGCACACCCGGGGAAGCCGCAGGGGCAGGAAGCGGGCGACGAAGCTGTTGGCGGCAGCACTCATGATCGGAGAACGACTGGGGATATTACAGGCGCGTAATTGCAGATGCAACAACGGATTATCGTCGTGAAACAACGGCAAACTTTTTAACGTAACGCCAATAACACCAGCGTAACCTTGACCACCCCCTATCCCCTTGTTACTGTGCGACTTGAAAGCCCTTTCATTTGCGCGAGTTAGCGGAAAAAAGCCGGCCGGGCACCGGCCTCGATTTCGGAGGTAACATGAAGAAAACAGGACTGTTGCTGTTACTGTGCCTGACGGTGGCGGCAGCTGCGCAGCAAGCCGATCCCACTTCGGCTGACCAGGCTGCTCCTCAGAATACCCAGATTACGACGGGTACTTTTCCGATTGAGCGCGTCCAGACTCCCACCAATGCGGATATTTATTGCGCTGGCTTCGTCAGCAAAGAACTGATGCCGGATGCGAATTTCGTGACGGGCGGATTGGAAAGTCCCAACACCACCAAGTTTGCCACCAATGACACCATCTTCCTGGCAGGCCAGGGCTACCAGACGGGTCAGAAGTTTCAGATCCTGCGCGAACTTGTGGACCCCAACCGGTACGAGTTATTTGCCGGCCAGCATTCCATGCTGAAAGCGATGGGCCAACCTTACTCTGAGTTGGGCTGGGTGCGCATCGTGGACACGCGCGGCAAGATGGCTATAGCCCACGTCGAATTTAGTTGCCAGACCATCGTTCCTGGAGACATTGCGGTGCCTTTCGTGGAGAAGCCCCCGATTGCATACCACCTTCCGGAAAGGTTCGACCGCTTCCGTCCGAGCAATGGCAGCGCCAGCGGGCGAATTGTGCTGGCCAAGGATTTCGACCTTCTGCTGGGCAACGGCTCGAAAGTCTACATGAACGTTGGCGCCAATCAGGGAGTGAAAGTCGGCGACTACTTGCGCGCGGTGCGCACCTACGAAGCGGACCTGCAGGATCCGGTTGATTCGCTTTCCTTCAAGGCATCCGCGACCGACGATACACTGAAAAATCCGCCCTCGATCGGAGGACACAACATGTTCAGCAAGAACAAAGGACGCTTGATTCAGGTGTCGGATATGCCGCGGCGCGCGATTGGAGAGATCGTGGTCATCAATACCACTCCGACCACAGCGACCGGCATGCTCGTGTTCTCGCTCGAAGATGTGCACGTCGGCGATCACGTGGAACTCGATCCGCAGTAATCTTCCCGCAGCGGGAAACTGTTTCAGGGAGGCTTCGGCCTCCCTGATTTTTTGGTCGACGATTTTCTTATCATCCTGAGCGGAGTGGCTGCTTCGCGCAGCGAAGCGGCTACGCAGTCGAAGGACGCCTAGCGGCGGAAACGGCCAGGTTTTGTTTTTACCGTTGCAAGCCGCAGAAAGTCCCACGAGACGAAACTGATGACCGCTTATAGGGGTCCTTCGACTCCGCCGAAGTTTCGCAAGCGAAACTTCTGGCTCCGCTCAGGATGACAACGGCCGATGTCCCGGGCGCTGCCGCACGAGCGTGGGCGCTCGCGCCTACATTTTTGGGTCGGAGAAAATTTCCGCAGTGAAGGCTTCTATTGTGGCGCCGGATTGCCAGGCAGTTAGCGGCAAGCCGGCCTTTCTGCAAGTCTGCTCGAGAAAAGTGGAGCGATCCCATCCGTGTTCGACGGGCACTTGCGGCAATAACAATCCGCGGTAGGGGCCGAGGCTGATCAGCAGGCCATGGCGTCCCACCTCAACCTGGTCGGCTTGAATGGGCTGAGGCGGCGAAAGAACGCTGAGGGAGACTTGCAGCTCGCGTGCTTCCTCAAGAGTTACCGGCACGAAGCGCGAATCGTCGAAAGCGGCGCCGCGCGCCGTCTCCGCCACCGTGCGATACAGCGATGTTACAGGCAGCACGTAGCCGACGCAGCCTCGCAGAGCGCCTCGGTAATAAAGAGTGGTGAAGGCGCCGCGGGGTTCGGAAAGGTGCGCAGACGGCGAAACGGTTGAGATCTCGCGTTGCTCGAGGGTCGTGGTAATGGCATCATGCGCAAGTCGCAACAGCAGTTGGCGTTCTTCGAACGAAAATTCATCCGGCTGAGCGTTGCCGGAGAGTGCGATCACGTGTGAGGAGGGCCGATCATCAGGTAGCGGGCACATCGCGTTTCCTCCGCCGGCTGAGGACGAAGGCGCGGCGGCGGCGCTTGACCACGTGGCGGTCGATCTTCGACCAGAACGCGACAAAGTAATCAAGAGCCGATGTCAGCGACAAAAACACCATGAACCATATTGCCACCAGCGCGATCCAGTGAACGGGAAAAATGTAAGGCCCGACCGGCCACTCTTTCCACTGGTGGTCGAGGATGACTGCGACCACCGAAACGATCTGCACCAGCATTTTGAATTTACCCAGTTCGCTGGCTTCGATGGTAAAACCTTCCGAGGCGGCAATCGAACGCAAACCACTCACCAGAAATTCGCGCGCGATAATCACCACGGCTACCCAGGCCGGCACCAGGCTGGGGTTGTATTGCACCAGAGTGATGAACGCAGCGGCAATCAGCAGTTTGTCAGCCAGGGGATCGAGCAGCATGCCCATGGTCGTGATCTGGCCGCGGCGGCGGGCGAGATAGCCGTCAATTCCGTCGGTGATCGAAGCCGCGATGAACAGTGCCGAGGCCAGCAATTCCTGCTCGCCATTAAAGTTGTGAAAATGATTGGTCGAGAGAAGCCAGATCAGCAGCGGAATGCTGAAGATGCGAGTCAGCGTAATGGAGTTGGGCAGGTTCACCGCGGACACGGGCCGCCGGCAGGCAAGGAGAAGGCAGGCAGCAACTCATTATCCTCCACCCCGCAGAGGGAATCAATGAAGCAAAAGGACAGGTACTGGGGTCAGTTTGAATCATTGCAGGAATTGTCATTCCGAAGCGCGGTCGCGCGAGGAATCTGCTGTTTCGAGGGAAAAGCAGATTCCTCACCGATAAATCGGTTCGGAATGACAATGAGCGACCGTAATGGGTTCACGAAGGCTTGCGCTCTTAGGCTTTCCTTCGTGGACCTTCGTGCCCTTCGTAGTTAAAGCGTTTGTGTGTCTTTCGCTTAGGAGTCGGTACCGGTTTTGCCCAGTCCCAGATTCTTCAGCATTCCCATTCCTTCTTCTACCAACGAAGAACTCTGGGGAACCTGTCCGTTGGGCGTCATTTTGTCGACCAACATGGGCAATAACTGCGCCAGATGGGAGCTGACGGCATCAGGCGAAATGCCTGCCTTGGCTGCGAGTTCTTTTACTTGTTCGCTGCCTAAGACACTCTGGAGCTGCTCCGCGGAAATCGGGAGATTCTGCCCGGTACCTACCCAGGAAGAAACCAGGCCGCCGAAACCCTTCTCGTGAAATTGAGCCAGCAGCCCGGAAAGCCCGCCGGGCTGGTTGTTGATCATTTGCATGACCGAGGATGCGAGCGGATTCGAGCTATTGGCCAGCATGCCGCTCACTTCCTTGCCTGCCATATCTTCGAGAAAACTCATAATGCCTCCTGATACCGATTGCTGAATGCTAACGGCTGAAAAATCGCGCCAGAAGCCGAAGCTCCTGGCGCTCGATTTTGTGAAGACCTACTTTTGCTTGGCGATGATCTTGTCCTTGATCTTGGCATAGGTGGCTGCGGGAATAATCTTCTTGCGAGTCAGGTCCGTCTTCTTCGCATAGGGACGGCCGTCGATAATCTTCTGCGAATAAGCCGCGCCGATACCGGGCAGTGCGTCCAGTTGTTCCTTGGTGGCGGAATTGATGTCCAACAGATCGGCGTCCGCCGGAGCCGACATGGCGGAACTGGACTTGCTCATTTTGGAGGCGGGGGCGGATTGCGCCGTGGCCAAGGTGGCCAGCAACGCGATGGCGAAAAGTGAGAACAGAGTTCGCATGATCAGCTTGGTCTTCATAGTTTCTCCTTAGTCTTTTTCCGACGCTTTGTAACCGGCGGCCTTGGCATCCGCCTCGCTCATGAATTTTCCAGTTTTGGTTTTACCGTACCAGCGGCCACCCTTGTGGTAGACGCCGCTATCGGTATTGACCCACACCATGCCGCTCGATTTGGCCGACGCGATTTGCGTGTCCGATGCCGCCGGAGTCGCCGTGGTCTTGCTGGCAGTCTTCGCCGGAGCGGTCTTGGCCGGAGCCATTGCATTCGCAGGTGCAGCCATCGAGCTGGCCGGAGCGGGCGCTGGAGCAGCCTGAGCGGCCGGAGCAGGTTCAGAGGCTGGGGGCGTCGACGCAGCGGTGGAATCCGCAGCCGCCTTCTTGCTGTTGCGAGCGCTCTTGGCCGGAGCCGGAGCGGGCGCGGTAGCTGGGGTCGTACTCGCAGCATCGGGAGCGGTCGCCGGCGTAGCAGCCGGAGCAGCGCTTGAATCCGCGGCTGTCTTCTTGCTCTTGCTGGTTTTCTTGGTGCCGGTGGTCGTCGCGGTCGTAGAGGTGTCCGAACTGGCAGGCGCGGCATCGGCCGCGGTGGCTTTTTTCGTCTTCTTGCTGGTGGTCTTCTTGGCCGTCGTGTCGCTGGATGTCGTCGAGGTAGCGGTGCTACCCGCCGCGGCATCGGCCGGAGCTTTCTTGCTCTTTTTCGATTTCGTGGCCGGGGTAGCCGTCGAAGTACCGGTGGCGGTCTGATCGGTCGAGGCGGCTGCATCGGTCGACGTCGCCTTTTTCTTTTTCTTCTTAGTCGTTGTGGTGGTCGCGGCTTGGTCGTCAGTTGTGGTTGTCTGAGGCTTAGCCATGGCGGAAATTCCGCCCAGCACGAAAAACATGCAGAGCGTAATCGTCCATGTACCCAGCCTGATATGCGGTCTGCTCATGATTTCCTCTCTCGTTTCGGGCCGGCCACAACAGGGCTTTGGAAGCTTCCCAGGGGGCGCTGTGGCGCTTCCGGGCTGGCCAGCGGGGCAACATAATGACACTTCGACCCGTAGGGGTCAACCGGGGAAAGCATGAAGGACTGGATTGTGTGGAGCGGGCGCCCTCGCCCGCCGGTTTTGAAGTTGAGTCTGGGGTTGGGGATTGCGATGAGTTCTATGGATCAAAGGCAAAAGCAAAAGCGGCGGGCGAGGGCGCCCGCCCCACACGGTTCGTGACTAGGCGTAGATGCCGCGTTGACGGATGGTGTACGCAACGCGATCAATGGCCAGCATGTAAGCTGCGATGCGGTTGTTGACGCCGTGAGTCTCGGAGAAGCGGACCACATCCTCAAAGGCGCCTTTCATGATGTGTTCGAGCTGCTCGTTGACCACGGACTCCTTCCAGAAATATCCCTGGCGATCCTGCACCCATTCGAAATAAGAGGTGGTCACGCCGCCCGCGTTGCAAAGAATGTCAGGGATCACGAATACGCCCTTGTCGGCCAGAATGTCATCAGCGGTAGCCGTGGTGGGGCCGTTCGCGCCTTCCGCGAGAATCTTGCACTTCACACGATCGGCATTGCGGCTGGTGATCTGATTCTCGGTGGCAGCGGGAATAAGAATTTCGCAGTCGGAGACCAGCAGTTCGGCCGGATCCTCAGCCAGGGCGCCGGTAAATCCGTGAATGCTGCCGTTGCGCTGGCGAAACTCCCAGAGCGCATCCACGTCGATGCCGTCTTTGTTGACCAGGCCGCCATCGACCTCGACGATTCCGATCACTTTGTAGCCCGCTTCCGCCATCAGGCGGGCGGCGTTCGATCCCACGTTGCCGAAACCCTGCACAATGACGCGCGTGGACTCAGGACTGAGATTAAGCTTCTTGACCGCCTCGTCACACACGATCATGATGCCGCGGCCGGTGGCTTCGCGGCGGCCGCGCGATCCGCCAATATTGATCGGTTTGCCGGTAACGACGGCAGTCACCGTCTGCCGCATGTGCATGGAATATGTGTCCATCATCCACGCCATGGTTTGTTCGTTGGTGTTGACATCGGGGGCGGGCACATCTTTTTCCGGACCGATGAACTCGATCAGTTCCGCGGTGTAGCGGCGGGTCATGCGTTCGAGCTCGCCCTGTGACATCTTGTGGGGATCGCAGATCACCCCGCCTTTCGCACCCCCGAAAGGAATGTTGACCACCGCGCACTTCCAGGTCATCCAGCTGGCCAGGGCGCGGACTTCGTCGAGGGTGACGTCGGGAGAGTAGCGCAACCCGCCCTTGGCGGGACCGCGGGCAATCGAGTGCTGCACCCGGAAACCCGTGAAAACTTCGAGGTGTCCGTTGTCCATCATGACCGGAATGTGCAGGATGATCTCGCGCGTGGGATACCGCAGGACCTTCATTAAACCCTCGTCCAGGTTCAACTTCTGGGCGGCAAAGTCGAAACGGGCGGCTTGCGCCTCCCAAGGGTTGATTTCCTGTTCGAGGGAAATGGTTTTCAATGCCATGGCGGTCTCCGTTGGTGCGGTCAGACGATGAGATGCTGGCCGGCGCCGGGGAGAAACATCCCGGAGTGGGCGGGCAAACGTTCAAAGTATATGCAGTGGCAGGGCGGCGAGGCAAGTTACGGATTGATGCAAAAGGTTCATCACGAACTACGTGGTTTCTCCCAGAATGTCATCCTGAGCGAGGAGGATCGCCCGCACGCGGGCGATGCCGACGAGTCGAAGGACCCCTATCAGCTGAGTTCAGATTGTTATTTTGGGTTTTACCTGCACCAGCTCCGGAATCCCCCGTGATGCCGGCGCTCGTTCTGGTTATAGGGGTCCTTCGACTGTGCGGAAAGTTCGCGAAGCGAACTTTCTGCTCCGCTCAGGATGACGACTAAATCTTGATTTCCAGTCCTTCCGCCGCCGCCCGCACTTTGGGATAGTGGTTGCGGGCTTCCTCGACCACTTTGTCGATGCAGGCATCGTCGTGATCGGGATCATGGTGAAAGAGGATGAGTTCCTTCGCACCGCTTTCCATTACAACGTTGATGGCTTCGCGCCAGTGGCTGTGTCCCCAGCCGCGCTTGCGAGCTTCGTATTCTTCCGGCAGGTACTGCGCGTCGTAGATCAGAACATCGGCGCCAGCCGCCAGCTTGCGTACGCTTTTGTCGAAGAGCGGGTCGCCAGGCTCGTTGTCGGTGGCGTAGACCAGCACACCTTCCTTGGTCTCAAGGCGATAACCCATGCATCCCTGGGGATGATTGAGCCACATGGTTTCGACCATCACATCCTCGAGCGGCACTCGGCCTTGTTCCAGGTTGTAGAAGCCACGCTGGGCCTTCATTTCGCTCATATCGACGGGGAAGTAAGGAGCAGCCATCTGTTCCTCCATGACTCTTTTCAAAGTGCGGAAGCGGCTGGAGGAGTGGAAAGAGAAACAGTTTTCCGGGTTGTCGTAAAGCGGACCGAAAAACGGAATGCCCTGGATGTGGTCCCAATGAAAATGAGAGACGAAGATGTGGGCGCGAACCGCCTTGCCCTCGGAGTCACGCTGGAGTTGCTGCCCGAGCGCGCGCAATCCCGTGCCGCAGTCGAAGACGTACAGGCTATCGCCGAGGCGAACTTCGACGCAGGAGGTGTTGCCTCCATAGCGCAGGTTGTCGGCCTGGGGGGTAGGCGTCGATCCGCGCACGCCCCAGAACTTAATACGCATACTGTCCCATGGAAAGACTTGAGCTGACTGGACATCTTCCAACGGTTGGGCTCATCCGTCAATCCTTTCGCTGGTTACTCCCGACTGGGCTAGGTCTGGGACGGTTCATCTGGAGATCGACATCCTCATTCCGTGCCGGGGGCGCAGAGTAATGCTGGGCAACGCCTCAACCGGATGGCCGGGAACCATCTGGAGCCGGTAACGCTGGGCAATCGTAGCCAATAGCAGGTTCGCCTCCATGATGGCGAACGAAGCTCCGATGCACAGGCGCGGGCCGCCGCCGAAGGGGAAGTAGGCGAACTTGGGGAGCTGCTGGATAGCGTCGGGAGTCCAGCGGCCGGGGTCGAAGCGCTCCGGCTGCGCGAAGAAGCGGGGGTCGCGGTGCAGGATCCACTGGCTCATTACGACATTTGCGCCAACTGGCAGCCGGTAGCCGCCAAGGTCCATCTCCTTCGCCACCGTGCGGGCCAGGCTCCATGCCGGCGGATACAGGCGCATGGATTCTTTCACCACTTTGTCGGTGTAAGGCAAGCGAGGTAGATCTTCCAGTTGTGGTGTACGACCGCCCAGAACGTCATCCAACTCGGCACGAAGCTTTACCTCGACTTCGGGATGCTGACTCAGGAGATGCCAGGTCCAGGAGAGAGAAACTGCGGTGGTCTCATGCCCGGCCAGCAGGAAAGTCAGGACTTCATCGCGCAATTGGCGGTCGGTCATGCCGCTACCATCCTCGTCGCGAGCCGCCATCAGCATGGACAGCAAGTCGCCGGTGTCCTCTCCGCTGGCGCGGCGGTCACGAATGATGCGATTCACAATCTCGTCGAGCTCGCGGACAGCCCGTTTGACTCGCAGCAGGGCCGGAATGGGGACGTGGCGCATGACGGGCGGCATGATCATCCGGCCTCCAGAGGTGTGACGCATCAGGGCGTTAAGTGCAGCCGCCACTCTTTCCGTGTCTTCCTTTACTTCCACTCCGAAAAGAACTTTGGCCACGATGCGCATAGTGAGTTGCATCATTTCCTGATGGATATCGCGAGCCTCACCGTCCTGCCACGTGGACAGCATCTCCTCGGCATAGGCGGACATGGTGTGCCCGTACGACGCCATGCGTTCGCGGTGGAAGGCAGGCTGGCACAGACGCCGCTGCCGCAGCCATCCCGAGCCTTCGTTGGTCAGCAGGCCCTCGCCTAGAAACCAGCGGCTGTTCTGAATCACCTTGTCCTTGGCGAGATTCTGCGCTTGCGCTACCAGAGCCGATTCGATGAGGCTGGGATGGTTCAGGAAATAGACATCCATCCAGGCAGCGCGGTAGTAGAAGATGTCGCCGAATTCGCGGGCCCAGCGCGAATAGATTGCCAGCGGATCGGCGTTGAACAACGGAAGATTGCCGATCAGAAAACGAGGCGGTGGACCCGGCGGACGGCGGGAGACTGCAGGCATAAGAGTTCCCAATCGGACTGAATAATGGAAGACGGGCGTCCCGCCCGTCGAGCACGGACCGTTGCCTGACGGGCGAGGACGCCCGTCCTCCATTACATCTATATCATCTGTTTGATTTTACAGGCTCTGCCCCGGAGTGGCCGGACAGGCCTTGTCTATAATGAATGCATCCCGAATGACTGAACCCGGAACGACTGAGCCCAAATGACCCCGCCCACGCTTCGTCCCGACTATAAGGAATTCTCCCGGCTCGCCGGAGAGGCCACGCTGGTGCCGGTTGTGAAGTCCGTCGCGGCAGATTTGCTGACGCCGGTCTCCGCCTTTCTTGCCATCGCAGGGCATGAGCCGAACGCCTTCCTGCTCGAGTCGGTGGAGCGTGGCGAGCAGATCGGGCGCTACACGTTTCTGGGAGCGCGTCCCTACATGCAGGTACGGGCGCGGGGTAACGAAATTGAGGTGCAGCGCGGAAATAAAAAGGAGAAGCGGCAGGGCAGCGCCATTCAGGTCATCAAGGAATTGTTGCGCCGGCATCGTCCCGCATCGGTGCCCGGCTTGCCGCCGTTTACCGCCGGCGCAGTCGGCTACTTCGCCTACGATGCGGTGCGGCAACTGGAAAATATCGGCGAGCATGCCAAGGACGATCTCTCGCTGCCCGACTGCGTGTTGATGTTTTTCGACCGGCTACTGGCCTTCGATCACCTGCGCCATCAGATCCACATTATTGCCACGGCCGACGTGTCGCGCGAGAGTCCGCGCCGGGCTTATGACCGGGCCGCAGCGGACATTGCGGTCCTGGAAAAGAAGCTGGCCAGGGGATTGCGGCCGGCGCACTGGCACAAGTCCGCGCGCTCAGCCAAGGGCAAACTGAAAGTACACGCGGGGACAAAGCGGCAACGTTTCATCGACTCAGTCGAGCGAGCCAAGGAATACATTGCCGCGGGAGACATCTTCCAGGTCGTGCTTTCGCAGCGGCTGGACTTTGTTCCGTCAGTCGAGCCATTCGACGTGTATCGCGCTTTGCGGACAGTGAATCCTTCCCCTTATTTATATTTCCTGCGCATGGGCGACACGCATGTTCTGGGATCGTCGCCGGAGATGCTGGTGCGGGTGACCGCAAGCAAGCTGGAATATCGTCCGATTGCAGGGACGCATCCGCGCGGACGCGACGAAGCCGAAGATCAGCGCCTCGCGGAACAGATGCTGCACGATGAGAAAGAACGCGCCGAGCACGTAATGCTGGTCGACCTGGGGCGCAATGACCTGGGACGCGTGAGCGAATACGGTTCGGTAAAAGTGAAAGATCTGATGTACGTGGAACGCTATTCGCATGTGATGCACATTGTGTCCGCGCTCGAAGGCAAGCTGCGCGGCGATCTCGATGCGCTGGATGCGTTTGCGGCGTGTTTCCCCGCCGGCACACTCAGTGGCGCACCGAAAGTTCGGGCCATGCAGATTATCGAAGAGCTGGAACCGACGCGCCGCGGGGTTTACGGCGGCTCAGTCTTATACGCAGATTTTGCCGGCAACCTGGACTCATGCATTGCGATTCGCACCATGCTGATGCAGGGCAAGAAAGCATTCCTGCAGGCGGGGGCAGGGATCGTTGCGGATTCTGATCCCGCGCGGGAATTTGAAGAGTCGATGAACAAGGCGCAGGCAGTGTTGCGGGCGGTGGAAGCGGCAAGATCCGCGTAGGCCAGACGTCCTCATCTGGGCGGGCAAGCGCAGCTCGCCTAGTCAGCGCAAGCAAAAAGACTGCCCGGCTGGGCGAGGGCGCCCGCCCCTACGTAGTCTGGAGTGGATTAAACTAGAAGGCAGGAAGGCAATCATCTTATGAACAGTTTCGGCAGCCGCTCCGTTCTGCGTGTGGGCAGCAAGGAATATGAGATTTACCGTCTGAAAGCTTTAGACGACAAGGGCATTTCCACCCGGCATCTTCCCTACTCGCTGCGCATTCTGCTGGAGAATCTGTTGCGCACCGAGGACTCCCGCAATGTGACCGCCGAGGACATCAAGGCGCTGGCCGCCTGGAATGGCAAATCGAAACTTGACAAGGAAATTGCCTTCACGCCCAGCCGCGTTTTGCTGCAGGACTTCACCGGAGTGCCCGCGGTCGTCGATCTTGCCGCCATGCGCGACGCCATGAAGAAGCTTTCGGGCGACCCTAGCTTGATCAATCCGCTGCAACCGGCGGAATTGGTGATCGATCACTCGGTACAGGTCGACGAATTCGGAACGCCGCAATCTTTCCAGCTCAACGCCGAACTCGAATTTATCCGCAACAAGGAGCGCTATGCCTTCCTGCGCTGGGGACAGACCGCGTTTCGCAATCTCGCCATCGTGCCCCCCGATACCGGAATCGTTCACCAGGTGAATCTGGAATATCTGGCGCGCGTGGTTTTTGTGCAGGAGTCTAAGGGCAAACGCACCGCTTATCCCGATACTCTGGTCGGCACCGATTCGCATACCACCATGATTAACGGCCTGGGCGTGCTGGGCTGGGGCGTCGGCGGAATCGAAGCCGAAGCCGCGATGCTGGGACAGCCTGTTTCCATGCTGATTCCGCAAGTTGTGGGGGTAAAACTCACCGGCAAACTTCACGAGGGCGCCACTGCCACTGACCTTGTTCTTACCATCACCGAGATGCTGCGCAAGCATGGCGTGGTAGGCAAATTCGTAGAGTATTTTGGGCCGGGATTGCCCGAGCTTTCACTCGCCGATCGGGCCACCATCGGCAATATGTCGCCGGAGTACGGCGCGACTTGCGGCATTTTTCCCGTGGACAAAGAGAGCCTTACCTACCTACGGCTCACCGGTCGTTCCGAAGAACAGATCGCGCTGGTCGAAGCCTACTGCCGCGAGCAGGGCATGTTCCACGACGAGAAGACACCCGAAGCTGAATATTCCGAACTGCTTACGCTCGATCTGAACACGGTCGAGTCGAGTCTTGCCGGACCCAAGCGTCCGCAGGATCGGGTGACCCTCTCGCAGGCAGGCGAGTCTTTCCGGGCCGCGCTGCCGTCACTGATTAAACCAAAGGCCTCCGCGCAGGTAGCAGCGCCTCCGGTCACTGCCTCCGGAAGCGCGGCTTCGGGCAGCGTTCCCAAACAGGTGGATCGCTGGGAGCAGGAGGGTGGCAGTCCTTCCGCAATCGGCATCGACAATCATAAATTTGAAGAGCACGTTGCGCCGGACGTGAAGAAGTCGCTGCGACACGGCAGTGTCGTAATTGCGGCGATTACATCCTGCACCAACACTTCGAATCCATCGGTAATGGTTGCGGCCGGCCTGGTCGCGAAAAAGGCGGTCGAGAAGGGACTGACCGTCCCACCGTGGGTGAAAACTTCGCTCGCTCCCGGGTCGAAGGTCGTCCGCGATTATCTTGAGAAAGCAGGACTGCTGCCTTACCTCGAGAAAATCAAATTCCATATTGTGGGATACGGATGCACCACCTGTATTGGAAACTCCGGGCCCTTGCCCAAGGAAGTGTCGGAAGCGATCGACGAAAAAGATCTGGTGGTGGCTTCGGTACTCTCGGGCAATCGGAATTTCGAGGGACGCATCAACTCAGAGGTCCGCGCGAATTACTTGATGTCGCCGCCGTTGGTGGTGGCCTTCGCGCTGGCTGGACGCATTGATCTGGACCTACGCAAAGATCCCATCGGCAAGAGTAGAGATGGCCAGGAAGTCTATCTCGCAGACCTGTGGCCGCCGCAGCGTGAAGTCGAAGACACGATTCGCCAGTCGATTTCTTCCGACATGTTCAACAAAAGCTACGGCGAAGTTTACGAGGGCGACGCACAGTGGCGCGGGCTGCCCGTACCCAAAGGCGAAACCTACGCCTGGGAACAAGACTCGACCTATATTCGGCGCGCTCCTTACTTCGACGATATGACGCTCGAGCCTGCGCCGATCGAGGACATCCGGAGCGCGCGTGTGCTGGCCGTCCTAGGCGACAGCGTTACCACCGATCACATTTCGCCCGCCGGTTCCATCAAGAAAGACAGCCCAGCCGGCAAATACTTGATCGACCATGGCGTGAAGCCGGTTGATTTCAATTCCTACGGATCGCGACGGGGCAATCACGAAGTCATGGTGCGGGGCACTTTCGCCAACGTTCGATTGCGTAACAAAATGGTTCCAAACCTCGAAGGTGGATTTACCCGCCACCTGCCGGATGGCGCGGAGATGTCGATCTTCGAAGCGTCCGAGAAATACATCGCCGAGAAAGTTCCGCTGGTGATTCTGGCCGGAAAAGAATACGGTTCAGGCTCCTCCCGCGATTGGGCAGCCAAGGGTCCACTGCTACTGGGTGTCCGAGCCGTGATTGCGGAGAGCTACGAACGCATTCACCGCTCTAACCTGGTGGGTATGGGGATTTTGCCGCTGCAGTTTCTGGCAGGAGAATCGGCGCAGTCGCTGAGGCTCACGGGTGAAGAAATCTTTGAGATTTCTGGCGTCAGGGAATTGGTCCGTAAATTTGCGCCCGGCCGGCAGGTAAAAGTTCGTGCAGGGGAGAAAGAATTCAACGCGCTGGTGCGCATCGACACACCGCAGGAGGCGCAATATTACGCCAACGGCGGCATTCTGCAGTTTGTGCTGCGTCAGTTGATTGCCAGCCGACCGGCCGCAGTGCACGTGTAAACCTTTGGCACTCGTCGAGATTCGCAATCTGACGAAAGTCTTCCCTTTGGGCGAGTCGATGTTCGGCGCTCGCGCCACGGGTGAAGTTCGCGCCGTCGATGATGTGTCCCTCGACATTCACGCCGGCGAAACGCTGGGCCTGGTGGGCGAGTCGGGTTCGGGAAAGAGCACGCTGGGCCGCCTAGTGTTGCGGCTGATCGAGCCGACTTCCGGCAGCCTTCATTTTGCTGGCCGCGACCTGGTTGCCGCCAGTCAGGGTGAGATGCGGCGCCTGCGGCGCGATATGCAGATCATCTTTCAAGATCCCTTCGGGTCGCTTGATCCCCGCATGAATGTAGAAGACATCATCAGCGAGCCGCTGGTGATCCACGAGTCGATAAGCTTGACGGCGCGCCGGACCCGCGTTGCCGAGTTGGTTCGTGCCGTGGGTCTTGACCAGTCGGTACTGCCGCGATTTCCGCACGAGTTCAGTGGCGGACAGCGGCAGCGGGTCGGAATCGCCCGCGCCCTGGCGCTGCGTCCTAAATTTATTGTTGCCGATGAGCCGGTGTCGGCGCTCGACGTGAGCGTGGGAGCGCAGATCGTGAATTTGCTCACCCAATTACAGCGTGAGTTCGGCCTGACCTATCTCTTCATCTCGCATTCCATGCCAGTGGTACGTTATCTCGCCACTCGCATAGCGGTGATGTACCGCGGAAAGATAGTCGAGGTAGGCGACACGCAGCAGATTACGGAACAGCCACAACATCCGTACACGCGGAGTTTGCTTGAAGCCACCCCAGAAATCGCAGTGTAGCGCCGGCGCTACCGGTTTAGGTTATGCTTAGTCCGCTCTGTGGAGGCACCCATGAGAATTACACTTGTTGTACTTCTGCTTTCTGCTGCGGCTTTCGCGCAGCAGTCCAAGAATCCGGTCACCGACGTGCTGCGCGACTCTCTGGCTGGTCGTGAGAAAAATACCGTCGCAGCCATCGACGAAATGCCCGCTGACAAATTTGGTTTCAAGCCCACGCCGGAGCAGATGTCATTCGGCCATCTGGCGACGCACATTGCCGAATCAAACTATTTCTTCTGCGCCAAGGTGGGCGACGTCGCTCAGCCGAAGGTCGAGGAGGTGACCGAGACCTCTCCCAAGGGCCAGCTGGTTGCCGCCGTAAAAGCCTCGTTCGATTTTTGCGGAACCGCACTGGCCGCAGCGCAAGACGCAAAGCTCGGCGATTCTATTCAGGATTTCGCAGGCAAGACCCGGCCACGCGCCTGGGCCGCACTGGCTCTCGCCGGGAGCTGGTCCGATCACTACGGCGCTGCAGCCATGTATCTGCGACTGAGCGGCCTGTTGCCGCCGACGGCGCAAAAGAAGCCGGAAGAACCTAAGAAATGACGGTCGAGCGTCCTGCCGGGGTGACTGCGGTGGCGTCCGCTTTTGCTCTGGCTGCGGCTTACTTGTTGGTGATTGGCCTCACCATGCTCGTCCGTCCCGAACTGGTGTCGCTGGCGGCGGGCGCCGAGTTGCTCGGAAGTCTGAGACTTGCCGGCCCTTACATGTTTCTGCTGGTGGCGGCACTGGGCGCGGTGATCGCGTTCGGGCTCTGGCGGCTACAAAGATGGGCCCGGTGGCTGGCCATTCTGGCCGCAATGATCGGCATCATCCTCTTGGTTCCCAGCGTTTCCGGCGCAGTAGTTTTCTTTCGGTTCGAAAGACTGGCATGGGGAGGGCTGGGAGTCATGCTCCGGACGATGATCGTCTGGTATCTCTTCCAGGAGCCTGTGGCCAATGCCTTCGCCGGGAACTAGGGCTGGAGACACTTAGAAGCATGCCGGAGCTCCCGGACATTGCCGCCTACATTACCGCCCTTGAACCACGCATCGTCGGGCAGCCGATCGAGCAGGTCCGGCTGGCCAGCCCTTTTCTCCTCCGCACCGTGCAACCCCCAATTACAGATGTCGAAGGTCGCATGGTTCGAGAATTGCGGCGGATCGGAAAGCGAATTGCGATTGGAGTAGAGGGCGACCTCTGGTTGGTGCTGCACCTGATGATTGCCGGCCGACTGCATTGGCGGCCTCCCAAGGCAAAGCTGGCCGGCCGCAAAGGTCTGGCAGCCTTTGATTTCCCCACGGGCTCTCTGGTCCTGACCGAAGCTGGCACAAAACACCGCGCGTCGTTATCGGTTCTGGCGGGCGAGGAGGCCGTACGTTCTTTAGATCCGGGAGGCATTGATGTCTTCACCAGCGATCTCAATTCGTTTCGCGCCGCCCTTACTGTAGAAAATCGCACGCTCAAGAGGGCACTTACCGATCCACGCATCGTCAGCGGCATCGGCAACGCCTATTCGGATGAAATCCTGCACGCTGCGCAACTTTCGCCCATCACCCTCACCCACAAACTGCAACCGCAGGAATGGGAAAGGTTATTCTCCGCAACACGCGATACGCTGAAGCTTTGGATTGACCGGCTGCGCGTCGAGGCAGAATCTGGCTTTCCCGAAAAAGTCACTGCTTTCCGCAAGGAGATGGCGGTTCATGGGCGCTACGGTGAGCCGTGTCCCAGGTGTGGCGAGAAGATTCAGCGCATCCGCTACGCAGACAACGAAACCAACTACTGTCCGCGATGCCAGACGGGTGGAAAACTTCTTGCCGATCGGAGTTTGTCGCGGCTATTGAAATCGGACTGGCCGAAGACACTGGAAGCGCTGGAGTCACTGAAGCGTCGGTAGTTTTTGAATGTGTGGGGCGGACACTCCTGTCCGCCGCCTTTGCTCTTGATTTGCGTTGCCGGCGCAGCTCAAAGTCAAAAACACAAGTCAAAGTCAAAAGCGGCGGACAGGAGTGTCCGCCCCACACTTATTCTTCTTCTTCCTTCACATCTCCACGCGCGGCTCTGGCTTTCTCGACGATCTTTTCCTGCAGCATGCCGGGCACGGCGTCGTAGTGATGCATTTCCATGTTGAAGCTGCCGCGGCCCTGCGTCATTGACGTGAGATCGACACCGTACGTGAGCATTTCAGCCATGGGCACTTCGGCTTTCACAACTGTGTTGCCGCCCTTGTTGTCCATACCCTGGATGCGTCCGCGGCGGCTGTTCAGGTCGCCCATGATGGCGCCGGCAAAATCGTCGGGCACCGTGATCTCGACCGCCATCACGGGTTCGAGCAGCGTGGGCTTGGCTTGCTCCATGGCTTTCCGAAATGCGATGCGGCCAGCCATCTGGAACGACATGTCATTCGAGTCGACGTCGTGATATGACCCGTCGTACAGGATCACGCGGAAATCCACCATGGGAAATCCGGCCAGATAGCCGCGGGCGGCAGCGTCTTTGATTCCTTTTTCGATGGCAGGAATGTAGTTCTTCGGGATGGCGCCGCCGAAAATGTCATTGACGAATTCGAACTCGGCTCCGCGCGGCAAGGGCTCCATCTTGATTTTGCAATCGCCGTACTGGCCGTGTCCGCCGGTTTGCTTTTTGTGTTTGCCCTGAACGTCGGCTTTGCCGCGGATGGTCTCTCGGTACGGCACCTTGGGAGCTTTCAGCACGACCTCAGTGTGATACCGCTTCTTCATCTTGGAGACCACGACCTCAATGTGCTGCTGGCCGGTGCCTGCGATCAGAAATTCCTTGGTCTGCGGATCGCGGAAGAAGCGCAACATGGCGTCTTCTTCCATGAGTTTGTGGATGCCCGGCCCCAGTTTGTCCTCGTCCGCGCGGCTCTTGGGCTCGATGGCGAAGGTGATGGCGGGCTCGGGCAGCTTGACTCGCGGATACTGAATCGGAGCAGACTTGTCGCCCAGAGTGTCGCCAGTGAGCGTGTCTTTCAATTTGGCAACGGCCCCAATATCGCCTGCGTGCAGCTCATTCACCGGCACCGCGGTTTTTCCCTGCAGAACGGAGATGTGGGCCAGCTTTTCCTGCGAGCCGCGGCTGAAGTTTTGCAGGGTAGCATCGTTTTTCAGGACGCCGGAAAAAACTTTGAAATAGGAAATCCGTCCCGCGAACGGATCGGAAACCGTCTTGAAGACATAGAGTGACACCGGCTCTGCATCGGTCTCATGCCGCCGCGGAGGCTCGCCATTGCTGGCGGAGGCAGGATCCCCCTGCACCCACTCATGCTCGGATGGGGCGGGCGTGTAGTCGACAATAAAATCCATAACGCGATCCGCGCCGATATTGCCCAGGCCGGAGCCAAAAATTACCGGGAAGATTTTGTCCTCGCGAATGGCGTTGTGCAGCGCCGGGATCAGATCTTCTTCCGGGATGGTTCCCTTTTCGAAGAACTCTTCCAGCAGCGCATCGTTTCCTTCGGCGACAAGTTCAACCAGCTTTTCGTGCTGTGCCTGAACTTCATCCTTCATGTCGGCGGGAATCTCGATTTCTTTTCCCTTACCGTTTCCGCCCAGCTCGTAGGTGTAGGCCTTCAGCGTGACCAGATCGACTACACCACGAAAGTTTTTCTCTTTCCCAATCGGCAGCTCCAAAGGAATCACGGAGCGTCCGAAGGCTTTGGTCAGGGATTCCAGAACACGCTCTGCGTCGGCTCGATCACGGTCCATGCGGCTGGCCACGATCAGGCGCGGCGTTTGAAATTCTTCACAGTAGTTCCACACCCGCTGGGTAACGACTTCGACCCCGGCAACGCCGTCAACAACCACGATGGCAGCATCCACCACCGGCAGCACCAGCTTGGCTTCATGCACGAACATGTTGAAACCGGGCGTGTCCACGATGTTGATCTTTGTTTTGCCCCACTCCACATGGGCCAGGCTGGCGGAAATGGACATCTTGCGCGCGATCTCTTCCTCGTCGTAATCGGTCGGGGCGGTGCCATCATCCACGCGGCCCAGGCGTTGGTTGGCACCCGCCGCGTACAGCATGGCAGATACCAGCGATGTCTTGCCGGCATGTCCGTGCCCAATTACCGCAACGTTCCGGATATTCGCGCCTTCGTAAACCTTCACGGGTTCGCTCCTTGAGAAAGAGGGGGGCTCATTCGAGACTCAAAGAAGAGGCAACTTATAGACTGAAGCCCGGTAGCCTGTCAAAACGCTTGGATGCTACCACAGCGGAATTTAGTCGCTCAAGGGACTGGGGGGAACCCAAAAGCTAGAACCACGAAGGATACAAAAGTTCACAAAGTCTTAAACCAGGATTTCCTTGGTGTGTCTTCGTGCCCTTCGTGATTTAAGCCTTGAAGCCGAGGCTTCACTTGATGCCAACGACCATGGAGTCCGGGCCGAGCAAGGGTTCCACACGAGTTTCGCGGAAGCCCGCTTCCTTCATCCAGGCTATGCAATCGGCGCCGGTGTAATCGAAGCCGCCGGGAGTTTCGATCAGCATGTTCAGGCTCATCAACAGACCGAAAACATTTTTGGAGCGGTCGTCGTCGATAATGCTGTCGTAGACAATCAGTGCGCCGCCCGCCGGAATCGCTTCGAAGCCTTTCCGGATGAGCATTTTCTTTTCCTGCAGATTCCAGTCGTGCAGGATGTGTCCCATCATGACGACATCCGCTTTGGGCAGGTCTTGTTCAAAGAAACTGCCGGCGCGAAACGCCACCCGGGAGGTCAGACCGTTGGCGGCCACGTACTCCTCAAAGGTTGGCGCCACCTCAGCCAGATCGAAACCGAACCCTGAGATATGCGAGTTGGCCAACGCGACTTGTACGATCAGATCCCCTTGGGCAGTGCCGACATCGACCGCGGTCTTGTACCTCTTCCAGGGAAACTTGCTGGCGATCAGGCGATTCGCGCCTGTGCTGATCCCCGTCATCGCTTTCAGAAATCCCTTAAGGTTCTCCGGGTCGGCGTAGAGCGCGCCAAAGAAATTAGGCCCGCCGCCCTTGGCCTCGTTCTGCAATTCTCCCGTGCGCAGCGCCGCTGTGAGATTGCCCCAGAAAAGATAGAGCCGGCGATTCGCCATCTCCAGCATTCCGCCGATATAGGAAGGCTTGCGTTTGTCCAGAAATTTGTCCGTGGATGGTGTATTCGAATACTTTCCGTCGACTCGTCGCAGAAAGCCCAGCGCGACCAGCGTGTCCAGAAAGTCGCGCGCTGACCGGGGATGCAGCCCTAACCGCCCCTGCAGCGCATTCAGATCTTCGGGGTGCTGCGCGAGTTCGGTAAAAACTTCCATTTCGATGGCGCTCAACAGGGTCTTTGAGGCCCAGAATCCAAGGCCGACCTGCATGATGGCGTCCAGGGATGGTTCGTTCGTCTCAGGCTCGTTCATTTGGCGTGCGCCCCTTTTGCGTGATCTTTTTGTGGCGAGCTTTTTCTGGCGATCTTGCAAGAATCGCCGCGAGTTTCACCGCAGTATACATTCGCTGCGCCGCGAGCTATGGATTCTCGCAGAGAATTCGACCGTGTAACTTGCCTCCCCAAAAAAGAGAATTGTCGTTTCGAAGCGCGGGCATTTGGCGCGAGGAATCTGCTGTTTCGATGCCGGCAGAGGAGCAGATTCCTCGCCGATAAATCCGGCTTCGGGACAAGCGCAAGGGTTTGGTTTTCCAAGAACCCTTACCACTTTTTGAAAATTACGAACACCGCCGCCACGATCAGGACAAAGCCCAGAATGTAGTTCCACTTGATCTGCTGATCGAGGTACAGCACCGAGAAGACCGAGAACACGGTGAGGGTGATGACTTCCTGAATGGTCTTCAGCTGCACCGCGGTGAATTCGTAAGATCCGATGCGGTTGGCGGGGACTTGAAAGCAGTATTCGAAGAAGGCGATGCCCCAGCTAATGAGAATGACTTTGAACAAAGGCGCCTGCCGGAACTTGAGGTGGCCGTACCAGGCGAAAGTCATGAAAATGTTCGAAATAGTAAGCAGGACGATCGTAGTCATAGCCGCTATGGTGCCGTAAATCGGGGTTGGGTTTCCAGTCTGGGCAAAGAAATCGGACCCGGGCGATCCGGTATTGACTAATCACCCCCGTTACCTGCAGTGCTTGCGCGACGCGCCCGACTCCCCTATGCTAAGGGGCGAGAAGCTGGAATTGAAAATCCCATGTACCGCCTGACCGCCAGATTACTGCTTGTGCTGTTGCTTGCGGGAACATTCGTCCCCGCAGCGCTGGCAGTCGCTGCTCCACTTCCCCACGCCTGCTGTATGCGGAAGCCGATGCACGATCATGGCGCTGCCACGCGTGAAATCCAGGCAACCACCAGCCGGAACGGGAATTGCTGTCCTCCGGTTACCACTGCTCATTGGGCTGAGCTGGGTGCGGGAATCGATACCAGTGTCCATCCCCTGCTGACCAGCCTGTCCACCGATTTGCATTCGGTTCGTCTCATCAATCAGGCCAACACTCTCCGGCCTGTCCGCGGCCCTCCCCTTAGCTGACCAACCTGCTCTGACTTTCCCCCGGTTTCATTGACCCGGCGTTTCTTCGGGGCTGCTTTCCGTCTTCGCCCATGGCGGAGCGGACCGCCGCCACCCGATCAGCCCCGCTCATTCGAGTCCGGCGGGAAGCCTCTTCTTCGCTTGGCTGCCGCATGAGAACGGTGCGGAGCCCGCTTTCTCTCGTGGGAATGCAAATGTCTCGTGTGTTCTGGGTCGGATTGATCGTGCTTCTGCTGCTGGGGGCTGGCCTTTGGTTCTCGGGCCTGGCGCCGAATTGCTGTGGCGCGCGGCAAACGCCGAGCCGGATGGAAGCGGCGCTGGCTCACCGGTTGCGCGCGTTGTCATGGCCGTCGGATGCCCGGCAGCGACAGAATCCGGTCGCCGCATCGCCTGAACTCCTGCAGGAATCGGCAAGGCACTTCGCCGATCACTGCGCTTCCTGCCACGGCAACGACGGCAGCGGCAACACAGAGATTGGGCGGAACCTGTACCCGCCGGCGCCGGACATGCGATTGGCAGAGACCCAGGAGCTCAGCGATGGCGAACTCTACTACATCATCCACAACGGCGTGCGCTGGACCGGTATGCCGGCGTGGGGCGAGCCCGGCAATGACAACGATCAGGACAGCTGGAAGCTGGTGTTGTTCATTCGCCATCTTCGCAGTTTGACGGCTGCCGAGATCCACGACATGGAGCGCTTTAATCCCAAGAGCGATGCCGATCGTGAAGAGGAAAAGGAAGAGCAGGAATTCCTGAACGGGGCGCCGGCGGCGAAACCGGCTCAGAAAAAATAACGAGGTTCGATCACAGATTGATGGAGAAAAAATGAAGAAGATATCGTCAGTCCTCATTTCGGTCGTAATTTGCACCCTGGTCTTCGGCACCTTGGCTTTCGCTCATGGCGGCATGGACCACGTTCTAGGCACGGTCACCGCAATCACCGAGCACTCTTTATCGGTGAAGACCCGTGACGGCGCAATCAAAACGGTCGAGTTCGATAGTGAAACCAAGTTCCTCAAGGGCGATGCCCCAGCCACGCTTAAAGACGTTCAGGTGGGGAGCAGAGTCGTGATTCACGCGCACAACCATGACAACGCGCTGCACGCCGCGGAAGTCAAAATCGGCACCGACGCCGCAGCTGGCCACTAGACCTCGGAAATGGGAGAGCACATGAACCGCAGAAAAGCGCTTTTACTGGCGTTACTGTTCACCAGCCTGTCCGCCCTGGCCACGGTCTTTGGCACGGTCACAGGCATCGTTCATGACCCGCACCATCGCCCGGTGCAAGGGGCGACGGTGGCTCTCAAGTCAAGAACCTCCGCCTGGAGCGCCTCGACTACCACCGACGCAAACGGAGAGTACCGCTTCAACACGGTGCCGGCGGGCGACTATTCGATTGACGCATCCAGCTCCGGTTTCGTTCCTGCCTCGCAGAACGTCACGGTTGTTTCCGGGACAGAGCCGGTGGTCCACTTTCAATTGCAGATCGCGGTCGCCAATGAAAAAGTGGTCGTCTCCGCCGCGCCCGAAATCATTCCCACCGATACCGTCACTCCTACCACAATCGTGAACCGCCAGGATATCGAACGCACGCCCGGCGCGGACCGCACCAACAGCATGGCCATGATCACCGATTACGTCCCGGGCTCGTACGTGACCCACGACATGCTGCATATCCGCGGCGGCCACCAAACTACGTGGCTAGTGGACGGCGTTCCCGTGCCTAACACCAACATCGCCGCCAATATTGGCCCCCAGTTCGATCCCAAGGACATTGATTATCTCGAGGTCGGGCGCGGCAGTTACGGGGCGGAATTCGGCGACCGCACGTATGGCGTGTTCAACGTCGTCCCCCGCACCGGCTTTGAACGTAACAATGAGGGCGAGCTGATCCTGAGTGCCGGGAGCTTTTACCAGACCAATGACGCGCTCAGCTTCGGCAGCCACACCGAGCGTTTTGCCTATTACGCCAGCATCAACGGCAATCGCAGTGACTTAGGTTTACAACCGCCGGTGCCTCAAGTGGTGCATGACGCCGCCAACGGCGTGGGTGGTTTCGGAACCCTGATATTCAACGTCAATCCGTCCGACCAGCTGCGCCTGGTGGGTTCGCTTCGCCGGGACTACTACCAGGTCCCGTACGATCCGTTCCCCAATGACGTCGAGAACGGAAACATCCCCGAGAACGATTTTCAGGCACAGTATCCCAGTATTGGTCTACGTGACAGCGAGACCGAGTCTGACGGCGTACTCAATTTCTCATGGGTACACACTTTTAACCCGAAACTGATGACCACGGTCTCGCCACTTTTCCACTACAACAGCGGCAACTACAACAGCCTGCCCGATGACACGCCTATCGCTACCACTCAGGATCGCAACTCAACCTATGCCGGTGGTCAAGCCAGCGTGGCCGCCAGCTTCGCAAAAAACAACTTGCAAGCCGGAGTGTTCACTTTCTATCAGCGCGACAATCAGACTTTCGGCGCCATCTTCAACGATGGCAGCGGCAACCTGCCGATCACGGACACCGAGCACCCCACCGGCGATCAGGAAACATTTTTTGTTGACGATCGGTTCACGCCGGTTTCCTGGTTGACCTTGATTGCCGGCATGAGGCCGACGCGCTTCTCGTCAGGATTTACCGAGACCAGCATTAGCCCGCGCTTTGGAGTGTCGGTGACCGTACCTCGCCTGCGCTGGACTTTCCGCGCTTTCTACGGGCACTTTTATCAACCGCCTCCGCTGCTCACGGTCAGCGGTCCGGCGCTGATTAATTTTGCTGAAGGCGAAGGATTAAGTTTTATCCCCCTGCATGGCGAGTTCGATGAGGAACACCAGTTCGGCGTGACCATCCCCTTCCGGGGCTGGGTCTTCGACGCGGATAATTTCCGCACCAACGCCAGCAATTTCTTTGACCACAGTAATATCGGCGCATCGAATATCTTCTTTCCCATCACCATTTCTCAGGCCGTCATTCGAGGTTGGGAGGCAACCTTACGGTCACCGCGATTTGCTCACCGCGGGCAGCTTCACCTGGCCTACTCCAATCAGATCGCGGAGGGCGCCGGCACCATTACCGGCGGTCTGACCGATTTTTCGTTCGATCCGGGACTTAGCCCTCTCGATCACGACCAGCGCAATACTTTGAATGTCGGCGGCGACTTTACTCTACCCTGGCGCTCCTGGGCTTCGGCCAATGTTTACTACGGCTCCGGTTTCGCCAACGGGTTTCCCGGACAGCCGTATCCCGGGGATTATTTGCCGGCCCATACCACCTTCGATCTTTCGCTGGGCAAGGATTTTGGCGAACGCTTCTCCGCATCCCTGACCGCTCTCAATGTTGCGAACCGGCGCGTCGAGCTGGACAACAGCCTGACCTTCGGCGGATTCCACTGGAACTATCCTCGAGAGATTTTTGTGCAGGTTCGATACCGCTTTCATTTTTAGCAAAGGAGGCTGATGGCCGGATTCCACAGTCCGGGTCGCGTAAGATTCAGACGAGGCGACTACCCATGAGATTCGTGCTGGCATTGCTCGCGGTGTTCGGAATTGCTGCTTCCGGGTTGGCGCTGCGCGAGCACTACCGGACCGATACCTCGCCCTGCAGCATCAACGAAAAATGGGATTGCGGAATCGTGAACCACAGCCCTTACGCGGTGATGGAGGGGATCCCAGTGGCGACGATTGGGATTGCCGGCTATCTGCTATTGGGGATACTGGCGCTCAAGCGTTGGTACGGAATCTTGTTGCCAGTCTCATTGGCGGGTCTCGCTTTCTCCCTCTACCTGGCGCATATTGAAGCGCATCTTCTCGGAGTCTGGTGCATTTACTGCGTTGCATCCCTTGGCGTGATTTCCGTATTTAGCCTACTGGCGCTGGGGATGGTTTTGTTCCGAACCCGGCTGAGAGCGTAACCCACGAAGGACACTAAGGATCACAAAGGAAATCCTCCGGATCTACGCCGGATTTCCTTTGCGCACTTTGCGAAACCTTGGCGTACTTTGCGGTTAAGCGTTTCGCCGCTTCGCTCTATCCGCCGATCTTCTTCAACGCTGCCAGCAGTTCTTCATTATTTGGCGCCTGGTCCAGGGGATAGATCTTGGCGAACGCGATTTTCCCTTTCTTATCGACGATGAACACCGCACGATCGGAGATGCCAGGAAACGGTTGTTCCTTGCGCAGAATTCCGAATTGTTCCGAGACCTTGCCGTGAGGGTAAAAATCCGCGCACATGGGAGTGTGCATCAGCCCGATCTCCTTCTTCTGCCAGGCAATCTTGCTGGGGATGGAATCCACGCTGATGTCGACAACCTGCGCGTCCAGGCCGGCAAATTTGTCACGGTCGGCGTCGAACGCCGGCACCTGGGCTGCACACGTCGGCGTCCAGTCCAGCGGATGGAAGCTCACGACCACGTTCTTCTTCCCCAGGAAGTCGCTTAGTTTTATCTTCAGATGCCGTTCGCCTTCGACCGCCGGCAGTTCGAAATCCGGGGCCGTGTCTCCGACTTTCAGTGGCATGGTTGTCTCCTGTTGCCTATGGTACGTCCAGAACGCGCTCAAGGTCACTCGCGTAGAGCAATTCTTCCACTTTGTCGACTCGGTAACGGCGGCGGAGCAGGCCATCAAGGCATAGAAGATTGTCGCCGTCAGGGTTTATCATGAGCCATGGTTGCCCGTCTGTTTGCCGCTATCCTGGTTCTCTCGACCCTTTCATTTGCTGGAATTACCGATGAAGTGCGCCAGGCCTTGGAGCAGAACAACTTTCCGGCTGCCCAGGCCGAACTGCAAACCTATCGCGCGCAGCAGGGTCTGACTCCCGATTACGTCGAGGCTCTTTCCTGGATGGCTCGGGCCAGCCTCGCCTCTCAGCAACTCGATCAGGCAGACAAATACGCCAGGCAGACGGAAACTCTCTCTCGCCAACTGCTAGCCAAGCGCCCGCTGGACGCGGAGCCGCACTTGCCGATCGCTCTCGGAGCGGCGATCGAAGTTCAGGCCCAGGTGCTGGCCCAGCGCGGTGAGACCGCTCAGGCGGTTGCGCTTCTCCGCCGCAGTGTGGAGACATATCGGGGAACTTCGATCCGCGCCCGGCTGCAGAAAAATCTTAATGTTCTTGGGCTCACAGGACAGCCTGCGCCCCCGCTGAAGATTACGCCGTACCTGGGCCCGAAGCCTGTAGCTTTATCTCAACTGAGCGGATCGCCTGTGCTGCTCTTCTTCTGGGCCCATTGGTGTGTGGATTGCAAAGCCGAAGGCCCGATCATCGCTCAGCTGAGCTCGGAGTTCGGCAGCCGTGGTCTGATGTTGGTAGCTCCCACCCAGCTTTACGGCTACGCGGCGCGGGGAGAAGATGCCCAGCCAAAGGACGAATTCCCCTACATCGAGCACGTCTGGCAACAGTATTACCCGGCTTTGCAGGGCGTTCCCGTGCCGGTCAGCAAAGAGAACTTCAATGTTTATGGCGCCAGCACGACGCCGACTTTGGTGTTGCTAGATCGCGCCGGCCGCGTCTCTCTGTACCACCCCGGGGCCATGCCTTATGAAGATCTCCGTGCCGCCATCGAGAAAGCGTTCCGCTGAAATCTGAGAACCGGGAACTGGTCACTGAAAACTGATTTTGTTTTTTCAGCTCTTAAGCATCCGGCCCTGTTTCACGATTCCCACCGCACATTACAATCAACACGCACATGGATGAAGCTCGCATCGCAGAGTTGTTAGTACCTTTTCTGATCAAGCCGCCAGGCCGTGATCGGAAGACGGGAGCGAATAACCCGGGGTCGCTATCTCCCAATCAACTGACACATATATCGATGTATATCGATCTACTACTGAAATGGAACGCTCGCGTCAATCTCACTGCGGTGCGCGAACCGGAAGAAATCGTCACGCGACACTTTGGCGAGTCTATCTTTGCCGCCCGGCAACTGTTTCCCGAGCTGAAAGAAGAAAGCTTTGGTTTCAAGCCGCACGTAGTTGACCTGGGTTCCGGAGCCGGCTTTCCTGGCCTGCCCATCAAGCTATGGGCTCCTCAGGTCCGTCTCACCCTGATCGAGTCCAATCAGAGGAAGGCCACGTTCCTTCGCGAGGTGGTTCGTAGCCTGAGGCTGAGCGACGTTGAGGTGTTTGCAGGTCGGGCGAGCTCTTTCACGGGATTTGCAGACTTTGTCACGGTTCGCGCGGTGGAGCGCTTTGAGGCGATGCTTCCGGTGGCTGCCGGTTTGTTGGGTCCGGCTGGATATTTGGCAATGCTGGTCGGCAAGGCTCAAGTGAGGCCCATTCGGAACCTGCTGCCTGAGCTCGAATGGTCTGAAGCGGTCGATCTGCCTCTGTCGTTCAACCGCGTGCTGATCATAGGAAGCAAGGAATCAGGATTGTAAACCGGCAACTACAAAGTGGGATAACATGGTGATCCCGATGGCTACTGATAAACCTGGGGCCGCATGTAGTCAGCCTTTGTGGGATATCGTCGAGTCCTCGGCTATCCTTACCATGGGTGCAGCCAATGGTAAGCATCGTGAACCACAATGGTAAAAAGTGGTACATGTTATCTATTTGTACAACAATAAGTATGGGTTTTAGCGCCGGTTTGGCTACAAAGTGGGAGGCGCTTCTCCATAATTCGCTATTTTATTTGGATTTCATAATTACCCGTCTGGATCACGTTCCACGTGGAACATTTCCGTGGTTGGCGATAAGCCTCGAGTGGTTTGGCGGGGCGTCTTACACCGAGCCGAGTTTGACTCGAGACGGAAGGCTCGGAGACCCGCCCCCCATGGCCCGTGGACCTTGCCAAATCTCTCCTCAATCCCTTGCTTAGCTGCTTACCACCAGGTCGTCGAGTGTTCCACGTGGAACATTGGGCTGTCGTTGCGTTCCGCAACCCAATTTGGATCCAGTTCTGTTGTGGAAAGCTGCAACCTGCAGCTCGTCAAGTCTTTGTCCTTTCAACATTTCGACTAGCCTCTTCGCTTGCACCAAAATACGTCGTTGCAATCATCCGCTGATTCGGCCTATTCTGCTGACACCTCTGGGTTCTCCTCAAAATTCAATGGGACGCATTATCGCGGTAGCCAACCAGAAGGGCGGCGTTGGCAAGACTACGACCGCCATCAATCTGGCCGCATCCTTCGCGGCCGCTGAGGTCAACACTCTACTCGTGGACTGCGATCCGCAGTCGAATGCAACCAGCGGACTCGGGTTGGTCAGGGATCCGGAGCGGATTTCTACCTACCATTTGCTCATGGCCGCTGTATCCCCGGAACAAGCCGTACAGCGTACCGAGCTTGAGCAGTTGTGGGTGGTGCCCGCCCACAAGAACCTTATTGGTGCCAACCTGGAACTAGTCGAAGCGGAGCGCCGGGAATATCGGCTGCGAGACGCGCTTTCTGCTTTGCGAGAGCGCTACCAATTCATTGTGCTGGACTGCCCGCCAGCACTCGATTTGCTGACCCTGAACGCCCTGGTGGCGGCAGATGCGGTCCTGATTCCCATGCAGGCGGAGTATTTCGCGCTGGAGGGCATCAGCGAGCTGATGGACACCGTAGAGCGCATCCGGGCCAGCTTCAATCCGGAGCTGAGTATTGAGGGTGTAGTCCTTACCATGCTCGATGACCGCACCAACCTGGCCCAGCAGGTGATGTCGGAATTGAAAAGATACTTTGGGGACAAGCTGTGCGCCACTACGATTCCGCGAAACATACGGCTGGCGGAAGCGCCGAGCCACGGTCGGCCTGCGCTCCTCTACGATCCGCGATCCAAAGGGGCAGAGAGCTACATCCGGCTGGCCAAGGAAATCATTGCGCACTATTTGCCGGCGGAGGAGCCAGCGCCGGCAGCACAAGAAATGGATAAGACAGCTTAACAGATCGATATTCATCTATGTACAAGATAGATGATTGTCGATATACGTTTGGTGAGGCTAAATGACGACGACAGCGGAAAAAGTTGTGACTGAAGCGGAAAAAAGTGTTCCTGAGAAGAGAAAGGCTCTGGGCAGGGGACTGGAGTCGTTGCTCCCGGGCGGGCCGCGAGTGGTTGCACCGGCGGCGGTGAGTTCACCTGGCGCTGTGCCGGCTCCCCTCGCGGGCGGGGCGCCCGCGCCACACCTGCCCTCTCCGTCCGATGGAGTAGTGCAGCTAGCCATCGAGTTGATCGAAGAAAATCCTTACCAGACGCGCTATCACTTCGGCGATCAAGCTTTGGAGGAACTGGCAAATTCCATTCGAGCTAACGGGGTGGTCCAGCCCGTAGTAGTGCGCCCGGGAATTAACGGTCGCTACACTCTGATCCTGGGCGAGCGGCGTTGCCGGGCGTCCAAGCTGGCGGGGAAGTCCACGATTCCGGCAATCGTGCGCCGCGTTTCCGACCAGCAGGCAGCGGAGATGACCGTTGTCGAGAATCTGCAGCGGCAGGACTTGAACTGCATCGAGCAGGCCTCCGCCTTTTCCAAGCTGAGCCGTGATTTCGGACTGACCCAGGAGCAGATTGGGCAGCGGGTGGGAGTTTCGCGGGAGTCCGTGTCGAATTACATGCGCCTTTTGAAACTGCCGGCTGCCGTTCTGCAACACCTGCAGGAG
Source organism: Terriglobia bacterium (assembly GCA_963822555.1). Taxonomy (GTDB): domain Bacteria; phylum Acidobacteriota; class Terriglobia; order Terriglobales; family Acidobacteriaceae; genus JAIQFF01. The sequence continues at coordinate 348,931 of CAWGHY010000001.1, forward strand.
GGCCGGCTGGGATTCAGCGAGGCCCGCGTCCTGCTGCAACTGCTCGATCCTACGCTCATCGAGAAAATCGCCGACGAGGCGGTGCGGAAACATCTTTCGGTGACCCAGTTGGAAGAGCTGGTGGATCGTACCAATATTCCCCTGGTAAAAGACGAGACTCCGCAACGGGCCCGCTGGGTCGACCCCAATGTGCGCGCCGCGCAGACCGAGATGGAGCGAACTCTGGGAATGCGGGTCCGGATCAGCGACCGCAAGGGCAAAGGGAAGATTGTGATCGAGTACGCCACACTCGAGGATTTTGACCGGGTGGTGGAGATGTTCAAAGGGAGATAAAACAGTTTCTAGTTTCCGGTTTCTAGTTCCCCCTTGTAATTCCGAAGCCTGGTTCATCGGCGAGGAATCTGCTTTCTGCTGGCACCGAAACAGCAGATTCCTCGCGCGGTAATGCCGCGCTTCGGAATGACAATACTTTCGGGTTAATACTCAGCATTATCCCTGATTCCCGGCTTCTAGTAGGTGATCGCCTCTCTTTCGTACAATCAGCTTTCTTCACGCGCTGACCTCAAGAATCGGCCCGCATTGATCGAGCATCCAAACCAGGCATGAGCTCAGTAAAAAAGACTTTCACAATTGGCGGTGACCTGGAAGTAAATCGCCTGGGATTCGGCGCGATGCGGTTGACTGGCAAGGGAATTTGGGGCGAGCCCGCAGACCCGGCCGAGGCCAAGCGTGTGTTAAAGCGGGCAGTAGAGTTGGGTGTGAACTTCATCGATACGGCCGATAGTTATGGTCCGGTGGTCAGCGAACGGCTGATTGGCGAGACGCTTTCGCCCTTTCCGAAAGGTTTGGTGGTCGCTACCAAGGCGGGATTCACTCGTCAGGGACCCGACCGGTGGGTTCAGTTGGGCCGACCGGAGTACCTGGTGCAGCAGGCCGAGATGAGCCTGCGCTGGCTGAAGACCGATGTGATCGATCTGTGGCAGCTGCACCGCATCGATCCCAAAGTGCCGGTGGAAGAGTCACTGGGAGCGATTGCCAAGTTGCAGAGTCAGGGCAAGATCCGCCACGTCGGGCTGAGCGAGGTAAAGCCCAAGGAGATAGACCGCGCCCGCAAGTCTATCGAGATTGTCAGCGTGCAGAACCAGTACAACGTGGGTGATCGGCAACACGAGGACGTGTTGGAATATTGCGAAGCGCACAAGCTGGCATTTATTCCCTGGTTTCCCGTGGCTGCGGGGAAGTTGGCGCGACCGGGCGGGAAGCTGGACCAAATCGCCAAGCGGCATGGCGCGACCGTGTCCCAGCTCTCGATAGCATGGCTCTTGCACCGCAGCCCGGTCATGCTACCGATTCCGGGAACGTCGTCAGTTGCGCATCTGGAGGAAAATCTAAAGGCTGCCGAAATTTCGCTCTCGTCGAAGGATATGGCGGAGATCGAGGCAGCAGCAAAGTAATCAAGAGCAGTCAAGAGCAGTTTCTGGTTTCTGGTTTCTGGTTTCTAGTTTCTGGTCCTCTGCGTCAGCCACCCTCGGCTGTCCCCAGTTTCTGGCAAATTTCATCTACAGCCGAATTGCCGAGCCTTGCTCGGCCGGACAGCTAAGGGAGGCTATCTCCATGCGCGGTTCGTTGAAGTTCTTGACATATTCCTATATGGGCATGTATTGTAATTCTCATGGCGCGGGCCGCTACCACCTCGGATGCTTTTAACGCAATCGCGGAGCCGCGACGGCGGGAGATTTTGAACTATCTGGCGTTGCAGGAGCGTCCGGTCGGAGATATCGTCGCGAGCCTGGGCCTGGAGCAACCCTCGGTCTCCAAGCATCTGGGAGTCTTGCGGAATGTTGGCCTGGTCCACGTGCGCCGGGACGGTCGCCGCATGCTTTATCGAACCAACGCCGAGGCGATCCGCCCGCTCCACGATTGGACGAAAACTTTCGAGCGCTTCTGGCAGCACCAATTGCACAGCATCAAGGAGCGAGCGGAAGCCGCGAGTAAGCCCGTTGTCAAAGAGTGATGGCAATCCTTAAGGAGGAACAATGATTTCGACTGCAGCAGGAATCGAAAGTCTCATGCTCAACTTGACCCAGGAAATCGAGGTGAAGGCAACGCTCGAAACCACCTTCGCCGCTCTGCTCGAACAACTAGGGCCGTTGGGTGACACACCGGATGGAAGACAGATGCACATGAAGATCGAACCCTGGCCCGGAGGCAGGTGGTACCGCGACCTGGGCGATAGCAACGGACATTTCTGGGGAGTCGTGCAGGCCATTAAACGGCCAACGCTCCTCGAAATCAGCGGGCCGCTGTTCATGTCCTACCCGGTGATTTCGAATGTGCAATACCGGCTGACCGAGGAACATGGCGTTACCCTGATCAAGTTCCACCACACGGCGTTAGGAATTATTCCGGACGAAGACAAGAAAGGCATGACCAGGGGCTGGACGCACATGCTGGCTCGTATTCGAGAACGGGCCGAAACCCGCCGACCGCAATAAGGCAGTCGTCGGTCGTCAGTCCTGTCGTCAGCAAGTAACAAAGACTTTCGACCAGCAGTCCTGACGACTGACGACTGAACTCCAACTGAAAGGAATGACGATGGCTACAGTGACAAGTAAAGCAGAAACCTCGAAAGTAGTGGCCCCGGCGGAATGGCTGGCCGCGCGCACGGAGTTCCTAAAGAAGGAGAAGGAATTCACTCGATTACGCGATGAGTTGAGCCGTCAGCGGCGAGAACTGCCTTGGGAAAAAGTCGAGAAGCAGTACTGGTTCGACGGTCCGAAGGGCAAGGAAACCCTGGCCGACCTCTTTGGCGGCAAGGGCCAGTTGATCGTCTATCACTTTATGCTTGGCCCGGGATGGAAAGAGGGATGCCCCAGTTGCTCGTACCTGGCGGATCATTTCGACGGCGCGGCGGTACACCTGGCGCAGCGCGACAGCCGGCTGGTAGTCATTTCGCGGGCGCCATGGCCGGAGATCGAAGTCTTCAAGAAACGTATGGGATGGCAATTCAAATGGGTGTCGTCGTCCGGGAATGACTTCAATTTCGACTACCACGTTTCGTTTTCTCCAGCCCAGAAAGCCGAGGGCAAAGTCTTTTACAACTACGAAAAGACGGACTTTCCCAGCGAGGAAGCCCCGGGCGCCAGCGTCTTTTACAAGAATAAGGCCGGCGAAATCTTTCACACTTACTCCAGCTACGCTCGCGGGCTCGACATCCTTGTCGGCACGTACAACTTTCTCGATCTGACGCCGAAGGGGCGCGACGAAGATGGCTTGGCAAGGTCGATGGCGTGGGTTCGCCACCATGACAAGTACAGCGACGGATTCGTTCCGGCTTCGAAAATAGGCGCTGCCGAAAAGGAGCGAGCATGAGGAGACTGGGTGGAGCAGCGCTTTAGCGTTGCAATCGAAGTGTTGATCTGCGTTCAGCCGCTGAGGTACCGCGGTGGGCTAAAGCCCAACGGCGCATAAGCGGTTTATGCAGGCCTGCCCCACCCGCGATCCGGCAGGACGGGCGGGACGACCGTCCTCCAACACAGTTCTCATAATTCCGCCCAAGGAGAGACCTATGACCAAAACGCTTGAACCGACCTTGAATGAGATCCGCGAAGAGGCTGCCATTACCAGGCGGGTGCTCGAGAGGGTTCCTGCCGATAAGCTCACCTGGAAGCCGCATCCGAAATCGATGTCACTCGGGCAACTGGCATTTCACATCGCGAACATTCCGGGCGGCATTACAAGAATTCTCCAGATGGACGAATTCGACACCGCCAACGCCAATTTCAATCCGCCGGAACCCCGGAATCTGGAGGAGATCAAGACAGCGCTCGATCAAAGCCTTCGGGCGGCGGAGGACTTTGTCGGAGGCATGAGCGAACAGACGGCATGGGCAAGCTGGCGTCTTATGTCGAAAGGGAAGTTGATCTCCAGCACGCCGCGGATTGCGGTACTCCGGTCCATCATGCTGAATCACTGGTACCACCATCGCGGGCAACTGTCGGTCTACCTAAGGCTGTTGGAGGTTCCCGTTCCGGTGATTTATGGCCGTAGCGCGGATGAAAGTCCGTTTGGATAAGTAATAGGAAAATGTAGGCGCGGGCGCCCCGCTCGCGCGGCGTCGTCCCTGGCGCTGTCGCTTGCGCCTACATTTCTTTGTGCTAGCTTCCGGCGGAGAATCCGCCTACGTTGGCCACCGTGAGGCGAAGATACTTGTGGGGATTTACCGGCGTGTCGTTGATGCGGACTTCATAGTGAAGGTGAGGACCCGTACTGCGGCCACTCTCACCGACGAATCCGATGGTGTCTCCGCGATGCACATGCTGGCCGGGCATGACGGCAAAGTTTGCCAGGTGGCCGTAGCGAGTGCTGATGCCGTGGCCATGGTCAATCATGATGGCCCGTCCATAACCACCGAGGAAGTCGGCGAAGGTGACGACCCCGTCAGCCGGAGCTACAACCGGCTGGCCATCAGTGGATCCGATATCGATACCGCTGTGGAACGCGCCTTCTCCGTTAAACGGATCGATACGCTCGCCAAATGAGCCCGTCACCGGGCCTTCCACCGGCCACAGATTGGGAGCGGAATTTGCCCGCAGCCAATCGGCCGTGGTCACGTTACGTGTAAGCCCAAGAGAAAGACCGGTCATAGTGGCGCCGCTCAACGCGGAAGTTTTGAGCGCGCCCAACTGGTCCAGTGAAGAAACGACCTGGGAGCCGGCAACGTTTTCCGACGACGCCGTCACCAGGTTGGGATCAGCCTTCAGTCCGTAAAGCGAAGAAACTTCTCCCGCCAGCGAGCCCAGCGATGCCACCTGAATATCCCGCTCCTTGGCCACCTGCTCTAGCCGCGAGTAACGGTTACGGAGGTCTTCGCGCTCGGTGCGAAGTTCGTTGTAGTGCGACACCTTCAGCAGCATGCGCAGATACGAACTGGCGATGCCGGTCAGGCTCAGGCCCACGATCGACGCCCCTACCAGGAACACATACAGGTAGTGAACGGGGATCGGGATCTTACGGAGCTGACCGTCGTCACCGCGTGCCACAAAAAGAATGTAAAAGCGTTTTTGCAATTTTTTCCTTCCGTTAGTTAAATCAGGATCGGACCAATAAGGGCGGCTCGCGGTTACGAGAGCCCTACCGCCATCCTGAATCCGGGCCAGCTTTCCTATTCTGGAACCAGAGCTGTTTACGCGCCCGAAACCTACCGGAACTTGGATGCCGAAACTCTGGTGTCTGCAATCCCTACTGGATGCAGCACTTAGTTCGGCTACTTGTGTCTGAACAGCTTGGCAACGGTAACAAAGTAGGTTCCCCCGTGTCAACGTTGGCGGGCTTACCAACGCCGGGTGTGCAGGACTGCCCCTAGGGACGTATTACTCGGTGGTGACGTTGGGACAGGGGGTAACGTGACTGTTGTGGGGGGGGCCACCACCTGCGTGGGACGGGTCTCAGACCCGGCCAAGTCGAGCGAAGCTCGACATGCTTCTGCCGTGCTAGCCAAGGTGAAACAACCTGACCATCGAGCTGCGCTCGATCCGGCCGGGTCCCTTCGACTGCACCCAGGGCAGGCTCCAATCCGGTCCCACATGGTTCCGCCAATGTATGATTCCGCTGTGCCACTGCCCGAGAAAACGCTGATCCGCCGCATTCGCGACCGTGCCGCAAGACGGCTGGGGGACGGGTTTCACGGCGGAATCGGTATCGGGGATGACTGCGCGGTGATTCCCGTCCGGCGTGGGTACGAAGCCCTGGTCACCACCGATTTCACCCTGGAAAATGTTCATTTCAAACGGGCATGGCACCCGCCGGAAAGCGTTGGACATCGTTGCCTGGCGCGGGGGCTGAGTGACATCGCTGCCATGGGAGGCGAACCGCTGGAAGTATTTCTTTCGCTCGCCCTACCTAGGGATTTACCTCAGAACTGGGTCAACGGCTTCCTGCGCGGTCTGCTGCAGCTGGCGGGCGAGTTCAAAGTGAGCTTGGCCGGCGGCGACACTGCCCAGTCGCCCGGCGGAATTATGGCCGACATCGTCGTGCTGGGTTCAGTGCCGAAAGGCCAGGCGGTATTACGTTCGGGCGCCCGTCCCGGCGACCGAATTTATGTGACCGGCGAACTCGGCGCCTCGGCAACCGCAATCGATTTGCTCTCCCACGGAAAGAAAATTCGGCGATTGGATTTTGGCCGCCATTTTTACCCCACGGCTCGTATCCCGGTCGGACGATTTCTGCGGGAGAAGGGACTGGCTTCGGCCATGATCGACATCAGCGATGGACTTTCCACCGATCTCGGACATATGTGCGACGAGAGTGCCGTCGGAGCCGAGATTGAAACTGCAGCCATTCCGCTGGCGGTGGTAGGAAAGTCGGCGCAGCCGGTTGATCTGCGATTTGCGCTGCACGGTGGTGAAGACTACGAGCTGCTGTTCACCGCGCCACAGAAGAAAAAAGTTCCTCGCCGGATAGCCGGCGTCGCCGTCCGGCAGATTGGCGTGATCACGCGCGGCCGGAAGATATTCTTGCGTGAGCAGAGCGGTGTGCTGCAGGAATTGCTGCCGCAAGGTTGGGAACACTTCAAAAAGTAGGGTTTCGGCACGGACCGTCTGGGGTCCGGTCTCCGACCCGGTCACCTACTGTGTCTCTACTCTCTCCTCCGGAAGAGGACTACATTAGATTTATGCAGTCTCCTCTTCTTAGTATCCGGCTTGTTCTTGTTTACCTCGCACTCTCAATTCTGGCGTTGGCCCAGCAGATCCCTCCGGCCCCTGCCTCGATGGTCGATGACGCTTTCATCCAGAAGCAATTTGGGTCGACCTGCAAGCTGATGCCGGGACCGCCGCAACTCAAGGCGGACCTCGACGGCGACGGTATTGATGATCTGGTCGTCGCTGGCCATTGCACCAATCCGCTGACCGACCAGGCAGAAGACAACTTTACGGTGATCGATCCCTACAACCAGTTTTACGGATATGGAGACACCAAGATCACCACGCAATTTGCCTCCGAGGATCCGGCGGTACGAGGGTTGGTGCTGCTGGTGATCCATGGCTCTGGCCCCGAGGCCTGGAGAGCGGATAAGCCGAAAGCGAAGTTCGTGATTATCAACCTGCCGTTTAAACAGATTACGGTGAAAAAGCTGTCCATCAAGAAGAAGACGGTGATGGCCATCTATGCCGAAGAAACGGGCGGTGATCACATGACCTCCACCATTTTTTGGGATGGCAAGAAATATCGCTACCAGCCCATCGGCTCCGGCATGGGAGATTGAGGCGGCGTCCCCAATCAGACCTCGGGCGTCGGCAAAGGCCAGGTTTTGAGGTCTGAGGTCCGAGGTCTGACGCCCGAGATCCGATTTCCGAGGTATGGAATGAACCTGGAACAGAAGCTTGAAGAACTGAAGAAGCGCGATCGCCTGGCGGCGGAGGGCGGGGGAGAGCAGCGCCGTGAACGCCAGCATAAGGAAGGCAAGATGTCGGCCCGCGAGCGGGTCGAATTTTTGCTCGATGAAGGCACGTTCGAGGAGACCGACAAGCTGGTCACCCACCGCTCGAACGACTTCGGCATGGCCGAACAAAAGTTCTACGGGGACGGCTTCATTACCGGCTACGGGCGCATCGAGGGACGACTGGTGTTCGTCTTTGCCCAGGACTTCACAGTTTTTGGCGGATCGCTTTCAGAAACCAACGCCGCGAAGATCGTCAAGATCATGGACCTGGCCGCCAAGATGGGCGCGCCCATCATCGGCCTGAACGACTCCGGCGGCGCGCGCATTCAGGAAGGCGTGGTCTCGCTGGCGGGATATGCCGACATTTTCCTACGCAACACGCTGTACAGCGGAGTGGTGCCGCAGATCTCCGCCATCATGGGTCCATGCGCGGGCGGCGCGGTCTACTCGCCGGCCATCACCGATTTCATTCTGATGGTCGAAAAAACCTCCTATATGTTCATCACCGGGCCCGACGTGATCAAAACGGTCACGCACGAGGAGGTCACCAAGGACCAGCTCGGCGGCGCGCACACCCACAACGAGACTTCCGGCGTGGCGCACTTCATGGCGCACGACGATGCGGAATGCCTCTCTATGGTCCGCGAGCTGCTCAGTTTTATTCCGTCCAACAATCTGGATGATCCGCCGCGCCGGCCATGCAGCGACCCCACGGACCGCGCCGATGCAATCCTCGACAGCATTGTGCCCAACGAGTCGAATCTGCCTTATGACATCAAAGATGTGATTCATGCCGTTGCCGACGACGGCTATTTTTTCGAAGTGCAGGAGCACTACGCCAAGAACATTGTTGTCGGCTTCGCTCGCATGAATGGACGTTCTGTCGGAATCGTAGCCAACCAACCAGCCTTTCTCGCGGGGACGCTCGACATCAACGCATCGACGAAAGCTGCCCGGTTTGTACGCTTCTGCGATTGCTTCAACATCCCGTTGATTACTTTCGAAGACGTCCCGGGATTTTTGCCCGGCATCACGCAGGAGTACGGCGGAATTATCAAACACGGCGCCAAGCTGCTCTTCGCCTTTGCCGAAGCCACCGTGCCGAAGATCACGGTCATCACCCGTAAGGCCTACGGTGGGGCGTATTGCGTGATGGCGTCAAAGCATATTCGGACGGACGTGAATTATGCGTGGCCGACCGCGGAGATCGCGGTGATGGGACCCGAGGGCGCCGTGGACATCGTTTATAAGCGGGAGTTGGAGCAGGCCGAAAATCGCGAAGGGGTTCGCCAAAAAAAGATCGAAGAGTTTCGCGAGCGCTTTGCCAATCCCTACGTGGCGGCGGAACGCGGCTATGTGGATGCAGTCATTCAGCCCCGGGAGACACGCAAGAAATTGATTCAGGCGCTGGCCATGCTGGAGACCAAGCGGGATAAGAACCCGCTGAAGAAGCATGGGAATATACCGCTATGAGGTTGTGTGGGGCGGGCGCCCCCGCCCGCCGCTTTTGAAGTTGAGTTGATCCTGCGTGAGTTGCTTAACGAGCGGAATCTCAATAGCAAATAAAGTCTGAGTCCAAGGTGGCGGGCGAGGGCGCCCGCCCCACGTGGTCCGGCTACTCTGCCGGGCGCTCCACCATCATCGGCTGAGATTTTTTTGGTTCTGGGCTGGGTGCTGACGACGACGGCATGACTGGCACTGCGTTTATTCCCGCGCGCGAGTCATTGCGATTGCCGGTACGTTCGTCCCATTTCCCGAAAATCATTTTGCCGGCGGTAGTTTGCAGCACCGAGGTCACCGAGATGTCGATGGTTTTGCCGATCATCTTTCGCGCGTTGTCCACGACCACCATGGTTCCGTCGTCCAGATAGGCCACGCCCTGGTTGTATTCCTTGCCTTCTTTCAGGATGAAGACCCGCATGGTTTCGCCAGGCAGCACAATCGGCTTCAGCGAGTTGGCCAACTCATTGATGTTCAGCACCGCGACACCCTGCAGTTGCGCAACCTTGTTCAGGTTGAAATCGTTGGTGATGATTTTGCCTTCGTAGAGTTTCGCCAGCTCGATCAGCTTCAGATCCACTTCTCGAACCGCGGGGAAGTCATCTTCAACGATCTGAATCTGCAGTGACGCAACCTTCTGCAGGCGTTGCAAGATGTCGAGGCCGCGGCGGCCCCGGTTGCGCTTCAGCGAGTCGGCGGAATCGGCGACCAGTTGCAATTCGCGCAGCACAAACTGCGGGGTCACGATAATGCCATCGAGAAATCCGGTTTCGGCGATGTCGGCGATCCGCCCGTCGATGATGACACTGGTATCGAGTATCTTGTAGCTTTTCTTGCCCTGCTTTTCGCCCCCGAAGACGCCGCCCAGGGCGGCGAGATTCAGCAGGTCTCCCTTGTTGGCGCCGACCACCAGACCGACGTAGGCCATCAAAAGCATTACCAGGATTTGCAGGAAGCTCTGGGTGTGTCCCGGGGCGATGCTGTTGCGAATGACCAGGGAGAAAAGATAGGCGCCGAAGATGCCGAGCACGCTGCCGACAGCGGCGCCAATCAGCCGCGTCAGACTGATACGACGCAGCCTCCATTCGAAGAGGACAATGGCGAGGCCGATGAGTGCGCCCACACCGGCGTCCAGCTTGGCGGGCAGCTCGAACGGATCAGTAAGGTAGCAAGTTACAGCAATTATGAGAACAAATAAAAGACGCACCACAACCAAGTCCACTGCAGGACCTCCCCGGAAGTCGCGCGCGAACCCCTTCGCACGTGCACATCCCGCACTGGTTACCCCGTGCTTCTAAGAAATCGGTACCAGTGATCTCTTAAGCGGAGCCTATAAATTGAATATGAAAAGCGCTCCGGCTCCCCCCCCGAATACCATACGGAATCGGGGAACTCCAACTTTGTTACGCAGAGTATATACCTGTCCCCATGAGGTGTGGCGTCGTAAAATCGCGCCCGAGGCGCTGTTACACTGAGTCCTATGAAGGCCGTTGTCATCAGCCGTTTAGGCGGTCCCGAGGTTCTAGAAGTGCAATCGGTGCCAGACCCGGCGCCGGCTCCCGAGCAGGAATTGATCGAGGTGAAAGCGGGCGGCATAAATTTCGCCGACGTCATGTCCGCGCAGGGCGGATATCCCGGCACGCCGAAGCCACCCCTGGTTGCGGGGCGTGAATTCTGCGGAACTCGGATGAGCGATGGGCAGCGCGTGATGGGCTACGTGCAGTGGGGCGCATTCGCGGAACACGTGGCGGCGCAATCTCAATTGCTCTGGCCGGTTCCTGCCGGATGGAGCGCGGAAGAAGGCGCGGCGTTCCCGGTCAATTATTTCACCGCATACTTTGCGTTTTGGAAGGCCGGCTTGTTGGAGTCGGCTACGGCCAAAACCGCGCCTCGAGTTCTCATTCATGCGGTAGCCGGAGGAGTGGGAACTGCCGCGGTACAAATTGGAAAGCTGCTGGGCATCGAAATGTACGGCACATCTTCCTCCGAGGAAAAACTGGCGCGTGTCAAAGAGCTCGGGCTGCAACACGGAATCAACTATAAGCAACGCGATTATGAAGAAGCCATCAAAGACCTGACGCACAAAGAAGGTGTGGATGCCGTGTTTGAGATGCTGGGTGGCGAGCACACGGCAAAGAGCGTGCGCTGCCTGCGCGATTTCGGCCGGGTCATCGTGTACGGCGCGGCCACCGGGCAACCCGGGCAGCTCGACCCACGCATCTTGTATGCGAAAGGCGCGAGCGTGCATGGTTTGTGGCTGACTTATTTGTCGGGGAATCGCGAGCTGATGAAACAGGCATGGGCACAGCTCTCCGCGTGGACTGAACAGGGGCATTTACAGCCTGTGATCGGACATGTGTTTCCTTTGGAGAAGACTGTGGAGGCGTATCGTTTGCTCCTCGAGGGCAAGAACTTTGGGAAAGTTGTGCTCAAGATAAAGTAATTCTTCTGAGCTTGCTCTGCTTCTGCGGTGATTACTTCTTTCTAACAACAACCAATTAACAACAACCAAGTCAAAGGCAACGGACAAAGAGTGCCCGTCCCACACATGCACGATAGACAAGACAAATCGCTGTTGTGTTGCGGCTTTCGGGGCGGTGATCTGCTAACAACCGCCCGCGCAGGGCGTCAAAAGAAATGCACATGAAATTATTGCAGCGGAACTTTTCAAATGTCCGTTGCGTATCTTGCAGTGATTGAAACTGGGTCTGAGGGAACAACCACCAGCCGACCTGGTTTTGGAAGAAAAAATTTCAGGGGTTAAAGGGACTGGCTCACTCTCGGTTTGGCGGCCCAGGTGAGCACAATCCCCGAAGCAGAAAGCGCGCGGCCTTACGGCCGGACTCTTTTCGCTTAACCCCGAGGCAGCATTTTAGGCCTTCGACGGTAAAACGCAAGGTTTTCCTGCCCCAGGCACATCCAGCCGCCCCGAACCGGTTCCCGACGTTTTCGGGAAAGAAAAAGGAGTGCAATGAGCGTATCGAAAATCTCCAAGGGCCTGCTGCTGGGTCTGGCTTTGCTGCTGGCGACAAGCGGGTTTGCCGCCAATAAGGGAACTCTTCAGGTGGACAGCCCTCTCACCGTAAACGGGAAATCACTGCCTGCCGGCGAGTACACCGTGAAATGGGATGGCGCTGGACCGAATGTCGAACTGAATATCCTGAAGGGTAAGAACGTAGTTGCGACCGTCCCGGCCCACATGGTCGATCTCAATCAATCACCAAACCGCGACTCGGTTGTGACCAGCGTGAGCGATAGCGGGCAGAAGTCGATCAGCGAATTTCGCTTCTCCGGCAAAAAGTACGCCCTCGAAGTGAACCCGGAAACTGCCAAAGCGGAACCGAGCGGAACCACCAAATAGGAATTGCAATTGCCTGTGAAAAGGGCGGGAGGCTGCGAGCTCCCCGCCCTTTTTTCTGAACTGTCGCCTAAGCTCTAGTACTTAGGCATCCTGGGATCGACGCGGTCTGCCCAAGCCAATATTCCGCCGGCCAGATTGTGCACCTTCTTGAATCCGGCCTGGCGCAGGAAGTCGACGGCTTTGGCGCTACGCACTCCGGAGCGGCAGTGCGCGACGATCTCCTGGCTGGAATCCAGTTCGTTGACACGCATGGGAAGATCACCCAGCGGAATCAAATGACCGCCAATGTTGCAGATCTGATATTCGTGGGGCTCGCGCACGTCGAGCACGAAAAGATTTTCGCCCGCGTCCAGCCGGCGCTTGAGCTCTTCCACCTGAACATCGGTAGTTGATGTTTCCACTGGTTTCTCCTCACCGCGAATTCCACAAAACTCGTTGTAGTCGATCAACTGCGTGATTGTGGGATGGGTCCCGCAGGCCGGGCAATCAGGATTCTTGCGCAGCTTGAGCTCGCGGAATTTCATGTCGAGCGCGTCAATCAGCAGCAACCGGCCAATTAGAGGTTCACCTTTGCCCAGGATCAGCTTGATGACCTCGGTGGCCTGCATCACGCCCACGAGTCCGGGCAGAATACCCAGTACTCCGCCCTCGGCGCAGGATGGCACCAGTCCCGGCGGCGGCGGTTCAGGATAGAGGCAGCGGTAGCACGGACCTTCCTTGGTGGCAAACACACTGGCTTGCCCTTCAAAGCGGAATATCGAACCGTAGACATTTGGTTTACCGCTCAAAACGCAGGCGTCATTGACCAGATAGCGGGTAGGAAAGTTGTCGGTGCCGTCGGCGATGATATCGAACTCGCGAAACAGTTCCAGGGCGTTTTCGCTGGAGAGCCGGGTGTCAAACTTCCGGATATTCAGGAAGGGATTGATCGCCTTCAACTTCTCCGCGGCGGAATCAAGCTTCTTGCGTCCGACGTCCGCGGTCGAGTGAATGATCTGCCGCTGCAGGTTGGTGTAGTCCACAACGTCGAAGTCGACGATGCCCAGCGTGCCTACTCCGGCCGCGCCCAGGTACAACGCCAGGGGCGAGCCCAGACCGCCGGCGCCGATGCAGAGCACACGCGCCGCCTTCAACTTGAGCTGCCCTTCCATGCCGACCTCAGGCATGATCAGGTGGCGCGAGTAGCGCTGAATCTCCTCGTTACTGAGGGTTGCGGCTTCGGGTTTGACTTCCAGCGTCGTGGCCATGAGAACCTCTTGCATCTGAATTGTCGGACTTGCGAAGTTAACCGATCGGAATGCGGCTATCGACAGGAGGGACAACAACAGCGGATTGTGAGATCGACTTTCAACTCGAGAATCCTGACATCGGGCAACTCGCGCATCAATTCAGCCCTCCCGCGATGGAAGGCACAATCGAAATACTATCACTGTCCGTAACCACCGTGGCCTCCTTCTGCAGATAGCGTACGTCCTCGTCGTTGAGGTACACATTCACGAAGGCGCGCAGTTTGCCGTCGTCGTTATAAAGATGCCGGCGCAAATCGGGGTGTTGAGCAACCAGATCGGAAAGGGCGTCGCCGATGGTGCCAGCCTTGACCTCAACCGCAGGCTGCTTGCCAGCGTACTGGCGCAGGGGGGTGGGAATTTGGATCTTGGGCATAGGCTATACATGATGCCACAGGAGGGACGGGAGATTCAGGCGGTATGGTGTGGGGCGGGCGTCCTCGCCCGCCGTTTTTGACCTGGATCTTGACGTGCCTGAATCAGGCTTCCACCAGGCGCTTCAAGACTGGCCACCCCTGAAATCAACTTCGAAGGCGGCGGACAAGCGTGTCCGCCCCACAATCAAGCTACTTCGATCTTTTCATCCACCAGCTTTTTGTCGCTTTCGTCACTGCCGGTCAGCTCAAACGCGTTGGTCAGCGCGGCTTTGCCTTTCTCCACGCTGGTGATGACGTAGGAGCAGCCGAACCAGTGCGCTTCCGCCAGATCCGTCTGCGACCATTGCGCGGGATGGTCGGGATGCGAATGATAGAAACCGATGATGTCCTCGCCGCGCTGGCGCCCCTCGCGTTGAATACGGATCAATTCTCTGGGATCGATGTTATAGCGGTTGTGGGCCGAGTCGGTGCGCGTATTCCCGGCCCGTGCGATCGAAGTCACGGTACGCACGCCGTCGTCGCCCATTTGCCCCAGCAACACGCCGCAGCATTCATGCGGATACGTCTCCTCCCCATGCTGTCTGAGCGCTTCGTATTCTTTGCAGAGGATATTGAGCATCGAGAGTTCAATTGCTGCTGAAAACGGACGTCAAGAGAACCTGCGTAGTGAAAACCAGTTCCCGGTTGTCAGTTTGAAGTTCTCAGCCTTCTTCCCAGAAGCGCTCACTCAAATATTTATCGCCGGAATCGCAGAGGATCGTTACGAAGACGGCAGGCTCGCCATCGCCGAGTTTTCGTGCCACTTGCAGACAGCCCACAACCGCGGCGGCAGCCGAAATTCCTACCAGCAGTCCTTCTTCACGCGCCAGTCGTATGGCCATGCGGTAGGCTTCTTCAGTCGAGATGCCGATATCTTCGTCGGCCAACGCGGGATCGTAGATTTTTGGGACGATGGCGCTGGCCATGTGTTTGGCTCCCTCGATTCCATGGAAGGGCGAGTCGGGTTGGAGCGAGATGCAGCGAATGGCTGGATTCAATTCCTTAAGGCGGCGCGTCGTGCCGACAAATGTTCCGCTGGTTCCCATCATGGAAACGAAGTGGGTGACGCGTCCTTGTGTTTGTTGCCAGATTTCGTTGGCTGTGCCATGGTAGTGAGCTTGCCAGTTAGCGTCGTTTGAATACTGGTCGGCATAAAAGTATTTTTCGGGATCTTTAGCGAAAAGTTCTCGCGCGGCCCGGATGGCGCCATCGGAGCCGTCGGCAGGGTCGGTATAGACAATACGGGCGCCGTAGGCATGCAGGATGCGCTTGCGCTCCGCCGAAACATTCTGCGGCATGCACAGCGTTACCGGGAAGCCCTGCGCGGCTGCGATCATGGCGTATGCGATACCGGTGTTTCCGCTGGTGGAGTCGAGCAGAGTTTTGCCTGGGCCAAATTTTCCGTTGGCGCGAGCCTGAGCGACAATGTTCGATGCCGCCCGGTCTTTCACCGATCCGCCGGGGTTGTACCACTCGGCTTTGCCCAGCAACTGGATTCCGGGCAAGTCGCGAGTGAGACGCTCCAGGCGTAACAACGGAGTGTTGCCGATCAGTTCGAGGCTGCGGCGACCGAGCGCAAGAACATGATTCGTAGCCGGTTCCGTGGCGGACGACGCGGCCGGAGAATCAGGCGCTTCCGTTGCTTTTGCCGAGAGTGGTTGCATCGATGCAGGCCGAACCCGTGACCATCGTAACGTATCGCGAACTCGAATTAACGGCTCGGTAACGATTGATTGGATTATAAAAGAGGCTGCTTTGATCCAGCCAAAAGGAGAAATGCACTCTTTTTGGCCAATCGGCATCTCATGAAGTGGAACTACCGGAAGTTCCAGAATTAAGGACCAGGGGATTGGATACCCAAAACGAATGTCAACCAAGGTAGAGCAGCGAAGTTATGAGGAAGCACTGAGCTGGCTGCGCGAGCACGGCTTCGATCTGATCGAGGCGCCGGGCACGCAAGCGCGGGTGTTTCTGAAAAAATACGGCGTCTCCGCGGCCATCCAGAAAGATGGTGATGACGGGGTGAAGATTTTCGCCTATCCCGGATACCTGATCGGCAGCGAGATTTCAAAGCTGGTCAATCGCGGCTACCAGCAGTTTCTGAAAACCTCCAAGACGGAAGTTCCGGCCACCGCGGATCACCTGAAAGCGCTGCAGCAATTTACCGAAGAATTGAAGGAAGGCCTGGGATTGCCGGTTCTTTACAACGAATCGCTGGGCACCGTGAGCGAGTCGTATCACTACGACCGCATCAAAGACCGCGACAAACCGACGGCGGAGCGCCCCAAGCGTCCCTGGGAAAAGGCAGGAGCGGTCGCTGCGGCGGCCAAAAAAGGCCGCGCTTAAGTTGGCTGAAGGACGGGCGAGACGCCCGGCCTCCATCTTGATTGAACAGGCTGCTACTTTCTCACTCGGACCTGAACGCGGGTTCCCTCCGGCAACTGGCCGCTGGTCAACTTGATCATCCCGCCTTGCACTACGCCTTCAAACTCTTGTGGTCCCGGCAGCGGTCGCGCGGGCGAGTCGCCCGCGGGCACACGGACCGTAGTGCTGGTTCGACCTGTGCCCTGGTCCATGGCCTGGTTCGCCAAATCGTCGGCTTCGCGGTTGTGCTCGCGCAGTGCGTGGTCGATAGAGAACCAGTCCAGCTGGGCAATCAATTCTTTGGCCCGGCCATGGAGTTCCTGCAAGGTCGAGTTCTTCACTTTGTAGATGCCTTTGATCTGCCGTACCAGCAGCTCGGAGTCACTGATCAGCTTCAACGCTTTGGGTCCATGCTCGACGGCATATTCGAGCGCCGCAATCAATCCTTGATATTCCGCGAAGTTGTTGGTCTGGTGCCCGAGATACTGGCTGAGCGCGGCAACTTTTCGTCCCGCTTCATCCTGAATTACAACCCCGTAACCCGCGGGCCCGGGATTGCCTCTGGCACCGCCATCGCTGTGAGCGATTAAGTAGTGGTCAGGGGCCTTGGCGCGCAGCGACGAAAAAAGATTGCGAGATGAAGATGAATGGGGGGGCATGGCAGAAGTTTACATCCGCGCCGATGTGGGGCGGACACTCCTGTCCGCCGCTATTGATTTAGGGCTGAAAGCCACAAGTATTTTCAGGCTGATCGTCGGGATGGGATTCGTAAGACTCGGAATCACGAAAATCAAATTCAACCGCGGCGGACAAGAGTGTCCGCCCCACACGGTTCATCTTCCCGCAGCCAATCGCGTGGCCAGCCGTTGTGGCAGGTTGGCAGCCATGATGCGGTCCTGGGCCTGCTTCAGATTGTATGGAACCCGGCAGAAGGTGACCACGCGCGCCTCGGCATCGAACACGGCAAAGGCGGCGCGCCAGTCTCCATCGCGAGGCTGTCCGACCGAGCCGGGATTCACCATATAGCGCATGTTCTCCTTGAGCGGAAATTCGGCGATCTCGCTTTGGCCAACCGTGTTGTATTGCGGACGGTAATAATCGCTGGCTACCACATTCGTGCAAAAGCTTCCCTGCAGATGGGTGTGTCCAAAAAAAGTCAGCGGCGTGGCGGCGGTGAGCAGGGGCTCAATGGCGTCACGCAAGGTGACGACGTATTCATCTTCATCCACTGGAGAGCCGTGGACAAACTGCACAGCGGAAAGCTCGCCCGTCTGAATAGGGCCATGAGGGAGGCCCTGAAGCCACTTGAG
Organism: Terriglobia bacterium; assembly: GCA_963822555.1. Lineage (GTDB taxonomy): Bacteria > Acidobacteriota > Terriglobia > Terriglobales > Acidobacteriaceae > JAIQFF01. The sequence continues at coordinate 366,609 of CAWGHY010000001.1, forward strand.
ATTCGGGGGAGTAAGTTGGTCGCGGGTCCAGAGCGCAGCCAGTCCGGCGATGGGATTGAAGTCACGCAGGTCCATGGCACCGCTGGCCGCTTTGTCGTGGTTGCCACGCACGAAGATGTGCCCCAGGGCACGCGAGCGCTCGATCACCTCGTTGGGACTGGCGCCGTAGCCTACGATGTCCCCCAGATTGACCACCATGTCGTGCGCGGGGGCGGCCGCCAGACAAGCTTCCAGAGCTTCCAGGTTGCTATGAATATCACTTAGAAGAAGAATGCGCACAGTTCACCGGACAAACTCGGGATTATAGACCTGTCTAGCAAACTGTGCGCTGAAATGTAGGCGCGGGTGGGGCAAACACTCTCCTCCGCCGCCTTTGAGCTGGGCATAGCGACTATCGCTTTACGGGCATACAAGGGCAGAAAGGCAAGGGCGGCGGACAAGAGTTTCGCCCCACATTAGCTGGCGTTCACCACCGGACATCTCGCCCAGTGACCAGCTGAAACCTGCGCCAGTGGCGGCAGGCTGCGGGCGCACTCCTCCACCCGAAACTCACAGCGCGGTTCGAACGGACATCCCGGAGGAACCGCGTGCAGCGGAGGCACTGTGCCTTCGATAGTCTCGAGCGGCCGGCTCCGGTCGGTCTTCAGCGTGGGTACAGCGTTGAGCAATCCGCGCGTGTAGGGATGGGCCGCAGTCTCGAAGATATCGCGTTTCGATCCCAGCTCCACCAGGTTGCCGGCATACATTACCGCCACCCGGTCGGCGACCTGCGAGACAACGGCCAGATCATGCGATATGAAGAGCATGGTCAGGCCAAACTTGGACCGCAGTTCCGCCAGCAGTTCCAGAATCTGCGCCTGGATGGTTACATCAAGCGCAGTGGTGGGTTCGTCTGCGATCAGAAGCTTAGGATGGTTGACGATCGCCATGGCGATCATCACACGTTGTCGCATACCGCCTGAAAGCTGGTGCGGATAATCCCGGGCACGGCGCTCGAAATCGGCGATTCCCACTTCGCTCAAGGCGATGAGCGTCCGCTTCCACGCCTCATCTTTTCCCACCAGATTGTGCGCCAGCACCGCCTCGGCCACCTGATCGCCCACCTGCATCACCGGATTCAAGGCGGTCATCGGCTCCTGAAAAATCATGGCGAGCTGGGATCCCCGCACGGGACGCATGGCCGCATCGGACAACTGCAGCAGGTCTTGAATGCCGTTGCCGTTACCAAATCGAACCGCGCCCCGGGTGCGCGCTTGCGGAGGCAGCAAGCGCATCAAGGCCAGTGAGGTAACCGATTTCCCCGAACCCGATTCGCCGACCAGCCCCAGCACTTCTCCCGGGGCGATGGAAAAACTGAGGTCGCGAACGGCCACCAGGCTGCTCAGTTCACCCGCACTGCCGGAACGGGGGAATTCGACGACAAGATTTCGAACTTCGAGAAGATCAGCCATGCAGGATTTCTTGGAGGACGGGCCCGTCATGCACGGGCCGTATACGGGACGGGCGGGACGCCCGTCCTCCATCCAAACTTACAAATGCGAATCTATTGCCCCAGAATCAGCGGCAACCCATTTTTGCTATTACCAATCACGACCACTTTGGCGTTGGAGCTTTTAGCCAGACTTTCGGTCGCCTCGATGCCCTTCCACTCCAGCAATTGCGGGCTGATTCCCTGGGCCACGATCTGCTGGAAGTCGCGAATGCCGGCGGCTTCAATGCGCTTGCGCTGGGCCTCCTGCGTTTCCTTCTGCAGGCGGAAATTCATTGCCAGCGCTTCCTGCTCGGCCTGCTGCTTCGATTCGATGGACGACTTCAGCGTGGCCGGAAGCTGGATGTCGCGTAAGAGCACACTTTCGACCAGAATTCCGCGCTGCCCCAATTTGTCGGTCAGTTGGTCGTAAATCTGTTTGGCCACCATCTCACGCTCGCCGGTGTACAGGGCGTTGGCAGTATGCGATGCGGTCGATTCCCGGATGGCCGCGCGCAAATTAGGCTCTACCAGCACCGCCATATAGTTGGGCCCGATCTTCTGATAGACCTCGGCTGCTTTTTCTGGATTGAGGTGATAAATGAGGGAGGTATCCAGATTCATGACCAGGCCTTCGCTCGAAGGCACGCTGGCAGACTCCTTGAGTTCCTGAGTACGAATGGAAAGCTCCTGATTGGCCTTGAAGGGATTAATCAGGTGAACGCCCTCGGGTAACACCTCTCCCGTCACCCGCCCGAACAGGGTGAGCACTCCAACGTGCCCGGAATCCACGCGGGCGACTGACGCGAAGATCAGAATCACCAGTACGAACGCGGCCGCCGCGATCGCAAACAGCCGCAGTACGGAGCCGGAATTGGCGTCAATCACGTGGCCGCGGGGCTCATTGAATATCGTCATAGGATTCCCTCCCCGGCGATTGTATGCCAACTGATAAATGCGCCAAGTAGAGATATATGGTCGCGGGTGAATGGAGGCCGGGCGTCCCGGCCCGGCTGGATGGGCGAGACGCCCGTCCTCCACAAGATCAAAATCCGCCCGACGATTGATTTCCCGGAAATTTTCACAAGCACACGACTGGCAACGATCGAACGTTGCGCGTTACGTGCGAACGAATTTGCCCGACAAATCGCGATGCTCCGAACCCCGCGATCAAAGCCGGTCAGGCCAGGTGCACCAAATCCGGTCACCCCCTTGTGGAGAGGCTGCACTCTGTTGTATGCAAACGAGATAAATCAGGGCATTTTTTATTGACTATAAAAATGAAAGGAGTAAAAACAACCTCGTTCTTTGACACGTTCTGCAGTTTACCCGGTTGGTGCGGCGTCCGGGGCTCAAGCGAGGTCACTCTGAAGCATCGCAAGATGAGTCAGGGAGGGTCAGCAAGGGTCTATAGCCAAGCGCTGGTCGAGGCGAACAGGAACACCCGTCAAAGGCAAGATAGAGTCCCGAGGCGTTGAACAGTTTTTCCGGTTGGCGGTAAGCCCGGAGCCCAAGCACAGATCGCGCGCCGTTCGTCTTCGCAAGGAGACAACGAATGCAGGTCAGCGAGGGTCTAAAGCGAGCTACCGGCCGAGGCGAACAGGTTCAACACCACCTCGGGACTCTTAATTTTGATAGCCACTACGCCCTGTCCATGGCATCTACCCCCCGGCTTTCGAGATTTACAGCTACTCGCCTGCCTGCTTCCGCCGGCACGCCTCTGGGTGCTCCCGAGAAAACGGAGGAGGCCGCAAATCTGGACTTCGCGGCTAATCCGAACCACTATCGCGCAAATCGAGTTGGAAAAACGAAGGCCGGTGCGTCGCCAGCGATGAATTTATCCCCGCGGCTGGTGTTGGGGTTGTCTTTGGAATGCGAGACGACGCAGATCCTGGACCCTGACTTCGAAGAATAGCAACCCTCAGAGCCGCCAAGATTGCTGAAAAATCAGCAGTGTCATCCTGAGCGCAGTCATCCCATTCGCACGCGAATGGGATGGCGGAGTCGAAGGAACCCCACCGGTGCGTGGGTAGCGGGAGGGCTGGGGGTTGTTTCCGTGACACACAGCGAGAGTTGTGCCACTCATAGGGGTCCTTCGACTACGTGGCTGCTTCGCTTTGCGAAGCAGCCACTCCGCTCAGGATGACAGTGAAATTTGAACCCGTGGTCGCCGGGCCGTATACTTGCAGCCCGCGATGAAGGTCGTTGTCATCATTCCGGCAGCGGGCTTGGGGACGCGCATGACCTCCGTCTCCGATGCCAGGAACAAAAAGCCAGCCGCCTCCAAACAGTTCTTTGAGATTGGGGGAACGCCGATCCTGATTCATACGCTGCGTAAGTTTGCCGCCAGCCCTGAGGTTTCTGAAATCTACGTGGCCCTGCGGGCCAATGAGATCGCAGGCTTTCGCGCACGGTTGCAAGCGGACCAAGCGCTTTCGCAGAAGAAGATCGAACTGGTGGAGGGTGGCGAGCATCGGCAGCAGTCGGTGGCGAACGCGATTGACGCAATCTCCGCCGATCCCGACGACATTGTTCTGGTGCACGACGCCGTCCGTCCCTTTGTGACCGCGGAAATTATTCACGAAGTGATCGAAGCTGCCCGGAAATATGGCGCCGCGATTGCCGGAATGCCGGCCATGGACACGATCAAGGAAGTGCAACGCACCGCGGAAGGCGCAGTCATCACGGCTACGATGCCGCGTGAGCGGGTGGTCATGGCCCAGACTCCGCAAGGTTTTCGCCACAGCGTGCTGAAGAAGGCCTTCGATGAAGCCACAGCGGACGGGTTTCTCGGAACCGACGAAGCCTCGCTGGTTGAGCGCTCAGGGCATGAGGTTGTCGTGGTGATGGGATCGCCGCGAAATATCAAGATCACGACTCCCGCGGACATGGAATTGGCGGAGTTCTTCCTGAAGCGCTAAGAACGGCCACGGATTTTCGGGCAACGACCCAAGACCAACGACAAGACTGGAAACCTTGAAACCAGAAACTCGCATCGGCTACGGCTGGGACTCTCATGAATTCAAGCGCGGCATTCCGCTGAAGATCGGCGGTCTCACCCTGCCGCATCCGAAAGGATTGGGCGGGCACTCGGACGGCGACGTGCTCCTGCACGCCATCACCGATGCTCTATTGGGTGCCGTCGCGGCTCCCGATATCGGCTCTCTTTTTTCTCCCTCTGACTCGCGCTGGAAAGGCGCTGACTCTTCGCTCTTCCTGGCCGAGGCGGTCAAGCGCGTCCGCGCAGCAGGCTATGCCGTAGTGAATCTGGATTCCACGCTTATTCTGGCTGCGCCGAAGATCGGCCCGCATGCGGCCGCAATTCGAACTCATGTGGCGGAACTACTGGGAATCCCACCCGATTGCGTGGGCGTAAAGGCCAAGACTCCCGAGGGCATGGGAACCGACAACGCCGCCATTGCGCACGTGGTAGTGCTGTTGGAGAAGAAAGTTTTGAGGCGTGTGCCGAGGAAGTCCGGAAAAAGTTAGTGTGGGCGCGAGCGCCACGCTCGCTCCGAAGTGTTGGTGGCGTTGCCGCACGAGCCGGACGCTCGCGCCTACATCGTCAGCGGCGAACCGATTCCACCAGCGCGCGGAAAATTGCCCGCGAGGCCTCGTCATCTTCGACTGAGCGTTCCGGATGCCATTGCACCGCCAACACAAAATGATCGGGAGATGTACCCTCCAACGCCTCGATGATTCCGTCCTGTTGGCATCGGGCTACGATGACGAGTCCGTCGCCGACCGCTTCCGCCGATTGATGATGACTGGAGTTGACTGCGAGGGAAGAATGTTTCCCATTCGATTGTGGAACGACAATCGCGCCCAGCCTGGAGCCGGCATCCACTTCGACCGTGTGCGCGATTGGTACATCTCTCCCGGCCTCATGATTGACGGGCGAGTCGATGTGTTGCAGAAGCGTCCCGCCGCGATACACATTCAGGATTTGTAATCCGTAACAGATCCCCAGAACAGGTTTTCGTGAGTGGTAAGCATCCCGCAGCAAGAGATCATCAACCGCATCGCGCGCAGGATCGGCGGTTGCAGTGCGGGCGTCGCGCGTTGCCGTATACCTCACCGGGTCGATATCGGCCTTGCTTCCGGGCAACAGCACCGCGTCGCAGGTTTCGATCAGCTTCTCAACTTCCGCCGGCGACTGGTCTAAAGGGATGCGGACCGCTTCCCCGCCTGCTATCTCGACGGCATGAACGTATTGCGGCCAGGCACGTTCCGCGTACTCCGCATCGGCGGAATGGGGAACAGGGATGGCGATGCGCGGCGGCATGGAATGATTGTAGCGCCGTATTGTGGAGGACGGGCGTCCCGCCCGACGGGTACAGACCCAGGCATGGACGCCTGTCCCCCATCGAACCCTACAACAACATATCTCCGCGATAGATGAGCTCGCCATCGATCACACGCGCCTCGGAGAGCAGTTTGTGGGGCTTGGGTGGGCCGGTTCCATCGATGTGAAGCACTTCGTGTCCGTGAGCCGTGAGCCAGTCCGACACCAGCATGCGATGGCAATGAAAATACACGCGTTCGGCGCACATGTACGCGGTGCGCGACGTCTCAGCGATCTCGATAAGCTTGGCCGCGGCGCGTTGGAATTCGGGGGTCAGCATGTAGTCGGCGTAATTGCGGAAACTTGAGTTGCGCAAGGCGATGTTGGGAGAGTCGTCGCGGATGGCCTTACGGCGCCCGCCAAGCTCCTTCGTCCACAGGTATCGGAGTCCAGCATCCGGCAAAGTCTGCTCCAGCGACTCACGATTGAAGTGCGGCAGACGACGCGACATCGGAAAAGAGCGGATATCAACCAGAGTCTCGACGGAGTGGGCATTAAGAACCTCGATCAATTCGTCGAGACTACGAGTGGAATGACCGATGGTGTAGAGGGTCGCCACGGCGGGGTCTTTCAAACCTGCTGATCTACGAGCACAACGCTGACAGAGCCGCAATCACGGCCGCGTCCTGCTCAGGAAATGTGGTCCGCAGATCGAGAAGCACACGACCTTCTTCGACGCGCGCGACAATCGGCGGCTGCGAGGCGCGAAGCCGGGCGGATATTTCATCGGCGCTCAGGCCGTCGCGAGTTATGGCCAGCAGCCGCGTAGGCAGTACCGCCGAGGGCGCTGCACCGCCGCCAATCACGGATTCGCCGTCGATAACCTCGATCTTCAGTTCTGCCGACCGTGCTTTCACCGCGACCGCTTCCGCCCGCCGGCTAATCTCTTCTTTAGGGAGATACATCATGCGCAGCGCTGGAATCGCGTTGTGATCTTTTTTTACGTAAGAGACCAGCGTTCCCTCGAGCGCGGCGTAGGTCAGCTTATCTACGCGCAAGGCACGGAAAAGAGAGTTCGCGCGCATCCGGGCGATAAGGTCGGTGCGGCCGCTGAGAATGCCGGCTTGTGGGCCGCCTAACAACTTGTCGCCGCTATAGCTGACGGCATCTACTCCCGACCGGAGGCTGTCGAAAACGCTAGGCTCGCCGCTGACACCTATCAAGCGCAAATCGAAGAGCGCGCCGCTTCCCAGATCTTCCATCAGCGGAATATTTTTCTTCCGTGCCAGGGCAGCCAATTCTTCGATCGCGGGTTGTTCGGTGAATCCAGTGATCTGGAAATTGGAGCGGTGCACTCTCAATAAGAGGCGGGTCTTTTCGTTGATCGCGCTCTCGTAGTCGGCAACACGTGTGCGGTTAGTCGTGCCCACCTCCCGCAGCGTGGCGTTCGACTTCAACATAACGTCCGGGATGCGGAAGGATCCCCCGATCTCGACCAACTCTCCGCGCGAAACGATGACTTCTCCGCCCTCTGCAAGCGTGTTCAGCGCCAAGAGGACAGCGGCCGCATTGTTGTTGACGACGATAGTGGAGATGTCTGGTGTGGCGCGGGTGCCCCCGCCCGCGACGCCCTCATTCAGTAACTTGCGAAACAAACGATCCACGTGGACGTCGCGCTTGCCCCGCTCTCCCGTTTCTACATCGAACTCCAGGTTCGAATATCCGGAGGAAACGTCCCGAATATGTTCCAGCGCGGTGTCCGCCAGCGGAGCGCGTCCCAGGTTGGTATGGAGGATAACGCCGGTTGCATTGATGATCGGGCGGAGTGAGTAAGTCAGTGACTGCCGAACCTGGCGCTCGATTGCAGCCGAAATTCCGGAGAGTGCGAGGTCTACTGCGGCGGCGTTCAGTCTCGCGGCCGCTATCTCCGTGCGCAGCCGGGTAAGCACGAGGCGGGCGGCATCCGTCACCGAGGCCGCACCCTCGCTGGCGACGATCGCGGCTAAATCGGGGTGGCGCAGCAACTCATCAACCGATGGCAGCTTGCGGTAGAGATCGGTTTTGGAAGACGTCGTCACTGGGAATGATTATCCCATTGGGTGCGCTGGAAGCCAAAGTCGAAGGCATAAACCACGAAGGACCACTAAGGACTTCCGGATCAGTTTGAATCGTCGCAGGAATTGTCATTGCGAAGCGCGGCCGTAGCGGCGAGGAATCTGCTGTTTTGGCGCCAAAAGCAGATTCCTCACCGATAAATCGGGTCGGAATGACAAGGGGTAAGAGTAATGGGCTTCGCGAGACTGACCCACTGCGAGGAACTATCCCACCTCTACCAGGCCGTAGGTCTTTTGCCAGTGGGTGCGCATGTGGCGGAGGGCTCGGTCGATTTCTTCCTGGGGAATTTCCTGGTTGGGACCTGCTAGAACGGCTGCGGCTTCGAGTTTGGCGGCTTCGAGTAATTGGCGGTCGCGGATCAGGTTGGCCACCTGGAAACTGGGCATGCCGGCCTGACGGGTACCGAAAAACTCTCCTGGGCCCCGGAGTTCGAGATCGAGTTCGGCGATTTGGAAGCCGTCCGTGGTTCGGACCATGGCGTCGAGACGGCGTTCGCCATCCTCAGAGATCTTCCCGCCAGTCATGAGAATGCAGAAGGATTTAGCGGCACCGCGGCCGATGCGTCCACGAAGCTGGTGCAATTGGGAGAGGCCGAAGCGCTCGGCATGTTCGATCACCATCACGGTGGCATTGGCTACATCGACTCCGACTTCGATCACGGTGGTCGAGACCAGAATATCCACCTCGCCTTTTTGGAATCGCCGCATGACATCTTCTTTCTGGTCGGGATGCAGGCGTCCGTGCAGGAGTTCGACCCGCCGATCAGGGAAGATTTTCTTGCTGAGCTCTTTGTGCATTTTGAGTGCAGCTTTGAGTTCCGATTCTTCATTCTCCTCAATCACCGGATACACAACATAGGCCTGGTGGCCGGCGGCAACCTGCTTGCCAACGAACTGCCAGACTTCGTCCGCGCGATCGTCGGAGATGCGGCGGGTGACGATGGGGGTGCGCCCGGGCGGCATTTCGTCGAGCACACTGACGTCGAGGTCGCCGTAAAGAGTGAGTGCGAGAGTTCGCGGGATGGGAGTGGCGGTCATGACCAGGACGTCGGGCTCGGCGAGCGTTGCCGAGCTTTGCTCGGCTGGGCGGACGATGGCGTCTGCCCCTACGTGGTTCGTGACGTCTCCTTCGTCCGAGGATTTCTTCATCAGCTTGAAGCGCTGCATCACGCCGAAGCGATGTTGTTCGTCGACGATCACCAGCCCCAGTTTCGCGAACTCGACTTTCTGTTCGATCAGAGCGTGGGTTCCGATGACCAGTTGCGCGTTGCCCTGCGCGATGTGGCGACGGATTTCGCGTTTGCGATCTTCTTCGACCGAACCGGTCAGGAGCACGATGCGGTATCCGGCATTCTCCAGAATTCGGCGAGCGGAAAAATAATGCTGCTGCGCAAGAATCTCGGTGGGGGCCATCAACGCGACCTGATATCCGTTTTCCATGGCAATGATGGCGGCCTCGAAAGCCACGATGGTCTTGCCGGATCCGACGTCGCCTTGCAGCAGCCGGCGCATGGGAAAAGGCTTCTCCATGTCGGAGGCGATTTCTTTGAGAACGCGCTTTTGCGCCGGGGTGGGATGAAACGGCAAAATCTTCTTGATGGCTTCGCGTGCGCGATTATCCAGCTTGAACGCGATTCCGGTTTGCGCCTTTTGCTCGCGCCTTTTGAGTTCGAGTCCCAGTTCCAGGAAGAAAAGCTCTTCGAAGATCAGGCGGACGTGAGCCGGAGTACGCGAGGCTTGCAGGTCCTGCAGGCTCTCGCCGGGATCGGGCCAATGGACTTGTCGCAGCGCGTCCTGCGGCGGGATCAGGCTCAAGTGGTTGCGCACGACCGTGGGCAGCGGATCGGTAGTTTGCGGAGAAAGATTCTCAAGAACAGTGTGGATGATGCGGCGAAACCAGCGCGGGGTGAGACGGCCCTGGCCAGCCGATTCGTAAATGGGAACGATCCTTCCGACTTCGAGCGAAGCGGCAGCTTTCTGCTCTCCCCCTTCGGCGTCGTCGGCTGCGTCACCCAGGACCTCAAACTGTGGCTGCACCAGTTGCAACTCTCCGCCGCTACGCTCTTGTTCCACTTTGCCGTAGAGAGCTACAAGCTGTCCGGGTTTGAATCGGTCTCGAAGATAGGTGCCGTTGAACCAGATACACTTCAGGCGGCTTCTGCCCTGTCCGGCCGTCATCTGAAAAATGGGCATGCGGCGGGTGCGAAACAGGCCCGAGGTGCGGACCTCGGCGATGACCGTGGCCATCTCTCCCGCGCGCAGTTCCGAAATCCCGCGCGGGTTCACGCGATCTTCGTAGCGGAAGGGCAGGTAATGCAGCAGATCGTCGACAGTATGGATGCCCTTGGCGCCCAACACCTCAGCCAGACGAGGGCCGATGCCCTTTACATATTGGACCGAGGTGGACAACTCCAGCATCTCAGGGATGTTAGCAGGAGAGATCGGTGAAGAACTTCTTCCACGCCCTGGTTGCCGTCCTGGCCGGCAACGCGGCTTACTTCCTCCTCATGCCTCACCTGCCACAGCCATTACGGCACGTGCCTTTCCGCACCGACGTGGGACTCGCGGTGGACGCCGCTTTCTGCCTGGCAGCTCTAGGATTGGTCAAGTGGGTAAGCAGCTGGAACCGCGAATCCAAGCTGCCTCGATAAACCAACATTCCTTCTTTTCGTTCCGAGCCAGCTTTATCGGTGAGGACTCTGCTTTGCTGCCAGCGGCGAGAACAGCAGATTCCTCGCGCGATAAAGCCGCGCTTCGGAATGACAATCCTTTGGGGGGCTTGAGACTGCCCCGCTGTCAGGATGCCGCCAATCTTCACGTTACTTTCGGAACGTCAGGCGAGCCTTCTTCACGGGTTACAATCCGGCTGGGCACATGCAAAAAATCGCCATCTTATACGACGCCAGCCAGGCGGTCCTGTCCACGTTCGACCTCGACGAAGTGTTACAGCGCATCCTGGTGATTGCGCGCGACTATTTCCATCTGCAGAATGTGGCCATCTTGTTGATGGATAAGGACACAGACCAGCTTTGCACCCGCTCTCAGATTGGCGGCGAGCAGGGCTTTGACGAGGTTCGCGTAAGCATCGGCACCGGCTTGATCGGTGAGGCCGCACAGAAAAAGCGTCCCCTGTACGTGCCCGACTTCACCAAAGAAAACCGCTACAAGCCGTGGGGAACCAGAACCCGTTCCGAACTGGCGATTCCGCTCATGGTTCGGGATGAAGTGGTGGGTGTGCTCGATTGTCAGAGCGAAAATGCAGACCACTTTGATTCCGAAACGGTCGATCTGCTGACCCTGTTTTCCACCCAGGCCTCGATGGCTTTGCAGAATGCCCGGTTGTATTCGCTGGAACGGCGGCGCGCGTCGCAGCTGGAGGCGATTAACACGGTCGCGCGCGAAACCACGGTTGTGCTGGACGTCAAAGAGTTGCTTTCGAAGGCCTGCGAAAAGATTCGGCCGGCGTTCGAGGTTTCTCACGTATCGATGCTGGTCAAGGAAGATGAAGATCTGATCCTGCAGGCGCACCACGGCGACCTTACACTGCGCATCCCGGAAGGCGGTAAGGTGCCCGCAGGGGTAGGTCTATGGGGTCAGGCCCTGCGTGAGAGCAAGACCGTGATCGAGAATAACGTGAAGGCGGATCCGGATTTTGTGGGGATCTACATAGAATCAGGCTCCCGAATGTGCATTCCTCTGGTTTCGTTCGGGCAGACCCTCGGCGTTTTGGTCCTGGACAGCTCCCGGCCGGATTCGTTCAGCGTCAGCGACATTCAGTCTCTGGAATCTGTTGCGGATATCTGCGCCACGGCAATTCAGAATGCTCATTATGTGGAACGGGTCAAGCGCCTGGCTTATCTGGATGGCCTGACTGGAATCTTCAACCGCCGGTACTTTGAACTTCGAATCGAGGAAGAACTGGAGCGCGCCCGCCGCTTTAACTCAGGGATGGCCGTAATCATGGTGGATATCGACCAGTTCAAGAGGTTGAACGACGAATTCGGCCACTTGCTGGGCGACGAAGTGCTGCGCCAGGTTTCTTCCATCTTTTCACAACAGCTCAGGAAGATCGACGTGGTCTGCCGGTACGGTGGAGAAGAGTTCGCCGTGCTGCTTTCTCAAACCAGCCAGCAGCATGCTTTGGGCGTGGCCGAGAAACTGCGGCGCATGGTGGATAGCTGGCAATTTCCCGGAGTACCACGTTCGGTCACCATCAGTGCCGGGGTGGCCACTTGCCCCGATCACGGCAGCACTCGCGAGGAACTGGTAAAGGCAGCGGACGCGGGCTTGTACGCAGCCAAGCAAGCCGGAAGAAATTGCGTAAGGGAAGCGTCGTCGGCTGAGCAGCGGCGAACCGTGGCGATCGGGAACTAGGACCGACAGTGAACCGTGTGGTTTTGCACGCCGCTCCGCACTCTTGCTTAACCTCTGTTGTAAACTCCAACTGCAATGGCCTCGACCGATCAGCTGGGATTTAGTTTCAAACCTCCCGAGCGCCGCGTATGGACGGTGCGCGATCTGGTGGCGGCGGTCCGCACGCATATTGAGCGCGAGTACGGCGATACCTGGGTGGAAGGGGAAATTTCAAATTTTCGCGCCCAGGATTCGGGACATTTGTACTTCACTTTAAAAGACCAGAACTCACAGATTCGTGTCGTGATGTTCCGCTCGCAGGCGCGGCTGTTGCGTTTTCGTCCGGAGAACGGCATGCAGATCGTGTTGCGCGGGCGAGTGACCATCTACGAAGATCGCGGCGAACTTCAGATTTCGTCCGAATATCTTGAACCCAAAGGCGCGGGCGCGCTGCAGATCGCATTCGAGCAACTCAAGGCCAAGCTCGAGGCGGAAGGACTGTTTGAGGCCGGCCGCAAGAAAGCGATTCCTACTTTGCCGCGGCGCATCGGCATCGTGACCTCGCCGCAGGCCGCGGCGTTGCGCGACATCCTGAACATCCTGCTCCGGCGCCATCACACAGCGGGTGTTCTGATTTTTCCAGCGCAGGTGCAAGGCGAAGCTGCGAGCGCGGAAGTCAGCGCCGGAGTGCGCTATTTCAACCGGGCGCGTAACGTGGACGTCATTATCGTGGCTCGCGGCGGGGGCTCGGCGGAAGATCTGGCTGCCTTCAATAACGAAGCGCTGGCGCGCACGGTTGCAGCCTCAGAAATTCCCGTGATCTCGGCGGTGGGACACGAGACCGACTTTACCATTCTTGATTTCGTAGCTGACCTGCGGGCTCCGACCCCTTCCGCCGCCGCCGAGTTGGTGATTCGCTCCCGCCAGGAAGTTGAGGACCAGGCTGAAGGGCTGCGACAACGTCTGGTTCGGGCGGTGAGATACCGCATGCTGATGGGGCGGCAGGCGCTCACCGAGCTCGCGCAGCATGGCGCGTTTGCACGCATGGTCGATGTCATCAACCGGCGCCAACAGCGGCTCGATGAGCTGAAAAATCGGCTCGAGCGTGCGCAGCGGCAGCTGCTGGAGCAGCATCGCCGGCGTCTTGAAGCCGGAGCCGCCGCGGTCCGGCATTACGACGTCCGCCGCATGCTTGCCGGTATCCGCCAGGAACTTGATTCTAGATTGGCAGCCCTTGCCGCCACGGCGCGGACTTTGTTGTTACGGCAGAAGGGCACGCTCAACCAACTCACGGGGCAACTGGAAGCGCTCTCTCCTCTTGCCATTCTCGATCGCGGGTATGCTTTGGTTTTCGACCCCAACGGGTTGCTGTTGACGGATGCGGCTCGAGTGAAGGCTGGTGACGAGATTTCCGCGCGACTGGCGAAGGGAACGGTGACGGCGACCGTGAAGTAACCGTGTGTGGACACTTTTGTCCGCCACTGTCGAACTGGACTTCGGTGTAAGACTCTATCGAATTCTGCGTTTGGCACCATCCGATCAAAACAAAAAGCAAAGTCAAAGGCGGCGGAGAAGAGTCGACGCCCCACCTCGACATATCTTTACAAAGCCTTTACTTCGATAAAGATAGCCGGAGTCCTATGACCCTGGATTACAATTAGTTTTGCTGGCATTCAGTCTGGCGAACTTCTGGAAAGGGAGCGCAGGTGAAGTATTTTGCAGCGCCGTGGCCGCATCTGTCGGTGGTCTCTGTCGTCGACATTTTGCTGGTTGCGGTAATCATTTACGAACTCTTGGCGCTCATCAAGGGCACACGTGCCGCCTACATGCTGGTCGGAGTGGCCGGACTGGCGCTGGCATTTTATTTTTCTCGCGCCGGCGATCTGGCCACTCTGAACTGGCTGCTCAGCACGTTGTTGCCTTATGCGGTGTTTGCGCTGGTGGTAATCTTTGCCGCCGAAATCCGGCAGGCTTTGGCGCGCCTGGGCCGGCGGCTTCTGCGCAGCCGCACTGCCGCATCCGAGGCCGACGCTTACGACGACATCGTGCTTGCCGCCAACCTGTTTTCCCAGAACCAGACCGGCGCGCTGATCGTGATCGAGCGGGAAATCGGATTGCGAACTTATATCGAGAGCGGTGTCCCGCTGGATGCGCGTCTTTCCTACGACTTGCTGGCTACGATCTTTCGACCCAGCGCACCTCTGCACGATGGCGCCGTGATCGTGCAGAAAGACCGCATTGCGGCGGCGGCATGCTTTCTGCCGCTCTCCATGAATCCGGTGCTCTCCACTCAACTCGGCACCCGGCACCGAGCCGGGATCGGAGTGACCGAAGAGACGGACGCCATCGCGGTGATTGTTTCCGAGGAGACCGGCGCCATCAGCATGGCGGTGAGCGGGACGATCGAACGGGACCTGACCGTGGAACAACTGCGGGAGCGCATCGGAGAGTTGCTGCGGCGCTACGTCCCTCCCTCAACTCTGCCTACTCCCATGACGAATGGCGTTGAAGAACTCGCGGGACTCGAGGATGACACTCAGCGATCCACGCCGCGCTCCTCCGATTCGCGGGTCAGCCCCGGAGGCGAGCGCTAGCTATGAGAGATTTCCTGCGCCGCCGTGTGCTGCACAATTTCGGCATCAAGCTGCTCTCGCTCGCACTCGCCGTGGGCTTGTGGATGGCGGTGGCCAGTGATCCGCCGGCTGAAATCGCGGTGAACGTGCCAATTGAGTTTCGCAACATTCCGGAGAATCTCGAGATCAATAACGAAAGCGTTCCGCGGGCCGAAATACGGGTGCGCGGTCCGCAGCGCATCATACGGCGTCTCCAAGCCGCGGATGTTTACGCGGAGGTCGACCTGAGCGGAATAAAGCCGGGGGAACGCACCTTTGATCTGACGGCACAACAGATCCATCAACCTCGGGAACTGGAGGTTGTGCAGGTTATTCCCAACCAGTTTCACCTTATGTTTGACACTCGTCTGATTCGCCAGGTTCCAGTGCAGCCGCGGGTTTTCGGCACTTTCGCGGCGGGTTACCAAATCGGCAAAATCGAGGCCACACCGGCGACAATTATGATCAGCGGGCCACGCAAGCGGGTGGAAGCGGTTGAAGCCGCGATCACGGATCCGGTGGATGCGAGCGGCACCATGGAACGGGCCACCTTTACGCGGCATGCTTACATTTCTGATCCCCTCGTGCAAGTAATGGACCCCAATCCGGTGCGGGTCACGGTTATCATGGAAAAGGCCCCCGCCGGTACCGCTGTACGCTAGAAGCATTTTCAATTCAGCATGACAACCCAGACGCGACAACTCTTCGGCACCGATGGGATACGCGGCGTCGCCGGCGAATTTCCCCTGACCCAGGACAGCACATACATGATTGGCCGCGCGCTTGGGCACGATCTGAAGCGTTCGGGTGGAACGGGACGCGTCGTGATCGGGCAAGATACGCGGCAATCGAGCGCCTGGATCGCAGACCGGGTGACTCACGGGTTGACGGCCAGCGGGATTGAAGTCCACAGCGCGGGGGTGATTACCACGCCCGGGGTTGCCTACCTGGCACGCTCGCGCAAGTACGCCGCCGGCGTGGTCATCTCAGCGTCCCACAATCCCTGGACTGACAACGGCATAAAGGTTTTCTCGGGCGACGGCTACAAGTTGCCGGACGCCCATGAAATTGCCATCGAACAGGAAATTTTTGCTCTGCTGCAGAACCCCGAGGCCCACGTGGATTCCTCGTTCCAGTTTCCCCCGAGCCTGCCGGGGCAGGCCGAGCTGCGCCACGCTTACATTACATGGCTGGCGAAAAATGTTGGCGCCGATATAAGCAAGTTACGTGTCCTGGTGGACTGCGCGAATGGCGCGGCGGCGGTCGAGGCGCCGGAGCTGTTCCGTCTTTGTCGAATACATGCGACATTTCTGAACGCCGCTCCAGACGGTGAGAACATCAACGACAATTGCGGCGCTCTTCATCCTGAAACAGTGGCGCGCGTGGTGGCAGAGAAGCCAGGGCAATTTGATTTGGGCGTGACCTTCGACGGCGACGCCGACCGCGCACTCTTCTGCGACGCTAACGGCCGGGTGGTGAATGGCGACGCCGTTCTGCTCCTGACTGCGCGAGAGATGAAGTCGTATGGAGCCCTGCCTGGAGACACTGTGGTTGCGACCACCATGTCCAACATGGGGCTGGAAATTGCGCTGCGTAAATCCGGCATTCGCCTGCTGCGGGCCAATGTCGGCGACAAGTATGTGCTCGAGGAAATGCAGAAGAGCGGCGCTGTGTTGGGCGGAGAGCAATCCGGCCACATCATTTTCCGGGATGGCGAAGCCACCACTGGCGACGGCCTGCTCACCGCGCTACGCGTGATGGAAACCATGGCGCGGACGGGAAAGCCACTGGCCGACCTGGTGAGCGACCTCAAAGTCTTCCCCCAAATGATCCAGAACGTGCGAGTACGCGAGAAGGTTCCCTTCGCCCAAGTAGCGGAGATCCAGAACGCAATTTCCGATGCCGAGCGTGAGCTGGATGGCAATGGACGGGTAGTGGTCCGCTACTCAGGAACGGAAGCGCTGGCGCGCGTGATGATCGAAGCTGAGTCGGAAGAGAAGATGAAAGTGCTGGCACAGAATATTGCTGGGGCGATCAAGAGCGCGCTGGGAGCATAGAGAACCGCCACCGCTCGTGCAGGACCCCGGTGACTACTCCAGGTCGCGCCAGTTCCGGCCTACTCCGACCTCGACCAGCAATGGCACTGTGAGGGGCGGATATACATTTTCCATCTGATCCCGCACCAGGCTCCGCATGGTATCGATTTCCTGCTCGGGAACCTCGAACACCAGCTCATCGTGGACCTGTAGAGTCATACGCGATTTCAGTTCGCGTTCGCGCAGGGCAGCATCGATCCGGATCATGGCAATCTTGATCAGGTCGGCCGCCGTACCCTGCAATGGCGTATTCACTGCAGTCCGTTCCGCGAAACCGCGCTGGTTGGCATTCTTGCTGTTGATGTCGGGGATTGGACGCACTCGCCCAAATAGGGTCGTGACTTTCTGGTCGCGGCGGGCTTCTTCCAGGATTTTGTCGATGAAGGCGCGCACGCCTTTGTACTTCTCGAAATAAGCATCGATGAACTGTTTGGCTTCCCGGGGCTCAATGCCAAGAGTTTGCGACAGCCCGAACGCTGAGAGCCCGTACACGATCCCGAAGTTCACGACCTTGGCCTGACGGCGATGGTCGGCAGTGACCATCAATGGCGGCACACCGAAAACTTGCGAAGCGGTCAGAGTGTGAATGTCATCGCCGCGACGGTAGGCTTCGACCAGCAGCGGGTCTTTCGAGAAGTGGGCCAGCAGGCGGAGTTCGATCTGAGAATAGTCCGCGGCGAGAAGAACGTGACCGGGTTCCACGGTGAAGGCGGCGCGAATCTCGCGGCCCAGTTCGGTGCGGATCGGAATATTTTGCAGGTTGGGATTGGTCGACGACAGTCTTCCCGTGGCCGTGCCGGTCTGTCCAAAAGTTGTATGCAGGCGGCCTGTGGATGGATTCAGCAGTGCAGGCAGCGCATCCACGTAAGTTGATTTGAGCTTCGAGAGCTGGCGGTATTCGAGCACAAGCCGGGCAATATCGTGAGTCAGGGCCAGTTGTTCCAGGACATCAACCGCGGTTGAAATCGTCTTGCCTTTGCCATACTTCACCGGCTTGGGCAGATTCATTTGATTGAAGAGCACATCGCCCAGCTGTTTCGGAGAATTGATGTTGAACGGAGATCCCGAGTGCGCGTAGATTTCGCGGGCCTTGGCTTCGACCTCGCGTTCGAGTCGTGACGACATTTCTTCAAGAACTTGGCGGTCGATCTTGACTCCGGCCTGTTCCATGCGAGCCAGCACCTGCACCAGGGGCAAATCGATTTCTTCGTAAAGTTTGAGCAGGCCTGAGCTTTCAATGTCACGGCGCAGGCTGGAGGCGAAGCGCCCCGTAATGTCGGCAGATTCCGCCAGCGTGCCGCCCAATTTGAGATTGAAGCGGCGCAGCGCTACCTCGGGCAGGCGATGCGAGGAGTAGGTGGGATCGAGCAGATAGGAATAAAGCATGGGATCATGGCGCACGCCGCGCAGCGTAATGCCTTGCGGCTCCAGCGCATAGATCGCCGCCTTGTAATCATGAACGGCCTTGGGCAATTTTTCATCTTCCAGCGCTGAACGTAAACGCGAACCGGCTCCTTCCTGCATGGCAACCGTTACAGCTGTGCCGGCCGCGGCAGAAATGGCAAGATTTCTGGCGGGAGCAATTTCGGGAGGTGGAGCGGTAAGGGGGAGCATGCTGCTCTGCGGCTCGTCCGCTTCCTCTTCATCCTCTTCAGGAGCTGCGGGTGATTCGGCTTCGATGGCTACGGCCAGCACGTTTTCGGCGGAAATATTCCTGAGCACCGCTTCCACGTCAGCCTCGGATTTTGCCTCGGTGTAGTGCGCCTCGGTCACCTCCACCACCGGGAGCAGCTCCTTGAGCAGCGAAGTGAATTCGAGTTCCGTGAACAGGCCGCGTAGGCTCTCGATGTCGGGCGCTCCAGTGCGCATGGAGTTCAAGTCAAGCTCGACCGGTACGTCACAATCGATAGTCGCCATGCGCTTGCTGAAGAGCACAATGTCACGATTGTTTTCGAGGGATTCGCGATAAGACTTCTTCTCGACCTCGCCCGCGCGATCAAGGGCCTGTTCGACAGTGCCAAAGCGTTTGATCAGTTCGACCGAGCCCTTGTCCCCGATCCCTGGAGCGCCGGGAATGTTGTCGACCGAATCCCCACGCAGCGCCATCACGTCGACGACACGATCGGGCGGAACACCCAGAATCTCTTCGACCTTCCGGGCATCGCAAATCAGATTGTCTTTGGGCGGATTCAGCACGAGCACGCGGTCATTGACCAGTTGCAGCATGTCCTTGTCGCTGGACACCACGTAAACCAGATACGACTGCGCGGCAGCTTTCCGGGCCAGCGTTCCGATCACATCGTCGGCCTCATAGCCGGCCAGTTCTAGGATGGGAATCCGGTAGGCCTCGAGCGCGCGCCGGATATACGGCACCTGCTGCACCAGCTCCGCGGGCATCTCGCTGCGATTGGCCTTGTAGCCGCGATATTCGATTTCCTGGAAGGTCTGTGTCTTCAGATCGAATTTGCGCACCTTGGTGATCGCTTCCGCCTCCTGGTCACGGAAGGTAGGTGCGGACACATCAAACACCGCCGCCAGATATTCAGGCGAGAAATCGTCACGCAATTTGCGCAGCATGTTCACGAACACATACGTCGCCGCGGTTGGCAGCCCGGTCTTGGTAGACATTCCGCGGGTCCGAGACATGGCGTGATAGGCGCGGAAGATGAACGACATCGCATCCATGAGGAAGATGCGACGACCATCGCTGGCTGTCAGCTGCGGCTTGAGAGTGGAGGAAACAATCGGCTCCGGAGTGGGAGCGTTCTCGAGCTCGGCCGTCGAGGATTTTCTTCGGGGAGGCAACAGCTAAGTTTAGCAGGACACCAGCGGTCAGATATCAGTTCTCGGTTCTCGGTTAATTCTCGCTCTTCACCGGCTTTCCAAACTCGGTTTGATAGTGCAGCTTGATCACACCGCAGGTGCGCTGTTCCTGCGAATAGACGACGCAGGTATCAAATGGGCGGGAATAAACGTGCAGGCTTACCGCCCGCTGGTTGAATTCGCGCGGGTTGTAGACCCGATGCACGGGCTCCAGAGGATCTACAGCGCAGGGCTGACGCGGGTTCATCTCGACGGTCTCGGCAGTTTCAAGCTCGCAGGTACCGGCATCGACATCTTGAGAAATTGTGCGGTAATTTTCCACCAGCAACCGGCCGATGGGAACCGCCATCCAGCAGTTCTGTTCGCGGTGGTTGTGTACTGAACTCGTCTGACCGACTTCCCAGCAGATGGCAACCAGTTCGTAGAGTGGCGTCTTGTCGATCAGATTGCGCGTGTAGTGCTGGCGGTCCCAGGTCAGGTAAGGGTGCAGCGTGTCCGACGCAACCGGCATGCTCTTGAGAAAACGGATGATCTGCTCGATCCCAGCGAAGGCTGGCTCGGAAAATTTCCGCAGCTCAGCCACAAAATCCTGGATCGCTACCGGTTTAGATGGCGCTTGTGTTCTCATACCCCACCCCTTTACAGCTCAGTATATGCCTGCCACCGTTTTTCTGGCCTCACTCCAGGAACATGCAATCCCCGTAAGAATAAAACCGGTAGCGTTCGGCCACAGCATGTTGATAGGCGTCGAGCACTCGCTGTTGGCCTCCGAAGGCGCACACCAGCATCAGCAGAGTGGACTGGGGCAGGTGAAAATTGGTCAGCATCGCGCCCACTATGCGGAATGCAAAGCCTGGGTAGATAAATATGTCGGCCTCGCCGCTGCCTGCGGTTACACGTCCCGATTGCGCGGCCACGCATTCCAGCGTTCTGACGGTGGTGGTTCCGACCGCCACGACTCGACGTTGACTCTCTAGTGCGCGATTGATCGCCGACGCCGCTTCCGCCGAGATGCTGTAGGACTCGCGATGCAACCTGTGATCTTCCACACGCTCTTCCCGCACCGGTTGGAATGTCCCGAGTCCAACGTGGAGCGTGATTTCCGCGGTCTCAATTTCTTTCTCTCTCATGCGAGCCAGAATTTCGGGCGTGAAGTGCAGACCGGCAGTGGGAGCCGCCACCGAGCCTTTCTGCCGCGCATAGATGGTCTGATAGCGCTCCCGGTCAGGCGGGGTATCGGGCCGATTGATATAAGGCGGAAGCGGGACGTGGCCGATGCGTTCGACTTCAGAAAAAAAATCCTGCACGGGCGCGAAGCGGATGCGGCGTTCTCCGAAACTTCCCCGAGCCAAAACTTCCGCCTGCAACTGCTCCTGCTCTCCGAAAAACAGACGCTCCCCGACTCCGATCTTTCTTCCCGGACGCACCAGGCACTCCCATTCATTGGGCTCGCGAGAGAGTTGGCGGGTCAAGAGGACCTCGACCTGTCCGCGCAGAAAGTTGCGCGCGGCTGGATTTCCCGCGCCGAGCGGCTGCACCTTTATCCCAGCCCTGCGGCCGTAGAGTCGCGCGGGGAAGACCCGGGTATTGTTAAACACGACCAGGTCGTCGCTTCTCAAAATGTCCGGAAACTCGCGGAACGACGCATCACGTAACTCCCGAGAGTTGCGATTTATTTGCAACAGACGCGAAGCGGCCCGGTCGGACAATGGCTCCTGGGCGATCAGTTCTTCGGGAAGTGAATAATTGAAATCGGAAACCAGCACGCCGCTCGATTATAGGATTTCTTCGCGAATTGCATCGAAAAGCGCGCGCAGAGCACTCGCACACAAAATGTAATAGTGTGTAAACGAAGTTGTAACCGCCCATGGCTTGCGTTACCATACGCGGAAACAGCCGGGGCTCATGGCTTTACCTTCCCCTGACGATGCCAAGCGAACGTCAATATCGGCGCGAAATTGCCCTCTTTGGCAGGGCCCTGCACGAGCGTGGCTACGTGGCTGCCATGGACGGCAATCTTTCCGTGCGCCTGAACGAGCGCCACATTCTTGCCACTCCGACTTCCATGTGTAAGGGCATGATGAAGCCGTCGGACATGGTGATCGTGGATATGGAAGGCCGCCGGGTCGAAGGGCGGCGCGATGTTTCGAGCGAGATTGCGATGCATTTGCTGATCTACCGGCTGCGTCCGGATGTGCAAGGTGTGGTGCATGCGCATCCACCTACGGCGACTGGTTTCGCCGCTGCCGGCATGCCGTTGAACCAGCCGCTGGTGTGCGAGGTAGTGATCGGACTGGGCTCAATTCCGCTGGCTAAATATGGCACGCCCGGAACGCCAGAGCTTACCGCCGCGCTCGAACCGCTGGTCCCCCAGTACGACGCAATTCTCATGTCAAACCATGGCGTCGTGGCCTACGGCGCGGACCTGCATCACGCTTACATGAAGATGGAGACGGTCGAGCATTTTGCGCAGATTGCGCTCGTGACCCATCTGCTCGGGCGTCAGCAACCCCTGGGCAGCGAAGAACTGGGAAAATTAATGGCGGCGCGAAGCAAGTATCAGGGCTCGAGATCCGCCGCGCCTCTGCCGTTAGCCGTGCCTTTTTCCGCCGAGTCCGAGGATCGCCCGCAAGCCGCCGTCAGGCCCCGCCGAGTTCGCCACCGGTAAGTCTTCGCCGCTGGTGTGGCGCGGGCGCCCTCGCCCGCGTAGCAGCTTCCGGCTAAAAAAGAGCAGGAACATTTTTTCGGACTTGATCCGCTAAGCACTTTTAACTTCCGCCACTCGCAGTCCTAGCTCGGCATCATTCGATGCGCCTCCATCTTGAAAGCAGCGGGCGGGGGCGCCCGCTCCACACCACATTAGCGCCTTATTCTCCGCCGATTCTGAAACGCATGCCGGCACGGACGTTCGCTCCCAGCGCTGGATAGCCCACGACTTCCTGATATGCCTTGTCGAACGCATTTTCCAGATTCACGTAGGCAGTGACGCGTGTCGTTAATGCGTACCATCCACCGAGATCTACGCGAGCGTATCCGGCAGCGTGGTTGATGTTGTAGCCCAGGAAATCCGAATCGGTGCGCCGGCCGACGAAACTTCCGCCCAGATTTGCTCCCCAGCGGCTACTCAAGTAAGTCAGCAGCAAACTCCCCGAATGTTTGGGACGCCGCAGCAGGGGCTCGCCCGGCTCGAGCAGCGGATCGAAAGCGAAGGGTTGCTCCAGAATCTGTGTCGAAGTGTAAGTATAGGACCCATCGAGAGAGAGGTTCGCCAGCGGTCGTCCGTGAAACTCAATTTCAGCGCCATGCGCGATCGCCTCATTGACGTTGACGTACTGTCCACAAAACGCGCTGGGTGGTGGACAGGCAGATCCGGTCAGGGAGTTGAAATCGATCTTGTCGCGAAATAAGCCGTTGAAGTAGGTCGCCGTCAGCGAGTAGTTCCGAGAGAATTTCTGCTCGAAGCCGGCTTCGAACGAGCGCACCTGCTCCGGCTTGAGATCGGGATTGGGAACAACCGGAAAGCCGCCACCATTCCCGAACGACTGCGCAAAACTGGGCTCCTTGATGCCGGTGGCATAGCTGAAGCGGAAGCGCGTACCCGAAAAGAAGTTCCCTCCGCGCAGAGCGGTAAAACCCAGAGCAATTCGAGGCACAACTTTGTTGCCGAAACTCCCGTTATGCACATAGCGCGCCCCGGCCACGACCGAGAGACGCCCCAGGGTGAGAATCTGCTGTCCATACACAGCATGATTCAGGCGGACACCGTGGCTGAGCGAATCAGGCAGGCTGCCGGTAGTCCCGTTCTCATCTTCGAATTCATATCCGATCGTAGTCTGTGCCCAGCTTCGTTCTGTGTAATCGCCCTGATAATCGAAGCCGGCACGATTGATGTTGGTAATGGAATGAAATGGAGTATCGATCTGATCTCCGAAAGGGTCCACCCTGCCGGGCTGATTGACTGGCTGGATGTTGGTGCGATGCAGAGCGTATTCAAAGCCGGTGAAACGATGCTGCCAGCGCGAGGGACCAGCCACGGTCAACTCGGCGCTGGCCAGCAAATTATTTTGGCGCGCGCGCTGATCCAGGTCGGGCGGAAGGATGGGGTCTCCGTTGAAATTCCAGTAACTTTGCACGCCGGTGGCGCTGTTGGAGTGGCGGGCCCGCAGGCGCAGCGCCGCCCAGTCGGTCAACCGGATGCCGACGTTGCCACCTTCCAGCGAGTTCGAGTAATCATCGTTCGGCCCCTGGCCCATGGTATTGAACTGGTCTCCGAACAAGTTGTAATCGAGGCGGCCGTTCGCGCCCGCGAGGGACGTGTAACCATTTGCCGTCCCGAAGTTGCCGCCGTCCGCCCCGAAGCGCAGTTCGGGAACCGGCGTGCTGCCGCTGCGAGTGAAAACTTGTATGACGCTGGTCATGGCATCGGAACCATACAGAGTGCTTTGAGAGCCGCGCAGAAACTCCAGTCGGTCCCCCCCCGCCAGGGGTAGCACGCCGAAGTCAAATATCCCGCCGGGATCGTTGACCGGAACGCCGTCGACGATCACTTTGTTATAAGTCGACTCGCCGCCGCGCACAAACAGGGAGGAGAGACCGCCGCGCTGTCCGGCCGTGCTCACCACCGCACCGGGTAGAAAATGCAAAGCGTCGTCGGCCGCCACCGGCCGCATGACTTCCAATTGTCCGGCGTTCAAGCTGTCGACGTCGGCGTCGGCCACGCTGGCCGGAACCAGAGTGCGGGTGGCGCTTACGTTGACGGTTTCCGTAGCGGGCGCCAGTCGAAGGCTCACAGTAACGGTTTCCGATCCAGACGGGGTAACATCCACGGTCTGCTCGGCGAAGCCCGCCGCCAGCACGCGCACGCGGTAGGATGCAGCATCGGGTGCGCGAAGATTTGCCAACCCCTCAGGCGAGGTCGTCTGGATGGCAGAGGGAGTGGAGGAATCACCACGGAACACTTCCACCTGCGCACCGGCGACCGCGGCCGCGTGGGGATCGATAACTTTGATCTTGAGATCGGCAGCCGACGCCGCTGCCAGCAGGATTAAAACAGAGACGAAAATTCCGAAGAACCGCATGTACTCCTCCTTTGTCACGCGAAAGGGGTTGGTGTGGACGGTTCACGCCGGTCTCCTGGCTTGCGAGTAAGGACTCGTTGTCGTGTCCGATAAATACAGCCGGCCTTCCCGGGCTTCCCCAGTGACCGGCTGCGATTTCCTCGCTTACAGTTGCGCGGCAGCGCGGGATTTTCACCCGCTTCCCTCCTCGTCATGTGACAAGGGTGCGCGAACCAAAGAAGTTGTGAAAGAACAGACTGATGCAGGTGAGAAAATCTACTCGCTCGCGGAGATGAAGTCAAACATCTAGGAAAACTGTCATCCTGAGCGCAGCCAGCCCGTTCGTTTACGAATGGGCTGACGGAGTCGAGGGACCCCTAGAGTCTTCACTGCAATGAGTTCATCGTGCGCTCTATGGATGTCGCTACTGACGAATCTCACCGGCTCCGGAAAAGCATGTAGGGGTCCTTCGGCTACGGGGCGCCTTCGCGGAGCGAAGTCGCTCCTCCGCTCAGGATGACAACTTGCAGGTCTGATGCGACTCACAAGGTGTGTAAATAAGCCAGCAAATCCTGCACTTGCGATTGCGACATCACCTGGCCGAAGGCCGGCATCATGTTGCGGCCGGTGACGATCATCTCGCCGACACGTTCGTCGTTCGCGGGCATCCCGCTCTCCGAGAGGAATTTTTTCTTGAAGACTCCCTGCAGACTACGCCCTTTCTTATCGCGGGACGAGTACGGCTCATGGCAGCGCTCGCAATATTGGTCGAAGAGTCGCCGCCCGGCGGCCTGCTGCGGGTTGAGGCCCAGTTCCGCATCACTCTTGCGCCGTTGTACGTCGCAGCCGCTGCACACGATCAGAACCGTCGCCACAACTGCCAGCGCGAGCGAAGATCGATGAACGGAGCGATAGCTACACGAAAAGTAAACTGATTCCATTCGTCCTCGAAGCTTGGCGGCAATCAGCAATTAACCGGCTCATGGCGTCCTGCCGATTGCCGATTGCTAATTGCAAGAGCTCGATACCAACTTTCCCGCCGAAGTACAATAGCAGAGCACCGTCCATGCCAGCCGCCAGGAAACACGTCATTGTCAAGAGAGTCTACGAGAAGCCTGCCCGCGGCGATGGCTATCGCGTGCTGGTGGACCGGTTGTGGCCACGCGGACTCAGCAAAAGTCAGGCCGCGCTGCACGCCTGGTTGCGCGATCTAGCGCCTTCCAACGAATTGCGCCGATGGTTTCACACTCACTCCGACAGTTGGGTTAGTTTCCGCAAACGATATCTTAAGGAACTCGCGCTGCCGGAAGCTGCCGCGGCTCTCGACGAACTTTACCGCCTTGCCGAACGGAAAAAGAATCTCACGCTCCTGTTCGCCTCGAGAAATGAGCAGCACAATAATGCTGTCGTTTTGAAGGACCTGCTGGAAGGGATGCGCAAGCCGCCCACCGGGACTGGTCCCGGGGCCGCGAGAAGCATGCGCGGCCGCCAAGCCAAGCGGTTGCCCGGTTAGACGGTCAATAAGTGTGGGGCGGACACTCTTGTCCGCCGCCTTTGATTCTTACCCTTCCACATCCAGACAAAATCAACTTCAGGAGCGGCGGACAGGAGTGTCCGCCCCACACCGGCAATCTACTTCTTGGGTTTGTCGTCGTTCAGGATTTCGGCGACGATGCCGTCGATGGCTTCGTTGATGCGCTTGTCAGGCAGGTTGAAATTGTTCGACAAGATGGAGAACGCTACCCGATCGCCGTGGTTGGTGGTGGCATATCCGGAGAGCGTTTTGACTCCGCCCAACGAGCCCGTTTTGGCGTGAACTCGTCCCTGAATATCCACTTCTTTGAAACGATTGGAGAGCGAGCCATCCGTGCCGGAGAGCGGCAAGGTGTCGCGAAAACTCGCGCCCCAGGGCTGCGAGTCGGCGTAACGCAGCAGCTGGACCACGGCCTGAGGCGTCACCAGATTTTGTCGCGAAAGTCCTGAACCATCGTGAAACGCATACTGATCGGCAGCAATTCCGGCCTGATTGAGAAATCCCCGCAATACCTCAAGACCGCCCTCGACCGTGCCCGCGGTTCCTTTTTCGCGGCCGAGCAAGCGGAGCAGGATTTCCGCATGCAGATTCTGGCTGACTTTATTGATGACTCGTACATCCTCGATGAGCGGCTTGGACTGATAGCTGGCCAGAACCAGCGGCTGGTTCTGAAAGGCGCGCGAGGGTTCGTCGCCGCCGCGCGTGGCCGCCGAAGCTGTCACCGTAAAAACCGAGAGGCTGGATAACTCAGTGTGCCGGGTTTTCGATTTGCCGTAGACCGCAATGCCGCGCACTTCAAGCAACTGGCGGAAAAGTTCCGCCGCGAACTCCGCGGGATCTTCGATCGCAAGGGCTTCGTTGGCTCCCGAGTCTCCCAGCGGCATGTTGCCCCAAAGCGTCAGCACCGTGGCGCCGGGCTCGCGATTGATAAATATCTTGCGGCCCGTGCCCGCGGGCGTGGTCATGATGCGATTGTCGATGCGATAGTAGCCGGCAAAAGGCGTGATGCTGACAAACGCCCGGTCGCCGGCGCGATCGGCGGGCAGGATGTTGACGAAAATCACATTGTCGTTGACGGTGAGCGCGGAAACGGGTGCGCCATCCGCCCACACCAGATCATCCTGGCTCCAACCTTCGCCATAACGTTCGAAGGCAAAGTAGGAGTCGTCGGCAATGATGTCGCCGTCCACGTACTTCACGCCTTTTTGCGCCAGCGTGTCAGCCAGCTGCTCGAGTACGCGAATGGGATGATCGTTGCGCTCGGTGTGCAGCGCGTAGGGCAGTTCGCGACCGGAAAGATTAGGATCGCCGCGACCTACCAGAATCAGGTCTCCGGTGAGACGGCCGTGGGTGTCGAGAGTGCCGTTGGTTTCAACCGTGGTCTGGAAGGTGTAGTCCGGACCGATAAGCGCCAGCGCGGCAGCGGTCGTAAACAGCTTGGTATTCGAGGCGGGCGTGAACAACTTGTCGGCGTCGTGGAAGTAAAGGGTTTTGCCGCTGCCGAGTGAAACGACTTCGATACCCCAGAACCCGCGCGCCAGATCGGAGGATTCCAGAATCGCATCGATCCGCTTCCCGAGCGACTTGTGTGCGGCGGCATGCAGTTGCGTGACCAGCAACAGGCACAGCGCTATCTGCGGAAACAGGCGCGCACGGCGCATCGTAACTGAATTGTACATCGCACTGTGTGGGGCGGACACTCCTGTCCGCCGCTGGTAGCGGGTCAAAAAGCAGATTCCTCACCGATAAATCGGCTCGGAATGACAATGGTTAAGAGTAATGAGCTTCACGAGACCGACTCGTCCGACGCTTTTCGAGTTGCCTCCGACCAATGCCGAGTCTGAGGTCTCACCAAGAAAGTCAAAAATCAACTTCAAAGGCGGCGGGCGAGGGCGCCCGCCCTAGATATTCGAGAAGGGGTTAGAATCGCTGCCATGCGTCCGGTATTCGACTGGCAAGTCGGCTCGCGGGTTGTGCAACTGGGAAAGCGCACGCTCATCATGGGCGTGGTCAATGTCACTCCCGATTCGTTTTCCGACGGCGGCCTCAATTTCGATTGCGATCGCGCCGTGGAGTACGCGCTGCAGCTCTTGCACGACGGAGCCGACATCATCGACGTGGGCGGAGAATCGACACGCCCCGGAGCCAAGGTGGCGTCCGCAGGCGAGTCTAACCCTCCGGTCAGCGAGAAAGAAGAATTGGAGCGGGTCATCCCCGTAATCTCAACGCTGAAACAAAAAAGCCCCAAGGCGATTATTTCCGTGGATACCTATAAGGCGGGAGTCGCCCGTGCCGCGGTCAAGGCAGGCGCGGAGATCGTCAACGACGTCAGCGGATTTCTCTGGGACCCTCAGATGAGGAAGACGCTGGCTGAACTCAAGTGTGGCGCTGTGTTGATGCACATGCGCGGGCATCCCCAGGAATGGAAGTCGTTGCCGCCCTTATCGGACGTCGTGACTGTGGTCAAGCGCGAGTTGCGCGAACGCTCCGACGCCGCCATGGTGGCGGGAATGAAGCGTGAGCGCATAGTGATCGATCCGGGTTTCGGTTTCGGCAAGAATCGGGAGGAGAACTACCCGTTGCTGAGGCGGTTCGAAGAATTTCACGAGCTTCGCTTTCCGCTGCTGGCGGGAGTGTCGCGAAAGTCTTTCATTGGCCGCGCCCTGGCACACAACGGCAGCGACGCGGCAATCAAAGACCGCCTATTCGGAACTTTGGCGGCAGAAACCGTGGCCATCATGAAGGGGGCCCACATCATCCGCACCCACGATG
Organism: Terriglobia bacterium; assembly: GCA_963822555.1. Classification (GTDB taxonomy): domain Bacteria; phylum Acidobacteriota; class Terriglobia; order Terriglobales; family Acidobacteriaceae; genus JAIQFF01. The sequence continues at coordinate 395,723 of CAWGHY010000001.1, forward strand.
TGCGCGCCTGCGCTGACGCCGTGCGGATCGCCGATCTGGCGGCCTGCTAGGGCTGCAATTTGCCGCCTTCGGGCCGGCATGCGTCCGCAAACTTCCGGATAATTTCCGACTCCAGTTTCCTGTTCCAAGCCATTCCAATGTCCCACTCCGCATAGCTGCTGTGCACGGGCGCGAACTTCACGCCGCTGACATGCATGGCACGCGCCGCTCGCGGTACGAGCGACACACCAATGCCGGCGCTGACCAGATTCAGGATGGTGAACATGTCATTCGGCTCGTAGACAATTCTGGGAGTGAAACCGGAGCGGTCACACAGGCTGATGCAGTGATCGTGATAGGTCGCGGAGACTCCGCGGTCGATGAGAATGAAAGGCTGTTCCTGAATGCCTTTCATGGTCAACGGCCCGACAAATTGCTCCGAGGTGGCAATGGTAAGTCGTTCCGTCAAAACCTTCCGCACTGCGACCATGGGATGCTTCACCGGCAAGCGCACGAAGCCGACATCGAGACGTCCCGCGATCAGGGCCTCGACCTGGCTCAGCGTGGGCATGTCCGCGATCTCGATCTCAACTCCAGGAGAGCTTTCGTGGAACTTGAGCAGAGCGCGGGGAACCAGACTGTGTACGGTGGACATCCCAACTCCGAGCCGCAGTTTGCCCAGTTCGCCGCGGGTGGCGCCGCGCACTGCGTCGAAAGCCATGTCCACGTCGTGGATGATTCGGCGCGCCTCTTTGTAGAACATGGCGCCCGCCGGGGTCAGCGCTACTCCGCGCCGGTTGCGGACCAGCAGAGGCCCGCCAACCTTGTCTTCCAGACTCCGGATGCGCTTGCTCAACGCCGGCTGAGAAATGTGGAGGCGTGCCGACGCCCGGCCGAAATGCAGTTGTTCGGCGAGCACGGCGAAAGAGGTCAATTCCTGGGTTTCGAGTGCCATAGACGGAAGTTATCACACGCTTCCAAACATTTCATTGGACGAATCAGTGGCCGTGGCCCTTTACTATAACGATAGAGGAGTACCAGCATGTCGGTGACGGTCTATATTGGGATGGTGGCTGCGTTTTGCACCACGGTGGCGTTTGTTCCGCAAATCGTGAAATTGCGAAAGCAAGGAGGCAAGGACCTTTCCTACTCCATGCTTTTTCTTTATCTGGTGGGAGTGCTGCTTTGGCTGGTCTATGGGGTTCAGATCCACGCCGCCGCGGTGATTTGGGCGAACGCACTGGCGGGAATGCTGGTGCTTGTGTCGATTGTGCTGAAGGCCAGCCCGCCGGCGAGAACGCTGGATGCGGGGGAGCGTAGATTGCGCATCGCGGTTGACATGGACGAAGTCATTGCCGACGCCTTCGCTAAACATCTGCGCCTTTACAACCAGCGGGCCGGCACGAATCTGACCGCGCAGCTGGTAAGCGAAAAAGGGTTGGGCACTTTGATTCCGGTTGAACAGCGGGAAGCATTCAATGCCATCCCGCATAGCGATGGATTTTTTGCCGACATTGAGCTCATCGCCGGCAGCCGGGAAGCGTTGCTGGAACTATCGCGCAATCACGACGTCTACATCACCAGTGCCGCCATGGAAGTCCCGAGTTCGTTCGCCGACAAGTTTCAGTGGCTGGAAACCCATTTCCCTTTTATTCCGCCCAGCCGGATCGTGTTTTGCGGCGAGAAGAGCATCATCAACGCCGACGTTCTGATCGACGACCGGTCGCGGCATTTCAAAGGCTTCCGGGGCGTTGGGATCCTCTTTACCGCTCCCCACAACGTCGCCGAGCATGTGGATTTACGCGCCAACACTTGGGACGACGTTCTCCAGATCTTGCAAGGCACGCGGCCCGGGAATGCCGCAGCGGCGTTTTCTAGAAAGCTTTCGATGAATCCAGCAGGATAGTCACCGGTCCGTCGTTGACCAGTTCAACTTGCATCATTTCCTGAAATCTGCCGGTTTCGCAACGCAAGCCCGCAGCCCGGATGCGCTCCACAAAATATTGGTAAAGGGCGCGCGCTTTTTCCGGCGGGGCGGCGGCGTCAAAAGATGGCCGCTTTCCGCGCCGGAGGTCACCGTAGAGCGTGAATTGGGAAACCACTAAGACGCTGCCCGCAACTTCACCGACAGCCAGATTCATCTTCCCGCCGTCGTTTTCAAAAATCCGTAAGCCCACGATCTTGCCCGCCAGGTAGTCGGCATCGGCTTCGCGATCTTCACGTCCGATGCCAAGCAGAACCAGTAATCCCAGCCCGATTTCACCCGCGACATTCCCATTGACAGTAACGCGGGCGCGGGTCACTCGTTGTACGACGGCACGCATGGCTCACTTCGCCGCTGCTGGCAGCAGCGTCTCCTGGCCTGCCACGGCCAACCAGCGGCGGTCGCGGTAAACGTAGATGTCGGTGAAGCGAACCCGGGCGATTGTGTTCCCCTGGGCATCAACCAGCGTCGCCAGCCCGCGAATGTAGGCGGCATCGCCGAACCCGTGCGGATCGAGCTCGCTCAAAATATTCTTGCCGGGCCTGCGGTGTGGAACCTGGGACAGAGTTTCTGCCCGGTCGTGAAGTTTGCCGTCGGGATCGGCATCCTGAAATTCCTCGGCAAGGAGGCAGCCGACCGCATCGGCATCATGTGCTTCAAGCGCCTGGGCCCAGGTCTGTTCTAGTTGGACGAGAACGCTGGCGTCTTTGGGCTGCCGCGGACACGCCGCGTAAGTGGGAAGCGCAAAAAGGACGAGCGCACAAAAACAAAACACTGTCTTCATGTTGTGTTGCCCCTCTGATATCGCAGGAATCGATACCAGATACAGAATACAGCTTGCCCACGACCAGGCCGGTTGACGGCCCCGGTGCTGACTCATAGAATCCCCGCTCCTGTGTTTCTAGAAATTCGAGTGCGGAGTCAGCGATGAGTCGGGTTGCGAAAATATCTGGGCTGGCGCTTCTGGCCCTGTCATCGTTCCGGATGTGGGCGCAGCAGACAGTTGCACCGCCTGCTCAAGGCGATGTTGTAATCAAGAATGCCATTGTGATGACGGTCACGCACGGCAACATTCAGAACGGCAGCGTCTACATAAAGGACGGCAAGATCGCCGCGGTAGGCAAGGACGTGAGCGCGCCGCCATCGGTCACCGTGATTGACGCGGGCGGAAAATATCTGACCCCCGGCATCATCGACTCGCACTCACACATCGCGCTGGACGACGACGTGAACGAGGCCACCAGCCCGGTCACGCCGCAGATGATGATGATGGACGCCTTCGATTATCAGGACAAGGCGATCTATCGCGGCCTGGCCGGCGGCGTGACCACCTCGCTTCTGCTGCATGGCTCGGCCAACATGATTGGTGGCCAGGCCATCGTGATCAAGCATAAGTACGGCGCCAATCGCGATGCCATGCTTTTCCCCGGGGCGCCGCGTTCCATCAAGTTCGCCAGCGGCGAAAATCCCAAGCGCGTGTACGGAAGCAGGGACCAGTTGCCCTCGACCCGCATGGGGAATTTCGCGGTGCAACGCGCCGCGCTAGTCGAGGCGCAGGATTACATGCGCGAGTGGGACGACTACGATGCCAAGGTCAAGCGCGGCGACAAGGACGCCAAGCCTCCCAAACATGATCTGAAGCTGGAAGCGCTGGCCGATGTTTTGCGCGGCAAGCTTCTAGTGCAGATTCATTGCTATCGCGCCGACGAACTGCTGACCGAGATGGCCATGGCGAAGGAATTCGGCTACAAGGTGCGGGCCTTTCATCATGCCCTCGAGGCTTACAAGGTTGCAGACGAGCTCGCCGCCCAGGGCGTAGCCATCGCCACCTTCTCCGACTGGTGGGGCTTCAAGCAGGAAGCCTGGGATGCGATTCCATGGAACGCGGTGATCTCGATGCGCAAAGGCGTGCGAGTGGCGATCAAAAGCGATTCTGACGATTTTGCCCGCCGACTGAATCAGGAAGCAGCCAAGACCATGCGCTACGGCGGGGCCACCGAAGACGAGGCGCTGAAGATGATCACGATCAATCCGGCGTGGATCATCGGGGTGGACGATCGTGTGGGCTCGATCGAAGTGGGAAAGGACGCCGACCTTGTGATCTGGGATGGCTACCCTCTCTCCAGCTTCGGCGTACCGAGCAAGGTGCTGATCGACGGCGACATTTATTTTGACCGCTCGCTACCGGGCTTCGGTATGCCGCACTACAGGGAGGGAGAATGACGCAGTCGTCAGTCTTCGGTCGCCGGTCGTTTGGTTCGGTCCTGGGCCGCTGGTCTTTGGTCATTGGGCAATTGTTCGTCATTTCATCGCTTTGCTTCTTCTCTTCGACCTCCCTGGCGCAGCAGAAAACTCTTGTGCTCAAGGGGGGAAAGCTGCTCACGGTTTCACATGGCACGATCGAGGGCGGCGTGTTGGTCATATCCGGAGGCAAAATCACTGCTATCGGCCCGGCGGCGGCAGTGAAAATTCCGAAAGATGCGGATGTGATCGATGTGACTGGCATGACGGTGTATCCCGGACTGATCGATTCCGAGAGTTATCTCGGCCTTACCGAGATTTCCGCCGAGAGCAGCACCAACGATCTCATCGAGATGAGCGATGAGATTATGCCGCACATGCACGTGTACGACGCCTTTCACGCCGAATCGGAGTTGATTCCGGTGGCGCGTCTCAACGGGATCACCAATGCCATCGTGGCCCCGGAAAGTCAGGACACCCTGCCCGGCCAGGACTCCTTCATTCAACTTGACGGCAAATCGGCCAACGACATGCTTCTCGTAAGAGACATTGCGATGCCGCTCAATTTCACCGGAGAGCAGCGACGGAATGAGTCCTGGGAGAAAAGGAAATTCCCACAGACCCGCATGGGGTTGGCGGCGCAACTGCGCCAGTCGTTCATGGACGCCCAGGACTACGCCGACCGCTGGGCCGACTATGAAAAGAAAAAGTCGGATACATCCGCGAAGCCCGACGATAAGAAGGGCCCGCCATCCGCGCCGAAGCGGGACTTGAAGTTGGAAGCTCTGCTGCCCTACCTGCAGGGCAAGAAGCCTATCGTGCTGGCGGCCCGAGAACCCAGCGACCTGGAAACGGCCGTCGGTCTGGCGCAACAGTTCAAACTGCGATTTGTGCTGAACCACATCAGCCATTCGCAGCCGGTTCTTGATTATGTCGCCAGTTTGAAAGTTCCGGTGATCGTCGGACCCATCTATGAGAATCCCAAGAACTATGAACGCTACGATGCGGTCTATAAATTGCCCGGCGAACTCTACAAACGCGGAGTGAAGATGGCCTTCGCCTCCTACGATGCGCACGCCGTGCGCAACCTGCCCTATGCCGCGGGCTACGCCACCGCCTTCGGCCTGCCGCATGACGAAGCGCTCAAAGCCATGACCTTGAATGCGGCGGAAATCTGGGGCGTGGCGGATCAGTTGGGATCGCTCGATGTGGGCAAGACGGCGAACGTGGTTGTCGCCGACGGCGATCCTCTGGACGTAAAGACTGACGTGAAGAGAGTTTTCATCGATGGAAATCCGGTGCCAATGACCAACCGGCAGACGGAGTTGCGGGATCGGTATTCGGGAAAGTAGTGGCGTGGGGCGGACACTCTTGTCCGCCGCCTTTGAAGTTGGTCTTAGTTTTGGATTCTTGTCCAGTCGGTGACAGAAATCTCGGCGTCAGTTTAGATTAGCCAACGGCCTAGTCAAAGGCGGCGGACAGGAGTGTCCGCCCCACACGGCTACGCCCAGCAAAGTGCGGCTGCGTTGACCGCTTCCAGCGCGCGCAGTAGCATCTTCCTTTACATGCGTGCGGGCTTTACAGCAATTCGCACGGGCCAGTACACTACTCGTTCCCTTAAACCTTCAGGAGGTGGGATTTATATGGCCGAAGAAAAGAAAGAGATTGTGGAGAAAGTGAAACAAATCATCTCCGAGCAGTTGGGCGTGGATGAAAACGAAGTCACCCCCAGCGCATCATTCGTCGATGATTTGGGCGCAGACTCACTCGACCAGGTCGAACTGGTTATGGCCCTGGAGGAGCACTTTGGCGTGGAAATCCCGGACGAGGATGCAGAAAAGCTCCGCACCGTGCAGGACGCCATCGCCTATATCGACAAGCACGCCAAAGTCAGCAAGTAAAGCCGGCTCGATGCGCTCCGCATGGCGGTGGCGGCTACTTCAGCGCGAACCTGAGGAGAGTTGCCATTCGGGAGTCGCAACCCTTCGGCAGAGCATCTCAGGCGAGGAGAAACCATGGCAGCCGTTGACGACAAAGTGAAACAGATCATCGTGGAGCAACTGGGCGTCGATGAAGGCGAAGTCACTTCGAACGCGTCGTTCGTGGACGACCTGGGCGCCGACTCACTGGACACCGTCGAACTGGTTATGGCCTTTGAAGAGGCCTTCGAGATTGAAATCCCCGATGAAGACGCGGAGAAAATCCGCACCGTGCAGGACGCCGTCGACTACATCGGCAAGCACGCGAAAGGCGGGAAGTAGTTGGGACGTAGGGTCGTAGTCACCGGAATCGGCCTGATCTGTGGAGTGGGGAATACCACGGAAGAGGTGTGGAAGAACCTGCTCGCCGGAAAGAGCGGCGTGGCCCGCATCTCCGAGGCGGTCAAGCAGGGTTCATTCACAGAAGAAGAGCTGCCGAAGTTTGCCTGTCAGATTGCCGCCGAAGTCAAGAATTTCGATCCCCTGCAATTCATCGAGAAAAAAGAACTGAAGAAGATGGGGCGCTTCATCCACCTCGCCCTGGCTGCGGCGGATGAGGCCATGAAAGCTTCGGGGCTCCAAGTGACGCCCGACATTTCTGAACGCGTGGGCGTTCACATCGGATCCGGGATCGGTGGATTCGATGTCATCGAGCGTGAGCATATCAACCTGCTGAACGGCGGGCCGCGCCGGATCTCTCCATTTTTTATTCCCGCCGCCATCGTCAATCTGGCCGCGGGACACGTCAGCATCCGCTACCATGCGCGCGGTCCCAACGAGGCCACCTGCACGGCGTGCACTTCGAGCGCTCACTCCATCGGAGATGCTTACAAGATCATCTCTCGCTGCGACGCAGACGTCATGATCGCAGGCGGAACCGAAGCTGCGATTACCCCGATGGGCGTGGGCGGGTTTGCCGCCATGCGCGCGCTCTCCACCCGAAATGACGATCCCGAAAAGGCCAGCCGCCCCTGGGATTCAGGCCGCGACGGATTCGTGATTGGTGAGGGCGCCGGCATTCTGGTGCTGGAAGAATTGGAATTCGCCCGCCGCCGCGGGGCCCGCATCCTGGCCGAGATCATGGGCTATGGCATGAGCGGAGATGCCTTTCACATCACCCAGCCGGCCGAAAACGGCGATGGCGCCTATCGCGTAATGCAAAATACCCTGCGAGATGCCAAGGTCCAGCCAGAGCAGGTGCAGTACATCAACGCCCATGGGACTTCGACCGACATTGGCGACAAGCTGGAAACCGTCGCCATCAAGCGCGCTTTCGGCGACCACGCTTACAAGCTGGCGGTGAGTTCGACCAAGTCGATGACCGGCCACTTGCTGGGCGGAGCCGGCGGACTGGAAGCCGGCATCACCTTGCTGGCGCTACGCGATCAGATTCTTCCTCCCACCATCAATCTGGAGAACCCCGAACCCGACTGCGATCTGGACTACGTTCCCAACACAGCGCGCAAAGCCAATGTGGAATACGCCATGTCGAATTCCTTCGGTTTCGGCGGGACCAACGGAGCGTTGTTGTTCCGGCGTTGGGAAGAGTAGCGCGATCCAAACAGCTCCGAGTCTTCTCGAGGAATTTGTGTCCACCAACCCAGACAAGCCGATGATGATTCTGGTGGCTGGCCCGTATCGCTCCGGTACCAACGACGATCCCGCTCTGATCAAGAGAAACGTCCAGGAGATGGAATCCTTCGCACTGCCCATCTTTCGCGCCGGGCACATCCCGATTCTGGGCGAGTGGCTGGCACTGCCACTGGTGGAACTGGCTGGGTCGAAGAAAATCGGCGACGAAGCCTTCAACCAAATCTTCCATCCCATTGCGGTTCGGCTGCTGGAGAAATGTGACGCCGTGCTCGAGTCGGAGGCCCGTCCGCTGGAGCGGACGAAATGGTGCGAGTAGGCCGAAGTCTTGGGCTGAAGGCCTACTTCGCGTCCAGCGAGATTCCACCTGTGCAACAACTGCACCGCTAACCCACTACGGGCTGTGGAAGCCTGAGTCTCGGGTTGTAAACATCCCTCATGGACCTGGATGCACTACGGACCTAAGTGCAATAGAATTTTAGTCTTGCGAGCCAAAATGGGCGGGCTTCGGTGCATTCCGGTAATGAGACCTTGGTACCCGGACAATGGCCATTTACGTCTTTGCCAAGGCGCGGAATGAAGGCCACAATGTAATTGCAAGATCCCCCGAAATACTATGCAAACATCGTCAGGAATCGTTCTCGCGCCTCCTCCTCGGAGCAGAAAATCTTCCGCCAGGGTTGCCTTGGTCGATATCAAAGAGCCCGCCCGCGCCTTACTCGTGGACTGTTTCAAGCAATTCGGGATCGAAGCCGTAGTGATGAGCGGAAACGTTCGGGAGCGGCTGCAACGAGAAAAGCTGGAAGCATGCGTGGTCCATTTGGCGCCTGATGCAGTGCCCGTCATGGAATCGGTGCGCACTTCGGCTTCCAACAATCGCATGGTGCTCTATGGGCTGGGAGGCAGCGCCCAAGAGGCGATGAAGTTTTCCAAGTACGGCGTGAACGCCGTTTTCCACGAACCGCTGGAACGGCAGGCCGCGCTCAAACTGGTGCGGGCCACGCAGATGCTGGTGCTGCATGAATTCCGCCGCTACATCCGCATTCCGATCATTACCGAAATCGCCATGGTTTCGTCCGATAACCGCCGCTTTACAGCCACCAGCAAGGAACTCAGCACGGGCGGGATGTCGGTCAAGAGTCCCGAGGACGTAACAGTTGGAATGGAGTTGGAGGTCTCGTTCGCGCTGCTGACCCTGCCCCGCATCTGGGTGCGGGCACAGGTCAGCTGGCGTAAACCGGACAAGACCTTTGGCGTTCGCTTTGATGCCAAAGACGAGCGCCGCCTGCGTATCAAAGAGTGGATCGAAGCTTATCTGGAGAATTAGTCGAGCCGGATAGCCACAAATCCGGATCACGACCGACCTCAAGTCAATCCCGCTCTTTCGCTCCTTCGGAGCCGACCTTCCCTCAACGAGCCACCCACGGCTTGCGCCGTGGGCTTCATTCTGGCGCCGCTTTCGCGGCTCAAACGAAAAGAACGAGGACGGTTTTTGGGGAATCTCTGCCGCCGCATGTAAAATCGATAGCTGACGATGGCGGCCAACCTCCAACTCGTGCAGATCGAACTCGGGCCTCCGGTTCGGCAGCCCAAGCCGGAATGGCTTCGCGCCAAGGCTCCGGTAGGGGAGAATTTCCACAATCTCAAGAAGTTGGCCCGCGGCCTGGGGCTGCACACCGTGTGCGAGTCGGCGCAGTGTCCCAATATCGGCGAGTGCTGGAACCATCGCACCGCTACCTTCATGCTGCTGGGGGACATCTGCACCCGGCGCTGCGGTTTTTGTGCCGTGCCCAAGGGTAAGCCGGGCCCGATCGAATGGGACGAGCCGCGTCGCGTGGCTGAGGCCGTGGCTACGCTTGGCCTGAAGCATATCGTGGTCACCAGCGTGAATCGCGATGACGACAACCTCGGCGGCGCGCGCATCTTCGCCGAAACCATTCGCCAGATTCGCGAGCTGGTGCCGGATTGCCGGGTGGAAGTTCTGATTCCTGATTTCCAGGGTCTCGATGAAGCTTTGAAGATTGTTCTCGACGCGCAGCCTGATGTTTTAAACCACAATACCGAGACCGTGCCGCGCCTCTATCGCTCCGTGCGCTCGGGTGCCAGATATGAGCGCACTCTGCGTTTGCTGGAGAACGCCAAGACATTTGCGCCTGCGACAGTGACCAAGTCCGGAGTAATGGTGGGTCTGGGTGAGACCATGGAGGAACTGGTGGAAGTCTTCCGTGACCTGGGCTCGCGAGGCGTGGACATCCTTACTGTGGGTCAATATCTGCGCCCTTCACGCGATCATCTGCCGATTTCACGTTTCTATACGCCTGATGAGTTTCAGTATTTGAAACAGGAAGCGCTGGGCTGCGGATTCCGCCACGTGGAATCCGGACCGCTGGTGCGTTCCAGCTACCACGCCCACGAGCAAGCAGAAGCCACCCGCTCAATGTAGGCGCGAGCGTCCGCGCTCGTGCGAAAGCCACTAGAAAACTCTGAAGTGGATGGTCAGGTACTTCTTGGGATTCTCCCGGATATTCTTGACCAGGCCTCTGGTCTCGACCAGCATCTGGTCGGCATTGTTGTAGAGAGAGGGATCACGCAGGAGTTTGCCGGCTGAGCCTTCGCCAGCCTCCAGGCGATCGGAGATGGCGGACAGCTTGTCAATCGTATCGCGCAGCTTGCGGGCAAATTCTTCGTCCTTCGCCAGCATGCCCATAGGACCCTTGCCGGCATTGATATCGTCGGTGAGCTTTTTCACGTTGGCGATGGTGGCGTTGGCGTTGTCATACAGGACCGGATCCTTAAGGAATTTCCCGGCGCTGCCTTTGCCCGCATTGATGTCATCAATCACCACGTTCAACTTGTCCACCGTGGCATTCGCCTTTTGATACAGCTCTTCGTTGGCAAACAGCTTGCCCAGCGTGCCCTTGCCCTGGGCCACCTGGTTCACCAATCCCTGAAATTCATTGACCGTCGCGTTCAGGCGGTCGTACAGCGTGGGATCGTAAAGCAACTTGCCGACCGAACCCTGTCCACTTTCAACAAAAGCCACGATGCGATCCAGACGCTTCAGCAAGGCGTCCATATTCTGCAAAGTGCCCTGGCCGGCGCGCACCATGTCTCCAAAGTCCGGCACTTCGCGGCTGGGCAGCACGTCGCCGTCCTGGGCTTGCGGCCCTTTGGATTGCGAGCTGTCGATGTCGATGTAAGTCTCGCCCAGCACGCCCGCGGTCGAAAGCAGAGTCAGCGAATCCTTGCGCAGACCGTAGAGGTAGCGACTACTGACCTTCATCGTGACTTCCACGGGCGTAAGTTGCTTGGTGCGGTCCCGCACCACGACGATCTTGCTGACATTGCCGATGTCCACACCCGCCAGGCGAACCGGTGCTCCCTCGCGCAAACCATTGGCGTTATCGAAGTACGATCTCAGCTCGATCTTGGAAGTGAACAGGCCACCCGTACCGCTCATCAGGAAAATCAGCACGCCGAGCGTGACACTAGCCGCCAGTACCGTCAGCCCCACTTTCAGTTGAGACCACTTCAACTGCTTCTGGCTAGGCACGCATTCTCCCGAGCAAGGTTTTATTTGCCGTTAGCCCCGAATAATAGCAGACCGCAAGTCCACTTCAGCCGATTCTGTGTGGTGGATGAAGCGTTGTCGTCAGCCCCAGCGCGATCAGGTAAGCGGCAGCTCCGGCGCCCAAGGTGACATTCAAGCCAAACTGGATGGCGATGATGATGGCCAGAACCGAACCCAGGACGCTCGAAGCCGCGTTCATCGCCCAGGCCCATTCCACGAGGTTGCCGCTGCCATCCTGGGCCGGCGGCACTGGCGAATCGGATACGTCGCGACCGGCCAGGGCCCGCAGACCCGTAGGAAACGGCATGCCCATCGCGAAGCCCAACGGAACCAGCAAACCGGCGCTCACCAGCAATTTTGCGATGAAAGGAAGGCCTACCAGGCGTCCCAGGACGACCGGCAGCAGGGCGACATAAGCTAGCAACGCTAGAGCAATGAGGAGCAGCGGCAGCCAAACCAGGCCTGTTTTCGGCAACCACCACTTGGAGACCACACTGCCCGCCCCGCTCGAAAGCAGAAGCAGGAATACCACCACCGTCAACGCGTAAACCGGATGGCCCAGGAAAAGCACGAAGCGCTGGATAAAAGCGATCTCCACCAGGATGTATCCCAGCCCGACCGCGATGAAGTAGAGCAGGCGCACCGGACGCGGTTGCTGGCCTCTGGCGCCTTTCGCCAGCGGAAGAACGAGAAACACGAGTACGGCCAGGAGCGAGATGGCCAGCACCATCCCCAGCACGGCCACTCCCAGATTGACCTTCCAGTCGATGCCTTGCATCAGGGACTTGGGATGCAGAATCTGTCCCAGCTTCAGGGTGAAGAAAAAAAACGGCGCGTTATCGGTCACCGGAGACACGTCATACGGGTAACGCGCCGCAAAATATTTCGGGTCGTTTGACTGGATCAGCTGGGTAAAAGAGTTGGCGCTTGCGACATAGTGTTCCTGCGGCGCGCTCACTTGGATTAGAGCCGGATCGGGCGGCGCGTACAGCATAAATAGCCTGGGATGAACCGCCATGTGTTCCTGGACCCGGGACACTTCGTCGGCAGTGAAAGCCGTGCGCTTGGCCAGTACGACGACTGGAATTCCGTCGGCATCCAGATGCCCCTCGGAAACCACGATGAAATTGCTGGCCGGATTCGCCACTCCCATTTCGTGGAGTGCCTGCATGGCGACAGAGACCACTCGCAAGGCTTCGCGCGGCTGTTGAAACTCCCAGCGGGTGATGGCGATCATCCCATCCGGCTTCAGGTGTTCGAAGTATTCACGGAAGGCTTCGACGGTGTACAGGCTGTTCTCACTCAAGGCAAAAGCGCCCGCAGCGGTCGAAGCCCAGGTGTCGACCAGCGTCATTTGCACCACATCGAACTGCTGGTTGGCATTGCGCACAAACGACCGGCCATCGGTGACATGAATGTGCACTTCAGGCTGCTGGTATAGATGATAGGTATAGTCCGCGTACCGATGACCCATGATCGTGTTTGCGATGATGGGATTGATCTCGATTCCGGTCACGCTCGGACTGCCGTTGCCCAGGGCGCGCAAGACGTCCACGCCCCCGCCTGGGCCGATGATGGCGTATTCTCCACGCGGGCGCAGAACATTGGCCAGCGCCGGCGGCGCCGACATCAGATTCTGCTGCCAGGGGCCCTCCCAATGTTTGGGGTCGACGTTCATCAGGTAGGTGGAGGCGTCGGCATCGATGACGATCGCCTTACCCTTGCCTTGCGTATCCACCTCCACGCGCGAGATCGCATTCCAGCGCGCGAATTCTACCCATGCGGAATCGCGGAAGCCGCCCTTAGCGTAAACGATGTCGAAAAGTCTGCCGGAGTAGTTAAGCGCGATCAGGACCAGCACGAAGAGCGCCCGTCCCGCAGCCGATCTCCGCGCCTTGCGGTCAACGGCCCAGATGGTTCCTGCCATGGCCATGCACACGGCGGTGAAAAACACCGTGTTGGGACCGCCCAGCCAATTGAGCAGGGGGACAATGGCGAGGCAAGCCAACGCTCCTCCCGCGAGATCAGCGGCATAGAGCGGCGAAACATGCTTGGCCTCGCGCGCGAACACGATGGAAAATTCCAGCCCGGTAATAAAGAACGGAACAGCCGAAGCCAGATAGATTGCCGTGAGCCGGAGAAAATTCGCCTTCGAAATATCCAGCGAGACCGGAATGCGCAGCACGATGACCAGCACAACCGGAACGATCAGGGCGTTGATCGAACACAGGCGGGAAACCAGAGCGCGGGTCTCGAAGCGCGCCAGTTGCTCCTTGCGCAGGTGCGCGAAGACGCCTCCTGCGCCGAGTCCCAGCAAGGCAATAGAAATGGCCAGAAATGCGAAGTGATAAAACAGCACGACCGAAAACAGCCGGGTGAGCGCCAGTTCGAGCAGCAGGGCGGCAAAGCTGCAGAGCGCGATACCGAATAGCATCGCGCGACTCGGAGCCTGGTCTGAGTTGCTGATTGGAGTCAGGAGGGAAGTCTCACTCATCGCGAAAAATTTGCCGAGAACGCGGCCAGTCTAACAGAAGTAAGGAGTGCAACTCTTGCACTTCAACTTTCGAGAATCACCTGCGCAATCGCCTGCTCGGCTGTGTGCGAAAGCGACAGCGCAACATGAACTGCACCCAGCCGCGCGGCAAACTCAGCTGCCTTGCCATGAAAGGTCAGGGTGGGCCGGCCTCCAGGCTGACGCGAGACTTCAATGTCGCGCCAGCGCACACCGTGGTTCCACCCTGTCCCGAGCGCTTTCATGCCTGCTTCCTTGGCGGCGAAACGGGCGGTGTAGCGCTCCACGCGATTGGCTTTGGAATCGCAATAGCGAATCTCGCCCTCGGTGAAAACGCGGTGGAGGAAACGGTCGCCATGGCGAGCCAGGGCTTGAGCGATGCGGGGAACCTCGGCAATGTCAATACCGGTGCCGACAATCATGAGCCGATAACGTTAGCACCATAGCCGCTGAAGCTGCCACCGGCCACGCAGGTTGTGGCGGTCACCGCAGGTAACGGCTCTCGAAACGTTGCTGCCTGGCATGTCGGACTTCCATGATGATCGCCGCGACCAGCGCCACCGCACCCGCCAGAAGGGCGGCGGGAAAAGCGATTTCGCGATAGGCAATCGTCATGTTGGGTTGCACACCTCGTATCCCGGCGGTGATCAACACCCCCAGGATCCCCAGCAACAAACACACCGCGAACGAGAGCAGCGTCAGCAGGAAGCTCACCAGCAGCACCCGCAGAGGAACCAGGAGCCAGCGAAAGGGTGCGGGCGCAATTTTGTCGTACGGCATGCCTTTCGATTGTAGCGCCGACCCTCCCGAATTGGCCCGGAGGAAGCAGTTCCGTCGCGGTGCGCTAGAATACATCCCATGCCGCAAGCTGCAGCGCCGATTACGCGTCCCCCGGCGGAGGTCGTGCGTTTGACCCCTGTCTCGCAAGCTCCGAATGGAATCTGTTACGCCGCTTCGGGAGAGATCACCGTTCCTGAAGCCGACTTGCAACGCATGGTAGCGGCAGTGCCGGACGCCGCCGCCGCCGCGCTCAAACGCAAGGCCTATTACTTTGTGCCGCTGACTGTAAACCAGGGTGATGAGACTGTGATTGCCGACCGCTACGACGTGGCCCTGAGCGACAACGCGGTCTGCCACCGCAATCTCGACCTCGGTGATTCGCAGTGTGTTTTTATTTCCACCCGACTGATGGACGACAAGTTCTCCGTGGCTTTTGAGTTCTACATCAATGTTGGGCATGCCGTGGTGGAGCGGGCTGGAGTGTCGCAGGCCTTTTCCGACCTGGTGTGGAAGCAGGTCCAGTCCAAGGCGCGGGGCGAGACTTCGTTGGACGCGTGGGAGTCGCGCAAGCTGGCGCTCGATGGCGGTCCGGACGCGGAGAAGTATAAGAACGAATATTTTGCAGCCAGCTTTTCCGACGCCATTTCGATCTATCTGCTGTCGCTCTTCATCGATGTGGATTACTACGATCTGCGCGAGCGCGATTATCCGTTGCTGGCCCCGGCGCAGATGGCCGAGCGCTTGAAGAAAGTGGCGGAGCTGTTTCCGGCAAATCCCGGGTTTGAGTTTACGATTTACTACAAGAGACGGGCTTAAAACCCACGGATTTGGCGGATTTCGCCGATTCAAACCTCCAGAGCGCTAAACCTCTGTGTCCCGTGTGTCCTCTGTGGTTACAATCATCACGCCATGACCATTAGGGTCCGCTCCTTTGCCAAGATCAATCTCGGCCTTTGCATCGGCGCGGCGCGCCCCGACGGCTTTCATGACCTGCGCACCGTCTATCAGATGATTGCGTTGCACGACCTCATCGGCGTGCAGGTTGGACGAGGCACTGGCATCGAGATTCGTTGTGACGATGCGCGAGTTCCCGAGGATCAGACCAACACCTGTTACCGTGTTGCCGAACGTGCTATGCATGCCCTCGGGGCCAGTCAACGCGTGATCATCACCATTGATAAGCGCTTGCCGGTGCAAGGCGGCTTGGGCGCGGGATCTGGAAATGCGGTGGCTACGTTGTTGGCGCTCGAACGGGCGCTGAAGAAGAAACTGCCGGGCGCGGAGAGGCTGCGCATCGCGGCCGAGGTCGGCTCGGATTTGCCTTTATTTCTTGTGGGCGGCACCGTGCTGGGGGTGGGACACGGGGAAGAAGTTTATCCGCTGCCGGATTTGCCTCCCGTCTGTTGCGTCGTGGCTACGCCGGAGATTGGGGTTTCGACGCCAGGGGCGTTTGCGGATTGGGATGCGATGGTTGGCTCTGGCGAAAGGCCTGCCAAGCTGCGTTCGGCCAGGACGGCCGAGGGCGGCCGTCCCCATGTGGACCGTGCCAATGCCAAATTGACGCCCCAACTTCCCTCCGATAGAATGATTCAGTTCGGTCGCGCGGTTTCTGCGTGGCTGGGTGGTCAACCTTTATCCGGTGTCCCTGTGAGTAAAGGCAGGGGCCGGGCCGAGACCTCGCTTCTCGACCTTGTCCGTACCGGGATCGAAAACGACTTTGAACGGGTCGTCTTTCCTAAGTATCCCGAATTGCGTGAGGTTAAGAGTGTGCTCGAGCGGGCTGGGGCTTTTTATGCCTCGCTTTCGGGCTCCGGCTCGGCGCTGTACGGGCTGTTTGCGTCCCGGAGAGCTGGCCAAAGGGCAGCGGCCAGGTTGGGGCGTGACGGCGTACCGGCAGTAGTCTCTACTACCCTGACGCGACGGCAGTATTGGAAGAAGTTTCCAGTTTCCGGTTTCTAGTTTCCAGAGGATAATGCGGGGCACAAGGTTTTACCTGAAACTAGAAACTTGAACTGATTTACTGGGCCGTCGACTAATGGTAGGTCAAGTGCCTTTGGAGCACTTTGTCTAGGTTCGAATCCTAGCGGCCCAGCCAGAAACCAGCTTCTAGCTCCTGGCTTCTAGCCAGGAAGATGTTGCGGCGGTTGACGGCTAGAAGCTAGTAGCTAGGAGCCAGAAGCCCCTATGGCAACTCTTGCGACCGCGACCGAAAAGAAGGCCCAGATGAACGCCGACGAGAAACCTGAGCGCAAGCCCCAGCGCTCCCGGGTGGACGATAAGTTCAAGATCTTCTGCGGCACAGCCAATGAATCGCTGTGCGATGAAGTCTGCGCTTTTCTTGGGCTGACACGGGGACAGGCGCTGGTCACCCGCTTCAGTGACGGCGAGGCTTACGTCCAGATTCAGGAGAACGTTCGGGGCGCGGATGTTTTCGTGCTCCAACCGACCTGCCATCCGGTGGACGAGCACCTGATGGAGTTGCTGTTGATGATCGATGCGCTGAAGCGGGCGTCGGCCCGGCGCATCACATCGGTGATTCCGTATTTTGGTTACGCGCGGCAGGACCGCAAGGACAAGCCGCGGGTGCCGATTTCGTCCAAGCTGGTGGCCGATCTTCTGACTACCGCGGGCGCCGATCGGGCCTTGATCGTTGATTTGCATGCGCCGCAGTTGCAGGGATTTTTCAATATTCCGGTCGACCATCTGTTTGCGTCGCCGGTGCTGGTGGACCACTTCAAGCGGCTGAACTTGCCCAACCTGACGGTGGTTTCTCCGGATGCGGGGGGCGTGGAACGGGCCCGGTTTTTTGCCAAGAAAATGGATTCGGCCCTGGCCATCGTCGACAAACGCCGTTCGGAGATGAACGTAGCTGAAGTCATGAATGTCATCGGCGATGTCAAAGGCCGCACCTGTTTGATCATCGACGATTTGATCGACACCGCGGGCACGCTGGTGAAAACGGCCACGGCTCTGATGGAAAACGGCGCTACTCAGGTTTACGCGTGCGCCTCGCATCCCGTGCTCTCGGGCCCGGCGGTACAGAACATTTCGGCGTCCTGCATTTCCGAGGTGGTCGTGACCAATACCATCCCGTTGAGCGAAGCCGCCAAACGGGAGCCGAAAATCAAAGTACTGACGATCGCGGGTTTGATCGGACGCGCGATCCAGTCGATTCATGAAGAAACGTCCGTCAGCAGATTGTTCTTATAGGAATCAAAATTTATGGCAACCGCAACTGCAACCGAAAGCAACGTTTTAGAAGCGCAGCCTCGGACCCCGGGCAACAAGAATGTCGCCCGCCGGGTGCGCATGGGCGGCAAGATTCCCGGCGTGCTTTATGGCGCCGGCAAAGAGTCGTTGTCGGTGACGCTCGATCCCCGCCAGGTCACCCGCATTCTGCATTCCGCCACCGGCCACAACACCATCTTCGACCTCGCGGTCGAGGGCGGCGAGCGCACCAAGGCCATGATCGTGGACTGGCAGTATGAGCCCATCAAGAGCCACCTTCTGCATATCGACCTGAAGCGCATCGCCATGGACCAGAAACTCACGGTCAGCGTGCCCATTGTGCTCAGGGGCGAAGCCGCGGGCGTGAAACAACAGGGTGGCATTCTGGAACAGATCCTGCGCGAGGTGGAAGTCGAGTGCTTGCCCGGCGACATTCCGAGCGCCATTGAAGCCGACGTCAGCGAACTGGTCTTCGGTAAAGTTTTGCGAGTCTCCGATCTGACGCACGACGAAAAGAAGATCCAGTTCATCACCGACGCCAACCAGCCCGTGGCCCACATCACCACGGTCAAGGAAGAAGTTGCGCCGGCCGCGGATGCCGTCGCTGCAGACGCTGCTGCCGCCCCTGCCGAGCCCGAAGTCATCAAGAAGGGCAAGCAGGAAGTCGAGGGCGAAGAGGGTGCAGAGGCCGCTCCCGAGAAACCGGAGAAGGCAGAGAAGAAAGAGAAGAAGTAGCGGTCCGGTGATACAGGCTGTGGGGGACGGGTCTTCGACCCGTCCGGTCGAGCGAAGCTCGACAAGGGTTTGTGGTCGAGGACTACTAACGCAGCGTGAAACTGATTGTCGGGTTGGGCAATCCGGGCATCGAATACCAGTTCACGCCGCACAATCTGGGTTTCCTCACCATCGACCGCATCGCCAACGATTGCGGCGTGGAAGTAAGGAATCGCCAGTGTCATGCGCTGACGGCCCGGACGACGATCGGCGACGAGCAGGTTCTACTGGCCAAGCCAGAGACCTTTATGAACCTGAGCGGTATGTCGGTTCGTGAACTGGTGGCCAAGCATGAGATCAGGCCGGAGACGGACCTGATCGTGATTTACGACGAGCTGGATTTGCCGTTCGGCACGATTCGTATCCGCCAGCGGGGCAGTTCGGCGGGCCACAATGGAATGAAGTCAATCATTGCGGCGCTGGGCACGCAGGAGTTTCTGCGCATCCGGCTGGGAATTTCGCCGGAACGGAAGATCGCGGATGGCGTGAAGTTTGTGCTGACTCCCTTTCGCAAGTCGCAACTGAAGAAAGTGGACGAGGTGCTGGACAGTGCCGCCGAAGCGGTAAACGTAATTTTGAAGGAAGGTCCGGCTGCGGCCATGAACCGCTTCAACCGGAAGGCAGAGCCGCTGTAGGGGTTGCGTGTGGTCGCGGGCGACTCGCCCGCGGGAGGCGGAACTCAGAGTCAAAAGCCGCGGGCGAGTCGCCCGCGACCACATCGAATGGGAAGATGGAGAGAAAATGAATCGCACTTATGAGCTGATGTTTATCGTCCGCCCCGACATGGTGGAAGAGGAGCAGGACAAGCTGATTTCAACGCTCGAAACCGCGGTCACTTCGTCAGGCGGGAACTTGAAGAACGTAGAGAAGATGGGCAAGCGCCGCCTGGCCTATATGGTCCGCAGATTTCACGACGGCATCTACGTGCTGTTGACGGTGGAAGGCGGCGGCGGACTGATTCACGAACTGGAACGCCGCTTGCGCGTCACCGAACCGGTGATCAAGTTCATCACCGTGCGGATCGACGAAGAACAGAAGCGCCTGGACAAGATCAAAGCGATCCGCGATGCCAAGCGCAAGACCCCGCCACCCGCCCCGGTTGCAGAAGCCGGGGGAGAAACGGCAGCGGTTACAGCGTAAAAAACCGTCGTTGGTCGTTGGCCCTTGGTCGTTGGCCGTACGGTGCAAACTGACCCAATGAACAAGAGCGACAAATCTAGGGGCCAAAGGCCAACGACCAAGGACTAAAGACGATTTTCAAGGAGCATCATGGCAGAAGAAATTAGAGCGACAGCAGCAAGTTCTGGTGGGGAGCGTCCCGCGGGCGGAGATCGTCCCTCCGGCGACCGGCCTTCGTTTGGCGATCGGGAACGGCGTCCTCCGCGTCCGGGCGGCCCGGGTGGCGGCCGCGAGGGCGGGCGCAAGTATTTTCGCCGCAAGAAGGTTTGCAAGTTCTGCGTGGAGAAAATCGAGGCCATCAATTACAAGGATGTCCGGCTGCTTGCCCAATTCGTGGCGGAGAGCGGCAAGATCGTCCCCCGGCGTTTGACCGGGGTTTGCACGCCGCACCAGCGACGTCTGTCCCTGGCCATCAAACAGGCGCGGAATATCGCTTTGCTTCCGTTTGCCGGGCGCGCGTCGTAAGAAAACATGCCACGGATTTACACGGATCTTCACGGATTTTAATTCCTTGATCTGATCCGTGAAGATCCGCGTGGATCCGTGGCGACAAGAATTTTCTAAGGGAGTTATCCATGGAAGTCATTTTGAAAGAAGATGTGCCCAAGCTGGGCTCACGCGGCGATGTGGTGAAAGTCGCCGAGGGCTTTGGACGCAACTATCTGTTACCGCGCAAGCTCGCGATTGAGGCCTCAAAAGGCAACAAGGCCGTGATCGAGCAGATGAAAGCCGCTGCCGTGCGGCGTTCCGCCAAAGAAAAGACCAGCGCTGAAGCTCTGGCCAAGCAGTTCGAAGGCGTGTCGGTTTCATTCGCGCGGCGTTCGGGCGAACACGACCAACTATTCGGCTCGGTCACCTCCGGCGATATCGCGGACGCGCTGGCCAAGAAGGGTTTTGACGTGGACCGCCGGAAGATTCAGATTCACGAGCCGCTTAAGACCGTGGGCGAATTCAGCGTGCCGGTGAAGCTGCACAAGGATGTGACCACGCACCTGAAAGTGGTCATCGAGAAGGAAGCGGCGGAGTAGGCCAAGCGGGGAGCTTACCCTGCATCGTCGGGGAAAGCTTCCTTCGCCCGCTCCAGGTTCCTTCGCATTCTCTGCGGTGTCTTTGCAACCTTTGCGGTTAAGGCATTGACCTACCCTGAATCAAATCAAAACCTTAACCGCAAAGACCGCAAAGTCTGCCTTCTGAGGCGGGTTGATAGTCGGTCTTTTCTATTCTTCATTGTCCCTACTAAGCCCATGCACGGACAGGGCCAAACTCCTATAATCCCTGCTCACGGTTCTTTTGCTGCCACGTCCATAGCTATGCAACCGGGAAGAACGGCAAGGCACCCGGCCTAGTCGAGGACAACCAGAGATGCCGGCCGATGCATGGGCAGTACAACTAGCGGTTGGCGGATGTTCGCATCCGGACGCGAGTCGCGGGGCGGAACGCAGCAACGATTCCCAGGACCCCCTGACTCGGGGCCAAATGGCTGGGCACAGTTCAGTTCGTATTGATGACACGTTACTGGTCCGCGAAGCGCAGCGCGGCAATCGCGCCGCCTTCGAGGAGTTGGTGCGGCACTACGACCAGGCGGTCCTGCGGCTGGCCATGCACCTTACTGGGTCGGAGCATGAAGCCCAGGACATTTATCAGGACGCCTTTCTGAAGGCCTACAAGAGCGTGGGGAACTTCCGCTTCGAGTGCTCCTTCTACACCTGGATTTATCGCATCGTGACCAATCTTTGCCTGGATCATCTGCGGAAAAAGCAGGTGCGAAAGGAAGATGCGCCGGTGGGGGTGGATGCGCAGGGCGAAACCTACGACGTGTTGGCCCAGGTTCCCGACGCCCGCGCCGGCGCCAACCCCGAACGCGACCTGATGCGGCGGGAATTGGGAACTCGTATCAATCACGCTCTGGACAAGCTGACACCGCGCGAGCGCATGGTTTTTGAGTTGAAGCATTACCAGGGATTGAAATTGAAGACGGTTGGCGAGATTTTGAATACGACAGAAGAAACGGCAAAAAATACTTTATTCCGGGCCACTCAGAAATTACGGGGCTCGCTGGCGGACATGCGATGAAGAAGGAACACCTCCCCTATGAAGGGGTGAAATTATGAAATGCGAATGGGTCCAGGAAAATATCCTGCTGCACATCTATAACGAGCTGCCCGACGACGCTCGCTACGAACTGGAGCAGCACGTGGCGCGCTGCACCGATTGCGCAGCCGAACTGAAGGCGGCCCGCCAGCTTCATGCCACGCTCTCCCAATTTCCGGTGCAGGAACCTTCTCCCAATCTGGTTACAGCTTCGCGTATGCGCCTGCAGGAGGAGCTCGAAACCACCGAGCAGGGCGACTTCTGGCAGCGTTTGGTATTTGATCCCGGCGCTTGGCTTCGTCCCATCAAGTTGGCCCCGGCGCTAGCGGCGGCAATTTTCATCGTAGGTTTTGCCGGAGGAATTGGCGCCACTTATCAAATCATGAACGGCCGCAACCCGGTCGATCTTTCGGCTGCCGGCGCCACGCCCACAGAATCTTCGATCACCGGCATCCAATCCATCTCGCAAGAGCCGGGATCGTCTCAAATCAGCATCCGCTACAACACGGTTTCGACACAGGAGGCGCAGGGATCGCTCAACGATCAGCGCATCCAGCAGTTGCTGCTGTTCGCCACCCGGAACAATTACAACTCCGGTGTGCGTATGGATTCGGTAGACCTGCTGACCCAGACGCCCAACGATACCCGGGTACGTGAGGCTCTTTTGTATGCCTTGCGCTACGACTCCAATCCCGGAGTGCGGCTGAAGGCGATTGAGGGGCTGGGCTCTTATGTGAAAGATGACGTTCGCGTGCGTAATGCCGTACTCGAGGCCCTGGTGAACGATTCCAATCCCGGTCTACGGACGCAGGCGCTGCATCTGCTCGAACCAGTGCGCGCCGACAGCAGCGTGCGGGTGGTGTTGCAGAGACTGGCGGAGAACGATCAGAACGCTTACATCCGGACCCAGGCGCGCAACATGATTTCCCAGGTATCGGAAATTGATTAGGTGGGATTGACGGCGACAGACCGATTGAGATTGATGGCGTAAATAGTTCGTTGGCACAAGACCGATAGGAAGGTGACAGTTGAAACGGTTCCCGAAAATTATCGCGCTCTGGCTGTTGCTCCTGCCTCTGGCGGCAGCGCAGGAAGTGCGTCCTGATGGACAAACACGGATCTATCAGGAAAATGGCAAGTGGTCACGGCAGATCACCGGTTCTTTGGCGGCAGCGAAGAATCTACGAGTGAAAGTGGACTCGGGCGTGGTGCGGGTAACGGGCGGTTCACAATCGAACATCAATTACGTGATCAGCAATCATTCGTATGCCCCCTCAGAGGAAAAAGCCCGCAAAGAATTCGAATCGTACAAAATCAGCGTCGCCGTCCGCGGAGACACCGCATGGATCACTGGCGAGTGGGAGGGCAGCCGGCCGCGCCGCTCCTCCAGCGAATTCGTGATCAATATCCCGCGCAACACTGACCTGGTGAAGGTCGAGACCGATGGCGGCGATCTCACCGCTACGGGCATTGCCGGCCGGGTCGAAGCTGAGACCGGTGGCGGAAGCATTCACCTCGACGATATCGCTGGCGTGATATCCGCCGAGACTGGTGGGGGCAGCATTGACGTCGGAACGGTCGGAGGAGACCTGGGCTTGCGCACTGGCGGTGGCAGCATCCGGGTAGGTTCCGCCAAGGGAAAGATCAACGCGGAAACCGGGGGCGGAAGTGTGGTTGTGGTGTCTGGGCTGCAAGGCGCTGTACTTGAAACTGGCGGCGGCAGCATCGAAGTGAAACGCTGCGCAGGGCCTTTGAAGGTCACGACGGGTGGCGGCAGCATCGACCTGGGCGAGATTGCAGGTCCGGCGGAAATTGAAACTGGCGGCGGCAGTATCCGCCTCAGTTCTGCCACCGGCGCGGTGCGGGCTGAAACGGGCGGCGGCAGCATTACGCTCAACGGCGTCCCTGCGGCGCGGGCTGAGACTGGAGCCGGCGGTATCGTGGCCAAGTTCGTCTCCGGCACCGACCGTACGGATTCGGTGCTCGAGACTTCCGCAGGCGACATCACGGTCTATCTGGCGCCAACCCTGAACATCACCATCCGGGCGTCTATCGAACTGGCGAACGGCCATCGCATTCGCTCCGATTTTTCCGAGATTCGAGTCACGACTGAAGGGGGCGAGTGGGGCCCCGGTACGGCCACGGCCGAGGGCAACTTGAACGGAGGCGGCCCGACGCTGAAAGTCCGGACTACCACGGGAGACATCACCTTTCTCGCGAGCCGCTGAGCCTTGACTTGATGGAGGACGGGCGTCTCGCCCGTTTGGCCGGGCGGGACGCCCGACCTCCATTAGCCAAGATTTAGTTGAAGAGGAACGATCATGACTAGATCGACGTTGCTGAGATCGAATCTGCTTCTCACCGTTTTGATTCTGCCGATATTCGCCGCTGCGGCGAACGGCGGGGCCATGTGCTCGCAGGAGCCTTTCAGCGAGTCTTTTGGATATTCCAGCGAAGACTTTGGCGGCGGATCGTACTTGGGCGTCGACACCCGCGACATCACAGCCGACCGCCTGGCCGACCTGAAGCTGAAGGAAGAACATGGCGTCGAGGTCACGCTGGTCGATCAGGACGCTCCGGCCGGCAAAGCCGGAGTGAAAGAGCACGACGTAATTCTCAGCATCAACGGCAGTCAGGTGGAAAGTGTGGAGCAGTTGCGCCGCATGATCCGCGAAATTCCGCCGGGACGTCTGGTGACCCTTGGGATCAGCCGCGACGGCCAGCCCGTAACGCTCAAGGCTCAACTCGCGGACCGCAAGAAAACTTTTGCCATGCCTTCGGGCAAAGCATTCAGCTTCGCAATGCCGGCCATGCCTGCAATGCCCGCGATGCCGGCTATGCCTGCGACCCCGTTTGTCCCCGAGATGGATATGCCGGTCTCCATCGTGGTTGTGCATTCTTCCGCGCGCAGCGGTTTGATGGTAGAAAACCTAACGCCCCAGCTGGGAGATTTCTTTGGCACCAAAAATGGCAAGGGAGTGCTGGTGCGTTCGGTAGAGAAGGGCAGCCGCGCCGAGCAAGCCGGTTTCCGCGCCGGCGACGTGATCGTCAAGGTCAACGGGGAATCCATCAGTGACAGCGGCGACTTTACTCATGCCATGCATGGCCGCAAGAGCACAACCGTCACGGTCAGCATTATTCGCGACAGAAAAGAGCAAAATCTCACCTTGACCGTGCCCGAGCGTAATCAGTCGCAGATCCTCGATATGGATGAGACTCTAGCACTCCCGGACACAGACGCCGAGACTGTGATCGACCTGAGCGACGTACAGTCCGAGATGGCTCGTGTAAAGCCGGAAATTGAACGCGCCGTCCGAGAGATCCAGACCGTGAAACCAAACATGGAGCAGGCGGCCCGCGAACTGCGCCGTCACCGGGAAGAGCTACAGCGGGAAATGCGCGAAGTGGAGCGGGAACTCAGGCGAGAAGAGCAGCGCGAAAATCAGAGGCTGGTGCGCCGGCAGCCTGAGGCAGATATTTAGTTCTACTTATCCCCGTAGTAACCGTCGCGAGCCTGCACCACCAGGTCTTTTTTAGTCGCGGCGACCAGAATCTTGTGATATCCAGGTTCAGCCGGGTTGGGGGTGTAACCCAGGCTGTACTGGTTGCGCAGTTCTTCCTGGATCTGAGCATAGATCTGGTTGACTGGCTCTTTTTTCGAGACCTGAAACAGGCGCCCACCGGTCTCTTTGGAAATCTGCTCCAGGATTTTTTTGCCGTCGGCATGCTGTTCCGGATACCGGCGCCCGCCACCGCCGCCCCGCCCTCCACCTATTCCACCGCGCCCCATTCCGGGTCCACCCATTCCCGGAATACCGATCCCGGTCCGGCCGAAGCCTCCGCCGTTTCCGTAGGCATCGTCATCCTTGAACAGAATCGAATAAACAATTGTGTTGGCTCGCTGTGCGGACTCGATTGCCGACTCCAGGCTTTCCTTGCTGCCCATGTCCACGCCGTCCGAGAGCACGATCAACGCCTTGCGACCCGGCTGCTTCTTCATCATTTCGTCGGAAGCCAGGAAGACCGCGTCATAGAGAAGAGTTCCACCGCCGCGATGGCTGGAACCGCGTCCCGAGCCTTGTCCCGGGTCGCCGTTTCCTCCTCCTCCGCCGCCGCTGGTACGGGTGAGTTCCGGGGTTTGCAGAGACTCCAGCGCGGTGCGCAACTGTTCATGGGAAGAAGTCAGGTCCTGCGACAGTTCTACCTCGCGGTCGAAGTGGATGACAAAGGCCTTGTCCTGTTCTTCGCGCAATACCTGCGCCAGAAAGCTCTCACTGGCGTCGCGCTCCTCGTTGAGCACGCGTCGCTGGCTCATGCTGGTGTCGACCAGCATGCCAAGTGTCAACGGGAGGTCAGTCTCGCGGGCGAAATATTTGAGGGTCTGGGGACGGCCATCCTCGACAAGGGTGAAATCATCTTTGTTGAGGCCATTCACGATTTTCCCGTGTTTGTCCCGCACCGTGGCCAGTACATTTACCACCTTGACCTTGACCGACATCGTGGTCACCGGCTGGTCCGGTGCATTGGCGGCGGCGACGGAACGATTGTTCGCCGGTCCTTCGCTGGCGGATTGCGCCAGCGCAATGCCGAAACCGATTACTATGATTCCGCCCAGAACGGCGAGACGGTCGAAGTTGATCTTCACGAGGGTCCTTCTGAGAAATGTGCAGAGTGGCACGGCCGGATGGAACGACCTGCCGTCAAACGATTTTACTCCGCAGTGGTGAGAACGCTAGCAGGCTGGAATTGGTTGTGAGTTGGAATCGTAAAAGTTTGTAAAGCTCGCGACAGATGGCCCTCACCGTGAAGCCAGCACCGGGAAGTAGGCAACGACTCGGGCACGTGCAATATTAGTTCAGAAATTGGCCGGGCGGGCACGCCCGGCCTCCACTTACTTACCGAATCCTCGGTATCAGGAAGAGCCTGACATGGCACCATCTGATAAGGAGAAATCTGACCTTGAAACGCCAATCGGGCCTCTGGTCGATGGTCCCCCGGCGCGGCGTCCGGCACGGATCACATTGCCGGGGCGACTGGTCACGCTGGCGCCTCTTGACCGTACCGCCCACGGCGACGCTCTCTATGAAGCAATCGGCGGCGTGGCCGGAGACCGCTTATGGCGATACCTGTTTGACGGACCCTTTGCTGATCGCCAGACCTTCGACAGCCACCTGCTGCGGATCGCGGCTTCGGAAGATCCTTTATTCTTTGCCATCCTCGACAACGCCTCGGGACAGGCTGTAGGGTATGCGTCCTACCTGCGCATTGAGCCCAATCACCGCGTCATTGAAGTGGGCAACATCCTCTACACCCCGCGCCTGCAACAAACCGCGCTCGCTACCGAGGCCATGTACCTGATGGCGCGGCATATTTTCGAAGACCTGGGGTACCGGCGCTACGAATGGAAGTGCAATGCCCTCAACGCACCCTCGCGCCGGGCTGCGCTGCGCTTCGGTTTCAGCTTCGAAGGGATTTTCCGACAGCATATGATCGTCAAGGCCAGGAATCGGGATACCGCCTGGTTTTCCATGATTGATTCCGAGTGGCCGGTCCGAAAGGCAAATTTCGAGCGCTGGCTCGATCCTTCAAACTTTGCCGAGGACGGCCGGCAAAAGTTGGCCCTCTCGCGGCTGAATAAAGTGTCCGAAAGCTAGAATCTGCGAAACCGTTATTGAGCATCTAACCCCATGAACGCCCGAGGGCAAGAGATTCTCGCGCAGGTACTTTCCTGCAAAGTTTTGTACACTCGTGACTGGCGTAGTTTTGTGCCAGGTTTTACCGCTCTTGGTTGGAATCAGTTACGCAGCTGATGTGTCGCATCTGCTGGCAGCTTAATTGCACTCGCAAGTTGAAAAAGCGCATCCCATGTCCTCCCTCATCTATGTCACGCGGATTCAACCTCCCTCGGCAGCACTGACCCGGGCCTTGGAATCTTCCGGCTTCCACGTCAAATCCTTCGGACCGGGCGAGATCACGGCTGACGAATGCATATTGGTGATGACATCGGAGGCGGCTCTGGCCGGACTTCGAGCTATGGGGATGGCGTCGGGAGCCGCCATGGGCGCGCGGTCTAACGCCGCACCCTCGCTCCAGGAAATCCAGAAACATCTCGGCTCCGACGCAGCAATTTGGAATTGCATCAAGGCGGCGGAATCGGGTGCATCCGCGGTGGCGGAACCGGCAGAAGTATCCAGCCCCGCCTCCTCGGTATCGGCTGCCGTTCCGGCCACAGAAAATTTGGGCTTTGTCGCCAGTCAGGCGGGGGCACGAGCCCTCGCAGCCTCGCAGAAGAAAGCAACCACTCCACTACTCTTGCCGGAGCCAAAAATCGCGGCGGAAGAAAACCAGGAGTCGAGCGTCTCTCACCTTTCCCTGCCATGGTTGCAGAAAAAACTTACTGAAACCAGACGCAAGTCGATTCTGTTGTGGAAGCGGACTACGTCGCGGGAAGCAGGCTCGTTCTCGTCGCCGCGGCACAGTCGATTCTTGCAGCCTGCGGCTCTAGCTGCCACGTTATTGATCGTTGCCATACTCCTGCTGGCGGGCCGGGCTTCGCTGGTTCCTTCAACTGGAGCAGTCGCACCGATCGACAATGGAAGCTCAAGGACGCGTTCCGATTCCAGCGTTGCCGATTTGATCCGCAAAGCCTCGGGCGCTGAATCTTCAACCCGTTCGCCCAACCTGGCCGCCGACGGTCGAAGGCGCTCGTCGGACGATAATTTCGTGGCCGAGGACTCCATCACTCATTTCGCCCCGCATTCGCGTCCTGTCGCAACTCCGCTGGCTCAGGGGAGCCGGCCTGTAGCACAAAAACAGCTGGTAAGAAAACGCATAGTCTTCAACTAAGTGCCAGTTACGTTGGTTCCGGCTTTACGACGGTCGTGCGTGCCCATTCCGGTTTTCCGACGAAGCGTTTTTTAATCCGCAAACAACTCATTTCAGTGGACAATCTGCCAGCGACACAGCAAAGTGGGCCGAGTCAATCCAGGGAGGGGTCTGCGGGCATGAGTTCTCTTGGGACTGGCACTGCTGAGACGGGCGGTGCAATGGGTCGAGTGTTGCTCGTGTGCGACGATTCAGCCGCCATTCAACAACTGGCTGAAGGCATGGAGCAACTGGCCATCGCGACCGAGGTTTGCGTCAACGTAAACATGGCTCTAGGCCTGCTCAACCGCAAGAAATTCGAAGCAGTCATCGTTGACTGCGGGCTACGTCAGGCGGATGAACTACTGCAACAGGTGCGTCTTTCTCCATCCAATCGAACCGCGGTTACCTTCGCCATAACGGATCCGGTCAGTCCGTTAAGGCTCGAGGTTCAGCCTAATTTCCTCATCGAGAAGCCTCTTTCCTCGAGCACCATCGGACGGACTTTGAAAGCCGCGTTTGGATTGATCGTGCGCGAGCGCCGCCGATCCTTTCGTTGTCCAATCGAGGTTCCAGCATCCATCCAGGTTAACGGCGAGGAAGTTAGTTGCCACCTGATCAATATCAGCGAGGGCGGAATGGCGATCACCGAATCGCCCTCCTTGAAACCTGGTGCCCAGGTGAGAGTGCGGTTTACGCTTCCGGGCGAAATCGTGCGCTTCAAAATAGAGTCCGAAGTCTGCTGGTACGATGACAAAGGCCGCGCCGGGTTGCGTTCTCTGATGGTTCCATCCGACCAGAAATCCATACTGCAGCAGTGGCTCGCCGTCAAACTGGAAGAAGATTTACCGGAATCGGTGGCGCGGCAATTCCGCCGCGATTAGGTGTTCGGTTCCGCTCTTAGTCCAGCGCATGCCCGGAATGCCACGCCGGTTCAGCGTTTTCACTCGGTTTCGTCCGGCTCTCCGCTTTCAAAGAGTCCCGGAAACATGCCATCCTTTCCCGCTTCAATTCCCCGGTTACCATCGGCACTTGTCCTTCAGGACAGGTAACCGACTGCCGAGTTACGTGGCCCGCAGCGGCTGCTGTCGAGGCACTTCGTAACTTGTCGCTCGCACCCAGCCCATCTAGGCTCAATACCATGTGGCCACACTCTCTGTTGTTCTCCTCCGATGAGGAGGCCTCACGCGCCCTGAGTCATGCTTTCAAAGACCTTGAATTCGAGGTTGAGATCTGCCCGGAAATCTTCAGCGCGGTCGAAAAAATCACCCGCCGCAGTTTCGATGTGATTGTGTCGGACTGGAACGAGGGACTGGAAGCGGTCTTCCTGCTGAAGACCGTCCGCGAACTGAAGGGCAACCACTCCGCCTTCACCCTGGCGATTGCCAATGCCGAAGCCGTCACCGCTGCCCGTGAAGCGGGTGCCGATCTGGTCCTGAGCCGGCCGCTGGTTCCGGACGAAATCAAGTATGCGCTGTTGACCAGCGATCCATTTCTTGCCCAGATGAAATCCTGGTTGCCCCGGCTGGTTCCAGCACCGGAATCCGTGACCTCAAGCCAGCTTGTGGCCACGCCGGTCGATTCGATTGGCAGGAAAGCAGAAAACTGGACTTTAGAAAATAGAGTTCCAGGCCAGAAGGATCCGGGAAATAAAGCCTTGGATTCGTCGCCGCGCCTTCGCGCCTGGCCCTCCCCTCCTCCTCGACGTCGTATCGAATCGGTTTCACCGGTAGTGGCAGCCGAACCGATTTTCGAAGATGACTTGCTTTACCGGTCCCGGCTGCAAACTTTGTTCCAGGCTCCCGAACCAACTTTTTCGTCGTCCTCGAGCCTGCAGAAGCGAGCGCGAAGCCGCGTTCTGCCAGGTTTGGCGATCGCCGTCGCTTTTCTCTCGGTGGGCTATGTATTCAGCGAACCGCTGCGTGGCGAAGCTACGACAAATCCAGTCGCCAAGATATGCGGACGGGTGCTGGAGCAGACCGAGGGGTGGCTGCATCGGCCCAACGGGAACCAGACCCCGGCGCCTGCAGTAGAGGTGGCGCAGGAGAATGGCGACCCTCAGTTTGTGCGTCCCGGCCGCGCCGTCTCCCGCATCACGATTACGCCGGTAAGAGATCCTTTTCAAAAAGAAGTTGCCACCGCACCCGCGGAGCCGGTACCAGCCGCTCCGGTGGAGACTCAACCGCCAACCCCGCAACCGGTTGCTGCGAATACGGTTCGAATTCCAGACAGCTTGAGAATGCAGGTGCAGACCGCGAGCATGCGCACGGTGGCGGAGCGGATTGCCCCATCCCTGCTCGCCGCTCTCGAGCCGGTATCGGTCTCCGAGGATCTCTCTCGCCGCCTGCTGATGCAGAAGGTTCTGCCCAGCTATCCCGAACAGGCGGTCAAGGCGCGCTTGCAGGGGCCGGTTGTGCTGCAGGCATGGATCGGCCGTGACGGCACGATTCAGGACCTCAAGCTGGTGCGGGGCTCCCTACTGCTCGGACAGGCCGCGTATCGGGCAGTGAAGCAGTGGCGCTACCAGCCCTACCTGATCAATGGCCGAGCGGTCGAAGCAGAGACTTTCGTGACCGTCGATTTCAGATTGCCCTGATCTGGCAGCCAAGGAAATCTTCGACTCGGCTTACCATTCTCACGCCTTTCGGCGACCGTACCTCCCTGATTAACCAGTTCACAACTTTTTACGTATTTTTACCCCCGATTGACACCGGTCAAGCCCCACTTGACTATGTTGGTTGCGGGTCGAAAGCGCACTGGCCCGGATCAGGAATCGAAAATGAAAACGAAACGGCGGAACGAAAAGACCCGATTGCTCCTGACCCTGGAGCTCGCGGTCGTATTGCCCGCCGCGGCGCTGGTGTTCCTGAGCGCCTGGCACGTTCTGCACATCCAGCGTGACCGCGCGGTTGAGGCCGCCATCCAGCGCGATTTCAATCAGGTGCTGGCCATCTCGGAAAAACAGATTAATCACAAAGCGTACGACATGGTGGACGACATACGCGCCGATCTGCCGGCACCCAGCGAAGCTTGCGCGCCGAGTCTCGACAAGATCCTGGCCGCCCATCCGTATGTGGCGCACATCTTCATCTACTCCCCGCAAACCGGAATGATATTTCGTTCTCAATCGGACCAAGTGGCCAAGGATGCCGGCTTTCGCCAGGAGGCGGATTATCTGGACAAGATGTTTGAGGGCTGGCTGAAGATCGATTTCAAGGACATGTCGGACAAGCTGGAGCACGGCCGGAAAAAGGGAATGCCTTACCTTTTTGAAGCAAATTGGGTGGAGCGTGGCGAGAAGCGGGCCTATCAATCCACCGCGCTTTTTCTCACCGGCGGAGACAAGAACGGCCCGCCCGCGATCGCCGGCGTGGCCTTCGATGCCGATTATTTAAAAAATCAGTTTTTCCCGGAAATGCTGGACGACGTCATTACCCGCAATGTAAGCGACGCCCAGACTGACCGGAATCATGCGGTCATGATGTTGCGCGGCAAGTACGAATCTGCAGCCCTGGCTCAATCCACGGGATGGGACGAGGGCGCGCCTGAAGTAGAGCGCAACCTTGAAGGCCCGTTCCAGGGATTGGCCCTGGGCATCAAGCTGCGCGGAACCACCCTGGCGGCTATTGGCGAGCGCTTTGCGCGGATCAGCTTCCTGACTCTGGCGGCCTTATCGCTCGTTCTGGCGGGCGGAATTGCGCTGACCTATCGCAACGTCACCAAGGAGATGGCGCTGGCCCGGTTGAAGTCCGATTTCGTTTCCAACGTTTCGCACGAGTTGCGCACGCCGCTTTCGCTGATCCGCTTGTACGCCGAGACCCTGGAGATGGGGCGGCTCACCAGCCCGGAAAAATATCAGGAGTACTACCGCATCATTCGCAAGGAGAGCGAGCGCCTCACCGCCCTCATCAATAACATTCTCGATTTCTCGCGCATCGAGGCCGGACGCAAGGAATACGACTTCCGCGAGACCGATATGAGCGAACTGGTGCACAACACGCTCGACTCTTATCGCTACCAGCTGGAACAAAACGGCTTCCAATTTGAAGAGAAGATCGATGAAGTCCCGCCCATGCGGGTCGACCGCGAGGCCATGGCCCGGTCATTGTTGAATCTGGTGAACAACGCACTGAAGTATTCGCAGGACAGGAAGTATATCGGCGTCAATTTATATCGCGACAACGGCTCGGTGAAGCTGGAGGTAGTCGACCAGGGCATCGGAATCCCTCATCAGGAGCAGCAGAAGATTTTCGAGAAGTTCTATCGCGTGGGCGATCCGCTGGTGCACAACACCAAAGGCAGCGGCCTGGGACTCTCCCTGGTGCGCCACATCGTGCAGGCTCACGGCGGCGAGGTTGCGGTCGATAGCGCGCCCGGCCAGGGCAGCAAATTTACGATCGTGTTGCCGGTCAAACCCGGGCGGGAGATCAGTGTAACGACCTAGGCCAGGCAAGAACCACGAAGGGACAGCCGCCCTCGGCTGTCCGGTCGAGCGAAGCTCGACAGCAGCGCTAGCAAGGTTACGAAATGACCACAATCCTCATCGTCGAAGACGAACCCAACATGGTGGCGGGCCTGCGCGACAATTTTGAATTCGAAGGATACGACGTCATCACCGCACCTGATGGCGTGGCTGGCCTGGAGCGCGCGTTGAAAGAGTCTCCCGATCTGGTCATCCTCGACGTGATGATGCCCCGCATGAGCGGGCTCGATGTCTGCAAGCAGCTCAAAGCCAAGCGGCCTTCGGTGCCCATCATCATGCTCACCGCGCGTGGCCAGGAAGTGGATAAAGTCGTCGGCCTCGAACTAGGCGCGGACGACTACGTGACCAAGCCGTTTTCGATTCGCGAGCTGTTGGCGCGAGTCAAGGCGGTTCTACGCCGCGCCCAGACGGTTCCCAAAGAGCAGGAGCGCTACTCGTTTGGCGAGGTCGTGGTCAATCTGAAAAGTTGCCAGGTTTCACGCGGCGGCGAAGCCATGGATTTTTCCTCCAAGGAATTCGAGCTGCTCAAATATTTCCTGTGCCATCCCGGCGAGACTCTGAGCCGGGATCGCCTGCTCGAGGATGTGTGGGGCTACGACCGTTTTCCCACCACGCGCACCGTGGACGCGCATATTGTCCGGCTGCGTCAGAAGGTGGAGCCGAAGCCGGATGAGCCGCGCTTCATCCTTACGGTACACGGAACGGGTTACAAGTTCGTTGGATAAATGTATGAGCATGTCTGAGAGCGGCAAAATTCGCCTGACGCCTTACCTGAACCGGCCGGTGCCTGGCCACGCGACGCCGATCCGCGTAGACGATTCCGCGCTCATCCGGCAAGCCCAGCAGGGCGATACGGCCGCGTTCGAAGAGTTGGTGCGCCAGTACGATCGCGCCGTGTTGCGCCTGGCCATCCATCTCACCGGGTCCCCGGAAGATGGGCAGGATATTTATCAGGAAGCGTTTCTCCGGGCCTACATCAATCTCGCGCGCTTCCGTTTCGAGTGCTCGTTCTATACCTGGATCTATCGCATCGTGACCAACCTCTGTCTCGATCACCTGCGCAAGAAGAGTTCGCGCGGACGCGATTTCAATACGACGATGTCTCCCGACGGCGAGCCGGAAGATGTGCTTGACCGCATGCCGGATCACAGCCCGTCCGCAAGTCCGGAGCGGAGCTTTGCCGGACGCGAGCTGCAACAATCCATCGTGCGTGCGCTGGGCCGGCTCTCGCCCCGCGAACGAATGGTTTTCGAGCTGAAGCACTACCACGGAATGCGGTTACGCACGGTGGCGGGAATGCTGAACACCACCGAAGGCACGATCAAGAACACTCTTTTCCGTGCTACCCATAAGCTGCGCACGCAACTCGCTGAAGTACGTTGATACTTCCCCCAGCCACGTAGG
This sequence comes from Terriglobia bacterium, assembly GCA_963822555.1. Classification (GTDB taxonomy): domain Bacteria; phylum Acidobacteriota; class Terriglobia; order Terriglobales; family Acidobacteriaceae; genus JAIQFF01. Next base: position 430,382 of record CAWGHY010000001.1, read on the forward strand.
AGCAGATGTCACCATCTGCCCAGCGAAGCGAAGCTATTTTCATTGCAAGGAAACAGCAGTCGAGCTGCGCTCGACCGGGCAGATGAGGACATCTGCCCCTACGTGGTTGGTGGTTTAGGTTCGGGATCGAAGGTTTGGTCGAGATAGATCCAGAGTACGCGCGCGAACAGTGAGATGCTTGGAGCCAGGGGTAAGAACAATATCACCGCCCAGATCACGTCTTTCGTGATCCACCAGCCCGTGATGACCCACAACAATGCCGCGATCAACGCGATGATCGCAAGCGCCAGGCCAAAGCTGATATACATGGCGCCCAGAAAATATCCTTCTTCCCGCTGAAACTTGAGATCACAAGCGGGGCAGCGGCGATGCATCTTCGGGAAGCCTAAGAAGATGGAGTAAAGAAAAATTCCTCCTCGACGGCAGCGCGGGCAGCGTTGGCGAAGAATATCGACGAGCGTCGAGGGCTTGGTCGAAGTTGGCATACGCGCGGAGCGCTGGGTGAAAACAGTGTATCCGCAATTGGCCGGCAGCCAGCTAGACAGCCGCCTTCGGCTCTCCGGTCTACAAGTGCGGGGGTAGCTCCAGGTTGCCGCTATAATCTTTACCCTATGCCCACGTTCCTTCCCGTCGACGAGCAACTCGCCTACATCAAGAAAGGCTCCGCTGAAATCGTCAAGGAGTCTGAACTTCGTGCCAAGCTGGAAAGGTCTCTTGCCTCCGGCAAGCCGTTGCGCGTGAAGGCCGGTTTCGATCCCACCGCCCCCGATCTTCATCTCGGGCACACCGTTCTTTTGCGCAAACTCAAACATTTTCAGGATCTCGGCCATACCGTCATTTTTCTGATCGGCGATTTCACCGGCATGATCGGCGATCCCACCGGACGTTCCGCCACCCGTCCGCCATTGAGTGCGGAAGACATCATGCGCAATGCCAAGACCTACATGGCGCAGGTGTCCAAGATTCTTTCCCAAGCCAAGACGGAGACCCGCTTCAACAGCGAGTGGTTCGACAAAATGAAGCCGGCGGACTGGATCCGGCTCACCGCGAAGTTCACGCTCTCGCAAATGCTCGAGCGCGAGGACTTCCACAAACGCTTTCAGGAAGAAAAACCTATCGCCCTGCACGAACTGCTCTACCCGCTGGCCCAGGGATACGACTCGGTGGCGCTCCAGGCCGACGTCGAACTGGGTGGCACCGACCAGAAATTCAATCTGCTCGTGGGACGCGAGATGCAGCGCGCCTACGGTCAGGAATCACAGGTGGTTCTGACTACGCCCATCATCGAGGGCCTCGACGGCGTGCAGAAAATGTCGAAGTCACTGGGCAATGCCATCGGCATCCAGGAACCGCCCCTCGAGATGTACGGCAAAGTGATGTCAATTTCCGACCCGATGATGTGGAGGTATTACGAGTTGCTCACGGATGTGCAGCTGCCGGAAATTGAGAAGATGAAGCGCGAATCGCATCCCATGGACGCGAAAAAAGATCTGGCGCGCCGCATCGTGACCGATTTTCACTCAGCGGATGCGGCGGCGAAAGCGGCAGAGGACTGGGCCAAGCAATTCCAGAAGGGTGAAGTCCCGGAGCACGTTGAAGAGGTCTTTATCGCCCTTGCCGAGATCGGCGGGTATATCGCTGATACTGACGGCGGTGCCGCTGCGACGATAAGGGCAGATCGCCTTTTGGTTCGGTGCGGGCTCGCGGCCTCCACGACCGATGCCGGTCGAAAACTGAAGCAGGGTTCGGTAAGGGTGAACGATCATGTGCTCACGGAACCCTACTTCTCGCAAACTGGGCCGCCCCCAATGAGGCTGCCCCTTCGAGTTGGCAAGCAAGTGAAACTCGCGGTTGTCACCTGGTGAGAGCGACTGGTCTTACCCCACCGGCTAGAAGCCCTGTCATCCTGAGCGGAACAAACCGGTTCGCTTGCGAACCGGTTTGTGAAGTCGAAGGACCCCTATAGATGGAAATGTGCTGAAAAGCTAGAAATGAGCCCCTATAAAACTACATCGTTTCATGTCGCAGTAGGGGTCCTTCGACTGCGTGGCTGCTTCGCAGAGCGAAGCATCCACTTCGCTCAGGATGACAAGGGTTTGCTCACGGCAGCAGCCCGAACACTTCCACGCTATTCGTCGTTCCCACGTAAACCTGCCCGTTCACGATGGTGGGCGTGATGAACTTGTTGCCGGCTCCGAGTTGGTCGCGACTGCCAGCCTGGTTGCTGTTGTACAGTTCGTGCAGAGTACCGGCGTCGTAGGCATGCAACACTGCAGGAGTCGTGTTTTCGACGGCCCACACGATAGCGCTGCTGGTGCCGTTTGCCGAAATGCTGGGAGTCGTTCCCGGATAGCGAAAGGTATTGCTGGTCTGGCCGATGGGACCCGCCGAAAGCGCGGCATTGGTAATCTTGAAAGCCTTGATCGCGTCTCCAACCGCGCCATAAAAAAGCGTCCCGTTGAAGTATGCGGGCATACTGAACACGCCGCCGCCTAACACTCCGGTGAGTTCCTGATAGATGTTGTCGCTGGCGGCATTGAACTTGCCCATCGCGTCGCGGTTGACCACGTAGATGTGCCCGTCTTTACCGGCGCCCACGGCCAGATGCCGGACGTTCCCGCTGCCGTCGGTGAGATCCGGCAGCACCAGCGCTCCACCCGAGCCGAGATCGGCGTCGGAGTCATTCTCCTGCTGCTGGTTCTGCATCTCGAAGTAGTCCGCTACGGCCAATCCCGCTGCAGTGGAAAGTTTCAGGAACGCGTTGCCATAGTTCCCGTTGCTGGGAAATCCGCTGGAGTTCAGGGTAGTGCCGAAATCGCCGTTGGCGTCGAGAAGATAAATATTTCCTGAACTGTCCGCTGCCGGTCCGGTGTCCGCCATCCAGATGGCACCCTCGCTGCCATTGGGAGTGACATTGAAGACGCTGGTTTGCGCCAGCGTGGTCTGGTTGTACCCCATGATCCACCCGGTGTAGGGACGAATGTCGCAGTGCGATGCCCATGTGGTATAAACCGTCCCGTTCAGCAGAAGCAATGCAGCTCGCTCTTTGTACTGCGCCGGATCGAAGATCACGTTGCCGTTCGAGCTGTTGTCTCCCGTGCCTGGAAACGACGCGGTGATATTTTTCGGGCCGTTGAACATCTCGGCGCCCGTAGTGACGTCCAGCGCGTGCAGGCGCTGGAAGTACGTGCTGCCGGATTTCGACATCGCCACTACATAGATCACGCCATGCGTGCCCGCATTACGGTCGATCACAGGCGTGGCCGTGACTCCGATTTCGGGAGTGATCTGATCGCATCCCCGGGCATCACTGGTGACTTCTCCCGAGCCCAGAGTCGAAACTTTCCATAACTGAGTACCGGCATCGGCATCGAAGGCATAGACGGAGCCATGCTCCGTCGCCACGTACACGACATTGTGACCTGCGCCGGCGATCGAAACTTGGCTCAGGTAGAGCGGTTGGGCATCGACTTTGCCGTCCACCGCAAGCGAGCGCAGTTTGCCGAAGGTGGTCGAACTGACATTTGCTGTAGTCAGAACACTTTCACTCAGGTTCTGCCCGGTACGCGCGATATCGTTGTGGTAAGTGGTCACATCCACGGAGGCAGACGGCGTTGGAGACGGGGACGGCGACGAAGACGGATTGCTCACCGACAAAGTCGCTGCATCGCTGGTAGCACTGCCCATCGAGTTGCTGACCACAACTCTGAATTTGGCGCCATTGTCGCCAACGGTGACCGGAGGCGTGGTGTACGTGGCCGCAGTCGCGTCTGGAATCACGGTCCCGTTTCTCTGCCATTGATAGCTCAAAGGACCGTTGCCGCTCGCGGCTGTGGAAAAGGTCGCAGTCTGACCGGGAGCCACCGTCTTGTTTGCGGGTGGCGTCATGATTTGTGGAGTTCCGCCGCTGGGCAATGCAGAGGCGGCAGTGGAAGCGCTGCCTCCGCCACATCCCACGGTGGCCCCCAAAACGAGCAACAGACACACTACGACGAACGCTTGCAAGCGCATATTCAGGAAGACTCACTCTCTAGGAAGCGGCTAAACCAGCGGTATTCACGTCGGGGCCAGATTGAAAAGAACCGGAGTTTCGTGGCAGAAACACGGCTTTTTGAACTCGATTATTCGTCCCCAATCTGATCATGCCAATCCCTGCTAGTACAGATGTCTTAGGGTCATGCCTGCCAGTACAGCAACGAATTTAGAATTTGCACGCAAGATCCAAGTTACCCCTTTGCAATTCTCGTTCCGGCTGCAGCGATAAAAGAACCAACCAGCTATTCTCGTGCGTTAAAGTTTGTTAATCTCGCCGGCGCATGCGAGTCGCTGCCATTCTCGGTTTGAATTCCTCGTCCAAACATCTTCAACCGTTTGCACGAATCTCGGATGCGATCTGGCAACTTGGGTTGCCTGCCGACTCCACCAGCGCCGATGCAATCCTGATTTTCGGCGGCGATGGCACCGTGCATCGCCATCTCGCGCAACTGGTCAAGCTGCAAATCCCGGTGCTGGTCGTCCCTCGCGGCAGCGGCAACGATTTCGCGCGCGCGCTCCAGCTGCGCGGCATCGACGATGCGCTCAAGGCATGGCGTCAATTTGCCGCAGGGTCGCAGCGTGGCGAGAGTGCCGGACAAAATCAACACCAGAAAAATGTTCGCCGTATCGATTTGGGAAAGCTTTCCGCCCTGGCCTGCTCGAGCGCGCCTATCTCCGCGGATTCCGCCGAAGCCTACACTCGCTACTTCTGTTGCGTGGGTGGGGTCGGCCTTGATGTCGAGATCGCCCGGCGGGCCAACCAGCTTCCCCGCGCTCTGCGCAGCCGGGGCGGCTACGCTCTCAGCCTCCTGCCGGCGCTGTTCGGCTTCCGGCCGGTTTGGGTGATGGTGGAGACCTCAGGCAGCGGCTTATCCAACGGGTTCGTCACCCGCTACCAGGGACCGGCCATGGTGGTGGCATTTGCTAACACTCCCACCTACGGCGGCGGCATCCTGATCGCTCCTGACGCACGGCTGGATGACGGACAACTCGATATCTGCGTCGTGGAGGCTATGTCGAAGGGTCGCTTGCTCCGGCTTTTTCCCTCAGTCTATTCCGGCCGCCATCTGGATCTTCCTGAAGTTCAATATTTCCAAGCGGACCGTTTACGGGTGACGACCGAAGAGCCGGCGGAGGTTTATGCCGACGGCGAATACGTCGGACGTACGCCGGTGGAAGTGACAGTGACGCGAGCGGCGCTGCCCGTGATTGTACCGGCCTCAATCGCCGGTGGATGATTGATCAGCCGAAGTTCTGTCGCAAAAGAAAAAAGGGCGGACGCATCGTCCGCCCTTTTGCACTCTCAGACTCTAGCCCGGACCCAGGTAAAGCACGTGCACATAGGTCCCCAGACGCACGTTGTACGCCAGGTAATATCCCACATGGTCGGGGTCCGCATAGATGACGATGTCATCGCTGTCCCACAGCCAGTCGGCGCAAGCATCGTAATCGTATGGCGCCGCCTGGAAAAAGAATCCGCCGATATCGAAGCGCTCGCGATTGCCCCCGTGCAACCGCCATATATGTTGCGGCCCGATCGCTCCGGTGAAATGTCCATGCTCCCAGGGATGGTCAAGATGGTAATGCGGGTCGTTCTTCCCGGTGTCGTGTCCGACCCAGCGATCGTTTTGGGCATGCACGTGAGGCGCAGGTGGGTGCCCCGGGGCATCCTGGAAAGTCCGCCGCTGTTCACCCTGTGCCGGGGCGGCCGGCTTCGCGGGCGCGTTTCTTACCGGTGCGGGTCCGTGCTGCGGAATATGCCCGCCGCCAACTCCCTGTTCATGCCCCATGGCCGGCTTGGCCGCGCCAGCGTGCGGTTCCGTTTTCGGTTGTCCTCCATGTTCTTGGGCCCACATCATGGGCGCAAGAAGCACGACCAGCAACGCGGCTGAAAAGCCGCTGAACTTCTTCATACAGCCTCCTTTTCGCCCCGAAGCAGATTACACCCTTCGACTTTTGCGGGTTAGAGGATATTCATGTCCGTGGAGTTGGATAGCCGGAGTTACTTCTTGCGCCGGCCGTTGCGCAGCGCGTCCAACATCGCGGCAATGCGCTTTTCCCGGGTTTCTATCCTTTTCGCGCTCTCGATCTCCCGCACATACTCCCTCTGATGGGTGAAGGAGAGCTTCCGCCAGGCTTCCCTGGTTTGAGGATCGCGATCGATGATCTTCTTCAAATCGGGAGGCACCTCGACCGTCCGCTTTTCCTCATCAAGCTCCATAACCACGGTGACGGTGTCGCCGGCCTTGCATTGCGCACCGGCGCGCAGTTGGGCGTTCACCACCATCATGTGCCCTTCTCCCATGTTCATCAGCGAACTGCGGAAGGCACATCCATTGATCGTGCCCTTCACCGGCACGCGGCCCTTGCGCCCGAAGACGGCGGCCACATCAAACGGCGGCTTGAGCGCGGCCACCTCAGACCTCGGCTGACCGATGAGCTTGGCTTTAAACCTATGTTGTTTCACGTTTTCTGCCCTCCACCACCATCTTTCCCTTCTCGTCCTTCAGCACATAAGCCCAGGGGAGCGTCGCGTCATGGGTAAACATGGTCAACCATTTCTCCGGTAGAGCCTGGGCGTAGTAACGCTTGCGGCTTTCGATAGTTTCAAGCGGATACAGGTCGTACGACATCACCCAGTTCAAATCAAGATGCGCGCTGGTCGGAATCAAGTCGGAGATGTAGCACGCGGTCTTCCCGCCACTTTGGACCAGAACGGCTTGCATATTTCGCGTATGTCCCGGATAGACGCGGACGGACACCCCGGGAACAATTTCCGTGTCCCCGCGCAGCAGCGTCATCTGTCCACTTTCAACCAACGGATCGTAATTCTCCGTGATGTAGCTGACGGCGTCGCGCTGATTCTCATGTGCGTGCTTCCATTCCCCTTCCTGCACAAAATATTTCGCTTTGGGAAAAGTGGCGGCAATGTGATTCCCCTGGCGCACCGTGTTCCAGCCGCAATGGTCGAAGTGCAGGTGGGTATTGATGACGATGTCGACGTCATCCGGCGCGACGCCGGCCGCGTTGAGCTTCTCCAGCAATTGGGCGGGCTGGCCGTAGATCTTGACCATCTTTTCGGACAGTTTGTTTCCCACTCCGGTTTCGATCAGCACAGTCTGAGACCCGGTGCGCACCACAACCGAGTTCAATCCCAAGGGAACGAGATTGCTCGCGTCCGCCTTTACCTTGCGCTCCCATAGCGTCTTGGGGACGACGCCGAACATGCCTCCGCCATCAAGGTGATAAATTCCATCCGAGACGGCGGTAAGCTCGAACTCGCCTAACGTGATGCGTTGCATGGACATTGGCCTCGTTAAAAGCCTACCACTGCAGGCGTAGGGGCAGACGCCCTAGTCCGCCAGCCGAGCAAAGCTCGGCGGTCTCTCCTGAACAGCTAAAAACACAAGGTCCCTCCACTGCGCTCGCTACGCTGCGCTCCGGTCGGGATGACAGGACTGTGAGAGTTTCCGCCGGATGAGGTGGTCCGTGCCGGGCGCCAGGGTCGGCTGAGCCACCATGCTAAAATTACCTCAGCCCAATGCTTCCAGACGTGCAACACCTCATGGAGCTACAGCAGGCGGACCGCGAAATCCTCCGTCTGAACCAGGAAGTCGCCGCGCTGCCCAAACGGGTGGCCGCCATCGAAGAAAAACTGGCCGGCACCAAAGCCGGGCTGGAGAAGGCCAAGGCGGCCGTTAAAGCCGACGAAGCCACCAAACGCAAATACGAAAGCGCCATCCAGGACCTGCAAGGCAAAATCTCCAAGTATCGCGACCAGTCTCTCGCCGTAAAAACCAACGAACAGTACAAAGCGCTGCTGCACGAAATCCAGTTCGCCGAGCAGGAGATCAAGGCCAACGAAGACAAGATTCTGGAACTGATGCTCAACGCCGACGCTCGCGACAAGGACGTGAAGGCGGCCGAACTGGAATTGAAGGCCGAGATGGCGGAGATCGAGAAAGAAAAAGCCGCCGCCCGTGAGCGCACTGCCGAAGACGAAAAGCTGCTGGCGGAGTGGAATGCCAAACGCAACGCGGCTCGGGCCGGGGTGAGTGAAGACCTGTTGCGCCAGTACGAACGCGTAGCCAAGTTTCGCGGCTCGGGCATCGCCGAAGTTCGCGACCAGAAATGCATGGGATGCCAGGTGATGCTGCGTCCGCAAACCTATAACGAGGTGCGCAGCGGCCAGATCGTAGTCTGCGAATCCTGCCAGCGCGTTCTGTACTTTGATCCCGCAACCGGGGTAGCGGTGGAACGGCCCAGCCTGACCGCCAAACGCCGCGCCCGACCCAAGACCCACGTGGACAAGGCCTGGTTCTACCGGGCTGATTACAACGACCTGGGCGAGGTCTTCTTTGCCTTTCTTAACGCCGATGGCAGCGCCAGCCGAAGGGTCTATGACGCGCACACCGGCAGAAAGATCGGCGACACCCAATCCCAACCTGGCGATTTCAGCGCGGTCTTCGCCGAAGATATCAGATCGGGAGTGCGCCTCCACACCACGCTCGACCTGCAGCAACTGGAAGACTGGGCCGCAGAGCTGCCCATGACCGAACTCGACGAACTGCACGCCGACCTTAAAAAAGCCCTCCGCGAAGCCCCGGTAGAAACCGCAGAACACCCCGCCGCCAGCTAAGGGTTGTGGGGCGGGCGCCTCGCCCGCCGCCTGTGACTTGTTTTTTGCTGCCAGATTTACTTCGTAACGACACCTTGCACGACGTCGCCCAAACCAAAAATTAAATGCAACCGCAAAAGCGGCGGACAAGAGTGTCCGCCCCACACGTGTCGAGTAAGATCAATGCCATGCCTTCAAAGTCAGCCGCTTTGTCCCTTCCCATCGTAAAAATCTCGCGCCGCGGAGCAAAGCGCCTGCAAGACGCCCATATCTGGGTCTACCGCTCCGACATCGCCTCCGCCGACGGAGTCGCTCCGGGCGCTCTTGTGGCCATCACCGACGAGCGCGGAAAGTTTCTGGGGACTGCCCTTTACAGCAGTTCCTCTCAAATCGGTGTCCGTATGCTTTCAAGCCACGTGGTCGATGACCTGCCCCGCCTGCTGCGAGACCGTATTCAGGGAGCAATCAGCTACCGGGAGCGGGTGGTAAGCGACACCGACGCCTATCGTGTCATCTTCAGCGAAGCCGACTTTCTACCCGGCCTGATCGTGGACCGCTACAACGACCTAATCTCGATCCAGGCGCTCACCCAGGCGATCGATGTCGAGCCGGTGCGCAGCGTCGTAATCGCTGAACTCAGCGCACGCTTGAAACCGGTGTCCATCGCGGAACGTATCGATCCCCGCATCCGCGAGCTGGAGCAACTGCCGGCCCGGCCCTCGGGCCTGATTCAGGGGGAAAAGACCAGCACCGTCGTCACCATGAACGGCGCGCGTTTTCACTACAACGCTGTCGAAGGCCAGAAAACTGGCTCATTTCTCGATCAGCGGGAAAACTACGCGGCAGCCGCCCGTTTCGCCCGTGGAGAAGCTTTGGACGTCTTCTGCTACCAGGGCGGCTTCGCTCTTCATCTGGCCCAGTCCTGCTCCAAAGTCACCGGTGTGGACAGTTCCCGTCCCGCACTCGAGGTGGCCGACCGCAATGCCGCACTGAATAGCCGCGAGATCGAATGGATAGAAGCCAATGCCTTCGACCTGTTGCGCGACTATGCCGATTCGGGACGGCGCTACGACACCATCGTCCTCGATCCGCCCGCCTTCGCCAAAAGCAAGAGCAACCTCGACACCGCCCTGCGCGGCTACAAAGAACTCAACTTGCGCGCGCTCAAAATGCTGCGGCCCGGCGGCATTCTGGTGACCTGCTGCTGCTCCTATCATGTCAGTCCGGCCCAATACCTCGAGGTTGTGGCCAATTCCGCCCGCGATGTCCACAGAAATCTTCGTATCGTGGAAAACCGCGGGCAGGCCAAGGATCATCCGATTCTAGTGAATATCCCCGAAACCGAGTACCTGAAGTGCATTATTGCCTACGTAAGTAATTGATAGCGTTGGCACTTTTGTAGTTGACAATACTACACTCAACTTATATTATTCACTTACACTAAACATGGAAACGAAAGTAGTGCAGGAAGCCCTAAAACCAGCTGTCAAAAATCTTTCAAAAGGAGAATGTTATGACCGTACTAACCCGTTGGGACCCCTACCGCGAATTCAGCAGCGTGCAGGATCGCCTGAATCGCTTGTTCAATGCCTCGTTCAATGAGGGCCGGGACGAGTCCCTGGCCACCTCGAGCTTCGCTCCCGCCGTCGACGTTTATGAAGATGAGCACAACGTCACGCTGAAGATCGAAGTCCCGGGAATTGACGAGAAGGACATCGACGTTCGCATCGAAAACAACACTCTCACCGTGCACGGCGAACGCAAGTTCGAGAAGGACGAGAAGGAAGAGAACTACCGCCGCGTCGAACGGCAATATGGCAGCTTCACTCGCACCTTCACCCTGCCCAACACCGTCGACACCGACAGTGTTTCCGCCAACTACGAAAAGGGCGTGCTGAAAATAAAGTTGGCCAAAAAGGCCGAAGCCAAGCCCAAGCAGATCAAGGTCAACGTGGGCGGCGAAAAGACGCTGGAAGGCAAGCAACCGAAGAGCGCTGGCCAGGCCGCGTAATTCTGCACGACTACGTAGGCGCGGACGCCTCGTCCGGCCAGTCGAGCGCAGCTCGACAAATCTGACGGGAGACGGCGAGAGTGCCGCCTCCCGTTTAATTTTGTAATTGGGTAATCTGGTAATTGAGCAATTTGAAATCCCACGCCGGCGGGAGCATGCTTAAGGCTTTCAATTACCAAATTACTCAATTGCAAAATTACTAAATTAGCAAATGGAGTTCTTATGGCTATCCGCTGGGAAAAACTTACGGTAAAGGCGCAGGAAGCGGTGCAGCGAGGCAACGAGCTTGCCTCCGAGCATGGCAACCCTGAGCTATTGCCCCTGCACTTGCTGGCCGCGCTGCTCGAGGACAAAGAGGGCATTATCCTGCCCGTGCTGGAGAAAATCGGCATCGGTCCGCAAGCCGTGCTGAACGAGACTTACCGCGAGATCGAGCGTCTGCCCAAGGTTTCCGGCGGTGGCGCCGCGCAGGTCAGCCTCTCCAAGGCAGCCAACGAACTTCTGGAGCGGGCCTTCAAGGAAGCTGCCAATTTCAAGGACGAGTACGTTTCCACCGAGCACCTGCTGCTTGCCATTACCCACCTAAAACGTGATCCGGCGCAGGAAATCCTGGCCCGGCAGGGCGCCACTTACGACGCCATTCTCAAAGCCTTGACCTCGGTGCGCGGATCGCAGAAGGTCACCGACCAGAATCCCGAAGCCAAGTACCAGGCGCTCGAGCGTTACGCTCGCGACCTAACCGAACAGGCACGGCGCGGAAAGCTCGATCCGGTCATCGGCCGCGACGAAGAGATCCGCCGTGTGGTGCAGGTGCTCTCCCGCCGCACCAAGAACAACCCGGTGCTGATTGGCGAGCCCGGCGTGGGCAAGACTGCGATCGTCGAGGGCCTGGCCCAGCGCATCATTTCGGGCGACGTGCCCGAGGCTTTGAAAAACAAGAAGGTCGTATCTCTCGATCTGGGCGCGATGCTGGCGGGGGCGAAGTTTCGCGGCGAATTTGAAGACCGCCTGAAGGCCGTGCTTAAAGACATCGAAGACTCCCAGGGCAAGACCATCCTGTTCATCGACGAGCTGCACACGCTGGTCGGTGCGGGCGCGGCCGAGGGCGCGATTGACGCTTCGAACATGCTGAAGCCGGCGCTGGCCCGCGGCGAGCTCCGCGCCATCGGCGCCACCACGCTCAACGAATATCGCAAGTACATCGAAAAGGATGCCGCTCTAGAACGCCGCTTCCAGATCGTGTTCGTGGGCGAGCCCAATGTCGAAGACACCATCGCGATTCTCCGCGGATTAAAAGAGCGCTACGAAGTGCATCATGGCGTGCGCATCAAGGACTCCGCCATCGTGGCGGCGGCTACGTTGTCGCATCGCTATATTTCAGATCGCTTCCTGCCCGACAAAGCCATCGACCTGATCGACGAGGCCGCGGCATCGCTCCGTATCCAGATCGATTCCATGCCCACGGAAATCGACCAACTGGAACGCCGCGCGACGCAACTCGAAATCGAGAAGCAGGCGCTGAAGAAAGAGAGTGACCCTAACTCCAAAGAACGGTTGGGTGTAATTGAGAAAGAGCTGGCTGAGCTGCGGGAGAAATCCAATGCGCTGAAGGCCAACTGGAAGCGCGAAAAAGACTTGATTGCCCGTACCCGGACGCTGAAGGAAAAAATCGAGCAGCTCAAGATCGAAGAACAGGCGGAGGAGCGCAAAGGCAACCTGCAGCGCGTGGCGGAAATTCGCTACGGCTTGTTGGTGCAGGCGGAAGAAGAGCTGAAGAAGTTGACGGCCCAGATCGACGGCTCGTCACAGGGCAAGTCGGCGGGCGAGGCGACCCGGCCCACGCGGATGTTGAAAGAGGAAGTCGACGAAGAAGATGTAGCGCGCATCGTCTCCAAATGGACCGGCATTCCCGTGTCCAAGATGCTCGAAGGCGAAGTCAAAAAACTGGTCACCATGGAAGAGCGTCTGCGGCAACGGGTGGTGGGTCAGGATGAGGCGCTTGAACGCGTGGCCAATGCCATCCGTCGCTCACGCGCTGGGTTGAGCGATCCCAAGAAGCCGATCGGGTCGTTCATTTTCCTGGGACCAACCGGCGTCGGCAAGACCGAGTTGGCGCGCGCCCTGGCTGAGTTTCTGTTCGACGACGAGCATTCCATGGTGCGCATCGACATGTCCGAGTATATGGAGAAGCACGCCGTCTCGCGGCTGATCGGCGCGCCTCCGGGCTACGTCGGCTACGAAGAAGGCGGACAGCTGACCGAGCAGGTGCGGCGGCGGCCCTACGCGGTGGTGCTGTTCGATGAAATCGAGAAGGCACATCCGGATGTGTTCAACGTTCTGCTGCAAATGATGGATGATGGCCGCCTCACCGACGGCCGCGGCCGCACCGTCGATTTCCGTAACACGGTCATCATCATGACCTCGAACATTGGGTCGGCCTTCCTGCAATCGGAAGGTACGCGCTCGGAGCAGGAGTTCGACGAGGCATCGAAACAGGTGATGAACGCGTTACACGGCCACTTCAAACCAGAGTTCCTGAACCGCGTGGACGACATCATAGTCTTCCGGCCGCTGGGCAAGGAACAGCTGGTGAAGATCATCGAGCTGCGGCTGGAAGATGTTCGCAGGCTGTTGGCGGATCGCAAGATCTCGCTCGAGTTGACCGACGCGGCCAAGGACCTGCTTTTCACCGAGGGCTTCGACCCGAACTTCGGAGCTCGTCCGCTAAAGCGCGCCATCCAGAAGCTGGTGCAGGACCCGCTGGCGTTGAAGATTCTCGACGGCGAAGTGCTGCACGGCGATCACGTGGTCGTGGATGCCGACAAGAAAGCCGGCAAGATGATATTCGAAGTCAGCAAACGCGTGGGCGAGAAAGAAGCGGCCAAGGCGAGACGGTAAATGTAGGCGCGAGCGTTCCGCTCGTGCTCCGGTGCCTGTAGCGCTGCCGCACGAGCGAGGACGCTCGCGCCCACATTGATGTTGGTTTTTCAGCAATTGCCCAATTTTCGTTTTCGCCTTACCATCCAGTCAGTGGCTACCGCCAAAAACATACCCGACCTGAAACAGCGCCTGGTGTCTGCGGCGCCGGTCGAGGACGACTCATCGTTTGAGCTGAAGCTGCGGCCGCAGCGGCTGGCAGAATTCATCGGACAGCCCAAGGTAAAAGAAAATCTTGCCGTCGCCATCGAGGCAGCTCGATCGCGTGGCGAAGCGTTGGATCATGTTCTGCTCTACGGTCCGCCCGGTCTCGGCAAGACTACTCTGGCCACCATCATCGCCAATGAACTGGCCGTGCCGTTTCAGCAGACTTCCGGGCCGACGCTGCAGATCAAAGGCGACCTCACCGCTATCCTGACCAATCTTCGCGACAAGCAAGTGCTTTTTATCGACGAGGTCCACCGCCTGCAGCCGGCGCTGGAGGAGCTCCTCTACTCGGCGTTGGAAGACTATAAGCTGGACATCATGATCGGGCAGGGACCGTCGGCGCGCACCCACACCATGGACGTGAAGCCCTTTACTTTTATTGGTGCGACCACCCGCGCCGGTCTGCTCTCGTCACCCCTGCGCTCTCGTTTCGGTATCGTGTTGCGGCTTGAGTTTTATACCCACGAGGACTTACGCATCATCGTGGAACGATCGGCGGAGATTCTTGGAGTCGAGATTGACGACGCCGGGGCGCTCGAAATTGCCAGCCGCTCCCGGGGAACGCCGCGCATCGCGAACCGGTTGCTTCGCCGGGTCCGCGACTTCGCCCAGGTGCGCAGCGCGGGAAAGATCGATCTGCCGACCGCCCAGGCTGCCCTGCAGATGCTCGAAGTCGACCGGCACGGCTTCGACGAAGTCGATCGTAAGCTCCTGCTCACTATCATTGAGAAATATCAGGGCGGTCCGGTGGGAGTAAATACGCTGGCTGCGGCCCTGGCCGAGGAGCAGGACGCGATTGAAGAAATCTACGAGCCGTTCCTCATCCAGATCGGATTCCTGAACCGCACGCCGCGCGGGCGCATCGCAACTCAGTTAGCATACGAGCATTTCGGAATAACGCCCAACCGCAAACAGAGTTCTTTATTCTAGCCGTCAGTCATCGGTCCTCATCTTTTCAGCAAGACCGGATTCTGTTGAAGAACTGACGACCGACGACTGACGACTGATTTTATGATTGCCCATCTCCGCGGAAAGCTGCTGACGAAGCATCCGAACCAGGCCATCGTTGAGACCGGGGGCGTCGGCTACGACGTCACTATCAGCGTTCCTACCTACTCCGATTTGCCCGCGGTGGGCGGCGAGGTTGCGCTGCATGTCCACACCCACGTCCGGGAAGACATGATTGCGCTGTACGGATTTCTACTCTCTTCCGAGAAAAAGCTATTCGAAAAGCTGATCACGGTCAGCGGCATCGGACCGAAACTCGCCATCACGATTCTGAGCGGCATGGCGGCCGATGAAATGGTCAACGCCATTCGCGGCAACGACATTGCGCGTCTTACCCGGATTCCTGGGATCGGCAAGAAAACCGCCGAGCGCATGGTGCTCGAACTGCGTGACAAGATGACCATCGAGAAAACCGGAGAGATACATGCCGCGCCCGCAATGAGCCCCATCGAGGAAGATGTGCTCTCGGCGCTCCTGAATCTTGGATATCAGCGGGCGGCAGCGGAGAAGGCGTTGGCAGCGGCGTCAAAGAACGGCAAAAGCGGTCCCTTCGACGCCATGTTTCGAGAAGCTCTCGCAATCCTCTCGAAATGATCGCACGGCTATGCGGTGCCTCCGCCATTTTGAGTAATTGAGGCGGGCGGGCTTACCTCTCAGCTAGACGGGAATAAATAATCAGGAGATCGAGAATGCCGGAAAAATTGAGCAGACGGCAGTGGATCCAGCGTTTATGCGGCACGCTCGCCGCCGGAGTAGCGGCGCCGCACCTGTATGGGCTCTCGCCGCAAGGCGAGGAGACCGGCGGGAATGGCAGCCGCGCAGAAATGTTCCGCATAGGGCGCGCCTTCATGGAACAGTTCTCCGTGCCGGGGATGTCTATCGCGGTTACGCGCAATGGCAGATTCGTCTACGAGCACCAGTTCGGTATGGCGGACCGGAAGAATGCGCAACAAATTCTGCCCTCGAGCCTCTTCCGCATTGCCAGCGTCACCAAGCCCATCACTTCGGTCACCATCTTCAGCCTGATCGAGCAGGGCAAGCTCAATCTGGGCGACAAGGTGTTCGGGCCGTCCGGCGTCCTTGGGATCAAGTATGGCAAGCCTCCCTACCAGCAATATGTAACCGACATCACCGTCGATCATCTCTTGACCCACACTTGTGGAGGTTGGCCGAACGATTCCACCGATCCCATGTTCCGTTTTGATTCCTGGGACCAGGAAAAGCTGATTACCTGGACGCTGAAGAACCTGCCGCTCGCCTATCCTCCGGGGCAACACTGGGCGTACTCAAATTTCGGATACTGCGTGCTGGGCCGCGTGATCGAACAAGTCACGGGCCAGCCCTATGCGGACTATGTCCAGAACACCATCCTCACGCCCTGCGGTATCAGCGACATGAGAATTGCCGGAAACAAACTCAGCCAACGCGCTCCGAACGAAGTGGTTTACGAAGGGCAGTACAGTGAAAATCCTTACAACATGAACGTTACGCGCATGGACTCGCATGGCGGCTGGCTGGCCACCCCCACCGATCTCGCCCGTTTCCTGAATCACGTGACTGGCTTCGGTGGCACGCCTGGACTGTTGAAGCCGCAGACGATTCGAATCATGACCATGCCCGCTCCCGCGTATCCGCAGTCTTCTCCCGCTAAATATGCCCGCGGCTGGATGGTGAGAAATGACGGCGCTGGCAACTGGTGGCACAACGGTAGCCTGCCCGGATCCACGACAATCATGGTGCGGACCTCGACCGGTTTGTGCTGGGCAGCATTGACCAATACACGCACCGAACCCTCCAACGTGATCGATGCGGCGCTCGATCAGATGATGTGGGACATGGTGCGCTGCGTCCCAGCCTGGGGCGCGTAGATCCCAAATCCGTTCGAGCGGCCATCGGTATAACTTTACTTTCCGATGCAGAACCGGCTGAAGATCAAACCTAGAATGTCATCGTTGGTGGTCGCTCCGGTAATTTCGTCGAGAGGACGCAGAGCGCTGTAAAGATCAAGCAGGAGCATCTCGTGCGGAACCTGGTTATGCACGGCGACAACGCTGGCATCCAGTCCAGCCATCGAATCGGAAACCAGGGCTTGATGGCGCGTGTTGGTGAGGAATCCGGTTTCGCCCTTGGCTTCGAATTCTCCGCCCACCTGGCGCAGAATCTCGGAGCGCAATTCCGCAATGCCTTCCCCGGTCAGCGCCGACACCCGCACCGCACTCAACTGGGAGCCAGGAACCTGAAACTGAGAACTGAATTTATCTGACTTATTCTCAACCAGAATCGCGGTTCGGCGAGCCACGAGGGCCAGCAGCTTGTGATCTTCATCCCCGACTTCCTGAGAGGAATCAAGCACAACCAACACGAGGTCTGCATCGGCCAGAGCCTCCATCGACTTGCCGATGCCGATGCTTTCCGCTTCATCAAGGGCCCGGCGAATTCCCGCTGTGTCTATCAATTTGACCGGAATCCCCCCGAGAGCAACCGTTTCCGTGACCAGGTCGCGCGTGGTTCCAGGGGTGGCCGTAACAATGGCGCGGTCACTCTCGACCAGGCGATTGAATAGACTCGATTTGCCGACATTCGGCCGGCCCACGATGGCCAGGGTCAGTCCCTGGTGAACCAGCCTCCCATACGCGAACGATGCGGACAGCTGTTCCAGCGGCGCTCGAACCGCAGAGATATGCTCGAGGATTTGTTCCGCCGGAAGCACTGAGACATCATCCTCGGCGAAGTCGACGCCGGCCTCGAGCACGGCGATCAGTTCCACCAGTTTCTGTTTGATGGGCTGGAGCCGGCGCGAGAGAGCGCCTTCCAGTTGCTGGGCCGCGACCTTGGCCTGGTAGAGCGTCTGCGATTCGATCAGGTCGCGCACCGCCTCGGCCTGCGTGAGATCGATGCGCCCGTTGAGAAACGCCCGCATGGTGAACTCCCCAGGTTCAGCCAGTCGTGCGCCGCCGGCCAAGGCCAGTTCGACTGCGTGGCGCAAGACCACGGGCGAGCCGTGGGCGGAGATTTCAATGATGTCGTCGGTGGTGTAGGAGTGGGGCTTGGCGAAGTACGTGACAACCACTTCGTCGATGCGCTGCCCGGGACCACATGATTCGATGAGTTCTCCAGAGATTGCTTTTCCTGGCACTAGATGATGCTTCAGGCGCAGCATGGGCGCCGCTATGATGCGGGCCTCCGCACCCGCAATACGGACTACACCGATCCCGCCACGGCCGGGTGGCGTGGCAATGGCGACAATAGTGTCATCGAGGTTCACGGGGAGATTGTAGCGGCTGAAGGCAGGCGAAAGTAGCAACCTCAACCCCGAACCGGTCTATCGAAGTTGTGCCGCCTCGCAAGGTTCCTTTATAGTTTTGCAACACGATCCGCAAGGAGAGGCCATGTCCGCCACGGATGAGATATTGAACGCTGATCAAGCCCAGGCCGGCGATTTCAAGCTTGGTGATCTGCCGAGGACGCCGGCGCGCAAGCTTGCCATCCTGGCGTGCATGGACGCGAGGCTCACGGTCGAACAGGTGTGTGGGCTCAGGACTGGCGACGCGCACATCATCCGCAACGCCGGCGGCATCGCGACCGAAGACGCCCTGCGGTCGCTGATCATCTCGCATCACTTAGTGGGCACGCAGGAGTTTATGGTCATCAATCACACCGACTGCGGAATGCTGACCTTCAAGGACGAAGCTCTGCGCAAACATCTGGAGGAAAAGATGGGCGCGCGCCCGGAGCAACTGACACACTTCCACGCTTTCGACAACCTGGAAGAAAATGTGCGGGTCCAGGTGGAACGAATCAAGTCACATCCCTGGGTTCCGAGGCACATTCCAGTCCGAGGCTTCGTCTACGACGTGAAGACGGGGCGATTGCACGAAGTAACGGAAACAGCGCAGAAGGTCGGGTAAGGAAGAATCGCGCCGCGTTCCTGCAGCCAATCAGGGAAGAGTTTTTCGCGGGGCTTTGGCCACTGCGGGCTTGTAGTTCTCGGGATACACGACTACGTAACGGCGCAGGCCCTCGCCTTCGCTCTGGGTGCGCAGATCGCCCTGGTCGCGCAAAGCCAGGTGAACGATGCGGCGCTCGCGCGACGACATGGGCGCAAATTCATAAGGCATTTTCGTCTTGCGCACTTTTTCCGCGGCCACCCCGGCTGCCAGCCGCAGCTCTTCCAGCCGCATCCCGCGATGATTCATGCAGTCGAAGCAGATTTTCTCGTGCTCGTTGCCCGGCAGGCGGAGCATTTCCAGCGCGAGAAATTCGACCGCGCGCAGCAGCTCCCCACCCCGCTCCAGTAGCAGCGGCGAATCCGGTCCGACGAACTCCACCAGAATTTCGGGGCGTTCCCAGTCCCGCTGCTCGGCCAGCGGCGGATCCACAGTGATGCGGTACTTCAGGCGCAATCCGCCGTTGGCGACAATGCCTTTCAGCAGATCGTTGATCTTGTTGGCAGCGGCGATTTTGTCGGGAATAGACACAGCTGCTAGCTCCTGGCTTCTAGCTCCTGGCTGCTACTTCTAGCTAACGCCTCGGGCCAAGGTATGGCTAGAAGCCAACAGCTAGAAGCTAGAAGCGCTACTTATCTTTCTTCCTCGCCCGCTTCAATGCAATCTCCCGCATTTCGCGGCCCAGGCTGGTACGGTTCATCACCGCCTGTTGCGCCAGTGCGATCAGATTGCCCTCGGACCAGTACAGGCATAAGCCCGCCGCCAGGTTCCAGCTGATCACACCCAACATAAGCGGCATCATGAGGGTCATCATCTTCTGCTGCGATGGGTCCATCCCCGGCTGCGGCGTCATGCGCTGCGTCAGCAGCATGGTGATGATAATGCCGATGGGCAATAGATGCCACGGGTCCGGCGACGAGAGATCGTGGATCCAGAGCCAGGGAGCCTGCCGCAAATCCAGGGCGGCGCCCAACATGCTGTAGTAGGCAAACAGGAAAGGCATCTGGATGACCATGGGCAGACAGCCGCCTACCGGATTCACCCCTTCGGCCTTGTACAGCGCGGAAACTTCCTGATTCATCTCCTGCTTGCGCGGATCGCGCATGCTGTACTTCTTGTATTTTTCCTGGATGGCCTTGATCTGCGGCGCCACCTTTTGCATCTTGAGCGCCGACTTCATGCTGGAGATGCGCAACGGCAGCAGCGCCAGGTTGATGACCAGCGTCTGGATCACGATGGCCCAGCCCCAGTTATGGATCCAGCCGTAGGTCCACTTAAGCCACAGGAACAAGGGACGCGCGATGATGCCGAAGAAACCAAAGTTAATCAGGCCTCGCAGGTCCGGAGGTGCGCCCGCCAGCGTCGGCACCGGAACAGATTCGAGGACGCCCAGAGACTTGGGTCCCACGTACAACCGTTGGACACTGGCTCCGCGAAGGTTGCCCACTCCCACGCCGAGAACATCGGCTTTAACGGTTTCCCCGGGTTTGGGATTTCGCGGATCCTTGGGGACGTCAATCTGATGACGCAAAGTCACCATGGCCGCACTCTGAATGTCTTCCGGCAAAAAGACCGCAGCGAAATACTGATCGACCACCCCGGCCCAGTTGAAGGGTCCCTGGAGCGTTGCGCCGCCGCTGACTTTCTTTATGTCCAGACGCTCCGTCTTATCGTTGTACTGATGCTCGATGCGGCTGGCGGCGTATGAGGAGAGGCTCGACTGATCGCCAAACCCGGCAGGCCACATGGGAAACGCCGCGACTTGGCTGCCCTTTGAAACTACCGAGGTTTCGAGGTGCACTACGTAAGTGTGATCGAAGCTGAAGCTCTTGCGGACCGACACATCCGCGTCCGAGTATTCGAAGGTCAGTTGCGCGGGCGCATTCAGCTTGCCCGAATCCGATGCGACATAGAGCGCCGAATTTATTTTGTTGCGCTCGCCCTCGTCGTAAGTCCACAGTGACATCGGATACCCATAGCTCTCTGCCGCCTTGCTGACTAACTCGAGCAGATTGCCATGCTCGTCTTTGTAATTCTTGAGAATCCAGGACTTGACCTGCCCGCCGCGATTGGTGAAAGTCACGCGGTAAAGATCGTTCTCGATTACCGTCTCAGCTTCCGAGGTGGCCTGCTTGGTGGCGCCAGTCACGGGAACCGCGGCCTGAGGCGCGGCAAACGCCGGTTGCTGATTGGAAGGCTGAGCGGCCGCCGGAGTCTCGGGCGGCGCGGTGGCCGACTGCGGCAGATACTTCTTCAGCAAGGGTTGAAACAGAATGATGACCAGGAAGGTAAGCGCGAACACTAACAGGAGTCGGCGCTCCATGCCGGGGTCTTGTTGAGGATTGTTGAATTCAGGCAAATTCGCTACTCAGTGACCGCACAACTGGCGGGCGGCGCGGAACTCATTTGCGCGCCGTATTTTTCGGATTCCACGACTTCGGATTTCACCACCGGATCGTAACCGCCCTGCACAAAAGGATGGCAACGGAGTACACGCCGCATCGCCATCCAGCTGCCGCGAAAAGCACCAAAGCGATCCACGGCTTCCATGGCGTATTCGGAGCAGGTGGGCACATACCGGCAAGCCGGGAGCAAAAACGGCGAGAGCGCCCACTTGTATCCGCGCAACAGGCTGAGCACGAAGCTTCTGGCCTTAAGGTTCATGGCTTTCCCGCTGACTTCTCGATCACTTCGAACGCCCGGCGAATCTCGCGCTGCACTTCGGCGAACTCAGCCTGCAGAAATGACTTCTTCGGATTAATGACGACATCCATGGCGCCCGGAATTATGCCGTGCAATCGGACCGCCTCCCGCAGGCGCCGCTTCATGCGATTGCGTACCACCGCTCCGCCCAGCACCTTGCCTACGGTGAATCCCACTCGCACGCCTTCATCTTCCTGCCGCGGCAGGTAGAACACCGTCATGTGTGCGGCGAAATGGCGGCGTCCCTGCTTGTATACGCGCTCGAAATCCGAGTGCCGAAGCAACCGTACGCTGCGGGGAAACTTGCGGCGCGGGCCGGGTCCGGAAAGATCCCCGCTGCCCTTGGCTGCGTAAGGGTTCACAGCACGCCTCAGACCAGACTTGCGCCCGGGTTGCGAATCTTCCGCGAATTCCGGAAAGGGAGAAACACTACTCACGGAAGCCGGGCTTCACCGACACCCGCTTGCGGCCCTTGGCGCGCCGGCGCGAAATCACCGCGCGGCCGGCCTTGGTCTTCATCCGCGTACGAAATCCGTGCGTCTTCGAGCGGTGACGACGGTTGGGCTGGAATGTGCGCTTGGGCATGAAAAATCGCTGCTCCTGATGAACTCGGTCTCTTTGAAAGCGAATGAGAAGTATAAATGACCGCAAGCAAGCGGGCAAACCGGCGGGCCGGCAGGTAGTGTATCAGTTTGAATTTTTCTTCCGTCGCCTTCGCCGAGAACTGCCAAGAACAATGACGACTCCCCATGTAATCAAGGCGATGATTCCGGCGACTCGTGAGGTCGGGAAAAAGATTGCTGCCATGCAGGCGACCAACACCGAACCCCACGCCATAGCATTGTAAGTTTGCCGGGATATTTTCATGCAGACTTCTTGTAAGGTCCGCGCTTTGCTGGTTTAGGAAGATAATTGTCAGCCATTGTTACGATTTCCTCAAGAGTCCAAACGTGATCGCTTAGGCCCGAATCTTGTGCCGGGGTGCAGCGCAGCGTCTTGTGAATCCGGGCGAAGTTGTAATAGACGGAGTGGATCGCGACCATCGCCGCGTGATTCTCAAATTTCTTTGAGAAGCCGTTCGTTAAGCGAGTGAAGCGGCGCATTCCCATTCGCATCGTCAGATTGTGGCGCTCGACGTAGGACGTGCTCACATGCTTAGGATCGGGGTCACCGCTGACAACCTTCATGTCAGCGCCGATGCACTTGGCAGGGCACGCAAACTTGCTGCCTGTCACCCTGAGCGCAGCATGTCAGCTCACTTGCGAGCGGAGATGTGGAGTCGAAGGACCCCTAGCAGCGGCAGGATCATTTGTTCCGCGGCATTCTCATGTTTAGCAAATTCCCACGAAGCTCGAGCACCGATAGCTATACGGGTCCTTCGACTCCGAAGAAAGTTCGCCACGCGAACTTTCTCCTCCGCTCAGGATGACAGGGGCGTGGGGATTCTCACATTTCTGCACCACTCGCGCGACAGTTATAACTTCAATACTTGACAGGAGGATTGGTTAGGGTTCTGAATCGTACGAACGAAAAAAGTTCGCGCACAAGATTCCCGCAGACGGAAAAATTTTGTGCTAGTATGCCGGACTGATCCAGCTTACAGAAATTTTCTGAACCCAGCGCAAACGGCCCCGAAGCAAGGGCGTTCAGGTGCTGGAAAATGAAAGCATCGTTGTTGAGATGATTTGATACCGGGCGCTGATCTGGCCACAGCCCCACGAAAATTTATTTATGTCCGTCCCAAGCCCTAGCCTCTCCCCCAATCCGTGGTTGCGCGTCCTCGATGCGCTGGAAAAGAAGATCAACCGGCATTCCTACGACACCTGGTTGAAGCCCACCAAGTACAGTCATTCCAGCGGGCCCGTTCTTTTCGTGCGCGTGCCCACCGCGGAATTCCGCCACGTGGGAGACAAGTACGCGGACCTGATTCAGGAAGCACTGGATAATCTGGGCCTCGAATTCCAGGAAGTAAAGTTCGTCACCCCGGAAGACGATCCCGCCTCGACGCCGGTGCGTCACGATGGCGGACTTTCGGCCCACTTACCGCCCGCTACGGCCCACGCTTCGCAGTCGCGCTTCGATTGGGACAGTGCGGCGCAACTCAATCCGCGCTATACCTTTGACGCCTTCGTGATCGGCAGCGGCAACCAGTTTGCGCATGCCGCCTGCCAGGCGGTGTCGGAACGCCCGTCGAAAGCTTACAACCCTCTCTTCCTCTACGGCGGCGTCGGCATGGGCAAAACCCACCTCATGCAGGCCATCGGACATGAGATCAAGCGCCGCCAGCCGCAGGTTGCGATCTGCTACGTCTCCAGCGAGAAGTTCACCAACGAGATGATCAACTCGCTGCGTTACGACAAGATGATCAGCTTCCGCGACAAGTTCCGCAATGTGGACGTGCTGCTGGTGGATGACATCCAGTTCCTGGCGCAAAAAGAGCGGACGCAGGAAGAGTTCTTCCACACCTTCAACGCGCTGCACGAGTCGATGAAGCAGATCGTCATCGCCAGCGACCGGCCGCCGAAAGAACTGGCGGAGTTCGAAGACCGGCTGCGCAGCCGCTTCGAATGGGGGCTGATCGCCGACATTCAACCGCCCGACCTCGAAACCAAGGTTGCGATTCTGCAAAAAAAGGCGGAGCAGGAGAAAGTCATCCTGCCGACCGACGTGGCGCTCTACATCGCTTCCAATATTCGCTCCAACGTTCGGGAGTTGGAAGGCGCGCTTATCCGCCTGGTGGCACACTCTTCGCTGATCGGCGCCGAGATCACGCTGCCCTACACCCAGCAGGTGCTCAAGAATTTCATCGACTCGCAGGCCCGCAAGGTCACCATCGAGTCGATTCAAAAGGCTGTAGCCGAGCAGTTCGGATTGCGCCTGGTCGAGATCAAGGCCAAGAACAACTCGCGCGCCATCGTTTATCCCCGGCAGATCGCCATGTATCTGGCCAAGCATCTCACCGAAGCTTCATTGCCGGAGATCGGACGCCAGTTTGGCGGCAAGCACCACACCACCGTGCTGCATTCCGTCGACAAGATTGATGTCACCCGCAAGACCGACAAGGATTTGAACAGGTTGATCAATAAAATGACTGAGCAGTTGGGTGGATGAATCGCGGCTTCCGCTCGGATTTCCACTCAGCAGCAAAGTCTTCCTTGAGCCGGGCTGTGAATCAGGTGTGGAAGTTGTGCAAGAGCCGGTGAGATTCGTGAGGCACGGCCAAACGATACCTTCATCTCCGCCAAATGCCAGTCTAGTTTTAGACATGCAACCGGCGGCTCAGAAGCACGGTGGCTGCGGGCTTGACTGCGATTTCCACTTTTACCGACCCTCTACTGTTACTACTGGTTTTATAGGTTTTTATTTTGATATAAGGGAAGTATTCAAAGTAGCGCCGCCCGATGGGAGACTTGGGTTATGCCGGTAGAAGCGATGGCCGCAGTCACGGGGACCGCCACCATGGAAATCACAGTCAGCAAGTTTGAACTTTTGCGGGAACTGACTGCGACGCAGGGAGTGGTAGAGCGCAAGACCACGATCCCCATCCTCTCCAACTACTTGTTCGAAGCTGCGAATGACAAACTTTCGCTCACCGCGACTGACCTCGATCTGAGTCTGCGTACCGTCTGCAATGCCAAGGTTAAAAAAGAAGGTTCCTGTACCATACCGGCGCGCAAACTGCACGACTATGTGAAGCTGCTGCCCGACGCCGATATCACCATCAAGTTGCTGGACAATCACTGGATCAGCATTCGATGCGGACGGTCGAACACCAAAATGGTGGGAATGGCGCGTTCGAATTTCCCCACACTGCCGATATTCCCCACCGTGGGCGCGGTAAAGATTACCGCGCTGGTGTTGCGGGCCATGATTGCCAAGACCGGGTTTGCCATCGCCAGCGAAGAATCGCGCTATACCTTGAACGGCGCCTTGATGGTGCTGAAGCCGGAATCCATCACCATGGTTGCGACCGATGGACACCGGTTGGCGCACATCGAACGCAGCGGCGAAAAATTCGAAGGCGTTTCGGGAGAGCTGAAGACGCTGATCCCCAAGAAGGCCATGGATGAACTCCGGTCCTTGCTCGATTCCACCGACGCCGAAACTATCGAGTTCGCGAAAGACGAGTCCACACTTTACTTTAAGATCGGACCGCGGCTCCTGACCTCGCGCCAGCTTACCGGGCAGTTCCCCAACTACGAGGCGGTTCTTCCCAAGGACAACAACAAGAGCGTCACCCTGTCCGGCAGCGAGCTCAGCGCGGCCATCTCCCGCGTCGCGCAATTTGCCGATGAGCGCTCCCGCGCCGTCCGCCTGCGGTTGGAGAAAGGCGAGGTTAAGCTATCCGCTTCCTCGACCGAAACCGGCGAATCGGAAGACACCATCGAAACCGGCTACCAGGGCGACTCTCTGACCGTCGGTTTCAACGCGCAGTACATCCTCGATTTCCTTAAGGCAGTCGGTGCCGGCGACGTGAAGCTCGAATTCAAAGATGCCCAGTCCGCCGGCCAGCTCCGCCCCGCCGACAGCGAGGACTACAAGTACCGCTATATCGTCATGCCCATGCGCATCTGAGGGTTGAACCGTGTGGGGCGGGTGCCCTCGCCCGCCGTTTTTGGTTTTGATGTTGATCGTTCGTCTCCGGAAGCCACATATCTCCAAACCCAGAACCAGCTGCAAGATCTGGCGGGCGAGGGCGCCCGCCCCACCTAACCTTCAGCTTGACTACCCTGCCCTGACGCCGTAAATTAGCCGCCTTGCATTTTGGAGGTTCATCCCATGCTTAGCGGTTTCAAGCAATTCATTCTGCGGGGCAACGTAGTCGATCTGGCGGTCGGCGTGGTCATCGGCGCGGCCTTCGGCTCGGTAGTAACCGCTTTCACTAAAGATCTGCTGACGCCTCTCATCGCGGCTATCGTTGGCAAACCCGATTTCTCTTCCATCAGCTTTAGCATCAACGGCACTCCGTTTCCGGTGGGAGACTTTATCAACGCCGCGGTATCGTTCCTGCTGGTGGCGGCTGCGGTGTACTTTTTTGTGGTCACGCCCATCAACGCGCTGATCGCGCGCATGCGCAAGGCTCCGGCGCCGGCCGATCCCACGACCAGGAAGTGCCCGGAATGCCTGAACGAGATTCCCATCGACGCCCGGCGCTGCGGCTTCTGTACCCAGCCCCTGGCGGCAAGAGCTGCTTGATGCAGCCCGCGTGATTGTGGGGCGGACACTCTTGTCCGCCCCACACTCGAGGGCATGGCGTAACATGCAGGCATGGTCGGATTGCCCGGCATTCTCTTGCTCCTGTTTGCCGCCGCTCTGTGGGCGCAGGATAAGCCACCGTCACCCTCCCCCCAGCCATCTGCGCGTGCCAAAGCATCCGTAGTTGACCCCGGTGCTGTCCGCGATGGCGTCTACCGTAACTCAGGTTTCGGATTCAGCTACAAACTTCCCTATGGCTGGGTGGACCGCACCACCGGCATGCAGGATGACTCCGCCGACTCCTCGAAGTCGCGACTGTTGCTGGGGATCTTTGAGCGGCCGCCGGAGGCTACCGGCGATACCATAAATTCCGCAGTCGTGGTTGCGGCGGAGCCGCTCGCCGCTGGGGAAAAGACCGCGGCTGATTATTTCGAATCGCTGGCCGCATTGACTTCGAACCAGGGCTTTCAGGCCGCTCAAGATCCGCAGGAGATATCTATTGGCGCGGCCAAGCTGGTGCGAGGAGATTTCAGCAAAGTGCGCGGAAACCTCACCATGCGCCAGACCTCGCTGGTCACGGTGAAAAGGGGCTACGCCATTTCGTTTACGTTTGTCGCCGGAAGTGAAGACGAAGTGAACGAATTGATCGAGAAGCTAAGCTTCACCGCGAGCAAGCCTCAGCACTAATCTGTCATCCTGAGCGGAGGGGAAAGTTCGCGTAGCCAACTCTTCCCGCAGTCGAAGGACCCCTATAGACAGATTTGCGCCGGAGTGCGGGGGATCTTCAATTCATTCGATGCGAAAGCCCACGAGAACAAAGGATTGTGCCAAGGGTAGGAGTCCTTCGACTTCGCGTCGGCGTTCGCCAGCGAACGCCGATGCTGCGCTCAGGATGACAGGGGGGTGCGGAGATTATTCCAGCGCTTCGGGCTCGATCCCGATGTGCTTCTCGCCGGCGGCTTTCTTTTCCACGTACTTCCTGACCCAGGCTTCCCAGCTCTTTCCCGCCGCGGTATCGCGTCCGGTGAAAGCCAGGGCGGCGATATCTGAATACGCGATCATCACACGCTGGTTGGAGGTGCGAGGCAGCACGCGCACCAGGGAATCGGACAAAGTTGGGCCGCTCTTGCGGTCAAAGAGATAACCTTCGACGGTAGTGCCGTCTTTGCGGGTGATGGTCACATCGCCGCGATAGTCGAATGCTTTTTCTAAAGCTTTACGGGTTTCTTCTTCAGAGGCGAGCGCGGGGACCCAGCCTTCAAGCTTTTCGTGTTCCCATCCCGGAGATACTTCGAGTGCGTCGGGTGACGCGGCGTCGGCTTCGGGATGAATATGTCCGGCGGCCTTTCCGGTCACGCCCGCGTCTCCTCGAGGGTTTCGCTCGCAGCGCCTATTTGTACCAATTGATGCGCTGGCTCGACTGGCTCGTCGAGCAACTGCAAGGCGCCCTCATCGCGGTAGCGAGTGAACAGAGTGCCCTTCACGGTAGCGAAAAATCCCTCCAGGGATCCGAAAGTGTCGTTTACCGCCGAGGCCTCGTATCCGCTGTGCACCATGCAGTTGGCGCAATGCGGATTGCCTGACTCCGTGCCGTACGACTCCCAGGCGGTTTCGCGGATCAGCTCGTCGAAAGTGTCAGCGTAGCCGTCCTGCAGCAGATAACAGGGCTTCTGCCAGCCGAAAATGTTGTACGTCGGCATGCCCCATGGGGTGCAGGCGTAATGCCGCTTGCCCATGAGGAACTCCATGAACAGGGGCGACAGGTTGAAGCGCCAGTTCTTGTCGCGATTCGACAGAATTGCCCGGAAAAGCCGCCGGGTACGAGCCCGACCCAGAAAGTGCTGCTGGTCGGGAGCTTTTTCGTAGGAGTAGCCGGGCGAGAGCATCATGCCCTCGATGCCCAACTCCATCATGTCATCGAAAAAGGCGCGCACGCTCTTGGGATCGGCCCCGTCAAACAACGTAGTGTTGGTGGTGACCCGGAAGCCGCGGCGCAGGGCCTCTCGAACGGCGTCGACCGCAATGTCATAACCGCCTTCGCGGCAGACCGCGAAGTCGTGGTGCTCTTTCTGCCCGTCCAGGTGGACGCTGAAGGTCAGGTACTTGGTGGGCTTAAAAAGATGGATCTTTTCCTTGAGCAGCAAAGCATTGGTGCAGAGGTAGATGTACTTCTTCCGCGCCACCAGCCCTTCGACAATTTTGTCGATCTCGGGATGCATGAGCGGCTCCCCGCCGGGGATCGAAACCACCGGCGCGCCGCACTCATCGACCGCCCGAAAGCACTCTTCGGGAGTCAACTGGCGCTTCAGGACGTGGGCCGGGTATTGAATTTTGCCGCAGCCGGCGCAGGCCAGATTGCAGCGGAACAGGGGCTCGAGCATCAGCACCAGCGGGTACTGCTTCCGCCGGGCGAGCTTTTGACGGATGACATAGCTGGCCACCGTCCACATCTGCGATACAGGGACACTCATTCTGAACTGGGATCTCCTCCCAATATGCTATCAGGTCAGGCCAACCTCGTGCGCTGACAATGTAGGCGCAGGGCGTCCTCAGAGCAGCTGTTAGGTTTTAGCCATTAGCTCTTGGCCCGAAGCCCAAGGGATCAAGCTAAGAGCCAAGAGCTAACCGCTAAAAGCCAGCCGAAGATGCGGGAATTATGCCTTGATAATGTGCGGTTAACCCAGCCGATTCCTGGTCGAAAAATGCCGTCTTTCGTGGTACAATTAAGTACAACCTAGGAAGCCGTAAGTGTTAATAATTTCAGTAATTTGAGGCAAATTCCAGGGCATCGGAAAAGGACGTCGGCTCTGACCCACGCCCGGCCCTTTCCACGGAGCTGAATGGCTACGAAAGAAATCACTCCCATCGACGAAGCAAAGGTAAAGAACGGAAAGCTCGCTGCCGTGACCGGAGGCAACGGCGACTACAACGCCGACTCGATCAAAGTGCTCGGCGGCATGGAGGCGGTGCGTAAACGTCCCGCGATGTATATCGGTTCCACCGGCGAGATGGGCTTGCACCATCTGGTCTACGAAGTGGTCGACAATTCGGTCGACGAAGCCCTCGCGGGTCATGCCGACAAGATTGAAGTCACCATTCATCTGGACAATTCCATCACGGTTGTCGACAACGGCCGCGGCATTCCGGTCGACATGATGGATATCGACGGCGAAAAAATTCCTGCCGCGCAGGTGGTGCTTACCAAGCTACACGCCGGCGGGAAATTCGACGCGTCGTCTTACAAGGTTTCAGGCGGGTTGCACGGTGTCGGCGTCTCCTGCGTCAACGCTTTGAGCGAAGAACTCGATCTTGAAATCTGGCGCGACGGATTTACCTGGGAGCAGACCTATTCGAAAGGCGAGCCCACCAGCAAGTTGAAAAAGGCGGGCGCCAGCAAGAAGCTGGGAACCAAGGTCCACTTCCTACCCGACCGCAGCATTTTCACTGCCACCGAGTACAACTATGACACCTTGGCGCAGCGGTTACGTGAACTGGCTTTCCTGAATAAAGGCCTGCTGATCACGTTGACCGACGAGCGCGCCACCGACGCGAAAACCGGCGAGGCGAAATCCTCCGAGTTCAAGTACAACGGCGGCATCGCCGAGTTCATCAAGCACCTGAATCGCGGCAAGCAGGTGTTGCACGACAAAGTCATTTACATGGAAGCCGAGCGCAGCGGCGTGGTCATGGAGATCGGGCTGCAGTACAACGACGCTTACTCGGAGTCGGTATTCAGCTTCGCCAATAACATCAACACCGTGGACGGAGGCTCGCATCTCTCCGGCTTCCGCATGGCTCTGACTCGCACCATCAACTACGCCGGGCAGCAGATGGGCCTGTTCAAGGATGTAAAAGAAAATCTCACAGGCGACGACGTGCGCGAAGGGCTGGTGGCGGTCATCAGCGTGAAGCTGCCGCAACCCCAGTTTGAAGGACAGACCAAAGGCAAACTGAATTCCGATATCGCCGGCGTCGTGCAGGCTTTCGTGAATGAGCGCCTGGGCGCATATCTCGAGCAGAACCCGACCGTCGGACGCAAGATCATCAACAAAGCTATCGAAGCCTCGCGTGCGCGCGAAGCCGCAAGGAAAGCCCGCGACCTTACCCGCCGCAAAGGCGCGCTCGATGGCGGCGGTCTTCCCGGCAAGCTGGCCGATTGCTCGGAACGCCAGCCCGAGCGCTGCGAGCTTTTCCTGGTAGAAGGTGAATCCGCCGGTGGTACTGCCAAGCAGGGACGCGATCGGCGCTTCCAGGCAATTCTTCCGCTCAAAGGAAAAATCCTTAACGTCGAGAAGGCGCGTTACGACAAGATGCTGGGGCACGAAGAAATTCGCGCCATGATCACGGCGCTCGGCACGGGTATTGGCAAAGACGACTTCGACTTCGCCAAGCTGCGCTACGGCAAGATCATCCTGATGACCGATGCTGACGTGGACGGAAGCCACATCCGCACCCTGCTGCTGACATTCTTCTTCCGCCACATGCAGGAGTTGATCGCCCGGGGCAACGTATTCATCGCGCAGCCGCCGTTGTATTCGATCAAGAAGGGGAAAACTCTCCAGTACATCAAGGACGACGACGCGCTGGATAAGATCATCCTGAAACGCGCGGCGGACAGCATTGTCGTCCGCTACGGCGAAGGCGCGGCCAAGCTCGAGGGCGCGGGTCTCTCAAAATTCGCCACCGGGCTGAAAGAATATTTCGGATACTTCGACAAAGTGAACAAGCGGCTGCGTGACGAAAAGATCACCGAACTGCTGCCCAAGATCGATCTTTCCAAGCGAGCAGATTTTGAAGGCGAGAAGAAAGCCGCGCCCAAGAAAATCGAGAAGTTGGAAAAAGAATTGAAGAAGCTGCAAAAAGAACGCGACTTCAAGAGCGTGGAAGCCCGCTTCGATGAAGAGCACAATCTATGGGCAATCCACTATGTGAACTCCCAGGGAGCCGAGCATCTCATCAACTGGGAGCTGGCCTCGACTCCGGAGTATCGCCAGCTGCTGTCAAAGTTCAAGCAGATCGAACCCTTCATGGAACCGCCGTTTGTGATTGAAGCGGTCACCGACGCCGCACCCGTCGACGGCGCTGCCGCCGAGGCCACCGAGGAAGGTTCCGAGACTGAGGAATCGGCGACGGCTCCAAAAAAAGCAGCCAAGCCGGTCGCCAGGAAGAAGGCCATCGAGACCGAAGTTGTCGAGAAAACCAACGCTCGCGATCTCTTTGAGTACATCAAGGAAGCCGGCAGCCGGGGTTACGAAAAGACCCGCTACAAAGGTCTGGGCGAAATGAATTCCGAACAGCTGTGGCAGACCACGATGGATCCGGAACGCCGCACATTGCTTTCGGTGAAGCTCGAAGACATTGCCGAGTGCGAAGTGATCTTCAGCACCCTGATGGGCGAAGATGTCGAAGCGCGCCGCAAGTTCATCGAAGACAACGCGCTGGATGTGAAGAATTTGGATATCTAATCTGCTTGTGTCGTATGGGGCGGGCGCCCTCGCCCGCCAATCTCAGCTCCAATCCCCACCAGGGTACGTCTGTTGATCCCATAAGGGTCCTTCGACTCCGCAGGCCCGTTCGCAAGCGAACACGCCTGCTGCGCTCAGGATGACAGGCCAGCGGGGATCATCGTGGTTACCAGCGGTTACCTCCGTGTCTCCTGTGTCCTCCGTGGTTAAAAACTCCCCGCAAGTTCCCCCCAGCCTCGCGTTCTTCCCATAGGGCGGGAGATCCTCCTTACCGCCCACTGAACTTAAGGGGAAACGACAATGAAGAAGTCTCTACTGATCGTGCTCTTGCTGACCATGCTCTTACTGTGCGGGGTGGCGATGGGAGAGGAGAAAGCTGCCGACCACAGCAATCAGCCCGCCCTTACCATTTACAACCAGAATTTCTTTGTGGCGCGCGAATGCGTGCCACTCGATCTGCGGGCGGGAGTAAATCATGCCGAGTTTGCCGGCATTGCCTCGCATCTGGAGCCGGATTCCGTCATCCTGCGCGATCCCGCCGGACGCAGTTTGCAGGTTCTCGAACAGAATTACCGCAACGATCCTATCTCGCAGGAGTTGCTGCTTTCCTTTTACGAAGGCAAGACCATCGACTTCCTGGTGCAGCCCAGCCAGATCATCAAAGGGAAGGTTGTTCGCAGCGGCTACATTCCCAGCAGTTACTACGCGCAGAACTATCAGCAGCCGTCTTTCACTCAGCCCATCATCGAAGTGGATGGCGTGTTGCGTTTCGGACTGCCGGGCCAGCCGTTGTTTCCCGCGCTCTCCGCTGATTCCGTGCTCAAGCCGACTTTGAGCTGGCTGCTCCAGACCAACGATCCCGGTAAATTCGACGCCGAACTTTCTTACGTAGCTAGCGGGATGAGTTGGCAGGCGGACTACAACCTCGTCGTGTCCGACAATCCCAAGTCGAAGACCGATCTGCTCGACATGGTGGGCTGGATCACCATGCGCAACCAGAGTGGCAAGAGCTTCGAGAATGCGAACATCAAACTGATGGCCGGCGACGTGAACAAGATTCAGGCGGGTACAGTTTCCAATCGCGTCTATGCCGCCGCCAAGATGGCGATGGATGAAGCGGCGGCGCCGGTGGTCCGCGAGAAGTCGTTCGACGAATTTCACCTTTACTCTCTGGCTCGCCCCACCACCCTGCATGATCAGGAAACCAAGCAGGTCGAGTTCGTGCGCTCCACCGGAATTCACGCGCAACGCCTCTACGTGTACGACGGTGCGCAGGTGGCGCAGTACGGCTACTACAATGCGGAACAGATTCGTCAGGACCAGAGCTACGGCACGCAGTCGAATCCGAAAGTGTGGGTGATGGAGGAGTTCAAGAACGCCGATGTGAACCATCTCGGCATCGCGCTGCCCAAAGGCAAGCTGCGCTTTTATCGACGCGATACCGACGGTCACCTGGAGTTCGTCGGCGAGAACCAGATCGACCACACGCCCAAAGACGAAACTATACGCATCTTCACCGGCAACTCATTCGATGTAGTCGGCGAGCGCAAGCGCACCAACTATCGCGTCGACTCCGCCCATAACTGGATGGACGAATCCTTCGAGATCCGGGTACGCAATCACAAGAAAGAAGCGGTCACGGTGCGAGTAGTCGAACATCTTTATCGTTGGACCAACTGGAAACTGAGCGAGCAGTCGCTGGAGTCGCACAAGACGGATGCACAGACGGTTGAGTTTCCAGTCACCATCGCGCCCGATGGGGAACAGGTGGTGACATACACAGTGCATTATTCGTGGTAGTTCGACGTGTGTGGGGCGGACACTCTTGTCCGCCCCCTTGAAGTTGGTCTTGGGTTGAACCAGGGTTGTTACCGCCTAGTAGGAAACAGACCACTCGTCTGAAGCTAGAGTCCAAGTCAAAGGTGGCAGACAAGAGTGTCCGCCCCCACACTCTTCAGGAACCAGATGTTCCTGCCGGGTACTTCACCTCGGGATAGACTCGGTCGAACAGCACCCAAAGCAGAATCATCAGCACGAACAGAAATATGCTGCCTTCGGGCCCGACCGATCCGCCGGTCAGCCAGCGCGGGCCTTGCAGCGACGAGCGCAGTAAATGCCCGGGAGCCAGGCCGCCGCTGTCCGGGACGGAATACAAATAACTCTCGCCCCAGTCCCAGGCGGCGTGAAACCCAATCGCAAACCAGAGGTTGCCGGTGCGCCGCAGGGTCAGGCAGAAAAAGAAGCCAATGACCATGGCGCCTAGAATGCCCACCCAGTTCTCTCCCGGATTCTCCAGATGCAGCGCCCCGAAGCCCAGCGAAAGCAGAATCGCCGCAGGCCAGAAGCCCACCGCTTCGGTCAGCGTGAATTGGGTATAACCGCGGGTGAAGAATTCTTCGTAGAGTCCCACTATCAGGAAGAACCCGGCCCAGAACACCGCGAACTTCAGCGCGCGCAGGCCGTGCAGCGCGAGCGGTCCGAAATAAAAAACATGAGCGCCCCGCAAGGTCAGCAAAAGTATGGTCAACGATGCCATCCCCCACAACGCGCCCACCCAGAAGAGCTTGCCAAATGCACGGCGCAGCGGGAAACCATAACAGCCGAAGGCCCGGCCCTCGACACGCGACATCAGGAGCGCGGGAACCACCGCGATGATTGCCAGTCCCAACTCGGCCGCGGTTTGTCTCCACAGGAAAGACAAATCAGGCAGGCCATAGGCGAGCAGGATGAACAGGCAGAAACGGAGCGCCCGGAACATGAGCAGATAAAACGCCAGGCGCCAGATCGGACGGAGCCCGTCTCGCCCCAGAAATATTTTCTGCACCGCCTGTTCCAGGGGAGACGATCGGGTCAGCTCGAAAGCGGAGCCGGCGGTTGCGGGAGGCTGAGGAGATGCGACAGGAATCTCGCCGAGGTCGCGAGGCAGGCTGTCTTTTGGTTCATCCATCAGAGGAAGTTTCCCGATTCGTCCCTCGCCATGGTAAAACACTCGCCGGTTCCTCATGGCCCCATTCTTCCGCAGCGATCGCTTTGGACGTCCCCAGGTGCTGGCCGCGTGCCTGCTGCTTGCGTTCCTGGGACAGTGTCTCTGCCTGGTCGTGAAGGGGGTGCGGCCGGGCACGGTAGACCTGGCAGAAATCTACCGGCTGGAGCGCGGCAGCGAGCTTTGGACTAACCGGCCCTCCGCACCGAGCGAGGTTGGGGTGGCGCCGTCCAATCCGCAGAAGGAAGATTTCGCGAAGCAGTCAGATCCCGTTAGAAGCGAGGTCGAGCACCGGTATGACGCGCATCATTCGCCGCTGTGGTATTTGATTGCCGCGGCACCTCTGTGGCTGCTACAGGTCTCACTGCAACCGGAAAATATTCAGGCGATACACTGGCTGGCCGCGCTGCCGTATCTGATTTTCGGCCTGCTGCTGGGCGCATCGTTGTGGTACGTGGCGCGCCGCCTTTTCGGAAATGCCGGCGGGTACGTTGCACTGACTCTCTATTGTTTCTCGCCGGGGATTATCCGTTCTTGCGCGCTGTGGTCTGCCGAGCCTGAAGTGGGTGCGGCCTGGGGAGCCTTTGGCGCAATCTTCACCGCCATTGCCGTGGCCCATACGCTGTATGCGCCGCGCGAGGTCATTCTGTGGAACTGGCGGCGCATCGTGCTGCTGGGACTGTCGCTGGCCCTCGCTGTGGGCTCACAATTTTCGTTGATTGCCGTGGTTCCGATGGCGCTGGTGTTCATGCTTTACCTGGCTCCCACCCGGCGCCTGGCAGCTCTGGCGATCTGGGCAGTGGCTTGCGCGATTGCTCTTCTACTGGGTTACGCGTCCTACTTCTTCCACGCGCGCGCTTTCTGGGA
Organism: Terriglobia bacterium; assembly: GCA_963822555.1. Taxonomy (GTDB): domain Bacteria; phylum Acidobacteriota; class Terriglobia; order Terriglobales; family Acidobacteriaceae; genus JAIQFF01. Next base: position 466,359 of record CAWGHY010000001.1, read on the forward strand.
GGGGATTCGCCATGCCTCGTTTCTCGAGATCTCGTGGCCAGCCTACGCCATGCCGCGTGCCTACCATCAAGTGCTGGCGCAGCTGGGACAGAGCAGTCCCGCGCTGGTGGTAGCTTTGCCGGTCGCGCTAATCACATACTTCGCCTGGCCTCGCACCCGCTACTTCGGAAACACCGCGCCTTTACTGGTTGCAGTTTTGTTCTTGCTCCTCGGACTAGGCGCTCCGCACTTTCCTGGCCTTGGCTTCCAATTCATGGCAATCCCGTTTCTGTTCGTTTTTGTGGCCGGCATCGCCGCCGACCTGGTGGAAACTCGTTACCGTGAGATCGCGCTGGCATCCATCTGGGGTCTTTTAGCGGCCAATGCGGCGTGGAGCCTCTGGGAACTGGCTCGCACGAGGTGAGGAGAGACCTCCATTACCGCCTTATGCCTCAGTCACTTAGAACCGCTTCAAAATGACAAAATATAGACAAACCAAGCGACCTCGGGAGGGTTCTAATGATATAGAGAGGCATTTGTTTCGGGGGCCTGCGCCATGCATTCCAAAGTGGGGTATGATCCGTATGTGAAGCGGCTGAACTCGGCCACGGTAGCGGCACTTGCTCTTACCGCACTGTTGATTTCTCCCGTTCTCGTCCCTGCTGCCAATGCGCAAATCAACGGCGCACCGGCATCCGTAACTTCGACCGGTTTTGGCGGGCATCCAAATTCCATTCATGGCGTGCCGGCAAGCGTCACCTCGCTCGGCCCCAACGGCTTTCAGCCGAAGAACCCATTCCCCAATCAAACTCCGTGTTGCATCAATCCGCTTTTTCCGGTGAATCCGAACCCGCCGGCTAACCAGCATCATCGCCGGCCGCGCGGCTTCCCCGGAGGAGGCGCGGTGTATGTGCCGTACGCTTATCCGGTGGTTGGGGAATTCGATGGCGACCCGGCAGCCGGTCAGCAGCAGAATCAGCAGGAAGAGGATTACCGTGGCGGTCCTACCATCTTCGATCGTCGCGGGGACGGAACGCCGGCGCGTTCCTACGCGGATGCATATCCGCGGCCAGGCCGGCCTCAGGCAGAAGCTGAATCATCTACCGCGGACCCGCCGGCGGAGACTCCGGTTCCGGACCAGCCGCAAACTGTCCTCATTTTCAAAGACGGGCACCAGCTTGAAGTTCAGAACTACGCCGTCATCGGAGACACGCTGTACGACTTGACGCCGGGGCGTCATCACAAAGTTGCGCTTGCTGAACTGGATCTGGCTTCCACCGCGAAGCAGAACGACGATCGCGGCATCGATTTCCGGTTGCCGCCCAAACCAGAAGTGAAAAACTAAATGCCAAGCCGGTTCGCTTTCGCTATCCTCGTCGCTGCGCTTTCGGTCTCCGCAGCCCCGGCGCAGATTCGCGCCGCTGGCGGGACAGCCGGCTCCGGCATCAGCGTTGGCTCCGGAACGGGTGCGGGCCGCATGGGTGGCGCTTCTGGCCATTTCCATCAGGGGTATGCTTCGCAGCGACGCTCAGCTTTCTTGGCGTATCCGTTTTTCGATTCTGATTCGGACAACAATTCCGCAGAAAATTATGCGCCGCCCCAGGTGATCGTGGTTCAGGCCTCGGCGCCGGTTGCGCCGCCTGCCCCACCAGCCCCGCGCGAGTCCTTGCTGATCGAGTGGCAGGGCGATCGTTTCGTGCGCAGCACCGCCTCGGAGAAAACATCCACCAGCGCGCAGATTGCGCCTGACTATGCGGAGCGATCCGCTTCGCCTTCGCTCACCACCTGGCATCCTGTGCCGGGACAAAAGATCGTGGCTCAACCTCCGCGCGAGCTTCCGCCGGCCGTGCTGGTATTTCACGATGGCCGCAAGGAAGAAGTGAGTGAGTACACCATCATGAGCGGGACCATCTACTCAAAGGCAGACTATTGGACCACCGGATCATGGACCCGGAAGATACAGATTGCCGATCTCGATGTTCCTGCCACGTTGAAGCTTAACCAGGAGCGCGGCCTGAAGTTCGTCCTGCCCGCCAGTTCGAACGAAGTCGTAACCCGGCCGTAATTAACTCTTCACCGCTATGGGCCAAGAATGTACGATGGCCTCCCTCAACTGAAGTACCATCCTCCGTTCGGATTGACCGTCTGGCCAGTCATGTAGGCATTCTCCGCCAGCATCAGCACTACGGACGCGACTTCATCCACGTGGCCGAAGCGCCCGATCGGGATCACACTCGAAGTGGCGCGCGGGTTCGAGCGCAACATATCGGTCTCAACCAGCGCCAGGCAAACCGTATTGGCGGTGATGCCTTCCTTCGCCAGCAGCGTGGCGTAGGAGTGGGTCAGGCCCAGCATTCCAGCTTTGGATGCGGCATAGTGCGGTCCCACCAGCCCGCCGGTCTGCGCCGCCGTCGAGGAAATGTTGATGATCCGTCCCCAGCGTCGGGCGCGCATCTGGGGGAGGACAGCCTGAGTCACCAGGAATGCGGACTTCAGATTGACGTTGATATGCTCCTCCCAATCCGCCTCCGCAATATCCTCGAGCTTGATCTGCCGCGCCATTCCCGCGTTGTTCACCAGAATGTTAACGGGCCCGAGCTCACGCTCGATCTGCGCCACCATTTTTTGGACTTGATCCGATTGCGAAACATCGGCCTGAATTGCCAGCGCCCGACGCCCTGATTTCTGTATGGCAAGGCAACCTTTTTCGGCTTCCTCGGAGCGTGCCCGAAAATTTACAGCGATGTCGGCGCCGGCTCCCGCCAATGACAACGCAACCGCTGCGCCGATGCCGCGGCTGCCGCCTGTAACCAAAGCAATTTTTCCTTCGAGGGAGTCCATATTGGTGATGCAATCCTGACTATCCTATCGCCACAAGTGCTCGGCGTAACGGATTCGGTATAATTTTCGCGCCGCCGCTTCCGTCCTGGTGAATCCGGCCGCCCCCGAACGCCATGGAAAAGAAAAAATTCCTCTTCGACTCGCTCAGCGGATTGATCGGCGACATCGCCTGGCAGGTTTCCAAGGAAGGCCATGAAGTCCGCTACTACATCAAAGATCAAAAAGAAGCGGACATCGCCGATGGCTTCGTGGCTAAATCCGAGAACCCCGAAAAAGACGCCGACTGGGCCGACATCATCGTCTTCGATGACACTCTGGGACAGGGTGAGAAAGCGCAAGCCCTGCGCGCCCAAGGAAAGAAAGTCATCGGCGGCTCCGCCTACAGCGACCGCTTGGAGGATGATCGCTCCTTCGGCCAGGAAGAGCTGAAGAAAGCCGGCGTCAACATCATCCCTTACAGGGAATTCGATTCCTTCGATGAAGCGATGGAACACGTGGTGAAGAATCCTGATCGCTACGTCATCAAGCCCAGTGGTGAGGCCCAGAACGTGAAGCGGCGGTTGTTTGTCGGCGAGGAAGAAGACGGCCAGGACGTGATCCGCATGCTGGACGCCTACAAGCGGGCGTTTTCCGATGAGATCAAAGTCTTCCAACTACAGCGCCGAGTCACGGGAGTGGAAGTTGCGGTCGGGGCATTCTTCAACGGCAAGCAGTTCATCTATCCGGTCAACATCAATTTCGAGCACAAGAAGTTGTTTCCGGGAAACCTGGGCCCGCCCACGGGAGAGATGGGGACATCCATGTTCTGGAGTCCGCCCAATCAGCTCTTCAGTCAGACGTTGCTCAAGATGGAATCGAAGCTGGCTGAAGAAGGCTACGTCGGATACATAGACGTGAATTGCATCGTGAATGGCAACGGCATCTATCCCCTGGAGTTCACCGCCCGTTTTGGATATCCCACCATCAGCATTCAGCAGGCTGGGATGACGACCCCCATCGGCCAGTTCTTTTGGGATTTAGCCAACGGCAACGACCCGAAATTGAGGGTAAAGAGTGGTTTTCAAATCGGAGTGCGGATCGTTGTGCCGCCTTTCCCCTTCGACGACACCGAAACCTTCGAATCGTTTTCCCGCAACGCCGCCATCGTCTTCAAAAAACCACCTAACGACGAGTACCACATCGAGGATGTGAAACAGGTCAACAGCCAGTGGCTGGTGGCGGGCACATCAGGAGTGATTCTCATCGTCGTGGGATTGGGACAGACCATGAAGCAGGCCCAGTCGCAGGTCTATTCGCGAATCAAGAACGTGATGATTCCGAATATGTACTACCGCACCGACATCGGAGATCGCTGGGATGAGGACAGCGACCGGCTGCATAACTGGGGAATTTTGCGATAACTAGCGGTGGTATGTTCGGAAGCCAAAGGATCAACATTCCCGCCCAAATCGTGGTATAATTTTGATATCGAGAATCGACCGTAACTTACTGTAAATGCAATTGCTTAGAGGCATAATAGGGTCAACAGCCCGCTCCACTAATGCTGCGGAATGCGGGCCCAGCTAGAAGCTAAGAGCCAGGAGCTAGAAGCGTTTTATGGCTGACGATCAGAATCCTGAACTCCCCTTGACTCCTCCACCGAACGGTGGCGGAGATGGCACCGGCATTCCCGGTGCGCTCAACATTCAACCCGTCAATATCGAAGAGGAGATGAAGAAGTCTTATCTCGACTATTCGATGTCGGTGATCATCGGACGCGCGCTGCCCGACGTCCGCGACGGATTGAAGCCGGTACATCGCCGCATTCTGTACACCATGCAGCAGATGGGCCTAGCGCCCAACAAGTCCACTCGCAAGTGCGCCCGCATCGTCGGTGACGTGATGGGCAAATACCATCCCCACGGCAACCTCGCCGTGTATGACGCATTGGTGCGATTGGCGCAGCCATTTGCCATGCGCTATCCGCTGGTTGATGGACAAGGCAACTTCGGCTCCGTCGACGGCGACCCGCCCGCGGCCGATCGTTACACCGAGGCCAAACTGACTCGAGTTGCCACAGCGCTGCTCGAAGATCTCGACAAAGATACGGTCGACATGCGCCCGAACTACGACGGTAACGAAATCGAGCCCGACGTTCTCCCCGCGCGCATTCCCAACCTGCTGGTGAACGGATCGGACGGTATTGCGGTCGGCATGGCAACGAAAATTCCGCCTCACAACCTGACGGAAATCGTGGACGCGACCATCACGCTGGTGAACAATCCCGACGCCCAGCTCGCTGAAATCCTGAAATTTGTGCAAGGCCCCGATTTTCCCACGGCCGGCATCATTCATGGCCGGGGCGGAATCGTGGACGCCTACAAGAACGGCCGCGGCCGCTTCATGATGCGCGCCAAAGCCGGCATCGAAACTTTCAACAAAGATCGCAAAGCCATTGTCATTACTGAAATTCCGTATCAGGTCAACAAAGCGCGCCTGGTGGAGCGTATCGCCCAGTTGGTGAACGACAAGATCGTGGACACGATCTCCGACATTCGCGATGAAAGCGACCGCGACGGAATGCGCATCGTAGTCGAACTCAAGCGCGACGGCGAGCCCCAGCTGGTCCTCAACCAGCTCTTCAAGCACACCCAGATGCAGGAAAGCTTCAGCATGATCCTGCTTGCCGTGGTCAACGGACAGCCCAAGGAAATGGGCCTGGTGCAGGCCATCAAGCACTTCATCGACCACCGCGTCGATGTGGTCCGCCGCCGCACCGCCTTCCTGCTCTCGAAAGCCAAAGACCGCGAACATATTCTCGAAGGCTACCTGGCCGCGCTCGATCACCTGGACAACGTGATCACCTTCATCCGCGCCAGCGCCAACCGCGCCGAAGCCCGCGAGAACCTGGTCGCCTACTTTGCCGGCAGGAAAATTGACATCAACACCACCGGCCGCGCCCCCAAGCGCGATCCCGAAAAGCCCTTCACCGGAATTCAGGCTGACGCGATTCTCGAACTGCAACTGCATCGCCTGACCAAGCTCTCCATCGACGAAATCACCAAGGAACTCACGGTCACCCGCGAGCACATCGCGGATTACGAATCCATCCTGGGTTCGGAAAAGAAACTGCGCTCCGTGATCGTGAAGGAACTCGAAGAAGTAAAGAAACTGTATGGCGACGACCGCCGCACGGTGATCGAAGACGAAGCTGCGGAAATCCATCTGGAAGACCTGATCGCCGACGAGCAGGTCGCAGTCACAGTCAGCCACGGCGGCTACATGAAGCGCACGCCAGTCTCCACCTACCGCATGCAGCGCCGCGGAGGCACGGGACGCACCGGCATGAAGACGCGCGACGAGGATTTCGTCGAGCATCTCTTCATCGATTCCACGCACGCCTACATTCTGATCTTCACCAACACCGGGCGCGTGTACTGGCTGAAGGTGTACGAAATTCCCGACGTCAGCGCCGCCGGCAAGGGCAAGCACGTCGGCAACCTGGTCGGTCTGCAACCGGGCGAGACCGTTCGCACCATGCTTACTGTCCGCAATCTCGAAGAGATGGGCAAGTACATCCTCTTCGCCACCCGCAACGGCCTGGTGAAAAAGACCGAGCTCAAGGACTTCTCTCACGTGCGCTCGAACGGCATCTACGCCATCAGCATCGAGCAGGGCGACGAACTGGTCGCGGCCAATCTCACCGACGGCCAGCAGATCGTGTTCCTGGCCACGCACGAAGGCCAGGCCATCCGCTTCGACGAAGAAGACGTTCGCCCCATGGGCCGCCAGGCCTACGGTGTCTGGGGCATCCGCATGGAAAAGGGCGACTACCTGGTCGGCATGGCGACAACGCCCAAGGCCGATGTCCCGGCGAAAGTCGATCCAACCAAAACGCCCGCAACCGACGCCCAGGTCGCCGACCTGGTGCCGGAAAAAGGCCGCCTGATTCTCTCCGTCACCGAAAACGGCTACGGCAAACGCACCGCAGCCGACGAATACCGCCTGCAAGGACGCGGCGGCTCAGGCGTCATCAACGTAAAGACCACCGAACGCAACGGCAAAGTCGTAGGCATCGCGCAGGTGACGGAGAAATCCGAAGTCATGCTGATCAGCCAGTACGGCAAAATCATCCGCATGGATTCAACGACAATCCGCGAATCCGGCCGCGCCGCACAAGGTGTGCGGCTGTTACATCTCGAACCAGGCGACCGTGTGGCGGCAGCTGTAGTGCTCGCGCCGGGAGAAGAACCGGTTAACGGGGGGACGCTGCTGCAGTAGAGTGTGGATTGTGTGGTCGCGGGCGACCCGCCCGCGAGGGGATGCGAGAAATCGCATCCCTATCTTTTTGAAATCTTACTTGCCGCCAGCCGCGGACACGGCCCACGGTTTCCCATCAAAGTAGGCAGGCAGCTCCAACCCAAACAACTTCATCACGGTAGGCGCCACATCCACAATCGCAGGTTTCTCAATCGCAATCTTGCGATTCGAAAACAGCACTCCCGGCACCAGCCGCGGATCAACACAATGATCGCCGCTCCAGGCCTTGAGGTTGTCCTCGAAAATTGCAGTCGTCACTTTGCCCATGACCGAATCCCAGGATGCGCGGAAGCCTTCGCCGTAGCCGACGATCAGGTCGGGGGCGTTGTCGACATACGGGCCGGCGTAGACTGCATCGCAGTCGAACATGCCAGTGATACCGACTTTGCCCGAGGCTGGATCGACCAGCCCGTCGAGTTTGCGGCGCAAATCTTCCTTTAGAGCCTCCGCTTCCGCTCCGACTTCTACTATTCCCTCGCGCTCTCGGCCCTTAATGTTGAGATAAAGACCGTTGAGGCCCATGGTGTAGGCGCGGGTGCGCGACCAGTCGACGTCTTCGAACCAGTCTCCGCTTTCGCTTTTGCCGTCTTTCAACGCCAGGTAACCGTTCTGATGCAGCCAGGCGTTCAGGTTCATGCAGCGGTTGAATGAGCGGAAGCCGTGGTCGGAAATCACCAGCAGCAGGGTTTGATCGTCAATCTGCTGCATGACCCGTCCGATCAGGCTGTCCATGCGGTCGTAGAGGTCCTGAATCACGCGCGGCTTCTGGTCTTGCGGCACGTCTCTTACTGCAGGATGATCTTCGTCCAGGTAGCGCCAGAACATGTGCTGCACACGATCTGTGGTATCGAAGACACACGCGCACAGGCCCTGCGGAGTTTTTTCCAGCGCGTCGAAAAACATGCGCTCGCGGTCCTCATGGTTGCCGTAGCACTGCGCCAGAAAGGCCTGATCGTCGAGCACTTCTTCGTTCAGCGCCCAGGTATCCTCGGCCAGGCCCAGAGTGGCATACGGCCCAAAAAGTTTTGCCAGATAAATCGAATAAGTTACAGGATGAGAGATGGGCAGGTCGGGATGGCCGGGATCGATATTCACCGGCGTCACGTAAACTTCAACCTCGGGCGAGATTTCCTTCAGGTAGAAGCGGCAGATGCCGCGGGCCGTGAATCCCATGCCCGCCTTGAACTTTACCGGAATCCATTCCGAATACTCGCCGACTTTAATCGTAAAAGTTTCGGAATCAATCTCAATTCGCGCCCGGCCGCGGCCCACATCCGGACGAATCTTAAAATCAGCGCGCAAGTCGCTACCTGTACCCAGAGGATTCTCCGGACCAGGAATGTAGGAATGAAATCCGGCCCCATTTTTCTCGACCGGAATTCGCACACCGCCTTCGCGAAACTTATCGCTGCTGGCCCGCGTGGTGCAGAAGCAGAAAGTCCCCTGGCTTCCTTTCAGGTCGGGCACGCACATGCCGGAGAGCAATACGCCGGGAAACTTCTCCGGCGGAAACGTGACCGGCACTCGAATGACGGAACAGAAAACTCCTGCCTTTCCCAGCCAGTGCCAGAATGGCGTTCCTTTCCTCAGGCCTTTCACCTCAGACTTGCCGAGCGGCAGAGAATATCTGCCAATCTTCAAATGGCGCTTCGGTTCACTAATCTGCGCCGAGGAAAGAAAGGGAAGATAGTTCTTCAGATCGCGTGCCAGGAAATCATAAATATTGTGTTTTCCGGGGTTGACGCCGGTCTGAAAAGTGGACCATGCCACCGGAGAAATCGCCGGAAACGTAGTTCGCAGCGGGCGAAACGTCCCGCTGTCGCGCAGTTTTGCCAGGTTCGGCAGCCTTCCTTCGCCCATAAAGCGATTGGCAAGTTCGGGATCCATGCCATCGAATCCCACAATCACAACGCGTTTCACCTGGGCCTTTCCGTAGGCTTTGCGCCGGTGAAACATGCGCAGGAGTTGTCGAATCGGCCACGTGACCAGTGCGTAGAAGGAATAAAGGAAGGCGACAAAGATGGTCCAGAAAGAAGACAGGACGGCAAACCCGGCGCCGGGCCCCGCATAGGCCTCGCCGCGCGCGGGAAACAACAGGACCAGCCCGACAATCAAAAGCAGAGCCGGGATCAAACCAACTTTACGTAGGAGTGTTGAAAGAGACTTCATACCTGAATTCCCAGCACGCTCTTAAAAACAAAACCTGCAATTAATGAAATTACAAAGAACAACACAATCCAGTTCCATTCCATCCAGGCAAAGGCGATCACGCGCGGTGGATAGCTGATGGCGATCGATTGCACCGGACTATTCTCGGCCAATGCCGGTTCGCCCGAGGTAAACATGCGCTCCCAGAAATTATCGCGTAATCGCACCGGCGAAATGCGGGCCAGTCCGGGAGACACGACGACTTGCTTCGCAATCGTCTGGCCGCCTACGGTGATGTGTATATCGTATCGCCCTTCACGCCCAGCCACCACGCGCCACACCACCTCTTTGTCTTTCGGAACATGGACGGCTGGAGGGGAACTCGATAGCTCCACAGGCAATTGCAATGAAGCCCCGTTCAGTTCTGCCGGATCGTCAACTCGCGCCTCCACCAGAAAGGTTTCCGCGGGTCGAAGCGGCAGCCAGCCGAAATATCGATCCAACTGGACGATGAGAAAAGTGATGGGCAATATCGCAATCAGAAACGGTGTGAATGCCAACCTGAGGTAGCTGCCGGTTCCGCGCAGAATCTTTCCATAGGCGCGCATCACCACCGGCAACTGGTCTTGAAACAGGCGAACCGCCAGGAGATGTGCTTTCAGCCGGTCCTTGGCGCGACCGATCGCCTTTTGATCGGAGGTGTAGCGAAACGTCACGACCATCGCGAATCCAATCGCGACGGAAATGGCAATCACCCACAGCAGAGCAGCGTTGGCCGCGAAGTCGAAAAACGCGAAGCCGCTCGGGATGGAGGATGGTGCCATGAATGACTTTGCGAGGAGGAATCGCGAGGCAACTACTCGATGTAACCCAAACCTTGCAGCCGCTTCGTCACTTTTTCTTTCGACTCGGTACCGCCGCCCTGGTCAGGCGCCAGGCGCTTCACTTCTTTCTCAATCGTGTGCAGCACGAACTCATCCACCGACGCGTAGCCCGAGGCCTCCGCACACTGCTTGGCCTTCTCCAGCAACTCACCTTCGAGTTTGATCTTTTGCGAGGACATTCGACGGTCTCCATTTGCCTGACGCCGTCTATGGCACGACAGCGGGCGGATGAAAAACTGAGTGTCCAATCATACCGCCTGGCTGCGGAATTCCAAATTGCGCGAAGATGGTGGGAGCGATATCCGTCAGCGCCGGACCGGCCGCGTCAATCGGGCGATTGCTGAGGAGTACGCCCGGAACCAGAGTGTAATCCATGCAGTGATCGCCGCTCCAAGGATTAGTGTTGTTCTCGAAGACGTCGGCGGGGAAGTTGCCCAGAATGGTTTGCCACCCAGCGCGATAACCGCGGTTGTAACCTACCAATAAATCCGGGCCTTTTTGCGCGTAGGGACCCTGGTAGACCTCGCTCGCCCGATCCACGCGGGTAATTGCGGCAAGGTTATTCTGGGGGTCGCGCACGCCCAGCAGCTTTTCCTTGATTTCAACCAAGAGTGCCTCCGCCGCCGCGCCCGGTTCAACAATCCCCTCCCGCTCCCGGCCCTTCAGATTCAGATAGAGCCCGTTCAATCCCAGCCCATAGGCGCGGGTACGGCTCCAATCCACGTTGGCGAAGGCCTGACTCTGGTCAGGATTGGTTTCGCTCTTCAACGTGATATAGCCGTTATTGAGCAGCCAGGTATTCAGATTGAATGAACGGTTATAGGGAGCGAAACCGTGGTCGGAGAGAACCAGCAGCGTGGTGCGATCATCCATGCGCTGCAAGACTTCGCCGAGCACTTGATCGATCTGCTGGTAAAACTCGGGCAGCGCTGAACCGTACTGGGCTGCGAGAGTGGCGTCATATTCCGGATGTTGCGGATCGATCAGCCGCCAGAACATGTGTGAATTGAGATCGAGGCTGGAAAAATAAAAGAAGAACAAGCCGGAGCGGAACTTGGGGAACTCCTTGTCAAAAATCTGGCGATGTTCCGACAGGACAGTGCGCGCCTGCTCCAGATACTCCTTATCATCGAGCACGCCCGCCGACAGGGCCTTCGTATCCTCGGAGATACCCTGAGTGTAAAAGTCGCCCACCTCCTCCGTGAGGGCGCGCGAATAGCTCTTTGGAGTGGAGAGCGGCAGCGCCGGATCGGCGGGATCAATGTTAATGGGCGAGACGTACAACTCGAATCGAGGGTGCGCCTGCTTGAGGTAAAAGCGACAGATTCCTTTGACGTTGCCGATAAATGGAATCAGCTGAAACTGAATGTGAATCCAGTCACTCCACTCGCCTTCCCGCAGCACGAATTTCTGATCCTGCACGGTGAACTTCGCCACTGCCTCGAGGGGATCGACGGAAACCGTAAAGGGCTCAAGTGTGGGAGGAGAGCCCTTGCGAAATGTGTTGTCCGGTCCGATCAGCTTTGCCGAAACCTGCGATTCTTCCACGTTGACTGGAATGATTTGCCCGCCTTCGACCGTTCCCGCGGTCGTCATGGGATCGTCGGTGTAAAAAGAAAAGGTTCCGTAGCTGCCCCGCAAATCAGGAGTACCCATGCCCGACAGCGTGTTCCCTTTGGATTTGACCGGCGGAAAATTCGAGGGCATGCGAAAGATGGTATTGGGCACGCCGTAATCGTCGAGCGTCTCCCAGAACGCTTTGCCTTGGCGAAGTTGTTCGGCGCTGCCGCCTCCAATCGGGATAACCCAGTTGCCTAAATGAATTCCGCGCTTCGGCGGCTCCACCCGCGAGGCGGAAAAATAAGGTTGCAGCGTCTGGGGATCGCGGTGAATGAAATCAAAGATGCCGTGCCCGCCGGCGTTCATGCCTGTGATCAGGTTCGACCAAGCGACGGGGCTCTGCGGCGGAATGCTGGTGGTGAGGAGACGGAACGATCCATGTTGCGCGAGAGCGGAGAAGTTCGGCATCTTGCCCTCGGCCATGAATTTCTTCAGCAACTGCGGATCCATGCCGTCAATCCCAAGAATGATGAGCTTCTGATCGCCCTGCCATTTTCGAGGCTGGCAGGAAATCAGAAATACGGCCGCGACGCACAGCAGCACGGAGAGCCCAAGCTTCCGGATTCGTAGAAAGCGCAAGGTAGGTGGTGACCCTCGTCTCCATAATAGTTGATATCACGTGACGCTGCGGCTGCGGGCGGCTTGCCCGCGTGAGGTAGACTTGACCCCATGTTCCGGAGGATTTTCCTCGCACTGCTGGTGGCGTTCCTCCCCGCGATTTCAGCGCACGCGGCCGCAAAGCCGAATATCGTCCTCATCACTCTGGAATCTACCCGCGCTGACCGAATGGGCTTCCTGGGTTCCAAGGCGAGACTTACGCCGAACCTTGACGCTCTGGCCCGCCAGGGCATGATTTTCGAACGAGCCCATTCTCAGGCGCCTCTAACGGTTGTCTCGCACGCGACTATTCTCTCCGGCACTTATCCCCAGACCCACCACGTCACGGAATTCGGCGCCAGGCTTGCGCCCACCTTGCCCTTGGTTGCGGACTTACTTCAGGCGGGCGGATATCGCACCGCTGCTTTCGTCGGATCCATCGCACTCGATCCCAAGAACGGATTAGCTCCCGGCTTTGACCGTGGATTCGCTTTGTACGACGCAGGCTTTCAACCCGGATCGGGCAAAAGTCCGGTCGTTGATCGCCCGGCGGCCGACGTCGTTGCCCGCGCCAACGCTTGGCTGGCTCACAAGTCCACGCAACCAATCTTTCTCTGGGTGCAATTGAACGATCCGCAGGCTGTGTCTACGAACTCCTACGACGCTGCGGTAGCCGCAGCGGATAGAGCCGCCGGAAAGTTGATAACAGCTCTGCGCGCCGGCAAGTTGTACGACGATGCTCTGATCGTGATCGCCTCCGATCACGGCCAAGCGCTTGGCGCGCATGGCGAAGAGACCCATGGAGTCTTTCTCTACGATGAAACCGTTCACGTCCCCTTGCTCTTGAAGTTGCCCCAAAACCAAAGCGCAGGCAAGCAAGTGACAGCGCGGGCGCGGCTGGTGGATGTGGCGCCCACCATTCTGGAAATCGCAGGGGTACCCATTCCGTCGCAGATGCAGGGGCAGTCTTTGCTGCGGATCGCGAAGGCCAATGCCGATCAGCCGGTTTACTCGATCAGTAATTTCCCGCAGCAGGCCTTCGGATGGAGCATGCTGGAAGCGTGGCGCGCCGGGAAATATCTTTACATCAAAGCACCCAAGCCGGAGCTTTACGATATCGCTGCCGACCCCGGCGCCACGCGTAACCTGGCCCAGGCGTCAAGAGCCACGCTCGAAACCATCGCCGGCCAGCTGGAGGCGTTCGACCGGCGTTTCAGCGATCCGGGCAACGCTTCCGGCGGATCGGAATTGACTTCGAACGAAATGCAAAAGCTGGCGTCGCTGGGATATGTCGGTCTGCAGAAATCGACGGCTTCTGTGAACTCCGCGGCGACCGGAGTCGATCCAAAAGATGAGATCGCAACGGCAAACAAGATATTGTCAGCTCTCGCGCTGCTCAACCAAGGGAAGCCAGATCGAGCCGCCGCGATTCTTCAGCCGATAATGTCTGCCGGCGCCAAAATGTATCTGGCGCAGTTTGTCATGGGAGCGGCCCTGGCGCGTCAGCAACAGTATCCGCAAGCGATCGAGTGCCTGCGCCATGCCATTGAGCTGCAGCCGGACTCGACCTGGGCGCACTTTGAGATGGGGTCCAGCCTTCTGAAGACTGGCGATTACAAGACTGCGGTAATTCATCTGGAGATAGCCTCCAGCCGGCTGCCTGACTTTGCGCAGGCCCACTCGCTTCTGGCGCAGGCTTACGAGCATCTGGGCCGGGCCGACGATGCCAGGCGCGAACGCTCCCGATCGACCGCGCCCGAAGGGGCCAAGCCTTAATCTTGCCTCCCGGCATGCTTTCAACCCTCGCAAGAAACAATGCGATAATGTCTATCGCATTAGTAGACTTGCCGAAACCCTTGGTGTATATTGGTTCGCAATGGTAACCGGCATCACTTTCATCCTTTGTAACAGCACCTGCTGTTGCTGCGCGTGTCGCAGCCGGCGTGGGCATGGGGATGGAATGTAGCGGAGCAAACATTCAATTTCTCAAGCGGCCCACGAATCGGAATCGTGGGCCGTTTGCTTTTTACAGCTCTTACGTCCGTTCGTGCGCCGCCTGAAACTTAAAAGGGGAAGCAAATGCAGAGGAAATTGCTGGTGGTCCTGGGTCTAGGGCTTGCGGGACTGCTACTCAGCTTTTCCATTCAAGGTCGGGCGCAGGGCGGCGAAGTCTCGTTACTGAATGTTTCGTACGACCCAACGCGCGAGCTGTATCAGGATTTCAACCAGGCATTCGCGAAATACTGGAAGGCCAAGACGGGGCAGACGGTCAATATCGAGCAATCGCATGGCGGCTCCAGCAAACAGGCCCGTGCCGTGATCGACGGTTTGCAGGCTGACGTCGTTACCCTTGCCCTGGCTTATGACATCGACGCGATCTCTCAGAACGCCGGGCTGCTTCCTGCCAACTGGCAAAAGCGCTTGCCGCAGAACAGCACTCCCTACACTTCAACCATCGTCTTTCTGGTGCGCAAAGGGAATCCTAAACACATCAAGGATTGGGATGACCTGGTGAAGCCCGGCATTGCAGTGATCACTCCAAATCCCAAAACTTCCGGCGGCGCGCGCTGGAACTATCTGGCGGCGTGGGCTTATGCGCTCAAGCAGCCCGGCGGCAACGAACAGAAGGCGCAGGATTTCGTGAAGCGCCTGTACAGGAATGTTCCAGTGCTCGACTCCGGGGCCCGCGGCTCGACCACAACCTTTGTGCAGCGCGAAATCGGCGACGTTCTCATCGCCTGGGAAAACGAGGCGTTTCTCTCCATCAAGGAGCTCGGTCCTGACAAAGTCGAAATCGTGGTCCCGCCCCAGAGCATCCTGGCGGAGCCGCCGGTTTCGATTGTGGACAAGGTCGTGGACAAGAAGGGCACCCGGCAGATGGCCCAGGCTTATCTCGAATACCTGTACACGCCGGAAGGTCAGGAGATGGCGGCCAAGAATTATTACCGTCCGCGCCTCGAGTCTGTCGCGAAAAAATATGCTTCGACATTTCCCAAGATAAAGCTGGTCACCGTCGACGAAGTGTTTGGTGGCTGGCAAAAGGCCCAAAAAACGCATTTTGCCGATGGAGGGGTGTTCGACCAGATCTACCAGCCCAACCAGTGATGACTTTCACTTTCAAAAAACGCAGCAACCTGCCGGGGTTCGGCCTGGCACTGGGGTACACCGTCTTGTATCTCAGCCTGATTGTCCTGCTCCCGCTGGCCGCGACATTTCTAAAAGCCTCTTCGCTGAGCTGGGCTGAGTTCTGGCACATCGCTTCGTCTCCGCGAGCTGTGGCTTCTTATCGGCTGACCTTCGGGGCGTCGCTTATCGGCGCTCTGGTTAATCTGGTATTCGGAGTTCTGGTGGCGTGGGTACTGGTGCGCTACAGCTTTCCCGGCAAGCGACTGTTCGATTCGCTGGTGGATCTTCCATTTGCCCTGCCGACCGCAGTCGCGGGCATTGCGCTTACCACGATCTACGCCCCGAACGGCTGGCTCGGCCGGCCGCTGGCCTCGCTTGGAATCAAGGCTGCCTACTCTCCTCTGGGAGTGGCGATCGCGCTTACCTTCATTGGACTGCCGTTCGTAGTTCGAAGCGTCCAACCGGTGCTCGAAGACATGGACAAGGAACTCGAGGAGGCTGCGGCCAGTCTGGGAGCCAACCGTTGGCAGACTTTTTCCCGAGTGGTGCTGCCGACAATTCTGCCGGCGGCGCTGGCTGGTTTCGCCATGGCGTTTGCGCGCGCAGTCGGAGAGTACGGCTCGGTTGTCTTCATCGCGGGCAACATGCCGATGAAAACTGAAATCACGCCCTTGCTCATTATCACCAAACTCGATCAGTACGACTACGCCGGCGCGACGGCCATTGCGGTAGTCATGCTGGTGTTCTCGTTGATGTTGCTGCTGCCTATCAACCTTCTGCAGAAGTGGAGCGGAAGCCGCGAAGAGAAGACCACTGAATTGTTTCCGGATGTGATTGAGACATAGAAATTCATGGGAACCATTGCATTAGCCGCGGGAAAAATTCCGGCGACACCGCGAGTGGCCACGGCCGCGACCGGCGAGTCCGTGGTTGTGCGCTGGATCTTGATCGGCGTCGCCGTAATTTTTCTCGCGCTGTTCATCTTCCTGCCGCTGGCCATTGTTTTTTCCCAGGCTTTTGCCAAAGGGATCGGCGTCTATTGGGCGAGCCTGCGTCAGCCGGATGCGCTGGCGGCGATCCGCTTGACGCTGCTGGCGGCGGGCATTGCCGTTCCGCTGAATCTTGTTTTTGGAGTGGCTGCCGCCTGGTGCATCGGCAAATTTGAGTTCTTCGGAAAAAGCCTGCTGATTACGCTGATCGATCTTCCGTTTTCGGTTTCCCCGGTTGTATCGGGTTTGATCTATGTTCTGCTCTTCGGCTTGCAGGGATTGCTGGGGCCGTGGCTGGCGCGTCATGACCTGCAAATTATCTTTGCGGTGCCGGGAATCGTGCTGGCGACGATCTTCGTGACCTTCCCCTTCGTGGCCCGCGAGCTGATTCCGTTGCTTCAGGCCCAAGGACAGGAAGAGGAGGAAGCTGCACTGGCCCTGGGCGCCACCGGCTGGCAGACTTTTTTCCGGGTGAGTCTGCCCAACATCAAGTGGGGACTGCTTTACGGCGTGATTTTGTGCAATGCGCGCGCCATGGGCGAGTTCGGCGCTGTCTCCGTAGTCTCCGGGCACATTCGTGGACGTACCAACACCATGCCTCTGCACGTAGAAATCTTGTACAACGAATACCAGTTTTCCGCCGCGTTCGCGGTGGCGTCCCTGTTGGCCTTGCTGGCCCTGACCACTTTGCTGGTCAAGACGGTGGTCGAGTGGAGAGCCCGGCGGCAGCTCGCGACATCCGCTGCCAGGGACGGAGAAGGGCAAATCGCATGAGCATCGAAGCCAAAGACATTACGAAAAAGTTTGGACACTTTACTGCGCTTGACCATGTCGACCTCAAGATTCCATCCGGCGAACTGGTGGCGCTGCTGGGGCCGTCGGGCTCCGGGAAGACGACGCTTCTGCGCATCATCGCCGGCCTCGAATTCGCCGACTCCGGCAGCATACTCTTCAACGGCGAGGACACCACCCATCGCAACGCCCGCGACCGCCGCGTTGGCTTCGTGTTTCAGCACTACGCGCTCTTCCGGCACATGACCGTGTTCGAAAACATCGCCTTTGGACTCAAAGTCCGTCCACGGAATCTACGCCCGTCGAAAGAGCAGATCCATGCCAAGGTCCACGAGCTTCTCCGCCTGATCCAGCTGAAGAATCTTTCTGGACGGTATCCGGCGCAACTCTCCGGAGGCCAGCGGCAGCGAGTTGCGCTGGCGCGGGCGCTGGCAGTTGAGCCGAGCGTCCTGCTGCTCGACGAACCGTTCGGCTCGCTGGACGCAAAAGTCCGTCTCGAACTGCGCCGTTGGCTGCGCCAGTTACACGACGAGGTGCACATCACCAGCGTTTTCGTCACCCACGATCAGGAAGAGGCACTGGAAGTTTCCGACCGCGTTGCCGTGATGAACGAAGGCCGCATCGAGCAGGTGGGCACTCCCGACGATGTTTACCATCACCCGATTACACCCTTCGTGTACAACTTTCTGGGCAACGTAAACCTTTTTCACGGCCGCATTTACCAGGAAACCCCCATCCACGAAGGGACCGCAGGAGAACCTGTTTATGTGCGTCCACACTTGCTGGAGATTCACCGTCAGCCCAACGGTGGGGGTCACTTTCGCGCCACCATCAAGCACATCAATTCGGCTGGCCCATTAGTGAAGATCGAAGCCCTCAGCGAGTGGGGAGACCCCGTCCAGGTCGAGCTGTCACAAGAAAAATTCCGCGAACTCCAGCTCGCTAAAGAGGAAACGGTTTTTATTATTCCCAAAGAGCTGAAGGTGTTTCAAAAGAAAGTCGTCTAGCCGGAGACATAATCGGCAGCGAGAGTGTCTTTCCCCGGCACATAACGGCCGAAACTCCTGGACTTCAAACCCCCTGCTCCCGGCTAGTTTGCAGCAGATTCTGGATCTTCTCGAGCCGTTCCTCCGCCGTCTTTGCCGAGACTCCGTTCTTATGGCTCATCATGATCAGCTTCACCGAAACCAGAAACACTCCGCACTCCTGCAGCAGGTCGTGGCTGAATCCACTGACGAACAGGGCGACGACGAACAACGCCAAGGTAAGAACAATGACCACCAGCGATAAGGGATCGAGAAAACTCCATACCGACTTGAACATTTCTTCCTCCTTCATCTACCCCTTTGCGGTCTTGGTGAATCCTTTGCGAACTTTGCGGTAATGAATTTGCTGGAACATAAAGAAGCGCAAAGGACCCGCAAAGGTCGCAGACACGGCAACGCGGCCTCAACTGCGCTCCTCTCGTTACCTTTGTACTCTTTCGCTGCCGCCCAAGAAATAGAGACTATGAACGGGCGGTGTGCGTACCCAGGCGGGACAAATAGCAATCACGGTACCCCGGTGTGCGTAGCCGGCCTCAGTTTGGGATCTGATTTAGCGGCGCCGTACGACTGAAAACTCATGAGGCAGGACCCCTACAAGGTCTATCGGACCATCGCCCGTCTGGGTAGCGTGCTGTTGCTGCTTCTCGGCGCTCTTGTATTGCTTGGGTGGTTGTGGAATGTGGGGTTGCTCACCACGGTTCTTCCCGGTCGCATTTCCATGAAACCGAACACCGCCATCGGTTTCCTGTTCCTCGGCCTCGCTCTGTTTCTGTTGACCCGTAATTCCAAGGCTCGGAGTAATCAACTCTGGTGTGCCGCCTCTGCCATCGTGGTAGTCCTCGTCGGCCTGTCCACATTGCTCGAGTATCTTCTGCAAATCAATCTGGGGATAGACCAGCTTCTCTTCAAGGACCTGGTGCAATCGACCTATCCCGGCCGGATGGCCCACGTAACCGCATTCAACTTTTGCATCGCCGGTTTAAGCGTCCTGCTGTGTGCATTTTCAGAAAAGCGGGTCAACCTATCCCAGGCTCTTGCGGCCATCACCGGCCTGAGTTCAGTTTTTGCTGTTATCGGATACCTGTACGGCGTGCCTGTGCTTTACGGCTCCATCGAGTACACCTCGATGGCCCTCCATACCGGAGCGGGATTTCTGATTGTCTCCCTTTCCATATTGTTCGCTCGTCCCGATCTTGGACTGATGTCGGTACTCACCAACCCTTATCCCGGGGGCTGGCTGGCCCGGAAACTTGTGCCCGTAGCGGCGCTCGTTCCCGCCAGTCTTGGAGCGGTTTGCATCCGCAGTGGACTGTTTTCAAGCGATGTGCGGCTCAAAATCGCCTCTCTGGTGGTCAGCCAGATGGGTTTGTTCATGGGTCTGGTATGGGTCCTGGCGTTCGTGCTCAATCGCTCGGAGTCAGAGAAGGAAATAGCGCAGGAAGCGCTGGCCCGCTCCGAGAAGCTCCTGCAACAGTCCCAGAAAATGGAAGCCATCGGTCTGCTCGCCGGCGGAGTGGCCCACGACTTCAACAATCTGCTGGCTGTGATCAACGGCTACAGCGACCTGCTGCTGGAGCGGGGCGACATCCCCGACTCTGATCGCCGTAGCCTCGAACAGATCAAACGAGCCGGTAGCAGCGCGGCATCGCTTACCCGTCAGCTCTTGATGCTCAGCCGCCAGCAAGTGGTCGAGCCGGTGATTCTGAACATCAATCAGACCGTCAGTAACCTGGACAAGATGCTGCGTCGCCTGATCAAGGAAAACATTCAATTCTCGTTTGTGCTGGATTCCCAGCTGGACCAGGTAAAGGCCGATCCCGGCCAGATCGAGCAAATTATCCTGAATCTGGTGGTCAATGCGCGCGATGCGATGCCGAATGGCGGGACACTGCGCATTCAGACCAAGAACGTCGAGAAAGCAGCTCCTCAAGGCGGTCCGGGAGCGTCGCCCAGCCGCTTCGTGCTGCTGGAGGTGACGGATACCGGGACCGGCATGGATCAGCAAACACAGGCGCATATGTTCGAACCCTTCTTCACCACGAAAGCTGTGGGCAAAGGCACGGGGCTGGGGTTGGCAACGGTTTACGGAATCGTTAAGCAAAGTAATGGCCACATAGAAGTCCAAAGCGCGCTGGGACGCGGGTCTTCTTTTCAGATTTACCTTCCCGCCGAGGCCCAGGCAGTCGAAGCCAGCGAGCCCGGCAAGGACGCCAGCGAGCCGGCTTTCTCGGGAGAAACCATCCTCGTCGTTGAAGATGCGGCACCGCTGCGTGACCTGGTGTGTCAGGCTTTGAGCGTTTCCGGCTGCAAAGTGCTGTCAGCGCCCGAGGCGCAAGAGGCTTTGCGCATCCTCAACCAGCAAAAAGGTGTGATTCATCTCCTGATCACGGATGTCATCATGCCCGGAATGAACGGCCCCGCCCTGGCGAAGCAAGTTCGCGCCATGCGCCCTGAAACCAAGATTCTCTACATGACCGGATACAGCGGTGAGTTTGTCCGGTCGGACATGCTGATTCCCGGCGTGTCGTTTATCCAGAAGCCCTTCACTCCCGCCGATCTCCGGCGCAAGATTCGCAAAATGCTGGCCGACAAGCCAGCCGCCGCCACGAAAGCCGCCGCCGCCGGCAACGCCGGCTAAGAGCTCGTCCCTGCGTGCCCCATCCTGAATCCGGTATACTTTCCGAACTTTGACCGCTGTGAGGACGCGCCATGTTGAAAACCCATTTCTTATTCGCAATGTTGGTTCTGTTCTTCGCAGGCGTGGCATCCGCCGATACCGTGGTCTTGCGTGACGGAACCAGTTATCTGGGTCAGGTCCAGAGTGGTCCAATCACTTTCGCAGACGCGCAAGGCGTCAAGTATGAATTTCCCGGGCACGACGCACAGTCTCTGGTCTTCAGCCCGTCGTCGGATGTTGTGACCCTGCGCAACGGCAAGAGCTACTCCGGCCACTTCACCGGATCCAATCCGGTCGCCTTCACCGATGCCCAGGGGATTCAGTATCAGTTCCCGGTCAGCGATCTGGATGCGATCATTTTCAACCACGCTGGGGCAGCGCCGCCGCCCAGCGGCGCTAAAGTCATTCCCGCGGGCTCCGATCTCTCCGTCCGCACCAACGAAACCATCGATTCGACAAGTTCCTATCAAGGCCAAACTTATTCCGCCACCATTACGGAAGATGTTCTGGATGCGGCGGGTGGCATCGCAATACCCGCGGGATCGCCGGCCCAGTTGCTGGTGCGAAGCACGTCCACTGGCGGCGCAGTGCATAGTCCGGAGGTGGTCCTGGATTTATATTCGGTGACGCTCGGTAAAAATCAATACACAGTTGTTACCTCGGACGTCGACGAATCGAACCGGAAAGGGGTGGGCAAGAACCGCCGCACCGCGGAATTTCTGGGCGGCGGTTCGGCGCTCGGCGCATTGATGGGCGGACTGTTCGGCGGTGGCAAAGGCGCGGGTATCGGAGCGCTCGCCGGAGCCGGCGGCGGCGTTGTCAGCCAGGTCTTTACCCGGGGGAAGGAAGTCAAGGTCCCAGCGGAAAGCACTCTGCGGTTCCGCCTGGAAAAGCCCCTGGTCTTGCAGCCTGCTCCGTGACATGCCCCAGATTCACTGTAAGGCAATGCTCTTCGACCTGGACGGCGTCCTGATCGATTCCACTCCAGCCGTGACCAGGGTATGGCGTCGCTGGGCGGTGGAACACGGATTTGATCCGGTGGAGGTGATCGCACGCGCCCACGGACGTCCCAGCCTGACCACGGTCCGTGAATACCTGCCGGATGCCGATCACGCGGCCGAGAATCGTGAAGTCGAGCGGCGCGAGATGGAAGATATTGAAGGCGTCGTCCTGCTTCCCGGTTCCGATCGGTTGCTCAGTGAACTGCCGCCAGATCGCTGGACCATCGTGACATCTTGCACGCGTCCCCTCGCCGAGACCCGCCTTCGTGCCGCGGGATTGCCCATCCCTGAACGTATGGTCACATCGAACGACATCAAAAACGGCAAGCCGCATCCCGAGCCTTACCTGAAAGGCGCTTCGGTCCTGGGATTTTCAGCGGAAGACTGTGTGGTTGTCGAAGACGTGCCGGCGGGAATTCGGGCTGGCAAGGCGTCCGGGGCAAGAGTGATCGCGTTCCGCACCACGGTTCAAGATTCTGAGCTGGTCGCCGCGGGAGCCGACTGGGTAGTCAATAATTGCAGCGATATCACTCTCGCAGGCGGTGACCCGAAGCTCAAACTCACTCTACCGGATAGCGTGCGTAGAGCGGACACTCTCGTCCGCCGCCTTTGATCATGACTTTAACGCCGAAATAAAAGGCTGGAGCCTGCGGAGCTATCCTCTCGATCAACTCCAATTTCAAAAGCGGCGGACAAGAGTGTGCGCCCCACACACGCCGCCGGTGAGATAATGGCGGCACATCTCTGGTGAGGACATCTCCATGACCGACCCCAAGTCCGCACTTACCCGCCGCGAATTTCTCGAGACCGCCGCCGGCGTCACCGTCGCAGCCAATCTGTTGCCGCGTGCCTGGGCCGCCGAGATCAAGAACGGAATTCCTTATCGCACTCTGGGCAACACCGGCGAGAACGTATCCTGCATCGGGCTCGGCGGATATCACATCGGCAATCAGAGCGATGAGCAGGAGAGCATTCGCATCGTTCGCACCGCGCTCGATGAAGGCATCAATTTCCTCGATAATTGCTGGGACTACAACGGCGGCGAGAGCGAAGTCCGCATGGGCAAGGCGCTGCGCGACGGATACCGCAAGAAGGCGTTCCTGATGACCAAGATCGACGCCCGCTCCAGCCAGGGCGCGGCGCGCCAGATCGACGAGTCGCTGCGTCGCCTGCAGACCGATGTCATCGACCTCGTGCAATTTCACGAGGTGATCCGCGCCAATGATCCCGACCTCATCTTCGCTCCTAAAGGCGGCATGGAGGCGGTGGTCGAAGCCAAGCGAAAAGGCAAGATTCGCTACATCGGATTCACCGGACACAAGAGTCCGGAGTTCCACCTCAAAATGCTGAATGCCGCTTTCGCCCGCAATTTCACGCTCAACACCGTGCAGATGCCGCTCAATCTAATGGATGCCCATTACGACAGCTTCGAAAAGAAAGTGCTCCCCGTCCTGGTGAAACACAACATCGGAGTGTTGGGCATGAAGCCCATGGGTGACGGCTTGATCCTCAAGAGCAAAGCCGCCGAGCCGGTCGAGTGTCTCCACTACGCCCTCACGCTGCCCACCAGCGTGGTCATCACCGGATGCGATTCTCTGCCCATCCTGCAACAGGCGTTGAAGGTGGCACGATCTTTCAAGCCGCTGAGCGGTGAGCAGATCGCTGCACTTCTGGCCCGCACTGCGCCAGTGGCTCAAAAAGGCGAATGGGAGCTTTACAAGACATCGCACAGCTTCGATGGGACCTACCAGAATCCGCAGTGGTTGGATTAGCTCCGAACTACGCGGTGGCGGTGCGATCGACCTCAGTTGCAATGGCTGAGATGGTGCCCGCTATAATGCCCGCATGTGCACCCCTCAGGCTGGAATTTTCGCTCTGGGAACGTCCTCTCATACGTACCTGGAGTTTGACATTGTGGACGCAAAAAAACGCAATGAGTTCGCGTCTACAATTTCCGCTATCCGTGAACCACGGACCACCACGGGCGGAGTGAACTTCGTCATCGGCTTTCGGCCCGAGCTCTGGCGCGGTGTTGTTCCCGATGACGCTTCTCCGGGCGTCGAAGGCTTTAACCAAAAGATTCAGGGCACGGAAGGATTCGTCATGCCCGCCACGCAACATGATGCGCTGGTTTGGCTGTCGGGCAGTGCCTATGACGTTATTTTCGATATGGCCCGCTCGATCATCCATGACATCGCAGGCCTGGCCTCACTTGCGGAAGAAACCTCAAGTTGGTCGTACCGGCATGATCGCGATCTTACCGGCTTCGTCGATGGCTCGGAGAACCCGACCCTGCTCGACGCTCCCGCTGCGGCTCTCTTGCCCGAAGGAGTTCCCGGTGCTGCCGGTTCAGTCCTTTTGCTGCAAAAGTGGAAGCACAAGACAGCTGCGTGGGAAGCTCTGCCGGTCGATCAGCAGGAGCGCATCATGGGACGCACCAAGCCCGAGAGCATCGAGCTCGAGAACAAGCCAGCCGACTCGCATGTAGCCCGCACCGATCAGGACGAGTTTGGGCATATCTTCCGCCGCAACATGCCCTACGGAAAAGTCGAGGATCATGGCACCATGTTCGTTGGATTCAGTGCAGACCAGAAGCGGCTTTCCAGAATGCTGGATAGCATGGCAGGCCTGATCAATGGCACCCGCGATGCGCTCACCCGCTTCACTCAGCCCTTGACCGGCTCCTATTATTTCGTGCCTTCGGTCGAGAGTCTGCGGCGCCTGCGGTAGGACGAGCACGCAGACGCTTCTGGAATGAGTGGGTCACCCGGCCGATTGGAATAGCGTTGTGAGACTGTTGTAAACAGACGTCGACACCAACGATCAGGCCTTTTCCTCTGCCAACACCGTCGCTCGCCGCATGGCCGCAACTTCTTTCCGCAAGCGATTGATCTCCTCTTCACTTTCGCGCAGATACGCCTCGTGCCTCTTCTGGAAGAGCGCCAGGTTGCGGCTGGCTGGACGGGCCGCCGTCGAGAGCGAAGTCAGGAGTTCCACTCCAAAGCAATAACCGTCGCGGCTGCGAACTGTCCCCTTCACCCGTGAATAGGGCGAAGGCAATTCGACCTCAATTGGATCTCCGGGCTGCAGGTTGATTCCGGCACACAGGGCGAGGCCGCCTTTGCTGATTTCGGTGAGCCGCCCGGGCACGAAGACTTTGGACTCCCCATCGCGCAGAACCACAAGGACTTGCAGATCGACCGGCTTTCTCGGCCAACGACGCGTATTGATGGGGGAGGGCGCCATTCAGGAGGTTGGGCGAAGATGCGGACCCATACGTTCCCCCCAGTATGGCGGACGTCCAAGAAGAGTTGGAGATTACGGAAGTGGCTGTACGACGTTCAACCTTCCCGTTGTCCTCTTGAGCGGAACAAACCGATTCGCTTGCGAATAGGTTTATGAAGTCGAAGGACCCCTACCCTCGAAAATGTCCTCAACTTCTCATGGGTACGTGCGACTGCGAGACGAACTGCTGAATTTCGTATTGCGGTAGGGGTCCTTGGACTCCGCACTTGCGTTCGCAAGCGAACGCAAACGCTACGCTCAGGATGACACGGATTATCTGAACAACAGCCCGGAAAACTCCGCCAGATTCCTTCGCCATACCATCCACGCATGCGTGCCCGGCGTTTCAATGCCCGTGTTGTGAATGCCTTTGGAATCCAGCCACGCGCGGAGCTTGCGGTTCAGATCGATGAGGCGGTCATCGGTGCCGCATGCGATCCAGAGAACACGAAGTTTCGCGTTGGCTTTCGCATCCAGCCCAGGAAAGTCGGCGTCAAAATCCTCCGCCAATCCTCCCGAACTAAAGGCGCCAACCCAGGCAAACTTTTCCAGATGGTTCAACCCGGTCAGCAGAGACTCAGAGCCTCCCATGGACAATCCCGCGATCGCCCGCGAGTTCCGATCACTCGACACCCGGTATGCCGCTTCCACCTGTGGAATTACTTCCGTGACCAGCGCCTGGCTGAAGCGGTCGAAATTTTGCTTCCGGAGTTCAGGAGCGAATCCTCTGGGTTCCGGCGCAACGATTTCGGGAGCGCCATATCCCAGCGGCATCACGATGATCATCGCCTTGGCCTTGCCCTGCGCGATCAGATTATCGAGGATGACATTCGCTCGCCCCACCGATATCCAGCCGCTGGCATCATCGCTGTAGCCGTGCAGCAAATACAAAACCGGATAGCTCTGCTTGGAGCGCGCATCGTATCCCGGCGGCGTGTAAACATAAAAATCCCGCTGATCGCCCACCACGCCCGACTTATAGAAATGGTGATGGACCACGCCGTGTGGCCCGTCGCCGATCTCCCAGGGCAACGAAGCCGGCCCGGGCACGTGGACCTGGCTCGAAGTGTGCAGCAGATTCGGCTTCAAAAGAGGATTCGATGGATCAATCAGGCTGACCCCATCGGCCACAAACGAGTATCCATAGAAATCCGGCTGCAGCGGCCCGGTTGTCAGGCTCCAGACTCCCTGATCGTCCTTTTGCATGGACGCAGGCTTCGCGCCGTCCAGGGTCAACACAACCTCGTGCGCGTTGGGAGCTCGAAAGCGGAACGTGACTGTGTTATCCGCGTGGACCTCGGGGCTGATAACGGCTGGAAGCGTGGGCGTCTGAGCCCAGCCGACTGCAGTCATCAGCAACAGCAGAGATGAAGCCACAACGTAACGTTTCATGGATACCTCCGCGCCAGGTTCTCGGATATCGGATGCAGCAGCGCTTTCGGGACGAGAGTATACAACTTGCGGACAATGGAGGATGGATGTCTCGTCCGTTCAGCGGGGCGGGAGGCCCGGCCTCCACTACCTATCCCAGTTGAGTCGCGGCTCGTCGCGGGCTACTATGCTTCCGGAGAAAGCATGTCATGAAAACATCACTCAGCCGCCGCCAGTTTCTTCAGGCCAGCGCCACCGCAGCCGCCGCAATGACTCTTCCCCCAGCATTGCTCGCGGCGAAGAAAAAATCGCTCCTCGTCTTCACCAAGTCTTCCGGCTTCGAACACGAAGTCATCAAGGTCACCGCTGGACGTCCGAGCATTCTGGAGCAGGCCGTGCGCACCCTGGGAGACCAACATGGCTTTGAAATCGTAGCCAGTAAAGATGGGCGCGTATTCGATTCACGAGAGTTTCGAACCAAGTATTCCGCCGTGCTCTTCTTTACCACCCTCGACCTGACCAAGACGGGCACCGACGGAAATCCGCCCATGTCGCCGGCGGGTAAGCAGGCGCTGCTGGACGCTATCCATGGCGGACTCGGTTTTGTCGGTGTTCATGCCGCGGCCGACACTTTTCATACCGAGCCCGATCCGGACGATCACTCCAACCGTTACATTGCACACGGCGAGAATGAGGATCCGTACCTGCGCATGCTGGGGGGCGAGTTTATCACTCACGGCAGCACTCCGCGATTGCAGACCGCAAATCTGGTGGTGAAAGATCAGCACTTCCCCGGCCTCGAGGGCGTGACTTCGCCGGTGAGTTTTACCGAAGAGTGGTATTCCCTGAAGGATTTTGTGCCGGATATTCATGTGATTCTTGCGCTTGACACTCAGGGCATGAAAGGCGAACCCTACCAGCGCGCCCCGTATCCCGCGACCTGGGCGCGGATGCATGGCAGCGGACGCGTCTTCTATACGGCCATGGGCGATCGCCCGGAAAACTGGGCGAATACGTTTTTCCTGAACCTGCTCGCGGGAGGAATTCGCTGGTCCATCGGCGATGCGAAAGCTACCCTGACCAGGAATCTCGCGGAAGCTACGCCCGGCTACGCCGAGATTCCCCCAAAACTAGCAAAAACCACGTAGGGGCGGACGCCCTCGTCCGCCCCGTCGAGCACAGCTCGACAAGGGTTTTGTTAGACAAAGCGAAAACATCAGACCAGCATGGCTCCTCGTCCAGCTGGGACACCTGCCGCTACATGGCTCGTGGTCACGCCGATTCGAGAATATGTCCCAATGAGCGGTTGACACCCACCTGTTTTCGGCCTAAGCTGCCCTCGACGACCCCGGAGTCGCGTACCTTCCTCTCCTAAGTCTCCTGCCTTCCGATTCCCGCCAGGCAGAGCACGCTGACTGGCCGCCGTTCCGCTCAGGCGCCAGAAGATCAAGCGTCTCACCAAGAACACAACGCACGTAGAAGCGTGTTCCGCTAGTGACTCGTGAAACTGTTCGGAGAAATCCACAGTAAGAAGGAGCACTGCGCGTGAACGTCCATCTGATTAACCCGAGCCACGTTTCGTTCGGGACTGCGGTCATTACTCCTCGTTGGCAATACGTACTGGCAGGCGCCACTCCCAAGAGCTTCGGCGATCCCATTCTGGTGGATGAAACACTCAGCCCGGTGGATCCCGAACGTATTCAGCCCGGAGACGCCGTCGGTATCAGCATTCATACCGCGAATGCCTTGCGGGGATACGAAATTGGGAAACTGGCGCGGGAGCGCGGAGCGTATGTAATTTTTGGCGGAATTCACGCCACTCTCTATCCCGAGGAAGCACGCGAATTGGGCGGCGCCCATTCGGTGGTGTCAGGCGACGGCGATGTCGCGTGGCCCCAGGCCCTGGCCGATTGCGAAAAAGGTACGCCGCTGCCGCTTTATCATGGCGGCAAAATCGAGGCCAGCAGCTTCGTCGCCGCCCGCTGGGAATTGATTCCGCGCAGCCGCTATATGTGGGCGTCGGTGCAAACCGTGCGCGGTTGTCCCAAGCATTGCTCGTTCTGTTCGGTCTGGCGCACCGATGGCCAAAGGCCTCGGCAGCGAGCTTCGGATGCGGTCATCGAAGAAGTGGTCCAGTTGCGCCGCCTGGGATTTCGCTTCATCGCCCTCGCCGACGACAATTTTTACCCGGTCACGCTCACCGATCTGAACCTGGCACGGCTACAGAAAAACACTGCCCGGGTGGCTGAGCTCGAAAACCTCCGTGCCGAGCGGTTCGAACTGATGTCGCGCCTGGCCCAGCTCCCCGATGACATGGTCTTTTTTACCCAGATCACCATGGAAGCCGCCGAGGACACCGAATTTCTGGATGCCATGAAAGCGGCGCGCATCAAGGGCGCCCTCGTCGGAGTCGAAGCCGTGACTCCGGCCGGCCTGAAAGATGTCTACAAGGATTTCAATTTATCCGGCGACCATTTAATTGAGCGGCTGAAGATTTTCCGGGCGCACGGCGTGCACGTCCTCGGGTCTTTCATCTTCGGGCTGCCCAGCGACCGCCCCGAAACCTTCGACGCTACGGCCGCCGCTGCCATCAGTGCCGACCTTACTTTCGCGCAGTTCGTGACGTTGAGTCCTTACCCCGGAACCGTGGATTTCGATCGCTGGGAAAAAGGATTGGGCGCGACGCCTCCCACTATTGCTGGTGTGCCGCTGACCCGGCGCTGGCTCATTCCGCAGGCGCTTCGTCCCAAGCTGTATTGGGACCATCCGGTCATGACGGCGGAAGAAATTCGCTCGCGAACCCAGGCCGTCTGGGACAATTTCTACGGTTTGAGTTCCATCTGGAAACGGTCGCGCTTCATCAAATCCAGCCGCGGCCGCCTGGCGTTTGTACTGATCTCAAAAATCTACCGCCAGATGTATGCCGACACCGGCATCGCCACTGACAGCGCCCGAGTCTCATGGTCGGGACGATGGGCCAGATGGCTGGCCAAACCCTGCCGTCGGCTGTTCGCGGGAACTCCCATGCCCGATCTGGATGTGCCACGGTTTGTTGGTCCGGCGCTGGTGCCGGTTGGCGCCGGTTCGGTGCCGACGCTGCCGGTCGTGTGATTCAGATCCGAATCAAATCAGCCTGACTGCGTGAAAGCTGCCTCTGGAACTCGCCTCCAACCGGCAGTGGGTTAGCTTCGAGAAACGCATCACTCTTAAGCCATTGTCATTCCGAACCGATTTATCGGTGGGGAATTTGCTTTTGCGCCAAAACAGCGGATTCCTCGCGCGGTGCCGCCGCGCTTCGGAGCGACAATTCCTGCAATGATGCAAACCAACCTGCCAGCGCTCCCCCGGGGTTTGACTTCGCGCTTCCGAATGCCTAATATCCGGGCGCGAGGGCTCTTCGTTGATCGGCCGGACCATTTCACACTACCGCATCACTGAAAAACTCGGTGGTGGCGGCATGGGTGTCGTCTACAAGGCCGAAGATACCAAGCTGGGACGCTTCGTCGCGTTGAAATTTCTTTCCGAAGAACTGGCCCGCGACCGCCAGGCCCTGGCCCGCTTCCAGCGCGAGGCGCGCGCCGCTTCCGCGCTCAACCATCAGAATATCTGCACCATTTACGAGACCGGCGAAGACGACGGACAGCAGTTCATCGTCATGGAGTTTCTCGATGGGCAGACCCTCAAGCACAAGATTGAAAACCGGCCGCTGAAGCTTCCCGAGTTGCTGGAATACGGAATCCAGATCGCGGACGCGCTCGACGCGGCGCACAACAGCGGCATCGTTCATCGAGATATAAAGCCCGCAAACATTTTCATCACCACGCGCGGGCAGGCGAAAGTCCTGGACTTCGGCCTGGTCAAGCTCGCGTCAGCACCCAAGACGGACGAGACCGTGGGTGGCGCCGGTGACACCGTAGTACCGAAAGAAAGTCTGACGAGCCTGGGAATGGCCATGGGCACCGTCGACTTTATGTCTCCCGAACAGGCCATGGGGGAAGAGCTCGATTCGCGCACCGATCTTTTTTCGTTCGGCGTGGTGCTGTACCAGATGGCGACCGGAGCGCCGCCGTTCAAGGGCAACACTTCGGCTGCGGTATTCAACGCCATCCTCAACCAGACGCCGGTATCGCCTCAACGCTTGAACCCCGCCATGCCGGCCGAGCTGGAGCGGATCATTAACAAAGCGCTGGAGAAGAAACGCGACCTGCGCTGCCAGAGCGCCGCGGAAATCCGCTCCGACTTGAAAAGGCTGAAGCGCGATACAGAGTCTGCCGGTTCTTCGGTGGTTGCCACGGGCAGTGGCGGAGCTGCGGTAGCCAGCGTCGCCGCGAAGGAAATCGAGCCCGCTTCGAAAAGTTCCCGAGTGCCACTACTTGCCGGCTTAGGGATTCTGGCAGGCCTCGCGTTGGGAATTCTGGCCGGACGAACCTGGCTGGCGAAACAGCCCCCGCCTCCTCCGGTCTACCGGCAGCTCACCTTCCGGCGGGGCAGTGTGCGCTCGGCGCGATTCGCGCCCGATGGACAAACCATTCTGTACAGCGCCTCCTGGCAGGGGAATCCGGTGGAAGTGTTCACGGCTCGTCCCGAGAGTTCGGAATCACGGGCGTTGGGCATGAGCCACACTCAGCTGATGGCGGTCTCGTCGAGTGGAGAAATGGCCGTCCTGCTCGATAATCATCCGATCGGCACATGGGTCAGCGTGGGAACGTTGGCGCGAGCGCCACTCGCGGGCGGCGCGCCGCGAGAAGTCGTCGATCAGGTCCAGTGGGCGGATTGGGGACCCGACGGCAACAACGTTGCCATCGTCAGAGACGTTGGCGGCCGCAACCGGCTGGAGTATCCACCGGGCAAAGTGCTTTATGAAACCGGCGGCTGGATCGGCCATGTTCGGCTGTCGCCCAAGGGAGATTACATCGCTTTTCTGGATCACCCCATCCAGGGCGACGACAGTGGGTCAGTTGCCGTTGTCGATCTGGCCGGGAAGAAGAAGACGCTGTCGGACGGTTGGTACAGCAGTCAGGGGTTGGCTTGGTCGCCGGATGGTGAGGAAGTCTGGTTTACCGGCAACAAGTCGGGCATTGATCGAGCCTTGTACGCCGTTTCCTTGTCGGGCAAGGAGCGGCTGGTCGCACGTATGCTTGGCACCTTAATGCTGCTCGACATTTGGAAAGACGGTCGGCTGCTCCTGAACCGGGCGAGCTGGCGGCGTGAGTTGACCGCCGTTGCTGATGGCAAAGAGCGCGATTTGACCTGGCTGGATTATTCCTATCCCGCCGATATCTCCGCCGACGGCAAGACTCTATTGTTTGATGAAGAAGGCGGCGGCGGCAGCCTGGCATACGGAAAATCCGGCGGGCTCAGTTATGCCGTGTACCTGCGAAAAACCGATGGGTCTCCGGCAGTGCTTTTAGGCGAGGGAGCGGCCATCGCTCTTTCTCCAGACGAAAAATGGGTGATCGCGCAGACTCAGCAGTCCCCTGCCCAGCTCAACCTGCTGCCCACCAAAGCGGGGAGCGCCATGCCACTCACGCATGATGCGATCAATCATGCCTGGGCGCGCTGGTTTCCAGATGGGAAGCGCGTGCTGTTTTCCGGAAACGAGCCGGATCGAGGGGTGCGGCTTTACGTCCAGAATGTAGAGGGCGGCACGCCGAAAGCGATTACGCCCGAGGGCATGCACGCCACCGCCTTCCTGGTGGCTCCCGATGGGCAGACCATTGCGGGCATCGGTCCGGACCAACTGGGTTACATCTATCCGACTGCGGGAGGCGATGGCAAGCTCATTCGCGGTATGGAATCGGGAGAGCAACCCATCGCATGGTCGCAAGATGGCCTCTCACTCTTCATTTACAGGCCCGGTGAACTCCCGGCCAAGGTTTCGCGGCTCGAACTGGCTACCGGGCGGAAGACTCCCCTCGAACAATTGATGCCAGGTGATCCGGCCGGGGTGGAGACGATTGGGCCCATTCTGCTGACGCCGGATGGAAAGACCTGCGTCTACGGATATCACCGCACTCTTTCGGATCTCTACTTGGTGGAAGGTCTGCAGTAAGCAGTTGGCGTCGCCTAGGGAAAACGTACGTCGAGACTGTAAATTTCCTGTGTACTTCGGTCCCGCATGAGAAGCGGCGAGTCATCCGGAGCCAGCCCGATCCAGAATTCCCAGGGATCGAAGCCGCGCGGAATCTCCTTCAGGCTGAACAGGCGTTCTACTTTCCCGGTGGCCACATTTACCCGGACGATGTCATCCGTGGTGTCGGAATAATCCTCGGCGTAAAGCGACTTGCCATCGTGTGACCAGTTTTCGAAGCCGAAGCGGGCCACGGCAAGCTGCTCCCAGCTTTTCTTCACCGTGTCGTAAACCATCAGCTTCGTGGAGTCAGCCGACAAGGCCGCAATGTAGCGGCCATCCGGAGAGCAGCGCGGGCTGAACAGGTTTTCAGAATCCGGTACGTCGGAGATCTGCGAAGTCTTCAAGTCGACGATGTGAATATTCGGACCGGAAACGCTCCCATATTCCAGCCAGGGCATCCCGGCGAAGACAATGGCATCGCCCTTGGGCATCCAGGTGGGATCGCCCTGGTTGCGATCTCCCGTGGTGACCTCCTGGGGCGTGCCGCCTTCCGCCGGCATCACGAATATCTTCCAGGGCTTTCCCGGACGCGAACCCATGAAAGCGATCTGGGTTCCGTCCGGCGACCAACGCGGCATGTGCGCCTGCATCGGCGCGAAGGTGAGTTGGCTGCGAGAACTCCCATCCAGCTTGCTACGCCACAACGTGAGTTCGGGATGTGCCACGTAGGTAATCCACTCGCCATTGCGTTGAATGTCGGCTTCGCCCGCGGACACTCCCGGCAGGTAAATGGAAAACTGCTGTGACTTGTTCTCCAGCTGGATCAGGTCGAACTGGCGCTGCTGGCCGATCACGAATAGCTTTTTCCCATCCAGGCTGAGCGTGGGATTGCTGAACAGCAGTGGGCCCACGGTGAGCTGCGTCGGCTCC
The DNA here is from genome assembly GCA_963822555.1 of Terriglobia bacterium. Classification (GTDB taxonomy): domain Bacteria; phylum Acidobacteriota; class Terriglobia; order Terriglobales; family Acidobacteriaceae; genus JAIQFF01. The sequence continues at coordinate 500,017 of CAWGHY010000001.1, forward strand.
GCGCCCGCTTTACGAAAAAGAGAAGTACCTTCGCGGCGGGCCCAGATGTTCTGGGTGTGATCGCGCGTCGATTCAAACAGGAAATATTCCCCATCGCGCGTCCACTTCCCGCCAAACTCCTGGGGCGGTTTGTTCCAGTCGGGCAACAGCGGGTGCAGACCCTTTCCGTCAGGTGAGATCTCCCACAACGACGATGTGCGCTGGCTAGTGTCCCGGATCGTAAAGCGCAGACGGCGGCCATCGGGAGAGAATCGGGGCGCAAAAGGAATGCCCGGTACGGTAACGATTTCGCGCGAGTCACTTCCGTCCGGGTTGCAGGAATACAAACTCGACTGCTTTACATAGACGATACGCTGGCCATCGGGAGCCCAGGCAGCCCCGTGCGCCAGTATGTTTCCCACCTGCCGCAGCGAACCGCCGGGTACCGGCAAAATCCAGACCGGCCCTTCGGTCTCCGACCCCTCCGCGATCCCTTTCACCAGGAGTTCAGAACGTCCGGGATAGAAATCATAGATATCGGCGCTGACCAGAGAGATCGGTACCGGCGCGGTTTCTCCCCCCGACGTCGAAACCTGCCTCAGCACCGAATGACCGCCAAGATTTTCCGAAAAATACAGGCGTGTGCCGTCGGTGACCAGAGAGCGCTTGGAAGCGCCGTCGTTGGTGATCTGCAAAGACGAAAGCACCACCGGCGGGGATCCCGGCGATCTCAGGAACAGCATGAGCACAACCAGTGCGGCGACGGCGCAAATCGCCATCACGATCTTCGATCCAACCCCGATCCTGGAATCCGGCTTCAGCGGCCCGGCTGTGGTAGAGAAGAAGGAACGGATACGCTCTTTCGAATCCGGCGCGGGCCGGGTGGAGGACACGGCGGCGGGCGCCTGCCCAGACTCCGTCGCCCGGCGCAGATTTTGCAGGTCTGTCCGCATCTCGGCCGCGCTGGCATAGCGGCGGGCGGGATCTTTCTCGAGCGCCTTCCGCACAATGCGTTCCAACTCCACCGGCGTGGCCGGATCGAATCGTAGAGGCCACTCGGGTACGCTGTGAATGAGAGCATCGAAAGCGGCGGCCGTAGTTTGTCCCTGGAAGGGCAGAACTCCCGTCGCCATCTCATAGAGCACGACGCCGAACGAGAACAAATCGGTACGCGAGTCGAGCGGCATGCCCAGCGCCTGCTCCGGCGACATATACGGGATGGTGCCCATCGCAGACCCCGGACGATGAAGTTCTTCCGGCGATCGGGTTATCCCTCCGAAGGTATCGCCGCTGATGCTGGCTTCGTCACCCACCGCCAGCTTGGCCAGGCCGAAATCGAGGATCTTGGCGTGTCCGCGCTGGGTGACAAAAATATTTGCCGGCTTGATGTCGCGGTGGATGATGCCATGGGTATGAGCGGCGTCGAGCGCGTCGGCGATCTCGATCCCCAGGTTCAGCAACTGCAGCAAGGGCATTCGACCCTCGGCGATACGCTGCCGGAGCGTCGTGCCATCGAGAAACTCCATGGCAATGAAGCGCCGGCGCTGCGCCTCACCCACCTCATAGATCACACAGATGTTGGGATGATTCAGAGCCGAGGCGGCCCGCGCTTCCCAGCGAAACCGTTCCAGAACCACCGGATTTTGGGCGATCAGCTCAGGCAGAAATTTGAGCGCAACCATGCGCCCCAATTCGGTGTCTTCGGCCTTGTACACCACACCCATCCCGCCGCCGCCCAGCTCTTCGATGATCCGGTAATGCGAGATGGTATGGCCGATCATCAGGGCCTGAATCTTATGTAGAAGTGGCGGGGCAAGTCAACGAAAGCCGGGCGGTTGATGACACTTGAGGGAACCGTCACGAAACCGGAATGGAGTTTCATGGCCTTATCTCGGAGAAACCGATTTGTCGAGTAGCTCGAAGTCGCCGAGGTGGAGTTCCTGCACGGTGAATTCCCCGAATTTTTCGTCGAGAGCCTCGAACTCGCCGCGGAACCGCTCACGGAAGGTGAGGCATGCCTCGCGACTGGTCCAGAAGTCGATGGTCATGAAGCGCGCCGGATCATTGCGGTCAGCCAGAAAGTCGGTGCGAATGTACTCAGGATCTCGGCGAAAAAGTCGCACCCAATCGCCATCCGGACCATACGCGATCTGGAACGCGTGCGAGCATTCGGGACGAACCACAAACGACCAAACATAGCAGTACATCGAACTACTCCCGGTGGGCGGTGGTTAAAGCGCAGCTTGCCGAGCCTGATGGTTAGATTGTTACTCCATCTCGGCCGTCCATGCCAATGGCCCATTCTGGCCAAGACGATTGACAGGGTCTTGCCGCCAGAGTAGCGTTGGGCGGCTTTCAACGATCCTAAAAAACTAAGGAGACCAATATGCGAATGCGACTAGCGCTTTGTAGCGTAGCGGTGAGCCTCTGTTTTGCCTCAGTCGTCCTGGCTCAGGATGCGGTCAAGACCGACCCAAAACATTACTCGGTGATTAGCGAAAATGATCAAGTGCGCATTCTGAAGGTGCATTACGGTCCGCACGAGAAGTCGATTATGCATAGCCACCCCAACCTGGTTGCCGTGTTCCTTACGGATTCCCATGGGCAGTTCCTGTTTGCGGACGGGAAAAAAGTGGACTTTACCGCCAAGGCAGGCGATGCCCAATACGAAACCGCTAATACCCACTTGCCGGAAAACACCGGCGATAGCGGAATGGACTTGATCCTGGTCGAATTGAAAGGCCCCGCCAAGCATTAGGGCGACTGATCGCTGCGCGGCTGCCTCAGCGTTGGTGTCCAGTCCGGGTGAGCTGATCGGCTCGCCCGGAACCTGCTCTGCAAAACGCCAGAAAAGCGAGCGTTTCCCAGCTTCGGGTAACCGTTGGTTGCACACCTAATGCGCCGAATGAACCTGGCTGGGAAGGACTATGATAGATCTGTGCGATATTACACAACCAAATCGATGAACGGCGGGACGACTTTCAAGTGCTCGTTATGCGAGCACACTGTGACCACTCTGAATTTCAACAGTGTCATCGGCAACCGGCGCACCCAGGCCGCCACCGCGATGAACCAGCATGCGGCGACATTGCATTTTTCGCACCAGATACCCGTCCGAATCAAAATGGGCGGACGCGGAGCGCTTTAACTCGCCCCGGATAGTAGCAACCGGGCCACCACGGCCGACGCAAACCCCAATAGAATTCGATCCTGCAAGCATTTCTCCTTGCGCGTCCCTTCTGCCTTTTCTTGTAACATGATCTCTCCTAATTGGCCGCTTTCCCATGATCGAGCAATTCGACTTCTCCGATCTGCGTGAACTGTTTGCCAAAGCCAACGAAGAAAAGTCCGGAGACCAGTTGGCCGGCATCGCCGCCCGTTCGGAACGGGAGCGAGTGGCCGCGAAGCGCAAGCTTGCGGATATGACTCTGGCGGAAATTGTTCGCCGCCCGCTGATCGATCCTGCTGAAGACGACGTTACGCGCCTCATTCTGGAGAGCTTCGACCAGGAGGCCTTCCGTCCCATTGGAAGTATGACGGTAGGTGAATTTCGCGAGTTCCTGCTCGACGACTCAACTACGGAAGGTCGGCTGCAATCGCTTCAGGCGGCCATCATCCCTGAAATCGCCGCTGCTGTCGCCAAGCTGATGAGCAACAAGGATCTGGTGCTCGCTTCCATCAAGATCCGCAACATCACGCGTTGCCGCAATACGATGGGAGAGCGCGGAGTGTTGGGCATTCGGGTGCAACCCAATCACCCGGCCGACGACGTTGGCGGAATTCTTCTGGCTGCATTCGAAGGATTGCTGTACGGGTGCGGAGATGCCGTTATCGGTGTGAATCCGGCCACCGACTCGGTCGAAACCGTCAGCGCGATTCTTACCGCTTTGAATCGCCTGGTGGACGCGTACGAAATTCCGACGCAATGCTGCTGCCTGGCGCATATCACCACCCAGCTCGCAGCCTTGAAGCGTGGCGCGCCGGTCGATCTTCTTTTCCAGTCGGTCGCGGGTACGGAGGCGGCCAACCGCAGCTTCGGGATTACTTTGAACATGCTGCGCGAGGGCCAGGAACAGGTGGCCGAACATCATCGCCAACGCGATGTCCGCTGGGTCGGGGATCAGCTGATGTACTTCGAAACCGGCCAGGGCAGCGCGCTCTCCGCCGAGGCGCATCAAGGGGTCGATCAGCTGACGCTCGAAGCGCGGGCCTACGGAGTCGCACGCGCCTTCCAACCGTTCCTCGTGAACAGCGTCGTAGGCTTCATCGGGCCGGAGTATTTGTACGACGAGAGACAGATCATCCGGGCCGGGCTCGAAGATCATTTCATGGGTAAATTGCTGGGCTTACCCATGGGTTGCGATGTCTGCTACACCAATCATGCTGCCGCCGATCAGAATTCAGCGGATAATCTGCTGCTACTGCTGACCGCGGCGGGCTGCAATTATTTCATGGGCGTCCCTTGTTCAGATGACGTGATGCTGAACTACCAGTCCACCAGCTACCACGACGCGCTGGCCGCTCGTCGCCTCTTTCAACTCAGCCCGGCGCCGGAATTCCTGGCATGGCTGCAGAGCAGGGAAATCTATCGCGGCACCGAGCCGGCCTCTCTCGATTCGTCGGCTCGCAGGCAGCTGATGGCCGGTCTCGAGTCGTCTCTGGAGAAGGCGATCTGAATGTCTGCGCAAGACGACAAACCGGAAGACAAACTTGCTCCGCTCTTCGACCTGCCGGAGATGGTGAAGAAAGTACGTGCGCAGACTCCGGCGCGGCTGCTGGCAGGGCGGAGCGGAGCAGCGTATCGAACCAATACGCAACTGGAGCTGCGTGAGGCGCATGCCTCGGCTCGCGATGCGGTGCGCGCGGAGTTAAACCTCTTCACAAATGCAGCCGGCGACGCGATGCAGAAGTGGAGTCTGTTTGAGGTCTGCACCCAGGCCGCCAGCAAAGATGAATACCTGCTGCGTCCTGACCTGGGCCGGTGCCTGAATGAGGCGTCGCGCGCGGAGGTCGAGAGACGATGCACCACCGGAAACGATTTGCAGGTCGTGATCGGCGACGGACTCTCGGTCACGGCAGTGGCCGCGCAGATTCCTCGTCTGTTGCCTTTGTTACGCGACGGAGCCACGGCACGAGGCTGGAACGTGGGTCCTATATTTGTGGTTCGTCACTGCCGGGTGGGAATTCTCAACGAGGTTGGCGATTTGCTTGCGCCCAAAGTTGCCATCCTCCTGATCGGCGAGCGCCCGGGCCTTGCCACCGCCGAAAGCCTCTCCGCCTACATGGCGTACCGCCCGAAAGCGTCGGACAACGACGCCAATCGGAACCTCATCTCGAACATTCACGCTCGCGGTGTGAGCCCCGAGCAAGCTGCTCAACGGATTCTGAATCTGGCGGCCTTGATGATAGAAGCTAAAACCAGCGGCGCCCAACTTCGAGAGCAATGGCCGCCCCTCCTCATCCAACCCTAGCTCGACGCTTGATGATTGGCCGAGAGCGTTCTGCCACTCGTACACGACCGATTCATACGCTCGTAAAAGCCGTGTGCGGCGAGGGTTTGAGTAACTCAGAAAAGTAAGGTGCGCCCGCGCAGCATGGTTCTTGAAAAGGTTTGACATACCCTACCCCGGTAGGCTACCGTGCCAGAGGTTTAACACGCCATTCATGTTGGTCAGGTCTAATACTTCCGGCCCGGTCTGACCTGAAAGCAAGAGAGAGCGTATGCCGCGACTGCTCCGACCTTTCCCACTTCTGTTTGTAGCAATCCTTGCCTCCGTCGGTTGCTCGGATGCCCCCAAAAAGGCTTCCGCGGATGACGCCGCCACGATCCAGCATCAGGGCAATCGCATCATTGTGCCCCCCTCGTCGCCCCTGGCCAATCGTCTGGAGGTGGAATCGGTTCAACTCACGAGCATCACGCGGCAGGTGACCGCGCCCGCTTCGGTTGAGGCCGACCCCGCCCGCTACGCCCGAATCCTTCCACCTCTGAACGGTCGAGTGCTGAAACTGTTCGTACATCCCGGCGACTCAGTAAAGAAGGGCGACGAGTTGCTGCTGTTGGACTCGCCTGATTTCGGCGGCGCCCAAGCCGACTACGCTCGCGCCCGCACCGTGTTGACGCAGACCGAACACTCGCTCGAGCGGCAGCAGGATTTGGCGGCCCATGGCATCGTGGGACAACGAGATGTTGAACAGGCGAAGACCGACCGTGACTCCGCCATGAGCGACTTCAATCGCACCAGGGATCGCCTGAGATTGCTCGGCATGGATCCCGACAAAACGACCCTCGGCTCCCCGCTCATCGTGCGTTCGCCGCTCACCGGGAAAGTGGTCGACATCATGACCGCCACGGGGGAGTTCCGCAACGATCCCACTGTCCCGCTCATGATCGTGGCCGATCTCTCTGATATCTGGGTGACAGCGAACGTTCAGGAGAAGGACATCCACTACGTTCACCGCGGGGATCCGGCAGTGGCGACGTTCGCCGCTTATCCCACGGAAACTTTTGGCGGCAAGGTTCTATTCGTTGCCGACGTCCTCGATCCCGATACTCGCACCGCAAAAGTGCGCATCGCTTATCCCAATCGCGACGGCCGTCTTCGCCCCGCCATGTTCGCCAACGTCACTTTGAAAACCTGGGACACAAAAGAGATGACGGTGCCCACTACGGCATTGGTACTCTCCGGCGACAAGACAACGGTGTTCGTTCAGGTTTCTCCCAACACTTATGAGCAGCGCCGCGTGGGCACGGGCGAGCAGATTGGCCAACGCACCGTCATCAAGGATGGCCTGCAGATCGGTGACAAAGTCCTGATTCGTGAAGGGGCTTTGCTGCAATGATCGACAGTTTCGTCACCCTCTGCCTGAAACGTCGCCAGGTGGTCTGGCTCATCGCCATTCTGTTGGCGATTTTCGGCTACTCGTCATGGAAGGCGTTGAAGATCGAAGCCTATCCTGACATCGCCGATGTCTCCTCGCAGGTAATCACGCTCTATCCCGGACACGCGGCCGAAGAAGTCGAAGAGCAAGTCACCGTGCCGCTGGAAAGAGAACTGAATGGAATTCCCGGCCTGCAGATCATGCGTTCGCACAGCACGTTTGGTCTGTCGCTTATTACATTGGTGTTTCAGGATGGGGTCGACGACTATTGGGCGAGGCAGAGAATTACTGAACGCATCGCCGGAGTGAGCCTTCCACCCAATGCCAATCCCGGGCTCGATCCCCTGACGTCGCCGATTGGCGAAATTTACCGCTACACGTTGGAGTCGAAATTCCGCGACCAGCGCGAACTTCGTGAATTGCAACAGTGGGTTGTCATTCCTCGTTTGAAGGAGGCCGTCGGAGTAGCCGACGTTACCAATTTCGGTGGTGAAACCACCCAATTCCAGTTGATCGTGGACCCGGCCAAGCTGGCGCAATACAACGTCTCACTGCAACAGGTAATCGCGGCCATTCAGGCCAACAATGCGAACGCCGGCGGCAGCATCGTGGTGCGTGGCGAACAAGGTTACGTGGTTCGTGGAATCGGTCTGGTGCGTTCATTGCAGGACCTGGGCAACATCGTGATCCTGGCGAAGGGCGGCACGCCGGTCTTCGTGAAAAATCTTGGGGCCTTGCAGCTTGGTGCACTGGAGCGCCAGGGAATTTTGGGTAAGGATTCGAACCGCGACGGCGTGTCCGGCATTGTGCTGTTGTTGCGCGGCATGAACCCGACCGATGTCCTCGAGGGTGTTCACACTCAGGTCGATGCCTTAAACAACGGCATTCTGCCTCCCGACGTCAAAGTCGCGCCCTACCTCGATCGCACCGACCTCGTTCACACCACCGTGACCCGTGTCGGACACACGTTGCTCGAAGGCATGGGGCTGGTCCTCATCATTCTGATCCTCTTTCTGGGCAGCGCCCGCGGCGCCCTTATGGTCGCCGCTACAGTTCCGTTCGCGCTTCTTTTTGCTTTCATCTGCATGCGCTTCACCAACATTCCAGCCAACCTCCTGTCGCTCGGAGCCATTGATTTCGGCATCATCGTAGACGCGTCGATCGTGGTGATGGAAAACATCCTCCGTCACCGGGAGGAAAATCCGGACTGGGTGATGAGCGAGGATGACGCCATAGCCTCCGCTATCCAGGTGGCGCGCCCCATCTTTTTCGCGACCTTGATCATCATCACCGCCTATCTCCCGCTTTTCGCCTTTCAACGCGTCGAGAAGAAATTGTTCTCGCCCATGGCTTATGTGGTGGGCTATTCGCTGATCGGAGCTTTGCTCATGGCTCTGGGAATTATTCCCGGCCTGGCGCTGGTGACCTATCAGAAGCCGGGCAAACCGTTTCACAACCGGGTTCTGGCGTTCATCTCTCACCACTACGATCGCACCATCCGCCACCTGACTCATCATCCCATGCATGCAATTATTCCGGCGGCGATTGCCGGAATACTGGCCGTGATCCTGTCGGTGAGCATCGGCAAGGAATTTCTCCCCTATCTCGATGAGGGATCGCTTTGGCTCCAGGTACAACTGCCGCCCGGTCTGTCCCTGGCAAAAGCCGCGACCATGGCAGATGAACTTCGGTCCGCAACCCTGGAATTTCCTGAGATCTCGACCATCGTCAGCCAGCTCGGCCGCAACGATGACGGTACCGACCCCTGGACTCCTTCGCATATCGAGTGTTTTGTTGGACTGAAACCCTACGACACCTGGCCCAATCACGGCGATAAGCAGGATTTGATCCGGCGAATGAGCGAACGCTTTGCCAAGATTCCCGGCGCGACTGTCGGTTTTTCCCAGCCCATGATCGACGGAGTCAACGATAAAATCTCGGGCGCGCACAGCGATCTAGTGGTGAAGGTTTTCGGCCACGAATTCGGAGAGCTGCGCCGCATTGCAGGCGAACTGGTTGATCTCCTCGAGAAAATACCCGGCGCTTCCGATGTCACCATCGACCAGGAGCCGCCCCTGCCTCAGATTCAGGTCAGAGTGAACCGCGAAGCCGCCGCGCGATTCGGAATCAACATCGCCGACATCGCTACCATCATTGAGTCGGGAATTGGCGGCAAAGCCATCTCCACATTGTTTATCGGCGATCGGGTCTACGACATTGCGGTTCGCTTCCCTGAGTCGGTGCGTTCGAGTTCAGACGCCATTGGCAGCTTGACCGTTACCTTGCCCACCGGCGCTCGCATTCCCCTTTCGCAAGTGGCCGAAATTACCACCGCAACCGGTGAGAGCAGCATCACGCGCGAGATGAATCGCCGGCATCTTACGGTTCGCCTCAATTTGCGGGGCCGGGATCTGTCCGGCTTTTTTGCCGAAGCGCGAGCAAGAATCGCGCACGATATCAAATTTGACAAGAGCAAGTATCAGATCGAATGGGGCGGACAATTCGAGAACCAGCAACGCGCCCAGCAGCGCCTGGCATTTATTGTGCCCGGCGTACTCGCGCTGATTTTCGTGCTGCTCTATTCGTCCTTCGGCACTTTGCGCCATGCCGGCCTGATCTTGACCATCGTTCCCGTGGCGCTGCTCGGCGGACTGATTGCGCTGACCCTTCGTGGTATGACTCTGAACGTTTCCAGTGCGGTGGGGTTCATCGCTCTCTTTGGGGTTGCCGTACAGAACGGCGTCATCATGGTGGCAAGTCTCAACCATCAGCGCCACGAACATAAGGATCTACGGGACGGAGTCGTGCTCGGGGCTGCACAACGCCTGCGCCCGGTCCTGATGACAGCCACGGTCGCCGCCATTGGCTTGCTTCCGGCGGCGCTGGCGCGCGGAGTGGGAAGCGACGTGCAGCGCCCTCTGGCCACAGTGATTGTCGGCGGTTTGATCACCGCGACCCTGCTGACGCTCCTCGTCGTTCCGTCGATGTATCTGTTGCTGGAACGCAGATTTGACCGGGCTCATCCCACGGTTTCGCCAGATCAGGAGGACGTCTGATGAAACTGCGACGCCTTATTGTGGCGCTTTCTCTCTGCCTTCTCGCGACACCGATCATGGTTCTGGGCCAGGCCGTCGCGCAGGGAGCAAATCAAACTCTCGATCAGCCGTCGGAAGCCGCCCGTCCGCATATTTCTTTCCAAGACTACGTGACTCAAGTTCTGCGTTCGAATCTCACACTGGCCATTGAGAAATCGAACCTCGCCATCACGAAGGCCACGGTCACTTCCGCTAAAGTCACGCCCGATTGGTCGGTGGATGTGGGCCTGCCTGTCGTTGACGTTTCGAATCAGGGGCAGCCAACCAACTTCAGCGCCGGGCTGAATGTGCCAATTGAGTTGGGCGGGAAGCGCGGTAAACGTGTCCACGCTGCATTGGCCGACGTCTCGGCGGCGGGGTTTGATTACGACGACGCGGTCCGGCAACTTCGAGCGACCGCCGCGGGTGCATTTATCGCATCTCTGAGCGCGCGCGACATCTTGCAATCAAGCTTTAAGAGCCTCGGACAATTCGACCGCATCGTGGAAGTCAACGAACAACGAGTCCGGGTCGGCGACATCGGAGAGATCGAACTCCTGCAGTCCCGCGTCGATCGCGATCAATTTAAAGCCGGCGTGATCAGCGCTCAAGCCGATGTTTACAGCGCCGACCTGGCTTTGGCACAGCAGTTTGGCGAACCGGACAAATTGTCCATCCAGATGCCCGTACCTACGGGAAGCCTAGATGTTCCGGTGCGGACTTTTGATCCCGACGCGCTGGTGGCGAGTGCGCTGCAAAAAAGGTCCGACATACTTTCGCGCCAGCGCGCCCTCCAGGCCGCCGAGTTGCGCATACAACTGGCCCAGGCCAACTTGGTTCCTGATCTCGGAGTGAGTGGAACGTATTCTCACACCGGAACCGGCACGGGAGGATTCGTGCAACCGCCAGACAATACCCTCGGCGCATCACTCTCCGTCAATCTGCCGTTTTCACGCTGGCGTTATCAGGGCGAGATCGAAACCGCGCGCGCCACGCGCAGCCAGGCCCAACTGCAGCTGCGTTCGGCCCAGATCCAGGTCGAATCCGAGGTACGCGACGCCTACTCGCGCTATCAAGCCAGCGTTTTGCGGTTGAAGCTTTACCAGGGAGGAGTGCTGAAGGCAGCGGACCGCGTCCTCGAGGCTCGCCTTTATGCCTACCAACGCGGAGGCGCGACGCTCCTCGAAGTCATCGATGCCCAGAAAACATCGGCCGCCGTCTACCTGGCATACTCGCAGGCGCTGGCTGACCACGCGAATGCGCTCGTCACTCTGGAAACGGCGGCTGCTATGTGGGATGTTTCCTTTTGAAACCACGAGACCGTGAGCTGACGCGCTCTATTTAAGGTAGGTGCGGACAATGGTGATGAGATCATCCGCTGCTTCTTCCGACGACTTGGAATTGCGGGGCATATGGTTGCGGATATGGTCTTCCATCAACTCTCCCATCAAGCTGTTGATGGCCCCGCGCGCGGCGGACAGGCGCTGCAGCATTTCCGCACACTGCTCGTCGTCATTCAGCGCCCGGAGCACGGCTTCGAGCTGGCCGATGATTTTTTTGGTGCGGTTTACCAGATCGATTTTTTCTGCGGTGGTATGGGACATCCGGCGATGCCTACCCTAAGGGGGTATAGTACACAGCCGGAGAATTCGGCGCAATCGTCGCGCGCCGCGAGCCGCGAAAGAGGAGAACCCAGGTGAAGAAGCAAGACGTTCTAGCCAAGATTCGCGAAATCGGGATCATGCCCGGAATTCGCACATCCTCGGCTGAAGACGGCCGGTTCGCCGCCGAAGCCATTGCCCAGGGCGGGATCCCGATCGTCGAAATCACCATGACCGTGCCCAAGGCAATTGATGTCATTGCCGATCTGGTCAGAAACTCTCCGAACCTGATCGTTGGCGCAGGAACCGTCCTCGACCTCGAAACCGCGCGGCGCTGCATCGATGCCGGAGCGACCTTTCTTACCGGTCCCGGACTTGATTTGAAGATCGTTGAGTTCGCCATCAAGCAAAACATCCTCATCATTGCAGGTGCAATGACGCCCACTGAAGTCATTACGGCGTGGCAGGCGGGATCGGAATTGGTGAAGGTTTTTCCGTGCGCTCCCATCGGAGGCCCGGCCTACATAAGGGCTCTGCGCGGGCCATTTCCTCAAGTGCCTATGATCGCCGCTGGAGGCGTCAACCAGGAGACGGCCGCCGAATTTATCCTGGCCGGGGCGGTTGCGCTTGGGATCGGTGGGCGGTTGGTATCGAAAACTGCCATCGAAAACCGGCAACCCGAACAGATCAGCGAACTGGCCCGGCGCTTCCTGCGAATCGTAAAGACAGCGCGTAACAAGTCCGCGCAAAGGAACTAGCTTGGCTGTTCCACTCAGTTCGAGCTGGGGCGGTGCTCTGGCTGAGCGTAGTACCCGGAGCGAGTTCGCGCGGTCAGTCCGGGCTTGTCGATCTTGACTTCCAGCGCGTGGTACTCATTCGGGCCGTCGCCGGGCTCACGGTCAAATGTGAGCACATAAAAGGCATTTGCGTCGCTGATACAAGCCGCGATCTCTTCCGTCATATCGTTGTCTGAATTGAGAACTTTGCCTCCGCTTTGGTAAGCCAGAACCTGCAACGCCAGGTTGCCAGCCTGGACGTGATTTGCTGCCGTCACTCCTTTTAAAAACTCCTTGTAGTACGTCGTGCGAAATCCGGCGGCATCGGCTGTCCCCAACGGATCGACACTGTAGAGGGTGATGCGAGCATTTCGCAGACTGTCCGAAAGCGAAACAATATCGTTAAAAAGTCCCTGCTGATCCCTTGAGCTCAGTTGTATGTTTGGACCGGAAAGAAGAGGCCAACCCGGGCTGATCCAGACCACCAGTTTTCGTCCCGGCCGGGTCGCTTCGTAGTCGGCAAGTTGCCCGAGCGTTCGGAGGGACAATTGGAGTCGGTCCGCAGCGCCATAAATTCCCTGTGACCGGCCAATGACACGCAGAGAACTGCGGGCCCCATTGAGCTCTGCGATCAGAGCTTTCGCATCTTGCGAAGGCGTATTCCCGATCATCGTTCCCGTGTCAGAAAAAAAGACTATGGATACGGGCCGGACGAGTTCGCCGCCGTTCTGTTTTAGAAACTTTTCCAGCGCTTGCCGCTGCCTGGCTACGTCCGTAGCCGAAGCGTTGACTTCATCAACCAGCAAAATGACTTCTACCGGCGGGTCAGCTGTCGCGGTCGGGCGCTCCACTTCATGAAAAGAGGTGATCTTCTGCGGTTGTTTGTTGTCTAAAAGTGTAAAGTCCTGCTGTTGCAAACGCCTGGCCACCTGTCCGCCCTTATCCGCCACGACTACATCGAGTGTGATGGCATGATTCGCAGTGGCCGAGGCTGATGGCGGAGGTTCCACCTGCCCCATCTGGCTATTCTGTTGCGCAAAGGCTAGGAAGCAAGAACAGCAGAATAGACAGATCCAGAATCCGGTTCTCATACCATTCACCTTCATTGAGTTTACTCCGATGGTTGTCGTGATCGTGGGGTCGCTGAGAAATGGAATGTGTGTGTTGTCATGCAGATCAACCACGATTTGGCCATTCGGTCCGGCGGTCCTTCTGGTCATACGCGGCCGACCGGCAAAAAGGCCTCTTGACATGAGTACTAGTGTTATAGTTAACTAACACACTAATTCATGATGAAGCTTGTCGCATGCGCAACAAGGCCAGCGAGAGCTTTCGGAGTGAAAAATACTCAAACTGAGGAGAAAAACAACATGAAATCCCTCTGCTTTATGTTGTCCGTCGCATTGATGTCCCTTAGCACTGTGGCTTTCGCACTGCATGACGCGCACCCGGCCGACGATCCAGTCGCGCCGCCAGAGGCGCAAAAGTCTTTCGACGCGATAAAAGGCCTGGCGGGAAATTGGGAAGGTCCGGTGACCATCGACCCGCCTCAGCCCCAGATGTCGGACGGAAAGCCTGTGCACGTCTCGATGCGGGTGACGTCCCGGGGAAACGCCCTCGTGCATGAAATGCAGGAAGCGGGAACTCCGATGGATCCGGCTAAATATGACCATCCGCTCACCATGATCTATATGGATGGCAGTCACCTCACGCTGGTTCATTATTGTGACGCGGGAAACCGGCCGCGCATGGTCGCCAGGCCCTCGGCGGACGGAAAATCTGTTGAGTTCGATTTTGCCGACATCTCCGGCGGCCAGGAATATGGACACATGCACCATGCTGTATTTACCGTCATCGACGCCAACCACCACCTCGAGGACTGGACATATATGATGCCAGGGGACAAGCCCGCCCACGCGCATTTCGACTTGAAGCGGGTACAGTGACTGAAAAAGTTGCCGGCAACCCAAACAGGAAACCCCGATGGACCGTGAGTGGAACGACAGTCAGCCGATCTACCGCCAGTTGCGCGACCGCGTGGTCGCGATGATCCTGGACGGAGTTCTCGCGGAAGGCGACCCGCTGCCTTCCGTGCGCAACGTCGCGGCTGAATATCGGGTCAATCCGCTTACGGTCCTAAAGGGCTATCAACAACTGGTGGACGAAGGCCTGGTCGAGTCCCGGCGAGGCCGCGGCATGTTCATCAATGCCGGCGCGCGCTCTCTGCTGCTCCAGGGTGAACGGCAGAGGTTCCTGGGAGAAGAGTGGCCGAGGGTCCGCGCCACCATCGAGCGGCTCGGTCTAACGGCGAGCGAGCTACTGAACGGCGCAACCCACCCCGCTCAACGTCCATCTTCTCAGGATCCATCATCCGATGACGCGAAGCGGAAACCCGCCGCGCCCGATCCCCAAAGCAAGGAGCGTTGAAGCCATGGCATGCATCGAAGCCCGCGGCCTGCGCAAGGCCTTTGGCACAACAATCGCGCTGGACAGCGTCGACCTGCGGGTGGAAGAAGGCCGTATCCTCGGACTTATCGGTCCCAACGGCGCCGGCAAGACCACCGCGCTCAACGCGATTCTCGGTCTGACCGCCTATCAGGGCGAGCTGCGGGTACTGGGACGCGACCCCTGGAACGAGCGCGATCAACTCATGCGGGATGTATGCTTCATCGCTGATGTCGCCGTGCTGCCCCGCTGGGCCCGGGTTTCGCAGCTGCTGGAGTACATCGCCGGCGTACATCCGCGATTCGATCGCGCCAAGGCGGAAGCTTTCTTGGCAAAGACCAACATCCAGCGCGGCAACAAGGTGAGGCAATTGTCGAAGGGCATGGTGACCCAACTCCACCTCGCTCTGGTCATGGCCATCGACGCGAAGTTGCTGGTGCTGGACGAGCCCACGCTGGGTCTCGACATCCTGTACCGCAAGCAGTTCTACGATGCTCTGCTGAACGACTACTTCGATCGCAGCCGCACCATTGTCATGGCGACCCATCAGGTGGAAGAAATCGAGCACGTGCTCACCGAGGTCATGTTCATCGATCGCGGGCGGATCGTATTCAATCGCAGCATGGAAGAAGTGGAATCGCGCTATCTGGAAGTGATGGTGCATCCCGATAAGGCCGCCGCCGCGCGGGCTCTGAAGCCGGCGCAGGAGCGCCAGGTGTTCGGCGGCAGCATCATGCTGTTCGAGGGTGTCGATCGTCAACAGCTCGCCGCGCTGGGCGACGTGCGCACGCCCAGCATCAGCGACTTGTTCATTGCGCTGATGGGCAAACAGACCGAGCGCGCGCCAGGAGTAGCTGGATGAATACTCAATCGAATGCGATATCGGAGTCGTTCCAGGCCCAGAGCGTTGCGCCCGCGGCCGTCCCGGCAACGCAAGCCTTGTACTGGTCGGTACGCCGCGAACTATGGGAGGTCCGTTCCATCTACATTGCGCCACTGACGGTTGCTGCCGTCGCTCTGTTCGCCTTCTCGCTGAGTGCGGTCGTGGGTATCTGGGAGAAGACGCTGCGCCTCGATCCGGCGCAATCCCGCGACGTGCTCGCCCAGCCCTACGATATTGCCGCAGGTCTGATGATGCTCACCGGTATTCTCGTGAGCGTGTTCTATTGTCTCGATGCGCTGCACTCCGAGCGCCGCGATCGCAGCATCCTGTTCTGGAAGTCGTTGCCGGTATCCGATCTAACTACGGTGCTGGCGAAGGTGAGCATCCCCCTGGTTGTCCTGCCAGTGCTGACCTTTGTGATCATAGTCGGCATGCAGTGGATCATGCTGTTGTTAAGCAGCGTAATCGTATTGGCGCGCGGTCAGAGTGTGTCCGAGCTGTGGATGAAATTGGGTTTCGTCCGGATGTCGGTGCTGCTTCTCTACCACCTTGTGACGGCCCATGCGCTCTGGCCTTTACCGATCTATTGCTGGCTGCTGCTGGTATCGGGGTGGGCCCGGCGCGCGACATTTTTGTGGGCTGGGTTACCGCTGCTCGCGATTGCCGGCGTCGAAGAAATTATGTTCCGTACGTGGCACTTCGCCGCCCTGGTGGGGTCGCGATTGATAGGAAACGCGCCCGCCTTCTCCACACCGGACAACATGTTCCCATCGGGACCCATGACCCATATGGCCTTGGGAAGTTTCCTGACGAGTCCGGGATTGTGGATCGGCCTGGTCGTCTCCGCAATTTTTCTGGCTGCGGCAGTGCGGCTGCGCCGCTATCAAGGCCCCATTTAGGTCGCGTGCATCATCGGCTCAATTCCCAGGTTTGATTATTTCGTGGAAAAGGCGCGGCAGTTTCTCTGCAGTCTAGACTTGCTGGCGGAGGGAGAGGGATTCGAACCCCCGGTACCCTTTCAGGCACAGCGGTTTTCAAGACCGCCCGTTTCAACCACTCACGCATCCCTCCGCATGGAATCAGGCCCGCATCCAGCGTATTATGGCGCCAACGCGCGGTCGGACGGGGCCATCCAAGGCGAGAATAACACGGGCTCGGCCCAAGCGGCCGGGCTTCCGATATAGTACTTTCGCATACTTCTGCCGCTCGCGATCATCCAATCCAGCAGTTGCGGTACAACGGGCTTTTAGAGGTATTCTGCATGTCGAATCGCACGCCGGCACCTCCATTTGTCGATGGACTTTACGAGAAGTTTGTCGAATATGGGATCCGGTATTTCTTCCCCACGGCCCGGCTCGAGGCCATCTCGACCACTGCTCGCCCGGACTCTCAACGAATTACAGAAAATCCCGACGGCTCATCTCTCACTTTGAACTGGATGGGCGCTCAGTATGTTCTGGACAATGGCAAACCATTCGGCGACTCCGAGATGAGATTGCTGAAGAGCATTGGCGCCGTACTCGATTCGCGGTATCGGATGATTCGTGATCAATCCCTGGTGGAACAGCGCTTTGAGCTTTTTCGAGGCCTTCCCGAGGATCGCTATGTATCTGCCTTCATAGACAGTCACCCGTATGCGGGCAAGGTGTGGGAGGGCCCGGATCGGGTCGAGGACGTCATCGAAGTGCTGCGAACGACTGCGTTGAGTACGTACGAGAACCGCCGCATCTCCACCGGCACGCTTTTGTTTGGGACGCAGCCCGATCCCTGCCACACGCCCCCCACGACTCCGCCGGGAGCGTTGCGTTACTCCCTGGCGCTGACTTCGATTCGCAGTTTCTATCGTCTGTGCGACGGATTGCAGACCCTGGCTCTGGTCGATCAGGAAGGACGCCTCGCGGAGGTCATAGACGTAGAGCAGTGGGCGGAGCCGTTTTCGAATACTGAACTTCCCGTCCCCAGCGCCGACCGCTATGGCACCCATACCCGAGCCACGCTCTGCGGCGGGCACGTTTGCATCATTCTCACTCCCAATGGGGAAATGAAAATTATTGCCAACGGCGTGCAGGTATTCCGTTTTCTCGATGGCCGCTGGCGGCTTACCGACGCCGAGCTCAAATATGAGATGTGGCATAGCGCCATCGGCAACTCCGAACTCGCCCGGCGACTGTTTGTCGCCGCCTTGAACCTCGCCGAAGATCGCCGAGGAGGGCTCCTGGTCGTGCTGGAAAATCCTGACAGCATCGCCAAGTTGGTTTCGACGACCGACCTGCTTTCTTCTTTGCCGGACTATGGTCCACTGCCAGTATCCGGCTCGAAGGACCAGCTGCACTACTTGCTCCATCAAAAACGAGTGCTCGAACTTCCGACCGCGGTGCTGGAGACGGTGGCGCGAATCGACGGAGGGATCGTGCTGGATCGCGACTCCAATCTCCTTGCTTTCGGTGCGATTTTGCGTCATCAGGACCTGACGGAGTTTCACCCGGAGAATATCGAAGGCGGCCGTACCACAGCCGCAATTGCGGCATCCCGCTTCGGAGATGTGCTTAAAGTGAGCGAAGACGGCCTGATTTCGTTTTTTCAAAATGGCCAGTGCATCTGGGACATGTAGTCGGGTCTGCCTCAACTGCAATATTACCCAGCTTGCCTGAATCAAACCGGTTCCAACTTTGTGTTTAAGACCGGAGTCTAGCGAGGAGGCGCCGGATGAAGTTGCGTTCCTGGCAGTTTATAGCGGTTCTTGTGCTGACCTCTGCCATCGCCGTTCCAGCGCTGCAACAAGCTGTTCATGCGCGCGGCGGCGCCGCGGCAACGGAGCCCGGCTGGTCCGAATTGATGGGGAGCATGCAGAAAATGCACCAGGCCATGGCCTCAACCGAGCCCTCTGGCCACATCGATGTGGATTTTGTGAAGCTGATGCTTCTCCACCACGAGGCAGCCATCGATATGGCGAAGATCCAGTTGGTGCGTGGCCAAGATCCGCAGATACACCGTCTGGCCCAGGAAATCATTACTGACCAGAAATCGGAAATCGATCTGATGCAGCTTTGGCTAAAGCAACACGAGCCCGATACTCGGCGCAAGTAAAACCCTCGCCGTTGTCTCCGGCGAGCCAGGAGCCATCGCATGAAGCCCATTCATTTGCTGCTGCTTTTTTCTGCTCTTGCCCCCGCGTTTGGTCAACAAGCGCCGTGGGGTCGAGCTGACATTCCGGTCTCCACTCATGATCGCGTGTATGCGGCAGACCAAACCTCCAATACGGTTTCCGTAATTGACCCATCCAGCAACAAGATGCTCGGCGTCATCCGGCTGGGTGATCCCGTGCCGGGCGCTCTGAGCCCTCTCTATCGCGGCCAGCTTCTGGTACACGGTCTGGGTTTCTCACCCGACTCGAAAACGCTCGCCGTGGTGTCGGTGGCCTCGAATTCGGTGACCCTGATCGACACCGCGACCAATAAAGTGAAGGGCACTATCTATGTGGGACGCTCCCCGCATGAAGCCTTCTTCACTCCCGACGGACGCGAATTGTGGGTGACGGTGCGCGGTGAGAACTATGTGTCCGTCATCGATCCGCTACAGATGAAGGAAGTTCGCCGCATCGAAACGGCCAATGGTCCCGGCATGACAATGTTCGGGCCAGACGGCCGCTACGGCTTTGTCTGTTCGAGCTTCACTCCCGAACTGGACGTGGTGGAAACTGCGTCCCACCAGGTCGTCGGCCGTTCACCGCAGGCGAGTCCTTTCTGTCCCAATATCGCAGTGTCGCCGGAAAACGACGAGGTCTGGATAACGCTGAAAGATGTCGGCAAGGTGCAGGTGTACAGCGCTCATCCGCCCTTTGAGCAAAAGGCGTTGTTGCAGACCGGCCCCATCACCAATCACGTGAACTTCGTCAACAATAGCAACGGGAAGTTCGCCTATGTCAGCATCGGCGGAGCAAACGAAGTGAAGGTCTTTCGCAGGGGAGCGACGCCCGAGCTGGTTGCGACGATTCCGGTGGGCAATCTTCCCCACGGAATCTGGGCGTCCGGGGACGGTTCCCGTGTCTATGTGGCATTGGAAAATGGAGAGATGGCGGCCGCGATTGACACTGTCAGTAATAAAGTGATCGCTAATATTCCTATTGGACAGACCACGCAGGCCCTGGTGTACGTGCCGAATGCAGTCCCCAGCGGCGACGGCACCGAAAACCTCATGCCCCTTGGCCCCGCCGGCAACACTGCGCGTTTGCACCTTGAGGCCGCGGACTCCGCGCTGCCGGGTGCACAGGCATCGGTGGCAGTGAATTCGCTTGGCCTGCTCGACCTGGTCCAGATCGCGGCCGAAGGACTGGCGCCGAAGGCGCAGTACCAGGTTTATCTCGCAGAATCAGCGCATGCTCCTTTTGGAAAGCTGCAGCCGCTCGCAGTGTTGCGAAGCAATCCCGACGGTGCCGGCATCGTTCAGACTATCGGACCGCTCAAGAATCTTGCCGCCGGAAACTCATCGGCACCCTCGACTTCTTCGCAAAGGTTTCTGATCGTCACTGATCTCGACGACCCATCGCGGGTCGTGCTACGCCAGAGCCAATGAATTAAAGACTGAAGGAAGAGAAGGAACTGTACGCAGTGAGCGGAATCACACGCTGGCTGGGCAACGCTAACAAAGCCGTAACGGCGCGGTTTGAGCAACCGCGTCCCGCTGATGTATAAGACAAAGGCCTATGAAACGACTTCACCTTCCACTTGCTCTGGTCGTGCTGGTTGGCTGTATCTCCGCTTTGGCCCAGACATCGGACAAGCCTGCCGCCGAAACTTCAGCGATCACGGCGCGCACCGCGGGACTGCAAAGGCACGACGGCTTCTTTCCTTATTACTGGGATGAGAAGAAGGGCGACATTTTGTTCGAGTTGTCGCCAGCGGCGCTCAAAGGCGAGTTCCTTTATTTCACTGGACTGGGCAGCGGCGTGGGTACGATCGAAGCATTCGCCGACCGTAGTTCCTTTGGATCTGGCTCAGTGTGCCGCTTTCGGCGGGTGGGAATGCGCGTCCTGGTAATCGAGGAGAACACCAGTTTCGTGGCGCCGAACGGCAGTCCTGAGTTGCAACATTCGGTGGAGTACAGCTTCCCAACTTCTGTGCTGGCTTCGCTTCCGGTCGAAGCGGAGCGCGACGGTACCGTGCTGGTAGATGCCGACGCCTTGCTGTTGCGGGACGCGTTCGATCTGCTCTCGCAATTGCGCCGCCCGGCGCGCGCCGTGGGCGGAGCGGTAGTGCGGGAGCAATCCTCCAAAGCGGTCGACTGGCGTCTGGACAAGGACCGCAGCGTCATCGATCTGGAACACACGGGGAGTTTTCCGCTCAACACCGAGGTGGAAGCGCTATTGACCTTCACCTCCGATTCCGAGAGCGATTTGAACCAGCCCGATCCGCACGCCCTGAGTGTCCGCGAGCATCATTCATTCGTGGCCCTGCCCGCGCCAGGATACGAAACTCGCGAACAGGATCCGCGAGTGGGATTCATCAGCGTGAGCTTTCAGGATTTCTCCCAACCTTACGACAAGCCAATCACGCGCTATCTGGTGAACCGCTGGCGTCTGCAGAAGAAAGATCCAAACGCCGTCCTCAGCGAGCCGGTGAAGCCGCTGGTGTTTTATCTCGACCGCGCCATTCCGGAGCCGATCCGTTCAGCTGCGCGCATGGGAGCGCTGTGGTGGAATGCGGCGTTTGAGCAGGCGGGGTTCAAGAATGCGCTGCACATCGAGGATCTGCCCGAGGGGGCCGACCCGATGGACATTCGCTATCCCACCATCCAGTGGACGAACCGTTCCGGGCGAGGATGGTCGGTAGGACAAAGCCACATCGACCCGCGCACCGGCGAGATCGTCCACGCCGTAGTGCAACTGGATTCGCATCGTATGCGCACCGTGAACAATTATTGGGAATCGGCCATGCCATCCGGCCGCGACGCTGCCGAGCCAGCGCTCGATACTTTCGCCGCGCTCGACAGTCTCGATCCCCGAACCAGCGAAGAAAAGGTTTTGCTGCAGCGGCTCGCCCTGCTCACCTGCCACGAAATGGGACACGTGCTCGGGCTCGAACATAATTTTGTCGCCAGCACCTACGACCGCGGTTCGGTCATGGACTATTTCGCGCCGCGAGTGCAGATTCGCGCCGACGGCACCGCTGATCTCTCCGACGCCTACATGCAGGGCACTGGCAGCTACGACCGCCTTGCCATCGAATGGGGATACAGCGAGGGAGAGCCGGGCACCCCCGCACAGGCCGAGCAGGCGCGGCTGGATGCGATCGTCAGAGGCGCCATCGCGAAAGGAATCGTCTGGGGGAACACTGCAGATCCGCGCTGGAATTCCTACGATGACGGTCCCGACCCGGTAACCTGGCTAAAGGAAGTTCTTCCGGTGCGGAATTCGCTGCTGGCGCATTATAGTCCGCACATGCTGCGTCCGGGTGAGCCCGATTCGATGTTCACCTCGCGCTTGCCTCTGGTTTATCTGTTTCATCGCTACGCGCTGGGAGCCGCGATTAACGTGATTGGCAGCGCCCAAGTGCTGCTCTCGCTCGCGGGCGATGGGCAGCAGCCGATTATCATCTGGCCGGCGGAGAGTCAGAAAGAGGCCCTGCAACTGGCGCTGTCGGCGTTGAATCCCTCTCAGCTAAACGTTACGCCGGAAGTGTGGAAGGCGCTCGCGCCACAAGAGAACCGCGATGCGGATGCCGAGCGCTTCACGTCCTCCGCGGGATATCTTTTCAGCCCGCAGGATGGAGCGCGCGCGGTTGCCGAAATCGTCGTCGGAGGATTGCTTGAGCCGCGACGCATGCAAAGGCTGGCGGTGATTTCGGAGCAGGATAGCCAGGCCCCATCACCGGGGAGCGTGGTTTCCGCTCTGGTGACGGCTGCGTTTTCGGATGCAGGCAAGAGCGCGGCGGAACGGGATCTTGCCGGTGTGGTGCAGACCGAAGTGGCGGAGCAGTTGATGGTGCTGGCGGCGAATTCAGACGCGACGCCTGAAGTACGGGCCGTGGCGCTGGCCGGAGTGCATGAGGTTCAGGGTGTGATCAGGAAAGGTGCAACTCGCGACCCGGCGATCGAACAGATCGATCACGAGATCATTTTGTTCCTGCAGAATCCGGAGCAGAACACGCCCAAGCTGAAATCGTCAGGTGCGCCGCCAGGACCGCCAGTCTAGTTTTTGTATGTGTGGGGCGGGCGCCCCCGCCCGCCGCTCTTGACGCTGGTTCTGAAGGTTGTGGTTTTGAGTGGATTCGCAGGGCTTTACTCTGACTGCTAACGTCAAAGGCAAAAGCGGCGGGCGAGGGCGCCCGCCCTACACGATCTTTTGCGAAACTGGATGCTGCGCTTCGTAGGCCGTGATTTCAGGCTCGTGCTGCAGCGTGAGTCCGATGTCGTCCAGTCCTTCGAGCAGGCAGTGCCGGGTGAACTCGTCGATCTGGAAGCTGGCCGAAAATCCATGATCGTCGGTGACTTTTTGCTGCTCAAGATCAATAGACAGATGGTAGTTGTCGAATTCGGCCGAGCGGCGAATGATCTCCTCGACCTCGGCCTCAGTCAGCACGACCGTGAGCACGCCATTCTTCACGCAGTTGTTGGCAAAGATATCGGCAAAAGATGGAGCGACGACCGCCCGAAAACCAAAGTCATCCAGGGCCCAGACGGCGTGCTCGCGCGACGATCCGCAGCCGAAGTTCTTGCCGGCGACCAATACGCTGGCTCCCTTATGGCGCGGATGATTCAGGGAGAATGAAGGGTCATGCGAGCCGTCCTTGCCGCGGCGCCAGTCGTAGAAAAGAAATTCACCGAAGCCGGTGCGCTCGATTCGCTTCAGAAATTGCTTGGGAATAATCTGGTCGGTGTCGACGTTGTGGCGATGCAGCGGGGCGACTTTGCCTTTATGTTTGCGGAACGGCTTCATTTGCTCTCGCTTTAAAGTAGCGCCGGCGTCCCGCCGGCTGTCCGGAGGGCGTCCCGCCCTCCACGTAACTTACTGGAACTTCCAGTTGCGAACGTCTGTGAAGTGACCTGCGATGGCTGCTGCCGCCGCCATCATCGGACTGACCAGATGTGTGCGTCCGCCGCGTCCCTGGCGGCCTTCAAAATTGCGATTACTGGTGGAAGCACAGCGCTCTCCTGGTTGCAGGATGTCCGGATTCATGCCCAGGCACATCGAGCATCCTGACTCGCGCCACTCGAATCCGGCTTCCTGGAAAATCCGGTCGAGGCCTTCTTTTTCGGCGGCGTGTTTGACGGCTTGGGATCCCGGCACCACCATGGCGCGAACCTTTGCGTTCACGTGATGTCCTTTAGCCACGCGAGCCGCGGCGCGCAAATCCTCCAGCCGGGAATTGGTGCAGGAGCCGATGAAAACCCGGTCGACGGAAATTTCCTCCACGCGGGTGCCGGGCTCAAGTCCCATGTATTCCAGCATGCGCTCGGCGGCGGATCGATCAGCGTCTGTCTTCAAATCAGCCAGGTCCGGCACGCGTCCACTTACCGAAACCACCATGCCCGGGTTGGTCCCCCAGGTCACGAACGGCGCCAGCTTTGAGGCATCGATCTGGATAACTTTGTCGTAGCGCGCGCCCGGATCGGAGGGCAGAGTACGCCAGTGCGCCACCGTCTTTTCCCAATCGCCGTTTTGCGGGGCGAAGCGGCGCGACTTTAGATATTGAAAGGTAGTTTCGTCGGGCGCGATCATGCCCGCTCGAGCTCCGGCCTCGATGCTCATGTTGCACAGTGTCATCCGGCCTTCGACAGACAGCGCTCGAATGGCTTCACCGGCGTACTCAATCACGTGTCCAGTGGCGCCGTCGGTGCCGATCTGTCCGATGATGCCCAGCGCCAGGTCTTTTGCGGTCACGCCTTCGGGCAGTGACCCGCGAACCTCGATCAGCATCGTCTTTGGCTTGCGCTGGGGCAGACATTGCGTGGCCAGCACATGTTCGACCTCGGATGTGCCGATGCCAAATGCCAGCGCGCCAAACGCGCCGTGCGTGCTGGTGTGGCTGTCGCCGCAGACGATTGTCATTCCCGGCTGGGTGAGTCCGAGTTCAGGGCCGATGACGTGCACGATACCCTGGTTGGGCGAGTCCATGTCGAACAGCGGAACTCCAAACTCTTTGCAATTCTTCTGCAGCGCCTGAATCTGGAGGGCGGCAATCGGGTCGGTTATGGGGGTACCGCGCGGCTCAGTCGGAATATTGTGGTCGACCGTGGCCACCGTCCGGTTAGGCTGCCGCACTCGGCGCCCAGCCGCACGCAAGCCGTCAAAGGCCTGTGGCGAGGTGACTTCGTGGACCAGGTGCAGGTCTATGTAGAGAAGAGGTAGGCGGTCCGGTGGCGAGGAAACCACGTGCTCATTCCAAACCTTCTCGAAAAGGGTGCGCTTTTCAGCCATGTTTGAACAACTATTTTATCAATAAAAGCTGGTGTGGGACCGGGTCTTTGACTCGGTCGGGCGGCTTAAGGGGCCGCAGCTTGATTGCTGCTCCCCAGCGGCGCTGTGCACCGCCTGTCGAAGGTCCGGTCCCACACAAGCAAACCGACACGGTCAAAATCCAGCAGCTGTGAGATTATGATCATCATTGATGATCAACGGCAAACGCATCGCCGTGGTGTTTCCTGCGTACAACGCGGAGAAGACCCTGGCGGCGACCGTGGCGGAACTGCCCGAGCTGGTCGACATCCGCATTCTCGTGGACGATCGCAGCTCCGACCGCACCGTCGAAATTGCCGAGCAGCTGGGGTTGCAGTGCTTCGTGCACGACCAGAATTACGGGTACGGACGCAACCAGCAGACCTGCTACCGCGAAGCCCTCTCGGCTGGCGCGGACGTCGTCATCATGGTCCATCCCGACTATCAATACACGCCACTGCTGGTGACCGCCATGGCCAGCATGGTGGCCTACGAAGTTTATGACGTGGTGCTGGGATCGCGCATTCTGGGCGGACAGGCTCTACATGGGGGTATGCCCTTTTATAAATATGTCGCCAACCGCTTTCTGACCGCGTTTGAGAATCTGTTTCTACGGGCCAAGTTGTCGGAGTATCACACCGGTTATCGCGCCTTCAGCCGCAAGGTTTTACTCGAACTTCCGCTGCTCGAGAATTCCGACGATTTCGTCTTCGACAACCAGGTGCTTGCCCAATGCGTGAACTTTGGCTTTAGCATTGGCGAGGTCTCTTGCCCAACCAAGTATTTCGAGGAGGCGTCGTCCATTAACTTCGGCCGCAGCGTAACTTACGGCTTAGGAGTGCTCAGGACGACGCTGCAGTTTGCTTTACAAAGGGCGGGGCTGGCGCACTTCCGCATTTTCAGCGCGAAGGGCCGAAAGCTGGAGCCGGGTCCTTCCGCGTACTACGCCCGGGGGGCTGTCGGGCCGCAGGGTTAGAACGCTCGGCGGGCCAGGCGAAGCCGCGGAGCGGCACAAGAATAAAGCCCGGGGCGTAAGCCCCGCGGGTGCGAGCAGGTAGAGTGCAGAGCCCTGGAAGGGCGAAAGAGGTCAGCGTCCCGATTCCGGAGGCTGCCCGGTAATCCAGGATTCGCGGGATTCGCTCTCTGTGCCGCGGCCTCTTCCGCCCCTTCGGGGCTTTACCGTTCCCGCTGCTGTCACCCACGGCTTGCGCCGTGGGCTTTATTCTTCTCGCCGCTCCGCGGCTCACGTGATGGCGAATGCTCCTCTATACGAAGGCTTCTGCGGCGGTGCTGCTTTGACTTTCGATTTGCCGCCTCGCGGCCATAGGGGCTAGCATCTAACCGACCATCCATGGGAACTGCCACCACCGCCGCTCCGGAACGACGTCCGCCCGAAATGGTGTACGGCGAAGTCCTGAGTTTCGCCTACGAGACTTTCTGCAGCAATAAAATACGGTTCGCGCTGACCGCGCTGGGCATGGTGATCGGCACCGCCTCCCTGATCCTCGTTGTGACCATCGGCATGACCGGCAAGCAGTATGTCTTGAATCAGATCCAGTCGATCGGCACCAACCAGATCGAGGCTGAATACCAGAGTGGGGGCCAGCGTATCGCCAACGTCACGCCTGATCCGCTCACCCTTGACGACATGAATGCGGTACAGGAGGAAGTGCCGGGGATCGTGGCGGCTTCTCCCGTCGTCCCTCTGGGCGAACGCATTCCGGTGGGTGGAGGTAAGGAACGCGACATCTCCGTGCTCGGGGTTTATCCCGACTACAAGATCGTGCGCAACCTGGTGGTCATTACCGGCAGATTTTTCGATTCCAAAGACTCGCAGGAGCACAACAAGGTCGGAGTCATCACCCAAAAAATGGCTGAAGAGCTCTACGGATCGCAGGAAGAAGCCATCGGCAAAATCATAAAGCTCAGCGGCCTGCCCTTCACTATCGTTGGGACATTCCGGGAGCGGGTGGATACCTTCGGACAGACGGAAGTCGTCGATTACACCATGCTGATCCCGTACACGGTCAGCCGCTACTTTACCGACACTCCCAACGTCAAACAGATTTACTTCTCGACCGCCGATCCTTCCATGGTGCAGCCTGCCACGGAACAGATTCGCCGGGTTATTAAGAGCCGGCATCGGGCTGAGTCGGTCTACCAGGTGATGAATCTCACCCAACTGGTGGTGCTGGCTGAGAAGACCGCCAACGCCCTGACGCTGGTTTTGTTGTTGGTGGCGGCGGTGGTCCTGCTGGTGAGCGGTATTGGGATCATGAACATCATGCTGGCGACGGTGAGTTCCCGCATTCGCGAGATCGGTATCCGCAAGGCGTTGGGCGCCACCAACCGTGAAATCCGCTTTCAGTTCCTGGCGGAAGCCATGACGATTTCGCTGGTCGGAGGCCTGCTGGGTGTGATCATCGGTTTAGCCATTCCCTACTCGGTGCGTTTTCTTACGGAATACCGGATTCCGATTTCAGGCCTGTCCGCGATCGTAGCCATCCTGGTCTCGTCGCTGGTAGGCGTGATCTTTGGGACAGTGCCAGCGACCCGGGCGGCGAAGCTCGATCCGGTGGAGAGTTTGCGGTACGAATAAAAAAAGGCGCTTCTGGCTGCTAGCTCCTGGCTTCTAGCTCAACGAGGGCGTTGGCCAGAAGCCAGGAGCTAGAAGCGCCCTAAAACAAAAACGCCGGGCTGGTTGGCCCGGCTCATCTTTGTTACTCACCTCTCGGGGAAACGGCTTGGTTCTGAGGTCCCCGTAGATTTCTTACAAACTCTTGGCCACCGCTTACATCACCAGAGCAAGGCTCTCCAGTTCTTTCTGCAGCACCGGCATGGAGCACCCTGACATCTCAACCCGGCCCACGGCGTCCATGGCTGCTTGAGGCGATACCCCGTAGCCACGGCCCATGAGGAAAACTTGCAGGAGTTCGGCGGCTTCGCGCGAATCGATCAGGCCTCCCTGCAACAGATCGTTTCGCAGAGCCGTAAGTTCGGTACTGGAGAATCGTTCTTTCATGGTCGTTATCACCTCCGACCCGTATTTCCCTGCTCTATTAGACTCATTGCCAGCTGTGAACGTTGCATGCAATTTTCGTGCCGCATCGGGGCTACTTTCTCTATGTACGTACGAAGCGGCGCTTTGGTTTCCTAAACCCCTTACCCTGCGACAAGTTGCAAGCCGCCTAAAATTTTTGAGGCAGTCGGGAAGGCGCGCCTTTGTGGCACGAACGGGCCATATCGGGAATTCTCAATCTTGACACGTTGTGTCGTTGTGGGAAGGGCAGGGTTGACACAATATGGCTTCAGAGCGTGCGGCTTAAGAAGGTTCGATAACCGCCTCGTCCACCAGCATGATCGGAATGTCGTCGCGCACCGGATAGACGCGCCGGCACTCGGCGCACTTCAGGCTCTGGCCTTCGGCTTTAAGCTCCAACGGCTTCTTGCAGACCGGACATACCAGAATCTCGAGCAGGTCTTGAGGGATCATGGCAGGATTTTACGCTCTTTTTCCCTGGGAGAGTCGCCAAAAGGCGTAGCCGCAAAGACCGCAAAGGGCGCAAAGAAGAAACTCTAAGAGTGAATCTCCGCGATCTTTGCGGCATTTCTTCGCGGCCTTTGCGGTTAAGCTCTTTTGCCCAGGATAGTTTACGATAAAGCTCGAATCTCAACGGAGGACGAGGGGTCATGGCTGCCACGATTCTGGACGGCAACAAAATCGCCGCTGAAATCCGGGCGGAGGTCGCCTCTGAGGTGAGCCACATGGCTGTGGCCGGCTTGCGCCCGGGACTGGCCGTCGTGCTTGTCGGCCACAATCCGGCCTCTGAAATCTACGTTCGCGGGAAAGTAAAAAGTTGCGAGGAAGTTGGAATCTACAGCGAGAAACTCATTCCGCCGGAGACGATTTCCACCCAGGAGCTGCTGGACCTGATCCTCGAACTTAACCGGCGTGACGAAATTGACGGCATCCTGGTGCAACTGCCTTTGCCGCCGCAGGTCGACTCCAAGAAGATCCTCATGGCCGTGGATCCGGCCAAGGATGTCGACGGCTTCCACCCGGTCAACGTCGGTTTTCTTTCCACTCAACGTCCCGGGTTGGTGCCGTGCACACCGGCGGGCGTAATGGAAATCCTCAAGCGCAGCAATATTCCGGTCGCAGGCCAGGAGGCGGTGGTGGTCGGGCGCAGCGACATTGTGGGCAAGCCCACCGCCATGCTGCTCATCAACAGCAACGCGACCGTCACCGTCTGCCACTCCAAGACACGCGACCTTCCCGCGGTTTGCCGCCGCGCCGATATTCTCGTGGCTGCTATCGGCCGCGCCGGAATGGTTACCCGCGACTTCGTGAAGCCCGGAGCCACGGTCATTGACGTGGGCATGAACAAGGTGACCGAGCAGGCAGAGTTTCAGCGTCTCTTCGCGGGCAACGCGAAGCGCGAGGAAAGCTTCCGGACCAAAGGCTCGACCCTGGTCGGAGATGCGCATCCCAACGTAGCTGAGGTGGCGGGAGCGATTACGCCTGTGCCCGGAGGCGTAGGTCCCCTGACGATCGCCATGTTAATGGCCAACACGGTCAAAGCGGCAAAGATGCGGAGGGGTTCGCGCACGCCCGCCCGGGCGGCGGAGCATGCCCGCAGTGCTTAAGGTCGGACTGACCGGAGGCATCGCAGTCGGCAAGTCGGCGGTAGGCGAAATGTTCGCCGCTCTGGGCACCCAGGTGGTTCAGGCCGACCAGATCTCCCATCAGCTCATGCAACCCGGTGGCGCGGTCTACCAGAAAGTCATCGATCACTTCGGACCTAAGATCCTGGATGCCGACGGTGGTGTGAACCGGGCCCGTCTGGCGGAACTGGCCTTTGGCACTGCTACCCAGCCTTCTCGCGTACAGGAACTGAACCAGATTGTTCATCCCGCGGTAATTCGCCGGCAGGAGGAGTGGATGGCAGAAGTTGGAGCCCGCGACCCTGATGCGATCGCGATGGTGGAGGCGGCTCTGATTCTCGAGGCCGGAATGGCGGACAGCTTCGATCGTCTGATCGTGGTGACCTGCCGCCCGGAGCAGCGTATCGAGCGTTGGGCACAACGTCTGAAGGTCGATCAGGAGGTGGCCCGCCGCGAAGTCACGCGCCGTATGGCGGCCCAGATGCCGGATGAAGAAAAGATCAAAGCCGCCGATTACGTGATCGACAACTCGGGTTCGCTGGATGAGACTGCGCAGCAGGTGAGGACAATTTACGCCGAGTTGAAAAAAGAAGCACAACCGTAATCGTGTGGGGCGGACAAGAGTGTCCGCCCCACAGCTGCAACTCGGAGGATTTAGAATCAGAGAGTCAGTGAGGGAAGGTTCTACCCTATGAAGCTGCTGCGTCCCATCCTGCTGGCCGTGATCTTTGCCGGCGCGTTCTACTACTTCACGACTTACCGCTCCACCCCAATGCATCCCGCCAATTGGCTCGGCCGTCCCCCCGATAAGGTGGAGATCACCGAGGCCGCCGCTACCGAGCCCTTCGATGCCGAAGAGCAGAACAATATCGGCGTTTATCGCAAGAACATTGATTCGGTGGTGAACATCACATCACGCGCCATGACCTTCGATTTCTTCTATGGTTTGGTGCCGCAGGAGGGACAAGGCTCGGGCTTCATCATCGATAAAGAAGGCCACGTGCTGACCAACTACCACGTGATTGCCGAGGCCCGCCAGGTAGAAGTAACGCTGCACAACCGGAAGAAGTACAAAGCCACCGTCGTGGGCACTGACCGGGCTCACGATCTGGCGGTGATCCAGATCAAAGGTCCGGGCCTGACTCCAATGGTGCTCGGCGACTCGCGCAATCTGCAGGTGGGACAAAAAGTTTATGCCATCGGCAATCCCTTCGGTCTTTCCGGAACCATGACTCGCGGCATCATCAGCTCGATCCGCCCGGTGCAGGAACCGGATGGCTTGCAGATCGACGAAGCAATTCAGACCGA
This sequence comes from Terriglobia bacterium, assembly GCA_963822555.1. Lineage (GTDB taxonomy): Bacteria > Acidobacteriota > Terriglobia > Terriglobales > Acidobacteriaceae > JAIQFF01. The sequence goes on from CAWGHY010000001.1 coordinate 531,060, forward strand.
CGCCGCCATTAACCCCGGAAATTCCGGCGGACCGCTGCTCAACTGGCATGGCGAGGTTATCGGCATCAACACCCTGATCGCTTCCAACGTAGGGCAGAGTGCGGGCATCGGTTTTGCCATCCCGGTGAACACTGCCAAAGCCGTATTGAATGACCTGATGACTCTGGGCCGGGTGCGGCGTCCGGCGCTCGGAGTGCGCACGATTCCGATCACGCCGGAACTGGCCGACCAGCTTGGCTTGGCGGCCGACAGCGGATTGCTGATCGTGCAGGTGGTGGCGGGTGGGTCGGCTGACCGGGCTGGCTTACGCGGCGGCACTGAGCGCGCCTATCTGGGAAACATTCCGATCATGGTGGGCGGCGACCTGATCGTGGCGATTGACGGCCAAGAGGTTCAGGATCAGCAAGACCTCAGCCAGGTGATGAACAACCACCGGGCCGGCGACACCGTGCGGCTCACCATCTATCGCGGCAAAAAGAAGATGGACGTCAACGTGGTCCTGGGCGAGGCGCGGGAACAGGTGTAGTGCACTTCGAGCCTTCCGGCTTGCCAGGAACGGCCCTAACTTGTCATCCTGAGCGCAGTGAGATGATTCGCCCAGGCGAATCATTTTCGCGGAGTCGAAGGACCCCCTATCGATTTGCGATGACGCGCGTTCGAGTCTCAGTACGGCGAAAAAATAGGGCCGGGGCTGCCGTAATGGTTATAGGGGTCCTTCGACTACGTAGCTGCTTCGCCAGGCGAAGCAACTACTACGCTCAGGATGACATTCACAGGTTTATTGGCTTTTCGATGCGCGGGCGTTTCCGAGTTGTACTTTTGTCGACCGAGAATGAGTGTTGAATCCATCCGCCGCTTCTGCCTCTCCTTTCCTCATGCCACCGAAAACCTGCAGTGGGGAGACGATCTCTGCTTCAAGGTCGGCGGAAAAATCTTTGCTATGTTGTCGCTAAGCTCGGTACCGCCGCGCCTGATGTTCAAGTGCTTGCCCGAAATATTTGCGGAATTGGTAGAGCATGAGGATATTGTTCCGGCACCCTACGTGGGCCGCTACAAGTGGGTATCGTTCGAGAGGCTGGACGTCTTGCCCTGGGCGGACGTAAAAGAGCTGATCGAGGAGTCGTACCAGATGGTAGCCGCAAAGGCCCGGATTGCCGGCCCCGAGGCTGTGAAGTCAAGAACGAACAAAGGCCGCAAGGCTAAAGCACGCCGCGCGCGAAAGTAAAAAGCGAATTCCTTACCCGCACGATTCTTCCCCATGATTTGACTCTCACTCTCCCACTGGGCTAGCCTCTAGCAGTCCAACCAAACGATGCGATCTCACTGCAAGTTATTCATTCTGCTCCTCTTGATATCCGGCGCCACGCCGATCTTCGGAGCGCGCCTGGTGCCAGTTGAGGCTCCGCATGCCATGGTGGCCAGTGTCCACCGCTTGGCCTCACGCGCCGGGGTGCAGATCATGAAGTCCGGTGGCAATGCGGTGGACGCAGCCGTCGCGGTCGGATTTGCGCTGGCGGTGGTGTATCCCGAGGCGGGAAATCTGGGGGGTGGCGGATTCATGCTGCTTCGCTTTGCCGATGGCAAAACGCACTTCATTGACTATCGCGAGAAAGCGCCGGCGGCGGCCACCGCGAACATGTACCTCGATGCCAATGGCAACGTCATCCCAGGCGCCAGCACGGTTGGCTATAAGGCGATCGGCGTGCCGGGGTCGGTGGCCGGTATGGCGTATGCGGAAAAGACGTACGGCAAATTGACGCTGGCGCAGGTGATGGCTCCGGCCATCAAGCTGGCGGACGAAGGCTTTGCTCTTGCCGTGGAAGACGTCAAAGACCTGCGCGATGATAAACACCTGGCCGAGTTTCCGGAATCGCGCCACATCTTTCTGCGCGATGGGAATTATTACAAAGCTGGCGAAGTACTAAAGCAGCCCGAACTGGCGCGCACGCTGAAACGGATCGCGGCCAATCCTGACGACTTCTATCATGGGACCATAGCGCGTGAACTGGCGGCTGCGATGCAGAAGGGCGGCGGCCTGATCACGGCTGACGACCTGGCGAACTATGAAGTAAAAGAGCGCGAAGCGGTGCGCGGATCGTATCGCGGATATGACGTCATCAGCGCGCCGCCGCCGTCGTCCGGCGGGACGACGCTGGTTGAAATCCTTAACATTCTCGAAGGCTACGACCTGGGGAAATCCGATGGCCGGTCGACGCAGGCCGTGCATCTGACTCTGGAAGCCTTTCGGCGCGCGTTCTTTGATCGCGCGGAATTTCTAGGTGATCCCGACTTCTCCAAGATTCCAGTGGCCCAGCTTATCGACAAGCGGTATGGTGCTGCGTGGCGGGAATCGATCGACCCGGCGCATGCCAGCGCCAGCAAGGATTTGCGGCGGCCGGCCAGCTTCAGCCGGCTCGAACAGGACGCGGCCGCGCATTACGCGCCTTTCGCCGGGACGGAGCCGAATCATACGACTCACTATTCGGTAGTCGATCCCGACGGCAATGCGGTCGCAGTCACGACCACGTTGAATGACAACTTTGGATCTCGCGTCACCGCCGAGGGGCTGGGTTTCTTGTTGAACGATGAGATGGACGACTTCGCAGCCAAGCAGGGCGTGCCGAATATGTTCGGCCTGATCCAGGGGCCGGCCAACGCGATTGGCCCGGGGAAGCGTCCGCTCTCCGCCATGGCGCCGACCATCGTATTGAAAGATGGAAAGCTGTTTCTGGTGCTGGGCTCTCCCGGCGGCCCGCGGATCATTACCACGGTGGCCAACATCCTGATGGGAGTTGTCGACTATCGTATGAACATTCAGGAAGCGGTAAACGCGCCGCGCTTCCACCAGCAATGGCTTCCGGATGTCTCCAGCGTGGAGGTCGGATTTCCTCCCGAGATTGTCAAAGGACTTGAAGCCATGGGACACCACATCGAGTTCGGGGAAATGGATGGAGATGTGCGCGATCCCGACTGGAGCGACGGCGAGTGCATCATGGTCGATCCCAAGCGGGGAGACCGTTTGGGCGCAAGCGACAAGCGCAATAATGGAAGAGCGATAGGCTTCTAAAGTATTGTGGGGCGGACACTCTTGTACGCCACCTTTGAAGTTGATTTTCAGTTTTGGAACTGGATCGCCGTTTTGACTACAGAGGCCCGAAGGTTTTTTATTCTGAATCGTAAAGTCCGAGTCAAAAGCGGCGGACAAGAGCGTCCGCCCCACACTTGTCAGAGCTGACTATGCTTAAGGCGATGTCCACTCTCGTTTACGTGAAAGAGCGGCTGCATCCTGGTCTGCTGGACGGACTAGCGCGTGGCGGAGCACAGGCGATTGAGATCTTTGCAGCGCGCCAGCACCTCGACTATGCCAATCGCAAACAACATGTGCGCGAGATTGCCGATTGGTTCCAGAACAGTGGCGTGCCGCTGCATTCCATCCATTCTCCGATGTATGCCGATTACGAAGGAGGCCGCACTGGCGCACCCCCGGTGAATGTTGCCGCGACCGACCGGGCCCAGCGCATTGAGGCCATGGATGAGATCAAGCGAGCCATTGAGGTCGCCGAGCAGATTCCTTTTCGCTTCCTCGTGCAACACCTAGGAACCTGTGGGGAGTCGTTTGACGACCGCAAGTTCGAAGCGGCCATGACCTCGATCGAGCACTTGCGGGCTTTTGCCAAGCCGCTGGGCGTGCGCATCCTGCTGGAAAATATTCCCAACGAATTGAGCACGCCGGACAAACTGGTGGAGTTTATCCAGATCACGCACTTCGACGACGTGGGCGTATGTTTTGATATCGGCCACGCTCACCTGATGGGAAAGATCACCGAGGCTTTCGAAATCCTAAAGCGCCACATTCATTCGACGCACGTCCACGACAATGCCGGAGACCGTGATTCGCACTTGTGGCCCGGAGTCGGGACCATCGACTGGAAAGAATCGATGGAGTTGCTGCGCTCAGCCCCGAATACGCCGCCCTTGTTGCTGGAAATCGAAGCGGACGAGAAGGTGAATCCGGTGGAGAAAATGAGCGAAACGTTTCGAAATTTGGAAATTGGGTAATTTGGTAATTGAGTAATTGAAAAAACGCGTGGACGTCTTGGTCGCATTTCAATTACTCAATTACCAAATTTCTAAATTCGCCAATACTCTTATGTCCTCTCCTGTAACCACGATCGCTGATATCGGCAAGCACGAAAGCCAGACCGTTACCATTCGGGGCTGGCTGTACAACCTGCGAGAGAGTGGAAAGTTGCTCTTTCCGCAATTTCGCGACGGCTCGGGATTGATTCAGGGCGTAGTGCCGAAAAACGCCGTGCCCCCAGAAGTGTTCGACGCAGTCAAGAGCCTCACGCAGGAGTCGAGCGTGATCGTCGAAGGCAAGGTGAGGGCGGACAAGCGCGCCCCGGGCGGCTTTGAGCTTGATGTTTCCGGAGTTCAGGTGCTGCAACGCGTATCAGAGAGCGATCCATACCCGATCTCGCCGAAAGAGCACGGCGTCGAATTTCTGATGGAGCATCGTCACCTGTGGGTGCGATCGCAGCGTCAGGCAGCGATCCTGCGGGTGCGCGCCGAGATCATCAAGGCGGCCCGCGATTTTTTTGACGGGCAGGGTTTTACCCTGACCGATCCACCGATCCTTACGCCCGCCGCCTGCGAAGGCACATCGACTCTTTTCCCCGTCGACTATTTTGATGAGCAGGCATTCCTCACGCAGTCTGGCCAGCTTTATATCGAAGCGACCGCCATGGCCCTGGGCAAGGTGTACTCGTTCGGGCCTACCTTCCGCGCGGAGAAATCCAAGACGCGGCGGCATCTCACGGAATTCTGGATGGTCGAGCCCGAGGTGGCTTATGCCGAACTTGACGATCTCATGGATTTGGCCGAGGGTTTGATCAGCTTCATCGTGAAGCGCTGTCTGGAGCGGAGGCGCGGCGATCTGCAAGTCATCGGACGAGATGTCAGCAAACTGGAGAAAGTGGAAGCTCCATTCCCGCGCATCACCTACGACGACGCAGTCAAGATGCTGCAGGAAGCTCACGCCAAAGGCCTGCTGGAGAATAAGTTCGAGTGGGGCGGCGATCTGGGGTCGCCGGATGAAACCTACATCTCGTCACAGTTCGAAAAGCCGGTGATGGTGCATCGGTATCCTGCGAAGGTGAAGGCGTTTTATATGGAGCCTGATCCGCAACGCCGCGACGTAGCGTTGTGCGTCGACGTGCTGGCGCCGGAAGGCCACGGAGAAATTATCGGCGGATCGCAGCGCATGGCCTCCTACGATCTGCTGGTGCAGCGCATACACGAACACGGTCTTCCGGAAGAAGCTTTCAAGTGGTACCTTGACCTGCGCAAATTCGGCAGCGTGCCGCACGGCGGCTTCGGTATGGGAATCGAACGCGTCGTGGGCTGGATCTGCGGCCTCGAGCATGTGCGGGAGACGATTCCGTTTCCGCGGATGCTGAACCGTTTGTATCCGTAAGCAAATGCCGCGCGCGCGACGCGATCCAGAAGGTCGTTGGCCCTTGGTCGTTGGCCAAAGACCAACGGCCTAGGACCAACGACCAACGACGATTCATTATGCCCTCCAACATGGTGTCCAGAAAAATTCGCGTGATTGGTGTTCCGCTCGATCTCGGGCAGTCCCGCCGAGGTGTGGACATGGGCCCGTCCGCCATGCGAGTGGCGGGACTTGAGGCTCGCCTGGAGGAACTAGGGCACGTGGTGGAGGACGCGGGAAATGTTTCTGTCGCTATCGCCGAGCAAAAGAAAGCAGGCGATCCTTCCGCGAAGTATCTGAAGGAAATTACCCAAACCTGCACCAAGGCTGCCGAGTTGGTGATAAAAACCCTAGAAGCTGGAATGGTTCCCCTGGTGCTGGGCGGAGACCACTCGGTGGCGGCAGGCACTGTAGCTGGAGTCGCGGAGTTTTATCGCCGTCAAAATCAGAAAATTGGATTGATCTGGATCGACGCGCACACCGATATCAATACTCCCGATAGCTCCCCCAGCGGCAACGTCCACGGCATGCCTCTGGCTGCCACGATGGGCCTGGGCCCGGCAGAGCTGGCCAACATCTTCGATTTTTCCCCCAAGGTAAAGCCGGAGAACTGTGTGCTGGTGGGAGTTCGCGACATCGACGCCATCGAAAAGGAAAATGTCCGGCGGGCAGGCATCGGGGTTTTCACCATGCGCGATATCGACGAGCGCGGCATGCGCACCGTTATGGAGGAAGCTCTGCGCATGGCCGGGCGTGGCACCGCCGGCTATCACATTTCGCTCGACATGGATTGGATCGATCCGGAAGACGCGCCCGGCGTGGGCACTCCCGTCCGCGGCGGAGCGACCTATCGCGAAGCCCATCTGGCCATGGAGATTATCGCCGACCACGGCCGCATGCTTAGTTTTGAAATCGTCGAAGTGAATCCCGTGATTGACGAACACAATCGCACCGCCGACCTGGCGGTCGAGTTGGCGCAGTCGGCATTCGGGAAGAAGATTCTATAAGTGAGAGCGTCCGCCCGCCTTTAGTCTTTTCCACCCAGACGCCGTTCTTTCCCATCAAATATCAAGTCAGCACAAGTACAGGGCTCGACGTCTGAGACATTTCTTTTACAACAAAATAACACCCGCCTGACACCCGCCTTCTTATTCATTGCTAACTTCCAAGCGGAATCCCGATTGGGAGGAGATTATGAAAATACTTTCTGGATTGTTGCTGACGTTGGTCTGCCTGGGATGCGGATACAGTGCCCCAAAGTCCGCCCCGGCGGCTGAGCCGGGCGCTATGCCGGCTGTAGTGGCCCTGGTGCCAAACACCGCCAACTCCGGCGACCCGCAATTCACCTTGACCGTCAACGGGAGCAATTTTGCCGGTGATGCGGTCATCAACTGGAACGGCACAAAACAAACCACGACCCGCGTCACTGGTGGCCAGCTTACGGCCACCATCCCCGCCTCGGCCATTGCTAACCCCGGCATGGTGCCGGTGACCGTGACCAACCCGGGCACTCCGGGATCGGGCGGTGTCTACGGCAGTGGCGGCACGTTGAGCGAGACCTCCAACGCGATGACCTTTACCGTCAATTAAGGGGAATAATTCGCGGAATGGTTTAACGACTCGGGGCCCCGATGGCTCGGAGCCCCGTTGGGGATTTGGATCAGGCGGCCTGCCACGACGGTTTGCGGTCCCAGGCGCAGGTGCAAACCATTTTTTCCTGCTCGTTCTCAGACGGGAACATGTGGTAGTACATCGCGATGACCATCGGGATAAACACGATCGAGTTGTAGAACAGGTGCAGTTCCACGCGCGGGATCACCAGTTGCAACACGCTGAATGGCACCGGCTTGCCCCAGAAGTTGTGATGGGTTGTGGCCTGGTAAATCAGCAGGAAGTGCTCGATATGATGCCAGAACTGGATCACCAGCGCCACCGTCCACCAGGTTCGAGATCGTCCCGTAAAACCCTTGCGCAGGACCCAGATGCCGATGAGCATGACCAGGGCGTACCCGTAGTGCAGGGCTTCTGACTTGATCAGCCAGGGATACCAGAGTCCCAGAATGCCGTTGGCCTTAGGACGCGGCCACCCCATGACATAAATCTGATAAGCCTGTACCAGATGTTCGCCCCAATGCGCCAACACGATAAACATAAAAACCTGCAGGGCACGCTCGTGCCAACGGGTATTGAGCTTCTCGTAGAAGCTGGCGTTCGCCCCAGGAGCGGCATGAATGTTAGGCACTGCGGGATTCGAAACCGCCATCACCGTCCTCCTTATGATCTGAAACCTACCCCAAAAGTCTGACCACGATCACAGTTTGTCGATTCCAAGTCAATAACCCAATTATATTAGCCGCCGCCACAGTTCCAAAGACCGAGGATCACACAAGAAACAACGATTGCGAAACGACAATTCTTTGCATGCTCCTGAGCGGCGCGGTCAACCTGCCCTCTTCATCAGAAGTGAAAATTCGTCTCCAGGAAGAAAAGCTGCCCATTGGGATCTTTAGGATAAATCTTTGCAATCACGCTCTCCCCCCAGGCATGGCCGTAATAGAAGGTGGTACTGAGGGACCGGGTGAGCTGATAGTCGGCGCTGACATCCCAGACATTCGCCAGGCCGCGGAATTTGTTGCTGGGCCGTCCCGTATATCCGAACGTCTTTGGCTGGAACGCTCCTCCCCCCGTGTACCAGAGATCGGCTGCGTTAGCCAGGCGAAGCGCGTGAGCTTCGCTGCGCAGAGCCAGCTTCGAGGTTGGCTTCAGGTTCAGGGTGCCGTAGAAATCCTCGTTGTTCATCATGTTGTAGAAGGGGAAGCGGGCATACTGCCGCGGCGTGGTCAGTACCTGGAAGAACGTCCCGTGAGTCGAATCATTGGGATTTCCGTCGCCACTGCCGTAGGAATAGCCGGCGCTCAGCCACGGCTTGAGGTGGGTTACGGGTAGTTGCCATCCCGCCTCCCCGACGAACGCGCCCGCCCGTTGCGTAAGCGCGCCCCATGAGCCTCCCTGAAAGACGCCCCAGACCAGGAAGTCGAATTTCCCGGCATTGGTGGTATTGATCACCTGTACGTAATCGCCGCCGTAGGTGGCGATTTCGATCTTGTTCAAGTCCGCCGTCCGGGCGGCAGTGCTGCGATTGTCGGTCTTGAGCACGGTGTTGCGATCGTCCACGTAGCCCAGGCCGAACACGCGCAACTGCGCCGCGCCGTGCGCGGTATCAATCGAGCGAGTAAAGGCGCCGTAGTAAACCTCAATGTCCAGTTCGGGCATTCCGCCTACCTGGAACACGCCCGCAGTCGGACGCGCCGAGAAAAAAGTGAAATTATTGGCCCCGCCATTCAAGGAGAACTGGCCACCGTCAAAGCTGCGCTGCACGGCGGCGAATGCGAAGTTGGAAATCAGGCGGCTCGAAATTCTGGTCTGCACCACGGCGGCGAGAGTCGGATCCTTGGCTTTGACTTCGGTGCCGTCGAAATATTCGAATCGTCCCAGCTTGAGCCGTGCCGGTCCCAGATGCTTGAAGTCGACGTATGCCTGCTTCAGGAACACGCTCGCGCTGTTCACCTGATTGCTGTTGGCCGCGAAATAATTGCCTCCCAAGCCTAGCTGACCTTGAGGAGCGGCCACCACGGCGTCGTTCGGAACGCCGAGAATCGAGGGTTGCTCCAATTCGGCGAACCAGTCAATGCGTTCCCGGTTCTGCCCGATCCCGATGCGCAGCAGCGAATCCCACAAAGGGTAGTCGCTATTTCCGGTCGGCCCCTGGAACCAGTTCCAGCCCTCGGCGCGAGTGCGCCAGTTGATGGAAATTTCAAAGGGTCCGATCTTGTGCTTCGGAAGTGGCGGAGGACCTTTCTTCTCTGGCTGGGCCTGCTGTCCAAACAAAGCCGCTCCGGTGAGAACGAACGCGAGTGTCAGGAAGAATACTGCTGCTCGTGATTTCATCGCACGCTCCAGGTGGCCGGCGTCTTCAAACTCTCGCATTTGACTCCCCGTCAAATGCAAGGAGCCCGGCCCAGGTTGCGGAGGAATCTAAGGGTTGAGAGAGGGCGAAGCAATAATAGGAAGGTACTAGCAACCAGAAAGAACACATCACGGGAAGCGTCCGGGAGTTTAACCTCCGAAAGAATTGTCATTCCGAAGCGCGATTCTCGCGCGGGGAATCTGCTTTTTCGGCTGCCGGCAGGAAAGCAGATTCCTCGCCGATAAAGCCGGCTCGGAATGACAAACCAGGGCAGGTTTCGGTCACCGCACAATAAAAAGCCCAAGGCTGGCGCCCTGGGCTCGATTGCTAAACCGTACGATTACTGCGTGACCGTTTTTACCTCATCGCCGATCTTGAAGCCGGTTCCCGAAACCGCGGTCGCAACCGCGGAAATGTCATCAACATCGGTGACACGAATTACGCCAATCGCGGTGGCCATGCGCCGGATCACTTTGCCGGTTTCCGGATCCTTGATGATCTTGGATACCCGTTCCACGGTCAGCTGATCGCCAACCTTGACGCCGGCTTTTGATCCCACGTTCAGAACGATCTGCCCCGAATCCACCGCGGCCACGAGTCCGTCAACCATGACAGTACGCGTCACCAATTTGTCCTTGTCAGCGATCACTTCGGTGCTGGTCTGCAGCACCGCAGCTTTCACCGCTTCCCCGAGGATCGTGTTCTGGAAGTCGCTGCTGGAGAAGTCGACGTTGCCGGCGCCGAATCCCTTTGAGCCCGCCCCTGCACCCAGCAAGGTGGTGCTCTCCCGCGACGATTCGCCTTTGCCTTCGGCCACGCCCACAATCTCTCCGGTATCTACATCCACCAGGCGGGCTGTGATCGCCACGATAGCTTTGGACTTCTTTTTTCCGACATTGCCCAAGCCAAAAGGCACAAAACCGCCGGCGGCGCCGCCGATGTTCGTGTTTTTCGTCTCATTGCCGAATTGCGTGATGCTGCCCACGATGATCGCATCCACACCCAGCAATTTTCCCAGTTTGGCCGCGGAGGTAGGATTGGCGCGGTCGCTGTTGGAAAAATTCTGCTCCGTCATGATCTTGTCCAGCGCCTTGCGCTCGATCACCGAATAGCTGCCGTCTTTCACCAGATTGGTCACCATCAGGTCGGTGATTCCTTTGCCCACGTCCACGTCCTGGCCAAATAGTGCGGATATGCCGCTATGCACCGTAGCATAGTCGAAATCCATAACCGCCACGCGCTTCTTGCGCGGGGGAGCGGGGACGGCTGGGGCAGCGGGCGCTGCAACTACCGGTGCTGGCGCCGGGGCCGGTTCCTCAGCGGGTGCAGGTGCAGGAGCCGGTGCTGGTGTTTTCGTTTTCTTTTGGGCAGTGCCCAAGCCGGTCAAAAGAAGCCACGACAGCGTCACTAACGCGATTGTCCTTTGCATAGTGATTCTCCCCAAAAGAAATCAAGACAGGACCATACTTATCGGTCAGGTCGCCGAGGCTATCTTGGGTGCAGCCCTTGACAACCCAGCCAGTATGACATTGTGCAAGAATGGGGAGGTCTTCGCAAGCCATAAACTTATGAAGAAACTACGTATCGGCATCCTGTTCGGGGGGCGCAGCGGAGAGCACGAAGTATCCCTGCTTTCGGCCGCCTCGGTCCTTAACGCCATAGACAAGAATAAGTTCGAGGTCGTGCCCATCGGCATCACCAAGGAAGGCCGGTGGCTGACCGCAGGAGACGCGGAACTGTTGTTGCAGGGAAAGGCGCAGGCTGATTCCGCACCATCCCATCTCCGGGCCGGAGACCCCGAGGCGACACCCGGGGCGGCAGTTCTGGCCACCGGGCAGGCTGTGGTGGTCCCGCCCGAACCCCAACGCCCGGGCGGCTCTCTGGCGCCCTTCCAGACGGCAGCGCTGACCCGCCGGGCCAGCGACCGCGCCATCAATGTAGACGTCATCTTTCCCGTGCTGCACGGTACCTTCGGAGAAGACGGAACCATCCAGGGATTGTTCGAACTGGCGGACATTGCTTATGTAGGTGCGGGCGTGCTCGGCTCGGCCGCCGGTATGGACAAAGACGTCATGAAGTCTTTGTTCGTTGCCGCGGGACTGCCCATTGTGAAACACGTCACGGTGTTGCGCAGTGACTGGGAAAGCGCTCCGAAGAAGATCCAGAAGCTGGTGGAGAGCAAACTCAAATATCCGGTGTTTGTGAAGCCTGCCAACCTGGGATCGTCGGTGGGAATTTCTAAAGCACGCGAGCGTAAAGAGCTAGCTCCGGCGATGGACGAAGCCGCCAAGTTCGATCGCAAGATTGTGATCGAAGAAGGTGTCGGCGGCAAGAAACACAAGGCCCGCGAAATCGAAGTGTCGGTTCTGGGCAATGACAAGCCCGCGGCTTCAGTGCCCGGAGAGATCGTTCCCGGCAAGGAATTCTACGACTACACCGCCAAATATCTCGATGAAGGATCGCAGTTGATCATTCCCGCCAAGCTGAACAAAGCGGAAACCAAAAAGATCCAGCAACTCGCCATCAACGCATTCAAAGCGGTGGATTGTTCCGGCCTGGCGCGCGTTGATTTCCTGATGGACCCGAAAAATCGCAAAATTTATCTTAACGAGATCAACACCATGCCCGGATTCACCGCGATCAGTATGTATCCCAAGCTGTGGGCAGCGTCGGGTCTGGCCTATCCCCAACTGATCGAGCAGCTGATCCGGTTAGGACAGGAACGTCACGAAGAGAAGAAACGAAATCAGTACAGCAAGTGAAAGAGCAGTTTCTGGTTTCCGGTTTCTGGTTTCGAGCTTCCGGTTTTCTGAAATTCGGAAACGGCATCGTTCAGGGAGCGCTCAAGTGCGCAGAAATCTTGTTACGACCTATAAGTCCCTGTCATCCTGAGAAGTGGAAAGTTCGCTGCGCGAACTTTCCACGTAGTCGAAAGACCCCTATAGCTGAATCGGAATCCGGCGGTACGATTCCGCAATCCGCAAAAAAACTCAGATGAAATCGTGAATGCAATCGGTAGGGGTCCTTCGACTCCGCAAGCCGATTCGCTGGCGAATCGGCTCAGGATGACAGAGCGTCTTTCGGCATCTGGAAACTAGAAACCAGAAACCGCTTCTCTAATGTCCTAAAAAGCGTTCGAGCGCGTCTACATCGCGTTCCGTGAGATCCAGGTATTTCTTGGTTCTCGCGGCGTCACGTTGTTGAATCGCATCTTCGGCCTTGGACAGATTGCCCTTCATGCTGGCCTGCTTCGCAACCATGTCGCCGCGAAGTCCGAAGCCGGCAGCGCTTTGCTGTTGTTGCAGGCGGTCCAGACTGCTGTTGATCGCGGCCGCTCGGTTTGAAAGCTGATCAACCTGGGTTTCCAATTCGTCGAAGTTAGCGGAATCGCCTGCGGCCGGTGCGGCCATTGCGCTGTCACTCTGCTGGGACATGGCGGAGTTGCCGGCCATGCCGTTGTTCTGGGCCGCAAGCCTTTTCGCGGGATGGCTGGCCTTGGGCGGAGCCACATCCTTTGGCGCCGGCGTCACCGCTGGCGGAGCCTGTGGCGGGGTCATCGCGCTCGATGTGTCTACCGAGGCAGTCGTGGCAACCGGCGCACCTGGCTGTGCCGTCGAACTCGGGTTGGTAATGCCGGCGCCCGGAGCGGTTGATTGCGTGGGCTGCGCGGCGGCCTGGGACGTGTTATCCGGGGCTGCCATTCCCGAAGTATCGGGAGCCTTGGCGTTGGTCTTGCTGATTCGCGGCACATAAATTCCGGCAACCACCAGAACCGCCAGCACGATCATCGCTCCCAGTGTCATGTACAAGCCGCGATGACCGCTCCCCGCTGCCGGCGGGGGCATCGGGAGCGGTGTTGCTTGCGCCGGAGGCATAGCGGCTGCCTGTTGTGCCTGCGCCAGCGGAGCCGTCGGCGCCATCGGCGTTGGAGGCGCCATCGGAGAGGTGACGGGCATCGTATTCGGGGCCGCCATCGGCGTCGTCGGCGGTAAAGGACTGGCGAAGGGCATGGTCGCCGCAACCGGCGTTTCCGATGGAACCGGCGTGCGCGGGCCGCTCGGCCTTTCCATGGTCGGCGAAGCTTCCCAGAAACCGGCGGGCCGCTCGGTGCTGCCTCCGGTTGGCCCGGCCAGCGGAGTCCGGGGAACCGTCGGCGCCACTGCCGAGGACGCGGGCACCGTGCTCAAGGCATTCGCGAACGCCTCCGCGGTCTGGAAGCGTTTCGCCGCGTCTTTGGCAATTGCCATCAGAATAATTTCGTTCAGCGCCGCAGGCAGTCCGGGATTCAGTTCGAGAGGCGGCTTGGGCGCCTGGTTCAAGTGCGCGGCCATGATCGAATACTCGCTGTTGGCCAGGAAAGGCCTCCGGCCCGTCACGAACTCGTAGAGAACGATACCGACCGAATACAAGTCGGAGCGCGCGTCCACCGGATCGCCCTTTACCTGTTCAGGCGACATGTAACCGATCGAGCCCAGCGTGGTGCCGGTCATGGTCAACCCGCGCTCATCCCCCGATCGCGCGATGCCGAAATCCATGAGCTTGATCACGCCCTGCGTGGTCAACATCATGTTCGCGGGCTTGATGTCGCGGTGAATGATGTGGCGCTGGTGCGCATAGCTGACCGCGCTCAGGACCTGGCCGATGTATTTGACCGCGTCGTTCACCGAGAGCGGCCCCATATCCAGCTTGGTGGCCATAGTGGTGCCTTCGACGTACTCCATCACCATGTACAAGCGGTTGTCGTTCGAGAAGGCGGTTCGAAGCGCGCAAATATTGGGATGATCGAGGCTCGCCGTGAGTTTGACCTCGCGCAGAAAGCGGGCGGCCAGATCCGGCGTTGAGGCCAGGTCGGGCAGCAGAACCTTCATCGCCTCAATCCGGTCAGTAATGACGTTGCGAACCTGATAGACCTTGCCCATACCTCCGGCGCCCAACTCTTTAAGAATTTCGTAGTCGCCGACTCGCTTGCTGGTTTCGTCGCTCATGTGTAAATCTCCCTAGGGGTTGCGGGAATTCAGAGAGCTTCTCTTGCCGGGGGTAGGGACACGGTTTTCGCCCGGAAAACCATAGTCTTGCAAGAGCCCAATTATGCTCTGCCGTCATCCTTGGGTCAAGACGCTTACGGGTTACCGGTTCCCGGCCAGGACCAGCGCCAGACCCTGACTTTTTGTGGTGTCATCCTGAGCGCGCAAGGACCCCTATGGTCGCAACCGGCCAGGTTTTCCTGCATCATTCTCAAAGCGGTAGAAACTCCCAATATTCAGGCCGCCTCCCGCTTATAGGGGTCCTTCGACTCGTCGTGATCGTCCGCGAGCGGACGATCCTCCTCGCTCAGGATGACAAGGGCCCCCTTGACGTACCCCCGCCTCCCCCGCTACCATTTATCAAGTTTGCTCTACGGAGCAGACCTTGGATTTCATGCAGAGTGGCTGAGGGACGAGCCCTACGAAGCCACGACAACCGGATCAGAATTTATTTTCTGGTCGCCCGGTGTCAACTCTCGCCCTACACAGGGGGAACATGAGATTCGGGGTGCCGAATTTCCAGCATCTCGTTCCTCTTTTCCTCATTCGTCAGGGAAAGAGGATTTCGCTTTTAGGGCACTTGCAGAACGGCTCGTCCCGCCGCCACTCCAAAGCGAGTGGCTCATGACATACGAATTGCGCTGTCGCGAATGCGGCAAGAGTTGGGGAAACCAGCCCCGTTCCATCTGCGACGATTGTTTCTCTCCCCTCGAAGTTTTCTACGATTACGAAGCCGCGCGGCCGACATTTACCCGTGAACGGATTGCCCAGGGCCCGGCCAGCATGTGGCGTTACCGCGATCTGCTGCCTCTGCCGTCGAATTATCAGCCCACGGTTCCAGCCGGATTTACCCCACTGCTCGAGGCGCCGCGTCTGGCTCAAAAGCTGGGCGCGAAGCGTCTCTTTCTGAAAAACGACGCGGTTTGCCAGCCCTCCCTTAGCTTCAAGGACCGCGTCGTCGCAGTGGCTTTGGCCCAGGCCCGCGAATTTGGATTCGATACCGTCTCGTGCTCGTCCACGGGAAATTTGGCCAACTCAGTTGCGGCGCAAGCCGCCCGCAACGGATTCAAAGCCGTGATCTTTATTCCCGCCGATCTCGAGCCCGCCAAGATTCTGGGCACACAAGTTTTCGGTGCGCAGCTTATCCGAATTTTAGGAAGCTACGATCAGGTCAATCGCCTGTGCTCCCAGATTGCCGACGAACGCAACTGGGGCTTCGTCAACGTGAACCTGCGCCCCTATTACGCGGAAGGCTCGAAGACGGTTGGCTTTGAAATCGCTGAACAGCTGGGCTGGCGTCTGCCGGATAACGTCGTATGTCCAATGGCTGGCGGATCGTTGATCATAAAAATCAAGAAAGCATTCGAAGAACTTATTCACCTGGGACTGGTCGAAGCCAAGCCGGTGAAATATTTCGGAGCGCAAGCTACCGGCTGCTCGCCGATTTCAACCGCCGTGAAAGCTGGGAATGTCGACATCGATCCGCAGAAACCGTCGACTATCGCGCGGTCGCTGGCAATCGGCAATCCCGCCGACGGGCACTACGCGATCAAGGTAATCACCCAAAGCGGCGGCTGGTCGGAGGATGTTTCCGACCCTGAACTGGTCGAGTGCATCCAGTTGCTGGCAGAGACGGAAGGCGTTTTCACCGAGACCGCAGGCGGCGTGACGGTCGGTACGGCCCGCAAGCTTTACAACCAGAGGCGAATTTCGCCCGACGAGACTACGGTGCTCTGCATCACTGGCAACGGCTTGAAAACCACGGACGCGCTCGCCGGAAAATACGAAGCCGAGGAACCGATTGCGCCCAAGGTCGCCGAGTTCGAAAGGCACATGGAGCGAATCCTGAACGCGCCGCCGAAGGATGTTCCGGAAACGGTCGAGGTTTAGATGAACATCACAGTTCAAATTCCCACCGCCCTGCGGCGGCTGACTGCGGGCAACGCGAAAGTTACATGCTCAGCGGCCAACCTTGGGGAATTGTTTGCCGCCCTCGATCAGCAATTCCCCGATCTCAAGTCGCATCTGCGGGACGAGGCCGGAGAAATTCGCCGTTTCCTGAATGTGTACGTAAATGAAGAAGACATCCGCTTCCTGGGCGGAAACAAGTACGCGTTTCAGGACGGAGACGAAGTCCTGCTGGTGCCTTCCATCGCCGGCGGCGCGCGTTAAGTTGTCATCCTGAGCGGAGTGGCGCTTCGCACAGCGAAGCCGCCGCGCAGTCCAAGGACCCCTATAAGAAAATCGGGTGCTGGGATCCAGGGATGTTGCGGTTCGTCATGTGAATGCTGATGCGGATGCCGGGCACGGCCACGGCCACGGCAGTTCTACTTACGGTAGGGGTCCTTCGACTCCGCCGAACGTTCCGCAAGCGAAACGTTCAACTCTGCTCAGGATGACAAGTAGTTAGAAATCAGGGCAGATCGCGACACTTGGCAGGGTGGTTCTGCAATCCCTCTGGCTACGTCCTGTATTTCACTCGGGTCCAACGGCCGGAGCGCATCGACTGATAACCGGCAGCCAAAACACAATTCACTACGTAGCCGTCTTCATAGGTCTCGCGAGGACTGGTTCCATCCCGAACGCATTCGACGAAATGGCGCATTTCCGCCTGATAGCCATAGGCAAACGCTTCTTCGGGCAATGGCCGAGTCCAGCCAAAATCGATTTCAGCTTTCTCGACCACGTAACCCGCGGACCGGGTTGTGAAAGCGGAAATAGGCGTACCTCGGGTGACGTCTGTGAAGATGGAGCCTTCGGAACCATGGATCTCGTTTCGTAGATCAAGCCCGCCCTTGGTCGTCCACGAGAGTTCGCAATGGCCGATTCCGCCGCTGGCGAACTTGAGAAGCAATAGTGCATTGTCTTCACAATTAATGTTCTTGTGAACCAGGCGGCCTCCCCACGCCATTACTTCGACGATGGCATCGTCTTTGCCAAAAAACAAACGTGCCGAAGAGATGCAGTGGCAAGCAAGATCCTGCATGGCCCCGCCGCCGGTTTTTTCTGCATCCCAAAAGTGGGGGCTATGCGGGCCTCCGTGAGACTCTCTGGAACGTACCCAGAGCACCTTCCCCACTCCACCTTTTGCGACGATCTGATGGGCTTTCACGACGCAGGGAGAAAAGACCTCGGTTTCGGCATAGCCGTGCAGAGCGCGGGAACGCCTGGCAGCCTTGAGCATGGCGTACGCCTCCTGCGGCGTGCGCGCCAGAGGTTTCGTGCATACCTGATTTTGCCTGGCGCGCGAAAGCGCCAAAGAAACCGGCAGATGCTCTTCGTTCGGAACCGCGATGACGTAGAGATCGATATCGTCCCGCGCAATAAGTTTGTCGAGCTGTGTCGTTGGTTCAGGAATTGACCATTCCTCGGCGAACTTTCTGGCGCGGTGTTTCTTCCTGGAATAATTCGCGACAACCTCCTGGCCTGCAACATTAGCCAGACCCTGCATGTAAAAGCCCGCGACGAAACCGGATCCCAACATCGCGATGCGAACGTTAGTCTTGGGCGTGGTCATAGGAGCGTCGATAGTTTATCTCGGTTCCGTGCACCCATTTGGCGTAAATAGTCCAGTCAGGTTCTGGGCGAGTAATAGACAAAATGGAACCTTCTGCGGTCGGTGGCGAAAAATCGCGTCGCCCACCAGTAAACCTGATCGTGAGTCTAATCGCCCGTTAACGACAGTTGGCGTTCAGGCATAATTGCTATTTGTGAGCCTGGATTAGGAAATGACGGCAAGCGCGCTAGGAGGTCACCGATGAAGAAGGATACGGCAGTGGGTTTCGCGTACTTGGGAGTGCACCTGCTGCTTCTTGGTTTCATAGCCTTCCCAACCGTAGTTCTTGCAGGTGGCAAAGAATACCCGATACAGGGGACTGTTATCGCGCTGGGAACGAGTCAGGAGACAACGGGTGGAGGAAGCACTGCCGTGGGTGGAGGAAGCACTCCCGTCGTTACTCATCGACGTCGAACCTACACGGTAAAAACGCCTGACCGAGTTTTCGTCCTGGAATGCCCCTATTGGATGGACGGATTTCACATTCACTCGGCCAGTGAATGTGGCGGGAAGAAGAAGATCGAGATTGGTGATTTGATTCGTTTCCGCGTAGAAAAAGGCCGCGCTCGCCTGTTGACTGCCGAAGGCAAGGAAGAAAAACTGAGAGTTGTGAGCGAAGGCGTGAATGAGGGCTGGAATGAACTGCCTCCTACATCGCAGCAGCCATGAATATCGCGAGGCCGCGGTCAGACGAGAAGCCCCAACTTCAGACTAGCGCGGTCGCATAACTGTTGAAATATCGCGATTACACTCATTGACCGCCATTCTTGAGCTGAGCTCTGACTAATTGTTGGACCGATTAATCCGCCCAAGGTTCGGGCTTGCGATCCCATCGATGCTTTTTCAATGTACGCAGCAGCGCCGCATCCAGCGGCCCGGCATCGCTGGCCGCAATATTTTGCCGCACATGCTCGGGCTTCCTCATTCCGACAATAATCGTGCTCACCGCCGGAAACGAGAGGATGTAGCGTAGCGCCATCTGCGGCAGCGTGAGACCTGCCGGCAGCACAGTTTTTAATTTCTCCACTCTTTCGATCGTGGGCGGAAGGTTCTTCGGGCCGAAGTACATCGCGCGCCAGTCGCCTTTGGGGAACTTCGTCTCCAGCGTCATCTTTCCGCCCAGGCTGCCTTCATCGAGCGGCACGCGGGCGATTACGCCGATATTGAGTTCCTGGCAAACCGGAAAAAGCTTGTCCTCGGGCGCCTGATCGAAAATGTTGTGGATCACCTGCACTGCATCCACCAGGCCGGTGCGCAACGCCTTGAGACCATTTTCCGGTTCCCAGCGATTGAGGCTGAGACCGAAGTGATGGATGATTCCATCACGCTTGAGCTTCTCGACCGTGCTGCGAAATTCCGGTTGAGCCGTCCAACTGTCGTCCCAAACATGAAATTGCAGCAGGTCGATGGAGTCGGTCTGCAGCTTTCCCCGGATCATATCGGCGTGTTTGAAAACGTGGTCCGCCGGAAATACATCCTGATATTTGTATGAAGCCCGCGCCGGCCACTTTCGATTCATGGGTGGGATCTTGGATGCCGCGAACAAACGCTTGCTGGGATTGGGGGGAGAAGGATTCCTCGACAGGATTTGGCCGAGCAGACCGTCGCTCTTGCCCTCGCCGTAGGCCCAGGCGGTATCGAAGAAATTGCAACCCAGATCGGTGGCCAGTTGCAGAGCTTCCAGCGACTCACGATCCTCGGAGCCGCTCCAACCGCTCATCCCCCACAGTCCGTGTGCCATCTCGCTGACTTCAAAGCCGGTGCGGCCGAGCTTGCGGTATTTCATGGTTCTCCTGGCCAATCTAAACCTTCTCGATTGTATATGTTACAGGTCTATAAATGTATTGTGCATCGCTCCGGGGCGGTGTAGTATCTAACTAACTGGTTAATTAAGGCGAGGCAAGTATGAAGGCTACATTATCCAAACCGCGTCTGGGCTCCCGGGGACGTCCCGAAGAGAGTCGGGCAGCCATTCTTCAAGCCGCGGTACGCGAATTTTCCCGCGAAGGCGTGGCTGGGGCTCGAACCGATGCCATCGCGCACGCCGCCGGCGTCAACAAGGCCCTGCTCTATTACTACTTCAAGGACAAGGAAACGCTTTACGGCGCCGTCCTGGATCAAGTCTTTGGCGGCCTGAAGGAAAGCGTTCACGAGGCGCTCTCCAGCGATCTGCCGCCCCGGGAGAAATTGCTGGCCTACGTGGGCGCGCACTTCGACTACATCGCCAGTCATCCTCTTTACCCCAGAATCACGCAGAGCGAAATGATGCATGCGGCCCGCGGCAAAGCATCGCATCTGCAGCGCATTGCCAAGCAATACTTCGTCCCCCTGTTCGGCAAAGTTTCGGCCGTGATCGAGGAAGGCCAGGCGGCAGGCGAATTCCGCCCCGTGGATCCCATGCACTTTGTGCCCTCCATGATCGCCATCATCGTCTTTCATTTCACCAACGCGCCGGTTCTGCGCATGGTTAAAGGGATCGACCCCCTGGCGCCGAAGTTGGTGGCCGCCCGCAGGGCCGCCGTTATCGATTTCATCTCGGCCGCACTGTTCCTCCCGGGAACGTCTTCGAAAGGAGAGCGAAATTGAACGCGCGCAACCGATTTCTCATCATTCTTGCGGTCATTGTGATTGCTGCTACGGCCTATTACTTCATCTCGACGCCGCGCTCCAACGACCTGGTGCTGATCGGCACCGTAGATGCCAACCAGGTCATCGTCAGTCCGCAGATACAAGGCCGCATTGCCAAGTTGCTGGTTGACGAAGGCACCCAGGTCAAGCAGGGTGACCTGATCGCGATACTCGACCCCTCGGAACTGGAAGCTGAGGCGCGCGCCGCCGCCGCCATGATCGACAGCCTGCGATCGCAGGTCTCGGCGACCCAGGCCACCAGCGTCGCGACCCGCGGTTCGACCTCGAGCAACGTCGTGAACTCGCAGTCGAAACTGCAAGCGGCTCGTGCCCAGTTATTGCAGGCGGAAGCCACGTTGCAGCGGACCGAGAGCGACAGCCGCCGCACGATTGAATTGGCCAAACAGGGCGTCGCATCGGATCAGGACCGGGTGCAGGCGGAAAGCAATCTGAAGGCGCAGTTGGCGACGGTGCAGTCCTTGAAAGACCAGGTGAGCGCGGCCGAAGCCGATCTCAACACGTCTCTGGCCAACACCAATCAGGCGCAGGCAGCTTCCAGCACCGTGCAATCGACGCGCGGGCAACTGGCTAACGCCGAGGCCCAGCTCAAGGAAGCCGAAGTTCGCCTTGGCTATACCAAAATTTACGCGCCTGTGAGCGGCACCGTTTCGGTGCGGGCCGCCCGCGAGGGTGAAGTCCTCACCCAGGGGCAGCCCATTATCACTCTGGTCGATTTCAGCGATACCTGGGTGCGGGCAGCGATTCCGGAAACAGATTCTGACCACATCGGTTTGGGAGACACGCTGCGCATTCGTCTGCCCGGCGGCACGCTTACTTCCGGCAAGGTATTTTTCAAAGCCCCCGAGGCTGATTTCGCCACGCAGCGCGATGTAAGCCGGCGCAAGCGCGACATCAGGACGATCGTGCTCAAGGTTCGGTTGGACAATCCTAAAGACGAATACGTTCCCGGCATGACCGCCGAAGTTCTGGTTTCGCCGGATCAGTTGAGAGCTTCGGCGGCGAACCCGGGCGCAGGCGTGGCCAAAGAGTAAGAAAGCAGTGAGTGAAAATCAGATGGTAGCTGACTTCAAACCTAATGGCGCATCCGGCGCACGCGAGGCTGCAGTGGACGGGCGCGCCAAGCCGATCAACCCCGGCAACGCCATTGAAGTGGACCATATCGTCAAAAAGTATGGCGACTTCACTGCGGTCGATGACGTTTCCTTCAACGTGAAGGAAGAAGAAATCTTCGGGCTGCTCGGTCCCAACGGCGCAGGAAAATCCACGCTGATTCGGATGATGACTACCCTCATTCCGATCACTGCTGGCTCTGCTCGCATTGCAGGACATGATGTGAGCACGGACCCCGATGACGTTCGCCGGGCCATTGGCGTGATTCCGCAGGCGCTGACCAGCGATCTTGACCTAACGGTCGAAGAGAACCTGAACATTTACGCCAAGCTCTACGATGTACCCGCACAAAAACGAAAAGCCGCGATCGATGAATTACTCGAGCTCGTGGACCTGACCAAGTGGCGCGGGGCGCAAACCAAAACGCTTTCGGGAGGCATGCGGCGACGGCTAGAGATTGCGCGGGGCTTGGTACACAGTCCGCGAATATTTTTTCTGGATGAGCCCACGACCGGCTTGGATCCAGTCTCGCGGGTCGCGGTGTGGGAGATGCTTACCAACATCAAATCCCACCGCCAGCTCACGATCCTGATCACCACGCATTACATGGACGAGGCCGACCGCCTGTGTGACCGCATCGCCATCGTGGACCACGGCAAACTGGTCGCGCTCGATGCACCGCCCGCGCTGAAGGCCAGCGTGCCCGGCTCTAACGTGATTGAAGCGCAATTCGACAACGCTCCCGCGGACTGGGAGAAGACTTTGCATCAACTCAATGGCGTCACCTCGGTGCAGCATGAGGGTGCAGGAATGTACCGCGTACTCACCGGCGACGGATCGCGCACCACCACCGAGTTGGTCGAAACTGCCGTGCGCGCCGGCGTGATCGTGAAATCACTCTCGGTGCAAAATACCAGCCTGGACGACGTGTTCGTCCATTACACGGGCAGGCAGTTGCGCGACGAGCTGGTGAAAGCTCACGGCTTCGTCATGCCTCCCAGACCAGGAATGCAGCCATGAACCGGATGTTGGCAATTGTCGAACGCGAAATGCGGAAATTTTTCCGCTCTCCAGCACTGATGATGGTGTCGATGATCTTCCCGCTGGTGCAGCTCATCGTGCTGGGCAATGCTTTCGGGGGCAAGATCCGCGATGCGCGTTTGGGGTTGGTCGATCAGGACGGTGGCACCCAGGCGCTGAAAATTCGCGAAGCCTTCGACTCCGTGCGCGCCAACATGCGTACCTTCGAGCCGATCTACTACACCGACCAGAAGAAAGCGATGGAAGATGTGCGCAACGGGAAGCTGGAGGGCGCGGTCATTATTCCTCCGCAGTATTCGCGCCGGGTCTATGAAAAAGACCAGCCCCAGATTGCCCTGGTGGTCGACAACAGTGACAACTTCATGAGCGGAGCTCTCGAGGACGAGCTTACCCAGATTACCAACGCACTGAACAATCCCACCGTGGAGCCCCGTCTCTTACAGCAAACCGTGCTGCAGATCGTCGAGTTATATCCCTATATCGAGTACATGAAATTCCTTTTGCCGGGGTCGATCACGCTGGCCATATTCATGTCCGTCATGATCGGCGGAGGCATGCTCTACATCGACGACAAGGCCCGCGGCGTACATGAAGGCTACCTGGTGACTCCCATCACCAAAGCCGAACTCGTCCTGGGATTGAACGCGGCCAGCGTAGTGAAAGCAGTGATGGTAGGAGTGGTCATCACGGTAGTGGGCTGTTTGCTGGCCGGAGTGGGAACGCTCTTCAGCTTCTCCACCGCGCTGGGCTTGCTGCTGATGATCATGCTGACAGCGGCGGCGCTGAATACGATGATGTTTCTGCTGGTCGTCCGCGTCGACGACCCGCTGGTGCCGCGAGCGATATTTGGAATCCTGAACACGCTGCTGTTTTTTCCCAGCGGCGCTGTCTACCCCATCCAGGCATTCCCTTGGTGGCTGCGCGGAATCGCCAAGGTTGACCCCTTCACCTTTGCCGTCCACGGTTTCAAGACTCTCCTGTTGAAAGAGGCAGGATTGTCCGCGATCGTGCCCGACATCATTTACTTGTCGATATTCGCAGTGGTTGCGTTAAGCATCGCGACACCGCTGTTCAAGCGCACACTGTAAGCGCCGTCACCATACCAGCACTGTCATCCTGAGCGGAGGAGGGCTCTTCGCTTGCGAAGAGCCCTCCGCAGTCGAAGGACCCCTACCAGTGCAACAATCGTGTTCCGTGTGGGAATTAGGCGCCAACAGCTTCCGAGCAGGGGAGAAGCGAGCCCGGCCGTCGCCTGTGGCACTTATAGGGGTCCTTCGACTCCGCAGAAAGTTCGCGAAGCGAACTTTCCACTTCGCTCAGGATGACAGTGGGAACTTTTACCTCTATCCCGAAGTCTAATATGCTTAGAGCATCATGACTCTGCTGGATGCGAAACCTTACGATCCCGGCCCGGCGCGCCGGCGCAAGATCAGGATTCTGATTGCAGTAGTCGTTATCCTGATTCTGACGGCCGTAGTGTGGTCGAACCGTTATTGGTCAGAAGAGCGGGTGGTCAACAAGTTCTTCGCCGCATTAATGAACAAAGACTACGAAACTGCCTACGGGATTTATTACGCCGACCCGCAATGGAAGACTCATCCCGAAAAGTATTCGAAATATCCCCTGAACCAGTTCATTCAGGATTGGGGAACGGGCGGACAGTGGGGGATCATCAATAACTACAAAGTGAACGGCGCCAGTACCTGCTCCAGTGGCGCCAGTGGTGTGGTGGTTGACGTCATTGTCAATAACCGCGCCGAACATGCGCAATTGTGGGTGGAGAAATCCGACAAGACCTTGAGCCCGCCGCCTTGCGAGCTTTTGTTTCGCTGATCGGTCTAGACTTTTTCCGCAGTGATTTGTTCCAGAGTCTTCAGCAAAGAAGCTTCATCGCCAACGTTGGCGCATGTTGTCGATCGGTTGATCTGGCGCATCAATCCGCACAATACTTTCCCTGGACCCACTTCCACAAAGGCCTGAACCTCTTTTCCGATCAGCAGGCGCATCGACGGCTCCCATCTCACTGCGCCAGTAACCTGCCGCACCAGTGCGTCGCGTGCGCTGTCGCTGTCTTCGATCAATGCCGCATCGACGTTGCAGACGACGGGTACCTCAGGCTTTTGAAATCTCATTGACCGCAAATCCGCAGCCAGCCTGTCCTGCGCCGGCTTCATCAGCGAACAATGAAAGGGCGCGCTGACCGACAGCATAATCGCGCGCTTGGCCCCACGTTCCCCGGCCAATTTGGTGGCACGCTCCACCGCTGCGGCGTGGCCAGAGATGACAATCTGTTCTGCGGAGTTGATGTTCGCGGGTTCGCAAACTTCGCCCTGAGCCGCATCCGCGCATACCGCTGTAACTTTCTCCAGGTCCATTCCCAGAATCGCGGCCATCGCGCCGACGCCCACGGGAACTGCCTCTTGCATATATTTGCCGCGGTTGCGCACGGTGCGGACAGCGTCTGGAAAACTGATGGTACCGGCGGCAACATGGGCAGAGTATTCGCCCAGGCTATGTCCGGCGACAAAGGCCGGTTTCACGCCCTTCCCTTGCAGGACCCGCAGAGCGGCGACCGAAGTAGTCAGAATTGCCGGCTGCGTGATTTCAGTCAGCCGCAATTTTTCTTCCGGCCCCTCGAAACATAGATGTGAGAGTTTGTAGCCGAGAGCTTCATCAGCCTCTTCGAACGTCTGCCGGGCGGCGGGATATTTCTCGGCCAGTTCCTTTCCCATGCCGACAGCTTGGGAGCCCTGCCCGGGAAAGAGAAACGCGAAAGATTGCAATGTGGTCATAGATGTTTGCTTTGCGTAGGGGCGGACGCCCTCGTCCGTCCGGCCGAGCGAAGCCCGGCTAACGACTCGAGCATTCAAGCCCAAAAACCCCTGGCGAGCTTCGCTCACCCGTCCGGACGAGGGCGTTCGGGTCTACGTGGTTCGTGCTAGGTGCTTATCGGCACCGGGGGCCTTAGCCCCGCTACTTCTTTCGCGATCTTGTCATTGATATTGCGCTCGGCAAATTCGGCGGCGACCCGCAGCGCATTCTTGATTGCGTTCATGTTCGACGATCCGTGCGTAATGAAACAAACCCCGCGCACCCCGAGCAGCGGAGCACCGCCATATTCCGTGTGGTCGAGACGTTTTTTGAAATCGGCGAAGGCGCTGCGCGACAGCAGATATCCCACTTGGCGCGTAATCGTGGCCTTCAAAGTTTCTTTAAGTGTGGCGCGCACCAGGTTGGCGACGCCTTCTGACGTTTTCAGTGCAACGTTGCCCACGAAGCCGTCGGCGACGATTACATCGACCTTGCCGCTGTAGATGTCGCGCCCCTCCACATTGCCGATAAAATTCAACGGCAACTGCTTCAACAGCTGGAAAGCCTCGCGGGTCAGCTCGTTGCCCTTGCTTTCTTCTTCGCCGATCGAAAGCAGTCCCACTCGCGGACGCCGGGTGCCAAACATGCTGCGAAAGTAGATTTCGCCCATCACCGCGAACTGTTCCAGGTTCTCAGGTTTGCAATCGACGTTGGCGCCGACATCGAGCAGGATGGCGACCGTGGTCACAGCCGTGGGGAAAACCGCCGCCAGTGCGGGACGATCAACGCCGGGGATTCCCCCGAACACCATCTTCGCCGTGGCCATCGCCGCGCCGGTGTTGCCTGCGGTCACGAAGCCGGCGGCGCGGCCCTCGCGCACGAGTCGCGCGCCAACGTGAATGGACGAGTCGCGCTTGGAGCGGACAGCCTGCACGGCCTTGTCATCCATGGTGATGACTTCGCTGGCATGGACAATTTCAATCGGCAGCCCGGTGGCGGCCGGGTAGGCAGCGAGCTGCGCCCGCAACTCGACTTCGTTTCCAACGAGTAGGACGTGAACGCCGTGGTGCCGGGCGGCCTGAATCGCACCTTCGATTTCAGGTTTCGGCGCCCGGTCCGAGCCCATCGCGTCCAACGCTATGACGCTTGGCATGGAGAGTTCAGGCTAGCTGGCTTCTTTGACGTCCAGGACTTCGCGGCCCTTGTAGTGTCCGCACTTGGGGCAGGCGCGGTGCGGCATCTTGCGCTCATGGCAGTTGGGGCACTCGGAAAGCGAGTGGCTTTTCAGTGCGTCGTGCGCGCGACGGATGCTGGTGCGTCGTTTGGAGTGTCGCCGTTTTGGATTTGGCATTCGGTTCCTCGGTTATTCTTCTTCGAGCTTGAATTCTGCGGATCTTCAAATACGAAGATCAGTGAAATCGGTAATCTCTGAAATCAGTGATCCAGTTTGCCGCGAATATCTTTTAGCGCCGACCAGCGCGGGTCTTCCAACGGCTCAGCGCAGGCGCATTTTTCAACGTTCAGGTTCTTGCCACAATGCGGGCAAAGACCTTTGCAGTCATCGCGACAAATTACCTTAAAGGGAAGAGCCAACAGCACCTGCTCTTGCAGCACGTCTTCCAGCTGCAACCCCTCACCTTGATAGTAGCTGACCTCAGCCTCGGCGGTCGTGACCGAAATCTCTTCCCGGCCAGCGTCCGTCCCTTGCGGACGATATAGCAAATCAAAGTTGTGGGCCACGTCCTGCAACACCGGCTCAAGGCAGCGCGCACAGGCTAACTCGACGCGCGTCTTAAGACTTCCTGCGAGCCGTATGTCTTTGATTACCTTATGCTTGCCGTGCTGCTCTTCCACCAGTTGAGCCCGGCCAGCGGTGTGGAGCGCTTCCACCTGCCGCAAGTCTTCGCCCAGGTCGAGCACACCCGGGCGAATTTCCTCTTCGAAATCAATGGGATGCAGCTCAAGTTCGTGGATTTCGATGAACATCAGGCACCCCCCGCGCTGCTAAATCGTACCGCGAAGACCCGCGGAAGCACGCTCTGAAGAGCAAGTTCTCCAGGAAGTAGCTTAAAGAATAAAGGGCGTGAGCAGGGGTGTCAAGGAAGAGGGGAGGGGGGGTAGTCGGTCATTCTCGTGAACCTAATTACTGTTACCCATTGTCATTCCGAACCGATTTATCGGTGAGGAATCTGCTTTGGCGCCAAAACAGCAGATTCCTCGCGCGAACCGACCGCGCTTCGGAATGACAATCCCTGCACTGACTCAATAGTACCAATAGCCGGGTGCGCCTGCCTTAACTTCAGTAGGGCTGGCGCGTCCGCGTATCATTGCCTGCTTGCCCCGAACGACGATGACGGAAAGTCCCACAACCTCGATCCGGCGGGACCGCCTGGAAAATCAGTTCCGGTCTGTCTCGAATATCGCCGCCGGGTTCGTGCTGCTGCTGGCATTTTTTCTCCGACTCTGGAGAGCCTCCGGGACCTTTCTCAATCTCGATGAAGCCATGCACTTCCTGGCCGCCAACAAACCTACGCTGGCTGATGCGTACCGGGCGAGTCTTGATCTGGCTCATCCTCCGCTGCTGATTTTGCTCCTGCAAGTGTGGCGGAGGTTGGGAACCTCAGAGTTGTTTCTTCGCTTGCCGTCCGTCATCGCAGGCACGATTTTCTGCTGGATATTCTTCCGCTGGCTCAGCCGGGTACTTGGCCCTGTTGTCGGCTGGGTCGGCTTCCTGCTGGTCAGCGCACTGCCGGTATTTGTGGAGCTATCGTCCGAAATTCGCCAGTACTCGCTGCTGCTCTGCTTCATCATGGCTGCGGCGTACATGCTGGAACTGGCACTGGATGAAAACTCGGCGGGCAAGATGATTGCCTTTTTCCTCTTTTTGTATCTCGCCATGCTGACTCATTTCTCCGCGCTCCTGTTTGCTGGCGCGGTGGGAACATATTCATTATGGCGGCTGGCGACCGCCCGCCCTTCACGGCAAGTCCTTGCCATCTGGATTGTGGGTCAGGCCGGTGCGCTGGGTCTCTTCGGCTTTCTTTATCGCGTCCAGATTTCGAAGTTGCAAGGCGGGACTTCCGCTCAGCACATGCAAGCCTTGCTGGCCAATTCCTATTTTCATCGCGGAAGCGATCACCTAGTGGGATTCATCTTCGCCCGGACTTTCGGAGTGCTGCAATATACGTTTGGGCAACTAGTGGTCGGGGACCTTGCCGGTCTTCTTTTCGTTGCCGGTATCGTGATACTGCTGGCCGAGACAGAGCTGAATGAGGCGGATGCGATCACGAGCCGAGCGCCGGAGCGCCCGGCGGCAACCCCGCGCCAGCTCGCCTTGTTGCTGATGCTTCCTTTCGTTATCAACGCAGCCGCCGCGATTGTGGATTTATATCCCTACGGCGGTACGCGCCACTCGGCTTTTCTAATTCCTTTTGCCGTCGCAGGAGTCAGCCTCTCGATATCCCGGCTTAACCGCCGGCGCTTGTTTCCGGCTCTGGGTGTCGCTGTTCTCCTGGTTGCGGTTTGCCAGCTTTTCGGCGAGCCCCACCGGCCTTACATGCGGCGTGAAGATCAGCGCCGCAGCAACATGATGCAGGCTCTGGATGCGATTCAGCGCAACCTGTCTTCGGATAACCTCCTCTTCGTTGATTTCCAGACCAATTTCTTGCTTCGCTTCTATCTGTGTCCTGAAGCAACTCCGGTCGCTCTACCCGCGGGAGGATTCAGAACATACACCTGTGGCGGCCATCGGGTGATTTCCGCAACCTCGGAAACGAATGTTTTCACCGCCGATTCGTTTCCGAGCCGCTGGAACGAAATGGTAAAGACCTACAACTTGAATCCCAAACAAACCGTCTGGATATTCCAGGCAGGGTGGGACATCGCCCTGGCACAGGAATTAAGAGAAAAAATTCCCCGGCTCCACGACCTGAAATCCGAATCCTTCGGCCGTAACATTTCCTTGTTCAAGCTGACCGTCGGACAACCGATACGTGGATAGGGCTGGCAGAAAACGGCAAGGCGACGCCTACCAGATGGTTTTCAGGAGCGGAGACTTGCGGATATTTTCGTCCCGCGTGATCAGCGCCATGCCTTCGGCTCGAGCCGTAGCGCCGATGAGGCGATCGGCTGGGTCGTGCGGATAATCATCCGGGAACTGGCTGGCCAGCGCGGCAACTTCCGGCGTGATGGGTTTCACAATAACCCCAGAACGTTCCATGAGATTTCGCAGCGTACTTTCAACGGTGCCGTGTGACTGCACCACGCCGCGAGAAAAAAGCAGCGCCAATTCCCAAATCGTAACGTCTGCGATCGACAGCCCGTCACTGCTTCGCGCTCTTCGAATCGCTGAGGCGGCAGACCTGGAAAGCTTTTCGGGTTGCCCAACCAGCCAAAGCAGAACGTGCGTGTCCAGCAGGATCACCGCAACGCGTCCCAGTCTTCCAGAGGCACAACGGGAGACTCGATATCGCCCACGATTTTTATCTCGTCCTTCAGGCAGCCAAAGACGTCGTCCAGCTGGCCTTCCACTGGCACAAGCTTGGCGACCGCGCGGCCTTTCTTGGTGATCAGAACGGGCTCCCGAGTCGTACGTACTTCATCCATGAGCCGAAGGCAGCGAGCCTTGAACTGCCCGGCAGCGATTGTCTTCATCATTTCTCCAAATGACCATAGTCATATTAACATGACCACTCGCAGAAGAGCAAAATTCTGCCTTCGCGTGGCTGCTAAACTATCACCTCATGCTTCCCGGACATGCCACCGCCGCCGGCACCGCCCGTTTCCGCGACCGGTTTGCAAATTTGCGCGATGCCGGCCACTTCCGCCAAGCCGGGCACGTGCCGGGAGTGAGCCAGCTTTGGCTTTCATCCATCGGGTTGGGAACGTATCTCGGCGATCCCAGCGATGCCGCCGACCACTCCTACATGGCGGCCATCGAGGCCGGCCTGGGAGCGGGAATCAACGTTCTGGATACCGCCATCAACTATCGTCACCAGCGTTCGGAGCGCAATATCGGCGCTGTACTCAAGCAGATGATCGAGGCTGGAGAATTGCATCGCGATGAAGTTCTGGTTTGCACCAAGGCGGGATATCTTTCCTTCGATGGCGATCCCCCGCCCGACGCGCGCGCCTACTTCCATCGCGAGTACGTCGAAACCGGCGTCCTCGATCCCAAAGAGTTGGCGGGCGGGATGCATTGCATGTCCCCCGCCTATCTGGAAAATCAGATCGAACGCTCGCGCCGCAACCTGGGTCTGGAAACGATCGACCTGTTCTACATTCACAACCCGGAATCGCAACTAGCGGACGTTTCTCGCGAGACCTTTCGCCAGCGCCTGAAAGACGCCTTTGCTCTTCTTGAAAAGTTGGTGAAGGCAGGCCGGCTGCAATATTACGGGGTCGCAACCTGGAGCGCTTTTCGCGTGACCGACAGTTCGCGCGACTACATGGATCTCTCTGAGTTGGAAAAAATCGCGCACGAGGTCGCAGGCGACAATCATCGCTTCCGTTTTATCCAGCTGCCTTTCAACCTGGCGATGCCGGAAGCTTACGGTCTGGTCAACCAGCGAATCGGAAAAGAGAAGATGTCGTTGCTCTCCGCAGCCACCCGCCTTGGGATTGCGGTCATGGGCAGCGCCACGCTCTACCAGGCAAGGCTCACCCAGGGCTTACCCGATTTCGTCGGCAGTGTTCTGGGGATGAAGACCGATGCGGACAATGCCATTCAGTTCTCGCGCTCCGCGCCAGGTCTGGCAACATCGCTGATAGGAATGGGCCGCAAAGAACACGTGGCCGTGAACATGAAACCGGCGCTGACCAATCCCACTCCACCCCAGGAATGGAAGAAACTGTTCACCAGAACAAAAGACTAGGTCTTAGGCGAGATTTGAGGGCTTAGGTCCGAGGTCAGACGTTGGCTACTTAAGCTGCTGCAATCTCTGACCAGCCAATTGCGCCACTTCACTGGCGGGATTTTCCTTTTGAATCTGTTCGTATACGCGCTTGGCTTCGGCCGTTTGCTGGGTGGAGGCGTACATTTCCGCCAGTTCCATCTGCGCCGTAGCCTTGCCCACGCTCCGTGTGGGCTTCGCGATCAGCTGGTTGTAGAGGTCGAGCGCTTCCTTGCTGCGATTCGCGTCGCGGTAGACAGCAGCCAGCGCCAGTTTGGCGAGCGCGGCCAGGTCTTCATTGCGGGTCGCCGCCACTGCTTTCAGATCTCTTTCGGCGGCGGCATTGTCACCCAGCTGGGAAGAAGTGAGTCCTAAAAAATAGCGGGCAAACTCAGCGGTGCGCGTGTGCGGATATTGGTCCGCGATCGCCTGGAACTGCTTGTGCGCTTCCGTGGTGCGCTCCTTGGCGGAGGCGAAGCTCGGAAAATCGGGCTGGGGAGGCGTGCCGGCCGGCCGCAACTGGGTGTCCATGGTGCGGACTGCCTGATTCAACAGCACGCTGGCTTTCAAATCCTGCTGGTTCAAGTAGTACCAGCCGCCAAAGACAACGGCCAGAACCACGGCCAGGATGAGGCCGCCCACGATCAGTTTTGACTTGTGCTCTTCTGACCAATGGACAGTAGCCTCGGCGGCCCCGATTGTGGCCAGGCTGAATCTATCTTCTTTAAGTCGACGACGAGTTTCTGCGCGCACGAACGTCCCTTCTATGAGATTAGCGCTGGGAATTGACCGCCTTTGAGTCTAACACGATGTGGAAAACAGCGGCCGTGCCTGACACTCAGCCGGGCTTCAGGGAATTGTCATCCCGAGCGGTGGAGTCGAAGGGTCCCTAGAAGCTTGAAGTTGGCCGGCAGCGAGGTTCTAAGAAAAGACTAGGTCGCAAAAACTGTACAGCTTATAGGGGTCCTTCGACTGCGTAGCTGATTCGCTGTGCGAAGCAGCCACTGCGCTCAGGATGACAACTTAAAACAAAGGCCGCCAGATCACCGGCGGCCTTCTCTGCACAATTGTTTCGAATTAATGCGAGGTCTCTTCCAGAATCCCCTGCTCCAGCTTCTCCTGGCACTCGATGCAATGCCGTGTCCAGGGCACAGCCTCGAGGCGTTTGGCATTGATTTCCTTGCCGCAGGAAACGCATTCCCCAAACTCGCCCTCGCGCAGGCGTTCCAACGCGACCTCCACCATCTGCAGCAGCTGGCGGTCGTTGTTGCTCTGGTGAAAAAGAAATTCCTTGGTATAGGAGCTCGCGGCCCGGTCTGCAATGTCCTGGGCCGAGTCTTCGTCGACGGTCCGACCATCCTGTTCGGTGCGGCTGACCATGCGGCGCAGGTCGACCTGCCGCGATTCCAACCTTTTCTTGAAGTAGTCCAGTTTCTTTTTGTCCATGGATAATAATTTCGCGGCCCGGAGGCCGCGTCCTTGATGCGTCATCGACTATGAGTCAAACAAAAATGATATGCGCTTAATTTGAGATGCGTCAACTGCCCCTGGGGTCTATTCCCGGGCGGGAGCATTTTTGGGCGGGGACGCTCCGCGCTTGATAGCGCGTTCCAGAGTCTGGTCCAGTGCAGCCCTGGCTCGCTCGTAATCCTGCTGAGAAATGCTGCCTTGCTTGTGCTCGACTTCCAGTTGAAACATCTCTTCCTTCAGCGCTTCGAGAAGCAGGCCGGAGCGGCCCGAAGCCGGCGGCCGGGAGGGAAGACTATCCGGCGCTTCCCCATCTGATGCGCCAAAATCGGAAATGGTCGCAAGCGATCGGGACCGGTTGGTGATGTAAACGGCTCCCGCAGCCAGAATCACGGCGAAGCCGCCAAGAATGTACCAGCGATATTTCTCCAGGGGATCGGGAGCGTCGATGGGCGGCCCGAGTCCGCCACCGGGACGGGCATCGCGTCCCGCGGCGGCAGGCCCGCTCTCGCCTGCCGGTGGACCTCCCTCATTATTGTCTTCGCGCGCTTCGCTCAGCGTTCCGGTACCCGAGATCTTGAACGCCAATGCCTGGCCTGCCTTGGTGTTCGAGGCCACTTGCACCGTGGCGCTGGGCTCCCTGGGGTTGGCCCGCGACTCGAACCCGCTGTCCGGGCTGGCGGAGAATTGCATGGTCTTGGGCAACATCACAACGAAATGTTGTGCGGGATAGAGCGACTTTGGATCAAGGCTCAACTCGCCGTTGTAAGGAAGCTCGAATCCGATCTGAAACAGTGTCTGTCCCGGACGCAAAGGAAAATTGAAGGCGTAGCGATTCTTTTCCTTCTGGGGAACCGGGTCGGTCTTGAGCGGCTGTCCGCCTGCCGTCTCGGCGGAAGAATCCACGATCTGCGCCCCGTCAGGAAGGTAGAACTCGAAGTTCTGATCGTTCATCTGGGTTCGCGGCGGAGTGGAAGCGTTGTTGACCGCGAACAGGCGAGTGCCTTCAAGCTGGTTGGACTGCGCCTGAAAACGCATTACGTCGGCGGTGACGCTGATGTCACTCAATTTCTTGGCAACATCGAACACCTGCACTTCCACCGAGGTCGATCCCGGCGGCGCCATGCTGTGGTAGGTTACGCCTTGGTGGACGGCGCGAATCAGATGCGGGCCGTTGTCCGGCAGGTTGAAGCTGAACTTGCCGCTGGCGTCGCTCTTGGTGCGGGCCGCTTCTTCCATCCCTTGGCCCAGTTTGATCAGGATGACGTCGTCGCCGGCGGCCGGCTTCCCGGTCGTTCCGTTCTTGAGTGTGCCGCTTAACGTCTGCGCCGCAGCAGCGGCGCTTAACATAACAGCAAAAACGGCAACGACAATCCCGCGAGAGACCTTCAAACTCTGGCTCCTTTTCTGTTGTGGAGAGCAGCGGCGGTTTGTTCCAGCCGCGCCATCTCTGACAAAACCCCGGCTGCCTCTTCCTCCAGCGACGACTTCAACGACTGGTAATCCTGGTCGGGAAGCTTCCCAGCCTGCTGTTCGAAATTCAAGTCACGCAGATTCTCGTAGATGGCTTCCTTGCGCTCCTGCAAATAGGAGAGCCGCGTCTTCTCCGGACCCAGTTGCAGTCTTCCCGGAAGATAGAAAACATAAAACAGGACACAGAGCGTCACCATGATGCAGGAAAGAGTCGCGATGGTCATAGTTCGGTGTCCTTTCGGGCTTGACTGCGAAAGCGATCCAGCTCGCTGCCGGTCACGGGGAACACACCGCCCGGTGCCGCCAGCGCCGGCCTTTTTCTCCAGGCCAGCACAATGAAGATGGTCGTGACCAGACCCAGTACCAGCGCCAGAAAAGGCATGATCCACGCTACCCGGTTGAAGCCGGTGCCGGTCGGCGCTGCCAACACGGTGGGGCCATACTTCTGCACGAAATCCTGCAGGGTTAAATCGTCGTTCTCGCCGCGATCGAGTCCGGCCATAAGTTCATTGCGCATGCGGTCGGAGTAGGTGCAGCCCACGTGGTTGCACTCCAGCAGAATCTGGTTACAGCCGCAGACGCACATCAGCCGATGGCCCAGGCTGTTGAATCGTGCACCCTCGTCACTGGCGCCGAGGAATGCAAACACGAACAGACAGAGCAGTGCCGCATGCAGACAGCGTCGCAAGATTGGATTTCTGCACGGCATCTTCACGAGAACATCGGGGACGGTAGGCGCCTCTTTGCCTCGATTACCGGAGCCCCGCTCATCTGAAAATACAACCGGCATCAGTCTCCAGCTCCCGCTGGAGCCGGCTGGATCCGCGCGGGAGCGGTAACTCGAGCCGGCGCTGCATTCGGGATCAGACCCAGTATGGTTCCCCCGATCATGATCAACACCCCCACCCAGATCCACATGACCAGCGGGTTCAGGTGGGCCTTGATGATGGGCTTGCCGGTGCCGCCATCGACCCCTTCATAGGTCAGATAAAGATCTTCCTTGTAAGTCGAGCGAATTCTGGGCAAGGTCTGCGGCTGCTGGCTGGCCTTATAAAAGCGTCGCTCGGGATACATCGTCTCCAGCTTGCGGTCGCCTTTGAAGACGCTGATCATGGCCCATTCGTTGCTGTAATTCGGATTGTCATCCTGCGTGTAAGACTCGCAGACCAGGGTGTAAGGTCCAATGGTCATCTTGTCGCCGAATCCCATTTCCTGTTCTTTATCTCGATTAAACGGTGTGCCCAGGATTCCGATGATCACCACGGCCACACCGAAGTGCACAATGTAGCCGCCGTAGCGGCGGGTGTTGCGATGAAACAAATGCATCATCGAAGCCAGCAGATTTTGTCCGGTGTGGCGCGCAATTACGCGGCCCCCGCGAATAAATTCCGAGGCCACCGTCAACATCACCAGCGTCGCCAGCATGGCTGCCATCAGCGCGTAAAAATAAGCGATGTCCTGCCAGGGCCGAACTCCGAAAGCGACCATCAGGATCCCAACCACGAGCGCGCCCAGCGCGGGCCACATGAAGTTGCGCTTCAAACTTTCGAATGAGGTTTTGCGCCAGGCCAGCAGCGGACCTACCGCCGTCAGCAACAGCAGCAACAGCGCTACGGGAATCGCTACCTTGTTGTAGAACGGCGGTCCCACGGTGACTTTGTTGCCCTGCACATATTCCGAGATCAAGGGAAACCACGTTCCCCACAGCACGGTGAAGCAAGCCAGCAGCAGTAGCAGGTTATTGAACAGGAAACTCGACTCGCGCGAAATCAGCGACTCCAGTTTGTGCTCGCTGCGCAGGTGCGATTTGTTTTTGAAAAAGAAAAACGTAAAAGTGGCTAATGTGATCAACAGAAACCACTTGAACCATCCGCCGATCGATGACTGCGCGAAAGCGTGTACCGAGCTGATGATTCCGCTGCGGGTCAGGAACGTCCCCAGAATCGCCAGCCAGAACGTGGCGAAGATCAGCCACATGTTCCACATCTTCAACATGCCGCGCTTTTCCTGCATCATTACCGAATGCAAAAATGCGGTGCCGGTCAGCCAGGGCATGAGCGATGCGTTCTCCACCGGGTCCCAACCCCAATATCCGCCCCAGCCTAAAACCGAATAGGCCCAATGCGCGCCCAAAAAAACTCCGCAAGTCAGGAAGGCCCAGGTCACCATGGTCCAGCGCCGGGTGATGTGGATCCATTTCTCTCCGGGATAGCGCATGATCAGGGCGCCCAGCGCAAAAGCAAAAGGCACGGTGAAGCCCACGTATCCCAGATAAAGCATGGGCGGATGGATCACCATCTCGGGATATTGCAGCAGCGGGTTCAGTCCAGCGCCGTCGGCCGGCAGTTCGCCTGTCATGAGCGCGAAAGGATGCGCCGCGAAATTCAACAGGAGCAGGAAGAAAATCTGAACCGCGGCAATAATGGCGGAGGCATAGGCGAAAAGCCGGGCATCAGTCTTGTGCCGCAGCCGCAGAACCAATCCATAAGCCGACAACAATAGAGACCAGAACAGCAGCGAACCTTCCTGCCCCGACCACAAGGTAGCGAACTTGTAGGGTCCCGGGAGGTCGCGATTGCTGTGGTGATAAATGTAGGCGATGGAGAAGTCGTCCTGAAATGCGGAAATGACCAGGATGAGGGCCGCAAGAAATACCACAGCAAAAGTGGCGATCCCTGCTCGCCTCGCAGTCTCGCCCAGCCGCTCCGATCCAGGGCCGGGACGAGCCAGGGCTAGAGTTCCTGCCAGGAACGAATAGGTGCTGAGCGCAAGGGCGAGCAAGAGCGCGAAACTGCCGATTTGCGACATGGGTAGGCCCGGACGGTATCTTTTCAGAAACAGCGGTTTGAGGCAACCGGAGAGTAAGGAAGATTAAGCCCGGTAGGGCCAACGAACCACGTGAGGATGGCCGTCCCCGGCCGTCTGGCAGAGCACAGCTCCGCTATCTAGCTGTCAGCAAAGCCTGTCGAGCGTCACTCGACCGGACAGCCGAGGGCGGCTGTCCCCACGCGGTTCGTGAATGACTTAAGCGCTCTGCTGGTCGTCGTGACGAGACAAAATTTCCTGCTCTGCGACCAGCCAATCCTCATGTTCATGACCCGGTGTGTATCCCCGTTGCTCGTAAAGTTCGTACGCGCGACGGCGAATCTCCACTTCCAGGTCGGTGGGCTGCGAGGTCTTTTTGGGTTCAGACGGGTTGACGGCAGGCATGGTTGCAACCTGCCTCCTGCGGGTGGTTCCATTACTAGGGGTTTTTACGCGAGCCATGATCGGACACTCCTTACAGATGCCAGGGTTCAGCAAAGAACCGGTGGATGAATGAGCCACACAGACGCAGGACGCCACCCAAAAGGAGGTCCCACATTAATTGTGGCGAATGATCCTCTAAATCATAAACCCGATGGCTGTGGATGGGGGAGAGGAGAATCAAGAAAATATTGATTTATCGGGAACAATTTTGGTAATCGCTTACATGAGATCTAATAAAAATCAT
Organism: Terriglobia bacterium; assembly: GCA_963822555.1. GTDB lineage: Bacteria > Acidobacteriota > Terriglobia > Terriglobales > Acidobacteriaceae > JAIQFF01. Next base: position 569,036 of record CAWGHY010000001.1, read on the forward strand.
GAGAGCTGGTCTCAGCTCGGGTAATGGTCAGCGGCATTACCCGCTGTGCCTTGACCGAGATAACGTTATCTTGATTCTGCAGGATCCCCTCCACCATCAGGAACTGCTCGGAAGTTAGCAGCAGGCGATTTTTCTGAAACAAATCCGGCATGATGATGGCATTAGCGACTCCGGTTTCATCTTCGATGCTGAGAAAGACGAAACCTTTTGCTGTTCCAGGACGCTGACGGGCGATGACGCATCCCCCGATCCGCAGATACTTGCCGTTGGGAATAGTTGAAAGATCGCTGGCTTTGCGGACGCCGATCGCGTCCATTCGTTCGCGGTGATACGCCATGGGATGAGGGCCCACGGTCAGGCCGGTACCGCGGAAGTCGGCCACCAGCCGCTCTTCTGGATTCATGGGACGCAGCGGAGATTTGATATCCGGCTCGGAAAGTTCGTCCAGCAAGGGCCCCGAACGCCGCACCGAGCGTTCGATTTGCCAGAGAGCATCGCGGCGATGCAGTTTCCCACTGGGAACCGGGAACTGAAAACTGGAAACTGAATTTAGCGCGCCGATCTCCGCCAGCGTATTGAGCTCGTCCTTGCGTAATTCGGGAACTCGGTGGATGAGATCATGAATGGAAGTGAACGGTGCAAGGTCGCGCTGACGAACCATTGCCCGAGCAGCTTCTTCCCGCAGTCCGCGTACATAACGGAGCCCAAGACGTAGCGCCGGCGTCCCGCCGGCTGTCCGGTGGGCGTCCTGCCCACCGTCCGTCGAAGTCAGTTTCTTTCGCCCCTCCGGGGCTCCGTCCTCTTCCGTGTCTGACCCACGGCTTACGCTGTGGGCTACATTCTCCCGCCGCTCCGCGGCTGGGTTTGCCGATTCCACGAAATCGCTGTTATCTTCCGGGTCTTGTTCTTGGCCAACGGCCAACGACCGACGGCCAACGACCGTGCTGACGACCGACGACTGATGACCGACGACTCTCTCCACCACCGTGCACTCCCATTCCGACTTCATCACATCAATGGGAAGTATTTTCAACCCGTGGCGCTGCGCGTCACTTACGATCGTGGCTGGCCGATAAAAGCCCATGGGCTGGTTATTCAGCAGGGCGGCGGTAAACGCGGCCAGGTAATGGCACTTCAGATAGGCGCTGGCGTAAGCAATCAAAGCGAAGCTGGCGGCGTGGGACTCGGGAAATCCGTACAACGCGAAAGAAGTGATCGAAAGTACGATCTGCTCCTGCGCCTGGCGCGAAATGCCATTGCGTTCCATGCCGGCGCGAAGTTTGGCTTCGATTTCCTTCATGCGCTTTTCCGAACGCTTGAATCCCATCGCCCGCCGCAAATCTTCCGCCTCGCCGCCGCTGAAGTTGGCGACCACCATGGCCATACGCAGCAGCTGCTCCTGAAAAAGCGGGACGCCCAGCGTGCGCTTCAACACCGGTTCGAGAGAGGGGTGCGGATAGGTAACTGGCTCGCGTTCCATGCGGCGCTGTAGAAACGGATTCACCATCTGCCCCACGATCGGTCCGGGACGAATGATCGCAACCTGCACCACGATGTCATAGAAATGCTTGGGACGAAGGCGCGGCAGGCAGGACATCTGGGCTCGGCTTTCCACCTGGAACATGCCGATGGTGTCAGCCTTTTGCAACGTCGAGTAAACCGCGGGATCGTCCGCCGGCAGGTGAGCGAGATCCACTTCTTCACCATAATGATTGCGAATGAGCGTAATGGATTCTTCCAGCACCGCCATCATGCCCAGGCCAAGCAAGTCCACTTTGATGATGCCGAGGTCGGCACAATCTTCCTTGTCCCACTGCACCACCACGCGGCCGGGCATGGACGCGGGCTCGAGCGGTACCACGGAATCAAGCTGTCCCTGGCAGATGACCATGCCGCCGGAATGCTGTCCCAGATGGCGGGGCAAATCCTGTACCGCTTCACACAACTCGAAATATTTACGCAGGCGGGGATGGCGCAAATCCAACCCCGCGTCCTGAAAGCGATGGTCGAGCGCGTCATGCGCATCGCGATATTCCCAGGTGGAGACGGCGGTCGAAACTTTGTCCAGAGTTTCGGGATCGAAGCCCAGGGCCTTGCCCATTTCGCGTCCCGCCATGCGATTGCGATAAGTGATGACATTGGCGGTCATGGCAGCGCCGCGTTCGCCGTAACGCTTGTACAAATATTGAATGACGCGCTCGCGCTGGTCGCCGCTAGGCAGATCGAGATCAATGTCCGGCCACTCGCCGCGCTCTTCAGAGAGGAAGCGCTCGAAAAGCAACTCCATGCCGATGGGATCGACCGCCGTGATCCCCAGCGAATAGCAGACGGCGCTGTTGGCGGCGGAGCCCCGTCCCTGGACCAGAATGTTTTGCTCGCGGCAAAAGCGGACCAAGTCCCACACAATCAGGAAGTAGCCTTCCAGCTTCAGCTTTTCGATCAGCGTCAGCTCGCGCTCAATCTGCTTCTGGGCGCGGCTTTTAAGACCAGCATCGCCGCGTCCATAGCGCTGCTGAAATCCTGCCCGGGTGCGCTCGCGCAGGGAAGACATCATGGTCTCGCCTTCGGGCACCGGATATTTGGGGAATTCATATCCCAGAGCTTCGAGCGTAAATTCGAGACGGGATGAAAGCTCCAGCGTATTCGCCAGGGCCTCGGGTAGATCAGCAAAGAGCTCATGCATCTGCTGCGGCGATTTCACATGGCGCTCGGAGTTGAGCGCCAGCAGGCGTCCCGCGGTCGCCAGCGTTTTGTGATTCCGAATGGCGGTGAACACGTCGCAAAGTTCACGCTCCCGCGGTGTCGCATAGCAGACTCCATTCGTGGCCAGCAGGGGAAGCCGCAACGAGCGGGCAATTTCAATGGCGGCCCGGTTGCGCGCTTCCTGCTCGCGATGAAAATGGCGCTGCAATTCCACATAGACGTTGCCGCGCCCGAAGGTGCCGGTCAGGCATTCCACGGCGCGGCGCGCCTGTTCCATCCCACCCTGTGCCAAGGCATTGGCGAGCGGACCGTCATCGCCGCCGGTGAGGCAGATGAGCCCGTCCGCATGTTCTTGCAATTCGTTTTGCCAGACGGCGCCCTCGCCTTTCTTCGAACGCAACTTCATCTTTGTAATCAGATGGCAGAGATTTTGGTAGCTGGCGCGGGAAGAGACGAGAAGGGGAAGGCGAAATTCACCACAGAGGCACGGAGGCACGGAGGAATTTAAGGCAGAAGATTTTTTCAGATGCAACCTGTGAGCTGCATTTTTCTTCTCTGTGTCCCGGTGACTCTGTGGTGAAAACTCACATGTCACATCCGCCCCCATATGCGCCCTGATCTTCGCCTTCTTTGCCGCCATATAAAAACGAGGCGCGCCATAGACGCCGTCGCGGTCGAGCAGGGCCATGGCTGGCATATTCAGGTGGGCACACGCGGCAATCAGGTCCTCAGGCAGGGAGGAGCCTTCGAGAAAGCTGAAAGCCGAGCGGGAATGGAGTTCAATGAACATCGCCCTGGCGGGGGCAGATTAAATTCGCTATTTGTTCGCCTAATTATGGAGATGATGATGCAGGATGTCAAGGGAGGTCAACTAAGAACTGAGAACCAGAAACTGACCACTGGTTTTCGAAACCGCGAACTTCTTTCGAAACCAGTCGTCAGTTTCGAGTTATCGGTTCTCAGTTGAAGAGGATGGCGGCGCGCTGGTGCGCCGCCATCTTGAACAAAATCTACGCCGGCACTTTGGTGCGTTTGCTGGTTTGTTTGATTGTCACTGGATCGAGGAAGGTCATCATGGCTCGCAATTCCACGCCGACTTTTTCGATCTGCTGCTGCTGTTCTTTCTCGCGGGTAGCTTCGAACCACTCGCGGCCAGTTTCGTTCTCTTTAATCCACTTTTTGGCGAAGGTTCCGTCTTTGACTTCTTTAAGCAGCTGCCGCATAGTCTCGCGGGTTTGCTCAGTCACAATACGCGGCCCGGCGGTGTAGTCGCCGTATTCGGCGGTGTCGCTGACCGAGTAGCGCATGTAGTTGAGGCCGCCACGGTAGATCAGGTCCACGATGAGTTTGAGCTCGTGCAGGCATTCGAAGTAGGCGATCTCGGGCTGGTAGCCGGCTTCGACCAGGGTCTCGAATCCAGCTTTGAGCAGGGCGCTTACGCCGCCACACAGCACGGTTTGTTCGCCAAACAGGTCGGTCTCGGTTTCCTCGGCGAATGTGGTTTCGATCACGCCCGCGCGGGTGGCTCCGATGGCTTTGCCGTAAGACAGCGCCAACTGCTTAGCATTTCCCGTAGCGTCCTGGTGGATGGCTAGCAGCGCGGGTGTGCCGCCGCCTTCGACGAACACTTCGCGCACGCGGTGTCCCGGAGCTTTGGGCGCAATCATCGAAACGTCGACGTTGGCCGGAGGTGTAATGGTCCCGAAGCGGATATTGAAGCCGTGGGCGAACATCAGCGTCTTGCCAGCCGTCAGGTTGGGCGCGATGTCCTTTTTGTAGACTTCGGAAGCGACCGTGTCCGGCACCAGGACCATGATGACGTCGGCCCAGGCCGAGACTTCGGCGGGAGTGCCTACGGTGAGGCCACTGGCTTTGGCCTTGGCGCGTGATTCGCTGCTGGTGGGCAATCCGACGCGCACGTCTACGCCGCTGTCTTTCAAGCTGAGTGCGTGAGCGTGTCCCTGGGATCCGTAGCCGATGATGGCGACTTTTTTCGCCCGGATCAATGAAACATCGGCGTCTTTCTCGTGATACATCTTAGCCATAGCTGTTCCTTTCGATGGATAAAAGAGCGGTTTGATTTATTCGGAAACCTGTTAGACAGACTGGTTAGACAGAATACGACACGCCTTCGTCGGCCGCGACTTCGGGCGTCTTCGTCTGGGCCGGATTGGCGGAGGCGGAAGTCGTGCCGCGCCGCATGGCAACAATGCCGGTGCGGACCATCTCCACCACGCCGTAGGGACGTAATACTTCCAGCAGACCATCAATCTTGTCTTCACCGCCGGTGATTTCGATCGTCAGCGATTCCGGCGCCACATCCACGACCCGGGCGCGAAACACGCTCGCCAGTTCGAGCACATGCGAGCGGGCTTCGTGGGTCGCCGCCACCTTGATCATGGCCAGATCGCGGGCAATCGCCGGTTCGTGGGTAATGTTTTCGACCAACAGCACGTTCACAAGGTTATAAAGATTGGCCTCGATGCGCTTGGCCTGGTCCGGATTGGTGTCGACCGTAATGGTCATGCGCGAGACTTCGGGCTTCTCCGTGCGCCCGACGGTCAGCGAATCAATGTTGAAGGCGCGGCGGCGGAACAGCGAAGCCACACGGGTCAGTACGCCCGGCTTATTTTCGACGTAGACAACAAAAATGTTCAGCATGTTTCCTTTATTCGTCTGCGGCAGTTTCAACAATCGGACTGGGCCGCCGGATCATATCGTTCAACGACGCACCGGCCGCAACCATCGGGTATACGGTGTCTTCCTGCTCAACCTTGAAGTCAATCAGCACAGCGCCATCGTGCTCGCGTGCCGCCCGCACCGTCGGCAGAACCTGCGAGCGCTCGGTCACCGCCATGCTGCGGATCCCATAGGCCTGTGCCAGCTTCACGAAATCAGGATTGAGCAGCGGCGTGGCTTCATAGTTGCGCTCGTAGAAGAATTCCTGCCACTGGCGCACCATGCCCAGAAATCCGTTATTGATGATCGCAATGTTGATCTTCAGCTTTTCCTGCTGGATGGTCGCGAGCTCCGACATGGTCATCTGGAAGCCGCCATCTCCGACGATCACCCAGACTTCAGCATCCGGCCGCGCGACTTTGGCTCCGATGGCCGCGGGCAGGGCAAAGCCCATGGTGCCGAGCCCTCCTGAAGTAATCAAAGAGCGTGGCTTTTCGTGCTTGAAGTACTGCGCTTCCCACATCTGGTGCTGGCCCACGTCGGTTACGACCACCGTGTTGCTGTTGCGAGTCTCGCGCCATAGGTCGTTGATGACGTGCGCGGCGTAGAGATGTCCGTTGTCGGGAAGCTTCTGGACGTCACGCACCGCAGAGTCGCCTTTCAGCTTGTCGATGGAATCCAGCCATTCGGTGTGGTCGACCGACTGTACCCGAGGCAGCAATTCCTTGAGGACCTCGCGCAGATCCCCGACTAATGCCACATCGACTTTGACGTTCTTGTTGATCTCAGCCGGATCGATCTCGATGTGGATCTTCTTGGCATCTTGCGCGTAGGTCTTCAGGTTGCCGGTGACCCTGTCGTCGAAGCGCATACCGAGCGCCAAAAGCAGGTCAGCTTCCTGGATCGCGTGATTTACCCAGGCTTCGCCGTGCATGCCCATCATGCCCAGGTTCAACGGATGCGACGCCGGAAAGGCTCCCAGGCCGAGCAGGGTCAGAGCCACGGGAATGCCGGCTTTCTCGGCCAGAGTTAGAACTTCCGCCATCGCGCCCGAGACGATGATGCCGTGTCCAGCCAGAATGAGCGGCCGCTTGGCTTTGTGGATCAACTCCAGCGCCTGGGCGTACTCTGTTTCTTCCGGAGAAAGATCAGGACGATAACCTGGCAGTTGCGGCCGGGCAGCTTCCCAGTCGAACTCGCAGGAGGATTGTTGCGCGTCTTTTGTGATATCGACCAGCACCGGACCAGGACGCCCGGATCGAGCCACATAAAACGCCTCGCGCAATACCCGCGCCAGTTGATCGGCGTGGGTCACAAGGTAATTGTGCTTGGTAATCGGCAGGGTGATGCCGGTAATGTCAGTCTCCTGAAAGGCGTCGGAGCCGATCAGCTTGCTTCCAACCTGGCCAGTAATGCAGACAATGGGAGAGGAGTCGAGCATCGCCGTGGCGATGCCGGTGACCATGTTGGTGGCGCCGGGTCCCGACGTGGCGACCGCAACCCCAACGTCGCCGCCGGCCCGAGCGTAGCCATCCGCCATGTGGGTAGCGCCCTGCTCGTGGCGCACCAGGATGTGATGGATATCGCTGTGCTTCAGGGCATCATACGCCGGCAGAATTGCGCCGCCGGGGTAGCCGAAGACGTGCTTTACGCCTTCGCGCTCCAGGCATTCCCAAAGAATTTGTGCTCCCGTTTTTGTCATGGACCCGATCCTTAATCTTCAATCTCGTACATACAGCAATTGGCAATTAGCAATTGGCACTTGGCTACGGCCTATGGGTATTGGCTAATTGCCAAATGCTAATTGCCGTCTCAATCATACCCCCCACAAATAGTCTTCCTGCTCGCTCTCGCGCTCGTGAGCTGCGTGCGCCGCATGGGCTTTTTCTTTCGCGCTTACCGCATCAGAATGCGGGGACTGCACATCTTCCTTGCTCACAGGAGCCATCCACGTTGACGCCGTCTTGCCGGCGGTGTCGGGAATGGTCGAAGTCCGGCTGGGGACGTCGCGCACCAACTCGAGCAAATGTCCGTCTTCGATGGTCTTGATCTTGTCGGCCAGAGCTACGAATCGTCGGTAAACGTCGTCAAGTTGCGCCCGTTCGAAGGTGAAGCCCAGCTTCTCGTAGCGCACGCGCAGTGCGTTCCGGCCGGAATGCTTGCCCAGCACCAGCGAGTTGCGGGGAGCTCCTACCGACTGAGGCGCTATGATCTCATAGGTTGACGGGTCCTTGATCATGCCGTCCTGATGGATGCCGGCTTCGTGAGCGAAGGCGTTTCGGCCCACGATTGCCTTGTGCGGTTGCACGTAGACTCCCGTGATTTCAGACAGGAGTTGGCTGGACGGAAACAGGTGCTCAGCCACGACCGAGGTCTCGTAGGGATAGTGCTCCGCCCGCACCCGCATCACCATCACCAGCTCTTCCAGGGACGTATTGCCGGCCCGCTCACCGATGCCGTTCACCGTGCATTCCACCTGGCGAGCGCCCGCGCCGATAGCTGCTAGCGAGTTTGCCACGGATAATCCCAGATCATCGTGGCAGTGAACCGAAATAGTCACGCCGTCGATGCCCCGGACCCGGCGCCGCAGAGTTTGCATGAGTTCGGCGAATTCGTGGGGCACGCTGAAGCCGACCGTATCTGGAATATTGAGGGTGGTGGCTCCCGCCTCGATTACCGCCTCCATCACCTCGCACAAGAAGTTAATATCGGTACGGCTGGCGTCTTCGGCGGAGAACTGCACATCCTTGCAAAACGACCGGGCCAGCTTGATGCCGTCCCGCGCCTGTTCCAGGCACTGCCGCCGTGAAATCTTGAGTTTGTGCTGCAGGTGAATGTCGGAGGTAGCGAGAAAAGTGTGAATGCGGGGGCGGGCAGCGCCTTCTAGGGCCTTCCAGGCGCGCTCGATGTCGCCGGGGCAACTGCGCGCCAGGGCGGCGATAATGGGCCGGCGAATCTCGCGGGATAAAATACGAACCGCCTCAAAATCCCCTTCCGACGCGATAGGAAACCCGGCCTCGATGATGTCTACCCCCAGCCGGTCCAACTGGTGCGCCATACGCACCTTCTCGGCCACGTTCATGCTGCAACCCGGCGACTGTTCTCCGTCGCGCAAGGTGGTGTCGAATATGGTGACATGCTCGGTGTGTGCCAACTCTGCCTCCCCGGCCTGCAAAGGCCGTGCCTGAACTCCTATGTGAACTACGGAAACTAAAAAGGCCATCATCCGATGCGGTGGATGATGGCCTCTTGCTGATCTCGGTATCGCTAGTTCATCCGCCGCTCTTTATCTCTTGAGGTGCAAGCACCAGGCCAGGAATGGCCACGCTAAGGGCGAGGATGCGCACTCGCACCTCCAGGGCTGCACAGCTAGCGGCAATGGCTATGGCATTCATGAATAGCCTTATCTGTATATGACAGGGTAACGGCGTCCCCGGCCCCTGTCAATCCAAATTGCCGTTTCAGCTCATCACTTTTTTCGATAGATCGACGCCGCGGACGTGTTCCTCGAATATCTGTCTGAGCCTGTCTCTCAGTGGTTCGGGCCTGGGGCTCTGCCCTCTAACGACAAAGACCTCGTGGCAAACCGAGCACTCGCCAGAGGCCGCGTAGCCGACCTGAAGTCTGCCTATCAACTCCGGTTTCTCAGCCATGCCTCATGCTGCCACAAATTAACCCACCGGATATTATCTCTGTAGGCACCTAAGCCACAAATGTAGACGCGAGCACCCTCCTAGGGCCGCAGCGGCAATGAGCCTGAGGTAACGAGACCCTGGTATGTCCTTCCGTGACCTCCTAATCCGGAGGAACAAAGAGGATACTCACTCTGTGAACGCCCTCCCCCAACCTAAGTCCGATCGCCGCGCCCCACGTTTGAACTTGTCCGACGTCACTCCTGCGGTTCTCCGATTCGAAGATGGTCATCGCACCCAGGGACAGCTCGAGGTTATCTCTCTCACCGGGGGCATTCTTAGCCTGCCTAAGCCGGTGGGCCGGGAGTCGCGCGTGAAGTTGATGTTTGTGACGCCAACCGGACCCGTGCTCGGCACGGCAGAAATGCTCAAGCCAGTTTCCTGGACCCAGCAACCCTTCCGCTTCGTAGGTCTCGAGAAAGACGACCAGCGGAGGCTCCAGGATTCGATACAGTCATCGTTTGGTCAAGTCAGCAAAGATCAGGAATGGATTGACAAGTACAGAGCTGCACTGGACCAGCGAACTCCGGCACGCCGTCGCCTCTTCAGTGCCCGATTTGCAGCCGTTACCCTGGCGATGCTCTCATTAGGCAGCGCGATTTACCTGTTCAGCCTCTTCGGCACCTTGAATATCCATCTGCACTAACCTTGCCCGTCATTCTGGAGAAAGACACGACGAGCCCGACCGTCTCATTCCAGAATCCTAAGTATTTGGAAGGCTGCTTCCGCCAGTCAGCCGCATTTACGAACAGAAGAAACCCGGCTCGATCATAAGCGGATACAGAATCAGTGCGAGTTGAACGATTGGACGGCCGTGTTCTCGTCTTCAAAAATCTGAAACAGATTCAAAACGCCGATCAGCTTCAACGTCTGCACCACGAACTTGGAGGGCGTTACCAGCTTCACGCCGCCGCCGCGCTGCTTCGCCGAGGCCATCGCCTTGACCAGGATGCCAATGCCGCTGGAATCGATCATGGGCACTTCGGCAAAGTTGATGACAATGCGGGTGTCCCCGGCATTCAACGCGTCGTCGATGGTCTGACGGAAGCTGTCCACCCCGGGACCGAGCCGTAAAGCACCGCGAATCTGCACAATCTGAACTTCGGAAAGCCTGCGAACGTTGATCTCCATCGTGCTCCTCTAGGGCCAATCCCCGCCCCGCGCGCTCGCCACCCGCAAACAATTGACAGGCGGAAAGCGATTTGTTAGATTGCCCGCTCAAGTTACGGGAGCCGCCGGGAATTTGCAAGTGCGCGGGTCCCTAGCCCCTCCCCCTATAGCCTTTAGCCTTGTCATCCTGCGATCGGCAAACGGGCGGCCGCCGAAAAAATAAATGCCGAAGTCGACCTCAGTGGATGTGCAGGCCCGGTTCCTGAGTGCACTGCTTCAGGAACACGAACTTCAGCCGCGCGCCTTCCTGCTGGCCCAGCAAATCATCGAAATATTACCCGGAGCTGCCGCGGTGGTCTACTTGCTTGAGCAAGACAAGGCACCGCATTGGGCGGCCAAGGCCGTAGCTGGCGATCTCCAGTTGGACAACGAAGTCATCCCAATCGATTCCGGAACGCTGGGTCTTCTAGCCCGGGAGAACCGGCCCTTGCTGCTTTCCGGCGCAAACCTGGTTCGCGAAGACTATGCCCACATCCATGCCCGCCGAACACTTCTGTCTTTGGCTTCTGTTCCGATGTTGATCGAACACAACCTTATCGGGGCTATGGAAGTGGCTACTTTCGCGGAAGTCCTTAACCAGGGCGATTTGGCCGGGCTGGTCGAACTGGTCGAATACGCTGCGCCGGCGTTTTCCAGCGCAACCCGCTTTGAGGCTGAACGCAATTCGCAACTCGCCTCCATCTCGCGCTTGACCCAGCTTTACGACGTGGAAAAAGTCTTCAATGCCACCCTGGAGATGAGCGAACTGAATCCACTCATCACTGCCAAGGTTCGCGAACTCCTGGAGGTGCAGGCTGTCAATCTATGGATGGTCAAGGACGAGAATGAACTGCTGCTGATGGAACAGTCCGGGCATGACCCGACCTCCCAGGCCGGCGTTACTGAAAAAAGTGGAGAGGGTTACGTCTCCGCCGTCTCCGATTCGGGTGAACCTTTGCTCATCGGAGATGCGAGCGACCCTCGCTTGCAGCGCAGAAATGCCGGCAAGGACGGAAACGGTGGCATCTTCTCCGTCATGGTCGTGCCGCTTGTGGCCAAGGGCTTCGAGGTCGGCCTGATTGAGGTCATCAATAAGGTGGATGGAAATCCTTTCCAGGACGACGATCTCTTCCTGCTCAATTCCATCGCCGAGACCGCCGCCAATGCACTCAACAACGCCGGGTTACTGCAGGCGGAACGCAAAGTCGAGATCCTTGAAACGCTGGTCAAGGTGAGCGCGGAAATCACCTCCACTCTCGACCTGGACCGGGTGTTGGACGCCATCGTGACCGGCCCCGGCGCCGTTATTCCTTACGAACGAGCGGCCATTGCTCTCGAAGAACGGGGACGGCTGAAGATACGCGCCATCACTGGCATGACCAAAATCAACCCGGATGATCCGGAAGTTATCCGTTTGCAGGAGTTGCTGGAATGGGCCTCGCTGTCGCACGACGCGGTTTCTTTCTCGCAGCACAGCGAGCGCTTTGAAGATCCCCGTCCCGAAACCCAGGCCAAACTCGGCAAGTATTTTGCGGAGACTGGTAAGCGCGGCTTCTACGCCGTGCCCCTGGCCGATGACGACGGTAGGGTCGGCATCTTATCGTTCGAGAGCCACGACCCGGATTTTCTAGGCCCGGCGCACCTAGAAATGATCAAGATTCTGTCCGCCCAGGCGACAGTCGCGTTGCGCAATGCTTCGCTTTACCGCGAAGTCCCCTTCATCGACCTGATCAAGCCGGTGCTGGACAGAAAACGCAAATTTCTGGCCCTCGAGAAGCGTCGCCGTGCATTGCTGATCGCGGGCGTAGTAGCGGCGTTCCTGTTCCTGCTGATTTTTCCTCTGCCGTTGCGCGTTGTGGGAGACGCATCGGTCAGTCCGGCGCAAAGCGTTCTGATACAACCCGAGGTCGAAGGCGTAGTCCAGCGAGTCAATGTCCGCGAGGGCGACACGGTGAACCCGGGAACCGTGTTGGCGACCCTGTCGGACTGGCAATATCGCGCTCAACTGGCGGCAGCCCAGGCCAAGTACGAAACCGCGGTCTCCCAGATGAATCGCGCTTTGAATAGTAACGACGGCGGCGAAGCCGGCATTCAGCGTATTCAGGCGGACTATTGGGCCACGGAGTTGGCGCGCGCCCGCGAACGCCTCGATAGCACCCAGTTGCGCTCCCCCATCAACGGTGTAGTCGCAACTCCGCACGTGGAAGACCTTGTGGGCCGCAAGTTGCTGCCCGGCGATACCTTTGCCGAAGTCGTGGACACGTCGCGCGCCATCGTGGATGTCGCCATCGATGAAGACGATGTGCTGCTGCTTCATTCCGGCGAGAAGGCTTCCGTAAAGTTGGAAGGATTCCCCACTCGCACCTTTCATGGGGTGGTCACTGTGGTCAGTCCCAAGAGCAAGGTGCAGGACGCCGACCGTTACTTTTTCGCTCGGGTTGCGGTGCCGAATCCCGATGGCACGATTCGTGACGGTATGCAAGGTCGAGGCAAAATCGTAACCGGATGGAGCCCGGCCGGCAAGGTGCTCTTCCGCCGGCCCGCGATATGGATATGGTCCAAGCTATGGTCCTGGTTCGGGTGGTGAAGTTGTAGTGCCGGCGTCATGCTCGCGGCGGAGCGACATCAGAAAAGACGCGAAGCGGCGAGCCGAACAGGCGCGCGAATCTTGCCCGACCGGGTGGCCAGCGGCACGCGGCAGTAGATACGGGGGGTCTTATGAAACGCGCTCTAGCGCTCGCTCTGTTGATCACTCTCGCGTTGGCCCTTAACGGCTGCAGCGACGCAAGCGACACTTCCAAAGCATCCGCTGCCGCACCCGTCGCTCACGCAACCACGCCGACGCCTCCTCCCGCGCCGGATGACAGCTCCTTTGTCGCGTCCGGTCCCGTGGTGGTCGAGAATCAGGTGGACGTGGCCGCCCTCCGTGACGGCGTCGTAGTCTCCATCCTGGCCGAACCCAATACTCATGTTCGCAAAGGACAACTTCTCGCCCAGTTGGACGACCGCCAGATTTCCGCCGATCTCGACGCCGCCTCCGCCAAGACCCGCTCCATCCAGGCCGATCTGAAAAACTGGCAGGCGGAGACCCGAGTGCTCGAATCCGATCTGGCTCGCGCTCAAAAGCTCTGGGAAGCGGGCGTCTTCACCAAGGAAACGCTGGAGCACGCTCAATACAAAGTGGAAGCCGACAAGTTCGAGATCGGCCGCGAGACCGAACTGCTAACCAACGCCCAGGCTACCGAGCGCTCGCTGGAACTCGAAAAAGAAAAAACCCGTATCACCGCTCCCTTCGATGGAATCGTGGCCCGCCGCTACGTGCGGGTAGGACAAAAAGTTGCAGTCAGCGACCGCTTGTTCTGGGTCACTGCCGTGGCGCCGCTGGAAGTGAAGTTCACGCTGCCCGAACGTTTCCTGGGAAAGATAAAGAATGGCCAGGCGGTCACCGTTGATGTGGCCGACGGAACTTCCGGACCGCATCATGTGGCGGCGATCACCGAAATCAGCCCCGTGGTCGACCCCTCCAGCGGAACTATCGAAGTGGTGGCCCGGCTGCAGGGGCAGGTCTCGGACCTGAGGCCGGGAATGCTCACGACTATCCACCTCGCCAACTCGAAATGAACATCCTCGAAGCCTTTGAGGTAGCGCTTCCCGATCTCCCCGCGCAGGCGGCGCAGCGGCGGTATCCCAAACTCGATCCTCGGGTTATTTCCCGGGAGCACATCGAGCAAGGCGAGCGGATCGTGCTGGCGAAAAAGCCGGGAACCGAGATTTACCTCCGCTTTACTCCCGAGCAATGGCAGTTACTCCAGCTGTTTAACGGGGAGCGATCCTACAAACAAATTTCCGATCTTATTTACGAGCAGGCAAAAATTCCTTTCAGCGAAGAAGATGTGAGGGAATTCGCATCCTACCTGGAAGAGTACGGCGAACTTTTCTACCAGACGCCGCTGGAAAAGAACATCACCCTCCGGCAAAAACTGAGTAGCGAGCGGCAAAAGAGGGGGCGATTCCACATTGCAGACATAACCGACATTACGCTCCATACCTGGCCTAACGCGGACGCCTTTCTGACCAGGATTCAACCTTACTGCGAGTTCATTTTCACGACATGGTTCGTTCTCCTAACCCTTTGCCTCTTCGCGGTAATGGGCTGGATGTGGGCCGACAAATTCGGAGAGATCTGGAGAGACAGTTTCGCCATTTATAACTTTACCCGGAAGACTGCATGGGACCTGGTGGAGTTGTGGTTTCTGTTCGGCATACTGGCATTTTTTCACGAATCTGGCCATGGTTTGACCTGTAAGCACTTCGGCGCCCGGGTGGAAAAGATGCAGTTCATCCTGATGTATCTCCAGCCCACGTTTGTCTGCGATTGCACACAAGTTTGGATTGTGGGTGACCGGAAGGCTCGTATTTCCACCATCATCGCCGGAACCTGGATCGACTTTATCCTCTGTCTGGTGGCAACCGTCATCTGGTGGGGTACGGCGACCGGAATGTTCATCCACGATTTTGCCTACAAGATCATGATGATCACCGGCATTGGCGTGACTCTTCTGAACATGAATCCGCTGATCAAGTTGGACGGTTACTATCTTTTGGCGGAATTGCTGGACGAATCGTCCTTGAAGGAACGCTCCACCGCCTACGTTTCCGGCTGGACCCGCAAACATATCTTTCGCTTGCCCGGTGAAGTCGAGTATGTGCCGCGACGGCGCCGGGTCTTGTACCTCGTTTATTCATTGCTTTCCTCCTTGTACGGCTACGCCCTGATGAGTCTGGTGGTGATCTTCGCCTACAACATCTTGAAGGCTTACACCCCGGAATGGGCATGGCTGCCCGCGCTTCTGTTGGCCTTGCGAATTTTCAAGTCGCGCCTCATCATGCTGGAGCGATTCATGAAGACTGTTTACCTCGACAAGAAAGAACGAATCGACGCCTGGTTCACACCGACTCGCGCTGGCATTCTGGGTGTTGCGGTTCTCGTTTTGCTGTTTGCGCCGTTATGGCCTGAGTTTGTAAGTGGCCGCTTCGTGCTGGAGCCGGTTCGTAGAACCTTGGTCCACACAGAAGTTCCCGGAACCGTGACCGAGGTGCTCACCGCAGAAGGACAAACCGTCTCTGCCGGCGAATCGATCTTGCGATTGCGCAACCTGGAGTTGGAGTCGGCCACCGCCCTTGCTGGCGCCGATCTGCGTAATGCGTCCGCTCGAGCCACCGAGGCCAGCCTGCGCTACAACAATTTTGGGCCGGCCGAGCAGGAGCGCCGGCAATCGAGCGAGCGCCAGCGCAGCTTCACCGAGGAGACCAGACATCTGCAGGTGGTCAGCCCCATCAACGGCGTTGTCGTAACGCCGCGGCTGCATGATCTCCTGGGGACATACTTGAAATCCGGGACGGAAGTTGCCGAAGTTGCCGATTTGTCCAGCATGACAGCGCGCATCTACGTTCCCGAATTCGGCATGAGAGATGTTCGACCGGGAGCGCGGGTTCGGCTCCATGCGGAAACGCAATTCAAACCCTGGTCCGGAACCCTGGCATCGTTGGCGCCGGCGCCATCGTCGGGTGAGATGAGCTCGTCGGTGCAGAACCTGGAAGGTATCCGTGCCGCTAAATTCTATGTCGGCACGGTAGAGCTGCAAAACCAGGGTGATTTGAGGGAAGGGATGACAGGGGAGGCCAAGATTCTGGTAGGCCGACGCAGTGCGGCCGGGTTTCTATGGAGTTTTAGCCGTGACCTGATCGGCCGGCGCCTGTGGTAAGGATCGGGCCGGATCCCTCCCGGCAATGAAAAAAGGCTGCGAAACTCCGCAGCCTTTCTCGTTCTCGACTATCCGGGGGCGATCAACTCGGCCAGAGGCTGCCCCGCGGAGCTCCTTGAATTGCGTACCGCGCTTCGAAACTCAGCCAATGGGTTTCAGTGCGGGCTTGTGCGCTGGTTTGTGGGCTGGCTTATGAGCTGGCTTGTGCGCCGGGCTATGGGCAGGCTTATGGGCAGGCGAGTGCGCCGGCTTCACATTGGCCCGGGCGTCGGGAGTCGAATTGGAAGTCTCGGGCGTAGCCAGAATGGCACTCTTTACTGCCGACCGTTGGCTGATCAAAGATTTCTTCTGCACTGTCATGACGTCCTCCGTCGAATCTAAATTTTGATTTCGGGACCGGTTTCAGTTGCCCCATCCCATCCGGTCTGGTTTTGTAGTAAGCAAGAGCTTTGCCAAACCGCAGCGCCAGTTTCTCTTCAGCGCCAGACGAATGAATTGAAGAAGATACGCCGCGAACGCCCGTGGAAATCGCCTCCGCGGCCCGAACGTATTCTTCGATGGGTTAAAAATTAACCTATACTGGGTTAATAATTAACCCTGTAGCCCGTATTTCCGGCACAGATACTTCATCTTTTGCGCGTTGATCTGAAGCAAAGCCGCTGCCGCTACCTTCTTGCCGCCGGTCCGGCGCAGTGCGGCCTGCAGATAGGCCAGCTCGATCCGCGCGATCTCTTGGTCAAACGAAATGCCTTCTTCCGGAATAAGCAGTGCCTCTTGCTTGGCCGTGCTGCTGTAAAGAATCTGCTGCGGCAGGTGCTTGGCTGTGATCACCGCACCCGATCCCATAATCACCAGCCGCTGCACCAGATTCTCCAGTTCGCGGACATTCCCCGGCCACTCATGTTCTTCGAGAATTTCCAGCGCATCCGAGTCCAGACGCTTGAGCGGAAGGCTGTTGGCCCCACAATACATGCGCAGAAAGTGGTCCAGCAGGATGGCTACATCTCCCGGCCGCTCGCGCAAGGGGGGAAGCACGATGGGAACCACATTGATCCGGTAATACAGATCTTCGCGAAAGCGTCCCGCACGCACCGCCTGCTCCAGGTCTTCATTGGTGGCGGCAATCAGCCGGAAGTCAATTTTCTTGCTGGTCCGGCTGCCGATGCGCTGCACCACGCGCTGTTCCAGGACGCGCAGCAGCTTGCTCTGTAAAGCCAGGCCCAGCGTGCCAATTTCATCCAGAAACAAAGTCCCGCCATTGGCCGATTCGATATGTCCGGCGCGGGATTCGTGGGCGTCGGTAAACGCCCCTTTTTCATGGCCGAATAGCTCGGCCTCGATCAGGCTTTCCGGCAGCGCCGCGCAGTTCACGCTGATGAAAGGCTTGTCCTTGCGTGGCCCGGTGGCAACGATAGCTTGTGCCACCAGCTCTTTTCCCGTCCCACTTTCTCCGCGAACCAGCACATTGACGTTGCTCTCGGCCACCCGGCTGATGGCCTCATACACCAGTCGCATGGGTTCGCTGCCCCCGATCATCTGACAAAACGAATTGCGGGCGCGGGCTTCTTCCCGAAGGCTGCGGTTCGCGATCTCCGCCGACCGCTCCTCCAGCGCGCTATGCAGGACAGCCTCCACGTCCTCGAAGTCCAGCGGGGCGATGAAGCAACGGGTGATGCCGGCTTGTTCAAAGCGGCTTCGCCACATCTTGTTGTGTGCCCGGGTAAATCCGAGGAGGAGCAGAGTTTCGTCTTGCTCGCGCAGCTGGCGAACCAGCCCCAGAGTTTCATCGTCCGAACCTTGCGCGGTTTCGAGATCCAGAATGACGGCTTCGACCGAGACCTCGGACAGCAGCGGCAAGACCTGGTCGCCGGAATCCAGAAGCGTGGTGTGAAAGATCGATGCGAATATTTCCTGGGCCGCCTGCTGCACCGACTCGTCCGTGCTCACAATTGCGATGCGCGACGCCGCGCCGGCCGGTATATTGTCCACTGCCATAGGGGGCCTTCGAACCAGGAATTATAGGTTAATTTTTCACCCTGGATGGGAGAAATGATGACCTGGCACTTTCGGATTGATCGTCCCCCCGGAGCATTCATTCTGGCCGCAAGCAGGCTCAACGTAAGCCCGGACAGATAGCCAGCACCGGCCACGTGGGGACAGCCGCCCCCGGCTGTCCAGCGGAGCGAAGCTCCGCAGTTTTTTTAATAAGTACGAGCTATGCGAACCCAACCAGGCGACAAGTTTCGAAACGGGAAAGAAACCTGTTGGCGAGCACACTCGCCCGGACAGCCGAGGGCGGCTGTCCCCACGTAGCCGGTTTGTGAGCAAGAAAAAAGGGAGGCAGGCACGAACACCCGCCTCCCTGGAGGAAGAACGCTCACATGCCGCTATTGCCGTTATCTTCCTGGGCTGGATGCAGCACGCGGAAGGTATTGCCGCCGTTCGACCAGACCAGCACTAGCGCATCTTGTCCTTTGGGGATGCTGCTCAGCGCCTTCTGAACATCCGCTGCGCTCTGCACCGGCTTGCGGTCGACTTCGACGATCACATCGCCCGACTGCAATCCAGCGTTGTCAGCCGGACTGCCCGGCTGCACTTGCTGGATCACCGCTCCGTGCAGATCGCTGGGTGCCTGTAGTTGCTCCCGCACTTCCGGAGTCATGTCAGAGAGACCCACTCCCCAGCGCGGTTTGCCCGGGGTAGCATCGGCAGCTTCCTTGCCGGACTTATCCCGGCTACCCATGGCTTCGAGAGTTACTGGTACGGCGACGCTCTTGCCATCGCGCATCACCTGGAGATGGACGGTCGTCCCCGGGTTTTGCTGCCCCACCAACACCTGCAGTTCACCAGCGTCGTTCACTTCTTTGCCGTCGATCTGAGTGATCACATCGCCGACTTTCAGTCCTGCCTTGGCTCCCGGCGAGTCCGATTCGACCTGGCTCACTACCGCGCCGACGGCGCTGTCCATGTGGAAGAACTTCGAGTTGTCAGGAGTGACGTCGGAAATACCGATTCCCATGTAGCCGTGCGTCACCTTGCCAAACATAATCAGCTTTTCCACTGTGGGGCGCACGATCTGGGTTGGAATGGCGAATCCCATGCCCGAGAACGAACCCGACGGCGAGACCAGAAAGGTATTGATCCCGACCACTTCCCCGCGCGCGTTCACCAGCGGACCACCGGAGTTGCCGGGATTGATGGCGGCATCCGTCTGGATAAACTGGCCCGGTTTGCGAGCATCGTCCGAGGACATGTTGGGACGGTTCAGCGCGCTGACAATGCCGCGCGTAACCGTGAAACGGAATCCGAACGGGTTGCCGAACGCCAGAACCGTCTGTCCCGGATGCAACTTGGTTGAGTCGCCCCAGGGCGCGTTGGGCAGGTTGTGGGCATCCACTTTAATGACTGCGAGGTCAGTCAGCGGATCCGTGCCGACAACTTTCGCAGGGAGAATGCGGCGATCAGTCATAGTGACGCGAACGTCGGTGGCGCCATCGACCACGTGGTTGTTGGTTACGATATATCCGTCCGGCGAGATGATCACGCCGCTGCCCAGCCCGTGCTCAACCCGCGGCTGTTGCGGCCGCATCTGACGGAACTGCCGTCCAAACTGCTGACCAAATTGCTGACCGAATTGCTGACCAAAGAACTGCCCGAACGGGCTGTCCTCGATGCCATCCGGCAGGTCGCCGTCGGCTACATTGGTTTTTGCCCGCGACGTTACCGTCACGTTCACGATTGCCGGGGTGACGCGCGCGGCCAGGGTTTCCATGGCCTGGTCGAGTGAAAGCAGCGCACCCACATTGTTGTCATCGAGCGGCGTCGTGCTAGGCGCGGCCATGGCAGAGGCGGCTTTTGCCGGCATTGCCTTGACCACATCGTAGGCCACGAACGAGCCCACCATCGCGATCGTCAGAATCGGGATGATGAGATGTCGCCCTATCCCTTTTTTCCAGTTTTGCATCCAGCTTTTCATTACTCTCTCCTGTGTTTTGACAACTAATTATTTAGTTGTTGATGGTAAAAAAACTCAAATAGACTTGGCGGCAACTCCCGCTTCCGTCACAGTTTGTCGCACCGGACCGATCACCGTGACCTGCCAGACGGACATCTCCCAGACCACGGTGCCGGAGGCGTCATACCTCGGGGTCTGCACAAATTCGGTTCGCGTCACCACAAACAAGGTCCGAGGAACCGAGGCATCCGTCGTCAGGCTGGCGCGGACCAGTCTCGCTGGCTGTCCTCTATGCTGCGCCGCTCCGGCAGGAACGACGTCAGCTTTGCGGGGAGGCATGATGGAGGCTTTGGCCTCAGACTTGACCGCCCGAGTAAGTGAATCCCTCTCGCCGTCTTCTCGAACCTGAAGTTTGGCGGGAATGACGTGAACGCCCATTTTCGACATTGGGCTTGCTTCCAAATCCTCCGCCATCGCATTCGTCGCCGCCAGAGAAGTTGCCCCACTCTCGAACGACACCAGGCGTGTAGGCGCCTGGGACAACGCCAACAGGCACACCAGAGACACCCCGCCCACCAAGACCGGAGCCGGACTCCATATTCCTGTGGTCCGCGGACGGTTTACGTCCAAAATCCGGGTTACACGCAGCGATACATTTCGCAGCCGATCGACAGCGGCTTGCGCCAGTGCGATTCCCCGCCGCAGAAAACTCTTCTCCGCGAGCGACACCAGGCATTCCGCGTACGCTCTCGGATTTGTCGACTTGGTCTCGGCCAGCACCAGATCGTCGCAGGCCATCTCACGTTCGAGCGCCAGCTTCTTCTCGATCCACCAGACGGCAGGATGGAAGAACAGCAGCGCTCCCAAAATCTTCTGGGCCAGATTCGTCCAGTCATCGCGCCGTCGCAGATGAGCCAATTCGTGCAGCAGGATGGCATTCAATTCCAGGGGCGAAAGTTCCCGCATGGTCCACGATGGCAGGACGACCATCGCCTTGCTGAACCCGATGGCGGTCGGTACACGTAAGTCACCCGAGACGCAAAGCGTCACGGTTCTCGAGGAGTCGGACTCTGCCAGCGTCCTTTGCAACAGCGGATCGAGGGTCGTCGCGTCGACTGGTGTGCAATTCTTGCGGAGCCGGTGCAGGTGCCAAAAACCGACGCCGACTCGCAGCAAACCCACGGCAGCAACCGCAGCCCAGGCGGTAAAGATATAGAGCGCCCACGAAGCCGGCAGGGTGATCTCCGAATGTTTGGTTAGATTCGAACCATGCGAAGCCAAGCCGCCAACTAGAGGCAGGGCGGCAATTCCCAAGAGAGCGGCAAACCAGACCGCAAACCGCGTACCCGAATTGCGCGGACCGATGGTGCGCAGCAGCACCCACGCCAGCAGCGCGATGACCATGCCCTCGGCGGCGCAGTTGAGGATTCGTTCGGCGGAAAGCTGGGCCAGAGGTTGCAACCAGAGGGAGGTATTCATCTTTCCTCCCTCGATTCCAGCAGTTGGCGCAGGCGCCTCAATTCCTCAGCCTCAAGGCCCTTGCTTCGGGAGCCCTGGCTTTCGGAACTCAGATCTTCGAGGATGTTCAAAACCAGCAGCTCGTGAGAATTCTTGAAGAACCGGCTGACCAGGTGCCGGATTTCAGAGCGGGTAGCTTCTTCGCGCTCCATGATGGGCTTGTAGATGTGGGCCCTGCCGTCTTTGACATGCTCCAGGTAGCCCTTGTTTTCGAGAACGCGAATGGTGGTCAAGACGGAGTTATAGGCCAGCGCCGGCTTCTCCGGAAGCGCGTCCAGCACTTGCTGCACCGTGGCCGATCCCTTCTCCCACAGGACGTCCATCAGCCGCAGTTCGGCTTCGGTCAAAGTCTCAGACTTTCGAGGCGGCACGGACGGTTCTCCTCCTGTCCCTATTAGACGCAACCCATCTCGCCAAGGTCAACTAATTATTTAGTTGCAAAGCAATTCGCTTTGGTTGCCAAGTCCAGGGGTTAACCTTTGCGGCCTTTGCGGAGTTCCTTTGCGTCCTCAGCGGTTAAGCGGTTGACCTAGGCGTACAGGGTGCAAATCTTTAACCGCAAAGGACGCAAAGTACTCCGCAAAGGCCGCAAAGAAGGCGAGATTAAGCCTAATCGTTTGTCAGCGTTGAGCTTTCCAGCCTCCTATGCGACAATTCCTCCCCGCAACGGAGGAAAAGCAATGTACAAGCGCCTTTTGATCATTTTGCTTTGTGTTTTTGCCCTCAGCGTCTCCGGGTTTGCCAAAAAGCCCAAAAAGAAAGTTGTCCCCCCGACCGCTCCCGACAAGATTTACCTGCAGAAGCTGCTGGACGGATGGGGCACCCTCGATCCCTCCCAGGTGGCCCACTACTACGACCAGGGCGTCTACAACTTTTTCGATGTCGCGCCCCTGAAGTACAACAGTTGGGCGGAGTACCAAAAGGGCGTGACCGAACTGCTGAAGGGTTACAAGAAACTGAAGCTGACTTTAAACGACGATGCCCAGATCCACACCGACGGTAATCTGACCTGGACCACGGCGACGGTCAAGGAAGATGCGCTCACCACCGCCGGCAAGCACGAACTGGCCACATTGCGCTGGACCCTGATCTTCGAAAAGCAGGCCGGCAATTGGATGATCGTGCACGAACACATGTCAGAGCCATTGCAGTAAGGTTGACACGTCTTGACGGGCGCTGCTCCATCCGGCTTTCGCTGTCGTGTATCGGCAAAGGAACTTGTCATTCCGAAGAGCGGCGTTACCGCGCGAGGAATCTGCTGTTTTGCCGCGGGCATTAAACAGATTCCTCGGCGATAGACCTGCCTCCGGAATGACGAGGTTGTTTTTGCAAACTGCACCACTAACCTTCTCACGATCCGCTTGCCGCCCTTTGCGCCTCTGCTAACATGTTGCTCCCATGCCCGATGCTCCATCGATTCTTGGGCAGACAGTCTCCCACTATCGGATTCTCGACAAGCTGGGCGGCGGCGGGATGGGTGTTGTCTATCGCGCTGAGGACACCTCCCTCGGTCGCTTCGTCGCGCTGAAATTCCTGCCCGACGACATCGCGCACGACCCGCAGTCCCTTGAGCGTTTCCGCCGCGAGGCTCGCGCCGCTTCTGCTCTAAACCATCCCAACATCTGCACCATTTACGAAATTGGCGAACACGGCGGCTTGCGTTTCATCGTGATGGAATTTCTCGAAGGCAAGACTCTGCGCGAAGCCATACTTGGCCGCCCCCTAGAAACCGATCGTCTGGTTGACCTGGGCATCGAAATTGCCGATGCCCTCGATGCCGCTCATGCCAAGGGCATCGTGCATCGCGACATCAAGCCGGCGAACCTGTTCGTCACCGATCGCGGTCACGCGAAGATTCTCGATTTTGGTTTAGCCAAGATCAGCGCGCCCGCAGGTTCGAAGTCGGGCGAAGCCAAGACTGTGACCGAGGAGCATCTGACCAGCCCCGGCAGCGCGCTGGGCACGGTGGCCTACATGTCACCCGAACAAGCGTTAGGAAAAGATCTCGACGCCCGCACCGATTTGTTCTCCTTCGGCGCCGTCCTTTACGAGATGGCGACCGGGACGCTTCCCTTCAGAGGCGACACCACGGCAGCCTTGTTTAATTCGATCCTAAACAAGGAGCCGGCTTCGGCGATCCGCCTGAATCCCGATCTGCCGGCCGAACTGGAACGCATCACCCGCAAAGCTTTGGAAAAGGACCGAGACGTTCGCTACCAGAGCGCAGCCGAACTCCGCGCCGACCTGAAGCGGTTGAAGCGGGACACAACTTCCGGAAAGATCGAAGCTGCTCCTGCATCGGCAGCGGCAAGTACAGGGAAGTCTCGTTGGCCGTGGGTGGCGGCCGCGCTGGCAATCGTCGTGGCCGTCGCCCTCGGGTGGCTCCTCTGGCCAATCCAACCTCCCAAGGTTACCGGCATTACTCAAATCACGCATGATGGCATTGACAAGTTTGGCCCGCTCACTGATGGAGTCCGGATCTACTTCGGGGGCAGCGCCGACGCCCATTTACAGATCTTCCAGGTTTCCGTGAACGGAGGAGATGTAGCTCCGATCCCAACTCCATTCGCGAGCGTTTTCCCGTCAGACATTTCTCCCGATCATTCCGCATTGCTGATTGCCAATTCCATATCGGAGGGTGTCAATGGATTTTCGATCTTGCCTCTTCCCGCAGGGTCTCCCCGGCAGCTGCCCCTGACGGGTCGTCGTGCCGCGTGGTCACCCGACGGTCAACAGTTGGTCGTCGGCAGGGGTTCCGACTTATATCTGGCCAAGCAGGACGGGAGCGATTTCCACAAATTGCTGTCTCTTCAGGGAGCCGTGGATGGCACAAAGTTTTCGCCCGATGGAACCCGCATCCGATTCACACTCGTGGACGAGATCAACGCCACTTCTTCTCTGTGGGAGGTAGGCACCGACGGTAAAGGATTGCGACCTCTGCTTCCGGGCTGGAACAATCCTCCCCAGGAGTGTTGTGGCAAGTGGACTCCCGACGGGGCCTACTACATTTTTCAGAGCAACAACACCGCCGGAACCAACATTTGGGCGATACCGGATCGGACCCGTCTTTTCGGCCGGAACAATCGTTCGCCAGTTCAACTTACTACCGGTCCGGTCAACTACAGCAACGCTGAGGTTAGTAACGACGGCCGCAAATTGTTCGTCGTCGGTACACAACCCCGCGCCGAGCTGGTTCGTTACGACGCTCGGTCCAAACTATTTGCGCCGTTTCTGGGCGGGATCTCCGCCGGTGATCTGGAATTCAGCCGCGACGGCCAATGGGTCACTTATATCGCGTATCCGGAGGGTGTCCTTTGGCGCAGCCGGGTGGACGGCAGCGAGCGGATGCAACTGTCGTATCCGCCGCAATTCGCCGCGCTGCCCCGCTGGTCGCCGGACGGGAAACAGATCGCTTTCGCGGTCAGCCAGCCGGGGATGCCCTGGAAGATTCTCGTTGTCTCATCTCAGGGCGGCCCTGCTCAGGAACTCCTGCAAGAAAAGGTCAACCAACTTGACCCATCATGGTCTCCCGACGGCAGTCGTTTGGTTTTTGGGCGCTTGTCCGCGCCTACCGGTACAGAGTCCGAAGCCATCTTCATGGTGGACATGAACACGCGCCAGGTTTCAACCGTCCCCGGCTCCGAGGGTCTGTTCAGCCCGCGGTGGTCACCGGACGGCCGCTTTCTCGCCGCACTCACCGGCGCCGACCAGACGAAACTCATGATTTTCGATTTTCAGACCCAGCATTGGTCGGACTGGGCAAAGATTCCAGCGGTGACCGGGTTCATTTCCTGGTCGCGGGATGGGAAATACCTTTACTTCGATACCCTGTTTACGGATAAGCCTGTTTTTGGACGGCTCAAGGTTGGACAGACTCAGATTGAGCCGATCGTTGATTTGAAGGGGATCAATCGCTTCTACGGGCCGTTTGGCTTGTGGAGCGGCATCGCTCCAGACGGATCCCCAATCCTTGATCGTGACATCAGCACGCACGAGATTTACGCGCTTGACGTGCAGTTCCCTAAACCAGTAATCGGCTATTAGCAATTGGCAATTAGTTAAGTGCCAATTGCTAATTGCTGGATGTCGCGGCACCTAATAGGCTTTGAGGAAAAAGTAAATCGTCATACCCGCGCCCACCACGATCACAAATCCTCGTATCCACGATTGCGGCAGTTTCTGTGCGTAGTGCGCCCCGAAATATCCGCCCACCAGAGCGCCCGCAATCATCACCACGGCCTGCGACCAGAAAATTGCCCCCTTAACCACGAACACCAGAGCCGCGACGCCATTGATGGCAACTCCGAGAATACTTTTCAGCGCGTTCATGGCGTGTATGTCGGTCATGCCCACGGCCGCCAGCATGGCCAGGTTGACGATTCCAATGCCGCCGCCGAAATAACCGCCATAAACCGCGACCCCCAACTCGAAGACCGATGCCCACACGATGGCCGCGGTAGTAGCCCCGTGGCCGACGCTCGAAGCGCGATGGCCCGCCAGCTTCTTGCCAAAGAGAAAGAGCAGAGTCGCGGCCAGCATGAGCCACGGCAGTACTTTCATGAAGGTGTGAGCCGGAGTGCGCAGAAGCAGAACTGCACCCGCGATTCCGCCAATCAGGCTGGTGATCAGGAGCGGTAGCAGAACTCGCATCGGCACATCCAGCCGGTTCCGGTATGCCCCGCCGCTGGCGGCTGCCCCAGTCCAAAGCGCGAGCGTGTTTGTGGCATTGGCTGGAATGGGCGGAACACCGGTGAACAGGAGGGCGGGGAAGGCTACGAAACTGCCTCCGCCCGCGACGGCATTCAGCGCTCCCCCCACGATGCTGGCCAGGAATAGGAAGACAGCGAATTCGAGAGTCAAGGCTAAAAGTTTTATCACATGGGGAGTGCTCATGGAGGACGGGCGTCTCACCCGTCAGGCAATGGCCCGTGCAATGACTGGCGGGACGCCCGTCGCCGATCGAATCGCTTGGTATTGCTACCGTTTTCAGTCGAACGCCGTCTATGCAAGGCGATTGGGGGCGTGAATGCAGATCCGGCAAAGCAGCCGGCTGGTGCTGGTCGTGCTGCTATTGAGTTGTGCAGTGTGGGCTCGTCAGAACAATGCCGTGGCCAAGCCCAAGCCGTGCTCCGAACCAGAACAGAAACAACTCGAGTTCTGGGTCGGCGACTGGGACCTGACCTGGCCAGGAAATAAATCGGGTGAGACCGGTCACGGAACGAACAGCGTCCGCCGAATTCTGGATGGTTGCATCGTCCAGGAAAATTTCTCCGCGGGCAATTCCGGGCAGCTGCGCGGACAGAGCGTTTCAATCTTCGATGTCACTGCGAACAAATGGAAGCAGACCTGGGTGGATAACGAGGGCGGCTATCTGGATTTCGTCGGCGAGTTCAAAGACGGCCAGA
The DNA here is from genome assembly GCA_963822555.1 of Terriglobia bacterium. Classification (GTDB taxonomy): domain Bacteria; phylum Acidobacteriota; class Terriglobia; order Terriglobales; family Acidobacteriaceae; genus JAIQFF01. The sequence continues at coordinate 595,902 of CAWGHY010000001.1, forward strand.
TGATTCTGACCCGCGAGGCTGCTCATTCCGACGGAACCCGCTCACTTCAGCGCATGGTGTTCAAGAACATCACCCATGATGAATTCGACTGGAGCTGGGAAGGTTCGAAGGACGGCGGCAAGTCGTGGACAGTCGTCTGGCCAATTCACTACAAGAGGCAGTGAACCGACATCAGACCCCAGACGCCAGGCTTTAAGGGTTCGAGCCGAGGTCCGAGGTCTGAAGCCCGTCCTAGGTTCCGTAGCTGGCGGCAACGCCTTCGCGTGACGAAACACGGTCACGAATGTCGCGGGCCTTGCTGGCGATATTGCTGCGGGTCTCTTCGCCGCTGGCGGGAGCCAACAGCAGGCCAACGCCGATGCCGATGCCAAGTCCCAGCAGCGCCGCTGCAGCCGTGCCCAGAAGGTGGCTGTCTTCGCCGCGAATCACGTCAGTGGCGCGGCTGACCCGGTCGGCCGCCGTCTCATAGGTGTCCTGAGCTCGCGAGCGCAGGTCATCTACAGTTCCGCCCATACGATTGCGCCAGGAATCCAACAGGTAGACACCTGTCCCCAGCAGAATATTCAAAAGAACTTTATCTTTGCGCGTTCCCATTGCTTTTCCTCTTCATAGAAATAAAGTTGCTGCTATCAAGATGCCAGAGTCCGGGGAGTGGTTGGCAGCCTTTTTTGCACAGGGCTGGCTTGGAAGAAAGCCAAGGTACTTTTTTGGGAACCGGACCGCCCGGCTGTTGTATAGTTCCGATTGCTTACCTTTGCTTTCGTTCAAGCGGGGATCAGAACGCGCTGGAAAGCGGAGGAAAGCCCGGCCAGGAAAAAGTCTTTTAAGGTTAAGACTGGAAGGTCGACATGAGGTCGAATAATCCGAAGTGGCCGCTGGCATTTCTTCTTTGCGCTGTCGCGCTCATGGCGCAAACCCCGGCGGCGCCGCCATCTCAGATTGGCTACAAGTCAGCCGCCGATGCCGAGCAGAAAAAAACACTCCTGCTGCGCGATTTCCACCCCGTATCCATGCTGCATGTTCCCGCGCATCCGGTGTCCAGGGCCAAGTTCTACGTCATCGATGTGCACAATCACACCAATGACGCGGCCCGCATCGAGGAGCACATGCCGCCGGAGCGCGTGATTGAGATCATGAATAAGACCAATGTGAAAACCGTTGTCATCCTGACCGGCATGTGGGGAGAGAAGTTGCAGCAGGTGATCGATGAGATGGTGAAGCCGTATCCGGGCCGGTTCATCGTTTTCACCCAGATGGACTGGAGCAAAATCGACGACCCAGATTTCAGTCAGCAGATGGTGCGGCAACTGGACGATGCGGTCGCCCGCGGCGCTCGTGGCTTGAAACTCCTGAAAGATTGGGGCCTGGGCGTGCGCGACAAGACCGGCAAGCTGGTGGCAATCGACGATCCGCGAATGGATCCGGTCTGGCACGAGTGCGGACGCCTGGGCATTCCAGTGTCAATCCACACCGGCGATCCCGAAGCTTTCTTTTTACCCACCGACGCACACAACGAGCGCTACGAGGAGTTGACCGAGCACCCTGACTGGAGCTTTTACGGCCCGCAATTCCCCAAGCTGGAGGAATTGCTGGAGGCGCGCAACCGCGTCTTTGCCCGGCATCCCGAGACCCGTTTCGTTTCCTTACATATGGGTTGGCCGGAAAATCTGGGCTGGGTGTCGCGCATGCTCGATGAACATCCCAATGTGATGGTGGAGTTTGGCGCCCGAGAAGCTGAACTAGGGCGCCAGCCGCGCCAGACTCGCGAATTTTTCTTGAAGTATCAGGACCGCGTCATGTTCGGCACCGACAACGGCCTGGATGAGGAGATGTATCGCAACCATTTCCGCTGGCTCGAAACCGCGGATGAATCGTTCGACTACTGGGGATATCCGGCGCAAGGCCGCTGGGAGATTTACGGTCTCAGCTTGCCCGACCCGGTGCTGGAAAAAATCTATCACCTGAATGCAGAGAAAATGTTCAGCCAATTCAAGGGTTTGCCTAAGGGAGAAAGCCGATGAAAGCAGAGCGGTCTTACCAGATTGGTGCGGGCGCCACGGCCCTGGGGATGGCGGCCCTGTTCCTCCTGAGCGTAAGCTGCAGTCGTCCGCCCGCCAAGACAGAAACTCCAGCCCCAGCTCCTTCGCAGATCAAAGTGGAAGTAAAGTCCGGCGGCCCGATTGTCCTCACGACGAGTTCGGCAGAGTTCCAGATATTGCCCTCCGGATACATTCAGGCGGCCCTGCTGAAGGGCGATCAGAAACTTACGCTGGATCACCCGGGCACTGCTGGCAGCGACCTTCTGATACAGGACGGCAAGCCGGTGCACTTTGTATTGGACTTTGGCGCGGCCAAGATGCAGGACAGTGTTGGCAAGCTGGGCCGGGGCAAGCGAATTGAAATCCCGGGGCACGCTTCGGAGTCCGGGGCGCCTAACATTCAGCAGATGCTTTTGATCGAAGTCTATGACGATTTTCCCAATCTTCTGCTCTCGAGCACGGAATACAAAAATGCCGGAACGCAAGACTTTCGCTTCGACAGCGCGCTGGAGCAGCAGCACCGATTCAGCGCCAGCCTGACGGAGAAAAAAGCGCAGCCTTACGACATGTGGAGTTTCCACGGCGCCAGCTACGACTGGGGCAAAGACGATGTCATCAAGCTGGGACCGAAATTCGCTCAACCCAATCTGATGGGCGCAGCGGTGAAAGGCGGCTATGGCGGCGGTATTCCGGTGGTCGCGTTCTGGACCTCCCAGGTAGGAGAAGCGGTCGGCCACGTGGAGACGTTGCCACTGACGTTGTCTCTGCCGGTCAAAGTCGCCGCGGATGGCGTTAACGCCGGCGTAGACATTGCCGCGAGCACTACGCTGAAGCCCGGAGAGACATATTCCACCCCGCGCAGCTTTGTTTCGGTGTACGCCGGCGATTTCTACGAGCCCTTATCTTTGTGGTCGAGCGTGCTGCAGAAAGAAGGATGGGAAATTCCCAAACCTTCCGGCGAAGCCTACAACGTCAGCTGGTGCGGATGGGGCTACGAATTCAACGTCACTCCGGCGCAGATGCTGGGTACGGTTCCCAAGTTGAAAGAGTTCGGCATCAAGTGGGCCACGCTCGACGATCGCTGGTTCAATACATACGGCGACTGGGAGCCGCGCGCCGACACCTTCCCCGGCGACTCCATCAAAAAGATGACGGATGACTTCCACAAGCAAGGCATCCTGGTGCAACTCTGGTGGTTGCCCCTGGGCGTGGAAGACGGTCAGGGCAAATGGGAGTCGCACAAATACATCGTGTCGAAAATTGTGCAGGAGCACCCGGAGTGGCTGATCCTCAATAAAGACGGAACCCACGGGCGCATGACCCGCGACCTGGCGACGTTGTGTCCGGCGGTGCCCGAGGTGCAGGCTTATTTCAAGAAATTGACTGAGAAGTTTATTGGCGAGTGGGGATTCGATGGATCGAAGCTGGACAATATCTACAGCGTGCCCATGTGCTACAACCCGGCACACCATCACAAATCTCCCCAGGATTCCGTCAACGCCATGGCTGAGGTGTACAAGACAATTTTCCAGACCAGCCGCGCCCTCAAACCGGAAAGCGTGACCCAGAGTTGTCCCTGTGGTACGCCGCCATCGTTGGCCTGGCTTCCGTTTATCGATCAGGCGGTTACCGCTGATCCGGTGGGCGCAGTGCAGGTGCGGCGTCGCATCAAAATGTACAAAGCGCTGTTGGGGCCGCAGTCCGCTGTCTATGGCGATCACGTCGAACTCTCTTCCATGGATCGTATCGGCAACAACTGGCGCGAGCACGGAGAAGATTTTGCCTCGACCATCGGCGCGGGAGGAGTGGTCGGAACAAAATTCGTCTGGCCCGATCCCGGACCAAAATTCAAGGCCGTAGCCCTGACGCAGGAAAAGGAAGAACATTGGAAGAAGTGGATCGATATCTACAACCAGCAGATGCTCTCGAAAGGGACCTTCCGCAACCTCTATGTCTACGGTTACGACGCGCCGGAAGGTTATGCGATCGAGAAGGATGGAAAGATGTATTACGCGTTCTTCGCGCCGTCGGCGGCCCCGTGGAAAGGCGAGATCGAACTGCGCGGCCTCACTCCCGGCAGCTATCACGTGCGCGACTACGCCGAAGGCAAGGACCTGGGGACGGTAGAAGTCACGGCAGGCCTAGCCCCGAAGCTCAAAACAGAGTTCAAAGATCATCTGCTGCTGGAAGTGGCGAAGTAGTCCTTAGTAGCGCCGGCATCTTGCCGGCTGTCACGAGGGCGTCTCGCCCTCGCTCGGCGGGCGGGACGCCCGCCGGACAGCCGCCGGGACGGCGGCGCTACTTTGCCCGAGTTGCCGCATGCTCGCGCAAAAAGCCTTCGCGATAACTCCTATCGCGGAAGGCTTCCGTTCCTCCCGGCCGCGTGACGGAGAGCGCACCCGCGCGATTGGCGCTGGCCAGGCAGGTTGGAAGATCGGAGCCTCGCAGATATTCGTGCAGAAAGCCGGCGTCGAAGCTATCGCCGGCTCCGACGGCGTCCACCGCCGTCACCTTCAATGAAGGACTGGTAAAGCGTTCTTTGCCCCGCTGCGCCAGGGCACCCTCGTGACCGAGTTTCACCACCACCAGCGGCCCCATCTCCGCGAGCTGCTGGATGGCAAGGTCCGGATCCTCGGTCCCCGTGATTCTCGTGGCTTCGCGCGCATTGGGAAGCAACACGTCCACGTACTTCAACAAATCTTTCAAGCCGCCCCAGACATCCTGCGGATCGTCATTGGTATCGAGCGAGATGGTAAGTCCGGCCGCTTTCAGCCGGCGAAAGAGTTCGCCAACATCGGGTCGCAAGGCTTGCTGCAAATAGAGGGACGAAAGATGAAAGTGACGCGAATCCGCAAGGTAGTCGAAGTCGAGATCATTCAATGAAAGTTCAGCAATGGTCCCGGAGTAGGTCAGCATGTTACGCCACCCGGTGTGCTGCAAAATAATCGTGAGCCCGGTCGTGGTCGAACCCTGCGCCCGCCGCACGCGTGAAACGTCGACGCCGCCTTCGGCCAGACGGTCGAGTGCGATCTGCCCCAGCGAGTCTTCGCCAATCAGCGATTGAAAACCTACCCGGCTCCCGAGTGCCGCCAGATTGTGGGCAACGATGGCGGAAGAACTGCCCAGGGTAAGCATCATGCGGTCAGCCAGCAGTTCCCGCTCGGGCGGGAGTTCGTCAGGCAAACCGTAAAGGATCAGGTCGAGGTTCAGTTCTCCGGCGATGGTTACGTCAAAGCGTGGCATAGGTGATTGTGCTGGGTACGAAATTTTCAGAGACGGCAGGTCTCTCTCAAGCGGCTATGAGATCGCAAAAGTGGTGGACCCGGAGAGACTTGAACTCCCAACCCCTGCGTTCGAAGCGCAGTGCTCTATCCAGTTGAGCTACGGGTCCATTCCGCAGGTGCTCGTGCCGCCAACATTGTAGTGCAGCCAGATGATCTTCGTCACAAGCCAGGTGGGGACGGCCGCCCTCGCCTGTTCCCACGCGGCTTGTGGCAAACTGATCGTACCGAGGTGACTGATGTCCGAAACTCGACTACCTGAGCCGTGGCTACGTGGCGCGTTGCTGGAAGTACCCGCCGTGCAGCGCGCCGTCCTGCACGCACTTGAACTTGCGGGGGAGGATTTGCAGCGCTGGTGCGGTACTTTGAGCTTTGAAGAGATCAACGCGCGTCCCGGTGGATTGCCTCCCGTTGCCTTTCATTTGCGGCACATCGCCAGAAGCATGGATCGCCTGCTCAGCTACGCCGAGGGGAACGACATGAGTGAGCAGCAAGTGGCTGGGCTCAAATCCGAGATGGATCCGGGAGCGACGCGGGACGCTCTCTTTGCCGAGCTGAATTCAGCCCTAGCGAGAAGCATGGTGCGAATCCAGGCTTTCGACGTGAGCTCGCTCGAGCAGATCAGGGTCGTGGGCAGGAAGCGATTGCCAACCACGGTTGCAGGCCTGCTGGTCCACGTTGCAGATCACACCCAGCGGCACACCGGGCAGGCCGTCACAACTGCCAAAATTGTTCTGGCTTGGCCCACCTGACAGGTTTGAAGCCCCCGGCGGGTGTCCTACCGGGACGGACATCCCTCCTCCGTAAATGATATCCTTCACGACCATGGCCGTGACCATGCAGGACATCGCCCGCGATGTGGGCGTTTCAGTTGTTACCGTTTCCAAGGTTTTGCGCAACAAGGGCGAGATCAGTGTCGCGACCCGAAAGCGCGTGTTGCGCCGGGCCAAAGCGCTGAACTACCAGACCAACTGGATTGCCCGCAGTCTGGTGACCCGGCGTACCTTCACCATTGGATTGCTCTTACCCGATTTCACTCATCCCTTTTTCGCAGAGATTGCCAAAGCAGTGGCAGAGACGGTGCGGCCGCACGGCTATCACGTCGTAATTTCCTATTTCGACGAAAATCCTGAAATAGAGAGAAACGAAGCTGAGTCTTTGCTGGCGCGGCAAGTTGACGGGCTCATCCTGGCATCGGCGCAGCCCGGAGCCAAGGCCTTCGCGGATATGCAAAGGCGAAAAGTGCCGTTCGTCCTGATTGACCGCCCGATTGCGGGAGTGCAGGCAAGTTTTGTGGGAGCCGACAACGCGGCGATCGGACAGTTGGCAACGGCCCACCTGATCGAGCAAGGTTGCCGTCGCATCGCGCATTTGCGCGGCCCAAAAATTGGCATCGCCACCGGACGTATGCAGGGTTACCGCCGCGAATTAGCGCGGCGTGGGCTCGAATTTTTTCCCGGATACGTCGTCGAGGCGGGTTATCAGGATGATACCGGCCATGCCGCCATGTTCAAGTTGCTGCGGAAACGACCCATACCCGACGGCGTTTTTTGCTACAACGACCCCGTGGCCATCGGTGCGATGAGGGCCATTTCCGAGGCTGGCCTTCGAGTACCCGAGGACATCGCGGTCGTCGGAGCGGGCAATGTTCACTATTCGGATTTTCTGGCCGTGCCCCTTACTACCGTCGACCAGGGGACGTCCGAGATCGGCAAGCGCGCCGCTAACTTGTTGCTCGAGCGCATTGCTTCAAAGCGCGCTGTGCGACCCCGGAAGGTGCTGATCGTACCCAAACTGGTGGTAAGGCAATCGACAAAGCGTTCGAGTTCAGACTGAGAGGCGGGAGCGACCGCTTAGATAGGACTTAGTCCAATGTCGGCAAGATCCAAAATTCTGATTGCGCTGTTGAGCCTGCTGGTCGCGCCAGGGCTGCTAGCGGCCCAGAGCAACGTCTCGCAGGTGGCCCTCACTCCGCCCATGGGGTGGAACAGCTGGAACAAGTTCGGATGCAATGTAAGCGAGGACCTGATCCGGCAAATGGCAGACGCCATGGTCAAGTCCGGCATGAAAGACGCTGGCTATCAATACGTGGTGATCGACGATTGCTGGCAAGTGGAACGAGATTCGCGCGGCAACATCGTGGCTGACGCCAAACGCTTTCCCTCGGGCATCAAGGCTCTGGCCGACTACGTACACTCCCTCGGCCTCAAATTCGGAATCTATTCGGACGCCGGCAGCATGACTTGCGCCAAGCGTCCCGGCAGCCTGGGGCACGAGTATCAGGACGCCATGCAGTATGCCGCCTGGGGAGCCGATTACCTGAAGTACGACTGGTGCAACACCTCGACCCAGGACGCCCAGGCCTCCTATGCGCTGATCCGCAACGCGCTGAACGCGACAGGCCGGCCGATTGTGTTGAGCATTTGCGAATGGGGAACCGCCAAGCCCTGGCTATGGGGCAAACGTGTAGGCGGAAATCTTTGGCGTACCACCGGAGATATTTCAGACAAGTGGGAAACCAAAGAGAAAGACTCGCTCGGGATGTTGGACATTCTCGATCTGCAAAATGGAATTGAGAGTTACGCCGGGCCGGGGCACTGGAACGATCCCGACATGCTTGAGGTCGGGAATGGCGGCATGACAACGGACGAATACCGCGCCCACTTCAGCCTCTGGTCCGTGCTCGCCGCGCCTCTGATCGCGGGCAACGATCTGCGCGACATGAAGCCCGAGATCCACGACATACTAACTAACAAAGAAATCATCGCAGTCAACCAGGATGCTCTCGGAAGCGAAGGCCGCCGGGTCGTGAAAGATGGCGACGTCGAAGTCTGGTCCAAGCAGTTGCAGGATGGAAGCCGCGCCGTCGTCCTGCTCAATCGCGCGGTCACTGAAAAAGAGATTGGTTTTTCTTGGGAAAATCTCGGCTATCCCAGTCACCTGAGCGCAGGGGTGCGCGACTTGTGGCGGGCAAAAGACCTGGGGCAATTCAAAGAAAAGTTTTCCACCGCGGTCGCGCCCCATTCCGTAGTGATGCTCAGAGTCAACCCCTGAGAACCGACAACTGATATCTGACAACTGATTGTTTTTAGATACAGTACCTCCCCAATCTTCCTACAGACTCTCCCCGATATATAGCCCTCGCTAATTCGTCTACTGTGAACGAGATGTCTAATCGTGTAGCGGAGGGCATTCATCATGAATAAGGACAGAGTAGAAGGCAAAGCAAAAGACGTTGCAGGCCGAGTCGAGCGCCAGGTGGGAGAGTGGACCGGCGATAAGGAAGCTCAGGTGAAAGGCGCCGCCAAGCAGGTAGAAGGCAAAGTGCAGAATGCCTGGGGCCAAGCCAAGGATGCCGTGAAGAAACCCAACACAAATCAAGCGGAACAGGACCAGGCCGAAAAAGACGACGCTAAACTGCGTCGGGACCGCGCGGCCAACGAATAGCACCGCCGTACTGAGACGGGAGAAGGAGTTCGCGTGCGAACTCCTAACGCCCGCTCAACGCCTGAGTCTGAGGCGGCGCCGCCAAGGTGCGAACCAACGCTGCGCTTAGCTCATCGGGTAGGAAACCAAAGGGGCCGGGTTTGCTTTTATAAGCGATCCGGCCCTTTTCATCGATCAGGTAAATCCGGTCGGGCCAGCCAGTGTAGGCGCGCTCTGTCGAGTTGCCAAACTCATCGAGCACGCTGGGAAATTTTATCCCAAGTTTTCGCACGCATGCCCCGGCGATAAACGCTCTTTCTTCCTCATTCTTCGGGCTGGCGAACACCACTTGATCTTTAATGTTGCTCTGCATCTGCCAGACGTCGCTGGGGTGCGCTTCCGTGATGTACACCACCAGGAACCCGACGCGATCCCGATACTGCTCATAAAGTTTGTTGAGAGCGGGAACCTCCCGCCGGAATGGTGGTCAGGTATAGCTGCCGAAAACCAGCACTACCGGTTGCTGCTTATTCAAGGTGGAAAGCTGCACACGTTCTGTTTTATCCAGCTTGAGCAGGGAGAAATCCGGGGCCGCGTCTCCCACTTGCAGGGTGCCCGCACGGGCGCGTAACCAGAATGTTTCAAAGGGAAACAACAGAAAAGGCACCGGTCCCGGCATCTTTGCCATGACCCGGCCAAAGGTCTCCGGAGGCTGATTCATCGCCCACCAGATATAGCTTCCAAAAGCCAGGTAGGCGACCACCAGGACCAAGGTGGCGATGCCGAGGCGCTTGCGAGTGGTCCGGCTCGGATTTAAGCGAAGTCTCAAGCTCTCCCAGGTCATGGCAGCGAACACTTTAGGGGCGAGCGGCAGCCCCGGCAATAGTAGGGAAATACTACTATTATCTTAGTCGCCGCCCGCCCAGGGCAATCGATCGAAGGCAACTAAACTAGAAGGATCGCTGTGAGCTTGACCCTTAAGCCCACAAGACGGGAGAGCATCTTGGCCACTAGAATTCTCATGGTTTTCAGCGCCAGCATTATCCTTCTGCTCGGAGTCGTTCACCTCTTCTATACGTTCTATGGGCCAATGCTCACGCCCCGTGACCCCGCGCTGCAAATCAGCATGCGCCAGATTTCACCGGTCATCACGAATGAAACCACCATGTGGCGGAGTTGGGTAGGCTTCAACGCCACCCACAGCATGGGACTTATTTTGTTCGGCTTGGTTTTTGGTTTTCTAACGCTGGCTCACAGCCAAATTCTCTTTCACTCGCCTTTCCTGCTCGTGGTCGGGCTGGCCGTGCTTGGCAGTCTGGTTGTGCTCTGCAAGATGTATTTCTTCAGCGCCCCTTTTGTGGGCGTGAGCATTTCTTCGGCCTGCTATGTCGCCAGCATTGTGCTATCGCGGATCTAAGTCAGAAGTTAAACGGCTACCGGTTCACCGCTTTCCGTACGCCGTGAAAATGTAATCTTTTGAGGCCACGATGGTATGGCAAGCGTACCCGCAATTGACGACCCCGGTCGGATTGGGCGTGAACTTGTCGGACGCGGGCTGATAGTCGAACACGGCGTATGCCCATCCCTTCGTGTTCGGAAATCTCTTGCCATCCTTCTCGATGAAAAAAATGTCTTGCAAGGTGTCCGGTACCCTTACGAAAAAGGGCGCCTCGGTGTTCTTCTTGGGCTTCCACTCGATCTTGGCAATCTTGGAGCCGTCAGGGAAAGGCTTACCGTTACCGGGAACACCAGCCCGGTAGGCGTCGATCATAGTGGGATTGGCGACCATCACCTTGAGCAGGTCTTCCGTCTGGCTGACGGCGACAACCTGCCAGTCTTCGTATCCCCTGAAATCGGAGAACGCGAGCCCGTTTGGAACTTGCAGGGTGTACTTGTCCTCGGCGGAAATGGCCATGCTGGCCAAGGCGAGCAATACCATAATAGTCGCAATCGTGAGAATTCTTTTGCTCTTCATCGCTGGCTCTTTCGTCGGGTTTGGCGTCGTTAACTGCGCTGAACTCACCCCGGGTAACGGCTCGCGCCTGTCTCACTAGTTAGATTTTGAGCCGGAATTTCCATTCTGGCGTCCGGAGAAAGGACGCAGTATACACCCACCAATCCCGCCTACTCCTGGTAAACGCGCCGATCATGGATAATGATTGTTTGCGTTCTGCGGTGGCCAGTGTAATTCTCGCAAGGAGAAAACGAGCCATGTGCTTTTCGGCGACAGCGAACTTTGTGGGCAGTGCAGTTCTGGGTGCCGTTGGCGTCGTCACTTTGACGAAGGTAAAGCATAGACGCGAATTCCTTTTCGCAGCCCTGCCCGTGCTTTTCGCCATTCATCAGTTCACCGAGGGATTCGTGTGGCTGGGTTTGGACGGGATCCTATCGCCTGCGGTGGCGCACGATATGGGGGCGGCCTTCATGCTGTATGCGCAGGGATTGCTCCCATTCTTGCTGCCACTGAGCGTGCTGCTGTTCGAGCCTGACCGGAAGAACCGCCGGCGCATGCTGCCCTTCCTCGTGCTTGGCGGAGCAACGGCGCTGTATATTCTGTGGGCGCTGACGGCATTCCCGTTGCAGCTGTACGTCAAGGGAAACAGCATCGTCTACATCAATCAGGCGACAAACAACAGAGCGGTTGCGGTGCTTTATGTGATTGCCACTTGCGGCTCGCTGTTTTTCTCGCAAGTCAGGATGATGGTAGTGTTCGGCGCGGCCAACCTGATAATTCTTCTGGTTGTCATGGAGGTCAAGCGCTACGCCTTCACCTCGCTGTGGTGTGCGTACGCGGCGATTGCAAGTGTGATCATTCTGGTCTACTTCTGGAAAAGTATCGAAGATCGCCCGTTCCGCTACGCATAGCCAGCGCCCCTGCGGATCGGTTTGCAGCAGGCACAGCCTTATGTCAGTAAATCAGCTTCAGCGAGAATTGTATTTGCCGGGATGATCCCGCAGTCTTGCTGATGACGCCAAAGCCGCTGCCTCGCAGAATGTTGGATGGCAAACCGAAATTCACCAGGTTGAAAATGTTGAAAAACTCCGCCCGAAATTCCACCGTGCCCAGTTCCGAGTTTCCGCGGCGGCCGAATGGAGTGTCTTTGATCAGCGCGAAGTCGAAATCCTTGAATCCTGGCCCGCGAAAAGTGTTGCGCCCCAGAGTGCCGAAGCGGCCGTGGTTGGGACCGGTGCCTCCCGGAACGTTGATCGGAATCGAAAAGAATGACGCGTTGTCTGCGCCGCGTCCAAAATAATCTTCACGTACCGGACCGCTGGTAGAAAAGTGTGGCTCCTCGATTAAGTCAGGGCGGTCGGCTCCGCCCGCCCCCACACCGGTTTGCTGAACTCCGGAATAAACCGAGAATGGCGATCCGCTGGTCAGCGTGGTGATGTTCAGTACCTGCCAGCCTCGGGTGAGCGTTTTGCCCAGCGGCCGCAGAAGACTGAATCGATCAAGCGGCAGCACCTGGATCAGACTCAGAGTAAACGAATGGGTCGCATCGAACGTTGATGGTCCCTTTTCCGCGCCCGGGTCCCACGGATTCTGCGGCAGCGTCTGCAACACGACGCCCGTGCTCCCGAGCACTCCACCCAGCACCGAACTGGTGTCGTCAAGAGATTTGGAATAGGTATAGCTGGCCTGCAGTCCCAGGCCGGCGCGCGCGGAATTCTTGCTCAGGCTGGTTTGCAGGGAGTGATAGGTAGAGTGCGAGCGGCTGGTCATCACCAGCTCCGGCCCGAAACCTGCGATGGCTTTGCCTGTCGAGTCGAACTGGGTGAAGGGCGCGAATGCAGGATCGGCGCCGCCATAGCTGTTCGGAGAATACACGCTGGCCAGGTGAACCCCGGCTGTGCCCATGTAGGCGGCGGTAAACTTGACGTCTTTGAAATCGTGGTCGACGCCTGCGGTGAAGCTTTCGATATAACCGTTACGGAAATTCTTGGCGAAGCCAATCATAGTGAGCAGCTGAACCTGGTTGCCCGGGGTAAGCGCGCGCAGATCGTCCTGATAGCGCTGCAGGTCCACTTGCGTGTTGGGGGCCACGTGACTGGCATCTCCATTGGGGAACAGAAGCTGGCCCGTCGTGGTGTAGGGCTGCGGAAGATTGATCGGGACAAATTTGTTCTGGAAGGGCAAGGGGAAACCGGGCAACGCGCTGGCGAAAAGACTGGTCGCCAGCGGGATGCTGCCGGTAATGAAATTGTCCTGCCACAGGTTTGGAACAATCGTCGTAATCGCTCCGCCGGCGTGCAGCGTGGTATGGCTGGTCACCGCGTAATCCGCCGACAGCCTCGGTCCCCAGCCGTTCCAATCCTGATCGTAAGGAGGCTGCGGGTTGTACAGGAAAATCTGCTTTGCCTTGTGATCGGAGTACGGAACGTCGTTGCCATTGGCATCGACGAATTTCGGCAGCGACGTGCGATTTTCGGCTTCGTGAATCCGGCTGTTCACTTCGTAGCGCAGTCCATAGTTGACGGTCAGATTCGGCCGGGCTTTCCACGTGTCCTGAAAATAAAAGTTGTAGGCTTCGCGGCGCACTGCCGCTTCATCGAACCGGTCGCCTTTGGGAGTTACATCGGCGGGCACGATAATGCCGAACGAATACGGCGTCGCGGTGAGCAGCCCGGTCAAGGAATCGGGCAGCGGATCGCCCGGCTGAATGTCGTGAGTGCCGCTGGCCGACGGGATCAGCACGGGAGAATAAGCTGTCCCTCCGCCGAAAGTGTAATTCCCGTTGGGATTGCTCCCAAAAATCGTGGCATCGCGGTTCGCCCGTATCTCCACGCCCCACTTGAAGGCGTGGTTAGAGTGCACAAAGCTCATGTCTTCTTTGAGCTGGTAAAGATTGCCGAACGATCCGAAAATCGAACCACCCGCGGAGTTGAAACCCTGAAAAAGTCCATCGCCAAAGGTCAGGGCCGGCTGAGTGTGATTGATGGTAGGAAAGAATGGCGTGCTGCGAATGTAGCTGAATGAAGTGTCCGAAATAAAGTGCGGAGAAATCGTCCGCGTATATCTCACTCCGGCATTGCGCTGGTGATCGAAAAACTGCACCGCGAAGCTGGGATCAATCGCCGTCTGGTCGGGGTTGGTCAGCGGCCCCGTCACCTGGTTGAGGCTGAAACGGGTCATCAGCGATGCTTTGTCTGAGATGCGATGGTCAACCCGCACGGAGAACTGATCGGTGCGCGTGTAAATCTTGGAAGAGGCGGCGTAGGTGCGGTCGCCGTAGGCTCCGCTCGGATCGTTGGGCAAAGGATAGCGGTCGAGCACCGGCTGGATCGCCGGATTTACGGGAACGGTCAGCGTGTCGCCGGGAAAAGTCTCGGTGTCGATCCCTTGACGCTCAGCAGCGGTAGGGACGGGAATCACTTGCGTAGTCCCCAGCACCTGGCGGAAACCCTGATACTGTCCAAAATAAAAAGTGCGGCCCTGGCCATCGTAAATGCCCGGCAGCACCACCGGGCCACCATTGGTAAATCCAAATTCGTTGCGCACGAATGGCGGAATGCGGCGCTCGTCCGCCACGCTCTTGTGATCGAAATAGTTGCGCGCGTCAAAGGCAGCGTTACGGGCGAATTCGAAAAAACTGCCGTGCACCCGGTTGGTGCCGGACTTGCTCACCACGTTGGTAAAGCTTGCGGCCCCGTGCCCGATCTCCGCCGGCATTACGCCGGTATTCCCCTGCACCTCCTGAATCGCGTCCACATTGAAGTTCGAAAAAGTGGCGCCTCCAAGTTCCGGATCGGTGGTGTCGAACCCATCCAGCGCGAAGACAGTAGCCGTGCCGCGCTGACCATTCACTGCGAATTGCTCGGTAAAGTTGGCGGCGCCGTTGGTGTCGGTCATGGTGCCGGCGGCCAGAAGCAGCAGTTTGCTGAAGTCGCGGGCATTCAGTGGAAGACTGGAAACTTCCCCGCTCGAAAGATGCTCTCCCTTGTGGCCCTGCACCGAAATCGCTTCGACCGAGGGCAAGATCCGCACTTCCGCCGCCTGCGATGACAGTTGCAAATTGCTGGCGAGCGAGGCCCCGTCCTCGATGACAACCACGGCGGTCGAACTCCAGTTCTTGCCGCCACGTTCCACCGAAAGCCGGTACTCTCCGGCAATGATGTCGGGAATCGTGAATTGTCCAGCGGTCGAAGTGGTGGCGCGGTATTGGCGATCTCCGGTGACCGAGATCAGGATCACGGTTGCCGCGTCGATCGGTTTGCCGGCATCGTCGCGCAGGATTCCATGCCAGGAGGCCAAAGCAAACCCGCTGGCAAGTGTGCCCACGAGCAGGAGCACAACCAGGCACAGCACGCGCCAAGTTTCCCCAAGACGGAAGAACATTGCACGGCATTATATCCGCGCTCTTCATGTCGCCATTCGTCTCTTTGGTTCCAGGGGCTTTTCTTTGCGTGCTTTGCGGGTCCTTCGCGATCTTTGCGGTTAAGTCTTGAGACACCAACATCGGCAGGAATAAAGACGCACGAGCGGGGCGCTCGCGCCTACATCCAATCGTTCGGGACTCTCTTGCCTCCGCGGTATATATTTAGTTCCAGCATGGCGCGTCTTCCAGAGCCACGTGAAATCCCCATCCTGATGCGGAGCGCTGCGCTGCTCTGCGCCGTCCGGCTGGCTCTGTTGATCGTTCCATTTCCCAAATTGCGGTGGGTAGTCGCGTCCCTCGCCCGAACCCGCTCACGACCCGCCAGTTCTCATTCGGCGGAGCAACTCAGTTGGGCAGTCCGCGCCGTCAGCCGCTATGTGCCCCACGCCACTTGTCTCACCCAGGCGGTGGTTCTGCATATCCTGCTCCGTCGTGAAGGCCTGCCCTCCAGAATCCGGATTGGTGTCAGCCAGGACGCAGGGCGCTTCCAGGCCCATGCCTGGGTCGAAAGTCAGAACCGGGTCGTCATTGGAGACTCAGGCTTGCGGCGCTATGCGCCGATTATGGTGTGGGAATAGCGAGAAGGCTGAAGAGACTGCCAGCTCGGATGTCAGGTCGCCTCGGCCGAGACAAAATTGGCCAAAACTCAGGGCTTTCTTTTGTGGTCTGTCGAACCGTGGCCTTCCGTCAATGTCCCGCTACCCGCCATCGAAAGCTCTTCGACGGCGCCTAAATCCAACAGTTTGGGTGATGTGTAAGGCTTCTTCGGAGCTGATTCTTTCGGCGACGGCGACGAATGAAGGGAATCCATCGGGGAGACCTCCAACTTCTTCACGCGATTGGTGCGCGTGACTTACAGATTCTTGCTCCCCAGCCACAAAGCAAAGTTCAGAAGCTTCCAAACTGCGCTGCCAGCCTCGGGAGATCCGATTGCCACACTCTTGCGGGCCGATTCTGCGGCATTCAGATTAACATAGGGCCGGAGCCTCCCCAAGGTCTCCA
Organism: Terriglobia bacterium; assembly: GCA_963822555.1. Classification (GTDB taxonomy): domain Bacteria; phylum Acidobacteriota; class Terriglobia; order Terriglobales; family Acidobacteriaceae; genus JAIQFF01. The sequence goes on from CAWGHY010000001.1 coordinate 612,027, forward strand.
TAAACTCGGAAGGACGTAGGAATTCCGCGTGGCGCCGGAGCAGCGCGGACTGAAAGGCCTGCCCGGGATGCGCGTAGCGGGTTCGGCCCCGAACCACCTCAGGAAGAATTCCTTTCATGCCTTCCCGTATCACTCGTTTCGGCAACGGCGCGTAGGTCTTGACCTCGAGCGGCAGCGACAGAAAAAATTCGATGACTCGACGGTCTGAAAAAGGGTGCCGGGTTTCAATCCCCATGGTCGCAGCCATCCTGCCCGATTGCTCAAAGAAACCCGGCAACACGCCACCGGTGAAACTCCAGAAATGCAGAGAGTCAATGTTTCGAGCAGCTTTCCAAAGCGTGCGGCGGCGCAACTCGATGCGGTCCAGAACTCCCATCCGGGCGGCAAACTTGTGGTCAATCATCGAATTACTGGGATAGGGCGCGGTTCCGCGGCCGCGAGCCAGCCATCGCAAAGCCACAAATAGTCGAGGCGCGATGGGGCCTATGCCAAAGCGCATCAGGTTGGGCAGGCGCGGCTCGCCGTATTCTCCGGCCGAGAACGATAATTCCCTCAGCACGGAACGCCACTCGAACGAACGCACCATGGTCGACAGATACGAATACGGCGGAGTGATGTGGTCTCCCGAAATTCCATCGAGCAAGACGCGTACCCCGGCCTTTTTCGCGGCGGCAAAACCGTACCAGTTGGAGAAATAACCCGCGAGCTCGAAGGGTTCGTCGTTGTCCCTCATCTGCTCTGTCATGGGCGAGACTTCGTCGGAGCGCACCCTGTGCGGCGTGATCCAGCCGCCGCGCAGCACTTCCCGAATATACGGAGTCTCGCCGCACTTCGATTCGTCCGCGTCGACCAGAGAGATGGTATGCAGCGGATCTTTCAATTCGCTCGCGAGCAACTCGCGGGTGGCACAGACCACGGAAGAAGAGTCCAGCCCGCCGCTCAAAGTCGATCCCACGGGATGGGTGCTGCGCAACCGGCAGCGAACTGCTTCCACGAAAATTTGGCGGAAGGCCTGACCATATTCCTGTAATGACTCGAGTTTCAATACCGGAGGAATCTTGAAATCCCAATAATCTCGGATCGCAAACCGGCCCGGCCCTACGATCAGAGAGTGGCCTGCTGGCAGCCGCTGGACGTCCTGATAAAAAGTGGACTCTTCATCTTCGCGATCCAATTCCTCGACCAGGAAATCGACAACTCGGGATTCATTCAGGCGGCGGGGAACCACGTCAAGCGCCAGCAGCGAGCGAATTTCCGAGCCGAAGGCAAATAACGAAGGCGTGCGATGGTAGTAGAAAGGTCGGACGCCCACATGGTCGCGGGCGCAGAACAACTGTTGCCTGCGGCCATCCCAGATGGCGAAAGCGAAGTCGCCCAGCAGTCGGCTCGGGCAGTTCTCGCCCCAGCACTCATACGCCTGAAGGACCAGTTCCGCATCGTCGTCATCGCGAGCGCGAAAACCCTCCGACTCGAGCGCTTGCCGCAATTCCAAACGATTGTCGATCCGGCCATCCAGGGTGAGGCAAAGAGTGGCATGCGGGTTCGTGAGCGGCTGTCTCTCGTTTCCCGATTCGGGAATGCTGCGCAGCATCAAATGGCCGAAGCCAATCGGGCCATCAATGCAGTGCTCGATTCCGTCCGCTCCGCGATGCGCCATGGCTGCGGTCATGCGCCGCAACAGCAGCTCATCGGCGGGTCTGCCGTCGAGGTTGTAAAAGCCGGCGATTCCGCTCATGAAGTCTATAATTCTAGTGCTTGAGGGATGAAGGAAGTCGTGACATTCGTAAACCGCGGTGCTCTCGCAGAACGGGACGATAGCGTAGAACTCGGCAACCCCGGCGCGGGCCGATTTCGCGTCTGCGATCTGGTCATAGAAAGCAACGTTCACTTGCCTGAACTGAAAGAATCGGGCAAAGACCAAGACCGGGGCCCACAAGAAGACAGGTTCGATTGCCGCTTCCAGGTCCTCGAACCCGGCGAAGGTTTTGAGGGCGAGGTCAACTGGTTTCGCCGCTGGTCAACCCAGGACAGCGGAGTCTGGCTCGATTTTGGGATGCGAGGCGAAGATTATCTGCTTCGCTTTCCCGGCCACGGCGACTTCCTGATTTCACGGGACGGAAGCGAAGTGCAGTGCTGTCCGCTGCCAAGGACGCCTGCGTCAACCATCCGCCATCTCTTTCTTGACCAGGTCATACCGCTAATCCTCAGCCGCCGCGAGCCCTTGGTGCTGCATGCCAGTGCCGTCCTCACTCCCCAGGGTGCGATCGCTTTCGTGGGAAAGAGTGGCCAGGGCAAATCCACGGTGGCCGCATCGTTTGGACAAATCGGCTGCCCGCTGATTTCGGACGACTATCTGGTCTTACGAGAAACGGCTTTGCGAAAAACGGCTTTGCGAAAAACCGCACAGCGAAACCCGACGCTGCGCAAAGCCGGCGCGAACTGGATCGCGATCCCTAGCTACCCTGGCGTCAGACTTTGGCCCCGTTCCAGCGATGGAATATTCAGCGCGCTTCCGGAAACCATGGAGATCGCCCATTACACCGAAAAGCGGCGAGTGAGCGATCTCAATCTGCTTCCGTTCGCCGAAGTTCCGTCGTCTCTCCGCGGTGTCTATTTTCTCGCCGACAGCGGCGAAGAGAGTGTCCCGTCGGGGCCAACCATCGTCCTCTCGAATCCCCGGGAGGCTTTCATGAAGCTGGTGGCATGCACCTTTAGTCTCGATGTTCGGGATCGGGTCCTGCTAAGAAAGCAGTTTGATGCCATAGCGCAACTCAGGTCCAGCCTGCCCTGCTTCCGTCTAGAATATGCCAGAGAATTTTCCGCATTGCCGGCGCTTCGTCAGCTGATTCTGGATCACCAGACAAGGAATGAATCATGGATGTGACATTGCACGATCATCTCAGCGTGCCTGACGAAGTTCTTTCCACCAAAGTGGGTGAAGATACCGTCCTTCTAAATTTGCAAACCGGCATGTATCACAGCCTCGATCCGGTGGGGACGCGCTTCTTCGATCTGCTGCAGAGCAGCCAAGGCCTCGACGACGTTCACCACGCCATGCTGCAGGAGTTCGATGTCCCCACCGCGAAGCTGGAAGCTGATCTTCTGAAACTTTCCCGGGAGATGCTGGCCAAAGGCCTATTGGTAAAGCGCGCCGCATAAACGCGTCCAGTGCGCGCGAGCAGCGTGGCCGTCGCTGCCTTTGCGTGTGTTTTTCGCCGGCCAGACCCCGTCAAACCTGCTTCTTGCCCGCAGCCCGCCTCACCCACTTACCTGCCAGACGAAGCGGGCGGACGAAATAGTAAAGGAAGGCAAGACGCCGGGGAAGCCGGACCCATTCAAGGTCGGTAGACTTCGGCGCAAAAACGCCGGTCGCAAAATAACCCAACTTATCGAGTGGCCGCGCGAGTACCCGCAGATGCCGGAAAGCCAGCGTGGTTTCTGGAGAGTTCTCCGGTAGAGGACTTTGCGGAAATATTCGCATACGCTCCGGCAAGTCGGAGGGCAAGAAGTTGGCGGGCAGTTTTGTTCCCAGGAGCAGCGACGTCACCGCCAAGCTATGACGCATCGCCCACGAAAGTTCGAAGCGCTCTGCTTTTGCTGTGGCTTTTGGCCAGTCGATCTCTCCGCGCAAGACGGTATTGTGGATGTCCACCAGCCATTTCAGCATCTGCCAGTCATGGTCCGCGGCGTGTAGCGAGAGGTAGAGCATTTGCCACTCCGCGCTCATAGCAAATGCCGGCGCTGCGAAAAAGGCGTGCGGGCGGGCCTCAGCCCAAAGGTCGTTGACAGCTTCCTTATCCTTGGAAGAATGTTGGACCAGAATCCAATGCAGTTCGAGCACAAATGAAATGCCCCGGCCTTCGCGAACCAGGTTGAAATGGCGGCCATGACGCAGCGCAAGTTTCGACAAATACGGATCGCCAGCCTCGGTGCGATAACCGGAATGGAGCAGCAGATCGATGGCCTGCGCCACATTTGCGGGTGGAACCAGAATGTCGATGTCGCCGCAAACCCGCGCCGCCACATCGTCGTAGAGTGACTGGGCCAGGGCCACGCCCTTCAAAGGGACAACGCGAATTCCTGCTTCACCCAGCAAGCCCAGCAGCCGGGCCAATTCTTCCGACTGGAGCTGGTTGCGAAGTGCATTGGCGAGGAAGAGGCCTTTCAATTCGGCCTGAACGTGCTCGGGCACCCCGGGGAAATCAAGCTTGCGCAGGTTACGATAAATCAGCGGATGCACCTGATGACTGAGTGCGCGCTCCAGAATCAGGGGCCATTGCAGCGGACTTGCGAGCAATTGCAGGACGCGAGTCCGCTCTTCGGGTGTAAGTCTTCCTCGCGCCAGCAGCAGGCAGACTTCTTCCTCCGGGGTCAGGACGGGAGTCGTGGCGGAAGGACGCATGATTTCTTAAGCTGTCAGAGGCCAGCCTCGCGAATGCACACTCAGGGTATACGATAAAACATGGCCGCCAGCGCCCTTGCGGTTGAAGATGTCGTGAAGTATTTCCCGGTCCCGCAAACCGGCGCGCGGGCCTTTCTCAATCCTTTTTCACCGCTGACCCATCCTGCTCTGTTGGGGGTCTCGTTCCAGGTTGAGCCCGGAGAAGTCGCTGCCTTGATCGGAGCCAACGGTTCGGGCAAGTCCACTCTCTTGCGAATTCTTGCGACCTTGCTGGTACCGACGCGTGGCTGCGCCCGCGTTTCCGGATACGACGTGGAACGCCAAGGGTCGCATGTCCGCGCCCAGCTTGGCTTTCACTCCGCCACCGACGGCGGCTTCTATGATCGGCTTACCGCGCGCGATAATCTCCAATTTTTCGCCGCCATGAACAATCTATTTGACGCCGAAGCCGCCCGGCGTCTTGAAGAGTTGACCGAACTGATGGGCTTGGGTCCATTCATCGACAGTCAGGTGCGAACACTTTCGACCGGCCAGGTGCATCGCCTCGGCCTGGCACGTGCCATGATTCATCGTCCCAGCGTTTTATTGCTCGATGAACCGACACGCAGCCTCGATCCCATCGCGGCGGCCGACTTCCGCCGATTTCTGAAAACGCAGCTCGTTGATCGCTATGGAACGACCATACTCTTCGCGTCCCACACGCTTGCCGAGGTCGAGCAACTGGCGGACCGCGTGATTTTGCTCGACAAAGGACATCTGCTGGCTTGCGATTCGCCGCGCGGCCTGCGCACCTCGACCGGCACGTCCACGCTCGAACAGGCGCTGGAGCGGCTGACTCCCCCGGGATTTCTGGCCGAGGTGTCCTCCTGAACTCTCAGCGCATATCGCGGAAGATTCTGGCTTTCTTCCGGCGGGACGTCGCCATCGCGCGCAGCTACCGCATCGCTTTCGCCCTCGAAATTCTGGAGGCTTTTTTTGGCGTGGCGACGTTCTACTATCTTTCCCGTTTCGTTTCGAACGCCGAACTCACGCATGCCCTTCCCGTGGGCAGCGATTATTTCGCCTTCGCTCTGGTCGGTTTTGCCTTCTTCGATTATTTGACAGTGTCGTTGAGCGCGTTTGACAGCAGCATCACGGAAGCACAGCAGAACGGCACGCTTGAAGCCATGCTGGTCACGGAAACGCCGCTGACTATGATTCTTATCGCTTCTGCCGCCTACCCTTTTGTTCTGCTGGCGCTGCGGACGGTGATCTACCTGGCTTGGGGCGTGCTGCTTTTTCACTTCCCAATACACGAAGCTAACTGGCTGGGAGCAGCCACGATCCTGATGGTTTCGATTCTCGCGTTCGCCGGGCTGGGAGTGATTTCGACCAGCTATCTTTTGCTGTTCAAGCGTGGCAACCCCGCGCGGTGGCTGATCGTGGGCGCATCCAGTTTGCTGGGCGGCATGATGTATCCGGTATCGGTGCTTCCCATGTCGCTGCAATGGATGGCGCGACTGCTTCCGGTCACCTACTCGCTAGAGGGAATGCGTCAGGCGTTGCTGGCGGGCGCCAGCTTCGCCCAACTCTGGCCAGCGATTCGTGCACTGCTCCTGTTCGCCATAATCCTCCTGCCGCTTTCCAGTGTCGTATTCGCCTGGGCACTGCGCCGCACCAAAATCACCGGCACGCTCACCCACATATAGAGGGTGTCCCGTTCAAGCCTTGCTCGGGCGGGATTTTCGCGTGTGCAAACGCGGGACCTTCATGCTGGAGAAAGACTATCCGCCGGCTCGAAACAGCGAATACATATGCGTGCCTTCAATCTTCTGGAACGCCGGATGCCTCGCCACGACGTGTTCGAGCAACGGATTGTGATAGAGCAGATACACTACTCGCGGAAATTGTTTCAGCGAACGATCAAGATTGGCCATGACCTCGCTTAACGCGGACTCCGGTAGCGGGTTAAACAGATAAAGCAGGATCGGCTCTGTCGGGAAAACAAACTCCCGGGCGTCGCCACGGATCGTCTCCAACGTAAAGCACCGTTGCGAATTGCTCTTATAGGCATTCAGGTTTTGCTGCGCCACGCGATTCAAGGCGGGAAGCAATTCGATCCCAACAATGCGGCGGAAAGGATAGTCCGCGGCCATCAACAATACGCGCCCTTTGCCCGAGCCCACATCAATGAAGGTGAATTCCCGAAAATCAATTTTCAGGCTGGCCATCATGTCCTTGAAAAGAGCGGGTTCGGTGGGTTGGTAGGCGGAATGAAACTGCCCCAGGAGGCGATCGCGCCAACCCACCGTCGCGCTGGTGGTATCGACCCGGTAGTCCCAATCGTATTCCGCGTCTCCATAGCGCTGACGCCGTTGCGCGGGCGTCGACTCCCACAGGAATTCCCAGGTCTGGTGGAGGAAATTCCGGAGGGTGGGAAAAAATCCATAACCGGCCAGGCTTTCCTTCCAGCATCGGCCCATGCTGAAGAGCAGCCCCGGATCTGGCTCGCTGGTCATGGCTGGGATAGTTTCATTGCGCATGCGGTGGTACCGGCAGGCCGGCCCAGGCGTTTACCAGGCCAAGAGTTTCGCGCACCACGGAAAACACATCGCGGGTATTGCGCCACCAGTGGTCCGGATCGAAGGGATCATCGTTAGCGGCACGAACGATAGCCTTGAGATCGCCGCCTTCGAGCTTTTGCCAGATCGTCCAGGTCCGGCGGGTATGTTGCGGTGAAGTGACCAGAATGATCGTCTTCTTTCCGTTGCGCCGCATTTCGTTTCCTACTTCTTGCAGTTCTTCCTCCGTGTTCACCACCGGCAGGGGAAGAATATGAATTGCGGTTTCCGGTACGCCCTGCTGAATCAGAATTTCGCGGTTGTAGTCTTCCTCGCTATAAAAGTGGACTCCAAGTTTTGCCAGTTCGTCGGTGGGGCCGTAGGGCCGGCTGAGCCAGACTTCGGGAGCATAACCCATGGCATAGATCTTGCTGGCTTCCACCACGCGCTGCGGTAAGCCTCCGCTCAAGACAAAAATCACATCCGCATGAGCGAGAGGATCTTCGCGCCTCAACCATCGGCCCGCGCCCCGAAATACGATGGCCCCCGCCACCAGAACCAGCAAGACCACCAAGCCAACCCGGGCTGGTTTCATGCTGCTATGTTAACCCGCCACGAAGTTCGTGGCGTTCTTCCCGGGCAACGTAGGGGCGGACGCCCTCGTCCGCCCAGCCGGGCAAAGCCTGGCTAATGCATTCGGCATCGTCCCACGGCCCAAGGTAAGCTTCGGCGAGCTCGCGCTCGCTGGCCCAGACGGGACGTCCGGGCCTACGTGTGCTCCCTAGAAATGAAACCCCAGCTCAGCCGTCAACGCACGGGGTGTGACGTAATGAGTCCCGCTGAAGGTTGACAGGAAGTTGTAGAGCGCGACTTTGTTCGTAATATTGATCGCACTCAGCCGCAGGCTCCACTTGTAGCGTTCCCCGTGGAAAAGATTGTCGTCGCCGACAGCAACGTCGAAAAGATTCCGCGACGAGATGCGCGGCGGATTCTTATCATCATCCTCGGTTCCGGGTGCCGGAATCGAGATCAGTGTCGACCCATACTGTGATGCCGGGCACAGGTTCGCGCCCAGAGATGCCGAGCTGATGGGAGTGGTCGGAGTCGCGTGAACCGCACCGCAGAAGAGTCCTGCCTGGAACTGCTGGTCGGGACTGATGATCGAGGTGTCGACCACCGTATCGCTGCCCAGCGGACCGTTGGCGCAGTTGCCGCCCGCGCACGGAACCGGACCGGCCACCAGTCCGCTGTCGTACCGCCAGTTCAGGCCGATCCAGGGCCCGGCCTTCCAGGGCTGGTATTGCAGATGCGTCGTCTGGTTGAATTTCTCGTCATGATCGATGCGGAACGGAAGCGATCCGCCCGCCAGCGCCGCGGAGGGAACCGCGCCGGCTCCGCCGATCTGCGGCGTGAAGAAGCGCGCTGCCACACTGGAGAAGACCATCAGCGCGGAGAATCCGTGGAAGTCCGGTACGCTCACCCGCCCCGCGTATCCCGGAATCTTTGAACGCGACCATTCAATCGGGAACGTGATGGGTGTCGCCCCCAGCACGCTGAAATCGTAAGCGTTGTGCGTGTACTTCCAGATGTACTCGCCGGAGAACACCACATACCGCCCGAACGCCTGTTCAATGCCCGCGTGGAACTCGTTGCGCCAGCCCGGCGAAAAAGGTGTGATGTTCGCAGAGGTGCAGAGCAATAGCGGATTCAGGACGGGATTGCCGCATCCCTGGTTCGAGAGTATCAGGTTCTCATTGAAGGGTGTCTCCAGGACTCGGGCATACGAAACTCGCAGAACCGTATTCGTCGGCTTCACGTTGTACGCGATGCCGAGACGAGGCTCAGCCTCTTTATGCGTAGTCAGACCGTTGTAAAAATCGCCGCGCAGCCCAAGATTGAATGACCACTTGCCTTTGGTAATCGTGTCCTGAACGTAAAGCGCCAGCTCCTTGACGTCGGTATGGCCATCGAACGGGAAAAGAGTTCCGCCGCGAGTGAGATCGTAGGGAGCCAGGGTTGTGCACGGGGCTTCGAATGGAACGCCATTTGCATCCAGGCAGGTGTTGCCGTTGACATCGGTCAAAGTGCCGAGGAACGTCGGATCAACAATTCCGACCTGGTCTTTTTCGTCCAGAAACGTTTGCTGGTAGGTGGCGCCTATCTTGAGGTTGTGAATGCCCTTCACGCGCGAGACATCCGAGCGCAGACCGGCGTTGGTCAGAGTGCGATTCTGGCCCACGGTTTGCTGCTGCAAGCCGGGGGAGAGATCGGAAAATGGATTCGCGCTGGGATAATAGTTGTAATTGTCCCGGCGCACGAAACCTCCGAAGGTGAATACCGTGTCCGTGCTTAGAGCGCTCGTCCACGATGGCGCAATGTTGAATGTCTTGATTTGCGAGCGCTGATCTGCCGGACCCACCGGCACGCCGTTCGGACCAAGCCCGCCGTTGTCCACCACCAGCCCTGACCACGCGGTCGCGTTCTGCGTGTCGAAGGAGTTCGGCGTCTGGAACCACGAGCGCGTGAACCCCAGATTCAGATGAATCGAGTCGCCGGTCGAGATCTGATAATCCACCCGGTCGAAAATGTTCTCCTCGTTGCCCTTGTCGTGTATGACGGCAAACTCGGGCGGATCGAGAAAGCGGCCACTGTTCAGTCCGCTGGCGGAAATGAAGTTTCCCCAGTTTTTGCCTCCGTAGCCGAAGTTGATCGCAAGATCCTCCGTACCGAAACTACCGTAGGAAGTGGTGATGCTGCCCTTGGGACTCGTAAGACCTTGACCGGAGCGTGTGGTCACATTAATCACTACGCTGGTCTTGTCGCCGAACTCTGCCGGCGGCGCGCCCGAGATAACTTCCAGCGATTCCACCGAATCGAGCGGAATCTGGTTGGAAAAAACCTTGCTCTGCTGGTCGGTGATGGGTTGACCGTCGACCGAGAACGAATTCTCCGCGTGATCTCCCAAGCCATGGAAGAGGCCGTTCGAGTCGGCAGCGATTCCGGGAGAGGACAAAGTAACCAGCGAACTTACCGATGACGAACGGCTTTCGAGCGGCATCTTATCGAATAAGCCGCGATCCACGTCGGTGTGGAAGGTCGAAGTATTCTCGAGCAGGTCTTCACCGGCGGCTTCCACCGTCACCGTCTCAGCCGAGCCCTTTATCTGCAGGGTGACGGTGATGGTTACCGGGACGATCGATCGAACATCAACATCCTGCGCGTACGGGGCGAAGTCCGGCCCGGTGACGGTAAGGTGATAGGGATTAAAGGGAACGTTCGGGATATTGAATTTACCCGCGCTATCGGTGGTCACGGCGCGCTCAAAACCGCTGACTGGGTTGCGAATCTCGACCACCGCGTTCGGCACCACCGCGCCAGTGGGATCAACCACGGTCCCAGTGACCGAGGTCGAGTTCCCGCCTGATTGTGCCTGCGCCTGAAAACCAATAGCCAGAGAGAAAGCAGTTAGGAAAACGGCAAACAACGACTTCTTATAGAAAGCCGGCATAATTCCTCCAAAAGTCCAAGAAAAACGGAAAGAGGTGCGCTCAAGGCGCACTACGCGTCGATCAGCTCTTTGAATTTCTAGACTGAGGGAGGTGGGCGAACGCTGAGCGCAAACGCCACGAGGCGCTGCTTCGCGGAAACTGGCTGGGATTCAGAAAGAGACGTTCGAACCAACGTCCGGTGGGGCAGGACCGAAGTGGCCTGCGGGGCAGCTGAGTGTGCGGCTACGCAGACCGTACACTTCGCCGCATCGTTGGCGCTCGAGTGGTGGTGCGTAATTGTTGCCACCGCTGAACACAAGGTCAGCAGCAGGCACAACCACGCGATCCGCTTTGAGAATGACCGCATAACCACCACTAAGACACGATACCAAAACCTACACTGAGCCGGGAAAAGAGCGCAACCGAGAGTTAGGCATCATGGTTACCGCAGTGATCTGGAATAGCCTAAGGACGCTTGAGGCGGATCTTGCCTCGGAAGGAACGCAACTCAAAGCGGGATCCGGTCAAAGTTCCCGGTTTCAGCAACAGATTTCCGGCGCTCCCCGTGGAGAAGCCGCTTGCAATGGGGAATTCCGGTTCTGACTGGCCCTTGATGGAACGCGCCTTGATGTCAACCGGGGCGCTGGCCGGAATCGAGACTTCCAGATCTCCTGAATGACTGGTCAGCAGGTACTCTCCCGCCGGTCCCGGATCGCCCTCATAAGAGATTCGCCCGCTGCCGGCATTCACCTCGACCGATGGTCCAGTCACGTTGCGGATGGTCACATTGCCACTCACCGAGTGGATTTCCAGACGGCTGTTGCGAATGTCGGTGAGAGTAATAGGGCCGCTCAAAGTTCGCACATGCAAGTGGGCATCGCTGATATCGGTGACTTCAACCGACGCTGCTGCCGCTTCCAGAATCACATCGCCGCGCAACCCTTGCGCCCGCAGGGTTCCGTCGGATGAACGCAGGCTGACGAAAGCGTCAACCGGCACCAATACCGTGTAGTCCACCAGATCGGTTCCCGGGCGGGCGGAGATTGATCGCAGCTCGATCCGGTCGCCGTGTTGCTCGTTGACCAGGCTTACCGCGTCGGAATGCGATATGGTCTCAACCGTGACCTGACGGCTGGCCGAAGGTTTGACCGTGATCGGACCGTAATTGTTGGTAATGGAAACGACCGCTCTGGGGCCAACGTTGTAGGTGATTTCCTTCTTGTCCTGGGCCGCGGCGGTCAGCGCTAAAAAGGAGATGACAAGAACAACCTGCGCTGGGACTTCCACAACATTTCTACGAAGACTCATAACGCCCCCGCCCGCCAGGAAACGCAGCGACCACAGTTATAACCGCTCTCAGGCTCGACCTGCAAGACAGGAACGGTTTCGTTGCCCCCCGGGAATATGAATGATTAGGCCTGGCCTCTTCCCGAACTGCCCGGAAGATCACTCATCAAACTGGGGTCTCCATCAGCTAGATGCCGAGTGGATTGCGTTCGGAGGCCTGCCGATTGATGAAATTCGTAGTTTGACGCTTTTCCACAGCGCACGCTAGAATGATTGAGTTTGCCTGTACTCACGGTTCCGTTCTGGAGCCGTCCCGCATTCGTTGCCCAAAGCGCCGACGCGGAAAGCAAGCACAGGAAATTCAGCAGGTTCCCCGCAATCGCGCCAGACCGCGACGGGCACAAGATTGGACGGAGGCATAAGTATGTACGCGGTCATCCGCGCCGGAGGTAAGCAGTACCGGGTGGCGCCCGGCGATGTGATCCGACTCGAGAACCAGGGCGACGGCACCGACGGAAAAATCGAGTTCAATGATGTACTCGCCGTCTCCGGCGAACCCGGCCAGATCGGCCGTCCCGAATCCGGCGCGCTGGTCACCGGTGAAGTCGTGGAACAGGGCCGCGGCGCGAAGATACTGGTCTTCCACTACAAGCGCAAAAAGCAATACAAGAAGCTGCGCGGACATCGTCAGGGTTACACCGCGGTGCGCATTACCGAGATCGCCTACGACGGGCAAAAATTCTCCGCACCCGAGCTCCCGAAGAAAGAAGCAAAGCCCAAGAAAGTGAAGCCGGCCGAGGAAGAAGACACACCCAAGGTCGAAGCCAAGTCAAAGTCACCGGCCAAGAAAGCAATCGCCAAAAAGGCGGCACCAAAGAAATCGGCAGCGAAGAAGAAAAAGTAGCGCCACGCAGAATTTGAAACAAGAAACCAGAAAACTGGAAACTGAAAATCAATGGCACATAAAAAAGGTCTAGGCAGTTCAAGAAACGGACGCGACTCCAACGCCCAGCGGTTAGGCTTCAAGGCATTTGGCGGACAGGTGGTCCCCGGCGGCACCATCATCGTGCGCCAGCGGGGCACGCGAGTGAAGCCCGGCCAGAACGTCGGCCGCGGGAAGGACGACACTCTCTTCGCCAAAATCAGCGGCCGCATCAAGTTCCTGGACAAGGGCTCCATGGGCAAATTCGTCATGATCGAACCGCTGGAAGCGAAGTAGCGGTCCGAAGATCAGAGCAGGGCCGCGAAAACTCAAGCGGCCGAAGCCTCGGCGCGGGCCGGGGCATTTTTCTTTTAAGCTGCTAGCTATCACTAAAGTTTCCGCCGAGCCTTGCTCGGCTGGGCGGGTGAGGCACCCGCCCCTACGTGGTTCGGGCTGACGACTGAAGACCGAAGACTGACGACTGACGACCGTGTTCATCGACGAGGCAAAAATCCGGGTCAAAGCGGGCGACGGCGGCAACGGCTGTATGGCCTTCCGCCGGGAGAAGTTCGTCCCGCGGGGCGGACCCTCGGGCGGTGACGGCGGAAAAGGTGGCGACGTCATCATGGAGTCGAGCGAGCGCCACAACACGCTGGTGCACTTCCGCTTCAATCCGGAATATAAAGCGCAACGTGGACGCCACGGTGAAGGTTCCAACCGCACCGGCCGCGAGGGTGTGGACGTCCTGCTGAAAGTTCCAGTGGGCACCATTTTGTACGACGACGAAACCGGAGAGAAGGTACACGACTTCTCCCAAGCGGACGACCGCATCGTCATAGCCTGTGGCGGTCGTGGCGGCCGCGGCAACGCCCGCTTCGCGACGTCCACTCATCAGGCCCCGCGGGAGCACGAACCCGGACGCCCCGGCGAAGAGCGCGTCTTCCGCCTGGAGCTCAAACTTCTGGCTGATGTCGGCCTGGTGGGCTATCCCAATGTAGGCAAGTCCACGCTGATCTCGCGTATCTCAGCGGCCCGGCCCAAGATTGCAGACTATCCCTTCACCACGCTCCAACCCAACCTCGGCGTGGCAGTGGTTGGTCAACCCCCCGACGAGAAAAGCTTTGTGGTGGCCGATATCCCTGGATTGATTGAAGGCGCGCACACCGGTGCAGGCCTGGGGACGCAGTTTCTGCGCCACATTGAACGCAATCGGCTGCTGGTGCACATGGTGGATGTCTCTGACGCCAGCGGACGTCCCGACCCGGTCAAAGATGTTGAAGTCATTGCCGAAGAACTGGCCAGCTTTGGAGCCCATTTGGAAGACAAGCCCGTGATCATGGTGGCCTCCAAGATCGATATCGCGAACAAAGAAAAATTGGCCAAGCTCAAACGTTATTGCAAGAAGAAGAATCTGGAATTATTTCCCGTCTCAGCTGTGACCGGCAAAGGGATCGATGATCTGAAATACGCCATCGCCGAAAAAGTGGAAGAGCTTCGAATGCAGCCCGTATCAACCGAGAACTGAGATCTAAAAACTGAAATCTGCTTTTATACCGCCGCTCCGTTGTATAAATCCTCCACCGCCTGGTGCACCCGATCCGAAAGCGCGTCCATATTTCGCACCGAATACCCGGAGGTCGAAATGGGCTGACCCACACGCATCTCAAGCGGTCGACATTTAATGTGATAGGTATTCATCGGCAGCAGTTCGAAGGTTCCCACCAGCGCCACCGGCACAATATCCACCTGCGCCTTGATTGCCAGAAATAATGCCCCCGGCAGGAACGGTTTGATCTCCCCGTCCGGTGTACGTCCTCCTTCAGGAAAGATAACCAGCGGCATGCCACTCTTCAGGCTTTTTAAGGCGGCTCGAATACTGCCAATCGACCGCGCCGGATTCTGCTGGTCCACGCAGATCTGTCCCGACCGTTTGAGATGCCATCCGACGATGGGATACGCCAGCAATTCTTTCTTGAACGCGATGCGAAACTCGAAAGGCAGATACACGTACAGCACGGGGATGTCGAGCGCCGAAGCGTGGTTCACCGCGTAGACGTAGGGCTTCGATGTGTCGATCGCTTCCATCCCCGCCACTCTCGTGGGCGAGGAAATCGTCTTCATGATCAGCCTCGACCAGAAGCGCGCGAACCCGTGCAGGATGCGGCCCTTGTCTCCAAACAAAGAGACCGGAATGGAAATGATTCCGAGGACTACGGTATAGGTCCAGATCAGCGGATCGAAGATGAAATACGAGCGCAGACGGCTGGGCCAACCATAGCGTCGAGAGACGGTGCCGAGAGCAGGTTGCGCCGGGCCAGCCGCCTCGGGCACTTCCGGCGCGCGGTCGATCTCGATCGGTGTTTTCACGGATGGCACTGTTTTTTAGATGCGCGCACCGAGCAGTCGCATCGCCTCTCCTACGATGTATATGGATCCGGTAATAACCACCACGCCATCGCGCGGCGGCGAAGTTCGCGCTAGTTCGAGGGCAGCCGACACGTCCGCAGCTTCTTCAATCTCAGTCGAGGCGCGCGTTGCCGCCTCGCGGATCTCCTCCGGGGTCGCCGAACGCGGATTGTCGGCGCGAGTCGCAATCACCCGCTCCGCCAGGGGAAACAGAATTTCCGCCATTTCTCCGATCGCCTTGTCCCGCATCGCGCCGAAAACAAATGTAAGGGCGCGATCCGGATAGCCGGCTGAAAGAGTGGAACGCAGCGCCCAGGCTCCGGCCGGGTTGTGGGCCACGTCGAACACACATTCGGGCGCGCTCGCGGTCGCTGGCATGACTTGGAACCGTCCCGCCCAATGGGTTTCCCGAATGCCGCGCTCGATCGCGGCCGCAGTGATCGGAAAGCCTTGCCGGGCCAGCTCTTCGGCGGCGGCAATCGCCAGCGCAATGTTTCTCAGCTGGTGGCGCCCCAGAAGCGGAGTTTCAACCGTGATCTGCTCCCCCATCACCTGCAAGGGATACCGCGACACTGGAGTGTGGGCCGCATTTGCTGCCAGATATTCGCTGCTTGCCGGACTCACCGGCGGCACATACGGCACTGCATTCACCGCCCGCGCCCCCAACTCCAGAATCTTGTTTCCGATCACATCGTTGGCCTGGGGCTGCTGCGGAAGTGTGACTACTACCCCTCCGGGACGAATGATCCCCGCCTTCTCCGTCGCGATCTCAGACACGGTATCTCCCAGAAATTTCTGATGGTCGAGGGAGATATCGGTGATTACGCTGACCCGTGGTTCCACGACGTTGGTCGCATCCAACCGCCCGCCCATACCCACCTCGAGCACCGCGATCTCCACCTTGCGGCGCGCGAAATGTTCGAATGCGATTGCCGTCAGCATCTCAAAAAAACTGGGATGCCACGGCAATTCCCCTTCACCGACCAGGCGCTCGGCAGTGCGTTCTACCAGGTCGTGGACCAGAGCGAAATCGTCATCGCCGATCGCTTGCCCATCGATTCGTATGCGCTCATTGATTCGCACCAAGTGGGGAGACGTATAGAGCCCGGTGCGCAACCCCGATGCCTTCAGAATGGAAGCCAGAGTTGCCGCCGTGGACCCTTTGCCATTGGTCCCCGCGATCAGCACGCTGGGAAAACGCCCCTCGGGATGGTCCAGCGCCGCCAACAAAACTCGCATGTGCTCCAGATCGAACTTGTGCGAGGGCGTCTGCGCCAGTTCGTGGCCCAGCGCGTAGATGCGAGCAACGGCAGTTTCGTAGGCAGACATCAGTCGTCAGCTAATTCTTAGGTTAACAGCTTCAACCATGGGCTTTCGAGAGGATGCCGTCGAAACGTCGAAGTGAAGGGCCGAACAGGGGAGGACGAGAGCTTGACGGAACAACTGAGAACCGAGAACAAACAGACTGAACCACTGGGGTTTTAAGCCCAGGGGTTTTAGGCCGAAGTCCGACGACCGACGACTGACGCCTGCCCCTCAGACTGATCCATAAACTCGAGCGCCCGCGAAATATATGCCTTGAGCTGCCGGCGGTGAACCACGGCATCCAACATCCCGTGCTCCAGCAGAAACTCGCTGCGCTGGAAACCCTGAGGAAGCTTCTGGCGAATGGTCTGCTCGATCACCCGGGGACCCGCGAATCCGATCAGCGCTCCAGGTTCGGCGATATTGAGATCGCCAAGCATGGCGAAGGAAGCGGTCACGCCTCCGGTCGTCGGGTCGGTCAGCACGGAAATAAACGGTACCTTGGCTTCATCCAGGCGGGCCAGCGCAGCTGAGATCTTAGCCAGTTGCATCAGGCTGATCACGCCTTCCATCATGCGCGCGCCGCCGGAAGCAGAAACGATCACAATGGGCACTCTGCTTTCAGTCGCCTGCTCGATGGCCCGGGTGATGGCTTCTCCCACCACCGCTCCCATGCTGCCGCCGATGAATGCATACTCCATCGAACTCACGATCACGGTGCGCCCATTTAACTTGCCGCGGGCGTTGATCACCGCGTCCTTAAGGCCGGTGTCGGCCTGCGCCTGCTTGAGCCGCGCCGAGTAAGCTTTCAGGTCCACAAATTTGAGCGGGTCGGTCGAAGTCAGGTTGGCGTCGGAAATCTCGTATTCATTGTCGTCCAGAAGCTGGGCCAGGCGGGTGCGGGCATCAATGCGGAAATGCCGGTCGCACTTGGGACAAACGTTCAGATTCTCTTCCAGATCTTTCTTCCAGATGATCTGCCGGCAAGTTTCACACTTCACCCAAAGCCCTTCGGTGCGAACCTTGCGCTCGCCCGAAGTATCCAGCTCACCGGCTTGTCGCTTGAACCACGCCATAAGTCGTCGTTGGTCCTTGGTCGTTGGCCAAAACCCTTGGGCCTCAAGTCTGGGGAATCAGCCAACGACCAAGGGCCAACGACCAACGACGGTTTTCTAGTACTCGATTCCTCTCTGCGCCATCACGCCTTTTTCATAGGCATGTTTGACCTGGCGCATCTCGGTCACCGTGTCCGCGACCTCGACGATTGTCGGATGCGCGTTTCGCCCGGTCAAGATAATGTGCACCATTTCAGGTTTGCTCTTTAGAGTCTCTACCACCTTGGCCGGATTGAGCATTCCGTAGCTGATGGCGTAGTTGATCTCATCCAGGATGACCAGGTCCCAGGCGCCAGAGTTGATCGCCGCCACGGCCTCGGCCCAGGCCTCTTCCACCATGCGGATATCTTCCGGGTCCGGCTTCTCTGTTCCGACCTTCACGAAACCCCGCCCCATCTGCTTCATGACGAACCTGTCGCCAAAAGCCTGCACCGCATCCAGTTCGCCGTAGTGCCACGACCCCTTCAAAAACTGCAGCATCAGAACCCGCATACCCTGCCCCACCGCTCGCAATGCAGTGCCCATGGCCGCGGTAGTTTTACCTTTTCCCGGCCCGGTATTCACGATGATGAGACCCCGGCGGATATCCGGCATAGACGCGAATCTTTGATTGTACCTGTTCCGTACAATGTGGGCGCGAGCGCCCCGCTCGTGCGGCGCTATCCCACTGATGCTAAACGGGAAGCGAGCCAAACAAAAAGCACGGGCGGTGACGCCCGTGCTCGATCGTTTCTATATATTGGGTGCTGGCGAGAAGAGAAGAAACTGCAACCTAGGGCATCTCGATAACGGAGCGCAGGTCAACCTTGGGATCGGCCAGCTGAGACTTCTCGTCGCCGATCAGCTGAATGGTAACCCGCAATGCATTGATCTCTTTCTTTACCTGAGCGACTTCCTGTTCCTTGCTCTTCAACACTTCAAATGGATTCTTCATGAGCTTGAGTCCTTTAAAGGGGAGGGCTGAATTCCAGCAATCTTCCGCTGACATCTCGACTCTAAGCCTCTCGCCCGCGAGAGGGAACGTCACGAAGGTACACGCCTGAATTCCTGAATTTGCTCAGTGCCCCAGGTGATAGGGATGGCCCTTTAGAATAGTGAACGCCCGGTACAACTGTTCCAGCAGGACGACTCGCGCCAGCTCATGCGCCAGCGTCATCCTGCCCAGCGAGAGTACCAAAGTGGCCGCCTGCCGGGCGTTTTCACTGAAGCCATCCGCCGCTCCCACCGCAAACATCAACGGGAGCGGATTCCGGTCCTGATAGTCGCCCACAAATTTTGCCAGCTCCTCCGATGAAAGCTGCCGGCCGCCTCCGTCGAGCAGCACCAGCGTGTGCCGGCTGGGACGGGCATCCCGCGTACACAGCTTCAGAATCGCCGCTTCATCTTTGAGTGCGACTCCTTCGACTTCGGCGTAGTGTGCCAGACGCTTCAAATACTCATCCGTCAGAGACTGGATGGCCGTGTCTTTCGTCTTCCCGATCCAGACAACTTTGATTTTCACCAGGAGGATTTAACCACAACAGAGGTCGAGGAGAGCACAGCGGGCTCGAGTCGCAGGTTCGTCTGCAACCGGCTGGATTTTCTTTGCGACCTTGCGCACTCTACGGTTTATGAATCTCGCTTTAGAGCCGCTAAGCCCGCTTTTTTCTTACGCCCCGGGCCGGAGTGCGTCTTATTTTGGCAGGCGCGGCGACAAGCTCCGCCGGCTCCATCCGCCGTGCCGACTTCCACAGTCGTTCCAGGTCGTAAAACTTGCGTGCCTTCTCCGAGAAAATATGGACCACAAAATCCACATAATCCAGCAACACCCACTCGGCTTGCCGGTAGCCCTCGATGTGCGTGGGCCGCAGTCCGGCCTGCTTCAAACGCAGCTCCACCTCGTCTGCAATGGCCTGTACCTGACGCGGATTCGACCCGCTGCACACCACGAAATAGTCGGTAAACGCCCCCGACCCTTTTTCCAGCTCCAGTACGGTAATTTCTTCCGCCTTCTTTTCGAGACAGGCACGAATGGCTTCAGAGACTTGCAGTTTCGAATCGTTCTTGATCGTCATCATGCGGAATTAGTCGCTGGTCCTTAGGATCGTCAGTCGGGGCTCGTTCCCATTGTAGCCGACGCCCGCACATCCGGAAGCCGGCAAGACTCGAGAGGGTGGCCCGTCCAAGCTCCGCTTGGGCGGGGATTTTCGGCGCTACCGGAAACGGCCAATCAAATACAGCACCAGCGAAAGCACCACGCTGACCAGGATCGAAGTCGCCAGCGGAAAATAAAATGTGGTGTTCTTGCCGCGATAGACAATGTCTCCCGGAAGCCGCCCCAGCGGTACGTGGGCGCGGCCGAGCAGCACGAACGCCAGTCCAGCCACGAAGACCAGCACTCCCGCCACCATCAGCACCTTGCCCAAATCCGCCATGAGTCGAAATCCAGACGCCTCCGGTCAAATGCCAGCTCAAATGTCCGGCAGAGTTCCAGTTTAAACCGCTCCTCCCCGGCGTGAATGCTAGAATCTCGCACAATGAATCACCGCCTGCTTGGGTTTGTCTTGGTTCTCGTGTTTGCCTCCAGTCTCTTGCTAACCGCGCAGACCGCCGCTGCGCCCGCCGTCGAGATCACAGCCGAGCCTGGCCACCATCTCGCCTTTGAAAACGAATACGTGCGCGTGTTCGAACTGGAAGTGGCGCCGAACGCCAGTACGCTGCTGCACCACCATCGCCACGATTACATCTACGTGAACCTGGGAATTTCGCAGGTAGAAAACGACGTTCAAGGAAAGCCGCCGGTTAAGCTCACGCTGCAGGACGGCGAAACCCACTTCGTCCCCGGCGGATTCGTCCACCTCGGGAAAAATCTCTCCGACCGGCCCTTCCGCAACGTCACCATCGAGCTCCGGCAGGACGAAAAAGCTCGGCACGCAGCTCCGCCGAAATGGGGAGTAAACGGCGATGACGACCGCGGCCTGCATGTGCTGAACGGCGGCACCGTCGACATCCTCTTCGCCAAGGATGGCGCTCGCGTTTCCGATCTCGAGCTGCAACCCGGCGGAGTCCTTCCCAAACATCATCGCGCCGGCCCTCAGCTTTTGGTGGCCGTCACCGACGTCGATCTGCGGGTTGACGTCGAAGGCAAAGGCCCCACCCAGATTCAACTCAAGGCTGGAGACGTAAGCTGGGAAAAAGGTGGCGCCACCCACGCCCTGACCAACATCGGCAAACAAAACGCCAAGCTCATCACCGTGGAGTTTCAGCCCTGAAGGGGACAAAGAGACCGTCAATACGGCGACTCTCCGTCCCAGCGCGAGCTACAATCAGCCGCCAATGACCGCATGGACAACCCGCCTGGGCCTCACCCACGAAGCTCTCCGGCATTCTGCGCGGACCGCCGTCGCCGCGGTCCTGTCCCTGTTGGTGGCGCGTGCCCTGAAGCTCGCGGAATTTTACTGGGCGCCGATTTCAACTATCGTGATTCTGCTTTCCGTCTCCGATCCGATGACGCTCGCCTGGCAACGCTTTGCCGGAACCGCTGTGGGCGCGGCCCTGGGCGCCCTGATTGCCACCTTCCTGCCAATGAATTGGATGGTGTACGGTGCCGGAATTCTGCTCTGTGGAATCCTCTCCGCGCTCCTGCGCCTGGGCAGCGCTTACCGCTTTGCGGCAATAACGCTGACCATCGTCGTGGTGGTTGCGCACACACGTCCCCCGTGGGTCGTCGCCTATCACCGCTTCATTGAAGTATCGCTTGGAATCGCGGTGGCGCTACTGGTCACAAAACTGTGGCCCCTGCCGGCGCCCAAATAGATCATGCGGAGTTAGCGGCAAAGGGGTGCAAGAATGCAGCCCACGGCGTAAGCCGTGGGTGGTGCGATAGTCTCTAAGCCCCGAAGGGCCGATAGAAACCAACCCCACATCGCAAGGGCCACAAATACGAGCCCTACCTGGAAGCCGGACATTTGCTGCTGCTCTCATCTCCATTGTCATCCCGACCGCAGCGAAGCGCAGCGAGCGTAGTGGAGGGACCTCGCGTTTGGCTGCTACACAGAGATGTGACGACCATCACAGACCCAGCCGCACGCAAAGCGCAAAACTGAAAGCGAGGAACACAAAGTCCCTCGACTGCGAACTGGTTCCGCCCGGCGCGGAACCAGTTCTCCGCTCGGGATGACAGATGTTGGAGTTTCATGCGCCGCGAATACCGTTTCTACGTGTACATCGTGCAAAGCAGTTCCCGCCGCGCTCTCTACATCGGTATGACCAACAACCTCCACCGCCGCGTCTTCCAGCACAAGACGCAAGAGTTCGAAGGATTCAGCGACGACTACGACGCCGTCCGCCTGGTGTACTGGGAAAGTTTCGACGACGTGCACAAAACCATCGCTCGCGAAAAGCAATTGAAGAATTGGCGCCGAGAAAAGAAGTTATGGCTGATTGCCAGAATGAATCCAGATTTCAGAGATCTTGCCGCCGACTGGTACAAAAAAGAAAGTGTCGATGCGCGCCGTGCGTAGATGTCCAATCAACTCTGTCATCCCGAGCGCAGTCGAGGGACCTTGTGTTCGCGTGCAGCGTGAACCCAGCAGACGGCGTAACAAAACAGATTCCCCCTTGCGCATTTCCATATTCATCTGATATAAACAATTCACCGAGAGCAGTGTGTGGCTAGCCGGGCGTATTTTGTGAAACTCTCGTCGCTCGTCCGGCATCTAACTAAAAACAGGTAATTCCTGCAAATCAGTCCCGGCCACGGGGCTACATTCGGGGACAAAGTTCCTCGAAGGGTTTAAGCGTTGTTCGCAAGAACCTCCAAGTGATCTTTTTTCAAACTGATGCTCTTCCGCCTCGGCTTGTGCCGAAATGGCATAGGCGTTGTAGTGCAGGTGGAAGATGCGTTTCGTCGCGTGCGCGATAAGGAGCCCAAGCAGATTCCTTACGGCTGAAGCCGTTCGGAATGACAATCTTAATCAGGCGCTCCCCGGTTGTGGAAATCAGGTGGAAATCCTGTGCCAGCAACGGGTTGACAGTGATCGTCGCAAGCGCGTAGTTTGTACAAGTTTCGAGGACAGGCAGGGACGCACTTGTGTGTCTGTGCTCTGAACTGAAAGCGCCCGCTCAGGCGGTAGCGGATCGGTTCTTTGACAACTAGGTTGAACGTGCCAGTCGTGAGAGGAAGGCTCGGGTTGAAATCCGAGCGATCTCACAAGATAGATCCACCATGCCTCTTCGAGGGCGTGGTGGCAGTCTGCCAACTACCCGTCGGCAGACGACAGGTTTCAAATGAGAGTTTGATCCTGGCTCAGAATCAACGCTGGCGGCGTGCCTAACACATGCAAGTCGAACGAGAAAGTGGAGCAATCCATGAGTAAAGTGGCGACCGGGTGAGTAACACGTGACCAATCTACCCTGGAGTGGGGGATAACCTCGGGAAACCGGGGCTAATACCGCATAACATCTCTGGATCGGAAGAACTGGAGATCAAAGGAGCAATTCGCTTCAGGAGGAGGTCGCGGCTGATTAGCTAGTTGGCGGGGTAATGGCCCACCAAGGCAAAGATCGGTAGCCGGCCTGAGAGGGCGCACGGCCACACTGGAACTGAAACACGGTCCAGACTCCTACGGGAGGCAGCAGTGGGGAATTTTGCGCAATGGGGGAAACCCTGACGCAGCAACGCCGCGTGGAGGATGAAGTCCCTTGGGACGTAAACTCCTTTCGACCCGGACGATAATGACGGTACGGGTGGAAGAAGCCCCGGCTAACTTCGTGCCAGCAGCCGCGGTAATACGAGGGGGGCAAGCGTTGTTCGGAATTATTGGGCGTAAAGGGCGCGTAGGCGGTGCGGTAAGTCACCTGTGAAACCTCTAGGCTCAACCTAGAGCCTGCAGGCGAAACTGCCGTGCTTGAGGGTGGGAGAGGTGCGTGGAATTCCCGGTGTAGCGGTGAAATGCGTAGATATCGGGAGGAACACCTGTGGCGAAAGCGGCGCACTGGACCACATCTGACGCTGAGGCGCGAAAGCTAGGGGAGCAAACAGGATTAGATACCCTGGTAGTCCTAGCCCTAAACGATGGATGCTTGGTGTGATCGGTACCCAATCCGATTGTGCCGAAGCTAACGCGATAAGCATCCCGCCTGGGGAGTACGGTCGCAAGGCTGAAACTCAAAGGAATTGACGGGGGCCCGCACAAGCGGTGGAGCATGTGGTTCAATTCGACGCAACGCGAAGAACCTTACCTGGGCTCGAAGCACAGTGGACCGGGGTAGAAATATCCCTTTTCGCAAGAACTGCTGTGGAGGTGCTGCATGGCTGTCGTCAGCTCGTGTCGTGAGATGTTGGGTTAAGTCCCGCAACGAGCGCAACCCTTATCGTTAGTTGCCAGCGAGTCAAGTCGGGCACTCTAGCGAAACCGCCCCGGATAACGGGGAGGAAGGTGGGGATGACGTCAAGTCCTCATGGCCTTTATGTCCAGGGCTACACACGTGCTACAATGGTCGGTACAAACCGTCGCAAACCTGCGAAGGGGAGCTAATCGGAAAAAGCCGGCCTCAGTTCGGATTGGAGTCTGCAACTCGACTCCATGAAGCTGGAATCGCTAGTAATCGCGGATCAGCACGCCGCGGTGAATACGTTCCCGGGCCTTGTACACACCGCCCGTCACATCACGAAAGTGGACTGCACTAGAAGCCGGTGAGCCAACCGCAAGGGGGCAGCCGTCCAAGGTATGGTTCATGATTGGGGTGAAGTCGTAACAAGGTAGCCGTAGGAGAACCTGCGGCTGGATCACCTCCTTTCTAGAGAGAACGTCACGGCACTTCCGCGGTTCCACGCTTTCAAAGCTTCGGCCTAGAAACGGTGGAAATTAAACATACGGAGGACGTTGCCGTGTACCCTGTCTCACTTCTTGATAACCCGCAAGGGAAAACCTGTGAAGTGGAATAGGAAACCCGTTCGGACCTCTCTTGCTCGAGTCCTATCCGCATGATGGTCAGTCCCGGCTTAGCTGGGATGTACGTTCAACCTTGTCCTCGAAAAAATATTGAGCTTCTGGCTACTAGCTTCTAGCTCCTGGCTAAATCGTCTTGAAGATTTGGCTGGAAGCTAGCGGCTAGTGGCTGGAGCCGGTGATAAAATTCAGGCTCCGGAAAGTTTGTGCAAGCTGATTTTGCATGTAAGACCGGGCCTGTAGCTCAGGTGGCTAGAGCGCACCCCTGATAAGGGTGAGGTCGGTAGTTCAACTCTACCCAGGCCCACCAAAACAGTTTCGGGTTTCTAGTTTCTGGTTTCTAGTTTTTGAAACTGGAAACGGGAAACTAGAAACTGAATTCAAGGGGCTGTAGCTCAGCTGGGAGAGCGCCTGGTTTGCAACCAGGAGGCCACCGGTTCGATCCCGGTCAGCTCCACCAAGACCTCCCCAGTCAGTCTGCAGATCTGGACGAGGCATGAAGCGATTTGTTCTTCTCGCGCTGGCAACTCTTGCGGGCTACGTCGCTGTGATGTCGGCCATTGTAGCTGGGATTGCGGGCTGGTCGATCCGTGACCAACACGAGTTGGCGCTTTTGCCGGTTGACCATCGTCTGTTTCTGATGGTTGGAGTTTTCGTTTTGATGGCCTTGCTGGGGGTTTTGGGTCATGTAGCGATTCTACGTCGAGTAGATTAGTTCGTGATCCACGCTAGCCTGATGTTGGGCGCCAACTGTGACAACCATGATTCAGTTCACGGTTCAAGAAAGTCGCTTGGCGCCGAACATTGGGTTGGAAAGACTTTTGAAGTTTGCACACTTCGGAGTTCGAGTAAGACCCATACCTGCTTAGGCAGGGTAATCCAGCGCAAGCTGGTGAGGACGATATTTGACAACTGAATAGATTGGGCAATCTACAAGGCTGTAAATTTTTATGAGTGCCTAGAGAGAAGCCTGCTGGTGTGCGGAGGAGTTTCGCATTTCAGATTTCGAGTTCCGGATTTATCTGGAGCAAGAGATTTGAGATGTGGGGCAGTGATCCCGTGCGAGGAGCAGGCAGACAGGCCCATAGAGTTGAATCGGTGTGTGGGAGGTTGAGCTAAAAGCTCATAGCCAAAAGCTAGGAGCTGGCGGCGAAGCCGCCCGTGTGTCGAGTAAATTTTATGGTCAAGCTACTAAGGGCGCATGGTGGATGCCTTGGCAGAAGCAGGCGATGAAGGACGTGGCAAGCTGCGATAAGCCTCGGGGAGCCGCAAGCAGGCATTGATCCGGGGATTTCCGAATGGGGAAACCCACACAGGTAAAACCTGTGTACGTCCCGATGAATCCATAGTTGGGAACGAGCGAACCCTGGGAAGTGAACCATCTCAGTACCAGGAGGAAAATAAAGAAACCTCGATTCCGAAAGTAGTGGCGAGCGAAATCGGAATTAGCCTAAACCAGTCATACCTTCGGGTGTGGCCGGGGTTGTAGGGTCGACAACAGTAGAGTTAACAATCCAGTCGTTAGCCAAATCCCGCTGGAAAGCGGAGCCATAGGGTGTGATAGCCACGTAGGCGAAAACGAACTGGACTCGAAGTCGATACCTGAGTACCGCGGAGCACGAGAAACTTTGCGGGAAGCTACGGGGACCATCCCGTAAGGCTAAATACTAGCTTCTGACCGATAGTGAACCAGTACCGTGAGGGAAAGGCGAAAAGAACCCCTGCGAGGGGAGTGAAATAGTACCTGAAACCGTGTGCCTACAAACGGTGGGAGGACTATGCCGCGTAAGCGGAAAGTCTGACCGCGTGCCTATTGCATAATGAGCCGGCTAGTTATTCTTGTCAGCAAGGTTAAGCGAAAGCGAGCCGTAGCGAAAGCGAGTCCTAATAGGGCGAATCAGTTGGCAGGAATAGACGCGAAGCGGGATGATCTACCCTTGGCCAGGCTGAAGGTAGGGTAAAACCTACTGGAGGGCCGAACGGGTGTTTGTTGAAAAAAGCTCCGATGAGCTGAGGGTAGGGGTGAAAGGCTAATCAAATTCCGTGATAGCTCGTTCTCTCCGAAATAGCTTTAGGGCTAGCCTCGTGTGATTTGTCGTGGTGGTAGAGAACTGAATGGACTATGGGGCTTTCCAGCTTACAGAATCCAATCAAACTTCGAATGCCATAGAACAACAAGCACGGGAGTCAGACGGCGGGGGCTAAGCTTCGTCGTCGAGAGGAAAACAGTCCAGATCGCCTGCTAAGGTCCCCAA
The DNA here is from genome assembly GCA_963822555.1 of Terriglobia bacterium. GTDB lineage: Bacteria > Acidobacteriota > Terriglobia > Terriglobales > Acidobacteriaceae > JAIQFF01. Next base: position 638,679 of record CAWGHY010000001.1, read on the forward strand.
ATTCAAGCTAAGTGGGAAAGGAAGTCGGAACGCCCAGACAGCCAGGAGGTTGGCTTAGAAGCAGCCATCCTTTAAAGAAAGCGTAATAGCTCACTGGTCAAGCGGTCCGGTGCCGACAATATAACGGGGCTCAAGCTTGGTACCGAAGCAGCGAATGCCGCCCTTTTTGGAATTACCTCAGTCAGAATTTCTTTGCGAACTTCGCGACACCTTTGCGATCTTTGCGGTCAAGGAGCTTTTAACCGCAAAGCACGCCAAGAACTGCCGCAAAGAACGCAAAGAGAAGCTTCTGGCTGACGGTGATTCGAAAAAGGGCGGCGTGGTAGGAGAGCATTCTCAACAGTTTGAAGCTAGACTGAAAAGACTGGTGGACGGTTGAGAAGAGACCCTGCCGGCATAAGTAGCGATAACGGAGGTGGGAACCCTCCGCGCCGAAAGTCTAAGGTTTCCTGAGAAAGGTTAATCCGCTCAGGGTCAGTCGGATCCTAAGGTGAGGCCGAAAGGCGTAACCGATGGACATCCGGTTAATATTCCGGAACTCCCTTGTATTCGTTATTACGATGGGGTGACGCAGTAGGATAAGCAGGCCGTCCTATGGCTATGACGGTTGATGCGTGTAAGGTGTTCTTCGTAGGAAAATCCGCGAGGAAGTTATCACTGAGACGCAAAACAGTACTCCGTATGGAGGAAAGCTGTTGATTCCACACTGCCAAGAAAAACCTCTAAGGAGAAGATAAGGGATCCGTACCTCAAACCGACACAGGTAGACGAGGAGAATATCCTAAGGCGCTCGTGAGAACAGTTGGTAAGGAACTCGGCAAATTAACCCCGTAACTTCGGGAGAAGGGGTGCCGCATTGGGTGTTAAAGCCCGAAGCGGCCGCAGAGAAATGCGCACTGCGACTGTTTAACAAAAACACAGGTCTCTGCAAAGTCGAAAACGACGTATAGGGGCTGACGCCTGCCCGGTGCTGGAAGGTTAAAGGGAGAGGTCAACCGCAAGGTGAAGCTTCGAACTGAAGCCCCAGTGAACGGCGGCCGTAACTATAACGGTCCTAAGGTAGCGAAATTCCTTGTCGGGTAAGTTCCGACCTGCACGAATGGCGTAACGAAAGTGCGACTGTCTTGCCGACTGACACGGCGAACTTGTAGTGCCGGTGAAGATGCCGGTTGCCCGCAACTAGACGGAAAGACCCCGTGCACCTTTACTATACCTTTACTATGAACTATGGCACTTGCTGCGCAGGATAGGTGGGAGGCTTTGATTCCAGGCTCTCGGGCTTGGAGGAGCCACCGGTGAGATACCACCCTGCGAGTTCTGTGGTTCTAACCTACTCCCGTAAACCGGGAGAGGGACATAGTAAGGCGGGTAGTTTGACTGGGGCGGTCGCCTCCTAAACGGTAACGGAGGCGCGCGAAGCTACGCTCAGGCTGTTTGGAAATCAGCCGACGAGTGCAAAAGCATAAGCGTGGTTGACTGCGAGTCCTACAAGACGAGCAGGTACGAAAGTAGGCTTTAGTGATCCGGTGGTTCTGCATGGAAGGGCCATCGCTCAACGGATAAAAGGTACGCCGGGGATAACAGGCTGATCGGAGCCAAGAGTTCATATCGACGCTCCGGTTTGGCACCTCGATGTCGGCTCATCGCATCCTGGAGCTGTAGAAGGTTCCAAGGGTTAGGCTGTTCGCCTATTAAAGCGGTACGTGAGCTGGGTTCAGAACGTCGCGAGACAGTTCGGTCCCTATCTGTTGTGGGCGCAGGAGATTTGAGAGGACCTGTCCTTAGTACGAGAGGACCGGGATGGACGAACCTCTTGTGTTCCAGCTGTCGTGCCAACGGCATAGCTGGGTAGCGAAGTTCGGTTGTGATAACCGCTGAATGCATATAAGCGGGAAGCACTCCTCAAGATGAGATCTCCCAACCCGTAAGGGATAAGAAGGGCCCAGGAAGACCACCTGGTTGATAGACGGGAAGTGAAAGCGCAGTAATGTGTGAAGCTTACCCGCACTAATCGCCCGTTCGGCTTGACCATAAAATTTACTCGGTGCATAGAACCAGCTGTCAGCTCTTGGCTTTCAGCCTTCAGCTCGAACCTGAGCTGAATGAAAGCAGCGTTTTTCTCATCCGCTCGAACCTGGGATGGAAATTAGAAAAACACGCTGACACTGGGCGCCGACGAGCTTTGTGAAAACAAGCCAAGCTTTGTAGTGTGTAGCTGAAATCGGAAGTAAACCAAGAAGAAAGTAAGCTGCAACCAATCTATTCAGTTGTGAGGCATCGTCCTCATGATCTTTGAAAAGCAGCTCTCAGCTGTCAGCTCAGCTCAAGAATTGAGACGGCAGTTGTGGGCAACTTACAAGTTTGCCGCGCATCGGCCCATGTAAGTCAGCACAGCAACTCGCTGAAAGCTGACGGCTGATAGCTGACGGCTCCGCTTGTCGGTGATCTTACCGCGGGGGATCCACCCGTTCCCATACCGAACACGGAAGTTAAGCCCCGCAGGGCCGATTGTACTGCACGCGAAAGTGTGTGGGAGAGTAGGTCGTCGCCGGCTTAAATAAAGGCCGCGTTGCGAAAGCAGCGTGGCCTTTTCCGTTGGTCTTGACTACACCTCTCCGCTTAACCTACGATTCTTGCTCCTTCCCCGCAGGTAATCTCCGGTCTTTTCGAGAATTTGTTAATTCATCTAAGGGCCCGAATCGCCCGTGGTCCGATATGGAGCGAAAATGAATGTGCCCCGCGTTTCAGCTCTCAAGGTCACCGATCGTCTCCTTACAGGAGTCAGTCTCGGGGAAAGTCATTTCAGGGAATTCAAGAGTGCTCAGGAGCGATCGGTTGATCCCCCGAAACCGAGAGAGATCAAGTCCGTTTGCAAAGATATTGCAGAGACACTTGTTTCCTTCGCGAATGCTGATGGAGGTGAATTGTTCGTCGGGGTCGAGGATGACGGCACGATTTCCGGGATCCAGTACAAGGAAGGGCAATTCGCCATGCTGTCGGAGTCGTACAAGACCCACATTCACCATGACACGCCTCTTCCTAGCCCTATCGTGGCGCGTATCAACCATGAAGGTGTCACTGTCTTATACTTCCAAGTTCCCAAGAGCACTCAAAGAGTGCACTTAACTTCGGATGGAAGATGCCTCCAGCGCTTTGATCGAGAGAACCGACCTGTCGCTGTCGAACAAATTCAATACAACCGCCAAGAACAGATCTCCCGGGAATACGACAGAACCTTCATCGACGGTGCCAGCCTGCAAGACCTTGATCGAGCAGCGATAGAGGAAATCTCAAAACGTATAGCCGGCGGCCAGTCAGCGGAGAAATTCCTGCAATTTATGGATGTCGCAGAATATGGAGGAGAAGGACTTAGGCTTCGGCGCGCGGCTTTGCTTTTATTCGCCACGGATGTTACGAGATGGCATCCACGTTGTGAGGTACGAATCGTCCGCGTTTCGGGGACGACGTTAGGAGTCGGAAAAGATTACAACGTTCATCCACGTGATGACCAGACTGTCCGAGGCAACATCTTGATGATCCTTGAGCGGGCATGGGAGACCCTTCGGCCGTATCTCACGCAGACCAAGCTCGTTGAATCAGGAATTTTCAAGGAGAACCTCGTCTATCCGGAGGATGCGTGCCGCGAAGCGCTCATAAACGCGGTTGCACACCGCGACTACAGCATCGAAGGTAAAGGAATTGAAATATTCATCTACGACGACAGACTCGAAGTAAAGAGCCCTGGTGGACTTCTCTCCTCAATTTCGATCTCTGATCTGAAAGCGGGTAGGCGGACGCACCAATCCCGAAACGCTTATAACGCGCGAGTACTACGCGAACTGGGCTACATGAGAGAGATGGGGGAAGGCATATTGCGAATCTACGCGACAATGAGGGATCGGGATCTCATTCCTCCAGAAATAGATGTGGACGCCAGCAAGTTCGATCTCGTTTTGCATCACAAGTCGGTTTTCTCCCCAAAGGATCAGGAGTGGTTGCAGGCCTACGCGATGTACAACCTGACCCGTGACGAGCAAAGGGTAATCCTCCTTGGCAAGGACGGCCACTTGTTATCCACGAATGAGATCATAAAGGCACTTGGCATTGCGGATGTCGACGAGTTTCGAAAGATCGTCGAGACGCTCAGGAGAAAAGGCATTCTATATACGGCTCTGGATCGCGTTCGAACCCAGAAAGCCCTAAGAGCCGTCGGGGCGAAAAGAGAGGTGGGACGATTTGCTATTCGTCCTCCCGATCAAACCGAACAATACAGACAGGAGCTTCTTCGAGTGCTTGTAGAGTTCGGTGCACATTCATCATTTGGGGCGGAGGAATTCCGAAGAGTCTCTCAGAAGCTTTCTTCGTCCAGCCCTTACAAAGAGAGCTTGCCAGATTCGCTCAAACTGTTAGGGTTTGTCGATGAAAGAATGAGACCCTTGCCCCTGCTGCTTTCACTCTGGGGAACGTCCCCGATGCTGAATCCGGAGCCATCCATCAGGGCTGCGACGCACCAGCCTCGTTCTCGAACTCAGTTGAGGTCCCCAGCTAGAGCCGGGTCGCGCTCAAGCGGCCCAAAGACGGATCTACCATCACTGAGTGCACCAATGGCTGAGTCTTCAACGGATCTCAAGGGAAGGGTAGTGACGTTGAAATATTTCGAAGAATACGGATTTGTCCGAGGTAAGAGCGGAGATCATTATTTTCGGAAATCTGATCTCCTCGATTCTCAGGACTGGCCCTTTCTTCGCGTGGGGACCACGGTCAGCTTTCAAACTGGGCGGGTGATCGTCGATGGGAAGCAACCGCAAGCGAAAAGCGTGAGGATAGTCGCGCAGGAGCAGGCCGTCGATCTCGTCAACGGAGACCATAGTCAGAAATGAAAAGGGATGGGGTGGGTCATTCGATCGTATAAATAGCAAACGGGAAAGACCCCGTAAGCAGCGCCCGTGGAATCCCACCCTTGCAAAAAGCGCAAGGGTGGGGCACCCGGCTGTCTGTTACTGGACGTAGTTATTTCGCAGAAGAGAGGTTAGCCGCGCGCAGCACGGCCTTCTCGGCGGCTTGGGGTAACTGAACAGGGACAAAATATTCTTCGGGATAAAGATAATCCTCGCCCCACTCGTCAATCACGCGGAGTTGATGGTGCTTGGCGGCGGCTTCGTCGGTGACGACCTGGTACAGCTTTCGCAGCTCCAGCGATGCGGTTATTAACGCACACTACGATTCGGGGTTGCGTGCTGCTGTCTACCACCCGATTCGCCTGGTTCCCGCTACTAAATCAAAATGCCGATCGCGGCTCAACAGCGGAAGAGCATGCTGCCGGCACAGTGCCGCGATCCAAATGTCATTGGTTGGGATGGGCTTGCCTTGCCGCTTTAATTCGAGAGTGATCTCGGCGTAGTAGAGAGTAGTCGGCTCATTGATGTCGAGCACCAGGCAGTCATTGATCAGCCCCTTTAGCCAGTTTGCGTAGGTGGCCCGGTCTCGCGACTGGGCAATGCCGTAGCGATACTCTCCCAGTACAATCACGGGGACCGCAACCTGGTCGGCGCCAGCCAGAAGCGGAACGACTGCCGGATCGCCGTCGGCGGCGGCGGACAAGGCATTGGTATCGAGAATCACTTCCAGAGGCTCATTTCCAGACATCCGGGTCAATCTGCTCGAAGGCCTCTGCAACACGTTTCTCGACTTGCCGCCGCTCTTTGTGGACGTGTTTGAGCTTTCCCAGATGTTTCATCCAGGGTTTTTCCGAAGAGGTCGTTTTTAACTTTTCCTGAACCGCCTCGGTGACAAATTGCCGCAGGGGAATGCCGCGCTCAGCAGCGACCGATTTGGCGCGGCGGAACAAGAAATCGGGCATCTCGAGGGTTGTCTTCACTGTGTCCCATATTACCATATTTATGGGTGAGCGTCAGGAAAGGCGCTGTAAGCAGCGTCCGTGGAATCCCACCCTTGCGCAAAGAGCGCGCAAGGATGGGGCACCCGGATTTTTCCCTTAAGCGAATCCGAAAAAGATAGTTGCCGAACGGGTGGCCCATTCAAGCGGCCTCACGCTTAGCCGGCGATCGCCACTAGTTCCATCGGCGTCAGGGCTCCGGAGATGAGGGCTATATTCACGTTCTTGAGCATCAGGGGCGCTTGCTCGCCCATTAAAACGTGCACTCCGAGAAGCGGAGGACCGGATGCGCTTTGCGCCATCATGCGCTGCATGAATTCAATGGCGAATTGCCGCCGGTCGCGCTGGTGATCGATGCGAAATCCCGCTGCCTCGAGCGCCTGGCGATAGTCGTCCACGTTGGCGACGAAGCTGGTCTCGGGCGTCTGTGCCCAGGGCACGGGGAACGTCAGCGTTGTGTCGTTACCGCGCATGAGATCGTAGATGGCGAAGCGGGCGCCCGGCTTGAGCACGCGCGCCACCTCGCGGAAGACGCCGGCCTTGTCGGCGATGTTCATACCGACGTGGATTTCGTACGCGCCGTCGAAAGTGTCCGAAGCGAACGGCAGCTCGAACGCACTGGCTTGGCGGAATGTCACCTTCTGGTCGAGCTTGACCAGGCGAGTGAGGCTCTCCGCTACGCGAACAAACTCCTCGGTAAGATCAATGCCCGTGACCTGGCAGCCGCGGCCGGCGAAGTAGCGCGCCGGGCCTCCTATGCCGCAGCCGACGTCGAGCAGATGCATGCCGGGGCGAAGCTGCATGAAGTCTGCCAAAGCCTGAGTCGCTTCGCGACCGCCCAGATGGAATTCGTCAATTGCAGCAAGGTCGTCGGCGCGTAATTGCTCAACATTCTTGCCGGCGCTGCGCAGCACGCCCAAGATCTTGTCTTCCAGCTTTCCATGCGTGTAGTAGTTCGCGACCTGCTGTTCGACGTTCATGGGTTTTGCCCCAATCTCAGGAATTTTTATAGGTTACAGGAAAACCGCGAGAGCCGAGCGGCGCACTCTTTGTCAGGATCGATGGGCTTCCCCAACCGAATACGTCCGTGGAATCCCCACCTTTCGCAAAAGAAGCGAAAGATGGGGCACCCAGATCCTTCCCTTTAGCGAAGCCAGAAAAAGATGACGAGCCGGGCACTTGCGGTGTATGCTCCGGTGGTTCGAGTCAGAAAAAGTTAAGTCTCGGCTCATCCTTACTATGTCCACTGTCAACGTAGAGCGCGTTGGGGCTGTAATCAGCCCGGGGAAAAAACTGGGCACCACGACCTTCACTGGGCGCAACGGGATTTTGTGTCGGTACTTTTACTTTGCGGCGTCGTTGCTGTTGGCGGCGATTGTGGTCACCGGCTTCAAGCGTACCGTCAACCAGAACCTGTTCCATCCTGCCATACCGCGGCCCTTCATTCTTTGGATTCATGCCTCGGCTTTCACCGCGTGGGTGATCTTCTTCATTCTTCAGTCCACGCTGGTCCGCGTACGCAGAGTTAGTTGGCATCGCTCCATCGGATGGTTTGGCGCCGGGCTGGCAACCGTCATGGTTCCGCTGGGCGTTGCTACCGCCATCGTCATGGCGCGCTTTGACATAGTAAAACTCCATGTGCCCGACGCCGATGCTTTTCTGAGCATTCCGTTCTATGACATGATCGCCTTTGGCGTATGCATTGGGCTGGCGATCTACTGGCGTACGAAACCTGAGCTACATCGCCGGCTGATCTTCATCGCGACCTGCAGTCTCATGGACGCGGCCTTTGGCCGCTTCGACTATCTGTTCAACAACAATCTCTTCTTTCCTTGCCTGGATCTGCTGATCCTTCTCGGCGTGGCGCGGGACCTGCTGGTCGACCGGCGCGTGCACAAGGTTTATCTCTACGCGGCACCGTTCTTGATCGTGGGTCAAAGCCTCTCGGTGTACATGTGGCGAGGCAATCCCGTGTGGTGGCAGGCGATCACCCGCGCGATCCTGGGATAGTCACAACATCTTCCGTCGATACTCTTGGGTCAAGCTCCCTCCCACTCGGTGTCCCGTCCGCGCTTTGCACGGACAGAGTTCTGGTCGGTCGGGGAATGCAGACGCGGAGGAACACAAGGCCCCTGTTCGACTCCGCCTCGTTTGCAGTCGGGGTTTGTTCGGGATTGACACAAAATCTCCCCTTAAGCGTAAATTGGACGCAGCACCATCGTGTGGCCGTCGGGCTCCGGAACAGGTTGCCTGAGCGAAGTCGAAGGAGTGGTTCACCCGCGCACCGATAGTGGATAAATCTCTTCAATATGGCTTATAAGGTTTTTTAATTAGCCGAGGGATGAGGCTCGCGATATCCTGAATGTTGCGAACCAGCCGTACCATCCCCACAGAAGGTCAGATCGATAGTCACAACTAAGGAGATTCATGTCTAACGAACTGCGCAACTTCCTGACATTGTCATATGACGAACTGGAGCAGCTGAATTTGAAGGCGAAGGAGCAGCGCAAGAACCGCGTGGCCACGCACAAGGTGCAAGAGGACCGCCTCAAATATCTGACCGACGAAAAGCGTATCAAGGCCGTGACTGTGCTTTTCAGCGATCTCGAAGGCCGGTTGCATATGCTCGACTACGACAAGAAGTTTCTCATCAAGAGCTGGGACAACCTGACTTTTGACGGGTCGTCGATTCGCGGATTTACCGCCCAGCGGGAGAGTGATTTGCGTCTGGGCATCGACTGGGCGGCGTTCTACTGGGGACCGGCGGATTATTTCGGAGCCGGCAAAGTGCTGGTTTTCGGCGATGTGATCGACAAGGGCGGCACGCCTTACGCGGCCGACATTCGCGGCATTCTCAAACTTTACGCCGAAAAACAGTTCAAGGATGAAGGCTACACCCTGAACGCGGCCAATGAAATCGAGGGCTTCCTCTTTAAAGGGGTGGACGCGGAACGGCGTTACAACGAAACCGGCAAGTTTGAATACGTAAATACCGGCGGATACTACCACTCGCTTCCCGGCGACCCGCTGCGCACTTTTATCGATACCACCGCGGAAGTGCAGCGCGCCATGGGCTTCCAGAACGAGAAAGACCATCCCGAAGTAGCTCCTTCGCAGTTCGAAATCAACTATGGGTACGGCGAAGTGGTAGCGGCGGCTGACCAGATCCAGATCTACAAGCTGGTGTGCCGGCAGGTCGCCACCAACATGGGCCTGACCGCCAGTTTCCTGCCGAAGCCCGTCGTCGGCGTGAACGGGAGCGGCATGCACACCAACGTGTCTATCAGCAAGGGCGGTAAAAATCTGTTCTGGGATCCCAAGGGCGAGGAAAAGCTCAGCAAGTTGGGCTGGTCGTTCGTGGACCGCATTCTGACCCACGGCAACGATATATGTTTGCTGCTCAATCCCAGCGTGAACGCGTACCGGCGGCTGGATCCGCACTTCGAAGCGCCCAATCAGATCAAAGCCTCGGCGGTGGATCGCGGCTCCATGATTCGTATTCCCATCGGCAACGAGAAGAGCATGCGCGTGGAGGTGCGCTCGGTGGCTCCGGACGCGAATCCTTACATGGTCATGCTTTCGATCTTCAAGACCGGCATTGACGGCGACACGGCGAAGATCAAGAACCTGCGTCAGGCCGAGCGCTACCTGCCCGACAACATCTACGATGCGCTGGATAACTTCAATAAGGCGGACTGGACCACCAAACTTTTTGGTGAGGACGTGAAAGGACGGTACGCGGATTTGAAGAAAGCGGCTGCCGACCGCTGTCCACGCCTGCTGGGCACATTTGTGAAGGCGCCCGAAGTTCAGTACCACCACGATGTCTACAACCAGTTCCTCTGGAACATGTTCTAGACCTCGGCGTGATACATCGATAGAAAGAGAAGGCCACGTTCAGCAATGAGCGCGGCCTTTTTTCATGGACGGACTAGGCGCTGGAGGTTTACAAATGTTTGCTGAAATTGACCGTGTCTTTACATCGTGGGTCTGTATTGATTCATAAACTACACTGGCCTGACTTGTCGGCTGAATCTTGTTTCACGGGGGAGAACGCGCAGTGAATCGACTGGCGGTGCTGGCTATCGCAACGTCGCTGCTGCTCTCTGCTCCCAGTTTGCTGGCGCAGCACGGCGGGCATGGGGGTGGCGGCCGTGGCGGAGCTCCCAGGGCAGGGAGCGGCGACACCAGCGATTCGAGTCTGGCCGACTTCAACCACGCTCTGGCGGTGCAGGCCAATTCTGATCAGATATCCCATTTCCCGGAGTTGACCAAAAATACGGAGGCCGCAAAGAAGCTGGCGCAGGACCTGGCCGGGCCGAGCGGTAAAGCGAACACCGAGACGGATCTGGTTCGTAAGACTGCGGCCTTGAAGGAAGCGGTGGAGGACGCACGGGGGAGCAACCAGGATTTCGTGAAGAGCTTTACGAAGTCACAGAAGGCGGGCCTGAAAGAGTTGGCCAAGAAGTTAGAGAAGGCGGACTCCGAGGTCGGAAAACAGTGGAAAGATCTGGAGAAGCAGCTTGGGGGAGCGAAAACTGTCAGCGAAGGCGTCGCCGCCAGCGCCGACAAGCTGGAGAAAGCCCTGGAAGAATTTCAAAGCCAGCAGATTGCGTTAGGTAAAGAGATGGGGATCGATAAACCCTCGACGTAACCGTGGACCGGGAAGTTCTTTGCGGATTTTCTTTGCGAACTTTGTGGTTTAAGATTTCGATCTGCGGGCGAACAATTCAAAGGCTTAACCGCAAAGGTCGCAAAGAAAATCCGCAAAGAGCGCAAAGGAAATCCTCAACGGAAATTAGGTGACGGCTGAGCTTACGGCGCGATTTTCGTTGCCAGCGTTTGCATGACCTTGATGGTTTCGTCCCACCGTTCGTCAGGATCCGGCTGAGGCCAGGCTGCGGTCTGTACGATCACCACATGCCGCTTGGGATTGACGTAGATCGTCTGGCCATAAATGCCAAGTGCGGCAAACGCTCCGTCGTCGTTATTGAGTATCCACCACTGGTAACCGTAGCCAAAATTCTGATGATCGTTGGGTCCGTTGGGTTCGGGCTGCAGTACTTTTCCCTCCGGCTGGGTTGAATCCTTGATCCATTCCTCTGGCACGACCCGCTGCCCTCCCAGCGTGCCGCCATTCATTGCCATCAAGCCGAAGCGCGCATAGTCGCGCAGGCGGACATTCAGACTCGAACCCGCGCACCGCTGGGGTTGTTTCATACTGCGGAAGTAGAATGCATCACCCTCCGGACCAATCTTGCTCCACAACTTTTCTTCCGCATAGTGATTCAGGGTCTGGCCGGTTGCCGCTTCGATCGTCATGCCCAGGACCTGGGTGTTGATCGTCTGATATTCAAACTTCGTTCCCGGCTTTACCTTCGCCTTGATGGACAGCGCCAGGTCATGGAAAGACGGATCTCCGTGCAACAGGGCCGAGACGTACCGCGTGATGTCCGCATCGGGATTTGTGTATTCTTCGTCAAACTTCACGCCCGAAGCCATCTCCAGAAGATTCTTGATCGTGGCATCGCGATACCCGCTGCTCTCTTTCAGCCAGGGCAGGTATTTCACGACCGGATCATCCACACTCTTGATCTTGCCCTCTGCGATGGCGGCTCCAACCAGCATCGAGGTGAACGACTTGGAGACTGAATTCGACAGAAATCGCGATTCCTCGTTCGCTCCGTGGAAATATTTCTCCAGCAGGATCTGGTCGTCGTGCAGAATTACAAATCCCACCACGTAGTTGCGGACGAAATATTCGTCGAGCGTGTGCTGCTGGTTCGCGTAGGTATAGTTCGCCGCGAACGGCGCCGAGGATTCCCTAAGAGGAAAAACGGGTCCACTGCGGCGAACCCAGTCCTGCCGGAGGTTCAGCTGGTCGATGTGATGGAAATAATAAAGATTGTAGGGCGGAACATAAAAGCTGTAAGGACCGATGCCCCGCAAGGCGGGATCCATTTTGTTGACGTCGATAGGTCCGGGATAGGACTCGTGTGGGTTGGCCTGGGCGGCGGCCGGCGCTGCGAGGGCCAACAGGGCAGCGAACAGCACCGTAAGAAATGCGGTCTGCTTCATTCGTATGACGCCTGCTTTCGTGCTCGCCACGGCTTTGCTTACGAATTCTGTGTCGCGCGGGCGAGGGCGCCCGCGCCACACATTCTGAACTAGAACAGCGCGGTCGGTCTCCGCTTCCAGGTCTTGCCCTTTTCACTGGCAATTTTCTCCATGTCGTTGACGTAAGCGCCTGCCTGCGTCAGGACGTGGTGCAGGTCGTTGCCGACGCTGATAAAGGTGAACCCTTTTTCCAAAAACTCGCCGACCCGAGCCGTACCGAAGAGGAAGAGTCCGAGGATAAGATTGTTCTTGCGCGCGTGATCCACCAGCTTCTGAGTGGCCGCGCCCAGTTCGGGCGAGGTGTACATGTGGGGGAATTCGTACTTCTCGTAGAGGCCCATTGACATGCATAGGTCGTTCTGTCCGAGGAACAGAATGTCGACGCCCGGGACGGCGGCGATTTCGGCAATGTTGTCGATGCAGGACGCAGTTTCAACCTGCAGCGCCACGATGCCGTTGTTATTGAAATTACCGGCGTATCCCAGAAGGCCGGCTTTATTCATGCTGCGTTGCGGAAAATAAACGGAGCGCGTCCCAGCGGTTGGGTACTTGGTACAACTTACGGCCTGGCGCGCTTCTTCTGCCGTGTTGATGTACGGGACAAGAACGCCGTCGGCGCCGAGATCGAGAGCTTGCTGAATGCCCGGGCGATCGTCGTATCCGCCTACCCGGACCAGGGATTTTGCACCGCCATTCGAAATGCCGGAGAGCATGGCGGAAAGCTTCTCGTAACCCATGGGTCCGTGCTGGGTATCGACCAGCAACCAGTCATAGCCGCTGTAGGCGAGCTGCTCGGCGACAGTGGGGCTGTGCGCGTTCAGGAACAAACCCATCTTGGGTGAGCCATCGCGCAGTTGTTTCTTGAAATCGGCGCCACTAAGGGCGGCTTCGGGCATAGCGAATTCCTCCTGGGAGTCGAGTCAAAGTTTCCTAGTGTAACCCACCCGGCAGAGAAATTTCTCAGAGCGACTGTGACCCTTGGACATGGGGTTTGATCGGGTGGTCGCGGGCGACTCGCCCGCGTGCCGACGGCGCAAGGTTTTCCTCGGTCCGCTATGAACCAGAATCATTTGGAATTGTTCGTGTTCGGAGAACACCGCAGGTTAATGGCAGCACCGTGCCGAGTGGTTAGAGTTGGCAGCCAAAGTCCAAGGCGGCGGGCGAGTCGCCGGCGACCACATGGTCAAGCCACGCGATCGGCGACTTCCAGCTTTGTTCCCAGCACGGTCAGGAATTCCGAGAGCCAGGCGGGGTGCGCCGGCCAGGCTGGTGCAGTCACCAGATTGCCGTCGACGCAGGCTTTGTCCATGGGCACTTCGACATAGGTTCCGCCGGCGGCGGCGACATCGGGCGCGACCGCGGGATAGCAACTGCAGCGGCGTCCCTTGAGCACTCCAGCAGCCGCTAATATCTGGGCACCGTGGCAGATGGCGGCGACCGGCTTGCCCTTCTCGAAGAAGCTTCGCACCAGGTCGAGCACCTTGGGATTCAGACGCAGATATTCGGGAGAGCGTCCGCCGGGAATGACCAAGGCGTCGTAAGTGTCGGGCTTGACCTCGTCAAAACTCGCATTGAGCATGAAGTTGTGCCCGCGTTTTTCGCTGTAGGTCTGGTCACCTTCGAAGTCGTGAACCGCGGTGCGTACGAACTCACCGCTTTTCTTGCCGGGACAAACTGCGTGCACGGTGTGTCCTACCATCTGCAAGGCCTGGAAGGGGACCATCACCTCGTAGTCTTCCACGTAGTCGCCGGCCAGAAGAAGGATGCGCTTTTCGCTCATATTGTTTCTCCACTGATTATTCTGACAGATCGGAGACGTAATGTGGGAGGTGGGCTGGAGATAGTTTGTTGGGATAAGCCCGGCCGGACGGCCGAGGGCGGCCGTCCCTTACGTGGTCCGTGACAGGTCAAGCATCGTTCGGTTCCCTCGCCTAGTCGTGATGTTCGTGCCGCCAGTCCCAGTATTGTTTCTGTTCGTCCTTGTTCAACTTGCGAAAGTCACGGTCGTCGCGATGATTCTCCACCGCCCACTGATTGTAGTAAACCGTTTCGTGATTATCCCAGCGATGATAGTCGTTGTGATACGGGTCGTAGACGCGATAGCTATGACCGCCACAGCCAGTGGTCAAAGCGGGTGAGAGAAATGCTGCAGCCAACAGCAGTGAACTGAGATACCGGGATGCACAATGCATAGCGTAATACCTCCTTGGCAAATTTCTTCGAGACTTTGGTGCGGCGCAGCACCATTGAGTTGCCTGCCACCCTGATGACGGCGTCGAATCAGGCACTTTCTGGGCTGGGAGGCGAATGTTGTTCTCGCGTACACGCCTCATTCGGGACGAGTTAAGACTTGAGCCGCGGATAACCACCTTGCTCCGGAACAGGTCGCCCGCGTATGATGCAGCGTTTATGACTGCAAAAATATCTCCCCGTCCTCCCGGGCTGCGCGAGAAGTCGCAACTGATGTCGGCCTCGGAAATCGAACGAACTCTGGTTCGCCTGGTCCACGAAATCGTCGAAAAAAACAACGGCGCCGACAATCTCGGACTGGTGGGCATCCGGCGGCGCGGTGTGCCGTTGGCTCAGCGCCTGGGACAGATGATCGCGCGCATCGAGAAAACGCCGGTTCCCGTAGGCACGCTGGACATCACTTTGTATCGCGACGATTTGTCCACGCTGGGACCGAAACCGGTGGTGCAGAAAACTGAAATCGGATTTCCGATTGCCGGCAAGAACGTCATCCTGGTGGACGACGTTCTTTATACCGGCCGGACGATTCGCGCTGCCATGGATGCCTTGTTTCGCGAAGGCCGTCCCAAACAAGTGCAGCTCTGCGTGCTGATTGACCGCGGACACCGCGAATTGCCGATTGAAGCGGGATTCATTGGACGCAAGGTACAAACCTCGGACCGGGAAATTATCGAAGTGAAATTGCGTGAAGTAGACGACACGGAAAAAGTTCTGCTGGTGGAGCGGCAAGATTGATGGACGTGCAAACGCAACGTCTGCGGGCTTGATCCTCCATACCCTGGTTATTCATAGATCAGTTCGTGTCGCGTTGGGACGCTCACACGTTGGTCACCCTGGCACACCATGAAACAGGCTGCTCGCGGCTCCCTGCTGGGCATTGAACATCTCGGCGCTCCGGAGATTCTGGGCCTGCTCAAGCTGGCCCGGCGGATGAATCCGCTCAAGCCGCGTCCTTTGCTGCGGGGCAAGCGGGTGTTGCTCCTCTTTTACGAAGCCTCCACGCGCACTCGCAGTTCATTTGAAATCGCCGCCAAGTCGCTGGGCGCGATGACCACGCTGGTGCTCTCCAGCGGGTCGAGCATCGAGAAGGGCGAGTCGCTGCTCGACACTGGCTACACCCTGCGTGCTGTCGGTGCCGACGTCATCGTGATCCGTCATCCTCAGGCGGGCGCGGCCGCGCTGATGGCGCGTTATCTGGATATACCCGTGATCAATGCCGGCGATGGCATGCACGAGCATCCTTCGCAGGCGCTGCTCGATGCCTATACCATTTTGCGTCACAAGAAAACCTTGAAGGGGCTGCAGGTCGCGATCGTCGGCGACATTTATCATAGCCGCGTGGCGCGGTCCGCGATTCATCTGCTCAGTAAGTTTGGCTCGCGCATCACTCTGTGCGGTCCAGCGGAATTCCTGCCCGAGACTGCGATGACTCTGGCGCCGGGTCTGCACATCACGCGTACGGTGGAAGATGCAGTCCATGGCGCGGACGTCGTTTTAACCCTGCGGGTACAAAAGGAACGCCTGGCCGGGACAAAGATCAGTTTGCAGGACTACGTTGCCCGGTACCAGATGACCATGGCGCGGCTGAAGCTGGCGAAAAAAGATGCGATGCTCATGCATCCCGGGCCGATCATTCGTGGCCTGGAGCTGACGTGGGAGGTGGCGGATTGCCCGCAATCCGCGATTGTCGAAGAAGTGAGGAACGGGGTGCCGGTACGGATGGCGATCCTGGCCAAAGCGGTTGGGAGAGCGAAATGAGAACATCAACTTCAATTCCGCCTGGAAAAGAAGTAAGGGTTATACATTGACCAGACGAGAAAATTACAGCTTGTTGATCAAGGGCGGGCGGCTTATTGATCCTGCCGCGAAGATCGATGCTCTCATGGACGTCCTGCTGCGCGATGGGCAGATAGCCGAGATCGCGCCGCCGGGCAAAACCCGTGGCACTGCGCACGAAAAAATCGATGCGCGCGGCCTGATTGTCGCTCCGGGCTTTATCGATCTGCATGTCCATTTGCGCGAGCCGGGTCAAGGTTATAAGGAAACTATTGCCACCGGCACTGCCGCTGCCGCTGCCGGAGGATTCACGTCGGTTTGCTGCATGCCCAACACGCAACCTGTCGTCGACTCGCCGGAGTGGGTCACATGGCTCCAGCAGCCGGAGCGCGGTGCGGTGGTAAATGTCTTTCCCATCGCCGCCGCCACCCATGCCAGCAAAGGCGCAGTGCTTACGGACTTCCGCGCTTTGCAGCGTGCCGGAGCCGTCGGCGTCACCGATGATGGCAAACCGATTCTCAACGACAGCGTCATGCGCGAGACGCTTCGACTATCTTCGGAAATCAATCTGCCAGTCATTCAACATGCGGAAGATACGCGTATGACCGATCGCTGCTCCATGAATGACGGTCCCACTGCGTTTCGTCTGGGTCTGCGCGGCATGAAGGCGGCAGCCGAGGCTTCGATCGTGGAGCGCGATGTCCAACTGGCGCAGCAGTTCACCGGCGCGCGCCTGCATGTGGCGCACCTTTCGACCGCCGATGCGCTGAAGGCCGTCCGGCGGGGAAAGCGCAGCAAGTCGCACGTGACGTGCGAAGTCACGCCCCACCACTTCGCGCTGACCGATGCGGATGTCGGGGAGTACGACACGAACTTCAAGATGAATCCGCCGCTGCGTTCGAACGAAGACCGCGAAGCCATTCTGGTCGGACTGGCCGATGGCACAGTGGATGCAATCGCCACTGACCACGCGCCTCACGCGCCGCACGAAAAGATCATCGAATTCGAACGCGCTGCTTTTGGGATTACTGGGCTCGAGACGGCGCTCGGCCTCGCCATCACTCACCTTCATCGCGGACACAAGATTCCGCTGGCCCGAATTGTCGAACTCTTCACTTCAGGTCCGGCGCGCGTCTTCAGCTTTAGAGGCCGGGGCACGCTGATCCGTGGGAGCTATGCCGATGTCACAATCTTCGATCCGCAAAAGCGCTGGACGTTTGACGCCACCAAGTCGCACTCGCGGTCGCACAATACGCCGTTCGGCGGTACGCAGCTTACGGGGAAAGTTGTGGCGACGATTGTGGATGGACGGGTTGTCTACCGGGCGGATTGACTCGTTGCTCTCGGAGTAGCAGGATGGGCGCGCCTGGTACCGCATGATCTATCTGTCGAGGGTCCGTGACGTGGTGCATGTGCTGCACTGTTTCGAAAAGAAGAGCCGTGAAACGCCGGTGAGAGAAATCAATACGGCGAGACAGCGTCTCAGGGCTGTAAAGCAACGGATGGCAGAGGAGAAGAAGCTTGGCAGGCGAGAACACTAAACCGACGCACATCACGCGAGAAAACGTGCTCGATGATCTCGGCTTCTCACCTGAGACAGCCACGGCACTGAAGTTCAAAGCTGATTTGTATCAGGCCATGTTGAAGCACGCTCGCAAGTATTCGCAGAAGCAACTGCAAGTGATTCTGAGAAACCGCAACCGCGAGTGAGCGAATTACTCAATGGGAAGATTACGAATAAAAGTGTGGACAAGCTGCTCTATTACGCCGGACGTTTCGGTCTCGAAGCGAAAGCCAAATTTACTCAGACCAACAGGGCAGTCATTGAAAGAGAACTCGCTGCGGCCCGCTGACTCTCGAGTGTTCCGTCTTCTCCATGCTGAAAGCTCTGACCGAAAGGCCCTACTCTAGCGAGGACTCTCGAGCCTACATTAAATCAAAATTCCCATTCTCTTCCCTACCCGCTTCAGCACTTCCAGCGCCTGCTGTAATTCCTCTTCGGTATGCGTCGCCGTCATAATGGTCCGGATGCGGGCCTTGCCTTCGGGCACCGTGGGAAACGCGATGCCTGTGCCCAGCACGCCTTCCTTGAATAGCTCTCGCGAAAAATCCATGGTGAGCCTGCCGTCGCCGATGATGATGGGAGTGATGGGCGTTTCGCTGGCGGGCGTAGTCTTGCCTCCGATGTCGAAGCCAAGCAGGGCCAGCTCTCTTTTCCAAAAGCGAGTGTTTTCCCAGAGCTTCTCAATGCGCTCGGGTTCGTTTTCCAGAACGTCGAAAGCGGCGATACACGTCGCCGCGACCGACGGCGGATGGGAAGTCGAGAACAAAAACGGCCGGGCACGGTGATTGAGAAAGTCAATCAAATCGCGAGTGCCGCAGACATAACCGCCGAGGGCGCCGATCGCTTTCGATAAAGTTCCGACCTGAATATCAACGCGGCCGTGCATCTTGAAATAATCGATGGTGCCGCGGCCGTTTTTTCCTAATACGCCGGAGGCATGGGCGTCGTCCACCATCATGATGGCGCCGTACTTTTCCGCCAAGTCGCAGAGCGCCGGCAGCGGGCCTATGTCGCCGTCCATGGAGAAGACGCCGTCGGTGATGAGCAGCCTTTTTCCCGGCTGATCTTTGATGCTGGCCAGCCGCTCTTCCGCCTGGGCCATGTTCTTGTGCTCGAAGACCAGTATCTTGGCGCGGGAAAGGCGGGCTCCGTCAATGATCGAGGCGTGGTTCAACTGGTCCGAGATGATGAAATCTTCTTTGCCCAACACCGCCGATACGGTGCCCGCATTGGCCGCGAATCCGGACTGGAAGACCACGCAGGCTTCGACATTCTTGAAGCGGGCGATTTTTTCTTCCAGCTCCATGTGGATTTTCATGGTGCCGGCGATGGTGCGTACCGCTCCCGATCCTACGCCGTACTTGCGGGTTGCTTCGAGCGCGGCCTCGCGCAGCTTGGGATGCGTGGTCAGGCCGAGATAGTTGTTCGAGGCCAGGTTGATAACTTTCTTGCCATCGAAGGTGCAGACCGCGGCTTGCTCGTCGTCCAGGACGCGCAGGCGGAAGTGTGTGCCTTTGGCTTTCAGTTCGTTGAGTTGGTCGGTCAGGTAAGAAAGCGGATTCGAGCGGGCGGTGGTGGTTGACATCGATTATTTCTCCGATTGCGTCTTGCGGCGGTCGCTACCAGTTTAATACTGGCGGGATTTCCTAAACCCAGTTTTCAGTCTATGGTTCTCGGTTCTCAGTTGCTGACTGGGCCAGGGTTTTCAGGTCGGGGACTTCCAGGTCGGGCTGTCCGGATGCGGCTTTGGCTGCGCCTGATCCCGGCCGGATCGAGGGACGATTAACCCAAACCGTGGAGATTCCCAACGACCGGGCTGGAATTACATCGTGATAAACGCTCTGGCCGGCGTGCAGCCACTGGCCGGGAGGCGCGCCAGTCCGGTGCTGCGCCAGCTTGAACATCTGCAGCGATGGTTTGTAGGCGCGGGCCTGCTGCGCGGTGATTACGTAGTCGAAAGGAATCTGCAGACGTCGCGCCGTGGGGGCGAAAAGGTCGTCATCCACGTTGGAGATGATCGCCAGCTGGTAACGTGTTTTCAGTTTGCCCAGGGCCGCAACCGTATCCGGGAAGGGCGGCCAGTTCGGCAGCGACTCGGGCAACGAACGTGTCTGGGATTCGGTCGGGCTGAATTCCAGACGTTGGCCGAAGCCGCGCACCACGGACTGTAGAACCTCACGATAGGGACGGAATTCTCCCTGCTGTGCTTCGGACTCAAGTTCAGAGTACAGGCGAAGGAGTTCAGCGTCGGGGAGGGTCTTGCCATGGGCTGCGAGAATCGGACGCAACGCTGAAAATATCCCGGTCTCCCAATCAATGAGCGTGCCGTAACAGTCGAAGCTCACGAGGCGGAATTGCCCGAAATTCAACATAGGTTTGCCGATAAACAAAAGCGAGCCCAGGGCCTGTGCCCTGGGCTGCGGTGCCACGAATAACCTAGCGACTACCTCACTTCGATCGGTTGCTCCAGCTTGAAGCTCAACGCGGATTCGGCCGGCAGAACAATGTCTTTATTGCCGGTGAAAGCGGCGCCGCCTGTGCCAGCGCCACCGCCGGCCAGAGCGCCGATCCCGGCACCCTTGCCTCCGCCCGCCAATCCACCAATCAGAGCTCCCAGCGCGGCACCGCCTCCTGCCAGAACCGCCGTACGTTTACCTTTGCCTGACTCCGTGCGCACTACTGACGAGGTGGAAATGGAGCGGTCCGAGCCTCCGACAGTGATCGAGGTCAATTTCAATTGCAGCGATGCTCCGCCCTTGAAGCGGCCCAGCGGCTTGGCGTCAACCACAGTTCCGGAAGCCGAGGCACCGGCGGGGATCGCCGTCCTGCCATCGACCGAGACCGCGCTGGCCAAAGTCGCGGAGAAAGTTTGTCCCGGCGAGCTGATCTTGGAACCCACCGCTTCTCCCAGGCGGACCGTCAGGACGGTGCCTGCGGGAACCACTAGGGGCTTTGGCGGCTCAGGTTTCATGCTGGTCATTGCCGTATTCGACATGGCCGAACCCGAGGGACTCGAAGAAGGATTCGCCATGTTGCCGCTGGGCGCCGACGGATTGCTGCTGTTATCGCTGGAGGACGGAGACGAGGTGGTGGAAGAAGCGCTTGAATCCGCCGGAGCGGCCGGTTTATTGCAGCCGAGCAGGGCGAAAGACAAATAGAGACCAAGGGTGAGAGCTGTCAAACGGATTCGCATGATTCCCTCCAAGTCGGGATAGTCGATTAGAAAACCAGGTTGCGAGTAAACACTCTTACCGGGAAGTTGACGAGGGCCGAACCAACCGGCCTAAAGTTTATCCTCATGCGCGGCGGATGTCATGGCATCCCCGGTTTTTTCCTTCGCGGGCTCGGTCTCGGCTGGCTCCAGCCCTGCCAGGATGGGTGTTACATCTTCCTCGTTCTCTCCGGAAAGAGGGATGGTCGAATCGGGGGCGAGCTGCTCTTCCTCCGATTCCTCTGAAGTTTTCGCCGCCAGGAATTTCGCGGTATTCAGCAGAGGCCGGCCCAGCGATGGATTGTAGCCCGTCCAGCCCCCCTCCGATTCTCCGCCGCGCTCGAACTGCGCCCGCATGGCTTCCATCTTCGAATCAAGATCGTCGAGATAGTGCAGCATAAGCGCTTCCGGAAACATGGGCAGCTTGGGCGAGCCGAAGTCGTACTGGCCGTGATGGCTGATGATCAGGTGCTCGACCAGCGTCTTGAGCGACTCCGGGAAGTCGGGTAGCTGAGCCAGCTTGACCTGCAGCATCTCCAGTTCAATGATCATGTGGCCCAGCAACTGGCCGCGTGTGGTGTACGAAAACGAGCGGCTGTACGTAAGCTCGTGGATCTTGCCGATATCGTGAAAGAACGCGCCCGTCAACAGCAGGTCACGATTGATGTGCGGGTAGTTGCGGCACATCAGGTCGCAGGAATTGAACAGTGAGACGACGTGCTCCAACAATCCCCCGATGAAGGCGTGATGCAGAGTTTTCGCAGCCGGGGCATTGCGGTAGGCTTCGGCGATTTCCGGATCGGCCATGAAAGCCTCGACCAGGGCCTTGAGGTGAGGGTCCTTGAAAGTCGCAACGAAACCCGCCAGGGTCTGCCACAACTCGCCAATGTCTTTCGTCGTCTTGGGAAGGTAGTCGGCGAAATCGACTTCGGATTCTCCCAGCCGGCGCAGCTTGTGGATGGTGAACTGGAAGCGGTTCTTGTACTTGTTGATCAGGCCCTTGACCTTGATGAAGTCATCCTGATTGCAGGCGTCGATGGCATCCTCGACGTTGTCCCACATCTTGGCCTCGAGATGGCCGCTGCGATCCCCCAGGGTCAGCGCCAGATAAGGCTCGCCACTCTTCTTTGGTTTCACCTGGCGGGAAACCACTACGAAGCTGGAGGTGACGATCTTGTTCTCGTACTGGACGCAATCGGAAACGAAAAATTCTTTCATAGCTTACGGGCCGTCATTCGCTTCCGGAAATGATCAGGGTCGTCCCGGTGGGGATGCGGCCCAGCTTACCTTAGAGAATGCCCAACTTCTTCTTCTTTTTCTTCAGTTCCTTGGCGCCAGATTCTTTGGCGGTAGTTTCGACCGGTGCGGTCTGGTTTGGACTGGCGCCCGTGTCTACGTAGCCGTCCGCGATCTTGATGTATGCGTCCTCGCGAAGTTTCTGCAGGTAGGCCCGCAGAGCGGGCTGCATCTTCTCCATGATCAGCGCGTTTTGAACTTTTCCCTCGATCTCGCTGAGAGGAGGAATTCCGGCCTGCTGGTGTTCGGTGACTTTGAGGATGACGAAACCCTGCTTGGTGCGGATGACCTCGGAGACGTCGCCCGGTTTCATGGCAAATGTCTTGTCCTCAAGCGCCTTGTCCAGGGTGGCGCGCTTGAAGTAGCCCAGATCGCCCCCCTGGGCGGCGGTGGGGCCGTCCGAATTTTTCTTGGCGATGTCCTCGAAGGAAGCTCCCTTGCGAATCTGGGCCAGCAGGTCGTCGGCTTTGGCCTTGGCTGCGGCGAGTTCCTGTTCCTGATCGGCCGGCGGGGCTGTGGCCTTCTTTTCCGTAATCAGCAACTCACTCAGCCGGATCTGCTCCGGCTGCTCCAATTGGCTCTTATGCTCGTCGTAGAATTGCTGCAACTCCTCCTTGCCGACGTTCATGTGCGAGCTGACCTCGCGCGAGATCACTTCCTGGGTAATGATCTGGTTCTTGAGGTTCTGCTTGAAATCCTCGTAAGAAATGCCCTGGCTGGTGGCGGCCTTTTCCAGGTCCTCCATGGTTGCCATGTGCATATCCTTACGCATTTCGTCGAGCCGCTTGATCACCTCCGTGTCGGCGGTGATGCCCAGATCTTTGCCTTTTTCTAGCAGCAGTTGCTGGTCGATCAGGTCGCGCAGAACGTCCTTGTCGCGCTCTTCCACGATCTTGCTGGCATTGGCGGGGTCCTGTTGCTGCGCTTCCTGTCTCAGGGTCTCTTTGCTGCGCTGATACTCGGCGCGCGTAACAATCTGATTATTAACGCGGGCTATAATTTCCTCGATCACCGTGTCGGCGGGCAAAAGCGGAGGCACGGCAACACAAGTCAGCAGTAACCAGGGGAGTATTTTTCGCATAGGAATCCAACTAGCTTTAGTTTCAGGTGCAGGCTCGCGGCCAGCATAAATTGTACCTCTGGAGACAGGCCCGAGGCCACCTGCCATGCTGTTATCATGGTCGGTTTTCACGCCTGGCCCCAGTTCCCGGCTCGAAGGAGAGATGGATGAAGGTTCTCGTGTATTCGGCTCTTATCATTCTGTTCGGAATTGCGGCTATTCCCTCTATGGCCCAGAAATCCAAGGCGCGGAAGCCCAGTTCTTCCGCGCCCGGGCTTGCCGAACTGCAGAAAATGACGGCGCGCTTTGCCCCGACGACGTTGCGCGTCGATACCTCGAAGCTCTCCTCCGGCGATCGGCAGGCGCTGGTCAAACTGATTGAAGCCGGCCGCATTATGGACGACGTTTTCCTGGTCCAGTACTGGAGCGGCAATCCGGCTCTTTATTCCCGACTGCAGAAGGACGCAACGCCCCTGGGTAAAGCGCGGTTGCAATATTTCTGGCTCAACAAGGGGCCGTGGTCCGTGCTGGATAGTTTCAGGGCCTTTCTTCCCGGCGTTCCGGGCGAGAAGCCCAAGGGAGCGAATTTCTATCCCGAGGACATGACCAAGTCGGAATTCGAAACCTGGGTCGCGTCCCTGTCGCCAGAGGAGCAGAAGCAAGCCAAGGGATTCTTCACCGTGATTCGGCGGAAAAACGACTCCGGCGCAAAGACCCTGGTCGCGGTTCCCTACAGCGAGGTCTATAAAGACGACCTCACTCGCGCTGCGAACCTGCTGAAAGAGGCGGCCAACCTTACCGACAACGACTCATTGAAGAATTTTCTCAACCTGCGCGCGGATGCGTTTCTCTCCAACGACTACTATGCCAGCGATCTGGCCTGGATGGATGTGGACGCGCCCATCGACCTTACGATCGGACCTTACGAGATCTACAACGACGAACTTTTCGGCTATAAAGCCGCTTTTGAAACTTTCCTGAACCTGCGCGACGACGAGGAGAGCGCAAAGTTCTCGGCGCTCAGCGCGCACCTGCAGGAGATCGAAGACAACCTTCCCATGGATCCTCAGTACCGCAACCCCAAGCTGGGGGCGGCTGCGCCGATTCGGGTAGTGGATGAGATTCTGTGCGCGGGCGATGGCAACAAAGGCATCGCAACCGCCGCCTACAACCTGCCCAACGACGAGCGGGTAGTACACCAGAAGGGCAGCAAACGGGTGATGCTCAAGAATGTGCAGGAGGCCAAGTTTCGTAACGTGTTGCTTCCCATCGCGCGCAGAATGTTGCCTGCGGCCGCCCGGGACGTAAATTTCGAATCATTTTTTACCCACATCGTGGCCCACGAATTGATGCATGGGCTGGGCCCGCACCAGATCACGGTCGATGGCCGGGAGACTACTCCGCGGGCCGAATTGAAGGAACTCTACAGCGCCATTGAGGAAGCCAAAGCCGACGTCACCGGGCTTTTCGCGCTGCAGTACATGATGGACCATGCCCAGGAGATGAAGTTGACGAACCTGCTGCCATCCGATGACGCGGCGCAACGGCAGCTCTATACCACCTACCTCTCTTCCATGTTCCGCACCCTGCGCTTCGGGCTGAGCGAAGCTCATGGCAAGGGTATGGCCATCCAGTTCAACTACCTCATGGACAAAGGGGCCTTTACACAGCAGGCCGACCAGACTTTCACGCTCGATCTGGAAAAGTTCAAGCAGGGAGTGCGCGATCTGGACCACGATCTGCTGACTCTTGAGGCCCACGGCGACTACGCCGGCGCCAAGAAACTCCAGGACGAACTGGGTGTGGTTCGTCCGGCCGTGCAGAAAGCGCTCGACCGCCTGCAGGAAATTCCCACCGACGTCGAACTCAACTTCGTGACCGCGGACGAGCTTGCGCCCGAGAAATTGCCAATACCGGTTGCGCCGGTGCGAAGAAGAAAAGCCAGGTAGCGGGGGGATTTGCCGGAGTGACTAATTCTGCTTGCCTGGCGATTCCGCGCTACTGGCAGCCCGAACCAGAGCCAGCGCAGTGACGTCATTGTGAACCGGAGGCTTGCGCATGAATTGCTGCACTCCGTCGATTACGGTAGCGCATATTTCCTGGGCGGTCTCGTTGTGAGTGTGTTGCAAGCCGGTTTTCACCCGTTCCAGTCCAAATTCCTCGCGCCGCCGCTTGCCTTCCAGCAGACCTCGGGAAACCAATAGCAGAGCCGCCCCAGGGGGCAGTGCGACCAGGGGAGCCTCGCAGGTGGCGTGCGAGAAGAGTCCCAAAGGCAGGCCGGTGGCGGGAAGTTCCGTGATACCGGTCAGGTCGCGGAGCAAGCCGGGAGTGTGTCCGGCATTGAAGTAACAGATTGTGCCCAAATCCTCGTTGTAGCAGCCGGCAAAAGCGGGACACGACCGGACGCCGCCTTCCGCCGCGATGATGGTCCGGTTGAGCTCGAGGCAGAGTTCAGCCATGGCATCGGCCTCGTTGACGTCTTCGTCCGCGAAAAGCTCGGGCGACCGGCTCCGGAAGGTCTGCTGGGCCGCCGAAATCACCGCGCTGTTTTCTTCCAGCCGCCCCGCCATATCGAGCAGACCAAAGATCACGCGATTGGGTGTGACCCGCACGAAATCATGGAGGTCGCCTCCCTGGCGCTCGCCGTAATAGGCGGCCGCCAATTGCGCCGCGTGCAGTTCGGGAACCTCCGCCTGCACCGGTTCCTGGGGTGCCATAGATTTCCCGTGGTTAAAGAGGAAGCGCATAAAGACAATTGATCGGCGAAGTTAGCACAGAACATGAGTGCGGGCAATAATTGTCCAGTGACGGTGTGTGGGGCGAACACTCTTGTCCGCCGCCTTTGATGTTGACGTTGATCCCTGATCTTGTAACAGCTGTTCTCAAAGTCAAATTCCACGTCAAAGCGGCGGACAAGGGTGTCCGCCCCACATTAGCGCGGTTTATGCCAGGTCGAAGAGCAGGACCTCTGCATCCGATGTCCCCTTAACCACCAACTGGCGCTCGTCGCTCACCGCGGCGCCATCGCCCTGCTTCAGCTTCTGCCCGTTGAGCTCGACCGCGCCCTTGGCCACTTGCAGCCAGGCATAGCGGCCTTTGCCCAATTCGTGCCTCACCTCCTGCCCGGGCTCGAGCAGGGAGGCATACAGCTTGGCATCCTGATGGATGGCGACCGAGCCGTCTTTGCCATCCGGGCTGGCGATCAGGCGCAACTTGCCGCGCTTCTCCGCCTCCGGAAAAGCCTTCTGCTCGTAGCCGGGCTCGTGACCCCTGCGGTCGGGCAGAATCCATATTTGCAGCAGGTGCGCCGGGTCCGTCTTCGAGGAGTTGGTTTCGCTGTGCCTTACGCCCGTGCCTGCGCTCATACGCTGACCGTCGCCGGGGCGAATGGTGGATCCATTCCCCATGCTGTCCTTGTGCTCGAGAGCGCCCTCCAGGACGTAGGTGATGATCTCCATGTCGCGGTGCGGATGCATGGGGAAGCCGTGGCCTCCCTGCACCCAGTCTTCATTGATGACGCGCAGGGAGCGGAACCCCATGAAGCGCGGGTCGTGGTACTGATCGAAAGAGAATGTGTGATGAGTGTCGAGCCAGCCGAAGTCGCCTCCGCCGCGCTCTTGACCTGGTCTGATTGTGATCATCTTAATATCCTCGTTATAACGAATATTTAGATGCGTTGCCCCTGCGAACGATTCACCCTGGGTCGGTGCTGGAGGTTGAACGTCGTCCCGCCGATGTTCCTGTTGGGACGAGTCTTAAGGGGCGAACCTATGCGGCGAAATCTATGGAAGTTGATGCTGATACTAGGTTTGCTGGGGTGTGGCGGGCAGCCCAACGCGCTTCCTGTCGGCTTCGTGAATCAGACCAGGCATTCGGACGACGACCTATGGGTGGTCTGGGCGGCGGCGCAACAAACCCTGAATCAGGAGGTAGATCTTAATCCGCTGCAGAGGTCATCTGCCGGAGCGCCGGCGGACATTCGTCCGGGAGACCCGCGAGCTCTCGGGGTTATGCCTCATCAACTCAAGGTGACCGCCGAGCCGGACGTCTCCGCCGAGGCTCTCCTCGCGGCTACGGGTCTGGAACGCTCCGATCCGACCGGAATGATCGCTTGCCCTGCACCCTGCAATGTCCGCTACGCCGTGGCCTATTCCTTCTATAGTCGAGATCTTACGCGCTACGCCGCCTCCTGGGAGGACAAGGGCGACAGCTTCACCTTTGTGCTGGAGTATGAGTTTGAGAACCAGATACTGGCCGCGCTAGGGTATAGCTTGAGGTGGAGATAGTCGTTTAGAGCGTCGCCGCTCGTGCCGACATTATTTTTTCTTGGCGGAGTCTTCCGATTTCTTCGAGCTTTCTTTCGCTTCCGGCTTGGAAGAGCTATCGGACTTTGAGGAATCTTCCGATTTCGATTTGCTCTCCTTCTTGGAGGACGAATCTCCGTTCGAAGAACCGGTAGCTGAACCGGTCGAGGACTTCTTGGCGTAATCGGTGACGTACCATCCCGAGCCCTTGAATTGAACCGCCGGGGCCGAGATTACCTGCTCAATCGGACCACCGCACTTGGGGCATTTCTTGACATGGGGATCGGAAAATTTCTGGAGGCGTTCGAAACGGTGGTGGCACTTCTTGCACTCGTATTCGTAAAGTGGCATGGACTTCCCGAGACTCTCCTGAGCGCTCAGCAATTGGATCGCAGCTCATGCAAGCTTAGAACTGAGATCTAACAACTGACAGCTGTCCTCTTAATTCTAGGGTTTGTACCGGGTGTCGTCAATGAACCGGAGGTAGCAAGCTGTGCTTTCCACTTAGAAGCCCATGAGGGTAACCCGATGTTAGACTCGGCTCATGAAATCAATAGAAAGCCCGGGCGCGCATTCGAAAGGAACTCTGACGCCCGGACTTTATCTGGTGGGCACGCCCATCGGCAACCTGGAAGACATCACGCTGCGGGCGGTACGCGTGCTCAAGGAAGCGGACCAGATTGCCTGCGAAGACACGCGGCAAACGCAAAAACTGCTGAACCACTACGGTATCTCGACTCGTACGGTCAGCTATCACGAACATAATGAACTGACCCGCGCTCCGGAACTGGTGCTCGATCTCGAGGGCGGCGCCCGCGTGGCCCTGGTGACGGACGCGGGCATGCCGGGCATCTCCGACCCCGGTTTCCGCCTGATTTCGCTCGCGATCCGGCACCACATTTCGGTCGTGCCGATTCCGGGCGCGTCGGCATTTCTGGCGGCGCTGGTGGCCAGCGGCCTGCCCACGGACTCATTTCGCTTCAGCGGCTTTCTTCCCCCGAAGAGCGGGCAGCGGCGGCAGATGCTCGAAAGCGTCAAGGCCTCGCCGCGGACGCAGGTTTTCTACGAAGCGCCGCACCGGCTAAAAGACGCGCTGGCGGACGTGGTCGAGATTCTTGGATCAGAGCGGCAGGTAGTGGTCGCGCGCGAGGTCACCAAGATTCACGAAGAGTTTCTGCGCGGCCGGGCCGGCGATCTCCTGAAAATACTGAACGAGCGCGGTGACATCAAAGGCGAGATCACGCTGCTGATCGGCAAAGCGGAAGAAGGCGAGACGGTAGCAGCGGGCGTGAGTGTACGACGACGGCTGGAGCAGATAATGGCCGAGCAACAACTGGATGAGAAAGCCGCGCTCAAGCGGATCGCCAAGGAGATGGGAGTTTCGAAGAGCGAAGCCTACCGGGAGCTGCAGCGGAGCAAGTGATTCTTGTGCGCGCATCCTTGATGGTCCTGGCGGTTGACCGCAGTGGCAGTTTGAAAATCCCCAAGAGCTTTGTCATTCCGAAGCGCGGCGTTATCGCGCGAGGAATCTGGTGTCCGGCTGCCGGCAAAAAGCAGATTCCTCGCCGATAAAGCCGGCGTCGGAATGACAAGGAGTGGGGGTTCCCAACCCTCCGCTTGACACCGGAGTTGAGAAAGGAGTAGTAGTGTTGCATTCGTTGTTGTAGGTTGATTTCCCCCTCAGCCTCACTCCCTGTTCGGCCCTTTCTTTTCTCCCCCTTCGCTCTCGTCCCCCGCGGCTCCGTTCTCTTTATCGGCCTTCTCCCTCTCGGCTCCGATCCCCCTCGGCCTTCCTCCCCCTACCTCAGCGGAGGATCTATGTTCAGAAAAATCGTCAAGATTGGATTACGAGCGGCAAAGACATGGCTGAGCAGCGATGACGAAACGCGAATCCCGGAGGATACGCCGTTCGCCTATCCCTTCATAAATGCTTTGCATGGGCAGATCACGCGGGAATCTCCCGCCATAACCAGACCCGGCTACCTTTGGGGTGCGCTTCACGGAGCTTACCTGGCCAAAACGTTGGGGATCGGTTCCGCATCGTTGATCGAGTTTGGAGTTGCCGGCGGCAACGGCCTGGTAGCTCTGGAGTTGATTGCAGACAGCATCGAACGCCATCTCGGCGTCAGGATTTCGGTATTCGGTTTCGATACCGGAAAAGGCTTGCCCAAACCTCAGGACGTGCGGGATTGTCCGAACCTTTTCACTGAGGGCACCTACCCGATGGATGTCGATAAGCTGCGCAGCCGCCTGCGACGGGCCCGGCTCATCCTCGGCATGGTCGACGAGACCGTTCCGCTTTTCGTATCCACTTACAAACCGGCGCCGGTGGCATTCGTTTCCGTCGATCTCGATCTTTACACTTCAACCCGGCACGCCCTTCGTCTCTTCGAAGCCGATACCGGATTTCTCTTGCCAAGGGTTCATTGTTACTTCGACGATATCAACGGCTTCACCTTCGCGGAACACAACGGGGAGCGTCTGGCGATTGCCGAGTTCAATCAGGAACACCAGTCGCGAAAAATATCTCCCATGTATCACCTGAGGCACTACGTGCCCTCGCGCTGCGCGGATGACGCTTGGGTGAACAGGTTTTATCTGGCCCACATCCTCGATCATGAGTCCTACGGTCACAGCGACGGCTTGACCCGGGTGCGGCGGTTGGATCTGGTCGATCCCTGCGGAGGCGCTACACATTCAACTGCGGGTGAGGGGCGGGGCGGTTGAATTCTCTGGGTTGGTGACAACCCGGTTCGCGCTCTTCAGTGTGAGTTAGAAGCCTTCGCCCAGCTCGCCGAATAGACCTGGACCACGCTGGTATCGTTCATAATCGCGGGCTGTCCATCGGCACTGAGGCTGAGAAAGCCCTCAAACAGGTCAGGGCTTATGTTTACTCCGTCGAGTTTTGCGATCAGCTCCCACTTTCCGTCGGGAATCGAGAGACGATAGATTCCAGGTTGTACGGAGATGACAGCCATGTAAATGGATTTACTGTCCCCCGACCAGATCCAATAGCCCCAAGGAACGTCGAATTTCTGGAGCTCATTCCACGCGCCGGATTGCGTCGAATACAGCATCATGCGCGACGGGTTCTGGGCCATCGCAACCATGTATTTTCCGTCCGGCGACCAGGAGGGCACATAAAAGCCTTCCGAACCCGGCATGATGGATATCTTGCGAGTGTCGAGGTCGAGCACTTTGAGTCCTGGAAGCTTTTCGCCGGAACGGGGAAAATCATTAAAGACGATTGACTTGCCGTCGGGCCACCAGTCAGGGGCAACTTCGTCGTGCGGCGCCGCCAGCAGCTTTTCCACAGGGCCGCCGTCGAGCGACACCCGGTATAGCTGGTTCCAGTCGGAAAAAACAATACTCTTGCTGTCGGGTGACCATTGCGGCATGGCGGCATAGACATCGGTTAATTGCAGCTTTTCGCTTCCGTCCAACTTGCTGCGCCAAAGCCGATGACGCGGATAGTCTGGATACGCCATCCACTTACGATCGGGTGAGATGACGAATGACGAAGCAGGCAAACCATCCAGGAACGGTACGAAACGCTTCTGTTTCGGATCGTATACCTGCATCGCGCCCTGTGCGATGCGCCCGATCATGAACAGGCCTGTGCTGTCGCGACTGGGAGTTGCTGCGAGTACATCGATCTGGCCTGCCGTAAGACGTACGGCGGTGGATTTTTTCCAGAACTCAAACCAGGGCGCGGGGATAAGTTCGTAGAGGTTGCCGAGCCCTCCATTCGACGACGAGAAAATGAAATGTTTTCCGTCCGGAGTCCACTGGCCCGCCTGCTGATCGGCGTCCTCGGGCCAATTCAGGTCGAGAGGATGGGGAGCCGTGCCATCCGCATTCAGTTCCCAAATCTTGGATTGGTCACCCACCTTGCTTCCGAGCAAGCTCACACGAATCCGGCGGGAATCTGGGGAAAAATATGGCCAGTCTACGCGGCCCGGCGCATCCCATATCTTCTTCAGGTTCGCGCCGTCTCTGTCACTTAGGTACAGCGAGTTCAAATCAGCATATACAATCGAACGCCCATCCGGAGACCAGTGCGCGTCTACCGCGATGCGAGTCCCTACCATTTTCGGATAGCCACCCAGCACCGGCACCGACCAGATCGAACCTCGTTGGTTCTCGTCGTTCAGATCGGGCTTCAAGGCCAGCATCTCCGATGCATCGGGAGAGATGTCCAGCATTCTCATTCCGGAGGTCGAGACTCGCAGCGGTGCTATGCTCCCGCCCTTTACCGACATCTCCACGGGGTGACCCTGGCTCTGAAAATAGAGGCGGTTGCCATCGGTGATCAGCGGTCCATCTTTGGGCTCGGCGGAAAAAGTAATTTGTTCCGAATTGAGCGGGCCCGAAACCGGCGCAGAGGCATTCAGCACGAGCACCAGGAATACGAGAAGAATGGCGCCCACGGCTGCAAGTATCCAACCCAGCCAGGATGCGAAACGCCGCGGAACTGTTTCGCTTTTCGCGGCCGCTGCAGAACCCGTGGTCTGCCGCTTGAGCCGTCGCAGATCAATCATCAATTCATTGGCTGACTGGTAGCGGTCGTTCGGGTCCTTTTCGAGCGCTTTGGCGACGACGCGCTGCAGTTCGTCGGGGATCGCGGGATTCAGAATCGTGGCGGACTTGGGCTCGCCGCGCAGAATTTCGGCAATTACCGTAGCGGTGGAGTCTCCGGCAAACGCGAGACGTCCGGTGGCCATTTCATACAGCACAGCGCCGAAAGAAAAGATGTCGCTGCGGGCGTCGATGACATGGTCCTGCACTTGTTCCGGCGACATGTAAGCGATGGTGCCGATGATCTGCCCTCGCACGGTGATCGGACCCGAGAAGGTTGGAGTTTCGGCATTGGCCGCGGTGCCGAGATGAAGATGTTTGGCCAAACCAAAATCCAGCAGCTTGGCATCGCCGCGGCTGGTTACAAAAATGTTCGACGGTTTGAGGTCGCGATGAACGATGGACCGCCGGTGCGCTGCGTCGAGGGCATCGGCAATCTGCAAAGCCAGATCGAGCAAAGTCTCCAGCGGCAGGGGTCGGCCGCCAATCCTGGTGTGCAGGGTCTGGCCTTCCAGCAACTCCATGGCGATGAAATACTGGCCATCCTGCTCTCCGATGTCATGAATGGTGCAGATATGCGGATGGTTCAGAGCCGACGCTGCCTGGGCTTCACGCTGGAAACGGGGCAAAGCCTGGGGATCCTTGGCGAGTTCGTCAGGAAGGAACTTGAGAGCTACGAAGCGATGCAGGCGCGTGTCTTCGGCTTTGTAGACGACTCCCATGCCTCCGCCGCCGACTTTCTCGACAATCCGGTAGTGAGAAATGGTTCGACCGATCATGAGTAGCGAACCTAAGTGAAATCAACTGCGAGGGCCTGGGAAGAGTCTTCAGTCTTCAGCCGTGAGCCAATCCTTGGCGATCTTTGCGAAATCCCTTTGTCGTCCTTTGCGGTTAACGACTTTGAGCAAAGGTCGTATCCGCACCCTCCGAATTACTTTCCTGCCAACTCCCGCTTGACCGTGTCGCTGACGACTTTTCCGTCGGCACGAATTCCGGCTCCGGAAAATCGCGCCATAACATTCTTCATCACCGTGCCCATTTCTTTCATAGTCGGAGATCCCATCTCGGAGATGACCGCTCTCACACCGGCTATGATCTGATCCTCGCCGGCGGCCTTGGGCATGTAGGTTTCGATCAGAACGATTTCGGCGGCTTCCTTGTCGGCCATCTCCTGGCGGCCGCCCTTGCTGAACTGTTCGACCGAATCCTTGCGCTGCTTAATGAGCGTGGCCAGCACCTGCTGCGATTCCTTTTCGTCGAGCGGCGCCATCTTCTCAACTTCGCGATTCTTGAGGGCGGTCTTGACCATGCGGAGCGTGGACAGGCGGTGCTCGTCGCGCGCCTTCATGGCGGCGACGATATCTTTCTGGATCTGCTCACTGAGGCTCATGGGAAGGATTATAGCGTCTGGCTATCAATCCCGGTTGTCATCCTGTGCGAGTCGAAGGACCCCTACCTGCTCCACGAATGCGGGTGCGGGTTTCGCAGTCGACACTCAAACACGCCAGCAACAATGCACAGTTAAGCTCGTAGGGGTCCTTCGACTTCGTCCTTCCATTCGCGAGCGAATGGACGGACTGCGCTCAGGATGACAGGGGATGAGGAGTGGTCCGTGGTGAAGACTCCCTGATTCCGGTAAACTATTACGATCTTCCATACAAAGGACTCCTTCGTAAATGCTACGCAAGAACCGTCTTTTTACACCCGGCCCCACTCCCATACTTCCTGCTGCTCAGACCGCCATGGCTTCGTTTGCCATGCACCATCGCACCGCCGACTTCCGCGCCTTGTATACGCGCGTACTGGCGGACATGAAAGACTTCATTGGTACGCAGAACGATGTCCTGATCTTGGCTTCCTCCGGCACGGGCGCGATGGAAGGTTCGGTTTCGAACCTTACTTCGCCCGGCGACAAGGTGCTGGTGCTGACTGCAGGGAAGTTCGGCGAACGCTGGCGCGATCTGGCTAAGGCTTTCGGTTGCGTGGTTGAAGTGCTCAGCGCGCCTTACGGAGAAACTCTCTCGCTCGATGCTATCCGGCAGAAGCTGACTCCCGACGTTCGCGCCGTTTACGTGCAGGCCACCGAGAGTTCCACCGGCGCCCGGCACGATGTAAAGGGAATCGCGAAGCTGGTCCGCGCCCAGGGCGACGATACCTTGCTCGTCGTGGACGCCATCACCGGCCTGGGCACGACTCACTTCGATGTGGATGGCTGGGGCATCGACGTCATCATCGGCGGTTCGCAAAAAGCCTTGATGATTCCTCCCGGCCTGGCCTATTGCGCGGTCAGCGAGCGCGCCTGGAAGCGCATGGAGACGGCCAAGTCTCCGCGCTACTACTTTGATTTCCGGAAAGAACGCAAGGCTGCATCCAAGGGAGAGTCGGCGTTCACGCCCGCGACTTCTTTATTTGCGGCGCTGGGCGCGGCTCTTGATTTCATCCGGCAGATGGGGAACGGCGATCTGGTGGCGGGACGCGAGGCGTTGGTGAACAATGCCGAACTCGCAGCCGAAATGACTCGCGCCGGAGCCTTGGCACTGGGATTGAAACTGTTCGCGCCGACTTCACCCGCAGCCGCGTTGACCGCCATCCAGTCTCCGGCGGGAATCGATTCCAGTGCGATCGTGAAAGAGTTCCGCGAATCGTTCTCCGCCGTGGTGGCCAACGGACAGGGCGAGATGAAGGGCAAATTGTTCCGCATTGCGCACATCGGCTACTACGACTATCTCGATACCATTGGAATTCTGGCCGCGCTCGAGCACGTGCTCGCCAGCGTGACCGGGAGGCCGGTGCAGTACGGCGCTGCGGTGCGCGCGGCGCAGGAAGTG
Organism: Terriglobia bacterium; assembly: GCA_963822555.1. Classification (GTDB taxonomy): domain Bacteria; phylum Acidobacteriota; class Terriglobia; order Terriglobales; family Acidobacteriaceae; genus JAIQFF01. The sequence goes on from CAWGHY010000001.1 coordinate 673,559, forward strand.
TACGCGCGCAGTGCTGCGGAAAAACGGCAACCGGTCGGCGCCTAAAGTGTTCCGCCGTTACCGCACAGCAAATGGAGGACGGGCGTCTCGCCGTCAAGCCTGTGCCCGACGGGCGGGACGCCCGTCCTCCACCTCACCGCGAGAATCGTCCTATTTCACTCGGCGGCTGACTATCTTCCGGGAAAAAGTTTGGCAGTGAGACGTGTAATTAGTGCATTCGCACGAAGCATTTCAATTTTTGGAGAGTTGATCCCTAACTATGAAAGTTGTAGTGGCAGAAAAGATCTCTTCCTCAGCCATTGACCTGTTGCGCGAGCCGCGCTGGACCATCGTCACGCCCGACCAGGTGGAGGGTAAACTGGCGGCGCAGCTGCAATCGGCGGATGCACTCATTGTTCGCTCAGCGGTGCAGGTGGACGCAGACCTGCTGGAACACGCGCGCAAGCTTCGAGTCATTGGTCGCGCCGGGGTGGGCGTCGATAACATTGACCTGGATGCCGCTACCCGCAAAGGTATTGCGGTGATGAATACTCCGGGCGCGAATGCCATCGCAGTGGCTGAACATGCGCTCGCGCTCATGCTGGCCATGGCGCGGCACATCAGCCGCGCCAATGAGCTGATGCATGCTGGGAAGTGGGAGAAAAAATCGCTGCAAGGCACTGAACTGCGGGGCAAGACCCTGGGCATCGTCGGCCTGGGAAGAATCGGCATGGAAGTGGCGCGGCGGGCGCGGGCCTTCGGCATGGAAATTGTCGCGCACGATCCTTTTGTTTCCACCGCGGTGGCGAAAGAGCAAGGCATCCGCCTGGCCAAGCTGGAAGAAGTTTACGCCGCTGCCGACTACCTGACCCTGCATGTCGGACTGACCCCGCAGACCGCGGGCATGATTAATGCGGATTCCGTCAAACGGATGAAGCGCGGCGTAAGGCTGGTTAACTGCGCCCGCGGAGAACTGGTGGATGAAGCTGCGCTGGCGCAGGCAGTGAAGCAGGGCCTGGTAGCCGGAGCGGCGCTCGACGTCTTCACCGACGAGCCTTTGAAAAACTCGCCGCTGACGGCAGTCGAGAACATCATTCTTACTCCCCACATCGCGGGCTCGACCAACGAGGCCCAGGAGGCCGTTGGCTACCAGATTGCGATGCAGGTGAAGGAATATCTGAAGCACGGCGTCATTCAGAATGCGGTGAACGTGCCTTCGGTCTCGCACGATGAATACCTGGAACTGCAGCCTTATGTGGTGCTGGCGGAGAGGCTGGGCTCATTCCTGGCGCAGGTGAGTGAGGGCACGCTGGAAGAGATTTCGCTGCGCTACACCGGGCACATGGCTGAATCGAAGACCGATCTCATCCGCAATGCCGCGGTCAAAGGCATTCTCAACCAAGCGCTCGAGGAGAAAGCCAACCTGGTGAACGCAGAGGCGATCGCTTCAGCGCGCGGGCTGCGTATCCACGAATCGCGCAAGCCGCACAGCTCAGGTGGAGGGTCGGGCAGCGTGCTCTCGGTGCTGCTCAAGACGGCGAGCGGCGAGCATCTGGTCAAGGGCGCGGTATTGCACAAAGACACGCCGCGACTGTTGCACGTGGATGGAATTGATGTGGAAGCGCCCCTCGAGCGTGATCTGATTTACCTGCGCAACCGCGACGTCCCCGGAGTCATCGGGAAGGTGGGCACGATTCTGGGCAAACACAAGATCAATATCGCGAACTTTTCTCTCGGACGCTGGCCAGGCAACACCAAGCCCGACGCTCCGCGGGAAGCGATTGCGGTGGTGCACGTAGACGGAAAAGTGCCCCACGGAGTTCTGGCTGAACTGAGACGGGTGCCGGCGGTAGAGCAGGCAAAAGCGATTCGATTGTTCTAAAAGATGGGGCTGTCATCCTGAGCGCAGTCGGTCCATCCGCTCGCGAATGGAATGGCGGAGTCGAAGGACCCCTAGCAGCTTAGTTACAGCGCGGGATCGTTGGTTTCGTCAGGTTCTGCCGCAACGGTTGTGAAGCGGGTAGGGGTCCTTCGACTGCGTGGCCGCTTCGCGAAGCGAAGCAGCCACTCCGCTCAGGATGACAGAGGACGAGGGAAAATTAACCGCCTGACAATACATCCCTGTAAGCTGTGGCAGGTTCCAACAGCTTTGAGTTGGGTGTCAAGACCACGGCGCGAGGACAATTGATGTTAAGAAGATCTGGCATCGCAGTCACAGTGTTCTTTCTCCTTACCTGTCTGGCCTGGGCGCAGGACAACACGTACGACCTCACTCTGGGTGGGTCGGCGGTCTTGAGCAAGCAGTCGACGGGCAACGGCACCGTGCTTACTCCCACGAACTCAGGTGCATTCCTGGTTACCGGCCGGTACCGCTTCTCGGAACATAGTTCCATCGAACTCAACTATTCGCACACCACCAACTCGCAGATTTATCTCGCTTCGCCGCTGCTCTACCGCATTCAGGGCACCATCGCCGAATATTCCGGAGCCTACGTTTTCAGCTTCCATCAAACCGCCAAGGTCGAGCCCTTCGTCTTTGCCGGAGCGGCCGGGTTGGTCTTCTATCCCGGATACAATTCCAACACCGTAAACGGGGTGCAGACCTATCTTCCCGTGTCCCGGCAAACTAAGCCGGCTTTTCTCTATGGCGGAGGCTTTGACTGGAAGGTCTTTTCGCGGGTGCCCTACGTCCGCCGGGTTCCGCACATCGACAACCTCGCCCTGCGGTTGCAGTATCGCGGCCTGGTGTACAAGGCGCCCGATTTCAACGTACAGAATCTGTTCACCGGCGCTCGGGGACACATGGCCGAGCCTTCGATAGGGCTCGTGGTGAAGTTCTAGCGGGAACGCGGCCTCGAGTCTTTACGGATTCGCCCCGCCCGGTCAAAAGTGAAACTACTCTTGTCATTCCGAGCCGGTTTTATCGGCGAGGAATCTGCTCCCACCGGCAGTGCAGCAGCAGATTCCTCGCGCGATAATGCCGCGCTTCGGAATGACAATTTTCTGGGGTGTCTCTGGGGTGCCTTATCTGTACTAATCCGTGGCAGGTTAGGAATTGAGAGCTTGTTTGCGGAGCTTGCGGCTTTCCGCCAGCAGAGCCATCGAGTGCATCAGGTTTTGCAGGGTGACGATACCCACCAGGCGCTGATCTTCCACTACCGGAATGATGCTGAGATTCTTGGTCGTGAGCTTGCGGAAGGCCGAGGCCAGAGACTCACTCTTTTGCGCGACATCAAAAATGCGATTCATCACTGCCTGAACATATCCGTTGCCTTCGGCTCGAAGAACTTCCAGTATCTTCTGTTTGGAAATAACTCCCACCATGTCGCTGCCGCGAATGACCGGAAAATCGTCCTGCAGGCAGTGCACGGCTTTTTCCAGCGCGTCCTCCAGCGTGTCAGCCGGCGAGAGCGTGGCAAAATCGGTCAGCATGATGTCTTCCAGGTGCACCTTCTCCAGGACCGATTGAAAGACCGCCGAGCGCTCTTCCATCTGCGACGCGATGAAGAGAAACAGTCCTACCAGCGTCAGCCAGTAGTTGGGCAACAGCATGCCTCCCAGGATGAACATGGTGGCGAAAGCCTGTCCAATCGAGACCGCGCGACGCGTGGCCTGGACCGGGTCCATGTGCCGGCTGAAGAGGGCGCGCAAAACCCGTCCGCCATCCATGGGATAAGCCGGAAGCAGATTGAATCCCGCGAGATAAATGTTAGCCCACACCAGGCTTCGGGGAAGATTGCCGGTGCGCATGAAGGGCCACGTCCAAAGATCTACGTGAGGAACGACTGCCAGAACGATGAGGCCGGAAACGCATGCCAGCACGAGGTTGGCGAGCGGTCCGGCCATCGCAATACGTATGTCCCGCTTCCACGGAGCCAGCGTCGACTCGATGGCGGGCGAGCTCTCATCCAGCTGTGTAACTCCTCCGATAGGAAGGAGGATGATGGACTTGGCGCGAATGCCCGAGTACCTTGCCAGCAGAGCGTGACCAAACTCATGCGCCAGCACGGAGGCGAAGATGATCCCCACCAGGGCCAGCCCTCGGCCATCGCTGGCGGTCCGGTGGGTGGCGTAGTCGGTGTACCAGACGAATAGCGGCAGCAGGAAAAAAGTCCAGTGGATGCGAAGTTCAACGCCGAAAATGCGGCCCACCGAAATCGACCAGCTTCTCATGGGAAACCCGCGGACTCTTCCGCTAACGCCATTCTATATAGTTTAGACAACAGATTGGAGCCGGGAGTTGCAATATCACCAAATCGGAAGTAATAGGATGGCCCGCCACGAACCGGACAGAGCAGCTCCTCGCGAGGCTGCGCGGTGAGAGTGATCGGCGGAAAATTCCGCAGCCGACCGCTGCGCTCGCTCCGCGGGATGGATCTGCGCCCTACCGCCGACCGCTTGCGTGAGACCCTGTTCAATGTTCTAGGCGCCGGAAACCCCGACGCCTTCGAAGGCAAAGTCTGGCTCGACCTCTGCGCCGGCACCGGGGCGGTTGGGATCGAGGCTTTGAGCCGGGGAGCAGCCCAGGTCTATTTTGTCGAATCCTCAAACCAGGCCGCTGGCCTCATCCGGCGCAACCTCGATTCGCTGGGCGTGGAATCGGGGTTCGAAGTCATGCGGGAAGATGTCTTGCGCGCCCTGCGCACGCTGGCCGCGAAAAATGTCGCTGCCAACTTCATCTTTCTCGATCCCCCTTATCGAATGGAGAAGGTCTACGTTCAAGCCCTTCAGCTCCTTTCGCAGTCACCCCTGCTGACGACGGACACCATTGTTGTCGCCGAACATGACAAGCGCTTCGATCCAGGTGACGGTTTCACCCCCCTGTGGCGCTATCGCAAATTGGAGCAGGGAGATGCTGGCTTAAGCTTCTACCGCCTCCTTCCCTGATCTGAACGCAGCAGGTGCTTCGTGGTCTTCACACAACTAGCTGAAAGCGTGACGCTTACCCTTACGCCTGAAGGTACCGCAGCCAAAGTAAGTTGATTTTGGTTACGAAAGTTTGGTCAAAATCTGTGCAAGTTGTTGTATCAGAACACCTTACTTGGTATCAATAGGGGCAGATCCCCGCAAAAACTTCGAGGGATTTAACGGAGGGACGTGAGTAGCCGCTCCCAGTCGTGGAGAGAACTGAGCCTTGGCGCCAAGCTGTTCATCAGCCTTGTCGTCCTTGCCGGGACGTGTGTACTCCTTTACGGAGCCATTCGCCCGACCAGCAAGAATATCGCGCAGTTTATCTGCTATCTGCTGATCGCGATTCTGGCCGCCCGGCTCAAAGTCAGGTTGCCGGGGATCACCGGCACCATGTCGGTGAACTTCCTTTTCATCCTGCTGGGCATTCTTGAGTTGGGTTTTGCCGAGACGCTGGCTTTGGCCACGGCTGCCATCCTGGTCCAATGTTTCTATCGCGACCGCCCCAGTCCGCTGCAGGTCACATTCAACTTGTCAGCGAGCGCGATGTCGATCGCCGCCGCTTACAACGTCTACCACCTGGCAATATCCAGGGCGCAGGTGACGAGTCATCCTTTGCTGTTGGGCGTGGCGGCCATCACTTATTTCGCAGCCAACACCGGATCGATCGCGGCAGTCATCGCGCTGACCGAAGAAAAATCGCTTAAACAGATCTGGGTCGATTGCTACTTCTGGTCATTTCCCTACTACCTGGTGGGCGCGGCCTTTGCCGGGATGATCGGCTGGTTCAACCGCGAGTTCGGGTGGGAAACGTCTCTTCTGATCGTACCCATCATTTACCTCATCTACCGCTCTTACCGGCTGTATCTGGGAAAACTTGAGGATGAGAAGCGCCACGTGGAAGAAATGGCCACGTTGCACCTGCGCACCATTGAAGCGTTGGCACTCGCCATCGAAGCCAAGGACCACACCACGCACGACCACCTGCAAAGGGTGCGAATCTACGCCATCGAGGTGGCCAAGGAGCTGGGCGTTACGCCGGGCGAGATGGAAGCCCTGCACGCGGCGGCACTGCTGCACGACATCGGAAAACTGGCCGTGCCCGAACACATCATTTCCAAGCCCGGCCGTCTGACGCCCGAAGAATTTGAAAAGATGAAGATCCACCCGGTGGTCGGTGCGGAGATATTGGAGCGGGTGCGCTTCCCTTATCCCGTCGTGCCTATCGTGCGCGCCCACCACGAAAAATGGGATGGATCGGGCTATCCCTTCGGACTCAAGGGCGAAGAAATTCCGGTGGGAGCGCGCATTCTCTCCTCCGTGGATTTTCTCGATGCCATGGCCTCCGACCGTCAGTACCGGCGAGCCTTACCGCTGGAAGAAGTCATGAAGCGGCTATCGGCGGAGTCGGGAAAATCGTTTGATCCCAAAGTCGTCAGCGTTCTGGAGAGGCGCTATCGCCAATTGGAGAAGCTGGTCGAATCCACCTACCGGCGCGAGCCGGTGGCGCCACTCTCCACCGAAATGAAAGTCGAAGCCGGGGCGGCGCCGGCCGCGGGTTTTGAAGACATTACCGTCAAGGACGCTCCCGGTCAGGAAGCGACCTTCCTGTCCTCGATTGCGGCGGCACGGCAGGAAGCGCAGACCCTGTTCGAACTCAGTCAGGACCTGGGCGCTTCGCTTAGCCTGGGTGAGACCTTATCGGTGTTCTCGGTGAAACTGAGGCGGCTGGTGCCCTACGATGCCATCGCCATCTATGTAAAACGCGGGCAGGAGTTGATTCCGGAACTGGTGAGCGGCGACAACCACCGCTTGTTCTCATCGCTGCGTATTCCACTGGGCAGCGGCCTTTCTGGTTGGGTGGCACAGAACCGGAAGCCGATCATCAACGGCAATCCCTCGGTGGAGCCCGGGTACCTGAACGATCCCACGAAGTTCAGTACTTTGCGGTCGGCGTTGGCGATCCCATTGGAAGGACTGGCCGGCGTCGTCGGCGTGCTCGCGCTCTATCACGCGGAAACCGATGCCTTCACGTCAGACCACTTGCGCATTCTGCTGGCCATCAGTTCGAAGATGGCATTGGCCATCGAGAATGCCTTGAAGTACGAACAAGCCGAGAGTTCGGCGGTCACCGACTACCTCACAGGATTGCCCAATGCGCGGTCTCTGTTCCTGCAACTGGACCGCGAAATGGCGCGCTGCAAGCGGGATTCGACCTCACTGGTGGTCATGGTCAGCGACATGGACGGCTTCAAGCAGATCAACGACCGCTTCGGACACCTGGAAGGCAATCGCGTGCTGCGCCTGTTCGCGCAAGCATTAAAAGAAAGTTGCCGCGAGTACGACTACGTGGCTCGCATGGGCGGAGACGAGTTTGTCGTGGTGGCGCCCGGGCTGACCGCGGAGGCCTCCGCCAAGAAGGCGGAGAGCCTGAAGGAACTGGCGCGACTCGCGGGCCGGGAAGTCTGCAGCGAAGACATCCTTTCTCTGAGCGTTGGGCTGGCCATGTATCCCGAAGACGGCAAGGACGCCGAGGCCCTGCTGGCGGAAGCCGATCGCCGCATGTACATCGAAAAACAAAAGCAACCGTCGCGCAAGAACCGCCGCTTGTATCCGCGTATGAAGTGCCGGGTCACCATCGAATTGCGGCCCCATGAAGGTGAAGTGCCAGTCCTGGGAAACCTGATCGACGTCAGCCTGGGCGGGTGCTACGTGGAAACCAGCAGCCTCATGCCCGCCGGCTCCAAGTTGAAAGTGATCTTCTCCATCGACGACGGTAGACTCCAGGCCGCAGGATTCGTGGTGCGTATCGATCCCGGCTCAGGCATTGCCATCCAGTTCAACGACATGAACCGCGAAGACCGGGACAAGATGCACAAAGTCCTGGAATTCGTGCATAACAGCACGATGTTTTACGACAACCGCTACTTCTCCAAGCTGATGAAGACCTAGCAGCGAAATTCCCTTCCAATTGGGCGCCGAATGGTGGATGGGAACGTCCGCTAAACCGGTAATCGTGGATTGTTGCTGCGATTCGGCGTAAAGTGCCTTCCCGAGAGGCTAGTGCCGACCGACGGGACCGGCAGATTCACCCGGCAAAGCGCCATTTCGTTGGCGGCGTGTCTCAATCTCAATGCCTACTTCGGAATCGAGTTCGAATCTCGGCCGTCATGTGTTTGGAGCGGCGGCCGTGGCCTTTGGCCTCATCGTGCTTGCCGGGCACGAGTACAACGGCTGGCATCTATCGCCTTATATTGTCTACCCCGCTGCCGCCGCCGAGATCCTCGGCGGAGTTGCGATTCAGTTCCGTCGCAGTGCGAAAACGGGCGCGGTCGTCCTTTTCGCGGTTTATCTTTTCTTCTCTTTACGGTGCGTGCCCCAAATCTTCGCTAATCCGCGGATCTACAACAGCTGGGGCAACTTCTTCGAGCAGTTCTCGCTTGTGGCCGGAGCGGCCATCGTTTATGCGCAACTATCATCGCCGTTTTCACGGGAAACGCTTAATCGGATCGGCCGGATTCTCCTGGGCATCTCTGCCGCTTCGTTTGCGCTCGAACAGGCGGTTTATCTCGTCCCGACGGCAAGTCTGGTTCCCAAATGGCTTCCGCCGACACCAATGTTTTGGGCGGTAACGACGACTGTTTTGTTCGCACTCGCGGCGCTGGCTCTTCTCGCGAATCGAATGGCACTGCTCGCGATTCGCCTTCTGACCATGATGCTGGTGATGTTCGGGCTACTGGTGTGGTTGCCGTTGTTTCTTTTGGATCCTCAAAGTCATACCAATTGGAGCGAAACCGCCGAGACCTTCGCAATTGCCGGAGCGGCGTGGATTCTCGCTGATCTCCTCGGCCAATCGTCTCGATGACTGTCGGCCGCGATGATGGGGTTCAGCTCACTTTTTCTGAATAAGGGTGTCATGGCGCTGGTCGTTTTCTTGAGGGGAGTCAATGTCGGGGGACATAGGACGTTTCGCCCGAGCCTCGTCGCAGATGAGCTGCGGGACTTTGATCTAGTGAATGTCGGCGCCGCCGGAACTTTCGTGGTGCGGAAGCGGATTAGTCAGGCCAAACTGCGCGCTGAGTTGGCAAAGCGGTTGCCGTTTGAGACAGAGGTGGTGATTTGCAAAGGGGCCGAGATCCTCGAACTGAAATCCGCGAACCCGTTTTCGGGTCAGCCCGCGGGACCGAAAATCGTTTGGTTTGTGAGCATATTGGCAGAACGCGGGCGCCCTTTGCCTTCCGTTCCGTTGGGTCTTCCTTCGAAGGAGGAATGGTCTTTGAAAATCCTCGCCATAAAGGGTCGATTCGTCCTCGGGCTATACCAGCGCGAAATGAAAGCTATCCGTTATCTGGGCCAGCTCGACAAACTTTTCGGGGTTGTGGCAACAACTCGTAATTGGAACACGATAACCGCCCTCGCCAGAATCCTGCGAAAAGCAGAACCGTGATTCGTCCGCAACAGTCATTTGCCTCGCCTCGCTTGCTGTTTCACGCGCGAGAACTCTCGCGACAGAGAACGCGAAACGGCCAGCCCCAGCGATAGCCTCACTTCCGGGGTGCCACCATGGGCTTCACGTCGCCGCAGTCGGACCCTGAAAACTTTGCGCTGAAAGTTTTGTCGATCACCATGTTGATCGCTTTACCGGAGGAGCTGCCCGTCACCGTTGTGTGGCTGCTTCCGTTGAAGCTCTCACTGCCCGCCAGTTGGATATCCGTGTGTCCCTTGGAGCCCATTCCCGGGCCGGTGCAGACTGTGTCGTAGGAAATTCCGTGCGAGGACTGCACCTTGTTACTGACGCTGCATTGGGCACCGCTCCCCTTGTTCGATGCCGTTATGTAATCTCCCAAGGTTGTGCCGGCGGAGAAACAGGCTTTGCTCGCCACATCGTTATTTGTGCCTCCGGCTTTCACGCTCACATGCGTCTCCCACAGTCCGGGTTTGAGGGGGAGGTCCAAAAGCTGCGCTGATGCAGACGAGGGCCAGGCCACAACCACGGCAGTGACGAACAGAATAAAGAAAGAGAATTGACTCGAGAATTTCATGAAATGCCTCCGCGGGAACTTTTTGGAGGCTTGAATTTACGGAAGGGCTTCGCGTTCGTCAACCCAACTCGTCTTTAATTAGGGATTAACCGCAAAGGGCTTTTCTCGCAATCGATTGCGAGCCTGGTTTAACCGGATGATCTGACCGTTGCCGCCACTCGCAGTTTCCGGCATAAGCGGCCTTCTGGTATGACGCGACGCAAGCCCTATTGAGGCAACCCCAATTCTTTCAAGAGCGCGACATACCGCGGATCGCCATGCCACTGATCGAGAGCGCGAATTATTTTGACCGGTTCCAGCCCTCCAGCTCTTTCCGCGCGCGCCTGGTCCAGCCAGGCGAAGCATTGTTCCTTGTCGCCGAGGGAAGCGTAGAGGTAGGCAATTTCACTTGGGTCCTGATAGCGGCGTTTTCCCAGTTGTTTTCTTAGCTCGATTTCCCGGGCGAGGGCGGGCTTAAACCCGGATTTGGCATAGACTCCAGCCACGTCATTGGCAATTGCCGTTTCCTCCGGATCGTCATTCAGGGCCGCGTACCTCTTCCACTCCTCCATCGCTTGGTCGTACTTCCCCAAATCGCGATAAATCTGGCGTAGCTCGACGTGCGCATAGGAGAAGTTGGGATCCATTTCCATCGTTTTTTTCAACTGCTCGATGGCAGCGTCATACTGGTGCGCATTGGCCAGGACCTGGCCGAGGTTGCTTTGGTATTGCAGATTGAGCGGATCGAGTTCGACGGCGCGCCGCAGATGTGTGATCGCTTCCTCGTTGCGCGCCTCCCATGACAGGAAGAGCCCGTACCAGTGATGGCCGTGCGCAAGATTGGGATTGAGCTCAAGGGCCCGCTTGAATTCCTTCTCCGCGGCGGAAAACTCGAATAAGCTCCACAGCGAGCCCGCCAGCGCGGCGTGGGCTTCAGCCGAAGACGGATCGATCGATAGAGCCTTTTCGGCCGCCGTCTTGGCCTTGGGAGCAGCCACGTTTTCCGGTATCGGACCGTAGTCCGGCGCGGCGACGTAATAGTCGGCCAGTCCGACGTACGCCAGCGCATAGCCCGGGTCGCGCTCGATGGCCTGGATGAAATAGTCCCTGGCCTTGTCCAGGGTTTCGGGTGTGCGTTTTTCCCAATAATAGAGACCCTTCAGGTAAAGCTGGTAGGCCTCGGGATCGTTGGTGCCGCCTTTGGCTACCTGCTTCTGAGTTTCTCCGGAAAGGCGCTCGCGCAATCTGGCGGAGATAGCGCCGGTAATCTCCTGCTGCACCGCCAGCGCGTCGGAAACTTTGCGGTCGTACTGATCTCCCCAGAGATTGCGGTTGGTGCGGGCATCGATCAGTTCCGAACTGATGATGAGCTGGTCTCCGTGCTGCACGATGCGTCCGGTGACCAGCGCCTGCACCTTCAATTCTTTGGCGACAGTTGATGGATCGATGTCGCGTCCCTTGTAGCGAAACACCGAAGACCGGGCCAGCACGGTGAGGCTCGGCAGTTGGGAAAGGTTGTTAATCAAACTCTCGGTGATGCCGTCGCTCAAATACTCGGAGTTGGGATCGTTGCTGACATTGACGAATGGCATGACCGCGACCGATGTGATCTGTTCGGAATCCTTGCGGCTTCTCCAAAGAAAAGCGCCGCCGACAGCCAGAGCCACCGCCACCACGCCAGCGACTGCCCACAGCAATATTTTATTTTTCCCGGAACGGGGCTGCTCAGCGGCGATTTCGACTCGCGCCGAACTGGAATCCCGGCGCAAACGCTTGAGATCGGCCAGCATCTCAGCCGCGCTCTGGTAGCGCAGCGCGCGATCCTTTTCCAGCGACTTGTTGATGATTCGGTCCAGCTCGTTAGGCAGTTCGGGATTGGCCCGCGCGGCCGAAGCAGGCGCCTTGTGCAGCAGCGAATCGAAGATCACCGCCGAAGTATTTCCGCTGAACGCCATCTTTCCGGTGGCCATCTCGTACAGCACGGCGCCGAAGGAAAATAGATCGGTGCGAGCGTCGAGCGCTTCACCACGGGCCTGTTCGGGCGACATATAGGCCACGGTGCCTACCGCCGTCCCAGGACTGGTCAGATTCTCCTCGACGGTTGCGCCTTCGGCGGCGGGAGATTGAGCACCGGTCAGCTTGGCCAGTCCAAAGTCGAGGATTTTGGCTTGACCGCGTTTGGTAATGAGGATATTCGCCGGCTTGATGTCCCGGTGCACGATTTTTTCGGTGTGCGCGGCGTCGAGGGCATCGGCCACTTCGATGGCGAGGGAAAGCAGAGTCTCGGTGTCCATCGGCTGGCCGGAGATGCGGTGCTTCAGCGTGACCCCGTCCAGAAATTCCATGGCGATAAAGGCCTGGCCGTCCTGCTCGCCGATGTCGTAGATGGTGCAGATGTTGGGGTGGTTCAGGGCCGACGCAGCTTGAGCTTCGCGTTGAAAGCGCGCCAGGGCCTGAGGATCGCGCGCCACTTCCGGAGGCAGAAACTTGAGGGCTACAAAACGATGAAGGCGGGTGTCTTCCGCTTTGTAGACCACCCCCATACCACCGCCGCCCAACTTTTCGACGATGCGGTAGTGCGAAATGGTCTGTCCCAGCACTGGGTGTGAATGTTACGTGGGTGAAAGCGCCAAGTCAAAAGCCGGCCCGGAGCGTGTATTGAAGAGAGAATTACCTTTTACCGGGATGAAATTCGCCGCGACTGGAGAATTGACGGAACGGCCATTCTCCGCTCTTGGAGGGGCTGGCGGTATTACCAGCTCCCGCGGCTGCGCTGGCAGTTTCCGAACCCCAATCTGCCGGGGTGGGATGAATACCCCACACGTTGCCGGGTTCGTCGAGCGCTATCCCAACCATCCACCACTTACCTCCGGTACCGAGCGGCACGCAGTTGGCGATGCGAGCCGGAACGCTCTTGCCGCCGGGCAGTTCGTCCAGGGAAACTGCCTGTCCGGGTTCCAGTTTGAGCGAGAGCCTTACGCCACAACCCTGCGTATTGAGCACAAGGGTATGTCCGGCTTCGGAAAATGGGATGGCGGGATCCAGGCTGGTCACGCGAAGCGGAATCTGCGCCCGAATGCGGGTGCTGCGCCTGCCTGAGTCCGGTGCTTTTTCTGTGGATTCCATAATGAGTGCTTCCCCCGATTCTACGTTTATCCAGCGGTTGCGGTCGCGGCCTCCGAAGGTGCGGTGGGCACCAAAGTAACTCTGGGTAAAAAGTAACTCTGAGTACTTAGACCCCGCTTTCGCCCTTTCAGGGCTTGGTCATACCCCGGGCTTACGCCCGGGGCTTTAATCTGGGCGCTGCTTCGCAGCTACAAGCTGAACCTTGACCGCTGAGAACTGAGAACTGACAGCTGACTGCTGAGAGCTGACCGCCTGCAGCGGAGAGCTCCGCAGCATCACGCCATCAGTGGCTGGATATGAATAAGCGGTCCTGGGGGAGTGGCACCTTGGGGTTCCCCATCCCGTAGAAGCATGTTTGCCGAGCGAATTCCGGTACGTTGGAACGACTTCTCGCAGTCAGCGGTCGACGGTCCGCGCATGTTCCCCTCCATGTAGGCCAGTCCGGGACAGCGGGTGCAGGTTCCGACATGGCTGCAAGTCGAGCACACCGGCAAATCTTTGGCGCGAATGGAACGGACGTCGTTCAGTTCCGGCGAGTGGTTCCAGATGTCGAGAAACTTCTGGCGCCGGACGTTTCCGCTGGGGAGCGGAAACTGCACGCAGGGAAAGACGTCTCCGTACGGTGAAATGTAGGCCAGAGTGTGTCCCGCACTGCACGGGTATCCTTCCATTACATCGTCGTCCGGCTCGGGAGGAGCAGCGCAAAACTGTTCGACATTTCCCACCAGGCTTTCGTTGTGGAATACATCGCTCAACTCCGTGCCCGGAATGCGCAGATTAAGAATGGATCGGTCGCCGTCCATTTTCGGCGTGATGGTCGGGTCCAGAGTGTATTGCACGCCCAGTTCGCGGGCCAGGGCCTGCACGCCGGCGTGGCTGCCCAGGTTGGCGGTCATCAGAACGTTGGCAATCGTCACCCGAAGTCCTGCCCCGGTCAGAAACCGGATTGCCTCAAGGCTACGGCGCAGCGAGCCCGGAAGCTTGGTGATGGCGTCGTGAACCTCGGGCCGATGGGAGTAGATGCTGACCTGAATCTGGTCGACGCCCAGCTCCAGCATACGGCGCGCTTCCGCTTCACCAATCATGACGGCATTGGTTTTGATCCGGACGCTGAACGACAGGCGGCGCGCGTATTCGAGAAGCTCGAAGAAATCACGCCGCATCAGCACTTCGCCGCCGCTGAAGGTCAGGAAGAACGTGCCCGCATCCGCCAGTTCATCGAGCACGCGCTTGATTTCTGCCGTGGTCATTTCGCCGTGGTCGTCATGGTCGAGGTAGCAGTGCACGCAGCGTTCATTGCAGCGGTAAGTGATGTCAAAGTGAACGGACATGGGCACGCCCAGATCCAGGGCCCGCAGGCTCATCTCCTGCACCAGGCTCACGCAGCCTCCGTAGGGCTGTTGGCGTTTCCAAACGGCTGGTCAGAAACCATCAGGATGCCGTAGTGAGAGAGTTCCTCGACGAAGCGTTCGACGTCACGGTAGGCGGTTTCGGAATCGACTTCGAACTCGGCGCAGACGCGATCGGCCACGATCTCAGACAACGGGGTGATGCCGTCCGCGGCCTGCCAGATCGCAGTGGCGACCGGATTCAGGGTGAAGAAGGTGGAATCAGCGGCAGACATGACCATCATCTCTCCTCCCAGCAGGCGCGAGGCGATGGCGGAACTCTTGGCAATGTACTTCGCAACTTTCTTGTCTGTCATTTCTGGTTCACTCGATCATGCCCCAAACTCGCGAATCGGGAGTAAATGTAAGTTGCCGCACCGGCACGCGCTCCACAAAATCGCACGCCGACCTGAATACGTTCTCGACCAGCGCCGCATCCCCGGTAAAAAATAGGATGTTCCTCATCAGGCGAAGGATGGCTTCGGATTTGGCCAAAGGCTCAATTGTGTTCTCCGGACCCTGCTTCAAGAAAAAAAGAGAGGCGATGGCAGCGGAGCAATTTTCTCCCGCCCTCGCGAGCTCTCCGGCGAAGGGAGTTCCACAGGCACGATAGCCGGGGTCAACTCGACGGATGTAGGAGACCTCATCGGTCAGTAAAGTCACGTCTGCAGGTGCAAGCCTCGAGATGGTAGTTTTACCGGCGCCCGACACGCCAGAGAAAAGAAAGGCGCGTCCGTTGCGGATCGCCCCCGCGGCGTGCAGCAGAAAGCCGCCTTCCTGCGCCAGGATCAGCGTGTGTACGATGCGCAGGACGGAGTCGATGGCATACGGATTGGCGGATTGACGAATGCGTCCGCGCCGGGCGGTCGGGTCCCATTGCGCGCGAAAGTCCCCCCGTCGCAGCCGCCAGGTGCCGTCCTGCATTTCCACTTGCACATCTTCGTCAGGGGCTATCCCAGCCGGTGTGGCGAGCTCGATGTCAAACTCAAATCTGGCGGGCGCGGAGGAATCCACAAAGCCGGCGTAGCGGCGGGCCAGCAACTGGCGGAAGGAATTGTCCCGGGTATGGAGCAGGATCGGCATCCCGCCGATCTCGACTGTGATCTGGTAGCTCGCATTCACTTTTGGGCAGCTCCACGATACGGGATTGCAGTCGCCCGCGCCTCTGTTCGATTCCCAGGCTGGGTTAACGAATGGAGATCCGGCCTAGTCATCGCCTTCGCAGCCGTAAGTCCTGAGCCGTAATCCAACGCGCCGGAACAAGTTCCAGTGGCCAAACGCCCACGCCAGGAGCCGGCCAGACAGCGAAAGCTTTCGCGCCGGCACAAAACTCGAACCCGAGCGGCGAACCTCAACAACTCTTCCCAGCAGCTCACCTCGTCCGACCGGCGGATCTGCCGCCGCCATGCAATCGCCGCAGGTAAGAAGAGACATCGCATCGCCGCTTAAGTCCCGACTCACAATGCGGTGAACGAAAAAACGCCCTTGGCGCGTGTAGAGCACAATTTCACCCGGCTCGACTTGGTCCGGACGGGCGTATTGCACAGTGAGGACATCCCCCGGCCACAACGTTGGGAGCATGCTGCCTCCGGCCGCGCGCACTTTCAAAGTGCCCCACGACCGCAAGCCCTCGGCTGCCAGACTGCATCTGTCTGCGTTGCGCGCCAGAGCATCCATGAGTGACTGGTTCGTACGTTAGCGCACCGGCCAAAAGCTCACACCGGCGTGGGTTTCCGGCCGCATAAAGTTATTTTGCCGCAGGGTTCACGATAACCCACTGCACTTCCGAGCGAAAGACATAATGCAGATGGCTGTTGTGTCGCTGGATACCTGTTGCAAATACTTGTAAATGTGACCAGCGGACAGTTCGTCGGGTGGAGCACATTGAGCCCGGCGAATAGAGCCAGTAAACGAATGTGGCAATGGTTTGTACTATAGTTTTTACCAGAGAGATTTCCCCAGCCAGAGGATCGAGAGCAGTCAGCGACGACCATCGCCTTGGCACAACCTGCGCCATCCCGGCTGCCCGCTTCGAGTTCTGCCTACACCCGAATTTTCAGTCCCGAACTCGACCTGATTCTGGCCTGTTGTGGTGATGATTCCGACGGGCGCTTTTCCATCCGTATCCAGCAAATTCTGCCGCGCGGTGTGGACTGGGAGCGACTGGTTCAGCTCACGCTCCATCACGGTGTCGTGCCTATGGTTTTTCGCCGGCTGTCCGCGGAGAACGACGCCAGCCGCTCGGCCGGACTCGAAGCTTTCCGGCAAGAGGACAGAGCCAATGCCCACCGCACTCTTTGGCTCACTCTCGAATTGCTCAACATTCATCGCCATTTACAGGCGCGTGGCTTGGAGGTATTGCCTTACAAAGGGCCAGTGCTGGCGGAAATGCTGTACGGCAACGTTACCTTGCGCCAGTTCTCCGACCTTGATTTCCTGGTCCGATCCGACGACTTGGCCAAAATCAAGGAGGCGCTGGCAGAGTTGGGATACGCTCCAGGCCTGCAATTGGCGCAACTGGCGGAACGCGATTACCTCAAGTCCGGATACGAATACACGTTCGATGGCGCTCGCGGACGCAACCTGCTCGAAATCAAGTGGCAGATCCTACCGCGTTTTTACTCCATCGGCTTCGATGTGAATGATTTCCTCAAGCGAGCAGCCGTGGTCACGATCGAGGGCCAGAAGCTGCGCACGCTGGGCGAGCAGGACCTCATGCTCGTGCTTTGTGTGCACGCCGCCAAACACGCGTGGAAGCAGATTTCCTGGCTATGCGACATTGTCCAGTTGGCCCGGTCGCATAGTCTCAACTGGGCAGAGGTGCAAAACCGCGCCATGGATTTAGGGATCATGCGAATTGTCGCGGTTACTTTCCTGCTGGCCCACAAACTACTGGGAGCGGCTCTGCCGGACCAATTAAAAACGGAAATCGAGAAAGACGGTGAGGCGGAAATTCTGGCGCAGCGCATTCTGCACGTGGTTGTCGCAGAGGAAGAATTCAATCCGGAATCGATGGCGTACTTTCGCCTGATGGCGCGGCTGCGCGAGCGGAGGCAAGACCGCGTCTCGTTCTGGTGGAGGCTTTTGATCACTCCCGGCGCCGGAGAGTGGGCGGCAGTGCGCTTACCGTCGCCGTTGTTTCCTCTTTACCGCGTGCTGCGCATTTGCCGCCTCGCTGGAAAACTATTCTCTCGGAGCTAGTGCTCCTGCATGCTCTCTCGTGCCCGCTGAAAAGGATAGTCACTGATGTGCACCCAGCCTCGAAATGGCTGATCCACGTCGGAGATAGAAAGCAATACGAGCGTGACCAGCAGAGTAAAGGAAAATACCTGGATGCCATGCAGCGTTGCATTTTCCGATCCGAATAACGAGGCTGAAAATACGGTCACGGCCGCCCCCACGAGCAGCACCCACCAGAAAATAGCCGGAAGCCTGAACTTGCTCTGGATCAACCGGGTGCGGCGATGTTCGGTGAGCGCGCTTAATTCAGACAGCGCGTGATCCTCCGCGGTGAGCTCAGTCAATGTCGCGGTCTTGACCGACATCAACGTCTTCCACATTCTTTCGTTGATCTGATGACTCCCTTCCGGAACCTGGTTGTCGGCCATGGCCGGCCAGTCCCGGTCGATGACAGCTTCGGCATATTCGCGCGCCTCGGTCTCGAGTTCCATACGCTGGGGTTGTGGCATCCCCTGGGCCAGCCGATACATATTTCTCAGAGAGTTGGCTTCCAGATCGACATTGAGATTGGCTTCGCCGAAGGAAGTCCATACGGTATACAGCATGAAGCCTAAAATCACCGCATAGGTTGTGCCCAGAATCCCCAGCTGCCAGCCGATCAGATCATTGTGCACACGGCGCTTTTCCCGCGGCCAGACCCGGTTAAGAGCCGCCAAGAAAAGCAGCGACCCCAGCATAGTGCAAATCAGGATGAGAATGTCCTGCCAAAAGCTCAACATATTCGCATCACCTTTAAAGCGAAAGACAAAGGATTATGTTCTAGCGTTCTTTTTTGCCCGGTTGATTCCTGCTTGTAATCCTTTTTCCACCACGCGCTTGTACCCCAACTGATCCATTTTCGCCATGGTGGCAGCGGCGATACCGCCGGGCGTGGCGGCTTCATGTAACAGCGTACTCAATGAAAGTTCGGACGCCCGCCAAGCCTGAATGCTGTCGGCCAGCGCATGGGCGGCGGCGGTCAACGCAGTCTTGCGATCGAGTCCGAGCTTCAGGGCGGCGCCAGCCAGCGCATCCAGCGCGTGGTAACCGTGACTCGAGGAATAGGTCACGGTGAAGGCGTCGAACTTGCTTTCGGGAAGCTCGAAGACATTTCCCACGCGCGCGAAGAAGTTCCGTATCTCGCGTTTCGCGGGCGCGGAGAAGTCGCGGTCGAAGGCTAAGGCAGTAAGACCGCGGCCGCTGCGGGCCACTGGGCTGGGCATGGCGCGCGCCCAGCGCAGCGGACGGCCCGCCCATGAACGCAAATTCTTCAGTGGAATGCCGGCCGCGAGGCTGACTGCCACTGTCGGCCGCTCGCGCCCTGGTTGAGCCCGGCCAATCTGTCGCAGCAGTTCGCGAACTGAATCCGGCCGTACCGCAACGATGAGAAGGTGCGCCTGCTCCACGGCGCGATGCAGGTCTGGTTCAATGCTGACGTTGTGCCGGAGTCTAAGCTCGCGCAATTTCTGAGGATGGCGGTCGTGCACCACGATCGGCTGACCGTAATTGGCCAGGCGCAATCCGGCCAGCAGGGCGCCTGTGATGCGCCCGCCACCCAGAAAAACGACAGTGTGCTTGCCTGAGCCTTTCATGCCAGAGTAGTCATGCGAGATGTTTCGTTTGAGATCTTCATGCGAGGTCGACGCAAGCCCGGTCCGCCGCCTCGATCAACGCAGCAACATCTTTATGCGTGTGCGCGGTGGAGATGATCCAGTGCAGGCCATTGGACGGAGTCATGTAGATGCCATTGTCCAATAGGCGGTGAACGAAGCGCGAATAGAGTTGAGTATCCGCATAGGCGCAGTAATCGCGGTAGTCGTGGATTACGTCACGCTCGGTAAAGTAAATCTGGAACATGGGGCCAAAGCCCTGCACGATGGCTTTTCGCTTATGGCGTGCGAAGACTTCGCGCAGACCTGCGATGGCGGCATTGCCCACGCCGTGCAGTTTTTGATACACGCCATCGGCGGCCAGCAAGTCCAGGTTGGCCGCGACAACTTTCATGGTGAGCCGGTGCCCGTTGAAGGTGCCGTAGTGCAGCACCATGTTTTCGCTCCAACGCATACGATCGAGAATAGATCGGGGACCGGCCACCGCACCCACGGGAAATCCCGCGCCCAGAGCCTTGCCAAATGTACTGATGTCCGGCGTAATGCCGTAATACTCCTGACATCCGCCCGGAGCATAGCGAAAGCCGGTCACCACTTCGTCGAGGATCAGCAGCGCTCCGTATTCCTGCGTGAGAGAACGAACCTGTTGCAAGTATCCCTCACGCGGCAGGATGCAGCCCATATTGGCCATGATGGGCTCGGTGATGACAGCCGCAAGCTCGGATCCGTGCCGCTCCATGACCCGTTCCAGGGCTGCGGCGTCGTTCCAAGGCGCCAGTATCACATCATCGAAAGTCGAAGCTGGAATGCCTTCCGAGTCGGGCATGCGCGTGGGATTGTCCGCCATGCCCAGCTTCTCCGGCGCATGGCTGTGCGCATTCAAAAGAAAAGGATCGTACCAGCCGTGGTAATGGCCTTCAAATTTCAGGAACTTGGTACGTCGAGTGTGGGCGCGCGCCAGGCGCAGGGCCAGCATGGTAGCTTCGCTGCCGGTGTTGGTGAAGCGCACCACCTCGGCGGAAGGGACCATGCGACGCAGGCGCTCCGCCGCTTCAACTTCGGCGGAAGTCGCCGCCGCAAAGTGCGAGCCTTGCGCCATGGTCTGTGTAACTACCTCGACCAATTTCGGATGAGCGTGTCCCTGGATCAGCGCTCCGAACGACATCATGAAGTCGACGGATTCGTTGTCGTCGGCGTCCCAAACATGCGAGCCCCGGCCGCGTTCGAGAAATATCGGGCCGGGGGAGTAGACTGCGGCGCCGCGCGAAGGCGAGTTGACACCCTCGACCAGCGATTGCTGGGAGCGCTCGAACCATTGCTGCGAGTTTTTGCGACTTGCCATAACGAGCCACGTAGGCCCGGACGCCCTCGTCCGGGCGGGCGAGCGAAGTTCGCCTCGGTGTGAAGATTACAAAAAATCTGTGGAGCTTCGCTCCGCTGGGCGGACGGGGCGTCCGCCCCTACGCGGCTCGTGCTAATCCGCCGTACCTCCGCCGTCTACCACCAGCGTCGCTCCCGTCATGAACGACGAATCATCGGAAGCCAGAAACAGGGCAGCCTTCGCGATCTCATCCGACGTGCCGATCCGTCCTATCGGGCGATTGCTGCAGCCCGCCAGGTAATCCTCCCACTTCTGACCGCGCATGCGCGCATCTTCCGGCAGCATGGGCGTGTCCACATCGCCGGGGCAGATGCAGTTCACACGAATACCCTGGCGGCCGTGGTCGATGGCCATCGCCTTGGTCAGAAGAACCACTCCGCCCTTCGAAGCGCAATACGCGACCGCGGCGTCGCCGCCCACGATGCCCCATCCCGAACTGTTGTTGATGATTACGCCGCTGCGTTGATTGATCATCGTGGGCAGGGCGAATTTGGACATCAGAAAAGTGCCCTTCAGGTTGACATCGATCTGCAGGTCCCATTCCTCCTCGCTGCAATCGAGCGTGGTATGAGGATAGAAGATACCCGCGTTGTTGAAGAGAATGTCGAGGCGTCCGAAAGCGGCGATGGTTTCATCAACTGCGCGGCGGCATTCGGCTGCCTTGCGGACGTCGGTGCGCAGGAAGATGGCTTCACCGCCGTCTTCGAGGATCCGGGCAGTGATGGCATGTCCGCGCTGTTCGTGGCGTCCCGTGATTGCGACCTTGGCGCCTTCTTTGGAAAACAGCAGGGCCGTGGCCTCGCCGATGCCTGAAGTGCCTCCAGTGATCAGTGCGACTTTGTTCTGCAAACGCATGAGGAGATCTTCACCGACCACGTAGACCCGGACGGCATCGTCCGGGTGGGCGAGCGTAGCTCGCCAGTATCGAAACTTAATAATTTCTGCGGAGCTTCGCTCCGCCGGGCGGACGAGGGCGTCTGCGCTTACGCGGACCCGGCCAGGCCGCCGCCGTCTACCACCAGCGCTGTTCCGGTCACGAACGATGATGCATCGCTCGCCAGATACAGCGCGGCTTGCGCAATTTCCTCCGGCTGGCCGACTCGTCCCAGCGGCCGCTTTGCCGCTTCCGCCAGGAACCTGTCGTTGGGCTCTCCCAATTGTCGAGCTTCGTTGCGCAACATGGCAGTGTCCGTGTCGCCAGGGCAAATGCAGTTTACTCGAATCTTCTGCGGTCCGTGATCGATGGCCATGGCTTTGGTGAGCAGGACCACCGCGCCCTTGGAAGCACAATACACCGCCGCTCTCGGCCCGCCTGCGAGACCCCACCCCGATGCGGTGTTGATGATCGAGCCGCCGCCGGCCGACGCCATGACGGGAATCACCTGACGAGACATCAGAAAAACAGCCTTCACATTGACCGCCATCACCCGATCCCAGTCGGCTTCATTAAGTTCAACCACCGAGGCGCGCCGGATGATGCCGGCATTGTTGAACAATATGTGAACACCGCCAAAATCTCGCGCCGCGCGCTCGACGATGCGCCGACAATCGGCGGCGAGGGTGACATCGCCGGCTTCGAAGATGGCTCGACCGCCATTCTGGGTGATTTCAGTCGCGACGGCGTGGCCTCCGGTTTCATCGATGTCGGTGAGGACGACCCCGGCGCCCGCCCGAGCGAAAAGAAGAGAGGTGGCTCGTCCGATGCCGGAAGCGGCGCCGGTGACGATGGCAATCTTTCCCTGAAGCTGATTGGTCAGCATTAATTTCTATGTCATCCTGAGCGGAGTGACTGCTTCGCGTCGCGAAGCAGTTGCGCAGTCGAAGGACCCCTATGAGTTTCCCTTCTGTTGCCGCCCTGGCGATTTCAGCAACACTCCTTCACTCTCCGGCAGCGGTTAAGATGATAGGGGTCCTTCGACTCCGCAGGCCCATTCGCAAGCGAATGGGCTGGCTGCGCTCAGGATGACATTGCTAGATTCTCCGCGGCCTTTTCATCCGTGCCCTTCCCAACTCAGCGGCTAGCCAAGCCCCCAGCCGTTTCCGCACCGTCAATCGTGTAAACATGGCCCGTCATGTAGGCGGCGTCGTCCGATGCCAGGAATGCGAACAGAGCTGCGATCTCTTCCGGCTGGGCATGGCGTCTCATCGGAATCTTGCCATTGACCGCATCCAGCATTTCATCTGTATATTCGGCGCGCTGCATAGGCGTGAGCACATATCCCGGCGCAACTGCGCACACCCGAACCTTCGGAGCGAGTTCGAGGGCCATGGACTTGGTCAGCTCGATGACGCCCGCTTTCGTGGCGTTGTAGTCCGCGTAGAAGGGATAGCCCATTACGCCGTTCGTGGATGCGGTTTGCAGAATCACTCCGCTGCCGCGCTCCCACATATGGCGGGCGGCGGCCTGCGCCACATAAAACACGCCGGTAAGATTCACCGCGACTGTCTTGTCCCATTCTTCTGGAGTGATATCGAGGAAGTTGTGGCGAATGCTGATGCCGGCATTATTGATCAGGACATCCACCCCGCCCATCAGGCGAAGAGCCTCGGCAAAACCCGCTTGCACTTGTTTCAGGTTGGAGACGTCGGCGTCTACCGTTCCCGCGAGAGCGGGCAATCGCGATTGAATTTGCGAGCGGCCTTTGGCGTCGCGGTCCAGCACGACCACCTTCGCCCCTTCTTCCACAAAGCGCGCGGCAGTCGCGGCGCCGATTCCGCTCGCGCCTCCAGTGATCAGGACGCGCTTTCCCTTCAGTCCTCGCATGGGTCTCCCTTGATTTCCGATAAAGAGCTTAAACCACGAAGGACACGAAGGTACACGAAGGAATTCCAAGACAAGGATTTCCTTCGTGTACTTTGTGTCGTTCGTGGTTTACGGTTTTACAGCTTGCCGCCGAAGAGAAAGACCAGTTCGATCACCAGAATGATCACCACCATGAGTTCGAGCACGAAGGCGCGGCTCTGGTTGAACTGGTCCACCATGAAGCGGTAGAGATCCTCGGCGGTTTGCAGTTTCTGGGTGACCAGGTCTTTGTAGTCGGGCACACCGACCTTGGCGGCTGCCAGCTTGTACAGGCGGGCGGAAAACATGTCGCTGAGAAACTTGATGGCATTGTCGGCGCGCTCTGTCAGCTCATTCACGTCCAGCAGGACGGTATGGAGCTTGGTGGCAGCCCGGGCCAGGCGCCAGCGCGCCAGCATGCCGGTGCCTTTGTCGAGCGCGGCATACACGATCGCCAGCTCGCGGGTCAGAAGCTCGTCGTAGTGACGGAATTCGAGCAGCTGCGAGTTAGCGTATTCCAGGAGCTGAATAGCGGTCTCGGCGCCGGCTTCGCTGTCGTAAAGAAACGCGGCATTCCAGCCGATCACCGCCAGGTCGTTCGGGTAGTAGGAAATGCGGGACTGCAGAATCTCGTTGCGCTCACCTTCCGAAAGCGGGGAAATCTCTCCCCGCACGATTTGCGCGATGCGTCCGCCCTGCGTGGTGCACAACTCGGAGGCCGACGGCGAGCCCGCAATCTCGCGGACGTGGAAAATAAAGTAGTCCTCGCTCAACCATTCCGGATAGGGCTTGACCAGCGCCGGAGCCGCCCGCTCCAGCTTCTGGCGCACGATCCTGGAGGCGTGTTTTTCGAAGTCGACATCCCACACCCAGCGGCTACCCATGCGGACGAGCGTGTCCCAGTCGCCGGAAAAGGGCAACTCGAAGACCACGCTTAGGACGCCATAGTCGTAATACTTGATCTGGCCCTCGAGGCGCTCGCCGCTATCCAGGACCAGAGGCCCAATGGGTTCGACAACCGGGGGACGCTGGTAGCGGACGTATCCCGGAGCCGGATGCTTGAAGCCAGGGTGCTCTACCGTACGTGCGCCAAAGATCTGGCGCAGTTCGTCCAGCCGTATCTCTTCGCAAACGTCGAACTGAATGAGGACGAGGACGGAACCGCGCAGCGCCGGTTCGACGACCACCTCCGCCTTGCGGGCGGTTTCGGGGGGATTAAGAAGGATTT
Organism: Terriglobia bacterium; assembly: GCA_963822555.1. Taxonomy (GTDB): domain Bacteria; phylum Acidobacteriota; class Terriglobia; order Terriglobales; family Acidobacteriaceae; genus JAIQFF01. The sequence goes on from CAWGHY010000001.1 coordinate 698,201, forward strand.
CGGAATCCAGAGCCATAAAAGCCTACTCGCCGCCGGGCAGATTAAAGGTTTGGAAGGTCCCAGCTGGGGGTAAGACTATTGTCCCAGAATTCCGACAGGTTGGGGAGAGGTCGGAAGGACAACATTTAAGTCATTGATTATAAATGGTTTAATATAGCATGAAGCGCCCTCGCTCGCGCGGCAGTGGATAACCGAACCACCCGGGGACAGCCGAACGAGCCGTCTTCGCGCGGCCTCTTCTAGCCTCGGATTTTCAGCCACCACAGCAATGCTGCGCCGGCAGCGACTCCGGCCAGAGCCAGCCCTGCCTTTCTCATCGAGCGATCCAGTTCAGCCTGCCTCCTTCTGACATGAGGCGTTTCCGGATGGGCCCCATCTGCCGCCAGCGGGCCTTTCAGCGCATCGGCGATCACCTCGGCCAGATGTAGCGAATGGCGGTCGGTGCATTGGGAGATCTGTTCGCGGCAGCTGAAGCCATCCGCAATGATCAAGGTGTCGGCTGAAGCCTGGCGAACCGCCGGGAGAAGTTCCAGCTCGCCAATGGCCATGGAGACCTCGTACTTCTCCTCGTCAAAGCCGAAAGACCCGGCCATCCCGCAACATCCCGGCGCGGGAGCGCTCCATTCGATGCCCATCTTCCGCAAAACCGACTCTTCATCAGTCATTTTCATCAGGGACTTATGGTGACAATGGCCGTGGATAAGGGCCTTGACGGGGAGATTCGGCAGCTCGAAGTCGGCGGCTTTCTTTTCCAGAAATTCGCTGAGCAGAAACGTCTGCCGTGACAGCTTTTGGGCGCGGGCGTCATTGGGGAACAGATTGGTCAGCTCGTCTCGGAAGACCGCGGCACAGCTGGGCTCGAGAACTACGATGGGAGTCGAGGCTTCGATCTCCGGAGCAAGAGTGTCCAAAATGGTGAGCAGCAGACGCTTGGCCCGATCCAGCATGCCGAAATCGTAGAGCGGGCGCCCACAACAAAGAATCGATTCCGGAATCGAGACTTGAAATCCAGCGGCTTCGAGTACCTCGACAGCTGCCTTGGCGGTGTCGGGCAGGAAGTAATTATTGAACGTGTCTGGCCACAACATGACCAATGCGCCGTCGGGATTTGAAGGCGGCCGTCGCTCGAACCAGTCACGAAAAGTCTGAGGGGCAAAGGCGGGAACGCTGCGCTGGTGCGGCATCCCGGCTGCCAGTTTGGCGATATCTCTCAGAATGGGCAGTTGCGTGGCGAGGTTGACCAAGCCCGGAACTTTCGACGCCAGCCGCGCCCAGAAGTCGATGTTGGCGAAGGCGTAGTCGCTGCGCGGGCGCAGACGTCCCTCGTGATAGTGGGACAGGAACTCTGCCTTATAGGTGGCCAGGTCAACGCTCACCGGACAGTCGCTCTTGCAGCCTTTGCAGGAAAGGCAAAGATCGAGAGACTGCTTTACGTTCTCATCACGCCAGCCACCGCGAATTACATCGCCTTTGGCCATCTCCCACAGCAGGTGAGCGCGGCCGCGGGTGGAATGCTCTTCTTCGTGCGTTACCCGCCAGCTGGGACACATGACGCCGCCTTCCTCGCGGCGGCATTTTCCTACACCTACGCAGCGCAACGTGGCGTGGGTCAGGCTGCCGTGGTCGTGAGGAAACTGGAAGTGGGTCTCCGGGTCCCAGGGCTTGTAGCCGGCGCCCAAACGCAGATTCTCATCCATCCGGTAAGGCTCGATCACTTTGCCCGGGTTCATTTTCCAGGCAGGGTCCCAGATGGCTTTGAACTCGCGAAAGGCCTGCAACAATTCCGGACCGAACATTCGCGGCAGCAGTTCGGCACGCGCCTGCCCGTCTCCGTGTTCTCCGGAAAGCGATCCGCCGTAACTGACTACCAGGTCGGCGGCAGCTTCCATGAATTTGCGGAACTTGGCAATGCCCTCGGCCGATTCCAGATCGAAGTTCATGCGGTTGTGGACGCACCCGTGGCCGAAGTGTCCGTAGAGCGTGCCGCGATAGTTGAAAGTGTTCATCAGCTGGCGCAAGTCGCGTAGATATTTGCCCAGCTTTTCTGGCGCAACCGCCGAGTCTTCCCAGCCTTCCCAACTCAGGTCTTCGCCGGGCACGTAGGAAATTACGCCCAGGCTGGACTCGCGAACCTCCCATACCCGCTTGATCTGTTCGCGATTGGTAAACAAACGCATGTTCGGTGGGTTCGGGCTGCGGCTCAGGGCTGCCATCAAACCGGAGGCTTGCGCTTCGGCTCCGGCGACGGTGTCGGCCCCGAATTCCACCAGCAGCCAGCCGTTGCCCTCGGGCAACAGCGCCAGGCCTTCGGAGTTAATGCCTCGGCGCCGGGTGTATTCCACCAGCATGTCGTCGACGCCCTCGAGGCCGATGGGCTTGTGCGCCATGACATCGGGTACATGGTCGGCGCATTGGAAGATGTCGGGATAGGCGATCAGCAACAAAACCCTTTCCGGCGGGCTCTCCACCAGGCGACAGGTGGCCTCAAGGACGGAGACGCAGGTTCCTTCGGATCCCACCAGTGCGCGGGCCACGTCGAATCCATTTTCCGGCAGCAGGAAGTTGAGGTTGTAACCGGAAACCCGCCGCGGAATATCGGGATAACGCTCGCGAACCAGGTTGGCATACTGGTCGCGAAGTTTCTTCAGGCCGGCATAGATTTCTCCTCGCCGGCCGCCTTGGTGGATGATCTGCTCCAGTTCGGCATCGCTGGTTTTCCCGACCTTCAGCCGAAGCCCATCGTAGGTGAGGACATCGAGCGCTTCGATGTTGTCATCGGTCTTTCCCGCCATAACGGAATGCACGCCGCAGGAATTGTTGCCGATCATTCCGCCCAGGGAGCAGCGGTCATGGGTGGCGGGGTCGGGCGCGAAGGTCAGATGATGTTTCTCGGCTGCATTGCGCAGACTGTCGAGAACCACTCCGGGCTGCACCCGCGCAATGCGCCGTTGGGGATCGATTTCCACGATGTTGCCCATGTAGCGGGTGAAATCAAGAATCAGGGCAACGTTGCAGCATTGTCCGGCTAACGACGTTCCGCTGCCCCGGCACAAGAGAGGTGCGCCATACTCGCGCGCCAGCGCGACCGCCGCGATGACGTCATCGGCGTCACGGGGAAGAACGACGCCGATGGGGACCTGGCGATAGTTGGAGCCGTCGGTGGCGTAAAGGGCGCGGCTGCTGGAATCGAAACGGACGTCGCCGCGAAGGTTTTTGCGTAAGGCCTCTTCCAGCGCGGCTGCATCCACCACGGAGTTGCGGGCGGCGTTGGCGATAGCTACGAAATTGTCGGACATGATCCCTGGGCCCGTGTGGGGCGGACACTCTTCTCCGCCGCCTTTGATTTGGATTGTAATGAATTAATTACCTTACTTCTTGATCGACGATTCTTTGATTCACCACCAAAATCAAAAGCGCGGATAGAAGTGTCCGCCCCATACGGTCTGGGAAAAGGTCAGTTGCTGTCGGAATCGCCGCCGGTCACCATTTTGCCGGAGATTTTTGAGATGTGAATCCTGGTCCGGCCATTCTTCGGCTCGATGATGATGGTCAGCACATTTTTCTTGTCGGTGGAAATAAGGGAGAAATGGTCGCCAGACGAGGAAACCACACTGGCGTTCGGAACCTTCGACTTGTAAAAATCGGCCACCGTGCTGACCGGATCGCTGGTCTCAAAATCCGCAGTCGTAGTATGCATGTTGCCCATCGCCAGGTCTGAAGTGCTGCCCTTGACCACCTCCGCCCCAGGATAGGCATCAAGACCCAGGCTGCGCGCCGCTTCCTGTGGATCGGTGGTGGTGTTCACGCTCCCAAAGGGCGTTTCCACCCGAACATTCCCGTTTTCATTATGGATCCGGCTGTGCCGGGCGATCCGATAGCCGATGAACGAGACGGTAGCGATTCCCAGAATCCCCAGCCCCACCACTACGGCCACTACGATGAGGATGATCTTGAGAGCATTGTTATTCTGTGGCGCAGTACGGGGTGCGGTGGTGGGAGGGTTGACCCGAGTGGCAGTCACATTGACCGGCTGTGTGGTGCCGCATTTGCTGCAAAACTTTGCCCCGCCATCCAGGGTTGCGCCACAAGAATTGCAGAACGCCATCAGGTTACCTCGTCCTCAAGTTTTTCTTAACAGACGGCGGAGTATATCGCAACTTCACATCAGCAGCCGGGTGGTGTAGTCCGCCAGGCTAAGCCCCAGGAGCAATATGAGAAAAAAGATGGCGGAAATCACCACGACCTTGACCAGCTTGTCGCTGGCATATTTGACGTGCATGAAAATCAAAACCACCAGCAGCGCCTTGACGGTTGCGATGACCAGGGCTACGACCGTGTTGAACGGCCCGAGATCGATGAAGGCCACCCCAGCGGTCACGCCGGTCAACACCAGCAGCGTCAGCCAGACGGCGATGTTGGTTTTCGCGGAGACAATGTGTTCGGACATGGGTACTCTCAGTTTTTCTTTGCGTCCTTTGCGGGATCCTTTGCGATCTTTGCGGTAAAAAGCCCTTGACCGCAAAGGACGCAAAGAAAATCCGCAAAGAACGCAAAGGAGATTACTTTTTCCGATCGATCAAATACAACAACGGAAACAGATAAATCCAGACAATGTCGACAAAATGCCAGTACAAGCCGGAGTTTTCGAGCGGCGTATGATATTCCGGCGTGTATTTTCCCTTCCACGCATGGTAGAGCAGATACGTAAAAATCCCCACTCCAATAATCATGTGCAGCGCGTGCATGCCGGTCATGGCGAAGTAGAGAGAAAAGAACAGCTGGGCGTGATGCTGGTCCACCGGCTGATCGGGATGTCCCGGAAGCGTACCTTCGAAGTTGAAGGTGGGGCCGGGAACGTGGTGCTCCTTGAATTTGCTGGTCCACTCGATGCCTTTGACGCCCAGGAAGGCCAGTCCGAGAACCAGGGTCAGCGCCAGATAAACCACCTGCTGCTGCCGCTTTCCCAGTTGAGCAGCGCGCACTGCCATGACCACGGTCAAGCTGCTGCAGATGAGTACCGCGGTGTTTACCGTTCCCAGCGTGATGTCGAGCGAACTGCTGCTGGCGGCGAAGTCGGGGAAGTACCAGTAGCGATAGATGAGATAGGCGCAGAACATGCCGCCGAAGAACATGATCTCAGTCGCCAGGAACAGCCACATGCCGAGCGATGAGGCATCGCGCTGCTGCTCCATGTCGACGAAGTGGTGCCGGAGCTCCGGATTTTGATGTTCAACCGCGATCGGGCTATCCGCCACTGCGTGCCTCCTGCGGAGCCGGAATGTTCTCGTAATCGTAAGCTTCCCAATCGACCACCGGGGGCGTATCGAAATTGTAAGTGGGCGGCGGCGAAGAGGTCATCCACTCGAGGCCGGAAGCTCCCCAGGGATTGTCCGGAGCCACTTTCCCGTAACGCATGGACCACAGGAAATACACCATCGGCAGAAGATATCCAACTGCAAGAATGGTGGACCCGGCGGTCGAGAGCACATTCAGCACCTGGAATTCCGGGGGATACTGCCAGTAGCGCCGCGGCATGCCCAGGTAGCCCAGAATGAACTGGGGGAAGAACGTCAGGTTGAATCCCAGGAACACGATCACCGCAGCCAACCGGCCCAGCGATTCGGGATACATGCGCCCGGAAATCTTCGGCCACCAGAAATGCATGCCGCCCAGGTAGCCCATGACCGCGCCGCCGACCATGATGTAGTGGAAGTGCGCCACCACGAAGTAAGTGTCCGTCACGTGGACGTCGATGCCGAGCGCGGCCAGGAACAGACCCGTAAGCCCGCCCATCAGAAACAGCCCGATGAAGCCGAAGGCGTACAGCATGGGCGTTGAAAACGTAATCGAGCCCTTGTACATGGTGGCGGTCCAGTTGAATACCTTGATGGCTGAAGGGACCGCAACCAGGTAGCTGAGCGCCGAAAAAATCAAGGCCGCGTAAAGCGAAATCCCAGCCACGAACATGTGATGCGCCCACACCAGGAAGCCGAAGACCGCGATGCTGATGCTCGACAAGGCAACGAACTTGTAGCCGAAAATACGCTTGCGCGAGAAGCAGGGCACGATCTCGGTAACCACTCCCATCGAGGGCAGAATCATGATGTAGACCGCGGGATGGGAATAAAACCAGAACAGGTGTTGGAACAGAAGCGGGTCGCCGCCGCGAGTGGGATCGAAGATCCCCAGGTGCAGGGCGCGCTCCAGAACTACCAGCACCAGCGTGACCGCAATGACCGGCGTCCCTAGCAACTGAATGATGCTGGTGGCGTAGTGCGCCCAGATGAACAGCGGAAGACGGTTCCAGGTCATCCCCGGCGCGCGCATGCGGTGGATGGTGACCACGAAATTCAGCCCGGTCAGGATCGATGAGAATCCCGAGATAAAGATGGCGAGCCCAGCCTCAATCACTTTGGTGTTACTGAAGGCAGTGCTGAAGGGCGTATAGAAAGTCCAACCTGTGTCCACGCCGCCGGTCAGCATGCAGTGCAGCATCAGGATGCCGGCGATGATGTACAAATACCAGCTCAGCAAGTTGATACGCGGAAAGGCCAGATCTTTGGCGCCGATCATCAAGGGCACCAGGAAATTGCCCAGTACCGCGGGGATCGACGGAATCAGGAAGAAGAACACCATCACCTGGCCGTGCATGGTGAAGAGCTTGTTGTAAGTGTCGGCCTGCACCAGGTCGCCCGCCGGAGTCAGCAATTCCAGGCGGATGAGCAGAGCGAAAAATCCTCCAATGAAAAAGAAGAAGGTGATCGAAAGGAGGTAGAGCAGCGCAATGCGCTTGTGGTCAACCGTAAGCAGCCAGGACTTGATGCCATATTCCTGGTTGAGATAATTCTCGCGTTCCGCGGTGATTGCTGCGGTAGCCATCGCTATTGCACCTTGATTTCCTGCGGCTTCGCGCCCGACGGAACTACCGTCGGACCGCCCGCCGCTCCCGAGGGAGTCGGGTTCAATGATTTCACGTACGCCACCAGCGCGTTCAGTTGTTCTTCGCTTACCAAACCCTGAAACACTGGCATGATCGGTTTGAATCCGCTGACGATCTTTGCTCCCGGCGTCAAAATGGATTCGCGAATATAGTTTTCATCGGCGGTGACCACGCGTCCGTCTTCCAGTTGCACAGGCTTGCCGAAAAGCCCGACCAGGTTAGGACCGCGCCCCTGGGTGTCCGAACGATGACAGGTGGAGCAGCCCAGCTGCTGGAAGAGATTCTGGCCGTTCGATGCCATCGATCCCGACACCGCGCCGCCGCTGAGCCAGGCCTCATACTGTGCCGGTTCCAGCACGACCACCTGGCCAATCATGCCGGAATGCTGCGAGCCGCAATATTCGGCGCAGAACAGATGATAGATTCCGGCCTTAGTGGGCCGAAACCAGGCCGTGGTGTAGCGGCCGGGCAGCACGTCCTGCTTGATGCGGAACGCCGGCACATAAAAGCTGTGGATCACATCTTGCGAAGTCAGGATCATCTTCACGTCGCGGCCCACGGGCACATGCAGTTCGTTGATCTCGCGCTGGCCTTCTTCGTGCTGCAACTTCCACATCCACTGCTTGGCCACGACGTAGACTTCGGTGGCGCCGCGCGGTGGTGTCCGCTCCCTGAAGTAGATCACCGCTCCCCACAGGAAGATCACGATAAAGATGCCCAGAGGAATTATCGACCAGGTTATTTCGAGGGCGGTAGAGCCCTCAATCTGTTCCGCTACGACTCCCCTTCGCCGGCGATAACGGACGGCGAACAGCACAATCGCCGCGAAAATGGCCACGCTTACCATCGTGGACAAAATGACGAGGAAGATAAAGAGCGTGTCTACGCTCCCGGCTGTCGTCGAGGCTCGTGCTGGCCAAAGTGGGAAAGTATCGTACATGTCAGTCGTCAGTCTTCAGTCGTCAGCCCGTCTCTTCTTCTCTGTTTGGGTCGGGCGCCCTCGCCCGCCGCTCTTGACTTGGTTCTTCACCGAATCAAGCCCTCATCTCGCCACATGCTGGTTATGTCCCGATCCAAAGCGGATCAGCACCGCCATGAAAATTCCCAGCGCCAGTATGGTTGCCAGGGCGGAAAGACGCAGCACCCGCGAAATAATCGCCCCGTACTTGCCGGTGGTCGGATCGTAGTGATAGCAGTACAGCAGCACCTGGTCGGCCAGCGTGCCGATCTTGTTCTCCGAGGCCTGGATCAGCCCTAGCCGCAAATCTTTGGGCGCGTACTCGACCCCGTAGTAGTACTGCGCGATCTTGCCCTCCGGAGTCAGCACCATGATCGCCGTCGCGTGCGCGAACTGGCCGGTCTTGGGATCGTACTGGTACTGGAACCCGGCAGCCTGGGTGAGCGCGTCAATCGAGTCCTGCGGGCCAGTCAAAAAGTGCCAGCCCTCGGCGGCGCCGGGGCGGCCGTAACGCTTCAAAAACTCCGCCTTCTTCTGCGTGGCCATGTCCGGGGTTTCACGCGGATCGAAGCTGATGGTAAGGACATCGAATTCTTTGCCGATATCGAATTTCAGTACCCGCAATGCACTCTCTAGTCCGCTGAGCACTTCACCGCAAAGCATGGTGCAGTTGTAATAAACCAGGTTGAGGATCATCGGCCTCTTGCCAAAGTAATCTCCCAGGCGGACCGGCTTCCCGGTCTCATCGCGAAAACTCAGGTCAGGAGGAATCTGTTCATCCAGATGCTGTTCTATGCCGACATTCTTCAGACCCGGCGGGCGCACGTTGGCGGGCGGCGACATCATGCCCTTGGTCATGCCCTGACCGAAGGCCGACGCGGACATTAAGAGCGCGACGAAGACAGTCAGGATTCGCTTCGAGTTGTGAGTTATTTTCAGCATTACAGATTTTGTCGACAAATTGGTCCCGCTCCCGACGTACCTCAGCGGCTAAAGCCGCTCGAATCGGGGTTCTCTCGGCACGACTAAAGTCGTGCCCTACCCGTTAAGTTCACCTACTTCTTCTTCGCGGGCTGACGACTTGTATCCGACTTATGCGCCGTTTCTTTCGTCATATTCACTTCCGACGGTGGTACGACGCCGGCTTGCGGCCGGGTCGGAAGTCCGCGCTGCGCCAGCAGCGCCATCGCCCGGTCGATGGGAATTCGCACCACCCCGGCCGACTGGTCAACCCATCCGTAACTGTTCAGCGTCTGCTCTTCCTGCATGCGGAAGGCATTGATCTCCGTGGTCTCGTCTTTCTCCAGGCGAGGCTGAGGAAACTTCTTAATGTCTCCCGGCTCGATCGTCCGCGTGTCGGCGGTCGTCTCCTGCACCAACGGACTTTCGGCCGGCTGACGCCGGTTCTCGTAAGCGTCCAGGTACATGTACAGTCCCTTCAAAACGATCGCCACCAGCACGCAGCCGATGATGAGCGACAGCAGGAAGATGAGGATCGGCCGGGCGCCCAGATCTTCGCGCTCGTAATCCATCTTCTCGTTGTGCCCGTCGAGGTGAAGGTTGTCAGTCATTCTCTAAAACTCGTCTATCACTCGTCCGCTTACTCGTGCGCCGCTTCCAGAACTTCTACCGCGTAGACGTCGTAGGCCGGAACCAGCGGCATCGAACTCAGATTGCGGAAGAAGTACGCCAGCCACAATCCTCCCATTGCAATCGGGACCACCACGTCCAGCCAGGTGACATTGAAGGTCGTCGAAAAATTGGGCTCGATGACCCAGAACAGGTCCACATAACGCATCAGCAAAAGCCACCCCGCCAGCCATACCAGGCGCGTGATGTCCCGCTTGAAAGGACGCGAGATCAACATCACGAACGGTATCGCAAAATGGAAGAGCACGAGGAACAGGCCAACATATCCCCAGCCGCCATTCAGGCGCCGGATGTACCAGGTGATTTCTTCGGGCAAATTCCCCGCCCAGATGATGAGCCACTGCGAAAACGAGAAGTAGGCCCACACCATAATGAACGCCAGCATGAATTTTCCGTGATCGTGCACCTGGTCCGGCTTTAGCAGTTCCGACATGGGCTTGTAGTCGAACAGGATTCGCTCCACCACCACCGCGAAGCACAGCGCCGCCAGGACTTGTCCGATCAGGAAGGACAAGCCATAGATGGTGGAAATCCAGCTGGGATCAATCGACATGACCCAATCGATCGCCGCAAACGTGATGGTGAAGCCGTAGAGAATCAGCCCCGGCCCGCTCAGCGCCTTGAAGCGCGCACTATTGTCGCGCATTGGTGGATGGTCCTGCTCCGCCGACCATTTGGTCAGAAAGAACGAAAGTGCCCACCAGATGGCGAAATAAATCACGGCGCGAATCACGAATCCATTGACCGTAAGGTAGGTCTTGGTGATCTCCTCTAAGTGCTCGCGCAGATGCTTGTCGGCGATGCCATCGAGCGGCCGGGCCCAGATGTAGAGCCGGTGGATTCCGAAGAACATGGGGATGAACAACAGTGCCATCAGCGGCACGCAGCGCATGGCCGCGCCCAGAATTCTGCGTATCACCATGCCCCATGCGCCCTTGGTCAAATGGCGGAGCATGAGAATGGCCATCGATCCCAGAGTTACGCCCAGACACGCCATGAACGCCAGCAGGTAGGCACGGAAGAATTCGTCGGGGCGAAGCCATGCCCCCAGGGCCGCGATCACACTGAAAACCAGGCCGACGATCAACGAGCGCTGCTGGATGGTTTTCACCACCGGCGGTGTCATCAGGTCTTGAGGGCGCATGGAGGCCGTGCTCATTTCGCCTCCTCATGTGCGGGACCGTTTTCGACCACCGGCAAAGTCGCGCCCGAGCCCAGCTCCCCGAAGTGCGGCGGCTCGGAGGGAACCTTCTGTCCCGCTGGAACATCGGCGGCAGTGGCCGCCTGGCTCAATTGCAGAGCGCGGATATAAGCCACGATAGCCCAGCGATCCTGCGGCGTGATTTGCGCCGAGTAATCAGGCATGGAACCGAAGCCGCTGGTGATGACGTCGAAGAAATATCCCAGCGGCGCTTTGCGCAGCCGCTCGATGTGATAAGAAGGCGGCTTCCGCGGGAAACCCCGCGAGGGAATCACGCCATTGCCATCGCCCAGACGGGAGTGACAAGGAGCGCAGTAAATATCGTAGCGTTGCTGTCCCCGCGCCAGAAGCTCTGTCGTGACCGGGAACGGCATGTAATCTCCGGGATTCTCTCCGAGTTTGCCGGTGTAGAGATAAGTGTCGGCGCGCAATTCACCGCGGGCGACAGTGCCGTCGACCGGAGGTCGCGCCGAGCGCAGGTCGGCGTAGAAATCGCTGCGCGCCAGCGGCTTGAAGCGCGGCTGGTCGTGCATGTCCTGGCGGCAACCCGCGAGGGCCAGCGAGGCGGCCAGCAAGATCTCGAGTTGGAGAAGCCGCTTAATCGGGCACCTCCGAAATCGATCGCGGCGCCAGGCTCTCGAGAAAGCTGCGGACTTCACCCGGTTTGTATTTGGGATCGGAGGAAAACACGATCAGGAAAAATCTGTCCTTGCTGGCGAAGGCAAAACGGGGCGAATTGAAAACCGGGTGGTAAGGCATGGGCAGGCCGTTCAAAGCCAGCATGCCAAACACCGCTGAGATTCCCGCGAAGAGAATCGTCATCTCAAACGTCACCACGACGAAGGACGGCCATGAGTGATACGGCTTGCCGCCCACGTTCACCGGATAGCTCACCACTGAGATCCAGTACTGCATCAGATAGCCGGTCAGGCCTCCGATAATCCCACCGATCAGCACGACCAGAGGAACTTCGTCGTGGTGGAAGCCGATCGCTTCCGCCAGGCCTTCAATGGGAAACGGACTGTAGGCATCAATCTTCTTGTAGCCCGCCTCGCGGGTGCGGTGGGCCGCAGCCAGCAGGGTGTGGACGGAATCGAATTCCGCCATGATGCCGTAGGTCCCGGTGCGCTTCATTCCTTGACCTCCGCTTCGGGCAGCAGAGTGCGCATTTCAAAGATCGAAATCATGGGCAGCAGGCGAACGAACAGGAACATGGCCGACAGGAACAAGCCGATGGTCCCGATGTAAGTCATCCAGTCCCAGCGCGTGGGATAGTACATGCCCCACGAAGAAGTCAGGAAGTCTCGGTGCAGGCTGACCACCACGATGATGAATCGCTCCAGCCACATGCCCACCAGCACGACGCCCGAAATGAGAAATAGCCAGACTGGGCTGCTGCGCAGTTTGGGGATCCAGAGCACCTGGGGAATTACGATGTTGCACACCAGCAGCATGTAATAGAAAAACGAGTACGGACCGTGCAGGCGGTTCCACAGCAGGAAGGCGTCGTAGCGATTGCCGCCATACCATCCCATGAACGCTTCGATTACGTAGCCATAAGCCACGATCAAGCCCGTGGCCAGCATCACCTTGGCCGCGTTCTGCAGGTGAAGTTCGGTGATGAAATCTTCCAGGTTGTAAAACTTGCGGATGGGGATGGCCAGCATCAGCACCATGGCAAACCCGGAGTAGATGGCGCCCGCCACGAAGTAGGGTGGAAAAATCGTGGTGTGCCAGCCGGGGACAATGCCCACCGCAAAATCAAAACTGACCACCGTGTGGACCGAAAGCACCAGCGGCGTTGCCAGTCCGGCGAGAAGAAGGTACATGGTTTCGTAGCGATGCCAGTGGCGCGCCGAACCGCGCCAGCCCATGGCCAGCATGCCGTAGACGATTTTTTTCCAGCGCTCTTCCGAGCGGTCGCGCAAAGTCGCGAGATCGGGGATCAGCCCGACAAACCAGAACAGTGCCGAGATGGTGGCGTAAGTCGAGACCGCGAATACATCCCATATCAACGGGCTGCGGAATTGCGGCCACACCCGCATGGTGTTGGGATAGGGAAAGAGCCAATAGGCCAGCCACGGACGTCCAACGTGGATCAGCGGGAAAATGCCGGCGCTGGCTACGGCGAAGAGCGTCATCGCCTCGGCAAAACGGTTGATGGAATTGCGCCAGGACTGCCGCAGCAGGAGAAGGATGGCGGAAATCAAGGTGCCGGCGTGCCCGATACCGATCCACCACACAAAGTTGACGATGGCGAATCCCCAGCCGATCGGAATGGTCACGCCCCAGATGCCTACTCCCTTAACGAACAAGTAGGAGATGGCGAACAGCATCATCATCAGGAGTAGAAACGCCACCCCAAATCCGACGAACCACCCGTTCGAGGTCGGGCGAGTCAGCACAATCGAACTGATCTTGTCGGTGACCGAGCCCAGGGTGTAACCGGGTTCGATGACCGGGGCGCGCTCGTCTTGGATGGGATCTGCCATGTTTGTCCGATTACGTTCTAACTGCGCTCCGCTTCCAGTTCCGAATTGGGGTTGCGAATGTCCGCCAGGTACGTGGTCCGCGGACGCGTGTTCAGGTCACCCAGCAGACTGTAGTTTCGCGGTAGCGCTTTCAATTTCGAAACCCGGCTGTTGGGATCGTTGATGTTGCCGAAAACGATGGCGTCCGCTGGACACGACTGCTGGCATGCCGTCTGCAACTCACCATCTTGAATCTTGCGGTCTTCGCGCTCGGAATCGATGCGGTGCTGGTTGATGCGCTGCACGCAGTAGGTGCACTTTTCCATGACGCCGCGGCTGCGCACGGTCACATCCGGATTGCGCATCATCTTGTACTGCGAAGTCTCCCAGTCCTGGAACAAAAGGAAATTAAACCGCCGTACTTTGTAGGGACAGTTGTCGGAGCAGTAGCGCGTGCCCACGCAGCGGTTGTACACCATGTCGTTCAGACCTTCGCTGCTGTGCACGGTCGCGCCCACCGGGCAAACGACTTCGCAGGGCGCGTTCTCGCACTGCTGGCACGGCACCGGCTGGAAGTAAGCCTTGGGATTGTCGCGGTCGCCCTGGTAGTAAGCATCCACGCGCAGCCAGTGCATGTGGCGCCCAAGAACAGTCTGTTCCTTGCCCACCACCGGAATGTTGTTCTCCGACTGGCAGGCGACAATGCAGTTGTTGCAGCCCACACAGGCGTTCATGTCGACCGTCATGCCCCAGGCGTAAGGCTCGGCCGCGTAGGGATACGGCTTGTACAAAGTCAGCTCTTTGGCAGGTTCTTCTTCTCGCGCGAAGCTTGGTTCCTTGCGGTACTCCTCGATACTCGCGGTACGCACCAGAGGCCGTGTGCCAGTGGGCGTATCCATGGTCTGGTACCCCTGGGTGGAGGCCAGCTTGTAGGTGTCCCCTGTCTTACGAATCGTCACACCGCTTGCCACCCACGGAGTGGCGCTCATACGCAAGACGTACATATCGAACCCCGCGGCGGTGCCCACCCGCCCGGCACGGCGGCGTCCGTAACCCAGGAACACCGAGACGGAATTGTCGGGGTGACCGACCTGGATCCAGACCGGAGCAGTCACCTTCTTGCCGTTCAGTTCGAGTTCGACCAGGTCTTCCGTTTCGATCCCCATGCGCTCTGCCATGGTCGGACCCATGAGTACCGGATTGTCCCAGGTGAGCTTGTTCATCGGCTTAGGCAATTCCTGCAGCCAACCGTTGTTAGAAAATTGTCCGTCGTAGACGGAAGGATCGCGGCGGAAGTTGATCTCGATGGCCTTTGCGTCCGCTGGTGGCGTAGATGGAAAACTTGCTGTCTTGCTCGCGATCTGCTTGGGTGCGAACGCAGTCCCGGCAACCCAGCCATCGTGCAGAGACCTTCGCCAGAACGCGTCAAAGTCGGCGCCTGTGTGCTGCTTCTTCCAGTAGGCTTGCACGATCTCGTGTCCGCCAGTATCGGATTGCCCGGAGAGCATGGACACCAGTTCGTACGCGCTCTTGCCGTTATAGAGCGGCGCGATCAGGGGCTGCACGATGCTGACCGTGCCGTCGTAGGCGCGGGCGTCGCCCCAGGCTTCGAGATAGTGGGCCTCGTTTACGTGCCACTGGCAGAGTTCCGCGGTTTCGTTCTGATAAAGCCCCAGATGTACCCGGAAGGGAACACTCGGGCTCTTCAACGCATCGGCGAAGCCAACATCGGCCGGCGCATCATAGGCAGGATTTCCACCGATGATGATGAGTACGTCCACCTTGGCGGCGCGCATGTCGGCGACCAGGTCTTTCAGTGATTCGGTCTGGTTCACTGGGTTGGCATTTACCGGATCGGTGTATACGACCGTCTTGCCGACATTGCCCAACTTTTGATTGATCGTATGCGCCAGCGCGTGCACTGCGGGAGGCTGGTGATCTCCCGCAATCACCACGCTTGATCCGCCGTGATTCTTGAGATCTTTGGCCACGGCTTCCAAAACTTTTTGCTGTTCTGCGCCGATTGCACTCTTATCAGCGGCGCCGCCGAGCATCGCGTCGACCGCCCGCGCGAATGATTCGACGTCGACCGCCCGCACCGGCAGTCGGTGGTCTGCCCTCGCACCCGTCGAACTCGGCGTGCTCTCTACGACATAAAGTCGGGCCATCTCTCCCGCTTCGGGATTGCGGCGCTTGGCGAAGTCTCGGGCGTAGCGGGTGAAGCCGGGAAAACCCGCGTACAGGAAGTCGGCATCGAGCGAGAGAATTACATCCGCTTTCGAGAAGTCATATTGCGTTTCCACGGGCTGGCCGAATGCCAGCTTCGCGCCTTCGAGCACGTTGTCGCGGTTGACCGGCTCATACACGTGCCACTTGGCCTGCGGATACATCTTGAGAAACGCCTGCAACTGGTCGGCGAGCGTCGGCGACGAAACTGTCGGCGTCAGAATACGGATGCCCGCCCCCTGCAAACTCTTCTGGATGTTGAGCGGCCCACGCATGGCCTCGACCAGCGATCCCCAGGAGCGAATATCGCCCAGGTAACTCACGGTCTGAGAACGGTCAGGGTCGTACATGCCAAGGATCGACGCCTGGGAGAAGATGTCCGTGCCGCCCTGGCTCGCCGGGTGCTGGTCGTTCCCCTCGATCTTGGTGGGGCGATAGAGATGACTCTCGACCAGAACCGGGCTGGCGTATCCGCCCAGAGTGAACGCGGTGGCGAAGAATAATGGCCTTCCGGGGACGACTTCTTCGGGCTGCTTTACGTACGGAACAATTGGTTCGAGCGGCTGCTTGGTGCACGCCGTCATGCCGGCCATGGCCAGCGATGCGCCCATCAGTTTGAGGAAGCCGCGCCGCGAAACCGCATCCAGCCACTCCGACGCGCCCTTGGGAAATTCGCGGTGCAGCATCTCCTGAAAGTCGGGGCTGCCCGCGAGTTCCTCGAGGCTGCGCCAGTACTCCGGACCTTCGGTCTCGGCTAACTTGGCGCGCGCCGCATCCAGGTCGAGCGTGCCCTTCTTACTGGGGCAAACGTCTTCGCGTTGCGGCTTGTCGTTTTGTTCTTCCATCTTCATGCTCTGCCTATGGAGGACGGGCGTGCCGCCCGTCCAACCGGGCGAGACGCCCGGCCTCCATCAAAACTTTACCGGTGGCACGTCGAACAACTGGTGATGTCGGTTACCGAGCGCAACTTGTATTTCTTCACCAGATCCGTGCCCAGCGAAATCTGATCGGTATATTCCTTGCCATCGAACTCGACCGGTTTGCCGCTGGTCGGTTGCTCGTACCGCATATTGAAAACCTGATCGCGCGGCCGCAGATTCTTCTCCGGCGCCCGATGACACTCCAGGCACCACTCCATCTGCAACGATGCCTCGTTATACATCAGGGGCATGCGGTCCACCGGGCCGTGGCAGGTGTTGCAGCCTACACCTTTATTGATATGAATGCTGTGATTGAAATAGGCGAAGTCCGGCAGATCATTGACCCGGGTCCAGACCAGGGACTTCCCGCTGCGATAACTCTCGCGCACCGGTTCCAGCAAGGCCGCGTTGGTCCATATCTGCGCATGGCAGTTCATGCAAGTCTTGGTCGGAGGAATGCCCGCAAAGCTGGAAGTCTCGACCGAGGTGTGACAGTAACGGCAATCGATGCCCAGTCCCGCCACATGGTGCTGGTGACTGAACGGCACCGGTTGCGGCCGGCGCACTCCCGCATAGGTCACGTAAGGCGAGCGCTGAATCTCCGCCGCAGCCCAGAACAATGCCGCCACCACGAAGATGGCGCCATAGATCGTGGCCCGCGAGAGAGTATTCGTGCTGCGGTGAAAAATCTGCATCGAATGGGAACGATCCGTACCGCGAATGCCATGTGCAAGGCATCCGGCTCGTGCAGCGTTGTGCTATGCGGCGATAATCCGCAAACCTAGGGGGCAATGAAACCGCAAATTATAACAGCAAGAGAATGTGGAAACATCGCCGCTGTTCCAGTGAATGAACAAATGTTACAGCCCGATTAAAAAATCCCTGATTTATTTCGCTACAGTACAGATTCTCGGAGTTCCTACTTGAGGTTCATCACCAGCAGCTTGGGTTCGGTCATTTCTTCGATGGCGTAACGCAATCCTTCACGGCCCAATCCTGAATCCTTGACCCCACCATAAGGCATGTGATCGATGCGGAATGCCGGTACGTCGCCCGCAATCAGTCCGCCCACTTCAAGTTCTTCGTAGGCATTGAAGATCAACTTGGCGTCGCGGGTGAAAAGCCCCGCCTGCAATCCATAGGGTGAATTGTTGATTTGCTTCAGGGCCTGATTGAAATCGTCGTACGGTTCAACGGTCACCACGGGAGCAAATATTTCCTGGCAGTTCACTTTCATGTCGGGACGCGTTCCGGTTAGCACGGTGGGTTCAAGCACCGGCCCGCGGCGCTGTCCTCCGCACAACAACCGGGCTCCGCCGCGCACCGCTTCCTGGACCCAGTCGCTGGCGCGGACCGCATCGCTTTCTCTGATCAGTGGCCCCAGATCGCTCGACTCGTCCAGCGGATCGCCGGTTTTCAGTTTCTTCGCACCTTCCAGCAGCAGGTCGGTAAATTTTCCGCAGGCCGAGCGCTCCACCAGAATGCGCTGTACTGAAATGCAAGTTTGCCCCGCATAGGCAAAACTTCCCACAACGCAGCGATCCGCCGCGTACGCCAGATCCGCGTCGCTATGCACGATCACTCCTGCATTGCCTCCCAGCTCCAGAACAACTCTCTTCTTTCCGCAATTCTTCTTGATCTGCCAGCCCACGGCGGCGCTTCCAGTGAAGCTGATCAACTTGATGCGTTCATCCGTGACCAGAAGTCCGGCGTCTTCATTGGAGAGTGGCAGCACGTTCAAACCGCCGTCCGGCCAGCCTGCTTGCTGGACCGCCTCCGCCAGCAGCAGTGCGGTCAGAGGAGTTTGGGGCGCAGGTTTCAACACCAGAGGACAACCGGCGGCGATGGCGGGGGCAACTTTATGAGCGACCAGGTTCAGGGGGAAATTAAATGGCGTGATGCCTGCGATCGGCCCCAGCGGGAAGCGGCGCACAATGGCCCAACGTCCAGCGGTATATTCCTGCCAGTCCAGGGGCAGGTACTCGCCATAAATCCGGGTGCTTTCCTCGGCGGCAACATTGAAAGTGAAGATGGCGCGCTCCACCTCGGTTCGCGCGGCTTTGATCGGCTTACCTGCCTCCTGCGCCATGGTGCGGGCGAATTCCTGCTTGCGCTCGGCGATATTCTCCGACACTCTCCGCAACACCCGTTGCCGTTCGAAGGCCGGAAGCCGCCGCGTGGTGCCGAAAGCCTTCACCGCTGCGGCAATCGCGGCCTCGGCGTGCTCCCGCCGGCCCTGAAAGACGGAACCAATCACACTGCCGTCATAGGGTGCGCGTATCTCGACCGGGTCGCCCTCTTCGATCCACTTGCCATCGACGAAAAACCCTTGTGTGCTGACCGGAGTCGCAGTCATCTGGGCCATGGCGTTATCTTAGACCTCCGCCGGAAGTGGAAGGGTAATTATAGGCCTTGTGGCCTAACCAGCCGTGGGTACCCCATCCTTGCGCGTTCTTTGCGCAAGGGTGGGACAGCGACTATGAAAGGCGCGGGCCCATAGTGTAGGCCCTCTGGGCACCCCCAGTCGAAGCGCCATCCCATGAGACGATAGTAGCTTCGTGGAAGGAGAGACAAAGGTTTTGCCCTCCATTCTGCAAATCGGAGAGTTGCTGCGCCAAGGCTCGGTGTCGCCAGTCGAGCTGACTGCCGACTGTCTGGCGCGCATTGAAAAGCTGAATCCGAAGCTGGATGCCTTCATTACGGTAACAGCCGAATCCGCGCTGGCGGCAGCCCGCCAGGCGGAAGCCGAGATCCAGCGCGGCGATTGGCGCGGGCCCCTGCACGGTGTCCCACTCGCGCTTAAAGATTTGATCGATACCGCCGGAGTTCCGACGACCGCTGCCAGTCTGCTCTTCAAGAATCGAATTCCCGCCGAGGACGCGGAAGTCGTTCGCGGCCTGAAAGCTGCCGGCGCCGTCCTGCTGGGGAAACAGAACCTGCACGAGTTTGCCTATGGCGGCAGTTCGATGATCAGTGCCTATGGCGAGGTGCGAAATGCGTGGAATATGGAGCACATCGCCGGTGGCTCTTCCGGAGGCTCAGCCACGGCGGTCGCCGCCGGACTAGGCTACGGCGCGATCGGGACTGACACCGCCGGGTCGGTCCGGGAGCCGAGTGCGTTGTGCGGCGTGGTCGGCCTGAAACCAACCTATGGACGGGTCAGCGCCCGGGGCGTCATCCCGCTTTCAATTTCGTTGGATCATGTGGGCCCCATCGGACACAGCGTAGCCGATGTGGGGGTAATCTTCGCGGCCATCGCCGGCCATGATTCCATGGACAAGGCCAGCGTGGATGTGCCGGTCCAGGACTACATCGAAGCATTTCAAAAAAGATTGCAGCCGCTGCGGGTCGGGCTTCCCAGAAAATTCTTCTTCGAGGATCTGGATGCCGAGATAGCCTCCGCCACCGATCACGCGATCTCAGGATTGGCTGCGCTGGGCGCAGAGATTCGCGACATTGATTTGCCCGTGCCTACGGACCGAACCCTGCAAGCTGCCGAGTCCTATGCATTCCACGCGGAGTTCATCGCCCGCAGCCCAGAGCTGTACCAGCCGGAAACGTTGCGCAGGCTCCGCGCTGGCCAAAATGTCACTCCGGAGAAATTGCTGGAGTGCCGCCACGAGCTGGAACAAGTTCGTCGCGACATCGCTTCCGTCTTTACCGGTGTGGATGTGTTGGTAACGCCGACCACGCCGGTTCCGGCGCCGACGATTGCAGAGCTGAAACAGAATCCCGACCAGCTCCGCCCGCGGGAACTTCTTCTGCTGCGAAATACTCGCCCGGTCAATGTCTGGGGACTGCCTGCGATTTCCGTTCCCTGCGGATTCACCGAAGGCGGCTTGCCCATCGGCCTGCAGATCATTGGGCCGCCCTGGGGAGAATCAATGGTCCTGCGCGTTGCTCACGCTTACGAACAAGCGACCGCATGGCATAAGCGCCAACCCCTGTCATCCTGAGCGGAGAATTGCGTTTCGCTTGCGAAACGCAATACGCAGTCGAAGGACCCCTATAAGCTCTCGGACTCTTTCGATCTGCGCATTTTACCAGCCAGTTTCTAGTTCCAAATTCTCTGTTCCAAGTTAGTTCCCCGCCAGTGCTTTGTCGATGAACCCGGCCTCGTCGCTCTTCATCTTCTTTAACCCGTCGGCGGGCAAATACACCATGTGCCCGGCGCCATAGGTAGCGAACGAAATATTCTTCCGGTACTGCGGGCTCAGATTCAGATGGTCGATGGTGTAGTCGGCGGCATAAAAGGGCGTAGCCAGATCGTAGTAGCCCTCCATTACCAGCACTTTCAGATATGGATTTTTCACAATCGCCTGGCGCAGCGCGGTTGCCGTATCCGGGAAGCCCCCGATGCCGGAGCCCCAGTTCCACGAGTTCTCAAAAAAATTCTCGTCGGCGGGGAACACCTGGTACGGCATATCCGTCTTGTAGCCCAATTCGGTGCGGACGTAATTATTGAAGACTGATGTGAAAGGCGGCAGCACTGCGGCCTCGGTCGGATCGTAGAACCGCGTGTCCAGCACTCCGTCCGGGTCGGGCCCGGTGAACCGACCGTCCAAACGACCTACCCGCAGCTTCTGATCGAGCAACAAGTAGTGGGTAAACTTCTCCACATCGATGCGCAGATTAGCCTGGTCGAGCACGTCTTTACTCAAGCCGGTGTACCGCGCCATCTGGTCGAGAACTTTCTGCCGCTCGTCGGGGGCAATGGAATCACCCTTGGCCAAAGCTTGGGTGTATTCGGTTGCAGCCCATTGCAGCGACTCTTGCCTCGCCTTGTCCATATCCTGCATCAGGTCAGGCGGCAATTTCTTGTGATAGCCCGCGATCATGGTGAAGCTGGGGATCAGCAGGATGTAAGGCTGATCGTTGCTCTTGGTGTCCTCGAGGGTCTGGAAGCTGAGTGCGGTCGAGAGCAGGGTGATGCCGTTGAAAGAAATGCCCTGACCCGCCAGATTGCCCGCAATGCCGGCCGCGCGCGTGGTTCCGTAACTTTCGCCAAAGAGGAAAAGCGGGGAACTCCAACGCTCGTAGCGCGAGAGATACAGCCGGATGAATTCGCTGAACGCGTCAATATCGCCCTTCACTCCCAGAAACTTCTTGGACAACTCCGCATTTGCCGCCCGGCTGAATCCGGTCGAGATCGCATCCACCAGCACCAGGTCGCTCTTGTCGAGCAGCGTGCTGGGATTATCCGTGACGCGGTACGGAGCCGGCGGCAGAAGGCCATCAGGCAATAACGAGGCCCGCCGCGGACCCAGCGCTCCCATGTGAAGCCAGATCGTGGCGGAGCCGGGGCCGCCGTTAAAGGCAAATGTAAGTGGACGCTTTTCCGCGTCCTGACCATCCAGCGTGTAAGCCACGAAAAACATTTCAGCTTCGATCCTGCCGTCGCCGCGCTTAATGGGCAGCCGGCCCGTGGTGGCGGTGTACTTCAGCAATTTGCCGTCGAGCGTGATCTGGTGATGCGTCACCACCGGCGGAACTTCGGAGACATCGAACTCTTCCTTATCCTTGTCAGCGCCAGGCTTGGGGCCGGTTGACTTCTGCTCTTCCGCAGACGGCATGGGCTCCGTCTTCTCGGCGGCCTGACTTGGCTTCTTCTCTTCGTTGGTCTTGGCCGCCGGCTCGGTGCTTTTGGTCTTATTTTGTTTCGGAGGGTTGTTCGACGAGTTCTGCTGTGCCATGGTCCCGGCGGCGAGCGCACAAACCAAAGCAACCGTCACAATACGGACACGCATTCTATGCTCCTGAAATTTGCCTGATTTAAATCTCCTGAATAAGCGCAGCGCGGAATTATACCCGGACGATGGCCGGCACGCTCGGCCCGGATCTCGATTTCCCGTGAGGCCCGATTTCTTGCGCAGCCCGCATTACAGATAACAGATAGGTTGCTAAGATGTTTCGGTGCCGCTGAAAACCCTCCGGAAATCCCAAAGCAAGGTTCTCCACGCCGATGTTCTTTCCCTGCCGCCGATCCCATGGCTGGTTCATGGCTTCAGCACACGGCCTGGGGGAGTTTCCACGGCGTATGGCGGAAAGAGCTTGAACCTCGGCTTCACACGTGAGGATTCGCAGCGGGCGGTGAAGCAAAATCGCGCTGCCTTTCTTCGCCAGGTTGGGGCCTTCCAAAAGGGACGCGAATGGCCGCTGGTGACGCTCCGCCAGATTCACTCCGACCTCATTCATTGTGTCTCCGAAGTTCCCGAACCGGCGCTCACCGGCGACGGCCTGATCACTCGGACCCCTCGCCTTTTACTTGCCA
The DNA here is from genome assembly GCA_963822555.1 of Terriglobia bacterium. Lineage (GTDB taxonomy): Bacteria > Acidobacteriota > Terriglobia > Terriglobales > Acidobacteriaceae > JAIQFF01. Next base: position 720,838 of record CAWGHY010000001.1, read on the forward strand.
TACTGACCGCCGACTGTCTGCCCGTCATCCTGGTGGATACGAAACGTCGAGCGGTAGGTATCTTCCACGCGGGCTGGCGCGGGACCGTAAAGCGCATCGTAGAGAAGGGCGTGGGCGAGATGCAGCGCTGCTTTGGCACGCGGCCTCGCGATATAAAGGCGGCGATCGGTCCGGGCGTTCATGGTTGCTGTTACAGCGTCGGTCCCGAAGTGCGCACCCAGTTCGAATCCCAGTTCGAGTACGGCAGCAAACTATTCCGTGAAGTCGAGGAGTCGGATCCGGTCCGGGAAAAGTATCCGCTGTTGTTTCTGACGGCCCGGGCTCCCGGCCACAGCGAGCTGCCGAAAAAGATTTTCCTCGATCTGGCGGAAGCCAACCGCCGCCAACTCCTTGCCAGTGGGGTGGCGGCCAGGAAAATCAGCGTATCTCCGCTGTGTACTTCATGCCGCACCGATCTGCTCTTTTCCTATCGCGCGGAAAAGGGAGCCACCGGACGCATGATGGCGGTGGCAGGCATTCGCCCATGAATCAGCCGATTAAAATTCAACCAGATGACGCAGGCGAGAGATTTTCTTTGCGACCTTTGCGGCCGTTCTTTGCGGCCTTCGCGGTAAAAGATCTTAACCGCGGAGTTCGCAAAGAACTCGCAAAGTGCGCAAAGATTGTGCTCCCGCTGGCCGCGACGTGCCTGCTCGCTGCGTCGTTCTCTTCCGCCGAAAACCCAGTACCGGCGGAACAGATCGATCAGATTTTCAACGGGCTCAGCTCAGCCAATGCCCCCGGCGCCGCGGTTCTCATCATCAAGAACGGAGAGCCGGTGTTCGAGCGCGGCTACGGCATTTCAGACTTGCGCTCCCGCCACAAAATTGACGGACACACTAATTTCCGTTTGGCTTCATGCGCCAAGCAGTTCACGGCCATGGCGATCATGCTGCTGGTACACGACGGTAAGCTCCACTACGAAGACCGTCTTACAGACATCTTTCCCGATTTTCCCGCTTACGGGAAATCCATCACTATCCGAAATCTACTGAACCACACCTCGGGCCTGCTGGATTACGAAGACCTGATGGCGCAGCCCGCGCCGGTCACCCCGCCGGGAGAAATTCCCCAGATTAAAGACGCCGGCGTGCTGAAGCTGCTGGAACAACAGAAGACCACGAAGTTTCCTCCCGGCACGAAGTGGGATTACAGCAACTCCGGCTATGCCGTGCTGGCTATGGTGGTCGAAAAAGTTTCCGGCCAGCCTTTCGGTGATTTTCTTCATGCGCGCATCTTCGCCCGGCTCGACATGAAGGAAACCGTAGCCTACGAAAAAAGCAAGAACACGGTCGCGAACCGCGCTTATGGCCACACCCATGAAGGAGGAGCCTGGCACGAGCAAGACCAAAGTCCGACTTCGGCCGTATTGGGCGACGGCGGTGTCTATTCCTCACTCGACGATCTGGCCAAGTGGGATCGGGCGCTCGCGCACCACATGCTGCTGAGCGAGGCCGAGATGAAGCCCGCCATCACTCCGGTCAAAGTCGCGGATGGCAGCGTGCAAGAACCCGACGGACGTCCAGCCGCCTACGGCTTCGGCTGGTTCCTGAATCCATATCAGGATCATCCGCGCATGTGGCACTACGGCGAGACAGTTGGTTTTCGGACCACAATTCAGCGTTTCGTTGACGACAATCTGACGATTATCATTCTCTGCAACCGCGATGACCTGGTGCCGGCAAATCTGGCATTGCAGGTGGCAAATCTTTTCCTTAGCGCGCATCATTGATTACAGTAAACTTTCAGGTCTCCAGCGAATCTAAGCCCGAGTCCGAGGTCTGGGATGCTCATGTCGGAAGTAGTTGAAAAACCCGTTTCCGAAAACTCCACGCCCAGCGACGCGCCCTCAGTCGAAGTCTATGCCGTATACGGCGTCGAGCCTGAAATACAGGCCTATGCCATGGCCAAGTACTCGCGGTCGGCGCTCTCCATGAAGGAGTCGCTGCGGGAAATCAGCCAGCAAAAGGCAGAGAAGTTTCTCAACACCTTTTACTTCCAGTACGGCCATCGCTCCATTGCCGATCTGGCGCACATAGCGCTGGCCGTCGAACGCCTTTCCATTCTCGCCGCCATTGCCGTCGCCGACGAGCAGCGTTGGGACGGTCAGGAGCGTTCCACCCGCTATCAGGACTTCAAGAAGAGCGGCTATTACCTTCCGGATTTCGGAGAAGATCACTCAGCCTTTGATCTGTACAGAAGTACGGTCGATTTTTTGTTCGCGGAGTACGAATCGCTGTCCGATCGCATGTTCTTGTATTTAGCGAGCATTACGCCGAAGCCCGATGAAATGAAGCAGGAGGCCTACGAGCGCACTTTGCGCGCCCGCGCCTTCGATATTTCACGCTACCTGCTGCCGCTGGCCGCCAATACTTCGCTGGGAGAGATCGTCAACGCCCGCACGCTGGAGAGCCAGGTGTCGCATCTGCTGTCGCATACCCATCGGGAAATCCGGAAGTTGGGAGAATTGCTGAAGCGCGCAGCCACGTCGCCGGCCTACAACGTCAATCAGGAATCGCTTCGCGAGTTAGTCGAAACGATTCGCGCCACTTCGCCAGAGCTGGGTGCGCGCGCCGAGCAGGAGTTGCTGCGCGAGGTCCGTGTGGCCCCGACGCTGGTGAAGTATGCCGATCCCAACCTATATGAAATCGAGACCCGCCGCGCATTGCGTCAGGTTGCGTCCGAACTGATGGGTGACTTGCCCATTGCTCCTGCTCCGGTGGTCGATCTTCTGGAAGAAGAACCGCTCGAGGTCGAGTTGGCGTCCACTCTTATTTACGAGCACAGTCATTATTCTTACCGGCAGATTCGGCAGGCGGTGCAGGCGGCGGGCGAAGCGATTCGACGCGAGATCATCGACCTGGGGCTGCGCAATCGCGGCCGCCACGACGAGATGCTGCGCGCTTTCTGCGCCGGACAGCAGTTTCGCTTCGACATCCTGATGGATATCGGCGGCTTCCGCGACATGCACCGCCACCGCCGCTGCATCCAGATCGGCCAGGAATTCACTACCAGGCACGGATATGACGCGCCCGATGAACTCGAGGCTGCCGGAGTGCGGCAAAACTACGATGCGGTCATGCAGCGGACCGCCAGCGCAGTCGAACAACTGGCGTCCGGCGGTGGCGCGGAGGCGCAGGAGAATTCGCAATACGCCATTCCCCTCGGTTTTCGCAAACGGACGCTGTTCAAAATGGATTTCGCGGAAGTTGTCTACATCTCCGAGCTGAGGACCGGCCCCGCCGGGCACTTCTCCTATCGCAATGTGGCTTATGCCATGTATGAAGCGGCGGCGAAGAAGTATCCCGCATTGGCGAAATATCTAAGAGTGCACGATGTAAAAGATCCGGTCGATTTGTTGAAGCGGTAATGATCGACCACCACTCCCTCCTGCACTAAAGTCACCTAGCCAATCCCGCCCTACGCCTAGATGATAGGGACTTCCGGCATCTGCCCGGATCCCAAAGCACTATCGCTAGGTCTGCATGCCTGGAGTCTGCATTCACGAGTTTTTTTGGCCGCTGCGAGCCGCCGACGGTCACTACTACCAGGTGTGTCGCCGCTGTGGTGTCCAGCGCGAATATGACTGGACGAGCATGCAGCGGCTGGATGGCGAACCGGAAACGACTTCAACCTCCGCCTCCTCGAGTCCCCAGTTCAGTCCTCGCCCACAAGCCGGGCCACGCCTGACTCTGCTGATCGAGCTGGAACCGGCGCATCGCGTTTTCCTGAGAAATCTGGCGGACACACTGCGTCCCGCTCCACCGGGAGCCCCCAAATTCTGGTCGGTAGCCTTCTGGCAGGAGATCTTCTTACCGGCCAGCGTTCCGTGGGGACGGTTTGCGGAATCACTGCTGGCTCACGTCATTGCGCTCATTGTGGTCGTGATCCTGTCTCAACCCTGGACTGCACAAGATCAGCCTCTGCGCCGCAGCATGTTCGAAAATACTCACCTTACTTACTACAAGCCTGATGCATCGTTTCCCGCGCTGCGTGGCAATTCGCCCCGGCCTCGTGCCGTGTATCGGAAGCCAGCCGCGTCTGCCCGGAAAGGCTCGATTCGCGTGGCGCCCGAACGCTCTCAGGAGGCCGTCAAAGCGCCTGAGCTCAAACTAAAGGGACCACAGCGCCCCAATTTCCTGGCCTCGAAATTCGTGCCTCCGGTCATGCCGCTATCCTCGGCCAGCCGGCCCTCGCGACTGCCTGTGGTCGCCGGCCCGACTGCGATCGTCGCGCCGCCACCCGAAGTCAGCCAGGCGACATCTCGCCAGCTTGGGCTGCTGCAAGCCTCCGGCGTCGCGCCGGCGCCCGTCGTCAGCCAAGGGACGTCTCGCCGGCTCGGTCTGCCTCAAGCTTCCGGTGTCGCTCCCACTCCCGAGCCGGGAGTCGTCTCTTCGAAACGTGCGATGACCGTGCCGGGTGCGAGCGTGGTTGCTCCAGCACCCGTGGTGCAGGCCCTGGTGCGCCGTTTGGGAGACGTCAACATCGGTCCATCCGCGGTGGTTGCGCCTTCGCCGCGGTTACCGGTGGGCGAGCAGCGCACAATTTCGGGACCGACTCTGGCGACCGTAGGTAGTCTGGTCGCGTGGGCGGTTCCGCCTCCGCCGACCGCACTGGGTTCCGGAACTCTCGCTCATGGCCGCGCTGGGATGCTTTCCGGCGCCGGCTCGAATATCGTGCCACCTCCGCCCTCGGTTCAGGACGCAGGCAGCTCTGCCGCCGGCGGGCACCGGAATGCGTTGTCGGGTAGTTCGCTATCCGGCGGATCATTGTCGATCGCCGGCATTCAGGCGGTGCCGCCGCCACCGTCGCTCCAGGGCGCAGGCAATTCCGGCACGGGTGAACGCGCAGGTGCACTCTCGGGAACGGGATCCGGGAATGGAGTGCAGGCTGTGCCTCCGCCTCCTTCGGTTGGAGGACTCGGAGGTGAAGGCGGTGCCGGCCACGGTGGACGTCCGACGGGAACCCAGATGGCGATGAGTAGCGAGCCAGCCATGGGGCCACCGCCCTCCCCGGTCGTCGACACTCCAAAGCAACAGGCTGAAGCAGAGCGCGAGCCCGCCACCGAGGAGATGCCGCTGCGCCTGATCGGCCTCGCAATGGCCTTGCCAAACTCCAACTATTTTTCCAACTACGAGGTCTACATCGCGGAACGCCGCCTGCGCAAGAATCTGACTGAACTGGTCAAGCTGGTTTATGTCTATCTGCCCTATCAACGGCGGCTGTCCGACTATGGCGTGGACAACTCGAAGGTCTACAAGCTGCTGGTCAGCCGCGACCGGAGCTGCGACGAATCCCTGATTCAGATGACCTGGCCCGAAGGCGACCCCCACCCCGACTTACAAAACCCAGGCGACGCCCCCGGACTCAGCCCCAGCGACAAGAAGGACATGCTGCCCTGCTACCGCACCACGGCCGACGATTACCGTAAAGCGATGTCGCGCCGCTGAATCAGTCGAGTATTGCTCCCTTCCACCGGCCTACGCGCTCGAGGCTTAGTGGCGTAATCACCTATGTACAAAGTCATATGCGCCTTCTTGTTCTTGGGCCTTCCCCGGTCTACTCTCATATCTCAAAATCGAAGACGAAGTTCTGGAGGGTGACATGAACCGGGAACGCGCATTAAAAATTGTTCTGACACTGGTGGGTTTGATCTTTCTGGTCGGCGTATATCCGCTCATGATGTTCTTGTGGCCGAGCGGATGGCGATGGCAGCCTCATCAGCCCGAATACGAGCAGATGATTCTCGGGGTTTACGCAACGCTGGGTGTGTTTCTGCTGCTGGCTGCGCGACACCCCGCGGAGAATCGCAGCCTGATCGCTTTTACCGCATGGTCGAGCCTGGTCCACGCCGGCATCATGACCGTGCAGGCATTGACGAATGCGAGCGAGCACGCGCATCTGATGGGGGACATTCCAGCGCTGATCATCGTCGGGATCGCACTGATTGCTCTGGCCCCGCCAAAGCTCGTGCACCAATAATGGGCAAAACTGGTTGCACGCAAGAGAGTGAATGAACGGCTGGAGACTTAAATGCGGCGCACCCGCGAGATCTGGCGACGCTCGCGGGCGCGTCCAGCACGAAGGGCTATTTCATATTCATGGCCGGCAAGGGCATGTCCGAGTTAAAGATGTCGCACTGCGTCTTCCATACCCCATTCGACTGCTTGGAAGTCAGCATCCACTTGCCGTGGTCCAGATGGGAGCCGTCGGCACCAGTGATCACGTACGTCCCCGTGCCGTAACCCAGATCGCCGCTGCTCTCGGCGGATGTGACCGCAATCTTGACCTTAGCCAGGCCACGATCCTTGCCAGCCTTGAGCTGCGCTAAAATCGCATCACTGCCGTGCACCGCTTCCTGATTGGGTGGCATGCGGCAGCCATCACTGGCGTACAGCGACACAACGGCCGCCAGGTTGCCGGCGTTATATTCCTTCTCCCAAGTGGCGGCGCGCGCCGCCAGGCCTGAACTGTCGGCAGCGGATGCCGGGACGGCGGCAAGCATCGTGCCCAGCATCAGAACCAATCCACAACAGAACACTTTTTTCGTGTGCATGTTTCCTCCTCCTCAAAATGCAGGCGGATACTAGAGCATTGCCTGGGAAAAGGCAAAAAAGGCTTTTGTCCTCGCCGGGGACAAATCACGCATGGGTGCCCCATCCTTCGCCGATTTTGCGAAGGGTGGGAGGCAGAGTGGTTGCGCTATGGGGTTTCGCCCTTTCGCGGGGAGTCAAATGCTCATCCAGGAAGGATTGAGATCGGCGCTGTACGCTCCCACGTCTCGCAACACCGGCGAGACGTGGGGCACCCCACATCGATGTTTCGTTGGGGAAAGAAATGCCGCTTAGGTGTACATCACTTTGCGGTCGCCCTTCACAATGCGGCCCACAGTGAAGGCTTTTTCTCCCGCGCGCTCCAGCACGGTTTGGGCTTTCTTGAACTTCTTTGATGGAACGACCAGCAGCATTCCCAGGCCCATGTTGAAGGTGCGCAGCATTTCGTCCTGCGGGACATTGCCTAGCTGCTGCAAGTGTTCGAAGATCGGCGGAACTTGCCAGGAACCCATTTCGATGACAGCGGCCACGCCCCGGGGCAGGACGCGCGGCAGATTCTCCGTGATTCCGCCGCCGGTGATGTGAGCCATGGCCGAGACGCATTCACCGTCCACCAGGCGCTTGATCGCCGGCCAGTAGCTCTTGTGGGTGCGCAGAAGTTCGTTGCCGACTTTTCCCTTGAGCTCGTTTACGTAGGAATCCAGGGTGTACTTGCCGACCTCGAATAGCAGCTTGCGGGCCAAGGCATAGCCGTTGGTATGCAGGCCGTTCGAGGCCAAGCCCAAGATGACGTCGCCGACTTCTACCGTTTTGCCAGTGATGATGCGCTCGCGCTCTACCGCACCGACAATGAAGCCGGCCAGATCGTATTCGCCGTCGGGGTAGAACCCCGGCATCTCGGCAGTCTCTCCACCGATCAGGGCACAGCCGTTGTGCTTGCAGGCTTCGGCCAGGCCTTCAATGACCTTCTCGATGACTTCGGGCTCGATCCGTCCGGCGGCCAGGTAGTCCATAAAAAAGAGTGGCGTAGCGCCTTGCACCGCGATGTCATTGACGCAGTGATTGACCAGGTCGGCGCCGATGGTGTGGTGGACATCCATCTCGAAGGCGATTTTGAGCTTCGTGCCTACGCCGTCGACGCTTGAGACCAGGATCGGGTCGACCCACTTTGCCTTATCCACGGCAAACAAGCCGCCAAAACCGCCGATTTCGCTCAGGACGCTGCGGGTGAAAGTCTTGTGGGCGAGATACTTGATCCGCTTCTTGGTGCGATTGGCCCGGTCTATATCGACACCCGCGTCGGCGTAGGTGACAGCGGTCTTCGAGGGATCATGGGCCACGGGAGTCGTTCGTCTCAGTTAAGTGGGGAATTTGCCCGGCGTCGCGACCCGGCAAGCGGCGATTGTAGCACGGTCGCGGCTGGGGAAATCAGTGCGCCGGCAAAATGCGGATCCATGAAGCAGGCTCAAGCGAGCCGATTCCGCGCGGTGAAAACGGGTAAACAGAACTTACCCAAGCGGTGGCATCATGCGGTCATCCACCAAGAACCGCCGAAAACAATCGCAGACTATTGCGCGATGTAAGCCGAAACGTAGTAGATCAGCACGCCGAACAGCGCCAGGCCCGAAACCGCGTAAGCGGTCAGAACCCAAACATTGCGCCCTTCGTGACGCGTGGCGGCGGTTTGTGAACTGGAAGTGGCCGAATTCCCAAGGACTCGATTCTGCATGAACCCTCCACGAACAAGGTGGAACGAGACGCGTCCAGGCGTCCCAGGCTGCCAGGCAGCCCTGATGCGGCGCATGTTACTACGACTTGCAGGGCCCCGGCACAGAAAAATTTAGCCGCCGTGGCATGGGATGGATGAGCTCTTGCCTGCAGGGAGTTAGGGCTGGTTCCAGCCCTGCAGACGGGGCCACCAGCGCCGCACATTCCTGCAATATGCTTCGTAATCCGCGCCGAATTTGCCGCGCAATGTGGGCTCTTCGTACAGCAAGACAAACAGATGGACCCCCAGGGCAACCGCTGCCACGGCAGCGATCATGCGCACATCGGCGTGTCCGAAGACGATCCACAGACCGATCCACCCGGCGGCGAAACCCACATACATAGGGTTCCGCACATAACGGTAGAACCCCACCACCACGAGACGTTTGGGAGGAGCCATCGGGGCAGGGGTTCCGCCGCCAGTCCAACCGAAGTCCCAGACACAGCGCAGCGCCACGGCAAATCCCAACACGGCAGGAATCGCTGCCAGCCATCGCCAGCGTGCCGCGCCGGCAGTTTCAACGCGAAAGCCGAGCCAGCCCGGCAGCAGCCAGAACCATAAGGCAAAGAATGCCGAGCCCACGGCCAGCGCCGGCACCACGTGCAACCATCGCTCTCCCCGTCCCATCACGGGAGCACCCATCGAGTGTCCATCTGTCATAGGCCCTCCCCATCGGACCATTATGCTCCTGGTATTTGTTGCACGCACGAACTCTTCCACCGTACTTCCGTGACCAGACCACCTCTTCACGGTTAGCGCTCGGAAGGATAAGAAGACGGAGTTGACAAATAGTTTCCTAGTAAACTATTATGGCCCAGTCAGGAAACCAAATGGCCAAAGTCCAACCAGACGCAACGACCATCGCTGGCTTGCAGAGCCATGCCGGATACTGGCTCCGCTTCGTTTCCAATCACGTCTCTTATGCCTTCGCTCGCAAACTGTCGGCTTTCCACGTCACGGTCGCCGAGTGGGTCTTGCTGCGCCAGATGTTTGACCGGGAACGCATGGCGCCCAGCAACCTGGCCGAGACCACAGGGCTGACCAGGGGAGCTGTTTCGAAGCTGGTCGATCGCCTGGTGGATAAGAAACTGGTCAAACGCGAGTTCAGTCACGACGACCGCCGATTCCAGAGCATTGCACTCTCGCCGTCAGGCCGCCGGCTAGTTCCCACTCTGGCCGCAGCAGCGGATGAAAACGACGAGCAATTTTTCTCTGCCCTCCACCTCGGAGAAAGGGAAGCACTTCTGCGCGTCCTGAAAAAGCTGGTTCGGGTACACGGTCTTACAAAAATCCCAACGGAGTGAAAGCAACTATGAACACTGAAGTTTTACGCAACACTCTTCACGAATCAGAGGCCGGAAAACTTACCTTCCCTCAAGTGGTCGCGGCACTCACTGGCGCCGGAGTCGAGTCCTACTTCGTCGATCTGGCCCGTCGCGTTGATACGTTCTACTTGTCGAATGGCGAAGCTCATGCGGAGAAGATGATCTCCCCGGCGACGAACATTGCGCAGGATTTTTCGGACCCAGACCTCGTGAGCGCCATCCGCGCGGCACAGGCTGACCAGATTCGCTACCCGGAGTTTCTTCAGCGGGCGACTGCCGCTGGAACGATCGCCTACTGGGTATTCATAGCCGGGAAAAAAGTGATTTATTTCGGACGCAAAGGGGAATCGCACGTCGAAGATTTCCCGCGTCCCAAAGCGTAGCCTTCGAACCGGCTTGCAATGGCAGATTCGCGTCTCCGAGATTCGTCCGAAGAATCGCCCGTCGACCGCCACAACGGGTTCTTCTGCAATGCCGTGCAAAAAACAAAAGCGCTGCCGGCTCGGTTAAGCCGGAGCGCCGTTGAACCAGCCTCTCCCCCCGGAGCTGCTGTTCTCGTCTGCTTCAGATGCTGCTTCGCGACCGGCCGTTGTTCGATCCCGGACTAAGCCACCCCGCCGCTCTTAAAATATTATTTATCTATGAGATACAAGCTGCTGACAAGGGCGGCGAAGTGGTCCGGGATATAGGAAAAACCTCGCAAAGCTCGCAAACCTCTGGAAGCGGGAACGGCATCCAAGCAGTGTAGAGCAGTTGCGCGCGCGAAAATGAAAACATGCGACGAATTTCCTTCAAGAATTGCCCATATTGCGGCTGCTCCAGGATCTACGGCTCCTCTTCGTCGTTTTTGAGGCAGGCGCTATCGTCCCTGTTCCTGCTTCGGCTGGTGCGATGTCATGTATGCATGCGTCGCCACTACCGTCCAATTTTTGTGACCACCGCGGAGAATCCGGCAAGACTAAGAGTCGCGGCTCGCCGGAAAGCCGCATCGGTAGCGTCCATCGCCGAGAAGAAAAGACAACAGCGGCCGGCCTGAGTGCGCATCGCCTAGTCTCTATCGTGGTTCTGTTTTGGAACTTTTCCACCACTGCGAGCGTAAATTCGCCTTTTCTTCGCTTCGATATCATTGTATAATCCGCCCTTCGACACCTTCTACATTCTTCATAACTCAAAAGGAGCCGCATTCTTATGGCTGACGAACGGGGCAAAGCAATCGATCTGGCGTTCGCGCAAATTGAAAAGCAGTTTGGCAAAGGCTCCATCATGCGATTGGGATCGAAGGAGATCGTCCCCATCGCCGTCATTCCCACTGGCGCCATCTCCTTCGACGCGGCGCTGGGCGTAGGCGGATTTCCACGCGGCCGCGTTGTCGAAATCTTCGGGCCGGAGTCTTCCGGCAAAACCACTATCGCGCTGCAAGTGGTAGCGCAGGCTCAAAAGACCGGCGGCATGGCGGCATTTGTCGATGCCGAACACGCGCTCGATCCTGGCTATGCCAAGAAGCTCGGCGTGGACGTCGACAACCTCCTGGTCTCGCAGCCCGACTACGGCGAACAGGCGCTTGAGATCACCGAAGCGCTGGTGCGCTCCGGTGCGATCGATGTGCTGGTCGTGGATTCGGTGGCCGCGCTCGTCCCCAAGGCCGAACTCGACGGCGAAATGGGCGACAGCCACATGGGCCTGCAGGCTCGGCTCATGTCGCAGGCCCTGCGCAAGTTGACGGGAACAGTTTCCAAGTCGCGAACCTGCCTTATTTTCATTAACCAGATCCGCGAAAAAATCGGGGTCATGTTCGGCAATCCGGAAACCACCACCGGCGGCCGCGCGCTGAAGTTCTATTCCTCAGTGCGCGTGGATATCCGCCGCATCGCTGCGATTAAAGAGGGCGACGTGATGACTGGGTCGCGCACCAAAGTCAAAGTGGTGAAGAACAAAGTCGCCGCACCCTTCCGCGAGGCTGAGTTCGACATCATGTATGGCGAAGGCATTTCACGCGAGGGCGATCTGATCGATCTGGCGGTAAATAACAATCTGCTGGAAAAATCCGGCGCCTGGTACAGCTACAAAGGCGAGCGCATCGGCCAAGGCCGCGAAAATGCGCGCCAATTCTTGAAAGACAACGTCGAAACCTTCGTCAAGCTGGAAGCTGAAGTGCGCAAGCATCTGGGATTGACTACCCCGGCGCCGCAACCTGCCGCGGTGGCGCAGGCAGCGGCTGCAGCTCCGGGGATTTCCGCCGGTGCTCGCGTCACCACCATGCCGAGCGCGGTACCGGAGGCTACGAAGGTTCCGGCGGCGCGGCGTTAGACGGGACCTGAAGCTAGCGGCAATACCCGAAACCGAAAAAAGGGGAGGCAGGTGAGCGATCAAAGCGGTCGCCTGTCGCTGTTGAATCGAGCACTGTGGTTGCAATACACGACGGTCGGTTGGAACGTTGTCGCAGCGGCAGTGTTAACAACGGCTGCGATCGCCGCCCATTCGGTCGCTCTCGCCGGATTCGGATTGGACTCTCTCATTGAGATCCTGGCATCGCTCACGGTCGTTTGGCAATTCAAAGGCATATCACAACACCGTGAGCAACGGGCCCTGCGTATCATCGGGCTAGCATTCTTCGCTTTAGCCGTTTACATCGCGGCGCAAATCGTCCGCATGCTGATAGTGAAAGCGCACCCCACGGCGTCGTTACCAGGCATCATCTGGCTGAGTTTGACCGTGGCGGCGATGTTAGTACTATCCCTCGCTAAGAGAAGAGTAGGCACACAACTCTCCAGCCGAGTTTTGCTCACCGAAGCGAAGGTCACGTTGCTTGACGCGTATCTGGCAATGGCGGTGCTGTTCGGCATCGTCCTCAACGCCGCGTTGGGCTTCTGGTGGGCGGACCCGCTCGCTGCTGTGCTGATCGTGTATTACGGAGTAAAGGAAGGAATTGCGGCCACAAAGCACGCCGCACTTGGTTTGCCGAACGCATAATTCCACCGCAAAGGAATTGCCATCCCCATCCCTGCCGCATAGAATCTTCTTTAACCCTAGCCTGCCTGTTGTCCGTCAGGAAAATCGAGGACGCTTGAAGAAGGTCATCGCCATCTATCCCGGCTCGTTTGATCCGCCGACCAACGGGCACCTGGATCTGATTGAACGGGGCAGCAAGATTTTCGATGAGTTGATTGTCGCGATCCTGCGTAATCCGGACAAGAACCCGTTGTTCAGTCTGGGTGAACGCCGTGCCATGTTGGAGGCTTTGACCGCGGACTTCAAAAACGTTCAGGTCGATGTCTTCGACGGCCTGACCGTGGACTACGCGGCCCGGGTCAAGGCCAGTGCCGTGTTGCGCGGAATTCGCGCTCTCAGCGATTATGAATACGAGCTGCAGATGGCCATGATGAACCGGAAACTGCAGCCCGACCTTGAAACGGTTTTCATGATGCCCGCGGAACAGTACTCGTACTTAAGCTCACGGCTGGTACGCGAGGTGGCAAAACTCGGCGGATCGATCCAGGGCCTGGTGCCGGAAATGGTGGAACGCCGGTTGCGGGAGAAACTCGATCCGGCAATCAAGCTGAAGGATGCAAGACCAGTGGCAGAAAAAAGAACAGGAAAACGAGCATGACTCCAGTTACGGAAGCGACCCCAGCGCTAAAACTTACGGAACGAATCAACCGCATCGAGCCTTCCGCCACCATGGCCGTGGTTGCCGAAGCCGACAAGCTCCGCCAGCAAGGCATTGACGTAGTGGATTTCGGCGCCGGCGAACCGCATTTTTCCACGCCTCAGCACGTCAAGGATGCCGCCATCGCCGCCATCCAGAATAATTTCTCGAAGTACACCGCCGTCGGCGGCACGGCTGAACTTCGCGACGCCATCGTGCGGCGCCATGCCGCGGATTTCCATTCCGACTACCGCCGCGAAGAAACCATGGCCTCGGTCGGAGGCAAGCATGCCTTGTTCAATGCCATCCAGGTGTTGGTCGATCACGGCGATGAAGTCATCCTGCCCGTGCCCTACTGGGTGTCGTTCAAGGACATCGTGCGCTACGCCGGCGGAAATTGTGTGCTGTTGCAGGCTGACGAAAGTCAGGGCTTCCGGGTGACCGCAGAGATGATCGAGCGCCTGGTGACTCCGCGTACGAAGATGATTATTTTGAATTCGCCATCGAATCCCTCAGGCGCAGTCATGTCGCCGAAAGATTTGAAGGCAGTTGTGCAACTGGCGGCGGAACGCGGCATCTGGGTGCTGTCCGACGAGTGCTATGTGTATTTGAATTACACCGGCGAACAGTTCTCGGTAGGATCGCTGCGCGACTTCCGCGAGCGCATGCTCATCATTGGTTCACTGTCGAAGACTTATGCGATGACGGGCTGGCGGCTGGGCTATGCGTTAGGACCCGCTGCCGTGATCTCGGCCATGCAGAAGCTGCAGAGTCAATCCACTTCGAATCCGACTTCCATCGTGCAGAAGGCAGCAGTGGCGGCTTTGAACGGTCCGCAACAGTGCGTGGAAGATATGCGTCTCGAATACATCAAGCTGCGCGACCACGTGGTCAGGGGGCTGCGTTCCATCCCCGGCGTGCAATGCACGCTGCCCGAGGGCGCGTTCTATGCTTACCCCAATATTTCGTCGTTCATCGGCCGCGGCGGCATCCAATCGGCTTCCGATCTCGCCGGCCGGTTGCTGCGCGAAGCACATGTGGCGACAGTGCCCGGTGAAGGCTTCGGTACACGCGAACACATTCGGGTCTCCTATGCTACATCCGTAACTGAGCTCGACCGTGGACTGGAGCGCATGCGCAAGTTCCTCGCGGCTTTGTAAGACAACTCGCAACCAATGCTCGGGCGTGCGCCTGAGTTGCTGTTCCGCCTGCATGCTGCGTGAGCGCCCTTTATCCATTTTCGATGCAACCGGCTTTCGATCCACGGCCCTGGGGCACGATTGATCTTTCGCCGATCTACCCCAACCACAGGTTCGAGGAGAAAATTGGCGAAGCTTGGCTGACCGGCGACGCTGGCAAAGTAGCCAACGGTCCCCTGAGCGGACATACGCTGGCCGATCTGAGTGCGAAGTACGGTCGTGAACTGGTGGGCGACGCCGCGCCCGATGCCAACCGCTTTCCTCTGCTGCTGAAATTCCTTTTTCCCCACGAGAAACTGTCGGTGCAAGTGCACCCGGATGACGAAGCCGCCCGCCGGGTGGGACTGCCGAGCGGAAAGACTGAATGCTGGTATGTGGCGCAAGCCCGGCCGGGCGCGCAGATTGCACTGGGACTCAAGCCTGGAGTTACCCGTGAACAATTCGCGCGCTCTATTGAACAAAAGCGCGCGGAGGAACTGTTGAACTGGATTAACGTCTACGCCGGCGAGATGATTTATGTCACCGGCGGGACGGTGCACACCCTGGGTCCCGGATCGATCATGCTGGAAACGCAGCAGCAGTCTGACACCACGTATCGTCTCTACGATTACGGGCGGCCGCGCGAATTGCATCTGAAGGAAGGCCTGGCTGTGATCAAAGAGAAGACTAGGTCGGGAAAAGTCGTTCGTCCCGCGCCTTCGAATCTTAATGGAAAAGCCAATCGCCGCTCGCCCCTGATTGCGTCGCCCTATTTCGTGGTCGACATGTTCGAACTCAAAGAGCCGAACTCGTTCAAGACCCGGGACGAAGGCGGGAAAAGTTCAGTCCAAATTCTGGTGGCGGTGGAGGGTTGCGGAATCGTCGAAGCTCCCGGATCGAATCCCGTTACACTGGCCAGGGGCGACGCCGTAGTAGTGCCAGCGGCGGTGAGCGAATTTCAGGTGAGACCGCAGTGGTCGGTGGAGTTCCTCAAGGCCTCGGTCCCTGGCGCGTCGGTTCCGGAGCCCGAAACAAGAATGTAAGAAGTAAGTGTGGCGATTCGATCTGAAATTTTCACTGCATGCGTCGTGGCTAAAACAAATTTCCATCCCGTGATTCTCGCCGGCGGCCGTGGAACCCGCTTCTGGCCGCTGAGCCGGCAACGTCGTGCCAAGCAATTGCTGGCGCTCGATGGCAAGCAGACCATGATCCAGCAGACTGTGGCGCGGCTGCTGCCGCTGGCGTCGCCGGCCCGTTTCTGGGTCATCACCAATGAGCATTTGCAGCGCGAGATCATTCGCCAGCTCCCGCGGCTCGTGCCGAAACAAATTCTGGCCGAACCCGCCGCGCGCAACACCGCGCCGGCCATCGGGTTGGCTGCGTTTATTCTGATGAACGCCAATCCCGATGCGGTCATCGGTCTGTTTCCCTCCGACCATGTGATGGGCGACGAAAAGCGATATCGTGACGTGCTGAAGCACGGGATCGAAATTGCCGCCACGGGAGAAAATATCGTTGTGCTTGGCATCCGTCCCACGCGCGCGGAGACGGGCTACGGTTACATCGAAGCCGGTTCGTCTTTTGAGGATGGCGCGCTGCGTGTGCGCCGCTTTACGGAAAAGCCCGATGCCCAGCAGGCTGCCGAGTTCGTAAAAGCAGGAACTTATTTCTGGAACAGTGGCATGTTCCTATGGAGCGCCCGCACGCTCGCCAAGGCGCTCACGGAACACTTGCCTAGGACGGCGGCATTGCTGCAACAGATTGCGGCCGCATTCGGCACACGTAAATTTGCTGCGACCTTTTCCCGGCTCTATCCGAAGTGCGAAAACATCAGCATCGACTATGCCGTGCTCGAGCCGCGTTCCGGCCGCGGCGAGCAGGATTCCAACATCATTTGTCTTCCCGCGGATTTCGGATGGAATGACCTCGGCTCGTGGACTGCTTTGCACGAACATCATGTGGGCAAGAGCCGCCCTAAAGATGACAACCTGATCGCGGGCGAAGGATGGTTCACGCTCAACGCGCAGGGGAACTACATTCATGCGCCGGGCAAATTTGTGGCGGCACTTGGCGTCAGCAACTTGGTCGTGGTCGAGACCGAAGATGCGCTGCTGATCACCACCCGCGATCAAGCGCAGGATGTGGGTAAAGTGGTGAAATATCTGGACGAGAAAAAACTGCGTAATCTGGTTTAGCAGTCGTCAGTCTTCGGTCGTCAGTCATCAGCCGAAGCGCAAGGCGGCTGATTGTTTTGGCGACAGTGAAATCTTGCTGACGACTGAAGACTGACGACTAATGACCGATATCAAATTTGGCACCGACGGCTGGCGCGGCCTCATCGCGGACGACTTCACCTTCGAAAACGTCCGTCGTGTCGCGGGCGGGATTGCGGCTTACGTGTTGCGGCACGAGGATGCGAGCCGCGGGATCGTGGTCGGCTATGACACACGCTTTCTCTCGCGGCAAGCCGCACGAATCGCGGCTGAGATCATTGCCGGCGCGGGCATTCCCGTACAGATCACCTCGGACTCCACTCCCACCCCCGCGGTTTCTCTGGCGGTAAAAAGCCAGGGCGCGGCCGGCGGAATTGTCGTAACCTCCAGCCACAATCCGTGGAACTGGAACGGCGTAAAGTTCAAATCGAAATTTGGCGGGTCAGCTACTCCGGCGATCATGAAAGTGATCGAACAGGAAGTCGCTGCCGGCTCCATGCCAAAAGGCAAACCGGCCGCCATGCAGGAAGTCGACCTGAAGCCGGCGTACGCAGAAGCCATCAGCCTGTTTGCCGATCTCAATCTCATTGCCAAAGCCAACTTCCGCTTCGCCGTGGATTCAATGTACGGTTCGGGACGCGGCGTGTTAACTGGAATCTTTCAGAAGCACGCCATCCAGTACGTTCCTATCCGCCAGGAGTTGAATCCATTATTTCCGGGGATCAATCCCGAGCCTATTGAACCGCACATCGAAATGCTGCGCCAGACTGTGCTGAGGGAAAAGTGCCATGCCGGACTGGCCGTCGACGGCGATGCCGACCGTATCGGCGCGATTACCGAAGACGGCAGTTTTGTCGATTCGCACAAATGTTTTGCTGTCCTGCTGCGCTGGGTTCTGGAGCGGAAGAAATGGACGGGAGACGTGGTCCGCGCCTTCAATACGACTGGGATGGTGGATCGCATCGCCGCCCGCTACGGGCGTAAATTGATTGAGTGTCCCATCGGATTCAAGTACATCGCCGACCTGATGATGGAGCACGAAATTGTGGTGGGCGGCGAGGAGTCCGGCGGAATCGGTTACTCCCGCTATCTGCCGGAGCGCGACGGCACACTGAACTGCCTGCTGCTCGCCAACGTCATGGCGGAGGAACAAAAGCCGCTGGGACAACTGGTGGCGGATCTGCAGCGCGATTACGGTCCGCATTATTACGGACGCCGCGATCTGCATATCACAGATGAAATGAAACGAAGCGCGATCCAGCGCGCGAGCTCCGATCAGACCAACCATCTGGGGCGATATTCCATCAAAAAGAAGGAAGGGCTCGACGGAATTAAGTTCTTCCTGGACATTTCCCGTGACGCCCCCGCAAACGGCAACGGAGCTGTGCCCTGGGTGCTGTTTCGGATGTCCGGTACCGAGCCGCTTTTGCGTGTCTACTGCGAAGCAGCTTCGCCCGAACTGGTGGGCGATATTCTCTCCACTGCGGAGGCGTTTGTCCGGGCTGCCGGTTCCTGAGGACAATTCCTCGACTACGCGGAAGACACGATAATCATTGGCCTTCCGGGTCTCGCATTTGGTTTCTGGCGATACGATAATTAGGCAGGCAACAATGGTCTCAGCCGCCGCCACCGTTCCGATTCCTGCCGACTCGCCGCAGGCGCGCCGTTACAACCGCATCCGGCGCTGGCTTGGTGTCGCTGATTTTCTGCTCGGACTCGTCCTCATGGTTGTGCTGCTCGCGACCGGATGGAGTGGGGCGCTTCGCGATATCGCCTACGAAGCTACCTTCCAGCACTACGGCCTGGCTCTGTTTCTCTACGTTCTCATGCTCATGGTAGTGGCGAAAATTATCGGACTTGGACTCGACTATTACAGTTTTCGTCTCGAACACCGCTATCAGCTTTCCAATATGCGGCTGCGCGCGTGGTTGTGGGATGAGACCAAAGGCTTTCTGGTGGGACTCGTCATGGCGGGCATCATCGCCGAGTTGCTGTACTTCATCATGCGCGAGGCGCCGCAGCACTGGTGGCTGATTGCGTGGACCGCCTTCCTGGGATTGTTCGTGCTGCTGGCGCAACTGGCCCCGGTGGTGCTGTTTCCGATTTTCTACAAATTTGCGCCGCTGGAGAATGAAGAATTGAAAGAACGCCTGGTGCGACTAGGCGAGCGTGCTGGAACCCGCATCCGCGGGGTCTACCAATGGAAGCTCTCCGAAAAAAGTAAGAAGGCAAATGCAGCCCTCACCGGCTTGGGCAATACCCGCCGCATCATTCTCGCCGATACCCTGCTGGCGAATTACTCGACGGACGAGATCGAAGCCGTACTGGCCCATGAACTCGGCCACCACGTGCATCGGCACATTTTCAAAAGCATTCTGATGCAGGCGGGAATCACGTTTGTGGGGTTCTGGGCGGCCAACTGGGTTCTGCACTACGCTGTGGACAAGCAGCACATGTTCGAGACTATGTCCGACTTCGCGAATCTCCCCCTGTTGATGCTGGTCGCGACCACGCTCTCGTTCATGGTATTGCCTCTGCTCAACGCCTATTCACGATTTAACGAGCGCCAGGCTGACCGCTACGCTTTCCGTTCCATCCCAACGGTCCAGCCTTTTATTACTGCGATGAACAAACTGGCGGAGCAGAATCTGGCAGAACGTTCTCCGGCAGCCTGGGTCGAATGGTTTTTCCATTCGCACCCTTCAATCTCACGCCGCGTGGCCGCGGCCCGCAACTTCCAATCCTAAAATGTAGGCCCGAGCGAGGGCTTTCGAGCTCATATTTCGGCTTGACGGGTTCCCATTCCGGCCATATCTTGTTTTCTGTTCTGGCCTGCGGTCGGGACCAAATCACCTTTGGAGGCGCCTATGTCTGCCATGTTCCCGCGGAAGCATAGGTCTGCCTCTGCCTTGTCCGCCTAGGTAGCTTTCTTCCGCCACATCGCTCCCACTTTGACGCAGCCGGCCGTCGTATTTGCCGGAGGCTGAGTCCTCGTCTACGCGCATCGCGAGCTACCGGACCATGAGACGGTCCCCTGAGCAAGGAGCTTCTTGGCATGGAGATCACAGCCGAACTGAAGGATCTAGGCTGGAACTCGTTTTTCGAAAGTCACTTTGAGGAGTTCAACCGTAGCGGGCTTTGGCCAGCAAGAGTCGTTGAAGAATTCAAGGGCTTTTATCGCGTCAGGTCAGCCAAGGCCGAGCACCTGGCGGAAATCGCGGGCAAACTACAACATCAGGCCGCCTGCAGGGAAGACTTTCCCGCAGTCGGAGACTGGGTGGCAATCATGCCGCGCTCGAAAGAAGGCCGGGCACGAATCGAGCATGTGCTGCCGCGCAGAACCAAGCTGGCCCGCAAAGTTGCCGGGCGCGAAATGAGCGAACAGATCGTCGCCACCAATCTGGATACCGTATTCGTGGTCAGTGCGCTGGATCGCGAGTTCAATCTGCGGCGCATCGAGCGCTATCTCACGATTGTCTGGGACAGCGGCGCCCGCCCCGTGGTTCTGCTCAACAAAGCGGACCTCTGTCCCAACCCCGCGGCGTGTGTCGTGAATGTAGAGGCCATCGCTTTGGGCGCTCCCGTGCACCTGCTGAGCGCGCTGGAGAAGACCGGCCTCGAATCCGTGCGCTCGTATCTGACGCAGGGAACCACGGCTGCGTTTGTGGGCTCGTCTGGCGTCGGCAAGTCCACCATCATCAATCGTCTGGCAGACGCGTCCCTGCGCGTCCAGGCGGTGCGCGAACACGACGATCGGGGACAGCACACCACCACGTCGCGTCAGATGATCTTCCTTCGGGGCGAAGGTATCCTCATCGACACGCCGGGCATGCGGGAACTCCAACTCCTGGACCATGAGGAGGGCGCGGCGCAGGCCTTTCAGGATATCGCCACGCTGTCTCGTGACTGCAGATTCCGGGATTGCGGACATCATGGTGAGCCGGGATGCGCGGTCGCGGCAGCAGTGCGGCAGGGCGCACTGTCCCTCGAGCGGCTGGAAAACTACCGCAAGCTATTGGCCGAGCTTCATTTTCAGGAGCGCAAAGCGAATCCCGCGGTGGCGCGGCAGGATAAGGAGAAGTGGAAGAAGATTCACAAAGCCATGCGCAACCGCCCGGATCGGTTCTAAAGCTCACGCGAGAATGCTAGCGGCGTGAGCCGAGAATTTCTTCCACTCGGAGCAAGTCTTCTTCGGTGTCCACTCCGATCGTGTCGTAAAAGGTCTCGGCCACATGAATCGGGATGTCATTCTCCAGGAAGCGCAACTGCTCCAGGCGCTCACTGCGCTCCAGTGACGACTCGGGAAGGGCAACGAAGCGATCCAGCGCCGGCTTACGATACGCGTAAAATCCGAGGTGCTTAAAATACTTCGATCCGGAGCGATCGCGATCGTAGGGAATGGTGGCGCGGGAGAAGTACAAGGCTCGTCGACCTGAATCCGTAACCACTTTGACCGCGCTCGGATTGTCGATGTCGGCGGGCGCAGCTCGAGTCATCAGCGTTCCCACCTGCACCGCCGGATCTTGCATCACCTCGATCAACGAGGCGATGTGCTCCGCCCGGGTCATGGGCTCATCCCCCTGGACATTCACGTAGATATCGGCCGCCACCGATTGTGAGATTTCATGCACCCGTTCCGTGCCACTGCGGTGCGCGGCGGAGGTCATTTGCGCCTTCCAGCCATGGCGGTGGCAGACCTCCATGATCTCGTCGGAATCGGTGGCAACAATTACATCGTCGAGCAATCGCGACTCGTCGACGGCTTCGTAAACTCGGCCGATCAGCGGTTTTCCGGCAATCTCACGCAGCGCTTTGCGGGGCATGCGCGTGGAGGCGAGACGGGCAGGGATGACGGCGACGGTCCGCATAATCGGCTCCCCATGATATATGCCCGAGCCTAAAATAATGGAGGCCGGGCGCCCCGCCCGTCCAGGATGGGCATTTCCCGACGGCCGTGGACGCCCATCCCGCACATATTCCGGGGAACGAAAGTGTTCACTTCCCGGTGACCTGCGGCTGACAGTGGCGAATCTCCGTTATATACTGGTCAACTCGCGGGCCGCCGCCCCCACGGGTACGCGAGTAGGGCTGGTGTGCGCGAACCCCGGGGTTCCCGTTAGAACTTTCCGTTCCCCGCCACGGCCCGGTACAGCCTGAGAGCAGTGTCCGAGACCTGTGATGGATGAGTCCTCCCGAGGCCGCCCCGATGGAAAGCCTTCAGACGCTGGCGAAGGTGGAGCGGCCCTGCGTACTCCGTCCAAGGGCGACAGCTCTTCTCCCGGCACAAATTCTCCCTCGGACTCCCCAACCCTGATCGATATCCCCGGTCCGGGCACACCCGTCCCTTCCTCCGATTCTCCGACCATGGTGGACATTCCGGGCAGCAACTCTCCCGATTCTCCAACCATGGTGGATCTTGGCCCGGACTCTCCCACTATGGTCGAGGGCGTTACTCCCTCCCCAGGAAGGGCGGCTCCGCGAGTTCAACCCAGAGTCCAGAAGAACGTCTCCATGTTGGAACCCGGCCAGCTCCTGGGACAGCGTTATGAAGTCCTGCAAATCCTTGGCGAAGGTGGCATGGGCGCGGTCTACAAGGCGCGCGACATCGAGCTGAATCGCATGGTGGCTCTGAAAGTGATCCGGCCCGACTTGGCCGGCAACCAGGCCATCATCGATCGCTTCAAGCAGGAACTGCTTCTGGCCACCCAGGTCACCCACAAAAACGTCATCCGGATCTACGACCTGAGCGAAGCCGACGGCATGAAGTTCATCACCATGGAGTACGTGGAAGGCCAGGACTTGCGCGGCCTGATGCAGGAGAAGGGAAGAATTGCTCCCCTGGAAGCGGTAGAGATCATGCAGCAGACCTGCCGCGCACTGGAAGCCGCGCACAGTGCGGGCATCATCCATCGCGACCTGAAGCCGCAGAACATCATGCGCGACAAGACCGGCCGGATTCTGGTGATGGATTTCGGCCTGGCTCGCACCCTCGAAGGCGACGGCATGACCCAGACCGGCGCCTTGGTCGGCACGATGGACTACATGTCACCCGAGCAGGCCTTGGGAAAAGATCTGGATCAGCGCTCCGATCTGTTTGCTATGGGCCTGATCTTTTATGAATTGCTGACCGGCAGGATGCCATACAAGGCGGACAGCGTGGTGGCGAGTCTGCTCAAGCGCACCCAGGAACGGGCCGCTCCCGTATCGAGCCACGACAACACCATCCCAGCCGCACTCAGCAATATCGTCAGCAAGTGCATGGAGCCCGACGTAAATCTGCGTTACCAGAGTTCGGCGGAAATTCTCGCCGATCTGGACGCTTACCAGGGCGGCCGCGCGGCCGCGACCCTGAATTTCCCCACCAGTTCGCGCCCCTGGGGACAAACCGTTCCCTGGCACTGGATCGGTGTCGCCGTAGCTGCGTTGGTACTGGTGATCGTCGGATTCCTGTACCGCGACAAACTTTTCAATACGACGCCCGTACACACCGCGTCTGGACCGTTAGTTTCGTTGGCCATTCTGCCCTTTCGCAACGCATCCGGCGATGCCAGCCTGGACTGGCTCGGTCCGAGTGTGGCTGAAATGCTGAGCACGGATGTGGGCCAGTCGTCCCAGCTGCGCACCGTCAGTCCCAACGTTCTGCATCAGATATTGACCGATCTGCGCATCGCTCCCGCCACCGTGCTCGATCCCACGGTCATCCGCCGGGTGGCCGATTTCAGCAATGCCGACCGGGTGGTGTGGGGGCAGTACGCCAAGTTCGGCGATCAGATTCGCATCGACGCCACGGTGCAGGACATCAAGAACGACCGCACGGTCTCGTTGAAGGTTGATGTCCCCAGTGAAAAGGAAATTCCCGGCGCCATCGATCGCCTGGCGGAATCGATTCGCCAGAAGCTCGCGCTCCCCGACGATGTGCTCAAGGAATTGAAGGCCAATTCCTTCCAACCGGTCTCGCAATCGGTGGACGCGTTGCGCGCCTATAACCTGGGAATCGGATTGCAGCGCGACGGAAAGAACCTGGATGCACAGAAACAGTTCGAGGCTGCAACCGTCGCCGATCCCGCATTTGCGCTGGCCTTCTCCCGCCTGGCCCAGACCTACAGCAGTTTGGGTTACGACGACAAAGCTGAGCAGTCGGCTCAAAAAGCTGTGACTCTGAGCCAGGACCTGCCGGAAGCGGAGAAGTATTTGATCGCTGCCGTGCGTTCGCAAGTGGCCAAGAACTATCCCGAGGCCATCAAGGCCTACGAGAATCTGGCCAAAGCTTCGCCCGGCAACTCTGAAGTGCAATCGGCCCTGGCCGGTCTTTACAAGGATTCCGGAGACCTCACCAAGGCCAAGGAGTACTACCAGAAACTTCTGACCGCGAATCCGAAGGACGTCCTGGCCACCATCGAGTTAGGCCGCGTGGTCATGAAGAGCGGCGACTCCCAGGGCAGTCTCGATCCCTTTAACCGTGCCTACAGCCTGGCCGTCCAGATGGATAACCAGGAACAAAAAGCGGCCAGCCTGCACTACATGGCGGTGGCTTACGACAATTTAAGCAAGCCTGAAGAAAGTCTGCGCAATGAGGAGCAAGCCCTGGCCATCTGGCGAAGCATCGGGCAGAAGCGTGGCCTGGCACAAAGCCTGAACGAAATAGCCTCCGCTCAAACTTCGCTGGGCAAGTCCAAGGAAGCGTTGGCCAGCTATCAGGAGGCGTTGAGCATTCGCCGCGAAATCGGCGACCGGCGCGGCCTGGGTGACACGCTGATCGACCTGGGAAACTTTTATGACGGTACAGGCGATCACGAGCAGGCCCTGAAAATGTACAAGGAAGCTCTACAGACCGAGCGCGATCTCGGCAACGAGGGTCTGCAAGCCATCTGCCTGAACAACATCGGTAGTGTGTACCTGGAAAAAGGCCAATATCAGGACGCGCTCACTTACTTCCAGCAATCAGTCCAATTGCGCGAAAACTCGAAGGTGCCGGGTGACATCGTGGAGGCCGTCCACAATCTTGGATTCGCCGCGTCCGGCATGGGCCAATACGATCAGGCCATCACCTACTACCTGCGGGCGCTGGATTTACGCCGCAGCATGGACGACCCGCGCGGCGCTGCCATCGAGTCCTACAGTCTGGGAGTTCTATTTGGCTACCAGGGGCGCTTTGGCGCTGCCCTGACTTCCAAGCAGGATGCGCTCAAGACCTTCCGCGACATCAAAGACAAAACTTTCTGGATGGCCAAGGTGCTGGCCGGCGTCGGCGAGGCGCTCATCCAGGCCGGACGCGGAGACGAAGCCAAGAGTTATATCGACGAGGCGATCAGCCTTTCGCGCGAGCTGAAGAACGACGGCATGGTGGCCGAAACCCTGGGCGTGCAGGGCGACATGTTTTACTACGCAGGAGATTTCAAGTCGGCGCACGCCTCCTACGCGCAGGCTCTTCAGGCCGCCACGCGCAGCAAGGAACCCGACACGATTCTGATTGCGAAAGCCAAGCTGGCCAAAGTCGAAGTGCAGGAGAAGCGCTCGCAGGAAGCCATTTCCGCGCTCAAACCCCTGATCCAGCAGGCGGACGATGTCGGACAAAAATACATTTCCGTCGAGTCCTCCGTCGCTCTCGGCGAAGCCATGATGCAAAGCCGCGATCCCCATGCCCGCGACCAACTGGAACGCGCCCTGCTCATCTCGGACAAACTCGGAATGCAACCGCTAAGCGCCCGCATCCATTACCTGCTGGCCACACTCGCTCGGGAGTCCGGTAACAGCAATGAGGCGCGTGACAACGATCGCGAAGCTCTCCGCCTGCTGGATGCGATGAAGAAAGATCCCGGAGCCGAGAAGCTGCTGCAACGCGCCGACTTCAAAGCCATGTACGACTCCGCCACCGCCGGCGCCCAAGCCGCCAAAAGCTAAGAGCCTCTCTCACCGCTCAAGCACGCAATACCCGGCCGCACCCAACCGCCGCACCCGATGACCGTGTTCGCAATCCCGCAGGAGGCAACGAGGAAGAGCGGCGCTTGGCGCAAGGACAACGTGGAAAACCGGCGCATTAGCGCAGGGACAACGTGAAGCGCGGCTCTTTGGCGCAAGGCGGCAACGTGGCAGCGCAATGCCCTGGCGCAGAGGACAATGTGGAAGAGCGGCGCTTTAGCGCCGCGTAAAGCGACCCACGCCTCAGGGCTTTAGCCCCTGAGCTTATTATTCGCAGACGAAAAAAAGGCGCCGCTTTCGCGGCGCCCTTTGAGTTATGACAGCGTGCGGTATCACCACGACGCTATCGGTTTATTTCACGTTGTAGATCACGATGTTCGCGTTGAGATTCCCACCACTATCTTTCGACGTCACGGTAAAGGTGTGCAGTCCTTTAGTTGAGATGTCGAACGTACCGGTGCAAGTTATGGGGTTTCCATTCACTGGGCTGCAGCTGCTCGTATTGTTCTTGTTCGGAGACTGATTCTGAGTGCAGCTCGCCACCGTCAGATACGGTCCGGTAGCCCCGGTCGGGTCTTTGAACGACGTGCTCGGATTGCTGCAGGTGTATACCGCTACCCCTTGCATTGTTGGGTTCGTATTTTGTGTGTACGTCTTGAACGCCGGGGCAGAGATCTGTATCCCCGGAGGCAGCTCACCCGTTGTGGCGTAAGTAGCTACCCAGCAGGAACCGCTGCCGCCGCTCTTGCCTTTCGTCGTACCCAGAGGATCGCCCGATACCGAGAAAGAGGAAACCTGGTTACTCTGGAACAATGCTGAGCTGTTGTTTGGGAACGGCGTACATGGATGTGAATCATCGGGGCCTGAGCCCTTTAGCCAGCCCGGGTAAGGTCCGATTGTTGCGTTAAGAAGTTGGAATCCCGGATTCTGGGATTTCAGGAAAGTGAACGAAGTGCCCAATGCCGCAGCGAACTGAGTGAGGTTGGGGTCACCGCATTGCGAGCTAGTGCCACCGTTAAAATCGGGACAAGTCAACTCGAACAGCACCGCCCCGCTGTTGCCTTGGCCGTCTGCGTTCTGGAACACAAAGCATTGGGTCAGAGGGAATTTTTTCTGTACCAGCTTGTTGCAGGATTTCTGGTCCATCACGATCGGAGTGACGCTACCCGTCGCGAAAGCCGGGTTGGAGTTACCGTTGCCCGTGGCGTCCAATTGCAAGTCGTACTCGTAGCCGGTGTTGCCGTTATTTCCGTTGGTTGGACCGCCACTGTAGTTGAGAACAGTTGGCTGTTGCGCTCCCGCGACGAGCGCACCGCTCTGGGCCTGCGGCGTAAATGTCCAATTCAGAATGTCCTGATTCTCGAAATCTCCGCCCGTGGCACCGGTGAAACCGACGTAGGCTGTGTTCCCGGTCCCTAGACCGAGAGAGGCCAAATCCACATTAACCCCGCTGGGGTAAAGATCAACGTTGTCGAGGATCACGTGAATGTTATTCGAGGTCGTCGCCGGTGAGCAGCCGGGGCAAGCCAGCGCGTAAACGATCGTCACGCTGTGCACAGTGTTGCCCGACAGGTTGGCGCTAACCGGAGGGCCAAGGGTTGAGCTAGGCGCTCCTACCGCCGTGCTGCAAGACTGGTTATGGTGCGAAGTATTTGGTCCCTGCCCGCAACTCTGAATTGCCACGTGGCTGACGAAGGTCTGAGGGTCCCATGGGTTCTGATAGTTATCGAATTCGATGGCCAAGCTCTTCGGTATGCCTTCACCTTGGCTGGGATCGGCGTTTCCGTCATGATCTCCATATGCCAAGGCTCCACCGCTTGGCGGTGAACCAATTGCCGTCAGCGAAGAGTTCTGGATCACGAACGCGATACCGTCAGCCGGAGGTGTGGAAGCGTTCGTAAATTCGAATTGAAAGCTGGTGCTGAACCCGTTTTGCAATGGTTGCGGTGTGATATACCAGCTAGATCCGTACTGATCACCGGCGGCAGTGGTAAGCCGCAGCACTGTGTTGCCATTCGTAAACGGGGCCGCGTTGACGTTCGATAGGCAAGTCACGTTTGTCGAAAAATCAGTAATGTAATTCGGGGACGCGGGACATTGCGCCCACGCCCCCGTGCTGCCCACCATCACCAGCGCCGCAATCGCGGCCGCTACCACGAATCTCGAAATCGCTGCTGACTTCATAAATCCCCCTTATGAACTGCGCGCTGGTTTTCCCAGTCGTGCCTTCGAACTTAACGCGAAGTCGAACTCTGAACCTGGACTAAACAACTAACTCCGGGCTCTCGCAAACCGAAGCATTCTTCAGCAATTGCCCGGCCAGTCACGGACCCCAAAACTCAATGATGATGCCCGAAGAATTTGTTTTGTAAGACGCAACCTGTAAGTTGGTGGTCGGCGCTGGGCGCGGGGGGAAACGGGAAGTCCGGGAGCCTCGATTCCGAATGGTTTACCGTCATCCACTCGTATGTCCCGGCACTACTACCGTACACTCTTGCCGAACGTAAGAATTCTGCCCTCGAATCGCCCGCCTGTCAACGGAATTAAGCTGTGGAATGGTGTATATCTTGGCGACGAACGCGGGTTGCATTCAATGCAATTCCTTGCACAGTCATGGCGCCAAATGCCGCACCGGGCAAGCCATTCGGCCCGTCGGAGAGCCACATATCCTGGCTCGGGGACGAGGACCGTACGCATGGCTTTGCGCCTGGAGTGCCACTGACTTTCCACAGCTTTGCTGAAAGTCGAGTTGCCAGGGGACTGCGCCATTCGATTGGCAGCGACGTCGCCGGGTCTGCACGTCTTGCCAATATCGGGTTCAACATCGGATCGTCGTGTCGCCGCTTTGCACGACCGGCGCCTCTCGAACCATTTTGCGACCGCTCTTACGGCACGCCCGCCGGCGGATGCACGTTGCTGTAGTCGTAGTGCATCGACGTGTGGCTCTTGCCCATGCTGCCGCCCACGTCCATATCCATTTCAGTGCGTAGAGGCAATCCTCTACTCTTGGAAATCCAGGTCTGGCCATCGCTCGTGCCAACTTCGGTGTCGCTGTGCTCCGCATATAGAGCAGCCGCTTCGCCGTTCACTGACTCGTCGCGTACATAGCGGCAGGTCCCTTTCTTACTTTCGCTATTCTCCTGCTGCATCTTCAGCATTTCCTGGGGCGTCATCTTGCTGCGAGTCCATTTTCCCCCGACATTTATGTAAATTGCGTTGCCGGCGTAAATGCTCTCGCTATTTCGAGGCTTACCGCCGGTATAAGCAGCGGTCGTGGTGGAAGTGATATGCGTCGGTGTGGTGAGCATCTTGGCGCCAGCGTCGACGACTGGCTGGCAGTGTGGGTCCAGGGCGAGCGCAGGCGTGGCCAACATCGAGCCCAGAAGAGCCGCAAAGAACAGATTGAGCATGCGGTTCATGAAATCCCCCTTTTGCAAGAACGAGTGCGCCATCGGTCGGTCTCGCCGCCGACCCCGGCTCGGATCATTGGCAGGTGATCTTCTGTTGTGTGAACGACAGGATTGTTTTTGCCGGGAGCGCAGGCTGAAAACGATAGTAGGTCACCGCGTATGCCTCCGTGTTCTCGCCTTCTTTGCCGGGGCTTCCGGTCACATACACGAGCATGGTGCCGGCATCGTTGTAGAAACCGTCTTGCGAGCGGCCGGCCGCATAGGCGTGGGACTTGTGAAAGCCCGCGAGATGAGCGGCATACCAGGCGACGGTGGCATCCACCTTGGCGTCAACATTCGAATAGAAGTCGCCCTGCATCGTACTTTTACAGATCTGTGAATCGCGCATTTTCGTGGGTTCGTTGCCGAAATGATGGGAATCAGTTGCAGGGTCGAGAGGCAGTCCGGTCAGTGGATCTGTGGTCAGAGTTGCGGCGCCCGCCGAAAGGGCAACGCCAAGACTGAGGATGAGGGTGAGTATGCGAACACAATTCATGGTTTGTTCCTTTTCAAACAGTCAGGCAGTTTGCCGACAGCTTCTCACTTGCAGGTCGGGTTCGAGGGGCTGAACACTGCCATCTCGTGGTCCGTCAGGCCGCTTTTCATTTGGAGATACATAACCGAGAAGACTTGATCGCTTTTGGGAGTGCCGGTGATGTTGACACCCTTCGTACCGTCGGGACTCCAGAATGTGTCCTGCGATCGGTCGTCCCAAATCGCGTGATACAGATGAAATCCCGGCAAGTGCGCCTTGTACCAATCGATATTGGCCGCCACGGTGCCTTTAGGAAAGTACTGGTTTCCCTGGCCTTGCTTGCGGCAAGCGGTCAAGTCGATAGGGTCATTTGACGGGTGCAGGCCGGGGAACAGCGGCAGGCCACTCACGGGATCGTTCGCCGAGTTCGCCCCATAGCTCGGAGTTGCGAGAACCAATGTCATGGCGATAGCAGCCAGTAGGAACAGCTTCAGAAGAAGTGTTTTCATGGTGCATTATCCTTTCCAGCTTTTAGATAATCTCTGCGCGAACTGCCACCTCTTACAGACGATCGGCCAGTTGCTTGGCCAGCGGCTTGATTTGTTCCAGTCCGCACGGGCACGTGGAATACATGATCCGGACCATCTTGTTGCCCTTGCGAAACATCAGCGAGGCGCCTGCGATATCGAAGGCTTCGTCGCCAATGCCCGAAAGATCCGTTGCACTCGGCCCCAGACCTCCCAGCACCTTTCGGTTGAGCTGCATTTGTGTCTCCGCCGAATTATTGTCGATGCCGAAAGTAAAGACGGGTACATTTCCGTTGGCGTCGCTGGTCGCCTCGTGGTTGTCACTCTGCATGGCCTTGATCATGCCGCCCGCGAAGCCCTGCACCATTTGCTGGGTCTTGGCATCGGCGCCCTTGGCGCCAATCATGGCGGACATGTGTTTGGCAGTCATGCCACCCGTGTCCCCTTTGGCCAGGTAAGCGCAGCCGCTGTCGGCAGTCGTGGTGGCGACGATTTCAACTCCGATAGCGCGGCCCACTTCATCCTTGCTCAGCAGGCGGCAGGCATCTCCCCTGATGCCGCCATTGGACCCACTGCCGGATCCACTGCCGGCAGAGCTCTCACTGTCTGAACTCGAATTGAGAATTGAACCTCCGCCAGGAATTTCAGCCGCGACCTCGTGCACCTTCTTCTTGACCCGGTACACGACGTAATACACGCCGCCGGCGGCGAGAGCGCCGAAGACGATCACCACCACCAGGAAGGCGACGAGAATTTTCACTACCGGGCTGCTTTTGCCAGGCGTGGAGGAGGCCTGCGCCGGCATGGCGGACACCGGTGCGGGCGGAGCCACAGGCAGTGGCATGGAACTGGGAGCGCGCGTGACCGCGCCACACTTGTTGCAGAACGGGGCGGTTACCGGGGTTCCGCAGGTGTTGCAAAATCGGGCGACGGGAGCGGCGGGCGGGTTAGGAATCGCCGCCGGCGGTTGGGCCGATGCAGCCGCGCCGCACTTGTTGCAAAACACGCCGCTAACCGGCGACCCGCATTTATTGCAAAAGCTCGCCATGTGAATCTCCCTTGAGCGTGGCCTGATCGTGAATCCGAAGGCGACCGCACCCCCGCGCGGCCGCTTCGAATCGATCCGATGAACTGCAGTTCATCACGACCACCGACGGCGCCAAGGGTGATCCAACTTTCCAGCCGAGTCAAGGAAACTGGCTCTTAAGCCTGCATTAACCGCGAAATGCCCGCTCCGCAAGGGTTTAAGCGTGCATCTTAACTGCGGTCCTGGACATCTAGGCGTGATAAGATTTTGCCGCATCCTGCGCTCGGGCAAGGATCATGAGTAACCCGGTCCCCAAAGCCACCCAATACCGTTTTGGCCAGTTCGAGCTGGATCCTGCGCAGAGCAGACTTTCCCGCAACGGGGCCGTGGTCAAGCTGCAGGATTTGCCTTTCCGTTTGCTGCTCCTTCTGGTCGAACGCCCGGGAGAGATTGTGAGCCGGGAAGAAGTTCGCCAGGGGCTCTGGCCCCAGGACACCTTCGTCGAATTCGACAACAGCCTGGGCGTGGCAGTGCGTAAGTTGCGCGAGGCTTTGCGCGACGACGCCGACGCTCCCCGCTTTGTCGAGACCGTTCCCCGGAAGGGTTACAGGTTTGTGGCTCCGGTGACAGTGCTCGATGCGAAGGCTCCAGCCGGCACCGCGCCGGCCGCGGAAAAAGCCCTCGACGTCGGTGAAATCTCGGCCGGCATGACGCCGATGCCCTCCTCTTCGTGGCACGGGCGCTATTGGATCATCACCGCCCTGGTCTTGTTGATCGTGGGAGCTGCAATTTACGAGCTCCGTCCCGCGGCGCGGTCCTCATCGTCCACCGCCGAAGCCGGTGGCACTGGGCGCGAAGTCCGCGTCCGGCGCGCGGTAGCTGTGCTGGGCTTTCGCAATCTGCCGGGACGTCCCGAGGACGCGTGGCTGTCGACTGCTTTTTCCGAAATGTTGAATACGGAATTAGCCGTCGGGGGCGGACTCCGTATGGTGCCGGGAGAAGACGTGGCCCGGGCCAAACGTGAATTACCGCTGGCTGACGAAGACACTCTGGCTAGAGCCACTCTGGAACGACTGCACACGAACCCAGGTGCGGATGTAGTGGTGCTTGGTTCCTACACGCTGCTGCCCGGCAAAGGCCAGAACCGCCTCCGCCTCGACCTCCGCCTGCAAGACACGGCAGCGGGAGAAACCATCGCCGAGGAAGCTCTGACCGGAGATGAAGAAAACCTTTTCGAACTGGCCTCCCAGGCCGGTCTTCACCTGCGGCGGAGCCTCGGCCTGAGTTCGGTTTCGGCGGACGCCAGCGGCGCGGCGCGAGCTTCGCTGCCTTCGAATCAGCAAGCAGTCCGCTTCTATACAGAGGGCCGAGCCAAGCTGTGGGCTTTTGACTTTGTTGGTGCTCGCGACTTGCTGCTGAAAGCTGAGGCCGCCGATCCCCGATATCCGCTGGCGCATGCCGCCTTGTCGAAAACCTGGGAACATCTTGGCTACTCGGCCAAAGCTCGTGCCGAAGCCCAGCGCGCGCTCGATCTCTCCGCGCAACTCCCGCAGGAAGAGCGCCTGCTGATCGAGGGACAGTACCAGGAGACCTATGCAAACTGGCCCAAAGCGGTAGAGGCCTATCGATCGTTGTTCAAGCTTTTTCCGGACAGTCTGGATTACGGTTTGCGTCTGGCCGCGGTGCAAAGGCGAGTCAAGCCCTCCGATGCCCTGGCCACTCTCGCCACGCTTCGACATCTTCCTGCTCCCGCCGGCGACGACCCGCGCATCGACATGAACGAAGCCTCGGCCTGGGTCAACCAGGATTTCGTGAAGGCCCTAGCCGCCGCCAAACGGGCCATTGAGAAGGGCACCGCCCAGGGTTCGCATCTTCTGGTGGCGCGAACCTACGGGATTCTCTGCCAGGTTGCATCCGCCGCGGCGTCTCCCGCGGAAGTGGTTCGTGACTGCATCAGCGCGCAGCAGAGCTATGCCGTGGCGGGAGACCGTAACAATGAAGCGCGAACCATGAATGATCTGGCGGGAGTTTACTTTCAGCAGGGAGACATTGCCCGGGCGCAAGCCATGTGGAAACAGGCGGCACAGGAATTTCGCGAGGTAGGAGACCGGGAGGGCGCTGCTGCTACATCAAACAATCTCGGCGATGTCCTGCTCTTGCAAGGCAACTTGCCCGAGGCCAGACGACTGCTGGAAGAAGCAGTACCCGACTACCAGGCCATCGAAGACAAAGATGGATTGGCGCGAGTATTGAACGATCTGGGCGGTCTGTCCCGTCAGAAGGGTGAACTGCAGGCCGCTGAAACCACCTACCAGCAGGCCAAGGCCACAGCCCAGGAGATCGACGACAAGAGTGTGGTGGCTTACGTTCTCAGTGGCATGGGAGACGTCCTGATCGATCGCGGCGATCTGGCCGCGGCGCACAAATCGTACGAAGAATCGCTCGCCTTGCACAACCAGGCTGGAGATAAGCAGAATGCCTCGGAGACACAGGTCGCACTGGCGCATCTCGCGATCGAGGAAGGTCATCCTGCCGAAGCCGAATCCGCGGTGCTCAAATGCAAAGATCAGTTTGACAGAGAGCAACAGGCCGACGATGAACTGACGGCCAGCGTTGTGCTGACTCAAGCCTTGCTCGCCGAAGGCCGGCACGCCGATGCGCAAAAGGCGGTCGATGCTGCCCGGGCCTTGGCCAGTCAGAGCCAGAATCGGCTGGCGCGTCTGCAGTTTGATCTGGCCTTCGCCCGCGTGCTGCTCACTTCGGACCAGCCCGAGTTGTCGCGGGTGCAATTGGCGAAAATACTGAAAGACGCACGCTCCCACGGGTTCGCGGGAATCGAATTTGAAGCCCGGCTGGCCCTCGCCGAATTGGAGAAAAAGACAGGCCACGATGCGGCCTCGCGCACCGAACTGATTGCGCTCGAGAGCAGCGCGCGCAGCAAAGGCTTCGGGCTGATGGCGCGCAAGGCCGCCGCTTCCCACTGAACCTTAGCTCGAGCCCCGGAAAAAACTTTACTTCGGGTACCAGTCCAGCGCGCGCACCTCAATGCCAGTGCCTTCCAATCCTTTTTGAAACACCGCGAGATCCGACCCGCGATAGTGATAGGGAATTACGATCTTGGGGTGAAAGGCTTTCACCGCATCCGCCGCTTCTTCCGGCGGCATGGTGTAGGGCAGATTCATACACACGAAAGCCACGTCGATGTTCTTGAGCGCCCGCATCTCGGGCACGCCCTCGGTGTCGCCCGAGAAGTAAAAGCGCTTGCCGCCGTAGGTGAGGACGTAACCATTGCCGCGGCCTTTGTCATGAAAGAGTTTTCCCGGAGCGGGGCCGCGCTTCAGGTTGTAGGCGGGAATCGCTTCAATGGTCCAGTCTCCCCAGGTCTTGGTTCCCCCATTTGCAATAGGTTTGGCGCCGGTGACGGTTTGGACCACCGCGGGTGCGGCCAGAATTTCCGTTCCAGCCTTGCTGATCTCAATGATGGAATCGGGATCCATATGGTCGCCGTGAATATCTGTAATAAGAATGAGGTCCGCCTTGGGATGCTCTGACAATCTCGCCGGCTTGGCGGGATCGAGATAAATGATCTTTCCTCCCGCTTCTATCAACGTGCTGGCATGGTACAGAGGCGTGATCGTGACCGGCCCGGCCGCGGTGGGGAAGACCTGCGCCTGGGTCGCAGCTTGCGCCAGCGGCGACATAGCAAAAAGACAGACGCAGATAAAAACTGGCATCACTTTCATGGTTGACCTCGCATTACGCGTCGCAGGATTCAGCAAGCGCTCCGCAGAAGAAATCCTATCCGAAAACGCAGCTCGACTGCGAGTCCGAGCCTGCGGTTGTTTGAACTGCCATGGCGGAGGGAAGCGTTTAGAGGAAATAGAAAGATGAGTTCGAATTTCGAAATTCATCCGCTCGATGTGCTTGTTTCCAGCCTCAACATGCAGAAGGAGACGGATTGCGCGTAGCCGCGAGGCCTACTCATTCGGGTCCCGGGCTTTCACATACGGGAAGTTGGCTGGTTGCGCAAAGTTTTCCACAGTTTGCGCACAGATTCGCATGCGCGAGACCCTACCGCTAGCCCATCGCGGTTCGCTCTGGATTCGATGGCCTGCGCTAAAACATTTTCTAGTTGAATCAGTTACTTCCGAAATTCCGCCGCGCCGGAGTGTACGCTGGCGAACGGCCTGAAAGTCTCGTATGCACTCGGAAAAAGCACCTGGAAGTGTTCAAAACCTCTCACTCCTTTTCCGATGAGAGCCCCCGGCGGAGCTCTGGGAGACAAGTATCCTAGTTCGAAGATTGCCGATGAGTAGTTTATTCTCTGTTCATAAAAGAGGTTATGTCATACATTACATAATCCTTCAAAAGCCGCGCTGGGCAAGGGAAAAGCGGGATTGAAAGAATCAAGAAATTGATTTGACTTCGGTCGTGATGGTGTCCAGAATGCTCCCATCCATTCTAACTAAGGGCTAGTCACCCTTTTCCCCCGATGGATCGAGCATTCGAACACAACTACGCTTTGGGAGCATCGCAGTGAATGTAGCTAACTCTCAACGGATAACCGTTCTTGTGGCCGACGCAAACCTGATGGCTTGCCGCTTGCTTGCTGGTCTGCTCGAACGCCAGCGTGATTTCGAAGTTGTAGCTTGCACCTCCGACCAGGAAGCTCTCCTGCGTTCGGCGCAGCAAACTTCAGTCGACGTGGGTCTTATCGCCGCGGAGTGGGGCGATGGCCGGTTGACGGGGCTCGCGATGGTGCAGCAAATGCGCGAAGCCAATCCGGATTGCGCGACGGTGCTGTTATTGGATGAGACCAGCCCGCACCTCATCGTCGAGGCCATGCGTGCCGGCGCTCGCGGAGTCTTCTTCCGCTCGGAGTTTGAATCGGCAGCGCTTTGCAAATGCGTGCGCCGCGTGTACGAAGGTCAGATCTGGCTCAAGAGTAAAGACGTGAAACATCTGGTCGATGCCCTCGCCCAGCCCCGTTGTCTGCAGGTGCTGGACGCGGGAGGTTTGAATCTGCTCACCAACCGCGAGCAGGATGTGATGCGTCTGGTCGCCGAAGGTTTGGGAAATCGTGAAATTGCGCAGCAACTGAATCTCAGCCAGCACACCGTGAAGAATTATCTCTTCCACATCTTCGATAAGCTGGGTGTCTCCAACCGGGTCGAACTTGTGTTGTATGCCACAACCATCGCGAAGAAGTTGGAAACTATATCTCCCTCCCGCGCGGATGCAGCAGTGGTCGGCCCAGGTCCTCGAAGGAATATAGCTTAAGCCTCGGGTTGAACAGGCGAGTACCCACAAAATATCGGCGACGGCTGCGCACCTTACGCCGATCGCTGTTGCGGTGCGAACATCTCCCGATAAACCGCTTCTACCTTGCGGGCTTTGTGCTCGATCGTGAAGTGGTTGCGAACTCTCTCCCACCCGCGAGTCCCCATCTCTGCAGCCAACGCAGGGTCGCCAAGTACTCGACTGATCGCGTCGGCCATGGCTTGAACATCTCCCATGGGTACGAGAATTCCGGTCTTGCCGTCATCGACAATTTCGGGAACGCCGCCGCCATTGGTCGCGATGATTGGCTTTCCCGCGGCCATTCCCTCGATGATTACCTGGCCGAACGGTTCTCCCGTGGTTGAGGCGTGCACGATCAGATCCATATCGGCGATCATGTTCTGCACGTCGCTGCGGAAGCCGGTGAACGTAACCAGATCGGAAATTCCAAGACTTTCCGTCAGCGCTCGTACCTCTCGTTCATAGTTGGCTTCGCCAAACAGGGCCCCACCAATGATGAAAAACCGCGCGTTCGGGAACTTTTGCCGCACCAGGGCCGCAGCGCGAAGAAAAATGTGCTGGCCCTTCCAAGGGGAAATTCTGCCGACCAGGCCAATACGAAAAAGGCCATCGCTCTCGACGGTTCTCTTCGCCGAAAAAGGCCATGGCGTTCCGTCGTGAACCACCGTGCTTGGCCCACCCTTACTCCGGGATGCCGATGACCTGCCCGCCCCATCCGGATAAACAGAATCGAGCGTCGCCCACGAATTCGCGATCACGAAATGCGGCACCCATCGCGTCAGCAGGCGAAAAGTCTTCACGACGGCGGAGGGAAGATAGTCGCTATCAATCCGATCGCGTATATGCCAGATCAGGCGACGCCCTGAAAGTCGTGCGGCGAATCCACCGATTAAATCCGCCTTCAGCGAATTGGTGTGCACTAGATCAATCTCGTTCTCGCGGATAAACTTCGCCAGCCTCCGGATATATGCAATCCCGCCCAGCGTCGCGCGAAACCGAAAGAGCGTGGCGATACCCAGCGAATCTTTTTTGGCTGTGGCTACCGCGACCGGCAGCGGCAATACGTGGGTCTCGGCGAAGACGCGCATCTGGTCGACGATCGGGCCGCCTGTGCCGAACACCACCACCGGCGTCACTTTGCTGCGATCCAGCTGGCGTACCAGGTTCAACATGGCGATTTCGGCGCCACTCTGGG
Source organism: Terriglobia bacterium (assembly GCA_963822555.1). Classification (GTDB taxonomy): domain Bacteria; phylum Acidobacteriota; class Terriglobia; order Terriglobales; family Acidobacteriaceae; genus JAIQFF01. Next base: position 758,454 of record CAWGHY010000001.1, read on the forward strand.
CCGCAGTATGGTCAAAAAACAGAACACGCAGCGGCGAAGACGGGCTCTGGTTCGGTCGTGGCGGCACTTCCATCGGAACCAACTTGGGTTGCCGGGCAATTGGTACCGACGATTTCCGTGCTGCCTGAGTTGGCATGGACTGATCCTGAATTGAATCGGAACCGGGGTTGCGATTCAAGAAATCTCCCGCACGATTCGGGCGCTTAATCATGCCTATCGCTGCTACCATCGTCAAGAGAGAGACATCTCTCCCTGACCGCCCTTCTCTGGGAGACCCAGAGAAAAAAAGTGCCGGTACCCACATTCTTCTCTGCCCGCCGTGGGCCTCCGGGAAGTCCAGAGATTTTCGGGCCTCATTCATCCGGGCCCGCTCCGATTCTTCCGCAATTACAAAAGTAAGTCTCACTTTCTCTCGCTTGTAACTCATTTCGGCAATGCGTAGTTTTCAGGCTGCAGTCGCAGCGTGGACATCAATGTCAGGTGATGTGGCGACTTCGTATGTAGTTGCGAAGGGAGACCTGAGAAGAGACCGGCGCTATCGCATGAGCGTCGCTGTCACCTTCTGTTGGGACCCTGGAGACGGTGTTTTGCGCGAAGGCAGCGGCACGACTCTCGATATCAGCAGCCGTGGCGCGTTTGTAATCACCGATCTGGTACCCCGGGCGGGCGGCCGGCTGGAGCTCGAAGTTCATCTGAAGCCGACCGGTCGCGAATCCAGGTTTGTGTGCTTTCGCGGCGAAGGCAAAGTGGTGCGCACAACGAAGAACGGTTCGGAATCGGGTTTTGCCGCCGAGGTCCTGTTTCAAACGCAGGGCCCGGACGCTCCCTTCTCGGAAGCCGCAGACACGCTTCAATAGCGAGTGTCGCGAAGGAGTCTAATTATGCTTCGCAGGTTGTGGGTTGCAGGTCTGATGGTATCTACGGCGTTGGTGTTCTCACCCTCTCATGCTCAAAACAGCAATTTAACCCCAACCAGCGCGATGGCAGACGCGCCGCCACCGGCCGCGGATTCTCATCCTGAATTTCATGAGAGAAACCCCCGGTACATCCTGCGCACCAGCGACAGCTTCGACGTGACCTTCACGTTCTCTCCTGAATTCAACCAGTCCCTGGTAGTTGAACCTGACGGGTTCGTGACGTTTCGGGGGGCTGGCAGTGTTCACGTGGCCGGTCTGACCATTCCGCAGCTCACGGAAGCCATTAAAAAAGCATACGCCGGCATTCTTCACGACCCGTTGGTGAGCGTCGTCCTGAAAGACTTTGAGAAACCTTATTTCATCGCGGCCGGTCAGGTTGCGAAACCAGGGAAATACGAATTGCGCAGCGATCTTTCTCTGACCGAGGCGGTTAATATCGCCGGCGGTTTTACCGAGGCTTCCAAACATTCCCAGGTCTTGTTGTTTCGGCGCGTGGGCGATAACAAAGTGGAAGCACAGGTCTTTGATATCAAGAAAATGCTCGCCTCGCGCAACTTGCAGGAAGACCCTCACCTGTTGCCGGGTGACATGTTGTTCGTTCCCCAGAACACGATCTCCAAGATTCGCAAGTATCTGCCCACCAGCAGCATGGGACTTTATGCCAATCCACTCACTCCGTAGGCGGCCGGCAAATCACGGAGGCAATGCCGCACTTTGCCGGTTCATCTGTAACTGTTCGCTGGCCGGTCCGCAGCCCGCGGGAATGATGGCAGCAGCGCGAAGCAAAATACTTCACCTGTTTCCGAGGAGAAGCTCACATGCGATTTGACACGAGTCTGGATCGGCCTCTTATGGCGCCGACGCCGCGTGACCTGTTTGCCATCATCTTTCGGCAAAAGCGGCTCGTTCTCATCTCGTTTGCCCTGGTCGTTTTGGCCATGGTCCTTTCCTGGTTCCTGACGCCCCGCTATCAGGCGCACATGAAGATCCTGGTCCGTCGCGAACGCCTGGAACCTGTGGTGTCATCCGAACTCAACGTCTCCCAGGCCAACAAGCCCGAAGAGATGAGCGAGGAAGAACTAAACTCCGAGGTCGAACTGCTGAACAGTCAGGAGCTACTGCGCAAAGTCGTTCTGGCCAATGGATTGCAGAACGCGCAGCATCTCGCGCTCAGCGGATCCAGCAGTAGCGCCAGCGATATAGATATCGCGAGAGCGACCGAGCGCTTGCGTTCGCGGCTGACCGTCGAGCCGCTGCACAAGACGAACGTAATCTCCGTCGCGTTCGATGCGGCCGATCCTGAACTGGCTGCGCGGGTGCTAAAAAGCCTGGCTACGTTCTACGTTGAGAAGCACCTCGAAGTGCATCGTCCAACCGGCGAGTTCAAATTCTTCGACCAGGAGACCGAGCGATATCGCAACGGCCTCATGGAGGCCGAAGCCCGGCTGCAGCAGTTTACGCGGGAGCGTGGGATCGTTTCACCGGATCAGGAACGCGATCTGGCCATCCAGAAAATGGCGGATTTCAGCGCAAATTACGAGCAGATCCAGGGACAAATTGACGAAACCGAGCAGCGGATTCGAATCCTTCGGCAACAGGATGACGCTCTGCCATCTCGCCAGCTTTCCGAGGTTCGCACTTCCGATAACCCTCAGCTGATGCAGCAATTGAAATCCACGCTCCTCACCCTGGATCTCAAACGCACGGAGCTGATGAGCAAGTACGATCCCTCCTACCGCCCGGTGCAGGAAGTGGATAAACAGATCGCGGACACCCGTGCCGCGATCGCGAAGGAGGAAAGTGCTCCCATGCGGGAGGAGACGACTGCGCAAAACCCAGCTCATGAGTGGGTAGCAGTCGAACTGGCGAAGGCGCAAACGGACTTGGCTGGTTTGCAGGCGAAAGCGATTGCCAGCGACGCCACCTTAAACAAATACCGCGCCAGCGCCAGCCGACTCCAGGCCGCGTCGATTGCCCAGCAGGATCTTCTCCGGGCTGCCAAAACCCAGGAAGAAAACTATCTTCTGTATCTTCACAAATCGGAACAAGCCCGCATCAGCGACGCGCTCGACCAGCGCGGCTTTTTGAATGTGGCGATTGCAGAGCAGCCCATGGTTCCGGTTCTTCCTCTTCGTTCTCCGTTTTTATACGGACTGCTCAGCCTTTTCCTGGCCGTCGCAGGCAGCCTCGGTTTGGCAATAATTTCGGATTTCTTCAGCCCGTCATTCCGTACACCTGCCGAAGTCACGGCGTATCTGGGTGCACCCGTATTGGCTTCGATTCCAAGAACCGCGTTACTAGGGAGCTAGGAGCTGACCATGAGCAAGAACGTCGAAGCGTTATACCGGATCGGGCAAGAACATCGCGCCATTGTGACCGAACCCCCGGTAGCGATTCCCGCCCTGGTGGATAGCAAGCGCACCCATATCGCGCCGGCGCCGAATGGCGGCGGTTCGGCTCATTCTGAAATTCTGAAACTGGTGCATGTGCTTTTTCTCTCCTCTCCGAACGCGCCGCACTACGTCATGTTCTGTGGCGTCGATGCCGAGGATGAGACTGCGAACGTTTGTGGGGCCGCGGCGCGTGCTTTGGCCAGCGAAGTATCGGCCCGGGTCTGCCTGGTGGATGCCAGAGGCGTTGGCCCCACTTTGCAGCGCTCGTCGAACCTGGAGGAATCCGTCTTTCCGCCTTCTACCTCCCTGGTGCAACACAGTTCGGTGGCGAGGCAAATCGACCGGAATTTGTGGTTGGTCTCGGCCGTGCACTTGAGTTCGGTGGGAATTTCGAACGGCGGCGCCGAGCAACTGTGCGCGCGCCTGTTGGACCTGCGGAAGGAATTCGGATATTTCCTGGTCGACGCTCCGCCGCTTGGCGTCGACATTATGGCCTCGGTGCTCGGCCAGGTCACCGACGGCGTTGTGCTGGTGTTGGAGGCAAATGTTACGCGCCGGGTGACAGCCCGCAGGGCGAAGGAAACTCTGGAAGCGGCCAACGTGCCTTTGCTGGGAACTGTGCTGAACAATCGGACATTCCCGATTCCCGAAAAGCTTTACCGAAAGTTATAGAGCCAACGCCCGCGTCGCTGAAGCGGAAATCAGCAGGATTGGATGCAGGAGTCCGGACTGTGACTCAGAGGAGCGGAGCCCGGCCCCGCGTTTTCGGAAGTAGCAATGATTTGGGCCAGGCTTTTTTCCTTCCAGCAAATTGCATGACTCGGATAGTCCAGGAATCTGCCATTTCATAGATCCAGTAATTTCGTCTGGAGATTGCGGGCCATTAGAGTCGAGATCTTTTGAAAGCTTGTCCGGCCGTTTTACCGCTCTGCGCGAACGAGGAGATTCCAGAAATTATGCCGACCGGCTTGAGCACGCGAGTTCAACCCACGCCCTCCATGCGAACCTTGCGTCCGAGGGTGCTGCAGGTCCTGGAAGCCACTGGCGCGGGCACAGCTTGCTACGTTTCGGATCTGCTCCTGAATCTCGATATAACAGCTTTCGATCTTTCTTTTGCCTACTCGCCATTCCGTACCGATGCGCGCTTTCTGCAAGACTTGCGCCGCATTGAAGCTCGCGGAGTTCGCGTCTACGAAGTTCCAATGCAGCGGAACATCCATCCCGCACAGGACGCGAGATCGCTGCTTGACCTTTATCGCCTGATAAAGACACGGGGATTCGACATTGTCCATGGCCACAGTTCGAAAGCAGGTTTCCTGGCGCGCCTCGCGGCCAAACTGGCTGATCCTCGCATCGTCACCGTTTACTCTCCGCATGCCATATCGATTTCGGCGAACCCCAAGTATTGGTATCTGGAACGTTTCGCGGGCCTGCTGACCAGCGCGGTCCTGGGGGTGAGCCGTTCCGAACGTGACCAGTTAGAGAGTTATCAGCTGGTGTCACGTTCCAAACTTCGATATGCGACTGCGGGTATTGACCTGGCGACGTACGCCGGTTCGTTCGGCGGTGCTGACCTGCGCCGGCAGATTGGCCTAACCGACGGAACCATTCTCATCGGTTCGGCCGGGCGGGTCACTGCACAAAAAGATCCAGCAACTTTCCTCAAAGCCGCCGCCAAATCACTTGAAAAGGGCTTGAATGCGCACTTCGCTTGGGCGGGCGGCGGCGACCTGTTGCCCGCCTCCCAAAGAATGGCCAGAGATCTGGGGATCGAACAACACGTCACATTCCTGGGCTACTGCCCGGACCTCCGGCCTTTTCTCGATGCTCTCGATATTTTTGCCCTCACCTCGCGCTACGAGTCCTTTGGCTACGTGACTTGCGAAGCCATGGCGATGCGCAAACCGGTGGTGGCCACGAACGTCTCGGGCAGTAACGAACTTGTGCTGCACGGTTTAACCGGATACCTGGTGGATGTCGCGGATGTTCGGGGCATCGCCGTCGCGCTCGAGAATCTGGCCGCCGACGGAAAGCTGCGCCGCAGCATGGGAGAGGCCGGATGCGCACGGGCCTGGAAGCATTACGACCTGCAGCGAATGATCCGGGATGTCGAACAGGTTTATCACGAACTGCTGTGCGCGGGAAACGAAGTCAACCAGCGAAAAACGTCCGGTATTGCTGCCCTGGAAGTAGACCCTTCATGAGCGTCGCAGATCCAGGGAAGCGTTTTTCTGATTCGCTCGAAGTGATGCTTACGCTGAACACGGTAAAAGCTGCGGGGAATTTATCCCGGGTGAGGAGGCAAAGATGAGAAGTCGGTTGGGCAATCGCAGACGTCTGGCGCGAGCCGACGGTACTTTTGCGTTTGCGATGGCGCTTGCATCCGTTGTGTACGGCAACAGTGCGCGCATACCGGTTGGAGAATTGCACCACTTCCTGCAAATGCGCACGACCGTGTTGAACGCTGCCTTCGCCGGCCTTTTCATCCTGATGTGGGCATCATGCTTCGAAACTCTGGGACTCTATCGCTCCGAACGCCACGGCGTGTTCAGTGAAGTGATTCGCGTCGCCATCGGGTGCACCTTCATGACCGCGGTGCTCGTTCTGTACCTGTTCTGCGCTCGAACCACCGGGCCCACCGCTCGCATAGCCGTGCTTTTCTTTTCTTGCTCCGTCCTTTATGAGGGCGTGCGCATTTTTGGCGGCCGCTGGATCGCCGCGCAGGATCCTCAGCTGGTCGTGATTCTCGGAAGCGGACAGCGCGCGGCAAGAGCGTGGCGAGAAATCCGCACCCGTCATCACGGAGTCGTAAAGCTGGTGGGGTTCGTCGACAATCGTCCCACCGGCGAGATGGCCACGGATGTTGCACATCATTATCTGGGAACGATCGACGACCTGAGCGACCTCCTGCTGCGGAACGTGGTCGATGAGCTTCTGGTAGCGCTGCCCATGAAGTCGTGCTACGACCTGGCGCAGCGCGCGATTGAAATCGCGGAACGGGTGGGCGTAAGAGTGGTCTACATGCAGGACATGTACATCACCACGGTGAAACAAAGTACCTCCCGCAATCCCGAACTATTCAGCGAACTGGTGCCGATCCACGAGCACTACGTGGCCGCGCAGGTGGTGAAGAGGTTTGTCGACATCGTGGGATCGTTCGCGGGTCTCTGCTTGCTTTCACCTGTGTTTCTGGCAGTAGCACTGGCGGTGAAAGCCACCAGCGAAGGGCCGGTTTTCTTTGCGCAGGAACGCTTCGGTTACCGGCGTCGTCTTTTCCGCATGTACAAATTCAGAAGCATGGTGAGCAACGCGCCCGAACTCATGGCGCGACTCGAAGCTCAAAACGAAGCCAGCGGACCGATTTTCAAGATACGTAGCGATCCCCGCATCACTCCACTGGGGCGCTTTCTCCGGGTCTCATCGCTCGATGAACTGCCGCAACTCTGGAACGTCCTGATTGGCAACATGTCTTTGGTTGGGCCACGTCCCATGAGCGTACGCGACGTCTCGCTCTTCAGCGAAGCGACGCTGATGCGCCGGTTCACCGTTAAGCCGGGTATCACAGGGCTCTGGCAGGTGAGCGGCCGAAGTACCGTCGGTTTCGAAAAATGGATTCAGCTGGACTTCGACTATATCGACAGCTGGTCGCTTACTTTGGACTTCCAGATTCTGGCAAGAACGGTGCGCGCCGTGGTCAAGGGCACCGGCGCGGTGTGACCCATCCGACGGTGGGTTTGAACCAAAGTGAGATGACCTTGCCTTCGCGTAGGGTCGGCTCAGAGGGATCGGCGGAGCGCCCGGTTGAAATGCTATGTTGATGGCGGACCGCATCAGCAACCTTCGAACCCGTGCCGGGAAACTGCGCCGCGACCCGGTCGCCAAGAATTCCGCCGCCCTTTACGGCGTGCAATTCTGCCGGAAATTATTTCCGCTGTTCACGGTTCCGTATCTCACCCGGATGCTGAACCCCGCCGGATGGGGCACCGTGGCCTTCGTTCTCTCCATGGCGGAAATCGTGGCCCTGATCATTGAGTTTGGCTTCAACCTCTCCGCCACCCGGGAAATCTCCCGCCAGCGACATCATCCCGCGAACTGCCGCGACGTCATGGGCGGCGTCCTGGGTGCGCAGACTCTTCTGGCAATTCTCGGTATCGGCGTGGCTGCCGCCGTTTCGCCCCACATCCCGCTGCTGCGGAACCAGCCAAAAATGGTGGTGGCGGGCCTGATTTACGCGGTGGCACAGGGCTGCACACCGTTGTGGTTCTTCCAGGGTCTCGAGCGCTTGCGGCTGGCGGCAAGTCTGGAGATTGGAGCCAAGTTCGCTGCCCTGTGCGGAGTGTTTCTGCTCGTGAGGTCTCCGCATGACGGCTGGAAGGTTGTAGTGCTTCAGGCGATGGCGGCGGGCGTCTCGACTACCGCCGGAGTCGCTCTGGCGATCCGCTCCTTTGGCTTCCGCTTCCCCAATTACACGCTGGTGAAAGACGCTTTGCGGCGGGGTTGGCCCATGTTCGTCTTCCGCAGCGCGGAGAGCCTCTACGGCATCGGCAATGTCTTCCTTCTCGGATTGTTTGCGCCCGCGGCCGTTGTCGGGTATTTTGCCACGGCCGAAAAGATTACCAAGGCGATGTTCGGTCTTCTGAATCCGATTCGCGATTCGCTCTATCCTCGCTTGAGTTATCTCGCCGCATCTTCAGAGCAGGCCGCAGCCAGATTAGCCCGTCCCGCCATCGCAGTCATGGTCTCTGCCGGACTTTGCTTGACGACGATCCTGTTCGCCATGGCGCCCTGGTTCATCAAGATCCTGGCGGGACCAGACTTTGCTCCGGCGATTCCGGTCTTGCGGCTGTATTCGATCTTGCCGCTGGTGCTCTCGATCACATATTCGGTCGGTCTGCAATGGCTGATTCCCATCGGTCGCGATGGAGCGGTGAACCGCATCATCCTGGGAGGCGGAGTTCTGAACCTGATTCTGTCGTGCCTCTTCGCCCCTCGTTTCGGCGCCATGGGCATGGCAACATCCGTGTTGTTGTCGGAGCTGTATGTCTGCACCAACATGGTCTGGGTCGTGTGGCGATCGACCAGCCTATGGACGGGCTCGTTCCTGGCCCGCCGCGCCGCAGATGTGACTCCCGATCCCGAGGAGTGCGGATAAGAAATGGAGGGCGGGCGTCCCGCCAGTCCAGCCGGGTGGGATGCTTGGCTTCCGTCGCGTGTCGAGAGAAACGTCGAGGATCTGAACCATGATTCGAACTCGCAACCATCTTGATCAAGAAGAACAAGTGTGGTGGCTGCATCCGATCGCTATCTTTGTCGGTCTGAACGGCCTGACCGGTGTCGCGGCCATGCTGGCTGATCCTGACGTCTACCTGAAGATGTGGCGCACCCCAAAGTACTTTGGCGGTTATGCGATGGTTCTCACCGCAGCCATCTTGATCGCGTTCTCTGCTGGGGTGTGGCTCGCCCGGTCGAAACAATCTGGCTATTCGTCGACAACGGAATGGCGCGGAGTGGTTTCACTTTCTCAGACCCTGATGCTCTTCAATGTTAGTTTTTGGATCTGCATCACGGGTTACGCCTTCTGGGTCGGCATCGGACTCTCGCGTGGCCTGGGAATGGCGGCATTGAGGGCAGTCTTCGTTCGCGGCGAGGAAGTTTATTGGTTCAGGACGTTTCTGCAGACCATCCCTGGAGTGACCACCTGCACTCAGTTTGGCATCGCGGCGGTAGTGTTGGGCTGCCTGCTCGGCGCCGGCGGCAAGTGGAATCTGGTTCGTCGAAAACTCGCCATCCTGTTATTTCTGGCGCTGGTGCGCGCACTGATTTACAGCGAGCGGCTGGCCTTCCTCGAACTCGCAATACCTTTTATGGTACTGCGTTTGGCCGAACCGGCATCCTGGAAAGAGAACCGCTCGCTGCGCACTCTCGTACGCGTTGCGCCCATCCTCGGGCCGGTAGTCGTGTACGTCATATTTACCGGATTCGAATACGTCCGCTCCTGGTCGATCTACTACAGTTCGCAAGAGTCGAGCTTGCTGCTGTTCGGCTTCTGGCGGCTGGTCGGATACTACGTCACTTCGCTCAACAACACTTCGTTCTTGCTGACGCGCTGGCACCACTCCCTGGCTGCGCCTTACTTCAGCCTCAGATTCCTTTGGGAATTCCCCGGAGTGAATGTGGTGGTGAAGAATATTTTCAGTTGGGTGCCCCTGGATTACGACCGCTTCATGGGACTCCTGGCGTTTGGCGCCAATCCTGAATTCAATAACTGGGGAGGACTGCTCGCGCCGGTGGTTGACTTCGGCGTGCTGGGAGGGCTGGCGTACTGGGTCCTCATGGGACTGGTGACCGGCCATCTCTATGAATTATTTTTGCGCAAACATCCGTTGGGTATGTGCATGTATCCGGTCATCTACCTGGCGCTCACCGAAGTTCCTCGATACCTCTACTGGAGCGAGGGGCGCGCCTTCCCCGCTTTGTCGTTTCTCCTGCTGAGCTCGTTTCTGCTGCTCCGCTCCGCCACCCTCTACCGGCCAGCCCCGCAGTATGAGTTCTCCATCGAGTGAGCCCGCGCCTGCTTTAACGGTCACGGTCAGGGCGACACTCAAACCCCAAACGACGAGAACAGCAGCCGGCGTGCGCCAGGAACCCCTTCGCCGCAATCCTCCGTAAAATCCAGATTTCTGCGGTTTAGAGGCGGAATTGGCAAATAACACTCTCATCCCAACCTGCACTCGCGCTCGACGATGGACGGCCTCAACAACCCACACCACCAGTACAAGATCGCGGCACTGATTCGGAAAAATCCCAACATCGCGCCTAACAAGAACGTCGAGAACATTCCGGCAGGACTCAGGCGCGCATAAACTACGTTCATGCTCCACGCCGGACTGGTATAAACCGTCCCTGCCGTGGAGAGTCCAATACGGTTTCTAACTACCGGCTCGTAAATTATTTTCTCGATTCCTTCGTTGAAGAACTTCGCCGTCTGCAGAATCCGGCTGCTGTATGCTTTCCTCGCTCGCCGCGGCAACTCTCCTCGCGCCCGAAATTTCAGGACCAACGCAGCGGCCTCAGCTGCATGCCGCAGCGCCGCGGTAACTCCATTCGAAGTCATGGGATCTACCAGAGCGGCAGCCTCGCCTGCGATCAGCCAGTTAGGCCCGGCGGAACGCAGGTAAACCCGGCAGCGGAACGAAGTCACGTTCAGCGTGCCCTCTGCCCCGGCCTGCAGCAACGGCTCGAAGCGGGAAAATTTTGTGAGTTGCCGCCGAAATACCTCTTCGACCGATTCTCCCGCTTCACGTCTGGCTTTGAGCGCAGCGCCTGGAGTAACGTATCCCACGCTGACGGTGTCCGGGCTGACTGGAATCTCCCAAATCCATTCCAGATATTCCCTTGTCGCCGGGTCCATGTACAGCGTGGTTCCCTCAACTTGCTGCGGCACTCTGAAATAGGTCCATATCGCTACTTTCGTGGGACCGTACTGCAGCGAAGGCAAGTTGAACTTTCTGGCTACCAGCGAAGCCCCGATCCCGGAAGCGTCAATCAGCCAGGGGGAGGAAACGCGCACGCCTCCTTCGGTTTGCACCCAACGAATCTTCTCATCGGCGGTTTCAAGATCCACCACCCGGTCGCGCAGCAACGTAACTCCTTGATCCACAACCATCTTCAGGAATTCATCATCAAGCTGAGTCCGCTCCACGTGCAGCGTGGCCAGGTTGACATAGAACGGAGGGCCGCCCAGCCACGCCGAGGGGACATAATGCGCATCACATCCATCGCGCATTTTCAGCGTGACATGCCGCTTCCAGGTTGCAATGCGGGACGCGATCAGGCTTTCGGGAGACAGTCCAAGGCGATTCAAAAGATCGGGAGCTGACCAATCCAAAGACTCTCCCACCGGCGGCCGGACAGATTGTTGCGGCTCAATGCACACGACTGTCAGGCCAGCCCGCGCCAAATGCAGCGCGGCCGCTTTTCCAGCCAAACCGCAGCCCATGACAGTTACATCGCAGTCAATCGCTGTCGTTGGGTCAGGCATTATGGGTCGATCTTACCGATGAACTAGGAAGCGTTGTGGACTTGTGCGAGGTCAAGCGCTTTAAGTATTTGCTGCATCTGCCATAGATGGCGACGCTCGTGCGCTGCCAGCATGCGAAGAGCTCCATATACGTTGTAGCGGAAGCGCGCATACACCGGTGACTCGACACTTACTTGATCGATGGCAAGGCCAGACGCGGACTCTATCGTTCTCGCAAGTTGAACCTGCGACTCTTCGAACGCACTCCAGGCCGACTCATAGTCGTGCCGGCGCGGCACTAATGGCTGAGGCACTTTGAACCTTAATCGGTAGGGAGGTTCCAGATTACGGATGAACAAGCGCGTGAGGGCGCCAGTTCTAAGGGGCCGGTTCGTAGTAAGGCGTGGGGCCCGAGCCACGGCCGACGAGATCGCGGGAATAAACGCAGTGGCAGTCTGGGCTAAGTGGTCCAGGCATTCCACCACGGACCACGACGTAGCCCCGAGGCTGGTTGCCAGATCGTGGTGGCTGCGTCCGGCAACTAAATTCTTGGCTCCTAGGGTTGCGTTCTCGACCTGATGCAGAACATCGTCAAGCTGCCCGTCCGAAATCCGAGTGGTCGCGACGCGAACCGGCACGAGCCCGAAGAACTTCGGCAACCGCCGGATGCTGCCCGTCGCTTCCGCAAACATTCCCATGAACCTGTCCAGTCAGCCTCGGACACGCTAACCGGCGGGCTTGGGTTACACCATAGTCAAAAGATACTATGCTGGCCCGAGGGGACCCATTCAGTCATCAATTAGGGACGGGAAAACCTCGCTCTGAGGCTGCTCGGCGGGCGTAAAATACCATCTAAGTGATTGATTATAAAACTATTACGGAAGGACCTCTTCATTTCGCCTGCACCCCAGCAAAGCCGCATTGCTCACGATGTTGGGGAGGGGTTGAGCTGTTATCCGCGCTCATTCATTCGTCTTGATCTGTTCACTCGCAATCTTGAATCCAGTATTTGCCGCCGGCACTCCCGCATACACCGCGATTTGCAAAAGCAATTCCTTTAAGTCGCACAATTCAAGTTCACTGGCCAGACCCGCCCGCACATGAAGCGTGAACTCTTCCCATCTTCCAAGGGATGCCGTTATCGCCAGCACCAGCAGTCGCCGGGTTCGCCAATCCAGTTCTGGACGAGACCAGATTGTGCCCCAGGCATAACGAGTGATCAGTTCTTGAAACTCGCGCGTGAACTCCGTGGTTGCCGCGATTGCCTTATCGACGTGTGCGTCGCCGAGCGCAGCGCGACGAAGTTCGAATCCCGTTTGCAGCGGATCATGGGTCCGGGGAAGCAGAAACTCGAGCAGGGCCGTTGTGAACGATCGCGGCCGCTCAATATTGGAAAGATGGGCCGCATCCAGGTGCAGAACTTTTGCTCCTGAAATCCCGCGCACCAGCTTTTCGCCATGGCCGCTCCACGGAGTCGACACGTCATGGTCACCAACGATCACCAGGGTTGGCGCTTTGATCTTGGGCAGAAGGTCACCGGCATCCAAGTCACGGAGAGCCGCGCAACACCCCGTGTATCCCACCGGATCGGTGCCTGACAAGACTGAGCGGATGGAAGCAGGGTGCGGATTTTTCTTGGCCAGCGTTTCCGGCAGGAACAGTCGTGGCATGACAACGTCGACGATCGCCGGCATCCCACCTTTCAAGACCGCCGCAATCCGCGTTTCCCAATTGGTGCGCGGAACAAACTGGGGAGAAGTGTTGGCCAGCACGAGGTGCGTCACCCGCTCCGGCGCATGGGCCGCGACCCATTGTCCGATGGCGCCACCCATCGACAGGCCGCAAAACGCGAATTGCGAAATCCCTAAAGCGTCGGCAAGGCCCAGGAGATCGCCACCCAGCATCGCAACCGTATATTCGCCTTCTGGCGCGTCTGAAGCGCCGTGGCCTCGCGTGTCATAGCGCAGCACTTGGAAATGAGCCAGCAAGTCCGCAAGCTGAAGATCCCACATCGCGTGGTCGGTGCCGATCGAGTGAGACAAGATAAGGACGGGCCGTCCCGCGTTTCCCTGCAGACGGTAAAACATCCGCGTATTGCGAACCGTTACGAAGGGCAAATCATTGCTCCTTGTCGTCGTCTTCCCGGCCCGACTCGGCGATTAGAGCTTGGCGAAAAGCTTCGGCAGATCCTAAATACTGCTCCGGCGTTCCCAACTGTCTCAGGTCAGCAGCACTGAGCTGGGCTGTCACTTCGGGCATTTCGGCCAGGACGGCGGCTAGATTCCGGTTTTCATTCACACTCCTCCTCGCCGCCCCTTCGAGGAGTTTGTGGGCAACATCCCGCCCCAGCTTCGATCCCAGCAGCATCATCGCGCGCTCGGCAAAAATCAATCCATTCGTGTTCTCGATGTTGAGGCGCATCCTTTTCTCGTCCACCGAGAGCCCTTCGGCCACCTCAGCCACCGAGGAAATTGCCACGCCAGTCGATTGGATGACGGTCGCCACCACTGGCCACTCCGCCTGCCAGCCCCCGACGCCGCGTTCATGCTCCTGCACCATCGCCGAAAGAAAGGACGCAACCAGCCCCGGCACGCGATAGGAGGCCGCCAGCGTGAGCGAACATGCGGTTGGATTTCTTTTATTCGGCATGGTCGACGATCCACCTCGGCCCTCGCCTCCGGGTTCACTTGCTTCACCGACTTCGTTCTGCATGAGCAGCACAATGTCGCGTGCCATCTTGCCCAGAGATCCTGTCAACACTCCACAGGCACAGATCAGCGTCGCCAGTTGATCACGCTGGGTGTGCCAGGGCGCACCCGAAGCAGATTTCAGCCCTAGCTCCATGCTGAGAGCTTCGATCACGGCCGTACCGCGATGGCCAAGCGATGCCAGGGTGCCCGTCGCCCCACCGAACTGCAATACGGCCGCATCCCGAAAGCCATTCTGTAAACGACGTCTGCCACGGCGAACCGAAGCGCGCCATCCGGCGGCTTTGAGTCCGAGAGTGATTGGCGGAGCAGGCTGAAGCAGAGTCCGCCCGACCATTACGCTCTCTTTGTGCCGTTCCGACAAACCCGCAAGCGCCCTCTCCAATCGCAATAGATCGCCGATCAGAATCGGTTCCGCACGCTTGAGCAGGAGAGACATTGCGCTGTCCACGACATCCTGGCTGGTCGCACCCCAATGAACGAATCGCGCTGCCTCCGCGTTGGTCTGCCGTACTTGATCCGTCAGCGCTTTAACCAATGGGATGGCAGGCGTTCCCGCTCGAAAGGCGGCGCTGGAAAGAGCAGCAGCATCGAAACTGCCGGGCTTCGCCAGGGCAGTGATCGTATCCGCCGCCTCTTTTGGGATAACTCCGGTCCGTGCTTCTGCGCGCGCCAACGCCGATTCAAAATCCAGCATGGCGCGAAGCATCGACTCATCGGAAAACAGCTCGGACAAGTCCGGGGTGGTGGCCAGGCTGTCGATCAATCGCATGCTCATGATCCGCCCTGCGCTTGCGGTTGATCACAACTCAGCCTCGCGTTGCACGGTCGAGCGATCATGGGCACATGATTACACATCGAAAAACACCGTCTCGCCCTCTCCGCGCATACGGATTTCTTGTGTCCAAACGGAATCGCGAACGGGATCAGGTCGAGCGAACAACGTCGCGCGCCTGTCTTCCGGAACCAACGCCAGTACGGCATCCTCGCTGTTGGCAGGTTCGCCGGCGAAATAAACCCGCGTAAATAATCCTTTCAGAAGACCCCGTGCGAAGACCCATACATTGATGTGCGGTGCCTGAAGTGTGTTACCCGGACCCGGCACCCGCCCCGGTCTGATGGTTTCAAAAGTACACGATCCATCTTTCGACGTCGCCAATCTTCCAAAGCCACAAAAGGTTTCGCCGGCTGTCACTGCTGTGTCTTTATAGTTTCCTTTAGAGTCGGCCTGCCACAACTCGATCATCGCATCTGGGACGGGTACGCCGTCTCCATCCAGCACGCGAAAAGTGAGCTGTACTCGCTGCCCCTTTGCCCCTTCGCCGGCGACGCAGGAAACACTTTGCGTATCCGTGAGCCCCAGGTGGAAGAAAGGCCCAGCGGTCTGTGAAGGAGTTGGTGTCAGGTCCATGGTCACTCTTCAAACGGCGTCGATTCACGCCCGCGCAAAACAATATCAAAACGGTAGCCGAGGGCCCATTCCGGCTTGGTTGTTTCCAGATCGAATTTCGAAATCAGCCGCTGTCGCGCTTTTTCGTCAGGAATCGACTGCAGAATGGGATCATACGCAAAGAGTGGATCGCCCGGAAAATACATCTGCGTAATCAGCCGCGTGACGAACGCCAGCCCAAAGAGAGAGAAATGGATGTGTGCCGGGCGCCACGCGTTGTCGTGATTGCGCCAGGGATAGGCTCCTGGCTTGATCGTTACAAAGCTGTAGAACCCGTCCTGATCTGTAAGCGTCCTTCCCGTACCCGTGAAGTTTGGGTCGAGCGGGGCGGGATGCTCATCTCTCTGATGCGCGTATCGCCCGGCAGCATTCGCCTGCCAAATCTCAATCAAACTATTCGATACCGGATGCCCGTCGCTGTCCACGACCCGTCCGCGCACGATAATACGTTCTCCCAACGGTTCCCCAGCGTGCTGCCGCGTCAGGTCAGAGTCGTTGGGACCAACATGAGAATTTCCGAACACCGGCCCTGTTACTTCTGAACGCGTGTGGGGCAGGAAAATCAACGGCTGCGATGGCGCTCGCAGTCTCGTTGCCTGATAAGGGGGATAGAGATAGTCCGACTGAGTGGCCGGCTCGTGGCGCCGGTAGCCGGTTACAGCGCCGCCCCTGGGATCGTTAGCCTTGCCATGGATCAGCCAAGAGGACATGTCTACCTCACCCATGCGATTGACCGTCGTCCCCCACTACTGCGTTTCGCGCCCGCCCGACGCCACCGATGATACATCCTCTGAGTTCATAGCTTCAGTTCATAGCTAGTTCATAGCTAGTTCATAGGAAGACCAACGTAGTTTTCGGCGAATGTCTGCGCCGCGGCGCGCGAACTTGTCAGGTAGTCCAGGTCCGCTAGTTGCCGGTGCTCTTCGAAAGTGTCGCTGCCGGGAAAGCGGTGCAGCATCGTCGTCATCCACAACGAGAAGCGCTGCACCAGCCATACTCGCCGCAAACATTTTTCCGAGTAGCGATCGAGCAGCTGGGTATTTCCCGAGCGATAGAATTCCGTGATGGCTTCCGCAAGCACGCGCACGTCGGCCACGGCAAGATTGAGTCCCTTGGCTCCGGTCGGAGGCACGATATGTGCGGCATCCCCGGCCAGAAAGAGCCGCCCGCGCTGCATCGGCTCCACAACGAAACTTCGCATCCCGGTAACCCCTTTTTGCAGGATCTTACCCTCGGTTAGTCTACCCCCGTCTCGAGTGGCGAGGCGTGTCTGTAATTCCTCCCATATCCTTCCATCGGACCAGAGCGCCAGATCTTCGTCGGGAGCGCACTGCAGATACAGCCGCGTGATTTCGGGACTGCGCATGCTGTGAAGCGCGAAGCCGCGCTGGTGGTAGCAGTAGATCAGTTCTGCGGAAGACGGCGGTGCCGCCGCCAGGATGCCGAGCCAGGCGAAAGGGAAAACCCGCTCATACAAGGTTAGAGCTTCCGCTATGCTGGGGCGGCACACGCCGTGAAAGCCATCGCAACCCGCGATGAAGTCACAGAGAATTTCCGAGGCTTCCCCGGAATCGCGAAATCGAATTATCGGTTTGTCCGAATCGAAGTCATGAACGCTCACACTCTCGGCTTCAAAAGCAATCTCGGCCCCGGCTGCGAGCCGTGCTGCGATCAGATCTTTGACGACCTCCTGCTGGGCATAGATCGTGATCGAGCTGCCGGTCAGCTCTTTGAAGTCGATGCGGTGACCTTTTCCTTTGAATCGAACTTCGACGCCGTCATGGATCATTCCTTCTCGCTTCATTCGGCCGCCAACGCCCATATTCGTCAGCAGTTCGACGGTGCCTTGCTCCAGGACTCCGGCTCGGACGCGCTGTTCACAGTAGTCACGACTTCGGGCCTCGACTACGACTGACTCAATGCCTTCGCGATGGAGCAACTGCGACAGGACAAGTCCCGCAGGCCCTGCGCCGACGATCCCCACCTGGGTGCGTAGCCTCATTGCCGCTTTCGTCCCGCTTTCTTATTGACCTGGCCGCGGCTGGCGCCCGGAGAAAACACTTCGACCACCTCTCGGGGCACAACCTTGCTTTTGATTTGGTCCTTATGGACGCCAGAAGCCACCGCCCAGACCCTCGTCTCAATGCATTCCACCGCCAAAATATCCTTATTGAACAACCTGTGGCGCACGCGGAAACTGCTGCGGCCCCATTCGGTTATCTCTGACTCTACGATCACTGTGTCAGAAAATCGCGCTGGCGCCATGAAGGATGCCTGCACGTTTACCAGGGGAATTCCCACAATTCGGTAGGTCTTCAACATCTCGCGCTTGGACAAACCAGCTTTATGAAACAGCGCCGTCGTACAGGCATCGAAATAGGCGAAATAGCGTGGAAAATGCACGATCTGCGCTGGGTCGCAATCGCCCCACTCGATATGGATCGTCTTCCGGCTAACTATTCTTGGGCTCTTGCTCACCAAAATCCTCTTCCTGGAACTTCTCTCGCCGAGGCGCGGCGGTCCGATCGATCTCGAAATAAATATGATAGTGATTGCGGCATCCGGGATTGAATGGCGCCCGACAATCCGGACAGCGACTGTCGCTCTTCATGTACTGGCGAATGGTCAGTTCTACGCCGCAGGCGCCACAAAGCACGACGTGTTGACCCCATTCTCGCTCAGGCCAGACCTCGATCCGATGACCGGCGAGCGCTTCATGACAATCCTTGCAGGCATAGTAGACGCCACAACACTTCATTTTGATCGCGATAATGTCGGTGGGTCCGTGATAGTGCTCACAACGGGTCTGGCGATCAAGATTGACGCCACGAACTTCTGGGAGAGTCGTAACCATCACGTATGCAGAAAAAAACAGGGGCCTTCAACCGATCGTCAGCAACTCTTCGTAGAATCCGCCAATCTCCCGGACACGATCCACAAAGTGAATCTCCAATATCCAGTGTCGCTTGCGCCCAGAGGCGTCTGGCACATGCATCCTGAGGTGGTTCTTGGGATGAACGTAGAGACTGATTTTATCTCCCGCAATTTTCTCGTGCGGGAAAATTCCGATCAAATGACCCGCGATGGGGCCGCCATACTTCCATCCAGATTCCTCCGCCAAACGTTCCGCAAAACCATACAACTCGGCTGCGGTGATATCGGGATGCTCGTGAAAATACTTTTTGCCTTTGGCGAACCCCTCTTCAATATCGTGGCAGAGCTTAAGTTTAAGAGGGTCCTTGCCTACCACAAAAGTTCGCCCAAAATCAGTTTCCCACTCCTCGAACACCGGACCAAGATCGAGAAAGACGATGTCATCTTCTCCAACCGTCAAGTCTGGAGGATTTTCATCATAGGGCGCCAGGGTGTTGCGCCCCGCCCGGACAATGCGTTTGTGCCAGTAGCGAGAAACGCCATACATCTGCGCGGCGAGGGCATAGATGCTCTCATTTATCTCAGTTTCCGCCACGCCTGGGCGGATGAGTTTCCGGGTTTCAATTTCCTTAAACAACGCTGCGGCCTTTTCCTGGGCATCCAGCAAGGCCGCCGCAACCTTCTCTTCGGAAAGCTCCATGATCGGAATAGGTTAACGTATTTTACGCTGGGGACGATACTACCCGATTGATTCGAGCGTTCGCCCGCGCTCATAATGATGCATCGTGAGCCCTCCATCCTTTGCGATGCCTCGCGATCATCCAGTCGAGACTGATGGCGTTACCGTTGTGCAAACGCGGGAAGTCTGTAACTTTTCAGGCTTACGTACATCCTAAGTCAAGCCGAGGTGTGGCCGTGAATTATGTGGTCAGAAAAACTCTGAGCCCGAGCATGATCGCAATCGTTATTGCGATTTTTCTTTTCGCCGGTCCCGCAGTCTGGAACCGAGCCAACGCTGTCGAAAAAAGCGGCCTTCCCAACCCTGCGGTTGATGCGCCGCTGGCCGCAAAGAAAGGGAAAGCCACTGCGGTGGTGGCGGGCGGATGCTTCTGGGGCGTGCAGGCTGTCTTCCAGCACGTAAAAGGGGTGAAAGACGTCACCTCGGGATATTCCGGTGGCTCGGCCGGGAACGCCGACTACGAGCGCGTGGGCAGAGGAGACACCGGGCACGCCGAGTCCGTGAAGATTACCTTCGATCCGGCGCGAATCACATACGGCCAGCTGCTCAAGATATTTTTCTCGGTGGTCCATGACCCCACTGAACTCAATCGCCAGGGGCCGGACACCGGTACCCAGTATCGCTCCGTTATTTTCTACGGAGACGAGGAGCAAAAGCATATCGCCGAGGCTTACATTGCCCAGCTTGAGGCGACGAAATCGTTTCCCCGTCCGATTGTGACGCAGGTGGTTCCTCTGAAAGGGTTCTATGCCGCCGAGATGTATCACCAGAATTACGCCATGCTTCATCCCGATGACGCTTACATCGTGCGCAACGACGCGCCCAAGGTGGAAGATCTGCGCGAGCAATTTCCCGATCTCTACAAGAAATAGAAGACGCGCATGGGAGTCTGGGAAGTTCGGGGTGGAATAAGCGGACTATGCTGATCTATCTGTTGGCCTTTGTCGGCGGCGTGCTGACGATTCTGAGTCCGTGCATTCTCCCCGTCTTGCCCTTTGTATTTGCTCGTGCCGACCAGCCATTTCGCCGGTCCGGTTTGCCACTGCTGGCCGGCATGGCACTGACGTTTTCGCTGGTAGCGGTAGCGGCTGCATTCGGCGGGCACTGGGTGGTTCGTCTGAATCAGGGTGGGCGCTATGTGGCAATGATCATTTTCCTGGTGCTGGGTGTTAGCCTGCTTTTCCCCTCACTGGCCGAAACCTTGACCCGGCCGCTGGTCCGCGCCGGTGGGCGTCTCCAGGGCGGTCCTACCTCCGAGAGCAGCATCGGAAAATCGTTTGTGCTGGGAATCTCTACTGGCTTGCTTTGGGCTCCCTGCGCCGGCCCCATCCTCGGCCTGATCCTGACTGGAGCGGCTATTCAGGGTCCAGGCGCGCGATCTTCTTTCTTGCTGCTGTCCTTTGCGCTGGGCGCCGCGACTTCTCTTGGCATCGCGCTGTTCGCGGGTAACAAAGCATTTTCCGCCATGAAGCACTCTCTGGCTTTCGAAGTATGGATACGGCGCGCCCTGGGAGTTGCGGTCATCATGGGAGTGATTGCGATCGCGCTGGGCTGGGACACGAACCTGCTCACGAAATTCTCTTTCGTAAACACGTCCAAGGCGGAAGCACATTTGATCAACGCTTTGGGCACGGATAAATCCGCCGCCCATCCAGTAAGGGCCGAGCCTCAAACCGTTCTAAGCGACGAAGGGCCCATGCCTGATCTGAGCGGCGCCGTTGCCTGGATCAATTCTCCACCCTTGACCCGCGACGCCCTGCGCGGCAAAGTTGTGCTGATCGATTTCTGGACCTATTCCTGCATCAACTGTCTGCGCGCTTTGCCCTACGTTGAGGCTTGGTCGACGAAATATAAAGATGCTGGCCTGGTCGTCATCGGCGTGCACACGCCTGAGTTCGCCTTCGAAAAAGAGCGGAGCAACGTGGAGAAGGCGGTGCGCGACCTGAAGATCACCTATCCCGTTGCGATCGACAGCGACTACAAAATCTGGCAAGCGTTTAACAATCAATACTGGCCAGCCCACTACTTCATCGACGGCAAGGGACGGATTCGGTACCACCATTTCGGCGAAGGCGAGTACGACGAATCCGAGCGGGTGATCCAGCAGCTGCTAAAGGAAAATGGAGCGACATCGTTCTCCGCGGGCGTCATCAATGTTTCTGCTACCGGCGTCGAGGCAGCCGCCGCTGGCGATAACGTCCGCTCACCGGAAACATACATCGGATACGAGCGAGCCGAGAACTTTGCTTCCACGCAGCCGCTGGCGCAGGATTCCCGCAAGGTCTATACCCCTCGCGCCCGCCTTTCCCTGAACCAGTGGGCCCTCGGCGGAAGCTGGACGGTGAGTCCCGAAAGCGCGGTGCTTCAGGCACCTCCCGGTAAGGTCGTGTTCCGGTTTCATGCTCGCGATCTGCACCTGGTGCTGGGCCCGGCGAAGAATGGCAAGCCGGTTCGCTTCAAAGTCACGCTGGACGGAACTCCTCCCGGAGAAGATCACGGCAGCGATACCGACGCCAATGGCGTTGGCGCTGTAGACGGGCACCGCCTGTACCAGCTCATCCGGCAAAAAGGAGCAGTCGAGGACAGGACTTTCGAGATCGAGTTCCTCGATCCCGGCGTGCAGGCGTTCGCATTTACGTTCGGTTAGTTTTTTCGACGGAGTGAGCTATGTTAAATCGCAGAACTTTTCTCGCCAGTTCCCTTGTGACATTTACCGGAACGAGTTTAGTCGCGTTGCTCGGAAATCCGATTGCCGCAATGGCAAAGTCATCCGCTGACAAAGACACAGTAAAGATCATTCAATTCAGCGATTCCGGGCAGAACCTCGGTCCCGCCGTCGTAAAGAAGGTTCACAAAACCGACGACGAATGGAAGCAGCAGTTGAGCCCTTTGCAATACCAGGTGACTCGCCATGAGGGCACCGAAAGGGCGTTCAGCGGCCAGTACGACATCCACGACAAAGGGCTGTATCGCTGCATCTGCTGCGATAATGCTCTGTTCAGCTCGGAGACAAAGTTCGACTCAGGCACCGGATGGCCGAGTTTCTGGGCGCCGATCGCGAAAGAAAACATCCGAACCGCGGTGGACGCAAGCTTGGGGGAAATCCGTACCAAAGTCTCCTGTACCGAATGCGACGCTCACCTTGGCCATGTCTTTGACGACGGCCCCAAGCCCACATACTTACGTTATTGCATGAATGCCGCCTCGTTGAGGTTTGTGAAGCAAGTGTAGATTGCTTTCGTAGTCTGGTGACGAGATGTCTTGTGCGTCACGGCGAGCGCGAGACTACCGTGGTGCGAGCCAGGTTCTCTCCGCCTCCGCCCCCCCCTTACGATATCCGCGACCCCGCATATTTGCCGACGCCATGGAATTGGGATCAAATGGATAGACCGAGATCTTCAAGATGAAGAATCTCGGTCGCTAATCCTCGTTTCTTCCCAAGGACGGCCGGAGACTCGCATGTCTTGTTTCTTGAAGCGGATTGAAATCCTCATCCTCACCCTCGCACTTGCAGCCAGCGTGCTCGTCCTGCCCTCCTACGGACAGACCCTCTCCCCGGTTATTACGGTCGACCACGGCCCGAACGCCCCGCAGAAGCTCTCGAAACCCTACGTCATCCTCGTTTCCCTGGATGGTTTCCGTTACGATTACGCGAAGAAGTATCACGCCAACCATCTGCTTGCCCTGGCCGCGCAGGGTGCCAGCGCGCCGGAAGGGATGCTTCCATCTTTTCCTTCCATCACCTTCCCCAATCACTACACCATCGTCACCGGCCTCTATCCGGGACACCATGGCATTGTGGCCAACAGCTTTTACGATCCCGATCGTAAGGCGGTCTACAGCTATCACGATGCCAAGGCAATCGCGGACGGCACCTGGTACGGAGGAACTCCGCTGTGGGTCCTGGCCGAGCAGCAGGGTATGCGCTCCGCTTCATTCTTTTGGGTAGGCTCCGAGGCGGACATTCAGGGCGTTCGTCCCAGCTACTATTTGAAGTTCGACGCCAGTTTCCCCAACGAAAAGCGGGTGGAGCAGGTACTCTCCTGGCTGCACCTTCCGCCGCCGCAGCGGCCGCATTTCATCACTCTCTATTTCTCTGACAGTGACAGTGCGGGACACGAGTACGGTCCAGATAGTCCGCAGGTGGCTGCCGCCGTGCATGAACTCGACGCGGAAATCGGCAGGTTGGTGGACGGGATCAAGGAATCCAGGTTGCGTGTGGATTTGATTGTGGTGGCAGACCATGGGATGGTCAAGGTCGACGGGCCGCCCATTCATCTCGATAATTACGGTTTGAACCTCGCATCTTTTTCCCCAATCATCGGCTCGCTTCTTTATCCCAAGTCCGAGGACGATGCGCAGAAAGCCTACGAAGCTCTCCGGGGAAAGAGCGACAAGTTTGTAGTTTATCGCCGGGCGCAGGTTCCGGTTGCGCTTCACTTCGACAACAATCCGCGGGTTGGCGATCCCGTCGTAATTCCAACCGGTCCTTATTACATCAGCGCCGGCGGCGCCTCAGTCACAACAGAACATCCGCCGGTAGGGATGCACGGCTATGACGTCAAGACAATGCCTGAGATGAGAGCCATTTTTGTCGCGGTGGGACCGGACCTCCGGCCTGGCGTTGCTCTGAACCCGTTCGAAAACGTGAATATCTATCCGCTGATCGCGAAGATTCTGGGATTGGATATCACAAACCTGAAGACTGGCCCGATCGACGGCAAACTCAGCGTGCTCAAGGAGATTTTAAAGTAGAAACACAGCAGTCTATCCCGGCTCGTAGTCGCGCTAGGATCAGTTTCTGAATCTAGTTTCTGAATCAGATCGCGGCCAAAATCCTGCTGGTCAAATCTGATTGGGCTCCGCCGGATCAGGTTCGCGCACTGGCACGTCAAGATCAGGGGCCGGATCGGGGTCCTGGACCGGAACATCGGGTTCGGGACCAAACGGGGGATCGTTGATTGGAGGTTGCGAGGGATCGGGGAATTGACGCATCTCGGATTGCATGGCCCTAAGATGCTGGGAATGGGCGCAAGGTCAGCGCCCGTTACAGCCATTCCGAAACAGCCCGCCATTCTTCAAGCTGCTTTCGGCGCACGGTATGGCCGCTTCATAGTAAGTGTGGTAGCGTACAAAATGCTGGCCACGAAATCCGAGATTGCCAGCGCGGTATTCTTGGAAAACTCATGATATGTTGTGAGGAAGTTTGGAGATTGCAATGGATCGTCGGCCGCTTGAAAATTAATAGTGAAGTCGAGATTTTGCAAATCAACTGACTTCGAAGGAGAGTCGCCGGGGCTTTGCGCCCGGTGACGATTGAGAAGGGAGCAAGCATGACTAACCAGACAGCGACAGACCAAGATGACGCCGGGAAGCCATCCCTGACCCTCCCCGGAACTGTTGAGAAGATCATTCCCTCAAACCATCCCAGTGAACCCGAGAAGGCGCAGATTGGGGTGGAAGGCGCTGACGATTTGTACCGGGAGATCCGCGTCGAAAACACTCTTCAGGACCAGAATGGCAAACCAGTGGCTTTGAAGCCGGGTGCTAAGGTCGACGTCACCATTGAAGCCGACCCTGACGCTATCCAGCCCAAGCAGACCTCCCGGTAGAGCCTGCCGAATTCCGTCAGGCCGCCGCTGCCCTCGACGCCATCGTCGGTTGTTCGGGGCTATTTACTCACTCCGCGCAAGCCGGATGCTCACAATTGCAGGCAATTTCCGTTTCCTCGGATCCCGCCTCTTTGCAAGCCTGACTGCAATACTTCTCTCCCCGCGGAACAATGCAAACGCAGGGTATGTGGGCACACTTCTCTGATTTTTCCGCCATGATGAATCTCCTTGTGATTCGGGACTAAGGGAAAACCGGCCCGCGTCCCGTACAACGTTTCCGCAGACCGGTTTAAAGGTTAGCCACGCATTACTATGCTATTCGTTTCGTACGTTTCTTGCCTGATGTTTCATCTACGCCGGGTTGAATCCGTCCGCTGCCGGCGGCCTGCTCATTGATTTGCTTGGCCAGTTCGGTCAGTTTTTGGTCAGTTTCCTTTTCTTCGGACAAGGTCTCTTCCAGCAAAGAAATGTGATCGCTCTCACCCAGAGTCTGAGCAAACGCGATCACGGTGCCATAGGCCGCGATTTCATAGTGTTCGACGCGTTGGGCGGCCCCAATGAGCGCTGCATCGAGGACTGCGTCTTCGAGACCTTCCTTCACGACTTCGGAACCTTCCTCCACCAGGCCTTCCATGCCTGCGCACTTCTTGCCCTTGGGACTCTCATCGAGCGACTCAAATATCTGCTCGATCCGTGCCACGTGTCCTTTGGTCTGCTCCAGGTGCTCCTCGAAACCCCGCCGCAATTCGTTCGAAGCAGCGGCCTTTGCAAGTTTAGGGAGGGCTTTCACCAGCTGATTCTCCGCGCTGTAAATGTCCTTTAGTTCTTCGACGTATAGTTCTCTCAATCCTTCGTCCGACATGATGGCTCCAGTAGTTTGAATTTGAACCCGCATGTTGGATGCAGTCACCCCAGAAGGGTTGTGGGTCGACCGTTGAAGATTATTTGGTGGGAGACTATCTCCGGGAGTCGAGCCCCGGACGAATTTCAAGCGTTGGGCCTGTAGCCTGCGGCTTTGCAATTGCGGCCCGCAATCCGTTTTCGCCGTGCCACTTCAGCCTTCAACCGTGCCAACTCGTTCGGATCAGTAACAATTCTCACGCGGGGAAAAAGTTCCCTCAGGCTTCGGGGAACACGGGGCAAAAGCGGAGAGCGGCAGGGCCGGTTCAGACCTGTTCCACGGTGGTATCGGTTCGTATTCCGGAAGCGATCTGGGTTGCTCATGAATGCGGACCCTTCCTCCAAAAGCATAGGCTTTCCGCAAAAAAAAGGTGGAAATACGAAGCGCGAATAGCGCGCCTGCGAGCCCCGGAAAACTGATCAAAAGTCGACCGGCGCGCGCCGCAATTTCCTCTTGACACCAGAATATACGCATAATATACGTATAACTGCGCTACAAGTTAAGCTCTTGTGAATGAGACTGGTGGTCTGTAATGGCCAATGACCAAAAAAGCAAAGCCCCGCTGTCCTCCGGCCTGAAATATCGCCGCGTGGATGTTGCCGCGATTAAGAAGGTCAGGCGCGGAAAACACCACGAACTGGTCCAGGGAATTGTCCGGGAAATGAAGATGCTAGCGGCGGGATCAGCCTTGGAAATTCCCCTCGATGAGGTGGGCGGGATTGGACTTCCGAACCTTCGTTCCGCGGTTCATCGCGTATGCATTGCGGAAGGATGGACAATCGAAACTCTCGCCGATGAAAAGAACCTGTACGTGTGGAAGACAGACAAATCCCAGCCATGAGTTCTCTTTGAAGTCAGTGCTTGATTGATGCCAAAGTTTAGAGGTTCCCATGACTACGACATCCAAATGGTATGAAGTCTATAAGGTCGCGCTCCTTGAAACCGATTGGTCGAAAATGGATGAGCGTATCCAGGCGGCGGAGGCCGCGATTCAGGAGAGAAAGATCGAGTTTGATCTGAACCATGGTGGCAGTCTTGACGAAAACCTGGCCATCACGGATGCAATACGCAGCTTGGGGGTTCTTAAGACCGAAGTAGCGGCGTGGGCGAGTAGAGAAAAAGAGGCGAGTTAGTGGGCCAGGGCGCGGAGGGCTTGGAGCAGTTCACCGCCCGTTGATTCCGCCTTCGAAAGCACTCGATCGATACCGGCGTTCCGGGCCTCGTCCGACAAGTATGGGTAGGCATGCAGGGTAAACATAAGGATGCGAGTGCCCGGCGCGATCGCCTTGATCACACGGGCAGCTTCAAGACCGTTCATCACCGGCATCGAGAGATCCAGAATCACCACGTCGGGACGCAATTCTCGAACTCGATCGATGGCCACCTTCCCATTCTCGGCTTCTCCACAGATTGTCCAATCGCCTTCTTGCTCCAGGTATGAACGCATAGAGCGACGAATAGCCGGAGCGTCGTCCACGACGAGAATTTTGACGGTCACGACCGCCTCCAGGTGCCAGCTTACTGAATCTCTCAAATTGCACAATACACCGGATGCTGTACGGCCGCGGTGCGCAGAGGACTCAACCACTGTGCGGCGTAAATGTGTGGACCGAGAAAATTTGTTCCTACAGGATTTCATGATGCCAGGTACTGGGGGCACCGGATTGTGCCCCTATAGTGGGCGGCATAGTCTCAATCCATGCTTCTTTTAGTTCCCACTTTCAGTCCAAACGCCAGGCAGGTGCCCAGCTTCTCTTCGGAGAACTGAAGGTACCTGCCTCTCGCCTTTTCCAGCACAGATCGACCAGCCCAGGGCTAGCAATTGCGGGCAACGCTTCGGACTCAGTCGTCCTCAAAGCGTCCGCGCAAGGAGACGTATCTGCCGACACCATTGATACCCGTGTCCAACCCCGGCGTGACGCGGAACGCTGTGTCAGAGACGGCTGCGGCCGAGATGCCATCGGCTCCGGACCAGGAAGTTGCGTGCCGCATTCCCGCTGTCTCCCAGCCAGACGATCGTGCAGACCTGTCCGAAAATGCCGAGGTCTTGCAGGCCTCCATTCGAGCGGGCTCGGTGGCACAGATTGTTGTGGCGGTGATCGCCCTCATCGGGCTGACCTACCTGCTCAAAGTCGTACTGGTCACAACGCTTGCGTCATTGCTGTTGGCGTTCGTTCTGGAACCTTTGGTCGGCGGGCTTTCTCGGATCCGTGTCCCGCGTGCGTTGGGGGCTCTGCTTGCCGTACTCCTCATGGTGGGCCTGGCGGTGGGCCTTACTTTCTTCTTCTACGGCCGTGCGGTGGATTTCGCGACTCAGCTGCCGAAGTACTCCGGCAAGATACGATCTACGCTTGCCATCCTGCGAGAACAGACCACCCAGATAGAAGAGAGCACTCGTTCGGTGATCGCCTCACCGAGAGTTGGCAAGACACCCCTCGCAGTGGAAGTGCAAGAGGCGCCGGGCTTATCGAGAGTGATCTCGGCGGGCGGCGGGACCCTGGGAGAAGTCCTCCTGGCCATCAGCTTCGCTCCGTTTCTGGTTTATTTCATGCTCACATGGAAGGACCACGCGCATTCCACCACTGTGCGCCTCTTTCCCAAGGAGCACCGGCTGGTTGCTCACCGTACGGTCGGCAGGATCTCAACCATGATCCGAGGTTTCATTGCCGGCAATGTGCTGATTGGACTCATTAATACGCTGATCAGCACGATCGTTTTCTGGCAGCTGGGCATTCCTTACTTTTATTTCCTGGGAGTGATCAGCGGATTTGCCAGCCTGGTCCCTTATCTCGGACTATTCCTGGCCCTGCTGCCTCCCTTAGCGGCTGGCTTGGGAATAGTCGATAGAAGTGGCGTGCTGGTCATACTGGTGACCGTCGTGGGCCTGCACGTTTTGACCTTGAACGTCCTCTATCCCAAGATTGTTGGCAAGCGACTGCGACTAAATCCGCTGGCCATGACTTTGTCGTTGCTCTTCTGGGCGTGGATCTGGGGTGCAATGGGTTTGATTCTCGCTGTGCCGATTGTCGGAGCCACCAAGATAATCTGTGATTACATCGATCCGCTGCGCGGCTTCGGAGCCTGGTTAGGGGACTGACTTCAAGACGGCGGTGGTATGGAGGACGGGAGTCCTCCATCCTTAGGCTGTCCGGGCTCCCATCACAAAATGCATGATCAAAGAGATCACGGCCAGAACCAACAACAGGTGAATGAGGCCACCGGCCACATGAAAGACGGTGAAACCACCAATCCATGCAATCAGCAGAATTACGAACAATATCGTCCAAATGCTCATTGGATCCTCCGGCGTGGCGGCAAGTCATCCACGGCATACGTCAGATGGCAATGAAGACAAGCGCAGTTGCTTTCCTCGAGGCAAGAGTGTGCTCCCGCGTTGCCGATGTTAATCCATGACGCTTAGGGAGGACGCGATCCGGACGGCAAGACCATACCCGTGAAAGCGACTGAATCCAACTTCTACCGCAAAAAACGGACTGCAATAGCGCTTTCTTCTTTGTGCGGCAGAAGACATTTCGATCAAACACCACGCCCAAAGCGCACGGCGGAGGTGCGGACGAATGTCCCCTCTCCTCCACCTCTACAGGAAACACTGTAGAGTCAGGCGGGAATTTCCGTGTTTACAATGACCAAGTTTCGCGTTGGTTCGACTCCTTCAGGTAACGAATTATCCGCGGCACATGTTGCCGTCCCTTTAAAGGAATGTGATGGGCATCCCGGAGCAAAGTCCGCGGGAACGGATGGGCCAGCCCAGAGCGGCGGAGCGCTTGAGTCGAGACCAACTTCAGTTGGGGAATGTTTGCTGCACCTCAGGAGGGGACCGTGAAACGGAGTGACCGTTCCGCAACAATGACCGCAAATCCCGAAGCTTCAGCCGCAACCAAGAATAACGGACACGCCAGCATGGTTGCGGAGACTGTCTCTCCTGATCTGAGCGTGATCCTCGGGTGCCTGCAGACCATGCGCGCCGGCGACTTCTCCGTGCGGCTTCCCGGTTCGTGGACGGGGCTAGCAGGAAAAATTGCGGACACTTTTAACGACATCGTCGCCGTGAATCAGCAGATGGCGCAGGAATTGAATCGGGTTGGGCAGGTGGTGGGCAAGGAAGGAAAAACACGTGAGCGCACGCGCTTCCATGAGTCGAAAGGCGCGTGGGGCGAGATGGAAGTCTCAATCAATACTCTGATCGAAGACCTGCTTCGCCCCACCGCGGAAGTGACCCGCGCGATCGCTGGTGTGGCACAGGGCAATCTGACTCAAACCGTCCGGCTCGACGTGGACGGTCGACCGCTCGAAGGGGAGTTCTTACGTTCAGCCAACATCGTTAACACCATGATTCAGCAGCTCGGTGTTTTTACCGCTGAAGTCACACGCGTGGCCCGAGAGGTCGGCACCGACGGGAAACTTGGCGGTCAGGCGCAGGTTCCGGGCGTAGCCGGCACCTGGAAGGATTTGACCGACTCGGTCAACTCGATGGCCAGCAACCTGACCGGTCAGGTCCGCAACATCGCAGAAGTTGCGACCGCCGTCGCCAGCGGAGATCTCTCGCGCAAAATCACAGTCGATGTACGCGGCGAAATTCTGCAGCTCAAAGAAGCCATCAACACGATGGTGGATCAGCTTCGTTCGTTTGCCTCTGAAGTGACGCGCGTGGCCCGCGAAGTCGGCACCGACGGGAAACTTGGCGGTCAGGCCGTGGTCCCGGGCGTGGCGGGCACATGGAAAGATCTTACTGATTCCGTCAATGCCATGGCCGGCAACCTCACTGCGCAGGTCCGCAACATCGCGGAAGTCACGACGGCCGTCGCCCGCGGCGACTTGTCGCGCAAAATCACGGTAGACGTAAAAGGTGAAATTCTCGAACTCAAAGATACGATCAACACCATGGTCGACCAGCTCAACGGTTTCGCCGGCGAAGTGACTCGCGTGGCCCGCGAAGTAGGCACGGAAGGCAAGCTCGGCGGGCAAGCGCAGGTTCCCGGCGTTGGCGGCACCTGGAAAGATCTCACCGACAACGTAAATTTCATGGCCAGCAACCTGACCGGCCAGGTCCGCAACATCGCTGAGGTGGCAACGGCGATTGCCAGCGGAGACCTGTCACGCAAGATCACGGTGGATGTCCGCGGCGAGATTTTGCAACTTAAAGAAACTCTCAACACGATGGTAGACCAGCTGAACCGTTTTGCCGGCGAAGTGACGCGCGTAGCTCGCGAGGTCGGAACCGAAGGCAGGTTGGGTGGACAGGCCAACGTGCCGGGAGTCGCAGGCACCTGGAAGGATCTTACGGATTCAGTGAACTCCATGGCCGGCAACTTGACTGGACAAGTCCGCAATATCGCCGAAGTGACGACCGCGGTGGCAGGCGGCGACCTATCGCGCAAGATCACGGTGGACGTGAAAGGCGAAATTCTTGAGCTGAAGAACACGATCAACACCATGGTCGATCAGCTCAACGCGTTCGCCGGCGAGGTCACTCGCGTGGCCCGCGAAGTTGGCACGGAAGGCAAGCTGGGTGGTCAGGCGCAAGTCCCCGGCGTTGCCGGCACGTGGAAAGATCTCACCGACAACGTCAACTTCATGGCCAGTAACCTGACTGGCCAGGTTCGCAACATCGCGGAAGTGGCTACCGCCGTGGCTCGCGGCGACTTGTCGCGCAAGATCACGGTGGACGTGAAGGGAGAAATTCTCGAACTCAAGGACACCATCAACACAATGGTGGACCAATTGCGAGCCTTCGCTTCGGAAGTCACTCGTGTCGCTCGCGAAGTCGGGACCGACGGAAGACTGGGTGGTCAGGCGCAAGTTCCGGGTGTTGCAGGTACGTGGAAAGATCTGACGGATTCCGTCAACTCCATGGCCAGCAACCTGACCGGCCAGGTTCGAAACATTGCCGAAGTCGCGACCGCGATCGCCAGCGGCAACTTGTCGAAGAAGATTACGGTCAACGTGAGCGGCGAAATTCTTCTGCTCAAAGAAACGATCAACACGATGGTCGACCAGCTCAACGCGTTCGCCGGCGAAGTGACCCGCGTGGCTCGCGAAGTAGGCACTGAGGGCAGGCTGGGCGGTCAGGCCAATGTCCCCGGCGTCGCGGGAACCTGGAAAGATCTCACTGACTCCGTGAACTCAATGGCTGGCAACCTGACCGGTCAGGTCCGCAACATCGCTGAGGTTACGACCGCCGTGGCCCGTGGCGATTTGTCACGCAAGATCACCGTCGACGTGAAGGGCGAAATTCTCGAGCTAAAGAACACGATCAACACCATGGTCGATCAGCTGAATGCCTTTGCCGGCGAAGTTACCCGCGTGGCCCGCGAAGTGGGAACCGAAGGGAAACTTGGTGGCCAGGCGCAAGTACCCGGTGTCGGTGGAACCTGGAAAGACCTTACTGACAACGTCAATTTCATGGCCAGCAACCTGACCGGCCAGGTGCGCAACATCGCCGAAGTGGCGACGGCCATTGCGACGGGCGACCTCTCAAAGAAAATCACCGTAGACGTACGCGGCGAAATCTTGCAGCTGAAAGAAACCCTGAACACCATGGTCGAGCAGTTGCGTTCTTTCGCGGCTGAAGTCACGCGCGTTGCGCGCGAAGTTGGCAGCGAAGGACGGCTGGGCGGACAAGCCAACGTCCCCGGAGTCGCGGGCACCTGGAAGGATCTTACCGACTCTGTGAATGCCATGGCCGGAAACCTGACGGGCCAGGTGCGCAACATCGCCGAAGTCACCACCGCCGTGGCGCGCGGCGACTTGTCACGCAAAATTACGGTGGACGTGAAAGGAGAAATCCTTGAACTGAAGAACACGATTAACACCATGGTTGACCAGCTCAACGCGTTCGCGGCGGAAGTCACTCGCGTGGCGCGCGAGGTGGGAACCGACGGCAAGCTGGGAGGACAAGCCAAGGTGCCCGGTGTGGCCGGCACATGGAAAGATTTGACTGACAATGTCAACGTCATGGCTGTCAACCTCACCGAGCAGGTTCGCGGAATCGTTAAAGTCGTGACTGCGGTTGCGAACGGAGAGCTCACGCAGAAATTAACGGTCAATGCCAAGGGCGAAGTCGCCGCATTGGCTGAGACCATTAACAACATGACGGACACGCTCGCCACTTTCGCCGATCAGGTGACCACGGTAGCGCGCGAAGTTGGCGTGGAAGGCCGCTTGGGCGGGCAAGCCAGTGTGCCGGGAGCGGCTGGGACCTGGAAGGATCTCACCGGCAATGTGAACCTCCTGGCGGACAACCTGACCAACCAGGTCCGGGCCATCGCTGAAGTGGCGACCGCTGTCACCAAAGGCGACCTGACCCGTTCGATTCAGGTCGAAGCCAGCGGCGAGGTTGCCGATCTGAAAGACAACATCAACACCATGATCGACAACCTGCGCCTGACCACGGACCGCAACACCGAGCAGGACTGGCTCAAGACGAATCTGGCGCGCTTTACCGGAATGTTGCAAGGGCAACGTGACCTGGCCAGCGTGGGTCGAATGCTGTTGTCCGAGTTGGCGCCGCTGGTGGATGCGCAACAGGGCGTCATCTATCAGATGGAGTCGGAAGAATCCGCGAGCATGGTCCTGCTTTCTGCCTTTGCTTCGGACGGACCGGACGGCCAACTGCGTCGTCTGAAAGTTGGAGAGGGCCTGGTCGGACAATGCGCCGCCGAAAAGCGGCGAATGCTGATCGGTAACTTGCCGGAGAACACAATCCCAATCCGTTCCGGCTTGTTTGAGGCAGTGCCGCGCAATGTGATCGTGCTGCCGGTGCTCTTTGAGGACCGGGTGAAAGCTGTGATCGAGCTTGCCTCGCTGAGTACTTTCACCGCGTCGCACCTGGCGTTTCTGGAGCAGCTCACCGCCAGCATTGGTATCGTGCTCAACAGTATTGAAGCCACCATGCAAACTGAAGGACTGCTGAAGCAGTCTCAACAGCTGGCCACCGAACTCCAAACCCAGCAGAAAGAATTGCAGCAAACCAACGAACAGCTGGCCCAGAAGGCCCAGCAGTTGGCCGAGCAGAATGTGGAAGTCGAGCGCAAGAACCAGGAAATTGAGCAGGCACGGCGCGCGCTGGAAGAGAAGGCAAAAGAACTCGCTTTGACTTCGAAGTACAAGTCTGAGTTCCTGGCCAACATGTCACACGAACTGCGCACACCGCTGAACAGCATCCTCGTGCTGGGCCAGCAGCTCACGGATAACCCGGATGGCAATTTGAGCCCGAGGCAAGTCGAATTTGCTCGAACCATCCATGGCGCCGGAACGGATTTGCTGAATCTGATAAGCGACATTCTCGATCTCTCGAAGATCGAGTCGGGCACGGTCTCAGTCGATGCCGAGCAAGTCTTCTTCGCGAGCTTGCTCGACATGGTGGCGCGTCCATTCCGGCACGAGGCTGAAAACCGCCGGCTGAGTTTCGAAGTGCACACCGATCCCCATCTCACCCGCAGCCTGGTGACGGACTCGAAGCGTCTGCAGCAGGTGCTCAAGAACCTGTTATCCAATGCCTTCAAGTTCACGGAACATGGCGGGGTGCAGCTGTCCGTGTCGGTGGCCGCCGGTGGCTGGAGCAGCGACCATCCAATCTTGGCCAGCGCCGCGTCGG
The DNA here is from genome assembly GCA_963822555.1 of Terriglobia bacterium. Lineage (GTDB taxonomy): Bacteria > Acidobacteriota > Terriglobia > Terriglobales > Acidobacteriaceae > JAIQFF01. Next base: position 792,685 of record CAWGHY010000001.1, read on the forward strand.
TCGTGGCCTTCGAGGTCTCCGATACGGGCATCGGCATTCCCTCCGAAAAGCAGAGAATTATCTTCGAGGCATTTCAGCAGGCCGACGCAGGCACCAGCCGTAAATACGGCGGAACCGGCCTCGGGCTGGCGATCAGTCGCGAACTGGCCAGCCTGCTTGGGGGCGAGATTCAGTTGCGCAGCGCCCCTGGCAAGGGGAGCACCTTCACTCTCTATCTGCCGCAAACTTACGTTGGTCCATCCGCGCCCGCGGCTACGCTGGCGGAACGGAGGACCGGTCCATTGCCTCGGCAGTTGTCTCCCGTCTCGGCGGAGTTGACCATTGAGCGCGTCGGCGACGACCGGGCAAACCTGGAGCCGGACGATGCAGTCCTGCTTATCGTGGAAGACGATCCCCACTACGCGCGCGTCTTGGTCGATTTGTCGCACGACAAGGGATTCAAGGTGCTCGTAGCCATGGGTGGGGCTGAGGCCTTGGCTCTGGCCCGCGAGTTCCATCCCGCGGCGGTATCGCTCGACGTATTCCTGCCCGACATGCTGGGTTGGACGGTACTGAACCATCTCAAACAAGACCCCGCGACCCGGCACATCCCGGTGCAGATGTTGACTCTGGATGAAGACCGGCATCATGGGTTAACTCGTGGCGCATTCGCCTTCGTCACCAAGCCGACGACGACGGAAGGGTTGGAGTCCGCGTTAGACCGCATCCGGGAATATTCGAAACCGCGCCGCAAACATCTGCTGGTCGTGGAGGATAATCCGGCGGAACAACTCAGTATTCGTGAACTGCTGGGCCACGACGACATCGATGTTTCGATCGCCGCCACTGGCGCCGAAGCACTCTCCGTGGTCAAGGAACAGCCTTTCGACTGCGTCGTGCTGGACCTGCGTTTGCCGGACATGACAGGCTTCGAAGTCCTGGAACGTCTGGGCGAAACGCCGGAGTTGAACGACTTGCCGGTCGTTGTATTTACCGGCAAGGAACTCTCACCCGATGAAGATGCGCGGCTGCACTCGTTAGCGCGCAGCGTGGTAGTCAAAGGAGTCGAATCGCCGGAAAGACTGCTCGATGAGACCGCGTTGTTCCTGCATCGTGTGGTCGCCGATCTTCCCGCCGAGAAGCAAAGAATGCTCGACCGCCTGCACCGCTCTGACGACGCGCTGGTAGGAAAGAAAGTGCTAGTGGTGGACGACGACGTCCGCAACATTTTCGCGCTCAGCAGCGTGCTCGAGCGCCGTGGCATGAGCGTTCTCACCGCGGGAACCGGACGGGAGGCGATTGCGACTCTGGAATCGACTCCAGAGGTGGCAATCGTCCTCATGGACATCATGATGCCCGAGATGGATGGATACGAAACCATGCAGGTGATTCGGCAGAACGTAGCGTTCCGGCGCCTGCCGATCATTGCGCTGACGGCGAAAGCGATGAAGGGAGACCGCGAAAAGTGCCTGGAAGCCGGCGCCTCCGAGTACCTCGCAAAACCAGTGAACACCGAGCAGCTTCTCTCAGCTCTCAGAGTATGGCTTCACCGGTAGCGCCGCGCCCAGGCGATTCGAGGCGACACACGGAAAACGGCGCAGCAAGAAACGGGGACCTCTATGGCTACTAGAAACAAAGTCAACATCTTGATGGTAGACGACCAGCCGGCGAAGCTTCTGAGTTACGAAGTCATACTAAGCGAACTGGGCGAAAATCTGATCAAGGCAACTTCCGGGCGCGAGGCGCTCGAGCAGTTGCTCAAGAACGATGTTGCCATTGTGCTTATGGATGTGAGCATGCCGGAACTCGACGGATTTGAGTTGGCGGAAATGATCCATCAGCATCCCCGCTGCAAGGAGACTGCCGTAATTTTTATCTCGGCCGTGCACCTGACCGATCTCGATCAATTGAAAGGATATGAGCGGGGAGCGGTGGACTACATATCGGTGCCGGTAATTCCAGAACTTCTGCGCGCAAAAGTCAGCGTATTTGCCGAATTGCGCCGGAAATCCCGTCAACTTGAATCTCTGAATCGCGAGCTCGAGCAACGGGTCGCGGAACGGACCGAGGAACTGGAAAAACGGGCAGGGACTCTGCAGCAGTTGAATTCCGAACTCGCGCGCAAGAACCAGGATCTCGATGCCATTGTGAAGACGGCGCCCGACATCATCTTCAGCCGGCGCGCCGACGGAACCCGGGACTACATTAGCGATCGATTTTACGAATACACCGGCGCCTCGCCGGATTCCGCGACAGGATTTGGCTGGCTCGACTATGTGCATCCCGACGACAAGGAGTCCAGCCAGGCTCAGTGGGCCCATTGCGTCGAGTCCGGCGACAATTATGAATGCGAGTACCGCCTGCGCGGCCGGGACGGCGAGTATCGCTGGTTTCGCGTCCGCGCTGTACCCATTCGTGATCAGACAAACCAGATCACCCGATGGTATGGAACTTGCTCCGACATCCACGACAGCAAACTGGTAGAGCATGCCATGCGGGAAAGTGCGGCGGAACTGGAGAAGAAGGTGGATGAGAGGACGGCCGCCCTGCGCCGCCTTTCCAATCGTTTGATGACCATGCAAGACGACGAAAGACGCCGCATCGCGCGGGAATTGCATGACGGCCTGGGGCAGGAGATGGTCGCTCTTAAAATGTTGCTGAACGGGATCGCCGACACTCCCTCGTCTTCACCGGAGTACATAGGACAGGCGACCAGCGTAATCGACCGTGCGACGCAGCAAATTCGCACTTTGTCGTACCTCCTTCATCCTCCATTGCTCGACGAAGTGGGACTTCTTTCTGCGCTTCGTTGGTATCTGGGAGGGCTTACTCAGCGCAGCGGTATCGAGACCACGCTGGAGGTAAGTCCCACGGATTTCCCTCGTCTCTCGCTCGAGTTGGAAACCGCGATGTTTCGTATTGTTCAGGAAGCACTCACCAACGTCTTCCGCCATTCCGGGGCCCGTCAGGCGTGGATCAGCCTGACGCAACACGAAGGCACGGTGACCGTTAAAGTGCGTGACAATGGAAAGGGCGTGGCCGACGGAATCGTAGAATCGCGCTCCAGCAGCGCGGGCGTTGGCATTCGAGGTATGAGTGAGCGTGCCAAGGATCTGGGCGGAGAATTGCTGGTGACCAGTGCTCATCCCGGCACAATCGTGCAAGTGACGGTTCCGGTTTCTGTTTCGTTTTCTTCCGCCTTACCGCGACCCGAGGAGAAGCTGACGGCGCTCCAGACGACTGACGATCCAGTCGTAGGCCAGGCTACGATAGGCTAGAGCTTCTAGCTCCAACTTTTTGCTTCGCTTTTATCGTCGTCGCCATCTAGCGATAGAGGAGCGCCGCAAATTCCTCGTCATCACGAACCGCATCGAGCTTGCGAAAGGCGTCGACGAAAATATCTCGAGTAAGATTTTCCGCCGCGGTGACATTCCCGGTGGCTCGCAAACTCAGAGTGTAGACATGCCGGGCGTGGGTTTGAAAAAGGCCGAGAAAAGCCGCCTGCTCGCCTTTCTTGGCGCGGTCTATAAGAGATCCTGGCTCCGCAGAGCGCTTCCACGTTTGAGGATGGGGTACAGCAGCGGTGGCCATGGTCGAGTCCTCCAGAGCGCCACGCGGAATTCGATAGCGCTCTGCCATCCTACACGGGGCGTCTGTAGGGACTAATCGGGTCTCGCTTGTATCTGCCAACCAGCGTTACTGTATGGCAAAAAATGGCGAGCCGAGCGATTGGCGGCCGCTCGGCTCGAAGAAATCTGTTTGCGGGAGTGCCTACCGGTTGACATTAATCTGGTTCAGTACTTGCCGAACGTTCGGCGTCGCCTGTGCCAGTTCTTCTGCCTGGGTTCGCTCCGAGGTATTCTTCACTTTGCCTTTCAGGATCAGCACACCGTTCTTGGCGTCGAACCGAATGTTTTCCTTATCCAGGCCTTTGGCTGTCAAGGCCGCCTTGTAGTTCTTTTCGATCGCGCTGTCCAGGTCGGACGCAATGTCCTTGGATTCCGATTCTGCCCCGACCGGCTGAACGCTAATTTCATTCGCGATTACGCGATTGCCGGCCGCAGCTTGAGCTACTTGGCTGGCCTGCATCCGGGCGTTTTCTGAGTGTACCTTCCCTCCCAGGGTGATTGTGTTCTTGTCACGGTCCTCATCGACGCTTACATCCTGGAGTTCCGCCTGTTGAAGAGCCTGTTTTACTGCGTCTTTGTAAGAAGTTTCTTCGCTCGAAGTTGCGGACTGAGTGGCGCGCTGGCTTGAGCACGCCAGACCCACGAGTAACACCGGAATAAGAGCGATCGCCTTCACCATATCCAATTTCATCGTTGCACTCCTCTAGAAACGAATTTCATCTCTCGCCTGAAAATCCTAGCTCGCGCGGGACGGGGGCGCGATCAGCTAGACGCTGTAGTGCTTCAGAAAATGAACCGTAGAGCGCCGGACTAAGGGTGGTCCGACGCCTTCACCGTATTGACTGAGCAGGTATCGGACACCATCTCAACTTTGGTCACCTGGAAATTTGTCTCTTGCCGGCTTGCAGAGGGTTGCGAAGCCTTGTTTGGATCCGCTTGCCCACTATTGGCCGGGGTGGACCCATTCAGGTAGGTGCCGTAGAGAATCACGGTGTGGCCGGCATGTGGAGCAAAATCCTCCGGTCCCGATAGCCAAACTTTCTTGTGCCCTTTTTTCTCCAAAGCGTATTTCCCTTTCTCTGATCGGATGCAGCCAGTAATCTTTCTCTCACCGTTGTTCAATGAACTTGCCAGTGAAGGGGGTTGCGAGTCCTGCTGCATGGAATGCGGCGAGTTATCAGGCGACGATTGAGCGGAAGCCTGTAGCGCACCAGCCTGTAGCGCACCAGCCTGGATCAGGGACATCATCAATGCGGCGTAGAGTGCGAGCGGCGACAATCGTTGTTTCATTTTTGTCCTCCCGGCGTTGGTACTTATCGATGCTCATTAGAGATCTAAAGCTTAGAGGCGGTTGGCCTCGCAAATCGACCGTCCTCAAAACGACGGGTGGTTCCTGGCTTTAAGGATCTGCCGGTTATCTTTGGAAAATGCTCGCGCTGGCGGCCATGGCTCCGGAAAACTTCACACTGCGGTTTCGCATCCCACCCCGAACTGAAACTGAATTCGAGGAGGAGCCATGCAAAGTGTGGTCGGAATCTTCGCAACTCGAAGTGCAGCTGAGTCAGCGGTCCAGGGACTTCTGGCAACGCCGATATCGCCGCAGTCCATCACGTTGTTGAGCGGCGAAGCGGGTGAATCCCAGGTCGCTACCCTTACCACGACCGACGCCGAGCGCGACGGAATGGGCGAAGCCGTGGGCGGAGTCGTTGGTGGCGCGGTCGGTGCCAGTGCGGGGTTGTCCCTGGGCAGCGCTATCGCGAGCCTGCTCGTGCCCGGCGTGGGTACGATTTTTGCCATTGGCCTGGGTGCGGCTGCTTTGCTCGGGCTGGGCGGAGCTGCCGCTGGCGCGAGCCTGGGAGAGGCGTCCGAGCACAGGGCAGATATGGGTGTGCCGAAGGACGACACGCTCTTTTACCGTGAGCTGCTGAAACGTGGGCGCTCTCTCGTAATCGCCGATGTTGACGACCAGGGTCTAGCCTCGCTGGCGAAATCCGTCTTCGAGCGCCAGGGCAGCGAAGACAGCGATGAAGCCCGTAAGACGATGCTTCCCGCGGCCTGAGACGGTCCGAAAGTAGACAATCATCCAATACATGATCTCCGATGTCTGCTTCAGGGATTAGTGGTATGGCGAACAAAGTGGGCTTTGACGCAAGGTAACGTGAGGAGTTCGAAGGAGCGTTATCAATGTCACTAGGAAACGCACATCTTGTCGAATCTGTAAATTATTGTCCGGAACCCGAGAGCGAATATCGCATCAAGGATGGCAAGGTCGAGGCCAGGGTTCTGGATCGCGGTTCGGCCCGCGATCGCGTTTGGCGAGAGCTATCGCCGGAGCAGCTAAGCAGCCACGTTCGACGTAATACTGCAGTTGCTCGCTGGTTGGAGCAACGCTTGGGCTGGAGACGCCTGCTCCGCGCGTGTACGGGCCAGTAAGGCAAAGTGAAGCTGGTTCCGTTTCATCCTCACTATCGCTCGTGAGGGGATACCGTCCAAATGCCCTTGAACGTATTGGACGCGCACTTCCGCAGCTTCAATCAGTTGGTTCTGCCCAAGCTGGTTCAGCAGAAGAACTGAGTTCGGTCACTCGCCCGATGGCGATTCTGCATTTACGGTCTTTGGCTTGCCGTGAGTTGGGCGATCGATCTCCTGCCGGATCGTGGGTTTTTTCTTGGCCGGGAAATCTCCCAGCTCGATCACCTTTCCAGCTTGAGCTGCCTTATAGATCGCCCGCACGACTCGCACGTCTGCCAGTCCTTCGAGGCCGGACGGCTCGGGCTCTTTGTTTTCGAGAATGCAGTTCGAGAAATAGATCAACTCGGCAGCGAATTGGTCACGTTTGGCAAATTTTCTAGTGCTGACCCTTTCGCCGATCGTTACCCGCTGTTGCAGCGGAATGGAATAATCGTAGGCAGGCTCGGCCGTGAGTGAGCCCTTCGTACCGATCAGGGTAAAACGGCTGACATCAGCTGCTCCGAAGCTACAAGTGAATGTGGCCAGACGCTCTTCGGGAAAACGCAGAAGCACCGAAGTCATTTCCTCCACGCCCCGGAACCTCTTTTCTTCATTGTTGGCGCTGAAGGCAACGACCGCCGTCGGATCGGCTCCGAACAAGTACCGCGCCGCGTTGATGCAATAGACTCCCATGTCGTAAACCGGACCGCCGCCCTTCTCCACCGGTTGCGTGACCCTTACATTATCGTCAGCCACCTGCTGGCTGAAGGTGGAGGCGAAAATTCGCGCATCTCCTAACTTGCCGCTTTTCACCAACTGGATCGCCTCCAGGTTCGCTTTCTCAAAGTGCAGCCGGTAGGCGATCATCAGTTTTACGCGATTGCTGTTGGCGGCATCGATCATGGCCTCGCAGTCTGCTTCAGTCACTGCCATCGGCTTCTCGCAGAGCACATGAACCCCGGCGTTCGCCGCTCGCACCGTGTAGTCGCGATGAAGATGGTTGGGCACCACCAGATAAACGGCGTCGACCTCGGAGAGCGCACGTTCGTACTCGTCGTACGAATACGCATGCTCCAGACCGTACTTCTTCCCCAGCTTTTTCCGCTTCTCCGGGTCGTCCGAGACAATCGCTACCAGTTCAGAGTTGGAAGCGTTTCTGAACGCTGGCAGCACGGCCACCTGTGCCAGGTGCCCTAGACCTACCACGGCGTATCGAATCTTCCTCTTATTGTTGCTTACGCGCACCAGGCTCCTCCAGTTGTCCGATCCTTGGATGGCTCTTTTAGTCGAAGCGTTGTGATTGGCGGGAGCACAATACTTTTCTGGCCTCGCGCCTATTGGTAGATCAAGCCTGAATGACCGGCCCGGTCCGCTCCTGAGATCTGATCTGGTCGGTCTGAGAAACGCCGAGCAGTCTAAAGGCTGTGTTTACCAGGCCGACGTGAGAGAACGCTTGCGGGAAATTACCCACATGACGCTTCGCGACTGGGTCATATTCTTCGGAAAGAAGGCCCACATCGTTCCGGATGCTCAGCAGGCGCTGAAATAGCCGGGTTGCATCCTCATAGCGGCCTTGCAGGATATAGTTGTCCGCCAACCAGAAGGAGCACGCCAGAAATTTGTTCTCTCCATGCGGCAACCCATCCACGCTGGGGTCCGGCGTGTAGCGATCGACAAAGCCGTGGTCCATCAGGCTGGTTTCAATCGCACGCACCGTGCCCTTGACGCGAGGATCGTCGGCCGGAAGAAAGCCGGCCAGCGGCATCATCAGCAAACTGGCGTCAAGGTTCTTGGATCCATAAAATTGCACAAACGAATTGAGCTCGGAATTAAAACCTTCCCGGCAAATCTGTTCATGGATCCGGCAGCGCAGGGCTTCCCATCGCTGAATGTCGCCTGAGAACCATCCCTGTTCCGCGGACTTGATGGCGCGATCGACGGCCACCCACGCCATCATCTTGGAATGAACAAAATGCCGCTGCGGCCCGCGCATTTCCCAGATGCCCTCATCGGGCCGCTCCCATCCGGTCTCCAGAAAATCCAGGAACACCTCGGCGATGTCTTCGCCTTCATCTTCGGGAGGAGTCAATCCGGCCTGCCGGCACTGATAAAGAGTGCCGGCGACCTCTCCAAAAATATCCAATTGAAACTGGCTGTAAGCGGCGTTGCCGGTTCTTGCCGGTACCGATCCTTCATAACCGCAGAGCCACGGCAGTTCCAACTCCGGGAGCCTGCGCTCGCCGCGAATCCCATAGACAATATTGAGTTCTGACGGACTGCCCGCGACCGCCCGTAGCAGCCACTCACGCCAGGCCCGTGCTTCCTCGCGATATCCGGCCTTCAGCAGCGAGTGCAGGGTCAAGGTTGCATCGCGTACCCAGCAGAACCTGTAATCCCAGTTGCGCAGGCCACCTATCAACTCCGGGAGGGAGGTTGTCGGCGCGGCGACGATTCCGCCCGTAGGCAGAAAGGTGAGCCCCTTCAAAGTGATCAGCGATCGCAATACGGCATCGCGCCACTCCCCCTCGTACGCGCAACGACCGGACCAATCCCGCCACCAGCTCTCCGTATCGAGAATGGCGGCTTCAACGTTCCGCGGCGAAGGTTTCTCCCGGTACGAGGGGTACCAGGCGAGATCAAACGACACGGTTTCTCCCTCATTCAGCGTAAACGTGCCGACAGTCTTGAAGTTCTCCCCACGAAGCGGCACTTTGGTGTGCAGGCTAAGTCTGTCTGGGCCTGCGATGGCTACGATTCCATAGTCGGTATGCCGCACCCAGGGCAAGACCGAGCCGTAGTCGAACCGGATGACCAGTTCCACATTCATCCGCACTTGTCCTCGCATGCCGGTGACCGAGCGCAAGAGATTCGGAGTCTCGGCGCGAGGAGTCATGCAATCCACCAACCTCACCGCTCCGCCGTCGGTCTGAAACCCCGTTTCGAGAATCAAAGTGCCTTCGCGATATTGGCGGCAGACGCGCCGGATCGGTTCGGCGGGAGAAATCGACCAGTACCCGTTTTCCGGCTTTCCCAGCAAAGCAGCAAAGCAAGCGCCGGAATCGAAATCGGGCAGGCAAAGCCAGTCGATCGACCCCAGTTTGGAGCAAAGGGCCGCAGTATGACAATCGCCGATCATGGCATAGTCTTCGATGAGCGTTGACAGAATGCCTCCCAAACACTCGTTGCGAGCCTTATACAGACGCCCTTAGATGATTGCCGCCCTTTTGTTCAGCTTACAGTGATTACTGTATTTAAGGCACTCGCGCCCGGCCGGGCATCTCTGCAGGCGCGCCTGGGATAACCATAATCGGGGTCCGGTCATCACAATCGCTGTGAAGTGGGCGTCAAATCACGTCGAGTACGGCCGATCTTGGGGTATGCTGCTGTCGTTCTTTTTGTTGGTCGCCTCCGCAGCGACGGCGCAGGACAATCCGCGAGCCCTGGTATCAAGAATGGTGGACAATGAGCTCAACTCACAGAAGCAGCCACACTACTGGATGTATCTCGACAGCCAGAAGAAACCGGGAAAAACTGTATTGAGCAGAGTCATCCAAACGCCAGAGTGTTGGTTTTCGTGGCCGGTCTCTGTCGATGGGCACGCCCCGACGGGAGCTGAAGCACAACATGCGCGCGAGCAGGTAGAGGCGCTCGTGAGCGATCCCTCGGTCAGGAAGAAGAACAGGGGCGAAATCGACGGGGACGCCCGCAAGTCAGCCGAGATGCTCAAGATGTTGCCCAATGCATTCCTGTTCACCATGGACGGGCGGGAGGGTAAGTCCATCCGGTTAAGATTTCGACCCAATCCGATGTATCGGCCGCCAAGCAGCGAAGCCAAGGTCTTCCATCACATGGAGGGCGAACTTCTGATCGACGCCGAACAAATCCGTCTGGCCAGGCTCTCCGGAACATTGGTCTCGGAAGTTGATTTCGGATTCGGGATTCTCGGGAAACTGGAGAAAGGCGGCTCCTTCGAAGTCGTTCAATCCGAAGTCGCCCCCAGGGACTGGGAAGTTTCGCGGCTCGACGTGCATATCACCGGTCGTGCCCTCTTCTTCCATGAGATCGGCGAGCAGCAACATGAGGTCAGGACCCAATTCCAATCGGTGCCGCCGGACTTGAGCCTGACAGAAGCGGCCTCCAGAGTAGCCGGAGATTCGAAACTGTTTCTAACTGAATCGCACGGTGGTTTGCATTGAGGTGGCACAATTCTGCCATGCACATAAACCCAACCCTGCTCAGGATTAATACTTGGGCGCTGATTGGAATTTGGTTGTTGTTCACTCCGCGTCCGACGGTTGCTTTCGCACGGCGTCCGAACTCGGCGCAGCAGGCGCCCGTCCCAGCCACACCACCGCCGAACCCGGCTCCCTCACCAGCGCCGGCAAACCCGCCTGCCCCGTCGACCCCAGTTCACCCGAAGGCACCTCTGCCTCCAAGAGAACGGGCCTGGCAAATACTCGATGATGCATGCACCGGCGACAAGGCCGGCGATCGGGCGACCGCGATCCTCGTACTCGGCCTGATTCCAAATGACTCAAAGAGCACCCGATTAGCCGAAAAAGCCTTGACCGACGATCGGCCGGAGGTGCGAGCTGCCGCCGCTGCCGCCTTGGGCAACATGCAGTCGAGAACGAGTATTCCCAAGCTTAGGGCTGCAACGGAGGATCAAGACCCCACCGTCGTTCTCGCTGCGGCTCACTCCCTCGACCTGATGCATGACAATTCCGCTTACGAGGTCTATTACGAAGTTCTCAACGGTGAACGGAAGGCCAAAAAAGGTCTGATCGCATCGCAAGCCTCGATGTTGCATGATCCAAAGAAAATGGCAGAACTGGGTTTTGAAGAAGGCATAGGCTTCATTCCTTTCGCCGGCATCGGATGGGGAGCTATCAAAGCAATACGAAAGGACGACTCCTCCCCCGTGCGCGCTGCCGCTGCGAGGGTGTTGGCCAGGGATCCCGATCCGGCCACAACCAAGGCGCTGACCGAGGCCGCCGGCGATAACAGCTGGATTGTCCAGGTAGCCGCGTTGGAGGCTCTTGCGAAGCGCGGCGACCCCTCGGCCTTGCCGACCGTGGTGCACTATATGTCCGACGATAAGAGCGCAATCAAATTTACCGCAGCCGCAGCGGTGATCCATCTGAGCGCCGTAAGACAGACACACCGCCGAAAGCCGCGAGCGGCCTCTGACCACAAACCGTGAGCAGCTGCTTCCGGGTAGTGGGTCAGTTTCGTGAACCATTGCCACTACCGATTGTCATTCCGAACCGATTTATCGGTGAGGAATCTGCTTTCGCGCCAAAACAGCAGATTCCTCGCGCTACGACCGCGCTTCGGAATGACAATTGCTGCCTTCCGCCCTCCCTAGCCGGGCTTCCGGGATTTGCGGTACATTAGTTTTTAAGTGATCTATTTGTTCTTCCGGTTGAGTTCACGCTCCGCCGCAAGCCAATGTTCCAGATCTCTTCCGGCGCGGTAGCCGTCTTCGACGTAGAGTTCATAGGCGCGTCGCCGAATCTGTTCTTCGTCTGGAACGACGGTCAATTCTGGTTTCCGGGTAGGAGACGGGAACATACTCTGAGCGGTCGAATCCGGCAGCTTGTCAGCCGGGCGAACGTTGATCTGGGGCGTAGCGCTGACTGGCGTGGGCTGAGATGTTTCCTGGCGGGCGGGGCTGGCGGCAGTAACTGATTTCATAAGTGCTCCTGGTCGATTGGGGATAACTTCGCGCGTACTTATGATGGGCGGCAATCGATTCCCGGTTGCTACGAGCCCTTGGAATGTGCGGTGGATAGGCCAGCTTCAACAAAAGCGACCCGAATCCAGGTACGCTATAAAAACTCAACGGTGCGAACTCGCTGAGGTGAGCCAGGAGTCCGGGTTATGAGGGTGTGGTAATTTCTTGGCCTGGGCATCGAACGCGTTCCGCCCCTGATCGGACATCCTTACTTTGGGAATGACCATCTTAACCGGGCCAACAACATGAAACACGTAGACCTGCGATGGAATCCGAGTACAAGAGAGTGGTTCTGCACCAATTGTGGACGTACCGCCAACATTGAGGATCAGGACGAAGCACAAGCAAGTCTGGATCAATACGAATGCACGGTCCCTTCGGTAGAGGTTTCAAGAGCTATTCCAGGCACCGAAACCAAACGGCTCATCAGGAAGCCGTACAAGATGACGCTAAAAACGGAACGTAGCGGCAGCCGGTTTGTCGTGGCCCAGGCAGAGGATGGAACCCCCTTCATCCGACTGGAGTTGTTTCATGACAGCACGCCAAGCCTCAAATTTCTCACCATCGGATTCGAAGTCCTGAGCGGAACCACTCCCGCCCAATTAAAGGCTCTGCTCGAGGCGATGAACGAGAGGATCGTCGGCACGCTTGTTACCCCGACCGAGAACGGCGTCGGCTGAAGTGCGGTCTCACCCCTGTCTTTCCTGATTGCGAGGAAGCATCTCCGGTGACTTTCGTAATCAGGTCTGTCTTACAACCGACCATCTGAGAGAGACAAAGCCCTTAATCTTTGTAGGGACCGCTCCACACTATCGTGGCCACACGTGTAGGCACAAGCCTCGATCGATACACAATTGACGCCGAGCTCGGACGAGGCGCCATGGGGGTAGTCTATCGCGCGCGCGATCCGAAGCTGGGGCGCACCGTCGCCATCAAGATGATCTCGACTGCCGGCCTCGATGCCGAAGCCGAAAAAGAGTTCCGCGAACGCTTCGTGGTGGAAGCCAATGCCGCCGGGAGGTTCTCGCATCCCGGAATCGTCACCATTTTCGACGTGAGGGAAGAAGCTGAGCCTTATCTGGTGATGGAGTACATCGAGGGCCAGTCTTTACAACAGCTTATGGGACGGGATAACCGTCCTCTGCCCCTAAGCACAACCCTTCGCCTGGTCCAGGAAGTTGCGGAGGCCCTGCACTATGCCCATGCGCAGGGTGTGGTCCACCGAGACATTAAACCTGCCAATATTCTGGTCACCGCAGACGGCCATCCCAAGATTGCCGATTTCGGCATCGCAAAATTGAATCAGACCGAGTTAACCATGCCGGGTCAGACGCTGGGCAGCCCGGCGTTTATGGCGCCTGAGCAACTAAGCGAAGAAGGAGTGGATTCGCGCTGCGACCTCTTCTCGCTGGGAGTAATTCTCTACTACATGCTCACCGGCCACCGGCCTTTTCAGGGAAATAGCACCACCACCGTCTGTTTCAAGCTGGTGAATCACGAGCCTGTCCCGGCATCGGCACTGCAATCGAAGTTGCCGCCCGAACTCGACGAAATCGTGTCGCGCGCCATGGCGAAAAATCCCGCCGAACGTTATCAGACGGGAATGGCGATGGCGGCAGACCTTCAGACTCTCCGTGAACGAAGTGGTTTCATCTCCAGCTCGGATCGGAGCGGACAAAATCCGGCGCGGGATGCGATTCCGCGGTACGTCAAGGGAACGAGTGCGAAAACGTCAACCGCCGAACCTGGATCGCGAACACAAAAATCCGAAGACAGCATTGCCTTCAAGAAAAAGAAGGCGATGTTGTCTGCGACCGTAGTCGTCTTTGGAGTGGTAGCGATGGTGGTCGCCGGTGCGGCCCTCTGGACTGGGCGGGCCCCTGCGCCGGGTGAATCTGGCCCACTCGAGATGCGACAGCAGGTCACCAGCGGCGTAGTAGCAAGCCAATCCGCGGTTGTGACCGACCAGACCGGTGGCGAAAGGGTTGCCGACAACAAGGCGACCAGCTATAAGACCGACGGACAGAGCACTACGCAGATCGCGGCAAAAACGTCGGCGCGGAAGTCAAAGAACCCACTCTCCCCAGCGCATACTGCTCTTCTCGCGACCGCTGCACCGATCCCCGCAGCGTCCGAAGACACGATGTTGCAGATCGAGATCGAGCATCATTTCAGCGACGCGACAGCCTCGGTTTGGGTAGACGACCGTTTGGTGTATACCCAGTCGCTCATGGGAAAGAAACAACGGCACGCGCTAGTTCTTAAAAAGGTTGTCGGACATCAATTTCAAGCCGTTCGCGTGGCCGCGGGCAAACACCAAATGCGAGTCCGGATCCAATCCGAGGCGGTTTCTTACGATCAGTCCAAGGTCGCTTCGGTTACGTTCAGTCCCGGGATCAGCGTGTTGAGAATAACTTGCGATGACAAGGGTGAGGGCCTGCAGCTGGATTTCAAAAAAGATACAAATCAGTAACCAGAAGGACCCCGGGACAGCCCGGGACAGGTTTTAAGCGATCAGCTTGATGGGCGGAGGAGGCTCTTCTTTTTCCTCGTCTTCCTTTTGTTCGATTGCGCCTTCCTTGGTTCGCTTCGCCAATTCCGAATTCAACTCCGCCCCTACCAGCATAGCGAAGCCAGTCCAGTACAGCCAAACCATCAGAGCGATTCCCGCTCCCAGGGTTCCGTAGGTCTTGTTGAAATTCGCGAACGTCCGGAAATAGATGCCCAACAGGTAAGAGAGCGCGAGCCAAAAACTTACCGAGAGAATCGCGCCCGGCAGCGTGGCGAGAAAGCGCTGCTTGACATTCGGTCCGAGAAAATAAAGAGCTTCTACAGCGAGGATGGTAAAACACACCGAAATTCCCCAGTGAATATAAGGCCAAATCCATAACCAGACGCGCGACAAGTGCATGTGGTCGGCCAGCCATTGGCCGAAGTGAGGACCGAGAATCATGATGAAAAGCGCGATCAGCAGCAACAAGCCGATTACCAGCGCCAGGAACATCGAAAGAAACCTGGTTTTCCAGAACGGCCGGGTTTCATCGACATCGTACGCAATGTTGAGCGCTTCGATGGCCGCCGCAAATCCGCCCGAGGCCGTCCAGAGTGTCCCCAAGAATCCCACCGACAGAAATGTGCCGCGGTTGGGCGTGATCGCGTTGGCAAGCACTTTGCGCACAATATCCATGCCCTCGGGCGGGACGAAACGAGCCATAAGATCGAGCATCTGGTCGAAGAGGCCCGTTATGGGCAGGAAGGCCACGATTGCCGAAAGGAAAATGAGAGCGGGAAAAAGAGCCATCACGAAGTAATACGAGAGCGCGGCCGCCATTTGCAGCGTGTGATTGCGCTCGACGTCACTGTAGGCACGCACCAGCGCTGATCTGAATTTTCGGAGCTGCACGGCCCTTGGATGCCGTCATCAGAAAAAGAGGTGCCCACACACCGGAATCCTGTGCGTCTTTTCCCTCGCGCGGCCGTCTTCGCCTATCTCCTCTTTCTTCTTTCCCGATACAAAGCAGAGATGCCCTCTGGCATCAAAGAAATTCGCGAATGTCGTCCGAAAGATGCCACGGGTGGCCATCTCCGGCTTTGTTGCAAACCCGGCTCGGACGGGCTGAAAGATATTCCGGGATCATGCGAAATCAACAAATCAACCTCTTTCGATGCGCCAGTTCGAGCTTTTTGCTCTGCGCCATTCTGCTCGCAGCCGCAACAGCGTCGGAAGCGCAAACGCAAGTCCCGGCTACAGCGCCCCAGGTGCAGGAGGTGTTGCCCTCTTATGAAGGACAAAATGTGCTTTCCGTTGAGATCGCAGGACGCCCTGACCTCGACCAGGAACTGCTCCGACCCCTTTTGGTGCAGCATGAAGGACAGCCCTTCTCCCGCCAAAAGGTTGATCAGTCCATCTCGGCGCTGAAGTCGAGCGGCAAGGTCACGGAAGTCGTTCTGGAAATTCGCCCGCAAGCCAACGGGATTCGGGTGCTGTTGATCTGCCAACCCGCCATGTACTACGGCTTGTTCGATTTTCCCGGAGCTGTGGGCAGATTCCCCTACTCACGTCTTTTGCAAGTCTCGGATTACCCTCCGCGGGGTGCGTATTCCGCGGTTGACATCGAGAACGCCCAAAAGTCTCTGGTCAAATTCTTCCAGCAAAACGGCTATTTCGATGCGCAAGTAAAGTCGGAGATCCGGACCGACGCGACGCACGGTTTGGTAAGCGTGAATTTCCGGGTCAATCTCAATCGCCATGCGAAATTCGGCAAAGTGATCCTGAACGGCGCTCCTCCCGAAGAGGAACCGCGGCTCCAGCGGGCCCTGAAGTCCTGGACTGCCCGAGTCCGCGGATCAGCCATCCGCGCTGGGAAATCCTATTCCCTCAAAAATATACAGAATGCGACGCAATACCTGGAAGCGCAGCTGATCGACCACGATTATCTCGGCAGCCGGGTGCAGATGGCGGGAGCCGAATATGATCCCTCGACTCACTGCGCCGACATTCAGTTTAATGTCACGCCCGGGGAACGCGCGCACGTTGTTGTCGAGGGCGCTCATCTGTGGGCGCGCACCCGCCGAAAGTTGCTGCCGATTTATCAGATTGCCGGGCTTGATCCGGAGCTGATTCAGGAGAGCCGCGAGAACCTCATCTCGAATTTTCAGGCGAAGGGATATTTCGACGTTGCCGTTCAGTCGGATGTTCAACCCGCGCCCAACGGGCAAACCATCCTTTTTCGCATCATTAAAGGAACCCGCCACAAGGTGACCGAGGTTGCCATTGTCGGCAACCAGAAATTGGCGGGCGACCAGCTGCGCGGCCACGTGAAAGTGCAAAAGGGGCGATTTTTCTCGCATGGCGCCTTCAGCGCGCGCCTCTTGAAAACCAGCATTGATAACCTTCAGCGGGTTTGCCAGGCGGAGGGGTTCAGCAGCGTCAAGTTGACCTCCGAGGTCAAGAAAACTGGCGGCAATATTTCAGTGCAATTCCGCGTGGATGAAGGGCCACAGGACATCGTGGAGGCATTGCATGTGGTCGGCAATAACACGGTGCCGGTATCCAGCCTTGCGCCGCAGGGACTCAAAGTCTCCGAGGGCGAGCCTTATTCCACTAAGAAAGTTGACGAAGACCGCAACCAGATCGGCGCCCAATATCTTCGCCTGGGTTATTTGAATGCGAATTTTCGCGCCGCCGCCCGTCCCGTCGGTAGGAATCCCCATCGCCTGGAAGTGACCTATACGATTTCCGAAGGTCCAAAGGTAATTCTGGACTCGGTAACCACGTTGGGTGCCAAGGTGACCCGGCAGTCCTTGATCGACCGGACCGTACAACTTAAGCCAGAGGCCCCGCTCCGCGAAGATGATCTGATGAGCGCCGAAGGCCGCCTTTACAGTCTGGGGATTTTCGATTGGGCCGAGATCGATCCGCGGCGCCAGGTGACCACTCAAACCGAGGAAGATGTTTTGGTCAAGCTGCACGAATCCCGTCAAAACGAAATCAAATACGGCTTCGGATTCGAAGTGGTGAATCGGGGTGGAAACATTCCAGGCGGCACGATCGCTCTGCCTGGGCTTCCGCCGGTAGGTGTGCCCTCAAACTTTGAGACGAGTGAGAAAACCTTTTGGGGACCCCGTGGAACTTTCCAGTACAGCCGGATTAATTTCCGGGGATTGGGCGAGACCCTGACCTTTGCGGCCCTGGGTGCGCGGCTAGTGCAGCGCGGTTCGGCCTCCTACATTGATCCGCATTTTCTCGGCACGAGCTGGACTTCTAATCTCACGCTCTCCGGCGAGCGCAACAGCGAAAATCCCATTTACACCTCGCGCCAGGGAGATTTCGGATTCCAGCTGGAGCGGCCTTTGAATGCCTCGGGGACAAAGACGCTTACAGTGCGCTACGACTACCGGCAAACCACCCTTGCCGATCTTCTGTTTCCCCAACTGGTCGATCCCGAGGATCGCCACGTGCGACTCTCGACTCTCTCCGGTACGTTCGCCAAAGACACGCGCGACCAGGCTCTCGACGCTCACAAAGGCATGTATCAAACCGTCGAGCTGGGTATCAATCCAATCGCACTGGGCTCGAGTGTGAATTTCGCCCGACTGCGCGCGCAACAGGCTTACTACAAGGAAATCGGAAAAGGAATCGTGTGGGCCAACAGTCTCCGCATTGGAGCAGAACAGGAATTAGCGGGCAGCCGCGTTCCCCTGAGCGAATTATTTTTTTCCGGAGGCGGTAGCACCTTGCGAGGATTCCCGCTGAACGGAGCCGGACCTCAGCGCTCGGTGACGGTGTGCGGCAATCCGTCCGATGCCGCAACCTGCGCTCAAATCACTGTGCCCACCGGTGGCCGCGAACTCTTCATCCTGAATTCGGAGTTTCGCATTCCCCTGCCCATCAAGAAAGGCCTGGGCGTGGTCGCTTTTTACGATGGCGGAAATGTGTTCCAGCATGTTGGGTTCAGCGATTTTGGATCGAACTATACCAACACCCTGGGAATCGGGCTGCGCTATGCCACTCCTATCGGGCCGGTCAGGCTCGATCTCGGACACAACTTCAATCCGCTCACCGGAATCAAATCAACCCAATTCTTCGTGACCCTGGGACAGGCCTTTTGAACGCGCTACCACAACCTCCGCTGTCCAATCCTGGTTCTCCGCGGGCTGTGCCTCGGCCAGATCAGAAACCATCGGGCGCGCGCTGGAAGAAGATCGTCGCCTGGATCGCGGGAGGCCTCGGAGTCTTAATCGCGTTGGCCCTGATTACGATTACCGTCCTTCTGCGTAGCCAGCGATTCCATGACTATCTCTTGAGAGTGTCACAACAAAAAGCCAGCGAAGTCCTGGGCAGCCAGGTGCAGATGCGGGACTTTGCATTCCATTGGTCAGGCTTGAGCCCCACTTTGGACCTGTACGGCGTGGTGATTCACGGCGCCGCACCGTACGGCGATCCTCCGCTGCTGCAGGCCGACAAAATGCATTTCGGAGTAACCATCACGTCGCTCTTGCACAAGGCCTGGTATGTCAGTGACGTTAGAATCGAGCATCCGGTGGCGCGAATCTTCGCGGACCGCAACGGCCAAACCAATCTGCCCGCGCCAAACAGCGGCAAGAAAAGTTCGTCATCCCAGACCAGCGTATTCGATCTGGGTATTCGCCACCTGCTTCTCGACCGCGGCGAGATTTACTACAACAACCGCAAGAGCGACCTGAGCGCCGACGTGCACGACGTGTCATTGCAGTCCGGTTTCGCGCTGCTGACGAAAACTTACTCTGGCACGCTGTCGTATCGCGACGGACATCTGCAACTTCAAAACGCCAACCCTATCAGTCACAACTTCGATGCGAGGTTCGTTGCCACTCCGGACGAGTTCAAGCTGGAGAGCGCAAATCTGAAGACCGCCAATTCACGCTTATCGCTGGTTGCAACTCTCCACGATTATGCCCAGCCTCAGGTGCACGTAACCTACGATGCCAGTATCGATGGCGGCGAGTTCCGGCGCGCGCTGAGAAATGCTTCGGTGCCGGAGGGAATCCTGCTTTCCTCGGGCGTCCTGGATTACGACAGCCGCTCGGACCGCCCGCTGCTAGCTTCGGTAAACGCAAATGGAGAAGCGCACAGCACCAGAATAACCGTGACCAGTCAGAATGCCCGCCTCCAGGTTCGAGACCTCGGCGCACGCTTCTCGCTGGCCAATGACAACGCCACCGTCACTGGAATACATGCGCAAGTGCTCGGAGGAGCTCTTGCGGGCACCGTGACTATGCGCGACCTTTCCGGTTCCACCAGGTCTCACATGTCAGCGTCGTTACGCGGAGTTTCACTCGCCGAGTTGCAAAACGAACTGCAAGGCGCGATGGCATCGTCTTCCGTCGCGAATCGGGTTGCGGTGCGCGGCTCACTCAACGCCACCGCGGACGCGACCTGGGGCACGACGATGCAGGATCTGCTGGCGCGCGCCGACGCCACCCTCCAAGCCAACGCTCAAGCGGCGCAGGGTGGAGCTGCCACGCCACTGAATGGCGTAATTCATGCCCGCTACGCCGGCAAAAGTGGACAACTGGCCTTCGACCAGAGCTACATCAAAACTTCTGAGACCTCAGTCACTCTGAATGGCACCGTAAGCGACCGTGCAGCATTGCAGGCTCGGATCGAGAGCAACGACTTGCATGAACTCGAGACGATTGCTTCCGCATTCCGTGCTCCAGGTTCGGAACCGCTGGGTCTCCATGGCCACGCGGCGCTGAACGCTACGGTCAGCGGTTCGACGCACAACCCGCAAGTCACCGGGCAACTCACGGCGGACAACCTGCGAGTCCACGGCACCGAATGGAAAGTTCTGCACGCCAACTTCACCGCCAATCCCACGCAGATTCGCGTGGACAATGGCGAACTCGACTCGGCCAGCCGAGGACGAATCACCTTCAAATTGCTCACCTCTCTGCAGCAATGGTCACTGACCAAAACAAGCCCGTTCCAAATTCAATTCTCGGCATCTCAAATCGACGCCGCTGATCTGCTGAAGGCCGCCGGTTCGGCCGCGCCAGTTGCTGGAACTTTATCGGCCGATATCACGGCGAACGGCACCCAACTCGCTCCTGTGGGCCACGGCACAATCAACATGGCCTCGGCGCGAGTCGCAGGCGAGCCCATTAGAGCTATCGACCTGCAATTACAGGCGAACGGAAATCAAGTCGATGCGAATCTCAAGATCGATCTTCCCGCGGGCTCTGCGAATGCGACCGTTCGATATGAACCCGCGAGCCAGGCTTACGATGCGCAAGTACATGCCCCCGGGATCAAGCTCGATCAACTGGAAACGCTGAAGGCGCGCAATCTGGGAATTCAAGGCGTGCTCAATGTGAACGCCACAGGAAAAGGGACGTTACAGAATCCTCAAATGCAAGCTGTGATTGAAGTGCCGCAACTCCAGGTTCGCGACCAGGTGATTCGGGAACTGAAGCTGCAAAGCAACGTCGCAAATCACGTTGCGAACTTTTCTCTCGACTCTGACGTCGTCAATACTCATGCCGGCGGACGCGGCACCATCCAACTGAGTGGCGACTATATGGCCGACGTAAGCCTCGATACACAGTCCATCCCTCTCGCTCCACTCTTTGCGCTCTACGCTCCTTCGCAGGCTGGAGATTTGAATGGGCAAACCGAACTCCACGCCACCCTGCGCGGCCCGCTGAAAGACAAGACCCGCCTGGAAGCGCATTTGGTGGTCCCACAGCTCGCGGTCAATTATAAAAACAGTATTCAGCTGTCGACCGAAGCTCCTATCCGCGCGGACTATGTAGATGGAGTTCTCAACCTTCAACGATCAACCATTCGCGGCACCGGCACCGAAGTGACCTTCCAGGCCAATGTACCGATGACCGGCGACGCCGCGGCGTCGATGCTGGTCCGCGGCAGCATTGATCTTCGCCTGGCCCAATTGGTCAGCCCTGACATCACGAGCGGGGGAGAATTGCGCTTCGACATCGATTCCTACGGCCGGCGCAGTGATCCCAATGTGCAGGGAAAGATTCAGGTGGTGAATGCCAGCTTCGCGACCGTGGACGCGCCCTTGGGCCTGTCCGGCGGCAACGGGATTCTAACCCTCACTCGCGACCGGCTCGACATCACTCAGTTTCAGGGAAAAGTCGGAGGTGGAGTTCTCACTGCCAGCGGAGGAGTCGTGTACCGGCCGCAACTCCAGTTCGACCTGGCACTGGCCGCCAAGGGTGTGCGCGTGCTTTACGATCAAAGCATTCGTACCACGCTCGACTCGAACCTTGCGCTTACCGGAAGCTACGAGAACGCGTTAATGACCGGCCAGGTAGCCGTCGATCAACTTTCCTTCACCTCCGACTTTGACATCTCCGATCTGATGAGCCAGTTCGGCGGAGAGGAGACGCCGCCTCCCACTCAAGGCTTCAGCCAGAATCTGAACCTGAACGTGGGCGTCCAAACCCCGGGCGGTCTCAACCTCACCAGCCGCACTCTAAGTCTGGCGGGATCTGCCAATCTGCACGTGCGAGGCACGGCGGCGCAACCGGTCCTGCTGGGGCGTTTGAATCTGAGCAGCGGGGATCTGATTTTTTCCGGCAACCGTTACAAATTGCAGGGCGGGACCATTGATTTCACCAATGCTTCCCGGACCCAGCCGGTGCTGGATATGGCGGTCAATACGACCATCAGTCAATACGACATTCAAATGCGCTTCTGGGGTCCGGTCGATCATCTGCATACCAACTACGCGTCGGACCCGGCGCTGCCGCCGGCGGATATCATCAATCTGATTGCTTTTGGAAAAACCTCGGAAGCCGCTGCCGCGAATCCCACTCCACCGGGGGCTTTGGGAGCGGAATCTCTGGTCGCCTCGCAGGTCAGCAGCCAGATCACCAACCGGGTCGAAAAGCTGGCTGGTCTCTCCCAATTGTCGATCGATCCAGAGTTGGGAAGCAGTCAGCAAAGTCCGGGTGCGAGAATCGCCATTCAGCAACGAGTGACCAGCAAAATTTTTGTGACCTTCGCCACCGATGTCACTGCGACCAACAGCCAGGTCATACAGCTGGAATACCAGGTGAACCGCAAGACTTCATTCGACGCGGTGCGCGACCAGAACGGCGGCTTTTCCTTCCAGACGACATTCCGTAAACAGTGGTAAGGAGTCAAGGGGCGGGGACAAGCCAGAAAGCTCGTGAAATTAGGAATGCGGTGAGGACGTGGCTCCGGTGACCCAGATTCTAGTTCGATTCCTCGTCGGCGGGGTTGTGGTTTCTGCTTTTGCGGTCATCGGCGATCTCTTGAAACCAAAGAGTTTTGCTGGGCTGTTTGGGGCCGCGCCCTCTGTCGCGCTTGCAACTTTGGGCCTTACCGTCGCTACCGAGGGTGTTTCTTACGCCGCAACCGAGGCTCGCTCCATGATGGCGGGAGCAGTTGCCTTCTTTGCTTATGCGTCGCTCGTGAGTTGGCTCTTGATGCGTTACAAAACGAGCGCGCTCTGGGTTACGGTCTGTTCGATCCCGGTGTGGTTAGGTCTGGCGTTTGGGATATGGGCAGCGGGGCTGAAGTAAATTGAAGAGCGATGAGAATCCAAGTTGATTTCGCTGTTCTCGGGAAAACCAAGTGGCGCGACTATGCAGTTCGATTTCTTTTCGGCGGACTAATCACTGCCATTGCGGGAATCATCGCACAGAGATTCGGAGCCGGTGTTGGGGGCATGTTCTTGGCATTTCCGGCAATTCTCCCGGCAAGCGCAACCCTGATAGAGAAATATGAGAGGGAAAAGAAGGAATCACACGGGCTCGAAGGAGCGAAGCGCGGGAGAAATGCCGCCAGCGCGGATGCCGCAGGGTCTTCGATAGGTAGCATTGGATTGCTGGTCTTTGCCCTGCTGGTTTGGCAGTTCATAGCCAGAGACCCTGCATGGGAGGTTCTGGCAGCATCTACACTGGTATGGCTGACGGTTTCAATTCTGGGTTGGCAGATTCGCAAACGGCTGTAACCAGAAGGCAGCGGGCCATTCAGGAAGCCCGCAGAGGTCGGAACACCCGAACCTGTCGTGCCAGGCCTCGAAATGGCGCCATCGTCACCGGTCTCCCCCAGCGGCGCGACGACAGAGCCGCGCTCTAATATTCTATCGTCATGCTACATTCACCGAAATGCGGTCCGAGATAGAGCGGGCCGTTTCTTGGAGTAAATGCGGCCGTCGCGTCCGATCACAAAAGCGATAGGCCATCCGGAACTCCTCCATAAAGTTCGACAATCTGCGCGCCTCCCATCACCATCGGATAATTCATTTTGAATTGCCGGTAAAAGTCGTCCTCAATCAGAGCTTTCACGTTGAGATTTCGTGACTCACATTATTAAAGAGGCAACCCGGCAAGGAAGTGATCAGCCATACCGCGGGGTGTGACAACTATCACAGCCGTAATTGATGCCACCGGAGCATGCTGTTGTAGGTGGGGAAAAGCGTCGGCAAGAGAGGCACCTCTAAAAGACTCCGTAACAACACCCACCTTATTGCATTCGTTTTCTAGTTATCAGAAACGAAATAACAGGAGGCGACCATGATCAGCGCCAAGGTTGAACTGAACCAACCACTTAAGCAGCAGCGGCAGTTTGTTGCCCAAACCGGCAGCGGCCATCATCTGCTGCTGGACGATGCTACTGGAGGCACCGGACCCAAGCCCATTGAACTGGTAGCCGCCGGACTGGCCGGCTGTACCGCATTCGACGTCATCACTATTTTGCGGCAGAAGTATCACCAGAAAGTCACTGGTTATGAGGTACGAGTCGAGGCTGACCAGGCCGAGCGTCCACCGCAGGTTTTCACGGCGGTGCGGATTCATCACGTGATTACCGGATACGAAATCGATCCCGTGGTCCTGGAGGAAGCTATCCGTCTCTCCGAAGAGAAGTACTGCTCGGTGGGAGCGATGGTGCAGAAGAGCGCGAGCTTCCACACCACGTATGAAATTGTCGAAGACAAGACCGCGTGGATGCAGCCGGCCCTGGCGGTCGGAGAGCAGAGTTGAAAGGTTGCGACAAGATCGCATTGGGCGTTCTTGACTCCATGTCGCTATAGGCGCAAGCTTTGGCGCAAACCGAGACGGCGGCTCCGGTTCTTACGCTTCAAGAGGCAGTAACCGTTCACGCTGGAAAAATCCGCAGCGCAAGGCGGCCCTGGCGACACAAGGATAGCGTCCGCGGCCCAGTCTATTCCAGTCAGGATTCACAAATATGTTCCGGCGATGGTAACCTTTCGTAAATTGGGACTTCCGGATATAGGCAGTGAGAAAGCCAACTTGTCGGAGGGTCGGCCGAAGCTCTGAAACGCCGGAGAGCGTAAGCGGAAACACGCCGGATAGGCCTCTTTTGAACCGGCATCGACGTAAACGGAAACCGTGAAAATCCTCCTAGCGATTGACGATTCGAAATTTGCCGAGGCGGTCATCCAGGCAGTGATCTCTCAGACGGGCCGAGACCACACCCAGGTGCTGGTGCTACACGTGGTGGATTGGAACAACTTCATGCCCAGCCCGTTCCCTCCTGGTGGCCAGGATTCGATGTATAGTACGCGTCAACTGGAATCCATCATCGAGAGTGAAATCAGTAAGAGTCGCCAACTCCTGGCGAGTGCCGCTGAGCGGCTGCGTTCGGCGGGTTTTGAGACCAGCACATCCTTGCGCGAGGGAGATGTCAAGACGGAGATTCTTGATTTTGCCGCCGAGTGGGGAGCTGATCTGATTCTTCTCGGTTCGCACGGACGCAAGGGAATTGCCCGTTTCGTCTTGGGAAGCGTGTCTGAAGCCGTAGCCCGTTACGCCCATTGCTCGGTTGAGATTGTCCGCTTGCCAACCAATACCTAGAGCGGATTGTGGCTGGTCCGTTTTGCCACCGCCGTGATCGGAAAGAACGGGCTTTTGGAAATCGAGGCCGAAGAAGCGTTTCGGGCTTAAAGGGGCAAGAATGGAACGCCTTGCTGTGAAATCGCATCATTCCGAAGAGACCCTGGCAAGATCCATTGCTAAGACAGCAACCTACCGAGTATTAATCATGATTCTCGATTTCTCCACCATCTATCTGTTTACCGGAAAGGTTAAGATCGCCGTCGGCTTTATGGTGGCGAGTAACGTGTACACGACCGTCGCATACTTTGTCCACGAGAGGATTTGGGACAGGGTCAAATGGGGAAAGACGATATACAAGCTCAGTGCCGCGTGACTTGAGAACGTTTACTGGGTTGCTCGAGAATTCACCATGAATCACTGCACTCCCTACCGCTCGACCGCCGGCCTGCGCGCCCAAGGCCTGAGTGTAGTTTCTCCGGAGGGACCAATCTAGTGGAACTTTACCAGCGGCTGCCTCCCGAGGTTTTGAAAATTGTTCTCGTCTTATTTTTGTCTTTCCTGATAGGACTGGAGCGGGAGGAGCACAAGGCGGCCTTGGGTTCTTATTCCTTCGGCGGAGTGCGTACCTTCCCGCTCATTGGTCTGATTGGCTATTCGCTCGCTCTTCTCTCGGGCGCTCAACTGCTGCCCTTGACGGCCGGCTTTCTGGTAATTGCGGGATTCTTGCTCTTGTCGTACTGGCACAAGCTCTCCTCAGCGGAGGCGGCTGGTATTACCTCGGAGATGTCCGGCCTCACGACGTTTCTAGTGGGCGCGCTGGTCTACTACGGGCATTTCTGGATTGCGACCACGCTAAGCGTTGCCAGCCTCCTGTTGCTCGACCTCAAGGCTTCGCTTGAAAAACTTGCGGTCCGCGTTGGTTCGCAGGAGATTCTGACTTTCGCCAAGTTCTTGTTGTTGACCGGTGTCATACTGCCCGTATTGCCGAATCAGGAATTTAGCCAATTCCACATCAATCCTTTCAAAACCTGGCTTGTCGTGGTTGCGGTGAGCACCATTTCGTACGGTAGCTATGTCCTGCAGAGATTGACCAAAGGGGGCGGAGTAGTGCTGGCAGCGGTGCTGGGTGGCGCGTATTCATCGACCGTCACGACTTTCGTGTTGGCTCGCCGGGCCGCTCGCGAATCGCATCCCCACCTCTTCGCCGGGAGCATCTTGATCGCCTCCGGCGTGATGTACTTGCGGTTGATCGCACTTCTGGCCCTCTTCAACCGGCCACTCATGTCTTTGCTGGCGCTCCCCTTTTTGGTACTGGCTGGTTTGGCGGCGGGCATTGGCTGGCTCTGGACACGCAGGACGGACAGCGCAACGCAGCCCATGGCAGCGGAATTTGAACCTAAGAATCCACTCGAACTGCTGGCAGCATTTCTCTTCGCCGCATTGTTTCTGGCAATGCTGATTGCCACCCAGTTGGCCATCACTTATCTCGGGACCGCGGGAGTGAATACTTTAGCTGGCATCATGGGAGTTACCGACGTTGATCCGTTCATTATGGGGATGACTCAGGCCGCAGGTACGCTCACCCCTCTGAAAATTGCGGCAGTTGCAGTCCTGATCGCCGCAGCCAGCAACAACCTAGTCAAAGGGATCTACGCCTACAGCGTGGCCGACCGGAAGACCGGCATACAAGGCCTCTCGCTTTTGACAGCTCTCGCCGTAGCCGGTCTTGTTCCTTTATTTTGGCTTAGATCTTGAAATCCCTCGCCTGATCAACTCCCGTGACCGCACCTCCCATCAGGATCTTGATCATGGCGCGCCGGCTCAGTGGCTCAGTCATGGTCATATCCTTCGTCCTGCTTCATTGTTAGTTCGACCGCTGGGCTTGCCATTCCCCGGTGCCAATCCGCACGTGGAATGTTCCCTGGATTGTGTCGCCTTCGACCCGGCCGCGATAGACCATCGGAAAGCGCGATTTGGTACGAAAGACAATGTGTTGCTCGTTGATGGTTCCCTCCAGCCCTCCAGACCAGTCGGGTCCTTTGAAATGGCCGGTGATGGTGTTGCCGTCCTGCTTCAGTTGTATCGACTTGGTCTCGGTTCTTCCGGTCGGTCCTTTTGTGTAGACCGTCCAGTTGCCCGCAACATTTGCCGGCGGCCGCGGTGGCGGGACCTCCTGACCAGCTACGATCCCGCCCACAGTGAATATTAGAAAGAGGAACACCGGCAAACGCGATTTGTTGATGATGAAGTTTTTCATAAGATTCTCCTTAAAGTTCGAGACGGCTAACCTCGCTTGGACAACTATTCGACTGGAATCCACTCCTCGGTTGGGTTGTAGGTTGTGATAGAGGCTGCGACATCCACCGTGTTCGGCCCCAGATCTCTCTGATATACGATGCCGTCACGGCCAATGATAAACGTCATGATGCCAGAGTCGCGATACTTTACGGGAGCGGCGATGACGGCAAAGCCATTGGTTTTCTCTCCGCCGTCAGCCCCGTTTCCCTGCGCCGTGAGCACCCGAAAAGAATAACCGTCGAGTGTCAGAGAGCCCGTGGACCGAGCCGACGAGACAGCGTCGGGAGCAAAATCACGTAGCTTGTCCAGCGGGGATGTAGCTGGGGCTTCCCAATACAGCCCGTCCTGAGTTCCGGAAGTGCTGATGATCTTGGGTGTATACCGGGCAGCGGATGCAAAGTAAAGTTCTTCGGCATTCGCAATCGCGGAGCAGGTATCCATCGCGAGAAGCTCATTTCTGCCGATGCGTCGCGCGAGAATCTCATCCTCGCCAGCAGCTGTGTTGAAATACCACCTCGCCGATGCATCTTGCGCCAAGGGGATTGGGAACGGATAGTTATCGGCTCCGATGTTGAGTACTTGACCACCGTCTGTCATCGCTACCCAGCGGTTCATCTGGTCATACTTGGAAACGAAGGATTGTAACGCAGCCTTATCTTCGGCGGGGTCTCCGGAGCTAAGGATTGGCCCGGACTTGGGGCCGAGGATTGATGCTAGGGCTTTTTCGTCGTCGCTCTTGGCGGCTGCTTGTAATGACTGGCCAGCTTCCGCTGGGGTTGCAAAAGTCATCTGCGCAGTTGCCTTCGTCGCTGAGCCTTTCTCCCGGCTATAGCCCAGGAGGCTAGCGATACCGACAACAAACACCGCGGCTATCAGGTAAGGCTTCCAGGTTGAAAAGATTTTGCCAGAGGTCTTGATTGATGTGTTTTCCGAGTTCATTTGAGTTCTCCATTCCTTTGATTTGAAATTTGATCTGTTTCTGTTTGTCCATCAGGTTCGGCGATTCGTCCCGTGTCTACCGGCGTCGGCCGCCACCACCGAAGTGCTGGGCGGGCGAGCGCATTGCGGTTCTCTGCATGTTGGGTCGTCTCTGCATGCCACCGGCACGCATACTTTGCCGGCCGCGATTGCTTTCAGCGCGGTTCGACCAGCCGTTCCCGCTCATCCGTGACTGCGGCCGGTTGTTTCCGAATGAATTGGAGCGCCCCGCCAAGCCCGCATTCTGCTGACGTGATTCGCCACCGAGGTTGCCGGAGGTTCTAGCCTGCGATGGGTTGCCGCCCGGCAGGTGCTGTGTGCCGCCATTGCCGCCGATCATTCCGTCATTGCCATTGCGCCCACCGGTTGGTGTGGCCCCGGAAGCGTAGTGCGCCGCACCGGCATTGGGATTCTGCACACCGCCGTTGCCGCCGATCAGACCGTGATCGCCATTGCGTCCGCCGTTCGGCTGGTCATGCGTAGGTACATAGTTGGGATCGTGCTGGACGCCGCCGTTGCCGCCGATCAGACCGTGATCGCCATTGTGTCCGCCGTTCGGCTGATCGTTCGGATTCGTTCCAGGAACGTCATGGTGAAAGTGGCCATTGGGGCCGTAGTAGCCATTGGGGTGATAGGCGCCGTTCGGTCCATAGTGGGTGTCTGTACCCGGACGGTAGCCAGGATTGCCCGGTCCCCAGGGGCGATTTCCGGGGTAGTAGCCGCCGTGCCAGCCGTTATTGGTGATATAGGTGTTGTTGTTGAAGACGATGTTTCCGCCGCCACCGCCCCAATTGAGGCGCCAGGCATTGAAGCCCCAGGCAACACCACCACCGCCTCCGCCGATCACGCCGCCGAAGCCCACGCCGCCGCCGAAAGCTGCTCCAATCACCACGCCGCTACCGAAAGAAACGGTCGTTGCCGCAACCGCAACCGGCGGCGTGTAGAAAGGCACCACGTAGGGCGCGCCATAGATCACCGTCGGGTTGTATTGCGGGACATACACCACCTGCGGGTTCGCCGGCTGAATCACGATCGTCTGCGGAGTCTGCTGCACGACTTTGATTTGAGGCGTGGACTGCAGAGTGCCCGCGGCCTGCGCTTTGGCGCGCATGGTTTGCACCGCAGCCATTATGTCCGAGGGTTGGTCGTGAAACGCCTGTCCTAGATTCGACGTCCACACCAGATTGGAGGCCATGTTGGCCAGGATTGAGGGAAACTGGGTCAGCGCCTTCACGCTGGCGTCCCATGACTGCTGATCCACGGCCTGGGCCAAGGCGGTTCCGGTCAGAGTCTTGTTTTCTGCCAGCCAATATTGAGCGATGGCGATCTGGTCAGGAAAGGTCGACGCCCCCAGGACCTGAGCCACCAGTGCATCGGGGTACAGGGCGATGGGTGCGACCAATGCGTCCATTTGATCGGTGGTCAGAGGCGCGGCGGTGGGCGCCGCGCTCGCCGCCGACGGTTGGGAGGTGGTGAGTGTTGCGGTCTGATCTTGAAACGCGCTCGCCGGTTGCGTTCCCAGCACAAGCAGCGACATGCAGATCAGTGCGGTAGAAATTTGTTTTAAGGCTTTAGAAGTCATATGACCCTCCGTTTGAATAGGCTTTACGTTTTTCAATGTTTTCTTGAATTACGCTCGGTACTTGAATTGCACTCGTAGAACCAAACTCAAACTATTGAATGGCAGGGGTTTATCGAGTTCGGAATTCACGGTGCCATCGGGAATTCACGAAGTCTCGTGGAAGTGAAGGTGGGCCTCTTCGTCTGGACGGGTGCCACCAGAGACGCTCGCTTTAGACGACGGCGGCATCCCCCAGCTGTTGGTTTGGATTGGGAATTATTGGGTCGGCCTGGGCGAGGAATGGCGAGTCAGAAGAGATGACAAGGGCGACTCTCCGTCTTGTTCTAACTACCCTGGTTCTAACTACCGCGGCTCAGAATTCATTCTTGAGGACGTCGTCCGTTTCCCGATTGATCCATTCACGGATATAGCCCGAGCAGTTCTGGAGCCTGGTACCGCGCGCCTCGCACTCGGCAAGGAATGACACCGTGCTTTGGTCCACGATCTTCAGCGATTTCAAGTCCAATACAACGTCCTCATATTCGTCGTTTGTGCTGATAACCCTTTTCAGTTCCGTCAGATGCTCTTCTCCTAGCTGTCCGCTAAGAGTGAGAATCAAGCATCCGCCGCTGGCCAATCTTTGAACTCTCCACATGGATCGCTACTTCCTCTCTCGGACGTTGGCTATGCCATTCGGTTGCGAGCTTTCGAATCTTGCAGTCCTAAAGGCGACTTGGCGACCACGAAAGCAAATGCGGCTTTCGGAAGCCCGTTGCTGTATCGCAATCAACGGGCCACACCTAAGTTGTTGTCAGCATGTGGGTGATGTGAGGGACTTCACGCTTTCTTCACGGGATTTCGTGAATTCTCGGTATCTTCGGAAATCGTCCGCGTGGACTTCAGCTAACCTCTCCATGTGGGAGTGCTGCCGCCGCCAATACATCTGTGTCAGACCCATCTTGGTGTACACTCAGGGCCTTTGAGGCCACACGTTTGCAGGCGGAACCCTTACTCTCTCTCGCCGCCGCGATTGCCGGTGAGTACCGTACGAAAGAGGTCCTGGAGGGGATCGTTCACGGTCTAGCCGGGCAGCCGGGCGTTGCGCTGGCGCGTATCTGGCTGCGTTTGCCCGGTGATCGGTGCAGCGATTGTTATCTGCGTTCCGAATGTCCGGACCAGACGCAGTGCCTCCATTTGGTCGCCAGTGCCGGAACTCCGTTCGACCCCGGTGCGGAGGACTGGTCTTCACTGCAAGGCCATTTTCGACGCATCCCGCTTAACCGCAGGAAGATAGGAACAATCGGTGCCACGGGAGATTCACTTTTCGTGAAGGACTCCATGCCCGAGAGCGAGTCGGTCGGCGCGCCGGACTGGGCTGAACGCGAGAAAATCCGTGGCTTTGTCGGACATCCCCTAGTTTTCCGCGAAAAGATCCTCGGGGTGCTGGCCCTGTTTACTCGCGATCCCGTCAGTGAGCAAGAATTTTTCTGGCTTCGCATGTTCGCCGATCAGGCTGCGGTAGCCATTGCCAACGCTCGAGCCTTCGAACTGAGAGAGCAGGCGGAGAACAACTTGCGTATCAGCGAGACCAGGTATCGGTCGCTGATCGATCTTTCCCCGATTGCCATCTTCATACTCAACCGCAAGGCCGAGATTATCTCGGCGAATCCCTCAGCCCTGGAACTATTGCGGGGCAGCGCCGAAGAAATTATCGGCACGCCAATCTCCGCCACCTACACCCCCTCCGAACTTGCCCAGTTCAAGATTCCCGTCGAGCAAATCGAGTCCGGGATATCCCGTTTCGAACGGACCTTCGTGCGGCGAGACCAGTCCGTCATTTCCGTGGAGGTGTTGCTTTCTCCCTTTCAGCCCGATGGCCGTCAAGCCGTCATCCGAGACATCAGCGAGCGTAAACGCGAAGCGGCAAACTTGAAGAGTGCGTTGGAAGAAGCCACGAAATCGCACCAGCAGCTCCAACTGATCCTGGATCATATTCCGGCGATGGTTTGGCATAGTAATAAGGAGTTGGGCGTTGATCTCTACAATCGGCGCTGGCTCGATTACACCGGCCGAAAACTGGAAGAAATGCAGGGCTCCGGCTGGCGAGAATCGGTGCACCCCGAAGATCTTCCCGGCGTTCTTCAAGAATGGGGAGCCTGCTGGGATGCAGGAAAGCCTTTCGAGTATGAGTCTCGACTGCGCGCCGCCGATGGCAGCTATCGTTGGTTTCTCGACCGATCGGTTCCGGTGCGTGACGCCGCAGGAAGCGTCGTCTCCTGGTATGGAGCGGCAACCGATATCGATGCCAACAAGCAAGCGGAACAGGAAATTCGGCAGCATGAAGAAATGCTCCACCAAGTGATCGATGTCTCTCCCTTGCACATGTTCATCTGGGAGGCCGACGCGACCGCATCCTACGGAAACCGGGCATCGCGCGAGTATTTTGGTGCGATTCCTCCCATGAACCCTTTCGAGTTCATCGAACTGGTCACCCATCCCGAGGACGTGGATAGGCTAAGGGAAGAGATCAGAAACGCAATGTCCCGCGGCGAGCCTTTGGAAGTGGAAGCGCGGATGCGTAGGCACGACGGCGTTTATCACTGGTTCCTATACAAGCTCTATCCGTTGCGGGACAAATCAGATCGGATCATTCGATGGTGCGGAGCCCGAATTGATATCGACGCGCAGAAACAATCGGAGAATCGGGCACAGCGCGAAAATCTGGCTCTCCGCGAAGAGATCGACAAGGTTTCAATGTTTGAAGAAATTGTGGGCACCTCCCCGGCATTGCAGTCGGTGCTCGCACGCGTGACCAAGGTAGCTCCCACTGACTCGACGGTGTTTATTACCGGAGAGACGGGCACCGGAAAAGAACTGATCGCGCGTGCCATCCACAAACGTTCCCCGCGCTCCGCGCAAGCGTTTGTTAGCGTAAACTGCGCCGCCATTCCGCGAGACTTGATCGCATCGGAGTTATTCGGCCACGAGAAAGGAGCATTCACTGGAGCCCTGCAGCGGCGATTGGGCCGTTTTGAAGTGGCTGAAGGTGGCACCATCTTCCTGGATGAGATCGGAGAACTCCCCGCGGACACCCAGATCGCTCTCTTGCGTGTGCTGCAGGAAAAAGAGTTTGATCGTGTGGGCGGCGGGGGTCGCCCGATTCGCGCCAATGTGCGCGTGATTACTGCCACCCATCGCGACTTGCCCGGCGCAATCGCAGCCGGCACCTTTCGCAGCGATCTGTTTTACCGGATTAATGTGTTTCCCCTGGAGGTTCCACCGCTCCGTGAACGCAAGAAGGATATCCGCCTGCTGGTGGAGTACTTCATCGACCGTTATGCCAGTAAAGTAGGCAAGACCATAAGACACATCGACCGAAAAACCCTCGAACGCCTGCAGTCCTACCCTTGGCCTGGCAACATTAGAGAGTTGCAGAACGTCATTGAGCGCTCCGTGATTTTGTGCGATACCGAAGAGTTCTCCATCGATGAAAGCTGGCTGTTGGAGCGGCCTTCCTCCACTCGCCCCTTACCCGAGGAGATCGGCGCTCAGGAAAAAGCGCTCATAGAAGCTGCGCTCGCCAAAACCGGGGGACGCGTTTCGGGACCTTCCGGCGCGGCTGTAGAACTTGGCATGCCTGCGTCCACCTTGGACTCCAAGATCAAATCGCTGAAGATCGATAAGCATCGCTTCCGCGCTTGATCAATGATGCCCTTGGTCCTATGGGGCGCAACCGATCACGTCAAGGCCACACCTGGTCTGAATGAAGACCCCTTCGCCACATTATCGGTTTGTGATCGCGTTGCATGCGCTCGTTAAAGTCACTGAAAATAGTTTATCTAGAAGTTAAATTTCAACGCGAACTGGATCAATCGCGGCGGCTGCGCTTCGAGGATCTGGTTAAAGGTTGGTGAATTCATGTCGCTGTCGGGGAGACGGAAATTCGTATGATTGAGGATGTTAAAGAACTCCGCCCGGAACTGAACGTCCTTTGATTCTCCCACGCGTATATTCTTGAACAATGAGAAGTCCCAATCGGTGTATCCCGGGCCCACGGCGATGTTGCGTCCGGCGGTGCCGAACTGTTGCACCGGAGAATTGGGGTCCTGGGTAATTCTCCGGAACGCATTGGGATTGAGCCATGCGCTTGTGGTTTTCGGACCGTCGTTGGGATTGCCAACCACATTCGGCCGGTTGGAGAAAAAGCCGCTGATTTCCGGTGCCGAGCCCTGCACCGAAAAATCGTTCCCATCGAACACGGTGAACGGAGTGCCGCTCATCGCGGTCACGATTCCATTGACCTGCCAGTTGCCCAATACCCGTTGATACCATCCTTTATTTTCTCGCCACCATGGCAGGCTCCACTGGTAGCTCAGCACGAACCGGTGACGGGCATCGAAGAGGGAGCGGCCGCGTTCTGCGGCGACGTCGAAGGGGTTCTGCGCCAGATCATTTTCCCCGGCCACGGGTTTCGCCGCCGAACCGGTCATGTTGAACGAGGAAGCGTCATCGATGGAATGGGAGTACGTGTAGGAGGCCAGGAAGGAAATTCCGTGGCTGAAACGTTTTCTCAGGCTGGTCTCGAGCGCGTTGTACGAGGAATTGGCAATGCCTTCGATCAGGCCGGTGGAAGAGTAGATGCAACTGCTCTCGGGATCAGCCAGCGTGCATCCGGAATGAATACGCCGCTGGTCTGCGTTGCTGGAGGTGGAGATAGGGTCGCCATCCGCATCGACTCCAGGAATGTAGATGGCCGGATTAGCTTCCACGAAGCGCGGCAGCTTGGTCCCTTTGGTTCCTACGTAGCCGACCTCAAACAGCAGGTCCGATCCGAAAGAGCGCTGGAGATTCAAGTCCCAATCCTGCGAGTACGGTAGAGGCAGGTTCGGGGCGAGTGTGAGGTTGGTGAGCGGGGTGGAAAACTGTCCATTGATCGGAGGGTGGCCCCCAAATGGATCAGCAAAATCAGGAGTGCTTACTTGCGGTGTCTGCAGGAAGGGTGGCGCGCTGATCGGTGACTGTAACGGTCCTCCCTGCCCCGTGTAATAAGGCTCATAAAAAATTCCGTATGCGGATGTGACCAGCCACTTGGCGCTTCCCGTCGGGTCCCAGGCCAGGCCTACTCGCGGCGCGAAGCCTTTCTTGAATGTGGGGATCAAGCCCGCCGGCACGCCCTTGTCTCCTGGATAGAGCAGACCATTCGGTGCATCCGGCATCACCGTGGACTGACGGCCGGGAATCCAGAGAGTTTGCCGGTTCTTGATTTCGGTATACGGGAAGGGCAAGTCATAACGCAAGCCCAGGTTGAAAGTCAGACGCTGTGTTGCCTTGAACGAGTCCTGGACATAACCGTTCAACGCATTTCCCCTGATGCCGCGCTCAAAATCACCCAAGCCTTGTAGAAAGACAACCGGCTGACCAAACAGGAAACTGGCAAAAGCATCAGGTACGACTGGGAAACCCGCGAAAACATAGAAACCGTTTGTCGCAATACCTTGCAACGCGTTGATCTGCAGGTGCTGGTATCCGCCTCCGAACTTCAGTTCGTGACGGCCACGCACCCAGCTCAGAGCGGCGGATTCGTCAAAGGCATTCTCATACGTATCGCGCGGTCCGGTAATAGGATTGCCAATAGTGGTGTAGCCAGACACCTGGATCGAGGGCGGTCCCACCGCCGCGGCCAGGCTTGGTGTGTAGTCGAAGCCGAGGCTGGCCGGAGTGGTGTTATTGATATGCTCGCCGAAGAGGAATTTATTTCTCAAGTAGGAGAAGCGGAAGACACCGATCACGCTGGGAGAGAAAGTGTGAGTCTCCTGAGCAACCAAGTTCTGCGCTCGCTGGTCCTGGCCGACGGGGAAACCCGGAACGCTAGCTCCGGAAGTCGGAATGGGATCGAATTCCGTTCCGTCAATGATCGAATAGCGCAGGTTGAGGATGTCAGACGTTGTAAGGTAATGGTCGATCTTTATCCCGCCTTGGTTCGAATCCTGACGAACGACTTGTGTGGAAGTAAACACATTCAATCCATTGTTCGGCAACGGAATATATTGCAACAGATTCTGCGTCACGGGATTGGTCTGAGTCGCCACCGGGTACTGGTTGTTGGTATAGGGCTGGTTGAGAAATACGTTGAAAAGCTGCTGGTTGGGATTATTGCAAAAGCCTCCGGTGAAACCCGCGGTACAAATAGAGGAGAAATCGCCTTGGCGCTCCGCCAATGAAGGCACGGTCGACGAGCTCGTTTCGCCCTGGCGGTTTCGGAAGCCCTCGAAGTATGCGAAGAAGAAAGTCTTGTCTTTGCGAACTGGTCCACCAAACGTTCCTCCGAACTGGTTCTGCTTCAGAGGCTCGGTAGTAGCTGCGAAATAGTTCGTCGCATCAAAAACGTCGTTGCGCAGGAATTCCCAGAGCGCTCCGTGGAATCGGTTGGTTCCGGAGCGAGTGATGATATTGGTGGTCGAACCCAGCGCGTCTCCAAACTCAGCGTTGGCGTTGTGAGTGAGAATTCTGAACTCGCTGATGGCGTCCACGGGCGGCTTCAAAACGAATCCTCCATCCACGCCGTTAAAATTATTCGCTCCATCGATTAGGAAGTTATTGGACTCGGGCCGCTGGCCATTCACTGCATAGGCTTGTCCCGCACGCAGCGAACCTCCCGCCTCGGCCAAGCCGGGAGTAAGCGGAACGACTCCGGGCTGAAGCAAACCCAGCTGGGTAAAGTTGCGGCCATTCAGGGGAAGATCGAGAACTTCGCGCTCTGAAACCGTCTTACCCAGGCTGGTCACCGTACCCTGGATCAATTGTGCGTCGGCATTGATCTCCAAGACCTGGCTCTCGGCGCCAACGGCGATATGCACCGGAATGACGGCCGTTTCGTTTACGTTCAGCGTGACGCCCTGCTGTACGTACTTCTGGAATCCTTTGGCTTCGACCTTAAGCTCGTAATGACCGACCGGCAGTTCCAGCAGGACATAAGCGCCGCTGGGATCCGTGGTCGCTGTACGGGTCAAGCCAGTCTCGGTTTGGCGGGCGCTTACCGTTGCGCTCGGCACCATTGCGCCGCTCGGGTCCTGCACGGCCCCTCGAATACTTCCAGTGATCTGCTGAGCCGTTGCGCCGAGACTCGCACTGAGTGTCGCCAGCAGACATACCAGGCTTCTGAAACGAACCATGGGTGGCTTCTCCTTCTCGAAACTTTGCTCAAGGTTGGAAAGCACAGAGTTCGACCGCAAAAAAAGTCGCGGCGTAAGAAACCGGATACAGAAAGTGCGGCGATTATAGGGACTCGGGTGAGCGGGTCAATAATAGGAAAGGAGTATTCGCATCAATCGTGTGTGCCATTGCTCAATCCCACAACCGTGAATGGGTGCACTTAATGTTTTTGTGCTATTGCTCTGCTCTCTCTTTGTTATTTAAGGTTCGCACAACCGTCGCCTGGTGCGCGGAGCCGTCGCGCCGAGAGGACAAATGGCTCACATTCAACTTCCAGAAGGGTTACCGGGGATTGTCGGGCCGTTGACATTCAGCCCCGACACAGCCCAACCTCTGCTGCAACTGGCAGAAGTCTTGCTGCGTGGTCCCAACACGCTTACCTCGGCGGAGCGCGAGATGATCGCGGCTCATGTTTCGTACCGCAATGAATGCGATTTTTGCCAGCTCTCACACAGCGCCGCTGCCGCCGCGCATCTGGGCGGAAACTACGATCTGGTCGAACGCGTAAAGGTCAATCCTGAAGGCGCCGAAGTTTCGGACAAGCTGAAGGCGCTACTAAATATTGCAGGCAAAGTGCAGAAGAGTGGAAAGCAGGTCACGTCCGAAGATGTGGCGCCGCGCCCGGGCCAACGGAGCCACCGACAAAGAGATTCACGACACCGTGCTGATCGCTGCCGCGTTCTGCATGTACAACCGCTATGTGGATGGCTTGGCAACGCCGCAGCCGCTCGACCGAGAGACTTATCACGAGATGGGCGAACACATGGCTCACCAGGGCTACGGTCGCGCCCGCCCGGCAGCTTCTCAGGACGTGGCATAAAACAGTTGTGACCAGAGCCATTAGGACCATCATGGTGAACAGCGTCAGGTCGACGTTGGGAGGGAAACGTGAGCTTGGCCCGTCCTCAAAGCGACACAATACAAAACGACGAAGCGACGCCCCGCCTGACTGAATTCGATCTCGATTATTACGGCTGGCGTGTGGTGCTGGCGGCGTGTTTAGGGGTGATGGCGGGCTTCGGCTCGCTGTTTGTTTATACCTTCACGGTATTTGTGAAACCGCTGAGTGCGGAATTTGGCTGGAGCCGCGAAGCCGTCTCAAGCGGCTTTGCTATCGGCGCCGTCACTGTGGGCCTGTGCTCCCCGCTGCTGGGCCGGTGGATTGACCGTTATGGCCCTCGCCGCATCATTCTTCCCTGCATGACGGTATTTGGCTGCGGCATTGCTTCGCTGGCACTGCTGCGCTCCGGAATATGGCAGTTCTACTTGACCTGCTTCGTGCTGGGAGTGGTTGGCAATGGCGCCGCTCATTTGGCCTATTCGCGATCCATTTCCACCTGGTTTCAACGGCGCTTGGGGATGGCGCTGGCTTTCGTAATGGTGGGATCGGGCCTAGGGGCAATGATCCTGCCGGTGGTGGCGCAAAGCATTATCAGCCGATCGGGCTGGAGGGCAGCCTACGCAGCGCTGGGTTGCATCGCTTTGCTGCTCGGCCTGCCGCTCAGCTGGCGCTACATCCGCGAACGCGGATCGTTAAAAGCCGATTCCGCGCCTATCGCACACTCTGGAATGACGTTTCAACAGGGCCTGCGTTCGTATGCGTTCTGGATTATCGTCGCGGTCCTGTGTGTGAGTTCGATCAGCATGAATGGGGCGATCACTCAGATGTCTGCGTTGCTGACGGACCGAGGAATCACGGCCAGCGGCGCGGCGCTGTGCGCGTCCATTCTGGGTGGATCGAGCCTGCTTGGCCGGGTCGGGGTAGGCTGGCTGCTGGACCGGTTTTTCGGGGCACGTGTCGCTTTCGTAATAACCCTGTCGACGGCGTCGGGAATTTTTCTGCTGGCTCGTGCGAATAGCTTTCCTGCGGGATGCCTTGCGGCAGCACTGATCGGCATCGGTGCCGGCGGCGAGGCCTCCATCACACCTTATTTACTGACTCGCTACTTTGGGCTGCGCGCTTTTTCCACCCTTTATGGAGTGACCTGGACGTTCTACGCCGCTGCGGCGGCCATTGGTCCGGTGATCCTGGGCCGCGCCTTTGATTCGACCGGTTCCTATACCTCGTTGCTGGTAATCCTTGCGGCGGCGCTGGCGTTAGCGGCCGCCATGAACCTCTTCCTTCCAAGGTATTCAGACTCAGAAGCGACAGATCTCACCTGACGAGACACCCTCAGCGCATAAAGCCACTATCCCGCCCTGCACGCGCGCTTCTCGGTGGACGGTGTTGCCAGGTCGCAGCACCAGTACAAGATCGCCGCGCTGGTGCAAAAGAATCCCAGCATGCGAGGCATGCTTCGGAGGCGAGTTTCGCCCTCGCTGAATCGGTCCCATCTGATTGAGATCGTAGGTAATGGCGGAGAGGGAGGGATTCGAACCCTCGGTACCGGTATTAGCCAGTACAACGGTTTAGCAAATGAATCGTTCTCGCCGCCCTCACTCGTTTTCAAATACTCACAGTCGGATGCATGGCCACGAGTCGGACTGAGGGTCCCTCATTCGGCAGTTATTGTGCTCCGAATTGTGCTCCGCCGACTGGCTCCGACTTTCCCAACGCCGGCGTTCCAGCACACGTCGTCAAAAGAAGTACTCGCCACCCGGTCCCCAACTTCACGTGTTCAAAACACTGTCGCGGAAGGCTCTGCGCATTGTACATACCTACTCCACGCCAAAGAGGCATCTGCTGGAATGTTTTGTTTAGAGGCTAATACAAGATTAGGCGAAACCGGGCGAACTGAGCCCTTGGGATCAGCCCTCCCGAAGCCAATCCCAAGGTTGCGCCGAATCGTGACGAATCGCCGCCTCAACTTTACCGGCGCCGAATCGTGAGAAGCCGTTTGACGCCGGACAAAACAGTAGAAAAAATCGGGACGGGCTCCTTTTATGATCGGATGATTAAGGGGGAGCCGTCCCCGTCCCGCAATTTAGTAACGGGGGCAATGGTGGCGTGAGCCGGGAATCGTGAATGCAAGAATTGGCGGCCCGTGCTGATTCCGACGCCGAACTGCGTGCGATTGACGTCGCGTGTCAGTTAGCGTGAAAGCCCAAATTTTGTCTCAAGAATTGGAGCGGCTACCGGCTGCAGCGGGAGTTCCAGAACGAACGTGGACCCCTTGCCCGGTATACTCTCGACTTCAAGGGATCCGTGATGCTGCACCACTATCCATTGGGCGATGGCAAGACCCAAACCTGCCCCACCTGAATCCCGGCTTCTTGCCTTGTCGGCGCGATAGAACCGTTCGAAGATCCGGTCCCGATGTTCAGGGTCAATCCCAATGCCTGAGTCAGTTACCTTGAGCACGGCCGCGTTATTTTGCTCCTCGACGGACAGTCCGATTGTTCCCGGTCCTGGCGTGTACTTGACCGCATTGTCGAGCAGAATATTCAAAAGCTGGCGCAATGCGGTTGCGTCTCCGACGACGTAAACGCCCACTGCGATCGTCTTTGTAAGCCTTAAGGCCTTAGATTCCAAGACGGCTTGCCACTCGCTTGCGATTCTGAGGGCGGTATCTCCGAGATCGACAAGGCGCCCTTCCAGAGTGCGCTGGCCGGAGTCTGAGCGCGCCAGCGACAGAAGTTTCTCGACCATCGACGAAGTTGCTTCTGCTTCGGTCAGGATATGAAACAGAGCGTCTCGATATTCCCCTTCCGAGCGCGATTTCCGAAGGGTTATCTCGGCTTCCGTCCGAATGAGCGAAATCGGGGTACGAAGCTCATGGGATGCGTCCGCGGTGAACTGTGTGATTCGCAGAAAGGCCATCTCAATACGGCTCAACATCTCGTTCAGCGTGTCGGTGAGTCGTTGCAGCTCGTCCCCCGTATGCAAGGCTTCCAGGCGCTGGCTTAAGTCTGAACCGCCAATGGTGCGAGCAGTGCGCGTGATAGCGTCTACGGGTGACAGAGCTCTGCCGCTGATCCAATACCCCACCGCAGATGCTGACAAGAAGATAAGGGGCGCGAACATTCCGAGATAACGGAGGAACAGGGCAAGTGTGTGTGCCACGTCATCAATAGGAACACCCGTTTGCACCGTGAATTGCCGATCGTGAACTTCCATGTGCTGGGTCAAAAAGCGGAACGGGCGTCCCCCCACCCGACGATCTTCATAGATTGGCTGACGCAATAAATTGTCGGACGATCCAACCGAGGGTGGTAAGGACGTCTTCTGCATGGAAGGGGCACGGTAGATCCATTGATCCGGGAGGACGTAAATCTGCAAGTAGTCACCCGAATGCTCAAGGACGTAAGCTTCCGTGACTTCTTCCTGTAGTTTCGCGATGGAGGCGTTTTTCTTCTGCGCTTCCAGGAAGTGTCGCAGGTCATCCACTTGGTTTGTCAACGCCTCATCGGCGATCTTATAGAGACTGTGTCGAAGCATGAACCACATGCCGAATCCGAAGAGGAGTTGGGCAGCTGCAAACACCAGCAAGTACCAGAGAGTCAAACGCAGGCCAATGGACAGTCTTTTCATGCGGGTGACTTCGTGCGGAGCATATAACCGACTCCACGTACCGTGTGGATCAATTTCTGCCGCGTACTGCCTTCGATCTTGACGCGCAGTAGGCGCATAAAGACATCCAGCGTGTTGTCCTGGATGTTCCGGTCGAGCCCCCAAACTGCTTCGATTAGGGGACGGCGACGGACAACCGTGCCAGCCCGATGGGCGAGGTGCTCTAACAGACTGTATTCGGTTCGCGTAAGCGAAATTCTGGTTCCGTCGCGCGTGACCTCCCGGGTCGCGGGGTCGACGACCAGATCGCCTACTTGAAATTGCATGGGCTGCGGA
Organism: Terriglobia bacterium; assembly: GCA_963822555.1. Lineage (GTDB taxonomy): Bacteria > Acidobacteriota > Terriglobia > Terriglobales > Acidobacteriaceae > JAIQFF01. Next base: position 834,654 of record CAWGHY010000001.1, read on the forward strand.
ATGTGCGCCCGTCGCTTGACCGCACGTAGCCGTGCCAGGAGTTCGTTGAACGAAAATGGCTTCGTCATGTAGTCATCGGCGCCGACGTCCAGACCATGAACGATGTCGTGGATCGCATCTTTGGCCGTAAGCATGAGAACAGGTGTCGAAATCTTCTCCGAACGCAAGCGCCTAGCAAGCTGATAGCCGTCCATTTTGGGCATCATGATGTCGAGAATAATGACGTCGAATTCGTGACTCGCTGCCATTTCGAGTCCGCCCCTTCCATCCCTGGCACAGGCCACCGTATGCCCTTCCTCGGTAAGCCCTTTGTGGAGCAGTTCAACCATCCGCCGTTCGTCTTCAACAATTAGGAGATTCATATACCACCGACCGCCGCGCGAGGTTTGTCCAACTGACCTTGCTAGACGGCCCCGCAATGTTAGGCGAGAGATGTGAATATGCGGTTAAAAAAGTACCCGCGTAAGGGCGAATCTGAAAAAAAATTAACTGTCAGTTAACGGGCGGTTTACACACTGTTTCTAGACTGATCACCAATCGGTAATCAGTTCCATCAACCATGAGGAGTTCTAATGCGCGAAAACCAGAGATCTCGTCCAACCTTTGTATTCGCTCTACCCCTCAGGATTCTTTTGGTTTTTGTGATTGTATTGATCGGCTTTGGGGCAGCGGTCGCTCAGGTCGATCGAGCCGTTATCGAAGGTACCGTGCTCGATTCTTCGGGTGCCGCAATTGTAGGCGCCAGCGTAAAAATTACGGCGGAGGAAACTGGCATCTCGCAGGAGCAACCCACCAACTCGAACGGCTACTATCGTTTTCCTGGTGTGGCCGTCGGTCGCTACACCATCATGGTCAGGAACTCCGGATTCAAAACCAAGCTTGTCGGGGGAATCGTATTGCGAGTGGGGCAGACCCGCACATTGGATGTCGGCCTTGAGGTCGGTGCGGCTGCTGAAAAAGTGGAGGTGATAGCCCCATCTGCTCCGTCGAACCGCACTTCGGCCGAGGCCTCGACCGTCATCGACACCAGTCAGATTGCGAATCTTCCTAATAACGGGCGCGACTGGGCGAGTTTCACGCTGCTCGCTCCCTTCGCTCAGGATGATGGGGGCGGCGATCAGCGAACCATTCGTTTTGCCGGGCGAGCCCGCGACGACAACAATTTTCAGATTGACGGCGTTGACGCCGGCGGCATCCAGGAACAGGCCCAGAAATCGCAGACGCGCCTCCAGATCTCCCAGGATGCAATCGAAGAATACAGGGTCAACAGCGCATTATACGACGCGGAATACGGCACCCAGGCGGGTGGACAAGTAGACGTTGTCACCAAGTCAGGCACTAACCAGTTGCACGGTTCAGTGTTTGGCTACCTGAGGAATTCCGTTTTCGATGCCCGCAACTTCAACGACTTCGACATCAATGGAGATCCTGCCATTCCGCCTTTTCGATTCGGACAGTACGGAATGAGTATTGGTGGCCCTATCGTTAAGAACAAAGTTTTCTTCTTCCTGAATTACGAAGGATTGCGACAATACGGAGGCGCCACCACACGAGTGCTCGTGCCTTCTCCTTCCATCCAGCAGACCACTCTGGCAACGTCCCCCCAGATGTGCTCGATCCTGCAGGCCTTCCCGTGGCGCGCATCGACTGGAGCAATTGGAAGCTGCATCCCCAAATTCGTCTTTCCTGATGGGGCCTTTGTCGACCAGACCGGGAATGGCCTACCAGACTCCGACCAGTTTACGGCGCCAGCGCCTACCACGGTGCATGAGGACACGTGGCTTGCACGAATCGACTACCACATCAACGACAAGACCACGCTATACGGACGGGCACAACGCGACATCAGTCTGGTGAGTGGCACCAATGGTGGCAGCCTGCCCTACGATCTAATTCAGACCATCAACCACCCCGCGAATTACTTCTTGGCGTTGCAGAACACTTTCTCCCCGCGGGTCTTGAACGAAGTCAAAGTGTTTGTGAACCGCGCTCCATTTATCAATCCCCAGGCAAGTCCACTACCCTATTCTGTCCAGACAAATGACTGGATTACCATCAACGATGACAATGCAGACCACGAAGTTGGCACGACCTACGGCGGAATCGACAACCTTACCTTCGTACACGGGCGTCACACCTTCAAGACGGGCATGGAGATCCGCCGAGTTCGGTTGAATCAGGGAAAGACAGCCGACAATATTCTGAATTTTGCCGATCTTAGCGGCACCGCGAATACTGGCTTCGTTGACGCAGCGTTGTATGGGATTTCCTTTACTGCTCCGTGGTGCTGCCATAAGTTACGGCGCACCTTTTATCTTCCTTACTTCCAAGACGAATGGAAAGTCACCCCGAATCTTACCCTCAGCATGGGACTGCGATGGGAGTATTACGGAGTGGCGAATGAGGCCGACAACCGGACCACGGTCTTCGATATTAATGAATTTCACGGGGTCTGTCTGGGATCGGGATCAACCAACGGTCCCTTCCCTGCACCCATTAACACCCCTGCGTGCCCGAAGAATCCTCAACTTTACAACCCTGACTATCGAAACTTTGACCCCCGGATCGGAATCGCCTGGGCGCCCAGCGCGCTTCATGGAAAGACAGTCATCCGAGCTGGTTTTGGCATTTACCATGGGGCTGCCCAAAATGATGATCTCAACGCGGGTTTAGAGAGCGACCGGTTCACGGCGTTTGTCAATCTCGATCCGAGTGGCGCTGGCACGCCCCTCTTACCGGCATATCAGCAGGCAATCCCGGATCTCAGCAGCCTAGGCAGTACTGTTGCTGACCTTCAGCAACCGCGAGCATTGCAACGCCAGGGGCGTCGTGATCTGTATGTGGAAACCTGGGGGTTGACCGTCGATCACGAATTGCCGGCCAATTTCCTGGCGTCGGCGCAATATCTGGGATCGCGCGGCGTCCGACTGTTTTCCCGAGGAGGAGTTAATTTCTGCATTACCAAGCCCGATGTGAACGGAGATTGCACCCGCACATTGGATCAGTTCTATCCAGGAGGCGATCCCTACGGTTCGGTCGACTACAAATCGGATATTGGTGCAAGCACCTACCATGCCCTGCTTCTAAGTTTGGAGAGACGCTTTACCAATGGTCTGTCGTTGCAAACTCACTACACATGGTCGCACTCAATAAATGACGGTTCGGTGGGTGGTGGTGAGTCCAACGGGCCCGAAAATGTGAATTGCCTGGCCTGCGACAAGGGACCCAGCGTTTTCGATATTCGCAGCAACTTCGCCGCCAACGCGGTTTATGAGTTGCCTTTCGGACCCGGCAAACCCTTCCTGAATGAGGGAGGTGTTCTGGGCAAGGTCATTGGAGGCTGGAGTTTCAGCAGCATAGGGCTTTGGCATACCGGCCATCCCCTGACCGTAACCATGAACATATCGCCCACGCAGCTCCCAGACGGCAATGACCAAACCACGCAGCGTCCCGACCTGGTTCCAGGAGTTCCCTTGCTGTTGCCCGGAGGAGTGCATAATCACACCATCCCGATCAATCCGGCGGCCTTCGCGCCACCGCCGCTCGATCCAGCAGGTGCTTCGTACGGGCTCGTGAGCCGATTTGGCGATGCACCGAATGGCCTCATCCGCGCCTTGGCATCCTGGCAAATTGACTTCGCCCTGATGAAAGAAACAAAGCTGACGGAGCGTGTTTCCGCTCAGTTCGGAGTGCAAGTGTTCAATATTTTCAATCACGTCCAACTGGGGGATCCGAGCGGTGACAACCTGGCTTTTAATTACACCCAGGCGACCGACGCCATGGGGAACCCGGTGCCGAATCAATACACACTCGTGCCCTCCGGCAATCTCGGCCAAATCACTTCGACCAACAATTTCAACAACAACAACGACAATGCTTCTTCTCCTAACACGGGCACGGGACTGCCTCGGCAGATTCAATTCATGCTTCGCTTTCGGTTCTGAAATGCAGAAGAGGTAATCGCACTGCCACAAGGAAAGACATCCCGGGTTCCGCGGTAGTGGTCCCATGAGCTCTGAGAGGGTTAGGGTCGGCTGCAAAACGTCGCGTTTCCTGTTTGTCTCGCGTGCATCCAAGTCGTGCTAAGGAGACAGTCTTGAGAAAACTTGCAGTTCTTGTTTTGTCGCTCGGCTTGTTTGCGTCCTACACGTTCGCCACTGATAGCTATAAGGTCGCTAAGAAGATCCCTGTTCCCGGTCAGGGTGGTTGGGACTACCTCAAAGTCGATGAAGCAGCCCGCCGTTTATACGTTTCCCACGGCACGCGAGTCGACGTACTGGATGTGGATTCGGGGCAAATTCTGGGCAACATCCCAACGATTGGAGTTCATGGAATTGCCGTCGCTTCAGAACTGGGACGGGGGTTCATTAGCGATGGGAAAGCGTCGAAAGTCCTGATCTTCGACTTGAAGACGATGAAAATCGTCCAGGAAGTATCGGTTGGGAAAAACCCCGACGCCATCATCTATGATCCGGTCAGCTCTCGGGTTTTTGCCTTTAATGGTGGAAGCAACAGCGCATCGGCGATCAACGCGACAGATGGAACAGTAGCTGGAACAATTGATTTGGGCGGCGGCCCGGAATTCGCCGTCGCCGACGGTGAAGGCTTCGTCTTCAATAACCTGGAAGACGAGAGCCTGGTTCTAAAAATTGACTCTCGAAAATTGAAAGTTGAGCAACGTTGGCCGACGGCACCATGCGCATCGCCTTCGAGCATGGCCATCGATCGGCCCAATCGGCGGTTGTTCATCGGTTGCCGGAGCAAAGTAATGGCAGTCATGAATGCGGACACGGGACAGGTCATTACCACACTCCCCATCGGAGACCACGTCGACGCAACTGTATTCGACCCGGCCACGCGCCTGATCTTTAATTCGAACGGTGAGGGAACCATCACGGTCATTCACCAGGAGAGCGCGGATAAATATTCGATTCTAGAAAACGTGAAGACCTTGCCCCGGGCAAAGACTATGGCGCTCGATCCCAAGACACACCAACTCTTTCTTTCGACGGAAGACTCTGGACAATTCGTGGTTCTAGTTGTGAGTAAGTAGCCCGACCTCAAGAAACCCGTGTCTGATCAGATCCGAAATCCGGGCGGTTCTTCCGTAGAAAGCGCGCAAGCATGAAGAGAGAGCGAACATAGTAGAGGTCTGGCGCGAAGACAGTTTGATGGGTAACAACGATCGAGGAGCTTATAGTGTCCCTTTGCAAATCTCTCGCATTCGTATCGTTATTCTTGGTCTCCTCCTCATTATTTCCACAAGCGCAGCCAGTCGAATTACATTCCGGAGCCGCGACTCCATTTCGCTTCATCGTGTACGGTGATACGCGGTTCACCGATCCGGCTAACAGCAAGGCCGCCAGTGCTTCCGTTCGTCAGGCGCTGGTACGCGCGATTGCCGAGGCCGATCCCGCTTTCGTCTCGGTTGGCGGAGACATCGCTTATAACGGAGACGATAGCAACGACTGGAAGGTGTGGGACAGCGAAACCGAACTGTGGCGGCAACGGAGGATCGCCGTTTATCCGGCGCTGGGAAACCACGATCTTCATGGCAACCAGACACGTGCCTTGGCAAATTATTTTCAACGCTTTCCCGCGCTTGAGAACAATCGCTATTACTCGGTCCGTGCTGCCAACACATTGATGCTGGTGCTCGACAGTTCGCTCGAGGAAACTTCAGGGCCACAAGGGGAGTGGCTGGCAAGCGAGCTCCGCGGTATTCCTGCTGATGTCGATTTCGTCTTCCTGGTTCTTCACCACCCACCCTATACCGCTTCCTACAACAACATGCCCGGCGGGGGACATTCAGCGCGCCATCCTGAACAAGCTCTGGCTCGGCTGCTGGAGGAGCGCCAAGGCCGTACCCGCGCTCGCTTCGTGGTGTTCTCCGGGCACGTTCATAATTACGAGCGGCAAGCACACAATGGGGTGACTTATTTTGTTACTGGTGGCGGGGGTGCTCGGCCTTACCCTATCGAGCGAACGCCTGACGATCCGCTGAACGGCAACAGCGTCAACTATCACTACCTTTTGGTAGAAGTCGATCACGGCAACCTCAAGATCACCATGCGCCGCTTAGACTTGACGACTGGTGCCGAGGTCTGGAGCGAGCCCGATTCGGTCGTGATTTCGTTGCCAGAGGCGAGAAACGTTACACCAGGGCAATGAACGCCCGACTGACTCGAACCCACAACTCCTTCTATCTTGGTCACCCGCGAGCTCGATAATCACGGGGCTACCGCTGAGTCCTTGCGACGTGGCGGAGTGCTGCTTTTCTGGCAAGAATTACTGACTGTTCCCTTATTGCGCACGTACAATCTACCGTGAACCAAGATTTGCTAGTGCGTGGCGAAGTATGTTCCGGTCACATATCCGAGCGCACCGCCTACGAGAATGTCTGACGCGAAATGCTTCTTACCGCCAACTCGCGCTAGGCTGACCCCCGTTGCCAGACCGTAGACCCCCCATTTGATCCAGGGATTGTGCGGATAGCGGTGGGCAATCACGCTCGCAAATGCAAAACTGCTAGCAGCGTGCCCAGAAGGAAAAGATTTGCCACCCTCCCAGAACTCACCGTGAGGATTCGTATGGTAAGCATACTGGCGATTGGTCGCCACCTTAAGGCCATAGACGATGACATTCGCTGCTCCTATTGCTTCGAGCGCAGTGAAGCCACTGTTTGCAGAATAGGGTGAACGGTGTCGTGAGCAACCGAGCAGGTACATTAAGCCGGCTGCACCCAATTCGATCCCCAATCCGACGTTCGATCCCCGGTCTGACGCCTGTGTAAATGAGGGCGACTGAATATGGTTGTTTATGTGGGCGTCACTGGTGGCGATGAGCAAACCAGTGGCGGCCGCGATCGGCAACTCCCACTTTAGATTGACCGGCCGAACGGCTTCTCGCGGCGCTGAGGCCAGGGCACGCGTAAACATAGATGCACTATGGGGCACCTGGCTCGCAATGCGCCAGCAACCGTCAGAATTGACAGATCCCTCAGGGTCCACCGCCGCGGAAACGGATATAGTTCCACAGAGCAAAATGAGCCAAAGCATGCAGAACTTCATGCTTGCTCGTCACTTGAACGTCCTGTTTTGGTGGCGTTCATTGCCCCGATCACATCGAGAAAACACCTCGGACAGCAATGACCCTTGGCTCCGTCTTCGAATATTTCGTACGAGAAAACGGCAGGAAAAGTCCCGCAAACTTCGCACGCGATCGGAGACGCGATACGCACATGGTCCGGGCTCGACAAAGATACTATCCCATCCATAACTCTTCGATGGGGCTCAGGGCCAACTTCAGATGGCGGCCGCGTCGACTGATCCCCTTTGGAAGTCTTATTGATATAAGACTAGAATGTCAAGTGAATTCCGTCCACACACCACGAGGTTTTGTTTTCGGGCACCGAATCCAGCCGAGGCGAGCGGTGCGAAGATCGATCGAAAACGCCACATCTCTGGTTGTCACTCTACTCGTGGCTTTTTTGGTCTGGTGGCTGTTGCTTCGTTGAATGCTGACCTGCCTGACATCTAGCGAAATTCTACAGCCGTGGCGGTTGATCACGTTTCCTGAAGCTGCTACTCTTTGGACGCAATCACCTTTTCTCGGTAGAGGATGACTTCTGTATGTCTCCATCTCTAGGAGGCTCTCGGGTATCCCAAGGGACCCGCGTTCCAACGGTGGCGGAGTTTCGGTTACTCGAAATTCTTTGGCGGCTTGGCGAAGGAACTATCGAGGATTTGTTGCAAGCTTCCGGAAAAAACAATCTTCTGAATTACAAGACCGTCCAGACCGTCCTCCGCATTATGGAAACCAAGAAGTTCGTCAGCCACTCGGTTCGCGGTCGGGCCTTTGTGTATCAGCCTCGGGTGAAGCCTAAGGACATTCGGCGGAGTTCGTTACGATCCCTCCTTGAAAAGTATTTCCGCGGATCTCGCTCTGAACTTCTAGTGAATCTGCTCGAGGACGAGCGCATCGAGGCTGATGAATTACAGGAACTGGAGAACTTGGTTCGTAATCATCGCAAGGCCAGGATTTCAGTCCGCAAGAACCATAGTTAGGGGTCGCACTTTTATGTGGTTCAACGGCTCTTTGGCGAGTTTGGGCACGGCGATCACATATCTCCTGCAGGTGGTTTGCTATTATCTCTCGACCCGATTAATTTGCACTTTGGTTCGAAATGCTCGTATCCGAGTTCGCCTGTGGGGCTGCTTCCTATTTCTCACCGTTGCGACATGGGCCTCGCTATGGATCCCTACCCGAGCCAATGGAGTCATCCATAATTCGGTTCGTTCCTTACCTTCGCTATCTCGGGGTTCCCTGTACTTGGCTTTGCCGGTCGCGGACGTTCTGGCATCGTACCTGGACAAGCTAGCTGGCCCCGCAGCGGAACTATACCTTTTGTCGTTGCTGATCTCAGCCGTCTATTTGATATTGCAGTCAGGAAAACTAAAGGGTGTTCTTCGACGAACTCAGTTTCCCTCCCCGCAATTACACCTGCGCTTCCAACGCCTGTGCCTGGAACTGGGTATTGCCAGCTGCGAATTACGTCTTTCCGAGGAGCTCAGTTCTCCCGCTACCTGCTACTGGTGGCGTAGTCATGTCTTGCTGCCTGCCGACCTCCCGCCCCAGTTGGACGATGACCAACTCGAGGATGTTCTACGGCACGAACTACTTCACGTGAAACGAAAAGATTATTTGTGGGATCGTCTTGCGGATGTGGGGTGCCGAGTGGTCTTCTTTCATCCGTTGGCGTGGCTCGGTTATCGACATCTGCGGTGGGAACGGGAACTGGCATGCGACCACGCAGTCGTGCGGGAATGTACCGAGGCACGCCTACGCTATGCGGAGTGCCTCACTATGCTCGCCCGTCGGTTTATGGAGAGAAAGATAGTCTCCGCAGGCATAAGGATGTTCTCCTCTGAATCCCTACTTGCCGTCAGAGTGCGCTCTCTCTTGAGGGAACCACCTCTCGATTCCGTCTCCCGGGCAGTGACCCGTACTGGATTGGCAGCGAGCGTCGCTACCCTCAGCCTGTCGTTGACCTCAGGCGTCGGTCTGTCTCTGTATTCGCCGATTCATCTTGCAAGTTCGATGACTGATCAAAGCGTCGGATCAGGGCGGGCCCACAAGAAAGCTAGTAGCACAAGGCGTGGTCTCGGGTCGAAAGCTGCCAATCGTGGCGCTCCGGTGCTGGGTCATGATGAAATACCGAAGCCGCCAGAAATACTTTCGGATATTCTTCCCAAAGCTTTGCCTGTATTGAGCGCTTCTACCGCGGCCGACGAGAGTACAGGGACAGATTTCCCCTCCGTTAAAGGTGATATTAAATTACACACTGCACGAAGCGTATGGGACGAATCTCCCGCGCCCCTCGCGACCGCTCCGAAATGGCGAACCCTTGCGGTTCGAGCAATAACCGGCGGCCTGGGCGTAGCTACTGGACGAATTGGTGTCGACGATGATGATGATGGACCACGAAGGCGAGGCCGCTAGCACGAGCAGAACCAGAAAATTCTTCCGCAAGCTCTTCTGCCCAGAGTCAAGAGGGAACCGCGAGAACGGTTTTCGGAGAACTACAAGATTACTTCCTCCGACCGCCCGCGGGGTACATTCCGCGCAGAGATGTGAAAGCCCAGCACTCATCTATACGGGATCTACCGAGATTTCCAAATCGCCGGATGTCGCTAAATTTGAGTCAATTTCCACAACTTCAGAACTGCGGATCAATAATTCATGCCCGCGCCATGCGAGACTTCTGCCTGCAACATTCGCAGTGCCCGGAATTTCGCAGTGGCCGGAATGCAGAAACGCTATCAATCACGCTTAAGGAGCGAAGACACATTTCGAGGGCGTCGGTTGAATTGGGAGATTTTTGCTTTGATCGCAACTTGTTCTTGAAGTAGGTGCTCCGTCAGTTCGGCGATTCGGCGTGTGAGTGTCTCAGGATCATCCTCTTCGATTATCTCTCTGCACAGGCGGCGCAATTTGTCGATGCGCACGATCTACCTCACCTCGGCGGAAGCAAAGAAAACTCCGATGCGATAACCGGCGCTCAAGTTGGTTTCCTGTTTGAAAACTCACCGACCATCTCACCCTCGGCCAAAGTCTTATACGAAGGCTTGCATCCCGAGACCCATGCGGCGTTCGGACAGGAAGCTCGCATGCGCTCGGTAACCGTCAACCGAGAAGTGTCCTAATTGAACCATTGAACTGCAGCCCGGTTCATCTCTTATAAAACACCCCGGCTCTACCGCATGACCCCATATAAAAATCGTTGGCTGCAAGAGCGTTGCTATATGGCATTCAATTACAAAACTCATCTGGGACTGGACACAATCCTTCGATCGACAAATGTATTTGTTTAAGACATATGGTTAAGGCAGCCCTCGGTAAACGGGGTTGGATTCCGGATCTTGAGTCCCATAGTCTCCCCCAGGATCTGTCGGAGGGCCGAACGGAATGTTACGCGTACCGACCCTCCCCCAACGACTCATTTAACAAGTCGTTGGTGGAAAAATCCAATTCGTCCTCCGACCAGTACGCAACCCGGGCTCCTGAACTCCAACCGGTGGGATTCTTGGGAACCGACACCATGTGCATCGCGACTCCGTCGTCTTCGTAAGCTTCGATTACTTTGCCGTCCTCCTTCGTCCTAAGGTTCCGCACCAGATCACCTGGGGCAAATTTCATAACGCCTCCCTGGGCTTTGGATCTTCCTAGCATTTGCATGACCTTTTCGGTTGCGCCGTGCCTGCTTGACAATCTAGTCTTACATTAGTAAGACTTAAAGTGCAAGGCTTGCCACTGGCTGAGCATGAGGCGAGGCGAGTTCATGTTTCGGGGGATCAAGCGAGCGGTTTGTATCATTCTGTGCCTATTTGGTTATTTGGGTTCAATGAGAGCTCAAGAGCCTCCTGTGCCAAGACTCTCTCCGGGTTCCGCGCGCAAGACCGCGCCGGCGGTCAGTCTTTCAACCGCGCCCTCCGTTCCGCAGACGGTCAAGCTCTCGGTGCCCCGCGGCACTCCACTACAAGTCGCTCTAGATCAGGAGATCCGGGTGAAAAAAGTAGGTCAGCCGGTCCATGCGATCTTGGTTGATCCGATATATGCGTTTGATCGCCTTGTCGTCCCGGTGGGATCCCAAGTGACCGGCCAGGTCACAAAGATTGGCACAATCTCCAGCGGCAGACGGACGATGGCCGCCCTCGATGCCGACTTCACGCCGGAGCGACGGGTGGAAATCAGTTTCACCGACCTTGTCCTGCCGGACGGGAAGCATTTGTCTTTGGAAACTAGCGTGACTCCTGGCTCGGGCCAGGTGATTCGGTTCGTCGAGGCTCAGGGGAACAAGCAGAGGAAGGGCGTTAAGGATGCAGCTTCCGATAGAACCAGACAAGCTAGGGAACAAGCCAAGCAAGATTGGGACAAAGCGATGAAGCAGTTGAAGAACCCGGGCCGCATACGCCGCCTGGAACGATATGTCGAAGCTCAACTACCCGTTCACGCCCAATACATCGCTGTGGGGACGGTTTACTTCGCGGAACTTGCCCTGCCTTTAGATTTCGGTACTGAGGTTATGACACCACTGATGGCCTCGTCGATCGGTGGGCCCTTGCCTCTCGGCAGCCTCGTACATGCGCGGCTCGCTACACCGCTGACGTCTGCAACCTCGAAGAAGGGCGAAGCAGTGGAAGCTGTTATATCCCAGCCGCTCCTGGACGGCGACAAGAAGCTGTTACTCCCGCAAGGCAGCCGACTCTCGGGCACAGTCAGTCAGGTGCAACCTGCTCGTCTCATAAAAAAGAATGGACAGTTGCGCATCCGCTTCCAGGAACTAACGCCGCCGGATGGAATTCAGGAGAAGGTCGACGCGACCCTGGAAGCCGTGCAGTCAGGCAAAGATACCAATGTGAAGCTTGATTCCGAAGGTGGCGCCGAGGCCACGACACCGAAGACCCGTTACTTAGCCACAGCGTTATCGCTGACTTTGGCGGCGGCTTCGATGGGCGGTGACAGAGATGTGGACCACGGAGTGGCACACAGCGGAGGCGACGCGGGTCCGAGGGCTATGGGCGGCCTGAATGGATTCAAGCTGATTGGCATGGCGCTCGGTCTGGCCGTGCGATCCCGGAGTTTAGGTTACGCAATGGGTGCCTACGGTGGTGCAACCTCTCTGTATTCGAACTTCATCGCTAGAGGCCAGGAGGTGGTATTCCCGAAGCATACCGCAATGGAAATTGGAATTGGGCGCCCCCAGTAGTAAGGAAATGCTGGCCGGCCCGCCACCTCGGGAGATAAGACCTAAAGCTCGCCTAGCTTCCGCCTGTGGACATTGCGGGCAGGAGATCACGCACTGGCTGCTTTGGTATTGCATTTGCCGTGGCAAGAGGGGTCCTTCAGCATGGCAGCAATGGTGCAAGAGCTCAGGAAAACGATACGAGCCGTTGTTCTGGTCTCATTGTTGACGGTTGGGCTGCTTCTAGCTGTCAGGCTTTTCTACACACGGGCTGGAATGAGGATCCCGCCAAATATCTCGATCATGAGTAATCGGCCCTTGATTTCCAACGCGCTGTATCTGCCGGAAAGCAGAGTCTTCTCGACAGGGATCGATACTTCTCTTTTAAAGAACGTGGCGGGTCAATACAACGTGCTGGTCATTGTACGGGTACCAGACCATTCGATCGATTCGCTGGACGATACCAAAATAGCCAAAAGCGATGCGGTCGCCATCACAGGAGAAGTCAGAACAATACAAGTCGATTTGACCGAGCAGTTTATTCAAAGAGCCAATGAAGCGAGAAAGCAAGCCGATGGCCAACCGATCGAGGGTTTCGTTGCACTTATTCCCAAGAGCCTAAGGCCAGATCGAATTCTAACCTTACGTGATATTACAGCGCTTGGTGGCCGACGAGTCATCGTTGAGCCCAAACCGCCAATCTACTCGCCTAATCGCGTCCCTTCGATTCAGCCCTGAGCAAGCGTCGTGAGTACGCGACGGCTTATTGACAATAAGGTCCCAGAGGTTGACTTCACAATAGGTCTTGTGGCTCACCTCATGGACGACACAATTCACCAGTTTTCACGGAGGCTGCGCCCTGTCACTTGAGCTGCCGTGTTGGAGAATACCAAACTAGAAAGATTGGAGGTTCGAGGTCACGAAGAGTCGACTGCTTGTAGGCGCAATTCTTAAGTATGACAGCCATTATTCTCGTGTAACGGTAAGAATTACGAAGGAATCAGACCTCATCTTTCCGCGTCGTTCCCCGGGTGCTGGGGTCTCAAAATCCGCGGCCGGGAGATAAATATTATGAGTCTTGAGATCGAGGCCCAGGGTGCGAGCGGAAGGCTTGGTGGGCACGTTATCCACGACTGTAAATTTGTCCAGCGAGTCTTCGTGGACGACGGTAAGCGTACCATCGCCGTTGGACGCAAATGCGAAGCCGGTAGCGGGATCGAACCCGTTGGCGTCAACGCCCTCCCCGATCGCCGGGGTTGCAATTACTTTTCCGGTGTCCGCATCGACCACAGCCATTATCTTGTTGGCGCAGCCGGCAAAGAGACGGCGATTTTCTCGGTCCATTGCTAACCCTGAAGGCTCCTGGCAAGGGGCCAATGGCCAGCGATGAAGAACCGCTCGCTTCAGCGGATCAAATTCCACCAGTTCGGATTTGTCTTCGATGTTGACGAAGATCCTTCCCTTGCCGTCAGATACTGCGAATTCCGGCTTGCCGCCCAATGGTACCGTGCCCAGCGCGGTGCCATTGGCCGCGTCGATGGCGGTAGCATCATGGCTTCGGCCATTCATGGTAAAGATGCGCTTGGTTCCGGCATCGTAAACAATGGCGTCGGGATTTATTCCCGCCTTGACGGTGCCGAGCGTACTCAGGGTCTTCAGGTCGAAGATGGTCACAGTGTTCGCTCGGCCGTTACTGGTGAATCCCCGGCCGAAGTCAGTGGCAAAAGCAATACCATGCACGCCCTTGGTATCGGAGACTTCTCCCGTCACCGCACCACTATCGGCGTCGAGCACTACCACGCGACTCCCGTGTGACACATAGACGCGCCGCGCGTCGCTGTCCACCGCGACATAGTCCCAGCCCTCATCTCCTCCCACGGCGATGGTTCTGGCGACGTGGTATCCGGAAGATCGTTCTTTCGGCGTGTCAGCCTCGGTTCGCTGAAGTGCGATTGCCATCAAAGCAAGGCTAAGCGCGCAAAGTGAAATAAGCGGCCGGATTAAACGGAGCATTTGACAGCCCTCAAGCGATTACGATCCTATTGTGCAAGTTCTACAGGATCGCAGATAAACATTAGCTAAATTCGGCGTCGAAACTGAACGCCCAAAGAGGAGTGGCCGGGGATTTTGGGAAAAGCAGTATGATGTTGCCATGCGAGTGTTGCTGGTGGAGGATGACGAAAGAATCGCCCGCTTCGTCGCAAAAGGACTGAGGGAACAGTCCTATGCGGTCGACGTGGCTAGTTCGGGAGAAAACGCCCTTTATCAGGCCGCCATCAACAGTTACGACCTCGCGATTCTTGATGTAATGATCCCGCCTCCCGATGGCTTCACGGTTTGCAAGGAACTGCGGAAGTCGGGGCAGCGCATGCCCATCCTGATGCTGACCGCTCGCGACGGAGTAGACGACCGCATTACAGGTCTGGATCACGGCGCCGACGATTACCTCACGAAGCCATTCGAATTTCGCGAGCTGCTAGCGCGGTTGCGTGCGCTGTCGCGGCGAACGGGAGCGTTATTGCCTGCGAAATTGGTTGTCGCGGATCTGGTCGTAGACACGGTTGGACAGAATGTGTCGCGAGCCGGTCGAGCGATTTCGCTCACCGCAAAAGAGTATGCCTTGCTGGAGTTCTTGGCGCGGAATGCAGGGCGTGTGGTCGGGCGTGCAGAGATCGCTGAACACGTCTGGGATGAAAAGTTCGATCCATTTTCCAATTTGATCGAGGTGTACGTGAACCGAGTACGCCGGAAGATAGATGCAGGTTCGGCGAAATCCCTTTTGGGCACACGTCGCGGAGCGGGATATGTGCTCTCCAGCAAATGATGAAATGAATCAACCGGCAGTGGGCACGAGGCGAAATCGGAGCGATGTTTAGTTCTGTTCGGGTGCGACTCACGTTGTGGTACACCGCCGTACTGGCCTGTGCGCTGGTGGCACTGGCTTTGGTTACCTACTTAGTACTCCGTAGGAACTCCGCTCGGCTTTCGGACGCTGCCCAAGTTGAAATGGCAGACTCCTTTCTCACCACTGTAAAAGCGGAAACGCAAGACACCCCCGGTCCTGATGGGTTCAAAGAAGCTATCCGGGAAGCTATAGCAGAACACAAGTTTCGAGACACGGTATTTATTGTCCTTGACGCCGAGGACAAGATCATCGCGTCTTCCGATGGTCAAATTGTGCCGGCTGACCCAGTGGGTACCATTCCGCCAACTTTGACAGATATCCTGCATCGCAGTACCCACGAGGCCCGCCCATTTCGGAAGGTAAGACTGCACGATCAGGTCTACAGAAGTTTCGTGCGCACTTTTAATATCGGAGGGGCTGAGCACACACTGCTTGTTCTGCAATCCCGTCAGCGTCAAGAGGAGTTTCTGAAAAGTGTACTCTCAGCTTTCGCGCTGGCCATTCCGCTTTCCATTGTACTGGCGAGCGGGGGCGGCTATTTTCTCGCATGCAGGAGCCTGTCACCGGTTGTTGAGATGGGTACGCAAGCCGGGCGCATTGGAGCGGACAACTTGCACCAACGCTTGCAAGTGACAAACGCCGAGGATGAACTCGGCCATCTGGCTCAGTCTTTTAACAGCCTGCTTGACCGGTTGGATCAGTCATTCGAGCAACAGCGGCGGTTTATGGCTGATGCATCTCACGAGCTGCGTACGCCAGTGGCTATTCTTTTCGGAGAGGCGGATGTAGCCCTGTCGCAGACCAGCCGTTCGCCTGAGGAATATCGGGAATCTCTCGACATTCTTCGCGCCGAGGCGGAACGGCTCAAGCACATTGTGGAAGACCTTTTCACCTTGGCACGTGCCGATGCGGGTCAGTATCCCTTGACCCTGACTGATTTTTACCTGGATGAACTGATCATGGAGTGCTCGCGCAGCGTGCGAACCCTGGCCGCTGCCAAACAGATCACAATAAGCTGCGACACCTCAAAAGAGATGCCCATCCACGCGGATGAAGCATTACTTCGCCGTATGATCGTGAATCTGTTGGACAATGCGATCAAATACACGCAGCCTGGCGGCAACGTGTTCGTAACCTGGGACGTCCGGGACTCTCAATACCGAATTACAGTGAGTGACACCGGGCAAGGCGTCCCTATTGAATTGCAGTCGCGCATTTTCGAGCGCTTCTTCAGGGTAGACAAGGCCCGATCGCGTTCGGAGAACGACAGCGGCGGCGCTGGACTCGGGCTTTCCATTAGTCGCTGGATTGTACAAGCTCACTCCGGTCAGCTAGAACTGACCCGTTCGGACACAAGCGGCAGTACGTTCACAGTCTTCCTTCCTGCCACAATTATTTGACCGTTAACCCGGCGTTTATCTTCTAGTCGATAAGTTAGTTCGCAGAGCTGCGAATCCTCCCGCAGGCTCCGCTGAATTCGACCTATGCGTTTTCTTGTGGGTTTCGCCAAGCACGGTTGCACTTTCGCTGTTCTCGGCTTGCTCCTGATCCCCGTCGCTGCTGGTCAGCAAACGACGCCGTTGCCCTCCGCACCGCCGTTGCGCCTGACCCTGCAGGATGCGCTCGCTCGCGCCCGTCGCAACAGCGTGACCTATCAGGCGGCGCTCACTGACGCCGGAGTAACGCACGAGGACAAGAGTCAGGCTCGTGCCGCATTACTGCCCACCGTAACCTACAACACTTCAGGAATTTATACCGAAGGCACTGGGATTGATGGCGGCATCAAGTTCATCGCGAATAACGCGGTCCACGAATACGCCAGTCAGGGCAACGTCCATGAAGCGATCGGCGTGGCCGGCCTTGCGGAGTTCCGGCGTACTGGTGCCGCCGCCGCTGCCGCCCGTGCCCGCTCCGAGATCGCAGCGCGTGGGCTGGTGGTTACAGTCGTGCAGACTTATTACGGTGTGGCTGCGGCGCAACTGAAGTTGGAGGTCGCCCAGCAAGCGGCAGACGAAGGTGAACGCTTTCTGAAGCTGACACAAGACCTCGAACACGGCGGAGAAGTGGCTCACTCCGACGTTATCAAGGCTGATTTACAGGGAAACGACCGCCTGCGGCAACTGCGAGAAGCTCAATTAGCATTTCTGAATGCCCGCCTTGACCTAGCCGTGTTGATCTTTCCTGATTTGACCGACAACTTCGAGATCGTTGAGGACCTTCATGCGACTGCAGCCTTGCCCACACTACCGGAGGTTCAACAACTCGCTGCTCGCGACAACCCCGACATTCGTGCCGCTCTAGAGACAGCAAGAGAGGCTGGTTACGGCGTGACCGCTTCACGTGCCGCCTATCTGCCGTCGCTCAGCTTCGACTATTTTTACGGAATCGACGCTACCCGTTTCGCTACCCGAACAGACGGGGTTTCCAACCTCGGTTCCTCCGTGGTTGCAACCGTGAACATTCCGATCTGGAACTGGGGCGCGACCCAGAGTCGGGTCAAGCAGGCAGAGTTGCAGCGCGATCAAGCCAAGCGGGAGCTTTCGTTAGCCCAACGAAAGCTGCTCGCGGAACTGCAATCGCTTTATGCAGAAGCGGAAGCGGCTGCAAGTGAGCTGGCCAGTCTCAATCGGTCAACGGAGCTGGCCGCAGAAAGTCTTCGCCTGACCACGCTGCGCTACAGGGATGGAGAATCCACTGTACTGGAAGTAGTAGACGCGCAAAATTCTGCGAGCCTGGCAAACACCGCGTATCAGGATGGCGCTGTGCGTTATCGGGTTGCCCTCGCCAACTTACAAACGCTGACAGGAGTGCTCACCACTCCATGAACAAGGTTGCGAATCGTAGCAATGAACGACTGTGGATGTTTTTGGCGGCTTGCGCCGTCCTCGTGACCGTATTTGCGGCATTGGGCTGTAACTCGTCCGAGAAGGAAAAAGAACCGATCGTTTTAGTGCAGGTGACTCCGGCAAAACGTTCACTCCTCAGCGAGAGAGTTTCCGCCGAAGCGGTTATTTCCCCCAGACAGCAAGCCGTACTCATTCCCAAAATCACCTCCACGATAAAGAAGTTTCTTGTGCAGCGTGGCAGTCGTGTTCACAAGGGTCAGTTGCTTGCCGTTCTTGAGAATGCAGACCTAACGGCAGCGGCCGAGCAGAGCAAAGGAGAACTCGAGCAGGCCCAGGCTGGTTATGCAACCACGACCGGCGCCAGTATTCCACAGCAAATACAAAAGGCCGAACTCGATGCAGCTGCAGCCAAGGCGTCGTTCGATGCCCAGAAGAAGGTCTACGACAGCCGCAAGGAGTTGTTCCAGCAAGGCGCACTGCCGCGACGTGACCTTGACAGTGCCGACGTCGCCCTTGCCCAGGCGCGTACAGAAGCAGAGGTGACGCAAAAGCAGCTGGAAGATCTGCAAAGGATTGGTGAAAAGGAAAGTCTGAAGTCTGCGGCTGGCCAACTCTCCGCCGCACATGGCAAGTACCTGGGTGCGAATGCACAACTCAGTTACTCCGAAATCCGCAGTCCAATAGACGGAGTGGTTACGGACCGTCCGCAATACGAAGGTGAGTTGGCCACAGCGAATCAGCCCCTTCTCACGGTGATGGATACATCCAAACTGATCGCTAAAGCACACATCGCTCAATCCGAAGCTGCTTCTTTGAAGGTCGGTAGTCCGGCAGAGATGCGGGTGGCCGGGCTGAGCGAACCCATCGAGGGAAAGGTCAGCTTGGTCAGCCCCGCGCTCGATCCCGGCAGCACAACAATCGAAGTGTGGGTAGAGTCCAAAAAACCCAATGAGGCTTTAAAACCGGGAATGACGATCCAGCTTTCAATTACCGCCCGCTCGGACAAGAACGCACTAGTGGTGCCGGCGTCTGCCGTTTTCAAGAATGACGGAGGAGCAGACTACATCGTTCTTGCCGGCGCTGACGACCACGCGCATTTCAGGACCGTCAACATCGGTATCCGCAACGCAGAACTGGTTCAGATCACCGAAGGAGTTAAAGACGGCGACCTCATCATCACCTCCGGCGGCTACGCCCTGCCCGACAAGACTCAGATCAAGATTGAGACCAACGCTGGTGACCGACCGGCTGAAAAACCCAGCCCGGGTTCGAATAGCGATCCGCAAATGGACAAGGAGTAACTGTCGCCATGGAGCGTTCGACAAGTCCCATGCAAGGCGGCGGCAGCAGGAATCAATTGGGAGAATTCTGGTTTCAGCGCTTTTCGCGCCCGACGATTTTTCTGATTATCGCGATCGCCCTGGTGGGAGCTTATGCGGCGTTCACAATTCCAGTTTCCGTTTTCCCGAATACCGATTTTCCGCGAATCGTCATCGGTGTAGACAACGGCGTGGCGCCCATCGACCAAATGCTGGTTACGGTCACGAAGCCCATTGAAGAAGCGGTTAATAGTGTTCCCGGGTTGCAGAGCGTGCGCTCAATTACCAGCAGGGGGTCTGCTGAAGTCGATCTTTCGTTCGATTGGAAGTCCGACATGGTGTTAACCCTGCAGCGGGTGGACGCGGTCGTGGCCCAGCTTCAAGCGGAGCTTCCCCCGACCGCGAAGGTGGAAGCTCACCGATTAACTTTTGCGGCGTTCCCGATTCTTGGCTATAGCCTGACCTCAGACACAGTTCCGCCTGAGAAGCTCTGGGAAATTGCAACCTACGAAATCAAGCCTCGCCTGAACCGGTTGGATGGCGTGGCGACGGTCGTGGTGCAGGGCGGCCGTGTCCCTGAATTCCAGATCACACCTGACCCTGCACGTCTGCCCGTGGCGGGAGTGACGGTCGCCGACATCCTGGATGTACTCCGACGCACGAACCTGATCGACTCGCCCGGCCTTATCCAGAGCGACCATCATCTCGTGCTGGCTCTGGTCAGTGGCCAGGTACATACCGCAGAGGAAATAGGCAACATCGTAGTCAAGATCTCTTCCGGTGGGGTTCCGATTCGCATTAGAGATGTCGCCACCGTCGCGCCGTCTGTCGCCCCAACATACACAATCGTTACCGCAAACGGAAAGCTTGGGGTGCTGCTCAACATCAATCGCCAACCAGACAGCAACACCTTGCAGATTGCAAACGAGGCACATGATTTAATTCAGTCGATAACACCGACCCTTCCACCCGGCATCCGGTTGGAGCCTTTCTACGATCAATCGACCATCGTTCATGACTCGATTGCAAGCGTGCGGGACGCAGTGTTGCTCGGTATTGTTCTTTCTTCTGTTGTGCTTGTGCTTTTTCTGCGGGATTGGGGCACGTCGCTGGTCGCGGGCCTGGTCGTTCCTGTAACTCTTCTGATTACATTCGTGGTCTTGAAGGTAACCGGTCAAAGTTTCAATCTGATGACGTTGGGAGGATTGGCAGCCGCGGTGGGATTGGTGATTGATGACGCCATCGTAGTGCTGGAAAATATTGTCCTGCATCGGGATGCGGGGCAAGACCGGTTCCACGCGATTCAAAGCGCGCTTCGCGAGCTAACCGTACCATTGGTTGGATCAACCATCACTCCCGTCGCCGTGTTCCTGCCACTGATCGCGATCATGGGCGTGACCGGAAGTTTCTTCCGGGCTTTGGCCGTGACCACCACGGTCGCCTTGCTTACTTCGCTCCTGCTGGCGCTCACCTGGACGCCAATGCTGAGCCAATATTTGGTTCGTCGAGAGCATCGTACTGCGAGTGACGAGACGACGACCGGAGAAGGTAAGTCGGATGTCGGCGAAGATCTTGAAATGGCGTCTTTGCTGGCTGCCGAAGATGCGCTAGCGACCGGATTCTTTGGGCGCGTGATCGCAGTTTATGAGCGCGCCATGCGAATCGTGTTGTTACGTCCCTGGATTCTGGTAGCGAGCTCCGCAGCGGTCGTGGTTCTGTCCTTTGCGAGCTATAAGCTTTTGGGCAGTGATCTGTTGCCTGAAATGGATGAGGGAGGTTTCATCCTCGACTACATTACTCCACCCGGAAGTTCTCTGGCCGAGTCGAATCGAATTCTGCTGCGTATCGAAAAAATCTTGCGGTCTACCCCCGAGGTGGAAACCACCTCGCGCCGCACAGGTCTGCAGCTCGGACTGGCGGCAGTCACAGAAGCCAACAGCGGTGACTTCACCGTAAAGCTGAAAAGCGATCGAAAGCGTGCAATTGACGACATTATTTCCGACATTCGTTCACAAATTGAAGGTCAGGAACCTACCGCCAAGGTCGAATTTGTCCAGCTGCTGCAGGACATGATTGGCGACCTGACCAGCCAGCCCGAACCCATCGTGATCAAACTATTCTCGCAAGACGGCAACCTGTTGAACGATACCGGCCCTCGAGTAGCTGAAGCGATTGGAAAAATCAACGGCGTCGTCGATGTGCTCAACGGCGTTGAAAACACGATAAGTGGACCCTCTATAACCTATCAGGTGAATCCAATGGTAGCGACAAGAGCAGGATTCACCGAGGAAGAGGTCGCGATCGACGCTTCGGCCATTCTAGAGGGCGAACCCGCTGCGGCGCCGCTGGTGCTCGATGACCGGGCCTACACCATTCGCGTCCGCTTTCCCGATGACAGTCGTTCCACGCTCGATCGGATGAGTAACACGTTGCTGGTTAGCTCGTCCGGTCATACTGCAACGCTCGGATCATTGGCGAGTGTCACAACTTCGGCAGGAGAAACCGAAATTCGCCGGGAGAACCTGCAGCGTTTGGTACAGGTTACGGGACGCCTTGAGGGTGTGGACTTGGGAGGGGGCATTGCTGCAGTCAAAAGGGCGGTCAACGATTTGCATCTGCCCCCGTCGATACGGGTGGAATACGGCGGACTTTACGAGGAGCAACAAAAGTCGTTCAAGGATTTGCTGTTGGTCCTACTCCTGGCAGTTTTACTCTTGTTCGCGATTCTGTCATTTGAATTCAGAACGTTTTCCGCTCCCATCGCCATCCTTGCATCCGCTCTGCTTTCCACCTTTGGAAGCTTCGTCGCATTGCTAGTCACTCGTACCAGTTTCAATGTCGCCTCCTTCATGGGGATGATCATGGTCATCGGTATCGTCGCTAAGAACGGCATCTTGCTTCTAGACGCCGAGCATCGCTTTCGCCAGTCAGGTGCTTCGTCCGAGGAGGCGATGATTCAAGCCGGACGTCGACGACTCCGCCCCATCGCCATGACGGCTCTTGCCACCATTGCGGGCATGTTGCCGCTGGCTCTTGCAATCGGGACAGGTTCGCAGATGCTTCAGCCCCTTGCGATTACTGTGATCGGAGGTTTACTCAGTTCGATGGTGTTGTCCTTGATCTTCACCCCCGCGATTCATTACTACCTACAATGAAGGAACTTTAAAAGTGCCCGTGCAGGCCGACTTCTGGACCCGCCCGCTGCGGCTGAAGAGCCCATTTCAGATAGATAATGTGGAACAGCGCTCTCTGAACTACTGAGTGCGGAGAGAACCTTCGTCCTCAGTGGCCTGCCACGCTCTCGGCCATCTGCAAATCCAGTCCAGCCCGCTCTCCGTTGATTAGCACCACACCAGCGTCGATGAGCTGCTGCCCCGTGCAGTCATATTTCTCGTAGCAGTGCAGCGCAGTGAGAGGAAAAAAGAACTCCACTGCCTCGGATCTACTGGCCGCAGACGATCGGGTGCCTAGACGTATCGTAGTGCTGAAGCTGATCCCATCAAACTTCGAATCTTCCTTGATATAGGTGAGGGCTGGACGGATCAGTGTTGCCACGTGGTTATCGAATGCCGTTGCCGCCAGTTTGTATCTTGATCCATTCTCGGACTCCGGCAGGGTGGTACTCAGAGAAAGTTCGAGATAAAGTTTTTGGCGAAAAGCTACAAAGCTCTGCGCTGCATAGGCGACAAAGTGCGCCTGTGGGCCCAGCTCTCTCACAAGCTTCGCGAGCATGTCCTGATGGGAGGCTTGCAATGCGGCTAGAGCCGCGGGTGATGTGTCCCGCACCGGCGAGACAACAATATCGCTTGCCTTTGTTACAGGAAGGGGCGGCGGGCTTGGCGATACTGGCCCCCTGTCCTCCACACCATTCTGGATGATTTGACTTCGAGCGGCAGGTTCCATGCCTTGCGTCGAACTCAAAGTCGGCTCGGAACCAGCCGCTGGCTGGGGTCCTTCTCCATTGAGCCAAATGTTGACGGGCTGCGCGTTGAGGAAAACCTGTCCCTGCAATAAGCCCGCTTGCTGCACATTCTCGTCTCGGGAACCCAGAAGTTGCAGGGCGCCGCTCTGGGGCAAATACACCATGAGGTTTTCCGGTGTTTCCACCATCACACCCATTACGTTTCCGAGGACGTGATGTGAAATTTCAAGAGCATAGCCTTGCACCTCATGATTTCCCTGGAAGCGTGGCACTTCCGATTTCAAAATCGGAATGACTACATTCAGAAAAGTGCTGCGAGCACGCTGGTTCGCGGCAATGTTGTCGGAGTAGGCAGCATAGTAGTTGCCGGTGACTGCCAGGACTGTCTGGCCGTTGTAGCGATCAAATCGAATAGACCGTTGATCGGCATGCTGCTGTTGCGATTCGTCAAGATCCAGAGTGCGGTTCAAATAGAAGCGATACTCGAGCGGGAGCGCCTGAATATCCTGTCCCACCACCTTCAAATCGTTGATGTATTGTTCCTGTAACGAGCGCAGAACGGGATCCTTGATCTCCGCGGGTGTGAGGACCTGTGCCGACACACGACCCGTGACCCCGACAAAGACCACAACGATGATTAGCAAGAGCCTAATCTTTGACATAACCCATCCCTCGAGCGCAGTTGGAGCCGGCTGTAATCGCAAACGGAACATCGAATTTCTTGCTCATTCGTCTCTCCTATTCTTGTGGAGGGTAAAGAGTGAGGTACATATACGCATTCGCCGCCTCGTCTTCGCTCAGGTAGTCAAATACCGGCATTCTTCCCCGGAATGGCATCGAATCCTTGCCCATGATGATCGGATTGCCGGCAGTAACTTTTCGAACGAACTCAGGCAAGCTCGTCCGCGTGGTGAGAGTGCTCAGGGGCGGTATGGCCCCATCCAGAATTTGCTCGGGACTGGGGTTCGGCCCCACCGCATTGTGGCAAATGTGGCAGGTAGATTTTACGATCAGTTCGCCCACATGGGAGGGTGACTCGCTGATCGCTACTTGTTGTGCTCCCGCACCTGGAACGCCCGCAAGCTGTCTCAAGTAAGCGATCAGAGACCGAATCTCTGGTTCACTCAGTTGCGGGAACGGTGGCATATCCTGACCGCCTTTGTGAAAGCGGTCGAGCAATGCCGAATTAGACTGTTTCGCAAGTAGAGCCGCGTTTGCGCGACTCATGTTCATCCCCGCCTTTTTCATTCTGGCCATGATGACCTCGACGGAAGTCGCCCGGACCGGGTCGATGACAGAATTGATTTCCGGGGGCGTACCGTGGCCCGACTCTTCGTGGCATCCGCGGCAGTTTAGGCGATAAATATCAGCGCCGTGAAAAGCCATGGTTCGTGCAGCGAAATCGAGTGACAGTTTCTCTTGCCTAGCGATGGGCTTCTCTCCCGGCATAGGGGCGGCGGGGCCGGAATGAAAGGTCTTACCCATGCTGGTGTCGCTGAATCTCTTATGCAGATGGTTGATCCAGCTTTCGCCTCTTACGGGCGTGACCGAGAATTCCTTACCTGCCGTTTGACCGGATAGCTGTAAGAGCAGCGCAAAGATTGCCGCCAAACACTTCGTCGATAAGAGTGACCAGCTTTTCATTCAGTCTTCCCCGGAAAGCGCAGCATGATCGGCCTTTGCTCCCAGACTTCGGTCGTCATTTGCTCAAAGCAAAATCCACCTTGGTGTCGCCTGACACGGACACCGGTTTGGACTGATTCTTGGTCCCTTCGTGCCAAGCTATAACCGTGTAGCTTCCGTCCGGAACATTTTCAATCTTGTAGTTCCCCATCTGATCCGAAGTAGCAAAGTAGGGAGTTGGCACGACCACGAGGTAGGCCGACATCTCAGGGTGTACATTGCAAAGTATCGGTACAGCGCCTGGCATATCGAACTTGAAAGACTTCCTCTCTCCTTTTGGCCAGGTACCGAGATTGTGGCCCAACTTCTTGTTACCGCCGACGGAAGTCCAAAAGACGTTATGAGCAACACTGTCACTGTTGAGGAAATCCACGGTGGTGCCAACCTGCGCTGCTGTGACGTGTGGTTGGAAGACCAACCCTTTCTGGTCGATTAACGGACGCTGAGTGGGCGCAGGGAAGGTTTTACCCGGAATGGTGTCAACAAACACGACTGACTGCCCTGCAACGCCTGAGACTTGTCCGCTTATGGTGCCGGCGCTGACCGCAAGCGCGAATCCCCACATGATCATTAGAATCAAAACGCTGTTTTTCATATTTCTCCTTGTCTATTCATGGAGGTCTGCCCTCCCGATCTAGTAGACAAATTCCAGTCCTGCGATGGCCGAGTTGGTACGAAATGCGCCCGTGAGTGCCGTCCGTGTAGTTGGGTCGTAGACGATCTGCTGCGGGCGAATCTGGTATTCGAAAGACGCTTTGATGTTGGCGTGAATAAGAAACTGAACGCCCGGCGTAAAGCGATTTCGTGTGGCGCGAAAGGGCGACACGAACGATCCGACGTCGCTGTCGGGCGTGGCCCCGATGCCATTGAATAGATCGGCTGCGGAGTGCACTTCATCCCAGCGCATGATGGTCATCAGCCACGGGAGCGCTAGATAATCTGCCTCGAGAAAGCCGCCGCTGAAGCTTGATGGGCTTCCGCGCAAAAAGCCGGTCGGCAATGGAAGACCGGCGGGCAGCAAAGGCAGCAGGTTCTGATCGCGCCCGTACAGGTACTGTCCGAACAGGTTGAAGGCATGGTAGTTGAAGCTGAAATCTCCACCGACCCGGTAGAACGGTTCACGCGCCGTGAGCACCGTGGAAACTCCCGTGCTGTCCTGACCTTGAAACCGCTGCACGGAACGTCCATAGAAATAGAGTGTTCCCAGATTGAGGTAGGTGTGATCGCGCGGACCGGTGGCGCCTGCGGCCTGAATTTCGTTGCGGCTCGACGGGTCTCGTTCCAGGTTAAAACGATAGGAGAGCCTCCCATAAAGGTCTTTGAAGTTCGAGTCTGATGTGTAAGCAACTTCTGGCGGAACATTGTTTCCCGCCGCCGCCGTGCCGCCGCTTGTGTTCTGGTTCACAATTGCGAGAGAGTAGTGATAGCCACGGTAGGTATGTCCGCCGCTGAATTCCACCCCCTGCGCCGCATTCTCCATGGCAAAAGAGTTGTTAACAGTGGGCAGTCCCAGGATCGAATTCACCGTGCCGACATTCGCCTGGCTATAAATGTCCCAGCCGCTAAGGTTCCAGCTGCGCGCTTGGCTGAAGGGCAGATCCAACTCGAATTGCCCGACGCGCAAGCTCAGAGCGTCAGTGGGCAGCTTTAGGTGACGACCAATGTTCACGAATTTCAGATAGCCATCCCCTAATCCGCCATTCGAGTTGGCTCCGCCGACGCTGATGTCGTCATCCACCCAAAAGGCGATGTCGTCGCCAAAATTTCCCGCCATGAAGATGCTGAACAGCCCCGACTGAAAATCAGTCCGAGGTATAAATGGAGCGGTCGGATCACCTGGCGCTTGCAGGTTGAAGCTATTCCGGTTGGGGCTAACCACTTGGAAAAAAGTATTAAAACGCAGGCCGATTGGCGGCACTCCCGGAATCGTTCCAGGCCATATGGTATGGGGCCACAGTTCCTTCTGCGCCGGAGATCCCAACATCACGGGCGGAATCTTGATGAACGTTTCGTCATCTTTGGGAAACTTGAATCCCGCATCCTTGAAGGCCTTGCCGAAATCGTTGAGTTTGGGAAAGTCAACATGGCAAGTACTACATGACGTGCCGTACTGGCGCGAGAATGCCGGAATCGCATAAATTGGGCGGCTGAGTTTTGGCCCCCCAGCCGCTGTCGGCGGGACGCTGGCGGACAGTGCCAACATTAGCGTGCAGAAGACAACGGCTGTAATCTGACGGAATCTGAGCATGGAACCGCCTCCTCATAAAAGAGCGAACTTCGGTTCACTCGTTCAAGCACCGTCATGAGTGTCGATAGACCGGGACGTGGGCGCAGCGGCGGCCGTCACTCAGCCCTGTGATTAGCATCACCGGATCCCGAGGTTTGCTTCGCATACAAGTTCAACCTTGGATCGTCCCTAACCATTCTTAGAGCCGAAGCCGCTCGACTGCAGCCTCTTCTTGTTTACGATTCGTGGTGTTCGTTTTTGGTTCAAATCGCATCCACCATTCACTTCGGATCAAACAGTCTTTGCGGTGTGGGAAGGACCAGTTCCAGCATCAGAAGCACTGGCGAGGCACGAACGATTAAGTGCTTGGAGGCTGGTTGTAACGGATGGCGGTCCAAGTTGTTCTCGAAAAAGGCGCTTCCGAGCCGTCGAACACGTTGCAGTAAAGGGTAGGATGTTCTGCAAGTGCTTTTCTTCTAAGGGTATGGCGGAGAGGGAGGGACCATCGACCCGCCGATCCGACGCTCTCATAAAAAGGAGTGCCGGGAAATCCGGCTACCCAGGCGCTGTTGTTATCGGCTACCCATTGTAGAGACACAGTAATGGCTCTTTGAAACAGGAGAGCCAAAATGAGGATTCCGAATGTCAGTTTATACATTCGCATCAATGATGAAAAGGGCCGTCGGTATGAGCGCATCCTCCGACGCAACCCTCAAATGTGCGGGCCGCAGGACGTCTACGCGATCCATTACTACGAGAACGGCAAACGCAAATGGGTGAGCGTTGGCACCGACCTGAGCGCGGCTAACGCGGCCCGGGGCCGGAAAGAGCAAGAGCTTGCTTTTCAGAGCAAGGAGAAATTCGAGCCACCAAAACCATCACCCGCCATGCCGAAGACGCTAGATGAGCTTCGAACGGCATTCCTCACTGACCGAAAGACCACTATTAAGAAAGACGGCTACCCGCTGGACACCGACACGATCCGTTCCTACGAAAGTGAGACCCGGCGATTCCTCGATACGGTGAACCGCCGTCTACCCGCTGAGATTACCCGTCAGGATTTGAAGACCTGGATGATGAAATTGCGTCACGGCGACGAAACGCGCAAACCGCTCAGTCATCGGACGGTTTGCAATCTCTACGTCAGCATCGTTTGCTTCTTGCACTACTGCGGTGTGGACCACAAGAAATTGTTGCCTCAAACCGAGCGGCCTACGCCGCAGGATGAAGACCCGGAAGCCTATAGCGAGAGCGAGATGACCAAGTTCTTCTTTGTCATTCTGGAAGAACGCGACTCGCTGGCGTTCGAGTTTTTGCTCAAGACCGGAGCACGCGAACGCGAGATGTCACACCTTGAGTGGACCGATCTGAGTCTGGGACCCCACCCGGTCGTCAAGTTCCAGACGAGGGAAGGATTCAGAACGAAGAACGGCAAGGCTCGCACTGTTCCGCTGGAGCGTGACCTGGCAAGCAAGGTATTGGAGTGGCGCGTGAAAAACCCGAAGACCAAGCTAGTTTTCCCTACGGGTGCAGGGAAGGTAGAGGGCCACTTCCTCCGGCTCGCGAAGAGCTACGCCGAGCAAGCAGGACTTGATCCGAAGACTGTATGGTTGCACAAATTCCGAGACACGTTCTGCACATGGGCGCTCCGGCGCGGAGTTGACATCCGCACGGTTCAACATTGGGCGGGTCACGCCAGCATTGAGATGACCATGCGATATCTTGCGCCACAAAAGGGTGAGCAAGCTCAGGGGCAAATCAACAAGGCGTTTGGTTCCTCGGTTGCCGGCTCAGCGACGGCGTAAGACAGAAAGCGGCCCGGTCATCACACACGGGCCGAGTCTGCTTTCCGCTCGCTAACTCTAGCCATACACGGGCGTGGCACCAATCAGCGCGCTTGGGACCAGCTTGAACGCCCCAGCACAGCAGGTGCTTGCCTCGGAGTTCTTCTACTCTTGCTCGGAAACCGGGCTCTTGGTCTTCGGTGCCCATAGCCCTTCCCGATTCGCGTAGTCAAGGATGCTGCTATGCATGAATGCTACGACGCTGAACCGTCCCTTGTCCTTCTCTCCGACCAGCGGCCCGACGTTGCCATGAAGCTCGTTGGCATTGTCGCAGATAAGAAGGTCGGTTTCGCCTAAGTCGGCCCCATATCCGTAGCGGGGAAAGATGAGACGCCCACCAACCCAATTGCCGAGAGCCGCAATGCAGATTAGGTCACCTTTGACGTTGTCCCGGTCCTCATGAGCCTTGAATAAAATGTGGTTGTTCAGTTCCAGCGTGCTAAACACCGTCCCCCAAAGTGTGTAGATGTGGCCGCGCCACGGCCCGTCTATTCCTTTGATCAAGTCGACCGGTTTGGGTCTGTAATCGGCGGGACGATCTGTTCGTGGTTCATTAGGACCCTCGACTCTCTCTGCCATTGCCTTGGCATCGAAAGCCTCGTGCTCAGGCAAGCGTGCTCTAGGAATCATGCTCCAGTTATCTTCGAGTGCATCGTCTCGCTGCTCAGCGTGCAATGCGTGTTCCAAAGCCTTCGGGTAGTACGTCGGGAGATATTCCGCGAGACAGGAGTCCATTGTCTTCACGAGTGGTTTTAGATCGTAAGCGAGCGCGGGCTGCTCCAGAGTGCGTTTGCTGCGGATGGAATAGTACTCGTTGCCTTTCTGATGACCGGGCGTTTGCGGATAAAATCCCCAAGTGATCTTTTTCGCATGAGGTTGACTGCCAGCGGAACCCCGTGTTGCTGCGCCCCACGTTGCCCCCTCTAACGCGAGCTTGGCGCGGTTATACGGAGCGACTAATACCCTCTTCAGCACTAGGAACTTGAATTGAACCTTTCGGGTTTGCGGGTCGCGTATGTAGTAACAAATTCCCGGTTCAATGTCCTTCGGGCCGTGCTCAGGCAATAGATAGCAGCGGTTCAGCTTTTTGTATTGATCATCCTTGATGACGGGTTCGATTCGTCGATATTTGATCGTCCGATTGAGGCGCGGCGATTTCTCCCGCTCCATCCGGGAGGTTTCGTCATCAACGATTTCTGAGTCGTTCGCATCCTGCTCCATCCGATAGACTTCATCTTCCTTCACGACGCGGCTCCCGCCGCCTTCGGCGCGGCGGCTATCACTGCTTTGTACATTTCCTGCGTCGCGTGGAGCGGGCCAAGAGCTTGCACCGCGGCCATGAACTTACGCTTCTCGCTCATTGTGAGAACAAAGATGCACTCAATACCGAGCCGCTGATTCGGGCTGTAATCGTGATCCTCTTCCTTGCCTGGTGTGATGCTCGGTACTAATCCGGTAACTCTTACCGGATTATTTTCCCTGTTTTGTTGGGGTTTTTGTCCCCGTGGCTTTGCTGCTTGAACTACCCACTCCTCAGTGGGAATGCTTGCGCGCTCTTGATAGAGTCGTATCCAATTCTCAGCGGATTTGCGATCAATTCCATGCTTTTGACAGGTTGCGTCCCAACGCCCGCGCCGTCCTTTATTAAGCCCCCATTGTTTGAGCCAACGTTTCATGTGATACAGGATGCGGCCGACTTGTAATCGGGACTCGTGAAGGATCGGCATTTGCTGATCAAGCTGTGCGTCAAGTTCGGCCCATTGAAATTCAGCGGCTGTAATTTGTTCAGGGGACGGCTTAGGCTTTCTGGATTTCTTGGGTGCCATGGAAAGGACTCCTACGTCGAGTCATAGCACCCGCCCTGTGTCGCGGCAAAGTTACGCGGGTAACAAGAAAGTGAGAGCTTTCCCGGGTCACACAATATCGGGCATCAAACATTGGCCCACCATTGGCGTCGATCGGTCTGGGCCTGTACGTTCCCATCATTCCAGCCGCCGCTCCGACAATTAGCTGACTATCGAAAAGAGGTATATCGGCCCTATCCACAATTCCCAAGTTGACCGCAACTCGATGCGACTAATCTTTTGCCAAGTTTGCGTCGCTCAGTATTAGAACTCCAGCCATGGCAATCCGTAGTTCTCGGAAAGAGTCAGATCAGCCGTTGGTCGCCGATGGACTTCATTAACGATTGAAGTCTGCTGCGAACATTAGCTGTTCGATGCTACTCGCTCGTAATTTCGAACTGGAGGAAAAAGCAGATGAAAACGCAGAATGATTCGCAAGATAGGGGCACGACCACGCAGAAACATAGGGCCTGCGCGGTCTATACACGTTACTCATCCGATCTACAACGGCCAACATCAACCGAAGATCAAATTCGGGAATGTAGGCAGGAGAGCGAGCGGCACGAGGGCTGGAGCATAGCAGAAGATTGGGTGCTATCGGATCAGGAAGTGTCGGGCCGTTCACTCGTAGGACGCCATGCCCTGGCTGCTCTGAAGGCGGCGGCCAAAAGGAAGCCTCGCCCCTTCGATTGCGTAATCATAGACGACACCTCCCGCCTCGGGCGCAACGTGCCAGACGTACTAAAGCTCGCCGAGTTTTTTGAA
Organism: Terriglobia bacterium; assembly: GCA_963822555.1. GTDB lineage: Bacteria > Acidobacteriota > Terriglobia > Terriglobales > Acidobacteriaceae > JAIQFF01. The sequence goes on from CAWGHY010000001.1 coordinate 866,253, forward strand.
CACTACGGCGTCTCAATTCAGTTTGTAAGCCCTTCGCTGAATTCGAGTGACACCAACTTTCGACTACTACTCATCTTCAAAGCCATGGCGGATGAGCAATATAGTGCTGGCTTGGCAGACAAGGTTCGCCGGGGACTTAAGGGCCGCGTGCTCAAAGGCTACAACGCGGGCGGAGCCTGCTACGGCTACAGAAATGTAGAGGACGTAGATCCTAACGGGAAGGGCGACGGTATCCTCGGTGTCAACCTTCAGATCGTTCCCGAGCAAGCTGAAATCGTACTCCGAATTTTCGACATGTACGCAAAGGGATCGAGCTTCGACAGGATAGCGAAGGCACTTCGAGAGGACGGAGTCAATGCACCAAAACCTCCGCGCACGAATTCCGCTCGGGGTTGGTCCGCGGATGGCATCTCCGAAATGCTTCGAAACAAGAAGTACATAGGGACATACGAATGGGGCCGCACCAGGAGCGTCTACGATCCCGAGACGGGCCGAATCGTAACCAAAAAGAGGCCCGAAACAGAATGGGTGCGCTACAACAACGAGAAATGGCGAATCGTTTCGGATGAGCTGTGGAATAAGGTTCAGGGCCAATTGGCGCTAAAGAAAAAGATGGGCATCCCGAAGGAAGGCGGTCTGAGCAGAACTAACCGAAGCCAGCGATATCTTTTCAGCGGGTTGATGTGCTGTGGCCTCTGCAGCGGAAACGTCAGAATCGTGGACGGGTCAGGCGACGACATGCGGTACGGTTGTGGTGTTCACCGAGACAAAGCTGTTTGCTCCAACACCACCACCATTCGGCAAGATCGTTTGCAAGAACAGCTTCTATCTTGGCTCACTCGCGATTTGATGGATGAGGACAGATTGAACGCGGTCGTGACTTCTTTGCACGCGCAGGTTGAGAAGCGCGTCTCCGAACTACAGGCCGACGCACGAAAGAACGCGATCAATGCACCCGAGCTGCTAGAGCAATTGGCCGGGGAAAGACTAGAACGCCGCAACATCATGGAATTCATCGCGAAAGTTGGAGTCCGCGCGGACGTGACTCTGCTAGATGATCTTAAGGAACGGGACGATCGAATCCAAAGGCTCGAAGAGCAACTCTCTCACGCCAAAGAACCCCTGCCGAATATTGCTTTCACACCTGATGCGATCAGGGCTCATTTATTGACCAAGCTGCTTGACCTGCAATCGGTGCTGACGAGTGCACCGCTGGTGGGCAAGCAAGTTATCCGCAAGCACATAAGGAAAATTACACTCATGCCCGGCGAGGCAGATGGTAAGCGTGTGTTGCACGTTACGGTCGAATTCGAGTTGGGTGGTAGCGGGAATTCGGGCGTGGTGCCGACTGAGGGGGTGGAGGTATTCAGTCAGCAATACGGCTTTAGCGGCATCACCGTAAACGGACCCATGCTAGATGCTGCCCGTGTTAGTAGAAGGTCAATCCTTCTCCTTACAAATGGGGCCGAAAGCAACGAAACACCCGTTAACGCGGCATCGTCGATTCAGGTTCTTGCCCAAAAGGGCGATACCGCGCCGCAAGAGCACACCGCGTGACACCACGCTCGCAAAGGAACTGCTCAACAACGCACGGCACAAGCCACTCTTCAATGACCGCGTCGAGCACGCAACAGGGAACCTTTTGCGCCAGATCAAAGACGAGCGTGGTGTCGCTTCGGGGTCGGCGATGCTGTATGCTTTTTTGCGCACCCGGTTCAGCTTTGGGCATGTTTCCTGCCTTTCATGTGTCTAGTCCAAAAGCCGTTTCGGAGAGTGCGGTGACTTGGATCGACGAAATGATGTAATCGATCCCGCTGAATGGAATGAAAAGGAGCAGGCTTGTGACCGAGACGGGCATATCATGTTCTTCCAACATCGACTCATTGAAAGCGTGACTCTCAATCCATATTCCATTCTGCTCCACCTTGTGCAGTCGAACGAGAATTTTATTCTCCTCGTCGAGCACCGGAATGCGTGCGACGATCAGATCGCCTATCATCTCTGTTAGGCTTTTCACCAGCGGTTGCATTTCAACGTCTCCCATCAATAGCTGATACGGGTTCAGAAATGTTCCGGAGAGCCGAGCAGCAGCACCAACCCTTCGAATCGGATTGCACTCATCCCTCCACCTTCATGCGGAATCTTTTCAACACAGCCGATTTCTTCTGACGTTCTCTTAGACATTTCCTAGCTGCGTCTCCGAACGCGGCCATCAACTGATTGGCATGACGGTCGGCCGTGCGGTCCTTCTCTAATTCGCTAGGGCCGTGGAGCTCAATGTAGAACGTGTCCCACAGGATGAGCTTGCGCTTCCTCATCGCCCCTCGCGATCCTGAGTCAAACCGAAAAGGCGACTCAAGCTGGTACGGAGCGCAGCCGCAAGATTCTCCATGCGGGTTAAAGTGGGATTGCCGCGACCCTGCTCGATGTGATTCAGAGTAGAGACGCTGAACTTTGCCATCTTCGCCAATTCATGCCGCGACAGCTTTGCCTTGATTCGCTGTTTCCTCACAACAAGTCCGAAGTTTTCCTGGAACCGAGCGAACTCTCGGTCGAATCTTCTTCTGTTTCGCGCTGGCTTTTTACTTTTTGCCACGCTTGCCTTTCCGCCTAGACAGTGGCTCTGGCTTGAGGAAGAAGCCCTTCATTTGCGGGATGCGGCTCGTACGGAAATCCTTGTCGAGGGTGCGAATGCAGCCTCGCAAAATGGCAACGACGAACCTGATCCTCTTACGGCTTGCGTTAGCCGGACCCATGACGTCGATCATGACTTGGGAGCAGATCACGGTTTTAGTTTTCATCACACTTCCTTCTCGTGAACGAAGGGATAGCTCCGAAGAATCTTCCCGTTCCCAGTTGACCAGTCCACAAATTCCGGCTCCATCTGAACGAAAGGACGAATGCCGATATGGATGGCTGTATTGTCCGTGAACTTGACCGTGATGTTGCGCCAATCCGACTCGTTAGTAACGGTCAACTGGGCGACGGTCTTGCCGACTACTTCGAGATATTCGTGGATAGGTTGCGGCATTGTCGTTCTCCAGTAGCACATTACCTTTAGCGCCTGCACTGCAATGCGAATTCCGAGTTCATCAAATTGATCCGAGTTCCTCAGACATGACAAAGGCGGTAGTAAATCTGGGAGCGTCCGTGATGCACCAAATGAGAGCCCCGTTACGCAATCGGTAACAGGAGACGATTGGCCCGTTCTGCTCGACCCTAGGCTCCTCGCGTTTAGACTCATGTGGTTCTGCTTCTCCGGAATCGCCGCACAGATGCCGCCATAGGTAAAAGGTGGGGTTATCGCCAGAGGTTTTGAATGTGTCCCGAGCGGCCGGACTAGACATGATCTCGCCCGAGGCGAATTTAATCTCGGAGATCATGAAATCCACGAGCTTGGCGGGAAACCCTGACTCGTTCAAGATTGCTCTCATTAGGGCGTGCTTGTGATCGCTCTGCGACACAATGCTTTCCACCGAGGAGCTGTTGGCGACCTCGTGGTGACGGAAATCTTTCATATTCATCCTTTCGGCTTGGGACTCGGCTTGTGGCCGGCCTTCTTAGCCGCGAATGCCCGCTTGAGCGATGCGCTCAGTCTCGCTTTTTGCTCAGGCGTCCACTTCCGCCCGGTTGTCACTTTTGGCATAGCGGCGGCTATCCCGATTTTGGTCAATGCCGCTAGCGCTGCGTCCAAACTGTGAAGTTGGGCCGCCACGTTGTCGCGTTCGATCCGGGCCTGCTCAATCAGCTCTGAAAAAGTCACGATTCCTCCATGTCGCCGTGCTGGCGAGTCGCCGAACCATAAACCTTCTCTCCGAGAAGTAAAGTGAAAACAATTGTGGCGGTGCGATGTGATTGGAAATGATGGGAATTTAGTTTTTCGGATAGTTGCGCTTGCCGATTCTGCTTAACAGCAATTGCCGCAGTATCAAGAAACGACCGGCGCTTTCCCTACAGGCACCAAGATTTTGGGATGCGCATTGAACTCAGTCTTTGTGTGAGGGATAGTTGCGAGCATAGACAACTTTATTTGGCTATCCGCGGGTGCCCGAGACGACGTGGACGGCGGCGACGCGGAATTCAAATCTGGCGACCCTGACCGGCGCCAAAATTACACCCGGCACCAGATTGACCCGCGTGTTAGTCTGGCTGCCCAATGTCCCCATTCAAAAGGTTCACTTTCCGCCCTCTCGGCGGAGAACACATTGAGTTGTTTCGTGCAGGCCGGATCAAAGGGAAAATAGAACTCATCTATTGGCGACCGTTCGAGCTGAAAAGACACCGTGAAGCTCCCTTACTGGAGGAGCGTGAAGAATTTCTGCTCCATCTCCTTAAGCGAGGGTCTGGTCGAATCCCAGTTCAGAACGTTGCTGTAATGTTGCTTCATGCCATTGAGGCACTGAACATCAAGACATTGCGCCCACTCGGCGTTGAAGGCGTTGTCTGCGCCGCTGAGAAGATTTGGGGGAAAAGCGCGGTAAAGGATTCCAAGCAGCCTGGATTTCATTCGGCGCGTACGTTTAGATTTTGTTTCACAAAGTTCTTGCGATTCCACGGTAAATTTAAAGTCGCAAAACCTCCTTCTCAACCCTTTGCGTACGAGATAGCCAGCTTCTCTGAATACAACCGTTGTAGAAGCTTGGTACCTGGCTCAGTAGAATCTCATCGCCACAAGGTGGCAACATTTTTGAAGTGGTACTCATTGCGGAGCAAGACCCTATCGAGACTCTCAGTGCCTCACGTAGACAAGTTCGTAGCAGTAAAGAAGGCGGACGGCTGGGCGCCTGCCACCGTTTCGTCCGCGATGCAGGCCCTGAGGACATTTGTTAGTTACGGACACGCGCAGGGGTGGTGTCCCAACATTGCCGAAGGCATCAAGGGACCGTACCACTCCCGCCTCGCTTCGAAACCAAAAGGACGTTCCTGGACCGAGGTAGTGAAACTGCTCGACGCTACGAAAGGAGAGGACTTGGCCTCAGTGCGTGCGAAAGCCGCCTTGTCGCTGATCTCTACCTACGCTCTCCGCTCCAGTGAAGTGAGACGTATTCAACTAACAGATTTTGACTGGAAGAAGGAAGCATTGACCATGCACCGTTCAAAGAGAGGACGCAAGCAGCGGCTCCCGCTACAACCCGAGGTGAGTCAAGCGGTGTTGAACTACATCAAGCTGAGACCACGATGCCCCGTGCGACGCCTGTTTGTAAGTCTGCGGCCTCCCTTTCGGCCAATTCAGAGAGGCACAATTTACTCTCTCATCAGTTATCGCCTAAGGAAAATCGGGGTATCCTCGGGCCACCGAGGTTCTCACGCCATCCGTCATGCCCGAGCCATGCAGCTGCTTCGCTCAGGAACATCGGTCAAAGAGATTGGAGAGTTTCTCGGTCAACGTCATCACGAGTCTCCGCTTTCTTATACGAAGTTCGATGTGGAACTGCTTAGGGAAGTCGCCGATTTCACCCTAGATGGGCTAATTTGAGAGTCTCAAAGGCGATACGCCTTTACATTGCTCACAAGCGTTCTATGGGATGGGAGTTTACATCCATCGAAACATTCCTCCTGGCATTCTCCCGATATGTCAGCGATGTGCATCTTGCAAGCGTCACCACGGCGCAAGTTTCCAGCTTTCTGGCCGGGCGAGCACAAAAAACGGCTTACCTTCAGTACGACAGGCTAAGGCGATTCTTTAGTCATTGGAAGTTTCGCGGACAGCTGGATTCCCTTCCGATACCCGCACCGATACCCCGTGGTCCCTGCACTTTTGTTCCCCACATTTATTCGCGGGCAGAAATTCGGCGTCTCGTGAACGAAGACGCCCTTAAAAGCACGAAACGGCCACGAGTGATCGATCCTTCAACGATGCGAACGTTCCTGTTGTTTCTCTATGGCACAGGGGTACTCCTCGGCGAAGCATTGAGAATGAAGGAATGTGACCTCGATTTGAAGCGGGACGTAATGACTGTTCGAAGCAATGCCCATGCCCAGGAAAGGACGATTCCCATCGGACCTGATGTTCACAGATTGCTGGCAGTGTATCTTCACTCGCCCATTCGCAAGAAATTCAAGGGCGGGAATCTGTTTCTGACGATACACGGCACACCGCTACACAACCCGACCGTAAACTCTCTTTTCCAAGTCGTTCGACGCACCGCGAACGTGGTGCGTTATGACGGTGGCCGCTTTCAGCCAAGACTGCATGATTTCAGGTCTACATTCGCGGTTCATCGCATTGCCGCGTGGTACGAGAAGGGCATAGACGCACAGGAATTACTGCCCGCTTTGGGAGCATACCTCGGGCAACTTGGCCTAGTTTCGATGAACAGGCATCTTTCTCTCACTCCCGAACACTACCGCAAACACTTGCCCCGCGGCACCAATTACCGGAATGTCCGAAACCGCGGAAACCGTACCACGCCACTTGTCGCGGAATTTCTTCGGCACATTGAAACCTAACTTTTCACCGCTAAGGTCGTCCTCCAAGCAAGCATCTGAGTCGCCAGTGCTCTTTGAGGGGATCACTAGATTATGCGCGCTACTAGCTTCCAGCCTTCTTTGTCTTCATGGGACTTCCTTCACAATCGCCAACACGCGTTTTCGCCCTTGCCCGCAGCATAATTTTATCAGATTCGCTTTTTATTCGCTATAATGAAAGTGGAGTTGAAATCGTTCAGAGTTGCTGGAATTGACACATGACGCAAAGTCTCTTAAGCTCGCTTTTCCCCCGAAATATCGGTCGAATGATACGCAACCGGGACATCTTTAGCCCATCCAGCCAATCGGCTCTCTTCCGTTGCGGGATTCGTTGTACGGCGACTCTTTCGGAGACGAGCGAATGGCAGCAAATCCTAATGCCTTACCTGTCCTTGGGAAGACAAGCGAACGAGATTCCAGAGCAGTAGTTCTTGGTTCCGACTCGAACGAACTTGTGTTCGCGGTCGTTGGACACGCCGGGTCAGGTACAACCCTCGTAGCGCAGTCCCTGAGCGCCGTGCTTAACGAAACAAGATTCAACGGCGAGAAGGTTGATGTTCGAATCCTGAAAGCAAGAGACGTGATCAAGATGTGGGCCGTTGAACACAACAAGCAAGTGCCAACTGAAAACGCCGAGGGCCATCGCTTCATAAGTGATGTAAGGACATATCAGGACTTAGGCGACGAAATGCGGAAACATACTACGATATCGGGCGTACAAGACCACGCTGCCGTCGCACGAGGTCTTGTTCTTGGCATTCGCGAAGCCAGGGCGGACGTACTCAAGATTTCAACGCAGCCCGGCGAGCCTGTTCCACCAGACGGCAAGCCTCGCGCCTACATTCTCGATTCGCTTCGTCATCCCGCCGAGGTGAACCTTCTTCGTGCTGTTTATGGCGACGCTTTCGTTCTTATCGGCGTCGTTTGCGAAGAGCGGAAACGAATTGATCGGATGAGCCACAAGTACCGCGACGCCGGACACGACACGGTTCGAGAGTTCATGAAGCGTGATGAGGCCGCTGCCGAAAGTTACGGCCAACAGGTAGCGAAGGCGTTTCATCTTAGTGATTTCTTCGTCGACAATACAGTCGACCGAACAATGCCAGATGGTTTGACCGGAAATAAGGACTGGCTCGTGACTGAAAACCTCTCACGTTTGATTACGATCCTGACGCACACGAAACTCGTTCGACCCGAAATTGGCGAAACCGCAATGCACCACGCGAACAGTGCCAAGATGCGAAGCGCGTGTCTTTCGAGACAGGTAGGTGCAGCTCTGGTCGATTCGAAAGGGAACATCGTTGCGACCGGCACGAACGAGGTACCCAAGGCCGGGGGTGGAGTCTATGGAGAATCATTCGAAACTGACGCATATGAGGGCCGTTGTGGGATGCTCCTTCCTGAGTCCCAACGCTTTTGCCGAAATACCAGCACACAAAACGAAATCATCGATGATCTCATCTCATCGGTGCCGGAGCTTAGGAACGTCGAGTCGACGCGCAAAACGCAGCTACAAAGTGACCTTCGGAGAACACGTATCGGTCAACTAGTTGAATTCAGCCGTGCCGTTCATGCGGAGATGGATGCGATTTTGTCTGCTGCTCGGCAAGGCGGAAGCCTGAGCGGAACCCGGCTTTTCGTGACCACGTTCCCTTGTCATTACTGCGCCCGACATATTGTGAGTGCGGGCGTTGATGAAGTGCAGTACATTGAACCGTATCCGAAGAGTCAGGCTCTCGATTTGCATCCCGATGCAATTCAAATCGAAGGGACGGGCTGGACTCCGCCGAGTATAGGCGGGAGAAAAGTGTTGTTCCGGCCGTTCTCAGGCGTTTCGCCGCGCTTTTACAAGAAAGCATTCCTGAAAGAGCGCGATCTCAAGGACAATGCTTCTGGCGAAATGAAGATCGGAGTTCCAGAGTGGGGCCAGCCATGGAGCCTTCGTCGCAATAGTTACATTCAACTGGAAGCGGATCTCAGTAAACCACCAGGAGAGGAAACATGGAAACCAAAGCCGCCCACGGCCTCAAAGTAATATCTTCGTCAACTCCGGTCAGGGATCATCAAGAAAGTTCTCCGACTACAGCGGCTCAACAATCGCTCTTTCCTTTACGAAGCAGTCGAACCGCGATCTTTGTGTCTCTTCCTGACGTTGACCACTATGAATTCGTGTCTCTTCTGAAAAGCTCCGCACCTGCGATCGTGGTAGAACTGAGAAAGATTCCGAGGTTTGATTTTGGACCGCTCAACCGTGGTTCGATCTTTGATCTTTTTCGCGAACAGGGAGACATTTATCTCGACTTGGGGCAATCTCAGGAATCAGATCAGCATCTTTTTGCGTCGCGAGTTGAGGAGAAGTTGCAAGTTCACATCAAGCAGCATCGCCCAATCGTATTCTTAACAAGCCCGGCCCAAAATCCTCCCTCGTTGGCGCACGATATTTACAGGTTGCTGCGGCAATCCGGTGAAGGTTGGGAGATTTACGAAATGCCGCATCATCACGGAGAGCCTATGACCGGTATCGCCTGAACGGGAGCTGCACGGGCCTTTAAATAGCGTTTCCCGACCACAAAGTGATCGCTGGTTTGATGGCTTCATGTCGGAGCCCAAAAGATCCCGGCATCTAAAACGTTTACGATTTCTCTGACCTCTCACCCAAGCAATCTCCTCACGCAGCTCGCGCAGCATTTTGCAGATTTCGATGCACTCACACTGACCAACGTGGAGCCGTTCGACCTCAAGTAGTATTCGCAAGGCTCTCTGTCGCTGACGTTCGGACTTTATCGGTATATGCATGACTTCCTCCTGCATCGAATCTACGGAGGCGAAGACGAAAAGAGGTACAGGAGCGAATTCGCCGCTGTGTGAGGGATAGCAGTGTTGTGGCGTCAGCGCCGCTGCCTTTCAAGCTTTGCTAGCGGGCATTACTGCGTGCAACAAGGGTTTCTACGCTACAATGTCGTTCCTGTGCGGGGGATTGATGGGACAGAAGAGAGAACGAACGGACCCCGAAAAAGTATTCGCCAATTGGAACAAGACGCTTGGCCTCTTCGAACGCGGCGAGTATTCACTTGCGATTGTCCGTGCGGCTGTGACGCTGGAACTAGGGGCTAACATAGTCGTCCGAGCGGAGCTAGTAAGGAAGCGGGATCTGCCGCTCGATTTCGTTGACTCGCTGCTCATGTGGTCGAATGGGTTGTCGGGGAAGTTTGACAAGCTGATATACCCTATTTTGAAAGGTTCTCCAAACCACAAAACATTCAAGTCGCTTGATGCGGATTGGAGAAAAACGAACAAGGAACGGAATAGCGTCGCCCACAGTGGGGACTTCAAGACAAAGGCAGTGGCAGAAGATATTCTTTCAAGAGCCAGGAAGGTTGTGAAAACTATGATGTCGGAGTATGAGCCGACTCTCAAATTCGGGAAGACGCAATCAGAACATAGGAAGCATCGCAAGTGGCAAAAGAAGGAAGAGAAGCCCCGTTAACTTCCCAGGCGATTGTTGGCATCACCCATACCCGAGACTCGCTTTCTTTCCTGCTCAAGCGACCTCAGTAGGCTCGTCAACTCATTCTTTGTGAATGGGCGCACTTTGACTCCTCGGCTTCGCTTCTGTTGCATGTGTCGCCCGATAATGTTCGACAGGTATTCGTCTACTCGGTTGCGCAACTCGCGTGCCCAAGTTTTCACCGTATCGTGAGTCCTCGTTACAAGCTCGGGAAGCACCTCGAGAGTGCTCTTGTCCTTGAACATTGAATGTTCGACGGAGACTTCAAACCCACAGTCAAGCAATGCTCCGCACACTCTGCGAAAATGAGCCTTGGCAGGAGTCATTGGGTCTGAGTTTGACGCGTAGGTTTCGCATGGAACGATGAAATCAATCCTTGGCAAGAAACGTTCAAACTCCAGGCGGGGCACGGTCGCAACGAAACAGCTTCCATACCATACATTGTTTAACATCTGGACGTAAGGATCCGCATTGTCACGAAAGTCATTCCAGAACGCCTTGCTCTCCCCGTCCTTCTGATCTTTTGCTTTTCGGTCAAGAATTAACTGGACTGGAGATTTCGCTTGTGAATAACGCTTGTTGTAGTTGGTTGTAGCGTGAAAGGGACGCAACACAAGGCAAGTGCGAGTCCACGGATCACCCTTTTCTCGTTGTGCAGTTAGTAGCCGAGTAAGCAACACCTGATCAGGCAGCGCATTCAAAGCATTAAGCGGCCAATTCTCAACCACGCTCGCATCTTTCTTGGCCGCGAGCTGCGTCACGTACCAGTTAAGAATAGGACCGAACACCCTGACTTGCGCGTTCTTAACAACTCCGGCCACAGATTGTTGGTCGGACTGGCATTTCCTAACGATTTCCCAGTTGAGGGAAATCATGTCGCGCACGATTTCTCCGTAGTGCGTATCGTCCTTATAGTGATTGAAATCCCTGTCTTGAGGGACGACCGTGCCGTCGCGCAAAACCACATCGGCAGGCCTCACTTCAACGTTAGCAGGCGAAGTGTACCAGCGGCCTAGCACCCGGAGAGTAGCCCGCGCCTCAAGCGTATCCATGGCATTCCAAAGCGAATGCATGTACTCCGCGTCACTCAGGTCTGCGTAGAACAACTTCGCCATAACCGTGTACTTGTTCTCGCGTTGTTGCAGATCCTCTGGCTTCTCGGGTAGCCTCGTGAAAACCGGGATTTCTTGCCCGTTGAAGACAAGCCGCCGGTTCACCTGACCCACAGCTGTGTTGATCGAAATCATCGGCGCATGCCCCACATAGAAGTCGTCTTCCTCGCCAATTGCGGACATCACGCCGCTTTGGCTTGATCCGTCCACAGCTGCAATCATTAATCCGGTCTCGCATGAAGTATCTTGTACGACGAACGGTTCAGGAGCTACTCGCGTGCTCAGTTCCTGCTTTAGAAGCACACCATCGACACGCATTACCTGAGCATTTGGATCGTTCCTCTTTTCTTCGAGGGCCTCATCAATGCTTTCCGGAAACTTGACCGCTTCCATCGACAAGCCCAACGCAAAGCGTACAACGCCCAACAGAAGGCGAATAAGGCTGCGACCTTCGTGCCGCTGGCGGTTAATCTCGTTCGGAAGTGCGCCCTCCCGGATCCCCTCGGCAAGCTGTTCGATTAGAGCCTCTAAGTCTGCACAATAACTTTCTATCGCACGCTGAAAGACGTCGGGAGCATGTTCCGACATCAGCTTCATTCGAATATGCGCCCACCACTCCTCGGGAACTTGACGGATTTGTCGCAGAGACTCCTTCCAGATTGGCAGGGCCAGAATCGGATAGTCCGGATCAATAATGCGAGCCAATTCCTCTTCGTCCAACCAATAGCTGTCAACGGGCTGGCCGACTTTATAGATGATGGGGGAACTTGAATCGTCCGCTACTAACACACCACGGTGAACAAGGCGACGCCCGAGGTTCTGGTACGCTTCCTTAGTGACCTTGTCGCCCCGTGTGACCGCATCCTTGTATACATCAGGCGCGGTGACGCCCTCGGGCCGTTCTGCGAGTTTGCAAAAGAGGTCTTCTCGCTCACGTGTGGTGAAGGGCCGTGTGGTCACTTGCCCTCCTTCTTCAGTATCTGCTTCTTTCTTCCGGCGAATACTTTCGGCGTGCTTCCGCCGACCGGAGTTTCGCGCTCTCGGATTTTCATTAGGAATCCGTGCCGCACAATCTCACTAGACCCAGAAACCGCACAAACCCCGCGCGGCAGCTTCGGTAGCTTTGCCAAGAGACGTTCGTCGAGATCGGCTGTGACACCCTGTATCGCCCGCAGTTGGTCCTTCTCCAAAGCAAATATCAACCTTGTTTGCAGCCGCTTCAAGACACTGACGTTCAGGTCCGACGGACTCTGACTGATGAGGACCATTCCCGTGCGGACGTGCCGACCCATACGGGCAAGCTCGAACATGACTTGGCTACTGACGACGTTCTCATCGTTTGGTGCGACCTGATGTGCTTCGTCAACCATAAAAAGGGAGAACCAGCTTGCCGCCTTTTTGTCTCCATTTGCAGCTTTCTGTGACATCTCCCTGCCTTTACGCTGTAGCTCACGGGCGGCGGCGGCACCGATAAGGCGCGTTTGCCTCAGGCTCAGGAATCGACAATCTAAGACCACGAGCTTATGGGCCTCAAGCTCCTTGATAAAGTCAAAGTTCCCGCCCACGATTGGGTCCTTTTCTAACGCACGAACTCGGCTTATCGCGATGCCAAGACTTGCACCCTTGACTTCGTGCAGTTGCGCAGTCTCACTCAATTTTGCGACTAGGTCATTAAACGAGAAGGGCTGACCCTTCTTTTCGCTTTTCAGTCGCTCGTGAGAAAGCTCAATCAGTTCGGCGTATACCGTTCCTTCTTGCACGTTTGGAGCAATCTGAATCAACTCGGAAGACGTGATAAGCGAAAGAGATAGCCCAAAATTTGCAGGATCAGGAAGGGTGATGACTAACCCGCCCAATGCTTTCGCCGCATCCAGCATTTCGCCATTTATATCTAGCACCAGCGTGGGGATACCCCACTTGAGTGCTTCTTCCATCAGGACGCCCGAACTGTAGGATTTTCCTTTTCCAGGGTTGCCGAAATCTCCGATATGCATTTGCAGCATTTCTGGCTTGAAGACGACCGCGACGGGCTTGTCCCCGTAGACTGTACCGAGGTTAAGACCCAGGTCAGGGTCTGGCAGGGAGCCTATCGTCTGTGCCACTAATTCCTCGGAGAGCGTCACCACGGCATCTCCGGCGCGAACCAAAAGCTCCGCCGCTTGCGGTTCGCCTTTGACGCTGAATCCCTTTTCCGTCACGTCAATGTTGAGTTCCTCGATGGTCGGCCCTTCCAGGAGTCGAAAGATTCTCGTGGACACACCTTCCTTCGCATACCGCGTGCTGAGTCCAAGGCGGTCGCGGGCCACTGCCAGTTCCGGTTCTTCGTTCGGATTAACCTCGCGACAATTTGCAACCTGAAGGACGGTGAGTATTGGGAGATTTCGATTACCGTGCCAGATACCGACAAACTGTCCGGGTTTCACTTCGGCTTTTGCGTCAAGCAATGCGGCAGCATCAGTGAAAGTTGGCGTGCCTTCCCAATGAACTACCTTGCCAATGATGGGCATTCCAGTGGGGACCGGGATACCGCCAACATCGGCTGATTTCTCTTCCACGAGCATCGGAACGCTCGCCGGCTCGGGTGCGGGCTGGTTGGCGTGCGAATCCTTGGCCATGAGTAAACTCCAAGAGGGGCTTCCTCTTGTAATAACAATAACACGTTAGTCGTTATTGTCAATACCTAGGATTCTAGGGATTCTTGGACGGTTTGACGCGCAACGTTAGCGATGGCGGCATCAAGAGCGTTCCCCACCAATTCGCTAACGCCGGACATTGGGCCGTGGAACCAAAAGTCGTCCTCTATGCCTTGGATTCGGGCAGCTTCTCTGATTGTCAACGGTCTATTTTCGGTTGGGTGCCAAAAGCGACCACTTCCGGCATTCGCGAAATATGTCGTGATCGTTCTCGCCAATCCGCGTCTGTGCAGTCTGCCGTAGCTGTGGGAAAAGTGATCTTCTCCTCCGCGCCAGCGTCCACCTTCAGGGATGTTCGCCATCCGGCGTCGCATAATTGGCGATGAGGGCCAACGGGTATGAGACAGGACTTCGGCATCCGCCGTGCCGAGCGGTGGCAACCCTGCAAGGGCTTTTCTCAGGGTCGGAACTGATTCCCTACCCGTGATCCGTTTGCTTACGTGAATCGCGGAGCCGATCCGGTGCGCGGCAGGAGTTATTCCTAGAAACTCCGTCTCGCACTTGACCGCTGGAAGAATCATGCGGCGTTGATAACTGAAATAGCGGCCGTTCGCCCCATGCGTAGGTTCAGGAATCTTTGGGTCAGCTTTCACAACTTCGTGGATCGCAACGAGGAGAAGTCGCTGCCTGGTCTGACAGCTACCGTACTGAGCGGCATTCACTATTTGGGCTGTCCAGCGATACCCCCACTGCTCGAGCATCCGAGTGAATCGTATGAACCGTCTGGAGGTCGCTACAAGCGGGACGTTCTCCATTGCCACCGCGAAAGGCAGCAATCCTTTCACAAACCTTGCGAAGACATCTATATGAACGTTGCGCGGATCGTCGGGGTCGCGTTTGCCAGTGTCGCTAAAACCCTGACAAGGTGGGCAGCCCAGCAAAATGTCGACTTTGCTTTCCGTTATCCCCTCTATTTCGGAAGGCTTCATCCATTGAAGGTTGCGTTTTATATACGGAGCCGAGGGATAGTTATCGGTGTAGTTATCAAGCGCCAGCTCATTGATGTCAGCCAGCAAACTGAGCTTGCATCTGTCCCAAGAGCGGAACGCCTCCCAAGTTCGGGCAATTCCGGCATATAGTTCTACCACATTGTAGCGTCTCATCTGATGTGCGCTCTTGGTTTCGAGATGGATAAACTTTCCAAAGCGGAGCGGAGCGCCTTAATGGCGAAGGTGCGTTCGCGTGGCAATAGTTCTACAGAAGTGCGGCTGCGGCTTGCCCTAGTGCGTGCGAGAATTTCCGGGTGGACGTTGCACCCAGAGTTTATGCCGGGCCGACCCGACTTTTGGTTTGCCGCAGAACGACTGGCATTGTTCGTTGATGGGTGTTTCTGGCACGGATGCAAACGCTGCCTTCGACTACCTCGCCGTAATCGGTCGTATTGGCGGGCGAAGATCGACGGCAATGTACTGAGAGCGGGAGCGATTAACCGAGAATTGCGCCGTGCTGGCGTGCATGTGGTTCGCGTGTGGGAGCATGAACTGAAAACGAGGCGATCGCTCGACAAAACCATCAACAGAATCTCCGATGCACTGCGTTAGCCGCACAGCGGTTAACCATAAAGCGTCACGTGGGCGTAAGTAAAGCCCGGAATTTCGAGCCGCCGAATCGCCGAATCCTGCGCTGACGGCCCCAGTTACACCGACGTGTGGTTTACTTCTCCGGTCGTCCGCGCTATGGTACGGCTACCTAACGGCTACCTAAAGTGGCTGAAAACAGGGGTCAGAAAACCCAGTTCTACTGGGATCTGAAAATCAGGGCCATTCTGATGTCTTTGGTACGTGGCGATTTAGCCAGTATTGATGGGAAAACTAAATTTCTGGCGGAGAGGGAGGGATTCGAACCCTCGGTACCGGTATTAGCCAGTACAACGGTTTAGCAAACCGCCGCATTCGGCCACTCTGCCACCTCTCCGGCGTGCGGAGCTACAGTTTACCACGCGTTTTCGAGGCTGACGTTACCGCTTCAATCGTGAGCATTTACGTTGTCTTCTTCCTTACTGCAGCAATTTCGACGTCATTTTGGTTTGTTCCTCCTGTTGTGGATATTTTCGGCGAGGTGGCCACCACCCTTTTTTCAATCTCGACAGACAGGACTGGGTCCGCCGCCCAAGGACGCGGGCGAAGACGTAGCACTGGCGTTGCTGGAACCTCTCGAAACCGGATGGGAACGGCCCCATGACGGGATTTGGGAAATGCGAGGCCCCTCGCCGGCATTTCCTACACTCGAAGTTGATGGCATGGCTTGCCGTCGATCGCGCGCTAAAGTCGGCAGACACGCCTTGGGTCTGGGATGCGACTGTAACTTCCACCTTGGACAACGTGCCTCGCGCGATATTTCGTGAAACATCCGGAGCAAACTCTGCCCATCGTGAGAAGGCTTCAATTGACGTCCAGGGGTACAATGTCTCGCGTACTATAAAGGAAGGCCCGATGGAGCGCCCGGGCGGCATCAGTTCTCGCCGTCAAATTCCATTCGGAGAAAATGCGATGCGTATATCGATGCGTATATCAATGATATGTGCAGTGTTGCTTTGCTCGGTGCTTGGCTGCAGCAAGATGTTCGCCCAGAACGTCCCGCCCGCGACAGCCGAGACCGCTTGCACATTTGCGGACGGAAAACAGCTGAGCCTGCGTTATAGCCCCGTTTCAGGAGGCGGTAAAGAGGGGCCACCGATGGGGGAGGTCTGGGCGCCCGGCGGTTCCGCTATGAATTTATTCACTCAAGTCGGACTCTCAGCGGGCAATTCAGAAATCCCAATCGACGCATACAGCGTGTACGTCATTCCGGACAAAAAAAGTTGGACCTTGATCATTAACAAGGGTGTCGTGGCCGGAAGCAAATATGACGAGCACCAAGATGTGTTGCGTGTTCCGATGCAGATCGGGCGTTTAAGCACGAAGGTTGACTTCGAGGCGACTTTCGTTCACATTGCCCCGAAGCAGTGCAACTTGCGGATCTACTACGGCAAGATTGGATCCTGGGTCGAGTTCAAGGAAAGTGACACGCCGCCTCACGGCGGTGAATGACTGGCCACAAATACTTAAGGCAGTTCCGTAGACCTGGGATACTACTGCCCTTGTAGACCGCTGCCTGATCATAAAAGACTTGATCGACCCTTGGTTCTCCTTTCGGATTATGCCGACGTCCCGGGATGCCTCTGTCAGAACACCAAGGGAATCAGTTTCCAGGTACGACGCTGATAGTCTGCGAATTCCTCCCCAAAATATTCAATGAGCATGTCTTCTTCTCTCCCGATCCGATCAAGAACGAATATCGATGCCAGAAGCAGAATCAGAGATGCAAGACGGCTGGCAAATACTAGGGCGAAACCGGTTGGAGCCAGGAGCAAGCTCAGGTAGAGCGGATGGCGGATGCTACGGTAAATACCTCGTTGAACCAGCCGATGGTTCGCCTGCAACGTGACGTAGGCGCTGAAATATTCGCCCAACGCATGGAGCCCCAATAGGCGCACGCCAACGCCGATGCAGTAAAGCACAAGACCCACATAGCGCCAGTATTCGTGGCGTAGGGTGAAAATCTGTCGGTGATCGGCGAAAGGCAAAAACCAAAGCAGCGCGAAAGACAGAAGGAGAAGTGCTCCCAGTTGTAGACTCTGACTTCCAAGCGGCCGTGCGCCCCTTCGGAGTGGGTGAATATTCAAACTGCAGAAGGCGGCAGCAACCACCGCGGCCAGGGTCACGGCTGCGAAACCCGCCCGTGCCGGATTCACAAGAAACGTTCGCAGGTTTTGAAATCCCCACCCCAACAGGACAAGAGCGATAGGCGGAAGTAGTTGAACTGCGAGAAGAAAAACAAATCGGAGCATTGGGAAGTACTGATAATATTCCTAGGCATTGCTGATGTGATAAAGTCACGAACATTGTGATGCAATCTGTTCGGCGGCAATTCGGGGCCGGTTTCATCCCAATTCCCATGGGGTGTTTGACAGCTCTGCTGCTGCTGCCGCTACGTTTGTTGTCCCTCCCGGTGGTTTGGTGCGTTCTACAGTTAAAGCGCTCGGTTCGCTAGCGTTCTGGATCCAGCTTCCCCGACGAAATCTGAAACCTCCGACGTGCGCCGACAATAGTAATACGACTTATGAGATCGACCTGCTACGACCGAGCTTCCTGACGCTTCCTTTTCTGCCCCGGGCGTTGGACGAAGCTGCGTTGTGTGGGCAGATACGAACAGAGCGGGCAAAAACATGGGCGCCGTAGGCTCATTCTCCGGATGCCTCCTTCGGTCTGGGGTTGTGCCACCCGCCGTTCGCAGCGATGAGGACGTCAGCCTGCTTCGGTCCCCAGCTGTGGCGCTTGTAGGGGCGAACCCGGTGGTGGTGTTTAAGAACGGGATCGACAACCGCCCAGGCCGCCTCAACCGCGTCTTCGCGGGTAAATAGCGCTCCATCGCCAATCATGGCGTCGCCCAAAAGCCGCTCATAAGGCGTTTCTTCTCCCGGCTGTTCTTCGAACAGGTAGAGCTCCCGCTGGTCCCCGACGAACTCCTTGCCTGCGCGCTTAACCCGCGCGGCGAGAGCGATGGCAGAGTCGGGAGAGAGCCGGAAGCGCACGTAGTTGGCTTGGCCAGTCTTTGGATTTGGCGCTGAGTCGCCAAAAAGCCTTTGCGGAGGCGGTTTGAGCTCGACCAGTACTTCGGTCGCGGTATCGGCCAGATACTTGCCGGAGCGCAAGTACCACGGCACTCCCTCCCATCGCCATGAGTCAATAAAAAGCCGCAGAGCGCAGAAAGTCTCGACGTCGGAGTTTTTCGCCACATCTGGCTCCCTCCGGTAGCCAGCATACTGGCCGCGCACCACGTCGTCGGAATTCAGGGGACGCATGGCTTGAAAGACCTTGGCTTTTTCGTTGTGCACGGCTCCGTAGTCCCTGTCGGCCGGGGGTTCCATGGCCAGCAGCGCGACGATCTGGAAGAGGTGGTTCTCGATCACGTCGCGCAGGCAGCCGGCGGTTTCGTAAAACGCGCCGCGCTTTCCGACGCCAAAATCCTCCGCCATGGTGATCTGCACGCTGGCCACGTAGTTGCGATTCCAGATAGGCTCCAGAAAGGAATTGGCGAAACGGAAATAGAGGATATTCATAATCGCCTCCTTTCCGAGGAAGTGATCGATGCGGAAGATGGAGTCTTCAGGAAACACGGAGTGCGCGACACGGTTGAGCTCCCGCGCGGAGGCAAGATCGTGCCCAAACGGCTTTTCAACAATGACGCGCGCATGCTCGGCCAGCTTTGCGGCACCCAGCTCTTTGATCACTGTCTCGAAGAGTGAGGGCGGAATAGCGAGATAGTGCGCTGGCCGCCGAGCGCTACCTAATTCTTTTTTCAACGCCGCGAACGTGCCCGGATCTTTGTAATCTCCGCTGACGTACTTGAGCAAGGACAGAAGATGGTGGAAAGCGCGCTTGTTATCGATCCCGCCTGAATGTTCTATGCTGTCGGTCACGCGTTTGTGCAGACGCGCCAGACTCCACTGCGGGAAGGCGACGCCGATTACCGGAACCTTGAGGTTACCTCGCTTGGCCATAGCATAGAGGGCGGGGAAGATCATCTTATGGGCGAGATCGCCCGTTACCCCGAAGAGCACCAGCGCGTCTGAACGCGAGGCCGTCATCGAGCGCGTCCTTTGTTGGCGCGGGCCTCTTGCTCATGTCCGTCGAACTGCCTCGGTCGGAATCGTGGAACTTCTCGCATCGACCGCGACGTCTCGAATAAACTGTTCATGCCCCAACCTCCTGGCTTTTCGGTTAACCGTAGGACGAGCATGCGCGTCCGACAATGGCCTTGTCAAAGCTACTTTGAAAATGCAGGCGTCAGGGCCAAACTCCCACCCCTTGCGACCACGCGGGCCGTTACTGGATTAACTGGTAACTGACGAACGCCAGCCGCTTGCTGTCGGGCGACCATGAGGGCACATTCATGGTGCCTTGCCCGCCAAACAGAGTCGCCAACACGCTGATCTTCTTGTCGTCATCCTTCAGCGACATCAGCCGCAACCTTACATTTTTGTTTTCGGGATGACCCGTCACGTCTTTTTCGTAAGTGAGGAAGACCATCCATAAGCCGTCGGGCGAGATGTGGGGGAACCAATTGTTGAACTCATCCGATGTGATCTGTTGCTGTTCGCTGCCGTCCGGTCGCATGCGCCATATCTGCATAGTGCCGGTACGCTCGGAGTTGAAATAAATGTACTTGCCGTCAGGCGAGTACTCGGGGCCATCGTCCAGTCCTTTGACCGTGGTCAGGCGAGTCTCCGGGCCGCCGGTGACTGAGATGGTGTAAATGTCGAAGTCTCCGTTTCGTTGTCCCACGAAGGCCAGCGTAGATCCGTCGAGCGACCATCCATGCCAGTAGGAAGGGGAATTATTAGTGATCCTGCGCGGCGTGCCGCCTTCGATGGGAACCAGATATACCAGGGAGCGGTGATCGTCCTGCGACTGATCGCTGATGGCGAGCCATTTCGAATCCGGCGAAATTCCGTGGTCGTTGTTACAGCGGTTGGCAAAGCCCGTGTCGATGACGACAGGTGTGCCGCCGGTTACCGGCAAGCGCAGGATATGTCCGTCGCCGTTAAAGAGAAATGCCGCGCCATCTCGGGTCCAGTTGGGTGCTTCAAAGCGTCCGGGCGCGACGTACACCACGCGCCGATCAGCAGTCGCGATGGCGACTGTCTCCAGTGTGCTGTAAAGCTTCGCCTCTCCCGTTGCCGCAGGTAGCGTTGTCAGATCTACTTTGGAAAAGACAGCTTTCTCCACTACATCCTTGTCGTGAGAGCACACGCCGATGCCCGCATAGAAAGTTCCCCGCAATGCAACCCGTATGGATGCACCCGCCAGTGTGAAATTGCCGTCGGCTCCGGCCAGCCACAGATAAACGTAGTCGCCTTGCTTTACGATGCGCAGTCGCGCCGGGGCGGTGACATCCGATTGGATCTCGTGAGTCGGGCCGCCTTTCTCCAGACGATATTGAAGGGATGTCAATCCGCTAGCGTGCAGCGCCACATCGACATAAGCGGAATCCTTGTCGAGATCCTGCCGAAACATGAGCACGGCTTTTTTGTGCGCGTTTCCCGCGCCGTTGGCGAAGACAACGGCGGCGGTCAAGGAAACATTGTCCGAGACTTTCTTCCAGGCAAAATGAAATTCGTCATCGGCGTCCCACATGTCCCATCCGCTTCCGCTAACAACGTAGGCCTGATTGGTTGGGTCGTATTCGACCGAGCCGGGATGCAGCACCGGGCCGACGTCGCTGTGACCTTCGAATAGCCCGGCGGTTGCGGGCGGGTTCTGCGCTCCCGCCAACCCCGTCATCGCGCAAAACAGAAACGACAGCCAGATCACAATCCAAATCGATCGTGGATTTGCTTCGAAGTTCACATTGGCCTCCACTCACGGCAACAATCAGCAGGAAAATGAGATCGTTGAAAGCAGTCGGTGGGAAAGGTAGGACGCTCTGTGGAAATTGTCAATCCCGGCAAGATAATCGCTTACTTAATCCTTGACAACCCCAAGCCGGTGCATCAGACTGCCGGAGTTTCGTCGCATAAATCCGCATTCTAGATCCCCATGAAGCGCACTCATCAAACATTGATCTTGAGTTGTTTCCTTCTGCTTACGCATCTGCTTCTCACCGCCAGCGATCAGATCCCGGCGGTGGCTTGGCATATTCCGATCGGACAGCCGCCGGCAAATCCCGGTGGCCGCAAGCCCGAACTGACCAATATCGACGATGGCTTCTGGCAGGGCGCCCCGGTGGGAGGCATCGGTGCCGGAACTTTCTCCCGCTCTTACCGCGGGAATTTTGAACGCTGGCATGTCAAGGCTGGAGTTCACAAATATCAGAATGTGCCTGCCAACCAGTTTGCCGTTTTCGTGCAACCTCAAGGCGAGCCGCCGGTGGCACAGGTTCTCTCCACGGGTAAGCCCGAGGGCAAAACGCTTTCCGCGTGGAACTGGTCTTACCCCGCGGGCGCCGGCGAATACGCGGCGCTTTATCCCAAGTCGTGGTTCGCCTATCGCTCACCTCAACTTCCCATTACTCTGACCATCGAACAGTTCTCTCCCATTCTGCCCAACAACTATAAGGAGACCAGCTATCCGGTTGCCGTCTACAACTGCTACGCGGAGAATCCATCGAGCAAGCCGGTTACGGTCTCTTTTCTTTTCTCCTGGACCAACATGGTGGGATGGTTCCGCGACACGTCAAGCGATTTTCACGCGGTGCTGAACGCTCAGAATAAGAATATCTACCGCTCCGAGAATGTTGCAGGCGGAACCATGCAGGGCATTGTGTTCGATCGCATTCGCACCGGTCCGGTGTCCGAGGAATGGGACGGCCAGTTCGCGATCGCTACCCTCGCCTCATCCGGCGTCGAGATCACTTACGTCACCGACTTCGATCCGCAAGATTCGGGGGCTGAAGTCTGGCAGCCCTTCTCGACCACGGGGCGCCTGCCCAACCAGTCGCCGGACGTCGCCAGCGCCGGCGAGCAAATGGCGGGAGCGATTGCCGTGCGCTTCACTCTGGCTCCAAAGGAAAAGAAAGTCATCCCCATGTCCCTTTCATGGGATTTTCCTGTGGTGCAGTTTGGCGGAGGCCGCAAGTGGGTGCGGCACTACACCCAGTTCTTCGACGCCTCCGGCACCAGCGCGTGGAAGATTGCGCGCACGGCGCTCGAGAACGATCAGAGCTGGAGCGGCCAAATCGATGCCTGGCAGAAGCCTTATGTTGAGGACGAGTCAAAACCCGCGTGGTATCGCGGCGAATTGTTCAATGAACTCTACATCCTCGCGGATGGCGGCACACTCTGGGGCCATGAGCTGAGCGGACCTGCCAATCCGTTACATCAGTCTGCGAAGCACGCCGACAGCTTCGCCTATCTCGAATGTTTCGACTATCCCTACTACGGCACCTCGGATGTCCGCTTCTATGGCTCGTTTCCATTGATCAAGTTCTGGCCCGAAATCGAAAAGCAGGAGATGCGGGAGTACACCGACACCATTCCGGAAAGTATTCCGCAGCATTATTTGTGGGCATGGAAGCTTCAGCACGATCACAAGTTTGAAACCATGCAGCGCAAGTCAGCAGGATCGGCGCCGCATGACCTGGGCTCGCCCACCGAAGATCCGTTTGTGAATGTGAACCAGTATAACTATCAGGATGTATCGAACTGGCGCGACCTGAACAGCAAATATGTTCTGATGATCTGGCGCGATTACGCCTGGACCGGCAGCAAGGACGAAGTTTTTCTTCGTTATGCCTGGGGTGCGGTCAAGCAGGCGATGGAACACCTTCGCCAATACGACACCGACGGCGACGGCCTGATCAAAAATGGCGGCTTTCCCGACCAGACCTACGACAACTGGGTGGCTCGCGGCGAAAGTGCCTACAGCGGAGGCCTTTATCTGGCGGCGCTTCGCGCCACTGCCGAGATCGCGCGCAAACTGGGTGAGAGTCAGACCGCGTCAGCCTATGACGCCCAATTCAAAAAGGCCCGGGCCGCCTATGTCAAGAATCTCTGGAACGGAACTTATTTTAACTACGATCAGGGCAGCATTTATCACACCGACATCATGGCCGAGCAGCTCGCGGGACAATGGTATGCCAACCTCACCGGACTCGGCGATCTGGTTCCCGCGCAAATGCGAAAGTCCGCGCTGCAGCGCGTCTTCGATTACAACGTGATGAAGTTTCAGAACGGAGAAATGGGCGCCATTAACGGTATGAGCGCGGATGGTCAGGCCTTGCATGAAAACGAACAAGTGGAGGAGGTCTGGACCGGCACTACCTTCGCCATCGCCTCTCACATGCTGTCCGAAGGAATGCGCGACCAGGCATTCCACACCGCTCGCGGTGTTTATAACGTCGTGTGGAAGGATCGCGGCTATTTCTTCCGCACCCCCGAAGCCTACGATGCGCGGGGAATGTACCGGGCCAGCATGTATATGAGGCCGGGAGCCATCTGGTCGATGGAGCCGGCCTCGAAATAGTTTCTTATTTCGTTTGCTGCCGACTACCCAGCCGAAGCGCTAGAATTTAAAAACAGTAGATTTCGCGAGAGGCTATCATGCATTCCTCCCAGCCCTGGAACGACTTTCTCCCCGCCCTTCATCCAAGGTATCTTGCGCTTCTCTCACTATTATTGCTGCTTCTGGGAACGTTGCTATCGGTTTCTGCGGTGGCGGGCGGAGACGAACATCCGACGCTGGCCATCGGTTCGGTCGCGCCGGACTTTTGTCTGCCGGGAGTCGACGGGCAGACTCACTGCCTGAAAGATTATGCCGCCAGCAAGGTGCTGGTGATCGCGTTCATCTGCAATCATTGCCCAACCTCGCAACTCTACGAGACGCGCATCAAGCAGCTCGCCACAGATTACAAAGACAAGGGCGTTGCCGTGGTGGCAATCGAGCCCAACAATTCCGACGCGGTAAAGCTCAGCGAGATGGGCTATACCGACGTGGGCGATTCGCTCGAAGATATGAAAACCCGGGCGGAGTTCCGGCACTTCAATTTCCCTTATCTGTACGACGGAGAGACTCAGAAAGTCTCGACCGCGTATGGTCCGAGTGCGACTCCGCACATTTTCATCTTCGACTCTGACCGCAAGCTGCGCTACGAAGGCCGGGTCGACAACAACATGCGCGAGCCGCTGGTCACCAAACGTGATGCTCGCGACGCGCTCGATGCAATCCTCGCCGGCCAACCAGTTGCGGTCGCCAAGACTCCGTCCGTGGGCTGCTCGACCAAATGGCTCTATAAAGAAGCAGGACGCCGCGAAGAGCTGGAAACGATTGCGAAGAAGCCGGTTGTGCTGAACCCCGCGACCGCCGCCGATCTCAAGGAGCTTCGGAAAAATTCCACCGGCAAGTTACTGCTGGTGGATTTCTGGGCCACGTGGTGCGCCCCCTGTCGGGCCGAGCTGCCTCAGTTTGAAACCATGTACCGCATGTATGGACGCCGTGCCTTCGACCTGGTGACGGTCAGCATCAATTATCCCGACGAACAGGCCGGTGTGCTGAAGGTTCTCAACGAGGAGCATGCCACCAGCACCAATCGAATCCTGAGTTCGACGGACATCTATCCGCAACTCGCTGCCTTCGATCCCGCCTGGAGCGCGGCGGTTCCCTACACGTTACTGATTCGCCCCGATGGAGAGATTGTGTACAAGAGTCAGGGGACCATCGATCCACTACAACTGAAGCGGCTGATCATCGCCAACCTGGCGGACGACGACTATCACGGTCACCAGGCCTACTGGAAGTCCGCAGTAGAAACCAAATGAGTCTTAACAACTCGATGGAGGACGGGCGTCTCGCCCGTCCAGCTGCGCGGAGACGCCCGGCCTCCATTATCACGGCTTCGACGGTTTCGCCGCCTAGCAGATCAGAACGGAATGCCCGAAGGTTCCGTCCCACGGCTATCAGAAGCCGTATTTGGCGACGACCGCTTTTTCTTTCTTGCCAATCATGGCGATCACGGCGTGCTGTGACGAAATTTGCAGTGTCAGCCGGACGCCCGTAGTTTTGTCGCGCAAGTCGACCTTCGCATCGTCGGCTGCGTCGGAGATCATCACGTACAGCACGGAGTCCTCCAGCACAGTGGGATACACGAGCACTCCAGGGGAAAGCTGTGTCTGCAAATCGAACATGGGAGTGATGCCAAGCCGGCCCGCAACGTAACCGTAAAGATCGGCGGCCGCCTGCGCCCCCTCGCTCAACTCAACCGGATAAGCAGCCCAGAAGATGTGGCCTTTGCCATAAGACGCCTCTTTCAACGTTGACCCATCGCTGAAACGCAGTGAGTCCAGCAGATTCTGTTTCTCTTGATCGAAGGAAAGTGAAATCGTACGGTCGCTCAATTTGATCACGGCATTGTGATAAGTCAGTGGCTCGGCGTGAGCCTCGAGATTTGCGCTGGCCGCGCGAGGTACGAATTGCCAGTGCTCGTCGCGGTCGACTGGCCCAGTTATCAGCAAGCTGCCTCCGGCGCTCACATAGGCCAGCAGCGATCTCCACGTCGTCTCGCTCAAGGCTTGAGGAGAGGGAAGTATCGCCAGCTTGGGTGTCCCCAGTTTGCCAATCTGGTTTTCCGCAATCGCGTAAGCCGTCTGGCGGCCATAGTAAGCGAGAGCGCGCACTGCCTTGCGTTGTGCCTCCAGTTGCAAGTCTCCTATCACCGAAAATTGCGCCGCTTGCGAAGTCACGATGGCGATCGCAGGCTGCTGCGGATTGCGCAAATGTCCTTGCAGGGATTTGGCGAAGGCCGCGTATGCTTCCATGACGGTCGCTTCCGGCTTCTCCGTGCCGTCGGTTCGTACCGCTCCGATGGGCGTCTCATTGCTCTCGGTCATGTAGGAATTCGTGTTCCACAGCCACTCGATAGCGCCCGAGCCTTGAACAAATGAAGCCGCAACTTTGCGTTCGAGCAGGGCCGCTTCACTCTCCGTCGTGCGGCGCGCCACTTCATCAAAGTTGAGCTCGCGTTGCAGCCCGGTCTCCTGAATTAACAAAGTCTTGCCCGGCTGCTTGGCCAGCAGGGAATCCCACAAGACGTAATCGTTCTGCCACCAGGAATGGTTCGTTGTGAAGTCGACAAACTCTCCCCAGAAGGCGGGCGAGAGGCGGTCCTGAATGCCGCCTTCGTCCTGGCCGACCGTCACCAACTGCTGCGAACCGGTTTCGCGGACCGCATTCGCCATGGTCTTTACCCAGTGCGCGAAAACCTCCTGTGAAAATAGAAAGAAGTCGTACACCTTCAGCGAATTGTGCCCGACGTACTCGCCCCGCGGAGTGAATTCGATTTCATCGGGCAGCGGAATGGTTCCCTGGACGGAATCAATCGGAACATTCCACATTGCCGCCAACGCTGCGCGATCGGGATAGCGTCGACTCAGCCATTCATTCCACTTAGCCAGTTCGATGGGATCGCCATTCGGGCGCATGGTCCACAGATGCTTTGAAATGCTGGGCTCGTTGATGAAATCCCAGGCCAGCCAGGGTACATCGTGAAAGCGCGCAACCACGGAGGAGGTCAGCGTGCGCTGCTTGCGAACCGATTCCGGATCGAGGTAAGGATTCACGCCGGCCAGTACGTCTGGAAGAAAAGCAAAGAAGTTGAACTGCAGTGGCAAGTTATTCTTGCGCGCCGTCATCAGGAATGCTTCCAGCGTGCGCAGCGTACGCTCGTAAGGCTGGCCATTTTCGTTGCAGAACTTGTCCCAGCCCGTCCACCATCCAGTGCGCACCATATTCAGGCCGCCACCGCTGATCTGCGCCAGATCGCGGTTCCATACGTACACATTGGGATATTCGAAATACAGACGCTGCACCTCGCTCGACATGTAAGTGGTACCGACCACCGCGAGTGGATGCCCGTCCAGTTCGAAGTAGTCGTGATTGACGGTCAGGCGCGGCCCGGAGCGCAGGTATTCTTCATCGCGAATCCAAAAACCAGAATGGTAAATGGCGCGGATCTTCTCGCCTTCCATCAGCGTCGCTTCCACCACCTGCAAGCCCTTGGCCGACGGCGCCGGCAAAACAATAGACTGCGTTACCGGAATCGCTGCCGTCGTTTCGGAACGCTTGCCCGGCTCGCCTTCAGGGTAGGTTGCGATTTTCACGGTCAGTGCCGCAGAAGATGGTCGCGCCTCATTCCACTGGACATCCAGTTGTACCGGCTCTCCCGGCAAATAGAGCGGCAGAACCGGGCGCACAATGAATTCCTGGCTGCCTTGCAACGCCAATTCCGCCAGATCCCCGATTACTTGGCCTCCCGCCGCACTGGCGTAAAACTCAGGAGGAAGGTCGGCGTTGAGAAATACCCAGCGTCCACCGTCGAAGCCGTCCCGCAGGTGGTCTACCACCAGCGCAGGAGCGGAAAGCTTACGTCCTTGCTTTACTCCCCAGGCCAGTGTGTCGAGACGCGCATCGATTGCGCCCGCCGCGCCGCCACGTTTGTAGAGATCGACAGCGCTAAGTCGAATGACGGGGCTGAACGCCCGCTTCCACGAAAACGCGGGCAGGTGCAGTGGAATCTCAGGATTCGCCTGAAATTCCGATCCATCAGAACCGGGCGTGGTCTGGTACTGGTCGATCATCAACGGCCGAGTGTAGCGCACGCTGTAGTCGCGCAACTTCCAGCCGCCCTGGTCGCGATAGGCAGCACGGGTAAAGGGCTGGCCTCCAAGCACCAGAAGATTCCCTCCGCGTTGAAGAAACTGTTTAATCTCCGCCCAGGCCTCCTCAGGAAACGCGGAGCCGTAGGGCAACACTAGCAGCGCCGTGGCCGGCGCGATCAACAATTGGCGAAGCTGCTCCACCGAGGCCAACTGAGCACCGCTAATCCACTTGGCCAGCTGCTCGGGACCGGCAACCGCCGAATCTGCCGTGGGAAAACCGGGCTCCGCCAGGATCACGATTGGGGATTTCTCCTGGCCGGCTGCCCACGCCGAAAGCGTGACTGTAAAAATAGCCGCGATGTTGAGAAGTGTTTTCATGAAATCCGTTCCACGATGCTTGAGTGAACTGCTTCACAAGGCAGGCGCTTTCCGGCGCAGTGCCTGTTCCGGGGCTTCGAGGTTGCGAATGAGAGTGCGGCGACGGAGCCGCGATCAGTCCACCGACACCGCTCCGCGGCGCAGTCTGGATTACAAAGCGCCCGGTTGTCAAGGACAAAGTAAGCGGGATTCCAGCCAGTTAATCGATAACCCTGACAATAAACAGATGCGAACCGCTGGGCTTCCAGTGGTATGATGCTGCCCTCGGGTTGCGTATTCTGGCGGCCACGAAGCTTGCCAGACGAGCACTGCATGGCAATTACCAGCTTTAAGACTCCCGTCCCTTCGGCGGCCGGCCCTGTGTCTTCCAACCGCGCGGCGTTAAGCGTGGTGACGACCTTGTTCTTCATGTGGGGTTTTGTCACCGTTCTGAATGACGTGCTCGTGCCTCATCTAAAGGCGATCTTCGATCTCAACTACACTCGCGCCAGCTTGATCCAGTTCGCTTTCTTCACCGCGTATTTTGTCTTTTCAATCCCCGCCGCGAAACTTATCGATCGCGTCGGCTACAAGAAGACGATGGTGGTGGGAGTTGTGATCATGGGACTGGGCGCGCTCCTGTTCATTCCTTCGGCGAGCGCGGCGTCTTATCCGCTTTTTCTCGCCGCACTCATGGTGCTGGCGGGTGGCATCACCGCGCTGCAAGTGGCGGCGAATCCCTACGTCGCTGTGTTGGGGCCTCCGGAAACTGCATCCAGCCGTCTGAATCTGGCGCAGGCGTTCAACTCGCTGGGCACGACCATCGCTCCCTGGTTGGGCGGCGCGTTTATTCTGGGCGTCACTCGCGAAAACGCCGACGTGGTGCGGCAGATGTCGGGAGCCGCTCACCAGGCTTATCGCGTTCACGAAGCGTCCTCGGTCAAACTGCCTTACCTGGTCATCGGACTGGCATTGATGGCACTGGCCGTTGCCATCTCCGTGTTCAAGCTGCCGCCGCTGCCGGGAGCGGAACAGCATGGCAAAATTCCCGGTGAAAGCATTTGGAAGCATCCACAGCTGGTGCTGGGCGCGCTCGGGATTTTCGTTTACGTGGGCGCGGAGGTTTCAATCGGCAGTTACCTCATCAACTATTTCAGCCAGGCCAATATCGGCAACATCTCCGAGCTGAGCGCCGCCAAATATGTGTCCTATTACTGGGGCGGAGCCATGGTCGGGCGTTTCATCGGATCTGCAATCCTGCAAAAACTCCGCACCGGTACGGTGCTCGGGATCGCCGCACTGGTGGCGTGTCTGCTGGTTTGCACTTCCATTCTCACCTACGGTCACCTGGCCATGTGGAGCATTATTCTGGTCGGCTTGTTTAATTCCGTGATGTTTCCCAGCATTTTCACGCTGGGAATCGCCGAACTCGGTCCGCTTACCGGCGACGGATCCGGCCTGCTGATTATGGCCATCGTCGGCGGCGCCTTGATTCCCCTGGCACAAGGACGACTGGCCGACATGATCGGACTTCACCACGCGTTCGTGTTGCCGGCGATCTGCTACTTGTACATCATCTTTTACGCATTCAAAGGGTCCAGGCCAGTTCCAGTGCGACAGCCGGCCTAGCGGAATTTATGGAAACCGTTTTACCCTCGGCCCCAACGGGCTTCATCATCGGAGTCGATATTGGCGGCAGCAAGATCGCTGCGGGCTTGGTCCTTCCCACGGGAGAGATTCGCTATCACACCCGCGTTCCCATGTTGCCCAATGACGGACCTGAGGCCGGTCTTGCAACCGTAATCAAAGCCATCGACCAGGTGTGTGCGAAAGCCGCAAGTTCCGGTTGTCAAAGCTCGTTGAGCGGAATCGGTATTTGCTGCCCCGGCCCGCTCGATCCGAAAACCGGCGTAATCGTCAACCCTCCCAACCTCCCTTGCTGGCGCGATTTCCCCCTGGCCGACGAGATTTCGCGGAAGTACAAAGTCCCGGTGAGAGTCGACAACGATGCCAATGCAGCGGCGTTAGCCGAAGTTCTGTGGGGCGCCGGGCGCGGCTATCGCAACGTTTTTCTGACAATCCTGGGGACCGGCATTGGAACCGGCATTGTGTTCGATGGCCGCATCTATCACGGTCGCACCGGCGCGGCGGGAGAAGGCGGCCACGTCAGCATCGATTATCGCGGTCCCCTCTGCGGATGCGGCAAGCCGGGTTGCATCGAGGCCTTTGCGGCGGGCCCGGCCATCGCCAAGCGCGCCCGCGCGAAACTCGGTGCGCCAGGAGCACAGGAGTCGGTGCTCCTGCAACTGGCCAATGGAGATCGCAACAGCGTTACCGCCGAAATGGTCGGCGAAGCGTATGCGCAGGGCGATACCATCGCTGCCGAGACTCTGCGCGAAACGGTTGAGCTTTTATCTTTGTGGTTGGGCAACATGATCGACTTGATCGAGCCCGACGTAATCATTTTGGGAGGAGGCGTGGCCGATCTGATGAAACCCTTCCACCGCCAAATTCACGACCTGCTTCCCAGTTGCTGTGTAAACCGGCGTTGCCAGGAGATTCCGCTAGTGGCGGCCTTCTACGGCGGAGATGCCGGCATTGCCGGAGGCGCGGCGCTGGCCGCTGAAGCTCTGGAGCCGCAAATAGCCTGATCTGCGCCCACGTTGGATCTGTAAATCGGAAGATCTGGCAGTGGAGCGCGCGGTGATTCTGTAAGATATCCCTTCATCGGTCACCAGGTTCGAGGTGAAGGCATGTTTCCGCGGTTCGCGACAGTGGCGGTCTCGCCGAAGTCTACCCGCAGCGTTCTCGCTTTGCTTGTTCTGGTCGGTGTAGCGGTAGCGCAGAATTCCTCCAAGCCGCCCCTACCCGCTGCATCCGATCCCGTCGTCGTCGATCCCGGAATCAGGGATGCTTCCAAGTTCGATCCCAAGCGGCCGCTCGGACGCGAACTCGAAACCAATGTGCCGGACGGCTTCACCCTGGTCACGGTCGGCGATTGCATTATCTCGCGGCCGCTTCTGCAATATGCGGCGCACGATGCGGCGTTCCAACTCGTCCTGGACATTTTGAAACGCGCCGACGTCACCTACGGAAACATGGAGACCTCGATTTTCGATTTGCGGCACTTCACCGGCTATCCCTACCCCGGACCGGATGACGTCTCTCTGGTGGCTGCGCCGGGAGTTGCAAGGGAACTCGCTCAGATGGGCTTTGATCTGGTTTCGCGCGCCAACAATCATGCCCTCGATTGGGGCGTGGAAGGCATGCGCGAGACCAGCCACTGGCTGGAAGCAGCAGGCATCGGCTATGCCGGCGCCGGCGAAAATCTCGGGCTAGCCCAGGCTGCTGGATATTACGAAGGCGCCAAAGGACGGATCGGCCTGGTTTCGATGGCGTCCACCTTTCGTCCGGGAAGCGAGGCGCAGCCGGCAAAGGACGCGGCTCCGGCCCGGCCCGGTATCAACGCACTGAACTTGAAGAAATCGATCACGGTCTCTCCCGATCAGATGGCCGAGGTGGTTCGTCTGCGCAATGCGCTTTACCCGGCGGAAAAAAGCAGCCAGCTCCCAGACCAGCTTTCGCTCCTCAACAACAAATTTCTTTTGGGCAAGAGCTTCGGCTTCCAATACGAGATGGACCCGACCGACCTCTCCGGCATCCTGCGCGCCGTACGTCAGGGAAAACAACATGCCGATTTTCTGATTGTCAGTATCCACTCCCATGAGCCGGCCGCCAGCGCCGAGGCCGAAGCGAAGAACGACTTTCAAGATACGCCCGCGGATTTCGTCCAGGATCTTGCCCACCAGGCCATCGATATCGGGGCCGACACTTTCGTCGCCACCGGCATCCATCATCTTGGCCCCATTGAAATCTACAAAGGCAAACCGATCTTTTATGGCATGGGAGATTTCTTCTGGGCCGACATTCAGGAGCCGATGGCGGCAAGCGTGTACCAGCAATATCGAAAGGCGTTAGCGGATGCGTTGATCCATCCCGAACTGGCCACTCACGCTGACCTGAACAACGTATCGAACGCCTTAGGTTTTGCGGGACAACCGCCGTTCGACGCCATGATTGCTGAAAGCCGGTTCGATCATGGCAAGGTAGCGGAGATCCGTTTGTATCCGGTTGATCTGGGATACGGAATGAAGTTGACGGAAAGCGGGACACCCCGGCTCGCCGGGCCGGAACAAAGCCAGCGTATTCTGCAGCATGTCCAGGAGATGTCTCAGAAGTATGGCACTAAAATTCAAGTCGACGGATCGGTAGGAGTGATTCGCCCTTAAGAGTTCGTCCTGTGCATCGAAATGCAACTGCTGAGACTGAGAACTGAGATCTTGGATCTGACAACTGAAGTCCACGAGGCCTCGATGAGTTTGAACGTCACACGCACTCTTAGCCTTGCAATGTTGATTGCAGTCATGCTCCCTCCCATTCCAGTTCCGCTGGCTGCGCAACAAATGCCGGCAGCGGCAAACCCTGCGGACGTCGGCGCCCGGCGCGCCCAATTGCTCGCCCTGTTCGACGAACAGTGGCAGTACGAACTGCGCACCAGCCCGGAAGAGGCGACCTCACTCGGGGACAACCGCTACAACGATCGTCTCAAGGACCGCTCGCCGGAGTTTTATCAGTCCGACCTTGAAATGACGCGCAAGTTTCTCGACCGCTTCGAAGCGCTGAATCCAGCGGGCTTTTCTGCCCAGGACGCACTCAGCCGCGAGCTGATGATTCGAAACCTGCGTCAGGATGTGGAAGAGGCGCGTTTCAAGCCCTGGGAAATGCCGGTGAACCAGATGGAAGGCCCGCACCTCGGATGGCTCGAGATGGTAACTTTGACACCCTTCGCCACGGTGAAGGATTACGACGATTATGTGTCCCGATTGCGCCAAATTCCACGAGCGCTCGATCAGGTAACCGGAAACATGCGGCAGGGAATCAAAGACCGGCTGATGCCGCCGCGCTATCTGCTGGAAAAAGTTGCAATTCAAACCCAGGAAATTGCGGACACGAAAGCCGGAGCCAGCCCTTTCGCCGCGCCTATCAACAAATTTCCCGCCGGCATCTCTGTCGCCGACCAGAAGCGGCTGCGATCCGCCGTGCTGGCCGCGATCAGCAGCGAGGTGCTTCCCGCCTACAACCGGTTCGCTGCCTTCGTCCGGGATGAGTATGCTCCCCACGGTCGCACCGATCCCGGAGTCTGGGCGCTGCCCGATGGCGCAGAACGATACCGCTTTGAAATCCGGCGCATGACTACAACCGATCTCACCCCGGAAGAGATACACCAGATCGGGTTGAAACAGCTGGCCGAGACTGAAGCGGAAATGCTCGCCCTGGCGCACAAGTTGGGATTCAGCAACTTGGCCAGCCTGAACCAGCACATCAAAGACGATCGCAAGTTCTATGCGACCTCGGGCCAGCAAGTGCTCGACCTGTACACCAAATACACGCATCAGATGGAAGCGCAGTTGCCCAAACTCTTTGGCCGGCTGCCGCAGAACAAACTTGAAGTCATCCCCATGGATCCGTTCCGGGCCAAGAATGCGGTGCCCGCCGACTACAGTCCGGGGGCGCAGGACGGTTCCCGTCCCGGGCACATCAATGTGAACGAATATGATCCCGAGCATCGCCTGACGTTGAACATTGAGGCCATCGCCTATCACGAAGGCGTCCCCGGACATCATCTGCAAATCTCCATTGGGCAGGAGTTGAAAGATTTGCCGCCTTTTCGCAAGAACGGTGAGTACACCGCCTTCGTCGAAGGCTGGGCGCTGTACTCCGAGCGGCTGGGAAAAGAGATTGGCTTCTACCAGGATCCCTACAGCGATTACGGAAGGCTGGAAAACGAAATGTGGCGAGACATCCGGCTGGTCATCGATACCGGGGTCCACGAGAAGCGCTGGTCGCGGGATCAGATGGTTGAATATTTCCATCGCTACACCGCGATGGACGAGCCCAATGTGCAGAGTGAAGTCGATCGTTACATCGCCTGGCCCGGACAGGCTCTGGCCTACAAACTGGGGCAGCTGGAGATTTTGCGATTGCGGGAGGAGGCGCGACAGAAACTCGGCGCCAAATTCGACCTGCGCGCCTTTCACGACGAAGTGGTTGGCAGCGGTCCGCTGCCCTTGGGCGTCCTGCGCTCTCAGGTTGAGAGCTGGATCAGCGCCCAGGAATCGCGCCCCTAACTCTGCCTCACCTCAGGCGATATTTCGCTTGAGCCGGGCAGCGCGAGGTGGCGATGAAAACTCTACTCGATTGCGGCCCGATTGTTTGGCCCGGTACAAGGCTTGATCTGCCGCCTGAATCACCTGCTCGACCGAGCGGAAACGGGCATTCGGTTCCGCCGCTCCAATACTGACCGTCACTGAGAGCTCCTGGTTCGCGGGGTCGGCGTCAATGGCGCGAGCTCTCTTGCGCTGCGCTGGAGGCCGGCGAGGTCGAGCCCGGCGTTCGGAACTTCGCCGCTCGTGATTGCGAAACTCCTTCGATTGGTTTTCCGCTTTGCGCGCCTCTGCGTTGGCAGAGCTCTGATCTTGAGCATCCGCTATTCCACTATCGGAAGCCAGCGACTTCGCGGTGCGAGCCATACCCCGGCGCTCCTCGCCCGCGCGCACGCGGAAGGTGGCGACTTCAATCACCGAGCGCAGCAATTCCAGATGCGGCATGACGTCTTTGGCGGACTTTCCGGGAAACAGGATGGAGAATTCCTCCCCCCCACCCGGTAAGCGCGGCCGCCGCCGGTTACGCTGGCGAGTTTTCCCGCCACCATGCGCAATACCTGATCGCCGGTCTCGTGGCCGTAGGTATCGTTGAAACTCTTGAAGTGGTCGATGTCGACGACTGCAACCGCGTAGGGTACTTCGAGACGCAACAAAGCGTCATTGAAAGCGCGGCGCGCCGGAAGCGCAGTCAGTTCGTCGTGGTAAGCCAGGAAGTACGAATTTTCGATAATGGAGCTAATCAGAATGAGGCCCGCCGTCGCCAGATAAGCGGTCGCGGCCGGTCCCACCGCCCCGACCTGGAAGGCCAGAAAAGTCGCCAGCAGCGCCCATAGCAACCCGCTCTCCGTAGGCTTGCGGAAGAGCACCAGGCGTATCAGCAAGACCGCCAAAGCCGCCACGAACGCAAGCAGAGCCAGCGAAGGCAGAGGCGTCCAGGCCATGCGGCCGAGAAAGTGAGAGTGTAGAAACGCCGGACCGACGATCGTTCCCGGGCGGCAGATGATAGCCACAAACACCGATTCGAAGAACAGAAGCGCCAGCCGGGGTGCGATGGCGGAGAAAACCAGTCCGCGTTCGCGAAATACGGAAAACGCAATAAAGTTCAGCGGCAGAAGAAAAGCCACCGCCTCGAGCGCAATTCGCCCCGGACCGGAAGACACGGCGCGGCCGGAGGAAAAAAATTCCAGGGCACGCTGGGCCAGAAACACAGTCAACAACGCGAACAGGATGCGGCTGGATTGAAAGCGCCAGGCCAGCAGGATGCCAGCCGCGAAGACCGAATAGAAATAGAAGTGGACTGCGGCAGAAGGAATCGAGCCAAACGCGCCCTGGAACACCACGCAGGCAGCCACCAGGAATATGCCACCCGGCAAGACCAGGGACTTAAACGTTTTTGGGCTCCAGAAATTCACGCCCGAGCGAATCCTTTCCGCGCACATCAATTGTGATGATTTCCTGCATTATCTACGAAGCTGAGCGTGCACGTCAGTGACCGTACAGATTCCAGGAACCATCAGTCCCGGCTCAGCCAGCTAGTTGCCTCGCTCCTTTTCGGCACCGGTCCTCTTCGCGGAAGCCCTGACCCTTCGATTAGTGCCGAATCTCTTGCTCCAGCCCGCCTTCTGACTAAGAATCAGGATAGTCCAAATTAGATTGATCTTATGCGAATTCTAGTCGCGGAAGACGATACTGCGCTGGCCAGCTTCGTAAAAAAAGGGTTGGAGTCCGAGCACTACGCCGTCGACCTTTCAAGCGATGGCGAGCAGGCGCGAGCCATGGCCGGAGAGCTGGATTTCGACCTGGTGGTGCTTGACCTCAACCTGCCGCGACTCGATGGCGTAGCCATCCTGCGTTTTCTGCGCACCCGCAAACCCAGCATGCCGATTCTGGTGTTGACCGGGCGCACCCGGGTGGAAGACCGGGTGCTATGTCTGGATCTGGGGGCGGACGACTATTTAGGCAAGCCCTTCTCCTTCACCGAGCTGTCGGCCCGCATCCGGGCATTAATGCGGCGTAGCCACCTGCCGGCCGAATCGGTTCTGGCCGTGGATGACTTGAAGCTGGACCGGGTGGAACGCCGCGTGGAACGGGCCGGCCGCCGCATCGATCTGACCTCGAAGGAGTTCTGCCTGCTGGAATATCTCATGCGCAATGCCGGCCGGCGCATCACCCGGGCGATGATCATCGAGCATGTCTGGAATCTATCCTTCGATACCTGCACCAACGTGGTGGATGTGTACGTCAACTACCTGCGCCGCAAAGTGGATGACGGCTACGGCAAGCCTTTGATTCACACCATCCGGGGTGTGGGTTACGAATTGAGCTCCCGCTCGAACCCCGGACCCGCCGCAGGAACGGCCCCCGAATCATGAAGCTGATCGCGACGGCAAATCCTGCGCCTTCGGCGGAATACGAATCTCGCCAGCTGGTCTCCGACTTGTTTCACCAGCTCAGCCAGCCCCTGACCACTCTGTGTTGCTCGCTGGAACTAGCCCTGCTCCAGACTC
Organism: Terriglobia bacterium; assembly: GCA_963822555.1. GTDB lineage: Bacteria > Acidobacteriota > Terriglobia > Terriglobales > Acidobacteriaceae > JAIQFF01. The sequence goes on from CAWGHY010000001.1 coordinate 903,253, forward strand.
CCACCGCGGAGCAATATCGCGCGATCGCGAGCCAGGCCCTGTCCCAGGCCGAAAAGGTCGCATCGCTCGCAACCGCCATTCGGGAACTGTTTGACGCCGGACAGACGGGCGACGATGGCGAAGTTCTCGAACTGCAAATCGCGCTTGCGGACACAGTCGGCGACCTCATGCCGATAGCCGAGTCTGCCGGCGTCCAGGTTTGCTATTTCCCGGGACCCCCCTGCCCGGTCTGGTTCGACGCGCCCCGGTTACGCCGGGGATTGTTTCATCTGGTTGCCTTTGTGATTAGCTGGGGCAGCCCGGCGGCCGCACTCAAAATTGAGCTCACGGCGGGAGGAGCGGAAGTAATGCTGGATCTCATCGTCTCCCGCGAAAGCCTCCGTGACCCATCCCCATCCCCCAATTCAGATCAGGAAATCTTGCAACGCCTGGGACTTGGCATCGCACGCGCCATCTTTGAGGGAGCCGGTGGAAGTCTGAACGTCGAGCGCGAGGGCCGGACTCTGAGCGTAGCGGTAAATCTTTTGCGACATCTCGCCGAATAATCTCTGCCTCCTCACTGGTTGCCCTGCCATCTCGTATCCTTCCATTTTCGGCGCCGATGCCGGGTGCAGATCGTTCCCATAACAAGACTCGTGCCGAAACTGGAAACGATCTGTCGGCAACAGCTGTCTTTAATCTTCTACTAATCTCCTTCTGAACTCCGCGGCCTTGAATCGGTACATGTCCGATACCGGCTGGCGGGACGCCGATGAGCGCGAACGTCTGCTGCTGGAGCAGTTACCGCAGGTCCGCTACATTGCGCGCCGTATTCATGAACGGCTGCCGCGCCATGTGCTGCTCGAAGATATGGTTCACGCTGGCGTGGTCGGGCTGATCGATGCCCTCCACAAGTTCGACGGCAGCAAACACGTTCAGTTTAGTTCCTACGCCAAGTTCCGCATCCGCGGTGCGATTCTCGACAGCTTGCGGGAAATGGACTGGAGCCCCCGCGATCTGCGGCGCAAGGCACGACGTTTGGAGGAAGCCCACAACACTCTGCGTTCAACCTTGGGACACAGTCCCAGCGAAATTGAACTGGCGGCGGAACTGGGCATTTCCTTGCGCAGTCTGCAGTCACTATTGGGAGAAATCTCCGGCCTTGAAGTGGGCAGCCTGCGCGTGGAATCGCCGCTCGACGGACACGAACAGGACTTGTGCGAATATCTGCCGGACGACAGTGAAGAGACTCCACTGTTTATCTGTTTGCGCTCGGAGATGACCCATCTCTTGAGCCGAGCCATTGCCGAGTTGCCGGAAAGAGAGCGCCAGGTGCTGTCCCTCTATTACTACGAGGAACTGACCATGAAGGAAGCCGGACTCATCTTGGGACTGGGAGAGTCCCGGGTCTCGCAGATCCACTCGATGGCCGTCATCCGGTTGCGTGCTCGGCTGGCGGAATTGAGCCAGAAGCGCCGCCCCCCGAAATTGCGCAGGGAGCGGCAGGTGGCGCACAGTAAAGCCGTCGAGCAAGAAAGACAACTTGCTCCTGGGTTCATCCTTTCTCCATGGCCTCACAACTCAGAACTTCTTTAACTCTCTGCAGCAGCAGCCCAGCCGAGAACGGCTTCGGCAAATAGAACCAGCCAGGGCATGGCAGGCCTTTTCTGGTGATGGAATTTTCCGGATATCCCGAAATGAAGATGGCTTTTACATGGTCACTGACAGCCATCAGGTCACGCGCCAGATCGCAGCCATTCCGGTCGGGCAAGACCACATCCGTGAGCAAAAGCTGCACTTCTTCCGGGTGGCCGCAAAAGGTTTGGAGTGCGTCCGCTGCGTTTTGCGCCGCTAGCACGCGGTAGCCCGCCGAGCGCAAAATCTCGCCAGCCGCGTCGCGCACCAGATTTTCGTCTTCCACCAACAGGATGGTCACGACGCAGGGATCGAATGCTTTTGCGGAAGAGCTGAAATGGCCGCGATTTGCCAGACGCACGTTTCACCCCCCGCATTAGCTGTGCATTTGAGCTTCCACATCGGATGACACAGTTCTGCTCAGCGGTGGCTTGATAAGCCGGTAGTTACAAGACGCAGGCTGCATCTGCGAAAATGTTCGGCCAGGGAACGCGATGTGCGATTTCGTTTCGGGAGGGCTCGGCCGTTTTCGGGAGCGCCTGTGTAACGCGCCCTGCCGGGCGTGGACGCTTGCGCCCCCCTTCAACCTCAGGGGCGAGTCAGAAGTGTCTGGTAAGGATCGAGTACGATCTTTCGTGTGCCCAGCGGCGCCGTTAGATGAAAGTTGGTCTCCGGGCCGTCAGCAAATACCTGGCCTAAGAGCACGTTCTTGCCCGCGATCACGGCGTAGACCGGGACCACGGTCACCAGCTCCTGGGGCGCGTCCTTCTGAACAATCGTGCCGCTTACCGCGGAGTTTCTTTCCTTTTGGGCAAATTTCACCGCTTGCAACTCCAGATGGGGCAGGGCGATTCCGTTTATCCATCCGTCATAGAACCAGTCCAGCGATTTGGCACCCTCGTAGCGTAGCGAAGGTGGCAATTCTTCTTCAAAGACTTGTAGAAACTCGCGAGTATTGATCGCTCGTTCCTGAAACCGTTCCCGGGCCTTGGCGAGTGCGTGTAGAAACGGTGCATCGGCCTGTGCCTCCGACAAGTTTGCGGCCCGGCCGGCGCGGCTCCGCTCCGCATCGCGCAGCATGGTTCGCAGCATGTGGAAGAGCCAGGTGCCGCGACCGTAACTGATGGCATCGTATCCGGCAGGGAAATGAGAGCAATTGAGCCGGGTACCGAAGGTGACCGGCCCCGCGTCCGCAAGCGGCGAACCCTCCTTGTTTTTCGCCAGCAAATCCTCGCGGTATTTTTCCATCACCAGGCGAAACTTTGCCGGAGATTCTGACTCCAGCAGCATCAACGCGCTGTAATTCGCCAAAGCTTCGAACAGCCACTGGTCGCGATAGCTCTTCCACGACAACAGATCGCCCCACCATTGATGGGCGGTCTCATGCGCTACCACGTTTTCGCTCAGGATCGCCGCCACATTACTCATGTGCAGCTGCGCCTTCTCCGTGGGCGTAAGAAAGGAAAAGCTGGAAAGAAAAATAAGCGATGGCCAGCCCTGGCTCACCAGGCCGGGCATCTGGGTCAGAGCCAGGCTGCTGTACGGGTACGGTCCGAAGCGTTGCGCGAAGAAGTCGATGGCCCGGGCACACGAATTTGCCACGGCTTGGGCGTTGCGCGCCGGAGAAGGTGGCGGCGCCGTCACCGCGATCTGTTCAGGCTGCCGGCGCAATTGAAAGGGATTCGGGGGTGTTGGCGCCAAAGCCTCCGAGAAGCCCTGCGGGAACGATCGTTCCACTCCCGGGCTGGCGTACGCTTCTACTGCAACGCCACCGGCGGGGGCTGTTACCCGCACGTATTTACCCAGGTTGAATCCAGCAATCGGCATGGGACGATCAGAAACCCAATGGCCGAATTGTTCGCCCGGCGGCAAATCCGCCGGCGCACCCTCGACTCGTTTGCCGGTGGCGAGCAGAGTCCAGCCGGCGGGATAGCGAAACTGCAAATCAAAGCGTGTCATCTCCAATCCGCGATTGGGATACCAGGTGCCCCGGCTCCCGACATAGAGCAATCCGGCTCCGGCCTCGGAGAGCACGTCTCCCCCATAGACGAAATGCAAACTAATCTGCTGACCGGCTTGAAGCGGCTGGGGAAAGATGACAGCGATCAGATCATTGCGCCGCCGCGCCACCTGCGTGCCCTCGAGCGCAGGGTTATGAATGAACTCCACGGGGTGTCCATCCGCTTCAACTTTGCTCACCTGCAGGGACCCTGACAACTCGAAAAGCACAGCCCGTTGGCCTGCCTGCCGAACGTCAAGTTGCAGGGTTGCATCGGCATCGAGCCGGGTGGGCGGCGCCACTTTTGCCTGGATCTTATATTGCGAAACACTCACAGCCTCCGGTTTGGCTTCTTCTCCCATCGCACCCGCGGCATCGCCCGACCGGCCACCCGGATGTCCCAGGGTGAACGCGCTCCACACGTCGTAATAACTCTCTCCTTCGACTGTCTTCTGCTGGCCCGCCCAGATCTGCTCCTCGGCGAGCGAGTCGAAATACAGATCGAAGGTTCCGAGCGTACGTCCCTGAAGGCGCGCATGCAGCATGCGATCGTCGTCAGCTCGGCCTTTTGACACTGGCCCCGTCGATCCTTGCTGACCCGGTGCTGGCAGGGAATTGCTGAAGCTGAGCAGCAGCCGCAAGGCATCAAACTGGGCCAGGTTGCGGGCGGCTGAGTCCCACTGCGAAACAAACTCCTGGGAGTTGCCAGTGGCGCGAAGCGCGGGTTGCAATTCAGCGAAGGTGTCGTCGTTAAAGCGAAAGTATCCGGTAACGAATTTTTCTTCCAGGATGGCCGCCCCGGTAAAGAGCATCATCGAGGCCCGTTCCGCCTGCGCATCAGGGGCCAGCAGCACTTCGCCCTCGCCCTCGAAAAAAGCTCCGGTAACGTGGCCGGCGACATCTTCCGTGAACGCGATGGTGCCATCGTCGAAGGTGATGTGGAAGGCGGCGCGGTCGAGAGTCACTTCGCGGATGTTATAGACGCGCGACTTGTCGAGACCCACGGCCTGCAGCTGCGAGTACAAAGCTTCCGCGGAATGATCCGGCTGCGTCGGAGAAGCCGCCTGTGCTTTGCCGGAAGGTGGCGCAAACAAAGTGAGCGCCAGCAAGAACGCCGCCGAAACATTTGCGGGAAGAATTCTGATTACCTTGGTCACGTAGGCCGGGCTTCACCCCTGTTGCTAGAATGCGCCATAGTGCGGGCATCTGTCATCTTCCTACTCTTATCGGCCCTGTTTCCGGGTGCGCTCCGCGCTTCTGCGGAAGTGATCCACCTGAAAAACGGCCGCACCATCTACGCCGACCAGGTCCACGAAAACGGCTCCCACCTTGAGTATGAAGTGGGAGAAGATTCATACGCAATTCCGAAATCGATGGTCGACCGCGTCGAAGCCGGAGGAGTCCCGCCGGAACGAGCCTCGAGCGCGGGCGGCAAGGACCCCAAGGATGTCCCCACATTTACGCCGGCCGACGAATTGAAAGGCGAACCGGAAGTCAGCGACAAGATTATCCACGACGGTAAAGTCGATCCCGATACGCTGGCTGCGATCGAGCAGAAAGGCAACGCGCGCGTTACCGCCGCCGCATATTTCATCGCGGGCAAGCATGAGATGGAGCAGACGACTTTCAGCAAGGCCCGGACTTACTTTGAAACCGCTCTGCGTTTTGAAGGCCAGAACCCTACCATCCTGAATTATTACGTTGCGCTGCTGCTGCGGACAGGGAACGCGGTTGAGGCCCTGCCTTATGCGGAACGCGCCGTTCGCATCGCGCCCGATTCGCCCGATACGCTGGCCATCCTGGGTTATGCGCAGTATGCCAGCGATCGCAACAAGGATGCGATCCGCAGCTGGAAACGATCTTTGGAACTTCGCCCGGATGCGCAGGTGCAGAAATACCTGGAGAAGGCGGAGCGTGATGCCACGGCGGAATCGGATTACACGCAAAACGAAACCAGCCACTTCACTTTGAAATACGAAGGCCGCCAGACGCCAGAATCATTGCGTCGCGACCTGGTTTCCGTACTGGAGTCGCATTACAACGACCTGGTACGCGATCTCGGCGTGGCCCCGCGGGGAAGCATCGCGGTGATCCTCTATACCGACCAGGCCTTCTTCGATGTCACCCAGTCGCCGTCATGGGCGGGCGCGGTCAACGACGGCAAACTGCGCATCCCGATCAACGGCATGAGTTCCGTCACGCCCGAGCTCTCGCGCGTGCTGAAACACGAACTCGCGCATTCCTTCATCAATCAGCTATCCGGCGGACGCTGCCCGCAGTGGTTGAACGAAGGCATTGCCCAGGCCATGGAGCCGAAATCCTTGTCGTCGCACGGACGCCGCCTGGCTGAACTCTTCAAGGCGCAACAGGAAATTCCCTACAATGCGCTCGAAGGCAGCTTCATGCGCTTCTCTCCACTGGAAGCGGTTCTGGCTTATGACGAGTCCCTGGCAGCCGTGCAATTTATCATCGACACCCAGGGCACAAGCGATCTCCAACGCATCCTGCAACGTCTGGCTGAAGGGAATTCCACCGAGAGCGCCTTGCGGACAACCATCCACGACGACTACGGCCAGTTGCAGAATGAAGTGGGTAAATACCTGAACGACAAATATTGAACCTATGTCATCCTGAGCGTAGGCAGCCCATTCGCTCGCGAATGGGCTGGTGGAGTCGAAGGACCCCTATGATCGTCACGGGAGTTGGAGATTCGTAGAATCCGTCACCCACCATAAATATTCATATTCAAGAACTCATTGCGAAATTTCCCGTTTGGATCGTAGTCCTTCAGAAGCCCACGATAATCCGCCAACCTCGCATACTGCGCCTGCACTCGCGCCGGCGGAATGGTAAAAAGCTTGGCCCAGTGCGGCCGTACCCCAAAGGGCGCCAACTGCTCCTCAATCGCCGGCAGCAACTCCCTGACCGCAGGCCATTCCGGCTTCCACGTAAAGTGGATCGTCATGGAAGGCTGCTGATAACACGGACTCATCCACAGATTGTCCGCAGCGATCGTACGCAATTCCGTAATGAAGAGAAGGGGGCTGATCCGCTCGTGAAGTTTTTCGACCGCCAGAATGGCTTCATATCCGCGATTGCGCGGAACAAAATATTCGGTTTGCAACTCCGCGCCGCTGCTGGGTGTAAAGTTCATGCGGAAATGCGGCAGCCGCTCATACCACGGCCCCGGAATGCCCATCTGCTCGGTGCAACTTTCCGCCGAGTGCCCCGCCACAGGATGCAGCTTCTGGGTGGCCAATTTCGCCCCATAAAACTCGGGCGCGAATTCGAACTTCTCGCCTGGTTCTACCCGGTGCTTCACCCACACTTCGGTAGCCCGGTGATTCTGCCAATCGGTAAATAAGCTCACACTGTAAGCGCTGGCGAAAATATCGTCGAGATGATGCTCCAGTTGCGCCAGCGACAGATTTTCGTAGACCACTTGCCTTACTTGGAATGTTGGTTCCACATCCAGCGTGACTTTGGTGACGATGCCCAGTCCGCCGAGAGCAACTACCATTCCGGCGAACCGTTCGCCATCTTTTTGCCGCGACAGGTTCACCACCTCGCCATCCGCCGTGACCATCTCCATGCCGGCCACAGCCGTCGACAGGTTTCCATTCTTGCTGCCCGAGCCATGAGTCGCCGTGGCACATGCGCCCGCCACCGAAACATGCGGCAACGAAGCCAGGTTATGGACGGCAAACCCCTGGCTATCGATGTATGGAGCCAGCCGGCCATAGGTGACGCCCGCACCGACGGTGACGGTGCGTGCCTTCGCGTCCAGCGTCATTTGGTCGAGAAGCTTCAGCGAGATTTGGGTATCTTTGCTGTCGGCGATCCCATTGAAAGAATGGCGCGCGCCCAGCGCCCGCATCTTCTTGCCGCTCTTCACCGCCTGCTGAACTTCCTCAACCGATTTGGGCAGCAGCAACCGGTCGGTACTGTACTGGTAGTTGCCCGCCCAATTGGTTCGCGGCGCGGAGGATTGTTGACCTGTTACCAGGCGCGAAAAAAAATTCCCCATCATGAGAGCGCCAGAAGTTTTCAGGAACTGTCTCTTATTCATAGCGTGCGATCGGTTCGCAACAATATATAGAGAATTGGAGGGTTCAATGCAAGAAATTCGCGAAGCGTCCGGACGCGGGCTTACCGGATCTGAATCAGGTCGTTGGCTTGGGGAGCCATACCAGCCGGCGCCGCCAACTGCGGCGCGCGCCACGAGTCGAAGACAGATACCTGATGCACACAGGAGACCGTACAGTTGGGAGCGCAACCCTTCTCCGACAGATACTCGCGGCGAATATCTTCGAGGGTGTACTTCTCGAGCGGGATGCCGGGATAACCGCGCTGCTGCGAGCAGTAGTGCACCAGGCCATCTTCGCAAATGTAGAGATAGCGCGCGCCGGCGCGGCAGCGCCACTGGTTGGGACGGCCTTGCGCAATATTGTCCTGGAAGCCGTTGATGCGAGTGAAGCTGCTCTTCTCCATCGCCTTCATCTCGTTGTAAACCATGCGCTCTTCGTCATTCAGCGGCTGCAACTGGCCGGAGCCGTCGTGAATAATGCCGATGGTCGAGCTGAACCCCAGGCCCAGGGCCCTCTTGCCGATGGTGAGCGCGTCCTGCGGATTCTTCACCCCGCCGCCCACGACGGAATTGATGTTCACATGGAAGTCGGCATGTTCGGCGAGCAACTCCAGCTTCTTGTCCAGCACCTTCAGGCTTTTTTTCGAGACTTCGTCCGGGGTCACGTTGTCGATCGAGATTTGCAGCCACTCGAGTCCAGCCCGGTTGAGGCGCTGAATACGCTCCGCTACCAGTAGATAGCCATTCGTGATTATCCCCGCGATCATTCCCCGTTTGCGAATGCGGTGGATGATCTCGTCCAGTTCCGGATGAAGCAGCGGTTCGCCGCCGCTGATGGTGATGACCGATGTTCCCAGGGCAGCCAGCTTGTCCACCCGCTGATACATAGCTTCCGTCGGGACCGGCTTCGAAAAATCGTCGTACTCGTTGCAGTACTCACAAGCCAGATTGCAGCGCCGGGTGGGAATGATGTGCGCCAGCAAAGGATGGTCGGTGGAGGCGAACGCGCCCGCGATCATGCGCGCCCCCCGCAAATTGCGGTGGAGCGCCTTCAAACGGCGGCGCAAGTTGGTTCCAGCAGAAGCCATAATTACTAGTTAATTAGACCATACACAAGACCGAAGTGCACCGTTTGCGCAGCGTTCGGGGCGATTCCCGGAGTGAATGGAGAATGCTGTAAGCGGAACCCTCCACTGAGAACCGGGAACTACCAGCTAGAAACTGGTTTTCATCCAGCTCCGGGGCCCATTCTCCCCCAACCCAATCAGGAAATCAGCTCATGCCCCGCAGCCCGCAAAGCCTCCAGCGCGGCAGCCACATGCTCTTCCTTGACCAATACGTAATCGGTGTCGAATGTGGAGACCGCAAAGATGGGCACGCCGTGTTGCGCCAGCGGATCGATAAATGAGGCCAGCACTCCGGTGAGCGCGAATGGAAACGGACCCTCCAGCTTGAAGCAGGTCCAGGGAGATTCACATTTCGCGTTCGCGGGCGCCTGGTCGGTGGGGCAAACGATCGACAACTCTTCGGCAGTCCGCGTGACCGAAGCGAAAACCGAGGTTGCGGGTAGTTCCGAGGCAGCAGCGTCCGCCGGTAGGCGGCAGATCGCGAAGCTGGCCGGTAGACGTCGAAATTTCAGGGGCATGACATGGAACTTCAGAAACTCAGTTTCTGGTTTCCTTCCGTATCAAAAACATAAACTTGGCGATCGCAAGACGCAGTTTGGTTGCGAGTCTCCAGCTTCTGGGTTTGAAACCAGAAACTGGAAACCAGAAACCTAACTAACGACAGCTCTCCTTACCGCCGCTCTCGCCAGCAGGCGAGTCGAATCCAGCGTTGGCAGCGGCGATGAATCGGGCGTGACCAGCAGCGGGATTTCGGTGCAGCCCAGGACCACCGCATCCCAACCCTGGTCAGCCAGTGTCCTGATCACTTCCTGAAAATATGCGAGCGAAGGCGGTGTGAACTGGGCGCTAACCAATTCTTGGAAGATGATGCGATTGATTTCTTCCCGCGCGGGTGCGTCCGGAGTGCGGTATTCGAGGCCGGCCGCCCTCAACTTCTCCGGATATACAGGACCTTCCATAAGGTAACGCGTGCCGAGAACGCCCAGGCGCTTGAAGTGACTGCGCCGGGCCTCGCTTGCAACCTCCTCGGCGATGTGCAGCCAGGGCAGCGGCGACCGTGGCTCGACCAGCTCGAAGGCCTGATGGATGGTATTGTCAGGGCAGATCAGGAAATCGGCGCCGCCCTTGGCCAGCTTCTCCGCCGACGAGAGCATCAGCTCGGCGACGCCCTGCCAGTTGTCGTCGTAAATGCAATTCATGTATCGAACCAATGGATGAGTATGCATCGAGACTTCGGGATGATCGTGGGTCCCGAGTATATGGGCGCCTTCAATGGCGATGGTGCGATAACAGAGCGCTGCTCCCTCCGCGCTGCAAGCGACAATGCCGATGTGCTGGGTCATTGGATCAAGTTTCTATTTACTCCTGGGCAGCCAGTTTCTCGACTTGCTGCAGCATCGTGTCCAGTTCCCGGCGAGAATAATATTTGCCGCCCTCGACGACACCAAAAATCCTGCGCGTGTTGCGGATGTCGTCCAGCGGATTTGCCTCCAGCAACAGCAGATCGGCCGCATGATCCACCTCCACCGCCCCGTATTTGTCCGATTTGGCTAGAAACAGCGCCGGATTCAGAGTGGCCGCCTGTAGTGACTGCAAAGGGCTGAAACCGCTTTTCACCAGCCACTCCAGCTCTTCGTGCAGACTGAAGCCGGGAAAAACGTAAGGATCGGGCCCATCGCTGCCTGCCATAAAACGCACCCCGGCGCCGCGCATCGCCGCCACCAGCTCGAGGTCGCGCGCCGCTTCAGATTTTAGAGCGGCCAATTCTTCCGGCGAAGTGCTTCCCACGAGCTTCGCCGGATCCCACTCCCGCCGCGCCGATACGGGCACATACTTGAGGCGAGGGTCCGAGGTCAGCTCCGGATCGTCAAGGCGGCTATTGCTCTCGGTCCACACCAGCGTCGGCACCTGCCAGGTATTGCTCTTCGCCAGCTGTACAAATAAAGCGCTGGCCTTGCCGGGATCGTAGCTGGAAATAATCTGCGCCCCAATCGCTCGGTATGCCGCGTAATCGCGCCTTGCCAGCGCAGCGAGACCCTGGGCGCGAAGCTCATCCTCGCGGGAAGAGCAGGCCAGCAGAACTCCCGTCAAGTGCTCAATGCTCTTCTGTCCCGCCGCCGCAGCCTCGCGGACGCTCACGGAATGCGGAACGTGACCAACGAACGAAATGTTCTGCTTTGCAGATTCGTCGGCAATTGCAAAATAGGACTCGCGGGACACGGACAGAACCTTCACAAAGTCCAGGCCACGCTTCTTGATCGCGTCCACTGCCTGGCGTCCCTCTTCCGGAGAGTTCACGCCGATGGTCTGGCGGTCGCTCTTGCCGCTCGCCAGAAACGGGCCCGCCAGAATCAGATGCGGGCCGAGCAGCTCGCCGCTGTCGATCCGGCGCCTCCGGCTCTCCAGTACGTCGGGATCGCCACCCATGTCGCGCACGCCGGTGATGCCATTGGCAATGTAAAGCGGATAGATCACCTTCTCGTCCCACGCCGGGGAAACAAAGGCGCTGTGCACGTGCATGTCCCACAGCCCGGGGATCATGTATTTCCCGTCGGCGTTAACGATCTGAATCTCAGGACCCTGGGCGACGAAACCCACCTTGGCCAGTCCGGTGATTCGGCCCTGCTTGATCACCACGGTCATGCCGTGAGCAATCACGCCATTCTGCATATTCACCACATTGACGTTGGTGAATATCAGAACATGGGTTGGGGTCTTCGGTGTGGCCCACAGGAGAGTGGTCAGGCACAGCCAGACGGCCAATAGTGCTTTCATGCCCCAAGGCTCCCAGACGAGCAGTCAGGAAAGCCTAAGTGTGGGCCGCCGCCGCGTCAAACAAATTCAGGAACGTCAGCTTTTTTTCCGCGGGAAGAAAAGAGGCTTCGAAGGAATTCCGTGCCAGCTCTCGCAAATGTTCTTCCGTAAACCCGAACGACTGCTGGGCCAGCTGATACTCCCGCGACAGTGACGTACGAAACATCGCGGGATCGTCAGTGTTGAGCGTGATCATGATTCCCTGATCAAAATACTGGCGGACCGGGTGGGAGTTCAACCCTGAACAAGCTCCCGTCCGCAGGTTGCTGGTAATGCAGATCTCGATCGGGACTTGGCGCGTAGCCAGCTCTTCCACCAGTTCTGGATCCTGCGCCGAGGTAAGTCCGTGCCCGATACGTTCTGCGCGAAGATTAAGCGCGCCCCAAATGGATTCAGGCCCCGCATTCTCCCCCGCATGCGCGGTCAGATGCAGCCCGTTTTCGGCGGCGTAAGCATAGGCGTCGCGGAATAGTTCGGGCGGCCCTTTTTGTTCGTCTCCGCCCATGCCGATCCCCACGACTTTGCGCTCCCGGTGCCGCACCGCAACTTCGAAGACTTCCCGAGCCGCAGCCGCGCCGAACTGCCGTACCGCATCGAAGATCCATAGCAGGGAAACGCCAAAGTCGCGCTCTCCCTTTTCGCGTCCGCGTTCCATGCCCTCGAACAGCGCGTCAAAATTCTGCTTGCGCCACAAACATACTCCTACGGAGACATATACCTCGGCGTGCAGCACATTCTGCGCTTTCAGTCTTTCCATCAGCCGGTAAGTGATGAGCTCATAGTCGCCCGCGGTCTGCAGGTCTTCGGTCACGGCCTTGAAGGCCATCAGGAAGCCGTTGAAATCCTGGTAACTGTAAAGCTGTTCAATCTCAGCCAGCGTGCTGCTTTTGCCATGCCGCTGCCGCAATTCAAGCAGGGTCGTAGGATCGATGGCGCCCTCAAGATGGAGATGCAACTCAGCCTTGGGCAAAGTGACAATAAACGAACTCGGCTGAGATGCCATCCCTAGATTGTAGATTGAAGAGACAGATTTTGCAGGTGAATAGATGTCAGATGAACGGGAGAACTTTTGGGCTGAAGCTAAACCTCGGAATTCCTCGACATCAAGTCTCGAAACGCCGAGCCGCGAAGCGGCGCAAAGAATAAAGCCCAGGGCGCAAGCCCTGGGGACGAAAGCGAAACCGAGCAAGCTCCGAAGGAGCGAAAGAACCTCGCAATCTTAAATCTTCAATCCGGAGCTCAAGGCCTCCGCGTCCTGCAAAACTCGCTGTGATGCCGGCTGTAAAAAATATAAATCGCCAACCCTAGCGCGAGCCAGATAAAGAACCGCAGCCACGTAATCACCGTAAGCCCGGTCATCAGCCCACCACACAGCACCACTGAGATCAACGGAAACCACGGAACAAACGGCACCCGAAACGCGCGCGGACGATCGGGCTGCCGGCGCCGCAGAAAAATTACGCCCAGCGAAACCAGTACAAAGGCGAACAGCGTTCCGATATTGGAAAGATCGGCGGCATCTCCGATATCTACCAGCCCAGCCGGGATTCCCACCGCGAAACAAGCGATCCACGTCGACCAGTAAGGAGTCTTGTACTTGGGATGCACCACCGAAAAAAGCTTGGGCAAAAGTCCGTCGCGCGACATGGCATACCAGATACGTGCCTGTCCATACTGAAACACCAGCAGCGACGAAATCATTCCGGTGAGCGCGCCCACGACGATTACCGACCGGAAGAAGGGATGCGCTCCCAGATACTTCAGCGCGTAGGCCACTGGCGCTTCGGCGGCTTCGCCCGAAACGAAAGTCGTGTACTTCATCATACCCAACAGAACGATCGCAACCCCAACATACAAAATCGTGCAGATAATCAGCGACGCGATGATGCCAAAGGGCAGGTCACGTTGCGGCGTCTTGCATTCTTCCGCCGCGGTCGAAACGGAATCGAATCCGATGTAGGTGAAGAATACGATGGCGCCGCCGGTCACGATTCCAGCAAATCCTGACGGGGCAAACGGCGTCCAGTTGGCCTTATTAACCAGCATTCCGCCCACCACCAGAAAGGTGAGAATCGCGCCGATCTTGATCATCACCATCACATTGTTGGCGCCAGCAGATTCCTTCACTCCGCGTACCAGTAATAGCGTCAGAATAAAAACAATGAGGAAGCCGGGCACATTGAAATAAGCTCCGGTCCAGTGTCCCGAAGCCCACACCGGGCTCGCCCACTCGTTGGGCAGGTTCAAACCGAAAGCCGCCAGTTGCGCTTTGGCGTATCCGCTGAAACCCACCGCGACCGCCACATTGCTCACTACATATTCCAGGATCAAATCCCAGCCGATGATCCAGGCAAAAATTTCGCCTAGGGTCGCGTACGAATATGTGTAGGCGCTGCCGGCGATCGGAATCATCGATGCCAGCTCGGCATAGCACAGGCCGGCAAAACTGCATGCGACAGCAACCAGCAGAAACGAAATCGCAATCGAAGGCCCTGCCGGCGGGCGCCCGTGCATCAGCGCACCCGCCGTGCTCCCCGTGCGCAGGAAGTTGGAGATGAGATCCAAAACCTGGGCATGCAGGATCGAGGGAGCGGAGAAATGTTCGCCCGCGGCGGCCGTGCCGGTGAGGACGAATATCCCCGAGCCGATGATCGCGCCAATCCCCAGCGCGGTCAGCGACCACGGACCGAGAGACTTCTTCAGGCGATGGCCGGGCTCGTCGGCTTCCGCAATCAGTTTGTCGATGGACTTGCAGCAGAGCAGTTGGTGGTCAGAAGTGTAGGCCGTTGGTGCTTGTGCCAAAGGTTTTGGTCTCCTGGGACAGTTGGCCATCGCACATGGCACCCGGCCAGTTCGCGGCCACGTGCCATGTGCTGTACGCCGGGTGCCCTTTTACCGCTTCGCCGTACCGCGCGCCATCTTCTTTACTTTGCGCTTGGCCGAACCGCGCGCGTATTCGCGGGGTTTCAGCGGATTGTCCGTCTTGCGCTTCTTGCGCGACGCGCGTTTGGTCTTCTTGCGTTCTTCTTTGCTCAGTGTGCTTGTGTTTGCCATGAGTGCTGTTTGATTCTCCTTAAAAATGAGCTTTTAGCTCCTAGCTCTTAGCCTTTAGCGAAAACGTTTCGACTTCCGATCTAGCTAAAAGCTAAGAGCTAATGGCTAAGAGCTGACTCCCTCCAGCTGCGCATACTTCTCCACCAGCTTCTTCAAACCGAAGCGAGGGAATTGTACCGTAATCTTGGCATCTTCACCTTCCCCTTCGCGCTGGTAGACCGTGCCTTCGCCATATTTCGGATGTCGAACCTTCTGCCCGGGCCGAAACCCCTTCTTGCCTTTCGGCTCCTCCACCGGCAGTTTGGGGACGCTGAATCTCTTTCCTCTCGAAGCAAAGAAGTCGGCAATGTTCTCAATCGAGTTGTAGGACTTGCCCGAATAAGACGCTGCCGGAGGAGTGCGCGGCCTCTGCTGCCCGCTCCACACCGCGCTCTGATCCTCATCTTCGTACGCGTAATGCGTGGGTTCTTGTCCGTGTGGTCGCGGGCGACCCGCCCGCGCATTCCCGAACCCGGCCGAGTCGCCCGCTGCCACACGACCTCTCCGGCCCCGTCTCGACGATCCCAAATCCTCCACCAGTTCAACCGGAATCTCCTCCAAAAACCGTGACGGAATGCTGGCCTCGGGCAGATCCGTGCCATACCGCCGGCGGTAAACTGCGCGAGTGATAATCAGCGTATCCATCGCCCGCGTCATGCCCACATAGCAAAGCCGGCGCTCTTCTTCGATATCGTCAGGCTGCAGAAAAGTCCGCGAGTGGGGAAACAAGCCCTCTTCCAGGCCACCCAGAAAGATCAGCGGAAACTCCAGGCCCTTGGCCGCGTGCAGCGTCATCAATGTAATCTGGGCCCGCTCGTCATAGGCATCGGCATCGCTGACCAGTGCAGCATGATCCAGAAATTGGTCCAGCGTTTCGCCGCGGTCGCGGGAGTCCATGGCCGCATTTACCAGTTCCCGCAGATTTTCGATACGCGAATAGGCTTCCGGCGTATCTTCCTCTTCCAGCTGTTTGATGTACCCGGTCCGGTCGATAAGAAATTTCAGAATGTCGGCGGTACTGGGAGTCGGCGAATCGGCAGCGCCGGCATCGGGTTTCGTAGCGCCGGCATCCTGCCGGCTGTCGTGGAGGCGTCCCGCCTCCACTTCATCAAGAGGCAATCCATTCGCCGGTTCCACCACGGCAGGAGCACTCTGATCTCCCTCACGATCCGCTCCCAAATCGCCGCCAAAATCAAACGAGAAGTTATCCGGACTGAAATCAGTGTCGTCCTCAAACGGCTCCGCTTCTTCACGTTCCTGCACCGCCTCAGCCGCTGCGGTTGCTTCTAAACGCTCGGCATAGCTTCCAGCCAGAATCGCCCGCCCATCCTCGATGATGTTGGTGAACATCTTGAGCGCGGCCAGCACCCGCGGCGGCAGAAGCTGCCGTTTGATCACTTCTCCAATCGCTCCCCACAAAGAAAGTCCGGTTTCCAGCGCAACCTGCTCCAGCGTCTCAATGCTGGTCTTGCCGATTCCCCGCACCGGGGTGTTGATCACGCGCAGCAGCGAGATCGAATCATCCGGATTATGGATGACCTTGAGGTATGAAATCATGTCCTTGATCTCGGCGCGCTCGTAAAACGAAAAGCCGCCTACCACGTGATACTTCAACCCGTAGCGGCGCATGGCTTCTTCATAAAGCCGCGACTGCGAGTTGGTTCGGTAGAGCACGGCGGCGCGGGCGTTCTCGCCCTGCTCGACCGCCTCGCGCAGATACTTCGAAATGTAATCGGCGGCGAAGAGCGCTTCGTTTTCCCCGTCCGGCGCCTCGTAGTAGCCGATCTTGGCGCCGCCCTGCCGCGAGGTCCACAGGTTCTTGCCCTTGCGCTTGATGTTGTTCGCGACCACCGCCGACGCGCCCTGCAGAATGTTCTGGGTCGAACGGTAATTCTGTTCCAGGCGGATGATCTTGGCTTCGGGAAAATCCTTCTCGAATTCCAGAATATTTCGAATATCCGCGCCGCGCCAGGAATAGATCGACTGGTCTTCGTCGCCCACGGCGCAGATGTTGTGATGGCTCCCAGCCAGGAACCGCATCAGCTCATATTGCGGACGGTTCGTGTCCTGATACTCATCGATCATCACGTACTGGTAACGCCGGTTGTAATAATCGCGCACCGCCGGCACGGCCTTCAGGAGTCTTACAGTTTCGAGAAGAAGATCGTCAAAATCGAGAGCGTTGGCCTTGCACAGTTCCTTGCGATACTCCTCGTAAATGTGAGCCACCTTCTCCGTCTTGGGATCGCCTGATTGCAGATATACCTCCTGCGGATCGAGCATGTGATTCTTCGCCCACGAAATATGAGACAACACCGAGCGTGGCGTGGTCTGCTTGTCGTCAATCCCCAGCCGCCGCATGACTGACTTGACCAGTTGCTGCTGATCAGACTCGTCGTAGATCACGAAACTTTTTGTCAGCCCGATCGGTGCCTGGCCGGGAACAGCTGAAGGGATACGCAATTGTTCAATGTCCCGCCGCAGCACGCGCACGCAGAAAGAATGAAAGGTCGAAATGGTCGGCTTGGCGATCGAAAGCCCGCCCACCAGTTTGTCCACGCGTTCGACCATCTCCTGCGCCGCCTTGTTGGTAAAGGTCATGGCCAGGATGGCCTCGGGCATCACCCCCAGATTTTCAATGAGATATGCGATGCGGTAAGTGATGACCCGGGTCTTCCCGCTGCCCGCGCCTGCCAGAATGAGCACCGGCCCTTCCGTGGTTTCAACGGCGGCGCGCTGTTGCGGATTGAGTTTATCGAGAAAAGACAATGCGCGAAATCCTTAAGTATTACTCTGAATCAGATGGCCTGGCGGACTTGGTGAACTCAGCACGTGCGAAAATTCTTCCCACATACCAGAAGAGCCAGAAAAACAGCGGCATCATTAGCAGGCGGAACCAGTCCGGAAGGTGCAGGCCAAACCTAAAAGGCTGGAACACCAGAACACATCCAACGACAAGAATCCCTATCTCGACAATCGCAAGCGGAAGCAGGCCACGCAAAAAGTTCCAAAGGGCCCCTTTCACGCGCGGAATTTTTGCCTGGTCAACCATCACCAGACCATAGAAATCCTCTCTGCTCAGCGCTTTAAGGGCGCTATCCCATGACTCCTTGCCCTCCACAGTTTTCTTGTCCTGGGCGTAGGCTTCGGAAAGCAGCTTTGCAACCTTCGATTCATAGGCGACGGAGTCGTAGTCCTTATCGAACTTCTCGTTCGCCTCGAAATCGGGTTGTCCCGAAGACTCAGAGAACAAAAACATCCTCCGCTCTATCTCGTCCAATGAAAGACCTGCGCGGGCGGCCTGCTCGCCCAACCTCGACAAAAGGAACTGTTTAGCGGAATCGGAGGTGAATTCCATGGCTATTCGGTCTTTGCGACCGTTCGTTCGGCCTTGCACTCTTCGCACGGACACACGTCCCGCAGAAACTGCCAGGAATAAATACCCAGCTCATGCCCATCATTCCAGTGAAACTTGATGGCATATTTGCCCACGCCCTCGGCCGACAGCGGCTTGGCCACCTCTTTGAACATGGGGAGCGCTCCCGGCGCGAGTTTCGGCTTCTCCCCCGGCTGGCGGCCCGATTTACCGCGCTCGTCATCACAAAGCGCGCAGGGACAGGCATCCCGGAGAAAGGGGAAGGTGTAGTGGGAGCTGTGACCGTCTTTCCACTCGATATCCAAACCGGTGCCCGTGGTCAGGTTCACCTTCACAGATTTTGGATCGGGCGGCGTCACATTGTCAGTATAACCTCGCGTGTGGGGCGGACACTCCTGTCCGCCGCCTTTGATTTTGATTCTTTAGGGGTCGATTCTGCCGCAGATGCCGCTGATCCTGACTTGCGACTTACGACCTCGGCTTCCAGCGTCGAAGCTCAAAAAGCGGCGGACAGGAGTGTCCGCCCCACACTGGCAAAACTCCGATAATTCAGATAAAATCTACATTCACGCATCAAGTTCTGACCTGGAGTAGTCAATGGCACAAGTTTGTGAGATCTGCGGCAAGGGCCCGCAATTTGGAAACAATATAAGCCACGCCCATAACGTGACCAAGCGGCGCTGGAATGTCAATCTGCGGCCGGTGCACGCCAAAGTGGGCGCTGCCACCAAGCGTATACGCGTCTGCACCTCCTGCCTGCGCAGCGGCAAAGTCGTCAAAGCGTAACCGGTTAGGACTCCTGTCTCCGCAACCCTCGTTTCTGTGAGGACATCATCCGAGCCGCCGGGTGAGCTCAATTGTTTTCGCATAATATATCGTGTTACGATATATATATGAGAGAGACACTGGCGGCTTCGGACTATCAGGCGCTGGCTGAGCTGCGTTACCAACTTCGCCTGTTCCTGCACTTCAGCGAACACGCCGCCCGCAAGATGGGCCTGGAACCGCAACAGCATCAGCTAATTCTGGCGCTCAAGGGATTGCCGGCTGGGACCCGCCCCACCATCGGAACTCTGGCTGAGCGAATGCAACTCCAGCACCACAGCACCGTCGAACTGGTCAACCGCTTGTCCGCCGGGGGCCTGGTGCGACGGCACCGCGCCCTGGAAGACCGTCGTCAAGTATTGCTGGGCCTCACTACCAAGGGAGAAAAGGTGCTGCGCGAGTTGTCGATGGGCCACAAAGCCGAATTGCGCACCCAAGGTCCAGCTCTGGTCGCCGCCTTGGAACGAGTGACCCGGCCCGCCAAGACTGCTCATGGATTGGCGCCGAACCCGGTCTCCGAACCCTTCGGAGAAGCAGGCTAGCGTGTCCCAATCGATTGACCAGAAACCCGGCCCAGGGGACGCCGCGACCAACGACGGCAAGCCTCCCGCAGCCAATAGCCGCGCGTCGCGCGAATCGAGTCCGGCCGAGCCCGCTCAATTCCGCATGGTACTGGTCTCGTTCCTGGCCGCGGCAATTGGATTGGTGGCCGGAGGCATCGCTTTCCTGCTCTACCGGCTCATCGGCCTGCTGACCAACATCTCCTTCTACGGACGTTTCGCATTCGATTTCACCAGCGCCCGCCACAATCATCTCGGACTCTGGGTCATCCCGATTCCGGTCATTGGCGGACTCATTGTTGGATTCATGGCGAAGTACGGGTCATCGAAGATCAAGGGACACGGCATTCCGGAAGCCATGGAGGCCGTGCTCTTCAATCGCAGCCGTATTCAGCCCCGCGTGGCGATCCTGAAGCCGATCTCCGCCGCCATCGCGATCGGCACCGGCGGTCCATTTGGCGCTGAAGGTCCCATCATTCAAACTGGCGGCGCCGTGGGATCGCTCGTCGGCCAGGTTTTTCATACCACGGCTTCCGAACGCAAAGTGCTGCTGGCCTGCGGAGCGGCGGCCGGCATGTCGGCAACGTTCAATACGCCGATTGCTGGAGTAATTCTCGCGATCGAGCTGTTGTTGTTCGAGTTCAAATCACGATCCTTCATTCCGCTGGTCATCGCCAGCACTCTCGCGACGGCCGTCCACATGCAGTTGCTGGGCGCCGGCCCGATGTTCACGGTTACCGCCATGGACTTCGGCATCCCTCGCGCCTTGCCGTTCTATCTGGTGCTGGGACTAGTCTGCGGATTGGCGGCAGTGGGCTTCAGCAAGCTGCTGTACTGGACTGAAGACCTGTTCGAGAAGCTTCCCATCGACCAACTATGGTGGCCAGCCATTGGAGCCCTGGGACTGGGAATCATTGGGTACTTCGTTCCGCGAGTTCTCGGCGTGGGCTACGACACCATCAGCGACATTCTGAATGCAAACCTCGCCTTCAAGCTGCTGATCGTGGTCATGCTGGCCAAGGCAGTGGCCCTGGTCATCTCGTTGGGATCGGGAACTTCGGGAGGATTGCTCGCCCCCATGTTCATGTCGAGCGCGGCTCTGGGCGGGTTCTTTGCCATCGGCATGGACAATCTCTTCCCGGCGGCCCATCTCTCTGCCGGGGCATTTGCCCTGGTCGCCATGGGCGCGGTGTTCGGCGCGGCTTCGCGGGCGACGTTCTCTTTCATCATCTTCGCCTTTGAGATCACCCGCGACTACAACTCCGTCCTGCCTCTCATGCTGGTGAGCGTGATCGCCGATGGTATCGCCATGCTACTTATGCCCAACGCTTCCATCATGACCGAGAAACTGGCGCGGCGCGGGCTGCGCATCCACCAGGATTACGAAGCCGACGTGCTGCAGCAGATGGTCGTGTCCGAGACTATGGACCGCGAACCGCCCACGCTTCCCGCCGACATGCCCCTGCGTGAACTGGCGGATCGCATCGGCCGGCACGATCCCGGCGTCAGCCGTCACCAGGGCATGCTGTTGCTGGACGGGAAAGGTCAGCTAGCTGGAGTGATCACCCGTGGCGATGTCTTGCGGGCGCTCGACCAGGACCCATCGGGCTCAATGACTCTGCTGGAAGCAGGAAGCCGCAAGGTGATTGTGACTTATCCCGATGAAGTTTTGCACCAGGCTGCAGCCAAGATGCTGCGCAACAACATCGGCCGTCTGCCGGTGGTTGGCCGCGAAGATCCCCGGCACGTGGTGGGTTATATCGGAAGGCCGGAGATCATGGCAGCCCGGCTGCGCCGCCTGGACGACGAACACGTGCGCGAACCCGGCTGGATGAAGCAATTTCGGTGAACCACCCGGGCCTGGTATTAGTGTTCCGCCGGATCCGGTGGCGTGGTTGCGATAATCCTCTTCTGCGCCGCTGCGATCAGTGGCCGCAGCGCCTTGACCGACACTCCGAGCGTCCCACCGGAGAACCCGTCGATGTAGGCTTCGTTGATACCGATGACCTGACCCTGTGAGTTGAACACCGGCCCGCCGCTGCCACCATGGGCGGTAGGAGCGTCGTAGATCAGCTTGTCGCCCACTACGTCACCCAGGTGCCCGCAAGTGGCCGAGGGACGGATCAGTGACAGCGCTGCCAGTTCATTGGCAGCGCCGATATCGTCGCGCCGGTATGCCAGGCGCTCGTAGACTGCCGGCGGCGATTTCGCCACCATGCCCAGCACGCCCATGGGATAGCCCACGACGGCGACCAGTTCTCCCGGATTCGAACCTCTTTCAGCCAGCGGCAATGGGCGCAGCCGGCTGATGGCCTGCGAATTTTCCACCTTCAACACCGCCAGATCACCATGCGCCGAAAGCACCAACGGCGTGATATCAACCGGGAGCGGGAAACCAGGAAAGAACGCGACCAGCTTCTCAAGCTCCGGCTTAGCTCCTTTGCTGATCAGGACATCCGACTCCGCGTCTCCGTACCACGGCTCGGCGACGTGCCGGTTCGTGGCCAACAAGCCTTCGGCCACCACGAATCCGGTTCCCGAAATGCGGGCCCGCAGCGACGGCCGGTGTCCGGGCGTAGAGACGTGATAAACGCCGTAGATGTAACAGATTGAGTTGCGATAGCGATTCAGCACCAGGGCAGGCATGGCCTGTTCCTGCTTCAGCTCGTCCACGTCTCGCGTCAGTTGATCGAGTTCGTCCTGGTGTTCGTTAACCAGCAAAGGCCTCGCTGGGGCTGCGGCAGGAAGCAGATCGGGCGGCGCATAATAATGGGCCATGACTCCGGTCCCAACGATCAGGAACAAGCCCAGTACAATCTCGACCAGCCGCGCCCAGGTGGAGCAGACCGGCTCTTCTTCCGATGAATGACGGCTCTCGAGCATGAGGACGAACCAGTTGCCGCGAGTAAATTGGGGGAGGGAAATGCCTGTCCGCGCGGGCAGACCTGTGACCTACTATTCTGCGGCCTGGGACAGGCGTCTTCTAGGGTACGGAAGGTGATGTACGGGTGGACTTAAGGCTCTTTAATTCCCAGGCGTTCGGACATCTCCTCGTAGAGAAATCCCTCGCCCTCGCGGTAGGGCTGCACCCACTCGCCGTCAATGACAAATTGCGGGATGGCGCGCTTGCCGGTGCGGGCGACGACTTCGTCCGCCGCGCCCGGCGTCTTCTCAGTGTCGACTTCCTTGAACGGAATGTTATGCCCCTGCAGAAACCGCTTGGCCACGCGGCAATCAGGACACCAGAAAGCGGAATAAACCACAAGTTCCATAGGAATCTCTTTGCAAAGAAAAGCCGCCAGCGCGAGCTGACGGCTAAGATCTGAGAACTGACAACTAATTCTCGTACAACAACACGCCCTCGGTCTTCTCCGAATCCACCGGACGGTAATACAGCTTCTGCCCGTCGAGGAAGACTTCGATGAACGCCGGGCGGGTCGTGATCGTGCCCTGGATCAGCGCTTCCGAGAGCGGATCCTCAATGTACTTCTGCAAAGCCCGCCGCAGAGGACGCGCACCGTAGCTGCGGTCGCCCAACGTCTGGCTGAGAATCCATTTTTTGGCCTCGTCGGTCACAGTCACGGTGATCGACTTCTGCGCCAGGTTCTGGTTCAACAAGCTGACCATCAATTCCAGAATCTGGATCAGGTCTTGCTCGCTGAGCGCGGTGAACAGAATGATTTCGTCCAGCCGATTGAGGAATTCCGGATTGAAGGTGCGTTTGACTTCACCCTTCACCAGGTCTTCGATCTTGCCCGAAATCATGTCCTCGTTGGTCGACTGGAAGCCCAAGCCCTCGCGTTTCTGCAAGTGCCGGGCGCCGATATTCGAGGTCATGATGATGATCGTGTTCTTGAAATCGACCGTGTTGCCCAGTCCGTCGGTCAACTGGCCGTCTTCAAATACCTGCAAGAGGATGTTGAATACATCGGGATGCGCCTTTTCGACTTCATCCAGCAGGACGACGGAATAGGGAGCCCGCTTAACCCGTTCGGTAAGCTGCCCACCCTCTTCGTAGCCGACATATCCCGGAGGCGAACCGATCAGCTTCGAGACCGAATGCTTTTCCATGAACTCTGACATATCGAAGCGGACCAGCGATTTCTCGCTGCCAAACATGAACTGCGCCAGGGTACGCGCGACTTCGGTCTTGCCGACGCCCGTAGGACCGAGGAATAGGAACGAGCCGATCGGCCGGTTGGGACTCTTGAGGCCGGCGCGGCTGCGCCGGATGGCGCGGGCCAAAGCCACGATAGCTTTGTCCTGCGAAATGATCCGCTTGTGCAGCTCTTCTTCAATGCGCAGCAGCTTAGCCGATTCTTCTTCTTTAATCGAGGTAATGGGCACGCCCGTCCAGCGCGATACCACGTCCTCGATGTCCTCCCGACCGACAACGCCGGTGGAGGATTCATCGAGGTGGTATTTTTCGCGAAGGGCGCGCAGGTTCTCGCGCTCCTTGCGTTCCTCGTCCGAGTAGAAGCGCGCCTTCTCGAACTCGTGGTTCGCGATGGCGTTCTCCATACGATGGACGATGAACTTGATGCGCTTCTGGACTTCGGTAATTTCCTCGGGCAACGAAGTCTGGCGCAGCTTCACGCGCGCTCCGGCTTCGTCGATCAGGTCGATGGCCTTGTCTGGCAGAAAGCGGTCCGGAATATAGCGATTCGAATGCGATACGGCGAAGTTGATAGAGTCGTCAGTGTAGGTGACGGCGTGGAACTTCTCGTACCGGTCTTTGATCCCGAACAAAATTTTGGTGGCGTTGGCCTCATCCGGCGGCGGAACTTTGACAGCTTGGAAGCGCCGCTCCAGCGAGCGATCTTTTTCAATCGACTTGCGATACTCGCCCGGGGTGGTAGCGCCAATGCACTGGATTTCGCCACGCGACAATGCTGGTTTCAGGATGTTGGCCGCATCGAGCGAACCTTCAGCCGAGCCTGCGCCGACCAGAGTGTGCAACTCGTCAATGAAGATGATGGAATTCTGCGACTCCATCAGCTCCTTCATGATGGTCTTCAAACGCTCTTCAAACTGGCCGCGGTATTTGGTGCCGGCCACGATCAGCGAAAGGTCAAGTCCAAGGATGCGCTTGTCCGCCAGGAACGACGGAACTTCGCCGTCCGCGATGCGCTGCGCCAGCCCTTCGACGATGGCAGTCTTGCCCACGCCCGGTTCGCCGATGAGTACTGGGTTGTTTTTGGTGCGGCGGCACAGAATCTGGATGACTCGCTCCAGTTCGCCATCCCGCCCAACCAGAGGGTCGAGCTGGTTATCCATGGCGGCCTGGGTCAGGTCGCGTGAAAATTCGCTGAGCAGGGAAGACTCGCGCTGCCGCTGCGGCGCTGATTTTTCCTGGCTGCTGCGTGCCAGTTCTTCGCGAATCGTGGAAAGCCGCAGGCCACGTTCGTGCAGAATCTCAGCCGCAAAGCATTTTTCTTCTCTGAGTAACCCCAAAAGCAGATGTTCGGTGCCGATGTGTTTGTGCGAAAGCCGCTCCGCTTCTTCCGCGGCATAAGCCAGCACCCGCTTGCACTCATTACTTAATGGGAGGTCAACCGAAGTCGAAACTTTCTCCCGGATCGTGGTATGTCCTTCGATCTGCTTGCGAATCGATTCCACTGAAGCGTGCGAACGCAGGAATCGATTGGTCAGGGCTTTGTCTTCGCGCAGAAGGCCCAGCAGCAGGTGCTCAGTCTCAATATAAGGAGATCCGAACTGGCTGGCTTCGTAGCGCGCAAAAAAGATAACGCGCCTCGCTTTTTCGGTATAACGTTCAAACATAAAGCCCTACCCCCTTGGCTCTACTGAGGACCGAGGTTTCCGCTTGCTGTCCCCAAACCGGGAAACCACTGCCCTCAAATCATTATTGCAATCAACCGGCCAATACGTCTATGGCCCGTAAGCGCCGGTAAAGAGTACGCGCCGTTACCAAAGAGACTCGTGTTAACTTTCTCTCGACCATTTGCAATCTGTTGCAAACCTTCTCGCCATTTCGGTACTCATCGGGACACCTGTCAATTTACGGCACCCTCTAGCCAGAAAGCGTCTCTGGCGCCACCTCTTCCATTCGTCCGCGCTGCAAACGCAACACCCTATGGCAGCGGCGCGCAAAGGCGAAATTGTGGGTGGCAATAAGAGAGGTCAGCTGATAGTCGCGATGTAACCGGGCGATCAATTCAAAAACCGAGTCCGCTGTGCGGCTGTCGAGATCTCCGGTAGGCTCGTCCGCCAGCAAAACCTTGGGCTGGGTGATAAGCGCCCGGGCCAGAGCCACACGCTGTTGCTCACCACCGGAGAGTTCTCCCGCCCGGTGATGCGAGCGCTGCTCCAGACCCACCTCGTGCAGCCATCGCGAAGCTTCTCCCTCCGCCTTCTGCTTGGGAAGACCCCTCAGCAAAAGCGGCATGGCCACGTTTTCCAGTGCCGTGAATTCCGGCAGCAGGTAGTGGAACTGCCAGACGAAACCGAGTTCATGGTTTCGGAACCCGGCCGCATCATCTTCCGAAAGCGAACTCAATCGCAAGTGGGCGCAGTATACGTCACCCGCAGAAGCACGATCAAGAGCGCCGAGGATGTGCAACAAGGTACTCTTTCCCGAGCCCGACTCTCCCACGATCGCCAGCATTTCTCCCCTGGCTACCTGGAACGACAAGTTTTCAAAGAGCACCAGATCCGACTCGCCGGAGCGAAAAACTTTCTTCAGATCCTCGACGCGCAGGATTGTTTCCCGTTCGATTAGATGCAAAAGATTGGCTCCTCGGCTCAGCCTGTGGCTTCTGGCAACCTGAAGCCTTCATTAAAACATGAACGCTGAACCGCGGCCCTTCTCGCCCTCGATCTGGAACCGTCCCACAAGCAAAACTCTATGCCCAATGTCCAGCAAATACGACATGACCATGGTCACCGGATCGCTGCGAAGGTGTCAGTGCGGGGTGGCCGAGGGTCATTCGTAACGCAGCGCTTCAGCCGGGAGAATGCGCGCCGCCGACCAGGAAGGATACAAAGTTGCGATCAGGGAAATCCCGATGGCAACCAAAGCGACCACCACGCCATCAATGAATCTCGGCGCAAAGGGCACATAGTCGATGGAATAAACTTCAGGCGCCAGGGAGAGCAGGTGGTAGTGTCCTCCTGCCCAGGAGAGCGCATAACCGATCACCAGTCCAATCGCGGTGCCAATCACGCCAATCAAAAGACCCTGCGTAACAAACAGCCGGCGCACTTGCGCCTTCCGCGTGCCCATCGACATTAACACTGCGATGTCGCGCGTCTTTTCCATGACCATCATCGTCAGCGAGATCAGAATATTCAATGCAGCCACGAACACAATCAGGCCAATTGTGATGAAAGTCACCAGCCGCTCCAAGCGAAGCGCCCGGAACAAGGCCTTGTTCTGTTCCATCCAGTTGGTGGCCATGAAGCCCTTGCCGGCGGCCTGTTCCAACTCCTGTGAGATTTGTCCCGCCTGATAGATGTCATCCACCTTGAACTCTAGCACCGTAATCTGATCACCCAGCCCTTCAAGGTTTTGCGTGTCGGAGAGGCGAGCGAAAGCCCACGAGCTGTCGTAGTCGAAGAAGCCGGAATTGAAAATCCCCACGACCCGAAAGCGACTGTACTTCGGCACCAGCCCGAACGGAGTGAGCTCGCCCTGCGGACTGGTCACCAGCACCACCGAGTTCAGCGTGACGGCAAGATCTTCAGCGATATCTTTGCCGAGCACGATCGGCGGCATCGAAGCGACGCGCTCGTGCACCGAATTCAAATCGTCCGGAGATTTAGCTGAGTCAGGACCTGAGGCGCCGGAAGCTCCCGCAGCTGCGTTCGGGCGGGTCTCCGACCCGCCCATGCCGGGTCGAAGACCCGGCTCGGTGCCGTTCAGGCCCCTGGTGCCCTCCTCCAACGCATCCATCGACCCAATTTTCACCGTATCCAGCAGATCGCTGACCTTGCGCTCGTAGGCCGGAATCACGCCTTTCAACACTGCCCCGCGCGCCCGCGGGCCATGCGAGATCAACACCTGCTCATAAATCGCCGGCGCGGTCCCGACCACATGAGGCTGCTTCGACAAACGCTCCATCAGCGGACGCCAGTCTTTAATCCCGTCACTCTCCATGCGCAAGAGATTGATATGGGAAGTCGAGCCCAGCAGACGATTCTGCAAGTCCTGACGGAATCCGTTATTGATGGCCAGAGCGACGATCAGCGCGGCCACACCAGCCGCCACTCCGGCGATAGAGATCCCGGTGATAACGCCAATAACAGCCTGCCGCCGTTTCGCGCGCAGGTAGCGAGTCGCGATGAAGAATTCGAAGCGCATGGAAGAAGCTGTCAGCCATCGGCTCTCAGCCGTCGGCAGGTTCGATTATAGCCACGCTTTGTGATGCACACCGGTCAAGGACGACGCCGTGTGAAGCAGCGCTCCAGCGCTGCAAAAAGCCGCCCACCGGCGTGGCTCTCCTCCAACCAGCCTGCTTTTGTGGCAAAGTAGATTGAGGATGTCCAAAAGCCAGCTCACCGAATCCGCGCCCGCCGAAGCCAATGCGGGCCGCATCGCCTTCACCCATCCAGGTTTTGTGCTCTACCAGGCCGCCCGCTTTTTCATTGTGGCCGCGCTCGAGATGCAATCCGTCGCCGTGGGCTGGCAGATGTATGAGATCACACGCCGGCCCCTCGATCTCGGTCTGATCGGCCTCGCCCAATTTCTGCCCGGCATGCTCCTTTTTCTGGTCTCAGGCCACGTCGCCGACCGCTTCGACCGGCGCAAGGTGGTCACCCTCTGCTATTGCGGCTTCGCTCTCTCCTCCGGACTGCTCTGGGCCATCGCCTGGCGCGGCAGCCGTTCCGTCGGTTTGATCTATGCCGCAGTCGTGCTTCTCGGCGTGGTGCGCGCCTTCAATGGTCCGGTGAGCCGCGCGCTTTTGCCGCAACTGGTTCCGGAGGAGCATTTCCCCAACGCGGTAGCCTGGAACGCGAGCATCTTTCAAGCCGCAACCATCCTCGGACCCTCCATCGGCGGATTTCTATACGCGCTCGCGCACGGCCCGGGAGTGGTCTATGCCACCGCCGTAATCGTGAGCCTTGCCGCCGTCTTTTCGACTCTTCGAATCAGACTCCAGGCCCAGGTCCGGGCACGCGAACCGGTGACCTGGAACACGGTTCTGGCCGGCTTCCACTACATCTGGAGCCACAAGCTGGTGCTGGGATCAATCTCGCTGGATATGTTCGCCGTCCTGCTGGGGGGCGCTGTGGCGCTGCTGCCGGTCTACGCCAGCGAAATTCTCAAGACCGGTCCCTGGGGCCTGGGCCTGCTGCGCAGCGCGCCCGGCATCGGAGCCACGGCGATGGCGATCCTCGTAGCGCACCGTCCGTTGCGACGCCGCGCCGGTCTCACCATGTTGGTGTGTGTAGCTGGATTCGGCATCTGTACCATTATCTTCGGTCTGTCGCGGAGCCTGGCACTCTCGCTTGCCGCTTTGTTGTTGCTCGGAGCCTCGGACATGATCAGCGTGATCATCCGCTCCATCCTGGTGCAACTGGCAACGCCCGACGAAATGCGCGGCCGGGTGAACGCCGTAGATATGATCTTCATCGGAGTATCGAACGAGCTGGGACAATTTGAGTCCGGCCTGACCGCCCACTGGTTCGGTACAGTGCCGGCAGTCGTTCTGGGTGGAATTGGAACCCTGGTGGTAATCGGAATCTGGGCCTGGGCGTTCCCGGAGCTGCGCAACGCCGACCAAATCACAAACTGACCAAAAACCGGGAACTAAGAACCGGGAACTAAGAACCGGTAATTAAAAATCAGTTCTCGGTTCTCAGCTTCGATTGGGGCCATGTGTTGAAGTTACTTGCTCCGAATTACCGTCTTCGCCGCACTCATATTGTCAAAACGGTCGTATACGCGGACCACCACCACGTGCTCGCCAGATATTTTCTTGGCATCCGCCGGCGCCACCTGGAAGTCATAACTCGCGGACTTCGAATCCGCCAGCTGGCCCTCCGGTTCGACATACTGCCAGTCCGCCGCGTCCACGGAATACTCGGCTCGCTTTATATTTGAGAATCCGTCGGTGGCGCGGAAGCTTACGTGAATCTGCGATCCTTCGATCGAAGCCTTGAGATCTTCAATTCGTGGCGGTGTGGTATCCACCTCAAAGCGGGCACTGTCGCGTGTCGAAGTTAGCGCCTGCCCCGGAGAATGCGATGGCGCATCCGAAGCCAGTACCTCGACGGTGTAGCCGCCATCCGGAAGCAGAGAAGCGTCGAAGGAATAAAATTTGTCGGTCAGATTGTCTTTCAGCAGCAGCCAGCGCGTCTCGCCGTCGCCGCGGTAAAACACCGAGTAGACCATCTGGTCGTCGTTGTCGTCGTGGACCGTCCACTTCACGCCGATGGAATCGGAGTCGCGGGTGCTCGGCGGAGGAGTATCGAATCTCATCTGCGGCCCGCCTCCAGTCCCTCCACTGCTGTCCGGGATGGCAACCGCCTTGGGCAGCGGCTGGTAGCGCACGCCCATCTGCACCGTGACATCGTCGAAATCCGGGGCGACGTTCTTGGGCAAGTAGTTCAGCAGCACGCTGTCCACGCTGGGCGCGGGGTTGCCCGCATGCAGCACCGCCTTCCACTGCACGAACCGCGCCTGCGGGACATTCAGCACCGGATCTTTCTGCACATCGACCGGCGTCCACGGACTCCAGTTGCGGTCGGGATTGTCTACGTTTCCGCTGCGCGCAAAAAGCTCGACCTTGCCCGCTCCGCGCAACTCCGCGCGTCCCCAGCGCGAGAACACCTTGCCGTCGAACACATCACTCTCGTAGCTGCCTTCCGATTCCGGAGAGCCGCCCAGCAGAAATACTTTGCCCAGATTGCTGGTCGATACATAAAGTCCGCCGCCGGGAGCTTCGGCGAAGGCCGTGACCTGCGTAGCGCTGGCCTTCAGCAGATCGACGAAGCGGTCCTCGCCGGTGATGGCAAAAACATGGCCGCGGTTTCCTGTACCCGCCAGCAAACGCCCCGCGGGATCGAACGCCAGGGCATACACCAGGTCATCTCGCGAAGCCCAGATGCGGCTGGGCGATCCGTCCGGCGCGATGCGGTAAATTTCCGAACCGCCGCTGGCGCCCGCGCCCGGAAGTGGAATGCTGCTGACCAGCGCCGACGGAGCCGGGTTCACGTTGAGGACGACCATCCCCGGTTGCCCCGCCCCGCCCCCAGGCACAGGAGTGGGATTTGTCACCGGCGACGGAAAAATTGAAGGAATGACCGCAGGACGCTTTTCCCCCACGCCTGCGGCATAAATATTTCCCGCCTTGTCGATGGCCAGCGCCGTAATTTCTTTCTTAGGCGCGCTATAAAGCACGAAACTCTCGCCGCTCGGCTTGATCTGATACACCAGCCCGCTGCCGTCAGAGCCCGCGATCAGATTGCCCTTGGCGTCCATCGAAAGCACGCGTATATGAGCTTCGTCGCTTTTGAAAAAGACGGAATGCTCACCCTTCGGAGTCACGCGATAGATTTCGCCATGATCGCCGGTCGCGACGTACAGGTTGCCAGAGCTGTCGAACACCAGGTCCCATATGTATTTTGTCCCCGGATCGAAGTACACCGAAGCGGAGTAGTCGGTGGTTGATTTGCTTTTGTCTGCCTCCGCTTTGGATGCCGTGGCACCCGCCTGCCGCTCAATCCGGTACACCTTGCCGTCGGGATTGGTAGCCGCATAGAGAACGCCGTTCTTGTCGAGAGCCAGGGCTTGTACCTGCAGCTCTTTGGGCTCGAAGATGCTGGACGATTGTCCCTGCGGAGTGATGCGATAAACCCGCGCCGGCGAACCCGCAGCCGCGTAGAGATTTCCGCTCGCATCCGCCGCGATCGACCAGATATAGGTGGACGGCGTCGTCGTGATCGCCTTGAAAGCGGGAGCAAGCTCGAGCCCGCCCATACTGCGAATGGCCACGCCCACAGCCGAACCCTTGCTCAAATCCTCAAACTTGGATTGTTCCCAGGTGCGAGTGCCTTCGCCGAAAGCGAGGTGAACAGTTACCAGGAAAGAAATAAAGACCAGAAGAGATTGCCTACGCAGAAAGATTGCCAATTTGTTACCTCATCGAGATCTGAGCGGGAGAATTCAGACTACCACGGCGAAAGCCCTAGCATTGCTGCGGGGCCGCGAAGCGGCGTAAGAATGCAGCCCAGGGCGTAAGCCCTGGGTATCACGCTGTGAATGACAAAGCCCTGAAAGGGCGAAAGAAAGGCAGTCCCAAGTTCCGGAAGGTACGGGCCGGATCCTTCACCCGGCGGAAGCCGAGTTCAGGATGCCACCGTTTAAGGATTGCGTTCCCCAGAACTACTTGATGTTAATAGTCAGCACCTGCGCGCCCGCGACCACATACTCCAGCGGTCCGGTGGCGGCTTCGTTCACCGAAGATTCGCCCTGCACGATCATCTCCTGCGTACCCCGCATGCTGTCCATCACGTTCATGATCGAGAGCGGCAGAGTGGGCATGACTTTGTCGGCAACCATGGCTTCCGGGTCCGCCTCCAGCAGCGAAACGTACACGCGATTATTCACATGCTGTTTGTTCAACAGTGCGATGGTTGAGGCCAGGTCCATCTTGCGCCCCAGCTGCGGACTCGCCCGGCGAATGCGGTCAAGAGTATCGCCATCGCTGACCAGAATGCGCAGCGGTCCCTTCGAGGTTGATGTAGGAATGTGAATCGGAATCTGCTGCAGCATCACTTCGCCGCGGTAGGGGCGCAGCACGGTCTCAATCGTAATCTCGTCGCCCGGCCGCGCTTCGATCACGTCGGTGCGGGCGCCCTCGAGGCGCGCCCAGCGGCGTTCACGGATCAGGTCGAAATCAAGCTGCACGCCTCGAATGCCAGGCACATTGTAAGGATTGTCGTAAATGCCGCTGAAGCGCTCCCCCAGCGCCAGCGCGGCCATGATCGCGGCGGGCTGACCGCCGTCCGACGGGGCAAACATGTTCTGCACCGTGACGTCGGGATATCCGTTCACACTGATCCGGCCATTCATGCGGTAGGTCGTATCCTCGCCGTACTCGTTCACCCCATGCAGTGCGTTGAATACCGTGGCCATCATGGCCAGCGGGCTCAGGTTGGCGTTGTTCAACACCTCGTAATGGAACTGCTTGTTCGCCGCCCCGCCGCGGATATTCAAAGTGACCGGAATCATGTCCGGCTGTTTGCCAAATTCTCCCATGATGCCGGTGTGGCGGTCCTGCACGAACGCCCCGACCGGCTCAGTGGCGTTTACGATCTTGAAGGCATTCAGCGGTGAAGGCAGCGTGGCCAACACTTCCGCTTTGGTCATGGGCAAATCCACCATACCAAATTGCAGCAGCGGATGACCGCACGCCAGCAGGTGCTGCGCGTCCATGTAGGTGACCGTGCAGGTTGCCGCGATATCCATGTCACCGCGCACCAGAATCGCACTGATGGCGGAGCCCGGCTCCAACGGTTCGGGCTGCTTGCTTTCGCTCACCGAGCCCACTCCCATTACCGGCACGATGCCGGCCTTGGCAAACTGCGGCGCGAACATCTGCATGGCGTCCTGCGAGAATCCGCTGAACACCAGCGGCGCCTCAATCGGCTTCAGATAGTTCGCATAGTCTTGCGAGGAAAAACTCTCGTTTCCCGGACCAGACGTCCGCGTGGGAGTATGAACCGCAGACCTGGCGTTCACGGGGTTGTTTCCCGGGCTGCGGTCCATGGCATTGATCTCTAACATTTCGGCGATAGGAGTTACGCCCGCGATCGGTTCCTTGGAGAATTCGCCAATGCGGAATGCCAGTGCCCCCGCCAGCTTGCCATTCAGGTATACCGGGCTGCCGCTCATGCCGGCGACCACTCCCGTATATTCGGCTTTCTCTCCCGACAAACGCACCAGAATGATGTCGCCCTTGGGACCGTTGGCGTTTTTCAGAATGCCGAGCACTTCCACTCCCATGGATTCAGGCTTGGTGCCCTGAAACACGGTGTATGCAACCCCCTTCATGCCGGCGCGAATTTCGCTCACGGAAATGGTTTCAACTGGTTTCGGGGTTTGGGCCTGGATTGTCGATGCGAGCAGAAGGGCTAAAACAGTGGAGAAAAACGCACGTCTCATGAATTTGACCTGGAGCCATCCGGCTCCGCCAACCTACACTTCGCGCTCAGTCCTGCGATTTGCCGGGTGGGGAAGGAGCCAAAAAAGCGACAGCCTAAGCCGTGCAAAACATCCCAATCGCGAAGCCCTGCGTCTATACTAGCATAACGATTTCCCGAGGAATTCCATGTTTTGCATGCGCCGGATTCGAACTTTGAGATCTTTCGGCAGGCACATCCTTACTATCCCCTTGACGATGTTGGTTTTGCTGTTTCTCGCCGTAGGTACGCCCACGCTCCTTGCCCAGGACCAGAACCAGAATAACCAAAATAAAGACCAGTCCCAACCCGCCAGCGGACCGCAGCAAGACGTGCCGCCCGAAGCTGGTGGGCCCCAGAACGACGTTGGCCCCTACGCCATTCCGAAGAAAAGAGAAGAGCCACCCCCTCCGCCACCCCCCGCGAAACCCAAGAAAGTCGAGGGCATGCCGGACTAC
This sequence comes from Terriglobia bacterium, assembly GCA_963822555.1. Lineage (GTDB taxonomy): Bacteria > Acidobacteriota > Terriglobia > Terriglobales > Acidobacteriaceae > JAIQFF01. Next base: position 937,351 of record CAWGHY010000001.1, read on the forward strand.
TCCATTAAGTCAGACGTCTCTCTGGTCAATGTGGACGTTCTGGTGACCACCAAGGACGGACAATTCATTCCTGGCCTCAAGAAAGAAAATTTCCGGGTCATGGAAGATGGTGTCCAACAGTCTGTCGTCGACTTCGATATTTCGCAGGCGCCCATCACCGCCGTGCTCCTGGTTGAATTTGCCTCCACCAATTACTACTTCATGGTGGATGCGCTGAATGCCAGCTACGCCTTCGCGAACGCTCTCAAGAAGAACGACTGGGTGGCGGTGATTTCCTATGACATGAAGCCGCATATCCTCGCTGACTTCACCCAGGACAAGCAGGCGGTTTACGGCGCGCTGAATACCTTGCGAATCCCCGGATTCTCCGAAACCAATCTGTTTGACGCTCTGTACGACACGCTCGACCGCGTAGACCAGATTCCGGGACGCAAGTACATCATTCTCGTGACCACCGGCGTGGATACTTTCAGCAAGCTCAACCTTGACCAGATCACCAAGAAAATCAAGTCAACGCATGACGTCACCATCTTCCCCATCAGCGTGGGATTCGCGGTGCGCAATTACTGTGAAGTTCACAGTTGCGGGTACACCCACGGCGTCGGCATTCCAGTGGGCGAAATGGATTACCTGCAAGGTGACAACGAGATGAACACCTTCGCTCGTCTGACCGGAGGACGCGCCTATTTCCCGCGCTTTCAAGCCGAGCTGCCGGAAATCTTTCACAGCGTGATCGGCGACATTCGAAATCAGTACAACCTGGCTTATCACCCCACCAATCCCAAACTCGATGGCACGTATCGCAAGTTAAAGGTGGAAGTGGTCGCCCCCGACGGTGGCCAGCTCAAAGTGAAAGACCAGAAAGGCAAGGACGTGAAGTACAACGTAGTGGCGCGCGAGGGTTACACCGCGAAACACACTGTGGAATAGCTTTCAGTGGACGTGGGCTATCGCATCCAGCAGGAAGAGCATCCCCGCTCCCAGAAAGACGAGCAATGCCATCTTTCCTCCCGGCTCGCGGTTAACCTCCGGCATCAAGTCTGAGGCGGCCACATAGATCGTCACCCCCGCCGACAACGGCAGCCCATAGCTGACTTCGTGGCGGAATACCGCCATCGTCAGCACTCCCGCCAGCGTAGAAGCACCCAACAGCACCGACGCACCCCAGGCGGTACGCCGACTTTGCCCGCTCGCCAGCATGACCGACGCGATGGTGAATCCCTCCGGAATCTTGTGCAGGAAAATCGCCAGAAAGATTACCCACCCCAGCCAGTTGGAAACAATAAAGCCGGAAGCGATGGCGATGCCGTCAAAAAAAGTATGGATGACCAGTCCCATGAGCACCGAGTACCCCCGGTGACCGTGGACGAATGCATCCTTGTGAGTTTCCTCGCCGAAGTGGAAGTGCGGCGTAACCGTATGCTCGAACAGGTGGACCAGAAGGTATCCCGCCAGGACAAGAATAGGCGCGCTCTTGCCGCGAAGCTCCAGGCTGGCCGGGAAGATCTCCACAATCGCCGTGGCCAGCATGAAACCCGCGCCCAAAGCCACAAAATACTTGAGGTAAGAACGGTCCCAGTTTTTCTGGACGATGATGGCGCCGCCAAAAACGTTGGCCGCGGCCGCCGTAAGGCCGAGCAGAACGCTGAGGAGAATGGGATGCATGTACGCGGGCGATGATACCAGTTCCCGGTCAGGCGGCTGGCCGAATGGCGCCGATCAAGCCATTCAGTATCTCCCCCAGTTCGGCCGCTTTGTCCATTAGATGCTTTCCATGCTCCGCAGAAAAATACTCCAGATTCTGGGCGATCATCAACTGGGTTTCCACTTCGACCAACGAGCCGCGCGCCCGTGCCAGAAAGTAGTGGAATTCATTAGCCGAGAAACGTGCCTGCCCCTCCGCAATATTGGTGGGAACGCCCACCGCCGTTCTACGCAACTGGCTGGAGAGCCCGTAAAGCTCGTCGCGCGGAAACCCTTTGCTGGTGCGGTAAACATCCATTACAAAATCCATGGCTTTCTGCCATGCAATCAGATCGCGATATGACTGTCCCATGGAGTAATCTCCTGGCGACAATCATGCGACCATTTCACTCTCAAAAGATGTGACGAATGAACACTGAGAACTAAAAACCGAGAACCGAGAACTGGTTTTTAAATCAGATCCCAGTTCTAAGTTCCCAGTTCCGAAACGGAACTCACCCACTATGACGAATGTGCATGACATCACCGTCCTGCACGATGTAGTCCTTGCCTTCAAGGCGCAATGTGCCTTTGGCCCGAGCATTCGCTTCCGACCCGGCTTCCAGCAACTGGTCCCAACGTATGGTTTCCGCGCGAATGAAATGCTTTTCCAGGTCGGAGTGAATGGCGCCAGCAGCCTCGACAGCGCGTGTGCGAACCGGAATCGTCCAGGCGCGGCACTCGTCCTCGCCGGCGGTAAAAAAGGAAATAAGCCCGAGCAGGGAGTACGTCGTGCGGATCAGCCGCACCAGCCCGCTTTCTCTCAGACCATAACTGCCCAGGAACTCAGCCGCATCTGCGTCGCTCATCTCGGCCAGCTCCGCCTCCACTTTTCCGCAGATGGCGGATGCCGCCGCGTTGGGCCGCGCTGCCACTTCCGTCAGATTGTATTTGCCAATGGCATTCTCGAGATCGTCTCCCAACTCCGTGCTCTCGCCGACATTGAGCACGTACAAAATCGGTTTCTCGCTCAGAAACATGAAGCCGCGCAAGCGTTTCTTGTCCTCGGGCGTCATTTCCATCTCGCGCAACGGCCGCTCGCTGCCGAGATGAGCGTTGGCCCGTTTCAGCAGATCATTTTCTTTTTCCAGCTCTGGAGTCCGCATCTTCTTAAGGTCTTTTTCCAGGCGCTCCAATCGCTTTTCGATCTGTCCCAGATCGCTGACCATCAGATCGAAATCCACATTCTTGATATCGCGCAGCGGGTCCACCGGCCCGACGTGAGGAATGGAGGGATCATCAAAGGCGCGGACCACGTGGGCCAGCGCATCCACATTACGCAAGTGGCCAACGTAGGCGCTCTCTTTAAGAGCTTCCTGCCCGATCGCGCCCACATCCACGTACTCCACGGAAGCGTGCGTCAGTTTTTTGGGATTGTAGAGCGCCGCCAGTTGATCGAGGCGTTCGTCCGGCACTTTGGCCACTCCGATGTGAGCCTCGCGGGGATTGCCATACGCCTGGTCGGAAAGATGTGCCTTGGTGAGAATACGAAACAGAGAGGTCTTGCCTACCTGGGGCAGGCCGATAATGCCAGTTTTCATAAGATGGAGAAAGAGACACTAAGAATGATAACAGTCTCAGAGCAACGATCGCGCCGTCAGGTAAGCCACCACCACGCCGAGCAGAATCACACCACTCTCAATTCGTGTCGACCAATGGTGCAACGCATCGAACTGCACGCGGGCGGGAAGATCGACCGGCACGGCATCGATCTCTCCCATCGACGCCCGGAGCGCATCCATGCGCGGAATGATGCCAAACTGCGAAACCAGGGTGAGCAGCAGCATCAGGCAGATCAGCACATTTTGGGGTGTGAAGGTTTGGATTTGACCATGGCTTAGCCGGCTCAGCAACAACGAACTGCCCAGAAAAACCAGGCCGGAGATCAAGCCCATCCAATGCAGAATTCCCAACGACCGTCCCACCACCAATCCCGCCAGATGACGACTGGGAAGCACGGAGAAGGCAGTCTGCGCCACCACCGGGAAAAATATCAGCCCGCCCAGCCAGACGATCAAAGACAGCAGCATGAGAAATCGAAGAAATGACATATCGGCTGATCATTATGACGGGAGAAGAGACCGAAAGCCAGCCGCTGAGAACAGAGAACTGGCAACTGATAACTGATTTTTTTGTTGTTAGGTTTTGTTTGCCGGGACAATCGGACTTAAACCGGCACCCGCACACTCTCCACAATCTCCCGCATCAATTGCTCAGCCTGTTCAGATTTCTTCAGGGTAGAAGAGTAGCGCCCATTCACCGCGACGCGGTGAGCAAACACCGCCACCACCAGTGGCTTGAAATCCTCCGGAACGCAGAAATCCCGGCCATCGAGAAATGCCATTGCCTGCCCGGCGCGATAAAGCATCTGGGAGCCGCGTGGCGAGACGCCCAGCGAGAACTGTTCGGATTCACGCGTGGCGCGGACAATCGCAAGCACGTATTCCACCAGCGACTCATCGACTTTGACCCTGGTGACGGCCTGCTGCATCTCCAGCACATCGGCGCCCGTCAGTACCGGCTCCAGGATTTCCAGTTGGGCGGTTCCAGCCTCCGAACGCAAAATCTCCCGCTCCGATTCGCCATCGGGGTATCCCATCCGCACCCGCATCAGGAAGCGGTCGAGTTGCGACTCGGGCAAAGGATAGGTCCCATGGTGCTCAATCGGATTTTGGGTCGCGATCACCAGAAATGGCTGCGGCAGAGAGTAGGAATGCGAATCCACCGTGACTTGGCCTTCGTTCATGGCCTCGAGCAATGCAGATTGTGTCTTGGGAGTGGTGCGGTTGATTTCGTCGGCCAGCAGGACGTTGGTAAAAATTGGTCCGCGCTTGAATTCAAATTGTTGTTCGATCGCGGAGTAGATCGAGATACCCAGAACATCCGCCGGCAGCATGTCGCTGGTAAACTGCACCCGCTGAAATCCACAATCGATGGCACGCGCCAGAGCCTGGCCGAGCGTCGTCTTACCCACACCCGGAACACCCTCAATCAGCAGGTGTCCGCGAGCCAAAACCGAGACCAGGGCGAGCCGGATCACGTCGTCCTTGCCGCGAATCACCTTGCGCAGCGCGTTCTCCAACCGTGTCGCGCGATGGGACACGGCAATAGCGGTTTCAGGTGACATCGAGAAATTTTACTATGCGATGGCAGCGGTGCAGGCGAGTGGAAGAGGTTACGAAGGTCACATTTCAGCTGTCAGCCTTCAGCCAAATCCAATCTTCAAGCGTCTGGGGATTTGGCTAGAGCTGAAAGCTGACGGCTGACAGGCTTACCTCACAAACTCCGCCGGCCTTCCCGTCAAACGCTCGATCCGCTTGGCAATGGGCGGATGCGTCGAAAACAAGTTGCCAAAATTCATGCCCAGCAGCGGCTGAATGATGAACAGGTGCGCCGTGGACGGCGTTCCCATCATCGGCACGCGGCGCGAGTAAGCATCGAGCTTCGCCAGAGCACTGGCCAGGGCGTAAGGGTTGCCGGTAAAGTGCGCTCCGGTTTCATCCGCGGCGTACTCCCGTGAGCGTGAAACCGCCATCTGGATCAGCATGGCCGCAATCGGCGCCAGAATCAGCATCAGCAGAGCACCTATGCCTCCACCCCGCCGGTCATCGCGATCACCGAGGCTGCCGAAGTACGCTCCATAGCGCAGCCATGTAATCGCGCCAGCGATAGTGGCGGCGACCGAACTGATCAGAATGTCGCGATTGTTCACGTGTCCCAGTTCGTGGGCCAGCACGCCTTCGAGTTCCTCGTCGTTGAGCAGGTTCAGGATGCCCTCGGTCACCGCCACCGATGCATGCTTAGGATTGCGTCCGGTCGCAAATGCATTCGGCGAATCCGTCGGGATGACGTAAATCTTCGGCATGGGTAAGCCGATTTTCTGGGTAAGCCGCTCCACTACGTTGTACACGCGTGGCAACTGCTCACGCGTCACCGCCTGCGCGTGATAAGTCCTCAGCGCGAACTTGTCGGAAAAGAAATAGGCGACGAAGTTCGTTACCACGGCAATGCCCAGTGCCAGCAGCATGCCATTCTGCCCGCCGAGAAATCGGCCCACGGCCATCAACAGCAGCGTCAGCGCTGTAAGAAGAAAAGCTGTCTTAAACGTATTCCCCATAACTCTTTTACCTACGTTGTTAGATGGTCTGCTGGGGAAATAGATGCACGAGGCCACCACAGTCCACATGGGGACGGGCGCCCCGCCCGTCCGGCGGAGCGAAGCTCCGCAACAGCGTCCGGTCACAACCTGTCGAGCTGCGCCCGACTAGGACCGGCGAGGGTGCCCGTCCCTACACGGTCTGAGTGATTATCTGGGCAACCGATCCGGCATCTCCGCCAGCGCATACCCCATGACCGCCATCGCGGTCGCGTTTTCCCGCAACTCCTGAGGCACGATCTTATCCAGCGTATCCGCGGCGGTGTGGTGGTAGTTGAAGTAGGTCCGGCCATCCTGCATCAATCCGAAAGCCGGCACGCCCTGCTTGGCAAATGGATCGATATCGGCCTCCGGACTCTCGCTGGTCAGCAACAGCAAATTCGCTCCCAGAGGTCGAAGAACCTCGAGCACCGGCAGCAGCGGCGCCGCGCCCTCGGCTTTCATGTCGGCCCGGAATCCCAGAGGATGAGACGCTCCCAGGTCGCTTTCCATCGCAGCCACGTACTGGCTCATCTCCGCGGCATGCGCTTTGGCATAATCCGTATGCCCGCGTCCCAGGTTTTCCTCGTCGATCCAGGCAATCACCCGCAGAGTTCGTCTGGGACGCAGATGCAACTGCTGCAGCAACTCAGCCGTCTCCATGGCGACCGCCACGCCGGCCGCATCGTCGATCGCGCCCGTTCCCAAGTCCCAGGAATCCAGATGGCCGGAAACGATCACCACCTGCTCGGGATGCTCCGAGCCTTTCAAGTCTCCCACCACGTTGTACGTGGTCACGTCCTCCGCGGTTTGCGAAGTCAAAATGAGGTGCATGCGCACCTTGCCTTGCGACGCCAGGTGAGTAATCAGATCGGCATCTTCGCTGGTCACAGCTCCCGCCGGAATGTCCGCCGCTGCGCTTCCTCCGGTGTGAGGCAGGCGATAGTCCGCCCCTCCGACCGACCTCACCAGCGATGCCACGCCGCCCAACTCGGCCACTTTTCTCGCGCCGCTGCTGCGATAAATGACTGCTTCCTCGTAAGCGTCCTCGGCGCGGCCATTGGCCGCCTTCCGCTTGTCGAAGGCCACATTGAACAGCACGATTTTCCCGGCCACATTCTGCCGTCCCATGTGTTCCAGATCGTCGAAACTATTGGCGACTACAACTTCCGCCGTAATTCCCTCCGGCGGCGTGGGATGATTTCCGCCGAGCGCGGTCAACACAATCTTTTGCGTGCTGCCTGGAGCCTGTCCGGGATACTCCACCAGTTCCGCGGTTTCAGCCCCTCGAATCCAGTGTCGAGCCTGGACCGGCTCGAGGCGAACCTCGAGACCAAGCTTGCGCATCTCTCCGGCAACATATTCGATGGCCGCCTGGGCTTGCGGCGAACCCACCGGGCGGGGCCCGATATTTTCCGTGAGATGCGCCACCTGCCGGTAGGCGTAGTCGTCGGTCAAAGCTGCACCGCGGATCGCGGTGAGTTCTTGCAGCAGTTGCGGCGGTAACGATGCCGCCGTAACCGGGGGACGGTCGTAACCTGAATCGGCGCGAGGCCTGGGTTGCTGCGCGACTGCAAATCCGGTGACCAGCATGGACAGCATCAACAGGCAGCTCACACTTCGCAGGTGGGTCAAAGAGTCACCTCTCTACAATATTTACAGCAGGTCTTGATATCTGAACTTTCCCGCCTAACATGACGTCATCCTGAGCTTGCGAAGGATCTGGCGCGCAGCGCATACGGACCCTCGCGGCAGCAGCGGCGGTACACGCCAGATCCTTCAAGGCTGAAGCCCTTCAGGATGACGCCGACACAGTGTATTTTGTTCGAACTGAGCTTTTACCCTGCCAATATTTTCCAGCTGCGCGAGCGTAGGCGCTCGCGCCTACGTTAACTTTACTCGGTTCCGGCGGGTGGCGGATATTCCGGCAGTTTCTCCTTGGCGACATCGCCGCGCTTGACTTCCAGTTCGTCGAACAGCAACGCCGGGCTGAGCACGCTCTGGGGGATCGGATCCAGCCGGTCTTCCGCGTCGAATTCTTTGCCCGCCGCCACGATGTCATTGCGCAGGGCCCGCGTGTCCAGGTCCCCAAAGACCGCGCCACGCACCAGTTCCTCGTGCCCGTCTTTGGTGGAGACGCGGTAGAGCAGTCTTGGAGTCAGGCGCGGCCCCAGCGTTCCCACGAAATATCCGTACGGCAGATTGCGCTGTTTGCAGGTCTCGATCAATTTCTTTTTGAGTTCATCGGCACTGAGCGCCTCCGACGACTGGACGATCAAATTTCCCAGGCTTGACGTCGGCGGCCCGGTGACCGACGCCCTCCCGTGACCGTTGGAGTCCGGAAAATCCCGAATGGGTCCCCGGCCCACCAGATAATTCACCAGCTGCCCCTTTTCGATCAGCGATACCCGCCTGGCCTTTACGCCCTCGTCATCCACGTCGTAGTGGCCCAGCAGGGCGTGACCTTCGAACTCAGTCAGCGTCGGATCGTCCACTACAGAAAGAAAATCGGGCAGGACGCGGCTCTTGTAGTTGTTCGCCCAATCCCCCGTGGTGCGGGCATTCTGTCCCAGCATTGGCCGGTTGCCCAGCAGGTTCGGCCCCACCAGTTCGGACATTACCCCGGCAGCGGCATCGGCCGAGAGCAGCACTGGGCCGCGATACTCTTCCTCGCTCACCGGTGCTTCGCGCAACTGCTTCAGACTGGTCAGCAGTTCGCGAGTGCGCGACAGCACCTCCGCCTTCGCCGGCAGGTCCTTCATTTGCCGGACTTGATAGCCATGCGAGCGATCGAGGCGCATGCCGTCCGCGGCCTGGGTATAGCCTCCAATAAACACCTGGTAAGAGCTGTCCCCGCTGCGAACCACCGAACCTTCCGAACTTACAAAATATCGATTGGTAACGCTGAAACGCAGCGAGGCATTCAGCGACTGCACTTGCGGGTCGCTCTTATACAGTCCAGACGCCTCTTGCAGCGTTTCCAGCCACGCTTCAGGAGAAAAATCCAGCTTGGCAATCGGCGCTACGAATTGCACCGGCGAGGCGTGGGCGAAATCGTCCACCTGCTGGTCTACAGAGAACTTCTTGAGCTCCGCCTGTTTGGCAGTCAACGCTTCGGAAGCCGCCTTGTAAGCCCGGTCGGTGCCCAGCCACAACTGGTGTCGCAGCCCGGTTTCATCGTCGTCCAGCGGACCCACATCAACAATGCCTTCTCCCGGACCGTAATAGCTGTCCTGCTTGTAGTCGCCCACCCGCACCACCACCCGCAGCATGCGAATGCGGGTTCGCAAAGCAGTTCGCACCGCGCCGAACGCCGCCTCGGCGATGTACTGATCGACATCCATCAGCCGGTAGTCAACATAGTAGGGTGCCTGCATGTCCGCCAGCTTGAGCTGGCTCTTGGAGCGCTGCATCTCCGTAAGCATGGCGCGTAGCACGGGATCATTCTGATCGTGGAGGCCGGGCGTCCCCGCCCGGTCAGACGGGCGAGACGCCCGTCCTCCATCAAATCCCGCAGTAGAAGCCGGGTTCTGGGCTCCGACGACACTTGCGGTCACGAGCAGCCACGCAGCGAGGATCGCCAGTCGGTAATCGCGGCGGATCATTGCTGCCCTCCGATGCTGGAGCCAGAAGTCTGAAGTCCGCCGTCCGACGGCCGAAGTCCGGCGCCGGTTTTCTCCCACATCGGGGGCGGCAGAATCGGAGGCCGCACCCGCGAATGCGCCCGCTTCTGTACTTCCATCTCGGAAAAAAGCATCGCCGGAGCCGCCGCCGAAACCGGCACGCTGCCGGACTCCGCTCCGCAGATGCCGTTGAACACTTCCGTCTTCTCTCCCGTGATCTCAATCCGGTTGAGCGCCGCCAGCGGCGTTCCCACGATGTCGACTCCCCGCACCAACTCATCCGGGCGGCCATCGGGATAAACCTTCCATACCAGCACCGGCAATATCTGGAAGGACTGCGGCAGCGAGCGGGTAGTCAGCGTGAATCCGCCTTCTATGTCTTCAAAGTACAAGCCATACGGTTTGCCCTGCTTCTTGACCTCATCGATCAGCTTCTGCCGCATCTCGGAATCTTTCGCGGTGTGGGTCGAGCTGACGATCAGGTTGCCCTGCCGCCCTGTTGCCATCAGGCCGGCCTGTGCCCGCCCGTGTCCGTTCGATTCAGCGAATCCCTTGATGGGCATGCGGGACATCAGGAAATTTTTGAGAATGCCATCCTTGATCACTTCCACCCGCTGCGCCGGCACACCCTCATCGTCATATCGATACCAGCCGCCCAAATCCAATCCGTTCATGCTGCGCTGCGTGGGATCGTCGATCACGCTGAGAAATTGCGGCAGCACCTGCTGGTTGATCTTCTTGGTGAAAGTCTGCCCCTCCTGATCGCCGCGCTGGCGGTGGCCTTCCAGTCGGTGGCCCAGCACTTCATGAAAGAAAACCGCCGCCGCTCGACCCGAAAGCAGCGCGGGGCCATCAAAGGGCTCAGCTGTGGGCGCGGCCCTCAAAGCCTTCAAGTCGGAAGCCATCTTGTCGATCCTGGCGGAAATTTCAACTTCACTGGGCAGGCCCTCCGGCGTGTCCGCCTGAAAGGTCTCCACCCGCAAGAGCTCCATACCGTCGTCGGCTCGAGTCTCGCCCTCGATCATCAGCCGGATGATCGTTGCCGGCGTCGCCAGCTGGGTGCCGGCCGTCGAGACGAAGCGCATCTGTGTCTTCTGCCCGATCATCATTACCGCCGAAGAGTAAATCTCGGGATACTTGCGGAAATTACTGGAATAACGCCGCACCCGCTCTTCCCAATCCTTGCGGTCGAGGTGAAACGCCGGCATCGCATAGTCCAGATGCACTTCGGGCTTGGCCTCGGCAAAGTCAGCCGAGGTGTCTTCCTCCCGGGTGCGCACCGCCGCCGCGGTCTTGACATTGAGGTAAGTCTGGGCTGCCTGGCGATATTCCTGATAGGTGAGTTGCCATAAGACGCGCGCCGCCGCATCTGGATCGTCCTGCAGAGGAATCAGTCCTGAACTGATCCCCGAAGGACGGCTCTCCTGGTGAGTGTTGTCCAGCGCCGCGCTGCCCACTCGCATGATGACTTCGCCGGTGCGCCGGTGAAACTGCGTGGAATTCAGCAGATTGCCCAGCCCGCCGACGACAACTGTCCCTTCCTCGTCATACACCGAGTAGCTGGTGAAGTAGGGCGCCGGATCCAGTTGCCCCAGCTTGCTCTGCGCCCGCTGCAACTCCCGCTGCATGGTCGAAAGCAGAACATCGCCCGACGCATTGGCCGGCATACGATCCGTACCCCGCAATGTGGGGGGAGAACAGAGCGGCAACACCAGGCTCAGGGCCAGGCCGCGAAGGAAAGTCTTCATAAGAAAAGGTAGACAAGTCTACCCAACCAGGAGTTCCGTTGTAATAACTTTTCGGCATCGGGCACGATGGAGGACGGGCGTCCTCGCCCGTCAAGCCACAGACCCAACCAAAAAAATGGCCCCATTGCTGGGGCCACAATTAAAAGAGGCAAAGTGGAAGGTTGAGTCAGGAATGGCGATGCGGTGAGCCGATCCGGCGGCCGGAACGGCAACAAGAGAGATTTCGAACAAAACAGAGAGTGAAGGTCATTGCTTGTCAGCGGCCTCTTTTGGTTACCCGTCTAATTGCATTTGCGCAACCAAAAGCATTGCGAGACTTTGCCGATCACCCCGCCAACGGCAAACCTCTGCAAATAGGGTATTTAGAGGACTGAAGGATAAAGCGGAGAAAGAAAATCACAAGCCGCGCGCACCAGGTTGAACTGCAGAATCCTGCACATTCGCTGCAGAGTGTAGGACGTGCCACCCCAATCCCCGAACCTCAACCGAAACGGCTGAGGTCCGAGGTCTGAAATCCGAGGTCAGTTCTTAGGAGTTACCCGCGACCATCCGAAGTTTACCAGGTAGGAAATGATACGGCGGCCAGGGACCGCTGATCGCCAGCTCGCAGTTCTTCAGCTGCTTGGCTGCGCTGCTGTAGCGGTTCTGATATTTCTCGATGGATTTGGAGTCAATCAGGTGGGCGATATCGATCAACATTCCGTCGGAATCCACTCGCTTGCAACTGATCTCTTCTTCCAACGGATTGAACAACTTGTGGACTTGTACCGAGAGTGCCCGCGCCTTTGTCCGGCGTTCGCGATCTTGCGAAGCTTTCTCTCGCAGCTTGATCAGGTAATCGCCGCCCACCGTGTCCGGCAGAACGATCTCGGTCATGGCCTCGCGCAGCGAACCATCCTTGACTCGCAGCTTCAGGTGCATCTCGGCCTTGCCTCGCAACCGCGCCACGCTCTGTCCAAAAGCCCTTCGATTGGAGCGAACGGCATGCCGTAAAGCGTCGTCGGTGTCGAAAATCGTGCCGAAACGGAAAGGCAGCACCGTTCCACTGCGGAAACACACGCTTACCACTCGCGCATGCTCCAGGACGTTCTTCTCGCCGAACTGAACGTTATCGCGCTCATACTCGCTGACGACTATGTTGAATTCTCCGCTGGGATAGGTCAAAACGGAAGCTCCGTTCACGCCCTGAACCCCTTCCAGCAGGGAAGGACGACGGGAACGAGTGCCGTTAGCTAGGGTCTGTTGTTCAGTGATGCAATACGCGTACCACGCCATAAAGTTCTCTCCGAACCTGTTGCGAGGCGAGATAGGGTCACCCCACGCATACTATTGGGCCACATTTTTGAACCGTTGGAAGAAAGGGCGTACAGCGACGAGTTAAACGCTTACTGTTGCGTTCAATGTGCATCTTACCTTGGTGCGACGCGAAAATGCAACCTTTTCGTTGCACAAGGCATCTCCAGGCCGCCCTGTTGAAAAATAAGGAAGTCCCCGCCACGAACCGAACAGGGCCGCGGGAGCCGGGCAAGAAGCGCGTAGTGATCCGCGAGGCGGCAGCCGAACTCGAGCCACGTGGAGAGCCGCGAGGGCAGCCGAGCTCGAACCACGTGGAGAGCCGCGAAGCGGCGCAAAGAATATAGCCCACGGCGTAAGCCGTGGGTAAACGCTACGGAAAAAACCCAAGCACCGAAGGGGCGGAAGAAACGGACGGCCCATGCGCGCGAGAGCCTCTTCGCATCGCGGAACTTCTATCCGGCTTCGCCCCGCGGCTTGCGCCGTGGGCCACATTCGGCGAGCCGCTTCGCGGCCAGAAGCGCCATAAAATAATGAACGGAAAAGACTTTCGTTCCCAAGGTTAATGCTAACCTTGCCTTATGCCTGACCCTCCGAAAACCACGCGATCGTCGGCATCGGTAATTGTCGCGCTGATCGTCGGATTGTTTCTCGGCGTGTTGCTGCTTGGCCTCTTCGGTTTCGCGGTGCTCTCTCGAAACTCCGGCCCGGCGCTATTGAGCCGCGTGTGGTCGGCGATGACCGGTAGGACCCTCAGCATTGACGTAAGCCAGCCCACGGTAGTCGACCGCATCCAGCAACTGCAGCGCCTCGAAACCGTGGTCTACACTATGGACAAAGTGGTCAGCGGCGCCAAGGAAAATCCCATCTTTCCCGACTTCCTGGCGGGAGACCGCCTGCTGCTTCTGGTGCATGGCGAAGTCGTAGCCGGCATCGACTTCTCCACCCTGAAGCCGGGCGACGTCCGCGTCGATGGGAGACAGATTCATCTCCACCTTCCCCAGGCCCAGGTGTTCAGTACCCGCCTGGACAGCGCAAAGACGCGGGTCTATTCCCGCCAGACCGGTCTGCTCGTACCCACCGACCCCAATCTGGAATCGGAGGTGCGCCAGGAGGCGGAGCGCCAACTCCTTGACGCCGCCCTGGCCGATGGGGTCCTGCGCACCGCCCAACAAAACGCCAGCTCCACCATCACCAGCCTGCTGCAGGGTCTGGGCTTCGAAAAAATCGATTTCAACTAACCAGGTACCACCACAGAACACGTAGGGACAGCTGTCCCTAACTAGTTTGATGGAAATTTCGAAATCCAGTCTGCTCCCGACTTCCATTACACTGTTGGGCCTTCGGCTTGTAAGCAAGAACCTATGAACCCAGGACAGCGCGCGGTTGTAATTTCGATCTTCCTATTTTTCGGGATGGTAATCTGCCTCGAAGCGGGCTTTCGCCTGGGCCGCTACGTGGCCAAAAAGATTGAGGGCGCCCACGAAGGCACCTCTACGATCCAGGCGGCAGTTTTCGCGCTGCTGGGATTGTTGCTGGGCTTCACCTTCGCCAATGGCATCTCTCATCTCGACCAGCGCCGGCAGTTGATCATTCAGGAATCGAACGCCATCGGCACCGCATATCTCCGTGTGGATCTGTTGCCCGCCAACCAGCAGCAGGAGATGCGCAACCTGTTCCGGCAGTACCTCGATGCCAGGCTCGATGTCTATGAAAAGCTGCCCGACGTAGCCGCTGCCCGGGAGGACCTGCAAAAAGCCGCGCAACTGCAACAGGAAATCTGGTCACGCGCCGTCGCTGGCAGCCGCGAGGACCCTACACAAAACGCGGCCCGCCTGCTTCTGCCCGCGCTGAATGACATGATCGATGTCACCACCTCGCGCACCATTGCTTTGCATACCCACCTGCCGCCGCTGATTTTTGGTCTGTCGATCTCGGTGGCGCTGCTCAGCGGCCTGCTCGCCGGCTACGACATGGCCCGGCGAAAATCCCGCAGCTGGTTCCATGGACTGCTTTACGCGATGGTGATTTCCATCACGATCTTCACCGTGCTCGACCTCGATTATCCACGCTTCGGTCTGATCCGGCTGACCACGGCTGACAACGCCATGACCCAGCTGAGGGATTCCATCCGTTGAGCTGGCCGGGGAGGACGTTCAATGCTTTCATTCGGCGAGGATTACTTCAAAGGCATCAAGGATGACGCCTGAGCCAGGCGACTCTTTAAGCAGGAGGGCCACAGCCCGTGAAAACCAATCCCGATAGTTCCCTGCGGCAGCACCTTATCGAACTTCTCAAGGGCGGAAGCGCCCACGCCCGCTTCGAAGAAGCGATTGCCGGAATCCCGGCTAAATTACGAGGACAAAAACCGGCCGGGCTGCCACACTCTCCCTGGATGCTGCTCGAGCACCTTCGCATCGCGCAATGGGACATCCTCGAATTCAGCCGCAACCGAAAGCACAAATCCCCCGAATGGCCCAAGGGCTATTGGCCGCGCGGCGAGGCTCCGCCCAGCGTCGCGGCGTGGAATACCAGCGTTACGAAATTCCGCCAGGAGTTGAAGACCATGCAGCAGCTGGTGGCCAATCCGAAGACCGATCTATACGCGCCCATTCCCTGGGGGGACGGCCAGACCATCTTGCGCGAAGCTTTGCTGCTGGCCGATCACAACGCCTATCATGTGGCCCAATTGGTGGACGTCCGCCGTTTGCTCGGGGCTTGGCCAGAGAAATAAAGTAGCGCCGCCTTCCCGCCGACTGTCGGGTGGGCGCTACTCACGCGCAATCTCGCGATCGAGGATCGCGCTTCAGTTCCATGTCCCGCGGCCGTTTGCGGAACACCGCTCTCACTCCGTCGCGCCAGCGCTCGTCAATCCCTACCACCAGCCACTCGATTCCCGGCGAGATGTAGTGCAGCAAAGTATCCGTGGCAGGATGCACATGCAGCGCGGGCGCCACCAAAAATAGCAGCGGCCGTTCCGCGGACAATTCCCTCCCGGGAAAATATCCGAAGCGCTGGAACTCACCCCGCGCATGATGCCAGGCCACCCGCGACCAGTAATCCAGACCTTGCAGCGGCAGGTGGATATCCTCATCGGCCTTCAGTTCAAGCACCGCCAGCCTGCCCTCACGCGTGACCGTGAGCACATCGATCATGGCGCGGTCCGAAGCGGAAAACGCCGGCACCTGGGAATAAAGGCCGGAGGCGTCGAGACGCTCGTCCACTTGAGTAACGTCCTCCACCACCAGCGACTCCAGCCAGCGCTCGGGATGCAGCCGCCACAAGGCGTGGTCTCGCGGACCTTCAGCATGACGCACTTCCCCCACGCTGTTTACCAGGCGGCGGAAGAAATCCGCGTTGTGCTCACGCAGGATCGTTTCTTCCGCCCCGAGCCCAAATACGATCTCGGTGGTGCTTTGCAACGATCCCGGAGAATGCGCGAGTCGGCTCTTGGCAAATTCCAGCCCATGGCAGCGGAAGACAATCTCGGCGGGCGAAATCACTGCCATTTCGGCTTCCGGCATGAGCTCCCGGACGCGCCCGATGGCTGCCGCGAACCTTTTTGCCGTCTCCGCCTCATCGGTCCAGTGCACCAGTCGTGTCCTTATGTTGCCGCCATCCGAAACCTCAATCTCCTTGAGTTGGTCGTCCCGGCTTTCCAACTCGTAGAGCTGCCACTTCGCCGCGCCCTGATGCAAATGCCCCATCCGTTCCCGGGTCAAAGCCGACGTGCCCGCCGGCAAGAACAATTTCAGACCTTCAACCACCATCTTCCCCGCCTGCGTCAGCCGGCACGCGTCCAGCCACAGAATGCCGAAGGTCAGCGCCGCGTCGATTGAAGACTGAGTCTCGTGTGCATTCACACCCAGCACCGCGAAGCCGGATTGCCCGCGGCGCAGGAGTCCACGGGCGTAGATGGGACCGAACGACCGCTCCAGATCGGCGGACGTGGTCAGCCGGGATGCAACGAAAAGCGGAAAACGCCGCTCTAACGTGCGCTGCAGTCCACGCTGATAGGCCACTCGCGCGGCCCGCTTGGCGGTCGGCGTGCGCTGGTCGCGCTGCCGGCAAATCTCCAGTTTTCCCGGACGCGTCTGCCCCAGCCGCTGCACCGCCAGCCGCAGCACCTCATGCCTGATCTCGACATCAAGCACTCGCCGCACCAGGTTCCGCTCCGCCGACCACAGATGCAGCAGACACTTGTTGCGCTCCCCGGAGATGGAATACTTGGCCTGCGCCAGGTCAAAGACGGCAGCCCCGTCGTCGAGCACGATGGCATCTTGTGCTCCGGCGAGAAAATCTTCCACGGTACGAGCCAGCGCCTCCGGAGTCATAGTTAGAATGTTTTCACCTTCGCGTGCGGATGTCTGTGACATGTGACCATCATCACAGTCCACCTGGCGGCAGCGGGCTCACACAAGCCACCTCAGCCACCCCCGAAGCGTGTGGGATAATGAAGAAACCCTGGGAGTCTTTCCCGGTCCAAGGACATCTAACTACCGTGGATAAAAATCGGTTCTTTTTTCAGCACTACGGCCTCACGGAACATGATCTCGAGCGCTACCTGGCAGCCGCCCTTTCAGCCGGCGGAGAGTACGCCGACCTTTATTTTGAGTATCTTTCCTCCACCTCGCTGATGGTCGACGAATCCATGGTGAAGTCCGCCTCGCAGGGAATTTCTGCCGGATGCGGAGTTCGTGTGGTGGTAGGCGAACGCACCGGCTACGCCTATACCGACGATCTTTCCTCGGAACGTATTCTGCACGCCGCCCGCACCGCCGCCTTGATCGCTAGTGGCCCATCCAAGACGCCGGTAGTGGGATTCCAGGAGAAAGCCGCACGCAGCCTTTATCCGGTAACCCTGCCCTCGGTGGACGCTGAAATCACGGCCAAAGTTGAACTAGTCATGCGTGCCGACGCCTCGGCCCGCGCCTACGATCCCCGCATTAAGGAAGTTCGCGCCAGTTACTCCGACGAGTTGCGCAACATCCTGGTAGTGGGTTCCGACGGCACTTTCGCGGAAGACTCCCAGCCGCTGGCTCGCATGAACGTTTCCTGCATCGCCAAGACTGAAGGAAATTCCGCCCGCGGCAGCTCTGGCGGCGGCGGACGCGTCGCCCTCGATTTCTTTTTCGGAGAAAAAACTCCGGAGTATTTCGCCAAAGAAGCCGCCCGCCAGTCGATCCTGCAACTCGATGCCCGCGAAGCTCCTGCCGGTGAAATGGAAGTGGTCCTCGGTCCCGGATGGCCCGGCGTGCTGCTGCACGAAGCTGTCGGCCACGGCCTCGAAGCCGACTTCAATCGCAAGCAGACTTCGGCTTTCGCCGGACTGATCGGCAAGCGCGTCGCCAGCGAAAAATGCACGGTCGTCGATAACGGCACCATGCCTTGGCGCCGGGGCTCGCTCAACGTCGACGACGAAGGTCAACCCACACAG
This sequence comes from Terriglobia bacterium, assembly GCA_963822555.1. Taxonomy (GTDB): domain Bacteria; phylum Acidobacteriota; class Terriglobia; order Terriglobales; family Acidobacteriaceae; genus JAIQFF01. Next base: position 955,330 of record CAWGHY010000001.1, read on the forward strand.
AACACAGTTCTGATCGAAAACGGAATCCTCAAGGGATACCTGAGCGACAAACTTTCCTCCCGCCTGATGGGCATGGCGGACACCGGCAACGGCCGTCGCGAGAGCTACGAACACATCCCCATGCCGCGCATGACTAATACTTACATGTTGGCCGGACAGGACGATCCCGAAGACATCATTCGCTCGGTCAAGAACGGCGTGTATGCCGTGAACTTCGGCGGAGGGCAGGTGGACATCACCAGCGGGAAGTTTGTCTTCTCGGCCTCCGAGGCCTATCTCATCGAAGACGGCCACGTCACCGCTCCCATCAAGGGCGCAACCTTGATCGGCAACGGCCCCGATGTCTTAACCCGCGTCTCCATGGTCGGCAACGACCTGAAACTCGACGAAGGTGTCGGCACCTGCGGCAAAGATGGACAAGCCGTCCCCGTTGGCGTCGGCATTCCCACGCTGAAAGTTGACCGCCTGACCGTCGGCGGAACCGCCAAGAAAGAGTCCGGCGGGTTCATGCAGTAACCAAAATCATGCCTCAAACCGAACTGACAACTGAGAACCGGGAACTGAAAACTGATCTTCGAGAGGTAGCAGAAGACATTGTCCGCCGCGCCATGGCCGGAGGCGCCAGCGCCGCCGAATGCGTAGTCCGCGAAGGCGACGAATTTTCCACGCTCGTCCGGCTCGGCCAGGTCGAAACTCTGAAGGAAGCCGGCTCCCGCTCCATCGGCGTCCGTGTCTTCCACGGCAAGCGCTCGGCCAGCACTTATTCCAGCGACTTCTCCCGCGACGCACTCGACCGCATGCTGAAGTCCGCGCTGGAGCTGGCGAAAATTACCTCCGAAGATCCCTTCAGCGGCATACCGGAGGCCTCGCAGCTCGGCTCGCTTCCGGGCGATCTCGATCTCTACTCCGCCGACGTCTACTCGCTTCCCGGCGAAGAGCGCATCAACTATGCCCGCCGCGCCGAGAAAGCCGCACTCGACTACGATCCCCGCATCAAGAATTCCGAAGGTGGCTCGTTCGACGCCGCCACCGGCCACAAAGTCCTGGCCAACTCCCACGGATTTGTGGGTGAGTACCGCCGGTCTTACTGTTCCGTCGCGGCTGTGCCCATCGCACAGTCCGAAAACGGCGCCATGCAGCGCGACTACTGGTTCTCGGTCGCCCGCAACCTGGGCCGCCTCGATTCTCCTGAACAAGTGGGCAAGATCGCGGCTCAACGCACATTGAGGCGTCTCGGCGGACGCAAGGTAAAGACCGCCAAAGTCCCGGTCATTCTCGATCCCATGGTTGCCACGTCCATCCTGGGGCACATTTTCGAAGGCATCAACGGAGACTCCGTCTACCGCGGCGCGTCATTCCTTGCCGGCAAGCTGGGCGAGAAGATCGCCGGCGACCAGGTCACCGTGATCGACGACGGCACCATGATCGGAGGCTTCGGCACAGCGCCCTTCGACGGCGAAGGCATCCCCACGCGCCGCACCGTAGTCATCGAGAAGGGGGTCCTCAAGTCCTATTTGTTGAACACCTACACCGCCAAAAAACTCGGCCTTCAAACCACGGCCAATGCTTCGCGCGGGCTCGCCGGCACTCCCGGAATCGGGCCGGGAAATTATTTCCTCGAGCCGGGAAAGAAGACTGCCAAGGAAATTATTGCTGGGATTCCTGAAGGCCTCTACGTCACTGAATTTCTCGGCCACGGCGCCAACCTCGTCACCGGCGATTATTCGCGAGGCGCGTCCGGGCTATGGATCTCAGGCGGCGAGCTGACCTATCCCGTCGAAGAAATCACGGTGGCGGGAAATCTGAAAGAGATGTTCTTCAACATTTCAGAAATCGCCAGCGACCTGGAGTTTCGCGGAGCCATGGCGTGCCCAACCATCCGCATCGACGGCCTGATCGTCGGCGGCGAATAAATGCAACAATTTGTGATGGGTCATCCTGAATCCCGGCTTTAGCCGGGTGAAGGATCTGGCGCGAGGCGGATATGCTGTAGGACAAGCGCCCGAAACCCCGCGCGCAAAGATCCCTTCGCCTTCGCTCAGTGCAGGCTCTTCAGGACTGAAGTCCTTCACGGTTACGCAGTCACGCTAAAGTGGTCACCATTCCCAAGAGTACAATCGGCTCATGGGAAGCCTGCTCCAGCCTTCGCCACTCACGCCCACCGAAGACGGCGACACCAATTGGCTTCCAATCGTCTTCGGCGTCGCGCTGGTGGTCGTCGTAGTCGTGATCGCCTCTCTCCTGTTGCGCTCCGATGCCAAAATTGCCAATCCGCCCCACCCCTACGCCGCCAACATTAAGTTGTCCGACCTAAAGATGAGCGCGGCAGAAAATTTTGTTGGGTCCACGGTCACCTATCTCGACGGCACGGTCAGCAATACCGCCGACAAGACAGTCACGCGCGCCGTGGTGAGCGTCAGCTTCAAAGATTCCCTCGGCCAGATCGTCCAGGCCGACGACGTCCCCTTGCGCATCCTCCAGACCAGCGGGCCCTATCCGGATGCCGTAGACCTCGCGCTTGCCCCCCTGGCTCCAGCTCAAAGCAAACCCTTCCGCCTGACCTTCGAACACGTCACCGCCGACTGGAACCACGAGTATCCCGAGCTGAAAGTTACGGATGTGTCAGTGAAGTGAGGAGGGCACTGAGCAATTGAGTAATCGGGTAATTGAGTAATTGAAAACCAACACTTTGACCTGCTCTTCAAAATTACTCAATTACTCAATTACCAATTACTCAATTCTTCTACAATGTCCTCATGCCCGACGTCAAAACGATCCGTCTCACCGAGACCGTCAAAGCCGGCGGCTGCGCCTCCAAATTAAGTCCGGCTGTTCTCGACAAAGTTCTGGGAAAGCTCCCGCGCCAGCATGATCCCAACGTCCTGGTCGGCTTCGATCACGCCGACGACGCCGGCGTCTACAAAATCGCTCCCCACCTCGCGCTGGTGCAGACCGTCGACTTCTTCACACCCATCGTCGACGACCCTTACACTTTCGGCCAAATCGCCGCCACCAACGCCTTGAGCGACGTCTACGCCATGGGTGGACGTCCGGTCACCGCGTTGGCTCACGTCTGCTTCCCGGCCAGCGGCGATCTGGAAGTTCTGGAACAGATCCTGGCTGGTGGCCTTTCAAAAATGATGGAAGCCAACTGCACGATCGTCGGCGGCCACAGCATTCGCGACGAAGAAACCAAGTTCGGATACTCCGTCACCGGCCTGATCGATCCCGCTCGCGTGTTTACCAATGGCGGTGGGCAACCCGGCGACCGGCTGCTGTTTACCAAGTCGCTAGGCACGGGCGTGATTTCCAGTGCGATCAAGCAAGGCACTGCCAAGCAATCCTGGATCGACGCCGCCACACGCTCCATGACCACGCTGAATAAGCTTGCCGCCGAGATAATCACGACTTTCTGCGCCACCACGGCCCATGTGGGCACGGGTCTCCGACCCGTCCAGGCCGAGCCAAGCTCGGCAAGCCTTCCCATCCACTCCCTCACCGACGTCACCGGCTTCGGTCTCATTGGCCACGCCCGCGAAATGGCGCTTGCATCCAACGTCTCGCTCCGCTTCCAAGTCAACCAAATCCCCATCCTCGAAGGCGCTCTCGAATGCATTCGCGCCGGTAACATCTCCGGCGGATTGAAAAATAACCGCGACTTTGCCGAATGCGTCGTGGGATACGAAGAAGGAATTCCCGAGGAACTCAAGACCATCCTGTTCGACCCCCAGACCGCTGGCGGCTTATTTATCGCAGTCGCGGCCGAGCAAGCTTCGGAACTGCTCCGCCTTCTGCAAGCCGCAGGAGTACCCGCTGTCGAAATTGGCGAGATCCTGGAACGGACCAAGCCGCTGATCACGGTCGCGGCCTGAAACATTTTGCTGCGGCAGGCCGGTTGAGTAAACCGCTCCCGATATGCCGACTTAGGGGGCAGTAATCGGACCATGCTTTTCCAGCGCGAACGCGACACCGTTCAGGTTGCAAAGTGGAACAATCCGTACCAAATCACAAACACGAGAAGACTTAGTCCCACTGCAAGAGCCCCAAGAAAAGCCTTGACGCTTAGAGCCTCACTTTGAAGAGTCGCCGTCCCAATGATGAGTGAAATCGGCAAATAGAGAACGGAAGAGGTAATCAAACCGGGGGAATAGCGATCGAATTGGGCTGTCGTCAGCACGTGGAATAATCCATCCCAGAAAATATTTCCGCTTGCCCATGCGATGAGCAGGAAAACGGCCAGCCGCGAACCAGACCTGCCGGCCCAAACCGTGAGACCCACCATGATGACAAGAAAAGCGGCGTTGTTGAAAGCAAACGCGAGGTTGTTGAATGAGCCGCCAAGCACGTGAGTAACCCAGGCCGGAAAACCACCCCGGTATTCCTCCACGATGTGAAGCGCGAAGGCGGCGGGCATAAGCCAGATGAGGCGTCGAAAGGTCTGTCGTTTAAGGGTATCCGTACTCATGTGGTCTTGCGTCTCCCTGCTTAGTGCTTACGTTTAGTAACGTAATTAGAACCGCCAATCGATTGAATTTAATTAGTTATTACGACTCGAAACCTGCGTTGACTGCTCAGCTCTTTTTGCCTGAGTTGTTCGCCCGGCCCGCCGAATATCGCCAACACGATGGAGAACTTCGACACGCACACTTGTCAGTAGCGACCGTACCGTTAAGAGACCTGTCAACGCTCATTTTAACGTTGGACAAAGGCTGAGTACATCGTGCCACCAAACCACGATCGACGCGTTGCCAGCTTCTTATACGTCCACTCCCGACTCGCAGAACTTGGGTATGGTACTTCGATAGAACTTGCCAGCCAGTGGTGCGCAGCCGGAGAACGCGGTACAGTATCGGACGCGAGGATCACTGACAGCATGGCCAATGACCTGGAAAAAGAAGCCGCCGCCCGCGCCAGCCTGCGCTTCGTGCACGATGGGGATATCGTTGGCCTGGGAACGGGATCAACCGCCGCCTACGCCGTCCGTTTTCTGGGCGAGAAAGTAAAAGCCGGGCTCAAGATTCGCGGCATACCCACCTCTGTTCACACGCAGGAAGCCGCGACCAGCCTGGGAATCCCGCTGACCACGCTCGATGAAGTGCAGCAGATCGATGTCACCATCGATGGCGCGGACGAGGTCGGCCCGCAACTGCAATTGATCAAAGGCGGCGGCGGGGCGTTGTTGCGGGAAAAAATCGTGGCCTCGGCCAGCCGGCAATTTGTCATCATCGCTGATTCCTCGAAGCAAGTCCCGATACTGGGCAAATTTCCCGTTCCGGTGGAAGTGATCAAGTTTGCCGAAGCTCTGGTGGCGAAGAAAATTGCCGCCATGGGTGCGCAGGTCAAGGTGCGAGTCGATTCCTCGGGAAAGAAATTCATCACCGATGAAGGCAATCACATTCTCGATTGCCACTTCGGCCAGATTCCCGATCCGCCTGCGCTGGCCCGCAAGCTCGAAACCACGCCCGGAGTGGTCGAACACGGCCTTTTCATTGGAATGGCAAACATCGCCCTGATCGGCAAAGGCAATCAGGTTCTGGAAGTGCCGCGCATAGAAAAAGGATGAGGCGAGCAGGGGAGCATCCGCGCTCTTTCCAGGCTAAACGGCAATCTCTCGCAGCGCGCCCAGAAGTCTCTTCACTTCTTCAGCGGTGTTGTAATGCGCCAGCCCGATGCGCAGAAAGCCGCCATCTTTTTCCACGTCCAGCCGCTCGCTGAGATTGAGCGCGTAGTAGTTTCCATCCCAGGTAAAGAACCCGCGGTCGCCCAACTGTGTGGCCAGCTCGAGTGGAGTATGTCCTACAATGCGCACCGCAACCGTTGGGCAACGCCGGTCAAGCTTCTTCAGATCGCGGATTCCATAAAACGTCAGGCCCGGAATCGCGAGCAATCCGCCGATCAGGATTTCCGCCAACCCCTGTTCGTGTTGCCGGATCGCGCCGTAAGCCGCCAGCAGTGCCGCGCGGCGAGTGGAGGCCGATGGGTCCACCTGCCGTCCCAGATCGGCCAGATAATCCACGCAGGCAGTGATTCCCGCGATGCATTCATGATTCAGCGTGCCCCACTCCCAGCGGTAAGGGATGGCGTTACTATTGGCGCGAACTTTGTAAGGTTGCAGCCGCTGCAAGTGCTCGCGCTTGCCGTACAGGATTCCCATGTGCGGACCGAAAAACTTGTAGCTCGAACATGCGAGAAAATCACAATCCAGCGCGCGTACGTCAATCGGTCCGTGCGGCGCATAATGCACGGCGTCGATGTACGCCAATGCTCCCTTGTGATGCGCCAGCCGGACAATCTCTTTCACGTCATTAATCGTGCCCACGGCATTCGAGGCGTAACCCACCGCCACTACCCGGGTGCGGCTGCTGATCTTCTGCGCCAGGTCTGCCATGTTGAGCGTGCAATCTTCTTCATTGATCTCCACGAACCGAATCTTGACTCCACGCTCTTCCAGTGCCCGCCAGGGAGAAACGTTGGCGTCGTGATCGAGATGGGTGAGCACAATTTCGTCGCCCGGCCCGAGTTCGCGCCCAACGGCTCGACTGACCGCGAACGTCAGCGTGGTCATGTTGGGGCCGAACGCCACCTCATCGGGATCGCAACCGAAAAAATCCGCCATGGCGGCACGCGCCCCGGCGACAACGGCGTCGGTGCGCCGGCTGGTGGCGTAGGCGCCGTGAGTATTGGCGTTGGAGTTCTTCAGATAGTCGCTGATCGCGTCAATCACACTTTGCGGTACCTGAGTGCCGCCCGGGCCGTCGAGAAAAACCGCCGGCTGGCCGTCCACGGTCTGAGACAAAGAAGGAAACTGGGAACGCACTCGCGCAATATCGAGTGCAACGACATCAGTCTGTGCAGTCGCCATAGGAATTGGGTTCTCGTAGCGCCGGCGTCCCGCCGGCTGTCCCGAGGGGCGTCCCGCCCTCGGAGGTGTGGAAAGCATCAGCCCATCATTGTTGTGTGTTCCGGCTTTATCTTATAAATCACGCGCTGCTCCGTCGGTTGCCGGTAGGGATACTTGTCCACGCCCAGATACTTCTTCGCCAGTTTGTCGATGTGCGCGTCGGCGCCCTCTTCTGTGATCTCGACCACACGCCCGCGTATCTCGAGATAGCGGTAAGGATTATCGGGGTCCACAATGGCCAGAGCCACGCGCGGATCGCGCCGCACGTTCTTGTCTTTTTGCCGGCCCTTGGCCGAATTGAACACGACGAGGTCGCCTTCCAGATCGCACCAGATGGGCGTCACCTGCGGACGTCCGTCGGGCATCAGGGTGCCCAGATTGGCGAACGCGCGCTTGCTGAACAGATCACGATACTTTTCGGGGATGGCTGAGGACATGCTACCTCCTGGGTTATGCGTACAGCACTCAGGGATTATAGCCGGGAGTCACCGGAAGCAAGCAACCGCCTGAAATCCCCGGCAGCGCCGCAGTCCTGACTAACTCCCAACACCCTGTCATCCTGAGCTGGCGCACTCGAAGGACCCCTACCTTTCCGCCGGCAACGCTTCTTCAGCCGCCTGCGACTCGGCGAACCTGTACGAGTGCAAAAGGTTAAAAGCTCATAGGGGTCCTTCGACTTCGCTCAGAATGGCAACGACGGAAACCTGGAACTCAGTCTTTGCATCTTTTTCATGCTCCGGTAAACTACCCAGCACTGCCGGTCCGGAAGATCGGGTTACACGAGTGCACAACATTCGATCGCGTAATCATCACATGACTATGAACGCTCGCCGCTCATCGCAGTTTCTTCTCGTATTCATTCTGTTGTTCTTCATTGCCGACCGGACGATAATCGCCCAAACTGCTGCCTCCGCCCGTCCCACGGTCGTCTTCATGACCGACTTTGGCGTGGTTGACGATTCGGTGGCGCTCTGCAAAGGCGTGATGTACTCGATTGCGCCCGAACTGCGCATCGTGGACCTCACGCACGAGGTTACGCCGTTCTCCATTCTCGATGGTGCGCGCTTCCTCTTTGGCGCGACTCCCTACTTCCCCGCTGGCACGGTGTTCGTGGTCGTCATCGATCCGACCGTGGGTAGCACGCGCAAAGCGGTGGTGGTGAAATCCAAGCGCGGCCAGTATTTTGTTCTGCCCGACAATGGCCTGATGACGCTGGTCCAGGACCGCGACGGGCTCGAAGCCGCACGCGAGATCACCAACCGTGACTGGATGATCGGCGCGGCCTTGTCGTCGACTTTCCACGGACGCGACATTTTTTCGCCGGCCGGCGCCCACCTAGCCCACGGCGAGGATTGGACCAGCGTCGGGCCAGAGGTGGATGTGAAAAAACTGGTCCGGCTCGATCTCGTCGCCTCGAAACTCGACGAACACGGACTAAGCGGCGAGGTCATCGCCACCGATGGCCCCTTTGGCAACCTGGTGACCAACATCAGCGGAGAAGATTTTCTTAAACTGGGCTACGGCCACGGCCAGAACGTGCATGTCACCGTCGGCAAGACGGACATGAACATTCCTTTTGTCCGCACCTTCAGTGACGTGCCGCTGAAAAAGCCCCTGATCTACATTGATTCGCGTGGACATCTGGCGCTGGCGGTAAACCAGGGTAGCTTCGCGGCTACGTATTCAGTGAAGCCGCCCACGCCAATCCTCTTCTCTCGCCCGAAGAACTAAGTTGTGTGAAGGATCTATGTGGTCGCGGGCGACTCGCCCGCGCGCACCAGGCAAGAAGATTAGTGCGGGGGGTCGGGAGACCGATCCAATTCCTTCGCCATCTCCGGTAACACGGCCCGCACCAGGGCTACGAAATCCCCGGTTACACGCTTCCCGGTCTCCAGCACTTCTTCGTGATTGATCGGCTGATCAAGAATTCCCGCAGCCATGTTGGTCACGCAGGAAATCGCCAGAACATTCATCCCCATGTGCCGCGCCGCGATCACTTCGGGGACGGTCGACATTCCCACCAGGTCGGCGCCAATGGTCCGCAGGTAGCGAATCTCCGCCGGAGTTTCATAACTCGGTCCCAACACGGCCGCGTACACGCCCTGGTAAAGCGTCTTGCCCGCTTTCTTGGCGGCCGCGAGTGCGATCTCGCGACACGGCTTCGAATAGGCGTAAGTCATATCTGGAAAGCGCGTCCCGAAGCGTTCGTCATTCGGACCGGTGAGCGGATTGTGGCCCTGCAGATTGATGTGGTCGGTAAGCACCACCAGCGCGCCTTGTTTGTATTCCAGATTGATTCCGCCGGCAGCATTGGTAAGAATGACGGCGCGAATATTCATGCAGTCAAACACCCGCATGGGAAATGTGACTTCGTGGGCGGAGTAGCCTTCGTACAAATGCACCCGTCCCTGCATCACCGCAACCGGGATGCCGGCGGCTTTCCCGATCACCAACTGCCCGGCGTGTCCAACCGCAGTGGAACGTGGGAAAAACGGAATGTTCGTATAAGGGACCCGAGTGGCGTCCGACAATTCGTCGGCGAATCCGCCCAGGCCCGACCCCAGCACCAGCCCGATCACCGGCTTCACGGAAGTCTGCGACATCAGGAACTGCGCCGCCGCCCCGGCTTTGGTAAAGTCGTCAGTCATTTCGCACCAGAGTTTCTGCCCCGCGAGGAAAATCTTCCCGGATATTATCGCCGCTTTTTCGCTCTTGCCCGCGCTTTGCTCTTCGTCTTGACTGCTGTTTTGGGGGACGCCTTCTTCACTCGTACATCCGCTTTCATCAGCGCGATCGATTTGCTCACCGACCCAATGATTCAGCTTACCGTGGCGATGCTGCAGGAGTCGAGGGGACATCTGGTCTCGCTTTGGTGTGACGAGAAATGCCCAACGAATGCGGGAGTTTCAAGCTGACCCACCAACCAGGAAAGCCTCCCGTTGCCTCCCAACGGACGCGGAGGTTAGCATGGCCGGCATGACCAGATCGTTCGCATTGCTCCCACTGTTTCTCATGCTGCTGTTGCCAGCGGTAATTGCCACCGCACAGAATCCTTCGGCGGCCGATGCCGTGTACCCCATCCGCGAAGGCTACGTGAACGCGCACGGCGTCATGATCTATTACAAGAGCTTCGGACGCGGCCAGCCCTTGATGCTCCTGCACGGCGGGCCCGGCGCCTCCCATGATTACTTCCTGCCGCATCTGCTCCCGCTGGCCCGGCATCATCGGCTGATCTTCATCGACGAGCGCGGCTCCGGCCGCTCGCAGACGCTCGAAGATCCCTCCGGCTACACCGTCGAAGACATGGTGGAGGACGTCGAAGCCGTCCGGCAGGCCCTTGGCCTCGGCAAGATCAGCCTACTGGGACACTCCTACGGCGGCGTTCTGGCGCAAGCCTATGCCCTGAAGTACCAGAAGAACCTTTCAGCGCTCATTCTGGGCAGCACTTTCGCCAGCACCAAAGCCATCAACCAGGTTTTCCTGCGCATGAAAGAAAAAATGCCGGCCGACGTCCGCGACCACATCAACAAACTGGAAGCCGAAGGTCTCTACGGCCATGGCAAGGACTACGAGAAGAACCGCTACACATCCGAATACATGATCGCCGCCTGGGGCGACGGATATTTCCCTTACATCTACCAGAACCATCCCGATGCGAACTACGACCCGGTCGATGACGGGAAGATTTCCTGGGAGCTTTACCGCGAAATGTGGGGCTCGCACGGCGAGTACGTGATTGACGGCAACCTGAAGTCGGTCGAATACACCGACCGGCTCTCCACGATCAAGGTGCCAACCCTCATTCTGGTGGGCGACCACGATGAATCCGACCCGTCGCTATCGCAGACCATCCATAAAAAAATCTCCGGTTCGAAGATGGTCATCCTGCCGAAATCCGGCCACATGACCTTCGTGGATCAGCCGGGAATGTTTGAGAAGGCAGTAGAGGAATTTCTTGCCAAGTAGGCGGGAACGTAAATGGAGGACGGGCGTCCCGCCCGTCCTTATAAGGACCTAGCCGTCACAGGTCCAGCACAGCACTGTCCTTCCGGGCATCTTCACGATGAGCCGCTGAGTGTTAGAGTGCCATCTAAGCCCCTATGAAGCTGAAACTCGCGGGACCGCTGTTTACGATTCTTGCGCTGTTGGGATCATCCGCAGCCCAGCAGGGCGCGGCCACGGGCGAGCCCATCGTGTTCGCAACCACTCCCTTACCCAAGGGATTCCTGCGCCAGCCCTATCACTTCAAACTGGAGGCGCAAGGCGGCATCACCCCTCTTAAATGGGAGATCACCAATGGATCGCCCCCCGAGGGCATCGAGCTCTCTCCCGATGGCACCCTCAGCGGCGCTCCCACCGAAGTCGATAGCTTCCGTTTCGTCGTGACCGTGACCGATAGCGGCAAACCAGTGGCTCAGAAAAAAAAGGAATTCAATCTGGAAGTGGTCGCTCCTCTCGTGGTCGAGTGGAGCAGGAAGCCTAAAATCACCGGCCACCATCTGGACGCCGCGATTCGCGTATCCAACCAGACCGGGGATGATTTCGATTTCACCGTAGTGGCCTTGGCGATCAACGAAAACGGTCGAGCCACCGCCGTCGGCTATCAGCACTTTACCTTGAAGAAAGATACCGATGAGTTTGAAATCCCGTTCGGAGAGAACCTGCCGCAGGGATCCTACGATCTGAACGTTGACGCTGTCGGCGAGGTCGCGGCTACCAATACTATCTTTCGCGCCCGGCTGGCGCCGGACGGAAAGCTGCAGGTCGTGCAGAATCCCTGAAAGCTGAGGGCAAAAAATAAGAGCCCCGAGGTGATGTTATGCCCATTCGTCTCGGCCAGTAGCTCGCTTTAGACCCTCACCGACCTGCTCTCGTTGCTGCCCTTGCGGGCTGCTCCGCGCGATCTTGCTTGGGCTCCGGGCTTACCGCCAACCGGACAAACCTGCTTAACGCCTCGGGACTCTATCCTGCCTCCGACATATCTTCTTGTTCGCCTCGACCAGCGCTTTGCTATAGACCCTTACCCGCCTTCCCTCCGTCATCTTGCGATGCAGAGAGTGACTTGGCTTGAGCCCCGGACGCCGCACCAACCGGGAAAACTTCAGAAGCTGTCAAAGAACGAGTTTGTTTTTACTCCTTCTATTTTCAGAGTCAATAAAAAAGGCGGCGCTTTATCTGCTGGAAAATCAATCGAGTGCAGACCGTCCACAGGCCGGTGCCACGTATTTTGTGCACTCCGCCACTCCCATAGCTGGATTTACATCGTCGGATCGGCGTTTCCCCGCGATTTTTTCCGCAGGCCCGCAAAAGCAGCGCGAATTTATTCGGTTGTGAAAATCCCGGCAAAAACCTTGCCGGAAGCCGATTCACCGCAAGCGTCGGCGCACCACTGAGAACTGATAACCGGGGATGCATCCGGCCAGCGCGCGTAGGCGTGAATCCGAAACCTCTAAGCAGAACGCCTCCGCCCAGCGGCGAACCCGCCATCAGGTAAAATGCCCGTTCGAACCGGAGGACGGAGTGCGACGAATGGCGGGATTGCTCGTTCTTCTAATGGTGTCCGTGCCAATCACCCGGGCGCAGCAGAAAAGTTCCACGCCGGAGCAGCGCACCGCACGTCATTACGACTCGATCCGCCAACAACCCGGCCTTCTACTGGCCTTCCTGCGCCAGATGCCGAAGGGCGGCGACCTGCATATCCACCTCGCGGGAGCGATTTACGCTGAGAGCCTCATCGACTTCGCCGCCGCGGACGGCTTATGCGTCGACCGCACCACATCCGTGCTGATCGCGCCTCCCTGCGATGACACCTGCGACCGCTTCGCCAGCAAGCCGGCCATGGAATGCGCCTATCATGACCACATTCTCTACAACTCGATCGTCGATGCCTGGTCCATGCGCAACTGGGCCGGGGAAGAACCCGGCCATGACCACTTTTTCGCCACCTTCGACAAGTTTCTCCCCGCCATGAACAATCACCTTGGCGATTCGATTGCCGAGACTGCGGAACGCGCCGCCGCCGACCACCTGCAATATCTCGAACTCATGCACACCGCGGATGGAAATCTCGCGCCAAAACTGGGCGCAACCGTTGGCTGGGAAGACGATCTCCCGAAACTACGGGAGAAGTTGCTGGCCGCAGGCATGAATGATGTCGTGGCCGCCACCCGGCAGCGCTTGGATCGCGACGAGGCGAAAATGCGCCAGCTCCTGCGCTGCGGCACACCTCAAGCCAGCGCGGGATGCGGCGTCACCATTCGTTATCTTTACCAGGTCCTTCGCGGTTTGCCGAAAGAGGAGGTTTACGCCCAAATCCTGCTGGGCTTCGAGCTGGCGCAATCCGATCCGCGCTTCGTAGGCCTGAATCTGGTGATGCCCGAAGATTATTACGTGCCCATGCGCGATTTCGATCTGCACATGAAGATGCTCGACTACCTGCATGGTGTCTATCCCAAAGTGCACATCAGCCTGCATGCGGGCGAACTGGCCATGGGCCTGGTCCCGCCTGAAGGATTAAGTTTTCACATTCGCGAATCCATCGAAAAAGGCCATGCCGAGCGCATCGGACACGGCGTGAGCGTGATGAACGAACATGATGCTACCGCTCTTTTGCAAGAGATGGCGCGGCGGAAGGTGCTGGTCGAGATTTGCCTGACCTCGAATGATTTGATTCTCGGCGTGCGCGGCGAAGAGCATCCCTTGCCGGTATATTTGCGTTACGGCGTGCCGGTGGCGCTGGCAACCGATGATGAGGGCGTGTCGCGGTCGGATATGACGCACGAATACGTTCGCGCCGCCGAGGGCTATCATCTGACTTACACGGATCTGAAGCGGATGGCGCGGCAGAGCCTGGACCATAGCTTCCTGGCCGGTCCAAGTCTCTGGTCCGACGCGCAGTCATTCCATCCAGTCACAGCTTGTGGCGGCGACCGCTCCAAAGCTGCGAGTGTTTCCGCCGGTTGCCAGAAATTTCTCGATGCCAGCGACCGGGCCCGCGTACAGTGGAACCTGGAACGCGAGTTCGCCGAGTTTGAATCAAAGTTCTAGCCGAAGCGCGTGCTAGAGCGGGCTAAGCGACGCCTGAAGCGCGTCTAAAGCCGTGCTAAAGCCGCGCAGCGGCGAAAGGTTATAGCCCGGGGCAAAGCCCCGGGAACAAGAGGTTAAGACCCAAAGCCCCGAAGGGGCGAAAGAGCCGTTGCGGACTTGCTAGAAACCGAGTGAGCGTTCATGGGTCAGACCATCGTTGAAAAAATCGCGCAAACGCACCTGGCCGAGGGGCCGAAGCGTCCGCTGCGTACCAGCGACTTCGTGGCCATTCGTCCGGACCACGTGATGACCCACGACAATACCTCGGCGGTGATCAAGAAATTTCAAACCATCGGCGCGAAGAAAATCCAGAATCCCAAGCAGCTGGTCTTCGCCCTCGATCACGACATCCAGAACAAGGACGATGCCAACCTGCACAAGTACCAGGCCATCGAGGGCTTCGCCAAATTTCACGGCGTGGATTTCTATCCGGCGGGTTCTGGCATCGGCCACCAGATCATGGTCGAGCGCGGATACGTTCTGCCCGGCTCGTTCGTAGTCGCCTCCGACTCGCATTCGAATATGTACGGAGCCCTCGGCGCGATTGGCACGCCCATCGTGCGTACCGACGCTGCGGCGGCCTGGGCCACTGGCGATTTCTGGTGGCAGATTCCGCGCTCCATCCAGGTCGTTCTCGAAGGGACGTTGCCCGCCGGTGCAACCGGCAAAGACGTCATCATCACGCTCTGCGGACTCTACAACCACGATGAAGTCCTTAACTCGGCTGTCGAATTCAGTGGCCCCGGTGTGGCTAGCCTGTCCATGGATGCGCGCTTTTCGATTTCCAACATGTCGACGGAATGGGGCCCCCTGGTCGGATGGTTTCCCGTGGATGAAGTCACCATTAAGTACCTGCAAGGAGTAAAGCAGCGCCTGGCCCTCCAGGGCATCGAGCGCTTCGCCGATCGCGACATCACAAACTGGACCGAAAACCCGCCGCAACCCGATTCCGACGCGGTCTATGCCGCGCGCATCGTGCTCGACTTATCTCAAGTCACGCCCCACGTTTCTGGCCCGGACACGGTCCAGATCATGGCGTCGCTCGCCGAAATCGAGAAACAAAAGATTCCGATCCAGAAAGCCTACCTGCTCTCCTGCGTAAACTCGCGCGTCGAGGATCTGGCCGCTGCCGCCACGGTGCTGCGCGGCAAGAAGGTTGCGCCGGGGGTGAAGCTGTATCTGGGCGCGGCCAGCAAGTGGGTGCAGGAAGAAGCCGAACGGCGCGGCATCTGGCAGACGCTGCTCGATGCCGGCGCAAATCCCTTGCCGGCAGGCTGCGGCCCCTGCATCGGACTAGGAGTCGGATTGCTCGAGCCCGGCGAAGTGGGAATCTCCGCCACCAACCACAACTTCAAAGGCCGCATGGGATCGCGCGATGCGAAATGCTATCTCGCCAGCCCGGAGGTGGTAGCTGCCTCCGCCGCGGCCGGTTACATCCGCGGACACTACAAAATGACCGACCGAACCCCGGCGCGCGACTACCGCGAATTTCCCAGCGCCGCTGCCCCCGAAAAAGTCGAGATTCTCCCCGGCTTTCCCGAGCGGGTAAAGGGACGGCTGGTATTTTTGCCGCAAGACAACGTCAACACCGATGCCATTTACGGAAAAGACTACACTTACCGCGACGACGTCACCCCGGAAACCATGGCAAAGGTAGTGATGGAAAACTACGATCCCCAATTCGCCTCGCGCACTCATGCTGGTGACGTCATCGTGAGCGGCCTTAATTTCGGAACGGGCTCAAGCCGTGAGCAGGCGGTCACCTGTCTCAAGGTGAAGGGAATTCCGCTGGTAATTGCCGCCAGTTTTTCGCAAACCTATTTGCGGAATGCCTACAACAATGGATTTCTGTGCGTGGAGGTTCCGGAACTGGTGAAGCGTCTGCGAGAGCAGTTCGTCAAGGAAATCGGAGCCAAAGAAAAGACGATCATCCCCGGCGACGAGATTGCGATTGACTTTACTTCAGGCACCATCGCCTGGCGCAACGAAAAGTTTGCCTTTCCCACGCTCGGCAGCGTGCCGCAATCGTTAGTGATCGCGCAAGGCGTGGAGAATCTGGTAGCCAAACGTTTGGGGCTTCGTTAGAACGTGTGGCCGCGGGCGACTCGCCCGCGAACTGCCGAAGGCCACATATTCATGCGAGGTCGTTTCAGAGAGTAGGGGTCCTTCGACTCCGCATTGCGTTTCGCCACCGAAACACAATGCTCCGCTCAGGATGACAAGCGTTGATCCGCGTGATCTGTGACAAAGAAGTTTCTGCCTACTCGTTCTTCATCGCATCGATCAATTGAAAAAGCTGGGTACGGTCCACCACTTCGACGAAGGGCTTGCCCTGCGTCTTGTTGCTGACCACATAAATCGTCGGCGTGTGATTGATGCCGACCCGTTGCCCGGCATTCTTATCTTCGTTGATTGCCGCCGCCAATTTGCCCTGAGGATCGACTACGAATGGCAGATCCACCTTGTGCTCGGCGGCGAACTTTTCCGCGAAGCCGCGCAAGGTTGGAGGCGTGATCTCCGGCTGATGCTGAAAAATGTAGTCGCGAAAATCATTGCCCAGCTGCTTCGACACGGTATCAAAGTATCGCGCGATGATGGCCGCGTCGAACGACCAGTTGTGCATGGGCAGCGGAAAGTCGTGTCGCACCACCGGAATCTTGTAGGTGCGGCCGGCCTCCTCGACGAGGGGAGCCGCGCGCCGGCAGTCGGGGCACTGCAGGTCCTCAAAAACCACCAGCGCGACCTGCGCGCCCTTGGGCGGCCGCAGCGCCGGATCGACGCTCTGGGCCGAAGCCAGGGAGGCAACCAGCAGAAAACCGAGGGCAAGGGCGTAGAAATTATTCATATGAGTTTAGATGCTTGCATTGGCCGATTCGCCTGTGCTCTATGGTAACCGATGACGAAAGCGCTCGCGTAACCGCCTTCGTCCCGTGGCGTCATCCTGAGAGACTTGAGTCCCGCCACGAGCCACTTCACAGCAAGCGCAACTGGCGTCGCTCCAACCCCAGCAACTTTTCCTTGATGGGCAAACCACCGCCGTAGCCGGTCAATTTTCCATTGCTGCCGATCACGCGATGGCAGGGAATCACGATAGGGATCGGATTCGATCCGTTCGCCAGGCCAACTGCGCGACAAGCTTTGGGATTGCCGAGGCGGCGGGCCAGTTCGCCGTAGGAGATGGTCTCTCCGAACGGAATTTCGCACAGGTGATGCCACACGCTGAGCTGAAAACCCGTGCCTGCCGGCGCAAGCTTCAGATCGAAAGCCTCTAACTCTCCCGCAAAATAAGCACGCAGCTGACGCATGGTTTCCCGCAGCGGCTCCGCATCTTCATGCCACTGCGGATCGGCCTCGACCGGATTTCTTCCATTGATGAAATCGATGCGCCGCAAGCCGCTGTCATCGGCCACCAGTTGCAACGGCCCGACCGGGCTTTCCATCCGCGTGTAGCAAGTGAAGTTCGCCGCCAAAGTTGCCGTCGCCACTTTTTGCCTCCCTGCGTCGCAGCGCTAGATCACCGCCGCCTGCTCCCGCCGCTTGGCCTGAATCTCAATGAACACATGCACCAGGGAAACCGCGGCCGGAGTGACTCCAGGAATCCGCGAAGCATGCGCCAGCGTCCGCGGGCGGACTTTGATCAGTGTCTCCTGTATCTCCCGGGAAAGCCCGCTGACCGATCCGTAGTCAAACCACAACGGGATCGTCCTTTGTTCAGCCTTCTTGAGCCGTTCGATCGCGCGCTCCTGTTGCAGCAGGTAACCGGCGTACTTGATTTCGGTTTCCACCGACTTGAGCTCATTGCGCAGAGAAGAAGAAATCGACGGAGCAAGCTCGGCTGGTTCCCGGCGAAAAACCTCCGGCGCGAGCCCGCGCAAAACCGGCACCAGGCGTTCGATCGTGATCTCCGGACGCTTGAGCATCTGCGCCAGGCTTTGCCCGATGGCGGAGTGGAACTCATCGCTTACCCCGTCCATTTGCTCGAGCATTAACGCCGTCAGGCGGGTTCCCTCCAGCAACCGCTTCATCGACTCGTGACGTGCCTGCTTGGCCTCGAAGTCAGCCCACGCAGCATCGGAAATCAATCCGATACGCCGGCCGTGCGGGGTCAGTCGCCGATCGGCATTGTCAATTCGTAAATGCAGCCGGAACTCCGCCCGCGAGGTAAACATGCGGTAAGGCTCGTTCGTCCCCTTCGAAATCAAATCATCGATCAGGATCGCGGTATAAGCCTCGGTGCGATCGAGAATCAACGGCGCCTCATTCTTGACCTGCAATGCCGCATTGATGCCGGCCATCAGTCCCTGGCAGGCCGCTTCTTCGTATCCGCTGGTGCCGTTAATCTGTCCACCCAGGAACAAACCGGCAATTTTCTTCGTCTCAAGCGTGCGCTCGAGCTCCGTGGGATCAATGGCGTCATATTCAATGGCATATCCCGGCCGCAGCATGTCGGCGTTCTCGAGTCCCGGAATCGACTTCAGAATTTCCATCTGCACTTCCACCGGCAGGGAAGTGCTCATGCCGTTGACGTAAATCTCGTGCGTGTTCAGCCCCTCGGGCTCAAGAAATAGCTGGTGCGTGATCTTGTCGGGAAACTTGACGATCTTGTCTTCAATCGACGGACAGTACCGTGGCCCCACCGAATGAATCTGCCCGCTATACATCGGTGAACGGTGAACATTTTCCCGAATGATGCGATGCGTCTCCGGGGTGGTCCACGCAATGTAGCAAGGCACCTGCGAATCGTGATGGGCTACACGCCGCGTGCGGAAACTGAACGGCGTAGGATCCTCGTCGCCTGGCTGCACTTGAAACTTCGACCAGTCGATGGTCCGCCCATCCAGCCGTGGTGGCGTCCCCGTCTTAAGCCGGCAACCTCGCAGACCAAGCTGCTTGAGCGCCTCTCCCAGCAGAACCGCAGCTGGCTCTCCCGACCGCCCTGCCGGATACTGCTGCTCCCCGCAGTGGATCAGGCCATTGAGAAACGTTCCCGTCGTAATAACCACAGCTGCGGCGCCCACCGTCCGCCCATCACGCAGCCGGACTCCGATCACTCGCTGGCGCTCGTCGTCGTTGGCCCTTGGTCCTTGGTCGTTGGCAAAATCCTTTCCGTCGGCACTGTCGACCAAGGGCCAACGACCAACGGCCAACGACGGTTCTATGATCAGGTTCGCAACTTCAGCCTGCTTGATCTTCAAATTAGGCTGCGATTCCAGCACCTCGCGCATCTTCAAGCGGTACGCCTGCTTGTCGCACTGGGCTCGCGGAGACCACACCGCCGGCCCTCGCGAGGTATTCAGCAGCCGGAACTGAATTCCAACCGCGTCCGTGATCTCGCCCATGATGCCGCCCAGGGCGTCCACTTCCCGGACCAGGTGTCCCTTGGCTATGCCGCCCACCGCTGGATTGCACGACATCTGCGCAATCAGATCGACGTTCAGCGTGTACAAAGCGGTCTTCAGCCCCATGCGCGCCGCCGCCATGGCAGCTTCGCACCCAGCGTGTCCGGCGCCGACGACAACTACATCGAACTGTTCGGTGAATGGGGGCATGGCCAAGCTTCATTCTAACAACAAGAACTATGTTCGATGGAGGACGGGCGAGGACGCCCGGCCTCCACGTGCTTGCTAGAACCGCGGTCCGCCAATATCGCTGAATGAAACCTCCTGCCACTCCGGAGACGAAAAATACCAATCGCTGGCTCCCGCTTCATGATTGTTCCCGCCTACCCCATACGGGACCGTCGTAGAACGCCAATAATCCATCCCCATTTGCAGCAGGGCTCCGCCAGAAATCCGGACCCGCGCCCGCACCGTGCAGCCTTCGAGCTTGCCCGGCGGCAACGCTGCCCGCGCAGAGGGACTCCAGAAATGCCAAACCCGGTCCGTCCGCTCCCCCACACGCAGCACAGCCGCGCGGTTTACCGGATCATAAGCAACCGGCATCGGATCATTAGCGTCCGTGCCAAACCAGGGCTGTCGCCGGTACAGCCCTCCCCGCACCTGCCCGCCATCTTCATTAAGGACAACCTCTTTCCCATCCACTCGGCACGACAGCCGAGTCCAGGCAACTTCCACCCGAGCGGATTCGTGCCCCGGCACTCGCGTATCCGCAATCGCAATCCCCCACAGCCGCGCCGAGCCAAAGCCCGTCGGCCGGGGTGCAGCATTCACATACCCCGCCTTGTAACTCACCTCATCCGGAATTCGCGGATCGTTCAAAACCACGAACGCGAAGCGTCCGTTGCTCCGCCCCCCTGGCGAAATCACGCTGACCACGGACGTAGACACGCGGTGCGGAACAATCGCAATCAGCTTCGACGAAGAAACAACTTCGAACACGGCCGGCGTCTCCCCGAACCGCACCCCCGAGACGCCGGCCATCTCCCTGCCGCTGATTTCGACCCGCGTACCCTCGGGACCGCTCGCCGGCGCGATGCCCAGAATCTCTGGCTGGGCCCCCGCCGCGAATCCCGCCAGCGCAAACCATGCGCAACTCGCAAGTAAAATTCGCCGAGGCAAAAGCAATGTCTCTCCAGCAACCGCTTTCAACCTAGTCGAATCTGTCGAAATAAGCTGTGACATCCGTCACAAGCCAAAAGCCTCCAAACCGCGAAGCATTTCCTCCGTGCACTCCGTGTTTCTCCGTGGCTAAAGCCCCAGCGCCACGCCGTCCAGTTGCGACCCGCTTCGCCCGCCCGTATATTAATGAGCACACCAAAAAACTGAGGCCCAAATGACCACCCAGGAATTCTTCCAACAACTCGACGCCCGCATCGCGCCCTTCGATCTGCTCTGCCACCCCTTTTACAAAGCCTGGAGCGCAGGCCAGTTGACGCGCGACGATCTCCGCGACTATTCCCAGGATTACTACCATCATGTAAATTCCTTCCCTACCTGCCTGGCGGAACTCAGCATGCGTCTTGAGGAAAGCGAACTGCGCCGCGCTGTGCTGGCCAACCTTGCCGACGAGAAAGGCTGGGACGACGCGAATCCCGAGCACGCCGAACTCTGGCTCGACTTTGCGGAAGCCATGGGAGCGAGCCGCAACCTGCAGGGACATCAGCCCGTCCCGGAAATCAAGAGCCTGATGACCTTCTTCCACAAAGTCGCCAGCGAAGGTTCGCCCGAAGAGGCCCTGGCCGCGTTCTACGCCTACGAATCCCAGGTTCCGCGCGTAGCCACGGCGAAAGCGCGTGGACTCCGCGAGATGTACGGCGCCGACGACCAGACCTGCGCCTATTTCACCCTGCACAGCACCGCGGATGTGCTTCACTCGCAGATCTGGCGCCAGCAGTTGGCTCGCCGCCTGGAACAGAATCCGCAGGCCGCCGAGCCCGCGCTGGCCGCTGCCGAGAACGCCGCGAAAGCCCTGTGGAGCGCCTTGGACGGCATCGAAGCGCGCCGAACCGCGAAGGCGAAAGCCGCCTAGCGCACCCGGGCAAAGATCATCCGGCAAGAGCCATTGATTCCGGAATATCAATGGCTCTTTAATTTGGAGAGGACTTTCCAGGAATTATGGCGAAGCCAGTGCCCATCGGAACCCGTGCCGAGGTCGAGCAAACCGTCGAACTGAAGCACACTCTCGCGGCCCACAACCCCAATCTGCCTCCGGTTTACTCCACACCCGACATGATTCGCCTGATGGAAATTGCCGCCTTCAAGGCGCTCCAACCTTATTGCGAGGACGATGAAATCACGGTCGGGACCGCCATCAACATCGAGCATCGCGCCGCCAGCGGTATTGGCGCCAAAATCCGTGCCGAAGGAATCGTTGAATCCTTCGACGGAAAGTTCTACACCCTGCGAGTGACTGCCAAAGACGACACTCAGGAAATCGGCCGTGGCACAGTCGGCCGCGCGGTCGTCAGAGTAGGAAAATTTATGGAAAAAATGAAAAAAGTCAGTACCTGACTTAGTCCGTGGAGGGACGGGTCGGAGCCTGCCCTGAGCGAAGTGGAAGGGACCCGCCCAAGCCGAGGAAAGCTCGGCTAGGTTTTGCTCGACTAAAGGAATGCACGCCGCACCAAACAACTCGAAATACGAAGCCCTCCGCGCCCTGCATCAGAACAACACCCTCATCCTGCCCAACGCCTGGGACGCCGCCAGCGCCCGTGTAATCCAGCAAGCCGGCTTCAGCGCCATCGCCACCACCAGCGCCGGCATCGCCTTCAGCCTGGGATATCCCGACGGCCAACGCATCTCCCGCCAAGAAATGCTGGCGGTAGTCGCCCGCATCGCGAAAGCGGTCAAGCTCCCGGTCACAGCCGACGCGGAAGCCGGATACGGCCCTCGCCCCGAAGATGCCGCTCGCACCGCCCGCGACGTCCTCGCCGCCGGCGCAGTAGGAATGAATCTGGAAGACGCCACCGGCGATCCGCAGCACCCGCTTTTTGATCTGACATTGCAAGTCGAACGAATCAAGGCCGTGCGCGAGTTGACCATCGTGCTGAATGCCCGTACCGACGTCTACCTGCTCGAAGTCGGTGCGCCGGAAAAGCGCTACGACGAAACCGTCCGCCGCCTGTCCGCCTATCGCGACGCCGGCGCCGATTGCGTCTTCGTCCCCGGCCTGCGCGACGCCGCCACCATCGGGCGCCTGGTCAAAGACCTGCAGTGTCCGGTAAACATCCTGGCCGGCCCCGGCTCGCCTTCGCTACCTGAACTGCAGGAGCTGGGCGTGGCCAGGGTCAGCATCGGCTCGTCCGCAATGCGAGCCACCCTAGGCCTGCTGCGCCGAATCGCAGACGAACTCAAAACCTCAGGAACCTACGCGACTCTAGAAGGCGGAATCCCCTTTGCCGACGTAAACCACCTGATGGATTGACTGTGGAAGTAGGCGTGACACTCAGAACCCGGGCAATGAGTGTAATCGCCATTTATTGCCGACAACCTTTTTGAAATAGCGCCAACTTTAGGTTTTGATTGCCTTGCCTGGGTTCCGCAACAGCACCCTTGCGTTGATCGGCCAGACCATTCCACACCACCGCTTCGTCGGGATTCCACCAAAAAACTCGGAACTGCTCCGCGAGGCGCCTGGCTAAGGTGCGGCAAGACACAGCATTCGACGGTACCGCGCATTGCGGCTTGATGGCACGCACCAGGGCGTCCGACCTTGTTGTGTTGGATCAGCGGCGGAATCGTCCCCGCCGAACGTCGGTTGCCGACCCTGGAGGGAATGGTGAAAAACACTCTCCTTCTCGTATTCTCTCTTTCTGGTCTTTGCTTTCTCAGCGCTTGCGGTGGTGCAGGTGGTGCCTCACCGCCTGCGCCTCCGCCTCCTGTAACCGTTTCCAACCCGCCCACCCCTACAAGCGGATTTCAGACGACTGGAGACATGGGAACAGGGCGGGCGGCTCACACGGCTACCTTGCTCCAAAACGGAAAAGTCCTCATTACCGGGGGATTCAACAATACGGACGTTCTGGCGACAGCGGAATTATTCGATCCTGCCACGGGAACCTTCACTCCCACCGGAACTATGACCACCCCGCGCTTCTCGCACACGGCCACATTGCTCGCTAACGGCAAAGTGCTCATCACCGGTGGATCGCCCAATTTGGGCGATCTCGCTACGCACAACTCGCGCACGATCAACTTATTCTCCAAGGGCAAGGTGCTTGTCACGGGCGGATCCGACAATTCGGGCGATCTTGCCACAGCGGAGCTATTCGATCCCGCCACTGGAACCTTCATGGCCACTACCGCGATGAGCGAACCGCGGTCTGAGCATACCGCGACGCTGCTCGCTAACGGTACAGTGCTCTTGGCGGGCGGGGCCGTGGACAATACGGCGGAAATATTCGATCCCGCTACGGGGTCGTTCACCGCCACTGGCGAGTTGACGGTGGGAGGTCGATGGGGATGCACTGCTACATTGCTGAAGGACGGGACAGTGCTGATCGCCGGAGGCCGTGACAGCGAAGATGTCTACGACGCCTTCCCGCTCAACGATGCCGAACTGTTCAATCCCGCCACCGGAACCTTCACCGCCACCGGCGTGATGACCCAGTTCAGGTATGAGCACGCTGCCACGTTGCTGAATAACGGCCAGGTCTTGCTGACGGGAGGATTTAATGGAAACCCGGTCCCGGATGCAGAACTTTTCGATCCAGCAACGCGATCCTTTTCGAGGACTGGAATTATGGGTACACCTCGCGCCGATCACACCGCCAACTTGCTCGACGATGGCACCGTGCTTGTGGCCGGAGGCTTCTCCTTTGTGGCGTCCGGCAGCCTCTCAAGTGCCGAACTATTCGATCCTTCGACCAACATGTTCACGCCTACGGGCCCCATGGGCGCCGCGCGCTTCCTTCACACGGCAACGCGACTGAACGACGGCTCGGTGCTCGTCACAGGAGGACAGTCCACTGTTACTATTCCGGAGGTGTTCGCCAGTTCGGCGGAGACGTACAAGTAGCACTGGACAGGAAATCGCCAGCTCGGCTCGAAAACAAAAAGTTCAAGCGAATTCCGCCCCAGTGGCGGGCAAACCGAAAGTAGCTGTTGTAACCAGATGATTTCACTCACAACCCTGATTCTCAACGCAGCGCTATAGAGCTGCTCCGCCCAAGTTAACCGCCGACCCCAGATGTACTATGTTCCCGTGCGCACCCTGCCACAAAGCATCCTCGACTTCATCCGTCGCGAGGAGCTTCTCCACGCCGGTGACCGTGTAGGCATCGCCGTCTCCGGCGGAGCCGATTCCGTAGCCCTCCTCCGCATCATGCTCGAGTTGCGCCCGGAACTGGGAATCGTCCTGGCGGTCGTCCACTTCAATCACCATTTGCGGGGAGACGACGCCGACGCCGACCAGCAGTTCGTTACCCAACTGGCCCACCAGCACAAACTGGAATTGCACCTCGGCAGCGCGGATGTTGCGGGCCACGCCCGCAGCCATCACCTCAGCACCGAGGCTGGCGCCCGCCAGCTTCGCTACCGATATTTCCGGCAGTTGCTCGAAGAGAAAAAGCTCAACCGCATCGCTACCGGTCACACGCTCGACGACCAGGCCGAGACTGTCCTGCTTCGACTCGTTCGCGGCTCCGGCACTCGCGGGTTGGCTGGGATTTACCCTAGGTTGTCATTCGAAGGGGCTGAATTTTCCATCATCCGTCCCCTGCTGAGGACCAGGCGCAAACTTTTGGAAACCTACCTCGCAGAACTTGGTCAGGATTGGCGCGAGGATTCGAGCAACCGCGACCTTCGCCACGCCCGCAACCGCGTGCGCCACGGAATCGTGCCCCGATTGGAGCGCACCCTGAACCCGTCGGTGCGGGAAGCCCTGGCCGAGACTGCGGACATTGCACGCGCCGAAGAACATTACTGGCGGAGCGAAGTCGCTCGTGTCCTGCCGCAGGTCTGGCAAGCGGATCGCCTCATCCTCAATCCGGCTGAACTGGCAAAATTGCCTCTGGCCTTGCGAAGGCGAGTGCTCAGGGTGGCGGCAGAGTCCCTCGGATTGACGCTTGAGTTCCGCCACGTGGAAGAAATTCTTGCACTCGATCCTCGCGGTCCCAGATCTGCCATGTTGCCGGAGGGCTGGCTTCTCTCCGTCACTAAAACTGGATTGCAATTCGACCCTCCCCAGCCCTCCGCCGCGCTGAATTCCGATTACGAATACAAGTTGGCAGTACCCGGCTCGATTCATGTTCCTGAAACCGGCGCATGTTTTGCAGTGGAGTTGGTTCCGATCGCCGCAAGGCCGGGTTATAATCCCGACCACATGCTCGACCCGGCATTGCTGCAGCAGGAGTTGACCGTGCGCAACTGGCGCGCGGGCGACCGATATTGGCCGGCCCACAGCAAAGCTCCGAAAAAGATTAAGGAACTGCTGCAGGAGCGGAAGCTGACCGGAAGCGAGCGTAAGCTTTGGCCTGTCCTGGTGAGTGGACAGGAGATTGTGTGGGTCCGCGGCTTCCCCACGCCGGCGCGCTTGCGCCCTGGGGATGGCGCCCACGAGGCCCTGATGATTCGCGAGCTGGCCAGGCCGGAGGACCCCAAGCATGAATGAGATCGCACGATCGCCTCAACTCCGCACCGTGATCTCCGCCGAACAGATCCAGAAACGGGTGCGGGAGATGGGTCGCCAGATTTCCGATGACTACCGCGGCCAGTCCATTCACCTGCTGGCGTTGCTCGAAAACGGGTTCATCTTCATGGCTGACCTGGTGCGGGCGCTCGAAGTTCCCGTGATCTGCCAGTTCATCAAGCCCAAATACCAATTGCATGAGGAGGATGGATCGGGCGGCGTTTTGGAGATTTTCTTCAGCCACCAACCCGACATTCGCGGCCAGAATCTGCTGGTGGTTGAAGGCCTGGTGCACTCCGGCATCACCACCGAATTTCTGATGAGCGACCTTAAAGCCCGGGGCGCAGCGTCGGTGAAACTGGCCACCCTGCTCGACCGGCAATCGGCCCGCCGGGTCCAGTTGCAGCCCGACTACTTCGGCTTTCTGGTCGATGAAGCCTTCCTCGTGGGTTACGGGTTGGGTTCTCCTGAGCAAACCAATCGGAATCTGCCCTTTATCGGCGCGGCAAGCTGAGGTCGCCGCGGTACTTAAGTCATCCGCAGAACACCGACCTTTTTTCCTCTGGAACGGTTAGAATACAAGCTTATGACTTGTCCAATCCAAAACCCCAGGATGGGCATCTAACCTTAGTGCAGTATCCGCCAATTGTTCGGGCTTTGGCGTGTGGCGTGATTTCTCTCAGGAGTCTTCGGTGAATTCTACAGTTAAGACGGTGGTTTTCTGGTTGGTGATCGTGCTCTCGGCCTTCCTGCTATGGCAGGTCATGAAGGCCGGTAGCGCGGGACAAAAAGATGCGGAAGTGACTTTTTCGAAGTTCCTGACGGACGTGGACCAGGGCAACGTAAAGGAAGTCACCATCACGGGTCAGGAAGTGCGCGGCCACTATCGCAACGATGGCTCCGCGTTCCACACCACCGCCCCGGCAAACTACCCCGACATGATCAAGACCCTGCGTGATAAGGACGTCGCCATGACCGTCCGCGATATCACCAGCGGCAGTTGGCCCCTGCAGTTGCTGGGAACCTGGGCCCCGTTGATCCTGCTCGCCGCTCTCTGGTTCTTCATGATTCGCCAGATGCAGACCGGCGGAAACAAGGCGCTGTCCTTCGGCAAGAGCCGTGCCCGGCTGCTTTCCATGCAGCAGAAAAAAGTCACGTTTAAAGACGTCGCCGGTGTCGACGAAGCCAAAGAAGAGCTGAAAGAAATCATCGAGTTCCTGCGCGAGGCGCAAAAGTTCCAGAAGCTCGGCGGCCGCATTCCCAAAGGCGTACTGCTGGTCGGACCTCCCGGAACCGGCAAAACCCTCCTGGCCCGCGCGGTAGCAGGCGAGGCGAACGTTC
This sequence comes from Terriglobia bacterium, assembly GCA_963822555.1. Lineage (GTDB taxonomy): Bacteria > Acidobacteriota > Terriglobia > Terriglobales > Acidobacteriaceae > JAIQFF01. Next base: position 982,685 of record CAWGHY010000001.1, read on the forward strand.
CGTTTTTCTCGATCTCCGGCTCCGATTTCGTGGAGATGTTCGTAGGCGTGGGCGCTAGCCGTGTCCGTGACCTGTTCGAACAGGGCAAGAAAAACGCTCCCTGCATCATCTTCATCGACGAAATTGACGCCGTCGGACGCCATCGCGGCGCCGGCCTGGGCGGTGGTCACGACGAACGCGAGCAAACCCTGAATCAATTACTGGTCGAGATGGATGGCTTCGAGTCCAACGAAGGCGTCATCCTGATGGCCGCGACCAACCGCCCCGACGTCCTCGATCCGGCACTGCTCCGCCCCGGACGTTTCGATCGCCGGGTAGTCGTGAGCCGTCCCGACGTACGCGGCCGTGAAGAGATCCTGCGCGTCCACACCCGCAAGATTCCTTTGGCCGACGACGTCGATCTCTTCGTACTGGGCCGCGGCACTCCGGGCTTTTCCGGCGCCGACCTGGCCAACATGGTGAACGAAGCTGCATTGGCAGCGGCACGCCAGAACCGCAAAGCCGTTCTGATGTATGACTTCGAACTGGCAAAAGACAAAGTCCTCATGGGTGTGGAACGCAAATCCATGCTGCTGTCGGATGAGGAAAAGAAAAACACCGCCTATCACGAAGCCGGCCATGCGCTGGTAGCGGCTCTGCTGCCTCATTCCGACCCGCTGCACAAAGTGACCATCATTCCTCGCGGAATGGCTCTGGGCGTCACCATGCAGTTGCCTACCGACGACCGGCACAACTATTACAAGAACTATCTCGAGACCTCGATTGCCATCCTGATGGGCGGCCGCCTGGCGGAAGAGATGTTCCTGAATTCGATGAGCACCGGCGCCGGAAATGACATCGAACGCGCCACCGAACTTGCCCGCAAGATGGTTTGCGAGTGGGGCATGAGCGACCTCGGACCGCTGACCTTCGGCAAGAAAGAAGAGCAGATCTTCCTCGGCCGCGAAATCGCCCAGCATCGCGACTACAGCGAAGCCACCGCGGTCAAGATTGACGCCGAGGTGCAAAAGCTGGTCAAGCGCGGATACGATTCCGCCAAGGACCTGCTGGAAGCCAACCGCGATGTGCTGGTTCGAATCGCAGTAGCGCTGATCGAGCGCGAAGTACTGGACGCGGCCCAGATCAAGATGATCATCGACGGTCAGGAACTACCGAAGATCGTCCCGCCAGTCAAACCCGACGACGGCGTGCAACAGGTCATCAAGCCCGATCTGCAACCCGGACGCGCCAAAGGCGGCGAACGCCCCGCGCCAGCATAGAGCGGACCTCAGACTTCAGCAACAGCAAGGGCGGCCAACAGCCGCCCTTACTCTTGCACCAAACACCCTGTCATCCTGAGCGGAGTGGCCGCTTCGCGGAGCGAAGCAGCCACGTAGTCGAAGGACCCCTATAAGCTCATCAGAAGCCGATGATCTAAAGTCCAGGTGCAAACGACCGTGAAGGCAATAGCGGCGCTTCGACTCCGTCACAGCGGTCGCAAGCGACCGCTCTGCCTCAGCTCAGCATGACAATCTACCGGTTCACCGCTTTCATCATCTGTTCGGTATAGCGCAGTCCTGCTGCCGCCCCGTGCGGAAACGCCTCTGCCAATCGCCGCAAATCCTCAGCGCTAAGCTGCAGATCCACCGCGGCCGCATTCTCCTCGAGATACTTGCGGCGTTTCGTCCCCGGAATCGGCACGATGTCATCGCCCTGCGCCAGCACCCACGCCAGCGCCAGCTGTGACGGCTTGCAGCCCTTCTCTTTGGCCATCTCCTCCACTTGCCGAACCAGATCCAGGTTCTTCTGAAAGTTCTCGCCCTGAAATCGCGGAGACGACCGCCGGTAATCGTCCGGCGCCAGATCTTCGAAACGCTTGAACTGTCCCGTAAGAAATCCCCTGCCCAGCGGGCTATAGGCTACGAAGCCGATGCCGAGTTCCCGGCAGGTAGCGAGAATTTCGTCCTCCGGATCGCGCGTCCACAGAGAGTATTCCGTCTGCAACGCCGCAATGGGATGCACTTTCACGGCACGCCGCATCGTCGCAGCGCTGGCTTCGGAAAGTCCCAGATACCGCACCTTGCCTTCCTTGACCAGTTCCGCCATGGCCCGCACCGTGTCTTCAATCGGAGTATTCGGATCGACGCGATGCTGGTAGTACAGGTCGATCGTCTCCACGCCTAACCGCCGCAGGCTGCCTTCACAGGACTGCCGAACATATTCCGGCTTGCCGCTGAAGCCGCGGGCACTGGGGTTTTTGGGATCGCGTATGATGCCGAACTTTGTGGCCAGCACAACCTGGTCGCGCTTGCCCTTGATGGCTCGTCCCACCAGCTCTTCATTAATGTACGGACCGTACACGTCCGACGTATCCAGAAAATTGATGCCGAGTTCGAGTGCACGATCAATGGTGGCGAGAGACTCAGCGTCATCGCGTCCACCGTAAAATTCCGACATGCCCATACATCCCAGGCCCATGGCGGAAACCGTAAAGCCGCTGCGGCCGAGCTTGCGGGTCTTCATGATGGCGACTCCACAGGAGAATTAAAGAATTACACCCTCATAGATGCAAGCCTCTCGCGGAGGATTCCCGGACCAAATTGTGGGACGGACACTCTTCACCGTCGCCTTAGACTTTGATTCTGACTTTTAGGCCAGAGCAGCGAAACCAGAAAACCAAAACCGAAAAGGCACAGGCAAGAGTGTCGGTCCCACATCGCCAGGACTATTTCCGAGCCAGTTGCATGGATTGCCCAAAACGCTGGGTAGCGTAGCCCACAATCATTCCGACGATTCCGCCCGGAAGCATGATCTCAAAGTAGTAATGTTTGCCCGTCGGGTCCGGCATCGCAGCCACTGCGTAGGCCAGCAGCAAGCCCACACCTAGGCCGAAGAGCAGCCCCAGCGGCAGGGAGTTCACCTTCTTCGCGAAGTACCCAATCAGCACGCCCGCAATCAACCCTTTCACCGTCGATCCGATCACGATGGTCAACAGTTGCGCCCGCACTGCTGGCGTAAACCAGGCAGTCAGCCCGTCGAATATTCCCAGAAATCCCCCTACCAGCAAACCCAGCACGACTTTGTTCATATGCCCTCCCAGCAGGCCAGTTGCCCACTACTGTCTTATTCAACGTGATGCCCAAATCCTTTAAGCTGCGATTCCCTCTAAGTTGTCATCCTGAGCGGAGTGGCCGCTTCGCAAAGCGAAGCAGCCACGCAGTCGAAGGACCCCTATGAGCTGCACGGAAGCTGTGAGCGAAATACCTCTCGCTCTAGGCACCCGTCAAGGTCATAGGGGTCCTTCGACTCCGCCCGTCCATTCGCAAGCGAATGAACGGGCTCCGCTCAGGATGACATTGGCGATTTTCACTCTGAGGTTTTCCAAAAACCTACCCCCGCCACAAAATAAACAAAGCCCGCATCACCAGATACGCAACGATCAGCAGAATCCATGCGCTGTTTCTGACCACCCATCGCCACAATCTCGTCAGCGGGCCTTCCGGATAGGCGCTGACCGGCAATCCATCCAGATAGTGCGCGATATCGTTGGCCAGTTCCTCCACCGATCCATATCTCTGCTGTGCATCTTCCGCCGTCGCCTTACTGGCGATCGCGGCCAGAGCTTTGGGCACTCGGCCCGAACCTTCCAGCAGAAACCCGAGAACCGCGCCCAGCGAAAACACGTCCGCACGCGGCCCTACCGCCGCGGTATTGCCACCTGCCTGCTCGGGCGACATATAGCCCGGAGTGCCGAGAACGGCACCATGCGCAGTGTCCGGCGCGTGGGTGTTCCCGGAAAGCGGCTGTGGCTGCGGCCGAATCTCCCGAGGCGTTTTTGACTCTGCCGAAATTTCGGCACGCAGAAACTTGGCGAGACCCCAGTCCATAACCAGAACTTCGCCGAATTTTCCCACCATGACATTTTGTGGCTTCAGGTCACGATGCAGCACATGGTGGGCATGTGCAAATGCAACCGCATCACAGATCTTCTGAAAAATTCGCAATCGCTCCGGCAGGCTTGCGATTTCATCCCGATAATGGTCGAGCCGTCGTCCCTGTACCAGCTTCATGGTGTAGAAAACGCGGCCGTCAGGCAGCGTTCCGACGTCATGCACCGGGACAATTCCGGGATGCTCGAGTTGCGCGATAATTCTTGCTTCGCGCAGCAGACGGGCTCCGAACTCTCCGCTGGAGTCCACGACCCCGATCACCTTCAACGCGACTTGCCGGCCAAGCGCCGTGTCCTCGACGCGAAAAACGCCGCCCATGCCGCCCGCTCCCAGCTTGTCGAGCAGCACGTAGCTTGTGCCGCTGAGGTCGGGGATCTCGGCGGCCACACGTAGCCGGCCAAGCGCCTGGTCTGACAGCCATTTCATGGCGTGATGCCCCTCATGCCGTATCCACTCCCAGCAGGCTCCGCGCTTCCCGCCGGAATTCCTCTTCGCTGCTGGTCATCTCGCGCAAGAGTCCCAGCACGATGCGGCGAAATTCGCGGCGCGCGTAAGCCAGGTAATTGGTCACGTCGGAAGTCCTCAACTCGAATCGCTGTCCCACCTGTTCATAGGTCAGCTCTTTGCCGCCCTCGTCGATGTCATAAAATTCAAGCAAGCGAAAATGCATCGCCTTGCCGCGCTCCTCACACTCCCGCTGCAGGCGCTCCAGCGAAAGACTGAAGATGCTGCGCACCCACTCGCGCTCAAAGAAATCTTCCATCGAGTCTGGCGAAGGAATCTCGATCTGCTGCAACTCGCCTTCCGCGGATTCAAAATCAAGCGAGAGGAACTGCACTTCTCCCCCGCGCTTCAATCGTCGTGCAGCCCTGTTTTCATTGGCAATCAGATGATCCACGCACACTCGCAAGAAGGTTCGTAGCCGGGCGCGCTGCGGATCGTAGCGGGCAAGAAACTCCTTCTCCAGAATACGCAGGAAAAAATCCTGAGTTAAATCCGCGGCCTGTTCGTGGTCCTTCTTCCAGCGCAGGCGAATATATTTGTAAACCGGTTTCCAGTACGCGGCGGTCAGGAGTTCAAGCGCGCGCTGCCGCTCTTCCGGCTCCGCGCTCCGCGCCGCCACAATCAGTGACCAGCGTGTCACGGGAAACGAACCCTCGCCGCGCAAATTGCCGTCGTCCCGCATAGAAAGGCGAAAGGGAGTGTACGACGCCAAGCGGGACATCGTCCACGAGCCGCCTAGGCGCAGATGTCCTCTTTTGCCCAGCCGAGAGAGGCTCCGCAAGTTGTCCACGTCATAAAAATCTGCGTCACCAAAATGTCGCTTGTGGAAATTTCCGCCGCGATTCGCTCGACTCGTCGCGCCCCGCGCTCGCTTGATCGCTGCATCGTCGCGCCGGTAGCGACTCTTCGCGTCCTCATCTTTGCCTGGAGCACCAGAAAAATTTCACTGAGCCCATTTTCGAATTGCACAATAATTTGGGATTGACCGCACTCCGGATCGCGCGTAGATTCTTTTTCACCTTCACAGAAAATCCAGCCAAGGAAGACTGCGTTTTACCGGTAACCAATTCCAAGTGATATTCCCTCCCCCAAGGGTGGAATAAAGTGAGGAAAGTAGAAAACGAATGGCAAGTCTATCGGACGCGATTTCTGATTCGGGCCAGGCAGCTCACCGGTCCCCTGGAGTTCCGGGATGCGCTCGGACGTGAACATCGTGGACAAAAAGGAGACTACCTTGTGGAATCCTCGGACGGCACGCAGAGAATCGCGCCCCGCGAAATTTTTGAGGATGTCTACGTAGCCATGGGTCCCGCCGTTGAGAAGTGGCCCCTGCTGGACAGACGAAATTTTTCCCTTTCAGATCTGAAACGCCGGACCTCGGCACGAGCTGAGATGCTGGCGTGAGCGGCCCGGAAATTTTGGACCGCGACCTGGCAGGCCACGGAAAAATACGAACAATGGCACATCCGGGGTGGCACAGTTGCAACGTGCCACCTGAACTTTTCAATCAAAGCATCGCCTTGTGGAAAAAGGGGACGGAGGGGGCAGCATCCCACTTGCTAAGACTGAGATACAATATATAGGGATACCCTCTTGACAGCCCCAACATACGGGCGTACTGTTTGCATCCCATAAGGCTTTGAACGCCTCCGCAAACAAGGGCGTGATGATGCCGGGTAAGGGTAAGAAAACAAAGGATCGGAGCTCAGGTTGAGGTGACCGGGCCCTGGCCTAGCGGATAGGTGAGCTGTTCCCCGTTCTTGGGCGGGTTTGTAGTGCGGTGGCCGTTCCCTCGTTCTCTAGTAAGCAGTTTGCCGAACTCCTCCCGAGGGAGCGACGACAGTTGACAAGCCAGGCTGTGGAAAATGCCTCTAGATAAGGGCTCGCAATCCCTTTCTCTGGGGGCCTGAAATTGAGGATTGGTATGGAAGGTCTGGAACGCATAGTCAGCGAATCATTCGCACGGCGTGGAGTTGAATCTTCGTTCGACTACCGCCGGGTGCAGTGGTCCCAATGGTTTCGCTGTGCCGACAGCTCCGGGCTGGTGCTTATGTCAAGCAAGCCGGGCGTGTTCGCCTTGGGTGAGGAAATCGTAGTTCCAGGAGCCGTTGGCAAACGCATGTTGGCCCTGTTCCAAATCTCGGAAACCGATGACTTGGGGATGGCCCTCGGTCGGCTGCTTCTACCCGGAGCTCGGTTGGGCGAACGGATGGCCTCCGGGCGCTGCTTCGCCCGCTATGCGGTAATAGAAGACGCGACCCAACGTCACGCTGCCTATGAAGCATTGCAGCGGTGGCTGTCGTCGTCACTTGAAGCAACATCAGGCATCACCGAACTGGGAACAGAGAACTGAAAACTGGAAACTGGTTCTAAAAACGATTTTCGTTTTGCGCCATACTGGGCTAAGAGATTCAGAAATCCAAAGGGAAAGAAGATACAGAAATGGCAGAGGTAAAAGCAGGAGCCCCCGTAACCTCCGAGACCGCCGCGGCCCCGGTAACCGCCACCCCCAGCAAGAAAGCCCCGGGCCTCAGCTTCCGCCGCTTCTTTACCAAGCTAGGTGTTTCTCCCTACGACGAAATCGAGTGGGAGAAGCGCACCGCCCTGATCACGGACGCCAAGGGCAACGCCATCTTCGAACAGAAGGACGTCGAAGTCCCGAAAGACTGGTCGGTGACTGCCACCAATATTGTCGCCAGCAAGTATCTGCATGGCACGCTGGGCACGCCCGAGCGCGAAAGTGGCGTGCGCGCGCTGGTGACTCGTGTCGCCGAGACCATCCGCGACTGGGGTACGTCGCAGGGCTATTTCAAGACGCCGGAAGACGGCGCAACGTTCCACGATGAGTTGTCGCACATCTTGCTGCGCCAGTACGCCGCCTTCAACTCGCCGGTCTGGTTCAATGTGGGATGCGACCGCATCGAGCCCAACTCCGATGCCCAGAACTGGCACTGGAATCCGGCCAGCGCGCGCGTCGAGTTCGGCGTCACCGGCTACAAAACGCCGCAATGCTCGGCCTGCTTCATCAACTCGGTAAAAGATTCGCTCGATTCCATCCTTACTCTAGCCAAGACCGAAGGCATGCTCTTCAAGTGGGGATCCGGCACCGGCACCAATCTCTCCTCTCTGCGATCTTCCACGGAAGGCCTCAGTGGCGGCGGCACCGCCAGCGGCCCGCTCAGCTTCATGAAGGGTTTTGACGCCTTTGCCGGCGTCATCAAGTCGGGCGGCAAGACTCGCCGCGCCGCCAAGATGGTCATCCTCAACATTGACCACCCGGATATCGTTGACTTCATCGAGTGCAAGTCGAAAGAAGAAGCTAAGGCGCACGCCCTGATCGCCTCGGGATACGACGGTTCGTCGCCCGACTCCGATGCGTATTCGTCGATCTTCTTCCAGAACGCCAACAACTCCGTCCGCGTTACCGATGACTTCATGTACTCCGTCCTGCGCGACAACGGCTTCACCACCCGCGCCGTCAAAGACGGACGCCCGATGGAAAACTTCAAAGCCAAAGACTTGCTCTACAAGATCTCCGACGCCACCTGGCGCTGCGGCGACCCAGGCATGCAGTACGACACCACGGTCAATCGCTGGCACACCTCGAAAAACACGGCGCGTATCAACGCCAGCAACCCGTGCTCGGAATACATGTTCCTCGACGACTCCGCCTGCAACCTGGCCAGCCTGAACCTGCTGAAGTTCGCGCCCAACGGCACCTTCGACGTGGAAGCCTATCGCCACGCAGTCGATGTCCTCATCACCGCGCAGGAGATCCTGGTCGACAACGCCGGCTACCCGACGGAAATGATCGCGAAGAACTCCCACGACTACCGTCCGCTGGGGCTAGGCTATGCGAACCTCGGCGCGTTGCTGATGGCCGCCGGCCTCCCCTACGACTCCGACGCCGGACGCGACTACGCCGCCTGCGTCACCGCCATCATGTGCGGCGAGGCATATCTGCAATCCTCCCGCATCGCCGAGCAGTGCCCGCCGTTAGTTCCAGCCACAGAGCCCACGCAACGAGGCCTGGCCGAAACGAATCTAGGTTCACGTGTGGCCGCGGGCGACTCGCCCGCGCCTGCCGAGCCAAGCTCGGCAGGAATCAAAACCATGCCCGGAGGCGCCTGCCCCGGCTGGTACATCAACCGCGAACCGTTCCTCGACGTAATCCGCATGCACCGCGCGTCAGTGAATAACATCAACAAAACCAACGTCCCAACCCCACTCTACGAATCCAGCAAAGCCACCTGGGACGAGGCCCTCGCCAGCGGCGAAAGACACGGCTACCGCAATTCCCAGGTAACTGTTCTCGCTCCAACAGGAACAATTGGCTTCATGATGGATTGCGATACGACCGGGATTGAGCCGGATCTGGCGCTGGTCAAGTACAAGAAGCTGGTGGGCGGCGGGATGATCAAGATCGTGAACAACACGGTCCCGACTGCGCTCTTCAAGCTGGGGTACGATCACGACGAAACTGACAAGATTGTTTCTTATATCGACGCGACTGGGACCATCGAAGGGGCGCCGGATATTAAAGACGAGCATCTGGCGGTGTTTGACTGCTCGTTCAAGCCGGCCAAGGGGACGCGGTCGATTCATTACATGGGGCATTTGAAAATGATGGCGGCGGCGCAACCTTTTATTTCGGGCGCCATCTCTAAGACAGTGAACCTGCCGGAGAATGCCTCCGTCGAAGACATCATGGAGTGCTACATCCAGGCATGGAAACTGGGGTTGAAGGCTGTGGCCGTTTACCGTGATGGATGCAAGAAGTCGCAACCGCTGAGCGCCTCCGGCACCTCGACTGCGCTGAGCAAGAAGGGCGATGCCGCCGCCGCGGTCGCCGCCCAGCAGCATCAACAGCTGGAGGAAGAAAATCTCAACGCTCCGCCCCGCGCCGTCCGCCACAAGCTGCAGGAGGAGCGCGCCTCCATCACCCACAAATTCAACATCGGCGGACACGAGGGCTACATCACCGTCGGCCTCTATCCCGACGGCGAACCCGGCGAGCTCTTCATCACCATGGCCAAGGAAGGCTCCACGGTCAGCGGCCTGATGGACAGCTTCGCTCTGGCCGTCTCCATCGCGCTGCAACACGGCGTGCCGCTGAAACTGTTTTGCGAAAAGTTTGCCCACACCCGCTTCGAACCCAGCGGCTGGACCAGCAATCCCGACATCGGCTTCGCCAAGTCGATCATGGACTACATCTTCCGCTGGCTGCAGTTGCGCTTCCTCACCGGCCAGCAGGGCATGCTGTTCGAAAACCTGAGACTGCGGACGCCCGGCGCCGGACCTCAGCCGTCAGCCGCAGACGATGTGACCGGCTCTGGGCCTGTGCCGAGGGCCGAGGGCCGAGGTCCGACGCCCGGTTCAGTCCACGCCGCCGACGCTCTCGCCGGACTCATCGACCTGGGCGACGCCCCCACCTGCAGCTTCTGCGGATCCATCATGACGCGCAATGGAAGCTGCTATCGGTGCGGGAGTTGCGGGAGCACGAGCGGGTGCAGCTAGGAGGCTTGTTCGTGGGGGATTGCTGGCACGAAAGTGCCTAGCATTCCTCTGAATATAAGAGTAAAAAGACAACGACTGTGAGGGGGTCACGGCTATGCCGTGGCCCCCTTTTTTCCAGCAAAATGTGGAATTGCTGGCGGTCCATGGACGGGGCCTGTGAGATTCTGAAGGGTCGTCATGCCGCTCAAAAATCGGTTCGGTCAAGAAGAAAAGTTATGCGATTGATCTCCATCACAGCAAAGAATTATAGGACACTCCAAGACACCCAACTTACCTTCGCTAAGAACTATTGCACCATTTCCGGGAGAAACAATGCCGGTAAGTCGTGCGTTATCCGTTTGCTTTCAACATTGTTTCGAACTAAGCCCTCACTTGTTTGGGCAATGGAAGAGCTTCGGTTTGACTACAAGGAAGACAAGACTCAGTGGATTAAACAGGCTGCGCCAATCCAAATCGACTATGTGCTTAGTCTCACGAAGGATGAAGACCCAGCGTTAATCTCATTTATCGAAAAAATTGCTTCCAGACCGATCGAGCCGAAGGCGGTATCGTTGCAGATATCGTATACGGTTGTGGAGGGTGATGGGCTGACTGTTGTCATGTTAGTAGACGGACTGACCGTGGATGAAAAGGCAGCAAAGGAAATCGAAAAGCGGATCAAAGATTCTAATCTCCTGTTTCTTTATAATTCGACGACTCCACATGAGGATTTTTATTTCGGCCGTGGGCGACGTCAAATCTTTTACGAGTTCGTAATGTCTAAAGAGGAAAAAAACGCCCTTGATGAGGCCGGAAAACGTACTGAACGGAGACTCCGACAGGTCGCGAAGGAACATACCCAAGGGCTGAGCACCATGCTCGGCAGACTCAGCGAAAGGTACGATGTCGAACTTTCTCCACCAGAAGCGTTCACTGCGCGCAGAATGCCCATGGGCATCAACCTCAAAGATCGCAATGTAGAAGTGCCTCTGAATGATTGGGGCAGCGGAACACAAAATCGGACCCACATTTTGATGGCAATTTTGCAAGCTAATCGGATCAAAACCACAGCGTCACCGGATGACAAGATTACCCCTTTCGTTGTGATTGAAGAACCGGAAAGCTTCTTGCACCCGTCGGCGCAATCTGAATTTGGAAGAATTCTTGGAGTTCTGTCCTCAGAGTTCGGTATTCAGATCATTGTCACAACGCACAGCCCTTACATGCTCAACCAAGTGGAGCCCGCCTCAAATATCTTGTTATCGCGCGAGATAAAGCGCAGAACTGCTTGTCAGACATTCGTGGTTGATACGACAGGCGAAAACTGGATGGCGCCGTTTTCTGACCATCTTGGCCTCGCTCCGGTAGAGTTCAGCAGTTTGCGACCGATATTCTCCTCTTACCGGTCGAAGGTCTTACTAGTAGAAGGTTCGATCGACCAAAGCTATTTCTGTTCCTTTCAGAAGCAAGGGCAGGCCTGTCAGAGCCTCGCAGACGATATCGAGGTTGTACCTTACGGGGGCAAAGATACTCTAAAAAACACTCTGCTGGTTCAATTTGTGCTGAGGAAATTCGACAGAGTGTTCGTTACGTACGACCTTGACTCCGAGAGCGAAATACGGGCTGCGCTCAGTCGGTTGGGGTTGAAGGAGAACGTCGACTTCATAGCATTGGGTCTTAACCAACCCGGCAAAGACTGTATCGAAGGGTTACTTCCGCAGCGAGTGCTGGCCGCTGTGAATGGTAGGGAAACCGACTTGGTGATGAAACTCGGAAGCAAGGATAGCCACGAACGAAGAAAAGCTAAGGACGCACTGAAGCACAAATACCTCGAAGAGTTTGCGGCCCACAAGGATTACGAAAAGGATGAACTAAAGGACTTGACCAGGGCGGTGAAGACGATCAATGCACAACTGGGCGGGCACAGTAGCGGCTGAAGGATACACCAGAACTTTACGAGACGGTTATCCCACCGGTCCGAGCCCCAACCTGACTTGGAGGGTGCCCCATCCTTTCGCGTTCTGTGCGAAAGGGTGGGGAATCTCGGGGACAGACGGGACGTTCTCTACTTCCTTGGGCGGGCGCTTGTAACGAAGCAAGGAAACAGCAGGTCCCTCGACTTCGCTCGGGATGACAGTGTTGGGGCGGTCTGACGCTTCGAGGTCAAAATCCCCACCCTAATTTCGCAAAGGGGGCGGTGCGGCAGCCGGCTGGCTTGGAGTTGGAGGTGGTTTTTGTCTCTCAATCAGAAACTTGAAGAGAGAGTATTGTCGTTCGTGGTCGGGATCGCGGTGGCGACCCTGGGCCTGTACTTAATCCTAATACAACTCCTCGGCCTTTCGATCGTGCGACGAGACGACTATTTGCTTCGATCCGAAGTATCAGAAAACTATGTAAGGAAGGATCATACAAGCTCTGGGTCGATCTGTGCCGAGGATGAAAAGCAGAAACAGGCGAACGATAAAACACCAAACACCGGATTCGAATCTCTGCATACCGATCCCTCTGCCACCAAGAAGTTCGGATCTACCCCATTGGCCAAAGGCAGATCACCTGCGCTTTCTGCAGTTCCTTTGGAGGACAGTCGACAGAACGATATTGCTCCCCCAGTGGTGACGAAGAAGGCTATCCAACAGAAGCCGGGGCTCTTTGAAACCGAAGCGTACACAATCACCACGGAATCCTTGCAAAAGGTCGCAGATACAGCGAATTTGGTAATAACAGTCGAGCCAGTGGGTGACCAGCCTCCAGGGTTTTACGTGTTCGACTGCTATCTCTTGGACGAAAGTGGAGAGCGATGGAATATGCAGGGAGCCGATTCCGCAGGCTTCGCAAATACGAGAACTCCGCTCATACCTGGGACGAAGGTCCGGAGCGAGTTTCACTTTGTCGCGAAGGGGAGCACTAGCGGTACAAGATTCACGTTTATTTGTAGTGAGAATATTACACGACCAATTCGCCAGATAGTTGTCCCGGGTATAAGCGCACGATAGAAGGAAACTCGGGCGGTCTGGCCCATCCTTTCGCGCTCTGTGCGAAAGGGTGCGTGCTTGATGCCGTGTCAGACAACTACGTTTGCGTTCGGGGTGGCGATTCCTGTTCTTGAGGCGATGGAAACAGACAGCAGGACCCCGTTCGACTCCCCCTCGTTGGCACTCGGAGTTCGTTCCAGGGCAGGCTCTCGACTGCGCTCGGGATGACAGTGGTTGGGGAGGTCTGAAGCTTCGAGGTCAAAATCCCCACCCTAATTTCGCAAAAGGCGCGAAATTAGAATGGGGCACCCGCCGAGATCAGGATGGGGTGCCCGGTTGGTGGTGGTTGGGGAACCTCGGGGACAGACGGTACGTTACTGGGTCTTCTGGAGCGATCGCAAAGGAATACAATAACCGTATGGCACACCCAATAAGAGTTGATAACAGCCGGCCAGCTACGGTTCGCGATACCGCCAGGACGCTGGGTGTCTCGAAGCGGCGTACCGATGAACTGGTCGAACAGGTGCGGCAGATGATTTTCAAAGATGCCAAGACTGGGCAAATCGTGATCCGGGCCAAGGCGTCGGGGACTGTGGTTGGAAATGGTGTCAGAAACAATCGCTCCCGCAATGCCAGCACGAAAGCCTACAAGACGTCACGGCGCGCCAAAGCCTCGCGTTGATGCGGGATCGGTATTCCTCAATATCCCGTACGATGCTGACTTCGAAAATCTCTTTCTAGCCTACATTTCCGCAATCAGCGCATTCGGCTTCACTCCTCGTGCGACTCTGGAAATTCCGTTTGGACAGCGCCGTCTGGATCGCATCCTCTTGCTGGTTCAGCAGTCGCAGTATTCGGTTCATGATCTGTCCCGGGTGCAGCTGGATCGTGCCTCGCCGCGAACCCCGCGTTTCAACATGCCGTTTGAGTTGGGGCTGACCGTTGCGTTGGAGAAAACTACACGGTCTGATCATTCATGGGTGGTTTGTGAGTCGATGCGGCATCGAATCAAGAAGTCGTTGAGCGATCTGGATGGCACGGATGCTTACATCCACGGTGGCACCATCCGGGGGGTGTTTCGCGAGCTGAGTAACGCCTTTGTGGGAAGCAGCCGTCAGCCGACAGTGATCGAAATGATGCAGATTTATAAAGTACTGCGGGCACGGTTCAGAACTATTTTGAAGGAAGCTGGCGCGAAGGATGCATTTAACGCGAAAGTATTCAGAGAACTCTGTGTTTCGGCGAAGACGGCGGCGGAAGAGTTGATGCGATGAACACAAGGTCCCTCGACTTCGCTTGGGATGACAGGGGTGGGGGGCTGAAGCTTTGAGGTCAAAATCTCTTTGGGTGCTGCTGCACGCAAACTCAAGGTCCCTCCACTGCGCTCGCTTGCGCTTCGCTTCGGTCGGGATGACAGGTTTTGGGAGGTTGGGCGGCGCGAGTTGAGCAGTTGGCAATCCGGTGGGCGGCTGTCAATAGGGAGAAATTACAGGAATGACCTTATCGTGAGGGAACGGTGGGAGATATAAAGCGGGGTGGGGTGTCCCATTTCTGGGCGGCGGGTTGATAAGATTGAATTAAGGCATCGAATGTGCGCGGCCCATAGTGGCCGCGTTTTTTATTTGGGGGTGCATTTTCGATCTAGAAGGAGTGGGCGTGCGAAAAGACATGGGCTCGAAGAGTGGAAGGGTGGAATTTGTTGCGCGGGGCGGAGAAGAAGGCGGCTCGGGGCGGATTGCCGGGAGACTGTTGAGCCCTTGAATGCATGACCGACACAAGGTCTCTCCACCGCGCTCGCTGCGCTTCGCTACGGTCGAGATGACGGGGTTGGCGCGCCTGAGGCTTTAAGGTCAAAATCCCCACCCTAATTTCGCAACAAGCGCGAAATTAGGATGGGGCACCCTCGCGTTGTTCTTTTGCCCTCGCGTTGTTCTTTACCCTCGTGCCTTTCTGTTGCCCTTCGGGGTCCCTCGCGGAGCGTTCTTCACTTGGTCAAAGAATGGTGGTCGAAGCTGATGACGCGGGTGACCTTCCACACTCCGTCCTGGTTTTGCCAGAGAAGGATGAATTTGGCTTCGCCGACGGAGCCGGGGTCCTCGTGTCCGGGGTGGTGGAAACGGTGGATGCCGATCTCGACGGCGCCGTAGTTGGCCATGGGATAGACCTCGAGCGTGCCGGGAACGAGTTCGCGGGTGACCTTGCCGCAGATATTGTTCTTGATCGCCTCGACCAAAGCTGGGCGTCCGCGGCTCAGGCCGGTTTTGTCGTGATAGAACTCGATATCGTCGGCGATCAGCGATCCGAATTTTTCCAGGTCGCAGTGGTTGTAGGCGTCGAAAAGCTGGGTATCCAGAGACTGGATGGTTTTGAAGAGCGGGTCTGAGGCGGGAGTCTGAGCCTGAGCGTAGGTGATTGGCGCAGCCAGCAACGCGGCAACGAGGACGGCTTGAAAAAGAGCATTGGGCTTTTTCATTCGCGGATCCTTTTTATGAGAGATATGCGCAACTGATACTACGTGCGAAGAGGTGGGATTGTTCCGCGATGCCTATTCTTGCCTAGGACGATGTCGACAAGCGCCAGGCTCTCGACAGGATGGGGCACCCGGCGACGCCCATTAACATCCTCACAGCTTTACCGATTCCAGATGCCGAGGAGTAGACTCTAGCGGTTCTGATCGCTCAGAACATTTTCCTACACACAAGGAGATGAGATGAAATATGTGATCAGCTGGAATGAACGGCCGCAAGGGTCGCCGGCGGAGTATGAGAATGCGCAGAAGCGAATTCTTGAAGTGTTTGGGCAGTGGAAGGCGCCGGCTAATTTCAAGATCGAGTTCTTCGTGGTGCGGGTGGGGGACTGGGGCGGGCATTTGCTGGTGGATTGCGACGATCCGCTGGCGGTGCACAAGTTTTGCTCGATGCTGCCGGCATTTCAGATGGAGGCGCGGCCGGTGATTGCTGTCCAGGACGCGGTGCGGGTCGAGCTTGAAGTGATGGCCTGGAGAGATGGGTTGAAGAGTAAGTGATGTCGATGGCCGGGATGGAGTTGTTGGACAGGCCCACTTCTCGCAAAAGATGCGAGAAGTGGGGCACCCCCTCAAAGCCTTCGTGACTCGGAGTCTCTGGGGTACTTTAGTTGCCCAGGACTTTTTGGAAGGCGTGGATGATGTCATCCTCGTCGGCCTTGGTGAGAACCGATGGGATGGTGAGCAGAACGCTGCGTTCGAACAGGCTGTCGGCTTGCGGGCAGGTTCCCTTGGCGTATTCGGGTTTCGAATCGCGGTTCTCGGTGAGGTTCCAGGGGAATCCGTTGCGGTCGACGCTGGTCTTTTTGACCAGGCTCACGATGTTGTAGTAGATGTGCAGACCCCAGTCGGTCATCACGACGTTGGTGGTGCCGTGCGAACTGGTGACGATGCCCTCGGCACGCAGCGCCTGATTCACTTTGCGGGCTTCTTCGGGAGTGGCGAAGGTTGAGATCAGGAAGCAGCCGGTATCGCCGGCGGGATCGAGAATGCGCCGCAGCTGCACTTGCGGGAAAGCTTCGAGGGCGCGCCGGATACGGTATTTGCTCTGCCGCATGTGATCGATGATGTGGGGCAGCTTTTTCAGTTGCACGCGCAGCATGGCGCCACGCATCTCGTCGAGCCGGTGGGCATGACCCCACATGCAAAGATCAAGATTGTCGTACATGGCGCGGCCGGCCTCGTCGCGAGCGTAGCCGATGTCGTGTGCGGCCACGGCGCGATGGTAGAGACGATCGTCGTTGGTTACGACGGCGCCGCCTTCTCCGCTGCTCATGTTCTTGTTCATCTGGAAGCTGTAGATTCCCATGTCGCCGAAGGTGCCGACTTTTTTGCCGTTGATGCTGCCGCCGACGCACTGGGCGCAGTCCTCCAGCAGAAAGAGCCCGTGCTTGCGGGTAAGTTCGCGCAGGGCGGGGGCGTCGACGGGCGCGCCGCTCATGTGCACCAGCAGGACGCCGGAAGTGCGCGGTGTGATGCGGCGTTCGACGTCGGCCGGGTCCAAGCCGAAGGTTTCGTTGATATCCGCCAGAATGGGGATCGCCCCCAGATTCACCACCGCCATGATAGTCGCGACCCACATGTAGGCGGGGACGATCACTTCCTGCCCGGGACCGACTCCCAGCGCTGCCAGCGCTGCTTCCAGGGCGCCGCCGCCGCTGGTTACCGCCAGGGCATGTTTGGCGCCGGTGAAGGCGGCGAATTCGCGTTCAAAGGCCGAAACTTCTCCCCGCAAGTCCATGCCGTAGTAGCGAAACAGAGAACGGCTTCGCAGCACGCGCACCACGGCCTCGATCTCGGCTTCGTCAACGTAATGCATGCCGGAAAACTCCAAGGGCAGGGGAGTTGTCCTAACCGGTATGCCGCCATGAATTGCCAACGATTCGAGTTCAACTGTGCTGTCTTTATCCTTCGGTGTCATGCCGGCTCCTCTGTGCTGGAAGTGTGGTAAACAGCCCGCAGCGTTTACGAATTGTGGCCCGACGGGGGGCAAGTGGCGGTTGCGTGGCCTGCGCTCAATCATCAAAGCGCTTAGATTTCGTTTTTTACGCTCCTGGATAAGGATTGTCAAGGCGAGGTGTGGACGAAACGGGAGAATTATGAGGATGGCGGCGTAAGGCTTGCGGGGATGCAGTCTGAATGCATCCCCCCGGGCCGCAAATCCTACCATTCGGTGTAGAGGCTGTCGGAGACGATCTTCCTTATTTTCTCGAGGTCTTTGATCCAGGCCTGGTATTCGGGGCTGGTGCTGGTCTTTTTGTAGGCGTCGGCAAAAGCTTCCATGCTGGGATACTCGATGCTGGAAACAGTGGCTCCGGCTTCCGGTCCGGCGAACCTGGCCTGCCAGACTCGCGTTGTGGCCTGTATTCCCAGGGTCTTCATGATTTGTTTGCCTTTTTCGATCTCCTGAGCGTAGGCGGCGGGATTGTCGGTCTTAACCACAACCACGCGCAGGACGGTTCCTTTTTGCGCGAAGGCGGCGCTCGACGCTGCACAGACGAGCAGGAGAATCACGGCGGACAGGGCTGCGTTTCTTTTCATGCGATGTTTCCTCTCTTATCTTTGAGGTTGCGTTGAAAACACCGGGTTCGGGCCGGGCACATGTTATGTCTGCCAAGCGGGCAAGTCAAACTTGAGACATTGACGAACGAGTCGAGGGTGAAGAGTAAGAGTTGGCAGAGCTGAGCTCGGCTGGGCTGGCGGAGACATCCTCGACTTCGCTCCGCTCATACGTGGCCCAAGGGATGGACGGCGCTACTTGGCCAGGGCGGCCAGAATCAGTTTTTGATTTTTAAGAATCTCATCCAGGGCGGATTGGTTCTTCTTGATTACGATCTGGTTGGCGAGAATGGTTTTTTGATTTTTTACAATACCCATCTGGTTGGCGAGAATCGCTTTCTGATTCTTCACAATCGCCGCCTGATTGGACAGGATCGTCTTTTGATTAGATAGAACTTTGGCTTCGGCCATAACGGTTTAATTCTCCTTGGAGTTTTTCCGGCAACAGTCTACCACTTGCGGCTGACGGTATGGCTGATGGTGGTGAACGTCTCTTCATCTACACTGGTTCGGACAGTTGATCTGATGGTGGTGCGCCATGAGAGATAGGCCGTGGCCTTTGCGGGATGTCACGCTTAAAGTGCTGGACCTCGCGTCGCAGGTCCAGTTCTATCAGGACTTTGGGCTCACATTACTGGATCGTTCGGAGTCGCACGCGACTTTAGCGGCGGGTGAGGCGCGGCTTTGGCTGAGGCGTTTGCGTGAGGGAAAGCCCCGTCCGCCGCGGACTGCGGGGTTGTTTCATTTTGCATTGCTGCTTCCGGACCGGCCTTCGCTGGGTGCGTTCCTGCGTTTCGCGAAAGACAAGCCATGGGAATTCGTGGGCGCAGCCGATCATCTGGTGAGCGAGTCGTTGTATTTTTCCGATCCGGAGAGAAATGGGATTGAAGTGTATGCGGACCGTCCGGCGGAATCCTGGCAATGGAACAACGGCCAAATCAGCATGGCGACGCTGCCGCTGGATTTGCATGAGCTGGCATCACCGTCAGGGGCGGAGTGGCGAGGCTTTCCTGCGGGGTCGCGGCTGGGGCATATGCACTTGACGGTCGCCGATCTTGATCGTTCGCAAGCCTTCTATGAAAAGCTGGGGCTACGGCTGACTCTAGACTGGGGTGCATTTCGTTTCATGGCATGGGATGAGTATCACCACAACCTGGCCATCAATCTGGTGGAAGGGCGGAATGCAGCGCCGGTGACGGCACATATCAGCGGGTTGGAATCGTTTTCGGTTGCGCATAACGCGACGCGGGAGCATAGGGTGGATCCCGATGGAATTCGCATCAACGGTGGGGCACTCGTGGCGTGAGGCCTGCGAAAAACGGTCAGGAGAGACCGGGCAGCCTATCCTCGAGGTTCGGTGTGGCGGGCTCGGGCTTTTCACCGCGGTAGACGCGCGCGATACCGCGGACGAGGCGGCGCATGGGCAAGGCTCCCTTGGGGTCGGCGAAGAAAATTTCTCCGGTGCGGGTGCTGCGATAGAACCAGCGTTTCAGAAGCGCGAGATGCTCCATGGTCTCTAGGGCGGTTTTCGAGTCCGCCGAGGGAAGCGTTGCCAGCGCTGCTTGTATCCGGGATTCCATCGATTGGGACCGGGTGTGCTCGGTGGCCTGGATGGGAAAGATGAGTGGTCCGGTGATCAGGCCGGCATCGATGGCCAAGAACGTCACTGATTCGGGAACGGCCGACGGCTGCACCATGACGGCGATGAGCTGATCGATGCGGTGAACGATCTCGGGAAGTTGCGTGAGTACGGGCTTCAGCTTTTCGACGCGGGCGTGTAAGGCGGCAGCGGTTTCGAAATCGAGAGTGGACGATGCCTGGTCGCGCTGGGCGGCGATCTCACGGACCAGGGAGTCTCCGCTGCTGTCGAAGTAAGCCTGGACCCTGCCAACCTCAATCTGGTAGTCCGCGTCAGTGCAGCCCTTGAAACAGGGCGCGAGACACATCTTCATCTCGGAATAAATACAGCCGGGGAATTCTGGGTCAGGGTGAAGATCGTCGACGCAGCGCCGCATCTTGAAGAAATCAAGCGAATCGTTGGCGAATTTTTCGGCTGCGGCGCGCGATGCGAACGGCCCGTAGTAGAGAGAGCGCCCGCCGGGGCGGCCGAGCCGCGTGGTGATCGAAGCGCGCGGGTATTCGTTCTCCATATGCAACTTGATGAGAGGGGCGAAGCGCAGGCGCAGCCGGTCAGAGTAAGTTTTCGGGAAACAGTGACGTAGAACGCGGTACAACAGGAATCCGGACTCGAAGTCGGAGCCAGTCGCTGTGTATTCAATGGAGCGGATGCGATCGCGCAGGTTCAGTCGACGAGATTGTTCCGGTGGGCCAAGGAGGCGCTGCAGGCGGCGGCGCAGGTTCGCGGTCTTGCTGACATAGGGTTCGGCGTGGGGATCGTCGCCGCGCAGGAGGAAGACGGCCGGCGCGGCTGGAGCGATGGCGAAGACTTCGGCATCGCGTTCGGGAACGAATTCCAGGCGCTCGGTCAGCACTTAGGCATTTTAACCACGGAGGACACAGGGGACACCGAGGAATTACCGGTGGGAGAACTGGCGTGTTCAGAGTGTCGAGTTTCTCGCCTGAAAATTGAATAAAGACAGTTTTTAGTTTTTGGTTCTCGGTTCTCCGTTGACTTAGCGGAAGCTGGCGCTGCGGAATTTCTGGCGGAAGTCTTCGCCTTCCATTTTGATGATGCGGCACATTTCGTGGAGGCGGGAACGCATGCGCTCGCCGATGCGATCACCCAGGGTTTCTTCGCGGGCGGCGCCACGAGGTCCGGCGACAGCGGCAGCGGGGCGGTCATCGAAGTTCGTGGTGATGATGGTGGTGCGATTGTCGTTATAGCGTGTGTTCAGGATGAGGCTGACGGTGTCCCAGACCCACTCTGTCGGCTTGACCGCGCCGAGCTCGTCGAGCACGAGAACCTCGGTTTCGAAGACGGGGCGTAGGACTTCCAACTCGGTGGCTTTGACCGAGTCGTTGTAGGAATTCTGGATCTGCTTGAGCAGCTCACGGTAGTCGTAGAAAAGGCACGCAATCCCCTTGCTAACAACCAGCTCTTTTATTATGCCGACGGCGAGATGGGTCTTGCCTACGCCGATGCTGCCGATGAGAAGAAGTCCGGTGCTGTCGACCGGATACTCTTCGACGAACTTGCAGGCGGCCAGGCGGGACGAGGCCAGCGCCCGATGCGGGCCGTCGAACTCGAAGTTTGAGAGTTCGCAGTGTTCGTATCTCTTGGGAATACGCGCGGCGGTGAGCAGGGTCTGGGTACGCGCCTGGCGGCGGCAGTCGCAACGGGTTACGCGATGTTCGGAGCCGATAGAGACCGATTTCCAGCCAGTACCTTCACACAGAGGACAAACGTCCGCGGAAACTTTCATGACCTGGATTCTTTTCCTTATTCCTTCCCTAGACTTTGCACCGGCGGATGCATTTTGCGCAAGTGCCAATGCCGGTGTGCCTGTGTACATCCTGTGAAGCGGTGGAGCGAGTTGTGGAGAGCTGAGGAAATAGAGGCTGGGTGTCTATCGATCTGACCCATTATCGTCGAACTCCCCGGCGACCTGTCTTCTTGATGACTGAGGATTCCTTGACTGCCTCTTTGATGACCTGGAGAAATGCCTGCGCTTCTTTCCGCAGTGGGCGATGGCGCGAGTGAATGATGTCCAGGCTTCGGCCGAGAGGTTCGGCGTCGAGAAGTTTGACGGTGACAAGTTTGGCGGAACGCAGTTCCTGCCCAACAGCGAGTTGGGGAAGGAATGCCATGCCCAGGCCGCGGTCGACCATGCGCTTGGCGGTCTCGATGGTGTCGACTTCGAGAGCGACATTGGGCATCAGGCCGGCGCGGCGGAATAGGCCGTGCGTGAGAGTCCAGTCGCTCGATCCGCGCTCGTAGAAGACAAGAGGCCAGTTTGCCACCTCCGCAAGGCGCGCGCGTCGCGAGCGAGTGGGTCCGTTTTTCGGATGTCCGACCAACAGGAGCGGATCGTCGCGCAAGCTCAGAGTTTCAACCTCGGGATGGTTCAAGGAGCGGGCCAGTCCGATCTCAGCTTCCTGGTTCAGCACCATTTCCAGCACTTCCTTGGAATGTCCGGCGCGAATGGAGATCACCACCTTGGGATCGACCCGCTGAAAACGCTTCAGAAAGTCGGGCAGGAAGTAGACGGAAATCGAATGGGCGGCGGCGATCTGCAGCGGGCCCGCGCTGGTGGGTTTCAGTTCATGCACCGCCTGCGAGGCGAGGGATGCGGTGCGCAACAGTTCTTCCGCGTAGGGGCGCAGAATCCTTCCGGCTTCGGACAAAGTCAGACCGCTGCGGGAGCGGGCGAACAGGCTGGCGCCCAGCGACTCCTCGAGGGCCTTGATGCGGGCGCTTACCGCGGGCTGGCTTATGCGGAGACCTTCCGCGGCGCGGTGAAAGCCACCGAAGGTGGCGACTGCCAGGAAGGTCTTGATCTGGTCGATTTCCATGTTTGAGCAAGGCCCAAGTTTTTGGGTCTCGGTTCCCAGTTCCGTGTTCCCGGTTCTCAGCGCTGACAACATATTACTATCGAAGGTTGGGCTATTGATAGATATTTGTTATCGCGGCGATTCAAACATTCCGTTTGACCGGAAGGGCGAAAGTGCACAGAATCAGGCTCCATTGCAGGCCGAATATGGCCATTGCAAAGTGCAGAGTTTTTGCTTCGAAGAAGAAGATTCTTTCCCCCTAACAATCTAGTTGCCGGAGCTGGAAAAATGGCCACTCTTTCTATGAGCAACGCAGTCCTGGAGGGCTTTCAGGTGAACCGTCCGCCCGCGAACTTTGACCCGCAGCAGGACCTGCCGCAAGGATTTCTGGAGTTTCTGGCTCCGCTGCACCGTCGTTTTGCGCCCTGGCAGCAGTCTTTGATGGAGGAGCGCAAGCAGGTTCTGGCGCAGGCTCACCAGGGAGAGAAGCCCGTGCATCGGTTTCCCGGGGATGCGGTGCGCCGGGGTTGGAGGATCCAGCTGCCGGAATGGTGCCAGGACCAGCGCAATCAGATGACTGGGCCGGCCGACGATGCCGACCTGGTGGTCAAGATGCTGAACTCGGGCGCGCCCGGAGTGATGCTGGACCTGGAAGACTCCATGGTCAACGAATGGGAGCACCAGCGGATCGGGGTAGAAAACATTCTGCAGGCGCTCCGGGGCACGCTGACCTATTTCGACAAGAAGCGGAACAAGCTGGTGGGTATCGAGCCCCGGTCGACCGTTATCTGGACGCGGCCGCGTGGACTGCACATTCATCAGGCTGGGATATTCGGAGAGGAGCTTACGCCGGCGTCGCTGTTCGATGTCGCCAGCATCGCGTGGCGAGTGGATGCGGTGGAGCTGAAACATCCGCTGGCGTTCTATATTCCGAAGTCTGAATCCGCGGAAGAGGCGCTGTGGTGGCGCGATCTGTTTCAGGCGCTGGCCGAGGCGCGCGGATGGCCGCGCGACTACATCAAGTGCATGGCGCTGGTGGAGTCGCATCCGCTGGCCTTCCAGATGGAGGAATTTCTATACAACCTTCGCGATCACATTCTCGGACTGAATCTGGGACGCTGGGATTACATGGCCAGCCTGATTCATTTCAACCTGGATGACCCGGAGTGGGTGTTGCCTGATCGCAATACGATTCCTTCGAACGTTCCTTTTTTCCAGAACCTGCGGGAATTGCTGCCGGAGATTTGTCATAAACGCGGAGTGCTGGCAGTGGGGGGCATGACCGCGCTTTTCCCCAGCCGCGAGGATCGCGAAATGAATGAGCGTGCGCTGAGCGGGCTGGCGAAAGACAAGAAGAATGAAGCAGACTGCCTGATGGATGGGGCATGGACGGGGCATCCCGACCAGAACCAGATTGCGATCGATCAGTTTCCGTTTCCCAACCAGTTGCAGGCGCGGCGGGCGCAGGCGGAGCGGTATCCCAATCTGCGGCCGGTGCCGAGAGGTGTAGGCGAGCACACGCTGGCCGGGACGCGGGCGGCGGTGCGGACCGTGATCCGTTACCGCAATGGTGTGTTGAACGGCAAGGGCGCGAGTTTGCTGGATGGATACATGGAGGACCTCGCGACCGACCGCATTTACCGGCTGATGATTGCGCAACGTTTGCGGCACAACGGGCATGTACCGGTGACGGACGAGGGGAAGATCGTCGTGCATACGCCGGAATTGGTTTCCCGTTTGTTTGATGAAGAACTGGAGAAGCTGGCGGCCAATCCGGGGCGGGATTTGGGGACAGTGGATACGTTTCGCGAGGCACGGCGAATCAGTGAGGCGATGATTTTGAATGAGGAGTTTGATCCGAGTTGAAACAGGGAGGGCGAGACGCCCTCCCGACAGCCGGCGGGACGCCGGCGCTACGCTACCAAGAACAGGGGCCCTTATGACAAACAATGGGAAAGCTGCAATGGACTGGACTTCAAATCCGCGGTGGGCGGGGGTTACACGTCCTTATAGCATTGAGGATGTGGAGCGGTTGCGCGGGTCATTGCACATCGAGTGCACTTTGGCTCGTCACGGGGCGGAGCGGCTCTGGGAGTTGCTGCATGGCGAGTCTCATGTGGCGGCACTGGGCGCGATGACCGGGAACCAAGCCATTCAACAGGTGAAGGCCGGCTTGCAGGCGATTTATGTCAGCGGGTGGCAGGTGGCGGCGGATGCGAATGATGCGGGGCAAATGTATCCCGATCAGAGTTTGTATCCCGCAGACAGCGTGCCCAACCTGGTGCGGCGGATTAACCAGGCGCTGACGCGGGCGGACCAGATCCATCATGCCGAAGGGAAGAATGGAGTGGAATGGTTCGCTCCCCTGGTTGCCGATGCTGAAGCGGGATTCGGCGGAAACCTGAACGCGTTCGAATTGATGAAGGCGATGATCGAGGCGGGCGCGGCTTGCGTTCACTTTGAGGACCAACTTTCTTCGGCCAAGAAGTGCGGGCACCTGGGCGGCAAAGTTCTGGTGCCGACGGCGGAGGCAATTCAAAAGCTGGTGGCGGCACGGCTGGCGGCGGATTGCCTGGGAGTGCCGACGTTGATCATGGCGCGAACCGACGCGCAGAGCGCCTACCTGCTAACCAGCGATACCGATCCGAGGGACCGGGAATTTCTTACCGGTAATCGGACAGCAGAGGGTTTCTTCTGCATCAAGGGCGGCTTGGAGTCGGCGATTGCGCGCGGCATTGCGTATGCACCTTATGCGGATTTGATCTGGTGCGAGACTTCGGAACCGAATCTCGAAGAAGCGCGGCGTTTTGCTGACGCCGTGCATGCGAAGTATCCGGGCAAGATGCTGGCCTATAACTGCTCACCTTCGTTTAACTGGAAGAAGAAGCTGGATGACGCGACTATCGCGCGCTTCCAGACTGAACTGGCGGGAATGGGTTACAAGTTCCAGTTCATTACGCTGGCGGGTTTCCATGCGTTGAATCTGAGCATGTTCGAGCTGGCGCGAGGATACAAGGCGTCCGGCATGAGCGCCTACTCACGGCTGCAGGAGAAGGAATTCGGCAGCGCGGAGTTATATGGATACGAGGCGGTGAAACATCAGCGCTTTGTCGGGACGGGTTACTTCGACATGGTTACGCAGGTGATCGCGAGCGGAAATTCTTCCACCACGGCGCTGGCCGGTTCGACCGAGGCCGAGCAGTTTGCGTCGGGGAAAACGCGGGCCGAGAGCGGGAAATCGAATGAGGAGCACGCCAGCGTACCTATTGTTCTTCCCGAGATGGAAGGGACGCGGGCTCGGATGTAGAGTTTTCTCGGCCGAAGAGCCACTCTTCGAGCGTCCCCGGCGGGCAAGAGTGGCACTTTCCTTTGTCGGAGCAGGTTCGGAATGCGGCATGATCCAAAATCGGCATCAGGCGCGGATTTCCACAGTTGACATTCTCTTCGGGCGGTAGCTAAATAAGGCCGTCGGGTTTCCCCACTCAGCGAGTGTGCTTTTTTCCCTCCCCTGTACGCGCTGGGGGACTAACGAAGCCTGCCAGGAGAGAAGATGAATAAAGCCGATCTTATTGACCGAATCTCAGCTAGCTGCCACATCAGCAAGGCCACGGCAGCCACGGCTATCGACACCGCTGTCGACAGCATCACTTCTGCCCTGAAAAAAGGGGATCGAGTGGCGTTGATTGGTTTTGGCACATTCTCCGTCTCACAGAGAAAAGCTCGCAACGGGCGCAACCCGCAAACGGGCGCCACCATCAAGATCGCTGCTCGGAAAGTCGCCAAGTTTTCCTCCGGAGCCGAACTCAAGAAAGCGGTCAACCGCGGTAAGTAAGCAGGCCCAGGTTCTGACCCAAGTGTTCTATCGAAACGGCAGGAGGTCGGTCCTGCCGTTTTTTATTTGCATAGAATGTTTGGGAACGGGTCTCTGACCCGTCCAGGCCGAGCTCGGCTGGGTTTTTGGCCCTGAATCGAACTCGTGAATCCGATGGCGAGACGCCCTCGGGACAGCCGGCGGGACGCCGGCGCTACTGAAATCAAGGTCCTCCGAGTTGCTGAATCTTGCGGTAATCCTTTAGAATCTAATGTCTTGAACAAGTTTGGAGAACCTATGAAGGCAGCTATTCATCCCGCTTACAACGAAATTCGCGTTATGTGCGCCTGCGGCAGCAGTTTTACGACCCGGTCGACCCACAAAGGCGACATCCACGTCGAAATCTGCTCGCAATGTCATCCTTTCTTTACCGGCAAGCAGAAGCTTATGGATACGGCGGGCCGGGTGGAGCGCTTCCGCCGGAAGTATGCCAAGGCGGAACCGGTTAAGAAGTAACTTCGGCACGGATTCTCACTGATTTCTCAGCCCCTGCTTCGGCGGGGGCTTCGTTTTTTTGGCTTAAAGGTAGAATAGAGGCGTGCGTAAATATTGGGACACTCCGGCGTCCGGCGCGGGCGGGTCGCCCGCGACCACACAAGCCAAGATGACTACGCCTGTGCCTTCGTCCCTCACCATTGGGAATGTGCGGATTGCTCCGGCGACTGTGCTGGCTCCTATGGCTGGGGTGACCGATACTGTGTTTCGGCGCTTCATTCGAAATCTGGGTGGGTGCGGGCTGATCATGACCGAGTTCACTTCGGCCGATGGCATCCTGCGTTCGAAGGACAAGAAGGCCAAGCTTTACCTGCATTTCTACGAGGACGAGCATCCGATCTCGGCGCAGCTTTTCGGCAGCGATCCCAAGGTGATGGCGGAGGCGGCGCGGTTGGTTGAGGGGCTCGGGTTCGACCTGGTGGATTTGAACCTGGGGTGTCCGGCCAAGAAAGTGGTGAAGTGCAACGGTGGGTCCGGATTGCTGAAAGATCTGCCGGCGATTGGGAAGATCTTTGAGGCAGTGCGAGCGGCGGTCACGATTCCGTTTACGGTGAAGTTCCGTGCCGGGTGGAATGACGACAACATCGTTTGCGTCGAGCTCGCAAAGATGGCGGAAGATTGCGGGTTGTGCGCGGTAGCATTGCACGCCCGTACGCGGGAACAGGGTTACAGCGGGCAGGCGCGCTGGGAGTGGATCGCGGCAGTCAAAGATGCGGTGAAGATCCCCGTTATTGGGAATGGAGACATTCGCACCCCGGAAGATGCATGCGCAATGGTGGCGCAGACGGGATGTGACGCCGTGATGATCGGGCGGACGGCGCCGGCGAATCCGTGGATCTTCCGGCAGATTGAGCAGTATTGTAGCGCCATAGGCCATGTAGAGGCGGGCACACTCGCCCGCCTAGCCGAGCAAAGCTCGGATTCGATTCCAGCCGGCGACGCAAATCTCTGGCGAGCTTCGCTCGCCTCTCCGGATGAGGGCGTCCGCGGCTACATGGATCGTGCTGGGGTTCGTGCCTACGACGAGCCCAGCGAAGCTGACCGCTACCAGATGATTCGCACTTACTTCGAGATGCTGATCGAAGAAGAGATGCCAGGCGCCGAAGGCAAGATGAAGCAGTTCGCCTCGTGGTTCACCCACGGAGTGGCGGGCGGAGCGGCGTTGCGCAAGGCCATTTACGAATCCCGGAGCCGGGTGGAGATATTGGCTAGTGTGGAAGGATTTTTTGAGAATCGCATCGAAGCGGCAGGCTGCGGGCGATTCGCCCGCGAGGTTTTGAGTTCTATGCCCTGAATCAGCAGGGACAGTTCTGCGTAAATGCCTGCTGCAACGGTTGCGCCCCTGATCCAGTCCTGGGAGTTTCCTGGCATGCAGAAGTGTGATTTCGCCGCCGCACTTGTCTTATTTGTATTGGCAATAGTCCTTCCGATATACCCTCAACAGTCGAAGATCGGCTCTGACCGTGCACCCACACTCAGCGCGGCCGAACGCACCGCTGTCATCGATGCACTCGTCGAAAAGGTGAATGCGCGCTATGTCTACCCTGATGTTGCTCAGAGAATGACAGCGGCGATCCGTGCACGCCAGGCGCATCATGAGTATGACAACATCGCGAGCGGCGAAGAGTTCGCCCGAATTCTGACGGCGGATCTGAGGGCAATCAGTAACGATGGCCACCTGGGCGTGGACTACTCAGCCATCCCAACGCAAGAAAAGGCGGCGGAAGAGCCATCCGCAGAAGAGATTGCAAAGTTCCGTGAGAGCGGCGCCCGTAATAACTACGGATTTCGCAGAGTGGAACGACTCGACGGCAACGTCGCGCTTCTGCAACTGGACTCGTTCTATCCGGCCGAGTGGATCAAAGAAACGGCGTTGGGAGCCATGGCATTCATGGCGAACGCAGATGCCGTCATCATAGACCTTCGCCGCAACCACGGCTTCGCCCCTGACGGCGTCTTACTTATCGAAAGCTACTTCTTCAAGGATGAAACCCATATTACGGACCAGATCGACAGGGACACGTGTAAAACGCATCAATACTGGACGATGCCCGCCGTGCCCGGGTCCAGCCTCGCCGGCAAAGACCTCTATGTTCTCACGAGCCACGATACGTTCTCCGCCGGGGAAGACTTCGCATACAACATGCAGGCGCCGGGCCGAGCGAAAATCGTGGGAGAGAAGACTGGCGGAGGCGCGCACGGTACCAGACCGTTTCGCCTCAGCGCTCATTTCACCGCCTCAATCCCCTTCAGCTATTCCAAGAATCCGGTCACCGATACCGACTGGGAAGGCGTAGGCATCAAACCAGATGTCAGCGTACCCGCAGATCAGGCCGTGCTGAGTGCGCATATTCTGGCTCTTCGCACCATATTGAAACGCACCGCTGGTGAGCCAGAGCGGGAATCAGCATTGGAGCACCTTATCGCAGAAAAGGAACAGGAACTGGCGGCGCCAAAAAATAGCGCGAGTTCCAGGTCGGTTCGATGCCGCTCCAGCATTTATCTACAGACCTCGCTTTCGCCGCCTAACTTTGCCTGCCCGAGCTTTCTTTTCCAGTTGTACCTTGTGGGCTTTGACGATTGCCCGAATCAGGCCGGGGAAGCGCTGGTCGATTTCGGCGCAGCGCGACGTGTTGCGCATCTCGACGCCGACGCGTTCGCCACGAATCAAGCCCGCATCCCGCAGCGCCTTGAAGTGCTGAGAGAGGGTGGACTTGGGTATGGCTTTCTCGCTGATGGTGAGAAAGTCCGAGCAATTCTGCGGACACCCCGAGGCTACGATCTGGGAAAAGATGGCCACCCGCACCGGGTCGGACAGGGCATGCAGGATGCCTTCGACGGTAACGTCTTCAATCGAGGGGTGAAAGAGCGGTCTCATTGAGTTCAGACTTGATGCTACGCGCAACCTGCGCATTGTTCAATAGTTCATATGTTCAGAACTAATGAATCTACCCGTCATACTCCCACATCTTATCCGGCAGCAGTGAGTGACGACCTGCGCAATTCATGCAGGATCAACATCTTTCCGGCAGTGCTTTTTGAAAGGAACACATATGAGCAAACTCAAAGGTAAAGTAGCAGTGGTTACAGGCGCATCGAAGGGCATTGGGGCCGCCATCGCCAAGGCGCTGGCTGCCGAGGGCGCATCCGTGGTAGTGAACTACGCTTCCAGCAAGGCCGGAGCGGACAAAGTGGTCGCCGCCATCACCGCAGCCGGCGGCAAGGCTGTCGCCGTGGGTGGGGACGTCTCGAAAGCTGCAGAAGCCCAGGGTCTTATCGCCGCTGCCATCAAGAACTATGAGAGGCTCGATATCCTGGTGAACAACTCGGGAGTCTACGAGTTTTCTCCCATCGAATCGGTCACCGAAGAATCATTCCACAGATTGTTCAACATCAACGTCCTCGGGGTTCTCCTGACCACACAGGCAGCCGTAAAGCACCTGGGCGAGGGAGGCAGCATCATTAATATCGGCTCCGGCGTCAGCCGCATCACGCCGCCCAACAGCGCGGTCTACACCGGCACCAAGGGTGCGCTCGACGCCATCACGGGCGTGTTGGCACGCGAACTCGGCCCGAAGAAAATCCGCGTCAACAGTATCAATCCTGGCATGGTAGAGACTGAAGGCACGGTCAGCGCCGGCTTCATCGGTTCTGACTTTGAGAAGCAGCTCATCGCGCAGGCCCCGCTCGGACGTACGGGAAAGGTTGGCGATATCGCGTCCGTCGCTTCTTTTCTGGCTTCGGACGATTCCGGCTGGCTGACCGGCGAGCAGTTGCTGGCTACTGGCGGCATTCGCTGATTATTTGTTGGGCCGCTCTTCCCGGGCTTCGTGGGGTGAGCGGCCGCGTTGTTGTGGGATTCATTTTAGAGATGAATTGGGGGGTCGGCCCGCACGGGCGAGGGCGCCCGCGCCCGCATTTTTCCGGGACGGACGCCTCTTTGCCGGTGGTTACCAGCCGCGTCTCAGGCCTCGGAAAGGCGTGAACCGTGCTGGAAGTGATATTGCAGGATCTTCGCGGCTAGAGTCGGACTCACGGTACCGGATTCCCGGTCGACCGTGCGCACGACTTCGCCGCGGCAGACTACTTCTGCCGCGGCCAGGCCAGCGATTTCCGCCGGCAGCACGAGGTTGATCTCGAGCTGCGCATTGGGAGCGATCGGCTCTTCCGCCTGGAAGAGCATTCCCGAGCGGCTGATGTTTTCGGTTGTGCCTTCACGCCATCCACTTTCTCCGACCAGCCGGTATTTCAGCGGCAGGTGGAGGTCGAAGCGGGTAGCGCGGAAGGGGGAGGATATTTTGTTGCGTGTTCGGGCGATTGGAGCTGATTGAGCTAAGCGAGCAGACATTTGTATCTCCTGAGGGAGTGGAGTATCGAGCATCTCCCGGACTTTTGCCTTGAGGGCGGGGAGGGTAAAGGGCTTCTGAAGAAGGGTGATGCCCTCGTCCAGCGTGCCGTTGTGGCCAATGTGATTCTCCGTATAGCCCGACATGTAGAGCACTCTCATCTCGGGGCGAGTAGGAGAAAGTTTGTTGGCCAGTTCACGCCCGTTCATTCCCGGCATGATGACGTCCGTCAACAGCAGGTGAATGGGGCCTTTGTGTGCCTGGGAAATCTGAATTGCGGTTGCGCCTTCGGGAGCGTCGATGACGCTGTAGCCCTGATTTTCTAGAAACTGGCGAGCTAGGCGGCGCAGGTTTTCTTCGTCCTCGACGAGGAGAATGGTTTCATGGCCGGGGCTGGGTTGCTCCTGCGGGAGCGCCGGCTGAGTGGCCTGGACTTCTCCGGTGGCGCTGAAGCGGGGCAGGTAAATCTTGAATGAAGTGCCTTTGCCGGCTTCGCTGTAAAGCCAGATGTAACCTTCGCTCTGCTTGACAATACCGTAGACGGTGGAAAGACCGAGGCCGGTGCCTTTCAATCCCTTGGTGGTGTAGAAGGGCTCGAAGATGTGGGCCTGGGTGTCGGCGTCCATGCCGACGCCGGTGTCGCTGATGGCGAGCATGACGTAGTCTCCGGGAGTCACCGGGGCGTGGAAGCGGGCGTAGTTAGCGTCGAGCGTGACGTTAGCGGTCTCGATGGTCAGTCTTCCGCCATGCGGCATGGCGTCACGGGCGTTGACCGCCAGATTCATAATGACCTGCTCGATCTGCCCGGGATCGGCTTTGACCGCGCCGATGTCTTTGCCCGGAACCATGACCAGGTCGATGTCTTCGCCGATCACACGGGTGAGCATTTTCACGTTTTCGGAGACGACGCTGTTCAAATCCACAATCTTGGGGGCGAGCATCTGCTTGCGGCTGAAAGCCAGCAGCTGGCGGGTTAGAGAAGTGGCGCGGGCGGCGGCGTTGGCGATTTCCTGGGCGTGCCCGCGCATGGCCGGCTCCTCGCCGAGTTGACCGAGCAGAAACTCGGAGTATCCCGAGATCACCATCAGAAGATTATTGAAGTCGTGAGCGATGCCGCCGGCGAGGCGTCCGACGGCTTCCATCTTCTGAGCCTGCCGAAGCTGCTGTTCGAGGGCGCGGCGTTCGGTGACATCCTCGGCGAAGAGTTCGAAGAAGATGGTATTGCGTTCGTCGCGGAAGGCGCGTCCGGAGAGGCGTACGTTGATCACGGTGCGATCATTACGCAGCCACTCGGCGGGCAGGCCCTGGAATTTTTCCAGGAGTCGTAGGTAATCGGCCAGGCTGAACCACTGTTGGGAGTCGGAATAGAGATTGGCCAGATTGCTGCCGACGAGATCCTGCCCGGAGCTATAGCCCAGCATGGAAACGAGCGCGGGATTTACGTCAAGCAGAATGCCGTCGGAGTTGCAGCGGCAGACGCCGTAGGGAGCGTGCGTGACCAGGGAGCGAAAGTTGATTTCGGAGCGGCGCAATCCTTCCTGGGCGGAGCGCAGCGCGGCATTAAACGAGCAGATGAGGGCGGCGACGAAAACGAACAGCGCCAGATGTATGATGGCGCGGCGGTAGTCGGCGGGGCTGTGGGCGCCGGCCAGCGAGAAGTAGGCGCTGACGGTGAGGGCGAAAGAGGTGGCGACCAGTCCGGGCTTCCATCCGCCGTACCAGGCGCTGACCATGATGGCGACCGCGAAGACGACCAGGCGGCTTTCGACCACGTCGGAGAGCAAGAAGGCTGGGATCAGGGCAAGGATAATGCTGAGAACCGCGACGCCGTATCGGAGGACTGGGGCCCGAGCCGGAGTGATGCTGCGGTTGCGAAGTAGAAGGGGGAGCTTCGCTCGCATGAGTAGAATTTAATTCCCGGATTGGAACGGCGCGAGTTACGTGAGTGCATGCGGAGACGGTCCAAACGGCAGCTGGCCGGGCGATTCATCGCGTCCGGGCAACCCGTACGCCTGGTCGAGCGAGAGCTTTTAACCACGAAGGACTCGAAGGTGCACGAAGCAAACCCTGCCGGTTGGGATTTTTCGTGGTTTATGGGCTGGATTTTCTTTGCGTCCTTTGCGGAATCCTTTGCGATCTTCGCGGTCTAGGATTTCGAAGGGTTACCGCAAAGTTCGCAAAGGCCAGCGCAAAGGACGCAAAGGGAAAACTTATGAATATTGGCTTGTTGGGCGGGACGTTCGATCCGATTCATCACGGGCATGTGGCGCTGGCGCGGGCGGCGAAGGACCGCTTCGAGCTAGGGCGCATACACTTTGTGCCGGCCAATGTTCCTCCGCATAAGCAGAGCCGGGCGGTGACACCGTATTTCCATCGCTATGCCATGGTGGTGCTGGCCACGATGGGCGAGAAGGCATTTGTGCCGTCGGTGCTCGAGGCTCCTGGCGTGGTCACGAATTCAGCCTCTGGGGCCAAGGGTCGGGCCGCGAAAGAGGGAACGGCAGGCGCGAATTACAGCATCGATACGGTGAAGCGCTTGAAAGAATCGCTGAAGAAAAGCGACCGGCTGTTTTTTCTGATTGGCATAGACGCGTTTTCCGAGATTGCGCATTGGTATCAGGCCGAGGCGTTGTTTCGCGAATGCGAGTTCATTGTGGCGAGCCGTCCGGGATATTCGCTGGCGGATGTGGCCAACGCTTTGCCGGAGAAGATTCGTCCGCCACAGTCGGTAAGCCAGCCTTTTGCCAAGCAGCCGGCCTCGGGAGATTTAGTGCTGAATGGGGCGACGATACACTTGCTGGAGAATGTCCACCAGGCAGTCTCGGCGACGGCGATCCGGGAGGCGGTGGTGGCAAAGAAGCCGCTGCGCCGGTTTGTCGACGCTACGGTGGAGGAGTATATAAAAAAAGAAGGGCTGTATCTGGGTTAGGGTTTCAGTTTTCGGTTCTTAGTTTTCGGTTCTTGGTTCTCGGTTCTCAGATTAGTCTTTATCGAGATATTCTTCGGGGACGTCGTCTTCCGGGACCTCGTGAGTGTGGACTTCGCCCTCGTCTCCGGCATCTTCCACTCCCTTTACGATGTCTGCCTCGAAGGCGTTTCCTTCCTCAAGGAGTTCGTCCACACTTTCAGAATCCGCGGCTTCACGGTCGGACAATCCCTGCAGGTCCCCGGATTGGCCGCCGGACCGGGACCTCAGGCCCTCGCGAGTGAAAGCTGCCGTGTCTACAATGGGGCTTCTTGGCGCGGGCTGTTTCCTGGAGACGCTAGCTCTTTTCGGGGCAGTTTTCTTCTTGCTGCCGCGCTTCGCTTTCGCGGCTGGCTTTTTCTTGAGGGCTGGGCTTTTCTTGGCCAGCTTCTTCGAGGCCTTTTTCCGGGGTGCCTTCTTCTTCTTTTTTGCCTTCTTCTTGGTAGCCATAGGCGCAGTTTACCACCGGGCTGGCCCCACGTGTATCAGGGGCGAAGGCGGAAGCGGAAGCGCATGTCTTCACCGAACCACATGATGTAGTTGGTGCCCCAGGCGTTGTTGAAGAGGTTACAGTGAACGCCGGCGGAAAGGTCGGGCTGCGCGCGGGAAAAATTGAGCGGAGATTTCTCCCCGAGCGCGATAAGGGGCGCGTCGAAAGTTTCGACTTCGAAGGAATGCTCGCGATCCCGGTAGGTGAAACCGGTGGTGACGGCATGCAGATGGCGGCCGCCGGCGGGGACTACATCAAAGGGTGAAACTTGTTCGCCGGATTTGTCCATGGTCCAGCCGTGCTGGTCGGGGACGTTCGGGTTAAAGGTGAGCCAGATCGCTTCGGGCATGCGGGTCGCGGGCTTCTGAAACCAGCAGAAGTCGAGATGGATCACAGGCTCGGATTTCGGCAGTACGAACTGCATGTACATTTTCTTCGGGAAAGCGGCGCGGCCTGAGGCGATGGCCTCGGGGTCGTGAATTTCGAGATGGGCGAGGAGGTAGTGCTTTTGTGGGTCCTCGGCAATTTCAAGATTCGAGATCGTGGGTTGCCATTCGCGGCTTTCGGCGCCGAAGCGTTCGATGTTGGGCTTGCCGAAATCTTTTTTCGCCCAGTCGGCAGTGCTGATGATGTAGTTGGCGAAGAAGCGCGAGTAGTCAGCGGGCGAGAGTGTTTGGTAAGAGACGAGTGCGAGCGGGTGGTCAGGAGTCGCCCATTCGCGGCCGGTCTGTTTGTTGCGGAGGCGTTGAATGGCTCCGGTGCGGGGATCAAGGGCGAGGATGAAGTGTGAGGTCTCGATCTCATTTCCAGCCGGATGCGGCGATGCGCCTGGAAGGTGCGGGGGTTGGAGCGTGAGGGCGGCGACCGCGTTTCGGGCTTCTTCACGCAGAGCTGGGGGAAGTGTGGTGATTCCCTCGAAAAGGTCCTGACGTTTCTCGGTCCAACTGAACTCGACGACCTTGTAGTTTTTCGTGTCGAGCATCGGAGCAAGATCGCGCGGGATGTAGTGGTCGAAATCGAGCCAGGTCTTGGTATCGGTGCCCCAGGTGTGTTCGACTTCGAGGAGAAGCCTCCGGAGAAGAGCAATGTCGGTGGCGTCGCCAGACTGGAATTTTCCCTGCTCGATCCAGGAGCGGCGGAGGCGCGAGATTTCGCGATAGCGGGCGACTTTGACCGGGTCGCTGGCGACCCCGTAAATCCAGGTATCGCCGATTTCCTGCGTGATGGTCGGAAGGTTTTTGCGGAAGGGCTCAACCGCGTCGGCGATCTCGGTGAGGCCGCAAGCTTCGATCTGCGCATCGGGAAACTGGCGGGTCAGGTCGGAGTAAATGTTCGCGATGTCGGACGGAGAGTGAGGACCTTTATTGTCATCGGCGACGACGATGGCGACGGCCAGGTCGGAGCTGGGAACATGCACGACGCTGCCGTAGCTGTGGTGGTACATCACGACCAGCGATGCGCCTCTACTGTCCTTCCAGACGAAGAGGGGCGGGAGTTCGGCGGGAGTGCTGGCGTCGTTGACTCCGATGTCGAGAAACTTTACTCCTTGCGCGGCGAGCGGCGAGATGATGCCGCGGGTGTGGCCGGGGACGTCGGTCATCTTGGCGCCGGTGGTGTGGCGGCCGAAGCGATCATCAAGCGAATGCGAGAGGGCGATGCCGGCGGAGATCATGCCAGCGTCCATCATCTCGGTTTGCCAGCTGAAAGGGATGGCGTGCCAGGCGATGTCGCCTTGCGCGATGGCTTGTTCCATGCGGCGGCGATCTTGGGGCGAGGCTTGCTCGAGATACTCGTAAAGCAACCATGAGCCGGTGGTCCAGACGTAGCGGTGATTTCCGGGTTGGCGGGACTGTTCGGCGATGGTGATGGCCTGGGGAAAGAATTGCGAGAAATATTTGTGGACGACGGCGGCTTGCGTATCGATAAAGCCAGCGTCGAAGTGGCACTTGAACATGGCGAGGACGCGCTTGACCTCTGGATTCGGAGGCGTCCCGGCGAAAACAGCCGGGAAAGACTTCGAGATCAGTGCGCTGCTTAGGGTCAGGACGGACGAGCGGACGAAGTCTCTGCGCTTCATGTTTTTTCGCGGGATGAGCGGGTACATTCTAGCTCTCTTGCGTTGTGGTCAAAATCTTTTACCGCAGAGGGCGCAAAGGTGGCAAAGAAATTGGCAGTGGTGCAAGCCCCATTTCAAGAATTTGTCGTTCCGCGGCCGCCGGGCGCAAAGCAGATTCCTCGCCGATAAAGCCGGCTCGGAATGACAAGGGATGGGGTGTTTTTACGCGAACGGCTGCTCCCGGGGAATGCAAATCCTCAAGTGTTTGAACGGGGCGGTAGAATGATCCGCTCACCGGGAATCGCATGGACGTTTATCTGATCGACGGGACTTACGAACTGTTTCGGTACTTTTACGCGGTGCCGGCGGCGGCGGACTTGAACGGACAGGAAGTCGGCGCGGTGCGTGGAGTACTGGGGTCGGTGTTGTCCATGATCGAGCGGGGGGCGACTCATGTCGGAGTCGCGACCGACCATGTGGTGGAGTCGTTTCGCAACGATCTGTATTTCGGCTACAAGACCAGTGAGGGTGTGGATCCGCAGCTGCTTTCGCAGTTTCCGATTCTTGAAGAGGCACTGGCAGCCATGGGCGTGCTGGTGTGGCCGATGGTCTATTTTGAGGCGGATGATGCTCTGGCTTCGGCCGCCGGGAAGGCGGCGGGAGACGAACGGGTGAAGAAGGTGTTCATCTGCACGCCGGACAAAGATCTCGGACAGTGCGTGGTGGGCGCTCGCGTGGTGCAATTGGACCGGCGGCGGGAAATTGTGCGGGATGCAGCCGGCGTGGTCGCGAAATTCGGCGTGAAACCTGAGTCAATCCCTGATTACCTTGCGGCGGTCGGGGACAGCGCAGATGGTTTTCCCGGTATTGCGGGGTGGGGAGCCAAGGCGGCGGCGCTTGTCTTGTCGCAGTATCCTCACTTTGAGGACATTCCGAAGGATTGGCAAAAGTGGCATTCTTCGATCCGCAGAGCGCGTCCGCTTTCTGAGTCGCTATTCAAGTCGTGGGACGATGCTCTTTTGTTTCGCACTCTGGCGACCTTGCGGCTGGATGTGCCGGTGTTCGATACGGTCGATGATTTGCGTTGGCAAGGGCCGCGTCCGGAGTTTGAGGAGTTCTGCGCGCGGACGAAGTCGCCCGAGTTGCTGCGACGAGCCAAGTCGGCGGTTTCGAGTCGAACTCCGGCGTAACCTCACCCATTCCCCAGAGACGCGTTGACTCCGCCGCCAGTTGGTTACTACCATGCACTGAGCAAACCCAGGTGCTCGACAAGTTTTTTCATGGCACATCGGGCATTCCACTCAATGAAAAGAGACTCCTTGAAATCCCTCTACATTCCTATTTTGATGGCTGCGAGTCTGCTCGCCGGATTAAGCCTGCTGGCTGGATCTTCAACCAGCACTCCGGTTAAAGCTGGCGACGTGAGCGAAGCCAGGGTTCTGGCGGACGCTTCCGAAGGGCGGAACTGGATGGTCGATGGTGGAGATTTTGGCGAGCGGCATTTCAGTTCGCTGCCAGAAATCAACGACAAGAATGTCAACGGTCTGGGGCTGGCGTGGTCGCTCGATATCGACAGTCCGATGGGCATGGCGTCGGAGCCGATGGTGGTGGACGGAAAAATCTATGTGACCGATTCGTTGTCGCGCGTGTATGCGGTGGATGCAGTATCGGGACATCTGTTGTGGAAGTTCGATCCGAAGATTGCGCTGGGTTTGAGCACGCAGAATTCATATTCCGCGCGGGTGAATCGCGGCGCGGCGGTTTGGAATGGAAAAGTGTATGTGGGCACGGGAGATTGCCGGCTGGTCGCAATCGATGCGGGCTCGGGGAAGCAGGTTTGGGATTCGCGCATCTGCGATCCGGCGGTGACGGGAACTACCGGCGCACCACACGTGGGAAAAGGGAAAGTGTTTATCGGATACAACGGATCGGACGACGACATCCGAGGATCGCTGGTGGCGTTTGATGCAGAGACCGGCAAAGAAGCGTGGCGATTCTGGACCGTTCCGGGCGATCCCGCGAAGGGATTCGAATCGAAGGCGCTCGAGATGGCGGCCAAGACCTGGATCGGTAAAGAGTGGTGGGGCGTTGGCGGCGGTGACGTGTGGGACCCGATTACGTACGATCCGGTGACCGGCCTGCTGCTTTTTGGAACGTCGAGGGCGGGAGTCGGCGAAGGGACGGATTCGCAGGCCGACACTCCTGGCGGCGACAAGCTGTTTGCGGGATGCATAGTCGCGGTGAATCCGGATACGGGAGAGTACGTGTGGCACTTTCAGACCAGCACGCCAAAATTCGATACGGAAAACTTTCACATTATTCTCGCGGATCTCACGATCGGCGGACAGAAGCGGCATGTGGCGATGACCGCGCCGAAGAATAGTTTCTTTTACGTGCTGGATGCGAAGACGGGCGAGTTTATCGCGGGGAATCCGCTGGTCAAGGTGCCGTGGGCCGAGGCGCTCGATCCCAAGAGCGGGCGGCCTTTGGAGATGGCGGGGGCGAAGCGAGGCTGGACGGTCCACAACTGGTGGCATATGAGCTACAGCCCGGTGACGGGACTGGTTTATGTTCCGATCACCGATCGTAGGGTGGCGTTGCCAGCGCCGCCGAATCTAGACGACGATGAGCCGCGTGGCGAAGGCGCGTGGGCGGGGGCGTTCGACGGCAGGCTGGTGGCGTGGGACCCGGTGAGCGAGTCGGTGCGCTGGTCGGTGGAGCATCCGGTTGCGGTCAACGGCAGCACCTTATCGACTGCCGGGAACCTGGTCTTTCAAGGCGAAGGCAACGGAGAGTTCAGTGCCTATGCGGCCGATAGCGGGAAGAGGCTCTGGTCGATCAAGACGGGATCGGCGATTGATGCGACCCCGGTAAGCTTCAGCGCGGGCGGGCAGCAGTACGTTGTGGTACCTGTGGGATGGGGTTCGGCGTCGCGAATCTTTGGCCCGGCCAGCACGATGACGACTTCTGAATCGAAGCGGGGTCCTTCGCGGCTGCTGGCTTTCAAGCTGGGTGGGACGACTCCATTTCCGTATCCGATGAACATCGCTCCCAGAGTGCCGAAGCCGCCGGAACAGACTTTCAGCAAGGAAACGATTGCGCAAGGAAAGATTCTCTACGAAACGCATTTGTGCAGCGGATGCCACTCTCCCGGGTTAGACGGAAGCGGAGCCTGGACGGAAGGCGGAGCCATTCCGGACCTGCGGTATGCGCCGCCGCGAGTGCACCGGGAATGGCACGCGATCGTGCTGGCGGGAACGCACCGCGAGGCGGGAATGCTCGGCTTTGGCGTGGATATGAAATATCCCAATGTGAAGAAGCTCACGGTGGAAGAAGACGATGCCATTCACGCTTATGTAATCGATGGAGCGTGGAAGGCGTACAACGCGCAGAAGAAGGCGAAGGGCGACTGAGCCGGAGTTGAGCGTCTTCTAGTCTTCGATCCCCAAAAATAAAAGGCGGCCCGATCGTACCGGGCCGCCTTTTTGACTAATAGTCCGGATCTGTGATCAGAAGCGGATCTGAGCCCGGAGCTGGACGGCGCGCGGTGATGAGTCTCCTCCCAGGAACGATCCGAAGATGCTGGTGGGCGCGCCCACGGTGCGGACGATGGATCCGAACTGAGAGTTAGAGACGTCGCCAACCGGCTGATCGAAGTTGGGGTGGTTGAAGAGGTTGAAGGCCTGGGCGCCGATCTGAAGCTCCCCACTCTCCCAGTGTGGGATGTGGAAGGTCTTCATCAGGCTCATATCGGTGTCGAAGAAGTTCGGACCATACACCTGGTTGCGACGCTGGTCGCCGAAGCTGGCGATACCGCCTGGTACGACCGGCGAAGTGAACTGCGACGGAGTCAGGCAGGGACTGGTAGTGGCCGAAGAGCCGCATGAGACTGATCCGACCGTGGAGTCGGCGAAGAGAGAAAGCCCGGTAAGCGGTCCGTAGTTATAACTGCTGAGCGCCCCGGTGGAAGCTCCGTCGACCACGGTGAAGGGCAACCCGGAACGAGCGAAGATGGTGCCAGAGATTGTCCAATCGAGTAATGCTCCCCACCATCCGCGCAGCGTCGGAGTGTTGTAGACATAGCTGAGATTGAAGCTGTTGCGGACGTCGTAGTCCGAGTTGCCGTAGTTGTACTGGCGGAAGCTGAAGGGATTCTGCGGCGACAGAATGCTGGTGTTGGTGTCGAAGTTGAAGGGCAGGAAGCCGCCGTTCGAAATGTCGTCCAGAGCGTGGCTCCAGGTGTAGCTGGCCTGTATCTGTAGAGACCTCGAAACCTGGCGGCTAAATTCGGCGGTAAGGCCGTTGTAGTTCGATACGCCGGGATTTGAGACTTCAGTCACCGAGGAGAAGCGCGGATCGAGCGGAGCCAGCGGCAGACCGGTGAATGCGCTCACTCCCAGCGTGGAAAGACAAGGGGCGAGGCCCGCAGGTTGGAAGGGCACCGCAGTCGCATTGCAATAGGCGTTCAATCCCGGGTTCTGCACCGCCAGGTAGCTGCCGTGATTGCCGACGTAGTTCAGAGAGAAGGACATCTTCGGCCCGATGGCCTGTTGCACTTCGAAGTTCCACTCCTGATAGGTCGGGTAATGGATATTCGTCGCGGGATTGGTGAAGAGCGGCGGGCTGAAGAGGTCGCCGCCCGGTCCAGCTTCGATCTGTCCGATGTTGAGCCCGGAGTTGAAGCCGCTCAGAAAGGCTGTGTTCGAGGCGGTGGTTGCGGTTTGCGCGCTGCCGGTAAAGCCAGGAGCCAAGAGCAGGCCGGAGGCAATGAATGTGTTCTTCAGCGGAGAGTTGGTGTCGAACGAAGTGGCAACGGTGCCGGGAAAGACATCGGCAAATATTCCGATGCCGCCGCGGACTACGGTGCCGCTATCACGGGGTTGCCAGGCAAAACCGAAGCGGGGCTCCCATCCAATGTTCTGGTAGTTGGGTAGCGCCTGGTTTTGGCCGGTCTGAATCACCTGATTATAGGGCTGCGTAGGATCGTGCGAGATATCGAGGAACGAGCCATTCAACCGGGCAAAGCACTCGGTCTGGCAGACCGGGTTGGAGTTGTGCTCCGCGCGCAGGGCGAGGGTCAACTTCAAAGTCGGCCGGACCGCCCACTCGTCCTGAGCATAGAGACCGAGGGTGTAGAGAGCGATCGGCTCGGTCGGACGACTGGCGAAAGCCTGCTCGAAGGAGTCCGCCGTTCCGTCGAAGAAGCTCGACAGGGAGCTGAAGGTCGCGGTCGGAATACTCGCATAATATCCGCCGGGAGTGTAGTCGGTGATGTCATTGCGGCGGAAGTTGACGCCGAACTTGAAGGAGTGACGTCCCTTTTGCCAGGCATAGTCGTCCGCGATCTGATACTGGGTCGCGTTACGTCCCTGGGGCCAGGTGTTGTAGAAGGAACCGCCGGGAGTATAGAAGAGGCCATTCGGATCTCCGCCCGGAAAGATCAACTGGTAAGGCATGGCTGCGATTGCGCCACTCAGACTGGGAGGACCGAACACCGCGCTGTACCAGGAACCGGCGGCGGTGAACTGGTTGACCGCACTAGCTCCGAAGGTGTGATTCTCCTGGAACTGGCCTTCGTATTGAGGCTGGGTACTCTGCGCATTGAGCGCCGAGTTCAGCGGATCCGTGACCGATGCCTGCAAGCCATGATCGGCGCGGAAGTGAATGAAAGCCCGGTCGCTGGTGCCGAAGTTCTGGTCGACGCGTGCCGTGATCAGCCACTCGGTGGTGAGGTTGCTGATGGAGGATTGGAATTGCAGGGCACAGGGAGCGCCGCCGGGCAGAGTAACGGTGGTGTCGCATCCTCCGTTGGGCAGGTTGTTCGCAGCCCGGTTGGCACCCGGGGCGTTGTTGTAGAGACTGAAGATCTGATTGTAAAAAGGAATCTCGGCAGCGTTCCCGACGGCAGCCAGATTGGTAAGGGTTGCGGCCTGGAACTGAGGACTGGGTATGTTCACCGGCTGGACCGCGGGCAGAAGAATCCGCAAGCCTTCGGTGTCCACAAAGAAGAATGTCTTGTCCTTGATGATGGGTCCGCCGAAGGAAGCCGCCCACTGATTGGCGTTGTCGAAGGGGCGTGGCGTCACCGGCGAAGTGTGATTGTTGAACCAGTCATTGGCGTTCATGACGCTGCCGTTCCAGAAGTACTCGGCATTGCCGTGAAACGCGTTCGTACCCGCCTTGGTAACGTAGTTCACATTGGCGCCGGCGAGTTCGCCGTATTGTCCGGAATAACCATTGTTGACGACGGCCGCCGTGGAAATGTCGTTCGCTCCCAGCAGGAGGTTGGTAGCTCCGGAGTTGCTCAGATTCAGGAATGGGTCGTTCTCATTCATCCCGTCAATAGTGAACAGGTTGGAAGTGGCCGAGATGCCAAAGGTTGCGCTGTTGCCGTAGCCGGCCTGGGTATTCATGGTCACGCCGGGTGCGGTCTGCACGTAATAGGTGAGATCGTTGCCAGGGTTCGGAATGTTTGCAATCTGTTCCGAGGTAATGGACGTGGACATGTCTCCGTTTTCGGTCTGGACCGAGTTTTCGGAGGCGCTTACTTCGATGGTCTGGCTGGAGGTGGTGACGGAGAGTTGCAGGTTCACCGCGCTGGCCTGGCCGACGATGACGGTAACGGACTCCCGTCCGGACTGAAAGCCGGGGGCGCTCGCCGAAACGATGTAGGTTCCAGGATTCAAGAGCGGAAACCGGTAGCTGCCGGAAGCGTTGGTATTTTGCGAGCGGATCGCGCCGGTGTCATTGCTCTTGAGCGTGACCGTAATATTTGGCAGGACGGCACCACTGGGGTCGGTAATGACACCTGTGACGTCTCCGGTAGTAAGAGACTGTGGCGCCGCGGGAATTACCAGCAGGGCACATAGCAGCGCTGAAGTTAGAAGAGCGAACTTTTTCGTAGACATATTCAACTTCCTTTCAAAAACAACTGCAATCAGGAGTCAACTCGAACCGACTGTCTCTCATTTTTTTCCCCGCTTAACGGCTACGCGGACAGTCGGGGTTCCCGCCTTCAAGAGATCGAGGGCGTACGCGCACTCCGTCCCGGTCCGCTGACGAAGGGCGGCGGATGAGACGTGTTTGTATCGGCGATGGACTTTTAGAGTTGAGGAGGCGGACGGTTGCAGGGAATGCCTCGCATGGCGAGCTGCGATTCAAACTCCGCAGGCGGGGCGTAAAGGGAAATTACACCTGCAGGCATGGACGGACGAAAGGTCTGGACGGGAGGAGTCCAGTCCAATCTCTGCGACTCGATGCAACGATGTTTATCCTGAGACTTGGTGGAATGGAATGCCGGCTGACGATCCAGAAGCTGATGCGCGTGAGGTGCGACGGAATGCTGTGCCAAAAGCGCAAAAACGCTTACGGCGGCAAGGATCGTCTGGCGCTGCCTGGAGCCTAAAGTCGAACCCGGGTAATTACTTCGAAAAGACACTTACAACCGTTTCCCGCCCACTGCTGTCAATCCGAGTTTCGCAAGTATGCTGACCGCAGACCGGAAAAGTCTCTCAGGTAATTACTGTAGGAGTGCGTCGACGTTCGTGTAGGCACCTTCAGTCAGCAGGCCCGGCGCCGGTGGGAGGTCTGAATCGCGAGAGGGTCGCCTGTCCATTTGGCACAAGCCGGACGAGGCAATTCGGGACGGTCGACACACTCGTGCAGGGGTTCCGGTCCGGAGTACG
Organism: Terriglobia bacterium; assembly: GCA_963822555.1. Lineage (GTDB taxonomy): Bacteria > Acidobacteriota > Terriglobia > Terriglobales > Acidobacteriaceae > JAIQFF01. The sequence goes on from CAWGHY010000001.1 coordinate 1,027,029, forward strand.
GGGCTGGTTCGGGAAGAGTTTCAGGCGGAAAGAGGATGACCATGGGACCACCCCACAGGAGTTGAAAGAACGAGCGGCGTTTCATACCTGGCTCCGTTGACTCAAATTGAGACGGCCGGGCGTAACTGATTGATAATTTATTGGAAATAATCCGGTTGTGGGCTGAAGTTGAGCCGGCCCAGGTAACGAAAGTAACCAAATTTCTCAACCGGAGACAGTTTTGGGAAATGATTGTCGATCACAGCTCGACCGATTGATTGGGTGTATAGTTCATCGCGGAATCGAGCCAATCCCGCGCCACCAAGCGGGGTCTTCGGCGCATGGAGGGGTTATGCACGCCCAGGACAGTCCCTTGGCGATTTATCTTCGAACAGCCGGGCGCGCGGCGAAAAAGGTAGGCGGAGCCGGCGTCTGGCTTTGCCTGGCGTTGGTGGTGTTTAGCGGCAGACCGGCGGCGGCGCAGAAGGCGGGTTCGATCGTCAAAGGCCAACTCATCCCGCGAGAGATGGGCGATATTCCCGACACGGCCATCGGGTTTCAACAGATCGACAAGAAGCCGCTGAAGTTTACGGCGCGGGCTCAATACATTCTGGTTCCAGTCATCGTGACTGATAAGGATGGCAAGCACGTCCCCGGGCTGACCAAGGATTCGTTCGAGATCCTGGAAAATGGCAAGGAGCAGGTGGTGGCCAGCGCGGACGAAACCACGACCAGCGCGGCTCCGGTACGAATCATTCCGGCTTCTCCGAATGAGTTTTCCAACGCGGTTGCGCCCGACGGCGGAGCCCGGCGCATCAGCGTGATTGCTCTTGACCTGATTAACACGCCATTTCTGGATCAGCTGGGCGCGCGCCAGGCCGCCATTCGATATCTCGCCAACAACATCAACCAGGATGCCATTTTCGAGCTGGTCAGCATCGATGGCAACGGGATGCACGTACTGCATGACTTCACCAGCGATACCACGGCGCTCATTGCCGCGCTGAAAAAAGTTTCAAGCAAGCTGGACGCGATGAACGGCAGTGACGCGAACAGCGTGCGGCAGGCGACGGCGAATCCGTCGCTGGAGCAACGCACTGGTTTTGCCGTGACCTACCAGGTCAACGGTGTGGCCTTGGTCGATCTGGAGAGCACGACGCTGGAGGCTTTTGCCAGAGGCGAGGCGCCGGTCGCTGACTTCGCACGGGCGGGGGCGGTAGGCAGCACGCTGGGAGCGTTCCAGCAAATCGGGCACCAGCTGTCGGGCATCCCGGGACGGAAATCATTGTTCTGGATTACGGGAAGTTTTCCATTCGACGTTGACGAGTCGGGGAGTTCCATTACCTCCGGCACTCCGTTCGACGCTTACCAGCGGACGATGCAGTTATTGAACGACGCCAACGTCTCTTTATATCCGGTGGATGCACGCGGCCTGGTTGTGGTGGGCGAGATGGATGCCAGCATGAAAGTGAGCCGGGAAATGGTGAGGGCGCTTCCGGAATACATGGCGGGTGAGTCACAAGCTCACCAGAAGACGCTGGACACGATGCGAATCTTCGCGGATACGACTGGCGGCAGAGCCTACTTCAACACCAACGACCTGGTGGGAGCTCTGAGCGATGCCGTCAAGGACGGGTCCTCCTACTACATTCTGAGCTATGCCCTCGATACCAAGAACAATCGACCGGGATTTCGGAAGCTGAAAGTCAGTGTGAAAGATCACGATTACCATATCCGCTCGCGCGAGGGATTTTTCGTGACCCAGACCACGATGGACCCGCTGAGCAGCGAGGGCATGGATATCCGGGAGGCGCTGACGTCGCCCCTGGACTATACCGGCATGCCGCTGACCGTGAAGCTGGAGAGCCCAGTGGCCGGTGGCGTAAAGAAGAAAGTTGGATTTTCGTTGCTGGTGCCGGCCAATGCGGCGACCGTGGATGCCAGTGACAACGATCGCCTGAATCTTGAGATCTGGTATGTGGTGCGCAACGTCAAGGGCGAAGATGTAAGCCACAACAGCAAACTGTTCAACCTCAATCTTAACCCGGCGTATGTGGCGCAGTTACAGACCAGCGGCATCGGATATAACGACACATTGGAGCTTGCGCCCGGACAATACGGTCTGCGTGTGGTGGTGCGGGACAACATTACCGGACGCGTGGGCAGTGTGTGGGCTCCGGTGCAGGTGAACTAACAGATTCGATCAAGCCTCGCCGATGCACTCTTTCCAAAGATCGGGGCATTTGCGCTGGAACTCGGCAATCAGATCGATGCATTCCCGGGAGTGCAGATCGACGATGTCGATGCCATGCTCCCGCAGCCACGAGGTGCCGCCCTGGGCGTTCACGCTATCTCCGACGATCACTTGGCGGAAGCGAAATTGGTAGATCATTCCACTGCAGTACCAGCACGGAGCCAGAGTTGTGACCAGGATGGTGTCGTGCCAGGTGGGGCGGCGTCCAGCGGCGCGGAAGGCGTCGGTTTCGCCATGCAGTGATCCGTTACCTTCCTGCACCAACCGGTTGTGCCCAGACCCTAATAACGTGCCGTCGACGTGAAAGATGGCTCCGCCCACGGGAACGCCGCCTTCCGCAAGTCCGATGCGAGCCTGTTCGAGCGCGACCGCTAGCATGGCTTGAGCGTCCAGTTTGGGGCTGCTGCCGGGTGCGATTCCACGGGGCATGCGGTCGAGAATATCATTCGCAATCTGCTTGACTCAACCGTGGTTCGGACCAGAAACTAAAGGCCTTTGCCGCCCAATGCAAAGCCGATGACGGACTTTTGGAGATCTGCGATCCGCCAGCAGTTCCATGCCGCGATCGACATGCTGGCTAATGCGATCAAAGCCTGCCCAGACTCTCTGTGGTCTGGTCAGGGGCCGGGGGCGTTTTGGTACCTGGGCTTTCACACGCTCTTTTTCCTCGATCTATATATCTCCCCGGAGGACGAAGACCGATTTCGTCCGCCGCCTCCGTTTGGCCTTAGCGAACTTGAAGACGGAGTCATGCCCGAGCGCGTTTACACGAAAGTCGAACTGCTCGATTATCTCGAGCACTGCCGCAAAAAGTTGGACGCCGTGATGGCGGGAATGACGGACACATGGGTTATGGATTCGTGCCCATTCTCGTATCGCGCGATGAGTAATGGTGAACTGCTCCTCTACAATATGCGGCACGTGCAACATCACGCGGCTCAACTGAACCTGCGGCTGCGGCAGGAGACAGATTCGGCGCCGCGCTGGGTGTCAAAGGGTGGCCAGAGCGCGAAGGCCTGACTATCAGCGGGAGGGCGTGGATAGAAAGGTCTTGTCCTCGGCCGTGCCGGGTTTCTGATTCATTGCATCGCATTTCTCGTCGCTAAGATCAGTGGACGCAATTTAAACTGCGAATGGGGCTTCCAGCTTGGAGTACTCCAGCACAACACCAGAAGTGCCGGGCGTAGCGATCCAGCCGGGTTACGGCTTGCAACGCCATGCCTTGAGCCCGCTGGAGACGCTGGCGCAGTCGATTTCGACGATGGGGCCAACGTGCTCACCCGCCATGACGGTGCCTCTGGTCTTCGCGTCGGCGGGCAATGGGACCTGGCTGGCTTATTTGCTGGCCATGGCGTGCACCTTGCTGATCGCGCTTTGCGTGGCGCGATTTGCCCGCGAGTCAGCCTCGCCGGGCTCGCTCTACTCCTACGCGACCGCGTCGCTGCCGCCCATGCTTGCCAGTGTGTCTGCGTGGGCTTTGCTGCTGGCTTATGTGGCCACCGGCGCTTCGGTGACGGGCGGGTTTATTCACTACGGGAACGTGGTGCTGGGAGAGTTTGTGGGAGTCTCCGCCGCGCCCGTCTTCCTGGCGGCGTTTTGCGTGGCGGTCTGCGCCGCCATTGCGTATCGCGACGTAAAAATTTCGACCCAGCTGATGGCGTACATCGAGCTGGCGTCCGTGGTCTCCATCGCCGTGGTCTTCGCCCTGGTGTTGTGGCACCACGGGCTGCACGTGGATCCGGCGCAGTTCGCTTTGCACGGCGTGCATTGGAGCGGAGTGCGGCTGGGGGTGGTGCTGGCGATGTTCAGCTTCGTAGGATTCGAGAGCGCGACCACGCTGGGTGAAGAGGCGAAAAACCCGCTGCGCACCATTCCTCGCGCGGTGATCCAGAGCGCGCTGCTGGCGGGCCTGTTTTTCATTACCGCGTCCTATACCGAAGTGCTCGGTTTCCCTGCCGCCTCTGGAACGCTCGACCAGAGCGCCTCGCCGATGAGCGTGTTGGCCATTGCCGCCGGAGCGCCGCGTCTCGGCCCCCTGATCGATATCGGTGCCATGATCAGCATGTTCGCCTGTACGCTGGCCTGCATCACGGCAGCGGCGCGGGTGCTCATGATGATGGCGCACAACGGAATGACACATCAGTGGATGCGGCGCACGCATGATCGTAATTCGACGCCGCACACCGCGGTGCTGGTGACCGGTTTGGCGACCGTGCTGGCGCCGGTTGTGCTGGCACTGATCAAAACCAGCGGCGAGACCATCTATGACTGGATGGGATCGCTCGCGACCTACGGATTTATTACCGTCTACGCGCTGGTGGCGGTGGCGCTGCCGTTGCACTTGAAATCCGAGAGAAGGCTCTCTGCGGGGATCGTCGTGCTCGCGATCGCGTCGGTGCTGGCCATGGTTCTGGTTCTGGAGGGAACACTCTATCCGGTGCCGGAAGCGCCGAAGAACTGGCTGCCCTACTTGTTCCTGGGATATCTGGCGGCGGGAATTGTGTGGCACGCCTGGCAAAGTCGCGGAAGACGACAGCAGGCTGCGGGGATGGCCGGCGGCTTTGAACCGGTGGCGGATGCCGCCGAGGTGGACTAGCGCGAATCCTGCGATAAAATCTTTGACGAACAGAGTGGTGAAGGCTCAGGGCCGGCTTCGCTGATGCCAACTTCTGAAACCCAATCCGTTGCCACCACCCTGCCCGCCCGCTACTACACCGATCCTGACCTTTTTCGCGACGAACTCGAACGCTTCTATTGCCAAAGCTGGGTGTGCGCTGGACGGGCTGACCAGATTCCGGCAGCGGGCGACTATTTTCTGCGCGAGATCGGGCGTGAAAGCATCATCGTAACTCGTGACACCGCAGGCTCGGTGCGGGCATTTTTCAACGTCTGCCGGCATCGCGGAACCCGCATCTGTGCTGTCGCAGAAGGACATTTCGCCGGACGCATCCAGTGCGGATATCATGGCTGGACTTATGGCCTTGATGGAGGCCTGATTGGCGCTCCGCACATGCAGGATGGTTTCCGCCGCGAAGAGTATCCCCTCAATCGCGTTCAGGCCGAGGTCTGGGATGGCCACGTCTTCATCAATCTTGATGCTGAAGCATCTCCTCTGGCCAGTCAGCTGGAAGATCTGCCGGAAAAGTTCGCGCCGTGGCGAATGGCGGAGCTGAAAATGCACCGGCGCATCGAGTATGAAGTGAAAGCCAATTGGAAGTTGATCATGGTGAACTACAACGAGTGCCTGCACTGTCCGATATTGCATCCGGCGCTCAGCGCGATCAGCGATTACCTCTCGGGCGACAACGACCAGCCGCATCGTGGATACATCGGCGGATCCATGGAGTTTCAGGGCGGCGCGAGAACCATGAGCAAGGATGGCAAACTGCGGCGCGAGTATCTTCCCGGGCTGACGGCGGAAGAACGCAGCAAAGTTTTCTACTACGCGATTTTCCCCAACCTGCTGCTTAGCCTCCATCCGGATTATGTGATGACGCACACGCTCTGGCCGAAGGCCGTGGATCGTACGGCCGTGATCTGCGAGTGGCATTTTCATCCTGACGAAATGGCCAAGCCGGATTTTGAGGCCGATGATGCGATTGAATTCTGGGATGCTACCAACCGGGAAGACTGGGCTATCTCAGAGCTTTCGCAGGCGGGAATCGAGTCGCGTGCCTACAAGCCCGGTCCCTACTCGCGCTGTGAATCGTTGCCCCATGCCTTCGATCAAATGGTGCTGGAGCGCGAAAAGCAGGGAGTGAAGAAACAGCTTCGATAGTGACCTACCGGATGGGATGTTGGTTTGGAAGTAAGAAAAAACTGGTGGCGGCGCGTGGACTCGAACCACGGACCTACGGATTATGAGACCGTCGCTCTAGCCACCTGAGCTACGCCGCCACATGGTTAAACAACACAAAATAAGCAACTTGTAAAGACTAGCACTTTGGTACCATCGCATGTTGTTGCATTTTCGCATACGATGGGTGAATGGCACGCCATCAACGCGGTTACATTTACGAGGCTTCGGGTGCTTTCCATGTTCGCTACTACGTCACAGAGATTGTAGAGGGGAAACCACTCAAGAAGCAACGTTCCCACCGGCTGTGTGACAAAGATCGAAGCACCGGCCACGGCTCCCCATCGGCAATGGCCGTTCGTTCCCTGTGCGAAGACTTCATGCGCTCAATCAATGAGCGTGAGCAGACCCCACAACGTGTGTCACAAAATCTGATGGTGGTTGATTTTTGGCAGAAGACCTACCTGCCTTACTGCGAGAAGGAATGGAAAGGCACGGGGATGCGTGCCTCAACGGTGAAGGGCTACGAGCAAATTTGGAATCAACACCTCAAAGACCACTTTGGCACTCTCACCCTTCAAGCCTATACAGCAGACAACGCACGTAAATTCCTTTCCTCACTGAAGACAAAGCAGGGCAAGAACACCCTCAAACACATCCGCGCATTGGCGTCTGCGATGTTCAGCGAAGCAGTAGAGCGTGGCCTGCGAAACGATAACCCATGGCATGTGAAGCTGCCGAAAGATTGCAAAGAGTCGAAGGCAACGAAGCACTACACGATGGAAGAGGCCGAAAACCTCATTAGCACGTTAGTTGACCACGTGGATGCGCAACTTGTATTGGCTCTTTCCTGTTTCCTTGGCTTGGGGCCAGCAGAGATTGCAGGCTTGCAATGGGGAGATGTTGATAAGGATTGGCTTCACATCAGGCGCAACAAACCCTCACACGGCAAGGTTGGCCCACCAAAGACGGCTGAGCGCATGGCACCTGTCCCCATCATTGCGCACGTGCGGGTGCCGTTGGAGTTGTGGCGTGCGGCGTCTGACAACCCCCATGGTGATAATTGGTTGATTGCTGATCTTCCCAACATGCTTAACCGGGTGATCCTGCCACACGTGAAGGGTGAAAAAGAGTGTGTGCGATGCGGCAAGGTTCCCAAACCTGCAAACGTTGAGTGGAAGGGCATGTACGCAGGTCGGCGGGGTGCCATCACCGCCATCATCGAAGCAACCAACGGGAATTACGCGGTTGCTCAAGGGATAGCACGCCACAAGAGCATGACCACCACGCTCAACGTTTATAAAAAGCAGATTACAAAGCAAGGCTTGTTGGCAGGAATGGAACAGTTTCAGAAGTCGCTCAATGGTGGCAAGGAATCCTGAACTCTCAGTAGCACAGAACACTACTCTGAAGCGGACTCATCCAGCTTCTTGATCTTTAGAGCGATTGACTCCAGCTTCCGCGCTGCTGTTTCCAAAGCCATGCGCCGCTGATTTTCGTCGTAACGCTCTTCCTGTGACTCCAGAAATCGCAGAGCTTTCAAAGCATCATCAATCGCTTGGTATTCCGGTTGGTGGAGACCGGGAATTGCCTTTAACGCCTCTACACGATCAGTAATCGCAACTCGCGCGTCTCCGATGCGGCCACGCATCTTCGCGTGCTGCAACTCGATGAGGGCTTTTTGGTAAATCTGCTTCCACGTTTCCCACTCGTAGTCGGCCACAGGTGGCTCCTTTGCCGGAAAGTAGCGAACCCGGTTAGTTGTCGAACAACACTCAACGGGTTGCCAAATACACTTTGTCCTGTATTCACCACGCGGTTAACGTTTGCAATTTGGTTTGCTGCTTCGTCAACTCGCACCCTCTTCAACCGACATTGACCGCCTTGAACGTTTGGATAAAAGTACCCAAAGCCGATGGGATTTCTGATTATCTCGGTGCCTTGCAGCTTCGCAGCTCCAGCGTGATACTCGCTCCTGTTCGATGAAGTGAAAATCTGATTCACAGGAGCGAACAACATGGAACGTATTATTGATTATCTTGCTGAAGCGAAGAAGTCTGAGCCGGTCGTTGACTATCTCCATGAAATGTTGAAACACGAAACGGTCTATGGTGCAACTTTTGAAGACCGCGCATCAGCGCAGGCGTACGTTGACGCGAAGATACCCGACTCACGTCCGATGGTGATGGCAGCACGTGCAAGCCGGTGATTGGTAATGCAACAAGACCCTCCCCACCACTTTTTTAGTGTACGCAGCCGCACATAACACCTTCCGCCAGATTACGGTAACAATGGTATGGCAAAAGTGCTGGTTTATGCTTTAGACTTCGACACCACATCGTGATATTAAACTGCAAGACTCTCGAACAAGAACGGGCAAGGCTGCTCGAACAACAGAGCAAAGCCCGCCGTGACGAGGTGTTTGGAGGTTTTACACAGTCTGAACGAGCGGCATATGATGCGCGAAGCAACAGCATTCACGAACTAGAAAAGACAATTCTTGAGGCCCGCCAAAGAGAAGCCGCTGCCGCTGACCAACGACGCGAGTGGAACAAGCAGTCTGAAGTAGACACCCCGCAGGGCGACGCTCGACAGCCTTACCGCACTAGGGAACGCGAATCCTCAAAAGCCTTTAACGATTTTGAAAAGAAATCAGCCGCGAAGAAAACCGATCTCAACAAAAGTACCAACAAGTAGAACGAGCTACTGATTTGGCACCGGCCTGTTGATTCAGGTTGTCGCATTTCTGCACATTAATAAGCTACTGGTGCCTGCGTTGGTGATTAGGTGGTAAGAGTGCGGAAGCTTGCAGCTTCGACTCGGGAAGCTGCGAGACCCAATTGGAAAGACCCCTATGTGTGACCCATGGAAGGAGACCAAATGGAAGGTGATGGAAGTACCTGTGTTTACAATACCGATTTTCTCAGCTTCCAACCTGACCTTCCATATGGAAGGTGATGGTGGAAGGTCAGTATCACCTTATATATATATAAGATAGCTATATTATGGCTGTCACCTTCCATCATAGGCACATGGCACAGAGGGGTTGTTGGTTCGGACTTTGCCCCGGCGTTCAAAAAAGAAAATCTTGCACCCATGAAGACGCAGCGATGTTCCGAGTTCACCTCTAACCCATCAGGATCAAGCAATTGAAGGCGCGAGATTGACGTTATAACGACCATTTCATCCGGTGGTGCCGGTCAGAACGGCGGTTGGTATAACCGTTGCGCATTTTCAAGTTGTTCAATGTAGGTTGGTTGCAAACCCCATCGCACTCACCATCGCATAATTCCCAAAGCCCCACCACCAAGACGCGAAGCCCCGGCTGCACCAGAAGCCAACTCGCAAGGCCGTCAGGTCTGCCGTTCGCTTTGTAGATTGGCAGGAGTCCCTTGGAATGGGTATCTTTGGCCGGGTAGAGGCCCCCAACGTTACCGAGGTGGACGGCGGGCCATGGTCGCAAAATCTGGAAACTTGATCCGCACCGGGGCCGCGCGTTCCGTTTTCCGAAATCAAAACACACCCCGCTACTCACCTCTCAGACCGGCCCGCCGTGCGCTACGATTCGATTTGCCGGGTCTTCAGGAGCCTGCCCACCCTCAGGCCCCATCACCGGCTCACGGCTGTAATCGGCTTGTAACAGATTGGAAAACTCCTTCCCTTCGGATGTGCAAGGTCCTTCACCGACTAATCCCATCAGCCCGACATGAGCACCCTAGAACGCATCTGGTTCCTCAGCACGCTTCTGTACGCTCTGCATGCACGAATCAGCGTTGGCACCGCAAGTGCATCTAATTGGTTTGGCTGAAGTGTTCCCAGTATCGTATTTTCGCTGCCTGAAAACTCTATGGCTTGCACAATGTCTAACGTTGATTTGCTGGCACGCAAATGCAAGATGTGTGGTGCGGATATAGTCTTCTTGCATGGTTCACGATTGCACTGCGACGACTGTCAACCACAGAGATACAGAAGCGGTGCTAGAGATGAAAGAACAAAAGAGCGACGTGCCGAGGATGCAATACTGACGCAGAGGGCAATTGACTCTTGGTTGAGGATTTACAACAGAAGCCGTGCCTTCTCAACCTTCGGCAAGAATGATCCCTTGGATAAGTTGCCAACTGTGCAGGTTGTCAGAGTTAAGGATAAGGGTTACCACCCGATGCCCATTGATGTGCATCTTGATCCTTTGCCCCACAAGCATGTGGATGCACTAACAATACACGTAGAAGGCGAATATCAGGCCAGCCAGACTAAATCCCTTCACGCAACTGATATGCCTCGCAAACACACCTCGTTTTGTGCAACTTGTGTTGACATGGTGGTCGATGACATTGCAAGTGTGCGAGTCAACAAGGGTGTCTATCTCCCCATCGAGCATCAGTGCAACAGTATGAGAGTTTACGATTTGAGAGGCAATCTGTTGGAGACTAAACCCATTTAGTTAAGCAACAACCCGACATCAAGCAACAGTTTTGAAAGCCTGTCACCCCGACAGCCTTTTGTATTTGCAGTAATAATTTGAATGGGCGCAAGCCAAGAGGAGAAACACCAATGTACAACCCACCTGCTGTAACCAATCACCCCCAAACAGTTCTTCCACCCATCGAGCATTCCGAGGCCCCCTCGCGCACAAGCTCCGTTCTGGCACACGTGCTCGAATCTGCCAGCCTCGATATCAGGCCGCTTGATCCGATCCTTTTCACCACAGAGCACCTTCAACACCTGCACAGTTCCTTCGTCGGCAAGGCTTTCCACATTTTCAATCGCGGCAAGTTGGCACGGAGAGGCATCGTCACCGAAGACAACCGCACCCAATACGTTGTTTATTTTGTTGATGGGTTGACTGGTTTACCCACCGACAAGGCGCGGGTGCCAAAAGCAAACACTGCGAAGTGGAAGTGGTTTGAGGGTGTCGAAGAATCAAACGCAGCCTACCGACAGTATTTCAAGATCACCGATGTTGAGGAAGCCCCATCACCCAAATTCGTTTGGTCAAACCGTGAATTGGCTCTTGCCTAAACAACTGGCAGCATAAGGAATCAAAAACAATGTCAACATCAGCCATTGCACCAAGCCGACCCCTGCACACCGGCCCACGTCTGTCCGATGAGCAGCTAAAGATGCTCAAGATGAAATTAGTTGGTTTGCGTCGGTTAAGCCAATCAACAGGGTTCTCCACCAGCAAACAGGTTGTTGATTTGCTCAGCCATGTTCAAACTTCGGATTTGATAATTCTTGGGTTGATGTTTGAACCTGTCGAAGGTAAGCCATGATCCCCGTATTCATCTCGTCTGAAGGCCGTGTTGTGGACTTCACCAAACCAAATACACCGACACCTGAAGTCAAGCAAGTGGAAGATTCTTTCGATCAAATGGCGGCACGTAGTGCTGACCAGCAATCCACCATCAAAACGAAAGTGAAGTAACAACCATGTTCACCAAATACAAACAAGCGATTGAGAAGTGGTTGCGCGGCCTAATTGCCGCCGACGTAGCAAAGCTGGAAACATCACTGCAAAGTGAACGTGCCGCGTTGTGGTCCACCATCAGAGTGTTCGACGCACAGGTGAACGCAGCAGCATCCACCTTCAAGGAGTGCAGTGTACAGCTGAACGCAGCCGTTGAACGTCTCAATGAATTGTCACACTTCAAAGAGAACGCAGAGCTGCGTGCCCATATCAAAGAACTCAACTCCCACATTACAGGTATCGCGGACACCGTGAAAGAGTTACACCCTGAGTTGGTGAAGAAATAGTTTTGGTCGAGCGAAAGAGAGACACGTTTCAGATGATGGGGATTCCTATATCTGGAATGGACGATGTTATCCACCTGTTGCAACAGGTGGGCGGTAAGCACCCATCGTTGTTGTATGCGCATATAACAGACTCTCTTTTGAAAGTGGCCTATGGTCAGGTGCCCGAGAAACAACAAACCAATGGGCACCTGATGTTTTTTAGATCACACAAAGGAGCATCAAGCATGGAAACACAGATTCATAACTTCACGAAGGCCCATTTGCTCAGTTTCGAGGTTAAAGGTGACGACACCTGCGAGTTCTGTTTTACGGGCCGCGATGGTCTTCAAGTTGTAATCGTGGTTTCTGAGAAGCAAGCCATTGATCTTGCCACGTCAATCGACCGCTGTTTGATGACCAAGAGTTAAGTTTTAACAACGAGTTTCCGCGTTCTGTCGCTAGGCGCGGAATTGACCCGGCCCCTTTAAGCGATGGTGCTCCCCATCGCGGGCCGGGTTCACAATGTTGGTAAACAACATGGAAAACGTTCAAATTCAGCGTGCAGGTCGTTTTTACAAAGCCCGATGGTGTGGCTCTGCAAATTTCGTGTTCGGAGAAACATCAGCGCAAGCTTTGGAACGTTTGAAAAAGTCACCAAGACTTTCTTTGAGAGATACACCGAGCAACCTCAAACGTCGTGAGAGTAATTGGGCCACCGGTTTCAGAGCAGGCAAGCCATGAAAACGACACCTGTGATGTCAAAGTCGGAAGCATTGAAATTGTTATCGCAACATTTGCGTGCTTCAGAGAATGATCCGATGAACTATTTGCGGCTGTTGAAACCATACGCAGAATTAAGCGGCTGGTTTGAACAGAAGGCCAAACCAAACAAACAGAAGTCACAACTTTAACAACTAGGAGAACATTATGGGAGCAGTAGGTAGCTATTTAAGACACATTCCAAATCCGGCGGACAACGACGAATTTAATCAGAATATTCGCAGGGCGCATGATGGTCTTGAGCCGGTGAAGCCACAATTGACCGCCGAACAGATTAAAGCTGTTTATGAGGAAGCTTTGGCAGCAGATGAGACTCGCACAAACAACTTCCAAATGAGCGATGAGTTTGTTCTTCTCCATCCGGAGTTCATCGATAACCAACGCAACGGTGAAATATTCAACGCAACTCTTAACGCAATGTTTGGGGCCAATCGCGCTTACACCATCGATCAATTCGAGCGTGTTTATCAGGTTTGCTTGGCGAATAGCTCGCTAGAGTTGGACGCCGCTGAACTCTCGAAGCAGGAGCAAGCCGCTGCCAAAGAACGCGCCAAAGCAGCACGTGCGAAGCGAGCGGCAGAATCAAGGGTCTTCAGTGAGGCTGAGAAAGAAACCATGTCGTTGGAAGAATTGCGACGGCTCGAAGACCGTGAGATTCAGAAACGAAACCAGAGACTTGGTGAAGAGGGCGGCTATTACTGAGCCGCGAACAAACAACGCGAAGTCCATCAATTAAGGAGTACGACAATGGCCGGTGACTATGAAAATCCGTTTGATAGGCCGTTTGCTTCTGAGGTGCAAGACCACCAGCAAGCGCAGACAGCAACAGTGGCGGCGTCAGATAATGGGAATCCGTTCAATGAGCCTTTGATGTCTGAGAAGGCGGAAGCGCAAGCAGCAGCCGCGAAACAAGCAACACCATCAGGGCAGCCCGGTTATGTCCCTAATGCACGCATCAGGAACCTGCCCAACCCGGCTGAAGGGATGACACCGGGTGAGGCGTTAGTCAGTGGGGCTGCTACAGGTGCGGGGCTTGCGGCTCTGCCTGCCTCATCTGCTGTGGGTGATGTGGCAGCACCAATAATTGCGGCTGTTGGTTCCCACCTTTCCACCATTAAGAACATCATGAGCCTTGCAGAGAAGGCAGGGATTGGTGCCATCGGATACAAGGAAGCACGCGAACTATACAAGGAATTTGCGGGTGGGAAGAACTAATGTCCCTGAGCAAACCAAGCAGCCCGGTGTTCATTACGGAAGGTGTTGCGTCTGGTGCGCAGCCTGTTTCCCCATCTTTAGACAGCAATCAGAATGCAACACTCATTAACCAACTGCATGGCATAGCCAACACCAATGCAACCGGTGCAGGCATTCCCAAGCAGGTTAGCAATGTTCAAGTGTCGGTTGCCAACGCACAAACGGGGGCAACCTGTACCGTATCAGTCTTGTTTACTCAAGACCCCACAGATAAGAACTTTGCAGGCGTCGCCATTTTGGTAAAGGGGTATCAGGGAAACAACCAACTGGTGCAGGTATCCTCTGGTATTTCGTCGCCCACAAAGTTTGTGCTGAACAACACCGGGGAAAACGTAAGCTTCACCGTGCAAGCTTACGGCAACGGCGGGGCTGCACCATTAACAGGTGCACCCACGTGCAGTGCTTCACTTCCGCAATCAACAGGTGGAGGGTATGGATCAAGCACCATCACATCTCCATCACCTGCCCTACAATTGCTGCGTTCTCAGCAGACCATTTTGGATGCTGCGGAACTTACGGCCTTGACCACCACGTTTTTAGCCATTACCGAAACACCCCCATCAGGCAGTCGCATTGTGCCCGCCTATCTGACCGTGCAATACAAGTTCGGTTCAGTTGATTACGGAGCAACCGGCACGTTCACATTCTTTTGGGGCAGCACACCTAGCGCGTTTTTTGCTTATCGGATTCTGAACGGTAACGGATTCCTGAATCCCGGCACAGGCGTAGATCAATTCGCGCACTGTCTGGCGGTTTCTGAGGCAGATAGCGGGGTTCCTGTTCCAAGGAACCTCATAGACGGTCAGCCTGTTGTGGTCGGAAACGCAGCAGCCGCATTCAATTCAGGAGATGGGTTGGTGATAATCACGGCGTTTTACTCCATCGTTGCGGATCAGTAAGCAACCGCAACAACACGCTTGACGTTTTGAACGGCCTCGCGCACGCGGGGCTTTTGTATTTTACGAAAGGAGGATGAATATGACAGACACCAAACCTGCCTTAAAACCTGAACTCGCAGAGATTGTGCGGCAGATTCGCGCACTCCGCACGATCACTGCCCAAACCGGCTTTCTCTTAAATCGCACTATAGGCGCGTTGTTGGCAAAGCTTTCCACCGAAGACCTTGTTGCAGTCGGGGAAGCGTTGCAGGTAAGCCCCCAAGATTTTCAGCACTACATTCGCTAATTGTTGTGAGCGCACCTTTGCCCGGAGCGACGACCGTGCGGCGTAGGTGTGTTGTTTCAAAGGATGAAGCATGACAGCCATTGACCCTCAATACAAAAGACTGCAAGCACTCGCAGCCAACCCACCTCAAAAACCTTCAGAAGGCCCCACCTCCCCGGTGCAGAAGGTCGCTGAACTCCCACCCCCAACCCCATCAATGGGGAAATCCACACTTGCTTGGGCTACCTTTAAACAACTCCTGCCCCCGGAGATGCTGAAGGAGAAGCGATTCGTTCGGTATTTCCTCAAAGACAAACCTGAAGGCGGCACAGCCAAAATCCCTCTAGGGAACCACAGTGATGAATCCACGTGGTCAACCTTTGATGAGTGTGTTAAAGCACTTGAAAATGACAAGCAAGGCATCGGCTATTGCTTTTTGGGTGGTGAGATTCATGGCCTCGACATTGACTACTGCCGTAACCCAAAGACAGGGCAGATTTGCGCGGAAGCAATGGTGTTGTTGAGCAGGTTCCAATCGTGGGCCGAATACAGCGTCAGCGGGCAAGGCATCCATGTGTTCTTCAAGGGCAATGTGCGTGGGAAGCAACTCGGGGAAACCTGCCTTCAATATTGGAACCCGAAGAACAGCCCACGCTTCTTTGCATTGACTTGCAACATGGTGGGTGAAGCCTTCAACCAGTTGAAGGATGTTGGTGATGAGTTCAATTACATCTTTGCCACTGCCCGCCACATCTCCGCGAAGATCAGAGAAGAATTGAAGGAAGTTGACCCTGAACAATACGCAAAGCTGCCCACTGAGCGTGAGCCGGTTGCAGAACAACGTGAGAAAGCAAAGACCAAGAGCCGTAAGCTTCACCCGGAATTTGACATCCAAGACTTCCTGAAGTTCTACGGCCTTGAGGTGGACAACGTAGCAAAGAACGACATTGGGACGTGCTACCGGCTCACGTCCTGCCCCATCAAAGGTGAAAAACATGTTGGTCAAAACAGCACCACAACCAACTTCATCTTGAGCAGCGATGGGGGTCTTGGCTTTCACTGCCAGAGCACCGGCTGTGTTTCATGGTCGGTTGCGGAAGTCATCGAAAAGCTTGCCGAGGATAAGGGAGCATACCCACACCCGATCTACGTTGCGGAGAAGAAGCAACAATCTACCTCTCTTCGTTCATCTCGCCTTGAGTGTGTGGCGGATATAACAATCAAGCCCGAGGTGTGGTTGTGGCCGGGTTACTTGAGCATGAACCAACTCACCCATTTTGCAGGGGCTTCGAGTGAGGGCAAAAGCCCTGTCACGCTCGATTTGTGCAGGCCGGTAACAACTGGCGGTGCGTGGCCTGATGGTCAACCAAATGTCGTTGGCCCACGCTCTGTAATCATCATGGCTTCTGAAGATGATTGGGGTGACACCATTGCACCACGCCTGAAGTTGGCGGGGGCAGATGTGACGAAGATACACAGGTTCATTTCCACCATTGACCGTGGTGATTCGGTGGTAGACGTATCAACCAACCTTGAGAATGACCTTGAAGAGTTGAAAAAGCAAATCCAGTCGCTTCCTGATGTTGGGTTGGTCATCATTGACCCCATTACCAACTACCTTGGAAATAAGGAGATGAACAAGGAAGAACACATTAGAAAGCTGTTGATGCCCATATCAGAGCAGATTGCACAAGCCCTTATGGTCAGCGTCATCACTGTGGGTCACCTTAATAGACGGGACAAAGATACTTCCCCAAAGCAGCGTGTGATGGGGGCTGCTGCCTTCGTTGGTGTTGCTCGGCAGTTGATTATGTTTGGCTCTGACCCTGAAGTGACAGACAAGAAATACCACCACATCATGGGTGAGGAACGGAACCAATCTGCACCCACTTTGAAATACAAGACTGAAAAGGTGTCTGTTGATTGGCCGGGGTGGGAGGACAAGAAAGTATTGCGTGTGGTGTGGGGTGGTGTTTCTACAGCCCGTATCGAAGAGAGCATCAATCCTGACAAAGAGGAATTGAAAGCCGCAATTGAGTTGGCTGCGCCCGCTTTGAAGATGATCCTTCCACCCGGCGTTAAGCTGTCCGCAGAACAGTGCAAGGAGTTAGTTTTAGGCGGTGCCTATAAAGAACGGCCCGATAACTTTTGGCACCGCGTGCGTAAAAGAGCCGGTGTCACTTCTAAACAAGACGGGCGCAAATGGTGGTGGGTTGTCGAAGAACTACCGAGT
Organism: Terriglobia bacterium; assembly: GCA_963822555.1. GTDB lineage: Bacteria > Acidobacteriota > Terriglobia > Terriglobales > Acidobacteriaceae > JAIQFF01. Next base: position 1,044,222 of record CAWGHY010000001.1, read on the forward strand.
TTGACTCAGCAATTCGACAACAATCAAACAACCGAACAAGGAGCACCAATCCAGTGATGAACAACCAACCACTCACACCCGAGAAGGTAAAGCTTAACGACGTGGAGCCGGAAGGCTTTTGCAACGAACCTTTCATCTTGAGCCGCGAGGTGAAGGCATTGCGCCTTGACCTTAACGCAATGAGAGAAGCACTTTTGAAGTTGGTTGAAGTACTCCAAACCCCATCGAAAGAGGCCGCGTGATGGGTGGTAACAATCTTTTTGCCCCTGCGTTTGAAAAGCACCTTGCTGAGTTGGCACAGCGGAAGGCCGACTATGCAGCAGCCCATCCGGAACTTGGGCCGATGGCGTTGCGCCGGGAGTTTTGGGGGCAGGAAAGTCGCAGACGGCGGAGTTCCAGACGCAAGCAGGTGAACGCTTTGTTGAAGTTGATTAAGGAATCAGAGCCGTTTTGGGAATGAAGGTGGGTGGGGCACTAACAACACCCAACGCCAAAGATGGCAAATCAGCTTGACGTTGATGGGATAATCACCGAATGGGTGACATCAGCTTTAATAAGCTGTCTAGCACAAGGTTCGAGGAATTGTGTTACGACCTCATCACGGCTTCAGGATTCGTTAACGTCGATTGGCGGAAAGGTACAGGGTTTGCAAGTTCACCCGCTGATAGAGGACGTGACATTGTGTGTGATCTTCGGCGCACCGACCCTGACGGCAGCCAACATTTCGAGAAGTATTTCGTCGATTGTAAGCACTTCAAGAAGGGTGTGCCACCAAAGGAGCTACACAATCTTCTCGCGTGGGCTGAGGCAGAGCGGCCTGATGTTGCAGTGTTTGCGCTCTCAAACTTCCTTAGCAACTCCGCCAAGGACTACATTGAGACCTATAAGAGGAACAACCACCCGCCGTTCAAGATCAAATGTTGGGAGAAGCCAACGCTAGTAAGAATGCTTCAAAGGAAGAGAACGCTTCAACGCAAGTACAAACTGACCGATGCATTTATCCGAAGCGTGAAGCAGATCATCGAGGCTGAAAACGAGTTTTTCACCCGAGTGTGGTATGGCCGAAGTGATGTGGAACGCTATCGCAAAGATGGCACTCCGGCAGACATTATAAAGGCTGCAATTCGGGCGCAGAAGCGAGCTGAGAAGAGATTTGGAAAACAGAGCCTTATGGATAACATGAAGTCCGATTGGGATTGGGGCTTCGTCAGCGGAAAGCTCTCCGCGATACGTTGGGTTCTTGGTGACGAGTGGGACAATCTAGACAGCTAGCGTGAATGGCTGACCTATGCGTGTAGGCTGTGCACCATGAAATGCCCGCAATGCAGTGCTGAGAACACCGATGGGAAGAACTTTTGTTCAGACTGTGGTTCTTTGCTCACACCGCAATTGCTTCCTCTCATCCGTGCTCAGGTTGACGAACACGTTAGAGAACATTTCAGAGACCAAACAGTTGTTGATGTAGAAACAACAGAAGCTATCGCTGAACGATTTGTGAAATGGGGTAAATGGTTTCTCATACCCGCAACCATCCTCATTACGTTGCTTGGTGTGACGTTGGGTATTTTTGGAATCCGTGATTTCGCAGACGTTCACAAAGCTGCTCAACAGGCCATATCTGAGTCCAACGACGCAACCAAAAAGGCCGATGAAGCGAAGATAAAGGCACAAGAAGCTGAAGGGAAGGCCGATGGGGCAATCAACGCCATTGATGAAGCAACCAAAAAGATGGGCAAGCAACTGACCGAAGCACAGAAGCTTTCAGATAAGGTGTCAGGGTTAGAGAACAAGACCGCGAGTCAAATTGCTGATGCAAGCAAACACGTAGAAGGTCGGCTGACAGAGTTGGATGGGAAGGTCGAAGAAGCAAACAAGAGTATCGTGCAGCAACAATCAAAGCTAGTCAGTACCAATGAACTTGTGACGGCGATGTTTTCCAAAGGTCAGGTTGAGAATTTTGCGACCAGCATCGGAAACGCCACAAACTTTCTTGTCGTTCCTCAGCCAGCAGTGGGTGGTAACCAAAAAGGTGCAATTGTCTTCATGCTTTTGAAGAGTGCCCCAATATTTCAAACGGTTCAACTCAATTTTCATATTTTCGTGCAGCCCAAAAGCTCATACTTTCTTCGCGGGAACCTCATCACATTTTTCTGGGGTGATCCCGCCGAAAGCCTGAAACCGTTTCCTCTTGAGGTGTCATACGTCCCTGATCCCACATATAAGGGAGTTGTTTATTCAAAGTTGTCTTTGAAGGACGGCCACGTCTTTGCTGATGACCAACAAATTTACCACTGAAAGTTGCGGAGTTGCTGAGGCTCATCAAGCTTTCGATTTGGGGGGGGCTAATCTGTGTTGGTACTCAAATCGTGGTCACTCCGTCAGCATCATCATAGACCGGTGCATACGCGGACAAGGGTGTGCGGTAGTCCGGTGGTTCGCCTTTGTCATCCCCAACACGAAGCACAACCTGCGTGGTGACGCCACGCTGCAACAGCCATTGTTGAAGCTGCTCACACATCTTTCTGTTGCGCCACGAAATGCAATAATCTGAGTTGAGGAAAACAGCCATCGTGATTTCTTGCCCGGTGTTTAGGTTCTTGACGGTGGCACGCTCTTTGAACATTGCTTCACCACAGGTTTGTGTTCGTAGATTTGTGACTAAACCACCAGAGCGGGTCGTGGCAGTGTTCACCCACCAGTTTCTCAATTCATCAGGCTTAAGCACATTAAGTGCAAAGTCCGAAAGCCAAGGATTTTCGGGCGGAGTGATGACAGGTCGCAGAGCATCAGCATCGCCACCTTCCGGCTCCGGTGCTAAAACGATTTCTGTCTCAGTGTGTGGGTGTGCCGCGTCACCACCGGGCATGACTATCTCAAGACCTAACGCAATGGCGAGTGGCAAGGCTAAGAATCTGTTCTTCATCTAAAATTCACAGCTATTTTGTGCAACGTCGAACTTCTCCGGCTTTCATTTGATCGAATGCTTGGCTTGTTCCATCAACGTGAAAATCGCAGGCATGTATTGGGCAAGTTTCACTGCCAAGTCCGTGGCCTTGTTGGTAAGACTCACAATCGCTTCGCCACGTTGAAGGATGGTCTTCCAATCACGCTTCGCTTCCGGCTTCTGAACTTCGACAGCCACAGCTTCGATGTGCGCGAGTCCTTCCTTCACCTCTCGCGGTGAAAGTTCTTCGCTTTGCTGAAGCAGGTCTGCAATTTCCTTAAGGCTGGAACCGGTGTTGTCTCCCATGTGCTCGATTTGTTGAATCGCTTTGCCTGTTGCGATGGCTTGGTTGTGTATGCTCACAGGTGCGTTAAAGGTCTGCGTGAGCCCACCACCATTGCCGCCGCGCCCCTTTCTGATGGGTGCAGGCTTATCTTCGTGCACACCATAATCTTCAACCTCGCGGATGGCTGCCTTCAGTGTCTCCTCAGCCGTGGCGCAGCCCTCATCGAATTGCATCCGATCTTCAGGTGATACATAACCGGGAGGCGGTCGCAGTTGTCTCCACCCGACCGTCCTGATTACTATCGACGTGAAGTGTGTGCCAACGAACCTCAATGTATGGTGATTTTGCTTACCAAGAAATCGCTCAAGTACTCCGTGCGTGGTGTCTCGCCAAGCTTTAAACTTTGGGTCGTTGTAATTAAGAGCGCGAACAGTTTGCAACTCTTCCAACTGGCGATTCAGCAGCCTCATGGCCTTTTGTTGTGGAGTTTCTTCTGCGTGCATAATCAACTCCGATTAACAACTTCCGAATCCCTACCTTTTCACTAGACTTATTGCATATTTCATCGCATTTTAGGCCCGGACTGGGCGCTCAGGGTGCGTTTAGACGCTCGGCTTTCCTCTGTAAGCCCCTGATTCCACGTAAGTCATTTATTCTAAAGACATTATGAGACCGTCGCTCTAGCCACCTGAGCTACGCCGCCACAAACGACCCCTTCGATGTTATCAAAGATTCGCTCGCCAAGCGGCCTCGGCATGGGGCGTGCCGTGACTTGAAATCCCCAAGGAATTGTCATTGTAAAACGCGGCCGGAGCGCGCGAGGAATCTGCTGTTTAGCGCCAAAGCAGATTCCTCACCGATAAATCGGTTCGGAATGACAATGGCTAAGAGTAATGGTTTCACGAACTGACCCCGTACCGGGGTCGCACCGTAACTCGAAAATCTTCACTGAATTCTGATTCTGAAGCGCGGCGTTTGTCGGCAACAAAGACAAGGAGTGCGCGCACGCTGCCGGGTGTCTGGGGCCCACCATCGAGTTAGGCCCCTCGGAGTTCCGTCCCCGGCGACGGACTTTGAAAACCTCGGAAAGTTGCGCGGGGACCGAGATCGCGGTGGATCCGCAATATCTCGTTCCATTTCGCCATTCGTTCGCTGCGAGAGAAAGATCCCACCTTGAGTTGGCCGGCGTTTGTGGCCACCGCCAGATGAGAAATGAAAGTGTCCTCGGTTTCGCCTGAACGGGCCGAGACAATCGGCTGCCAGCCCGCGGATTGGGTCAAACGAATGGCCTGGATTGTCTCGGTGACGGTGCCAATCTGGTTCAGCTTGATCAGCACGGAATTGGCAGCTTTTTTTTCAATTCCAGTTTGAATGCGCTGCGCGTTGGTCGTGAACAAGTCGTCACCCACAAGTTGGATTTTGTCGCCTATCTGATTTGCAAGTTCGCGCCAGCCCTCCCAGTCGGTATCGGTCAGTGGGTCTTCAATCGAAACTATGGGAAAGCGTTGGCACCAATCCACCATGAGTTCGCGAAATTCTCTGGGGGTGAATTCACGTTTTTCCATGCGGAAGCGGTAGCGGCCGGCGGCTTCGTCATACAAATCGCTGGCCGCGATATCGAGGGCGATGGCGGTGTCGTGCCCGGGCGTGTAACCGGCTCGAACAATCGCTTCCACCAGTACTGCCAGCGCGTCTTCATTGCGGGCAAACTCCGGCCAGAATCCGCCCTCATCCGCCACCCCGAAATACTGGTTGCGGCTGCGCAAGATATCTCCAGCGGCGTGGTAGACGTTGTGGGTGATTTCGAGCGCTTCCTCAAAACTCTGGGCCCGAATCGCGATCAGCAAAAAGTCCTGGACGTCTGTTCGCCGGTTGGCGTGCGCGCCGCCGCCGATCATCTGAATCTCCGGAAGCGGCAACAGTGTGCCTTTTCCTTCGCCAAGGTAGGCGTGCAGAGGCACCTGCATTGCCGCAGCGGCGGCATTGGCCGCGGCCATCGAGACCGGCAAGATGGCGTTTGCACCCAGCCGGGTCTTGTTCGGAGTGCCATCCAGTTCGATGAGCTTCCGGTCCAGCGCCGCTTGGTCGAGGACATTTTCGCCGACGAGGGCCGGCGCTATTTCGCTGCGAATATTCGCGATGGCTTGGAAGACGGACTTGCCGCGAAATCGTTTGGGGTCGCCATCTCTCAGCTCAAGGGCTTCGAACTGGCCGGTGGAGGCGCCGGAGGGCGCGATGCCACGGCCGTGTACGCCGTTCGCCAAGATCACTTCCGCTTCCACGGTCGGGAAACCGCGTGAGTCGAAAATCTGCCAGGCATCGATGCCGGTTATTTTCATCGTGCGGCCAAAATTGATTCGGGATCGCTCAAGTCCCGAAACCAGATTTCGTTCAGCTGGGCGAGTCTCTGGGGTGGGGATGGCAGGTGTTCTTGTACGAAGTTGCGAACAAAGCGCTGTTTCAGCGGCGTCAGGTATTCGACGGGCGACTTGCCGTCTACCCGGGCGAGCAGCAGCATCAACAGCAGTGGAACAATCCGTTTCTCGATCAGAATGGCCTCGCCTGAATCCATGCAGTAGGCACGCCAGAACGCGGAGATCATTTCGGCGATGCCGACTTTCCTGGGCAAATGATACAAGGATTTCAGAAAGAGATGAGTCAGGAAAAAGCCCAGATCGAAGGCCGGATCTCCATACCAGGCAACTTCACCGTCGATCAGGACCATACGATCTTCGCGGATCAAAATGTTTTTGGGGCTGAAATCTCCGTGCACAAGACTTTCCCGCGTGCTTTCGATACGCAAGGCCTCTGCCACAAACATTTCCTGCAGCTCAGGATGGCGCGCTCCGGTGGTTAGCAGGTAAGGGTCAAGCCGCAACTGACGGAAGTTTGCCGTGGTATCGAACTGCTGGCGGAGCGCATCCTTAAATCGGGTTCGACGGTGGATTTTCCCTATGAGCGTTCCGGCCGTTTCGGCGTGACTGATGCGGCAGTCCGCGTCCAGAAGCAGTTGTTTCCAGTTCGCGAATCCTTCGCCGAGAAACTCCATGCCGAAATAGTCCGCTTTCGAATCCGAGAATCTAAGTTGGGGGACGGAGCCGGGCATGAACTCTCCGACATATTCAAAATAGTTCCGCTCGCTCACATTGCGGCTGACGTCGGCGAACCAATTGTCCTTGACTTTGAGTTTTGCCAGCGCCCGTTTGACTACGAACTTTTCTGCGCCGTCTTCTACCAGGTAAATTTCGCTCGAGACGCCGCCGTTCAAGGGCGTAAGCCGTGCGCCGGAGTCGCGGATGTGACCATCGCGTCGCAGAATCTCGATAAATTCCACAGGGCTGCTCATGGGAAGGCAACAGCGGTTCGACCCGGTCTCGTCGAAAAATCAATGCTCGGCTCGAACGCTGTCGGCGCTCACAGCAATTGCTGGGGAACGGATATCCGCCTGCATCCAGCCCCCTGAAGCTTGTTCCAGTGGCCGCAGTTTCGCTTGCCCGGCATGGTGTGTCAAGGTTCGGAACGCAGATTAACTGCCACAACTCTTGCCGCAAGCAAGCAACTCCAAGGGCGGGTTGTACATCGACATGTGTTTAACCGCCTATAACAACCGGCAAAACTGCAATATGTTGCGGTTCACCCGGGGCGTAAAAGGCAACAACTCATTTATTTAGTTCAGCTTCGTTGGAAGATTAATTGCAGAAATTAACCCGGCGCAATTGGCTAGCCGTCAGGCTGTGGGGATCCATTTTCATTCCCATACAGCGCCCGGGCATTTGGCGACACGATCAGTTCCCAGGTCGAGGAAGAGGAAGACTGTGTTTAGCAGATCCAGATTCATTTCGCTGCTGCTCGGATGGGTCTGCTTATCATGGCTCTGTTTATCGATGACCGTGCCTGGCATGGCGCAAGTTTCCGTCCTGATGCAGCACAATGACGTCTCACGCACCGGGCAGAACGTCGACGAAACGGTGCTGAACACATCGAACGTAAACGTGGGCGGCTTTGGCAAGCTGTTCTGGCGCACGGTCGATGGCCTGATCTACACCCAGCCTCTGTATGTCCCGAATCTGAACATCCAGGGCAAGACCCGCAATGTTGTCTACGTAGCGACGCAGCACAACAGCGTGTATGCGTTCGATGCCGACGATCCCACGCAGGTGGCGCCGTTGTGGCAGGTGAACCTGGGGAGTACGGTTCCGAGTCAGGACATCTGCATCATCACAGGGGATACGAACCCGGGCGATTGTCCTTATCTCGATATCAACCCTGAAATCGGCATCACCAGCACGCCGGTGATCGATCCGGTTGCGGGGATTATTTATGTGGTCGCGAAGACGAAGCGGACCAGCGACAGCACGTATCATTTCAATTTGCATGCGCTGAGTCTCACATCCGGCGCCGAGCAGTTGGGTGGGCCGGCGGAAATTACCGGCCAGGTGGCGGGTAGTGGAGCGGGAAGCAGCGGCGGGACGCTGGTATTCAATCCCACCTTTCACCTGCAGCGTCCGGGCCTGTTGTTAATGAACGGCGTTCTGTATATAGCCTTCGGCTCGGTGGGCGATATTGGAACTTTCCACGGCTGGATTTTTGCCTACGACGCGACGACCCTGCAACAGACGGCGATTCTCTGCATGACGCCGAACGGCAGCGATGGCGGGTTGTGGGCGACAGGGCAGGGGTTGGTGGGAGATGCATCGGGCAACGTCTACGCCATGACCGGGAACGGCGATTTCACCGCCAACACTTCGGGTAAAGATTACGGCGATTCGTTTTTGAAGATCAGCACGGCCAGCGGTCTTTCCGTGACCGATTACTTCACGCCTTCGAATCAAGCCAGCCTTTTCAGCGGGGACGTCGACCTGGGTTCGGGCGGACCGGTGGCGCTGCCGGGAACAACTTTGCTTGTGGGCATTGGCAAAGACAAACTGTTCCGTGTGGTCGACAGCACCAACATGGGCCACTTCAATTCCGGCTTCGACAACGACGTGCAGGAATTCACCGTGGGCACGAATCCCTACTTCGGATCGCCGGTGTATTGGGACAGCCCGAACAACGGTCCGGTAGTGTACTTGTGGGGGCCGAAGGACTTTCTGAGGGCGTACAAGCTTGTGGGCGGCAAGTTCCAGACCACGCCGGCGACGCAGAGCACGATTCAGAACAGCACCGGTTTTTCGAACGCAGCTCCAATGTCGATTTCGGCCAACAGCGACCTGGTCGGCGGCGGCATTCTCTGGGCCTCGGCTGTGTTTTCCGGAGTTGCGACCGGGCCTTCGGTTCCGGGCATCCTGCGGGCTTTCGACGCGACCAACCTGGGCTCAGAACTCTGGGACAGCAAACAGAACGCGGCCCGGGACGATGTGGGGCTGTATTCGAAATTTAATCCGCCAACGGTGGCGAACGGGAAAGTTTATCTGGGAACATTCTCGGGGCAGTTGCTGGTCTACGGGTTGAATCCGCCAGCGACTGGCGGAATCAGTTTCGCGCAATCGGCTTCGGCGACTCCGCAGGGGACGACGGCCGGCGTATCGGTTCCATTTTCAGGCGCGCAAGGCGGAGGCGATTTGAATGTCGTGGTGGTGAGCTGGAACGACACCACGTCGACCATCCAGTCAGTCACGGATTCGCTGGGGAATGTCTACAGTCTGGCGATTGGTCCGACCGCCGGTACGGGACAGCAACAATCGATTTACTATGCCCAGAACATACTCTCCGGCAGCAATACTGTAACGGTTGCGTTCAATCAGGCGGCCACAACGCCCGACGTAAGAGTTCTCGAATATAGCGGAGTGGACACCGTTGCTCCTCTGGATGTGACCGCAGGCGCCACGGGAAACAGCAGCACGGCCAACAGCGGCTCGGCCACGATAACGAATGCCAACGACCTGATTGTCGGCGCCAACATTGTGGGCGCGAAGAATATTGTTGCGGGCTCAACTTATACGGCGCGCCTTCTCACCGGAACCAATTCGAATATTGTCGAGGACCGAGTGGTGAACCTGGCCGGGGCCTACAACGCGTGGTCGCCGATGGTGAGCGCGGCTCCGTGGGTGACGCAGATGGTGGCGTTCAAGGCCGGAGGCGCAACTTCGACTACCGGACCTGAGGTGGAGGGGATTTCTCCCAGCACCGGAACGGCAGCCGGTGGAATGCCGGTGACGATTACCGGTGGGAATTTCGCCGCGGGCGCGACCGTCAGTTTCGGCGGAGTCCTTGCGACGAATGTGGTTGTGGTGAACGGCACTTCGATTACGGCGGTCACTCCAGCACATCCGGCCGGGACGGTCACCGTGACGGTCACCAATTTGAACGGCCAAAGCGGGAGCCTGGCCGGCGGTTATGCTTTTGTCGCTGTCGCCACCGGCACCATCAGTTTTGTGCAGGTAAACGCGGCGACTCCGCAGGCACCCAGTGCGTCTGTTTCCGTCACGTATCCGGCGGCACAGACCGCCGGCGACCTTAACATTGTGGCTGTGGGATGGAATGACGCAACGTCGACGGTCAGCGGCGTCACGGACAGCCGCGGAAATACTTATACGCTGGCGATCGGACCGACAGCCGGCACTGGCCTGACCCAATCGATTTACTACGCCAAGAACATCGCGACCGGCAGCAACACGGTTACCGTGACCTTCGACCAGGCGGCCGCGTTCCCGGATGTTCGCATACTCGAATACAGCGGGCTGGATACGACAAATCCGCTCGACGCGACAGCCGGGGCAGCGGGCAACGGGACAGCCGCGAGCAGTGGTGCAGCGACGACTACTTCCGCGAATGAGTTGGTCTTTGGCGCGGGCATGACGGGAACCGTCTTCAGCGCCGCGGGAGCCGGATTTACTTCGCGGATCATCACCACGCCGAACGCAGATATCGCGGAAGACGAAGTGGTGAGTAGTGCGGGCAGCTATAGTGCCTCGGCTACCGGCGGTGCGGGCAATTGGGTGATGCAGATGGCCACGTTTGTTTTGGCATCGGCCCCGACGCCCACGGTGACGAGCGTTAGTCCGAACAGCGGCCCAGTTGACGGTGGCACGAACGTCACGATTACCGGAACGAATTTCGCGGCGGGGGCGACTGTCCTGTTTGCCACTAATGCGGCCACAAATGTCACGGTGCTCAATAGCAGGGTCATCTCGGCGACGACTCCGCCGGCTGGAGCTGGAGCGGTGACGGTGACAGTCACGAATTCCACGGGCAAGTCTGGTGCCCTGGCGAACGCCTATACCTATGCATCGACCGGTGGCAATCAAAGCCTGGGTCTCGGCGTGGCTGCGGGAGACTCGGATTCGGCTACCGTCTCGGCCGGTCAAACCGCTACCTACACGTTTTCAATTGGAGGCGCAGGGATCTCGGGGACGGCTTCCTTAAGTTGCAGTGGAGCACCCATGGGCGCGAAGTGCACGGTACCTGGGACGCAAGCATTTAACGCCACCTCTCCTGCCACCTTTACAGTCACCGTGACCACTACGTCCCGGACCATCGGCGCGCTTCATCCACGCGATGCCACGCCTTTGCCGTGGTTGTGGACGGTGGCGGCGATGGGAATCGTGGTTTGGCCGGGAATGACGAGGCGATCCATACGGCGATGTTTGGGGTTGGCGTCGCTGACTCTATTGCTGTTCATCACCTCCTGCGGGGGAGGCTCTACCAGCAGCGGTGGCGGAGGCGGCGGTCCGCAGCCCAATCCAAACGGAACCCCGGCAGGGACCTACACCCTGACCGTGACTGCGACTTCGGGGTCCGCGAGCCAGGCATCTCCTCTCACCTTGATCGTCCAGTAATTGATCGTCCAGTAACCGACGGCTCTTCTACGGTGGGCCGGGACGCACCATCAATTGAACATCCGCAGGACTCGCCCGCCATACACCTCCGTCACTTTGGGATTTGCCCAGGTTTGCTTAGATTGAGACCATGGATTTGACCTGCCTGCTGCTGACCGGTGACGGAGCATTGTTGCGACTTGTGCGCCAGAGTCTGGACGCAGTGAGTGTCCGGCTGGAAGTTCGCACGGATGCCGCGAGCGCCATCGAACTGGCACGGCGAAGGCACATCGATGGATTTGTTATCGACTGCGATGATGTGCACCTGGCCATGGACGCGCTGCTTGCGATACGGAACAGCCGCTCCAACAAGTTCTCGGTGATCTTCGCTGTTCTGAACGGCAAGACGAGCATCGACGCTGCGGTAGAAGCCGGGGCCAATTTTGTTCTGGGTAAACCGGTTCGGGAGACGCTGCTGCGAAACCATCTGGATATCGCGGTCCCAAAAATGGAGCGGGAGCACCGCAGATATTTCCGGCACAAAGTCGACCTTCCCGTAGAGGTCACCTGCGCAGGGGAGACCAGCGTAGGCAGAATCATGAACGTGAGCGAAGGTGGACTGGCGCTGACTCATCACGGGCTGGCCGCTGCCGAGGGTATGGTCACCATACAGTTCGAACTTCCCGGAGTGACTTCCCAGGTGTTTCGGGCCAGGTCGGAGGTGGTGTGGAGGGACAACTCCGCGATCGGCGTGCGATTCCTGCGCATCGAATCGAACGGGCGGTTGTCCTTCGAGGCCTGGCTGGAATCGCTCGAAGGCCAGCTGCTGTTGCGCGAATCAACTCAACCCAGCAACGCAACCGCGTAAACGGATAGCATCCTCCGCTTACGCCACGCCATCAGTTCGGACCACGGACGCGGCCCGCTGTTTCCGAAACTGCAGTCGGTATCAGAAGTGAAAAATCAGATCGCTCGCAGCCGTGAGCTGATTATGCCGCCGACCGTTGTCATACGCCTTCTGATCCCAGGCACGATCGAAACGTAATTCCGGACGAAGTTGGACGGTGGTGCCGATCCAATGACACCAGGTGATCGTGTTCTCCGAGTATCGGGTCGCATAACCGGTGCGCTGGCCCCTCTTGTCATCGAGAAAGTCACTGCGAAACGAGAGGAAGTCATGCGGCGAGAGTTCCTTCTGCAGGAAATTGACTGCGGCATATTCGGGAGCGGTGCACCGCTCTTGGCCGGGCAGGCAGCGGGCGGCATTGGCGCCTTTCTCCGGAGCAATAGTGCCTCCGAGGGAGGATACGTCGCGCTCGTACATGTACCAGGACTCGGTCGCCATGTGCACCGTTTTCGAAAATTTGTGATACCAGGTGGCATCGTATTGCTGCAAATTGTTGTATGCGTACCTGCCGTCGTTGATGCCGTTGGCGCAGATGTAAATATTGTCATTGACCGACCTGGTGGTATAGCTCACGCAGCCCGTACCCGAAGGCTTCGCATCCGGCGTCCACAAAGCAACATCGTGGCTGCCGGTAATGCCGAGTTGTACCAGCCACTGGTCGTTCAGCTTGACCGTAGCAATCAGACCGGTGTCGGTAAACGGATCGATCGCATAAAGCAGCGAGTGGCTGAAGATGTAGTTGTTCGGCGCCAGTTGGGCCTCGATACCAGGGATAGAGATGAAGCGGCCCAGCCTTAGATTCATCCCCTGCGCAACTTGCGGAATGTAGATGTCGATGTATTCGAGAGTGGGATCAAAACCATATTGACGACGATCGTCTAGCAACTGGCCGCTGAAGTAACCCTTCCCGGTGGTGTAGCGATAATCCGTTCCGTACAGAGCGGTGAGGTGGTAGCCCCAGTCTATGCGATCGCGTTGCACTGAATCGGGCAGGCGCTCGACGTAGAGCACGAATTGGTTCAGCTCAAAGCGATTCGAATAGACGTCATTCGCTTCGGGTGCATTACTATGCGCAGAGTTGGTGAAGTTCACAGTCGGCTCCAACCATCCATAGATCTTCGTCCGGCTGCGAGCCAGGTTGATGGCGGTCATCAATGGATAGCTATTGGTGTCGGGCTCGCCAATGACCGGCGAACCGCCGTACGACCAATCTGAATTAGGAAACGGCGGTGAATCGAGCGGCGATGGAAGGCCCCGGCGCGCCGGAGCCGGCGAGGACGCCGCTGTCGACCACCAATCCTGACGGTAAAACTCCGCCCAGCGGACAAAAAAGCTTTCCGGCTCGGGGCTCGCGGGCTTCGCCGCGCCGGTCGGCGGAGGGGCCTGTTGATCCGGCTGTTGCGCTGGAGAAAGACCGCAAGACAGCAGGACCACGCCTGCCAATAGAAAGACGAAGTATTGGAAGCGGGAATGGTTCCTTGAAAGCATCGGTGTGGGCCACCCAAGTCTACTATCCCCAGTTTCAATCTCTCGGCATTGATGGCGAAGTTCACGCCATCCAGAAGCGGGCGCGATGCGCGCGAGGATCGCGCCAGCGAGGGCCGCTGGTTCCAAGATCGCGGAGCTTTCGCGGATCTAGCGGGGACGGGAGGGCCGCTTCATTTGTATAATTCAATCGTTTCAATACCAGCATTCCCGCCCTTGTGGAGGCGCTCGCGTGAAGGTACTGACCGCTCTGGCACTACTGGCAATTTCCGCTATCTTCGTTGACGCCCAAACTATCACCGTCGATGTCTCGCACTCCGCGAACCGGTTCGTCCCCAACGAAACTTTGGGAGCGGGCGTCGATCGCATTCCCGTGGCCGCCATCGACAAAGATCTGCTTCCCGCCTCGCTGCAGGAGACGCTGTCGTCAGGATGGCAGCCGGTGTCGTTTCGGCAGAATACCGAACTCGCAGTCGAAGCATGGCACTGGAATCCGAATGGAAGCTGGAGCGATCCCGCGGGCAAAGGCTATTTCACGGGCTCCGCTACTCCGACGGAGACCCTGCGTTATTCCTACGGTTATGCGCTGCCGCGTCGCGGTTTCACCCGCAACGACGGCACTGAAAACACCGGGTACTCCCGTCTCACGGACGGCGATCCTCATACTTTCTGGAAGAGCAACCCGTATCTCACGCAACATTTCACCGGCGAAAGCGACGCCTTGCATCCGCAGTGGATCGTGATTGACCTGGCTCAGGTTCAGTCCGTTGACAGCATTCGCATCGCCTGGGGCGAGCCGTATGCCACTCATTACACCGTGCAGTATTGGAGTGGGGAAGATCCCATCCGATTGCCAACGCGCGGAGTCTGGCAAACATTTCCGCAAGGGACGGTCGTGGCGGGCGCCGGTCACACGGAAACCATCCGCCTCGTCGCAACTCCTGTGCCGGTGCGTTTCGTCCGCATATGGATGACTGAGTCTTCGAACACTTGCGATGCCGATGGCCCGGCTGATCCCAGGAACTGCGTCGGTTATTCCATCCGCGAACTCTATCTGGGAACTGCGAGCGGCGCCGGCGAGTTCCACGACATCCTTCGCCATACCGCCGATCAGGAGCAGACGACTACCTATTGCTCGTCCGTCGATCCCTGGCATGAGGCGTCGGATCGCAGTTCTACCCGGCAGGCCCAGGTGGGCTTTGATCTCTTCTTCACCAGCGGAGTGACTCGCGGGTTGCCCGCGATGATTCCGGTCGCGTTGCTTTACGACACTCCGGAAAATGCGGTCGCTGAAATTGCCTATATCGAGAGTCGACACTATCCGATTTCCTACGTCGAAATGGGCGAGGAAGCCGACGGGCAGTACATGCTTCCCGAGGACTATGCCGCGCTCTATGTGCAGTGGGCCACCGCGCTTCATCGGCTTGATCCCGCGCTCAAACTCGGGGGTCCCTCTTTTCAGGGCGTGAATAAAGACATCGAGGTCTGGCCCGACGCCAGCGGGCAGGTCTCATGGACCGCTCGCTTCCTGCAATACCTGCGACAGCATGGCCGGATGAAGGATCTCGCGTTTTTCTCTTTCGAGCACTATCCCTATGATCCCTGCAAGATTCCATGGGGTGTTCTCTACGACGAGCCCGAACTCATTCGCCATATTATGCAAACGTGGCACGAAGACGGCGTGCCGGAAGATATGCCGATGTTCGTAACCGAGGGAAATCTTTCGTCCTCCGCCAGCGAGACCTATCAGGATATTTTCTCCGGCCTCTGGTTAGCGGATTACATTGGGGCGTTGCTCGAGGCCGGAGGTAAGGCGGTTTATTATTTCCACTACCTACCGTTGCAGATGGAACCGGGCTGCAACAGTTCTCCCGGCACGTTCGGCATGTTTACGGTGGACTCGGACTATAAAATCCAGCAGCCACTGGCGCAATTCTTTGTCGCTCAATTGATCAACCTGGAATGGGCGCAGCCAGGCAACGGAGAGCATCGCGTGTATTCGGCGAAGTCCGATATCGACGATGGCGCCGGCCACGAACTCGTCACCGCCTACGCTTTACAACGTCCGGATGGCAAATGGGCGCTGCTAGTGGTCAACCGCGATCAGCTGAATGCGCATCGGGCACGGATCGAATTTCGTGGGGATGCAGGCGTGACGGGATTTTCCGGTCCCGTCGAGCTTGCAGTCTTTGGCAGCCAGCAGTACAAGTGGAATCCTCCCCGCACCCGTTTCATGGCGCATGCGGAAACAGCAGCCGCGCCGACGGTTGTTGCCTACACGAACGGCACCGCGGATCCGGACGGGCCTATCTTGCGCTTGCACCAGGATGGAGCCAAGGAGACGCTTTACGATTTGCCGGCGTCGTCGGTCGTGGTGATTCGCGGAAATGTGGCGCCACGCTAGAGTTTCGTTGCTCCTAGCGCCTGACAGACTACGGGAATCGAGGCTAGTTGCTACCCATGGCTCGATGATCGTTCGAGCTAGTCAGCTTCGACTGCGGCACAAGATTTCGTTTGCGCCATCGGTAGAAAAAGGGAATGCCCAATAGGATCACCGCCAGACCCAGCGAGGAACGTACGGGCCGAACCATCCACAAGTTGAATGTCAACGCGAGTGCGGCGGCCAAAAATATGAGCGGCGTAAAGGGATAGCCCCAGGCGCGATACGGCCGAATCAGGTTCGGCTCCTTTCGGCGTAAACACAGCAGGGCAATCGCGGTTAAGGCGAAGAAGATCCATACGGCGAAGACAAACAGCGAGTAGAGTTCCTCGTAAGTGCCGCTGAGCGCGAGTAGTGCAGCGATCGATCCCAGCAAGATCAGCGAGCCGCTGGGCGTGTGAAAAGAAGGATGAATGCGCTGCGCGAAGTGGAAGAAGACGCCGTCACGCGCCATGGCGTAAGGGATGCGGGCGCCGGTCAACACGACGACGTGGAGCGCTCCAAAGGCGGACAAGGCCATGGCTGCCGTGAGCCAAACTGCACCGCGTGAGCCGGCGAATGTTTGCACTACCTGCGACGCCACGTGTTGGGACGCCGCTACATCCGCGAATGGCAAAGTGTGGAAGTAAACGACATTGGCCATCAAGTAAAGAGCGCCTACCGTGAGCAGTCCCAGGATGATGGCTCGGGGAATATTCTTTTGCGGACTAATAATTTCTTCGCCCAAGTCGCCCAGATCATTGAAGCCGTTGTATGCCCACATGGCGGGAACGAGGGCGGTCAGTAAGGCGCCGATCATTCCGAAACCGAACGGGCTGGATGGCAGCGCGGTCGGGCTGGGATTCTTCGGCCCGAATAACACGCCTCCGATGACGATAACCAGGATTGCTGCCATCTTCAGGGAGGTCAGCAGAACCTGAATCGCGCCACTCATTCGAACGCTGAAGTAGTTGATGGCCGTCGCTAGTATCACCACAAACGCCGCCAGGGGCTGGGCGGTGGTGAAAGTGAATTCGTAGCGCCCGAAGTGGCTGGTGAACAACGGTGTAGCCACCACGGGGAACAAGAATCCCAAAAATCGCACGAAGCCGGCCGCCAAGGTGGCCATGCCCACGGGCCGCTCCAGAAACGAGCTCATCCAGCCGAAGAGAAATCCCCAAAGAGGGCCGAGGCCGCGGCTCAGGTAGACGTAAGGGCCGCCCGCTTTCGGAAATGCCGCCCCCAATTCGGCATAGCAAAACGCGCCCAGCAGAACAACGAACAAACCCAAGACCCATGCCATTAAAACCAGCCGGGCGGAGCCGACGGCACGGGCCATGTCGCTGGCTACAAGAAAAACCCCGGTGCCGATGGTGTCGCCAATAACGATAGCGGTCGCTGACCACAAACCCAGGCCGCGAACCAGGTCGGATCGCTCGGAATGGTCACTTGAATTGGCAGCCATCGCACGCGGAATTCAGAGAGCGTACTCTCAGCGACCGGGCGGGTCAAACCGACTCCACTGACGTTGGCCATCGTCCGCGAAAAAGAGGGTTCCGTTTTCTGAGGTGGTTTTGCCTTGCAGGGACGCGCTATCATCGGAACCGCAAAGGCCCGGAAACCCATGCTCAGCGAATATCCCTGGGATGAACGATATCGCGTGACCGGTATCGAAGATGTGCTTACTCCAGCGCTCGTGCTGTATCCCGATATCGTCGCCTCTAACATTGCGCGAACGGTGCAACTACTGGGCGGCAATGCGGATCGCTGGCGGGTTCACATTAAGACCGCAAAGCTGGCCTACACGCTTCGCATGCTGATCGAGCGCGGAGTGCGGAATTTCAAGTGTGCAACCACGCTTGAACTGTTGGTAGCATGCCGCAGCGGCGCCACCGACGTGCTTCTCGCCTTTCCAGTGATGGGCGCAAACGCACGACGTGTGCGCGAAATAGCGGATCAGTTTCCGGACATCCGTATTTCCGTGCTGGCCGAGAACGAAGAACAGGTGCTGCAATGGCAAGGCGGCGCGGTCGGCGTCTTTCTCGACATCAATCCCGGGATGAATCGCACGGGAGTCGAACCGGGTGACGGAAAAGAAATTCTCAGGCTGGTGCGCGGAATTGGAGAAGCCGGGCTGGAATTTCGGGGCCTGCACTATTATGACGGCCAGTACGGCGGGTTGGATGAACGTGAGCGGACTGCGGCGGCGCATGCCGGCTACGATCGCTTGCTGAAACTTGTCGACCAGCTCAGACACGGCGGGCTGAGCGTGCCGGAGGTCATTACAGCGGGGACGCCGACGTTTCCTTCATCGCTCACCTACGAAGGTTTTGAGGGCGGAGGATTCGTTCATCGAGTGTCGCCGGGAACGATTGTCTATTGCGACGCCAGCAGCCTGGCAGAGCTTCCCAACTACGGCTACGCGCCGGCGGTGCTGGTGCTGACACTCGTGGTGAGCCATCCGCGCGATGGCATCGTCACCTGCGACGCCGGGCACAAGGCTGTGTCGGCTGATGCCGGCGTACCCACATGCGCGGTGGTGGGACATCCGGAGCTCATGCCGCTGAAGCCCAGCGAAGAGCACCTGCCGTTGAGTGTGAAAGAAGAGAAACGGCGGCCGCAGGTTGGGCAGGCACTTTATCTCCTTCCCCGCCACGTTTGCCCTACGGTGAACAATTTCGACTCAGCGCTGGTGGTGCGGAATGGCGAGATCGTGTCCGTGGAAGATGTTTCCGCCCGCGGTCACGAGGCTCCGCTGCTACAGACATTGGAAGCATCGACCGATTCTTCTGTAACTCGGGCAGTTATCGAGAAAGTCTAACCGGCGATTCCGAAGTCACTTATTTCTTTGAAGCGCGTTTCGGCCCGGAGCGCGCTTTTTTCACGCTGTACGCAATGCAATCGATTTCGATCAGCATACCGGGAGTGTGGCCGAGATCGCTGCCGACGGTGGTTCTCACCGGATATGGCCGCGAAAAACGCCGCGCATAAACTGCGTTGTAGCGCGCGAAAAGACTGGTGTCGCTGAGGTAAGTGTTGACCTTGACCACATCGTTCAGGGAAGAACCGTCCGCCTCAAGAATGGCCGAGAGGTTATCGATGGTCAGCTCGGTCTGCTGTTCAATGTTGTCGCCGGCGAGCTCTCCGCTGACCGGATCGATGGGACCCGTTCCGGTCACGAACAGGAAATCCCCAGCGCGCCATCCTTGAGAGTAGGCGCCTTTCGGCGGTGCACCCCGCTTCGTCTGGATTACGTATTTGGCCATCTTCTCGCCTACGGAAAGCCGGCCGTTTTTTCTTTCCAGTCAGTAGCATGCTCAGGTTGGGGATCGGCATTCGCTGCCTTCGGAACCTGGACAGGTCTCGCGGGTGGACTCCAACGGGAAGAGACTGGGACGTTGCCATTGCCGGAATCGGTATCATCCGAAAGAAGAGGGGCTGCAATACGCAACGCCTGTATTTCTGTCTGCAGCTTTTCAATCTCCAGCTCTTTGGATCTGAGAACTTCGTAAACGTTCTTCATACATCAACACCTTCGGAAATAAGAATCGATCATTGATGATCATACCCTGCGGAATGAGCCTTGAGTCAGACTTCGATCGGGTTGCGAGAAAAAAGGAATCCGAACCATTCGAGGTTCGAGGCAGGCCTACGAGGCTGCTTTTGATTTAGCGCTCGCTGAAATTTCCCGAAGCATCCTAAGCGGAGAAAAGTCCGTGCTGGGCCGAATGAATTCGGCTGAGCGCCGGCTTCTAAGAAACTTATTCTCCTGAATCATAATCGCCACTTTGTGTTCGACTGCCTCAAATTCTTCACTTTTCACCGCGTTGCGCAGTTCCTCAACCAGAGCACGGCTGCGGTGCCCGATCGTGCCCGAGTTCTCTTC
This sequence comes from Terriglobia bacterium, assembly GCA_963822555.1. Lineage (GTDB taxonomy): Bacteria > Acidobacteriota > Terriglobia > Terriglobales > Acidobacteriaceae > JAIQFF01. Next base: position 1,063,906 of record CAWGHY010000001.1, read on the forward strand.
CGCCATCCTCAGCCAGTAGTACGCGGAATAATTGTTCTTTTCCACACCATATCCTTCAAGATGCGCCATGCCGACGATGAACTGCGCGGCGACGACGCCTTGCTCGGCGGCCTTGAGGTAGGCTTCGATGGGTTCACCGCCATCGGGTTTGAAGGGAGAATCGGCCTCAGAGCTGTGACTGTTGCACTCCTTGAAAAGCAGAAAAAGAAGCTCGAAACGGTTGGATACGCCGAGCTTGTCAAATATCCGAAACAAATAATTTTTTATGGTGTGCTCGCTCAGGCCGAGGCGGTCCGCAATCTGCTTGTTACTCTGGCCTTGGGCGGCTTGCTCGGCCACCTGGAGTTCGCGTTGCGTCAGCAGACCAATTTTGCCCTGCTCGATGCCTTCGCAGGAGGGGGTGCTACGGAGGGCCTCAAGCAGGAGCTGGCTGTGACTGCTGCTCGCCCAAATTTCTCCCCGGCTGACACGTTCGATGCAGGCCCTGAGCTCCGATAGGGGCTCGGTGCGGCAGAACACACCGGTAGCGCCGCAGCGAAAAGCGGCGATTACCGAATCCCGGGCACTGGTTTCGAGGAGGATCACGATACGAAGGTCAGGGCAGCGAGCGCCCAGCGATCGAGCCACCTGCAATCCTTTTTTGCTTGAGCTGTCAGTGTCCAGACTGACAACTGCGACATCAGCCTTAATTGATCCGGCCAGGGCCAGAACGTCAGTAGCCGCAGCTACGCCCGTGATCTCGAACCTGGGATCGCGACCAAGCGATTCCGAGAGCAGTTGGCTGCCCATGCGGTTCCGATCTGCGACAAAGACCCGGATCGGCTTCAAAGGCTGCGGACCGGATATGGGCTGCGACGAAATCACCATTTGTTTTTAGGTCGGTACGGCTAAATTGTGGCTGGTGCTACGACTGTCATGCGGCTATGAAAATTCTTGCACACCCTCAGCAGGGAGACAAGAGCAAAATTGTGATGTGACAAACCAAATTTCGATGTGGCCACATTGAATTCGACTCTTATTTAAGAAAAACGCCGTGGGAAAAACACTCGGGGACAATTAGCTCAGGTGTTCTTAGTAGTACTACCTTCTCCATTGGGGGCGCTGAGCGGCCTATCCAGTGGAACGCCGCCTTCTCCATTGATTTAGTCCGGGCGGCAGACCCACTAATGCCGTGATTGCTCAAGCCTGTGCTCCCTCCGCTTCTCTACTTCCGAGGGATAGTTACCCGCTTGTTTAAGTTTGTTAACGATAGCTATCTTCGGAGAGTAGCTCACCAGAGACAAACTAACAGTGGCCCATTCGATAGAACGCAGAGCTTCGAAGCGATTTCAAATATCCTTACCCGTCCTGTTTCGTTGGGCGGATGGCGATGAGCACTATGATACCGGTCACTGTGGAAACTTAGGGCTCGGGGGGATATTCATCCTGACGGCTAGGTGTCCGCCATCTGGAGTCGAAGTCGAAGTGGAGTTTGCTCTGCCAGCTTTCGATCTGGTCCCTCATCCGGTGACGCTTCGTTATGTCGGAAGAGTAAGTCGGGTTGAAGCGTGTTACCGACTTAGCGGGTTCGCGATCACGGGGCAGATTCTCAATGACTTGGACGCACTTACCGCTGGGGAACTCTCGCTGAGCTGAGAGTGTGAGCGACTATCACGATGTCCCATATGGGACTTAGAGGGCGGAGCTGCACTTATAAGAGAAGATTTCCACAGATCAATCCACGCCCTTAATTCTCCTGTTGTACAAAAAGGTACATATAGGCCAGATAGAAAGTTTGAATTGCTTTGCACAGGCGCCAAAGCGCAATATTCCGAACGGAAGCACATAGCCCCCTCGAACGAGCATGTCACTTCGCCGAGACAGCTACTCTTCCCGCGAAGGAAGAAATCTCAACAAAATTCTTGCGATTCCCTCGAAGAAACGCCTCGGCGGACGAGTCCAGCACTCGAGTATCGAGGGTTTGTGACTCAGACAGGCGGAGCCGCGCAATGAGCCGGCGAAGCGATCTTTACTCAGCAGCGATCGGGCGGCTGATATTCGGGTTGCCGCTGAAAAAAGGGCGTGGTTTCTTCTCTCCCTCGATCTAGTGAAATCCATCAGTGGAGAGACGCAAGCGGCCGGTCAAGGTTCCTTAGTGGTGGTTAGGGCCATAGCAACGAACGGTTCGCTAGTTTCATGGCTCATCGCTGTTCAACCCGGGTAGAGGAAAGCCATGCGTTCGGTGCTACAACCACAGTTTGGGTCGGTCGGGCGGCGTTCGGCACTTCGCGGCTCCGGTATGGATCGGGTCGGAATCGGACATGCTCTGGTTGACAACTGCTCGTTGCAGGAAGCGTGCGCCGCGATTATTGCACATGCTAAGGACGGTGGAGAAGCCGCTTACGCCACTACCGCCAATGCACAACACATTGTCCTCTTGGAGGCCGACAGGCTACTCAGGGATATCTATGATCGCGCCGACCTGGTCGTGCCCGACGGCGTTTCGTTACTTGTTGCTGCGCGGTTCTACGGACGCCGGCTTCAAGAGCGGGTTGCGGGTGTTGACATGTTTCAAACCCTCTGCTGTCTTGCGGCTGAAAATAATCTTCACGTATTCCTGCTGGGAGGCCGCCCGGGCTCGGCGGATCTGACCGTGGCAGCACTCAAAGAACGCTTTCCGTTCCTGCAGGCCAGCACCTTTTGTCCGCCGTTCGGCTTCGAGCGGACCGAAGAGGGTCTGGAGGAAACGGCGGAAGCGGTTCGGGCAGCGGCTCCAGATATTTTGTTCGTTGCTCTCGGAGCACCGAAGCAGGAGTACTGGATCTATGAACACGGCCTGCAGCTTTCCGTTCCGATATGCATAGGGGTCGGAGGTTCTTTTGAGATGGTCGGTGGCGTTGTGCCGCGGGCCCCACTGTGGATTCGAAATATTCACTGCGAGTGGCTTTACCGGTTATGCCGTGAGCCTCGCAGGATGTGGCGACGATACCTGATTGGCAATGCGAAGTTTGCCAGAATTGTCGCAAGCCAGTGGTTAAGGCGGGCATTTCTCAACACTTTCTTTTCTCTGGCACACAAAGGCCGCTTTGCGGCGGAGCTTTACGAGCCTGATGCGCAGTACAGGCGAAACCTAATATTCGGCCTGTTAAACGTTGTACCCGAGGAGACGGCTGAATCGGGTCATCCAGATGCGATGGCAGGCTAAGAAATCTATATCTCCGAAGTGCGATCTTAAAAGGCCAGATACTCACTGATTTCGAGCCCAGCAAGAAAACAAGAACCTTCCTTTGGTGATCGCAGGTCTTAGCCGGTGACGTTGGCTTTGTCAGGGTCGTCGCCAGCAACTTTCACGAGAAAGGAACAACCGTGGATTCCCTTGCGAAACGAACGATAACAGTTGACCACCGACATATAGGTGGGCCGCGAAACCGCGCCGACCTTACTATGGCGGATCTTTTCCTGGTGTTACGGCGGCGCCGAAAGCAGATCGCAATCACGGTGGGAGTGTTTTTTCTGCTTGGACTCTTCGTCTGCGTATACATGACACCGAGATTTGAAGGCAAGGCTGTCCTGGAGATCCAGAAGACCAGCGCGGATATGCTGGGCCTGCAAAACATGGTGGCAGGCTCGACAGACGGACCGGGCGATGCTCTCAACGCCAACCTTGATCTGCAGACAGAAGCTGAAATACTGCAGTCTGATTCACTCGCACTCAAGGTTATCGAAGACCTTCACCTGGACAAGACGCGCGATTTCCAGCCCAAGTGGAGTCCGCTGGCTGCGATCATGGATATGTTTCCTTCTTCAAGCCCATCCGATGCCGCGGGAGCATCTCTCGAGGATTCGCCGCAACATCGAACCAGCGCATTGAAAGTGTTTGCTGCGCATCTGAAGGTAAAGCCTATTCCGGGCACGCGTCTGATTGAGATTAGGTACCTGCATTCCGATCGCAAAGTCGCTCCCGCAGTAGTCAACGAATTGGTCCGGGCATTGAAAGATCACGGATTTCAGACGCGCTATCTGGCGACAAGCGAATCATCCGAGTGGTTGAATGGACAACTTGCAGACCTGAAGAAACAGTCGGAGGAACTACAGGCCAAGGTCGTGGCCTTGCAGAAAGATACTGGCGTATACACCCTGGGTACAGATTCCCAGGGCCGCGATCAGGCGTACAGCGCGACGCTTGACCGGCTGCAGCAGGCAACCACAGCGCTTACGGCCGCGACTTCCAACCGCATCATGAAGGGAGCGGTCTATGAGACGGTCAAGAACGGAGACCCCGAACTCATATCCGGGCTGGCGGGATCGAGTTTGATGGGCACATCTTCGTCCGTGCAAAGCTCGTTTACCCTGCTGCAGAATCTGCGCACACAACAGGCAGCGCTCCAGGCTCAGCTGGCGCAAGATAGTTCGAAGTTCGGGAGCGACTATCCCAGGCTGCTAGACGAGCGCTCGAGTCTGCAGAGCGTTACCAAGGCCATTACAGAGGAAGTAGATCGTATCGGAAAGCGGGCCACAAACGATTTTGCCGCTTCGCAGGCGGCAGAAGAGCGGCTCAACGCAGTGTATCTGCAACGCAAAGCCGAGGCCGAAGGGTTGAATGACAAGGCCATCGAATATGGCATTGCCAAGCAGGAGGCGGATGACAGCCGCGGTTTGTATGAAGACTTATTCAAGCGCCTGAAGGAAGCGGGTGTGATTCAAGGCTTGCGCTCGTCGAATATTTCGGTGGTCGAGCCGGGGCGTGTGCCTGCCAAACCGGCCCGTCCGGACGTCCCTCTTTATCTTGGGATATCGCTGATCAGCGGTTTGTTCGTGGGAGTGTGTGGAGCTCTTTTCGCGGAGAGCCTCGACGGCAGAATTCAGTCCTTCGAAGGGGTGGAGCAGTTGCTGGAATCTCCACTCCTGGCCGTTCTGCCCAAGTTCAGGAAGCCTTCGCGAAACTGGCTTCCGCGCCCTGGATTTTCGGCTTCACGTACGCTCGTCAATGCCGTGGACGGGCCAGCTACGCCATTCGCGGAAGCGCTTCGCGCACTTCGAACCAAACTCCTACATCCCCGGAATGCCGCTCCGCCCAAAGTGATCCTGGTTACCAGCTCCGTGCCAGGAGAGGGAAAGAGCACGGTCAGCGCGAATCTTGCGGCCCTCCTAGCGCAATCCGGCAAGCGGGTTCTGCTGGTCGAAGCCGACATGCGCAATCCGTCATTCGGCGAGGCACAGAATTCGGTTGAAGACTGTCCTTCCGATCTAAGCGGTCTGCTGACCGATCCCGAGAGCAAACTGGAATTTGCAGCCATGAGGAGCATTTCTGGCATGGAGGTGCTGCGGGCGGGACCCATCCCTGCGTTTCCGGCGGAGCTTCTGGATTCCGAACGCATGCGCAGCCTCCTGGAGAATTGGAGAACGCAGTTCGATCACATCGTTCTCGATAGCCCTCCGCTGCTGGCAGTTACGGACGCAGCGGTGCTCTCACACATGGCGGATCTGACCTTGCTGGTAGCGCGGCCCGGGTTTACTTCGAGCAAGGCGCTCAAGAGGGCTTACGAGTCGATCGAACACTCCGATCAGGGCGCACAGGCCGCCGTTGTCCTAAATGCAGTCGATCGCGAATCGGCAAGCTACAACGAGTATTACGGTTATTCAGGCCTGAGTTACAAGGTAAGAGATGTTCAACACAAGGAGCGACCTTATGCGTCGTAGACTTCGTGTGTCGGGAATAGCCTGCATTGTTCTGGTAAGTGCCTTATCCTACGCGGGCCAGGTAGAGACGTTGCTCATTGGTCCGGGAGATATGCTGCACGTGCAGGTGTTGGATACTCCCGAACTAGATCAGCATCCGCGAGTTACGGACAGCGGAAGTATCCCACTTATCGGAGTCGGAGAGCTGAACGTAACTGGACTAACTCCAGCGGCAGCGGCGGTTAAGATACAAGATAGGCTTATCAGCAAGCATTATATGAATCATCCGGAAGTCACGGTGACAGTGGAACAGTACGCTACGCAAAACGTTTCAGTGCTGGGGCAGGTCAAGCTGCCGGGCGCCTATGGCATTACAACATCGCGGTCCATATTGAGCATTATTGCAATGGCGGGAGGGCTTACCGATGCGGCTGACTTTAACATCACAATTAAGCGCCGCGACGCCTCTCAGCCCCCGGTAAGTTACAACTTATCGAACAATGCGCGGGACGCGATTGCCGCTGACGTTCAGGTGTTCCCGGGAGACACGGTGGTTGTACCCAAGGCGGGCATCGCTTATGTGCTGGGAGATGTGCGAAAGCCTGGTGGTTTCGTGATGCAGAACAACCATTCGCAACTCACCGCTTTGCAGGCGGTCGCGCTGGCGGGTGGAACCGCGCCGTCGGCGGTACCGTCCCATGCCAAGCTTATCCGGAAAGGCCCTGACGGTTCGCAGCAGGAGATTGCCCTGAATTTCAGCGCGATGCAAAAAGGGAAGCATCCAGACATGGTACTAGAGCCGGACGACGTGCTCTACATCCCGTTCAGTTATCTTCGCAACATCGGCAGCACCTCGTCGGGGATTGTGGCATCCACGGCCTCGGCGGCTCTCTATACCGTGCCTTAGCCAGTAGTGATTCGTAGTAGTTGCGACTCGATGCCATCCTCCAACCCAATTGTCAGTGTGGTAATACCTACCCGGGATCGTCCGGCGCTGTTGCTGCGCGCGATACACAGCGCGCTGGAACAGACTTTGCGCGAGATTGAAGTCATCGTCGTGATCGATGGCGAGGAGGGTAGCGAAAGCGCCGATGCGGTCGCGAGATTAAGCGATGAACGGGTGCGGTGCATTGCTTTGGGCGAGCGCGTGGGCGGAGCCGAGGCGCGAAATATTGGCGCCCGCAGCGCCCGATCCGAGTGGATCGCATTGCTGGATGACGACGACGAATGGCTGCCGGCAAAGCTCGCAGCGCAGATCGATGCGGCAGCCGGCCAGACCAGCGGAAAACAGCCGGTGATTACTTGCCAGCACATACACCGAGCCGAGGGGGCAGCCGATGTCATTCGCCCGAGAAGACTTCCCCGGCCGGGCGAAGCTCCGCGGGAGTTCATGTTCGACTATCTGTGCTACTTCCAGACTTCCACGTTCGTGTGCCCAACGACGTTGATGTTGAAAGTGCCATTCACCAAGGGCCTGCCATTCTTTCATGACATCGACTGGTTCCTGCGAGTGATGGGAGAGCCCGATGTCGAACTGGTGGTCGTCCCCCGGCCGCTCTCTATCTATTACGCGCCGGAAAAACGGGCAAGCATCACCAGCAGTTTCGATTGGAAGGCCAAGGTCGAGTGGGGCCGTGCCCGCCGCGAACTGATGGGGAAGCGCAGCTATTCGCGTTTTATCGTCGGCTCGTGCGCCGGACCGGCCGCCCAGGACAGAGCCGGCCTGAGCGGGTTCAATCGCCTGCTCTACGAATGCGCCGTGGTGGGTTCGCCCACACCGCAGCTTTTATTCATGTTATGCGGTACTTATCTACTGCGGCCGGGGTTGCGGAAGAAACTTCGCGATCGTTTCTTTTTGCGGCGAGCGAGCGTCCCTGTTACTGCGAACCTACCTTCTCAGTCGAACGCGGCTTGAGAGTATGAGCTGAGCGAGCTTTGTGTGATTCGAATCGCTCCGATGTCACAAGTGTAATGACAATGCCCCCATCCAACCCAGACCTGACTGGACAACCTTTCGGGAAAATACCGTCACTCGACGGAGTTCGGGCGGTTTCGTTTCTGATCGTGTTCATTGCCCATGCCGGCCTTGATCACATTGTGCCCGGGCGTTTTGGCGTCGCCATTTTCTTTCTGTTGAGCGGATACCTGATCACTACGCTCTTGATTCGGGAAAAGGCAAAAACCGGATCGATTTCTTTGAAATACTTCTACATGCGCCGGGCGCTTCGTATTTTCCCTCCGATGTATGCGATTTTCGCCGCAACTTTGCTTCTACTCTGGCTCACGCATGATATGGCGGGCATTACCCGCGGCGGTGTTTACTCTCAACTGTTCTACTACCAGAACTACTACTTTCACGGCGGAATCATTCGTGACCTTGGGCCTCGCTGGTCCCTCGCCGTAGAGGAGCACTTCTACATATTTTTCCCTCCGTTGATGATTCTGCTCTTGGCGCAGTTTAGAAGCTACGAAGATATTGCGAAAGCACTGCTTGCTCTTTGTGGGTTGATTCTGTTCTGGAGATGCTGTGTTGTAGCTTTCATGCCCGAGGGAATGCGATGGGCGCGAGACGCTAGCGATACTCGGGCTGATTCGATTCTGTTTGGTTGTGTTCTGGCCTGTTTACAGCAGACACCTCTGTGCGAGCGAATTTTTGAGCGGCGAAGATTGGAGCGGTATGTGATCCCCGGATGCCTTGTCGCTTTGCTGCTAACCTTCGTGATTCGGAATCCAACCTTTCGAGAAACCATTCGCTACACCATGCAAGGATTGGCAATTGCTCCTTTGCTTTACTACGTCGTCCGTTATCCGGCAACCAGGGTGGGCAAGCTACTGAATACGCGAGGGCTGGCATATATTGGCGTTTTGTCGTACTCGCTCTATCTACTGCACGTTACAGTACTTCTCCAGGTACAGCGCTTGATACATCCCAAGGTTGTAGTTGGAATAGTGAGTCTGGCGCTTGCCATTGCACTCTCTGTACTTGCCCATATCTATATCGAAAAGCCCGCTGATTCGCTGCGAGCCCGCCTTAGACACGGAAGCCAGACCGACTCCCGTCCCACGCAACGGGAATTTGTTGCGGCATGACGAGGGTTCGAAATCACCATTAATTGTAAGTCGTTGTTATCAGTCGAAAGTCCTAGAGGAATTATGAACCGACGCGAGGTTCTGTTGAACGGTCTGCGATTCGCAGCCTGCACGGCGATAGCGGCGGCTGCTCCTTCGCTTATCGGCGAGTCCTCGCAGTCGGTGCTGGTGCCTCTAAAGAGGGCCCGAAGGTGTGGCGAAGCGCTAATAGGTATTCAGACAGACAAAACTTCTCTGCAAGACCCATCGATTGCGCGATTTGTGACGCAGAATTTCAATCTGCTTACGGCTAGCGGAATGAAATGGAACGAAGTTCATCCCGAGCCTAATACTTACAGTTTTGCGGAAGCTGACTGGAACATACACTTTGCCGAAGAGAACGGCTTACGAGTGCGGGGGCACAATCTGTGCTGGAACAGTCCTGCCAATTATCCCGCATGGTTCAAGACCGGACTGAACAAAAGCAATGCCAAGCGAATTCTAACCGAGCACATCACAAAGGTGATGAAGCGCTACGAAGGGCGCATCGATCAGTGGGACGTGGTCAACGAGCCGGTGGTTCCCTGGTCTCGCCGGGAGGACGGTTTATATCCGGGCGTTTGGGTGAATCTGCTGGGGCCGGAGTATCTCGACATCGCATTCGATACGGCGGCAGCGGCCGATCCCAAAGCGCTACGCGTGCTGAACATCCATGAGGTTGAACAAGGCGCCAGCGACGATCAACTGAACCGGGAACACGCCCTGACTCTGGTGAAGCTGCTGGTGGCGCGAGGAGTGCCGATCCAGGCGGTTGGAATTGAATCCCATCTCGACGACTCACAGCCTTTAGGCGGGGCAGCGTTCCATCAGTTCATCGGCGAAATTCGCGCGCTGAAACTGCAAGTGGTTATTACGGAACTGGACGTGAAGGAAAACCGGGTAGGCAGCTCGCTCAACTGGGATGAAAACGTAGCGAAGTATTACGGAAATTATCTGGAGCAAGTAATTCCCGCGGCGGCCCCTCGGTCGGTGACCTTCTGGTCGGTGAAAGATCGCTGGGAGAATGGACGGCGCATTCAAGGCCTGTTGCAGAGCAATATGTCGCCCCGGCTCAGTTATCCGGCCGCTGCCAGAGCTTTAGCGACCAGCCCCACGCCTTGCGGCAAGACGAATATCTAATGAGCACTTCTGCCATCGCGCTGGCCAGAGAGATCGTATTGCAAGGGGCGAACCCTGCCGCGCGCAGCGATCGCGCTCCGGTATGGCATCTCGTTCTCAGCTGGGTCATTTTGTTGCCGCTGCTTTTCTTCTCCGCGAACGGGACGCTCATTCCCTCCAACGAAGATCCTTCGGTGGCCAGGGTAGCATCCGATTCCAGCAGCCACGGTTCGGCAGTCCACATGATCACGGTGGCGATCATATTAATGATATGCAGCGCCCTGATTGCCTCACGGTTTTCTACCTTGCCCGCGCTGTGTACCCGGATGAGAGTGTTGCTGGCGCTGCCGGTCCTTGCCGTAGCCTCCAGTCTCTGGTCGGTGGAACCGGCTCAGAGTCTGATCAGCGGCACGATTCTGCTTATCTTCACCTTATTCACCCTGTATATCGGGGACGTTTTCAGCTTCGAGGAGCAATTCGAGCTGATCATGCTGGTGGCGGCGGTGGCGCTTCCGCTCAGTATCGGGCTTGCCCTTTTTGTGCCCTCGATGGGAGCATCCGAGGCGGGGTGGAGAGGAATTTTCGGGCACAAGCAGAATTGCGCTGCGGTCTCCACGCTTTGGCTGGTTACCGCTCTACATTGGGGAGCTTCGGGGATCTACCAGAAGATGTTCCGCGTGGCCTGCGTGCTGATGTGCGTCCTCCTCATTATTATGTCGGCCTCGCGGACGGGTTGGGCGTTGGCCCTGGCCGGGCTTTCTATCTCCGCCGGTCTTTGGGTCATGCAGAAGATGCCGGGCAAAGAATCGTTTCTGGTCCTGCTCCTTATCGTCGCGCTGGCGGGAGGCGTGGGCTACGTGGCGGTGCAGTACTCGACCGACATCGTCACGGTGGCCGGCAAAGATCCGACACTCAGCCAACGGACGATCATATGGTCGGCGGTCTGGGGCGAAATTCTCAAGCGCCCGGTTCTGGGTTACGGCTTGTCTGCGTTCTGGAAAGGTCTGTATGGACCCTCGCAAAATATCGTCCTGATTTCCGGATGGAATGTGTTTCAGGCGCAGGATGGCTTTCTCGACGTTTGCCTGAGCGTCGGTTTTCTGGGCCTGGGTGTGGTCGCGATCATGGTAGCGCAAGCCACGAAAAATGCCATGCGCGCCTTCCGGGCAAGCCATCAGGCCTATGTGCGGTGGTGCATCGTCATCATCCTGTGCACGTTGCTCTATAACATCGGCGAGAGCACGATTGGTGTACTGAGTATGGGCTGGTTTCTATTTCTACTTGCTGGGGCGGGGTTGATACAGGCGGCACGGGGAGAAAGCACGCAGCAGCCATCAGCACGGGAACAAGACCGCTCATTGGCTGCTACTGCTGGCTATCAAAAATTACTCGAGCAATGAAACAGGCAGAAGAGACCGACATTTGTTGGTCTCGCAACAACGAGAAAAGTATGGTTGGACGTGAAGAGCATCCGCTGGTAAGCATTCTTATTAACAACTACAACTATGCTTCTTATCTCGAAGAGGCAATTGAGAGCGCATTACGACAGACTTATGACAATGTTGAAGTTATCGTTGTAGATGACGGATCAACGGATTATTCCCGAGACATAATCGCCCGATATGGCGACCGCATCATTCCGGTTCTGAAGGAAAATGGCGGCCAGGCGTCCAGCTTTAACGCTGGTTTCGCTGCTAGCAAGGGCGATGTCGTCTGCTTCCTGGATTCGGACGATCTATTTCGTCCGAACAAAGTGAGCTGCGTCGTGCAGATATTCAATGATAATCCCCGAGCGGGCTGGTGTTTCGACAGAGTGCATGAGTTCGATGATCTGACGAAAGATTACTATCCGCTACAGGGGGATTGCACTTACGGTTCATGGGACGTTCGTGAAATGATTGCTGCCGGAAAGGCGTCCGTCGTTCCTACTGCTACGTCCGGGCTTTCCTTCAGGCGTTCTCAGTTGGCGCTCATATTGCCGATACCGGAAGTGATCCGTATTACGAGCGACGGCTACTTAAAGCTCGTTGCCTTGGGTCTGTCCGAAGGATGGATGACTTCAGAAGATCTCTCTCTGCAGAGAATCCACGGTGAAAACGCGTACACGCGTCGGCGCACCGGCAGAAGGCAAATCATGGGACTGACGGCTATTCTAACGGGCATTTGCCTTTACGAACGAGTTCCCTCTATGCGACGCCTTGCGGTCACGATGTTCTCCTCCGGACTAGGAATGTGCTGGGCCGCCGGAGCGTCCAAATCCGGGTATAGGCAAATCTCGGGGTCATTCATCCGCGAAGTTGCTCTGCGGACAAAAGCCGAAATCCTGCTGCGGGCATCATATTGCGGTGCGCGGCAGCTTCTTTCGAACTCACTACTGCGTCGTTACGCGACTAGTCACTCCTAAGGTCATTTCCTGAATCGAAGTGAAGGCTGGCCTCCTGTTGAACATGTTATGAGTTTACTAAAAAGGGTTAAAGCAAGTGGATTGGTTCGAGACACCAGTCACTTGACCATCGGGCAAGGTCTCAGACTCGTAATTCAGGCGGCCTACTTTGTACTGATTGCCCGTGCCCTTGGCCCGGAAAGATATGGTGCCTTTGTGGCCCTCGTATCGTTAGCGGGCATTCTCTCGCCGTTTTCGGGGCTAGGAACCAATAACCTATTTCTGAAGAACGTAGGTTCTGGAAAACGTGCTGTAGAAGTATGTTGGGGAAACGGCTTAGTCGCGACAATGGTTTCTGGTACAGCCTTCAGCCTGCTTGTCATCTCGATCAACTACCTGTTCCATTTGCGAATGCCGATTTGGGTTGTGGTGGCGGTATGTGTTTCCGATCTACTTCTGTTGCGAATCACTGAACTTGCGATGTACGGCTTTTCAGCCATTGATCGAATGAAGGAAAACGCCATCATAAGTGTTACGAGCAGCCTACCTCGACTGATCGCCATTGCGGTGTTAGCTGTTTGGTGGCAATCGGTGACGTTGCAGGAGTGGGCCGTCGCTTACGCACTGGCTACAGCGACCAGCACGCTATATGCGCTGTACCGTGCGCACAGACTCCTGGGGTTCCCCACATTTGACTGGCCCTCTTTTCGCAAGGATATGCGCGAGGGCATTTATTTCAGTATAGGGCAGTCGGCAGCCACGATTTACAACGACATCGACAAGGTCATGCTCGGGAAAGTGTCTTTCGTTGCTGCGGGAATTTATGCGGCAGCTTACCGAATCGTTGATGTGACGATGACGCCCGTACGATCTCTTGCGTCAGCGGCATATCCGCACTTCTTTCGAAAAGGCGTCGACGGGATGGAGTCCACGCACGCCTACGCGACCAGGCAGATCAAGCGTGCTTGTCTTTACAGCGCCGCATTATTCATTGTGCTGTGGTTATCGGCTCCCTTGCTGCCCATCGTATTAGGCCCCAAGTACGTGCAGACAGCACTCGCACTACGATGGCTGGCGTTCCTTCCGGTGCTGCGCAGCGTGCATGTCTTTTTGGCAGACTCCTTATCGGGAGCCGGTTTCCAAAGTCTGCGTTGTGCCATTCAAGTTGCGGTCGCGCTGGTGAATGTCGCGCTGAATCTTTTGATTCTGCCGACCTATGGATGGATCGGAGCAGCCTGGACAAGTCTGGCGTCTGACGGGCTGCTGGTGGTGATGCTCTGGGTGGCTGTCGAATACAACATGCGGAGAGCGCGAGAGTCCAGGCTGGTGGCTGTAAGCGCATGAACAAGGCAATCATTTTTCGCGATTTCATGCTGGCAAGGAGCGAGACCTTTATCCAGGCCCAGGCGGATGCGCTCACGCAGTTCAAGCCAATTTATGCAGGTCTGCGTCCAGCGACACCGTCGCTTCCAATCACGGATGGCGTGCTGATGACGAGAGCGACGGGCACACGCGGAAAGGCGGCTGCGTTGAGTTATCGGCTGACGTCATTCGCGCCGCGCTTTCATCGCGCTTTGAAGGCGGAGAATGCCGCGCTGATCCATGCTCACTTTGCGGTGGATGGAGCGGCGGCACTGCACATGCGGAACCTGCTGAAAGTTCCGCTGATCGTGACTCTGCACGGTTATGACGTGACGACTGAAGATGCCGTATTCGACAAATCTCTGGCGGGCAGACGGTACCTGGCGCAGCGGCCGTCGCTTTTTGCGGAAGCTTCGCAGTTCCTGTGTATTTCGCAGGCGATTCGCAAGCAGGCGATCAGCAGAGGGTTTCCGGAAGAGAAGTTGACGGTGCACTATACCGGCGTGGATACGAAGTTCTTTTCGCCCGAGCCCGGAATCGCACGCGAGCCGATCGTTCTTTTTGTGGGACGGTTAGTCGCCAAGAAGGGATGCGAGTACGCAATTCGAGCCATGGCTGAAATACAGGAAGAATTGCCTTTGGTTCAGCTGGTGATCATTGGGGATGGTCCGCTGCGTGGTCAGCTTGAAGCGCAGGCGGCCGAATCTTTAAAGAGCTTTCTGTTCCTGGGAGCTCAAGGGCCAGAGGTTGTTAAGCAGTGGATGAATCGCGCCAGAGTCTTTTGCACGCCGAGCGTCACCGCGGAGTCGGGCGATCAGGAAGGATTTGGAATGGTGTTCGTGGAGGCGCAAGCGATGGGTCTTCCGGTCGCGAGTTTTGCCAGCGGCGGAATTCCGGAAGCTGTAAAGGACGGCGAGACCGGACTGCTCGCGCCTGAACGCGACCATCATACTTTGGCACGACATGTGAAACGCTTCATAGAAGATGAGCAGTTCTGGAAGGAGTGTTCCGCACGCGGACGGCAGCACGTCTCTGAAAAGTTCGATCTGAGGCGACAGACGGAGCGCTTGGAAGCGATCTATCGGAAAGTACAGGCCACAGGGACCCCATGGCATTACAGCAGAAACTAACCCACTTGCTTCTGACCAAGTTCAATACCGAGGTTGATTTTGCTCCCTTCCCGAAGCGGCTAGAAACCGACTGGCTTACGGTTAGGCTGAGGCTGTTCTCACAGTACTGTCTCCCATCGGTGGCGGGACAGGAAGGGGCAGACTTTCAGTGGCTGGTTTTCTTTGACGACGCGAGTCCGAGTTGGTTCAAAGATATAGTTTCGACTTTCGGGCCTTTGGTCAAACCAGTTTACGTTCACGGCCCCGCAACAGATGAGGTAATCGCAGGGAAGGTCATTGAAACGGGGCTGGTATCTACATCGCATCTGATCAGCACCAGGCTCGACAGCGATGACTCCATTGCGAAGGATCATCTGGCAACGGTACAGCGAGCTTTTCGAAATCAAGACCGCGAGTTCATTACGTTTCCCTTCGGTATTCAGTCGTTTCGCAATCATCTTTACAACGTGTACTGGCCTTCCAACCCGTTTCTGTCATTGATCGAAAAGGCGGATGGCGATGGAAGAGTGACAACCGTTTTCTGCGTTGCTCACGACCGGCTGGGTCAGAATCACAGAGTAAGAAGAATCCTGCGCTCACCGCAATGGCTGCAGGTTTTGCATGGCTCCAATCTGGCGAACACGCTGCGGGGCTGGCCATGCATTCAAAGCCGCCGAAATCACAGGTTCAGCGTGAACTGGCCGGAGTCTACCGAAGAATCGGTGGCCAGCCGGGTACGGTTCTCCTCTAGAGCTTTGAGCGCACGAGTGGATCGTCTGATGCAGAAGCTGGGCGTTCTCAAGACTGACCTCAACTGATCTCCTGAAAGCAGGAATTTTGTAACTCTGGCAGTCCGCCAGGGGAAGGCTGTTTCAAATATGCAAACCACGATTGTCAGTCGCCATCAGGCGTTGGATTTGAGAGCAAATATTTCCGTCCGTGTGGCGATGGAGAGTTTTTTCCGGCACAAGCGACTCTTCGGGAGCGTTGTGCTGGCCGTCGTCCTGCTCACTTTAGCCGTTTCGCTGATCATGACGAGACAGTACGTCTCCGAGATGAAATTGCTCGTACAAAACACACGAGCGAATGTGGTTGTGACACCGGAACGAACCAATCCACTCAACGTGGTTAGCGAGATATCGGAAGCGCAGGTGAATTCCGAGCTGGAGATTTTACGCAGCCACGATGTGATGGATTCGGTGGCGGATCCGGACTGGGACAAACTGCCCGCCACGCAGCGCGACCGTGCCGCGATCCGTCACCACGAGGCATTGCTGGCATCTTTCGACAAGAGACTCGAGACTGAGCCGGTACGCAAGACGAATGTGATTGACGTGCGACTGCGTGCAAATACTCCTGAAGAGGCAAGGAATTCTCTGCAGCGGCTGGTGGATGGTTATCTTGAGCAACACCGCCGCATGCAGCGGCCTGCCGGCGCGTCGGCGTTCTTTTCGTCGGAAGCGGAGCGGTATCGGAAGGAGTGGGACGAGGCCAGCAGCGAACTTGTGGACTTTCAGCAGGAGCATCAGCTTTCTTCTCTGCAACAACGTGAAGCAGATCTCGAAGGGAAAATTACGAAGGCGCAAGATGATCTTCTGACATCGGACGCAAATCTCAGAGAATTCGACGCGCGCCTGAATGAAAGCACCCGTCGACTGCAAGAGATGGCGATGCGGCAGACGACCCAGGACCGGGCTGGTCCAAACCTGCAATCGATGCAGCAGCTGACCTCGGTGGTCACAGAGTTGGAGAACAAGCGGACCGCTCTCTTGACGAACTACAAACCGGAAGATCGGCGGGTCCGCGAACTAGATCGACAGATCGCCTTTACCAAGGCTGAGTTAACGGAGGCTTCAACGGTCAAATCCCTGGAGACGACTACCGACATCGATCCTCTCTGGCAGCAGCTCCGCGCAGAACATTCGCAGGCCAACCTGAGCCGGCGTGCGGCGGCGGCGCGGAGGGACGAGGTAGCGGTGCAATTGTCGAATTTGAAAGACGGATTGGGAGATCTGCAGGCACTCGACGTTCAGTTCAACAATCTGGAAGCGCAAGTAAAAGAAAGGAAGGCGAATTATGAACTGTACGCGGAGAAGCGCGACCAGTCTTTGATCGCGGATGCAATGGATGAGCGTGGCTTGATGAACGTGGTCGTCGCCCAGCAGCCCACGTGGTCTTACGTGCCGGCTCGTCCTAAACCACTTATGAACGCATTGTTGGGAACGATGACGGCTCTCTTTCTGGGGCTATGTGCTGTGTATGTCGCGGAGGCAGGACGCAACACCGTGGCGACTCCACGAGAGTTGGATGAGGCAACGCGTTATCCCGTTCTAGCGACGCTCTCTGCGGATTGTGGGCGACTGGGACGCGGAGTCGAAGGAACAGTGCTCGGGTTGGAACGGTCTCTTCCAGCCATGGTGGTGAGTACCCGACGGCCGCCGGATTTTGCTTCGTACCAGTAAACAGGGAGGTGAAATGTGTCAGGTGCAGATCTAAGCGTGGTATGCGACGGGTTGTTATCCAAAATCTTTCAAAGCCCGGGTGAAGAAAACCCCCGCGGGTTTGTGGTGGCACTGACGTCCGCGCATCCCCAAGCCGGAGTCAGTCACATTACAAACGCCTTGGCCTCGGCGCTTGACCAAGGGGGCGAAAGGTTCACCATGTTGCTGAATGGCCGCTATATGTCGATGGATGAGGAGGCGCTCAACGATTCCGAAATGGAGTTGGAGGGCAGGGGGAATCTGTGGCAACGGCACAGGCCCGATGGCTCTTACGACAACTGGCACAACATGCATTCTCGCCTGGGCATATTTCTCGAAAGGTTGCGCCAGCAATATCGATACATTCTCATCGACTGCCCATCTCTGAGAGAGGGCCAGCAGGCTGCCATCCTTGCGCCGCTAGTGGATGGAATCGTCCTGGTCGTCGAAGCCAACCGCACGCAGAGAAGCCAATTTCTTTATGCGGAGAGAACTATCGAGAATGCGGGTGGCCGGATTATGGGTCATGTGCTGAACAAGAGAACCTACGTTATTCCGGGATGGTTGCATCGCAAAATGGAGTCAATCGGTGTATAGCAGTCTGCGAGCAAGACTGCGGGAGAAGTTATGAAGAGAGTGATCGCTTTAATGTTTCTGAGTCTCTTGGTGGGGAATTACGTCCTGGGACAAGAACTGCGACAACGTCCGCGATATACGTTACGCCCAGGAGACGTCATTGAACTCCAATATCGCTACACGCCGGAACTGAACCAGGCGGTAACTGTGCTCCCCGATGGTTATGTGAATCTGAACTTGATCGGCAATGTGAAAGTCAGCGATCTAACGATGGAGCAGACGCACGACCTGATTGTGCAGAAAGCGCAGGCACATCTGAACGATCCTGATTTAAACCTGGTTCTGCGGGAATTCCAGAAACCCTACATCGTCGTCGCCGGTGAAGTGTCGAGTCCGGGAAAGATCGATCTCCGGGAAAATACAACCGCCTTGCAGGCCATCCTTCTCGCAGGTGGTTTCAAGGAAAGCGCACATTCCGGTCAGGTTATCTTGTTTCGAAAGATCAATACAGACACTGCGGAAGTGAAGATTCTGAAACTCACTAATATCCACCAGACGGCCCAACTGGAACAGGATGCACAGTTGGAAGCGGGCGACATGCTGTTGGTGCCTCGTAACAAGATCGAGAAGATATCGAGATTTGTAAAGGTGTTGAACCTCGGCATGTTCATTAATCCCCTACAAGGGCTTCCGTAGTCGCGCTGGCTGGTTATCACAGATATGACGTTTGTCAGCAGAAACCGGGAAAGAGGCCACGAAGAGTCCGCGGTTGGACTCATCGTCGGCAGCTCAGGAGAAACTGCGGCGACAGCTGCTGCCTCTAACCTGGGCTACCTGGGCGAGGACATCCCGCTACTGGTGTCTTCTACGACTGAGCAGTCAGAATTATTGCCTCCAGAAAATCGCCCAGATCGCCCGACTGAGGCAAGGAAGATCAGTCCGCTCGCGGCCGTGGTTCAGTCGGTTACGACCAAGGTCGCCATCATTGGGATCAATGCTGTGACCGGGATCATCACAGCACGTGCGTTGCAACCTCAGGGACGCGGCGAGCTTGCAGCCATGATCTTATGGCCCATCTTTCTGGCCAGCGCGTTGACTCTCGGAGTGCCGAGTGCTTTGACTTTTCAGCTCAAGCGCAATCCGGAGCGGCAGTCGCAGCTTCTGGGTGCAGCTCTACTGCTTGCGGTTCTCACAAGTGGAGTCGGGATGGTGTTGGGGATCGTGTTTATTTCCTCCTGGATTCCCCAGTATCCCGCGAAGGTCATTCTGTTCGCGCGGATATTCTTACTTATTAATACGACGGTGGCATCTCTTCTGCTCACCGGACGAGCCGCCCTGGAAAGCATCGGCGACTTCTCGGCTTCCAACAAGATACTGCTCTGGCCGCCGATATTGACCCTGATAGGTCTGATAGGACTTCTCATCACGCATTCGATGACGCCCTACAGCGCTGCCATCGCATATGTGCCGGTGGGAATCGCGCCGGTGGGATGGATGTTGAATCGATTGTGGAGAGTGTTTCGACCGACGCTGGTGTCTTTTCGAGAATCCTCCCGGCTGCTCTTCTCCTATGGAATTCGTTCTTATGGGATCGATCTCTGCGGCACCATGGCGGTTTATGTCGATCAAGCCTTGGTGGTGCGCTTACTTGCTCCGGGGATGATGGGCACCTACGTGGTGGCGCTCAGCCTCTCCCGGATGTTGAACGCTTTCCACGCATCCGTAGTGATGGTCCTGTTTCCCCGGGCCGTCAGTCGCTCCCCCCGGGAAGTTATTGAGATGACCAGTCGCGCGGCGCGAATGAGCACGGTGCTCACAACTTTAATTGGAAGCGGAGTTGCGCTGGTCGGTCCTCAAGTTCTGGCGCTGCTGTATGGAGCCGAGTATCGAAGCGCGACGACCGTGCTGCGCATTCTGGTGGTCGAGGTTATTTGTTCAGGCGCCACGCTGGTGCTGGCCCAAGCATTTATGGCACTGGGCCGTCCAGGAGTTGTGACAGCCCTGCAAATTATAGGACTGGCGCTCACGGTGCCGCTCATGTTGGTGCTGGTTCCGAAGTTCGGCATTGTGGGCGCGGGTTTTGCACTACTCCTGTCCACCATCAGCCGGTTGGGGTTTGTGCTGGTCAGTTTCCCGTTGTTCCTCCGGCTGGAAGTGCCGCGACTGCTACCGAAGGCGGAAGACCTGAGCTTTCTGCTCTCTGCAGTTGCCCGGCGACTGAAACAACCCATTCGTGCGGGTCTTGTCGCAAGCGAGGCGATGGAACGATGAATCCTTTGAATATTTTTATCCCGCACTGTTCCGATTTGCTGACGGACTACATTTCGCATGGCGACGGTCTGATCGCGCACGGCTTTATTTCCAACCTGGCTCGGCGCGGGCACCGGTTGCATGTTGCGGCTGTCCGGGTTGAGTTGAAGAACCCAATTCATCCTAATGTCACGATTTATCCGATCAGGATGAAACGGCCGGAATCGATGACCTCTCGAATCGAATACATGTGGCGGGTGCGCTCATTATTTCGCCAGCTGACGAAGCGAGCTCGGTTTGATCTGATTCACCAATTAAACCCTGTGTTTTCCGGTATGAGTCTTTCTCTGGCCGGATGTGGCGTGCCTCTGGTTCTGGGCACTTATGTGGCGCGCTGGCCTGAAGAGCCAGTGCAGTCAGGGTTACAAGCGAAGTGGACTTCGAAATTGTTGTCACAAGCGCGCAAGAAAATCTCGGACTTTCAACAGCGGCAGGCGGATGCGTTGCTGCTCACCACACCTGCAGCGTTTAACCGGCTGTCCAACCCAGAAGCGGTACAGGATCGAATTCACTTTCTGGCTCATGGCGTTGATACCGGTCTGTTCTCGCCAGCTTCAGACTGGGATTCTTCCGAGAGGCTGCTGGCAGAGCAGCAGAAGCCATCAATTCTTTTCTTCGCGAATATCGGCCGACGAAAAGGAATTTTCCCTGTCATCGATGCTTTTCCTGCGGTTGCTCGCGCAGTTCCAGAGTGCCGGTTGAAAATTGCCGGTGAAGGCCCGGAATTAGCCGAGGCTAGACGGCGCGCGGCCGGGTTAGCCTGCGCCGACAAAATAGAGTTCCTGGGCAAGCAGGAACGCTCGACGGCTCCACTGTTGTATCGAGAGTCTCCAGTCTATTGTTTGCCGTCGTTCGGGGAGCCGTACGCAACCACTGTCATCGAGGCCATGAGTTGTGCGCGAGCGTTGGTAGTCACCGACTCGGGTGGTTCGCCCTATCTGGTGAAGGAGGAAGGCGGGAACAGAGTACCGACCGGGGATGTCGCCTCTCTGTCCGCGGCCTTGATCGATCTTTTGCAGCATCCAGAAAAACGGGTTGCCATGGGACGGTTCAACCGATCGCTGGTGGAAAAGACCATGACTTGGGACAGAGTGGCGCAACAGTTGGAACAAGTGTACGAGACGACACTGCAAAGGGTTGCGTCGGTGCAGCGTTCGGATCGCCAGAGCGCCGAATTTCGATTTCCAGCCATTCAGGATGCAGCGGTACGGGAAGAACTTTGATGCCGGTAAATTTGTTCTCATCCCCAATGGGCACGACTCCCCTGGGTTTTGGGTGTGCCAACCTGGGCGGCCGACTCGGCCGACGGAGATCTGAAGCCATTCTTGAAACAGCTTTCGAGGCCGGCATCCGCTACTTCGATACCGCTCCTCTCTATGGTTACGGAGAAGCCGAGAGCGTGCTTGGACGATTTCTGCAGGGCCGTCGGGAAGGTGTGACGATCGCAACCAAATTCGGGATTGCGCCTCCCAGGCGGTCGCTGGGCTTGAAAATCAAGAAATCTGCCGCCCGGGCTGCGGTCGCGGTCATTCCGCAATTACGAAAAACGATACGGCGACGCGCCGAAAAAATGACGTCAACGGGCAACTTCACGGTTAGTGAATGCCGACAAACCTTGCGGAACAGTCTTCGCGAATTGCGCACGGATTACGTGGATGTACTTCTGATGCACGAGATATCACCCGAGCAGATCACGCCCGAGTTGATCGATTTTCTCGAGGGCGCGAAACAGGCAGGACTTATCCGTCGTTACGGTACTGCCACGACCGCTGACAATACCGTGTCGATAACGTCGCATCAGGTACTGAGCGGGGAAGTAGCCCAATTTCCGAGCAATGTTTTCGACAATACGCTGCAGATAATTTCCCGCGAGAACGCGTTCAAGATCCTGATTACGCATTCTGCTCTGGGTGAAAGGTTCCGCTTTCTTACCGAAAGTCTTAAGTCGAATCAGGAGCTGTGCAGTCGGTGGTCCAGCAAGCTCGGTTTCGACTGTTCCAGTGAGACGAAGGTTGGAGCTCTGTTGCTGGCCGCAGCAATGAGAGACAACCCGGCCGGGGTCGTTCTCTTCTCCTCGCAAACTGAGAGCCACATTCGCGAGAATGCCGCGCTCATAGGCGACAGGAGATTCTCTGAAGAACAGTTCGTGGCACTGAAAGAACTAGTCTGCGCCTTCATAGAGCCTTCAGCTCTTCAGTGCGCATGAGTATTTCGCCATGATTCTCGACCTTCAAGCCATCGAAAACAATGCGGAGTTTGAGGCTGACGTTTGCCTCGTGGGAGCTGGGGCAGCAGGAATTACTCTCGCACACGAGCTGAGCGACAGCCATCTCTCAGTGATTCTTCTGGAGAGCGGTGGGATCAGCCCGCAAGGTGACGATCAGGATTTGAATGCCGGCGAGGTGACGGGTCTTGCCTATCAGGGATTGACCGCCGGCAGAGCCCGCGCACTGGGAGGAACCACCAAATTGTGGTTCGGCCAATGCATCCGGCTAGATTCTATCGATTTCGAGCAGAGGCCGTGGGTCAGTCACAGCGGCTGGCCGATTCATGCCGAGGAGCTTGAGTCCTGGTACGACCGAGCCGAGGAGTTCTTCCGTATTCACGGTCAAGACTACGACGAGCGCGTTTATCAAAGACTGGGTGTGCCCGTGCCGGCGTGGAAATCCGACCAACTGCGGATCCATTTCACGATCTATAGTCCCGTCCAAGATTTTGGCAGGCTATACAAACGCAGACTGGAAAAATCGGAGCGGGTGCAAGTTCTGTTGCACGCGCTTGCAACCGAAATCGAAACTTGCGAGAGCGGCCAGAATGTTCAAGCCATCAGGATCGTCAGCAATACCGGGAAACGCGCTCGCGTCGGGGCTAAGACAGTGGTCTTATGCGCGGGAGGAATCGAGAACGCTCGAATTCTTCTGCTTTCGAATCGCGCGAAAAGGCAGGGTCTGGGAAATGACAAAGACCTGGTGGGGCGATTCCTGCAGGACCACCCTAACGGCTTCACTGCGAACCTAAAGACGACTTCAGTGGGCATTTTGAATGAGCTGTTCGCTCTGCATTACCGGCGCGGGTTGCGATACTTTCCGAAATTTCCGCTCGGTTTTGCTATACAGCGGAGTGAACGAACTCTCAACTGCACTTCTCACTTGGTTTTTGAACAGCCCGAAGAGTCGGGGCTCTCTTCACTAAGAGAGCTCTATCGAGCGCTTCGTCGACGCAGGGTCCCCCGCAACCCGGGGCGTCACGCCCGGAATATTGTGACCAATCTGTCAGATGTCGCGCAGGCCGCGAGCCGTCGATTCTTTCTGGGTAAATCGCCCCTGGGCAAGAGTTGCCGTATTCGACTGCAGTGCCACACCGAGCAGCAACCTGATCGCGACAGCCGAGTATCGCTTTCTTCCGACTGCGATCGCTTTGGCCTGCGAAAGGCGCGGATTGACTGGAGAGTGAATTCCAGCGAGCGCCACACCATGCGGGTCATGACCAATGTAGTCGGCCAGGAGCTTAAGCGGCTGGGACTGGCGGAGGTGGAACCCGAGGCCTGGCTGGATGAACCGGGCAGCGATTGGAAGCGAAAAGTGTCGGACTGCTTTCATCACATGGGCACAACGCGCATGTCCGATTCGCCGGTGACAGGTGTGGTGGACCGAGATTGCCAGGTGTTTGGCACGCGCGGTCTCTTTGTAGCAGGCAGCTCATTATTTCCGACGTCGGGCTATGCGAATCCGACGCTGACCATCGTCGCTATGTCTATGCGATTAGCGAACCACTTGAGAGTGACACTGGGGAGGTAGTTGTGAAAAGCCGGACACCAAACTCGCACAGGATTATGGCAGGCCTCGATGGGCTGTGCGCCTTAGCGCTGGTGCTCGTTTCCGCCGTCTATGGGAACTTGGGACGCATTCCAGTGGGGAATGTAGGTCATTTTCTGGAGATGCGCGTCACGCTCTTGAATGCGATGTTTGCCGCGGTTTTCGTGCTGACCTGGACTTTCTGTTTCAGCGTGCTGGGTTTGTATCGCGTGGCGCATCATGACTTGTTTCGGGACATCAAGCATACCGTCCAAGCCTGTGCGATGATGACCAGCCTGCTGGCTCTCTACCTCTTAATTTCCCGCACTAAAGGCCCAGCGATCCACATTGCCGTCGTCTTCTTTATCACTGCAGTCATTTTCGAAACATTACGATTGTGGGGAGGGACCAGCCTGCAGTTGTGGCTAGCGTCACGCAACCCGCGGCTGGTGGTGATCCTGGGTAGCGGAAGAAAGGCGGGGATGGCATGGCGTCAGATTCGAACCCGCTATCACTCTTCGGTCAACCTGGTTGGGTTTGTCGATGACCGCGACGTAAGCGAGATGCCGCCCGATGTGGCCGACCGCTATCTCGGAACCATCGATCAACTCGACAACATTCTGCTGCGCAATGTTGTGGACGAATTATTGATCGCCCTTCCCACTAAAGCGTGCTACGACAGCATTCAACGAGGGATCGAGATCGCAGAAAAGGTTGGAGTGGACGTGGTTTACATGCAAGACCTCTATGTAACCACGCTCAAGCAGCGTGCGATAAACGAGCCCGAAATGTTTATCGACCTGGCACCGCGACAGGAACACTACGTGGCTACCCAGGCGATCAAGCGCTTGCTGGATCTGGTCGGGGCACTAGTTGGCATCGTCTTTCTCTCGCCAATATTCCTGCTGGCTGCAATCGCAATCAAAGCAACCAGCAAGGGTCCGGTCTTTTTCATTCAGGAAAGGTACGGTCTTCGCCGCCGTCTGTTTCCCATGTGCAAGTTTCGCAGCATGGTCATGAATGCTCCGGAATTGATGGCGCAGCTGGAAGATCAGAATGAAGCGGCTGGTCCCATATTCAAAATTCGACGGGATCCGCGCGTCACCACGGTCGGACGAATACTGCGCGTCTCCTCGATCGATGAGCTGCCGCAACTATGGAATGTGTTGACCGGTGACATGTCCCTGGTGGGCCCGCGTCCCATGACCATCCGAGACGTCTCGCTTTTCAGCGAAGCCACGCTGATGCGGCGATTCAGCGTAAAACCCGGCATTACCGGATTGTGGCAGGTCAGCGGACGCAGCGATACCACTTTTGATCAATGGATCAAGTTTGATTTCAGCTACATCGACGATTGGTCGCTGGGTTTAGACCTGCGCATTCTGGCCCGAACCGTGACCGCAGTATTGAAGCGTTCGGGCGCAGCCTAGAACGACGATCACTCGAGCAAAGGACGAAATGAGAATCGCAGTCGTACACGATTATTTCACGCAGCTGGGCGGAGCCGAGAGAGTCGCGGAAGAGCTTTGCTGCATGCTTCCCGATGCTTCACTTTTCGCGACTATTGCCTTGCCAGATTGCATGCCCCCCAGGTTGCAAGGCATCCCAGTCGGGACGTCATGGATGCAGCGGCTGCCCAAGATCAGGGACTACTACCGTTTGTATTTTGTCCTTTATCCCTTCGCAGTCGGTTCGATGGACCTTTCGGCGTATGACCTGGTGATCTCAAGCTCCTCGGGATACGCCAAAGGAGTAAGGACCAGGCCGGATGCGATCCACGTCTGCTACTGTCACACGCCGATGCGCTGGGCCTGGAGCTATCAAAACTATGCCAATCGCGAATCTTTCGGTCTCAGCCAGCGAGCTTTGTTGCCGATGTTCATCCGCGAGTTGCGGCGTTGGGATGAGAGAGCTTCACGCCAGCCCGATCATTTTGTCGCGAATTCAAGGGCGGTGGCGGATCGCATAAAGAGGGTGTATCACCGGTCTGCCGAAGTGATTCATCCTCCCATCGATACTGAGCGTTTTCGTCCCGCCGGACGACCCGACGACTACTACCTGGTGCTGTCGCGATTGGTGTCTTACAAGCGGGTCGATCTGGCGGTAAAGATTTGCAGTGAACGCGACAAG
This sequence comes from Terriglobia bacterium, assembly GCA_963822555.1. Taxonomy (GTDB): domain Bacteria; phylum Acidobacteriota; class Terriglobia; order Terriglobales; family Acidobacteriaceae; genus JAIQFF01. Next base: position 1,089,935 of record CAWGHY010000001.1, read on the forward strand.
AAACTGCTGGTGATCGGTGACGGCCCGGACCGGGAGAACCTGGAGGCGATGGCAGGACCGACGGTCAAGTTTCTTGGCTACGCCTCCGATGAACAAGTTGAATATCACGCGGCTCGCTGTCGTGCCCTGCTGTTTCCTGGAGAGGAAGACTTCGGCATGGCCCCGTTGGAAGTGGCTGCCGCAGGCAGGCCGACCATCGCTTATCGGGCAGGGGGAGCGCTCGAGACAATCGTCGAAAACAGCACCGGTCTTTTCTTCGATCAACAGACTCCGGAATCGCTCGGGGAGGCCATTGAAGCTTTTGAAAAGCAACAATGGTCTTCGTCTGACCTGAGGAGGCATGCGAAAGGCTTCAGTGTGCCCGTGTTTTACGACCGCCTCCACGCGTTCCTTAGAAGAATCGGCGCGCCGGTAGAGGCTGTGAGCGGCGCGTCCTCGGGGCACGGATTGGCGGCATTGGCGGGGGCTCGAGCGTCATGATCGGAAGTTCCACATTCCCCGTCCTGCCAGCGCGAGAGATTCCTGTGCCGCGGCGGAAATCGGGGTACGGAGTTGCCGCCGTATCGAGCGTGGCGATGCTCGCGGTCTTGTGGTACATGGGCAACGGATCGTTGCTTCGCCTCGCCATACCCGCCTTGAGTTTATTGTTCGCGCTGATTTTGTATGTGCGGCAGCCAGTTCTGTACGTGCAGTTTTCGTTATGGGTTTGGTTTCTTGTGCCCCTGGTAAGACGGCTTGTCGACTTTCGGTTCGGATGGATCGACCCCAACTTCGTTTTGTTGTCTCCGTTCCTGGTGAACGGGGTTGCAGGTCTGGCATTGCTGAAGAAGGATGGCAAAAGCTGGAGAGATATCCCGCCGGTTTTCATTCTTTGTGGCGCGGCTACTTTGTACGGCTTCGCAGTGGGTTTTCTGCTGGAGCACTCTGCTGAAACCGTGTTTGGGTTGCTGAACTGGCTCTGCCCTCTTCTGTTCGGGCTCCACATCTACCTGAATTGGGAGCGGTACGAAGAACATAAAGCGGCGATCCTCAAAACATTTGTGTGGGGCGTTTTAATTTTAGGGGTCTACGGAATCTGTCAGTTTCTTGCGCCGTCCGAATGGGACCGGTACTGGCTGGAGAGCGTCAACCTAACTCCCAACGGCGGGAGTTTTGGATCCCCCGAGCCTCTGCTGGTCCGGGTATGGAGCACAATGAATGCTCCCGGGCCGTTTGCCAACACAATGATGGTGGGGCTGCTCTTACTCTTTGCCGTCCGCTCGCCGCTGAAGTTGCCGGCGGCGATTGCCGGCTACACGTCTCTTTTACTCTCGATCGTGCGAACGGCATGGTTGAGCTGGATTGTAGGTTTGGTCTGGATACTAAAAAGTGTGAAGCCTCGCGTGGTGATTCGGACGGTCCTGTCCATTGCACTGGTTGTTATTTGCCTCGTGCCTGTGATCAGTGATCCACGAATAGCTCCGGTGGCCAGCGACCGGATGAAAACATTTTCAGAGTTAGGGAGAGACGAAAGCTTCGAAACCCGCTTGGACATGTATCGAATTCTGGGTACCGATGCGATCGAAAGTCCTTTCGGACACGGGCTCAAGAGCAACATGGAAGTTTCCCATGGCATGGCGGTAGACAGCGGCATCCTGATCACTATTTTCTCGCTGGGATGGGTCGGCAGCATCCTCTTCGCCGCCGGCATTTGTTCTCTGTTCTTCCGAGCGCAGCATCCTTTAGGGGAGCGGGACGAATTTCTGAACATCTCGAAAGCAGCGATGATCGCGATCCTGGTGCAAACCGTCAGCGGCAATATCTTCGTGAACGTTACGGGCGCGATGTTTTGGATGTTAGCGGGAATGTACCTGGCAGGTTGCCGGCATGCCCGCGACGAAAGGGTTATCGCCGAGCAGGATGGAGTCCAAGAGGAGATGGCCGGGGTGGCATGGGGGAGAGGGTAAGTGGGTCAAATGGAAACGATTGATCAGCTTGAAGACGCGACGGTGAACCTGCGGGAGACGCGGGCGGTCAGAACGCCTGGCCGCCGTAAGCCTCGAGTTCTGATTCTGCCGAATGTGGCTTCGTGGATTGTCGGGCAGATGGCCACGCAAATCATCGAACGATTCAAAGATAAATACGATTTTTGGATTCTGACAGAAAAGGTGATCCGGCTGCGGCCTGACCTGGTGAAGGCGCTGATTCCGGAGATGGATTTCATTTTTCCGCTTGCCGACAAGACATTTACGCTCTTGCGCGCAGCGGCCGGTTCAGTTCCGCTGCCTCCTGCGATCTTCTGGCTGCATCACATAACTTCCTGGAATCCGTCGATTCTGGCGGCGGCGAAAGAAGCCAGCGAACTCATTGCCTGCACTCCCGAGTGGAAGTCTGCAATCGAAGATGAATGTCCGGAGGCAAGTGTCACGGTGGTTCGGCACGGAGTGGATGCCCAATTCTTTCGCAAGGTGGAACGCCAGCGCGCCCGATTTGGAATGCGGCGCGATGGGTTCGTGATCGGGGTTGTCGGCAGCAAAACCAGTAATTTTGACCACGGGCGCAAGGGACTGGGCACTCTCGAACTGGTGCTGCGGAAAGTGCGAGACCACGTGCCGAAGCTGCACGTGTGCTTTCTCGGTCTGGGCTGGGACGCCGAAGTCAGCCAGTTTCAGCAAAAGGGCATTTCCGCCAACTATACCGGATTCGTTCCCCATAGCTCGCTGCCAGCTTTCTATTCCAGTATCGATGTCCACCTGGTAACGGCCCGCGTCGAAGGTGGCCCAGTCACGGTGATGGAGGCGATGGCCTGCGAGACACCGGTGGTAGCGACTCGTGTAGGGCTGGTGCCGCACACCATCGTCGATGGCGAGAACGGCTTTTCCGCTGCAATCGGAGATGTCGAAGCGCTGACCCATGCGCTTCAAAACCTTTGGGCCTCTGCCGCGCTCCGCCGAAGCATTGGGAGCGCGGCACGAATGACGGTTTCTCCCAGCATGTCGTGGCACAGAGTGCTTGACGCTTTGGAAGAGCCATTAGCTCGAATGGAAGCTCGGTCCGGCCACGCGGTTACGAGTTCGTTCACAAGCAACGCAAAGACCGCGGCTCAACTGGCAGGAGCGGTGCACACTATGGACGGGCTGCTGTGGGGAATTATGAGCTGGTGGGATGGACTGTTGACCGCCCCGGTGGCTGGCCGGCTCGTCAAAGCCTGCTGGGAGGGTCACGGAGCGTCGGACGTCCTGCGGGGCATCGGGCTGGCGACGCGCACATCGTTTCGCCCGGCAGCGCTGCAAAAGAAACGGGTCGCTTAAGGAAGCATCATGCACTCTGACATTGAAGTTATTGGCGTGAATTCGGGAGTCTCCGAGACTGAGGCACGCGACTCAGGTCATCGAGAGCCAAAGATTTCGGTCTGTATGCCTGCAACTCGTAATACACCCTGGTTTCGTGAAGCGCTCCGAAGTGCTCTCTCTCAATCCTACGCGGACTTTGACGTTGTGGTTACGGATGATAGCGGAGGAGATTTGCGAGAAGTCGTGGACGCCGTTGGAGATTCTCGGGTTCGTTATTATCCGAATCCCGCGCGCCGAGGGTTCGCGGGTAATCATTGCCGAGCTATCGACCTATGTTCTGGCGATTACGTAGCTTTCCTCCACGACGATGATATTTGGGAGGTCGATTACCTTTCAAAGGCCGCAGCGGTCATGGACAGAAACCCGAATGTGGGCATTGTGTTGTGCGGGACTTCCGAGATCGACGCCGATGGCAAGTCTTTGGGTCTTCGCCCGGCTCGAATGGAGCCGGGCATTCAGGCCAATCCTCTGCGAGGTTTCCTTACTCCGAACTTCATGATGATGCTGCCTTCGGCCGCTCTTTTTCGCCGGAGCGCGCTGGCGAGTAACAAGAGGCCGTGGCCTGACGTTAGTGTTTCGGATATCACTATGTTCATCGATGTTGCGATGGCCGGGTGGCAGCTTTTTTACGCTGCTGACTCCCTGGTAAGGTATCGACTTCACGACAGTCAGATCAGTTCAGACGATTTGAGACATCGTCACGCTCTCGTCGTTGTCTGGAGCGGCTATAAGTTCTCCGATGAGCGACTAGAGGCCCAGCGAAAAGAGTGCTTAGCGCTTTCTTTGGCGAGCCGTGCCGGGGCGCTACTCAGAAGACGAGATTTCCAGAACGCTGGCGAGGATTTGATCAATGCACGAGACACATGGCCAGGAATTGCCGGGGTGCGTTGGTGGCTGCTCCGATGCGTGACGCTAGCCCCGTTCCTCCTGCGACCTCTGCTGATACTGCGCGAATGGATACCTCGCAAACACCGCCATGCAGGCGCCTAGCGCCGCGTGGCTCAACCTCACCAACGTTGCGCAATATGCATTTCAAATTCGGTGGACAAGCCCGAAACTTCGATCTGTTGTTCTGATCGTTCCAGACCGACCATTGCCTGAGACCTGCGTGTTCCCCGTCGATCATGAGGTGTCCCGGTGCCTGAAACCATAGCGTTCGCCATGCCTCTCTCCCAGCTGGATTCCACGGAGAGGGGCCGTGTCATCACCAAGGGCCAAGATGTTTACGGGATTAAATGGGCTTCGATTTATTGCCGCACTGACCATCGTGTTCTACCACTACGCCCCGCTGATCGAGGGCTACGAGCATTGTCCGGTGGTGGTTCGCAATCTGATCAGCGAAGGTCCAGCCGCGGTTGGGTTCTTTTTCATCCTCTCGGGCTTCGTGCTGGCGCACCGTTATTTAAGTGCCGGAGCGTCAGTGGGCGACGTTGGAGCATTCTACTGGTCGCGTTTCACCCGCATTTATCCGGCTTACATGGTCGGATTCCTTCTGTTTGTACCGCTGGCTCTTGATAAATACGTCATTCATTCGCCATTGGAAGTATCAAACAGCAAGACTTTAGTGCTCAGCGCGCTGCTGTACTCTTTCATGCTGCAGGCGTGGACGCCGCTGTCGCAGGCCTGGAACGGACCCAGCTGGTCGCTCTCAGTGGAAGCGTTCATGTATTTGATATTTCCACTGGCCGGCGCCCGCATGATCAAGCTGAGTAACCGAAAGACTCTGGTTCTTGGGCTGATTACGTGGCTGTTGCCGGTCGCGGTGGTGAGCAGCTATCAGGTTGGGCTGATTTCGGGATCGACCTGGGAAGGATATTTACGCAACAGCCCGTTACTGTGGACGCCACTTTTCGTCATGGGCATAGCGGCGGCACGTTTTATTGGTCCGTGGAAGAAAGTCTCTCCGAAAACGGCAAGCAGGCTGTCGATCGCTGCGGTGATCGGAGTGATCGTTATCGCCGCGGCCTGGCCCAGCACCTGGATTGAGGTTTTTGTCGCGGGCGGCATCGCTCCCTTGTTCGCGGCTGTGGTGATCTTCTTCACCAGAGACGTAAACCGGGTCACCCACATCATCGGAGGAAACACGCTTAACCGGCTCGGCCAAGCCAGTTACGCGATGTATATCATTCAAGCTCCCATCTGGCATTACTGGCAGGCAGCCACGAACCTCATCCGGCGGTTGCCGCCTCAGACCAACACAGTGGCAGCGTGGCAATTTGTTGTGTTCGTGCCCGTGCTGGTTTTTATCTCGCTAGCGGTGGAGCGCTTGGTGGAGATACCGGCACGGCGGTGGTTGTCCGTAATTCCAGGAGTTTCTGTGTCCCCAGCGGCGGTGCAGTCGAAGGCGCGAGTCGCGACGCAGGGTAGTGGCCAATGAACTTATCTTATCTATTGCCGCATTTGTTTTCGCGGGGAGGCCGAGCCCAAGCGGTGAAGGCTGGCGCCGCACAGATTCGCGTACTTTTCGTTGACCATACCGCCTCGCTCGGGGGCGGGGAAATCGCGCTGGCCAATTTGGTAAGGCATCTCGATCCGGCAAAAGTGAAACCCATTGTGGTCCTGGCATCCGAAGGGCCGTTGGTTGACAGACTGCGGGAGTTTGCCGAGACCCATGTACTACCCCTGCCAGCGCAAGTGCTGACGCAGAAGAAAGACAAGCTGGGGATAGGCACCCTGCTTCGGCTGAAGGACGCGTGGAGCGTTTTGCTTTACGTGGGCAGGTTAGCGCGCTTCATCTGTGAACGCGATATCGATCTGGTGCACACGAACTCGCTGAAGGCGGATATTATCGGAGGTCTGGCGGGGCGGTTGTCTCTTCGCCCCGTCATCTGGCATGTGCGGGATCGAATTGACGATGATTACCTGCCCAAGCCGGTGGTGCGGGCTTTCAGGTTGCTGTCCCGCCTGATTCCGACTTTTGTAATTGCGAATTCAGCCGCTACGTTACGCACGCTTCGTCCGCAATCGAAAGGGCAAGAGGCTGCGCTTGCGGAGAGCAGCAAGTCGAACGGCAGGGAGACTGTCGTGCACGACGGAACCAGCGTACCGCCGATGCAGGTGCGCAGTGGTACGAGGTCGGAATTTTACGTCGGGCTGGTGGGGCGAATTTCCCCTTGGAAGGGGCAGCACGTATTCATTCAGGCGGCAGCATTGATGGCGAAACGCTTTCCGAAGACGCGATTTTCGATTATCGGCTCCGCGTTGTTTGGAGAATCACAATACGAAAAGGAAGTCCGCCTCATGCCGGGGCAGTTGGGAATCGCGGACAAAGTTGAATTTGCCGGCTTTCGAAAAGATGTTGAACAGGCAATCGCAGAACTTGATCTTCTAGTGCACGCGTCCACAAAAGGAGAGCCTTTCGGTCAGGTTATTATCGAGGGAATGGCCGCGGGCAAACCCGTGATCGCGACCAACGGCGGCGGTGTTCCGGAAATTGTAGAAGATGGCAAGACAGGAATTTTGGTCCCGATGGGGGACGCAGCGGCGATGGCCGAGGCGATCTGCCAGATACTTCGCGATCCAGTGCGGGCGGAGGAGATGGGGGCACGGGCGCGTGAGCGGGTCACAGACTACTTCACCCTGGAGCGCACAGCCCGACGAGTCGAGGCGGTATATGCCAGGGTGTTGCAGCAGGAGTTCATTGCTCAGCAAAGTTCCGGCTTAGTCGCAATCAGTGCACAACCGGAGTGAGCATAACCGGAGCCTGCGGAACTGGAAGCTTCGAGCGTCCGTTCAACTCAAGGATCGTGACGTAATCCGTTACGTCGATGTCGTGGGTCGTACTCGACGCCAGCGATGTAGTCTGCACCGTTCCGGATGGACCGAAAGCGTGCACCACCACGTCGGCTGCGTCGTCGAGTTGAACAACGACGTGCTGAGCCGGCACGGAAAGTGTTTTCTTGCTGTTTACGTCGTAGGAAGGTTCTTCCACCCACAACGCGAGATAAAAAGTGCCATCACGTTTCTGGAAGAGAACGTGATCGATATTGGCCACGTCTCCGGTAAGCGTAAAAGCTAAATCTTGGCCTGCGTAGGAGGACCCTGGATCAGAGAGCAGATGAAGCAGGTTCACCAGGGCGGAGTAAGCCGGCTTCACGGAAAAATCGGACCGCAGCAAGCCAAACTTGCTGTCGCCTGCAGGAAACCCGGCCGGCATATCAACCAGCTCGTACAGGTAGGTTCGCCGGATGCCTCTTCGCCACTGCTCCAGAAAAACGCGAGGCACATACTTCGCGGTCACTTCCTCGGTGATGCCCTGGAGCAGGGAAGGGTCGGTTTGATAGCCAGTTTCCGTGGTGATTACGGGCTTCCCAGGGCAAGTGGCGGTTGTGTTCGCAAGGTTCCACGTGAGACTGCCGTAACCGTTCGATCCCCAGCCAGACGTGCCGGGATTATGGCCGCCGAAATAATCGTGCAGGTTGGCGGAATCGAAGGTGCAGGCGCCGCGCATCTTGACGAAGGCCTCCTGGCTGGTCAGGGACGGACCGATGACAGGGAATTTTGACGTACTGGAATTGTCCTTCACGGTCGCATTCAGTCTCGTAACAAACTTCGACAGGGTTTCGGGCCAATTGGGATCCCCGCTCAGGTTATATTCATTCGGTGACTCGTAGCCTTCGAAGTTATCCTTCATTCGCGAAGGATATTCGATAAGCAGTTGATCACTTTGCGTAACCGAAGTCGTGTAAATGCCCCCGATGCCGGACTGGCCCAGTTCGTTGTGGCGATCGTAATAGTCCTGCCAGGTCGTATCGATCAGACCGTCGCGAACGTGACGTAAGCCCAGTCCCAACAAAGCCTGCTTGACCTTGGGAAAATTTGAATAGGAAGTATCCTGATAGTGCAGGTGGATATTGACGCCAACACTGTCCACGAAAGCATCGGCACTCGCGGCCTTCTCTCCATGAGCAGGCAAAGCGAGAGCGGCGGCAAAAGCCAGACTGAGCTTAGCCTTCTGGAATACCCGCCAGAACTCCAGGCGAAATGCGCCAGACTGATGTCTAGTGGGTCTCATAATCGCCGCGGGCTCGTTGCTGATATTTGAGTAATGGCATAGGGGAAAGATGACGGTACACTCATCCTAGTTCAAATACTGAAAAACAATTCTCCAAACTTTCGATGCGTAACATTGGTCGAGACACCACACGTACTTTGAATGCCCAAGGCTAATGGGGGAGGCACTGTAACGGTAGGTCACGTAGGGGCATGTCAGGAACGGTATTCGGACAATAGCGGCGCGGAGCGACGGCCGTGTCGTATCCTCATTATTGAGCTTCGCGCCTGCTAAGAGTCTGCGCAGATCATCTCCAGGCAGTAGCCGCGCGAGTTGTCGTGCCAGCATCAACGCTGCCGTCTCAATCGCCTGCTCGACCACCGGAATTAGGGTCTTGTAGAGCTTGAAGTAAATAACTTCGCACGGTTCCGATTCCCGCCCGGTCAATTCTCACCCGCTTGAACTGATCCTTTGGCAGCGACCGCGCTTTGTGCAGCCAGGTTGCACAATCGAACTCCTGCCCATCCCTCCTCGCCTTTCGCGAACTCCAGTCCCTTCGTTTATCCCACTTCGTTCAGTTCCCTTCTGGCCTGCGGCGGCAGGTGCTCATGGATCTGCATGAGGTAGTACGCGTTGCGCGTGGACTCCGGGAACCGCCTCGCCAGAAACTCGGCGCAGGAGGTACCTATATAACGCCGCATCCTGTGATTCTCGACCTGGTGAGTTTTCTGTCGTCGGACAGTTGCATCAGCCTGGGTCGCGAGACGTTAGTAAAAAAGTTTCGGCAGCTTACTGCAAATGGAATCAGGGCTTTGTGTTGTGGGCGGACACTGCCGCCGTGTGAGCGGTCGATTCGGGATCGGCGCCGTCGGTCACGGTCATGCGATAGAGGGTTCCAGGGGCGGGATTTAAATCGGAGGCCTCGATCGGGTGAATAGTGGTCTGCATGCTTTCGATCGGCTCGCCGAGTGGGAGCCAGGTTTGTCCATTGTCGACGCTCTTTTGAAATTGATAGAGGTAGGGCGCAGATCCTCCGGTGGCGGCTGCGCTGGTGAGCTGCACGATACCGTCCTTTAGCTTCAGTCGCAAGGGTCCTATTTCGAGTTTGCCGGTCTTCGGCGCCGGTCCGCCCTTGAGCATCGCGGCCAGACGTGGAGAAATGACCTGCGCGAGTTGCTGGTGGGCGTTGACGCTGCCGATGGCGGGCGTAGCAATGCCATACGGATGGGTCCGGTCGGAAGCCTGTGGAGAGGGAATGGTGTCTTTGTCATCGGGCCGATTCTTGGTCAGTCCGCCGAAGAGAGTTGTTTCGTCGATTCCGTCAGTAGTTGTGAGGGCGGGCGACCCGAAGGCGAGATCAAAAAGCTCGATATGCGTTTCGCCAGCATGAGTCGCGCGATAGTGCATCACTGCCTTGAATAGCGGAGTGCGCTTATAACCTCCGAAGGGCACACTGACGTAGATGGGCGTGGTGGCCAGTTGAGGATGAGCGCGAACCCGAGAGAAAAAGGTTTCGATATTGGCTTGGAACACAGCGTCGCTACTGCTGGGGTCGAGAGTCTCGGCGTGTCCGATGGTATGAGCGTCGGTAGCCCATTCGTTGCTTCCCACACAGAGGATAATAAAGTCGGGTGCGGTACGGAATGGCCGCGGCACACCGTCAAGAATATGGTCCCAGGGATCATTGGCCCCGGTCGGATCCTGGGGATTCATGGCGCCGTAAGGCGCGCCCGACCCGCCCCGCACGATGCCGATGCCGGAGATGATATAGCCCGCGACTGATTTGTGAAGCATGTCCGCAACCAGCGCTACCCAGGCCTTCGTGGAATCGGTGTAGGCACTAGAGGGCGTCCTCCAGGTCGCGGTGGTGGTGTTCATGTTCACCGCGCCTTCACCAACGGAATCGGTGATGGGAAGAAACCACGATGTGGGCCGCTTCGATTTTTCGAGGTGCGCGCCTTCAGGCAGGGTCACGCCGGTGACCCGTGACAACTGGGGATCGTGCGCGAACCAGCGCGGCGAACTCATATTCGCGGATTGGATGAACCTGATGCGATGCGTTCCCGGGGACAGGGACGGAGTGCTGATGGCCGTAATCGCCGGGCCGATCGTGATGCGATCCGACGGTGGCCCGTCATCCACCTGAAATTTCCAGATCGGCCCAGCGCTTGCGAGCTGAGTGAGAGGGTAAATGCTGCCATCGAAATTGAGAGTTACGGAACCATCTTTTGTCATCACCACGGTGAGATCGACATCGGAAAGCGACATGATGCAGTCGATGTAGCCGTGCGCCGCAGCGTGGCTGATGTCCCATGTCTCGTCGAGAACGGAGCCCAGAAAAAGAGGATCGGAGGCCGGGACGGTCACCGGGCCCGCCTTTTTCTGCGCATTTGCGCCGATGAGTGCGACCATAATAAAGATGAAAAACAGACCGTTTCTACTCATGGAGAACGGCAGCCTGTAGGGCTTGCGCCGGGTTAGGAGACGATGGCGACATGGAATCAAAGCATCTTGGCTGCATAGAAAACCGGCACATTGTTCGCAATATAGCACGGGTGGAAGGTGTTCTCTATTCTTGCGGTTCAGGATCGGACGGTTGAACGTGAGGAGTGGGTGGCTTCCCAGTTATGATCATTCCCCGGCTACTCCGGACTTGTACCGCCTAATTCACTTGGGCACGACGAGAGGGCCGTTCGTGATGAGTTTCGAATCCACTATGCCGATCTCGACCCGGCGGTTGGCAGCACGCGCCTGTTCGCTGTCGCCCGGAACACGCGGGTCGGCTTTGCCGAAACCCTTGGTGCTCATAATTGTCGTGGGAATGCCGGCCTGCACGAAGAAGTCGCGGACAGCTTCGGCGCGACGCTGTGAGAGTTGCAAGTTGTACGTCGGCGAGCCAACGTCGTCGGTGTATCCGTAGACCGCAATCGTATATCCCTTGAGCGTCATCATGATCCCGGCGATGCGATTGAGGATGTCGCGATATTCCGGCTTAATGTTTGCTTTGTCAAAGTCGAAGCGAATCGACTTGCTGTCCAGCGTCATCACCAGGCCCATGGCGGTGCGACGCGTTTCGGCGATTTGTCCGAGAGCGTCTTGCAGCTGTGCCAGTTGCGCCTCTCGCTCCTGCCGATACGCTTCAGCCACCTCTGTGGCTTGCTCTGCCTTTTGCTGCTCGGCCGCGGCCTGCTGACGCGCCAGTTGCGCCTGCGCCTCCGAGTTCGATTGATCCTGCTTCGCCAAGTCGCGCTGTTGAGCGGCTGCCTGCGCGTTGGCAGCGGCTTGCGAAGCCTGCTGAGCCAGCGTCTGCGATTGCTCCTGTGTGCGCGCGACCAGCTGGCTTAAAGCTTCCGTCTGCTGGCTGAGCCGCGCCACCTCGCGCTCCAGACGGCGGGCCGAGCTTAGATAAACCAAACCAAGAACCAGGCTGAGCGCGATTGCGATTACTCCCAGAGCCAGCGCTAACTTCCCGTGAGACTCAGCTGGTGCGTCCCCTAGTCCAGGCTCGTCCGGTTTCAGCGGCTCGTGGGAAAAGCTCATCATTTGGCAATCTTAGCGTGGAATTCTCGATTGAGGCAAAACGAGAAAGATCCCGGACCGTCGGGTTACGGAAGCACCCGGATTGGGGCATAAGGATCGGATTTCGGCGACAGCCGCTTTGCGGCTTGTCTATTTCTGGCGCGACCAGCGGTAGACGATACCAGCGCCTACCAGGAGATTGTTTTGATGGTCGTTGGTGGCATTGGCAAAAGTGGTGAGGTAGTAATCGATCTGAATGATGCGCACCGCGAGATGGGCGCTTAAAGGGACGTCAATGCCGCCGCCGATGCGAGTGGCAAACTTGTAGGAGCCGTCGGCGACGCCAGTCTCTCCGCCTCCTGCGTGTGCTGCGCCTAAAATGACTTGCGCGAACGGCTGCGGTTTATGATTTCCCTCCAGCCAGGGCTGCCGAAGTTTGTAGCGTGCGCCTGCCAAATACGAAACCAGCGTTAGAGAATTGTTCGCCTGAGGCGGGCTGTTTCTGGTTTCCGCGCTGACATCCACGACGGCAGACCAGGAACTACGAAAGTTCCATGAGCCCGAAAGCCCTCCACCATTCAGGCCAACGCAGCCGCACTGCCCGGGGCCGGCATTGGCGTGTACCCAATGGTAAGTGGCAGCGGCATCGCCGCCGTAAGTGTCCTGCTGTGCCAGCGCTGCGGAAGCGCCTGCGAGCAATAAAACTGTGCAAAGCAGCAACGATCGCATGGCGAATTCTCCTCGGATGGATGTCATTAGTTTGAAGGCACCGAAACGGTGGCTGAGACGTTGCTGATGACGGTGTCTTCATAGGAACCACCCGTGGAAGCGGTGATAAAGAGATACGCAACCGGCGGCGGAACAACCGGTCCGGAAAAAAGCTGGATGCCATCCATGGTCACGGTCATTTGCCCATCCGCGATGGAATAGGTATAGCTGTGCGTGATCGGCATGCTGGCAGAAACAACCGCAGGAATGGTTGTGTTCACGTTGAACCAAGGTTTCTCAAAGAGCGCGGTTTCGCCTCTCCCCACGGCAATGTAGGGGACGGGTGGATCGCCGGCATTGTGATACGTGTCCAGAGCGAACATCAGGCCGGGAATTCCTTCCGCTCCGAGGCCCATACCTGTAGCGCCTAAGCTCGTGGGCGTCGCGCCAAGAGAAGGATCGGCCAGGAGCACGGTGAAGCCATCGGCGGGAAGAGCGCTGGGATTGCTGAGGGTTACGGTAAAGCTAATCTGGATATTGCCAGTAGAAATGAGAGTTGGCCAAATAATTTCGCCATGCTGGGTGTTGGCGGCGGGAACAAGTTGGAAGCTGCAGCCCGGCTGAGCGACGGCGTTGCCGAGAGCGGACCAGTTGGTGTTGCAAAGATCGGGAACGCCCGCGAGTGGTCCGACGAAAAGCCCGGCGGAGCTGCTGACAACGGACGAAGTTACGCCATTGCTTACGACAACATAGAAGACGTCGCCATTGTCAGTAGTGGCTGCAGCAGGCAGCGTATAGGTCGAATCGGTCGCTCCAGCAATCGCAGTAAAGGTAGAGGTCCCAGAAACCGCTTCATACCACTGATACGTCAGAGGCAAAGAGGAAACGGCCGTGACCTGATAGGTGGCCGGGGCGCCGACGTCGACGTACTGGGTAACGGGTTGTCCGGTGATTTGCAACAAAATGCCGTTGCCAACGGCCAGTGATGCGGGTTGCGATACGGCTTGGCCGTAGGCATTGGTGACGATGACGTAGTAGGAATCCTGATCGTTTGTGGCTGTGGTGGATGTGGCAGGAACGTTATAAGTGGTGGAGGTTGCGCCCGCGATGGCGGTGCCGGTTTTTTGTCCCGCAGGAATTACATACCACTGATAGGAGAGTGCCGGAGTGCCAGAGGCCGCGACCGTGAACGAGGTCGTGCCGCCAGTAGAAACAGTTTGTCCCACAGGTTGAGTAGTGATGGTGGGTGGCACGTTGCCAGCGGTGACGGACAGTGTAGCGTCGGTACTGGTCAGCGGGCCGCAAGAATCAGTGATGGTGGCGTAATATTGCGATCCATCGTAGGAAAGATCTACGGGAGGGGTTGCATAGTTGGGAGAAGTCGCGCCGGAGATGGCAACTCCCGTCGTGCCTCCCGATGGGATTTGATACCACTGATAAGAGAGAGAGCCAACACCCTGGCCGGCCACGGAGAAGGCAGCGACTTGGGTCGGGTGCAGGGCACTACTCGCGGGATCCAAAGTGATGGAAGATCCCACGGCAACGGTGGCGACAGTGGAAGTAACACTACCGACGCCATTAGTTACGGTTACGGAATAATTTCCAACATTGGCGGAAGACGCAGACGCCACGGTGTAGCTCGAACTGGTGGCGCCGGGGATCGCGGTGCCGTTCAAATTCCATTGATAACTAGTGGCGTAGGATGCGGTGACGGAAAGCAAGAGTCCGCTATTGGTGCAGATGTGCTGGCTCTGAGGTTGAGTATGGATGACGGGGCCGCTGATAGTGATGGTTGTTGTAACGAAAACCGACGATTCGTCCACGCTGGTGGCGGTGATGGTGTAGGTACCCGGAGTGGTGGGAGCAGTCCACACATTGCCTATGAATGTTCCGCCGGTGGCAGTCCACACGAGATTGTTGGTAGCGCCGCCGGTTGCGGTGGCGGAAAAGGGAATCTGGCCGGGAGCGAGAGTTTGATTGCCCGGAGAAATTGGAGAAATCGATACTGCGCCCGGAGTGACAAGGCAAGTGGTAGAGACAACGTTACCTTTGGAATCGGTAACAGTGAGCGTGAAGGTTGTGGGTGAGGTCAAAAGAGGCGTCGCGTAGGAACCACCGTTGGCCGCGGAAGTGGTGATGTTGGAACTGCCGACGCCAGTGGAACCAATGACGGCTGTGCCGCCGGTAAAAGTGGGAACCAGAAACACGGACGAGTTATAAGGAGGAGTTGCTGAACTCGGGACAAGATTCCCAGCCAGCAGAGAGGGAAGCTGGACAGTGAGAGTTCCTGGAAGGCTGGTAACGGAGCCCGTGGAGTCGGTCACCGTAACAGTAAAGAGTGAACCTGTATCGCCAGCGACGGTGGGCGGGGTCGTGTACGAACTGGAAGTAGCACCATTGATGGCGACTCCGTTTTTAAACCACTGATAGCTCATCGTGCCGGTTCCTCTGGCGGAGACGGTGAAGGTCGCGGTCTGGCCGAGAGGAACAGTGACGCTCGCTGGACGCGTAACTGTTGGAGCCACGGAACGGTAACCCTGGAACCCGCCAGCACATCCCGAGAAATTCAGAAGGCCGAGAGTCACAACCAGAGCAACCAGGAGTTGGACAAACACCCTGTGTGGCAATACCGCAGCAAATGAATGTGCAAGTATTCGGGTACCGTGGCGTGCTACCGTGCGAGACCCCGCGCCACTAGTCGGCACAGAGCCGGATAGAGTGGTTCCGGTGACGGGCTGATATGGGTGATGCAACATCTTCACATCCGTTCATTCTGCGCACGATTCCCGTTAGCATGGCATGGGAATAAAGAGCAAAGCTAATTACTGAAGTTATGAGGTCGGGATCGTTGTGGGCAGTTTCGGATTTGGGCTAACTGGGGATAACGCTCGATTCGTCGGCCATCGGGAAGCAATCCTAGTTGGTCGAGGAGGCGCTGGAATGTTCGGATTCAGGTCGCGGCAACGGGGTGGTCCCCGGCCGGAGGCGCAATGCGTGAATGCGATATAATTCTTCTCCGCAACATTCATTCAAACTGAGATGACCCGCCGCATTGCGGCCAAGATGACGAAGAGAATCGGAAGGCCGAGGTTCCTTTTCAAAGCGCTTATATCAGGGGGCCAGGGCTCGCGATTTTTAAGCTTCCTCGGGCTGTTGCTTATCTGCGGCTTGATGTTTGAGCTGACGGCGGTCGCCCAGCCCCAGGATCTCGCTGAACTCTCTGCCCAAGGAAAAGCCGCGCTCCGGGACCAGCAATTCGATCGAGCGGAGAAGGTCTATGAGCAGGTCATCAAACTCGATCCGCGGTCGGCCGAAGCCCATTCTGACCTCGGACTCGCTCTGTATATGCTGGGCGCGTACTCACGTGCGATCGTCGAACTTCACAAGGCGCTCGAACTCAATCCTCGCCTTGATCACACCCAGGTCCTTCTGGCGCTGAGCTATTTCGATACTGGCGACTTCGATCGCGCGATTCCGCTGCTGGAAAAAGCCTACAAGACGATGAAGGATGATCCCGTCGTGGTGGCTCACCTGGGCTTGGCCTATTTGAGGCTGGAGAAGGATGATGCTGCGTTGATAGTGCTAAGCCACTGGGTAGAGCTTGAACCCAACAGCGCGGATGCTCTCTACTTCAAGGGGAAAGCCGCTATGTACGTGGCCTCAAACTCGTTCGCACAACTGACCAAGGCCGCGCCCGATTCTTACCGCATGCTCCAGCTCCGGGCGGAAATGCTGCGCCAGCAAGATCTGAAGCCGGCTGCGATCAGCGAATACAAGAAGGCGATTGCCCAGAAGCCGGATGCGGCGGGGCTGCACTATGCTCTGGGGACTTTGTACCGGGACAGCGGACAACTCGATCAGGCGCTGGCCGAGTTTCAGGAGGAGCTGAAAATTTCGCCGGGCGATGCCATGACCAATTTTCTCATCGGTGATGTCCACTTGCAGCGCAATGAGTTGGGCGATGCCGAGCAATATCTGTCCCAGGCGCTGAGTGCTCAGCCGGGGCTTCTCGAAGCTAAACTCGACCTGGCGAAAACCTATCACGCCCAGGGGAAGGCCGAAGAAGCAGTCAAGCTGCTTCAAGCGGTAGTGGTTTCGGATCCCGACGACCAGGATGCCCACTACCTTCTGTTTAGTTTGTACCGGGACGCTGGGCAGACCGCAGCGGCGCGCAAGGAATTGGAGATTTTCCAGGAGTTGAAGCGCAAGGATACGGAACGTGATCAGAGACGCATGCGGCTCGATTCCATTAATTGAGGTTCGGAGCTCCGGTTTCCCGCGCTCGCACGATATGGTCTTGACAGATTCCAGCCTCCGCCGATATTGTTTCTAAGCGGTTAGTTAAAGCCTGCCTACCGCTTCATAAAAGTCAGTTCAGGGCGCTTGAGAGGTATCTTAGCGATGTCTCGGGAATCTGTCCTCGCCGCTACGCTGGTCCAACCCGGTCAGTACGAAGTACGGGAATACGCGCTACCGGAGCCCGGGCCGGGCTGTGTCCTGGTGAAAATGGAGTTGTCGGGAATCTGCGGTACCGACAAGCACACCTACCAGGGCTACATCAACCAATATGCAGGAATCGGAGACGGCAAGAAGATTCGCTTCCCGATTATTCAGGGCCACGAAAACGTGGGGACCGTAGCCGCTATCGGAGGCCACGGCCGCTACACCGATTTCGAAGGCGTTCCGCTGGCCGTGGGCGACCGTGTGGTGGTGGGCGCGAACGTGTCTTGCGGCGACTGTTACTACTGCCGGCACGACTTCCCCTACTATTTCTGCCAGAACATGACGGACTACGGCAACAATCTGAGTGCCGCCGATCCGCCTCATCTTTTTGGCGGCTGGTCGCAGTACATGTACATCATCCCCGGGAGCTTTCTGGTTCGCGTTCCCGACGAGCTGCCTTCCGAGGTCGCGGTTCTCACGGAAGTCATGGCGGTCACCGTGGGACTTGACCGGGCCAAGCAGATGTCGGTCTTCCCCAGTGAAGCTTTTCTCTTTGACGACACCGTCGTGGTTGTTGGCGTGGGCCCGCTGGGCATGTGCTTCCTCATGAAAGCCCGCATGCTCGGAGCGGGAAAGATCATTGCTGTCGATCTATCCGATTACCGCCTGCAGTTTGCCAAGCGGCTGGGGGCTGACTACGTGCTGAACGCTTCGCAGACAAATCTTGCTGACCGGCTGGATTTTATCCGCGGCCTAACCCAGGGCCGTGGCGCCGACATGGTGATTGAAACCGCGGGCGTGCCGCAGGCGGTGCCCGAGGCCCTCGAGATGCTGCGATTGGGCGGACTACTCGTGGAGGCGGGCAACTTCTCCGACCTCGGCGAAGTTCCCATCAGCCCCTTCCGCCATCTGTGCTCGAAGAGTGTGCGGATTCTCGGCGTCGGCGGCGAAGAACCGGCGAGTTACGGTCCCAGCATGCGCCAGATGGCTCGCTTTATGAATCACTATCCTTTGCGAGAGTTTGTCTCGCATCGTTTCCCGCTTCGTGATGTTGAAGCTGCTGTGCAAAAATCTGTCGCGCCGGATTCCATGAAGGTCGCCATCGCACCCTGGTCCTGATTGCGAAGTCTGGACAAAGAATGAGCCACGCCGATCGCGAGAGCTCGGCGTATAAACTCGGGAGAAACTTATCTATGGCAGGGGTCAAGCAAGTCGGCTATGCGGTTGTGGGTCTCGGAAGTATTTCTCAAGTCGCAGTGTTGCCCGCGTTTGGTCACAGCAAGAAGGCGAGATTGGTCGCGGTCGTGAGCGGAGACCAAAAGAAGGCGAATAAATTCGCTGAACAGTTCCATGCCAGTCAGGCCTTAACCTACGAGAAATTCGCCGAATGTCTCGACAACCCTGAGGTTGAGGCGGTTTACATTGCAACCCCTCCCGGCGAGCACGAAAAGTATGCAGTCGCAGCCGCTAAGGCGGGCAAGCATGTGCTCTGCGAAAAACCACTGTCCGCCACAGTCAAACAGGCTCGAAACATGGTCGAGACCTGCCGCCGGAACAAGGTTCAATTCATGACGGCGTACCGGAAGTACTTCGAGCCGGCCAGTGTCGCGATTAAGAACATGATCTTGAAGGGTGAGCTGGGCCGGATCGATGTGATTCACACGCTCTTCACTGAGCTTCGTCCCTTCGGCGACCAGTCGCCTTCGTGGTTGTTTTCACGCAAACTATGCGGCGGAGGGCCACTTACCGATCTCGGCGTCTACTGTGTGAACACCTGCCGCTGGCTGGTCGATGAGGACCCGATTTCCGCTAGCGGCGCGGTTAGCTGGGTGCGCGATCGGAGACGATATAAAGAGGTAGAGGAGGGGATCGCCTTCCGTCTGAATTTTCGCAGCGGCCTGGTTCTGCAGGGAACCGCGGCCTACAGCGCTGCGTTTTCGTCTTTCGTCCACATTCACGGTGACAAAGGATGGGCCGAATTGTCGCCCGCATTTGCCTTCGAGGAAGAGCGGCGCATCAACGGAAAAATTGCGGGGCAGTGGTTTGCCAAGACTTTCAAGCCGATCGATGAATTCGTTTTGGAGCTGGACTATTTTTCGCAGTGCATCCGGGAAAACCGCAAGCCGGAGCCCGACGGCGAGCAGGGCATGCGGGATATCGTCATCATTGACGCGATCTATCAGGCCGCCAAAACTGGCGGGACAGTGAAGATCAAATACTAAAGAAGGAATAGAGGACTGTTTATGGCGAAGCTGGGCATGGGTGTACTTGGCGTGGGCACGATGGGCAGGCAGCATGCTCAGAATATTCGTCGCTTGATTCCGGAAGCGCAATTGATCGCCGTAGCCGACGCCGACCTTAAGCGTGCTCAACAGGTCGCTTCCGAGCTCGAAATCGAGCATGCCTACAACAGCGTCGAGGCCCTGGCAGAGCGAAAAGACATCCAGGCTATCGTGGTTGTAACCCCGGCCAAGTTCCACGGCGCCGCGATGCGGGTGTGCGCTCAAGCCGGCAAGGACATTTTTTGCGAGAAGCCTTTTACTCTCACGGTGGAAGAAGCCGATCAAATGCTGGACCTCACGACGAAAGCTGGGGCACGCGTTCAGGTTGGCCACGTCCGACGCTATGATCCACCGAACGTAAGGGCGAAGAAGCGCATCGAGGCCGGCGAAATCGGCGAACCCGTGCTATTCAAGTCGCTGGCCCGCGATCCTTCGCCGCCGCCGGTCAGCTACATGGCCAGTGGAGTCAATGGCATGTTCTTCCAGGATTCAACCGTCCACGAATTCGATCTGGGCCGCTGGTTGATGAACGACGAAATTTCCGAAATCCACGCCTATGGCGCGATTCTGGTTTTTCCGGAAGCCGCGCAATTCAACGATATCGACACCGCCATCCTGAACATGAAGTTCTCGCGCGGAACGCTGGGCGCGGTGGAGAACTACATGCAGTCCGGTTACGGATATGACATCCGCACGGAAATTGTGGGCTCCAAGGGAACCATCATTATGGGATACCTGCAGCACACCGCTGAGTTGGTGCTTACAGCCGAAGGAGCCAAGACCGACATCGTCGATCACTTTCTGGCCCGGTTCCGCGAAGGCTATCTCGATGAGATGCGGGACTTCGTGAAAACCATCCTTGCGGATCGCGCACCTGCGGTGGACGCGTTCGATGGACGTCAGGCTGTGGCTATCGCAGCCGCAGCGGAACGTTCCTATCGCGAAGGCCGGGTGGTAACCGTTCAGAACCGGACGCGCGCCAGCAAGTGATTGCCGCGTCCCGACTTTAGTTGCTGGGCTTGGAGCCCTGGGAGAGCACGAACTGCTTGACCACACTGCGGCTCTGTTTGAGTTTTTCCTCGCGAAGGCGAGATAGCTCCTGGTAGCGGCCAAGCTCCTGCGTGGCCAAATCGAGTTTGTTCATGTCGCGATAAACCTGCGCGAGCCGGTAGTGCGCGCTATCCGACGTTGGATCCTGGCGAATGGCTTCGAGGTATTCCACCACCGCCTTCTGATCCACTTTCCTGGCCGCGTACAGCCCACCTAATTCAAGATGCGCTTCGGGAAAATCTGGCTGCAGCCTCACTGCCTTTTCCAGAAGAGTTTGCGGCCGATCGAAAGTGCCTTCCGATCCTTTTGAAACCTCGACACGTAATAACGCAGTTCCATAAGCGAAAGCAAGTTGTGCATTTTGCGGATGCGCAATTGCCAGGCGATTCAGACGGGGCAACAACTGCTCCCAGTCCTTGGGCGCCAGGAAGGTGAGGACGGTCTTCCAGGCCTGAAAAACTGCTGGCGAGGCCGGGTCGATCTCAAGTGCTGTTGTGAAAGCGTCTGCCGCATCTGCATATTCCCGGACCGCGTAGTGGCTGAATGCCAGTCCAAGATATTGCCGCGAGGAGTGGGGAAATTTCTGGGTTCCGACGCGGAAGACTTCCGCCGCCGGCCCGAAAGTGAAGTGCGAGAGATACTCCATGCCGAGGTCGAAATAATATTGTTCGTTGTTGGCATCGAGTTCCACGGCTCGTTGAAAACTCTGAACGGCTTCAACAAAGTCACCCGATTCCTCGTCCAGCCCGCCCAGCAGATTGTAAAGTCCGGCGGAAGGCCGTTCTTTCACTGCCCGGCGGATGAGATCAACGGCAGCGGAATTCTTGCCTGCGTTCTTATAAGCCAGCGCCAGATCTGCGGTCGCGGCGTCATTGTTCGGATCCAGACGTAAAGCCTCTTCCAATCGTGGAATGGCCTGCTCGTACGCCCCGGCACCGCTAAAAAGCACGCCCAGAGCGAGGTTCTGCGGTGCCGACAGATTCTCCGGCGGTGCGGGTAAGGCTCCATTCGAAGGCGCGGTCCGCGCGGAAAGGATGGCGCGCACCAACGCCACATAAATTTCGTACGAGCCAGGAGTGATCGCGTAGGCACGACGATAAGATTCAGCAGCAGCTCCGAACTCTTTCAGGTCTTCCGCCACGACCCCGGCCAGTGAGTAGTACTTGGCTGCGGAGTCGCCGTCCTGCGGGGCTGTGATCTGATTCAGAACTTTCTTCGCTGCGGCAAACTGCTTATCTTCATGCAACGCCAGCGCCAGCTCGTAGCCCGCCTGAAAATCTCCGGGGCGAACGTTCAACGCTCTCTGCAAATAAACCGCCGCCTCTGAGGGTTTGTGCAGTCCATCGAGAGACATTCCCAGGCCGAGTAGAGCAGTAAAGTTCCCGGGTTCAAGAGTTTGAGCTTCACGAAAGGCTGCAGCCGCATCTTCAGCTCGGCCAACTTTAGAAAGCAGAACGCCAAGGTTGGCGTAACCCATCGCTGATTTGGGCGTGAGGCGGATCACGGTTCGAAAGCTCTTCTCCGCTTCGCCATCATGCCCGAGTTCGCTCTCTACGAGACCTTTGAGGTTGTAGAGAGAAGCGTCTGCCCTGTCGGCGGCGATGGCATCATCGATCAGCTTGAGCGCTTCGTCATTCCTTCCTCCTTGAAGAAGTTTGAGAGCTTGCTCGTAAGCGGTCTGAACACCGGCGGATTGAGGCAACGCGAAGGCCGCCACTCCGGCGAGCAAGGTTACTAGAACAATAATCGCGAACCTTGGAACCAACTTGCCATTCGCTCCGGTGAGTTTTTCGTAGCGCCGCCGTCCCGGCGGCTGTCGTGGGGGCGTCCCGCCCCCACCGGCGAGGGCAGGATGCCCTCGCGACAGCCAGCAAGATGCTGGCGTTACAGGGATGTCAAGAGAGTTCAAAACGCGTCCTGAGAGATGATCCCTTTGCCTTGCTGAATCACCACCAACCGATTGGCTGGAACATGCTCAAAGATTTCCTCGGCACCCCCCAGCCAGCGAACCTGCACCCGCGCCTCTTTCGCCGCCCCCAAGCCGAAGCGCAGCCGGAGATCGTTCTGCGAGCAAAAACCTCCGCCGCTTCGAACCTCCTGCACCTGCCGTCGATTGTTGGCCGTCACAGTCGCTCGCGATCCGATCGCTGCGCGATTGGTCGTCGTTCCCAGCAGCTTGATCAGCAGCCAGGAATTCGTCGAAGGCGATTGATTGCGAAGCAATGAAGGATAGTCATTGAGGTTATTGACCAGCACGTCGACGCGCCCCGTATTGAAGATATCTCCGAAGGCTACGCCGCGGCCGCAGCGAGACTCAAGAAAAGCCGGACCTGCCTGGTCAGACACGTTGGTAAAGCGATGACCGTCAACGTTGCGCATCAGGATGAGCTTGCTTTCAGTCTTAGGCAACGAGTGCGACATGCCGGTGCCGGGAGGATAGATGGAGCCGCTCACAATAAGGATATCTGGCTGGCCGTCGTTATCGAAGTCCATGAAACCGGCTCCCCATTTTACCGATCTCGTTTCGCCTCCCAGCCCCGCCGCCGCGGTCACGTCGGAGAAAAAGGCGTTGCCCCCGTTGTGATAGAGACTCGGCATCTCGTCGGAAAAGTTTGTCTTCACGATATCGAGAAAGCCATCGCCGTCATAGTCAACAGAGTCAGCTCCCATGCCGCCCTGCGTCCGGCCGTTCGCGTCGTAGGCTACACCGGCCAGCATACCGTTCTCCCGGAACGTGCCGTCATGGTTATTCATAAAGAGGAGGCTGGGAGTCGAATCGTCGGCGACATAGATGTCGGGCCAACCGTCATTGTCGTAGTCGGCCACGCAAGGCGTGAATCCGTAGGTGAGCCCAGCCTTGCTGATGCCCGCAGCATCGGAAACATCGGAGAAGGTGCCGTCGTGGTTATTCCGGTAGAGGAAGTTCCTGGTTCCCTGGAGTCCGGCGACGCCATAAATCACGGGTGACTGCTGCCCCACTAGCTCGGGATTGCTCTCGTAGAGCTTCGTGCCGTATTCATAAGCGACATAATTGCTAACGAAGAGGCCGAGATAGCCGTCGCGATTGTAGTCCACGAAGGCAGCGCCGGTGTTCCAGTGCTCTTGCGGTTGCAGCAAGCCCGACTCGCGCGTCACGTCGGTGAAGGTGCCGTTGCCATTGTTGTGGTAGAGAACGTTCTTGCCGTAATACGTGACGAAAAGATCGAGGTTGCCGTCGTTGTCGTAGTCGCCGACGCAGACGCCCTGTCCCCAGCCGTGCCGCACCAGTCCGGCCTTCTCGGTCACATCGGTAAAAGTTCCGTCGCGGTTGTTGTGATAGAGATGATTGGTCGGTTCCTCGCCCTTGGGAAAGTCTTTCAGTCCCCAACCGTTGACCACGAAGATGTCCAGCCAGCCGTCGTTGTCGTAATCGAATAACGCGATTCCGCCACCGGTTGTGGAAAGCAGAAAGTCTTTGCTCTCATCGCCGACGATGACGGTCTTTGCCAGAAGTCCAGCCTCTTTGGCGACGTCCACATAGCGGGGAAAATAGGCGGGTTTTGCCGCGGAGGAAAACCCCCGGGCTGGCAATGGACGAAACAGATAACCCGCTACTGCCGTGGCCGCGCCCTGGAGCCACCGTCTTCGATTCATCATGCCGATTCTAAATGCCGGAGTGGAGAGGGGAAAGCGAATCCGGTAGCCAGCAGTGTTCTAAATCTCGAGAGTCTTTGCTTCCTTTGAGGAGTCCTTGGCGAACTTTGCGGTTTAAGATTCTGTCGTTGTTATGGATGGCTGCGTTCGATCAAAGCTTTTTAATCGCAAAGTTCGCCAAGGACTCCGCAAAGGGCGCAAAGCTGCTTTTCAGATTCCCAGCTTGCGCAGATACTCTCTTCCCGCGATCGCGTTGGCCAGCGGAGAGTCGGCCCCAACGCCGCCGGGCAACACGTCAGCCTCGACTACCACCCACCCGTTATATTGGCCCTTGCGCAAAAGCTGCACGACTCGGGGGAAATCGACGCTGCCCTTGCCCAGTGGCGCGAAGATCCCATGCCGGACAGCCTCATGAAAATTCATTCGAGCACGGCGGGCTTCGTTCGCCTTGGTTTCGTAGACATCTTTCAAGTGCACACACCACACTCTCGACACCTGCTTCTCCAGGAAGGCAACCGCGTCACCGCCGCCATAAATATAGTGTCCGGTATCGAGACATAAACCCAGCTCATTCGCCGGGAACAAGGAGAAGAGGCGATCAATTTCCTCAGGAGTTTCTACGTGGCCACCGGCATGATGGTGAAACGCAACCCTCAGGCCGAAGGTCTTGCAGCGCGCGATCACTTCCCGAATCGCTGTGGTCGCAGCCTTCCACTCTGCCTCGTTCCAGGAGATCTGATTGGCTTCGCTGCGCCGCCCGGCTACGGCATTCCTCGCGGGGGTGATCTTGTCGGAGAGAATCAGAAGCTTGGCGCCAGCCTCGCTGATCAGCTTTGCTGAGCGGCTCACTTCGGCCAAGCCGGCTTCATGCGCGGATGCATTGCCGAGCTCTATGTCAAGGAATGCCGAGCACAAGGTGAGAGAACGCTTCTCAAGATTAGCGCGAAGGACGGCTGAGTCCGCAGGCAAGAATCCGTAGGGGCCGAGCTCAGTGCCGGAATATCCAGCCTTGGCGATCTCATCGAGAACCCGCCCGTAGGGATATTCGGCGGGGAGCTCGATGTGCTCCATGATGCCCCAGTTGATCGGCGCGCTGGCCGCTTGCATCGCCATCCTTACCTGATCCTCTTCTGCGAAGAGGACTTTTCAAGTCCCCTTCGCAGAATCCTGGTCTCGCGTTCAAGCGGCCAATCGGCAATCGAGCGCTGTCAGTCGAACAGCGCCCAATCGCTTAGAACTGAAGCTTGACGCCGAACTGGATCTCGCGCTGAGCGTCAGGCAGCGTCTGCGTAATCGCTGCCCCTCCGGGTGAGCGCCCAGTACAATCACTCGGTGTCGGAGCGGCCGCCGCAGTACAACTGAAGTTCACAAAACCAGCTCCGCTGCTGCCACCGCCTGATCCCACGTTGGGAAGGTTAAAGGCAGGATGGTTGAAGATGTTGAAGAACTCAGCCCGGAAAACCAGCCCAAATCTCTCGCTCAGCCGGAATGTCTTGTAGGCTGAGAAGTCGAAGTTGACCAGGTCCGGACCGCGCAATATAGCGCGTCCGGCGTCCCCGAAATCGCGCGCGGTGCATTGGCCGCCGCAGGCGCCTGGAGTGCTAGCAAGTGCGGGAGCAACGAACGCCGCCTGATTGAACCAGCAATCCAGAGTCTGATGGCCGGGATCACTGCAACCTAGCGCGGCCTGCTGGGCAACGTTGAACGAAAAATCATACGGGTTATGAATAATGTCCGGACGCGGGGGGAAGGCTCCGGTATTGGTAAGGTCGCTGCCCATCAGAACATCGAAGGCCTCGCCGCTGTGTACCGTGGTCACTCCAGCGACTTGCCAGCCTCCGAGAACAGCCTGCGCTACAGCAGGGGCCTCGCTTCCAAAGTGCTTGCCTTTGCCGAAAGGCAATTCGTAAACGTAACTGACAACCAATTGGTGACGGAAGTCGGGAGTAGTTGGCCCTTTTTCCGCAGCCACGTCATGCGCGTTCTGGATGTCGCACTGGTTCACGTTGCCGTCGGCGGTTCCCAACGATTTCGCGAAGGTGTACGAGGCCAGTACGTTGAAGCCACCCGAGAACCGGTGTTCCAGCGAGGTCTGGAGGGCGTTATAGAACATGCTCAGCCGAGCGACGTCGAGGGGAAGCACAACGTTCAGACCGGGCCGAGTCGCGAAGTAAGGCCGTCCCTCATTGCCGTTCGCGAAGTTTGAATCCAAAGGCAGCAACGGTTGATTGAGGTTCGATGATTCGTGGTCAAACAGATTTGAACTGCGCGTGCCCACGTACCCGATGCGGTACACCCAGTTTTCACTGAACTGCTGTTCCACGGTCAGGTTCCATTCGTAAATGCGAGGAATCTCGCGTACATTTCCGGTGGTTCGCACTGTACCCGTGGGATTGTTGGGATCGACCGGAGTGAATGTAGTCGGGAAAGCCTGCAGCAACTGGGCATTGGGGTCAGGAATGTTGGTGGACGAGAAGCTGTTGGAAACAACGGCCAGGGCGGGCGGATTCAAACCCAAGTCGTCGAAGATGTTGCCTTCCGGAGCATAGAAAATTCCACCGCCGCTGCGGATGACGGTCTTAGGCCGCACGTTCCAGGCAAAGCCCAGGCGGGGCGCCCAATCTTTCTTGTCGAATCCAACCCCGCCGCGGGACGAGGTGTTGACCGTCAGCGTGTTCAGATCAAAGTTTCCGACGGTGGGTCCGGAGGCCGGTGAGCTAAGCTCGTATCGCAAGCCGACGTTCAGAGTCAGATTCGGTCGCAATCGAATGTCGTCCTGCACGAACTCCGACAAATCCCAGTAACGCGTGGGATCGACGATTCCGAAGAGGTGGTCCTGCAGGGTGGACTGCGGAATACCGAGCAACACATCCGCCAGTCCGTTGCCCGTGTAGTTACCGCTGAATCCCAGTTCGCCGGAGGGCGCGGTCTGCTGGAAGAAATTCCGTTGCTGTCTGCGGAAATCAACCCCGAACTTCACGGAATGTTTTCCATGGGTCCAGCTGAGAGTGTCGGCGAGTTGGTAGACGTTCTCCGCGATCGTTTCCGGCACCCACAGTGAATCTCCGAGCTGCTGGTATCCGCTGATGTTGATCTTGGTCAGGCCCGACGAATTGCCGCCATGGTTGGCGTTAGGAATACCCACCGCATTTCCGGCATTCGAGCCGAAATCGAGCGGCAGAGTGGCGTCCTTGAAGCGGATGAATCCCGCCCGCAGATCGTTGAGCAATCCGGGATTGAAGACATGAGTGTAGTCGCCGGCGAGACTTTGCACCTTGTTATCCAGACTGCTGGAAGTGCCGGAACCAGCGCCTCCGTCAACGTTGGGGAAGTTGGAAGGATTGGTTGCCGTGGGCGTAGCAATTGCGTAGTGCGCAAAGAAACGGTCGTTGTTGGAGATGTTGTAATCGAACCTGGTTTCAAAGGCCGTTTCGTCGAATTTGTATTTCCCGTTGAAAATAAAGTTATTGGTGAGCCCTGCCCCCGCGATATTCGGAAGAGGGAAGAGATTGACTATATTTTGACCCACACTATTGATCGAACCCGCGGGAATGGTCGTCCCGAAGAAGGTGCCGGGGACGAACGGGTTAGGAATATCTGTGGTCGGGCCCAGATCGCTGAAATTGCCTGAGTGCATCAGCGCCGTCGGAACGGTGCTGATAAAGGGCTCTTCCTCGCGTATGTCGGAACGCTGGATAGAGCCGAAGATGAACATCTTGCCTTTTACGATCGGCCCACCCAACTGGCCGCCGTACTGGTTCCGCTGGAAGCCCAACTGGCTGGTTGCGAAATAATTACGCGCGTCAAGTTTGTCATTGCGGAGGAATTCCCACCCCGCACCATGAATCTGGTTGGTTCCTGAACGAAGCACGATGTTGACCATCGCACCGCCGCGGCCGAACTCGGCGTTCATCGAGTTCTCTTCCACGCGAAACTCCTGGATGGAATCGGGCGGGGGCTGAATCACCACGGTGCCGTTGCCGAATTCGTTGTTGTCCAGTCCGTCAAGCAGGAAATTATTGTCGAATATTCGAAGGCCATTGACGGAGAGGGAAATGCCCGGCCGATTGTTGTCGGTGGACCCCGCACCCGCGCTCGTTCCCGTGGCTCCCTGGTTCGCGCCCGGACCCAGGTAGGCTAACTTGAAGAAGTTCCTGCCGTTCAAAGGCAGCTCGACAATCCGCTGTTCGGTTTCAATGGTTCCCAGAGAAGAGGTATCGGTCTGAAGGAGCGGGGCAGCGCCGGTCACATTCACGGTTTGACTCTGAACACCGACCTTCAGCGTAAAGTCGACCCGAACGACCTGTCCGATGCCCAAACCGATATTTGATTGCACGACCCGCTGAAAGCCTTGCTTCTCGACACTGACGGTGTAGGTGCCGATCTTCAGTGCAGTGGCACTATAACTTCCGGCCTCGTCGGTGGTCGTTGTGATCGATGCCGCAGTTTCAGTCTGGCTGATCGTCACGGCGGCTCCCGCCACGGCGGCACCGGAAGGATCCGTGACCACACCGACGATCCTGCCGGTGGTCACCTGAGCCAGAGCCAAAGGTTGGGCCGCAAAAAACGCAGTCATCGCACACACCAGAAAAACCACACGGAAACACAGACGCGTTGCCATGAGCTATTTCCCTCCCCGTACGCGATGCACCCCTGGCCCACCCCAGAACCAGAAGCTACTTGCAACTACTAACCGGTTATTCTATAGCGTGCTAAATGAGCGAGTGTCAAGCTCTTTCTTGCGGAAAACATGGACTGATACGTGTGATCGGAAGTTTCGATTGCGGTTAGCAGCCAGCCCCCTAACCTGCGGTTCCGGGCTTACCCTGGAGCCCCCTGCCATTCATGCGAAGGACCGGACCGGAACCGTGCGATTCTCCTGTGCGGAGCGATAGATGGCCTCGATCGTCGCCATGTCGCGCAGACCCTCCATTCCGTCGGGTTCCGGATCGCTTTCCCGGTGAATGGACTCCGCGAAAGCGTTGAGTTCCAGAGCGAACTCATCGATCACTTTGAACTTCTGCTCAAACCATTCACCGCGGATTTTGCCAAACAGACGGCGCTCCTCTTCGAATGCAAACGCAGGATTCAGCGCCGCCCACCCCTGATCACCGTGCACTTGCACAAAAGAAGCGGCCATGGAGCTGAAGCTCGAGGTGCCCTGGCAGACGAGATCACCGGGATGAGTCAAACGAAAGGCGATGTTGTCTTCCACCTCGCTGAAGCGCTGGGGATCCTCGGTCCAGCGGTGCGCCGTGGCATCGATGGGGCTGCTGCCTGCCAACCAACGCATGGTGTTGACGCAATAAATGCCAAGGTCTACCAACGACCCGCCGCCGGCTACCTTCTGGTTTAACTGCCAGGTCTTGGCTTTGCCGGGATCGACGATCTCGGTGTAGCTGGAGAAGATATGCCGCAAGCGGCCCAGCTTGCCGTCGGTGACCAATTTCTTGAGAGCTACGCTGCCCGGCTCAAAATATTTGCGGTAAGCAATCATCAGGCGAACGTTATTTTTCCGGCAGGCGTCCACCATCCGCTGGCAATCCTCGACCGAGGTGGCCATCGGCTTTTCGCAGAGCACATGCTTGCCTGCATTCGCGGCGCGGATCGTCTGTTCCGCGTGAGCGTTGTTCACGGAAGTAATAAAAACTGCATCGACACCGGGCTGGCTCAGGCACTGGTCGTAATTTTCGTAAGAGTAGCAGTGCTTCACTCCGAACTTTGCTCCGAGTGTCTGTGCTCTCGACTCATCGCGACTGACCAGCGCCACTAGTTTCGACGTCTTGCTTTTTCGAAAGGAGGGAAGAACAGAGATCTCCGCGATACTGCCGAGGCCCACCACCGCGTATCCAATACGTTTTGACACAGGCACGAGTTGCTTCCTTTCAATGAAAATTGCGATCTACCGTAATCTGCCCGATTGGCGGCAATCAAAGTGCCGTGGCGCTTTCGACGTCCTGCCAGCCTTCGCTTTCCCAGCTGCGCTCGATCGCTGCCAGAACCTTCGTCACGCGCAGAGCTTCTCCAAAGCCGGGTTCAGCCTGACGTTTTTCAGCCACTGACTTCAGGAATTGGTGGGCTTCGATGGTTTTCAGATCTTCATAGCTCAGCCCGACCCCGGCACCCGGATTGAAGCGCGCGTGAAAAAGGTGCTGCGGGCCGCTTACGATGCGGACAGTTCCGTCGTGCGCGCCATCTTCGTCCGGTGCAAAAACGTTAAGTTCGTTCATGCGCTCAAAGTCCCAGCTGAGCGCTCCTTCGGTGCCTTCGACCTCGAAGGCGAACTGACACTTGTGTCCCTGGATCGTTCGACACACTTCGAGGTTTCCTTGCGTGC
Source organism: Terriglobia bacterium (assembly GCA_963822555.1). GTDB lineage: Bacteria > Acidobacteriota > Terriglobia > Terriglobales > Acidobacteriaceae > JAIQFF01. Next base: position 1,120,232 of record CAWGHY010000001.1, read on the forward strand.
CGTTGGCAAACTGGGCCAGAGCCGCAGCGTAATCTTCGTTGGTCACGTTGCCCAACGGACCGCCTTCGCTGACGCTGAAGTGAGTACCGACTCCGGGCGTGGCCAAAGGCCGCTTGGGGAAAAAAATCTTCTGGCTTCCCACTACCCGCTCGATGGGACCGGCGAGCATCATGCCCATATCGACTACGTGAGACATCAGGTCGCCCAACACGCCAAGTCCAGCGAATTCCTGCTGGAATCGCCATGAAAGCACGCCGTGAGGATTGGATGCGTAACCGGCAAAGAACCGCGAGCGGAAGTGAGTGAGCTTGCCCAGCTTTCCTTCGCGGATAAGTTGCCGGGCATACTGCACCATCGGGGACCAGCGGTAGTTGTAGCCGACGAAAGTGAGAACATTGGCGGCTCGAGCCGCGTGCTCAATCTCGGTAGTCTCCTGCGGAGACTTGCCCACGGGCTTTTCGCAAAAGATATGCTTTCCGGCTGCGGCTGCGGCTTTCGCGACCTCGAGGTGCATGTAATTCGGGGTTGCGATATTCACCAACTGGACGCGAGGGTCCGCCATCACGTCTTGCCAACGCGTGGTGTAGCCTTCGAAGCCAAATTGCTCTTGGGCCTCTTTGGCTCTCTCCTCAACATCATCGGCACAGATGACGAGCTTTGGGTGGATGCCGGTGTCATGGAAACGGTCGGCGGCGGCTAGATAGGAACGGCTGTGCACGGTCCCCATCCAGCCCATCCCGATGACACCTACCCCGATGACTTTTTTCACTCAGCCGCTCCTAGATTTGTGTTAGTTAACGACTTCTCCCGTTAGCCGATGTCCGGGTTGGGGATCATCACATCACGTACGAGCGCATCGAGATCGCTGCAGGCAGCGATAAACTGGCGGAGCGTCCGCCGGCTCGGTCCGAATGAATCGAACTCTTCGACCGACAGGCCACCTTCGTTGTAGGCACGCCGGAAATCAGCAAATTTCCTCGACAACTCTTCAACGATTCTTCGGTCCACCGGATTATCGATGCGCGCACGGACCTCGATGTCACTGGCATTGAAGCGGACTTGCCACGAGTACGGGGGTGAAATAACAATGTCGCCACCGATCAGCTCGCTCCATTGCATGTGGTTGCGAAAAGCCGCGGAGAGCAGACGGATGCGGTAGCCCCGTTCGCGAAAGATCTGGTAGGCCTTCTTGAACACTGCCACCCCAGCCCATTCCAGGTAGCCGGGATCGATGGCAATGTTCTCTTTCTCCACCAGCACCTTCAGCCAGTCATCGAGGCGGCCGACCATGATGGTGCACACCGGGCCCATGGCGCTGATGTCTTTGCCTTCCCGTTCACGCCGTTTTAGGCCGCGCTCGACCGCCTCAGCCACCGCGATGGCTTGCGGCAAGGTGAACGAAACTGTCGCGTTGATGCTGACGCCGCGATACGTGGCTTCCTCAATCGCCGGAATTCCAGCGCGGGTTACCGGAATCTTGACGATCATGTTGGGGGCGAGCCGGTTGAATTCTTCAGCTTGCTCCACGATGGCCTTCGAATCGCGAAATAGTCTGGGGTCGGTCTGAATGGACAATCGACCGTTCTTGCCGGAGTGCGCCTCGAAGATTGGCATCAGCAGCGCCGCCGCCTTGACCGAGATTTCACGAACCAGCTGCCAGCCGATTTGATCTTCGGTGGCGGTAGAGCGTTCTTCAATCAACGCGCGAATGCGATCCTTCCAAAGCCCCATCTCTTTTTTGAGGACTCCGAGGACGATCACCGGATTGCAGGTGGCCCCGACGGCCCCATGTTCGATCGAATACGAAAGCTCCTGAATTGAAGCGGAGTCGTTCCACAGACACGTCGGAGTGGTCTGCGTCATTTCATGGAGCGGACTCTTGTAGGTGGTAGGGGCGATGGTTTGGGTCATAAAATCCTCCAACCGGATGCGGTCAGCTCGCGACCTGGCTCACGCCGCATGGTTTGCGTTCCCGATAAGAATTCTCGGCCGCCACCGCGATCTCGAGAGCGCGCAGGCCATCTTCGCCGGTCACTCGAGGCGGGTGCTCGTTCAACATGTTGTGCACAAAATCCCGGAGCTCCAAGACGTATGCGTCCGCAAAACGTGTGAGGTAATGGTCAGCCAGCGTTTGCGTGCCGCCATTCTTAGTCAGAAAAGTCGCGGGCGTCTGCTGGAAGCTTCCCACCAGGATCGATCCGGCGGAGCCTATGATCTCGGTGCGAACATCGTAGCCATAGGTTGACTGCACAAAGGATTCGACGTTGCCGATTGCGCCACGCCGGTATTTCAGGTTGACGACGCCCGCCACTATGTCGCCGTACTGCGCAACCTCGGGACGAATCGCAACTGTCGCGTACGCGTGCGCCTCGGTGACTTCATCCCGCATGAGCCAACGGGCCAGATCGAAATCGTGAATCGTGTTGTTGTAGAACAGCATGCCGTTAAGCTGCGACTGGTAAGCGGAGATCGGTGGAGCATCCTTGTCGCGTCCAATGGATTTGAAAATTACCGGCTCTCCGATTTCCCCAGCCTCGATCCGTTTCATCGCCGCCGAGTAAGCCGGGTCGTAACGGCGCATGAAGCCAACCTGCAAGTGGACACCCGCTTTGGCCACCGCATCCAGAGCGGAGTGCGCGTCGGCCAGGTTCGTCGCCAGAGGCTTTTCGGAAAGAATGTGCTTTCCGGCTGCAGCCGCGCTACGGATGGCCTGAGCGTGGAACTTGTCCGGCGTCGCAATTACGACGCACTCGATGCCCTTCAGCGCGAGCATGTCCTCGAGTTTGCCGAATGAATGCTCGATTTCAAGTTCATCCGCAACCTCTTTGGCTCGGGCCGCAGCGACGTCGGCGACCGCCAGCAGGCGAGCTTCGGGGACCAGGCGGCGGAGATTTTCCGCATGGCGTCGGCCCATTTCTCCCACGCCAAGCACGCCGATTCCCAACTTACGCATGTTTGCTTCTCTCTGAATGTATTCGCACTCTGGATCGACCCTCCGCTACTTCTGCGATGGCCAGAAATATCTTTCACGCTTCCGGCCCTCCACATGAGCGCGCCGGGCTTGCTGCACTGCTTCCGACTCGGAGACTTCTGCGATCGGCACGTCCCACCACGATTCGTAACCTGGGACTGAATCGTTGTAATCCGTCTCAACCACGACGACCGAAGTGCGGGTTTGTTGCTTCAGATCGGCCACGGCTTTGACCATTTCGTCGTAGGTCCGCGCCCGCACTGCATGCGCACCCAGACTGGCCGCATTCGCCACGAAGTCGATGGACATTACCGCGCCGGGCTTTCCCTGATCACGATATTGATACCTGGTGCCGAATCCTCCACTGCCGCTGGCCCGGCTCAGGCCTCCAATGCTCGCGAAGCCGTGGTTGTCGAACACGATGATGTTGATCTTGATATTTTCCTGCAGGCAGGTGAGGATCTCCTGCGACATCATGAGATACGAGCCGTCGCCCACCAGCACGTAAACCTCACGGCTGGGATCCGCCATTTTCACTCCCAGACCACCCGCGATTTCGTAACCCATGCAGGAGTAGCCGTACTCCATGTGATAGTTCTTGGGATCGCGCGTGCGCCATAGTTTGTGCAGATCACCGGGAAGACTGCCGGCGGCATTCACGATTACATCGCGCGGTCCGAGAGCCGTATTCAGAAGTCCGACCACTTCTCCCTGGCTTAGCGGCGGACCATGTCGCCGGCTATAAATCCTGTCGACTTCGGCTGCCCACTCACTGCGGAGGCGCGCTATTTCCGAGCTGTAAGCTTCGGATACGCGATAAGAGGCGAGCGCGGTTGAGAGTTCCTCCAAAGTTACGCGCGCGTCGCCGGTCAGGGGTAGGCCCGCGTGTTTGAAGGCGTCGAATTCGGCGACGTTGATGTTGATGAAACGCACGTCCGCATTTTGAAAAGCCGTTTTCGAGGCGGTGGTGAAATCGCTGTAGCGTGTACCGACTGCCAGAACCAGGTCCGCGTTGCGGGCCAACCGATTGGCGGCAGAGGTTCCCGTAACTCCGATTGCACCGGCCGATTGCGGGTGGTCGAAGTCGAGCGCGCCCTTACCGGCGTGGGTCTCGCCCACCGGAATGCCGGTGCGGGCGGCAAAACCCGCTAAAGATTCCGTCGCATTTGAATAGTTGACGCCGCCGCCTGCGATGATCAGCGGACGTTGGGCGGAGCGAATCCACTCGGCGGCCTGATTGAGCTGGGCCGCATCGGCGCGAAGCCGAGGTATCACCCAGATACGGCGCTGGAAGAATTCTTCGGGATAGTCGAAGGCTTCTGCCTGTACATCCTGGGGAAGGGCCAGCGTAACGGTGCCGGTATCCGCAGGCGACGTCAGCACCCGCATCGCCTCCGGAAGAGAGGTCAAAATCTGTTCAGGCCGCTCGATGCGGTCCCAATAGCGCGAAACCGGCTTGAAACAATCGTTGACGGAAATATCCTGCGTGGAGGGCGACTCCAACTGCTGCAGGACTGGGGCCACATTACGCCGGGCAAAAATATCGCCGGGAAGCAGCAAGACCGGAACGCGATTAATAGTCGCCGCCGCAGCGCCGGTCAACATATTGGTTGCGCCGGGACCAATGGAAGTGGTGCACACCAGCGTCCGCAGGCGATTGCTCATCTTGGCAAAGGCCGCGGCCGTATGCACCATCGCCTGCTCATTGCGGCACAAGTAGTAGGGAAAGTCCAAGTTTTGTTGTAGAGCCTGACCGATTCCAGTCACGTTGCCATGACCGAAGATGCCGAAGCAACCGGCGAAGAACGGATTCTCGGTGCCGTCGCGCGACACGTGTTGGACTTTCAGGAACTGGATGACGGCCTGCGCCATCGTCAATCTTCGCGTCATGGTTCCCCTGCCTTGGTTGCTACCATTCAGGATTGCGGCGGAGCAGGCTCTACTCCCCATAGCAATCCGAACCGGTGTACCTGCGGTGATGCCCTGAGGGCGCTGCGCCGCCACAAAGAATACTGCAATTCCAGGTGAAGTTCCACCAGATTTTGCCCAAGCGCCAAATCGCTTAGATACCAGATACTCCTAGAAGAAAGGAAGTTCTGTCCCATACCTTATACTGTCCAGCAATGGACACGCTGACGCCCCCACTAACTGGAATGAAGACTTGGATAAGGGGTTAGTTGGCGGCCGGAGCGGACCGGCATGTGCCCGGAAATTACTTCCTTTCAGGTTTTCTCCGTTCACAGAATGCAACTCCGGGCTTTATAGCCTTGGGCGAAATCCTGATTCTATTGTAAAGTCGTAATCGGCATGCCTAAGGACGCAAAGCGAAAGAGAACGCCGAGCCGGGCCTCGAAAGCACCCAGCATCTACGACGTGGCCCGCGAGGCCAAAGTTTCGGTATTCACCGTCTCGGCGGTGATCAACGACACCGGCCGGGTGAGCACGACCCTGGCCCGCCGCGTGGAAGCTGCCGTTCGCAAACTGAGTTACCGTCCGAATCTGCTGGCCCGCAGTCTCGCCAAGCAACAAACGCACACGTTGGGCATGGTCGTGACCGATATTGCTAACCCCTTCTTTCCCGCCATTGTACGTGCGGCCGAGGATGCCGCCCAGAAGGCGGGCTACAGCATGCTGCTGTGTAACAGCGACGACAAGCAGGATAAGGAAGCGGTGTATCTGGAGCTTCTGATTTCAAAGCGGGTGGACGGAATCATCCTGAACAAGACTCCGGGCGCATTCACGGTCGCTCAACGGCGGATGCTCGACGAAGCCAGGATTCCGATCGTATTGCTGATGCGAACCTGCCCCGGCCTGAAAACCGATATCGTACAGACCGATGACCGGCAGGGAGCGATCGACGCCATCTCTCACCTGGCTCGAATCGGCCACAAGAAAATCGCATTCGTAAGCGGCCCGCTTAACGTCAGCAATGCCCGTGCCCGCCGTCAGGGATACTGTGCCGCTTTGGAAGAGTGGGGTCTGGAGTACGAGCCTCAGCTTACGTTTGAGGGGGACTATCGCATCGAATCCGGCCATCGCGCCGGACATGCCTTACTGCCGCACCGGCCGGACGCCGTTCTGGTGACCAACTATCTGATGACCATCGGATTCATGACTGCGGCCGAAGAAATCGGTCTCCGGTGTCCCGAGGACTTTGCCCTGGTCAGCTTTGACGATTACCCATGGCTGGGCTGTTTTCGTCCGCGCCTGACGACGATCGAATTGCCGAAATACGAACTCGGTGACACCGCAGTGCGGCTGATGTTGGAGCGCCTGCAAGGCAAGCGCACCCAAAACGTGACGGTAAACCTGGCGCCGCAACTCCGGGTGCGTGAGTCCTGCGGCTTCATGCTGCACTCCGGGAAGTCACACGGCGAAGCCGTCGAGCAGAAACAGAAAGCATAACGTCTTCCCGCTTAGCTCCCTGTTTGTTCTTCCCAACCAACCAATCGTCAGGATGCAGGAAGACCGATGTGAACCTGACCCGCCTCGATTTTAGTGGGATGGGTTTGTAGATTTATGCAGGCCGGGGCCCCTTTGGCTTTCCCGGTAGGAATGTGGAAACGTCCTTGATGCCGGGGGCACTCGATGATTTCCCCGATCACCATGCCTCCCGCCAGATAAGCGTTCTCATGGGTGCAGATTCCGTCTGTGGCGTAGAAGCCGCTCGGGGTGTGGTAGATGGCATAGGTCTTGCCGCCGTGCTCAAACGGTCGGACGTCCTCTTCGTCGATTTCTTCTACGCGACAAACCGGGAGCCATGCGATTGCGGGATCAGACATAGTTCGCTTCGGCTCCCGGGACCCGGCCCCCTGCATGAGCATCCGACGGCGACCCGGTAGGCGATGGATTTTGCAATTTGCTCTGACCGGGAAGCTCGCGCAGCAGAAAATAGTTCGCATCTTTCGATTGCCGGATCAGCACTGGAGCAATCTCCCGCAATGCGTCAAATAAGCCGGAGTAGGTATAAGGCAGGTCGTTCTGAATGCGCTGATGAAGTTTCGGAAGCGCGTGAAACGGAACCATGGGGAACATGTGGTGCTCAATGTGGTAATTCATGTTGAAGTAGAGAAAGCGAAAAACCGGATTCAAACGGACGGTGCGTGAATTAAGGCGATGGTCGCGTACGTTCTCGGCCAGCCCGGCATGTTGGGTCAGAGAAAAGAGCTGATGGAGCCAGCCGCCGTAGAGCCGCGCCAGCGGAAAAAAGAGCACTGGCAGCCAACTTCGTATGGCAATGGACCAGCCGATCATTCCCGCATAGATAAGAAGATACACACGGGACCAACAGAACATCTCCCGCCACTCGCTTTGGGGCACGAACTCTTTGGCTTCTTTGCTGGGAATGCCCAGCGCATGCAGAATCATCACCTTGAACATCTGGATCGCGTCAGGTATCCAGAGAAAGTCGAGAAGGACACGGCTGAGGTTCGCAGGCCGCATCACCTGGATCTCGGGATCGATGCCGACCATGATGGTTTCGGTGTGATGACGGGTGTGACTCCAGCGAGTGAAGGTGCCTTCCTTCATGTTCATCAGACAGGAGATCTGATAGAACGCCTCGTTCAGCCAGCGGGTCTTGAAGGGAGTTCCGTGGGTGCATTCGTGCCAACGGGCATCGCACGAACTGTAAATCGTGCCGTAGACGAAGAATGCGGGAATCACCCAGTGGCTGCCAACGGCGCGATATGCGGCGTAGCCGCTTAGCGCCAGACAAAGTCCCCAGATCCCGAAGTCGACGAGCCCTTTCGCGTCGTCGCGCTTCATCAACTCTTTCAGTTCCTTGCGCGGGACGTCCGGACGGTACCAATCGTCGGATGCTGGAATCATGGCCACACCCTCAGTCGTTGGAGGCAGAGCGGTTTACGTTTCGGTGAAATCGATCACCACGGGCTCCCCAATGGCTCGCGTCTTTAGAACCACGTAAACGAATCCCACCAGGCACCAGATCGCGCCCACCACCAGCGTCGATCCCTGCAATCCCAGAAAAATCGCCAGGCAAAACAAGAATCCCAATGCGGGGACGATCACATCGAGCAAGATCTTCCTTTTTCCGTCCGGATCCGGCGAGAATCCAAAGTGCTTCACTGCCGCCAGATTCACCGCCATGAAAGCCATCAGGGCGCCAAAATTGAGAATCTCAATCGACCTTTCCCATTGCATGGTCAGCGTGCCGATATATGCCAAGGCGCCGGCGATGGCCACGTTGTAGGTTGGGTTGCCGCGTTCGGCATTCAGGTGGCCGAATATTTTTCGAGGCAGCACGTTGTCACGGCCCATGCCGTAAAGAATCCGCACCGCGCCCAACAATCCGGCCAAGCCGCAAGCCAGGCTCGAAACCAGCAGAATTGCAGCGAACGCAAGAAAAAGGTTGTAACCGCCAACCACACTGGCTACGTCCATGAAAGCAGTTTCGGGATTGACCAGCGTGCGGTAGTCCGGCCAAACCCGCACTGCCAGGAAAACCTGGAAGGCGGCGAAAAGTCCCGTGAATACACAAACCAGGACGGAGGCGAGTAAAACATTTCGCTTGGGATTTTCGACCTCTTCCGCAAGAATGCTGACCCCGTCGAAGCCGATGAAGGTAGTGGCAGCCAGAGCTGTGCCCGCGGCAATCACGCGCACGCTGAATGTCCTGGGGTCGTAGAGCGGCTGGGTGGAAAGAAACCCTCCCCAATGCTGGTGAACAAAGATGTACCAGATGGCCTCCCCGATGAATCCGACCATGACAATCGACATGAAGGCCAGCAGAATCTGATTGGCCCGCGCGCTGGTGCGGATTCCGAACCAGCACAGCAGGGTCATAAAACCGACGGCAACCGCCGAGAGCAGGGCGAAAGGAACGTGGGGAAGCAGTCGCTGGATGGTCAGCGCCGCGTACAGGCTGTTCTGCAAAGGTTGGAAGAGATATTCGAGGAACATGGCCCAACCCAGCACGAAGCCAATTGTCGGATTGAACGCCCGGCTGACGTAGGTGTAAACCGAGCCGGCGGAGGGATAAACCGTCGCCATGCGGCCGAAGCTGACGGCGGTCGCCGTCATGGCCACCATCGCGGCCAGCAAGGTCACTACCGCATGGCCCCGCGAAAGAACTTGCGCCTCGCCGAACATGGGCACGACTGCGATAGGCGAAGTAAGAATGACGCCGTAATAAACCAGGTCCCAGAGACCCAAGACCCTCTTCAGTTTCGGCGCATCGGGTACGGGCGCGGCGGTTGACGAATGCAGTGGATCCCCCAGCCCATCACCGATGGGTTGCTTCCTTGATTACTCGCGGACACTTCGGAGCCTTCCACATCGGCTTCCGCCGGAAAAGATCACCCTCTTACCATCGGCAAACGGGGATCGGTTTCCTTCCATGTGGAACGCACCCAAACATGTTGTGGGTCTTCGGTAACCGCCATTGTACGGGACGATCCCGCGAGGAAATTCAAGTAATAGACGTCATACCCCGGTCCCGCGACGACAGGATGATAGCCGCTGCGGACCAGGACGACATCTCCATCCTTGGTTTTTACCGTGCGCTCGGCGCCATGCTGCCCCGCATAAAGATGTTGGAAAGCGAAGGCCTCGGGCTGCTTCATCCGGTAGTAGTAAATCTCGTCGAGATCGACTTCCCGCGGTGGATCATGCACGTCATGCTTGTGGGGAGGATAGCTCGACCAGTTTCCACCCGGGGTGTAGACCTCGATCACAATCAGTTTGTCCGCAGGAAAGGCTGGGGTAATGATGTCCACGATCTGGCGGGATACGTTGCCGCCTCCCCGCAGGTTGCTGGATACATCCTCTGGGGTAATAAGTCGCGGCTCCAGCTGGGCTTTGGAAGGCACCCGGCATTCGGCGATTTCGCACGCGGATTCTGCCGTAAAACTCACCTTGTTTCCGCTGGGCAGATAGAGCGCGTAAGGAAAGCCGTCGAAGACATTCTTCCGCTTCCCGATGCGCTTTGCTCCCTGTCCCCAATCCGCCGTACAAACACCCCCCAAGAGAACAAACGCCGCTTCTTCGCCGTCGGTGGTGGTCTGGTAGGTTTCACCCGGAAGCAGTCGCCGGACGAAGAAGCTCATCCATTCCCACATGGCCTTCTGGCGGGGCAAATGAAGCAATTCGCCGGCCTGTTCCGGAGGCAGACTCCGGGAGTGGACGAGAGATTCAGTTTCGCTCATGTCGTTCTTTCCACGTGACTGAAGCATCCGGCGGGCTCGAACCGGGGTGCTCAGGTCAATCTTGCTAACCGCTTTGACAATATGGCAAAGGAACTTTCCGTTGTCAATCGCAATGAGTGGAATGGCAAGCGCCGGCGGAGAAGGTTTCTTACCATCTCTATCGGCGGATGGGCTTTGTCCGGCCCCGGTGGTGACCCGCTTCTACGAGCCAGAGGCAAAATCTAACCGACAAAATCCATGTCATTAGGGGTACATGAGAATCTTCAGTCCCTGCTTCCGCATGCACAGATCAAAAGCGGTTCGCCAATCGGATATGGGAAGTTTGTTTGACACGATGTCGTCGATCCGCACACGGCCCTGTGCATAGATTTTCATCATTCGAGCCCAGGTCCCGGCGGTATAGCAGATGGAGCCCGAGAGTGTGAGCTGCTTGTAAAAAATCTGATCGATGGGAAACTTCATCTCGCGACCGCAAATTCCGACTTGCGTATAGCGTCCCATGGGGCGCAACGCTTCCAGGCATCCGCGCACCGAACTCTCGTGGCCGGCGCATTCGAAGGCAACGTCAACACCCCTGCCGTCCGTTATCTCGCGCAGCGCATCCAGTAAACTTCGCTCGCCGACGTTTACCACCATCGCGGCTCCGAAGCGGCGCGCGGCTTCCAGACGAGTGTCGTCACCCGGCGCCCCGGCAACAATCGTGGTTACGCCCTCCGCTACCAGCAATTTCAGGCACAGCAACCCGATCGGCCCCGGGCCGGAGACCAGTGCGACGTCTCCGATCCGCACATGGGTTTGCTCGGTGACCGCATGGATTGCCGCTGCAAATGGTTCGCTAAGCGAGGCTTCTTCGAGAGAGAGACTTTCAGGGACGCGAAACAACTGATCGGGACGCATGACGACGTACCGGGCGAAGCCTCCGTTTACTCCGTGTCCCATGCCTCGGCGGTGCAAGCAGAAGATAAAATTTCCGGAGAGACAGTACTCGCACCGGCCGCAAGTGACTGCCGTGGCTCCCAAACCGGCAACTTTTTCGCCGACGGAGATGCCGGTCACACTCTTGCCCAGCTCGACGACCCTGCCTGCGAACTCATGCCCAAGAATCACGGGAGGGTAATTCCGGAAAGTATCGTGCAGGACGTGAATGTCCGTTCCACATACTCCGCAGAACGCAACCTCCACTTTCACCTGCCCGTCGCCGCACGCAGGCTCATCGACGTCGAGGACTTCGACGTTTCCCTCTCCCGGAGCATACTTGACGAGGGCTTTCATTCTCTTGCGACGCGAGTCGAAATCGAGAAGAACGAAACCACAGTAGCACATGCCGGAACAAGGCCAACTTCCCGATGTCGCTTCCCAGGGGCCGGATCAGACGAACGGTGGGTTAGTCTCGCGAACCCATGACTGTTATCCGTTGTCATTCGAAGCGATTTATCGGTGAGGAATCTGCTTTTGCAGCAAAACAGCGGATTCCTCGCGCGATAGAGCCGCGCTTCGAAATGACAAGTGCACTGATTCAAACTGACCCCCCCCGGGGGCATTCGTTGACTGGCGGATACCGCCTCCGTAAGATTAGGCGATCCCCATGATCGGCCAAACCATCTCGCACTACCGCATTGTCGAGAAGCTCGGCGGCGGCGGTATGGGTGTGGTCTACAAGGCCGAGGATATGCGGTTGCATCGCTTCGTCGCCCTCAAGTTCCTGCCCGAGGATGTGGCCCGCGATCCCCAGGCGCTGGCCCGCTTTCAGCGCGAGGCCCAGGCGGCATCGGCTTTGAATCATCCCGACATTTGCACCATCTACGACATCGGCGAGCAGGACGGCCAGGCGTTTATCGCCATGGAGTTTCTCGAAGGGGTGACGCTCAAGCATTGCATCGCGGGAAGGCCGATGGAGACCGACGTTCTGATCGGATTGGCGATCGAAATTGCCGATGCGCTCGACGCAGCCCACTCCGAGGGAATTGTTCACCGCGACATTAAGCCGGCCAACATCTTCGTTACTAAACGCGGACACGCCAAGATTCTTGACTTTGGATTGGCCAAGGTGACCACGGCCGGGGCCAAGACCGGATCTGAAGGCGCGGAAACCCGCACGGTGGAGACACATCTCACGAGTCCGGGTATGGCACTCGGTACCGTGGCTTACATGTCGCCGGAGCAGGTGCGAGCCAAGGAGTTGGACGCTCGGACCGACCTGTTTTCTTTCGGCGCTGTGCTCTATGAAATGGCGACCGGCACTTTGCCGTTCCGGGGCGAGAGTTCGGGTGTGATCCAGCGGGAGATTCTGGATCGTACTCCGGTGGCCGCGGTGCGAATGAATCCGGACTTGCCGGCTGAACTGGAACGCATTATCGACAAAGCGCTGGAGAAGGATCGCGACCTGCGTTACCAGCACGCGGCCGACATGCGGGCGGACCTTAAGCGCCTGAAACGTGGGACAGAGTCCAGCCGTACCGCCCAACCCAGTGCGACGGAGGCCGGCGCAAGTTCGAGTGCGAGCGCACAGCCTATCGCTTCTTCCGCGAGCGGGGTGACGCCTTTACCAATGGCGAGCACAGCGCAGGCCGGACAGAGCAGCAGTTCGGCTGTGGTTGCCGTCGCGAAACGGCACAAGCTGGGGCTGGTGGGCGGATCGCTGGTCGCTCTAGCGGTGCTGGGTGCGGCTGGCTTTGGCGTTTATTCGATGCTGCATCATCCGGCGGCGGCGCACTTCCAAAACTTCAGCATCGGACAGGTCACGAATTCGAACAAGGCACTTGTAACCGCGATATCCGCCGACGGCAAGTATTTGCTGACGGTGACGGACGACAAGGGGCAGAACAGTTTATGGCTGCGCAATGTGGCAACCGGGAGTGACACGCAAATCGTTCCGCCGTCGGCGACGATTCCCAATGTCGCGTTCTCGCCTGACGGAAATTACGTTTACTTCCGCAAAGCCGAAAATGCCATCAACAGCGACTTTAATATTTACCGCACGCCGGTGTTGGGCGGCACTCCGCAAGTCGTCATACACGACGTAGACAGCGGTTTCAGTTTCTCGCCTGACGGGGAGCGTCTGGCGTATTTCCGGGCTAATGATCCTGAGACCGGCAAGTACAGGCTGCTCAGTGCAAAATTGGATGGCAGCGACGAGAAGATACTTCGCATCGAGCCTTCCATGCATTACCTTCCGCGCTGGATCGCGTGGTCTCCGGACGGGAAAAAGCTCGCGTATCCGGATGTTCAAGTGGGCGCATTCGGCGGACTGAGCCTATTTGATCTGGCCAGCGGAAAAATACAAAGCCTGACTTTCGCCGACAAAGACATTGAGGCGTTGCAGTGGGCACTCGGCGGCGATGGACTGTTTGTTACCTATCACCAAAAAGGCCCAGACTTCATCCGCAGCCAGATCGGCTTCATGGCGCTGGCGGACGGGCAGGTTCATCCCATCTCTCGTGACACCAATAGTTATGCGACGCTGACGCTTTCCGGGGATGGCAAGACTCTGGCTACGGTGCAACGAAAAGAGGTCAGCCACCTTTTTATATTGCCCACGCAGGGCAGCTCATCCGCGAGCCTGACTCCCTTGACCATGGAAGGAGAAAATATCGGCAATTTCAACTGGACGGCCGACGGAAATCTGCTGACCTCCGATTACACTCGCCTGGTGCGGACCGATGCCGCCGGGAAAAATTCCACTGTGCTGGTCAGCGATCCCAGCGCCGGTATCTTTGGTCTGTCTACGTGCGGGACGCAGTACGTCGTGTTTCCCTGGGGATTTCACGGCGGCACAAATTCCATAGGTCTCTGGCGGCTTAATATCGATGGCTCCCATCCTACTCAGTTGACGGATGAAGATGATTTCTTCGACAGCCCGGCATGCTCCGGAAATCAGGAATGGGTCTACTTTTTTAGAGACTCAGATCGCCTTTGGCGTGTCCCATTGAGTGGAGAAGGCAAGGTTGAGCCGCTGCCAGGCAGCGCCGTTCCGCGTGCGTTCCAAGCCGGGCGCGGGATGGGCATTTCACCGGACGGCAAGACCCTTGCCTATCTGATCGAATTCGTGAACCTGGGGAGCGCGTCGGGTACGGCGACGGTTGCCTTGCTGGATCTGGCGACTCTAAAGGATCCTCGCCTGCTGCAAGTCAATCCGCATATTGCCGCGGGCCCGAAATTCACGCTGGACGGGAAAGCCATCGCCTATCCGATCCGCGAGAACGGCGTGGACAATATATGGATTCAGCCGCTGGACGGTTCACCGGGCCGGCAGATCACAAAATTCGATGCGGAACAGATTCTGTCATTCCACTGGTCGCCGAATGGCAAGAATCTCGGCATTCTGCGCGGCCACACTGACTCTGACGTCGTTCTTCTGCAGGAATCCAAGCAGTAGACGGCCGATCCTCGAGCGTCGCTCTCCTCATGAAAATTGCTTCCGGCATGCGGGCGGCAGGGCTTTACATACTGATCACCAGCCGCGTGCTTTTCTTCGGGCAGACCGCCAAGGTCGATGTAACTCAATTCGGTGCAAAGGGGGACGGGACCAATGCGACTGCGACCACTGCAGCTTTCCGGCAGGCTTTTCAGCTGGCAGCTACAGGAACGATATCGGTTCCGGCTGGAACTTACCTACTGGACAATTCGGACGGGCCCGTGATGGTGAAAGATTTCAGTGGAGAGCTGCGCTTTTCACCGGCGACGAAAATTGAATTCACGGCCAACACGCACGGCGGCCTTTGGTTTGTGGGAGGCAATAGGGCGAGAATTTACGGACTACGCGCGGGCTACGTGTCTCCTTCTCTGGTCCGGGTCGGCTCCCAGGAAGCGATCAAGTTTGATGGCACAACGGACACGCTGGTCACCGATGTAAATATCGAGAATAGCCCAGCGGCGGGAGTCCTGTTCTTCAATTCCATCCGCCCTAAAGTTGTGCATGCGGTGATTCAACATACCCGGGCCGACGGATTGCACTTTGCAAACTGCCAGGATGCAGAAGTTTCCGACCTCAGTACCACGGACACCGGCGACGACGGTCTTGCGTTCGTAAACTATCTTTCTTCCGCTGACCGGACCGGCGGGCTGGCGAGAAACATTACCATCAGAAACTCGGCGGCGCGGGGCATTAGCGTGGTGGGCCAGTCGCTTGTCCGTATTTCCGGCTTTCTTGTCGAGAACACTTCGTCGAGCGGAGTGCTTTGCGCCGAGGATTCGTTCTGGAAGACAAGAATCCCGACCGATGTGCGATTTTCAAGCGGTCAGATCAGGGCGGCGGGCAGGTTGAAGCCGACGGCGGGGAATACCTTCGGGATTGAAGTGCACAACGGAAGCTGTACATTTTCTGATATTGAAATCAGCGGCTCGGCGGATCGCGGCGTCAGCGCGTTTGGACCAGACCACATTCTCGCCATGACTGGAGTGCGGGTGAAGGCGAACCTGAGTGGAGATGGCTTCAACATTCAGATGAAACGGGCGGAAATTTCCAATGCCAGGGCGGAGGAGTCGCCGGGATACGGATTTTTCTTTGGAAATTGTTCGGCAGTGACGGCGTCGCGGTTGACGACGCTTAATGTGTCCGGCAGCAGCCCGTTACATCGCGCAATCTGGTTCGAGGATGTGCGGGAAATTAAAGCTACGGGCCTGACTATTGAAGATAATCAGGCCGCTTCTACGGGCTACGTGGTGGGAATATATGGGTCGACTCTGAAGGCGGCGGGATACGTCCGCGGGGTTTCGACTCGGATTTCTGGAGGAAAACTGGTTTTGGAGAATAATTCTCCGGACGTTTTGGTTTCCCCGCGCAAGTAGGGGTTCTCGTTCAAAGACCGTTTCAAGGTTTCATGTTTCAAGGTTTCAAAGACCAAATCCTTGAGATCTTCCAGCCCTGAAACGTGAAACTCTGAAACTTTGAAACCTTGAAACCTTGAAACTGTCCTTGAAACTTTGAAACCTTGTGACTGGCTCCGATTAGATTTTTGCCGGTTCGAGGTTGGGCGCCAGCAGCTGGATTGCGGCGAAGGCCAGCAAGTAAGCGGAGCCGGCCATAAGGAACGGGATCATGTAACTACCTGTCCATTGCAGTGCGTGGCCCACGATAGTCGCGATCAGCATGCCCCCGATTGCGCCGGCCATTCCGCCGAGCCCAACTACCGAGCCCACGGCTTCAGCTGGAAAAGTGTCCGAGGTTAGCGTGAACAGGTTGGCGGAGAATCCCTGGTGGGCCGCGGCGGCGAGGCCGATCAGCAGTACCGCCCCCCACAAACTTTCCATGTTGTAGGCGAACACGATGGGGACGACGCAGACCGCGCAGATCAGAAGCGCGCTCTTTCGCGCGACGTTTACGCTGCGGCCGCGATGGATCAGCCAGGAGGAGAACCAGCCTCCGGCGACGCTGCCGGCGTCGGCGATGACGTAGATCACTACGATGGGCAGACGGATGTTCATCAGGTCCAGGCCGTGCCGGCGTTGCAGAAAATCCGGAATCCAAAATAAATAAAACCACCAGATGGGATCGGTCATGAACTTTCCGACTACAAAGGCCCAGGTCTGACGATGAGGGATAAGGCGTGCCCATTTAATTGGCTTCATCGGCATCTGGGGATCGCTGCGGATGTAATCCAGTTCCGGCGTGGAGATGTAGGGATGCTTCTCGGGGCGGCGATAGAGCAAGAGCCAAAATGCGAGCCAGACAAAACCTAACGCTCCAGTGCTTACGAAGGCCCAACGCCAGCCCCAGCGAAGGGTGATCCAGGGTATGAAGAGTGGAGTGACGATGGCGCCGAGGTTTGCGCCGGCATTGAAAATTCCGGTGGCCAGCGCCCGCTCTTTTTTCGGAAACCATTCGGCGACAGTCTTGATGCTGGCGGGGAAGACACCTGACTCTCCCAGACCTAACGCCGAGCGGGCCACCATGAAACCGGTAAACGAACTGCACAATGCGTGGCCCATGGAGGCCAGGCTCCAAAAGACCATGGAGAGCGCGTAGCCCAAGCGCGTTCCGAGCCGGTCGATCACTCGGCCCACTACGACCATGCCGATCGCGTAGAACGCCTGGAAGGCGAGCACGAGATTTCCGAAGTCGATGTCGTTCCATCCCAGATCGTGTTGCAGCGGACCCTTGAGAATTCCCAAAACCTGGCGGTCCATATAATTTTTGGTGGTGCCGAAGAGCAGCAGGGCGCAGATGACCCAGCGCAAATATCCGGGACGCGGACTTGCGGGACGCGGTGGTTTTGGATCGACGGCGGACGCCCGGCTCGCGGAGTTGGCGGTTCGATCCATGGCTGAGACTCGCGCTGCTCACGGCCGGCTTCCGGTGGGGAAGATCGCTGGTCGAATCCGCGCTTGCAGGCGACAAAAACAAATGCAAGTATTCGGTCTCGCGGCGGCCGGTGATGTTTTAGAATCCGGTCGGCATCATATCAAAGGGTGGCATCGACCGGAATCGGCCGAGTGACCCCGTCAGGAGAATATGGATGCACTCGCGATGGTCACGCCGAGAATTCGTTACCGGGCTTGGGGTATTGGCCGCTCATAGCGCGCTTCCGGCATCGGCCGGCTCCGCCGCTTCGCGCCTCGCGAAGTCACCGTTCAAGATTGCCGTCATCAACGATGAGATTTCCCAGGACTTCGGCCATGCCTGCGAAGTGGTTGCCCAACAGTTCGGGATGGAGTGGATAGAACTGCGCGGCATGTGGAACAAGAACGTGATCAACCTCGACGCCCACGAGATTGCAGAGGCGCAAAGCGTCCTGAAGAAGAACGAGCTGCGCGTGACCGACATCGCCAGCCCGCTCTTTAAAGTGGATTGGCCCGGTGCGCCGAAATCACAATTCAGTCCAGCCCATGACCAGTTCAACGCGAACTTTACCTATGACCAGCAGGATGAGGTGCTCGAGCGCGCGATTGAGCTGGCGAAGAAGCTGGGCACGGACCGAATTCGCTGCTTTGATTTCTGGCGGCTGGCTGACCCGGCGCCCTATCGCAAAGCTATGAACGATCAATTGCGACAGACCGCCGAGAAATTAGGAAAGATGGAGCTCATTCTTGTTCTCGAAAATGAATCGGCCTGCAACACGGCAACCGGGGCGGAGGCCGCCCGAGTGCTCGGCGAGGTGCCCTCGCGATGGTTCATGTTGAATTGGGATCCGGGCAATGCGGCCGAGCGAGGGGAGACGCCGTATCCGGAGGGATACGATCTGCTGCCCAAGAATCGTATCGGTCACTGCCACTGCAAGGATGTGATCAAGACAGTGAAGGGCTACGAGTGGGCGGCGATGGGCAAGGGCATTATCGATTGGGTTGGTCAATACCAGGCTCTTAAACGCGACGGATATCGTCACGCGGTGAGTCTGGAGACACACTGGCGCGGCGCCGGCACGCCCGAAGCCTCGACCATGCAGAGCTGGGTGGGAATGAAAGCTGCGCTGGAGAAAGCGGGAGCGCTGGCAGATTAAGCCATCAGCGAGTCCTTCGAATTCTGTGAAGTCGGCCAGGGCACATTCATCTCAAAGCGGAGGTCATACGATGTCAGAGCAGACAAGGCGTGAATTCATCCGGAACGCTGCGGTGGGGACGGCTGCGTTTCTGGCATCTCCCACGGCTCGCGTGCTGGGCGCCAATGACCGCGTGCGCCTGGCCATGATCGGCGTGGGGACGCGAGGCCAGGAGCTGCTCAAGCAAACCCTCGGGATACCCAGTGTGCAAGTGGTGGCGGTTGCGGACATCTATACTCGCCGCTTCGATGAGGCCAAGAGAATATTGCCCGGCGTGCAGACCGTGAACGATTATCGCCGTGTTCTAGATATGAAGGACATTGATGGCGTTCTGGTCGCCAGCCCGCTGCATATTCACGCGCGGCACTTTCTAGATACTCTGGCGGCGGGAAAGGATCTGTATTCGGAAAAGACACTCACCTGGTCGATTCCTGAAGCGGAGGAATGCCTCGCGGCTTCCAGAAAATCCGACCGCGTAGTGCAGGTCGGATTGCAGCACGAGAGCGAAGGCCCGTGGATCGACGCGAGAAAGTGGATTCGCGACGGAATGGTGGGCAAAGTCACGCTGGTCGAATCGTGGATGAGCCGCAATACTCCACACGGACAAGGCCAGTGGGTGCGTCCCGTCCCCGCGGACTGCACGGCCCAGAACGTGGACTGGAAAGCCTTTCTTAACGGCCGGCCTGATATGCCCTTCGATCCTTTCAAATTTCTGAACTGGCGCTTGTATTGGATGTTCTCGGGGGGAAACGTGACCGAAAACATGATTCACCAGATGGCATGGATCATGAGCGCGCTCGATCTTCCACTGCCGACCGCGGCATATATGTCGGGCGGAGTGTTCTCGGAAAAGGATGGACGCCAAGTGCCCGACACGATTGCCGTCACCGTGGATTTTCCCAATGATGTCGTGGTGACTTTCCAATCGACATTCAGTAACCGCCGTTATGGACTGGGTCAGCGCATTCTGGGCAGCGATGGCACGATTGAATATGTCGCCGGATCGAACGACATGGTGACAGGCAAATCGGAAGAGGAGATCCACTACTATCCGGAAAATGTGAATCGGCCGAACGGAGTGTCGATTACCGGGGAGAGCCCGTCGCAGAACCACATCGCAAACTGGGCGGACTGCATGCGCAGCCGGAAAACGCCGAATGCTCCAGTCGAACTGGGCTACCGGTCGGCGGTGGTGGCCCACATGGCTAACCTATCCTATCGCCATAAGCGCCGGCTCACCCTGGAGGAGGCGAAGGCCATTCCCCTCGAGTTCCAGAGTTGACTCGCCTTTCTTGAGCTCAACTTTCTTGAGGTCATCCTTCTTGAGCTCATCAAACGGGAATCACGGTGCGTCCGGTCTTCCGCGACGTGCTCACCGATCGCAAGCCGCCAATAGACCAACCTGTATCGTCCGCCTCTTGAAACCGCGAGGGGCAGTTCTTTTCTGACGCAACTGATTTGTTGCCGGTCTCGGCACAACGGGAGCAACCCGTGTTGTGCGCGCCGGCATCGGACTGAAAGACACTCCTTAAAACTGCGCCTGTGAAGCATCTTTTGGGCTTTCTTGGGCATTTTCTATTGCTACCCCAGGGGCCAGAATGGTCATAGCAAAACCGGAGTTGGACGATGTTGTCGCGCAACATCTTTCATTCCCGCGGGCCACGAAAATCCTGCTTCTTCTGATTATTTCTCTCCTGTCGATTCTGGTCCATGGCTACCACATGGGCACGGATGATGCTGCAATCTACGCGCCCGGTATCGAGAGAACCGCCGACCCATCTTTGTTTCCGGTTGGCTCCGAGTTTTTCATGCACCACGCGGGCCTTTCGTTGTTTCCGCATTTAGTGGCGGCGGTAAGCTGGCTCACGCGATTGCGCATCGAGTCGAGCATGATGCTGTGCTTCGCCTTGGCGCAGTTTCTCCTGCTTTATGCGGCTTATGAGCTGGCTCGACAGTGCTTTCGCAGTGAACGGGCTCGTTGGGCGGGAGTAGGGTTGTTGGCCGCGCTATTGAGCGTTCCGGTAGCGGGAACGGCGGTTATTATCGCGGACTCTTACCTAACCGCGCGATCGCTCTCCACACCGCTGGTTCTGATGTCGACCGTTTGTTTTCTGGACAAGAGAATTCGGGCTGCCTGCATATGGCTGATCGCGGCGTTCCTGGTTCATCCCCAGATGGCGATATACGGCGCGGGCGTCGGATTGCTGGTTGCCTTCGAGCTGCGGCTGCCGGGAAGAGAAAGGTTTGCCGAAGCTGCGCCTGTGCTGCCGGCGTTATTGTTGCCGCTCCTTATTAGTGTGCACTTGCAGCCGGCTCAAGGCGCTTATCGGGAGGTGCTGGCCACTCGCTCTTATTTTCTGGTGACTACGTGGCATTGGTGGGAGTGGGTTGGCGCATTCGCGCCTCTTGTCATCTTGACCGCTTGCGCCGGCCTCTCGCTCAGGTCAACGCTGCCGGCGTTTTCCCGGCTGGCAAAAATTCTGGTCGGCCTGGGCCTGATCTCGATCATTTCGGCATTGCTGCTCGCGAGTGACGCGGATTTCGCGTACCTGCTGCGCTTGCAACCGATGAGAAGCTTCCACCTTATCTATGTCGGATTCTTCGTCCTGTTGGGAGGGTTGCTGGGCGAGTATCTCCTGCGGGCGAAAGTGTGGCGTTGGATTCTCTGTTTCGGCGCGCTTTCGACAGGAATGTTCGCGCTCGACGTGGCCGGTTATCCCGCGAGCCCGCATGTCGAACTGCCTGGAGTGCGTTACCGGGGCGAGTGGCTGTCGAGTTTTCTTTGGATCCGGGAGCATACGCCGAAGGATGCGATGTTCGCGCTCGATCCGGAATATCTGTTGAAGCCGGGCGTCGATCTGCACGGGTTCCGCGCCATCGCCGAACGCAGCATGCTGGCTGACCAGGAAAAAGACAGCGGGGCGGCCTCCGTGTTCCCGGATCTGGCGGAATCCTGGAAAGAGCAGAGTGCGGCACAGTCGGACTGGAGCCATGTTTCCGGGAGCCGGCTGCAGAACCTTCGCACGCGATACGGAGTGAGTTGGGTGATCCTGGAGAATCCCAATCCAGTAAGTGGCGTGGTTTGTCCTTACCATAATGGCGAGTTGCGAGTTTGCCGGATCGTAGAGGACCGCATTCAGTTAGCGGGTCGAACTTCGCCAGTTTCCGTTCATAGCGTAGCGGCCTCAGGGACGAAACCCTTGGCGGCTCGCCGCCAATCGACTATACCGGCTTCACTCACACTCTCGGGTCAGAGACTGGGAGGGATTTCCTCAGCGATCGGGATTTTTTGACCAGGGGGACGGCTCGGCGGAATCGCCTAATTCCTCGCGATGGCTTTTGACTTCGCGCAGCGAGTAGATAGGCTTGTTTTGCGATTCGTAGTAGGTTCGCGACATGAGTTCGCCCAATAGTCCCATCGAAATGAATTGCATCCCGCTTACCAGCAAAGCCACGGCCAGCAGCATGAGCGGCCCATGTTCCGTCATGATCGGCATGTGGTTATGTAGCTTTTCGTAAATCAGAAATACGGCGATGGCAAATCCGAGTCCAGCGCCGCCCATCCCGAGTAAGCCAAAGAACTGCAGGGGACGGGTGGAATAGTCCAAGAGGAATTTCACGATGATGAGATCGAAAAAGACGCGGATCGTGCGCCCGATGCCGTAGTTGGATTTTCCGTTCTTCCGTTCGAGGTTGACGATGGGGACTTCGGCGATCCTGGCGCCAGTGGAACTGGCCAACGCGGGAATGAAGCGGTGCAGTTCGCCGTAGAGTTGAATTTCCTGAATAATTTCCCGGCGGTAGGCTTTGAACGTCGTGCCGAAGTCGTGCAGTTCAATGCCCGAAAGTTTGGCCATCATCCAGTTGGCGATGCGGCTGGGAATCTGGCGCATGAGCCAGTGATCGCGGCGGGCGTGGCGCCAGCCGCTGACCAGGTCGTAGCCCTCCTCCATTTTTTCAAGAAAACGCGGAATCTCTTCCGGATCATGCTGCAAATCTCCGTCCATGGAGATGATGATGTCGCCGCGAGCGAAATCGAAGCCGGCTTTCAGTCCGGCGGTTTGGCCGAAATTCCGGCGCAGGCGCACCAGGTTGACGCGGCGGTCATGTTCGTAAATGTCAGAGAGGACTTTGAAGGTGTTGTCGCGGCTGCCATCGTCGACGAAAACCAGCTCGTAAGGGTCGCCCAGCGAATCCATCACTTCCGTCAGCTTCATGTAAAGAGGCGACACATTCTCCTGTTCATTGAAGAACGGCACGACGACGGAGTAGCGAATAGAAGGCGAAGACGTGCTTCCCATATGACCTTTTCGGTGGAGTCCCGTTTGCTTAAGTCTTCCGCCCCGGGGAAAACGCGCTTGAATTCCTTAGATGATAGCCGAGAACCAATTGTTGTCCAGACCGGAAACTGCTCAGTAAACCTATTGCGGCGGGCCGCCTTGCGACGCCAGCCGTTCCTTCAATTGATTGGCCAATAGCTTGATCTGCTCGTTGGAGATACGAATCTCTCCCTCCAGAACGACGGTCAGGTTTCCCGAACCCCCATTCTGAAATTGCGCATTCTTGATCATGGCGTATTCCTGGGCTACGGGCGGAAGGGTGGCTTTGAAGTTTGTTCCCTTTTGCATGGCGGAAAGGAGTGCCTTGGTAATTTTCTCGCGCAACGCCGCGCCAATGGAGCCGGAGCGAAGCAGTTCCCCGAGTGGGCCTTCCGCATCGATTCGGCCGATTTCCGGAACCAGGCGCAAGGTGCTGTCCTCTTCGACCGCTGGGGTGAGCTTCACTTCGATGGTGCCATTGCCCCCGACCAGCTTGTTCGGCCTTTCTTTGCCGAAGACTTTGACGCAGGTCCAGCGCTCAAAATGCAACCTGGCAACGACCACGCTGGCGGGAGCGAAGGGAGTCAGGGTCGCGTTCTGAATTGCGATCCGTTCTCCGCAGCGGTCCGAGCGATCGAGTTGGGAGCGCAAGACCTGGGTAATGTTCTGCTGCAAGTCGGAGAGGTCGGCGACCAGCTCCAGTCTGAAAACATTCTGACCGGGTTCCGCCTTGACCATGGCGATGACCCCCCAGGCCGTGACCGAGATAGGCTGATTCTCGATGTTGACCGGTATCTTGACCAGCGGAATCTTGAAGGTAAGATTCTGGCCGGCTGCGAATGCGGGCGGCGTGCCCAGCGCGAAGGCCCCGACAAATACGGCAAGAGTAAGTTTCCCGATGCTGACTTTCATGGGAGGCGACTCCAGATGAGTAGGATGCGTCTGGAGGAGCTTTGTGGGCCTCCAGGGGAGGTCCTTGTTGCGGTGCCGAGGGGTCTGCGCCGACGCGATGAAAATTGCCGCATCTCGAAACTAAAAGCTGAATGTGGCTTGCAAATCCAGGCGGCGGTTCGCGGCGCCGGTAGAGAACGGGCCGCCCTGCAATCCGTTGGCGGTGTCGAAGAAGGGCGAGCCGAGAATTCCGCTGGGATTGGTCACGTTCACATTGTTGAGGACGTTGCGGACAGAAACGCCAAGGATCAGGCTGTAGCGCCGGTCCGAGTTGGCGGACATCCCCGATGGACCGCCGCCGAACAGCGGGCCGCGGGGTCCGCCTCCGCCGCGAGGGCCGCCCCCAGGGCCCCCTCCGGGACCTCCAGTGACGCCGGCGCCTTTGGTTTTTGGACCGAAGCCAAAGGTCTTGGTCAGGCGCAGGTTCAGGACGAAGTGGTTAGGTCCGGTGGCGAAGTTGATGGGAAGAATTCTTTGACCAGTGACCAAATCAGGTCGGGCGTTGAAGGTTCCCAACGGGGTGCAGAAGAGGTTTGCGTCGGTTGGACTGATGGTAGTGGTGGCGCAGGTGGCCGGAGATACAAAACCAGGTCGATCGTTAAACACCGAATCGCCGTTCAAATCGTTGGGCGAGGTGATGTTAAAGGGCGATCCGGAACTGGCAACCATGAACGGACTGAGGCGAAACGTGTAGGGCAAGGCGATGGTGCCGCCAAAGAAAAGACGGTTGCGGGTGTCGAACGACGCGCGGCCGTAGTCCTGGCTGATGTTGTAGGAATTTGAGGGAAAGCTTGAAACGCCGGAAGTATCGCTGTTCGCGTAGTTCAGGGTGTAGAAGCCGAAAATCTGGATTTTTGTTCCCAGCCGCACGTTGCTGTTGACGATCAGCTGGTTCTGCTTGAAGTTGCCGTCGGACACATAGCGATAAATATTTCCTTCGCTGGGGTCGGGGCGAGTGGTGCTGCCGGGCGTTCCGGGGAATGGCGCGTTGGCGTTGATGGTAAGGAGCTGATCGAAGCCACGCGAGTTCAGGTAGGTGACCGACAGGGTTGCTGCCTTGAAGAGTTGACGCTCCACGCTGATGGCGGACTGCAAAGTGTAGGGCGCGTGTAACGCCGAGTCGACCTGGTAGATGGTCGGAGTAGTGGCGCTGACCGTGCCGCAAGTCGAAAGCACGACCGTCATGTCAACACCCGGGAAGCAGGTGGGATTATTGATGACGAACTGCTGCTGGGTGATACCGTTCAATCTTTCGGCCTGGAGCAGTTGCTCGGCTTGGAAGCGATCGTAGAAAATTCCAAAGCCCCCGCGAATGACAACTTTCGGCGCTGAACTCTTGCCACCGACGCCCCACGCCAGTCCGACACGTGGCGCCCAATCTCCGTGATCGTGAATTTCGTTCTGAGTTTCAAAACGCAATCCCAGGCTGAGGGTGATGTTTGGCTGCAGGCGCCAGTCGTCTTGCGCGTACAAACCGGCGTCGTAGGTGGTGATGTCGGCGCTGGGCAGGCCTTGGGTGAAAGAGAGTTGAGTGGCGTAGGGAATGCCACCGGGAATCGCCAGTTGTTGTACCGCGAATTGATAGGAAATGGGGCAGGGCGTCGCGGGATTGGCGGTGATGTCGCAATTGGGATTCGAAGGCGTGTCCTGCGCGGAATTCAAGGAAGAAAAAATGAAGGTGCCGTTGAATCCGGTTTGGGAGGAATTGGCCTCGCGCAGGGCGCGCAGACGGCCTCCGAACTTTAAAACATGATTGCCGTGCACCACCGAGGTGTAATTCTGCAGTTCGTAGTGATCCTGGTGGTCGATGATGGCGCCCTGACTGTTGCCGCCGGTAGTGAACGCGCCCAGGACATTCACCGCGGGCGTGGTGGCGACGGGAAGCTGGCTGTCGCGCTCACGAAGATACTGGAAGCGCGTCTCGTTTACGATTTTGGATCCGAAGACCTGAGTGTCGCTGATCTGCAGTGTGTGTTCCGTGGACTGCGAGTCGTAGCCCTGCGGCGCGAGATTGAACTGTCCGATTCCGTCGTTGGTCTGAGAGTCGCGGTAATACTGATAACGGGCGGTGAGAGTGTTGTTCTTGCTGACCTGGTAATCGATACGCGGGCTGAGATTGGTGCGGGTCCGCGGATTGGGAACGGCATCGGTAAAAGGAATAGTGCGAGTGACGTCGGTGGGATCGAGCGTGATGGCATTGACGGCGGCCAGATCGTTGATATTTCGCCGCTCTAGATTGAAGAAGAAAGAAGCCTTCTTGCCCAGTGGGCCACCGATGTTTCCGCTGTACTGCGTGGAGTCGTAACCCGGCTCCGGGCCGGCAAAAGGATTGGGGGCGTTGAAAGAAGAGTCATTGCCGTCGACATAGAACTGGCCATGATATTTGTCGGTACCCGGCTTGGTGAAGATTTCGATCCGACCGTAGCCCAGCTTGTCGTATTCCGAGGAAAACGGATTCTGATTGATGCGGATTTCGCGGATCGACGCTTTGGGCGGAAGGTTGCCGGCGGTAAAGCCGTCGATATACATCTGTCCGCCATTCGGTCCGGCGGAAGGTCCGGCGAGAGCCTGAAGATCGGATTCCAGTTCGTCCGGGTCGTCGGGCAGGGCCTCGAGTTCCTTGCCGGAAAGAACGATAGCGCCGGCATTGTTGGCGGGATTCACGTCCACGGTCGGGGTGGTGTCCGAAACCTGGATTTTCTGCTCCTGCACCGCAATGGTGAGCTGAACATTCAACCGGAGCGGCTGATCCGCGATGGTTACGTTGTCGTTTTCATAGACGGTGAATCCCTGCGCGATGACATTCAGCGTGTATTTTCCGGCGGGCAGACTCTTGAACTCGTATATCCCCTGGGAATTGGTCTGAACTGTCAGCGGGGAACCCGTGGGCGGAGTCATCACCACCGTTGCATTGCTGACAACGGCGCCGGACGGGTCCGTGACCTGGCCGCGCAGAACTCCCGCAGGAGCCTGCGCCAACGAAAGATTCGCGAACAGCAGCAATGAAAGAAGAGCGACTAAAAAGCCTGCGCGTTTATGAACATTCATTCCAGGGTCCACTTCCCGAACCATGATCTTCGCCGCTATAACGAAACATCGACTGCCATTGTTATTTCCTCCAGCTATTGACCCAAATCGCCACCGGCGGGCGCGCCGCCCAGGCTCCAGGGCGACAACATCATGGCCTGGCTCCCGTTGGGGGCGGCTTGCAGAATGGGTTCGACGCCACTCAGCAACGTGATGGCTGTCGCCCCGCCCGAGGGCGTGCCTTGTGTGGCCACGATCATCACGGCGTCTCCTTTATGGAGATCGGCGAGAGCGACGGTGGGCATGCGGTTGAGCATCTGCTGGAAGTCGGGCGCACCACCGGAACGCATACCGCCAGGGGGGCCGCCGCCTCCAGGTCCAGCCGCGCTCGAAGGCGGCCCGCCTGAAGGCGATGCCCCGGGTGCCGCTCCATTGCCGGGCGTCCTGCCGGCGGAGTTCGGGGCCGCGCCCGGACCGGCAGCGCCTCCGGTGGCTCCTGCCATGGCTGCCTTCAGCCGCATGGCGATACGCTGCGCCATCTCCGGCGGCAACTGGTGGAGTTGGGAGTCGGGCGTGACCTTTATTTGCACGAGCTTCTTGCTTAACAGGTCTTGCACATTCATGGTGCCGGCGCCGGCATCCACTGAATTGACGATTCCGGCGACGTTGCGGAAGCTGCCGGTGACAATTTCTTCCGCCGTCAATTCGGTTCCATCGGGACTGCGATTACCGCGTGCACGCAACTGGTCGCCGGGCTGAATCTCCTGCAGAGTGCTGGGTTTGGCATCGTCAAACTTCATCGAATCGGGCGCGTAGCGGCGGATCACCGTGTCTTTGGAGGTGTGGATGACAATGGTCTTTGTGCCTCCAAAGCCCGTGACAGAAATGGTGGCGGTTCCTGCGGCTGGATCGACTGCTTTTACCAACCCGCCGAGTCCGCGTTTCTGCCAATCCTGCAAATTCTCTTCCTTGTGGGCTTCCACGTCGGACCGCTTCATGACGACGATGGATGCGGCGGCGATCGATTTGGCGTCGTCCGAGGCTTTGCCCGCGACGAGAATCCGGTCGCCAACCTGGAGATCCTGCAACTGGACCGGAGTAGCGTTCTTCAGAGTTTTTTCTCCCGGCGCGATGCGCACGATGTGAGTGGCGGGCTGCACCGTCACATTAATTTCAGGGCCCGAATCTGGGGTCAAAGTGATGACGCTGCCGGCGATGCTCTTGATGGCGCCTATTTTTCTCGCCGCACTACTTGCGGGGGTAGTGGCTCCCGCGGCGTCAGAATTCTGCGGCTCGCTCGACGGCATGGCGAAGGCCAACGGAACGAGCCACAGAGATACAGTGACGGCGCAGAATGCGAGTATCACTACTCTTCCGTTGACGCTTTTCATATTCATTTGCCTACCACTAATAATCTCATCCCCGAACCCGCCGGAACCGGTGCTTTACAAAGTTTTACGGTGACCGATCTTGATGCGTGCCTCGGGGCATTCTGTGCGGGCGAATCTCCGTTCACGGTATTGAACCTGCTTGACAGGCGCTTGGCACATTCGCCAAGGTGGGGCGCTTAAATACAGATCAGCTGAAGTCGGCCGGGTTCGCACAGCCGTTGCCTCGCGCACATCGTTGATTCGGGGAGCAGACATGAAACAACTGGAAGTGAAGTTGTGTGTCTCGTCAGTTCGGAAGGTCGCTGGACGATGCGCCGGGAAGTGGTTGCGGGCCGGGAAGAGACGGCTCTGCCTTCCTGCCCTGTTGATCTGCCTTGGTTCCCCAGCCTGGAGTGGCGTGAGCCAGGACGCCTATGTGCGCCGCGCCGGCGATAGCTGGACCTTGGGGACAGCGAAAGTCGAGCGCACGGTGGCCCTGCAAGACGGACGCCTGGTGACCACCAGTTGGAAGAACAAAGTGAGCGGGAAGCAGTTGATTCCGGCCGGAGCGCCGTCGGACGAACTGCGAGTAGGAGTTGACGGAAAAGACATTTCGGGCGCCGACGGCAATTGGCAATTGACCGGGGCCCAGGATCATACGCTGACGCAAGGCGAGATCCAGCTCGATATAAGCCTGCGGCACGGAAGCCTGGAAGCTACCAAGAGCTATGTCGTCTACCCCGGCTCTTCGATCATCCGGGAGTGGGTCAGTTTCAATAATGCGGGCAGCACGGCGGTGACGATCACCGATCCCGGGTTTCTCAACTTCAGCGCCCGTCTGGGTACGGCTGATGATGTGGACTTCGACTGGATGACAGGCGGGGAAAACCGTCCCGGATCGTGGATGCTGAAAACAGAAAAACTGCAGGTGGGAAAACCTCGGGCTTTTGATTCTTCCGATCCGTTTGGCGGGACGGCAGAGGGAAATTTCAGTGGCGACGGCGTGCTGGCGCGGGTCATGCTCAACGACCGGCAAGTCTGGCCCACGGGAGGATGGCAAGGTGCGTCGGGAAACTACATTGGCACTCTCTGGGCATATGCGCCCAATGCCACCGAATCAGTGCCTTTGGACGCTTCGGTGGATGTGGCGCGCGGGGAGAAGCTCACATTCATAGTCAATAAGTACGGGACTCCAGCTTCGGACGAGACGAGCTTTGATCCAGTCATTACTTATGCCGATGGGGAGAGTCATCGGGCCTCGGAAGAATTCGGGAACCAGCAAGGACAGAACGGCTGGCGATATCAGTATTTCGATGGCGGCGAGCCGCGGGCGGGAGTGTCCAATTTTGCCGGATACTGGCGAGCTCATCCTCAGTTTGTCGATCTCGTATACGAGTTTTCCAATGCAAAGTGGCGCAAGCCGGGAGACAGTGGCCCGGATGCGATGTACATCAGTGCGGACCGCATGCATCCCGGAAATGGACCGGGGGTCGCCCGCATATGGGTTGCACCAAAAGCGGGGAGAGTCCGCATCACGGCAGTGGTTTCGAACATAGGAAATCCGCCAGTCGCCGGAGCCGGCCGCGGTTTGCGAGCAGGCTCGAGCAGCTATGCGCCCTGGGATGCGCTGTTCAATCGGCAAGATGGCGACGGTTTATTTCTGAGCTGGGATTACTTTGGCCGTTGGAGCTCAACTTTTACTGAACATACGGATGGCTCGACCGAAGTCCGCTTCCGTGTGGCAGGCTACCGGCAGGTCCTGCAACCGGGCGAGTCGGTTACGGCGCCGAAAGCGTCCGTGGGCCTGTTCGAAAAGGATCTCGATAACGCCGGAAATGAATTTCTCGACTGGCAATATCGCTATCTGTGGGACTACACGCGCAACGACTGGTTTCCGGCTATCCGCATATCGGGATGGTGGTGGAAGGGAGCTTCGTGGTTCGACTTGCTTAATTTTGGAATCGATAGCGGCGGAGACCAGGGATCGATTTATCGCAAAGTCTTCCGGGTGGCCGATCTGATGAGTGAAGTGGGAGCGGATGTCTATCATCGCGACTACGGCTGGTGGGACCGGATGGGAGACTGGGATGGTCCCGACTGGAAGTCGACGGGAGCTTACCTGCGCAAGCACGATATGGGTCAGCTTATCTACGCGCCTTTTTATGTAGTGGATAAAAACTCCAAAGTCGCGCGCGAGCACCCTGACTGGGTGATCAACGACACGCTGGATCTGTCGAAGCCCGAGGTCACCGACTATCTGAAGAACCAGCTCGACGAATTCGCCCAGCGCTTTGGTAAGTTCGAGCTCAAGAACGACGGCTGGTTCACGACAAGGCGCGGGGACGACGACACCCCACTGCTTCGGGAGGATGAAGCGTTTCGTACCTTGATCCGCAACTTCCTGGATAAGCATCCCGAGTCGGCGTTCATGTCGTGCGTGGGCGGAGGCAACGCCAACGGCTCCGATTTGACGCGCTATAGTTCAACCGGTTCGTTCAGCGACGGTCCGGTCGGAATGATTCGCAACCAGTGGGCCGCACTGATTCTTCCTCCGGACAAGACCAGCGAGAACGGGGACAACTGGGGCCTGGATCAATTCGACAAGGCCACCTATCGCGGCTTGCTCACGCTCAACTTCGACAATGCAGGGGACACCTGGAACCCGGAGAAACTCGAAGGTTTCCGCCAGCTCGTGGATATCTATCATTATCTGGGAAGCCAGGGAGTGGTGGGCCGGTGGGTGCATGTCTTTCGTCCGGGGGTGAGCGGAGATGATCCCACCATGTATTTCGAGCGCCTCAGCCGCGATGGCGACCGCGGGATCATCATTCCCAAACGTCCGGCGCCAGGCCCTGTGACCATCAAGCCCAAGGGACTGAACCCGTCGGCAAACTACATCGTGTCATTCCAGGAGTCGACGGCGCGCGAAACCCGTAAAGGCGCCGATTTGATGGAGAACGGAATCGTAATCGCCAGCATGATTCCCGGCGAACTTGTCTATCTGAACCTGCCGTACCATCCGGGCAACCGTGTGGATCAAACTCCGCCGAGTCCGCCCAGCGTCGTGCTGCTAAATGAGACGACGAACATGGGCTATCCGGGTGTCGAAGTCAGTTGGAAAGCGGGTCACGATGATCGTTGGGTGTCTTACTACGAGGTGCTGCGCGATGGGACAGTGATCGATAAAGTGGCCAAGGGGACCTACTACTTCGATCATTCGGCAGGGGCAGATTTGGCCGCCAGGTACGAAGTGCGCACCGTGGACGAGGCCGGATTGCGTTCAGTATCCGCGACGGCCTCACAGAATGGAAACAAGGCGAGGATTCTTGATGACGCGCAGCCAAGCGGTCTCAGCTTCACCGGCGCGTGGCAGCGCCAAGCTGGTTTGCAGCTCGCCTATCAGGGGACAATTTCGAGAAGCGACGAAAAGGGAGCGAGTTTCGAATTCGAGTTTGAGGGTACAAAGTTTATCTGGTTCACCAAACTGGGAGACGACGGGGGGAAAGCGGAAGTAGTCATTGACGGACAGCCGGGAGAAGTGATCGATACCTATTCCGCCGACGACATTTGGGGCGTGGGAGTCTACAGCAAAGAGTTTTCCGGTGGCGGCTCCCACCGCGTGAAGATCATCGTCACCGGGGAGCGGGGCGGGCCCCGAGGATACGGGAAAGGCAGCTTCGTTTATCTTGACGGAATCCGCATTCAGGACGCGCCGCGATAGTGACCGGCGCGCGTCTCTGGGACCATCGCCGAATTGCAGCCCAATGATGGGCTAAACCTGTGAACGAGACGCACACCGTCGAGTGGACCTTGAAGGCGTGCCGCCGCGAACGCGTAACTGCTGCTCTTCTCGGGCTCGCAGCCTTCAGATTTTTTCCTGCAACATTAATACTGCTGTAACAATGCCGCCGTATAGTGGCCGTCAACTTCGAAGGGCTTTGTTCGTGCCCCGGAACCAGGAGACTACCGATGGCGACCGCACCCACACTTCCTCCTCCACCCTCAGCCAAGCTGAAGCCTGTCCCGGTAACGTCGCTCGATGCCAAGCTGGGCAAGGGTCCGGGCAAGATCGGAGTTCTTGCCTTCGTTGTGGTGCTGATTATCGGCGTCATCTATGCGGGATCCAGCCTGGCGTCGGACCTTACCGGCGTCCATAACGCTTCGATCCTGCCGTATGTCCTGCTGGGTATTGCGCTGCTGGTAGCTCTGGGGTTCGAGTTCGTCAACGGGTTTCATGACACGGCCAACGCCGTCGCTACCGTGATCTATACCCATTCACTTGAGCCACACATCGCGGTGGTGTGGTCGGGTTTGTGGAATTTTCTTGGAGTCGTGACCTCGTCCGGATTGGTGGCGTTCGGCATCATCTCGCTGTTGCCGGTCGAACTTATTTTGCAGGTTGGAAGCAAAGCGGGATTCGCCATGGTCTTCGCGTTGCTGGTTGCCGCCATTCTCTGGAACCTCAGCACCTGGTATTTCGGATTGCCGGCGTCGAGTTCTCATACCTTGATCGGTTCGATTATCGGAGTGGGCATCGCCAATCAGCTCATGTCGGTGAGAACGGGGACCAGCGGCGTGGACTGGGGACAGGCGCTGAATATCGGAAAATCATTGTTGCTTTCACCGCTGGTGGGTTTTGCGGGCGCATACCTGCTGCTTTCGCTGATGAAGGTCGTGGTCAAGAACAAGAAGCTGTATGAAGCGCCGGAAGGCACGCAGCCGCCGCCGTTCTGGATTCGCGCTCTTCTTCTGCTTACCTGCACGGGCGTGAGCTTCGCTCACGGGTCGAACGACGGGCAAAAAGGTATGGGCCTGATCATGCTCATCCTGATTGGTACTGTCCCGACCGCGTACGCCCTAAATCATGCGGTCACCAAGCAACAGTCTGCCGACTTCATCGCGGTTTCTGAACAAGCTGCCAACACGTTGAACAAGTATGTGAGCCCGAACGCGGTGATTGCTGACGCGCGGGATGAGGTCACGACCTACGTCCGTACCAAGGAGTTCACGCCCAATACCATGCTGGCCCTGCGCCAGTTGGTGGGCGATATCGGCAATGAGACGGTTTTGTTCGGAGAGCTTCGCAAGGTACCCAACGATCGCGTGCGCAACTTCCGCAATGACATGTACCTGGTCAGCGAGGCGCTACGCCTGATGCAAAAGACACACACTCCCGATATCGCCGCCAGCGACGCGCTCGTCCTAAGCAACTACAAGAAGCACATCGACAACGCGACCAAGTTCATCCCGCTCTGGGTGAAGGTTGCGGTGGCGATGGCTCTGGGTTTGGGCACGATGGTGGGCTGGAAACGCATCGTGGTAACGGTCGGGGAAAAAATCGGCAAGGACCACCTGACTTACGGACAAGGCGCGGCCGCGGAAATTACCGCGATGGTGACAATTGGCGCAGCGGATTGGTTCGGTCTTCCGGTGAGCACGACCCACGTGCTGTCGTCAGGTATTGCCGGCACCATGGCGGCGAATCATACCGGGCTGCAGTGGGGGACGGTGCGCAATCTGCTCATGGCCTGGGTTCTGACCCTCCCGGCTTCGATGATTCTCGCGGGCTTCCTGTTCTGGGGATTTACCAACATCTTCTAAGGATGACAGTCGGGCCGTTCGCGATCGCGGAGATCTAGTTTTTGCCGTAAAGCCTGAGGCTGCGTTGGCCTCAGGCCTTCAGCTTGAATATTCTTTCCATTCTTATCCACTTCTCGCCGGGCTTGGCTTCGGGCAGCGATTGCTGGAACTTCCACATTAGATTTTCCCACTCCTGAACTTTCGGACTTCTTGCGTCAGCCTGGGCCTTGGCTTCAAAGGAGAAGCCCTCATTTACTTCCATGATCATGAACATGCGTGTGCCCTGGAGATAGATCTCCATGTCTTCGATTCCCGAGTCTTTGATGCTCTGCGTGATCTCGGACCAGATTTTCTGGTGATAGCGTTTGTATTCGGCAATCAGGGCGGGATCGTTTTTCAGGTCGAGGGTCAGGCAGAATCTTCGGCTCATATTTTCTGTTCAACTCCGTGTCAGGGTATGGGCTCGACGAGTCTCAGCACGTAAGCGTAATGCCCGGGCAGCGGCGAGGGCAAAGTGATGCGAACATTCTCGTCGTGCTGGGACCAGGGGACGGGCTTGGCATATCCCAGAAGATAAATCTGCGAGCCGGGTTTTGGCGCGAGCGCCCGAAGCGTGATTTTGCTGCCTCGCGGCTGACCGAGGAGAGTCGCGTAGACAACTGAATTCTTCTGGGTAAAGCGCAGCGGGATACCATCGGTGGTCTCGCCCACCGCGCGTATCCAGGGATGAGTGCCGTAGATGGCTTCGCCATTCTGCTGCAGCCAGGCTCCCAGGGCCTGCAGGCGGCTCATCTGGACGGGCGGAATGGTGCCGTCGGCTTCGGGACCGATGTCGAGCAGGAGATTTCCATTCTTGCTGACGATGTCGACCAGAAGATAAATGAGTTGGTCGGGAGCGATGGTTTCGGCTTCGCCTTCGGCGCGGTTGTAGCCGAAGGAGCGTCCCAGGCCTCGGCATTCCTCCCATTTGGTCTGGCTGATCTTATCCAGCGTCTGGTATTCCGGAGAAGTGAAATCGGAATGCTTGACTCCGAAGCGGTCATCGATGACTCCATCGGGTACGGTGTTGTAATACTGCGCCATGATTTCGAGAGGGTGGCCGGATTTGGGATAGTCGATGTCGTTCCAGAGCAGCGCGGGATGGTAGCGCTCGATCAGTTCGCGCAGGTGGGCGTCCGCGTATTGGCCGTAGGCTTCGCTTTGCGGTTTTACCTTCTGATAATCGACGGCTTCGCGAATGGGGCCGGGCACGAAGGTCCAGTCATAGCCGCCGGAGTAGTAGAGGCCCATACGCAAGCCCTGGTTGCGAACGGCGGTGGTCAGCTCGCCGACGATATCGCGAGTGGCGTGCTGGCGATCCGCGGGTAGCGTGGGGTTCGGAATTGCGCTGGGCCAAAGGGTAAATCCATCGTGATGCTTCGAGGTTAGAACAACGTACTTTGCGCCGGCGTCGCGGAAGACTTTTGCCCAGGCGTCGGGATTCCACTTCTGAATTTCGCGATCGAAGATGGGAGCGAAGTTGTAGTAGTTGTAATCGGCGCCGTAGTGATCGCGGTGGTAGGAGTAGGTGGGCGAACCCTCAATCCGCATGGTGTTGTAGTACCACTCAGCGTAGGGATCGTTGGTGATGTAGTCCTGCGAGGAGAAGTCATGATTGGGATGGACGAGCGGAGCCCATCCGGGAACGGAGTAGAGGCCCCAGTGGATGAAGATTCCTAGCTTGGCGTCGGCATACCACTGAGGCAGCGGATGCTGGTTGAGCGATTCCAGGGTGGGCTCGTAGTGCGAGGGCTGAGCTTGAAGGTTGGGGAGGAGCGTCGCGCAAAATAGAAGAGAAGCGAGAGCGGTGGTTTTGCGGATCTGGGAATGATGCATGCAGCGCCTCCTGACGGTTCTACTTCATCGACTTTGATTCATGCTGCTTCGTCGGAGAGTCCGGCTTTAGCTCCGCCAAAAGCATAAGCCGCGACAAAGACATAAGCCACCAGCGGAACCAGGTACGCCGAAGCGATGCCGTGGGATTCCGCGATCAGGCCCATGATGGGCGTGAGCACCGCGCCTCCCACGATTGCCATCACCAGCAAGGAGCCGCCAATCTTCGTGTTGGGCCCAAGTTTCTTTAGCCCCAGCGCGAAGATGGTGGGGAACATCAGCGACATGAAAAAGCTGGTGAGAAAGACCGCCCACAATCCGATCGAGCCGGGACGCACTACCGCAATACTGACCAGCGCGATGTTACACAACGCATACACGCCCAGCAATTTGCTGGGAGCGACGAATCGCATGAGATAGGCGGAGAAGAATCGTCCGACGCCGAAGGCTGCCAGAGTGCCGGTGAGGAAGTATCCCGCGACCTTCTCGGGGCGGTGAGTGTAATCCTGAACATACTGGATGAAATAACTCCAGGTCCCAACCTGGGCGCCGACGTACAGAAATTGGGCCACGACGGCCAGCAAAAAGTGAGGATACTTCAGCAAGTCGCGAAAGTGGCCGTGGTCGCCCGCGCTGGCTTCGTGTTCGCTTTGAATGCTGGGAAATTTCGTGCGCAGAATCAGCAGTGCCCAGAAGATCGTCAGCGCGCCCAAGGCGAGATAAGGCTTGACCACGCGCAGTGTTTCCGTGCGCAAGTAGGCGTCGTAGAGGTGCTGTGATTTCAGCGAGTCCACTTGTTGGGAATTCAGCTCGACGCCGGAGAAGATAAAGGTTGTGCCGATCAGGACGCCCGTGATCGATCCCAGAGGATTGAAGGCCTGCGAGAAGTTGAGGCGGCGTTCGGAGCTTTCCGAATCTCCCAACTGAGCGATGAAGGGATTTGAGGCCGTCTCCAAAAAAGCCAAGCCGCTGGCGATCACGAAAAGCGCGAGCAGAAAAAAGGCGTAGCGTCCGGCAACGGCAGCGGGCCAGAATAGAAATGTGCCCAGACCGAAGAGGAATAGGCCGATGACGAATCCGGCCTTGTATCCCAGCTTGCGCATAAGCAGCGCTGCCGGTGTGGCAAGAACGAAGTAGCCCATGTAAAAGGCAGACTGCACCAGTCCGGCTTGAAAGCGGGTGAGGGCGAACGATTTCATGAACTGGCGGATGAGGACGTCGTTCAGGTTGTTGGGGATCGCCCACAAGAAGAAAAGCGCGGTAACCAGAAAAAAGGGCAGAAGATGTCCGGCGGGAAAGAGTGGCCGTGCGCTTGATTCGGCGGTCGTTGCGGTGGCACCGGTATTCGGAAGTCGCGAGGAAAGATCCATACAGTTTTTTCAGTACGTGGCCCGGCCGCCGCTGAGATCGAACACCGCTCCCGTGGTGAAAGAATTTTCTTCGGAGACCAGCCACGCTACCATAGCGGCGACTTCATTCAATTCGAGAAAGCGTCCGCGGGGAATTTTGGACAGCATGTAGCCGATGTGTTCCTGCGACATCTGATCAAAGATGCGGGTGTGGGCCGCCGCCGGCGTGATGCAGTTGACGGCGATGTTCTGATCGGCCAGTTCTTTTCCCAATGACTTGGTTAGAGCGATCACGCCCGCTTTGGCCGCGCTGTAAGCAGAGGCATTGGGATTTCCTTCTTTGCCTGCAATTGAGGCCACGTTGACGATGCGGCCATATTTCTGGCGCAGCATGAACGGCACGACGGCGCGACAGCACAAAAAGACTCCGATCAAATCGACGTCGATAATTTGTTTCCAGGTTTCGACGGGATATTCCCAGGTCTTCAGATTGGGGCCGGAAATTCCTGCGTTGGCGACCAGGATGTCGATCTTGCCGAATTTTTCTGCCGTTGCAGCTGCCGCCTTGAGGACAGCTTCGGCGTCGGTTACATCCGCGGTCGCGGCATCCACGGCTCCCGCACCTGCAAGTTTGCTCACGGCGGCCGCAAGCAGTTCCTGATCGCTGTCCCAGAGACTGACGGAAGCACCCGAGGATAAGAAACGTTGAGCGATGGCGAAGCCGATACCCTGCGCGCCGCCGGTCACGATGGCGTGACGATGGGTCAGATCTATGTTGTTCATTATGGGTCGAAGTATCGAGCCGTGCGGCGAGGCTCAAGCAGAGAGGGTACACGGGGGACGGACGGTGGCGCCAGTGGCGGCCCACAATACAAAACGTCCCATGACCTGGTTAGGTTCATGGGACGTCTGTCGAACAGCCCTCCCCCGAAGTCTGCTCAAGTTCAAGATACGGGTTGCGGGAAGGTCTGTGAATGGCACGTTCGGGCTACTGTGGAAAACTCCGGGGGGGCCGCTGAAAAGGCGTGTGTGGACCGGGTTTCGGCGCTACCGCCCGGGTTCGGTGGAGGTACCTCGGCGGCTGATGCCGCTTGTTTGAGACTGGCATTGAATGCTGGCTAAGGCACTGCTCCTACCCTCGAAACGAAGGACCGGCAATTGACGGTCTGGACAAGAAGCGAGATACACTGCTGAACGAGTGAGTTGGGCTGCCGATACGCTCGCGGTTTGCCTTGGACGGCCGGGCGGCAGTCTGCCGGGCAGGGCCGCCTTCGTATGAACGAAGAAAAACAGAGTGGTATCAAGTGGATGGACCTGCTCTGGCTGGCCTTTCTGGCGGGGCTTGCGATCCTGCCGCCGGTGCAGGAACGCCATAAGCAGCTGGCCTTGCTGGCCATCGGAATTGTCCAGCTGGTCGAAAGCCGGATCGTAGCGCGCTGGCCCAAATCCGGGCCGTCCGGCGTGGTGCTGGTCAAGATTGTTCTGGCGACTCTGCTGATCAACCATACCGGCGAGCTCAGCATAAACAGCAGCTACTATCCCATTTATTACGTTCCGATTGTGACGGCAGCGATCTACTTCGGGCCCTGGGGCACCTTGCTTTGGACTTCGCTGGCCTCAGCGGCCTACTGTTCTTATCTTTATCCAGCTCTGCAGGAGTACACGCTCACTCCGACGGGCGCGGCCGAGCTGGCCATCCGGATCATGTTTTTCTTTATGGCGGCCATCGTGGTGAACCGCTTCACCATCGAGAACCGCCGTAAGACCATGCAGTACCAGCAGGTGGCGGAGGAGTTGACGAAAGCCAATCGCCAGCTCGAACGAGCCCAGGCCGAGGCGCGGCGGTCGGAGCGGCTGGCGGCGCTGGGGCAGCTTTCGGCGGGATTGGCGCATGAGATTCGCAATCCGCTGGGCGTGATCAAAGGATCGGCAGAAACGCTTAACCGGAAGCTGGAGAATACCAATCCCCTGGCCAGCGAGCTGGCGGGATACATATCGAGCGAGGTGAACCGGGCGAGTGCCCTGGTGACCCGGTTTCTCGATTTTGCGCGGCCGCTACGTATCGAAACGCGTCTGCAGCAGGTAACGGAATTAATCGATCAGGCGCTGAAATCGGTGGCGGCGCAGTGGAAGGGCGCGCCCGTGGTGGTGGAGCGGGCTTATCAGAAAGATTTGCCCCCGGTGCCGCTCGATGAGAATCTTTGCGAGCAGGTATTTTTGAATCTCGTGCAGAACGCATATGAGGCCATGAGCAACGAGGGCGGAAGTCTGCGGGTGGAGGTTTCGGACGTGCGCTTGAACGGTCGCAACGGGGTTCAGGTGCTGCTGAAAGATACCGGACCCGGTGTCCCGGCGGAAATGCGCGAGCAGATTTTTAATCCCTTTGTAACCACCAAGAAAACCGGCGTCGGGCTGGGGCTTTCGATTGTTTCGAAGATCGTGGATGAGCATCACGGTACCATCCGGCTAGAAGATGGCTACGGACGGGGCGCTGGTTTTGTGATTTTCTTTCCGGCGGAGGAAGAGACCCGGCAGAGGGCTGAAAGCTGATGACGACCGCGAAGGCGACCATCCTGATTGTCGAGGACGAAGCGAAAATGCGGCGTCTCCTGGAGCTCGATCTGGGAGACGACGGTTTCCAGACTCTGTCCGCGGAGGATGCCGAGACGGGGCTGAAGCTGTTGCAGAACGGTTCGGTCGATCTGGTGATTACGGATCTCAAGTTGCCGGGGATGAATGGCCTGGATTTCCTGCAGGCGGTGAAACGCTTCCAGGCGGCGATGCCGGTGGTGGTCATGACTGCTTTCGGCACGGTCGAAACCGCCGTCGAGGCCATGAAAGCGGGCGCCAGCGATTACGTTCTGAAGCCTTTTTCTCTCGACGAAATGCGCATGGTGGTGCACAAGGAACTGGATGTGCAGCGCCTGCGGGTGGAGAACCGGTCGCTGCGCGAAGCGCTGCAGCAGCGCTACCAGCATCCCAACCTGGTGGCGCGCAGCGGGAAAATGCAGGAAGTCCTGGCCACCGTGGAGCGAGTCGCACCGACCAATTCCACAGTGCTCCTGGGCGGCGAAAGCGGCGTGGGCAAGGATCTGGTGGCGCGCGCTATCCATGAGAAATCGAAGAGGGCGGCGGGGCCATTCATCAAAATCAATAGCGCCGCGATTCCGGAAAATCTTCTCGAAAGCGAATTGTTTGGATATGAAAAAGGCGCCTTTACCGGCGCGACCGGCAGCAAGCCGGGGAAGTTCGAACTGGCCGACAAGGGAACGCTCTTTCTGGACGAGATCGGCGATGTGCCGCCGGCGACGCAGGTCAAGTTGCTGCGCGTCCTGCAGGAGCGTGAGTTCGAACGGCTGGGCGGAACGAAAACGATCAAAGTGGATGTGCGGCTGGTGGCGGCGACGAACCGCGATTTGCGCGCGGCGCTCGAGGATGGAACCTTTCGCGAGGACCTATATTACCGGCTCAATGTTGTGCCCATCGATATTCCTCCGCTGCGTGAGCATAAGGAAGATATTCCCGAGCTGGTGAATCTGTTTCTCTCCCGCTTTGCGAAAGAGTCGGGCAAGAAAATCACTGGAGTTTCAGCGGAAGCTTTAAAGGTGTTGATGGAGTATCACTGGCCGGGGAATGTCCGCGAACTGCAGAACATCATGGAGCGGGCGTCGGCGTTGGCGGCGGGGCCCTTGCTCGAGGCGAACGACATTCAGATTGATTCGCGCGCCGGCAAGGCGGCCGATTTTCCGGCAGGCTTTCTTCCGGACGGGATGACTCTCGAACAGTGGGAAGATGGGATGATCCGGGAGGCTTTGCGGCGAGCGCACGGGAACAAGAGCCAAGCCGCGCGGATTTTGGGACTCTCGCGGAACGCTTTGCGCTACCGGCTTTCGAAGATTGGGATTGGGGATGAGCCGGAGAAGGAAGATGGGGAATAGAAGTCAAAATCTTTAACCGCAAAGGTGGCAAAGTTAGCGCAAAGATCGCAAAGGGCCGGTGGTTGAAAACCACCGCTTCTGGTGGAACTGGGCCAGGGGAGCTTCCCACGCCTCTCAGCTGCTCTTCTGGGTATTTCTAAATCCATTAAAATAAATGACTTAGACGGCGCGCTCGATGCGGGTTTGGCACGGTACCTGCATGTCCTTTGTGCGCGAGTTTCTGTTCGCGATGGGTGGGGCCATGAAAAACAGATTTGCATTGATTATCGGAGCACTAATTCTAGGCGCAAGCATGACGGCGGTTGCGCAGGTGTCGGAAGAAATACCTGGGATGGGGCAGGGACCGGAACAGGGACCGCCTCCGGGGCCGTCACAACCGCAGGGACAAGGCCAGGCTCAGTCCGAGCCTTCGTCCGGGGTGGCGCGCATCAGCTTGACGCATGGTGACGTCTCCACACAGCGCGGGGATTCCGGCGATTGGGCCGCTGCGGCCGTTAATCAGCCGATGGTCAACGGCGACAAGGTTTCTACGGGCGTCAATTCGCGGGCGGAAGTCCAGCTCGATTCGAGCAATGTTCTGCGGCTGGGCGACAACTCCCGAGCGATCATTGCCGGAGTCTCGCGAAATCAGATCCAGGTACAAGTGGAACGCGGGCTGATTGACTACACAGTTTTCAAGAACACCGAGACTCCGGCCGAGATCGATACTGCGAATGTTGCGGTGCGTCCGGCGCAGGGGGATGGAGTTTATCGGATCGAAGTGAATGCGCAGGGCGAGACCCAGGTGGTGGTCCGCAAGGGATCGGCTGAGATTTCAACTCCACAGGGCAGCACGCAGGTGGAGAAGGGCCAGATGGTCATCGTGCGCGGTACCGGCGCTGACACTCAATACAAAGTGGAAGAAGCTCCTTCGCGAGACAGCTGGGATTCCTGGAACAGCGACCGTGATCGTTTGATTTACGACGCGCAGTCGTGGGGGAAGACGAACCGCTACTACACCGGATCAGAGGATCTCGATACCTACGGACGCTGGGTTACGGTGCCGGACTATGGTCCGGTGTGGACGCCGGTGGTGGGTCCGGGGTGGGCGCCTTATCGCAGTGGACGCTGGGTTTGGGAGCCGGGTTGGGGATGGACATGGGTTTCGTATGAACCCTGGGGCTGGGCTCCTTATCACTACGGCCGCTGGTTTGTTTACAACAGCGCGTGGGTGTGGTGGCCCGGTCCGGTCTACGGATATCCGCGATATCGGCCGGTGTGGGCTCCGGCGTATGTGTCTTTCTTTGGTTTCGGCGGTGGAGTCGGGATTGGCGTCGGATTCGGATTTGGTTCCGTAGGCTGGCTGCCGGTGGGGCCGTGTGACCGGTTCTACCCGTGGTATGGCCGCTACGGCGGGCGCTACAACGTGGTGAACGTGACCAACATTAACGTCTACAACGGGCGGGGAGTTGGAGGCTTTGGTCCGCTGCGCGCCGGCACCGAATATTCGAACCTTCGCCTGGCTGCGGTGAATGAACGAGTGCGGGGAGGAATCTCGACGGTTCCGACCGGTGAGTTTGGGACGGGGCGCTTTAGTCCCGGCGGGGTCAACGGCGAAACCTTCCGCAGCGGGCACATGATCGCGGGAAATCTTGGCGTGATGCCGACACGTGCGGCATTGTCGGCGAGCAATCGGCCGGCGGCGGCATCTACCTTGCCACGCGGCGGCGAGCCAGCCCACTTCTTTTCGAGATCGCAGCCGCCGGCTGCGCCACAGCCGTTCAACCGGCAGGTGTCGCAGATGCAGCAGTCGATTCAACGCAATGGAGCGGGAACAAATCAGGGATTTTCGCGGGCCGAAGGATCCAGCCAGAATTCTGGTTTCGCCAGGCCCTTACCGGGAATTCGCGGTCCGTCGGGAGTCTCCGGCGCACCGAGTTCGAGCGTGAATGCTGACCGGGTGGCCAGGCCTGCGAGTTCGGATGCATCGGGCTCGGGATGGCGGCGCTTCTCCGATTCGACTTCGGCGCAGCGTGATGGTGCTATGAATCGCTCGACAGGGCAATCAGGAACCTTCAACAACAATGTTCCGCGGGCCGGAAACTCGTCCCGTCCGGATTCGAGCAATGACGGCTGGC
Source organism: Terriglobia bacterium (assembly GCA_963822555.1). Taxonomy (GTDB): domain Bacteria; phylum Acidobacteriota; class Terriglobia; order Terriglobales; family Acidobacteriaceae; genus JAIQFF01. The sequence goes on from CAWGHY010000001.1 coordinate 1,163,366, forward strand.
GGCGCTTTTCGCCGCAGTCGGGTGGCGGCGCGGTCGATCGCACCAACAGCGGGGGCGGCATGTATGGCGGACGCGGCTCGCAGCCGGATTTTCAGCGCGGTCAGATGACGCGTACGGACTTGGGCGCCGGACGCAGCCTACAGAGTCCGGGAGGCTATGCCCGACCGCCGCTTGAAATGAGGCAGCCGATTGTAACGCCCCGCGCTTCTCAAGGTAGGGGAAGCGCGCCGGCTCCGTCACATGGCGGCGGAGGCGGAGGCGGAAGCCACGGTGGATCAGGCGGAAGCCCGCACGGCGGATCGGGCCGGCGATAAGATCGCGCTTATTGAGGTGATGGAGAACGGCATCCCAAAGGGGTGCCGTTTTTCTTTGGGTTTGAGGAAAGGAGAACGAACTCAATACCTTGTCATTCCGAGCCGGGTTCATCGGCGAGGAATCTGCTTGTTGGCGGCGAAACAGCAGATTCCTCGCGCGATAAGGCTGCGCTCGGAATGACAAATTCCCTGGAGCGTGGGCCTTCATCGAGAGCCGGTTGTTCAGAGAATGACTCTGCTCCTCAGGAAGCGGGTTTAAACTGATGCTCGTGCCATCACAGAATGATGCCGGGCAGAAGGGTAAGAAGTCGAAGGGGCGCTGGAGATCCAGCTTTCTGGCGCAACACTCTTTGAGTATTGCGTGTGTCGCGGTCCTGATTCTTTGGATTGTGCTTTACATTGTTTCTGATCCCAGGACGCATTGGGGATCGTTTTTTGGGAACGCCATCGCCGACTGGTCTGGTGTAGTGGTCACCGTGCTCGCGACCAAGTATCTTTACGAACGAGGCTCGGCGGAGAGCCGCAAGCCGCCCTTGAATTTGCAGGGCCCCTTTTGGGAGGCGATCACGAACCACTCCTTGACGCTGTTTCTGCTGCTCACCGGCGTCTGCTGGGTCGTCGTCTATAAACACGCCGACCCAGACTCGAAGTGGGGACAAGTGGCGGGAAACATAGTCTCGGAATGGACCCAGATTCTGGCGCTGGTAATTTTGACCAAGCGCCTGATTGAGACGCACTCCAAGGAAAGCGAGAAGTAACTCCTCCTTCCCGCTAGACTCTGCCCGTGAGGGCCAAAATCACTACGATCAAAAGCACCAGTCCCAGGCCGCCGCTTGGGTAATATCCCCAGCTGCCGCTGTACGGCCAAGTCGGAAGCGCGCCCAGCAGGAGAAGCACTAAGATCACGATCAGAATTGTTCCCATGGAAGTCCTCCTCGAAATTTAATTTCAACTCAAATGCTGGACAAGGCTACAGGCCAGGCAATTCCGCAACAATCGGGACAGGACTGTAGGTGGCAGGGCATCTCAATGTAGGTAAAAGTTTGCGGGAGAGACGGAAGCGGCTGTGCAGGGTATAGGGCCCTTCGACTGCGAGGAGCCTTTCGCTGCGCGAAGCGTCCTCTCGGCTCTGGGTGACAACGAACTAATCCACATCGAAGGACTACTGATGAATTCTGGCGGCCCAACCGCCGCCGGGAGCCAGGGATATTTTCAGTCTGGTATCCCGCGTGATTTGAGTCTTTGTCTTTTTATAGTCGCTGGCGAGGCGGTCGGCGTTGACTCCGTCCTGGTAGGCTTCGAGCCAGAAAGTTCCCGGAGGCAGGAAGGAGAAATCTACCTCAAGGTTGCGGGCGGTCCAGTTGTTCATGGCGCCGACGTACCAATCCTGACCGCTTCTTCTCGCGACCAGCACATATTCGGCGATTTTGCCGTCGAGGACCTTAGTGTCGTCCCAGACGGTAGGGACGGGAGCCAGAAATTCCATGGTTTCGGGCTCGCGCAAGTAATTCGACGGGCTATCGGAGAGCATTTGCAGCGGGCTTTCGTAGACCACATACATTGCCAACTGGTGGCAGCGCGTACCCAGGCTCATGGGGCGGTCGTGGATGGCCGCGAAATTCTCTTTCGACGCGTTCAACATGGCGCCGGGAGTGAAATCCATCGGGCCCAGGAACATGCGAGTGAAGGGTAGAGTTACGTTGTGCAGAGGTTCGGTCTCAGCGCTCCACTTGCTCCATTCCAGGCCGCGAACGCCTTCGCCGCTGATCATGTTGGGCCAGGTGCGGGTCATGGTGATCTGGCTTTGTCCGCCGTGGAAGTCGACCAGCAGGTGGCGCTTTGCGGCTTCGCGGCAAGTCTTGTAATAGAAGTTGATCAGCTTCTGATCATCGCGTTGCATGAAATCGATCTTCAGGCCCTTGACTCCCCATTTTGTGAACTCGTCGAAGGCCGCGTCGAACTGGTCATCCAGTGTTTTCCAGATCATCCACAGAATGATGCCGACGTTTTTCTGTTTGGCGTAGGCGGTCAGTTCCTCCATGTTGATTTCGGGGACGACTTGCAACACGTTGCCGAGCTTGTACCAGCCTTCATCGAGGATGATGTAAGGGATGCCGTACTTGGCGGCGAAGTCGACATAGTACTTGTAGGTTTGTGTGTTGATGCCGGCCTTGAAATCGACGCCTTCGAGGTTGAGCGCATTCCACCAGTCCCAGGCAACCTTGCCGGGCTTGATCCACGAGGTGTCTTCGACCTGCGAAGGCTTGGCGAGCAGCCAGACCAGTTGGTTAGTGATGAGGTCGCCATCTTTTTCGGCTATTCCCAAGATCCGCCAGGGATAGCTGCGCGTGCCGCGAGTGACGGCGATGTAGTCGGCGGCCTGGGTGACTTTGAAATCACGATCCTTCTCCAGCGTTTCCTGGAGCGGATAAGGTGGGAAGATGGCGGCCAGCCCGTTGCTGCTGGTGCCGTGCAGCCAAAGTCCCGGATAGTCTTCAATATCGGATTCGGCGATTGCCACCTTCACGCCGTTCGCAGCGTCAACCACGGCGGGCAGGCTGGCGATGGCGGCCGGCGCAATGGTCTGCAAATTCATGGGCAGGTAGTGCCGCTCGTTGTGCGAAAAGAAGCTTTCTTCCTGCGGATAGTAGACGCGGTAATTTTCGGGGAAGTTGAAGTTGGACTCTTCGCTATAAACTTTTACTTCGTTTTGCGGAAGCGAGGTTTCCAGGCGGTACGCTACGCCTTCGTTGTAAGCGCGGAAAATGACGGCATAGTTGCCATCCATGGTCAGGCGAAGTTCGTTGTAGTTCTCGCGTACCCGGGCGAATTTCTGGCGCACCGGCGGTATGAGCGTGCCATCGTAGCTGCGTTCCTTGGCCATCCGGACGCGAGGTTGCAGGCCGAGCGTGTTGTGATCGATGTCGATCGAAAACGTAGAGTTCTGCAGCAAAACCGATCCCTTGAGAAGAACGTCGTAGCTGAAGCGGTCGCCGGTCCGGATTTTTATTTCGATCCGCTGGTCGGGAGAGAGCAGGCTGTAGCTGGCTTGCGCTAAAGCCGGCCCGGCCAGACCGAGCAGCGGGATCAGGATGATGGCTGCATGCTTCCAGGAAAGTTTCATCGGACTTCTCCTCTTTTTCTGGCCACAATACTTGTAAAGACTAAGGACTGAACACCGGGACGAGATTCCAAATGTAAGCGTTTCCAATTTTGCGCCATAAACTTAACATACAACTGAAATGCGGGGCCGGAGAACTTGATCCACGGCGGTCAGCTAAGGCTCTGCTGCGGGTGTCATAATGATGGCGGAGGGTACGAATCTGGGCCTGGATTACGCTGCCATGCTTGAAGTCGCGCTCGCTGAAGCTCGAAAGGGGCTCGGCGAAGGCGGGATTCCTATCGGCGCGGCGATTTTTGACGCGCGCGGGCAGCTGGTCGGCTCGGGGCACAATCGCCGAGTGCAGAACGGAGATCCTTCGATGCACGGCGAGACCGATGCCTTCCGCAACGCGGGCCGGCAACGGAGTTATCGCAAGTTGATCATGGTCACGACGCTGGCGCCCTGCTGGTATTGCAGCGGGCTGGTGCGGCAGTTTGGTTTTGGCACGCTAGTGGTGGGCGAGAGCCGAAACTTTCAGGGCGGGGTGGAGTGGCTGCGCTCGCTCGGAGTGAACGTGATCGACCTGGATTCCGAGGACTGCGTTGCGCTGCTGGCGGACTACATCCGGAAGAATCCGGAGGTGTGGAACGAAGACATCGGGGAAGAGTGATCTACGGGAACCATGAGCCTCGCGAAATCCAGTTTCCGCATTGTCGCGGTCATCGTGGTTTTCGCAGCGACGGCAGTGCCACAGGAGCCTACCTTCAATGCACAGGCGAATGTGGTGCTGGTGCCGACGCTGGTGAGAGATGCGGACGGCAAGGTGGTTTACGGGTTGCAAGCCAAGGATTTCGTAATTGAAGACGATGGCGTCGAGCAGGCGGCGTCTCTGGATGAAGCGGCAGACGCGGAGCCGGTTTCGTTGGTGATTGCGCTGCAATGTGGCCGCAGGGGATGGCGTGAGTTTGCCCGCATGCGTGGTTTGCCGGCGATGTTGGAGCCGGTGCTGAGCCAGCCCGATACTCGAACTGCCTTGGTTTTCTTCGACAGCAAACTGAATCTGGCGCGTGATTTTACCGGCAACTCGGAGCTGATCGAGGGCGATCTGAAAAAGCTGGAGGCGGGCGACAACGGCGCTGCGATTCTCGATGCCGTGTCCTACTCGGTCAAATTGCTCAACCAGCAGCCGGAAGGACGCCAGCGTTTGCTTCTGCTGATCAGCGAGAACCGTGACCATGGCAGTCATGTCGCGAAACTCGACGATGTGGTGAAGCTGATTGGAGTGGCGAACGTCGCGGTGTATGCGCTGCCTTTTTCTCCGGCGTTGTCGCAAGTTCTGGATACGGAACGAGGCAGCAACCGGGACGAGGCGTTTTGGAATGCGCCAGCCAATGTGAATGCTGTTCTTCTGTTGGCGTTGGCAGCGATGAAGCAGAACGTGACTGAAGCGATCGCGTCGATGAGCGGAGGCGAGTACGAACTATTCACATCGCGAAAGAGCTTTGAAACCAAGATGAACAGCTTCGCCAATCACGTGCACAACCGCTATCTGTTGAGCTTTCAGCCCAGGGATCCTCGCGCCGGGCTGCATCAGATTCGGGTGCGGTTGAAGGACCCGGCGGAGGGTGAAACGGTGCTCTTTAGAAGCAATTATTGGGCGGGCGGAGTTAACTAGCGAAGATGGTGCGCGAGAATTTCAGTGTGACGGGTGAAAATCCCCACCCTAATTTCGCAAACGCGCGAAATTAGGATGGGGCACCCGGCTAAAGTCAGATCTGAGATCTACTATGAAACTTGATAAAAGCCGGTTAAGCAGTTTGCCTAAAGTCCTTTTGCATGAACACCTCGATGGCGTGCTGCGGCCGCAAACCGTGATCGACCTGGCTAAGGAAACAAAGTACACCGACCTTCCCACTAGCGATCCGGTGGCGCTGGCGGAGTGGTTTCACCAGGGGGCGAATAAAGGAAGTCTGGCCAAATATCTGGAAGGCTTTGCCCACACCATCGCAGTGATGCAGACGGAAGAGGCGCTGGAGCGGGTGGCATATGAACAGGCTGAAGATCTGAGCCGGGATGGCGTGATTTATTTTGAAACGCGTTTCGCGCCGGTATTTCATACCCGCAAAGGACTGACGCACCAGCAGGTGGTTGCAGCCGTGTTGAAAGGTATGGAGCGGGGAAGAAAAGATTTTGGCACGGCATCGGGGTTGATCATCTGCGCCATGCGCAATATGGATGTTTCGCTCGAAATGGCGGAACTGGCGGTGGATTTTCGGGAGCGCGGCGTGGTTGGTTTCGACCTGGCGGGTGAAGAAGGCGGCTACCCGCCCAAAAAGCACGTCGACGCGTTTCATTATATTCAGCGGCAAAATTTCAATATCACGATTCACGCTGGAGAGGGTTACGGCAAGGAATCAATCTGGCAGGCAATCCAGTATTGCGGGGCGCATCGCATTGGACACGGGACGCGGTTGATTGACGATATCGCGGTCGCCGACGGCAAGGTGGTGAAGCTGGGCGATCTGGCGCAATACGTTCTGGACAAGCGCATTCCGCTGGAGATTTGTCTGATCAGCAATGTCCACACCGGCGCGACTCCCAGCCTGGCGGAGCATCCGTTCAGGATTCTCTATCAGGAAAAATTTCGGGTGACGCTCAACACCGATAACCGGTTGATGAGTGACACCACGATGACGAAGGAATTCGAGGCCGCGGCGGATACATTCGGGCTGTCTCTGGATGATTTCGAGAAAATTACGATCAATGCCATGAAGAGTGCATTTCTGCCGTATCGCGAGCGTTGCGATCTTATTTACAAGGTGATCAAGCCGGGGTATGCGCGGATACGGGAAGCAGTAAAGAGCCAGGTCATATGAGAACTATGGTCTTGTCATCCTGAGCGGAGTGGCTGCTTCGCTTCGCGAAGCAGCTACGCAGTCGAAGGACCCCTATTCGCCCCACTCTCGTCTCCCTCGTCGTCGCAGTAATGCTCCCGATTTGAAACTTCCGTGAAGATGGTAAGGATCCTTCGACTTCGCCGGGCCGTTCGCGAGCGAACGGCCCGGCTTCGCTCAGGATGACAGGTCTTATGCGGGCAATTTCCTTCTGTGCCAGGTCAGCAGCAGGACTGACCCGATGATCATCAGGCCGCCGCAGAGGCCGATCCAGACTCCTACTGCGCCCCATCCCAAGTTGAAACATAAGAGGTAGCCGACGGGCAGGCCGATCAGCCAGTAGGCGATGAAGTTGGCCAGCATGGGTGTGCGGGTGTCGCCGGAGCCGCGGAGGGCGCCGGTGGCGACAGTCTGCAGGCCGTCGAACAACTGGAAGGCAGCGGCGATCAGCAATAGTCTCGCGCCGGTGCGAATCACGTTCGGGTCGGGAGAGAACAAGCGCGCGATCCAAGTGGGAATGGAAACGAACAACAGGCCCGAGCAGGCCATGAATCCGACGCCGAGGATGATGGCGGACCATCCGGCGCGACGCGCTCCGGTTGGATCCTTTCTGCCAATTTGTTGTCCCACTCGAACCGCGGCGGCGGAGCTGATGCCCAAGGGCACCATGAAACTCAGCGCGGCGCAGTTCAATGCGATCTCGTGACCGGAGAGCGGGACTGGACCGAGCCGGGCGATGAACGCGGTGGCTGCGGCGAAGGCTCCGATTTCGAGCAGGATCTGGGTGGCTGCGGGCGCTCCCAGTTTCAGCAAGGCGGTAATCCGGCGAAGATCGACACGAATCAAGCCTCTCCAACTGGAGATCGAGCTTTTCGATTCCACCCAGAGCAAAGTGGCGACGAGAACGCCCGCCATGTAGATGCGGGCGACGCAGGTTGCCCAGCCCGATCCGGTGATGCCCATGGCGGGCAGGCCAAGATGTCCGTAGATCAGTGCCCAGTCACCGACCAGGTTCACGAGGTTGGCGGAGATGAGGGCGAACATTATGGGAACAACCACATTCTGCGCCTGCAGATAGCGGCGAAGCGCGAAGTAGGTGAGCAGCGGCAGCGTTCCCCAATTGAGCGCGCGCAGAAACGGGCGCATGGGATCGACCAGTTCCGGACTGATGCCGAAGTGCCGCATCAGGGAAGGCCAAAAGGATACGGCCAGCATCAGGAGCGGAGTCAGAACGAAAGCGAGGGACAGCCCGTTAACCAGGGAGATTCGCGCATCCCTGAGATCTTTGCGCCCGTAGGCTTGGGAAACGAAAGTGTCCAGTCCGAGCAGCAGGCCGGCGCCGAAGACTGCGATGCTGTGGTAAAGGCTCTGGCCCAGGCCAGTGGCGCCGATGGCGACGGCGCTGTCAGGCAGGCGGCCGACCATGACAGTGTCGACGATACCCATGCTCATCCAGCCGACCTCGGCGATGATGAGGGGCAACGCGAGGCGCAGCGTCAGGACAAAGTCGGCGCGCAGCGGGGCGTGAGACGCGGATTGAGACTCTACTGGCATTGGGTCTTTGTGACTATATCAAGTGGACAGCGTGCGTTACTTACGTGGACGCGCGAGCTCTAGTCGGTTGTGGGTTGTTATGTTGTAGCAGGGAATTTTGGCACACAGCAACAAACACCCCTGACACGCTGCTACCCAACGCAACGCGCTCACGTCTAGGAACATCGGGAGCGTCCTCGCTTTCGACGAAGAGCTTGAGGGCGCTAAAAGAATCTTCCAAAATTTAAGGAGTGACTTCGATGCGCTCAAATCGATTCAATCTTCTGCTAACGGCTTTGCTGGTGATGACCACGGCAATGTGGAGCGCTTGCGACAAGAGCAACAGCGTGGCGGCGCCCGCAGCTTCGGCTGGGGGCGGCAAGATTCCGATCACGACCAAGTCCGAAGAGGCGAAAAAAGAATTTGTGCTGGGGCGGGACCTTTCGGAAAAGCTGCAAGCACAGGACTCGGTCGCGCATTTTGACAAGGCGATTGCGCTCGATCCGGAGTTTGCCTCGGCGGAGCTGGCGCGAGCGAATTCGGCCGCGACGGCCAAGGAATTCTTCGAGCATCTGAACAAAGCAGTAGCTTTGGCGGACAAGGCGTCAGAGGGAGAGAGGCTGCTTATCCTCGCGAACCAGGCGGGCGCTAACGGCGATGTGGTAAAGCAGAAGGATGATCTGGAGAAGCTGGTGGCGGCGTATCCGAATGATGAACGAGCGCATTTCAATCTGGGCGCTTTCGAATTCGGCCAGCAGAATTATTCCCAGGCCATCGAGCACTTGAAGAAGTCGCAGGAGCTGGCGCCCGATTACTCGCTGGCTGCCAACATGCTGGGCTATTCCTACCGGCAGATCGGCGATTACACAGATGCGGAGCAGGCGTTCAAGAAGTACATCGAGCTGATTCCGAACGATCCCAATCCCTACGACTCGTACGCGGAGCTATTGTTGAAGATGGGAAAGTTCCCGGAGTCGGTGGAACAGTATCGCAAGGCGCTGGCGATCGATCCGCATTTCGTGCCGTCGCATTTCGGGATCTCGGCCGATCTTACTTATATGGGCAAGCCCGATGATGCCAACGCCGAATTGCAGAAGATGGCGGAGCAGTCACGCAATGATGGCGAGCTGCGGACGGCCTTGTTCGGCATGGCGGTGGTAGCTTCGGACGGCGGCAAGTGGGACAAGGCGGTGCAGGCGATCGACAAACAATATGCGGTCGCGGAAAAGAAGAACGATGTCGCGGCCATGGCGGCGGACTTGCAGGCCAAGGGAAACATCATCATGGAGACGCAGAAGTACGATCTGGCGGGACAGCAGTTCGATCGCTCCCTGCGGCTGATCGAGGGATCGAGTCTGTCGCAGGAGATCAAGGACAATGCGACGCTCTTGCATCACTTCAACCTGGCTGGGTTGGCCATCGCGAAGAAGGATTACGCGGCGGCGAAATCCCATGCCGACGAATACCGGAAGGGAGCGGAGGCGTCGAAGAATCCAGCCCAGATAAAGTTGGCGCACGAATTGGCGGGGCGGATTGCGTTGGCGCAGAAAGATTACGATGGCGCGATCGCGGAGCTGGAGCAAGCCAACCAGTTGGACCCGCGCAATCTTTACCGCCTCGGGTTGGCGCATGAGGCGAAGGGAGACAAAGATAAAGCGCAGAAGTATTATGCGGAAGCGGCGGGATTCAATTCGTTGCCGGCGTTGAATTATGCGTTTATCCGGGTCAAGGCGCAGAAGATGGTTTCGAGCGCGAAGGGTTAGGCGGGAGCGGAGTTTTATGCAATGCCTCGCGGGTTGGGGCAGATACGTTTTTCAATGGTTCACGCCAGGTTGCTGCCGCCCGTTTCGGGGCTCCTCATTTACCCTCGATCTCCCCGGGGCTTACGCCCCGGGCTTTATTTTTGCGCCGCTTCGCGGCCTGGCTCCGGACGCCTCATCGGTGGCGTGGTCTCTCGGCTTAACCTTTTCTTATCCCAATTCTGGGAATGCGCGGCGAAGTGTAGGATATTGAGATAAACTTTGCTGCGGGCGTGGTTGGCTCAGGCAGCCTCCAACACATTCGAATGCCAACTGCATATCTGGAAGAAGTCAATCCGTGGGAAGCGCAGGTGGCGCGCTCCGATGTAGCCGCGCGAAAACTTAACCTCAACGAAGGCCTGTGGAGAATTCTCCGCGAGCCCAGCCGCGAGATTATTGTGCACATCCCGGTACAGCTGGATAACGGGAAACTGGAGACGTTCACCGGCTTCCGGGTGCAGCACTCGATCGATCGCGGTCCGGCGAAGGGCGGCATCCGTTATACCCCAAACGTCAACCTGGACGAGACCCGCGCGCTGGCCAGTTGGATGACGTGGAAGTGCGCGGTGGTGGATATCCCGTTCGGTGGCGCAGCCGGGGGAGTGATTTGCGATCCGGACAAAATGTCCAAACGGGAGTTGGAACGGCTCACCCGGCGTTACACCGCCGAGTTGATGGAGTTGCTGGGGCCGGAGAAAGATGTGCCGGGTCCGGACATCAATACCGACGGGCAGATCATGGCCTGGATCATGGATACCTATTCCATGCATGTGCGCCATACCGTAAATGCGGTGGTGACGGGCAAGCCGCTGGAGTTGGGCGGGTCGCACGGACGCATTGAAGCTACGGGGCGCGGGTTGATGATCGTCTGTGACGAAGCGGCGAAAAAACTCGCCATGAGTCCGGACCAGACGCGCGTGATCATTCAAGGGTTCGGCAATGTGGGTTCGAATGCGGCGCGGCTGATGCGCCGGCGCGGGTACAAGATCGTTGGCGTATCCACCAGCAAAAGCGGCCTGTATAACAAGAACGGAATCGATATCGAAGCGCTCTCGCTGCATCACCAGCGCAGTGGCACGCTTAGCGGTTTTCCGGGCGCGGAAGAGTCGAGTTCCGCTGATTTGCTGGTGGCGGACTGTGACATCCTGATTCCGGCGGCAGTGGAGAACCAGATCACTACCCGCAACGCGGAGCGAGTGCGGGCAAAAGTTCTTTGCGAGGGCGCGAATGGCCCCACCACCGCCGAGGCGGACGAGATTCTGGTGCAGAAGGGCGTGTTTGTGATTCCTGATATTCTCGCCAACTCCGGCGGAGTGACCGTTTCCTATTTCGAATGGGTGCAGGACCGCCAGGGATATTTCTGGACCGAAGCCGTGGTCAACGATTATCTGCAACACACTATGCGGACTGCCTTTGCGGAAGTGCTGAAGTATGCCGAGACACATAACGTCAGCAACCGCATTGCGGCCTACATGCTGGCCATCGACCGGGTTGCCTATACGCTTCGGCAGCGCGGAATCTACGCATAAAACTGGACCGCTTGATGAACCCACACCCTTGGTGGCGACGCGTCGCGGGTGGGGTGGGACGCGGATTCGCCCTGCTGGTGGTCTTAGCGCTAACCGCCTGGGCGGTGGCGGCGTTGTATTTCGACCTGCTGTCTGGCTCCTCTTTCAAAACTGTTGCGGCGTCGGGGTATGGCATCGCCGTGGTCGGGACGCTGCTGGCCTTTCGCGGACGCGACAAAGGGGTCGCTATAGGCGTCGCGGTTTTTGTTTTGGTGCTGGCGTGGTGGCTCACCCTGAAACCGTCGAATGACCGGGAGTGGCAGCCCGACGTAGCGCAGACCGCGTGGGCGGAAATAGACGGCGACCATGTGACCATTCACAACGTCCGCAACTGCGACTACCGGACGGAGGGCGACTACACGCCGCATTGGGAGACCCGGTCGTACGATCTTTCGCAGTTGCGCGGGATGGATATTTTCCTGACCTACTGGGGCTCGCCCTGGATCGCGCATCCCATTGTCAGCTTCCGGTTCGGCGACCATGATTACATCGCGATGTCGATCGAGACCCGGAAAGAAGTGGGTGAGTCGTACTCGGCGATTCGTGGCTTTTTCCGCTACTACGAACTGATTTACACGGTGAGCGACGAGCGCGACGTGGTGCGGCTGCGGACAAATTTCCGTAAAGGTGAAGAGACCTATCTCTTTCACACGCTGGCCACGCCCGAGCGGGCGCGGGCCACTTTTCTGAATTATCTGAAAAAGATAAACCGCATACGCAACCGGCCGGAGTGGTACAACGCGCTGACCAACAACTGCACTACCAATATCGCTGCGCTGGCGGGAGAGCCGCGGTGGGACTGGCGCGTTCTGTTGAACGGGCACGCGGACCGGATGCTTTACGGGCGAGGCGACCTGGCGACGGGAAATCTTCCCTTCGCGCAATTCAAAGAGCAGGCGCACATCAATGATGCGGCGCGGGCGGCGGGGGATGCGCCCGATTTCTCCCAGCGGATTCGGGAAGGGCGCGCGGGATTTTAGGGCTTGGAATCATCAGTCACATGGTCTGTGGAATGGGCTCCCACCCTTCGCAAAATGCGCGAAGGATGGGGCACCCCCATTGTTTTTTACCAATTACTGGGCGATCAGTTTCAGAATGGAGCCGGCGCCATAGTCGAGCACGTACAGTTCTCCGGCGGCGTCCTGGCCGAGAGAAGAGATGGTGCGCCCGGTGCTGAGCAGGTCGGAGCGAGTGAAGGTATTGGCTGGCGCTTCCGTAAGGCTGAAAATCTTGCCGGTAAGATCGCCGAAGATATATTTATTCGCCAGGCTCGGGATGCTGTTGCCTTTGTAGACGTAACCCCCAATGACGGCGATGCCAACCGTGTGATCGTATTCGGCGATGGGCAACACCTTGTTGCTGGTGTCGCAGCCCGTGGACGGGTTGAAACAGTGATCGCCTTCCATCTCTCTCCAGCCGTAGTTTCCGCCGTTTTGCAGGATGTCGACTTCTTCGAAGCTGTCCTGGCCGACGTCGGCCACGAAAATGCGACTGCCGCCCTGCTCCAGGGAGAAGCGCCAGGGATTGCGCAGGCCGTAGGCGTAGATTTCAGGCGATCCGCCGCCGGCGGCGAACGGATTGTCCGGAGGAATCGCGTATTGGAGGCTTCCTGTGAAGGGCGGATCGACTCCAATGCGAATTATTTTTCCCAGTAAGACGGACAAGTTCTGGGCATTGTTGAGCGGGTCGCCGGCGCTGCCGCCGTCTCCGAGTCCGATGTAGAGAAAACCGTCGGCGCCGAAGATCATCTGACCGCCCTTATGGTTGGGAAATGGCTGATTTATGACCAGCAGATCGCGCTCGCTGGTGGGGTCAGCCTGGTTGGGATCGGAAGCGGAAGCCTGGAACTCGGCGATGACTGTCTGCACCCCGCCATTGTTCCGGGTGTAGTTCACATAGAACTTATGGTTGGTGCTGTAGTTGGGATGGAAGGCCAGCCCGAGGAGTCCCTGTTCCTGTCCGTCGAAGCTCACCAGGCTCTGGATGTCGAGGAAATTTCCCGAGCGCAGGGCGCCATTCTCAATGATGCGGACGGTGCCAGGTTGCTGGACGACGAAAAAGCGGCTGTCGCCCGGCGGCCTTTCGAAGCCGAGCGGGCTGCTCAGACCGCTGACGAATGCGGCCAATGAAAGGGTGGCCGGGGTTGGGGTGGGGGTTGGCGCCGGCGTTGTACTACCGCCGCCGCAGCCGGGCAATGGAAGCACCAGCAGTAACAGGGAACTTACTGGCAACAAATTTTTGAGTGACATTGTGGCAAGCTTATCCGATGTTCGGGCGGAGTGGAAAGTCCCGGTTGGACCGTGTGGGGCGAACACTCTTGTCTGCCGCCTTTGACTTCGACTTACGTTGCAAAGCGGCAAACTCCGATCCGACTCGTGTTCCTAAACTCAACGTCAACTTCATAGGCGGCGGACAAGAGTGTCCCCCCGCATGGGTTTCTGGGTAGCGGATTTTGTCTTGACGAGGTTCTGTGGCAGACTCCCTTGGGACTTATACCTGACTATGTTTGGCTCGATTGAAGCAGGCGGCACAAAATTCGTTTGCGGAGTGGGGACCGGGCCGTCGGACCTGAAGACGATGCAGTTTCCGACGACGTCGCCTGAGGCCACCCTGGCCATCGCCATCGAATTCCTGCGGGAAGAATCGAAGGGCGAGTTGAAGGCGGTGGGAATCGGCTCGTTTGGGCCCATCGATCTGCACCGCACTTCGCTGACGTTTGGCTACGTTACTTCCACCCCGAAAGTGGGATGGCAGAACTACAATCTGGCGGGCACGGTTCGGGATGCGCTGGGCGTGCCGGTGGGTTTTGACACCGACGTGGACGCGGCCGCGCTGGGCGAAGCGCGCTGGGGCGCGGCCCAGAACCTGACCGACTTTTTGTATCTGACAATCGGCACCGGCATCGGCGGCGGCGCGATTATCAATGGCCGGGTGCTGCATGGGCTGGTGCATCCCGAGATGGGTCACATTCGGGTTCCGCATGATTTGATCAAAGATCCGTACCCCGGCGGATGTCCGTATCATGGCGACTGCCTGGAAGGATTGGCTGCGGGTCCTGCGATGCAGGCGCGCTGGGGCAGAGCGGCGCAGGACCTTCCGCTGGACCATCCGGCTTGGACGCTGGAGGCGCACTATCTGGCGCTCGGTCTGGCGAACTGGGTCCTGACATTGTCACCGCAGCGCATTCTGCTCGGCGGAGGCGTGTTACGCCAGGCGCATCTTTTCCGGCGCATCCGGCACGACCTGGTGGAACTGCTCAACGGATATGTTCAGGCGACGGAAATCATGCGCGATATCGATCACTATGTGGTGCCTCCGCAACTTGGAGGGCAGGCCGGAGTACTCGGAGGATTGGTGCTAGCGGAGCAGGCCTACACGCGGCTTGACGGGGAATGATACGGAGAGTTTGTCCAGCGACTTGAGTCGCTTGAGAACCGGCCTGGACGGGGGTGGGTTAGTCGCCGGGCGACTTGGAGAAAGCTTGGGGCATTTCTACCCAGGGGACATGGCACTGGCGCTGTTCCAGTTCGTTGCGAGCGTCTTTCTCAACCGGCAGATCTGAAGTTTGTCCGCATCGAATGCAGAACCATTCCTGAATGGCGGGATTCCAGACGATGTGTTCGTGTCTCATGGAGTCGGAGCCGTGCACGCGGATGGCGGCAATCGCGCTTAGGGCAAGGATCTCCCCGGAGTCGATGGTGACGAAGATGCTTTGCCTTCAGGGGGTTGCTTCAGCACGGACAACATCTCCCGGGTGTTGGTATCGTTCAACGTGCCGGTAGCCTCGAGTTCTGCCCTGGCAGTGGCGGCGTCCAGAACATGAAAAGATGGAGCGTTGTAGGGCTTTTTTGCAACTTTAAGATCCTGATCCACCGATGTGCCTCCCCCCTGGGGTTCGACAGGCCCGTTCGGCCATCCCCAGCATGTTTCTCGGCCTGATGTTCAAGAGTGAATGACCTGGAGGGAATTGTTACAGCAAGAACTGTGGCCAAGAGAAAGAACTGGAATGGGTCGCTTTTCCGACGCCACTAGCGGCGACCATAGAGGCGGCTTTTGTCGGAGAGGTGGATCGACCTCGCACTGGCACAACGCGAAGCGGTATGCAGCCGATGAGTGCGGAAAGCTAGTTGGATGGTTCGAGGACGCCTTCGGTGGTGATACGGCTGGCCTTGCGGATTTCGGCGGCAACCTTCACCAGGGCCTCATCGGCGCGTGCGGGGCCGTCATCTGAGATCATGGAGCTGGCGGCCAGGGTAAAAAGCAGCGCGTCTTCCTGCTTATCGAAATAAAGAACTACCTGACTCGCTGCCATGTGAAATCCTCCCGGGGTTTTGTCTCCCGAAATCATAGGCCGAATTGGCGGCGGATTGGATGTACTCTCTTGGTGCCTCCGGGCTCAATAGAGCGAGATCCCACAAAAGGAAACGGCTTGGAGGAGGGGCGTCCCGCCCGTCCCGCACTGGTCCGTGTACGACGGGCGGGACGCCCGTCCTCCACCGTCTCTCCGCATGGTTTGTGGCGTAGCGGAAGAAGTCGGGCATTCCTCCTGCTAAAATCCCTTGGTGCTTCGAACCATCCTGATGGTTGTGATGTGTCTCGGCCTGGGATCGCTTGCGATGGGGCAACAATCGTCGCAGCCCCAGGTCAAAGTCAATGTCCTGAACGTATGCTCGCCTTCGGCCGCGGAGCAGCAGGAAATTGCGTCGGCGCTGGGACGGGTTCCCAAAGCGCCTCTGTTTGGCGTCGACTTCGAGATTGATCGGGGCCGGTCGAGTCTCGAAGCCGGTCCGGGATTCTTGCAGCCGGGGTCAGGCGGGCAGATGTCTTCCGATCCGGGCACGGCCAGCTGGGTGCGGATCCGGCGGGAGTTTTCCGTGCAGGCGTTATTTTCGACGGTGCAGTACTCGTTCAGCGTCGATCCGAAGAACATGGTGGAGACGCTGGTTTTCCGGGTGCGCGATCCCAAAGACCTGTTGCAGGTTTCGATCGAAGACAGCGCCTCGACCGTGACCTCGGCGGCCACCATGCTGACCAGCAGCACCCCGGCCAGCCGCATCAAGCTGGAGCGCTTTGGCAAGTCTTCGGTGGTGCTGGCACGATGCTCGGGAACGGAGGGCGGTCCGGCACCGGATCAGAGTGCATATGAACCTCTGTTTCAGAGCGCCTCGGCGATCCTCTCTAACTACAGAGGTTTGCTGGGGGCTCGAACCACGGTGCCCGAGGAGCTGGAGCGGGTGGGTGATGGCAAAGCCAAGGTATCTTCCACGAAGAAACCCGTGACCAAGAAGAAATAAAGGACATTCGCGGAGAGCAGGACGCCCTCCGGACAACCGGCAGACGCTGGCGCTGCTTGCATCCAAATTTGAATTTCGCAATCTAAGAGCTGCACGCCTCCTTGGCGCCTAAATATGGAGAACATTCGCAACGTTGTGATTATCGGCTCGGGTTGCTCGGGCCACACCGCGGCGCTATACACGGCTCGCGCCAACCTTAAACCGCTGGTGATTGAAGGCCATGAGCCGGGAGGCCAGCTCTCGCTGACTACGCTGGTGGAGAATTTCCCGGGATTTCCAGACGGCATTCAGGGTCCCGAGCTGATCGAGAACATGCGCAAGCAGGCGGGACGCTTCGGGGCCCAGTATCAGTTGGGCCACGTTGCCAGCGTGGACTTGAGCAAGCGGCCCTTTGCGGTGAATTTTGGCAAGGAGACGATTCACGCCCGCACCCTGATCGTCGCCAGCGGCGCGACCGCGCGCTGGCTGGGCTTGCCCAGCGAGAAAGCGTTGATCGGGCATGGGGTTTCGTCGTGCGCCACTTGCGACGGGTTCTTCTTTTCGGGAAAGGAGATCGCGGTCATCGGCGGCGGCGACTCGGCCATGGAGGAAGCGACCTTTCTTACCCGTTTCGCCTCCAAGGTGACGCTGATTCATCGCCGGGATCAGTTCCGGGCGTCCAAGATCATGCTTGACCGCGCCCAGCAGAACAAGAAAATTGAATTTCTTACCAACACCGTCGTGGAAGATGTACTGGATCCTGCCAAAAAAGAAGTTACCGCGCTCAAGCTGCGGGACACGACGACCGACAGAGTATGGGATTTTCCGACCAGCGCCATGTTCCTGGGCATCGGGCATATCCCGAATGCCAGGATGTTCGAGGGCCAACTCGAGACCGATCAGGATGGTTATCTGGTGACCGAGAAGAATGTTTTTACGCGGGTGCCGGGCGTCTATGCTTGCGGGGACGTGCAAGACCGGCGCTATCGCCAGGCCATCACGGCCGCGGGCACGGGCTGCATGGCCGCCCTGGAAGCGGAAAAATTTCTGGAAGACAAAGGCGAATGAGCGCAGGTTTTTTTGGAGGAATTCAGAATGGCGCGCGCGGCTGCATCCTGTTCCCACCTGGGAGAAATACGAGAAGCTGAACCGAGCGGGCAAGGCTGCAAAGAGTGCCTGGAAATGGGCGACACCTGGGTCCATCTGCGCGAGTGCCTGATCTGCGGACATGTGGGTTGCTGCGATTCCTCGAAGAACAAACATGCCACGAAACACTTCCGCCAGACCAAACATCCCATCATCCGATCCTTCGAGCCCGGTGAAGACTGGCGCTGGTGCTATGTGGACGAGGTATTTCTGTAAGTCGGATTTGCCCGGCGTTTGAGGTCTAACCCCAGTGCCCGATGTCCTGCACTGTGGTACAAATTTTCTGTGAACATGCTCGAGCAGGGTACCTGCCATCCCGCCTTCGGCCTGGAAGATCCATGCTGAGGGCATTTTTTATTTCTCTTTCCGAAAACCGCTGGCTGCGCGGGATGGCCGAACGCTCCGCTGTCGGGCGACGTTTGTCCAGCCGTTTTGTGGCAGGCACTGAGGTGGAAGATGCGTTGCGCGTCACCCAGACAGTCAATCAAAAGGGCCTGAGCGTTTCGGTCGACAATCTGGGCGAGAACGTCACCAACGCTGAAGAGGCCCGCGCCAGCGCCCGCCTCTACCAGCAGATGCTGGACGAAATCGCGAGCCGCCAGCTCAACGCCAATGTCAGCTTGAAGCTTACCCACATGGGTCTGGATGTCGACGAGCAGCTGGCCCGGGACCTGGTTACGGGGCTGGTGACGAAGGCAGCGGCCATGAACCCGCGCAATTTCGTCCGCGTGGATATGGAAGGCTCGCCCTACACGCAACGCACCCTCGATTTTGTGCACGAACTGCATCGCATTCCCGGCCACGCTGGCGCGGTCGGTGCGGTGATTCAGTCGTATATGCGGCGCGCGGAGAAAGACATTGAAGGTCTGCTGGCGGAGCGCATCCGGATTCGTCTGTGCAAGGGAGCTTATAAAGAGCCGGACGAGATTGCCTTCCAGAAGAAATCAGAGGTAGACGCGAACTATGTGCGGCTGATGAAAATTCTGATGAAGAGTGGCGTCTATCACGGGCTGGCGACACACGACGAGCAGATCATCAATCAGGCCAAGGTGTTTGCCACGCGAGAGAATATCCCGCGCGAGGCGTTTGAGTTTCAGATGTTGTATGGCATTCGCCGCGACCTGCAGCGGCGCCTGGTGCGCGAGGGATGGCGCATGCGGGTCTATATTCCGTTTGGCACCGAGTGGTATCCCTACTTCATGCGCCGCCTGGCGGAACGACCGGCGAATGTGTTCTTCATCGCGAGGAACCTGTTGCGCAGCTGACCGGCTCAGTCTAACGCATGATCTCCGCCAGCAGTTGATTCCACACTGTGCGGTTGTTCCAATACTCCACATGCGCGACCAGAGGGATCAAGGCGTCTTCGTCGCGCACGTTCTCTACGACTTTGGCGTCCTTCGGGAGTAGCTCGTTGGGCAAGTCGTAGAAATCGAGATGCCCGCAGATGACGTCGTTTCGCGAATACACGTTGACCCAGCGAAACGGGCGGTTGTCATAGCTCTGTATCAACGGCTGAACCACCGCGGCCAATTGCTCGCGAATGTGCTGCGTGGTTTTTCCCATGACGCTGAAAAAGAAAGCAATCTTGTCGAGCGGACTGCCGAAGGTGAGAAAGATCGCTGTCCTAGGTACGATTCCGGTCGTGTCTTTGGCTGTCCCAGGGACAATTCCCGTTGCGTTTTTGGCCAGCGCATCGTCGGCGATCAGACGATTGAGGGTGTCGTAAGCGATGACAGATCCGAGAGAGTGGCCGACGATGGCTACCTTTTCATATTCGAAGTCATTGCTCTCGGGGGCTTTTGCCAGGTACACCGCGCCGGCGGATTGTTTGGCGGTGTCCTTGATTTTGGTCCGGATCTCGGAGAAGCGATCGACTTTGTTGGACGCCACGTAGGCGGTCACGTCGCCCACGTACTGCACGAGGAACTTCCGCACCACCGCGCTGATGAGAAACAGGAAAGGCCAAATCCAGACGGAGGACGTCAGCATGCGATGCAGAGCCTGGCTTATGCCAGCACCAGGCGAATGGTAAAGCGCGCGACTGGGCGCATTCCACAACCAGGCCAGCGATGAGGAAAGTTGCGGCGCGCCGCTGCGAGGCCAAGCCAGCCAGATGATGCCGGCAACGGCAATAAGATGGACCACGAATGAAAGATAGAAAAGTGTGCGCAAGGTGAAACTCTTCTCGCTTTCCTCTCTTTGCTGGGATGTCTGATTTTCCGCCGGGCCGCTTCTCTGATGGGACACGTTGTGCCAGCGCACTACACGCGCGACGATCAGAATCAAAATGACCGTGAAGGCGACCACGTTGTCGAAGTGGACCACGGGAAGAGTCCGAGGCGCGAAGCTGGGTTCGAAATGTGCCACCACCACGTAGCAGGCCATAATCTTGGCTCCCGCCAGGATGGTTGCGACGGTGATCCCGAAGGTGATCCAGGTAAGGTCTCTTATTCTTCTTCCGTAGGCGGGAGGAGTATCGCGGGTGGGCCGGCTCATCTCGGCGAGAAAGAGGGTCACTCCGAAGCTGATGGCTACGGCGCAGACAATGCTCGCCAGTGAAGTGAGCGGCTGAATCAGCGCACAAGGGACAAACTTCTGACTGCTGCTGATACCAGCCACAGACGCCCCTACGCCAACGACGATGGTGTTGATGACAGTCAGAGCCGCCACGATAGCCAGCGTTACCACCAGATAAACAGGCGTACGCAGGGTCAATGAGAATTCGACCATATTGCTGAATAGCGCGCGTGCGAAGCCGGTGCAGAAATTGATGACGCCACGGCTGCCGCCATCCCAGAGAAAACCGACCACGTCTCGCAACTGGACCTCGCCCTCGGTGATGGGAGCCCAATAGCATTCGTACAAATGGATCTCTTGAGGAGTTGCTCCGGGGCGGGGCAGGGTCAGTTCAACCCGCTGCAGCACGGTTTCGCCGACGCGTACCTCGCGAAACTTGGGACGAATCTGCATCCCGGGATCCGACCGCTCTACGGCGCGGATTAATCCTTCCGCCAATTGCTCCAGGGTTTCGTAAGGGATTTGCTGGCCCATGCCGTGGACAATCCAGATTGCGCGCTTCGAGGTAGTGCCGGGCGGCTGGCGGGACATCATCTCCCGCAATTTTTGGGTAGAGGCGCTTAACTCCCCCTCGGCGGGCGCGAGCGGGAAAGATTCGTAGGAACGCGGATTCTCAACCGCAAATCGACCCAAAGACCGTTGTTTGGACATTGCAGTCGCTCCTTAGCAGACGTGGGGCTGCCTATGCACGGGAGGGTTCAGGTTCTATTGGGTTCGGCCCAGCTGCACCAGTGGAATTGATCAATGGCGGGGAAAGCGAGGGAATTTTCCTATCGGAATGGGCGCGAGTCAATAAGAAATTGAGAATGAGTTTCCAGCGCGGCAGCCGGACTTTAAAGCTTGCGTTCCCAGACTTGCGATACCAGATCGTCGCGACCCCAACTCTGATGCTTTTTTTGCTGCGCCAGAATGAAGCCAGCCTGCTGGTAGATATGGCGGGCGGCGGGCAGCTCGCTTTGCGTCCACAGGACCATTTTTTTGTAGCCTACCTGACGCGCGAAGCGCAGGCATTCGTCGACCAGGCGTTTGCCAATGCCGAGTCCCCGGGCCGAGGGCTCGACCAGCAGCAGGCGAAGCTTCGCCACGGTCTTTGATTTCTTGACAAGAAACACCGAGCCTACGATCTCGCCATCTTTTTCCGCGATCCAGCAACGTTCGCGTTTGGGATCGAAGTGCTGAACGAACTTGGCAACGATCTCCGCTACCAGGGCTTCGAAGGTCTCATCGTATCCGTATTCCTGGGCGTAAAGAACGCCGTGGCGATGGACTACCCATCCTATGTCGCCGGGTTGATGGGAGCGGAGAATGTAAGGAGTCTTGGGTTCGGGGGCGGTGCCGAGCACAGACTGGATGGAGCGCATGGCCCGTACCAGGCGGGCCTGCTCGGTGGGCGGAAGGTGGCGCAACATGGAGGCGACCTCATCGCTCTGACGGGCGTCGAGGGCGGCGAAAGTCTTTCTGCCACGGGCGGTCAACGCCAGCAGGCTTTGACGGCCGTCTATCTGGGATGCGGATTTGCTGATCAGGGCGCGCTTCTCAAATCCGCGCAGGATACGGCTGAGGTAGCCGGGATCGAGTCCCAGTTGCTGGCAGAGTTCCGCGGCGGTGGGATGATGGCGGTGGGCGATCTCGTAAAGCACTCGCAGTTCTGCGAGGGAGTATGGGCTCTTGAGCAAGCCTTCGCGTAGAACTCCGATCTGCCGGGTGTAGAAACGGTTGAAGCTGCGGATGGCTTGGATAGTGGGCTCGCTAGGTGCGATCAGCATACGTTGCCAGTAATAATATGACAAAGTCAATTATATAGTTGATTCAGTCATATAAAATAAACAAAAATTTATTTTAATTGTTTAGCGGAAAATATTGCGGAAACCTCAAAGAAAATCGACGTGTTGGTCTCTTTCGTTCCTTCGGAACTCGATCGCTGTCCTGTCTCTACCCACGGCTTGCGGCGTGGGCTTTATTCTTGATCCGCTTCGCGACTGGTTCCGGTCAAGACGGCAAGAATCGTGGATTCCCGCAAGCCGGCGGAGGGTCGGGCTACGTATGCGCTTTGGGTTTTTGCGTGCTAACGACGTTTGCGGCCGACCTGGGCGTAGCGGAAGCACTCCACGCTGTGGTCGTTCACCATGCCCGTGGCTTGCATGAAGGCGTAGCAGATGGTTGAGCCCACGAAATTGAAGCCACGCTTTTTGAGATCCCTGCTCATGGCGTCGGACTCCGGGGTGCTGGCAGGCACGCCTTGCCCGGTTCGCCAGGAGTTCACTTTCGGCTTCCCGCCTACGAACTGCCAGATGTAACTGTCGAACGAGCCGAACTCTTTCTGGATGGCGAGGAAGGCTTTAGCGTTTTGTACGGCGGAGGCGATCTTGAGCCGGTTGCGAATGATGCCAGGATTTCGCAGCAGAGTTGCCAGCTTGCGGCGATCGTATCCGGCAATACGTTGCGGGTTGAAGCCGTCGAGGGCGGCGCGATAGTTCTCGCGCTTCTGGAGGACTGTGTCCCAGCTGAGTCCGGCTTGAGCGCCTTCCAGGATAAGAAACTCGAAGAGTGTGCGGTCGTCGTGCTGCGGCAGACCCCACTCTTTATCGTGATAACGGACGGATAAGGGGTTGCTGGGCCAGCCGCAGCGGGTCGGGGGCTTGGGTTTGGATTTCATATCGGCCGGGTTGGTCAAGTTTACATAGTTTACGGCAGTGGGATTGGTGTGATCGTGGGCGCATCGCCTGCGGCCCAACAAGACCTCACGAATCCTTTGCCCCCTAAGAGTTTGCAATCAATGACTAAGCGCGTGCTCCTTTTGTAACTTGGCTTTGCCATGCCCGTCGCCTACAGTCGAGACAGTACTCGCAGTAGCTGCGGCTTTCGGCCCGAGACGTGCATCTAATTGAGAGAAGAAGCCTTTAGCCGCGGTTTGGCGTGAATTTTTTGGATTGACCGGGCATGAACTACACGACGTGGTTTCGCGGGATGGTGGCAGCCGTAGTAGTGCTAGCCATGACTGCGTTGCCAGCCCGCGCGCAGTCATCATATGTGGCCGCGACCAGTGCGGCCCTGCCTGAAGCCTCCCCGATGACAGGGACCGATTCATCGGATCCCATCCTTACCATCAAGAAGCGGGTTGACGAAGTTAATGTGCTGTTCATTGCCACCGATCATCATGGCAAGTTCGTCCGCAACCTGAACCAGGGTGATTTCACCATTCTGGACGATCATAAGCCGCCACAGGCCATCATCAACTTTCGCCGGGAGACCGATTTGCCGCTGGAGTTAGGGTTGCTGGTGGATACCAGCGGGTCGGTGCATGGACGATTTGATTTTGAGCAGGAAGCCTCCGTCAGCTTTCTGCAGCACACCCTGCGAGCCAATTTCGATAAAGCCTTTGTCATGGGGTTCAGCACTCATAGCCAGGTGACGCAGGAATTTACCGACAATGTGCGTCTGCTCGAAACCGGGGTGCGAAGTCTGCGCAACGGGGGCGGCACGGCGATGTACGACGCGATTTACAAAGCCTGCCGGGAGAAGCTGAGCAAGGATGATCACGGCGACCATCCGGTACGGCGGGCGATCATCGTGGTCAGCGACGGCGAGGATAACCAGAGCGAGGTCAGCCGGGCGCTGGCGATCGAAACGGCACAGCGGGCGGAAGTGATCATCTACGCGATTTCGACCGACGACAGCGGCCTGATTCTGCGGGGTGACAAGGCCCTGCAACAGCTCGCGGATGCGACCGGCGGCCGCGCCTTCTTTCCCTTCAAGATGAAGGACATCAAGAATTCGTTTGCCGCGATTGAAGATGAATTGCGGAGCCAGTACGTGGTTTCCTACAAACCCGCCGACTTCGATGCCGACGGACGGTACCGGTCCATCGAGATAACGGCGTTAAAAAAAGATCTGCAGGTGCGGGCGCGCAAAGGGTATTACGCGCCGCGGCAGTAGAGATTCGGCTCATCTGGTTCGGTCTACCATTCAAAGACCAAACATCAATTTCAAAGGCGGCGGGCGAGGGCGCCCGCCCCACATCGGCAGGTCTACTTGGGTTCGTGGCTGTCGATGGGAGGCACGGTCAGCGGTGTTTCATGGTCGCAGATGAAGAATGCGATCAGCTTGGCCGGCTGCTTGTCGCTGGCATTGGCCGATACCTGGTGAACTCCATTTGGCGGTTCGTAAAAGCTCTCTCCCGCCTTGTAGACGGCCTCGGGCGGACCGCCCTTCACCTGAAAGCGAATCGCCCCCTCGGCCACATATCCGATCACGGTGCAGGGATGGCTGTGCGGCTTGTCGGCCTCTCCGGGCGCGTAATTCACCTCGACCACGGTCGCGCGCAGGTGACTGCCATCCAGAGGCGGCAGCGCGTGAGAGAAATTGCCGGGATGGGTGGGCGCGGCGCCGGACTGTGCAGTAGAGACGCGTGGGCTTACGCCGATCGCCAGAACGACGGCTGCGGGAAGAAGCAGGAGGAATCGCTGCTTCCGTTGAAGTTTTTGTTTGATTCCGAACATAGGGTCTCCTGGTGGCGCGGACCACGATAAATCGCCCGAGCTGAGACTGCAAATCTTAACTTGGGGCACCGCAGGGGCTGTCCGGAGGATCCTCGCGGCGTGAATTGCAGCTCCCACATCCGGGGTTTGAGGTCCCGATTACGATGTACAATTCCGATTGGGCCGCAACCGGCATCCAACCGGTATGAGGCGGTTAAGCAGGTACCTTGGTTTTCCTTAAGTTAGCCCCGTCAGTGAGAAGCCGGCTGGTTCTGGGCTGGATTCTGCTGCTGTTTCTGGGGTTGGAAGGAGCGTCATCGGCCCAGCAACCCCCTACCCAGCAAGCGACTGCCCAGCAGGCCCAGGCTCCGCCGTCTACGCCGCGCAAGCGCCCGGTTAAGGCAGCCAAGAAGACTGTTCCCGATCCGCCGCCGGCGCCAGCGCCACCCCCGCCGCCTCCAACCCTCGAACAGATGCCGGCATTAGCCCCGCAAGTCCGGTACAGCCACGGGCAGCTTTCGATTGTGGCGGAGAACTCCACGCTGGCAGACATCCTGCGAGCGGTGCGGGCGCAGACCGGCGCGGTGGTGGAGGTTCCGACGAATGCCACGGAGCGGGTGGTGGCTCACCTTGGACCTGGACCGGCGCGCGATATCCTGGCGGCGCTGCTGAATGGAACCCACTTTAACTACGTGATGCTGGGTTCGCCGGCGCATCCCGACAGCGTAGAGCGGCTAATATTGACTTCGAAGTCGGGCGGCGCGCCGGAGGTTGCGCCGGTGGTGCCAGCCAATCAAAACAATAACCAGTTTCAAGTGGATGATCAGGGAGTTCAGGGCCAGGACATTGCCGAGCAGCCGGTGGATACCCCGGCGGAAAATCCTCCAGATGAAAATCCTCAGCCGCAGCCGAATGCCCCGCAGGTGAAGACTCCGGAGCAATTATTGCGCGAATTGCAGCAGCAACAGCAGCAACAACAACAGCAGCAGGCGGGGCCTCCCCCACAGGGGACGCCGAACTAATAGCGTTACGACCTTGGACTTCAGTTCTTAGTTTTCAGATCTCAGTTCTCAGAGGTTAGTCGCCGCTGGCTTGGCTTTGGCTGGGGACGAGGATTGCGGGGCTGGTGCGGTTCCGTTGGCGCGAGGTGTAGGCGAAGGCGTAGAGAATGCCGGTTACAACGGCATAGGCGGCGAGGATACCCGCAAGTACTACGGTGACGGCCGTGAATGACATGACGAAAGCAACGATTAACCCGCCCAAGTTCGACCTACTTTCCTGTTAGGCACCCGGCTTAGATGCTCCGGAGCCGTTTGACGCAATCCCTGACTGTACCCGCGTTGACGCTTGCGGCTGTTAGCAACTAAGATACGTGAGTAGAGTTGCGCAAACCCACTTTCCATCATTTCTGTGGGGCCGTCCATATTACGGAAGGCCAGTCGAAACTTTCGCCAATTTCATGCCGATTACCAAGATTTCGGTGCGCGGGGCGAGGCAGCATAACCTCAAGAATATAAACGTCGAAATCCCTCGTAACACGCTCACGGTGATTACCGGGCTGAGCGGATCGGGGAAATCGTCTCTGGCATTTGACACGATCTATGCCGAGGGCCAGAGGCGGTATGTGGAGACGCTTTCGGCGTATGCCCGGCAGTTTCTGGACCAGATGGAGCGTCCCGACGTGGATGCCATCGATGGTCTGAGCCCGTCCATTTCGATCGAACAGAAGACCACCAGCCGGAGCCCGCGGTCGACGGTGGGGACGATTACGGAAATCTACGATTATCTTCGTCTTTTATTCGCTTCGATCGGAGTGCCGCATTGTCCGAATTGCGGGCGGCCGATTGCGCGGCAGTCGGCGGAGCAGATCGTGCAGCGAGTCATGAGCCTGACGCCGGAAGACCGGGTCATGGTGCTCGCGCCCATCGTGCGGGGGCGTAAGGGCGAGTTCAAGAAAGAGATCGAGAAGCTGGTGCAGCACGGATTCACGCGGGCGCGGATCGACGGTGAACTGGTAAATCTTGAAGACGACATTCCTCTCGACAAGCGGCGCAATCACACCATCGAAGTCGTGATCGACCGTTTGCTGGTGAAGCCGGGGATTGAGCATCGACTAGAGTTGTCGGTGGGGCTGGCCATGAAGCTGGCGGGCGGACTGGTGCAGGTGGCGGTGGTGGGTGGCGAGGAGCAACTTTATTCCGCGAAGCTCGCGTGTCCGGATTGCGGAATCAGCGTGCCGCAACTGGAGCCTCGGTCGTTCTCGTTCAACAGCGGCTACGGGGCGTGCCCGGAGTGCCACGGATTGGGCAGCCGCTATGAGTTCGATCCGGCGCGGGTGATCACGGACTGGTCGAAGCCGTTGCTCGATGGCGGACTGGGGCCAGGCTCGGCGTCGCAGAACCTGATTCATCAGTTGCAGATTACTGCCGCCGCTCACGGGTTCGACCTGGCCACGCCGTTCGAAAAGTTTCCGGAGAAGATACAGAACCTGCTGCTCTATGGCGAAGCGGGAAAAAACGGCGGCGAAGGCGGCAAGAGCAAGAAGACCGGCTTCCGTGGAATTCTCGGCTATCTGAAGCTGATGGTGGACGAATCCACGTCGGACACCTACCGGGAATTTTTGCTGGATTATATGTCGGCTACGAAATGTCCGGTGTGCCAGGGCAAACGTTTGCGGCCGGAGAGCCTGGCGGTGAAGGTGAATGGCATGTCCATCGCCGATTTCACGGCCTTGCCCGTGTCTCGGGCGCTGGAGACGGCGCGCAAGATCAAGCTCAATGGGCGCGAGGCCATTATTGCCGGGCGCATCGTGCATGAGATCGTGGAGCGGTTGCAGTTTCTGGATGCGGTGGGATTGGGCTACATCTCGCTGGAACGCTCGGCGGCGACGCTTTCGGGCGGAGAGGGACAGCGCATCCGCCTGGCCACGCAGATCGGGTCCAAGCTGCGCGGCGTGCTTTATGTGCTGGATGAGCCTTCGATCGGGTTGCATCATCGCGACAACGGCAGGTTGCTGAAGGCGCTCGAGGAATTGCGCGATCTGGGGAACACGGTTCTGGTGGTGGAACACGATGAAGAGACCATCCGGCGGGCGGATTACGTGATTGATCTTGGTCCGGGAGCGGGCCGGCACGGGGGTGGGCTGGTTGCCCATGGCACTCCGAAAGAAATTGAGCGCGTGCCGGAGTCGCTGACCGGCGCATACATTTCAGGACGGCTGCAAATTGAAATGCGGCCGGAGCGGCGGGCGCCGAACGGGGCGGCGATCACGCTGCTGGGAGCGCGCGAAAACAATCTCAAGAATCTTGATGTGGTATTTCCGCTCGGGGTGATGACGGTAGTGACCGGCGTTTCGGGATCGGGGAAGTCGACGCTGGTGAATGACATTCTTTACCGGGCGCTGGCGCAAAAACTTTATCGTTCCCGGGAAGAACCCGGGGCGCACAAGACTATTTCCGGGACGGAGAATATCGACAAAGTCATTCGTATTGACCAGTCGCCGATCGGCCGCACGCCGCGCTCGAATCCTGCAACCTATACGGGCGTGTTTGCGCAGATCCGTGATCTTTACGCCATGCTGCCGGAGTCGCGCGAGCGGGGTTACAAGCCGGGACGATTCTCCTTTAACGTCTCGGGTGGGCGCTGCGAGGCGTGCCAGGGCGAAGGGCAGCGGCGGATCGAGATGAATTTTCTCCCGGACGTGTACGTGTTGTGCGAAGTTTGTGGCGGCCACCGCTACAATCACGAAACTCTGGCGGTGAAATACAAAGGACAGTCGATTGCCGATCTGCTGGAGATGCCAGTTTCGGACGCGCTGCCCATCCTGGAGAATATTCCGCAAGTGCGGCAGAAGCTGCAGACTTTGGTAGACGTGGGGCTGGGCTACATTCATCTGGGCCAATCGGCGGTGACACTTTCCGGCGGAGAGGCCCAGCGCATCAAACTGGCGCGCGAGTTGAGCAAGCGGCAGACCGGGAAAACCATGTATCTGCTGGACGAGCCGACCACCGGGCTGCACTTTGACGATGTGAAGAAGTTGCTCGAAGTGCTGCACCGGCTGACCGACCTGGGTAATACGGTTATGATCATCGAGCACAATCTGGATGTGATTCGGAACGCAGACTGGATTATCGATCTGGGCCCGGAGGGTGGAGAAGAAGGTGGACGGATTGTTGCCCAGGGAACGCCGGAGCAGGTGGCGCGCAACCGGAAGTCTTATACCGGGCAGGCACTGGCGGGATATTTTGCCAACGGAAGCGTGCTGAGAGAGAAAAGTTCGATTGCGTAGTGTGGGCGGCCACTCTTGTCCGCCGGTGTTGGGGTTGTTCTTGATTTTTAGATTTGCCGTGACGATCGGCAAGGGTAAGGGAATCGTCGTCAGGGAAAAGTCAAAGGCGGCGGACAAGAGTGTCCGCCCCATACTGGGTATAAAACCAATTGTCCTCCTCAGATCACGTTGTCCCCGAAATACAGATAGCGCCATCGGCGGAATCGGCTGTCGTGCCTCCCGAGTTGCGGCTTAACCCGGGCGCGGAAGATCCACCCTGGAGTGGGCTTGATCTGCTGATTGTTGGGCTGGTGCTGGTGGCTGCCCTGTTCCTCTTCAGTTCGATTGCGTTCGCCATCGTTTTACATAGTCCGCTCTCCCACGGCATGACGGCTGCGGAGTTGGGAAAGAACCCCGGGCCCCTGGTGATCGTGCCCAGTATGACTTTGGCGTATCTCGCCATGTTGATGGCCATGTACGGGCTGGTGACGCGTCACGGACAGCGTCCGTTCTGGCAGACGGTGGGATGGCGGTGGCCGGGAAACTTGGGCTGGCTAGGCTTTCTGGCAGCGGGCGCATTCCTGGCGGTCAGCCTGGGAGAGCTTTCACGGCTCTTGCCGATTCCGAAATCGTTGCCCATGGACCAGTTTTTCCAGAACGCGCCGGGCGCGTATCTGATGATGATTTTTGGGGTGGCGGTCGCGCCGCTGGCCGAGGAGATGTTGTTCCGCGGATTCTTGTATCCGGTGCTTGACCGGTGGCTGCAAACGCTTTTTATGACGCCGCGACAGCTTCGCCGGGGGTGCATTTGGATACTCATCATGGCGGGCTGGGGATATCTCGAGCACCGGCTTCCGCTGGCGTTGGCGGTTGGGCTGGCGACCGTAGCTTTTCTGGCAGTTGCCGCTTTGGTCGTGGCGCAAGGTTTGAAGTCCGGGGAGAGACCTTCGGGCGCATTGCTGCTGCCGGCCTCGGTCACCGTAGCCTGGGGGCTGGCGGCGGGAGCGATTTCCGGGCATGTCTTTGAGATTGCTACCGCGGCGCTCTTGGTTGTCGTTGGCTTGCTCGGGGTCTTCAGTCTGGTGCCGGCTCCGGAGGCTTCCGCTGCTGGTAGATGGGGGCGGTTGCTGGCGGTGCTGGCGACCAGCCTGGCTTTTGCCATGGTGCACGGCGAACAACTGGGACAGGCGTGGGGACCGCTGCTGGTTCTATTTGTAGTGGGCCTGGTCCTGACGATTACGCGCGTAGTCACCCGCTCGGTAACGCCTGGGCTTCTGATTCATATGGGCTATAACTTCATGCTGTTCGGTGTGCTCTACATTGGGACCGATCATTTCCGTCACCTGGAACGCATGACGCAGTAGCGGCCTTTGGGCGTGATATCGTAGGTTTTCATGGCTTCCGCGCGTCAGGAATTGCTCCGCCTACTGGCTTCCAAGTCATTCCGTCTGGGACAGTTCAAGCTCTCGTCCGGCGGAACCAGCGACTACTACATTGACTGTCGCACGACCACGCTTTCGGCCAAGGGTGCACGCCTGACCGGGCAGGTAGTGCTGGACGAGATCCGAAACCGGTCGTGGAAGCCCAAAGCGATCGGCGGCCTGACCATGGGCGCCGATCCGATCGTGGTGGCGGTTTCTGTCGCCAGCGGCGAGGTCGATGGATTTCTGGTGCGCAAGGCGGAGAAGCAGCACGGCACGGGACGGCGCATCGAAGGTTTTCAGGAAAAGGGCGCGCGCGTAGTGATTGTGGATGACGTTTGCACCACGGGGTCCTCGACGGTGCAAGCGATTGAAGCGGCCCGCGAATTCGGCTTCCAGGTTGTCGGCGTGTTGTGCCTGGTGGAGCGCGAGGAGGCGGCAGGACGTCCCAACGTTGAGAAGGCGGCCGCACCGGCCCCGTTTGTTTCCGTCTTTACGGCTAACGATGTCCGGCGGGAACATCTGCTGCAAACCGAGGAGACGTCCCCAGGAATTGCGGTGGCAGGCTCGGGCTGCGAGATTTGCGGAAAACCGGCAGTGGTGCATAGGCCGCGGGTCCGCTGCGAAGGGCATAAGAATTAAGAGCGTCGCTGGTCCTTGGCCCTTGGTCGTTGGCCATTCGCTGCCGGCGACATTTTCGACTACGAATCGATAAGACGGCCCGTCACGCGATGGCCAACGACCAAGGGCCAAGGACCAACGACCAACTTTATGATTCAAACTCTTGAATGGACCGACTCGGGCGTGCGCTTCATTGATCAGACGAAGTTGCCGACCGAAGAGACTTACGTTACCTGCAAAACTTACATCCAGGTTGCGGACGTGATCCGCAACATGGTGGTGCGGGGTGCGCCGGCCATTGGCGTAGCTGCGGCCATGGGCATCGCGCTCGGGGTGAAGACTTCCAAAGCGCAAAATGGCGGCGATCTGAAGGCGGAATTCGACCAGATTTGCGATGCGATGGGGAAGACGCGTCCGACGGCGGTCAATCTTTTCTGGGCGATCAAGCGCATGCGCGACAAGTTTGAAATGTTGCGAGTGCGGCCCCTGGCGCAGATCAAAGAGTCGCTGATTGAAGAAGCGCAGCGCATGCACGCCGAGGACATTGCCGCCAACCAGGCCATGGGCAGGCACGGCGCGACCCTGATGCCGGCCAGCGGCGGCGTACTGACCCACTGCAATGCCGGGGCGCTGGCCACCTGCGGATACGGCACGGCGCTGGGAGTGATTCGCGCCGCCGTCGAACAGGGAAAACAAATCCATGTTTTTGCCGATGAGACGCGTCCGTTTCTGCAGGGTTCGCGTTTGACGGCGTGGGAGCTGATGAAGGACTCGATTCCTACCACCGTGATCTCCGACAACATGGCCGGAGCCATGATGAAGCAGGGCAAGATCAATGCGATTGTGGTGGGAGCCGACCGGATTGCCGCCAACGGCGATGTCGCCAACAAGATTGGAACTTATTCGGTGGCGGTGCTGGCCAAGGAGCATGGCATCCCGTTTTATGTGGCCGCGCCACTGTCGACCGTGGATTTTGAAACTGTGGACGGAAGCGGAATTCCTATCGAGCAGCGGGACCGTAAAGAAGTCACGCATATCGGCGGGCGCCAGATGGTGCCGGACGGGGTTGAGGTAGAGAATCCCGCGTTTGACGTCACGCCCGCGAAGTACGTAACGGCGATTGTGACCGAGCGTGGGATTGCGCGGGCGCCTTATCTGGAATCGCTGCGAAGGCTGGCGCCAGTCGCCGCGATTGCGGATTAGGCGGCTCGCGTTTGGAGCGCTTACGGTTTGGTTGAAGATTCAGTTGTCAGTTTCTGGTTCCCGGTTCTCAGATGGGGAACTTTTCCAGGCTTCTCCACGTAATCCAATGTGGTTAGGGAGGGGTCATGTTTGCGTTTCTTCTGTGGTGTGTTCTTTTCGCGTTGTGCTGGCCGTTAGCTTTGTTAGCGCTGGTGCTTTACCCGTTTGTGTGGGTCATGCTTTTGCCGTTTCGGTTGGTTGGGATTGCGGTGCACGGTGCGCTGGCTTTGGTTTGGGCCGTGGTCATGTTTCCGGCACGGTTGCTGAGTGCGCCATTCAGAGTTTAAACTCGGCTCCCGCGTCCTGCATACCCGCCTTCACTTCCTTCAAATTCAAATTGCGGATCAAGCGCAGCAGGGAGTTAGGGTGCATGCCCAGCGCTTTCGCGGCTTCCATGTAACTGCCGTTAGCTCGTTGCAGGGCGTGCAGGATCAACTGTTTTTTAGTTTCTTTGATGCTGCCATGGTATTTGTCGGTCGGGGATGTCGTGGCCGAACCGGCTTCGAGGACGGCCTCGGGCAAGTCGTCAGGGAGAATGGAATCGGTCGAGCCGAGGACCAGCGCCCTTTCGAGGGCATTTTCCAGCTCACGAACGTTGCCCGGCCAGTCGTAGTGCATCAGACAGGCCAGCGCCTCGGATGAAAGCGATTTTGTCCGCATGCCGCTCTTACGGCCGGCTTTGGCCACAAAGTGTTCGGCGAGAACCGAAATATCTTCGCGGCGTTCGCGCAGAGCCGGCATGTTGAGCGCGACCACGTTCAGGCGGTAGTACAGATCGTTGCGGAAGGTGCCGGCCTTGACCGCCTCGGGCAAGCTTCGATTAGTGGCGGCAATCAGCCGGATGTTCAGCTTGATGGGCTTGTTGCCGCCCAGGCGTTCGAATTCGCGTTCCTGCAGCACCCGCAGAAGTTTTGCCTGCAAGCCGGGTGCAAGCTCGCCAATCTCGTCCAGAAATAACGTGCCCCCTTCGGCCACTTCTACCTTGCCTTTCTTCTGCGCTGCCGCGCCCGTGAAAGCGCCCTTTTCGTGGCCAAACAGCTCGCTCTCCAACAAGGTGTCGGTGATGGCGGCGCAGTTGATGGCTACGAACGGGCGGTCGGCGCGTGAGCTGTTGCGATGGACGGCGCGCGCCACCAGTTCTTTACCCGTCCCGCTCTCGCCCTGGATCAGGACCGTGGAGTCGGTGGGCGCAACCCGACGGATGAAATCGAAAACTTTGCGCATGGCTGCGCTTCCGCCCACCATATTGTGTTCGAGTTCGATTTCAGCCCGCAGTTCCTGGTTCTCCTGCTGCAATTGTTCCCAATGGCGCACGTTGTCAAAGGCCAGACCGGCGATGCCGGCGACAGCGGTCATGACTTGCAGGTGGTCTTCGTCGAACTGTACGGTCGAACTGGTGCTGTCCAGATAGATGGCGCCCAGTACGCGGTCCGCAACCAGCAGCGGAACACACAGCAGGGACCTTACTTTCAATTCGAATAAAGTCTTAACCTGGCGAAGAGTTTCATTTCTGAGGGCATCGCTTACCACCAGGCCGACGCGCTCTTGCAACGCGCGCTGGACCACGGTGCGACTGACTCGAACCGGGTGGCCCGGCCCGAGTACACGGTCCCATGCTGCGGTGGAAGTGAACTCGTGGGGATTGTCGCAGAGCAGGACGGCGCCGCGTTCGGCCGGGACAACGTCGAAAATGAGACCCAGGAGCTGCCACTGCAGGGAGTCCTGGTCGCGAATGCCGCCGATCCCGGTGGCGATTTTCAGGAGGGAATTCAGGTCGCGGGCACGGCGCGCCGAGGGAGGCAAAGTTGTGGTCGCATTCTCGGGCTGCAGATAAAGCGAGTCTTCGGCTCGAAGGAGAAGAGGAGAGCCCTCGAAAGATACCGTGTCCTGAAACTCGACCGGATTTTTGCCGGGATGTTCTCCATCGTCGCTGACCAGGAAAAGGAGTACCGAATCGCCGACGTAAATCTGGTCTCCATGCCGCATCTGTTGCTGCTCGATGGGGACGCCGTTTACCAGAGTGCCATTACGGCTTCCCAGATCGCGAATGAAAACCTGCTGGTCGCTGGCGACCACGACGCAGTGCCGGCGCGATAGAGCGGGATCAGGCGCCCAGAGGTGATTGGCCGAGTCGCGTCCGATGGATATTTCCCCAGCGGACAGAGAAAAAGCGGTTCCTTTCAAAGGGCCGCCGATGCCGACAAGTCTGGGATTCGACTCCGCCATACTCCGCTGTGTAGCACAAACCGGGCCGCCGTGTACACGCGAGCCGGGTTTTTGGTAGGGGTTAGTTTGGATCATGGCAGGAGTTGTCATTCCGAAGCGCGGATGTAGCGCGCGAGGAATCTGCTGTTTTGGCGCCAAAGCAGATTCCTCACCGATAAATCGGTTCGGAATGACAATGGTTAAGAGTAATGGACCGCCCCGCCGGGCCAGAGACCGGGTCCTACACGGTTGGATCGATGGTCGCTAACTCTACGGATGGCGGGTTCTAACACTTGGGTTAGCGAGATATGGCTTGAACCTGGGATCTGACCCGGGACCGGTTGGGGCATTTGGCGGCAAGGTCAAGTCAATCAAGCACTTCGCAATCCCGACACTCCGGACTCGAGCGCGTCCTAACTCTGGCACGCCAACTGCAATCAGCAATAACAGCAGCGGCGTTCAAAAAATACCTAAGTCTTGGAGATCAGGAGATTTTTTATGAGAAAGCTACTGTTGGCTCTTATTGGCATCGGCCTGTTGCTGGCGACCGCATCTGCTTACGCCCAGAGCGGCGTGGTGAAAGCGAATGTGCCTTTCAACTTCATCGTAAATAACACCCAGCTTCCCGCCGGGGAGTACCGGATCCGTCCGATTGGCGTTACGCCTAGCGCGATGGCGATCCAAAGTCCGGACGGCAAGGTTGGCTTGATGTTCTCGCCGAACGCCTGTGAATCACTCGAACCGGCGAACACCACCAAGCTGGTCTTTCATCGCTACGGTTCGGAGTACTTCCTGGCCCAGATCTGGATGAATGGAAATGATCGCGGTAAGGAACTGCCGGTGAGCGGGCATGAATACGAACTGGCCCGAAATCAACCGGCTCAGAGTGTTGTCGTAGTCGCGACGCTGCGTTAGAGGCGCCCTTCGGGGGAAGGCGCACTTCTGGCGTGGCGAAGCATCGAGGGGCACACTTTCGTGCCCCTTTTTTATTTTGGTATTCGAGCTGCGAAATGTACGAACGCACGATCACCGGCAACCGGGATGCAACTGGCGAGGTAAGGCGGTGCCTGCTAACATCGCACCAGAATGGGCCGTTCCAAGCCTGCGAAGAAAAAAGTGAAACCCGGAGCCGATAAAGCGACCGGCAAGGGTACCCGGGCTGCCCTTCGTTCGCCGAGCGAGCTCGTCATCATTACCGGCATGAGCGGATCGGGCAAGGCGTCCGTGCTAAAGGCGTTCGAGGACCTGGGTTACTACTGCGTGGACAACCTGCCGGTCGAGCTGATTCCGCGCTTCGCGGAACTGGTCGGCCAGTCCTCCGAAATCAACCGCACTGCCCTCGTTGTGGACGTTCGGGAGGGCACGCAACTCGAGGGACTTCCGGCGATCGTGAATTCGGTTAAGCGGATGCTGCCCACCAAAGTTATTTTCCTGGAAGCTGCCGAGTCTATTCTGCTGCGGCGTTTCAGTGAGACCCGGCGGCCGCATCCCTTAGGCACGCACACGCCGGTGAAGTCGTCGCTGGCCACGGAACGCCGCCACCTGAAATACATACGGGCCATGGCAGACCTGGTGATCGATACTTCCCGGTTCAACGTGCATGAACTCCGGGCGTACATCACGGAGCGCTTTCACAAGCGGGAGTCAGGGAAGAACATCCTGGTATCGTGCGTGAGTTTCGGTTTCAAACATGGAGTGCCTGACGACGCCGACTTGTTGTTCGACGTGCGCTTCCTGCCCAATCCGCACTTTGTCCCGGAGTTTCGCCCACTGACTGGGCTCGATCCGAAAGTCGCGAAATACATCCGATCTTTCCCGCAGAGCCGGGAATTCATCCAGCGAATTTCTGAGTTGCTGGTTTACCTGTTGCCGCACTACATCCGGGAAGGCAAGAGTTACCTGACGATCTCTTTCGGTTGCACCGGCGGGCAGCACCGCTCGGTCATGATCGCGGAGGATGTCGGCAAGCGCTTGCGCAAGGCGGGGTACCGGGTGAAGGTGGTGCATCGGGACAGTCCGAAGTAAAGACAGTCATCAGTCGTCGGTCTTCAGTCGTCAGCAGGAGCAAACAGGCTGCGCTGGCGACTGGAGACTGACGACTGAAGTAGAATAAGACCTTGCAATATCCATCGATTTCATCCGGCGCAGGCTTCGACGGGCTGCGCAGCGAGAGCCCTAAATGCGGCAACTGACCCGCCTTCTACGGTATGTGCTTCCGTACGGGTTACAGTTGCTGCCGGGCGTGTTGCTGTTGGCCGCGGTCGGATTTCTGGAAGCCTTCCGCTTGGTCTTGGTCAAACCTATCTTTGACCGCGTCCTGAATCCCTCGACCGGATCGGACAACATACTGCTGTTCACCATTCCCGGCAGCGGGCGTGCGATCTACCTGCAGCAGTTCGTCCCCAGCCATTTCCACAATGCCTGGACGATTGTGGCGTACGCGTTGGTTGCGTCCACGATTCTCAAAGGCATTTTCGATTATGCCGGCACTTACCTGGTGAACCACGCAGGGTTCGGCATGATCACCGACCTGCGCAACGATCTATACAACTCCGTATTGCGGCGCTCGGCGGCTTTTTTTCAAAAGCACACGACGGGGACGCTGATCTCCACCATCATTAACGACATCGAGCGGGTGCAGTACGCCATGTCGAGTGTGCTGGCGGAGTTCCTGCAGCAGTTCTTTACCTTCCTGTTCACCGCCATCGCGGTGGTCGTACTGGGGCGAAAACTAGCCTGGGTGCTGCTGCTGTTCGTCCCCTTCATCATCTATTCGGCGGTCAGAATCGGACGCCGCGTCCGAAGTACAACACGGGGCGGACAGGACAAGCTGGCCGATATCCAGAACATCCTTCAGGAAACCATCAGCGGCAATCGGATCGTGAAGGCGTTCAGCATGGAATCCTGGGAGATGGCGCGTTTTCGCCAGGCCGCGCAGAAGCTCTTCAAGGCGAACCTGCGCTCGGTGGCCGCGGCCGCGATGAGTTCGCCCTTGATGGATGTCTTCGGGGCGATTGCCATTGCCATGCTTTTGTTGTTGGGCCGCAACCGGATCGCGCACAGCGAGTTTACGCTGGGGACGTTTGGGGCGTTCATCACCGCCGTGTTCAGTCTGTATAACCCGGTGCGGAAGTTTGCGCTCTTCAACAATAATTTTCAGCAGGCTCTGGGGGCGTCCTCGGAGATTTTCAAGTTCATGGACACCAAGGATGACGTCCGGGAAAAGCCGGGCGCCAAACCGATACCGGCATTTGCCAAGAGCATTCGACTCGAAGGTGTGTGCTTCTCCTATGAGGCCGACGGGAACGAGGCGCGGGAAATTCTGTGCGACATCAATCTCGAAGTCCGGGCAGGAGAAGTGGTGGCTGTGGTGGGATCGAGCGGTGCGGGCAAGAGCACGCTGGTGCATCTGATCCCGCGTTTCTTTGATGTGACTGCGGGGCGGCTGCTTATTGATGGACGCGACGTGCGCGATACCACCCTGGCTTCGCTGCGGTCGCAAATCGGCGTGGTCACGCAGGAGACGGTGCTTTTCAACGACACCCTGCGCAACAACATTGCTTACGGACAGCCGCACATCTCGCAAAAGCAGGTGGAGGCTGCGGCGCGGGCCGCGTTGGCCCACGATTTTATTATGGAGCTGCCGAACGGCTACGAAACCATGATCGGCGAGCGTGGCGTGCGGCTCTCCGGTGGCGAGCGGCAGCGCATCGCCATTGCCCGGGCCTTGCTGAAGAATGCGCCAATTCTGATTCTGGATGAAGCCACCTCCGCGCTGGACAGTGAGTCAGAGGCCCTGGTGCAGTCGGCGCTGCAGAATCTCATGAGCGGACGGACGGTGTTTGTGATCGCGCACCGGCTTTCGACCGTCCGGCGTGCCGACCGGATTGTGGTTCTGGAGAATGGAATGATCGAAGACATCGGGGCGCATGAAGAGCTGATGCAGAAACCTGGCACTTACCGTCGGTTGTATGATCTTCAATTCGCCGAAGGGGAGCAGCCCAAGGTGAATGCGGTGCAGTAGTACGACGCTCCGAGGGCGAGACGCCCTCGGGACAGCCGGCGGGACGCCGGCGCTACCAAATACAAATGCCTATCCGTTCCATGACCGGGTTTGCGCAGGTGAAAGGGCAAGTGGCCGATCCGCTCGGCAACGTGCCGGGGCGGACGCCGCTGGGCTTTACGTTGTCTTTGAAATCGGTGAACCATCGCTTTCTCGATGTGCATTTCCGCATGCCGTCGGACAGCGATTCGCTGGAAATGAAATTGCGCCGTTTACTCAAGGAGAAGCTCGCCCGGGGCCACGTCGAGTTGACCCTCAACCTGGAGCGCGGCGGGAACGAAAGTTTCGCGCTGAATCGCCAGATTGCGGGCGGCTATATTCAGGCATTTCGGGCGGCAGCGGCGGAGTTCGGGCTCGCAGCCGAGCCGGACTTGAACGCGGTCCTGCGCCTGCCTGGGGCTCTGGACTCGGCGACGCTTCCGGCCGATGGTGCGCTGGAGTCATCGGTGCTCGCCAAGGTCGAAGAACTGCTGAATCACCTGAACCAGATGCGGGAAGAAGAAGGACGCGGCATCGAACGGGAATTGAAGCAGCGGATGGGCCTGGTTCAAAAGGCCGGCGAGGGAGTGGAGAAACATCGCCAGGCAGTGCAGCAGACCTATGTCGACAAGTTAAAGACGCGCATGCAGGAGTTGATTGGAAGCCAGGTAGATCCGGAGCGTCTGCTGCAGGAGGCGGCGTTGCTGGTCGATCGCAGCGATATACAGGAGGAACTGGTCCGGTTGGATACGCACGTAAAACATTTTCTCGGACTGCTCGATCAGGGCGGTGAGGTGGGCAAGAAGCTGGATTTCCTGTTGCAGGAGATGAATCGCGAGGCCAATACGCTGCTCTCGAAGACCTCCGGGCTGGCCGGCGATGCGCTGAAAATCACGGAGATGGGGCTGGCCATCAAAACGGAAATTGAGAAGGCGCGCGAACAGGTGCAGAACATCGAATGAGCGGCGTGTACATCATTTCGGCGCCGTCGGGCTCGGGCAAGTCCACGCTGGTGAATCAGGTGCGGCTGATTGTGCCGGGTCTGAAGTTTTCCATTTCCTACACTACGCGGGCGCCGCGGGCGGGCGAGCAGAACGGGCGGGAATATTATTTCGTCCCGCGCAACGAATTCGAGGAGATGGTCAGGAAGAACGAATTTCTCGAGTATGCCGACGTGTTCGGCAACTACTACGGCACGGCGCGGCGCTTTCTTCGCGAAGCGGAAGAAGAGGGAAAGGACCTGCTGCTGGACATCGATGTCCAGGGGGCGGCGCAGATCAAGCGCAAGATTCCGGATGCGGTAAGTATTTTTATTCTGCCTCCCAATCGGCAGGAACTGGAGAAACGGCTGCGGACCCGCAGTCTGGATGCGGAAGAGGTGATCCAGCGCCGGTTGGTCACGGCCTCCCGTGAGATTGAGAATTACGACAAATACGACTATATTTTGGTTAACGACCGCCTGGAAGAATCTATCGACGCGCTGAAGTCGATCCTGCTCGCGGAGCGACTGATGCGACCAGGAGCCCAAGAACAGAAACAACGATCCGCTGACGACACCGATCTGATGGCAAAAGCCGAACGTTGCCGTCTCAAGAATGTGCGAGAGCGGTTGCAACCGATTCTGGCTTCGTTCGAAAAGGTGGCGGCGCCGGGTGGACGCTAAGCGGCAGGGGAGAACACGATGAAGTTGATGGATGGTTTTGACAGCAACTACCGATACATTCTGGTGGCCGCGCGACGTGCGCGACAATTGCAGGGTGGTGCGCCACCGGTCATCGAAACACCTTCCCGCAAGCCTTGCCGGATTGCACAGGATGAGATCAAGGCAGGCAAGGTGAAGTGGGTGATCCCCGAAATGCCGCGCTCCGCGGCGGAGGTCGCCAGCGAGATGCTGGAGAAGGCCCTGGCGAAAGACGTATAGATTACGGCCCGCAGATTTTTGATTTCAGACTTGGAACTCGGATGCAGCGTGATGGATCGGGCTGAATCCGAAAATGAGATCGTCAATCTGGGGTCCGCAATCGCGTTGGACTATCCATGAAAGTTGCGCTCGGAGTCAGTGGCGGCATCGCAGCCTACAAGGCAGCGGAAGTGGTTCGCCTGTTGCAGGACCGCGGGATCCGGGTGCAAGTGATCATGACTCAGGGCGCGCAGCAGTTTGTTCGCCCCCTCACCTTTGCCGCTCTCTCCGGCGAAAAAGTCATCACCGACATGTTTGCCGCGGGCGGCGACGAAAATGCCCAGCCCAATATCGACTCGGCCATCGAGCACATTGCGGTGGCGCAGTCGATCGATGCGCTGCTGGTTGTTCCTGCCACAGCCGACATTCTCGCCAAGTTCGCGCAAGGCATCGCGAACGATTTTCTGACCACACTTTATCTGGCAACGACTGCGCCTGTGGTAGTCGCGCCCGCCATGAACGTCAATATGTGGAACCATCCCGCGACCCAGGCGAATCTGGAGCTGTTGCGGCAGCGCGGAGTACGTATTGTCGAGCCCGGCGACGGCTATCTGGCTTGTGGCATGACGGGGCCAGGGCGGCTGGCGGAGAATGAACTGATTGTAGCTGCCGCGATGGAAGCTTTGGGAGCTTCGCAGGAACTGGCTGGAGAAACCGTTCTGATTACGGCGGGGCCCACGCGGGAGAAGATTGATCCGGTACGCTTTCTCACCAACCGCTCCAGCGGACGCATGGGATACGCACTGGCCGAAGCCGCCTTGCGACGCGGCGCGCGGGTCCTGCTGGTGAGCGGGCCCACGGCCCTGACCCCGGTGGGTGGAGCCGAGGTCACATGGGTGGAGTCGGCTGAGCAGATGCGCCAGGCTGTGCTGAAACTGCTGCCAGAGGCGACCATCGTGATTAAGACCGCGGCGGTGGCGGATTACCGTCCCCGGAGCGCGGCCGAGCAGAAGATCAAGCGCAAGGGTGCGATGTCACTGGAGCTGGAGCCGACCGTTGACATTCTCGCGGAACTGGCGCGCAACAAGAACTCGCAGATCATCATCGGTTTCGCCGCTGAAACCGAGAACGCTCTGGAGAACGCGCGCAAAAAGCTGCTGTCGAAATCGCTCGACGCCATCGTGGTCAATGATGTGTCGCACGAGGGCGTGGGCTTTGATTCCGATCGCAACGCAGTCACCATCATCACTCACAGCGAGGTGATCGAGGTGACTGAAACTACCAAGTGGGAAGTTGCCCAGCGCGTCCTCGAACAGATAGTCCGCTTGCGAAAAGTACCGCAGGCCAAGTAGCAACCACCAGCCACGTGGAGACGGCTGCCCTCGGCCGTCGGCCGGTATCAATAGCAACCGCAGCAAGAAATTCTCCTCATGGCAAAGAGTTTAGACGCACAACTCAAACTCGCCCTGGCAGACCGCATCCGCTACTACAATGAACTTGGCATTTATGATTTTTATCGCCGCGAAACTGCAGTTCAAATCCAGCGCGAAGAACGAGACGCCTTGCCCAGAGCCAAAGCCGCAGTCGCTATTCCCGTTGTGACCGAAAAAGAACAGCTCATCGAAATCTCCACGAAACCCGAGTCATCATTTGCCGACCCAGCACAGGGACTGCGCGCCATTCGTGAAGATATCGGCGATTGCACCCGCTGCCGCTTGGCCAAACAGGGACGCAAGCAGATCGTTTTTGGCGTGGGCAATCCGCGGGCGGAGTTGATGTTCATCGGCGAAGCGCCGGGCGCCGACGAGGATCAGCAGGGCGAACCTTTTGTGGGCCGCGCCGGACAGTTGCTCAACAATATGATCAAGGCGATGGGTCTGCGGCGCGAGGACATTTATATTGCGAATATCATCAAGTGCCGCCCGCCGGGGAACCGCACTCCGGAGCGCGACGAATGCGAAACTTGTTCTCCATTTTTAATGCGGCAGATCGCCACCATCAAGCCCAAAGTGCTCGTGGCTCTGGGTGCAGTCGCGGCCAAGACGTTGCTGGCGATCAATGCGCCCATGTCGGAGCTTCGGGGCAAGTGGTATGACTTTCGCGGGACCAAGCTTGCCGTGACGTATCATCCTGCATTTTTGCTGCGCGATCCGCGGCAGAAGAAGGAAGCCTGGAAGGATTTGCAGATGGTAATGAAAGACCTGGGGTTGGTGGCTCCGCCCAAGAGCCCGGAGTAAACTGGCGACATTTCCTCACTGCGGCACGAGCGAAGACGATCGCGCCCATTTACCATGCCTGACTTCTGCGACGTAGCTTTGGCGGTGCCGCTGGACATCGTCTTCACCTACGCGGTTCCCGAGGGGATGCAACCCGTGGTGGGCGGGCGAGTGCTCGTGCCCTTCCGGCAGCAGCGCATGTCGGGGATCGTCACTGCGCTGCATGACGACAAGCCGAAAGTTAAGACCAAAAACGTCATCAGCGTGCTGGATACGGCGCCGGTGCTCGATGCGGAACTCATTCGCCTGGGCCAATGGATTGCCGACTACTATCTGGCTCCGATCGGCGAAGTTTTTCGCACCATGCTGCCGCTGGGCGCGGAATTCAAGAAAGCAGTCGGCTACCGAATTACCGAAGAAGGCCATCTGGCACTGCACCGGGCGGGGACGTCGGGAGCGTCGGGGCGGTCGCAGAAAACTCCGGAAGACCAATTGATCGAGATTAGGGTGCTCGACTACCTTGCGGAAAGTGAGATGGCGCGAGAGGAAAGTGTTCGGTCCGCGACCCGGGCATCCAGGCCGCTGCTGGCCGGAATGGTGCGAAAGAAATGGATTGCGCGGGAAGACTTGTCCGAAGCACGCAACGCGGTTCGTACCGTCAGATTCGCCGTCCTCAAAAACGTCGAAGGCAAGCTCAACTCCAACCAGCAGACTCTCATCGACACCCTCGCCGCTGCTGGCGGCAAAGCTCCGGTTGAGGCACTGCAGTCGTTGGAGGTCCCGCGCACCACTTTGGGCACGCTGGTGAAGCGAGGCTTGGTGGAAATTATTGAAGAGCAAGCTGACTTCACGGTGTCGGTGCTGAAAGCCCGGCCCAGCTTGTTTGACTCGCAGTTCAGTCCAGCACAACAGGCGGCGCTTAAATCCATTCAGCAAAGTGTGAACGCGCGCAAGTTTGCCGGGATGTTGCTGCATGGGGTCACCGGATCGGGTAAGACCGCCATCTATCTTTCGGCAATGCGGGCGGTGCTCGAGGCGGGGCGCTCGGCGATTCTGCTGGTCCCCGAAATTGGGCTGACCCCAGCCGTGGCCGCCGACCTGCACCAACTTTTTGGGGACGGGGTTGCGATTCTGCATTCGGCGTTGTCCGACAAGGAGCGGGCGGAACAGTGGCATCGCATCAAGCGCGGAGATGCTCGCATGGTGGTGGGCACGCGTTCGGCCGTGTTTGCTCCCGTCACCGATCTGGCGCTGGTGATCGTGGACGAGGAACAAGATCCCTCGTACAAGCAGGAGGAAATGCCGCGCTATCACGCTCGTGATGTGGCCGTGATGCGGGCCAAGATGGCGAACGCGGCCGTGGTGTTGGGATCGGCCACGCCGTCGCTGGAGTCCTACTTCAACGCCAAGAAGGGGAAGTACAAGTTACTCGAGTTGCCCGACCGGGTGGAGCAACGGCCGCTGCCGGAAGTCGAGATCATCGACAT
This sequence comes from Terriglobia bacterium, assembly GCA_963822555.1. Taxonomy (GTDB): domain Bacteria; phylum Acidobacteriota; class Terriglobia; order Terriglobales; family Acidobacteriaceae; genus JAIQFF01. Next base: position 1,207,452 of record CAWGHY010000001.1, read on the forward strand.
GCGGCAGGAATTTCAGGAGACAGGAAGCGAGCAGGTCATCTCTCGCAAGCTGGCGGAAGAAATCAAAGAGCGACTGGAGCGCAAAGAGCAAGTCATGGTGCTATTGAACCGGCGGGGATATTCGCCGGTGGTGCTGTGCCGCGCCTGCGGCAAGACGCTGGAATGCAAGAATTGTGCCATCGCGATGACGCATCACAAGCGATCGCGCCGCATGGAATGCCACTATTGCGGGTACACCGCGCCGGTGCCGAAAGCTTGCATCCATTGCGGCAGCGAGTACGTTTATTTTCTAGGCACGGGTTCGGAGAAGCTGGAGGAGTTGCTGCATGGGATGTTTCCGCAGGCACGCATAGGACGGCTGGACCGCGATACGGTGCGCGGACGCGAAGATTTCGAACGCGCGCTCAAAGCTCTCGACGAAGGCGAACTCGATCTGCTGGTCGGCACGCAGATGATCGCCAAGGGCCACGACATTCATGGAGTCACGCTAGTCGGCGTCGTTGGTGCGGACATGGCGCTCGGATTCCCGGACTTCCGGGCCGCAGAACGCACCTTCCAATTGCTGACTCAGGTGGAGGGGCGCGCGGGTCGTGGAAATAGTCCCGGAAAGGTCGTACTACAAACTTATTTTCCCGATCACTACGCGGTGCAGTATGCGGCGCGGCACGATTTTACCGGCTTCTACGAGAAAGAGTTACGCTTTCGCAGCTGGATGCACTATCCGCCGTACAGCGCCTTGGCCAATGTGCTGGTGCGGAGCGACAAGTTGGACGAGGCCTTGCGCTGGTCGGGGATTCTGGGGAAATGGTTTGAGAAAACACGGCATGAGGGGATTCGCGTGCTGGGTCCGGCGGCAGCGCCGATACTGCGTTTGAAGCGCGACTATCGTTATCACTTTGTGGTGAAGTCGGCCAGCCGGGGGAAGCTGAACACTTTGCTGCGCACGATGCTGGCGTACGCGGCGCAGCAGAAGATTCCACGATCTCAAGTGATCGTGGATGTGGATGCGGTGTGGCTGATGTGAAGTTCCTTCGTGTACCTTTATGTCCTTCGTGGTTAGAGCTCTTTTGCTGCCATCTAAAAGCATTCACCACAAAGGACACAAAGGTACACGAAGGAAATCTGGCTCATAGGCCCTTCTTACGCAGAAACTCTCTTACAACTTCCTTTACGTCGCGGTGCTGGCCGTCCAGGGCATAGTTGAGCTGTCGCATGTCCTCGTCCGAGATTTTCCCTGCGAGTTCGTTCAGCGCCACAGCCACTCCGGGATGATGAGACAACATCTCCTGCCGCATGATGGGGACGGCTTCGTAGGGCGGGAAATAGTGGCGGTTGTCTTCGAGGACAAACAGGTCGAGGACTGGAATCAGGCCATCGGTCATGTTTCCAGCGGCCAGATCGATTTGCTTGTTCTTAAGCGCGCGGGCCAGCAAGCCCAGGTCCATGATGCCGGGAGGCTCGGCGAAACGAAGCCCGTAGGTTGCGGCCAGTCCTTTGTATCCGTCGGGGCGGCCGGAGAATTCGTATCCGAAGCCGGCGCGCCATTTCGGCGTGTAGGCGGCGGCTTGCGAGATCGTCTTCAGACCGAGACGGCGAGCGTCCTCTCCTCGGATTTCGATGGCGAATGTGTTGTTGAAGCCGAAAGGCTGGCCAAGTTCAAGATTGAAACGCCGGGCGTATTCGGTCTTGACCCGGTTGTAAACCTCGGCGCTATTGCTGGAGGGTTGCTCTTTCAGAATCGCGGTCAGAGCGGTGCCGGTGTATTCGGGGTAAATGTCGATGCGGCCGCCGAGGATTGCTTGTTGGCAAATGTATGTGCCAGCCAGGTAGAAGCGCCGCTCAACCGGCAAGTGAGTTTTGTTCTCGATTTGTTGCGCCAGAATTTCGCCGAGCACGAGTTGCTCGGTAAAATTTTTGGAGCCGACGACGATGACATCAGCGCGCGGCGGGCCGCAAGCGGCGAGCAGGAGCAGCGCGGCCAAAGCAGCCAGTCTTGGTATCGCGATGATGCTAGACATGCGCATGGTTTCGACTAGATCGTCAAAACAGCGTTGCTTGCGCCCGTGCGGGGCTGACTCGACTTGTTCTTTACCCACGGCTAACGCCGTGGGCGACATTCCTTCGCCGCTCCGCGGCTCTTCGACTTGGCTTCTTCGCAAACAACAACGCAAACTCCTAGCCGGGGCTTAGGCGCTTTTCCAGCCATCCCAGACTCGTATCCGCGAGTATGGCCAGCGCGGCGGCGGGAATTGCGCCGGCCAGGATGACCTGGTTATTCACCATGGCCAGTCCGCGAAAAATGAATTCGCCAAGACCACCCGCGCCGATGGCCGCAGCGATGGTCGCCAGGCCGATGGAGAGCACCGTCGCCACGCGCACGCCCGCGATGATCACACTCAGCGCCAGAGGAAGCTGGACCTGCCAAAGTAGCTGGCGGTCTGTCATGCCCATGCCGCGTCCGGCTTCAACCACGGCAGGATCGACGCCTTTGATGCCGGTGTAAGTGTTACGAATGAGGGGCAGGAGCGCATACAGCATGAGCGCGAGTATGGCGATGCGGTCGGCGCGGGCGCCGATCCAGGGCGCGGGCAGGAGAAATCCAAAGAGGGCAAGGCTGGGGACAGTCTGGATGATGTTCGCGCCGCCGAGCACCGGTTTACTCAACACTGGCCAGCGTGTGATTAAAATGCCGAGCGGAATGCCGATGAGGACCGCCAGGGTGATGGAGGCGCCGACCAGCCAGAGATGCTCGGTGGTGAGGTCGAGGACCTCCACGTGATTCTGAATAATAAATTGGAGGACGTTCATAAATGGCCTCGTAAACTTTTTGCTTTCGGGGCGGGGCTAGAGAGCTTCTCTTCACTCCTCCGAGGGCAGGATGCCCTCGGGACAGCCGGTGGGACGCCGGCGCAACTCTTCGAGTTCATCGCGACTTTCCTGAAGTTGAGATTTCGGTTTTGAAAGCGTCCACGTAGTCGGCGACCATGGGATTTGTAGAGTGCAGAAATTCGTCAGGCGTGAGGGTAACGACCAGCTGGCCTGACTCCATGAGCGCGATGCGGGTGCCGAGGCGGAGAGCTTCGCGCAGATCGTGGGTGACGAAGACCACCGTCTTGCCCAGCCGTTGCTGCAAGGCCAGGAATTCACGTTGCAATTCGGCGCGGGTGATGGGATCGAGTGCGCCGAAAGGTTCGTCCATCAGGAGAAACGCCGGGTCGGCGGCGAGAGCGCGGGCTACGCCGACTCTCTGGCGCTGTCCTCCGGACAATTCATGCGGGTAGCGGGATGCGAGTTGCGGTTCAAGGCCTACCAGTTCCAGTAGTTCGGTGACGCGGTGCTGAATGCGATCGGCGGACCAGCCTTCGATCTGGGGCACGACCCCGATATTGCGAGCGACCGTGAAATGCGGAAACAAACCGACCTCCTGAATAACGTAGCCGATCATGCGGCGCAGGCGAATTACATCCCACTCTTCGAGCGAGCGTCCATCCACGAAAATTGCGCCGGCGCTTTGAGTGTGCAGACGGTTGATGAGTTTCAGGGTGGTGGTCTTGCCGGAGCCGCTGCGGCCGAGAAGCACGAGAGTTTCGCCGCGCTGGACTTCAAGGCTCAGGTCGCGAAGGAGGGTATTTCCGTTGTCCAGGCGATATCCGACGTTGCGGAATTCGATGGCCGGGTTGAGATTGGGAGAATCGGTCATGCTTTGCGTTTCGCCACCATTTGGAGTGCGCTACTCTGAGAGCAAGATGCCCTCACGACAGCCGGCGGGACACCGGCGCTACAACACCTCATATGCTTTTTCTGGAAGGCCGGTGATACGAATGCCGGAGTGGCCTTTGTGGCGAATGTTGAGGCCGATCAGGAGTGCGGTGATCTGCTCCAGGATGCGCGCGTTCTCCAGTTTGCCGCCGTCGATGGCGCGGACACCCGGGATTTTCGCCGCCAGCGCTCTTACGGTTTTGGTCGCCTCGGCGTCATCGCCACAGACAATCACGTCGCAGTCGACGGGAGCGTCGCCATTCAGGATATCTGCGGAAGTGTTGTGAAACGCAGCCACCACCGAGACGCCCGGGGGCACGAGTTCGGCGGCCTGCTGCGCCGCGGAGCCTTCCCAGATGCCGAGAGTGCGAGTGGCGCGCCCGCCAACGCTGGCGGCCAAAGGCACCGTGGTGTCGACAACAATGCTGCCGGGACGAATGGCCGACCTGATTTGCTTGAGCAGGCCGCAGTGGCCTTCAAACGGGATGGTGAGTACGACGACATCTCCGGCGGCGCAGGCGGCATTGTTTTCTTCGCCCGAAACCCTCGCGTTACCGCCCACCGCTGCTACGATTTTTGCCGCTGCCTCGCGCGCGCGGCCTGCGTCCCGCGATCCGATGATCACAGTCTCGCCTGCTCTTGCCCAGCGCAAGGCGAGTCCAAAACCCTCCGGACCGGTGCCGCCGAGGACAGCGATGTTGCGCGGCATTATGGCTCTGACCTCATCGGGCGAACTCCATCAGGCGAATTCCGGTTCGAATGCTTCTTCGATGGCGACGTGGTCCGGTGACAGCTTGAGGTTGATGCGGGTGTAAAGCGTGTTGCGTTCGGCGGGGATGCGTCCGATTTCAAGAATGAGCGACTGGAATTCTTCGCCGCTGGTGTATTGACCTGCCGTCGCTCCAGCTTCGCGAGAGATATTTTCTTCCATCAGAGTACCGCCGTAATCGTTAGCGCCGGCGTGCAGGCAGAGTTGTGACAGGCGACGATTTAGCTTTACCCAAGACACCTGAACATTATTGATTGCGCCCGCCAGCATGACCCGCGCCAGGGCATGGATCTTCAAGTGCTCGGCCAAAGTCGGGCCGGGTCGGGCGATTCCCTGCTGAAATAAAAGAGTGTTCTGGTGGACGAATCCGAGCGGGACGAACTCAGTGAAGCCAGCGGTCTGCTGTTGGATGTCGCGGAGAAGCTCCAGCTGATTGACCCAATGTGTCGTGGTTTCGACGTGTCCGTACATCAGCGTGGAAGTGCTGCGAATGCCGCATTGGTGAGCGGTTCGGATGACCCGCTTCCACTGCTCAGTGGAGAGCTTGTTGCGGGAGAGCACGAAGCGCACTTCATCGTCGAGGATCTCGGCGGCGGTTCCGGGAAGAGTGTCGAGGCCATTATCGCGTAACATTTTCAGATAGTCGGGCAGAGGCATGCCGGTGAGCTCGACGCCGTAGACGATCTCCATGGGCGAGAAGGCGTGAATGTGCATATCGGGCACGGCGGCTTTGATCGCCCGCAGGATGTCGCGGTAGTAGAAAGGAGGCAATCCGTGGGGCAGGCCGCCCTGAATACAGACTTCGGTGGCGCCGATGGCTCGCGCCTCGACAGCTTTTTGCGCCATGGTTTCGAGGCTGTGGAAGTAGCTGTCCTCTTCACGCGGTCCCCGGCTGAAGGCACAAAATTTGCATCCGACAAAACAGACATTCGTGAAGTTGATATTGCGGTTGACCACGTAAGTGACGATGTTGCCCACCAGATCGCGACGCAGCATGTCGGCTGCGACCAGCAGGCCGAGAAGGTCATCGCCTTCGGCGCTCGCCAGGAGTAGGCTCTGTTCGCGTGAGAGGACGCTTCCATCCAGCGACGCCATGACCTGCTCAAGCGCGTTGCGTGATTGCGAACTTATGCGCTCGGCGATCTGTGACCATTCGAGAGCGGGAAAATCTTCGAGTTCAGAATCGGATAGGACTTGGGTCACGGCTCCTCCTCCGGGAAAGACAACGACCTAGCGGAACAGATCATTCGCGGCCGGGCGGATCAGGTCACGAGCGGTGCCCGGGCCGGGGCGATATGGGAACCCTCGAATGATACATGCCGGCGTACGAGCTAGCTTGCCGCAGACCAGCCCTGCCGCGCAAGCCAGCTGGTCCGCGTCTGCCTCAATACTAGCTTGCAACGTGTATCCGTGGGAATCGGCCTGGCCGCGATAGTCGTGCAGAGCCTGCATGCCGGCTACTCCGATCGCCACCTCGGTCAGGCCTTCGCGCCAAGGCCGCCCGAAAGTATCTGTGATGATGACGGGGATGGAAAGGTGCAGGGTTCTTTTCAACGCACGGTGGATGCGGGCAGCGGAGCGGTCGGGATCGCGGGGGAGCAGGAGCGCATGGCGGCCTCCGTCGACGTTGGAGACGTCGACTGCGCTGTTGGCGCAGATCAGGCCGTGACGAGTTTCGGTGATCAGGACGCCGCGTTTGCGGCGTACGATGCGGCGGCTCTCGCGCAGAGCGAGTTCGATCACGCGCGGGTCGAGATGATAGCGATTTGCCCATTGGCGGGAGGCGGCAGAGGGTTTGATTTTGTTTAGCGCCACCAGTTGTCCCTCGGCCTTGGAGACAATTTTGTGTTTAATGACCAGGATGTCGCCGGGGCGCGGTTTTTGATTTTGGAGAGCGCCGAGGAGCAGGCGGGGGATGGAGTCGCCGGGCTGGACCTCGGTGTTCAGGGGGAGAGGGATGATGTGGAGTTCGGGTGGGGCTTGGTGCTTTCGCCCCTTTGGGGCTTTGTCGTCGGCGTGCGTATTCCGACGGCTTACGCCGTGGGCTATATTCTTGCGCCCCTCCGGGGCTTTTCCTTTGGGATCGGTCCACCCACGGCTTGCGCCGTGGGCTTTATTCTCTTGCCCCTTCGGGGCTTGATTCTGGCTCGCGAGTCGCTGGCTACTCATTTGCCGCTACGGGGAGGTCGGTCAGTTGCCATTGCCGGACCAGGCGCTGCGTACGGGTTTCGCCCGGAGCGGCGGCGAGGGCGCGGAGATCGGCGGGGGTGTCGACATCGAGCGCGATGCCGGGCAGGGAGAGAACTACACACGGCTTACCGGTAGCCTGAGCGGCGGCGCGATGAGGTTCGAAACTATCGTTGCCGAAGCGGGCCGGAAACAATCCGGCGGGGCGCCGGAAGATGGCGTTGGTGCCGCGTCCGTCGGCGGCGCGTACCAGCACCGAACCCTGGGCCGGTGCAGATAGAAGAATCTTTTCAAGCTCCAAACTCTGGATCAGCGGAATGTCGCCGGGAATCACCAGCGTGTTGTCGACGCCCTGAGCTTCGCAGAAGCGAGTGGCCATTTCGATGGCATCGGTCTCGCTGCGATTGTTGTGGTCGTGAATCACGGAAAAACGGCGATGTTGCGCCAGATGAATGGCAAAAGGATCGCTGGTAACGATACTTACGTTTGGGCAACCCGGCCATTCGGCCAGAGTCTTGAGCACATCGAACAGCATGGCTTGCGCGAGTGCGGTGCGGGTCGGCTGATCGAACAGGGCGGCGAGTCGTTGCTTGGCGCCGGAGAGATTCTTGACCGGGACCAGAATCATAAGATGTCCGAACCGGCGTGGGCGGCGCTTTCGGTCGACACTAATGAAAGTACCTGGCGTGCCAGGTCAACCTTTTCGTCGGCGCTGCCCATAATCGTGTTGGCGCAGTGGACGCGCAGTCCGGAGCGTCTCAATTCTTCGGCGGCGCTGGCGTCGCGATTGTCGACCACCAGAATATCCAGAAATTCGCGGTAGGCCTGGGCCACGCCGGCGATTGAAATCGGCAAACCCTGAGCAGCCATCAAAATACCCGCCGGTCCCGAGACCGCGGTGTTGCCGATAATCGGACTCACGGCTGCGACCGGGGCTCGAGTTTGCTTCAGCGCGTCTAAGATGCCGGGTACAGCCAGGATCGGGCCGATGCTGGTGATCGGATTGCTGGGCGCGAGCAGCACCACGGTGGCCGACATGATGGCTTCGATTACGCCCGGCGCGGGTTCGGCCTTTTCAATGCCGGCGAAACGGATGGAGTTCACGGGATCCTGATACCAGCGCTGCACAAAATATTCTTCGAAGCTAAGTTCGCCGATGGGTGTGTCGACGCGGGTTTCTACGCGCGCATTGGTCATGGGCAGGATTTGTGCTTCGACGCCCATCTTCAACGCGATGACTGCGGAAATGTCAGTAAGGCTTTTACCCTCTTTAAGCAGTTTCGTGCGGAGCAGGTGGACGGCGAGGTCGCGATCGCCGGTGTGAAACCAGATGGGTTCGCCCAGATCGCCCATGGCCTGCAGGCAAAAGAAGGTGTCGCCCTTCACGCCCCAGCCGCGCTCCTTGCTCAGCAAGCCGGCGAGCACGTAGGTGATGGAGTCGAGATCGGGCGAAACGTAGAGGCCCCACCACTCCAGATCGTCTCCGGTGTTCACGATGATGGTAAGGTCTTTTGCGGGAACGACTTGGCGCAGGCCGTCGACAAACTTTGCGCCGCCCGTCCCGCCCGTGAGTACGACAATCATGCAGCTTTGGCCCTCCCTGCATAGCCTTCGCGGTCGGCAGCGGCCTGGACTTTCTCCGCCAGCAAGCCGGAGCGCGAAGTTATCGTCGTGAGGAACTCAGGATAAACCGGCAAACGCTGACGCAGAATGTATCCTTTTGATTCCGTGCGCGCCTGGAGCTGATCGAGATGCGGCCAGGGTTTTTCCGGATTGATGAAGTCCGGGGTCAACGGGGAGACCCCGCCCCAGTCGTTGATTCCCGCGTCGAGCAGTTCGTCGTAATAACTGTCGGAAAGGTTCGGCGGCGCCTGCAGGTTGACTTCAGGCATCAGGAGTCGCGCCACGGCGATGGTGCGCAACATCTCACCGCGAGTCGGCTCCGGCCAGCGGCGCATCGGGATCTCCGGCTTGACCCGGAAGTTTTGAACGATCACTTCCTGAATATGTCCGTACCGCCGATGCAATTCGCGGATGGCGAGCAGGGTATCCACGCGATCTTCCAGGGTTTCGCCGATGCCGATCAATAAGCCGGTGGTAAAGGGTACCGACTGCTTGCCCGCCTCTTCAATCGTGCGCAGGCGTTTGGCTGGAACTTTGTCGGGCGCGTTATCGTGCGCAGCTCCGGGTGCGAGCAGAGCGGCGTTCGTGGTCTCGAGCATCAGGCCCATGCTGGGAGAAACCGCTGCCAGCCGAGTGATCCACTCAGCGCTCAACAAACCGGGATTGGGATGCGGCAACAGTGTGGTCTGGCGCAGAACCAGTTCGCACATGGCCTCAAGATATTGCAACGTTGAGTTGTATCCCAGATGGCGCAGGGTGGCGCGCATTTCGGGGAAGGCCAACTCCGGCTTGTCGCCCAGGCTGAAGAGGGCCTCGGTGCAGCCCAGCTTTTGTCCCGCTGTAGCCACCTCTAAAACCTGGTCCGGAGTCATGGTGTGCGCGCCCGGCTCGCCTGGGTCGCGCCGGAAGGTGCAATAGCCGCAATAGTCGCGACAGAGATTTGTCAGGGGGATGAAAACTTTGCGCGAGTATGTAATCACTCCCGGCTTGAATCGGTTCTTCAGTTCGCGGGCGGCAGCCAGGAGAGCGGGTAAGTCGTCATCCGGGCAGCGCAGGAGTTGGCAAGCTCCGTCGCGCGAGAGCGGCCGGCCGTCGCGCAGGTCGTCGAGATAAGCCGGAAGCGAATTTTCCTGAACTTGCATGGCTGATTGTTCTGAGGCCTGGAGCGATCAGCGTCAATGTAACGAACAACAGAATGATACATGAGAGCGATATGCGAGGCGGTCGGTCTGCGGCCAATGACGTATCTCAGGGCAAAAGCCCCGTAACGCGGCAGCGGCTGTAAGCAGGCCTGCAGGGCCTGCTCCGCCCAGCTGCGGCTTGACACTTAGCTGAGAGCCGAAGTGTCCGAGTCGCGGAATTGTTCAAGGCTGCGGGTTTGGTGGTAAAACTCTTAAGGGCCGGCAGCCACTTAGCCCAACAGACACGAAAAGGCAGGGATTCGTCCTTCACAATGGCCGTCACTCCAGATGAATTTCGCAGCGCGCTGGGCAGCTTTGCGACCGGAGTGACGGTAATTACCGTGGACTACGAGGGCGAAGTTAATGGCATGACCGCCAATGCTTTCAGCTCTGTTTCGCTCGATCCGCCGCTGGTGCTGGTTTGCGTCGACCAGCGCGCCCGGACGCATGCTCATCTGCACGCCAAGAAGCGGTTTGGAGTCAATGTGCTGGCACAGGATCAGCGTGTCATTTCGGAATATTACGCGCGTCCTGCCCAGGATCATCGCCATGCCGAGCGCGAGGCGGGAGCGCACTTTGATCGTACCGCTCACGGAACGCCCGTACTGAATGGCGCTCTGGCGTATCTCGAATGCCGTCTACACAGCGCGCAGGATGCGGGCGACCATACGATTTTTATCGCCGAAGTGGAAGAAGTCGTGGTGCGCGGGGGCGATCCGCTGCTTTATCATCGCGGCGAATACCGGACGATTGGCGGCTCAAAGGTGTAGTTGCAGCTGTCCCGTGTAGCGTCGGCGCCCTCGCCCGCGTTTGCAGTGGGGACGCCGGCACTACTGTCGGGATATCTCCCGAACGGCGTTGCGGCCGTAGGCTTCCTCCCAGGAAATGATGCGATTGCGCAGAATTCCAAGTCCCTCGATTTCGCATTCCAGCACATCACCGACTTTAAGATAGCTGGGCCTATGGTCGTTGCCGGCTGAGGGCGTTTCCGTCAGTGTCGCGGTCGAAACCACATCTCCGGCGTTGTAACCCATGGACGAGTAGCGCGCAATCATTTCGGGAATTTTTGCCCACGGTGTGGCGGGAGATGAATCCGGCCGAAGGTCGCCGTTGATTCGAAGTTTTATGATGAGATTCTGCGGCTCCGGAATGTCGTCCGCAGTAACGATCCATGGACCCATCGGGCAGAACGAGTCGATTCCATGGCTGAGGGCCGAGCCACCTGACCTTGTTTCGCGGCGTTGAACATCGCGGGCGACGATGCTGTTAAAGATTACGTAGCCGCCAATGTAGTTCGCTGCCTCCTCGGGAGCGAAATGCTTGCCGCTTTTTTTCAAAACCACCGCCAGTGCGGGTTCGCAATCCAGTTCCTGGGTGAGGTGTTCGGGGTAGATGACCGGCTCGTCATGGCCGATGATGGCGTCCAGGTTCAGGAAACCGGTGGCGTGGAAAAGCTTCTTCGGGGCGATTGGAGCTTTGAGGGTGACTTCATCCGTCGAGTAGAAAATGGGCTCGCCGCGCGGCCCGGAGAGAGTCTCACTGGCAAGTACGTGATCCAGAGCCTTGCGCGCAGCTTCCAGGCTGGTGTCGCCGCCGGCTAAGAGGTCTCGCATGTTCGGCGGAACCAGGGCCTCAGCCAGGCGATCGAAGCCGCTCTCTTCCTCTACATCGCGTAAATAGGAGGCGCAGGCCGAATTGAGATCGACGATTCGTCCGTCGGGAGTGAGGGCGCCTATGCGGGAGCGCCGCACGCTATCTTCGAAGGTCAGGAGTCGCATACGGGCCGCCGCAGAAAGCGGCACTCAGGAGTATAAACCGGCGCCTGACCGGCCAGCGCGAGCCGCGACGCGGGCAGTTGCGCTAAGATGAATCCCTTTCAAAGTCAGGAGAGACCCATGGCGAACCGAAGGGAATTCATGCGCACGCTTTCCGGCGCGGCAGCACTCAGCATTACTACCGATGTGAGCCGGTTGGGCAGAATGCATTTTCTGCGCATGGCGAGTGCCATGCCAGACACCGGTCAGCATGACCGGTTGGAACCGGACTGGTACCGGCGCAAGGTCGGCCAGGTGCAGGAGAAGATGAAAGAGCGCAAGCTCAATGCGCTGCTGCTGCTCGACGCCACCAACATTATTTACACCGTGGGATATTTCCATCTTTCGACAGAGCGTCCGCTGGCGACCTTAATTCCAGAGTCGGGAGATCCGGTGATGTTCGTTCCCGGGCTGGAAGAGGACCAGGTCAAGACGTGGTGGGTGAAGGATTACGAGTCTTACTTTGATTTTCCCGGGCCGGTGAATCGGGTGCGCTGGATCTTTGAGCGAGTGGCCAAGCGGGGATTTGACCGCGGGCGCATCGGCGTGGAAGAGTCGCGGCCCAGCCGGATGCATCAAATAAAGCTGGGCGCTCCCAACGCTACGATCGTGGATGCGGGAGATGTGGTTGAAGACCTTCGCCTGATCAAGGACGAAGACGAAATCCGCATCATGCGGCGGGCCATGACCTATGCCGATTTCAAAGTGGAGGCGGGGCGCGAATTCGTGCAGCACAATGGCAGCGTAAGCGAAGACGAGATCCTGAAAGTGACGGCGGACGCCGTCGCCGACAGAATGTCCAAAGAGCTGAACGACGTTGTGGGCGTGGGCATCGATCCTCCCTTTGGCGGCCTGGTGCCGTTCGGCAAGCGCTCGGCGTTTCCCCATGCCGTACCCAGCAAGGACCGTTTGAAAAACGGAGACGCGTTGATCCTGAGTTTCGGCGCGCAAGTGGGAGGATATAACGTCGAGTGCGAGCGGTCGTTCTGCGTGGGCAAACCTACCGACTATGCCAAGCAGCTGTTCGACGCCATGCTGGCGGCGCACGACTTCGGGGTCGAGAATCTGAAGGAAGGCGCGGTGGCCGAGGAAGTGGACAAGAAGAGCCTGGACCAGATTCGCAAGGCGGGATTTGAGAAGTTTCTCAAACACCGTACCGGACATGGGATTGGACTCGAAGGGCACGAGCCTCCCTGGATCGCCGAGGGCGACAAGACTGTGCTGAAGCAGGGAATGACGTTCAGCTGCGAGCCGGGAGTTTACGATCCCGACTTTGGTGGCTTCCGGCATTCGGACACGGTGGTCGTCCGCAAGGAGAAGGGCGAGGTGCTGAATACGTATCCCACGCGACTCGAGGATATGGTCATCGAGATTTGATGGCGGTGTTTTTAAGAAGTCCTAAAAATGACAACTCAACGATTTGGAGAAATGTGATGGCAGAGAAAATTGAAAAACCAGAAGCAGAGTGGCAAAAGCAGCTATCGCCGGAGCAGTATTACGTGACACGCAAGGCAGGAACCGAGCCGGCCTTCACCGGCAAATACTGGAAGACGAAGGATGCCGGCACGTACGTTTGTGTCTGCTGCGGAGAGCCGCTATTCAGCTCGGACACCAAGTTCGATTCGGGGACGGGCTGGCCCAGTTTCTGGAAGCCGGTGGACGAGGCGGCAGTAGTCAATCACACCGACAGAACGTATGGAATGGTCCGCACCGAAGCCCGCTGTGCGCGCTGCAATGCGCATCTGGGGCATGTTTTTGAAGACGGGCCCGCGCCGACAGGCCTTCGCTACTGCATGAATTCAGCGGCGCTGGATTTGAAGCCGGAAGAAAAGAAGTAAGGCGTGTGGGGCGGACAAGAGTGTCCGCCCCACAACAGTCGGGTTTTAGGCGCCGGCAATCGCGGCGGCTTCTTTCGGTTGCTCGGTCGCGGCCTTGTGCTCGGCTTGCTGTTTCTGGGGCTGAGACTTGTCCTGCTTGTGCTCGACGGCGCGCACCTGCACGCTGCCCTTCAGAATGGCTCCATCCTCCACGCTGATGCGCTGGGTGATTACGTCACCGGTCAGAGCGCCCTCGCTGCGGATGTCCAGCCGGTCAGAGCATTGGATGTTGCCTTGTACTTTGCCCAGGATGACAACTTCGCGGGCGCTGATGTTGGCGGCGACGCTGCCGTTGCGTCCGATGGTGACCCGGTGCTCGGCAAAATTGACGATGCCCTCGATTCGCCCATCGATGTAGAGCGATTCGTTACCGCTGACTTCTCCTTTGATGACCACGGAGCGGCCGATTGTAGCCTGTTCCACGGGCACGCTAACGGTTTTGGTGGGGCTGAAAGTCTGGTTCGAAGGTGACTGCGATTTTTGGGAATCTGATGGTTGCAGCATCGGTTGCGGCGCTCCTTGAGTGTTCCGCGCGGCGCGCACTATGGGCGTTACCGCATGCGGCAAGTCTGCTGGCCGATTGGCCAAGCTGAATATCGCATGGCAGCGGGGAATAGAGCAGGTTACGGAAGAACACGACCAGAAAAACGGCGGGGCTGGAATGGAGTAACCGTTGCGGTTGCAGCAGCCTACGCGCCTACATTTTAGCCGGCAATTTTCAATACTATTTTTCCGCGCGGGTGGGGTGCTCCGGCCAGCATCTCGTGGGCGGCGCGAGCCTGTTCCAGAGGCAGGACGGACCCGACGCAGGGAACCAGTTTGCCGCTCTCGAATAGATCCGCGACTAGCCTCAAGCGGGCGGTGGTCACCTGCACAAGGAAAAAGACCGCCTTGACGTTGTAACGCGTGGCTGTTTCCTGGGGGATCGGCGATACCACTGAGACCAGGATCCCGCCCGGTTTCAGAACCCGAAACGAGCGCTCCCTGGTTTCACCGCCAACCGAGTCGAGGACTATGTCGACGGCGTGTACGACATCTTCGAAGCGGACGCTTTTATAGTTCACGACTTCGTCGGCTCCCAGTTTGTTTACGTACTCCGCGTCATCGGCCGACGCGGTGGCAATCACTCGGAGGCCGGCATCTCGCGCCAGTTGGACGGCATAAGCGCCCACATTGCCGGCGCTTCCGTGGATGAGAACGGTCTGTCCCGCGGTGGCGTGGGCGTAGTCGAAAAGCATCTGCCACGCCGTGACCGCTATGACCGGAGCCGACGCGGACTCGACAAAATTGAGAGTCTTCGGCTTGGGAGCATTCATTTCTGCCGACGCCACGGTGTATTCGGCATAGGCGCCGGTGAACTGCTCATTGGTTGCCCCGTAGATTTCATCCCCGATGGCGAAACCAGACACTCCGGGGCCCATGCCTTCGACAACTCCTGCAAAGTCGGACCCCAGAGTCATGGGCAGGGGCGGCGAGACTGCGCTCTTTCCCTCGCGAATGAGGGCATCCCAGGGTCCCACACCCGCCGCTTTCACTCGCACGAGTAGCTGCCCATCACCGGGCTGCGGTCGAGGCAGTTGGTCGATCACAATCACGTCGGGTGGGCCAAATCTTCGAATTCTCGCTGCTTTCATGGGGCCAGCCTTGTCATGGTCTACGATTTGGGCGCGAAATGTGCAGTTAGCAATGAGCAAGAGCGCTATGCCTGAAGCGCTTGGCCTAGTTCTTCCCACTCTGCCAGCCGCTTTTGCAGTTCGGCTTTGCTATCTCCCAGCTCCCGCGTAACCCGCTGGGTCTCTTCGGCGCTCACGAAGCTCTGCAACGCGGCTTCACATTCTGCGATGCTGTCTTCCAGGCGGTTAATCTCAGACTCGAGTTCGTGGACACGATCTTCCATCTGCTTGCGCTTGATGGGATTCAGGCGTTTGGCCGCGGCGTCCTCGGATTTCGGTGGCTGCCCGTTGGCATTGCCGTTCGTGGGCTGCGCATGGGCGGATGACGTAACCGCCTTTTGCAGCACCGCAGCGCCGCCCTCTTTTCGCCAGCGGTAATCTTCGTAATTGCCGGGATAGACTTCGACCCGTCCGTCTCCCACCTCTAAAACGCGCGTGGCCAGCTTGTCGATGAAATAGCGGTCGTGGGAGACGAAGACCACGGTGCCGTTGTAGTCGGTGAGCGCCTTCAGCAGGACATCTTTAGCGCGCATGTCGAGATGGTTAGTGGGCTCGTCGAGCAGCAGAAAGTTTGCCGGATGCAACAGCATGCGAAGCAGCGCATAGCGGTTACGTTCTCCGCCGGAGAGCACGCCGATGCGCTTGAATACGTCGTCGGCGGAAAAGAGGAAACATCCCAGGAGGTTGCGGAGTTCGGTCTGGGTGGAGCGCGGAGATACCTCGCCGAGATCGTCGAGTATGCGGGCGTCGGGATCGAGTTCCTTGTACTGGTCCTGGGCGAAGTAGTCGGGATCGACGTTGTGTCCCAGGCGATATTCGCCCTGAGTCAGTGGTTCGGTCTGGGCCAGCAGCTTGATCAAGGTAGACTTTCCGGCTCCGTTTACTCCCACCAGCGCGATGCGGTCGCCGCGTTCGATCAGGAAGCTGACATCACGAAATACTTCTTTCTCTCCGTAAGATTTCGCGACTCCAACAAATTCGGCGACGATGCGTCCGGCCGGCTTGGGCTGAGGAAACGAGAAGTGGATAGTCTTCTCTTCCTCGGGAAGTTCGATGCGCTCGATCTTTTCCAGTTCCTTGATTCGGCTTTGCACCTGCTTGGCCTTGGTGGCCTGATAGCGGAAGCGGTTGATGAAAACTTCCAGTTGCTCAATGCGCTCGCGCTGGTTGCGGTAGGCGGCTTCGAGCTGCTCCAGGCGCTGCGTCTTCGCATTCAGATATTTTTCGTAGTTGCCGTGGTAGAGATGAATGCGCTTGTTCCAGATCTCGACAATTTTGTTGATGGTGACGTCAAGGAAATAGCGATCGTGCGAGATCAGCACAAACGCGTAGGGATAGTTGCCGAGATATTCTTCCAGCCAGTTGCGGGCTTCGAGATCAAGATGATTGGTGGGCTCGTCGAGCAGTAGCAAATTTGGCTGTTGCAGGAGCAGTTTGACCAGCGCGATGCGCATCTGCCAGCCGCCGGAAAATTCTTCGGTCTGCCGGGTCCAGTCTTCTTTGCGGAAACCCAACCCCCCAAGTACCGTGCCGACCTGGGCTTCGATGGCGTATCCATCACGGGTGGTGAATTCATGCTCGATGCGCTGATAGCGTTCCGCCACCTGGGCGTATTCGGGAGATGAATGATCGAGCTCGGACATCTGCCCGGTCAGCTCTTCCATTTCCTGTTCCATTTTTCGCAGGTGCGAGAAGACCGACATGCACTCGGCGAAGACCGTGCGTCCGGAAAGTGCCAGACCGTCCTGGGGAAGGTATCCGGCGCTGATGCCTTTGGCCCGGCTGACCGAGCCGTAGTCCAGGCTTTCCGTGCCGGCCAGAATCTTCAGCAGGGTGGATTTGCCGGTGCCGTTAGCGCCTACCAAGCCCACGCGGTCGCGGGGCGTGATCATCCAGTCGGCGCCTTCAAAAAGGAGCTTGTGGCCATAGCGTTTGCCGGCAGCGGAGAGTTGGAGCATTCATTCAATCGTCTCATGAGAGAGCGATTTGCAGAAGGCGTGCCCGTTGAGTTGAGAACCGCCTCACCGTCACAACCTGTCATCCTGAGCGCAGCGGGAAGCCCGCGTGCGGCCTTCTTGCGGAGTCGAAGAGCTGCCCCGAGCGGAGTCGAGGGGACCCCTACTGCGCAAATGAACTGTCGAGACTGGGGATTTGGCAGCGCTCGTAGAGTGTGACTGGGAGGGTATAGGGGTGCTTCGACTTCGTCTGGCCGGTCGCGAGCGACCGTCCAGATTCCGCTCAGCATGACAGGGTGCGGGGGCAGGACGCCCCCACGACAGCCGCCGGGACGGCGGCGCTACTTTTTAGAGCTTATTGAGCGGCCGCGGTTTGGGTGGCGGCAATCTTTTCCATCGCGCGATCGACCACCGCTTGCAGTTCGCGGGCGTATTTTACTTCACGACCTTTGGCCAGAATCTTCCTGGTTTCTTCGGGACTGAACCAGGTCGGATTTCGAGTCGGCTCTTGCGGTTCTTCGACCAACTCCACCTCGAGCAGAAAGGCCTTGATCACATACTCCCGCACGCCCGGCGACTTCCAGAAAACGCCTTTGGAGTGGATATAGAGACAAAAGTGGCGGGGCTCGATGCGGCCACGGACACCGGCTTCTTCCCAGGCTTCACGCTCCGCGGCCTGGCCATGGGAAAGAGACGATTCCGGGTCGCCCTTGGGAAAGGTCCACTTATTGCCGCCGTTGGTGTTCACCAGCAGGAACTCGACGGAGGGGCCGCGGCGGCGGTAGCAGATAGCCGCCACCTGCAAGGGAAGAGCGTGTTGTGCAATCCGGGCCGCTCCCATTTCTGAAGCCTCCGCATAGCTGTCTTCTCTTGCGATGTTATCTCGAGAATATTTCAGGAGTGTTAAAGTGCAACGAAAAAGGTGCAGCCCAGTATTACCGAAGAATTACGGGCACTTTTGCAGTTGGGGAACAGCCCCTCCGGCCGTGGCGGGGACTTCCAGGAGGCGCATGGTGTCGAGGATGGTTGAGATGACGACTTCATCACCCACCGCTGTGTTGAGCATCATGTGGTAGAGACAGCGGGTGGGCCAGTCGGCGCCGAAGTAGTGTTTTACAAATTCGATGCGATCGCGATCGACGGTATCGACTAATTCTTCGGCTTCTTTCTCGTTATGGCCGATCAACCGCAGGCGCCGAAGTTTTTCCGACCGGGGTGCATAGAGGAAGACGTGGAACGCGTCCGGAAGTTCGCGTAGAAAATAGGGAGCGCCGCGTCCGACGATCACGCAATTTCCAGCCGCGGCGGCGCGGGTCATCACTTCCCGTCCGATGGAAACGAAACGGTCCGCATCGAACGGCTCGGTGCCTTTCAAAGGCATGCTGCGTTCGTAGCTGCCGCGCCAGAATGTCTTGGCCAGCCGGTGAAAGGTGCTGTCCAGGCGCTCGTCGCAATACATGACGGCAGAGGGGTCGACCTGGGCTTCGTGGGCGATCTCCTCGGTCAGGGATTGGTCCCAGAGCTTCCAGCCCAGGCGCTCGGAAATCTGGCGGGCAATTTCCGCGGCGCCGCTTCCGAATTCCCGTTCGACGGTGATGACGCGAAACACTGTGTGTTACCTCTGGCGAATTACGGTCGCCCGCTATTGAAAAGGACAGGTCGAAGTCAAAAGCAATGACCAGTGCAAAGTCAAAATCAAAGTCAAAATCAAAAGCGGCGGGCGAGGGCGCCCGCCCCACACCAACATCAATGGACTGCGATCTCGCCGCCGGTGGGCGGGCGCTTCATCAGGAACACCAACGGAACCATCACTAGAATAGCTACTCCCAGCAACCAGAAATTGTCAATGTAGGCCAGCATGCTGGCCTGGCGAAAGAGGTTGGCCTGTAACAGCGCGTAAGCCCGGTGCATGGCCTCGGCCGGGGAAAATCCTCGGCTCTCAAGCGCGCGGGTGGTGCCTCGCAGCATGGATTGAACCTGAGGACTGGAGGGCGAGAGGTGGCTCGACATCCGGCTGATGTGGTATTGCGACCTGCGATCGAGCATGGTGGTCACGATCGAAATGCCCACGCTGCCGCCGATATTGCGAGCCAGATTCATCAGTCCCGAGGCAGCATTGTTCTTGTTCTTGGGCAGGAATGCGTAGGCCGCGGTGTTGATGGGAACGAACAGGAAAGCCAGGCCGGCGGTCTGCAACATGCGGGCAAAAACTACGGTGCGGAAATCAACTCCCAGGTCGAAGTTGGTCATGTGAAACAGAGAAAAAGAAAGCACCAATAATCCGCCCATCATCATTTTGCGCGCATCGAAGCGGGAGAGCATAAAGCCGACCAGAGGCATCAGGAGCATTAGACTGAAGCCCCCGGGCAAGAGCGCGAAGCCGGAGTGTTGAGCGGTATAACCCAGCAGGGTTTGCATGAATAGCGGCAGAAGAACGGTGCTGCCCAGCAGGGCAAACCCCAGCATGAACATCAGAAGATTCGAAGCGGCGAAGGTGCGGTTTTTAAACAGGTGCAGATCGATGACCGGGTCTTCCCGAGTCCACTCCCAGTAGATGAGAAATAAAAGAGACGCGGCGGCGATGATCGACATGGCCAGGATGAAGTGCGATTCAAACCAGTCGTCGCGCTGACCTTTATCCAGCACGACCTGCAAGGTGCCCAAGCCCAACGCCACCAGGCCCAGGCCGATGTAATCGATCCGGGTTTCGGAGAGCTTTTTGCGCTGCATGTGGGGCGGGTCCTGGATGAGGCGCGAAGTCAAAATCAGAGAGAGAATTCCAACCGGAATATTCAGCAGAAAAATCCAGCGCCAGGTGAAGTTGTCGGTAATCCAGCCACCGAGCGTGGGACCGATGGCCGGCGCCAGCACGACCGCGAGGCCGTAGACGGCGAAGGCCATGCCGCGCTTGGCGGGAGGAAAAGTGTCTGCCAAAATCGCCTGCTCGCTGGGTTGCAGGCCGCCGCCGCCCGCGCCCTGCAGCACGCGAAAGAAAATCAGCATGCCGAGGTTGGGGGCCAGCCCGCACAACAAGGAACTGACCGTAAAGATGGCGACGCAGCTCATGTAGAAGCGTTTGCGTCCGACGATGGAAGAGAGCCAGCCGCTCAGCGGAAGGACGATGGCATTTGAAACCAGGTAGGAGGTCAGGACCCAGGTGCTCTCATCGGTTCCAGCGGAAAGGCTGCCGGCGATGTGGGGCAAGGAAACGTTGGCGATGCTGGTGTCGAGCACCTCCATGAAGGTGGCCAGCGTAACCGCCATGGCGATGATCCAGGGATTGATGGCCGGACGTGGCAGGGCTGCGCCGTCAGCGGTCAGGGCAGCCGAACTCATGTGGCTTTACTCATCTGACCCAAACCTTGGGTTCGACCGACATTCCTGGACGGAGAATATGTTCCTTGGTTTCTCCCGGATCAAACGTGATCTTCACCGGCACGCGCTGAACGACTTTCACGTAATTGCCGGTGGCATTTTCCGGGGGAAGCAGGCTAAACAGGGCGCCGCTGGCTCCGGCGATGCTCTCCACGTGACCGTTGTATTTTTTTCCGTAGGCGTCCACCGAGATGGTCGCTGCCTGTCCAGGGCGCATGTAGCGGAGTTGGCTTTCCTTGAAGTTGGCGGTTACCCAGATATCGTCGAGGTTGATGACCTTCATCAGTTCCTGCCCGACCTGAACATTCTGGCCGACTTCGACGGTCCGGTTACTGACGATGCCGCTGACGGGAGCGACCAGACGGGTGTATCCCAGATCCAGAGTGGCCTGTTCCAGTTCCGCTTTTTTCTGCTGAGCCTGGGCCTGGGCGGACTGGGCGCGCGAGCGCATGGAGGCCAACTGTTGAGGCGCGGTCTCGGCAGACCGTAAATTGGCTTCCGCCTGTTCGCGTTTGGCTTGCGCCTGCGAGACCGCCTGCTCGGCGGCAGCGACGTTGGCTCGCCCAGCGGCAACTCCGGCCGCGCTCGACCGTGCGGCGGCGACTGCCTGATCGTATTGCTGGTGCGAAATTTCCTGCTTGTCCACCAGTTGTTTGTAGCGTCCGACATCGTTCTGCGCCTTGATGTCGTTGGCAATGTCTTGCTCAAGTTCTGCGCGGGCGGCTTCAAGCTGTTGCCGTGCCATGGAAACTCCGGCGCGTCCGCTCTCCACTTCCGCCTGAGAGGAGGACAACTGGCTGCCGGTATTTACCGATGTGATCGGAACATTCACCTGGACGGAATCGGCCGTGGCCTGAGCATCCAGATAGGCGGCCCTGGCTTTTGCGACCGCGACCTGGTAGTCCTTGGGATCGATTTCGACCAGCGGCGTGCCCGCCTCCACATATTGATTGTCATTGACCAGAAGTTTGATGACGTGTCCGGAGACGCGCGTACTGATGGCGTTGAGGTGCCCGTCAATTTGCGCGTCGTCAGTGGACTCGTAGCTTCCCAGGTATCGCCAAAAAAAGAAGCCGGCCACCAGCAGCACGATGCCGCCCACGATCAGAGCCAGACGAAATCGGGGATTGCGGGAGGCTTGCTTCCAGCGGAGATCTCTCTCCGAGGCCGGCAAGGGGGGATGTTCGCGAGTTCGAACTTCAGGCGTTTCAGGCACGGTCGTCGTAGTGGATTCTTCCATATATTACTTGCTCTTCAAATTACCTGTTCTTCAGATACTGCATAACCCCTTGCTCCGCATATCCCATGGCGCGGACCAGTTCGATCTTGGCCAGGTTGTGAGCGTAGAGGCTGGAGATGTAGCTCTCGTGAGCCGATGCTACCGATTGCTGGGCCTGCACCACTTCCAGGTTGTCGGTGACGCCGGCGGAAAACCGGTCGCGAGCCTGGGTAAGGGTTTGCTCTGCTAAGTCGACTGAACTGCGCGCCACTTGTACCTGCTTGTCGGCGGCTTCAATGTCGAGCAGAGCGGTGCGAACTTCGTACTCAATCTGGCCGCGCAAATTATCCAGTTGAGCGCGAGTCTGGCGCAGTGTGGCTTCCGATTGCAAAACGTCGGCGTGCACTTTGCCGCCCTGAAAAATCGGAATATTCAGCCGGCCGGCGACGGTGAAGGTGCCATGCGAATTCCCGAAGTTGACCCCGATATCGCCGTAGTCGGCGGTCATATCGACGGTGGGAAAGTATTCCGCGGTGGCCCCTTTGCGGTAATACTCGGCGGCGCGAACCTGCTGTACGGCTGCCAGGTAATCCGAGCGCGAGGAGTAGGCGCGTTGCAGGCTGGCTTCAATTCCCTGGGTGGCAATGGCTTCATACGGCGCCTTCGAAACCAGCGCGATTTCCTGACCGACGGGCAAGCCGATGGCGCGAATCAGCGTCAGTTTCTGTTTGGCGAAATCATTGCGCGCCACGATCATTTGTTGCTGACGGTTCTGAAACTCTACCTGGGCGCGCAGCGTGTCGATCGCCGGGCTAAGCCCCGCGTTCTGCTGATCGGAGGCCTTGATGTAGAGCGCCTGTGCGGTCTGCAGTTGCGCATCCGCGGTTTCCACCCGGGCTGCCCCGGACAAGGCTTGAAGATAGGCATTGCCGGTGGCCAGGACAACCAGATCGCGGGCGTCCTTGTAGCTGAATTGCGCCGCGCGCTCATTTTCGCGGGCGCCCCGTTCACGGTTCAACGCTTTAAGGTTCAGGATCGATTGACTGAGATAGACGCGTGCGTCGGAGAATCCGAACGGCCCCACGATGGTGGGAAATCCGGGAAAGCGAAGCCCTTCAGCGGCCAGATTTTCCTGCAGCGCGTTTTCGCTGACCCTGCCGGTCACGTTGGGCAGAAGTTCGCTCAGTTCTTTCCACTTCTGTCCCCGGGCGGAGATGCTGTTGTAACTCTCGAGCAAGACGCCGAGGTTGTTTTTCAACCCAAGTTCAATGGCGTCCTGGAAAGTGAGCGGGAGCACCTCGGGCTTGACGCTCCCCTGGGCGACACTACCGCCGTAAGGGTTCTGGTTTGAGGGAGATGTGACCTGGATGCTGGCGGCCGGAGTCGAATCCGAATCCGGAGATCCGCTGCTGCCTTGCGCCCGGACTGGTCCCGGAAGGAGCAAGAGCAAACCGAGAGCCATGCCGGCCGAGACTGTAATTTTCTGGCTCGACACGCCCCTATCGAGGTTTAGTTCTTCCATATGGGAAACACGGCGGAACATAACCAATACAATAAGTTATCTTGATTCCTGGTGCGGCATTATAGATGCAAACGATTGCCGGCAGGTGGCTGAGGGGCAGATCGTAACCGTTTGTTTGGTTACTTGAAAGTGCCCTTCGAGGGGGCTTCCGCTTTACAAAACTTTTCGTTTTCGCCCGGCAGAGTCGTTGCATCTAAAGCATATATCGTTCCGGAGGGTCACTTGAGAAAGCTCAGTTTGATGGCAGTGCTGGCGGTTCTTTTTCTTATTCAGAGTGCAGCTCATGCGCAGCAGTTCGATGCGGCTTTTGGTGTTGGTACGCTCACGGCGCCTTCAGCGTCGAGCGCTACCGGCAACCACCAGGAGGTCTCACTGACTGGCGGAGCTTACCCGGTTTTCAGCGCGGACATTCTCTTGAAGCAGCGATTTGGCGTGAGCGGAGAATTGGCTTGGAGAGCGAGCCAAAATCTCTACGCCGGGTTCGCGCCCTACCGTCCGCTTTTCTACGACTTCAACGGCATCTACGCCCCCAAGCTGGGTAAGCATGCGGCGGCTGAAGTGTCGGGAGGCATTGGATGGGAGAGCCTGCGCTTCTACCAGGGATTCACCAATTGCGGCGTCTTCAGTTGCACCGACTTTGTCAGCAGCAATCATTTTATGGGTCATTTCGGCGCCGGCCTTCGCTACTACTTCCGGGGCCACTTTTTTGTGCGGCCGGAAGCTGACCTGTACCTGATCAACAATAATCAGGAGTTCAGTTCGGCTCGTGCCACGCGATTCGGCGTGTCGCTGGGATACTCATTCACGCCCGGATTCTGAACTGGATTTTCGCCGTGTGCGCGCAACCGGGGGCACCCCATCCTTCGCGCAGTTTGCGAAGGGTGGGAGGCAGAGAGTCGGGGCTGTACGTTGCTGAACGCGGTTGATTTTCTTCGGTCCAACCCGATTCGCTGACCGCGTCCTTGTCTCCCGCCCTTGCGCAAAGAACGCGCAAGGATGGGGCACCCCTTGTGACTGGGGCCTGGTTTAGAATGGTTCGCTCTGTTGAAAGGACGAATCCATGTCTTCTGCCCAGCTCACGCCCGATCAGGCCAAATTCCTTTTGGCTCTGGCTTTACCCACGCTCAAGTCGGAACACCAGACCACCAAGCGAGTCATCGAGGCCATCCCTCCGGACAAAGGGGACTACCGCCCCGACGCGATTTCGAAGAGCGCGCTGGAGCTGGCGTGGCACATCGCGGCCACAGAGAAGCGTTTTTTCGGCGGGATACCGGTGGGCGCGTTTGATTTCACTCCTGTCCACCGGCCGGAGTCGATCACGAATTCCGCCGGGATTGCCACTTGGTTCGACGAAACCTTTGCGGCCAATCTGCAGAAGCTCGAAGGGATGAGCGGGGAGCAACTGGTCAAGATGATGGACTTCCGGGGCATGTTCCAGATGCCGGCGGTTTCCTTTATTCAGCTTGCCATGAACCACAGCATCCATCATCGTGGGCAGCTTTCCACCTACCTGCGTCCCATGGGAGCGAAAGTGCCGGCGATCTACGGTGAGAGCTACGATGGCGCGCAGGCTCGGCTGGCGAAAGAAGGTAAGGCTAGCTAGATCCGTGCTTCGATCCTCGAAGACCAAATACACTTCCTGCACCCACGTCTCGAAATCGCGAGACGTGGGTAACCCTCTGAGTGCAGCTCTACGCCGTTCGTTGACTTGCCGCTTTCACACCAAGTAACATCGTGCGCCAGTGATCGGCCGCACCATTTCGCACTATCGAATTATCGAGCAGGTCGGTGGTGGCGGCATGGGCGTCGTTTATAAGGCTGAAGACACCCGGCTGCACCGCTTTGTCGCTCTTAAGTTCCTTCCGGATGATGTTGCCCGCGATCCCCAGTCCCTGGCCCGTTTCCAGCGTGAGGCCCAAGCTGCTTCAGCCCTGAACCATCCCAATATCTGCACCATTTACGACATTGGCGAGGAGGAGGGGCAGGCGTTCATTGCCATGGAGTATCTGGACGGCACGACCTTGCGGCACAAGATCGAGGGCCGGCCGCTCAAGATTGATCAGTTGCTGGAGATGGGTATACAGATTGCCGATGCCCTCGATGCCGCGCATAGCAGCGGCATTGTTCACCGCGACATCAAGCCCGCCAATGTCTTTGTCACCCAGCGCGGGCAAACCAAGATCCTCGATTTTGGCCTGGCCAAACTCACGCCGCAGGGAACCAGGGTGGTCGACGGGACGGCAGGGGCGACGCGCACTTCGATCAGTGTCGACCAGCTCACCACGCCGGGGACGGCGATGGGAACGATTTCCTATATGTCGCCCGAGCAGGCGCGGGGCGAGGCCCTCGATCACCGGACTGATCTGTTCTCTTTCGGTGTGATGTTGTACGAGATGGCGACCGGCAAGCAGCCATTTTCGGGGACGACTTCGGCCGTCATCTTTGAAGCGATCCTGAACAAAGTGCCGACTTCGCCGGTCCAGTGGAATCCGGGATTGCCTCCGCAACTGGAAATTATCCTGAACAAGGCTTTGGAGAAAGACCGCGAGTTGCGTTGCCAGAGCGCAGCCGAGTTGCGGGCCGATCTGAAGCGCCTGAAACGCGACACCGATTCCTCGCGCGCGGGAATCAGTCGAGATGGAATCAGCGGCGCGGCTGCGGTAGCCGTGCCGAGCCGAGAGAAAAGCAGCAGCGGGATGGCAGTCCCAGACCAGCCGCAGCGCAGCCGAGGTCTTCTACCGGCCCTGGTCGGCCTCGGTTTGCTGGTGGCTCTGGCGGCGGGACTCCTGCTGGGCAAGCGGTTGTGGGGATCGGCTGAGGTCAGTGCGCCGCTTTATCACGAGATTACTTTTCGCCGGGGCGAAATTCGTTCGGCGCGGTTTGCTCCCGACGGGCAAACTATTTTGTACAGCGCTTCGTGGCAGGGAAATCCGGTGGAGATTTTTGCCGCGCGCCAGGGCACCGTCGAATCACGTTCGTTGGGGTTGGGCCGAGCTGAACTTCTGGGAGTTTCATCGACTGGCGAGATGGCGCTTTCTCTGGGCAGCAATCCGGTCGGGACGTGGGTGAATGTGGGCACGCTCGCCCGCGCGCCGTTGGCGGGCGGCGCGCCGCGTCCGATTCTCGAGGACGTCGAGTCGGCGGATTGGTCTCCCGACGGGAACAGCCTGGCAGTGGTGCGCAATGTGAATGGCCGGGAGCGTCTGGAGTATCCCATCGGAAAGGTTCTCTACGAAACCAGCGGCGGGTGGATCAGCTATCCGCGAGTTTCGCCGAAGGGCGATTATGTGGCATTCATTGACCATCCCAATCAGGGAGACGATGGCGGGTCAGTGGCCGTGGTTGATCTCTCGGGAAAAAAGAAAGAACTGACTCGCGACTGGTATGGAACTGGCGGGCTGGCCTGGTCTCCGAGCGGCGAGGAGATTTGGTTCACGGCGAGCGAGTTGGGCGTGGATCACTATCTCTCCGCGGTCAGCCTGGCGGGAAAAGAACGGCTAGTGGCGCGCATACCCGGGACGCTGGTGGTGTTCGACATCTGGCACGATGGGCGAGTGCTGTTGGCCCGGGTGGGACGGCGGCGCGAAGTGATGGCTCTGCAGGAGGGCGTGGCCAAGGAGCGAGACCTTTCCTGGCTGGATTACTCCTATCCTGCTGATCTTTCCGCCGATGGCAAAACCGTCCTCTTTGACGAGGAGGGTGTTGGCGGCGGAGTGCAGTACGGAAATTCGAAAGAGCTGACCTACGCGGTTTACATTCGCAACACCGATGGTTCTCCCGCGATTCGACTGGGTGAAGGTGTCGCTGACGCTCTCTCTCCCGATCAAAAGTGGGTGATCGTGCAGACTCCGGGCTCGCCCGAGCAACTGCGGTTGTTGCCGACAGGAGCTGGCGACACTCAACCCCTCACCAACGATTCGATCAACCACCAGTGGGCGCGCTGGTTTCCGGACGGCAAGCGCTTCGTCTTCTCGGGCAACGAACCGGGAAAAGGCGTGCGGCTCTATACGCAGGATCTTTCGGCTGGAACCCCGAAGCCGATTTCCCCGGAAGGAGTCGATGCCACCGCGTTTGCAGTTTCTCCGGACAGCCAACTGGTTGTGGGAACCGGCCCGGACGGTAAAGGATACTTTTATCCGGTTGCCGGAGGCGCGCCTCGCGCCGTGAATGGCCTGGAGTCGGGAGATATACCGATCATCTGGAGCCAGGACGGGCGGTCAATTTATTTTTATCGCACCGGCGAGGTGCCGGCCAAGGTCTACCAGTTGGACTTGGCCACGGGAAAGAAAACTGTCCGGAAAGAGATTGTTCCTGTCGATACCACGGGCGTTTCGACGATCGGACCAATTCAGATGACGCCGGACGGGAAGACTTACGTCTACGGCTTCCATCGCACCCTCGGCGATCTGTATCTGGTTGAAGGTCTGAAGTAAATCCTGATCGAACTTGGTTGATGTTGAAATCGCCTCACCGGGGGTGCCCCATCCTTCGCGGATTTTGCGAAGGGTGTGAGGCAGGTACTGGTACCCCGGAGTTAGCCAAAGGTTTTGATTCTTGGTCGTGGTGCAGTTTGCGCAAAAACGCTCTCAATCCTTTGAGGATTTTTCAAACTGCACCACTACCTGACTCTTGCTTAGCTTTTTCGATTCGCTGTCTGCGACCTTGCCTCCCACCCTTGCGCAAAGAACGCGCAAGGATGGGGCACCCTCTATTGGAAACTACGAAGAACGCAGGAAGCGGCGGATGCCGAAGTCGTAGACCGCGGCGCCCAATACTCCGCCGACCAGCGGCGCTAGAACCGGAACCCACCACACCCGACTCCCATCGGTGATGCCATTGTTACGAAAGCCGGCCACGACCGTGAACAGCCGGGGACCAAAATCGCGAGCGGGATTGATGGCGTATCCGTGCATGGCGCCGAAGCTCATCCCTATTGCCACCACCACCAGTCCGATCATGAGCGGAGTCAGGTTGGAGCCCGGAGGCATGTTGAATTCATCGGTGATGGCGAAAATGAAGAGCAACAGAAGCCCCGTGCCGATCACCTGGTCGAGGAATCCTGCCTGAGGCAAATTGGGAAACGCGGGAAAAGTGGTGAAGACGCCGGCGGTCTTTTCCAGTTGCGGGTCAAACTGCTGGAAAGCCGGCATGTAGTTTCGATATACCAGCGCGGCGGCGGCGAAGGCTCCGGCAACCTGCGCGATGGAATAAGGCAGAACCTTCCGCCAGGGAAATCCCCTGAAGATCGCCAGCGCCAGAGTGACTGCCGGATTCAAATGCGCACCCGAAATCTTTCCGGCAACGTAGATTCCCATGGTCACTCCGAGACCCCAACCCAGGGTGATGTTGGTGAAGCCGCCGTGGATCACTTCGCCGGGAGTCTGAGACGGAAAGAGCACCACCATCGCGACCACGCCGGTTCCCAACAGGATCAAGACGAAGGTTCCGAGAAACTCGGCGATCATCTCCGCCAGCAGCGGGAACTTGGGGTTCATCGGGGAACTCCTGTTACAGATTTGTGAGTGCGAAGGCCGACGTAGTCTAACAATGAATGGCGGGGACACATGCAGAAAATGCGAAGAGACTAAAGCAACCCGATGGCAGACTGCCACTGGAATTCGGGTGCATCATGGACGGTCAGTGGCTGGTCCTCGTTCTCCTCGACTTTGTCCTCTTCTCCCAACCCCCAAGTTGCAGGGCTATGGCGAGGCATGAGCTGCGGAGCTCGTCGGCATGAGCGCGGTCGACCAATGTCCTGGCAACCACCATCCCCCCGATGCTAAGAGCTGCGATCACCTGCGCGGTTGCGCGGCACTGCCGCTTCTTGTCAGGCAGACTCCGTTCCAGCACACTCACCATCGCTCTGAATACGGTCTCAAAGGCGCGCCTTGCCACAACCCCGCTGCGCGCGACGTCGGTGGGCAATGCGACCATGGGACAGGAATTTTCCACGTCCTCAAAATGCTGGCGAGATAAGTAGGCAGCCACGACTTGAGCGCCTACATCCGTGGATGAGAGGTCGACATGGACACCTTCCCAACAATTCTTCCATTCCGGATCGGTGAAAAAGCAATTTAAAACTTCAGCATACAAATCGCTTTTGCTCTTGAAATAAGTATAAAAGCCGCCATGCGTCAGCTCCGCGCCCGCCATGATGTGTGAGATCGATACGTTTTCAAAGCCGTACCGATTGAAGAGTCTTCGGGCACTATCAATGATGTTCTTCTTCGTTTCTGCGCGGTGGCCAGGCGGATAGGGCATCAGTGTTCTCCGTGACAGCTCATCGAACCATGAATCAGGAATCTGGAAATAATATTATATTGAACATATTTTGCCTTGATGTTTCCATTCACTGGCTACGAAAAATCCGCAGAGTCACGGCGAACTTGGGAGGTAATCGTGCATAACACCGATAAGTTGGCGAGGTCGGCCTTTTCTTCCAATCGGCGCCAGTGGATAACCGGCGCCGCAGCCACGATGGGTGCCTTTGCCGTCGGCTCGGGCGATGCCCGGGCAGGAACCGACGACGGCGTCTCTCGTACCGCGGAGGCCATCCATCAAGAAGCCGATTTCAAAGCCAGTCCAGAACGCATCTACAACGCTCTGACCGACGCCCAACAATTTCAGAAGGTTGAGCTTCTGGGCAGAGCTATGAAAAGCTCGGACCTTGCGACAAACCCCGCGCAAATCAGCCGGGAACCGGGCGGGCCGTTCTCCATTTTCGGTGCGTTCATCGTGGGCCGGCAGATCGAACTGGTGCCCAACACGCGAATTGTCCAGGCATGGCGTGAGATCAGTTGGAACCCTGGAGTCTATTCAATTGCGAAGTTCGTACTCACGGAGCAAGGCTCTGGAACTAAACTTATCTTTGATCACACAGGCTTTCCGGCCGGTGCTGGGGATCACCTGGCGGCGGGATGGAAATCGCACTATTGGGATGCTTTGGAGATGCTTCTCAGGTAAGAGTGTGTGATTTGGTGAGCCGAAGGTTCTAATTTTTCGGTGGGATAAGAGCTTTGCCAGGTGTGCTTTGTAAAGCGTTTGGGGTGGGAGACGGGGATTGAACCCGCAACGTCCGGAGCCACAGTCCGGTGCTCTACCAATTGAGCTACTCCCACCGTTCGATAGTGATTATAGCAACTGGGGTGAGAGCTGTCAGAGACGGCTTGCGTGTGAGAGCTGCGCAGGAAAGCTGCGACAGGCACGAACGGGGAAGGGCACGAACTCGTGCCAATAAGCGGCAAGCTCAGGGCGCTTTAGCGGCTGCGGTTTGCTGTCGCAGGGACAAGCGTTGCCGCAGCGGCTAAAGCCGGATTCTGAGGAGCGTTTGAGGCACGACTGAAGCGTGCCCTTCCCATGACAATTTGCGGCATGGGTGAATTGCGCCCTGCCCATGGCAAAACGATCCGGCCTTAGTGGCGGCCGACGCCTACGTATTCGAATCCCATGGCGCGCAAGCGGGTGGAATCGAGGAGATTTTTGGTGTCGACAATGACCGGGCGTTTCAGCAGGTGCTTGATGCGATCGAAATCGAGGCCGCGGAACTCGGGCCAGCCGGTGCCGACGACCAGGGCGTCCATGCCTTCGCAGGCCGCGTAGGGCGTCTCGCAATAGTGGACGGTGCCGTTCAGCTCCATGCGGGCTTCCGGGATGGCTACCGGATCGTAGGCGCGGACGCGAGCGCCGCGGGCTACTAGATTCTGGGCCAGCCGCATCGACGATGATCCTGCGACCGAGTTGGTATTGGGTTTGAAGGCCAGGCCAAGGATTCCAACGTCTTTGTTCTGGACGGATTTCACCATGCTCGAGATCTTGTCGACGATGCGATCGGCAAGGCTGAGATTTACTTCGCGCGCGGCGGTCAGCACTTTGAGCGAGACTCCCTTGCCGCGGGCCAGTTCGGCCAGCGATTCCATGTCAGACTCGGCGAAGATGCCGCCCATGGCGGCTCCCGGCTGCAGGCAGCGAGGCGCGATTTTCTTATCCAGGCCCAGCGCCATGGCCAGGCTGACGGCGTCTGCGTTGACGTGCTCGCACAAGCTGGAGAGCTCGTTAATGAAAGAAATCTTGGTGGCGACAAACGCTGTGGCGGATTCCCGAACCAGTTCGGCGGTTTCGTGATTGGTCACGATCACCGGAACGCCCCGCATCACCAAGGGATGGAGAATCTGCTTCAGGGCCAGCACGGCATCGTTGGCGGCGGTGCCCAGGATGATCCGGTCGGGCCAGTTGAAATCTTCTACCGCACAGCCCGGAGTCAGAAACACGGGTTGCGACACGATGATCGCTTTCAGGCCGGCGTCCTTCAGACGCTTTTCGACGTTGGTAGCGGTTCCGACCGGCACCGGCGTCATGATGGAAAGAATCGGGGGCTTGGGAGCAAGGCGCGCGATGCGGACGGCCAGATCGGCCAAGTGCTGCGGCGTGTCTTCCGCCAGAAAAATCACTTGCGCCTTGCGAGCGAAAGACTCCATGTCAGTGGAGTAGGCCAGGCGCCCGGAGCGCACGTTACGTTTGATTACTTCCGTGAGGTTCTTTTCAAAGAAGGGAACGTTGCCCTGCGCCATTTCAACCATGCGGGAACTATCGGGATGGCAGCAGGTTACCGGAGTTCCGAAGTCCGCCAGACAGGCTGAAACCACCGTTCCGAGATAGCCTGACCCGTAAACTCCTGTCTGCATAAGCCTCCTGGCCGTAACGCTCCAAAAGCCGCGCGGGCAGCGGCTTTACGCAGCAACCCCTCATCCTATGTACGCCCGGAAAGAGAGCTTGGCAATAGACGGGAAGGCCATGTACTTCGGAGGAGAGAAGAGGGCGTCAGATGTCGGACTTCGGCCCTCGGACTTCAAACCCGCCGCGGATTTAACAGATTCACACGGATAAAAATCTTTGATTTTGCTTTAGCCGTGGAGATACATGGCTGGTTTTCGTGATGTCCGAGGTCTGACGTCCGGTTTACGAGACGAGTTGGCCGCCTAGCGGAACTCCGGCCAGGTCGACCCAGCAGTTCTGTTCCTCTTCGCGCACGAAAGTCAGTTCGCTGACCAGCATCTCGCGACTGCCCTGGAAGTGCGCCCAGCGCTCGTGTGCGACCCGATAGGCCTGCTGGGCCTGGGATTCATCGCTCATCTTTACAATCGTCAGATGGGGCATGTACGGCCACTCTTCCTGGGCGGCCAGAGCTTTGGTGTTCAGCTGGTCGTGCAGCTCCCGCATCCGGTAGGAGCCTTCACCGACACGGATGAAGACCGTGGGTGTACGGGGAACAAAAGTTTCGACGTCGCCCAACGTGACCTGAAAAGGCGCGACCTGACTGCACACTTCTTCCAGGGTCTCGACCGCCGAGCGCTCGGTTCCTTGCAGGAGACGAGGCGGGAGCACGGTGAGATGGGCTGCGAGGTGAGGCAGTTCGGGATGCAATTGGCGGCGGAGGCGTTCGACAAATTCCCCGACAGGATTTCTTACGTAGGCCACCAGGGCATAACGCGGGGTCATCATGATTCAACGCCGAATTATACGCTGTTCGGTGGATGCGGCAATGGACGGGTGCGGAGGCCGCGTCGGGAAGACGTCGGCTATAAACGAGGCGACCCGTTTTTTCACAGTCGGGGCGTAGCGCAGCCTGGTAGCGCATCTGCCTTGGGCGCAGGGGGAACTCCTTCGCTTGTACCATCAGGACTTTCAAAGGTTTCGACCAAAGTCTCCGGGAAAGCTCACGAAGCACAGACCTAAGGGTACGATCCGGCACGCTTGTCATTCCCTTGCCACCGGCTCCGAACCAGGCCATTGGCGCTCGCACTCGCCCATCTTCGGCTTAGTTGCCGCTTAGTTGCCTCCGCCAAACCGAAAGATCACGCCGGCGGCGATGCGAAGATTGTTCTGATGATCGTTCACCCCGTTCTCGAAGCGGGTCAGGTAATAGTCTGCCTCAAACACGCGCACGGCGAAGTGCCGGGTGAGGCCGATGTCCAGTCCGCCGCCCGCGGTCATCGCGAAGGAGTTGGCTGATCCCGGCAATCCAGAACTGCCGGGGGCAAGGCT
Source organism: Terriglobia bacterium (assembly GCA_963822555.1). Lineage (GTDB taxonomy): Bacteria > Acidobacteriota > Terriglobia > Terriglobales > Acidobacteriaceae > JAIQFF01. The sequence goes on from CAWGHY010000001.1 coordinate 1,240,447, forward strand.
TCCACTGGCATGGGCTCCTCCGAGCAACAGCTGAGCGAAAGGTGCAATGTGGCGAACGTGTCCCCAGGTGTAGCGCGGGCCCGCCATATACGAGGTAAGCGTAAGGTCCGCACCGCTGTTCGAAATGTTCGAAGCGTGCTGGCTGGCAATTTCACCGACGATGCCGAGGGAGTGGCTGAAGTTGATTGCTACCCAGCCGCTTCCTCCATTCATCCCGAAGCATCCGCAGTCTCCCGTCGGCGCATTGGTGCGGACGTAGTTATAGTTGATGCCCGCATCCACCCGGGAACGACTCTGTGCCACCGCCGGGCGCGGGGCCAGGCCTGCGAATCCGAGAGCCAGGAGAAGGAAAGCGACCGTCTTGATTGATGTTAATTTCCTCATTGAATTTATCTCGTCCTCATTTTGTTCGCCGCTGGTCTGCTGACTTTGGTCTGGTGAATGGTCTGCCGGGTTGGCTGAGAGAAAATCATTCTCACTCCACCACCAGCGTCACCGTCGTCGAGGCCTTGAGCAATCCGCTCGTCCCCGTGACTGTAACCGTGTATCTTCCGGCCGGCGTCGAGGGGCGACTTGAAAAACCGCCGTTGCATCCAGTGAGCAGCGACGTTGAAACTCCCAGACTCGCCAGCGCCAGAACCAGCCCCAGTACCTTGGGAATCCGCTTACGCCCCAGCAAAGCGCCGAATAGCACGAACCCCAGGCTGAACCAGGCCACCGGAATCCCCCTGCGGTTGGCAGGAATATGGTTGGCGGGAACACTCCCGGCGGCCAGAGTCGCGAGTCGAATGGTCAGTACCGTTGCCGCGCCCGCGCTCCCTGGCGTAACCGCCGCCGGATTGAACGAGGCGGTTGCGCCCGGCGGCAGCCCGGAGGCTGAAAGCGTAACTACGTTGTCAAATGCGCCTCCCAGCGGCGGCACCGTAATGGGGATGGTTGCCACGCCTCCGGGCGCGACCTCGAATGGGGTCGTCGGAGCGGTGATGGTGAAGGTCGTCGTTACCGTCACGCTGCCGGCGGAAATCGTGGTGGTCTGGCTGCTCGCCAGGAATGCGCCCGGCACGCCCGCATAGTTGGCCGTGATTGTGTGCACGCCCTCGCCCGCGAGCGTGACTCCGGCGAGAATCGCTCGACCGGACCCGTTGAGCGCGACCGCGCTGCCGCCATTGAGCGAGATGGTGGTCGCTCCAACGGTGTCCATAAATGTCACGCCCCCGGTGGGGATGGTCGCCGCACGGCCCTCCGCAGTGTCAGTCACGATCGCCGTGATTGAAATTGACTGTCCCAGCACCACACTGGTTGGGAGCGTGGACACCGCAACCGCCGTGCTGTCGGCCACGGCGATGCCGGTGCCGCTCACCGCGACGTTTTGCGTCGTCGCGGTGAGGTTCCGATGGTTATCGGTGACCACGATGGCGGCGCTGAGACTTCCCGCCGATTGAGGTGTGAACTCGACCGCGACATCGCAGAGTATCCCGGGAGCAAGCGCTGCGCTCATTGCGCACAGGTTCTCGTCCTGGTTGTCTTTGGAGAAGTTCGCCGTATACGCCGGATTGGTGCTGAACGCCAGCGGCAGATTGCCGATGTTGGTTACGGTTGCGATTTGCGGGCTGCTGGCCGAGCCTACATCCGTGCTCGGAAAGGTCAGGCTGGCGCTGCCGACGTTCACCGCCACAATGCGGTTATTGCTCCAGTCGGGTATGAGGAGATTGCCGGAGGGATCGGAGGTTACTCCGAAAAGCAAGTTGCTCAGGGTTGAAGGAGCTGGCAGTCCAATGTTGCTTACCGCCGACGCAACGCCCGCCGTCGTCAGTCTTACAATTCGAAGGTTGGCGGTGTCGGCGACGTAGATGTTACCCATCGCGTCCGCGGCTACCCCTTGGGGATTGCTGATCGCGGGTGTGAGGCCGGGAAAGTTGAGCACGGAGGCCACGCCCGCCGTCGTGACCTTGATGATGTTGCTGCTGTTCTGGGTCCGGGCCGCGGCGTAGACGTTTCCCTCAGTATCCACCGTCATGCCGGTAAGCGTGCTTCCGCCAAAACTAAAGGTGCCGGTCCCGATGACCACTCCCAGGCCGCTTGAAGTCGATCCCGCGACCACGAGCGTGGACACGCGAATCATCCGGCCCAGGGTGAAGTCGGCGATATACAGATTTCCAGCGGCATCAAAAGCCAGTGCGGTGGGGAAGCCCAGGACCGGGCTGAGACCGATGATACTCAGTACGGAAACCACACCACCGGGCGTTACCACGAGGATGCGGCTGTTTTGATGATCTGCAATGAAAAGATTGCCCGCCCCGTCAACTGCCACTCCGGTAATGTTCTGCACGGCAATGCTGCCTGGAGTTCCCAGAGGTACCACCGCGGCGCTGCCGCCTCCGGCCGCAATCCTGGTCACATTCTTGCCGCTATAGTCGCCGACATAGATATTCCCCGCGCCGTCCAGTGCAACTTGATACGGATTGGCAAGCGTCAGTCCGCCTGCGTCAATTACGGTTCCCGTGTTGGGACTTAGAGCGGCCAGGGGAGAATCTCCCCAACCGTAGAGGGGAACGCTCAGAATCGGATTGTCCTCATCGTCGAGAAGGACGACCGAGCCCCTGCGCAAACCGGGTTCGGTCGGCAGGAAGCTGACTTGCACGGTGCAGAAGGTGCTGGCTCCTGTCGTGCCGGTGCAGGTGGTGCTGACGCCCGAGATGAAATCAAGGCCCTGAACGCCAGAGGTCAATACCTTGACACCGCCCAAACCGCCCGATCCGCCGGTGGTGAAAGGCAGGGTCAAGGTCACGGCGGTCGCGCTGCCCAGCTGGATGTGGCCAAAGCCCACGACCGTCTTGTTCAGCGAATAGGTTGAGTCGCCGGCGCCCAGATCCGCGTTCACGGGAGGGTCCACGACTACGCCCCGGTTATTGCCGGTATCGGCGATGTAGACCGTGCCGAACACGTCCACCGCCACGCCCAAGGGCGCAGTCAGCGTCGTCGAGCCGGTAAACAATACCGTTCCATTGGCGCTGGTGTCGATCTCGGCAATGCGACTGTGGCCCGTATCGGCGATAAAAACGTTGCCGATGCGGTCAACAGCGACCGCCGTGGGACCAGATAAGACGACGCCGCCGAGAATCGAGGCCACTACGCCCGTGCCAGATCCCGCCGCGACGGTGACGATGCGGTTATGCACGGAGTCCGCAATGTAAAGTTTGCCGCTCACGTCCACGGCCAGACCGAGCGGAGTGGCGAGCGTCGGTGAGCCGGAGGAAACCGCAATCGCAAGCGCGGCTGCCGAACCGCCCGCGCTGACTTCGACGATGCGGTTGTTGCCCGTGTCGGCGATGAAGATGTTGCCGGACTGGTCCAGGGCCACGCCTTTCGGCGAACCCAGAGTCACGCTGCCAGTGCTGATCGCCGAGCCTATTCCCGCCGCCGTGATCTCCACCACCCGGTTGTTTCCGGTATCCGCAACAAAGAGGTTGCCCGATTGGTCAATTGCGATTCCGCTGGGACCGCTGAGCGCCGGACTGAGGCCGGTGATGGCAAGAACCGATGCCACCCCCTGCGCATTCACTTCCACGATCCGGCTGTTTCCCGTGTCCACGATAAAGACGTTCCCCGCCGCATCCACGACGACGCCCGAGGGTGCGGTCAAGGTGATGCTCCCGCCCGTGTTGAGCGGCTGCACCAGGCCCTGAAAGGTCAGACTGAAGCTGGCCCAGGACACTCCGCATCCCAGCGGCACCAGCAGCGCCGGCGCTGCCCATCGCAGCAGCCACCTCTTCCCCCGGCCACCGCGCCACCGGACCACTCCAGCCATCGCAATGACCAGCGACAGAACCGGAAAAAGAGCGGAGACAGCACCACTGCCTGCCGACGCAGCCGAGAACCACCTGAAAAAAGCGAAAACAGAGGCTGCGACAAGCGAACTTACGATAGCGGTTGTTGCCATGGACATGGTTGCCTTGACCTCGGTTCCAATCGGAAGATTCTTGCGGGCTGAGCACATTCCAGCGCGGCTCAATCGAGAGAAAAACAAGCAGCTGGATTTCCAGACGGGACGCCGGTCTGAAATTTGACGCAGCAGGTAACGTACGAAGGGTCGTAGCGAGTCGGGGAAGCGAACGCCGCCGGACCACTCCAGCCATCGCAGCCCCAGAAAAACCGCCACTGCCAGCGCGGTTCGCAGAAATTCCGCAGGCCATCGTCGGACTCTGTCCGCAGTCTTGCGCGACCAGAGTGGAAAAATTTAGGGAGAGTAAATCGCCGCCGAGGCTGCCAGAACCAACCAGAGCTTCTGGAAAAATCCCAAGTGGGGAAAATCGCGGCCCAATCCAGGAACTTGTACGCAAGGACTCGCCCGAGGTTTAGCCGGAAAATCGGCTAAATCCCGGGGACAGTCTGGGCTTACCGCAAGGGGCGTGGCCATCATGCCAGCGGGAGCTTCGACGTGGTAGTGGGTCAGTTTGATCGCTGCGGGCATTGTCATTCCGAAGCGCGGCCGTAGCGCGCGAGGAATCTGCTGTTTGGCGCCGAAGCAGATTCCTCACCGATGAATCGGTTCGGAATGACAATGGTCAGAGTAATGGATTTCATGAAACTGACCCACTACCTTCGCCGTCGTCACCTTGCTTAACCAGTGCACCTGCCTTAGACTTTCAGTCAGGTTGGAATTTAGCGTAAGTCGTTGACAGTCGGGGCGTAGCGCAGCCTGGTAGCGCACCTGCCTTGGGCGCAGGGGGTCGTAGGTTCAAATCCTATCGCCCCGACCAAAGCTTTCATCCTGGGCGGGTTGAGGTTGCGCCGGGAGACAATGCAGACGTTTATGAATACTTTAGTGGCGATCCTGATTCGCGTTATTGAAGTGATGTTTGTGGTGGGCGTGGCGGGGTCGGCGATCGTGGTGGTTCTGACGTCTGTGGAAGACTTCAGAATGCTGTTTGAGAAAGAAAGTTCGTCCGACCGGAAAATGTAGGTTGTCACGAACCAGGGGCGCCTGCCCAGTCGAGCGTGGCTCGACTCTTCTTCCTGTTCCACAAATCGAAATTTCTTGCCTGCGGCGAATTTAGCGGAGCTTTGCTCCGCCGGACAGATGAGGACATATGCCCCTACGTGGCCGGGGGTGGCGCTTGCAGAAAGCGGCGCAGCGCGACCAGTGACCAGATACCCTCCACGATTCCAAACGGCCAGGCGCCTTGCAGGAATCCGTAGATCGAACCCAGCACACATGCCCCGCTGAACCCCAGAATGAACCAGCGGCTGCGGTTTTCGCAGGCATAAGTCACCAGCATGGCGGTGACGGCGAAGAGTCCGAAGAGCGTGAGGTGGCTCATGCCGCGGCTCTTGATTCAGGAAGCAATCTCTGGCTTGGATGGCGGATGTTTCTATCTCACCATTAGTGGGAGGCGGAATCAAGACTCAAGTTCAGTTCGAGGACGTTGACGCGCGGCTCTCCGAAGAAGCCCCACTGCCGTCCCTGGGTGTGGCTGGCGACCAGCGCTCGCACTGCGTCTTCACTCAGGCCGCGCGCTTTGGCGATTCGCGGCACCTGGAATTCGGCGGCGGCTGGGGTGATGTCGGGATCGAGTCCGGATGCGGAGGTAGTCACCAGGTCGACTGGGACCGCCTTGCCGGGATTTTCCGCGTGCGCGCTGGCGACGTCAGCGTTCACTCGATCGATGAGCTTCTGATTGGTGGGGGCAAAGTTCGTTCCACCCGAACTGGTAGCGTCGTAGCCGTTGCCGGCGGCGGAGGGTCGGGGATGAAAGTATCCTGCGCCCACGAAGGGCTGGGCGATGATGCGCGAGGCGACAACCGTTCCGTTGCGCTGGATCAATTGTCCGTTGGCTTTGTCGTGGAAGAAAAACTGCGCCAGCGCCGTGACCGCCAGGGGATAGACCAGGCCCAGCAGGATGGTGGTCACGATGGTCATCAGTACCGAAATCAAGAGATTCTTTTTCATGATATTTTCTCAGGCCATCCCGATGCGGGTGATGACCATGTCGATCAGCTTGATGCCGATGAACGGAACGATAATTCCGCCCAAACCATAAATCAGCAGGTTGTTACGCAAGAGCGCAGCGGCACCCATGGCGCGATACTTCACGCCGCGCAATGCCAGCGGGATCAGCGCGACGATGATCAGCGCGTTAAAAATCACCGCCGACAGGATGGCCGAACCCGGCGTTTTCAGGTGCATGATGTTTAGCGCATTGAGCACCGGGAACGTTCCGGCAAACATCGCCGGAATGATGGCGAAATACTTGGCCACGTCATTGGCGATGGAGAACGTGGTCAGCGCGCCGCGGGTCATCAGCAACTGCTTGCCGATTTCCACGATCTCAATCAGCTTGGTGGGATTGGAGTCCAGGTCCACCATGTTGCCCGCTTCTTTTGCGGCTTGCGTGCCGGTGTTCATGGCCACGCCCACGTCGGCTTGCGCCAGCGCGGGAGCGTCGTTAGTGCCGTCTCCAGTCATGGCCACGAGTTTTCCGTCCGCTTGTTCGCGGCGGATGAGGTCCATCTTTTCTTTAGGAGTGGCCTGGGCCAGGAAGTCATCGACGCCGGCTTCGCGGGCGATAGCGGCGGCGGTGAGGGGATTGTCGCCGGTGATCATCACGGTGCGAATGCCCATGGCGCGCAACTGGCTGAAGCGTTCCTTGATGCCGCCTTTCACGATGTCCTTCAGGTAGATCACGCCCAGCGCCTGCTTGTTCTCGGAGACCACCAGAGGCGTGCCGCCGGAGCGCGCGATCTGCTCGACCGTGGCCTGCACTTCTTTAGAGAGACCATTGCCATTCACCGACGAAATGTATTTTGAAATTGCATCCGACGCGCCTTTGCGGATCTCGCGGCCGTCAAGATTCACGCCGGACATGCGAGTCTGCGCCGTGAAGGGCACAAAGTGCGCTTCGTGCTCGGCCAGGTTGCGCCCGCGCAGGCCGTACCGCTCTTTCGCCAGCACCACGATGGAGCGGCCTTCGGGAGTTTCATCCGGAAGCGATGACAGTTGTGCGGCGTCGGCGAGTTGGGCCTCGGTCACTCCCGGCACGCAGACAAATTCCGCCGCCTGGCGGTTTCCCAGAGTGATAGTGCCGGTTTTATCGAGAAGTAGAGTGTTTACATCGCCCGCCGCTTCGACGGCGCGTCCTGACATGGCCAGGACGTTGTGCTGGACGAGGCGATCCATGCCGGCGATGCCGATGGCGGAGAGCAACCCGCCGATGGTGGTCGGGATCAGGCAGACCAGCAGCGACACCAGGACGAAGACGGTTTGTGGAGATCCGGAATAGATCGCGAAGGGTTGCAGTGTGACCACGGCTAGAAGAAAAATGATGGTCAAGCCCGCCAGCAGAATATTGAGGGCGATCTCGTTGGGTGTCTTCTGACGCTCCGCGCCTTCGACCAGGGCGATCATGCGATCCAGGAAGGTTTCTCCCGGGTTGGAGGTGATTTTGATCTTCAGGTTGTCGGAAAGCACACGCGTGCCGCCGGTTACGGCTGAGCGATCTCCTCCGGCCTCGCGAATTACAGGGGCGGATTCGCCAGTGATGGCGGATTCGTCCACCGAGGCGACACCTTCCACGATTTCACCGTCACCCGGGATGAATTCACCCGCGGATACAGACACCAGATCGCCGGAGCGCAGCTTGGAGCTGGCAATCTTTTCGATATTCCCACCGGGCAGGATGCGGTTGGCGACGGTCTCCGAGCGCGCCTTGCGCAGTGCATCCGCCTGGGCTTTGCCGCGGCCTTCCGCCATCGCTTCGGCGAAATTGGCAAACAGCACAGTGAACCAGAGCCAGAGCGTGATCTGCAGGTTGAAGCCAAACTGGCCCAGGTGACGCAACCCATCGCGAACCAGCAGGACGGTGGTCAACACGCTGCCGACTTCCACCACGAACATGACGGGATTGCCCATCATCTTGCGGGGATGAAGCTTCAGCAGCGAGTCCCAGATCGCGCGTTGCACGATCTTCAAATCCCAAATCGCCCTACTCTTTTTCTCCGCCATATTTCCTCAGAATGTCTTTCCCGCCTGCATCAGCAGGTGCTCAAGAATGGGCCCCAGGCTCAGCGCGGGGAAGAAGGTTAACGCTCCCACGATCACGATCACTCCGACCAACAGCACGCTGAACAACGGCGTAGTTACCGGGAAGGTGCCAAGGGAGGGTGGAACATACTTCTTCTTTGCCAGGTTCCCGGCGATCGCAAGCATGGGCAGAATCATGAAGAAACGTCCGATCAGCATGGTGGACGCGCCGGCGATGTTGTACCAGGGCGTGTTTCCGTTCAGCCCGCCAAAAGCGGAGCCGTTGTTGCCGGCCATCGAGGTGAAAGCGTAAAGCATCTGGGTGAGGCCGTGCGGGCCGCCATTGCTGATGCTGGAGGTTCCGAATCCCTTCACCGACGAAATTCCGGTGAGCACCAGGATGATGAGCGGAAAGACCAACGTCACCAGCATGGCCATCTTCACGTCGTAGGCTTCGATCTTCTTTCCCAAATATTCGGGAGTCCGACCCACCATGAGCCCGGCGATGAAGACAGCCAGGACGACGTAGATCAGGATGCCGTACAGGCCCGCCCCGACTCCCCCGAATACGGTTTCACTGAGCATGATGTTGGCCAGAGGTACCATTCCGCCGAGAGGAGTGTAGGAATCGTGCCATCCATTAATGGCGCCGCAACTGGCGTCGGTGGTGATAGTGGCGAAGAGCGTGGAATCGGCAATACCGAAACGGACTTCCTTGCCTTCCATGTTGCCGCCGGACTGAGTCAGGCTGGCGTGTTGATCCACACCCTTAAGCAGGGGATTGCCCTTGGCTTCCGCCCAATACGCGGTGGTTACACCGGCGACGAAAAGAATCGCCATCGCCGCCCAGACGGCCCAGCCATGACGCTGCGATCCGGTCATGCGGCCGAGAGTGTACGTGAGGCCGGCCGGGATTACGAAAATTGAAAGCATCTGCAAGTAATTGCTGAGCGGCGTGGGGTTTTCAAAAGGATGAGCGCTGTTGGCGTTGAAGAATCCACCGCCGTTCGTGCCCAACATTTTGATCGCTTCCTGGGAAGCGACTGGTCCTTGCGCGATGACCTGGTCAGTGACCGTATCCATGACCGGCTTGCCATCGGGACCGACGACGGGTTTTCCGTCGGTGACTCTTTGCATCTGCTGGGGCTCGACCAGTTTTACCGTGTCATACGGTTTGAGGTTCTGTACCACGCCTTGAGAGACGAGAAGCAAGGCATAGACAATGCATGACGGCAGCAGCACCCATAGGGTCGTGCGGGTGAGGTCAACCCAGAAATTACCGATCGTGTCTTTCTCGCGCCGCGAGATGCCGCGAATAAATGCGATCGCCAGCGCAATGCCGACCGCCGCCGAGGCGAAGTTGTGATAGGCGAGCCCAACCATCTGGGTGAGATAGCTCATGGTGGCTTCGCCGGTGTAGTTCTGCCAGTTGGTGTTGGTCGTGAACGAGGCCGCGGTATTGAAGGCAAGATCCGGAGCTACGGCGGCGAACTTCTGCGGATTCCATGGTAGCAACTGCTGGGTGCGCTGGATCAAGTAAAGCAGCAGCATGGAAACGCAGCTGAACAGCAGCATGGAGAAGGCATATTCCGTCCAGCGCATCTCGTGTTCTTCGTCCACCATGGTCAGCCGATATATGAGGCGCTCGAACGGACGCAATACGGGGTCGAGAAAGGTGCGCTCCCGGCTGAACACGCGCGCCATGAAGACGCCCACCGGCTTGGTGATGGCCAATAGCACGACGAGGTAAACGATGATCTGGAGCCAGCCATTTACGGTCATTGGAATGGGAGCCTCGGACTCAGAACTTCTCCGGTTGCAACAGGGCGTAAAGCAGATAGACCATCAGCCCCGCACTTACGATCAGCATGACGATCGATTCAACATCCATGGCATTTCACCTCAGCGAATGCGATCGCAGAACTTGACATACGCAATGGAAAGCAGAAAAAAGACAACAGTGACTGCTACGAAGATGGCGTCTCGCATCTCTTGTTCTCCGGTCGTGCTTACCGTCAGACTGAGCGGTAACGGCGTTCGGCGGTGAAACCTAATCCCTGCCGAGGCGGGTCGAGGGCCAAGGCGCGAAGGCGGTCAACCGAGGCTTGGCCTGGATCGCGGCCGACATCCGAGGCGAGAGCGGTGGTAATTCTGACGACTCCGATCGCCAGATGGGCGGCGGAATTTACGGCCGCCTCGAAGTACGGGGCGTCCACCGACGCTACGGCTGCTGAAGAGTGTAGTCCAGGACGGCGCATGGCGTACTCGGCGCGCATTCTTCTTTCCTCGAGAGTCAGCGCGGTCAGGAAATAAACCATGAAGCCCGCGCCTAAAACACACGCCGAGAGGGCAACCAAGATTGCTGGGCTCGCCACTGTCTGCCAGTGAATCATTGTGATCCCTCAGCAGTATTGGATAACCTGGGGCGTAACTTTTGTATAAGAAGTCCATAAAAAGTTCATAAAGATGGGTAAGCGATTCAATGGACGTGAGTTGGGTTATGGCCGGGGGCAGTCAAGAGCTGGCGAACTCCCGGTCTGCCGAGTTCGGTTGCACGGTAGGGGTTCCCCTCGACTTCGCTCGGGGCAGGCTCTTCGACTCCGAATGAAGCCCGCGCGGGCTTCATTCTGCGCTCAGGATGACAGAGTTGGCGCTCAGGATGACAGAGCTTTGCTCGGGATGACCAAAATCTACTGGGGCTCGCCGGTGGGTTCGAAGCGGTAACCAACCCAGGGCTCGGTGATGATGTAGTGGGGCGTCTCCGCGGTATCTATCTTCTTGCGGAGTTGTCCGACCAGAACGCGCAGGTGTTCCGGCTGCTCCAGGCTATTGGGTCCCCAGATGGCAAGCAGGAGGGCGCGATGGGTGATTACGCGTCCGGCGTGCCGCGCGAGATAGAGCAGGAGTTCGAATTCCTTGGGCGTAAGCCGGATTTCGGTGTCTCGCACCACCACCCGGAAGGCGTCTGCATCGATTTTGAAGTCGCCGATGGCGATGGTTTGCTTGCTGCCATTCTCGGTGGGTTGGGTGCGCGCCAGATTTCTGCGCACACGGGCCAGCAGCTCGTCCATGCCGATCGGCTTGGTGACGTAGTCGTCGGCGCCGGCATCGAGTGCTTCCACTTTGGTTTTTTCCTCGCCTTTTACCGACAGCACGATGATAGGCACGGGAGATTCGGCGCGAAGCTGGCGGCACATTTCGATGCCACTCACGTTTGGCATGGAAACGTCGGTGATTACGAGATCGGGCAGCCATTCGCGCGCCGATCGCAGGCCGTTGTGTCCGTCGTCGGCGGTGCGGACTTCGTAGCCGCTGCCGGTCAGGGCGGTGCGCAGGACACGGGTGATCTGCGGCTCATCGTCCACCACCAGGATGCGTTTTTTATCGGCCATGTTCAGGAGGATTGCTGGGTGACGATGTGAACATCCACGGGTGGCGCGTCCCGGAGAAACTTGTGGATGGCATTCAGATACAAGTAGCGCTTCCAGCCTTTTACCGCGGAGTGGCCGAAGACAACCTGGGTGATGTGCTTCTCGCGCACAAATCCGGCGACCGCTTTGGCCACCGTTGGCGACTTCAGTTTGACCACCTGGGCGCCGACCGCCTCGGCAAAGCGAATGTTGGAGGCGAGGGATTTCTGGTTGGCTTCGTTATCATCGACTCCAATATCCACGTAGACAACGTATAGTTCTCCGTCCAGCCTCTTTGCCATGCGGGCGGCGCGGGCGATGAGCTGTTGCGCGGCGGGGTTGGAGCTGATGGCGACCGCGAATCTTTCGCGTATCCCAAGGTTGCGTTCGCCGCCCTCTTTGTCGAGGTAAGTTTCGAGACTGCGGTCGACCTCCTGGGCAACTTCCTGCAGAGCCAGTTCACGGAGCGCGATCAGAGTTCCAGGGCGGAAAAAATTGGAGAGCGCTTTCTCGACGCGATCAAGGGGATAGATATCCCCGCGGCGCATGCGAGTCTGCAGGGCCTCGGGCGTAAGGTCGGCCATGACTACTTCCTGTACCCGCTTCATCACCCAGTCGGGAACAGTCTCCCTCACCGTGACGCCGCTGATTCTCTGCACGCTGGGAGCGACACTCTCTAGGTGCTGGACGTTCATGGTAGTCAGGACGCAAATGTCGTTGTCCACCAGCTCCAGAACATCTTCGTAACGTTTGTGATGCCGGCTGCCTTCGATGTTGGTGTGGGCCAGTTCATCGACCAGCACCACGGCGGGCTTGCGGGCCAGAATGCCGTCGAGATCCATCTCTTCGAAGATCGTGCCTTTGTATTCGAGTTTTTTCCTGGGGACGGTTTCAAGCTTGGAGGCAAGTTCAACCACGCCCTTGCGGCCATGAGTCTCGATAATGCCGATGACAACATCTTCGCCGCGGCTCTTGCGCCGGATGGCTTCGCTCAGCATGCTGTGGGTTTTTCCCACGCCGGGCGCGTATCCGAGAAAAAGCTTAAGCGTGCCGCCCCGCTTTTCCGGCGCAGCTTCTTCCAGCCATTGTTCTGGAGTTTTGGCCATTGCCGCCTATTGTCGTGGACGCCGTTCAATTTGTCGATATCGGCTACAATCGCTGATCGTGAATCAGCCAGCAATCAGAGTGATCGGGCGTTTTGCCGCATGCGCGGCGGCGCTGTTCCTCGTGGTGCGGGTTTATACCAAAGTGATTCATGTGAACCCCACCACAGTTGCGCTGACGTTTCTGGTTTCCGTGCTAATCGTCTCCGCGGTTTGGGGGTTGCGGTACTCACTGTTCACCGCATTCCTGGCGGCGGCGGCATTCAACTATTATTTCCTGCCGCCGACCGGCACTTTTACTATCGCGGATACCCAAAACTGGGTCGCGCTCTTCGCCTTGATCACTACCGCCGTGATCGCCAGTGAATTGTCCGACCGGGCGCGAAGACAGGCGGACGAGGCCGTGGGCCGGCGGCGCGAACTGGAACGGCTTTACAGCTTCAGTCAGCAACTACTCACGACTGACAACGTTCTGCAGTTACTGAACGCGGTTCCGCATCATGTGGTGGAATCGTTCGGCGTGGCCGCGGCGGTGGTTTACGTGCCGGACAAAGGCAACATTTATCGATCCGGCATCGATGTACCCGAACTGGATGTGGAGCAGCTCAAGTCCATCATTGCGCGGGGCGAGCCCATGGTCGACGCCGCCCGCAACCTCAGTTACACACCGCTCAAAATGGGGGTGAGGACGGTAGGAGCGATCGGAGTGGCGGGAAATCTTTCCCGGCAAACCCTGGCGGCCATCGGAAGTTTAATCGCCATTGCGATCGAACGCGCCAATGCGGTGGAGACGCTGACCCGCTCGGAAGCGGCGCGTGAAGGCGAACGCCTGCGTTCCGCGATTCTCGATTCCGTCACCCACGAATTTCGCACGCCGTTGACTTCGATCAAGGCCTCGATCACCAGCCTGCTCTCGACGCCCGGGCTGAGTCCGGATGATCGCCAGGAACTGATGACGGTGATCAACGAAGAAAGCGATCGCTTGAACCGCCTAGTGGGCGAGGCGGCGGAGGTGGCACAACTCGAGTCCCACGAATTTCAACTCGATCTGCAGACTTGTCACGTGCTTGACCTGCTGCAGACCGCGGTGGGAGAGGTGAAACAAACTCTGGGGAAACATCCCATGGAAATCAGGGTGCCGGCGGAGATTACGGCACGACTCGATCCCGAGCGCATCAAGCAAGTGTTGGTGCAGTTACTGGAGAATGCCGCGAAGTATTCACCGCCCGAATCTCCCATCCGGGTTACAGCAGAATTGAAAGGCGCCAATCTCGAGATCAGCGTCGCCGATCAGGGAGCGGGCATCGACGATATGGAGCAGGTTTTAATTTTCGACAAATTCTATCGCGGTAAGAACCAGCGATATCGGGTACAGGGCACGGGGATGGGATTGGCCATCGCGCGCGCGATTGTGGAAGCGCATGGCGGCAAGATCGGCGTCACCAGCCAGTTGGGCTGTGGGTCAGTGTTTTATTTCTTTTTGCCGGTGACGCCGTAGGCTTTCGTCCTCATGAACGCCGTTCATTCTGGCCGGTGTTGCCGTGGCGGAGGAGCACTAGCGCGGTGACGTCATTCTGAGCCGGTGTACCCTCCAGGAATTGCCCGGCGGATTCGAGAATGGCCAGACACAAGTTCCGCGCGGTGAGCGCGGACGCTCCCTGAAAACTTTTCTTCGCACCTTCCAGTCCGAATTCCTGGTGGTTGTGCTCGGCTTCGACAATCCCGCGGGAAACGAGCAAAAGCGCCGCTCCGGGCTCCAACGCGCAGGTGGAGGCACTCTGCGTGGCGTGGGAAAAGATGCCGAGCGGCAGGCCGCTGGCCTCCAGTTGCGTGATTCCGGAATCGTCTCGCAGCAAGGCGGGTATGTGGCCGGCATTGGTATAGCAGACGGTGCCGAGATCTTCGTTGTAGCAGCCGATAAACGCCGGACAGCTGCGAATGGCGCCGGCAACCTGCAGGATGGTGAGGTTTATCTCGTGGCAGAGCTTTACCATCGCCTCGGCTTCGTTAAAATCCTTGCCCGCAAACAATTCAGGGGCAAGACTGCGAAAAATATTCTGCGCCGCGATCAGAATTTCTCGCGTGTCTTCCCTGCGGCCAGCCAGGTCGAACAGGCCGAACAGCACGCGCGACGGACCGACGCGCAGGAATTCGTAGAAGTCGCCGGCCACGCGCTGGCTGTGATACACCGCCGCGATTTCCGCGCAACGCAGCAGGGGGACGTCGGAATGCCGGGGGTCGGTAGACGGCGGGGCTTCGCGACGCGAGAACAACGAACGGACAAAAGCTGCCGGCGGCAAGGTCAGAGAACGCATGAGGGTCGCAGTTCGGGTCATAGGTTTCGCTCGGGCTCGAGGTTCGTGCGGTCCTGGACAAGGAACGCGGGGCATCGGAAGCCATCTTGCAGGGCTCCGAAGCAGTTAATCGGCACTTTGCCGTGAGAGCGTTAGGGAAACACGACCGCCGGTGTTCATCGGGCTGGTTACCTCAGCATGCAGATGGGTCTAGGTGCGGTGCGTGGCGCCCGGTTGGCGTCGGTAAACCGACTCTGACCGGTCTTTGGACCGCTGGATTTCTGGCGGTGACAGAATGCGTGCGTGGTCGTGGCTCAGGCTCCGCATGCAAGATGCTGGGAGATGCGGGGCCTCAGCCTCTAAGAATCTGTTCTCGATTTCAAATTCCCCTCCTGACCGTCCACAGCCTGGCGACGTTTATTTCCGTGCTTGCCGCTTGCCCTCGTAGCCCAGAGGTGCCGGTTGGTTGGCACGACGGGGCCATTTACGTTCGGCGGAAAGAAATCTAGGCTGCATTTGAGCAGTTCTGGGGGAGGGCTGTTCGACGGGCGTCCCAAGACTCAAACCTGGGTCTGGGGCGCTTTCGTTTTTTGGCCTCGAAGTTTGACGCTCGAAGTTTGAAGAATGAGCCGTAAACATTAGGGCAGTGTCCCTCTGGATGTGCAAATCCCAAAGCTGGTACAAATCGCTATAGCGGGGTCGAAGTGCGGGATTGGCCGCGAGACAGATAGCTAAGTCACGCCATCTACGGGGGTTATAAGACTACCGGCCGCCGATGCCCGGTTCGTCAATTGTCAACAAGCGCGTTCCCAGATGAAATAGGCCATCGCTTCCACAAGCTTTCCACAGTATGTGGCAGTGGAGTTGTATGTAGGGTTGGCGTGGGTTCGGCTACTCGTCGATCCCCATGCCGTCCTGTGCCATGGACTCGAAGCGGGTGGACCGCTTGACGAAAGCCATCTTGACCCGGCCGGTGGGGCCGTTGCGTTGCTTGGCGATAATGATCTCGGCCACGCCGTCGAGTTCAGGTTCGTCGGGCTTGTAAACCTCTTCCCGGAAGATGAAGGCGACGACGTCGGCGTCCTGCTCGATCGATCCCGATTCGCGAAGGTCGGCGAGTTGAGGACGGTGATCGCCGCCCCGGCTTTCCGGGGCGCGGCTTAACTGGGAGAGGGCCACCACCGGCACCTTGAGTTCCTTGGCCAGCCCCTTCAGCCCGCGCGAGATGGCGGAGACTTCCTGGGTGCGGTTTTCATAGCGCCGGCTACCGCCCGACATGAGCTGGAGATAGTCCACGATAATCAAATCGAGCTTACCCTGCGACTGCTGCAGGCGACGTGCCTTGGCGCGCATTTCGCTCAGGCTGATGCCGGGTGTGTCATCAATGAAAATAGGCGCGTGCGCCAGTTGCTCCATGGCATGCACGACTTTGTCCATATCGTCGCGCCACAATGAACCGGTGCGCATCTTGTGCGAGTCCACGCGTGCCTTTGAGCACAGCAGCCGCAGCAAGAGAGCTTCGCGCGACATTTCGAGCGAGAACATGCCGACCACTTTCTGATCTTCAATGGAGGCATTCTCAGCGATGTTCATGGCGAAGGCGGTCTTGCCCATGGAGGGCCGCGCCGCGATGATGATGAGATCGGAGCGTTGCAGGCCACTGGTCATCTCGTCGAGATCGGTGTAGTGCGTGGCGAGGCCGGTGATGCGTTGGCCTTTTTGCAACAGCGCGTCGACCGAGCCAAACGATTCCTTCACGATCTCCTGTACGCCCATGAAGCCGCGGCCGATGCGTTTTTCGGAAAGCTGAAGAATGGCGGCTTCGACGTCGTTGAGAACTTCTTCAGCAGGATCACTCTGATCAGCGGCGCGGGCGATGGCGGAATTGGCGGTGTGGATCAGTCCGCGCAACAGGGCCTTGTCGCGAACAATCTTGATGTAATGCTCGATGCTGGGGCGGTCAGGGACGCCGTCAACCAGGCCTGAGATGTAGCCAACATCGCCGATGGCCTCGAGTTCCTTGTGACGGTCGAACTCTTCGACCAGGGTGATCATGTCGATAGGCCGCGAAGATTCCGCGAGGTCCATCATGCGGGTGTAAATGCGGCGATGGGAGTCGAGAGAAAAATCTTCCGGCTTGAGATGTTCGGCAGCCTGGTTGTAAGAAAAATTATCCAGCAGGATGGCGCCGAGAATGGAGCGTTCGGCTTCCACGTTGGCGGGCAGGCTGTGTGCGAGACTGTAGTCGGTGGTGGCCAAGATCTTTTTACCTGTAAATAAAATCAGCAGTGAAGCGCGAACGCGATAGTAGCCGCGAAGTGCTTGTGGACGGGAAGTGAAGTCCTAGGAAAACCGGGAACAAGCGGATTTTTTTCGGCGGCATACGTGCTCTCAAGTATAGGAGAATAAAAAGCGAATAATCAAGAGCGAGATGGTGGAGATGCGGGACCTTGGCGATTTTTCATTTACTTATCGGTGTCGCGCCGCTGAAAAATTGCGGGAGGACGAATTCCAAAATAAATGCGGCCCAGGCCAGCCACCTGGGCCGCATCGCTCGTGAGTGTGACGCCAGCCGGTTTCACCGCGTTAAGCGACGAATTGTGAATTCAGGAAACCGCGCTCCCGAAAGAGCGCACGTTCGCTGAAACACCCGGCGGCAATCAATCGGCGAATACTAGATCCGCTGACACTGGCCTGAGGCGATTGCGTAAGCGGCGGCACCAGTCCAGCTTTTTAGGGAAGGACTCTCTGAGGAGGCCGCAACGCCCGAGTTCTCCGGAATGCACCGAAGCGCATTTCTGAAAACCCTCCCGGTGGTTCACCCTCGAGAACCACCGGTTACCGCCAGCTCTGCGACAAGTCGCGAGCAGGCTCAATGCATCTCACGTTTGCACTGCGAGCACTTTGCGCGAATCGCGAATCAATCGCAACTGAAAATTGAGGTTGAGTTGTGCGAAAACTGTGGAGGATGAGACTTCCTTGTGGAAAGGGAAGGAAAAAGCGGAGAAAATTCAGAAGAAATTATTGACTACGGATTTTCGCGGATGAACACGGATCGAAAAACAGCTTTGAGTTCGGTGGCATATGAACAAGCGCGCTCGCTAAGCGGCGTTCAGCGCGATGTGCAATACCAGAAAGCCAGCAATCGCCAACATCACCCAGAAGTGGCATCGTTTGAGCATTCTTCTGCTGGTTGCGCGACTGCTTTGCAAAGAGAGACCCAGCGATACCTGAAGAAACAAGAGCAACAGAGCGCCGGTTGCCGCCCAGATGCCGGTTGCGTTGGCGCCGCGGACTGGTCCTCCCATGACCGTGAACGCGTGCAGCAGAGAGAGAGCTACAAGCAAGTATCCCACCCAATAATGCGGCCACATCCTTCCCAGGTAGGTTGAAGGATGGATTGGCGAGAGGGTCGGAGGCTGGGAAAGTGAAAGGCGCCGTATCAGGTAGGGAAGAGCAATTTCGAAACCGGTCAGGATCGCGGCGATCCACCCCACAGCACTGCCAACAACATACGCGGTCATGCGCGTGCCTTATCGCACCTGGACATATTGCGTCAGCAGGACAATCTGCCGCGCATGAATGGCGTGACTGGATGTGACGGTTCCGGTCATGTGCAGGACCGCCTCGGGATGAACGTCTTTCACCTTCCCCATAACGAACAAAGTGCTGTTGTCGTAGTCCGCTTCAACTACTGTGCCGGTACGCACGTAAACAGTTTCAGTACGTTTCTCGAGGAGTCTCCCGTGAATGGTTTGGCGGGGCGATGAGTCCGTAACTTGCAAGACGACTTTAGTCAGGTCTCCGGGCTTGAGCGACTCGAACGTAGAAGGTCCGGCAGCGGAGGCCGATTCCATCTTCATGGCCTTCTCTGCTGTGCGCCACACGGCAAAGGCAATCAGCAAAGCCAGGGCAGTACAGGCAAAGATCCAGGTCCGGTTGCTCTTCGAGAGGAAAGCAGAGTTGGCAGTCACGATGATTCTCTCCAACTCCAATGTGCAGGCTCTACCTAGGTATAGGGTCAAGAAATAACTGGACGGCGGGGGGATAAGGGCGGTCGTTGCTTCCTACATTCGCCGCTTTTTCGCAGGGGCAGGGGAGGCCGGACAGCGGTTCGAATTCGCCGTCTCAAGGCGTTGAAGCATGGAAAGCAGTTGCGCCCTCATCGTCTTCAGCAGAAGCAACTTCTGTTCGATGTGCTGCAGCCTCGTCCGGGTGAGGCGAGCGATATCACGCCACTCGCGCGATCTCCTGATGGCGGCGGATGATGCTTCGGTGGCAGCGGCGTGCATCCTCATCAGTTGCTCGATCTCTTTCAGGGTGAAACCGAGTTCCTGACTCTGCCGGATAAAGCGGATGCTCTCCAGATCGCCGTTGCCATATGAGCGGTAGCCAGAAGAATTTCTTGGCGGTTCCCGCAGGATTCGTCTCCGCTCATAGAAGCGGATGGTCTGAACGTTGACTCCGGCTCTCTCCGCTAGTTCTCCTATCCTCATGAGTTGAATAGTGAACCTTATATCTAGGTATAGGGTCAACGGCTAAACTCCTGGCAAAAAAAAGAGCGCGGCCGAAGCCGCGCCCTAATCCATAATCCATGCTGTCGAAGCTCTAGTCGCGTACTCCATCCAGGAACGCCCGCAACTTTCGCGAACGCGATGGGTGCCGCAACTTGCGCAACGCCTTCGCTTCGATTTGGCGAATGCGTTCGCGGGTTACAGCGAACGACTGGCCTACTTCCTCGAGCGTGTGCTCCGAACCGTCTTCCAGACCGAAACGCATCTTGATGACTTTCTCTTCGCGCGGCGTGAGCGTGCGCAGCACTTGCGAAGTCTGGTCTTTCAAGTTGACGTTGATCACGGCCTCGGCAGGCGAGACCACGGCGCGGTCTTCGATGAAGTCGCCCAGATGCGAATCTTCCTCTTCGCCAATCGGCGTTTCAAGAGAGATAGGCTCCTGTGCAATTTTCAACACCTTGCGCACTTTCGCTACTGGAATATCCATGCGCTTGGCGATTTCTTCCGACGTGGGTTCGCGACCCAGCTCCTGCACCAACTGCCGCGAAGTGCGGATCAGCTTGTTGATGGTCTCGATCATGTGCACCGGGATGCGAATGGTGCGGGCCTGATCGGCGATAGCGCGAGTGATGGCCTGCCGAATCCACCACGTGGCGTAAGTCGAGAACTTGTAGCCGCGGCGGTATTCGAACTTGTCGACGGCCTTCATCAAACCGATGTTGCCTTCCTGGATCAAGTCCAGGAATTGCAGACCGCGGTTGGTGTATTTTTTCGCAATGGAGACCACCAAGCGGAGGTTGGCCTCGATCAGCTCTCGCTTGGCCTGCTCCGCATCCATGTCCCCCTGGATGATTTCCCGTTGGGTGCGCTTGAGCTCCTGAAAGGAAACTCCTGCTTCGCCCTCCAGTTTCTCCAGTTCAGAGCGGACGGAGCGTGACTGCCGGCGATATTCTTTTTTTTGGTCCTCGCTGCGGGTAGCTTCCGCCTTGCGTTCCAGGTTCTGGGATTGCCGGTCGAGTGAGCGCATGGTGTCGACCGTTTTGTTCACGCGGTCGATCAGGCGCTTGCGCTCGGCATTGGTAAAGCCCAGCTTGCGGACGCAAAGGGAAACGGCTACTACAGCGCGCGCCAGATTCAGGCGAGCACGGCGGTAATCTTTGGGGCGCTTCTTCTGCGAGACGGTGGCGAATTTCTCGATCAACTGGCTGGCCTTCTTGTAGGCCTTGGCCAGGTCATCGATCTTCCCGGTGAACTCCTTCAGACGGTTCTGGAGAATCTCATCGGTGATCTCTTCCTCGTCGAAGGTGACCACTTCCTTGATGGAGCGGACGCCCTTCTTGAGGTCCTCGCCCATCGCCAGCAGTTCGTTGATCACGATCGGAGAGCGCGAGAGCGCTTTCAGTACCCGGAGTTGCCCGCGCTCGATGCGCTTGGCGATTTCAACTTCGCCTTCGCGGGTGAGCAGCGGCACTGTGCCCATCTCGCGCAGATACATGCGGACGGGGTCGTTGGTTTTTTCCAGAGCGCCGGGAGTGAGGTCGAGTTCGACGTCCTCGCCGACTTCTCCTTCTTCTTCGAACTTCTTATCGAGCGCGGAGGAAGGAAGCTTCGGTCCCTCGAGCACGTCAATGCCCTGGGTACCAATGGTGGTCAGCAGATCGTCCAGGTCCTCGGGAGAGTGCACGTCGTGCGGGATAAGGTCGTTGACCTGGTCATAGGTCAGATATCCCTTCTCTTTACCTGTGTCGATCAGCTTTTTAATGTCGTCGTACTTGTCGTCAAGAGCCAAGACGGATTACCTTCTTTTCGTCCTACGGAAAGGACAGAGAGCGTTTTTTAGCGGTGGGAACGTGAAGCGGCGAGCTGCGCGCCGGGCACAAACCTTCGAATTATAGCATCGGATGGGTTTCGTGGATATCGGCGGTCGGCCGATTTTTGACACACCCCGCCCATGTTCCCGTCAACTCCTCGTTTAGATGTCCCCCTACCCTATTTAGTTTCATAGTGTTTTGGGCCTTTATGCGGAGCGGGCCGCGGGACCGTCGTCGGTCAGGCTGGGATCCATTAAGGCCCGTTTGAGCCGCATCTTTTCCTCTAAAAGGGCCTGCAATTGGCTGGCGTCCTGCCCGCGTGCAGTTTGCAGCTCGCGCTGCACCCGTTCCAGCTTCCTCCTCAGTTGGATGCGCCGCAGAGCCCGCACCGCGCCCTCCAGTCGTTCGGCGGTAAGCTCTTCGTCATCCTTCATCAGAATGGAGGCCAGCAGGTTGCGTTCGCCTTCCGGCAAGGGCAGATCGGTGACATGAGTCGCCTCCGACTTAAGCAGAACTTCGATGAGCGATTCCGCAGCGACTCCCTGATGCAGGCCCTCGCTTTTGAGGACGAACTGGGCCTGGCGGCAGGGGTCAAATTCCTCCTCGACACCTTCGCGGGCGGAGAGATGGGTTTCCGAGGTCTGGATTTCGGTGGCCGAAGCCAGGGCCCGGATCAGTATTTTTTCGGCATCCGTGATTTGCGCCTCCGCCGGGGCCTTCAGGCTGGCGGTGGACCGGCTGGCGGCGGCATGTTTCAACTCCTGCCGCAGAACAGACGAGTCGATGCCGAGCTTCTGTGCCATCTCCCGCGCCAGTTCATCGCGAACAATGCGGCTGGGAACGCGCTGGATGTGAGGCAGCAGATAGTTCACCGCTTTCACTTTGCCTTCGGCGCTGCGCACAGGGAATTGGGCTCGCGCCCTTTCGATGAGGTAGTCAAAGTATTTTTGCGAATTTCTGAGCGCGCCAGCGTAGGCATCTTTTCCCTTGCGCCGGATAAACAGGTCGGGATCGAATCCCGACTCCAGGGTCAGGACCTTTACCTGAAATTCGTCTTCGACCAGCAGGCCCAGGGTGCGTTCGGTAGCCTTGGCGCCAGCCGTGTCCGGATCGAAGTTGACCACGACGTTTTTCGTAAATCGCGCCAACAGCCTGGCCTGGAGTTCGGTAAAGGCCGTACCGGAGCTGGCAATCACGTTGTGAAAGCCGGCGGCAAAGACCGAAATGCAGTCCATCTGCCCTTCGACCAGGATGGCGTAGTCAAGCTTGCGAATGGCTTCCTTCGCCTGATCCAGATTGAACAGCAGACGCGACTTTGAATAGATCGCAGTCTCGGGCGAGTTCAAATATTTGGGTCCCGCCTTCTCATCGGCTGAAAGGGTGCGTCCGGTGAAAGCAATGACTCGGCCGGCTTCATTCGTGATCGGAAACATGACGCGGTTGCGGAACTTGGAATACATCGAGGCGGTCGTTGGCCCTTGGTCGTTGGTCGTTGGCTTAACATCCCTGGACGCCAGATCACCTTGCGTCCCCGCCCCACCCTTGTCAGCGCGAGTGTCATCCCGAGCGGAGTCGAGGGACCTTGCGTTTTGCTGAGGGCTGCCGGCCGAGGGCTGACGTCCGGTTTCCTGTTTCCACGAGAACAGCCCGCTTTCCCGTAACACTTCTTCTTCGAACTCGCCCTTCATCCGGTCGCGCAGGATAAATCCCGAGTCCGGGGCGAAGCCGATGCGGAAGGTTTTGATCACGTCGTCGTTCAATCCCCGTCCCGCCAGATATTCGCGGGCATGCGAGCCTTCCGGCCGCCTCAGATATTCCTGAAAGAAGGCGCAAGCGCGCTCGTGCACATCAAGCAGCACGGTGCGGAGCTTCGCTTCTTTTGCCTCCGCCGGACTCGAGTAGCTGATCTTGGGCAGCGCAATGCCCAGCTTCTGCGCCACTGTCCTCACAGCTTCAGGGAAGGTGATGTTCTCAACCTTCTGCACGAAACTGAAAACGTCGCCAGAAACGCCGCAGCCGAAGCAGTGATAAAACTGCCGCGTGGCGTGGACCGAAAATGACGGCGTCTTCTCGTTATGAAACGGGCAGAGCCCGGAGTAATTTTGCGCCCCAGCTTTCTTCAACTTGACGTAGTCGCCCACGATGCGAACGATGTCCGCCTGCTGTTTGACGGTTTCCTTGAAGTCGCTGGATTCGGTCATGGATGGAGGCACAACTGTCCGCAGGAATTGTGAGGCTGAAAGCCGCTGCTTTGAATATACCGGAACGAGATTCTTGTGGAGAAGCTGTGCAAGCAGTACTTATTCCGTTGATTGTCGAGGAAAACGCACGCGTTGCTACGAACCACCCACGTCGTCATGCTGAGCGAGGAAGAAAAGTCGCTTGCGACCGCTCTTCTGCGTCGAAGCACCCCTATGCCCGGCACGGTCTTTCGTCCTTTGGTGGTGAAATGCCGCCCTCGGAGGCAGAGTCACAGGAGGGTATAGGGGTCCTTCGACTACGCAGCGGCTTCGCGTAGCGAAGCAGCCACTCCGCTCAGGATGAAAGGGTGTGGGTGGGGTCTGAGGTCTGACGCCCGACGTCCGCTCTATTCGTACGCCAGCGCGTCGATAGGATCTTTCTGCGCCGCTTTGTAGGCGGGGTAGAGCGCTCCCAGGATGGCGCCCACGATGGCGATGCCGGTGGACCGTAGGATCCATCCGCCGGTGACGACTACGGGCAGAGTGGGCAGGCGGTACTTGATGCCGGCTCTTGCCGCCAGGCTGACCAAGACGCCGAGGATAATTCCGCCGATGGCCAACAGGATCGTCTCGCGCAGGATCACGTTTACGATGTAGAACTTCGAGGCCCCAATGGATTTCAGGATGCCGATTTCGCGGGTGCGTTCCATCACCGCGGTGTACATGGCCTGGAAAATGACGATAAAGCCGATGACCACGGAAATGCCGATGACCACATTGATGAACGTGGACAGGCCGGGATAGCTGTTCACGGTCATCATGGAAAGGTATTCGCGCATGGAGCGCGCGGAATAGTTCTCCAGCCCCGGCACGCTCTTTACTTCCTGCACGACCGCGTCGGCGTTTGCCGGATCATCCAGCTTCACGTAGAACACCGAGGCTTTGCCTTCGCTGCCAATCAGATCCTGCAGGGTGCTCATGGGTAAAAACTTGCGCGCCCCCCGGCCATGCTCCACGATGCCCGCGACTCGAAACGGGTGATTGAGAATCTCGATGGTCGAGCCGACCTTTATATGCTGGGACTGGGCAAAATAGTCATCCACCAGGCAGTCGTTTGGACCCTGAAACGGGCCGCCGTGCAAATAGTGAAACGGGACCAGGGCCTCGAAGCTCTTGAGATCGATCCCGTAAATGACCTCGAGATTTTTGGTGGTGGTGAGCTGCCAGATCACCGGCGCCACCACGCTGACGTGGGGCAGTTTCTCCAGTACCCCGCCGATCTTGATCGACATTGGGGCATTGCTGACGCCAGCCATGAAGGAAGTGTTGGGCGGCTGCACGATCACGTCGGCGCCGATGCCGGCCTGGCGTTGCCGGGCGTCATTCAACATGCCTACAGACAGTCCGACGATTAACAGGATTAGTGTGACTTCGAGCGCAATCGCCACGATGCTGATCAGCGACCGGATGGGCCGGTGTACCAGGTTGGCGACGATCATTTTGTTCATCATGGGCAGTCGTCAGAAAAGCAGCTACTGGCTTCTAGCTTCTGGCTTCTAGCCATCGCTCTCGGTGACGGTCTTCAGTACAGAATGCTAATTGCCAATTGCTAATTGCCGCATCACTACTTTGGGTCCGTACCATTTACCCGGCTGGCCTGGGGCTGATCCAGGTGCACGATTTGGGCGCCGGGGGGTTGGTCTAGCGCAAACTTGTCATCGGGGAGCGGCTCATTCAGTTGCAGCTTCACGATGGTCAGGGTGATGTCGTACTCCTCCTGCGGCCTCCAGATTTCGATCTGGGAGGGGAAGTTGATGCCATCGTAGTCCTTATAGCCTTCGTACTTCGAGTCCGTGGCCAGGTTTCCGTCCTGATCGTAGACGTATTGGCGGTGGGGCAGGAGGTCGGTGCGGCTGAAGATGATCTTGCGGGAGAGAAACCAGCCGCGGTCACCCCTCCGGATAACTTCGATTTCGTAGTCAGCCTGCTGCACCTGGTGATTCCTGCCGTCCGTAACGATCTCGAAGCTGTTCTGCATGACTGCGATTTCGTTATTGGGGTCAACTTCGCGCAGAATCAGAGCTTCGTAAATGTGCTGGGGACGCAGGTTCTCCATGGGCTGATCGGGATTATGGGTCTCGATGTCATTGCGGCCGATCACGAAACGGTTCTTGGGCGGAATCCAGAGTTTGAAGTCGCGCCCGTCGCTCACCATGTCAAAGGCCTTGTTACGCACGATGGGGAGCAGACCGATCATGCGCAGCATGGCGGGCTTGCGCAGCAGGATGTATCCCCGGATCTGCTGATAATCGGTGACCCTGCCCTTCTTGACCCCGCCCACTGAGGTGTCGATGTCGACGGTCGCCTGCAAACTCTTGATTTTGGCGGCCTGGGAGTTCAGGTAGTCGATCAGTTCCGCCTGGGTAGCGGACTTCAGCGGGGCGGTGCTGATCTGGCGTTCAACCCGGCGTGACCGGAACAGGCATCCGGTCAGGGGAAGAAAGGCTAATAAAATCAACAGGGCTCGGCAGCGCGACGAAATAGGCATCAAGACTGGATTGGATTCCTCAGGCGGCAGTTGGGTTCACCAGTAAGTTAAGTATATGCGAATAAGGGCGCCCAAACGCCCGAGGGGGTGCCAGATTAGCATCTGGCTCGTACGCAGGATTGGAAGACGCTACCTTTTTTGCACGGCCTGCCGTAACTTGGCGACATTCTGATTGTGTTCTTCGAGGCTGCGGGAGAAGCGATGATGACCGTTGCCGTCGCTGACAAAGTAGTAATAGTCCGTTTGCGCCGGATGCAGCGCGGCTTCGAGGGAACTGCGGCCGGGATTTCCGATAGGGCCGGGCGGAAGGCCGGGGTGAGTGTAGGTGTTATAGGCTGACTGAAAACTCATGTCGGAATGATGCAGCGTTCCGCCATAGTTCCCGTTGAGCAGCTCGGCATAGATGACGCTGGGATCGGCCTGAAGGGCAATGTTTCGCGCCAGACGATTGTAGTAAACGCTGGCCACGACGGCGCGCTCTTCGGGAACCGCCGTCTCTTTTTCAATTATCGACGCCATGGTTACGGTCTTCTGGATGTCCGTCCCTTTGCCGCCGGTAGTGAGCCCGATTTGTTCCGCCACCTGGCGGAACTGTTTCACCATGGCAGCGGCGATGTCCTTCATACTCTGGGTGCGAGTAAGTTCGTAGGTATTGGGGAAGAGGTAGCCTTCCAGGCTTTTCGCCTCCGGAGCCAGGTCTGAAATCAGCTCAGTGTTGGACTGCGTCACGGCAAGAAATTCCTGGCTTGATCCCAAGCCGGCGTCTTGTATGGCTTGCGCGATGTCGAACATGGTGAAGCCTTCAGGAATTACGACCGTGTGCACGTAAATGTCGCCGCGCACCAGGCGGCCATAAACGTCCAGAGTTCTCGCCGGCTTGTCGAAAAGGTATTCACCCGCTTTCAGAGATTGCTTGCGATGGAGGCGCTGCCACAGGATAAAACCCAGCCGGCTGCGGATGACTCCCGCAGCCTCAAGTTCAGCGGCAATTCTTCGAGTGGAATATCCGGGGCGCAGCATGACGAATTTCTGGCCCTCGGGCGTGATGGGCGTCAACAGCGCCCACGCCAGCCAGCCGCCTACGCCGAGGACGGTGAGCAGCACGAAGGTCAGGAACTTGCGCAAATTAGAGGTAGTTTAGATGAAGAATCGGCGTTGGGTGTTAGTCGGTGGTTGTTGGACTTTGGGAGTTAGTTCCCGGTTGTCAGTTCCCGGTTGTCAGTTACCGCTTTTTGCATCCATCCAGGACTGGAGAATCAGAACGGCCGCCATTTGATCTACGACCTCCCCGCGGCGTTTGATTGACATGTCGGTTTCGCGGAGCAGCCGGTGGGCTTGGGCGCTGGTCAGGCGCTCATCCCAGAGATGTACGGGCAGGCGGAAGCGGCGACGAATCTCTTCCGCAAAGGCCTGCATTTTCTCAGCCTGGACGCCTTCGCCCCCAACCATGCGCAAGGGGAGTCCGATCACGATCTCGGCAACTCGATGCTCGCGAATGACCTGCTCGAGCTTAACGAAATCAAGGCGCTTGTTTTGCCGGTGAAGCGTCTCTAATCCTTGAGCGGTAATGCCGAGGGGATCGGAAAGGGCCAGACCGATTCGCTTCGAACCGACATCCAGGCCGAGGATTCTGGGGGGGCGTTCTGCCGGAGACGCATCCGTTTGGTGATGAGGCACCTGCCGATTATATGTCGCATACACATTTTTGCGATTAGGCTACGATACCGCTATGGCCATTGAGGAGGCGGGGATCGACCGGGCTCCGGTGCAAGCTCTGGTTTTGCCTCCGCCCAAGCCGCAGAAGCCGCATTGGGCGTTCACCGCGATCGGAATCGCCACGATTCTGGGTCTCTGCTATTGGGGAGAGTTGGTGCTGGCGGTGATGCTGGTGTCGGTGTTGCTGGCGTTCATCCTGGCGCCGGTGATGGAGCTGTTTATCCGCTTTCAGTTGCCCCGTGGTCTGGCTGCCGCCGTCGCTGTGATCCTGTTGCTTACTCTGATTGCGGGACT
Organism: Terriglobia bacterium; assembly: GCA_963822555.1. Taxonomy (GTDB): domain Bacteria; phylum Acidobacteriota; class Terriglobia; order Terriglobales; family Acidobacteriaceae; genus JAIQFF01. Next base: position 1,268,337 of record CAWGHY010000001.1, read on the forward strand.
GGCGTATTACTCCTCGAACCAGGCCATTATTTTTGTGCAGGACCTTTCGAAATACGCGCACACCATTCGAGAGAAAATATCGCAGGTGCGGGAACAAGCGGAGTCGCTGGGAGAGACGGAGCCCGGGACGGCGAAAGCGGTGAGCCCGAGTTCGGGCACGAATTGGGAGGATCTTCTCACCCGCGGGTTTGGCTCGCTCTCGCAAGCCTTGCTGGCGGCCTCTTTCGTGCCTTTCCTGGTGTATTTCATGCTGAGCTGGCAGCACCATGTCCGCTCGGCGACGGTGATGCTGTTTTCGCTGGAGAACCGCAACACGGCGTATGTCACGCTGGGCCTTATCTCGGCAATGATTCGCAGCTTTATGGTGGGCAATCTGTTGATTGGTCTCTTCCTGGGAACGGCCAGCACGATCGCGTTCGGGATTCTGAACCTGCCATTTTTCTATTTCATCGGGTTTATCAGCGGATTCCTGAGCCTGGTTCCATATCTTGGAGTCGTGTTAGCGATGGCGCCGCCGATTTTCGTGAGCATGGGACACATCGATTCCGGAAACGCGATTGTGATTGTGATGATTGTGCTGGGACTGCATCTGATCGCGCTCAACGTGCTTTACCCCAAATTCCTGGGCAACCGTTTGCAATTGAATCCGCTGGCGGTGACGATCGCGCTGCTGGTTTGGGGCTGGTTGTGGGGAGCGATGGGGTTGGTCCTGGCGGTGCCGATTACGGCCGCCATGAAGATCGTCTTCGATCACGTGGAATCGTTGAAGCCTTATGGGGCCTGGATGGGGGAGTAGGAGTCGTCAGTCTTCAGTCGTCGGTCGTCAGCAGACCCAACTTCATTTGCCAACCTTCGAGTTTGTTCATCGGTCACAGACAAGACGTACGCGAACGTGCTACAACCGCACCGACTACTCGAGGGCAACGATGAGCGGTTCCTATCGCGACATTAAGGTCTGGCAACGGGCCATTGAGCTGGTGGTGGACATCTATTCGTGTACTCGTAGTTTTCCACGAGAGGAATTGTATGGTTTGGCTGGCCAGTTGAGGCGTGCTGCGGTGCCAGTTCCGAGCAATATCGCCGAGGGCAAAGGCCGCCGCACAGACCGGGAATTCCTGCTATTCCTGCACCATGCCCGCGGGTCGATCTTCGAGGTGGAGACGCAGCTTACGATCGCCAGCCGGCTCGGTTACCTCTCGGAAACTGCGGTCTGTCGGCTAGGAACTTCTGCGGCTGAAATAGCAAGGATGCTGAGCGGCCTTATCAAGGCAATAGGTTCTCACGAGGGTAAACAAGCCGCGTGAAAAGTGGATTCTGGGTTGGCTGACGACCGATGACTGACGACCGACGACTGCAACTAGGCTACAAAATCTGAGGCTTCGGGGAACCGGAGTTTGCTCTTGGAGAGGGCTTTGGAGAGCATTTCCTCGATCAGGACTTCTTCACAGTTTTTCGCCATGGCGAGTTCGCTGACCAGGAGGTAGCGGGCCCGTTCCAGCATCTTTTTTTCGCGGAATGACAAAGGCTTGGACTGGTTCAGAAGGAGCAAGCCCTTCAGGACGGCGGAAACCTCGAGCAGAGAACCGGTACGCATCCGCTCGGAATTCTCCTTGAAGCGGTATTTCCAGTCGGCATTGTTGTCACATTCGCCATCCGTAAGAAAATCGACGATTTTCTGGATTTCGCCGTTTTTGACCACACGCCGCAGGCCAACCGTGTTCACGTTATGGAACGGGACCATGACTTTGAGGCTGTTGGCCTTGATTTTCAGAAGGTAGAACTTTTCCACAGTCTCGCCGATGGTCCGGCTGCTGATTTGTTCGATAACTCCAACGCCATGATTGGGATAGACGACCTTATCGCCTATGTGGAAATTGTCGCCGCTGATCATGAGGGAACACCCACGAGGGCAGGGCAAATGAAGAACTGCACTGTTTTAGTCTATCCGAAGCGGGCGTGAAAGGCAATCTAGAACCGGGGGTGGGGTGGACACCTGTCCGCCGCTGTTGGGGTTGGTGTGGTTTCGAATCTGTTACTTGTCGGGTGCCGGACCGGGATTTCTGTCGTAGCGAAAGACCTCTGGGAAAGTCAACTTCAAAGGCGGCGGACAGGAGTGTCCGCCCCACATGGTCCGACGCCCGGGTTTATAATCCTCAGGCACATGACTGAGCAGATCAAAAGGAAATTGCAGGAAGAGATGAACGTGCTCGAACACGAGCTGGTTTATGAGCTTCCCAAGGAAATCAAGAAAGCGGCTGCGCTGGGAGATCTCAGCGAGAACGCCGAATATCACATGGCGAAGCAGCGTCAGGAGTTCGTGAAAGCACGGCTCCGGCAGCTGGGTGCGCGCATGGCCGAACTCGCCCTTATCAATATGGATAATATTCCCAAAGATAAGGTCGGCTTGGGTTCAACGGTGCGGGTCTATGACAGCTCCAAGAATGCGGAGGTCGAGTACAAGCTGGTGACCAGCGAAGAGTCGGATGTAACCGCGGGCAAGATTTCGACCAGTTCGCCGATCGGCCGCGCCCTGCTGAATAAGAAAGTGGGAGACAGCGCGGTCGTGGTCACTCCCAATGGCAATCGCGAGATGGAAATTCTTAACCTGACTACCATTCACGACCAGACGGAAGCCAAGTGACGAGGCTTCCATGAGCATGACCTGGACGAGCGCCTTCGGGCGGGGCTGCGGAGTGCTGCTCGATGCCATTGTTCGCTGGCTTGCCCTGGCGCAGATCAATCCCAATGTGCTCACTTTCCTGGGTCTGGTGGTGAATACCATTGCGGCCTTCCTGTTTGGCTACGCCAACGCCGACAATCAGGCGCGGATGTTCCGCTATGCCGGGCTGGTGATCATAGGGTCTGGCTTCTTCGACCTGGTCGATGGGCGCGTAGCCCGGGCCAGCAACCAGGTGACTCGCTTCGGCGGTTTTTTCGATTCTGTCATCGATCGCTACAGCGACGCCTCCCAATTTTTTGGGCTGCTGGTGTTCTACGCTCGCGGCGATCGCTTCTTCTACGTGGTGCTGACGGCGTTCGTGATGGTCAGCTCGATCATGGTCAGCTACACCCGTGCGCGGGCTGAATCGCTGATCGGCTCCTGCCGCGTGGGATTTATGGAGCGGCCGGAGCGGCTGGTGCTGGTAATCATTGGAGCTCTGTTCAATCGCATGGCGCCGGTGTTGTGGCTGATCGCCGTGCTGTCGACGATTACGGTGATCCATCGCATCCGCTATACCTGGACGCGGACGGAAGGCGTGGACGCAGTGCCGCACAAGGCGGGGCAGGCAGCGTAGAGATTTCTTCCCAAATTGGATTCAGAACCCAAATTAGTTTTTATGCGCACCTTCCCGCAGTGTTTGAATCAATACAATCGGTTCGTACAGGCAGCGTTTGGAGGGTGTTGCCAGTGGGTACTGGACGATGTCTGTCAAACATTCGAGTGGCTAGCCAGCCATTAGGGTTCAACTCCCTTGCCCTCCGCGGCTGCTCGACCATCGCATTTCTCCTTGACACCACAAGTAGCTGAGCTATTCTTGAACTGTTTGGCAGACATCGTTTCAAGTTGTTTCCCAGCCCCGGATGGCTACCGGGGCTTTTGCTTTTCGGAGTCCCCTTTCAAGCCACTTCAACAATCTTGGGATCAGGTGTCAGGGAACGAGTCCTGCAGCCGCCCTGATATCCTGATTTCTAGTTGTCTTCCGAGGCCTTCTCTTGGCTGATCCTGTTCTCGTAGTTCATGGCGGCGCGTGGGCCATTCCCGATGACATGGTCGAAGCTCATCTGAATGGCGTGCGCAACGCCATGGCGGTGGGTTGGAGCGTGCTGGAACGGGGCGGGAGCTCGTTGGATGCGGTGGAGAAAGCCGTGGTCGTCATGGAAGATGACGAGACCTTCGATGCCGGGCGCGGCAGCTTTCTGAATCGCGACGGCAAAGTACAGCTGGACGCGCTCATCATGGACGGCGCGACCTTGCGGGCTGGGGGTGTCGGCTGTGTGGAACGGTTGCGCAATCCGGTGCGGGCGGCGCGGAAGATTCTAAGCGACAGTCCGCATGTGTATTTTGTGGCGGAGGGTGCGGAGCGGTTCGCGGCGGAGCATGGCATTCCGTTGTGCCGAAACGAAGACCTGATCATTCCGAGAGAGGTGGAGCGTCTGCGGGAGTTTCAGGCGCGGGCGGCGGATGCCAAGGTCGATCTGTTTGCGCCGACAGTTTCTCACGACACCGTAGGAGCCGTAGCGCTTGACAGCGAAGGTAACATTGCGGCGGCCACTTCTACGGGGGGTACGCTCAATAAAGCTCCGGGACGTCTGGGAGACTCTTCACTGATCGGATGTGGCTGCTACGCGGACAATCAGACTGCGGCTGCGTCGACCACCGGCTGGGGTGAGCCGATCATGAAGCTGGTGCTGGCCAAGTGGGCGGCTGACCGGGTAGCGACTGGCAGCCTGCCGGAGTGGGTGGCGGCAGAGGCGATCAACTATTTAAAAGATCGGGTGAACGGGCACGGCGGGATGATCCTGCTCGATGCTCAGGGGCGCTTCGGCATTGCGCACAACACGCCCCGCATGGCGTGGGCGCTTAAGACATCAAAGCATGAGAGTTACGCTATCGAACGCAAGAATTAAACCCCAGTTTTCAATTCCTTGTTCCCGGTTCTCAGTTGCTAACTAAGCCAATTCCTCTCAGTGATTTAGCTTGATTAAGTCACTCTTCCTGGTGTAAAAACCGTGCGGCATTTGCGGGTTCCCTGAAAGTGCTCCTTCAAACCCTGCCTGCGAAGGGCGATCTCTGCCGATGGCGAGAACCCCAAGCTCCTTCGGTCTATGGAGAAACCTTTATGGTGCGAAAGCTGGTTTCAGTTGCGTGTGTGGTCGTGATGCTGGCTGCTCTGGGTCTGGCTCAGGGGGCTTCAACGGGCGATCTGCATGTCACGGTCAAAGATCCCAGGGGCGGTTTGGTGACGAACGCGACCATTACGGCGCGAGATGAGACCAAGGCACTGGAGCGCACGACAACCGATAACACCGAGGGCCAGTACCACATTCTGCTGCTGCCTCCGGGACAGTACACGGTGACGGTGCAGGCGCCGGGTTTCGGCACGGCGACCGTGAAGGAGGTTGCGATCACGGTGGGACAGCAGGCGCAAATTCCGATTACGCTCTCGGTGGCGGGGACGCAGGAAGTGATTGACGTGAGTTCGGCGGCCGAGTTGGTGGAGACGCAACGTACTTCTTCGACCGACACCATCAATCAGCGCCGCATCGACAACCTTCCGATTAACGGACGCAATTACATCAATTTTGCCCTGACCGATTCGCAGGTGCTGCGCGACAACGCGCCCAGCATCGGGGCGGCACCCACTTCGGGGCTGAATATGAGCGGGCAGCGGGCCCGGGCCAATCTGGTCAATGTGGATGGGGCTGACGCCACCGACAATTCGACCAACGGGGTTCGTTCCACGGTTTCGCAGGAGGCGGTGCAGGAGTTTCAGATCATTACCAACGGCTACGCGGCGGAATATGGCAGAGCGGCCGGAGGCGTAGTGAACATCATTACCCGCTCCGGATCGAATGACTTTCACGGCGACGTTTATGGATATTTGCGAAACCGCAATTTTCAGGCGGTGAATCCGTTCAGCACGGTACCCGATCCCGCTTATACGCGGGTGCAGGCGGGAACAGCGTTTGGCGGCCCGATCAAAAAGGACAAGACATTTTACTACTTTTCGTACGAAGTCACACGGCGGCACGAGACCGGATTCTCCAGCGTCGGCGCTCCGAATGGAACCTTCGGGATGGTCGGTTTCGACGCTTCGCCCGTGTTCGGCGCGCCACCGGGGTCGGGCTTTAATATTCAGGCAACGCCGGACCAGGCGGCATATTTTCAGCAGACGCTTCCGGCTGCCCTGGCGCAACTAGGAGCAATCAGTCCAGCGCTGGCGGCTGGGTACGGTCAAGAAGCGGCGGCTTACGCGGCGTTTGTCGGTGGGTCGTCGGGGATTGCGCTCAACGGAACTTATCCGGCATCGTTCGCCGCGCTTGAAGGGACGCTGATTCCTGTCCCGGGGAACGGCAGCAATCCGCTGCACCAGTTTCCCAGTTCATGCAATGTGGCCGCGCCGAATTTTCTTTGCAACGGATTGCCCAACACGTTTCTGGGTTTGTCGCCGCAAGCGGGCAATTATCCGGTATTCGAGGGCACCAGCCTCTATTCTTTGCGGCTGGACCATAACCTGGGAAACAACAACCGGCTGACCTTCCGGGCCAACGTGAGCCCCAGCACGGTCACCGGCATCCAGGTGAACGGCGAAAACCAGACGTACGGGCAGAACGCATTTTCGCGGACTTCGCAGCAGACCTATCGTGATGTGGCCGGCGTTGCCCAGGACACGTTGACCATCGGCACGAACAAGGTCAACGAATTGCGCTTCCAGTATGCCCGCCGGGGATTGCAATACTTTTATTCCAACGCACCGGGCGGATCCAATGTGGCGTCTGACATTGCCGGTTTCGGTTTTGTCGGCCGCGAGCCTTACTCTTTCATCCAGCGCACCGAGGAGCGCTACCAGTTCACGGACAATTTCTCGTGGACGATCGGCCGGCACGATACCAAGTTCGGAGTGGACTTCAACTACATCCCACTCACCGCCACGTTCACGGTGAACTACGGAGGCGTTTACGACTTCAGCTCGCTCGATGCCGGCAGTCTGGGCTTTTCCAACATCTGCGTAGCCAACGGCGCGCCTGCAGCGCTGTGTCCCTCGTTTCCCGGCTTCACCGGCTTGCAGGCATTCGGACTGGGTATTCCCAGCACGCTGGTTCAGGGCATTGGCAATCCGAAGGATAGTTTTTCCAACAAGCCACTGGGGGCATTCTGGCAGGATTCTTTCCGGGTCCGGTCCAATCTCACTCTGAATCTCGGAGTGCGCTATGACATCGAGTTTCCGCCGCAGTTGGCGCAGCTGAGCGGGTTGGCGCTGGCGGCGTACAACCAACTGGGCCTGCAGAAGGGGATTCAGACGGACAAGAATAATATTCAGCCCCGGGTGGGGATTGCGTGGAATCCGAGGGGCGACGGCAAGAGCGTGGTGCGCGCTTCGTATGGCATCTTTTACGACCATCCTTTGCTGGGGTTGTACTTCCTGGGCGATGCCTCGGACGGCTCGAAGAGCGGGCAACTCCTGTTTGCGGGCGGAGCGCCCTGCAATCCGGGAGTGGCGCCGGGCGCGAGCAGTCTGAACGCGACCAATATCTTCCAGGGCATTCTGACTACGAGTTCGTGCCTACCCACCATTCCGGGTTATCAGCCGAACCAGCAGCGCTTCGATCCTTCCAATGCCGATTTGTTCATCAACCAGAATTATCTGAACCCGGCGACATTTTTCCCGGTGGCCTTCCAGCCCTTTGGCTACCCCCAGGGAAAGAATTTTGTTTATGCCTATGCGCAGCAGGCGAATCTGACCTTCGAAGAAGATCTGGGGCACAACATGTCGTTCAGCCTGGCATACAACTTCAACGGCGGCCGGCATCTGAATCGTCCCATCAACGCCAACACGACGCGCGGCGATCTGCTGGTGAAGAACTGGCAAGTGGCTTTGGGAGATCCGACTTCCAACGCAGCGGCCGGACCATTGTTCGTGGGCGCGGGCTCGGCTCCATGCGGTTTTGTCGGCGGCGTGCCCTGGGTTTCGGCGGCACTGACGAATTTCTTCCGCCCCGGTGGGCTTAATCCCGCGATCGCCAGCGCTTTGGTCGGCACTCCGGCGCAGGGCTGCATTGACGCTGCGCTGTCGATCCTGCACGCAGGCGGTCTGAGTACGGCCTGCGATCCCGCGACCTCGGGATTAAGCGGATGCATTCCGTTCAGCGACATGGATGCTAATTACTCGAATGGCAGCTCGGTCTACCACGGGCTTACTGCCAATCTGAAGAAACGTTTCGGCAACCACTACGAATTCCTGGCGTCATACACCTGGTCGCACGCCATCGACGACTCGACCGACCTGCAGTCTCCGCTGGCACCGCAGGACAGCTATTTCCCCAGTCTCGAGCGTTCGACTTCGCTGTTTGACCAGCGTCATCGCATGGTGTTGAGCGGCGTCTACCAGAGCGGGAAACTTACAGGTGCAGGCTTCTTCAGCCGCTTCTTCAGCAACTGGACGGTAGCGCCGATTCTGGAAGTGGCATCAGGCCGGCCCTTCAACATCATCACCGGCAATCCTGACAACTTTCAGTTTTCGCCCAGCACCAGCCGTCCGAATGTTGTAGCTCCGGGGACGCCGGCAACGCCGTGCGGCCCGACTGTGGCTTCGAAGTTCTCGCCCACCGGATTTTTTCAGGAGCCCTGTTATGCGCAGTTCGCCGCCGGAGGAACGCCGACCCTCATCGCGCTGGACGGCAATCTCAGCCGCAACGCCGGCCTCCGGCCGTGGACGATTTACAACGATTTCCGGTTTTCCCGGCGGATCAATCTGGGAGAGCGCATGAGCCTGGACTTGATCACGGACATGTTCAATCTGGTTAACAAATACAATGTCGCTGATGTGAACCCGTTGTTTACCAGCGCGGGGCAGCCCACTGCGGCCTCCGATCCACGACAGTTTCAGTTCGCGATGAAGGTGAACTGGTAGGCGGAAACCGTCGTTGGCCGTTGGTCCTTGGCCTATTGTCGTGAGCGAAGACAAAGTTCTTGGCGGGTTCTTGACCAAAGACCAAGGGCCAAAGACCAACGACGGCTGGCCACTCTGCTAAACTGAAATTCTATTCTTGGCGCTTGCCGGAGACTCCTTAACATGTCTGAAACTCATGTACCCACGGCACGGACTCGTGTTGTCCGCGAGGCCCATCGTGGGGTTTATGAGCGAGCCGCCGCTTACGCGATTCTGGATGAAGGCTTCATTTGCCATGTTGGTTTCGTGCTGGACGGGCAGCCCTTTGTGATTCCGACCGCATACGGGCGCTTGGGCGACAACCTCTATATCCACGGATCGGCGGCCAGCCGTATGCTGCGCAATCTCGATAAAGGCGTGCCGGTATGCATTACAGTGACGCTGCTCGAAGGGCTGGTGCTGGCGCGATCGATTTTCAATCACTCGATGAATTACCGTTCGGTGGTGGTGCTGGGCACGGCTACGGCGGTCCGGGATGAGAAAGAAAAACTGGAAGCCTTGAAGCTGTTGTCCGAGCATATTCTGCCGGGGCGGTGGGCGGAGTCGCGTCAGCCGAATGAGAAGGAAATCAAGCAGACGCTGGTGTTGCGCCTGCCGATCGAGGAATTTTCGGCAAAGGTACGGCAAGGCCCGCCGATTGACGATGAGGAAGACTACGCGTTCCCGACCTGGGCGGGAGTGATCCCGCTGCAGATGGTCGCGGGTGCGCCGATCAATGATCCACGGCTTGATCCCGCGACGCCGGTGCCGGATTACGTGCGGGCGTATTCGCGGTCAAAATGGCGGAGATAAAAAACGTCGTTGGTCCTTGGCCTTTGGTCGTTGGCCGAACAAAAGCAGCCACGGATTTTCATTGATCTACACGGATCAAATTCTTTTTTTCTCGCCTATCGTCTAAATCCGTGATGATCTCCGGCTGCGTTTTTTCATCTTGGCCAACGACCAACGACCAACGGCCAAGGACCAAGGGCCAACGACCAACGACGTCTTTCTATTTCGCGTTCAGCCAGTCCGCATAGGCCTGAAACGAGTACGGGCGGCCCAGAAAATCGTGGACCATTTCGGCTGCGGGTTTGGTACCGCTCGCGCCGAGAACGGTTTCGCGGTACTTCGCCGCAACCTGGGGATTCAGCAGACCGTCTTTTTTGAACTCGGTGAACATATCTTTGGCGATGACCAGCGACCACATGTAGGTGTAATAGATCGCGGAGTAGCCGTTGAGGTGGCCGAAGGCGGTCTGCATGTGGGTGCCCTCGACGAACTGGAACGGCGTGTAGCGCGCCTGTAGCTCGGACACCAGTTTGTCGGAATCGAGTCCCTGGGGATCGCGGTTATAGAGATCGAGACTGATGGCGGCGTAGAACATCTGGGTGCGCACGTCGAGGGCGCGGCCGAATTTGTCGGCAGCCTTGGCCTTCTCCGCCAACTCTGCCGGAATAGGTTCGTTCGTCTTGTAGTGGCGCGCGAAGAGTTTCAGAATTTCCGGGTCCTGCGGCCATTCTTCGAACATCTGAGAGGGCGCCTCGATGAAGTCGTTCTCCAGATCGCCCATCACCCATTTGGTGTTTCCTCGCAGGATGCCGTGGATGAGATGTCCGTACTCGTGGAAGAAGACGATGACATCATCTCGTTCCATGAGTCCGGGTTCGCCGGTTGTTTTAGGGAAGTTACAGACCAGGACGTATTCGGGAAGGCGAAATCCGGCCTTACCGGTGGCCAGGGTGAATGTGGCGTAATGCTTGTACTTGTTTTCCCGCGGGAACATGTCGAAGTAGATTCGCCCGATCCGATTGCCTTTGTCGTAGACGTCGTACACGGTCACTTCGGGATGCCAGACCTGGGGTGAAGCCACCGGTTTGTAAGTGATGCCATACATGCGGCTGGTGACATCGAGAATTCCCTGCAGAACCCGGGAATACTCGAAATAAGGCCGGATGACCTGGGAGTCGTAGCCGAATTTTTCGATCACGGCGCCCCGCCTGAGATGAGCCACATCCCAGCTGTTCACGCTCTCCGCTTTTGGATCTTCCTTCTTCTTGTAGGCCAGCAGTTCCTCGTAATCGCGTTTTGCGCCAGGCTGGGCGGCGACCGAGATTTTTTCGATAAAGTCGGCGGCGTTCTGCTCGGTTCCGATCATTTTGTCTTCGGTGACGTAAGCCGCCCAGTCAGGGTATCCGAGAACGTTGGCGAGTTCGTGGCGCTTCTGCAGAAGCTGGCTCAGGACGTCGATGTTCTTGGGATATGCGCGCTGCCGGTAAAGAATGAAAAATGCCTTTCGCGCCGGTTCGCTCCTGGAATAGTCCATGAACGGAAAATAATCGGTGTTGTCGGTGCTGAGGGTGACTTTGCCGGAGGCGTCGGGAGGGTGGGCGCGTTTGAAATCGTCGGGAAGCCCGTTGAGATCGGAGGCGTTGACCTGGAGTTTGCGCACATCGCCGGCGATGTTCTCGTCAAACTGCTGGCCGATTTTTACCAATTCGTCTTGCAGTTTTCGGATTCGGTCGCGGGTGGCGTCATCGCGGTCGACGCCGGAGCGATGATAGTCGCGTAGCGAAGTCCTCAAGTAATAAGAGGCCGCGGGATCAAGCCTGGAGCCATCGAGCGACGCCAGGACGGTGTACATCTCTTTATCCAGGGAGATGTCGGTGAGCACCCGGCTGACTTCCTGCTCGCAAACCTGGGCAGCGTCGCGGAAGGGCTTGGCGGGATGAACTTGTTCAGCCAGGCCTGCGCGATTTTCGGCGTCGGCGGCGACCAGTACTGCGGTGTCGAAAGCTTGCAGCGTGGTGACGGCGTCGCGCGGCGGTTGGCTTGCTTTGACGGCGGCGATGCGCTTTTTGGTGTCATCCAGATCGCTGCGGCAAGAGGCGAGGAAAGATTCAGCCGTGCCGGCCAGATAACCTGAAGCGCCGGGGGCCGGCATGGGCTCCTGGGCAGTGGACAAGAGGCTCGCGCCGGCCAGCATGAAGACAGACAACCGGACGACAAACTTACGACTCATATTGAATCTCCGGTGGAGTGATGTGGATCGAGACCGCAGGAGTTAGACGTATGCAAACTGGTCAGGTTAAACAGGGCGTTGGGGCAGGTCAAGGAAAGACGCAGTTGCACACATAACAATTGTGGAGGACGGGCGTCCCGCCCGTCCCGCGCAGGCCGGTGCTCGACGGGCGGGACGCCCGTCCTCCATTAGTTAGTGGGGCGGGTTTGGTATTCGGTGGGGGTGACTTCAGATTCGCTTTGATCGCATTGACGGATTTCCAAAATTCGCGAGGTCACGATCGGAGTGCGATAGCTGGGATGACGAAATTCCAGATGCATGCCGCGGCCGACGAAACCTATTTTCAGCATGGAGCCGCCCCAGGATGAACCTTCAATTCTTACCAGAACGGGCTCGGGGCAGAATGCGGGATGACCCCAAATCCAGGCTTCGCCGCGTCCGCGGTGCACCACCGTGTACCAACGGTGTTGCGTCTGAATCTGAAGCATGGCCCGGGCAGGGAGGTCTTCGAGAAACGCGCCGCCTTCGATCTCCGACTCGACGATGTTGCGATTCACTTCATCGTCGAGATTGGGATGACAACGAAAGAACTGCGGGCAGGTATCCACCGAGTCCCCCTGTGCCTTATTAGACGAGTATAACCCCGCGACGTTAAATGAAAACCGTCATCGGTACTAGCCTGTTGGTTCCAGGTCAAAATCTATTGCGCGGCGATTAAGGCGGCGAGTATCATGCCGCCCCTGTCCCTAAAGTAACAGGGAGTATCCCGTTACGGATTGACCCTTCAAATTGGGGGAGAGTACGATTCATAATCTCGGGGTCTGCGCTGAGCGCGGCTTGGCCCTGGGACGCGAGACTAGTTGCCGCAGTGTAAGTAATAGATAACATGGGCATGAAGAAGCTGAAGCTATCGATCACGCCGCTCCTGGCCTTGCTCCTGGCCGGTGTTGCCTGCCACAGCGATCAGCATCAGGCGAAGCTGCCGGCGCCCCAAGCCAACGCTCCGGCGATGACGGCTGCGCCTCCGGCCGTTCCCGCGCCTGTTCCTCAGAAAGAATCGGATGCAAAGCCAGCCCTGCCCGAACCCGTGCAGACTGCACCGGCGTCGAAGCCGGATCCAGTTGCCGATGTGATCGCGAATGCGGAGAAGGAATACCAGGCGGGAGAGGACAAATTCAAAGCAGGAGATCTGGAGGCGGCCAAGCGAAGCTTTGACCATGCTGCTGACCTGCTGCTGCAAAGTCCTGCCGAGGTTCGCTCGGATGAACGGGTACAGCACGAACTGGAGCGAGTTCTCGAAGGAGTGAACCGCCCGGAGATGGCGGCGTTGCAGTCGGACAACCCTGCGCCGAAACAGAAAGCCGAGCCGGCGCCAATTGACGAGGTCAACGACGTTACGCCTCCGGTTGATCCCAACGTAAAGGCGCGAGCGGAAGCCGAGATTCAGGCCACCCATTCAGATTTGCCGCTGATGCTGAATGACCAAGTGGCGGGCTTTATCAATTATTTTTCTAGGCCCAAAGGTCACGAGGTCCTGCAGCACGCGCTGGAGCGGGGTGGACGCTATCGTGAAATGATCGAGAGCACGCTGCGGGAAGAAGGCGTTCCGCAGGAATTGATTTACCTGGCTCAGGCGGAGTCGGGATTCCATCCGCTGGCTCTATCGCGCGTGGGAGCGCGGGGCATGTGGCAATTCATGGGCAGTCGCGCCCGGGGCTATGGCCTGGAGCACAATTTGTGGGTGGATGAGCGCCAGGATCCGGAGAAGTCGACTCGCGCGGCGGCGCATCATCTGAAAGATCTTTATAACGAGTTCGGCGATTGGTATCTGGCGATGGCTGCCTACAATTCCGGACCCGGCACAGTGCAGAGTGCGGTCAAGCGCACGGGGTACGCCGATTTCTGGGAACTCTACCGGCGCAACGTGCTACCCAAGGAAACGCGGAACTATGTGCCGATCATTCTGGCTGTCACCATCATGGCCAAAAATCCCGCGCAGTATGGGCTGGACGATATTTCTCCGGAACAGCCAGTCCCTTACGATGCGGTGAAGATCAACTACTCGGTCGACCTTCGACTGGTAGCGCAGTGCATCGATGTTTCGCCGGCCACGTTGCAGGACCTGAATCCCAGTCTGCTGCGTTTGACCACACCCAAGGATCAACCCTTTGAACTTCGTTTGCCGGTGGGCACGAAAGATCGCTACCTGGCGGCGATTGAGCCGATCCCGACCGAGATGCGGGTGTGGTGGCGTTATCACGAGGTGGCTGAAGGGGACACGGTGGCTTCGATCGCGCGTACCTATCGCACCAGCCCGGCGGCCATCGAAAAAGAGAACCATCTGCTGGCTGGCGATGAGTTGAAGCCGGACAGCAAGCTGATTATTCCGATCCCACCGGGCAAACATGCGGCCACCGAAGATGGCGCGACCTACGCCCGCCATACCACCCGTTACAAGGTGCGCCGGGGAGACACGGTGCAGACCGTGGCCGATAATTTCAGTCTTCCGCCGACCATGATCCGACGCTGGAATCATCTGAGGGGAGACAGTCTGCGCGGGCGGCGCATTGTTTATGTGCACCTGCCGGTCACCCCGAGCGCCCTGGCCAGCGAACCCTCTCCGGCGTCTAAGTCGAAATCCAGTAGAGAGATACAGCCCGCTACCGTGAAAACAGTGCAGCGTCATAAGGTGCAACCGGGTGAAACCCTGATCTCGATTGCCAGCACCCACCACACCACGGTGGAAGCGCTGAAGCGCGACAATGGCAACCCGGCAATGCTCCGTCCGGGGATGATTCTGGTGATCAAGAGCATCCGATAGGAACTGCTTCTGGCTTCGAGCTGCTGGCTTCTGGCTCGTCACCCGCCCACCGACAATTCTGAAATGAAATACTCTCGACCTTGGCTATTCCACTTCGCCCGCTCGGTGTAATATGCACTGGCAGACGGCTGGTTCTCGATACGGTCTTGCGAAAATGCTGTGCTATAATCGCGCCCCGTTCGACCTGCAATTAGTCTTTCAGTTGTCTTTTTATTTCCCTTAGTACCCGCGGCGCTTGCGCAGCGGCCCGCGCCCGGCGCGGCCCAAAAACAGGAGGAACAATGACTTTTAACGAGACCCTCTACGCACGAGATGACGAGATGGATGAATTTGGCGACAGCGGCGCTTACGGCGATTCGCTCGAAGAAGATTACGAGGAAGAGGAAGAGGAAGAAGAAGCTGAGGTTGCGGGTGTGATTGAGCCGCAACCAGAGACGGCGGCACCCGCTCCAGCCGCGCCAAAAAGCTCCGGTGGGGGAAGCTCGCCCAAGCCGCCGCGCAAACCAGCGGCGAAGAAACCCGCCAAGAAAAAGCCGGTGCGGAAGGTGGCCAAGAAGAAGCCAGCCAAAAAGAAACCGGCGCGCAAGGCTGCGAAGAAAAAGATCGCGAAGAAGCGTCCCGCGAAAAAGGCGAAAAAGTCAGCGCGCAAGGGCAAACGCGGGCGCCGGTAGGCAGGCGATCAGTTTCCATCTCCTGCGACGATCATCGCCGTTCGATCAATTGCGATCGGATCGCCACTACTGCTCGGGACAGCGGCTGCGGCTGTCCCGCGCAGGATTTCTCATCTATTTCTCGTTACGATAAAACCGGATCGAGCATTCCTCCGCTGGACAGATGAGGACACCTGTCCCTACGGGACCCGTGGCTGAGCAAGGGTCAGCCACGACTTCCGGAGAACCGGTAACGCCACGATCAGATCAACCTCTAGGCTGCTTTGGGCAGGGTCGTGGTTTCAGCCAGCTTGCGAATCCCCAGCGACATCATCACGCGCGCGACTCCGCTCATGATCATGCTCACTCCGACCAGGGTGCCGATCGCCCAAGCCGAACTGGATGGCCAGTGGAAGCCGATAAAGAGTGCAAGCACGAGGGTCACAAGACCATCAAACAAGACCCAGCCCGCGCCGCGTGCCGGACGCAGGTTGAAGTAGAGCACCACGTCCAGTACTCCCTCGATGAGAAACAGGGACGCCAGTACAAGCGTCAGCGAGGCCACGCCCAGAAGTGGATGCAACAGCAGATAGCCACCGAAGGCGATGTAAGCCACACCCACCAGCAGTTTCCAGAGCAGGCCACCGGCACCATGCGCGTGGAAGGCAACCACCAGATGAACGACTCCGGCGAGAATGATGAGCCAGCCAACCAGAGCATTGACCGCCACCGCGGCCAGGAGCGGCTCGCCGATGGCGACGATGCCAAAAAGGATCAGCAGGACGCCCCAGAGAATGGACCACCCGGAAGCCTGTTTTATTAGCGAACTCGAAGATTGTGCGACCATGAATACCTCCTCGGTCTAGTTACAGCCGCACATTTTGCTCCCTCGGCCCGATTTTCGCAAGCCAGATAAAGCTCCGTTTTGGTCGGAATTCCGGCGGCGGCAGCGCCGACCGCGGGGCGAGTTTTGGCTCTGCCTGGAGTGCAATTTCTTGCACGTGGACAAGCTACTTCTTCCCGGCGACGGTCTGCAGGCACTTGGTGTAGAGCTCAAGAAGATGTCCGGCATACTCTTCAGGTTTGGCAGCCGCCCCGCTCCCCTGAAAACCGACTCCGGAAGAGGTTGTCCGGCCGTAGCCGGTGGTCATGGCAACAAACTTCATGAGATCGAGTGCGATGTCTTCGTTGCGGCGCAATCCGCTGCTTCCGCCAGGTGCTTCTTCCATAAAATGCCTCCCGTGTGGCCGAATGTCGGTTTTCGATGGTCCAGTCGAGAAAAAATATGGCCAAGAAGCCGATGATAACAGAAGACTTCCGCAGTGTGGTGCGGGCGGCCGGCGAGAGAAATCGACGCGGTTCAAGGTTCTGGCTGGGTTGCCGATCTAGTTGGTGATTGGAAATTTCGTCCTGGCCGAACCCTCCACCGGGAGGAGTGAGGAAGTGGGTCTTCGATCCACTTCCTCCCTAAGTCGCCAAAACTTCTCAGGTCGAATACCGCGGCTCAGTTCACATCCTGAAGCATGGTGTAGTTAAAGCCGCCTGCCGGGTTGTTCAAGCCCACGAATGTTCGAACCTGGCCGGCGATGAACGTGAGCGTACCGGTATCGACGACGGCGAATTTCTGTCCCACCGAGGTCATTTCAATCTCAAGGTTGCCAGCCGTCAAGGACTGGTAGGACGAGGCCACGCCAAACCCTACATTGCTGAGTGTGGGACTGACGGTGGTGAGCGCAGTTCCCGGCGCGACGATATAGATATCGGCCGGCCCCAGGTTGGGCGACGCATTGATCAATCGGATGGTGAAGTCGCCCGAGGCGGGCGCGGTATTATTGTCGGTCAGCACCAGGTTCTCGATGGACGTAGAAAAATTGGTTGAGATGATGGTCGTGTCCGACCCAGAGGCTAGATTGACGGTCTGCGTGAGCAGTGCCGTGTTCGATCCGGTGGGGGCAACCGCAACCTGATGTGATCCGGAACCCTCCGAGATGTAGCCGGTGCTGGTGCCGTAAGCCAGGCTACTCGACACCGATGAGTTGTCGACCAGCACATTGAGATTAGCCTCGTCCGGAACCGCGTTCATCACACGGAGGCGAGTACCTCCTCCGGAACCGCAGCCCGCAGTGAGAAAGATTGTCCCCAGCCCCAGAATGCCGGCAAACAACGACATCACCCGCACGATTCGTCCCACTCTTCACCCCTTAGCTCTTGAGTTTTGGAGATTACACGCGAACAAAAATCGACTGATGCCAAGGTTTAACCCGGGAGTTGCAGGCGCAGAGTAAAGAGTGCGTCAAGGCAGGTAAAGTCTTGTAAAACAGTCGTCAGTCGTCAGTTTGAGTAGTCTGGTCGTCACGAAGTATTGAAGCTGGCGACTCACGATTGCTTTACGAACTTTTACGTGACTTTACCAAGTCTTTACCCTGTTGCAGGTTGCGAAGTGTTCTAAGTAGCAGACGGTTTCTTACGGGAGCCGAGAAGCTTCCGACAGTCGCACGAAGATGAATTGGAGAGTAACTACAATGTGGAATTCAAGAGTCGCAAAAAGGTCTTATTTCAACCGGAGCGGGCGCAGTACCCTGTTTGCCGCCGTGTTCCTCGCAGCGCTGCTTACCCTGGGTTTTGGCAACGCCTTCGGTCAGGATACGCAGGAAACACCCCCGCCACCGCCCTCAGGTCAGGGAATGGGAAGGGGCATGGGCATGGGCCGTCGTCCGATGGAGAGCGTGGACGAACAGGTCAAGCATTTGACCAAGAAGTTGAACCTGAGCGACGACCAGCAGGCTAAGCTGAAGCCGATCCTCGAAGATCAGCAGAAGCAGATGGGGGCAATCCATAACGACTCGTCACTGTCTCGCGAAGACCGCTTCAGCAAGATGCAGGCGCTGCGGCAAAGCTCGGATGCTCAGATCAAGGGACTGCTGAACGACGAACAGCAGAAGAGTTTCGACAAGATGCGCGCCGACCAGCAGGAACGGATGAAGAATTGGCATCGTGGAGGCGATAATGCTCCTCCGGCCGGTGGCAGCTCGAATCCGCCACAGCAGTAAAACGGGCTTCTGAACCTAAGTGTTCTCCCAAGCCTCTGGGCCCGGCAGCTCTTTTGCGTCGCCCGCAAGAGTTGGTTGGTTCAGGGGCTCCCTTTTTCATTGCAGTGCGGTTGAAGATTCTTCGCGAACGGTGCCCCTACACGGCTCCGATCTCGTCAGAAGTTAGAAAATCGGTAAACGCGAAGCTCGCAAATAACCCAAAGTAGCTCGGGCTTATATTTTCGTCTGGGGCAGTTCGCACATGAGAGCCAGCAGATTCTGTTCCGGATCGCGAAAGAAAGTCATCCACAGATCGTGAGTCGGCATTCTGGCAACCAGGTGAGGAGCGTCCTCGAAGTGAACCTCCTGGGTGAGCATTTGCCGGTGTGCGCCGGCGATGTCCGCTACGGTGAAGTACAGAATCGAACTGGGATGGTCGAACTCCGGCTTCTCGGGGCGGCTGAGCATAAGGCGGACGCCGCCGCAGTCAAAAAAGGCCATTTTGCCGGCGCTGAACAAAAGCGGAAGCCCGAGAATATCCCGGTAAAAGGCAGTGGCCCGATCGAGGTCGTGCACGTTGACGGCGATCTGGCCGACGCGGGAGATTCCGATGGACGGGCTGGCGTTAGTCATGGCGGGCACCTCCAGAAACTGTTAGTATAGCTAACTATATTTCATGGCCGGACGCAAGCAAAAAAATCGGGCTCCAACGCAGCCTTCCGCCCTCGCCGACCGGCTGCATTCCACGGCCATTCACCTGTTGCGCCGGGTGCGCAAACAGGATGCCAGGACGGGAGAAGGTCCGGCCCGGCTTTCGGCATTGTCGGTGCTGGTTTTCGGCGGACCGATGACGCTTGGCCAGTTAGCGGCGACCGAACAGGTGAAGCCACCGACCATGAGCCGCATTGTCACAGGGCTGGAGCACAGCCGGCTGGCGGAGCGTCTGAGCGATGCGGGAGACGCGCGCCGAGTGCGGATCCGGGCCACTCCGAGCGGCGAACGCCTGCTACATCGGGGCAGGCGCCTGAGAATCGAGTATCTGGCGCGCCATCTTGATGGTCTGACCCGGCAAGAGCTGGCCACGGTGGACGAAGCGGTCAGATTGCTGGAAGAAGTCCTGCACCGCTGGCAGCCGGAAGGATAAACGCGCCTTTCGAGCGGGCTAAGTTTCGATGCCGACGTAGCAGATGCGCCCGATCAGGTAGTCGTGGACCTTCTTGCCCGGCTCCATGGGCATCACTTCGACGGGATAGGCGTGGTTGTGAGGCCGGAGAACGAGGTGATTTCCCGCGACCTCGACGTATTTTACGGTGCAGTCGCCATCGCGGGCGACGGCATACATGTTTGATTCGCCCTTGCGGTAGGGCTTGAGTGAGTTGTAGTGGCGGTCGATCAGGAGGGTGGCGCCGGGAAGCAGGCGAGGATACATGCTCATGCCCTGGCGAGCATCGGCGCGGATGATCACAAAGCGCTCCCAACCTTCGCGGTCACCCTCCATCTCCGGCCGCAGCTTGCGCAGGAAACTTCTCTTGAGCTTCAGAATCTCCTTCACTTTCATGTTCATGATCAGAGGCTGACGGGCGGCGACCGCACCGTTCACTAGCAGAACGTTGTCGAATTCATCGTCACTGGGAGGAGCGATGCTGGCGCGCTTGTTGATTTCGCCAGGATCGAGCAGATCCAGGATGGACAGGCGCTGTACGTTCAGGACTTTGTCCATGCCCTCGACGCTCAGGCCACGTTTTCGATTCAGGAAGTTGGAGATGTGCGCCTGTTTGAAACCGGTTTCGCGGGCCAGGCGAAGGCCGGTCAATTCGCCTTCTTCGATGCGCTCCCAAAGAGCTTTGCGCAGATTTTCCTGCAGCGCCCGGAACTTCATGAGCAAAAGTATACCATCGCTGGTATAGCGTATTGCTATTCGATAACACAGAAGAACATCTGAGAGGAAATATTTCTTGACTCATGATTATTCACTTGACACAAACGGTTTGATCTGGCAAAATGGGTTTCATGAACATCCGAGAAGCCCACGAGAAGTTTGCAACCGACGAACAATGCTTGGAATACATCGGCAAGATGCGCTGGCCTGATGGAATCGTTCGCTGCCCCGAGTGTGGGGAAAAGAACGTCAAGCGCGTGGATCGCAAGGCGGAATCCAAGAATCGCCGCAAGTGGTTTTACCTGTGCCTAGAAAAGACCTGCCACAATCACTTCACACCCACGTCGGGCACGATCTTCCATGATACCCACTTGCCGCTGATCGTATGGTTCCAAGCCATTACCCTAGTCTTGAATGCCAAGAAGGGCATCAGCGCGAAACAATTGCAGCGCGACCTGGGGATCGGCGGCTACAAAACGGCGTGGTACCTGAATCACCGCATCCGCGAAGTTATGGCGGAAGGCAAGGTACCCATGCTCGGCGGGATCGTAGAAATTGACGAAACCTACATCGGCGGCAAGCAGCGCGGCAACAAAGACAAACTGCGAAACAAAGACGTGGTAATCGGGATGCGTGAGCGCGGCGGCCCACTGCGCTTAGTGAGAACAGAGAACAACAAGTCCGAAACCGTACTGAAAGCAATCTATGACAACGTGAAGAAAGACGTTGAAAAGATCATGACGGACGAAAGCCCTATCTACAATTTCACGCTGACCAAATATCACGGAGTCCAGCACGAGAGAATCAGGCACAGGGACAAGAGCTACGTTCGCGGCGAAGTCCACACGAACACGATTGAATCCGCCTTTTCCCTATTCAAGCGCGGTGTGATCGGGAGCTTCCACCAAATTTCCATGAAGCACATGCAACGCTATCTGAACGAGTTTTCGTACAGGTTCAATCGGCGAGAAAACGACGAAGCCTTCATGGAGACCGTGCGCCGTTTGGCCGGATTCAAGCCTTTGACGTTCGGCAAGCTCACGGCTGACGAGGCTTAGCCCGTTTCTTCTTGGCTCTGATCTTCGAGTTTTTCTTGGGAGGCTTCGCCAGCATCCGGCGGAGAACCTCATCGAACTGGCCTTTGTCAGCTTTCATTCCACTATGATATCGCAGCCTTGCGTTCTCGCAGTTCTGCCTGTCGTGATTCCAGTTTACGAACCGAATCCCGGACTTCCTTTATCAAATCCAAGTCAATCGCCCTCGGATCGGCCATGTCCGAAGCTCTAAACTTTAGATCATCCGTTTCGTTGATAAATGTCACGTTCTCTGGGTTTGTTCTGAACCGCTCCGCCAGATAATAGAAAGTATCCGCGAAGCTCCGCGCCTGAACTCTTCGCTTTCTTAGCTGCGTTTCGTTCTCCTCTAGCTCTAGAAGAATATCCGACAACTGCTCCCGCGCCTGCTGTTGAGTCATGTAGCCTCCCCGTAGAGACTTAGATGCACGGGGAATGTAAACTGGCTCGCTGATCGGCATTGGACGCATTAGGTCACAAGCCCTTAAAGCATTTTTGGCCAAAGAGGTGAAACCACTTATGTCCGTCGTAACTGATGTCTACATCGCTATTTGTCAAAGAATGAACAACGGCTTCACCTTCGGAATATATAGCCGATACTCCGCTATTCGTATAGCGGATGTATTTCGGTTCGCGGTGTTTTGCTGTACCGTGCTTCTGGTTCATAACGGATGGTGTTCTACTGCGGTCGTGATCGTACGACGAGATTCGATAACGGTCGGGGCAGACAGTAAGGCGCGAGGCATTCACGGAGAAGAAATAACCAACGTCTGCAAGCTTGCTGTCAGTTCGGACATGCTGTTTGCGAATGACGGAATTCTGGGCGATAACAGTGGTTGGTTCATCGATGTCGCCAGGGAGATCATGAAGAGTAGTCACGACCCTACCAGCGCTCTGGCGAAATTCGACAAAATCATGGTGCTGCGATTGAGCGCAGTAGCAACACTCCTCGCTATTAGCGATCCAGCCTACTTCAAGGCCAGAATTAACAAGTCTATCTATGACGCAGCGTTTGGCGCTTATGGGTTTTCCGGGGCGCGGGTTATCGGGCAGAGCTACATACTTGAGCAGTCCCCTGGAGGGTTGTTTTTGGTTAAGCCGTACACAACCCCATTTCGCATTCGCCCTCAACCCGAAGAACGATGTGTGACCGGATGTCCCGACGGAACCGTGCTCCCCATGGGCTATGGGAGTGAGATTGGTGCTTACATCCACAGCCATCCCGGCTACACGCGTACTGCCGATCCCGTAGCGGCAGCAAGAATGTTCGTCGGACTTGAGATCACCGCCCACCCGACAATGGTTGGACCGCCTGTTGAGATTCTGACAATCGATGGCAAGGGACCAGTGTGGAGTCAAGACGACGAAGGTTGTAAAACAGGCGATATACCAAAAGCAAAGTAGCCGGGGGGAAGACATAGGAATGTGACGGCGGAACGTTGTCAATTTGACAAATCAGAGAGGGAGAGTCTATGGACGCAAAGCTCAAAGAGATTCTGTTGGAGATCGTAGGAGATCTAGTTGATTTAAGAGCGAATCAGGTTGTTCTAGAGCGCGCTTTAGCTCTTCCAGTAAAGACCGCCGACGCACAAGACGCCAAGAGCCTAGCCATGCAACAGAGCAGTAAGTCTTACGATAAACTGCGCGGCAAAATAAACGCGCTAAGGTAGCAATTTGTATTTGTGTCAAGTGAATAGTCCTGTCTTGACTTTCGGAAATAGGCAGCTATACGATGAGCGCCTTGTATAGCTATTTTTCTCTTGAGGGGGAATTCATTTACCCGAGCACACAAGGCCATGTTAAGCAACTCACAATCCGAAAGCGAGGAAAACAGTTTCGTGGAATTTCGCCGCAAGGTGAGGGCCGCGGAAATGCTTTCGTCGGCAATGGAGCGGCTATTGCGGGAGCTCCAGTTTACGGGCCGGCTCAGCGTCGTGGTGCAGAATGGCCGCGTGCTGAAATCCGGCTATGAGGAGGGCTATTTCCGCCGACCGACAGTTTCCTAGGTCAGGTTCAGGGCGATAGTTCCCCATTCGAACCCAGCAGGCACTCATAACTAAATAATCCCAAACAGGTCATCGTAAGAAAAACGAGCCCTGTGACCGAGCAATCGGCACAGGGCTTTTTTATTTTGCTCTCAGCTATCTACTCTCAGCCGCCAGCCTAATACAGAAAGCCACGACGGCTGATGACCGATAGCTGAGAGCTGAAAGCTGAAGAGGCAATTATGAAAATCGAAGACCCGGAAGTCATTCAGTTGGAGCTGAAGTATTGCGAACGTTGTGGGGCCCTGTGGTTGCGACTTCGAGGGGCGCCAGAGATTTATTGCGCACCCTGCGATCTGGAGATGCTGGACTTGCCCTCGCCTCGCCGAGTGACCAGCAGGCCGCGTTTGCCGGGAAACCACAAGATCGAGTCCAAGGCACAGCGCGACGATCTGTCGTCCTTCTGCGGACCAGGAGGAACGGCATGAGCGGGATTCCCTGTTTTCGACCGAATGGGACGATTCCGCGAAAGTCTGTGGAGGTTGCGGATCGGGGCGATCCGGATTTATGGCTGTACCGGGAGCGAACTCTGGGCATGCTGAGGCGGTATCAGCGCATGTCGGTGGAGGTGGGACGGTTGCCCTCGTTGTTGGGACGGGAGTTTTTCCGTTCCCGAGTGACCTCATATCGCGCTGGCACGTTCGAGGATTCCGTCATCTTTGTCCATGATGTGGCGAACGGCCTGGCCCAACTGGGCGGCTTTGAGCGCAAGCTGATCGGAAAGATTGCGCTGCAGGACTACACCCAAAACGAGACCGCGCGCCAGCTGGGCTGCTGGCGGCGGACAGTGGGACGGCGATTTCCGGAAGCGCTGGACCGGCTGACAGAAATCTTTCTGGAAGCCGGTTTGTTGATTCGGCTTCCGGACAACGACGTTGCCCGGGCGAACCGCTGTCAAGAGGGGAGAAACGAGAAAACTCCCGCAAGTGCTTCCGTTCAGAGGGAATAAAATTTGTGAGAGCCTGTCCCATTTCTCCCGATCGACTTGGTATTCTGGATTTAGAGATTGAGAAACGAGAAATTACTGGCGCGCTCAAGGGCGCGCCTTTTTCTTTGGTCAGAACATGCACAAAGGTCGAGCGCGGGGCACGAAGAAAACGAAAGTGGGACCGGTGGTCGTTTCGAGACGGTCTTCGCCGGAAAAACCGGAGCAGCGGAAGCCGGTGGATCTGGCGGAGATCCGGCGGCAGATCGCTGATCTGGTGGAAAGCGGAGCGCTAGGCATGGTCGAGACCACGATCGAAGAAGTGGAGAAGGGTCACTATCTGGGGATGAAATACCTTTTCGAGATGATTGGGCTTTATCCAGCGACATCCACGGAAGACGTGCCCGCAGAGGACTCACTGGCAGCGACGCTGCTGAGGAGGCTGGGTATTCCCGAAGCTCCGGTACAGGAATCGCGCATTACGAAAGATTCCGGCACAAGGGCTGCGGCCGAGGCGGATGTTTTAGAATGAAAGCCAGCAGTTGGGCGACAGCAGCTACTCGTTGGTCGCAGGCGGCGGGACGGTTGTCCGCGACTTTCGAAAGTTGCAGGGGGACGCGGACGGGACCACGGGTAGCGTATCCAGCCTTACTGCGCGGGGCCTTCAGAATGGACATGACCTGGGTGACTGGCCGGATCTCGGTCGGCGGCGGAATCTGGAACGCAGAGAACATGGCAGTGGTGGCGCGATCGGGCGTAACCCATATCATCGACATGCAAATCGAATTTGACGATACGACATTGGCCGAACCGCATGCGATTGAAGTGTTGTGGAATCCGATCGACGATGATTTTCAGCCCAAGCCACCCGAGGTGTTTCAGCGCGGAGTGGAATTTGCCACCGAAGCACTGGAACAAGATGAGACGAAACTTTTCATTCATTGCGCGGCTGGAGTTCACCGGGCGCCCATGATGACCCTGGCGGTATTGTGCTCGCTGGGTTGGACGCCAGCAGCGGCGCAGGATTTGATCGAGAAGGAGCGTCCGGTGGTGGATTTCGCGGACGTGTATGTGCGAAGCGTCGAAAGATTTCTGGATCAGCAGGTTGGGGCGGGGGATTAAGACACCAGTTCTCCGTTGGCAGTTCCCGGTTCTCAGTTAACTTCTTCGTAAATCCAAGACATTTTTTGTGAGCCATTTCCTTCGAGGGAAGGGTGTGTCTCGCGATCTACTCGGCAAGGGAGGAAACATGTTCGATGTGCACAGCCGCCCCGCAGGGCGGCTTTTCTACTTGCTGGCACTTGTCGTGATGGGGGTGGGAGTGTCGTGGGGGCAGTCACCGAGTACTACCACGATAAGTGATGTGGTTTATCGAGCGGACGGGACCCTGGCGGGCGGAACGCTGCTGATCTCCTGGCCGACATTCAGCACGGCGGCCGGACAGTCGGTGGCAGCCGGAAGAACCAGCGTGACGCTGGCGGCGGGCGGAGTGCTGTCAGTGGCGCTGGTTCCAAACACGGGTTCCACTCCGGCCGGAACTTTCTATACTGTGGTCTACCAACTTGATGATGGCACAGTCCTTTGTTTGAATGCGTCCACCTGGGCCAAACCAACTCAGCCGTAAGTTATCCGATCTCTTCCGTCCAGTTCTCCAGCGTCTTCTTCACCTGGGCCATGAACTGATCAGCGACTGCGCCGTCGATGAGCCTGTGATCGTAACCCAAAGTCAGATGGACAACGGAACGGATCGCGATGGAGTCATTGCCATCGTCGTCGGTCACCACCATCGGAGCCTTGGTAATTCCGCCGACGCCCATGATGGCCGAGTTCGGTTGGTTGATGATAGGCAATCCGAAGACCGCGCCGAACTGGCCTGGATTGGTGATGGTGAAGGTTGAGCCTTCGACTTCTTCCGGTTTGAGTTTTTTGCTGCGGGCGCGCTCGCCCAGATCGCTGATGCCGCGCTGCAGGCCGAGAAAGTTGAGGTCGTCTGCATTTTTCAATACCGGAACGATCAAGCCCCAGTCGAGGGCGACGGCGATTCCCAGATTGACATGGCGATGGTAGCGAATGTTTTCGCCTTCGATGGACGCATTCACGATAGGAAACTGTTGCAAGGTGATGATGGCGGCACGAGAGAAGAACGGCATGAAAGTGAGGCGAGCCCCGTGCCGTTTTTCAAAGGCGGATTTGTTCTTGTTGCGCAGTTGCACGATGCGAGTGATATCCACTTCGAACATGCAGTGGACGTGCGCGCTGGTCCGGCGCGACTCGACCATGCGCTGGGCGATGATCTTGCGCATGTGATTCATGGGCACGAGGTCGCCGGGGATCGAAGCGGGCACCGGAGTGCCGCTTTCGGGCTTGGGCGCGGGTGCGGAGGCGGAGGTCGAAACGGGTGTCGCGGTCTGACTTTTTTCCAGAAACGCAGTGATGTCTTGCTTGGTGATGCGTCCGCCTAATCCGGTGCCGGGAACCTGCGCGAGGTTGATATTATTCTCGCGTGCGATTTTCCGGACCAGCGGCGAGGAACGTGCATGATCCTCTTCTTCGTGTGCAGCCTGGGGTTGTGGGGCCGGGGCGGCGGTCTGAGGTGCAACGGCGGGAGCAGCGGATTTACCCGGAGCTGATTCTTTTTTTGCCTGCGGAGCGGGAGTGGCAGCCGCCGGTTTGGCGGTGGAGCCTTCTCCATCGGCAGAAATCGTGCCTACGACCGTATTGACCTGAACCGTCGCGCCTTCGGCAACTTTGATGTCCTGAAGTACGCCCGAGGCCGGTGCGGGAATCTCGGCGTCGACCTTGTCGGTGGAGATCTCGAACAGCGGTTCGTCGCGCTGCACTTTGTCACCCGGCTTCTTCAGCCATTTGGTGATGGTCCCCTCAAAAATCGATTCGCCCATTTGGGGCATGACGATATCAGTCGGCATAAATCCCTTCCACGCAGCTTCGTTTCCCGCTGCGCAACCCTACATTATATATATCGGCGAGAATGCCGCGGTTGGAGCATCGGTTTAGTCGTGGTGCCCGTGTTGTTCCCCCTGGGGGTCGACTGGGGGCGGGGCGACCCCGGTGGACTTCTTCCAATAATCCTGCACTGCCGGTGGCAGCTTTTCGATGCGTGACAGGAAAGCCGTAACTTTCCACATCTCCTGTTCACTCAAGACCTTGCTCCATGCTGGCATGCCAGTGTAACGAATACCGGTGCGAACTACGTAATAGGTGCGCCACTCGGGATCATCCACAGGGTGAATAATCAGTTCTGGAGCGGGAGGGTAAAAGGATTCCCCGAAAGGGTTAGGTTTGTTGTCGAGGTTGCCATGACAACCGGCGCAGTTCATGGTGTAGATTTTCATCCCGTCGATTAAATTGTCGTCTGTCGGAGGTACTGGGTTGGTCACGCGTGGGGCGCGGCGCTCCACCGAGGCATCGACGGCGGACATGGCGACGTGACGTTCAATTTTCGGCGGCGGCGAGTCAGCATTCGTGGGCAGGAAGCCGAGTGTGGCGATAGCCAGGCCTCCGAGGAAGAGGAGGAGCAAGGTAATGACGATGCCGAGGATGAAATTACGCATTCTTGCCTCCTTGCAATTACCGACGCATTCCTTTCAAGACGCTAAGGATTGTCTGGCGGAGCCGTGTGTTGAAGAATGGCGCGGGCGTCCTGCACTTCCGATTCCCTTACCTGCAGCTTGATCCCACCCAGAATGTGCGAATGCCAGCCGCCGATGCGAAGCATGTTTTCATCATACGCGAAGCATTCAATGTCGGCCGACTCCAGGCGAGTGCGGGCCAGCAGGAACTCCGGTTGGCTGTGAAAGATCGCGATGGTTACGAGATTCTCGTACATTCAAGTGCTCTGCCGAGCGTTGCTCGGCTGGCCGGGGGCGGCTGTCCCCACGTGGTTTTTGGCAGTTACAAATTCAATAGGCCCGCAACCGGCGTGCTTCGCGCAACACGTCGCTCACCTTGGGCAGGAAATATTCTTCCTGCGGCGGTGAGAATGGCACCGGTGAATCCTGGCCAGCGATGCGGACGATAGGGCCGTCGAGATCGTCGAAAGCTTCTTCGTTAATGATGGCCGCAATTTCGCCAGCGAGGCCTCCGGTGCGCGAGTGCTCGTGCAGAATGATGACCTTGCTGGTCTTGCGCGCGGTTTCAACGATGGCTTCGCGATCCAGTGGCGAGACGGTCCGCAAGTCAACGACTTCGACTTCGATACCTTCCTTACTTAAGGTTTCGGCAGCTTCCATGGCGGTGTACACCATGGCAGCATAAGTAATGATGCTGAGGTCGCGGCCTGCTCGAGCGACACGCGCTTTGCCCAGAGGAACAATGTAATCCTCCTCCGGCACTTCGTCTTTGATGCGGCGATAAAGATATTTGTGCTCGAAGAAGATGACCGGATTGTTGTCGCGGATGGACGCTTTGATCAGACCCTTCGCGTCATAGGCGGTGGCCGGGCATACCACTTTCATGCCGGGCGCGTGTACGAACCACATCTCCGGGTTCTGCGAGTGAAACGGGCCACCGTGAACATTGCCGCCACTGGGTCCACGAATCACGAGCGGGGCGGGGGCACCCCACCGGTAGTGAGCGGAAGCAACCATATTGACGATCTGGTTGAAAGCGCAGCCGATGAAATCCATGAACTGGAATTCGGCCACCGGGCGTAAGCCGGTAAGCCCGGCGCCAAAGGCAGCTCCTACAATTGCGGACTCTGCGATTGGTGTGTCAATCACGCGCTCGGGACCGAAGCGGTCAATCAGGCCGTCAGTTACTTTGAACGCGCCGCCGTAGATACCGATGTCTTCGCCGATACAGAAGACGGTAGGATCGCGTTCCATTTCCTCCCAGATACCCTGGCGAATGGCTTCGAGATAGGTCAGTTGGGGCATTTTTAATTCTCTATCATCCCTCGACTCCGCAGCCTGGCCGCTTCGCGGCGGGCTGCTCCGCTCGGGATAACGTAGCGTAGAGGGATTTGCTCGTTCTTCACTGGCGCGTCATTTCAAATGCACTGCTGCTTCTGTTCTCTCGAAGCTGGTGGCTGCTCCTTTTTTAACCTTCGGCAGTCCATACTTCGGCTTGATTTCGTGGCAGCCGTTTTCGCAATACACGCCGCCGGCTGCGGACTCCGGCTCGGGAAGCGGGCTGGCGACCGCGAACCCACGTTCGGCCTCCACTTGTTGATCAACGTCAGTGATCAGTTCTCGGTTCTCAGTTGCAGTCAGCCATTTTTTTACGTTGATCAAGTAATTTTCGAAGCGGGCGATGGGATCGCGCTTGCGCCAGAATTCGAACATCGGTTTGGGGACGTAATCAGCGGCGTCGTGGATAGCGTGTCCCTTCATGCGCATCATCTTGGCTTCGATGAGCGTAGGGCCTTCGCCACGGCGGGCGCGTTCGCAGGCTTCGTGGGCAGCGTCGTAGACCTGGCAGGCATCTGTGCCGTCAACGATCACACCGGGAATGCCGTATCCTATGGCGCGCTCGGCAAGATCATTTACGCGGTATTGCATGGAGCTTGGCGTGGAGTACGCCCAGAGATTACTTTCGACGAAGAGCACCAGGCCGAGGTCTTGTACCGCGGCGAAATTTAAGCCTTCATACGTAACGCCGGTGGACTGGCCGCCATCGCCGATGTAGGTCATGACTGCGAGGTTACGTCCCTGCAGACGCGCGCCAAGAGCGACTCCGGCCAGAACAGGAATCAGGTCGCCCAGCATCGAGATGGGAGCAACCATGTTGCGGTCCTTGATGTCACCGAAGTGCGAAGTGCCGTCGCGGCCTCCGGTCGGCGACCCGGCCTTGGCCATGTACTGCATCATGATGTCGCGAGCAGGGAAGCCGCGAACCAGGGTCGAGCCCTGATTGCGGATCATGGGGGCAAACCAGTCTTCCTTTCGTAAAGCATATGCGGACGCGCAAGAACAGGCTTCCTGGCCGAGTCCGAAGTAGACCCCGCCGACCACCTTTCCCTGTTTGTAGAGATTTTCGAGCGCGGTCTCCATTTTGCGGTTCAGCACCATCCAGCGGTAAATCTCGATGGATTGTTTTTTGTTCAGATATTTTGATTCGCGGATGGGCGGAACTGGAGTGCTTAGATCGCCAGCAACTTCGTACACGACTTTTCCGGCTTTGCGAACCTGGCGGACCGTGAGATTTGGTTTTTCGAGGCGATGATCGGGAATGGTGTAGGTGCGTTGATCGGAGCCAATGGTTTTACGCCGGGATACGGGGGCGGGGCGTTTGCTTGGTTTCTTGGCCATGAGCGAATCGCGACGACATCCATGCTAACGCGAAAAGCTGGCTTCTGTCGCGTCCCTGAACTGCAGCCTGGTCACGCCCGGAACGTATCTTCTTCTTTGTGAAGTTGGCGGAGTGGTTCCGGGGTTTTTAGTGGCACGCCTACGGACTGTCCGAGGAGCGCATCCAGACTGTCTAACCAGAGCATCTGGCTTTCGAAGACCACGCCGAAGTTGCGGGAGATGGAATGGGCTACTTCCTGCAGCGGGAGTTCTTTGTTCAATTCCTTTGCCATCGAAGTTACCGGTTTGGTGGTGATGCCGCAGGGGATGATCAGGTTGAAATAGTCGAGGTCGGTGTTTACGTTGAGGGCGAAACCGTGTGACGTTACGGCACGGGAGATGTGGACGCCGATGGCGGCGATTTTTGCTTCCGTGGGGGACACAAGGTCCCCGTTCGACTCCTCCTCGTTGCCACTCGGAGTTCGCTCAGGGCAGGTTCTCGACCCCGCTCGGGATGACAGAGTTGTCCAGACACCAGTCAGGCCGCAGATACGGGCGGTGGGGATGCCGAAGTCGGCGCAGGTGCGGATCAGGACCTCTTCGAGACGGCGTACATAGTCGACCGCACCCAGCGTCTTTCGTTTGCCGTCGGGCGTGGCGACGGCAATCTTTCGCAGATCGAAAATGGGATAACCCACCAGTTGGCCGGGGCCGTGGAAGGTTACGTCGCCGCCGCGGTCGCATTCGAACACTTCGACTCCGCGCCGGGCGAGGAGTTCGGGTGAGGCCACAATGTTTTTTTGTTTGCCATTGCGGCCGAGAGTGATGACCGGCGAATGTTCGAGCAGGAGGAGCACGTCGCCGATGCGGCCATCTTTGCGCAACTCGACCAGGCGTTTTTGCAGGCTCAGGCCAGTCGCGTAGTCGATGGTGCCGAGTTGGAGGACAGAAATCACGAAAAGTGATTGAGTAATTGAGTAATTTGAAATTGAGTAATTAAAAACTCGAAGGTGGCGACGATTGAATTTCAATTACTCAATTACTCAATTACCAAATTACCCAATTACCCAATTTCCCTCACGCGTTGATTGCCATTCCGTACACGCTGTTTGACGCATCCAGCATGGCCTCGGCCAGGGTTGGGTGCGCGTGAATCGTCCAGATAAGATCTTCGACCGTCGCTTCGAGTTCGATGGCGACGACCGCTTCCGCGATGAGTTCGGTGGCCTGTGGCCCGATGATGTGCACGCCGAGGACTTCGCCGTAGTCGGCATCGGAGACGATCTTGATGAAGCCGTCGTGCTGGCCCACGATCGAAGCGCGCGAGTTTGCGGTGAAGGGAAACTTGCCCACCTTGACGTTGTAGCCGGCCTCTTCGGCTTTGGTTTGGGTCAGCCCGACGCTGCCGATTTCGGGATGGCAGTAGGTTGCATTCGGAATATGCTCGGGGTTGATCGGCTTGGCCTTCTTGCCTGCAATCGTGGTTACCGCGACGATGCCTTCCATCGCGCCAACGTGGGCCAGTTGCGGGGTTCCAAGCACGATGTCGCCGATGGCGTAGACGCCGGGCTCGGCGGTCTGCATCCAGCTGTCGGTCTTGATGAAGCCGCGGTCGGGCTTGATCTTGGTTTTCTCCAAGCCGATGTTTTCGGTGCGCGGCTTGCGGCCGACCGCGATCAGGATACGCTCGGCGTCGATTTTCTGCGCCTTGCCATCCACGCTGAAGGTTACGGTGACTCCCGATTTACCTTTTTCGATCTTGTCCACTTTGGCGCCGGTATGGAATGCGATGCCGCGCTTGCGGTAGACCCGCGCCAGTTCCTTGGAGACTTCTTCGTCTTCGATGGGGACCAGGCGGGGCAGCATTTCGATGATCGTAACTTCCGTGCCGAACGATCGGAAGATGGAAGCGAACTCAACCCCTACCGCGCCTGCGCCAACGATGACGAGGGATTTGGGGATTTCTTTGAGTGACAGAATCTCGATGTTGGTCAGGATTTGGTCGCCGGGCTCGATCCCGGGAAGCATGCGCGCTTCCGAGCCGGTGCACAGGATTACGTTCCTGGCTTTGATTTGAGAGGCTTTTCCGTCGGCCGTGACTTCTACCGTCAGCACCCCATTCTGCGCCGGGCCGGTGAGCTTGCCATATCCCCGGATGGTCTCCACCTTGTTCTTCTTCATCAGGAAGTCGAGGCCCTTGGTGTGTTTGGCCACGACCTTGGACTTGCGTTCCTGGATCGCAGCCCAATTCAGCTTGCGCGCGTCCACTCCTTCGATGCCGAATTCTTTTGCGTCTTTGAGATGGTCCCAGAGCTCGGCGTTGAAGAGCAGGGCCTTGGTCGGGATGCAACCCACATGCAGACAGGTGCCTCCGAGAACGTTGTCCTTCTCGATGAGAGCGGTTTTCAGGCCATACTGGCCGGCGCGAATGGCAGCGGTATAGCCAGCGGGGCCGCTACCGATGATGGCGATGTCATAAATGGTTTCGGACAAGTAAGTTCCTCACTATGAAGAGATGCGAGATGGCAAACGTTTGATTCTAGAACACGGAGAGTAGAGGCGCCTAATGGAGGACGGGCGTCTCGCCCGTCCGGGAAAGGACTGTGCATGACGGGCGGGACTCCCGTCCTCCATCGTGAAGGGATGGAACTTTCAGGCCGGTTTGGACGTAATATTGTGTGTAGGAGGTATCTATGCACGTCTTTGGGTTCTTCCTCGTTCCGTTTTTTGGATTTGGGTTCGTCCTGTATTTCCTGCCCTCGCTGATCGCGTTGCTGCGCGAAAAACACGACAAACTTTCCATCTTTCTGCTCAATTTCTTTTTGGGGTGGAGCTTGATCGGGTGGGTCGTCGCCCTGGTCTGGGCCTGCAAGAATGACCGGGTGGTTTACGTGCAGAACATGCAGCGCTATTAGTGTGTGGGTGTAAACCGATCTTCCGCCCTCCGGGGCTTTGCTGGTTCCGCATTCGTACCCACGACTGACGCCGTGGGCTACATTCTTCCGCCGCATCACGGCTACAGCCGGAAGTCTGGTTCGAACCGCGGCGGAGATTCCCACCGCATATTGATAATTCAGCCAATGATTTAGCCGAGGAGTTTTGCCGCTTCCTTGGCGTAATAGGTAACGATGATGCTGGCGCCGGCGCGGCGGATGGAAACCAGGGATTCCATCATGACGCGCTCTCGGTCGATCCAATTATTTCGCGCGGCGGCCTCGATCATGGCATACTCGCCGGACACTTGGTAGGCGGCCAGCGGCAGATCGAAGCGCTCGCGGGCGGCGGCGATGATGTCCAGATACGGCATGGCCGGTTTGACCATGACCATGTCCGCGCCTTCCTCAATATCAGCTTCAATCTCTCGCATGGCCTCGCGCAGGTTGGCGCCATCCATCTGGTAGGAGCGGCGATCGCCGAATTGTGGGGCCGAATCGGCAGCCTCGCGGAACGGGCCATAGAAGCCGGAGGCGAATTTTGCCGCATAAGAAAGAATTGGAGTGTTGATAAAGTTCGCCTGGTCGAGAGCTGTGCGGATGGCGGCCACGCGGCCATCCATCATGTCGGAGGGGGCAATGATGTCAACGCCGGCGCGGGCCAGGGAGACCGAGGCACGAGCCAGTAATTCCAGGGTAGCGTCATTGACAATCTCAAATTCGCGCCCTGCGGCACTGGTCGCAGTTGCCAATGCGGCCTCGATGGCCTTCATTTTGGCTTCAGGCTTAACCGCGACTACGGTGTTCGACGCAGCGGCTCCGAGCGACTGCGGAACTTGCGGCTGGCGCACCACTCCGCAGTGCCCGTGAGACATGTATTCGCATAGGCAAACGTCCCCCATAAGGATGAGATTGGGGACTTCGCGCTTGATGGCTCGAGTGGCCTGCTGCACAATTCCATTTTCTGCCCAGGCGCCGGTGGCGACCTCGTCCTTGGTTTCCGGCAGACCGAAAAGCATGAGCGCAGGAACGCCCAGTGCGGCGGTTTCTCGCGCTTCCTTTACCGCTTCATCGACCGAAAGATTGAAGACCCCCGGCATGGACCGGATTTCCTTGCGGACCCCCTCGCCTGGACACACAAAGAGCGGATAAACAAAGGCCTCCGGGCTAAGCTGAGTCTCTCGCACCAAGGTCCTTAGCTGCTCATTTTGGCGGAGGCGGCGGAGGCGTGTGACCGGGAAGGTCATGGGCTGATTCTAGCAGAGCCGTCAGTGGGGACGGCTGGCTCGACGGGAGTGCCAATTCGGGTATGGCCTGTTACCGGAGTACTAAAGTAACGCTTTGTTTATTCCGAAACCTAACGGGCGCGGACGTAGCCACTAAAATGCGGAATATCAATGACCTCATGGCGTCAGTGGCGGACCGCCGGTGTGGTCGGCATAACTTTGACCTATGCCGGCGTGGCGCTGAGCACGTCCGCCGGGTTCCCCTTACTCGCCTTTGGGGATATTGCCCAGTTCTCCCTGCTGTTTCTTGCCTGCGTGCTCATGGCGGCGAACGCGGTTTCCACCCGCGGCCAGACCCGTTTGTTCTGGGGCCTCATGGCGTTGGGCTGCCTGTTGTGGTCGGCCGATCTGGCCTTGTGGACGCTTTATGAAGTGATCCTGCGACGGGCCCTGCCGGAACCGTTTATCGGAGACGTTGTTCTGTTTGTGCACGTGGTGCCTTTCATGGCGGCGGTAGCGCTGCGTCCCCACCAACTGGAAGAGCGGAAGCTTTACTTCAGCACCTTGAACTTTCTGATGTTGCTGGTGTGGTGGGTTTTTCTGTACGCCTTCGTGGTCTTCCCCGACGAGTATGTTGCGCTGAACGTCGCGCTCTACAGCCCGCACTATGATCTGCTTTATCTGCTGGAAAATATGGCATTCCTGGGCGTGCTGGGCATGCTGGGCTGGAAGACGCGGGGGGCGTGGAGACAAATCTACCTGAACCTGTTTGTCGCCTCGGGCCTTTACGCCATCAGTTCTCTGGCCCTGAACATGGCCATCGCTCGCGGGCAATATCACACCGGCAGCCTCTACGACATACCGTTTATTGCGTCGGTTTGCTGGATGATCTGGGCGACGCTACTGGCGCGCGATTTGAAGCCGCCGTCTCAGCCTGCGCCCTCCGAGTTATCGGGTTGGCAATTGGTGGCGCCACGCCTGTCCATGCTGGCCATGCTTTCTCTTCCGCTAATGGGATATTGGGCATGGTTTCTTGACACGGCACCGACACATATTCGGCAATTCCGGCTGCTGGTCACGCTGGCGGCAACGCTGGTCCTGGGTCTCTTCGTATTCCTTCGTCAATTTCTGATGGACCGCGAACTGGTGCGGCTGCTCGAAGAGTCGCGCTCCAGTCTGGAAAATATGAAGCGGCTGCAGACCGAACTGGTGCAGAGGGAGAAGCTGGCGTCACTGGCGCAGCTGGTCTCGGGTGCGGCCCACGAGATTAATAATCCGCTGGCGGCGATCCTGGGGTACTCCGAGCTGCTGGCGGCCCAGGCGGACCTGGAATCGAACCAGGCCAGCATGGCGCGCAAGATCGGCCAGCAGGCGCGGCGAACCAGGGAACTGGTTTCCAGCTTGCTCAGTTTTGCCCAGCAGTCTCCGGGGGAAAAGACGCTGCTGGACATGGGCTCCATCGTGCAGCGGGCCCTGCAGATGAAGATGCTGCGAACTGAAAGCAAGAACATCCAACTGGAGAGCCGGATCGAGCCCAACCTGCCGCAAATCTGGGGCAACGTCAACCAGCTCTTCCAGTGTTGCGTGGAGATTATCGGCAACGCGACGGACGCCCTGGAGGAAGTGGGCGGGGGGACATTTTCTGTCACTGTCATTCAGGAAGGCGATGAACTGGTGATGGAATTTTCGGACTCGGGCCCCGGCATCCGAGATCCGCGGCGCATATTCGATCCCTTCTATACGACGAAGGCCGTGGGCAAAGGTATGGGACTGGGGTTGAGCGTGACGTATGGAGTTGTTCAGGACCACCAGGGACAGATCACCTGCAAAAACCGGCCTGAAGGAGGCGCGGTTTTCGAATTGCGTTTTCCGGTGGCCAAGCAGTCTGCACCGAAGATCGCCGAAGTTGCCCAGGTTTAAAATTTCAAGCTAGTAGATGAGCGATTTACCTTTGCGGCCTTTGCGGAATCTCTTTGCGCACTTTGCGGTTAATGTCTTTACCGCGAAGGTCGCAAAGGGCTCCGCAAAGGTCGCAAAGAATGGCCCTCCCACTAAAGTTCGTACTGCTCCGCTTTCTCCATGTGGCAAAGCCTTCTTGTACCATGACAATTGATGCAATCTCTGATCGCACACACCAGCGCCCGCGTCCTTGAATTCGAGTCTCTTCGCGAGCTGGTTGGCGGGTATGCTCCTTCGCCGCTCGGGCAGGGGAGGATTGCCGGGCTTTCTCCATCCCTCGACCGGTTGTGGATTGAAAACCAGCACCGCCTGACAACAGAAATTCGAGAGTTTCGGCGCGTGGGTGGACGCTTCGAATTCTGCGGACTGATTGACATTTCGACGACAGTTGAAAAGTCGCGCATTCACGGCGCGGTTCTCGAAACCACTGAGATTCGCGATGTCGTGCTGGTCCTGGACCGTGCCGCGGAATGGCGGCACATCGCCATGAATCCGCCGGCGGCGATGAAAGTCGAGTGGAGCGCGGTAGCCGAGCTTTCCGCCGGCATCACTGACTTCACGGAGTTTCTGAAGACATTTCGCAACAAGATCCAGCCTGACGGCACGCTCGAAGACCGGGCCTCGCCAGAGTTGGCTCGAATCCGGCGCGAGATGGAGCGGCAGAAAAGATCCATCCAGGAGTCTTTGCGGGGCTATCTGCGCCGGCTGGCGGAAGGCGGCGCGGTGCAGGATGAGCTGATCACGATCAGGGGCGAGCGCTTCGTCATCCCGATCAAGGTTGAGCAGAAGCGCCGGGTGCAGGGCGTCGTCCACGGCGCAAGCTCGAGCGGACAGACGGTGTTTGTCGAGCCGCTGGAGACGATCGAACAAAACAACGAACTGGTGCGCCTGCTGGATGAAGAGTTGGCTGAGATCCATCGCATTCTGGTTGAAATGACGCGGCGGATCGGCGAGAACTCGGAGGTCATCTTGCGGGCGGTTGGGGCGTTGGCGGAGTTGGAGTTGCAATTCGCCAAAGCGCGTCTTGCCGAAGACTACAACTGCGTGCCCGCGACAGTGGGAGAAAACGCCAGGCTGGTCTTGATCAACGCTCGTCACCCCTTGCTGGAAAGAAACTTAAAGGCCAAGGGTGGGCAAGTCGTTCCCATCACCATCGAACTCGAAGGCGAAAATCTTGAACTTGTCATCACCGGTCCAAATACCGGCGGGAAAACCGTCGCTTTGAAAACCGTGGGCCTGCTGGCCCTGATGGCGCAGTCCGGAATTCCGGTTCCCGCCGACCGTGCCGAGTTGCCGGTATTTGATTCGGTGCTCGCGGACATTGGCGACTACCAGTCGATCGAGCAGAATCTTTCGACGTTCTCGGCCCACGTCACCAACATTGATTTCATCTCGCGCACCGCAACTGCAAAATCGCTGGTGCTGCTCGACGAGCTGGGCTCGGCCACGGATCCCGAAGAGGGAGCGGCGCTGGCTGTGGCCATCGCCGAGCATTTCCGGCGGATTGGATGCATCACGGTGATCTCCACTCATCACACTTCGCTAAAAGTTTTCGGCGCCAATACGCCCGGTGTGGTGAACTCGTCGGTGGGATTCGATGAGGCCACTCTGCAACCGACGTATGAGCTACGAATCGGCGTGCCGGGGGCGTCGGCAGGCATCAACATCGCGCAGCGCCTGGGGCTGAATCCCACCATCATCGAGGCGGCACGGGCGAAGCTGGGCACGCAGGCGCGGGATGTCGGCCAATTTCTCGACAGCCTGCATGCCGACTTGCGCGAAGTTGCGGCGGAGCGTTTGCGGCTGAAAGCTCGCGAACAAGAGTTGGAGCGCGAAAAAGCGAGTTTTGCCGCGGAAGGACGCAAAGAGCAGCAGGCAAAGATTAAAGAGATGGAGAAAAAGCTCGAGACCCTGCTGCGGGATTTCGAGTATCAGGCGCGGGAGACGGTGAACGCCGTTCAGGACCGGGCGGCAGCGCAAAAGCTCTCAAAAGACGCCGAGCGGCGCATTTCGAAACTGCGGCGGGAATTCCGCGAGCAGTTCGATTCGAGCGTGGTCGCGCACACGACCGGGGCCGACCGGGGCGATCCCGACGCGCAGCCGCGGGTGGTCAAGCAGGTCGCCGAGGGCGATACGGTGAAGCTCAAGTCAGTCGGGCGTGCGGCGGTGGTCAGCCGGCGGGTGGATGAAAATCATTTTGAAGTCGAAATTGGCGCCATGAAGATGAAGATTGCGCGCGACGATATCGCAGAAGTGCTGTCGCGGGCGGCGGACTCGCCGGTGAAGGCGGCAAGGGCGCGAGGCGTTTCGGTTTCGCTGGAAAAAGAGAATGAGAGCGTGGCGTCAGAGATCAACGTGATCGGCCGCACCGTGGACGACGCCACCCGCGAGGTGGAAAAGTTCGTGGACCGGGCATTTCTCGCCGGACTGCCACGGGTGCGGGTGGTGCACGGCAGCGGGATGGGCATTTTGCGCAAGGCGTTGCGGCAATATTTGCAGAAGCATCCGCATGTGGAATCGGTTACGGAGCCTCCGCAGAATGAGGGTGGGGGCGGAGCAACGGTGGTGGAGCTACGGGTCTAGGTTCTGTGGTGGTGATAGGGGTCCTTCGACTGCGGATAAGCGACCGCGAGCGGTCGCTCATCCTCCGCTCAGGATGACATTCCAAATTGGGATTGCGTTGACCAGCGTGTGACGGCCGTCACAGCCAAACTTCTGCGCACCTTCTAGTCTGTCATCCTGAGCGAAGCCGCTTCTTCGCTGGCGAAGAAGCGGAGAGTCGAAGGACCCCTATAAGCTTATGCGCACCCGGCGGAGCTACTGCGTTTACATTGTGGGGAGCATTTCCACCACGTTGTACATCGGGATGACAGGGAACTTGCACAAGCGAGTTTTCGAACATAGGTTCCATCGCATGGAAGGCTTCACCGACGATTACGATGTTGGGCGTCTGCTCTATTGGGAGTCTTACGATGACGTTCACAGAGCTATCGGGCGTGAAAAACAGATAAAGGGGTGGCGCCGAGAGAAGAAAGTTGTGTTGATTGAATGGATGAACCCGCAGTGGGTGGATTTGAGCGGAGATTGGTACCCATGGATGAAGGAGTGTGAAGAGGGTAGGGGTCCTTCGACTGCGGAGGAGCGACCTCAAGCGGTCGCTCTTCCTCCGCTCAGGATGACAGGGGTTAAAGGGCGGTGAGGATGGCGGACTAAAAGCAGGGCGGAAAACCTGACGTCAGACGCACAAGGTCCGAGGACTGACGCCCGACGCCTGCTTGCAGTCTTCGTTGACAATATCCTCCACCGTACGTTATCTTTAAGTCTTTAGCAGTCCTGCGGTTGCCCGCCTGGTACCCTGCGCCTTCGGCGTTGAAGTGGATACTCAGCGGTCTTCTTTAGCTTTTTTAATTTCTGGGAGACTCGTAATGTCAACCTATTTCCCCAAAGCGGGGGAAATTGTGCGCAAGTGGTACGTCGTGGATGCCTCGGGGCAGACGCTCGGCCGTCTGGCTTCACAGGTCGCCCGCATCCTCATGGGTAAAGAGAATCCGCGTTACACAACGTTTCTCGATACGGGAGATCACGTCATCATCATCAACGCCGAGAAGGTGAAGACGACGGGAATGAAGTCTGAACAGAAGGTGTATCAGCACTACACCGGATACCCGGGCGGGTTGCGCACGGAAGAATTCCGCAAGCGTTTCGACCGCAAACCGGAGTTGATTATCGAAGAGGCGATCAAGCGCATGCTGCCCAAGACGAAACTGGGCGGCCACATGATCAGCAAGCTGCAGGTGTATCGCGGCGACAAGCATCCGCACGAAGCGCAGAAGCCTGAAGTACGGGTGCTGGAAGCGGTGAAGGCATAGAGCGGTTTCTAGTTTCTGGTTTCTAGTTTCAAAGGCACGAAGGTCTGGAATTCTTTGAAAGGTTGAGCACCGGTTGGCTGAGAGCTGACGGCTGAGTGCTGATAGCTAAATGGCAGAGTTAGTTCAGTATTACGGTACGGGACGGCGCAAGTCGGCGATCGCGCGCGTCTATTTGCGTCCGGGCAGTGGCGATTTCAAAGTCAACGGACGTCCCTTTGAGCAGTATTTTGTGACCGAGTCGCAGCGCTCGAGCGCGAAACAACCTTTGCTTTCGACCGAGACGGCGGCGACTTTCAATGTCCTCGCCCGGGTCAGTGGCGGCGGCGTGAACGGCCAGGCGGATGCGGTGAAGCTGGGTATTGCCCGCGCCCTGATGCTGTTCAACATCGAACTCCGCAAGAAGCTCAAGGCGGAAGGCATGGTCAGCCGGGACTCGCGTTCGAAGGAACGCAAGAAGTACGGGCAGAAGGGCGCCCGGAAGCGGTTCCAGTACTCGAAGAGATAGTTTCAAGTTTCCGGTTTCTAGTTTCTGGTTTTGAAACCGGAAACTTGAAACCGGAAACTGAAGTTAAGGTGTTCAATTCTTCCTGCGCCTCGCGGTGCGGGGCAGGAATGGCAATCCGGAAGGGCAGTTTCAAGTTTCCGGTTTCCAGTTTCTGGTTTTGAAACCAGAAACATGAAACTAGAAACTGGTGCTCAGCCGGATGCAGACCAAATGAGGAGGTTGATTGGCTAACATCACCATGAAGGAGTTGCTCGAAGCGGGTGTTCACTTCGGGCATCAGACCAAGCGCTGGAATCCCAAGATGAAGGAATACATCTTCGGAGAGCGCAACGGGATCTACATTATCGACCTGCAGAAGACGCTGAAGATGTTCAAAGAAGCGTCGAAGTTCGTGTCCGACCTGGCCGCGGCGGGCAAGATTGTGCTTTTCGTCGGCACCAAGCGACAGGCGCAGGACGCCATCGCTGAAGAGGCCACGAAATGCGGCGGCTTTTACGTGAACCAGCGCTGGCTGGGCGGACTGCTTACCAATTGGGTGACGGTGCAGAAGTCGGTCAAGCGCCTCAAGGAACTCGACGAGATGGCCACGGATGGCCGCTACGAGTTGCTGCCCAAAAAAGAAGTCATCAAGCTGGAGCGCGAGCGCAAGCACCTCCAGGCGAACCTGGCGGGCATCAAGAACATGAGCCGACTGCCGGACGCGATCTTTGTCATCGACTCAAACAAAGAGCAGATCGCGGTGCGCGAGGCGCGCAAGTTAGGCATTCCTGTGGTTGCCGTGGTTGACACGAACTGCGATCCCAGCGAAGTGGATTATGTGATTCCGGGCAACGACGACGCGCTGCGCGCGATTCGCCTGTTTGCTTCGAAGATTTCCGATTCGGTCGCCGAGGGCGCGCAACTGATGACCGACAAGCAGGCCGCTGATATGGCTGCGGCCGTCTACACCGAGCCCGAGGCAGTTCCGGCGGCTGAGGCAGCCGAGGAGCTTGCAGCCGCGGGCGCCCCGGAAGGCACGGCCGAGGACATCAGCATGGAAGACGTCTTGGGCAAGGGAGTGCGGAAGCAACCTGCGCCTGCCGCGGAAGCCGTGGACGAAGATGTTCCGCAGGTTGAAACCCAGACGTATTAAAACCCGTCGTTGGCCCTTGGTCTTTGGTCGTTGGCCAAGACCCTCAAGCCCTAAGGGAAATCAGACCCGCGCGGGTCGTCCGGCGCGGGTCAAAGTTTGTAAGGGCTGTTTCGAGTTTCTGGTTTCCAGTTTCTAGAAACCGGAAACCAGCAACTGGAAACTTTATTTATGAGCACAACTACCGTGAATATTTCTGCCAATCAAGTGAAAGAGCTCCGGGAAAAGACCGGAGCGCCGATGATGGACTGCAAGCACGCTCTCACCGAGGCCAAGGGCGATCTGGAGCAGGCGGTCGTGCTGCTGCGCAAGAAGGGCATCTCTGTGGCCGGCAAGAAGGCCAGCCGGGTGACCAAGGAAGGCGCTGTTGCCAGCTACATTCACGCCGGAGGCAAGATCGGCGTTCTCGTGGAAGTGAATTGCGAAAGCGACTTTGTGGCGCGCACTGACGACTTCAAGGAGCTGGTGCACGACATCGCCATGCACATCGCGGCCAGCGATCCGAAATTCGTGCGCAAGGAAGACGTCACGCCCGAGGCTTTCGAGCGCGAGAAGGACATTTACCGCGCCCAGGCTGCGGCGACCGGGAAGCCACCCCAGGTGGTGGAGAAGATCGTGGAAGGCAAGATGGGGAAGTTCTACGAAGAGGTTTGCCTCATGGAGCAGCCTTTCATCCGCGACCAGACGGTTAGCATCGGCCAGCTCGTGGCCACTAAGATTGGCAAGCTGGGGGAAAATATCGCGGTACGCCGCTTTGCGCGCTTCAAGGTGGGCGAGGTAGGAGCCACGGTCGCGTTTACGACTTCCAACACGGAAGATGGTGGCGAGGCCCCGTCGCCCGCGGCGAAGTAGGGCTTGCTAGCTTTGGTTGACCGGCTGTGTTTTGATCAGTGTTGACGTCGAGGGCAGGATGCCCTCGGGACAGCCGGCGGGACGCCGGCGCTACAAACCACCATGCCGACTCCGGTGTTCAAACGCATTCTGCTCAAGCTCTCGGGCGAGGCCCTGGCGGCGAACCAAGGCTTCGGCGTCGATCCTCTGCGCATCCACGAAATCGCCGCTGAACTGGCGGACGTCCACTCTCTCGGCATCAACATCGCGATTGTAGTAGGTGGCGGGAATTTCTTTCGTGGCGTGGCCCAACAGGCGCGTGAAATGGACCGCGTATCCGCCGACCACATGGGCATGCTGGCTACCGTCATCAACGCCCTGGCCCTGCAGGATGCGCTGGAAAAGCAGGGTATTCACACCCGCGTACAGTCGGCGATCGAGATGAATCAGGTGGCCGAGCCCTTTATCCGGCGCCGCGCCATCCGGCATATGGAGAAGGGGCGGATCGTGATTTTTGCCGGCGGCACCGGCAATCCTTACTTCTCAACCGACACGGCGGCGTCTCTGCGCGCCATGGAAATCAAGGCGGACGCGATCCTCAAAGCCACAAAAGTAGATGGCATCTACGATGCCGATCCCATGCTGGTGAAGGACGCCAAGAAATTTGCCGAGATCAGCTATATGGAAGTCCTGAAGCGGGGGCTCAAAGTCATGGATTCGACTGCCATCTCCCTGTGCAAGGACAATAACCTGCCTATCATCATTTTCAATCTCAATCAGCGTGGGAATATCCGGAAAGTTGTCATCGGCGAGAAGATTGGGTCGCTGGTCAGCGCTTAAGAACCCGCAACTTGTCATCCCTCCACTGCGCTTGCTGCGCTGCGCTCCGGTCGGGATGACAGGAGCTTTTGCTGTGTTGTGCTCCGGTCGGGATGACCGCGAGTTTTGCGGTTCCAAGGTTTATAATTCAGCGTTTTGATTCTGAATCACCGACGGAGTTGATCATGGCTGATGCCGGTCCACTTAGAGATATCCGCGTTCAACTCAAAACGCGGATGGACAAAGCAGTGGAGGATTTTCGCAAGGCGATGGCCGCGACCCGCACCGGGCGCGCCTCGGTGCACATGCTGGATTCGGTCAACGTGGACTACTACGGTTCGCAGATGCCGCTGAACCAGATCGCGCAGGTGCATGCGCCGGAGCCGCAGCTTATTACCATCCAACCGTTCGACCCC
Organism: Terriglobia bacterium; assembly: GCA_963822555.1. GTDB lineage: Bacteria > Acidobacteriota > Terriglobia > Terriglobales > Acidobacteriaceae > JAIQFF01. The sequence goes on from CAWGHY010000001.1 coordinate 1,312,367, forward strand.
ACGGCCCTGGCTGCAATTGAGAAAGGCATACGCACCGCTGATCTTGGATTGAATCCGATGAACGACGGCAAGATCATCCGTGTACCGGTGCCACCGCTTACGGAAGAGCGCCGTAAGGATATGGTCAAGCATCTGCACAAAATGCTCGAGGAACACCGGACCGCGGTGCGCAATATCCGTCGTGACGGCAACGATGCCATCAAGAAAGCAACCAAAGACAAAAAGATCGCCGAAGACGACGAAAAGCGCGCCATGGATGAGATCCAGAAGCTTACCGACGACGAAATCAAGAAAATGGAAGAGATGAGCAAAGCCAAAGAGAAAGAAGTGATGGAGATTTAGTCGTCGGTCTTCGGCCGTCAGTCGTCAGAGAATCGTAGAATCGTTCGTAGGCGCCCCGTCCAGGCTTTGCTTGGGCGGTTTTTTTTGACCGCACTGAGCTGTTCCTCATCGGTCGGATGGTGACCAAAAATCCCCACTCAGGCGGAGCTTGAACGGGGCATCCTCCGCGGCCCAAAACCCTTGTCCAGAGCGGGGATTACCTCGGTACCCTGTCCGAAAGTAACGCAACTTCCCTAAGCTGAGAGGGTTTTCATCCCAGTACCACGAATCGACCGATTTTCAGAATTCAGGAGTTTGCCATGAAACGGTTCCTGGCGCTTTTCGCGCTTCTCGCTATGTGCGGCTTGAACATCGTCGGCTGCGGTGGGGGAGGTGGCTCGACCAGTTCGTCTACCACTGCGCAGCCTGGCGCGGTCTTCGTTACCGGAGAGGATGCTCCGCTTCCGTCCGTGGTGAGTCTGAACCTCACCATCAATTCCATCACGCTGACCGGAGCGAGCAATTCTCCGCAGCTGGTTTCGTCACCGATTTCCGTTGACTTCGCCCGGTTGGTAGGTCTGCGCGCCCCGCTGGCTTTCAATGCGGTGCCGCCCGACACTTACACGACGGCAACTTTTGTGCTGTCGAGTCCGGTGATCGATTACATCAGCGCCGGCACGCCGCCGCAGGTAACAACGTTGAACGGAACATTTACCAATCCCACCAGCACCAATCCCCAAACCACGTCGGTGACGGTGACCTTTCCCACGCCGATGGTGGTGGGAGCGAGCGGATTGGCAGGAATCCATACGGAATTCGACATTCGTCAATCTCTGGCAGTAGATGGCACCGGTCAGGTTACCGGAGTGATCAATCCGGTGATGTTTATTGAGGCGGTCAAGGCGACTAACCCTGAAGGCCAGATCACCGACCTCACGGGGACCATCTCTTCCGTGAATGTAGCCGGCAATTCGTTTGTCATGCAGGGACCGTTCGGACATCAGTTCACGGTCGATGTGACTGGCAGCACGAACTACAACGCCGGTTTCACTCTGGCTACGCTGCCCACATCGGGTGGATTTGTCACGCTGCAGGGCACAGTGCAAATGGACGGTAGCATCCTGGCCAGCGACGTGGAATTTATCACCACCGATCTGGCGTTCATCTCCGGCCGCATTCTGGCCCTGAATCCGACTTCAGGCCCGGTGCAAACGGTCACCTTGTGGGTGGGCGAAACCGGGGGTGGCGCTTCCAGCATGGTGGATACCGTACAGACGGTAGATGTCAGCAGCGTATCCGTTTATGACATCTGTTTCTTCAACAACACCTGGTTCAGCCCGAACAATCTTTTCGGCGCCTCTTCTATGCTAGTTGGCCAGCGCATCTTCATCGGCGGCAGCATCAGTGGCAGCACCTTTACGCCGGACATGATCTCGTTGCGGCGTCAGGGCGTGTACGGACTGGTCGTGCCCGGCAGTGTGGTCGTCACCAGCGGCAATGCCGGCAATTTCCAGTTGAACAACAACGGACTTCTTGGCTACTCGCTGGGCGGACCGTTAACCGTGAATACGGGTGCTGGAACCGTGTTCTTCCAGGGCAACAGCAACACGCTTACCCTGACCGATCTGCAGAGCGCGAGCGCTACGGTTCCAGTTCCGGTAGTGGCGCGAGGCCTGGTCCTGAAGGATTCGGTCAGCGGTGATCCTGTGCTCTGGGCCCATCGGGTGCGGGAGGCAGAGACAGCGCAATAGTTGACGGTGTCGATGTTCCACCGGGCGGCCTCAGGCCGCCCGTTTCTGTTTTGAGGCCGTATAATCGATCGACCACGTGGGTCATGCCGAGGCTACTTCCATGAATCCTGGAATTGACCGCGAGCGGTTGCGGCGGGAAGGGCATGTGCGATGGAATTTTGAAAACCAGTTACTAGATCACAGTTCTCAGTTCCCAGCAATTTCGGGACAGCGACTCAATTTGTTGGAGATAAGTGCCCCCTGTACCCGTAGTATCGTCGATGAGGCTAATTGAATGCGGGGAACCAGAACATAAATGTCCTTACATCGGAAAAACTTACGGACCCTAGGCAACTCCGCCACGTTTTATTCCGTCTTGGTTGAGATAGAGCTCGTTAAACCGTCTCCCTAGCTAGGTGAGCCGTTTGGACGGTCTCCACGGCTCTACCGTATAATTGCCACTTTCCTACTTCCAGGATCCGAGGTCGTAACGATTCTTCGTTTTCATCAGGATAGCCCTGTCGTGACGAGGAGTCGGTCGGGCCGTGTGCGGCCTGCTCCGGCTGGGGCATCGCCTTCATCTTCTTCAATCATAAAGATTTGTAAAGCACGATGGCCCGTTCTGTCCCTGGTTTTTCTGGTCTTGTGCTCGACGGGTTGGGGACAGCAGGACGTCATCACCGAGATCGTTATCCATGGGAACCGGCGGATCCCGGCGGAAACCGTCCGGGGGCGTATCTTCAGCCGGGCCGGCGACGTTTATGACGAGGCTGCGCTGGACCGCGACTTCAACTCCTTGTGGAATACCGGCTATTTCGAGGACATCCGGTTCGAGCGCGAGCAGACTCCCAAGGGTTGGCGGATCCATGTGTACGTCAAAGAGCGTCCCACCATCAGCGAGATTGAGTATCTGGGGCTAAACTCGGTTTCAAAGAGCGACGTGCTCGACCGTTTCAAGGAGCGCAAGGTCGGACTCTCTCCCGAGAGCCAATACGATCCGACGAAGGTCAAAAGAGCCGAAGTCACCATCCGAGAGCTGCTCTCCGAACATGGGCGGCAGTTTGCCACCGTCCGCACCGAGGTTCGACCCATTCCGCCGGCCAAGGTGAGCGTGACGTTCGTCGTGAAAGAAGGCCCCAAAGTTACAGTTGGAAAGATTACTTTTATCGGCAACAAGCACGTCAGCTCACGCGTCCTGCGCGGTGCCATGAAGAATTTGAAGCCCATCGGAATTCCGCACTCCATCTTTCTGGAAAACATCTTTGCCAAGACCTACGACGCCACCAAGCTCGACGAAGATACGGAACGGGTACGAGCAGAATTCCAGAATCGCGGCTACTTCAAAGTGGTGGTGCAGGACCCGAAGACAGAAATCCATGACACGGGCCGGCCGGGTTTCCATATTCCCCTGCTGATGAAGGGACCCGGCAAGGCGGTGGACATCACCATGCCGATCGATGAAGGCGATCAGTACCGGCTGGGCGGGATCACATTCAACGGGAACAAGGAAGTCACCAATGTCAAAGCCTTGCGCTCGCTGTTCCCCATGAAAGACGGCGATATTTTTTCCCGTGAAAAGGTCTCCAAGGGCCTGGACAACCTGCGCAATGCCTATCGCGAACTCGGTCACATCAACTTCACGTCCATCCCCAACACCACTTTCGACGAAGACAAGAAACTCGTGTTTCTCTCGATCGATTTAGACGAAGGCAAGAAATTTTATGTCCGCCGCATTGAATTCAGCGGCAATACCACGACGCGCGACAAGGTGATCCGGCGCGAGGTGGCGCTCGAAGAGGGACAGGTTTACGACGAGCGACTGTGGAAGCTAAGTCTGCTCCGGCTCAACCAGCTGGGGTATTTCGATCCCTTGAAGCCGGATGATCCAAACGTCACTGAAACCCGTCTCGACGAGAAGAACGGGACGGTTGACCTTACCCTGAAGGTCAAGGAGAAGGGCAAGAACAGCATCGGCCTGAATGGCGGTGTGAGCGGCCTGGCCGGGGCTTTCATCGGAATCAACTACAGCACCAACAACTTCCTCGGACAGGGCGAGACGCTGGCGGTTCAGACCAGTATCGGGAACAGCCAGCGCATCATTTCGTTCAGCTTTACCCAACCTTACCTTTTTGATCGGCCGATTCAGGGCGGCTTCTCGATTTTCGCCCAGAAATACAACTACAATCAGGCGCGGCAGGAAGCCATCCTGACCGGGCAGCAGGTGAACCTGCCCAATGCGTTTCTGAATAACCTGCAGAACTATACCCAGTCCAGCGCGGGCTTCACCAGTTCGCTCAGCTACCAGTTGCACCATTCGTTCAAGCGCATAGGAATTACGTACTCGTTCGACCGGTCTTCCATCGTCGCGGTCAGCGATGCCTCGAAGATACTGTTCACCGATTTGGCGTTTCGCGGAATCAGCGGCCCCAACTCCCTGGACGGCATCATCACCAGTAAGATCCTGCCCAGCTTCTCGTTCAGCACCATCGACAGCCCGATTTCGCCGAAGCGCGGGACCAGCGTGTTTTTTGGAGGAGAAATTGCCGGGCTGGGCGGCACGGTGCGCTCGGTGCGCCCGATCATTCAGTACAAACACTTCAAGCCGGTGCAGAAGGGGCGGAATACCATCGGATACAACGTGCAGGCCTCTTTCCTGGCCGGATACGGCGGAGTGGTGGCGCCCCCGTTTGAGCGCTTCTACCTGGGCGGCGAAAATGACATACGCGGATTTGATATCCGGTCGGTTTCTCCGGTGGCATTTCTTCCCAGCAGCAGCGCCATTGTTCTGCGCAATCCGGACGGCACGGCTGTACCCAAGGATCCTGCCAATCCGCTACGCGGAAACTATACCGTTCCGGTTCCCGTCGAGCAGATCGTCTTTCCGGGGGGCGACGCCAGCCTGGTCACGAACCTGGAATACCGCATCACGATCGCTGGACCGGTTGCCCTGGCGCCATTCGTAGACGTCGGAATGAACCCGATTGTCAGGGGATCACAGTTGCGCATCAATCCGGGTCAACTCGCCAACATCAATAACACGGTCTTTGGCTGTCCCGCACTCGACATTGCGCTGAACTGCACCGGTGGCCATCCGCAGACGCCTCCGTTCTCGCAAAACTTGCAAATCGTGGGCGATTCCAATTGGGTGCCACGAATGTCCACCGGGTTGGAAGTGCAGGTCTTTCTCCCCATCATCAACGCTCCGTTCCGGGTTTATTGGGCCTACAATCCGCTCCGGCTGGACAACATCACACGGGGTCCGGTGCCGATCACGCGCGATATGTTCCCACCGGGGGCGGCGGGAGACTTTACCTTCGAGCAGGCAGCGCGAAATCTATCGCCCGAGTATCAGTTGCGCGAGCCCAGAAAGACGTTTCGCTTCAGCGTAGCGACCACGTTCTAAAGGCAGTCGTCGTTCATTAGTCGTCGGTCGTCAGTCTTCAGTCGTCAGTCTGACTTTCCCTCGCTCGGGAAGAAGACGTTCGGCGCTTGCTTGGCTGACGACTGACGACCGACGACTGTTTGACCTTAATGGGAAGCTACACCTATAATGGTAATATCCACGCCCTGAAGGCAGCCAACGGGGTGGTCACCACGCCCTTCAGGTTCGGCGTGAGGCGCTGGGAACTCCGGCCCAGCCTCTTCCGTTGACAGCAAACGGTCGGGTTAGTGCTGAGGCGCGGCCAGCATCGGCTTGCACAAAAATCTAACCGATTTCCCGGGACGAATTCCAAGGAGTTCAAAATCAACCACATGACAAGCAAGTTTGCGCGTTTACTTATGTCCACCGTGTTCGCCCTGTCGACAGCAGCCCTGGCCCAGACCGCCCCACTCCCCGCAGCCCCGAGCGCCGCGGCGAATAATGCCGACGCCCCCGCCATCAGCGCTACGGGAACCCGGGTGGGAACGGTCAACGTTGAACAGGCGATTTTCGCGACCAATGAAGGTCAACGTGATTTCGAAGCTTTGAGTAAGAAACTGGAGCCCAAACAGACCGAGCTCAAGGGTCAGAATGACGAAGTCGAGAGCCTGAAGAAGCAGCTCAACACGCAGGGCGAAAAGCTGAACGATGAGAGCCGCGCCACCCTGGTAAAGCAGATTGAGCAGAAGCAGAAATCCCTGGAGCGGTCGGTACAGGACGCACGCGACGACGCCCAGAATCAGCAGAATGAAATCGCGCAGCGCATTTTGCAGAAGATGGGACCGATGCTGGTGAAGTACGCCGCGGAAAATGGTTTCGGCGTGATCATCGACACCTCGCAGCCCTGGCCGAACGGACCGGTGCTTTGGGCCGGGCCGGCCGTGGACATCACGCGAGCGGTAGTCGATCTTTACAACGCCCAGTCTGGAGTGCCCGCACCTGCCCGTCCTGCAGCGAAGTCGACCACGCCGGGTGCCCATCAGGGAACCGCGCCCAAGCCGGCGACTACTACTGCGCCCAAGCCGCAAACGACGCAACCAAAATAGTCTCGCGACACCCGGTGTCGTGAAGAAGTTCCCACAGGCCGCGCTAATAACGCGGCCTTTTTTTATCTTTTCTCGTAGTGTGCACTGGCCTCGCAATGTAGCTTCGGCGTCCCCCCCATCCGTCTGGTGGGCGTTCCGCCCACCCATCGGGCCGGACGGCGGCCGGCGCTACTTTGCCAACCCGGGAGTAGCACAGGCGTAACCTCGCGACTGCAGCCCTGCCCGCTATAATCGCCAGCAGTGGCTACCGCCGAAATTCTGAAACGGACTGCAACGCGGCCTACCTGGGCCCAGGTGTCGCTGGAGAATCTGCGTTACAACTTTGGCGTGGTGCAACGTCACATTGGCGCTGGCGTGACCGTCTGCGCCGTGGTGAAAGCCGATGCTTATGGGCACGGCGCCACGGAATGCGCGCGAGCCCTCGAGGAAGAAGGCGCGCGCTGGTTGGGCGTAACTTCGCTCGATGAAGCCATCCCCCTGCGCGATGCCCGCATCCGCACTCGAATTCTCTTGATGACGGGATTCTGGCGGGGCGAGGAAGAAGAAATTATCCGTCTCCAATTGACGCCCACGGTTTGGGAGCCTGGACAAGTAGAGCTGCTGGAAAAGGCCGCCGCTGGCCTGGGTTTGCCGAGGCTCGCAGTTCATCTGAAAGTGGATACTGGTATGGGCCGGCTAGGTGTCGATCCCGAAGACTTGTACCAGGTTTGCTCCGCATTGAAGGCGTCGCCCCACCTGCTGCTGGAAGGCCTCTCGACACACCTGGCTTCTTCCGAAATTCTGGATGCGCCCTCGGTCAGCGAGCAGCTGCAGAAGTTCGAGCAGGTGCGAACCCTGCTGCGTAACGAAGGATTCGATCCACCGCTGGTGCACGTAGCTAACACGGGCGCTGTGATTTCACGGCGGGAATCCTGGAACACCATGGTGCGGCCGGGCATCGCGCTTTACGGCTACCATTTGCCATTTGAGCGCGCGGGAAGGGAAGTCAGCGGCAGCAAGCTTCGGCTCGGCGTAAAACCGATTCTGACCTGGAAGACAAGAATCCTTTCGCTGCGCGATGTGCGCCCGAATCAGGCATTGGGATACGGCGGCACGTATGTCACCAAGGCTGCGGCACGAATTGCAGTGCTTCCCGTCGGATATGCCGACGGATTGAACCGCGCGCTCTCGTCCCGCGGGCGCGTGATCGTGCGCGAACACTACGCTCCCATCGTGGGGCGCATTTCGATGGATCTGACTTTGGCCGATGTCACCGGCCTGCCGGGAGTTTCCGTGGGCGATGAAGTCATCCTGCTGGGAGCTCTGGACGGTTTGAGCGTGGATGCCCGCGAGCATGCCGAACTGGCCAACACCAACGTGTACGAAATTCTCTGCGCTATCTCGAAGCGTGTGCCGCGGAAATATAGCTAGCTGGTGGCCGTTGGTCCTTGGCCGTCGGCGGTCGGCCAAACTCCCAATTCTTCTCGCCCCTGGAATGGAACTCGCCGGAGGTCAATAACCACGGTTCGCTGCAGGCGCGCAGACCGAAGCGCGCCTGCTTTGTTATCCTCATTCATCGATGCCTTCCCGCTACGAACAGTGGATGTATGACTGGGAGACCCGGCTCACCTCGGTGGACAACAACCGCGTGGTGCGTCCGCTGGAATGGGGCGTGGAGTGGGCCCGGGACTGGCCCTGCCGTAATGGGTTCGCTCCCGGATACGTTCCGGGAAATGCCGATGCCGAGAAATTTCTGCGCCAATATAACCAGCGCATTGTTGCGTCGAGCGATGAGTTCTACTCCTACAAATCGCCGTCGGATTTTCGGCTGGAGCGCCGCGAGATAAAAGTTTTCAGCACGCGCGAAGTGCCGGATCAGAAGCTGGAAGCGAAAGTTCGCGGCAATTACGCTGATTTCCTGCGCTTCACTTCGCCCGTCCACACGCCGTACCCAGAAAACAATTTAGTGAACGCGCGCTGGTTTCCGGCTCGCGGCCGACGGGCGGTCGTACTGCTGCCGCACTGGAATTCGGATGCGCTCGCCTATACCGGCTTGTGCCGGGTGATGAACCTGATGGGCATTGCGGTACTGCGACTCAGCATGCCGTATCACGACATTCGCATGCCTGCGGACACGCGCCGCGCTGACTATGCGGTTTCCGCCAACATCGGGCGTACGCTCGATGCCTGCCGCCAGGCAGTGGTCGACGTGCGCTGCTGTCTGGACTGGCTGGAGCAGCAGGGGTACAGTCGGCTAGGTATTCTGGGCACGAGTTTGGGCTCGTGCTATTCGTTTCTTGCCGCGGCGCACGATCCGCGGATTCGCGTGGCCGCTTTCAATCATGCCTCGACCAATGTCGCGGACGTGGTCTGGCACGGGCAATCCACGCGCCACATACGCCAAGGCCTGGAAACGCAGATCGATCTGGAGCGACTGCGTGCGATGTGGAGCGGGATCAGCCCAATTTCCTACTTTGAACAGTTCGCTCGCTGGCCCAAGAAGTCGCTGGTGATTTACGCGAAATACGATATGACATTTTTGCCGGAGCTCTCCCGCGATACGGTGGCAGAGTTCGAACGGCACGGACTCGATCACAAGGTAGTGGTGTTGCCCTGCGGGCATTACACCACCGGCGAGACGCCATACAAATATATGGATGGCTGGCAGCTGGTTTCGTTCCTGCGGACGGCGTTTGAGAGTGTCTGAGCGTCTCATCCTGCGCGAAGCGAAGCAATCACTCCGCTCAGGATGACAGTGGGCTTGGGGCTATGTGCCAAGGGCTAAAGGCTAAGAGCTAAGTTAAAATAGCTGAAGCGCCGCTAGAAGAGGATCAATCATGAAAACTGACCGCATGTCGTTCCCGCTTAACGAAGTCGATCCTCAAATTGCCGCGGCCATCGATAACGAAGTTCGCCGCCAGCATGAAGGTCTGGAGTTGATCGCTTCCGAGAATTTTGTCAGCGAGGCTGTGCTCGAAGCCATGGGCTCGGTCTTCACCAACAAATATGCCGAAGGCTATCCCGGCAAGCGTTACTACGGAGGCTGTGAATTCGCCGACGTCGTGGAGGATCTGGCGCGCGATCGAGCCAAGAAGCTTTTCGGGGCGGAACACGCCAACGTGCAGCCTCACGCCGGCTCGCAGGCGAACATGGAAGCATTCGCCGCGGTGTTGCAGCCTGGCGACACCATCCTTGGACTCAACCTGGCTCACGGCGGGCATCTTACGCACGGCCACCATCTGAATTTTTCGGGCAAGACCTATCGCATCGTTCCTTATGGCGTCACGAAGGAAACTGAAACCATCGATTACGACGATCTGGAAAAGTTGGCCGAGAAGGAACGACCGAAGCTGATTATCGGCGGGGGCAGCGCGTATCCCCGCATCATCGATTTCGCTCGCATGCGGCAGATTGCGGACAAAGTGGGCGCGCTTTTCCTGGTCGACATGGCGCATTTCGCCGGCTTGGTGGCTGGCGGCGTCCATCCATCCCCGGTTCCACATGCTCATATCGTGACCACCACCACGCACAAGACGTTGCGTGGGCCACGGGCTGGAATGATCCTGAGCAAACAAGAGTTCGCCGCGGCCATCGATAAAGTCGTCTTCCCCGGAATGCAGGGCGGCCCGCTGGTCCACATCATCGCGGCCAAGGCCGTCAGTTTCCTGGAAGCGATGCAGCCTGAATTCAAAGAATATGCGCGGCAGATTGTCGCCAACGCCAAGGTGCTGGCTGAAACCCTTGCGGCGGAAGGCTTTCGCATTATTTCCGGTGGCACGGACACGCACCTCATGCTGGTGGATGTCTTCTCGCAGGGGATTCTCGGCAGCGAGGCGGAGAAGGCGCTGGGTGAAGCCGCCATCACGGTCAACAAGAACGCCATTCCGTTTGACGTCAACCCTCCGATGAAGCCAAGCGGTATCCGTATTGGAACACCCGCCCTGACCACTCGTGGCATGAAGGAAGAAGAGATGAGGCAGGTAGGACGCTGGATCTCCGATGCTCTGCATCAGCGGACGGACGCTGCCGTGCTGGGCAAGATCCGGAAACAGGTGCTGGGCCTGGCGGAGGCTTTTCCGCTGTATCCGGAGCGCAGGGCGAAAGCCCAGGCGGAAGTCAGAGCCTAAACAAGCCTGATGGAGGACGGGCGTCATCGCCCGTCGAGTTCTGCTCGGACGCGCTGGAGTATTTTTTACTTCAACGCCGGACGGGCGGGACGCCCTTTCTCCATCCAGAGAAACGGGTTGTGTGCCTCGGCGGTTGCTGGCGGCGGACCAGTCTCTGTGATTAAATCTCCCCGTGAGAGTCGCCATCGACATCCGGCGGATGACTGAGTTCGGCGTTGGCACTTACACGCGCAACATCGTCCGGGCGCTGGGGCGGCTGGATTGCGAGAGCAAGTACTTCCTGATTGGTCCGCCGGAAAAAGTAGCGGAGATCGGAGCGCTGCCACCCAACTTTCACACCGTGCCTCTGCTGAGCAACGACGCCAGCATCAAAAACTATTTCGACTATCGCGCTATCCTCAAGCGCCTGAATTGCGACCTGGTCCATATCCCACACCTGTTCTGGCTGCCGCGAAATCTGCCCTGTCCTTATGTGCTGACCGTGCACGATGTGCTCGATCACATGTACCGGGCGCGGGATCAATCGGGCTTGAAGCGTTCCCTGCATTTTTATCTGACCCACCGCGCCCTGAAGGGAGCGGCGCGAATTTTTGCTGTCTCCAACTTCACCCAAAGCGAAGTGGAAAAGCTGTTTGCCATTTCGCCCACCCGGATTGAAGTCGTCTACAACGCGATTGATGAACGCTTCTTGCGCGGCCATGCGACCGAAGCCGACCGGCAGTTGCTGGCTGAGCGCTATCGCGTCAATCATCCCTTTTTGCTTTACACCGGCCGGATCAGCCCGCACAAGAACGTGGTGCGGATCATCGAGGCTTTTTCCGCGCTGAAAGCGGAATTGGAAAAGGACGAACTCTTCCCCGGCCTGAAGCTGATCATCATCGGGGACGAGTTGTCCAAGCATCCCGACCTTCGCCGTACCGTGGTTCGCAGTCGCATGCAGAATGATGTGCGCTTCATGGGATTCGTTCCTATTGAAGTGCTGCGCATCTTTTACGACGCAGCGAAGATCTTTGTCTTTCCGTCGCTCTACGAGGGATTTGGGCTGCCGCCGCTGGAAGCGATGGCACATGGCACGCCGGTAGTGACTTCCAACACGTCATCGCTGCCTGAAGTGGTGGGCAGCGCCGCGGTGCTGGTGAATCCGGAAAATGTTTTTGAGATCATGCGCGCCCTGCACCGCGTGCTGGTCGACCAGACGCTGCGCGACAAACTCAAAGCGCGGGGCTATGAGCAGGCCAAACTCTTCTCCTGGGATGCCGCCGCGCAACAGATTCTTCGCGTTTACCACGAAGTATCGGAAAAGCCGCCGGCCCAGCCACAATTGGCCGATCATCCCAACGTCATCTCCCGCGCGGCTAATTCCTAGACTGTCTCAGGCATTCTTCAGCAGGGGCTGTCCTGGAGAATTGAATTCCAGGCGATGCAGTTTGGCCGTGAGGCGGGTGCGGTCGGCCTCGGTCGAAGCGGCGGTCAGGCGTTTTTTCAGCTTGGTAATCTTTTCACTGCGAGTACGGCGGCGGCGAATTTCGGGCCGGCGGCTGGGTGCGGACATTAAGGCCTCCTGATTTGTAGTCGGGAACCAGTTTATATCAATGCCCGGATATATGGCTTCTCTTGCTACTTCTCGGTATCGTCGAAGGCGAATTTCCCCAGCACGAAGGGATGGGAAGTCCGGGGCTTGCTGTCCGTCGAGTTGACGGGATAGGTATCGCTGGTGAAGGTAGGGAAGCCCCATATTTTTCCAGTCCGCATATCCACGACCACTCTCCCGTAGACCTGTTGGCTTCCGTCCGGGGCACGCAGCATCTGGGTGCCGGGTTCGATGTAGAACGGATAGGGCGACCCCGACTGGGCCTGCACCGCTTCAGGCGCCAGATAAGGCCTGGCGGCGATTGCGATCAATGCAATTGCGATCAATAGCAGCAAAAAGTTTGTCAGTGCATCTTTCTTCATTATGGTTCCTCGGGTTTCGTGAGCTTTTGGCTAGTGGCGCCAGTCCCAGACGGGCTCGCCTTTTGGGTCTCGAAGGATGAAGCTATCGTTGCCTTTTACTATTTCACGGACGAGGAAGACATCCGCATCGCCCTGCTTCGATTTTGAACCGGTCATGGAGATCGCATCTCCCTTGGCAAAACTCATGCCCATGTCGTCGAGGAAAGTCTTCGGACACAAATAAACATCGACGGAGTTGGAGCCGTCCTTCACCGTCAGGTGGACAATTTCTTTCTCGCTGCCTTTCGCCGGCAGCTTGACGTCGTCCACGACGCCTTTGATTTTGGTCTCAGCTGCCACGTCGTATTTGGGCAGACTTATCGCTGCGGGTTTCTTCTGTTGGGCTCGCGCCGGCAGCACAACCGCGGCTGTAATAAATAACGTCAGGAATATAATCTGGCGGGCATGATTCAAGCGGGCGAATCGGTTTCGGTCACACATGGCTCCCCCTTCGCATCGAGGTATCGAAGAGCCTGATCGGGAAGTATGAAGAAAAGCTATCGGCTCTCGGTCCTTATGAGGCCCTTACCGGATGAAGCCAACGTGCGGGCATTATGGTACTCCATTCCCGGAGGGTTGAAGGTGATGGAATCTGGAAGGGAAGATTAACTCTTAAGGGTCCACTTTTGCCGCTTGGAATGGGCGGCCAAAAAGGAAAACGGCTCGGGAATTTTGTGGCAGCCGGACCTGTAAGCCGAATTCTGTCCGCCGGATTGCTCCGGCAGGACGGTCATTCCTCTGGGCCGAACATTACTGTGCGGCTCAAGCGACCTACCCGGAGGTTGTGGCGCACCGAGCCGGCACGCGCCCGAAACCGAAGCCTCAGGCTTCCTCCCTATTTGGTCTTGCTCCGTGTGGGGTTTGCCCTGCCCGTCGCATTACTGCGGCAGCGGTGCGCTCTTACCGCACCTTTTCACCCTTACCCTGGCGTTGCCGCCAGGGCGGTATATTTTCTGTGGCACTTTCCGTCAACCGGGCTTGAACCCGGCTTCCCGGACGTTATCCGGCACACTGCTCTGCGGAGTTCGGACTTTCCTCCCTCGCCACTTGACGCGGCGAGAGCGACCGTCCGGTCCAGCTGCCAACAGGTTCATTGTAACAGTCGTTGGTCGTCGGTCCTTGGTCCTTGGTCGTTGGCCCTTGGCCGGAAAGCATCGGTTTCAGATTTCGGTTTTTCCCGACCACCACGCACAAAGAGCCCAGCCTCAAAGAGCCAACGACCAAGGACCAACGACCAAGGACCAACGACCAAGGACCAACGACCGCTCTCAGTTCGGCAGGTTCTTATCCAGCTTTTGAATCTTCCAGAAAGCTTTGGGCATGCGCTCATTGACGGGCGGCAGCGGAAATAACTTCTGGTGAGGCTCGGTCTGGTACCAGAAGGCTACGCTGGTGTAGTCGTCCTCGCGGTCGTTGGCATGGCCGTGCTCGATGGTCGCGCGCAGCGATTTCTGAAAATAGATCGGGTCTTCGATGTGGAAGCGGTACATGGTGTGGCTGCCGGTCCAGTCCCGATTACCCTGCTGCGAATAGCCGATGAAGGGATAGTTGAACTCTTTCTGGAACATCCAGGCGTTGTTAAAGTAGTCTTCCATTCCGGTTCCGTTGATGGTGGCGTGGCCGGTTTCTCCATCGATGAAGAACATATCGTCGCCCTCGCCCCACCACCCGGTCGACAATCCGAAGACGTTCAGGATTGTTCCCGCATACTGGCCCTTGCCTTTGGCCTCCATGAACACGTAGTTATTCTTGCCATCCAAATTCTTGCCGCCAGTTTCTGACTCGGGAACGGCGCGAGTGTGTTCGCGCCTCCACTGGGCGTGAAAGCGGCCCGCCGCCGCGACTCTCTGCGGATTCGAGTATTCCTGGTAGTCAATGTGGAAATAGAGGTTGGGTACATCCTGCGTCCCGTCGTTGCTCAGGGTGATCCGCGCTCTGTTGCCGAAGGGCATTTCGAAATAGCAGTTCATGGCGCGGTCCTGCACTGTGATCGGCAACGAGACCCACGATTGATATTTTTGTCCCCGATGCCCGCCCGGAAGATCTTCATACTCGAAGCCAGTCCCGAAGAAGTCGCCGATCGGGACCTCGACACTGGGATCGGCTTCGCCGTCCCAGTACATGCGCAGCACCAGTTCGCGCAAGTGGAAAGGGCTGGGTGAATTGATGGTGAACCAGATGTGACGGATGGAGCCCGCGCCCTTGATATCCGCCAGGGTGACGGTCGCCCCGGCCTTCACTTCGACCCAGTCATCATTGCCGCCGGTACGGTCCGCGCTGGAAGCTCGCCGTGAAACTGCATCGCTCAAATTGGCCAGCCCGTCGAGGGGACTGTTCTGCTGTCCAAGCACGAGAGCTGAAAAGCAAACAAGAAAGCCGAACATCCTGATCATGCGATGCTCCTGAAATTGCGGTAGGAACCTTATCACAGCCGGCGCGCCGACTCAGTAAGATCCAATGGCTTTAACCACGAAGGCCACGAAGGCGCACGAAGGGAATCCTCGAGACTAAAGCCTTCCTGTCGCTTCGTTGGTAGTTCCGGGTTTGACGGTCGGGCGCTCTGTGCAAGCTGCTAAACTTGATGGAAGGCCCGGTTTTTCCTGACGACCCAAGACTGACGACTGAAGACTCTTTATGACGACGCTTGAAGCCATCCGCATTGCGCTGATTTCCCTGTGGGCAAACAAGTTGCGCTCCGCGCTGACTTTGCTCGGGGTGGTGATTGGTGTGGCGGCCGTGATCGCCGTGGTGACTTTCGTCAACGGCATTAACGGTTACGTGGCCGAGAAGATCTTCAATCTGGGCGCCGATGTCTTCATCATCAGCAAAGTTACCCCCGTGGTCACGAACGTGGACCAGCTTCTCGAGGGCCAAAAGCGCAAAGACCTGACCATGGAGGACTACCAAGCGGTGCTGGAGTCCTGCAAGCATTGCTCGATGATTGGGGCGTCGATCACCAACACCAGCGGCCACGTCAGGTATGAAGAGCAGGCGCTGGCCGATACCTGGATTCGCGGCATGACGCCGTCAATGGCACCCATTCTTGATCTCGACCTCACAGCCGGCCGCATGCTCAACCAGAACGACGAAGAGAACCGTTCCCAGGTGGGCGTCATCGGTACTGATGTCGTGGACACTTTCTTTCCCACCGTAGATCCGCTGGGCAAGGAGATTCGCGTCGAAGGCGAAGTGTATCGGGTGATCGGTGTGGGGAAGAAACAGGGCACTACGCTGGGGCAGAGCCGGGACAACTACGTTGCGATTCCGATCACGACCTATCTGAAGCAATTCGGGTCCCACACCAGCGTACGAATTTCGGGCAAAGCCGCAGGCGTGGGGACGGAGCTGGACGCTGCTATCGACGAGTCTCGCGCCGTACTGCGGGCCCGGCGCCATGATCTTCCCGGACGCCCTGACAGTTTCGCCGCTGAGACCAATGCCAGCTTTTTGAGTATCTGGTCGAATCTAAGCGGGACGTTTTTTATTGCCATGATCGCCATTGCCGCGATTTCGCTGGTGGTCGGCGGCATCGTGATCATGAACATCATGCTGGTATCGGTGACCGAGCGCACCCGCGAGATCGGCATACGGAAGGCGATGGGGGCACGCCGCCAGGACGTGCTGCTGCAGTTCTTGATCGAGTCCGGGACCATGGCGCTCGTAGGAGGCTTGCTGGGCGTGCTGTTTGGCATTGTCTTTGCCAAGGGCATTACAGCCGTCATCGGTATGCCCTCTGAAATTAAATTATGGGCGGTGGCCGCCGGCTTGCTGGTCTCGGCTAGCGTGGGCGTGTTCTTTGGCGTGTATCCGGCGCGGCGGGCGGCGATGCTGGATCCGATCGCGGCCTTGAGATTTGAACTGTGAACAAATATTAATTGAGTAATTTGGTAATTGAGTAATTTTTCAGGCACAGCCGGTTCTCGCTTTCAAATTACCCAATTACCAAATTTCTCAATTACTCAATTTCTAAATTTCCTATGTTGCGTACGAAAGATTACGGCGAAGTTGTCCAGATGGCGCTGGACACGATCCGCACCAACAAGATGCGGTCGGCGCTTACCGTGCTCGGTATCGTCATTGGCGTCGCCGTCGTAATCGGCATTTCGTCCGTCGTGCGCGGGCTCAACGACAATGTCAGCCAGGTCATCAGCAGCCTGGGGTCGAACATTATATTTGCCTACCACCAGCCCCTGACTTTCGGCCGGCCGACGGAGGAGATACGCACACGCAAAGAGCTCACTCTCGACGATTTCGACGCCATCCAGCAACTGCCCCACGTCAAGATCGCGACCGTCGGATTACGCTATTTTCGCCAGGAATTTGGCACTGGCACTTACGAGGTCAAATACAACGGCCGTAAAGTCAGAAACACTATTCTGGAAGGCGACACGGGCACCTGGAAAGACGTGTTCGATCTCGATATCGCGTCTGGCCGCTGGATGAATGAGGTGGATGAAGAACATCACTCTCCTGTAATTGTGCTGGGCTCCGACACCGCCGAGGAACTCTTCCCGAACGAAAACCCGATGGGCAAGCAGATCACGATTGATGGTCAATTGTTCACAGTGATTGGCGTTGCCGCGAAACGCAAGAGTGTGTTTGCGGGGGGCAAGAACCCGGATGACAATATCGTGTACTTTCCTCTGGCCACTTTCCGCAAACTGCATCCTGAGCTGAAGCAGTTTTGGATCAGCGTCAAGGCCACTTCCCACGATGACATGCCCAAGGCGATCGACGAGATTCGCGAGCTGCTGCGCCGCCGCCGCAAGGTGTCGCCCGACAAGCCGGACAACTTCGCGGTGTTTACCCAGGATTCCCTTTCCGACGTGTGGAACCAGGTCACGGGCGCGGTCTTCATATTTATGTTTGCGGTTTCGAGCGTGGGCCTGATCGTCGGCGGAGTCGGCGTGATGAACATCATGCTGGTTTCAGTGACCGAGCGGACACGAGAGATCGGAGTACGCAAGGCCATCGGCGCCCGTAAACGCGATATCCTGCTGCAGTTCACGCTGGAGGCCATCACTCTGACCGCATTGGGCGGAGTGCTGGGCGTGTTGGCCGGGGCGATTATTACGTGGACGATTCCCGCGATCTGGAGTTCGCTGCCGGCGCGGATGTCATTTTTCTGGGCTGCGTTTGGACTAGGCTCAGCTGCAGCAGAGGGTCTGTTGTTCGGGATTTATCCGGCGTGGAAGGCGGCGAATCTGGATCCGATTGAGTCGCTGCGGTACGAGTAGCTTCCTTCGTGTACCTTAGTGTCCGTGGTGGTTAAAAGCTGGTGGTTAAACGCCATCAACCACGAAGGACACTAGGGTACACGAAGGAAATCCTCCAGTGATTCATAGTATGGAGATGGTCGCTGCGATAGCTGCTGGGGCGATCGCAGTGTGCAGCACTGGCTATTACGCTCTGTGCCTGTGGAGTGCGGCCCGATTTCTCGGCGAGAGAAGAGTGGCGGACAGGAGTGTCCGCCCCACACCCTCACTGCTGCCTCCAATCTCTATTCTCAAGCCGCTCAAGGGCACCGATCCCGAGATGTATCAGAGCTTCCGTAGTCACTGTTTGCAGAACTACTCCACATACGAAATTATTTTTGGGGTCAGCGAGGGGGATGATCCTGCAATTGCATTCGTCGAGCGATTGAAGGCTGAGTTTCCGCAAATTCCTATTCGGTTCGTGCTTTGCCTGAGAAATCTGGGCGCCAACACCAAAGTCAGCAATCTGGCGCAAATGGTGACGGAAGCGCGATACGAGCACTTTGTCGTGAACGACAGCGACATCCGGGTTGACTCTGACTATCTAGAAAAAGTTATCGCGCCTTTGGTGGATCCGAAAGTCGGGCTGGTGACTTGTCTTTATCGCGGCGTGGCCAGCGCGAGCCTGGGATCGCGGCTGGAATCTCTTTCCATCAGCACGGATTTCAGCGCCGGAGTGTTGGTGGCGCGTTTTCTGGAAGGCGGTATTTATTTCGGATTGGGCTCGACGCTGGCCTTTCGCCGCAGCGATCTCAGCGCCATCGGCGGGTTCGAGAGTCTGGCGGACTACCTGGCGGATGACTACGAGCTCGGCTGCCGGATTGCAGCATTGGGTCGCGAGGTTCAGCTCTCCGGAACCGTGGTCGAGACCTTTCTGCCGCGCTACAACTTGAGGCAGTTTATCGACCACCAATTGCGCTGGGCGCGCACGATTCGCGATGCCCGCCCTGGCGGATATGCCGGGCTGGTGGCAACTTTCGGCCTACCCTGGGCGTTGCTCGCGCTGATATGCGCGCGCGGTGCGAGCTGGGCCTGGGCTCTGCTGGCCACTACCGTCCTTATGCGTTATGCGGTTGCTTTGGTTGTGGGCCGAGCGGTTCTGCAAGACGAGCAGCTGACGAGGTGGCTCGCGCTCGTCCCCTTACGTGATTTTGCCGCAGTGCTGGTATGGCTTATTGGTTTGGTGGGGCATAGAGTCACCTGGCGTGGGGACTCGTTTGAGTTGAAAAATGGGAAACTGTCCCGGTCGCGGCCGTCGCTTCACTCCCCTGCGGGAGATGTCAGGAGCTCGAAGCGGCCATCGGAGTAAAGGCGATAGCGCCGACCGCGCCAGACGATCGTATTTCCAAAAAAACCAGCCAACCAGAAGCCGAAGGCATTCACGTCTTCGACCGGCAGCAACAGCCAGTTGATTCTTGCGTGCAAGACCCGCGCCGAGACCATATAGGCCGCGGTCAGGCGCACACCCAGGGTCACGAGCAGCACTGGCCACCATGCCAAGTTCACGCAGCAGACCAAAAGCGCCAGGGGCAGAGGCATGGTGAATAGTTGTCCCAGATAGCCCAACGGCCGGGAACGCCGCGTACTGCGCGCCCAACGCAAACGATGAGCGGCGTTGTGACGGAAGTCAGCGCTGCCGATGTGATGCTCGATGACATAAGAAGACAGAATTACGCCGTGTCCGGCGTCGGCGGCGAATTTGCCCATAACAAAGTCTTCCGCCAAATAATCTTTCAGCCGGTCGAAGCCGCCAATGGCCTGCAAGACGCGCCGCCGTGCGGCGATGGTGGGTCCGACCGCGAATTTCATGCCCTCAAGCATGCGCGCCACCAGAATTCCGGCAGCGAAATCCGTGTTCATGCCGATGGCCTCGAGCCGCGACCAGAAACTCGGACCCGCCACAGCGCGGTATGGGCAGGTCGCCACACCCAGGCCGGTGTCCTGAAACTCGGCCGCCACCGTTTTCAACAGAGTGGGAGTGACTCGAATGTCGCTGTCACTCATCACCACCAGATCGTTGGCTGCGGCAGCCAGCATCTGTTCCAGACTATAGACCTTGGCGTTGGGATAAGGAGATTCCCCGGTCACCAACAAGCGTGACGGAACCCGCGAATATTCCTGGCGAAGTTTCTCAACGACTGCTACAGCGGGATCATCCTGGTCTCGCACCGCGAACAGGATTTCGAAGGCGGGATAATCCTGTTCAAAAAATGACCGCAGATTCGACTCGAGTCCGAGATCGAGGCCAGCAAGTGGTTTGAGGACGCTGACTGGTTCCGGAGAGATCAACGCCGGCGGACGAACCGAAAGGTAGCGCAACGCCGCCACAACCGAAAGCAGCGAGTACACGATCGCGCCCGCGAGAAGAACCAACAGGATGAGGATCGCGCCAGTTACGGGATGGTGAATTGACGGAGCGATCAGGATCATATTTTTCCAGCGCGGGGGCGATGCAACCCGACCCTGCGGCGCTGCCGCACGAGCGGCGCGCTCGCGCCTACATTGAATAGGAAGCAATTATATGGGACAAATGGAGGCCGGGCGTCCCCGCCCGGCTGGACGGGCGGGACACCCGTCCTCCATTATGTCGACGATCCGGCGGTTGCGGCTAAGGTTTTTTCTGCGTCGAGGATTTCGCGGATCTTGCGGGCCAGCGTTTTCAGCGAGAACGGTTTTTGCAGGAAACGCGAGGTCACGTCGATCTCTCCGTGATGCTGGAAGGTAGTTTCGGCATAACCGGAAACAAACAAGACTTTCATCTCCGGCCGAACGGATGCCAGCTCGCCCGCCAACTTCGCTCCACCCATTTGGGGCATGACCACGTCCGTGATCATCAAGTCGATCGCGCCACTGTATGTTTTCGCAAGAGCCAGCGCCTCACCGCCGTTCTTCGCCTCGAGGACGATATACCCATTCAGGGTGAGAAATTCGCGGGTGGCCCGCCGGACCGCCGCTTCATCTTCTGCCAGCAATAGGGTTTCGCAACCTCCGGGACAGCTTTCCAGCGCAAGGGGGGGCTGCGGGGCGACCTTTGCCTGAGGCGCCCCGGGCAGATAAATCTTGAATGTGGTGCCCAACCCGGCCTCGGTGTAAACCCAAACGAATCCGCGGTTCTGCTTCACGATGCCGTACACCGTGGCCAAGCCCAGACCAGTGCCCTTGCCTTCCTCTTTGGTGGTATAGAAAGGCTCGAAAATGTGCGGCACGTGCTCGGGCGCGATCCCTATCCCCGAGTCAGCGACGCTCAACAGAACGTATTCTCCGGGCGGAACGATGGAATGTTCCTGAACATAGGCCTCGTCCAGGCGGAGGCTTGCCGTTTCGATAACCAGCCGGCCGCCTTTGGGCATGGCATCGCGAGCGTTGGCAACCAGGTTCAACAGAATTTGTTCGATCTGAACCGGATCGGCTTTTACTTTACCCAGGTTCTCCCCCGGAACAAATACCAGCTCGATGTCTTCGCCGATCAGGCGAGGCAGCATCTTGTTGATGTCTTCGATAATCAGGTTCAAGTCAAGAAGCTGCAGGGTCTGGATTTGCTTTCGTCCGAAGGCCAGCAGTTGGCGGGTCAGATCGGCGGCGCGGCGGGAGGCTTTCTGGATCTCATCCACATTGCGGCGCAGGGGATGCTGCGGCGTCAGTGAATCCAGCATCAACTCGGCGTAGGAGCTGATGACCATCAGCAGATTATTGAAATCGTGGGCTACGCCTCCAGCCAGTTTTCCGATGGCGTCCATTTTCTGCGCCTGTTGAAGCTGATTTTCCATTCGGCGGCGATCGGTAATGTCGCGATCGTTGGAGATAAAATGGGTGATCGTGCCCTCGTTGTCGCGCAAAGGGGTGATGGTCTTTTCGGCGACAAAAACCTCTCCATCTTTCTTGCGGTTCACCATCGTGCAGCGAAAAACGCTTCCTGAGAGAACGGTTTCCCAGAGATCTCTGTAGAGTTCGGCGGTCTGCTGGCCGGATTTTAGGACTCGGGGAGTCTGGCCCATCAACTCGCCGCCGGAATATCCGGTCAGCGCTTCGAAGGCCGGGTTCACGTACTCGATTATGCCTTCACGATCGGTAATCATGACCAGGTCCGCAGATTGTTCGACCGCCCGCCATAGTTTGCGCAGCGTATCCTCCGTTTTCTGGCGCTGCCGTTCTTTCCGGTACTCCTCGAGGACGTAACGGATTGTGCTGCTCACGGCTAGTTGATAGACGGTCGAGTTCGGGGCGAGTTCCTCGCTACCGCCTTTCAAGGCCGCGTCGACCGCGGTTTCGTCCATGTGGTCACTGAGGAAGATCACCGGGGCTCCAGAATGGCTGCGGCGCAGTTCTTGCAGCAGCCGCAAGGCTGCACCATCTCCGGAGTTGTATTCGCACAACAAGAGGTCGTAAGGGGTCTGACTCAGCCGCGTCAAGGCTTCTTCGGTGGAGTGAGCGTGGTCCAGCCCCACACGCCCATCTCCCGACCGAGCCAAAAGGTCGCGGAGATAGCCGAAGTCATTGTCGTTTCCCACCATCAGCAGTTGCATGGCGGCACTGTTGGCTACAGCTTTTCTTACACTTTCCATGGGGGACCGTCATTGCGGCTACTTGCTACATCGGAGGCGGGTGACGGGAACAACGCGAGAAGCGGCACAGCCCAGAAAAGAAGGAGCGTAGGGATGTCAACTTGGGATGAGTGCAGTTTCAGGAAGGGAACTCAAAAAGACGGTTTTGACCATATTGGCCGCTCGACTGTGCCTAAAACCGGATCGCATTTAGACTGTTGGGTCTGCCGACTCGTCAAAGACTATGGAAGCTACCTTCTTTCGGGACCTCGCTTACGTCTTCGGAGCCGCGGTTGTGGGAGGCGGTGCAGCCAAAGCTCTTCGCCAACCTTTGATTCTGGGATATGTGCTCGGTGGATTTCTGATCGGGCCCTTTACCCCGGGCCCGACGCTCTCAGAAGTGCATCAGTTCGAAGTGCTGGCCGAGATTGGCGTCATCCTGCTGATGTATTCGATCGGGCTGGAGTTTTCAATCGGCGAGCTTTTGGAAGTGAAGTGGGTGGCAATTCTGGGCGCCCCGCTGGGTATCCTGTTTTCGGTCGCCCTGGGCGCGGCTACAGGATGGTTGCTGGGTTGGGGTACGAGCCAGGGAATTGCCGTGGGCGCGATTGTCTCAGTAGCCAGCACCATGGTGCTTTCCCGGTTGCTGGCGGATCGGGGAGAATTGCGCTCGCTGCACGGCAGCGTGATGATCGGCATCACGCTGGTTGAGGATCTCGCGGTCGTCGTCTTGACTGTACTGCTGCCCTCGTTGACCAGTCTCACGGGAAGTCACTTCGTGGTACTGCTCATTGCCTTTGGCAAGGCCCTGCTGATCCTGGTTCCCGTCATGTTTGTGGCGGCCAAGCTGGTGCCGCCGCTGATGAAACGGGTAGAGCAGGCCGGAAACGACGAGATGTATGTCCTGGTCGTTCTGGCCCTGGGTTTCGCCACTGCCGCGGTGACTCAGGCGGTGGGGTTGTCACTGGCTTTGGGCGCTTTTCTGGCCGGTTTGATCGTCAGCGAGTGCAAAACCAGCGAGAAGATGCTGGACAAGCTTTCGCCCCTGCGGGACGCGTTTGTGGCCCTTTTCTTTGTCACGATCGGAGTCCTGGTCGATCCCCGGATCCTGATCTCCAAACCTTCTCTCTGGGGGGCGATTGTGGTGCTCACCATGGTGGGGAAGTTCGCGATCTGGACACTGATAGTCTGGCTCTTTCGCTATCCGCCGCGAACCGCCCTCATGGTGGGCCTGGGACTGACGCAGATCGGCGAATTCTCCTACGTTCTGGTACGTGTCGCCCGGGACGCTCACATCGTGACAGACGATATCTATCACGCGACTCTGGCCGCCTCCGTGATCACGATTCTGCTCAACGGCTTGCTGATGAAAGCCCTGCCAAAGTCAGAGACAGTGGCGACCGCGGACTAGACGAGCGAAAATCCGGCTACTGTTGCTCCCTCTGGGGCGAATCCAGCACGCATCTGCTTGCATCCGTTATTCTAGTAACAGACCTATGGCGACCCGATCCAAACCTGTTGGTGAATCCGCCGCAACTGGGGTGCTGGAAGCTCCCAGCGGCGAACGTGAGCGCATATTCGACCCCTTCCGGCACTGGGGATACCTGGAAGCTGATCTTGACCCGCTCGGATTTCTGCCTCCGGTGGAGCATCCCGGCCTGCGGATTGAAGGCGAACTCGCAGATGAAGCTCGCCGCATCTATTGCGGCACGGTGGGTGCGGAATTCATGCACATTACCGACCCGGAACGGCGCCGCTGGATACAGGAGCGGATGGAAGGGCCCCAGCCTGCGGTGGACCAGGAGCGAGTGCTGGACCAGTTGATCCGGTCCGACCTGTTCGAGCAGGTACTGCAGCAGCGCTACCTGGGCAGCAAGCGTTTCTCCCTCGAAGGCGTGACCGCCATGATTCCGCTGGTGGATGAGATCCTCGACGCGGCCGGGCAGCAGGGCGCGGTAGAACTTGTGATGGGCATGAGCCATCGCGGCCGGTTGAATGTGATCGTGCAGGTGGCCAAACGCTCTCCGGAGGAAATCTTCGCCGGATTCGAGGACGTAGATCCGCGCAGCGTCCTGGGCAGCGGTGACGTGAAGTATCACATGGGCGCGACCGGCGAATACGTGACGCGCTCGGGGACGAAAATTCATATTCATCTGGTCTCGAATCCCAGCCACCTGGAGGCGGTTGATCCTGTGACGGTGGGCCGCACTCGGGCAAAACAAACCCGCGCGGGTCAACAGGGTCGCGAGAAATATTTGCCTCTGCTGGTGCACGGCGATGCCGCGTTTGCGGGTCAAGGTGTCGTGGCCGAGACTCTGAATCTGTCCGACCTGAAGGGCTTCACGGTGGGCGGCACGGTGCATATCATCGCCAACAATCTGCTGGGCTTCACGACTTTGTACAGCGAAGAGCACTCCTCGCGATTTTCCGCCCAGCTGGCCCGGCGGCAATCGATTCCAATCTTTCACGTGAATGCGGAAGATGTGGACGCGGTCGTACGAGTGGGCCGCCTGGCGGCCGACTATCGTTACACCTGGGGGGGCGATGTGGTCATTGATCTGATCGGCTACCGCCGCCACGGCCACAGCGAGGTCGACGATCCTACCGTGACGCAGCCGCTGCTTTATAAAGCGATCAAGGAGCATCCCCCGCTGTGGGAGATCTACGCCGAGGATACGGGCGCGGAGAACGTTCAACAAAAAGTGGAAAAGGTCCGCGAAGAATTGGAATCGGCGCAGAAAAAGGCCAAGACCGTCAGGAAAAAACCGTTGCTGCGAGAGTTGCCTTCCTATTGGAATGGCTACATGGGTGGGCGTTACAAACCCGAGTATGAAGTGGACACGGGCCTCTCGGCTGACGAGTTGAAGGAAATCACTGCCCGGCTCACGACTTACCCGGCGGACTTCCACATCCATCCCAAGGTCAAAAAGTTGATGGAGCAGCGGGCCGAGATGGGCACGGGCCAGCGCTTGGTGGACTACGGCATGGCCGAGGCGCTGGCGCTCGGAGGCCTGGTAAAAGCTGGGGTTCCGGTGCGGCTGAGCGGGCAAGACTCTCGCCGGGGAACCTTTAATCAGCGTCACTCCGTACTGCTGGATATTGAGAATGAGCAGGAGTACGTTCCGCTCGAGCATATTGCCGAAGGCCAGGCGCGGTGCGAGATCTATAATTCCGCGCTCTCCGAGGCTGGCGTGTTGGGTTTTGAGTACGGCTACAGCCGGGACTATCCGGAAACGCTGGTCATGTGGGAAGCGCAGTTCGGCGACTTTGCCAACGTGGCCCAGGCGGTGATCGATCAGTTTGTCAGTGCCGGCGAAGACAAATGGGGACTGCTCTCCGGAGTCGTGCTGCTGCTGCCGCATGGCCACGAAGGGCAGGGGCCGGAGCATTCCAGCGCGCGTATCGAACGTTTCCTGCAACTCGCGGCGCGAGATAATTTCCAGATCTGCCAGCCTTCGAACGCGGTGCAATATTTTCACCTGTTGCGGCGACAGGCGTTGCGCCACTGGCGCAAACCACTGGTCGTCTTCACCCCGAAGAGCATGTTGCGCCATCCGGACGCATCCTCTCCCATTGAAGACTTTACCCATCAGCGTTTTCTCACCGTGTTGCCAGACACCGAAGTTAGCGATGCGACGCGAATTCTGATCTGTACGGGAAAGATCGTTCACGAACTGCGCGCTGAACGTAAGAAGAGGGATGACAAGACGACTGCGATCGTGTCGGTGGAACAGTTGTATCCGTTCCCCGAGAAAGAATTGGAAGCGGCGATCGCACAATTTCCAGCGGCGCGCGAAATCGTATGGGTGCAGGAAGAGCCGGCGAACATGGGTGCGTTGTTTTATGTGCTGCCACGGCTCCGCCGCATTGCGGGTGAGCGTCCGGTATTATCGGTCAAGCGTTCCGCGAGCGCGAGCCCAGCCACGGGCTCTGCCAAAGCCCATGAAGTGGAGCAGAAAACCCTGCTGACGCTGGCTTTCACGAATAAAACTTAGTTTACGGATGCCCCCGTCCGGCGCCAGGAGAAGAAGTCGGGTTCCATCAAGCCCATGCTAAGCGCGCCGGTATACCATGAGGTGTGCAACTTCCTGTAAATCCGCCGCTGTTGCCGATGCTGGCTAAGCGAGTCGGCGAATTGCCAGCCGATGGAGATTGGATTTTCGAACCTAAGTGGGACGGGTTTCGCGCGCTAGTCTTTCGCGATGGCGATGAAATACTGATCCAGAGCCGCGACGAAAAGCCATTAAACCGCTACTTTCCGGAACTACTGGATCCATTGCGCTCGGTATTGCCCGCGCGCTGCGTACTTGACGGAGAGATTGTCATCGTCAAGGACAACGGCCTCGACTTCGATGCACTTCAGCTCCGTCTTCATCCGGCCGCATCGCGAGTGAAGCTTCTGTCGCAGCAAACCCCATCTTCATTCGTTTTCTTCGACCTGCTTTGCCACGGGGACCGGGACCTTCGCGGCGAGGCGTTTGAAATCCGCCGCCGCGAGCTGGAATCGCTGCTTTCATCGGCGCCGCCACCCATTCATCTGACGCCGGCAACGACCGACCGCAGCGTCGCCGCCGACTGGTTTCGCCGTTTTGAGGGCGCGGGGTTGGACGGCGTGATGGCTAAACCTGCTGCGGGAACCTATGAGCCAAACAAACGTGTGATGCTCAAGGTCAAGCATGAGCGCGAGTGTGACTGCGTGGTTGCGGGATTTCGTTGGTACAAGAAAGGTGATCGCACCCTGATCGGATCACTCTTGCTAGGCCTCTTTGATGATGCGGGGGCTTTGCAGCACGTTGGAGTTTGCGCAAGCTTCAGCGCCGCCAAGCGCAAGCAGTTGGCGGAATTTCTCGAGCCGTATCGCAAAGATGCACTGGCCAATCACCCGTGGAGGGCCTGGGCAGAGGCGGAAGCCGCGACCGATGACGGAGTCAAGCGCATGCCCGGCGGGCAAAGTCGTTGGAGTCAAGGCAAAGATTTGTCATGGGAGCCGCTGCGACCGGAACTGGTAGTCGAGGTTGCTTACGAGCACATGCAGGGAGACCGATTCCGTCACATGTCGCAGTTCCTCAGATGGCGAACCGATAAGAGGCCCAGCGATTGCACTTATGCGCAGCTCGAAGTGGTTCCACCCCAGGAACTGGAAGAGATTTTTCCGCACGGCCGCTAAATCTGCGCCGGTCGCGCTCTACTCTTCTTTCTTTACTTTTTTCTTGCGCCATTGCCGCCATTCACGGGTTGGGTCGTCATCAGGGTCGGGAGTTTCCTGTGGCGGCCGCTGGGCTTCGGGCACATGACGCAGATTGACCCGGATCCGGGTCCAGGTCGAAGATCGGCCTCGCATGGAGTCGACCAGCACGTCGTCGGTGGCGAGGAGGGTGGCTATCTCGGAATGCCTGCTCTTCCATCTTTCCAGTCCCGCCAGTGCGGCCGCTTTGTCGGGAGAGTTGGCAACAACAATAAGGGGTTGCTTCACTCGCGGCGACTTCTTCGGCGCCGATCGGGCGCGAGAGGGCATCACGCGCGGTGCTTCCCCTTCCATCTTGCGAAAGTGCGGAGGCCAAGGCGCGTCGCCGAGACCGGAGGCTTCGTCCTTTTTGGCGAGATCCAGTAATCCTTCCAGTGACCCGGGTTCAGCGTCCATGCCGTCGTGTGGATCACCGATCTTCGCGAAGCGCTCGGGCACGGTGAAAATCGTGAAATCAGCTGGATTGCAATCAGGTACCTCGCTCCAATGCAACGGCGTCGAAACTCGGGCGTCGGGAAGCGGGCGGACCGAATACGCCGAACACGTGGTGCGGTCCTTTGCGTTCTGGTTGTAGTCCAAAAACACGCCGTGACGCTCTTCTTTCCACCATTTCGAACTGGCCAGTGTGGGCGCACGCCGCTCCACCGCGCGGGACAACGCGATGGCAGCACGACGAACTTCGGTAAACGTCCAGCGCGGTTCTATGCGCACGTTGATATGCATGCCACGTGAACCGCTGGTTTTGGGCCAACCGCGAAGGCCGACGTCTTTGAGCAGCGCCTGCACTTCGAGAGCTACGCGGCGTACATCATCCCAGCTCACACCCGGGATCGGATCGAGATCGATCCGCAGTTCGTCGGGGTGATCAAGATCGCCGGAGCGCACGGGGTGCGGGTGCAGTTCGATGCAGCCGAGATTAACGATCCATGCGAGGCCAGGCGCGTCATCGACGACGAGTTCCTCCGCAGTTCGGCCTGAAGGGAATGACAACGTGACGGTTCTTAACCAGGAAGGCCGTTGGGTCGGCGCACGCTTTTGATAAAAGGCCTCGGCCTCAGCGCCGTTGACGAAACGCTTGAGAACAACCGGACGATCCCGGATTCCGGCGAGCGCGCCGGGTGCGACGGACAGGTAGTAGCGCACAAGATCGAGTTTCGAGATGCGCACCTGCTCCGAAAAATACAGTTTGCCGGGATGGGTCACTAGGACTTCACGCCCCTCAACCGATAACAGTTCGCCGGCTGTTTCTTTCGCCATTAGATCAGCCTATCAAAAGAATAATGAACCGCGCGGCCGGCAGGGTGTACCGGAAGGCGGGCGTTACGCCCGTCCCCACCACGTAGGGCGTCAGATTCTTCGCAAGCTCAGGATGACCCCGTTAGTGCGGGATGTTACCCTTCCGCTTTGACTTCGATGCCACGCCGCCCACAAACCCAACCTCTTTACATCGCCATCGATACCGGAGGCACGTTCACGGACTGCGTCTGGGTGGAACGCGGAGAGGTTCGAATGCTCAAGGTTTTCTCTACTCCGCCAGACCCCTCGCAGGCGATTGTCGAAGCCATTGTCAAAGTTACGGAGAAGATAAGTCAGCGCCATTCGATAGTCATTCTCCATGGAACTACGGTCGGCACAAATACGCTGTTACAGCGTAAGGGCGCACGCGTGGCTCTCGTAACCACTGCCGGATTTGAAGACGCAATTGAGATCGGCCGCCAGGCCCGGCCCAAACTTTACGATTTATTCTTCGATCGTGTGGAACCCCTCGTGCCCGCTGATTTGCGCTTTGGCGTCCACGAACGCACTGCCAGCGACGGCGAAATCCTTGATGAGCCTTCTCCACAAGACTTGCAATCGTTGGCGGGGAGATTACAGAAGAAAGACCCAGGAGCGATCGCGATTTCGTTGCTGTTTTCGTTTGCCAACCCGAAGAATGAGAACGCGGTAGCCCGTGTCCTCGACAAGCTTGGCCTGCCTCTGTCGCTCTCTCATCAGATTTTCCCTGAATTCCGCGAATACGAACGCACCAGCACGGTGGTCGTGAATGCGTACCTGCAGCCAGTCATGCAGAACTATCTCGAAAGCCTCAAGCGCCGGACGCGAAGTTTGTCGCAATCAGGCGCGCGGCAGGTCAGCATTTTCGTGATGCAGTCGAGCGGCGGAATTACAGCTCTGAGTTCGGCGGTCCGCGAGCCGGTGCGTACTCTGCTCTCCGGCCCAGCTGGAGGAGTGGTGGGCGCCGCTGCCATGGCGTGGCGCAGCGGCTTCGAGAGAATCATTTCTTTCGACATGGGCGGAACGTCTACTGATGTAGCGCTGGTCGACGGTGAAGTTCACGCCAGCAACCAGGCCGAGATCGGCGGGTTCCCGATTGGTGTGCCCATGCTCGACCTTCACACTGTGGGCGCTGGGGGCGGCTCGATCGCGCGCTTCGATGCCGGCGGAGCTCTTCGGGTCGGTCCTGAGTCCGCTGGGGCCGATCCTGGTCCGATCTGCTACGGGCGCGGCACTGAGCCCACGGTCACGGACGCGAATCTGCTGCTTGGCCGATTGCAGCCGCAGTGTTTTCTGGGTGGGGATTTCATTCTGGACCTGGAGCGCACGCGAAACCTGGTCGCCGAGTGGCTTAAGCGCAAGGGACAGAAACTTACTCCGGAGCAATTCGCCGCCGGAATGATTCGAGTGGTGAACGCCACCATGGAGAAGGCGATCCGCGTGGTCTCAATCGAGCGCGGCTATGACCCGCGAGAGTTCGCACTGGTGGCTTTCGGCGGAGCTGGCGGCCTTCATGCCTGCGAGCTAGCGGAGGCGCTCAGTATTCCCCGGGTGATCGTTCCCGCGTTGCCTGGCGCCCTCTCGGCGTTTGGCATCCTGGTGAGTGACGTGGTGAAAGACTACTCGCGTACTGTGTTGTGGCGAGTCAGAGGGAAGATTCCCACTGTACGGCTGGAACGCGAGTTCGCCGGCCTCCGCCGCCGTGTCGAAACAGAGTTTCGGGACGAAAAATGGAAAGGCGCGATCCGCCACCAGTACAGCGTGGACGCCCGCTATCAAGGCCAGGGATATGAATTGAATGTGCCCTACACGCGTGATGTGCTCGGGGATTTTAGCCGCGAGCACCAGCGCCGCTATGGCTATCACTACTCCGCGCGCGAAGTGGAACTGGTGACCCTGCGTTTGCGGTCCAGGATCGGAGGGTCCATGACCAGCCACGTGGGGACCGGCGCCCCCGCCCGTCCAAGCCGAGCAAAGCCCGGCGAGTTGGCGGCGGATCGCGCCCCGGTATTTTTCTCCGGAAAGAAAATCGCGACGGCGATCCTCTCTCGCGATTCACTGTCCATCGGCAAGAAATACCCTGGTCCTGCGGTGGTCACCGAATACAGCGCGACCACAGTGATTCCGCCGGGCTTGAATTTTCAGATCGATCGAGGCGGAAAGCTGATTATCGAAGTCGGTGCATCCTTAAGAAAAGTTCAGGGCCGGTAGCAGTCACCGAATCCCTCGATGCGGCTCAGATCGACTGTTCGAGACTGACTCTCTCGAGATTATCCCGGGCACACCAAATGTGTTGATTTCAGGTAGCGGGTCAGTTTCGTGAATACGCTGTTCTTAAGGGTTGTCATTCCGAACCGATTTATCGGTGAGGAATCTGCTTTGGCGGCAAAACAGCAGATTCCTCGCGCGATACGGCCGCGCTTCGGAATGACAATTCCCGTAATGATTCGAACTGACCCACACCTGATTTCAGCAGGACTAGGTGTCCACAGGCTCGCCCGCTACAATACGTGGCATGAAATCCAGCATCTTTGTGGTTGAAGACGATCCCGACATTTCTCGCCTGGTACGGCACCATCTGGAGGCGGACGGATTTGCGGTCAAGGTGTTCTCGACCGGAAACACGGTCATCTCCGAGTCGGAAAGGCAGCGGCCCGCGCTGTTTATTCTCGACATTATGGTGCCTGGCAAAGACGGGCTTGAGTTGTGCCGCCAGATTCGCCAAATTCCAGCGCTGGCAGCAACTCCGGTGATTTTCCTGACGGCCAAGAGCGGAGAAGCCGATCGCATTCTCGGACTGGAACTGGGCGCGGACGATTACATTCCCAAACCCTTCAGCCCGCGCGAACTGGTGGCGCGAGTCAAGGCCGTGCTGCGCCGCTTTGAGCGGCCGCTGTCGCAGGCGCCGGTAAAGATCGGTGAAATCGAGATCGATCCCAGTGCCATGACGCTCAACGTGCGCGGAAGCCTGGTGACCACTACCGCGACGGAGTTCCGGCTGCTGGATTACTTCGCTCGACATATTGGCCGCGTTTTTACCCGCGATCAGTTGCTCGACTCCGTCTGGCGCGATACCGCCTACGTCACTCCGCGCTCGGTGGATGTTTATGTGCGCCGCATTCGCGAAAAGATCGAGCCCGATCCCGAGAACCCGCGCTACCTCAAGACGGTGCGCGGAGCGGGATACCGCTTCGAGGCGCCGAAGTGAGGAGAACGATTTGAGGAATCGGATATTTCTCAAGTTGCTGGTTGCCCTTGCCCTGGTAATCGCAGCAGCTACGGTGATTCTTGATTTCTCGGTTCACCACGCGTGGGAGGGAGCCCTACTGGCGTTCGGCGTGGCGGTAGTGATCTCGACCATCGCAGCCGGGTCGATGGCCCGACGTTTACAGCACATCGTTCGGTTCGCTGACCGTATTGCGTCCGGAGACCTGGCGGCGCGCATCGAGGAACCTTCGGGAGACGAAATCGGGCAGGTGGCAACCGCACTCGACAAAACCGCCCGCGTTCTGGAAGAAAACTTTGCGGCGTTGCAGACCAGCCAACGCCAGCTGGAAACCCTGCTTAACAGCATGCAGGACGCCGTTATCGCTGTCAGTGCGGACAATCGCGTGCAATGGGCGAACCAGACCATGGATCGACTGGTGCCGCAGCACACTCGCAAGAATGCACCTCTGGTGGAGACGGTCCGCGATCCGGATTTTCTGAGCGCGGTGCGAGGCGCGAGTGAGGCGCGCAAGGTGTTTACCGCCCGGGCTGCGTCCATCGTCCCGGGGCGCACGTTCGATGTAACCGCCGCGCCCATGCCCGGCGGCGGCGCGGTGGCAGTGTTGCGGGATCTTACCGAGACCGAGCGGGTGGAGAAAACACGCCGCGACTTTATTGCCAACGTCTCCCACGAACTGCGCACGCCGCTGACTTCCATTCAGGGTTACACCGAGACTTTGCTGGACAGCGCACCTGAAAACAATCATTCCCGTGAGTTTCTCGAAATCATCCGGAAAAGCGCCTTGCGTATGTCGCGTCTCACCGAGGATCTGCTCACCTTGGCGAGAGTGGAATCGGGTGAGCAGCGATTCGGCATCCAGCCCTCTGCTCCGGCGGATCTGTTGCAGGAAGCGGTGCAGAGCTTTCGTGAGATCGCGCGTGCGCAAAATGTCGAATTGAAGGTCGATGACCACGCCTCGGCACAGGTTGGCGCCGATCCCGAGGCCATCCATCAAGTGTTTTCGAACCTGGTGGACAATGCCTTGAAATATGCGCAGTCGGGAGGAAGGATTATTCTGGGGGCACGACCGGTGGGAGAAGGCGTCGAATTCTATGTGCAGGACTTCGGTCCCGGCATTCCTTCGGAGCATCTGCCTCGCCTCTTCGAGCGCTTCTATCGGGTGGACAAGGCGCGCTCTCGCGAATCCGGCGGCACTGGGCTAGGTTTGGCCATCGCCAAGCATATCGTTCTGGCGCATCGTGGCACAATCCGCGCCGAGAGCGAACTCAATCACGGATCGATTTTTCTATTCACTCTGCCCCTGGCTTAGGAAAATGCTCTCAGGACGGCGTAGCTTCGCCGCGCAGCGGGGGTGGCTGCCCGACACGGCGGGTGGCGCATCATCGTGACTGCATTTATTCACAGTCTGTTAACCAAAGCATTAAAAAAACATCCTATGCTCCGGTATTGACCATTCATAACGGCAATCGGAGAATGATGCAGAGCAAGAGTCTGCTGCGGCCAGCCCAGGCCGCTTCCGGAAGGAATCTGCCCATGAGCACGGCCATCCTGAGGAGTCCGGAACCAGAGTCCCCCTACGCCTACCTGGTTAAACGCACGATTGAGGCTTGCCGGGTCGCAAAGGAAGCGGCGGCAACTGCCGCCGAGGGTATTGCTACAGCGTCCAGTCCTTTGCTAAGCACTCTTCGCGAGCGGGAAAAGGAACTCGACCGGCTAGACATGGAGATCGACGCGGGTGTGACCCAGGTGATCACTCAGGTCTCAGACTCGGAAGCGCGCGAACTCCTGGCTTGTATGAAGTTCATGATCAGCCTGGAGCGTATCGGCGACCTTCTGCTCAGCTTTTCCGGCAGTGCACAAGCGGTTTGTTCCCGCCTCGATCCGCAAGACATTCGCGACCTCACTCACATGGCTACCGTGCTTGAGAAAATGCTGGCGGACGCCGGCATCGCATTCTCCACTCGGGACGTCAAAAAAGCTGTCGATGTGCTGAGAGCTGATGCGGAAATCGACCGACTGCGGAACCTTATTTTTCTTCGCCACATTGAGAACCCCGAAAACCTACAGCGGCACGCCAGCCTGCAGGTCATCTTCATGACTCAATCCCTGGAGCGCGCCGGCGACCACGCCAAAAACCTGGCCGAGGAGGTTTGCCATTTCGTCAGTGGACATACAGTTCGCCATGTGCTGATGACGTATGACAAACCTATCGAACAGATGTTTCTGGATTGGTTGCGCGTCCGCGAAGAGCACTAGTTCTTCGCCTGAAGGATCTCCAGCATCAAAACCCTAAGGGTTCGATCAAGGACCATTTCTTTCCGCAAAGAGTCCTTTCTTGTTTACTAAGAACGACTCGGATTGTGATATCCGTCACATCTTTTCCCATCCTTCAAAACTAGAATCTGTAAAGGAGAAGGCCGGCGCCGGCTATCCGCGAGCATTCTGCCCGCCTCTTGGGCCGGCGGGACGCCGGCGCTACGAAAATCCTATGTTCTCCGGCCGTTTTACGCACTCCACGATTCGCATCCTTGATTGGATCGCGGGCCGAGCTCTGCCGCCTGAAAATCTCGCGGAACATCTGCGCACCGGGCGGCGAGGCGAAGAGGATGCCTATTTTTATCTTCGAAGGCAGGGATACACAATGGTCGCCCGCAATTTTCGATCGCCCAACCGCCGCGGCGAAATTGACCTGATTGGCTGGCACGAAGACACGTTGTGCTTTGTCGAGGTCAAGACGCGAACCACGCACGACGTGAAGCCCGCGGAAGCCGCGGTCGACCGGGAGAAACGCCGCGATCTTCTGGCGGTCGCGCGTGAATACCTGCGCCACATGCCGCCTTCCTGCCCGTGGCGGCTCGAGGTCATCAGCGTGTACTACGATTTGCCATCGGGCCAGCCACGGATCGAAGTGTTCCGGAACGTTCCCTCCTAGGGGTAAAATAGCTTCATTCGCAGCGTTGTTTTTGCGCATCACAGGGAGGATTGCAGCGATTGCCTGAGCTTCGGAAAGATCCGATCGTAGGCCGGTGGGTCATTATTTCGACCGAGCGCGCCAAACGCCCTACCGACTTCGCTCGCGAGGCGGTGAAAATCAAGGGCGGATTCTGTCCATTCTGTTACGGCAATGAATCCAAGACTCCGCCTGAGATCCAGGCCTACCGCCCCAATCCCAACGGCGGGGCGTCGTCGCAGCGCGACGCTCCCGGCTGGACGGTGCGCGTGGTGCCCAACAAATTCCCGGCGCTGGGAATTGAGGGCAATCTGGACCGCCAAGCCGAAGGCATGTTCGACCGCATGAACGGCATCGGCGCGCATGAAGTGATCATCGAAACTCCAGATCACAATGCCAGTCTGGCCAATCTTCCGCCGAAGCGGATCGAGGACGTGCTCTGGACCTTCCGGGACCGCATCCTTGATTTAAAAAAGGACCGCCGCTTCAAGTACATTCTGATTTTTAAAAATCACGGAGAGGCAGCCGGCGCGTCGCTCGAGCACGCGCACTCGCAGCTGATTGCATTGCCCATTCTTCCGATCTATGTGAGTGAAGAAATCGAAGGGGCGAAGCAGTATTACATTTACAAAGAGCGCTGCGTCTTTTGCGACGTGATTCGCCAGGAAATCGAGAGTGGTTCTCGTGTGGTCGCCCAGAACGCCGATTTCATCACGCTTGCACCGTATGCGCCGCGCTTTCCGTTCGAGACCTGGATTCTGCCCAAGCAGCACGAATCGGCATTCGAGAATTCATCTTCCCACATGTTTGAAAATCTCGCGAAGGCGTTGAAAACCCTGCTCACCAAGGCCGAGCGTGTGCTGGATAACCCTCCTTACAATCTGGTGATCCATACCTCGCCGGTGCAGGACCCGAACAACGATCACTATCACTGGCACATTGAATTCATGCCCAAGCTGACCAAGACTGCTGGATTCGAGTGGGGAACGGGCTTCTACATCAATCCCACGCCGCCGGAAGAGGCGGCCAGGTTTTTGCGGGAAGCCAATGTGGAAGAGACGTCGAGCACGATCGCGGGCTAGCGGAAGTCGATCAGCGCAAGTTTGGGTCTAGCGGGAAACGGGCACTACGAAATCGCCGGGCAATTACGCCTGAGTGCGGTCCAGAAACTCTGAGTGCCACGCCATTTGAATCGCTTCCAGCTTGCCCTCGTTCGACTTCTTGGGATCATCCTTGAATTCCGGCAGTTCCGCGACCAGGCGGTGTAAATCAGTGAAACGCACGGCCAGCGGATCGATTTCAGGATGCTTCTCGGAAAGCAGGATTCCGAGGTCTTCGGCATCGTCCCAGGTCAATTCTTTCGGCATGCATTTTGCTCCTTCGAAATTCGTCGCTGGTCTTGGTCTTGAGTCGTTGGCCAACCGCCAATGACCGACGGCCAACGACTGATTTCTAGTGTTCCTCTGAAACGTAGTTCCGATTCCATGCCGGAATCTCGACCACCACTTTGCCCGGCTTGTTGATCACTGCCTGACAGCCGAGACGGGAGTTTAACTGTAAATCGGCGGCCATGTCCAGCCGGTCGGCTTCGTCGTCGTCCATCTCCGAGAGATTTTCGGCGCCTTCCTTTACCCAGATATGGCAGGTTGTGCAGGCGCAGTTGCCGCCGCAAGCATGGTCCAGCCGGATGCCGTGATTCAGTGCCACGTCGAGCAGCGATTCCTCTTTCCCGTGATCCTTGTAGGGCAGCTTGCCATGCTCGAACTGCACCGTTTTGCCCTCGGGCAGAAATGTGACCTGAACCGTGTTTTCGCCGGGAGCGTCGACTGTAGCCGTTCCCGCGCCTTGATTTTTTTCTTCCGCCATCACAGCTCCTAGTCTTTTTGCACTTTGCGTTCTTGGCCGACGACCAACGACCGACGACCAACGACTGCTCTATTCAAACTCCGCTTTAGCCACTGGATGCGGGGCGTCCGGGCCTTCGCCCATGTCTGCCTGGTCCATGGTCTTGCCTTTGAGGACGGTGGACACCGCGCTATCCATCATCAGCTCGGCCAAGCGCATGGTCCCCTGGTTCAATGCGTCAATGGCGGTTCGAATTGCCTGATAGTCTTCTTCTTTCATCACTGCGTGCAGCGCCTTTTCCAGTTTTGCGATGCGCTTTTTCTCGTCGCTGGTGAGCTGTCCCCAGGCCGGGCTTCGTTTGCCTTTTTCGAGCGCCGCCGTGATGGTGCCGGCTTCGTTCCGCGCCTCGATCACCTGGCGCTGACGGAAATCCTCCTCCGCCGAATCGAAAGAATCGAGAATCATGCTCTCGACCTGCTCGTCGGTCAGACCGTAACTGGGCTGAACTTCGATTTCCGCTTCTTTCCCGCTGCGTTGCTCGCGCGCGGAGACATGCAGAATGCCGTTCGCGTCAATCAGGAATTTCACTTCGACGCGCGGGATACCGGCCGGCATGGGCGGAATTCCTTTCAGCTCGAAGCGCGCCAGGGAGCGGCAATCTTTGGCCAGTTCCCTCTCGCCCTGCAGTACGTGGATGGCGACGTTGGTCTGGCCGTCCACTTGTGTCGTGTAGTGCTGAGTGGCCGAGGCTGGAATCGTCGAATTGCGAAGGATGATCTTATCGGTCACGCCGCCCGCGACTTCAATGCCAAGCGACAATGGCGTCACGTCGAGCAGCAGCATGTTCTCCGTGGCATCGGAGCCGCCGGACAGTATATTCGCCTGCACCGCCGCCCCCAGGGCCACAACCTCGTCCGGATTGAGGTCGGTGTGCGGCTTGCGCTGAAACATTTCCTCGACCAGGACGCGTACCTTGGGAATTCGCGTGGATCCGCCGACCAGCACGACTTCATCAATCTGCTCGGGCTTCAGACCTGCATCTTTGAGCGCCTGTTTGCAGGGGCCGACCGTACGCTCGATGATGGGCTGAATCAGTTGCTCGAACTGCTCCCGCGTGATGAGTCTCTGGTAGTGCTTGCCGCCGGGAAGTTCGATTTCGAGCGTAGTCGAGGGCTCGGAGGAAAGCGCAATCTTGGCTTCGATGACGGCCTTGCGAATCGTGGCGACGGCTTCGCCATTTCGTGAAACGTCAATGCCCATGTCACCGCGAATGTCATCGATGGCGATGGTGATCAGCAGATTGTCAATGTCATCGCCGCCCAGATGGGTATCGCCATTGGTCGCGACGACCTCGAAGATCCCGTCATGCAATTTGAGGATCGATACATCGAAGGTGCCGCCGCCCAGGTCGTATACGGCGACGATGCCGTTTTGTTTCTTGTCGAGACCATAGGCAAGGGAAGCGGCCGTGGGCTCATTCACCAGGCGAAGGACTTCGAGGCCGGCGATGCGGCCCGCGTCTTTGGTGGCCTGCCGCTGGGCGTCGTTGAAATAGGCAGGCACGGTGATGACAGCCTTCGTCACCGGTGCATTGAAGAAGCGCTCGGCATTACGCTTCAGCTGGCGCAGAACAAAGGCCGAAATTTCGGGAGGAGTGAAGGTCTTTTCGCCTAACCGAATACGCAGAACCTCTCCCGCCTGAAGATCGCTCGCCAGGTGGAAGGGAAACAGTTTCAATTCTTCCTGGATGTCTTCAATACCCCGCCCCATCAGGCGTTTGATCGAGTACACGGCGCGCTCGGGAGTTTCGATCAGATACTTTCGCGCCGTGTTGCCGACGATGATTTGATCTTTGTCGTCCAGCGCAACCACCGAGGGCACAAGGTTTACGCCGTCCTCGCCTGGAATTACGACAGGCTTGTCCCCTTGCATGAAAGCCACCAGGGAGTTGGTGGTTCCGAGATCGATGCCGACGATGCGATCAGAATTCATTGAGTAATTGTGTAGTCGGGTAATTGAGTAATTTGAAAAGCATCAAGTAACCGGGTCTTCAATTACAAAATTACCCGATTACCCAATTACTCAATTCTCCAATGCTTCGTTCACATCCCGCACCAGATTGCGGATGTAGCTTCGACGGTTAAGCAGGTCGACCATGCCGTTCAGCGCATTGCGGCGTTCCTGATCGCTGTCGAGGTCGAGCGCCTGATCCCAGTGGTCCCAGTGATTCTTCAGCTCTTCCGCCAACTCTTCATACTTCTTTTCGAACTGGGCCTTGTGGGCTTCCAGATCCTTGGCGAGGGCGGGATCGTCCTCACCCATTTTCTTGTTCATGCGCAGCTCTTCAAGCTGCATGTTGAGTTCGAATACTTCTTCGAGCAGGTCGGGCGGCACAATCTGCTTCTTCACCTCGCCGGTGGCTCGTGCTTTCTCGGTGGCCGTCTTCGATTGCTCTTCCAGTTCCACGCCTTCCAGGCGCAGCAGATATTGCGTGCGCCTGATGGGATCCTTCAAGGTGCGGTAGCCGTCGTTGAGCAGTGAGCTCTGCTCCAGGCTCCATTCCTGTTCGCGCTTGTCGGCACGCGCATTGAGATCGGGGTGTAGCTTCCGGCTCAGCTCGTAAAATTCTTTTTCCAGACGCAACACATCCAAATTGAGCTTTCGCGGCAGTCCGAAGAACGAAAAATAATCCACCGGCATCGGCGGCTGCACTTTGCCGCAGGCATGGCAGAAGTGGGCGGCGCGCATATCGCCGCACGACCAGCAGCTGGCCGTAGTGTCGCCGCTTCCGGCCGTTGCAATCGTTTTGGAGGTGTCAATCGTCATATCTAAAATTCTGTGGCCGGTGTTTGTGTGGTCGCGGGCGACTCGCCGGCGATGCAGCACCAGAAATCTCAGGGATTTCCAATCATTGGACCGGAAAAACTAAGGCGGATCGTGGAGGGCCTTGCCGCTCCAAGCTCGCGGGCGAGTCGCCCGCGGCCACATAAGCCAAACCAATCACACAAGCTTTACCCTGAGAATGATGTTCCACAGCCGCACGACTTCGATGCGTTCGGATTGACGAAGACAAATCCCTGCTGCATCAAAGTCTCCTGATAATCCAGGACCATGCCGTTCAGGTAGATGAACGATTTCGGGTCCACGAAGACGCGGACATCGCCGAACTGGAATATACGGTCGCGCTCGCGGGGCTGCGTATCGAACCGGATGTTGTAGCTCAGACCGGAACAGCCGCCCCCTTGCACGCCCAGGCGCAGTCCGCCCTGTTCGGGCGAGATGCCTTCCTTGACGATGGCCGTGCGAACTTTCGCCAACGCCTTGTCCGTGACTTTGACGCCACCCTTGGCCGGAGCCGCTGGCTTTGTCACTTCTTCCGTTGTCGTTGCCATATGGAGACCAAAGTACCCGCAACTTCGCGGATCGCTGAAGCTTACTTCGCTTCGACCGCTACCGGCTTGGCTGCGCCCTGCTTCGCCTTCCAGTCATGGATCGCCGCCCGGATGGCATCTTCCGCCAGCACCGAACAGTGAATCTTCACCGGAGGCAGCGCGAGTTCCTTGACGATCTCGGTGTTCTTGATCTGCAGCGCTTCTTCGACCGTCTTGCCCTTCACCCATTCGGTGGCGAGCGAAGAGGATGCGATTGCGGAACCGCAGCCGAAGGTCTTGAACTTGGCGTCTTCGATGATATTGGTCTGCGGATTGACCTTGATCTGCAGCTTCATGACGTCGCCGCACTCGGGCGCGCCGACAAGGCCAGTTCCGACTTCGTTGCTGTTCTTGTCCATCGAGCCCACGTTGCGCGGGTTTGAGTAATGATCGAGAACTTTATCGCTATATGCCATTTTGACCCTCTCTTGATTTTTCAGGTTTCACAGTTTCTTAGGTTTCAAGGTTTCCAGATGCCAAACGGTTGATCTGTCGGACGTGCAACCTTGAAACCCTGAAACGTTCTTTTACTCTGCCGCCCACTTGACGCTCTTCAGATCCACGCCTTCTTTCGCCATTTCGTAGAGCGGCGAAAGCTCGCGCAACCGTTCGACTGTCTCGATGACGCGGTCGGCCACGTAATCCACTTCAGCTTCGGTATTGAAACGTCCGATGCCGAAACGAATCGAACTGTGGGCCAGATCGTCGCCGGTACCGAGTGCCTTCAATACATAAGATGGTTCCAGAGTCGCAGATGTACAGGCCGATCCGCTCGAAACCGCGATGTCGTTGATGCCCATCAGCAGCGACTCGCCTTCCACGTAAGCGAAGCTGATATTCAGATTGCCAGGCAGGCGATGTTCCATGGATCCGTTGATGTAAACCTCATCCAGCCGGCCCATGATGCGGTCGCGCAAACGGTTGCGAAGCCCGGCCAGCGTGCAGGCTTCTTTCGCCATCTCTTCCGAGGCAATGGCGCAGGCCTTGCCCAGTCCAACAATTCCGGGGACGTTCAGGGTCCCGGAACGCATGCCGCGCTCGTGCCCACCGCCGTCGATGATGGCGGAAATCTGTACTCGCGGATTCTTCCGCCGCACGTACAACGCACCGACACCCTTGGGGCCATACATCTTGTGGGCCGAGATCGACATGAGGTCGATGTTCATTTTGTTCACGTCGATCGGAATCTTGCCGACCGCCTGAGTGGCGTCAGTGTGGAATATCACGCCACGTTCGTGACAGAGCTTCCCGATCTCCGCCACCGGCTGCACCACGCCAATTTCGTTGTTCGCAGCCATGATCGTGACCAGGATGGTCTTGTCATCCATGACGCGCTTCAGCTCTTCCAGGTCGATGAGGCCGTCTTTCTGCACCGCCATGTAGGTGACACGGTAGCCATACTTTTCCAGGCGCTTGCAGGTATCGAGTACGGCTTTGTGCTCGGTCACGGCTGTGATGATGTGGTTGCCCTTCTCACGGTACATCTCGGCCACGCCCTTGATAGCGAGGTTGTCGCTCTCGGTGGCGCCCGAGGTGAAAATGATCTCCTTGGGGGTCGCACCAATCAGTTTGGCCACGCGCTCACGCGCGGTTTCGACGCCTTCTTCGCCCGCCCATCCAAAAGAGTGGTTGCGGCTGGCCGCGTTGCCGAACTTCTCCATGAAGAAGGGGAGCATCTCTTCGAGTACCCGGGGGTCCATGGGAGTAGTCGCATGATTGTCCATGTACACCGGCAGTTTCACGCCGTTGGCGGCGGTGCGCTGTTCTTGCGTGCCGACTTCGCTGTGTCCGTTTGTCCCCTGGGGGATCGTCTTTACGTCCGTGCTCATAATTGCTCTCCTCAGAACCTGCTTATCCAATGGTTACAAATTCGGTTGCGGACTTTCTTTTCTCGCCGCGAGTCTTGTCGCTGCTGGGCTCGGTCTCGTCTTTCATCTCCAGGATAGTGATGCCGCGAAGCAGCTCTTCGATTCCATGGCTGACCCGCCGCAAAGGTTCCCGGATATTGCAGCGGTCGCTCTGATCGCATTCGCCGCGCACCGTCACGCAAGAAGTGATGAAAAGTGGACCATCAATGGCCCGGATCACCTCGAACGCCGAAATCATTCCCGGATCACGAGCCAGCGTGTAACCGCCGTTCGTACCATGCTGCGAATGGAGCAGGCCGGCCTTAACCAGGCGTTGCAGAATCTTGGCCAACGCTTCCTGGGGTATGCGGTAGGCATCCGCGACATCTTTGGCGCTGCAGGCTCCCTGCTCGGCATGCTCGGCCAAGTGCTTCATGGCCATCAAACCGTAATCCGCCTTTTTGGTGAGCTTCAGCATGGTCCGGCAAAATCCGACCTTTTCAGTCGGATATGTATATATTAGACGCCAAGCTGCTCAAATGCAACCTGTTACAGGCAATGGTCGAAAAACGACAGCGAGTTGTCCAGAGGATGAGCTTAACCGCTGGAGAGATCGCCACTTGGAGTCGGATTCCGTCAGCCTCACGATGGGGCAGCTAAAAAACTGTTCCGAGCTATAAAGATCAACGGAGGGACTTGACAACTGGAGAAGGCGGTCTAAAATACCGCCAATTTCCGGCGAAATCCCCAGCCGTTTAAAAGGGATCCCAACACCCGGATTTATGACTCCATCCCCGCCGTCCCCACTCCCCGACAAGAGAAGCGACACGCCACAGTGCAAGCATCCGCGTGTGCAGATCGTCGCCCGCGAAGAGGATTCGGAGTTCGTCGAATGTAAGGAATGCGGCGAAATCTTCGAATCCAGCGAATTCAAGGACATGATCATCGAAGATACAAAGCTTCCCAAGGAGTCCTGAGCGGCGCTGGCTGAGGCTG
The DNA here is from genome assembly GCA_963822555.1 of Terriglobia bacterium. Classification (GTDB taxonomy): domain Bacteria; phylum Acidobacteriota; class Terriglobia; order Terriglobales; family Acidobacteriaceae; genus JAIQFF01. The sequence goes on from CAWGHY010000001.1 coordinate 1,355,597, forward strand.
GCAGGACGCCCGCACTGCAAAGTCGAGACCAGAAGCACGTTCCCGAGTGACAAAGGTAACGCTGCATCCAGGCTTTACGCTTGTTGCGACATTAACAATTTGTTAATGTCGCCCGGGGAATATCTTGTCCGCAAAAAGTCAAACTCCGCTCGTTGCCCTGGTTGTTGACGATTCCATGCTTATCCGGCACACGGTTTGCCGGTTTCTCGAGGAGCTTGGTTTTACCGTGGAATCGGCGACGAATGGCGAAGAAGCGCTTGCCATGGTGAACCGGATTCATCCCGATATCGTCATCACGGATATGCAGATGCCAAAGATGACCGGGACTGAACTCATCACCGCTCTCAAAGCCCAGCCTGGGACCGCAGACATTCCAATCGTCATTGTGGCCGGGAAGAGCAGTGGTTTCGACGCCGAAGAGCACCGCGCCAATTTCGCCATCTTCAAAGATATCGACATCGACACTCAGCTCGGAAACGCACTTGAGGCGCTGCTGGGAAGTCGCGTCGCCAGGGGCAAAGCCGCAGGGAAGTAGAGAAGCGGCGGTTAGCAGGCAGCCAACTGAGAACCGACAACTCCGTACTGACAACTGGTTAGTTTCCAAACGCCAATTGCGAACAGCCTATTGCTAATCTCCTACGCTGTTCTGCCCAGGACCATCCCGGCTTCGGCGGAGAAGTCCATGGCGGCAAAATCATGGGCCAGAAACTTGGGATAGGCAGCGGCCGCGATCATAGCGGCGTTGTCGGTGGAAAGTGGACGAGAAGGAAAAAATACAGGCAGGCCCTCCATGGCGGCATCGTGTTCGAAGCGTTGACGCAGTTCGTTGTTTGCGGCTACGCCTCCGGTGACAAACAGAGTGGCGACGTTACAAGCCCGCGCCGCGGCCAAGGTCTTTGCGACCAGATCACTTACCAGCGCGCGCTGGAACGAAGCCACCAGATTTAATGTTTTCCGGTCGCAGTGAAGCAGATAGTCTGCCAGCTTCGGTTTCTGAATACTCGCCAATGCCTGCCGCCGCGCCTCGATCGACGCTTTCATGTCGTGAACTTCGACGTAACGCAAGACCGCCGTCTTGATCCCGCTGTAGGAGAAGTCAAAGCGCGGCTGGATTTCGCCGCTCGTGGCCTTCTCATTACGGTCCCGGTGCTTCAACTGCGACGCGGGAAAGTTCACCGCAGTCGGATCGCCGTGAGTGGAGAGCTTGTCGATGACGGGGCCGCCCGGATATCCCAGCGCCAGCAGTTTTGCGACTTTGTCGAAGGCCTCGCCGGCGGCGTCGTCACGGGTGTGACCGATGTTCTGATACGACCAATGTTCCTGGTGCCGCTCGGCCAGATAAAGATGAGTGTGGCCGCCGGAAACCACCAAAGCGAGCACGGGAAAATTCATCTCCCGATTTGCCTTTTGACGTTCCTCGAGCAGCACAGCATGAATGTGCCCTTCGAGGTGATTCACGGCGATCAGGGGCTTATCGAGGGCGAAGGCGAGCGCCTTGGCGTATCCGATTCCCACCAGCAGGGCGCCCGCCAACCCTGGCCCCTGGGTGACCGCCAGTGCGTCAATCGATTGGTAGGTCTGTCCGGCATCGGTCAGAGCTTTACGGACGACCGGCACGATCGCCTTCAAGTGTTCCCGCGACGCCAGCTCCGGCACGACGCCGCCATACGGCTGGTGCGCCACGATCTGCGAGAAGACGACGTTCGAGATCATTTTCTCGCCCGCATACACCACCGATGCTGCGGTCTCATCGCAGGAGCTTTCGATACCGAGAATGTAGGCGCCAGCCATCATTTTCAGTTTAAAGGAACCGCGCGGGAATCACGAACCGATGGAGGACGGTCGTCGCGCCCGTCATGCGGAGGCCGTTGCCTGACGAGCGAGACGCTCGTCCTCTACCCAGGCTGTCAGGTCAAGCGTGGGGCGACTACAATAATCGTGATGTCGAGCGAAAACCCGAGCGCGCCTCCCATTACTGAGCCGGTCAGTTCGCTTTACGATACCCGCCTGCCCCAACTCTCGCGCTGGCGGCGGATGCAAATTCCCGTCATCGCTTCGGCTGTGATCGCCGTTATTCGCGTACTGGGGCCCACCTTGCGTTTCGAAGAGTTGGGGATGCATCACTACCGGCAATCGCGCGCCCGGGGGGAGCCGGTGATTTCGGCCTTCTGGCATCGCTGCATTATTTCCGCCACGTGGTACTGGCGCAACCGTGGCGTGGTAGTGATGAACACCACCAATTTCGATGGGCAGTGGACGCGGCGGGTGATCGAGCACTTCGGTTTTGGGACCGCACAAGGCAGTTCGACTCGCGGAGGTCTGCGTGGACTGGCGGTCATGGCGCGCCGCCTGGACGAAGGCCTGGATACCGCATTTACCATCGATGGCCCGCGTGGGCCGCGTTACGTGGCCAAACCCGGACCGGTCATGCTGGCCCGCAAGACAGGCCGGCCTATTTACCTCTTCCACATCGGCGTCGAGAAGGCGCACACACTGGCCAAAGCCTGGGATTTGATGGCGATTCCGCATCTGTTCTCGCGGGCGGTGATCGTGAGCGCGCCGCTGATCAAGGTTTCGCCGGACGCGGATGCGGAAGAACTCGAACGCAAGCAAGCGGAAATGCAGGCTGCACTCGAACGCGTTCGCGATCTGGCTGAATCGTGGTTCGGATTGAGTGAAGAAGAGCGCGCGCGACTGCGGACGGAGTGGAATGCCTGACCTCTTTCAATCTGGAGCGCTAGGCGAATTTGCCTTCTCAGTGGTTCGTACACTCCGCGAGCATGGGCACCAGTCCTATCTTGTAGGCGGATGTGTGCGTGATTTGCTGCTCGGCCGCGAGCCCGCCGATTACGACGTCACTACCGACGCCACGCCTGACGAGGTTATGCGCATATTTCCTGATGCCTACGCCGTAGGCGCGCAATTTGGAGTGGTCCTGGTGCCGGTCAAGGACGCTGGCGGCAATACCGTCGAGGTAGCGACCTTTCGATGTGATATCGGCTACAGCGATGGCCGCCATCCTGATCAGGTGCGTTTCAGTAACAGCGCGCGGGAGGATGTCGAGCGCCGTGACTTCACCATCAACGGCCTTCTGCTTGATCCCATCGGGAATGAAGTGCTGGATTTCGTCGGCGGGCGCAACGATCTTGATGCGAAAGTTATTCGCACTATTGGGAATCCCGAGTTACGCTTCGCCGAAGATAAACTGCGCATGCTGCGCGCCGTGCGCTTTGCTGCTCGCTTCGGATACGCCATCGAGCCGGAAACGTTTGCCGCGATCCAGAAGCTGGCGGCTGGTATCGATCAAGTCTCGCGCGAGCGGGTGCGCGATGAATTGACCAAAATGCTTACCGAGAGCAAAGCCCGCCAGGCGTTTCTCCTGCTCGATGAAACCGGTCTGCTCCATCAAATTCTGCCAGAGATTTCGGCGATGAAGGGGGTGCAGCAGCCACCGGAGTTTCATCCTGAAGGCGACGTCTTCGTCCACACGCTCTTGCTGCTGCAGGAATTGCCGCATCCCTGCCCACCGACACTGGCCTGGGGCGCGCTCCTGCATGATGTCGGAAAGCCGCCAACCTTTCGCGTCGCGCCGGATCGTATTCGTTTTGACCATCACGTGGACGTCGGGGTGAAAATGGCCGAGGAGATTTGCCGGCGTCTGCGTTTCTCGAACGATGCAACGGAGCAGATTCTGGCCCTGGTGGCCAATCACATGCGCTTCGCCCACGTGCCGCAGATGAAGGATTCCACATTCAAGAGATTTGTGCGCATGCCGCATTTCGACGAGCACATGGAGCTGCATCGGTTGGACTGCCAGGCCAGTCATTGCGATCTGACGTCCTACAGGTTTACCCGGGAGAGGATTTCTGCGATCCCACCTGAAACCATTCGTCCTGCACCGCTGATCAGCGGCGACGACCTGATCGCAGCCGGGTACCTGCCCGGTCCGCGCTTCAAGAAAATTCTTTCCCTGGTAGAGGATGCCCAGCTCGAAGGAAGACTGCAGTCGAAGGATGGGGCGATGGAGTATGTGAGGCGGGAATTTCCTGCGCAAGCACGCGAGGCCGCGCCTAACTGACCAGCAGCGTGGAAGCTGTCAAGCCCCGTTTGGCGCGGGTTTAGGGTCAAGCGGTTGAGAGCAAAAGAAATATATCGCCGCTCGGCATGTCCCATTTCTCCCGAGCAAATTGCTATCCTTGAAATATAGGCACAGTTTGTCCGCAAACCGGGAGCGCCTCAGGGAATGGTAAAATCATTTTCGTTCCCACCGAGAATATGATTCGCTGATGACCCGAGCCATGGAACAAGTCGGCGCAGGGCTGGAAAAAATTGTTGCCGGTAGTTTGCGGCGCACGCCTGCGGGACAAGGGCCGCTGCTGGCGTGGGCGCTGGCCTGCGGGCAGGCCGTCGCGGCGCGGACCAGGGCGGTCGAGTTCGCTGGGGGAATCCTTCGAGTCGAAGTTTCTGACGCAGGATGGCGGGCCGAGTTGCAAGCGCTGGCTCCGCAGTATCTGGCGGTGATCAACCGCTATGTCGCCGAGAGTGTGAAGCGAATTGAGTTTGTGATTCTCGACAAAACGGCGGGCCAGGGCGCCCGCCCCACACGGATATGAAAGTTACCGAAAAAGACGTGGCGTACGTGGCCGACCTCGGCAATCTGGAACTCACCGGGGAGGAACGCACCCGCATGGTGCGCGACTTGAATTCTATTCTTGGTCACATCGACAGCCTGAACGAGTTGGACACGACGAATGTGCCACCCATGGCGCAGGTATCGGATCGCTACGGCGTCGACCAGTCCAAACAGGGCAGCGAGCGCTTCGCCTACGCTAGCCGGGAAGATATTCTTGAGGGCTTGCGCAAATCCCTGCCACATGACGTGGCGCTGGAGAATGCTCCGGATTCGGACGGAACGTTTTTCAAAGTGCCGAAGGTTATTGAAAGATAGCGAAAACCGCCGTTGGTCGTTGGTCGTTGGTCTTTGGCCGACGACCAAAGGCGAACGACGAACAACTGACTCATGAATCTGGAGTCGCTCACTATTGACGCTGCCCGCTCCGCGGTTCAGGAGCGCAAGATCAGTGCTGCCATGCTGGCGGAGTCGTTTTACGCGAAAATTCAGAGCGACGATCCGAAAATCGGCGCGTTCCTCACTCTCTGCAAAGATCGGGCGCTGGCCAAGGCTCTGGAGATGGACGCTTTGGCTGCGAAAGGCGAAAAGCTTCCTCCCCTGGGTGGCGTGCCCGTCGCAATCAAAGATGTAATGGTCACCAAGGGCGTTCGTACGACCGCAGGATCGAAGATTTTGGGCAACTACATCCCGCCCTACGATTGCACCGCCGTGGCCCGGCTTGAGGCCGCCGGCGCTGTGGTTTTGGGCAAGTTGAACTGCGATGAGTTTGCCATGGGATCGTCCAACGAGAACTCGGCCTGGAAGCCGGTGCACAATCCGCGGGATCTTACTCGGGTGCCGGGCGGATCTTCGGGAGGATCGGCGGCGGCGGTGGCGGCGGATATGGCAGTGGCCGCGCTGGGATCAGATACTGGCGGCTCGATTCGGCAGCCGGCTTCGTTTTGCGGCGTGGTCGGTATGGTGCCAACCTATGGACGAGTGTCGCGCTATGGCTTGATCGCGTTCGCGTCTTCGCTCGACCACATCGGGCCGCTGACGAAAACTGTCAAAGACACAGCCATCGTATTGCGCACGATTGCTGGCCGCGATCCGATGGATTCGACTTCTGCTGACGTTCCCGTGCCGGATTACGTGGCCGATCTTGAAAAGCCGGTACGCGGACTGAAGCTCGGCGTCGCGAAAGAGTATCTGGGAGAAGGTCTGGACAAGGAAGTTCGTAGCGCGATTGAAGCGGCGATTCAGAAGCTGGCCGGGCAGGGTTGCGAGATCGTGGAAATTTCGCTGCCGCATACGAAGTACGCGATTCCTGCGTACTACATTGTGGCCACGGCTGAAGCTTCATCGAACCTGGCTCGCTTTGACGGTGTGCGTTACGGATATCGTGCCAAGGACGCGCGCACGCTTCCGGAAATGTATCGCCGCAGCCGCGATCAGGGTTTTGGCGCGGAAGTAAAACGGCGCATCATGCTGGGTACGTACGCCCTGAGCGCGGGTTACTACGACGCTTATTACCTGAAGGCGCAAAAGGTACGCACGCTGCTGACCCGGGATTTCGAAGAGGCGTTCAAGAAAGTTGACGCCATTGTGGCTCCGGTCAGCCCTACGGCCGCATTCAAGCTGGGCGAAAAAGTGGATGATCCGCTGGCGATGTATCTGGCGGACATCTACACGGTGACGGCTGACCTGGCGGGAATCCCGGGAATTTCTGTGCCGTGCGGTGAGACCAAGGAAGGGCTGCCCATCGGGTTGCAGATTCTGGGGCGGCATTTTGATGAGAGCACGATCCTGCGAGTGGCGCGGGCCAGCGAGAAGGCTGCGTAACTTGAAGAATTAACTTTCCAACATTTCTACGAAAAGAATCGCCATCGGCTTCGGCCGGTGGCGATTTTGTTTTTACGGGTCACGGCTGCGCTGAACTTCGCTCGGCGGGACGGCCGAGGGCGGCTGTTCCCACGTCGCTCGTGGCACTAATTCATAAATTCAAATCAGTCGACATACGGAGACCGCACTTATGAAGTTGAATTCGATGAACAGAATTATGTTGGCCGTTGTTTTGAGCATTTCACTGATCGCCACGGGATGCAGCGCGCAGTGGATCAGCGTCGCGCTGGCCGATTTGCCCGTACTCACCCAGATGGCTCTCAACCTTGCGGCGCTTGTGGCAACGCTGCAATCGGGAAAACAGTTGACTCCAGCCGAGGCGTTGGCGATCCAGAACATTTCGGCGGAAGCGAGCAAGGACCTCACCCTCTTGGAGTCGCTATACAACGCCTACAAAGCGAGTCCCAGCGCGGACACCTTGCAGAAGATCCAAGGCATGATTCAGCAGACGAACCAGGAATTGCCGGCACTCCTGCAGGCTGCTCATATCAGCGATCCGGCGCTTTCCGCTCGAATTGCAGCCGCAGTCAATCTGATTCTCACCAGCGTCAGCAGTTTTGCTTCGTTGATTCCGCAATCTTCGTCCGTAGCGCCGAAGACTGCGCGAAAAAATACCGTGATTCCCCAGCCCAAGGACTTGAAGCGGCAATGGAATCAGCAGGTGTGCGCACCCAGCGGCAATGCTTTGCTGGATGCCGCCCTGAGCCAGCGAGTGCTGCGTTAGATTGCACAGTTCTGAAAACAGAACCGGGAAATAAAGATCAGTTGTCAGTGGTCGGTTCCCGGTTCTCAGTTGAGGGCCCATGACTTTACCTGTGATTGCGATCACGAATGCTTCTACCTGCCTGACTGATATTCAGGTCTCGGCCGCGATCCCGGCTTTGCAGCAGCAAGTCTCTCTGGATTTCAAAGCATACTGGGAACTGGATTGCCAGTTGGAATTCCTAAGCAAAGACGAGCCGCTCGCGGAGGGATGGTGGCAGATTTCCGTTACCGATAACCCGGACCAGGCCGGTGCCCTGGGTTATCACGAACTGAGCAGTCGTGGAACGCCGCTGGGCAAAGTATTTGCCGGACTTGACCTCGAGAGCGGGGGATCGTGGACAGTCACTCTGAGCCATGAACTGCTCGAAATGCTGGCTGATCCCTGGATCAACTGGTGTGCGCAGGGGACGGACGGAAAAATCTATGCCCTCGAAGTCTGCGATGCGGTCGAAGCGGACAAACTGGGATATGAGGTCGACGGAGTGCTGGTCTCGGACTTCATCACCCCGGCATGGTTTGAAGCAACAGAAGCGGACCGAGTTGATTTTAAGCAGCAGATTGCGCGACCACTCGAGCTGGCTTCGGGAGGGTACATCTCAGCGTTGAATGCGGGGGGATGGACACAGATCGCAGCGCAGGGCGAATCCGCGGTCCCAATTCCCACGGGAAGCCGACGACAACGGCGGAACCTGGTAAGAGCAGAGTGGAGGAGGAGTGAGGAGCGATTCTAGCTACTTCCTGCGCCAGCGCACTCCGTCCTTGGTGATTTCGATCAGCAGTCCGGCGGAGGTGAGTTCGGCGCGGATCGCGTCCGATGCCTTAAAATCCCGGGCGCGGCGAGCGGCTTCCATTTCAGCAATCCTGGTTTCGATCGCGGCGTCGGACAGACTTTGTGTGCCGACGGCGTCCAGCAGTTGCTGGGTGACATCTTTCTCGCGCCCCTCCGTCTTGGCCCATTCCAGAATGGCTTTCATCTTGGGGGCATCGTCGTCACGAAGCACCGCAAAAATCTCATCAAATTTTTCGAGCGCTCCGAGTAGCGGCGCCACATCATCTTTTTTTAGTTGCCCGCCGTCGATTGCGGCGTTGGCTTTGCGCACCATGTCGAAAATGGCGGCCTGGGCTTGCGCCGTGTTCAGGTCGTCTTCGAGAGCGGAAGTCATGCGCGTCACCGTCTCAGCCGCCAGCGTGGAATCGGAGGCGCCGGAAGGAAACTGTCCGGTCTTCAACCTGAGTTGAAAATTCCGCAGCTTGTCCACGTTGCTGGCCATCTGCTTAAGCCCATCCACGGTAAAGTTAAGCTGATGACGATAGGGCACGGAGGCCAATAGCAGTCGGATCGAAGAGGGCTTATATCCTTTCAGAGCCAAGTCACGCAAGGTGAAGAAATTGCCTGCGCTCTTCGACATCTTCTCGCCTTCCACCAGCAGAAAACGGGCGTGAAACCAGAAGTGTACGAAAGGTTTCCCGGTCAGCGCCTCGGATTGCGCGATTTCATTCTCATGATGCGGGAAGATCAGATCCTCACCTCCGGCGTGAAGATCGAAAGTCTCTCCTAGTTCTTCCATCGACATGGCCGAGCATTCGATATGCCATCCCGGCCGCCCCCTTCCGATCGAACTCTCCCAGAAAGCTTCTCCCGGCTTAGGCGCCTTCCACAGGGCGAAGTCCCGGGCATTGTCTTTTTCGTACTCATCCACATCCACCCGGGCGCCATCTTCCATTCCCGCGAAATCTTTTTTTGAGAGCTTGCCGTAGCCAGGGAATTTCGCGATGCGAAAGTAATAAGAGCCGTCGTCGGTGCGGTAGGCAAAGCCCTTTTTCTCGAGTTCCGCAATGAAGAGCGCCATTTCCTCTATATGCTCGGTGGCACGGACAATAAGCGGTTGTTCGATATTCAAGGTGGAACTGTCTTCCAGGAAGGCCTTCTCGTACTTGGCGGTGTAATCCTTGACACTCAACCCTTCCTGAGCGGAGTTGCGGATGATCTTGTCGTCCACGTCGGTAATGTTCATGACGTGGCGCACCTTGAAACCGCTCTGCCGGAAAAAACGGCGGAGGATGTCGACAGCAACAAAAGTCCGGAAGTTGCCGATATGACCGTAGTCGTAAACCGTGGGCCCGCAAGCATACATCCGCACTTCATTGCCTTGCAGCGGATGGAATTCTTCAAGCTTTCCGGAAAGCGTGTTGTACAGGCGCAGCGCCATAAGAAAAAGGAGTTTGCGGCAAGATCGTCAATTCTAGGGGGACACTTGAAACAGGGTCAAATCGATCCTCCCGCCGATCTGGAAGCGTCGGAAGATCCATGGTTGGTTCCGCGCAGGCGCTGGCCCACCAGAAAGACATAGTGAACCGCCGAGACCACGGTGAAGCCGACCGTGGCATGAAGAAACGTGGCCTGCGTGATCCAGATCCAGCGGTCATGCTTGATCTGCAGCAGCAGCACAAAAAAAACCGCAGCCACCTGGGCGAAAGTGTTGGCCTTGCCGAATATGCTGGGACGAAAGTTACGCAGGCCGGCAATGGCGTAAAGCACGGCGCTGGCGAAAAGAATCGAGATATCGCGGCTGAAAACCAGTACGGTGTACTTCCACGCAATCTTGTGCAAGATCGCCAACACCATGAACATGGTGCTGAGCAGAAGCTTGTCGGCGATGGGGTCGAGATACTGGCCCAGCACGGTTTGCTGTTTGAGAGTGCGAGCCAGCAAGCCGTCGAGGCCGTCACTAAAGCCCGCCAGGACAAACAAAATAAGCGCCCAGCGGTAGTGACCGGCTACCAGGTCGATCACGATAAACGGAACGAACATCATGCGCAGCAGGGTCAGCTGGTTAGGCGCGGTCAGCAGTTGAGAGAGCTTCATCTTCAAATGTCCGTCCCGGAGGAGGTGGGCTCGGGGCGGCGGGTGAGAACGGAAGCTGGGTCGAGTCCGGTTTGTGCCGTGAAACGTTGAGAGAGAGAAGGAATGCTGCCTTCCGGTAAATCAAGCTCCACCCGCTCAATACGATGCATCGGAAAGAAGACTACACCGAAAGAGGGCTGATCGCCCGCTTTAATCATCGAAACCGAATCTTCGAACGAACCTAGCTCGATGCCAGCCAGACCGATGCCTTGAACTGTCAGGGCAAGAATGACGCCCCAGAATTTTTCCCTGGGGTTGGCCAGGGTCAAAAGCACCATGGCGCCGGATTGGAACGGATCCTCGGTCTTTGAGGCCACGCCCGATTGCGTAGGCTGCACACGAGATTGTCGCCGCCCACGGGTGAATTTTGCAACTGGACGCAGTGAGTATGTTCGCGCCCAGCGCTCGATCGGGCCTTTTGACGTCTGGACTGATAACCCGTTAATGTGTTCCATCTTGTGTAACCAACGGGCCGGGAAGCCCGGCAGGAGCGTTCGATGAGCTATGCACCGGGTACAAATGGGCTGACACACGAGGCAGATTTGATTCGGGGCGGAAGGCGATTCAATCATTTCGGTTTTTTTGCGTTCGCGCTTGCGCTGCTCTGTCTTGTGATCGGGCCCTTTACCTCGGGGGCTGCGGCGTTCGACGGGAATGCTCCCGATCATCTGCAATGTGAAAGCATGCGAGAGCCACTGGGAATCGACATCGTTCGTCCCCGGCTTTCGTGGCAGTTGGAGGACACGACACGCGGCGCGAGGCAAACCGCATATGAAATTCGCGTAGCTGGCTCGCCAGAAGTACTGGCGCAGGATCGGGCCGATGTGTGGGATAGCGGCCGTGTGGAATCGGATCAGTCGGTTAACGTTCCGTACGGCGGCCCTGTCGTGGAGTCCCGCCGGCGTTATTACTGGGAAGTGCGGGTTTGGGATTCGCAGGGACAGTCTTCCTCCTACAGTCAAGCCAGTTGGTGGGAGATGGGTCTGCTTTCTGCGCAGGACTGGAAAGCGCAATGGATCACGCGTGACATGCCGCTCGAGCGGGGAGATTACGAATCGGCGCCGAAGTGGATCTGGGCAGCGAATGACAACGCACTGACCAATGCCACGCCCGGCAAACACGATTTTCGTTTCAGCTTTAAGCTCGCGCAGAAACCCAAAGAGGCTACCCTTTTCATCACAGCTAAGGACAATTTGGCGGCGTGGGTCAATGGCAAACCGGTAGTGACCGAGTCGGCGATGGGTAAGTTTGGCCGCGCCCAAGACCCCTGGGGATATTTTCGAGTCATTCCCGTGGGCCAGCTATTGAGCGCAGGAGCGAATTCGGTTGCGGCTCAGGCCATAGTTCAGAAGGATCGCGACCGGCCGGCACAGGGCGGATTCATCGCGCTTCTGCGAGTCCAGTTCCCGGATGGGAAAGTCGAACGCTTTGTTTCCGGGCCCGATTGGAAGACGGCGCCGGAGCAAACTGGCGAGACGTGGGTCGCCCGGAGCTTTGACGATTCGTCATGGCCGGCGGCCGCTGTGGTGGCGGAGATCGGAGAGGCGCCGCTGGGAACTCCCTGGCCCGCCCATCCCGTAGATTTATTGCGGCGAAACTTCAGCGTGAGCAAGCCGGTGCGGCGCGCCCGTATTTATTCGACCGCGTTGGGAACTTACCAGCTCTACTTGAATGGGCAGCGCGTGGGAAACGATGTTCTGGCTCCGGGTTGGACGGATTATCGCAAGCGCATCGTTTATCAGGTGTATGACGTTACGTCGCAAGTGCGCCAGGGCGGGAATGCCATCGGCGCGATTCTGGGTGGAGGCTGGTACGCGGACGGCCTGAGCTGGCTGCAAATGCGCTACAACTTTGGCCCGCCGCCGGTGCGCTTACTAGTGCAACTCGAGGTCGAGTATGCGGATGGCTCGCGCGATTCCGTGCTGAGCGACGAATCATGGAAGGCCAAACAATCTCCCATTCTCGAATCGGAAATTTACAACGGCGAGAACTACGATGCGCGGCTGGAACAGAGCGGTTGGGATGAGCCATCGTTCTCCGATTCCCGCTGGGAAGCCGTGGCAGTGGCAGATCCTCCTCAAGCCGGCGTGGTGGCGCAGAATTTTCAGCCCATACGGGTTAACGAGATCCTCAAGCCCAAAACCGTGACCAATCCTGCGCCGGGAGTATACATTTTCGACCTTGGACAAAACATGGTTGGCTGGGCGCGGTTACATGTTTCCGGCAAGTCTGGGACCAAAGTACGGCTCCGGTTCGGCGAAGTGCTCAAGCCGGACGGCGCGCTTTACACCGAGAATTTGCGCACGGCGGAGGCGACGGACACCTATATTCTCCGCGGAAAGGGAACTGAGTCGTTCGAGCCTCATTTCACTTTTCACGGGTTTCGCTACGTCGAACTGACCGGCTACCCCGGAACGCCCCCGCTGGATGCGGTCGAGGGCGTAGTCTTTTATACCGCCGCGCCCTTCACCATTCAGTTCAGCACGGGAAGCCCAATGGTGAACCAGTTGTGGAGCAATATTCTTTGGGGGCAACGGGGGAATTTTCTGAGCGTGCCCACCGATTGCCCGCAGCGCGACGAGCGCCTGGGCTGGATGGGGGATGCTGAAGTCTTCTGGCGAACCGCTTCGTTCAATGCGAACCTGGCGGCTTTCTCCCGCAAATTTACAACCGACATTCGGGAGGCGCAAAGTCCGGCGGGCGCCTTCGCCGACGTTTCGCCGCGAGTTGGACCCACGGGAGAGAGCGCCCCGGCCTGGGCCGATGCCGGCGTGATCATTCCCTGGACCGCTTATCTGCAATTCCGCGACACCCGCATCCTCGAGGACAACTGGGCGGCGATGGAGAAGTGGATGGAACACCTCGCCGGAGCGAATCCAAATTATCTCTGGCTGAAAGAGCGGGGGAACGATTATGGCGACTGGGTGGCCATTGGCAGCACAACTTCGAAGGACCTGATTGCCACGGCTTACTGGGCCTACGACGCCTCGCTGATGATGCGCATGGCCCAAGCGCTCGATCGTCCCGAGGATGAGCGGAAGTATCGAGAGGTTTTCGAAAAGGTCCGGGCAGCATTCAACCAGGAATATGTGAAGCCGGACGGCACGGTCGGAACCGGCAGCCAGACCAGTTACGTGCTGGCGCTACACATGAACCTCTTGTCACAACAAGAGCGGGTCGTCGCGGTGCAGAAACTGGTCGAAGATATCAAGAGCCACGACTGGCATCTCACCACCGGATTCCTGGGCACCCCCTATCTGATGCTTGAACTGAGCGACGGCGGCCGCAGCGATGTTGCATATCGACTGTTGCTGCAGAACACTTACCCGTCCTGGGGCTACATGATCGACCACGGCGCCACCACTATGTGGGAGCGCTGGAATGGCGACCAGATGATGGGCGATCCCTCGATGAATTCCTTCAATCACTATGCTTACGGGGCGGTCGCGGAATGGCTGTACCGCTACGCGGCTGGAATCGATGGGTCGGTCGAAGACCCGGGATTTCATCGCATCGTTCTTCATCCCCAATTCGATGCCACGCTCGGAGAAGTAAAAGCGACATACGATTCGGGGTACGGGCCGATTACATCCAATTGGAAGGTTAGCGGTAATTCGATCCAATGGAATGTCGTGATTCCGCCCAATACGACCGGCCTGATTTATTTACCGGGCGGCGTGGCTGTCAGGATTCTCGAAGGCGGCAAGAGCATTCGCCAGAGCGCGGGAGTCAGGTTCGTTTTCGGCGACAGCCAGAACGCAATCTATGAAGCCGGCGCTGGATCCTATTCGTTCACCATTGAAGAGTAAGTATTCTCATTTCGTGCGGAAGGTCGATATGGACAGAAGAGCTTTACTGCAATCTTTACCCACCATCGCACTGGTTCCGGCGGCGGTCTGGGCGGGCGCGCAACCTGAACACGCCTGGGCGGCGGGAACGACGTCAACCGTCTATGAACTTCGCATCTACCATGCGAATGAGGGCAAGCTTGACGATTTGTTAAAACGGTTTCGCGAGCACACCATGACGCTGTTCGAGAAACATGGGATGAAGAACGTGGCCTACTGGACTCCGCTGGATGATCCGCTGAAGGGCAGGACGCTCATCTACATTCTCGCTCATCCCAGCCGCGAAGCTGCGACCAACAACTGGAAGGCGTTTGTCGACGATCCGGAGTGGCAGAAGGTGCGCGACGCATCCGAAGTGAACGGAAAGCTAGTAGAGAAAGTCGATTCCACCTTCATGGCGCTGACAGATTTCTCGCCGGTGTTGTAAGCGCTCCGAAGAATTGTCATTCCGAAGCGCGATCTGCGCGAGTGAAATCTGCTCTTTGACTGCCAGGAGCAGGCAGATTCCTCGCCGATAAACCTGGCTTCGGAATGACAAACGGCGGAGGGGGTGCGCACTGCGGGCCGCGCCTGGCCCAATTGTCTGCCGACCCACAACTCTCTGGCCTTCGGTAATATCAGTAGACTGCAGTTATTTGTATCAGGAGGATTTGTTTTGATTCGCGAACGTTCTATTTGCTTGACCGTGTTCTTGTTTGTTTCGTTACTCCTCTCATCCGCTTTCGCTCAGGTCGAAACCTGGAAGATCGATCCGGCGCACTCGGCGGCGCAGTTCGCCGTCCGCCATTTGGGAATTTCCACGGTTCGCGGCGAGTTCAGGAAAGTCAGCGGCAGCGCCAGTTATGATCCGGCCGATCCGAGCAAAACCCAGCTCGAAGCCACGATTGACGCGACTACCGTCGATACCCGCGTGGATATGCGCGACAACGATCTGCGAAGCCCCAACTTTCTGGACGTCCAGAAATATCCCACCATCACTTTCAAGTCCAAGCGCACCGAGTCAGCGGGGCCGGGCAAGCTGAAGATCACCGGCGATCTGACCATTCATGGCGTAACCAAGGAAGTGGTGCTCGACGTTGACGGTCCCACGGCTCCCGTGAAAGACCCGAGAGGAAATTTGCACATGGGCGCTTCCGCCACCACGAAAATCAGCCGGAAAGATTTCGGAGTGAACGGGGCGCCGGCAATGGCAGGGGACGAGATATCGATCACCATCGACGCAGAACTGGTGAAGAGTGCAGCTACGGAGCAGTAGGACGGCGCGCCACGGTCGGCGTCTGGTTACGCATACGTCGTTACTGACACCGCGTTACGTTCCTTGCGCGCGGCCGTAATTCGCTCCAGGTAGCCGCTCTCACGGAAGGCCTGCATCGGGTCCTCCGGCAGGCCGTGACTGCGCCGCCATTCGCGCAGGACGGGACGCACGTCGTACCAGAAAGCGCCGCGCAAAGTCTCCTCTGCTTCGACTAGCGAGCAGTTCTCTTGCAGCTGCGCCAGGCGCACATGGTCCACGATGGCTGCCTTGGCGTAAAGTTCCTGCGCGGTGCATACCGTTTGGATCATGGCTTCCATTTTGCCTTTGAGATTGTGACTCTGGTCGACCATGTAAGCCACGTCGGCTGGGGCGCCGGTTTGCCACGCATAGTTGTGGATCTCATGGAAGATCCGGAAAATCTGGTAGGGATCGATGGATCCAAGCGTGAGATCGTCGTCGGCGTAGCGGCGATCGTTGAAGTGGAAACCGCCGATCATTTTGTGATGGAGCAGCCAGGCCACGATCTGCTCAATATTCTGAGCCTGATAGTGGTGGCCGGTGTCGACGAGAACGTAGGCTTGCGGACCAGCGGTGCGCGCCAGCAGGAACGCCATACCCCAGTCGGCGATATCGGTGTGATAGAAGGCAGGCTCGAAAGGCTTGTACTCGATCAGCAGGCGTTGCTTCGGGCTTAGACTGGCGTGAGCTTTCTTCAGCGCTTCTTCAAACCACCCAATCCGATTGCGAATACTCTGCGTTCCGGGATAATTCGAGCCGTCGGCGAACCAGGGTGAAATGTCGCGACATTCGAGGGCGTTCGCGATGGCGACACAATCCAGAATATGGTCGAGCGCGCGCTTGCGGATCGCGGGATCCGGATTGCCCACCGACCCATACTTGTACTCCTGATCCTGAAAGACATTGGGGTTGATCGAACCCGGTTGCACTCCGTATTTTTCCGCCAGGCGTTTTACCTGAGCGATGTCTTTCAATCCGTTGGGCAAATCCCACTGCACGTGCAGCGCGATCGTCGGGCATGCGCCGGTCAGTGCGTGTACCTGGCCCGCATCGCTGAACTTGTCTTCTGTAGTGACCGCGGCCGCGAGCTGAATGAACTTTCCAAAACGGGTTCCGGTGTTGGCAAAACCCCAGGAGGGCAGCTCGATATGAAAATTGTCGAGAGCGCGATGGACCTGCGATTCCAGCTTGTCAGTCATACGAGTGCCTTTCCAGTTGGCCTTTGGACTTTTTCTTCTTTGCGACCTGGGACGGAGTTTTCACGGGCATCGATTACCGTAACGTCGCCGGATGCCGCGGACAGAACACGAGCCCACTCCGAGACCGCTTTTGCAGTCACACCCGTGCGAGGGTTGTAATTCCCTTCGAGCGCAGCCAGTTGTATGGCAAGGTTGCCGACCGTTGCACTTTCGGTCGATCCAGTCAGGACTTCGAGCGCCGTGGCCTTCGCGGTGAGCCGGTTCAGCACCTTGTTCTTGCTTCCTCCACCGACGATATAGAGCCGCTTCAAAGTTTTCCCGGTGATGCGGGCCGCATCTTCGAGAACGGTAGAGTAACGCGCAGCCAGGCTGTGAAAAATCAGGTTCGCCATTCTTGCCGCCATGGCCTGGCCTGGGGGAATCGAAGCATGACCTCCGCGATTCAGTTGCGCATTGATCCGCGCGGGCATGTCTCCCGGCAACAGCAGAGCAGGGTCATCGACATCGATCAGGAACGCGGGAGCGCCGAGATCCGAGCTGGCCTCGACCAGTTGCTCGACCGTCCATAGCTGACCCTGCGATCGCCACTGTTCCATACATTGGCGCAACAGCCACATGCCATTCACGTTCTTCAGGAAATAAATCTTGCCGCCGATACCGCCTTCGTTGCTGAAGTTCGCGTTGCGCGCGGCTTCGCTGACGCACGCCGAATCAAGCACGCAGCCGACCAGCGACCATGTTCCCGAGCTGATGAAGGCCCAGTCATCTCGGTGAGCTGGAATTCCCGCGATGGCGGAGGCCGTGTCATGGCAAGCGGGAGCAATCAGTCTCGTGTTGCGGAATGCCGGCAGAGCGGCGAGCTTGCCGCGCAGAGCGCCAATGTCCGTTCCCGAAGGCACCAGCGGAGGCGCAGCCCTCAAGTCCAGGCCGGCGGCCGCAAAGATTTCGGAACTCCAGGCATGATCCTGCACACTGAGCAATTGAGTGTGCGTCGCATTAGTGTATTCGGAGACACGCTTTCCACCGAGACGTTGCAGCAGAAACTCCGGTAAGTTGATCCAGGGAAGATTCTGTTCCGGGTCGCGGTCGGCGTGGAGCTGGTAGAGCGTGTTGAGAGGAAGAATCTGAACTCCGGTAAGTTGGTAGAGGCGGTCGGGGGAAATTCGGGAGTGCACTTCCTCTTGCGCTTTTACGGTGCGTTGATCGCGATAGCAAAAAGGGTTGGCGACCGGCTCTGCGTTCGATCCCAGGCGCACATAGTCCACTGCCCAACCATCCACTCCGATGGCAGCGATTCCTTCGGGCGCAAGCTTGGCGCAGATGCACAGGCCTTCTTCCACGCCATCACATATGGCGGCGATGTCCCACCGCAGACCATCGCCTTTATTTTGCGCGGAATTGCCGAAGCGGTGTACCAGTTGAATGTGCGCTGTGCCATCGATCCAGCGCAGCAGGGAGACGCGACAGCTCTCGGCGCCCAAATCCACGGCCACGAGAACCGGTCGTCGGTTCGGGGTTCGATCCTGAGAAACCGCATTCATCGCAGGAAGGCCTCGGTCAGGCCGCCGTCCACGGGAACGATGTGGCCGGTGGTGCAGGGTGATTTCGGTCCCGCCAGAAACAGGATCGCTTCGGCGCAATCTTTCGGGTCAATCGGACGGTGAGTGAGCGTGCGCTTGGCGTAGAACTGGGCGAGCAGAGTGCGCAGCTGCTCGTCGCTGGCAGTGTCCGTGAAAGGGATCTCGTATTTCTTCAGCGACGCGATCACACGGTCGCGAGGGAACATGGTGGACCCTTTGATCACGGTGGCGGGGCTGATGCCGTTCACTCGAACCTTCGGCGCCAGTGAAATCGCCAGTTCGCGCACCAGATGGCTGAGCGCCGCCTTGCTCACATCGTAGGCTTCGCTGCCACGCTTCGGTACAACCGCGTTGGCCGAACTGGTGAGCACGATCGCTGCCTCAAGATTTTGCTCCCGCATGAGGCGCGATGCTTCATCGGCCAGTAAATAGTTTGCCGTGACATTCACGTCAAGCGTTACTCCCCACTGCTCGTCGGTGATTTGGCCGTCCTTCGAAGAGGGGAACAGTGCGGCGGTGTTGATCAGTATGTCTAGTCCACCGTAGGAGGAAACCAGGTCGCGCAAGCTTTGCCGGATCGCCTCGCGGCGGCGAATGTCGACGGCCACCGCCAGCACGTTCTCCTTTCCGGCGAGGGCCTTGGCTTCTTCCGCTACGTTTTTGGCCGCCTCATGATCGCGATCAGCGACCACCACGTGCGCTCCGCGCTCCGCCGCCAGCAGCGCGACTACCCGGCCGATTCCGCTTCCGCCCCCGACAATCAGGACGACCTGCCGGCTCAATTCTTTTTCTGGCGGCTGGCGGCGAATCTTGGCCTCTTCCAGCTTCCAGTATTCAATCCGGAAGGCCTCCGACGGAGGCAATGCCACATAGTTCGAGTGCACTGTAAAGGCACTGGTGGGAGCGGCTGCGCCGGCCTGGGGGAGATCCGCGGGCGCGTTCCCGGTATCGAGTGAAGTCGCGCCTTCCATGACATGGATTGCGTTGACGTAGAACTCACCTGTGAGCCGGGCTTCAGTCTTGCTCTTGCCAAAACTGAACATGCCGATGCCGGGGATCAGGACGACAGTCGGATTGGCGTCGCGCATAGCGGGAGAATCAGGTTGCGCGAATGAGTTGTAGTATTCCGCGTACTCCTTGCGGTAGTTCGCCAGCGCGGAATCGATCTGTTCGCGGAGACTCCTGGCATTGCTGCCGGGCTGCCACGGAACAAACAGAGGCCGCACTTTGGTACGGATGAAGTGGTCAGGGCAGCTCGTGCCCAGATGCGCCAGCTGCGCCGCTTCGGCTGAGTTCACAAATCGCAGGACTTCAGGCAAATCGCTGAAGTTGCCGATCACTCGCTTCGTGCCTGAAACTCTTCCGCGCAGGAAGGGGAAGATCTCGACGGCAAGATCGCGCCGATTCTCCAACGCCGGTTGTCGAGGACCTCCGAACAGACTCGTACCTTTTTTCTCCACGTGGTCGATAACAAACTGTCCGAGCTGATCGATGATCGAAATCGTGTTTTCATAGCACTCCTGCTGGGTATTTCCCCAGGTGAAGAGGCCGTGACCACCCAATACGACGCCGTCACAGTTCGCACTCGCCTGCACCGCGCGGCGCAACATCATGGCCAGTTCAAAGCCCGGACGTTGCCACGGCACCCAAATCAGGTGGTGGTCAAACCGGCGGTTGAACTCCTCCATTTTTTCCCGCCCGTTGGCGGAGGCGGCCAGCGCAATGCCCCAGTCCGGATGCAAGTGGTCAATGTGCGGGAAAGGCAGAAAGCCGTGGAGCGGCGTATCAATGGAAGCCGCGACCGTGCTCTTGCCGAAGGCGCACAGGGGATATAGGTCCACCATCTCGTCTTCGTGATCAGCGCCCCGATATTTTTGCTCCAGCCCTTGGAGCTTTGCTGAGTATAGTGCCGCCAGCCCACTGAGTTTGATGCTTCCCAGATCGCCGCCACTGCCTTTGATCCACAGGACTTCTTCCTGCTTCCCGCTGAGTGGGTCGGTTTGCCGAATCTTGGAACTGGTGTTTCCCCCTCCAAAATTGGTGATGCGAAGGTCCGAGCCCAGCAAATTCGAGCGGTAACGCAGTAGTTCCGGCTGATCGAGCCCGCGCGCGATCTGCTCGTCCCAACGGTCTTCCAAGTAGCGCAAACTGGCTTTCACTTGCATGAAGAAGTCCCTGGCGGAAAAAGTGTGTTAGAACAGCGACTGTGTGATCATACCCAAACGGCCCCGCGGCGCCCCGGAGGCCGCAATTATCATACTGCACGGGCGCGATGGCGCCGGCAGGGAAAGGGAAATGCGAACATGACGGTGCAAAATCTTGCAGGCTCGAGCACGCCACGAGTGGCTTTCCGCCTGCGAATCAAGCCTGACGCCATTGCCGGCTACGAGAAAGATCATGCGAATGTGTGGCCGGAATTGCTGGCGAAGCTGAAGGAGGTCGGCATTTCCGACTATTCGATTTTTCGCCGCGGCCAGGACCTTGTCCTGGTCATGCGCGTAAAAGATTTTGACGCGGCCTGGGACGCGCTGGCTAACGATCCCGTGAATCTCCGCTGGCAGGCGGAGATGGCCAAGTATTTTGAGCCGGTGCCTGGACTTCAGCCTGGGGAGCGGTTCGCGATGATGAAGGAAGTTTTCTACATGGAGTAAGGGGCAGATCGAGGGATCTCCAAGGGACTATGAATCCAAATCCTGTAATCGGCGTGCTGTACCACTGGTTGGGCGGACTGGCATCCGGCAGCTTCTATGTGCCCTACCGCGGAGTGAAACGGTGGGCATGGGAGACCTTCTGGCTGGCCGGCGGATTCTTCAGCTGGATCATCGCGCCCTGGTTTTTCGCGCTGCTCATGACCAAGGACCTGCTGCCGGTCCTTCACGAAACTCCCAGCACAGTTTTTTTCTGGACATTTTTCTTCGGACTTCTGTGGGGCGTGGGCGGGCTTACTTTTGGATTGACCATGCGCTACCTGGGGCTGTCGCTGGGGATGGCCGTGGTGCTGGGGCTTTGCGCTGCCTTCGGAACATTGATCCCGCCGATCTTCCGCGGCGAGTTCATGACCCAGGTTTTGGGGACGGCTTCGGGAAGAATAATTCTCCTCGGCATATTCGTCTGCCTGCTGGGAATTGCAGCAGCCGGAGTCGCCGGCATCTGCAAAGAGCGGGCCATGTCCCCCGAGCAGCAGAAAGTGACGATCAAGGAATTTGATCTGAAGAAGGGCGTCGGCGTGGCGACTCTTTCCGGCGTAATGAGCGCTTGCTTCGCCTATGGTCTGGCTGCGGGCGATCCCATCAAGGCTCTGACCATCAAGCATGGAACTCCCGAGCTATGGCAGGGCCTGCCCGTGCTGGTGGTGGTGTTGCTGGGCGGTTTCACCACCAATTTTATCTGGTGCCTGGTGCTGAATATCCGGAACAGGACCGGCTACCAGTATTTCACCTCGATTTCGCGTGAGCCCAATGATGGTCACGAGGAGACCATTATCGAGACTGCTCTCGATGCGCCGAGCCGGGAAGTGGTCGAGCACATGACATCACGAAAGGAAAGGCAGAGCCTATCGGCGGTTGCGGTAGAAGATGCACCGGCATCAGGTATCAATCGCGCCCGGGTTCCAGTGCTCTCGAATTATTTGCTGTGCGCCCTGGCCGGCACTACCTGGTATTTTCAATTCTTCTTTTATTCGATGGGCGAAACCCAGATGGGTAAATACAAATTCTCGAGTTGGACACTGCACATGGCCAGCATCATCATCTTCAGCAGCCTGTGGGGCATCGGGCTGAAGGAGTGGAAAGGCGCGGGAGTGCAGGCGGGCCGGTTGCTGGCATTGGCCTTGCTCCTGCTGGTTGGTTCCACCGTGATTGTCGGATACGGAAATTATCTGGGACTGGCTCACTAGGAGCGAATCACCTCTGCGGAGAGCCTTTGGCTTGATACACGACGTTGCCTCCAACCACCGTCTCGACCACCTGGATGTTTGCGATGTCCTCGGCGGGAATCTGTAGCGGGTTGCGGTCGAGCACGATGAGATCCGCGAATTTACCGACCTCGAGTGAACCGGTTGTGTCGTCCTGATGAAGCTCATAGGCCGCGTCGATGGTGATGGCGCGAAGCACTGCCTGGCGCGACAAACCGGGATCGTCGCCCAGCCGGCCCCGGAACTCGGGCGGCGCATCGGGAGCGTTGGTGCGCGTCACACCCACCTTGAGGGCGAACCATTCGTCCAGGCGGTCCACCGGCCAGTCGCTGCCGAAAGCGATGCGGGCTCCGGCTGCGGCCAAAAATCCCGCTGGTTCCAGAATTTTCATGCGCGCCGGACCGAAATAGTCTTTGAGTCCCATCGTGTCTCCCGCGGGTTTCTCCCACTGGAAGGACAGCACGGGAATTGCGTTCAGTAACTTGTAGCGGGGGAAATCCTCCGGCAGGACAATCTCGTCATGTGCGATCGCGGGGCGGATATCGGCCACTGGCACAGCCTTCCTCATCGCTTCGATGCCGTCGAGACCAGCGTGCACAGCTGCATCCCCGTCGGCGTGCATATGAGGATCGATCCCGGCACGTGCGAGCCCGATCAGGGTGGCCGCCAGTGGTTCCGCGGGAAAGTAGACTGCAGGCCCGCGGCTCGGACCGGGCACCCAGTGCGGGTTCGCCGCCGTTCCCGCGTTCATGAGATATGGTTCGGTCATCGCCCCCGTGAACGCGGGACCAGCGATGACTCCATCAAGGAACAGTTTTGCATTCCGGACCGTGATACCGGGTGCACGCTGGATTGCACCTTCGTCGTACTGCTTCCTGAACGCGACCATGCGCGCCACCGCGGCAGGGGGATCGCCCGCTTCGGTGGGAGCGATTTCCGGCGCAAAGTGTGCCCGGACCGTCAGGCCGCCGGAGTGCCGCACGGCCGCGAATGCCGCCATGCTCTCGGCCGGTGCGTCGGCATCCAGGAAGGTAGTCACACCCTGCTGGTTCATCGCTTTGATTGCTGCCATCGCGCCGGCGATATTCTGCTCAGCCGTCGGCTTCGGTATCAGCGTGGAGAAAACTTCGTAGGCGGCGTCTTCCAGCAACCCTGAGGGTTGGCCGCTGGCATCGTGCCATATCTTTCCGCCAATCGGGTCGGTAGAACTAGCCGTGATCTTGGCGAGGGCCAGAGCGCGGCTATTGGCCAGCACCGTGTGTCCGAATGAGGAACGGACGATAATCGGCCGAGTCGTTTTCAGTACATCGAGCGTGGCGCGGCTCGTCCTGACTCCGGCGGGGCGCATGCTCTCCTGAAACCAGCTCACCACCTCGAACCAGGCATCGGGATCTTTCGATGGATCGCGGTCGAGGCAGGCCTGAATCCGTTGCTGCATCTCCGCGACTGTGAGCGATTCGTAGTTGAGGCTGCACTTCAAGAGCTGCATCCCGGCTTCGAGCGGATGCATATGACCGTCAACCAGGCCCGGCATCAAAAACCGTCCTTTAAGGTCGACTGAGACGGTGGCGGCGCCGACAAACGGAGCCAATCCCTGGTTGGCGCCTACATAGACAATCCGTCCATCACGAATGGCCAGCGCCTCGGCGGTTCCGCTGCCGGCATCGGACATGAAAATGACCCCGTTGCGGTAGACACGGTCGGCGGGAGCGACACTCGATGCCGAAGCCGCAACGACCATGGAGGTTAGAAGAAGCAGTGCCGAAAGGAAAAGAGGATGCAGCGATCGGCTGATGGCAATCACTCTGCTTACGACGGACGAGTTGTGCAAGATTTGGTTATCTCCGCAAGCGTATTGGTGGAATGGTATGCATTTTTTCGGTGCAGCGGCGCGTACTCTCCCGCGCATCGCGTCATAGCTCATGTGGGAACAGGATTTTTGTTTCAATCTTAAACCGGCAACTCTGGGCCGGAGCCGCTATTTCAGTGCAATCATCTGCGCGATCCAATCCTGGGCAGTATTGGTGAAAGTGGCTGTGGCAGAACCCGGAGTGGTGACCGGCCCGTCCTCGGTGGCATTGCCTTTCAGCGCCGACCTTTGAGTGAATCCTGTCCCGGCGGTACCGGCGCCGGAGAAGATCGCCGCACCGAAAATCTGCCTTGCCGTGGTAATCGCGACCGGTCCAGTGGATGCGTTGGCCGTGGCGCCAGCCGTGGCGCTGGTTGCATCCACGGGTGCGGTGGTACTAGCTCCGGAGTACTCGTGGGCGCTGATTGCCCTTTCGAAAGCGGCAGCCGGCGCTGACGAAAAGGTTGCGGTAACTACCACATTTGCGCCGCCCGTGAGGTTCGCGCTAAACCAGACTTCCTGCTGGAAAGTCGCCAGCGCACCTGCTCCCACCGTCGGACCAACTGCTCGCTGATAGTTGTTCCCGGCGCTATCGGTCACGGAAGCGATAGTCTGCGCGGTGCTGCGATACCAAAGCCAAACCACCATCAAATTTCCCGCGGTCACGTTGCGAGTAAATGCGGGCGTGGCTACGGTAATGCTGTTCGTCGTCTCGTCCTTCTCGGAGACCGGCGGTTGGAAGACGATGGGCGGCGGCGGAGCAGTATTGATGACGTAGGCTGCGAAGGCCGGTGCGCTGTCCGAGAAACCGGTTTCCGCTGCAATCGCCCCAATCGTCGTATTCACGGCCACATTGATCGACGCCCCATCGTAAAGTGGGGAAGGTCCGCCGGGAGAATCCGGGGCCAGCGGAGTCGAGCCGTCGGTGGTGAAGTAGATCGCTTCCCCTGAGTCAGCCGACAGCGTTACCGACTGCGCCCCGGTGTAGGTGCCTGCGGGAGGATTGAAGGTGGGAGGGCCCAGTGTGGCCTTACCGGGCACGAATGTGCAGCCGACAAAGCGCAGCAGAGCCACCACGATCAAGAGAAGAACTGGCGCCAGAAGTACATATGAATCGATCATTTTGAAAAACTCCTCCGAGCATGGCCCATTCGCCAGGGCCACCCGCTTCGTTCTGTTCCGCTTATTTTGATGGCGTGCCGACGGCATCCCCGGCGAAACGACCGCACCGAATCGCCGTGACCAGACCCGCCGGGTCCGTAAAGATCGTCGTCGGCCACGCATTCACACCGCAGGCAAACGAGATCTCCCGCTCCGGGTCGGTGACCAGTGCCGCGGTCAAACCATTGTCGGCGGCTGCCTTTGCGGCTACGTCGGCGGCCTCTCCATCATTGATCGCGAGTACCAACGGACCCTGGGCGCCCGCCTTGCCGGCCGCTTCCTGCATGTCGCGGACGGCATCAATACTCGGCTTCAGGGAACTCCTCCAGAAAACGAGGGTGCAGGGACGGCCAATGAGTTTGCGAAGTGTGACTTGCCCGTCGGCAGTCCCGAGCAAGAAATTCGGCACCGGTTGGCCAATCCTTAGATTCGATCGCAACACTCCCAGCTTGACCGAGGCTTCGCGGACCAGAAACTTTGCCAGGGCCGCCGCCAGAGTTGCGCTATCGAGGTCGCCTTCCTGCTGCCACAGAATGTTTCCTTTCGGCCCGACAATCAGAGTCAGGGGACGCTGTGCCGTCTTCACTCGGAAAGCCGTTTCCCAGGCACCATCGCGGTCTTCGGCATAAATGACGCCGGCGGCGTAGGAAGCTTTGGAGAGTTGGTCAGAGGTCAGTACGGCGAGAACGGCGGTCGCCGCATCCTGCCGTTTGCTTTCGGCCAAAGCCTGGGCCAGGAACTCCAGCGAGCCGGCTGTCTTATCGCTGGCGAAATGAACCAGGCGGTTGGCCGAGCCGGTACCTGCCTGCCCCAACTGCGCCGTAGTGTGGCCGGTTACCACCAGGCGGCCACGAGAACTGGAAAGGGCAAGCGCCAACAACAGAGGCTCGGCTTCCTGCGAGACATTCAGGCCGCTGACCACTGGAAATGAATTGAAGCCACAAACCGTGCCTACGACCGGCTGCGCGACCACAGGTCCTGAAGAAGAGAGCCGGGTTCCACGCACGGTCAGGCACAGTGGCGCATACGCGGCGACCGCTCCCACGGTATCCGTTTCAGCGGCGACGGAGGTTTGGGAATGGATCAATACGAACTTGTTGGGGTCGATGAGAAATGGCTGCGGTTGTCCCTGCGTACTCCACTCGTACTGCTGAATTGTCCCTCCGGGGATCCAACTCTTCAGCGCGCTGAAATCCGGGCCGTGCCCCAGAAGATTGCCTGCCTTTATCGGGCCGCTGCCATCCGTAGTGGCGGGAATCTGCTCAAATTCGACATACGCGGGAGGCCAATCAGTTACTGACAACGATCCGTGCAGCACAATCCCGGCGGGCTGGATGGCCACCGAGGTGTATGCCAGTTTGTATCCGGGGAGGAAACGTATTGGTATCCGGCGAATTGGAGTACGTGCGGTGGCCAGCAGCGAATTGAGCAATCCACCCAGATTTCCGGTCGCGCTCAACATTTGATTGACCTTGTCGTAGGTATCCAATCCACTGGGGTCTTTTTGCGCCAGCGCCTGATCGCGCACATTCTTCATCCCATCGGTGGCGGAACCCTGGAACAGGTTCACGACCCAGCTCGAGGTGTTCAATGAAACATCACCGGGTACCAGGTCGGCGGTATCGCCATCGACTTGCAAAGTAAATGACAGTTGTGCGGTAAAGGTGAAGTTATCCGGTGCGTACCATTTGTTGCTGGTCTGCGTCGCTTTGCCCTGTGTGGCGAGCACGATTTGTCCATTTTGCAGATTAACCGTGACGCTACTCAAAGTGACGACATAGCTGACGTGATAAGTCGCAAGATACAAATCAATGGGGATGACGATCGAATAGGACTGACTGAGAATGTTGTTGATGGTGGGCTGCAGAACCGAGCGAATGTAGTCCGCGCCCACGGCGAACGCGAAGTCATCGCCGGCGCCGAGGAACACATCGTTCATGCTGGCGGGATTTCCCGCCGGCCCGCTCATGTTGAGCAGGATGGCCAGCGCGCTCTGAGCGCCCGCCAAAGTCCTGAACCGGATGGCACTGACGTTAGAGGGCAAGGCCACGTTGGAGGGCAGGAAGCTCGTCCGCAGCCCATTCCGCAGCATAAGGTTGATTCCCGCCAAATCGTCCGCGCTGAGGGGCTGACTCGACCACGCTGGGGTGAAGTTGATGACGGCGCTGTCCGCTTTGAAATCGATGTCCAAAGTGTTACCGACTTGCGATGCCACCTGACTCACTGCCGCCGTGATCTGAACTTCTCCGCGGATAAACTCCGCCAGCGGACTGGTGTGTGGATCCGGGAAGTATCGCGACATCAGTTGCAGACTCACGGAGAGATTGGCGCCCGTAGAGTCAGGCACTCCGACCGTCGGAGGGAACAATTGCAATTGCGCCTTGCCCGAGAGATGGCTGGGAACAATGGGCGGGAAAAACGCGCTGGCCTGGTCGATGTTTACCACCGCATCCAGCGCCGCCGAGATGGGATTGGTAGCCGCCGACGCGCCTGGATACGGGTTGGGGTTCCCGATCCGTCTCTGGTTCGCGACCGCATCTCCGAATGCGTCCACGCTGCCCACGACGATGGGCCCGGGAAACCTCGGCCCCGGAGGCGGATTGTCGTTCACGGCAACGGAAATCGAATGCAGAAATCTCTCGTTACGATGCATTGCGGCAAGCACGCGGTTCGCCGCGGGTACCGCAAACTCTGCCACCACATCGAAATCGCCGGTGAGAGCGTTAGCCATCGAACTACCTCCTCTTGCTACATCCTGTGTCCCGTCACTTTGTCCAGCGAGCCGCCAGTAGCCCAACCGAAAATAAGATCAGCGCCACCGAGATGCCGTGGTGAATCGTGAACTTCCTGCCTCCAGCCGCAGTCTCGCGGGTAGACTCCAGAAAAAGGCGTCCCGCGGCATACCCGCCTGATACCCACAAAAACAGTGCGCCTGGAAACGGCATCCACCGCCAGGCCACAATCGCGGAAAGCAATAAGACCGCAGCCCATCCGGCTTCCAGGCACGGCGTGGGAACGCGCCGCTCCCACACTCCCGCGCGATTGGGCAAGTAGAGGCTAAGCCACCCGGTTGATGGCCGGCCGGCGCAACACCCGTTCATCAAGCAGCCGATTCGTCCAAAAATCATCGTGATCAGCAAAGTAAAGGTGGCCACGTCCCAGAAAGCCCCCAGGGGAAGGCGAAGTACGGCGAGTAGAAATAAAGAGAACGGCAAAACCACCAGGAGCCCACCGTACTGGGCCGCACCACCCGCGCTGCGATGCCATATCAGGCGGTAGTTTCCCCGGTAGAACTGCCAATGAGAGAGAACGAAGAACAACCTCGCACCGAGAAGTCCGAGGACGATCAGAAGAAGCGTGGCCACAAAAACGCGGAAGGCATCGATCCCCGCCGCATGAGCGGCAACATTTCCAGCCACCACTCCCGACACCAATCCAAGGTAGACCAGCGCGGGGTAGCTCCAAACCGTGAAACTTCGCCACTGAAACAGAACCGGGCGCATAAAATAAACGAATGGTTACACTGAAGGCCAGAGTGCCGTCGCCAAACCGGCGACAATCGCCACGTCGGCCAGGTTAAAAACCGGCCACCATCGCAGATCGATGAAGTCAACCACGGAGCGCCGCCGCAGAACGTCTAACAGATTCCCGGCCGCTCCGCCGAACGCCGCGCCGAGTGCGACCAGGGCCACAGGACTCTGGAACCACACGCCGGAACGATGCAGCAGAATGGCGGCGGCCAGTGCTGTTACCCATACCAAGCCGAGGGTAAGGCGAGCCCCGTCGCGACGATAGAAAACTTTGACGCTGTTCACGCAGCGGATCTGAAGCACCGGCCCCCAGCGCACACACCGGCCCCGAACGCGGGACTGGACAACACTCTTGATCCATTGGTCCAGCAGCAAGAGCACTCCGCCCGATACGAACAGGTAAAGCACGCTCGCTCCTTACGGAATGATTTCAACCAGGGCCGAATTTAATCTGACTCGTTTACACGACCTCATCCGGCAAGTCAAGAGAATTGGCAGCCGGCAAGGGTTCTAAATTCCACAGAGACTTTCTTCGCGTTCTTTGCGGATTCCTTTGCGACCTTGGCGGTTAAGCCTTTTAGATGGCTGCGAATACTCAGATAGATAGGGCAATCGCCCAAACCCCAATTGCCGCCGGGAGCAGCAGTAAGGCGGGGCGCCGAAACGGAGATATAGGAGCGTACAAAACCCAGACGACACTGCCGGCGCTCAGCGCGGCAATGACCTGAGCGCCGAGATTGCCCGCCACTAAGATAAGGAGCGTAACCGCGAGAAGCATTCCATATCTCCCACATGTCTCCACCATCTGGCGATTGCATCGCACCGCCAGTGTGGCAAATCCGGTGCAACGATCTGCATCCGCCTGGTGTGCGTCAATGAAAAGCTCGCGACCGGCCATAAATATCCAGAGGACGACGTAGCTGCTCACCGGAATTCTGAGGTGCGCGACTAATCCACCATAGAATAACGGCACACACGTCAGGGTCGCGGTATAAGCCCCTTTCAAAACCGGAACTGCCCGGGAGAAGGAATGGTACGTACCTAACCCCGCCAAAGTCGCGAGAATGACGGCGCGTCCGAGCACGCCTCCAGGGCTAACGAGAATCGCTGAAAGAGCCAGGACTCCACACAACACTTGGGACTGCAGGATCGATATGCGGCCATCGGCCAGAGCCGTGCGCTTTCCCACCATTCGATCCGCTGGCAGGTCGCTGATGTCATCCAGAACGAACCCGAACATGGTCGCCAAGCTAATCGCAAATCCCGCTGCGAAGCCAAGCCCGAACCCGGGCCTGGCGCCACGGGAGACTACTAATAACGTCAAGAGACCCGCGAGCAAGGATGGTGCGGGGCGACTCGATCCGAGCGCAAGTAGAAGAATTCGGATCGCGGTCACGGATCGCGCCGCTTGGATTCCAGCCGATGGCCTGTGATCGACCGGGATGGGTGCACTGCCGGTAATCTGTAGCATTCGCTTACCAGTCACGACGGCGACAGCGCAGTCTATCAGGCCCTGGTGCCCGGTCGCACCCAGGGTCGTAGATCGGCGGACCGCCAACAAAAGCAGGGCGCCGCAGCGGAGCTCGCAGCTTCCGTTCTCAAATGTTCCCTGATAAACTCGTAACTTGTTGTAGGCGCGTAGCTCAGTTGGTTAGAGCGCTACCTTGACACGGTAGAGGTCGCTGGTTCGAGTCCAGTCGTGCCTACCATATCTTTCAATCACATACGAAAACCCTTCCGGAAATTCTGGGTCCATTAGGGTCCATTAAGCGCTCGATCTCCAACAAGACTGGCCCGCACCGCTCGGTCCTGAGCTGCGCGCTGGATAGTCGTGCAGGGTTTATTGAATGATAGTTGATTTGCCCGCAGACAACGATCCTGTGGGCAGAATCGCATCGACCAGTTTCCTTTGGGCGAGGCTCTTGGTCTTCGAAGTCGCTTGCAAATACTGGTTGGTCACGCTGAGGTTGCTGTGACGCAGGTAGTCGCGGATGGTGAGTTGGTGTTCTCCCATACTGGCGAGAATGCTTCCCACTGAATGCCGGAAAGTATGCCAGCCCACCCCCGCAATTCCCGCCCTCGCAAACGCAGGCTTGATTTTTCCTTTCAGCACCGCCGCCAAATCCAGGGGCTTGCGCCCTTTCCTCCGCAGTGAAGGAAAAACGAAGTCGGTTTCTTCCCTGTACAGGCTCTTGATCCTCCACTCTAGAAGAGCATTCTTCAGCGCGGAATGCATAGGCAAGGGCTTCGCAGACCCCTCCGTTTTCGTCGCTTTCAGATGCCCTCCCCTTCTCCAGTAGTAGGAGTGCCGGATATGGAACACTTCCTTGCCGAAATCGCAGTCCATCCAGCGCAACGCCCCCAGTTCTCCCCGTCGAGTGCCCAACGCCCCGATCAAGAAAACTAAAAGCTGGTCCCGAAACCCTAGTTCGGCGAGGCCGAGTTTGACCTCCTCCGATGAAAGAATCAGCGGAGCTTTCTGCCGTTTGGCGCTGACACGGACCCCCACGCTTGGGCCGCGGCTTCCTCCCGTCCCTACCGGCCCTCCCGACGAGATCGGGTTGCGGCCACAGAATTCCCAACGAACAGCGTGCGAAAACAATGCCGACATCACGTTCTTGATCTTGGCCTTGGTTCCATTTGCGAGATCTGTAGCTCGCAGCCAGCGCTCTACCTCCACGGTTTTCACTTCCTCCAGTAGAAGTTGGCCCCAACGGGGTAGGATCCAGTTCCTGGCCACGATTGCGTAGACATCTTGCGTGGACACCTCTTTTTGGGGCAGTTCCTCCGAAATGTAGTGTTCCCAGAGAGTTTTGACCGTGGTTCGTTGAAGGTTGCTGCGTTGAGAGTGATTGTTGATGGTTAACCGAAGAGTGTCCGCCGCTGACTGCGCCGCGGATTCCGTTGGGTATTGGGCAACGTCTCCGACTTGCAGTTTCCGGCGAATGGATTTCCCGGTGATGTCCTTTTCCCACCATCGGTAGACCCATATAGCAAAACCCTTCTTCCGTTCTTCGAGGTTGAGACTTCCTGTTTGGTAACGCGTCCGTCTAAACAAAATTCCTCCCCTTGTTTAAACGGCACTGGCAGCCGAATTCAGCATAGCTCAATCCCGGCGCCACCTCGAATTGATTTTTTTCGCGCACCGTGGGTTTCTCAGCTTTCGACTTTCTCCAGCATCTTGTTCAAATCGGATGTGCGGAACCTCCAAAGTTTTCCAATCTGGATTCCCACTACTAGGCCTCGCCTTGCCATTCGCTGAAGAGTCTTGGGATGAATCTTCAACAACGCCGCGGCCTCGTCTGAATCCAATAGGGCCTCGAACTCGGCCCTTCTGTTGCCCACTGGCCGAATGTTTTCTCTGGCATTTGGTATTACATCAGTCGCGCCGTTTCGTTGTAGTCGAATCGGCCTACCCAAGGTATGTATGTGGCTGGGTTTTGCGCTCATCTCGAATCCCCTCCTGTGCTTCGCCGATAGGTGCTCGATTTGTTCAATACATCCCTGCCTTCTCTGCGGAGCCTGGCCAGATCCTGTCCTCTGTCTGTCTGGACCCGACCAATATCGAAGACCACAGTCAACGATTCGCCTATAGGGCGACCCCTTATGGCGACTAAAGAGCCTTTCTCTATGACAACCAAGGCGGAGACAGCCTGGAGGAAAGAATCATGAATTCTGCCCAAACGTTGACGGCACGTTCTTGTCGGGGGCGGATTCCCCAAATACTTGCGAGTCGGAAAGTCTCTCCCTCCGACTAATCTGCCGGCAAGATGAGAAATAGACCGATAGAGAAGAAAAAATTCTTGAGGACCGTCTATGCAGACAGCTCGCTCAGAACACTTCACTAGCAGTTTGCGAAAACATTCGCGCGAATGTCTTGGAGAAGTGGTCACTGAGCAGAACTTGCACGAAACCAATGTGGCCGGGAGCGACCCCGTAACGCCGGAAGGGGTTCTGGCGCGCAAACAAGCGCGAGAAAGGGGGTCGCTCCCGGCCATGAAACACACTTTTTCGAGTCGAATTGAGCGATTGTGTCATCTGTTCTTCGCGGAGTCTCAATGAGTTAGGTGGCACAGCAAGCGACGATCGAGAGGAGCCATTCCTGGAACTTGGATTTCTTGAGATGGTTCCAACTTTTGGCGCAATAGGTTTCCAAAATGCCCCTTGGGGAGGTAGTGCCGACGATCAGTTGTTGGTTGAGAAAACAAAGAGTTCGCTACCCGTCCGTAACTAGAAATTTAAGACGTTAAGGCTGCTTCAGGCTCGATTTCGGTCAGTTTCCGCCCGGTACTTTCATTTACCTAATCTGTTTAGCGAGGGAAAAGCAGACCGCTCATTAAGGGATTTTCCTTTAAGGAAAGTTGAATTGGTATGTGCGAGTGTACCGTTCTTCATCCCTCAGATATTCTCACCGAAGCCACGAGACTGGGCTCTGCCCTCAGTCGATCCCCTGAGAAAAAGGCAGCTTAAATCGTGGATGTCTACCCGGACAGGGCTTTGGTTAAAGAAAAATGTGCGAAAGGCCAACCCGTTCTAGCAAACTCGCAAGTCGCGGTTCTAGGTCTCAGTTTTCGAAAGGAAGTTTCAAAAAGGGGCCGCTCCTAAGGGTGGTTGGGATCGCCCTGCCATTCTGGGCGATTTGCCGAGCCCTGCTTGCTATCAGCTTGGTGCGAAAAGGTCAGAATGCGAACTTCAGGGCGAACTGAATCAGCCGAGGATTGTTGATTGTACTATTCACGCTGCCAAAGGTCCCATCGGGAAGGAATGTATTCGGTGCGCCAAACTGCGGATGGTTGAAGAGGTTGAAGAACTCAGTGCGAAACTCGAGGCCCATCCTTTCAGACTGACCGAAAATGGTTCTCTTGAATATGGCGAAGTCAAAGTTCACGATACCTTCCTGACGAAGGGTGGAATCGACGCGCGGTTCGTTGCCAAAGACAAAGGCATCGGGTTGCGAGAAACAGGAAGCGTCGAACCATTCATTCAGTCTGGATTCGGCGCTGCCCGAGAGTTCCGCCTTGCAGCCCGGGATGCGATTGGGGCGCGCGCCTGCGCCAAATGCCTGGGTTGCGTTCGAGGTGAAGAACTTCAGCGGGAAACCGTAACGACTTCCATCACGAAACGCGGTGTCACTGTTTTGATAGCTGCGGCCAGCGCTGTCGGTTCACCCTCCGTGCGCACCACGAGAGTAGACATGAAGGTTGCAAACATGTACTGCTGGTATGGAATATACACCTCGCCCTTCGCCGGCAATTCGTAACTTATCTGCGGCGAGTCCTTAACGACGCCAATTCATCAATCGTCAAATCTTCGCAA
The DNA here is from genome assembly GCA_963822555.1 of Terriglobia bacterium. Lineage (GTDB taxonomy): Bacteria > Acidobacteriota > Terriglobia > Terriglobales > Acidobacteriaceae > JAIQFF01. The sequence continues at coordinate 1,389,450 of CAWGHY010000001.1, forward strand.
TCAACTCTGCGATAGATCGCACTCGCTCCATTCGCCGCTGGAGAGAACAGAGTGAGAACGTCATCCTTCATCTCGACAAGCTCGTAAGGCATTGCCAGATTCGCGGTTTCTTGTTTGCGCGGGCGAAAGTTCAGCGCTGACTGCTCGTGCGCCGTCTATGGACACATCATCGGAATTGCTCCGGGCATGGAAGCGTTGCAGCGGTTTGTCGAGCCGGAACCGCTTCGACGAAATATGCGGCTAGTGCTAGCCCGCTGTGCGCGCAGCAGCGGACGTTAGATCCGATTCGATCCTTCCGCGTCAAGGCTGCTCGAAATGCACCTCGCTAATCATGAGCTGGAATCTCTGATTTCGCAGGTATTTACTTGATTGAATGTTCCGGACTGAGTGTGCTATAACACCGTGGTTTCTTCTTCCCCGAAGTTGAGTGCCTGTCGTCGAGGGTGCTTCTCTAGGACGACGGCAATGAACGGACATCAAAAACCTTGAAGAAGACAGTCTTTGTATTGATCCTAGTTGGGATTGTTGGGCCTTGTTTCGCACAGAGTGCAAGCGTCCAATGCTCGGTTTCTATTCTTCAGGCTTCCATGTCCAATGAAGGCATGCTAACCGTAAACTACCAGAACCAAGCTCCGAAAGCTGTTCGCACAGTTGGTTTCATTCTTCTATCGTTGAAGGATCCCACTCTGACAACGCATATTATTGCTGGGAATGCCTTGCGACCCAAACAAAAAGCCTCAGTTGTCTACCAGATGCGATCATCGAAGTCTTGGGTAGCAGGAGAAATGCAAGTTGCTGAGCTAGTGGTTGCTCGCGTCGTCTTCGCAGATAGGTCCATCTGGAGCCCTCCAATCCAGAATCGTTGCAGGATCCCAGTATCGCAACCTTAGAAACAAGAATTGCGAACAGACAACTGCGGACGATGAAGAAAATAACTAGATGAGAGAAGAGACTCCGTTTAGCTACAATGGATCTATCTGGCTTGCACTTGCGTGTTTGAGCTTCAATGTAGTATTGATTAGCGGCTGCGGAGGAACTTCGTCGACGCAAGCTCCGCCAGGCCTACCTCCTTCCTTTACGATCTCTGCAACTCCGCCTAATTCTTCCATGGCTCCTGGTACCACATTTGCTATTCAGGTTGCAATACTTTCTGAGAATGGATTTGATGACACGGTGTCGGTTGGCCTTTCGGGAATGCCCTCCGGGCTCACCGTTACGCCATCATCTTTCACCTTGCAAAGAATGCCCCAAACGGTAACCCTAGCCGCAGCTACATCTCTAGCGAACGGTAATTACCCTCTAAGCGTCAAGGGTACGAGCGGCAACCTCGCGAATACTGCGACTATAAGCGTGACCGTCGAAGCACCGGAACCTTTCAGTTTAATTCAACCAACAGTTCTGGAAGCTGTTACGAGGATAGGATCAGCAACTTCGGTTCCCCTCCAAACCACGATATGCTGCTCTGCCGGAGCGACTAACTACCTCGTTAACTTTTCAACTAAGGGCCTTCCTGCCGGAGTTTCGGCTAGTTTCTCTCCAAACCCAGTTGCACCGGGCGCAGTAACTAGCTTAACCCTCTCTACTTCTACTGGCCTACAGTGGATTCAAAATCTGCCGATTGAGGTGGTGGCCACACCAAATGTCTCGGTGCCAACTGAAGACCTTGATCTCGATTTGGTAGTGGCCCCGCAACCGGGGAACATTCCTAACAACCGCAGTGGGTATTTACGAACGGACGATACACCGCAGTCGATTGTATATGACTCTGCACATCAATTTATCTTTTCCAGTGACTACGGCTTAAACAGGGTTGATGTCGTGTCTACTTCCTCCAGAAAGATCGTACGGAGTGTTCCCGTTCTGACACCTCGTGGACTAGCTCTTTCCATGGATGCTACGAAAGTGCTCGTTGGAAGCGACGGACAACGCATTACTGCGATCAGCACGACTAGTCTTCAGGTAGTGCAGCGATGGGACCTACCCCGCGTTTCCGGAGCTTCTTACGGGCCTAGAGATCTTTTTCCCCTTTCCAATGGTAATGTGTTGATTCACTATTCGGAACTAAATGGCGGTTTGTGGCAGATTGCAATTTGGGACCCGCAGAGCAACAGCATATCATCGGTGGCGACACCCGGCGCACTTGAGCCTTGCTATGTGGCTGCCAACACAACCGGCAGTAAGATCATCATTTCCGATTGTAGTTCCTCAGGCAAGACTACGATTTATGATGTGTCTGGAGGTGTTTTTGGGCCGACGATAAATCTACCCGACTTTGTGTATGGACTCGCCGCAAGCCCGGATGGATCACATTTTGTAATTTACGACCTTGCCGATGGAGTCGTGTTCTATAACGACCAACTCCAGGCGGTAGTCGGACTCGCAGCTCCCGGGGACGTAACAGGGTTTGTTTTCTCTAGCGATGGAACTAGACTGTACGTAGTGGGTGGTTTTGGGGTCCCATTGATAGCGACGTTTGACGGGAATACAGGAGCTTTTGTGCGCACAGCTCCTGCAATTGGGACAATCCCGCCGGGCACTTTAATCTCTCCTTCACCATTCGTCGAAACACCCTACGCAGTGAATTCGAGCGGAATAATCTTCGGGTCGGCGGACCACGGCATCGCCTTCGACGACTCTAACTATGCGGCTAGTTATATTTTGGGCTTCAACGCAACTCCTCCATTCGTACAAACCGTAACTCCCGACGCGGGACCGATCAACTCTGAAACCCAAGTCAGCTTTCCCGAGGGGAACGGATTTGGTTTTCTTCCGGATGTCTGGTTCGGAAGCGCGCGTGGACTCCAGGCTTCATTGAATGAATCCGGCGTTTTAACAGTTTCGGCACCGCCGTCGTCGGTAACGGGTCCAGTTGATGTGAAAGTGATGCAACCTGATGGCACGCCCATTTTTGACCCGCAGGCGTTCAGCTATGGTCCTGCCCCAATGTTTGTTAATGGTGATATTGCCAGCCCTACTGGTGGTGCGACAGTTCATCTCGTAGGAGTTGGCTTACCGACAGATCCATCTCAAATTCAAATCTCCGTAGGAGGCAAGAGCGCCGCCGTGACGAGCGCCACTGCCGCGAATGTCCGAGGCCTGTGGTTCCCGTTTGCGTATCCGTATCCAGCGGTGGACGTGCAATTTGCACTTCCACCTGGAAGTGGCACCCAAGACCTGGAGGTTACCACTCCTGCGGGCTCGGCATCCTTACCTAAAGCAATACACTATGCGCAAAGTGTGACAGATTATTCATCACCGGATAAATTTCAGTCCATCGCGTTCGATAGAAGTCGCAATCAGCTTTACCTTTCCGCCGGGGATCACATCGATGTTTTTTCGATAGTTTCCAAACAGTTCCTGACTCCCATTAGTCCACCCGCCTTAAACGGTCAAAAAGCGTTTCACGGTTTAGCCATGGCGCCTAACGATAGTGCACTGATGGCTGCAAACTTCGCGGATGGCTCGGTGGCTGTGATCAATCCAGATCAACCAAGTTCTGCAACTGCGGTCCAGATAATCCCCAGCGGAACATTTGGGAGTCCCGGACCCGAAAACCTTGTCACTACGCAAACAGGCAAGGTCTTAATTGAACCGATGTCAACTCAGGAAGAAGGATGCGGCGGGACATTCTATCAACTCGATTTGTCGACTCTGCATACCACACCAGTTGCAAACATCGGCAGTTTCTGCATTCAACCAGAGGGATTCCCAATTGCTGCCTCGGCAGACGGCTCCAAGGTGTTGATAGGCACAACAGACATTAGCGGTGACCAACAACTGGCGATCTATGACGCCGTCACTGCGACTTGGATGTCGAATTTTGCAGTCGGAGACAATTTTGGTCCTAATGCCGCCGTCAATTCAGATGGTTCCGTTTTTTCGACCGGAAACGGCATCGTCAACGCTAATGCAGATTTGATTGGCTATTTGTCCTATTGGGATGTTTTCGAATCCGGACTGAGTTTTTCGCTACCACTGGAGAAGATTGACGTTGGGGGAGGACTGGTGTTTGTTCCTTATTCGAGCTTTGTGGACATTTTCGATGTGAACCATGGCGCTCGAATGAACCGAATTACCCTCACTGAACAAGTGCAAAAAGTCACGGACGCCATGATCATTGACCCAACTGGCCAGAGTCTTTATTTGATTACGAACGCTGGTTTAACGGTCGTGCAGCTTAACTCCGCTCCGTTGGCAATCGGCGGCATTAGTCCTGCTGCCGGTCCTTTAGGCACCGTGATTACAATTCGGGGAAGCGGGTTTCTCCCGACGACCTCGGTCAGTATTAATGGATCCGTGATTGCTCCTGTATATGTCGACGCAAATCATTTGCAGGCTAGGGTACAAGGGGGATTCGCCGGGGCTACCCAGATAACGGTCGCGAATCCTGATGGGACTAACTACACACTTGACGCTGCCTTCATGGTTCAGTAACAAAAACCCGATGCTTTGATCTTGGGCTTTTCGCAGTCCTTTGCCAAAATCTCAGGGCACAAAGGTCAGGGTGATGTTCAGCATCCGCAAAACCTCATGTGGGAGCCGCCATCGACCCTGCTTAAACATGCCCGCTAGCCCTCCGGGAGATGCGCCTCGGCATAGACTACAAACGCAGCCACTTCGCCGTATTTGCCGAATCGCGTACTCCTTTTCACCATAGTGTTCACTAATGGACAGTCAAGTTCACTTCCGAACAAAGCCGGCTCGGTGATAGAGGCGATGAAGGTCCTATCCGACTGGCTGGCATAGACTTGCTGCGTCATTTCAAATGGACCGGAACCTGCCTAAGACTTAAATGAGATGGATATCGCGCGTCCGGACATTAGGCGCCAGAAGCGGCGCCGGCAAATCGTTGGACTGTTGATCGGCATGGTCCTTCTCGGGACAGTCACAATTGGTGTTTCACGCTTGAGACCGGCGGCCCCAGAAGTGGAGCGGAGCACGGTCTGGACAGACACGGTCAAGCGCGGCCCGATGCTGCGTCAAGTCAGAGGCCTGGGGTCTCTGATTCCGAGTCAAGAGTTCACGCGTCAGATTCCCGCCGAAACGGAAGCTACCGTTGTACGAATTCGGCTATTGCCAGGCTCCCAAGTAAAGACTGACAGCGTTCTGCTCGAGATGAGCAATTCGCAAGTCGAGCAGTCGGCACTCGACGCCACATTGCAATTAAGAGCGGCGGAAGCCGAGTATCAGAGTTTGCGCGTTAAGCTTCAGAGCGACCTGATGAATCAGAAAGCCGGCGCGGCGACCGTGACTGCGGACTACAGCCAAGCCACGTTACAGTCGGAGACGGACAAAGCGCTTTACGACCTCGGAGTGATTTCAGGCCTCGCTTACAAGGCGTCAAAGGGCAAGGCGGACGAACTCACGACACGAAATAACATTGAGAACGAAAGACTCGATATTAACGAAAAGGCGATCGAATCACAGATGGCCGAACAGCAGGCCAAAGTAGACCAAATTCGCGCATTGGCAGAGCTGAAGCAAAAACAAGAAGGCGCGCTTAAGGTCCGCGCCGGAATCGACGGGGTTCTGGTCGATCTACCATTACAGGTGGGGCAACACGTTTTACCCGGGACGATGCTGGCAAAGGTGGTTCAGCCAAACCATCTTATTGCAGAGCTAAAGATTGCCGAGACCCAGGCGCGAGACATTCAGATCGGTCAACCGTCAATGGTCGACACGCACAATGGCATAGTCCCCGGAACGGTAAGTCGTGTCGATCCGGCGGTGCAAAATGGGACGGTCACGGTTGACGTGCAGCTCACGGGGGAATTGCCAAAAGGAGCGCGCCCCGACTTGAGCGTCGACGGGACCATCGATCTGGAGCGCCTGGAGAATGTGCTCTACGTTGGTCGTCCCGCATTCGGGCAGGAGAACAGCACGCTCAGCCTGTTCAAGGTGGATACTGACGGCAAGGGAGCGGTTCGCGTTCCCGTAAAGGTGGGGCGCTCGTCGGTGAATTCGATCCAGATTATTGAAGGACTTCATGAAGGCGACACGGTGATACTTTCCGACATGTCGCGTTCGGATAACACCGACCGCATTCGGCTCGACTAGGCGAGCGATTGAGGGCAGATGCCATGACCGAAGCAGGGAACGCGCTAATCCAAATCGAGGATCTTACTAAGGTGTTTTACACCGACGAGGTTGAAACGCACGCACTGTCCGGCGTACACCTGGCGATCCGCAAGGGAGAATACGTAGCCATGTCGGGTCCGTCGGGCTGTGGTAAGTCGACCTTGCTGTCGATCATTGGCTTGCTCGATACGCCCACAAATGGACACTACCAGCTGAATAGCCAGCCAGTGGAGAGCTTAGGTTTTGCGGAGCGCTCGCGCATTCGTAATCAGGAGATAGGGTTCATCTTCCAGAGCTTCAATCTGATCGGTGATCTCACAGTCTACGAGAATGTCGAGTTGCCGCTGACCTACCGACAGAGGATGCCCGCAGTCGAGCGCAAAAAGCGTGTGATGGAGGCGCTGGAGCGCGTGGGGATGGCGCACCGCATTCGGCACTATCCTTCGCAACTCTCCGGCGGCCAGCAACAGCGCGTTGCGGTGGCGCGCGCACTGGGGGGGAAGCCCTCGATTCTGCTGGCGGATGAGCCCACGGGAAATTTGGATTCCCGCAATGGTGAAGCCGTGATGGAGTTGCTCCAGAACCTACACCGCGAGGGTGCGACCATCTGTATGGTCACCCACGATCCGCGTTTCGCCAAACACGCCCAACGCGAGGTACATCTATTCGATGGCAAAGTTGTCGCGGAAGAAGAGCTGAAGAAATTGATGGCGGATGTGCACGTGTGAGTGGGGTGGCACTGTTGTCGCAGGAATAGTGATGACCGGATTATTGCAAGACGTCCGATACGCGCTGCGGCAATTGCGCAAAAGCCCAGGATTTATTGTCGTCACGGTCATTACCTTGGCCTTGGGCATCGGCGCGAACACGGCAATCTATACGCTGCTCGACGACGCGCTGTTGCGGGCCTTGCCGGTGAAGGAACCGAATCGGCTTGCGCTGCTAAGGTATTCCGGCGTTTATCCGGGAGACTCCAGTACTCGCAATGATGAGCATCTGTATTTTTCCTATCCTATGTATCGCGATCTGCGCGATCACAATTCCGTGTTCAGCGGACTGATTGCGACCGCATGGGCCCACGCCAGTGTGCAATGGCATAACGAGCCTGAGTTAGTGGAAGCGGAGTTGGTGTCCGGCAATTATTTCGATGTCTTAGGTGTGCAGGCGGCACTTGGCCGGTTGTTCGTGCCCTCCGATGATCTGACGCCCGGGGGGAATCCTGTTGTTGTCCTCAGCTTCGACTACTGGAAGCAGAGATTTGGCGCTGATCCCGGCATCGTCAATCGGAGCATTTCCATCAATGCGCATCCTTTTGTGATCATCGGAGTGGCCCAACCCGGATTTCACAGTGTGGTCGGAGGAGACGATCCAGCAATATTCGCCCCCATGATGATGAAACCGGAGGTCACGCCAGGCCTAAACAATCTGGATGTGCGACGGGCCCAGTGGCTGAATATGGTCGGAAGACTGAAGCCTGGAGTCAGCCGAGAGCAGGCACAGGCCGGAATTGATTCGCTTTGGCATTCGATTCGCACCGAGGAGCTACCCCAGCTCGGCCACAGTTCACAGCGTTTTAAAGATGCGTTTCTCAACAATTCACATCTGTTTCTCGACGATGGCTCAAAAGGGATACCGGTACACGGAGCCGTTCCCAAAACCCTGATGATAGTGATGGGGATGGCTGGGTTGATGTTGCTGATGGCCTGCGCCAATGTGGGCAGTTTGATGTTGGTTCGAATCGCAGTTCGCACTCGGGAAATTTCCGTGCGTTACGCATTAGGTGCTCAACGAGCACGACTGCTCCAGCAGTTACTCGTGGAAGGCATGATGCTGGGAATTGCTGGTGGCGTTGCCGGGTTCGTAGTCGCGCTTCCTGCCTTCCGCCTGTTGACGCGTGCTCTGTGGGCAGGAGCGGCGAAGGGTCTTGCGTTTTCTTCGACACCTAACCTGCGAATCTTCGCATTCGGCTTTGCTCTTTCGCTGCTGGCAACTTTGTTTTTCAGCCTGATGCCAGCGCTTCAATTTTGGCATCTCGACGTTACGCCAGTGGTCAAACAGGAATCGGTCTCCATCGCAGGTGGCCCGCAGCGCTTGCGCCAGGTCTCGGTTGTGGCGCAGATCGGGCTAAGCTTGCTACTGCTTGCCGGAGCCGGTCTCTTTGCCCGGACGCTCCATAATCTGCGCTCGCTCGACGTGGGAATCGCAACCGATCATCTAGTGACTTTTACCATTAACCCGCGGCTCGCGGGATATCAACCGAGCCAGATTGGAGGGCTTTTCGAGCGAGTCCTGGAAAGGTTATCTGCATTGCCAGGTGTGCGCTTTGCCACGGCCACAAACAACCCTGAACTAGCCGATACCAATTCGAGCCAGAACCTCACGATCGCTGGATATCGCCCCACAGAGGGCGAAGACATGAATGTGGAACGTGAGAACGTTGGCCCTCGTTATTTCTCAACGTTGAAGATGCCTCTTCTGGCTGGCCGCGAAGTCAGCGATCAGGATCGAGCGGACACGCAGAAAATTGCGGTCGTGAACCAAAGTTTTGCGCGCCATTATTTTGGACAACCGCAGAATGCGGTTGGGCGCTACTTCGGTTGGGGCGCTGGTCTCATAAAGATCGATACCCAGATCGTGGGGGTGGTGAAAGACGCAAAGCATGGTACCGTCCGCGGAGATATCCGCCGCGCCGTGTTCACCGCTTTCCTTCAGGACGAACACCCTGGGCAACTCGTGTTTTATGTACGCACCTGGGAAGCTCCGGAAAAGGCTGAAGGGGCGATCCGCCAGGCGATGCGGACGCTGGACTCCAATCTGGTGCTTAATAACTTCCGTACTATGCAGGAACAGATCGACGAGAACTTGACGGATGAGCGCGTCATTGCGTATTTGGCCTCAAGCTTCGGCGTACTAGCCGCGCTCATGTCTGCCATCGGGATTTATGGAGTGTTGGCCTTTTCCACGGCGCAGCGCATGCGGGAAATCGGGATACGGATCGCACTGGGTGCCACCCGTCCGACAGTTTTGCGGCTCGTCTTGATGGAAGTGCTTTGGCTCGTAGTGCTCGGCATCGCCGTCGGTTTGCCCGTCTCGCTGTTGCTGACCCGCGCGATCCGCAGTCAGCTATTCGGGGTCACAAGTAGCGACCCCCTCACGTTATGCGTTGTGATTCTCGCCGTGTCGACGCTGGCATTCGCTGCCGCGGGGCTCCCGGCACGAAATGCGACAAAGGTGGATCCCATGGTGGCATTGCGGTACGAGTGAAAAGGCCCATGACGGTACTCTTTCAAGATCTACGCTACGCGCTCCGGCAATTGCGCAAAACTCCTGGCTTCACCGCCGCGGCTGTGCTCACGCTCGCCCTGGGCACCGGGGCTAACACGGCAATCTTTAGCTTGATCAATACTCTCATGCTGCGGATGCTGCCGGTGGCGGAACCGGGGCAACTTGTCCAACTGTTGCACAGGTATCCGGGCGAGCCACATTCGAATGGCTTCTCCATGCCGGCCTACCAGCTCATGCGCGATCACAATCACATTTTATCGGGTTTGATCGCAGCAGCCTACCAAACCTTCCATGTGCGCAGCGGAGAGCTGGAACCACAAACGTTGGAAGGCGGATATGTAGACGGAAACTTCTTTCCGGTCCTTGGAGTGAAGCCGGCGATCGGCAGGCTGATTGGTCCGGACGATGACCACCCGGGTGATCGATCCGCCGTAGCTGTGGTGAGTTGGTCCTACTGGAAGAGCTGGTTTAATCTCGACCCCGCAATCCTGGGTAAACAGATCGTCGTGGAGAATGTACCTTTGCAGATTGTGGGAGTAGCCCCGCGTGGGTTCTCAGGATTGCGGGTTGAATCGAGCCAGGACATTTGGCTTCCGCTGGCGATGCAACCGGCCTTGCTTCGCTCCGGTCTTGGGTGGGGGTCGTTGTGGTTGGTGGGCCGGCTGCGACCTGGCGTCTCCATCGATCAGGCCCAAGCGGAACTAGCAATACTTTACCAGTCGACCCTCGAGGAACAGGCCAAGGCTACGAACAATCCTTTTGTTCGCAAGTTCAAGTTTGAAATTGAGCCGGCGGGTACTGGTCTTTCGCAATTGCGCGAGGAATGGAAGAGGCCGCTGCTGGTACTCCTTGCCGTCGTGGGTATGCTCCTGTTGATCGCCTGCACGAATCTAGCCGGTATGCTGCTGGCGCGCGGGGCAGCGCGGGAGGCCGAAATGGCGTTACGCCTCTCTCTGGGAGCGGGTCACTTTCGATTGGCACAGCAGGTATTGACTGAGTCCATGCTGCTCTGCGTCGTCGGGAGCCTGCTGGGTACCTACCTGGCGTATTTCGGCGCCACGGTGCTCGTGCGGATCATCACTGCAGAACGGCGGCCGGGGCCACCTCTCGAGTTCCATGTCGCAATCGATCCACACGTGTTGCTTTTCGCTTCTGGAATCACGTTGTTGACCGTACTGCTATCCGGATTGGTTCCCGCTCTACGCGCGCTGAGGACTGCCCCCGCGACCTCCTTCCGGCAAGCCGGAAGTGCCGGGGAGACCAGGCACCAGCGGTGGTTTGGAAAGAGCCTGGTGGTTGCTCAGGTGGCTTTGTCAGTGGTGCTGTTGAGTGTCGCTGGTCTGTTTGTTTTCCACTTGTGGAATCTCCAGCATCTCGACCTGGGCTTTCAGAGCGACAAGGTTTTGTTGGTGACAGTCGATCCGGCGCTCAGCGGATATGACAGTGAACGCTTGTCGTCAGCGTATCAAGATTTGCTGGACCGTCTGGAAACGATTCCCGGCATTCGCTCGGCCACAATCTGCGCCCCTTCCCCAATCTCGGGCGCGGGAGCGAATCGAGGCGTCACTGTGGAGGGCTATCAGGCCAGTACGGGTGAAAACCGGAACGTCATGGAGAGCTGGATCGCGCCCAAGTACTTCGCGACACTTGGCACGCCGTTGCTATCGGGGCGCGATTTCACCCTGGGAGACAAGGGCGGGCCGCGCGTTGCGATCATCAACCATAGGATGGCCCAATACTATTTCGGCAACAGCGATCCTCTCGGGAAACATGTAGTCTTCGATGGTGATGGCGAGCCATACGAGATTATTGGAGTTGCGGGCGATTCGAAGTACTTGGAAATGCGCGAAGCTACGTGGCGCACGATCTACCTTAACACCTTCCAAGCGCGTCAGGTAGCTTCGCAGTTTGCACTCCGAACAAGTGTTGACCCCTCGACGGTAGCTCCCGAAGTTCAACGCATAATTCGCGAATCGATGAAGACGGTCGCCGTGAAGAGTGTTACCACGCTAGCCGATCAAGTGAACGCGTCCATTGTCCCGGAGCGACTGATCGCCATGCTATCCCTGTGGTTCGGGGCACTGGGGTTGCTACTTGTGGCTATCGGTCTCTATGGAACACTCGCGCACTCGGTGACGCGACGGATCAATGAGATTGGTGTTCGTATGGCGCTGGGCGCAACTCCAGGTGATGCGATCAGGATGGTACTTGGAAACGCCGTAGGAATGGTCTGCCTGGGCCTCGCTCTGGGAACACCCATCGCCTTTTGGAGCGAAACCCTAGCCGCAAGTTTGATCCCAGACCTGCAGGTAAGGGCCGTCCTCCCAATCGCCTGCGGAGTCGTCGCAATGATTGCGGTTGCTGTAATTGCGGCATACGTCCCAGCGCATCGCGCGGCGAAAGTCGATCCCATGGTGGCACTGAGGTACGAGTAAGCGGTCGAGACTGAAATGACCGGACTGCTGCAAGATTTTCGATACGCGGTGAGAAGCCTGGCCAAAGACCGCGGAGTGGCCATTGTTGCGGTCCTTACTCTTGCCTTGGGCATTGGTGCTACGACCGCGATTTTCAGCGTGTTTTATAACGTTTTAGTCGAGTCTTTTCCTTACAAGAATTTTGACCGACTGATAACGTTCTCGATAGAGAATTTGACCAATAACGGCTCCAGTTCTGGTCGACGCTTCTTCTCTGCTTCGGAGTTTCGCGCGTTCCGTCAAGAGAATCAAGTGTTCGAAGACGTGGTCGGATACGACCCGGGCGGAGGCTTTCTCTATAACGACGGTACGGGGACTCGCTCTCTGGGAACTAAAGCTAGCGTCACCACCAATACGTTCAATTTTTATGGAGTGCCAGCGCTCATGGGCCGTGGAATTACTCCGGAAGATGGCAAGCCGGGCGCAGCCCCAGTGTTCGTGATGGGTTACGGGCTGTGGCGTACGCAATTCAGCGGCGACCCCAAAATCCTCGGCACTACATTCGTCTTCAATGGCCAACCGATAACGCTGATTGGGATCATGCCAGCAAAATTCAATCTGTACGGCGTCGATATCTGGGTTCCGGCCGCTCCCGACAAAGGAACCTTACAGATCGTTGGACGACTTAAACCCGGCATCAGCCCACAGACCGCAGCAGCAGAACTGGACGTCATCGCACACCGCCTCACGAAAGCGGAGCCAACGTTTGTGTTGAACCCCGATCGGTACACTGTCGTGACGCAAAGCTTTGTCGATCTCGCCCTGGGAAATTTCAGGAAGACGATCTATTCATTGCTCGCCGCGGTTGTACTGCTGCTGTTGATCGCTTGCAGCAATGTAGCCAATTTACTGCTCGCCCGCGCGACAGTGCGTGAACGGGAGATTGCGATGCGATCTGCACTGGGTGCGAGCCGACGCCGGCTTTTTGGGCAACTCCTGATTGAAAGTTTCATGCTTTCTGCAGCAGCTTGCGTGGCCGGTTGCGCGCTTGCTTTCTTCACCATGAAGACGGTTGTAGCGTTTCTTCCTTCGGGATCAATTCCTCCGGGAACTGCGATCGGACTGAATTCCACTGTGCTGCTGTTTTCTCTGGCAGTCACAGTCGGCACATCATTTATCTGTGGTTTTGCTCCCGCCCTGCATGCGGTCCGTGGGGACTTGCAGCCCCGTCTAATGGGCAGCGGAAACCCGGTGGGCGGACACAGATGGGGAAAGTTGCGCGACGTTCTCGTGGTCGCAGAAGTCGCTCTTTCGATCGTGTTACTAGTGGGGGCAGGACTCATGCTGCGCAGCGTCCTCGCGTTTTCGCATGTCGATTTACCCTTTAACCCAGCCAAGATTCTCTACGCTCGGTTGGCCTTACCGCATGGTCGCTATTACAGCAAGCCAGACAGGAAGCCTGCATTTTTCCAGCAAGTCTTACCTCGAATTCAGGCACTGCCAGGCGTGGTCTCGGTTACCCAATCCTGGATGCTTCCTCCCAACGAAGGGGCATGGACAGATATTGCAATACCCGGCAAGCCGCATACTGAGCGATGGATCGCCGACCTCGAGCTTTGCTCCGCCAGTTATTTCCAAACCCTGGGTCTGCAATTGCTCCGGGGCAGGGTCCTTTCTGAAAACGATGTTGAACTGGCACGGCATGTCGTGGTGGTCAACGAAACTCTGGTGCGGCAATACTTCAGTGATGCAGATCCGATCGGGCAGAAGATTAAATTTGAAGTCTTCGACCGCCCTTTTCTGGATGCTCCACACAATACCTACTTCGAGATAGTTGGAGTTGTGAAGGACTTCAAGACTCGCCCTGAACAAAGGCAATACTTGCTCCGAGCAGATGCCTTCCTTCCCGCCAGCGTGGCAGGGTTCGGATACCCAATGAGCATCCTGGCCAGGACAGCCGGCGATCCTCACTTGTGGCTCAAGAGTGTCAGACGAGAGATCTGGAATGTGGACCCGGAAGTTGCGGTCAGCGCGTCTGGTTCGATTGAGGACTTTCTAAACGACGAATTCAAGGTCCCGCGGTTTGAATTTGCTACTCTCGCCGGCTTCGCTGGTATTGGTTTGATATTCGTCGTCATTGGCGTATTCAGCGTGATGGGGTACGCGGTTTCCTTGCAGACCCAACAGATTGGCGTCCGCATGGCGCTGGGCGCGAACCAAAGCAACATTTTGGCGAGTGTGCTCTTGCGGGGGTTGGCGCTAGTCGCAACCGGCATTCTCATCGGCGTGTGCGTGAGCCTCGTCCTTACACGGCTGGTGACCAACCAGATTTGGGGCATCTCCCCCACCGATCCATGGACATTCGCCACAGTAGTGGCGTGTGTTCTTACTGTAGGAGTGGCAGCCTGCTACATTCCTGCACTCAGAGCATCCACAGTCGATCCCATGGTGGCGTTGCGTTACGAGTGAGAAGCCTATGCAAAGCTTCCTGCAGGATTTTCGTCATGCATTTCGTCTCTTGCGCAAGACGCCGGGACTGACAGCAGCTGCCGTCTTGACCCTCACCTTGGGTATTGGGGCGAATACGGCCATCTTTAGCGTGTTGAACGCGGTCTTGCTGCGACCACTCCCCTACGAGGATCCGTCGCGTCTAGTTTGGCTTAGCAATTATTTGCCGAGAGTGAAGGATACGACTGTTGCCACGCCGGACTTCGTTGCGTGGCGGGATCAGAGCCGATCTATGGGGGACCTGGCGGCCTACGACGACGGAGAATTGAATCTCACAGGCGTGGGCGACCCGGAACGCATTCACGCCATGTACACCACTGCATCACTGTTCTCCGTTCTAGGAGTTCAACCGGATCTTGGGCGTGGGTTGCGAAAAGAAGAGAACACCCCAGGGAGCGCTCCGGTTGTCATTTTGTCCCACAGCTTGTGGCAGAAGCGGTTTGCTGGCGATCGTTCAGTCATCGGAAATCGCATTATGCTCGATGGCGCGGCTTTCGAAGTCATCGGTGTCATGCCCGCCAAGTTCATTTTTCCAAATGATGGGGTCAATCCCGACCTGCTAGTCCCACTCTCGCTCCCCGAACATTTAGATTTGACCGGAACCCGGGGAGTAGAGATAGTCCGAGTGATCGGGCGCTTAGCTCCTGGAGTGACGCTCGCGCATGCAAAAGCTGAGCTGTCCACAATTGAAGCTCGACTAATCGCAGGCTACCCTCCAGCCTATAAAAATATGACGGAGGGTTCCGAAGTACAGGCAGTCCCCTTACAGGAACAACTCGCTGGCAATACACGGCCCGTCTTGTTGATTTTGCTTGGGGCCGTGATCTTCCTTTTATTGATTGCCACTGTTAACACCGCCAACCTGCAGCTCGCCAAGGCAACAACCCGAGGGCGGGAGCTTGCGGTGCGTGCGGCCTTGGGGGCAGAGAAATATCAGCTGTCTCGCCAACTGTTTTCCGAAAGCGTGTTGATCTCGCTCATCGGCGGCGCTGGCGGTGCGCTCCTTGCAGTCTGGGCGCTTGACGTAGTCGCCCGACTTCACCCATCAGGGTTGCCCCAGTTCGTCGACGTCTCTGTGGACTACCGGGTCTTGGGATTCACGGCTGTGATCGCTGTGTTAACGGGAATCATATCGGGTTTTACACCCGCTCTGTTTGCCTGGAGGACTGACCTGGTCGACGCGTTGAAAGAAGGCATTCAAACTCACGCGGAGTCCCCCAACATACGCTTTACTCGTAAGTTGCTGGTGGTTTGTGAGGTCTCACTTGCGGTGGTGTTGCTCGTTGGATCAGTACTTTTCGTCCGAAGTTTTATTGGTTTGTTACACAGGGACCGCGGCTTCGACCAGCACCGGTTGCTGACCTTCCAGATCGCGCTCCCAAGTGCTAGGTATCCCGAGCCAGCACAGCAGCGTGTATTTTTTGAAAACCTGACTCAAAGGCTGAGCGTGCTGCCTGGTGTCACGCATGCCAGTGCGGTCAGCGAGTTGCCGCAGACCGACTACTCGGGCGCGGGTTCCGTCGTATTCGAAGGACGTCTTAATCCCCCACGTGGGCTCAGGCCTTCTGTGGCAGTCTGTAGCGCGACATCTGACTACTTCCAAACTATGGCCGTGCCGCTCATTGCCGGCCGCTCTTTTGATTCGACCGATACCCCGAATAGCCCAGGCGTGGTGCTGGTCAACCAGGCATTTGTTAGGCGCTTCTTCTCCGGCGAAGACCCACTGGGCAAGCACATTCAGCTCTGGGGCGGGAATGCGTGGCTAACAATTGTGGGCGTCATCGGAGACATGCGGCATACAGGAGTCCATATCGATCCATCGCCAGAAGTATTCAAACCGTTCGAGCAGGACCCACGCGGTGAGATGTTTGTGGCTTTGCGAACCGCAACAAATCCTTCTGATTTGAGTTCCGCCGTTCGAAATGCGGTGCTCGCGCTGGACAAAGAACAACCCACGTTTGACATTGCCACCATGGAAGAACGATTAGCGGATTCTCTTGCGACGCAACGCTGGAGCATGTGGCTGCTCGCGGCTTTTGCGGGCACCGCACTCGCGCTCGCCACCGCCGGAATTTACGGAGTTATCTCTTGTTTCGTTGTGCAGCGTACCCATGAGATCGGCGTCCGCATGGCGCTAGGGGCAACCCCCGAAACCGTGCTGGCCATGGTACTTCGGCAGGGAGCGGCGATGGTCCTTCTAGGGGGCATTATCGGGCTCGCAGCATCCTTTGTTCTATCCCGCTTCATTGCGGGCATGATCTACGGTATTCGTAGCACTGACCCTGCAACTTACCTTGGGGTTTCATTTGTCTTAGCGTTCGTGGCGCTGTGGGCCTCCTACATCCCTGCGCTCCGAGCAGCCAAAGTCGATCCGATGGTGGCGCTGCGGTATCAGTGAGGAATTATGACCTTACTAATTCAAGATCTACGCTACGCAGTGCGTCAACTGAGCAAGAGTCCGGGCTTTACCGCTGTGGCTCTCATAACTCTGGCGCTAGCAATCGGGGCAAATACTGCCATCTTCAGCCTGATCAACACCATCATGCTTTGCAGGCTGCCCGTGACAGACCCGCAGAGTCTGTTCCTCTTGAAGTGGAAAGCTCGACGAAGCCCAGTTACGAAGTCGTCGTATTTCTATGACAATTGTCCCCACGACGGCGGTTCTCTGGGAGGTCGGGCGCTCATTTCTGACAAGCCGCTCGATTCGGAAGGATGCTCGTTTTCCTTTCCCCAGTTTCAAGAGATTCAAAACGAGCATGCGATCTTTTCTAGTGTCGTTGCATTTGTGCCGACACAATTAACCGTGAATTCCGACGGTCGAACCATTCAGGGGCAGGGACTATTTGTCTCCGGTAACTTCTTCAGCGAGTTTGGCAGTGATCCCGCCCTTGGCCGCCTCCTCGGCCCAACCGACGACTCAGATGCTGCGGTTCCTACCATTGTGGTGAGTGATCGCTTCTGGCAAAGCGAACTGGGCGGGGACCGCTCTGTCGTGGGAAAGCACCTTTTACTGGGCAAGACATTATTCACGGTGGTCGGGGTAACTGGTCCGGAATTTCCAGAGCTTGATCCTGGTCTCCCGTCAGATTTCTGGCTGCCGATTGCTTCCCAGCCTGCGGTCGCGCCGCATCTACCCGAGAAAACGGCTGCCGACGTCCTATGGATCGAATTGATGGCAAGGTTGAAACACGGCGTAAGCATCGCCCAAGCCTCCTCCGCCGTAAGCGGACGCTTTGCCGCCAGCGCGACCCTCGGTGCGGAACCAATATTCAGGGCTGATGACGCGCCGCGCATTGAACTGTCAACCGCTGCGGCGGGGCTGACCACATTGCGGCAGAACTTTTCGCAGCCCCTCTTTGCCCTCCTCGGTGCCGTAACGATTGTGCTGTTTATCGCCTGTGCCAATATTGCGGGACTTATGCTGGCACGCTCGGCAGCGCGGCGAAGGGAGTTGGCGATGCGTGCTGCTCTCGGCGCCACTCGAGCAAGAATCATCCGCCAGCTACTCACGGAGAGCCTGCTGCTATCAATCACTGGTGGCGTCGCTGGAATTGTGCTCGGTTACCTGGGCGCTGAATCTCTAGTGTCGTTTCTGTCCGAAAATTGGTATCGGCCCATTCAATTAGACGTTCATCCCGATGCGCGTGTACTTGGTTTCACCCTGTTTGTTTCTGTGGTGGTCGGCATCGCTTTTGGTCTCACCCCATTTTTCTCCAGCAGACGACTAGATCTGGTTGCTGCTCTCAAGGAAGGCAACGGTAACGCCGCATCGCCTGCGCCGGGACACCGGACTAATTTCGGAAACTATCTCGTCGTAGTTCAAGTGGCACTTTCCGTGCTGGTTCTTACAGGTGCGGGGTTGGTCGTTCGTACGCTGGCGAATCTCAAAGCGGAGAATATCGGCTTCGATCCGCAAAATCTTTTGGTCTTCCGGGTGGACTCAACTTATAGCAATCGTTCGGGAGAGAATTTGAAAACTCTGTACCGCGATCTTCAGGAGAAATTCTCATCGGTGCCTGGCGTAATCTCGGCCACTCGCTCCGGGGTTTTACTTCTAAGCGGCGGGGGCATGGGAGGCCCTGTTTTTACAAAGAGCGGAACAGCTTCACAGGTCCAAGCTCATTTTCTCCCCGCGGCCAGCAATTTCCTTGAAACAATGCACATCCCTCTGATCTTGGGGCGTAATTTAAATGCGCGGGATTCAGAAGAAATCCAATCGAATAGCGTCGTGAGCCCTGTGGTCGTAAATGAATTGCTGGTACGCCACTTGTTTGGCACACAAGATCCTCTGGGACGGCGTTTTCGATTTGGTGGCGTGACTGGACCGGAGGACGAAATTGTCGGTGTGGTCGGGGATGGCGATTACTCGTCCTTGCGGCAAGGCACTCAGCCAATGATTTATGCACCAATTGAAAAGTGGGATGGCGAGGTTTATTTCGAGATTCGTACTGCCCTAGACCCGAAGGCGGTGATGTCGGATATTCGCGCCGCCGTGGCCCGTTTTGATAGCAATCTTCTCATCGTCGGCATGACAACCCAAGCGGAACAGATCGACCAGAACATTTATCAGGAGCGGCTCATCTCCAATCTCTCAACCCTGTTCGCACTTTTGGCGCTGATCATTACGTGGGTAGGAGTCTACGGATTGCTTTCTTATCAGGTCTCGATGCGAACTCAAGAGATCGGAATTCGGCTGGCCCTGGGAGCGCAGCGCGGCGATGTCCTCCGGCTGGTGCTCCAGCAGAGCGCCTTACTTTCAGGATCAGGCGCGCTTTTTGGCGTCATGGCAGCGTTGGCCATGACTCGCTACTTGGAAAGTTTCCTGTTCGGAGTAAAGCCGTCCGACCCCACGACTATGGCGGGGTCCGCCTTCGGGCTGATTGTAGTGGCGCTGTTGGCTAGCTACATCCCGGCCCGTAGGGCAATGCGCATTAATCCCAACGCGGCCTTGCGCTACGAATAGATAGTGGCAAAAGTAGAGACCAAATGATCAAGCTCAAGAACATCGAACGGAGCTACAAGACCGCGGCCGGCCAAACTTGGGTCTTGCGCCGCGTCAACCTTGAGATTCGCCAAGGCGAATTCGTCACCATTATGGGGCCGTCCGGAGCGGGGAAATCCTCGCTTCTCAATGTTCTCGCGCTCCTCGACGATCAGTGGAATGGTGAGTACTGGTTTCGCGAGCAGGCGGTCCATGAGATGAAACGTAAACAGCGTGGTGAACTGGCCAAGCGCAATCTCGGCATGGTTTTTCAGAGCTATCACCTGCTTGACGATCTGACCGTGCGCGAGAACATCGACCTGCCGCTTTCTTATAAGGATGTCCCCAGAGGCCAGCGGCAAAGCATGGTGGCTGACACGCTGGACCGGTTTCAGATCGTTGCCAAGAAAGACTTGTTTCCCAGCCAGCTTTCAGGAGGACAGCAGCAGTTGGTGGGAGTTGCCCGCGCTGTCATTCACAAGCCCGCGCTGCTGCTTGCCGACGAGCCGACGGGAAACCTGCACTCTTCTCAGGCGAAGGAAATTATGGAGCTCTTTCGCGAACTGAACCAGCAAGGAACAACGATCGTTCAGGTGACTCACTCAGAAATAAATGCCGGCTATGGTGCTCGCACCATTCAACTGCGTGACGGCTGGATGGTGGGTGACACGGCGAATCCAGATTTACAACCATATGAGGCGGTGAAGCAGTGAGCGATCTTGCTCGTCGACATAAGTTTGGCGCGCGATCGGCAGCATGGGTCCTGATCATATTGACCGCGACTGCTTCAGGCCAGACACACGGCTCTCCTAGTTTCGACATGCCGGTGTCGCATAATCCCTTCAGCGCGTACTCAGCGGATCAGGTTCCTCGCTCAGACCTCACTAACTCTCCGCTGCTCGGACAATTGATCCGGGACGGCAAGCTGTACTTGTCTCTCAAGGATGCCATCCAGTTGGCTCTCGAGAACAATCTCGACTTGGCTATTGCCCGCTACAATCTGCCCATCGCCAATATGGATGTATTGCGCACCCGCGCCGGAGGGATTTTTCGTGGCGTGAATACCGGCGTAGTGCAGGGAACGCCGGGCGGCGGAGTTGGTGGTTTCGGCACTGGAGCGCCTGGAGCAGGTGCCGGGGGCACGACCGGTGGCGCAGGTGGCGCCGGAGCCGGCGCGTCCGGATTGGTTCAATCTACGCTAGGAGCGGGCACCGCAGTTGCTTCCTACGATCCCTTAATCATCGGCTCGGTTGGTGCTGAACACCAGACCACGCCTTTGGCCAATCAGCGGATCTACGGCGTGCCGTCGTTGCAATCGAACACCGGACAAGCAAGCATGGCCTACTCGCAGGCTTTTCCGACAGGCACCAGTTTCAGCGTCGAATTCAACAACAGCCGTCAGACGACGAACAGTCCGTTCTTCAATCTGTCGCCTGTGCTGAATTCGATGTATCGCTTCTCTTTCCAACAACAGCTTCTGGCCGGATTCGGGTTCGGGCCCAACCTGCGTTATCTGACGATTGCCAAGAACAACAAGAAGATCTCCGACATTGCATTCAAAGATCAGGTGATTGCGACGATCACCCAGATCAAGAATATTTATTGGGACTTGGTAGATGCTTACGAGCAGGCGCGGGTCAATGAGCAGTCGCTCGCCTTCGCTCAGCGGTCTCTGGACAACGCCAGGAAACAACTTCAGCTGGAGAGTGTTCCAGCCATGGACGTGATGCGTGCCGAGGCTGAGGTTTCGAAGCGCGATCAGGACCTGACTGTGGCGCGTACCAGCCTGCAACTTCAGGAGCTGCTCATCAAGAATGCGCTCACCAAGAGCCTTGATGACCCAGTGATTGAAGCCGTACCGGTTGTTCCGGTGGACCGCTTCGAGACCTTCGATACCCAAGCCACGGAAGCAGTTCAGGACCTTATCGCCAGGGCGTTGCACGACCGACCCGAACTGCTCGAATCTGATGTTGACCTGTTGAACCGACAGATCAGTGGAAAAGCCGCGCGCAATGCTTTATTACCGTCGCTCGCCCTGGTCGGCTTTTATGGAGGATCAGGGCTGGCCGGACCGCTTAATCCGCTCTACAATCTCCCAACTCCGAATTCCTCAAACGTGCCCACAGACTTCCCGGGAGCTCTGGCGAATGCTTTTAACAATTCCTCTCCGGACTACTACATCGGGCTCAGTCTCAATATCCCCCTGCGAAATCGGGTAGCCAAGGCCGATCAGTACCGCTCGGAGCTGGAGTACCGTCAGGCCGAACTGCGCCGGGAGCAATTGAGAAAGCAAATCCGAATCGAGGTCCGGAATGCGCAGTATGCATTGGAACAGACCGGAGCGCGGGTTGATGCGGCTCAGAAGGCGAGGGACTTGGCGCAGCGAACCTTCGAGATCATGGAAAAGGAGCAGACGCTCGGAGCGGGATCGAGCTACCAGACCATGACCGCGCAGCGCGACCTCGCCATTGCCGAACTGGACATGGTTACCGCCATGACGATCTACGAAAAGGCAAAAGTTGAGCTGGATCGTGCAACGGGGAGCACTTTGGAACATAATGGAATCAAGATGCAGGACGCGGAAAACGGCATCATCGCCAGTCAGAGTCCTTAGCTAATGCCTAGCTCAACTAAGATCGGGGAGATTGCGCTTCCCGCTGGGGTGGCGCCAACTTTACCAAAACCTCCCCGCATTCTGGCGGCTGACGACCAAAAGCACATTCTCGAAGCCATCGAACTACTGTTAAAGCCGAAGGGCTATGAGGTCGACGTGGTCCCCTCTCCGGAGTTGGCGCGCGAGGCCCTCGCGAGCTCTTCCTACGACGCGGTGTTGATCGATCTGAACTACACTCGGGACACCACGTCCGGACAGGAAGGGTTGGGTCTGCTTTCAGATATTGTCGCCGTAGACAGCGCCCTGCCAGTCATTGTCATGACCGCATGGGGAAACGTGGAGTTGGCGGTTGAAGCCATGCGCCGAGGCGCCCGGGATTTTATTCAGAAGCCATGGGAAAACGAGCGGCTGCTCTCTATTCTGCGAACCCAGGTCGAACTTCATCGTGCGCTACAACGTGCGGAACGCTTGGCCGCAGAGAATCGTCTGCTGAATGTGCAAGACCGCCCGGAGTTCATTGCCACGGCACCGTCAATGGTTCCGGTGCTCGAAGCCATCGCTCGCTTCGCTCCGTCGGATGCGAATGTGCTGATTACTGGCGAGCACGGTACCGGAAAGGAAGTAGTTGCGCGAACGATCCACGCCCTTTCCCTTCGGGCTTCGCATCAGATGGTCGCAGTGAATACTGGCGGCTTGGCAGAAGGCGTTTTTGAGAGCGAACTCTTTGGTCACGTGAAAGGCGCCTTTACGGACGCCCGCACCGACCGCATCGGTCGTTTCGAACTGGCTGACGGCGGCACGGTTTTTCTGGACGAGATCGGCAACGTACCCTTGCGCCAGCAATCAAAATTGCTCCGGGTACTAGAATCTGGAGAAATCGAACGGGTCGGATCGTCACGTTCCAAGCGGATTGATATCCGCCTCGTTTCGGCCACGAATTCGGACCTTCAGGCTGCGTGTCAAGCCGGTCAGTTTCGCGAAGACTTGTTGTTCCGTTTGAATACAGTTGAAATCCATTTGCCGGCGTTGCGTGAGCGGCGCGAAGATATCCCAGTTCTAGCCCTTCATTTCTTGTCGCACTATGCTTTACGGTATCGTCGGGGGATTCAAGGACTCGATCCTTCCGCCCTGCAATCGTTGATGCAGTACGCGTGGCCCGGCAACGTTCGTGAGTTGGAGCACGCCCTCGAGCGCGCCGTGCTCACGTGCCGCAGCGAACAAATTCAGGCTGGCGACCTGGGTCTCGGTCTACAGCGATCACAGGCGCAGAATCTTGAGGAGCTGAGCCTCGAATCGGTCGAGGCCATCCTGATCCGCAAAGCGCTACAGCGCTTTCAAGGCAATGTTAGCCAGGCCGCCGAAGCGCTCGGTCTGAGCCGCGGAGCGCTTTACCGTCGAATGGAAAAGTATGGGCTATAGCCTGCGTGAGACTCAAACCTTCAAACGCTGGCCCAACCGCATTTCTTTTGAGCGCCGAATTATTCGATCGTCGTTGTGGCTGGCTCTCCCGGGATTGATCATCAGCGGCACTTTGATCTGGCTGCAGGACTGGACTATTGGGTCGAAGTTGGCTTTACTTTTTGCCGAATTAGTAGCCTGCGGATTGATCCTCGCGACTCTTCACGATCAGCTTGTTCGTCCGTTGCAGACTTTGGCCAATGTGGTCGGGGCTTTACGAGAAGAAGATTATTCGTTTCGCGCGCGGATGGCTGTCCCCGACGATGCTCTTGGGGAACTCTCGCTCGAAGTCAACATGTTGGCCGATCTTCTCGCCGAACGTCGAATTGGAGCGATTGAGGCTACTGCCCTGTTGCGGCGTGTCGTCGAAGAAGTGGATACCCCTCTTTTTGCGTTCGATCCCAACGAAATGTTACAACTCGTAAACTCTGCCGGCGAAAGATTTCTTCAACAGCATTCCGCGAGACTGCTCGGCAAAACGGCTGCCGAGCTAGGTCTAAAGCAATGTCTCTCTGCAGAGAACGCGACCGTAATCCCGATACACTCCAACAGCGATGCCCGTTGGTTTATTCGGCGAAGCACGTTTCGGCAACGGGGGGTACCTCACATTCTAGTCCTGCTCTCTGATGTGAGCCGGGCTCTGCGGGAAGAAGAACGGACAGCCTGGCAGCGATTGATTCGTGTAATGGGTCATGAATTGAATAACTCGTTGGCGCCCATTAAATCTATTGCCGGCAGTTTGAATGCACGCCTGGCCGGAACAGCGCTGTCTGCGGATGAGCGTGAGGATTTCGAACGCGGGCTGGGCATCATCGAAGCTCGGGCCGCATCGCTCAACCGATTCTTGCAAGCCTATAGACAATTGGCGCAAATGCCACTGCCTAATCTCAAGCAATCAACCCTCTCACAATTGGTCGCGCGCGTAGCTGGGTTGGAAACACGCATAGAAGTTAAAGTGATTCAGGGACCCGACGTGATAGTGATGGCAGATCCAGATCAGTTGGAGCAGATGCTCATCAATTTGGTCCGCAATGCAGCAGAAGCCGTATTGGAACGCCCAAACCAAAGCCAGGCGGATTCGACACCAGGGCATAAGATCCAACCCGGAGTCATCATCGACTGGAAGGTGTTCGAAGAAACCGTCACCGTGACCATCGAGGATAACGGTCCGGGGTTGTTGAATCCAAGTAATGCGTTTGTTCCGTTCTACACAACAAAACCTTCTGGTAGTGGCATTGGCCTAATTCTTTCCCGTCAAATCGCAGAAGCGCACGGCGGATCTCTCGAACTCGAAAATCGGCCTGACGAGCGGGGCTGCCGAGCCAGAGTTATTCTTCCACGACCGGCGTTGTAAGCGCTTGATGGCGTTCCGCTAATACTACTCGTCCTGTTCAATCTTTACTCGCGCTTGAAAGCCCCTCCCATATTTAGGCCCAGGCGAGTCTCCAATAAGGAACTTCCGTCTTAGCAAAATAACGGAACGCGTCAGGACCGTGATCGTGGATTTTCAGGGGTTTTTCCTCCCCGCGTTGAGCCGCCTTAGAATCCCAAGCATACGCTTGCATTTCCTGGACCGTCTTCGTGGTCGTCTGTCGGCAAAAGCGAACCATCTTCTGGTTGAGGACCATCGACGTGATTCGGATGCCCTCGTTGACGTCGTTGTCGGCATCGACGTGCCAGATTCCTCGTTTCATCATTTCAGTCTTGAAAGAAGCTGCCGACGGATCGACAATGACCTTGGCATTTTGTTGCGGCCCCTATGAACTCTGCAAGGTCGTCAACATACTCGGCATCGGTTTTCTGCCGCATTTGAACGATAGAGTCCCAGTAGTATTCACGGGCGACCCAGAAGATCTTTCCGTCGTCGTAAATATCAAGGAAGACCATAGGGTTCGTGGTTCCATAATCGATGGCGATGATGCGCTGCTCGTGGCCATCTTGGAATCGCAGTTGCGGCGGTTCGGCAGCCAGGTCGTAAAGCAGATCGTCTGACCAAGAATCTCTGTATATCGATCCTTCCGCTAGTACCCACAGTCCTTCGATGAATCTTTTATAGAAGAATCCGGTATATAACTGTTTCTGCGATTCAACGAAGTCTGGAGATAGATTCGGATTGTCATCCATGATGAAGTGCTGGGACCACAGGATACCTTTTTGCCTTAGGTCTTGCCTGTCGAGGTAATCGGTCTTCAGCCAATGAAATGGGCTATCCGGGTTTGTTGTGCCGTACAGGCGAGCGCCTTTGGGCGACATTCGGCTGAGCAACATCTGAAAAAAGCTCTGAGGCATAAGGCTGATTTCGTCGCACAGTGCAACCCCAACTGTCATACCACGGATATATTTTTCAGAACCTTCGTCCTTCGCGCCGATTACCAGCCACTCGTGGTCGCAGAGCCTCAGTTGTCCGCTGGTGCGGTTGTAGCTGTAATTCTCGGTCCCTATGATGTGGAACAGATCACTGAGGACGTTGTTGTAGCCATCCTCGACGGACGCCAACCCACAGAACTCACATTCGCAAAACTGACCCGAAGCGTGCCGCTAAACTGGAGCGAGCAGCGAACCCAACTCGGGTTTCCCGCCCTGCTTTTTCAAAAGTAAGCCATTAAAACTCCGTGAAAACAGCTCCCTGTTCCGATGCGTTACCGAGGGACAAATTCCCTGTTCCGTCTGAAAAAACTCCCTGTTAATTCATACGTCTTTTAGCTACGCAGAATGCAGAAACCTCCTGAAATGTGCCATATCTAGCGAATAGCTCCCCGGCGGAACTGTCCAAATCGCAGAAATTCCCTGTATTTTTCCCTGTTACCAGGGAATTCGTCCGGAGAAAGGTTCGCGCCAGACTGCCTGCTCCGCCAGCCAGTCTTAACTGCAGAGAAACTGCCTCACTCGTTGCCGCGAAATACGCAGAATATGCCCGTATTTCGCAATATTTCGTTAGCAAAGTGAACCGGAGAGAACGGACTGCTCGGGATCGAATCGTCAATCTGCCGGCCTTTCTCTGGAGGACACACGCGCAGTCCGGTTTCAGCGATTGTGTCAGGCGAATGAAATACGATCACAAACCGATGACGGGGCGAAGGCGCCTTGACTTAGTTACGCCCTTGGGGATGCCGTTCGTCGCTTCCCACAAGCCCCGTTTCTGGCTGGTCACCAAACGTGATGGCTCGTAAACACAAGCCCGTTTCCCGGTAATGATCCTGCAATCCGAATTGGCCGTCACACCGCCCCGAGTAAAGCTCCACGCCTCTCGGGCTTCGGGGAAGCGTCCGTTGTCGGGGGCTACTCGACACGTTGTAAAATTGGACAATGGCGCTCAAAAGAATGGATAACGTAGGAATCGTCGTCGATGACCTCGGAGGGACAATTGATTTCTTTCGAGAGCTCGGCCTTGAGCTCGAAGGGCGGCCACGATCGAAGGAGAATGGGCGGGACGTGTCACGGGACTTGCCGATCAGCGCGTCGAGATCGCGATGATGCGCACGCCAGACGGCCACAGCCGTCTCGAGCTCTCACGCTTCCTCACGCCACCTGTCGTCGCCGATCACAGGAACGCCCCCGTGAATGCTCTAGGCTACCTCCGCGTCATGTTCGCCGTGGACGATATCGACGAGACGCTTGGCAGGCTTCGTAAGCGCGGCGCACAGCTCGTGGGCGACGTAGTCCGTTATCAGGACTCATATCGGCTCTGCTACATCCGCGGGCCTGAAGCGCTTCTCATTGGACTCGCCCAAGAACTCAGTTGAGCGCGCGTGCTTCAGGAGAACCTTGTGAGGCTTCAAACCGTACTCATTACCCTCATTTTGCTACTGACTGGGAAATCACCTGCTCAGCAGGTCTTTGACAGTCATGTCCATCTCTGGGAAGGCGAGAAGTCTCTGCGGGAGTATGAGGCACAGGCTAAAACTGCGGGGATTGATCTGGTGGGCCTTGGCGGCATGTGGTTCGGCGGGCCACACCTGGCTTTGAGCGGGCACCCAGAGGAAATCCGCGCAAGCAACGATGCCCATTTTGCCCTCGCAAAAAAGCACCCGGAGATGCTCCCCATCGCGACGGTCCATCCGTATGATGGCCAAGCCGCGATGGAGGAGGTCACGCGCGTCGCCAAGCTTGGTTTCAAAGTTCTCAAGTTGCATCCGCACACGCAGAAGTTCGACCCCTCGGATCCACGCGTGCTGGCGGTCGTCACCCGTGCTGGTGACCAGGGCATGATCGTGCTGATGGACAACTTCAACATCATCCCCGGAGACAGCGAGAAATTATTTAACCTCGCGCTTGCAGCACCGAAAACCAAGTTCATCTTTGCGCATCTTGGCGGCATGAACTTCCGCTTCTGGAATGTGATACGAGCAGCTCGCACGGCGAAGGGCTTGTATGCGGACAACGTCTACTTCGACATTGCGGGAACGACAGTCTTGCTCAAAGACTCTCCGATCCAGGACGAATTCGTCTGGACAATCCGTGGTGTAGGTGTAGACCACGTCCTGCTCGGTTCGGACTTTCCTCAGTTCAGGCTTGCCGAGACACTCGCTGCGTTTGAGGAGCTCAATCTAACGGCAGAGGAAAAGAAAAAAATTCGGTATCAAAATGCGCGAAATCTGTTCGGTAGAACGCCCTGATATCTTGAGATACCTGTTTGGTCGCCGCAGGGCTCAATCGCGGCTCGTTGCGAGGTGCTGCCAGCCAGCGCGGAAAGGATGTCTAGACTAGAGTCACAGCCACTTCGCAACACCACCATGATGAGAACATGTTCCGGTCCTGTGCATGCTGAAGCTATAAGTTCCGTCACGACATTGCGCCGTTGCTCCGGATGGTGCGCTCGAACAGTTTTCCGGGCGGGGCACAGTTTGTCCATCACGGTTCCGGTAGGTGCCATTGTTCGTGCAGTTCGGGTTGTCCCGCGAACTCTTGTGCTGTGCGGGGTTAGAAGTAGCGGTTCCTGATTGAGTGGAGCTGGCTTGCGATGCAATTTGCTGGCAACTCAGACAGAACAGGATCAAGAGACATAATACGCGGCGAAATTGCATGGGACGGGCTCTCCTTCCGGATCAGTGACGCTTCTGTACGGTGACAATCGTTTCGGATGCGATTCCATTTCTGACGAAGCTCATCTTCATCTGCGAACCTGGGGCTCGAGAGTTTGCGATGGTGTCCATCATTGGCGCCGTTTTAACGGACGTTTCGTCTATAGCAATGATGGTGTCGCCAATCTTTAATCCCGCAACTCGCGCTGGACTGTCAGCCGCCAGGTCGGTAATGATAATGCCGTAAGCCCCCGTTATCCCGGTTACTCCAATCCAGCCACCAGAATCAGACCCTGATGAATCGGCGGCCGGTAATGGTTTGTTCTCCTTCTTTGTTTGAGATGAGGCGTATTGCTGCTGAACCGAGGAACCTGGCGATTCGACGTACAATTCCATGACTTTGCTGTTAGGGTTGGGAACAAATTTACGTGCTGTTAGCGTCTCCGCCAAGCTGAGTGGTCGAAGGTTGGCAGTCACGCTAGCTGTCTTCCCGGCCTCCACTGTGATTTCCTGAACCCAATCTTGATAACGGTCCAACACCACCTGCACGGAATGCTTTCCAGGTTCTAGCGTGATGCTCATCGGAGCCTTGCCGCGCCCCGTGGAATCCACGAAAATATCTGCTCCCGCCTTTGAGGCTGTGATTGTTAGTGTGCCTTCATGTTCATTATTCGGGGGTTGTTTTGCTTTTTGGGATTCGGCTTGAGCGGGTGCGATTGCAGCCTGAGTCATCACAGACTGCGAGTTCGCCCGAGCGATCTCGGGACTCGCCGGCGAAACTGGCTCAGGCCGGACGCTTGCCTCGTGAATTAGGGGCGCTCTTGTCGCCGCCGGAAAATGGATATCGAACAATTTCGAGCTAGCAATCAAGTTGCCTTGGCTCTCGACGTATGCTGTACCTTTGAGCGACCGATCGTGGCCTGAAACCGCCGACGCAGGGAGATGAAGCACAATAGGAATCGTTTCGTTTTTTTCCAGGCAATCGGCTCGGTCATGGAAAGTGAGATTTCCATCCTTGTCGGATAATTCTGAATCTGCTGCTTTAACGGGATGATTATCCTTCTCGAAGGCCAAAATTACCTCGACCGGCTGGTCTGAATTCCGGCAGAAAACGGGGACACTTATATCGGCGGTACGTGTCGCCTTGTTTTCCTTGGCCTCGGGTTGCCCCATGAAGGCAACAACCGGGGCAGATCCTCCAGGCGAGGACACCGGATCGGGCCATAGGCGGTTAAACTCTGCCAGAGCATCACTGTAGACTCGATCGCTACGTTGATCTCGCGTCTCCCAGCGGGGATGGTCGGAAAAGAACGCTGAGAACCTTGATTGTTCTCCGGTTCTCATTAGGAGCAAGTGATGTAGGGCGAATACATAATCGGGATGATATCCGGCCCTCGCCATCAGAAACATCCCTTGCTGATCAGCATCGTGCTCTTGATCACGCTCAAGCTTCTTCAGTGCGATCTTGGAGGCAGTGACAAAAGCAATCAAGCTCCAATTCGCATTCTTGTCCCCCGCAGCTGCTCGCGCACGGTAGTACGCGATCATTCTCTGGTTGTAGACCTCCCGCAAGTACACTCTAACTTGATGACGCCGGGCAGTGTGCGCAGCCTCGTGGGACAATACAGCCGCCCACAGGCCTTTGTTCTGTCCCAGCAGCGATACCATGCCTCCGTGGACATATACCTTCCCTCCTGCAGTAGAACTGGCATTGACGATTCCGTTGTTCACCAACGTCAGCTTCCACGGAAACGGTTGATCAAGTCCCGCTGAGATTAGACGATGAAATACCTCATCGCCTGTCTCATTCGCTGCGGTGCCGGTAATCTCGGCGTTTCCGGCCATGATGTGCGATCGACCGACTTCCGCGAGTTGCAAGTCGATCGAGTAGTCGGCTGGGAGCGTGAGGTCTTGCGAAAACACTATTGTTGACAACAAGCAGGAAACGACAACCGAGATTAAGCGAGGGCCCCAGGACCGAGAGTGGCACATATCGGCTCCTTGAGCAGGGGTAATGTTTTCCCTTGCGAGTGAGGAACAGGCTAGGCTAAGAACACTCCAGCGGGTATAGCTCTTCCGTGCAACATCGATGGCACAATGGTGTTGGACCCCGAGTTTAAGCTTATGGCCGGGGCAGGTGGGCGAGTCGGTCTGTCGAAGGTTCCTGTCGAAGAGTGGGCGTCGATCTGTCCCAACTCCCAATAATCGGCTTGGGAAGTCGAGCTTGTGGTAAGGGCCTCAGGGTTCCTCCCGAACGGTCGGCGACTACGCGAAGTTGCCTCAAGAGGCCTGGGCAGCCATGCATAGAAAGTTGCCCGAATCCGTGATTCGGCGTTGCCTCATACTCCAGAGAATCTCTTGCATCATGACTGTCCGCTTTGCGGGCAGTCAGACTGCTAACTATTTGAGAGTCAAAGGGGGTCGAGCACGGCGCATGTCTTACCCAGGATCGCCAAGCAATCGCCTTTCGATTCGCCGCGGAAACGGGACTACTTTATCCTCTTGCCAGACCCTATCCGCTTCTCTGGTTTGCTAATTCCTACGATGAAATCGCGGTAAGTTGCTAAAACAAGGGCGCTTAGGAGCGTGATAGAAACGGTACCGAGAGTTCGAATCCTTCTCGCTCCGCCAGCAAGTCTACAGTGAAGAGAAACTGCTCCGTCCTTAGCCCCGAAATAGGCAAAACATGCCCGTATTTCGCAATATTTCGCCCGCAAAGCGGACTGGAGAGAACGGACTGATCGGGGTCGAATGGCCTCATCTGCCGACCTTTCTCTGGAGGGCACAAGCGCAGTACAGTTTCGGCGGACCCTATCCGGCGAATGCAATGCGATGACGAACCGATGACGGGGCGAAGGCGCCTTGACTTAGTTACGCCCTTGGGGATGCCGTTCGTCGCTTCCCACAAGCCCGTTTCTGGATAGCTTCCGGTTTGCTGACAATCCGACCAGAATCGCCGGGGCACGCTCAGAACTCCAGGCGTGCCTGAAACGCGATCATGCGTGGACTGCTATCGCCACCCAAGCCGACGCCCAGCAGGCCAGTCGGTGGAGAGGTAGTGTATGTGAGCGCTCCAAAGCCAGTCTGCGTCGAAGGCTTTCCTGGAATGCCAGCCAGCACCATGCTCGGAAGCCCAAAGTTCGGATGGTTGAAGACATTGAAGAACTGGGCCTCTACTCTGAGCTTTAGTCGCTCGGTCACAGGAAACCATTTCGTGAGATAGAAGTCATTCCAGACAAAATCGGGGCCGCGAAGGGCGTTGCGGCCGAGGTTTCCGAATTGGCAATGCTGCGGCTCGTCGCCACCGGCGCACTGCCCAGTACTGGGATCAACGGCGGAAACAAACGCGGCCGGATTGAGCCATTGGAGGTCGCCCGGTTGCGTTACCCCAGCGACGGGATGATGCTCATAGAGCGGGACGCCCTTAACGACGCTTGCGAACTGCGGTCCGCTGCCTTGCACAACGCCGTTTCCGTTGGCCGAATAGGGTGTGCTCAGAACGGAGAACGGCACCCCACTGTGCCAGAACAGGGTACCGGAAATCTGCCAGCCGTTGAGCCCGTGCGCCAACTGGTGATTCCGAACGTGGATGGGTAATTGATAAACATATTGCGCGTTGAGGTTGTGCCGGATGTCGTAGTCGCAAGGACCGTAGTCGCGGGCCAGCTCTCCGGGCAGAGGGGAAAGAATGCCTCCCGCCGAGAACTGAAGAAATCCTCCATTCGAGACCGTATCCATGCAGCGGCTCAACGTGTAGTTCAATTGTCCTTGCAGACCGTGCCCCAGGCGCTTCATCGCGGTGATTTGAAGGCCGTTGTAATGGCTGTTCTCGCCGGTGGCGACCTGTGTCACGGCGCTGAACCGTGGATCGGTTGGCTGCATATAGGGGAACGGCGCAAAGCACCCCTGGCACACACTCTGGTATCCGTTCACTTGGGTTAGATAAGGCTGGTTCACAGCGCGTGTTCCCACATATCGCGCCAGCAAACTCGCCGTGGTTCCGAATTGATGTTCAATCCCCAAGCTCCACTCCATGAAGTACGGCGCATGCAGAGTGTTGGTGGGCACCGCTGTGATTGCAACGGGTAGGAGACACGTTGCGGGATCTGCCTGGGGGGATGCGCACGAAAGTTGTCCTTGAGGGAATCCCGAACTAAATCTTTGATTTGCGGTGACAGTTGCATCCGCTGCACTGTTCGGCACTCCCGGAGCGATGGTAGTCCCGCCCACTGTACCCAGCAGACCTCCCTGAAAGGTTTTATCGTATGGAGGATTGGTGCCAACGAGGTCGGCCACACTGCCCGGCAAGATATCGCTAAAGATCCCGAAACCCGTCCGTAGCACAGATTTTGGTTCGAACTGCCAGGCGATCGCTGTGCGCGGCTGCAGAATGACCCACGGTGTGGACGAAAACAAATTGCCGAGATGTGTCTGGATGGTCGCGCTCAGCGGTTCGTTCACGTCATGGACGATGGAAGTGAAAGAACCATTCAGTCGCGCGATTTGGTCGTGTGGATTGAGCGGATTCGAATTGAAGGTGTCGCGCACGCCGAATGTCAACGTTAGCTTCTGAGTCACTTTCCAGGTGTCCTGGGCATATAAATCGAGATTGAGGAAGCGGAATGGTTCGTTCGCCGACAGGGGAAAAGCCTGGGTTGCAGTAGATGCCACTCCATAGATGAATTGCGGCAACGTCGTGTAGGCCACGGTTGGAACTGTGCCCTGCCCGAAGTCATAGTCATTCAAGCGAAAGATTCGGGTGTTCGTGCCAAACCGGAGTTCGTGAGCGCCATGGCTCCAAGCAAGGTTGTCATTGATAAAAAAGCGAGAAGCTCGCCTCCCTTGCACCCACGTATTGTCAAGTCCTCCAATTGTGGTGAAGGGCGCATCAGCACCACTGCCCTGCAACACAATCGGAAATGCCGCGAGCGTCTTCTGCAAGTTAGCAGGCCCAAACAAGCTTTCGTACCACGAAAATGCTGGATTGAAATAGTTCACCAGGTTTTGGGAAAAGACATGAGTGTAGCCCGCTGCGAACGAGTAGAGAGGCTGAGGAGAGACCGCATCAAACAAAGGATTGATCGGATCTGTGTAGGCAGCTTGTACGCCCGTGTCCGCCTGAAAACGAAACCAGGTCGTGTCTTTCTGGTTGATGTTGTAGTCGATGCGGAGCGTCTGTACCTGTTCGTGGTCATCGCTGGAATGCGACACGCTCTGCCGGTTCGCGCAACCGTTCCCATTCGGCGGACTACCTGAAGGCGTCGTGCCGTCAGAGTTCAAAGGACAACCGAGCACCGCGAGAGGCGTGCCATTGGTGTTTCCATACAATGCAAACATTTTTTGGTAGAACGGAGCTGACTGCGGCGAGGGCGAATAGATTGATCCGGTTATGGAGTCGGTGCCACCCAAAGGGAGTTGCTGCAGCACATACCGCTGGAACGCCGCGCTGGGAACCGTGGTGGGCGTCACGATGGGCAGGGCGATTCGAACCCATTCGCTGTCGAAGAAAAAGAAGAGCTTGTCGTGCACAATCGGCCCGCCAAGACTGCCCCCAAAGTGATTTACCGTCGCCCCGGGCTTGTGATTCCCTGGCGTCGCATTGGTAAAGTAGTCCGCTGCATTCAGCCGAGCGCCATTCCACAGTTCATAGAGATTCCCATGAAACTGATTCGAGCCCGACTTGGTGACGTAGTTGACCTGGGATGCTCCATACCGTCCTTGATCCACAGCATAGGAAAGAGTATTGACCGTCACCTCTGAGATCGAATTCAGGCCCAACACGAGATTGGTCGAGAGGCCGCTGTTGAGGTTGGTGAGCGGGTCATTGGTTTCCAGTCCGTCAACGATATAGCCGTTCGAGAGGGCAGGCAGGCCGTTGAATTCTACGTTGCCGTACCCGTTTGTGCCGCCAACGAAATCGTTGCCGCTGCCTGCCGTGTTGATCAGGGCGCCCGGAGCAAACTGCAATGGGTAGGTAAGATCGCCGCCTGGATTGGGCAGATCTTCCAGGGCGGGGGCATTCAAGGTGGTGGATGTGTTGGCGTCCTCCGGATTGAGGATAGGAGCCTCGCTGCTGACCTCCACCGTCTCACGGGATCGAGCCACTCCCAGCGTGAAATCCACGGTTTGCTTCTGACCCAAGGCCGAAACGACATTATTGTTTTGTCGCGGCTCGAATCCTGGTGCGTCTACCTTGACGGAATAGATCCCCGGTTTTAGTTGGGGGAAGTTGAATCGGCCCACGTCATCGGTCCTGGCGCTGCGTTTCAGTCCGGTCTCTGAGTTTGTGATCGTCACAATGGCGCCAGCCACGACGGCGTTGGTTGCGTCCCGAACCTGGCCAACAATAGCACTGGTGGTTTCGCCTTGTGCCAGCGCTTTCACTGGAACAAGACACGCCACCGTCAGCATAAAAAAAGCAAAGTGCACTGCCCGCGCCATGAAGACCCCACTCATTTGCCTTAAGGCGGCAATGTATCCCCAACTGAATCTATTAACCAGAGATTATTATATTAAGTTAACCACAGTTAATACAAGGAAGCAAGGACCTAAGGGCGAGACTGGGAACCTCGGTTTGCGCCCGAGTCACGGGCAACCCGGAAGTAAACGCCTAGGATGGACTTTCAGACGGGCGTTAGCCATAAGTCGGGTTCTGGGAAGCGAATCACGATTGCCCACGCGGACAATTTGGCAGATGCCAACAAAGCCGGCTCCGGCTTTTACACACCAGTTGGGGCAAAAGCCCGGGAAGAATCTCTGAGAATGCATTTCTTCGTAATTTGAGGATCGGGTTTTGCTGAGACACCGTTCTAAGTAGACTGCGCGCCCGAGCCAGCAGTCATAGCGCCCCAATTTCGAGTCCGCTACCTGGAGGCGAAGGTGACCACTTTCAACCACACTATCGTATGCCGTTCACCTTAATGACGGATTAAAGATGGACTGTTTCTTAGGAATTTACCGTCACGAGAGCCGTTGATTCTCTGGTTGAGTCGTTTATTGGCTGCAAGTTGCGTCTACGTCGGGATTTACGAATTCAAAAAGGTAACGAAGGTTCGAATCGCACTCGCTCCGCCAGCCAGTCTTAACTGCAGAGAAACTGTCTCGCTCGTTGCCGCGAAATACGCAGAATATGCCCGTATTTCGCAATATTTCGTTAGCAAAGTGAACCGGAGAGAACGGACTGCTCGGGATCGAATCGTCAATCTGCCGGCCTTTCTCTGGAGGACACACGCGCAGTCCGGTTTCAGCGATTGCGTCAGGCGAATGAAATACGATCACAAACCGATGACGGGGCGAAGGCGCCTTGACTCAGTTACGCCCTTGGGGATGCCGTTCGTCGCTTCCCACAAGCCCGTTTATCGTTACCGATGTGGTGAAACTTCCTACAAGCCGACTTCTGGCCCGCGTCGTTGAGAGTGCGTCCGCTGACATAACTCCCGTTTAGCCCGTAATGCGGAAACCACGCAGCCCAGGCGATTGTCATTGCCTTACTGCTTCGAGCGCTACTTCACGCTGTTATAGTCTTTATCGCTCACAGGCTCCAACCAAATTGTTTTCCCCTTTTGAGTGGGTGTCACTGCCAGATAGGCAAAGCCACTGTTCGGTGTTGCACCGTGCCAATGCTCAACGCCCGGAAGGCACTTTATTACATCCCCCCTGTGAACTATTTGTATGGGCTTTCCTCGTTCCTGATAATAGCCGGTGCCTTCCGTGATCAATAGAACTTGACCACCCGGATGAATATGCCAATCGAGCTTTGCACCGACATCATACGTTGCCAAAGCAATACTGGGATCGAACGTGCTGTCTCCTACGTTTAGCTCACTCAGCCAGATATTTCCTCTGTGATTCTTGGCGGTGGACAGTTCACCTTTCGGGAAACCTGAATCTGCTGTTTGTGCTTGAGATTGGAAAATGAATAGAGAGGTCACCGCGAAAGCGACGGCTAGAAGTTTTGTTCTCATGTCTTATGTTCTCCTCGAAACTTTTTTATTCGGTGGTGTTGCCAATTGGCATTACAAGCGGGAGCAGCCTTAGAAATCGGCGCGCTTCCCCGATTCGGTTGTCAGCTGCATCACGTCAAGGCGCTCTTTCCAGGGATCTGGAACCGCACTGGCCGAGCCATCTGGATGGAAATCGAAGATCAAATCCTTGCTCGGATCGTAACGCGGCCAAACAGGCAAGCCCGCACCATTTGGATCACCGGTCTTGGCGAAGTTGACCCAGTAGCTTTGCGCCATTCGAGAGACCGCTTGATCCTGGGGTGTCGGCGGTGGTGGTGGCGGCCCGAAGCTGGGAGTACCCAATGTGCCGAACACGAAGGCGACTTCGCCGCCGTGCGGTGTGCCGGCCCGAAACATTTCCCGCATCGCAGTCTGAACGTAGGAGAATCTGTAAAGATAGACGGGCGAACCGTTGGTTGCGAAGACGCTCGCTGCGAACCGGGCTGGCTCGGCCTGCCCGAAGTCGTCGTTTGCCCTTGATATCAGCGTGGCCAAATCCGTCGATCCGTCGGGATCGTAGGCCGCCTTCGCCTGTGCGCTCCACTGGCCGAACCGAGCGAACAATTGCTCCTTGGTCGTCGCTTTTATCCGGTTGCCTGCGGTATCGGCGCTGTTGCTTCCGAGCATGAGCGGAATACGCGGCTGGCGGCGGGCCTTGTAGGCGGTCTCTGCGGTCTCCGCGATTAGCTTGCCATCAAGGATGGGTGTCGTCTCGTACGACAGAACGCTAGCACCCGCTTGGGCTGGTGCGCCGCGAAGGACCTCTTCAGCGCTGAGAGCGCGCAATTTGGCTAGCGCGGCCTGATCCGTGCCCTCGATTCCCATCGAGTGTGCGAAGTTGATACCGATCGTTTCGGCCGAAACCGGATAGTTCGGATCGACACCGTCTTTGCTCATCGGCCGCGCGGTGAGCACGCTGTCTCGCGAACCGCCAGACTCGACGATCGCCTTATGGACCAAGCCGCGCGCCATTGGCATAGTCAAGAGGCTATGCACCGAGACACCGCCTGCGGAGAATCCAAAGATAGTGACGTTGTTGGGATCGCCTCCAAATGCGGCGATGTTCTTCTGCACCCACCTGAGAGCAGCAATTTGATCCATGTAGGCGTAGTTGCCCTTGAGTTCATCAGGATGCTCATGGCTAAGCGCCGGAAAGGCGAAGAACCCGAAGCGTCCGACGCGGTAATTGGCTGCGACCAGGAGGACGCCCTGTTTGGCTAACTGAGTTCCCGAGGTTAAGGGCATGGCGCTTGAGCCGCCCACGAATCCACCCCCGTAGATCCAGACCATCACGGGCAACTTCGTTCCTGACGCAACGCTCGCCGGACGCCAGACATTCAGGTACAGACAATCTTCCGAAGGCGCCCGCGCCGGAGGTACACCAGGCGCTGGTGGGGGGCCAAAGCGTCCCTGCATGCAATCCGCTCCGAATTCCGTCGCCTGGCGCACGCCCGTCCACCGCGCCGGGGCCTGAGGCAGCCGCCACCGAAGGTCGCCCACGGGGGGCGCGGCAAAGGGGATGCCTTTGTAGGAAACGACGCCGTCATCGACCACCCCTTGCAATTGGCCACTGTCCACTCCAACCACAGGACAGGTTGGCGGCGCAGCGGTGCCGACACCCGCCACGGCTGAACCGCTTGTCGCGGTAGCGCCTGCCGGTTGTGCATGAGCAACGGTCCATTGCACAATCGTCGTCAAGAAACATAGTCCCAAAACGAACAGCTTCAATTTCATGTCGTGGTCTTTTCCTTTCGGCTTCTCTAGCAATCGGCGGTTGCACACGGCTGAAAAGAGAAATGATCAGCGTCCAGTCATCTTCAATGCAGCTTCAGGAAGGCGGGCTCTTTCAAGTTTCAGCTTGGAAGAAGCTTTGTCAATCTGCTTGAGGTCGCTCTCGGTCAGTGCGACGTTCACCGCACCGAGATTCTCCTCTAGCCGATGTAGCTTGGTGGTTCCTGGGATCGGCGCGATCCACGGCTTCTGCGCCAGCAGCCAACCGAGTGCGACTTGAGCTGGCGTCGCGCCTTTGCGCTCTGCGACGGCCTTTACCATGTCGACCAGAGCCATGTTGGCCTTGCGCGCCTCGGGTGAAAAGCGCGGCACGAGGTTCCGAAAGTCGGTGGGATCGAACTTTGTGTTCTCGTCAATCTTGCCTGCGAGGAACCCTGCGCCCAGTGGGCTAAACGGCACGAACCCGATGCCCAGTTCTTCCAAAGTTGGCAGAAGCTCGGCTTCTGGACCACGCCAGAACAGCGAGTATTCGCTCTGCACCGCGGTGATCGGCTGAATGGCATGCGCACGGCGAATCGTCTGAACCCCGGCTTCAGAAAGGCCGAAGTGTTTGACCTTG
Source organism: Terriglobia bacterium (assembly GCA_963822555.1). Lineage (GTDB taxonomy): Bacteria > Acidobacteriota > Terriglobia > Terriglobales > Acidobacteriaceae > JAIQFF01. Next base: position 1,428,162 of record CAWGHY010000001.1, read on the forward strand.
CCTTCGGCAATCAACTCTTTCACCGCCCCTGCTACGTCTTCGATCGGCACGTCAGGATCGACGCGGTGCTGGTAGAAGAGATCGAGGTGATCGGTTCGCAGACGCTTCAAGCTTGCGTTCGCCACAAGCTTGATATGCTCGGGCCGACTATTGGTCGCGCCAGTGCGCGCGCCGGTCGCAAGGTCAATGTCGAAGCCGAACTTTGTGGCAATCACAACCTTGTCGCGGATTGGCTGGAGCGCCTCGCCCACCAGTTCCTCATTCGCGAACGGGCCATAGGCTTCAGCCGTATCGAAATGTGTGACGCCAAGGTCATAAGCCCTACGAATCAACCGGATCATCTCGCCCTTGTCGGCTGCCGGGCCATAGCCCGAGCTCATGCTCATGCAGCCGAGGCCAAGAGCAGAGACTTCGAGTCCGCTTTTTCCCAGCGTGCGCTTCTTCATGTGGTCTCCTGCAACGTTCCTTTGCCCATCTGACACTATGAGCAGCTGATCGTGAAGCGGTAGCCCGATCCTGCCGATCTATTGCCTATTCCTCTTGTCGGTCGAGAAATGATTGGCCTTGTCGCACCGGGGCGGCTAGCTTTAGAAAAGACTGTAGAGACCGTTACCATGAAAAACAGTAAAGAAAACGCCGCTCTGAAACCAAACCCAGCCCATGGGTTGCGCACCGAACTCGCGCGCAAGATTGCCTCCTTAGTGGACAAGGAAGAGAATCGGATAACAGATATTCCCGGCGTGAGCCTCCACCGGCGGACTTCCCCCACTCCGCCGTGCCGGATGACTTACCACCCAGGCATCATCGTGGTCGCCCAAGGTAGCAAGCAGGTGAATCTCGGCCCGACGAGCTTCATCTACGACGAGTCGCATTTTCTGGTAACTGCGGTCGATTTGCCGATCGTCAGCTGGGTAGCCGCAGCAACCGACGAGGTTCCGTGTCTCGTGCTATCGCTCAGATTGGACATGTCCATGGTCCGGGAGTTGCTCCGCTGTGAGGAAATTCATATAGCAGAAGCGCCGTCCGACACTCCCGCCATGTCGATTGGGAAGACCACGCCGGAGTTCCTGAACGCATGTTGCCGCCTGCTGGGTCTGCTGAATAGCCCGCAGGACATTCCTTTTCTGAGCGGCCTAATTCAGCGAGAGATCATCTATCGCGTCCTGCGGGGACGCGTGGGAGCACGCTTGCGCTCAGTAGCAACACTCGGAGATCAAAGTCACCGCACGGCAAAAGCGGTAGCGTGGATAACATCGAACTACGCTAAGCCGCTACATGTGGAGGAACTCGCGCAGATTGCCAGCATGGGCGTATCCACGCTGCACCATCATTTCCGCATGTTGACGTCGATGAGTCCGCTTCAGTACCAAAAACAGCTCCGGCTCCAGTCAGCGCGGAGCCTGATGCTGAACAATGGTCTTGATGCGGCCAGTGCGGCTTTTGAGGTCGGCTACGAAAGCGCCACGCAGTTCAATCGCGAATACAGGCGATTCTTCGGCCAACCTCCTATGAGAGACGTTCGAGCGCTTCTTTCTCCGGGTGGTCCGAAACTCGAATTGGTCGGTAGCCTCTGAATCAGGTTATTCCGGGTCGCGCTGTGTTCTTAGCCAGTGGTCGGCCAACGAAGTTGGCCAGAAACGGGCTTGGGGAGATTACTCCCCGCAAGTCGGCCGTTCGGTAGTGATGACCTCAGGATCATGAGGCTCCGGGTTCAAGTCCGATGGCATCGTTTACCGCATTTTGAAGGCGCTGCTTGCAGCCCAGGTAGCGTTCAGTGGTTTCGATGGAAACGTGTCCGAGGAGAAACTGGATCTGTTCGAGTTCACCTCCTGCCTGATGACAGAGGCGGGCACACATTCTACGGAGATCGTGTGGAGCGAGCCCTGTCAGGCCGCAGTTCGCCGCTCCCTCTCTCACGATCGACCAAATCACCTTTGGCGTGAACCCACTTCCCCACATCCGACCCGCTTTGTTGATGGCCCTGAAAAGTGAGCCTGAAGTCAGTCCAGCGGACACTGTCCACCGTCGATTGCTCTCTTCACCCAGTCGGGCATCGGGACCGTGCGAATGTGACCGCCTTTTCCATTCAAATCTGCAATCACCCAGTGTCCTTCTCGGAGTTGAACATCTTCCAGCTTCAAGGCTGCAGCTTCCGCCCTTCTCAGGCCGCAGCCGATGAGGAGAGCGATCATGGCTTGGTTCCTCAGTTCCTTTGGAGTCGATGCACCAAATGCGCCGATCAGTCGCTTGCCCTCTTCGGCGGTCAGCCAGTTGCCGATTCGAACTCCGAGCCGGCGAGCGCCCTTCACCCTGCGAATTCCGGCGGCCAGATCGGGACTCAGTAAGCCACAATCGGAGGCTTCGTAGGCGAGCCGACGTACTGCTGCCAATCGCAGGTTGATTGTCGACGGAGCGTAATGCCGCTGCTCCAATGAAATTCGATATCGCGTCACGACGGTTTTGTTAAATGCCAGCCGTGGCTCCGAGCAATACCAGTCAATGAACTCGCGAATCGCATGATCGTACGAACGCTGAGAGCTTGGCGAGGTGAGACGACGACCCGGAAGCGTTGCGAGTTCGAAAACTGTTGCTAGAAGCAAATGGGTACTCGGTCGTGACGACGTCCGGGCAGCAACTCCTCAGATTTCTCGCAAGCGCCGCACGCGTTGACATGGTATTGCTCGATTACATGATGCCCGAAATGAAGGGCGACGAACTCGCACAAGAGCTGCGCCAACGATATCCGCAATTGCCGCTGGTAGCGGTCTCGGCCCGATCTTCACGAGATCGACGAAAGGTTGAAACGCTACTCCCTAATTGCAGTCGCGGTGCTGCTGGTCTCGTTGCTGGCCGCCACGCTGGTTTCATCTGGCTGCCGAGCAAGATCCAGAGAAGCTCCTCAAGATCGTTACTGAACTGAATGCTGCACTGGAAGAACGGGAGAGGAAGGTGTCCACCCGCCAGTCGAGACGAGTTCTGATCGTTGATGATGACCCTATCGTTCCACGAACCCTAGTTTCCGTATTAAGACAACGTGGCGTCGAGGCAGAAGTTGCGGCGACAGTTTCCAATGCCCTGAAGTTAATCAACAATCAGTTATTCGATATTCTGATCTCCGACCTGAATATCTCTCAACCAGGCGACCGTTTCACAGTTGTCAATGCGATGCGAAAAGCTCAGCCCCCAGAGCGTAATCGTCCTGCTGACGGGTTATCCTGGTTTCGTAAGCGCAGTTGAGGGTATCCAGCAAGATGTGGATGACTATTTCGTAAAGCCTGCCGATTACGAGACTTTGTTTCAACCTTGGAAAAGCAACTGGCGACAAAGCGAATGGTTGCAAAGCGAATGGCTGGATAAGCTCCCGTGCCTAGTCTTTTGGCTCCCTGACGCCATAATGCACCGGGCCTCCGACATCAGACACACCTTGTCGTGGATCGTGCGCTTAGAACTGAGTCGGATTCTGGTCTGTTACGCCCAGATCAAAGAACGGGTAGATTGTGTTGACCCTTCGATTTGCGACTAACTGATATTAAATGTCGCGGGGTCCCAACGACGCTTTCGAAAAGCCGAATCGAATGATAAAAGCACTAAGTTTTTTACAATGCCCGAATACGCAGAAGATCGGTTAAAAGAGGGGGCCGGAAACGCGCTTGGTAGATAGCAAGCACTAGGGCGAGTGTACGCTAGTAGACTCCGAAACTGCGCAACATGAACACCTTTTTGATTCACCTCTTCGCTGCGCTGCAAAAGTTTTTTACTGCCCCCATGCTGCGAGTATCGCCATTTGAATCTAAGATGGCTGCACACTTTCCTCCGGAATAGGCGCAATGAATCGGAAACAAATGAAGCCTGATCAACCACCCCGAGACGAAGGAACGATTTCGACTCGGGTTGAGCAGAAACAGGTAGAGGAGAGGCAAGCGATTGGTGCGCATGTCGTCTACGAAACCATTCGACGTGAAGGTGAAGAAGAACTGCATCGCACGGCGGCGGCATTGGGTTGGTCCGCCTTCGCTGCCGGACTCTCGATGGGATTCTCCTTTATCGCAGAGGGGCTGCTCATGGCCCACTTGCCCGATCAGCCATGGCGGCCATTAATCGCTTCCGCCGGATACTGCGTGGGATTTCTCATCGTCATCCTGGGACGTCAGCAACTGTTTACAGAAAACACTCTTACCGTCGTTTTACCACTTCTGGTGCGTAAGGACTTGTCTACATTGGTGCGAATGCTCCGTTTATGGGGAGTTGTACTAGGCGGGAATCTGGTGGGAACATTCTTGTTCGCATTGTGCATCGGTAAAATCGGCCTCTTTGATGCCCACACCCAGCAGTCTCTGACACAGATTGGACTCGGCCACTTGGGAGCAAATTTCGGAATCGTTCTGGTGCGAGCCATATTCGCCGGCTGGTTGATTGCGTTGATGGTTTGGCTTCTTCCAGGAGCAGAAAATGCACGAGTCAGCATCATCATTATTGTGACGTACTTGGTCGGAATCAGCGGATTTAACCACATCATCGCCGGGTCCACGACGATGCTTTTTCTGGTTGTTACAAAATCCATCTCGTGGGGAATTTATGTGGTGCAGTTTTTTATTCCCACTTTACTAGGCAATGTCATCGGTGGATTGTCCCTTGTGGCCGCGCTGGGTCACGCACAGGTCGTCGGAGGGAAAGAATAGTAGAAAGTTAAACGCTTGTCCGGGTTTGCAGACAGTCCAACCGTAGCCTGCATGCTAGCCGGCTCTAGGTGCGACTTCAACTACGGTGGGTCATTCCGGCCTTAGAAAAAATCGGGTTCAGCAAGTGGCCAATACGTAAGGAGCTAGAGGCTAAGCGATGAATGGGCTAGAAGCGGCACCACTTCTGATTAAACTCCTGCCTCGCGTTTAGCTAATATTGTTTACGTCCCGCTACTGCCAGAAGTGGAACGATTGTCCCGGGCGATTGCTGTCCATGCTGTGGTTCCGAAACACAAAGCGACTACCCATTTAATTCCCAGGCTGAAGCGCTCATCACTCAAGCTGCCTAACTGAACATCGAAGAAACTTGTAGCGTGATGCACTTCTACAGCGCCAACTTGTCAGCTGCGAACAATCGGCGGTCGCGATGTGGCTCCGTGCGGGGCTGACCAGTGCCAATTTCGCAGCGCACTCCAGGCGGAGCGCCACAGGTCGGACAGCGGACAGCAAGCGCCTGTTTGGGAGTGAGTTCTTCCACTAGCCCAGCCCCCAACGATGTTCAGGGGCGGCCTGCTCGGGTACTGCCTGAGGGCTTTCTTCTCGAAGCAAAAGCCGCAATCTTGTTTTAAACAGTTCTATGATCCGCGGGTCTTTCTCGTCGACTACTCTTATACACATCGCTTGGAATATTTGATTGTTCATCGCGCCAGATTAAAAAAGACGACGCAGAAATCTGGTCAATTGTGAACATTTTTGTTGACCTCGCCAGCCGTTGCTGACTGCGAACATTACTATTGGTGGCCAGTCGCCGTTACCGTGTGGTCCACATATTGGGCTAAGGCGACTTTGCTTGCGCACCTCCCAGGTGCTTTCATCGTTCCCGGCCAGCAGGAATTCATTTGCGCTGTCACCCTTCGACAAACAGCCGGTCACTTCTCGTACGTCCGCTTTGTTCTTCGCGAACCCAAACGTGCAAGCCGCCAAAATCACCAACAAAAGATAATTGATTTTCATACTTCCTCCCTGAGCGGCGTTCTGAACTTCGCGTTGTCAGGAGGAGATGACTTCAACCTCTCCGCGCTTGTCGAGAATCTGCAACCGCACCATGTTGGCGCGCCGCTCGAGAAAAAGGTCGACGGAAGCTGCCCCCACTCTGATGTCCCTGATCCAGAGCTCTGGAATCGCTTCGGGAAGGTAAGGGCCATCGAGCCGGATCTGTTTCTTATCCGCATCGAGTGAGAGCCCGAGGCACGATTGCAGCAGTAAAAATGCCGCGGCAGCGGACCACGCTTGTGGGGCGCAGGCAACCGGATACAAGGTTGGTCCTTCGCGCGAGCGCCGGTCCACCCCGCAGAAGAGTTCTGGAAGACGATTCAGGTCAACGAACGTGCTAACCGCCAGCAGCCCTGAAAGGATTTCGCTGGCCATATCCTTAAAACCGTAGCGGGCCAGTCCTGCGGCAATCAGAGCGTTGTCATGCGGCCACACCGAGCCATTGTGATAGGAAATAGGATTGTAACGAGGCTCCGCACTAGCCACAGTACGAATCCCCCATCCGGAAAAAAGTTCTTTACTGAGCAACGAGTGGGCGACCGCGTATGCGTGGTCAGCGGTCGCAACTCCCGTGTAGAGGCAATGCCCGGAATTGGAGGTTTGAACCTTACACTGCTTCTTTTCTCCGTCCAAAGCAATAGCATAAGTAGAAATCTCATCGCACCAAAAAGCCTCATCGAATCGCTGGCGCAGGGCTGCCGCCTGCGACTCGAGTACCGACGATCTTTCCGAGTCACCCAGAACAAGCGCAAGGGAAGCCGCACCACGTTTCGCCGCATACGCATATCCCTGCACTTCGCACAGCGCGATGGGACCGTCCGCCAACCTTCCGTCAGCGTGGAATACCGAATCGTTAGAATCCTTCCATCCTTGCTGGACCAGACCATCTTTGGACCGGCGTGAATATTCCACGAAGCCATCGCCGTCGCTGTCGCCGTACTTGTCAATCCAATACAACGCGCGCTCTACGTTCGGCCACAATCGCTCGATTAGCTCGCGATCTCCGGTGCGATTGTAGTAGGCGTGGGCGAGCATCACGAATAATGGCGTGGCGTCCACGGTCCCGTAGTAGCAGCGGAAGGGTACTTCTCCCAACGCAGCCATTTCGCCTTTCCGCATCTCATGCAGAATCTTGCCGGGTTCCGCTTCCGAAGACGGATCAAGCTGTGTGGCTTGATGCTTTGCCAGGAACTCCAACACCCCGCGCGCGATGGCAGGGTTAACCCACAGACATTCGAGGGCCGTGATGATTCCGTCGCGTCCAAAAACTGTGCTGAACCAGGGCACCCCGGCGTACGGATAGTTAGGCTCAGGATTGCCGACGATCATCATCTCGAGATCGGATTGGGAGCGCGCGATCCAGCGGTTGAACTCGTCGCTGGAACTGTGAATCTTGCTGCTGCTGCGTCGGATTTCACTGCTCTCGTTCTGCGTGGCGCTCCAGGCTCTCTGATGGGATTTGGGCGAGCGATAAGTGTCGGGACCAACCTCACATGAAATCGTCAGACTAAAGGTCACCTGTGTTCTGGGCTCAAGATAGGCATCGAACTGAATGTCCGAAGCGGAAATTCTTTTTGGTCGAGGCGAGCCAAGGATATGCGTACGCCGGACAACATTATCGAGGCCCCGGTAAGAAAGGACGACCGATTCATCTTTTACTATATCCTCGAGTCGCTCGCCTCGGTGCTTTCGGGTAACGCCTCGCACTTCGAAGATATCGGCGAAGTCAGCCGCAAAACGCAGTCGGAAAGGAATATCGACTGGACGAACACCGTAGTTAACCACCTCGAACTGCTCATAGCAGACGCCTCGCCACAGAAATTTGGTTCTCAGCACGTGCAGCGTGTCGCGAGGAATGACAACCGATCCGTTTCGCGACATGTCCACGTTGGCCAGATCGGCGGCGAATGATGAATTGTCTGCCTTGATGGTCGAACTCAGCAGGAGAGGTCGGACATTCGCTAACTGAAATTCGAGTTGGGATAGAAAGCGTGTGCCCTGAAAGAACATTCCCTGTTCCTTCAGGCCCGAGGTTTCGATGTCACCGTAGCGGTCAAAGACCGCAAACATGTCTCCGTATTTTAAGACGCGAGTTCGATCATCGGCGGGGGACGATTCAGTAGCGATATAAAAATTCCGGGTGACGCTCTGTTCGTCCAACTCACAACCTCGTCGGATAGCATGGCACAAGGTCGGTTTCGCCCACAGCCTGATCCGAAGTGGAGAGAGCCGGGGCCTCTTTCAGCTCCAGAAGGCGTTTGTACACTTGGAGGTAATCGTCGCACATCCGCGCTGCACTGAAACGACGTTCGAAATAGTTGCGGCAACGGCGGCGGCTGAGAGTAGGAACGGCTTTTACCATCTCCGCTGCTTCTGTCACGTTGCAAGCGATAAATCCGTTGACCCCGCTTTCCACCAACTCAGGGACCGAGCCGCGAGGGAAGCCGATTACCGGGGTGCCGCATGCCATGGCTTCGATCATGACTAAACCGAACGGTTCAGGCCATTGAACCGGAGTGAGAAGGGCCAGCGCTCCTCCCAAAAACTCACTTTTCTCGGAATGACTAATCTCGCCTACAAACTCTACTCCCGGACCATCCAACAAAGGCTTGATGACCGAGTCGAAGTAAGCCTGGTCAACGCGATCGACTTTCGCGGCGATCTTCAACTCTACCCCGGCCCGCCTCGCAATCGCGATGGCATGATCCACGCCCTTCTCCGGAGAAATGCGACCCAAAAACGCTAAGTATTTCCCTGGCGCTGGCTGAAACTTCAAACTCTCGACTGGGAGTCCATGATAGACAGTCCTTTGCCAGTTCAACCATGGTAAAGGCTCGCGCTGCGAGTCTGAAATGGAAACCACGGGAATGTCCCTGAATCTCTGGTAGAGGGGCACCAGATCAGGGATGTCTAGCCGGCCATGTAGCGTGGTCAGGGTCGCTACATCTTCGCTCCGAGTGCGTGGGAAGTGCAGGTAATCGATGTGAAAGTGAATCAAGTCGAAATTCTCTTTCTCGTCCAGTACCCGCTCAATCAACAGAATATGGTGAGGCAGCGGATCGACACATCCCCGAGCGAGGCGCAGAGATTGCTTGCACCCCGGTACCAGACGTGCCTCGGTGAGCGAGTCGCCGCTGGCGAACAGGGTCACTTCGTGTCCCTGTCTTATGAGTTCCTCTGTGAGACATGAAACTACGCGTTCCGTACCACCATAGAGTTTCGGCGGAACACTTTCATAAAGCGGCGCAACCTGGGCGATTCTCATGAAGACAAACTTTCTTTCTGCACTGTCGAATAAAATCAGATGAAACTCTAGTGAAGACAGCCGCCACTAAAAGAAATGCATATTTAGATTAAATCTGTTGCAATGCGAAATCTATCGGGACTTCCCTGTATCTAAATTTTGTATGACCGTGTTTGGTAATTAGACAAAACGAGGCGACAAAAAGCGCGACTCCACGACCTGCGGACAAGTTGGTGGCACGCTTATCCTGGACAATCCAACCAGCATTAATCAGCAGTTTGTCGATGTCTGCCGGGCGCGATCTTCAGGAGTGAAATTCTCCCATCAATCCCCAGGTTCGGAATCTTCCCGTCCTGCGTGTAGTGCTCCAAGATGTCTGACATTTTTACGAACCTGCTCGACTGCGTCCCAAGACTTAACCGACTCTGGGCGGCCCGAAAACACAAGGATGTCAATCAGGTGGTCCTTGGGCGACGAGCAGCAATGAGGGCTGAACGAACTGGATGAATGAAATGCATTGTGTCAGACAATCCACGTGCTTATTTCCCCAAGATCCTTTCCCCCGCTGCTCGCACAAGACGAGCTTGCCTGTAGGACCATGGATTGTTCGTTCGCCCTCTAAAGTCAATTTCCCCTTCGCGTTTGTTTTTAATTTTGTCTTGGACGATATTCTGACAATCCTCATCCAGGTAACGGGAGGAATCGCCCAACACGACATCAGCTAACGCGAAAGGATTTCATTTATAAAACTGTTTTCAGCACACATTGAAGATCTGCGAACCCTTTATGTAAATAATTTGACAAAGGCCCTGGACATGGCGCAGAAAATCACGAAAGCGCTCCCCGACCTCATCGAGAACTCCAGCGACCTGGAACTCGCTCACGCTTTCCGCAATCATCTTGAGGAAACAAAAGGGCATGTAAGCAAAATCCGAGGTCTCTTGCGAAGCAACCAAGGAGAGGAGTCGACGGAAACCTGTAAGGTCATCGATGGCCTTACTACAGAGGCGTCTGACACAATTAAAGACGTGACTGACCCCTCCGTGCGCGATATCGCCTAGATCGGGGCAGCGCAGCAGGTGGAGCATCACGAAATTGCTGTCTACGGCACCCTGCGGCGTTGGGCCCAGATCATCGGCAGGTCGTCAGATGCTGCCATTCTCAAAAGCATCGAAGCGGAGGAAGAGAAAGCCGACGAACTTCTTACCCGGATCGCTGGCACGGTGAACATGCAGACTGCTGCATAATCAGAAGGCACTCTCTGCAGGAACCATTGCAGCAGAGAGTGCCTGATTCTTAGAACACGCCTGTTTGATGATGGTGGCATTATCGAAACATTCACGGAACTTGATTGTTCTCTTGCGCCGACCGTTCGTGCAATGCGGTGATCCACGATGGCGATACACTCGATGAACTTTGCTTACCCGTGCGAACGTCGTTGCCGATGCCGCCGGGCGGTGGCAACAAGAGATTCATTAGACCAGAAGGTTCCTGGAAACAATCCGTGCACAGTGACGGCGACCAACTCCAGTCAAAGAAGCGGAGTATAAGCAGCTCATGTGCGAGGGTCTGTCCCGCAACGTACGAAAATCCATGCAGTAAAACCTGTATGGATGAAGGATGACTTCCGGTGTCATCGTCAGCGGCAATCCACCAACAGCACGGCAGTGCACGCAGATACGTAACAATGCTTTGCTGTTGCATAGCAACGTAGCGCGACCCTGAACACCTCATCAGTGCGGTATACAACCTCTTGGAAGGAGCTTTACGAGGCGGCGATCCACGAGTCGGATTTGAGCAGGCTACCCGAACGCATCACAGACGCGGAATCTGCGCTCATTCTGCGGATGCGAGAATTAGTTTACTCATCGGGCGACAAATTCGAGGAGCAGGACAGTTTGGAAGATGCATTGTGCATCCTCCAGGCGCTTCGTGGCTCGCTGCATCGCCGCGGAAAGAAGAGTGGCGGCGAATCTGCTGCGGCTTAATATTGCGGATTAAAACTTCATGTTGAGCGGTACTGGTGAACGTCTTCTGGTTGCGTATTTGTGCCTCAGTATCGCCCTCTGAGCCTTCAGGAAGAAGTGGCCGGTGTGATCGCCCGAGAGGTTCGGACGGCGCTGACACTTTAGGAGCGCGTGTGTCTCTCTGGAGCACGTCTGGTCCTAAAAAATGACGAAGTATCGTTTGTTTTGCGGAACAGCGAGATGCGGAGAAAGTTAAAGTAGCGTATACGCGCGTCACTGCTGCGGCGTGAGGCAGCCTTCCGCTTTGGCTTCGAAGACGCGAATGATTTCGGCCATGACCTCTAACAGCGTTTCAGGGTCTTGTTCGACGCATGCCTGGCCGCACGGTTCCATCCCCTGTCCACGGTCTTTCATTCCACCCTTCTCCCAGACCGATTCTGCTTCATTCAAGAATACGAGTAACACGATATCTGCTAGTTCCTCTTTTTCTGCAACTTGCGGCCCCAGCCCGGCACCCAAACGGTACTTTGCCGGAGGAGAGAGAAAATCTGGGCTACAAAGAACGCTGTACTTTCCGCTTTATCTTTCTTGAGCCGGCAGGCGCGGGAAACTGCGTTTTGACGGCGAGAATCCAACGCTGTATGAGTTCGATCTGCACAATCGAATACGGTTCTGGAAATATAGGGCGGCGGTGCGGTCGCACCGCAGTAGCAGAGTGCGGGCATTGCGGGGCATCGGTTTGTTCCTCGTGCGCAAAGGAGTGCTGTGCGCAGGCGCTATGCGGATACTGCTACGACTTTCACGTGATTCATTCATGCATAATGAGTGCTCCGCCAACTGAGTTCCTATCGGTACCCGTCGCTTTTCGCCCGGCACCGCACCCCTATGCGGTGTAGTCATTTTTTTCACCGGTGGGGCGCGCCAGGACTAGGAGCGCGGGTTTTGTCGCGGCATTCCGTCGCAACACCCAGTGCAAACCTACGGGTATTCCCGAGATGAATTCCTGTCCATGACTATCCTCGAAATCCGGCCGCCTGAGGAGTTGCCCAAGCTCTTGAGAGTAGTAGCAGGCCTACCTGACGGGAGGAATAAGAACGGCCTCTGGCGGCATCGTAAGAAGGACGGGAGTATCCTCGACGTTGAAATCACCTCCTACTCGTTCGCGTTTGACGGCCGTCCCGCCGATTTCGTAATTGCGGCAGACGTAAGCGAGCGCCAACGAACCAAAAAGGAGCGTCGGATATTCACGGCGAGCCTGGAAGCTGCCAATCGGGAACTCGATCTCCGCAACCGTGAAGTCGAACGTGCGAGAACGCTGGCAGGAACTGATCTTGCAACCTTTCGCGAGCGACACAATGCGATTATCTCTTTGGAGACTCGGGTAGTTGACGTAAACAGGCGATTACACTCATTGACGCCGGATCATCCCTAGTGTAGTCGCTGTTTACGTCATCCCCGCTTGCGGATGCTGATTGGGAAATCTAGACTGGTTAAGGCAATCCGCCATGTCCAACAAAGCACACCAATCAGACATCACAGGCAACCGTCAGAATTCGTTAGTCCCAACTGACGAAATCTTCCGCGTGCTTGTTGAGAGTGTTCAGGATTATGCCATCTTCCTACTAAGTCCTGAAGGCAAGATCATGACTTGGAACGCAGGCGCAGAGCGGATCAAAGGATATAAGGCGTCCGAAATTATTGGGGAGCACTTTTCCAGATTCTATTCCCGTGAGGCGAAGGAAGGCGGGTGGCCTGATCGGGAACTGGAGATCGCCTCAGCAACCGGGCGTTTCATGGACGAGGGCTGGCGTGTCAGAAAAGACGGCAAAACATTTTGGGCCTCAGTTGTTATCACTGCTCTCCGTAACCCGAACAGCGGCGAATTGCGGGGATTTTCGAAGGTCACCCGTGACCTGACTGAACGGAGGGCACTCGAAGAACGAACGCAGCAGTTGAATAAAGAACTTCGAGATCGAATGGCTCAGTTGGCAGAATCTCGCAGCCAGCTAGAACTCAGGAACCTTGAATTGCAACGTTTGTCGGCTCGGCTTGTGAACCTTCAAGACGAGGAACGTCGGCGTATTTCCCGGGAGTTGCACGACGATTTGGGGCAGGAACTGATAGCCTTAAAAATGAATCTGGATGCTGCGTCTGAGTTTCCGTCGCGGGCAGGTGCGATCAAATTGACCGACAATGCATTGGCCAAGGTACGCAATATCTCCTACCTGCTGCATCCTCCGCTGCTCGATGAGTCGGGCCTGATCCCGGCATTGCACCTCTTTATCGATGGGCTGAAAAAACGAAGTAACCTGCGCATCACTTTTGAGTGCAAACCAGATTCGTTCCCACGACTGTCAAGCGAGATCGAGACTTCTATTTTCCGTGTCATTCAGGAAGGAATAACGAATATCCAACGCCACTCGGGCAGCGCTGATGCCCGTGTCGAGATTCAGCTGCAAACTGACCGTGTGTCTCTTAGAATCCGGGACTTCGGAGTCGGGATGCCAATCGATAGTGTGACGGGCGGACTAGCAATCACTGCGGGTGTTGGACTCAGCAGCCTGCGCGAACGAGTAAAACACCTCGGAGGCAAGATAAACATTCTCCGCGCCGAGCCGGGAACTCTGGTTGAGGCGGTCATTCCTCTTTTTCCATGAGGGTTGGTCGCGTAATTCGGTGTGACATGACCATTACACCCATAAACAGGCTGTTCACGCCTCGGGGTGAGATGCTAATCAGAGCCGCGAGCGCCTTCAAAAAAGAGGTCGATAGCCTTTGGGCTGGAACTATCATCCGCAATTGCTCCGAGAGACGGGGATTTTGGGAGTCTTCAAACGCGAGTCGGACGCTTCTGCCGCGTAATCACGTCGCCATGAAGCTCAGAGCCCTGTGACCTGTAGCATTTGACTGGAACACGATGTTTGGCGAGTTAGGATCCGAAAGGTCGTTCGAGCGTTGCGCCAAGGACAACCCATCGACTACTAAGCGTGATGATGACTTTCGCGGGCGCATGCCCCTCTTCTACGTAGGCGATGGCATCAGCGGTTTCATCCAGCGGGTAGCGTCTGTCAATCATCGGATTTACTTTTCCCGTCTGAATGAGTCCGCAAAGGGTCGTCAAGTCTTCTCCATTCATTTTTGCAATGAAGAATATGAATTTCTGGTTCAAGAAAAGCGACCACACCAATGCTTTGAACAATCGGGTGACCACGGGCCAGAGTTCCTTAGGGGCTCCCGCCATGACACATCTTCCATTCGGATTTAGAACGCGCCTCATTGCTGACAAAGCTCGGTTTCCCACGTTATCCAGAAGCAGGTCGTAGCGATGGTTTTCCTGGGTGAAATCATCGCGTGTATAGTCAATGACACGATCGGCACCAAGCGAACGTACGAATTCTACGTTCTTCGTGCTGCAAACGCCGGTTACGTTCGCTCCAAATGACTTCGCGATCTGCACCGCAAAGGTACCGACCCCTCCCGCCGCGCCGTTAATCAGAACCCTCTGTCCTGGTTGAAGGTGTCCCTTGTCGCGAAGACCTTGTAGGGCAGTAAGCCCTGCAATCGGCACCGCAGCCGCTTGATCAAAACTCATGCTTTCCGGTTTCGGGATTAACCTGACTTCGCGAGCAGACGCGTATTCGGCAAATGCGCCTTTGCAAATACCGAACACCGCTTCGCCAGGCTTCAACTGCGTCACCGCCTGTCCGATCTCTACTACCTCGCCAGCAACATCCACGCCGGGCCTTTGGTTCTTCATACGCCAGTCCAGCGGATTGACAGAAGCGGCGCGAACCCGTAGGACGACTTCGTTGTTCTTCGGAGCCGGGCGTTCGAGGTCCTTCATTTTGAGGACCTTTCCGAATTTGGTCTTCGCGAAGACCGCAGCTTTCATATGAGGTCAGATAGTAGCAGCGCCTGACATCGAACAACTCAGGGCCGGTCGGAAGCCTGAGTAGAAGGGATTTTGCCCGATAAGGGTTGGCCGGATCCTTAACTATGACGAGCCAGCCAAGTGTCTATCCGTCCGATTTGATGATCGAAAGTTCTGTGACAAGTATGAGAGGTCAAGCTGCCCGTTTCACCTTCGCCCATCTCGCACGCTGAGCCGCTGCGATCTTGCGACGAGCCGATGCTAACATGGTTCGTTTGGCGGGCTTTGAATTGTTTGCGATTGAAACTACATCTTTCGCTTCACTTCTGCCCACCGTGCTCTCTGATTTGTACAGGAACTCGGCCGCCGCACTGGAGAGGATCCGAGACGACGTTACTTCCGCCTCACGTCGCTCGGGCGCAGTGTCCTTGCCGCGGAAGTTATCCGTTTGGAATCCGTGGTACGGGAGGCCAAGTCTCGCCTGCAACCTGCCAGGCCGAGGAGGGCGTAATGCTTCGTTTCGTATACCGCTGGCTGCTGCGCCTCCATCCAGCGCGCTTCCGCGTCCGCTTCGCCGAAGAGATGCTGGCGATCTTCGATGATGCGGCAATACGCAGCCGACGTCGGGCTGCTGGCCGACCATATTGCGCTTACACCAAGCACGACAAAGCCCGAAGGTCAGCGCCGAACCGGGACGGATCGGAGCGAAGCTAGGCTCCCCCAAGCATAGCGACAGCAAGGAAAAACACAGTTAGGACCCTCATGAAGAAACGGGCGTGCATGCTGCTTGCTTTCAGCGTTCTGTTCAGCACTGGTGGAGGCTTTGCCCAAATGCGTTCCGAGCAGCCAACTCAGTCCAAGGCGAGATGAACAAATTGCGGTGCTCATACTCTTTTGCACCGCGTATTTTCTTTAGATTCTCTTGATGATTGCACTCATAACCCGACGATCCGCTCCGGCATTTGTCGTGTCTCATCCGTTCCAAAAGTCTAATCACGAGAGCCGCAAGCTCGTCTGGGGTTTTCAATCAGGGTCTAATCAGGGTCCACTAGTAGTTCCTGAGACTTCCTTGCAACGCCAAAGGTGGCTGCCAGTGCCGTTGAATGTCAATCAGTTACCGTTAAATGTGACCTTGACACGGTAGAGGTCAGGAGTTCGAGTCTCCTCGTGCCTACCATTTCTTTCATAGGGATAGAGAGAATCCACAGGTCGCGAAGGCGCACGAGGGCGAAGCTAGAAACAAGGCCTTCGGGATGCTTCGTATCCTTGGTGGTTGGCGGTTGGGAAAATCTCTCGGAACTATGCTGCCCCCAGCGGTTTGAGCAGATCTGATATTACTTCGCGCTGAAGACCAGAAAATAATCCATTCCGTCCTTAACGAAGTCGTATTTTTCCACCAGCCGATAGCCGGCTTCGTTCGCTTCCCGAATCACAACCTCCTCGGCTACCCCATGGTTCTCGCCATTACCGTTGCGGTCGATCACTCCTACTTTTGCTCCGGGTGCGAGCGAAGACCTCAGGTTGCGCAACAGCGTGATCGGCTGGGCGACCTCGTGATAGGTCTTCAGCAGGAGCACGGCGTCAACCTTCGCGGGCAGGAGCGGGTCATCCGGTCTGCCCAGGATCGGTTTGACGTTGTGGAGATTCTCTTTCTGGATACGGGAGTCGATGTAGCGGATGGCCTCGGGATTGATGTCGACCGCATACACGGTCCCGGTATCGCCCACACGCCGGGCGGCACGGACTGTGAACCAACCGGATCCGGCACCGATATCGGCGACCCCTTTGCCGGAGACGACTCCGAGAATGTCCATGACACGATTGATCTGGAGTCGTTCATCCCGCCCCGGAGAATCAAAAATCGACAGATCGCCGGTATAGGGCGTACTGGTCTTGCGATTCTCAGTGGGACGGGCAGGTTCGGTCTGCGTGCGAGCGCTAAGAGCTTGAAATTGCAGGAGGAAAACAGCCAGCAGAGCGAGACGCTTAAGCATAACGACTCAATCTTAGTGTACGCCGAGCCTCGCGTGCACAAACGGCATGCGAATTGAGCAGGTTGCGACTCAGATCCGCTTGCGGGTGCGGCGACTGACGAACATGCCGCCCAGGCTAAAACCGAAGATCGCTCCAAGAAACGCCGCAGTGACAACGATGCCGGTTGAAGACGCAGGGATAGTGCGGGAGAACAGGGCGGAAGTGTAAGCCAGTGACAGGGTCCAAAAGGTTAGCCTGACGTACATGGGGGATACCTCTTGCCGCTATTGTGCCATGAACTCTCCCGGTTTTTGAAGCTTTTAGTTCGTGAATAATGACGCTTTGGGGGGACCGGGGATGAGGTTTGCTCACAGTCCGAGCAGGTTGGGACGGATTTTAGCGTAACCGCGCTCGTGCGCCCATAAGTCGAGTGGAAGAGAGGCCAGTTCATCGACCAAAGGATCGGCTAATCCGTTTTTCGTGAGATCGGTAGACTTGATGTAAGTCTGACAGGCGTCGCAACACTCGACGCGAATATGCGGGAACTGTTCGGCGGTGTAAACCGGAAGTTTAGCCTGGTTCTCTTCTCCGCACGCCGGACAAACGATCCGGCGGAACTCCCATTCGCAAAGACAGAATCCGCAAAGCAGGTCACGGCGGCCACCATCGCCTTGCTGCCGGAGGACGGCGAAGGCGGCCTTGCGGCTGCAGAACGGGCAAAGTGGATGGGTGTAACCGTCAAGTTGCAGCTGAGCCCCGGTGCGGACTAATTCGGCATAAGGCTGAAGAAAGGCAATGGCCAGAAATTCGTCAGGGACGTCGGGTGGTTCGCGGTTATCCCAGCAATGGTTCAGCAGCTCAGACCATGAACTGGACGGAGATTCGTGCAGGGCGCGGGCAGTTTGCGCGAATTGAGCCGGTGCCTTTTCCTCGACTAAACCGAGGAATGCTGGGAAATTGGCCAGCAACTCGGCAAATTCGGGCCGGTCAGACAGGGGCCCTGAAGCGTCCGTAGTACGTACCTTGAGCTTCTGGGCGAGTCCTTGCTGGAAGCGGGCCACGTGCGTATAGAAGCCCAAGATCTCAGCCGCGAAGGGGTGCTGCCCGGCGAGTTGTTCGGCTCGCCGTATGCGTTGCTGCCACGGATTCTTGGCCACCGAGCGATTATGGGGCTTCGATTCGGAGCAAGCAACTGCCTGGTCTGGAGGCTCATCTCGCTATATCACCTTTCGCGGATTGACCGTCCACAAGGGGCGGGACTATATTCTTTCCACGTTTAGGGCGCGGTCCGGCCGCGTGTCTTTCGGCGGTCGTCACCAATTGTGATCGAAGCGGTTGGAGGACGCGATGGAACTCTCCCGCAGAACCTTTCTTAAAGGTGCGCTGGCTGGCGGCGCGGCTTTTTCTCTCCTCGGATTTGACCTGACTCCCGCGGTTGCGCAACTGAAAGAACTCAAGATCGCGCGCGCCACCGAAACGCGATCGACCTGTCCGTATTGTGCGGTCGGCTGCGGTGTGATGATCTACACCATCGGCGACCGCGCCAAGAACGTCACGCCGCAGGTGATTCATGTCGAGGGTGATCCCGACTGTCCCACCAACCGCGGGACGCTGTGTCCCAAAGGTGCATCGCTCGAGCAAGATATTCTCAATGAACGGCGGCTATTGAAGCCGCAAGTGCGCCGCCCCGGCGCGACCGAGTGGGAGGACATCTCGTGGGACAACGCTCTGGACGAGATTGCGCGCTGGACCAAGAAGACACGTGACGATACTTTCGTGGAGAAGGACGCGAACGGCCGCACCGCGAACCGGTGCGAAGGTATTTCATTCATCGGCGGTTGCACGGATACGAATGAGTTCAATTATCTGGTCGTGAAGACCATGAGGAGTCTGGGCTTGGTTTATTTAGAAAACCAAGCCCGTGTTTGACACGGCCCCACGGTCTCAAGTTTGGGACCAACATTCGGACGCGGGGCCATGACCAATGGCTGGATCGACATCAAGAACACCGACATGATGTTGATCATGGGTGGGAATCCGGCCGAGAACCATCCCTGCGGATTCAAATGGGCGATGGAGGCCAAGCGCAATCGCAACGCCAAGCTGATTTCCGTCGATCCCCGATTCACGCGGACCTCGTCCACGGCGGATCTCTTTTGCCAGATCCGGGCGGGCACCGACATCGCTTTCCTCGGCGGGCTGATCCGGTACGCCATCGAAAACAACCGCATCGCGAAGGATTACCTGGTCAACTACACGAACGCCGCCTTCATCGTGAAAGAAGGTTTCAAACTTCCCGAGGACGGCTTGTACTCAGGCTTCGATGCTGCGACCGGCGCCTATAACACATCGACCTGGAATTACGAAGCGGGCGGCGACGTCAGCGGCAAAGCGAATTCCTCGCAGCCGGCGACTCCGGCGCCAGCGGGACTGCCGCCGAATGCGGCCTACGACTTGACCTTGCAGCACCCGCGCTGCGTCTTCCAACTGCTGAAGCAGCAGTATTCGCGCTACACCCCGGAACTCATCGAGCGCATTACAGGTATTCCCAAAGAGCAATATCTCAAAGCCATCGACATGTTCACTTCTGTGCGCAAAGATGGCGACATGAAGAAGGTCGCGACCATCATCTACGCGGTGGGCTGGACGCAGCACACGTTCGGCACGCAGATCATCCGCACCGCGGCCATGATTCAGCTTCTGCTGGGCAATGTAGGAAGAGCGGGCGGAGGCGTCAATGCGTTGCGCGGCCATTCGAACATTCAGGGCGCGACCGATATGGCTGGCCTGTACGACAGCCTGCCGGGATACCTGAAAGCGCCGAACGCGGCCGACACAGACCTGGCCGCATATCTGAAGCGCATTACCCCAACCGCCTCGAAGCCATCTGCATGGGATTCATTCAATTATTACTCGAACACGCCAAAGTTCACGGTGTCGTTGCTTAAGGCCATGTACGGTCCGGCGGCGACGAAAGAAAACCAATTTGCCTTCGATTACCTGCCTAAGTTCGACCGCGACTATTCGTGGACCCATATCTGGGACGACATGTACAACGGCAAGGTCAAAGGCATGATCGCCTTCGGCATGAACGGCGTGATGGTCGGGCCCGACACGAACAAAAACATCAATGCCCTGAAAAAAGCCGATTGGTTGGTTGTCGGCGAGATTTATCCGGACGAAACCAGCGAGTTCTGGCGCGCACCGGGAATCACTGCGGAGGAGCAAAAGACCATCAAGACTACGGTATACCGGCTGCCTTGCGCCGGGTTCGCCGAAAAAGATGGGAGCATGACGAACTCGGCGCGCTGGGTGACGTGGAAATATGCGGCGGTGCCAACTCCGGGGGATGCCCGGCTCGACCAGGACATTATCGCGCAGATCTTTCTGCGGGTTCGCGGCCTCTACAAGAAAGAGGGCGGAAAATTCCCTGATCCGATTCTTAACTTGACATGGGCATACGCTGACGCTGCTCATCCGTCACTATCGCAACTGGCGATGGAGCTGAATGGCAAAGCGCTGGCGGAGTTGAAGGACGAAAAAACGGGGCAAGTGATCAAGGCGGGTCAGCAGCTTCCGGGGTTTGCATGGCTTAAAGACGACGGCACGACGTCCTGTGGGAACTGGATTTATTCGGGCTTCTGGACCGACGCCGGAAATCAATCAGCGCGCCGCGGCACCGAAGATCCCTCCGGGCTGGGCGTCTATCCCAATTGGGCCTGGACATGGCCCGCAAATCGGCGCGTCCTTTACAACCGTGCATCGTGCGACCCGGATGGAAAACCGTGGGATCCGGAGCGCAAGCAGGTGTGGTGGAACGAAGCATCGCAAACCTGGGCCGGCAATGATGTGCCGGATTTCAAGCCCGACTCGCACCCCAAGGATCACATGGGACCGTTCATTATGAATCCGGAGGGCGTGGGTCGACTGTTCGCTCCAATCGGAGTCTTGGCGGACGGCCCGTTCCCCGAACACTATGAGCCGATCGAAAGCCCTACCAAGAACCTGTTCCATCCGGACCAGTCGAACAATCCGCTGGTGAAGAAATTCAAGACTCCCTACGACAAGTTCGGCGATCCGGCGGAATACAACATTGTGTGCACGACGTATCGGCTGACCGAGCACTATCACTACTGGACCAAAAACAACCCGATGAACGTCCAGCTCATACCCGAGCCGTTCGTCGAGATCCCGGTGGAATTGGCTCAGGAGAAAGGAATCAAGGGAACGGATAAGGTCAAAGTGATCAGCGCCCGTGGAACCTACATCGCGAAAGCGTTCGTGACCCGCCGGCTGAAGCCACTCATGATCGATGGCAAGAAGGTGTATCCGATCGGGCTGCCGATTCACCAGGGGTTCCGCGGAATCAAAGAGGATGAGGGCATAGACGCCCGGACGCCGGCGAATCTTCTCACGCCCGCGGTGACCGATCCGAACGCGCATACACCGGAATCCAAGGGATTCCTGGTGAAGCTGGAGAAAGCGTGATGGGAAATTGAGTAATTGAGTAATTTGGTAATTGTGTAATTGGAAATCGCTGTTCGGCTTTTGGGTTTTCGAATTGTTGAATTACCAAATTACCCAATTACGCAATTTCCCAATGGTGTAAACATGAGCCAGGCAACGTTAGCAGTTAAAAGGATTTCCGGCCACGCCGGCCCCGCTCCCGGCGAAGGCGTGGAGCGCGATTATCAGGTCTGCAAACTGGTCGACACCACCACCTGCATCGGCTGCAAAGCCTGCGAAGTCGCCTGCCTCGAGTGGAACGGATACGAGTTTACCGACACTGTCTTCGACAACAGCTACCAGACCATGCCGGAGACGACGTGGAAATACTGGAACCTGATCAAGTTCAACGAGCACGAGAACTCCGACGGCACTGTCAGTCTGCTCATGCGCAAAGATCAGTGCATGCACTGCGCTGACCCGGGCTGCCTGGCGGCCTGCCCCGCCGACGGCGCCATCGTGCAATACACCAACGGCATCGTCGATTTTCAGCAGCAGAATTGTATTGGTTGCGGATATTGCGTCAGCGGCTGCCCCTTCGACATTCCCAAGTTTAACCCGGCTACCAAGAAGATGTTCAAGTGCACGCTGTGCGTCGACCGGGTCAGCGAGGGACTGGAACCGGCGTGCATCAAATCCTGCCCCACCGGCTGCCTGCATTTCGGTACCAAAGAAGACATGAAGGACCTGGCGGAGACTCGCGCCACCCAGCTGCGCGAAAACTTCGGCTTCGAGAAAGCCGGCGTTTATGATCCGGCGGGCGTGGGTGGAACCGGCGTCATCTATGTGCTGCACGATGCTACCAATCCCGAGGCCTATGGCGGGCTGCCGAAAGATCCGCACATTCCGTGGGTGGTGCGGTTCTGGAAAGGTCCTGCCAAGTGGATTGGAAATCTGGCCATGCTCGGCGGCATCGTTGGCGTGACCCTGCATTACCTGCGCTTTGGCCCGAAGGAAATCGGCACCGCGAAGGATCAGGACAAAAATGACAACGCGGGAGGACTGCCATGACTACCTCGCCAGTCGTTTCCTCGCGACCAACTGCCGGCGGCTTCATTCTTCGTTACACGTTCAGTGAACGGGTACACCATTGGCTCGCGGCATTGACCTACATCTATTGCCTGATTACCGGCCTGGCTTTCTGGTCTCCTTATATGTATTGGCTCGCCACTCTGGTGGGCGGCGGCCCGACAGCCCGGTTCTGGCATCCCTGGTTTGGCCTGGGCTTCACCTTGTCGATGTTGTGGATGTACAAGATGTGGCGCCGCGACATGCGGACGACCGATGCCGACCGGCGCTGGGCGAAAGCGATGAAGTACTACATCGAGAACCAGGACGAAAAACTCCCGCCCGTCGGCCGCTTCAACTATGGCCAGAAACTGTTCTTCTGGTTGATGGTGTATGGCGTAATCCTGCTGCTGATTTCAGGAGTAGGCCTGTGGTTCGTTGAGTCCATTCCGTGGAACCTGCGCTGGCTGCGCTATCTGGCGGTCACGGTTCACGTGGTCGCTGCCCTCGCGACCATTGGCGGCTTCATCATTCACGTTTACATGGGGACAGCCATGGTTCGGGGCGGATTCACTTCTATAGTCCGGGGAGAGGTAACCACGAACTGGGCGAGAACCCATCATCGGCTATGGTACGACCGGGTCACCCACGGAAACTCCGCGGAGGAATGAAAACCCAGAGCTGACCTCCGATCGAAGAGAGACGGCGCCGCTGACCGGACTTTTGTTTCGCTCTGATCCGCTCAGGCTATCACCACGTAGGGCCGCATCATTTCGTTGTCTTCATGCTCCAGAATGTGGCAATGCCACACGTAGCGAAACTGCTGCGCCGACGATGCCAGCGCTTCAATAGGAAGATCAAATTTCTGAATCACTCGCGTTACATATCCCGCATAGGTCTTGACTGTGTCTTTCCATCCTGGACGTTCGTTCGCTTCGGGCGGCATCGGAATGCCGGTGAAGTTGAGTTTTCCCGTCTGCAGATATGTCTTCACATCGAATGCCTGGCGATTTAACACTTGAAACTGCACCAGATGAAGATGAATGGGATGAACATCGCCCGTAGCGTTTACAAATGACCACACCTCGATTGAACCCGCCTTGGGATCTTCGCTGACCGGATCATCCCAGTGTTTCTGGCCCAGAAGTCCGATCACGGTATAGCCGTCCGACGGGCGATCCGTTTCAGTTAACGCAAGTATCCTTTCGCGAACCGCGAGAGCAGGGTTCAGCGGCGACACCGGCGCGAGTGTTTCGGGGAGTGAACTGGTATCTGCGTCCGAGAGCGGTTTGCTCACTTTAAACAACATGACATCGGAGGGAGCGACCTCTCCGCCGCGCGGATATGGAGCAGGCGCGTCGTTGATCAGAGCAAAGCTCTCGCCTTTGCGCTCTGAAAAGTCCACGATGAGATCGAACCGTTCTCCAGGCGAGGCGATCAGATAGTGAAGCGTCACCGGAGCAGGCAGAAGGCCGCCGTCCGTTCCGATCTGGTGAAATGGCGGAGCGTCTGCCGGTCTGCCCGAGGGCTTGCCTGACGGGTCGGCCGGTACCAGCGTCAAATGATAGAAGCGTGAGTTAGAACCGTTCACCAGGCGAAAGCGATATTTTCTCGGTTCGACTTCGAGAAAAGGCATGGCTTTGCCGTTTACGCAGATGGTGTCTCCGAAAAATTCCTGGAGCCAAACCGGATGCGTGCCGTTCTGAGCCTCAGGATAGAGCAGGGAACCATCGGGATTGAACTTGCGGTCCTGAATCAGCAATGGAATCTCGTAGGGGCCGCTGGGAAGGTTCAGTGCGTCCTCCTCTTCATCTCGAACCAGGTAGAAGCCCGCCAACCCGGCATAGACATTCAGCCGTGTAATGCCTAGCGCATGGTCGTGATACCACAAGGTGGCCGCTCGCTGATCGTTGGGGTAGTGCGCCGGGTTTGCCGCAGCAACCGGACCGGTTTTTCCGTCAGAAGTTACCCATGCGTCGGGATAGCCGTCACTTTCCGGCATGACCCGAGCCCCATGCACGTGAACGACGGTGCGCACTTGCGGAACTGCCTCTTCGGAGCCGTGAATTGTCGTATCGATCGGCAAAAAATGTTTCATGGGTAACTGGTTCGTCCACTTGACGGAAACAAGCTGGCCGCGACGGACTTCGAATGTGGGTCCCGGCCAGACTCCGTTGTAGCCCCAGAGACGGGTTGGCGGCAGATCGCGGTGAACTTTCTGGCGGAACTCGGTCATGCGCACAAGCACCTCCGCTTTTGTACTCGACGATGGCCGGATGACCGGTCGGATGGGCAGCGCATCCACGTAGCTTGCCAACTTTGCCAGCGGCGGAACGGAGTCAGCTGCTTTAGCCAAGGCGTGAAGCGCTTGTGACTGACGGGCGAACAGCCCAGTCCCTGCGCACAGGCCCATTCGCAATACGTCGCGCCGGTTTATTCTCATGCCTCTGCTCGGAACGTGATTGGGCGTGGGGTTTAAGAAACGTTCGACGAAACGCGCCTTAGTTGGAGGTGTGCAATGGCGTAGCTTTGCCCTTCTCAGTGCGTAAGGTCGCTGGGTCGGCGGGCCGAGTTGCAGTCCAGGGGTGTTCTGGTTGCACGATTTCTCCGCCATGGCCGAGGTACGCTTTAGATCCTCCGATGTTCTGTGCTTGGGACGTCCCGCTGATGCTGTCACCATTCACGGTGCCCCTGAAAGCAATCGTGTAGGGCCGGCTTGCCTCGAATTGCACCTCGAAGGAAATGGTTTGGCCCTCGATGGATCCAGACAAAGGGCAGGAATGATGCAGATCATGAAACGTTCCGCGCAGTTTGGAACCGTCCTGTTCCAATTCCACCGTAGCCTGCTCCGTCCCCAAGCGAGCCTGCCAGGAAAGCTGCCACTTCCCGGAGACGCTGCGGCCGTCGTTTCCCAATGGAGATTCCGCCCCGGCCGCCGAGAGCACGACAACCAAAGCAAATAAAAGAAGAGCGCTGGCTAAACGATATCGGTTCACAAGAAACTCCTTTTCCAAAGTTCTACAAATCTTCCAGCGAGTCACTCCCCGGCCAGGGAGAACACTCCCTGGCCAGCTGAGTGAATGTTTGAAGATGGTGTGCTTACCTCTTGACGTTTCCGGTGGCTTGAGAAAAATCGAACGTGTCAAACAAATCGTCCAAGGCTGGACTATTCGTAGGCACGTAGGGATTCTTGGCGGTTGTAACCGGGTTGGGGAAGTTGTCCCGGCTCCGGCTGGTAATCGGTTGCAGGTTCCAGTTTCTGTTAATGAACTTGATCAGAGAAACATGGTCTGCGTAACTGTGATTTACATGGCCACCCGTCGAGTAGGGCGAGATCACGAGTAGCGGAATCCGCGTGCCGTCGCCAAAATAGTCGAGCGGTTGGATGTAGCCGGAGTCGTAGTAGCCACCGCCTTCGTCGAAAGTGACGAAGATCGCGGTGCTTTGCCACAACTTCTGATTGGATTGAACGCTGGTCACGATTTTCTTCACGAATCCTTCGAACAGATCGAGCTTCGAAGAGGCGGGATGGCCGTCCACGAATCCGCTGGGCTTGACGATTGAAACCGCAGGCAGACTGCCTAGATCGATGTCTTCATACAAGGTGTTGGTGTCCTGGATGTGGGCTTCGCGTTGAACGGGGTCGGTCATAATGTCGTTCGCATACTGGAAGGGATTGCAGATGTTGCAGTACGCATCGTAGGGGTTCGCGCCGGTTGGGTCCGTCTGGTAGAGGTCCCAGCCTTCGCCGAAATAGGTGTACGTTAGGTTGGCCGCCGCCAGCGAATCTCCGATGTGCTTCTGCGATGTAGGCGGGATGGTGAACGGCGAATACTGACTAGCCAGGGTGCCATCGCCGTTGAAGCCGGGGTTGTAGTTGTTCAGCAGGTAGAAATGTCCGGCTTCACATCGTGGATCAATCGGAGTCGGCAACGACTGCAAATAATTCACGATCGGCGCCACGCCGGGCTGGCTGATGTCTGCGCAGGCGCTATAGCTTCCGCCTCCAGTCCCGTCCGCACTCCCGTATCCATCTTCGTCGTAATAGTTGTTGGTTCCGGCCTGCGGGTTGGGGTTCTCAATCTGGTTGGAGACGGGCGTCAAAGCATTGCCCTTGCCGTCGCTGTACCACATCGCGTCGGCGTACCCGAACATGATGTGGTTGGCTCCGGTGCCGCCCTCAACCGATTGGTGGAAGTTATCGCTCAAGGTGTACTGATCGGCGAGCTCCTTCATGTAAGGAGCGTCTCCTTGCTGAACGTTGTAGAAGGCCATTGCGGTTGAGCCTTCGCCAGTGCTGAGGTTGGTAAAGGGTGTGGGCTGCGGCTTGCCGTTGCTGCCGGCTCCGATCGTGGTCTCGACCCACGGAAACAGATCGCTTAAACAGCCGCTAGGATTCGTGGGCGTGGCGTAGTCCACGTTGCAATCGGTCTGCTGCCACATTTGATAAAAACGGTGGACCGGACTGTTGGCGTAATCGTCGTATTTGACCCCGGGAGTGAGTTGAAAAACTCCCTGTCCCAGGTTGTTCACATTGATGATTCTGGTATCCACCACGCCGTGCGCGAGGCCGGTAGCGCCCGTCGTCAGAAACTTGTTATAGGTGTGGAACAAATCGGGCTCGGCGATCTTAGCCACCGCCAGAGTCGCGAAGGGTGCGGGAGAGGTATCGCTGGCGGTGGTTGCGCCGCCGGCCAGGGGCGCCGGAATGTTTCCGTAAATCGCTTTGCCTTGAGCCGCGAGATCGAACGCGGAGGTATCCACCGCACTGAATTGCGCAGACTCCAGATAATTGACGCCGGGTGTGCCGTCAGCATTGATGATACGGCGGGAGAGCAAGTTGGATATTTTCTCTCCATGCTTGGGTTTGTAAGTTGCGTAGACATGGTCGAAGCTGCGGTTCTCACCAATGATGATGATCACGTGCTGGATTGGTGTAACCGCGGCGGGCGCGGTTTGAGCGGCGAGGCTAGGCGGTTCCAACAGGTTCAAGAAGGTGGACATCAACGATACGCCTAAGCCGAAGTTGCGGAGGGACAGGCGAGCGAAATTAGCAAACGTCATGCGGCGTTCTCCAATGTGACGGATTTCGAACTGGAGGCTCCGAATAAGTCTCAGCCTGAGGTCTTTCTGTTACACCGGAATGAAGCCTTCGTGAATGTTCGTTGAATTGATCCGCGAGAATGTGGAAATGTGGAAGAAGCTTCTACATCGTGCGCAAGCGCGTAGAGAAATTGCTTTCTCGATTATTTCGGCTGCACTGCCAACGGATTGGGGATTTGGATTGCGGTTGCGGAATTGCCGACCACTAATCTTTGACCGTGGGCCGTGTAGCGTGAGATGACGGCGGTCTTGGACCAGTCCAGGTCCCAGCCGTCTTCGATGGCAATCGCGGTGTAAACCCCGGGAATCACACTGTGCAGGGTGAAGGTGCCGTCCAGATCGCTTTGGTCTCTGCGGAAGAGTTCATGATTTGCCTCCGGGTTTTCCGGGACGAGCACGATCATTGCTCCGGCGGCGCCTTTGCCATCCCGCTGCGCCAGACCATTCACGTCCGCCACTCCTCCGACCACGGATAACGAAAGCGATAGATTCGCGCCCGCCGGCACGGTTAGAGAATGGCCCGAGACCGGGGAGCCATTCACGGTCATGGACGCGACCGAGTATGCCTGCGGCCCGCCCGCGACGGCGACTTCATAGGTCCCCGGTGCAATGTCTGCGAAAGCGATTTCGTGATTGGAGGTGACCGCTCCCCAGGCGACGACACGGTGCTGGGCATTGCGCAGGCCGAACTCCATTTGGGGAGGGAATGCAGTGTCGCCAACCAACTCGATCTTTCCGGAGATGTTGCTGGCGGCTTGACCGGCGGAGATGTCCAGTTCCTGATCTTCTTCGCTGATATCGACCTCGATGCTCTGGCTGGGTTCGTTGTCTCGTCGCGTGACCTGTAGTTCGTACTTGCCGGGAGCAACGGCTGTCTCAAACACACCGGGAGAAGGCATCTGCACATTGGCTTGGATGATTTGCACCTGGCCGTCGAACTCACGTTTGAAAAACACCGGAAACCGGTCCTGTTCGATGCCTTCATGCGGAGCGCGCAAGATGACGTGCAGGGCGGGGACAGGTGTCAGGTGAAGATCGAGATCAAAATGGTCGCCGCCGCGAATCAGAATGGGGGTGGCATCTTCGGCCTCCGTCGCTCCAGCGTAGTAGGTGAGCTCGTAAGACACGTCCACAGAGTGATCGACAGATGTAGGAAAGTCGCGCATCCCAGGTGCATGAACGAAATGTGGGTGGATGGCATACCATGGATTGGCTGCGACTGAGACGAAGTAGGTGCCGGCGTTGAGAGGAGCGAATTCAAACGACCCCAGATCGTCGGACTTCGCACCTCGGTCGCGTACGGTGCGGCCGACCCCAGCACTATGATCGTCCCGCCAGAGCATGACGGTGGCGTTTCGGACCGGCTCGCCGGATTCATCGAAGATGTGGCCGGTTAGAACCGCCGTCGGGACAAGACGAAAGGTGAGATTCTCGGTGTCCACCCCGGCGCCAGTCACGATCGCGGTGGAAAATTGCCCGTGTTCGTCGTAGGCGGCAGTGATGTATCCACGCTTCGCTCCCCGCAAAGAGTATTTTCCGGCCCGGAGGTTTGCGAATTCGAAACGGCCGTTTTCGCCGGTGATGATGAACATTGCGTTTTGGGGGTTCTTGACCTCCTGCAGCGAAACCCGGGCACGGGAAAGTGGAGACCCATCGCCGGCGCCGACGATCGTGCCGGCGATGCGGAAACCGCCGGGAGTTCTAGCGGGAAGTTGCGCCGTCTGCGCTACTACCGTAGCGGAAGCGAAAAGGAATATGCAGCTTTGCGCAACCTGCGAGATGAAGATCCAAGGTTGAAAGGGCCGCATGGTAGCGTTCACTCCTTGGTCGAAATCAAAGCCACCCGCACTTGCTCGGTCTGCCCCGCTACAAGCCGGACGACTGGACCTTTGCCTTCATAGGCACCCATAACTTCCGCATCCTGATATTGAAGTTCTTCCTGCTGGCGCTCGAACGCGAGAACGCGATAGGTCCCGGGAGGCAACTGCTGGAACTTGAAACTTCCTTCAGGCTGGACAGAAGTCGCCGCAAAACGACCCGGAGAATCGGGTAACGGAATGCAATAGACGTACGCGCCCTCAGGAGATCGCGCCAGGCTGATACTTCCGGCGCGCGCCCCGGCAGGCGGCGCGGGCATGCCCTCGACCGTTCCTTCGATCGCGGCACCATCATCGCGTAACACGATATCGATGGGAAGACTCGCACCGCCCGGACCAACCACCAGGGGCTGACGCAGAAGATCGGCGCTGCCCGCGACCGCCGAAGCGATATATCCCTGGTAGGGATCTATTTCGACCCAATAGCGGCCGGGCCGGACGTTCTCAAGCACGAGATCGTTGTCATTGGGTTTGAGAGGCGGGCGTAGATAGATGCCTCCCATCGAATCGAACTCATCCACGGGCTGGAGCAACACATTTGCTTTTTGCTCCCGGAAGGATCTTCCCATGGTCAGAACCCCGGTGGATTCGCGACCGTTCGAACTTCGTTCATC
This sequence comes from Terriglobia bacterium, assembly GCA_963822555.1. GTDB lineage: Bacteria > Acidobacteriota > Terriglobia > Terriglobales > Acidobacteriaceae > JAIQFF01. The sequence goes on from CAWGHY010000001.1 coordinate 1,458,058, forward strand.
CTTTATGTGGACGATAATCGGGCCGTTTGGAAGTACCGTAAGGGAGGCATGGTTCAGGGGCGCGTCTTTGACCGTGATGTTCACGCTACCGGTAGCGGTATGGTCGCCCATCTGCGTCGTGGCTTCCACTGTGTAGATTCCGTTGGGCAACATGCCTTCGATAGCCTCGCCACTGTAACCCAGGGAGTACCCCGGTCCCCTGTGGCCTTGAGACGCAACCGAGACTTGCATTGCGCCTGGATTCGGGACATTTGTAATGGCGATCTTGACTGGGTAGTAAGGTTGCAGAACCGGACGGAACTCGAGCTGAAAAGTCTTGCCGGCCTCAAGCGTGATAGCGGAAGCCGAGGCAAAATCCGCTGCCCCTGGATAGTAGCTCGGGGGATATCCATAGAGCGGACCCCGCGGATCGAAGGTCAGGGGATCGCGATCCAGCAGTTCATTGGTAAAGACCTTGTAACTGCCTGCAGTCAGATTGGCCACACGAAACTCGCCGTTGGAACGCGTAGCTGCGCTCGCGGCGGGAGCCCAAAAAGGCCGGCCGTCGCGCATTTGGCGCTTGTAGATGGACACGCCGATTCGGTCAAACTGATTGGAAGAGGGAAGAATCACCCGGCCGATGATGAGGGATTCCGGGACCAGAGCAATGATAATTTCGTCGGTGGCGCCGCGTTGAAGCTGGTAAGACCCGGAGCTTTCAGACTGAAGGAACCCAGGCTTGCGAGCCATTAACTGGACGGAACCGATGTTGAATGTAGGCCCTTCTCCGGGGATTGGATTTGATTCGGTTCGCGGGAGTGGGAATTCGAAGCGGCCCTGATCATCGGTGAAGGCCGCAAGTCGGTCGTCGCCAGAGAACACGAGAGCGTGAGCAACGGGTTCGCCGGTGACACTGTTGAGAACAATTCCGTGTAACGCGCTGGTTTGCGACTCCTGCGCGCGCGCACTTTGCGGAAACGGAACGCCAGAAACAACAGAAAGGGCAAGCAGCCAGAAAAGCCGAGGGTGCCGCGGGCGGCGGCGGAGAGCCGGCGGAAAAGGTGTACCATCCTCCACAGAACGACTCCGAGCCTGTGTATTGTGGCTGAAGAGGAAAAGGAAAAGCAACTTATCGGGGGTCGGAGGAATCAGTTTTGGATATCTTCAACTGGACTGCTTTAATGGACGCGAGCAATCGTGGTTTCAAGGAGTGTGCCAAATGAAACATGGATGGAAAGATGTTATCTGCCTGGGACTGCTGAATCTGGTCTTGCTGCCAGGGTCATCCCTGTTGCACGCGCAGAACAAGCCTGAGAAAGAAGCGCCACCCATGAAGCTGAAAGTGGGCGATATCGCTCCCGATTTCACCCTGCTGGCTTTCGACGGCAAAGACCTGAAGAAAGTTTCGCTGCAGGACTACCGGGGAAAGAAGAATGTTGCCCTGGCGTTTTTCGTCTTCGCCTTCACCGGTGGTTGAACCCGCGAAATGAAAGCTCTCCAGCAGAATCTCGCCAAGCTGGAGGGCGCCGACACCCAGGTTCTGGGTGTGAGCATGGACAGTCCCTTCTCGAATTTTGCCTTCGCTCAACAAAATGGAGTCAGCTTCCCAATTCTCGGCGATTGGGGAGGCCCGGTTACCAGTCGTTATGGATTGACACAGAAGTTTGAGATCCAGGGCGTTCCCATGGAAACCGCGAGGCGCGCCACTTTCCTCATCGACAAAACAGGGAAGATCATCAACGAGCAAGTCGATGCTGAGGCGGTTGACCCCACAAAAACCGTGGAGGCGTGTGAGCGGCACAAATTAAAGAACTGAGGGCCGTGCTGCTTTCAAGAGGCCGGATGTCACTGGGACAGATTAGACCGAGCGACAGTGGCACCTTTCTCAGTTTCGTGTTACCCAAGAACGAGGTGATTATCCTGCCAACCTGGCGTCGACCGGCAGCGGGTTTGCCCTATTTCGAGCTGCGGGGTTTCCCGGATCCGCCTTCATTTAGGCGTAACACGAAGGGCACAGTTGTGCTACTCTGGCGGCCGGTGGGGCGACAGACGCCCTTTCCCGCCTGGTCTGCCGGCGCATGCACATTCCTGATGGATATCTCAGCCCCTCGACCTGCGCCGTACTCTACGGCACGGCAATACCGTTCTGGTATGTGGCGTTCGCCCGGGTAAAGCGTTTGCTCAATACGCGGATGGTGCCCTTGCTGGCGCTGGTCAGCGCATTCTGTTTTGTCATCATGATGTTTAACGTCCCGTTGCCGGGCGGCACAACCGGGCATGCGGTCGGTGTGGGGGCTGCGACCGTGGTGCTGGGACCGTGGTCGTCCATGCTTGCAGTGTCGATTGCGCTTCTCATACAGGCAGTATTCTTTGGCGACGGTGGAATCACCACGTTGGGCGCGAACTGTTTCAACATGGCGATTATCGGCTCGCTAATGGCGCATTTTGTCTACCGGGCGATGGCGCGTCGAGCAGCGATCACGTCTTCGCGCCGCGTATTAGCTGCGGCTCTCGCCGGATATGCAGCCATTAATGTTGCGGCGTTGTTTGCCGGTTGCGAGTTGGGAATTCAGCCGCTGTTCTTCAAGGACGCGGGCGGCGCTCCTTTATACGCTCCTTACGCCCTGCACATCGCAATTCCGGCGATGATGCTTGGGCATCTGACGTTTGCCGGATTGGCGGAACTGTTTGTCTCCGGCGGAGTGGTGGCGTATCTGCAACGTGCCAATCCCGCGCTTTTGGGGCCGAAACCGTCCGCCGGAGAAGGGGTCCGGGCGTCTCCTAAAAACACGGGCTGGGGAGCGACCCGACCTCTTTGGATTCGCCTGACTCTGTTGATGCTTCTGACGCCCCTTGGAATTCTGGCGGCGGGCACGGCCTGGGGAGAATGGGGGCCGAAGGATTTCTCCGATCCGCAGATGCGGCAGCAAATCACGAGAGCATCGGGCAACATTGCGCCTCCCCTGCAGCAGCCGCAAGGGTTGGCACGGCTTTCATCCTTGTGGAGTGCGCCCTTCCCGCAGTACGCACCACCCTTTGTGCGCCATCCTGCTTTCGGCTATGTGATGTCAGCCGTGTTCGGGGCTGGACTTATCCTTGGTTTCTTTCTGCTGATCGCATGGATGACGAAGGGAGCGGGATCACCCAAGGCCTCGCCATGACCGCTGCCAAAAAACAGTCCCGAGGAGTGGTGGAACGCAGTCTTGCGTCTTTCGTAGACGCGTTACAGCACGCTTTCTATGCCGAGGAGGTAGCGAAGAAAAACGGGATGCTGCAAAAGCTGGATCCTCGGATCAAGATTGCAACGGTTTTGCCGCTAATTGTGATCGCGGCCTTATCACGGCGGCTGTGGGTGATTGGAGCTCTCTTCGTCGTGGCCGTTATCATGGCTCTGCTGTCCGATGTTCCCCTAAGTACCTTGACAAAAAGAGTCTGGTTGAGCGTGCTGGCATTCACCGGTTTCATTTCGCTTTCCGCGCTGTTCCTGACTCCTGGCCCGCCCATCTATCATTTGCCGCTGCTGGGCTGGAGCATAACTTCGCCGGGACTACGCGCTGCCACCTACTTGATCATGCGGGCGGAGACGGCCGCGACCTTTTCGGTGTTGTTGGTGCTCTGCACTCCCTGGAGCAAGCTGCTGAAAGCGCTTCGCGTATTCCGGTTGCCGGTCGTGCTTGTAGTTATCCTGGGCATGACCTATCGCTACATTTTTCTGTTGCTCCGGAACGCGCACGACATGTTCAAGTCGCGCAAGAGCCGAACCGTCGGGCGGCTCGAGGGACGCGAGCAGCGCCGGGCAGCCACAGCCAGCGCCGGTGTGCTGATGTCAAAAACATTGCAGCTCAGCGGGGACGTCTACCTGGCCATGCGGTCGCGAGGTTTCCAAGGTGAAATGTACGTGTTGGACGAATTCCAGACCGGTTGGTTCGACTGGGCCATGCTGACGATATTCGCGACGATAGCGGCGCTGGCTTTCTGGTACGGACGATGATGCTTCTGTTCCCGTCCAGAGATTTGCGGAACTACAACGAGGAAGAACTTTGAGCGTCCCCATCTTCGAGCTGCACGATGTGACCTATCGTTATCACGAGGTGACCGCGCTCGATGGGCTGAATCTCACGATCGCTCCCGGTGAGAGAGTCGCCTTACTCGGAGCGAACGGGTCGGGCAAGTCGACGCTGCTCAGCATTCTTGACGGCCTTTGCTTCGCGGAGAAGGGAAGCGTTGGCTTCCAGGGCGAGGCCTTGACCGAGAGCCGCCTCAGCGGAGACGTTGAGTTCGACTTCCGGCGTCGCGTGGCGCTGGTGTTTCAGAATCCCGACGTCCAGTTATTCAATCCAACCGTGTTTGATGAAGTAGCTTTCGGGCCGCTGCAGTTGCGCTGGCCGCGGGAGCAAATTCTGCTGCGAGTGAACCAGACGCTTGCGCAAATGGAAATCGAACATTTGAAAGAGCGCTCCCCTCATCATCTTTCGACCGGGGAAAAAAAACGGGTGGCCCTGGCCTCGGTGCTGATCCTCGACCCCGAGGTCTTGCTGCTGGACGAGCCCACCGCGGCGCTTGATCCCAAGAGCGAGAGCCACATGATCGACTTTCTGGTCAGTTGCAGCGGCGGCAAGAAGACGGTGGTCACCGCCACTCACGATCTCGACCTGGTCGAGGACATAGCGGACACCTGCCACGTTTTCCAGCATGGCCGCATTGTCGCAACCGGCACACCGTCAGAAATTCTGAACGATCACGCGCTGCTACTGGACACGAATCTCATCCACGCTCATCGTCACGCGCACACCCCCGGCGAACTTCATTCTCATCCGCACCGCCATGGGCACCGGCACTAACTCCGGCATCCCGAGCGAAGTTTAACCATTTACTTGCGAATGGTTATTGAACATCGCCTTCAAACGCCCGGTGCCGGTGGACTGATCAATCTGGTTGTCAATTGAGTCATGTTGCATTTCAGTTGCAACTACATGCAATTCGTGGAAGTTGCCGAGTGGAACGAGCAGAGGGAGGGCAGGGAAAAACCTTAGGAGCCTAAGACAGCAACCTCGGAAACCTAATCTTTGGCTTGCTCCGTGGTGCGGCACTGCGCGCAGTAGCCCCCCACCTCAAGCCGGGTCACCACGATGTGGAAGCGGCAGTCTCTCTGAATTTGGCCCTTCAGTCGGTCGAAGAGATCGCTTTCGAATTCAGTGATCTTGCCGCAGCGCAGACAGGCCATGTGGATGTGGTCTCGCTGCGGGCGCCGTTCATAAAAGTGCTTCTCGCCCTGCATATGCATGAGGTCGAGCTCGTCGATGAGTCCGTGTCGCTTCAACAGCCCGAGAGTGCGATAGACGGTCACACGATCAATCTGGGGATCAATCCGGCGCGCCCGTCGCAACAACTGGCTGGCATCGAGGTGCTGTTTGGCAGTTTCCACCACGCTAAGGATGGTACGGCGCTGACGGGTCATGCGCAGTCCGCGCGACATCAGTTCAGCCTGCAAGCGTCCAGGGATCTCGGTCTCGGGTAATGGCATGGCAGTCCTTATTGCAACTCAGGTTCAACATTATAGCGCAAGGAAGGCAAAGGCGTCGTTGGACGTTTGCCTTTGGTCGTTGGCCCCTATCCGGACAGGAGATCGCTGAAGGGTGGCATTAAGGCCAATGGCCAACGATCAACGACCAACGGCCAACGATCAACGGCGCGGGCTCTATTGGCGAACCAACAGCGCCAGGCGCGGGAAGCGGAATTGCCCGGCGGCATCGTCGATGACATTGACCTGGCAGGTGTAGAAACCTGGCTTTAGCTGGGTGAGGGGCACGTCGAGTTGGAAGACCGCAGCCTTGCGGTCCGGCGCATTCAATTGTGCGCTCTCGAGCAGAGGAGTTTCGTAGGCTTTGTTGTTTCCGCGAAAAAAAGCCACATTGGTCAGCAAGCGGATGGCCGCACCGTTGCCGCCGCCCGCCGGTGCGTTCGCATTCGTAGTGGCGTGCGCCGGGTCGTAGACCTCGTAATAGAAGTACAGGTGTTGTCCAGAGGAGAAGACGTGGGTGACGCTGGGGATCACCTCGGAACCGTCACGCACCAGTGGATTGTCAGTCTTGTGCTTGCTCGCCGGTTGCAGTTGGTTCGCCAGCACGATCGAGCTCATTTTCACCGGCGCCGATTTCAGGTCCGGAACCGTAAGATCGGTTTCGAATGAACCCAGGCGCCCACTCTGGTTTTCGCGTACAACAAATTTCAGATGATAAGTTCCGGGCGGCAAGACAAAGCCGCTGTTGTATTGCACGTTCTTGCGTTGCACGAGCTGCGATGTGTTGAGATTCACCTTCACGGTGTCCCGTATCTGTCCCACCGGACGTTTTTCCGGGTCGGTCACGATGCCCAGAACATCCAGCGTGGCCCGGTCCTGATCGTTGTTATGGGTGAAGGGAATCTGTGAACCCGGGACAACCACCGAGACCGGCACATAGAACTTGCGGTCGGCGATGCGGAAGTAAGCCGCGGATAAATACACCGGCAGATCGGTAGTCGGGAGTTCCGATGCGAGTTCCTCATCCAGTTGGCGTTCGCGATCGTCGCGAGTGGAATGCTGGAAATCCGCGGGAGCATAGTACCCGCGGCGGAAATCGATTTTGACTCCGGGCCGGTTGACGCGCACGGTGATGCGTCGGAAGCGGCCGTCGCGCGCCGGGTTCGTGCTGTGATACCCCAGGAGATAGTAAAGAGAAGTGTCCTGCTGCACGCCGGTGAAGACGCGGCCCAAATCGTTCGAGTCAAGGAATGCGCGTCCGCCGGTGTCCCCGGCGAGCGTGACCAACGTCTCCTGGGTAGTGGCGTTCGAGTCGAAGGCGCTGGCTACGGCCTTTCCAGAATAAGGAGAAGTTCCGCGCAAGCTGGCATTCTGGGCTTCGCCGCCCGGCACCAGGGCCTGTAAGCCGCGAACATCCAGAGTGTAAATCGCCATGTTGGCTCGCACCGCGGCGTTGGTCGCGGAGCGCAGCTGCGACTGATTCTCGATACCAGTCCGGTCCATGCCGCTCGAAAAATAGATCAGGGATTTTTTCTCGTCGATGGAGACCAGTTTGTCGGCGATCGACCGCAACGCCTGCAGCCGGCGATCGGTATTGAAAATGTTGTATTCGGTGTCGTCCACCGTGAACGAGCCGCCGGTTTCGGCGGTGCCTTCGGTTGTGCCTGTGCTTCCCTCTTCAAAGCCCGAACCTTCACCGAGACTGAATGAATCGAGGGCTTTTTTCAGCAGCGCCCGATCGGAGGTGAAATCCTGGTTCACACTGAGCTGGCTTCCCAACGAGACCACGGAGACCAGATCGGCGGGAACCATCTGTTTGTCCACATAGTTTTGGGCCGCGGTCGTGGCCTGGTCGATTTCGTCCGGTTGCATGGCGCTGAGATCGAAAAACAGGATGATCAGCCGGCGGTCCTTCAACGGGCGGGTGGTGAGCACGGTCGCAACGTCGGTATTGTTTGTGGGAGCTGGGCGGAGCAAAGCCGCTTCGGTCGCGGCAGTGGAGACGACGGCATCGGTATTCTCCAGATCGAAAGAAATGACCTGCTGCGGCTTGTTGTCTTCGAGAACCGTAAAGTCCTCGCGTTTTAGGTCGCGCACCGGGTTGCCATTCCGGTCGCGCACGGTTACGTTCACCAGCACCAGCTCGCTCCTGGATTTGAAGGTGTACTCGCTGGAAGGCTGTTGCGAAGTCATTCCCGTGCACAACATCAGCACGACTAGCGTCGAGGCAACGATGGAGCGATGGGCATCCTCGCCGGCCCGGCGTGTGTGTCCGCATTTGGAGTTGACTCGCATCAGAATCTGAACCTCGCGGTCAGAAGCAGAGAACGCATGGGCCCTACTGAAATTACGCGGCCGTAGGTCGGCGAATTGATCACAGTATCGATCCCGACGTACTGCGGAGTATTGAATACATTCGAGAACTGAGCCCGGAACTCCAGAAATCGGGATTCGCTCATCGGAAAAATCTTGGTGAATGCCATGTCGAACAACCGGCTGCCCGGCCCTTCAATACTATTCCGGCGCGCATCGCCGAAAGGCCCGGTGGGAGCGACAAATGCCGCCGTGTTAAACCACTCCGCGATGGAAGGATCGGGCACGCTTACCTGTTGGCCCGGAACCACGTTCGCCCGAGTCGTGCCGTTCACACCCTGGCTCACGTCCAACACGTTGCCCAGGATGCGGGGAGTGAAGGGCAATCCCGATGCGAAGGTCCAGTCACCACTCCAGTTCCAGTCTCCCAGTATGGCTCGCAGCGGAGTCTTACCTGACAGCCATCGCCGTTCGTGACCAAAGGGAAGCTCCCACAAATAGTTGGCGGTAAAGTTATGGCGCTGGTCGAAGCTGGACAAGCCGCGCTCAGCCGAGAGGTCGAACGCATTCTGCGCGACATTCGTAACCCCGGAAACGCTGGTGCGTCCGGCGCCCTGCGCTACCAGCGGCTCGCCGCTCCCAATGGTGGAGGCGTTGTCGAGAGATTTCGAGAAGGTGTAGCGGCCGCCAACCGAAAAACCTCCCTGCAATCGTTTGAGCACTCGAACCGAAAGCGCGTTGGCGGTCGAATCTGCCAACGAGTCCTCAAAATAAAAGGGCTGAACTCCGGGGAAGAGGACTCCGGTCGCGGTGCGGTTGGGCGCTTCCAGAATATCGAGGCGCGTGCCCTTGGTGCCGGTGTAGTCCAGATTCATGATTAAAGTCGGCCGAATCTGTTGCTGTACGTCAAGATTCCAGATCTGCACGTAGCCCAGCCGATAGTTGGGATCCACGCCGAAATTGTTGGTGATCGAACCGGGAGGCACCGGCGGAAACCCATTTTGCAGCGTGAGTATGGTGGTGGCTGATTGGGCGTTGGTCGCGGTGGTCGAGAAGGGCGGTTGAAATGCCATATTCTGCACAATGCTTTGATAGGCGGCGGTGTTGTAGTTGATGCCGTATCCCGCGCGAACCACCGTGTTGGGCAAAGGTTTCCAGGCCAGCCCGAGGCGGGGAGCGAAGTTGTTGCGATCGGGGCGCACCAGCGTTGCTGGAAGCTGGCCATTGTACGGCCCAACTTGACCCGCCTCTACCGGGACCGGCGGGGCAGTAAAACTCGGTGGCAAGTCCAGGTTCACGATGCGGTTGTTCTCTTCTGAAAAGGGCGAGAAGTATTCGTAGCGCACGCCCAGGTTCAAAGACAGGTTGCCGCGCAGACGCCATTCGTCCTGTACGAAAAGGTCCCACGAATCGCCGCGGAAATGGTAGTTGTTGTTGCCGAACTGAACTGAGGTCAACTGCGGGAGTCCCAGCAGGAAGTCGGAAAAGTCATAGCCGCTGTTCAGGCCGGTAAAAGTGAAAGTGCCGCGCGCATTGCTATCGGTCTCGGTATTTATGTCGATCCGCCTGAAGTCGCCGCCCCAGCGCCAGGTGTGTTTTCCGTGCCTGTAGATCAGGTTGTCGGTGAAGGTCCAGGTCTGGTTGCGCAGCAATTGCGGATTGGTGTCGTTTAGGCTGCCGAAGTGGGTGAAGGCCAGGTTGGGCGGTCCCCAGTCAAACGGGTTCGTGGAAACTCCGGTGATGCCAAGATTCCCCGTAATGTCCTGATTGAAGGCGTACAGATTTTGCGTGCTGGTTCGGGAGCGGTTGAAATCGATGCGGGCGTTGTTGACCACTTTGCCGAAGGTTCGCACGTAGCCGACGGGTACATCGAAGCTGCGGGTATGGGTGTTGCCGCCGACGCTGGGGAAAGGATTGGTGAGGTTCGCGCTGGCAGAGTGGTAATGGAAACCGAAGCTCAAATTATTGCGCGGGCCGCGCTGTCCGCGTTGCCCCCGCCCTCGTGGGCTGGTGGCTCCGCCCAGGGTCTGATTCAGACGGATGTTCAAGTCGTCGCTGTCGTTGAGCGACGAGGTCACAAAATGAAAATTGGGTGCGTTGGGCGCTCCTCCCGTCACGTTGGGTAAGGGGATAAATTTCAACAGCCCCAGCGCAATGGGATTGATGGCGATTCCGGCATTCTGGAAGTTATTCCCCGGGATAGGCGATCCATTGCTGGGATTGATGAGCGTGATGCCCGACACTCCGGAAAAATCGCCCGCTCTTTCGGCAACCGTGGGCACAAAGGAGAAAGCGTCAAAGGGCGAACTGCCCCTTGCACCGTTGTAGTTCAAAAAGAAAAACGTCTTGCTGCCACCGTTGTAGATTTTCGGAATATTCAACGGCCCGCCCACTGAGACGCCGAAGCGCTGCCGGATGTAGCTGGCTTTTTCTTCCGGGCTGGCGGTAAGAGCATAAGGTGCGGCGTCGAGCGCGGCGTCGTCGACCGAATAGTAAGCCGAGCCATGCGGACGATTGATATCGTACCGGCCTCTGCCGCCGCCCAAAACCATGGGACCGCCCCGCCCTCCGCCTCCGCCGAAGCCGCCAAACCCGCCCCCGAAGCCGCCTCCGCCGCCAGGACCGCCGCCGGGTCCGCCACCGCCGGGTCCACCCGCACCCCCGCCGCCGGCTCCAAAACCTTGGTTTTGACCTTCTCGCATCCGCTGATCGAGTTCGTCCGTGCTCATGCCGAACATACCCACACCCGAACTGCTTCCCGAAAACGCGACCGACTCGGTTGCAAAGTCGGGTGCAATGCCTGGAATCAGCATTCCTGAAGGAACAATCTGTTCGGCGGCGCTGCCATTGCCGCTGTCAGCGCCGGCCATTCCTTGCATCACGGCCAGGCTTTGAAATCCACGATTTGCTCCGGCCGTCGCAGGCCGCTGCGGCGGGCGCGCCGCTTGCTGCGTCCGAGCCGCCTGGGTTCGTGAGAGCAAGGTCAATTCGAGGTCGGCATGAGTGCTGGGCTCGGTGGGAACTATCTCTCGCGTCGTAGGAGCAAACGCTGGCATTTCGACGCTCAGCTCGTATTTGCCTTGCGAGACCTGCAGGGTATAAGAGCCATTCGTGTCGGTCGAGGTAGCTGTTTTTTCCCGCGTCGCAGAATTGGTGGCGGTAACCGTCGCTCCGGGAATCGGCGTATTTCCCGATCTGACCATGCCGGTGATGGCGAAGGTTGCGGGCGCAGGCGCGTCCTGCCCTATCGAACTTGTCGCGATCAGCAAGAGGAAAGCGAGGCACCACGCAGCGACGAGCCTCATCTTGAAGTGGGTACACGGAACATCCCGAATGAATTTGGTACCGCTGATCATGGGGAGTGGCGCCTGCAATTTACGGGAACCATTAATACATTCAACACTGCTGTACTCGGGCAACTGGTAAAAACTCAGTCAACAACTGTAAAGTTTCGTAAACCTAAGTCATTTTAGGAAATAGACAGGGTTAATCCGGCAATTGTTCTTTCTAGTGCCAGATGGAATTCAGATCCCACAGGGTGAAGGAGACAATTTTCGCGCCTTCACCGAGGACATAAAGCTCGATGCCATCGCTGCCCGGCGGGGGATAGATACGCTCGGAGAGAACGCGTTCTCCGTCGTTGGCGAATACTTCCACACTGGAGCGGTCAACGAATACGTGCAGCTTGATGCTCGGGTTCTGCTCCAGCCCGGCTGCGTGACGTCCGGGGAAGTCTTTACTGAACGACACCGCGCCTGATCGTGTGCGGTCAACGTAGACTTCGCGGTGGAGGACGTCGAAGCCTATCAGCGTTTCGGCATCCTTACTCTTGCGCAGCCGAAAACCGATATCATTGGCCTGCCCAGGGCGAAGCTCGGCCTCGAACTCGTAAACTTCTCCCTTGGTCCCGCTCTCCCGGATTTTCCGGTTTACTTCTTCCACGCTGGCGCTGACGACGCGAAGTTTTTCGTGCCTGAGCCCTTCCAGTTCCCGCACCGGTTGCTGAACCAAACGTAGCCCGTCGGCATAGCGGCGCAGCTTGAGCGTGCGCGGAATGCTTTGCGCTCCCCGCCAGAGCACAGTCGGCTCGACGTTCGCGTATTGCCAGTTGCTGAACCAGCCGATCCATAAGCGCCGTCCATCGCTCGAAGGCACATCGTTCCAGGTGTTAGTGGCGTAGAAATCCTTCCCCCAATCGGCCCAGAGTGCGGGAGTGTCCGGAATTTCGCTGGTGAAGTTTGTGCCGTCGAACTTTCCGATCACGTAGCGAACCCCGGTGCCGCCGGCCGGCGCTCCGGGATTGCGATTGATGATCAGCACCCACTTCTTTTCGCTCGAGCCCTCGACAGGCAACTCGATGAGGTCGGGGCACTCCCATTGTCCCGCGGTATCTCCAGCCGGGCCGAAGGTGGAGCGTTTGGTCCAATGTTTCAGATCGGGCGAATCAAAGATGACGAGCGTTCTTTCATCGGCCAGCACCGAAACCATGTCCCACTTATGCTGGGGCTCATACCAAAAGACATTGGGATCGCGAAAGTCTGGAGCGTCGAGGTCATCCACAGGATTGCCGGTATAGTTCGTCCAGGTTCGGCCTCGGTCGTTACTGAATGCAATGTGTTGTTTCTGCCGGTCTTTGTATGCCCCGGTGTAGATTGCAATCAGGCAGGAATGGTCCATGGGATCGGGATTCCGGCACAGGCCGCTGCTATTGTTCCAGTCGACCACCGCGCTGCCGGAGTACACCATGTAAAGTCCCGCTTCTTCGCGCAGAGCAATGGGCAGGTTCTGCCAGTGCACCAGGTCGGTGCTGATAGCGTGCCCCCAACTCATGTGTCCCCAGACGTTGCCTTCGGGGTTGTATTGGTAAAACAGGTGGTACTCGCCTTTGTAAAAGACGGTCCCGTTGGCGTCGTTCATGAAGTTCTTCGGAGGGGTGAAGTGGTACTGCGGCCGCCACGGCTGGTCGTACAAAGATTCCTGCGCCGGTGCATGCGACACAAGCGTCAGCGAAATGGCAAATCCTGCCCACAGCCACAACAGAATCCTTTTCATGATTGAGAAGTGTGAACGATTCAAGGTTTGTGACGCTGCTTTTCAGACTCTTCGATCGCTTTGCGGAATTGTTCGACTGCCTGGACCTGAGGTGCATTCAGGGAATCCTTAGCGATATAGCGCCAGAGCGGCGGAGAATCGAGGGGATACTCGCCTCCTCCCATGTAGACCTCAAAAGTATCGTCGGACGAGCCGATCTGATTGCCGAGTTGCGGCCCCCTGTCCCCCATGTCGCCAGGTGTGGGCATGGTCAGGTCGGGAGGCCGGCCGGTTTGCTGCCCCGCCCGAACATCTCCATTATTGCCGGGCTGAAGGATGACGGGACGGTTGTCCGCGGGCGAATGCATGATCACCGGCCCGTTCCTGGTCCCCTTTCGGACCGCAATAATCAATTCGGCATCTCGCGCATCGGTTGTCAGCTGGAATCTTCCCCATTTCGTGATGGCTCTCTCTACCTCGTCCTGGGCGGTGCGATTGGCCATGGGGCTGGTCAGGGCTTCGCCCGCGTCGGGATGAATCACCACCAACACTCTTTGCGCCTGCAACACATAGTCGGGAAGCAGCTGCTTCTTTTTATTTTTGGCACCGACCTGGGGAGCGAAGAGAAAAAGAACGGACAGGAAAACCAGCGCAATGCGGCTAGGCATGATCGCCTCCAGAACAACGGGCTGGCGTGCTTGCCGATTGTACGACGCCGCCACGCTGGCCGCCACCAACAAGCGCGGCCAGTGCTAGGTCTGCGTTCGGGAGGAACCCTGGGAGCTTTTCGGCACTCAGTGTGTAAACGAGAAATTCAGTCCGGTGGTCAGCAGAATATCGTTCTGTTTGGCCCCGGCTGGGGGATTCGTCACGTAGATATCCCCGAAGGCGGTTTGCCATCCCAGCCATTTGCTGATCTTGGTCACGGTGCCGAAATTGAAGGTGCCGCGATATTCTCCGGTATCGTTGAGGTCAGGGAAAAAGTAAAGCTTTTCAGTGAGCACTGTGTTCATCCCCAGCTTTTGGCTGAGTTCTTCGCCCACCGACGCGGCCGCAAAGCTGCGGCTCGGAAGCAGCGAATATTTCTCGCGCGTGTAATTGAGGCCGCCCAGCAGGTCCACTGTAGTGCGATCGTTCTTGATTACGTGAACACCCAAGCCACCGCCAAAAACGGAGCGAAGATCCAGAGTCTGCAGAGCGTCGGTCTGAAAGTCGGCGCCTACATAAGCGAACAGCCGGGGGGTGAAATCGTGATCGTAACGAATTCCGCCTTGCACCGCGTTCGCCGTGGTTGCGGGCGTTGCGCCGGGAGCGTCGTTGGTCGCGTAGAGGCTGTTGGTGTACAAGCCCAGGTGATCATGCAGGGTCTTGCGATCGGCAGTGAAAGCGATATCCAGATTCTTGGTCTGGCTGTTGCCGCGGGTGAGTCCAAATCCGACGTTGGCTCCCCCCTTCCATCCCTCCAGAAGGCCGGGATGCAGCGATTTTTCGTAAGCGGCCTGCTGCGCCTCGCCGAACAACTTGGCGACCGCCGCTTTGGGCTCGGTAACCGTACCCTGATTAGCGGTGACCACCGCCAGATTGCCGTCGGAAGTGGTTACCGTCCCTGCAACCGTCTTGCCGTCGTTCAAAGTGACAAACAAATGCTGCGTCGAGGTGATTTCATCGACGGCCGCCCACTGCACGGTGACCTCGCCGGCGAATTCCGTCTTGATGACCAACGCCTTGTCGTCGGACTGCTCAATGGTTCCGGTCAGGCGATCGCCATTCTTCAGTACGATCTGATCGGCGAGCAGGGATGCGGGGCATAAGCAAACGAAAATGAGCGCTAGCACTTCTAGTTTAGACACGTGTTCCTCCAAAAATTTGGGCTTCAGAAATCATGGATCAATTCATGGCTACTTGAATGGCCGTCGAGCGCGAAGGAGAAGAAGAGGATCACAGCAGGGAATCACCAACTGCTTGAGTCGCTCATTCTTACTTACAGTAATGCGCGTGGATTGCGAACAAGGGATTATATGAGAGGTTAGGGCAAGAGCAAAATGGTAACTACAAAAACCGCAGGAGTGGATTAGGGGGAAATACTATCCGAGTGATACGGCATTCCCCGAGAGTCGAAGCGGCGACGCAGAAATTTAGCTGGGCCGGTTGGAAGCGTCCGCCGGAGCTGCGGTCTTAACTTCGGCAGCGACGGTCGGTGCCGGCTCGGTCGCGCCTTCCTTCATGCTGTCTTTCAGCGCGCGAATACCTTCGCCAATCCCTTTGCCCAATTCAGGAAGCTTCTTGGGACCGAACACCAGCAGCGCGATAAAAAAGATCACCAGCAGATGCATCGGTTGAAACAGGCCTTCGAACATGAAATCCTCCGCCGCCTGAAGCTGGCAGCAAATCCAACACTATCGAAAGCGGCTATCTACGTCAACTTTCCCACCGGCCAGCCTGAAATAGGCCGAAGGCCAATTACCTCCGTGATCTATCCGGCTACTCCTTGGAGTTCTATGTTGCCAATTGCCGCCGGTGAATTCTGTCCCCCGGCGAAGGAGTCGGAGTGCGCCGTCAGACCCTTTTGTTTCTGTTGTTTACCCTCTTCGCGGCATCCGCCTCTGCCCAGCCGAACCATCCCGATCGTATAAATTGCACTCAGTTCATGGCGTGGACTGCTGGTGGAATGTCGAGCCAGCGGCTCACCCGCCTTGCCCAGCAGCGAGGAATCGATTTTTCCCTTAATGCGACCACCTCGCGGGCTTTGTTGGCCGCCGGGGCGCCGCCGGCTTTGCTGGAGAATTTGCGGGCGACCGCCGCGGGCTCAATTTCTTCCGATCCGGATCAATTGGACGCCGCGGTCTGTCCCGCGCCGCTCGCTCATGCGGGTGAGTTGATACAACAGAAGAAGTATCAGGAAGGTCAATCTCTATTGCAGAAGTTGATCGCTGCCGATCCCGGGAACGCCTCACTGTACTTCGCCCTGGGCTATGTTCACCAGCAGCAGGAAGACTGGGACGAGGCGCTTTCTGCCTACCAGAATTCCCAACAGCTGATGCCGGGCCTCTCCGATGTTCACAGCCGTTCGGCCTATATCCTCTACCGCACGGACGATGCGAATAGTGCCATCGACGAAGCTCGCACCGCTTTGAGCATCGACCCGCGGAACGCCGAGGCCTATCGTTTTCTCGGGCTCGCTTTGTACGCCAACTTGCAGTATGCCGCCTCCGTCCACGCCTTCCAGGAGTCGCTTGCCCGCGAACCCAACAACGCCGATGTGTACTACGACCTGGGGATGACCCTTGCCGACAAGGGCGACATAGACGCCTCAGCCGCCGCTTACCGCAAGGCGCTGGTGTTGAATCCCCAGCTCTGGGAGGCCCACAACAATCTGGGGATGTTATTGCACGACCTCAAGAGTTTCGACGGCGCGATCGCGGAATACCTCGAAGCCAAACGCCTGGCGCCGGACGACTCCGTGGTTCGAAGCAATCTGGGCAACGCTTACTGCGACAAGGGCGACTATAGCGCCGCCATCACTGAGTTCCGCGAACTCTTCCGCCGGGACCCAGGTTGGCAGAATGGGCACAGCTGCCTGGCGCGCGCGCTCATGTCCAGGCGGGACTACGAATCCGCGATCGTAGAACTTCGCGCCGCCATTTTGCAGAATCCGACCGGTCCGGACGAGCACCGCTATCTGGGACAGACCCTACTTCTGATGCACCACCAGCCTGAGGCTGTACGTGAATTGCGTCTGGCGGTTCAGCTAGATCCCGATTCCCCTCTGGCCCATCACTATCTAGCGACCGCGCTGTTCAGCGGTGACGACTTCCAGGCGGCGGAAATCGAGTTTCGGCAGGCGTTGCGTCTGCAACCCACGGCCAACAACCACTACTACCTGGCGGCGTGTCTGATGAGCATGCGGCATTATGACGCCGCGCTCGCGGAACTGGATACTGCGGCTCGCCTCGAGCCTGCACAGGACCTCTATCGCACCCGCAAACGCGAACTTCTGAAGCTCATGCAGGCCTCGAGCCCGGCTAAGCCGTTGGATCTGAAGTCCCAGAACGGGAAGTAAACCCAATCAAAATGCAGCCGGTATAGGCTTTTCGCGGATTCTTTGGTCCGATAGTTGATGCGCACGATAGGGCAATATCGCACATGAACTGTCGTGCGTCGGCGATCCGGCCAACCCGACCTAGAATGGCTTTGAAATCAGGGCGCGAGTCACTTCGCCTCGGGAGCAAATCTGATGAACACTGCAACCCAACCGCAGCCTGCCAATACCAGTTCGATTCCGTCGACCATTCTTCCCGAGACCGGTTTTCAGCGCGCCACGACTTCGATGGACAGTCTTCCTTCCGAGCTCGGGCCCCGGCGAATCGGATATGGTCTGCCCTGCGTGAAGTGCAAGACATACTACGCCGCTGACTTGACCATGTGTCCGGTCTGCAAGAGTGCGGAACGGGTTTCGCCAGTTGTCGAAGCGGCGGGCGGTGCTGTTCCGAACGTTCCGGAAACTGCTTTACCCGCGCCGGATGACGCAGCTTTGGAAGAAGAACGCGAGCGTTTTCTGCGCGAGTTCCAATCCAAGTCTTTTGCGGCTCAAATAGAGGTGGCTCAGACCGACGCAGACAAAAATGCGGGCTGCAGTCTGGAAGGAAATCACCAGGACGCCTTCGAGCCGGCTGAAGTGTGCCAGAATTGCTACATGCGGCTGCAACAGCGCGTGGACCTGTTGGAAGCGTCGCTACACATGGACTTGATCGAGGCCACCAGGGTGATTTACGAGGCGGTCTGGTCCGACCCCTCCGATCCCAGCAAGACATATCAGAATGCCGCCAGCGCCATTCTCACCGAATTGCGCAAGCGTGCGGGCATCTCTGCGGTATTAGGGTCATTGCGACCGCTGACGCACTAAGAACCAGACCAGAAACCAAAAACTGGTTGGTTTCTATTTACCTTCCGCAAATCGCAACTGCCCAAACGCAGCTGGAACATGGAAGTTCGGCACAGGCGTACCAGTTGGCCGCCACGCCAGATAGCTTCGAGGTTCTTTCTTCCCCTCAACCCGGTAAAAGTTGGCTCGCCAAATTGCCTGGGGATCGAAATTCGAAGTCAGCGCAATCAGCGGAATGGCCAATTCGGCGATCCAGCGTTGCCTCGTGACGTCGAGAAACACCGATCGCTTCATGCCACTCTTGAGATCCGCGAGGCCGCCCGGAAAAATATCCAGGTCGATCCACATTCCGTTGGGACTCACCTCGAACTCTTTGTAGTAGCGTTCTCGCGCCGGATCCGGTTGTAAGAATGCTTCCGCGACATCGCGGTCCCACAAGTGGTCCCGGCGCCCGTTGCTATCGGAGTCCTCGAAGAGAAACAGCTCGCGGTAGCGGCATTCGAACCTCATATAAAGCGTTTGTGAGGACCACAAAACTCGGACCTCGGTCTCCAGCTGCTGGTCAGGATTCTTTCCCTGCCAGTCCGAACAGAAGACGATGGGCTGAGCCTTTTGCCATTCCGGCGCGGACTGGCGCGCATCGAGATTTATCTTAGTAGTAACGTAGGAGGCGACGATCTCGGAAGAGCTCGTAGCGCACCGCGACGACGGCATAGCCTGGCTCATCATAGAGAGTGACGAAAGCAAGATAACAGCCGAACCCAGCAGTACAGGTTTCATATTTGCATACGCGCCGGAGAAATCACTTTGGCCGCAAGATCCGGATAGTCCACCCCGGCACTCAGGCTTAAGCTTTGGGCATTATGACAGCCAATGCGATACTCAATCCGACCGCTACCGACGACATGGCACGCAGCAACGTCCATCGGGCTGACGAGAGTCAGTGGAATGCAGTCCTGGCTCGCGACGCCAATCAGGACGGCAGCTTTGTCTTTGCCGTCTCCTCAACCGGAGTGTATTGCCGTCCATCCTGCCCGTCTCGCCGTCCACGCCGGGAAAACGTCACTTTTTTCCGCAGGGCCGATGAAGCTGAGAAAGCGGGCTATCGTGCCTGCCTGCGTTGCCGACCGAAAGCGATTGGCGGCAACGAGCAGGCGGAGATGGTGAAGGCAGTCTGCCGCTACATCGAGCGCCATCTCGATGAACCGGTCACCCTCGGCCGGCTGGGATCGGAATTCCGCCAGAGTCCATTCCATCTCCAGCGATCATTCAAAGCCGTACTCGGCATTTCGCCGCGCGCCTACGCCGATTCCTGCCGCATGAATCAGCTTAAACGCAATCTGCAGGCCGGCCACTCGGTCACGCGCGCGATGTACGACGCCGGTTACAGTTCCAGCAGCCGTTTATATGAGCGTACCGCCTCGCAACTGGGAATGACTCCGGACAAGTATCGTCGAGGCGCGATCGCGGCGCCCATTCGCTACACCTGTACCGATTCGCCGCTGGGACGCATGCTGATCGCCGCTACCGACAAGGGGATCTGTACCATCCAGTTCGCGGACTCGGATGATGAACTCGAGCATGGCCTCCGGCACGAATTTCCCTTCGCCGTCCGGCGGCGCGATGACGCAGCTTTGCAGACCTGGAAAGATAACCTGCTGCGCCAGATGCATGGTCACAAATTGCGCTCCTCGCTCCCGCTCGATATTCAGGCAACGGCATTCCAGAGGAAAGTATGGACGGAGTTGCAGGCGATTCCCTTCGGCGCAACTCGATCCTACGGCGAGGTCGCAAAAGCGATCGGACAGCCGACCGCGAGTCGTGCCGTAGCCCGTGCCTGCGCTACCAATCCGGTAGCGGTGGCCATTCCCTGTCACCGCGTGGTCCAGAAGAGCGGAGACACGGGCGGATACCGCTGGGGAGTGAAGCGCAAAGAAGCGCTGTTGCAGTTGGAAAGCGCCGAGACTCGGATCTAAGGATGTCCTCCGCGTCCTCCGTGGTTGAGTTATTGCATCCCTTCGTAGATTTTCCGGGCCGAGGTCAGCAGCTCAAGAACGGCAGTCTTCTCCGCCTCTGTGTTCCAATCTGTGTTCGACTGGGCAGCGTCGATCATGCGATCAATCCACCCGATGAAGTAAGCGGCGTCCGCGGCGGGTTTTGGATTCGACCCCGCAACCTTCACGTAGATCGGACTGGTCGTCGCGTACGGATACATGTCGAGAATGGGGTGCTCAGCTTTCTCACTCCAGGCCCGAAGCAGGCACCATCCGCTACGCGAGATCGGAATCGTATCCTCGACGTTCGCAGTCTCACCGTCGCCGCTCAGCTTCAAGTCGCGCACCAAGTCACCATTGCAGATGACCTGGAGATGATCGATAGGGACGAACGAACGCAGCCAGGATGTGAACTTCACTTTATTCTCGCCCGCCGGTAACGATAGTTCGTCACCGACTTGTTTGCCTGCCAGCGAGAATCCCAGCAAAGGTCCGTTGCTCGCGAAAGTTCGGCCACGCTTCAGGGAATCTAGCCAAACTCCTATATTGAGCGGACCTGCAGGAACTTTGACATATACCCGATTCAATCCCACCGGCCCGCGCAACGATGCATAGTTGGCCATGGCATCGGTGCCGGCTCCGGTCGGCAGGTGAAACCCGCAGTTCAGCAGGCGGTACCAGACCGCAGCCGTAGATTTATGCTCCGCGAACCCGGTGACTTCAATGTAGTCCACCTTGCCCAACGCAAGATCGACCGGCAGTTCGTGGGACACGGATGCGTCCGTTGCGGGGTCGGGGATTGAATCATAAGGATGAACGTAGCCCACCACCCCGTGCTGTGCATGCGCGATGTCCGCAACGTTGGCATTGGCCGGGAACAAGCTGGCCGCGGCGGTGTTGGGATAAGCCGCGTAACCCGGCAGAATAAAATTCTGGGTGAGATTAAGCAGGCCAAGGTGTCCCCAATAGCTGGTGTGAAATTCCTGGCCATGAAGCAGGAGATTCGTGATCGTCGAAGCCGGATCGGGCTTCGGGCTGAAGTATGCGATGTCAGGAATACGCTGTTCCTTGTTCACCACCAAATCTTCGACTATCGGCAAGTTTTCGGCTGCCGCCTGGCTCACCAGATGAGCCGGCGTATTGCGATACGTGCCTCCATAATTCATATGCACATGAACGTCGCCGCTGACCCAGTGCGATCCCGCATCGTCGGGAACATCGAGCGGCCGCAGCCGAACCGTTAGACTCGATTTTTGTCCGGAACTAATGGTGACCGTTTGTTGCACGAAGCGATATTCGAAGCCCTTCATCACTTCGACCTGCGCTGGCCCTGCCGGAAGAGTCAATTCGGCATTGCCTGAGCTGTCGAAGTAGTGCGCCTCAAACCGCCGCTCGGAGCGCACGAAGTTGTCATCCGCGTTCATCCAGGCATCGTCGGGAGCGTAGGCCCGGCCATCTGCAGCCACGATGAAAATGCGCGCCGCCGTGGGATGCCCGGCCTGGTCCAACACGGCGATGCTGAGCTGGCCCATCGGCTTGAGATAACGTTTCCCTTTGGGAACGAGTTGGGTCTGTGCGCCGCCGGGAACTGTCTGTGTCCACAACGAAGTGTTGCCGCCGCGATTCGAGATGAATGCTATTCGCTTTCCATCTGGCGACCAGCGGGGTCCGACATTGTCGAAATCGCCATAGGAAAGTGGAAACGCGTCGCCACCTTGAGACGGCAGCACCCAAAGCTGGTGCCACTGCTGCCCGAGATACGAAGCGTAGACGATGCGTTTTCCGTCAGGCGAAAAATCCGGACGCGCTTTCCAGGTAGTTTCTTCGTAATGAATTTCGCGTGCTTCCGCGCCCGGTTCCGCTTTCATGCGCCAGAAGCCGCCGGTGCCATAGATGTGGCCCCGGTTCGAGACGAAAACAATCTCTGTTCCGTCGGGCGACCATGCTGGACTGATTTCGTGATCGTACTGGCTGTAGTAATAACGAGGCAGAGTGCTGCGATTCTCACCCGTCAGCCGCCGGACGTCTTTCAGTTCACCCTCGCTGAATTGCCCGACGAAGATGTGGAAGCGCCCATTGAATGACGTGGAAACGAAGGCGATCCGCTTGCCATCCGGAGAAAAACGCGGCTCGAGGTCAACCGCGCCGCCCGTCGTGAGCTGACGTGACTGTTTCGTTTCAAGATTCAGTGCCCAGAGCTCGACTGCGTCTTTGGCGTAGGACGAATAAACCACCCAGCTTCCGCCGGGTTCGCAATCGGGTTGATAGTCGTATCCCGGGCCTGAGGTTATCTGTTCCGCGACCGTCGAATCGAGTGCCTGCTGCCACAGCGACCCCGCCATGGAATAAACGACGCCGCGGGAATCCGGAGTCCACGCCACCGCGCTGGGCCCGGTGGTGAGCTGCGGCAAATACATCTCGCGAAAGTAGTAGGGATGCGGCTCGTTGATCTGCTTGAGCACGGGCTCGCGCTGGGCAGCCAAGGGCAGACAGGCCATTGTCAGGCAAATGACCACGAGCAGCAGGCGAGCCCGGTTTCGCTGGGGCAAGGTCTCCTCCAAATTTCCATTTATCGTGCACTGCTTTGAAGCGGCCGGGAAACGACCGGCAAAATAACACGCGAAGGTCGACGGCGGTCGGTGTAAATCGAAATATTCGCCTTCTGCATTTTTGCCGACGAATTTTCCAATTCGCCCGACTGCAGATTCCGCGAGAAATTGGGAAAAAAGGTCGCCGAGATTTGTACGCGGATGCGATGGTCTTTCCGAAAAACGTTGCTGGTAATCAAATGGTCGAGACGCAGCACGTACAGGCGATGCGGCGCGAGCAATTGCCGGCCTTTTTTCTGATCGCGATAGCTGGCTCGCAGCACGTCCAGCCCAGGACTCATCAGGTTGAAAGCCGTGCCGTCTGGAGCTACATCAAGCAGCCGTACCCACAAATCTGTATCGCGGCAATCGTCGCACGAGAAATAAATCTGCGCCTGGATGGGACCGGTGACTTCAGTATCTTGTTCCAGGGGAGCTGAGTCGAAAGTCAAAAGACCCTGCCGCTCCGCTAACTGCCGGTAGTCGTGAGCTCCGGAGGTACTGTAAGCATTGATGACCGGCTTGGCTGGGTCAGAAAGAAATGATGCGAACGATTCCTTTTCCTTTGGCAAGTTGGCGGACAGGCTCCCACGAAACTCGCCCGGCTTCGAACTCACGAGATAGTAGGAAGTCGCCGTCGACGCCGGTGGCCATGCATCGGCTTCGTGCCACCGGTTTTCGCCCATTACAAAATAGCGGACAGGTTTCTCGTTCCCAACTCCGTTCGCAGCGCCGCGCAGATAGTGGTCCATCCAGCGTAAAACAATTTCGTCATAGTCAACCGCTGCTGCCGGGCCAAACTCGCGCTCGCCGGACTTCGTCTTCGCCGTGGACGCGACGCCGTGTACCCATGGTCCGATCAGTAGATGGGTTTGAGGATCCGATGGTCCAGCGCGTGCCCGCAGCAGGCCGACAAAGTTCGTCGTTGCCCCCTCGGGACCGTAGTTGTCGTCATACCATCCCGAAAAATTGAGCACAGCAGCATGCACCCGGCCATATTTGTTTCGCAAATCGCACCAGTCCCACCAGGGATCGTCGTAGGGATGGGTGAGCCAATCGTAATAGTAAGGAGCGATGCCGCGCAGTTCCTGCAGTTGATCCAAAGGCAGAGTGTTGAACATCTTCGGCCCCGCCGTATCCCATGCCGCAATCGCCTCGTCAGGAGTCTTCGGTCCCGGCAGATTTCTTTTGCTGCGAACGTCGGGCGCAATGTTGTCCCATATCCACTCGATCCACGACATGTCCCACAGACCGCCGGCATAAAAGAAATTCTGCGCCGATGAAAAAGTCATGGCCGGGACCATCGCCTTGAGGTGTGGCGGATTCTCGACTGCGGCCAGCCACTGCACCGCCCCCGGATAGGAAAGCCCGAACGTTCCAATCGCGCCGTTCGACCAGGGTTGTCGCGCAGCCCACTCAATGGTGTCGAAGCCGTCACGGCCTTCGTTCTCATAAGGACGGAAATCGCCGCCGGAGGCGTAACGGCCGCGAACATCCTGCACAACGACAGCGTATCCGTGTTCGACCGCGTGGCGGAACGTGGTGTATTCGAGCAGCGCCGGTTCCTTGCCGTAGGGAGTGCGATACACCAGCACCGGAAACGCGCCCGTGTCTCGCGGCCGCAGAACATCCGCCCGCAGGATGACGGCATCTCGCATGGGAACGGCGACGTCCTTCTCCATCACGAAATCCGGCGCCGGAGAAGGGCTTTGCTGGGCCAGGGCGAGAAGACTGACGCCGCAAAGCAGCAGGAGAAGGAAACGGAATTTCATGGGACGGCGTAGCCTAGCAGTTTCACCGCTTTCAATACAAGAATCAGGGGACAAGCGTTGTCCCTGTGCGCCGGTTCCTAACCAGCAGCCAGTTCAGCATGGCCACCAGCGCGGTGGCGAGCAGGATCAACGATCCACTCAGGTTCACACCGGTAATCAGTACCGCGCAGATCCCGACTCCCAATATCGCAAACAAAGTTCCTCCGGGAAGGCGAAACATGGCGGCTCCCGGTTGCTTACGGCGAAACACGGGCAATGCTGCGCAGACCAGCCCGTAGTAAAGAAGCCGCGCCACCGCGGAAAGAGTCGCATTCCAGGTAAAGCTTCCCAGCAGTGCCAGAAGCCAACTCAACAGGGCGAAAGCAAGAATCGAAATATACGGAGTCCGAAAACGGGGATGAATGGCCGCGAAGATGGAAGGGAAGTCTCCGTTCTCCGCCAGTGCGAAAGTGATTCGAGGCACGCCCAGAATGTTGGCGCTCAGATAGCCGTAAACCGAAACCAACGCGCCCACCGAGACGAAGGCCGCGCCGCCGTTTCCGAATACGAGCCGCGCCACATCCGCCAGCGGGCGCTCGCTATGCGCGGGATCGGACAGAACACCCACGACCACCCACTGGATGGTCGAGTACAGCAGCGTGCAGGTGATCAGCGCGGTGAACAATGCGAAGGCCACATCGCGTCGCGGATTTTTAGCCTCGCTCAAGGGAGTGAGCGCGGTTTCGAAGCCGCCATAGGCGAACACGAGAAGCAGACAGGCTTTCAGCCACGCGCCGGCACCGGTTGCGTCCGGCAATATCGGCGAAGTTTTGTGGCCTGCGAGCAGATAGAACGAACCCGTAATCGCCACCAGAAAGAGCGGCACCAGTTTCGCAACGGTGAAAACATTACTCACCCGGGTGCTGGCGCGCACGCCGCGATAGTTGATCAGCGTCAGAACGCCATAGAGAAACGTCAGAATCAGGAATCGCGGAAGGGGTTCCCTGGCATGGGGCCAGAACTCACCGCAGTAAATCACGAACAGGTTTGCGGTCGCCGCCGGCGCGGCCAATCGCACCAGCCAAAGCATCCAGCCCATTTCGATGCCGACGAAACGACCGAATGCGGCACGAGCGTAAAGATAAGGACCGCCGGCCTGGGTGAATTGCGAGGCCACCTCGGCGAAACACGCCATGATGACGCCCGCCGCCGCCCCCGCCAGCAAGACTGCCCATGGGCTCGCCCGGCCTATGAGTCTGGCGACGTCGGAGGGCAAGCCGAAAATTCCGCTGCCGATAATCGAATTAACGACCAGCGCGGCCAGGCTCCATCGACCAATGACGCGCACCAGTCCGGGTTTTTCGGCGTCAGGCAAGACGTGGTTGTACCACAGGAGTGCAGCCGTCAGCTATCAGCCATCAGCTTTCGGGCCAGAGCCGAGACGCAAACGCCACATTAGAAATGATGATTCATGAAGGAAGCCCAGGAACTGGGCGGACGAGGGCAAAGTGGATTCGCCGAAGACTGACGACTGAAGACCGACGACTGCTAAGCCGCGTCGTTCTCAATCTTGATGCGCAGCGATTTTAAGAACTTGAGATCCTGATCGCTGATTTTGAACTCGGGATTCGTAGTCAGCGTGGTCACCATGGAGGTCTTGTCATCGGACTTCTCGCCCGGCTTGCTCACTCCAATCGTCGCTTCCAGCACCAGAAAAATGTCGTACCCGCTGTCTTTGATTTTAGAAACCACTTCGGCAATCTGCTCGCTGTCGGCCAGCGATTCGTTGATTGCCTCGCCCAGTTCCTTCATCAACTGCTTTAGCTGCTGGTCCACGTGGCCCCCTGTAAGCGGTAATCAGTTACTCAGATGCCGGATTGCGGTTGCCCGATGCGCGACGCCACCATCGTCTCAACGTCATTGTAACCCCGAACACTGTTAAAATCGACGCTCATGGCGAATGTGTCGACAGTCCGTAAACTGAGTATCGCAGCTCGTATCGCGGCCCAGCACGCCGGGCGGACTCGGACAGTTAGCGCGGTGCTAAAAGGTGCACGGACTACGGCTGCGCACTTCGGACGCGTGCTGCGTCAGCTTTGGCTCGAGGTCACAGGCTTTGTTTTCCTGGCTTTAGCATTCATCGGAGCGGGCGCCTTTTTCCGTGAATATGCCCTTTACCGGGCCGGCCAAACCACCACGGCCCGTGTAGCAGTCGCAATTATTTTCACACTCACTTTTACCTGGTTCGGCGCCAGCTCGTTCTGGAGAGTATGGAAAAAAGGCTGAGAGCCAAGAGCGAAAAATTCATAACCTGTGCATCGGATCCTCTGGATCGGTGAGCATCTCTATTTCCGACAAAACAAAATCCGCGCCAGCCGACCCGCAAACTTCATCCCATATTCCGATCCGTCCCCTCTACACGCCTGAAGACCTAAACGCTCGCGACCAGGAGCGGGAAGTCGGCTACCCCGGCGACTATCCCTTTACTCGCGGCGTTCAAGCCACCATGTATCGCGGCCGTCTCTGGACCATGCGCCAGTACGCCGGCATGGGCGACGCCGAGGAATCCAACAAGCGTTATAAATATCTGCTGGCCAACGGCACCACCGGGCTTTCCGTGGCATTCGATCTGCCCACGCAAATCGGCCTGGATTCCGACCATCCGCTGGCCGTGGGTGAGGTCGGAAAAGTCGGTGTCGCCATTGATTCGATCGAAGACATGCAGCGCCTCTTTGACGGCATCGACCTGACGAAGATTTCCACTTCGATGACCATCAACGCGACAGCATCGATTCTATTGGCGCTCTATGTGGCGGTGGCGCGCCGCCAAGGCGCCGACATTCGTCAACTCTCCGGCACGGTGCAGAACGATGTGCTCAAGGAATACATTTCCCGGGGCACCTACATTTACCCGCCGGCCCAGGCCATGCGAATCATCACCGATTTGTTTGCCTGGACCAACCAGAACGTCCCCGAGTGGAACACGATTTCGATCTCCGGCTACCACATGCGCGAAGCGGGATCGACCGCGGTGCAGGAAGTTGCGTTCACGCTGGCGAATGGCATCGCCTATGTGCAGGGCGCCATCGACGCCGGCCTCGATGTCGACAAATTTGCTCCGCGGCTTTCGTTCTTCTTTAATGCCCACAACAATTTTCTGGAGGAAGTTGCCAAGTACCGTGCCGCCCGCCGCATGTGGGCGGGCATCATGCGAGAGCATTTCAAGGCGAAGAATCCGCGATCGTGGATGCTGCGTTTTCATACCCAGACCGCGGGCTCAACCCTGACCGCGCAGCAGCCGGAAAACAATATCGTCCGCACCGCGCTGCAGGCGCTGGCCGCGGTTTTGGGAGGCACCCAGTCGCTGCATACCAACTCCTACGACGAAGCGCTCGCGCTGCCCACTGAACAGGCCGCGCGCATCGCGCTGCGCACCCAGCAAATCGTGGCTTACGAATCCGGCGTTCCGCAGACTATCGACCCGCTGGCCGGTTCGTATTACATCGAAGCCCTGACCAACGAGATCGAAACCCGAGCCAACGAATACCTGACAAGGATTGAGGCCTTGGGCGGCATGATCAAGGCTCTGGAGCGTGGATACGTGCAACAGGAAATCCAGAACGCGGCTTACGAGTACCAACAGCAGATCGACCGGGAGGAAGCAATCGTCGTTGGGGTCAATCGCTTTGCCGTGGACGAGGAGAAGCCCATTCCCATCCAGCGCATCGACGAATCGCTGGAGCGCAAACAGGTGGAGCGCCTGCGCGCGTTGCGTGCCCGCCGCGATGCGGGCCGATGGCAATCCGCTATCCAGCAAATCGAAGACGCGGCTCGCTCCGGAGAAAATCTCATGCCGCGAATCCTGGCGGCAGTCGAAGCTGACGCCACAGTTGGCGAGATTTCGGACACTTTGAGAAAAGTGTTTGGCGAGTACAAGGAAGCCGTAGTCATCTAGCTGATCGACCGCGGCGCGAATCGGCCTGCTTAGTCCGACACTCTGTAGCCGCAAGCCTGCCGGCACGGAGGGCAATAGTAGAGGCCGTCGCTGCAGAGGCGAATATCAACTTGTCCCTGACAGGAACAGCAGTACTTTTCGCAATCGCACTTGTCCTCGTTCATGTCGCACTGCATGCAGCGATACTTGGTTTTGGTGGTCGTGGCCATGAGCGAACTCTAGCGCGGCTGTGCGGGGCTTGGAAGGTTCCGTTGGTAACCTCCGCGTGCCGGGTTTCGCCGGCAGACTGAGCCCTCAGGTTGAAGCTACCGCCAAGCGCATGTTAGGGTAATAAGTCTCACCATTTCAGCAGCTCAGCCACTGCTTTTGATCGAGGTTTCATTGCCCGCAGTCGAGGCGACCACGCCAGCCATCCGCAAGACCGCGCTCCACTCTGTGCATCGCCGGATGGGCGCAAAAATGGTCGAATTCAACGGTTGGGAAATGCCCGTCGAATATCCCTCCGCCGGCGGCATTATGGCCGAGCACAATGCGGTGCGGACCGGCGTCGGCATCTTCGACGTAAGCCATATGGGAGATATCCTGCTCGCGGGGCCGCAGGCGCTCGACGCCGTTCAGCATATTTCCATGAACGATGCCTCGCGGCTTGCGATCGGACAGGCGCAATATTCGGCACTGCTTTATCCCGAGGGAACATTCGTTGACGACGTGGTCGTCCACCGCCTGGGCGAATCTGAATATCTGCTGGTGATCAATGCCGGCACTCGCGAAAAAGATTTCAGCTGGGTACGCGACAACACTCGCCAGTTCAACTGCAAGGTAGAAAACCTATCCGACGACTTCACCCAGATTGCGATTCAGGGTCCGAAGGCGGTGAATCTGCTGCAGAAACTCACCGATACGGACCTCTCCACGGTGAAGTTTTACTGGTTCACCCGCGGAACCGTCTGTGGACTGAAAAATACTCTGATCGCGCGCACCGGCTACACCGGCGAGGATGGATTTGAAATCTACATTCCCAGTGATGAGCCGACCAGCACGCGGGTTTGGAATGAAATACTAGAGGCGGGCAAAGAATTCGGAGTCGTGCCCTGTGGCCTGGGAGCACGCAACACGCTGCGACTCGAAGCCAAGCTGCCGCTTTATGGACATGAAATCTCCGACACCATCAACGTGTGGGAGGCCGGCCTCGATCGTTTCTGCAAGCTGGAAAAGCCGGACTTCATCGGCCGGTCGTCCCTCGAGAAGGCGAAGGCTACGGGGACAAAACGCGAGTTGGTAGGGCTAGAAATGTTAGAACGTGGCATTGCCCGGGATGGCTACAAAGTCCTCGACCTGACCGGTCGCGAGATCGGTTATGTCACCAGCGGCTCGCCCGCGCCATTCCTGAAGAAAAATATCGCGCTCGCGTATGTGCCCACCGAGTTCGTCCCCTTGGGTACCGAACTCAAAGTTGAAATTCGCGGGCAGGGAGTAAAGGCTCAGGTAATACCGACTCCGTTTTATAAGAAGCCGAAAAAGACGTAGCCATAGAGGATACGGACAAGCACAGGGAACAGAGAGTCAGAAGCCAGGAGCTAGAAGCTACCATGCCCTTTCCTACCGACTACAAGTACACCAAAGAGCACGAGTGGATTAAACCTGACGGAAACAATGGCACGATCGGTATCACCAGCTATGCGCAGGAATCTCTGGGCGACATCGTTTTCGTCGATCTGCCCAAACCCGGGGCGGAAATTACGTCCGGCAAGACCTTTGGCTCCGTGGAATCGGTGAAGGCGGTCTCGGACTTGTACGCCCCTGTTTCCGGAACCGTCACTGAAGTGAATGGCGATCTGGCGACGGCGCCGGAGCAGATCAATAAAGATGCGCACAGCGCCTGGATGATCAAAATCTCGCTGAAAAATCCGGGCGAGCTGAACTCTCTGATGTCCGCCGCCGACTATGAGAAGTTCGTGGCCGAGGAGGGTGGACATTGAGTCGACGATCCCGCCGCGGCGATGCAACAATCGAAACCGACTTGAGAGTCATCCAAAGAAGTTCTATGCGTTATTTACCCAAATCTCCCGCCGACCGAAAAGCCATGCTCCAAGCCATGGGCGCGCGCTCGATCGACGATTTATTCTCGCCCATTCCGGCGGAATACCGGCTGGAGCGGGACCTGAAAGTGCCACGTCAGATGGCCGAGTCCGAGATCGTGGACTGGTTCCGCGAGCGCTCCCGCGAAAATGGCGACAGCTACGCCAGCTTTCTCGGCGCGGGCGCTTACTCGCACTACCGGCCCGTAATCATCGATTCGCTGGTTTCACGCGGCGAATTTTTGACCGCCTACACTCCCTATCAAGCGGAAATTTCTCAGGGCACACTGCAGGCGATTTTCGAATTTCAGTCCATGATCTGCGAACTCACCGGCATGGAAGTAGCCAACGCCTCCATGTACGACGGTTCGACCGCGGCCGCCGAGGCTGTGATGATGGCGGTTCGTCTCACCGGACGGCGCTCGGTGATTATTGCGCGCAGCGTTCATCCCGAGTATCGCGAAGTGCTGACAACGTACGCGCATCACCAGAATCTGCCGCTTTCTACCGTATCTTTTCAAGATAACGGCCGCCTGAATCTGGAAGAACTGGAAAAATCCATCACTGCCGACACGGCCTGTGTCCTGATTCAGTCGCCCAATTTCTTCGGCAGCATAGAAGACGCTGATGCTATCGCCGAAATCGCGCACAAGAAAGGCGCAATGCTGGTGGTGTCAATCGCCGAAGCGGTTTCGCTGGGCATTGTCGAACCACCGCGACAGGCCGATGTCATCGCGATGGAGGCGCAATCCTTCGGTGTGCCACTCGGCTTCGGCGGCCCCTACTGCGGCGTGATCGCCACCCGCGAACAGTTCGTTCGCCAGATGCCGGGACGCCTCGCCGGCCAGACCACCGACCGCAACGGCAAACGCGGCTTCGTACTGACCCTGGCGACTCGCGAGCAGCACATCCGCCGGGAAAAGGCGACGTCGAATATTTGCACCAATCAGGCTCTGGTGGCGCTGATGGTCAACATCTTTATGACCATTTACGGCAAAGTGGGACTTAAAGAACTGGCAAAACAGAATCTGGCAAAGACGGCATACGCCGCCGCCCAGTTCGGTAAGCAAGGCAAATTGTTGTTTACAGGTTCTCCGCGTTTCAACGAATTCGTGATCCAGACCAGCGAAGATCCATACGCTATCAATAGCCGCCTGCTTGGCCACAAAATTGTAGGCGGGCTGCCGCTGAAAAAGTTTTATCCCGAGTTGGGGAATGCTGCATTGTGGTGCTGCACCGAACTAACCACCCGTAGCGCGATTGACACTGCTGTGGGCGTGGTGGCTGAGAGCGAGCGTTCCGTAAGCTCCAAGGAAGAAGTGGACGCGCAAGAGGTGACACGATGAAGCACGTCACCCGCAAGGCCACTCGTCACGTTAATCAGAACGAAGGCTTGATCTTCGAAAAGTCGTCGTCTGGAAAGGCGGCGTGGAACTTGCCTCCCCTCGACGTTCCCGAAGTAGACACGGCACAACTACTGGGCGCGTCCGAAAGAAAAGATCTGGGCAACATGCCCGAAGTCAGCGAGATCGAAATCATCCGCCACTTTACGCGGCTCTCAACTTGGAATTACGCCATTGATCTGGGCATGTATCCGCTGGGATCGTGCACCATGAAATACAACCCGCGAGTGAACGAACTGGTGGTGCGTCTGGAAGGCCTGGCCAATGGACACCCTTACCAGCCCGAGCCAATTTCTCAAGGTGCGCTGCGCATCATCAAAACTTTGAGCGATTGCCTTATCGAAATCACCGGCATGGATGCCATCACGCTGCAACCCGCCGCCGGAGCTCATGGTGAGCTTACCGGATTGCTCATGGTTCGCGCCTTTCACGAGTCGAAGGGCTCTCCCCGCAAAAAGATTTTGATTCCTGACTCCGCGCATGGCACCAATCCTGCGACTGCGGCGATGGTTGGCTACGCGGTAGAAAATTTGAAGTCCAACGCTCAGGGCATGGTCGACGTAGCCGCCCTGACGGCGCAGATGAATGAAGATGTCGCTGCGCTCATGCTCACCAATCCCAATACGCTGGGAGTGTTTGAACAGGAGATCCATAAGATCGCCGAGATCATGCACGCCAAGAGCGGTCTGCTTTACATGGACGGCGCCAACATGAATGCGTTGGTGGGAAAAGTTCGCCCCGGAGATTTCGGCGTCGACGTAATGCATTTGAACCTGCACAAGACGTTCTCGACTCCTCATGGCGGCGGCGGTCCCGGCTCTGGTCCGGTGGCCGTGAAACAGAAGCTTGAACCATTCCTGCCTACGCCTGTCCCCGTAACCAAGCATGATGGCACCCTGGGCTTCGAGTATGACCGGCCGCAATCGGTTGGACGGGTGCGCGCTTTCTACGGAAACTTCGGAATGTTTGTGCGTGCTCTGGCTTATATCATGGCCAACGGTCCCGACGGACTGCGCCAGACCACGGAAGACGCAGTCCTCAATGCCAACTACATTCGCAAGGGACTGGAAGGTGTCTACGAACTGCCGTACTCAACCCCCAGCATGCATGAAGTGGTTTTCAGCGACAAGTTACAAGCCAAAAAAGGCGTGAAGACGATGGACATCGCCAAGCGCCTGATCGACTACGGCTTTCACCCCTATACGACCGCGTTCCCGCTGATCGTGCCCGGCGCGCTCATGATCGAGCCGACAGAGAGCGAACCTAAAGAAGAGCTGGATCTGTTCGTCGAGGCGATGAAATCAATCGCCGAGGAAGTGGAAGAAGATCCGCAAACCGTGCTGGACGCGCCTCACTCCACTCGGGTTTCCCGTCTGGATGAAACCGCTGCGGCCCGCAAGCCCGTGCTCAGGTGGAAACCAGGGTCTTAGCTTGTGTCACATGACGAAGAAGGTGCGGCAGCCTCAGAACGGCTGCGCCCATTCCCTCCTCTGTGGTTAAATCCTTTTGTTGCCCACCTCCCCAACAAGACCGCAGATCCAGAGAACTGCCCTTTTCTCGTCTCCTGAAAAGCGCAATGTTGTTTTGTGCCTCCTGCTGATAGTGGCGACCCTGGCGCTCTACAACCCAGTCAATCGCCACCCTTTTGTCAATTATGATGACGACCGCTACGTCACCGAAAATGCTCATGTCCATAATGGCCTGAACTGGGACACGCTCACCTGGGCGTTAAGGGCCGAGGAGCAAGGGAACTGGCATCCGCTCACCTGGTTGTCGCATGCCCTCGACTTTCAGCTGTTCCACCTGAATGCGACCGGACACCACTTCACCAGCCTGCTGATTCACGCCGCAAACGCTGTCCTCCTATTCTTGTTTCTGCTGTACGCCACAGGCCGCGTCGGGCCGAGTTGGTTCGTCGCGGCGTTGTTTGCGCTTCACCCCATCAACGTTGAATCGGTGGCATGGGTGGCGGAGCGGAAGAATGTCCTCTGCACCTTCTTTTTTTTCGCGGCGTTGCTTGCCTATTGTTGGTACGCGCGGAAACCCGCCTGGCGCAGGTATTTGGCCTTTGCAGGATTATTCGCCCTGGGATTGATGTCGAAGCCCATGGTCATCACTCTCCCCTTCGTGCTGTTGTTACTCGACTACTGGCCATTGGGCAGGCTAAAAGGAAGTCCACCGAGCGCGGCGCCGATTCCTCAAACGTCTCTCTCGAAGCTGCTCGTCGAGAAACTGCCGTTGCTTGCTCTCTCCGCGGCCAGCGCCGCGATCACCATGCAGGCACAACGAGCGGGCGGCGCGGTGCGCTCCACTGCGCAATTCTCTCTCGGCGTCCGTGTCGAAAATGCCGTGGTGGCGTACGCCACATATTTGTGGAAGACGATCTGGCCGGCGCACCTTGCGCCACTCTATCCTCATCCGGGAGATTCGTTGCCTGTGTGGGAAGTGGTGATATCCGCGCTTGTACTATTGGCGGTGACCAGTGTGGTAGCGAGATTTCGTGCGAAGCGATATCTGCTCACCGGCTGGTTGTGGTTTTTGGGAACTCTAGTGCCGGTCATCGGACTGGTACAAGTTGGCGACCAGGCAATGGCCGACCGTTATGCCTACATTCCACTCGTCGGAATTTTTGTGATGATCGCGTGGGGAGTTGCCGACCTGGCCGATTCGCGCCACTTAGGACTAGGCACTCGCATGGTTCCCGCTGGCTGCATTCTGCTTGCGCTCTCTTTCGCGACCAACCGGCAACTCAGCTACTGGTCCAGCAACTACGATCTGTGGACGCACGCTCTCGCGGTGACCCGAAGAAATTTTATTGCGGAGAACAATCTAGGCGGGGCGCTGCTGCTTCTTGGCAAGCCCGATGAAGCCTACTCTCATTTTCAGGCTGCGGCCGAGATCAATCCCAATGATCCCATGAGTCACTCCAACCTCGGTGCTTATCTCCAGGAACACGGGAAGCTGAGGGAGGCCATGGAGCAATACGATCGCACCATTAGTCTCACCTCGGATGCTGGCTTGTTGGCGGCGACCTACGCCAACCTGGGCACTGCCTATCGCACGCTTGGTGAGGACGAAAAAGCCCGCGACAGTTACGACCAGGCCCTGCGCCTGAATCCCAACCAGCCGAATGCTTATCTCGGGCTGGGGCAGCTGCTGGAAAAACAAAACCAGCTGGACGAAGCCATCCGCAATTATTCAAAATCGGTCGAACTACTCCCGAGCGCTACAGGATTTTTGCTCCTCGGCCATGCCCTCGAGAGTGCAGGCCGCCGCGCGGAATCGCTGGCGGCCTACCAGACGGCATTGAAGCTCTCGCCCGAAAACCCGGAAGCTCAGCATGCGGTGGACGCGCTGTCCGCAAATCCGCGCTGATCCCACTCGCAATGCATTTTATTTCTACTTCTTCTCCGCGATGTCTACCGTGGCGCGAGTCTTTTCCCAATCCATATGCAGGGCGCAAGTGGATCCCGTCTGATCGAAGCCGATCGTGAAGTTCTCCACCGGCGAAGGCAGTTGCGAAACCCTCATGTCCACACGGGCAAAGTCATCGGACTCACCCGGATAAGGGATTCCCCACTCGCCAGTTTTCTTGCTGATGATCAGTACCCATTTGTCGGCGTTGGGGATGGTGAAGAGGGTGTAGCTCCCGGCGGGAACGTCTTTGCCTCCGATGTTCAGGTTCGTGTCCGTGACCAGCGTGGTGGCGTCATTGGCTCCTGCCCGCCACACTTCGCCGTAAGGCACCAATCCGCCAAAGATTTTGCGACCCTTCATGCGCGGGCTGGAGTAGTCCGATTTGACGGTCTTGCCGTCCGTGAACTTGCATTGTGCCTGGGCCGCCGGGCTGGGACGCTTGCTGGCATCTTGAGCACAGGCCAATAGAGTGAATACGGGCAATAGCAACGCCACGAGTGCAATGCGTATTTTCATGAATCCTCCTTAGGGGAAGCAAATCAGCACTAAGCAATTGGCACTCGGCCCACACGCACTGCCACGACTGGGCCAAATGCCAAGTGCTAATTGCCAAGCGCTATTTTCTTTGACGTAACTCCGAAAACTTGGACACCAAAGCTCCGCAATTATGCGCCAGGTAACCCAGCCGATACAATCAAACTATGCCCGTATTCGACGAAAAGCAGGAAGAGCTGGAACATTACGAAACCATGATGGGCGTCCCCCGGGGGCGGCTGGCCGTGACCATGGACATGATCACTGACGCCATGGCGCTGGTGGGCCAGCACGGTGTTTACTGCGAGAGCCAGCGCTGGCCGGGAAAGCCAGTTTTAGATATCCAGTTGGTGATGAAGGGCTTGACGGACGCCAAGGAATTGATTCAGAGCGTGATGGCGGAGTTGAGCAAACCGGCGCAGAAAACCAAGTGAATTCGTTTCCCAGCGTCCGTGGGTTGGATTGTCCTGCGCTAGTTCGGCTGCGCCAGCCTCTGCTCGAAAAACTTCGCCATCAGTGCGAGACACTCTTTTGTTTCCGGCAGCTGAAAGTGATACCAGAACGCGTGCGGCATCGCCTCGAACACCACCAACTGCGCATCGTTCTCCGCCCCGAGCAATGCCCGATGGAATAGCGCCGTATCGCTCAGCAGCAAATCGCGAGTGCTCGTGATCAGCAGAGTCGGGGGCATGCCTCGAAGATCCGCGAACAATGGGGACAAGACCGGATCCTTGCGATCGGTGGCTCCCGGATATGGATCGTCAGGCGCGCGCTTGGGATCGAGCGGCTGCAACTCTCCGGAGAACCCGTCCAGAGCGAAAATTTGCCGCGAGTCGCTGGGGCGGCTGAAGTCGGTCAGCACGGAAAAGGCGCCCAGCGCAGCGGGCAAAGGCAACCCGAGTTGCTTGAGCCGGATCGCCACCTCGCAAGTCAGAATCGCACCCGCCGACGTGCCAAAGATTCCGATGGCCTGCGGCTTGTACGATTTCAACAATTCGCGATAGACCGCAACCACATCGTCCACCGCAGCGGGAAAAGGATTTTCCGGCGCCAGCCGGTAATAGACCGAAACGACTTTGATCTGCGTGAGATTCGCGATGGGGACGCCTTCGACAAGCGATCCCGAGTCAGAGACAAACCCTCCGCCATGCAGATTGATCAGCACCCGTCCACGATTGGCCTCGGGTGTTGCGAGCGGGGTGATGATGTCGGAGCGAACCCCGGCGATGGTCGTCTCCTCAACATTGACCGGATAAAGTCTGCGTGCCTCCGCCGATCCCCACTTGCGCCAGGCGTCCGTGGCGATGCGCCTCTCGGCCAGAGTTTGCGGTTGCGGTTTTTTCTTGGCCAACGAAGCCAGCCACTCCCGCGCCTCCGGGCTGACGGTGGACGGCATGGGCACGACGCGAGTGATGTGGGCTGTGCCGTCAGCGTCAAAGGAGGCGAAGTCTGCTGGTGGAGTTGAGTTTGACTGCGCGCCCGCCGGCAGACACAACGCAAGCCCAAGTGCTGCGACGCAACAAGAATTGGGGAATTTCATGCCGACATTTGTAACAGACCACGGCGTAGAGGGGAACGGATTCGCCGACTGCTGATTGTCGGGATCTACAAGAACATTGGGGGAGGGCACAACACTAGAGACCGTGGAAAACCCAAAAGTTGTCATCCTGAGCGAAGTGGCCGCTTCGCGAGGCGAAGCAGCCACGCAGTCGAAGGACCCCTACCCGCTTCCCAACTTTAGATCCGGAATCTGTAGACACAAACCATCGCGCGACCGGCCGTCAAGATGCTAGGCGTCCTTCGACTCCGCCAATCCGTCCGCGGGCACATGGACTGGCTGCGCTCAGGATGACACTGCTAGAGAACGTTACGCCAGCGTGTACTTGCCCCGCTCAATTACTTTCTGCGCAATCTGTTGCCGTAGCTCAATCGTGTTAAAGGGTTCGTGCTTCACCAGGCGCCGCAGGATCGCCAGCTGCGTGCGTAGCATGTCGCCTTCAGCTACAGCCGCGATGATTTTCTTCGCCGCAGTTTCAATCTTGTCCATAGCCTGCGAGAGATACACCCGAGTCATTGCGATAGCGGTTGCCGCTGCCGCTTCGCCTTTTTGTTCGGCCATTTTCTGCGTCCGCAACACCGCCGATTCCATCGCGTAGCTTTCAATTACCATGTCGGCGATCGCCCCCATCACTTCCTGCTGGTCCTGAATCGCCTGCATATATTTTTGCGTGGCCGCCCCGGCCGCAAACAGTCCCAGCTTCTTGGCCTGCGCCACCAGTTTGCGTTCTTCCGCCAATGGACCCTCCAAGTCTTCGCTTGCGCTCGGTCCGGCGAGCACTTCATCCATCAGTTTCTTGATCGCCGGCATCAACGGCAATTGTCCTGACATGGCGCGTTTGAGCAGGAAGCCGGTGATGATCAGCCGGTTGATCTCGTTGGTGCCTTCGAAGATGCGATTGATACGCGCATCGCGATAGGCCCGCTCCGCCGGATACTCTTCGACAAAGCCATAGCCCCCATAGATCTGCACCGTCTCGTCGACCACGTAGTCGATCATCTCCGATCCCCATACTTTGAGGATGGAACATTCCACTGCGTATTCCTCGATCGCCTTGCGGGTTTCCTTGGCGGCGTCAGCGCCAGATTTATCTACCTCGTTGAGCGCCACGTCCATCATGCCGACGGTGCGATAGACGAGGGCCTCGCCGACGTAAATCAAAGTCGCCATGTTGGCCAGCTTCTCGCGCACCAGTCCGAAGTCAGCAATAACCTTGCTGAACGCCTTGCGCTGCTTGGCATAAGCGATGGCGTTCTCGAGCGAAAGCCGCGCTCCGCCGACGCACATCGCACCCAGCTTGAAGCGCCCCACGTTGAGGATGTTAAAAGCGATAACGTGGCCCTTGCCAATTTCGCCCAGCAGGTTTTCCACCGGTACTTTGCAGTCGTTGAGAATGAGGGGACAGGTAGAGGATCCGCGGATGCCCATCTTATGTTCTTCCGCGCCGATGGAGAATCCCAGGAAAGTTTTTTCCACCAGAAATGCGCTGAACTTTTCGCCGTCCACTTTGGCGAACACGGTGAACAGATCGGCAAAGCCGGCGTTGGTGATCCACATCTTCTCGCCGTTGAGGATGTAGTGCTTGCCGTCAGGCGAAAGTTGGGCGCGGGCGCGGCAGTTCAGAGCGTCCGATCCGGACGAAGCTTCCGACAAGGCATAAGCTCCGACGATCTCTCCGGCGGCCAGTCGCGGAAGATATTTTTTCTTCTGCTCTTCCGTTCCGAAATAAACGATAGGCAACGTGCCGATACCGGTATGTCCGCCCCAGGTGGTGGCGAATCCGGCGTACTTGGCGATGTGATCGGCGATGACGGCGGCGGTAACTTTGTCCATCTCAAGGCCGCCGTAAGCTTCGGGGATTTCCACGCCGCTCAACCCAAGGTCGCCGGCTTTCTTCAGCAAATCGCGAGTGATGGAAAAGTCTTTATGCTCCATCTTCTCGGCGTTGGGCAGAATCTCCTTGACCGCGAACTCTTCCGCCGTCTGCCCGATCAGTTGGTGCTGCTCGGTGAAATCCTCAGGGGTGAAAACTTCGCCGACTTTGCGCTCTTCAAGTAGGAAGCTGCCGCCGGAGATTTTGGTGCTGGGAACTGCCGTTGTGGTAGCCATCGAGACACCCCTTTAACCACCAACGACACGAAGGTCCACGAAGGAAATCCATCGATTTGTGGGTCTTCCTTTGTGCACCTTCGTGTCCTTCGTGGTTCATGCTTTGACTTTACTACTTCCATCCAGTTCCATTCACGAACCGTTTGATGCCGTCCCTGAGATGTACAACGTTGAAGTTTATAAGCAGTCCGATTGATTTACCACTCAGTTTGAGGTGCGAAATGATTTGAGCCTGATGGACTGGAGAGATGCCATCCACCGACTTGATCTCGACCACCACGAGGTCCTCGACGAGCAGGTCCATGCGGTATCCGACTTCGAGCCTCACTCCTCAATAGACAACCGGCAGAGCGACTTGCGCAGCAGAGAGGAATCCGGCTCGCTTCAGTTCGTATTGCAAACACGCTGTGTAAGCGCTCGCGAGTAAGCCCGGGCCGAGTTCAGTGTGCACTGTCATGGCGGCAGTTTTCACCGCACGACTGACCTGCTGCGGGGTGGTGGATCTGACTGGGACAGTAGCCATTGGCAGCCTCCGGCCCCAGCGTTGTCAATTAGGGCAGTAAAGTCCAAGTCATGCGTCACAATGGCAGACAAAAATCTTTAACCACCAAGGACACGAAGGTAGACCCATAAGTCTATGGATTTCCTTTTTGGACCTTCGTGTCCTTCGTGGTTAAAGATTTTCGAAGATGCCGGCAGCGCCCATGCCCCCGCCCACGCACATAGTAACCATTCCGTAGCGCGCGTTGCGCCGCTTCATCTCACGGATGATGGTCGCCGTCAGCTTGGCCCCGGTGCATCCTAGCGGATGTCCCAGAGCGATTGCCCCGCCGTTGGGATTCACCCGCTCCGGATCGAGCCCGGCTTCTTTGATGACGGCCAGGGACTGCGCTGCGAACGCTTCGTTCAGTTCGATCACGTCAATGTCGGAGAGTTTGAGCCCAGCCATCTTCAGTGCCTTCGGAATCGCAAATACCGGACCCAGCCCCATTTCCTCTGGCTTATATCCGGCAGTAGCAAAGGAAAGATACCGAACCAGCGGATTGATTCCCAGCGCCGCCGCTCGCTCGCCGGACATAACGACGGCTGCGGCCGCGCCGTCAGAAGTCTGAGAGGAATTACCCGCCGTCACAGTCCCCTTAGCATGAAAAACGGGTTTGAGCGCAAGCAGAGCGTCGAGAGAAGTGTCAGCACGCGGACCTTCGTCAATTTTGAACGCAATCTCCTGTCGCTTGGGCTTCGATCCGTTCGGGGTAGTGAAACTCACATTCACCGGCACTGTTTCATCCGCGAACTTCCCCGCCTGGATTGCAGCCAGCGCCTTCTGATGGCTGCGCAGCGAAAATTCGTCCGCTGCCTGCCGCGTGATGGCGAAACGCTGCGCCAATCTTTCGGCGGTCAGGCCCATGGTGAGATAGGCGTCGGGATAGTGATCAATCAGCCAGGGATTTGGCGATATCTTGTGCCCGCCCATCGGAATCATCGACATCGATTCCGTTCCGCCGGCGACGATGATCTCCGCGCCGCCGCTCATGATGCGCTCCGCCGCCATGGCAATCGCCTGCAGCCCGGACGAGCAGAAGCGATTGATGGTGATCGCCGAAACCTCAACCGGGAGCCCGGCGCGCAGCGCGGCGATGCGGGCAACGTTCATCCCTTGCTCGGCTTCAGGCGTGGCGCAGCCGAGGATCACGTCTTCAATTTCTTTGGTATCCACCTGGGGCACGCGCTCGAGCGCGCCTTTTATCGCGATGGCGGCAAGTTCATCGGGACGGGTAGCGCGCAGCGTGCCTTTGAAGGCGCGTCCCACAGGAGTACGAACGGAGGAAACAATGACTACTTCTCTCATAACGATTTCCAGGCGACGTGCCTAAGTATACTTGATTTCAGTCTTGATTATTGTATCGGGTATCGATACGCTATACAAGGTGATCAGGAACTTTTGCCACCGGGGCCTCGAAAGGTTCTTCCGCACCGGATCGAAGCCAGGAATTCAGCCGAAACACGCCGCAAAGCTGAGCCTGCAACTGTTTGCTCTCGACAATTCCAGAACGCCCGGCGATATGAACGCTTCGGGATGGAAGCTGCATCGGCTACGCGGCGAACTCGCAGGCCATTGGTCGGTGTGGGTAAGCGGGAACTGGCGTCTGACTTTCAGATTTGAAGGTCAGGACGCTGTGCTGGTTGACTATCAGGACTATCACTAGAGGAGTCGCTATGCGCATGCACAATCCACCTCACCCCGGTTCGGTTCTGCGCGAATATCTGGGAGATTTGTCCGTGTCCTCCGCAGCTGCTCATTTGCGGGTCACTCGTGTGACTTTATCGCGAGTGTTGAACGGCAAAGCCGGGATTTCCGCCAAAATGGCTCTCCGTCTGGCGGCGGCCCTGGGCACATCCCCGGACTTATGGATCAACATGCAGGCGCAGTACGACCTCTGGAGGGCCCGCCGCGGCAAACAGCCTGCCGTCCGCCGATTCCCGCATGCAGCAGGAATCGTTTCAGATGATCGCAATTTGACGGCCTAAGCCGATACTAGTTCCGCAACGTCTTGCCTGTCTTCAGCGTGTACTGAATCCTCTCTTGGGTTTTCCTCTCACCGCACAATGACTTAAATGCTTCCCGCTCCAGATCCAGAATGTACTGTTCACTCACCGGTGTGCCTGAGGTGACGTTTCCCCCGCACAAAACTTCCGCAACTTTGGTGGCGATCTTCACTTCGTGGTCGGAGATATATTCGCCTTGCCGCATGATATGTACTCCCAGCCGCAGCGCCGCCAGTACGTTCTCTCCCGGCGCGGGAATATCGATCCGAGGCTGCGGCGGCTCATATCCGGCGCGAACCAGCTCCAGTGCGCGCGATTTGGCGTCACTCAGCACGCGCTCGCGGTTCATCGTAATGTTGTCGGACTCGTGCAGGAAGCCGAGGTGGCGTGCTTCGTGGGCGGAAGTTGCAACTCTGCCGGTGGCGATGATCTCAAAGGCTTTTTTCATCGCTTCCATGAGCTCGATGGACTCGCCGCGCCCCGGACGAATCGCCGCCGCACTATCCACCGCCCGCAGCAGCATTTCCTTGCAGCCGCCTCCGCCGGGCAGAAGACCGACGCCCACTTCCACAAGTCCGGCATAGAGTTCGGCATGAGGCTGACGGGCTGCGGCGTGCAAAGTAATTTCGGTGCCGCCCCCAAGGGTCAGGCCGAACGGTGCGACCACCACCGGTTTGAGCGAGAATCTGATGGCTTGCGTCATGCCCTGAAACTGTCGAATGGCTAGGTCAACCTCGTCCCACTCTTCTTCCTGAACCGACATGAGCAGCAGCATGACATTGGCGCCAACTGAGAAGTTGTCGGCATCATTGGTGATGACGAAGGCGTCGAACCTGTCGCCGGGGCCGCCTGCCTTTAGGGTCTGACTAATAAGACTGACAATGTCGCCGCCCAGCGAGTTCATCTTGGAGTGAAACTCGATGCAGCCGACTCCGTCGCCGAGATCGACCAGTGACGCGCCTGAATTCTTCTTCACCACGCCGTTGGATTTCTTGGCCACCTCAACCGACCAAACGCCCGGAGAAACTTTCACCGGCTCATACTTGGCCGTTTTCAAATCAAAATAAGCTCGACCCGAAGCGGCCTTGGGATCGTCCAGGTACCAGGACTTTTTCCCTCCGGCGAGCAACTGTTCGACATTCGCAGCTACGGTCTGTCCTTCTTTCTTCATCCGGGCGACGGTAGCTTCAACCCCGGCTGCATCCCAAAGTTCGAAGGGGCCTAGTTTCCAGTTGAGGCCGAGTCGCATGGCGCGGTCGATCTCGACGATAGAGTCGGAGATTTCTGGAACGCGATTGGCAGAGTAGTTCCACAGATCGGAGAGCAGCGCCCACAAAAATGCGCCCGCTTTATCTCCCTTTTGCGGACTGCCCTCCAGCCCCAGTAGCGTGCGCAGCCGTGCTCCAGCATCCTCGATGTTTTTCGCCATGTCGAGAGCGGGGAACTTGGGTTTTTGGCGGGCACGATATTCGAGCGTCTTCCAATCCAGAGCGAGGCGCTCTTCTTCTTTGCTGGCATCGGCGGCCGAGGACGCCCGCCCTCCACCCTTCTTGTAAAAGCCGCCCTTGGTCTTGTCGCCCAGCCATTTGCGCTCCAGCATCTGCTTGTAGAACTCGGGCAATGGGCTTGTATGGGGCGGGCTCTGCTGCTCGCCTGCTTTTTCCATGTTCCCGACCACGTGGCCGAGAATGTCTAATCCGACAAGGTCAATCGTGCGGAACGTAGCG
Organism: Terriglobia bacterium; assembly: GCA_963822555.1. Classification (GTDB taxonomy): domain Bacteria; phylum Acidobacteriota; class Terriglobia; order Terriglobales; family Acidobacteriaceae; genus JAIQFF01. The sequence goes on from CAWGHY010000001.1 coordinate 1,501,445, forward strand.
GACTTCGGCCAGCCCACTGCATCGCCGGTCAGAGCATCTACGTCTTCGATGCTCAGGTCCATCTCCTGCATCAGGCGCATTACGTTGAGCACGGAGAAAGTGCCGATGCGATTGGCGATGAAGTTGGGCGTGTCCTTGGCGAACACTACGCCCTTGCCCAGATTGACGTCGCTGAAGTGGGTCACGGCGTCAATTGCAGCGCGGTCGGTTTCCGGCGTCGCGATGACCTCCAGCAGCCGCATGTAGCGAGGCGGATTAAAGAAATGCGTGCCGAACCATGACTTGCGGAAGTCGTCCGAGAAGCCTTCGGCAATTTTTGCGACCGGTAAGCCACTAGTGTTCGTGGAAACGATCGTCCCCGGTTTGCGGATGGCTTCCACCTTCTTTAACAGCGCCCGCTTGATGTCGAGGTTTTCGACGACGGCTTCGATGATCCAGTCCACCTCGCTCAAACGCTTGAGATCATCCTCAAAGTTCCCAATGGTCACCAGACGCGCCAGTTCAGGCTCGAAGAAGGCGGCGGGCTTCGATTTCTTTGCCGCCTCCAACCCCGCGGCGGCGATCTTATTTCGCGCCGAACCCTCCGCATCCGGAGGAACGATGTCGAGGAGGTAACTGGGCACGCCAGCATTGGCAAAGTGAGCAGCGATGCGAGCGCCCATGGTTCCGGCGCCGAGAACGGCAACTTTGTGGATGCGCTTCATTGATTTACCTCAGAGGAACAGCGGAACAACGATTGTATAGCGGCGCGAGTCAATTCATGTGGGGCGGACACTCTTGTCCGCCACTGTTGAATTTGATCTTGTTTAAATCTGGCTCTTAGGCTCTGCAAAGTCAAGGGCGGCGGACAAGAGTGTCCGCCCCACTCGGAGCTAGGGCAGCTTATCGATTGCCCAGTCGCTCTCGCCGGCCCGAACCACCACAATCTGCGATCTCTGCGGACGTGCGGCATCGCTGATGCCATTGACCGATGTGAACAGGGCAACGGGGAATGCATAGCATCCCGCCTTAATCTTTTTCCCGCGGGCGATCTCGTAGGCCGCGTCGTGCCCCGCTGCGAAAAAAGCCTCCAGCCGATCTTCGGAGCTGGCCTGCTTCGCGACATCGCTGAGCATGAGCAGGCCCGTTTCGTGATCCTGATTCTGCCATGCCTGCAGGAAGCGGTTGGCCGCGGCCAGCGCGGAAGCATATCCCGGGTCAGGAAGCGAGGCCGATGGAGAATGTTTGGTCTTGGCGATAGAGACGGTGGACGCCTGCAAAGCCAGGGAAAGGGCGATAAGTGGGAAGGCAAGATACCTTCCCGACAGCCGGCGGAGTGCCGGCGCTACGAATTCAAAATTCACTCATGGATTATGCGGGAAGCTGCAGGTTACTCCAATCACTACCAAGGTTCTCTCCGCATATGATCAAACACAGTGGAGGACGGCCGTTCGCGCCCATCTCACCGCTCGCGCGGGCGAGGGCGCCCGCGCCACACGACCGCCTTACGAGATAAGTTTGGCCAACGCGAAAGCCGCGGCTGCGGCAAGGCCGCCGATTGCCATGGTTTGCAGCGCACTGCGTGCCGGCCCAGTTCCGGTGTAGCGCCCTTTCAGATATCCGAAGATGCCGAGCGCAGCGAGGGTTACTACCGCCGAATACACGAGTCCGTGCGCGGCGTTCGAAAGAAGGATATAGGGCGAGAGCGGAATCAATCCTCCAGCAATATAAGCAGCGGCGATCGTGGCGGCACTGGTGACCGCACGACGCGGGTCCGGCTCTTCCAGGCCCAATTCGAAGCGCATCATGAAATCCACCCAGGCATCGGGACGCCGGCTCAGCGCTTCGACCACCGGCGTGCTTTCGGCGGCCGTCATGCCATAGGATTGAAAGACGCGTCCCACTTCCGCCATCTCTTCTTCCGGGATTTCCTTGATCTCGCGATATTCGCGGGTCCGCTCCTGCTCGTAGTGTTCGGCATCTCCGCGAGCTGCCAGATATCCGCCCAGTCCCATGGCGATCGAGCCAGCCGCGATCTCAGCCAGGCCGCCGATTACGATCAGCCGCGTGTTCTGCACCGCGCCCGAAAGTCCGGCGGCGAGAGCGAAGGGCACGGTGAGGCCGTCGGCCATGCCGATGACGATGTCGCGCACCAGATTAGTCGCCATGAAATGGGTCTCGACATGTTCGCCGGCCATGATCAGACCTCCGGATGAGATTTCAAATATAGGTGGGCACGCCGGACCACGTCGCGCTCTCCCCGATACGCCAGCTTTCGCGGCGCTTCGTCCAATGGGATCCAGAACGCACGCTTGACTTCGACCCGCATTTCGCGAGAGACGTCATCGATCTCGCCCGATTGATAGCGCAGCAGGAAAAAAGAAACGATCTTGAACACCCGCTGCTGGTCTCCCCACGAACGTACGTAAACGTACTTGATATCCGCCAACTTGGTGATTGGGGTCGCGATCAGACCGGTTTCCTCGTGGACCTCGCGCAGCGCCGTCTGTTCCGGCTTTTCCCCTGGATCCACCAGCCCCTTGGGCAAAGCCAGTACCACTTTTCGCGCAGTCTTCCGGGCCGGCCGCAGCGCGGAAGAAGAGTCGGTTTGGGGCTCAATGACGGCTATTTCCCAGCCTTCGCCGGACCGCTTGACCACCACGCCGCCTGCTGAGATTTCCCGAACCATTACCCCTAAGTTAACAGGAATGATGGAGTTAGTCATGGGGCCGAGAAACCATCCAGAGGTAACACTTAGAGGCTGACCGGCGTGACTGGAACTCTAGCCGGGAAGCTGGCATCTTACTTGCTGGGTAGAGCTGGGGTCGCGAGTAGAAACGAGGGTCCGGTGAAGCGACTGGGCAAGATCATCCGTTCCGTGCAGGCCTTCGGACGTGGCCTGTCAGGTCTTTCCGGGTCCGAGCAGGCGCAACCTTCGGGCATTGGGCTGGCCCTGGGCGGCGGCTTTGCCCGCGGCATCGCCCACATCGGCGTTCTGAAAGTTCTCGAAGAAGAAAATATTCCTGTGAGCCTGGTGGCCGGCACCAGTGTCGGTGCGCTCATCGGCGCCGCCTATTGCAGCGGCGTTACCATCGCCGAGCTGGAGCACATGTCAACCCGGGTGCGCTTCAAGGATTTCGCCCGCTGGACACTGTCACGTTACGGCTTTGCCAGCAACGAACGCATGATCAAGTTTCTCAGCAGCATCCTGAAGGTCAAGACATTCGAAGAATTGCGCATTCCTTTGGCGGTGACCGCCACGGATTTTTCCACGGGTGCGGGCGTGGTGTTTCATTCCGGCCCGCTGGTGGATCCGGTGCGCGCGAGTTGCGCTTACCCGGGAATGTTTCTCCCGGTGAAAATCCGTGGACGCCTGTTAGTGGACGGCATGCTGGCCCACGCTGTTCCCACAGTTCCGTTGCGCGAGATGGGTGCTCAGAAAGTGCTGGCAGTGCACCTCCGTGGAACCTGGACCAATTCCGAAGCCGGGCCGCGGCATCTCTTCGATGTGATTGGCCAATGCTTTGCGATTGCCCAGGAGATGAATTGCGGTGTGTGGAAGGCCGCCGCCGACCTCGTCATCGATCCCGACGTCAACGGATTCAAGTACGACGATTTCGAGCGCTCCGCCGAGTTGATTCATTCCGGCGAAACCGCGATGCGCTCCGCTTTGCCCGAAGTTCGGAAGTGGCTGCCGCAGCTCGAGCTGGACCGGAAACCTCAATCCGTGAGCATCAACCAACCAGCCCCAGCCCCAGCAAAGTAAGTCTCAGCCGCAGGAAGCCACCCGCGCCCACGTAGAGGCGGGCGCCCTCGCCCGCCCATCCGAGCGAAAGCTCGGCAAGCTTTGCAAGTCCCATTTCAATTTGTCATTCCGAAGCGCGGTAGCGCGCGAGGAATCTGCTGTTGTCCCGGCAGAAGCAGATTCCTCGCCGGCAAGCCGGCTCGGAATGACAAGAATTGAAAAGTTGCACCAAGCGTCTGCGAAGGTGATGGGGTGCGGAATTATCGAGCCGTGCTGCGCTCGGCTGGACAGGCGAGTGCGGCTGTCTCCACGTGGACTATGCCGGAAACTAGAAACCGGAAACCAGAAACTGCTATTTCATTACCCCGCGCGAGGCAATCCCAATATTGTCGCGCGAAGTATTCTTTACCAGATACATCATCTCATCGGCTTGGCGGATGACTTCGCGCGGAGTCTTGGCATCGTGCGGGTAGGTGGCCACTCCCATGGAGGCGCGGACGTTCAGATTCAGTCCTTCTTCCTGGCAGAACATGCTGGTGCGCAGGCTGTCGCGCAGGCGTTTCGCCACAATCAGCGCCGCGTCTTTTCCGGTTTGCGGCAAGAGCACGACGAACTCGTCTCCACCATAGCGGAAGGCGTAGTCGATCAAGCGCAGCTGCGCTTTGATCAGATACCCAATCTCCATCAGCAGTTTGCTTCCTACCAGGTGTCCGTGCGTGTCATTGACTTGTTTGAAGTGGTCGAGATCGATGAACAGCACCGTGAACTCGTAACCATAGCGCGCCGAGCGGTAGACCTCGGTTTCAAGCGTTTTGTACAAGTGGCGCGCGTTATAGAGGCCGGTGCAGTCGTCGGTGATGGTGAGTTCCTGAATTTTTTCCACCGAGCGCGCGTTTTCGATGGCAATGGCGGCATAGTCACAAATCGATTGCAGGAAAAATGATTCCTGATCGGTGAAGTTTTCCATGCTGACGTTGACCAATTGAATCACGCCCAGCACGCGCAGCTTGGAGCGCAGGGGCACGCAGATGATGGATCGCGTCTCCCACTGCGTCATCTCGTCGATGCGTTTGGCAAAGCGGGGATCGGTGTACACGTCAGGCACGACCACGCGCTCCCCATGTTTCGCCACCCATCCCGCGATGCCTTCGCCAACTTTGAGCCGGACGTTTTTCAAAGCTTCGGATGCTTTGCCCACCGCAATGGCGAAATAGAGTTCGTCGCGTTCTTCATCCACCATCAGCAGGGACCAATTGTCAGGACGGAAATATTCCGCCATTTTCTCCATGATGGTCTGGAGAATGGAGTCGAGGTCGAGCGACGAAGTCAGGGCCTTGGCCACATCATGAAAGATGCCCAGTTCTTGAACTTTACGGTCGGCAGCGGCCTTGGTCATGAACTGCGATCCTCGATGCGGGCAGGAAGTGTTGAAATTATATGGGCCCCCGAAAGACGGGGCAATCAACCTTAGTAACCTGAACCCTTGACGCCACGTCCTATAGGACGTGGCGGATGCGCCGACCGCAGCCGGGTCGTTTAACAATGCGGTTCTCTCCAAGCCCAAATTCATGGGCCTGGAGGGCTTTGGTTAACATATATTTATCTTCAGATTACTCTTATTCTTGGATGCGGCCAGCGGCAGGTGAAGGCGGCAGGAAGACGGCCAGTGGAATCCTTCGGGGCACGGTTGAAGCGGGAGCGAGAGCAGCGCAAGATCACGCTGGACGATATCTCTGTCGCCACCAAGATTGCCCCGCGTTTCCTGATTGCGCTCGAGGAAGAGCACTTCGATGAACTTCCCGGCGGCATCTTCAACAAGGGATTCGTCCGCGCCTACGCTCGCCACCTGGGCCTCGATGAAAACCAGGCCATCGCGGATTTCGTAGCTGCCAGTACGCCCGCTGTCCCCGAAGTCGCACCGCAGGATGCGCCCGTGCTGGCTGCGATGGCGGTTCGAGTTCCCGCCAGCCGAAGCAAGAGGCGCGATAACGACGGCATCCCCTGGGGAGGCGTCGCGGCTGCGCTTTTAGTGATGGCCTTCGCCTTCGCTCTTTGGGGCTTTCATTCGCGGGAGAAATCGTCCCCCAGGGCCGCGGTTCCACCACCTCAACAGACCGCACAAACTCAGCCCGGCCCGGTGGCTACGACCAGCGTGTCTTCTGAATCACCGCAACCGGGGCCCTCAATTGGGGCTAAGGAAACGGCGTCGCCCCCGGCCGTGCCGGCACCGAGCGCAGGCACATTTGTGGTGCTGATTAATGCGCGTGAGGATTCCTGGGTCAGCATCACGGCGGACGGCAAGCCGATCCTTCAGGAGACGCTCGCCGCTTCGACTGACAAGTCCATCGAAGCCCGCAATCAGGTCGTGATCAAGACGGGCAACGTGGGTGCCCTTGAGGTCTCATTCAACGGGAAGAAGCTGGCGCCTTTAGGCCGCAAGAACCAGGTGAAGACCCTCACTTTCGATAGCAACGGCCTGAGACCCTAGGACGCCAGAAATGGGGGTCAGTTTCGTTGAACCCGTTACTCTTACCCAGTAGCCATTGTCATTCCGAACCGATTTATCGGTGAGGAATCTGCTTTTGGCTCCAAAACAGCAGATTCCTCGTGCGATACGGGAATGACCATTCCTGCCATGATTCAAACTGAAACCGACCAGCAAGAATTGCCACCGGTTTTTGGCCCGTTTCTCGCCCCAATTTTGGGTTTTTTGCCGTCCATCGCCGTTCATGGCCCGGAAACTACCGCCCAGATGTCGAGGCTCCCGGATGGCTGTTCATAATGCGCTGACGGGCCCAAAATCGTTGCTTCGCGCGGCCTTCTCTGGTAATTTATTAGAGTCCGCAAAGTGCTCATTACATAGGCCGTTTGCATTCTGACCCTCCCTCCAGGTCGTAAAGTCCAGAAGGCACGAAGGAGAAGCTAATTGTCATCCCGCAACCGTTACCTTTTTACGTCTGAATCCGTCACCGAAGGCCATCCCGACAAGATCGCCGACCAGATTTCCGATTCTATTCTCGACGCCTGCCTGGCCGAGGACCCGTCCAGCCGCGTGGCCTGTGAGACCCTGACTGCCACCGGGCTGGTCGTGATCGCCGGGGAAATCACCACCAAGGCTTACGTGGATTTCCAGTCGCTGGTCCGCGGCACAATTTCCGCCATCGGCTACAACAACGCGCTCTATGGTTTCGACTCCAACACCTGCGCGGTCATCTCCACCATCAACAAGCAGTCTGGCGACATCGCAATGGGCGTTGACACCGGTGGCGCCGGCGACCAGGGAATGATGTTTGGCTATGCCTGCAACGAGAATCCCGAATTGATGCCCACGCCGATCTCGTTGGCGCACAAATTAACCATGCGACTCTCCGAAGTTCGCAAGCATGGCCGGCTTCCTTACCTGCGTCCCGATGGCAAATCGCAGGTCACGGTCGAATACGACAAGAACCACAACCCATTGCGGGTGGATGCCGTCGTGATCTCGACTCAGCACGCGGAGACGGTGGGCAATGAAGAACTCCGCAGCGATATTCTGAAACACGTGATCCAGGCCACCATACCCTCGAAGCTGCTGGACGAAGACACCAAGTATCACATCAATCCCACGGGACGTTTTGTGATCGGCGGCCCCATGGGTGATACCGGTCTCACCGGGCGCAAGATCATCGTGGACACTTACGGTGGCATGGGCCGTCACGGCGGCGGCGCCTTCAGCGGCAAGGACCCGACCAAGGTTGACCGCTCCGCCGCCTACATGGCGCGGCACATTGCTAAAAATATCGTGGCTGCCGGCCTCGCGGATCGTTGCGAAGTCCAGCTGGCCTATGCGATCGGCGTGGCCGAGCCCGTAAGTGTGCTGGTGGACACCTTCGGTACCTGCAAAGTGGATCCGGATTCGATTCCCGATCTGGTGCGAGCGAACTTCCACTTGACTCCGAAAGGCATTATCGATTCGCTCAAACTGCGCCGCCCGATCTATTTTAAGACCGCAGCTTACGGACACTTTGGCCGGAATGACCCCGATTTCACCTGGGAAGCCACGGACAAGGCGGCCAAGCTGGCCAGCGATGCGGGTCTGCGCGAGCCGGCAGGTGTTCGCAAGTAATTCTGTAACCACAGATGACACGAAGGGAACAGGGCAAGACGATTTTCCTTCGTGTCACTTTGTGTCCTTCGTGGTTCAATAGTTCTAATAGCGCATAACGCACGCGCCACAGGAGAAGTATGTCGACGACATCTACGCCACTGAATTGTGATGTGAAGAACCTGGATCTTGCTGATCTGGGCAAGAAGCGGATCGACTGGGCCAACCAGTCCATGAAAGTTCTTCAAATCATCCGCAAGGAATTCATCAAGAACCAGCCGTTGAAGGGCATTCGCGTTTCGGCCTGCCTGCACGTAACCGCCGAAACCGCGAACCTGGCCATCTGCCTGAGAGACGGTGGCGCCGATGTAGTGCTTTGCGCCTCGAATCCTCTCTCCACGCAGGATGATGTGGCCGCCAGCCTGGTGCGCGATCACAATATTCCGGTATTCGCCATTAAGGGTGAAGATAACGACACTTATTACAGCCACATCCTGGCCGCCATCGATCACAAACCCCAGATCACCATGGACGACGGCGCCGACCTTGTCACCCTGTTGCACACCAAACGCCAGGATGCACTCGAAGGCGTGATCGGCGGCACCGAGGAAACCACGACGGGCGTCATCCGCCTGCGCGCCATGGCCAAAGACGGCGTGCTGCGTTTCCCCATCATTGCGGTCAACGATGCCGACACCAAGCACCTCTTCGACAATCGCTACGGCACGGGCCAGTCGACCATTGACGGCATTATTCGCGCCACCAACTATTTGCTGGCGGGATCGAAATTCGTCGTCGCCGGCTACGGCTGGTGCGGACGCGGCTTGGCCAGCCGCGCTCGCGGCGCGGGCGCCGAAGTCATCGTCACCGAGGTCGATCCTACGAAAGCGCTCGAAGCCCACATGGATGGCTTCCGCGTAATGTCGATGAACGAAGCTGCCAAACTGGGCGATGTGTTCTGCACCGTCACCGGCAACAAAAGTGTCCTGACGAAAGAACACTTCGAAGTCATGAAAGACGGAGCCATCATCTCCAACTCCGGCCACTTCAACGTAGAGATCGACATCGTCGCTCTCGACAAGATGTCATCGTCTAAGCGCACCACCCGCGTCTCGGTCGAAGAATACTCGCTGCGGGACGGCCGTAAGATCAACCTCCTCGGCGAAGGCCGCCTCATCAATCTGGCCGCCGCCGAAGGCCATCCGCCATCCGTCATGGACATGAGCTTCGCCGATCAGGCGCTCTCCGCCGAGTACATGGTGAAGAATTACAAGACGCTGGAGAAGCGGGTCTACAAAGTTCCCGATGACCTCGACAAGCGGGTGGCCAAGTTAAAACTGGAGTCGGTCGGCATCAAAATCGACAAGTTGACGCCGGAGCAGGAAGAGTATCTGGCAGGCTGGTCGGAAGGAACTTAAGAGAGGTCGTTGGTCTTTTATCTTTGGTCGTTGGCTAAACAGGGCGGCGCAAGCCGCCCTGTCCCTTTTCAACAATGACTGAGAACTGAGATCCAAGCACTGAGATCTGAGAATCCCAGCTAGTTTTGCTCGCTGGCTACATCAGAAGCTCAAGTCTCGTCTGCCGATCTACGAATTACCGCAGTGTGCCTGTGGTAGATTTGAATTTCCTCATGAAACAGATCGCCGACTGGGCACTTGATATCGCCAATCACCGCGGCGCATCCTACGCTGATGTGCGCCTGGCCGATGATCGTCACCGCAGTCTCTCCACCAAGAATGGCAAGGTAGGCAGCGCTTCGGTGGCCGAATCGTTTGGCTTCGGAGTGCGCGTGATCGCCGATGGCGCCTGGGGTTTTGCCGCCTCGGACGATTTATCCCGCGGCGGTGTCGAAGCCACGGCTGCCCGTGCGGTTGACATCGCCAAAGCCTCGGCGCGAGTGAAGATCCACGATGTTGAAATGGCTGCGGAAAAGGCGGTCACCGCCGAGTGGACTTCGCCATTCCAGATTGATCCCTTCACCACGTCGGTCGAGCAGAACATCGAACTGCTGCTCAAGATCGATTCCGAATTGCGCTCCGTGCCCGGGGTCACCTTGGCTGAGGCCAATCTGAACTTCCGGCGGGAAGAGCAGTGGTTCTTTTCTTCTGACGGGGCTGACATTCATCAGACCAAATACACCACCGGGACCGGATATGCCGCGCTCGCATTCGCCGGGAGCGAAATCCAGAAGCGGTCTTATCCCAATTCCTATGGCGGGCAGTGGCAAAACAAAGGCTACGAACTGGTCGAAGAACTCAATCTGGTTGAAAACGCCCGCCGGGTGGGCGAAGAGGCGGTGGCTCTGCTGACCGCTGACAAATGTCCCGAGGGCGTATTCAATATCATCCTCGACGGTTCGCAGCTGGGATTGCAGATCCACGAATCGGTCGGGCACCCCATCGAACTCGACCGTGTGCTCGGCATGGAAGCGAATTTTGCCGGCACATCTTTTCTTACCCTCGACAAGTTGCGAACCCTGCGTTACGGCAGCGACCTGGTGAACATCGTTGCCGATGCGCGCCAGGAGCACGGTCCGGGCCTCGGGACTTTCGGGTTCGACGACGAAGGCGTTCCGGCACAGTGCACGCCCATCATCAGCAACGGTCTCTTCACTGGATATCTTAGTTCCCGCGAAACCGCCCACACCATCGGCGCGACTCGCTCCGGCGGAACTCTGCGGGCCGACGGCTGGAATCACTTGCCGATCATCAGAATGACCAACATCAGCATTCTCCCCGGCGAAAAGCCGCTGACTCGGGAGCAGCTTATCGCCTCCACCGACGATGGCATTTACATGGAAACCAATCGATCCTGGTCGATTGACGACAAACGTTACAACTTCCAGTTCGGCTGCGAAGCGGGATGGGAAATCAAGAACGGCAAACGCACCCGCATGTTAAAAAATCCCTCCTACAGCGGAATTACTACAGAGTTTTGGAACTCGATGGACGCTATCTGTTCGCGCGATGAATGGACGTTGTGGGGTACGCCGCACTGCGGTAAGGGCCAGCCCCAGCAGGTCATGGGCACGGGGCACGGTGCCGCCCCGGCTAGATTTACGAATGTAAAGGTGGGAACCGCCTACAAGGGGAACTGAGCCGGTGCGGAATTTTAGTTAGATCCGCTAGCAATAAATTCCGAATGCTGACCAGAGAACAAGCCGCAGAGATCTTCGAGAAAGTTAAAAAGCTCTCGACCTGCGACGAAGTCGAAGCCATCATCTATGGCGGCAAATTCGCCCTCACACGCTTTGCCAACAACACCATTCATCAGAACGTCGCGGAAGAAAACTATTCAATTTCTGTTCGTACCGCGTTCGGGGAACGCACGGCTCGGGCCACCACCAACAAGTTTGACAATGACAGTCTTAAGCAGGTTGTGCAGGCCTCCGAGAGTCTCGCCAAAGTGCAGCATCCCGATCCGGACCTGCTGCAGATGCCAGACGCGGGTGAGTCGCGCGCAACCTCACGAGCCAGGCCCATCCGGCATTTTGCCCAGACCGCTGGGCTCACTCCCGAGCTACGCGCCCATGGGGTCGAAAAGATTGTGCGCGTCGCGACCCGGCACAAACTCACCACCGCCGGAATATTTTCTTCTTCCGAATCCGTGGAAGGAATTTTCAACTCCCACGGACTGAGCGACTGGCACACCCAGACCTCATCCGAGATTTCAGTCACTATGCTGGCGGCCGATTCCTCAGGATGGCAGAAGGCGAACTCACCGGACGTAAGTCAACTCGATCCCACTGCCCTCGCGGAAATCTCGGCACGCAAGGCTATCGAGTCGGCTCGTCCGCGCGAAATTTCACCTGGCAAGTACACCGTCATCCTCGAACCGGCGGCGGTGCTCGATATGTCGGGCTTCATGTTCTGGGACTTCGGCGGCCTCTCGATTCTCGACCAACGCTCCTTCCTGAACAATCGGGTGGGCACGCAAATCTTCGGGGAGAACATCAACATCTGGGACGATGTGGCCCATCCGCTGCAGTCGGGTACTCCGTTCGATGGCGAAGGCATCCCTCGACAGAGGTTGCAGTTGGTTGAAAGCGGCGTCGTCAATCGCCTGGTCTACGCGCGCGGAACCGCGAAGCGGATGGAGCAGTCGGAATACAAAGACAAAGTCGGACCCATCGCAGCCACCGGCCACGGCTTCTCGCTGCCCAACGAAATGGGAGAAGCCCCGATGAACATAGTTTTCGGCGCGCCGTCGAATCCCCAGACGGTCGAGCAGATGATTGGATCCACGGAACGCGGGGTCCTGGTGACGCGCCTGTGGTACATCCGCGAAGTCGATCCTTACGAAAAAATCCTAACTGGCATGACCCGCGACGGCACCTTTTACGTCGAAGGCGGCAAGGTACGTCATGGAATTCTGAATTTCCGCTTCAACGAAAGCCTGATTCACATGCTCTCGAATGTGGACGCAATGGGGACACCAGTTCGCGCCAGCGGCGAAGAATCGTTCGACATGGTGGCGCCGCCAATGAAAGTACGAGACTTCAATTTCACGGAAGTGACGAAGTTTTAAAAGCAGCAATTGGCAATTAGCAATTGGCAATTAGCAAATGCCGGTGAGCGATTACTGGTTACCGCGGAATAGGTAACGCTTCAACTGTCGCTAGCCTTTTCACCGGCCTCTCCGGTCCGATCACGTTGGCCGCTTCGCACGGAAATGTTGAAGCGGCAGCGACAGCCTCTAGCCTCGAAAGCTTCTTTACATTCGGGTTAAGTGGTGCGGTGTCGACTGTCGGGGTGGGCAGTATCGCTGACCTGATTAGTAACGGTGCAGATGTCATAGCTCCAGCGCAGAAGCCTGCTGGATGCCAATGAGTTTGACCACTGAGTCGTTAACAGTTATCGGAGGGGATGTGGTTAGGCTACCTCGTTACTTGTGGATTGTTTTTGGTGCCGGCGTCGTAGGCACCATGGCGATTGCTCTATTCGCAGCTCGCTGCCAACTCACGCTAAAGTCAACGATTGTGGCCGCCGCAGTGGTCGTTTGGGCGGCGGGCTACCTCGTGGCGAACAGCTTGATAGCCGAAACGAAGCACACGATGACGTCCTCCAATTGCGAGATGACTGACGCGTTCAAGCGGCAGTTCATCAGGTTCTCCTCAGCCGTAGCAGCTCTGCTCCTGATCTCTGGCGTCGTGGCGATTTCTATTGGCACAGTCGTGACGAGGTTACGCCAGGAGCTTCTAATCGTGGGCATAGGTACCTGCGTGTTCGGCGCTTACTGGCTCGGTTTGGCCAGGAGGGCCAAGCGCAAAATGGAGTAGCAGGGCATGCGCATGCACCTCGTTCGTCATTGCCCAAGCTTCCAGCGCACGACTGCAGAACTCGCTGCCATTGTCCACCGTGATGTTTTTCGGCAGGCTCCCTCGTTCCTGCCGGGCACGTTCCAATGCCTGTGCTACCTCCATCCCCGTCATCGACCGATCGGCTTCCAACCTCACCCACTCCCGCGTGAACTGATCGACCACCGTAGGCATGCCGAAACGAGCGCCCATCGGCCAACTTCCCTGGGCCAATTGCCAATTGCTAATTGCCAATTGCTCTCAAGCCTGCACAACCGGCGAAAGCCAGCCTAATTCCATGATCCGCAAGGCTTTATCCCTACTAGTTCCATGACTTCCGTAACTTTTATCGGCTGGTTCAGGGGTGTAATCTGCACCACGTAATGTCGAACAATGGGCGATTTGCGGAGGACGGGAATCCCGCTGCCGGCGCGGAAGTTCGGAAAGAAAATTCGCCGTCGGTTTCCTCGGAAGCCGTGAGCCGCGGAGCCGCGGCAACCAAAGCCACCCGCGCGCGTTATTCGGACATGCAAAGCGCGGTGCGATTTCCCATCAAGCTGCCAATTTCGGTGAAATCGAAATCCGGCGCCAACGCCGCTGAAACCGAAAATATCTCCGCCAACGGCGTGCTCTTCCACGTGGATTCCGAAATGCCGATTGGCTCATTGATCGATTTCACTATCTCGCTGCCTGCGGACGTGGTGGGCGCGGAGGCCGATGTGCAGCTCGACTGCCGCGGCCGCGTGGTGCGAAATTTTGAAGAGGATGGCCGCCGCGGCGTCGGCGTAGTCATCGACGAATACCGTTTTGAGCGCCGTTAAGGCCAGGGGACTGAAGGGCAAGGAAACCGAATGGCAAGCATTCCCGCCAGCATGGAGATTGACGTCGAACAGCCGCACGAAGTCGACGGCCAGTTCATTCGCGTAATCGTGGCTGACACGCAAGCCATTTTCCGTGCCGGACTGCGCAAGATCTTCGCTCTGGAAGACGACATTCGCGTAGTGGGACAATCTGAAACCCTCGCCCAGACTCTCTCCGCGGCCAAGAAATTTACCGCTGACATTTTGATTTTCGAATCCGCACTGGCGCAGAATCCAGTGGAAGCAGTTTCAGATCTGATCCGGCAAACTCCCAACCTTCGCCTTGTAGTCGTCACTCCGGAGTCCGATCAGGAGCTTACGCTCGAACTGCTGCGCCGGGGAGCGCACGGAATTGTTGCGCGCGACGTCGAGCCCGAACTCCTGGTCGATTGCCTGCGCAAAGTATCGGAAGGCCATCCCTGGCTCGACAGCCGCGGCACCCAGTGGGTGCTCGAAGCTTATCGCACCCAGGGCACGCGCCCCGCTTCACCCCGGCCCAAGGTGCAGCTGACGCCCAAAGAATCGCTCATCGTCTCCTGCGTAACCCAGGGAATGAAGAACAAGGAAATCGCATTGCGCGTCGGCACCACCGAACAGGTCGTCAAGAATTATCTGCGCAAGGTCTACGACAAGCTGGGCGTTGCGGATCGCCTGGAGTTGGCATTGTTCTGCCTGCACAACCGCGTACTCGACGGAGGCGTAAAAGTGCCGGCCGCTCCGGCAACGTCATCGGGAAATGGCGCCGCTGCCGAGGCGTCGCCTGCCACCGCGGAAACCATCACCAAGCCTTCCTGATCTAAGTTCCTGCAAAAGTTGCGGTTTCCCCACCACGGGCCATAGAATCAAACAGCAGAATTTTCCTGTCCGAAAACGCCCAGGGAGAGATGGCCGAGTGGCTGAAGGCGCACGCTTGGAAAGCGTGTTTACTCGAAAGGGTAACGTGGGTTCGAATCCCACTCTCTCCGCCAGCCAGTCTTAACTGCAGAGAAATTGCCCCGCCTTTTGTCGCGAAATACGCAAAACATGCCCGTATTTCGCAATATTTCGTCGGCAAGTGAACCGGAGAGAACGGACTGCCCGGGATCGAATGGCGTCAATCTGCCGGCCTTTCTCTGGAGGGCACATCCGCAGTCCGCTTTCAATCACTTTATCGGGCGAATGCTGTCCGAGACGGATCCTCGAGCCTCCTGACGGGTTTAGTCGAAGACGAGGAAGGGAATCGCTTTACCCCTTCTTTTACGATAAAGCGCGGGAGACGATATCTTGAGTTGGGCATGCCCGGCCGCTTAATGCTGCCTTCACAGGACGGGAATGTAAGAAATCCTATGGCAGGGGTTACGGGTCCACCGTTACGGTCAAGTTTCCTTCTTCCCCTGCTTTCAAGGTGGCCGTAATCGTAGCCGTGCCGGTGGATGTGAAGGTTGCAAGTCCAGGCTCCAAACCGTCAGGATCATCGAAGTTCATGACTCCTGCTGGGCTTGCGCTCCATTTAACAAAGTTGGTTAAATCGAGAACCGTACTGTCGGAGTAAGTGCCGGCCGCAAAAAACTGCCGCTGCGGCTGGGACAGACTAAACGTACCAGCTCCGTCTGACGTTATGGTGATATCTGGTGTAAGTCCGACCACCACTGTCGTTGCCGCTGAGTAGCTCCCGAGTTTTGCGGTAATAGCCACTGAACCGACTCCAGTTCCGGTTACTTGACCCGTCGTGACAGTTGCCACGCCTTCGTCTGGAGAGGTCCAGGTTACGGAATTAGTCACCTCTTTAGTAAATTCGGCTGCAGGGCCGCCGTAGGTCGCAATCGCGAACAATTTGGCGGTTCCACCCACCGGAATGGATGGCGACGACTGCGGATAGACAGAGAGATTCGTGAGAGGCTTCGCTTGACCTCCGGTACGCGGGGTTGAATAACCACCGCCGCACGCGGTTGTGGTGATTCCCAAAGCGAGGACGATCATCATTCTAACGTCGGAAAACCTAAATGGAAGAATCATAAAGCCTCCTGGTGGCTGCCACTTACTTTCGACGGTTAGTCACATGTATTTCCCTTTTCGCTGGGAGCGCATTGCGCGACATTGTTTTCTGATCCACTCATTGGTACAACTCGGCGGTCGCCGACCCCGCTCCCCCCCCAATAATGAGCACACTTCCGTTCTTCAGCAGTGTTGCCGTGTGTCCGTTGCGATCGGAGTCGTCTACCCCGACGGCCGAAAACGAACCATCGGCGGGACTATAGGTCTCCGCAACCAAGCTGTCCAAGCTGTCCCCTCCGAAGAGTAGAACGGTGTTGTCCCGAAGCAGGGTCGCCGTATGATCCGATCGCCCCACGGCCATAGGCTGGCTCGTGGCCAGAAACGATGCCTTGGCAGGGTCGTAAATCTCGGCGGTGTCAGTCCCAACCGCGGTCGAGTCGGTGAAGCCACCTGTTACCAGCACCCTGCCGTCCGGTAGAAGTGTGGCCGTATGTCCGGCGCGGGGAGCCGTCATGGTTGCTGTGACCGTGAAGGCTCCAGTCAAGGGGTCGTAGAGTTCTGCTGTTGCGAGTGTGCTGCTCGACTGACCTGATCCTATGCCACCTGCAATCAGCACCCTGCCATCTAGCAGGAGGGTTGCACTCTGCCCGGTTTGCGCCTTAGTCATATTTGCAGTGGGAATAAACGTTGCGGTTGCCGGATCGTAGACTTCAGCTGTAGCGGACCCACTACCAACTGTATTGCCGCCGACAATCAGCACTTTTCCTGACGGTAGAAGCGTTGCGGTGTGCCCTGACCGGGCTTCACTCATACTGCCGGTCTGCGTAAAAGAGCCACTCGATGGATCGTAAAGTTCTGCGCTCGCCACTTGTGGCGACGTATCTAGATCAGAGCATTCGAAATTGGATGAATCCCCCCCTGTGATCAACACTTTTCCATTTTGCAGAAGCGTGGCGGTCTGGTGATAGCGCGGATTTATCATCGACGAGGTAGGCGCGAACGATCCCGAGGCCGGATCGTAGAGCTCCGCGAAATCGCTTGCGTCGGGGCAATTATTGGTATTAAGTCCCCCAGCGACCAGCACTCTTCCGTCTGCCAGCAACGTCGCGGTGTGAAACCTTCGTCCATGCACAAGGTTCCCCGTAGGGGAGAATGGGGATGGCTTTGCTGTCACCAATACCACGGCCGCAGCGCTGTAGTTTGCATCGGCTGAAGCAGTGGCGATCACTGTATAGATGCCCGTCGTTAGAGGAGCCATGTATAAGCCATCTGGAGTAATCGTCCCGCCGCCGTTTTCTTTGACCGTAAAATTAGCCTCGTTATCGGCCATACCAGTTACTGTTGCCTTAAACGCATGACTTAAGCCGGGAACGACAGCTGTTGCGAGAGGAGCAATCGACAAGGTGACCGACGGAAGGCTGACGAGCGCATTTCCGACGGCGGCAGGGGATGATGAAGAACTAGTAACGCTAGCGGTAATGGTAACCAGGAACCCATCGCCATCTAAAGGCGCAGTGTAAAGTCCGGTGCTGTCGATCGTCCCGACATCGGGCGTCGCACTCCAAGTTACTCTTTTTCCACTCTGACCCGATACTTGCGCCACGAACTGCTGGCTCTGACCGCGCAGGACGGTCGCCGTACTGGGCGTTACCACCACTGTCGCTTCTGACGTGGGTGGAGGGGTGGCCGACGATCCACAGCCGGATAGGGTTAGCACGGCTGAGAGCGGCGTAATCACGAGGAGGTTCTTGACCCAGCTTGAATTCATTTCTGCACCTCGGTCGAGGCGAGATTCAGGGAAAAAGGCGCGGGCTGCAATGGACGCAGCATTAATTACTCTTCAATTCTTCTTCAACAGGCAACGCACTGTGTTGACAGGACTTGCGCTATCGTGCCGCGCCCGATCTGTTTGACCCTCGCGCTGCCTCCTGCTACGCTTGACGACTTCGTTAAGGAGAGGATCATGCGGGCCCCATTTTCCGCACCCCGGCGACTCTCCTTTGGCCCCTTCGAGGCGGACTTACATTCCGGGGAGTTGCTGAAGTTCGGACATAAGGTCCGTTTGCAGGCACAACCCTTCCAACTACTCGTCATGCTTCTGGAGCGTCCGGGCGAACTGGTGACCCGGGAGGAGATTTGCGCGAAGCTTTGGCCGGCCGACACCTTTGTCGACTTCGATCGCAGTCTGGGCACGGCCCTCAATAAAATCCGCGAGGTTTTAAACGATTCTGCGACGGAGCCGCGTTTCATTGAAACCCTGCCTCGTCGCGGGTACCGTTTTATCGCTTCGGTTACTGCTGTCGAATCGGACCCAGAATCCCCGCCCCCGGTTGCGGACTTGGCGAAGGTACCGACACGCAACAGATTTTTTCATCCCGCCGTCGGGATCAGCGTTCTTCTTTTATCAATCTCAATTGGCGCCATCTCGTCGAAGTGGTGGCTTCCCAAGTTGAATGGCCCGATGCCGGTACGGTCGATCGCAGTTCTTCCCCTGTTGAATCTGTCGAATGACCCGGAGCAACAATTCTTCGCAGATGGAATGACCGACGAACTCATCACCAGTCTTGCCCAGATCAGTTCCCTCCGCGTTATTTCGCGAACGTCAGCCATGGCATACCTGGGAACCCGCAAGCCCGCTGCTCAGATAGCTCGCGAACTGGGGGTTGACGCTCTCGTCGAGGGGTCGGTAGTTCGATCAGGCAGCCAGGTCCGTATCACCGCGCAATTAATTAGTGCCGCTTCCGACCGTCATTTGTGGGCGCGCAGTTACGAACGGGACCTGAGCGATGTTCTGACTGTACAAACCGAGGTAGCCCGCGAAATCGCTCAGAGTATTTCCGTTGAACTTACACCTAAAGAAAAAATCGCGCTCTCGCGACCGCATCCCGTGGATCCGCAGGTTGTACTCCTGTGCTTCAAAGGCTCCTATTACCTAAGCAAACTTGATGCCTCTCGCGCCAAGAAGAGCTTCGAGGAGGCGATCCAAGTCGACCCCCTTAGCGCGGAGTCATGGGCGGGGCTGGCCGACGCATTGCACACCATGGGTGTGAACGGCGACTACGAAGCGTTTTCCCAAGCGCGGGACGCGGCCAACAAAGCTCTGCAGATTGACGGGGCGCAAGCGCAGGCACTCATGGTTCTTGGCGCGGTCTCCTTCCTTCACGACTGGAACCCAACCCAATCAGAGATTCTTTTCCGGCGAGCTATCGACGCACGACCTGGGTACTCCATGGCCCATGCGCTGTTTGCCGACACCCTCGCGCACCGTGGCAAATTTGAGGAAGCAATTCAGCAAATCAGGGTGGCGAGCGCATTGGATCCGGTGTCGGTAGGGACTAATTCATTGGCGTGGCACGTATATTTCAGCGCTCGCCGGTATGACGATGCTTTACGAGTCATCCTTGCCACCATTGAAGTCGATCCCGAGTTTGAAGCCGCCTATTGGCGCTTGGGCGTTAGTTGGGAGCAAAAGGGCGAATACCAGGAAGCGATCAAGGCTCTTCATGGAGAGACAGAGCTGGAAGCCTCGGAACTGCGAGAGGCTCTTCGATCCAGTGGGGCGCGCGGCTACTGGCAACGCAAGCTGGAGATTCTCCTGCGCCAAAGAAGTCCGGAAGAGCGCTACGGGTTTTCTGCAATTGCCCGCTGCTATATGCGCACCGGAGACCGGGAGAAGGCCATCGCGTCCCTGGAAAAAGGGTACGAGATGCACGATCCGTATCTTATCTTTTGGCTCCCAACTTACGAGGAGTTCGATCCCCTGCGCTCCGATCCGCGTTTTCAGAGAATGCTTCATGGTCTTGGCATTTCGTGATTGCCGAGCCGCACCGGCCGTTGAATTCTTCTCGGTGTAGATTGAGATTTATATTTCCAAGAGCTCTGCTAGCCAAGAAGACGGCCCAACTATTTCTGATTTGCACGATTCTTTCTCGGCTCGCGGCTGCGCAGGTTCAGAACGGACAGATCATCGGTGTAATCTCGGATCCGTCGGGAGCCGCGATGGCTCGCGCGAATATTTATGTTCGCAATCTGGACACGGGTTATGAGTCTCATATCGAAAGCAACGACTTTGGCATCTACACTGCCTCGGAGTTGATCGTCGGCGCGTACAACATTCGTGTCGAGTCCCCCGGC
This sequence comes from Terriglobia bacterium, assembly GCA_963822555.1. GTDB lineage: Bacteria > Acidobacteriota > Terriglobia > Terriglobales > Acidobacteriaceae > JAIQFF01. The sequence continues at coordinate 1,521,517 of CAWGHY010000001.1, forward strand.
TTCAAATCAATCATTGCCACAAATTTAGTTGTGAATGCCGGGATGGCGTTGCGCGCCGATTTTAAATTGGCCTTGGGCCTGCGCTCGGAAACAGTTGAAGTGAGCGATGCCGCACGGCTCATCAATACAGAAAACTCTCGGCTGTCATATACGGTGGATTCCGCTCAGATCGCCAGTCTACCCCTGAACGGCCGTAACGTATACGATCTTATCCAATATGAGCCCGGCGCCACTAACGTGAGTGGCATTATGTTTGAAAATGGCGCCAACACGGTTGTGAACGGCGTACGAGAAAGCTTCAACGGATTCCTGATCAATGGGATCTCCAACACAGGCCTGAGTGGCGGTCCGGTCAATCAGCCCATCCTGGATACTGTGGAAGAATTCCAGGTATTGACCCTGAACAACTCAGCGGAGTTCGGCAGTAGCGCAGGCGCGATTACGAATTTGGTAACCAAGTCAGGTACCAATCTACTTCATGCCAGCGCCTGGGAGTTCCTGCGCAATGAAATCTTCGATGCGAACCCATTTTTCGCGAACGATGTTCCTGATTCTGCCGACCGGAAAAGAACGCCTTTGCGTCTTAATCAGTTCGGCGCCACTCTGGGTGGACCCATCAAGAAGGACAAGCTTTTCTTCCTGATTGCCTATCAGGGCGAGCGATTTCTCACTTCCTCTCCAAGTCCAGCCTTCACTGAATCCCCGGAATTCCAGTCGGCTACGATTTCCGCGTTTCCCAATTCGGTGGCTGCCCTCTTGTATCGGAGTTTCCCGCCATTGAGCCATGGCACTCCGGTTGCAACCATGCGGCAATATATAAGCTCCTCGTCCGGCAGCCGATTTCAAACTTTTGCGGACTATCTTTGTCCTGCTAATACCGACGGTGGGACCTCCAGACCGGGAGCGATTTCCCACAAGTTCGCCGCGCTATTTGGCGTGGAGCAGGCTGACATCGATCAGATGAACACCAACTGCGCAGGAGGTTCGCCATATGCAGCTCCGCTGCCCGGTGCTTTCAATCGAGACGCGGATTTCATCCAGAAGGTGATTGATCCGAACAATTCCCAGCTGGATGGAAATCTCTTCAATGGCAACGAAGCGTCATTCCGCATGGACTATGATCTCAACTCGGGAAACCGATTCTTTAGTCAGTTCAATTGGGCCCAATCCGAAGACCGTTACAGTAGCGCAACCGCTCTTCGCGGCTTCACAAATCCCTCAACCCTCACTACGCCCATTTTTCAGTTCAACTTTATTCACACCTTCAGTCCTGCCTTCTTAAACGAGTTCCGAATGGGTTATGCCTTGAACGGAAGTGCGATCACGGCTCCCCTGCCGGGCGTGCCTTCCATTCTCTTCGACGATGGCATATCAGGGTTTGGCACCGAAAAAGGCTCTCCGCAAAATTTTCGGGAGAACATTTACAACTACAACGACGTCCTCTCAATCACTCGAGGGAAACACAATCTGAAAACTGGTATCGAACTGCGCCGCAACATTGAAAATAGTGATTTCAACGCGGGTCGTCCCGAATATTCTTTCTTTGATTCTCTCTTTTTTGCCGTTGACGCCCCGTATTTAGAAGACGTAGGAGTCGACCCCGGTTTCACAAACGGCGCTCCGGCCTCTCTCGCGACCAGTATTCGTCATTGGCGAAACTGGAACATCGGAGCCTATCTCAACGACGACTGGAAAGTTTCCCGGCGGCTCACTCTTACTCTTGGACTTCGTTACGACCTGTACACCCGAGACACGGAACTCAATGATCTGACAACGAAGTTCATAAGGGGGCCAGGCCAGAATTTCATTGACGACATCACAACTGGAGCAGGACAGATTAAGGACGCCAGCACGCCTTGTCCGGGTGACCCCAAAGCAACCCTGGCCGGTGAGTGTGGTCCGGGAGGTTTTGCCGCCGCCAGGAATTTGGGCAAAGGGACTCCCAACGATCTAGGCCCGCGGGTCGGGTTTGCTTGGGACCCGTTCGGAGATGGCAAAACCTCTCTGCGCGGAGGTTTCGGCATTTCGTATGAAGGCATTCTTCAAAAACGCATGTCCCTAACCCGGTGGAATCTTCCGTTCTATTCGCTCAACCAAGTCTCGAATTTCCTGGACAATAACCCCGATGGCAAGGTGGTCTACGGCCCAGTGGGTGGCGGCACTCCTACTTTCATAGGCAGTGCACCGCCTGCGCAACACTCGGGCTCGGGAGCCAGGCGACTGGAAACATCTCCGGCTGGGATCCCTCTAACCCGCAAACATCGGGCTTCACGGCTATCGTTTTTCCGGATCGCCTCCGCGACCCAGAGGTGGAAAACTGGTTTATCGGTCTTCAGCGTGAACTACTAACCAAGCTAACGGTCGAGATCAACTACGTAGGCACAGCAGGACGGAACCTTTTTCGCGCTGAAAATGTGAATCGCATCCCTGGCGGGCGGCTGCCGCAAGGAACATGCGTGACCGATAACTTCGGCCGGCGGCTTTGCAGTCAGATCAATACCAACACGGCGGCCAACGGCCTGGAAATCAACCCCCTCGGGGTGTTGAACCCCAATTACGGGACTTTGCGGGTCTGGGAAAACACAGCCTCGTCGATTTATCACGGGTTGCAGATCTCGGTGAAAAAAGAGTTAGCCTCAGGTTTACAGTTCGGAGGGAACTATACCTACAGCCACTCAATCGATGATGGATCATCCTGGCAAAGCGGCCCGACCAGCGCGAATGGTCCTGCCGCCGGCGACGGGGTTACCACCGACCAAACTCAGCCGGGTCTGGATCGCGGCAACTCAGTCTTCGATATTCGTCATCGCTTCACATTCAACTACGTTTGGGAGATGCCTTTCTACCGAAATAGCCCTGGCATGCGTGGCGCTGTGCTGGGTGGCTGGCAGTGGAATGGCATCGGGTCTTTCCAGAGCGGAGCACACTGGTCGCCGTTTGATCTCCGCGAATCCCGTCTGGTTTCGGACGAGCCAAACGCATGTAGCGCCGCCGCCTTCGATCCGGCAAATTGCGTCAATCTGGGTGGCGACTACAATCTTGACGGCGAAAACAATGACCGTCCAAGTGCGATCGCGAATCACATTCATACCACGCACACCCAGTGGGCCAACGGATTCAACCTGCCCGGCAACTTCTTTTACGCGCCATGTTTGGGCTGCGTGGGAAACCTGGCTAGGAATACGTTTATCGGACCTGCCTACTGGGCTCTCGACCTGTCGCTGCTCAAGAACATCCGTGTTTCGGAAAGGTTTCGTCTGCAATTTCGCATGGAAGCGTTCAACGTTTTTAACCATACAAACTTTCTGCTCGGCGACAACAACATCAACAGTCCATCTTTCGGGATTGCGGGGGGCACCCTTCCACCGCGCAATCTGCAACTCGGGTTGAAGATGAGTTATTAGACTTCGGCTGGTTAGAGCCCATCAGCGACAAAGACTATAACAGCGTGAAACAGGAGATTTCAGGGGTTGGGAGAGATGAGTGACACTATGGAGCGCTCAACGAATCTATCCTTCTCGACGCGCCAGTGGATAAGGTCTGGGTTGGTTGGGACTGGATTCACAGCCGACGGCTTTGATCAACGCGACCGCTCAATGTAAAGCTGCAATACACCAGCGGCGAGGGCCTCGGCGGTGGAGCGCTGATGAGCGGATGGCAAGGCAGAGTACTCAAAGGCTGGACGGATGTTGCCCGATCCATGGCTGCCTTCAAGCTCAAAGCATCACAGTTTTTGACATGGCCCTGCGTCGACTAGTTCCTTACCCTAACCCGTCTATTACTGTCAGGGCTTAGCTATGAACGTGGCCATCTGCATTACCCAGCTCGAGGAGCTGTTGGGGGCGGTGGCGCTGTAGCTTCCGGTCGCTGTTACCGTCTTGTCCTCGGCCAGGTCGGCATCCGGTGTGGTGATAATTCGCGAGGTGAAGCCAGTGCCGGCGCCCGTATACTTCGCCAGCGTCATCCCCGCTCCAAAGATCAACTCGTTCGCTGCCGTCGTCGTGGCCGCGCCGCTGCTCGCTGTGGTCCCACTGCCGGCCGCCCCCGCCGTCTTATCCAGCGGGTTCGCCGGGTCCAGACCGCTGTATTCCAGCACCCGTACATCGGGGAACGCTGCAGCTGGCGTAAATGCCACCGTCACCGTATTGGTGCCGGCAGCTATGTTTTTAGCGTAGTAAATCGACTGCCTCAGTCCGGTTCCAGTCGTCGGTCCAATCGCCAACGTATAAGTATTTCCCCGGCTGTCGGTCACACTGCTTACCGTCGATGTGGTGTCATTCCATCCCACCACCACCACGTTCATATTCCCTGCCGTCTGCGCCGCCGTAAACGTCACCGGCACCGACGCGCTGGCTGACTGCGGCGTCGCTGACTTCACTTGCACGAAGGCAATGGGCCCGCCCCCGCTGCTGCTGCTATAGGTGTAGCCGTTGGTTAATGTGCCGCTCTGTGCGTCGGTATTGGTCACTACGACGTTCACCGCTCCGGCTGCGTGCGCCGGAGTGGTGGCCGTGATCGAGGTGGCGCTCACCACGGTCACTCCCGTCGCGGCTGTCCCACCCAGCTCACCGTGGCTCCGGTCAGGAAGCCTGTGCCGGCGATGGTCACTGCCGTCCCGCCTGCGGTCGTGCCCGAGGTCGGCGTGATCGAAGTGACCGTCGGCGCTGGATTGGTATAGGTGTAGCCGTTGGTTAACGTGCCAGCCTGAGCGTCGGTGTTCGTCACTACGACGTTCACCGCTCCAGCGGCGTGTGCTGCCGTCTTCGCCGTGATCGAGGTGGCGCTCACCACGGTCACTCCCGTGGCGGCCGTCCCGCCCAGGCTCACCGTTGCTCCGGTCAGGAAGCCTGTGCCCGTGATGGTCACCGAGGTCCCGCCTGCGGTCGTACCTGAGGTCGGCGTGATCGATGTGACCGTCGGCGCTGGATTGCTTGCGTAGGTATAACCATTACTCAGGGTTCCGGTCTGAGCATCCGTGTTGGTCACAACTACGTTACCGCTCCCGCGGAGTGCGCCGGCGTGGTGGCTGTGATCGAGGTGGCGCTCACCACGGTTATCCTGTCGCGGCTGTCCCGCCCAGACTCACCGTCGCTCCGGTCAGAAAGCCTGTGCCCGTGATCGTCACTGCGGTCCGCCCCCGTCGTACCTGAGGTCGGCGTGATCGAGGTGACCGTCGGCGCTGGATTGGTATAGGTGTAGCCGTTCGTCAACGTGCCAGCCTGAGCGTCGGTGTTCGTCACTACGACGTTTACCGCTCCCGCTGTGGCTGGCGTTTTGGCCGTAATCGAGGTGCGCTCACCACGGTCACGTTTGTGGCGGCTGTTCCGCCCAGGCTCACCGTCGCTGCGGTCAGGAAGCCTGTGCCCGTGATGGTCACCGAGGTCCCGCCTGCGGTCTGCCCGAGGTCGGCGCGATCGACGTGACCGTCGGCGCCGGATTGCTTGCGTAGGTATAACCATTACTCAGGGTTCCGGTCTGAGCGTCGGTGTTGGTCACAACCACGTTCACCGCCCCCGCGGCGTGCGCCAGAGTGGTGGCTGTGATCGAGGTGGCGCTCACCACGGTCACGTTCGTGGCTGCTGTCCCGCCCAGGCTCACTGTCGCTCCCGTCAGGAGCCTGTGCCCGTGATCGTCACCGAGGTCCCGCCTGCGGTCGTCCCGAGGTCGGCGCGATCGACGTGACCGTCGGCGCCGGATTCGTCGAGCTTTGTCCACTGGCTATGAACGTGGCCATCTGCATTACCCAGCCCGAGGGCTGTTAGGGGCGGTGGCGCTGTAGCTTCCGGTCGTTGTTACCGTCTTGTCCTCGGCCAGGTCCGCATCCGGAGTGGTGATAATCCGCGAGGTGAAGCCAGTGCCGGCGCCCGTATACTTCGCCAGCGTCATCCCCGCTCCAAAGATCAACTCGTTCGCTGCCGTCGTCGTGGCCGCGCCGCTGCTCGCAGTGGTCCCACTGCCTGCCGCCCCCGCCGTCTTATCCAGCGGATTCGCCGGATCCAGACCGCTGTATTCCAGCACCCGTACATCGGGGAACGCTGCCGCTGGCGTAAATGCGCACCGTCACCGTATTGGTGCCGGCGGCTATGTTCTTAGCGTAGTAAATCGACTGCCTCAGCCCGGTTCCAGTCGTCGGTCCGATCGCCAACGTATAAGTATTTCCCCGGCTGTCGGTCACACTGCTTACCGTCGATGTGGTGTCATTCCATCCCACCACCACCACGTTCATATTCCCTGCCGTCTGCGCCGCCGTAAACGTCACCGGCACCGACGCGCTTGCTGTCTGCGGCGTCGCTGACTTCACTTGCACGAAGGCAATCGGTCCGCCCCCGCTGCTGCTGCTATAGGTGTAGCCGTTGGTTAATGTGCCAGCCTGAGCGTCGGTATTCGTGACTACGACGTTCACCGCTCGGCCGCGTGCGCCGGAGTGGTGGCCGTGATCGAGGTAGCGCTCACCACGGTCACTCCCGTCGCGGCTGTCCCACCCAGACTCACCGTTGCCCCGGTCAGGAAACCTGTGCCCGTGATGGTCACTGCCGTCCCGCCTGCGGTCGTACCTGAAGTCGGCGTGATCGAGGTGACCGTCGGCGCTGGATTGGTATAGGTGTAGCCGTTGGTCAACATGCCAGCCTGAGCGTCGGTGTTCGTCACTACGACATTCACTGCTCCCGCGGCGTGTGCTGCCGTTTTGGCGGTAATGACGTGCTGTAACCACGGTCACGTTTGTGGCTGCTGTCCCGCCCAGGCTCACCGTTGCTCCGGTCAGGAAGCCTGTGCCCGTGATGGTCACCGAGGTCCCGCCTGCGGTCGTACCTGAGGTCGGCGTGATCGAGGTGACCGTCGGCGCGGGATTGGTATAGGTGTAGCCGTTGGTCAACGTGCCAGCCTGAGCGTCGGTGTTCGTCACTACGACGTTCACCGCTCCCGCGGCGTGAGCTGCCGTCTTCGCCGTGATCGAAGTTGCGCTCACCACGGTCACGTTTGTGGCTGCTGTCCCGCCCAGGCTTACCGTCGCTCCCGTCAGGAAGCCTGTGCCCGTGATGGTCACCGATGTCCCGCCTGCGGTCGTACCCGAGGTCGGCGCGATCGAGCTACCGTCGGCGCCGGATTGCTTGCGTAGGTATAACCATTACTCAGGGTTCCGGTCTGAGCGTCGGTGTTCGTCACTACGACGTTTACTGCTCCAGCGGCGTGAGCCGCCGTCTTCGCCGTGATCGAGGTGCTGCTCACCACGGTCACGTTTGTGGCTGCTGTCCCGCCCAGGCTCACCGTCGCTCCGGTCAGGAAGCCTGTGCCCGTGATCGTCACTGCGGTCCCGCCGCTCACCGTTCCCGAGGTCGGCGTGATCGAGGTGACCGTTGGCGCTGGATTGGTATAGGTGTAGCCGTTGGTCAACGTCCCAGCCTGAGCGTCGGTGTTCGTCACTACGACGTTCACCGCTCCGGCGGCGTGAGCCGCTGTCTTCGCCGTGATCGAGGTGGCG
>CAWGHY010000002.1:0-3672009 GCA_963822555.1 Terriglobia bacterium
AAGGTCGTCGAGGGTGACTCCCGGTTGCTGAAATTTTCGTAGGCGATGATTTTTTTCATGGCTGGCTCCCTTGGCTGGTGATGGATTAATGATTGCTGCTAAAGCGCTTGTACTAATTTGCGAAACGGGTAGGTTGGGTGAGGCGCGGAGCTTGCTGCGTCGCGGCGTTTGGTGCGCAGAAAATTGTTGCACTGCTTTAAGTAGCATGCGGCGAATTGGCTCGTCCAGTAGGCACAATTTTGTAACCGGAGTTGGGAATGCGTCTTGCAGAGTGTCCAGTGCGCGCAGCGATTGATGTGATTGAAGGGAAATGGAAGCCGATCATTCTGAATGCGCTGGGCACGCTATATCCCGGTGGGCACGGTTCTAACGGCTGATGCCCAAGACCAATCCACCATTGAGTTGGGAGACACGAACTACCTGTGGGGTACCACGTGGTCGGATACCGACATTAACGCCACAGCCTTCGGCGTCTCTATTCAAGTCTGGCGCCCGCGTCAATCACTGCCACTTGGGGTGCTTCAACCTTCTACTCGCCCGAGGGTCTAATCATCGACTCCAACGGTGCCTCGCAGAAAGTGACAACGGCAGGTCTGTCCGGTTCGGGCAGTCATCCCACATGGGCAACCGCCGTCGGCAACACCACCACAGACGGCTCCGTGGTATGGACAATGCATTCAGACCGCTGCCTCTCTCACTTGGGCGGCCCACCAGCCAGTACAGCGATTGGCGATTATGTCAAAGCCACGGCAGGTGGCGTGCCTTGCTTGTTCCGCCTAACACGCGGACCGGGTATCACCATCAAGGCTGATCCGCTCCACTCAGGAACACCAGTCACCCTCCAGTACAAGATTGGGCCGGGCAGTGTAAGCGGCCACGACTACGGCCACAACGGCGACAGCAGCAACTCCGGCTGGCAGTGGACGTTCGGCAACTTCACACCAGACGCCACGGCGCACGTCACATCGTTGCTGGTCAATCCTACGAACGGTGCCAGCTACAAGTTTGCTCCGTTCAAGGTTGCCACGCTGAATGGTGCTGGCGAGGTTACGGGAACAACGCAGCCTGTTGGCGGTGCGTACCAGCAGAAGTATGGCTTGGCGATGTGGGGCATGTTCGTTGTCCCCGAACCGCAGACGGTCACCTTCCGCGTTCACCACGACGACGGCTTCATCATGGGCATCGGCGGTGGAGCGGTTCGCGTGTCCGGTTACCTGCACGACAACTGGAACCACGCGAAGACGAGCGCACAGGGTTATCCAATTGTTGGTTCGCACAACGACTCGGGCGACATCACCGACCTAATCACTGTTCGGTTCCCGACTGCGGGCGAATACGGCTTCGAGTTTGACTACAGTTCGTGGGAGAACGAGAACACGTTCATGGTCACGGCAGGTTACAACCTGCTGCCAGATGAATTGCTATGCAGCGCGGCTTCCGCTCCTACGTGGCCAGCTTGGACCACGGCCAATGCGCCCAACTACCCGGCTGTGTTTGACAACCGTTCCAATGGAGCAACGGACTTTGTTACACCGTCAAGTCTGGCACTGAAGTGGATCAACGTCGGGCCGGCAGCGGACTTTGTTTGGTCCGCGAGCACCAACTTTACTCTGGCGGGGACGGTCATTCTTGACGCGAACGGTCACGGACAGACGGCATATCGCACCGGCGTTTCTGCGCTTTCAGTACCAACGTTCGCCACTGGCGTCAACCAACTGACGGCAGACCAAGCGAACCTGATTTGGATTACGACCACGACCACGCCACCGGCTCTGACCATGGACTTCGGCGTGCGCAACGTTGTGCTCTCGGTTACCTACACAGCGGTGGGAGCCATGGGTACCCGTTCGCTGACCACGGACGAGGTCACGCTGCCACTAACGCAAGCAATGTCCAAGGTGCAGGTTCGCTACGGAAACGTGGTACAGCCCGGACACTTGCACGTACATGAAGTGGCCATAGAAGGGCAGACGTAACTCGAAGGGAGAAATTTATGCCACACCAAACCGAGGTAGTTAAAACCGAGCACACTCACGACGACGCTATTGCCGTCACGGTGCGTTGCTGCGGCAATCCAAAGACCGATGCCGTGCTCACCATCTACAACGCACACAAGTTGACGGCCGAACAGGTTGCGGCAAAGGTTGACAAGCACCACGACCAAGTAAGCGCAAGGCACGCGGGCGTGCAGGAGATGTTGCAGCACCTATCCACGCTCAAGACGTTGAAGAAGACTCACGAGCACAAAGGCTAACCGATGGCAGACTCCGTCAAATTGATGCGGACGTTGACGTTCACTCCCGATTCGCAAATTCGAATCGCGGGTATCCAGTTCTCGATTGACAGTGAGACCTCAGCACTGCCGAGGGTTGGCAAGTGGGGTCAACAGAACATTCCGTTTGATTGCACAATCACCGGCTGGACGTTGACGGGCGACCAGGTGGGAAGTGCGGTCGTCACCGTTTTGCGTTCGAGCTACGGGGACTTCCCATTGACCGTGCCCATTTCCGGGACGGACAAGCCCACGCTGGCGTCGGTACAGAAGAATGAGAATCTCGGGCCGCTGACTCAGTTGGGATTCCGTTGCAATTTCGGCGGGCGACCAGATACAGGTCAACTTGGATTCGATCAGCGCATGCAAGTCACTGAACCTGTGCCTGATCATCACGATTCCGTAACACTATCAAAGTCTTTATTAGGGGAAACACGACATGTCGTTGCGTTGGGCAGAATCTAACGGGCAGTATCATGCGAATACAGGGAACGTAGCTGGTCTGTTTGGAGCCACCGTAAGCAGTATCGGTGCCATTAATCCTGCCCCAATTTCTTCTACCTTGGTGGCGCGCAATGGTAGCACCTGGGGCTACGGTCAGAACGCAAGGATAATCAGCCCAAACATCGGAGGTGTGAACGGATTCAGCGGCATGATCGCCGGAGGTGCTTACTATTCAGGTGGGTCCCTCGGAGCCTTTGTACTTATAGCTTTTGGCGACAACAACGGCAACACCCAATGCGATCTCCGGACCAACGCGAGCGGACAACTCCTCTTTACACGCAATGGCACCAACCTTGGTGCGGGTAACCTCAGCACTAACGCTCTTGCCATGAACACGTGGTACTACATCGAATTTAAGGCTGCGTTTGCCACTGGGGCAACCGGAACTTGTGAAGTCGTTGTAAACGGCGTCACATGGCTCACACTAACCAATGTACAAAATGCCAACACTATCGCAAAAGGCTGGTTGGCGGGCTGGCAGGCACCTAACAGTTCTAATCAAGCATGGATGGATTTCTACGTCCTTGATACGGATAGCGGCGCACCCAACAACACCTACCTAGGTGACGTGACCGTTGCAGAAATCTACAACAACGGCGCGGGCGTGAATGCCGCCTGGACTGTCAATCAAGCATCTTTCGCCTTGACCCAGTCCGCGAACGCATCGGGCGGTACGACCGTCTACACGGGCACCATCACAAACGGTGCGTCCCCAGCGAATGCCTGGCAAGGCTATTACTTCTCCGTGACTGGATTCGGCAACGGAGCCAACAACGGCGGCCCGTGGCTCTGCACGGCGTCCACAGCGACCACCATTACACTCCAGAATCCCTCTGGTGTCGCTCAGTCTGGGCAGACCGGAACTTGTGCCTTCCAGAATCCATTGCAGCAAGGCATCCACGGCGGCATCGTGGATAACTATGCCATCACCAACAACGGTATCCGACCGGGCGTCGTCGGTACCTCTGAAAACCAGTACATCAAGTCCAGCACCCCGAACCAGAAGGCTGACTTCGCCCACCAAGCCATGACCTTGACCGGTACCATCAACGGTGTCATCCATCGAACTCTCGCACGTAAGGACGACGCTGGTGCTCGAAGCATCAAGCAGCTTTGTGAGTCCGGAGGTACTGAAGAACTCAGTGCCACCATCGCACTCAGCTCCAGCTACAGCTATTACGACGACATCCTCGAGCTGGACCCGAATACGGGCGCAGCTTGGACAGCAGCTAACTTTAACGCTGCCACTTTTGGCGTCAAGGAAATGTCCTAACAGGGGTTCCCGTGGCTATTGCGGCAGTAGGCGGCGCATCAAATCAATCCGCAGTCGGTGTAGCAACCCTCACGGCGACCTACACTCCGACCAACGGGAACATCCTCGTCCTGTTCCTCATGACGTCAGGGGCGATTACCGCTCTCACCGTCAAGGACAACCACAACGTTGCGCTGACGGCTGGCCCGGTTAGTGGCAACCTTGCGTGCTTCTACTACACGGTCACAGGCAGTCCTACCTCCTTCGTAGCAGCGTGGACAAACAGCGTACAGGTTTCCATCGCCGTAGAAGAGTACTCCGGTGCCACTACTGTCGGCGATGCGACAGCGACCAATTCCGCCACCAGCGGGACGGCAACCGTTTCTCTCGCCGTGTCAGCGGCCAACAACTTCATTGTTGCTGGACTCGCGGCGGCAAACACACTCACCACAACCGTTGGCACCTCCCGACAAGGGACGACAACCAGCACCGCTCGTATCCGCCTACAAGACAACACGTCGGCGACCGCAGGAACGAGTGTGACCAACACCGCGACTCTTACGGCTGTGGCTTGGAACGCGGTGGCTATCGAACTGGGCGGAGCGGGTGTGGCCCGGTCTGAGCAAGATGTTTTCATCTCTGTTAACAGCCCGACCAGCGCGAAGGCTCGTGTTCAGCAAGACATCACGCTGTCGGTCAACAGCGTCACCAGTGCTCGGGCTCGTGTCCAACAGGACGTGTTGATCGTGGTTTTCTCTAAGTACCGTGGGCGGGCCGGACAAGCCTACATCCTCGGAGCTTAAACATCGGCCACAGTGTCGAAATGAAGGGTTCGGCTTTTTCAGGCTTCACGCTTTCTGTGCTTTGCAAATAGTCTGACGACTTCGGTCAACTGTGCCCAAAGCATAGGGACTTCATGGCGTGGCACAGCGTGGCGTTTGACGAAGTCTCTCACAGCACGTTCAACAAGAGTTGACCACTTCTCAGCATCCACAAGCTCCGAGCACTTGCGACACGTTGTCCACATTCCCGACCTGTTCTTGAAAACGGGTAGCCCACCAGACTCAAAGTTTTCGCACTGGTATCCCTTGAATGCCGGGGAAGTATTGCAGAAGTCACAGGCGTCACCGCCTGTGGGAACTAGTCGACCATATAGGGGGCGAGAGCAGTTCGACATGATTCTCCCTTGTTGGGGAGAGGCTAACGACGACGTGACACAATGTCACTCTGAGCCCCCTCAATGACCGTCAGCCTCGTAAATTCTTCGTGATGAGTAGATTCTGAACAGACAATTCGATGTCCAGCATGAATTACGACATCTTGCCACAGATAGCCCGCAGCATGATCGGAAATCAGATCATTAGCAATCGGCACTCACGAGGTCCATCTTGCTCTGAATGTAGCAATCATACCGAACCCACGCTTCATAGCGAACCAGAACTCGCGTGCCGTTGCGATGCATCAGCATCCAGAGGCCGTGCATGTAGCCGTGATTTACGAAGAGTCGAAAAATGGTGGGAATATCGTTCGTCCCCGGTGCCGTCACCTCATCATATCTCTTACCGATCAATTCCTCCCGCCGATACCCCACTAGTTGGCAGAAGCTGTCCGACACTTCGATATACCTTCTGTCGCTATCTACCACGGTCTGTGTAATTACCTGCCACGAGCGAGTCAGATCGAGAGATTGCTTCGTCGCGAAGCGTCAGAGCCGGGTTTCTTGGTTCAGTGGGAACCTCATCTATCGTTCCGTCTCGAACGGCCTTTGGAGCGGAATAGGGTTTCTTCACGAAATGGGACTCCTTTTTACCGGCCCGGTTGGGAGCATTCGGCGATACCAGACGCTCGCTTTCGTTCACACCCGCCAGTCTGTTGGCGGAGTTTCAACTCCCCAGAAGTTTCCCGGAGTGTCAAACTCCACGCCCAACAAACATGAGGCATTCTCAACGAGCGGGATAACGAGCACCACACGGCCCTTCGCGCTCGCGCCATTCGCAGTCAATTGCACCATCACGGGCGTTCCATTCTTCAGCCGCTCGTGGACGATCACACCGCAACCATGAGCATTGACGACTGCTGTCTTGCATTCTTCCCGAAAATCGCGACCTGGGTCAAGGCAGGTGAGTACAACCGGAATCTGCAACGACAGGCGCGTACTACGTCTGGAATTCCCTCCTTGCCCCTCCAAACGATCCCTCCCTGCGACGTATTGTCGCACGGGGCGCGACGCCTGCTTCAAGACTCGCGGCTCCACGTCGGTTTTCCGACAGTCGTATGCCGAATCCCACCGAGCGATTGTGAAGAATATATGATCCGAAACTCTTCAGGAATCTGCTCTTGTGAAAAACCCCGCCGTTGGAGGGCAGCGCAAGCCAAGAAGGGGTAAAGAACGATGGAATTCAACAATCTCCTACCCGAGTACAAGAACGGGCAGCTTGTCGGCTGGTTCTGCTCCAAATGCCAATGGAGATTGCGGCGCGACAGCGATGTCCCGGAGATTGATGACCTTGCCCGCGCCCGAGCCGAGTTCCTCAACCACACTTGCAACCTTTCAGACACAGACTCTAGCCAAACCTAGCACACGGATAGGAGAGTAATGAAGCACGCACTTCAGGCAGCGGTCATTCTGCTCGCGACGAGCGCGAGCGCGGGGCTTTCATCGAAGTGCTACCACGACGAGTACGGCGACACTTGCGAGTTTAGCAACGGGACGGCGCACACGATGGTGATCGGCTACGGCGCGAGCGACAGCTTCTCGCACTGGTACACGTCGAAGGAATGGAAGGTCGAGGAGCTCGGACGCGCTCAGAAGCACGGGGAGGGGCAGGCGGCAAGCAGCTACAGACGCAGATCGTACAGCGCGTGAGAACGCAGAGCGCAAGAAGTTCGTCGAGCAGCACACAGCAGAGTGCAAGGCTTCAACAGACAAGCCCAGCTCTGCGCGAGCAGCCTACTGCACGAAGGAGGGCACTGTCGATCCTTACGGCAAGAGATGAGCAGGAAATGTTCCTTTTCAAACCTCTAAGGTGACCAAGGTAATTTTACCCCTGCCGAACATGACCTTGGTTACCTACACCACAGCAGTGATGATTCATTTTGCCTGCTTGGTGCCAGTGACTTCGAGGTCGCACAGCGGATGCTTCGCCTCCGCAATCACAAACTGGAACCAGTTGCGACCATAGACTTTGATCACGCGGGCCGGGTAGTCCGTACCGGCTTGGATGGAGATTTTCGCGTCCATCTTGGAGGCATTGCAGCGGTGCCCGAGCACCAGATTGGTCGCGTTCAGGACGTAGATCGTTCCGCCAATCTCTGCTTCCACCCGGCTCACGAAAGCCTCGTGCTCGTAGCTGACAACGTGGGCCATCAGCGTGAAGTCCGTCCGGTTAACGTCCTTGGCAAATGCCGTGCCGAGCAGCAATGCGAAAATGATGAGTGTGTGTCTCATTCGTGTCCTCCGTTTCAGCCGACCTGCCACGACAGTTCCGCTGCTTCAAACTCCTCGATGTCAGCCTTGGAGACGGGTGCCAACTGATCCAACGGCACGACTCTCAGGTTGCCCGCTGCGAAACGAACCAGGACGCTGTAGTAACGGTCCTCTACGATCATGGCGGGGACTGTGTACTCCGAGTTGATCTCGGCTCGAACGCCAACTATGGTTCCGGGCTTTGTCATAGGTTTCCCTCTCTAGTTCCAAACTACGGATGCCTTGCTTACTTCGGCTAACCATAGGGAGGTCGAGAGAGAAGAAAATAGCTCTTGTGTGTAGCCTGTGGACCTCTTGTGTGTAGCTTCAGTACTCCTCGGGAAGCAGGAAGCATGTACTGGAGCGGTCAGCTTCCGTGATGATCCAGAACTTCACTCCGATCTTGAGGGTGTAGGCCGACAGAATGCGGAAGCCTTCGCGCACTGACAATTCGTTCTCGCGACGGTCAGCATCCGAAACATCTCCCCAGTCGCCTGTAAGGTGTCGCATCAGAAAATCAAACGGCGGCTCTCCCGATGCGTGCAGTGCTTCAATCGCACCGGGAGTAGCCACCACCTGACCGGGCCAGAATAGGAACTTGCCCGTCTTGCTCATTACTTGCCCGCCTTCGCCAGCGCGGCCTGAAACTTCTCAGCCGGGACACCAGCGGCGGCTCGCTGATCCCACGTCATCTTCGCGCCCTTCTCGCCGTACACAGCAATGAACTGCTCCTTTGTCGGGCGACCCGCAACCTTGAACAGCCGGATGCCTTCAGATCGGGCAGCCGAAACCTGAGCGGGAGACTTAGGTGCGGGCTTAGAAGCGACTACCTTTGCGGCCTTAGTCTTGGGAGCTTCCACAACCGGAGCGACTACTGCTGGAGCCTCGTTAACCGCCACTACCTTCTTGCTTCGCGACGTGCGTTTCTTAGTTGCCATGCTTGTTCCCTCCTTGGGATGTTAACTAAATTGCTAACAGCCCGAACCATACTTGAGCTCAGGAGAGACGCTATAGCCTTGTCGTGTAGGTGTGGCGACACGAGTGTGTAGGTTTCGACAACATGCAGTATTAGGGATGCAAGAGAAAGTGAATCGTGAAATCAGAAGACCTGAAGAAGCACATAGACGATCTGACAGAAGCCATCGAGGAACTACAGATGGGTGGGATGTTCGACAGCACGGTGGGCGCGGCTATGCGTAAGGCCGAAATTGCCGACAAGCAGGAATGCCTCCGCAATCTGAAGGTGGAGTTCCTGTACTTGGTTCATCAGGAAACGCAGGTGTAAGTCAGGATTTAGGGAACGCGTTGTACCACCTCAGATATTTCTCTTCTTCCCGTTTGTCATCAATATTGTCGAAGACGTACCCTGCTGTCTCGGGGCGCGGGACATCCGAGTACTCTCCGTGTTCCAGATGTGCTTGTCGTAGATCACTTCGACAACCTGCTCCCCGTCTCGCTTGTAGAACCAAACAACGATTCGATGACCAGTTTCAAGGGCAACCATCCAATCACCCTTGACCTCAGTCTTATCTTTCATCGTCACTCCAATATTCCGGAACAGGGTCAACTGAACCCCTTCGGGGAGCAACAGTACCGCATCCGGGCGTCGTGTCTCTGCCATGCTCGATGATTAGCCTTTCTTGAAAAGAATCGCGTCGTTCGGGTTTTGTAAGTGCTGACAGAATATTCTCCGCCACCTTCTCTATCAGCTTCTGTCCCCAGAACGGGTCGTCTTTCTCGTAGTAGATGACGCGGACATGCTGAACATCGAAAGGGCACGTCATCCTTGTTAGAAGAGACGAGTACCACAGGCTTCTGTAGAGCATGCGCCAGCCCCAATTCATACAGCACGTTTGGATTTCTGCCGTCAGTTCGGCAACCAACACTCGCGCATTGTGAATCCCGTGCCAAATCTGGTCAATGATCTTTCCCGTTCCATAGATGTCGGCGTCAGCTCGCATGGGCTTCATCTTCGCCCGCTCAATCGCTGGCTCGTACACCAATTTGTAGTATCCGCCAGTTGGTGCTGCGAACGGCATCATCACGAAGCAGGTATCGGTTGCTTGAACCGTTACACCTTTGGAGAGCTTCTTGAGTTGCTCCTCTCCGACTACGCTGGTTGGGGCGTCGCCAGTGCTGTGAGTGATGTCCAGAACACGGGTCTTGCCGTCGCCAACATCTTGTAGAAGATCGGCCTCCTTCAACGAGTCCATGAAGATGGCGATGAACTCTTCCACCTGATCTTCGGGAACAGAGTATGAATGTATCGCTGTATTGCGAATGAACTCCTTGTCCGGGAGATACTCGCCACGGTATCGCTTGTAGAGGTCACTGATGACAGGAGCCGTTAGCACAGCCTCACGGAGAGCTTCCTGCTTCTCGCTGGAGCCTTCCGGTCGGACGATCTTCCGAACTAACTCCGTCGGTTTGATCTTGCCGGGAGTTGGGCGTTCGAGCAACCCATACTTCGTGGCGGAACTGATTTCTACGCCCACATCACCAGTCCAACCCACGCGAGCGAACCCGGCAGCTTCCCGTGGCGTGCAAGCGTTTCCTGCGTTCTGCTCCAGAATTGCTTGTGGAATGCGCAGAGACTTGAGCAGCGAATCCTTTGGGTAAGGAACCCGCGCCGTTGCGCCCAGACGAGCACCAGCCGCCGCTCGTCGACCTTTCTTAGCGGGCTTCTTTGCTCTGCCCTTCTTGACCTTCGGTTGGTCTGCTTCTGGTTCGGCTACAGCGGAGACAGACTTAGGATGCCCATTGTCATCAGCCATTCAAAATACTCCTGTGGCGCAAGGTTTCTATCGGGCGGGGAAGTGCCAACATTGTACTCTGGGCACGCAAATCAGGGTTAGTGTGGGAAGGTGAGGTCTATCTTCCGCATGATTAGCTCCGCCCACTGAATGGAGGCAGCAATCATCTTGTCCGTTCGCGGGCTGCCCTGCGGCCCACCGAACAAATCGTCGGCTCTATCCAGATTCCGGGACAGAATGACTCCCGCGATGATGCCGATGACCCGCTTGCGTCCCTCGTCCATCGGGGCATTCTACATCTTCGCCTTTCCTTCGTCTACGCCGCGTTGGCCGATGGACTATAATTTCCGCATCATGAAATTAAGTGATGGCGAGAAGCTCATTCTGCTGATGCTCTGTGAAATTCAAGAGCACCTGAAAGTGAAGAGCAATACAGACACCGAGTTGGTCAAACAAGCGATTTACTCTGGAAACATCTGGGGACTTGATTGGGGGATGCCGGGCGTATTCCACGGCTCCGAAACTCCAGAAGAAGTAGTGAGCGAAACCGTAAACGTCCTTGGCATGTGGGAACGGCTGGAGCAGTCCGCTAACGGGCTGAAGCCAGAGGACAAGGAGTGGCTCGAAAAGAATTTAGAGTTCGGGGATGTGAAGTTTATGGGCTGGGACGGGAACTCCAGCCTTGAGGTCCAGTACACGAGCGCGGCCCACTTCTTGGTGGATCACCTTGATCGCTTCCATCAATTCAAGGGTCGCGACTTCAACGCTCATATGCCGACGCTGGATGCGTATCGTCGGATGCTCCCCGTCTTCGAACCGATCTTGCAGCGAGTTCTGAACAAGGACTTCAACAAGGAGCAAATTGCACAAGTGATGGCGGCGTTCAGGCATCCGGACGCCGAACCACGATCCTGAGTGGGTCGGGCAAGCGGAGCCGGGTCACGCTTGTGGCGTGGCGACAGCAATCAAGGTCGCAGGACCCTCTATGTTTGCAATCTCTGCGTCAGTCAAACCATAGAGTTCGTAGACGAGTTGGTCAATTTGTCGCTGGGTGGCATCAGCCTGACGACGAAGGGCGACACGCTCCTGTGCCGTTCGTGCCGAAGCACTCCTCTCCAATATGTACGTCATCTGTTGGACAAGTTGGACCATTCGCTCATGCTGTGACGAATCTGCCGAGTCTGCGAAATCAATGGTCCTGATGGGAAGCTGGTTCAGTTTTGAGAGTTTCACTTGAGCAAACACCCTGCCTTTTTCATGAACAAGCTCGTGGTACAGATGGTTCAGGTATGCGGAATTCATTAGACCAAGCAGATATTCTAGGCGGTATTGATCAGAGTTCAGCAAGATCGCAATGACACTGCGTCCGAACCAGATGCCGCGATAGTCTATGGCCGCGACCAAGGAATCTGCGGTCTGTCGGAGAAGCAGCTTGGGCTTGATCCTGTACACAGCTTCGTTGAGATGGACGACTTCGTTCTTCCTTAACCGTACATCCGTCCTACAAAACCGCTCAGTCTTCTCAGCCACCCAATAGCGGTCGATGTCCGATCCTTTCCAAAACATGCGGTCCTTGGCGCGTTCCTTTTCCCCTTCGTACAACAGGCGTTCAGCCAAATCACTGTTGCCTTTCGCACGCATGCCGACCTTGACTCGCTGATAGTTAATTCCGGCATCCTTGCACTTGAACTCCTCAATGTCCCCCAGGCGGCGTACCCGCTTGGAGAGTGTTCCCACGGTCTTCATGAACTCTAGCTCTTTGTTCTCGCGGATAGCACTCTGCTTCACAGGCACGCTGTCGTCACTGGTCGAAGCATCGCCGATCTTCAGCTCTTTCTCCGCTGGTGTCAGGGCGCTGAAGTCTTGCAAACTCACCGTGGCGGTTCCAGCAGGAACGGTTTTCTCGACGACAAAGATGCAAGATGGTGCTACCACGTTCTTGAACACATCCTCCCCGAGATTGGCCACCGAGACCAGTGTTTGTTGAAGTATGAGTTCACGCACATCCCGCAGCCTTCGCTGTCTAAGGACTGGACTTGGTACGATCATCGAGACGAAACCGTCTTTCCCCGCTCTCTAATTCCAGCTTCAATGAAGAGCTTGAAACTGTCTGTGTGGTCCTTTGTTGTCGCTGGATATTTCCAGTGGAAGTATTCCAACTCCTTATCGATGTCACCACCCCACGGGGGATTTCCAATAACC
Source organism: Terriglobia bacterium (assembly GCA_963822555.1). Lineage (GTDB taxonomy): Bacteria > Acidobacteriota > Terriglobia > Terriglobales > Acidobacteriaceae > JAIQFF01. Next base: position 12,450 of record CAWGHY010000002.1, read on the forward strand.
GCATCGAACCCGCCCGCCTTCATGACTTCCGCAAACTGCTCGTTCCAATTGAAGACATTGATCCGATAGCGTTCATCCTCGTCTAGAAGAAGCATTTGCTGCTGCTCGTAGAAGTCTGGCTCAACAAGGGAGTTGCCACACTTGATGTTGTTGTCCAAATCCGGTAGGGCAGGCTCTTTAATGAGACGCGGCTTGACCGTCTGCTCAGATTCACCCTCAAGGACCTTCAACAACAGCGACAGCTTGGTGACCTCGACAGCTTGCGGGTCAACGTCAACGCCGAAGATATTGTTGAGGAGAATCTGCTTCTTTGCGTCAATGGCAAGTTTCCAGCCAGCGGGTGTTTGATACAACTGCTTCTTGTGTTTCTCGGGACCATCTTCCACGTATCGGTCTCGGTACCAGTTCAAGAGGTATTCGTAGGCTCCCAGCAGGAAGGAGCCGGAACCACAGGCAGGGTCAAGAATGCGAAGCCGGGTCGCCTGCTTCCAAACTTTGTTCTTCAACAGATGCCCTACGGTGCCCTTGACGATGTAATTCACAACGTAGGTTGGCGTGTAATAGACTCCACCCGCCTTCTTAACCTCCGGTTTGTCTTCTATTTTTGCGCGGTGACCCATCGTGAGATGGATGACCTTACCCAAGAACCGCTCATAGACTTGACCCAGAATGTCGGCTGGTACAACCTCGAAAGCATACGGGCGGTCGGGCCAATAGAGTTGTTTGACGATGTGCTTCAGCACCGAGTCGTCGATTTTAAGCCCAGGAGTCAGTTCATCAGGACCCTCCCGTCCTTGTTCGTGGCGAAAATGGAATAGGCCGGAATTGTAGGCATCATCAGCAAGGCGAAAATACTCGACAAGATTGGGGTAGACTCCCGGCAGTTCGGCTAGGTCGCGCAGTCTACCAAAACGCTCAATGCCACGCGCCTCGCAAATACGAAGAAAGATCGTGCGGTCGATGATCTGCTGCACAGAAAAGTTAAGCTCACGCCATGTGAGCTCTGGATTCCGAATTGCGATGTTCTCGGCTAGACGTTTGCGCCATTGCTCCATGTCGTCGAGAAATCGCTCATCGAACGGGGCGGCACCCCGCCGTTTGCGGGTCTCGACGAAACGGTCAAACGACCCCTTGAAGACAGCCTCGGGGGAGAAGAGCGAGAACAATTCGTCCCAATGTTCTAGATATTCGCGGAACGAGAGATACGACACTCGGGCGACCGACGGTGCGTCGGAGGAGTGGGGTTCAAAGCGGCAGTCGTAGACAGCAAATTCAGCAAAACTGGTCAGAATGGAAACCGGCAACTGCTTGGTCCAACCGTACATCCGAAGCTGGTGTGCTGGTGCGGGGTCGCGATCTAGGTCAACTGAAGGCTTCTTTGCCTCAACGTAAAACCTCAATCGACCACCGGGCTGAAAGGAGTAGTCCGGTGCGCTACTGCCTCCCTCATCTTCTAGCGAAGGCTCGTGTACTACATCTTTGTAATTCTCGGCGTACTTGCGCCGATTTGGGACGTCCCAGCCAAGAGCCTCAAAGAACGGGTCGATGAACTCGTTACGAACCTCAGCTTCCTTGTACTGCGACGAGCGATAGGAATCCAGATTCCGTTCAAACGCTTCAACAAGATCGACTACCGTTTGGGGCGGGGGCATACTTGCTGAGAAAACTAGCAGAACTCGGGGCGGTGTTCCAAGTGTCCGCGCGAATGCTCCCTTCGCGGGCGAGTGCCACGCCACTTTACTTCTCTGATCCGATGAGCTACGTTTAGGCGGTCCGGCTATTTCTCGGCTACTCGAAACAAGGATTCTGAAGCCAAAAAGAATCCCAGTATTCGTGGGGAATCGGGATAATGGCCGTTCTAAATCAGCCAGCTGAGGCCATGGAAATCAGCGTCTTACGTTGCCTTTGTTGGGTTTAGTTTTGTAGACGGTTTAGAGTCCCACTCTCTCCGCCAGCCAGTCTTAACTGCAGAGAAATTGCCCCGCCTTTTGTCGCGAAATACGCAAAACATGCCCGTATTTCGCAATATTTCGTCGGCAAGTGAACCGGAGAGAACGGACTGCCCGGGATCGAATGGCGTCAATCTGCCGGCCTTTCTCTGGAGGGCACATCCGCAGTCCGCTTTCAATCACTTTATCGGGCGAATGCTGTCCGAGACGGATCCTCGAGCCTCCTGACGGGTTTAGTCGAAGACGAGGAAGGGAATCGCTTTACCCCTTCTTTTACGATAAAGCGCGGGAGACGATATCTTGAGTTGGGCATGCCCGGCCGCTTAATGCTGCCTTCACAGGACGGGAATGTAAGAAATCCTATGGCAGGGGTTACGGGTCCACCGTTACGGTCAAGTTTCCTTCTTCCCCTGCTTTCAAGGTGGCCGTAATCGTAGCCGTGCCGGTGGATGTGAAGGTTGCAAGTCCAGGCTCCAAACCGTCAGGATCATCGAAGTTCATGACTCCTGCTGGGCTTGCGCTCCATTTAACAAAGTTGGTTAAATCGAGAACCGTACTGTCGGAGTAAGTGCCGGCCGCAAAAAACTGCCGCTGCGGCTGGGACAGACTAAACGTACCAGCTCCGTCTGACGTTATGGTGATATCTGGTGTAAGTCCGACCACCACTGTCGTTGCCGCTGAGTAGCTCCCGAGTTTTGCGGTAATAGCCACTGAACCGACTCCAGTTCCGGTTACTTGACCCGTCGTGACAGTTGCCACGCCTTCGTCTGGAGAGGTCCAGGTTACGGAATTAGTCACCTCTTTAGTAAATTCGGCTGCAGGGCCGCCGTAGGTCGCAATCGCGAACAATTTGGCGGTTCCACCCACCGGAATGGATGGCGACGACTGCGGATAGACAGAGAGATTCGTGAGAGGCTTCGCTTGACCTCCGGTACGCGGGGTTGAATAACCACCGCCGCACGCGGTTGTGGTGATTCCCAAAGCGAGGACGATCATCATTCTAACGTCGGAAAACCTAAATGGAAGAATCATAAAGCCTCCTGGTGGCTGCCACTTACTTTCGACGGTTAGTCACATGTATTTCCCTTTTCGCTGGGAGCGCATTGCGCGACATTGTTTTCTGATCCACTCATTGGTACAACTCGGCGGTCGCCGACCCCGCTCCCCCCCCAATAATGAGCACACTTCCGTTCTTCAGCAGTGTTGCCGTGTGTCCGTTGCGATCGGAGTCGTCTACCCCGACGGCCGAAAACGAACCATCGGCGGGACTATAGGTCTCCGCAACCAAGCTGTCCAAGCTGTCCCCTCCGAAGAGTAGAACGGTGTTGTCCCGAAGCAGGGTCGCCGTATGATCCGATCGCCCCACGGCCATAGGCTGGCTCGTGGCCAGAAACGATGCCTTGGCAGGGTCGTAAATCTCGGCGGTGTCAGTCCCAACCGCGGTCGAGTCGGTGAAGCCACCTGTTACCAGCACCCTGCCGTCCGGTAGAAGTGTGGCCGTATGTCCGGCGCGGGGAGCCGTCATGGTTGCTGTGACCGTGAAGGCTCCAGTCAAGGGGTCGTAGAGTTCTGCTGTTGCGAGTGTGCTGCTCGACTGACCTGATCCTATGCCACCTGCAATCAGCACCCTGCCATCTAGCAGGAGGGTTGCACTCTGCCCGGTTTGCGCCTTAGTCATATTTGCAGTGGGAATAAACGTTGCGGTTGCCGGATCGTAGACTTCAGCTGTAGCGGACCCACTACCAACTGTATTGCCGCCGACAATCAGCACTTTTCCTGACGGTAGAAGCGTTGCGGTGTGCCCTGACCGGGCTTCACTCATACTGCCGGTCTGCGTAAAAGAGCCACTCGATGGATCGTAAAGTTCTGCGCTCGCCACTTGTGGCGACGTATCTAGATCAGAGCATTCGAAATTGGATGAATCCCCCCCTGTGATCAACACTTTTCCATTTTGCAGAAGCGTGGCGGTCTGGTGATAGCGCGGATTTATCATCGACGAGGTAGGCGCGAACGATCCCGAGGCCGGATCGTAGAGCTCCGCGAAATCGCTTGCGTCGGGGCAATTATTGGTATTAAGTCCCCCAGCGACCAGCACTCTTCCGTCTGCCAGCAACGTCGCGGTGTGAAACCTTCGTCCATGCACAAGGTTCCCCGTAGGGGAGAATGGGGATGGCTTTGCTGTCACCAATACCACGGCCGCAGCGCTGTAGTTTGCATCGGCTGAAGCAGTGGCGATCACTGTATAGATGCCCGTCGTTAGAGGAGCCATGTATAAGCCATCTGGAGTAATCGTCCCGCCGCCGTTTTCTTTGACCGTAAAATTAGCCTCGTTATCGGCCATACCAGTTACTGTTGCCTTAAACGCATGACTTAAGCCGGGAACGACAGCTGTTGCGAGAGGAGCAATCGACAAGGTGACCGACGGAAGGCTGACGAGCGCATTTCCGACGGCGGCAGGGGATGATGAAGAACTAGTAACGCTAGCGGTAATGGTAACCAGGAACCCATCGCCATCTAAAGGCGCAGTGTAAAGTCCGGTGCTGTCGATCGTCCCGACATCGGGCGTCGCACTCCAAGTTACTCTTTTTCCACTCTGACCCGATACTTGCGCCACGAACTGCTGGCTCTGACCGCGCAGGACGGTCGCCGTACTGGGCGTTACCACCACTGTCGCTTCTGACGTGGGTGGAGGGGTGGCCGACGATCCACAGCCGGATAGGGTTAGCACGGCTGAGAGCGGCGTAATCACGAGGAGGTTCTTGACCCAGCTTGAATTCATTTCTGCACCTCGGTCGAGGCGAGATTCAGGGAAAAAGGCGCGGGCTGCAATGGACGCAGCATTAATTACTCTTCAATTCTTCTTCAACAGGCAACGCACTGTGTTGACAGGACTTGCGCTATCGTGCCGCGCCCGATCTGTTTGACCCTCGCGCTGCCTCCTGCTACGCTTGACGACTTCGTTAAGGAGAGGATCATGCGGGCCCCATTTTCCGCACCCCGGCGACTCTCCTTTGGCCCCTTCGAGGCGGACTTACATTCCGGGGAGTTGCTGAAGTTCGGACATAAGGTCCGTTTGCAGGCACAACCCTTCCAACTACTCGTCATGCTTCTGGAGCGTCCGGGCGAACTGGTGACCCGGGAGGAGATTTGCGCGAAGCTTTGGCCGGCCGACACCTTTGTCGACTTCGATCGCAGTCTGGGCACGGCCCTCAATAAAATCCGCGAGGTTTTAAACGATTCTGCGACGGAGCCGCGTTTCATTGAAACCCTGCCTCGTCGCGGGTACCGTTTTATCGCTTCGGTTACTGCTGTCGAATCGGACCCAGAATCCCCGCCCCCGGTTGCGGACTTGGCGAAGGTACCGACACGCAACAGATTTTTTCATCCCGCCGTCGGGATCAGCGTTCTTCTTTTATCAATCTCAATTGGCGCCATCTCGTCGAAGTGGTGGCTTCCCAAGTTGAATGGCCCGATGCCGGTACGGTCGATCGCAGTTCTTCCCCTGTTGAATCTGTCGAATGACCCGGAGCAACAATTCTTCGCAGATGGAATGACCGACGAACTCATCACCAGTCTTGCCCAGATCAGTTCCCTCCGCGTTATTTCGCGAACGTCAGCCATGGCATACCTGGGAACCCGCAAGCCCGCTGCTCAGATAGCTCGCGAACTGGGGGTTGACGCTCTCGTCGAGGGGTCGGTAGTTCGATCAGGCAGCCAGGTCCGTATCACCGCGCAATTAATTAGTGCCGCTTCCGACCGTCATTTGTGGGCGCGCAGTTACGAACGGGACCTGAGCGATGTTCTGACTGTACAAACCGAGGTAGCCCGCGAAATCGCTCAGAGTATTTCCGTTGAACTTACACCTAAAGAAAAAATCGCGCTCTCGCGACCGCATCCCGTGGATCCGCAGGTTGTACTCCTGTGCTTCAAAGGCTCCTATTACCTAAGCAAACTTGATGCCTCTCGCGCCAAGAAGAGCTTCGAGGAGGCGATCCAAGTCGACCCCCTTAGCGCGGAGTCATGGGCGGGGCTGGCCGACGCATTGCACACCATGGGTGTGAACGGCGACTACGAAGCGTTTTCCCAAGCGCGGGACGCGGCCAACAAAGCTCTGCAGATTGACGGGGCGCAAGCGCAGGCACTCATGGTTCTTGGCGCGGTCTCCTTCCTTCACGACTGGAACCCAACCCAATCAGAGATTCTTTTCCGGCGAGCTATCGACGCACGACCTGGGTACTCCATGGCCCATGCGCTGTTTGCCGACACCCTCGCGCACCGTGGCAAATTTGAGGAAGCAATTCAGCAAATCAGGGTGGCGAGCGCATTGGATCCGGTGTCGGTAGGGACTAATTCGCTGGCGTGGCACGTATATTTCAGCGCTCGCCGGTATGACGATGCTTTACGAGTCATCCTTGCCACCATTGAAGTCGATCCCGAGTTTGAAGCCGCCTATTGGCGCTTGGGCGTTAGTTGGGAGCAAAAGGGCGAATACCAGGAAGCGATCAAGGCTCTTCATGGAGAGACAGAGCTGGAAGCCTCGGAACTGCGAGAGGCTCTTCGATCCAGTGGGGCGCGCGGCTACTGGCAACGCAAGCTGGAGATTCTCCTGCGCCAAAGAAGTCCGGAAGAGCGCTACGGGTTTTCTGCAATTGCCCGCTGCTATATGCGCACCGGAGACCGGGAGAAGGCCATCGCGTCCCTGGAAAAAGGGTACGAGATGCACGATCCGTATCTTATCTTTTGGCTCCCAACTTACGAGGAGTTCGATCCCCTGCGCTCCGATCCGCGTTTTCAGAGAATGCTTCATGGTCTTGGCATTTCGTGATTGCCGAGCCGCACCGGCCGTTGAATTCTTCTCGGTGTAGATTGAGATTTATATTTCCAAGAGCTCTGCTAGCCAAGAAGACGGCCCGACTATTTCTGATTTGCACGATTCTTTCTCGGCTCGCGGCTGCGCAGGTTCAGAACGGACAGATCATCGGTGTAATCTCGGATCCGTCGGGAGCCGCGATGGCTCGCGCGAATATTTATGTTCGCAATCTGGACACGGGTTATGAGTCTCATATCGAAAGCAACGACTTTGGCATCTACACTGCCTCGGAGTTGATCGTCGGCGCGTACAACATTCGTGTCGAATCCCCCGGCTTCAAATCGATCATTGCCACAAATTTAGTTGTGAATGCCGGGATGGCGTTGCGCGCCGATTTTAAATTGGCCTTGGGCCTGCGCTCGGAAACAGTTGAAGTGAGCGATGCCGCACGGCTCATCAATACAGAAAACTCTCGGCTGTCATATACGGTGGATTCCGCTCAGATCGCCAGTCTACCCCTGAACGGCCGTAACGTATACGATCTTATCCAATATGAGCCCGGCGCCACTAACGTGAGTGGCATTATGTTTGAAAATGGCGCCAACACGGTTGTGAACGGCGTACGAGAAAGCTTCAACGGATTCCTGATCAATGGGATCTCCAACACAGGCCTGAGTGGCGGTCCGGTCAATCAGCCCATCCTGGATACTGTGGAAGAATTCCAGGTATTGACCCTGAACAACTCAGCGGAGTTCGGCAGTAGCGCAGGCGCGATTACGAATTTGGTAACCAAGTCGGGTACCAATCTACTTCATGCCAGCGCCTGGGAGTTCCTGCGCAATGAAATCTTCGATGCGAACCCATTTTTCGCGAACGATGTTCCTGATTCCGCCGACCGGAAAAGAACGCCTTTGCGTCTTAATCAGTTCGGCGCCACTCTGGCTGGACCCATCAAGAAGGACAAGCTTTTCTTCCTGATTGCCTATCAGGGCGAACGATTTCTCACCTCCTCTCCAAGTCCAGCCTTCACTGAATCCCCGGAATTCCAGTCGGCTACGATTTCCGCGTTTCCCAATTCGGTGGCTGCCCTCTTGTATCGGAGTTTCCCGCCATTAAGCCATGGCACTCCGGTTGCAACCATGCGGCAATATATAGGCTCCTCGTCCGGCAGCCGATTTCAAACTTTTGCGGACTATCTTTGTCCTGCTAATACCGACGGTGGGACTTCCAGGCCGGGAGCGATTTCGCGCAAGTTCGCCGCGCTATTTGGCGTGGAGCAGGCGGACATTGATCAGATGAACAAGAACTGTGCAGGGGGTTCGCCATATGCAGCGCCGCTGCCCGGCACTTTCAACCGAGACGCCGATTTCATCCAGAAGGTGATTGATCCGAACAATTCTCAGCTGGATGGAAATCTCTTCAATGGCAACGAAGCGTCATTCCGAATGGACTACGACCTTAACTCGAGTAACCGGTTCTTTAGTCAGTTCAATTGGGCTCAATCCCGGGACAGTTACAGCAGCGCAACCGCTCTTCGTGGCTTCACAAATCCCTCAACCGTCACTACGCCCATTTCTCAGTTTAGTTTTATTCACACCTTCACTCCTGCTTTCTTAAACGAGTTCCGGATGGGTTATGCCTTGAACGGAAGTGCGATCACGGCTCCCCTGCCGGGCGTCCCTTCCATTCTCTTCGATGATGGCATATCAGGGTTTGGTACCGAAAAAGGCTCTCCACAAAACTTTCGGGAGAACATTTACAACTACAACGACGTCCTCTCAATCACTCGAGGGAAACACAATCTGAAAACTGGTATCGAACTGCGCCGCAACATTGAGAATAGTGATTTCAACGCGGGCCGTCCCGAATATTCTTTCTTTGATTCTCTCTTTTTTGCCATTGACGCCCCGTATTTAGAAGACGTAGGAGTCGACCCCGGTTTTGCAAACGGCGCTCCGGCCTCTCTCGCGACCAGCATTCGTCATTGGCGAAACTGGGACATCGGAGCCTATCTCAACGACGACTGGAAAGTTTCCCGGCGGCTCACTCTTACTCTTGGACTTCGTTACGAGCTGTACACTCGAGACACGGAACTCAATGATCTGACAACGAAGTTCATAAGGGGGCCAGGCCGGAATTTCATTGACGACATCACAACTGGAGCAGGACAGATTAAGGACGCAAGCGCACCTTGTCCGGGTGACCCCAAAGCAACCCTGGCTGGTGAGTGTGGTCCGGGAGGTTTTGCCGCCGCCAAGAATTTGGGCAAAGGGACTCCCAATGACCTGGGCCCGCGGGTCGGGTTTGCATGGGATCCGTTCGGGGATGGCAAAACCTCTCTGCGTGGAGGTTTCGGCATTTCGTATGAAGGCATCCTTCAAAAACGCATGTCGCTAACCCGGTGGAATCTTCCGTTCTATTCGCTCAACCAAGTCTCGAATTTCCTGGACAATAACCCCGATGGCAAGGTGGTCTACGGCCCAGTGGGAGGCGGCACTCCTACGTTCATAGGCAGCGCACCGCCTGCACAACACTCGGGCTCGGGAGCCCAGGCGACTGGAAACATCTCCGGCTGGGATCCCTCTAACCCGCAAACATCGGGCTTCACGGCTATCGTTTTTCCGGATCGCCTCCGTGACCCAGAAGTTGAAAACTGGTTTATTGGTCTTCAACGTGAAGTACTAGCCAAGCTGACCGTCGAGATCAACTACGTAGGCACAGCAGGACGGAACCTTTTTCGCGCTGAAAATGTGAATCGCATCCCTGGCGGGCGGCTCCCGCAAGGAACATGCGTGACCGATAACTTCGGCCGGCGGCTTTGCAGTCAGATCAATACCAACACGGCGGCCAACGGCTTGGAAATCAACCCCCTCGGGGTGTTGAACCCCAATTACGGGACTTTGCGGGTCTGGGAAAACACAGCCGCGTCGATTTATCACGGGTTGCAGATCTCGGTGAAAAAAGAGTTAGCCTTAGGTTTACAGTTCGGAGGGAACTATACCTACAGCCACTCAATCGATGATGGGTCATCCTGGCAAAGCGGCCCGACCAGCGCAAATGGTCCTGCCGCCGGCGACGGAGTTACCACCGACCAAACTCAGCCGGGTCTGGATCGCGGCAACTCAGTCTTCGATATTCGTCATCGCTTCACATTCAACTACGTTTGGGAAATGCCTTTCTACCGAAATAGCCCCGGCGTGCGTGGCGCTATGCTGGGTGGCTGGCAGTGGAATGGCATCTGGTCTTTCCAGAGCGGAGCACACTGGTCGCCGTTTGATCTCCGCGGGTCCCGTCTCGTTTCGGACGATCCAAACGCATGTAGCGCCTCCACCTTCGATCCAGCAAATTGCGTCAATCTGGGTGGCGACTACAATCTTGACGGCGAAAACAATGACCGTCCAAATGCGATCGCGAATCACGTTCATACCGCGCACGCCCAGTGGGCCAACGGATTCAATCTGCCCGGCAACTTCTTTTACGCGCCATGTTTGGGCTGCGTGGGAAACCTGGGTAGGAATACGTTTATCGGGCCTGCCTACTGGGCTCTCGACACGTCGATTCTCAAGAACATCCGTGTTTCGGAAAGGTTTCATCTGCAATTTCGAATTGAAGCGTTCAACGTTTTTAACCATACAAACTTTCTGCTCGGCGACAACAACATCAACAGTCCATCTTTCGGGATTGCGGGGGGCACCCATCCACCGCGCAATCTGCAGCTCGGGTTGAAGATGAGTTATTAGACTTCGGTTGGTGCGGCTCTCCAGGCAGGGGCGGGATGTTCAAATTCGTGCCGGCGTTGCCGCAGGTCTCCTGCGGGTATTTGAGCGCGAAGAAGTGAAGCATTCTGCCCCAATCGCGCCCAGAGAACGTGGGCCTCTGCACCAATGGCGGGGAAGGCGTGGGCAGACACTCAAGAGATTTTCCGAAATCACGCTGCCAACTTGGCTGCGTTTGCTGAAGGGTCTCGGAAGAAGAGTGGCGGACACCGGCGTCGGAAGTGGGAGGGATGGCCGTTCGGTCGGAGTCATCGTACACTCTGTTGCCAGCGTCCACCGTATCGAGATTGATCTCGCGTGGACAATCGCCAGCGGGAAAGCCGTCACGGACTTGGCGCGTATTCGCACAGCTTCGGGCCGGTGATTTCGCAGCCGGGCCGTGCCTGATCACTAATTAGGGCTTGTTCCAGACTCCGACGCGAATTGGCGCGGCAGCAATTCGCCCAAACGGAACAGCAGAAATTATGCGGACACCGAGATTAATGGCCGTGCTCGCGCACCCCGATGACGAATCTCTGGGGGTGGGGGGCACGCTTGCAAAATACGCATCCGAAGGCGTTGATGTCTTTCTGCTAACCGCCACTCGTGGCGATAGTGGCCGCTTCCGAGGCTATCGTCTGGACGATCCTCAGCATCCCGGCCCATTGGCGCTGGCGAACATCCGCGAGGGTGAGCTGCGCGCCGCCGCCTCAGCTTTGGGTGTGCGCGAAGTCTCAATCCTCGACTACCACGATCAGCAACTCGACCGTGCTAACCCCCGCGACGCCGTTGCCGCCATTGTGGCACACATAAGGCGGGTCCAGCCCGACGTAGTCGTGACCTTCGGACCCGATGGTGCTTACGGACATCCCGATCATATTGCGATCTCTCAATTCACCACGGCGGCCATCGTTGCCGCCGCTGACTCCACGTTTCCATGCGATGGAATCAAGGCCGTGCAGCCGCATGCGGTGTCGAAGCTTTACTATATCGCCTGGCCGGAATCGACCTGGAGGGCTTACCAGTCAGCTTTCCGAAAATTGGTCTCGACGGTCGACGGCGTTGAACGGCAGGCCGTGCCTTGGCCCGATTGGGCGATTACCACAGTGATTGATACGAGCAACTTCTGGTCGACAGTGTGGCGGGCCATCTGCTGCCACCAATCACAGGTGAGCGCGTACGAGCGGCTGAAGGACTTGTCGCCAGACGATCACAAAGCGTTGTGGGGACGGCAGTCATTCTATCGGGTATTCAGCACTGTGACTGGCGGGCGAGTGCCAGAGACGGATCTCCTGGAAGGGATAAAAGCGTGACGAAAGAATCTGCAGCAGAGTCATTCGTGGAGGGCGATACCAGCAGGTATGCGCCGCTCGCGATGGACGCAGCCACGTTCCGAAAGCTGGGACATCGACTCGTGGACCAGCTCGCGGGGTTTCTGGAATCGTTGCCGTTTGGTCCTGTGACCCGTGATGAATCTCCGTCAGTCGTGCGCGACGCACTCGACCTCACAGCGCCACTCCCGGAAATGGGGACGGACCCAGGGCCGCTGCTGGAAGAGACGGCACAGCGGCTTTTCGCTCACTCGCTATTCAACGGACACCCGCGTTTCTTCGGGTACATCACCGCGCCACCGGCGCCGATCGGGATTCTCGGAGACTTTCTCGCCGCAGCGGTGAACCCGAACGTTGGGGCATGGACGCTCTCGCCGGCCGCCACCGAGATCGAGTCTCAGACCGTCAAATGGATCGCAGAACTCATTGGCTACCCCGCCAATTGTGGCGGCCTGCTCGTCAGCGGCGGCAATATGGCGAACTTCGTCTGCTTCCTGGCTGCGCGCACTGCCAAGGCGGGCTGGGATGTACGCAAATATGGCGTCGCTGAAGATTCGGGACGCAGGCTTCGCGTGTACTGTTCGGGCGAAACGCACACGTGGATTCAAAAGGCCACCGACCTTGGCGGCCTCGGCACCGAATCGATCCGGTGGATCGCCACCGATTCCAAATTACGGATGGACGTCTCCGCGCTGCGCCGTCAGATCGAAGCGGATACCGCCGCGGGGGAGGTGCCATTCCTGGTCGTAGGAACCGGGGGATCGGTCAGCACGGGTGCGGTCGATCCCCTGCCGGAAATCAGCGCGCTCTGCAAGGAGTACGGCCTCTGGTTCCATGTTGATGGAGCCTATGGTGGCTTTGCGGCAGCCGTTCCCCAGGTGCACGATGATCTACGTGGCTTGTCCCTGGCCGATTCAGTCGCAGTTGATCCGCACAAATGGCTCTACGCGCCGCTCGAGGCCGGATGCGCGCTGGTGCGCGATCCAGAAATGCTGCGCGCGGCGTTCGCGTATCACCCTCCCTACTACCATTTCAAGGAGCGGGTGACGAACTATGTCGACTATGGTCCCCAGAACTCGCGAGGCTTCCGTGCCCTGAAAGTCTGGCTTGCTCTAAAGCACGTCGGAGCCGTTGGGTATCGCAAGATGATCGCCGAGGATATACGCCTGTCTCAGGCAATGGCTCAGGCGGTCAGCCGCCATGCGGAACTGCAGCTTATGACCCAGGGATTGAGCATAACAACCTTCCGTTACGTGCCGAGCAATCTTCGAGCGAGACTGGGAGAATCAGAGGTTGAACCTCATCTCGACGCGCTCAATCGTGAGCTGGTTGATCGGCTGCAGCGTGGAGGTGAGACATTCATCTCCAACGCCGTAGTCGGCGGCCACTACGTACTTCGCGCCTGCATTGTCAACTTTCACACCTCTCAAACGGATGTGGCGGCCGTGCCGGACATCGTTGCGCGTATTGGCCGTGAGGTGGATGCTGAGTTGCATCCGACGAGTTCAAAGCCCGGATAGGCTGGCTCTGGGCCGGAGTGGTTAAGCCTTACACTTAGCTGCCACACGGTTGCGATGGGTACAAAGCGGAAAAACGGCCGAGTGCTTTCTCGTTCGCCACGGCACATCCTTGACTCGACTATGGGGCAAACGTCATAATCGGTTTCACTTGGGTGTACCGTTCCCATCACTTGGGGATCTGTTAAGACAAGATGTGAATCTTCAAATTACACGGCAGGAGTAGAGCGCCGCGTGTTGCCCGTGCCCAAAATTGGGGCTGTGGTTGTGATCGTGCTCGTCGTGGCAGTGGCTTTTGTTCTGGTTACGCCCGACCCGACTGACGATGTTGACGCGATCTTAGGCCCAGAGGAAGGTGTCCAGCTGCAGGCGTGGGCTTCTGTGTCTGCGCTGATCCCAACATTGATTACACCCGCGGCCCAGCGTTCACAAATCGACGCCGCCCCGAATGTAACACCAGCCTTGCTCGAATTGCTCTGCTCCTCTCGCTGCTAGACTCCTGATCTTTCGGTTCCCCACACGCTGATGTCACCCCCGAATTGGACTCCGTTCGGCCGTCAACTTCTCCGCCGTATCGCTCTGGCGCGGAGATCACAATCACCGGGACATTAAAGATTCCCTGGGTCCATGAATATCGAAATCAGTTCGGCGTCTTGCCAGGTGGATCTATAAGGAGCGTGTTCTTGAAATTGCCTGCATCGTCCCCATACGACCCGCAGCTCGATCATCGGCAGATGAGTCTGCCTCGCGAGCGCCGTCTGGGCTTGTTCGCGCTTGTCTGCGTGATTTACTTCACAGTTTCTGGAGGTGCTTTTGGACTTGAGCCGCTTGTCGGAGCGGTAGGTCCTGGCCTGGCCGTGCTGTTGATAGTCGTTACTCCGTTTGTCTGGAGCCTGCCGATGTCCTTGATGGTAGCGGAGTTGGCGACTCTGCTTCCCGAAGAAGGCGGTTATTACGTCTGGGTCAAAGAGAGCCTGGGAGATTTTTGGGCCGTACAGGAAGCATGGTGGACGATGGCCTACTCCATTGCCCTGACGGCCATGCTGTCTTTGTTGTCCGTGACATATCTTGATTTTTTCATTCGGTCGGCGCGCTCTGGGCATGCCGGGCTGGGGTCGTTTTCCCGCTGGCTGCTCGCGGTGGCCATTATCGTCACAGCAACGATCGTCAATTTGTTAGGAGCGCGCGACGTCGGTCGCTCCTCCACGATAAGCGCAGTTCTCGTTGTTGGTTCGTTCGCCGCTCTCGTGCTGCTCTGGGTACTTCGGCACGCGGAACCATCGAACGTCATCGGCATCGTCAAGCAAGACCTCACCTCCAACCGCACACACGGCCTACTCCTGGGCCTGTCGTACATTGTGTTCAATTACTCCGGCTGGGACAACGTCTCAACCTACGCCGCCGAAGTCGATCGTCCTCAGCGCAACTATCCGCGCGCCATTGCCGTGGCTCTCATTGTTGTGGTCCTCGGCTACCTGCTTCCCGTCATCGCCGGCATCAGCGTGACCACCGATCGTGCACTCTGGACCACGGACGCCGGCTGGCCGGTGATCGCGCAATTGATCGGCGGGCGATGGCTGGGCAGCTTGATCGCCGTCGCAGGACTCGTGTCGGTGTGGGCTTTGGTCAATGCTCAATTGTTTTACGTTTCGAGAATGCCACTTGTCTTGGCTCGCGATGGTTGGCTTCCGTCGGCGCTGGCACATGTGTCGTCGGATTCCGCCGCGCCGAGAACAGCCGTCGTCTGTTGTGCCGCGATCGCTGCCGTCCTGGCGGCGTTCTCCTTCGGTGGCTTGGCTGTCATTCAGTGCCTGCTCTACGCGGGCGCGCTCACGCTGGAGTTCCTGGCACTGATCATTCTGCGGTTGCGGCGGCCGCAAGCTCATCGCGCGTTTCGCGTGCCTGGAGGTTGGTGGGGATTGGGTTACGTCTGTCTGGCCCCGTTTGTGTTCGCTGGGCTGGTGTCGTTTGCGACTCTACAGGATTGGCGCTCTTTCCAGGGACAAATCTTGATGGTTGCTGTGGTCATCGCGAGTGGAGGCTTGCTCTATTTCGTTCGACGGAGAGTCACGACGCTGTCTATGAGTTCGGTCGAGGGCACCAGTATGCAGGCTCAAACTGCGGCCAATGTGCCATCCGCGGAGACGGAAGGACTGTGATCTCTGATGTTCTCAGATACTGAGCCTGTAGGGAGGAAGTTGGTGGATGAAGCGACGGCTAGCCGGGCGCGAAAGGCGCTGGCTGCGGTTCTTAAGGAAACAGCGCACCGCTGTGGAGGCGTCGTTCGAGACGAGGATGGGCTTTTGCTGGTCGCGGCAAATCATCCCTGCCCCGTAGTGGTCAATAGCGCTTTGCGTACCGGCTCTATGGATGCGATGGAGGTGCTCCGGCGAGCCGGAGCCTTCTTCGGAGAACTCGGCCGCGGCTGGGAGACGTGGATTCGTCACGATGCAGATTCCGACCTTCAGCAAGCTGCGGAAACATCGGGTTTGTGCGCTGCCCCCGAGCTTATAGGCATGGTGCTCGACTGCAGTCCAGATCTAGGCGATGTGCCGCGCGACGTTGAGTTTGTCAGAGTTGGAGACACGCCTGGCGTGCGGGACTTTGCAAACGTAGCTGCGGACGGTTTTCGGGAAGAAGCGCCCGGACTTTCCGATTTGATACGCGCCATCTTTTCGGAGCGCGGCTCGCTTATCGCTCCCGACACCGCCGCCTTCGTCGTGCGTTACAAAGGGGAGCCTGCAGCCACAGCTTTGACGATGGTCAAAGAGGATGTTGCCTGGATCGGCTGGGTTGCCACGCGTTCCGAGTTTCGCGGACGCGGACTGGCTCGGATAGCCACGGCAACGGCGACGCGCGCTGGGTTCACGTTGGGCGCCAAGTTTGCGTCCTTGGAAGCCACGACGATGGGTGTACCTGTGTACCAGCGTCTCGGTTTTCGCGAAATCGTACGGTATCGAAACTACTGGCCAGCCGGTTTTGGAACTTGCGCCAACCCAGAGGAGGACTAGTAGGAGAGAAACCATGAATGAACATGTGAGGTATCTGTTCCGCTGGCTGTCACTCGCAATTCTGGTCGCTATGGCGTTCACGCCGACTTCGGCACAACCTAGTTCGGACAATTCGTCAGCGGTTCCCGCGACAAGACTCGACAGTGGCAGCGAACGGATTTCAGGTTGTCGAAAGGGGGTTTAGCGGGTACATTTGTTTCGCATAAGTCAGGCGGTATAGCGATGTACATCCTTCCTTTGCGCCGGAGACTAATCCTACCGGTCGTAGTCGTGAGTTTAGCTTGCTGGCGCTTTTCCGCGGCGTCTGATGAATCAACCCTAAACAAAGAGCAGATCAAGCAATTTCTTCTGACCGCTAAGGTGGTAAAGAGTGAGCATGCCAAAAAAGGTATTACCGATACTTTGCGCCTCACGCTCTCAGATGGCAACGTCACCCACGACGCCTCGTTCCAGGCGATTGATGAGCACGAAGCTTCGATGGAGACAATTAACGGCACGGAACTGAACTTTGTCGATTCTTATAAATACAACATCGCTGCTTTTCGGTTGTCTGAGATGCTGGGTATGGATGACATGCTCCCCGTTTATGTTGAACGCAAATGGCAGGGCAAGACTGGATCTCTCAGTTGGTGGTTGCCGGTGAAGATGGACGAGGTGGAGCGCCACAAGCAGAACTTGCAGCCGCCGGATCAGGATGCCTGGAACAAACAAATGTACAAGATTCGCATCTTTGACGAATTGGTTTACGATACTGACACGAACCTCACGAACGTTCTAATTGGGGATGATTGGAAGATCTGGAGAGTTGACTTCAGTCGCGCATTTCGACGCTCCCGGAACGTGGAAAACCCGAAGAACCTGCTCCGCTGCGAACGCCAATTGTTTGAGAAACTGAAGAGCCTCGATGGCAAGGAACTAGGAGCCAGAACTAAGGGTTATCTCAACCAGGAGGAAGTGAAAGGCGTCATGTCGCGACGAGACGAGATCGTAGCAACATTCCAGAAGCTAATTTCTGAAAAAGGGCGAGAGCGAAGTGCTGTACTAAGGCTTAAAGCGGTCGGGAGTGCTAGCCCCCTGCCCTGCTTGGAATTGTTTCCCAGTAGCCACTGACTCTGGCACTCCGTGAGGGCCGCGCCTTTTTCCAGCCTATCTGTACTGCTTCAATGAAAATCGGAACCCTTCGTCCACTTGGCTGAATATATCTGGACCACGCTCGTGTCGCTCATCATCGCGGGCGGTAGCTCGAGAGGATTGTTGGCGAAAAATCGTTATTACACTCATTGACCCTGGTTCTCGAATCAGAAGACCGTCCACAACTCACGCAGACGCGTTCTTTCGTTGCGGAGCTATCGCAAAATCTGCTGCTGGCTTGAAGAAATCTCTGCGTGTCGACGGCGGTGAAGAAACTCGGTCAAGGAATCGTGGCACTCTTAATGATTTGCGAGCCCTGGCGCGCCGGTAAGGCCGCTTTGTAAATTTCCGATTCCAGGCATTATCGGTGCCAATCCGGCTGCTAAAATGCAAGAAGTTCACATGCCCTTTGCCGCAAGTTCGACCGCGGCTGCTCGCGGTAGGAGGTGACTTCGTATGACCGAGAAGGCAAACTCCAAGGTCATCCGCGACCTACCCCAAGAAGACGTTCCCAAAGCAGTCTCGAGGCGCAATTTCATCAAAGGCGTCATCACCAGCGGTGTGGCTGTCTCCTCGGCGAGCTATCTGTTTCGCGCCTCCTCTCTTTTGCACGGCCAGCAGTCGGCGAGTGTCGGCGAGCGACTGATTACGCTCAACGTTAATGGTCAGCAGAGGCGCGTCGACGCGATGAAGCAGGAGACCCTGGCGTCAACGCTGCGTTACAAGCTGGGTCTGACTGGAACCAAGCTGGGATGCGACCGCGCTGAATGCGGGTCTTGCACCGTGCTGATCGACGATGTCCCATATTATTCGTGCTCCGTACTCACCCATACAGTGCGGGGCCGAAAAGTTGTAACCATCGAAGGTCTGGCCAGCGCGGACGGGACTTTGCACCCGGTACAACAGGGCGTCATTGACGAACAAGGCTTTCAATGCGCCTTTTGTATGCCCGGCTTCATTATGACGACTGTGGGGTTCCTGAAGACCTGTCCCGATCCCACCCGCCAGCAGTTGGCCCAGGGCATCTCGGGAAACCTGTGCCGCTGCCAGGATTATGACAAGATTCTCACCGCAATGATGCGCGGTGCAGAGAATCTGCGGAGGGCAAAGCTTGGATAACCCACAGCTGGATAGGCAAAAAGCAGTGGCAAAGGCTGAAACCGCAGAGCGCCAATACGGGTCTGGTTTTAAGCTGATCGGCAAGAACTATCAGACTCCAGATCTATACGCCAAAGTCACCGGGCAAGCCAAGTATGCCGAGGATTTTCGCGCCGAGGGTATGCTGTTCTGCAAACTTCTCCTCAGTCCCATGCCGCATGCTCGGGTAAGGAGCGTTCGCGCGAGCGCAGCACTAGCCATGCCCGGGGTTAAAGCCATTCTCACAGCGGACGATCTTCCTGCGCCGGCCGATACTCTTACCGACAACGGGACTGTGATCAAGGCCAGCAAGTGGGGCGAACGGGGCCTTACGAATGAACCCGTCTACCAGGGTGAACCCATTCTTGCCGTGGCCGCGGTTGACGAACTCACTGCCGCGGAAGCGATCGAGAAGATCGAGATCGACTTTGACCCCCTACCGTTCGTAATGGATCCGCTCGACACTTTGCGGCCTGGTGGTCCTAATCCGCGAAACGATGGCAACGTTTGGACCCGGCCCGCGGGACAAAATCCGGGTCCGCCGGTGGTCACGGAGCTTAAGTGGACGAAGGCCGACTTCGCAGAGTTTGATCACGGTCGTCTTCCCATGGGCCAGGCTCCCGATGAATGGTCGTACGGCGATGTCGATTCCGGCTTCAAGAACGCGGCGCTCCTTCTCGACGAGACTTTCGTGACGCCCGACACCAGCCATCAGACGCTTGAGACCCGCAGCGCGATGGCTTACTGGCAGAACGGCAAGGTCTACATTTACACGGGCACGCAAAGCACCGCACAAACCCTGCCCGCGATCGCGCGCTGGTTGAACATTAGCCCTGACAACGTTGTTTTCATCAGCGAGTACACCGGGGGCGGGTTTGGCAGCAAGATCACCGGCGGAGTGTCGATGATCATCCCCGCGCTTCTGGCGAAGAAAACTAATACTCCGGTCATGATGCGGATAAGCCGCGAAGAGGAGACTTTCATCGGACGCGCCCGTCCAAGCTTTCAGGGAAGAATGAAAGTCGGTTTCTCAAAAGAAGGACGGATTACAGCTCTCGACATGTTCGTGATTTGCGATAACGGTCCATACGATGCGGTGGGTGATGCTCCTTCATCGGGCCGCATCGTCTCTCTGTTGTACCAGCCCCAAACCATGCGTTGGCGGGGCGTGACCGTGCTGACGAATACACCGCCCCGCAGTGCGCAAAGTTCCCCGGGCGGCCTTCAGGGAATTGTCATCATCGAGCCCATCATCGCGAAGGCGGCGCGCAAGCTTGGAATTGACCAGGTGGCGATTCGTCGCGCCAACTGTCCGGAAGGCAAGGCGCCGTTTGGACCAGCAGTGCAAGGAAAACGGCAATACGCAACGAGCGCATTCCTCAAAGAAGCACTGGATCGCGGCGCGGAGCAATTCAAGTGGAGTGAGCGGGTTGCGCGCACCCCGAAAAGAATGGGCACGAAAGTTCGCGGCGTCGGCGTGTCACTGAGCTGCTACGTCGGCGGCACGATCGGGTTCGACGGGCTTCTGGTGATCAAACCGGATGGACGGATCAACTTCCAATCTGGGATCGGCAACTTGGGAACGGAGTCCGTGATGGATGTGCATCGCGCGGGCGCAGAAGTTCTCGGGGTGCCATGGGAAAAATGCGACGTCGTGTGGGGAAATACCACAAAGAACCTTCCTTTTACGTGCGTCTCCGGCGGTAGCCAAACCACTCACGCGATGACACGGGCGGCATACGCGACAGCGATGGACGCCAAGAAAAAGCTCCAGGAAATCGCGGCGAAGAAGCTCGGCGGCAAACCCGAGCAATATGAGGTCGCCAACGAGCGCGTCTTCCGCAAAGGCGGCGCTGGTATCACTCTGGCGCAGGCAGCGAAATACGCGATTCAACTGGGCGGCGTCTACGATGGTCACGAGGCACCCGCCGATGTTCATAAACTGACGAAGGCGTCGGTAGCGGCGTTAGCCGGTCAAGGTCTGGTGGCGGCAGCCAAGGACAACTATCCGCGCGACGGCTCGACCTTTTCCTACGTCGCCAGCTTTGCCGAAGTTGAAGTCGATGTCGAAACCGGCAAGTATTACATCGTCGACTTCCTGGCTTCTGCCGATGTTGGCACGGTAATCCATCCCCGCGCCCTGGGCGGCCAGGTGCTGGGTCGGTCGACACTTGGCATCGGGCATGCGATTGGTCAGAAGTGGGTTTTCGACCCGCACTACGGTGAAATGGTTTCCAAACGATTCCATCACAACAAGCCGCCGACCATTCTGGATGTACCCGTCGACATGCAATGGACCGCGTTAGACATTCCAGACCCGGAGACGCCGGTGGGAGCTCGAGGGGTTGGAGAGCCACCGGTTGCCGGCGGGTGCGCGTCCATCCTGAATGCTCTTTCCGATGCGCTGGGAGATGAGGTTTTCCAACGCGCACCGGTGAACGCGGACACGATTCTGACTTCGCTCGAAGCGGGCCGGCCGATGCAACATCCAATGATGGCTCACATTTGAGGAAGATCTCGAGGAGACCATGGCTGTTATCCGAGACGTAATGCCGGCGTTCGAGCTGTTTCAGCCGAGCTCTGTGGCCGATGCTCAGAAGCTACTCGAACAGCACGGAAGCGAGGCCTGGGTGCTGGCCGGAGGGATGGACAGCTTCGACTGGCTCAAGGATCGAATCAGGAAGCCCAAGGCCGTGGTCGACCTCAGCGGAATTGAGGGACTGCGCGGAGTTCGCACCACGGGCGCTGGGATCGAAATCGGCGCGATGACCACGCTCACTGAAATAGTGAATCATCCCGTCGTCCAGCAAAAATATGGTCTGCTGGCGGAAGCTGCGGAGGTCGTGGCATCCCCGCAGATCCGCAACCAGGGAACGCTCGGCGGCAACGTTTCACAGGACACGCGGTGCTGGTATTACCGTGGCGGTTGGCCATGCTATCGTGCCGGGGGCAATATTTGCTACGCCGATACGCCCGAGGGTCGCAACCGCGAGCATGCCATTCTGCACGCGGACCGCTGCGTAGCAGTGAATCCCTCCGACACCGCCCCGGCCCTGATTGCGCTGGACGCCAAGTTCGTCTTGCGCACGCCCAAGGGGGAGCGCGTGGTCGACGCCGAAGATTACTTCATCGGCCCTGAGATCGACATTACCCGGCTGCATATCTTGAAGCCCGGCGATCTGCTTACTGCCATTCGTATTCCGTCCACCTGGGCGGGCGCGCAATTCTATTTTGAAAAAGTTCGAGACCGCAATGTCTGGGACTTCCCACTTCTCAACGTGGCTTCGGCGATGGTCGTATCCGGTGGCACGATCGAGCGCATGCGAATCGCGGTGAACGGCGCCGCGGCTAGACCGTTAAGGCTGAAGGCTGTCGAAGATGCAGTTCGTGGGCAGCCGCGGAATAGTGCGACTGGTGAGATGGCGGGAAAGCTCGCGGTGCAAGGAGCGGTTCCACTGCAGTTCAATGCTTACAAGATCCCCCTGATGAGAAATCTGGTGAAACGCGCCATCAGTGGAGTCGAGGAGGCCGCGTGGACTTCTTAGAGTGGGCCACCAGTCCGTGGGGGAAGAACGTCCCTATCCACATTGCCTGGTTCCTGATCTGGGTCGCGGTCATCGCCGGACTGCTCTTCCTGATTGTTCACGCTATCTACGTCATGTATTTCGCCAAGGCCAGAGAGTTTGCGGGAGATGCTGCGCCGCAACTCGTTGCGCGGATACCCAAACACGTTCCCCGGCACTCGCTGGTCGCGCGGATGTTTCACTGGATCATGGCAGCCTCGATGTTCACGTTGCTGTTCACCGCCTTCCTTCCGAAGGTGGGCGTCCAGTTTTCCTGGGTTACCTATCATTGGATCGCCGGAACTGTGTTAACCGCTTCCATCGTTTTTCACATCATTCATGCTTCCTTCTGGCTGGACTTCTGGTCGATTTGGCCGGACCGGATTGACCTCGACGACGCATGGAAGAGGGTTCGCCGGTTTTTCGGAATGTCCGCGCCACCGCCGCGAAAGTTTGCCAAGTATCCCCTGGAGAACAAGCTCTTCCACGGCGTCATCATATTGTGCGGTTTGTCCGTAATCCTTACGGGCGTTTTCATGATGTCTCGTGTGCGTACGATCTTCTTCCCCCGGAACCCGTATCTGTTCAGCGACATGACCTGGGGTCTGATGTACGTGCTGCACGGACTGGCGGGCGTAGGACTGATTGCGCTGGTGATGATGCACGTCTACTTTGGGCTTCGACCGGAAAAACGCGCGATCACGAAATCGATGATTTTCGGTTGGATGGACCGCGACTTCTATCTGGAGGAGCACGATCCCGAGCGATGGAAGGTCGAAGCTGCTTCTTCACCGACATCCGACCGCGTCGAGGGTCGAGGACTGACCGATGCTGGCTGAGATCTGCGACCGTTGTGAAGTGGTAGAAGAGTGTTACGAGTTCCTGCTGGCATACGCCGCCCAGGGTTTGCCGACTGATCAGGGCAGCAAACCGGGTGGGCAAGTCCGGGAGTTCCTGCAGCGAGCCGTGGAGGCGTTGACGGCCTTGCCGGAAGCCTGTGCGATGGCAGTTAAACAGGCGGGCCTCGAGCCCGATTCCAAGTACCTGGCGTTCTTTGCGGTGCTCGATCGCGACTCTCGCGACTCTCTTGCGGCTATTGAAATAGTTCTCGCTCAACCCACCATCAGTTCCCAACTGATTGACAACCTGAACGCTTCCATCCACCTTCGAGCGCTGCTCACCGACCTGTTTCTGCTGGGCGAGATTCTGAAGAAAAGCAAACCGGCGGCGGAAGTAGTCTCGAGCGACCCTGAATGAAGAAACCAGCCCCTGAATCCTGCGGTTCTTCTCTATCGTAAATGTAATTACCCGTCGTTGCGGGATGTTGACAATCTGACGCGGGCCATCAGATCGCCAACCTCGCCGAGGATTAAGAGGGCTTTACGCTGCGGGGCAACGCGAGTAGCATCCGCAAGGGGAAATTGTTTCCCAACGGCTCAGGAGCGAAAAACCATGAACGCGGCTTGCTTCAAACTTTGCGGGCTATTGATATTTGCCACAGCTCTTACGGCCCCACTCCTGGCCCAGGAGTGGAAAGCTCCCACGACGATGAAGAAGTTGGCGAATGGACTTGTCGTGGTCGTTTCTGAGGACCACTCCGCTCCCACTTTTGGACTATGCGTCAGCTACCGGATCGGTTTCCGCCTCGAGCCAGAAGGACGTACGGGATTCGCTCATTTGTTCGAGCACATGATGTTTGAAGGCACACCGGTCGCTCCCAAGGGAGTTCTGGACCGGGTGATCGAAGGAGGCGGAGGAAGCAATAACGGAGACACTCGCTACGATTACACGGAGTACATTGAGACCGCCCCGGTCTCTGCGCTCGATCCAGTGCTCTGGATTGAGGCTGACCGCATGAAGACTTTGGATTTTTCTCCGCAGAATCTCGAAAATCAACGCAAGGTAGTTGAAGAAGAGGTCCGAGTGAACGTTCTGAATCGTCCATATGGACTCTTCTTTGCGATTGATCTTCCTGGCAAGGCCTTCGACACCTACCCTAATGCGCATAATTTCTACGGGGAGTTCAAAGATCTTGACGCCGCCAAAATCGCAGATGTCCAGGCGTTCTACGAGCAGTATTACGCTCCCAACAATGCGGTGCTGGCCATCGTGGGCGATGTTCAGCCAGTTGAGGTCTTCACGAAAGTCGAAAAATATTTCGGCGTCGTCCCTCCTCGGAACACACCACCACGGCCCAAAGTGGATGAGCCAGCTCAAAGGGCAGAGCGGCGCTTCACCGAGACCGACAAGTTCGCCAAAGTTGCGGCAGTGGGTATTGGCTACCGCATGCCGCCGCGTCATTCTCCCGATGCGCTCGTCGGCGCCGTAACCGGAGAGCTGCTGCACAACGGACAGGCCTCGTGGCTTTATCAGGCTCTGGTCAAGGAGAAGCAGGTTGCTCTGTCAGTGGATGGAGGTGTGAACTGGCCGCTCGGCGCTCCCTTTGAATATAACGGCCCTACGCTGATGACATCTTTCATCGTCTACCCGCCGCAAGTAAC
This sequence comes from Terriglobia bacterium, assembly GCA_963822555.1. Lineage (GTDB taxonomy): Bacteria > Acidobacteriota > Terriglobia > Terriglobales > Acidobacteriaceae > JAIQFF01. Next base: position 37,155 of record CAWGHY010000002.1, read on the forward strand.
GGAGGAGCAGCTCCTGGCCTCATTCGATTCCACCGTGAAGGAACTGGTTGAGAAAGGTCCAAGCCAGCAGGATCTGGATCGCATCGTCGCCAAAATGCGGTCCGATTGGTACGATCAGCTCGAGATCCCGATCAGCCGTGCCTCGGCGCTCTCGCATGCTGTACTTTTTGACGGCAATTTCGATCAGGTTTACGAGATCCCCGACGATCTGGCTAAGGTCACGCCCGCCCAGGTTCGCACTTTCGCAGCCAAGTATCTGGTAAGCACCAACCGCACCATCATTAACAGGGTGCCGGCACCGGACGAAGCAGGGTCGGAGAAAAAATAATGAGTGCAACGTCAATGACGCTAAGGATTATGAGATTCGCAATGGCCATACTTTTCTGCGCGTCGGCGGGTTTTGCGCAGAAGGAAGTGCGGATGCCAGACGGCCTCCCTCCTTATGGTATTGAGAAGCCGCTTCCTGTGCCTTCGGTGAAGTCTGCCACGCTCGATAATGGGCTGACCGTCTGGCTGGTTTCGGAACCCGGGTTTCCGAAAGTTGCATTTACCGTGGCCGTCCGTGGTGGTCTGGCCGCGGACGCGGACCGGCCAGGCATTTCCGAGCTGCTGTCCCGGACCATTGATCAAGGAACAAAAGCTCGCACAGCGAAGCAGATTGCGCAGGACCTTCAGACCGCGGGCGGGGATTTCAGCGCTGTATCGAGAAAGGATTTCATAGAAATCTCAACCGCGGTTCTCGCCTCGAGGGTGGATGCGGGTATCGGTGTTTTGTCCGACATCGTCCAGAATGCAACCTTCCCTGAGACTGAGGTAACACTCGCAAAACGTAATTTGTCCGAGTCGCTGCGAGAGCGCGAATCGCAGTCATCATTCCTCGCCACCCGCGCGATGTCCAAGGTACTGTTTGCAGACCACCCTTACTACGTGACCGCGCCCACGCAGGAATCCATTGCCGCGGCAACTTCTACCGATCTCCGCCGGGTCTTCGCGCAGCGCTTTCGCCCGGACCAGACGATTCTGGTGGCGGTCGGAGACTTTGAAAATGCCAAGATGATGGAAATCGCAAAAGCAAAATTCGGCTTATGGAAGGCCTCCGGCGACAAGCCGCCTGCGATCCCTTCGCGGCCGTCAGGAACACCGGAACATGCCATCTTCATTGTGCCTCGCCCAGGTTCAGTTCAGACAACGCTTGAGCTGGGAACGTTTGGTCCTTTGCGCGGCGATCCCGACTACGAGGCGGCTGACGTGGCCAACGCAATCTATGGCGGCACCTTCAGTTCGCGCCTGACGTCCAACATTCGCGAGGACAAGGGGTATACATACTCGCCATTTTCCTTCTTGAGTGCGTATCAGGTAGCAGGCACATTGGTCACCCGTGCCGATGTTCGCAATGAGGTAACAGCCCCGACCTTGAACGAGATCCAGTACGAACTGAACCGGCTGGCGACGACTACTCCCAGCGAACAGGAACTTTCAAAAGCCAAGCGCTACCTCGTGGGAAATGACGCGATCCAGTCGCAGGCGCGGACCTCCTTGTCGGCCCAGTTGGCAGGCATTTGGGTCGATGGCTTACCCCCGGAAGAAATCGGAATCTACGGGCAGAAAGTTGCGAGCACAACGAGCGCTGAAGTGGATACGGCGGCCAAAAAATATTTTCCGGCCGGTCGAACCGCGATTGTCGCAGTGGGGGAGGAGAACGTTATACGAGAAGCATTGGCGCCATTCGGCCTCCCCATCAAAACCCTTCAGTAGACCTCGGAAAAATGCCGCGTAGTCATCTTGAATACTCAACCCAGGCGCAGCATGCGCTTGCCCAACTCGACCAGAGCCAGGTAAGTCACGGTCGAGATGGCCAGAAACACAAAGAAGGGCGTCGGCAGCGGCACAAATCCAAAAAGTCTGGCCAACGGAGAATAAGGAAGGACCATACCGGTAACTACGATCAAGAGGGTGGTGATTGCCAGGGCCACGCTGGGGCGGCTCTTCAGCGGATTTCTCGCCGTGCGGATGACAAAGATCACAAGCGTCTGCGTCGCCAGGGATTCAACAAACCAGCCCGTGTGAAATTCGGGTTGGCTGGCGTGGAAAAAATGCAGAAGGACGTAAAAGGTCAGAAAGTCATAGATCGAGCTGATCGGGCCAATGGTTATCATGAAATTACGAACCATCTTCATGTCCCAGGGCCGGGGACGCCGCATGTAGTCGTCGTCCACGTTGTCAGAAGGGATGGTGAGTTGCGAGGCATCGTAGAGAAAATTGTTCAGAAGGATTTGCGTGGGAAGCATGGGCAAGAACGGCAGAAAGACTGACGCGGCGGCCATGCTGAACATGTTGCCAAAATTAGAACTGGTACCCATGAACAGATACTTGAGGACATTGGCAGAGGCCCGGCGGCCTTCAAGAATGCCGCTATGAAGAACACTCAGACCCGGCTTTAGCAGAATAATGTCCGCCGCGTCTCGCGCCACGTCTACCGCGGAGGCCACGGAAATACCGACGTCGGCGGCATGCAGCGAGGGGGCGTCATTGATCCCGTCTCCCATGTAGCCCACCACGTGGCCGCGGCGTTTGAGGGCATGAATGATGCGGTGTTTCTGCATCGGCGAGACGCGTGCAAACACTGTGGTCTCTTCTGCCCGATGCTCGAGCGCAGTATCGCTGGTCGATTCGAGCTCCTCTCCCAGCATGATCCCAGGATTCTCGATGCCGACCTGCTCGCAAACGTGTCGCGCCACCAATTCATTGTCGCCGGTCAGGATTTTGACGTCTACGCCGTCGCGCTTCATGGCCACGACCGAGGCCGCGGCATCCGGACTTGGTGGATCTGCAAATGCGAGGTAGCCAGCCAGCACCAGAGAATGTTCATCCGCGGCTGAAAATCTGCCACGAGGATCCACGTCACGATAGGCGACAGCGAGGAGCCGGAATCCCTTGCTGCTGAGGTCATCGAATGTCTGGCGGCAGCGACTTCTTAGATTCGTGTCGAGGGGGGCAGTCTGCCCGTTACTCTCGTAAGAACTGGAGAGGTCGAGAATTCCTTCAGGAGCCCCTTTCACGATCAACAAGCCCGCGCCACTGTCGGTTTTGGTCTTTTCTTTAACGACAATCGAGAGGCGCCGGCGTTCGAAGTCGAAAGGAACTTCATCACACTTCAGATACGGGTCAGCATCTCGCCGTTCGTTTTTCAGAATTGCAAGTTCGAGCGGGCTGCGGATACCAGTCTCGAACTTGCTGTTGATATAGGCCAGGGCCAGCGGGCGATCGGAAGGGTGGCCGAGGTAGTCCACCGAGGATTCGAGAATCATCTCTCCGGTTGTGAGCGTGCCCGTCTTGTCGCTGCAGAACACATCAATGGTGCCAAAATTCTGAATGGCGGGTAGATGCTTGACGATGACATGGTTCCGCGCCATCCGGATGGCGCCCCGTCCGAGGGTCACGGAAGTGATCATGGGCAGGAACTCCGGCGTCAGGCCCACCGCCAGGGCAACGGCAAAAACGAAAGACTCGAACGCATCCTTGTGCATGGCGATGCGTACCACAAGGATGAACAGAACGAGGAAGAAAACGGTTCGTGTGATCAGTAAACCAAAGCGCCGCAGGCCGCGCTGAAATTCTGTTTCCTCGGGCCGGTCGGCCAGTCTCGCCGCGATGGCTCCGAATGCGGTGTGAGGGCCGGTCGCGGCTATACGAACCACGCCCGTTCCGCTGACGACCGAGGTACCCAAAAAGACCAGATTGCGTGCCAGCGGGGATCTGTCTTCTACTTGCGCTTGCCCGTTCGCTCGCACCTCCTTTTCCGCCGGCATGGATTCGCCGGTGAGGGCGGCCTGCTGCAGGTAAAGATCGCGCGCTTCGAAAAGCTGGCCGTCGGCCGGGACCAGGTCGCCGGCCGATAAACGGACGATGTCACCCGGCACGATCTCCCGCCGCTTGACCTCCTGCCACTGGCCGTCGCGCAACGCGGTTGCAGTCAAACTCACGTGTTCTTGCAGCCGCTGAATTGCGCGCTGCGAACGATAGGTCTGAACGAAATCGATGGTGACGCTGAATATGACAATCACGAAAATGAGTTCTGCTTCAATCTTCTGACCCAGAAAGGCAGAAATCACGCTGGCGACAAGAAGAATGATGACCAGAGGATTCAGGAACAAGCGCAACAACTCAAATGCGAAGGCGCCGCGGCGGGTGGAAGTGGGATCGTTGGGGCCGAACTTGGAGAGGCGCTCCTCAGCCTCTTGCGCCGTCAGGCCTACCAAAGTGGCTGAGGGGCTGGAAACGTTTTGAGCGTCGGCTGATGGTACGGAACTCATAGAGCTCTAGCTCAGAGCTATTTTTGCTGGATGCTGATTAGATATTCCGTCACATTCTGCAGCCGGACGAATCCCAGGTCCTGATCATTTTGAATTTGGTGGAAGACCGGGCCCCAGACTGGCATCTCGCGCGAACCGTGGGCGACGTGATTCTCGTCCCCAGCGATGATGTGGCGCACGCGGTCAGTGGGAAACCTTCCGTGATTTCGTCGCGCAAGAGTAGTAAGTAGCGGAACTTTGGCCTTTAAAGCTGACGCAACCGGGCCGTCTCCGTTTCCGCCTATCCCGTGGCAAGAGGCGCAATAGTTTCGAAAAATCCTGGCTCCGTCCAGCGGAAGGACTGTGCTTTGATCCAGAGTCGGGGCTGGCGGCGCATTTTGGTTCGCCAACGCTCGCGGGTTAGCTGCGAGCCATAACAGCGCGGCAGCGGCAAGAGCAACGCTGCAAATCAAGAGCCGGGCTGTGGGCATATGCTTTGTTACCCTTTAGCTTTATGCGGCGTCCCTGATTCTACAAGCCATCGCCAGCGAGAGGAACCACCGGGCTGAATCCGTCCATTCCGGTGGTACGTTCTTCTTACCTCAAGGCTTGATCGCGACCTTGATGACGCCCTCGCGGCGCTCTCCAAAGAGCAGATAGGCCTCCGTAATCCGGTTGAGTGGGAATCTATGAGTCAGAAGTGGAGTCAAATCCAATCGTCCCCTGCGAACGAGGTCCATCAATCTGCGCATGCGCTCTTTTCCACCGGGACAGAGAGTGGTGACGATCTTGTGGTCTCCCAAACCGGCAGCAAAGGCGTCCATCGGAAGGGAAAGCTTTCCCGAGTACACGCCCAAGCTCGAGAGTGTTCCTCCCGGCCGCAAGACTCGCAGTGCGCTCTCAAAAGTCCCCTGAGTGCCGAGTGCCTCGATCGCGACGTCCACGCCGCGTCCGCCAGTGAGGCGCTTGATTTCCTCGACTACGTCGTGTTGTTTGAAGTCAAATACCGCGTCGGCACCCATTTGCCTCGACATCTTCATGCGGACGGGGTCGGATTCAACCGCAATGATCAGGCTTGCGCCCTTGAGTTTCGCTCCGGCTGTCGCGCACAGCCCAATCGGCCCTTGCGCGAAAACGGCGACTGTATCCCCGATTTGCAAGTCGGCACTCTCCGCCGCCGAAATACCGGTGGAAGCGATATCCGCGAGCAGCACGACTTGCTCGTCCGTCAACTCGTCAGGGATCTTGGCCAGGTTGGCTTGCGCGTTGGGAACCCGCAAATACTCCGCCTGGGCCCCGTCGATGGTGTTGCCGAACTTCCAGCCTCCGATCGCGCCACCGCACTGCGACCAGTCTCCGCTTAAGCAGAAGTTGCATTGTCCACACGGTGTAATGGCTCCAACCAGCACCCGATCACCGATTTCATATCCGGTCACGCCGTCGCCGATCTCGTGAATGACTCCCACGGGTTCGTGACCGATGATCAGACCAGGCTTTACCGGGTATTCACCTTTCAGGATATGGAGATCGGTACCGCAGATGGTGGTGAGGGTGACGCGGATGACCACTTCACCCGCTCGTGCCTCCGGAATGGGCACGGTTTCCAAGCTGATTTTTCCTGGTCCATGAAACACCAGGGCCTTCATGGTCGCGGTGTCGTGATCCTGTTCTGGAAGAAGTGCGCAAGCGCTGTGCGACATGGGAGTTTCTCCTTCGTCCCACTTATAGTTCTCGAGGGGAGAAAGGCCTATGACGGCGGTTACCTGAGATTGTGATCGAAATCACACCCGCGCTTGGATGATTTAGAGGTCGAGAATCGCTCGCATCGAGGTTGTGTCGGTTAACGAAGACGTACGGAAGCCAAGGCGTTTGGCAATCTTCTTCATTGGAAGGTTATCCGGCAAGATTTCCGCTTCTAATCGGGCCAGTTTCTCCTCCCTTGCGATCTGAACAACGCGCCGGAACAGCTCCGTTCCCAAGCCCTGATTCTGGCAGGCGTCCGATATCAACACGGCAACTTCCGCTTCGTTTCGGGCGTGGCACTTGACTAGTCTCCCGACCCCAAGGATCCGACGTTCTTCGGTTGTGTCCCGGTGCTCCGCTACGATTGCGATTTCGCGATCGTAGTCGACGAAACAGTTGCGCACCAGGCGATCATGTGACACCCGCGCACTCAAGCTGAGCGAGTAGAAGTAGCGCAAGTAGACACTCCGGTCCGAAAGCGTCTGGTGGAACTTCACCATCAGGGGTTCATCTTCGGGCCGAATCGGCCGCAGCGTAACCCTGGCGCCGTTCTTCATTACCCACGAAGAAACATATTGCGAAGGGTAAGGCCGAACCGCCGGCCTGGGAAGGCGATCGGGATCGGTTTCAGGCGGATGCAATACTATGCGGGCGTCAAGTGCGAGGAACTGCCCGGGTGAAGCAAGCAAGGGATTGATATCGATTTCCGAGATCCAGGGCTGTTCTATCACCAGTTGACTGAAACGGACGAGCAGGCTTTCCAGAACGGGCAGGTCGACCGATTTGCGTCCGCGGACGCCCTTGAGGGCTGTGAAAATACGCGTCTGCTCCATCATCCTCTGGGCAAGCGTACTGTTCAGGGGCGGCAGCGCCAGGGCACGATCTCGATACACCTCAACCAGCGGACCGCCGGAACCAAACAGAATTACGGGGCCAAACTGGGGGTCAATGCTGCTGCCGAGAATCAACTCGTAGCCTTCAAGCCGGACCATGGGCTGTACGGTTACGCCGGAGAAATGATCAAGTCCGGCTTTGCTTTCTACGGAGGCTCTAATTTCCCGAAACGCGGAGCGAACGGCCGAATCATCTTCCAGGTTTAGTTTCACGCCGCCGACGTCGGTCTTGTGTGTAATGGTTTGGGAGAAGATCTTTAGCACGACTGGGTATCCAAAAGCATGCGCGCAAGACACGGCTTCGTCTTCGGTGGGGGCGACCTGGGTCTTAACCGCAGGGATGCCGTAGTGAGACAGAAGCTGTTTGGATTCGAATTCGTTGAGCAAAACGCGGTTCTGGCTACGGGCGGTCTCGATGATGTGTTCCGCCTGATGTCGAGAATCTGGGTCGAGCTCTCCGCCTTCCGCCAGCGCCGGGGTCTCATAGAGACCGCGCAGGTTGTAGCTGTATCGCCACATGTAGGTGAACGCTCGGGCCGCCGTGTCGGGAAAGGGGAATGTAGGAATTCCCGCGGCATTGAGGATGGTTTCGCCTGAGGCGATACTGGCGCCTCCCATCCAGCTGCTGAGTACAGGTTTCCCGGACGATCGGGCGTAGGGCTTTAAACGTTCCGCCACGGCTGCGGGATCGGTCATGCCTTGCGGAGCGAGGATCACCAGCAGGCCGTCGCTATTGGGATCATTGCAGGCGATCTCAATAGCCTTGGCATATCGTTCTGAATCCGCATCGCCCAGAATGTCGATTGGATTATTGTGGCTCCAGTGCGGCGGTAGAAATCCGTCCAGCGCCTGCAACGTCTTCTCGGAAAGAACGGCCAGTTCTCCGCCATTCGCGACGAGAGCATCTGTAGCTAGAACGGCGGGCCCGCCGGCATTCGTCAGAATGGTAAGCCGTGGCCCCTTCGGACGCGGCTGTTTGCTGAGAACTTCTGCCATGTAAAACAGGTCCGCGATGGTCCCGACCCGCAACACGCCCGAGCGACGGAAGGCAGCATCAAGAACTTCGTCACTTCCGGTCAATGCGCCGGTGTGAGAAGCCGCAGCCCGGGAGGCAGCTTCCGAACGGCCCGCCTTGATCACGATGATAGGTTTCTGCAGCGCTACTTCACGAGCCGCCGAAAGAAATGACCTGGCATCACCGACCGACTCCATATAAATCAGAATGCTGTGCGTGTTCGGATCGTCGCCAAAGTGGTAAATCAGATCACCCCAGCCTACATCGAGCATGGAGCCGGTCGAAACAATCGCGCTGAATCCCACTTGTTCGAGCTGGGCCCAGTCCAGAATCGCTGTGAGCAGCGCTCCACTCTGACTCAGGAAGGCCACGTTGCCAGGCCGAGGCGCATCCTTGGCGAAGGTCGCGTTCAGACCAATCGTCGGATTCATGATCCCCAGGCAGTTGGGACCAATCAGCCGCATGGCGCCACGACGCAGTTGCTCCTGAATTTGCCGCTCGAGCTCGATGCCCTGCGGTCCTCTCTCCTTGAATCCCGCGGAGATCACGATTGCCGACTTCACGCCCGCATCGATGCAGTCGCTAATAATGCCTGGAACCGTAGGCGCGGGTGTGGCCACGACGGCCAGGTCGGCTTTCTCAGGAACCGCGCCGATGCCGGGGTATGCTTTGAGCCCGCAGATTTTGGGGTGGCGCGAGTTGACGGCATACACCTTCCCTCGAAACGAGGGGTGCTGGAGGTTTTCGAGGATGGTTCGTCCGACGGTTCCCGGACGTTCGGTCGCGCCAATCAGAGCGACCGAATCCGGGAGAAACAGGGCGTCCAACCCGGTCTTCGAGGTGTGCTTCGCGTCTTGCTTCACTCTGGTAGAGGCCCAGTGCTGAGAGCTTTGATCATCGCAGTGTTTTATGGCTCCGGGTTGGGCTCGCCGGCTGAAACCAGCGAATACAGATACACGACGATCCCGGCCCCACACAGGGTTCCGCCGACCACGACCAGAAGAATGAAGGCAATCGGCTTGGCCCACTGCAGACAGATGGCCTCCACCAGCAGCCCGACCATCAACAGCAATCCCGCCAGCCGGAGTCGCCTCTCGATTCCCATGATCGCCGTTTTCACTGCGCTCCCTTCCAGAACTTTACTTTGTCCAGCTGGCCGACGTTGTGTACGACATCATGACATCCGCTGGAGAGGCAGGAAATCTTATTTGCCTTCACTGCGGGAAGCAGGTCCGGGTCCGCGGTGTGGACCGCTCCTTCTTCGAAAGAACGGGCGCCCAGGTGGCAGTGCAGGCACTCCCGATTGTTATATGGCTCATAGAGACGAATCGGGTCGTGGGGCTTTCCGAGATACTGAATGTAGACGTGGTGCAACCCATTCAACTTGGCGCGGAATCCGCCGAACATCGCATAGTTGGTGTGACAGGTATAGCAGGCCTGGTCAGCTGGGATGCGATGGTTCTGAAAGTGCGCGGCCGCGAGGTAAGTGGTGTCGTCCACGTACAGGCTACGACCGTGAGATTCCATGATATGGCAGGAGAGGCAGAATGAAGTGCTCTTGGACCGCTCGAGTTCCGAAGAAACGCCCATGGCCATGCAGAGCAGCGGCAGCAAGAACAAGACGAGGAACGCCAGAATCTTTCCTCGGCGCGTCGCCGTCAATCCGGGCCACGCGGCCAGGACAGCAACGAGTGCCACGCTGAAAGCGATCAGTGACAGCAATAGTGCCGTAGGAAAATGCATATCAGTCTAAGTGTGAGCGCGAGCGCCCGCTTGGGCGGCAGCGCCACTGACAATTCCGCACGAGCGAAGACGCTCACGCCCGCACTTTATTTCTTCACCAGGGAACGGATATACGCCCCGAGTTCTTTTATCTGGTCTGGCTTCAGGCTCTTCTTGTAGCTTGGCATCTTATTCTTGCCGTCCGCAATGACCGCTGTGAGCTCGGCATCGCTCATCTTCTGTACGTCCGGCGAGGCGAGATCCTTGATTCCCATCTTTTTTCCCACCGGGGTGTCGCCCTTGGCGTCGGCGCCGTGGCAAGCCGAACATTTGGCCTTGTAATTGGCGGCGGCGTCTTGTGCGGCGGCTGTTGTTGCCCATGAGATGGAGGCCGCCAGGAGCGTCCCCAGTAGAGCGCGCTTAAGAATCGCTTCTATCCTTATCATCTTTGCCACAATTCCTCCGGAGAGAGTCGCAATCTATGGGTCAATCTAGAACGCGTACCGCATCGACAGGGTAACCAGGTTGCCGCGGAAGTTCCGCGGCGCGGCTAAATCCTGCGGGACCAAGCTCGGGTCTTCGTGATAGCCGTAGTAGCCCCAATATGCCTTCCCGGTCCAGCCTTTGGTAATTGCATAATCCAAACCGCCATAAGGGCGATGATAATTCGAGTCCAGGGGCCCGGTGGGGGCGTTGGGGTTCAGAAACAGCGCGCTGCCGGTTGTGCTGGTGATGTTGTAGCCAAGATGCGTGGTCACGCGGTGGATGGGCTTCCACATCACGTCGAAATAGCCGTAGTGCGACTTGTTGGTGTAAACCGAAAGCTCCTCACTCAGCACGGTCGAGCCCGGACACTTGGCAATACCCGCCGGCGCGACGGTGCTGACAAAGCAGACCAGGATCTGGGAAAAGTCGTCGCTATAGTCATACCCCAGTTCGACCGCGATACGGTCGCTCGGTTCGAACATCGCGGTGCCGCCATAGAGCCGGTTGTGCTGCAGATTGTTGATCTCGGAAACGTTGTTGCGTTTTTCCAGAACGTTGACCGACCCGCTCAGATTCACCCAACTCGCCACTTTATAGGTGGTGCGCAGGCGATACTCCTGCCACTGCCGCGGGCTGATGCGGGTGTAAGAATTGTCGGCGCTGGCCAACTCCATATCGTAGTTGATACGCCATGCATCTAGCGGACGCGCCCAGACGCCCAGCAAGCCGGAATGCTCGTTGATCAGGGTTTCGCTGCTATCGGGTACGATCGGCAGGGGAGTGCTGAATGTGAACGAGCCGTCGCCGTTAGCCGTGCATCCCGGCGGCAGCGCTCCGCCCACCAGGGCGCAGTCGCCGCGATTGGCATTCGAGGGATAGAAAAGCTCGGTGATTTGTTCGAAGTCGGAATCGGCGATGGCGCGATGACGAAAACGATAGCCCACCCGCACACCATAACTCCGCGAGACGTCATATTCGAGCTGGAACAAGTTAGTCTTCTGGTCCTGTTTCAGAAGCAGACCGGAAATGGCTTGCGAAACGTCGGCACTCGATGATGTGCTGTGGGCCGGCGTACCCACGATGCCATCGGCTGGCAGTGTGCATGTTATCGAGGGTGCGGCAGCAGGATTAAATATGTTGGGCGCGGTCGTAAGGCTGGGGCTGAAGAACTCGCAATTGGAGGAATCAAACTGCGCCGGATTCCGGAAGCTGGAAAAAGTAAATGTATCCACAATGCGGAATTTGTCGGTGACGTGCCAGGTGGCGCCGAGGTCGACGGTAGCGGCCACGTGGCGGCCGAAGGCTGGACCAAACACATCATTGTTCCTTAGATTTGTGCGGCTCTCGCGGCCGGTCAACAGCTCCTGGTATCCACCCACGTTCATGTCGCCGGCAGTGTAGCTGGCCCGCCCGGAGAGATCCACATTCTTGAAGTAGTTGGACTGAAAGCTGAGCTGCTCGGTGGGCGTGCTGGTACGCACCTTCCCGTTACGGCTGTAGCTGAGGAACCCGTTGCACAACGGGTTGACGGCACCGGTCGCCAGAAATGTTGCGGCACAAGGCTGACCAGCGGCGCTGTTCAGAGAAACGCCAATATCCACCGGCGTGCCGTTGGGAAGTGCGAAGTTCTGATTCTGATCGGTTACTCCCGTGTCGCCCTTGTAATAGTTAAAGATCTGGTCGTAACTGATATTGGTCTTCGGCAGGAGCTTGAAGTCAACCCCAAAGCGGTAGGCGTTCACCGTGTTTCTATAATTCTGCAGCAAGAGCGCCTCTGTTCCTTGATGAAGCGTGCTGAAGGATGGGCCTTCATTCACGTTGCGAGAATACCCCAGACGCAGCCGCACCTTCGATTGGGGCAGCAGCGTCAGGTTGTAATCGCCCATGCGGCGGCGGGTATTGAACAAGTGCGGCGAAGTGGTGATGATGGGATTGAATCCGGCTGGAGCATTGGTAAAGGTGCTCGCCGGGTTTAGCGGATTGGCCAGCAGGGAGTAGTCCCAAACATTCTCATCGCGGCGGAACAGGGCGTCGAAGTCGTACCACTTGTTCTTGCCCATGCGAAGGCGAGAGACATTATTGGGGTCGCCGCCGTATCCGAAGTTGCTCAGGTAGAGCCGGTCGAAGACCAGACCCTGATGGTTGAGCGAACGCATTTCCAGGGTCATATCGAGTAGGCGCGGGCCTTGTTGCAGATTTACAAAGGTGCCGTAGGTGGCCTGGCTTCCAGTGAAGTCGGTGAAGCGGTAACCGAATTCAAACGACTGCTTGATGTTGTAGTTGCCGGAGTCGATGCCATCGCCTTCGGCTGCCTGCTGGCTCCAGGCGGCGGTCACTCCCACGAAAAGCAATAGGGCAACCTGGCTCATGCCGACCCAAGCTCGTTGCTGACGTTGACCCGATCGCTCTGGATTGCTTCCGTTGCCCATACGCCACCTATTTAAAGAAGTCAGGATCAAAGTTCGACCCGTGGATCGCCACATGACACAACGTGCAGGCCTGATACTTCTGGGCCTGGTTATGGAATGTCGGAGTCGCAGGGGCGCCGGTATCGATGGTGAGCGAGTGGCACTCCAGGCACATCAGGTTCACCTGGCTGCGTTTCAGCAGGCGAGGATTGGCCGAACCATGGGGGGTATGACAGGAAACACAGCCTTCGGTCTTGACCGGTGGATGTTCATGCACAAAGGGCCCGGCCTTCTCCGAGTGGCACTTGAAACAGACGGCATCACTCGAAGCCGTGGCCCGCAGCTGCCGGGTCTCAAATCCGCCGTGGGGATTGTGACAATCACTGCACTGCACCATGCCTTCATTGACCCGGTGATGGAATGGACGATTGAACTGCTGTTTGGCCTCCAGATGGCAACCGTAGCAAAGCTGCGGCTGCTTCTCTTTCATCAGAAACTGGCTCTCCTTGGCGTGGTGAGGCGAATGACAATCGATGCAGCCCACGTTGTTTTCCAGGTGCGCCGAGCGGGCAAAATTGCTGTGCTCTTGTCCGTAGGAATGGCAGTCCAGGCAGCGCGCGCTGGATGCCTCTGCGGAGACGCCCTTGAAAGTGAATATCTTGGTTTTGTCGCCGCCACCCTCGACGTGTGCCTTGCCCGGTCCGTGACAAGCTTCGCAGCCCTGCCATTCCGGGCCGCGCTTGTTCTCGAGCGTGGTCACGAAGTGCGGTGTAGTTTCGAAGTTCTTGAACATGTCTTCGTGGCAAGTCTTGCAGACTTCAACGCCTACGTAGAGAGACGGATCGGTAATCCGTTCGTAGCGCGTGGCGGCAACTTCCGGGGTCTGCTTGGGCTTGTCGGCGGCCTGGAGGTTACCAGCAACAAACAACGCCATCGCAAAGATGGCCATCAGAGGCACTTCCATTTGCCTGGACATCTTTGGCTGCGTCATCCGACTTCTCTCCGCGGTCGTAAAGATGCGGGACAGCGACTACCGGACCAACGTTATGAATGCCAGACAACTCCCCGATGGTTGTCGACTATAAAGCCCATCGACTTCCCAGGACTGTTCAAAATTGATCACGAACTGTCTCTCTGGGCTATCGGCGTATCTCAAAGACTCTTTAGCAACTCTTTGCCGTTAAGCTTTTTCGCCTTTGACGGGGCGTCCGTCGTTCCAGGAAGACACCTCCCGGAAAATTCTTTGCGGATTCAAGTTCACACCATTTTCGTTTGGACTCTGTGCCCTGCGTCACCACGTCTGGTGACAACGCTCACTCAGGCTCTGGCTCAACACGCTGATTTGTCGGCTGCGGGTTCTTCTTCGCCAGGGATCGGACATAGTTCACCAGGTCCCAGAGCTCATCCGTTTTCACGCGAGCGCCTTCGGGCGGCATGTCGCCCTTTCCGAACTTGATAATGTAAAAAAGTTCTCCGTCGGTCTTGTCCTTCAGGGTTGCGGGCTCGGTGAAGTCGCTGACCTTCAACTTCATGTCCGCGCCCACTTCGCCCTTGCCGTCGCCGTCTTTACCGTGGCACATGGCGCAGTCGTAGCCATACCACTTCTTGGCGCGAGCGATGGAGTCGGGGGTGGCCTTGACGGGATTGGCCTGATGGACCGCTTCTTCAGGAATGGTGGAGGGCGCAACTGGCGCGTTCGGAGGTTGTTTAGTCTGTTGTGCCTGGGCGCAGAAGCCCACCCCGAATAAGAAAGAAACGATCAGCAGGATCTTCATAGGACGACCTCCTGAAATTCGCGACTACGGCTGGGCAACCGTCTTTACTTCGTCTTCCGACTCCGTTCTCTTCGCGTCATCTTGTCCCCCGCGCAGAATCGCGCATACGGCCTGCTGATCTTTCAGTATCCGCGCCGCCAGCAGGAGGCCGGCTTCGCTGGCCGCGACGTTCTGGGCCGCCCCCAGTGCCCGACCATATAGCGCATGCGCCACCACGTAGTCGTGGTTGTCACGATGGCCTCTGCCGAGCAGGTACAGATTGGTCGCAAAAATCAACCACTGCTTCTGCTGGAGTCCGTCCAGCTCTATTGAACGGGCAGTCGTTGGCACTGTCCTGGAGGCCTTCTCGCGCAGGTCTTCGATTTGGCTGATTTGATCTCGGAGCCAGCCCGCGAGCGCTTCTTCCAACTCCAGTTGAGTTCCACAGCGATAGAAATATTCGGCGGTCTCACCCTTGGGAGTTAGAGGAATGAGCCGGCAGGGTGAAACCTGGTCTTTCAGCTCCGCTGGGACAAATTCCATCAGAAGGCATTCGCTGCAAGGATGAGTGTGGGCTGGGTCGCCAAAGTTAGGGCAGGTTAGGGAATCCTCGAACACAGTGGGGCGACGCCACGGGGTGCGAGGAGAGCGGCCGTAGCCTCCATCTTCCAGGAATTTCAGCTCGAACTTAAGAAGATCCAGCAGGTCACGCTCGTCTTTCGCCATAAGGCACCTCCCAGGATCACCATCGCAGGAAAGCCATTTGAATTGCGATGGCTTGGCTCACATGTGGTGGTGATCGAAATCACAAGGATTGGAATCACAGGATCGGGGCAGTCGTCGCTGGTTCGCATCCCGATCTTCCCAGCATGGGTAACCAGAGCAGACGTGGTTCAGTAGCGCTTGCTTTAGGGCTGCGGCCTACCTGTGATGTCTCGAAAGACGTGAACGTCGCGCGCAACGGCAGGCGCCGATAGTGTGGTTGGTTTTGAATCGGTACAGGAGTTGTCATTCCGAAGCGCGGCCGTATCGCGCGAGGAATCTGCTGTCTCAGCGCCAAAGCAGATTCGTCACCGATAAATCGGTTCGGAATGACAGGGGGTAACGGTAATAGTTGTGCGGCCGGCATCACAGCAAAATACTTCGAACATTACCTATCTGTATTGGTAGTCGGGCCGAAGATCAGCATCCCAAAAGCAAGGATTGCTATAAGAAGAATCAAGATCTGGGAGGTAACGCAGTACACACACCATACTTGCAGAATGTGGGCTTCAATATTCGTGAGATAAAACGCATAGGCTAGTCCAATGCCAGCAAAGTAGACCGCGAGCGCTCTGCGCCGGAGCAGGACGAGTATTGCGAGCAGCGTATATCCCGAAATCCCCAGCAGCGCGACCGGAATCCCATGAACTTCAGAATATGGGCTCTGATTCACGTATGCGGAGTTCCATCTGGAGCCTAGAAGGTCGAGCGGTTGCACCGGCGCCGAATAGTGAGCGGCCAGAGCCAAGCATGACACCACAATTCCAGCAATGGAGAGGACCGCGATCAGGTAACGCATCTCTCACCTCTCCAGGCAATCGAACGTTCGCCCGGCGAATCTTTAATAGGCCGTTTCTATACGTCGCACCTTAGTCGCCAATCCATTCGAAATTCTGTCGGACCTTACTAACCGCGCACTGTCAGGACTGGGCACCGGGCTCGCGCAACTACCTGAGAGGCAATCGGCCAAGGCAGATGCTCGGGCACAGGGCTGTCTCCCGATTTTCTCACCCCCATTACGATCAAGCTCACATTCCGTTCCTTGGCGAAGGCCAGAATGCCCTCAGCGGGGAACTCGAAGCGCGTCACGAACTCAGGTTTACACCAGTCCTCGGCCTCTGCGGGCACCATGAGCCGCATTGCTTCCCGCGCGCTCGCCTCGTCAGACTCCCGAAACTGGGTGGGAGCCATGGGCATCAGCTGCAAGAAAATCAAACTGGCCTGATTTTCTTCCGCCAGAGACAAGGCGTACGGAAGAGCTTTCAGTGAGGTCTCAGAACCATCGGTCGGAAAGAGAATGGTCTCAAGCGTCCAGTCCGTGTCACTGGGTGGAGTGACATGGGGGCCGACGGTCAATACAGGGCAAGCAGCTTTCCTATATATCTTTTCTGCTTCCGATCCCAGCACCAGCTTCTTCAATCCCTGGCGTCCGTGTGTGCCAGTGACCACCAGGTCAATCTTGTTCTTCCGAATGATGTCTGAGATTACATCCCAGACCTCCCCACGCTCTAAAAGCATCTGAGCGGGTCTTACTCCCTGAGAGTTGCCGAAGGCAAACTTCGCGAGTTTCCCCTGCGCCTGCAGGAAGGTCGGATCGGCGTCTGCCGGCAGTGGCTCTATGGGCACGCTGAGGTGAGGTTCCGGACTCAGCGCGTGCGCCACAATAATCTTCGCCTCGAATTGGCGGGCCAGAGCGGCTGCAAACGGCAGGGCCTTCTCTGAAACCTTGGAAAAATCGGTGGTTACCAGGATGTTGCTGAGCGATATGCGCGTGTTGGTCTGAAGTGCTTCCATGGTGTTGCCTCCTCTCAGGATGGCGGTGCTCCTGCACAGGTAATCATTTTCAGGCATCTCGGACCCTCCCGCAGTGATGCCGATCACTTCCTCCGGTGACTCCAAACATTGCTGGTTCGACCGGCGCCTCGTAAGAATGATTGTCGATAAGGGTGATTGGGGAAGAAATATGACGGGGAACACAGCCATTCTGGACGGAAATGAAGCTGCCGCCTCGGTAGCTTATCGGCTTAATGAAGTAATTGCCATCTACCCCATCACTCCCGCTTCGCCGATGGGGGAGTGGGCCGACCAGTGGAAAGAAGAGGGATGCAAAAACATCTGGGGCGCAGTCCCCGAGGTCATCGAAATGCAAAGTGAAGGAGGCGCGGCGGGGACTTTGCATGGCGCCCTTCAGGCTGGGGCGCTGGGGACAACGTTCACGGCATCCCAAGGGCTGCTTCTCATGATTCCCAACATGTACAAGATCGCGGGTGAACTGACGCCAACCGTGATTCATGTGGCCGCCCGTGCTGTGGCGACGCATGCGCTCTCGATTTTCGGCGACCACAGCGATGTCATGGCCGCGCGTGCGACCGGCTTTGCCTTGCTCTGCTCGAATTCCGTGCAGGAAGCAGGAGATTTTGCGCTGATCGCCCAGGCGGCGGCGTTGGAATCTCGTATCCCTTTTCTGCATTTCTTTGACGGCTTCCGCACTTCGCACGAGGTGAACAAGATCGCAGTGCTTAACGACCAAGATCTGCGTGCATTGATTGACGCCGTTTTAGTCCGGCAACATCGGCAGCGGGCACTGTCGCCTGATCATCCCTTGCTGCGAGGGACAGCACAAAATCCCGATGTATTCTTTCAAGCCCGCGAAGCCATCAATCCTTACTACCGGGCGTGTCCGACAATTGTGCAGGATGTAATGGATCGCTTTGCCCAGCGTACCGGCCGAAGCTACCGCCTGTTCGATTACGTGGGAGCTCCCGATGCCGAGCGGGTGATTGTCATGATGGGCTCGGGTGCAGGAGCGGTGGAAGAGACTCTTGAACACCTGTTGCAGCAGGGTGAAAAGGTTGGCCTGTTGAAAGTGCGGCTTTATCGGCCCTTCGCGGCGGAAGCCTTTGTTTCGGCGCTTCCGAAAACAGTGCAAAGTATCGCCGTGCTCGATCGCACCAAGGAACCCGGCAGCCTGGGCGAGCCACTCTACCTGGATGTGGTGGCTGCGCTGAGCGAATCGAGGCTAGCAAATCAGACGGCCTCTCAGACTTTTCCGAGGATCATCGGGGGCCGCTATGGTCTGGCATCGAAGGAATTTACCCCAGCGATGGCGAAAACCGTCTTCGATGAAATCGAGAAATCCGCTCCCAAGAATCACTTTACGGTCGGGATTCGCGACGATGTTACGCACACCAGCCTCGACTATGATTCCGAGTTCTCTACTGAAGACCCAAGCACGGTTCGCGCCCTGTTTTATGGCCTCGGTTCCGATGGGACCGTAGGTGCAAACAAGAACTCGATCAAGATTATCGGAAAGAATACCGATAACTATGCCCAAGGCTACTTCGTGTATGACTCGAAGAAGGCGGGATCGGTCACGGTCTCGCATCTGCGTTTCGGTCCGCGTCCGATTCGTTCGTCCTACTTAATCACCAGGGCCAGCTTTGTTGCCTGTCACCAGTTCCAATTCATCGAGCGCACCAACGTTTTGGATTGTGCCGCACCCGGCGCCATGTTTCTGTTGAATGCGCCGTTCGGGCCGGATGAGATATGGAACCACCTCCCGCAGCCGCTGCAGGAAACCATCATTGCAAAGAAACTCAAGTTTTACCTGATTGATGCGTACAAGGTCGCGCGCGAAACGGAGATGGGCAGCCGGATCAATACCATCATGCAGACTTGCTTCTTCGCCATCAGCGGAGTTCTACCGCGGGAGCTGGCGATTGCAGCCATCAAGAGCGCCATTCGCGAGACCTACGGAAAACGCGGCGAGGCTGTGGTAGCCAAAAACTTTGTGGCGGTGGACCAAACTCTCAGTCATCTCCATCAGGTCACCGTTCCCGGCGTGGCCTCCAGCAGCTTGAGGGTTCTACCTCCTGTACCGGAACGCGCGCCGGTATTCGTGCGGAATGTGATTGGCCCCATGATCGCTGGTCGCGGAGACGATCTTCCTGTAAGTGCCCTGCCTGTCGACGGTACGTTCCCGACCGGTACAGCCAGGTGGGAGAAGCGAAATATCGCGCAACAGATTCCGGTGTGGGACGAACAGCTCTGCATTCAGTGTGGCAAGTGCGTGTTGGTCTGTC
Source organism: Terriglobia bacterium (assembly GCA_963822555.1). Taxonomy (GTDB): domain Bacteria; phylum Acidobacteriota; class Terriglobia; order Terriglobales; family Acidobacteriaceae; genus JAIQFF01. The sequence continues at coordinate 56,312 of CAWGHY010000002.1, forward strand.
CCCATGCGGTCATCCGGGCCAAGGTCTATGACTCCTTATTAATCGGCGATGCGCCGGCTGGGTTCAAGTCGGAAAAGCCACGCTGGCGTGAGTTCGAAAATCTGCGCTATACACTTCAGGTTTCTCCGGAAGACTGTACTGGCTGCGAACTTTGCGTCGAAGTTTGCCCGGTGAAAAGCAAGAGCGAGTCAAAACATAGAGCCATCAATATGCAGCCCCAGGCGCCACTTCGCGAGACCGAGAGCGCCAATTGGGATTTCTTTACCAAGCTTCCAGATCCGGACCGAAGCCAACTCTCCCACGGCCAGGTGAAAGACGTTCAGCTTCTGGAGCCGCTATTCGAGTTTTCCGGAGCGTGCGCCGGCTGCGGTGAAACGCCTTACATCAAGTTGCTGACTCAGCTCTTTGGGGATCGATTGATGATCGCGAATGCAACCGGCTGTTCGTCCATTTACGGGGGCAATCTGCCAACAACTCCCTATACCAGCAATTCACTGGGACGCGGTCCAGCGTGGTCCAATTCGCTTTTCGAAGACAACGCCGAGTTTGGTCTGGGCATGCGGCTGGCCGTCGATAAGCAGGCAGACTATGCGCGTCAACTGGTGACGCAGCTAGCCTCGCAGCTCGGCGATTCTCTGGTGAACGAGCTTCTGAATGCCGACCAGTCGAATGAAGCCGGAATCGAAGCTCAGCGGAAGCGCGTGGCCGAGCTTATGCAAAGGATCGGTTCGCTGGACACCCCAGCATCGCACGACCTGCAGGCGATTGCCGAGACGCTGGTGCGCAAAAGCGTGTGGCTGGTGGGTGGCGACGGATGGGCCTATGACATCGGCGCCGGTGGACTCGATCACGTTCTGGGATCGGGTATGAACGTCAACGTCCTGGTGCTTGACACAGAAGTCTATTCCAATACCGGCGGCCAGATGTCCAAGGCAACACCGCGCGGAGCGGTGGCGAAATTCGCCGCCGGCGGCAAACACGCCGGCAAAAAAGACCTGGCGATGGAGGCCATCAGCTACGGATCGGTTTACGTTGCCCGCGTCGCCATGGGAGGCAACGACACACATACGGTGAAGGCTTTCCTCGAAGCGGAGGCCTTCGACGGACCGTCACTGATCATCGCCTACAGCCACTGCATTGCCCACGGTTATGACATGAGCCAGGGAATGGCGCAGCAAAAAGCCGCGGTGCTCTCGGGTTACTGGCCATTGATGCGCTACAACCCCGAGCTACGCCTGGAAGGGAAGAATCCCTTTCAGCTTGATTCCAGGGCGCCGAGTATCCCATTCAAGCAATACGCGTATCAGGAAGCCCGCTACACCATGCTCGCGCGAAGCAATCCGGAAACTGCGCGTGAATTGCTCCGACTCGCACAGGACGATGTTCACCGGCAGTGGGGTGTCTATGCCAACCGCGCCGCCATGCCCGGAGATGCGGAAGCTTCCGGCCGCGTTACCTCCGAGCCAGACTCATCGAGGCCTCAACCCGTCACCGCAGGAGAAGAAAAATGATTGATATCACAACCACATATCTCGGTTTGCCGATGAAGTCCCCGATTGTGGCTTCGGCGTCTCCACTTTGCGAGTCGCTGGAAAACATACGGCATCTGGAAGATGCCGGAGTCGGCGCGGTGGTGCTGCCCTCTCTTTTTGAGGAGCAGCTCGACCTGGAGAGCCATGCGGTCGACTCCGATCTTTCGCGGGGTAGCGAAACCTTTGCGGAGTCCATCAGCTACCTGCCGGATCTGCACAACTACAACCTCGGAGCCGATGGCTATCTGGAGCTGATTCGAAAGGCCAGGGAGCGCGTCTCGATTCCGGTGATTGCCAGCCTGAACGGCGTTTCTCCCGGAGGCTGGGCGCGCTATGCCGGCATGATGGATCAGGCGGGAGCGGACGCGATCGAGCTGAACATCTACGCCATCATTACCGACCCCAATCTGATCGGCGCCGATGTTGAGCAAAACTATTGCGACCTGGTACGACAGGTGAAAGCCAATGTCAGTATCCCGGTCGCGGTCAAGTTTTCACATTTCTTCAGCGCAATCGCGAATATGGGGAAACAACTGGACGCGGCAGGCGCGAACGGATTGGTCCTTTTTAATCGATTTTACCAACCAGATTTCGACATTGAATCTCTCGAAGTTGTGCCCAGCCTAACGCTGAGCCGTCCGCAAGAACTGCTGCTGCGGTTGCACTGGGTCGCCATTCTCTATGGATGGGTGCGGGCCAACCTGGCCATCACGGGTGGCGTACACAGCGCGCAGGACGTCTTGAAATCCATGATGGCGGGAGCACATGTGGCGATGATGACCTCGGCGCTGTTGCAGAACGGTATCGATCACGTGGCGTTCGTTCTCAACCACATGATCCGCTGGATGGAAGAACACGAATACGAATCGATCCAGCAGATGCGCGGCAGTATGAGCCAGCGGTCGGTATCCGATCCGGCAGCCTTTGAGCGCGGCAACTATATGCGAGTACTCAGCTCTTACGTAGCACGATAGATTTCAGATGCCTGCCAGTCGGGCAAAAATTCATTTCCTGAGAGGGTGGTCAAAGACGTTTCCTACGCTCTCCTAACCTGAATGTCGGGAGGTCAGTACAGGGCAATGCGCTTGCAATACCACTCGGTAGGCGACGGTATTGCGAAAATGCGTCGTGATCTCGCCAGCCTTCCGCACGCCCAGGCCGATGAGGTCCGCGCGTCCAGTTTCGGCATGAGCAAGGATACGCTCTGCGGCGTCTCCAAAGTCGATGATGAATTCGGCCGGGCATCGCGGATCGATGTGCGGCGAAAAGATGCTCTGCATCTCCTTACGCAAAGGTTCTGCCAGGGACTTGGCGTCCGGGTTCGTAGCGGTCTCAACCGGCAAGATGTGAAGCAGAGTAAGGGATGCCTTGTATGCCGCCGCCAGGGAAGCGAGGTACGGGAAGACGGCCCGGGATTCATCCGAAAGGTCGGTGGGAAACAGGATGTGCTTGACACCCGTGGCCTGCAACGAAACCTTTGAAACGTTCGGTCCGACCGTGAGCACCGGACACGGCAGATGGCGGAACAATTCCTCAGCCACCGAGCCCGTTAACAGATGCTTCATTCCGGTGCGGCCATGAGTGCCTAGAATAGCCAAGTCGATTTTCTGCTCGCGCACAAAGCGCCCCAGCTCTTCGGTCGGGAGCCCTGATCGGAAAATAGCCGTTGTCGACAGCCCGGCCAAGTCCTGCGCCTTTGCAAGGTCCCGCACCCGGGCTCGAACTCTAAGCTCCTCTTCATGCTGCAGGACGGCTGCGGCCTCAGGACTAACCATGGCGTATGGGACCGGCGTCCAGACATTCGCCACAAACACGCGGGATCCATACTTACGCGCGAGTGTGGAAACGAGCGGCAACGCCGCCAGGGAGGCATCGGAAAAATCGGTAGCGTAAAGGATCTTCTTCAACTCGACGGCGGGGGTAATGGGAATTACAACAGCGGATGCTTTCATAATCATCACCTGGGCCTATCTTCTGCGATGAACGAGCGGGGGTCTGTGAGGCAACTCACTCCAGCGCGTGTGTGTCGTCACCCACGTGCGGCGATTTCCAGAATGCAGATTTAGAGATCGCGCAATTTGGTAGTGGGGAGAGCTACGCGCACAGCATTGAGAACGGCCGCCAGATCAATGAGTTCCTGGGCGACAGCACCGTCGATCGCCGGCAACAGCCCGAATGCGGCGGCTAACATCCCTAAGGCGCTGAGCGCCATTCCCCCCACGGCGCTTTGCAGCGCGATCGAACGCATGCGGCGGCCAATGTGAATCAGTTCATCTACTTTGCCGAGGGACGACTCCAGGATGACGGCGTCCGCCGCTTCGGCGGCGACGTCGCTATTCAGGCCGAAGGCTATACCCACCGTGGCTGCTTGCATCGCCGGGGCGTCGTTAATGCCGTCGCCGACGAACAATGTTTTCGCCCGATTAGTTTCTTCGCGGACGATAGCGAGCTTTTGTTCCGGGCTCTGTCCGGCGTAGGTTTCGCTGATCCCGACAGCTCCGGCGAGATATCGAACCTCCGACTCACGATCCCCCGACACCAGTAGCACCCGGTTCACTCGATGCTTCGGTTTGAGATGAGCGACGAAGATGCGGCTATCCGGTCGAGGTGCGTCGTGGAAGCGAAGGGAGGCCGCAAAAGCTCCGTCGACCAAGACCAGACATTCGAGCCCGGAATGAGCTGGAGGCAGCGCTATCCCGCGGTCGAGAACCTGGTTCCGGCCAGCCAGCAGAATCGTTCTTCCCCGGACAGTTCCTCGAAGACCGTGCCCGGGGGGCTCGCTAATCTCTGATACAGGGTCAAGTGGGAGACGGATACGGTCGGCAGCGTCGAGAACAGCCTGTGCCAAAGGATGTTTGGAGTAACGCTCGAGGCTGGCGGCAGCAGCCAAGACCGTCTTCTCCTCAAATCCGGGCGCACACAGGATTTCGGTCAAGGTTGGGTGTCCGTAGGTCAGGGTCCCAGTCTTGTCGAAGATAAACGTTCGGCAGGAATCGATTTGCTCGAGGATTGCGGGATTTTTGATGATGATACCGGAACGCGCCGCGAGCGCAATCGCCCCGATGATCGCAACCGGAATCGCGATCAGCAGCGGGCAGGGTGTTGCAATGACCAACACTGCCAGGAAGCGATGCGAATTTCCACTGAGCAGCCAAGCCAGAAGTGCAATCAAAACTGCGGCGGGCGTGTACCATGCGCCCAGTTGATCACCAAGGCGGCGCAACCGGGGGCGCCGCTGCTGGGTCTGTTCCATTACATGCATGATCTGCGCATACCGGGAATCGACGGGCAATTTGTCGGTCCGGATGGCCAACACGGTTTCTCCGTTGAGCGCCCCAGAGATGACCTTGGAACCCGGAGCCTTCGAAACCTCGAAGGGTTCTCCGGTCAGAAAGGCTTCGTTCATCCTTCCGTGGCCTTCGACTACGACCCCATCTGCCGGGCAAACCTCATGGGGATAGATAACCAGGATGTCGCCAATCGCGACTTGGTCCAGGGTTACGTCGACGGTTTGTGTCCCCACTCTACGGTGGGTCGTTTGTGGCATGCGATTCGCCAAGGTATCGAGGATGGAAGACGCGCGCTGAGAGGCGAACTCCTCGAGCGCGGTGCCTCCAGAGAGCATCAGAACCACGATTGAGCCGACCAGATATTCGCCTTGCAGAACCGAGGTCAGTATCGAGATTCCCGCCAAGAGATCCGATCCAAATTCGCGCGCCAATAGTTTGCGGGCCAAAGTGACAAGCAGCGGCAAACCGCCGAGTAGAAGCACGCCATAGAGTGGCGCGAGCGAGACTTGCGCAGCGGTGTGAAAGAGAAATCGCAACAGAAGGTGAAGCGCGATCCCAAGGATCGCAAGGAGAGCGAGGGCCGGGATTTTTCTGTGGGGCGGCCGGTACCGCTCGCTGGCTGCAAGAGAGGGAGAGACGCGGTGAGCACGCTCGGCGGGCTGTATGTGACGGGTTGGCAACCTAACCGTACCAGCCATCACCTTTCTCCTGCGCCCGATCGAGACAATTCGGGGATGCAGAACACGGCACCAGATTCTCCTGGAAGTGACGGCGCGCCATACGTACTGCTACCACGGATTCGGGTACCTGTGTATGGCGTACCAGAGTAAAGTGGCTGCCGCTGCGGTTGACGAGGCCATGAGGACCGCAACCTTCCCGGAAACAGTTCGTTGAATTGCCGCGGTAAACGTAAGAACCGCCGCAAGAGTAACGCCCAAGTACGCCGTAGCACGGGATGCCTCATAGAAAAACCACAGTCCCGAGGTGAAATGCGGGGAACCGTAAGGAAACCACTTCGAGCAGATGAACGCAAGGACCGCGGGTAGCACTACCAACAGGACCACCCCCAGGTACAGCCCTGTGCCATCCTTTTGGGGTTGTTGGATTGCCGTTCTGGTCAACATCTTATTTCCTCCAAAGCTCACGATTACATCCACGGTAGCGGTCTAGCCGGAGGATTACACAAACCAAAGAGCGGGCCAGTGATCAAAATCACCGATGGCTGTGAGGTCGAAAGCCGTGGGCCTGGCGGGCTTAAGGGAGAAGACTGCTTCAGCTCTTGGTTGTGATCCACGTCACTCTCTGGAGTGAGGGCATATACATCCCTCATTCGCCTATTTCGGGAAGATGAACTGGCAAGAGAGGCATTGCCGTGAAGGGAATTCTCAAGCTTGCCTACAAGCTGCTGGTAAACGATAAAGCGAAGTTCACGGCGCTGCTTCTCGGCATCACTTTTGCCGTTTTCCTAATGATGTTTATCACCTCGATGTTCATCGGGGTGCTGAATCATGCCTCCGCCACGGTAATCAATATCGGCGCCAGCATATGGATCATGGATCCGGCGGTTCAGACGGTGTCCAATTCGGTCGGCATGCCGAACTATGTTCTAGACGCTGCTCGAAGCATGCAGGGAGTGAAATATGCAGTTCCCTTATACTCGGGCGGCGCGCTGGTCAGGCTTGCGGACGGAAGCTATCAATCCGTGACCGTCATTGGATTGGACGACACAAGTCTGTTTGGCAGGCCGGATCTCGTTGAGGGAAAGATCGAAGCCATTTATGCCGAGAATGGATTCATCGTGGTGCGGGATGCGGAGTTTTCCAAGCTGGAGAATCCCCACATCGGGTCGGAGCTCGAACTGAACGACAATCGCGGAGTCATTGTCGGGATTGCCAAGGTGGCTACCTCTGGCCTTTATGGTACGCCCACCCTGTACACGACTTACGAGCGGGCCATCCAGTACATTCCCAATCCTCGTTACACGATCTCATATGTGCTTGTAGAGCCGAAGAACTCCTCCGACATACAGAAGATTAAGCAACAGGTGCAAGCCCTGGGCTATTTGGCGCTGACCAAAAGGGAGTTCATGCAAAGAACTGCGAACTTCTTCATCTACCAGACTGGCGGTGGAACCAACATCCTGATTATGACCGTAATCAGCTTCATCGTCGGCCTTTCGATCTCTGGTCAAACGTTCTACACCTTCATCCTCGAAAATCTGGAACGGTTTGGAGCGCTGAAGGCCATCGGCACGAAGAGTCGTGTCCTCGTGGGCATGATCCTGTTTCAGGCCACTTTTACGGCATTCACCGGCTACGGACTGGGAGTTGGGTTGTGCGCGCTCCTGATCTGGCTGGCAAGGCTAAGGCTTCCCAGTTACGCCGCCATGGTTACCTATACGAATCTGGCGCTCGGGTTTGCCATGGTTGCGGTCATTGCCGGAATTTCGAGCTACATGGGAATCAGAAGGGTTTTGCGGATTGAGCCGTTCGATATTTTTCGAGGTTGAGATGCCGCAGGCAGCCATTCAAGCGAAGGGCCTGAACAAGTGGTTCGGAGAAGGCGATGCCAAAACGTCTGCACTAAAAGACGTTGATCTCGACGCCTACTTCGGAGAGATGCTTTATATCGTGGGCCCTTCCGGAAGCGGAAAGACCACATTGCTCAGTGTCCTCTCTGGGATTCTGAAGCCGAATGCAGGCAGCGTTCTGGTGGAAGGCACCGATATCTGGGGGCTGGGGAGCGATCAACTGGCCGACTTCCGCCTGAACAACATTGGATTCGTATTTCAGGACTTCCATCTGTTTCCCCGGCTGAATACGGCTGAGAACGTGGCTATTCCGCTGATTTTGAAAAGAAAGGACTGGGACGAGTCTATCCAGGAGGCGATTCGTTATCTGGAGATTGTTGGCCTGAAGGGACGCGCCGACATTCCGCCGGTCAAACTCAGCGGTGGAGAACAGCAACGGGTGGCCATTGCCCGGGCAATCGTTGCGAAGCCTGACATTTTAATTATGGATGAGCCTACGGCCTCACTGGACGGTGACACGGGGAACGGCATCCTGAGCTTCGTGCATAAGAACATTCTGAATGCGAATCGCTGCATCGTGGTCGTAACGCACGACAACAGGATCTACGAATTCGCCAGCCGCATCCTGCAGATGGAGGATGGACGTCTGAATGGAATAACCAAAGGCAGGGCATGAAAAACAAACTGATATTCATACTGTCGATCATTGGAATTCTGGCGGGAACCGCGACCGCGTATTTCTTCAGCCTGCAGAAACCTCCCCTGCCGCCAGCCTTCGAACCACCTTCCAACCCTTACGCCAGCGGGATCTACGCCGAAGGTATCGTCGAAAGTGCTCAAACCAGTGGTGAAAACATCAACATGTATCCGGAAGTGGCGGGTACGGTTAGGGAAATCTTAGTCTCGGAAGGGCAAGAGGTGCGGAAAGGTCAGCCTCTGCTGGTGATCGACGATTCCATTCAGAGAGCCACGACCGAACAGCAGAGATCAGCTGCCCAGGCTTCTCATGCCATGCTGGAAGAGTTAAAAGCGGAGCCGAGGAAGGAAAACCTCGATGTAAACGAGGCGCAAGTTATTTCGGCGCAAACCGCCCTGAAAACTGCCGAGGACGAACTGAACAAGCAAGAGGCAGCTTATCAGATTGATCCTAGATCTATTAGTAAGGATGCCTTGGACAGCGCAAGCAATGCCGCCGCCGTGGCCCAAGCAAATCTTGAAGTCGCGCAAAAGCAGCGTGATCTGACTAAAGCGGGTGCCTGGGCCTTCGATATACGCAATCAAGAAAGACAGTACAACGCGCTCGACAAAGCCTATCGCTCTTCCAGCGCTCTGCTCTCCAAATACACACTGCGGGCAGCCACGGATGGAGTCGTGCTTTCCATCACGACGATTGTGGGAAGCTTCGTGTCACCCCAGGGGGCTTACGAAAGCTACACGCAAGGTATGAACCCAGTGCTGGTGCTGGGGACGCCGCAAACCAACCTTGAGGTTCGCTGCTATATCGACGAAATTCTGGTGCCTCGCCTGCCTGCTCCTTCGAAGATCAAAGGAGAAATGTCGATTCGCGGATCGACGATCAAGGTACCACTGGATTATGTAAGAGTTCAGCCCTTGGTATCCCCCAAGATTGAGCTTTCCGACCAAAGGCAGGAGAGAGTGGATGTTCGCGTATTGCCTGTCATTTTCCGGATCGAAAAGCCCAAGAACCTAAATCTTTATCCCGGGGAATTGGTCGATGTGTATATCGCGGATTGAAAATCCGGGAAGGGCGCAAGCCTGGGAAGCCGTGCCCGGTGATCATGGCCCGCAGGGCCAGCGCAGTCGTCTGGCTCGGCGGCTCGCGCAATTTGGCGAGCGCTTAATACTTGCGGCATCATTGACTGGTGTCTTGCTACAGACTGCCTGTGTGGTCGGTCCGAAGTACGCACGACCGTCCGTCCCAGATCCGCCGGTTTACAAAGAGCTCGCGCCGAAAGACGCTCAAGCTGAACGCCAATGGAAGATTGCCCGCCCAAACGATGCCACGATTCGAGGCAAATGGTGGGAGCCGTTCCATGATCCCCAACTCAATGAACTCGAAGAGAAAGCGGGATCTTCGAATCAAAACATAGCGGCAGCCGCGGCCAATTTCCTCGCGGCGCGGGCCCTGGTGAGACAAGCTCGAACGCAGTACTTCCCGGTGGCCTCAACCAATCCGAGCATCATGAATGCCCGCACGTCGCCCGGCCAGCTCGGCGGGATAACCGGTGGTTCCTCCGGATTGACCATCAGAACGTACACGAACTACTCGCTACCTTTTGACGCATCCTGGGAGCCTGATTTCTGGGGACGCGTCCGAAGCGGCGTGAGGGCCAACGTTTACGCCGCGCAGGCCAGTGCCGCCGACCTGGAGAATACCCGCCTTAGCGAACAGGCCGAGCTTGCCGTGGATTATTATGAGCTTCGCGCCCAGGACTCACTGAAACAGATTCTCGATTCCACTGTGGCCGCTTACCAGGACGCTCTGGACCTTGCTCAAATCCAGTATCGAGCCGGGCTTTCTAATGACGAAACCGTTGCCCAGGCCGAAGGTCAGCTACGAGCCGCACAAGCTCAAGATACCGATCTCGGAGTCCTGCGCGCCCAGTATGAACACGCCATTGCTGTTTTGATCGGGCAGCCCGCGTCGACATTTTCTCTTCCCGCCCAACCTCTGGAAGCAAAACCTCCAGCGATCCCGGCTGGGGTTCCGTCCGAACTTCTCGAGAGACGTCCGGACATTGCGGTGGCGGAGCGGAGCGTCGCTCAGGCTAATGCGCAGATCGGCGTGGCTAAGGCCGCATATTTCCCCAATATCATATTGAGCGCTTCCGGCGGATTCGGAAATTCTTCCGTCTCCGATTGGTTCACATGGCCCAGCCGCTTTTGGTCAATCGGGCCGGGCCTTGCGGAAACAATTTTCGATGCCGGCTTGCGCCGGGCTACGGTCCAACAGTACCAGGCCAATTACGATCAGACTGTGGCAAATTACCGGCAGACGGTGCTCACCTCATTCCAGCTGGTAGAGGACAATCTGGCATCTCTTAGAATTCTTTCCCAGGCCACCGCCCAGCAGAATACAGCGGTTGAAGCCGCCACCAGAAGCCTGCAGGAAGCTATCGCGCGGTACAAAGCGGGAGTCGATCCTTACTTGAGCGTGATCGTCGCCCAAACGACTTTGTTGAATGACCAACAAACAGCCGTGAACTTTCGAATGCAGGAAATGGTGGCAAGCGTTCAGCTGATCAAGGCGCTTGGCGGTGGCTGGAGTGACGCGCAGATTCCGTCGCCGAAAGCAATGCGATAACAGAAGACAGCGGTGAGCTTTGTGCGGGCGATCGAACATCCTGCTGTTGATCGCTTGCCAAATTGACTGCGGTTGTTGAGGCAGTCGAGGACAGTGGAAGACCCTCAGGGCTTTGCGGGCAACGGCTGCCAGAGCTCTATCTTGTTTCCATCCGAATCGTAGATCCAGGCAAAGCGACCGTAGGATTCATCCATTCGGTTGGGGTCAATCTTTACTCCCTCTTGTTTTAAGCGGTCGAGTAAAGCATCCATATCGTCCACGATGTAGTTGATCATGAACGGTGCGGGGCTGGGATCGAAATACTTGGTGGAGGCAGGAAAAACTGTCCAAACTGTAACGTGTTCCTTCTGTGGGTCGTCGTGTTCGCGCCACGGAAGCATCACACCTTGACCTTTGTCAGCGAGTCCAAGATGCTTCGCATACCATTCGCGCGTTTGATCGCGATTGGCGGATTTGAAGAACACCCCGCCGATGCCAAGGATGCGCCCGCGCGGCTCCGTTTTGACCGGTGGCTTGGACTTTTCAGGTTGTGGAGATTTCACGTCCTGTCCTCCTATCGAGTGGGCGGAAATGAGCAACAACGAGCCGAGCGCAATTGTGCTCCACGCAATCCGTTGCATCGGCGGATTATACAAGTTTCGATTCGAATGGAGAAAGCGGTTCGCTCAAAATTCGCCGCGATTCTCCCTCTCGAGAAAATAGGGAGAGACAGGACGTATCCCGGATTGGATAATGTAAGATGGCTGGCGCCAACCTGCATGCATCCATGGTGCCCACTCGCCGAAAACCGCGGCGAGTGGGGCAGCCATTTTCGTGGTGCTGCAAGAAGCTAAAACGCGTCCCGATTCTTATGCCGCTGAAACCGACTTCTTCTTTCCATCGAGTGCCGGGAGAAGAAGTTTCAGAAGCGCTTGATCGGAGAATGGGTTCTGGCCTGAGATCAGCTCGCGATCTTGCAGGACGTAGCTCTGCCATGGAGCGGCCACACTTACGTCGCCGCCCGCCGTGCTCAAGGCGAAGTCGGGGTAGAAGAGAACCTTCCCCTCAATCTCGAGCGGCTCCCGCTGCTTCTCTTCCGCAGTCGAAAAGATCGTCATCTTGTATCCGGAATAGATCCAGCCTTGAGCCTTTGCCCGCGCTCCGGCGACATCGCCCGCACTCAGCGCTGCGACGAACTCTTTGGAGTTGGGAAGAGCTGAGAGAAGTGAAATCGGGCCATGGCAGAGCACTGCCGTAGGCTTGGATGTTTCGTGAAAGTGCCTCATCACTATGCCGGCGTCGGGGTCATCGAGAAGATCGATCATCGGACCGTGCCCTCCGGGGACGAATACGGCGTCATATTGATCAAGGCCCGATGCGATGACATCCGAGATGCGGCTTGGATCTCTGAGCCCCTTCAGGCCGTCTCGGAATAGCATATAGTCCTCAAGCTTGGCCGCGTCCCCGCCGAAGAAATCGGGGACCTCTGAATGCACATCCACCTGGGGCGTGTTGCCTTTGGGGTTGGCGAAAGTGATTTCGTAGCCCTCCTTCATCAGGGCGCGAACCGGAACCGTCAGCTCGTTGAGGTAGTAGCCTGCGCCGGTGTAACACCCACCATCTTTCAAGGGCAGGCCGCGACCGCTCGAGACCAGTACTAGGACTTTTCCTTTAGTTGTCATTGTTGTTCTCCTTTCGAAATCGAAATTCTGTTCGGTTGAGGTGAGTTATGCCCCGGGGAATCCGAACATCAGCCACGACTGATTAGCCACCCAATGCGGGTAGAGCGTCGTCATCTGATCGAACAGCTCCTGGTCGGATGCCGCGGTTTTCTGTAGCCGATCGAAGTCCTCGAGGTAACGTTTGGTGTCCTGGATCGTAGAGGGAGAGTCGGGCGCGCCAGGCTTCTTGTGACCGGCGACAACCATCGACGGGTTCAGCGCCGCTAACCGGTCCAGCGCCGCGATCCAATTCTTTCGGCTCTCGGGGGTGGTGTCGCCGACGTACATGCGGCATTGGTTGTAGACCACGTCGCCAGCCACGATCAGGCCGATCGATGGAACGTAGAGAGACGTCGAATCGGGACTATCGGTGCGGCCCTGCTCGATGATACGCAATTCGTGCCCCTCAAGCGTGAACGTGTCGGGTTCATAGGGCTCAGGTGGAACCAACTTGGTGGCCACTTGCCCAGGAAACATACGGCGGGCCAACCGCTCCACAGTGGGGGTGAAAGACATCTGCATGGCGTTCACCGTCTTGGGTGTTGCTATCGCCCGAGCGCCGGGGAAACGGTCGAGCAGAATGCTAAGGCCGTAGAAGTGGTCGAAGTGAGCGTGCGTTATATAGATGGTCTGCAGGTTGCGGTTGTGCAGAGCGACCCAATCCGCGAGAGCCTTGGCCTCGGCCACTGTCCCCATTGCGTCCACCAGCACCGCGTCGTACTCGCCGAAGATTAGAGTCGCCGTGATCGGGTCAAAACCGAGCGCTTCGCCGAAGGGCTTAGGCCGCTCGCCGACCATAGTCTTTCCTGGGGCGGTAAAAACGTTCACACTGAGAGTGTTCGACGCGACCGGGGCGGCCACGCGCGTGGTCTCTTTCGGTCCATTTGCCCCGTCCATTTGGTACCCCTTTCAATGTCAGAGCGAGTGACGGTTCACAGCAAGATTGGCAGAAGTGGGACGGCGAAATCTATTGGACGAAAGTATCGGTCAAGACAAAAGCACTGCCTCGACAACGCAGCCCGGAAGGCCCAAGCGGACATTCGCAACCGTCGAAATCCGTGATGCCATCCGGGCCGCGCCTTAACCGTACGTAAGATCGGTGCTCTGTCCGACCTCGATAATGTAACCGTCAGGATCGCGGATGTAGCAGCGAATCTCGCCGTATTTGGGTATCGGCGGGGTGAGGAACTCGGCTCCGCGACTTTTCCAGAGTTCATAGCAGGCTTGAATATCCGCGACGCGGAAATTCAGGAAGCTGTTGATGTGGTTCGGGTCGGGGACGCTCAGCGTTACCGTCGGCTTATCCGGGGTCGGGCCGCCCCCAACGTTCAGAATCATCCAGATATTCGCCAGCTGAAGGTACGGAGGGGCGTTGCCGTCACCCATGGTCAGAATGCGAGCCCCGAAAACCTTTTCATAGTAGCGGGCCGATCGCTCGAGGTCGGCCACGGTGAGAAAATGCGCGATGCTGATCCCCTCGCGCGGGGGCATCTCATAGCTCTTCTGTTCGACTTGTACCGCGCTCATTGATGGCTCCTTTCGATATGATGCTCATTACAAATACGGTGTCCCGAGCCCCCGCGCCCCTTCATAAAAAATCGATCGACGCCAGTTAGTGCAGCAGCGATTCCCAATTGGCTGGAACTCTCCCTGCTGGTCCAGGAGCTGGCTGATTTGTTGGATGCGAATGCGGCGGAAGCAACTCCACACCCCTGATCGCGCCCTGCTTCTCGTAATCCTGCTTTTCGTAATTGAAGAACCAATCCTCACCCGGCTCGAAGCTGGCAATGATCGGATGCCCCGTCGCCGCCGCGTGCTTGGATGCATGTTGACTCGGAGAACTGTCACAGCATCCGATGTGCCCACATTCCGCACACCGGCGGAGATGAAGCCACCAACCTTTCGGGGACGCCAGGCATTCTACACACCCGTCGCCACTCGGCTTCGAAGCCGGGTTTATTCCGCGCAGACCCTTTTTCATCTCCGATTTTCCTTTCGTGTTCTCCGGTCGCAAGAATAATGTCAAGCCACCAGCAAGATCTTCCCGGCGCCACCCTTTTCCGCCGTTGCTTGCGCCTCGGCTGCTTCACTGAGCGGCAGTTTCTGGCTGATCGGGATTACCAGCTTGCCATCTCGCACCGCTTCGGCCATGAACTCGAGCGTCTTCCGGTCGAATTTCGAGAATACGTGCACCACCTTTACAGCTGGGTATTTCGCGGCGTTCTGTGGCGGTTCGACAACCGATGCATACACTCCACCCGGCTTGACTCTGGCGATCAGCTTCTCGGCGGTTCTTCCACCGACCGTATCCGCCACCGCATCGAGCGGAGAAAGATTCGCAATCGCGGCGTCGTCGTCGGTTGCGACGACTTGATCCGCGCCCAAAGTTTTTGCTTCCTCCATCTGCCTCTTCAAAACCCCCGCGATCACAGTGGCCCCGCGTGCCTTCGCGGTGAATACTGCCGAACGCCCCACATTTCCAGCAGCACCGACGACGAGAACCGTCTGGCCCGCGTTGATTCCGGTAGCAGACATGAGTTGGTTGCCGGTCACCGTCACCAGCGGCAGCGCCGCCGCCTGGATTAAATCGAGTCCCTTGGGAACTTTCGCTAAGGCCGCTGCCTTCACCACACAAAGTTCGGCGTAAGTATTGTCCGCCATGGCGAACACCTGGTCGCCGACGGAAAAGCCTTCCACTCCCGGGCCAATCTTGACCACAGTCCCCGCCACATCGACTCCTATGAGGCCGGGGAACTGGAGGGGATAAAAATCTTTCGTCAGTCCTGCACGCCGCTTGTAGTCGATGGGATTCACGCTCGCAGCGGCGACTCTCACCAGCACTTCGCCCGGACCGGGCACTGGGTCAGGATAGTCTTCGAACTTCAGCACTTCCGGACCGCCATAATGGTGGACAACAACTGCTTTCATAATCATCTCCTTGTACGGCGCGCAAACCGTCACGAATAAGACTCTGACTCTGAGACCCGTGGATTCTCAGCTCTACGCTCGGCGTTTACGAGTCGCAGCGCCTTTGGTGGCCGCCTCTATTCTATTCTTTTCAGGATGAATGCCGAGGTCGTGCCATGATGTTTCCGCGAGGTTGACGTCGTAGTAGTGGGCCGCTTTTTCGATGTTCGCGAACGCCAAAGCACGGTCGGCATCGGAGACGTCGATGACCTGATCGAACCGCGCGACCGCGTTACGCACGTGTTGTGCGTCGGTCAGTGGTTCTTTCCGCTGCTTCGGGAACGCGTAGACGCTGTCGGGTAAGTCGCTCTGCGTCGTCAGCCGTCCATGTTTCTCGTGAGGTTTCCAGGTCGCTTCCGGCATATCTTTGCCATCCTTTCTTAGATATTTGGCATAGGGCAAGCCCAGTGTCGGCCTAGCTGCATTTTAGCTAAGCCGGCGGGAGATTTTCCAACTCGCAAATTGCGATGTCTGTACGGCATGCGGGATCGTCCCCCATGTCCTCATTTAAACTCCGGCTCGGATTCATCGTTCTTTAACGCAAGCAAGAATCGTGAGGTCGGCGGCCTGGGCCCCGTGGAATAATGTCGTCATCATGATTCTGGCCTAATCAAGGTTGGGCTGATCGGAGCAATTGTGAGCAATGCCGAGACAGTAGAGACGAAGCTCGAGGTGGTCGTCATTCCGGTCGCGGATGTTGAGCGCTCGAAGAAGTTCTATAGCAAACTGGGCTGGCGGCTCGACGCCGATTTCCCATTCGACAACGGCTTCCGGGTTGTCCAGTTCACGCCTCCCGGTTCCGGGTGCTCGGTTCAATTCGGCACGAAGATGACATCGGCCTCACCGGGATCGGCCCAGGGCCTCTACCTGGTCGTCTCCGACGTTGCGGCTGCGCGCGAAGATCTTGTCGCTCGCGGTATTCAGGTGAGTGAAGTGTTCCACTCCGGAACGCCAGGCGCTCAGTTCCAGGTCGACGGAAGCGGTCGCGTTAGCGGACCAGCACCCGAGCATGCCACCTACGGCTCGTTCGCTACGTTTCGTGATCCCGACGGCAATGGATGGCTGTTTCAGGAAGTCACAACCCGGCTGCCTGGCCGCGGACTTGGTAATTTGGATGTCGCGACCCTGACCGAGCTCTTGCAAGAGGCTGAGAAGCACCACGGCGAATACGAACCTACCGCTCCGAAGCACCACTGGTCGGGCTGGTACGCCGCCTACATTGTCGCGCGTCAGGAAGGCAAGACGCCCGAAGAGGCAGCCAAAGACGGCAAGATCCACATAGAAGGGGCACACTGACCCCATGAAGCACTTCGACGCGATCATTATCGGGACGGGACAGGCGGGGCCGTCCCTGACGGCACGGTTTGCGGGCGCAGGCAAAACCGTCGCGATTATTGAGCGCCATAAATTTGGCGGCACGTGCGTGAATACGGGATGCATCCCGACGAAGACGCTGGTGGCCAGCGCCTATGCGATCCATGTTGCCCGGCGAGGGGCGGAATATGGTTTCGCCGTTGGTGATGTGCGCGTCGATATGAAGCGCGTGAAAGCCCGCAAAGATGCAGTCTCCGGGAGGTCTAACAAGGGAGTTGAGGAATGGCTCCGGGGAACGCCGAATTGTACGGTCATTCAGGGCCACGCCCGCTTTCAGTCACCGAACACTGTCATGGTCAACGATGAAGTTCTGCAAGCCGACAAGATTTATATCAATGTTGGCGGGCGGGCCCGTATTCCCGACATGCCAGGGATTCATGACGTCCCATTTCTAAACAACTCGTCGATGATGGACATCGATTTCTTGCCCGGGCATTTCATCATCGTCGGCGGAAGTTATGTTGGGCTGGAGTTCGCTCAGATTTATCGCCGCTTGGGGAGCGAAGTTACGATTGTGGAAATGGGATCGCGCCTGATTGGACGGGAAGACGAAGACGTCTCCCAAGCTGTACGCGAAATCCTGGAGGCCGAGGGCATACACATCCGGCTGAATGCGAAATGTATTTCGCTGGCGAAACGCGATGGCGGTGTCGTCGTCCGCATGGAATGCAGCGAGGACCCGAAGGAAGTGGCGGGCACGCACGTGCTGCTAGCGGTCGGGCGTGTCCCCAACACAAGCGACCTGGGCCTCGACCGGGCTGGGGTAACGACCGACCAACGCGGCTACATCATCGTTGACGATCAGCTCCAAACCAACGTGCCCGGCATCTGGGCGCTGGGGGACTGCAACGGCCGCGGCGCCTTTACGCATACTTCCTATAACGACTATGAGATTGTTGCCGACAATCTCTTCAACGCTGACCATCGCCGGATTTCCGACCGGATCCAAGCTTACGCGCTATATATTGATCCGCCGCTGGGACGATGCGGACTGACGGACACAGAGATACGGAAATCCGGACGTCGCGCCCTGGCTGCGAAATATCCGATGAGTCGAGTGAGCCGGGCCTACGAAAAGAGTGAGACACAGGGTTTCATCAAAATCTGCGTCGATGCGGAAACGAAGCAGATCCTGGGAGCCGCGATTCTTGGAGTCGGAGGCGATGAAGTAATTCACGTTCTGTTGGACGTCATGTATGCCAAGGCGCCGTACACGGTCATCCAGCGAGCCATGCATATTCATCCGACGGTTTCGGAATATCTGCCGACCATACTGGCCAAACTGGAGCCGTTTGCGTAGAAGAGAACGCGGCCACTCTTAGGGTCGAATGTTATGCCGGCCAAGCCGAGGCAGCGTCGTCTCGGCCGGTAGAGTCTCGCATTTCCGTAGCTAGCAAGAGGAGATTCGATCATGACAGATACAGAACTGAGTGGGATTTCAGGCTGTTTTCCCGCAGGCCATGACGGCGTTCCTTTGGCAGCCGCAATGCTTGCTTAATTCCCGCTTCTATTGTGCCCAAGACGTAAGATGAAGGGTTATTTATGCCGGCCAAGAAAACAGTAATTGTAACTGGGGCATCGGGGGGTATTGGCGCAGGGCTAGTCGAAGGGTTTCTGGCAGAAGGTTATAACGTCGTCGCAACCTCTCGTGACCCCAATCGAAAGCTGACTCCCTCGGGCAACCTGGTTGTTCTCGCTGGCGATATCGGCAAGCAGCAAACCGCTAACGATGCTGTCGAAGCAGCGATCAACCAATTCGGAACCGTCGATGTTTTGGTTAATAATGCTGGCATTTTCCTCTCCAAGCCTTTCACTGATTTCACCATTGAAGACTTCGACGCCCTCGTTTCGATTAATCTGCTCGGATTCCTCCACATCACGCAGCGCACTGTGAAGGAAATGTTGAAGCAGAAATCGGGGTGCGTTGTGAGCATCACCGCGGCGCTCGCCGATCGGGCAATCGCTGGCGTCAATGGCTCCGTTTCAATGATTACGAAGGGTGGCTTGAACTCAGCCACCCAGAATCTTGCCATCGAGTATGCCAAAGATGGCATTCGGTTTAATGCAGTAGCCCCCGGTGAAGTGGATACGCCAATGCACCCGAATGATCCTAACGATTCGACATTGCAGCCGGCCAAGAAAAGGGCGACAGTAAAAGATATTGTCGACGCCGTTCTTTACCTGGCACGGGCAGGTCATGTTAGCGGAGAGATATTGCACGTGGACGGTGCCGCTCCGGCTCGGCGCTGGTAGCCGCAAGACAATTCAATATCGTCTGGCCGCATGCCAAAGCATCAGCTTCCGTCAAATTCAAAGGTCAAGATGCAGGATCGATAGATGAACGATCGACCAAAGATGGAGGAGCCTTCTGCGATGCGAGATCAGCAGATCCGCGCGGCACTGGATCAGCATTGGGCGGCGTCCGATGCCAGCGATTTTGAAACCGAGCACCGCATCTATCACGAGGACGCAGTGCTGGAATACCCGCAGTCAGGCGAGCGAACCCGGGGCCGGAACAACATTCAGAACCAACGCGCCAGTCAGCCCAGCAAAAAGCGGTTTACTGTCCGGCGAATCATCGGCGGCGGTGATCTTTGGGTCACCGAATTGATCCTGACCTACGACGGCAAGCCGTCCTACACCGTGACCATCATGGAGTTCAGGGGCGACAAGGTGGCGCGGGAAACGCAGTACTTCGCGGATCCATTCGTGGCTCCCGCATCGCGCGCTCAATGGGTCGAACGCATGGACACATAATCGCGAGGCCGAAACCGATGGAGGGATAAGAGATGGATTTGAAACGCTTGCTCCAGTTTGCGCTGTTGGGCAGCAGTGATTTGGAACAGTATGCCATCCTTCTGGTACGGGTTTCGCTCGGGCTGTTCTTCGCCATCTCCGGGGCAAAGAAATTGTTTGTCGCCGCCAGCAGGCAAACGATGTACGAGACGCTGGTTGCGGCCAAAGTCCCGTCTCCTCGCCTGATGGCTTATTTCGTGTCGGGTGTCGAGTTCGTAGGCGGATCCGTGCTGGCCGTGGGCTTTCTTTCGAGCCTGTCCTGCGTGGCTTTATTAGTCGATATGCTGGTCGCCATCCTGACCACCAAGCTTTCCGCTATGCCTAAAGGACTTTCGCCTCTTAGCTGGCTCGACGATTTCCTCTACCTTCCGGAAGTCCTGTACGTGCTCTTCTTTATATGGCTGATCTGCTCTGGTCGGGGAAAGTTCAGTGTCGATTACTGGCTCGCCGGCAAGTTCGGGATGTGAACGGTCGACGAGCAGCTTGTTGCCGGGTGCACTGAGTCACTGGCATGCGGCTCATCAGAATAGACATCGTTCCGGAACCTGCTATAGCAGGCATCGCATGGCGCTACGGCAGCTTCGGTTCTGGGTTACGGTTGGCGGCTGCAGGGAGGGGCGGAAAGTCGGTGAAGGGCTCGGTCTGATACCAGTAAGCCACGGAATAAAAACAATCGGCGCGGTCGTTGGCATGTCCGTGTTCGATGGTGTATTTGAGATATTTGCGAAAGGTTACAGGATTGTCCGCGTGCCAGCGGTAGAGGCAATAGCGTCCTCCGGCCTGTTCGGCAGCGCTGATCAGGTGCGCGCCGTTGTAAAGGTTGGCAAAGGGCACAGCTCCCCCGAGGCCGCCAAAGTCCCAGGCGCCGCAGAAATAATCTTCCGAGCCGGTTCCGTTAATGCTTGGCAGCTTGTCGTCGTCGATAAAAATCATTTCGTCGCCTTCCCCCATCCAGCGATCGCTATTCTGCAATACCCCGAGAGTTACGCCCATTAGATGTCCGCGGCCGCGGGTTTCGGCGAAAACGTAATTCTGCTTGCCATCGAGGTTCAGTTGCTTTTCGCCTTCGGCGAATTTGACGGCGATGTTGGGAGTGGCCTGGCGATATTGCGCATGAAAGTACAGGCTTCGTTCGGGCAGGCCCGGGACCAGCTGATAATCGATGTTGGAATAGAAACTGCCTACCGGCTGAGCGCCGTCGTTGGTGACTGTGATTCGCGCGGATTTGCGGAATGGCATGGCGAAGTAGCAGTTCAATGCCTTGACCGATGAGCAATTGAGAAACGCAGATTGATAAAGATTGTATTCGCCGAGATTCAATCCGAAGAAATCGCCGACCGGCACTTCGACGCTGGGCTTCGACTCACCATCCCAGTACATTCGCAGGACTATCTCCTTCAGATGAAAACGGCTGTTGGCAGCAATGGTGAACCAGATGTGAGTGATCACGCCGGGACCGTCTGAGCTGAAGACTTCTTTGGTAGCGCCCGGCGCAATCGGCCACGCATCCGCGTTGCCCCCAGTGCGGTCGAAGCTGGATTGCTTCAGGGAGCGGTAGTCCTGGGCGCAGGCATATTCCGGCAAACGAAACTCGCCGCCCTCGCCGTTGACCGCCGCCGCGAGAGGCCGACCGCCGACCACCGCTCCGGCGGTGCCCAGGAGCGCCATCTTGCCGAGAAAGTCTCTTCGGGGCTTCGTTCGATCTTCCATGATTGCCTCCGGTCATACTCCGTTCGTAAACGGTTAGCGCAATTCGCGCCATTCGATGGTATGAGTGTCGCAGCCGGTCTCCCAGATAGCCGCTATAGTAGCCATATCCAGCGTCCGTCGCCAACTCCATATGCGGTTCCATATGGATTGTATGAAACACTAGCAAACTGAAAGGCGAGAACCCATGTACAAATCTTTCCTGGTCGTGATCTTGGTCTTGGTGCTCCTGACCTTGCCGCTTCACGCTGCCACGCCTGACTGGAATAAGCGACTCACAGAGGCCATGCCATTGCTCGGCCACCGCAACTGGATACTCGTGGTCGACTCAGCGTACCCTCTTCAAACTGCTCCCGGAATCGAGACGATCGAGACCAATGCGACACAACTTGAGGTGGTGCGGGCCGTCCTGGGCGAAATCGAGAACTCAATTCAGGTACGTCCGATTGTTTACATGGACGCGGAGCTGCCCTTTGTCCGAGATTCCGATGCGCCTGGCGCCTCGGCTTACCGCGCCGAGATTGCGGAGCTTCTGCGCAAATATCCAGTGCAATCTCAGCTCCACGAGAAACTTATTTCCGAGATCGACGAAGCCGCGAAGACCTTCCACGTATTGGTGCTGAAAACGAATATGACCATTCCCTATACCTCGTTATTCATACGTCTTGACTGCAAATACTGGAGCGCCGATCAAGAAAAAAACATGCGCATGAAGATGGGGGAAGCCCCGCCGAAGTAGCCCTCGCCGACGCCTCTGCACGGGCCGAGCTACCGGCGACGAATCGCGTTTATGGAATGATGGGTAACAAGACATAAGACGTCTGCCCTGCGGAGTGATGGATCTGAGTCTCGGCGACCACCGATTTGGTGTCGCGGTTATTGTCGCCGCCGGTATTTAAATTGCGCGCATATGTCGGAAATGCGCTGCTCGACACCTCGACTCGAATCCGATGCCCCGCCGCGAACTGATTGCCGGTCCCGTGCAAATCAATCGCAAGCCGATAGGTCTTGCCCGGCGACATCCATACTTTCTGGTTGAAACCTTCGCGGTAGCGAGCGCGGAGAACCGCTCGGGCCAAGGGGAAGGCCTTACCGTCGGCAGCGACATCCAGAAGGCGCACAATGAAGTCAGTATCCCTGGCGGACGATGAGACCGACAGAACCGCTTGCAAAGGACCGGTTACCTCGACCGGTTTCTCAAGCGCCGGCGTGGTGTACACGAGAACATCGGGACGCTTCAAAATTTCAACTTCATCCACCCGGTTTTGCGACATGGGCACGGGATTCATGGGATCGTAGATGAAGCGGTCGGGTTTTTCTCTGCCGGGTTCTCTCGTACTGAGGACGCCGTCTCCGCTGCCGGTATTCGCGCTGCCACCGCTGTGAAAGAAATACTTCGTAAAACGTGTGCCGGGAAGAGGCCATTCGTCCGCCGTGCGCCAGCGATTCGCTCCCATGACGTAAACGCGAACTTTGGGCATGTCAGTCACGCCATTGTTGATCCCCTTCAGCCAATGATCGAACCAGCGCAGGTAAAGCTCGTAATAGTCAAAGCGCGCGTCCCCCATATCGCGCCCCAGGACGACCGTATGCTGGGTGGCCTTTTCCGACTGACAGTGTTCCATCGGGGAGATGATGAGGTATTGGTTGTCGCGGGCTGTCGCCGTTGTGCTGTTTTTGCGATAAAGCTCGAAGAAATGGAGCGTTCCGGAGACTTCCCTGTCATTCCATGAGGAGAGATGAATGGCAGGAACGTTGAAGTGGTGCCGGCTGTCCACGTACCCGAGACGGTCCCACCAGGGATCATCGAGATCGTGCGAGGCCCAATCCTCAAAATCCGTCGGGGGACCGGTACCCTTCAGAACATCAACGACAGGCAATACGGATAGCCGGGCGGGATCGAGCGGCTGCGGATCCTGACCGGAGTGGGGCAGTTTGCTTCCGTTCTGCCGCATCCAGCCGGCGATGATGTCGAGATTGAGCGCCCCACCTTCGGTTAGGTTGCCGAAGCGGTAGGCGCCGCCTGCGGCCTGAGGGATCATGGCGGTGTGTTGGGGCACCTGAAGCTTACTCAATTCGATCTGATCTCCGCCCAGGTAGGAACATCCGTAGGTCCCGACTTTGCCGGTGGACCAGGGCTGAGACGCTGCCCATATCACCGAATCGGCCCCGTCATTGGGGTCATTCAACGAAAACGTGAAGGTGCCTTCCGAAGCAAACTTGCCGCGCAAGTCCTCCACCGCGGCGATATAGCCCTGACCTGCCCACATGCGTGCTACGTCTTCCACCGCCAGTTTGTTGTAAGGCGTGAGAATCAGAATGACGGGAAGTTTGCCGTCGACTCCAACCGGGAAGTAGAGGTCGGTGGCCAGTCTCACGCCGTCGCGCATCGGCACCATGCGATCGCGTTCCACTCGCACCGAGTAACGTGGCGCTGGGGCACCGGCCGGAGCGTGGCCCGTCTGAGCCGCCGCTATGCCTGAGCTTGCGGCGGAGACCGCCAGCAGCAAGCCAAACGATTGGCGGGCGAAACGGAGAACGCTGCAACCTCGCGAGAACACAGCCATGCTCAGTCCTTATATCCGCGTTGACGGATCTAACCAGAAATTCCTGGCACTACGGTGTCCCGGATGGTGAGTTGAGAAACCGTTCGTTGCTCTTTTTGAGCCAGTCTGGACTTTCCTTCCAGACCGGCTCGCCGGGAGCAGCCAAGGCTGTAATCATCATGCCCCAATATTTTTGCTCGATGGCGGTATCCACGACCGTCTCAAGAAGGTGACGCACTGCGCCCGATTCCTCGAAGCGCGAGTTGCCGGGAGGCCAGAAAATGTATCCCTCGTCAATTACGGCAGGAATTCCCCGCTGGCGCGCGAAGTTTCCCCACTCCCGCATGCCCGTCTGAATCAACGATTTCATCACAGCAGCGTATTGGCCAAAATATTCGAACATCCAATAGTCGTAGCGATCAGGGTCGGTAATATTCATGGTCAACCACTGGATGGGCAACCAGCCTTTGGGAATCAGCTCCGCTCTGCTGGTCCACTCCTTCCAGCTGATCTGGGGCTTTTCGCCGATTAACCACCGCAGCAATGCGTTGCTCTTGAGGTCGGGAGGCGTCTCGTTCCACTGCGGCACCCCAAGGGCGTCGAGCAACGCCTGCTGGACGCCAAGGGTATAAACATGGTGGTCTGCCACCTGCAGGTTTTCGGGGAGCGCCTCATAGCCGGGAAAATCGTTTTCGAATGATGGACCGCTGTTGACGTACTCCGCGGTAAAGAGAATGTCAGGGTGGGTTTTTTGCAATCGACGCAAGGCTTTTTCCACCAGAGGCTTTTGCGCGACGTAACCTTTGGGAAAATCACTGGTATTCAGTTCGTTGTGAATTTCCACAAAAGCAATCTGTTTCTCCAACCCACGCTTTTTCAACTCCTGGATCAAGCGGTCGTGCATGTCAGCCAATCGCTCGAAGCGCTCGGCGGGGGGCGTCGACATCACGTCGGCCCGTAGATTGGGATCGGCCAGCAGTGGCGTACTGTCTTGATATTCCCAACTGGTTTGGATGACTCGAACGTTGTACTTTCTCGCGAGCTCGTACATCTTCAAGACGCGCTCGAGAGCGTCGTAACGCACACCCGCCTTTCCGTTGTAACCCCGAAAGTTGTCGCTGAGGCCTGCCACCCACGGCTTAACCGCGATAGGACCGCGCGGTCGACCCTGCCGATCAAAGCACCAGTTCAGCGCCACTTCAGGCCGGATCGTGTTGAAGCCGCGTTCCACGGTTTCGGCGAAAGCATGGTCGAGATCAAAGTAGGGCTCACCCGGATTCACTGCCATCAACCAGCCTCGAATCCAGAGAGTGATGGTCAAACGAGGCGGCAAATGCGAGGGGATTCTTACCGGGTCAATCGGCGAATTCGAAAGAGGGGTTGCAGGTCGCGCACCGCCAAATCCTGCCGCGGCTGCGAACAGGCCACTCTGCCCAATCCCTTTCAAGAATTCCCGTCTGCCGGTATCGCCGCCACCATCTCGGGGTTCGTGATCCGATTTCATTGCCATCCAAACCCCCTGGAGTGCCGTCTGCTTTCTGATGGGGCGGCGATTCTATTGTTTCTGGCTTCGAGCTCGCAATTGCGTGTGGCATATTTCGTTCAATGGATAGAACAGGGTCGGAGTGGACTCCCGGCCAAGCGCGCTATTTTTGAGGCCTGAACCGCAGGTATGGGTGCCACGCCGAGACTCCAGGGAATCGCGCGAAAAATGATGGAAGTTTTCGCTTTGCATTTGCTATGGGGAGCGAGTCGCATGCCGGGGAAAGGGCGGCAATCTGAAGGTTAGTTGTCATTCCAGCGCAACGGTTTGCATCGCTCATGCTCCCGGTCTCGTGGGCCGGCCCTAAGCACTTCCACTGCAATGCTTTGGATTTCCCTACTTTGGCTCAAAACATGCTCTTTGAATGACGGTAACCTGAGCCCCGCTCGCCCACCCCCCGGGTTATAAGGGAAAGGACCATCGTGGACGAGCCAACTTCATTCGGAAATCCTCAGTTTCCAAAGGACCTCAAGCTTATCGACGAGCCATTGTCGAAGACGGATCCAAGCCAGCAGGCGACGGTATCTCAGAAAAGATCCGATCTGATCGAATTGGCGGACCTTGCTGCCGGGGAGGGATTCCGCCTGGCGCAGGAGCTTGATCAAGCTTTGATCGCCACCGGCGCCACCGGGGCTGCGATTGCGCTGGTCAGGGGAGAAAAGATCGTTTGCCATGCCACCGCCGGCCCGGACGCCCCGGATATCGGAGTATGCCTCGATCCCCAAAATGGGCTCTCGGGTGCGTGCTTACGAACCCGCCGCATTCAGCAATGCAACGACACCGAAATGGACTCTCGGGTTGACCCAGACGCCAGCCGGTCTCTTGGAGTCAGGTCGATTGTGGTTCTGCCGCTGCTTGAGGGCGACCGGTTATTCGGGATCTTTGAGGTTCTTTCATCGCGCCCCAATGCTTTTGAGCCGCGCCATCTGGATACTTTGCAGGCCCTGACCGGTCGCATTGTCAGCCGCAGGAGTCAGAGTTGGGAATCCACGGTGGCAGAGACTCCCAAAGAGTCTGCCCAGCTTGCGCCCAAGGTGAACGAAATCGTTCAGAGCCGTTCTTCCGAATTGGGAGTAGCAGTCCCACGCCGGGAGCGCATTCCTAGAAAGACCGACCGATTGGCAGCCACGCTGGGCGTGCTGGTGATCGCGGCGGCACTGCTGCTAGGTGCGTTGGTTGGCTGGCGACAGGGTTGGCTGGAAGCGACGCTTGCTCTTCGAGCCGGCTCGCCACACTATCGTGCGAGTACCTCCCTTAAAGGTGGACAGAGCAGCAGCACTCCACCTGTAGGGAACGTGCTGCCACCGAGTGCAGCGGGAACGGACGAGTGCGGGCAATCCGTGGCTGCCGGTCCTCCCACTCAGCCACCCAGCGGTGGACTGACCGTGTGTCAGCAGGGCCGGGTCATCTTCAGCCTGCCTGCTTCCGCTCCGTCGCCGACTTCAGGTTCCCGGATCGCGCCGCCGCATACGCCCGGTTTGCGATCTGATGCCCAGCGGCGATAGGTTTGCCCGATTCGGCCGGTTTCAACGTCGTGACGTGAACGTCTGACTGGAGAGGTTAAGAAAATGGGTTTGATGCAAACGAATCGAATCGCCGATATCGAAACTTCCTTCGGAGATGATTCCCAGCGAAGGGTTCGCCGCCAGATGCTGGTCGCGCTGACGTTATTGCTGGCCGCGCTGGTCCTCGTCCTGATCAAGGACCGTGAATTCTGGTTTCCCTCCGCGCCTGTCGCGCAATCCGAATCGGAACCGCTAGCGGAGCCAATAGAAAACGCTGTTCCCGCTTCCAGCACGCAACCCGGCGCCGCCAGTACAGCAACCCATCCAGTTGCCGCTACCCAAATGAAAGCGAAGCCGCACACGCCACCGGCGGCGTTGCCTGCCGGGACAAATTCGGCGGCGACATCGGGTCCTGCGGCCGCGAGCCGGGCTGTTCTGCCTCCTCTGCAAGTCGAGGTGGTCGCCGGGGACGAGCACCATCCCGTACAGGGCGGCAACAATTCGGTGAGCGTGGATTTGCAAGCGCAGTCGCCTGCGTCGGCCTCCCAGGTCGCTTCCGTGGGACGGCCTTCCGATTCAACCGGTGTGACCAACGCCGCCGGCCGAGTCCGTCTTTCTCCGGGCGCTGCCGACATTGTTTCGCGCTCGGTTCAACCCAACTACCCCCTGCTGGCAAAACAGATGAAGGTTGAGGGTGCGGTCGTGCTGAATGCTCTGATTGGGCGGGACGGGAATATTCAGCAACTCCACGTGCTCAGCGGTCCGACGATTCTTTCCGCGGCGGCCAGGGAAGCAGTGCAACAGTGGCGATTCAAGCCATACTTACAATCGGGTCAAGCGGTTGAAAGTGAGAGCCGCATTACCGTGAATTTCACCATCTGGACCCGTTGATTCCAGTGGCGCGTATTTACCGGGAAGAACCTTCAGTTGCCGCAGTGCATGGGCTGGTGGGATCGCGCGTGGTTCGTCACTATCTCCGGCTGTTCGCCGACCGGCTGCATCTCGTAATACGCAAGATTCTGCACAGTCGCAGCCCCAACGGGAAAAATCAAAATCCTCCACTTTCCTTGCTGGGCGGCCCATTCAGGGCCGAGCTGGTGTAGAATGCGTCTGCCTGCACGGCTCACATACAGAAGTCTGATCTTCACGTGCATTCCGATTCGGGTGTTGCAACGCCGCCTTCGACCAGACGGGCGGCCGACAGTCAAAGAGCTATCGATCTACTAAATAAGGAGACCATTCCATGTCCGAGATACTGAAAGGTGTACGAACTAGCCAGAGTTCTGAGAGCGAGAAATACTTCAGCTTCCATATCAAGGGCTGGACGAATTTCGACCCGATGAACACCACACTTGCCCAGATTGCCGAACGGATCGAACGTGGCGATGGATTTCTGACGCTGGTCGAAGTGTTAAGGGTGGAAGAGAAGGTGACCTTTATCGATGACGAGGAAGCGAAGAAGTGGTTCGAGAACCTGCTGGCGGCCAGGAGACTCATACAGAATGTGAACGAGCTTCCGGCAAATGTCAGAGAAGAGCTGCGCGCGGCTCTGAAGAACGATGAAGAAATTGTTCCCAATAAAATTGTTACGTTAGAGCCGCCGGCTCCGCTGGTGAATGAGGAGACCGCAGCCCGCGTCAAGCGCTTTCCCTGATTTCGCGGGTCCGGTTTCTTATGGATGTGAAACCCCGGCTGGTCCATATGTGATCAGCACGCTGCCGGGTCTCGAACCGATTTCGACACGCATGTGAGCGAGTTGCTCTCCCGTCATTCTGCGTTTCTCAGTGACTTCATAGTCCTTGGCGAAGGTCACCTCGTAACTTGCCGCGGGGTCGAGCCCGCGTAATCCCGTTTCGAGAGTCTGTTGTTGACTTAAAGAGCGCCGGAAGAACAGGGCAAATCCCCTCTTCAAGTCGGGCCGGTAGAATTCCCATCCTGCCCAGGCTCGCTCGTCGACAGTGATATCCGTCAAAGGGTAATAGTCTCCCTGCCAAAAGGGCCGCAGAGATTTCACCTCTTCGATGCCGCGCCTGACCTGATCCACCGGAACATAGGACGCGCGTAGGTCCAATCCTGCGCCCACGCCGCCGGTCGCCGCACTCCGAAATGTATACGGGTCAAACCCATTTACAGTGCCCGCGCCGATTGGGACCCAGAGGCTGAGTTCGGCGGTTTGTACTTGTGTGGCTGTGGGGTGCGGAATGCCGCCACATTCGGTCTCGCTGCGCGTAAGAGAACCGACGCTCCGGCTCATGACTTCGATGTCCGGTCCGGTGATGCGCCAGTTGGCATTGTCGATGACGAGTTTCGGATGCGCGCGCAGCAGCCCGTCCCAAAGCGAATACAGTCCTTCGACCCAGCGAATCTCTGTGATGCCCTGGCGGTCGGGCTCGTCCGCAGTTTGCCAGAAGAGTACGGGACAGATATTGCTGTCCTGCCGGTAAATGTCGATGCCCCAATCGCTGATTTTTCCAGAGAGACTCTCGGTCATCCAGCGCAACGCTGCGGCGTCGCCGTAATTGAACAGTCCGCCCAGTTTTCCTTCTTCGGGTCGATGCAAGACCCAGTTCGGATGTTCCGTTGCGATCTGACTTCCGGGCCCGACGCGTCCGGGTTCGAACCACAGAAGGAACTTCAGCCCCTTCTCGTGGGCGGCGTCGCTCATTGGCCTAAGCCCGTGAGGAAATTTGTTCGGGTCTGGAATCCAACTCCCCACTCCAAAAGGCCACTCGCCTTCGAACCAGCCTGCATCCAGCCAGTAGACTTCCATTCCCACGGGAGGTATGCCGCGAATGAAGTCCAATTGATTTTTCTCGTTGACCCAATTGAGGGCATCGTCCGACAGGCCCGCGAAGTTTTTCTCGTCTCCGGGTTTGAGTTGCGAGACTACATCGAGCGGATTGTGACCTGTCTTTTTCGCAATCGCCTCGTACTGATAGACGAATGCATTCGAGTTGCTGATCGGGGGCACGACTATGTGCCCATCGATTCGAGGTACATAGTGTGCCAGTAGCAGCTTCCGGAACTGATTATGCCCAAGAAAGCGATCATTTCCCGTCCATTGCAGAAGGAGGATGCGTGGGGTCCGAATGCTTTCGCCAGGGTGAAGTTTCAGATGAGTGGTTTGTTGTCCGGCCTGAACTACGACTCTTCTTCCACTTTCACCGCGCACCTGGACAGCCCATTGGCCAGTCCAGCCTACCGCTCCGATCAGCCCTCCGCCCGGCCATTGCAGATTGAAGAAGGGCAACTGTCCATCGACATGGTTAGCGCCTCGGAGAACGTAGTGCGCCAGACTGAATTCGGCGCCACTCGAGATTTCCTGATCGATCGGAAGATAATCCTCCGTGCTTCCCATGCTGCCCCGCGCATAGTGCAGGACAATTTTTCCGGCTTCACCGGCGGTAAACTCCAGGTCGAGCGGCAGGAGTTTTTCGATGATGGGCGTGTCCTGAGTACCCGTGTTGCGCAAACGCAGGATGCATTCGACCGCCGGGGCATCGGGAAAGCGTGTCACTTCTTTCGCAATCTCGAGTCCCGTACCCTCCTCGCGATAGGTGGTTACGTACAGTTGTTTCCCGTCTTCCAGCGATTTATTGCTGACGGTCTTTTTCCAATGTGGAAGCAAGTCTTGCGACTGCTTCCCGCCGTATATGAAAGAGAAGGATTCCCCGGTCGCGATTTTTTCAATAAGAGGATCCACTGTCTTTCGTGTTTGGATGGAAACCGTTTCTGGCGTCTCACCCTGGGAACCAAGGGCTAAGGCTCCAAGAACGAGAACCAGAGCGAGGGCAAATAAGAACGTGCGGAACGACGGGCTCTTTGTATGAGGCATGAGGATTAACCTGGGCACGACGACTGAATTATCTTGCGACCGTTCAGCGTTTCAAGTGATGGTCTCTGTCTTTCCTGTGCCGGCGGAGCGCAGGGATGCGTCAAGAATCTCCACCACCCTTTTGCCTAGCCAGGCAGGGGAGCGGTTCTCGACAGCTTTGCCCTGAATCAATCCGACAAAAGTTTTCAGCGGCTCGACACATTCATAGGATCCAGGAGCGCGGCACGGGTCGGTAGAAACACTGGTTCCGTCGTTGCGATGAATTTCGAACCTGGGACGTTCCACATCCAGCAGAACCATGCCCTCACTTCCGAAAATTCTGATGTCCACCTGAAATAAGGACTGGCGCGGCATGGTTCCCGCTCCGCCCAGCATTCCGGTTGCGCCATTACGGAAACGACAACTGATGGAGTTGTAGAGATCGGCTCCCGATTGGGCTCTTCCCACCAGGGCAAAAACTTCAGAGGCCTGCAGCCCCGTGACCCACAGCATGAGCGCGAGTGCGTGGGTTAACTGGCCGTTGGCAAATCCGCCGCCGGTCGATGGGTCGCTCCAGGTGCCCTGATTGGGGGCGAAGAGAGAGCGCTCGGCGACCCAGGCCCCGGTTCCACTGAGAAGGTCGCGCAGTGGGCTTCCCATGTGACAAAGCACATGTTCTATGTCGCCGACGGCGCCGTCTTCGATAGCTTTTCTTCCCAGCGTCGCCAGCGAGGAGTAATTCCATCCGTAGGGAATCAGGAAGGGCAGCTTTTTCCCCTCCGCAAGTTCTGCCAGATCCGCGGCCTCTGAAGCTTTGAGCGACATCGGCTTCTCGCACAGAACCGGCAGCCCTTGTTCGAGCGCCGCGACCGCATGTTGATAGTGCAAGGCGTGGGGGGAACTTACAACCACTCCGTCTACGTCTTCGCGCGACAGCAGATCCTTGTAATCCTGCGTGGCATAGCCGATGCCGAACTTCTTTTGTAATTCCTGAAGATGCTCGGGTTCCAGCCCGCAGATGCACGTCACTTCAACATCGGGGAGGGACTGAAGAACCGGGATATGGCTTTCCGTCGCCCACCATCCGGCTCCGATAACCCCGATTCTGGTACGCGACATGATCGCCTCGGTCTGAAAACTACAAGCCACTCCCGCGTCGGTAGCTACGGAATCGTGACCCTGATTTCTGAATCGACGACGGTGACCTTGTAAGTCGGGATATGGCGACGGGGCTCAGCCAGGCATTGTCCCGTGGTGATATCAAATTCCATGGTGTGCCACGGACAGATGATGATCTCTCCCTCGCGCACCCAGGTAGGTTTCCATGCGGATTCCCACCGAGACTCTATGGTGCCGCTGACCGAACCGCGGCACAGTGGGCCGTTCTGATGAAGACAGTTACTGGGAAGTGCGTAATAAGATCCGGCCACGTTGAAAACACCGATTTCGCGGCCGCCCACCTGGAGGACTTTGTGAGTGCCACTGGGCAGTTCGTCCACGCGGCCGACGCGATATTCGGCCGCCACTATGATTTCTCCTTGAGGTTTAGAAAGCGGGAGGCGTTGCCGCTCAGAATGTCTCGTTGCGTTTCCGGTGAAACAGGTATCTGCAGCACTTTATTGGGATGGTCAAAGTCGTGATGCGGCCAATCCGAGGCAAACATCACCGATTTTTCCCCTCCGAACAAAGACATGATGGTCGCCATCTCTTTCATATTTTCGGGCTCTTCGATGGGCTGAGTGGCGAAGAACATCTGCCGCATGTAGGTGCTGGGTAGATCCGACAAGAAGGGAAGCTCGCGCCGCCTCTCTTTGTACTCCTTATCCATCCGCATCATCATCCACGGGACCCAGGCGATACCGGCTTCAGAAAAACCGATTCTGAGTTTGGGATATCGCGCCGGAACGCCGGTCTCCATCAGGCTAAGGAGGTTCGCAACCATCGAGATTCCATGGGACACAATATGCGCGGAAAACATTGAGCTGAAACAATTCAGGTTGAAGGGAAAAACCGGATAGATCGCGGTCACGCTATGCAACATCACGGGAAGGTTAGCCTCTTGCGCCGCCTCATACAACGGGTCGTAGGAGCGGTCCCCGTAAAGAGGTTCCACGCAACATGACGGCAGGTAAATCGCCGCCACGTGCTTGTGACCGGCGTAGCGGCGGATCTCTTCCGCCGCCGCCACGGGATTCTGCGAAGGCGCCACGATTGCGCCTTTCATCCCATTGTCTTCGCCCAGCCATTCATCGACCAGCCAGCGGTTGTAGGCGCGGGCCAAGGCGGTCGCGTAGTCGGCATCCCGCAAGGTGGCGAGCAACAGAAAGTTGTCTGGAAAAATAACCCCGATATCGATCCCGAGTTCATCCAGATCCTTCCGCATTTGAGATGCCGAAGTGACCACCTGGCGCCGTTCGCTGCCGCTCTGCGGAAAGGGAGGAGTCCAGACCGCCATCTGCGGAGCAAAAAATGGAATGTCGAGATAGCGCTCCGGCGCCTTGCTGATCAGTTCGAGGGACTTACGCCAAGGCATCTCGCAGTAGGGAATCAGCGCAGCCGGGGTTTCGTGAGCGTGAACGTCTACGTCGATGACTCTGACGCCCTTGGGGAGCTTCTTGGGAGCCCGGCCTTCGAGCGTGCTTTCCCTGATTTCCGACACTATTGCGGTACTAACCTCGAGGGGGAGGGTATACGGGCACCAAACGAGCTGAAGTTTATCCGCAGTACCGACCCCTTACAAGATGGCTGGCTTGATTGTGTTCAATAACCAGAACAGCAACTATCTTGCATCACTAAGCGTGCCGAGTCGACATTACATAGAAGTTTTCTATCCGGACAAAGCGTTCATGCGCTAGACCGCCGGCGATAGCTTATGTCTAAACGGCGCGATATTGTTCGTCGCTGACCTTTTCCATCCAGTCGACCACCTTGCCGTCCTTCTTCTCCTGAATCGCGATATGCGTCATGGCGGTCGTCGGCTTGGCTCCATGCCAGTGCTTCTCGCCCGGTGAGAACCAGACCACGTCACCCGGCCGAATCTCCTCGATCGGTCCACCTTCGCGCTGAGCCCAGCCGCAGCCCGACGTGACGATGAGCGTCTGGCCGAGTGGATGCGTGTGCCATGCGGTCCGTGCTCCGGGTTCGAAGGTTACGCTGGCTCCTTGAACAAATGCCGGATCGGGCGCCAGAAAAAGCGGATCGATCCTTACGGTGCCGGTGAACCAATCTGCCGGTCCCTTGCCCGAAGGTTGCGAGCCAATTCTCTTGATTTCCATTTCTGAGTCCTCGCTTGAACTTAAGCCGCTATTTTCCGAAGCGTTCGAAGCGGTAGGCCAGTTCCGGTCCGCCGTCCCGCTCGTATGCCAGTTGGGCGATCAATAATGCGAACGGCTCGGTGTATCGAGCAATCCGCAGAGGGCCGGCATCCACCGGATCAAAACCTACGTCGCGGATCAACGTGGCGGCCACGTCTTTAACGGGTTCTTCGTCGCCGCAATAGACCAGGCTGGGACGCGTCGCCTTGCGCCGCGCTTCGAATACACCAAAGAGCACTTCGCTGGGCACGGTATTGAAAGCCGAGACTACCTTTGCCCGCGGAACTTTCTTTGCCAGCGCTTCCGCGCCCGACGTCGAGGCGCCGAGGATGAGTTTCGTGTTGCCATCATCCATGGGAAGGGAGCAGGTCACGATCACTTTGCCGGAGAGATCGCCAGCCTGTTTTAACACGTCATCCATGCGAGACCAATTGACGGCCAGCAGGACCGCGTCCGCTTCCTTCACAGCCTCGGCCGGCGTGCCGGCGCGGGCATTTCCCTTTGCGCCGCGTGCCAGCTTCTCGAGCTTCTCCTGGCTCCGCGCGTAGCTGAACACGACTGTATGTCCAGCTCGCGCGAAGATCGTTCCGAGCTTTCCTCCCATGAGTCCCGAACCCAAGATGCCAATTCGCATGCTGTTCTATCTCGCTTTCGTTGCCGCTTAGAGACCGGTCATCTTCTCCAGGCGTTCGGGATATCGCGCCCCTTCCACCTTAATGTTCGAGGCGGCACGGTCGATGTCGCGGAGGTCTTCGACCGTCAACTCGACGGCTACGGCTCCAATGTTCTCTTCCAGGCGATTTAGTTTCGTTGTGCCTGGGATCGGAACCATCCACGGCTTTTTCGCGAGCAGCCAGGCCAGCGCGATCTGAGCCGGAGTTGCGTTCTTTCGCTTCCCGATGGTGCCCAGCAGGTCAATCAGTGCCTGGTTCGCTTTGAGAGCCTCAGCCGTAAAGCGAGGCAGAGTGCTGCGGAAGTCGGTGCTGGCGAACTTCGTATTTTCGTTCATGGCTCCCGTCAGAAATCCCTTGCCCAGAGGGCTATACGGCACTAAGCCGATCCCGAGTTCCTCTAGAGTCGGTATCACTTCCTTTTCGGGGGTTCGTGTCCACAGGGAGTATTCGCTTTGAAGAGCAGTGAGCGGCTGGACTGCGTGGGCGCGGCGGATGGTTTTTGCGCCTGCCTCGGAAAGGCCGAAGTGCTTCACCTTGCCAGCTTGAATGAGTTCCTTCACCGCGCCGGCGACGTCTTCAATCGGCACGTTGGGATCAACCCGGTGCTGATAGAGGAGGTCGATGGTCTGGACTTTGAGCCGCTTGAGTGAGCCCTCGACCGCCTGCTTGATGTGGTCGGGCCGGCTGTTAAGGCCCGGAGCACCTGGACGATTGTCACTGCCGCTCAGGTCGAATCCAAATTTGGTGGCGATCACCACTTTCCCGCGGTAAGGAGCGAGGGCTTCGCCTAGCAGCTCTTCGTTCGAGTACGGGCCGTAAACTTCGGCGGTGTCAAAGAATGTGATGCCGCGTTCGACGGCCGCATGCAGCAGAGAGATCATCTCCTGCTTGTCTTTGGGCGGGCCGTAGGAAAAACTCATTCCCATGCAGCCGAGGCCGATAGCCGACACTTCCAGATTGCCTTTTCCAAGCTTGCGTTTTTGCATGACTTCTCCTTACTTAGAAAATGTGGCCCGGTTAGGACGCTGCCTTGGCGCGTTGTTCCTCGCGCCAGCGAGCCGGTGGAACTCCCTCCCAACCGCGGAAAGCGCGAACGAAGGAGTTTCCGTCCTCGTATCCCAGCAGGTAGGCAGCTTCATTCAACTCGAGGACGGAATTGTTGAGATAGTGGCGAGCCAGCTGGTGACGAGCTTGCTCTAAAACGCGCTGGAAGCTGGACTTTTCGTCTTGCAAACGCCGTTGCAACGTACGAGAGCTGATGTGCAGCGCATCGGCGATGTCCTCGATGGTCGGGCGTTGGCCGGTCAGTTTTTGCTGGATCGCTACCCGAACTCGCTCGATGAAATTCTCGTCCCCTTGTTCCTGCTTCAGCTCTGCCTCGAACTGCGGCGCCAGCAGTCCCAGCAACTCGGCGTTCCGGGTCACGAATGGCCGATCAGCATCGGTGGCGTGAAAGACAATGGCATTCCGTGAAGCTCCGCAGGTCACGGGGCAGCCAAAGTGGCGCTCAATCGTTTTTACATGGGCCCGAGGTTGCACGAACTCCAGGCGCAGCGGCGAGAGGCGCGTACCGGTGCCAAGGCGACCGGTGGACAGTACCCAGGCAAATGCACATTCGATCAGCACGGGAGGCTCGACCTCATCCGCCAGTAGCCAGCGAAACTGGATGCCCCACTCTTCGTCGCCTCTCTTCTGCAGGATCTCCTCCGGGCAAGTGAGCTGCTTGTAACGTGCCATCTGGTCCACGGCCGCACCGAAGTTCTCCGAGGACAGGGCGGCGAGACCGACCGGATGGAATCGTTCAGTCCTAGTCTCCGAGCCGAGTTGGATTCCAATGGCAGGATTGGTGCTCACTTCGCCAATCGCGCGCCACAGCGCAAACAGTTCCCCGGTCTTGAGGAGGACGCGCGGCTCTTTGCTGGATCCCTGCGGGAGCCCCGCGCGGCGGAGAACGGCCGCGGCGCTGACTCCCAGTTCTTCCAGCTTCTGAAATATGCTGCCCGACACGCGAAAGTGCTTATTCATCGGTTTACTCGGACTTGAGAGACGCCATATCGATGGAGAAGCGGTACTTCACATCGCTCTTAATCAGTCTGTCGTAAGCTTCATTGACCTTCTGGATGGTGATGACTTCCACATCGGCGGTGATGTTGTGCTGTCCGCAGAAATCGAGCATCTCCTGGGTTTCGGGTATGCCGCCGATAGGCGAGCCCGAGAGGCTGCGGCGACCCATGATCAGGCCGAATACGGAAACCGCAAGCGGCTTCTCGGGCGCGCCGACCATAGTGATATTGCCATCCCGACGCAGCAGATTAATGTAAGCGCCGATGTCGTGGTCGGCGGAGACGGCGTCAAGAATGAAGTCGAAGCTGCCGACGTGCTTTTGCATCTCGTCGGCGTTTCGTGAAATAACGACCTCGTCGGCTCCGAGGCGAAGCGCGTCTTCTTTCTTCTTGGGCGATGTCGAGAACACAACCACGTGAGCTCCGAGGGCATGGGCGAACTTCACGCCCATATGTCCTAGTCCACCCAGACCGACCACCCCAACTTTCTTGCCCTTGGTGACATTCCAGTGCCGCATGGGCGAGTAAGTCGTGATTCCGGCGCAGAGCAAAGGCGCAGCTCCGGCGAGATTAAGGTTCGAGGGGACGCGCAGGACAAACCTCTGGTCGACGACGATACTGTCGGAATAGCCGCCGTAGGTGACGCCTCCCAAATGCTTGTCGGGGAAATTGTAAGTCAAGGTGAAATTCGGACAAAACTGCTCAAGCCCCGCTTGGCACTCGGGGCAGGTGTGATCGGAATCCACCATGCAACCGACTGCGGCGAGATCGCCGGGCTTGAACTTGGCGACTGCGGAACCAACCTTGGTAACGCGGCCGACGATCTCGTGGCCGGGTACGCAGGGGTAGACCGTGGGCATCACGCCGCTCCACTCGTTGCGAACCTGGTGGAGATCGGAATGGCAGACGCCGCAGAACAGGATTTCCATCTGCACGTCGTTTTCGGTCGGGTCGCGGCGCGGGATGCTGGTGGAGCCAAGCGGCGATGTCGCGCTGGCAGCGGAGTAAGCTTTAGCGTGGTTCATGTACGTACTCTAGATGCGCGGCGACCAAGTCGATATGCAAAACATGCCATTGTGCATGCAAGATACGCCAGCACTGATCTTCCTGGGCGACCTGGTGGGGTGCACTTTAAAGTGTGCAATTGCAACCTGCCCAAACCTGAAGTCACACTCGACGGTGCGTCCCGTTCCGAACCGCCAGCATCCAAGATCGCGCACGATTTCTCCGGAAGGTTAAGATAACAAGCGAGGTTGGAAGGAGCACAATGGAACGCACCGAGGAACTTCTTCCGTGAGAACTGTTGCCATCATCTTGGCGTTCGTCCTGGCCGTGGGTTATCCCAGCGAGACTGAGGCTTATGCGGTTCTTGCGCATGAAGCGATCATCGACAGCGCCTGGGACACCAACCTCCGCCCTTTACTCCTAAGGCGTTTTCCCAACGCGACTGGACCGGAACTCAAGGAAGCCCATGGCTACGCCTACGGAGGGGCGATCATCCAGGACATGGGGTACTACCCGCATGGAAGTTTTTTCTTCAGCGATCTTACCCACTACGTACGCAGTGGTGATTTTGTCCAGGCCCTTCTCCGGGATGCCAAAGATATCAACGGCTACGCATTTGCGCTGGGGGCTCTGGCGCACTACGTGGCGGACATAGAGGGGCACCCGATCGGCACCAATCGCGCGGTTCCTATCCTCTATCCCAAGTTGAAAAAGAAATATGGCAACAATGTGACTTACGAACAAGACAAGCTGGCGCACGTAAAGACGGAATTCGGATTTGATGTGCTGGAAGTGGCGCACGGGCGATATGCGCCGGACAGCTACCACGACTTCATCGGTTTCGAAGTCGCGGTTCCGCTGCTGGAACAAGCCTTCCAGGAAACCTACGGTCTGGATCTGAAAGAGGTTCTTTCAAACGAAAGTAAAGTCATCGGTTCTTATCGTCATGATGTCAGCCAGCTTCTTCCCAAGGCGACTCGCGTGGCCTGGAGTCTCAAGAAGAACGACATCATGAAGGACCAGCCGGGCATCACGAAAAGGAAGTTTCTCTACAATCTCTCGAGAGCGAGTTATCAGAAGAATTGGGGAAAGGACTATCAGCCGCCCACTTTTGGTGAAAAATTTCTTGCCTTCCTCGTGCGCATTCTTCCCAAATTCGGCCCCCTGAAGGTGCTGCAGCTCAAAACCCCAACGCCTGACACGGAGCGAATGTTCGAAGCCAGCTTCAACGCGGCCCTGGATCGTTACCGGCAGCTGCTGGGTGAGGTGGGCACTGACCAGATGCACCTCGCGAACGAAAATTTTGACACCGGTCAGACCAGCGGACCGGGACAATATCGGCTCAACGACGAGACCCAGGCAAAGTTGCTCGAAGAACTGGCGAAGCAGGATTTCCGCGGCGCTTCTCCTCAACTTCAAGCCGAACTGTTGGATTTCTTCGGGCATCCGGACGCCCCCTACACGATCAAGAAGAAACCCAAAGACTGGGTGAAGGTCCAAACCGAACTTGAACAATTGAAGCGACTCGCGGGCCAGTCCGCCACCGTCCCTGGTAACTAGATGCACGGCCTTTTGCCTTTGCCAAATCTGGGTGTCCCCTTATACTTCGGTTCGGGAGAACGGATTGAACCGACCGAAGGAGGGGAATCAGGCTGGGGACCCGAAATTTCTGAGCGCACCCGCTGCCGAGGCTTTGGCCAGCGAACTTGAGGATGCCCTCCAGAACATCCTTGAAACCTGGTTTCCCCGATGTGTGGATCTGGAGCACGGCGGTTTTCTTTGCGACTTCGACTATCGCTGGAGGCCTCACGGGCCTCAGCTCAAAATGCTGGAGTATCAGGCGCGCATGTTGCGTCTGCTATCGCGGGTGGCAGCCCATCCCCGTTTTAGCAGCTATCGCGAGTATGCCACCCTTGGTTTTCACTATCTCCAGGATGTGATGTGGGACAAGGAATACGGCGGCTGGTTTCGGATGCTTGACCCAGCCGGCAATCCACTGGAAGCCTCGACCAAGCATGGACACGGCGCCAGCTACGGTATCGACGCCTATGTCGCCTACTACACACTCACTTCCGATCCCCAAGCCCTGAAGTTGGCTCAGCAGGCCTTCGAGTGGCTGGAAAAGGACGGGCACGATCCCGAGCACGGCGGATACTTTGCTCTGTACCAGCGCGATGGAACGCCCATCAAGTCACGCGAGCAGTGCCCCATCCCAGGGTTAATACGAGATTGCATCGGAACTCCATTGGGCTTGAAGGACGCGAATACAAACGGCGACATGCTGGAGACTCTGGTTGACTTGTGCGGGGTCGCGCCGGACCCGCTGGTCAAGGCGAGATTGTTAGAAATGTTGCACGTGGTGCGCGACTTGATGATCGTTCCGCCGGGCGCCGTGCATATGTATTGTCAGCCGGACTGGACTCCAGTGCCCGATATCTCCCGCTACTCGTACGGCATCAACACCTCCAACATTCTGGCCAAAGCGGCGCGATCTCCGCATCTCGGGGCGGAAGCAAAGACCCTCGAGGTGATCAAATCCGTGGTTGACTCGGTGTTGGAATACGGTTGGGACCATTCGCGAGGAGGGTTCTTTTACGGTGGCTCCACTTTCGGACCGACTCATTTGGAAGACATTATTGTTTTTATCGATGCGAAGTTCTGGTGGCCTCAAGCCGAGGGCATGAGAGCCTTGCTTCGGGCCGCGCTGCTCTATCCCGATGACGAACGGAA
Organism: Terriglobia bacterium; assembly: GCA_963822555.1. Taxonomy (GTDB): domain Bacteria; phylum Acidobacteriota; class Terriglobia; order Terriglobales; family Acidobacteriaceae; genus JAIQFF01. The sequence goes on from CAWGHY010000002.1 coordinate 96,727, forward strand.
TTACTTACAACGCTTCCACGAATTGTGGTCGTACATCCAGAAGTACCTTATTGACCACAGGCGGGGCGGATGGCTGTGGGTGGGAAAAGATTCGCGTCCGCGGCGATGGAGATCAGCCAAGGCCACGCCATGGAAGGAACCGTCGCATGAAGTTCATTCCTTGCTGGAGTGCATCCGTCTGCTGCGTTCGTGAGTCGTCCGGTTCTTGGCCGGGCAGAGAATCTTCTACTTTCCGCAGAGTGCGGCAATTGCACGGTCGGCGGAGTCCAGTCCGATGACAATCACTCTCGGCGACGCCATGAATAGCTCTTTCTTGTGCAGTTTTGCGATTCTAGCAGACTGACTAAAGTGCTGTTTGGACGAGGGTTAGCCTGTACGTCGCAGTCTTCACGTGCTTATATTAAGAGTTCGCAAGGCTGCGCCTATGCCTTGGCCGGCCCGGCGATCCTTCAGGAACACAGTGGTATGAGCGCACCGAAGAACTCGCAATCGCCAAATCGCGCGGCCTGGCTCTATTACGCGAGCTGCTTCAAGCGGCAGAACTCCTCGCTGGTCGTAACTGTTTTATTGTGCACGGTGCAGTTTGTTTTCGTATTGCCCACCATTTATCTGGTGCAGCACGTCTTCGACGTCGTGATCCCTCGCGGCGATCTGCGCGGAGTATTTTGGGACGGGGTCGCCATCGTGTTTTGCCAGACCCTCAACACCGTGTTCGTCCTCTGGGCCCGTCAAGTAAGTCTCCGGAGCACCAAGATTGCCGTGGGTACCATTCGGTATGACCTGATTTCCCGCCTGTGCAAGCTTTCGCGAAGCTTTTACAGCGAGATCGAGCGGGGTGGCCTGCACAACATCATCGTGCAGGACACAGAACGGGTCGACACCATGAGTAACGCCATCGTCTCGCGCATGCTGCCGTCCTTGTTGGCGGGCGGTGCCCTGTCATTGGTGCTGATCTGGCTCAACTGGAAGCTGTTTCTCGTAACCTTGTTCGTCACGCCCTGCCTCTTTGTGGTGAACCGCGTATTGGGAAAAAAGTTGAAGTCCACTTCCCAGGCATACCGGCGCTCGTTCGAAACCTTCAGCAAGGGAGTGCTTTTTCTCACCGAGGCAATTGATCTTACCCGCAGCCAGACAGCGGAACAGTTCGAACTCAAGCGCCAGCGGAGACAGATCGAGGATCTGCGCGAGACCAGCGGCCGGTTTGCCTGGTTTGACACCGCCTACAGTCAGATCCAGGCCAACCTGGCCATGCTGGCCGGAGTGCTGGTCCTTATGGCGGGGGGATTGGCCGTCGCCCACCACGCCATGACAATCGGAGCGCTGCTCTCGTTCTTTGTGACCCTGCGCATGCTCAGTCAGTACGGCGCTCAGCTCATCGAAAACACGCCCAAGCTCATCATGGGACACCAAGCCCTGCTGGCGCTTCATCAGTTGTTATCTACCGAAGAGGTCGAACCCTACACCGGCAGCGCCAGGATTGATTTTCAGGGCGAGATCAGGTTCGAGGAAGTTTATTTCCGTTATGGAAAGCCGGAATTGCTGAATGGAGTCAATCTGACAATTCGGCCGCAGCGCACGGTGGCGCTCATCGGCCCCAATGGATGTGGCAAGAGCACCATGCTGCACCTGATTCTTGGATTCTATCGGCCGCAGGCGGGCGTTCTGTACTGCGACGGGCAACCCTATGACGAGATTGATTTGTCATGCCTGCGCCGGGGCATCGGATTCGTGGCCCAGAACCCCATTTTTTTCGGCGGAAGCATCCGGGAGAACATCGCGTATGGAGCGCCGCACGCTACGCTTGAACAGATCCGGCGCGCCGCCAGTCTGGCCCTCGCGGACGAGTTCATCACCAGACTTCCTGAGGGATACGAAACCCAAATCGGCGATGACGGAGTTCGCTTATCCGGTGGGCAACGGCAGCGCATCGCCATCGCTCGAGCTCTGCTCCGCGAACCGAAGCTCCTGGTGCTCGACGAACCGACCAACCATCTGGACATTTATGCGGTTAGCCGGCTGATGGAAAACCTGCGCCAGCTGGAGAGCGACCTGGCGTTGCTGCTGGTCAGTCACGACCGCGAGGTGGTGCGGCACGCGGACGAGGTGTATGAAATCGAAAATGGCTTGGCCATGCGGCAAAGGCCGGCCTACAGCCGCGAGCAGCCGTAAACTGTTGGGTCTGTTTGCTGGCGACCGCATTGAAGATTGTCCTGCCTCGATTGCTCCGGCGGCCCGGAGCGCATCTTTCCGGCCTCGACTACATCCAATTCAAATCAGGTAAATTGAGAGAGGCAGGGCACTACCCCATGACTCATCTGTTCGATTCCTTCAACGTTCGCGATATCAAGTTTGCGAACCGCGTATTCGTCTCGCCGATGTGCGAGTACTCCAGCACCGACGGATATGCGAACGACTGGCATTTCGTACATCTCGGAAGCCGCGCGGTAGGCGGAGCCGGGCTGATCCTCACCGAAGCCTCCGCGGTTCTTCCCGAGGGCCGGATCAGTCCGCAGGACCTAGGCATCTGGATGGACGATCACATCGAGCCGCTGGCTCGCATTGTCAGGTTTATCCATGAGCAGGGGAGCGTGGCCGGGATGCAGTTGGCCCACGCCGGTCGCAAGGCCAGCACCTATCGGCCGTGGTCGGGCCACGGAATGATCCCCGAAAGTGATGGCGGCTGGAAAAATGTCGTTGCTCCCAGCGCCGTGCCTTTCGCCGATGATTATCCGACTCCGCAGGCGCTCTCTTTAGAAGGTATAAAGAAGATCGTTTCTGCGTTCGCCGCCGCGGTCCGTCGCGCCTGTGATGCGGGTTTCCGTGTCATAGAGATTCACGCGGCTCACGGATACCTGATTCACGAATTTCTATCGCCTCTCAGCAATCAAAGAACCGATGCCTACGGAGGCTCATTCGAGAATCGCACTCGGATTTTGCGCGAGATCGTTGCCGCCGTTCGAGGTTCGTGGCCCGATCGAGCACCGTTGTTTGTCCGCATTTCGGCGACCGATTGGATCGACGGAGGTTGGGATATTCAACAGTCGGTTGAACTCGCCCGCCAAATTAAGGAACTTGGAGCGGACCTCATCGATTGCTCGTCCGGCGGCAATACACCGCAGGCGAAGATACCGGCCGGTCCTGGCTATCAAACCCAGTTTGCGGAGCAGATACGCAGGGAAGCTAACGTTCTTACGGGTGCAGTCGGGATGATCACATCTTCCGTTCAGGCCGAGCAGATCATCTCCACCGGACAGGCTGACGCGGTCATCATCGCGCGCGAATTCCTGCGAGATCCGTATTGGCCGTTGCGCGCAGCCCGTGAATTAGGGCAGCCAGTTTCGTGGCCTGTGCAATATCTCAGAGCGGCCCCGGAAGGTTCGCAGTCCCGTGTTCCGATCGACCTCAAGAATCTGGAATCCTGTTTCGAAGAGCAACACGCGCTTCCTAAGCGCTGACCGCCTCCTCGGAGCAGAGGCTTCAAGGTTTGGCGGCAGGCACGGTCTGGCGATAGAGCCGCCAATGCTGGGCCAGCTCGCGTACGACGGTGCTGCCGACTGTGTACGCGTTTTCGATTGCCTCGCCATAAGCGGCGTAATTGCCCGTGGCCTCGCTTCTGAGAAGATCCACGGGCGACGCGTTCTTCGGCGGCATCGTGAAATCGCTGCCGGTTCTGAGATCGAGAGCGCGCGCCAGATCGGCCCGGCCGGCATGAGCGAGGAAAGTGAGCGCCTGCAGAAAGGCTGCGTCCTCCTCGGCCGATGTCGTGAAGCGGCCTTTGCCCTGGGTCCAGTAGGGCAGCCATTGGGTCGCCCACTCGGTCATCTTTGCACCGATCCAAAAGCGGTCCGCGGTCAATGTATCGCCCTTCAGCACGAAGGGCGGACGCTGCGCATTGGGCAGATCAGAATAGCCGGCGCGGGCCGCCTTGAGCTTGTCATCGTCGGGCAGAGCGAGGCCACGCGTCAGCTCATAGGCCCAGGTCGCGAGACCATCGTTCAGGGCATAAGCCAAAATGCCGTTGTCGGATACGGCCGGTGGCGGAGGCTGTTCGAAAGGCGTCGCGCGGTCGTAGGCTACGATGCCGGTCGGCCAGTCGGCGGGGATCTCGCGTCCGTCGATCTCATAGGCCAGATCGCCGTCGACGACGTAACTGGCCCACACCGCCGAGCCCACCGAGGCGCGGTTGGGATCGATGCCGCCGATGCCCGCCAGGATCCAGTAGGCTTGGCTGAGGTCGAAGCGCGGGTCGAGGCCGAGTGCCATGATCGAGGCTGCCGCCGAAGACTTGCCGGCACCGGTAACAATGCCCAGTACGCGGTCCCTGGCGTTGTAGCGTAACGAGCGGAAGCCTTGCGGAAATGGCAGGACTTCGGGCAACGGATAATGCTCGACCCAGTTCTGGAACTCGCCCGGCATGTCGCCGCTATCGTTGCCGACTTCGAAAGTGGTGACAACCACGACGCGAATCTGCAGCGGCGCCGACGCGGCGACCGCAGCACAAGACGAGGCAAGCCCCAGCAGGGTCACCCCCGCCCACTGCGCTAATCCCCATTTCATCCGAGATCTCATCTTGGTTTTATACGCAAGAAAACAGCGGGCGTGCAAAGTTGCTGACCAGCGGCACCCTGGGGGCCGGTAGAATCGAGTTGCTGCGTGAGGTATAGTTTTCCCCCGAAGCTAAGGTCTTGGTCCCGATCGCTGCTGTTGTTATTCCGTCTGGTCTATTGCGTTCGCTTCGCGCTGCGCCGACAGCACTGAGTTCCGGCGCATCGGAGCGAATCTCGGCCAGTTTCTCCGTAGTTTGACAATTCGCCTGTACCAGCGTCATCCTGAACGTCTTCAGTCATAAAGGATATTGCTCACGGCGCGGAGGCGTCCAAACAATGGCGACGAACCAGACTGCAGTCATCCCACTCTCGCAGCGACCCGCCTGGAAAGCTCTGCAACGGCATTATGACGGGATGAAGAATGTGCATCTCCGCCAGCTTTTCGCGGAGAATCCGCAGCGCGCCGAGCGCTTCGCGCTTGAGGCGGTGGGTCTGTTTTTGGATTATTCGAAAAACCGCATCACCGAAGAGACCGTCGGCCTGCTGCTTGATCTGGCGAATCAATCCGGTCTGCGGGAGCGGATCGACGCCATGTTTCGCGGCGACAAGATCAACGTCACGGAGAAGCGCGCCGTTCTGCATGTTGCGCTGCGAGCCCCGAAGGGTGAATCAATTTTGGTGGATGGCACGAACGTCGTACCCGAGGTCCACGCAGTGCTTGACCGGATGGCGGCATTTGCGAATCAGGTGCGCAGCGGAAAGTGGCTCGGCCATAACGGAAAACGGATCCGCAACGTGGTCAATATCGGTATCGGCGGCTCCGATCTCGGTCCGGTCATGGCCTATGAGGCGCTGAAATATTACAGCCAACGCGATTTGACTTTCCGCTTCGTTTCGAACGTCGACGGCACGGACTTTGCCGAAGCTACACAAGATCTGAGTGCCGACGAGACCCTTTTCATCGTGTCTTCCAAGACTTTCACAACGCTCGAGACCATGACCAACGCGCGCACCGCCCGCGAGTGGGCGCTTAAGACTTTGGGGGACGAGAAGGCAATCGCTCGCCACTTCGTGGCAGTCTCAACCAACGCTGCCGAGGTCAAAAAGTTCGGCATCGATACTGCCAACATGTTCGGATTCTGGGACTGGGTCGGCGGACGTTACTCGATGGACTCGGCGATTGGGCTGTCGACCATGATTGCGATCGGCCCCGAGCAGTTCAGGGAGATGCTGGGCGGGTTCCACGCCATGGACGAGCACTTCCGCACTGCGCCCTTCGACCGCAATTTGCCGGTACTGATGGGATTGCTGGCGGTCTGGTACAACAATTTTTTCGACGCGCAGACCATCGCCGTGCTGCCGTATGAGCAATATTTGAAACGTTTTCCAGCCTACTTGCAGCAGTTGACCATGGAGAGCAACGGAAAATACGTCACCCTCGACGGCACGCGCGTGGATTACCAGACGGGTCCTATTATCTGGGGCGAGCCTGGCACCAATGGCCAGCACTCTTTTTATCAGCTCATCCACCAGGGAACGAAAGTCATTCCGTGCGACTTCATCGGCTTCTATCAGACGCTGAACCCGCTGGGCAATCACCACGATCTGTTGATGTCGAATGTGTTTGCCCAAGCGGAAGCGCTGGCCTTCGGTAAGACGCCGGAACAGGTTCGGGCGGAGGGAACGCCTGAATGGCTGGTTCCGCATCGCACCTTTGAGGGCAATCGTCCGTCAAATGTGATTCTCGGGGAGCGACTGACTCCTGAAGCACTCGGCAAGTTGGTGGCGCTGTACGAACACAGCGTATTTACCCAGGGAACGATTTGGCAAATCGACTCGTTCGATCAGTGGGGCGTCGAACTGGGCAAGGTCCTTGCGGTGCGGATCATTCCGGAACTCGAAGCGGCCGAACAGCCGTCACTGAAGCACGATAGCTCGACCAACGCGCTCATCCAGCGCTACCGAAAGCTCAAGCGAGCACAATGAAGGAATCCGAAATGTAGGCGCGAGCGCCCTCGCGTGTGCGGCAGCGCCTGATGCCCTTCGCACCAGCGTGCGACTCTCGCCTGGAAAAGAACCACTGGCGTCCCAGGATCGAAATTGGGACCAGCTTTCACCGATACACTTCGCCCATGCCGCCAGCTCCTAGCGGCGACTGGATCTCATACGGCCCGAGTTTCATGCCGGAGGTGAGGGCCATGAGTGGGCGACATTATATGACATCGCTGAAACTTCAACGCGTGGACGAAGCGGGTGCCGCTCTTGCGTACCTTCAGACAAGTGTCGCCGGGCGAACTGCGACTAGCTGTCTTTGCGATAGAGAAGCTCGCGCATGGCCTGCCGTCGCGCCGCATTCGCTTCACTCGCGGTCTTGCGTTCGTCGGCGTCCATGCGGCGCTTGGTTGCGGGGGCGCTCGCTTCGGGAGTGCTGCATTGCGGACAGCGATCGGCGAAACCCGGTTTGTCCGGCTTCAGCTCGAACTCTTCCTCGCATACGCTGCAGATTTTGATGGGGAAAGCCATTGCTCCTCAATGATACGACGCTTTTCAGGCTCACGGAAGCAGGGCATTACTGCTCTAAACGGTCGGCCGTCTGACGGTTCAGACCCTGCCGCGGAACTGGATAATTCTCCGGCGATCGCGCTTCGAGGGTCGGCCCGCCGGCAACTCTTCGAACTGCTTCACGGCCTTGCGCTCCGCGGCCACCTTCAGGCGCAGCTCACGGCTGGCCTCGGTCTCGCGGTAGAGGGTTTGCGCAACGGGTGCCGGGCCACGCACATCGCTGAGAAGCAGCACTTCCACCTCGAAATCACCCCCGTCGTTGGTCACTCGTAGCATGTCTCCGACATGGACATCGCGCGCCGGCTTGGCAGGTTGTCCGTTGGCTTGAATCCTGCCAAGTTGACAGGCGCGCGCGGCCAAGGCTCGCGTCTTGAAAAATCTCGCGGCCCAAAGCCATTTGTCCATCCGTACGGAAGTCATTCAGGAATCCGTTGAAACTGAACCATGCGGAGCTCACGCCCGAGCTTTGTCGATCATTTCTTTCCAGATACCCTTGGATTTGAGCACGAGTTCGATGGCCTCGCGGATGGCTCCGTGTCCGGCGAGAGCTTTCGTCGTGTAGTGCGCAGCTTGCTTTACCTCGGGGACGGCATCGCCCACGGCGACCGCCAGGCCGGCGCGGCGCATCAACGGAATGTCGGGGAGGTCGTCTCCCACATAGGCAACAGCCGAATCGGAAACGCCGGCCTTCAAAAGGATTTCTTCATATGCCGGCATTTTCACCGCCTGCTTCATGTAAACAAATTCTATCTTCATTTCCCGGGCGCGACGCAGGAGTGCGGCACTTTCGCGACCGGTAATGCAGCCGGTGCGGAGGCCGGCGGTGTAAGCCAGGGTAAGGCCTTGGCCGTCATGGGCGTCGAAGGTTTTGATTTCGAGGGCGGTGCCGTCGGGTTGCGACAACAAGGTGACGCTGCCGTCGGTCATGGTGCCGTCTACATCCATGAGGACAACTGTTACTTGCGCCGCGCGCTTTTTGAGGGCGGCAGAGATTTTGGGGATACGAGCCAATGAATCCTCCAGAACTGACACCCTCCAGAAAACGGGTGAACAGAGAGTCTAAGGCAAAGCTCCGTGGTGGGGCCAGAAACTTGAGAACATTTCTACGTCAAAAGTCGACTTATACTGGCGCGTGTTAACCTGCGCTGACACCAGCCGCGTACCCTGCGGGAGTTGACGCCGGTTATATGTGGGAAAACTTATTCGGGCTTCGACGGCCGTCGGGCTCGTCGACCGTAATTCAGCGAGGTTGATATGGATCGCCGCCATTTTCTCGGCATCATGGGCGCGGGAGCGCTTCACAAACTCGACCTGTCGAAGTTCAATGCTGCGATTGGGATGGACTCGCCCATCGTCGCTGCTGGGCCGCAGGCGAAGGATTCGAAGGCGTACGGCTCAGGATATTTTGGCGAGTGGATTACCGATCAGTTTGGCTTGCCCGCTTACCGCTACACTTGCGACCAAGTCTCTGACCCGAAGGCGCTGACTCCGGTTCACAAGTTTTGGCGCGCTCCGGCCGACCATACGCATCAAGTGGGAAATGATCGTCTGGTGGCGGCGGTGTCGAATTACGGATATGTCCAGGTGCGGCAGGATGAAGGTTCGCCGAAATTTCTGAATGACTATTCTCCGGCGCACGGCTACTACGGGGCTGGTATCGGATTCCTTACGGACGGCAACGAAGTGTTGAGTACCTACTATCCGGGAAACGGCACATCGTTCGACAGAGTTCTGGGCGAAGGTTATTTCAGAAAAATCGTAAAGAGCAACAGGTACGAGGTTGATCAGGTTATTTTTGCGCCGTTTGGAGATGATCCGGTGCTCCTTTCGATGGCGACAATCACCAATCATGGAGTCGATGCGTCCGATCTTCGTTGGATTGAATATTGGGGTACGCACAACTACCAGTTCTCTTATCGTTCATTTATGCAGGCGACGGTTCGAACCGGCGTAAACGCAGCGGATCTTCGGCGGCAGTTTGGCGCGCGCTTCGCGCACTGGTTCCAGTCCATGCCAAAGAATGCCGGCCTGATAGAAACGCAAAAATTTCTGGGACGTTCGCCCGATGACAATCAAGCGTGGGAAGAACTTCAAGCTTACCTGAGGAAAAATCCGACCGGATTTCTGGGAGGTCCCACTCCCGATGCGGCGCCAGGAGCAGCGCTGGAAGATCTCGATCCTCCCGCCACTTTTCTGGCCTCGCTGGACGGTCCCGTGGACGGCTACTCCACCGACGCATCAACATTCTTTGGCAGCGGCGGCATCGATCATCCCTCAGGACTGGCCGCCCGCCTGAACAACGATCTGGGTTCGACTGGGCCCGCGAGCGCGTTTCTGCTTGAGCGCCGGCCGAAACTACGGCCGCAGGAGAGTCGCACCCTCTGCTTCCTTTACGGTTATGCGCCGCCAGGATTCGAAATCGCGGAGCTGGTGAAAAAGTACACGGCCGATCCGGCAAGTGCCTGGTCGCGCTCCAGTGCAGCCTGGAAAAATGACGGCATTCGATTCAACGTGCCTGCCGAGCCTTGGGTAGAAAGGGAAACCTCGTGGCACAACTATTACCTTCGCAGCAACCTAACTTACGACAGCTTTTTCCGCGAACATATTCTTTCGCAAGGGCACGTGTACCAGTACATCATGGGTTTTCAGGGCGCAGCGCGCGATCCGCTGCAACACACCTTGCCTTTCGTCTTCAGCAATCCGGAGATAGTTCGGGGAATCATTCGCTATACGCTGAAAGAAATTCAGCCAGATGGATCTATTCCTTACGGCATTGTGGGGAGCGGCGTACCCATGCCGGTGGTCTACCGTCCCAGCGATATGGAGATGTGGCTGCTCTGGGCGGCCAGCGAATATGTGCTGGCCACTCGCGATATGAAGTTTCTCGAGGAGAAAATCCCAAGTTATCCCCGTCGGGAGATAAACGGAGCTGACCCAACCGTTCGCGAACTCCTCCGCCGGTCTTTCGTGCATCTGGTCGAAGGTATCGGCGTGGGCCAGCACGGGTTGATGCGACTTTCGAACGGCGACTGGAACGATGACATCGTGGTCGGCCATGTACCGCAGGCGCTGGCTGACGAGGTCCGGCGGGATGGCGAGAGCGTTCTGAACGCGGCCATGGCTTGCTATGTGCTCGATTATTACGCTCGTCTACTCAGTTACATCGGGGACGCGAAAGCCGCGACCGAAGCGCACGCGAAGGCAGAAGCCCAACGCCAGGCAGTCCGCGCATTCTGGGAAGGGCGGTGGTTTCGCCGCGCCTGGCTGGGCCAGCATCTGGGCTGGATCGGAGAAGACCAGCTATGGCTGGAGCCGCAGCCCTGGGCAATCATCGGCGGCGCGGCGACTCCGGAGCAGAATAAAACTCTGGTGGCGGCGCTCGACCAACTGGTGCGCAAACCCTCTCCCATCGGAGCCATGCTCGAGAGTCATGGCGATCCCGCCATGGCGAGTCCCTTCGGAATCCTAACCAACGGCGGAGTTTGGCCGTCGATCAATGGGACCTTGATCTGGGCGCTGGCGCTCGAAGACGGCGCCATGGCCTGGGATGAGTGGAAAAAGAATTCTCTGGCAGTGCACGCCGCGGCTTATCCGGAGATCTGGTACGGCATCTGGAGTGGCCCCGACTATTACAACTCAGTGCTTTCACGGTATCCCGGGCAGACCATGTTCGCGGAGGCTCCTTCTCCCGATCACAAGACGCAAGCCGACCTGGGATTCAACTGGACCGACTACCCGGTCATGAATATGCATCCGCATGCCTGGCCGCTGTACAGCGCAGCCAAGCTGTTGGGCGTCGAGTTCCACGAGAGTGGAATCAGCTTCGCGCCGGATCTTCCCATGACGGAGTATGAGTTTACATCTCCGCTTCTGGGGTTCAAGAAATCCGCGGACAGCTACTCAGGATGGTACGCCCCGGCAGTTGCCGGACGCTGGGATGTTGGGTTGAAGCTCTCGAGTTCTGAAGCCGCACGGATGGGGAAACTCTGGGTCAATGATTCTTCGGAGCCGCTCTCCCGTTCCAATCAAACGATTCGTTTCTCGGGGGAGAGTAGTCCGGGCAAACCTTTGCGTTGGCGCATCGGAACGCCGCAAATGAGCTAGGGCGGGACAGCCTCCCGATCATTTCTCTGGGAAGGTGTTTTCAAACTGTTCGCCGCAGCGAAGAACCTGGCACGGTTGTTGCAGAAGTTGGCATTCACTTACAAATACCTCAGGCGAGGTCGTGTTGAATTCGAACATCTCGTAGTGACACGGTATGACCAGACCTGCTCCGATATCTTTAGCGAGTTGCGCGGCCTCCGGCCCAGAGAGATTTCCAGCCACCTTTCTTTCGGGTGCGCGGCCATTGATGGGAAGTAGTGCGACATCCACCCCGAAAGTTTGTAGCTTTTCCGCCATACCCGGATAGCGGACTGTGTCGCCGCTGTGGTAAATCGCCCAGTTGCCGAATTGCAGCACGTAGCCGAGAAAGCGCGCCCGGCCGCGTTCATCTTGTTCCAGGGTTTCGTGGGCCGAGGCCACGCCGGAAAATCGAAGGCCCGACACTTCAACCGAAGCGCCGTCATCGAGGCCAATGGGGGTCGAGGAGTCAATGCCCAGGCGCTCCGCAACAAAAGCACGATTCGATTCTGCGACAACGATCTTGGCACGCGGACTTGCCGCCAGTATGGGGCCGAGAGTGTCAGCGTCGAGGTGGTCGGTGTGATTGTGCGAAGAGGTGACGATGTCGATGAAAGAAAGCCGGGCGGGATCGATCACCAATTCGGTCATGCGAACGTGCGGCTTGTCGGTCTGGCTGTATTTTTTGGTGAGCGAGTCGGAGAGATAAGGATCGAGCAATACGTGAATGCCCTGCCATTGCAGCAGGAAGCCGCTCTGCCCCAGCCACCACAAACGGAAGTTGCCGTCGCGTTTGTCGCATGCGCGAATCTCGGCGAGCAACGCGTCGCCGGACCGGAAAGGACGGATCACGACAACCCCAGTTCCTTTCGCACAATTGCCACGCCGCTCACCATGTTGGCGAGCTTCTGCCGCGCCGCCCAGCGCGCGGTCTGGCTCAACCCGCAGTCGGGCGCGAACGAGAGGCGCTCCGCCGGGGCATGCTTCAGGCACAGGCGCACACGGTCGGCGACATCGGCGGGCGTTTCAATGTAGTAGCTCTTCACGTCGATGATGCCGACCGCGACGTCGATCTCTCGCGCAGCGATCTCGTGGATGATTTCGATCTCCGCAAATTCGCGGCTGGCCATCTCCAGATGGATTTCCTGAACCGGAAGTTCGAAGAACGCGGGAAAAAGCGGCGCGTAGCGGCGCAAACCCACAGCCCGCGCCTTGTAGTTGCCGAAGCAGAGATGGGTGGACAGGCGGCAGCGGCCGACTACAGGCTGGACCGTCTCTGAAAATATTTTGACAAAACGCCGAGGATCCTCGCGATGGGCGTAACAACTCATCGAGGGTTCGTCGAGCGTAATTTCTTCACAACCGGCTGCGACCAGCTGTTCAAGCTCTTTTCGAACAATCGGAATCAGCGCGTCGGTCACGTCCCAACGGCTTTTGTAATTCCCGCCGGGATTGATCCGGCCGCTGAGAGTGTAGGGGCCTGGAACGCTGGCCTTCAGGACCGGCCCGGGCGGCGCGATTTGTTTTAAGCGCTCGAATTCTTCGACCGCGCCCAAGCCATGCGCGGAACTGATCTTCCCCGTGATCTCGTACTTTCCTCGCTGATCATGGGCGGGCGGCCCGAAGCGGCGCGGAGAAATCGAGGTCGCGCGAATCCCCTCCAGTTGACCGTAGAAAGACAAATTGAAATCGTAGCGAGTCTGTTCGCCATCGGTAATCACATCCAGTCCGGCCGCAACCTGATCGTGCACCGCTACGATGACTGCGTCATTCCTTAATTCCTCGATATCCGCAGCGCCGAATTGGTCAAGGTGAGCTGAAGCAAATTCCAGCCAGCCAGGAAAGGGATAACTGCCGACGACCGTGGTCTGTAAAGGTTTCCGGCGTGTCGAGGAGTTTGTAGTCGCCGCTGATTTCTTTACCTTGCTCGGGGTCATTCACTCACCGTCCATCCGGCGTCGACGTTCAGGATCTGACCCGTGATCGGACTGGAATCGCGTCGCAGCAAAAAGCACGCAGTCTTGGCAATGTCTTCCGCAGTCAGCATACCTTTGCGCAGGGGCTGCTTGTGGACCATATAGTCATTGATTTCCGCGTTGCCCTGAGCGCGAGCCGTCATCGGCGTGTGCACCAGTCCCGGCGCAATTACGTTAATGCGGATACCCTCCGGCGCGTAGTAGGCGGCTGCCGCCACACTCATCCCTTCAACCGCTCCCTTGCTGGCGGCGTATCCAATGGTGGCAAAGTAATCGCGCTGGGGATGACGCGCCAGCACACTGCCGGTATTAAGGATGACTCCGGCCTGATGGTTTTTCGTCCACAGTGCAAGAACCTCGCGGCACATCAGGAATGTGCCCTTGGCATTGAGTTCCATCACCTTGTCCCAGGCGTCGGAGCTGCACTGGTGCAGTGGGCCGTCCCCCAGTGAACGGGCGCTGATGCCGGCGGCATTCATAAGCGCATCGATCTGTCCGTAGCGGTCGAGGCACTCGGCGATGCCGCGCTTGACGGCCGCGTCATCGCGCACATCTACCACCGCATAGCCGGCGTCGAGTTCATCGGCGAGAGTGCGGCACTCGTTTTCGTTGACGCCAAAAACAAATACCGAGTCCTCCGCGGCCCACATGCGTGCCACCGCTGCCGCGATTCCGGATGAGCCCGTAATTAAGAGTACTTCGTCCACGTATTTAGTCGAATGGGTTTACTCAAACAAATGTTTCAGACTCTTGCGGTAGGCCTCGTAGAACGCCTCCAGTTGCGTGGCCGCGCTGGTGTTGCCGACGAATTGATGGCTGGGCAACACCACCGGCCTTATGCCGCGGGCCAGCAGCGCCTCCGCGGTAGCGCAGCGAATCATGTTGATGATCATCGCCCCCGTAATGGTGGACACCGGGCCCGTCCTCCACTCCAGACCTTCGAGCTCGATGACACAATCTCCCGGCGGGCACTTGTTGTCGATGATGAGGTCAGCGCAATCGATGAGCTTCTTGCCGGATGAATGAGCCGCTTTGGCCTGTTCGCAATGCGCCTTCGACACGATGGCGATCACCGGCAAGCCACGCCGCTGCGCACCCATGGCCGCTTCCACGACGACCGGCCGAATTCCGCTGGTGGAGATTACGATGAAGGCGTCATCCGGTCCGAAATGAAATCCCTTAAGGATTTGCTCGGCATAACCTTCATAATTCTCCAGGTAGAGCGGTGGACGCAGTCCGTTTGCACCCACGATGGAGGCGTGGTTCGAGAGCGCCAACTCTACCAGGGCCACGAAACCAGGGAAGCAGCCCTGGCGTGGAGTCATTTCCTCGCACATCATCCGGGAATGGCCGTTGCCAAAGAGAAAAACCAGGCCACCGCGCGCGATGCGATCGGCGCAAAGCTCGGCGGCTTTCTGTATCACTTCGGACTCAGTGGTTTTCAATTCCTGCAACGCGACCATGGCGCGTTCGTAAAACGCCAGGCTGGCGCCTGTCGGGTTACGGGTTTCGGCTGGATGATCCACGAAATTCCTTTCCGTCGGCTGCGCGGAGCAATCCGCAGCCAAAATGCTGCCGCCAGAGTGGCTCACTAGGATGGCACAGAGTGCGTATAATGCACAACGATCGTGAGCGCCGACCCTACCCACTCTTCGCAGGATCAAGCCTTTGCAATTGGCGTGGATATTGGCGCTACTGCGATCAAAGCCGCGCTCGTAGACGCGGGCGGAAACCTGGTCGAGAGTTTTCACCAACCCTCGCCACGCACACCGTCGGCCCTGCACGATTTTGTACATCTCGTGCTGCAGCAAGCCAAGTCGCAGGCTCGTGGAATCGGCATTGGATGCAAGGGTGTCATCGATACCGCGACTTCTCGCGTAAACAGTTTGCCCGGGGACCTGGTTTTTCTTGAGGGGCGTCTCCTGGCGGACGTGATCGAGCCCGGAGTCCTGCCGCTCTACGCCGACAACGATGCTCGCACAGCGCTGATCGCGGAAGTGCTGTGGGGTGCGGCACGTGGAAAGCGAAACGTGGTTCTGCTGACCCTGGGCACCGGGATCGGAGGAGCAGCGCTGGTGGATGGCGTGATTCTGCGCGGAGCCTCCGGAGCCGCGGGCCACCTGGGACACATGACACTCGATCTGCATGGCGGCTTGTGTATCTGCGGAAATCGCGGCTGCGTGGAAACCCGATTTTCGTCACGTGCCATCGAATCTGATTACCTGGCCCATCTGCACCGTGCCGCGCCAGCGAAGTTGGCCGCCGGCGCGTCAGGCCAGCCACCCAGTACGGAAGCCATTTTTCGCGCTGCCACTGAAGGAGACGAAAGCGCAAGCTGCGTCCTGGACCGCGCTCTGGAATATCTGACCGGCGCTCTGGTAAGTGTTCTGCATATCTTCGACCCCGAAGTTTTGATTATCGGCGGCAACATCGCCGAAGCCGGTCCGCAACTGCTGGCTCCCATTCGCGCCGAAGTCGCGCAACGTACCCGCATTCTGCTGGGGCGCGAAGTTCCAATCGTGTTTCAGAGCCAGGTCGGCTACGGCGGAGTGGCTGGCGCGGCTGGATTGGTATTTCTGCAGCAAGGGCTGCTGAAGATCTGACGCGGCGGCGACGATCCTATGCCTGAGGCTCAACAAGGTTCCGCGCGATACCTGTATCTTCCGGCAGCGGTGGCGGCGATTGGCGGCCTGCTGTTCGGCTTTGACACCGCGGTGATCAACGGCGCGATTGTCTTTCTGAAGGGCCAGTTCGCATTGAGCGATTCGCAAACCGAAATCGCGGCCAGCAGCCTGCTTCTGGGATGCGTTGTCGGAGCCAGCCTGGCGGCTTTTACGAGCGACCGATTCGGCAGGAAAAAAGTCCTCATCGCCGCCGCCGCGCTGTTTACTCTTTCCTCGCTCGGATCGGCTCTGCCGCGCGATTTAACCCAGTTCGTGATTGCCCGCGTGCTGGGCGGGTTGGCCATTGGAATCGCTTCCACGCTTTCGCCGCTTTATATCGCGGAGATTTCTCCGGCGAAGAGCCGGGGGCTAATGGTGAGTTTGAACCAGCTCGCGATTGTCATCGGCATCCTACTCTCCTACAGCGTCAACTATCTGCTCACCGGCGCGGGACCCGCCAACTGGCGCTGGATGTTTGCGTCTGCCGCGGTGCCATCGATTTGTTTTCTCATTGCGCTGCTGTTTATTTCCGAGAGCCCGCGCTGGCTGCTGCAGAAAGGCCGGGACCGCGAGGCTGAACACTTCCTCGCGCAGATGGTCGGTTCTGAAGCCGCCGGCACTGAGATCAAGAACATCCGTGAGGCCATCGCCGAAGAAAGTGGAAATCTGCTCGATCCCGCTTTCAGGAAGCCGCTGGTAGTGGCCATCCTGATTGCCCTGTTTAGCCAGTTCACCGGCATCAATACGATCATCTACTACGGATCGCTGGTTTTCCTGGAGCACGTGCCGCATCAAACGGCTACGACCGCGCTTTGGGCCAACGTAGTGATTGGAGCGATCAATTTCATCGCCACGATTCTCGGAATGTCGCTGATCGATCGTGCGGGCCGCAAGCCTCTGCTGATGTCGGCGTTCGGAGGAATGGCGCTGTCACTGATTGCCGTTGCCGCGGCCATTCATTTTCAGGCGCCGGCTATGGTGGTGTTGATTTTCGTTCTTACTTACGTGGCGTGCTTCGCGGTGGGTGTGGGAACCGGGACCTGGGTGATGATGGCGGAAATCTGTCCCACGCGGATACGAGGACGTGCCATGTCAGTCGCGACCATCTTTCTGTGGTGCGGTACGCTGGTGGTTACACTGACTTTTCTGTCGCTGGTCAACGCACTTACGGCGCCGGGGACGTTTCTGTTGTATGCGACAGTTTCGATCGCCGCATTTCTTTTCGTATGGCGCGTGGTCCCAGAAACGAAGGGGCGCACGCTGGAAGAAATCGACCGCTACTGGCGAGCCTGAAGCCGGCACGAATCACGTGGAGAGCGGAGCTCTGCTCCGCTGGACAGCCGAGGGCGGCTGTCCCCACGTGATCGTCCTAGCTAGAATGCGGCTTCCGCCGGTTCCAGTTCGTTCTGCGAAGGCGTCTCGCCTTCTTCCAGATCGTGCGAGTGCGACCGAGCCACGAGCATATAAATCGATGGCACGATGAACAGGGTAAACAGCGTTCCGATAATCATGCCGCTGACCAGCATGATGCCGATGCTGTTGCGCGCTCCTGCTCCGGGTCCCTTGGCCAGCACCAGCGGGAAGTGACCGATTACGGTGGCGGCCGTGGTCATCAGAATCGGTCGGAGCCGGGTTTCGCTGGCTTCGATGATGGCTGCAAGCTTGTCCCTGCCGGTCTCCTGCAAGTGGTTGGCAAACTCCACAATAAGGATTCCGTTTTTAGACACCAGGCCAACCAGCGTAATCAGACCCACCTGACTGTATATGTTGAGCGTCGTCAGCCCGAGGAACGAGAACAGCAGTGCTCCCGAGATGGCGAGCGGGACCGATCCTGCGAGAATGATGAAGGGATCGCGGAAGCTTTCAAATTGCGCCGCCAGCACCAGGTAGATCAGGATGCCGGACAACAGGAAGGTGCCGAGGAATTTGCTGCCTTCCGTGCGAAGCTGCCGCGATTCACCGGCATAATCAACCGTGAAACCCTGAGGCAGAATCGTTTTGGCTTCATCTTCAAGCACTCGCAGCGCTTGATCCAGCGGCACTCCCGGCGGCACGACGCCTTGAATGCGGACCGCGTTGAGCTGCTGAAATTTCTTCAACTCACGCGGCTCGGTCGTGGTCTTCAAGGAGGCGAAAGTCGAAAGCGGCACCAGTTTGTCCTGCGATCCCGTAACGTAGATTTGCGAAAGCTGATCCGCGGTCAGACGCTCGGCGCGTTTGACCTGGGGAATGACCTTGTAGCTTCGGCCCTGAATGCTGAAACGGTTCACATAGTTTCCGCCCAGCAGAGTGGAGAGATCCTGTCCGGCCTGGCTCAGGTCGACGCCCTGGGAGCGCAGCTTGTCGCGATCGAAGACGACCTCGGTCTGCGGCTGGTCATATTTCAGATCGGAGTCGGCATAGATAAAGAGACCGCTGGCGAAAGCTTTCGCCACCAGTTGCTTGGCGAAGGCGACCAGTTGCTGCGGTTCGGCCGGCGAAGCCACCACGAAATCGACAGGGAAATCTCCGCCGCCGGGCAACGGTGGGGGAGTCAGAGGGATCACGCGAATTCCGGCGATCTTCGAGAGCGGACCGGTGGATTCGAGCAGAAGCTGCTGCGCGGTTTTTTTCCGTTCGCTCCAGGGCTTGGTCACCATGCCACCAAAGCCGCCGGTCGGGGACGTGATTTGGAAAATGCTCTGGCTCTCAGGAAACGAATGATAAACGTCGTAAACCTGATTGGTGTAAAGCCGGGTCTGATCGATGGTCGAGTTGGGAGAAGCCTGGATCACCCCGAACACGACTCCCTGGTCCTCGGCGGGCGCCAACTCGCGCTGTGAGAACATGTAGAACGGAATCATCAGTACAGCTACGATGGCCCATACGGTCAGAACCACGGGCCGGTAGTGCAGCGTCGAAGTCAAAGTGCGTTCATAGGCCCGGCGGACGCTATTGAACCGGCGATTGACCCAACCCGCGAAGCCGCGCTCAGTATCGCCTGCGCGCAGCAGCTTCGATCCCATCATCGGAGAAAGCGTCAGCGCCACGATTCCGGAGACGATGACAGCTCCGGCGAGAGTGAAGGCGAACTCCCGGAAGAGGGCGCCAGTCAAGCCGCCCTGAATACCGATGGGCGCATACACAGCGGCCAGCGTGATCGTCATCGAGATGATCGGGCCGACCAGTTCTCGCGCGGCATCTATGGCGGCGCGGTAGGGCGTCTTTCCCAGCTGGATGTGCCGCTCGACGTTTTCCACCATCACGATGGCGTCATCGACCACCAGACCTACCGAGAGCACGATCGCCAGCAGGGTCAGCAGGTTGATGGTGAAGCCGAACGTGAGCATCAGGAAAACTGCGCCAATCAGCGAGATTGGAATGGCAACAACCGGAATAAGCACCGAGCGCATCGAGCCCAGGAACAGGAAGATGACGACGACAACGATGAGCAGGGTTTCGGTTAAAGTCCTGAGCACTTCGTTGATGGCATCCTGAATGTATTCGGTCGAGTCGTAAGGAATGCCGACCTTCATCCCCGTAGGCAATTCTGCCTGGATGCCGGGAACAGCGGCTCGAACTTGCTTGATAACGTCGAGCGCATTCGCCGTGGGAAGGACCCAGATGCCCACGAAGGTCGCGTTTTCCCCGTTGAAGCGGACTTCCGAATCATAGTTCTGGGCGCCGAGCACGACGTCGGCAATCTCGCCAAGTCGCACCACCACACCGTTATTATTCTTCACCACGAGCTGCTTGAATTCGTCCGCGGTTCGAAGATCGGTG
This sequence comes from Terriglobia bacterium, assembly GCA_963822555.1. Taxonomy (GTDB): domain Bacteria; phylum Acidobacteriota; class Terriglobia; order Terriglobales; family Acidobacteriaceae; genus JAIQFF01. Next base: position 116,359 of record CAWGHY010000002.1, read on the forward strand.
TTGGCAACCAGGTTGACCGAGACCATCGAGCCTTTGGTGCTCCCCAACGCGGAAAGATAGTTGTTGTGCGCGAGGGCATCGTGGACCGCGGAGGGTGAAATTCCAAGCGCCGCCATTTTGTCGGGTTTGAGCCAGATTCGCATGGCGAAGGTGCGATCGCCGAGGATGTCGGCGCGCTGCACTCCGCTGATGGCGCTTAGCTTGGGCTGTACGACGCGGGTCAGATAATCGGTGATCTGGTTCTGGTCGAGGTCAGGCGAGGAGAAGCCGATGTACATCGCGGCAAATTCGTTGTCCGCGGTCTGCAAATCGATCACCGGCGCTTCAGCTTCCGGAGGCAGGTCGTTGCGCACCTGGGCGACTTTCGCCTGGATCTGGGTGAGCGCGGCGTTGGTATCGTAGTTGAGCTTGAGGTGGACGGTGATGGTGCTGAGGCCCTGAGCGCTCGACGACTCCATGTAGTCGATGCCGTCCGCGCTGGCAATCACGCGCTCCAGTGGGGTGGTGATGAATCCGCGAACCAGGTCGGCGTTGGCGCCGACATAGGTCGTCGAAACCAGCACCACCGCGATGTCGCTGCGAGGGTACTGCCGCACGCTCAACGAACGGATGGACTGCAGGCCGGCGATCAGGATCACCAGACTGACGACCATCGCCAGGACCGGTCGCTTGATGAATAGATCGGTGAACTTCATGTTTAACTGTCCTCGGGCTTAGGAGCGGGATTGTTTCCCGGCTGGACCGAATTGTTGACCTGGACGGCGGCGCCGTTGCGCAGCTTGAAGACGCCCGACGTCACGACTTCATCACCCGCGCGCAAACCCGAAACTACTGCCACCTGGTCGCCGCGTGATCCTTCGAGCTTGACGAACTGTTGGCGAACGCCCCGGTAGGTGTGGCCCTTGGGATCTTTGAGATCAGTGATCACGAAAACCGAGTCGCCATACGGGGCATACGCAATTGCGGAAGCCGGCAGCGTGACCACCGAACGATCGGTCCCCAGAGCCACCTCTACCTGCACGAACATGCCAGGCTGCAGTCTTCCTTGCGGATTGGGCAGAGTCGCCTGTACCTGGACATTTCGCGTGGTCTGGTCCACGACCGAATCAATGGCGGTTACCCGACCGGTGAACACCTTGCCCGGGAGGTCGTCGGAGGTAACCCGCAGGCTGCGCCCGACTTGCACCTGGCCTAATGCCTGCTGCGGTAAACCAAAGTCGACATAAATCGGATTGAGGGCCTGGAGTTCAACTATTGCACTGCCCGCGGAGAGATATTGGCCCAGATTGACTTTGCGGAGGCCGAGCGTGCCGGAGAAGGGCGCCCGAATCGTCTTGCGTTCGATCGTGGCCCGGATCTGCGCCACGTTGGCTTCCGTTTGTTTCTGCTGCGCCGTAGCCTGGTCATACTCCAACTTCGAGATCACGCCCTCCTTGACCAGTTCCTGATTCCGTTGAAAATTCACCTTCGCGAGATCGCGCTGGGCTTCGAGAGAAGCCAGTTGGGCCCGCTCCTCGCGGGTATCGAGCTCAACCAGCACGTCCCCCTCTTTTACTGTTTTGCCGGATTCGAAATTGATCCGCGTTACGGATCCGGGAAGGTCAGCGCTGACCATCACCCCGCGAACCGCTTCCATGGTGCCGATCACGCCTGTCGTCGCCGGCCAAACTTCCTGCTTCGCAACCACGCTGGTTACCGCCTCTGGAGGCGGGGTGTAGGCGGCAGCCTGTACGGCGGTCTGGACCTGCCTAAACTTAAAGAAGCCGAGGACGGACAGCAGGATTGCCATCACGCCCAACATCAGGATCATTCTCTTCGCCATGACTCTCCCTCACCAAAGCCAACAAGACCAATTGAATCAATTAGTTACTGTGCGCGGATGATGTCAATAAAAATGCTTATCCGTCGCCATACCGCAAAAACTGGAATTACGACTTCGAGCTCCGCCCCGGCGGTGATCGTTAATAGTCTGATTGGATTCAGAAACTGCGCCTGGGATTCTGCTAATTCACTGAGATCTCACCTTGCCAGCTCCCCTCTGCGTCGTGCCTTGCGTCCGTCTGCAGGGCGGTATCCGTGCCGTGGAGTTCGCGGACACCCGCGCCGCCTATGTTTCTTCCTAAGCCGCCGGCAAGCCTGGAACCTCCAACAGTGGCCTGATCTCGACTGCCCCTTTGCGTGCACCCGGAATCCGTCCGGCAATATCCTGCGCCTCGTCGATATTCCTGGCCTCCACCAGAAAATAGCCGCCCAGTTGTTCGCGAGCCTCCGCGAAAGGTCCATCGGTCACCAGGCGCTTACCATTTCTGACTTTGACCGTGCTTGCGGTCGCGGCTGGCTGCAGGGGAGAAGTGGCCAGAAATTGCCCATCGGACTTGAGTTGATGAGCCAGTTGAGTGGACTCGCCGTAGCATTCCGCCCGCTCGGCTTCGGTCCAGGCTTGTTCATCGGTATAAATCAGCAACATGTATTTCATTCCAAGTCTCCATAGATATGTCGAGCGACCGACATCCGAATCGACATTTCACGGGAATAAAATCTTGCTACCGGATAAAAATTTACAGCCCTCCGGCAGGCACCCGCTACTCAACTTCGGGATGCTAAATAGATCGACGGATGGCGGGCAAAATCGACACTGCAGTCGGAGAATATTTACAATTCGGGGGTGCCGCGGCGGGCCGCTGTCTGTTCCCGAGGGAGGCCCGGCGTTTCCGCCCACCGGACGGGGCGGGACGCCCGTGCTCCATTCGAACGCTTTCCGGATCTATCAATTTTATGACGAAACATCTTGCCTGCCTTCTTCTTCTCGGCGGTTTCGCTACGGTTGCATTCGCCGGCATGACTGCCGATTCCAAACAAGTCGGAGAAGTGGAGAACATCTACGGCGATGTGACCGACGCCGCCAGTGTCATCACCACCATCGATTCCGGTTTGTTTACCAGCTATCGAGGAAAAGATCGCGCCGCTTGGGAGAAGGTCTATCGTGAGAAACGCTCGGAATTTTCTGAGCGCGTGGCGAAACTGCCTGCTGAGGGCCTTTCTGAGAATGACTCGAAAGCCGTGGCTACCATGCGCAAGCAGTTCGCGACACTCTCGGAAACGATCTCCGCGCCTTTCAGCCCGGGTGGAAAATGCCAGGAAGCCAGCCGGAAGGACCTGGATTATGCAGCCCTGCGGACGGCGTTGCTGGTCTGTTTCACTGAAAATGCCAACAACGTCATGTTTGAGGGCGAAAAGATCAATCGCCAGTCGGTGCTCGACTTGCTGCATGAGATCGACGAGCCGGAGCGGCGCAAGGCGGTATTCCTGGCGCTGGCTCCCTTGTGGCACGCGATCAACGGCAACAACGAGCCGGACAGTCCCTATCGCCGCCTGATCGCGCTGGCGGCCGCCGATGCGACAAAGCACGGCTCCGAGGTCGATGCCGCCGCGCGCGACGCCGGAGTGAACACGGCCGACGTCGAACGCTGGCTGGAGCAGATTCTCGATGCCTGGCGCCAGGCGAATCCGGAGCAGCCGGTTGAACCGTGGAGCTTCAGCTATGCGGGCGCCGAGGCGGACCGCGTGCTCGCCAAAGCCGTGCCGCGCGAATCACTGCAGCCGATTAATCAGCGTTTCTACCAGGACCTCGGGCTAGACCTCAAACAATCGGGCACGTTATACGATCTCGATCCCAGACCAGGTAAAGCGCCGCTGGCTTACACCGACTTCGTGATCCACGGCAGGATGATCGACGGCGCCTGGCAGCCTACCATCGCCCGTGTCTCCGCTCCTTACGCTAGAGGTGGGTTGTTCGTGCTGAATGAACTGGTGCACGAGAACGGACACGTGGTGAACCTTACCGCGATTCGCAATCGTCCGGCATTCGTTGACTGGCCGGGCGATCTTTTTGTTGAAGCCTTCGCCGACGTTCCGGGCTGGAGCACTTATGAGCCCGCGTGGCAGCAGCGCTACCTGGGAAAAGCTACTTCCGAGCAAGTTTCATTGCGTGCTCTCTATTCCGTAGTGGTGCTGGACGTTGCCTGGTCGCTGTTCGAACTGAGAATGCTGCGGGATCCGGGCACGGACCCGAATGTCTTGTGGAGCGAGATTACAAACCACTATCTTCACATCGTTTCGCATCCCGAGTTGTCGTGGTGGGCCCTGCGCGAGCAATTGATCGATATTCCCGGATACATGATGAACTACGGGCTGGGCGCGGTCTTAACTGCGGAGATGCGTCAGCGCATCCGCGAAGCTTTGGGACCGTTCGATACTGGCGATCCACGCTGGTATCCGTGGCTGCAGGAGCATTTGCTGCGATACGGATCAGAACGTGACTCGCGAAGGCTGATGGAGGATTTCCTGGGACGCCCGGTTTCGCCGCAGGCCTTGCTCAATCAGATTCACCGGCTGGGGCCGCCGGGGAAGTAGCGGTGATGCATTGGCGCGAGAATGGCGAGGAATCTGCTGGCTGGCGGCGGGGAAACAGCAGATTCATCGCGCGATAATTTCCGCGCTCGGAATGACAATTCTTTTCGCGGTTTGCAATTTACGCCGCTACGAATAAGCGAGATTTTGTCCGCAACCCAAAAATTGATACCTTATTCGGCGTAATCACGAGGACCTGCCCATGCTACGCAGAACTGCATTCTGTGCCGCCGTTCTTGCCTTGATTCTGCCTGCTTCCTTACTTCACGCCGTCCAATCTTACGAAGTAACCGTGGAGCGAGGCGTGACCGCCACCATGCGCGACGGCGTGATTCTGCGTGCTGACATTTACCGGCCGAAGGCGGACGGGCAGTTCCCGGTTTTGCTGCAGCGCACTCCGTACAACAAGAGCGGAGGAGTGGCTTTTGCCTACAAGGCGGCGGCGACGGGATATGTGGTCATCATTCAGGACGTGAGGGGCCGTTACACTTCCGACGGAGAGTGGTACACCTTCAAGCATGAACCGAACGACGGCTACGACACCGTCGAGTGGGCCGCGGCGCTGCCCTATTCCAATGGCAAAGTCGGCATGTGGGGTGGATCTTACGTGGGCGCGACCCAGATGCTGGCGGCGATCGCGCATCCCCCGCACCTGGCCGGTATTTGTCCGATCGTAACCGCCAGTAATTATCACGAAAACTGGACCTACCAGGGCGGCGCCTTCGAGCAGTGGTTCAACCAGTCCTGGACGTCGGGGCTGGCGCAAGATACTTTCGACCGCGCCGTACAGAAAAATACCAATGCCCTGGGAGGCGCGTGGACGCTGCCCCTGGTTAACTATCCGCTGTTCAACTTTTCGGAGCCGGCAGCGGCGCCGGCCTCCACCGCGTCTTTGGCTCCGTACTATCTGGACTGGCTGGCCCATCCTACCTACGACCAGTACTGGAAACAGATCTCGATTGAAGAGCATTTCGACGACATCAACGTTCCGGCGCTGAGCATTGTGGCCTGGTACGACATTTTTCAGGGCGGATCGCTGCGTAACTACCTGGGAATCAAGGCGCACGGGGGAAGCGATGCGGCGCGCAAGGGTCAACATCTTTATGTGACCATCGGAGGTCATGCGGGTGGCGGCAGAAAGATCGGCGACGTTGACTTCGGACCGGCCGCGGCCGAATTCGATGAAAGCGAAATCACGTTGAAGTGGTATGACTATCTGTTCAAGGGCGTCCAGAACGAGTTTGCGGGAAAACCAGTAAAGCTTTTCGTCATGGGACTAAATCAATGGCGGGAAGAAGATGACTGGCCGCTGGCGCGCGCCCAGAGCACTAAATATTTCCTGCACTCCGCGAAGAGCGCGAACTCGCTGCGCGGAGACGGCAGCCTTTCGACCGCATCTCCGCGATCGGAACCGGCGGACCACTACATCTATGATCCTTCGAATCCGGTGCCCACGACCGGTGGCCCGCTGTGTTGCGATGCGCAGCACCTGGCGCCCGGTCCTCGCGATCAGCGTCCGGTGGAGGGTCGCGACGACGTCCTGATCTACAGCACACCGGCATTTACCCAGGACACGGAAGTCACCGGGCCGGTGAGCCTTGAACTTTTTGCCAAGTCTTCGGCCGTCGATACCGATTTCACTGCCAAGCTGGTGGATGTGGGGCCGGACGGGTTTGCGCAAAATCTCACGGAAGGAATTATTCGTGCCCGTTATCGGGATTCGCGGGAGAAGGCCACTCTTATGAATCCCGGACAGGTTTACAAGTTCACGGTGGATTTGTGGTCGACCAGCAACGTGTTTCTCAAGGGGCACACGTTGCGCTTGGAGATTTCCAGCAGCAATTTTCCCCGTTTCGACCGCAACCTGAACACCGGCGAAGATCCCGCATTCGCCAGGAGCTTCGTTTCCGCGACCAATACGATTTATCACGACGCCGAGCATCCCTCGGCGCTGATTTTGCCTTTGGTGCCGGCGCATTGACTTCTAACTTGCAGATGTCGAAGGATGTTTTGAGCGCCGCTAGGTCTAAACTTCGGTAACTTTCGCGCCAATTCTACCAGTCTAGAATCGTCTCTGTGACGAGAGTCGAGACCGGTGGATGACCGCGAAAGAATTTCCCATCCTTGACGAGAACCAGCCTGCAGCGACCCCGATCCAGCGATGGCAAATCGAGGGACGCGAATGGTGGCTATGGGGGCTGGCGGTCGTCGTCACTCTAGTCCTGACCTTCGGAATTGTCTCTTTAACCTATTTTCAGTTACATCCGCAGACCGAGGGCACGTACTGGACAGACCTGAAAGAGTGGGTGCGCGGGCTGGCCTTCGTCGTAATGTTGTTCGACATTTACACCCTCTACCAGCATCTTCAATTGCAACGCATGCGCCGCCAACTGGCCGAGCGCGACCAGCTTTTTCAACTGATCACCGAAAACGCCGCCGACATGATTGCCGTCGTAGATGGCGCCGGCAAGCGGATTTACAACAGTCCTTCGTACCGCAACGTCCTGGGCTACTCGGCCGACGAGTTGAAGTCGACTTCGTCGATCGAGCAGATTCATCCGGATGATCGCCAGCGCGTGGTGGAAGCGGCGCACAAGGCCCGTGCCACGGGTCAGGGGCAGCGAATGGAATACCGGATTCGCCACAAGGACGGTTCGTGGCGGATTCTGGAATCGACGGCCAGCGCGATTCGCAATGCAAAAGGGGAGACGGAAAAGCTGGTCATCGTTAACCGCGATATCAGCGAACGCAAACGCGCCGAGGAGATGCTGGCGCATAACGCGTTCCATGACGGTCTGACCAACCTGCCCAACCGCGCCCTGTTCATCGACCGCTTGCAGCGCGCCCTGGTGCTCTCGAAGCGCCACACCGATTACAAGTTCGCCGTTCTGTTCATCGACATCGACGAGTTCAAGGTCTTCAATGACAGCCTGGGGCACAAAGTTGGGGACGAAGTTCTGATTCAAATCGGCCAGAGGCTGACCGCGTCGCTGCGCGAGATAGACACGATAGCGCGTCCCCAACTGGGCCCATCGAAGGACGACACGTTAGCCCGCCTGGGCGGCGATGAATACACCATCCTTCTGGAAGACATCCGAAATCCCAGCGATGCCATCCGGGTCGCGGAGCGGCTGCAGAGCCGGCTGGCCGTACCCTTTACGGTGCAAGGGTATGAAATTGTGGTCAATGCAAGCGTGGGGATCGCGTTCAGTACGCCGACGTGTGCCCATGCTGAAGATCTGCTGCGCGACGCGAACATCGCGATGTACCGGGCCAAGCGAGCCGGGAAGGCACGCTGCGAAGTTTTCGACACAGCCATGCACGAGGGCGCAGTGCGGCGCCTCGAACTGGAGACGGAGCTGCGCAAGGGCCTGGAGCTCGGTGAGTTTAGAACTCACTACCAGCCCATTGTTTCGCTTAAGACGGGCAGGATCACGGGTTTTGAGGCGCTGACGCGATGGCAACATGGAGATAAGTTGCTCGCACCTATCGCGTTCATTGCGGTAGCAGATGAGACCGGCCTGATTATTCCCATGAACCGAGTATTGTTGCGCGAGGCCTGCGAACAGCTGCGCACGTGGCAGACGCAGTTTCCCGCCGAGCCGGCGCTGAGCATGAGCGTCAACATTACCTCCAAAGAGTTTGCGCATCCCAGCCTGGCGAAAGGAATTGGAGAGACTCTGGCGCAGACTGGACTGGACCCAAAACATCTGCAGTTGGAAATTACCGAAACCATCGCCATGGGCGATCCCGAGAAGGCAGCTTCGGTGCTCGGCGAACTGAAAGCTCTCGGGGTGCGCCTGAGCGTGGACGATTTCGGCACCGGATATTCATCGCTCAGCCGCCTGCAACAGTTTCCAGTGGATTCACTGAAGATCGATCGCGCTTTCATCTCGCACATGGATAGCGATGCGGAGAGTCACAAGATCGTGCAGGTCATCATCATGCTGGCGCAGACCATGGGCTTGACCACGGTGGCAGAGGGCGCCGAAACGGAAGAGCACGTGAACCAACTCAAGGCGCTGGACTGCGGTTTTGCTCAAGGCTATTACTTCTCCAAACCAGCGGATCATGAAGTTATTTCGGATTTGTTGCTGAAGGTGAACGGCTCTGGATTTTCCGCAGTGAAGGCAAAAGTGGCTTCGGCCGGTTCCTAGTGTCATCCTGAGCGCAGTCGAAAGACCCCTACTCTCTTCTCGGGTGATTCCACTTTGGTGTTCGTGACAGGAAAATCCCACGACTTTGGTGTCGCAAAGCTTATAGGGGTCCTTCGACTCCGCTCCGCTCCGGATGACACTTACCAGGATGCAAGGGGCGAGCGCTTCCAGGTGTTTTTAGCTACGCATACGTAGACAAAATTGGAGTCCCAGGTTTCCGTGCCGGCGATGCAGGGATCCGAGGCGTGGACGGGCGGGAGCGATGGAATTGAAACTGGAACGGTGAACATTTTGAGCGTCGAGGTAAGCCGCTCCAGCCACTTCTTCCCGTCTCCGACATTTCCAATGTAGTTGGAGATGGATTGCGGCGCGCCGAAGCTGATTCCGACATGAGTCGGGTTGCCGTCACCCTGGTCATAGCCGATGAATGCGTCGTTGGCATCGTTCGATGGGCGGTTGTTTGCGGTTGCGATGGTCTTTTGGAAGTTGGAATCGGAGAGCGTAATGATGTGGCCGGGACCTGTCCCCACAGTGGAAAAATTCATGCGGCCTTTGAGGTTCGTCCACTGCCCGGCATCCGAATTCGGTTTCACCGCCATGAGAAATGCTCCCTGCTGAAAAAAAGAAGTCGGGGCCATGGCGGAGTAGCAGCTTATCCATAACGGCGTCCATCCCGAGAGCGAATCGCAATTCGCTGCGATCAACGCGGGCGCGGTTGATCCCTGGACCGCTACTACGCTGGCGGGAGCGCTGTCCATCCAGGCTCGCGCGCCTGCCAACACGCTGTTGGAATCACCGCTCGAACTCAGCACCAGATTTCCCGGCCAGAAGTCGAGCAAGGGAAAATATGTGGGAACTGCCACTTTGTAGGACTGCGGAGCGGCCTGAGTGTCGGTGAAAGTGCACACCCCGTTTGAACAGGCCGAGGCGCGGGAGACATTTGTGAGGACGGCAAAGTTTCCGATTCCGTAAGGCGCCTGGTCGCGCTGGCCGCCGATCGCGGTCACCCGCAGCAAGTCAAAACTCTCGGCGCCGGCGATATCGGCAGTGGTCACGACGATTTTGCCCGCTTCATTTGTAAGGGCTCGTCCGGCGTAGAGCGGATTTGACGCTCCAAACTTTGCGTGCCGGGCCACGATGTAATAGCGATAGTCGGTATTTCCGCTCGAGGCGAAGCGCGGAACCCACCCGGTGGGAGCTTCTCCGCCGTGAATTCTCACCGTGCTGCCTTGCGCGATCACGCCGGCTTGCCCAATCCTCCCGGCTGGATTCTTACAGCTGCCGACTTCTTCGTACACATTGTCCAGATCGAAGCCGCCGTATCCGCCTCGTTTCGTGCCGGCGCGGACACCGTATTGGGCGAAACCCTGAATCACGCTGTCGGAGATTCGCAGTGTATTACCGGCCTGCCAGTCGATTCCGTTGCCGGCGCATTGGATGCCGATATTCAGGTGTTTCAGCCAGCCCACTCCGGGGAAAGTCGCGAACGGTCCAGGGGCATAAATCACCGGGTTGCATATCGTGGCGTCGCAGCGCAATCCGAAGCTGCCGGCTCCGCCGCCTAGGGTCGTATCCAGTCCATCCAGCAGAAAGGCCTGATCGTCGTCCACCTGCACATAGCTGCTGAATGTTCCGCCTCCTGCATTGATCCTGGTTGAAACGTTAAACAGCCGGGTCTTCTGCGCGTTGACTTCAATAAATGGCTTTTGGCCGTTCGGAAAAGCCGGGCGTCCACGGGGATTGATCAAGGTTATGTCTTCGTAGGCATTGGAATTCGCAGGATCGCCGACATAGATACAGGTGTCGTTCATCCAGCACTCGACGATCGATCCCGAGAAATCGACGGTGAGGTTGGCGGCGCGAATCGAAATTCTCGCGTAAGCCCTGTACTCTCCGGGCGGCACAATGACTTTTCCGGATTGCGAGGTGCCGGTTGGGTTCGTCGGAGTAAATCGCGCCGCGATTAAAGCTTCCTGCAATCCGCTGGAGGCGCTGGAGAGAGTTTCTCCCCTGGCGTGCGGACGCTGGCTCACAAACTGCAGCGTGCCGGGGCGGCCGTCACCGGCACAGGTTCCCCCCGTGACCTTGGCGGCTTCCGACCCATTGATGAGGATCCAATATTCGGGCTCGTTTCCTTTCACACCCGGCGGGCAGGCTGCGAGGCTGACAGTCTTGCTGCCCGGTTGACCCAACTCTGCGCCCGGAGTCATTGACCAGTTGTAATCAGGCGCGAGTTTCGCAGCCGGCGTGGGCGGTCTTTGGCCGACGGACTGGAGCAGAAATACCGAAACGCTCGCCCCGCAGAAAGCGACAGACGCAAAAAACCTGAACATAACGATCCCCATGACTCGCAGATTTCGGACGGGCCGTTGACGCGCGCAGTTGCCGTGGCCTCGAGATTCAGTTTAGTCGCATCGTACTGATGGCTGAAACCGCAACTGGGCATTGGGCAAAGCAGCGGCAAAGCGGCTCGGGTCGGACTCTCCGGTATAATCGCGTGTTCGTAAATCCGATTGCGGTTCGAGGGAGAGCATGGAGCGACTGGATTCTCCAGCCGGAATCATCCGATGAGCAAAGGGGCCCGCGCAGTGGCATCTCCGCATGTGGTAAGCATTGCGGATTTTCGGCCCATGGCCAAACGTCGATTGCCTCGACCGGTCTTTGATTATCTCGATGGCGGCGCCGATGGTGAAGTTACGCTGCGGGAAAATTGCCGCGTCTTCGATGACGTCATCTTCCGGCCGCGTTACGCAGTGCCTGTGTCCGAGTGCGATATGCGGACTCACGTTCTGGGCTTTGATGTCTCGTTTCCCGCTCTGCTGGCCCCGGTGGGTTACAGCCGGCTCATGCATCCTGATGGCGAGGCGGGTGCAGCTCGAGCCGCGGGAGCCGCGGGGACAGCGTACATTCTCTCCACGATTTCCGGACATCGGGTGGAAGACGTGAAAGCAGCTTCGACCGGGCCCGTGTGCTTCCAGCTCTATTTGATGGGAGGCCGCGAAGCTTCCGAAGCCATCATCGAACGGGCGCGGGTGGCCGGTTGCGCCGCTTTGGTGGTGACCATCGACACTCCGGTAGCGGGATTGCGCGAGCGCGATTTCCGCAACGGGATGAAAGAGCTGATGGGCGGCAGCCTGATGCAGAAAATTCCGTTCCTGCCGCAAATGCTGGCCCGTCCGGGATGGATTGTCAGCTACTTGCTCGACGGTGGGCTGTCCAAGCTGCCGAATGTGGTGATTCCCGGGAAGGGCCCGATGGAACTTGTCGATGTGGGCGCTGCGCTGGCGCGTTCGGCGGTGACTTGGGCAGATTTGAGTTGGATTCGAAAGCAGTGGCCGGGTACGCTCGTCATCAAGGGCCTGCTCACCGGCGACGATGCCCGGCGCGCGGTGGATGAAGGCGCGGAGGCGGTGGTGGTCTCGAACCACGGCGGACGTCAGCTTGACGGCGTTTTTCCTTCACTGAGAGCTCTACCGGAAGTCGTGGCAGCGGTGAACGGTCAAGCCGAGGTTTTGATGGACGGCGGGGTCCGGCGTGGCTCCGATATCGTCAAGGCCATCTGCCTGGGGGCGAAAGCCGTTCTTTGCGGGAGGGCCTACGCGTACGGGCTGGCTGCCGCGGGCCATGCGGGAGTCGTCAGGGCGATTGAAATTTTGCGCGCGGATGTGGAACGCACGCTCAAGCTGTTGGGCTGCACGTCCCTGGCGCAACTCGACCGCTCGTACATCGACGTGCCCGCGAACTGGTAGTAGCTCCGGCGGGAAGCCGGCACTACGGTTGTCGGAGAGGGCGGCTCGTGCACTGGACACAGGTCTATGATCCGTTCGGCCGCTGGTGGCTTTCCACGCTGGTCGCGACCCTGCCTATCTTTGTGTTGTTCGGATTACTGGTAGGGCTTAAGGTCAAGCCTCACTGGTGCGCTGTCGCGGGCGCGACGACGGCGGCGATGGTTGCAGTCATCTTCTTCAAGATGCCGCCGGTTCTGGCCGTGGCGAGCTTCGGTTACGGGGTCGCGTTTGGTCTGCTGAAGATTGCCTGGATTGTTCTAGCCGCAGTTTTTCTCTACGACATTTCTGTCGAAACCGGCCAGTTCGAAATTATGAAGGAGTCGGTCGCGGGAATTACCGCCGACCGGCGCTTGCAGGTGCTTCTGGTCGCATTCTGCTTCGGCGCTTTTATTGAAGGGGCCGCGGGTTTCGGCGCGCCCGTGGCCATCGCCGGGGCTCTGATGATCGGGCTGGGATTTCGCCCATTTCACGCGGCGGCACTCAACCTGATCGCCAACACCGCGCCGGTGGCCTGGGGCAGCATTGGAATCCCGATTCACACCCTGGCGGCGGCTTGCGGTTTGCCGGAGTCGGATTTGAGTGCCACCATCGGACGCATTCTGCCTTTCACCGCCGCGATTGTGCCGTTTTGGCTGGTCCGTACCATGGTCAGCTGGCAGGAGACGCTGGAAGTTCTGCCCGCGATCCTGGTGGTGGGCATCTCTTTCTCGCTCACCCAGTTTTTCTGGTCGAACTACGTGGACAGCAGCCTGGTGGATATCATGGGCGGAGTCGTTTCGATTGTTGCCGCGATTGTGTTCCTCAAATTCTGGAAGCCGAAGAAAGTCTGGCGCTTCGACTATGACGAAAACAAGAATTCAACGGTGTCGGCCGGGGAAATCGCTGACTCGTTCGGCGGCGAATGGGCCGCGGAAGATTTTGGCAAGAATCTGGAGGTCCACGCTTATCCGCTCAGCAAAGTGCTGAAAGCCTGGATGCCATTTGGAATTTTGTCGCTGGTCGTTCTGCTGTGGGGCCTGCCGCCGGTCAAGTTGGCCATGAACCAGGCCACCACTCCGGCCTTCAAGGTAATACTGACCGATGGCAGCGCGCGCTCCGGTCCACCGGGATGGGACGTCCCCTATCTGCACAATGCGGTCTATCGCACCGCGCCGGTCGTGGCGAAGCCGACTCCCGAAGCCGCGCGTTACGATCTCAACTGGCTGTCGGCGACTGGCACTGGATGTTTCCTGGCCGCGATTATTTCGGGACTGTTGCTGGGTCTGCCGCCGGCGCGCATGGGGAAAGTCTTCTGGCATACCGTGGTTCGCATGCGCCTTGCCGTGATCGCAATTTCGTTCATGCTCGGCCTGGGATTCGTGACCCGCTATTCCGGGCTGGATGCCGTGCTGGGTTTGGCTTTTACCCGTACCGGCTGGGCGTATCCATTTTTCGGCACGTTTCTCGGCTGGCTGGGAGTGGCGCTGACCGGGAGCGATACCTCGTCCAATGCGCTATTTGGAAGTTTGCAGCGGATCACTTCACAGCAACTCGGCGTCGATCCCGTGCTCATGTGTGCCGCCAACAGTGCGGGCGGCGTGATGGGCAAGATGGTGGATGCGCAGTCCATTACCATTGCTACCGCGGCGACTAATCAGGTTGGGAACGAAGGGGTCATTTTTCGTTTTGTGGTCTGGCACTCGATCGCGCTCGGCGCCATCGTCGGAGTCATCGTGATGCTGTACGCGTATGTATTTCCCCACCTGGTGCCGCATGGACTGACCTTCGTGAAGTGAGTTTGTGGAGGACAGGCATCCCGCCCGTCATGCTTGAGACTGTGCCCAACGGGCGGGACTGTCTTTTCCTGTTAACCTGAATAGAGAAACTCAGGGAGACTGCCAGCCGTTGCCGCCGATCATTAACGTACAAGGAATTTCCAAGGCCTTTGGAGCGAATCCGCTTTTTCAGAACGTGTCTTTTACTGTCACCGAAGGTGACCGAATCGGGCTCATCGGACCGAACGGTTCCGGCAAATCCACGCTGCTGCGCATTCTGGCCGGCGATGAAGATCCGGACAGCGGCGAAGTCGCCTTTCGAAAACGGCTGCGGGTGAGCTACGTAGAGCAGGATTCCAAATTCAAATCGGGCGCGACCGTGCGCTCAGTGGTCGAAGAGGCCATGGAGCGGGCCAAAGTCCACGCCACGGAGCGGGGAACGCGTTTTGCGGAAACTCTCGGGCGGGCCGGCTTCGAAGACCTCGACGTCGAAGCGGCAGCTCTTTCCGGAGGGTGGCAGAAACGCCTGGCAATTGTCGAGGCGTTGGTGCAGGCGCCGGATATTGTCTTGCTCGACGAGCCGACCAATCATCTTGACCTGGCGGGAATCGAATGGCTCGAAGAGTTACTGGCGCAGGCGAAATTTGCCAGCGTGATCGTCAGTCACGACCGGTATTTTCTTGAGAACATCGCCACCGACATGGCGGAGCTGAGCCGGGTCTATCCCGACGGCATACTCCGGGTGCGCGGGAGCTACAGCACCTTTCTGGAGAAGAAAGAAGAATTTCTGCACGCGCAATCGAAGCGTCAGGAGGCGTTGGAGAATCTCGTCCACAACGAGATTGAGTGGCTGCGGCGCGGAGCCAAAGCGCGCACCAGAAAGTCAAAAGCGCGGATTGGCAAAGCCAACGAGCTGATGGGCGATCTCGCGGATCTGAACGCGAGGACCCGAACTGCGACCGCGCAGATCGATTTTTCCGCGAGCGACAGAAAAACCAAGCGGCTGATCGAACTCGAAGATCTGTCTTATCAGATCGCGAGTGACAAGGGCGGGCAGCGAACGCTGTTTGAAAAGCTGAACTTCGTTCTCACCGCCGGGATGCGAGTCGGACTGGTGGGTCCGAACGGTAGCGGCAAAACCACCCTGCTGCGATTGTTGCGCGGCGAGTTAACTCCGACCGGAGGAGAGATCAGCCGCGCCGATTGGCTGCGCATTGTGTACTTTGACCAGACCCGCGAGCTCGATTCGAATGTAACTCTGCGGCGTGCATTGGCACCCGAAGGCGATTCCGTGATTTACCAGGATCGGGTCATTCACGTAGCGTCCTGGGCGGCGCGCTTTCTGTTTACTGGAGAGCAGCTCAATCAACCGGTGGAGCGGCTTTCCGGCGGCGAACGGGCGCGCGTGCTGATCGCGCAACTCATGCTCCAGCCCGCGGATGTGCTTCTTCTGGATGAACCCACTAATGACCTCGATATCCCGACCCTCGAAATTCTCGAAGAAAGCCTGCTTGAGTTTCGCGGCTCGCTGGTGCTGGTGACGCACGATCGCTACATGCTTGATCGTGTGTCGACTATAGTTCTCGGACTGGACGGACAAGGTGGGGCAGAAAGTTTTGCCGACTACTCGCAATGGGAAATCTGGCAGTCTGAGAGCAGGCAGTCGGTGAAGACTGCTGCGCGGCAAATTTCCCGAGGTACAAGTCCTGAAAGCGCGCCGCCGGCAAAAAGCAAGCTCTCATATTTGGAAGCGCGCGAGTATGCCTCCATTGAGCAACGCGTTGCTGACGCCGAGCAGGTGTTGCAAAGCAAACGCGTCCAGTTGGAGGACCCGGCGATTGCCAGCGATGGTCCGCGTCTTCTGGCTGCGCATGCCGAGATGGAAGAAGCCCAGAACAGTGTGGACGAGCTTTATGCGCGTTGGAGTGAGTTGGAAAAGAAGAGAAGCAATTAGCAGTCGGGTTGTACTCCGCATGATCGCTCGCTTGCGAGCGATCACGCTCCGCTCAGGATGACATTGGTGGGGAGTTTTCTCTACGACAACAACATTGCGTCGGGCCTACCGGCTGATTGCTAATTGCTGACTGACTGCTGGCTTAACTTCTAGCCAGTGCGAAGGCAATGATCGTTTCCCCTTTTGCGCCTGTGGTCTCTTCTAGTTCTTTCAGCAGGGTCTCTTCGAGATGATCGGGGTCAGGATGCATTTCGTGGGCGACGACTTCTTCTTCCGTGGCGCCGACGAAACACAACTCGCAATGTCCCAGATCGCCTTCCGAAGTCAGGGCTGGACCGAAGGTGCGACAGATTACGGGGCGGGATTCGTAAAGCTCGCAAGTGCCCTTCTCGGGATCGAGAACGGGGCAGGGCACATCGTTGGCATAGTCGTCCCATTGTTTGCAGGCTTCGTCGGAGTCGTCATCGTTCAACAGTCCGGTAGCCGGATCGCCGGGAAATTCTGGAGAAAGCCGAGCCACGGTTGCCGTCACTCTTTCGCGGATGCGGGCGGCTCGTTGCGGGTCCTGCTGTTCGAGCTCTGCCAGTCCCTCTCTCAGGCGGATCGCGTCGAGCTGATTGATGGCAAAAACTCCCACACAACATTGCGAACAGCCGGGCCGGCAAGCCAGCCACTTGCTGCTTTTTTGAAAGGCGTCGGCCAGTGCGGAATTCACAATCTGAATCAATTGCGAGTCGCGGGCGGGAGCTTGAAGCGGCATGCAATAGCATAACCCACGTAACGGGCGGTTTGATCCAACTCTTTTGGTTTTCGTCTGAGAAAAATCGCTGAGGAAGACGGTGTGGTTTCGGGCGAGTCTGTTTCTGGATACGGGTTTGCGGCTATGATGTCGGGATATGGCTGACAAAATTCGATGGGGAGTCCTCGGCGCGGCCAAGATTGCCGTGAAAAAAGTTATACCGGGAATGCAGAAAAGCAAATTCTGCGAGATCGCTGCCATCGCGTCACGGGACCGGGGCAAAGCCGAAGAGGCTGCCCGTGCTCTTGGCATCGCTAAGGCCTACGGATCCTACGAAGAACTCTTGGCGGACCCGCAGATTGATGCCGTCTACAACCCGCTGCCGAATCAGTTGCACGTTCCCTGGTCGATGAAAGCGGCGGAAGCGGGCAAGCACGTCTTGTGCGAGAAGCCTCTGAGCCTGACGGTGGAGGAAGCCAGGAAGCTCCTGTTGGTGAGGGAGCGCACGAAAGTGAAGATCGGCGAGGCTTTCATGGTACGCACCCATCCGCAATGGCTGCGTGCCCGTGAACTAGTCGTATCGAGCAGGATCGGCCAGTTGCGAGCCGCTACTGGGTTCTTCAGTTACTTCAACAATGATCCTAAGAATATCCGCAACGTCCTTGAGTACGGAGGGGGCGCGCTGATGGATATTGGATGCTACCCCATCAACACCTCGCGATTTGTGTTTGGCGAAGAGCCTACGCGAGTGTTCGGGATGATGGAGCGCGATCCGCAGATGAAGGTCGACCGGTTGACCTCGGCCATCATGGACTTTCCCGCCGGCCAGTCCACCTTTACGTGCAGCATGCAGCTCGTGCCTTATCAGCGCAGCCAGTTTTTTGGGACCAAGGGACGCATTGAAATTGAAATTCCGTTTAATGCCCCACCCGACCGTCCGTGCCGGATCTTTATCGATGACGGACGCGATTTGTTCGGCGGCGGCGTTACCGTCGAAGAATTTCCGGTTTGCGACCAGTACACGCTTCAAGGCGATGCTTTTTCCCGAGCCCTACTCGAAGGTGGGGAGGTGCCGGTTCCGCTTGAGGATGCAATCAAGAATATGGCCGTGATCGAAGCCCTTTTTCGTTCTGCAGAATCAGGGAAGTGGGAGAAGCCGGTTTCTGTCTGAGGTTGGGGCAGCCGTACTCTTTCGATTTCAATGGGGAATGGGTCCGTGGTCTCCCACCCTTTTCGCAAAGTGCGCGAAAAGGATCAGGCGCCCCTTGGTCCGTCAGTTCTTCCCGGTTACCTTCGGCGTCACGAAGGGGCCTGAAAACGCGGTAGCCTGAGTTCCTCGTGATATTCTTAATGCAGAAGCTGCGTCCTCGCCTTTTGGGCAATTTCCCGCAGTTCCCGTAAAAAACATGATTTCAGTCAGTAATGTGTCAATGCGCTACGGCGCTAAAGTTCTATTCGACGAAGTTACCACTGGCTTCACGCCGGGGAAGCGTTATGGTCTGACCGGGCCAAATGGCGCCGGCAAATCCACTTTCATGAACCTTCTGACCGGCGAGCTCGAGCCGCAGAAGGGAACGGTCGTGCGTCCGAAAAAGCTGGGCGTGTTGAGCCAGGACCAGTTTGCCTTCGACAAGTATCGCGTGCTGGATACCGTCATTATGGGGAACAAGCGCCTCTGGGCGGCCCTGGAGGAGCGCGACAGGATTTACGCCAAGGCGGAGATGACCGATGCCGACGGCATGAAACTGGGCGAACTTGAAGGCGTTGTGGGTGAGGAAGACGGCTATACGGCAGAGAGTGACGCTGCCATTCTACTCGAAGGCCTCGACATCCCTGATGCCCTGCACGAACGAAAAATGGGTGAACTGCAAGGCGGACAAAAGGTGCGGGTCCTGCTGGCCCAGGCATTGTTCGGACATCCGCAGGCGCTGCTGCTCGACGAGCCCACCAACCACCTGGATTTGGACTCCATCCACTGGCTGCAGGGGTTTTTGAATCAATATGACGGCGTGGTGATTGTTATTTCGCACGATCGTCATTTCCTTAACAAGGTGTGTACGCACATCGCTGACATCGACTATCAAACCATCATCACTTATACCGGCACTTACGACGATATGGTGGTGGCGAAGACCCAGATTCGCTCGCAGATCGAATCGCAAAATGCGCAGCGGGAAAAGAAAATTTCGCAGTTGAATGAGTTCATCGCGCGCTTTTCTGCCGGCACTCGCTCCAGCCAGGTGCAATCGCGGCGTAAAGAAGTAGAACGCCTCCAGGTGACGGAGTTGGCCAGGTCGAACATTCAGCGACCTTATTTGAAATTTGAGCAGAAGCGGCCTTCCGGAAAGCACGTTCTGGAACTCGAGGGTGTGACCAAGTCCTACGGCGACGCGGAAGTAATTCGCAGCTTCACCGCCAGCATCGTCCGCGGAGAGAAAATCGCGTTGATGGGGCGAAACGGCGCGGGCAAGACCACGTTATTGAATGCCCTACTGGCGAATTCGCCGACCATTCCTGACGCCGAACTGCGGCAGACCAGCGGATATGACGGACCGTTTATTACCGCGGGCAAAGTTATCTGGGGACATGAAGCTGCGGTGGGATATTTTGCCCAGGATCACAAGGCATTGATTCAGCCCGGGATGACGGCCTTCGAATGGCTGCATCAATGGGAACCCGGTGCCTCCAACGAAGAGATTCGCGGCCTCCTGGGACAGATGCTGTTTCCCCGAGAGGATGGCGACAAGAAGACTGAAGTCCTCTCCGGCGGAGAGGCGGCGCGCCTGATTTTCTGCAAACTGATGTTGCAGAAGCCGAACGTACTCGTCTTCGACGAACCCACGAACCACCTGGATCTGGAATCGATCAATGCGCTGAATATCGCATTGCAGCGCTACCAGGGAACCGTGCTCTTGTGCACCCACGACGAGGACTTGATCGACGAAGTGGCCACCCGCATTTGGCACTTCGAAGGCAACCACCAGATCACCGATTTCAAGGGCGCTTACGAAGAGTACCAGTCGGTTTCCGTGTAACCGGCTGTGAAATAAGCGTCTTTTCGCGATTAACCGGCCTACCCTAGAACTCCCTCGCATCCTGCTGGCCGAGGCTTGGCTAGTGGAGTTAAGATACAAGCCCTGTGAATCGCTTGCCCAGCGCCGCGGGCAGATTCCTCAGGCTCGAGCGACATAAAAGCTAGTCGTCCGAAGAACGAGCAACTTTCTGGCCGCTCAATCATCTCATTAACCTGCGATTAGGGATTTGTGTGCCGCTACGGTTCGGGAGGTACAAATGCTCGCCCTACAGGACACAGTCGACGTCCGACACGAACTTCTTGAGCGTCTCAACCAGGCGCGCGCCGAGACTGACCGGTTATTTGATCACGTCAAGCCGGAATTTCTCTACGAACGGCCCATTCCGGAAAGACATCGAATCGTCTTTTACATCGGCCACCTGGAAGCCTTCGATTGGAATTTGCTTCGCGAACGCGTTCTGGGGCGGACCACCTTCCATTCGGAATTCGATAATCTATTCGCCTTCGGTATTGACCCGGTTGACGGAGGGTTGCCGTCCGACCAACCCTCGGACTGGCCTTCGCTGGCGCAGGTGCGCGACTACGTGAACCAGGTCCGTCAGGCGCTCGATGAGGGTCTGGCTGCGGCCCGGTTGAAAGATCGTGCGGAGCAGCAGGGAATTTTCCGGAATCAATTGCTGAATGTAGCCATCGAGCACCGCTTGATGCATGCGGAAACTCTGGCCTACATGCTGCACCAGTTGCCCTTCGACCAGAAAGTGCGAAAGCCGCACGTGCCGGAACTTGCGGCGGTTCAGGTCAAACCGCGGATGATCGAAATTCCCGCTGGCACGGCGACATTGGGCCTGTCGCGCTGTAAAACCAATTTGTTTGGCTGGGATAACGAGTACGAAGAGCACCCCATCGCAGTGCCTGCCTTCTCTATCAGTCAGTACGAAGTGACCAACCGCGAGTATCTCCAATTCATAAATGCCGGAGGCTATGAGAACCAAGCCTTGTGGCGTGAAGCCGACTGGAAGTGGAAGACGCAACACAATATTTCTCACCCAGTTTTTTGGAATCATGTGAACGGCGGATGGCAGTACCGAACGATGTTTGAAGATATTCCTCTTCCGCCGGACTGGCCAGTTTACGTAAGCCATGCGGAGGCGAGTGCCTACGCACGATGGGCGGGCATGGCATTGCCCACGGAAGCGCAGTGGCATCGCGCAGCGTATGGAACGCCAGAGGGAACGGAGCGGCCTTATCCCTGGGGCGCTGAATCTCCCGATCCCAGATTCGGGAATTTCGATTTTGAAAGCTGGGACCCCACGCCCGTCGGCGCTTTCCAACAGGGCGAGAGCGCGTTCGGGGTCAGAGATTTGATGGGCAATGGCTGGGAGTGGACGGCGACTGCGTTTGCGCCCTTCCCAGGTTTTCAGCCATTCGAGTTTTATCCCGGATATTCGGCCAATTTCTTCGACGGCGAGCATTACGTGATGAAAGGCGGGAGTGCGCGCACCGCCGCCTGCATGCTTCGCCGCTCCTTCCGGAATTGGTTCCAGTCGCACTACCAGTACGTTTATGCGGGATTCCGCTGTGTGAGGAATTAGATGAATCGCAAGGGACATTTCATGCTGACACATGCCATCACCGCCGATCCCGCGCTGGAATTTGCGGCTGAAGTACGCGCTGGACTCACTGCGGCCGGACAGAAGGAATTGCCTTCCAAGTATTTATATGACGATGTCGGCTCGGCATTGTTCGAAGTCATCAGCGTTTTGCCGCAGTACGGACTCACCCGCGCGGACGAGCGCCTGTTGCGGCGTCACGCCTCCGAGATCGTGGAGCAGGTTCCGGGGTCGGTCGCCGTGGCCGAACTGGGCAGCGGTAGTGGCAAGAAAACGCGCTGGCTGTTGAAGGCATTGTGCCGGCGGCAACATGTTTCCTATTTTCCCATTGAGATTTCTCCCACCGCGCTGGCCATGTGCGAGCGCGAACTGGGCGACATCGATTCCATCAGCATCGTGGGATTCGAGCGCGAATATCTTGATGGCCTGCTCGAAGTTGCGGCGCGTCGCCGCGACGGACAGAATCTTCTGGTGCTGTTTCTGGGCAGCACGATCGGAAACTTCGACCGGTCCGCGGCCACGAAATTCCTGTGTGAAGTACGCGGGATTCTGCGACCGGGCGATTCGTTGTTGCTGGGCACCGACCTGGAAAAGCCGATTCCGCAGCTGCTGGCGGCGTACGACGATCCTCTCGGAGTGACGGCGGCGTTCAACTTGAATCTGCTGGCCCGCATCAATCGGGAACTCGACGCGGATTTCGTTCTGGAGCAGTTCGAGCACGCCGCCTGCTTCAATCCGCAGGCGCGCAGCGTGGAGATGCGACTGCGCTCCCGTCGGGAACAGACTGTCTCCATTCCGCGAGCGGATTTGATGGTTGGATTTCTTGAAGGCGAGACCATCTGGACGGAGAGTAGCCACAAGTATTCGGCGGCAGAAATATCCCAGATCGCCGGGAGCACCGGCTTCTCGTGCAAGGCGCAATGGATCGACCAGGAATGGCCTTTCGCCGAGAATTTATTGGTGGCGGAGTAAGCTTGGTCGGGTAGCAGCGGACGTGTCTCCCGCTCGGCCGAGCGTAGCTCGGCAACACTTTCGATTCCCGACTCGGAGAACGATGCAGGCTTGCCTCGTCCGCACGTACGAGGGCTTCCTGCGTGTTCGCAGAACCTGTTTGTCAGAGCCACCTTTCCGCAGTTGTAAAAAAATTGTCAACACTGCGTTACAGCCGCCTGGACCACAAGCAAGTGGTAGTAAGCTTGAGTGGCATTCCTCCGTCTCGAACGGGCCGGGTGTGGAGCACAAACGATGAGACTGGAAACCAGCGGTAGTCCGGCCCTGCAGCGTGACGAAGCGCTGGCGCGATTCAATGTTCCTATAACTGGGAGGCCGATGGAACGGATTCTGGTGGTTGAAGATGACCGGGCAGTCCAGAAGGCGCTCAAGCGGTTGTTCGAGGCGGAAGGATTTACGGTTGAGATCAGCGCGGACGGCAAGTCGGCGTTGGAGGCCTATCGCGCCGCGACTCCAGCCGCGGTCGTGCTCGATCTGCGGCTGCCAGCCATGTCCGGGCGCGATGTCTGCCGCGAGATCAAACAACAGGCGCCGTCCTTGCCCGTGATCGTTCTCAGCGCGGCCAGCGACGTCTCCGACAAAGTTTTGCTGCTGGAGTTGGGCGCGGACGACTATGTAACCAAGCCCTTCAGTCCGCGAGAATTGTTGGCGCGGGTCAGAGCGGCGTTGCGGCGTAGTTCGCGGTCCACGATCACCGACGTGAACGGATTCGACGGCATCTCCGTGGATTTCACCCGAATGGAAGTTACGCGGGAGGGCCAGCCGATCGGGCTCACGGCTCAGGAATTCAAGACTCTAAAATTCATGTTACAGAATGCGGAGCGGGTGATTACGCGAGACGAGCTGCTAAACGAAGTCTGGGGATATCAGAACTATCCTTCCACGCGTACGGTGGACAATCATATTCTGAAGCTGCGGCAGAAGTTGGAGAAAGACCCGGCTAATCCGGTACACTTCCGCACGGTTCACGGCGTGGGCTATAAGTTTGTGCGCTAGCTCTGATACGCGCAACCAAAGACCCTGAGATAGAAAACGACCGGCGGCAGTGGGGATGGGTTCATGCTGAAACTTCGGATGCGCACCAAGTTTCTGCTTTCCATGTTGCTGATTTCCGCCGGACTCACTTGCACCAGCCTTCTGCTGGTGCGGCACAGCGTACAGAAGCAAATCAGGCGGGAAATCTTCGCCGATTTGCGTAATTCGGTCAGCACCTTTCAGAACTTCCAGCGGGAGCGCGAAATTACCCTCACGCATTCCGCCGAACTGCTGGCGGACCTGCCCAACTTGCGCGCCTTGATGACCACGCAACACGAAGCCACGATTCAGGACGCGTCCAGCGGTTTGTGGCGATTGGCGGGCAGCGATCTTTTCCTGTTGGCGGACCGGACCGGCCGCGTGGTTGCGTTGCATACGACGTCCCCCGGCCTGACCCGCGAAATGGCGCAACAGTCACTCGCTGCTACGCTAAGCGATGAGAGCTTGGGGCAGTGGTGGTTTGGGGGACAACATCTTTACGAGGTTTTTCTTCGGCCCATATATTTTGGGCCAGCCGAAGAAAATCGCCTGCTGGGCTTTCTGGTCATCGGCTATGAAATCGACGACCGGTTGACCTCACAGGTCGGGCGGATCGCGGCCAGCCAGGTGGCGTTTTACTACGGCGATACCGTGGTGAAAACCACGTTGAATCCGGCGCAGGAGCCAGAACTGGAGCGGCTGCGCGTTCTCCAGCCTCCCGCCGGAAGTTCCGGGCCGGAAGAGATTCAGCTCGGGGAAGAACGCTTCCTTACGACCTCGCTTGAACTGGCCGGCGGCAAAAATGCTTCCGTACGGCTGATGGTTCTCAAATCTTACGATCAGGCGACTGCTTTCCTCGATAGTCTCAACCGCCTTCTGCTGGCCTTGGGATTGGCCGCGGTGCTGGGTGGCAGCGCGCTCGTGTTTTTTCTCTCGCACACGTTCACCCGGCCGCTGGGGAACCTGGTGGAAGGAGTCCGGGCACTGGAGCAAGGCGATTTCAGTTACACCCTCGACGCTCGCGGCGGCGATGAGGTCGCCGAAGTCACCCGCGCCTTCAACCGAATGCGCGATAGCCTGCGAAAGACTCAGCAGGAACTCCTCGACGCGGAGCGCCTGGCCACTATTGGACGCATGGCCAGCTCCATCTCACATGATTTGCGGCACTCGCTCGCGGCCATTGTGGCCAACGCCGAATTCCTGTGTGAGAGCAAATTGTCTTCCGAGCAGCGGGAGGAGCTCTATCAGGAAGTTCGCGTCGCCGTGAACCAGATGACCGACCTCATCGACTCGCTGCTGGAGTTTTCGCGCACGCGTGAGTCTCTGCGGCCGACCTTCGGCAATGTGAACGACTCGGTGCAGCGGGTGATCATGGCAATCCGTTCTCATCCGGAGTTTCAGCCGGTCCGCATCACTCTGAGCCAGAAGGGCAGCAGTTCGGGATGGTTTGATTCCAGGAAGCTGGAGCGCGCTCTCTATAACCTGCTATTGAACTCCTGCGAAGCGGTTGGCCCCGAAGGCGGGCGTATCCACGTGGGATTGAACGAAGTGCCACGCGGAATCGAGATTCGCGTCAGCGACAATGGACGCGGCATTCCGGATGCAATTCGCAGCCAGCTCTTCGAGCCCTTCATCAGCCACGGAAAGGAGAATGGAACTGGACTGGGGCTCACCGTCGTACAAAAAATTGTCCAGGACCATGGCGGAGACGTGACTGTGGAGAAAACCTCGTCCGAGGGCACGGTCTTTCGCTTGTTGCTTCCGCTGGTTTCGTCCTCCGAGCCCAAGCCGGGAAATACGCCGCTGGCTCGCAGCCCACAGTCGCAACCGGAGTAGGATTCCGAAGCAGGCTGGGCGTTAGGAACTCTCATGACTTTTTCTGCGGAGGGGAATTGTGAAGCACAAGAATGGTTTGCCGGGTCGGATCGGAAGAGCTGGTGCGTTGGGATTGCTGCTGGCGGCTGGGAACATCTATAGCCAGGCGCAGGCAGCCGGCGCGCCGGCAGCGCCGCCACCAGATGCCATGACCGACGCGGTTCGGCAGCTGCAGGACGAAGTGCGCGAATTGCGTAACGCCGTGCTCGAGTTGCGCTCGGAAGCCGGCCAGTACCGCGCCGAGACCGAGCAGTTGCGCAAAGAACTTGAGGCCCGTGGGCCCGCTCAGGAAGCAGAGACGCAAAGCTCTGCCGGCGGCGGGTCCGCTGGAGCGGAGCCGGCGAGGTTGGAAGAACGTGTCGACGCTCTCGAAGAATCCTCAGACCTGCTGACCAGCAAGGTAGACGACCAGTACCAGACCAAAGTGGAGGCCGCTTCAAAATATCGCCTCCGGCTTTCGGGCATCGTGCTGCTCAATCTGTTCAGCAATCGCGGATATTTGGATAGCCAGGGTGATCCCACCTGGGCGCTTCCGGAAATTCCGAATGTGTCTGGACAGACCTTCGGCGCGAGCATTCGCCAGTCGGAAATCGGCCTGGAAATATTTGGACCGCGTTTTCTCGGAGCCAGGACCTCGGGAGATCTGCAATTCGATTTCGCCGGAGGATCTCCAAACGTTCCCAATGGAGTGAATCTCGGGTTGGCGCGCTTGCGCATCGCGAGCATGCGCCTGGATTGGAAAAATACTTCTATCGTAGCCGGGCAGGACAATGCTTTTTTCTCTCCGCTGTCGCCTACGTCATTTGCTTCACTGGCCTTGCCCGCGTTTAGTTATGCTGGAAACCTGTGGGGATGGATTCCACAAGTGCGCATCGAACACCGATTCAATGTTTCCGAAGGGCAGAGCATACTGCTGCAGGGCGGCATCATGGACAACGTCACCGGCGAGCTGCCTTCGAACGTCGAACCGTTTGCGCAAGCGGGAGAGAGCTCGGGACAACCGGCGTATGCCAGCCGGGTGGCGTGGACTCGCAGCATATTCGGCATGCCCCTGACCCTGGGCGCGGCCGGCTACTATAGTCGCCAGAGCTGGAGTTTCGACCAGAAGATCGACGGCTGGGCTGCAATGACGGACTGGAGCGTGCCGCTGGCGCGGCGCGTCACTCTCACCGGTGAATTCTATCGCGGACGCGCCATTGGTGGTCTGGGCGGAGCCGTGGGCCGGAGCGTGCTTTTCAGTGGCGATTCGAATCAGGTGCGCGCCCTTAATTCGGTGGGAGGTTGGTCTCAGCTGAAGTTCTCGGCCACCAGCAAGCTTGAATTCAACGGTGGATTCGGGGTCGACAATCCCTTCGCTGGAGATGTGCGGGGATTTCCTTTAAGTCCGGGTTTCCCCGCTCCCTTGTTGCAGAATCGCAGTTCATTGCTGAATGTCATCTACCGGCCGCGCTCGGACCTGCTTTTTTCCGGAGAGTATCGTCATCTCAGAACGTTTGACATTGACGCAGCCAGCCCCACGTCCGATCAACTCAATCTGATGATGGGAATCCTATTTTGATCACGAAGGTTGCTATGTTGGTTTGCCGATGGCTTTGCGCCGCCATGGTGATGGTCGCTGTCGCGCCCGCGCAAGAAGTTACATTGACGGCGCGGGTGGAATTACTGACCGGCGAAAAAGCAGAAAGATCTCGCGAATCGGGAAATGTTCTGGTTTGGCTGGAGCCCGCGTCCGGTGCGGTCAAGGCTCCCGTGTATCAGCCGACGCCAAAGCCGCGATTAGACCAGCGCAACAAGAGTTTCGAGCCGCATGTGCTGGTAGTTCCGGTAGGGTCGGTGGTGGCGTTTCCTAACCACGATCCTTTCTTTCACAACGTGTTCTCCCTGTTCGAGGGCAAGCGCTTCGACCTGGGCTTGTATGAAGCGGGCAGCACCCGTGATGTGCATTTTGACAAGCCCGGCATCTCCTATATCTTCTGCAACATTCACCCGGAAATGAGCGCCGTCGTAATCGCCCTGGACACGCCGTACTACGGCATTTCGGATTTGCGAGGACAAGTCGTGATTGCGAATGTCCCCAGCGGCAAGTACACGCTACGGGTGTGGTACGAATCGGCGCTGCCCGAAACTCTGAAAGCAATGACCCGCGAGGTCGCTGTTTCGGAGGGCAGCTCGACGCTCGGAGTGCTGCGGGTGGCTGAAGCCAATCTACCCACGGCCCATAAAAACCTTTACGGTCGTGATTACGATTCGCCCGCACCGGACAGCCCGGCCTATGAGCGGCATTGAGTGAACAGAGGTGTCAGCTTAACAAGAAAATGACAATTATGTGACAACTGCCGAGGGCAATCGCATTAGTCTAACGACAATACGAGCGGGCGGCCGCTGCTGGCCCGTTCCAATTGGTTGATCCCGGGATCTACTTCTGTTGCCGTAAGTGTGTGATCTTCTCTTTCCCAACATAAAGCGGGCCAGCTGACAAGCTGGCCCATTTTCATGACGGAACGAGCCTATTGTTTTTTAGCGGCCACCGCATCGTGCCCGTAATATTCGTAGGCTGACATCGGCTTCTCTCCGCCTTTTTTCCAGACCCGCCCATCTTCTGAAAGCTTGCCCAGCGCTCGTGCCATTTCCCGAACGTGCATGGCCACCGAGCCGCAACAGGAACCGATGTAATTGATCCCGATTTCGCGGGCACGCAATGCATAGTCACCCATCTCCTTTCGGGTCAGCTGCAGCGGATCGAGACCCAGCGGGAATTCGGGCAAGCTGGTGAAGTCGGGCTTTTCTTTGGGCGTGCGGTACGCCACCGGCTGGCAGGCGAGATAGCCGGAGACAGCTTTGCGCATCTGCTCCATCGCCGGGAGCGCGTGCTGCGGGGGGCGCAGGCAATTCATGCCGACGATGTCGGCACCCGCGTCCAGCAGAACTTTTGCGGATTCGGCGGCAGACTTGCCCTCCGCGGTCTCATCTTTATTTTCGAAGCAGATGGTCACCATCACGGGCAGGCCAGTCTGCTTCGCGCGCTCAACCGCGATCAGGGCTTCGCCCAGCCACGAAAAAGTTTCTCCGATGATGAAGTCCACCCCTTCGTCGACCTGCACCGCCAGTTGCTCGTCAAAAGTTTTGCGGACGCGGTCGGCGGCCGACGGACTCTCAGGCTCGTACATCCAGGTCAGGCTGAGATTGCCCGCGACCAGGCACTGCTCTCCGGCAACTTCGCGCGCGATGCGCACGGCGGCGCGATTCAGTTCTTCAAGTCTATTCTCGAGGCCGACGGTAGCCAGCTTGTCGCGGCTGGCATAAAAAGTGAGCGCTTGCAGTACATCCGCACCGGCTTCGCGAAACTCGACATGCAACTCGCGCAGCGCGTCGGGATGAAGCAAAGCGACTTCGGGAGTGAACGGACCCGCGCGTACCCATCCTCGCTTTTCCAGCTCCAGCAGGTAACCGCCATCGCCCAGGACGGGGCCTTCCTTGAGACGTTCGAGAATGCTTTTCTTTTTCGCCATGTGGCGCTCCTTGTAATTCGACTAATCGTCCTTGTATTCGAACTCTGCCTTGATCGGTTTGCCCGCCGCAAAACGGCCAGGGCAAAACGAACTGATGTCGACTGTCTTGCCTTGTCCGTCGAGCAGTAACTCCGACATCACCAGCCCAATCGCCGGTGAAATCTTGAAACCCATACCGGAAAAGCCGGCGCAAACATACAATCCCGCAACGTCTGAAACTTCGCCCAGCAGTGGCCGGGAATCCGGAGTCATGTCATACACGCCAGTGACACCGCGCATGACTTCCGCGTTCTCGAGTTTCGGAACCCGCCGGCTGGCTCGTTCAATAATTTCTTCCAATCCTTCATCCGACGCGCGTTGCGGAAAATTGTCGGGGTCCGCGCCGCGCTGGCCGTAGAAGTCTCCGATCAGAAATTTGTCGTGAGCATCGGAGCGGAAGTAGGTGGCACTGACGGAGTCGATGCAGGCGCATCCGCCGCCCTTCATTCCCGGAGCATTCTTCAGGATCGCAACCTGGTGATATTCGGTTTCAATAGGAAGATTCACTCCAATCGCCCGGAACAGAGGCACGGTCCACGGTCCGGTCGCGGTAACCACGGCCGGCGCGGCAATCTGGC
Source organism: Terriglobia bacterium (assembly GCA_963822555.1). Lineage (GTDB taxonomy): Bacteria > Acidobacteriota > Terriglobia > Terriglobales > Acidobacteriaceae > JAIQFF01. The sequence continues at coordinate 145,831 of CAWGHY010000002.1, forward strand.
CGTGCTCGGTTTTCACCCCGCGTATGCACCCACCTTCGACGAGAAACTCGTGCGCTTGAGTCTTCGACAGGTAGGTGACGCCGAGTTCCCGGGCGCGAGTCAGAAAATCATTCGCGACGCCGGCGCCGTCGCCGTAACCGGAGTCAGGTTCGTAAGCGGCCAGTTCGACTTCATCGACGGTCCAGTCGGGCTCTAGCTCTTTGAGCTCCCGGCGATCGATCAGCTCTACATTTACCCCAAGCCGGCGCTGCATCTCTACGTTCTGCTTCAAGCGTTCAGTCTCGCCGGGGTGCACGATGCGGACGAAACCGGTTTTTCGGAAATCTCCTGCTGCACCAACTACGTCGCGCCAGTGCTTGAACATGTGCAAACTGACCAGCGCGAGCTGTACTTCAGGTGGATAGCTGTAATGCATACGGATCAGCGCCGAAGAACGTCCGCTGCCGCCCTGCCCGACGTGGCCTTTGTCGATGACAACAATTTTTCCGGCTTTTCTTTTCGCCAGATGGAACGCTATCGACGCACCGATTACACCAGCCCCGAGGATGACGATATCGGCCGTCGTGGGCTTGGCGTCCGTGCGGGAGCCGGCTTTGGAATCTGCATTCATTTCAGATAAACCTTGCTTCAACCGAGAATCCGGTTCGGCTGGTTGGTCTCCAGTTTTCAGTTGCCAGTTCTCGGATCTCAGTTCTTTGCCGGTTCACGCCGCGGCCTCTTTCAATCTTCCTTTTTTCCAGTCACGGAGCACCTGATGGGCCGCGTTGTGTCCGGGCGCGCCGGTGACGCCGCCGCCGGGGTGCGCTCCTGCGCCGCATAAATACAGGCCGTCGATAGGGGTGCGGTACTGCGACCATCCTGAAACCGGCCGCATGAAAAAGAGCTGCTCCAGGCGGAGGTCGCCATGAAAAATGTTGCCTTCGGTCAATCCGTAGGTGCGCTCCAGGTCCAGCGGAGTGAGTACCTGGCGGGCGACAATCGCATTCGGCACGTTGGGCGCATACTCGGCAATTTTCTTGATCACACGATTGCCCAGCAGTTCACGGTTGTCATCCCAATTTCCCTCGCGCAAATGGTACGGAACATACTGCACGAAGCAAGTCAGGATGTGCTTGCCCGCGGGCGCGAGTGAGGGATCGGCATTCGACGAGACCACGCAATCCACCCAAAGCTCTTCGGGAATCTCGCCGAACTTGGCGATGTCATAGCAGCGCTCGGCGAACGCCAGCGACGGGACCAGCGTGTAGAAAGTGCGTTCGAGAGCGGTGGCCGTGGGAGAAGTTCCCGTGAAGCGGGGCTCGGCATCGAGCACCAGGTTGACCTTGGCGCACGGGCCTTCCATCTTGATGCCGCGGATGGAATGCAAGAACTCGCTCGGCAGTTCGGATGCCGCGACCATCTTCAGGAATGTGCGTTTGGGATCGGCGTTCGAAAGCACGATGCGGGCGCGAATCTCAGTGCCGTCTTCGAGCACCACGCCACGCGCCCGGCCGTTGCGCACATCGATGTGGGCTACCGGCGCGGAGGTCCGGATCTCCGCTCCCAATTTTCGTCCCGAAGCCGCCAGGGCCTGAGTGATCGCACCCATGCCGCCCATGACGTGCCCGTAGAAGCCCTGCAGTTCGTGCTCGCCGCCGCTCAACAGGTGGAAGAGGAGGCCGATGGCCGTGCCCGGCTGATAAGGTCCGCCATGCTTGCCGTACACGTTGTTGGCCAGAAACATGGTTTTTATTTTTTCCGACTCGTAGTTGTGATCGAGAAACTCGCCCAGGCTTCCGGTCAGAAAAGAAATCAGCTGCGAAACTTCATCGCTTGAAATGCCCCGGAATTTTGTCCCCACACGAAACAAGTCGGTCCAGCCGCGCATGCTTCGGGTGTCAATCTCCGGCGGCGGTTCCATGAAAAACGGTTGCAGGTAGCGCGCCAGCTTTTTCAGGCGGTCGTCCACCTGGACAAAAGTTTCCGCATCTTTCACCGAAATATTTTTGAATTCGGCTTTGGCGCGCTCGCGGTCCGCCCACCAGGGCACGACGTGTCCGTCGGGGAAGGGAACTTGAATGGCGGGATCGCACGGGACCATGCGCAGTCCGTATTCGGCCAGGCGCAGGTCTGAAATCACTTCCGGGCGCAACATGCTGGCTATATAAGAAGTAGTAGAGACGCGACACCCGGGAGCAATTTCTTCGGTGACGCAGCAGCCGCCGACAATCTCGCGGCGCTCCAGCACCAGCGTGGTCAGTCCGGCGCGCGCGAGGTACGCGGCGGCCGTGAGACCGTTGTGGCCTCCGCCGACTACAATGGCGTCATAGATTTTGGACGACGAAGGCGCTGGCACGTTTGTGACCTTAAGTTATTTCGCTCGCGTGAAAGCAAGATACATTACCCCATCATGCTAAGAAATAGAATTGAAATTCATGGGACATTTCTGTAGAGTCTTATGACTTGAGGTCAGACATGAGTGGAATTGGAAGCAGTCTCGTCTCTCCCCCGCGTTACCGCAGCATGCCCCCACGGCCCCGGTCCGAAGGCAAGCGAACCAGAATCATCGACGCCGCCATGCGCCATTTTGCCGAGCAGGGCTACCACGCCGCTCGGGTGGGCGATATCGCGGCCGTTCTGGGCATAGCCAAGGGTTCGATTTTCCAGCACTTCGGCAGCAAGGACGGACTGTTTTTCGAAGTCTACAAGAAAGCTGTCCGCTCGTTTCCACGCTATCTCGACGCGCCGGCGGAAGTGCGGGAGCGTGGCTTTTTCGAGGTACTGCGTTACTGGCTGGTGAGCACGGAACATTTGCTGCATGAAGACTGGATTCCTTACCGCGTTTCGCTGCTGGGAAATTACGGCACAGATCTTACTCTGAAGCGAGAGATCAATCGCTTTCTCCTGGCGGAGGACCCGTATGGCACGGTCGCCTTTGTGCGCTACGGATTGCAGCGCGGCGAACTGCTGCGCGAAATGGATCAGGACATGATGGTCTCCATTCTGGATTGGACCATGGAGCGCTTTCAGGATGCGTTGCTCACGGAAGAATTGGATCCCGGTCTTTTCCGGCGGCAGGGCGATCCCCAGGAAAAGAAGGAGGCGCGCGTCACTCAATTTCTGGATGTGCTGAAGAGGGCGATCGGAGCATGAAGACCACCCACATGTCGGTAGCGGAAATTCTCGCCGAGTACCACGACAAAGCATCATTGCAGGACGCCTCCACCATCCCTGCGCCTTGGTACGTGGACCCACGAATTGCGGAGCTTGAGGCCCAAACCGTTTTCAGCAAGACCTGGCAGATGGTGGGACGAGCCGAGCAGGTGGAGAAGCCGGGCCAGTTTGTTACTGCCAGCATTGCCGGCGAACCGATCGTTGTTGTGCGCGGCAATGACGGGGTTCTGCGCGGCTTCTACAACGTCTGCCGTCACCACGCAGCGGCGGTAGTCACTGAGCCTTGCGGGCAGGCTTCGATCCTGCATTGTCCCTATCACGGCTGGAACTACGGCCTGGATGGTTCTTTAAAAGGCATGCCCGAATTCGACGGCGTGAGAAATTTTGAGCGGCAGCAGAATGGATTGGTGCCGGTGAAGGCGGAAACCTGGGAGAAGTTTGTATTCGTAAACCTCGATCCACAGGCCGGCCCCCTGAACAACTTCCTGGGCGGCCTGGTCAAGCGCGTGGCGCCACTCGGCGTGAGCAAGCTGCATTATTTCGACAGCCGCACCTACGACATCCACTGCAACTGGAAGGTGTTTGTCGATAATTATCTCGACGGCGGATATCACGTTCCGCATCTTCACAAAGGCCTAAGCTCGGTGCTCGATTACAAGGAATATACGATCGAGAACGAGGACCGTTACTGCCTGCAGTCGAGCCCAATGGTGGCGGGGAAGGAAGATGCGGCCACGTCCTCTACCCGTCAGGGCGACCGCGCCTGGTACTTCTGGCAATATCCCAACTTGATGATCAATTGCTACGAAGGCTATATGGACACGAACCTGGTGCTGCCGCTTGACGTCGACCACTGCCGCGTGATTTTCGATTTTTACTTCGGAGACATCAGCGAAGCTCGTCGTGAATACAACCAGCAGAGCGTGGCCGTCGGGGCGCGGGTGCAGGACGAAGATCTCGGTATCTGCGAGGCGGTGCAGAGAGGCCTAAAGTCGCGAGCGTATGGCGCGGGCAGGCTGTCGGTCCGGCGTGAGGCGGGCGAGCATTTGTTTCATCGCCTCCTGGCGGCGGATTTGAAGAGTGGATTGGAAACAACGGCTGCCGCCGCGGATTGAATTTGGATCTGCATCTGAAATCTCAACCCGTAATTCCGTCGCTACACAATTCAGAATGAGGTGATGCAAGTGAAGAAGACTCTCGCGTTGCTACTGGGATTATGGTTGTCGTGTACCGCAATCGCATCTGCCCAGGTGACTGCGATCAAGGCTGGACGTCTCGTCGATCCTCAGGCCGGCGCCGTCCTCACCGATCAGATCATTCTCATTCGCGATAACAAGGTTGAGAAGGTGGGCAAGGGACTCGCCATTCCAGCCGATGCCAAGGTCATCGATCTCTCGCAGATGACGGTGTTGCCCGGTCTGATCGATTGTCACACTCACCTCGCGGACGCGCCCGACCAGGATGGCGATCCCTTTTTGCAATTGAAGATGACTGCCGCTCAGACTGCATTTGCTTCTGTTCCCAATGCGCGTACGTTTCTGAGAGAAGGCTTTACTACAGTGCGTGATGTCGGCGTTTACCGGGCGTTGAATGATGTAGCCATGCGCGACGCGATTGCTCGCGGCTTTATCGAAGGCCCGCGCATGTACGTAGCCGGCGCATACGTGACCATAACGGGCGGTGCGGGCGCCATGACCGGACTCGCACCGGATATCACGCTGCCCTGGGACCTTCGCTACGGACAAGCCGACAGCCCCTGGGAAGTGCGGCAGAGAATTCGGCAGTTGGTGCACGACGGCGCGGACCACATTAAAGTTCTCTCCAGCGGCGCCGTACTCACCCATGGCAGCAATCCCAAGTCGCAGGAATTTACGCTGGAAGAGTTGCAAGCTGCGGTGGACGAAGCCAGTCACTTCGGCCTGCGCGTGGCGGCGCACGCGCACTCTCCCGAGGGCATCAAGAATGCGATCCGGGCCGGCGTGGCTTCCGTCGAGCACGCGACCATGATTGACGACGAAGGCATCGCGCTGGCCAAGCAGCACGGCACTTACCTGGACATGGATATCTACGATGAAGAGTGCATTCAGGAAGCCGGCAGGCTGGGAAAGATTCCCAAAGACTTTCTGCAACACGACGCGGAGCTTGGCGAGTTACACCGGCAAAATTTTCGCAAGGCGTTGAATGCCGGGGTGAAACTCTCGTTCGGAACCGATGCGGGTGTATGTCCCTACGACCGCAGCGTGAAGCAGTTTGCCTTCATGGTGAAGTATGGGATGACTCCCATGCAGGCCATCCAGTCAGCCACCACTTCGGCTGCGGATCTGCTGGGTCATTCCGATATCCTGGGCGACATCAAGCCGGGCAAGTTTGCCGATGTGATCGCGGTCGCCGGCGATCCGCTGCAGGACATCAGTGTGCTCGAGCATGTGCAGTTCGTGATGAAGGACGGAAAAGTTTACAAGGAGTAGCACCGTGTCATCCTGAGCGGAGTAGGGGCTCCGCGTCGCGAGGCACCTACGGAGTCGAAGGACCCCTATAAGCTGATCAGTCGGTGGAAAGGTAGGGGTCCCTCGACTTGCTCTCGCCGCGCAGCGCGCGGCTCGAGACTGCGCTCGGGATGACAGGGTATTTAGGTTTTTATTGGTGGTCGCGGGAAATCGTTTCTTCCCAGGTCTTCTGCTTCAACATCTGGCCGTCTTTCAGCAACTCTCGCGTGTATTTGTAATAAAAATTCTTCTGATCCGTGGTCACGGATAGGTGTCCGCGCCACTTGAGTTTGCGGCCTTGCAATTCGAAAATGCTTTCTGTTTCTCCCTGTACCGCGCTGCTTTCCGGATGGGCGTCGTCCACGGTGTAGACCAGGCTTTCGTAGTCGGTTTCTTTGCCCCAGGGATAGTTGGTTTCTGCCTTGCCCTTCCAGTGCACCGTGGCTTTGTGATTGGCTTCGTCGCGCTCGAGTGTCCAGTCGCCGGGCCAGGGGTAGCCGACGCTGGTGATGTCTTTGCGTTCCTCGGCAGGCTGGGGCACTTGGAATGCGGGGGCGGTGGCGCCTTGCACGGGCACGACCGGCAGGGTCAGGCGCGAGCCGTTGCTTCCGAGTGCGAGCGATGTGGTCATTGCATACGGAGTCGGCAGGACCATCGGCCACAAGGCGTTCGAAATCGCCATTCGTATGCGATGGCCAGAGGGGAAGACCCACGACGTGAGATGCATCGTGACGTCCAGCGAATACATTTTGCCGGGCACGAGGTCGCGCGGCTCCGACATTGACTCGCGCTGCGCGCCGTTGAGTCCCGCGCCGGTGATCTGTGTGACCGTTCCGTCAGGAGCCACATCGGAAAGACGCACAAACCAGTCCGCCAAAGGCGCGGTCGCCGAGGCTTGCAGCAAAGCGCGCGGCCTTCCCAGGATGGCCAGTTCTTCTTTCAGCGGTGCCGAATCGTACACCAGGCTGAATGCGTCGACCGGTCGCGGGTCGCTCAGCAGTTCGCCCCACCAGAATCCGGACTCGATGCCGACTGATGGAACGTATTTCAGTTGATGAACGTCTGTCGGCGGTGCGGTTCTTTCCAACGTGTGGTTCGATTGCGGGAAGAAAACGGTTTCGTGGGCCTCTCGCGGCGGCCATCCCTCTTCGCTCCGCCACACGCCGGGAACGCTGGCCAGATTGGGATCAGGAGGATGCCAGTGCTGCATATAAATGATCAGCTTGGGATCTTGCAGCACGCCGGTGTCGTGTCCCTTGAGCCAGTAATCCCACCAGCGGACAGCTTCATTGCGCCACTCGATTTGCGGACCGGGCACAGCGTCATGAGGAAAGGTGTGATTCCACGGACCGACGATCGCCTTCAGCGGAGCCGTCGTTTGTTGCAGCATGTCGGTAACGCTATCGCGGTAGCCGTCGAGCAGGCCTCCAATGATGAAACATGGAATCTTGATCTCGTTATACGGACGCACCGGACTGCGCCAGAACGGGCCGTCGTGCTGATGTTTAAGATAGAGCAGCGACCACGGCGGAGCATCGAAGCGCGGCCCGAGCACCTTTTCCTCGAGCGTGTAATCGGGCGCACCGGTCATGCCGGGCGCCAGGTCCATGTTCAACTCGAACTCATCGACGTGCGCCATGCCGTCCACGTAGTGCACATCGTCGTGAAAAAGTTCGGCGGTGGCATCCACCGCGATGATGGCTTTGAGTTCGGGAGCGTGCCGCATGGCCATTTGCAGCGAGTTGAACCCGCTCCAGGAGATGCCCATCATGCCTACATTGCCATTCGACCACGCCTGGTGCGCCAGCCAGGAAATGATCTCCAATCCGTCGAGTTGTTCCTGCTCTGAATATTCGCGGTCGGTGGGAATGCCTTCGCTGCTACCGAAGCCGCGGATGTCGACGCGAGCGCACACGTAACCCCGGCGGACAAAATAGGAGTAGAGAGAGTAGTCGCGCTCGGCTGTGCCGTCGTCTTTGCGGTAAGGATGGTATTCGAGCACGGCGGGGAACTTCTCACCTGCTTTACCGCCATCCGGCATGTACAAGGTGACCGCCAGGCGGACGCCATCCTTCATCGGAATCCATCCGTTTTCCATCCGAATGTTGTAGGCCGGTGGAGATGGAGGTTCGACGGACAGTGCCGTCAAAGAGGTCGTCAGCGTGGTTCCCAACAAAACCGCGGCCCAAGGGAAAAACCCGAACCAGACCCTCATGATTCGTACCAGCGGAAGCCATGACGCTCCTCCTGCTCCAACTGCTTGACCAGTTTGAGCGTTCGAGAGCGCCGGTGATTGGCGCAGGCGACGACGAAGACGTTGAACAGGGCCATGGGAGCGACATACGACGATCCAAACGACGGAGTGGCAATGGAAGTCAGGAAAAATTCGTGGGCGAATTGCCCAATGGGCGAGACCAGTGTGTCCGTGATGCCAACGCAGTAGGCGCCGTTGGCGCGAGCCTGGCGAAGTCCCTCCACCGTCTGCCGCAGGCCGCGGCCATGGCTGACGGCGATGACCAGGTCGTGTTTTCCGAGCAGCCGAACTTTATGTACAACCTCCGCGGGCGAAGTTGCGCTGGTGACCGGCAATCCTAGAATGATGAGCAGGTGTTCCACAAACTTCACCAGGTTGGCGGCCAGATCTCCGCCCAGCAGCACAATCTGCCTTGCGGCGTAAAACCGCCGCACCAGCGCGGCGATGCGCCGCGGCTCGATGGTCTGCACCAGGCGGTTCAAATTTTTCACATCCTGATCGAGTGACGCCCGAACTTGAGCCGAAATCGCAGATTTTCCCGCCGGGCCGGTCTGCATGGCATCGAGCGAAGTGGCGTAGGCGATGGACAGTTCATGAACGTAGTGTTGGAATTCGCGGTATGAATCAAAATGCATGCCGCGAACAATGCGGACCATGGTTGCGGGATCGGTGCGCAGGCGCTTGGCGAGTGCACGTACGCTCATCAACACAAACTCGCGCGGACGCTCGAAAACCGGACGAATCACTTGTTGCCGTTTGGAACTCAGGAGGTTGATGCGCGCCGACGGGCTGATGATCGAAATCGGACGCGCGATTTTCCGCGGCTTTCTCATCGGGCAGATGAGCATGTTGGAAAGCGGGTGTTCTTGTCAACACCGCGACCCAGGTGGAAGTGGTGACACGTGCCGCTACCGGAGTCGTGGTGGATCGCTTGTGAGGATGCGTATAATGCTCGCGCGGCAGATATCAGAGCGACCAAGCCTGACTGCCAGGGAGGCTCCCGATGGACTCAAAGTCTGAACCAAACTCCCGTAGCCGAAGAGATTTTCTTACCACTACCAGCCTGCTGGCCGCCGCCGTGGCCGCGCCGCGCACCGCCTCGGCACTGACGGCTGGCCCGGCGTCGAAAGCCGGCGAACCGGATGCTTCGCCGGGCACACTGCGCAAGATTCCCATCGGAGTTTTCGATCCCGCGTTTCCGAATCTCTCCACCGACGAGATGATCGATAAGTTAGCCGGCTGGGGTGTCGAGGCGATAGAGATCGGCACCGGCGGCTACCCTAATTCCGCTCATTGTCCGGTCAAAGATTTGTTGGATGATCCCGCCAAGGCAAAGGCCTGGAAAAAGAAATTTGAAGACCGGAACATTCAGGTAGCGACACTCAGTTGCCACGGCAATCCCATATCTCCAGATCCGAAAGTCGCGCAGCGCGACGCGGAAACCTTCCGACGCACGGTGTTGCTGGCCGAGCGCCTGGGAGTGAGTGTGATCGTGGGTTTCTCCGGATGTCCGGGCGGCGGGCCCACCGAAACTGTTCCCAACTGGATTACCTATCGCTGGCCGACCGAATACGGTCAAATGCTTGACTGGCAATGGAAGGAAAGAGTCATTCCATTCTGGAAAGATGCGGCAAAATTCGCCCGCGATCACGGAATTCACAAGATCGCGCTGGAGATGCATCCCAACTTTGTGGTGTACAATCCGCGGACGCTGCTGCGGTTGCGCGAGGCTGTGGGCGAGGAGATTGGCGCCAATTGCGACCTTAGCCACCTCTTCTGGCAACAGTGCGACGCGGTCGAAGTCATCCGCATGTTGGGCAAGCAAAACGCGATCTTCCACGCTCACATGAAGGACACAACTTTTTACAAGAATAACCTCGACCGCTACGGCGTGCTGAACTTCGCGTTCGACAAGAACGATCTTTCCCAGGCCTCGGAAACCTTCCGCGCCGTGGGTTACGGGCACAGCGCCGGTACCTGGAAAGAAATCATGCTGGCTTACATGGAGGTCGGCTACCAGGGAATTTTCAGCGTCGAGAATGAGGACCCTATTCTTTCCGGCGAGGTTGGAGTAGAGCGCGCCTTGTATGTACTGAAGAATGTCAGGAACGAAATCCTGGGGACGACCTAATTCCGAGCTTTGCGGAATCCTCCACAAACCACGTGAGGGCAGATGTGCCCATCTGCCCAGTCGAGCGCAGCTCGATGGTTTTTTGCACGGCGCACAAGCTAGCGGACCTTCAGTCCGTGGGCAGGTGAGGACACCTGCCCCTGCGTGGGCCGTAGTGGACCCCGCAAATGAACACAAAGGAAGCTGTGAGAGAAATTATGGCGTCGCTGCGGCAGGGTAACCGTTGACCTTGCTTCCCGCTCGGGCGTAAGCTGACTCTTCAGGATAAGCATGCAACGACGCGAAGCTTTACGACTCCTGGCCTCAGCCGCAGCTCTTCCCCTCCTATCCAGAGAAGCATTTTCGATGTTCCGGGCTGTGCACGAACAGCTTCCCGAACAGCCAGTGCTGCGGACTCTTAATCCTCATCAGAATGCGACCGTGACCACGATTTCCGAGCTCATCATTCCGCAAACCGATACTCCGGGAGCCAAGGCGGCGCGGGTAAACGAATTCATCGATCTGATTCTCACCGAGTGGTACGACGAAGACGAGAAAGCCATATTCCTGACCGGGCTCACGGATGTCGATACCAGCACCCGTAACTTGCTTGGCAAAGACTTTGTCGATTGTCCGGAGAAGCTGCAGTTGGAAGTGCTCCGCGCTTTGGATGACGAAGTGGCGGACGCTCGTGCCGAAGTGCGCCGGGGAAGCACCCGGAGACGTCCGCCGGAACGAAATTTCTTTTTCATGATCAAGCAGCTCACGCTGATCGGCTATTACACGTCGGAGATTGGCTTCGAGCAGGAGTTGCATGGCGAGATTATTCCCGCCCGCCACGCTGGCTGCGTTTCGGTGGACGAAGGGGCGGCGAAATAAATCATGGCCACCAATACTTATGATGCCATCATCGTCGGTTCAGGAATCACTGGAGGCTGGGCCGCCAAGGAGTTGGGTGAAAAGGGACTCGAAACGCTCGTTCTCGAAGCTGGTCGCCCGATTGATCCCGACAAGGATTACGCGGAGCATGTGCCCGAGTGGGAAGTGCGTTACCGCGGGATGGGCGATCGCAAGAAAGTTCAGGAGAACCAGCCGGTGCAGGAAACCTGCACGGGAATGGACGAATGGAACAGCAAGTTCTTTGTCAGCGACAAGCAGAATCCTTACACCACTGACCCGGGTAAGCCCTTTCTGTGGATTCGCGGGCGCCAGGTGGGTGGCCGCTCGATTATCTGGGGACGGCAGTCCTACCGTTGGAGTGATCTCGATTTTGAAGCGAACCTGCGCGAGGGAATCGGCGTGGATTGGCCGATCCGGTATCAGGACATTGCTCCGTGGTACGACCACGTGGAAGATTTCATCGGTGTCTCCGGCCAGCGCGAAGGACTTCCACAACTGCCGGATGGTCATTTCCTGCCGCCCATGGAATTCAGCTGCGCGGAAGTAGTGGTCAAGGATGCCATCGCCAAATATTTTCCCGGCGAGCGCCTGATGACCATCGGACGTACCGCGATCCTGACTCAGCCGCACAACGGCCGCGCCGCCTGTCACTACTGCGGACCTTGCGCTCGCGGCTGCATTACGCGCTCATACTTCAGCAGCCTGAACTCGACCCTGCCGGCGGCTCTTTCCACCGGCAAAGTCACGGTGCGTCCGCATAGCGTTGTGCACAGCCTGATGTTTGATAGCAAGACCAGGAGAATCAGCGGCGTTCGGATCATCGACGGACAAACCCACGACACCATCGAGTTTCGCGGCAAGATTGTCTTTCTGTGTGCCTCCGCCCTGGAGTCGGCTCGCATTCTGCTTAATTCTTCCACTACGGAATTCCCCAACGGGCTGGCCAATTCCAGTGGCGAACTGGGACGCAACGTGATGGACCATTGCATGGGCGGTGGCGCCCGTGGCCGTATTCCGGGCAATGAGGACCACATCTCGCTGGGAAATCGTCCTAATGGAATTTACGTACCCCGCTTCCGCAATGTGAAGGAGAAGTATCCGCTCTTCTTGCGCGGGTACGGTTTTCAGGGAAGCGCCAGCCGTCCCAAGTGGGAGCGTGGGGCGGACATGCGCGGGTTGGGCGCCGATTTCAAACACACGATCAGTCGCCCCGGACCGTGGACCATGACCTTCGGCGGTTTTGGCGAATGTCTACCCAACCACGAAAATTTCATCGAACTCGACAAGACCAAAGTAGACGCGTGGGGCATTCCTGTACTGCGCATCAGTTGCATGTGGCGTGAGAATGAGCGCGCCCTGCTGAAAGATATGTCGATCACGGCGGCGGAGCTGCTATCGGCTGCCGGGGCTCGGGACATCGAACCGTATATCGAAGACAATGCTCCCGGACTGACGATTCATGAGATGGGAACGGCGCGCATGGGGAAAGACCCGAAAACCTCGGTGCTCAACGCTCACAACCAGGCGCACGACGCCAAGAACCTGTTTGTCACAGATGGCGCCTGCATGGCTTCGTCTTCCTGCGTCAATCCCTCTCTCACCTATATGGCGCTTACCGCGCGGGCCTGCGATTACGCCGTCAGCCAAATGAAGCGAGGAGAAATTTAAATATGGACCGACGAACTTTTCTGGGGACCATGACCGCGGCCACGATTATGTCCCGCCAGTTGGCTTGGGCGGCGGGCGACCACAAAATTGAAAAAGTTGGATTGCAGCTTTACACCGTCCGCAAAGTGATGACCGACGACTTCGATGGCAAGCTCGCGAAAGTCGCGGCGATTGGATATCGCGAAGTGGAGTTTGCCGGCTATGACGGACATACTCCGCAGGAAGTGCGGGCCATGCTCGATCGCCACGGACTTACCGGACCTTCGGCCCACATTCCTTACAAGAGCCTGGGAGCGGAGTTCGCCAGCGTGATCGAGGCGGCGCATATTGTGGGCCACCAATACCTGGTCAATCCTTACATTGACGATGAGGTCCGCAAAGGGGCTGACGGCTGGAAGCGGGCGGCCGAAACTTTTAATCGCGCCGGAGAAGCCTGCAAGAAGGCGGGAATTCAATTTGCGTACCACAATCACTGGTTCGAATTTGCGCCGATCAATGGGAAACTTCCTTACGATATTCTGCTGGAAGAGTGCGATCCGCAGCTGGTTAAGATGGAGATGGACCTGTGCTGGATTGAAATCGGCGGCCAGGACCCGCTTAAGTATTTCAAGAAATATCCCGGACGTTTTCCGCTGGTGCACGTAAAAGATTTGACCAAGATTCCCAAGGTGGACGTGGGTGGCGGGCAGAAATTCGGTGACACTCTCGAGGAAATTACTTCGGTGGGCAACGGCGTCATAAACTGGAAGGAAATCTTTGCCCACTCCGACGAAGCGGGAATCAAGCATTACTTTGTCGAGCACGACAACCCGAAAGATGCCTTTGCCAGCATCACGGCGAGTTACGAATACCTGTCGAAGCTGCGCTTTTAAAGTTGCGTAAAAGCTAAGTTCGCGGAGAACCCGATGGCACAAGTAGTTCGTTCCCCCAAGCAGTATGACGTCTGCATCATCGGATCGGGCGCGGCCGGCGGAACGGCTGCGAAAGTTCTGACTGAGGGCGGGCTGAATGTCGTGATGCTGGAGGCAGGTCCGCCGCTGAATCCGGAAAAAGACTTTAAGGAGCATGTCTGGCCTTACCAACTGGCGCATCGCGGCGTCGGCGTTGGCGGCGAGTTCAGGCACGAACTGGGCGACGAATTCATGGCGCCCAACGGCGCCTGGGAAATCGAAGGCGAACCTTATACCTCGGCCCCCGGATCGGAGTTTCACTGGTTCCGTTCGCGCATCGTGGGTGGCCGTACTAATCATTGGGGACGCATCGCGCTGCGCTTTGCCCCGGTGGATTTCAGGGCGCGCTCGACCGACGGCATGGGCGACGACTGGCCGATTACCTATGAAGAAGTTTCGCCTTATTACGACAAGGTTGAGTCCTACATCGGCGTCTTCGGAACCAAGGAAAATATTCCCAGCGCTCCCGACGGGATTTTTCTGCCCCCGCCACCGCCGCGTTGTACCGAAACCATCATTAAGAAATCCTGCGACAAGCTGAACATTCATTGCGTGCCGTCGCGGATGGCGATTCTCACCAAGCCGCTGAACGGGCGCGCGCCCTGCCACTATTGCGCGCAGTGTGGCCGCGGCTGCATTACTGCTTCCAACTTCAGCTCCAGCCAGGTCATGATTCCTCCGGCGCAAGCTACCGGACGATTCACCCTGATTACAGGAGCGATGGCGCGCGAGATCGTCGTCGGAAAAGACGGTAAGGCGGAAGCGGTGGCTTACATCGACAAAGCCACGCGTTCCGAAAAGCTGGTGCACGCCCGCGCCTTCATGGTGGCAGCGAGCGCCTGTGAATCGGCACGCCTGCTGCTCAATTCGCGCTCTACCTTATTTCCCGACGGGCTCGCGAATAGTTCCGGTGCAGTTGGACGCTACCTGACCGACTCGGTGGGCAGTTCCGCAGGAGGCTACTTTCCGCAACTGGAGAAGATGCCGCCGCACAATCACGACGGCATCGGCGGCATGCACCTCTACATGCCGTGGTGGAGATACGACCGCAAGAACGATTTTCTGCGCGGCTATCACATCGAATTCGGCGGCGGCAGGCAAATGCCCGGCGTGGGCGAGTTCGATCAGATTTGCGAAGATCACGAAGGCTATGGCAGCTCGCTCAAACAGTATTGCCGAACTCGGTACGGCACTTACATCGGCTTCGGCGGACGCGGCGAGATGATTCCCAACGAAAAGAGTTATTGCGAGATCGATCCCAACGTTGTCGACCGCTGGGGCATTCCGGTTCTGCGTTTTCACTGGGAGTGGAGTGAAAACGAAATCAAGATGGCGAAAGACATGCAGGAGACTTTTCGCGCCATCGTGGAAACCGCGGGTGGAACTTTTATCAGTAAAGCCAAGCCTACCGGCCGCCGTCCCTACGGAATTGAGGATGGTGGCGTGATCATTCACGAACTCGGCACGGCGCGCATGGGCAATAATCCAAAAACGTCAGTACTGAACAAGTATTGCCAGGCGCATGACGTCAACAATGTTTTCGTGACCGATGCGGCAGCATTCGTGACGAACCCCGACAAGAATCCGACTTTGACCATCATGGCTCTGTCCTGGCGCGCGTCGGAGTATCTGCTGGATGAGGCGAAGAAGGGAAGCTTGTAAAGAGGAAAACATGGCAACCAAGTCCATATCTCGCCGTGACATTCTGAAGACCTTGACCATGGGGGCGATGGCCGGCTCCGTGCTGCGAGTAATTCCGGCGCAGGCCGCGGTGTATGCGCACCACATGGTGGCGGCAGAAAAAGCCGCGACCGCGGCGGGCGTCTACGCGCCGAAGTTTTTCAACGCCCAGGAATATAAAACGCTGCAGGCACTCTGCCAGACCATCATCCCCGCCGACAGCGACTCTGGCGGAGCGAAAGAAGCGGGCGCCCCGGAGTTCATCGACCTCCTCACCAGCGAGAATCCCAAGTATCAGTTGAAACTCGGCGGCGGCATCATGTGGCTCGATGCCGAGTGCACCGACCGCTACGGCAAAGCGTATCTCGACTGTTCGCCCGAACAGCAAAAGGAAATTCTCGACCTGATCGCCTATAGCAAAAATGCCGAGAAGGATGCAGGGCTAAGTCAGGGTGTGGAGTTCTTCGCGTTTTTGCGCGAGATGACAGCCGACGGATTTTTTACCGGCGAGATTGGAATCAAGTATCTGGGCTATATCGGCAATACCTACCTGCTCAGCTTCCCGGGATGCCCTCCCGTGCCCGAAGCGTAGTTGTCATCCTGAGTTTGTCATCCTGAGCGGAGGAAAACGTTTCGCTCGCGAAACGTTTTCCGCAGTCGAAGGACCCCTATAACCAAATCGAAGTTAGTGCTCATGAGGTTATGCTGATTCCTGCCAAGATTTCACTCGCCGGCCAGCGATTTCTAAGCCCATAGGGGTCCGTCGACTCCGCGGTAAGTTCACGAAGCGAACTTTCCACTCCGCTCAGGATGACAGGAGATCAAGTTACGTTCCGAATGGATCCTCGATCGATGGACTTTGCGGTGTGAATAGCTCTGCCCCGCTCTCCGTTATGTGCATGTCATCTTCCAGGCGCACGCCGAATTCGCCTGGAATGTAGATGCCCGGTTCATCACTGAAAGTCATACCTGTCGCGAGCAACGTCGTGTTGCCGCGCACCAGGTAAGGCCATTCATGGCCATCCATTCCGATTCCGTGTCCCACGCGGTGGGTGAAGAATTTGTAATCGGGACCGTACCCGGCGTCACTGATCACTTTTCGCGCTGCTGCGTCCACCGTCTGGCACTCCACGCCGGGTCGCGCGGTTTTCAGTGCGGCGGTTTGGGCGCGATGCACGATCTCGAACACTTTTTTCATTTTGTCGGAAGCTTTGCCGAAGACGAACGTGCGAGTGATGTCGGACTGATATCCCTCGACGGTGCAGCCGTCATCGATCATGACCAGCGTGCCATCGCGAATCACCTGCGGGACAGTTGAGCCGTGCGGAAATGAGGAATTCTCGCCGATGTCTATATCGACCTCGCCGGGAAAGCCTAGTTGTCCATATGCGGCCATGATTTGTTTCTCAAGTTCAGGCTGTGTCATGCCTTCGTGCAAAGTCTGGTACGCAGCGTGATACGCCGCGAGCGTGACCTGGTTGGCCAGTCGCATCAGATCGAGTTCGTGGTCACTCTTGATCATTCGGCAACCGGCAGTCACCGGGGTTGCGCTTACGATCTTGAGCTGTGGAGCCGTCTTTGTAATTGCGTCGGTAAATACGAAGCGCACAGTTTCTTCCATACCCAGCGTGCCCGCGGAAATTTTCAAGTCTTTAAAACCTTGCGCCAGGAGTTGATAAGGATTCTGATCCTCCTGCCAGGTTCGCACGTCGGCATCCTTGCCTTCAGGAGAATTCGCCAGCTGTTCACGAGCCCGGCCTTCTTCAAACGCCGGGCAAATACAGAGAGCTCGCCCTTTAGCGGGCAGCACCAGGGCAAAGAAGCGCTCGCTTCCCCACCAATGCACTCCGGCAAAGTATTCAAGCGAAGTGCCGTCTGCCAGCAGGATCGCATCGAGATGGTTGGTTATCATCAGTTGACGCGCCTTTTCCTGGCGTGCGGCGCGTTCCTCGATGGTGATCGGCTTGGCACGATCTTTCATCGACTTGAGGACCGCGATCGACGGCGCTAGAGGCGCGCACGCGTCCTCGGCGCGGAGCGAGGGTGTGAGTGCTGCCAGGCCGGTGCCAGCGGTGACCGTTGCGGCTTGCAGGAAGCGGCGTCGTGAAACCATGGTTCCTCCAGTTGAGCCGGGAACCGCCATTATAGGGGGTCTCGTATTTCGCATTGGCAAGCCGCATTCGAAAATTGAAAATGAAGCATTCGTGGAAACCGGATTCCAGTGCGCGGGCTGCGGCGAGTGGAACCAGACTACGGTGGATGAGTCCGCCGGGCGCAACCAGTCTTACGTGGAAGATTGCCAGGTGTGCTGCAAGCCGAATGTGCTGCGTGTCCAGTACGACACGGGGGAGCAAGAATTTTTCATTACGGCGGAGCTGGAATCGTTATAGTAGCTGCGAAGTGGCAGGCCGTTTTCTGGAGGAAGGATGAACACGATGGCTACAGGCTACGGATCGCCCGGACGGATGGTTGCCCACAACATGGTGACCACGCAATTCGAGCTCGACGGATTTCGTGTAGTGCGCACGCTGGGAGTGGTGCGCGGCATCGTCGTGCGATCGCGCTCGATCTTTGGGACCATAGGGGCCAGTCTGCAAACCATCCTCGGCGGCAACATCACACTGTTGACCCAGTTGTGCGAGAAAACTCGCGCCGAGGCCTTCGACCTGATGCTGCAACACTCGGCTGAGTTGGGCGGTAACGCAGTGGTCGGCGCCCGTTACGATGCGACCGAGGTGATGCAGGGCGTCACGGAAGTGCTGGCCTATGGGACGGCGGTAGTCGTGGAACCGAGCCGATAAGTTTCCACCACTGGCCGTGGACTATCCCAATAATTTTTCCAGCGCTTGCTGGCGATACTCGAAGGTCCGTTGCAGCTGGCGGATGACAAAAACCTTCTGCGCCAAAGTTCCCAGCCACCCGAATCCCACATCGTAGTTGATTACGTCATGAACGATGGTTCCGCTAGTTTG
The DNA here is from genome assembly GCA_963822555.1 of Terriglobia bacterium. GTDB lineage: Bacteria > Acidobacteriota > Terriglobia > Terriglobales > Acidobacteriaceae > JAIQFF01. Next base: position 164,004 of record CAWGHY010000002.1, read on the forward strand.
ACCTCGTACTTCTGCCTTGAGTTCGTGCCGATGATGGAAACTCTTGAAAGGTCCCCGCTTTTGGACGTCGGCAAAATGGTGGTTCCATTCGAACTCGGTGATCAACGCGGTCCAGTTGGCCCGGAACGGAAGAAAAGGAATCACACGAAACGAAGTAACAATTTCAGAACCTACGCCGGCCAGCGGAGTGCGATCCGTAACAGTAGCCTGTTCTGCTGCAATCCCCGGAGGCGGAACCAGTTTCAGACGGATCAATTCAGTTCCAGTCCGTGGGGGCATAATCCGCGGCAGGTTGCTGGGATTGGCAAAAAAAAGAAATACACGATCCAGCGGCACCGGAACCCACTGCTCGAACTGGATGAGCTGATTCACAAATTCTCCGACGCCTCCCGTAATGGCCTAGCTATTTCTAAGGATGTAGTAGACGGCGGAGCCGAAGTCACGATAAATTGTCCGAGCTTCATTTCTCGTCTTTCTCACAAAATCATGTCCTTGAAAATGACTGGGCCCAGGATTTCCTCTCTTCTTCTGACCATACTCCTTTTCACCCACGCCGCGCCGGCCTCGTCCTATCAGTACATTCGCATGGGCAACAAGGCCGACAGCACGGCGACTGCAGCAGCCGGGACTGCCATGATGGGCGGTGGCAAGGACCTGGACGAGGCTTTTCGCTGGCTCTGCAACAAAGCGAACGGCGGCGATTTTCTAGTGCTGCGGGCGCGCGGAGACGATGACTACAACGCCTACGTCAACGGTATATGCAAGCTGAATTCGGTGGCTACGCTGGTTATCCCCGATACTGCGGCGGCCCAGGATCCCGCTGTGGCGGACATTATCCGACACGCCGAAGCGGTATTCATCGCCGGCGGTAACCAGGCCCGCTACGTCGAATTCTGGAAGGGCACACCGGTGGAGGAGGCGATGAATGCCAACATCGCCAACGGCAAGCCGATCGGCGGTACCAGCGCCGGGCTCGCCGTTCTGGGCGAATTTGCCTATGGATGTTTGAAAGACAAGGAAGACGACAACGATCTTGCTTCCACCGACGTGCTGCCCAATCCCTATCATGAGCGAGTGACGCTGGTGCGGGACTTTCTCAAAGTTCCGAATTTGGAAAATACGCTCACCGACAGCCACTTCGCTAAACGCGACCGCATGGGACGCACCCTGGGATTTCTGGCACGGCTGGTGCAGGACGGCTGGTCGAAAGCGCCGCGAGAAATTGCCATCGACGAAAAATCGGCTGTGTTGGTCGAGCCCGATGGCAAAGGCACGGTCGTCGGGTTGGGCCGAGGCGCCTATTTCCTGGAGGTAAAGTCTGCCCCCGAAGTCTGCCGGCCCAATACGCCGCTGACCATCCATAACGTTTCGGCTTATCACGGGCCCGCCGGGGCGCATTTCGACTTAAAGTCGTGGAAGGGTGAAGGCGGAGAAGCTTTCACGATTTCGGTGGAGAACGGCGTGATTCACACCACCCGGCCGGGAAGTGCTATCTATTGATTCAATTAGAGAAACGATTGTTTCATTTTTTGGTAATTGACTTCCGCTTTCTTATTTGACAAACTCCCGTCGTAGTGTGGTACTGGGGCGAGAATCATTCGATGGTCAGGATTTCAAGTCTGCGCGGCCGGGTCGCGCAGAGTCTGCAATAGATGCTCCGTCTGATCGAGGCCGGAAAGCTCGAATCCGGGCTGTGATCGATTTAGCTATCCACACAAGACCAAGCCTCATGCACCCGCCGCCGTTGCCGGCGTAACGAAAATTGCTGCAAGAAAAATCGAATGGGGAAAACAGCGATGAAGGTTTGCCGATCTGGATTCATTCTGGCCTTAGCTGTCGCGGCCGTGAGCACTCTCCTTTCCGCCCAGACCTATCAGGGCAGAATTTTGGGCTCGGTGAGCGACTCATCGGGGGCAATCATCAGCGGAGCCAAGGTGACCATCACCAACACCGCCACCGGAATCTCCAGGAGTCTCACGACCAATGGGGCGGGAGACTACAGCGCTCCGAACCTTGAACCAGGCCCTTATTCGGTGACGGCAGAAGCGCCCAGCTTCAAGCGGACGCAGCGCACCGGCCTGCAACTCGAGGTGGCCAAGGATATTCGTGTCGACATCAAATTGGACCCAGGCGCGATCAATGAAACGGTGACGGTTTCCGAAGAAGCGCCCATTGTGAACACGACCAATGACGTGTTAGGCGGGACTTTCTCGAATAAAGCCATCAACGAATTGCCGCTTCTCGGCCGCGACTTTCAGAACCTTGCGATTTTGCAACCCGGCATCCAGCGCAGCCCCGGTGGCGGATTTCTCTCCACCACCGCGAACGGAAATCGGCCGGAAGACAACAACTACGTGGTCGATGGACTCGACGACAACGACGCTTACTACGGCACCACTGTGATCAATGCGGAAGGCGTGGAGGGAACGCCGGCCACGCACTTGCCCATTGACGCCATCCAGGAGTTCAATGTGCAATCCAGTCCCGAAGCCGACTACGGCTGGAAGCCGGGAGCGATCATCAATATCGGAATCAAGTCCGGTACCAACTCGTTTCACGGGTCAACTTATTATTTCAACCGCAACAGCGCGCTGGATGCGCGCAACTGGTTCAACCCGGGCCCGGACCCGGTTGCGGCCCTGAATTTTCACCAGTTCGGCGCCTCCGCCGGCGGTCCCATCCTGAAGAACAAACTCTTTATCTTCGGTAACTATGAAGGTGTGCGCGATGTGGTAGGAAATCCGGGGCTGGTGGAGGTTCCGGTCACGCCATCTATCGGCGATCCCGATAACAGCATCACCGATGCGTTTGCGCTTTGCACCGCGAATGCGAATTGCAGCACTACAAGTCAGAAGCTCGCCGCCTTGCTTCCGTTCAACCCAGGGCCCACCACTGAACTGAATCTCGACCTCAACAATCGTAATCGCGAAGACAACGGAATCCTCAAGCTGGACTACCACCTGTCCGAGAAAAGCAGTCTGGTCGCGACGTACTTCATCGGGGACAGCGTGCAAACCGAAGAAGACACGACCGTCGTAAATCCGCTCTTTCTTTCACAATCGTATACCCGCGCCCAAGTCGTCGGTGGGGGCTGGATCTGGACTCCCACCGCACGCCTCACCAACCAGTTTCGCGTGGGCTACAACCGCTTCTGGCAGCAGGTGGTGCAGGCCGATCACAACTCCAATCCGGCAACCGCGTATGGCTTGAACACGGGAGTCACCGACCCGACGAATTTCGGTATGCCGGAGATTCGTATTTCAGGGTTTGTGCAGCATACCCTGGGCGGAAATCAGTCGTGGCCTTTGTACACGACGCCGAATCAAACGCTGCAGTTCACGGACAGTGCGACCTATGTGATCGGCAAACACAATCTGAAGTTCGGTGGCGAATTCCGCACCGGCAGCACCGATAACCTGCGAAACACATTTGGCTCCGGCGAAATCCGCTTCAGCGATCTGGAAAGCTTCACCACGGGCGACGTGCGCAGCAGTGGCGGCAGTTTTGTGTTTGTTGGGAACAGCCGGCGCATTGTCGATCAGAAATCATTCGGCGCTTTCCTTCAGGATAGCTGGCGCGTGAATTCAAGGCTGACGGTTGATGCCGGGCTGCGTTACGACGTCAGCATGCCGATTCACGAACAGCACGATTTGCTGGCCAATTTCGATCCGTCCGTTGGGTTGGTCCAGGTGGGCCGCGGACTCGATCAGCCATACCACACCGATTACAACAATTTCGCTCCGCGCCTGGGGATTGCGTGGGACCCGCGAGGCAATGGAAACACGGTATTCCGGGTGGGTGGCGGCATTATTTATGAAATCCCCCACATCTCGGTGTTTATCGGTCAGAACAACACCAACGCCAACGGCATATCGCTCAATCCCACCGGAGTTGCCGGAGCTCCCGTAGGGCCGGGCGGTGGAACCATTGTTGCGGCTACGCTCGAACCTGACCCTGCCCTGATGAGCGCGAACTGGAAGAGCGGAGCGCCGGTGTTTGGCGATCTTTCGCTGGGAAATATCTCCTGCACTGCCGATCTGCCGTGTCCGGTCTTCGGCCTGGCAAAAAATCTTTCGACCCCGTACATCACCAACTGGAACGCGAATATTCAGCAGACAATGTGGAAAAATGCCGCATTGACCATGGCCTATGTGGGAAATAAGGGCACGCGGCTGTACAACATTCGCGACATCAACCAGAACATCTTCGCCAACGATACCGAGGAGGATGAACAGTCCGGTCGGCCCTTCGTCGCGCAGTTCCCGACGTTGAGCAACATCTACCAATTGGCCAACGGAGCGGACTCGATCTACCACGGCCTGCAAGTCACGTTGCGGCAGAACACCACCAAAGGCTTATATTTCGTGGCCGGATACACCTGGGCGCATGCCATCGACACCTCGGGCAGCAACCGTCAGTTCAACATTCAAAACAGCTACGACCCCGCAGCCGAGCGTTCGAATGCGGACTCCGATATCCGCAACCGCTTCACTTTTGCTTTGACCTACGAGCTGCCTTCCAGGTCCGGCTTCGCCCAAATGCTTCAGGGCTGGCACGTCAATGGCATCTTTACCGCGCAGGGCGGTTCGCCGATTTTCTTCTACGACAGCTTTGACGATATCAGCGGTACCGGCGAATTCAACGATCACTGGAACATCACCGGAGATCCCAGCAACATTCATTGGTCAAAGAGCACTCCAATCCCCTACATCTCTCCCGATAGTTTCACCTTCGACGCTGCGGACGAACACGTCATCGGCGGCAACGCCCAGTGCATTGCGGCAGCAGGAAACCAGGCTGCCATCGACCAATTGGGAGAATTTGGCTGTTACGTCCAAGGAGGAACGGCGATCACACCGCCCGCGCCGGGAAACTTCGGCGACATGCGCCGGAATGTGGTTTACGGTCCAGGGTTCGTCAATCTGGATTTCTCGGTAATCAAGGATTTCAAACTCGGAGAAAGATTCGCCTTGCAACTGAGAGGCGAGTTCTTCAACCTGCTCAACCATCCCAACTTCGCCGATCCCGATCACGATCTATCGGACGGGCCCACGCTCGGGTTGGCCCAATTCACACCCGATATCTATGCCTCGAACCCTGTAATTGGCTCCGGCGGGTCGCGTCACATTCAGGTGGGCGCAAAGATTGTCTGGTAGGGTTTTGTTTTTCACGATTTGAGCCCCGGAGAAATCCGGGGCTTTTCATTTTCTGAGGGAAGAGTGTCTATTTTTCCACAGGTTTTACACTGCTAATTGGCAAGGCGGGGATCGAAGTCAATCGGGTAACCGAGGCAGAATCAAGCTCCTAAACCCTACTTATTGTGGTCATCAATTCAGTTAGCCACAACCCATCGCGCTTTCGAAAAACCATCAATCTTCCGTATGTGGACCTGCAAATTTCTCATTGACAACAAATGCTTTAGGCGTAGGATGTGGACAAATGTGGTAGAAAGTGGCCGAGACGGTAGTGGTCGTGGGCAGCGTTGGAACTTTGAGAGGCGCCAGTGGATTTTGTAGCTGACACCCCAAAAAACAGCCCGAACGAACCCGAAATACCCGGCATTTTGGCCGCTTTAACCTCCCTCGCTTTAGCAGCACTCGTTTTCAAAAGATTTCCCGCCCTAAGGGGCAGAACACATGTTTCGCGGCAATCACCCAACTCGCGTCGACGAAAAAGGACGGCTCAAAGTCCCGGCGGAGTTCAAGCGGGTGATCGACGAGAAGTACAACGAGAAATTCTACATCACCAGCCTGGATGGCAAGGTTGGCCAAGTGTATCCCTTCGAGGAATGGGAACGGATCGAGCAGAAGCTGGCTGCACTGCCCACCTTCAATCCCACCAAGAAGAAGTTTCTCAGCACGACGGGGTACTGGGGCCAGGTGGTGGAAATGGACGGCCAGGGGCGGCTTTTGCTGCCGCAGTTGCTGCGGGACTCCGCGCAACTGAAGGGAGATGTCGCGGTGGTCGGGTTCCAGAGCTACCTGGAAGTCCGCAACCTGGAAGCGTACCGCACCGAGATCGAGGAACAAGCGTTCACCGCTGAGGATGAGAAGACGCTCGACGATCTGGGCATCTAGTGGACGAGGGTTCAACAAACACCCCCGAGCGGGGTGGGCATGGTCGAAGCAAGAGTGGCCATGTCCCGGTTCTTTTAAAAGAAGCGATCGACTTTTTAGCTATCAAGCGTGGCGGGACTTATATCGACGCTACGGTGGGGCTGGGCGGGCACAGTTTAGAAATCGCAAAACGCCTCGGCGCACCGGGTCATTTGATTGGGCTCGATAAAGATCCTGCGGCGCTGGATGAGGCCCGCGTCAGGCTGATTTCTTCCGGGGGGGAGGGTTGGCCTGAAGTGACTCTGCTGCATGGTTCCTTCGCGGAGATCGGTGAGCGGTTCCAGCCGGCGTCAGCCGATGGACTGCTGGCAGACCTCGGCGTAAGCAGCCTCCAGCTGGACACACCATCGCGGGGCTTTAGCTTTCAGGCGGAAGGCGCGCTCGACATGCGAATGAATACGCAAGCCGGGCCCACCGCCGAACAAGTGGTAAATCAGGTGGACGAGGTCACACTCGCGAATCTGATTTACGAATTCGGTGAGGAAAGGAGGTCGCGGAGAATCGCCAGAGCCATTGTCCGGTCGCGGCCAATACGTACAACTGCGGAACTTGCAGATGTGGTATCGGCCGCGGCCCGGCCAATGAATTCGGCGGAAAGAAGAATTCATCCCGCGACGCGAACTTTTCAAGCTCTCCGAATCTTCGTAAACCATGAACTGGACGACCTGCGGGAGTTGCTGAAAGCAGCCCCGCAAGTGCTGAAACCGGGCGGAAGGATAGTGATTATCAGTTTCCACTCGCTGGAGGACCGCATCGTGAAAGATGCCTTCCGCGAAGGGGTGAAGCAGGGTCACTACAAAGCACTGACGAAAAAGCCAGTGATCGCCGGGGAAGAAGAGATTGATCGCAATCCGCGAGCCCGCAGCGCAAAGATGCGGGCGGCGGAAAGGATTTAGGTAGCGCACGCGCTACGAAGTTCAAAAGTTTACCCCTGGAAAACCAGCCAGGGACCCGGTACAGCCGTTGACGGATGGGCCGGGATAAAAGTTTCCGGGACGGCATCGCCTCTCCAGCAACAAAGGGCGAAACACAACTCTCTACCTTCTTCGGTGCCGTCCCGGAGAGATGGAAGGTAGAACGGAGGCCAAAGATGTACACGGGGACACTGATCGATCAGTTGATGGACACGGTGGAGCGAACTCAAGCCCGGACCGAAATCCGATCCGACAAGCACCTGCTGAACACCCGCTCCCAGGAAGAGAAACTTGCCTACTGGTATGCGGTCGCGCAACAGGAAGTTGCGCAATTCGAATCCAGCCTGGCTGGGGTGGCATAAATGGCGGCAGCACATTGCGCAGCTCCCACCCCGCGGCGTAAACGCACCTGGACCGGAACTCCGGAAATTTATTTTGCCAAGCCCATCGATAATTCAAGGCTGGTCAAGGTGGAGAATCCGCAACGCAGCCGCGAAATGAAACAATTTGGAGTTGCCCTGAGCTGCCTGTTCCTGTTGGTGATGACTTTTGCCTGGCAGCATTTCAAAGCCATCGAGTATGGCTACAAGATCGAGACCCTGCGCGTGCAGCGCGACGGGCTGGCCGAGATGAACCGGGCCTTGCGCCTGGAAGAAGCCTCGCTGCGCGACCCTGAGCGCATCGACACCCTGGCGCGGAAGCTGGGACTGCAATCCCCGCAGGCCGGCCAAGTATTGCATATGGATACAGTTTCACCGGACGCCGCAACGCCGGAGCTGGCCAGCGTGACCCCGGTCGCGATGGTCTCCGCACCATAGCAAAACGTAGCGCTGGCCTGCGGCCGGCCCGATGCGCGGGCAGGACGCTCGCCAGACAGCCGGCGGGCGCCGGCGCTACAAGTTTCAATTGGCGGCTCCCAGCATAGCGGGCCGCCATGTTTGTCTAAGGGGCTTGGGCCTTGGCAACGACTGCACCCCGCAACCGCGCAAATAAACGACTCTACCTTCTGGCTGGAATTCTGGTGCTGTGGGCCGGCGGCATCTGTCTGCGCCTGGTCTATCTGCAAATCTTCCGCTATGGCGATTTCGAGCAGAGAGCTCAGCGTCAGCAGCAGCGCAGCACGGAGGTCGCGGCCAAACGCGGAATCATCTATGACCGTGCCGGCCGTGAGCTGGCGATGTCAGTTTCCGTGGACTCGGTGTTCGCGGTGCCCGCCGACATTCCCGACCTGGCGGGGACAATTTCTCTGGTGGCTCGCATTACCAAGGCCGATCCTCGCGAGTTGCTGGCCAAATGCGAGGCTGCCCGCACCTTCTGCTGGGTCGCGCGCAAGGCCGATGCTGAAACCGCGGACCGCATCCGGGCCATGAATCTGCGCGGCATCTATTTTCAGAAAGAATCCAAACGTTTCTATCCCAAACGTGAGCTGGCGGCACAGGTCCTCGGCTACGTCGGCATGGACGACGAAGGCCTGAGCGGAATTGAGCGCGCCGATGATGACAATTTGCGCGGCAAGCCCGGCCGCATGCTGATTTCGGTGGACGCCCGCCGCAAATGGTTCGGTAGCGTGGAGAAGCAGCCCGATCCCGGAGAAAACGTCGTTCTGACCATCGACGAGAAAATACAGTACATCGCGGAACGCGAGCTGGAAACTGCCATGCAACAGACCCATGCCGAGTCCGGTACTGTGGTCGTGCAAAATCCGAAGACCGGAGAAATTCTGGCGCTGGCCAACCGTCCGACGTTCAATCCCAACCTGGCCCGCGACATCACTCCCCAGAAATTGAAAGATCATGCCGTCAGCGACGTGTACGAGCCTGGGTCAACTTTCAAGCTGGTCACGATAGCGGCGGCGCTCGAAGAAAAGCTAACCAATCCGAATGAAGTGTTCGACTGCCAGATGGGGTCGATCGTCATCAATGGCATGCGCATCCGCGATAGCAAGCCTCACGGGCTGCTTACAGTAGCCGGCGTCCTGGCGGAATCGAGCGATGTGGGAGCCATCAAGATCGCGCTGCGCCTGGGTGAAGAACGGTTCTACAAATACATTCGCGCCTTTGGTTTCGGCCAGCAGACCGGCATTGAGTTGCCGGGTGAGACTCGCGGACTGACCAAGCCGCTGAATCGCTGGTCTAAGGTTTCGATCGGCGCGATTTCCATGGGACAGGAGATTGGGGTCACGCCGCTGCAACTCGTCTCTATGGTTTCAACCATCGCCAACGATGGAGTGTGGGTTGCGCCACGCATCGTTGCCGGAACCACCGAGCCGCAAGGCACTCCTCAGATGGTCGCCTTTCATTCCGGGGTGCAGCGGCGCGTTATTTCTTCCATGACGGCGGCCCAGATGCGGCAGATGATGCAAGGCGTGGTCCTGCACGGCACCGGGAAAAAGGCCATTCTCGAAGGCTACAGCGCAGCGGGAAAAACTGGCACGGCGCAGAAAGTCGATCCGGCCACGCACGCCTATTCGCGCACCAAATATGTTGGGTCATTCGCCGGATTCGCTCCGGTGAATGACCCGGCTATCACGGTGGCCGTGATCCTGGACTCCGCAGTGGGACTGCACCAGGGAGGGCAAGTTTCAGCGCCGGTCTTCCAGCGTGTCGCGCAGCAGGTTCTGGAATATCTGCACACTCCTCACGACGTAGAACTGCCGTCCAGCCGTCAGGTCCTTATGGCTGAACGGCGCGTCAAAGATCAGGACGTCGAAGAAGGATCGCCGGACCGTCTGGGAGACAGCCTCGAGGCAGTCGATGCAATGCCGCCAGACGCCAGTCCGGAGCCAGCGAATGCCGCCGCGAAGCCGGCGCCTCAAGTTGCCGCCAGTGTGGTGGTGCCCGCGGCGATGCGTCAGCCTGAACCGCCCGCGCCTCGTGTTGCAGAGCCAGCACAAACTGCGACGCTGGAGGACAAATCGCCCGGAGCCACAGTTCCGGCTCATCTTCCATCCAGCGGCACGATCGTTCTGGATGTTGAGCAGGGTGGAATCGTCGTTCCATCGTTCCTGGGCAAGAGCGTCAGGAGCGCGATCGAAATGGCCCAGGAAAGCGGACTCGATCTGGACGCAGTCGGCAGCGGCCTGGCTCGACAGCAGTCGCCCCCGCCTGGATCCCACGTAGCGTCAGGATCGCAAGTGACAGTGAAGTTTGGACGATAGAAAGATTCGCGTGAATTGCCACACATTCACCGAACTGTCATCCTGAGCGGCAGCGTGAAGCCCGCTCTGCGGGCTTCACTCGGAGTCGAAGGAGCCCTACCAGCGGCAATGTACCCGCTGTAGGGGTCCTTCGACTGCGCCGAACGTTTCGCGAGCGAAACCTTCAGCTCCGCTCCAGGATGACACTTTCTTCTGATGACACTTGTTTAGGCTGCTCGGTGCACTAGAATCCAAGAGAATGACTTTCCTCGAACTCCTGTACGGCGCTGAGGTGCTCTCTCACAGCGGCAACCCCGGGATCGGGGGCCTGGAGTACGACTCACGCCGGATCAAGCCCGGTGACGCCTTCGTCGCCATGCGAGGCGAATCGAGTGATGGAAACCAATTCATCGACCAGGCCATCTCGGCCGGTGCCGTTGCCATCGTTACAGATTCAGCGACCCAGAAGCCTCGCGCAGATGTAGCCTGGGCGCAAGTGCCCCACGGGCGACGGGCGCTGGCGCGACTCAGCGCCAACTTTTACAAGAAGCCCGCCGAACGGCTGGCCGTTACTGGCATCACGGGTACGAACGGGAAAAGTACAACGGCGTTTCTGCTTGAATCGATTCTGACCGCGGCGGGGCGCAAGAGTGCGCTGATCGGGACCATCGAATATCACGTTGCCGGAAAAACTCTGCCTGCGCCGCACACCACTCCCGAAGCGCTAGAGTTGAATCGCATCCTGAACCAGGCGCTGGGCCAGGGCGCGACTGAAACCGTGATGGAAGTTTCCTCACACGCGCTGGAGCAGCAGCGAGTCTACGGCATCCCGTTTGACGTTGCCGTCTTCACCAACCTCACGCGCGATCACCTCGACTATCATCGCACCATGGAGGAGTATTTCGCCTCCAAACAGATATTGTTCGAAGGCTGCGGTACCGAAGCCCCTCGCGCCGCCGTGCTCAACACCGACGATGAGTACGCTCAGAAGCTGGTGAAGATCAGCAGGAAGCACAGTTCCGAAGTGCTGACGTATGGACTTTCCAAAGGCGATTTTCATGCCGAGAAAATCGAAATCAATCCCCACGGAACCAGATTTGATCTGCTCACTCCGAGGGGAAGTATCCCGTTATTTTCTCCGCTCATTGGCAAAGTGAATGTGTACAACATTCTGGCGGCCGCAGGGGCGGCGTACTCGCGGAGTTGCGAAGTTGAGGCGATCGCGCAAGGTGTAGCGGCGCTAACCCGCGTCCCTGGCCGGTTTGAGCGCGTGGACTGCCAGCAGCCGTTCACCGTCGTGGTGGACTATGCCCATACCGACGACGCTCTCCGGAACCTGACTGCGCTGGCGCGGGAATTCGTTCAGCAGGCCGGGCAGAAGGGTAAGGTAATCACCGTTTTCGGCTGTGGCGGCGATCGGGACCGCGCCAAACGCCCATTGATGGGGGAAGCCGCCGGACGGGGCAGCGATTTCGTAATCTTGACCTCGGATAACCCGCGCAGCGAAGATCCCCTTGCCATCATTAACGATGCCATGGTCGGACTGCAACGCTCAGGCACGAAGTACAAGACCGAGCCAGACCGCAAAGCGGCTATCGCCCTGGCGGTAGGCGAGGCTAATCCGGGAGACATTGTGCTCATCGCTGGCAAGGGTCACGAAAAAGTGCAGATCACGCGGAACGGATCGATCCCTTTTGACGATGTTGAAGTTGCGCAGAAAGAATTGCGCGCTGCCGGATACGATTGCAAGTCTTCAAACGCCGCCGCCGGAAAACGAGCATGAAGCTGCCGCTGGCGAGAATCTCCGAATTCATTTCAGCAACCGGCGAGTTCGACCACAAAGCCGTCGCGCAGGCTTATTCCATCGATTCCCGCACCATCCAGCCCGGCCAGTTGTTTTTCGCGGTCAAAGGTGAGCGCCTGGATGGTCACGATTTCGTGCAGCGGGCGCTGGAAAAGGGCGCCGTCGCTGCGGTGGTTCGTAAGGATGAGCTGGCCCGTTACGCGGTGAAGACCGGTCTGCTGACCGTTCCGGACACCCTCATCGCTCTGCAGACCCTGGGCGCTGCGGTTCGCCGGCTGTGGGGAAAACCGCTGATCGGAGTGACCGGATCGACCGGCAAGACCACTACGAAAGAAGCGATCGCGCACGTGCTTTCTTCCCGCTTTCGCGTGCTGAAATCGGAAGGCAATTTCAACAATCACTTCGGACTGCCGCTGATGCTGCTCAAGATCGAGCCTGAACACGAGGCCGCCGTCATCGAAATGGGCATGTCGCATCGGGGCGAGATTGCCGCGCTGGCTAAAATCGCGCAGCCTGAAATCGGAGTCGTGACCAATGTCGCGCCCGTTCACTTGGAGTTTTTCAAGTCGGTGGCCGAAATCGCTCGGGCCAAGTATGAACTCATCGAGTCGCTGCCTTCCGGCGGGACCGCGATTTTGAACGCCGACGATGAATATGTTTCCCAGTTCGGCCGCGACTTTCATGGCAAAGTCGTATGCTATGGCCGCCATCCGTCCGCCGACATCCGAGTGGAAAACATCGATTCACGAGGCGCCGCCGGATCGGTGTTCGACGTCGTGATCGACGGCCAGCGCGAACGTGCAACCCTGCCTTTGGTGGGCACGCACAACATCTATAACGCACTGGCCGCTGTCGCCAGCGGAATGGAATGTGGGTTGAGCCTCGCAGAAGCCGTGGGAACTTTGGCGACTCTCGCTCCCGCAGATAAGCGGGGAGCGGTCGTCCAACTGGGCAACATCACGGTCATCAACGATTGCTACAATTCGAATCCAACGGCGCTGGACGCGATGGTCGATACTCTGGCTGCGATGCCCGCCAAACGCCGGATCGTGGTCGCAGGCGAAATGCTGGAGCTGGGCCCGTCGGGAGAAGAATTGCATCGCCAGTCGGGCCAGCACATGGCGAAAAAAGGAATCGACATACTGCTCGGAGTGCGAGGCTTGGCGCAGAAGATGGTCGAGGCCGCGGGCACAGCCGGCATCAGGGCTGAATTTGTGGCCACCCCCGAAGAAGCCGGCGAATGGCTGCTACGCGAAAGCCGCGAAGGGGACGTAGTACTGCTAAAAGCTTCACGCGGAGTGAAGTTGGAGCGAGCGCTGGAAACAGTTGTCGGTCGTCAGTCTTCAGTCCTGAGTAAATCCAAGGCCGCTGACGACCGTTCTTGACGAGAGTGGTTTTCTGACGACTGAAGACCGACGACTGGCGACTAAACGGAGGCTGATTGCTCTACTGGCTGCTCTACCTGAAGCTTTTCCACTACTTTCCGCCCTTCCGCATTTTTCGTTATCTAACCTTTCGCACAGCATTTGCCAGCCTGACTGCCCTCTTTACCGCGCTCATCGTCGGTCCTATCGTGATCAACCGTCTGCGCGAATTCCAGATCGGTCAGTTCATTCGCGAAGAGGGACCCAAGGCGCATCAGAAAAAAGCCGGCACTCCGACCATGGGCGGACTGCTGATCGCGATTTCCATTGTTGTGCCGACCCTGCTATGGGCTGATCTGAGCAATCTCTTCATCTGGATCGCCGTCTTTGCTACCTGCGCTTTTGCCGCCATAGGATTCACCGACGATTACATCAAGGTCGTGAACCGCAGAAATCTGGGCCTAACGTCGAAAGCCAAGCTGGGCCTGCAGATTGCCGCCAGCATCCTGATCGCCGTAGCGCTGATCGCGATGCAGACCCGGGGCGCGTATTCGACCAAGCTGATGGTGCCTTTCATCAAACAGTTTCACCCCGATCTGGTGATCGAGACACTGATTGGGCATCCGGTGTTGTGGCCGCTGGCGTTTCTGCCTTTTGTTGCTTTCGTGGTGCTTGTGATCGTGGGTTCGAGCAACGCCGTGAACCTTACAGATGGTCTGGACGGCCTCGCCATCGGTTGCACCGTGATTGCTGCTGGCGCGCTCGCTGTTCTCACTTACGTTAGCGGCCATGCCACCTTCGCATCGTATCTTGAACTGCAGCGCATGCCGCTGGCCGGCGAACTGACCATATTTTGCGGAGCCATGGTGGGCGCGTCGATCGGATTTCTTTGGTACAACGCGCACCCCGCCGAAGTCTTCATGGGCGACGTTGGTTCTCTCGCCCTGGGCGGCGCCATCGGAACTGTGGCGGTCATGATCAAGCAGGAACTCCTGCTGCCCTTCATCGGCGGGATCTTCGTGATTGAAGCCCTGTCGGTAATTTTGCAGGTGGCGTCTTACAAGTTGAGAAAGAAGCGTATCTTCAAGATGGCGCCGCTGCATCATCATTTCGAGCTGCTGGGCTGGTCGGAATCGAAAATCATTGTGCGCTTCTGGATCGCGTCGCTGGTGTTCGCCCTGTTCGCCCTGACCACACTAAAGCTAAGATGAAAGCTTCTGGCTAGTAGCTTCTAGCCGGAGCCAGCAGTTTTAAGCTAGAAGCTAGTGGCTGGAAGCTGCCCCTATGGATCTCGCCAACAAACGCGTGCTGGTGGTCGGACTGGGAAAATCCGGTGTGGCCTCGGCGTTGTTCTTGCAGGCCCACGGCGCCAAGGTCACGGTTTCGGACGCCAAGCCACAGGAGCAGTTGGGAGAAGAAATTCCTGTCCTGCTCGATCACGGTATTGCGGTCGAAACCGGCGGACACGGTGAGCGTACGTTTCGGGGGCAGGATCTGATCGTCGTCAGCCCCGGCGTTCCGGTTGATGCTCCGCCCCTGGTGCAGGCGCGCGCTCTGGGCGAGCCCGTAATCGGTGAGATTGAGTTGGCCTCGCAGTTTCTGCCGAAGAATATCGTCGCCATCACGGGGTCGAACGGGAAGACCACGACCACAACTCTGGCCGGTGAAATTCTCGCCGCTGGAGGCCTTTCCACGGCCGTCGGCGGCAATATCGGAACGCCTGCGATTTCTCTGGTCGAGCAAGCGAACGCGGATACCGTTGTTGTGCTCGAAGTGTCGAGTTTTCAATTGGAGACAATCCAGACATTTCGTCCGAAGATTGCGGTCGTGCTCAATATCACCCCCGACCACCTCGACCGGCATCGCACGTTTGAAGCCTACACAGATGCCAAGGCGCGCATTTTTGAGAACCAGCAACCGGAAGATTTCGCCGTCCTGAACGCGGACGATCCCGCCAGCGCCGGATTGGCCGGCAGAACGCGAGCGCAGGTCTTCTGGTTCAGCCGCAAGACGGAGGTAAAGCAGGGCGCCTATGTCCGGGACGGCGGAATTTTGTTCCGTGATGCCAAGAGTCAGCGCGAAATCATGCTGGCATCGGAAATTCCGCTCAAGGGAGGCCACAACGTCGAGAACGTGCTGGCCGCGGTGTGCGTGGGCGCGCTTATGGGTTGCGAGCCAATGCGGATCGGTAGGGCGGTCCGCGACTTTAAGGCGGTCGAGCACCGCCTGGAATATGTGGCCACGATCCGCGGCGTTGAGTACTACAACGACTCCAAGGCCACCAATGTGGATGCGACGATCAAGGCGCTGGAATCGTTCCCCGCCAACATCCACCTGATTCTCGGAGGCAAGGACAAAGACAGCGACTACACGCAGCTCAACCCCCTGCTTCGGGAGCGGGTCAAGCGGGTCTACACCATCGGCGCGGCCGCCGGGAAGATCGAGTCGCAGATAAAGGGCGTCGAAGTTGACCATGCCGACACACTGGAAACAGCTGTGAGACACGCGTCGGCTGCCGCCACAGCCGGAGATGTTGTCCTCTTGGCTCCGGCTTGTGCCAGCTTTGACCAGTTCCAGAACTACGAGCACCGGGGTAAAGTTTTCAAAGAAGTAGTGCACGCTTTGCCCATGTGAGCGCGAGCGTCACGCTCGTTCCTTCTTCGCCGAAAATCCCCCCTTATTTCAACGCCATTGCCGCACGAGCGAGGACGCTCGCGCTCACATTGCCGAGGGAACCAAGATAGTTACAGACCACGGCCAAAAATTGCCGACATTCTTCTCGGTGTCTCCGTGCCTCCGTGGTGAAATGAAAATCCCATGGCCAAGCGGGTAAGCGTCGACAGCTGGCTGTTCACCGTCACCCTGATCCTGGTATTCCTCGGGCTGGTGATGGTATTCAGCGCGTCCGCCGTCATGGCCAAGGAGAGATACGGATCCGGCTACTTCTTCCTGCTGCGGCAAGTGGGATGGGCCGCCGGCGGGATCGTAGCCATGGTGGTCGCAATGAAGGTCGACTACCGCCGCTACAAGCATCCCGGAGTAGTGTTTTCGGTGCTGGGCGTCACCACATTGATGCTGATTTCGGTTTTTTTTCTCGACCGCGCCCACAATACGCACCGCTGGATTCACTTCAGCGGATTTTCCTTCCAGCCTTCGGAAGTCGCCAAGGTCGCACTCATCCTGTTTCTCGCATTCTTTCTGGAGAGCCGCATCAACTCCATGAATGATTTGCGAAACACCCTGCTGCCCGCGGTGCTGCCCACAGTGATGTTTCTCGGGTTGATCGTGCTGCAGCCCGACCTGGGCACGGCCATCGCCTGCGCCGCGATCACCGCTTGTATCCTGTTCGTGGCCGGGCTAGACGTGCGATATCTGGGCTATGGCTTCGGACTGTCGCTGATACCTCTTTATTTCCTCGTAGCTCGCGTGGCCTGGCGCTGGGGACGTATTACGGCATTCCTCAATCCTTATTCAGACCCGCAGGGCAAGGGATTTCACATCATCCAGTCCTTGATCGCGGTCAGCACCGGCGGAATCACAGGCCTGGGATTCATGGAAGGGAAGCAGAAGCTGTTTTATCTGCCCGAGCCCCACACCGACTTTATTTTTGCCGTGACTGCGGAAGAGTTGGGCCTACTGGGATCGCTGGTGGTTCTGCTGCTCTTTGGGATTTTTTTGTGGCGTGGAGTTCGCACCGCGCTCCGCACTCAGGACGTTTTTGGCCGGCTGCTCGCCGTAGGGATCACGAGCATGGTGGTAGTGCAGGCCTTCATCAACATGAGCGTGGTGCTGGGGCTCATGCCAACCAAGGGAATTCCTCTGCCCTTTGTTTCCTACGGAGGCTCTTCGCTGTTCGTGACGCTGGCGTGCGTGGGAGTCCTGCTGAACATCACCAAGCAGACAGATTAAATGACCATGGGGGGACAGCCGCCCCCGGCTGTCCGGCCGAGCCACGGCCGGCGATGTCTGCGCGACGGGCGGGACGCCCGCCCTCCATTAAATTCGATGCTCCTTAAGCGTCAATCTGCCGGTGCAAGTTCCAGTTTATAGTCAGATCATGCGCGCAATTCTGGCGGGGGGTGGCACCGGCGGACATGTAATTCCGGCGCTTGCCATTGCCCAGGAACTACAAAAACTGTATGACGCCGAAGTCCTGTTCATCGGCACCGCGCGTGGCATCGAGAACAGGTTGGTCCCGGCGGCCGGATTTCAGTTGCGACTGGTTCAGGTAGGAGCGCTGAACAAGGTTAGCTTCAAGACTCGGCTGAAAACTTTGTTCGACCTTCCCCGCGCAGTCTGGGATGCGCGCCGCATTCTCGCTGAATTTGCTCCCGATATTGTGATCGGCGTGGGCGGATACGCTTCCGGTCCCGCGATGCTGGCAGCTATTTTGCGGGGCATTCCAACGCTCGCGTTCGAGCCGAATGTCGTCCCCGGCTTTGCCAATCGGATAGTAGCGCGCTGGGTTTCTGGCGCGGCGGTTCATTTCGAGGAAACGGCACAATATTTCCGTAACGCCGAAGTCACCGGAGTACCCGTGCGGGAGGCGTTCTTTCAGATCGCGGGCCAGACTCCGAAGAACGCGAATCCGACATTGCTAGTCTTCGGCGGAAGCCAGGGGGCGAACGCCATCAACCAGGCGATGGTCCAGTGTTTGCCGGAACTCGTGAAGCAGATACCGAATATTCACATTATCCATCAGACGGGAGAGCGCGGCTATAATGACGCGCAGGCCGCATATCAGAAGGCCGGCTTGTCGGCGGAGGTCGCTCCCTTCATTACTGATATGCCCGCCGTCTTTGCCCGCGCGGATTTGCTGCTCTGCCGGTCGGGCGCAAGTACGGTCGCTGAAATCACCGCCGCCGGCAAGCCGGCAGTCTTTGTTCCCTTTCCACGCGCGGCAGACGACCATCAACGGGTCAACGCACAGGCATTGGAGCGTGCGGGTGCGGCAGTCGTGGTAGAAGAAACGAAGTTGGAGCGAGTGTGGCTGGCCGATACCGTTGCAGCCCTGCTGGGCGATCTCGGACGGCTGCAACGCATGAGCGCGGCCGCGCGAAGCCTGGCTCATCCCGACGCAGCGCACGATATCGCCGAAATGGCGGCGCGGCTGACAGGAATAGAAGAATTGTCATCCTGAGCGGAGTGACTGCTTCGCGCAGCGAAGCAGTCACGCAGTCGAAGGACCCCTATAAGAGAATCGGGTTCCGAGGACGTTGGGATTTCGTTGTGAGCGCGGCGGAGGCGGCAATGCCGAGCAAGATGCCGGCAGTTTCTACAACGATAAGGGTCCTTCGACTCCCCAGGAACGTTTCGCCGGCGAAACGTTCCACTGCGCTCAGGATGACAAGAGAAACTGAATGTTTGCCAAAATTCAGCGTATTCATTTCGTAGGGATCGGCGGCATCGGCATGAGCGGTATCGCCGAGGTCTTGCTGAATCTTGGCTACAAGATCTCCGGCTCTGATCTGAAAAATTCCTCGGTGACGCAGCGTTTGAGGGGTTTGGGCGCGACTGTCTTTGAGGGTCATGCCGGAAGCAATATTTCCGGCGCCGAGGTTGTAGTCACCAGTTCGGCAGTCGCCCAGGACAATCCCGAGGTCCTCGAAGCACACAAACTTCACATCCCCGTGATTCCGCGGGCCGAGATGCTGGCGGAGTTGATGCGCTTGAAGTACGGTATCGCCATCGCGGGCATGCACGGCAAGACGACGACCACCTCCATGGTTGCGGCCGTGCTGGCCGGCGGCGGGCTTGATCCGACGGTGGTTGTGGGTGGGCGCGTCGACGCCCTCGGCTCCAATGCCCGCATTGGCAAGTCGGAGTATCTCGTCGCCGAGGCCGATGAGAGCGACCGTTCGTTTCTGAAACTCTCTCCCGTGCTCTCGGTCGTCACCAACATCGACCGCGAGCACATGGATTGTTACCGCAACATGCGCGACGTGAAGAAGGCCTTCCTCGATTTCATGGATCGTGTGCCTTTCTACGGCGTGGTGGTGGTCTGTAACGACGATGCTCCTCTGCGTAAGTTGTTTCCGCAGATTCGGCGTCGCACGGTGAGCTACGGGACGCGGCGAGGGTCGGATTTTCACATCAAACTGGGGAAATCGACCTTCGAATCGGATGAACGGCAACCCATCAGCCATTTTCGCGTGACCTATGGGGAGCGTGATCTCGGCGAGTTCCGCTTACACGTGCCGGGAGTCCATAACGTGTTGAACGCGACGGCGGCAATTGCGGTAGGAATTGGCCTCGACATCGGCGCCGACGACATTCGCAAGTCCCTCGAGAACTTCCGTGGGGTTGACCGCCGCTTCCAGTTGCGTGGCAAGGCCGCCGGCGTCAGCGTGATCGACGACTATGGCCACCATCCCACCGAGATTCGCGCCACCCTGGCGGCGGCCCGGCAATGCGGCTTCGGCAAGATCCACGTGATATTTCAACCTCACCGTTACACCCGCACCCGCGATCTGATGGACGAATTTGCCAATGCGTTTCAGGACGCCGACTCGCTGGCTGTCCTCGATGTTTATGCCGCCAGCGAAGCTCCGATCCAGGGCGTCACCGCCGAAGCCCTGGCCCGCCGCATCAGCGAAAAAGGGAAACCGGCGGCCTGGTATGCAAGTTCCTCGGCCGAGGCAGTCGGTATGGCGGTAGGAGCTGCTCAGCCGGGGGACATGATTTTGACTCTGGGCGCGGGCAGCGTTTCTCAGCTTGGACCCATGATCCTTGCCAAACTGCAGGAAAATGAGGCGCTATCCGGTGCGGGGACGGCGGTCTCGGCCCCCTGAGTGATTTTTTCTCATCCTCCCTCACAAAACATCTTGCGATTGATAACGACTCTTTGCCTTGCCCGTCTAATCGGGCAAAGGGAAATGCCATGGAATCCGAAAAATTAGTGTATTGGACGACGCTGGGAGTTCTCGCGATGGCCACGATGACCGGAGTGGCGACTGAGCGAGGCTGGAGAGACCGTCTGGCCGACCGCTCCATGGCGATGATCTCGCAGGTCTCCGAGAAGGCCAGCAGGTACGCCGAGATTGCTGGAGTGGTGCTGGGAAGCGACGAGGTTGACTCGATGCGCACCTCGCAGCCCGAGCTGGCCGGCCTGAACGAAATCCAAGGTGAGGTTCAGAGCGAAGTTCAGGATCAGATTCAGAACCGGCTGGCGTGCGTGCAGCGCGTGCTGGTGCGCCGGCAAGCTGAAATGGCCCGGCTGCAGGCGATGAGAGTGCAAGTGCGCATGCTGAAGCGTTCCCCGAGAACGGTGGTTTGGTCAAATGGCAACCTGGTGGTTGAAGTCCCGCAACCTCCGCAGGTGCAGGTCCACGCCTTCTAGGATTAGCGGCAGGGAATGTTCCTACATGGTCTGTGGCGCTTCCATCTGTCCTGTGCAAAACCTGCCAAATTTTTCTATCTCTCTTGCTCAAAAGCAGTTATAGTATTTTTGCTCAGCGATTCCCTGTCGACAACTGACCTGGTTTGATGGCGCGGAAATCCGGCCCCACCATCTCGCAGGAAGAGTTGTACCCACTGGCCGACGAGCCAGGGCGCGAAGAAAGTCAGGATGCGCGCCTGCTCGACTTGGACGTGGAACAGGAACCTCCCTTCCTGCGTGTACAGAAGCGCGTCTCCGTCCGTCGCGGTTCACTCCCCAAGAAAACTGTTACTCGCCTGACCTGGGCTGCGGTTGCCCTCGCGGTCGTATTCCTTTGTGGCATGACGGTGGCTGCTCTTTACCACTACGGCGAGCGTTCCTGGCGCTTCCGGGTCGAATCCAGCGATGACATCGAGATTGGCGGTTTGCAGAACGTGACGCGTGCCCAGGTCATCGAAGTCATGGGCGGCGACATTGGCCGCAACATTTTCTTCGTGCCTCTGGCGCAGCGAAAGGCCCAACTGGAACAGATTCCATGGGTGGAATCCGCCAGTGTCATGCGCTTCGTACCTAACCGGCTGAAGGTGGAAATTCACGAGCGCACGCCGGTGGCATTTGCGCGCGTCGGATCACGAATCATGCTGACCGACGCGGGCGGCACGCTGATGGAACTGCCGGCCCGAAAAAAATATTCCTTCCCTGTCATCGTTGGCATGAATGGCGGCGAACCACCTTCGACCCGCGCCGCCCGCATGAAAATCTACAACGATCTGGTCAGCCAGCTTGATTCCGGCGGTGCACGCTACTCGCAAGAGCTCAGCGAAATCGATCTTTCCGATCCCGACGACGTGAAAGTGATGGCCAACCATCACGCCGGAGAGGTGCTGGTGCACCTGGGATCTTCCAACTATCTCGAGCGTTACAAGATTTACGTCACGCATCTGCAGGAATGGCAGCAGCAGTTCGACAAACTGGAATCGGTGGACTTGCGTTACGACCGCCAGATCATCGTCAACCCTGATTTGCAGGGGGCCGCGAAACAGCCGCCGCTCTCCACCGAAGCTGCCAGGAAGGCCATGGCGGCCGGAGTCAAGCCGGCCGCGCTGATCACACGTATTCCGTCCGCCACGAAGCCTGTGCCAACCCTGGCCGCAAAAACGGTTGGGCCCGCGCCCGTGAAGCCAACTCCCTCGACGCCGGTCGCAAACGTAAAGCCCGCCAAGGCTGCACATCACAAGCCACGCGCGCATCGGGCGCAGGTAACGGCCAAAGGCAAAGCAAAACCGAAAGCCTCGACTTCAATTGCCAAGACACAGACAAAACCTGCATTGAAATCCGTGGCGGCCGTCAAAGCTGCGGCGAAACCGAGCCCGGCAATTGCCAAGGGAGAAACCCAATAGGAATGGCGAACCAGCACGAGCACCTTCTGACCGCAATCGACGTAGGCAGTGCCAAGACCTGCGCCCTGGTCGCGGAAATCACCGACAACGGTTTGCGCTACCGCGGTCACGGCGTAGCAGAATCGCGCGGCTCGCGCAAAGGCGTCATCGTCGATCTGGACAAAGCCGTGACTTCGATTCAGAAAGCGGTGGAGCAGGCCGAAGACGTGGCCGGTGCGCCCATCGAACACGCGTTGCTGGGCATGGCGGGAGCGCACGCTCGCGGGATCAACAGCCATGGCGGCCTGAGTTTCGGCGCGCGGGCACGTGAGATTGGCCGCGAGGAGCTGCGAGCGGCGGTGGACAAGGCCCGCGCCATCCCTTTACCCGAAGATCGCGAAATCCTCCATTTGCTGCCGCAGGAGTTCATCCTCGATGACCAGACTGGCGTGAACGATCCTTTAGGCATGATGGCAGCGCGGCTCGAAGTGCGAGTTCATATGGTGACGGTCGCGTCCAGTGCGCTGCAGAATGTGGTGACTGCAGTGAATCGAGCTGGAGTTCACGTCGACGACACAGTGTTCGAGCCGTTGGCCTGCGCCGATGCTGTGCTCCGGGCCGATGAACGTGAATTAGGCGTATGCCTTGCCGATCTCGGCGCCGGTTCTACCAGCATCATCGTTTTTCAGGAGGGCGCAGTCGCTCACACCGGAGTGATTCCGATTGGCGGCGATCACTTCACCAGCGACCTTTCCGTCGGTTTATGCACGCCGGTCGCGGAGGCGGAGAAGATCAAGAGGCTTTACGGCAATGCCATCGTGACTCTAATCCCGGAGGGAAATGAAGTTGAAGTTCCTTCCGTGGGAGATCGCCCTTCGCGGCTCATTTCGCAACGCATGGTAGGAGAGATCCTCGAGCCTCGTGCTCGCGAACTTTTCGAAATGCTGCGGGACAATTTGCGGCACGCCGGAATGTTCGAGTTGTGCGTCGGAGGGATAGTGCTGACCGGCGGCGGCTGTCGTTTGCCCGGCATTCTTGAGATTGCAGAGTCCGTGCTGCACCGTCCGCTGCGTCTGGCTTGGCCTGCGCCGCTGGCAAAGATGCCGTCAACACTGGCCGAGCCCGAGTTTGCCACGGTGCTGGGCATGGTGTTCTACGGACACCGGGCCCGCATCGCTCGCGGCATTCAGAACGGGCGTTGGAGCAGCAAGCTGAAAGCCATGTTCGTAGGCAAGGGAGCATAAGTTTTTGTAGCGCCGGCATCATGCCGGCTGTCCCGAGGACGTTTGCCCTCGGTGTTTGGAGCTTAGGCGGTGCGGGCGAGACGCCGGCGCTACTTGGCCAGTTACGAGACGAGATCTGAAGACAGAACGAGCACGAAAAATCCACTGAAGGCGGCGTACATGAAAAAAGAAAACGACATTCGCATCAGCTTTAACGAAGACACTCGGAACGACGCCAAGATCAAGGTCATCGGCGTGGGTGGAGGCGGGAATAACGCGGTCAACCGCATGATCGATTCCGGCATGGAAGGGATCGAATTCGTGGTCGCCAACACCGATCTGCAGGCGTTGCGCATGTCGCGTGCGCCCATGAAGATACAGCTCGGGGTCAAGCTCACCAACGGTCTGGGCGCCGGCGCGAACCCGGAAGTGGGACGCAAAGCCGCGCTCGAAGACTCCGACAAGATCATCGAGGCGCTCGAAGGCGCCGACATGGTGTTCGTCACCGCCGGCCTGGGCGGCGGTACTGGCACTGGAGCTGCGCCCATCATCGCCTCGCTGGCCAGCGAAATGGGAGCGCTCACCGTTGCGGTAGTCACGAAGCCATTCGCCTTCGAAGGCAAGCGCCGCATGCAGCAGGCCGAGCGCGGCATCTCGGAGCTGATGGATTCGGTCGATACGACCATCGTCATCCCCAACGAAAAGCTGCTGGCGGTGGCGCAGGACGCGGGCTTCTTTGAATCGTTCCGCGTCGCCGATGACATCCTGCGGCAAGGCGTGCAAGGCATCTCGGACATCATCACCATTCCCGGGATCATCAATCGTGACTTCGCTGACGTAAAGGCGATCATGGCCGGCATGGGTTACGCAGTCATGGGCACGGCCACGGCCAGCGGCGCGCGGCGGGCGGTTGACGCGGCGCAAAAGGCGATCGCATCTCCGCTGCTCGAAGCGGGAGCGATTGACGGTGCGCGCGGCATCCTCATCAACATCACCGGTTCGACTTCGCTGAAACTGGCCGAAGTGCAGGAAGCCTGCAGCATCATCCAGGGCGCCGCGCACGAGGATGCCAACATCATCTTTGGTGCTGTGCTCGACGAAAAAGCCAAGGACGCGGTGAAGATCACTGTCATTGCAACCGGCTTCAAAGACTCCGACATCCGGCGCCGCCAGGCCGAGCTGCAGAGCGGTTATGTCGTCTCCTCGTTTGTCGAAGAGCCGGAACCCGAGCCCGAATATCGGCCTGAGCCGGTACGACCGCCCATCGTGATGGAGGAGGCACCCTCACGGCAGATGAGCGCGGCTCACACGGAAGGCGTTGCCGTCGACACGCTGCGCGATGCCATGATCGCCAACTTCGAGAAAGAAGACCTCGACGTGCCGGCGTTCCTGCGCAAGCGCACGGAAATAAGCTAGGGAAGGACCTCGCCGGTCGAGTTTCCTTCGTGCACCTTCGTGTCCTTGGTGGTTTAAGGGTTAAAGGCTTCAACCACGAAGGACACAAAGGTACACGAAGGAAATGCATTCTCCTTAACAACAGCCGCCTGGACGGGATGCGACACATCTCTGCTGTCTTTTTACGTCCCCATCGCGTCTAATCGCATGCGGACGGAGAAACGACGATGAAGCGACTCCTGCTGTCGAGCTTAACAATTGTTATGTGTCTGGGAGGTTTGCAGACGGCGGCTCCGAAGTCCGATTCGGGCAAGCCGGAATACACGAGCGACAATCAGTTGCTCCGGCCGAAGAACTTCCGTGAATGGATCTTCTTGTCATCTGGACTGGGCATGAGCTACAACGCCGGAAGCATGGACCATGTGATGTTCACCAACGTCTTCGTGCCACAGTGGGCCTACGCAGAATTTCTCAAGGGCGGGAAGTGGCCGGACAAAACAGTATTCGTGGTCGAGGAGCGGGGTTCGGAGACCAAAGGTTCGATCAATAAAGTGGGACACTTCCAAACCGACCTCATGGGGTATGGCGTGGAAGTGAAGGACGAAACCCGCTTCCCCGACAAGTGGGCGTACTTCAATTTCGATGACACTTCAAAATCGGCGCAGGCCAATCCCAAGAATGCCTGCTGGCAGTGTCACGAAGACCACGCCGCCGTCGAACATTCTTTCGTGCAGTTTTATCCTACGTTGAAACCGATAGCGAAGAAGTTCGGCACCTACAAGGAAGCAGCCGAAGTTCCTTCGAACTAGCGGCAGAAGCGTTGAATGTTAGGAGTAGGCGGTGCTGGGCCTCTTCAAGGTAATAGTCGTTGGTCGGCGTCGCCGGTCAAAACACCGCAGGACATGCACTCCAGCGGCGCAGATAGTCACTAAGCCGAAATAACTGGGAAGGCTGGAAAGCCGAGAAGGGTGGTTGGCTGATCACTGAGGACTGACGACTGCCTCAATCCAGTCTGACTAAGAATACTTTGCCCTCGGCTGTTTGAGTGTCGCGGGCAACCTCTTCCGCGCGTTTGCGGTCGTCCTGCAAGACTCTGACGCGAACCCACCAGTCACCCACCGGGCTGCCGAAACTCAGCACTTTGGCGGTCTTATATCGCCGCGAAAGATGGTTGGCCAGGGTACGAGCGTCGCCTTCGTCGGGGAAAGAGCCGATCTGCACTGCCCACCTTCCGCCCTGGTCGAACGGCACCGGCGTGCGCAATACCTCGAGCCGAACCTTGGCCACACCCGCCTGCCAGACATCGGCTTGCTTGGCGGCGGCCAGCGAGAGATCGACGATCCGTCCTTCGACAAACGGTCCGCGATCGGTAATGCGCACGATGGTGGAGTGACTCGTCTTGAGATTGGTGACACGAACGATCGATCCCAGGGGAAGAGTTCGATGCGCCGCGGTCAGCTGATTCATGTCGTAGATTTCGCCATTCGAGCCGCGGCGATTGTGATATGGCGCACCGTACCAGCTGGCGTTGCCGGTCTCGACAGAAAGAGGCTTGGTTCCTTCGGGAATCGAAAGGGCATTCGCCGAATCATTTGATCCCGCCTGCTTCTTGTCACCGGCGGACGAATGCGCCGGACCGGGACGTTGCGAATTCGAGGAGTCGGGCACCGGAGAGGTGGCGACCGATGGCGCAGTCATCGCGGGCGGTGGCGGCGTGTTGACTCGCGCTTGCTTTTTCCCGCCGCAGCCGCTGAGTATAAGCGCGCACAATGCGGTCAGAATACTAGCCGACGAACTTAGCCGCCGGACTTGGCCTCGTCGAGATAGTCGGCCAGCTTCGACATCTTCTCGGCTGCCACACGCAACGCCTTGGTGGAGTGTTGGCGGACGGCCGGCACAACTTCGTCGTTGAGATAGGCGATGAATTCGGCGGTCTCCTTCTCCATGCGGTCAGCGGCCTCAGCCACTGACTTGTTTACGCGCGCCGAGGCGTTCTCGACCTTGCGGTTGAAGTCTTTCATGCTGACAGTGTAGCTGTCAGAGCGCAAAAATGCGCACCCGTCGCGTGCGGATGGCAGGTCTGGTCATTATTCCCCGCAGTCTCGCGGCGGTCAACGGGGGAACATAGCGAGTAAAGGGTCGTCAGTCCTCAGTCGTCAGTCTTCAGTCGTGGATTTAGCTAATGACTGACGACCGAAGACTGACGACTGAGTGTAGAATTCCGCCATGCACAATCGTCTCGCGATCCTTGGGCTTGTGGCCGCGACCATGCTATTGCAGGCTTGCACTGTGTGGCGCGAGCACCCTGGAAGCAACCAATGGGCGGATGCGACCGGCGGTGAAGGCCTGGAGCGAAGCTTCTGGAAAGAAGTGAAGGCCAAGCACTGGAGTGAACTGGAGCATCATCTCGCCAGCAACTACGCCGCAATCTCCCCAGAAGGCGGCCGGCTCGATAAGGCAGCCGCGATGGCCCAGATCCAGCAGTTGCAGCTCGACGACTACAGCCTCGGCGACGTTCAGGGCGAATTGAATACCGACACCTTTGTTGTGACCTACACCGTCGCCATGCGGGGCACATTTGGCGGCCAGCCCTTGCCGACAGAGCCCCTCCGGATGATGACCGTGTGGCAGAAGCAAAGCGCGGGGTGGATGGCTATCGCCCATTCGGTTCTCGGGCCGTAAAGAATCTGTTTTTGAGCCAGCCTTTGGCCCACTTCGACGAAATGAGTCATCCCGCGACCAACTTAGAGACCCGCCGGAAATTCGATGGCCCTGCAACCCGTCGCTGGCGGCAGCGCCTGTTGGCGTGGTATGACCATAACCGCCGCGATCTGCCCTGGCGCCAAAACCGCGACCCCTACCGCGTCTGGCTCTCGGAAATCATGTTGCAGCAAACTCGTGTTTCCGCCGTGCTCGAGCACTACCGGCGTTTTCTGCAGCGCTTTCCGACCGTGCAAAAGCTGGCTTCGGCGCGAGAATCGTCGGTGCTGGCTGCTTGGAGCGGCCTGGGATATTACCGTCGGGCTCGCATGATGCACGCAGCCGCGAAAGCAATCGTCAAACAGCATGCCGGGAGATTTCCTGGCCAGCTCGCCGAACTGCGCGCGCTGCCCGGCATCGGACGTTACACGGCAGCGGCCATCGCCAGCATCGTGTTCAACCTGCCTGCAGCCGTCGTCGACGGAAATGTAGAGCGCGTGCTGGGGCGCGTCTTTGGAGCCGGCCTGGCGGGTGAGCCTCTTTGGCAAACCGCAGCGGAGCTGCTCAGCCGCGACCGCCCCGGCGATTGCAACCAGGCCATCATGGAACTGGGGGCGACCGTGTGCTTGCCGCGTCAGCCGCGATGCTCCATTTGTCCCGTGTTCAGCCTCTGCGCCACGCGCGGAACACTCGATGCAGCCAGGAAGCCAGCTCGTCAGAGGCGTCGCGAAATCTGTTACGCATTGGATCATCGCCAGAGCTCGGTTTTTCTAGTGCAAAGGCCGAAAAATGCGTCTCTCATGCCCGGCATGTGGGAGCTGCCAGAAATTCCGGTTTCGAGTGCGTCGGGCGACGCAGGCCTGACCGTGCGACACTCGATCACGGTTACGGACTACACGGTTCGCGTGATGCGCGGTCCGGCAGTGGTCGATAGCGGCGGGCGATGGGTGGCGAAGAGGCGCGTCCCGCGCCTGCCGCTTACTGGATTGGCACGAAAAATCCTGCGGCAAGCTCAAGTCATCTAATTTATCGGGCACGTTAGCGACCGTGAACGCTGAGTATCTTGGAGGATACAAAATGACGGCTTTGGCGCCGGGGAAAAAAGCTCCGGACTTCACTTTGCCGGCGATGGACGACAAGCCTTTCTCGCTGCGCACAGCCCTCGCCCGGGGACCTGTCCTCGTGGCATTTTTCAAAATATCCTGCCCCACCTGCCAGTACACCTTTCCTTTTCTACAACGAATCTACGAAAGGCTGGGAAAGCAGGCTGTCACCATCGTGGGTATTTCACAGAACACAAAAAAAGATACCGCGGCTTTCATCATGGAATACGGACTAACTTTTCCCATCTTGCTCGATGACACCCAATCCTATCCGGTATCGAACGCATACGGGCTGACCAATGTCCCGAGCATTTTCTGGATCGCGCCGGACGGAGAGATTGAAATGTCGAGCGTCGGCTGGATAAGAAATGATATCGAGGAACTCGATCGCCGTGCCGCCCAATCATCGTCCGGGGTAATCCCGCCCTTGTTTAGTGCCAACGAACACATCGTCGACTTCCGCGCCGGTTGAGGGTCGAAAAACTAGCCCGCGGTCGCGGGCCCCTGTCATCCTGAGCGCAGCATACCGATTCGCCACGCGAATCGATATGCGAAGTCGAAGGACCCCTACAAGCTCCGCCAGTTCAATCAGTGTGGGAATTTGCCTGAGTGACACTACCGCCTGCACCCCAGGGGTCCGCCAACTTCACACCTGCTCCGCGAAGCGAAGCAGTCACTCCGCTCGGGATGACGAATCCCGTACAATACAAAGTTCGCCAGAGCCCAATCGGAGCCTCTACGCATGCGCAAGAATCTGGTTTTGCTGTGCCTGATTTTTCTGATCTGCGGTGTCGTGGCGCAGAACTCGTCCCAGCCGATTTCAGTCCGTTTCCCGCCGGCTGCGATTGCAGCTTTCCAGAAGATTGACGCCGAG
Organism: Terriglobia bacterium; assembly: GCA_963822555.1. Classification (GTDB taxonomy): domain Bacteria; phylum Acidobacteriota; class Terriglobia; order Terriglobales; family Acidobacteriaceae; genus JAIQFF01. The sequence goes on from CAWGHY010000002.1 coordinate 193,390, forward strand.
CGCATCCGCGCTCACGTGCGCTTTCTATCTCATGACCTGCTCGAGGGGCGCGGTACGGGGCAGCGTGGCGGTGACATTGCGGCAGAGTACATTGCCACGCAATTTGCGCTCTACGGACTGAAGCCCGCGGGCGACAATGGCACCTACATGCAGAAGGTTCCCATGGTCGGGGTTACGCCTGCGCCGGAGAGCACATTTTCTTTGGTTCCAGCCCAAGGTTCTCCCCGGGAGCTTAAATTTCTTTCCGAGTACACGGCCTACAATGAAACCCAACAGCCCGAATCGAACGTGAATGCTGACATTGTTTATGTTGGCTACGGTATTCAAGCTCCCGAATATCAGTGGGACGATTACAAAGGCGTCGACGTGAAGGGCAAGGTGCTGCTGATGCTGGTGAACGAACCCCCTTCCGACGATATCAAATTTTTCAAAGGCAAAGCGCTGACTTATTACGGGCGCTGGGTTTACAAATACGAACAAGCCGCACGCAAGGGAGCCGTCGGTGCGATTCTGATTCATAAGACCGAGATGGCGAGCTACCCCTGGGACGTGGTGCGCAATTCCGATTCTGGGGAGAAATCCTTCCTCAAGCTGGACGGTTCGCCAAAGTTGCAAGTTGCCGCATGGATTCACCTGGACGCCGCCAAGGCACTGGCGGTCATGGCGGGTATGGACCTGGACAAAATGATGATGGACGCGCGCTCGCGCGACTTCCGTCCGGTGGCGCTGGGTGTAAAGCTACAGGCGCACATGGTCAGCAAGATTCGACCGTTTGAATCGAACAACGTGATTGCCATGCTTCCTGGTTCCGATGCCAGACTGAAATCGGAAGCGGTGATGTACACGGCGCACTACGACCACCTGGGCATTCGCCCCGACATGCCGGGAGACAATATCTACAACGGCGCCGATGACAACGCCAGCGGCTGTGGCGTGCTTCTTGAAATCGCCCACGCTTATGGGACGGCCACGCAGCAGCCGCGCCGCTCAATTTTGTTCGCTTCAGTTACCGCGGAGGAGCAAGGTCTGCTGGGCTCTGAATACCTGGGCAAACATCCTCCCATACCGGCGGCAAAAATCTCGCTCGACTTGAATTACGACGACATCCCTCCTCTCGGGTCGCCTGAAGAAGTGGAAGTATCCGGCAGTGAACGGACTACGTTCTATCCCATGGTTCAAGCCCTTGCCCAGGAATTCCGCCTGGCGATTCGCCCCGATTCGCATCCCGAAGCCGGACACTATTACCGCTCCGACCATTTCAGCCTGGCGCGGGTGGGTATTCCTTCGTTTTCGATCAACGAGGGCGTTAAATACAAGGGCCACGATGCAGCCTGGGGTTTGGAGCAGGCCAACGAATATACCGAGAAGCACTACCACCAGCCCAGCGATGAGTACCATTCCGACATGGATTTCACCGGGGACGCAGTGATGGCCCGCTTTGGCTTTGCCTTGGGTTGGGAGGCAGCCAACGCGTCGAAGTTGGTCGGCTGGCAGAAGGGCGACGAGTTCGAAGCGGCCAGGCTGAAGAGCGGCACGAACTGAACGGTTTTAATCGCCGGTGCAGGGTTAGTGTGGTCGCGGGCGACTCGCCCGCGCTTCAGTGTGACAGGCGGAAACCCCGTCCTCCATCGACTGATGCAATCAGCTTTCCATCACTCTGATGGCTGGGCTGAGAATCAGTGTGGGTTCGGTCACACGCTGCACGTCATCCGCGGTTAACCCCGGCGCTACTTCCTCGAGCACCAATCCGGTCGACGTGACCTGAATCACGGCCATTTCAGTGACGATCGTATTTACTACGCTCACCCCGGTCAGAGGAAGAGTGCACTTCTTCAGTATCTTGGGCTGAGAATCCTTGGTCGTGTGCTCCATGGCGACGATCACCCGGCGCGCGCTGGCCACTAGGTCCATCGCGCCGCCCATGCCTTTTACCATCTTGCCGGGAATCATCCAGTTTGCCAGGCTGCCTTCCTCGTCCACTTCCATTGCCCCCAGCACGCTAAGGTCGATGTGGCCGCCGCGAATCATGGCAAACGAATCGGCACTGGAGAAGTACGCCGTGCCTTTCATTTCGCTGACGGTTTCCTTGCCGGCGTTGATAAGGTCGCAATCCTCGTCACCTTCGACGGGATACGGGCCAATGCCCAACATGCCATTCTCCGACTGCAGAATCACATCCATACCGGCGGGCACATGATTCGCCACCAGCGTCGGCATGCCGATGCCGAGATTGACGTAAAAGCCGTCGCGCAGTTCGCGGGCTATCCGCTTTACGATGCGCTCGCGTTTGTCGGTGTCTTTCATAAGGGCGGTCGTTGGTCCTTGGTCGTTGGTCGTTGGCTCAAACCCAATATTCTGAGGTCTTGGCCAACGGCCAACGACCAATGGCCAACGACTATTTCTTTCTCACCGTTCTCCGCTCAATCTTCTTTTCGTACACTTCGCCCTGGAAAATCCGTTTTACGTAAATACTAGGGGTATGGATCAGGTCGGGATCCAGATCTCCCACCTCGACCAAGTGTTCAACCTCTGCGATCGTTATTTTTGCTGCGGTTGCCATCATGGGATTAAAATTTCGCGCTGTCTTGCGATAGACCAGGTTGCCCCACTTGTCGCCTTTCCATGCTTTGACGAAGGCGAAGTCGGCTTTCAGGGCGCGCTCCATAAGATACGGACGTCCCTCAAACTCTCGAACTTCCTTGTTCTTGCCCACAACTGTTCCCACTCCCGCCGGGGTGAAGAACGCAGGAATGCCGGCGCCGCCAGCGCGAATCCGCTCCGAAAAAGTGCCCTGGGGAATCAGGTCGAGCTCCAGCTTGTTCTGCAAAATCAGTTGCTCGAGCAGTTTGTTTTCGCCGACATAAGTTCCAATATGTTTAATGATCTGGCCTGCCGCCAACAGCAGACCGTTGCCCAGTCCGTCCACTCCCACGTTGTTGCTGATGGTCGTAAGGTTCTTCGTCCCCCTGCGGACCAGGGCGCGAACCAGATTTTCTGGGATTCCGCACAGCCCGAATCCGCCAATCATGATGGTGGCGCCATCGAAGATGTCGTGGATAGCTTCGTCCGCGCTGGCTACGACTTTGTTCATCGGAGAAGAATTCTAAATGAAAATCAGTACGAACCCACCACGGAGGCACCGAGACCGGAGAAAAATCACTTCTTGTTCTTCTCTGTGCCTCTGTGACTCTGTGGTGAAGCTTTTCGCAGATGATGCGCCCGCTCGAACTCCAGCGCCAACTCTCGGGTATCGAGGTTCTCGCGGATATGCGCCAGCCGTTGTTCCAGCTTCAAAAGTGCATTCCGGATATTTTTCTTGTTGGTAAGCGCGACGTCGCGCCACATCGAATAAGGACTGGCGGAAATGCGCGTCATCTCGCGCAGGGCACGCCCCCCAGTCTCGAGCAGGGGCGCGTCCTCACCGTACTCATCCACCAGTGTGGCTGCCAGGGCGGTGGAGACGAATTGTGGCAAATGACTGATCCAGGCGCAAAGCTGGTCGTGCGCATCGGCGTCCATGCCGGCCACGCCCGCGCCAATGGTTTCCACCCATTCCAGAAATTCCCCGCTCAGACCTTCAAACATTTTCTGTCGCGCGGCGGGCGTGACAAACCATACTGCGCCCTGGAACAAATCAGGGTCAGCGCCTTCGACGCCTGACTGTTCCTTGCCCGCCATGGGATGCCCCGCCAGATAGCGGCGGCCGACATCCTTGCCGAAGGTCGCAGCCGCGCAGGCCAGCACCTCGGCCTTCGTACTGCCCACATCGGTCAGCAGGGTCTTCGGTGGCAGCACAGGCCCGAGACGCCCGATGAGTTCGATGATTGCACCGACCGGCGCTGCCAGCAGAACCACCTGGCTGCCGCGTACGGCCGCGATTACGTCAGTATGCGATTCGTCAATCGCACCCTTCTCCCGCGCCTGTTTCAGAACCGGAGCGCGGTCGCACCCGATGATCCGGCCGGGGAAACGCCGTTTCTTCAACGCCAGCCCGAAGGAGCCGCCGATCAGGCCGGTGCCGATGATTGTGATTTGGCGAATTGCCATTTCGAGTCAGTAGCGCAACAATCGCGCGTCAGATTTTCAACAGACCATTGAGATCGTCGGGATGGTTAGCGCACACCAGCGCGTCTTCGCGATCGATGTGACCATGCTTGACCAGCTGCCCGAGAGACTCTTCGAGGCTGAATGAGCCCTTGTTTCTCGTGATGGTGATTTCCTGATGAAGATGCTGCAAAGCGTTGCGGCGAATATGCTGTCGGGCGCCGTAACCGAGCATCAGCAGTTCGGCCGCCGGCATGCGGCCGCCGTTTTTCGTCGGGAGCAAGACCTGGGTCAACACCGCGGCCAGGGCCATCGCCAGTTCCTGCCGGATGTTGTTTTGCCGCTCGACCGGAAACGAATCGGCGATGCGGGAAATCGTGTTCGCCACGTCGGTGGTGTGCAGCGTGGACAAAACGAGATGCCCCGTCTCAGCCGCCGCAACTGCAATGCGCATGGTTTCCGGATCTCGCATTTCTCCGACCACGATAATGTCCGGCGCCTGCCGCAGCGCGGCCCGCAGCGCCGTGGGGAAATCGGGGGCGTCCACGCCAACCTCAACTTGCTCGATCAGGCTGCGAAAATGAACGTGCTCATACTCCACCGGATCTTCGATAGTGATGATGTGCCGCGCTACGCGCTGGTTGACCAGGTCGATCAACGCCGCCAGCGTCGTAGATTTTCCCGAACCCGCCGGACCTCCGATGAGCACCAATCCCCGAGGCAGACGGCTCAAAGCTTCCACCGTGGGCGGAAGATTCAGTTCACTGAGCGACGGTATCTTGGACGGGAGCGCGCGAATTGCTGCAGCCGCCAGACCGCGTTCGCGGTGCAGATTGATGCGAAACCGTCCCAGGCCGGGCACGCGGTAGGATGAATCAGCGATCTGTATTTCCCGATACTGTCGCAGGCCGTGGGGCGTCAGCGCCGGAATCATCGCGCCTTCTATTCCAGGGCCATCCAAAGTTTCGTTGTCGATTGGCCTTACCTGGCCTTCGAGTCGAATGGAGGCCGGCGCGCCGGGAATGAGCAGCAGGTCGCTGCCTGCGCGCTCCACCAGAATGGTCAGCCATTGATCGAGACGGGACATGGAGGGTGGAGTTTGCACGTCACGGTTCGACCGCAAATCGGGTACAACTCGCCCGCTCTCGGAGTGGCTATCCATGAGAAGACACGATAAAAAAGACACCGCACCCGTTCAGAGCGGGAATCTATGCGATCTTGCGTCCCACGGCCGGCGCGATCATGCGCAACTCGTCCATCAGTTTGCTGAACTGGTCGGGGAAGAGCGACTGCGCACCGTCGGAAAATGCTTTGTCCGGATCGTGGTGGACTTCGATCAACAGCGCGTCGGCACCCGCTGCCAGCGAAGCTCGCGCCATGGGCGGCACCTTGTCCCGCAAACCGGTCCCGTGCGATGGGTCCGACGTCATAGGCAGGTGCGAAAGCTTCTTGATAATCGGAATCGCCGACACGTCCAGTGTGTTGCGGGTGTAGGTTTCGAACGTGCGGATACCCCGTTCGCACAGAATTACATCGTAGTTTCCGCCTGCCATGATGTATTCGGCGGAAAGCAACAACTCTTCCAGTGTGGCCGCGATGCCGCGTTTGAGCAGGACGGGCTTCTTCACCTTACCCAGCTCGCGCAGCAGGTTGAAGTTCTGCATATTGCGCGCGCCCACTTGAAAGATGTCGATGTAGGGCAGCATCAGCGCGATCTGCGAAATTTCCATGACCTCGCTGATCACCAGCATATTGAAATGATCGCCGGCCTGGCGCAGCAGCTTTAACCCTTCCTCGCCCATACCCTGAAATGAATAAGGAGACGAGCGCGGCTTGAAAGCTCCGCCACGCAGCACGCGGGCGCCGGATTTTGCCACATGTTCGGCCACGATAAAAAGCTGTTCCTTAGATTCCACCGAGCACGGACCAGCCATGACCACCACCTGGTCGCCGCCGATCTGCACCCCGTTGGCAAACTGGACGATCGTCCCTTGAGGACGAAAACTTCGTCCCGCCAGTTTGTAGGGCGCGCTGATGCGGTGAACGTGTTCCACCCCGGAAAGAACTTCAAGGTTGCGGGTGTCGAAATCCACCCGCGCCCCCACCGCGGCCAGCACAGTCTGGCGCTCGCCCGTAGTGCGATGGACCGAGAAGCCCATCCGGATCAGGTGTTCTACCACCTGCTGGATCTGCTCATCGGTCGCTGATTCCTGCATGGCAACAATCATAGTTAGTAGTCGTCAGTCTTCAGTCGTCGGTCGTCAGCCAGCCTTGCTCAAAAAAAGCGTTTTGCTGACGATTGAGGACCGACGACTGACGACTGCCCTCAGTCATTCACATCGTTATCCAATTCCGTGTCGCTGCCGCCCTCCACCGTGGACTGCGGCGCGATTTCCTGCTGCTGAATGCCGCGCATGATGTCCATGATGCGCTCGAAGATACGCACCAGATCGCGGTCCGACAGGGGTCCGGGATTAATGCTGCGCACGTTATCGAATACTTTGCGCTCACGGTCGGGCTCGTAAATCGGCAGGTTCGAGCCGCGCTTCAATTTGCCGATCTCATGGGCAGCCTGTGCCCGCTGGCTTAACAAGTCAACCAGCTTGCGGTCCAGATCGTCGATTTTGATACGCCAGTCGGTAATGTCCATGAACCAGTCGTCGGTCGTCAGTCTTCAGTCGTTAGAAATCCAGGCAATGTTTCCTGGCCATGATGAGCCGGAAACTGACCACAAATTGCAGTGGAAAGATGTCGTCGTTTCTCTAGCCAACTGGCGCGGGAGTGCTGACGACCGACGACTAACGACTGACGCCTAAAAGCTGCTTTACAAATTGTGCCACACTCTCCGCTTCTTTGCCCGGATTGCGTTCAATGGTCTCAACAATGGCGCTGCCCACCACCGCGGCGTCGGCGAATTTTCCCACCGCCTTGAACTGCTCCGCAGTGGATATACCGAAGCCGACCGCCACCGGCAGGTCAGTATACCTGCGCAGGCGTGCTACGAGCTGGGCCGCATCTTCAGGCATCTGTTGCCGGGCCCCGGTCACGCCGGTTCGTGACACCGCATATATAAAGCCGCTCGATGCCTGGGCGATGCTTTTAAGTCGCGCATCGGTGCTGGTCGGGGCAGCGAGAAAAACGGTCGCCAAGGCCCTTTTCTCCATCTCGGACAGATATTCCTGCGACTCCTCGACCGGCAAATCGGTGATCAGTGCCCCGTCGACGCAGGCATCCTGCGCCGCCGCGCTAAATTTTGCCAGCCCCATTCGTAGAACCGGGTTCAGATAAGTAAAGATGATGAGCCCCGCTGGGGAGCGCTTCCGGATTTCTTTGGCCAGACCCAACACCTGTGAGAGGGAGGTTCCGCGGCGCAGCGCGCGCTCACTGGCACGCTGGATGACCGGTCCGTCCGCTACGGGATCGCTGAACGGCACACCCAGTTCGATCACATCGGCGCCGGCGTCAATCGCGGCCAGAGCGATGTCCAGCGTGGTCGCGAGGTTGGGGTCGCCGCAGGTCAGGTAGGCGACCAGCGATGGCTTGTGGCTGAAAGCGAGGGGCATGGGAATTTGTGGCCGGGCCGCGAGGGGCTCAATCCAGCTTCAGGTTCTCCCGCAGAATTCCGATATCTTTGTCGCCGCGCCCGGAAATGTTCACCATCACCACCTCTGATTTCTTCATCCGGGGCGCGCGTTTGATGACTTCTGCCACGGCGTGAGCCGATTCGAGGGCTGGAATGATGCCCTCGGTTCGCGCCAGCATTGTGCAGGCCTCCAGAGCTTCCTTGTCCGAGGCCGAAACGTATTCCGCGCGGCCTGTGTCCTTGAGCCAGGCGTGTTCCGGGCCAATCGAGGGATAATCCAGGCCCGCCGAGACGGAGTGGGTGGCGGAAATCTGTCCGGCTTCGTCCTGCAGAACGTAGGAATAAGTTCCCTGCAGCACACCCGGCGAACCGCCACTGAATCGGGCCGCATGTTCACCCAGTTGGGGGCCACGGCCACCGGCTTCTACCCCAACGAGCTGCACTCGTTTGTCTTTGATAAATTCGTGAAAGATGCCGATGGAGTTCGATCCGCCGCCCACGCAGGCGATGATGCTCTTGGGTAGTTTACCTTCAGCCTTAAGAATCTGCGCCCGCGCCTCGCGGCCAATGACTTTGTGAAAGTCGCGCACCATCGTGGGATAGGGATGCGCGCCCAGCACGCTGCCGAGAAGATAGTGAGTCGTGCGCACATTGGTCACCCAGTCGCGCATGGCTTCGTTGATCGCGTCCTTCAAAGTGCGGGAGCCCGAATCTACCCCGCGCACCTCGGCACCCAGCAGCCGCATCCGGAAAACATTCAGCTCCTGCCGCCGCATGTCTTCCGTCCCCATGTACACGACACATTCAAAACCCAGAAGCGCGCACACCGTCGCCGTGGCCACGCCGTGTTGTCCGGCACCGGTTTCGGCAATGACTCGATGCTTGCCCATGCGCTCGACCAGCAAAGCCTGCCCCAGGCAGTTGTTGATCTTGTGTGCGCCGGTATGGAGCAAGTCTTCGCGCTTGAGATAAATTTTCGCTCCGCCCAGTTTTTTCGTCAGGCGTCGGGCGAAAAACAGAGCAGTGGGACGACCGGCGTAGGTGTGCAACAGTTCGTCCAGCCGGCGCTGAAAGCTGCGATCCTTTTTGGCTTTCTCGTAGTGCCGGTCCAGTTCGTCAAGCGCAGCCATCAGCGTCTCGGGCACGTAGCGCCCGCCATAGACACCAAAGCGCCCGGGAGTACCGCTTGAGCGGGAAGGAACCACCGCGAGGAATCGTGAGCGTCCGGTAAGTGGCCGAGGTTGGACTTTTGCCGTTGCCATTTCAGTTCTTCTTTTCTACTTTTCTTACGGCGTCGATAAAGGCGCGAACTTTCCCCGGATCTTTCTTTCCCGGCCTGGCCTCAACTCCGGAGGCGACATCCACACCCCACGGTTCCAGTATACGGATTGCATGAGCGACATTTGCCGAATTCAAGCCTCCGGCCACTACCACATTCAGTTTCTCACTGATCGTGTGGATTCGGTGAGCGGCCGCTTTCCAATCGAACGTTTTTCCGGTTCCACCCGGCACTTCAGACGTTCCCGAATCGAAGAAGATTGCGCTCAGGAGCTGTTGGTTGCCATTCCACTCCAAGCCGCCTTCGCTGGCGGAGGAAGGCAGCACCAAAAAAAGTTTCAGGTTGCCTCCTCTTTTCAGCTTGCCTAAGAACTCCGGATCAGCCGACTCAACCCCGTGCAATTGTGCCGCCGTCAGTCCAGCGCCAGCGGCCGTGCGTAAAATCGTTTCAGCCGGCTGGTTTACGAAGACCCCAACCGTTTCGACGTTTGCAGGCAATTTCGCGATGATCTCCCGCGCCGTCTCGGGATCGATTTTTCGAGGACTCTTCTCATAAAATACAAACCCCAGCGCATCCGCGCCCGCCTCAACGGCGGTCAACGCGTCTTCTAGATTCGTAGTGCCGCAAATCTTGATCCAAGTCATTGAACCCGGTCATTGAACCCAGTCATGCAGCCCAGTCATTAAACCCAGGGATGACCCCAGTCATGAAACCCAAATCTCGAAAACCAGTTCTCCGTTGCCAGTTAGGAGTTCTCAGAGAAATCAGTCTTTGACGCTGAGGGCGGATCGCTCGCGGTCGGCTTCCACTAACAGGTCTTTCAAGGCTCGTCCGGGCGACTCGGCTTTCATCAAAGACTCCCCGACCAGGAATGCTTTATAGCCGGCACTTCGCAAACGGACAATATCCGCGCCACTGTCGATTCCGCTCTCCGCTACCGAGATCACATTGCCGGGAATCATTTTTGCCAGTCGCAGGGCCGTATCGAGATTTACCTTGAACGTCCGCAAGTCGCGATTGTTCACTCCAATAACATCGGAACCCGCGTCCACTGCGCGATGCAACTCATCTTCATTATGAGCCTCGCACAGCACATCGAGGCCCAGGATTCTGCTCTGTTTCGTCAGCGCAAGTAACTCTGGCTGGGAAAGCACGGCTGCAATCAGCAGGATGGCGTCGGCACCGGAAGCGCGCGCCTGCAGCAGTTGAAACTCATCCACGATGAAGTCTTTCTGCAAGCAGGGAACCTGGGTAACCGCTGATGCACGCCCCAGGTTATCGAGCGATCCCTGGAAAAATTCCCCGTCGGTCAGCACCGATAGTGCGGCCGCACCTGCGGTCTCCAGATCTGCGGCGAGGCCCTCCGGATTAAAGTCGGCACGAATCAATCCGCGGGAAGGCGAAGCCTTCTTCAGCTCGGCAATGATGGCGGGGCCGCTCTTGCTTCTGACCTCCAGCGCCCGCCGAAAGCCGCGCGGCACATGCAAATCGGCCTGCTGGTGCAGACGCTGCAGGTTGGCGGAGCGTTTCGCCTCGGCAACACGGCGGCGCGTGGCGGCGACGATCTGGTCAAGGCTGGCGGCCATGGTGAACTTGAAGATTATACGGGAATGAACGCGACTGCCGCGCGCAGACGGGCTTTCCTTCATGTACACGAGGAAAAAAACAGTTACAGATGATGCGATCTACTCGGTCGAGAACTTGAATACAGTCTGCGACTTGAACGTCTGCCCGGGCCTCAGGATGGTCGACGGAAATTCCGGATGATTTGGCGAGTCCGGATAATGTTGCGTTTCCAGGCAAAGCCCATAACGATGTTTGTAGACGTGGCCATGTTTTCCCGTAATCGTGCCGTCCAAGAAATTGCCGGAATAAAATTGCACGCCGGGCTGGGTAGTAAACACTTCCATGATGCGGCCGCTGGTCGGTTCGTGGACCTTGGCCGCCAGGGTCAAGCCGTCGTCTTTTCGGTTAATCACCCAGTTGTGATCGTAGCCGCGTCCCACGACCAGTTGTTCGTAATCATCGTTTATGCGAGCTCCAATGGCGGTAGGCTTGGTAAAGTCCATCGGCGTGCCCTTGACCGGGCGCAACTCGCCCGTGGGGATCAGGGTCTTGTCCACTGGCGTAAAGCGGTCCGCGTTGAGCATCAAATGATGTCCCAGAATGTCGCCATTGCCTTCGCCCGCCAGATTGAAATAACTGTGTTGGGAAAGATTGAGCGGCGTGGCTTTGTCGGTCGTCGCCTCGTAATCGAGTATCAGTTCGTTGTTGTCGGTCAGGGTGTAGCTGACTTTAACTTTGAGATTGCCCGGATAGCCTTCTTCGCCGTCCTTGCTGAGATAGCTGAACGCCACCCCAACTCCCTTTGCGTTCTTAAACTCTTTGCCCTCCCAGACCTGTTGGTTGAAGCCTTTGATTCCGCCGTGCAGCGAGTTGGGACCATCATTCTTGGCCAGGGTATATTTCACGCCGTCGAGGGTAAATGTGGCATTGGCGATGCGGTTGGCATAGCGTCCGACGATCACGCCAAAATACGGCGTGTTGGGAATATACCCGTCGAGAGTTTCATGTCCGAGGACGATGTCGCCCAGCTTGCCGTTCTTGTCCGGCACGCGCAGCGACACAATGATGCCGCCGTAGGTCATGGCGCGGACTTCGAGGCCGCGCGAGTTGGTTAAGGTATACAGATCGACCGGCCTCCCGTCCCCGGTTTTGCCAAACGATTCCTTCTTAACCTCGGGTTTGTTTTTTGAGGGCGCCATTTCCTGCGCCGTGATGGCGGAAACGAAGAGCGTTAACAGCAAGATCTGAAGAATTCTGCTTTTGTGTTTCATCATAGCGGTTTGGCGGACGCGGCCATTAGCGCCGATTAGGGTAGCATGAGCTGCCCCTGCCCGACACAATTTATCAATTGCGAGGGGCGCTTCAGAGGTTGCCCACGCGGCGATGCTTTCCGGGCGCAAACGGTTTCCTTCTGGAAGCTTACTTTAGTGTGTTCACCCGCCTAATTTCTGCCCTTCCGGGACCCCATCGGCGGCCCGAAAGCTCTTACAATCAAGGATATGTTTTGTAGAGTCTGGATTCTGCACCTGGCTTTCATAGTCCTGTTCGTGAATTTGCTCCGCGCCGACACGGCAGCATTCGATCTGGCTGGGCCAAGAATAGAAATACGGGTAACTCGGGCAGGCAAGACTCTGCCCATTGATCGCGTTCCCAACCTGCAACCCGGCGATCGCCTCTGGATCCATCCCGATATGCCGGACGAAGAGGCGGTGCGCTTTCTGATGATTCCGGCATTCCTGCGCGGTTCAACCAATCCGCCGCCCGAGAACTGGTTCACCCGGGTTGAGACCTGGAACAAACATGTCCGCGAAGAGGGAGTCGTGATCACGGTTCCAGCCGGCGCGCAACAGGCGTTAATTTTCCTGGCTCCTCAGACCGGAGGCGACTTCGGTACGCTGCGGGCGGCGGTGCGGGGAAAGCCCGGAGCCTTTGTGCGCGCCTCGCAAGATCTGAATCAGGCCAGCCTCGACCGCTCCCGTCTCGATAAGTACCTGAACGCGGTTAAAGAGATGTCTGGGGACGAGGCCAGCGTTCTGCACGACCGCTCCGTTCTGCTTGCCCGCAGCCTTAACATCAAGCTGGATAACGAGTGCTTCAACAAGCCCCGCCAGCAAGAGGAGTCGTGCCTTACCCAAAACACGGACCAGCTGGTGCTCGATGACGGCCACAGCCAGTCCATGGTTGCGGCGCTAACCTCGGGCAGCGGTTCTGATCTCGTCGGCCAGCTAAGCACAACCCGGTTGGCCGGTGGAGGCGCCTACAGCCCTTATGTGGGCGCGGTGGTCGATGTAGCGAAGATGCTGGAAGGCTTTCATACTCCGGAGTATCGCTATATCCCGGCACTGGCATTGCCTCATCTGGACGAGCTGAATCTGAAACTCAATAATCCCCCGTCATTTCGCAAACCGATGTCGGTGCTGGTAGTAAGTTTGCCGGCGGTCGAAGCGGCGCAATTGCCTCCGCTTCGCGCCGTCGACCCGCGTCAGGCGCTGTGTCTGGAAAAGCCCGACCTGTTGCTCGCAGCGGAAGGTGCACCGGTAGTCTTTTCCACCGACTTCGCTCACAACATGGTTCTGCACATCATCGATAGGTCAGGACATGCGCTTGATTTGCCTGCCCCGGCGGATGCGGCTCGCGGCGGTTTTGCGGTGGCCACGCATGGCGTTGCGGCCGGCAAGCTGGAAAACGAAGTCAAAGGAACGCTGCGCGGCGACTGGGGATTCGATTCCTTTGAGGGACCGTCTTTTCGCCTGAAAAACGCGCACCCGGCAAAGTGGATCGTCGCTTCCGCCGACGAAAGCGCGCTGGTCGTGGGCCGTGAAGATACCGTCCACTTCAAATCGGATGCCGCCGCCTGCGTCGAGACCGTCACTCTAAAGACTGAGCAGGGAAAAGAGCTAAGGCCAACCTGGGATGCGTCGAAAGCCGATGAACTCCAACTCAAAGTTCCTCTGAAAGAGGAGAGTCCCGGGAAGATCACGATGCTGGTCAAGCAATACGGCTCCAGCAAGGCTGACGAAGTTGAACTGCGCAGCTACTCCGAGGCCGCCCGTCTGGATAAATTCGCCATCAATGCAGGTGATTTGCAGGCAACACTCACCGGAGCGCGCCTGGACGAGGTCGCTGGCGTGGAACTCAACAGCCTCCACTTCGCTCCCGGAGGTTTCACACGTTCGGACAATAAAGATGAACTGCTGCTCACAACCGACGCCAAAGACATTACAACCCTGCATGGCGGCGACAAAGTCACGGCCAAAGTAACTCTCAAAGATGGCCGGATGTTGAGTATCGATACTGCCGTCGATCCTCCACGGCCTCGGATGACGCTGCTCAATCAGACGATTCAGGCTGGGCCGGTCCCAACTGCCATTCGATTGGGAAGCCAGGATGAGCTGCCTCAGGACGGCAAAATTTCATTTTTCCTGAACGTGGAAGTCCCCGAAACCTTCACGCGCTCGGAGAAAGTTGAAGTCGCCACGGCGGATGGATCGTACAGCGTTTCGCTGAACCTGGATGACGGTACCCTGATTCCCCAGGATGCGCACACTGTGATGGCGGTATTCGATCCACTGAAGAGTTTCGGGCCGGCAGCCTTCGGTCCGCTCCGCTTTCGCGCGGTGCAAGGCAATCTTCGAGGCGACTGGCAGCCCCTCGCGAACCTGGTGCGCTTGCCTGTCCTCAAAGAAGTGGGCTGTCCGGAGGCTCCCGACAAGCCGTGCGCGCTCCACGGAAGCAATCTCTTCCTGATCAGTTCGGTTGCTTCGGATCCGGAGTTCACCCACTCGGTGCCCGTGCCCACCGGATTCGCGGAGTCCACCCTGAACGTGCCGCGTCCGGACGGCAGCCTGCTTTACATCAAACTACGGGATGATCCGGCGACGGTAAATCCCGCGTCTGTACCGGTGGTTCCGGTTCAGCCGTAAATCACATCACATTTTGGAGTTACGAGAACGAGAAACTGTGGTGCCATCGAAGGGACTCGAACCCCCACACCCTTGCGAGTACATGGACCTGAACCATGCGCGTCTGCCAATTCCGCCACGATGGCAAAAAGTGACTCGGATGCGGCCGTCTTTTCAAGGCCGCCTTCCAGGAAAGGACTACGAGTAATATTCTACAGGTGGAGCGCGGACTGTCAAACTCGGGCGCTCCGAATCAATGCGGTTTTCTTTGCGCCCTTTGCGGTTTAAGATTTTGATCTCTGCCGCCTTCCGGCTCAGAAGCTTAAACCGCAAAGCTCGCAAAGAAAACCCGCAAAGAACGCGAAGACCTCTGACGAACCGCTATGGAACATGCCGCCAAGCCCGCTGATATCGTCATGAGTCTCCGCGCGCTCGCTCATGACCTGAGCAATTCCCTGGAGACGGTACTGCAAGCTGCCTACCTCCTGCAGGAGGCAAAGCTCGACGCCAAGAACAAGAAATGGGCCCAAGCCGTCGATGCCGCCGCGCGCGACGCCGCCCGCATCAATCGAGAGATCAGGAAAATACTGAACTCGGAGAGTTAGTCGCTGGTTCGGTCCTTGGTCCTTGGCCTTTGGTCGTTGGCCAAGACCTAGGCGCATTGGCTTTTGCCAACGACCAACGGCCAAGGACCAACGCCTGCTTCACCCCTCCAGCTTCGCCGTCATCGTAATATTTGCCTTGAGCAATTTAGAGACCGGGCAACCGCTCTTCGCATTTTCCGCTGCCTTTTGAAACGCCGCATTGTCCGCGCCCGGCACCCGCCCTACGACGTCAAGGTGGACGGTAGTGATGGCCCATCCGGAGTCGAGCTTCTCCAGAGTCAACGTCGCGGTCGTCTCGATACTCGAAGCGGTCAGGTTAGCCGCTCCCAACTGCCCGGAAAGCGCCATGGAAAAGCATCCGGCATGCGCCGCCGCGATCAGTTCCTCGGGATTGGTCCCGGGAGTGTTCTCAAAACGGGTGGCAAACGAGTACGGAGTATTGGACAACACACCGCTGCTCGCGGAGACCACTCCTTTACCGTCTTTAAGACCACCCTTCCATATTGCGCTGGCTTTGCGTTGCATGCGTCTCTCCTGATCTCTTGAAGTGGATTGTGCCCCGACCATTGTAGACGCAGCCGGGGCCGGATGTCAGGCGGCCGCAGACCGAGTCGGAAATTGAATTGAAAATCCCGAAAGGATTGTCATTCCGAAGCGCAGCATTTTGCGCGAGGAATCTGCTGTTTTGCTGCCGGCAGCAAGCAGATTGCTCGCCGATAAACCCGGCTTCGGAATGACAAGGGGTGGGAGAGTTGCGGAAAGCGCATCATTCCCTGAGATGGTGCGGTGGTGAAATGTGAATCGACGAAAGACACGCCGACGGAAACTCAGATTTTGCGGAATTTCATCTTGCGGAAGGCAAGTCGCTGTTCCAGCAGTTTGCGGCCATACGCCAGATGCCAAGCCGGCGCCATGTCTGTACAAACTTGCCCCGCTCGGCAACCGTCGTACCGTTCGCCTGTCGGACCGCCGCCGTGTAACGGCCAATCTCGACAGCCATGTCTGCGGATTCCTCAACCCGGATTGTCTCCATGCGAAGATTCTGATATCCAGCTTCGGCGAGCCGGCGCAGCATCAACTCAATCGCCTTCTGCCCCTGCACGGCCTCGCTCTGCGGCGGCATCAGGAAGCCGTCCGCCGTGAACAGGGCGGCTGCCTGATCGTAGTTCCCGGTATTGAATGCGGTGGCATAATCCTGCGTGAGGCCCCGAATCGCGGACTGCACCTCCAGCCATGAATTGACACTCGGGGCGCTACCAGATGAAGACCGATACATTGTGCTACCTCCGGGAGAGGGACTTGCAGGCGCCGAATATTTCCAGGTCGGATCGCCGGTACCGCGATCTTAACCCAAAGCGATGTGGAAAAGTTTTCACCCCGCCTCGACCCAGCTTTCCATGCGTGAACACATTGTTCTTTGATTCGAGGAGGTATGATGGGTTGTCCGGCTATTTAAGTTTCGTGCGCCCTAAGGGGTGGTGAGTTATGTACTTCGAACAATTTTATCTGGGCTGTTTGTCCCACGCCTCTTACATGTTGGGCTCCCAGGGCGAGGCGGTCGTGGTCGATCCTCAACGTGACGTCGATCTCTATGTGAAGGCTGCCCAAGAGCACGGGCTTAACATCCGTCATATCGTTGAAACCCACCTGCATGCGGACTTCGTCTCCGGACACAAGGAACTTGCCGCGCGCACCGGAGCCAGGATTTATTTCGGCGCGCAGGCCGGCGCAACTTTTCCGCACGAACCGGTTCGCGACGGCTTCGTATTGCATTTCGGCAAAGCTCGGATCGAGGTTCTCGAGACTCCGGGCCACACCTCGGAGAGCATTTCTCTGGTGGTCACGAATGATGAGAAGCCGGAGAAACCGTGGGCGGTATTGACCGGCGACACATTGTTTATCGGCGACGTGGGCCGTCCCGATCTTTCCCGCACCCACTCGCCCGAGCAGTTGGCGGGCATGCTCTACGACAGTCTGCATAACAAACTGTTAAAGCTGCCGGATGACGTGCTGGTATATCCCGCCCATGGCGCCGGTTCGCTCTGCGGGCGCAACATGCGAGCCGAGCGTTCGTCGACGATTGGAACCGAACGGCTTACCAACTACGCCCTGCAAATCCCCAGTCGGGACGAGTTCGTTAAACAGTTGACCAGCAATCTTCCGGCGCGTCCCGAGTATTTCTTTCAGGATGCCGAGATCAATCGCGGAGGCGCCTCTGCGCTCTCCGAGTTGCCAGCCCTGAAGCCAATCTCGCCTGGCGAACTGAAAGCCATGCTGGAAGAGGGTGTGATCGGGCTCGACCTTCGCCCGGGTGAACAGTTTGCGGCGGGACACGTGCCCGGTTCCATCAACATTCCTTTGTCGGGACAGTTCGCTTCCTGGGCGGGAACGATTCTCGGCTTGTCGTCACGCCCCGTGCTCATCGCCGATTCACCTGAGCAGTTGTCCGAAGCTCGCCTGCGCCTGGCCCGAGTCGGTATTGAAGCTGAGCGCGGCTACCTGGAAGGTGGCGTCGCCGGATGGAAGCGGGCCGGATTCGATCTTGCGACCCTGCGCGAAATCAGTGTGCATGAACTGCAGCAGCGACTCTCGGAAAAAAAAATACAGGTACTCGATGTCCGCCGGGAGGCGGAATGGCTGGCCGGGCATGTCGAGGGAGCATCATGGTGGCCGCTCGACCGTTTTCGGGTTTCTCCTCCCGAGGTTGATCCCGGTCTGCCCCTGGCGGTCCACTGCCAGAGCGGCTATCGCAGCATGATTGCCTGCGGTCTTCTGCAGCGCGCCGGCTTCAAGAATGTGGTGAACGTCAGCGGCGGCTTTGGCGCCTGGCAAGAAGCAAAGTTGCCCGTCGCGACAGGTGCTCCAGTAGAAGTTTAAAGCCCAGGATGGTTATGTGGCGCGGGCGCCCTCGCCCGCGGCTTTTGATTTTCGCCGCCGCGAGCACGAAATCAAGCGAGGGCAGCGGCTCTTGCTTTTCGCCGCCAGTAAACGCGGGCGCAGGCGCCACACAACGCCACAAACCCGCGTCTCCCTGTAGAATGCCCCTACCCAATTCAATGATCACTCTTGCCGACGTCCAAGCTGCCCTGGAGCGCATTCGCCCGTCCATCTACCTTTCGCCGTGCACTCTGTCGGCCACTTTTTCGCAGCTGACCGGCAATTCCATCTATTTGAAGCTCGACAATCTGCAGAGAACCGGCGCTTTCAAAGAGCGCGGCGCGCTGAATAAGCTGTTGACCATGAGCCAGCAGGAACGCGACCAGGGCGTCATTGCAGCTTCGGCGGGAAACCATGCGCAGGGACTTGCCTATCACGCCGGGCGCCGCGGCATCAAAGCCCAAATTTGTATGCCGCTCACCACTCCGCTGATCAAAGTGTCGGCTACGAAATCGTACGGAGCCGAGGTAGTCCTGTTCGGCGCCAACTACGACGAGGCTTGCGAAGAAGCCATCCGGCGCAGCCAGCAGCAGCATCTGACTTTCGTCCATCCTTTCGATGACGATGCGGTGATCGCCGGCCAGGGCACGCTTGGACTGGAGATCCTGCAACAGCATCCTGAAATTGAGGTGGTCTTAGTCCCCATCGGAGGCGGAGGGCTGATCGGGGGCATCGCCTGTGCCATCAAAGAGACAAACCAAAAAGTCCGGATCATCGGAGTGCAGACCACGCGCCTGCCCTCGATGAAAGCCGCGGTGGCGGAAGGTAAACCCGTTACCCTGCCGGCATCGGCCACCATTGCCGATGGCATTGCGGTCCGCAGGGCCGGGGACCGCACTCTACCCTTGGTTCAGAAATACGTGGACGAAATCGTAACCGTCGACGAAGAAGAAATCGCCAACGCCGTTCTTCTTCTTCTGGAGCGCGAAAAGACCATGGCGGAAGGTGCCGGCGCGGCCGCCATTGCCGCGCTCATCAATCGCAAAATCGAAATGGCCGGGAAGAGGATTGCAGTGCTGATCGGCGGTGGCAACATGGACGTGACCCTATTGTCGCGCATCATCGAGCGCGGCCTGGTAAAAGACGGACGCCTGGTGCGCCTGCGCGTGCACCTGCCCGACTATCCCGGCGCCTTGCACCGCCTGACCGGAATTCTGGCCGACCACCGGGCAAATATCGTGGAGACTTCTTACGATCGCGCCTACTACGGCGTGAACCTGGGAGAAACCGCCATCGACATCACCATGGAAACCCGGGGCCCGGATCAAATTGCCGAATTGCTCGCAGCTCTCATGGCCGCCGGTTACTCACACGAACGAATTCTCTAAAGACAGATGTGGGGTGGACACTCCTGTCCGCCGCTGTTGAGGTTGATTTTGAAGTTGGCCTGCAATGGCGTTGATTGTGATTCGCCCGCGACCAGGAAGTCTCCACACAAGGTCAACATCAAAGGTGGCGGACAAGAGTGTCCGCACACGTGCGATGAGTTGCAAAGCCAAACATCATCTACTAAGCTTGATTTCTCGCAGGCCGGGATGGCGGAACTGGCAGACGCAGCGGACTCAAAATCCGCCGACCTTCGGGTCTTGGGGGTTCGACTCCCCCTCCCGGCACCAGAATTAACCTTAGTGTTTTGAATAATCTACGACCATCTTGAAGCGGCGCTCTCAGGCAACCATTTCCGGTCAAAGCTTCTAGCTGTAGTAATTCCTTCCCGCGAGCCAGCCTATTTTGAATGAGTGTGTGTGGATTTGGCCCAAATGTCGACGGCTGAGGCTGGTTGAGCGAAGTCTGGGCCTCTTGCAAACTTGAGTGGGCCGCTCGCATCTGCTCAAGCTTACGGATTGCTTCTCGTTGACATTCGTCAATTGCTTTTGCATATTTTCGCAATCCATGGATCGACCGATCAAATGAGTAGTAGCGCGTTTCCGGGGAGTAAACCTGAGAAAGAAGCACCAGGAACTTTAAGCCTTTATTGGCGAGCCGCTGTGCTTCAGAAATTGTCGGCTATACTAGAGGCTGTCGCCGGTTGGCGGCGAACTCTTTCACAAGGGCCCGTATAAGCTGTGTGGTTTTTGGAAGAATCGGTGGGGTTGCTCAACC
This sequence comes from Terriglobia bacterium, assembly GCA_963822555.1. GTDB lineage: Bacteria > Acidobacteriota > Terriglobia > Terriglobales > Acidobacteriaceae > JAIQFF01. Next base: position 213,409 of record CAWGHY010000002.1, read on the forward strand.
CGCAGTCGCAGGGCATGGCGGCAGACTAATTTCAAAGTCGCCCACTACCCCTCACTTTGATTCCTTGACAATCGCCTCCGCGGCGTTGCCGGCGACGACCCAGCTTGCCGAACCGGCTACGACGGCTTCATCCTCGAACCATAGGAATCCGTAGTCGTCGATGCACTCCGGAAAATCCGGCTTGATGATGATGTATCCCGGAATCACCGCGCCCGGAATGTATGAGTTGTCGCCACGGTTGTTGCTGTAAGTCTTGGTCTTCGAGACCGTACCGACGCCAGCTACATACGAAGTGCTTGATACCGGGTGAGTGCCGAGAATGTAGTTCACAGCACGCAGCGTGTATTCGCGGCCCACCACATCCGGAAACGTCTTGTGGAGAAAGTACGTCCGTATCGCCATGTCAACGACGGCGCCCGATCCGCCCCAGCCGCCGACGCTCGGAGGCACTCCGAACGGCGTAGCATCTAACTGCTTGTCCAGACCCGCCACGTACGTCTTCACCGCTTCACGCATCTGATCTCTCGCGCTCGGACCCAGATAAGGCAATGCCCGAACCGCCGTCCAGCCATGGGAACCGATCTGCTGCTGCGTGATCATCTGGGGGAACAACTCCCTGAGACGAGACTTGTAGGGCTCGGCGCCATGAGTGGCAATGGTCAGTTCCAGAGCCGCAGACCATTCCAGTTCCGCACTGAACCCACTTCGGTCGGAGACAGGCTGCGGAGCCGTTAGCGCATTCGTCGATGCAGAACTTGGCGAAGCGCCCGAACTGCCCGTTCCGCGATGAGCAACTTGCGCGCCCGCGACCACACCCTGAGAAGCAGCCAGCACGCCGCCAACGGAACCTGCCGGAGGCGCACCGCCGAAGGCGCCGCCCGCTGGCGTCGGATGTGCCTTCTCGTCGTTCCACGCTTTGATCGCTGCATCGAGGCAGTCTTTCGCCAGTGCGTCGTCCCAGCCTTTCAAGACATCGGCCGCCGCAGCCAGCGCTGCGATGCCGTTCCACTGGAAGAACGGGTTGGTTGAGGTGAAGATCCAGCGATCGTCCGGCTTGCCGGAATACTCGCCCTTTACTTCGTTCGGACCTAATTTCGGGTCATAGATGCGGCCGTCGGTTTTCGACGCTCCGTCTCCTATCTGGGTATATTGGCGCAAGTCTGGTTCGTGAGTGCCGCGGATCGCGTGACCGATATTGTGGAACTGCGCCAAGATGAGAAGTGCCCCGTGCTTGACTTGCTCGACCGTATCCGGCACGCCATCAGGACGGTGCATCTCAACCTCGCGAGCGACCTCATCCACGGTCAAGCTCGTCGTAGTCGAGATGAAATTCGCGATAGGCCAGCGCCAGACTCTGAATCACGCTCAGTTGCGCGGGCTCCTCGAGATCGAAGTCGCCGGCATCGTACCAGCCGCCCACGTTCATCCCGGGAATGTGATCGCCGCCTTTGTACTTTCCGTCGGTTGCCGTCGCCTGATTCCAGCCGTCGAATTGCTCCCCCACCACCGGCGCCATACGGCCGTCGTCCAGGTGCGAAGCTCCATGCCACACCCGGTAGCCCTCGCGAACCGAAACATGATCCATCTGCGCCGCCAGGTGATGGTCGAGGCTGTCCTGCCAAACGTTCGCGTAAACGTCGTTGGAGATGGGGAACGGCGCCGTTCGCTGGTCCGCGTATTCAATGACATAAAGTCCGGGATCCTGCAGCGGGGTGAAGTCGAATTTCGAATAAACATACCGTAGCCACGGCGTGGAAGGCGTGATCGGGCCCTCGAACACCCGCTTGTACGCTCCGTCCTCCATCAGGCGCAGCACTTTGGCCGTCTTCGGACCGTCGTACTTCGGATCAAGTTCGAGAACCGCCACCTTGGAGAATCCCGGGGCATAGCCTACTTGGCTGTGCGCGATCATTGGCGGCCGCGTCCAATTCGGAATCACGTCTGGCCGGATGTGCCATACGATGGCCCCGGTGGTCTTGCCTGAAGGGATCAGCGAACGCAAAACGAACCAGCCGTTCGGTGCGCGGTTGCGTCCATCAAACAGCATGAGCTCGGCGGTATCCGACTTTACGTTGATCCGGGCCAGCGTGTCGTCGAGCCCAAGGATGATGCTCGTGCCCCGGGCGAACGGCAGCGGCTGAGTGTATCCCTTGGCCTTATCCCAGTCCTCAAGGTAGTAGGCCTTTTTCGGTTCATCAGGCAGCGGCAATACTTTGACCATCGGGTCATTCGGTGTTCGCGGGAAGATGCCGGCTCGGGTTCCGTCGACAAGGTATGCCTTGCCCATGTAGATCGAAGGCAGAAACTCCAGGTTGAAGCCTGCTCGGCCAGCCAGTTTCTGCGGTAGGGGCTTGTCGAGATTGATGCTGACCCTCACGCCGCCTGGTTCAGCTGCGACTTCCAGCGTGTAGCTGAAGTCAAAGGTCGGGAAAGCGAGGTTGGCGGTGAGCCGATTGTTCTCCCTGTCGGCATGGCGTTCCTTGAGGGTCGCCACCAGGTCCCACTGCTCGGGCGTCGGCATCAGGCGCACGTCGCCGTTCGTGGCGATGCGCTGGCCGTGGAGAATCATCTCCATCGCGGTGTTCTTCTGGTCTACAAAAACGGGATGGTAGGTGCTGTCGTAGAGGAACACGCTGAAACCCTGCGTGTCGAGGTAGTTCTTATCGGTCACCCTCATGCCAAAATCGGCGCCGAATAGGGTTGGGCCAGAGGTCAGGGCCAGGAGGAGGCACACTTTGAATCGGGAGAGCATAGGCTACGATTGGACTACTCCTTATCCGGCAGAGGCTTATATGACAAGCACACCTCATCCTTATTGTTTGTCAGTGCTGCCGGCGCGGCGCGAAGCGAACGCAATAGACCAGACCGAATAACAACAGCAGCGCTCCCCACCACACATTGGCGTGCAAGTTATAGAGAACGACGCCGGGATTCAACGGAGGCTTCACCAGTTGGTAGATTCCAGCAGCCAGGATCAGCGCGCCGTTGCCTGCCAGCGAAATACCGATAAAGAACCAGATGGAGATCATTCTGCATGCCTCCGCTTACCAGAAGATAATGTTCAACGCGACGAAAACGACCGTAACCACACCCGCCCAGAAGAGTGGCTTCTGGTATAGAGGGACATCTCCAATGGCGGGAACCTCCGTCAACCCGTACACCAAGCCGGTGAGTTCGCTATCGGGCTTCGGTTTGGTTGCGAAACTTACCGCTACAGTCACAATTACGCAGACCAGAAAAGACCAGAGCGCCTGAAACATATCCTGGGCCAGGGCCTTGGCGTGAGGCGAGAGTGCCACATAGCGCAGGGCGGAAGGATCGATTTTTACCCAGGCCCACATACTGATTGATGACAACGTCCCGCACAGCAATCCCCAGAACCCGGCAGGGCCGGTGGCACGCTTCCACAGCATTCCCAGCACAACCGTGCCAAACAGCGGAGCGATGAAGAAACTGAACAGCGCCTGTACGTAGTCCATGATGCTGGCGAACTGCATGACCAGATACGCAGTGCCCACGCTGATCAACACTCCAACGATTGTGGTCCACCGTCCCATGTTTACGTAATGATGGTCGCTGGCCTTGCTATTGATCAGCGGCCGGTAGATGTCATATGTCCACACCGTCGTGAACGCACTTACATTGCCCGCCATGCCGGACATGAACCCCGCGATCAGCGCCGTGACTCCCAATCCGAGCAGTCCGGGACCGCAATAGCGGGCCAGCATCAGGGGCAGAACGTCGTTGTAGCTATGGCCGCCGGTTAGCGCAGCCACCGATTCCGGAACCAGCTTTTCCGGCAGCACGGCGAGGCCGAGCAGGCCGGGCAGAATGACGATGAACGGGACCATCATCTTGAACCCGGCTCCGATAATGGGCGCCATCTCCGCGCTGCGAATGTCTTTCGCGGCCAGAATCCGCTGGACGACCAGAAAGTCTGTGGTCCAGTAACCCATGGAAATAATCGCAGCCAGTCCGAACACGATGCCGACCCAGTTGATTCCCATGGGATTGTCGGTGAATGAACCCAGGCCGGACCAGAGGTGGACGTATTGCGCCGAGGCCCGTTGCGTAATCTCCAGTTTCAGATTGGTCCAGCCGCCGGCTTCGTAGAGTCCAAGAATCGGAATCAGCAGTGCACCCGCCCATATGAGGAAGAACTGCAGCACCTCGTTAAAGATTGCCGAGCGCAGGCCACCCAGCGTGACGTAAATGGCAACTGTCAGCGACGAGACCCAGATGCTGAAATTAATGTCCCATCCCAGCACAATTTGCATGACCTTCGCCATGGCGAACATGTTGACGCCGCTCATGAGCACAGTCATGAAGGCAAACGACACCGCCGATAAGGCGCGGCTGGGCTCGCCGAAACGCAGCTTCAAATATCCCGGCACCGAGTGGGTCTTCGAAATGTAGTAGAACGGCATCATGACCAGAGCCAGGAAGAGCATGGCCGGAATGGCGCCGATCCAATACCAGTGCGTTGCCAGAATGCCGTATTGGTAGGCTGAACCCGCCCAGCCCATCAATTCGAGGGCTCCCAGGTTGGCTGAGAGAAAACTGAGGCCCGCTACCCAAGCCGTCATCTCGCGGCCCGCCATGAAGAAGTCTTCGCCAGTGTTGGCCCGCCCTTTTAGATACCAACCAATGGAGAGAACCAAGGCAAAATAAAAAACCACGATGACAATGTCCACGGGAGCAAGGTGAACCAACTGGGTCGGCACGTTGGTCGCTAACATGAGTGTCATGAGTTTGTCATTTCCCATTCGAAGTGCAACCCTTCCAGGGCACCTGTTTCATGTTCGTGAATCGGAAACACGAGATCGCCGCCAGAAGCCGGCTGACGTTTTACCTCGCTCCCAATAACAGGTCAACGGTCAGTTGATCGAGACGCTCGTAGGGTAAATGCTTTTTAAGGATATTTTCCTTGTGAAACGTATGGGCGAGCACCTGGGCGACACTCTCTTTCGAATAGTGGCCGATTTTAGGCGCACCGTTTCCGTTGCTCGAAAGTTCAGCAAGGATTCCCTGTATTTCCGCATCCTTGCTCCAACGGCAAGCCTTTTCCTTCAGGATCAGGTAGGTTCGCATGCAACCACGAGCGAAGTCTTTTACACCCTCGTAGTCTTCGGTCCGGTAGGCATGCGCATCAAAGTGACGCGGGCCATCGTAGCCCACGTCTTCGAGAAACTTCACCAGCCAGAAAGCTGACTTCAGGTTCGACGATCCAAAGCGAAGGTCCTGATCAAATCGCCCAGGCATCTGATCGTTCAGATCGATATGAAAAAGTTTGCCCGCCTCCCACGCCTGGGCCACAGCGTGCATGAAGTTGAGTCCCGACATCTGTTCGTGCGCGACTTCCGGGTTGACCCCAACCATTTCTGGATGATCAAGAGTAGGAATGAAGCCGAGATACTGACCCGTCGTCGCCATGTAGATATCAGCCCTGGGTTCGTTGGGTTTGGCTTCCAAAGCGAACTTCATGCCATACCCACTCGCGATGTTGTATTCGCACAGATAGTTGACCGCTTCGCGCAGCCGCTTGATGGCTTCGTCCGCCCGGCGACAGCCGTCGGTCTCAACCCCCTCGCGGCCGCCCCATAGGACAAAAATCTTCGCCCCCAGTTCAGCGCCAATGTCCATGGCCCGCAAAGTCTTTTGCAGGGCATACGCCCGCACCTCAGGATCATTGGAGGTAAAGGCTCCGTCACGGAATACCGGATGGAAGAAAAGAGAGACGGTGGCCATGGGGACCACAATCCCGTGCGATTCGCAGGCTTGCTTGAATTTGCGGACGATGCAGTCGCGCTCGGTGAGCGTGGCGTCGATCGGGACCAGGTCGTTGTCGTGCAGGTTCACTCCCCAGGCGCCTACTTCTGCCAGCAAGGAGACAATTTCAATGGGTGAAATCACTTGCCGGGTGGCTTCGCCGAAAGCATCGCGCCCGGGGTTACCGACCGTCCAGAGCCCGAAGGAGAACTTGTGTTCCGCTCGGGGCTGGTAGCCGTTAAGACTCGTCATAACGTTCTCCATGACTGCAGCAACACTCAATTCACAATGGACTTCATTGCGGGATAAATTCGGCGATAGACCGCGTACGCCTTCTCCATAGCCAGTGAGTCCTCGGAGTTCGGCTGCACGCTCCCGGCTACGCGCACCACGGCGTCGCAGGCAGCGTCGACCGACGGCCACGCTTTCGCACCCACGCCGGCCAGGATTGCCGCCCCGTAGGCTGCTCCTTCTTCCGCCGCGACGATCTCGACTGGTTGTCCATAAACGTCCGCCTGAATCTGGCGCCACAGTGTGGATCGGGCGCCGCCACCACCCAGGCGAATCGTCTTCGCCGGAACGCCGATCTCCTTAAAAATCGTAAACGTGTCGCGCAGGCTGAAAGCCACCCCTTCGAGGATCGCCCGGATTACATGGTCCCGGGTGTGAGAGGCGGTCAAGCCAACCAGGCTCGCTCGTGCTGCCGGATCAAGGTGAGGCGTGCGTTCGCCCATAAGATAAGGAGTCCAAAACAGACCATCGGATCCGGGCGGCGCATTTGCCGCGGCGGCGGTGAGTCTCTCGTACGAATCCGCCGGACTGCCGGTTTGGCATGTGAACTGGTCCCGGAACCAGCGCAGCGAAAGCCCTGCAGCCTGCGTGACTCCCATGACGAACCAGCGTCCTGGAAGCGCGTGGCAAAAGGTGTGCAGGCGTCCTTTGGGATCGAGCGCTGGATGGGCAGTCGCGGCAAAAACCACTCCCGAGGTTCCGATGGTTGCGCTCACCTTCCCGGGGGAGACGATTCCCATTCCGATCGCGCCCGCCGCTTGATCTCCTGCGCCAGCCACGACCGGTGTTCCAATTTGCAGGCCAGTGGCGGCGGCACCCGTCGCGGATATCCTTCCGCAGATTTCCGGTGACTCATACAAGTCGGGCAAAAGCGAGTCTTCCATGTGGACCAGCTGCAAAATCTCTCTCGACCATCGCCGGTGGGCCACGTCGAGCATCAGAGTGCCGGAGGCGTCGGCCATGTCGGTTGCCCGTTGACCAGTCAATTGCAACCGGACATAGTCCTTGGGCAGCATGACCGAACGGACCTTCTTCCAGAGTTCGGGTTCGTTTTCCCGGACCCACAAACATTTGGTCAAGGTGAAATTGGTCAGCGCGGGATTCGAAGTGAGCTGGATTAAGCGTTCAGTGCCGATTTGCGCCGTCAGTTCCTGGCTCTGCTTTTCGGTTCGAACGTCGCACCAGATCAGCGCCGGTCGCACAACCTGGGAGCGCTCGTCGAGCAGGACCGCCCCGTGCATTTGTCCGGATAGGCCAACGCAGGCAATCTGGTCGGCGCGAAGCTGGCTTTGTGCCAGCACCTTCCGGACAGCCACGCCGCAGGCACGCCACCAGTCACCTGGGTCCTGCTCCGCCCAGCCGATTTGCGGAGATGCAAAGGCGCGGTGCTCGTCCGTGGCGGAGGCAACGACACGACCGGCGTCGTCGATGACGAGCGCACGCGTTCCTCCGGTACCTACGTCAATTCCCAGGAAAGGCATTAGCGTCGTTTTGCTCGCCGCTGCGAGCAGGCTCCGTCGCTGAAAACGGAACCGTGTACGTTAACGTATGGGATATATTACCATGTTTGGCGCTCATCGAATGCAATCTCATGGTTTTAGCCTGAAAGGATTTCTCGAGTACGGCGCTGGCTAGTTCATGGGTAGTAGATCACTCGGAGCCAGGATGTACGTGGTCAGCTTATCGATTTTTATATTGGAATGCTTCGAGGTAATGACAATGGATCCATCCCCGGTACGCAGGCACTCCACGTTCTTCATCAGGATGCGATGGTTCGGAGGGGCTGACGTGGCACCCGGATCCTTTTCCGGGTCACGAGCTGGGGATGGCTGGTAGGCTGGCGATTTTGGGTCGTAATACGGGCCGTCCCCATTCCAGTTTCTGGGGGTATGCTCGGCGTCTGTTGGACCGTACGAAAGATTCTGAGGCGTCATCGCCGGCGCCGGGTAGTACCACGAGGTCAAGTAAAGCTTGAGGGGAGCCGATCCATCTTTCCAGCGCACGGAGTCCATGCGAATGGCAAGGCGGGACGGGTCGGTTGCAGATTTCGCCATGGACTCGGTAACTTCTCCGGACAGGATGGCATCTTTGGGAATTACCGCGCCGTTCACCAGCGTGGCAACCGCGAGTTTGGCTTCGACCTTGGTTCCAACCGGGGTCTTTCCGGCAGTAACGTTTTGCCGCATGACGGCAGGGAACTCACTTCCCGCCGGCGAACCGTGCGCTGCGGGCGCCTGTTGACCTAGTAACGTGACGCAACAGAGAACGACAGTTAAGACGGCTATCGTTTTGCTAAACATCTGTGTCCCCTTGGACGTGACCGCGGCTCTGGATCGCGGAGAAGCTATGGGTTGAGAGCTCCGGCGAACTCCTTGATTGTACTCGTCGTCGTCCTGCAAATGCCGCCGGCAACAGCAAGTTTCCCGGCACTTTCTCAGCACTATCTCCGCACTATGGATGCGGTGAAGATGGAGAAGGCGACATTTTGGAGGTGAGGTCTTCCTCCGCTTTCTGGTGTAATTCGCGGACCGTCGCGAACTCTTTCTGGGCGGCGGCACTGTTCCCCATGGCCTGATAGACACGTCCCAGGCGGAAGTGCGCGTCGGGTTGGGCTGGATCCAATTTCACGGCTCTCTGGAGCGCGGCGATCGCTTCCTGGTTCTGTCCCTGCTGGGCCAGAATCGATCCCAAATCAACGTGGGCGATTCGAATGTCGTCTCTGAGCTGCACCGCTTTTCTGAGCAGCGCCAGAGCCCGTTCTGGATTGTTCCGCTTCATCTCTACATCGCCCAGATAGGTCAGAGCCTGGGCGTTGCCAGGATCGAGAGCCAGCTCGCGCTCGAAATAGCGCTCGGCATCATCGTACTGGCGAAGCTTCCAGTGCAAGTATCCCAGGCCAAAGTTCAGGTTGGGCTCGCGCGGCGCGACTTTCGCCGCTACTTCGAACTCGGCAATCGCCTCAGGTGTCCTTCCCAAACCATCCAGGGCTTCCCCATTCAACATGTGTGCGGCCGCGGAATCGGGATTCTGCTGCACGATCTTGTGAAATTCTTCCAGCGCACAAGGGTACTTCTTCGCCCACAAACAGCTATGCGCGAGTACCTGGTGAAGTTCGGTATTCCCAGGATCGGATTTCGCAACCGGTGAGAGATACTCGACTGCGTAGGCAAACCGTCCAGTGCCGTAGTAACTAAGCCCCAGCAAAGTCCGCGCCTGCAGATTGGATGGATCGGCAGTCAACGCCGCGAGGAACGGAGCCACGGCTTCCTGTAGGCGGCCTTGCTTGAATTCGGCCAGACCCAGATTCAGTTGCACGCCCGGAAACGCCGGGTTCAGCTGAATCGCCTTCTTATAGGCAGAGACCGCCTGGTCGTACTTCTGTTCTTTCGAGAGGAGCAGCCCAAGGTGGGCAAACGCCTCGGCATCTTTCGGATTCTTCTCGATCAGGGCCTGCCAAATCTGGGCGGCCTCGTTCCACTTTCCCTGCTGTTCGAGAGCCACGGCGTCAGATCGACTGGGCGTTTGCGTAAGAGCAAGAGCCGGCAAAAGCAACGCGACGGCTAGCCAGAGAGCTTTCCGTTTCCTCATGCTTAAAAATCGGTGCCAGGAAATATCTTCGTCACTGTGGCCCGTAACGAATCGGTTGTCAACCTCTTCCAGTAAGAAAATACCCCGCCCACCGAAGTGAGCGGGGCGAAATGTGACCTCCTAAGGGGGTGCCTAGAAGATCAGCTTGGCGCCGAGTTGAAACACTCTTGGGTCGAACGCCGCAGTGACCTGACCAAACCTGGAATCACTCGTATTGGTGTCGATACCATTGCCGAATGAGCCGTTTTGGTCACCCTTGAATTGAGTGTGGTTCCATGTGTTAAAGGACTCTACACGGAATTCAAAGTGAAGTCGCTCGGTGAAAGCGAACGTCTTGAAAACCGACAGGTTCCAGTTATCGCGTCCAGGGCCGCGAATTGCGTTATGTCCGAGGTCACCGAAGGTTCCCGGCGCCGGAGTTGAAAAGACAGAGGTGTCAAACCACTCATTCACCGTATGCGGATAGGTGATGGATCCGTTGACATTGGGACGATTACCGGCCTGCTGCACAATGGTGCCGGCGCTGGTGCCGCCGAGGACAACGTTGATAGGCGCACCCGATTGCATGGTGACGATGCCGGACAATTGCCATCCACCGAGCGTTCCTTTCAGCAAGCGATTAGACGTAGTCCTGAAGATCGGCAGGTCGTACACGAAGTTGACGAAGGCTACGTGCGTGCGATCGTAAATTGAGGGGCCTAGATCATAGCGCCACCCGACATACGGGTTTGTAACGTTTTGGAGATCGGCGCCACTGCCCGTCGCAATCGTGGGATCGATCGCCTTCGAATAGGTATACCCGAACTGCAGCACGAGGTCTTTTCTAAGCGTCGCGCGCAAATCGGTTTGGAGTGAATTGTAGCTTCCGTTGGCCTCGTCGGCGGCCAATCGAATGCTGCGGAAGCCGACAAACGGCAAAAGCGCGTTGTAGGCATTGTTCGCGTTGTTGCTGGTGACTAGACCCGGCAGGTCGGCGAGCGGCGGCAGATTGGTTTGGCGATAGTCGTTCAAATGCCGGCTCTGGTTGCCGACATAGGAAACCGACAATACCGACTTCGGACCTAAGGCTTCCTGTACGCCGAGGCTGTATTGGTAAGTAACCGGCAACTTGTAATTGTCTCTCTCCATGCCTGTGATATCGACCACGGGGATCGGCGCCGTAAGTGTACCGTTGGTCAAGATGCTGGTTTTTGGATTGGAGAGAAGTACGTTGCTCAAACCGTCGGTGGCGTTGAAAGGAGAGTTCGCCCCGGCGTTGTACATATCGTTGCCCTGGATGCGGGAGAAGTTAGTGCCGAATCCGCCGCGGACGACGGTCTTACCCGCGCCCGTCAAGTCATAGGCAAAGCCAACCCGAGGAGCGAACGCAGCCCAATGGTCGTCTACCACGCCCTTGGGAATTCCGTTCTTTCCGGGGATTCCAATGCCGTTCAGATAGATCGGAGTGCCTGCCAGGATTGGGTTGGGGCTGGTACCCAAGCCAGGACTGGCGGGATCAATCGAGCTGTTGCCCGGTGCAAGGATTGCGGCATCGGCCGGGTTATACAAGTTGGAATAGAAGTTTCCCAGCCGATTGTTGGCCTCATAGGTGTGGGGCACACCGTCCCAACGAATTCCAAGATTCAGAGTCAGACGCTTGTTCACGCGCCAGTTGTCCTGAAAATAGGCCGCCCAGGAAACGTTGTTGTATTGACCGCTGTCATGCACCGCATCTTCGGTGTAGCCCCCGGCATAGCCGAGCAGGAAGTCGGAGAAGCCGTTGCCCGTGTAGGCGCCGGCGCTGAAGTCAAAATTGCCCTGGGTAGTGGTGAAGATGTCCTGCGCCTTTTTCCAGAGAGCCCAGCTTCCACCCATCCTGAACTGGTGTGCTCCCTTCGTCCACGAAACGTCGTCTTTGATCTGATAGTCGTTCGCTATGTTGTTCCATGGCGTCCAGTTGGAAGTGTAGTTTCCGCCTGCACCGGGATTGTTCCCGAGATTGATCCCCGGGATACGGTTAAGGGCATTCGGACCTGTAAATATCCGGTTGAACCCGAAGCCGGACGGTGCGGTAAACAGACCGGTCGGATTGATCGTGATCTTGTTGCCGTTGCCGTTGTAGGCAATTTCGTTGAGCAGTGTCGGGCTAATGACGTACGTCGCATGCACAACCACACTGTGAGACGGGTTGCCCATGGTATCGCCCACCGACGGCGAGTTATCACCGCTCCACTGCGTGGTGCCGAAGCCAATGGTTGCCTGTTCGGCAACGTAGTGCCCAAACACCGAAAACTTGCTGCTGAAAGCGTGATCGATGCGGACGATTTCTTCGCGCACGTTTGTGGGTGAATTGGCGCCGCCGTGGAAGACCCCGGAATTATCGGTAGCTGGGAATATTCCCGCTCCCAGCAGAGATGTAGCGTTCGGGTCAATCAAGGCGGGATTGATTACGTTATTGACGCCCCCGAAGGTGAATGGCACTTGCAGCGTTGCATCCGGTACACCTCCGGTACAACCACTCAGTGCTTGGCCGGCCGCGGCAAATTTGGCCTGCTGCGCCGCCGAGATCTGGCAAACCGCTGGAGCGTGCAGGTTCGTGACCGTCAGCGGTGTCGCCAGAGAAGTGAAATCCCCGCCGTAACTGGACGACGCTGGGAAATTCTGGTTGAGGGAGCCGCCGTTGATAAGGCTGCGCCATTCCATGTTGTAGAAGAAAAATGTCGGATGACTCTTCCACAAAGGAACTTGGCCGCCGGCGTTGAAGCCGTAAGTATTGAACCGCAGCTCGGTAACTTTCTGCGGAGGAGGATTGAAGTAGTTGCGCGCATCCAGCGCGTCGTTGCGGAAAAACTCCCAGGCCGAAGCGTGGAAGGTCTGTGTCCCCGACTTGAACACCTGCGTGATCACGCCGCCTGCAGTCAGGCCATACTCGGCGCTGTAATTCGAGGTCAGGGTACGGAACTCTGCGATGGCATCGAGCGAGGGCAACACGTCATAGCCTCCACCGCCGCGATCGTTGTCTTCGCCGCCATCAATCATATAAAGATTGTTGATCGGACGGCTGCCGTTAATGCTGACGTTCTGGTCGCCCGTGATCGAGGTCGGAGCGATGAAGTCTCCCTGAACATTGGTGACTCCCGGCGTGAGGTTAACCAAGGTATAGATGCTGCGACCATTGGTGGCCAGTTGGGTCAACTGGTGACCGGTAATGACACCGCTCACCTCGCCGCTATCGGTTTGTACTGCGACCGTGTTGGCTTCGACCGAGATGGTCTCTGCCGCTCCACCCACTTTCAGGCTGAAATCAACCCGGGTGCGGTCGCCGACAGCCAGGACCAAACCGTTTCTTTCGGTGGTTCCGAATCCGGCAGCCGCGGCGCTGATGTTGTAGTGACCGATACTCAGACCAGGCGCAACATATTGGCCAACCTCATTCGTGGTGCTGGTGCGAGTTTGCCCGGTCTCGATGTTCACCAAAGTGACCGTGACGTTTGGCACCACGGATCCCGAAGGGTCGGTGACTGTTCCGACGATGGTGGCGTCTTGAGCGAGGGCGTGGAAGCATAAGCCAAAGACGAAAGTGAGCAGAAGCGCGAGACGACGAAAATTGCGACCCGTCAGGCACATAGCGGAAATCCCAGCGCGTTGAGAAGAACGAGAATTCATTTTTCACAACCTCCCACCATGACTTCGATTGGTGATTTTCGTTAACGTTAACGGCATCACACCAGCAGCTTGTAACTTTTTTCCGGGACGGTTGTCAAGAAAATTCTCGAATTACGCTTATCACGGAATCGAATCCGGCAGGGTGTGCGAATGAGCCAGCACTCGCACGTCCGGCGCAGCGCACTGGAATTCGGTTGGTGGAGACCCTAACCCTCGAACGCTTTCATGAGCTTAGTGTCCCTGGAGGCTTGAAGAGTGGAATCATCGAACTTGAGATCGGCGCGTCGCATCTCGCGAAACAGATGCAAATTCGAGGACATCACCACCCCCGGGCTGAGATGGATGATCGGTGGAAGGGGCGCCCGGCTGATGAGGCTGTCGGCCATAAGCCGAACCGCAATCTGACCTTGGCGATGGGGCTGTTGGTAAATGGACGCCGTTATGATTCCTTTTTGGAAGGATGGAGACATCTCTGCGAAAAGGTCTGTCGTGATCAACTTTATTTTGCCCGCCAGTTTTCGCGCCCCCAGAGCGCGGCAAACGGGCAGGCAGTTGACGGTATTTACATAAAGTCCGGCCAATCCTGGAATGCGACCGAGAAGATCAAAGGTCTTTTGGAAGCTCTCATCCTCATCTTCATGCCCCTCGACAACCCTGACGATCGTTCCTCCGGGGCAATGCCTGGGGAATGCTTCCGAGAAGCCATCGGTCTTGCGACGATGATCTTCAGTGCTCAACATGCCTGCGATGACGGCCACTTTCGAATCTGGCGGAACAAACTTCCCCATTAACTCGCCGGCCAGACAGCCATTCAGCCAAGGTTCCACGCAAATGACGGTAGACCTGCGGCTCTCCGGTGCGTCGGTGGATACACAAATGACACGGATGCCATTTTCCTCCGCCTTATCGATCAGCGGCTTCAGTCCCTCAGGATCTCCTGCCGTGAGAATGATTCCATTCACGCCGCTCTCTACGAGTTCTTGAAAAGCTTCGGTGTCACCTACGCCCAGGCTGGGCACGGGGCGGTAGATCAACTCGACGCCCAGTTGTGCGACCCGAGCAGCCTCGTCCAGAACCCCACCCCAAAGCTGATCGTAGAAAAAACGGATTTCCCGGGGGATGCAAACGCCAACCCGGACGCCGGTTTTTGCAGCGGACAAGGCACGCGCTGCCAGATTTGGCGTATAGCCAATCTGTCTTGCGATCTGCAGAATGCGATGACGGGTCGATTCTTTAATTCCATTGCGCCCGTGCAGGGCGCGATCGACCGTCCCGATTGAAACGTTGGCTAGTTCGGCGATCCGGTGAATTCCCCGTCGCTCGTTTCTCATTCCAGAGTCCCTCCCCCTACAGCTGCCGATCGTTCAGGTCAAGCATACGCTTCGCCGTACCGGCTCGGTATAGGCAGGTTTCCGTGTACGTTGACGATGTTATACTCAGGCGCTTTTGAATTGCACAGGAAACGCCACCAGGAGCAAATTTCATGTTCGACAACCTTCAGGTCCGATTCTTTTTATTAGACGTGCTTGTTGCACCGTTCGTTTTACTGTGCTGTTCGTTTGGGCAAAGTGGGCAATCCGCGGCAGTTCCCCCCTACCTGGATCCCGCACAACCTGCAGATGTCAGAGCGGACGATTTGGTTTCGCGAATGACGTTGGAAGAGAAGGCGTCACAACTGGTGAATCAGGCGCGCGCGATTCCGAGACTGCAGGTCCCCGATTACGACTGGTGGAGCGAGGCGTTGCATGGGGTCGCGAATGCCGGCACAGCCACGGTTTTTCCCGAACCCATCGGATTGGCGGCGACCTTTGATTCTCCTCTGATCCACGATATGGCGGTTGTGATCGGCGTGGAGGCCCGGGCCAAATACAATCAGGCGGTTCGCGCCGGGCGGCGAGACATCATGGAAGGCCTGGACTTCTGGTCGCCGAATATCAATATCTTTCGTGATCCGCGCTGGGGGCGTGGTCAGGAAACTTATGGCGAGGATCCCTTTCTTACCGGAAGAATGGGCGTAGCGTTTGTGACCGGTCTTCAGGGCGACGATCCGAATTATTTCCGCGTCATCTCCACTCCGAAACATTTCGCCGTCCACAGCGGCCCGGAACCGTCACGACACTCGATTGATGTTCCGGCATCGAAACACGACATGGAAGACACTTACCTTCCTGCCTTCCGCGCCGCCGTGGTTGAGGGCAAGGCAGAGTCGGTGATGTGCGCCTACAACCGTGTAAATGGTGAGCCTGCGTGCGCCAACACTTTCCTTCTGAAGGATCAGTTGCGCGGCGCCTGGAAATTCAACGGCTACGTAGTATCTGATTGCGATGCCATCGTAGACATTTTTAGCGGACACCACTTCACCAGATCATTAGCCGAAGCCGGCGCAGTTGCGCTGAAAACAGGATTGGACAATGAGTGCGCCGATTTCTTCACCAAAGCGAAAGACAACTCTGACTACGTGAAGTTCATTGATGCCGTGCACCAGGGCCTGCTCACAGAAAAGGACCTCGACACGTCGCTCCGGCGTTTGTTCACCGCGCGCATGAAGCTGGGCATGTTCGATCCGCCGGACAAAGGACCGTACGCAAACATTCCGGAATCCGAGATCGACAGCGCACCGCACCGAAAACTAGCTCTGCAGGCGGCGCGCGAGTCCATTGTGCTGCTGAAAAATGATGGAACGCTACCGCTCGCTGCAGGCACGAAGAGGATTGCCGTGGTCGGCCCGCTCGCGGAATCGGTTCGAGTGCTTCATGGCAACTACAGCGGCACCGCCTCTCATGCGACTTCGGCGCTCGATGGTATTCGCCAGCAATTTCCTTCCGCTCAAGTAAAGTACGCCCCCGGCATGAATTTCCTCAGGGCTGAAGAGGTCATTCCCGCCGCGGTGCTCTCAACCGCGGATGGCCAGGCAGGTCTGCGCGGAGAATACTTTTCTAACAAAGACTTCGGAGACACGCCGCAATTGGTTCGCGTAGACAAGGCGATCGATCTGCAGCGCTTCCACCCCGAGCGTTCGTCCATCGCTCCGCCTCCAGGAATGGTGGACTATTCGGTACGCTGGACCGGCTTCCTCACGCCCTCGGAGTCGGGTGAATATCAGATCGGCAACGTGGGCTCGATGAACCGGCTTTGGCTCGATGGAAAACTGATCGTTGACGATTTCATTTTGCACGATCCCAAGCCGACGAAAGCAACCGTGCAACTGGAGAAGGGCCACCGCTATCCCATCAAACTGGAATATGGGCAAGGCGGCACCGGCATACGGCTGGTCTGGTTACACGTGATTGCCAATCCGATTCCGGAGGCGGTGGCTTTGGCAAACGACGCCGACGCCGTGGTCGCGGTCGTCGGTATCACTTCTCAACTCGAGGGCGAGGAGATGAAAGTGGATGTGCCCGGCTTCAAGGGCGGAGACCGCACCAGCCTCGACCTGCCAAAAGAGGAAGAGGACCTTCTGGAAGCGATGAAGGCCACGGGCAAGCCGCTCGTCGTGGTTCTGATGAACGGCAGCGCGCTCTCGGTGAACTGGGCCAACGATCATGCCAATGCGATCCTTGACGCGTGGTACTCCGGTGAAGAAGGCGGGACTGCAATCGGTGAAACGCTCTCTGGCGCGAACAATCCCGCGGGAAGATTGCCCGTGACCTTCTACAAAGGCGTGGACCAGCTACCCCCGTTTGAAGACTACGCCATGACCAACCGGACCTACCGGTACTTTGAAGGACAACCGCTGTATCCCTTTGGCCATGGGCTGAGCTACTCGAAATTCGAATACAGCAATCTGAAGCTCTCGACTACGGACCTCATGGCGGGCGATTCGCTGGTTGTGGACACAGACGTCAAGAACACAAGCCAGCTCAGCGGCGACGAAGTCGTGGAACTCTATCTCACGTTTCCCAGGTTGCTGGGCTCGCCGCTGCGCGCGCTCCGCGGATTCACTCGCCTCCACATGGCTGCGGGCGCCACCCAGCACCTGCGGTTCACCCTCGGTCCTCGCAACTTGAGTATGGTGGATTTGGCCGGCGACCGCAGAGTCTCCGCTGGAACCTACGGACTGAGCGTAGGCGGAGGACAACCCGGAACAGCCGCTGCACACGCGGAAGCCGAATTCAGGATCAAAGGCGACCAAAAACTGCCGGAGTAGCGAACCTGGAATCACGTTACTCTTGAAAGTTGCGATGGCATCCATCTCAAAAGCCGCGAACGCGGGAAGCGCGGCGTTCAGCCCTGCTGCTTCCCGCATCGCTGCGGCACAGGCCACGTGGCTCGCGGTAATAGTTCTCTGCTCACTTTTGTCTCTTCCTCTCGCCGCCAACAGTCAGCAGAAGCAGCAACCAGCACCAACATCGGGGATGGGAGTCACTACGGGCGTGGCTCACGCTGCGGTAAAGGACGCCCAGCATCGCCCGATCACGGCAGGCGGGTTTGTGGACAATGCTCCCGTGGTCTTCATCGACGCCACCAAGGAAGCCGGTCTCGACAAGTTTCGCCATCGTTCTGGAACTCCGGACAAGACAACCATCCTCGAGACCATGGGCTCCGGAGTGGCGTTGCTCGATTACGATAACGACGGTTGGCTCGACATCTTCCTGCTGAACGGCTCAACCATGGCGGCGCTGCAGGGAAAAGAAGCTCCGCCCCGAGCCATGCTTTTCCATAATAACCACGACGGCACGTTTACCGACGTGACCGACAAAGCAGGTGTTGCCAACGAACGTTGGGGATTCGGCGTCGCCGTAGGTGACTATGACAACGACGGATGGCCGGACCTCTACGTCGCAAACTACGGCAAGAACCGTCTCTATCACAACAACCATGACGGCACTTTTACCGACGTAGCCGAAAAGGCTGGCGTGGCCCTGGGCGGTTGGTCGACCGGACCCACCTGGGGCGACTACGACCACGACGGCCGGCTTGATTTATTTGTGCCAGGCTACGTGAAGTTTGATCAGGAGAATCCACCCATCGCGGGGCAAGGCCGTATTCCAGCGAACTTCTGTCAATTCCGCGGAATCGCCGTGATGTGTGGACCGCGCGGTTTGCCAGGAGAGCACGACCATTTATTCCACAATAACGGTGACGGCACCTTCAGCGACGTCAGTGTTAAAGCCGGTGTTTCCGATCCCGACGGGTACTACGGTCTGGCCGCCGTCTTCGTGGATGTCGACGACGATGGCTGGGTAGATCTAGTGGTGGCGAACGACTCCACGCCGAATTATCTCTACCACAACCGGCACGATGGCACTTTTGAAGATGTAAGTTATGCATCAGGATTCGCCCTGAGCGAAGACGGGCGGGAGCAGGCTTCGATGGGAATCGGGGTCGGCGATTACAACCGCGACGGCAAGGTCGATTTGATCACCACAACTTTCTCGGATGACTACAAGACCCTGTACCGGAACGATGGTGGCGGCAATTTCTCCGACGTCACGTATCGAGCCGGCCTGGGCGATCCCACCATTCCTTTTCTGTCCTGGGGAACAGCGTTTCTCGATTTCGACAATGACGGTTTGCTCGACATCTTTATCGCCGATGGACACGTTTATCCCCAGGTGGACGCGCAGGACTGGGGCACGACCTGGGCGGAGCGGCCGCAGCTGTTCCGGAATCTCGACGGATCCAAGTTCCAGGAGGTCCCGCCCGCAACCGGCAGTGGATTAGCGGATGTGATTCCGGCGCGAGGAGCTGCCTTCGGCGACCTGTTCAATGATGGCCATATGGATGTTGTCATCAACAATATCGATTCCACTCCAACCTTGCTTCGAAACGTGGTCAAGAACGGCAATCATTGGCTGACCTTGAGACTCATCGGCGGACCCAGCAGTCCGCGGGATGCGATTGGTGCGAAGGTCTTTCTCACCGCGGGTGGAGTTCGGCAGCGAGCAGATGTTTTCAGCGGGGGAAGCTATGGCTCGAGTTCCGACCAGCGTGTCCACTTCGGACTGGGCGCGAACACAAAAGTGGACGGGGTGGAGATTCAATGGCCCAGCGGAACGAAGCAGGAATTGATTCTGCCCGGAATCGATCGCATCATCACTGTGGACGAAGGCAAAGTCTTTCACTGATTTGACTTTCAAGACTCATCCGCTCAAAGGATTGCCCATGCAGGACAACATACGTCGAAGTTCACTCCGGAATCGTGAAATCCCACACCCTTCCCGAGGCCGATCCTCCAGACCGGTTGCCTCCGTGCGCGCCCGCCATGGTATTGCTCTGGCCGGTGCCCATGAAGAACGCGTATTCCCCCGGCTTCAGGGCTTGGTCCGCTAACGTGATTTTGTACATCCTGATCCCGATGTGTTCGGCCCGGAACGGGATTTCCTTGTCCTTCTGCACGCCGGACTTGCCCCCCGTAATACCGCCAAACGAACCGATCTGGAATTCCCTGTGATCGCTTTTCCTGTTCAGTTTAATCAACAGGTAGTCGGATGAGTCATCCCCATCGGGGACGTACAGGTAGAAAATTGGCTGTCGGTCTCGCACTACATTTTTCGAAGTTTGTCCTGCGATCGTCGCATCCCAGTGCTGATTCCTCAGCCCGTTTGTAAAAAGACTGCCAGCCTTGCCGCCCGTCTTGGTGTTGGTCACTGCCTGGCCCTGAACCAGCACAAACTTTCCCTGGTCCCTCCAATACACGCCCACCTCGGGCGGAGGGAGATTCGGATCTACCGAGATCGCACTCGTACCCGCCACGACCGCTGGCGGCGGAGGAGCGGGGTTGATCATAACTTTAATGACCGAGTCTGGAACGTTTGCGGCTTTGAGTGACTTCAGTCCATCCACACTAGTGTCAAAGCTCACCGTATCAGCTCCAGCGGCGTAGGTCTCACGAATCTTTGCGATGATCACTTCGTCGGACAGTCCCAACTTCGCCATCTCGATGACGTCCTGGTTGGTGAACCGCGTGCGCAATGTCGCGCCTTCCTGGCCGCCCGCAACAGAAACTGAAACGAACAAAACGAACACAGGGAACAGACCCGCCATCACAGTCCGATGGACAATTCTCATTGACCCCTCCAGTACAGCTCTTTCCGGCTGCCCAGGCCCAAGCGGCACGGATTATAACCCACGCTTCGCGCCGGGATCATCTCGAGAACGGTATTGATCGGAAGCGAATGAAGCGGCATCAGTCGATGGAAAAATGCGATTTCGTCAAGGATGGATGGACTACGTTCCCGTCATTGGCGCAAAATAGCTAGGCGCAAAGGTAGCCGTGGAATGATTTTATGGTCATGGTCTCGACGATTGGGACGGATTCTAATCTGCGCCATGGCAATACTGTTGGCTACTCTACTCGCCGGGCAGGCGAATCATGGCTCGGCGACAAAAGAGCCGGGCTCTCTCATCCACAGTCCGCTTCCGAGCGTGCCTGACGACCGGGTCACAGGCCCAGATCGAGCCGTACCGGCGGCGGTTACCAATGACGAGTCTTGTTTCATGGCGCCTCTCACGGGAGTTCGCTCTCCAACCGCGGGAGTGGCTTCTTTTACGGTTCCAGGCCGGGCTCGAAAAGATTTTCAGCGTGCCTGTAGCGATGCCAGCTCCAAAAGACTGGCAAAAGCCGAGGAGCATTTGCATAGCGCTCTTCGTGTTGACGAGAAATACTCGGCCGCATGGGTATTGCTTGGTCAGGTTTTTAAAGCACAACAGAAACTGGGGGATGCCCGCAACGCCTGTTCCCATGCGCTAGAAGTTGATCCCAATTATCTTCCGGCTGAACTATGCCTGGCTGATCTCTGCGCGATAGAGCAGAAATGGGACGAGATGCTCCACTTCGCCAACCTCGCCGTCGCTCTTGATCCCATGAACGAGCCGCGCTCCTATTTCTATGCTGCTGGAGGGTTCTTCGGGTTGCGCCGGCTGTCGGAAGCTGAGAAAAGCGCTTTGAAGGCGGTTGAAATCGACAGCACAAAGCGCGAACCTCGGGCACACTTTCTGTTAGCTCAAATCTACGAAATCGAACGTAAGCCAGATGCTGAAGCCGCCCAACTAGAGGAGTACCTGAAATCCGCCGGTGACCCGCAAGAAATCTCGATGGTCAAAAAGTACCTGGCCGATCTCACCGCAAGTCGCAAGAAGTAAGCCTCCGCGCGTGAATCGGGATGCAGATTGCAGGACAAAGACGGCATATACTTGGGGTCGACTTCCTCCGGCACCAACTCACAAAGCGGCTCTGGGCAAAGGTCCGCAGCTTACCCACGGATAACCTCGACCGAGCAGTCGGCATAAAGCGCCACCGACTCGGAAACGCTTCCTAAAACCAGCCGGTCAAATCCGTGCCGGCCATGCGATCCAAGAACGATCAAATCCACGCCCCAGGCTCGAGCCTCGTCCAGGAGGATCTCACGCGCATCCCCCACCGGTGTACCCGGACCATCGCACACCCTGAGTCCTTTTCCGGTCAAGACGTGTCGCGCGTGGGCGACGGCTTTTTCGGCACGCTTGCGAGCGTCCTCCAGGATCTCATTAAGAAGGCTTTCAGGATAAATCGGGCAAGGTGAAGACACGGTGGCAGCATTCTGCAGAGTCAGAAGCTCCCGCACGGAAATAACTTTAATCTCGCTTCCCGCCGGCCAGGGACGCTTGGCGACCGAGCGCACCGCGATTTCAGAACACTCAGATCCGTCCGTGGCGAGGAGGATCTTCATGGCATGAGATGAGGCCGGTGAATCTGCGGATGCGGAGCGCACGATTTCTACTGAGCAGGGCGCAGAGCGGAGGATCGCCTGTGCGACGCTGCCCAGGAAAAATCGGGAAACCGCACCGAGTCCGCGCGACCCCACCATCACCAGGTCAGCTTTCCATTCCCGGGCAAAATCCGGGATCGCTTTCTTGGGATAACCCAGCTGACTGTCGGAAAAGACTTTCACCCCGGGACGCTCAAGTTTTTCAGCCGCCGTCTCCACCAGAACTCGGGCGGCATGTTTCTCATCCTCAATGAGGGTCGGTAGTCCCTCCCAGCGTCCCATGTCTACCATACTGAGAACGCAGATCGTCGTTCCCGTCGGCCAGGGCCGGGTCGCCGCCTCATTCACCACTTGCTGCGAACCAGTGGAAGGGTCGATTGCCAATAGAACTCTCATTTCGTTCTCCTGTTTCCGGACCTGGCCGGTGCATAAAAGCATTGCCTTCCTAAGCGTGCCACTGACTGCGATGAGCCGACGTGAGCGTGATCATGGCTACTTGTGATAAGGATCACTGCGGCGCAAACGCTTCTGGTTCATGGTGAGAATTGAGAGGTGGGCCATGATAAGTATCGAGACCGTCAACGAAATCAAACTGAATAATCTCCTTTACCTGACGGATTTCTCGGAACCTGCTGAAGCCGCTCTGCCGTTTGTGAGGGCGATTGCCCGCGAGTACGGTTGCAAAATTCATGCTTGCCACATCCTGCTTCCTAACGTGTACGCATGTATGGCGCCCGAATTCGGAAATGTGGTTTCTGCCGGCCTGGAGGAAGAGGCGCATGCAGAAATGCGTAAGATCGAGTCGCGCCTAACCGGTCTGCCGCACAAGACCCGGATTGAGCGGGGAGCTGAGGTTCGGGCAACTCTCCAAAGGATCGTGAAAGAAGATGATATCAATCTAGTCGTATTGGGGACGCACGGTCGCACAGGCGTTCCAAGACTGCTGCTGGGATCGATCGCCGAAGAGATCTGGAGACACGCGAACGTGCCCGTGCTCACGATCGGCCCGGGGGTTGACCGCTCGCGCAGCGGCGAAGGATTTCATTGTGTGGCCTTCGCTACAGATTTCACTGCGGAATCATTGGCGGGCCTGCCGTATGCGGTATCAATGGCGCGAGAATATCGGGCGCGGCTTGTCCTTCTGCATGTTGTAAGGCAATTCAGGAGGGAAGAAATCCTGGGAGAGTTATCCGCATCCGATGCGATCTACCATCTTGGCCAACTCGTACCTACGGACGCAGGGTTGCCCTACCGTCCGGAGTTGGTGGTGAAATACGGCGAACCCGCGCAAAATATCGTCGAAACGGCCAGCCGGCGCGGCGCCGACTTACTCGTGCTTGGGATTCGCCACGACGATAGCTTCGGGGTAGCAACCCACGTTGGACGGGCGATTGCTCACCAGGTCGTACTGAATGCTCCCTGCCCGGTTCTAACTGTCCGGGCTTAGGTGGCGCCTGTGAACTTTGTCAGGTTCTGCCCCGGAAACTTAGGGTAGGGGAACTCATAGAACTCTGGTTCAGACTCTATTTTCGCGGCATGCCGAGCAGATGTTCGGAGACATTCCAAAGTCGGACGCATCCCAACTCCTGAACATTTTCAATATGGTTTCCACACTGGCTTCTCCTAGCCGCGTTCACCGTTTCACCCAACCGAGTCAGGGAACCCTTTCATCCCCGACCCGGTTCGACTGTGAGCCTTGCCTGCTTCACGGCATCACTTCTCCAAATTGGACAAACCCTTCTACCTCGTTATTAGGTTGAAGGGTTGCATCGAATGGAATCGTAAGGACTGGGCAGGGGGCCTGGACAATGACCTTGTGCGCCGTTGCCCAAGGAAGATGAGTGGCTGCGCCCAGCTTGCCGGCTGCGGCCCGCACTCCCATCACGATAAGATCTGCGCGGGAATTCAGAGCCTCCTGCAGTATGCAATCGGCGGGCGGACCAAATTGGACCGCAGGTCTGGGTGAACACCAGAGGCCGGCTTCCTCCGGCACCAACTTTTCCAGTCTTAGCAACGCGAGATCAATCGGTCTCGGCCGCTGTTGCAGGTCGGTATATTTTCCGAGCACGTGCAGCAAAGTCAACTTTGCCTGGAATTCCTGCGCCAGGGAGGCAGCGAACGGAGCCGCGGCAAGTGATTCAGGGCTGAAGTCGGTTGCGTAAACAATCTGCCGCAGAGAAATCTCAACCGGATGGTCGTCCTCGCTTTCGATTGCGGTCAACCTGACCCGGCCGGAGATGTTTGGGCCAACCGTAAGTACTGGGCATCGGGCCTGCCGCAAGAGCTCTTCGGCCTTAGACCCCAGGACTAATTTCTCGACCCCGGTTCGCCCTTGAGATCCCACTACCAGTAGATTGATGTCGAGCTTCGTAATCATGTCAGACAGACTGTCCCACAGGCCGCCTTCACGAATGTAGGTCTGGTGAGGAATAGTCTTCAAGCGGGATGCAATGGCTTCCATACGTTCACGCGCGTCCGCTAGAGCCGCCCGGTGCATCGATTCAAGCGTGACCACGTCGCCATGCCCGGCAGGAACGACATAGCCAGCGGGAGACAGCACGTGAGCGACGTACAATTGGCTGTGATAGCGGCCACTGATGGCTGCGGCATATGGCAGAGCCGCTTCGGAGGCTTCGGAAAAATCCGTGGCAAAGAGGATGTTCTTCAGCGAAATCCCAGAGTGATTTGATACTTCGATGGCCTTCATCTTCATAAAGCCCCTCCTCGAACTGTTCGCAGTGTGGCTTCTTTTTCCGCTCGCCTCTGTGTCCTAACTCACCCCCCATCGTGATTTAGGTCACTCCAGGAGTGCTTCGACGCTCAGTCAATTCCAAATCCGCGAGATTAAGGATCACGGCTGCCGGTGATCTGGCTCACCGACTGGAATAACCGGTCAGGCTAAGTTGAATAAGGTCCGGTGCAGGTTCAGGGAAGCCTAAAGTGGTTTGAATTGAGGAGAGCGGTATCATGCGAATCGTAGCGATATCCCAGCGAGAATGCAGCGAGCTGTTGCAACGCGTGTCCCTTGGAAGGCTGGCATGTTCATTGAACGATCAACCATATGTGGTGCCGGTTGCCTTTTCGTATGAACCTGATTGCATTTACATTTTCTCCACGGTCGGCAAAAAGATTGAGTGGATGCGGCAAAATCCTAAAGTATGTCTGCAAGCGGATGAAATCGGGCAGGGGTCGAACTGGACGAGCGTAGTCGTAACTGGAAAGTACCTGGAACTAAGCGAGATGCAATATCCTTCTCTGCGAGAACACGCCATGGAACAACTGGCCCAGTACTCCGAATGGTGGAGAACTCCACTGGCGGAAAGGCGCGAAAAAATCAGTGACCTGGCAATTGAGACTGTGTTCTTTCGCATCGACATCACGTCGATGAACGGCTTGCGCTCTATCCCGGAGGCCGAGTAAGAAAGTGTGGAGAGGACAAGCACTCTCGTAGAGCCGGCATCGCGAGTAGATTGCTTGCGGGGTGACGACGGATCACAGATCCGAAGTTCGAACCGCGTACCCTGTCGCCTGACCACGCCGCATACGGCCTTCTGCTTCCTGTTTCACCAGCCGGAGTGATGTCCATCGAATCAGTTCGACGCCGGGCGAAACTAATGACCAGTATCGCCGGAATTTTTTGCGGGAAGTCTCGTCGGTGGTCGCGACGCGAGTCTCGGTGCGGGCCACGGATTCCACGGCATTGATCGGATCGGCTCGCAAGGTCCACGCGATCTTGGCGTACCCGGATTCGTGAAAACTCGCAAACTCACTGGGTGGCAACGGGCGGAATACGGGGTTAGCGTCCCAGGGACGGGTGACCGCGCCCAGAACGATCTCACGGTCAGGAATTTCGGCCAGCACAGCCCATCCCAATTCTTTGGCCCAGGCTAGCAGCGTTCGCGGGCTGCGTACCTTGTCCGGTTGGGCGCCCAGGATCAGCTCCCGGCCTTTGAAAACCCAACGAACGATCGCCGACTGCGCGAGATCCATGTCGCAGGCCGCCGCTATAGCAATCTCGGCTGGCGCGGCCACACGCACGTGATGCCGTTCTACCACCTCGTATGCCGGAATGAACTCCTCGAGAAGTTGATCAGTTTCGGCTCCGTTCGGGGTTGGAGGATTTCCATACTGCAGCCAGGTGAAGCCGGCGCGAGTGGCGTATAAGCCGGCTGCGAGCCCGGCGCCGGCTGCCAACCACCGGAGAGCTGTCCAACTATGGTGGGCTGAGTTCGTCATCAGAGTTCCTTTCCACGAACCAGGCTGACGACCTTGAAGCAACCTCGCGGCTTCCCTAGCCACGAACCGTCAGCCCGGCGCACTGCGCTTGCGCCACTACTTGAGATGCGACTGGCCAGGGCAGGTGCTCGAGCATGGCACCATTTAGAGGTGCTTCGAAAAATCCCGCAGTGAGGCTGATCACTTACCTCGGTGACCCGAACCACCATAATTTCCGAGGCGCGTTCGGTAAAAGAGATTGATGAGTTCGCGGGACGAAAAAATATGAACCTAAACGCTCCTATCCGGTCCGGCGGCTTTCGAGTGCGGCGCTCCATGCCCGGCCTCGGCCACCGCGTCGAACAATCGTGAAACCGAAAACAAACGATCACCACGAACTGTGAGGTCAGTCACAGACGGGCGGGCAACGCAAGGCGAGAATTACCAGGATCGCGAACCATTGTGAAGGAGAGAGCATGGCAGACACAGGGGAAGGTCGAGAGATAAAGGCGCGAACCGATGCGAAGGAAGCAGAGGTTGTGGCGGAATCAAAGAAGCTGTTGCAAGAGTCAAAGACAGCCAGCGAGCGGACATTGCGCAGACGCCGTCGGCCCAGCGAGAAGGAACCTCGCGCAGCAGGCCGATAGCTTTCCGTAATCCTGTTGAATCGTTCTGAATGCCAGAGCCTAAAGCGGAATATAAAGGAGCAAACCTATGGCCGAGTCACGGAACAAACGGGTTCTGATTGTCGACAACGATGAAGAAGAATCGGGCAGGCTGGGCGTGATGTTAAAGCGGGCGGGCTACGATGCGGTAGCCACCTGGAGTGGACTTGAAGCCCTCGAGCTTCTGAAATCTGGAGAGTGCGACATCGTGCTGGTGAGTAGTTACCTCCCCGATATCTACGTGGGAGATTTTTTTGCGCGGCTGAATCACATGCCGGTACAGCCCTGCTCGATTGTCATGCAGGAGGGTTGGACCCCGGATGCCACTCTGCGGGAAATGAAGCATCGGGCCGAAGCGGAAAAATGGCAGACAAAGTGAAAGTGGTGGCTACGGCGTAAGCAACGGCACCAGAACTGATAGTCTGCTAGGCGAGCTTTCAAGGAGTTCCTCGATGAGGGCCGCTGTGCTGACCTCGCCGGATAACATCTCAAAGCGCCCTCTTCGGATTGAGCAAGTTCCGCAACCCTCGGCCACGGCTAGCCAGCTTCTTTTGCGAGTGCGCGCCTGCGGCGTCTGCCGGACCGATCTGCACATCGTCGAAGGCGAGCTTCCAGCACTTCGCAAAAGACTTATCCCCGGCCATCAGATCGTGGGTGAGGTCGTTGCAGGAGGCACGGCCGAGATTCCTGTAGGCGCGCGGGTTGGAGTTTCCTGGATTGGCGGCATCGACGGAAAGTGCTGGTATTGCCAACACAGCCTGGAAAACCTTTGCGATGCGGCGACCTTTACCGGCTACTCGGTGGATGGCGGATATGCCGAGTATTCGCTGGCTCGCTCTGATTTCGTATTTCCCCTTCCTGACTCGCTGGACGATCTCCGCGCCGCACCTCTTTTGTGTGCGGGAGTAATCGGCTTTCGCAGCCTCCGGGTAGCCGGAGTGGAGCGCGGAGAGCGGGTTGGGCTATTCGGTTTCGGGGCCTCGGCACATCTCGCGATCGCGGTTTTGCAGTCGTGGCGCTGCGACGTCTATGTCTCGACCCGGGGTGAGTCTCATCGCCGGCTGGCGGAATCGCTCGGCGCCACCTGGGTGGGGAATGAGAGCGAGAGGCCGCCCGTCGAGTTGGACCGTGCTGTCACTTTTGCGCCCAGCGGAGATGTAGTTGTGGCCGCTCTTGGGAGTCTGCGAAAGGGCGGGGTGGTAGCGATCAACGCGATTCATCTCGACCGGATTCCGGAGTTTGACTACGACCGCCTGCTTTGGGGAGAGCGGCAGCTTCGCAGCGTGGCCAATATGACGCGCCCCGATGCCCGCGATTTTATCCAAGTCGCTGCTGAGATCGGCCTTCGGCCCAAGGTAACAGCCTTTTCCCTCGATCAGGCCAATGAGGCCTTGGACGCGGTAAAGCGGGACGCCATCGATGGCGCAGCCGTTCTTGTCCTCTAGCCGCCGGAATGCTCTGACTCGCCCTCCGGGCGCTGTACTCTCCCAAACCCATGTGCCTTGCCTCGCGCGTGAGTCCCGTTACCATGCCGCGTGATGCGCCTCACAGCCATCGCGCCGATTCCGGAAGAGACTCTTAGCTAGTTGGTGGGAGGACCGTTATGGCAAGCAAAAAGCGCGATCTCCTGCAGGTCCTGAGACTGGAACTAGAATTCCTCAAGGGCGGAGGCTACCGCAAGTCATCCTCATGGCGCCCGCAATTCATCTTCGAGGATTCGCCTTCTTGTTTGAACTATGGCGATCCCGAACGTAAGCGACCTTGCTCCGAATGTGTCCTGTTGTCATTGGTGCCGCCGGAATCTCAGCAAGGTCACCCGCCCTGTCATCACATTGCCCTGAATGAACGAGGTGACACCGTACAGTCATTGCAGCAATGGAGCAGCCCAGAGGAAATAGAAGCTGCAGTGAGTGACTGGCTCATGAACGTGATTCAGAAATTGGAATTGGAGCGGGCTCGAGTGAGCAGGGCGTAGAAAAAAGCATTTGGACAATCGTGCTATGTCGTCCTATGTTTTCCAATTGTTCAAACCCGGATTGTGAAAACCCCTTCGACTATCGCCAGGGCAGGCTCTTCCGCTTTCACAACAATAAGACGGAAGGAGAGAACTTGGGTTGCTGCATTAGGCATTTTTGGCTTTGTGAAGGCTGCTCCCACACTCACATTCTCGAGTATCGTTTAGGTATAGGAGTTGTAATCAGGTCGCGATTGGGGACAGATATGTCTCATCCTCGTTGTATCTGTAGCTGTGAGGCCGCGAAGTTCAGCTCGTGCCTCGGGGAGTAGGCCAACCAGGCGGGCTTGCCCAGGGGCTCAGGCGGTGCTAAGTTTTCCAACTGATGGGCGAGTCAGAGTCCAACAACGACAAAGGTTCGAGCCAAGGGAATGAGAAATTCCGTCGTCTGCTGGAAGCAGCGCCCGACGCCATTGTTATTGCTGACGGATCCGGCCGGATGCTGCTGGTCAACTCGCAGACGGAGAAGATGTTCGGCTATCGCAGAGAGGAATTGCTCCAGCAGCCCATTGAGACTCTGATCCCCGAGAATTTCCGTAACAAACACTCCCAGCACAGAGATGAGTATTACGCCGCGCCTCACCCCCGTCCCATGGGCGCGGGCCTCGAGTTGCTCGGGCGCCGCAAAGATGGCACAACATTTCCCGTCGAAATCAGCCTGAGCCCGCTGAAGGAGCCGGACGGGGTTCTGGTTACCGCCGCAATTCGCGACGTGACCGAACGCAAGCGCGCCGAAGAGGCCTTGCGGCTCAGCCAGGAACGCTTCAGGCTGCTGGTGGAAGAAGTTAAGGACTATGCCATTTTCATGCTCGACCCCACCGGAACAATTCTGAGCTGGAACGAAGGCGCGCGGAAAATCAAGGGCTATAGCGCCGATGAAATCATCGGGCAGCACTTTTCGCGTTTCTACTCTTCGGAGGACATTGAACGGGGCAAGCCAGAGGAGGAACTCAGATTCGCTGCCGCCGAAGGCCGTTGGGAAGAGGAGGGCTGGCGACTTCGCAAGGATGGGTCGCGCTTCTGGGCCGATGTGGTGATCACGGCCCTGCATGATAAAGATGGCAACTTGCTTGGGTTTACCAAGGTCACGCGGGACATCACGGAAGGGAAGCGCGCCCGCGAAGCGTTTCTGCTGGAAGTGACGAACGCACTGGTATCAAGTCTCGACATCCGCCAATTGCTGGATGCCATCGCTTCCTGCGTCCGCCAGGTGAAGCCATTCGACTATGCGACACTCGCTCTCTATGACGTAAAAACCGGGATGCTGCGCATGCATGGGCTCGAATCTTCAGCTGGAGGTGAACTCATCAGTGCAGAGCAAGAACCTGCGGTGCCTCTCGGCGGCTCGCCGGCCGGCTGGGCATATACGGCCAGGAAACCTTTGTTGCTCAAAGGACAGCCTGACGACAAATGGCCTTTCGAAATGCCGCCGCAATTTGCCCATAGATCGCTGAAGTCCGGCTGTTGGATTCCATTGATCGGTCGCGACGGAGTGATCGGAACTCTGAATGTATTCAGCCGGCGTGCGGGGAACTTCACCGATGAAGACGTGAATCTGCTCATGCAAATCGCCGGCCAGGTAGCGATAGCCCTGGGCAATGCCATGGCATTCCGGCGCATGTCCGAGCTCAAGGACCAACTCGCGGAGCAGAAGCAATATTTGGAAGACGAGCTGAAAACTGAGTTTAATTTTGAGGAGATCATTGGCCACAGCCCGCAGATCAGGCGGGTCCTGAAACAGGTTGAGACGGTTGCGCCGACGGATTCCACGGTCTTGATTCTGGGAGAGACCGGCACTGGAAAAGAGTTGCTCGCCCGTGCGGTTCACAATCTGAGCCCGCGCCATGACCACACTTTCGTTCGCGTCAATTGCGCCTCCATTCCCGCCGGCCTGCTTGAAAGCGAACTTTTCGGCCATGAAAAGGGGGCGTTCACTGGGGCCATCGCGCAGCGAATGGGACGGCTGGAATTAGCCCATCGAGGGACGATTTTTCTCGACGAGGTAGGGGATATCCCGCTCGAGTTGCAGCCAAAATTGTTACGTGCGTTGCAGGAAAAAGAGTTTGAGCGGCTGGGCAGCACCCGCACCATCACCACCGATGTTCGCATCGTTGCCGCTACCAACCGCGATTTGGAGAAACTGGTGGCTTCCGGACAATTTCGCAGTGACCTGTTTTACCGTTTGCATGTTTTTCCAATCACTGTCCCACCGCTGCGTGAACGGCGCGAAGATATTCCGTTGCTGGTCCAATATTTCGTGTCGAAGTTCTCCCAGCGGATGAAGAAAAACATCGAAAGTGTAGCGCCCGAAGGGATGCAGGCACTGTCCCGCTATTTCTGGCCCGGTAACATTCGCGAACTGGAGCACGTCATCGAGCGCGCGGTTATTCTGTCTAATGGCGCCGTCTTGAAGATCCCTCCATTTGAGCCGGTTGCGACAGAGGCCGCCGCGCCTTCCACTTCTTCGGCCCTCGAAGACGTTGAGCGGGAACACATCATCCGCGTGCTGCGCGAAGCTAAAGGAAAGATTGGCGGACCGGGTGGCGCCGCCGAACGCCTGGGCGTGAATCGCACCACCTTAAATTCACGCATGCAGAAGCTGAGAATTCCCCGTCGACAAGTGTGATCCCGCCTGTCTGGTTCTGAGTGTGGCAAATCACCTTTACCCGTGACCTCTATCACTGCGCGGCAGCGTGTCTTTCTGCCATTCTGTGTTCGCAGCGCCGGCTCCCAAGTGGTTTCCTGCCTGAGCCGGACGCAGGAACGGGCTAAGGTTATCGAACTGCCGAAGCCGGCGCTGACTAGTCCCAGGAAAAGAGGTAATTATTATGGCAACGTCAGTTGCACTACAACGGACTGAGGGAAAACCGGTGACAATAACTCCGGTCGAAAAAGTGATGGAGCGGATTAACCAGATGTCGCAAGCCATCATGCAGAGGGCATACGAGATCTTCGAGGGAAACGGACGGAATTTCGGCCATGACCTGGACAATTGGTTCAGGGCTGAGGCAGATCTGCTTCATCCGGTTCATGTGATTATCTCTGATGCCGGCGAGAGCCTTGAGGTCAAGGCCGAGGTGCCTGGCTTCAGTGAGAAAGAGATCGAAGTCAGCGTCGAGCCGCGCCGTTTGACCATTACCGGCAAGCGGGAAACCGAGACCTCCCGAGAAGAGAACAAAGGCAAGACGGTCTATTCGGAATTTTGCTCCAACCAGATCTTGCGAATTGTGGACCTGCCAGCGAGCGTGGACACCGAAAAAACCACGGCAAGTCTGAAGAACGGGGTCTTGCAATTGACCATGCCGAAGGCGGCCAAGGCAAAGACTGTCGAGATCAAGCCCAGGGCCGCGTAGTGTTTGGCTTTG
This sequence comes from Terriglobia bacterium, assembly GCA_963822555.1. GTDB lineage: Bacteria > Acidobacteriota > Terriglobia > Terriglobales > Acidobacteriaceae > JAIQFF01. Next base: position 245,651 of record CAWGHY010000002.1, read on the forward strand.
GTCTGGGCGGGCAAACGCGGAGTCGATTCCGCCTTTTGCCCGTCCAGCGTTAAGAGTAGCCTACTCAAAACTGACGGAATGCCGCCGATTGACGATATGTCGTCTCGTCAGCGGAGGACGCTATGGTCGTCAGTCTGCATCGATCACACCTCAGAAACCAACCTATCTGATCACAATTAAAGACTTACAAAAGGCACACACTTGGATCGCGCTTCGGCACTGCGTTTGCTCCTTTCGTAATGTGCTCAGGATCACAATGCAGAAAACGTCCGATCAAGCCGTCCTAAAGCTGGAAGGCAGCGTTAGGGGGCCATGGGTTGAGGAGTTGCGGAAGGCCTGGCTCACATCGGCAAAGATGGCGGACGGAAAGCCCATGACTATCGACTTGGGGGCAGTGAGTTTCGTTGATGGAGGCGGCCGCGACCTCCTCCTGCGTATGCAGAGAGACGGTGTCGTCCTAAGTGGAGGCTCGAATTTCCTCCGGCATATTTTGGAGGATGGGAACGCGACCTCCGAACTGCTTAAAAAAACCAGGAGCTCAAAATGACAACACACGCACCTTACGGAATGGAAATGACAGACGACTGCGCCACCTGCCCGATGCGCAAAGACGGATTCTTCTGTCAGATGAGCGCGGCAACTCTGGCGGATTTTCAGACGATGAAGTTCACCAGCACGTATCCCGCCGGCGCTGTCTTGTTTGTCGAAAGCCAGGTCCCGCGAGGAGTGTACATGCTCTGCAAAGGACGCGTGAAGCTGACCATGGCCTCGCCTGCTGGAAAAACTGTAATCGTGCGGGTGGTCGAAGCGGGCGAGTTGCTGGGGTTGCACTCCGCCGTCTCTGGAGACCCCCACGAAGTCACCGCTGAGACCCTTCAGCCCTGCCAGGTGGATTTTGTGCGGCGCGATGATTTCATGAAGCTGCTACACGACCACGGCGATGCCTCAATCCGGGCGATGCAGCAGTTCAGCAACTATTACCGCGGAGCCTGCCACCAGATTCGCTATCTGGGACTAACCCCCTCCGCAACGGAAAAAATGGCGTGCTTCCTGCTGGAGTCGGCGGTCCACGGCCAGGAAACGCCGAAAGGCATCCGCTTCAACTTGAACTTGACGCATGAAGAGATCGCTCAGGTGGTCGGAGTCACACGTGAAACGGTTACCCGGGCCCTCACCGAATTGCGCGCCAAGTCGTTGATTTCAACGAAGGGTCCTACGGTGCTGATCAAAAACAAGCCGGCACTGGAAGCCATGGTGGTTGCCTAAATTGTGGAAGGCGCCCGAGGTGGCGCTTTGTTTCCTGCGTCCCCGGTCCTAACTTCTGATGCCCAGGAGACCTCGAATAGCGGTAAACTGGTTCGTCCAGCGAGGCCTGGAGCATGTTTGCAGAGGTCGCCAAGCCGGTCGCCTTGGTTTTCTCCATCCTCTCTTTGTACGCCGTGTTCAATGCAGCTTTCCTCGGCCTGTCGATCGATGTGCATCAGAGGATTTTGGACTCTCTCAGCCACTTGGCCTTGGCCGCCGCAATCTGCTGGGTAAGTGGATTGATTTTTTCTGACGCGCGCCAGGACGGCGTGCGTGCAGCGCGACGGCTCACGACCACCCTTCCGGTTCAGTTATTCTGCTGGGCTGCGGTGGCCATGCTTGTCCTCTTTGTTGTTTCCTGGTACCTGGAGACCCACTGCATCTTCTACAGGGACGTGCGCTTCTGATGCCGGATCGGGCTGAAATTATCGTGAAGTTGAACTCTCCAGTGTGGTGCTCGGCTCGCCAGTACGATCCTGGATGGTGTGGGCGTGCGGAGCCCTTCGCATGACCGGGAGCTGGAGGCGGCGGCTGGGCCAAGTTGTGATCGTGATGGTTGCTCTGTCGGGAATGTTGTATGTGGGCGACTGGGTGGCGATGCAGATTCGGGTCGCTCATGGGACGGCGTATGGCGCGGTGAACGTGAATCAATTTCTGGCCACGCCGCTCAAGGGCAACAAGGTTGAATATGACTTGTTGGGCACGGTCAGCGAGACCTGCAGTCGTTCAATCTTCCCGCAAAAGGGGAATCCGCCTTGCTGGTGGCTGGAACGTCACAACTCGCAATGGGAGTGACGGGCTCCGGCGTACGCCAGCTTCAAGAGGTGCGTCGTTCTACTGCTGAATGGTCGTGTCAGCCTGGGGTGGCTTCTCCTTGACCTGCTGTGTGCTGGGCAATTGCGAACGATCCCAGCCGCCGCCCAGCGCCTCTACCAGAGCTACCGTAGAAGTCATCTGTTGTACCTGAAGATTATTCAGAGTTTGCTGATTTGAGAGCAGCGTGGTTTGGGCAACCAGTACATTGATGTAGGGATCGATGCCGGTTTCGTATCGTCCCTGCTCGAGCTTCAGGAAAGTTTGAGCGGAGTTGACGGCTTGTTGCTGCTGCTGGATTTCCTTGGACAGGATGCGGACTTCAGCCAGACCGTCTTCCACCTGTTGAAATGCGGTCAGAACCGTCTGGCGGTAGCCGGCAAGATCCGCGTTGTAGGTTGCGACGAATTGTTGGACGGTAGCGCGGCGCAGGCCGGCGTCGAAAATGGTTTCCGATAACGAGGTGCCGACCGACCAGAAGCGGCTGGGCCAGGAGAGCCAATTGGTGAAGGACGCACTCTCAAAGCCGCCGTCCGCGCTCAATGTCAGGTTCGGATAGTAGGCCGCACGAGCGACGCCGATGGCAGCGTTGGCTTGGGCCATGGTGCGTTCGGCGGCGGCCACGTCCGGCCGGCGTTCCAGCAATTCCGAGGGCACCCCCACTGGGATTGGAGGTGGAGCAACCGTCATCGGCTTCACCGGAATGGAAAAGTTTGTGGCGGCCTTGCCGACAAGCACCGCGATAGCGTGCTCAAATTGCGCGCGCGCGATGCCGACATTGGTGGCGCCGGCCTGGGCGGTTTGCAGCGTGGTTTCGGCTTCGACCACCGAAATCTGGTCGTCAATGCCGGTTTCGTACCGGGCGCGAGTGAGATCGAGCGCTTTCTGATCCGCCTCGACGGTCTCGTTGAGGATTTTTTGCAATTGGTCCTGGCCGCGGATTTCGAAGAAGAACTTGGCCAGGCTGGCTTGCTCGGTCAGACGTTCGTTTTCGAGATCCGCCGCACTGACTTGAGCGGCGTACTCCTGTTCTCGCACCGTGTTGCGGACTTTACCCCAAAGGTCAGGCTCCCAGGACGCTTCGAAGGGCAATGAATAAACCGTGCTTTGCAGTTGCGGACTGGCTCCGGTCTTGGTTGTATTGACGGGCGTCGTGCTCAGATTCCCCGAGGTGCGCGAACGGCTGAACGCGGGCGCAGTCCCGAGCGTAGGGAAGTATTGCGAGCGGGCTTCGCGGACAATGGCGCGAGCTTCCATGAAGTTTTCGAAGAATTCCTTGATGTTCTGGTTGTTGATGTCCAACTGTTCTTCGAGTGCATTCAATTCGGGATCGTTGAATATCTCCCACCACTTGCCCCGCAGCTTCGCATCCGAGGGTTGCGCCACCGTCCAGCTTTGATCTTCCTTAAATTGAGTGGGCGATTCCTTGTAGACCGCGGCCGGAGCCTGTGGAGCGGGGGGATGATACTTAGGACCGACCGCGCAGCCCGGTAAGATCGCCAGAAATAAACACAGCATAGCCGGAAAGATCCGAATCATGCGGCGCCCCGGCGGGGTGAAGATCTTCATAACGTTTCTGTTTGACCGAAGGTTCATCTCAATCCTTGTCTAGCTGGCCTCCGGAGTTGGAGACGGCAGCGTGCCGTGTTGCTCCTTCTGGCCCCTAAGCCCCCAGCGATCAAGGAACAGGTACACCACCGGGGTGGTGTAGAGCGTGAGCATCTGGCTTACGATCAACCCGCCGACGATGGTGATGCCGAGGGGTCTTCGCAGTTCCGATCCGGTCCCGGTGCCGAAGGCCAACGGCAATGCTCCGAACAGGGCGGCCATGGTCGTCATCAGGATAGGACGGAAGCGCAACATGCAGGCTTCGAAGATTGCGTCCCTCGTGTTTTTGCCTTCTTGCCGCTCGGCGACCAGCGCAAAGTCGATCATCATAATGGCGTTTTTCTTCACGATGCCGATCAGCAGAACAATTCCGATGATAGAAATCACGCTCAGGTCGACCTTGAACAACATGAGCGCCAGGATTGCGCCCACGCTGGCCGAGGGCAACGTGGAAATAATGGTCAGGGGATGAATCAGGCTCTCGTACAGGATGCCCAACACGATGTAGACGGCCAGCAGCGCAGTCACCACCAGCATCGGCTCGGTACTCAGGGAATCCTGATACGCCTGCAGCGTTCCCGCAAAGAAGCCGCGAATGGTGGAGGGAGTGCCCAGCCTTCGCTGCATTTGTGCTATGCGCTCGGTGGCGTCGCTTAAGGACACGCCAGGCGCCAGATTGAAAGAAACAGTCACCGAAGGAAACAGGCCAGTGTGGTTTACGGAGAGCGGCGTGGTGCCGGCCCCGGAGCTTGCCAGCGCGACCAGAGGCACGTTGCCCTTGCCGGCCGCGCTAGCGTTGCCAGATGTGCTGGAAGTAGCCGGCGAGCGCAGATAAATATCTTTCAATCCCTGCGGGGTCTGCCAGTATTGTGGGGCGACCTCGAGCACGACGTAATACTGATTCAGTTGCGTATAGATGATGGAGACTTCGGACTGGCCGAAGGCACTGTAAAGAGAGCTATCAATCGCCTGAGTGGTGATCCCGCGCTTGGCGGCGGCAGTGCGGTCATAATTCAGCAACTCTTTCAGTCCGCCGTTCTGCTGATCGGAGTTTACGTCCTGGAGGCCGGGAATCTTCTTCATCTCGCCAAAAAGGATGGGCCCCCATTTCGATAGATCCTGAACGTTGTCGCACTGGATGGTGTACTGGTAAAGCGCGTTGCTCCCCCGGCCTCCAATACGCAGGTCCTGAGCCGCCTGTAGGAATGCCGAGGCTACGGGTAAACGGTTCATGCGGGGCCGCAGCCGGTTGATGACATCCGCGGCTCCGATCTTGCGCTCATCAAGCGGCTTGAGACTGACGTAGATGAACCCCGTATTGGTGGCGCCGTTGCCACCGGTGAAGGCGATGACGTTGGCCACCGCTGGATCGCTCTTGATTACTCCCACCAGCTGCTTGATTGAATTATCCATCGCCGGAAACGAGGAATCCTGGGGACCCTGCACTCCTCCCACCACAGCGCCGGTGTCCTGTTGCGGAAAGAAGCCCTTGGGAATCCTGACGATGAGCACGACATTCAAGGCGATCGTGAACAACAACACCACCAGCATCAGCCCCGAATTGTCGAGCGCCCAGAGCAAGGTGCGACGATAGGTGTCGAGCATCCAGGCGAAAAATTTCTCGCTCGTACGATAGATCCTGCCGTGTTTTTTTTGGTGCTCGTCCTTTAGTAGATAGGCACACATCACGGGCGTGGTGGTCAGTGAAATCACCATCGAAACGATGATGGCGGTGGAAAGCGTGATGGCGAACTCGCGGAAAAGACGGCCGACAATGCCTCCCATCATGAGAATGGGAATGAAAACCGCGATCAGCGAAACGCTGATGGAAAATACGGTGAATCCGATCTCTTTCGCGCCTTTTAATGCCGCCTCGAAGGGTTGCATTCCCTGTTCCAGGTGGCGCGAAATATTTTCCATCACAACGATAGCGTCATCTACCACAAAACCGGTCGAGATGGTAAGCGCCATCAGCGAGAGGTTGTCCAGGCTGTAGCCGAGCAGGTACATCACGGCGAAGGTGCCGATCAGCGACACCGGAACCGCGACACTGGGAATCAGGGTGGCACGCACGTTGCGGAGAAAAATGAAGACCACCAGAATGACCAGAGCCACCGAGATCATCAGGGTGCGTTCCACGTCGTGCACCGAGGCGCGAATGGTGGTGGTACGGTCAAGAACGATGGTGGTGTCGATGCCCTGAGGAATCGAAGCCTTCAGAAAGGGCAACTGGCTTCGAATGTTGTCGACGGTCTGGATGATATTCGCGCCCGGCTGCCGGAAAATAATCATCATGACCGCCGGTATGCCGTTCAGATAACCGGCGGAGCGAATATTCTGGAGATCATCGGTGACTGCGGCAACATCCGAGAGCCGGACCGCCGCACCCTTGTTGTAGCCGATGACCAGGGGTTTGTAGTCCTCGGCTGTTGAGATCTGGTCATTGGCAATGATGTCGGCCGTCACGATGCCGTCGGAGATCTGGCCTTTGGCCAAATCGGCATTCTGGGTACTCAACACGGATTGAACCTTGGAGAGGGTCAAGCCATAGCTGTTCAGCTGGGTGGGATTCACATCGACGCGCACCGAAGGCAGGGAACTACCACCTACCGACACTTGACCCACACCCTGGATCTGAGAGAGCTTCTGCGACATCACGGTCGAAGCTACGTCATACAATTTTCCCTTGTCCAACTTGCGGGAGGTCAGCCCAATAATCATGATCGGCGCGTCGGCCGGGTTCACCTTGCGATAGGTGGGATTGGACGGAAGATTGGCCGGCAAATAGGACCGGGCCGCACTGATCGCGGCCTCGACGTCGCGCGCGGCCCCGTCGATATTACGGCTCAAGTCGAATTGAATCGTAATCCCTGTGGTGCCCAGCGAACTGGTGGAGGTCATTTCCGAGACCCCGGCGATGTGGCCGAATTGCCGCTCGAGTGGGGTGGCTACGGAAGACGCCATGATCTCGGCGCTGGCTCCCGGCAATCCGGCCCCGACAGAAATGGTTGGAAAGTCGACCTGAGGGAGTGGCGAAACCGGCAGCACGGTAAACGCTATTGCTCCAGCGATAGCGATGGCGATGGTCAGTAACGTCGTTGCCACCGGCCGCCGAATAAAAAGTTCTGAAGGATTCATACCTGCGCTTCCGGTTGCGCCGTATCGCCGGGCTTTGCCCCGAAGCGGAAGCGGGCAAATCTCTGTCCCAGACCGTCAAAAAAGATGTAGATCACCGGAGTGGTATAGAGAGTGAGCGCCTGGCTCAGCAAGAGCCCGCCTACCATCGCGATTCCCAGGGGACGTCGAATCTCCGAGCCGATCCCGGTGCCGAGAGCCAACGGAATGCCCCCCAGCAACGCCGCCATGGTGGTCATCATGATGGGGCGAAAACGCAGCAGGCTGGCTTCATAGATGGCGTCGGTCGCGTTCTTGCCGTACTCCCGCTCACCTTCGAGCGCGAAGTCCACCATCATGATTCCGTTCTTCTTCACAATTCCGATCAGCAGGATGATGCCGATGATGGCCACCACACTCAGATCCTGGCGGAACAGCATGAGCGCCAGAAGGGCGCCTACTCCCGCGGAAGGAAGAGTGGAAAGAATCGTGATGGGGTGAATGAAACTTTCGTATAGCACACCCAGCACGATGTAGACCGTTACCAGCGCGGCCAGAATCAACAGCGCCTCATTCGACAGCGAGTTTTTGAACGAAGCAGCCGTGCCCTGGAAATCGGCCTGCAGGCTGGGAGGCATGTGCATGTCCTTCTGCACCTTGTCGATGGCCGTAATGGCACTACCCAGAGCGGCGTTGGGCGCCAGGTTGAAAGAAACAGTCACCGAGGGGAACTGTCCCTGATGGTTGATGGAGAGCGCTTCGCTTGCACGATGGAAGTGAGTGAAAGCACCCAATGGCACGGCATTGCTCATCGTGCTCGAGGCGTTTGTATTTGCAGATGAGCTGGATCCGGTCGAGCTACTGCCGGGCGATAGCGCGTTTGCAGGGGGTGCGAGCGTCGCGGAAGACGGGGTGTAAAGCACCGACGTGGTGGTTGCATTCGATCCGGCGGCGGAGGATCCCGAGGAGGAAAAAGAATTGGAAGCTCCGGGCCCGGAGGTCCCGGAGGAGGCGTTGGCCTGAATGTACAGATCTCCCAGCCGGCTGGGATCCCGTTGGAACTGCGGCTGGGCTTCCAGAATCACGTGGTACTGGTTGAGCTGCGTGTACATCGTGTTGATCTGGCGTTGTCCCAAAGCGTCGTATAGCGTGTTGTCGATGGTGGCCGGAGCGATGCCAAGCCGCGAGGCGGTGACGCGATCGATGACCAGCGAGACCGCCAGCCCGCCGGTCTGCTGGTCGGTTGCGACATCCTCAAGCTGCGGCAGGGTTTTCAGTTTCGCCACAAAGCGATTGGTCCACTCGTCCAGTTCGTTCGCATCCGGATCTTCAAGCGTGTACTGGTACTGAGTGCGGCTGACGCGGTCATCCACCGTGATGTTTTGCACCGGCTGCATGTAGAGCGCGATCCCTTGAACCTTTTGCAGACTGGACTGGAGCCGGCGGATCACATCGGAGGCGCTGAGGTCGCGGTCTGAGAGCGGCTTCAGGTTGATCGACATGCGGCCACTGTTGAGAGTCGTGTTAGTGCCATCGGCTCCGATGAAGGACGACAGACTCTGGACCGCCGGATCCGCGAGGATTACCTTGGCCAGTTCCTGCTGCTTTTCCGCCATCGCTTTAAAGGAGATGGTTGCGGAAGCCTGCGAAATGCCCTGAATGACGCCGGTATCCTGCACCGGGAAAAATCCCTTGGGAATAATGATGTAGAGAAATATGGTGAGCAGCAGCGTGCCCAGAGCCACAAGAAGAGTAATGGTCTGGTAGCGCAACACGAACTTCAAGGTGCGCCCGTAGAAAGCGATCATGCGTTCGAAGACGCGTTCCGAGGCCTGGTAAATGCGCCCCTGCTGCTCCTTGGGCTCGTGCCGCAAAATGCGCGCCGCCATCATGGGAGTCAGAGTCAGCGATACCACGGCCGAGATTACGATCGTCACCGCGAGCGTCACGGCGAACTCGCGGAAAAGCCGGCCTACCACGTCGCCCATGAACAGCAGCGGGATGAGCACGGCAATCAGCGAAACGGTCAGCGACACGATCGTGAAACCAATCTGTTCCGCCCCCTTGAGGGCTGCCTCCATCGGCCGATCGCCCTGCTCGATGAAGCGCGAAATGTTCTCGATCATCACAATGGCGTCGTCCACCACAAATCCGGTGGAGATGGTGAGCGCCATCAGGGAAAGGTTGTCCAGGCTGTAGCCGAGGGCGTACATGGCGCCAAAGGTGCCGACCAGGGACAGCGGAACTGCCACGCTGGGGATGATCGTGGCATAGAGACTGCGCAGAAACAGAAAAATCACCATTACAACCAGCCCGATCGTCAGCATCAGTTCGAACTCGACGTCGGACACCGAAGCCTGGATTGAGGTGGTGAGATCGGTGAGAGTGGTGACCTGAACTGAAGCTGGAAGATTGGTTTCAAGCTGCGGCAACAGCCGCTTGATGCTCTCGACCACTCTGATGGTATTGGCGCCGGGCTGCCGTTGGACGTTCAGGATGACGGCGGGAGCCAGGTTCATCCACGCTGCCTGCTTATTATTTTCGATACCATCGAGGACTTCCGCCACATCCGTAAGCATGACCGGAGCGCCATTACGATAGGCGATCACGACATCGCGATAGTCGGCGCTGCTGACCAGCTGGTCATTGGCGTCAATCTGGTAGTCCTGCCGGGGGCCGTCGAAGTTGCCCTTGGCTGCGTTCACGCTGGCTTGCACCAGAGCTGTGCGCAGGTCTTCGAGGTTAATGCCGTAAGAGGAGAGCGCGACTGGGTTAGCGCGGATACGGACCGCCGGCTTCTGACCGCCGCTGATGCTGACCAGACCCACTCCATTCAATTGCGAGAGTTTCGGGGCCAGCCGCGTATCCACCAGATCTTCCACCTGCGATAGCGGGACAGAATCAGAAGTGATGGCAAGCGTGAGTACGGGTGCGTCCGCCGGATTTGTCTTGCTGTAGACCGGCGGCGTCGGCAGGTTCGAGGGCAGATAACTTTGGGATGCATTGATGGCCGACTGCACTTCTTCTTCGGCGACATCAATGTTGAGGCTCAAATTGAACTGCAGCACGATGACCGAGGTGCCTCCGGAACTGGTGGAGGTCATCTGGCTGAGGCCCTGAAGCTGGCCGAATTGCCGCTCCAGCGGCGCGGTCACAGTGGTCGCCATCACGACCGGACTCGCACCCGGATAGAAGGTAACGACTTGGATGGTCGGATAATCTACTTCGGGCAGAGCCGAGACCGGCAACTGAATGTAGGCAACGATACCCACCAGTAAGATCGCCGCCATCAACAGCGCGGTCGCGACGGGCCGCATGATGAATGGGCGAGATGGGCTCACGGGGCTGGCCCCTCGCTGTTGGTAGCGGGCGGAGGCTGCTTGGAAACTACGATCTTGGCGTTGTTTTGCAGCTTGTCGAAGCTGCTGTCGGCCACTACGTCCCCCGGATTGATGCCTTCGACAGCGGTCTGGCCGGCATCCGCAACCCCGGTCTTGACGTTCCGCATCTGCGCGGTGCCATTCTGGATGACATAGACGAATGTGTTCTGGCCGTTGTGCTGAATGGCTGAGGTGGGAATCAAGGTGACGCCCTGCAAGGTGTTCACCAACAACTTGGTATTTACGAACTGGTTGGGAAACAGGGCATCGTCCTTGTTATCGAAGGTCGCCCGCATTCTGACGGTGCCGGTAGTGGTGTCGATCTGATTGTCGAAGGTCAGCAGTTTGCCGGTGGCGATCAGGGTCTGCTGGGTGCGATCGTAGGCTTCAACAGTCAGCCGTTTTCCCTGGCGCGTTTGCGCCTGCACCTGAGGTAGGCTATCTTCGGCGACGGTAAAGATCACAGTGATCGGCTGCAGTTGCGTGATCACAGCCAGCACTGTGTTGCCCGACGACTGGACTACGTTCCCCGGATCCACCAGACGCAGTCCTACCCGCCCTGTGATGGGCGAGGTAATGTGGCAGAAGGCGAGCTGTACCTGGTCAAACTGGACCGTACCCTGGTCATTCTTCACCGTCCCCTGGTCCTGCAAAACCAGTTTTTCCTGATCGTCGAGCGTTTGCTTGGGAATGGCGTTGCGCGCCCAGGCATCGCGGTAGCGCTGCAGGTCCATCTTTGCCTGTTCCAGTATGTTGGTGTCGCGCTCGAGGAGGCCTTGCGCCTGCAACAACTGGGCCTCGAAGGGCCGTGGGTCGATATCGATCAAGGCTTGGCCCTTCCGCACCAGCTGCCCTTCCTTATAGTGCACCTGGTTCACCAGTCCGGTGACTTGGCTGGTGATGGAGTCGGTATAGACCGGAGTTACGGTGCCGATCGCCTCGAGATATACCTTGATATTTCCCTTTTGCGCGGTGGCAATCGAAACCGTGACCGGTCCCGACAAACCGCGCCGGGATGACGGGGCGGCGCTCTGCGCATCGTCGTGATGACGCAGCACCAGGAAGAGAATGACTCCGAAAGCCAGGAGAACTGCGGCCCACACAAAAAGCCGTTGCCATCCGGATTTATGGGGATGACTGGTGGAGGACCTTGGCGGCTCCGGCTCCGAGAAGGGAGCCACAGGTTTGGTTTCAATCCGATTTTCTGGCATCAGTAGATGTCACGATTTTATGAACCATTATCCCGAACTTGGGCCGACTTAGAGGAAGAAAAAAGCCCGGCAGATCGTGGCCATCGCCAAATCGGCATTGCCGGGCCCTTTATGATGTTCTTTTCCCGAGCCGGGTCGCCTGCCAGACATCTTCCCAATCTGCAAAACCCCTTGAAGATGCCGGAAGTTCTCCAACAATCCTTAGATTAGTCTACTTCTCCGATGGAAACATTCCTTTGCCCCCTAAAAGGTAAAGATTTGGTAACGGAAAGTAAATATTCGTAAGCGGCGACTGGACCCAGCTTACTCGGGTGGCAGAACGACCATACACGGCCTCGTTCGTGCCGCTCATTATCCTATGTGGCCCCATGAACCGTTGGGCCGAATCGTACTAAAAGGTGGTCGTGAGGCGTGCGGCAACACTTCGCGAGGGTCCGATGGCGTTGCCGGAGAAGAGACCGCCGAAGTCGATGACGTTCAAAACATTGTTAAGGTTTTGTCCGTCAACCTGAAGCTGCATGATCGCACGATCTGACTTGTATACAACGGTGCCCGCGGAGGCGCTGACCTGGAAAGCTGGGTAGATGCGTCCGCGGGGAAAATTGATTCGATTCAACACTTGTTGGCCGTACTGGGCCAGAACCTGAGCTGGGTCGCCATCGAACTCGAAGGGAAGTCCGGTGTCATATTGAATTCCCCCCGCGATCCAAAAGCGGGGTTTGATCTGGTAGCGAAGGCGGCCGCGGATGGTGTGACGCTGGTCCTGGGAATCAGGGAAATGGCCGGTGAGCTGAGATTCGGCGCCCGCCGCGTCGTCGCCCAGAAAGAGGCCGCCGGTCACTGGAAACCACGCATTGCCGACTTGGTAGGAATAGCTCAAGAAGCCTGAAAACCTGTGCCAGTCGGGTAGCTCGAGTTTTCCTTCCGCGCCATAAATGATGGACTTCCGGAATGCTATCGGAAAACTGACGGTCGTATTTTCGATCTGGTCGTCATCGGCGAAGTTATTCACCAGTCGACGGAAATAGTTCGCGTCCAGCTTTAGCCTGCCGTTGAAAACCTTGGTCAAGCCCGCTTCGTAGTAGTTTCCCTGCGAGGGTTCGACCGGTAGCCGAAAGAAGTTGGTGGGGTCCAGAGATTCAACTGCCGTCGAACTCGAGAGCAGAATGTTCTCAAAGGATGGGGTCTGAAAAACTCTGTCATAGGAGAAGTGCACCAGCAGACTGGCTGACGGGAAATAGCGCGAAAGCGACAAACGTGGTTCCAGCGCCTGGCGGTTGAGCAGAAGTTGATAGTGGTCCCAGCGCAGCCCGGCGCTGATCGTCCAGTTATTTAAATGGATCTGGTCCTGTACAAACAGCGATTGCTCGAGGTCGGGCTGATTTCCCAGGAAGTGAAAGTCGATGGGGGTGTCATCGTCGAACTGGCTTGGATCGGTAATGTGGTAGCGCAGGTTTTCGTTCAGAAACGTGTTGTCGGACTCGAAACCGAATTTCCACTCGTTCCGGCCATGGACGATCGTAGCTGTGCCTTTGAAGTATGCCTCGCGAAAGGAATTCTGCTGGAAAACCTCGATGGGAGTCGATTCCGGGTTGGAGTTGAAATCATTGGCATTGTCCCGGCCCATGGCCCGAAAATCAGCCGCCGCATTGGACGAAAAAGTGTGCTGGTAGGAAGCGATTCCCATCGTTTCCACGTTATCGGCGGTCTGGCGCTGGCCCGCGGCCTGTTGTAACAGCTCGTTCGGAAGATCGTAGCGGGACAACTCGTGGAGAACGATGAATCGCAAACGGTCTTTCGGCGTCAGATCGCGCTCGTAGTTCGCCGAAAAGTTGCCCAGGGTTCCGGTATTCGAAAAATTTTGCGGGACCACGGGGTTCAAATAGTGGTCGGTCATAGCTCCGCTGGCGCTGGCGCCGAAGGCGTTTTTGCCCCACACATACTGTCCCCGGGCGCTGGCCGATGCTGAATCGAAGCTGCCGCCGCCGAGTACAACCTGGCCGTGCAGGCCGGGCTGCACATCCTGCAGCGTGTTCACTTCCACCACGCCGCCCATCTTGCGGCCATATTCCGCAGGAATGCCGGCGGTGTAAATGCTCAGCGATTGCAGGTCGTCAACATCCATCGGTGGTCCAAAGCTGGGCGAACGATCGTCGGTCAGTGGAATGCCATCAACCACGAACTGGGTCTGATATTCCGATCCACGGGGATGAAGGACGGCATTGCCTTCGTACAGCCAGCCGGGCTGCGAATTCACCAGGTCCTGCAGAGCGCGGCCCGGAACCGAGCTGGGCCGGTTCTGAATGTCGTCCGCGCCGATCTGACTGATCGCTCCGGCCTGATCGGGGTCGATCAAAGTGTTGGCTGCGGTTACCGTGACCGATTGGTTGACCGAAGGCAGAACCAGCCGCACGGTAAATTCAGCGGGAATCATGGAATGAATTTCGACGGTTTCGGAAACCAGGGCAAAGCCCGGTTGCCTGATTTCCAATTGATAAAGGCCGTAGGGCAGCCGCTGCACGTCCAGAAAGCCCTGATCGTTGGTTGCCAGATGATTGCGATACTGATTTGCCGCGCTGACGATGCGAACGTTGGTCTTCACCCCCAAACCGTCAGGATCAGTCACTCTAAGGTGCAACTCGCCGTTATTGCTTTGGCCCAGCAACGGAAACGCGGTTAAAAATAAAAAAATAATGGCCGAAAATCTCTTCATGCGGAGCCGACCCTTGGGAGTCAAGTTGTTGTCCGCAGCGGAAACAGGTATCCACCGCGACAATTCGAGTGGGGTTATCGATAGTCTATCCCGACCCTTATCCAGAACATTCCATTAGCTGCATTTTTGTTCAGACTTTCTTTCTGACTCCGCCGGGGGGCGAATGCGAAAACTCCGTGAGAAACCCTGAACAGGAACGCGTCAGACGGAATATATACTTGGGGAGACAGTTGCATGGCGCCCACCGAATCGATCACCGAGCTGATCTTCGCAGCTGCAACCCGGCCAGCTGTAACCAGGGTTGCGGATTCAACCCGGCCTTCGAAGATCGAGCTCGAGGTGATGGAGCTGTTTGAACAGTTCCGCAATCCGGTGCTCCGCTATGTGCTCTCGTTTGGCCTCCCCGTGCACGACGCGGAAGAAGTTGTCCAGGAGGTGTTCCTGTCGCTGTTCCGGCACCTTCAGTTACGGAAGCCCCGGCAAAATCTGCGTGGGTGGATCTTTCGCGTTGCACATCATGTGGCCCTGAAGCAGCGCTATGTGAACCAAAAGTCTCGGGACAGGATGGCATCCGACTGGGCAGTGGCGGAGCCGTTTGACCCATCGCCGAACCCTGAGGAAGAGCTGTCGGCGGCACAAAGGCGTCGCCGCCTGCTGGCCGTGGTTGATGCTCTACCGGATGACGATCAGGCTTGCCTCCGGTTGCGCGCGGAGGGCCTTCGCTATCGGGAGATAGCGGCGGTGCTCAGAATATCGCTTGGATCGGTATCCATTTCGCTGTCGCGCTCACTAGCCCGGTTGATCCGCGCGGACGGGAGATGAAGCCATGCTGAGTGACGATTCGCACTTATCGCAGCAGGAGCTGCTCTCGGCTGTGGATGGTGAAATTACGGCCGGCCGCGCCACACAAGTCCAGGCTCACCTTGCCGCCTGCTGGGACTGCCGCGCCCGGGTGGCGGAGATCGAGAAAGCCATTGTCGATTTTGCCCGAGCTCACCGGCAGGCTCTTGATCCGCAATTGCCTCCCATCGCAGGCCCCCGGGCGCTTTTGAAAGCGCGGCTTGCCGAACTGGCTTCCACGCAAGATGTGAGTTCGGCCTCGTGGTTTTTTCGGTTCAGCTGGGCCACGCGTGCGGCCGCGTTCGTTTTCGTGATGATTTTCCTTGCTGGGGCAGGCATTCTTTCCTTCCGGCCTTTGCTTCTGCGCCGGACAAGCTCAGGCCTTGCTCCGTTCGAGCGCGGGCTGGTTCCCGACCATAGCCTGACGCCCGGTGCTGCGCGTAAGGTAACGATCAACGATGTCTGCGCCATGCCTCACGAAGAGGTGGTGGCGGAAGTATCCACGTCGCTGCGGCAGGAGGTTCTGCAGGAATACGGAATTGTGAGTGCTCGCGCCGACGATTATGAGATTGACTACCTCATTGCGCCGGGGTTGGGCGGAGTGGAGGAAATTCAAAATCTCTGGCCCGAACCCTATACCTCGCCGGCATGGAATGCGCATATGAAGGACGCTTTAGAGGAACACCTGCACCAATTGGTCTGCTCGGGCAAACTGGACCTGTCTACCGCGCAGCGCGACATTGCCACGGATTGGATTTCAGCCTATAAAAAATATTTTCATACGGAAAAGCCTCTGTCCCTGACTTCCCGGTTGGAGCCTATGCCGCTCGCGGAATTGCGCGGAACTCGCCCGGATGGATAATTACGCACGGCTCCCGAAAACCCGTAAGCGGCGATATCAAATGCGTTCAATAGGCTGAAAGTTTTTTGCCGCGAAGGGCAAATCCTCCCACCCGACCGGCCCGACAAAAGGATAAGGTAGCAGCGTTTTTCCTTTTCTTCGGGGAGGCTCTCTTGCACCCAACAATCCCTCGGGCCCTGAATCGGGCCTGCAAATCAATTTGCAGGAAGCGACTAAATTTTCATACGCGCTCGATCGTCCGATCGCTCCGAGCGAAACTTTTCCTTAAGTTCGTACCGGGAATGCTCCTCGCCGTCGGAGCGCTCGCCCAGAATGCCACGCCCGGACTGACTTCTGCCGACCTCTGGAAGCCGGATCGGGTTCCTTTCTCCTTTAAGTATGATGGCAAGGAATCCGCGCAGCTTCTCCCCAAGTGGCAAAGCTCTGAGGAAACCGTATCTGGAACCGCCCAGACTCGGCGCTATTCCTACACGGATCCGGCGACCCGACTCAAAGTCATTGCCGAGGTGCGACTCTATTCCGACTTTCCCGGCGCCATCGACTGGGTGCTCAAGTTTCGCAACGATGGAACTGCGGACACTCCCATCATCGAAAACATCCTTCCCCTGAATTGGGTCGTTGCGTCTTCGCCTGGCGACTGTTTCATCCGGCACGCCCGAGGGAGCGACGCGCGCGCGGAAGATTTCAAACCGCTGGAGGAGCAGTTCGGTCCAGGCGGAAATGACCACCTCGAATCTCCCGGAGGAGATCCCTCCAGCCGGAATACGCTGCCCTTCTTTAACCTGCAAAACGGCGATCACGGACTAATCGGCGCCATCGGCTGGACCGGAGGCTGGAAGGCCGATTTTACTTACGCGAAAGACGGGAAAACCATCGCCCTGACGGGCGGGATGAAGAGAACTCACCTGCTGCTTCATCCCGGGGAGGAGATTCGCACGCCGCGCATCGTGCTCATGAGCTGGACCGGCGGCGACTGGCAGGATTCCCAAAACATCTGGCGGCGGCTTCTTTTCGCGCACTATACGCCCCAGGAAAATAACAAACCCATGCGTGGGCCTATTCTTTTTGGCAGTTGGGGGTCGGAGCCGATCGACAGCAAACTCGCTTACATCAAATGGGTTCACGATCACAAAATCCCGGTCGAGGTTTATGCCGTCGATGCAGGCTGGTACGGTGATTCGTTCGGAGCTGAAACTGATCCAACTAATCCGTGGTGGAAGAATCGCGGCGATTGGTTTCCCAGCCCGCGATACTATCCAAACGGCATCAAGCCCCTGGGCGATGCGCTGAAAGCTGCCGGGTTCGGGTTTTCGCTGTGGATTGAGCCGGAAACCAGCATGCCCCACCGGAAGATCGTCAACGATCATCCCGACTGGTTTCTTCATTCCGATCGGCCGGTTAATCCCGGAGTTTTGCTGGCGAACCTGGGCAATCCCGCGGCGCTCAAAGGAATCACTGATATGGTTTCCGGCTTCATCACCGATTTCGGAATGACCTGGTACCGGCAGGATTTCAACATCCCGCCGGAACGTTACTGGGAGCTGGCGGACACGCCGGATCGCATTGGCATGACCGAAATCGGGCACGTCGAAGGTCTATACAAGATGTGGGACGATTTGCTGTCCCGGCATCCCGGCCTGCGCATCGACAATTGCGCCAGCGGTGGTCGTCGCATCGACATCGAGATGATGTCACGCAGCTTCATCGTCTGGCGGACCGATCATGGAATCGTCGACACCCTCGCCGATCAGGCGCAGACCCAGGCTCTGGCGTATTGGGCGCCGGAGAACATGGGATTTGAAACCTATACCCAAAGCAGTCCATGGAATAAGCCTGGGCCGTACACCACGCCGGAGAGCCTGTATCTCATGCGTCTCGGGTATGACGCGGGCTATGGAGTTGGCCCCGGAGCGGCGGGAGTCGATAACGATGCATGGGTCGCTTGGATCAAGCGGGCCCTTGGTGAATATCGCGAGGTGCAGCCTTATTTCTACGGCGACTTCTATCCCCTCGTGCCCTACAGCCTGGGCGAGGAAACCTGGACTGCGTGGCAGTGGGACCGGCCCGAAAGCAAAGACGGTCTGGTGGTGGTTCTACGCCGGCCCAAGAGTCGATTCACGACCATGGATTTGGGGCTGAAACATTTGGATCCCAATGGCTCTTACGAGGTGGAGATCCGTACCACCTACGACAAAGCTGCGGTTAGAGAGATGAAGGGGAGCGATCTGGCCCGTATGCAGATTCAGCTGGCCGACGCGCCGAGCTCCGCACTTGTTTTCTACCGGCGAAAATAAGCGGAGCTTCGCCTCAGGGGCAGTCTTAGTTTGGTAAGTGTTAATTGTTAGTTCCGGGATTTGTCGTGACCCAGCTGGAATCGAACTGACGAAGTTTGAGGTGCTCCCGCACGAAAAAGAGTACGCCGCTGTCGGCGGGAAGACTCGGCGGCAGATCGAGAATGTCAGCGTCCGGTCGGCGGCCCGTGATCGGGTTGGTGCTGATGCTGGACATCGGTACCTGAGGCACCGAGGTCTGGGAGGCGTACAGCGGCAACTCCACGCCGTTGATTTCGATGGATTCGAGATGCACGACCAGCTCGAAGTAATCGAGATCCTGGGTGTATTTGGCGAAGCGAACCAGGTGAGCGTGGATGCGTGCTCCGCGGGGCGCCAGGATTACACCGTGCCTGCCGCGGATCGGTGCGCGCAGAACTGCGTCGAGGGAGGCGCCGGCGGCCGCAGTGTCGGAATCGATCGGGGTCAAAACGCGGCAATCGAATCTCAGTCCGGCGGGTAGCGGAGCCGGGCGGGCACTAAGCCGCACGGGCTGAGGCGATACCACGGCCGCTCCTGCGCCTGATTCCGTTTTGTCAAAGCGTAAGACACTCGTGCTGGTGTATTCGTGACAGCCGCTGAATGAGATGGTGTTAAGGCTTTCCTTGCCATTGCGGTAAATGACCCGGAGGCGGGCCTCCCGAGGAATCAGAACCTGGTGGCCGTTAATATCCAGTCTCCGGTACTCAATCTGGTTTCTTACCTGGCAACCCACAGGAGGTTTTTCCGGTAGCTCGGCGGTATGAACCTTAAGTTCGACGATGTCCGCGGTTCGGGGATCGAGAGTGAACGATCCGCTATAGGCAGTGAAAAGTGCCACGGAGCCCGCTGCAATACGATAGCCGCTGCGTTGCGCCGAAACTTTGTAGGTGTAGTCCAAGAAAGTCCGGCCATCGAGCACACGCTCGCCCTGAAATCTGACCGCAGCGGAACCGCCGAAGACTCCGTAAATAAAATTTGCGAAGTCTCCGTCTCCGAAGGGACTACCCACAAAGCGGCGAACTTCGTCTTCGGAGAACGCCGGCGCCCCAGACCAGGCGTGAATTTCCTGGTTGCTGGCTATGCCGACGTCTAAACGTAGCCGGTCCCACGAGGTTACTGACGGATCGCGCTTCCGGGTATCAAAGGCTGAAATAAGAGCGGAACAGGATCGTCTCTCCGAAGAGCGGGCGAGATACATCTGCCGCGTGATGTTCTCTACACAGGTGTAACGCGGTTGGCGGTCCATGTCGGCCAATAGACGGCTGCGGACACGCTGAAACAGATCTGATGGACTCGGCTGCGGCTGCACCGTTTGGCCCGACATCGAGAGCGAGACGAGCAGGCTCAGGGCCAGGAAAAGATGTCGCATAACCTCTAAAGCTTATTCGTTACCGCGAGCTTCGGCCAGCATTTGCTCGGGGAAGTATTGGGCCGGTTTGAATCAACACAGGAATTGTCATTCCGAGCGCGGCGGTATCGTGCGAGGAATCTGCTGTTTTGACACAAGCAGATTCCTCACCGATAAATCGGTTCGGAATGACAATGATTTGAGAGTGATGAGCTTCACAAAATGCCTTACCACCTTCTGGAAAATTCTGGTAATCCCTCCCGGATGGATCGCGCCAGGTTTTATTATCACGTTCATGGACGAACGTCTTCCCCTTCCGAGCTTGCTATCGCAGGCCCTGGTTGCCTTCACCATCGAGTTCGACAACGAGGCTGAGCGGATTCTGCCGCATCGGACGACCAGGCATGGCTCGACCTCCGGCTTGGCGCGCGGT
This sequence comes from Terriglobia bacterium, assembly GCA_963822555.1. Lineage (GTDB taxonomy): Bacteria > Acidobacteriota > Terriglobia > Terriglobales > Acidobacteriaceae > JAIQFF01. The sequence continues at coordinate 265,590 of CAWGHY010000002.1, forward strand.
CCCTGGCTGGTCTCACAGGTCATGTGGTCGAACTGCATGCGATTTGTCAGTGAAGAGGGGATTACCGTTCGCGAACTGGAGCGTGTCGCCCGGACGAAGACGAACCTAAATGGCATGACCCGGTGGGGGTATATCACGATCAAACCGGATCCGACCGACAGCCGCCCCAAGCCGCCGCGCTCTGGCTGGCTGATTCGTGCGACCGCCGCAGGCAGGAAGGCCCAGGAAATATGGCAGCCGCTCTTCGGTGTTATTGAAAAACGGTGGCAGGAGCGTTTCGGCAGGGACGAGATCGACCATCTTCGAAAAGCTCTGGCGAGGCTGGTCGGTCAGATTGAGATTGAGTTGCCCGACTGTCTCCCGATCCTGGGCTATGGCCTCTTCAGTAGCGCACCCAGTCCGCAGCGGCCCGCGCCGGGGGACTCCGTCGCGGACACTTCCGAATTGCCGCTTTCGGCACTTCTCTCGAAGGCGCTGCTGGCGTTTGCCATTGAGTTCGAGCGCGATTCGGAGGTTTCCCTTGCGATCGGCGCCAATGTCTTGCGGCTCGCCGGCACCGAAGGAGTGAGAGTGCGCGATCTTCCACGCCGGGCCGGAGTTTCAAAGGAGGCGATTGCGACGTCGCTAAGCTTTCTGGTGAAGCGCGGTTATGCAATCGTCAAACCTGAATCGCCCAGCAGCCGCGTGAAGACGCTCGTCCTAACTCCGAAGGGCCGAGATGCCCAGGAGATATACCTTCGGCGGCTTGGGGCCATCGAGAAAGATTGGCGGGCGCGCTTCGGCGACGACACGATCCGCACTCTGCGCGAGGTGCTGGAGCGCCTGGCTGGTCCGCCCGGCGAGAGAACGCCACCTTTGTTTCGCGGGTTGGAACCTCACGCCGACGGATGGCGAGCCTCCGTACCCAGGCCCGAACACCTCCCGCACTACCCCATGGTTCTGCATCGCGGCGGATTTCCGGACGGCAGCTGATCCGAACATGTTGTCGGCATCTCGCGAATTGCGCCTCTCATGGGGGAAAGGTTACGATTCGAAATCGTGGTTCCAGTGCGGCTCAAATCTCTCCGTCATGCGACTGCGGGCTGCCTGCTCCTGCTGAGTTGTTTTGCAAGCTGGGCACAATCGCCGGGCGTTCACTCTTCGAGTCTCCGGTCTTTACTCCAAAGCGGCCAGGCCGATCTCGAAGCGGGCCAATATTCGCAGGCTGCCGGCAGCTTCGAACGGGCGCGGCAAATCGCGCCGGACAGTCTTCCGGCAAACCGGGGACTCGTACTGAGCTATCTTCAGTTGGGCCGGCTTGATGAAGCCGGCAGGATCGGAGAAGAGGCGGTCACACGTTGGCCGCGCGACGCGGAATTACAACATTGGCTGGGACTGGTCTATTTCAAGTCTGGGCAAATCGGCGCGGCGCAATCGGCTCTGCAGCGCTCCGAAGCGCTGGATGGAGGACGGTTCGACATCCATTTCGATCTCGCGCTGGTGCTGCTGCAGCAGAATCAATTCGGAGCGGCCGCGGACGAACTTGAAAAAGCTGTCAAGCTCGATCCTTCGCAATCGCTGGCCCACGTGTTGCTGGGGCGGGCGTATCAAAACAGCAATCGCACCCTGCAGGCGGTGCAGCAATTTCAAGCCGCATTGCGGGCCGATCCCAATACGCCGCTGGGGCATTATCATCTGGCATTTGCCTACGCCAGCCTGGGGCGGAACGACGAAGCCATCGCCGAATATGAGAAGGAGCTAGTGCGCGCGCCGCAGAACGCGCAGGTCGTCTCCCAACTGGGGCACTGCCTCCTGGAAGCCGGAAAGCTAAAGGAAGCGATCATTCACCTGAAGAAGGCCACGGAACTCGATCCCAGCAACGCCGACTCCGCCTATGATCTGGGCAAGGCGCTGCTGCTCGACGGCGACGCTGAGGCCGCGGCGGCCGCATTGCAGCGCTCGATTGCGTTGAAACCGGGCGACGCCAGCCCCCATTACCAACTGGCCCGTGCTCTCGAAAGAATGGGACAGACCGAAGCGGCCCAGGAAGAGTGGAAGCGCTTCGCCGAACTGAAAAAGAATAAGGCCGAAGTTGGAGGCATGGCTTCGGGCCGAACTCAGTGAGGCTGACTCGTCGCCGCTTTCTCGCGCCCATTCTGGTGGCAAGTTTCATGGGGGCGGGGCTGTTTTTCAGCGGAAAACCCGCGCCGGGCCAACGCCCGCCTACGCATCCGACTACCCCCTCCCGCCAAAACGCGCCTGCGAGTTCCGTATCTTTTACCGATGTCACTCGTGCCTCTGGAATCAACTTCCATCTCACCTGCGGCGGTCCGGAAAAACGCTACATCATGGAATCCATGTGCGGGGGCATCGCTGTCTTTGACTATGACAATGACGGATGGATGGACATCTTCATGGTGGACGGTTCAACCCTGGAAGACGTGCGCGCTGGAAAATGCCACCCCGGCAGGCTTTACCACAACAATCATGACGGCACCTTCACCGACGTCAGCGCCAAAGCCGGAATCAACCACTGCGGCTGGGGTTTCGGCGCGGCGGTTGGAGACTATGACAACGATGGATGGGAAGACCTATACATCACTTACCTCGACGGCGCGGTGCTCTACCACAACAACGGCAACGGAACCTTCACGGACGTCACCGCGAAAGCCGGAGTTGGCAATGCCGGCCATTGGGGCACCAGCGCAGCCTTTGGCGATTACGATAACGACGGCAATCTCGATCTTTATGTCGCCAACTACGTCGATCTCGATCTGGATCACTTGCCCGAGTTTGGACATGGCCCCTTTTGCAGCTATCGCGGGATTCCAGTCTCCTGCGGGCCGCGAGGCTTGAAGGGTGGACGCGACCGCCTATATCACAACAACGGAGACGGCACCTTTACCGATGTCACCCAGAAGCTGAACATCGATCCCAACAGCAACTATGGTTTAGGCGTTCTGTGGCTGGATTACGATCTCGACGGCTGCCTCGATCTGTATGTGGCGAATGACTCGTCACCCAGCCTGCTTTACCACAACGACTGTAAAGGTGGGTTCACCGAGGTCGGTGCGGAAGCCGGCGTAGCCTACAGCGGAGATGGACGACAGCAAGCGGGCATGGGCATCGATTCCGCGGATTACGATCACGACGGCTGGCCCGACATCGTCAAAACGAATTTCTCCGACGACACCAACAACCTGTACCACAACGACCACAACGGCCAATTCACCGATCTCGAGGGAAGCGCCGGTTTCGGTCCGATCAGTCTGCGCTTTCTCGGATTCGGGGTGAAGTTCCTGGACTTCGATAATGATGGCTGGAAGGATATTTTCGTCGCCAACGGACATGTGAACCCCCAGGTCGACCAATATTCCTTTGGTGTGACCTACGCGGAGCGACCGTTACTGTTCCGCAATCTTCGGGATGGAAAATTCGCTGAGATCGGCCTCAACGCCGGGGCAGCTTTGTCGCGCCGATACGTGGCCCGGGGCGCCGCGACCGCCGACTTCCTCAACTATGGCAGTGAAGATCTCCTGGTTACCGTGCTGGATAGTTCGCCAGTCCTGTTACGCAACCAGTCAGCCGGAAAAGGGCACTGGCTGCGCATTAAGACTAAAGGCAAGAAGTCCAATCGCGACGGTTTCGGTGCACAGATAGAAGTCAAAGCCGGCAGCTTGAGACAAAGCGCCGAGGTACGCTCCAACAGCAGTTTTGAGTCGGCCAGCGATCCGCGTCTGTTGTTCGGGCTGGGCGCCGCCACCCGAGTTGACTCCATTACCGTCCGTTGGCCCTCGGGGACGGTGGATCACATAGGAACCGAGTCGGCAGACCAGGAACTGGTGATAGAAGAAGGAACAGGAGCCGCAGCCCGTGGCGCAAGCACCGAGAATCTGATTAAACCCTCCCCACGTTAACCTCTAGTCGCAATTCCCGAACTAGGAACGGAGTTCACAGCACCACTAGACTCCTAGTTGTTTCAGCTGACTGACAATATCCAGTTTTTCGTAGCGTTGTTGCGAATTGTCTATTGTCAATCATAGCCTCCGTGGGTTCCTGGCGCTCTAAGTCATTGAAAGGCTTGCCGAATGCTTTTGGAGAGCAACGTGCGCAGCGGTGACCAACGATTCATCTCCCGGACATCTTCATGGATCCGGTGAAGCCCAGCGAAATATCTGATGATGGCGAGCATATTTAACAAGTCTTGACAGTTCGTGTAGATAGGTGCAAAATGCACCGCAATTTCACGGGCCAGCTGTTAATTCGTGCCACGACGCCGAATCGCTCCACGTTTTCCGTAAGAAAATTTATTCACCCGAGAGGGCAGGACCAATGACGAATCTACGGTTCAGTCTCGTATGTTTTTCTTTGTTGATTCTCGTTCTGGGTGCGGCTGCGCAGGTACAGAATGGTCAGTTCACCGGCACCATTACTGACCCTTCCGGCGCGGCCATCGCCAATGCCAAGGTGACGGTTACCAACGTAGGCACGAACTTCTCGGTGACGACCACCTCGAACGACACTGGTCTCTACAACGTCAAGGAACTTACGGTTGGCACCTACAGGATTTCTGCTGAGGCCAAGGGCTTCAAGACGGTTACGAACAATGGCGTAACCTTGAACGCCGGAACCATTGCCCGCGTCGACTTCAAGATGGAGCTCGGGCAAACTCGCGAAGTCATCGAAGTGACGGGCGAGGCGGCGGCGGTGAACACCGAGGACTCCAAGCTTTCCACGACGGTCAATTCAACCCAGATCAACAACCTGCCCCTGAATGGCCGCAACGTATTTGACCTTATGCAACTGAGCGCCGGCGCCGTGAACGTGATGGGCGTCGACTTTGAAAACGGCCACAATACCGTGGTCAACGGCTTGCGCGAGGACTTCAACGGGTTCCTGATCAACGGCGTGTCAAATAAGGGTTTGAGCGGCGGCGCGGTGAACACCCCGATCGAGGATTCGGTCGAAGAATTCCAGCAGTTGACGCTGAACATGTCCGCCCAATACGGCAGCAGCGCTGGCGGCACAGTGAACCTGGTGACGAAGTCAGGCACCAACTCCTGGCATGGCAGCGGCTGGGAATACATCCGCAACAATGCGCTCGATGCCAACTATTTCTTCAATAACCAGAGCGGCGTAGCCAGGGCACCTCTGCATTTCAACCAGTTCGGCGCCACCATTGGCGGTCCGATTATTAAAGACAAGCTTTTCTTCTTCCTGGCTTTACAAGGCGACAGATTCAAATCCGATGGCGTGCCGACAACGATTCTGCAGGAATCGGCGGCCTGGCGCACTGCGGTTATCGATGCGAACAATACCTCCGGACTAAACTCGACGGCCGCGCTCTTGTATAAAAACTTCGCTCCGGCCAACCCGGGTACGCCTACCGGCCTGACTTCTGACAGCTTCTTCGGTCTGACAGCAACCACGCCCGCCGACTATTCCAGCGCTCTATGCCAAACCGCTGGCTTTGGCGGCTACACGACACTGCAACACCAGAAGCTGGCGTCCATTTTCGGCGTCACTGCCACGGATGTGACGAATATGCTGGCTGCCGGCTGCACTAATATTCCAGGCCTCCAAGCCGGCACCATCGACCGTTCTGCCTCAATCCAGGAAACCAGCGTGTCCACGTACGGCACCCAGACCCAAAGCCTGGGCAATTTGTTCAACGGAAACGAGGCCTCGATCCGGATAGATTTCGACCCGAGTTCGACCAATCGGTTTTATGTGAACTTTAACTACCTGCGAGACACTGACACTTTTGGTCCCTGCCCGACTTCATCCTGTGCTCGCGGTTTTGCCAACCCCACTCGCGGTCTATTCCCGACGGGATCCTTGAGCTTTGTACACACCTTCAGTCCCACCGTCCTGAACGAGCTGCGCGTGGGTTACACCCAGAACAACTCGATCGACACGGTCAAAGACGCGGGTGTACCAGCCATCGGCTTTTCCGACGGGACGGCGTTCTTTGGCTCGTACAACGGGTATCCCCAGCAGTTTAAAGAGAATATTTACACCTACTCCGACATGGTCTCGATCAGCCATGGCAGCCACAACATGAAAGTAGGTGTGGATTTCCGGCGCAACCTCGAGAACAGCGAATTCAATGTTGCCCGTCCTTCCTACTACTTCTACGACCAGGTCCACTTCGCCGCTGATGCACCGTATTTACAGGTCAACGGTGTCGATCCCGGGATTTGCAAAGCGCCCTGCCCGGTTTCTTCCTACAACCCGGCTCCTTCCGCCCAACTGAGCGACAATTTCCGCCATTGGCGCAATCTCGAGTTCGGAGGTTATTTCCAGGACGACTGGAAGGTGTCCAAGCGCCTGACCTTAAATCTCGGACTGCGTTACGATCTCTACCAACGCCACACCGAAGAGAACGACCTGGCGACCACGTTTATTGTGGGTCCCGGTTCGAATCTGCTGCAACAGATCAAGAACGCCAACGTCCCTGCCGGAACGGTCGGAACGATTGGTGGTACGACCTATGATTGCACGACTACATCTGCCCTTCTCCTCGCGCCGCTCGTCGGTTCGGGCTGCGGTCCGGGCGGCTTCGCGCCGGCCAATAGTCTGGGGGCGGGCGATCACAACAACTTCGGTCCGCGCGTCGGCTTTGCCTGGGATGTGTTTGGCGACGGCAAGACCTCTCTGCGTGGCGGCTTTGGCGTAGCTTACGAAGGAACCCTATACAACCCGCTTTCCAACTCCCGCTGGAACCTGCCCTACTACTCTTTCGACGAGATCCTGGGCGGCGGGGTGGGGCAACCAGGGAACGACGTAGTCTACGGACCTTCAACCTGCAACGGCGTGGCACCACCCAACGGGGTTTGCACACAAAACCCGGCCGTCGCTCCGACTTTCAGCGGACCGCCGACAAATCCCAACCAGGGACCTGCCGGACAACCGCAGGCGCAGGGCAACATTACGGGCTGGGATCCGAGCAATCCCAACCAAGCGAACCTGACTGGAGTTATCTTCCCGAAGGGCGTTCGCGATCCCTACGTCTACAACTTCTTCATGGGTATCCAGCGCGAAATCGTTCCGAAGACGGTGGTTGAGGTCAAATACGTCGGTACGGCTGGCCACAAGCTCTTCCGCGCCGAGGACGTGAATCGCGAACCCGGCTCTTTCCTGCCGGTGGGCTCTACCATCACGGACAACCTGGGCCAGACCTGGCCGGGCTTGGGCGGCCGTTTGAACCCGAACTATCTCAAGCTGCGGGTTTGGGAGAACGCGGTCAACTCCAATTACAACTCGATGCAGGCCTCGATCAAACACCAGCTCACCCACGGGCTGCTGTTCAATCTGGACTACACCTACAGTCACTCGATTGATAACGGATCGACTTGGCATAGCGGCGCGACCACCGCCAACGGCGCTGCCGCCGGCGAAGGCTACACCACCTCGAACGTGGATCCGGGACTGGATCGCGGCGACTCCATCTATGACATCCGGCACCGCCTGGTAGTCAACTACGTTTACCAGTTACCGGGACAGAACATGAAGGGGTTCATGGGCGCGGTTCTGGGGGGCTGGTCGTATAACGGCATCTGGTCTTTCCAGACCGGCCCGCATTGGTCGCCTACCATTTCATCAGGGTCCAACCTGGTCGAAATATCGGATGGCACAACTCCTTGCACTGCGGCGGATGTGCCCAACAATTGCGAGAACCTCGGTGGTGATTTCAACCTGGACGGCGGCCAGAACGACCGGCCCAACTCAAGCCTCTCGGGGATCAGCGGCGTCTCGCATGACTCGTGGGCGAATGGGTGGGGAAGGACAAAGAACGGCACCACATACACCTATGCTTCGCCCAACGTTACCTTCTCGTCGCCGTGTCTGGCGTGCGTCGGCAACCTGGGTCGCAACACGTTTGTAGGGCCGGGCCTCTGGGCAGCCGATATGACATTGTCCAAGACCTTCCTGATCACGGAGCGGGTCAAGATGAAGTTCGATGCCAACGGCTTCAACGTCTTCAACCGCACCAACTTCCTGCTCGCCGGCGTAGGCGGAGGAGCTCATAACAACTACACTCGAGCCAATTTCGGTCAGGCGGCCGCTACTCTTAATCCGCGTGAGTTGCAATTCGGCTTGAAGATCAGCTTCTAGCGGGAGCTGACTTGTTTCGGGGGCTTGTTCCTGACGATTGGGAACAAGCCCTTTTCCCTTTTGCGATAATATTGCTTAACGGGGTGTAGCCATGGACAGAGTTTTTCGCGTTCTGTTGTGGTCTGCGCTTCTCGTCTCCTTCATCGCACCCCCGCGACTCTCCGCTCAAGTCAACCAGCTGGCAAAAATTATTGGCACGGTAAGAGTGTCTCGGGGCGATTTTCCGGCCCATCCAGTCCTGATTTCGCTGGAAATGCGGGGCTCCCCCATGGGAAGCGCGTATTGCGATGAACAGGGGCGCTTCGGTTTCTACGGCCTGGTGGCCAACCAGTACCGGATTTCGGTCGATGATGAGGCATACGAACCGGTGAGCGAGACTACCAACGTGGACCCGGAGACTTCACCGACGAACATCATTGAACTTACTCTGGTGCCGCGCTCGAACGTCAAGAAGGACCCTCTGCCCGGGCGAGTGAACGGCAGCAATCCGTACCTGGTCGATCCCGCTGAATATGCCCGGCAATTTCCCAAGAAGACTCTCAAGGAGTTCGATAAGGGTGTGGAAGCAGAACATCAGGGCAAAACGGACGATGCGATCCAACATTACCAGAAGGCCCTGAGCTATTCGCCGGAGTTCTATCCCGCTCACAACAACCTGGGCAACGCGTATCTGGGGCAGCAGAAATTCGACGCCGCCCAGGCTCAGTATGAAGCCGTCCTGAAAATTAATCAGAATGACGCGCAGGCGCATTTCAATCTCGCCAACGTGCTGCTGTCAACGCAACGCTACCCGGCTGCCGAACACGAACTCGAGGAAGGCTTGCAGCGACAGCCGGACTCCGCCTTGGGGCGCTTCCTGCAGGGCAGGGTCTACGCCCGGACGGGCCGCCCAGAACTCGCCGAGAAGAGCCTGCGCACTGCGCTTCAACTCGATCCCAAGATGTCGCAAGTCTATCTGCAATTGGTGAATCTGTATGTGCAACAGAAGCGCACTTCGGATGCAATCGGCGAACTCAATACCTACCTGAAAACCTTTCCCGACTCTCCGTCGTCGCCAAAGGCCCGAGATCTTCTGAGGCGGCTGCAGCAGAATTCGGCCGCGGTTCCGCAGTGAGGGTCAATCATCCACTCCAGACCCCCGGTGATAAACTTTTCGCAACTTATGTATTCCCCACGCGGCTTGTCGTGCGTTCTTTGCCTGGTGGGCCTGGTGGCCAGTGCAACGGCGGGTACGGCTTCCCGGCCTACCCAGCCGCAGGCTCCCAACGTCATCCTGATCACGCTGGATACGACGCGCGCCGACCGCATGGGTTTTCTGGGTTCGCAGCTTGACCTCACTCCCAACCTTGATGCTCTGGCGCGCCAGTCCGTGGTGTTCGTTCATGCCTATAGCCAGGTTCCGCTGACAACGTCGTCGCACGCCACCATTCTCACCGGCACGTATCCGCAGTTTCATCAGGTCAACGATTTTGGCGTTCCACTGAGACAGGAGCTGCCCTACGCTCCTTATATCTTTCGCGGCCGCGGATATCATACCGCTGCTTTTGTCGGCTCTCTGGTTCTTGATCCACTCTCGCGTTCCGCCCCCGGCTTTGACCGCGGATTTGACACTTACGATGCGGGCTTTCACCGGCGTCGTCTGGGAGAAGACCGGTATCAGGCGATTGAGCGCCGCGGTGCAGAGGTGGTGGAGCACGCCATCGCCTGGTTGAATCAGCACCCCAAAGGCCCGTTCTTCATCTGGGTGCATCTCTACGACGCCCATGACCCTTATGATCCGCCAGAGCCATACAAGAGCCGCTATGCCTCGACACCATACAACGGCGAAATTGCTTACGTGGATTCCGCAGTGGGCACGTTACTCACTTACTTGCGGGGGCGGGGAATTTACCAGGGCGCACTGATCGCGGTCATGGCTGATCACGGCGAGGCGTTGGGCGAGCACGGCGAGGCTACTCACGGAATCTTTCTTTACGACGAGACCATTCGTGTACCGCTGCTGATCAAGCTGCCGGGCGCGCGCGCGGCGGGCAAACGTGTTGAGAGCCGGGTCGGACTGGTGGATGTGCTGCCCACACTGCTGCAAGCTTCGGGGGTTCCCGTTCCCCAGGAGATTCAGGGGAAATCGCTGCTGGCCCTGCTGAAGCCGGGACTCGATGGCAAGGCCGCCGGCAAGGCTCCGACGTTGACCCTCGATCGGCCAGCCTATGCGGAGACAGATTATCCCCACCGTACTTTCGGATGGAGTTCTCTGCGGTCGCTGCGAACTGGGAAGTATCTTTATGTGGAGGCCCCGCACCGGGAACTCTACGACCAGTCGGCCGATCCGAAGGAAGAGCATAATTTATCGGCGACCTCTGCCGCGGTGAGCGACACGCTGTCCAGCCAACTGGAGGCTTTCCGGCGCAAGACAGCTACTTCGCTGGAAGCGCCGAAGGTGAGCATGGACCCCGAGCTTCAAGAGAAGTTAAGCGCGCTGGGATACGTGGCATCGGACACTAGTTCGTCTACCATGCTGGGCATCAAGGACACCGAGGCCGATCCCAAGGACAAGATCCAGGTAGTGAACCTGTTGCACCGGGCGGAAATGCTGGCTGAAAACCAGCGTTATGCGGAAGCTGCTCCACTGCTCGAGCGAGTGATTGCGATGGAGCCCGAGTTGCCGATCGCCTACTTGCAGCTGGGCACCGCTCTAACGTTCCTGAGGGACTACGAGAAAGCCGTTCCGGTGCTGCAGAAGGCGGTGCAGTTGCGTCCCGACTTGACCGTTCCGCGATACCAGTTGGGATCAGCGCTGTTCGAAACGGAGGACTTCGCGGGGGCGGCGGTCCAGTTCGAGACCGCGCTAGCCCGCTCTCCGAACTGGCCGGAGGCGCATTTCTCGCTGGCAACCGCTTATGCTCGGGCTGACCGCCTGCCAGACGCCATCAAGGAATACGAAAAGGTGATCGAACTCAGACCGAACCACTATGGAGCGCATCTGCTGCTGGGACGCGCCCTTGCGCTGTCAGGAAACCCTGCAGCCGCCCTGCCCAACCTGTCCAAGGCGGCCGAGCTTCAGCCTGCATCCCCCGAGCCCCACCGCTTCCTGGCCGACGCGTATACGCAATTAGGACAGCAGGGCGATGCGCAGCGCGAACAAGGGGAGGCCGAGCGCCTGACAACGAATGGCCGGCAGTGACCGTTGTGCAAGGTTGGTCGACGCGTAACTCGTTCGCCGAACTCGTCACTGCGCCGGCACGTACTGGCAGAATCTTTCGTCGAGCTTGCACGCCGCTGCATATTCCTCTTGCGCGGCTTTCGCTCGATTCTGGCGCTGGTACACGTAGGCGAGGTTGAGATGCGCTTCCGCCAGTTTGGGATCGAGCGCGATGGCGCGCCGCTGCTCGCCGATGGCTTTGGCGATCTGGTTGGTCTGGCTGTAGCAAATGCCGAGAAAATTGTGCAGGTGTGCGTCCTCCAGCCCGAGCGCTACGGCCTTTTCCAGATGGACTGCGGCGGCGGCGTAATTTTTATTCCTGAACAGGAGGATTCCCAACTCGCGCTGGCCGGGCGGGAAATTTGGTTGAGTGGCAACCGATTTTTCGTACGCTGATTGAGCGGCACTGGGGTCACGGTCCGACTCCAGCAGGCCGATCTGATACCAGGCGCGGTAATTCTGGGGATTGCTCTGCAAGGCCTTGTTTAACCAGTTGCGCGCTTCGTCCGCGCGTCCCAGCTTGGCAAGCGCCCGCGCCAGCCCGGTCATGGCATTGTCGAAATTAGGATTGAGTTCGAGGCAACGCTGCAGCTGCTCGGCCGCCTGCTCCCAATTTTGGCGGCGAAGAGCTGACTCACCCAGCAGAAAAGGAATGATGTACATTTTCGGGTCCTGCGCCTGCACGGGACGTAGAATCGCTTCGGCTTTGTCTGCATCTCCCTGTTGAAACGCGTCCTGCGCCTTGAGGATGGCGTTGAATTCCCACAATTTGTCTTTCGGGTCAGGGAGACCCGCAGCTGCTGCCTCCGGCGAAATTGCGGCGCGGAAGCCGAAGTAGCCAAGAGCGCGCAATTTATCCTGCGCTTCAGGACTCAGGTTGCCGGCGCTTGCATCTTGCACGCGAAATGGGTTTTGGGATGTCCGCTGTTGCAATTGTGTTTTCAGCACCGCGACGGTGGCGGGCTGCTGCGTCGCCAGGTTTGTAGTTTCTTCCGGATCTTTCTGCAAGTCGTACAACTCAGGTGTTGGCGCTTCGATATAGTGAAAATGGTCGCTCTCCAACGCGCGCAACGGACTCCAGCCAAAGGAACTGAATGGATAAAAAGTTTCACTGTACGCCGGCTGGGCGTCGCGATTCGCGGCGAACACACTCTGCGACTGAAATTGACGGGTGATGACGTCCTTCACTCCGGCCAGTTGCAGCAGGGTTGGAGCCACCGCCGAGGTCTCCACCGGATCATGGCGCCGCTGGGTCTGAATGCCGCTGCCCGCGGGTGGTTTGACGATTAGCGGCACGTGCACCGTCGCGTTGTAGATGAAGAATCCGTGCTCGTCCTCGCCGTGCTCTCCCAGCGACTCGCCGTGATCGCTCAGCGCCGCAATGAGGGAAGATTCGTAGAGATTGTTCTGCTTCAGCCAGGTAATCAGTCTGCCGAGTTCGTGATCGGCGTAGGCAATCTCACCGTCATAAAGATGACTGCGGTACTGTGCGCGATAAGGTTCGGGGGGATCGTAAGGGCTGTGGGGATCGTAGAGATGCAACCAGAGAAAGAACGGACGTCGCGGAGTCTTCTTCAGCCACGCAATGGCGTGATTCACGCTTTCTCCGGCGCGGCGATCCACCAGCCCGATGTCTTTTTTCTGGAAGGTCTCAGCGGAAAAAGCGTCGTCGTAGAAGTCGAAACCTCGCGCCAGACCCCAGCTACGATCGAGCACAAACGCGCTTACGACAGCGCCAGTCGCATAGCCGGCCTGCTTCAGGGCTTGTGCTACAGAACGGAATTGTGGGGCCAACGGCTCTCCGGTGAAGTCCTGCACGCCGTTCTGGAAGGGATATGTGCCTGTGAGGATTACGGCGTGCGACGGCCAGGTCAGAGGAACTTGCGAGATAGCGCGCTCGAACGCGACTCCCTGGTTGGCGAGTCCATCCAAGGTCGGAGTCTTGACACTCTGCGCGCCGTAGCAGGCCACGTGGTCAGCGCGCAGCGTGTCGATGGTGATCAGGATGATGTTGGGGCGGGCCGATCGTGGCGGGATCGCCTTCGCCTTCATCGGTGTTTGGGCTGCACTGGGGCCCGTGGTAAATCCAGAAAAGAATGCGATTGCCAGCACGAGTCGGATCATCGGAGGGTGAGGCGGCATAGGGCTACTTCGGAGCGGGCTGCTGAGCCCTTTGCGTTTCCTCATCCGCTTCCGCTGTCAGCCCCTTGGCGGCGAGGGCTTTGGCCAGGGATGCATGCAAGCTCGGCTCCTGCGGTGCCAAGGCAACAGCGTGGCGCAACTCGGAAATCGCCTCGTCCAGCTTGTCTTGATACATAAGAGTTTCGCCGAGCGCTCGATGTCCGCGGACAAAATCCGGGTTGATCGCCACCGATTGCCGAAACGCCTGGGCAGCCGGCTCCAGTTGTTTTTCCTGCAAGTAAGCGACGCCCAGATTGAAGGCCGCCTCGAAGTTTGTGGCATCCAGCTTTAGCGTCCGCTGCAGGGTTCCGATCGCCGCGTCGATCTGACCGGCGTGTGCCTGAGCCATCCCCAAATTAAAAACCGCCAGCGCGTAATCGGGACTAGCCTGGACCACCTTCTGCAGTTCGTCCACCGACTCAGGAAACATCTTGATGCGGTAGTAGTTTAACCCCAGCAGATAGTGCACGGGCACGGATTGAGGCTCGGTCTGCAGGGCGGCTTTTAGCTTCTCGATCGACTCCTGATAGCGGCCATGCTGACTGTCGGAAGTAGCGTCGGAAATGAGTTCATAGGTTGCGACTCGATCTTTCGGATCCGTCAATTCATGATTGCTGACGCCGGGATCGCCGCCGCCGGAAAATCCCGCATACCCAAGGGATTTCAGGCGCTCCATCAGTGCCGGGTCGAGCCCGGTTTTCTCGGCCATCTCTTTTCCAGCACTATATTCGCGGATCAGGCCGGTGAGCTGCGCACGCATCTCCTCGGCCACAGCCTTCTTCTCCGCGATTATGTTGTGAACTTCGCCCGGGTCTTTCGAAAGGTCGTAGAGTTCCGATTGCGGAGCGTCAATGAAGTGATATTTTGCATTTTCCGCGCCGCGCAGTTCGCTCCAGTTGAAATGCAGCCGCGGGAGGAAGGTCTCTCCGTAGAGCGGATGCCCTGGAGCACCACCTTCGCCGTGCAGGCCGGGCAGCAAGCTGCGGCCCTGAACTTGAGCAGGGCTGTCGAGTTTCACCGCGGCAAGAATCGTCGGCATCAGATCGACCAGCGATACCGGATCGGCCACCGATAGAGGCACCGATTTTCCAGGTAATCGAATGATCAGCGGGACGTGCATGGTGGCGTTATAGATGAAGAAGCCGTGGGTTTTCTCGCCATGTTCGCCCAGACTCTCGCCGTGATCCCCGCTGAGCACGATGATCGTGTTTTGATACAAGCCACGCTCTTTTAGAAAATGTAGCAGGCGTCCAACTTGCTCGTCCGCAAAAGCGATTTCGCCGTCATAGGGGCGGGTCGCATATTCGTCGCTATAGGGCTTGGGCGGACGATAGGGAAAATGCGGATCATAGAGGTGCATCCACAGAAAAAATTTCTTCTGTGAGTTTTTGCCAAGCCAGTCCAGCGCGAGATCGGCTACGACGTTCCCCGGACGCTCCATCTCATCCAGGTTCGATTCTTCCAGGCGGCTGAAATCGAAGTGGTCATAGTAGAAATCGAAGCCCTGATTCAATCCGAAGCGCGAATCCAGCACGGCCGCACCGATGACGGCTCCGGTTACATAGCCATTCTGCTTCAACACGGTAGCGAGCGTGGGCTGCTGTGGGCTGAGCCTGTTGGCGCTGAAGTCGTGCATCCCACTCAGCATGGGATATGTGCCGGTAAAGATGACGGTGTGCGAGGGCAATGTGACCGGCACAGCCGTGTAGGCGCGTTCGAAGCGTGCGCCGTCAGCGGCGAGGGCGTCGATGTTGGGCGTGCGAATCTGCCTGTAGCCGTAGCATCCCAGATGATCGGCCCGCAGAGTATCAATGGTGATCACAACAACGTTCGGGGAGATGAGTGGCGCGCCGGAGGCCGTTGAGACCCAGGAAATCAAGCTGGTGCTCAACAGGAATACGGTAAGCCGGGAAGACATCATGTGCAGCGAAATTATATCGCAGTATCATTGCCGCTAATCGCGCCGCGCCGAGATCGTCTGGAGCCCGGCTGACGTCTAAATTATTTTGCTGGAGCGCGAGCGTGCTTCGCGACCGTTTCAAGCGAGACCGTGCCAACATACGGAATTATTCCAGGGTGGCTAAGGTTAATACCTGATTCCTCAGAAATCTGCAAAAAAGGATAGTGTCAGTCGTACCTCAACGATTGGCCTCAATTACTGGGCGAGGGACGGCATCCGAGAGGGTGCTGTCCCTTGTGATGGTCAAATCGCAGATTGATTGGAATTTTCCAATGACCGCCATTGCTTTTCTCATTGTCGCGCTGATGACTTATTACTTTGCTTTCCTGAAGGCACCTAAAACTGGAACTCGTTTGTAGTGGCTCGAACCATTCCAGCGGCGCGCCAGCGACTCCCATTTCGAAGCCGTCAGAGAGAACGCCAGTCAGCGTTGCCGCGGCCGATAGCATTTCTCCAGTAACGCGGTAGCGACGGAAAAAGCGGCTAGGGTTGGAGGTCGGATTCCGGTTGCGCCACCAGCAGCAACACAATGCCGACCACGGTGAACATTCGGAAGGCTGCGTCCTGTCCATTCCACTGCTTTGATTGCCACATCAGAAACCACTCTCCGCCGACGGTTAGAAACCCCACCAGCCACATGAGCAGGCTGAGAGTTAGAGCCATGATCGCGGTGGTTTTGGCCTGATTAAACGTCCCTGCGGGTGCGCGCAATGTCCGCGCCAGCCGAATGCCGCCCCACCACAGGAGGATCATGGTTGCGCCTTCCCAGGCGATAATCGAACCATAAGTTAGCGTGTGCCATGCGGGCGAGTTCAGGGCGCGCCACATGGCTCGATTACCGGGGAAAGTCGAATCCATCATCAACACGTGCCGGATGAACTGGAAATTGGAGTTGTAGTCGGTGGTATTGTTCAATACAACCAGCGAATAAAACAAAGCGACCGCGAAGACTAGGAACATCTTGGCCGTGCGCAGCATCATGGTTTGTCTCCCTGCTTCTCTTCCTCCGGTGTTGACGAAAAAATCTCAAAATAGGCGACCAGGGCCCGCAGGGTCGCATCGTCATAGTTGCGATTGGCGGGCATCTGAGCCTGCGGATTCTTGCCCTGTGGATTGCGAACATAGGCGGCAAAATATTCCGGGGAGGCTTTCGCCCAAGCCGAGAGCGCCAACCAGGAACGGCGTGCCTTCTGGCCACCTTGGCTTTCCATATTGTGGCAACGGAAACAATTCTGCTGTGCGATGCGATAACCGTTCTGTACGGCGGGTTCACTGGCTTGGGGCCCGCGCGGCGCAATCGCACCGAAGACGTCCTTTTCATTGCGAAACTCGAGGCGCACAACCCCCCATGGAATTTGCGGCTCGTCCGGGTGAGCCAGTATTTTGAAACTCGGCGAGAATTTGGCATGGGAAATCATGTAAGGACCCATATCGTTGCCGTGGCCTTCCGAGTCCTTGGGCCATCCCGCCGGAGGCTGCCCGTTGACTGTGAGTACGAGAAGAGGATGATGTGCCGCAATATACGCGGGGGGATAGTTGGCATGGTACTGGTCGTGGCATATCGCGACGATCAAGTCTGAGTCCGGCGCCGCGCCCAGACGCTGAAAGAGGTCTTCGAGCAGTACGCCCCGGACTTGCGTTGGACCGGTGAAATTTGCGTCATCGGTTACGGTGTAAGTCACCTGCGCCAGAGTCAACAGATCGTCGCGCCCAATGAATCGCGTCATTCCGGCAGGCACGCCTGCAAGCTCGCCTGCTACTTCGAGATCGTAAGGCGATCGGCGTTTGCGATGCAACCGGATGACATTGCCCGAGCCGTTAGATTTTGGATTGCGGGCGAAGTGAAGCGCCGGACTGGGGCAGAGGAGAAGAGCGCCTGTGATCAAGCTCGTGCAAAGCTTTCGCATGGCACATGTTAGCGTGAGGTTCGACGAACGCAAGAAACAATCTTCCGATTGAACCAATATGCTAGATTCATGGTCAGACTTACACAGAAGGGCGTAACCGCTACATGGGAGTGATCGAGGATCGGCTCCGGGAACTGGGCATCACTCTTCCGGCCTTGCCCGCTGCGGGGGGCAACTATCTCCCGGCGAAGACGGTAGGCCGGGTGGTTCATCTTGCGGGCGTCATTTCTTCTTCCTCCGCGGGCGTGATCACGGGGACGGTCGGCCTGGACCGTACGATTGACGAAGGATACGCGGCGGCGCGGGCTTGTGCATTGACGCAACTGGCCGTGTTGAAGAGTTATCTGGGCTCGCTTGACCTGGTGAAGGGCATCATCAGCGTGAACGGATACGTCAATGCCGAGCCCGGATTTCCGGATTCGCCCAAGGTCATCAATGGCGCATCGGATCTTTTCGTGGAGCTCATGGGAGAAGCTGGACGCCACGTGCGTGCCGCTATTGGAGTTTCAGCCTTGCCCCGCAACGCATTGGTCGAAGTGCAGATGACGGTCGAGGTTTAGGCGCGAATGGCCGAGCACGTCCTCTCCGCCGAACCTACCCACTCCCGCTGGAACCGCGCCCTGTCGCCGCGACTCCGCATTGTGCCCGGTGACACGGTACACATGAAATGCCTGGATGCCAGCGGTGGGCAGGTGCATCCGGCGATGAACGCCACGGAATACCTTGGCATCGACCGCGGCCGCATTCATGCGCTTACTGGTCCCATTTTCGTCGAAGGCGCCGAACCCGGAGATGTGTTGCAGATTGACGTGCTCGAAGTCGCGCACAAAGGTTGGGGCTGGTCCAGCGTGATTGCCGGGCTGGGGTTTCTGAAGGAGCGGTTCTCCGGTCCCTTTCTGTTTCATTGGCAACTGGAGGACGAAATCACACGATCGCTCGAGCCTGCCCTCGTACCACTGCGGCCGTTTTGCGGCGTTATGGGAGTGGCTCAATCTGAGGACGGTGAGTTCCGCACGCGGCCACCCGGAATTTTCGGCGGCAACATGGATGTGCGCGATCTGTGCGGCGGATCGACATTATATTTGCCAGTGTTCAATTCAGGAGCCCTTTTCTCCGTCGGCGACGCGCATGCTGCACAAGGCGACGGAGAAGTCTGCATCAACGGCATCGAGTGCCCAGCGGACGTGAGCCTGCGCTTCCACTTGCATAAGCAACGCCCGCTGGCTGGACCGTTGGTCGAATCAGCCAAGCCCAGGAAAGAGGATTTGAACTCCGATGCCTGGATCGTCGTCGAATCGAATCCCGATATGGCGGTGGCTGCCCGCGCGGTTACATCTCGCATGATCGATTTACTCGCCGAGCGATGGGGCTTCAGCGAAGTCCACGCTTATGTGCTGTGCAGCGTGGCCATGCGTCTGCGGCTGAGCCAGGTGGTGAATGAACCGATGTTTACGGTCAGCGCCGAGTTGGCCAAGTCGGTACTGCCTGCGCGAAAACTTTTCTAAACCCGCTCTGGGTTTACTTCCTCAACTTGCGCTGACCGTAACAGACAGCATCTCCACAGGCGACGCGTTGAAGCGCTGTTGCAGTTCCGATGCGGAGGAAAAGATTTTGCCTTCAACCGATCGGGCGGGAAAAGTGAAAGTGAGCGACGGTTCGGCAAAGGGATAGGGATCGAGTACGAAGTGGCGCACGCCCGTGGACCGCACTTGAACCTGGGTATATCCGCCACCCCGCAAGGGCAATGGGTGCAGTAAATGCGACGGCGGACGAAAGTCCACGCAGGTGAGCAAGGAGAGATTATCCGTGGCTTGCAGCAGCCGGAAATGATCGAGAATTGCGCTCTCGCTGGTTTGTTCCGATGGGATGCGCGGGTCGGCGGCAACTTGCTTTCGCAAAGTTTGCTGTAGAGTTTTTTGCTCTTCCAGAAATTCATCGAGCAGCGGTAGCTGTGCCGGCGCGATCGTAGACCGGTCGGCGTGCGCGGTCAGCAGGTTGTAGGTGTGCATTGAGATCAGAATTGCGGCGTAGGGATCCGACGCGGCGATCAGGCGCACCGCGCGGTCGCGCACGGCCAGGTAATCGGCGAGGTCAATCTCCTCGAACGCAGAATATTTTCCCACCAGCTCCACCGAGAAGGCGCTGGGCTTGCCCAGGCGTGTGATTTGCGGCGCAGCATCGCGCGCTGTCCAGCCATCGTCGTGGCAGGCAATACCACGCAGCACATGGGTGCGCGGCTCCGGAGGCAGGAATCGCTCGTTGCCCCAGCGCTCGGCAAAGGCTCGGGCCAGGCGGGCATGATCGGGATGGGTCACCAGCCACCATCCGGTTTCGGTTTCCAGTCGCAACATGGTTTTTTTACCTCGCGAAGCTTGTCAACTCACTCGACTTCCGGTGTGCGAGCCGATTCATGCCAGCGGTGCAGGAAGTACCATTCCAAAAACATAACGAGGAAGAAGAATCCGAAGCCGAGGACCGTGGCGGCCAGCACCAGCGCAAACAGGTAGTCGGTCTGCAACTGCGAAGAGGCGTAAAGAATCGAGTAGCCGAGTCCTCCCTGGCCCACGCTGCTCGATCCGGCATAGAGCTCGCCTGTGATGGCGCCGATCACGGAAATGCCGCTGGCGATGCGGATACCCACAAACAGAGACGGAACAGCGTGCGGCAGACGCAACTTGAACAGCAACTGTTCGGATGAGGCGTTGTGCATCAGAAAAAGATGTACCAGATTTTCATCGACGCTGATCAGGCCTTGAGTGGTATTCGCGATGACGGGAGCCAGCGAAATAATAAACGCGATCAACATGACCGCTGCCGTGCCCGCGCCCACCCACATGAGAATCAGGGGCGCGATGGCGACGATCGGCACGGTCTGTAACAGAATGGTGTAAGGGTAAAGCATTCGCCTGACCCAGCGCGACTGGGCAAACATTAATGCGATGACCACGCCGACCACGATACTTGCAATGAGGCCACCACCAGCCTCCGCAGTTGTAATGGCCAGAGCCGTCATGAGCGAGGGAAATCGGGTTCCGACTGATCGAGCGACCGCCCACGGAGAGGGAAGCATGTAGGGCGGCACGTGGAAGATCCAGAGAATCAGTTGCCAAATTGCCAGCAGGGCGGCAAAAACGGCCAGCGCATTAGCGATGGTGATCAACCAGGATTTCATGGGATGAGCGCCTCCCGCAGAGTGTGGGAGACTCGAGATACCATCGACTCGAACTCGGGGGCGGTACGTAATGCGGCAGTGCGCGGCCAGGGCAGGTTGACTGGAAACACGGCACGGATGCGCCCGGGATTCGGGGCGAGCACCAGGATTTGCGTGGAAAGAAAGACCGCCTCGATGACCGAATGAGTCACGAACACAGCGGTCCACTTCTCTTCCGCCCGCAGGCGCAGCAATTCCTCGTTCAGGCGGTCCCGTGACATTTCATCCAATGCCGCAAAGGGCTCGTCCATGAGTAGCAGCGTGGGGTTGGTAGCGAGTGCGCGTGCGATGGAGACGCGCATTTTCATTCCGCCGGAGAGTTCGCGCGGGTAGGCCTCGGCCACGTGTTCTAACCCGACGAGATTGAGCAGTCCCAAAGTTTTCTCCTCACGGCGGTGAGTGGCTACCCGTTCCAGTTCCAGACCCAGCCCGACATTGAGCCGTACGGTTCGCCAGGGCAGCAGAGTGGCGTCCTGAAAAATGTATGAGATGGTCGGGCGAGCGTTTTTCGGTGTCATACCATCCACTCGAATGGTGCCCCGGTCTGGAGTGGTCAGTCCGGAGATTAGTTTCAACACCGTCGATTTTCCGCAGCCCGAGGGACCGAGAAAAGTAACGAAATCGCCTTTGGCGATACTAAAGTCCATGGCATCGAGCACCAGGCGGCCGCCATAACTCTTGCTTACGCCCGCGAATTCCACCTGAGGCACCTCGAAGTCGATCATGCCGCAGTCTCACTCACGGGCAGATAGAGCGCGGAGGGACGGTTGCGGTCGTGGTAAACGATCTGCGTCGAGCGCCGCCAATCCCACGAAGTCGCGCGGCAGGATGGGACGTTACTGCCTGGGTTGCGGTCATAGAGCGGGAAGGCGCTACTCGCGACCTCAAGTCGAATGTGCTCGCCCGCGCCAAACCGGCAGGAGACCGGTTCCAGATCAAACTCCCAATGATGCATTGTGTCCGAGCGGTAGCCGCTCTTGGCAAAAAGCCAGCTCGAGCGTGCGATCCCCAGGCAGATGAATTCGGCAACTCGATCGAGGCGCACACGTACCAGCTTTGCCACGAAATCAGTGTGGTCCGATGAGGTGGAGCAATACAGCGAAACGCGAGGCGTGCCGAAGATCCACAACGGCTTGGTAAGAGCGTCACTCGTGTACACGAGAAGATTATTGCCCAACTCCAACGCGGCCTGATCGGATTGGCCGCTCAGTGCGGCGGGGCCTCCCGGTGCGAACACGGGGACTTCGGGATCGTAGACAAAGAGATCACAACTCTCAGTTTCGGCCGGCGTGGTCCGCGATAGCACGCCATCGCCTTTGCGCGAATTCGCTCTTCCGGAACTCTGCAGATAAAAGGTTTCGCCCGAGGGTGCCGGCCAAACCTGGGCATGGTGCCAGCGATTCTCGCCGAGCACAAAGTGCCGGATGCGTGGCTCGTTGCTGAACTCGCCAGAGTCTTTCAGCCAGTGATTGAACCAGCGCAGCAGAATCGCATCCGTATCGAGCAGCGCGTCGGCGCCCAGGTCGGCCATTCCAACCTTATCGCCCCACGGAATGTGTTGCCAGGGTCCGGCAATCAGATATTGGTGTTCGCGCGCGAACTTCGTGCCCGCCTTTTCGACCAAAGCCAGAAAGCCTTCGATGCTGCCTTTGAGGTAAGTGTCGTACCAGCCGGACACGTGGAGCGCGGGCACAGCGATGCTTTCGAACGACTGGCTGACATCGAGTGCAGTCCAATAATCGCCGGGTTCGTGATGGTCGAACCAGTCGAGCACATACTTTGGCGCGCCTTCACCGTGCAGCGCGGGATGATCGCGGACGGGAAGAACATTAGTCTGCGCGCCCAGATTCTGCGGACCCAGATTGGCCCATGCCTGCTCCAGTCGATCGCTGGCTTCGCGCAATTTTTTTCGTCGAGTATCGGCCTTCATCATCTGAAGTCCCCAACCCAGGCTGGACGCCAGGCGCAGTGCGCCGTTGTGGTAGAACCAGCCGTGATAAAGATCGGCTGCGGTCATGCCCGGAGCAATGCACTGCAGTCCTTCAGGCCTCTCAGCGGCGGCCAGCAGTTGGGTCATTCCCTGGTAGGAAAATCCGTACATACCGATGCGGCCATTTCCCTCACGACGACTCCGTAACCAGGCGATCGTTTCCGCGCCGTCGCGTCTCTCATGACGGAAGGGATAGAACTCACCGCCGGAGTCGCCCCGTCCGCGCACATCCTGGATGACAACGTTATAGCCGTGCCGGGCAAACCAGGCGGGATGCGCATAAACCACGGTGGACGCAATATCACGACCGTAGGGCTGGCGCATCAATAGCGTGGGATGCGGTCCCGCGCCGGGCGGGTAATAGTGATCGGAAACCAGTTCCACTCCGTCGGACATCGGGCAACGCACGCCGCGTTCGAGGCGTACGCCATTGCCACAATCGATCCAAAGCGTTTCGGGCGGATTCATGGCTTTGCGGAATTTGGGTAACGGGCCATCGCCTGCAGCGCAGCCGCTAACCGGTTCGCAGCCTGCTCAAGCCAGCGCGCTCCATTTTCCGCGGTCGCCGGACGCGGATCGCCCATCACGCCACTGGACGCGATATCGCGCGTGAGCCATGCGAAAGTCGCGGGAGCGTTCTCGGGAAGCAGCAACTCTGGCTTGGCAACGTCGGCGATATAGTTCGTTGTGTAGGCAGAGCGGTCGACTAATTCGGGTACCGAGGCCAACAGCAACGCGGTTTCCACTTCGCCGGCGTGGAATCCGTAGGCGCGCTCCTGAGGATTGAGTCCATCGAACTGAATACCGCCGGTGCCATGCAGAGCAAAGGTCCGAAGGCCGAATTCCGCGCGCAGATCGCGAGCCATCACATCGACCAGCGCGGTGTTGCCTCCGTGCGTGTTGTAGAGCACGAGTTTCTGGAAACGCGCGTTCGCAAGACTGGCGCCCAGATCGCGCAGCAGCGCCATGAAAGTTGAAGAGCTCACCGAGAGTGTTCCGGGAAATCCGAGGTGCTCGTTGCTCTTGCCGTAATGCACCGGGGGCAGCACATAGACGATTTCTGCCGATGGCAATTTCTGCAGAGCGTGACCCAACAACAGATTGTTGATGAGCGTGTCCGTGGCCAGCGGCAGGTGATGGCCATGTTGTTCGATCGCGGCCGTCGGCAGCACCAGCAAGGTTGACTCGCGCGGCAGAGCGTCGACCTGCCGCCAGTTCAAATAGGCGAAGTTGCGAGCGTCGGGAATCCAGGTCTTCATCGCGTTGTGGCCGTTTCAGCCGGGACTGGATCGGGCTGGAAGGTCACCATCTTACCCGGATTCAGCAACCCCTTCGCGTCATACTGGTGTTTGGCCAGCAACTGGACATTGTCTGCGCGATAGCGTCCGCCTCCCTCAACGTTGTTTACATGCGGATTGGCGACGAAGACCCCGATCTCGCGACAGAAGTCGATCATCTCGTTCAACCGCTCTTCCGTCGTGTAATAGACCAGCGGGATGGCCCCGGGAATGACCTTGCCCTCGGCATTCTTCATGAACTCCATGTGAAAAAGAATTTCCTGGCCGAAGTGTTGCCGCAATCGCCGCATCTGCTCGCGGACGTTGACGGCATCGAATCCACATTGCAGGTAGGTGTAGGCCGGATCCGATTTGAGCGCCCAGAGCGTAGTGTGGTTCCAAGTGTAGTCGGAGAGCAAGGGAATCGTACGGACGCCGAGATACTTGCCTGAATAGCTCACTATGCCGCCCGCCTCACCGGCTGCGGTTTCGAGCGGCGTAAGCTGGTCGGACGCGATCAGGAAGAAAATCAGCGCCTTTCCGTCGGGTGCGTACTGCCGAACCGGTGTAAAGAATGACGGAATCGGCCACTCGAATGTGGTGACCAGCCGCTTGGTCCAGGCTGAATCGGTGGCGATGCGCTCACTGAAATCGAAGGCGGCATCGAAGCCGTCGAATGCGACCACGCATTGCGACCATTCGACAGCCGGCGTCAGCGCCAGCCAGATGCGTGAAATGATGCCGTTGGTACCCCAGGCGTGGAGAATGTCGTGCACTTTTTCTCCTTCGTGCAGCAACACCCGAGGTTCCGCCTCCATGGTCACTACCTCGAGGGCGCGCACCGTTTTGAAATCGCGCAGGGCGCCATGCGCGACCGAACCAATACCGCCCGATCCACCACCGAGAAAACCTCCCACCGACGCCTTGACAATGGTTGAGGGATAGCAGCGCAGCTCCCATCCAGATTTCCGCGCTTCGGTCTCCAGCATGCCCAGGCGAACTCCGGGCTGGCAGCGGGCGACGCCGTCGGACTGGATTTCTTCAATCCGATCCATTCTCGCGAGATCGAGTACCACGCCGCGCTGCAGCGGGACGGCCTGCCCATAATTTCCCGTGCCCGCGCCGCGCACGGTCACCGGTAGATCGTGAGCATGGCAATAGCGCAACACGTTCTGGATCTCAGTTACGTCCAACGGTTGCACCACCACGTCGGCAACCTTGCCGTCCAGTTGTTTGCGCAGGACCGGCGAGTACCAGTAGAAGTCGCGCGAGAGTCGCTCGACGACCTGAGGATGAACCAGGACGCGCGAGTCCTCACCAAGAAGTGAGACCAGCGCTTTGATATGGTCCGGGTCCATCGTGCAGGCTCCCTATGATGCTTGAGTTATCGGGCCTCTGCGTGCGGGATTCGTTTCCTCGAGGTCCAGCTGCGAAAAGCTTTCAGCATGTTCGGATGCGTGAACAGCTTGTAGCAAAGCTCCCGCAGAACCGGACCATCGACTACGCAGGTCATATCCGCACGCCTCGCGATCTGTTTGGCGGCAACGTGAATCTGAAGGCAGTGACGGTTGGCGTCAGCAATGGTTGCGCCGAAAACCACGCGATCCAGCCGGGCCCAAAGCGCGTTAGCCATACACATGGGGCAGGGCTCGCAAGTGGAATACAAGGTGTATCCCGCGAGCGAGGGACGCTTGAGCTTCTTGCAGGCCAGCCGAACCGTGCGTACTTCGGCGTGCGAGCTGGGATCATTCTCGCGGGCCACATTGTTGGTGGCGCGCATCAGCCGCTTACCCGTTCGCGTATTCACAATCAGGGCGCCAAAGGGCACGGGACGGGCCGTCTCCAGCGTGCGCGCAGTGAAATGGTAAAGCTCGCGCATGCGCTCTTCGTCCAGCGACGTCACCCCGGTGCGACCGGATGCCGCGACCGCCATGGCGTAAATCTAGCATGCCGTTCGCGGGGGATCACCATCGGAAAATTGGCGACGACCTATCAATTCCTTGGAACGGCAACGGTCTCCAGTACGTGCTAGTCTGCTGCCGTGTATCCGGCGCGAACCTCGGTCCCCAGAACCGCCAGGCGAAGTTTGGCAATCCGCGGCACCAGCTGTCTTCTCGTTTTGTTCGCCGCTGGGCTGACGGCTTGCAACCGATCGTCTTCTAGTTCCAGTACGGTTGCTTCTAACGGCAGGCCGGCTCTGACCAAAGTCACGCTGCAGGCCGACTGGTATCCGCAACCCGAGCATGGTGGTTTCTACACCGCGCTGGCCAAGAACTACTACAAAGACGAAGGTCTTGACGTTACGATCCAGCCGGGCGGTCCTTATACAGTAGTGGAGCAGCAAGTTTCGGTGGGCGCCGCGCAATTCGGGATGGGGTCTTCCGACAGGACGCTGGAGTCTGTGGCGGGCGGCCAACCCCTAGTTGCCGTGGCCGCCACCATGCAGCGCGACCCCCAGGGGATCATGGTGCGCCAGGCCTCACCTATCCACTCCTTCGCCGACCTGAACGGCCACACCATCTCCATCAAGCCCGGGTACACCTGGTTTGCCTATCTGGTGAAGCGATACCGGTTGAACGACGTCCACGAAATTCCCGCAACCATGAGTGTGGCAAATTTCGTGGCGGACCCACAGTACATCCAGCAGGCGTTTGCGACCTCAGAACCGTTTTTCGCGCGCCAGGCAGGCATCGATACGCGCGTGTTGTTGATTAGCGAAACCGGGTATAACCCGTATCGCGTGATGTTCACCACGCGAGATTTTCTACAGCAGCACCCCGACACGGTGGCGGCATTCGTACGCGCGTCGCTCAAGGGATGGCGGGACTATCTCAACGATCCTTCGGCGGCTCACACTGTGATTGCCAAACTGAACCCCGCGCTCAATCCGCAGTGGATGCAGTACAGCTGGCAGGCCCTGCGGGATGGCAAATTTGTTACCGGCGACGACCCGAGTGGAAAAGAGCTTGGCCAGATGAGCGCCGAGCGCTGGAGCACGATGTATCAGCAACTTCTGGATCTCAAGGTAATTGATAAAACATTCGATCCGGCGACGGCTTATACGCTGCAGTTTGCCGGCCAGAATTAAGCTTCGCAGTCCGGATCGAATTGGCCTTGCCTATAGAGGCGTAATGATTGCCTCATCCTTCGAAATTCCGTTGGTGAATTCCTCGCCCGTTTTGAGGTGCTCATTCACCAACCGGGCGGGAGTATGCGCTAACCACTCCGCCGCGGAGATGTCCTGGTATGTGCCCACGGGGAAGACTTCCAGAAACACGAGGTCTTCTGTCCCAGTATTTTCGATGTAATGGGGCCGCGACATCTCGATATATCCAACATCTCCTTCCTCGAAGTCGAAGGTCCGGGCCTTGGACCCCGCTTTGAACACCGTCATGCGTCCCTTGCCGCTGACGTAGTATTGCCACTCGTCTGACAGGGGATGCCAATGCAATTCACGAAGGCCGCCGGGCTTCAACTGCACAATCGCAGCCGCAATATTTGTGACGGGAAAATTGTTCTTGTCGACGATGCGTACTTCGCCGCCCGCTCTTGCTTTAGTCGGCTTCATGGTGCTTGCCTTGAAGATGAAATCGTTATGGATGGCTGAAGTGCCCTGTGCGGCGGCCGCTTGCTCCTCAGCCAGTGGCCGCGGCGGATCAGTCGCGAATATGAAGAGCTCTTTCTTAGGCACGTTGTCAAACGTCGACTCCGACACGCCGAAGTTCTTCGCCAGAACCCCGCGCGGGGTGTGGTTAAACCAGTCGGTCAGCAGAAAGGTTTCGAACTCGTTGAAGTTTCCATCGTTGAATACCAAAAGAAACCTGCAACCATCCGGGCCCACACCCTGGATCGAGTGCGGGATGCCGCCGGGAAACAGCCACAAGTCACCTTCACCTACGTCGTTGACGAAGCTCCGCCCTTGGGCATCCACGGCGGTGATGCGGGCATTGCCGTAAATAATGAAGGCCCACTCCGCGCTGGTGTGCCAGTGCAGCTCGCGCACGCCTCCAGCGACCAGTCGCATCTCCACCCCGGCCATGGTCTTGGAGACGGGTAGCTCTCGTGCCGTCACCTGCCTGGTCCATCCGCCCGACTCGATCCGCTTGTGCGCCAAGGCGAATGAATACTTGAACGGTTCCACCGTCCCGTTGTCCGTTTCCGGCGCCCACACCGAACTCGGATTCTCCGCGTCCAGCGCAGTATTGTTGGGCCCAGGTTGTTCCTCGTTGGGGAGATGATGATCGGGCGAACGAGGAGTTTTCGCTTGCGCATTCGCCAGTGGGATCGAGGCAGTGGCCGCCGCGAGAGCCACTCCACTTATTTCCAAAAACCTGCGACGGGTTGCTACCGACAGGGAAGAATCCTCAGCCATATTGCCTCCGCATGTCACTCGTAAATGCGACGCTCATCGCACATTCTCCTGGGTCGCATATTCCCAGCAGGATACTGGTTTTCTACAACGCACCGCCGAGAGCGCAAGTTTAGTCGCGTCCCTGCTTCCGTAACAATGGGTGGATGAGTGCAGGAAGCACTGGGAGAACGAAGAGGATTGTAAGGATTGAGGGCGGTGGCTCGAATCATTTCGCCCGAGGCCTTTCTGAGGGAGGCCTCGGGCTCACGAAGAACTTCTTACTTGGTATTTTCCCCTGCGGCAGCTTCTTCGTCCTGGTTTTCATTCTTCTGCCAGCTGGAGTCCGGGTTGTACTCCTTCATGCTTTTGGCGAGACTGGTCTTCTTACCAAGATCCTTCTGGTACACAATCCCGTCCTGATCGACGATGAAGGTCATCACACCAGACGAGCGGTATTCCGCAGGGTAGGCGACGAAAGCGAAGCCCTGAGTCATCTTACCGTCCACGATGTAGTTCTTCCTCCCACCTGGACTATTTTTCCCCTGACGCGTCAAGATGTGGAAGTAGTATCCGCGGAATGGAGTTGGCCCTTGCTCCTGGCTTTTGGCGTAGCTGTTGGCAGCGGCCGACGCCACCAGAGGCCCGACTGGACTCGGAGATCCGCCATCAGGAGCCTTCCAGTAGAGGCCGTCCTGCTGCCCCTCGTCGCTGAAGATCTTCTGAGCGTACTGGTTTTGATGAGTCGAGTAGTATTCCTTTTGGGCAGCAACGAGCTCTTCGCAGACGCGAATGGTCGACATCTCATTTCTGCCGATTCGCCGGAACAAAATTTCCTTCTTACCCGCCTCGGTGTCGAAGTACCACGTATTACCTTTATTCAAGAGAGGAATTGGGGTTGGCCAATTCTCCGCTCCGATATACAAGGTGGTGGTGCCATCCGGTTCCTTGACCAGGCGGTGCATCTCCTGATATCTGTCCACAAAATTGGCGCGACTCTCGGCGTCCTCGCTTTCGTCTCCGGATGAAATGATTTGCTTCCCGTCCGGTCCGAGGATATCGAGCAGGGCCTTTTCGTCGTTGCTGCGGGCTGCCGTGACCAGGGCGTTGCTCGCTTCCTCGGCGGATGAAAATGTTTTCTGGCCGGGTTGCTGCGCCATGGAGTGCGTGGCCCAAATCATGGCAAAGAATGCCACGACGGCGGCCGGCGCGAAAACGCTGGTTCTATGAGATTGTTTTGAGTTCAGCTTCTTTTGCCACATATGACTTTCTCTCCATCTTTAACTTTCGGGCTGTGGGTAAGAGCCTACGTCGCGATTAACGATGGCGGCCACCGCCACCACCGCCGCGAGCCCCACCACCGCCGCGAGCTCCTCCTCCACCGACGCTGGCGCTTCCGCGCGACGAATAGGTTCTGGCCTCACCGCCATGATCGTATCCGCTGAAAGCCCCCGAGCGGACGCCACTCTGGCCATGGGGTGCGGCGTATCCTCGAGCCGCCCGATTGTTTCCTTCAAAGGGTCTGGCGGTGCCACCGGGCCGGTTGTACACCCCGCGGCCGCCGATGTTTCGGTTTCCCGGGCCGACTCGACCGCCAGCTCCTCGATAGAAAGTATTCCGGTTATAGAACGTTCGGCTCCGGGAGTAATAGCGACCGCGGTTGTAAATTGGATAGTGGTTGTGCCAGTCGAATCCCCAATGCGGCCAGCCCCAGCCAAAGCCTCCGAAGAAGCCGATTCCAAAACCGGTGCCGAAGTAAAGATAGGGGCCGCCGTACCAAATCCCGGGATATGGATACCATCCCGGCCAGGCTGCCACGGGAGCTCCGTAAACTAACCACGGATCGTAGGCAGGGACGTAAACCACATCGGGATTCGCGGGCTGAATGATGATTGTCGAACCTTGGGTCGTTACAGTTTGCTGCGGCGTGGATTTAAGCTGATTTGCGCTTTCCGCCCGCTGCCGCATCACCTGGACAGCGTCCATCACATCGCCCTGCTGGTTGTAGTAGGCATCGCCGAGAGACGACGTCCAGGAAAGATTCTTGTCCATATTCCCCAGGACGGTTGGAAATGCGGCGAGCGCCTTCACGCTCGGATCCCAAGGTTGTTGGTCGACTTCTTGGGCCAAAGCGTCGCCCTTTAAATCGGAATGCGTCTGCACCCAGCGGTCGGCTTCGACCACTTGCTCGGGGAACGTGGCTGCAGCAAGGATCTGGGCTACCAGTGAATCCGGGTACAACGCAATCGGCGCCACCAGTTGCTGCAACTGCTCGGGAGTTTGCTGGGTGTAGGGAGGCGCTGTCGCAGACTGTGCTGGAGCTGCGGTGTCTTGCGCCAACAATTGCTGAGGTACAGCAAAAAACAACAGGCTTAATGACAAGAGAAACGCCAAACTTCGCTGGCCCCACGAAGAAGTCGATGAATGGGCCTCACGTTTGAAATTATTCATAATAGAACCTTCCTCGGGTGACACTTTCCCGATAGGCCGCCGTAAGTGCAGCCAAGCGCCGTGCAGACCGCGTGCCAGATTACCGGTTTCTCCCCGGAATTGATCAGGAAACAACTTTGCTATTTCAGGGACAGGAAACTGGACTGGCGGCGAATCGTGGTCGGGCTTAACGGTGCACTTCGCTATGCGAAACTTCTGTCGCAATTACAAACCTCTCAAACCAATACCTTTATTAAGATGCTCAGAATCCTAGGCAGGTTGGACGGCTGACTCCCTGTCCCAAGCACCACATAGACCTTACAGCTCGAACGAAGCTCAACCCAGCGAATATTCTATGGAGATAAACGCCCGCTATGCAAACTAGCCGGTGTGCAAGACTGGCTGGTTTGCAAACCTGACTGATAGATCGGAGTTTCGAAAGCGGAGCCCGGACTGCCGCTAAGGCATCCTCATACCCGCCTTGACCGACGGAATATACTCTCCCGTCAGAGGTCCACTCATTCATGAGGCGACTCGGTCTTGTCATAATCTTAGTTGCCGCGCTGGGCGTCGCACAGGATTACTCTCTGGGCCCGGATTCACAGCCTCAAAGCGGAGTTCCCAAGGGCGCGGTCGCGAAGTATCAACTTAAGGCTGGCGCTTTCTATCCGGGTACGCCGCACACCTATTCGATCTATGTTCCGGCGCAGTACGACGCGGCCAAGCCCACGCCGTTCATGGTTTTTCTCGACGGCAGCGTGTTTCTAATCGACAAAGTGCGGGTTCCCGTCGTATTCGACAATCTCATCGCGAAGCATGATCTGCCGCCGCTGATCGGCATTTTCATCGATCCCGGTGTGCTGCCGGCCGTTTCCGACAAAGCCCAGAACCGCGCGGAGCGGATTTTCGAATACGATTCTCTGAGTGATCGTTATTCCTGCTTCTTGCTTGAGGAGCTCATTCCCGAGGTCGCAAAGAAATATAACCTGTCGAAAAGCCCGGACGACCGGGCACTTTGCGGCCTTAGCACCGGCGCCGTGGGCTCGTTTGTCGCCGCATGGAACCGGCCCGATCAGTTTCATCGCGTGCTCAGTTTCATCGGAACGTATGTCGCGATGAAAGGAGCTGATGCGCTGCCTGCTCTCATACGGAAAACTGAGCCAAAACCAATACGAATTTTTTTGCAGGATGGCAAGAACGATCACCTGGTTCCCGCCGAACCTTACGGCACGTATTTTGCGGGAAGTTGGCCCATCAATAACCAGGTCATGTTCGAAGCGTTCGAATCCACCGGTTACGACGTCAGGCTGGAGATGGGCACAGGAGGCCACGACATCGAACAAAGCTCAGCCATCATGCCGGAGGCTCTACGCTGGTTGTGGCGTGGGTATCCGGCGCCTATCACTGTTCATGAGCCCGCAGCTATGACTCAGCCGGGATGGGATCCGCGCGGCAAGGTTTATTCGGTCGTGTCAGCGGATAAACCCTGGCAACGAATCGGGGAATCCTACGGCTCAGTGGCAAGTCCCACAGGCGACAAGGAAGGCAACGTATTTTTTTCGGACCCCGCAGGCGATCGCATCTACAAGTCCGACTCCGAGGGCGGCGTGACGCTGTTCAAAGATCACTCGAGGGGGGCGAAGGCGCTCAGAGTCGGACCCGACGGACTCGTGTACGCATCGCAACCAGGGCTCAAACGAATTGTGGTTTACAGTGCTGGTGGCGATGAAAAAGTAGTTGCCGAAAATGTCGTGGCGAAGGACATCGCGATTACCGCCCAGGGAACACTCTACTTCACTGACCCGGTCCAAAAAACGGTCGGTTATATCGACGCAAAACGCCACGTGCGCGTGGTTTATGACGGAGGAGAAATTGCGCTTCCATCGGGTCTGGCACTTTCTCCCGATCAGGCCATGCTGATCGTCTCGGATGGGCAAGCCAGATTTAGCTGGTCATTTCAGATTGCGCCCGATGGTTCGCTCATGAATGGTGAGCCCTACTATCGCCTGGAGATGCCGGAAGCGGGTTGGATGAGCGGGGTTCAAGGCGTAGTGGAAGATTCCGCCGGCCAGGTTTATTTCGCGACTCCTATCGGTGTTCAATACTGTGAAGCCAATGGACGGGTCGCGGGAATCTTGAATCCTCCCGAGCACGGAGCGATTACCGATCTTGTTTTTGCCGGCAGGAATTCGGACTGGCTCTACGTGGCTGAGAACGGCAAGCTGTTTCGCCGGCCGGTCAAAGTTACAGGAACGTGGGTTGATGCTCCGGTCAAGCCGCCTCCCGCGCCGTTGTAAAGCGAACTTTTGCGAATCAGCTATATTGTGCGTGGTCACGACTCATGAATCGCCGTCAGTTCCTGGCCCAATCCGCAAGTGTGGTAGCCGCTGCGATGAGTCAGTCGAAGTTCGCCGGCGCCCTGCAATCAATTTCGAGCGCACCCGAGATGCGGGTCACGCTCGATTCCACAAAAACGCTGGCCGTGATCCCGCCGGACTTCATGGGTCTGGGCTACGAGATTTCTTCGGTGGCGCGCCCAGGCCTGCTGAGCGCTCAGAATGCAGTTTACGTCCAACTTGTCCGGACCCTGGGAACACAGGGTGTCATACGGGTCGGTGGAAACACTTCGGACTACTCCTCCTACGTTGAAAACGGCCAGCCCCTGTCCTCGCCGGAAGGGAAGGCGGGATCGATCGTCAACCAGGCGGTGCTGCGCGATCTTGGCACTTTTCTCGATGCGACCGGATGGACTCTCATTTGGGGATTGAACCTGGGAAATGGCAGCCTGGAAAACGCGATTGAAGAGGCGAAGGCGGTTACCGCGGCGACCAAAAAACATCTGCTCGGATTTGAAATCGGCAATGAGCCCGACCTGTTTCCACACCGCGGCGGTCATCGCCAGCGGGGTTATGGCTACGACGACTACCTTCGCGAGTATCGCGCCTGGCGGGACGCGCTGCGCAAGGCTATCCCCGATATGGTTTTCGCTGGGCCGGACGCGGCGGTGATAACTGACTGGGTTACGAGGTTTGCCAGTGACGAAGGCAAGGACATCAAGCTCCTGACTCACCATTACTATCGCGAGGGAGAAAATCCGACGAGCACGATCGATAAGCTTCTTCGCACCGATCCGAAGCTTGCTCCGACTCTTGCGACACTGCGAGCCGCGACTGAGCATTCCGGGGTTCCGTATCGGGTCTGTGAGACGAATTCATTTTCCGGCGGCGGCAGGCCAGGAGTGAGCGACACGCTGGCCGCGGCGCTCTGGGTGCTCGATTTCATGTTTACTCTCGCGTCCGCGGGGTGCGCAGGCGTGAACATGGAGACAGGGGTCAACCAGCGCGGTTTCATCAGCTCATACTCACCCATCGGCGACGATGAACAGGGCCACTACTGGGCAGCGCCGGAGTACTACGGGATGCTCGCCTTCGCGCAGCCAGGCGCGGGCCGCATCGTCGGCAGCACAATCGATGCAGGAGACAAGAACATTAAGGTCTACGCCACCGAGCCCGACCCGAACCATATGGTTCTCACGCTCATCAATAAAGAGCCGTCGTATGACGCGGCGATTGTGATTGATCCAGGAGCACACAAATCACTTCGCAAGGGATCTCTGGTTCGTCTCTCTGGGCCCTCGCTGGAGAGCAAATCCGGGGTCACTTTGGGCGGCGCAAGCGTGTCTCCCGCGGGTTCCTGGAAGCCTGCCCAAACAGAAGAGGTCGCGGGATCCCGAGGCAGATTCCCGGTTCGTGTTCCCGCCGCGAGTGCCGCGGTGGTCACTCTGCGCTCCTGAAATTCCCCACCCTAAGCCATCACTAGCCGGCGTGGCCGTAAACGTTTACATTCTTGTCCCGATGAATTAAACTGTGCCGCGTTTGCGTACGGTTCACTTTTAAATTCTCTCCCCAGCACGACACAACCGAGGAAAATGCATTATGCGCCGTCATCAGCTTTCGAGAAACACATTCGTTGCGTTCATGCTGTTCAGCACGTTGGCTCTGGCGCAAACGCTTCGACCGCCGGCGGTTCCTTTGGTTACCCATGATCCGTATTTCAGCATCTGGTCCACGACCGACGATCTGAACGGCAGTCCTACCCGCCATTGGACGGGCAAACCGCAACGTCTCACCGGGTTGGTTCGCATCGACGGAAACGTTTTTCGCTGGATGGGAGACGCTCCCCGCACCGTAGCCGCTTTGCCGCAGACAGGTCTGAAGCTGACAGCCACGCACTCGATTTACCAATTTGCCGGACAGGGGATTTCACTGGAAGTAGATTTCCTGTCTCCCGTGCTTCCGAGCGATCCTGATTTGATGTCGCGGCCCGTGACGTACATCACCATGACGGCGCACTCGCGGGACGCCACACCGCACACGGTTCAATTATTGTTCGCCGCCGATGCGGCCCTCGCCGTCGATACAGGAACACAGGACGTGGTGTGGTCGCGTTCCCGGCTCAAAGCAATGACTGTCCTGCGGGCTTCCGATTTCGAGCAGCCTGTGCTGCAGAAATCGGGTGACGATCTTCGCATCGACTGGGGATCTTTATTGCTGGCTGTACCCGACCATGCGGGCGCAAGCGCGTCCGCACAATTGAGCGACGATATCGAAGCGCAATTCGCCGACGGCAAGGCATTGTCGGTCGACGATATGGATATGCCTCGGCGGGCGGATCGTAGAACCGTGCTGGCGTCGGTGTTTGATCTCGGGCAGGTGGGCGCCACGGCGTCATCGCGCCACGTTCTGCTGGCCTACGACGACATTTATTCCATTGAATTCCTGAACCGCTGGATGCGTCCTTATTGGCGCCGCAACGGGATGACGGTTGGGCAGCTACTGGAAAGCGCAGAACAGAATTACCCCGGCCTCGATCAGAAAACCCGGCAGTTCGATGATGAAATCAGGCGCGACCTGCTCCGGGTGGGAGGAGAAGCCTACGCAGAAGTCGCGGAGCTGGCTTTTCGCGAGACCATTGCGGCGCATAAGCTGGTCGCCGACATCGATGGACGCCCGATGCTCTTTCCCAAAGAGAATTTCAGCAACGGCTGCATTGCAACCGTGGACGTGATCTATCCATCTTCACCTTTTTTCCTGCTTTTCAATCCGGCGCTTTTGAAAGCTCAACTCGATCCGTTGATGGAATATACCGAGACCGGGCGCTGGCACTTTCCTTTCGCACCGCACGATCTGGGCACATACCCGAAAGCCAACGGCCAGGTCTACGGCGGAGGCGAACGGACGATCGAGAATCAGATGCCGGTGGAAGAGAGCGGCAACATGCTACTGATGTTCGCGGCGCTGGCAAAAGTCGAAGGCAACGCTAACTACGCGAACCGCTATTGGCCGCAGTTGCAGCAGTGGGCGGAATTTCTTCGCAAGGAGGGAATGGACCCGGGGAATCAACTCTCGACTGACGATTTCGCCGGGCACCTTGCGCACAACGCCAATCTTTCGATCAAAGCCATTCTGGCGCTCGGCGGTTACTCCGTCCTGGCGGACATGACCGGACGAAAAGCCGAAGCGACTACCTACCGTCAGCTAGCGCAGGATATGGCGAACCGCTGGGAGCAGATGGCGCAGGATGGCGATCATTACAGGCTCGCTTTCGACAAACCTGGCACCTGGAGCCAGAAATACAATTTGGTCTGGGACCGTATTCTGGGTCTCAACCTGATTCCGGCGAAGGTAGTGCAAACCGAGATCCAATTTTATAAGGCCCATCTGAATAAGTATGGGTTGCCGCTGGATAACCGGCGCGACTACACCAAGCTCGACTGGGAAGTGTGGACGGCGACGCTGGCCGAGAATCACGATGACTTTCTGACCTTGATCGCTCCCTTGCAGCGGTTCGTCAACGAAACGCCGAGCCGGGTTCCGATGACTGACTGGTATTCGACTGGCGACGCCAAACAATCCGGCTTTCAGGCACGCTCCGTCGTTGGTGGAGTGTATATCCCGCTCATCGCCGCTCCCGAGCTCTGGAAGAAATGGTCATCCCAGGCACAGGTTCCGGCACAACACTGAGTTGATTGCAGCGAAACAACAAGGACGGTTCCCATGAAGAGATACACGAAGACGACAGCCACTTTGGCGGCGCTGACATTTTTTCTGCTGATTGCGTGGAGTAACGGATACGCGCAGCGCTGGTCTGAAGCTCAAGCCAACGCCTGGTACGCGCAGCAGCCCTGGCTGGTCGGCGGCAATTACGTTCCCACGAATGCCATCAACCAGTTGGAAATGTGGCAGGCCGAGACGTTCGATCCGCAGCAGATCGACAAGGAGATGGGCTGGGCCGAAGGACTGGGCATGAACACCATGCGCGTCTTCCTGCACGACCTGCTCTGGCAACAGGATTCGGCGGCATTCACGCGACGTATCGACACCTTCCTGACCATTGCGGACAAGCATCACGTCCACCCGGTCTTCGTGTTGTTCGACTCGTGCTGGGAGCCGGAGCCAAAGCTTGGGCCGCAGCATCCACCGATCCCGGGCGTGCACAACTCGGGATGGGTGCAGGGCCCCGGCCTGCCTGCGCTCAAAGATCCTGCGCAATACCCACGGTTGAAAGCATATGTGCACGGCGTGGTTGGCGCCTTCGCGAATGACAAACGCATCGTGGCCTGGGATGTTTGGAACGAGCCGGCCAGCAGCCCGGAGGTGATCGCCCTGCTGCCGCAAGTGTTTGTGTGGGCCCGCGAGGCGCATCCATCGCAGCCTCTGACCAGCGGAACCTTTCAGCAGAATTTCATTCCGATCGGGACGGAGAAACCAACTCCGGTGACCGAAATCCAATTAAGAGAGTCGGATGTTATTTCGTTTCACAACTACAGCTGGCCTGAGGATTTTGAGAAACACGTGATCGGGCTGGAAAAATACAATCGCCCCGTAATTTGCACGGAATATATGGCACGGTCAGCGGGAAGCACTTTCGATACGATTTTACCCATCGCGAAAAAGCACCACGTGGCAGCCATCAACTGGGGATTCGTAGTGGGGAAGACACAAACCAACTTGCCTTGGGACTCATGGGAGCGACCCTACGTAAAGACCCCGCCCACGGTCTGGTTTCACGATGTGCTCTACGCCGACGGCACGCCTTACCGCGAGCGTGAGGCTGAAATCATTCGCGAGCTGACCGGCAAGACATCGGCAAAAAACTAGGGGAGCCAGGGGATGTTGGGTGGATTATTGCTGTGCGGGAAGCGTGCAGTCCATTCGATTCTGCTGATGTGCCTGTGCGGCGGCGCGCTGGCACAGTCTCCCGGAACATTTACCAATCCCTTGCTGCCTTCCGGACCCGATCCCTGGGTGACTTACAAAGATGGCTACTACTACTACACAAACAGCACCCAGAACAATCTGACGCTTTGGAAAACCCGGAGCGTGGTGGATCTGAAGAACGCAACCAGGAAAGTTGTCTGGACGCCGCCCGCGACTGGCCCCTATTCTCACGACATCTGGGCACCGGAAATCCATTTTCTCGACGGCAAGTGGTACATCTACTTTGCCGCTGACGCCGGCACGAACCAGACTCATCGTTTGTGGGTGGTCGAGAACGCTTCGCCCGATCCGCTGGCCGGGGAGTGGACGTTCAAAGGCAAAGTCGCCGACGCCTCGGATCG
Organism: Terriglobia bacterium; assembly: GCA_963822555.1. Classification (GTDB taxonomy): domain Bacteria; phylum Acidobacteriota; class Terriglobia; order Terriglobales; family Acidobacteriaceae; genus JAIQFF01. The sequence goes on from CAWGHY010000002.1 coordinate 303,811, forward strand.
TTGGGCCATCGATGGTTCGGTCTTCGAAGACCAGGGCAAGCTCTACCTGATCTGGTCAGGTTGGGAAGGCGATACGAATGGTACTCAGAGTATCTACATTGCGCGGATGAAGAATCCGTGGACGGTAGAATCGGCTCGCACGAGAGTTTCGACGCCGGAATATCCCTGGGAAAAAGTAGGGGATGTTGACCAGAAGAAACAGCCGGGTGATCCGCCGCACATTGATGTCAACGAAGGTCCGGAGATTCTTCAGCACGGCGACAAAATCTTCCTGATCTACTCTGCCAGCGCGTGCTGGACAGACTATTATGAACTGGGCATGCTCACTGCCATATCCGGAACCGACCTGCTCGACCCATCTTCGTGGAAAAAATCCCCGCAAGCGGTGTTTCAATTTGCTCCAGAAAACGGGGTTTACGCGACTGGACACAACTCATTCTTCCAATCGCGCGACGGGAAGGAGAGCTGGATTCTTTACCACGCAAACTCGGAGTCGGGCCAGGGATGCGGACCGCGGAGATCTCCCCGCGCCCAGCCTTTCACATGGAAGAGCGACGGCACTCCTGATTTCGGCAAGCCCTTGCCCACCGGAACTCCGCTCCCCCGGCCATCCGGGGACGTGGAGAATTAAAATCAGTTGCTACCGGAAGGTTTCGCGCCAGACTTGCCCGTCAGCTCACGAATGATCTGCGCTTCGCGCTCTCGATATGGCTTTCCATCCGGATAGAAAACTTCATGGAACCATACGGGTGGTTTCTCGAGCACGTAGGGCCGGGACCACGAATCCCACGGCAGATTGGTTTGGGTTTTGCCCACCACGAATCCCCAGTTGATGGCTCCCACACGGAGCTTCTTGGCCACCGGCAAAATCGCGTCAAACGTGCTGCCAGCCGGGCGCGCCATAAATTCGGTGCAAATAATGGGGCGGTGATAAGCCTCGAGCCAGACAACTTGCTTCTCGAACTCTTCCGGCCAATCGTAGTTGTGAAACGAGATTACGTCGGACTGCTCCAGTTGAACCCGCTGCATCGCATTGAGCTTTTCGGGAGACGAATAATCACCTTCCCAGACACCGCTGGTGAGCGGTTGAGTGGGATTCATTGCCCGGGCCCACTCGAAAACCTGAGGCAGCAGGGCTGTGACCAACTCTTTTTTGTTCTTAGGATCCATTGTGCCGTAGGAGCCGTCATTGTCGTTGTCCGGCTCATTCCAAAGATCCCAACCCAGGATTCGCGGGTCGTTGGCGAATGCACCCACGACACCCTGCACATAAACTTTTAATCTCGGATACGTCGACGGATCCACGAGCGCCGCCGCCCCCGGGCTCTGCACCCATCCCGAATTGTGCACGCCGGGAATAGGCGGATGCTGAGGCCCGAGCTTGGGAAATGGATCCCAGCAGGAATCAAAAAGTACGAACAGGGGACGGATGTGGTGTTTGGCAGCGATGGAAAGGAAAGTGTCGATTCTTTGTTTGAAGCCGGGGGCATCCTGCTGCCAGAGCAGGTCATGCAGGAACACGCGCATGGTGTTCATGCCCAGGCCTTCGGCCCAGCCGAGTTCCTTGTCGATCTGCTGAGGATCGAAAGTGGCTGCCTGCCACATCTCGAGTTCGTTGATCGCGTTGGCTGGTATGTAGTTGCTTCCCACCAGCCAGGGCTGTGATTGATACCACGCGTTGGCCTTCGCCTCGGTCCAGCGTTGTGATTCGGCCAGGCTATTTGCGGAAAGCGCGAAGAAACAGATCAGGAACCAGGCGGGTAAGCGAAAGCGCTTCATCGAATCCTCCAGCTGCCGATGCAAACGATTACATCGAGAAAAAAGTTTGTCAACAGAATTGTGCGGCGATGCACCACCAACTTCTACTTCGTCAAGGTAATCACCGTCAGGCTTGCCGGCCTGAATGTGTATTTGAACTCTGGAGATGATATCGGGAACGAGCTTTCCTCGGGATGGATGTGCTCGGGCTCCATCTCATCGTTTTTTTCGTAAATGCTGCCGGCAGACAGCGAGCTCGCATGGGCGACCGATGCCGGCCGGAAGCCTGCGATCTGAATCCTGGCGGGAATATCGCGGGTTAGATCTCGGTTCACGCAGAAGAGGGTGAGTGTACTGCCCGATTCGTTCAACGTTGCCACCACGTCCAGATACGGAACATCCGCAATGTCGGGCAGACGGTTCGAGCCTTGCTCCACTCTGTAAGTCTCGCCATCAGTCCGGGCCTCGATGGGCCGGCTGACATCGGCGGTGGAATACATCTTAAACGCCCAATAGGCGGGTACTCCAAAAACCTTGCCACGCTTTTTCCAGATTCCTCCAAACTCCACCAGTCCGGTCATGTCAGAGACCGGAACGATGTCTGCGTTGCGGAGCAGCATGTTCAGGAATCCGGCTGTAGCGACGGCGCCTCCCATGTTGTCGTAACGCGGATACGTGTCGTCTGGGGCGTAGAAGAGCCATTCGGTGAACGCCGTATTCACCGAATTGTGTGACGGCGATTCCTGGATTTGCTGATGCATCTTTCGCAACCTGCGATCGAGTTCAACCGGCAGGGCGAATGTTGCCCTGGCCACGAAATCGGGCGATGGATTCTGAGCTACCGTTGCGCCGGTAGTTACTACGAAGTGTGTGGAAAGATAGTCAAATGTATTGGGACCCGTTGCCAACTGCGCCGAGTTCCAGGCTTCGAAGCCGTCTGGATCTCCGCCCGTCGCGATCAGGCGCGCGTGCGGATCAACTTTCTTCACTGCAGCGCTGAACGCCTGTGTGCGCTCCGCCACTTTGGGAAGAGTGGGATAGCCAACCTGAAAATTCCCCCAGAGCTCATTGCCGAGCTCCCAGAGGAGCCCGCCGGATTGATTTCCCCAATGAGCATTTACGTATTGCACCCAAGCGGCCGCCTCTTCAGGGGTGCCCGTCCCGAGGTTGAGAGCAATCTGAGGCTGTGCGTCAATGTCTTGGCAGAAGCGGAGAAATTCATCTGTTCCGAACTGGTTGTACTCGGGAATTCCCCAGGCGATATTCAGCATACTGAAACGCTTGTCACGCGGACCAACTCCGTCGCGCCAGTGGTATGCCGAAGTAAAATTTCCTCCGAAGCGCACGATCGATGTTTTCAACGCCCGCGCCATGGAAATCATGTCGGGATCCATACCATCCAGCGCATCGCCGGGCACGAGCGATGCCTGATCGACCAGCACCCGGGTCTCGTTGCTGACCGCGATAACAAAATCCGCCGGCTGCAGCGGCCGCAGTTGATGGGGCGACAGGTCGAGTTCGAATTCGTAGCGCTGCCAGTCATTCCCGGTTAGCGGGATTTTGCGGGAGACGAGGATCTTGTCACCGCGATCATGTTCTCGTAGCGACACTTCGGCCTCGCCGGGTCCGCTGAGATGCTTGATGTAGATGCTGCCCTGGTAATGCAGCACCCGGTGAACCGGCAGGTAAACCCTCTGCCGAATTCCAGTCTGCTTATCGGGCAGGGCCATGATCATCAGTGACCGGTAAGAGTTGGCGGCATCATTCCACTCGGGCGCGTAGCGCGAACCTTGCGTGTAATCGAGAGGTTCCCAGGGGAGCGGCAAGGCCATTTCGGAGGAGCGCGCCAGCAGGGGTTCGTCACGGATCATCTCGGCAATTCTTGGTGCGCTCCACAGACCGCCTTCAAAACTTGGATTCTGCAGGATTTCGGCCCACAAGCCTCCGTAGGTTGAATTGCCAATGGGTTCGAGGAAAGTTCCAAAAATCGATCTCGGTATTTTCCAGCCGGCGGGCCGGCTTGCGTCAATCCTGATCGACGTTAGGGCGGAAGCGGGACTTTCGCCTTGAGCCCCGTGCAGGCGGCTGCCCAGGAAAACACATAGCAGGAAGACAAGAACCGGCCTGCACTTTGTAGGTTTCATAGAGTCCTCAATTTTGCATTTTTTTGGCCGATAGATCATAACGTCATGATGTTATGATGTCTTGCCTTCGCGAGGCAAAACAGAAAATAACATGGCACCGGCAAAAGGCCACGGAGAAATTTAGATGAGACTCGATCAAATGAGCGGGATCCCGCTCTACGTGCAAATTCGAGAGAAGCTCAGGTCACAGCTGGCGCAGATGGAGCCGGGGGATCCCATTCCGGCAGAAGCGGAGTTGGGAGAAAAATTCCGGGCCAGCCGGATTACCGTGAGACGTGCCGTTGAGGATTTGGTCGCCGAGGGCCTATTGACCAGGCAGCAGGGGCGCGGCACTTTTGTCCAGCGCCCCAAGTTGACACATGAATTGAGCCGGATCACCAGTTGGACGGAGCAGCTCCGCACGCTCGGGTTCGTTCCCAAGACCGTGCACCGCAAAGTGCGGCGAGAGAAGGCGCCGACTCACATCCTCGAAGCTCTTCGACTGAATGAGGGTGAAGAGGTGATACGGATCGAGCGGGTACGACTGGCCAACCGCGAGCCCATCTCATACATGATCAACTATCTTCCATCGCGGCTCATTCCTGGATTTCACCAGCACAAATTCACGGAAGAGTCTTTGTATGAGGTCCTAGAGCGCGATTATGACCTGACGCCGGTGATGAGTGTGGACACAGTGGGCACCCGTCCCGCATCGGAGGAAGAAGCCGATGCGCTCCGGGTTGAGCGCAAGGCGCCGGTGCTGAGCGTCCGGCGAATCAGTTATCTGGAAGATGGCACGCCTCTGGAGTTGGCGGTCGTCGCCTCCCGGGGAGATCGATATCAATATCAAGTCACCTTACGGGGGCGTCCGCGCTCCGCATCCGGCGTGCTCCCGGTTTCAGGGACGCAGCGAATGCCGCTTACCGCCGGAAGAGGATAGTGATGGCTAAAGTGAGGACTGTTCTGGGAGATGTGGATGCCGCGACGCTCGGCATTACGAATGCACACGAGCACGTTCTGATTCGCAGTGGCTTGATCCTGGTGCGGGAGCCGGATTTCCGCCTCGATAGCGTGGAGAAAGGTGTGGAGGAGCTTAGAGACTTCCGTGGGTTCGGGGGCGGGACCGTCGTCGATACGGCTCCCATCGGCATCGGCCGCGATCCCGACGGTTTGCGCGCCGTTTCCCGTGACAGCGCCGTAAGAATTATTGGCGCCACCGGTTTTCACAAGACGAAGTATTACCTGGACTCGCACTGGCGCTTCCATTACTCAGCGGAGGAAATAGCGAAGCTATTCATCGACGAAATTGAGATTGGTATGGACCAGAACGGATATGACGGTCCGCTGGTCAAGCGCAGCGAGGCGAAGGCGGGCGTCGTCAAGGTGGCATCGGACTATCAGCTGATCAATCACGCGACCCAGCTAGCGATTGAAGCCGCAGCCATTGCGCACCGTGCCACTGGTTCGCCGGTGCTTACTCACACCGAGCTGGGCACGATGGGAATGCAACAGCTGCGGTTGCTGGAATCGCACTGCGTTGTTCCACAGCATGTGGTTCTGTCGCACATGGATCGAAATCCGGATCTGTATGTGCATCGCGAGCTTGCGCAAGCGGGTGCGTTTCTTGAGTATGACGGCCCGGGTCGAGTGAAGTACTTCCCTGAATCCACGCTCATTGCGCTGATGCGCGGCATGTTCGAAGCGAACTTGGGAGACCACGTCCTGTTAGGCGGCGATATGGCTCGGCGTTCCTACTGGAAAGCCTATGGAGGCGGACCTGGGATTGCTTATACGCTTGAGCACTTTGTGCCGCGTTTGCGAAATGAGGGATTCAGTCCCAAGGAAATTCAGCAGATTCTGGTTAAGAATCCGGCGCGAGCGTTCGCCTTTGCGAGTGTCGCATGAGCCGAGCACCAGACCTGGCTTTGGGCATTGATGTAGGGACGGGAACTACCAAAGTTGTTCTCGCGGACTCGCGCGGCGAAATATTGTGGCAGGCTTCGTCCTCTTATCAATATCAGTCGCCGCGGCCCGAATACGCGGAGCAGGATCCAGAGGACTGGTGGCGAGCGCTGGGTTTGGCAACCCGTACGCTGTTCCGCGAGCACCCGGGCGCGGAACAGAGAATCGCGGCGGTGGCGGTGAGCGGTCAAGGAGTTGGCGCCGTACTTCTGGACGCTCAGGCGCGCGTGTTGCGCCCAGCCATTCTTTGGCTCGACCGCCGTTGCGCGGACGATGCCGAACAGCTGCAGATTTCTCACGGAGAGAGAATTGTTTCGATTAGTGGAAAACTGCCTGCCAGCTACAACGTTGAACCCAAACTGCGCTGGATTCGGCGGCACGAACCTGAGATTTGGTCGCGTTGCTGGAAGGCTTTCACGACTACCGCCTTCGTTACCTATCGGCTGACTGGAAGTGCCGTGATGAACCACTCGGACGGCGGCATTCTGCTTGGCTACGATCTGGCGCGCGGGCGGTGGTCGAATGAGCTGCTGGGCTTGATGGATTTGCCTGCGTCCGTCTATTGCGAGCTGGCTGCCTCGGATGCCGTTATCGGAAAAATTACCGAGGATGCGGCCGCTCACACCGGCATTCCTCAGGGTGTGCCTGTTGTTGCCGGAGGAGAAGATACGAGTTCGGCTGGGCTCGCCATGGGAGTGTTGACATCGGATACGGGGCAGCTGTCGTTGGGCACAGCCAACACCGTCAATGTGCCTATGCGTCATCCCGTCATCCACCCCCAGTTGCTGGCGTTTCCGCACGTGCTGCGCGATTGGACGTTGATAGGCGGCTCATTGAGTTCGGGCGGCCTGGCAACGCAGTGGATCGGGAAGATTCTTTCAGGCACTTCCACGGCCATTTCGCGCGAAGCGGTGAACGACCTCATGGGCGAGGCGAGCACAATTTCTCCGGGTGCGGATGGCCTGATTTTTTTACCGTACCTGGCCGGAGAATTGCAGCCGATCAATGATGGTTATGCGCGCGGGGTGTTCTTTGGCCTGAACGCGGAGATGGGAAGAGCGCACCTGATCCGGGCGGTTCTTGAGGGCAATGCGCTGGCAATCGAGCACAATCTCTCACTGGCCAAAACCGTCAATGCGGCTCCCCAATGCCTGGTCGCTGTGGGCGGGCCGACGCGGAACACGCTGCTTTGTCAGATCATCGCCGACGTAACCGCGTTACCGGTCCGGGTGATGGATGAGAGCGCCGGCGCCGCGCTCGGCAGTGCGATTCTGGCGGCACAAGGCGCCCAGCTGATTTCGTCTGTCGAATCAATGCAGGCAGCGCACGCCAAGCAACGCCAGATCTACAGGCCAGATCCAGAGCGTCATTCCGCGTATCAAAAAGTATTCAAGACTTATATCGAACTTTACCCAAGATTGAAGGATCTGTATCCGCGATCTGGTTCGGCGCGAGAGGCGGGTGACCGAGTGAATGCCGATGTACACATATAGCAAGCAAATACCGGTGTTAGCTTCTCCCGAGATCCTTGTCGTTGGCTCAGGATCGGCCGGCGCTACGGCTGCAGTGGCGGCCGCGCGGCTTTCGCAACAAGCAGCGTCCCGCTCGCGGGTCATGCTGATTGAACGTTACGGATTCCTGGGTGGCACGAGCACCATGGTGCTCGATACTTTTTACGGCTTCTATACTCCGGGGAGCGTTGCCCGGAAAGTAGTCAGTGGAGTGCCCGACGACGTCATCGCCGGTCTAAAAAAAATTGACCAGGTGATTGAGCGTCCGAATACCTTCGGTGCGGGAACCGGAATTACCTACAACCCTGAGTTTCTCAAAGTGGCCTGGGAACGGCTCGCTCTGGAAGCCGGAGTCGACATTTTGTTACACACCTTCGTTACGGATGTCGTATTGGAAGGCGACCGGATCGTGGGAGTGATCGTCGACGGAAAGTCCGGGCTGGGGCTGATCAAGGCGGACATTGTGGTAGACGCATCGGGCGATGCGGACATTGTTGCGCGCTGCGGAGCGCCCTTCGAACGCGCTGGCGATATTGATCCGGCCCAAACGCTTACCACGACCTTCAGGCTGGCGAATGTCGACAACGCCGCGGCCAAGGCAGTTCCACGCGCCACTTTCCTCGAGATGTTGAAGCAAGCGGCAGAAAGTGGCAAATACGATCTGCCCCGAAGAGAGGGTAGCGTGCACATCACGCCGATTGTCGGAGTGATGGCGACTGTTCTTACCCGCGTTTCCATAGCGGACCCGACCGACCCAAAGACCCTGACCACCGCCGAGATTGAAGGGCGAAGCCAGGCATTGGAATACGAGCGTTTTCTTCGCGACTTCGTTCCGGGATACAAGAACGCTCGCATCGTTGCATTCAGTACTCAGATCGGGGTGAGAGAGACCCGCCGCATCTACGGCGCGTACCGCCTGACCCGCGACGATGTTTTGAGCGCGCGCAAGTTCGACGATGGGATCGGACTGTGCGGCGCTCCCATCGAAGATCACCATGCCGGATCAACCACCAAGTGGGCCTATCTTCCGGATGGCGAGACCGTTTCCATTCCTTATCGAACGCTGTTGCCGCAGAAAGTCGATGGACTTTTAGTGGCTGGACGATGCTTCTCCGCCACTCATGACGCGCATGCATCGGTACGCAGCATGGCCCAATGCATGGCGATGGGCCAGGCTGCCGGGACTGCCGCCGCGCTGTGTTCGAACTCGAAATGCACGCCGCGAGAGTTGCGTTACTCGGATTTGCGGGATGCGCTCCTGAAGATGGGAGCAACCCTGGAAACACCAAGCAGCCTTCATCCTGCAACACCTTAAAAGTCAGGCCCGCTTTCGGGGCCACGGGAGCCAATTGCACGCGATCACCCTTAACGTTGCCGATTACGCGATTATTGTTGGCTACTTTGCGCTCATTGTCCTGATCGGTCTCAGGCTGCGGCGCCGTATGGTCAGCAGCTCTGAATATTTTCAGGCGGGGCGATCGCTTCCCGCCATCGTAACCGGAATCGCATTTGTGGCGGCGAACTCGGGTGCGCTCGAGATTATGGGAGTGGTCTCCACCAGCGCCAAGTATGGCGCGCGCGCGAACCAGTTCTATTGGGTGGGAGCAATCCCGGCCATGCTGTTTCTGGGGCTGTTCATGATGCCCATCTACTACAGCAGCCGCACCCGAAGCGTACCGGAGTTCCTGAAGCTTCGTTACAACGAGGCCACAAGGGTGCTCAACGCGGTTTCCTTCGCGGTGATGATGGTTCTGGTTTCCGGGATCAGTCTGTATGCCATGGCCCTCATCTTGCGTTCTTTACTGGGATGGAGTTTCGGATCGAGTGTCGTTATCGCGGCCGCTTTTGTTCTGGCTTACGTCGTTCTCGGGGGACTCACCGCGACCATCTACAACGAGGTGCTCCAATTCGTCCTGATTGTTCTGGGACTCACCCCGCTGGCGTTCTTCGTGTTGAGAGATTTTCATGGCATCGCGGGGCTAAGGGCAGCGCTTCCGCCTGATCTCAGCCATACCTGGAAAGGGCTAAGCCTTGCTCAACCTTTCGGTTCGACGATGGATGTCGTCGGCATCGTCTTCGGGCTGGGATTTGTGCTCAGTTGCGGCTACTGGTGTACGGACTTTCTGCTGGTTCAGCGCGCCCTGGCCGCGCGCGATGTTACCGCCGCTGTGCAGACTCCACTGATCGCAGCGGTTGCGAAATTGTTTTTTCCGGCTCTCGTGGTGGTTCCCGGCCTGGCTGCAATCATTCTTATACCGAAGGGTTTGGCGGAGCGTTACGACCTGGCGTTGCCCGCACTCATGTCCCGGTACTACGGACACGGCCTGCTGGGACTGGGCGTGGTCGCGATGTTATCCAGCTTCATGTCCGGCATGGCGGGTAACATCACGGCGTTCAATACGGTCTGGACATACGATCTCTATCAGAGCTACATGGTGCCGGATAGGCCGGACCGACACTACATAACCGTCGGCCGAGTAGCGACAGTGGTTGCAGCGGTCCTGAGCATTGGAACGGCTTTCATCGTGCTGCGCTTTAACAGTTTGATGGACTATGTGCAGCTACTGTTTTCCTTTTTCAACGCTCCGCTGTTCGCCACATTTCTGCTGGGAATGTTCACTACATGGGCCACGCCCCGGGGAGGATTCTGGGGTCTGCTTATGGGCACCCTGGCTTCATTGCTTCATCACTTGGCTTATAGCGCGCACATCCTTCCTTACGGCAGTGACATGTCGGCGAATTTTTATGGGGCCATGGTGGGCTGGGGCACCTGCTTCGTCGTAACGGTTGTGGTGAGCCTGATGACGAAGAAGAAGCCGATCGCGGAATTAACCGGGCTCGTGTACGTGCGGCAACCTCGGGCGCCGGGAGAACGAAATATTCTTTTGGGCCCGTGGGGTTTTGCGGCTGCAATTCTGGCCGTCTGTATCGCACTGAATTGGTGGTTGTGGTGAACAGGTCATCTCGACAGAGGAAGGAAAACACGATGATGGCACGCCGAAGCGTCTGGTTGATGGTGATGTGCGCGCTGCTTTCGCCTGTTGTCTCGAAGAGCGCCACTCCGGATCAACGTGAGATTGGAAGAATAGGAGAGAATGCGAAGTTCATTGCGATCATGACGCAAGGAAAGTGGGGGCTGGCGGTGAACGGCGCCGGCATGGCTTCTGTCTCACAGCCGCAGCCGGTTGCGTTCGAGTTCTATCGCGCGCCGGATACGATTTCCCACCAGTCGTCTGGTTACGACCAGTTCGAGATTTCGTCCGGCGGGGCCCTGGGCACTGTGCGAATCACTGGACCGGATAAAACTCGCTTCACGGTTGAAGACCGGTGGAGTGTCAACGGAAGCGAGATCCAACTCTCCCGGAAAGTGACCGTAGAAGGTCAATCGAACTCGGCTTTTCTCAGCGCCATTACCTTTTCACACCCTGAAGTGCATCCTCGATCGGAGGTGGATTATTTTGCGCCAGGAATGATTTATGGCAGTCCAAACCATCTCTCGGCAGCGGCCATCGGCGGCAGCGATACCTACGCGGCATCGGGTCATGGTGAAGTGCAAATACGTGAGGACCGATTGCCCGCGCCGGTATTCGGCGTTCATTTTCCCGATGGCTCCGGTCTGACCGTTCTGGATCCAACCCCCAATGGAGCGACCACGAAAGCCGATTCCCACGACATCATCCCTCAAATCATGGTGGACGAACGTTATCAGTTTGGCGCTTTGGGTGCGCATCTGGCGGGGGGCCACCATGAGCAGGGATTCTGGTTTCCGGGCAGCGAAGGGGAAATCACCTACGCCGGCAACACATATCCTGATGGACAGAAACACGTGTGGAGGCGGCGCTACCACCCCATCCAAAATGGATTGACGCAGCAATATCGAGTCGAGTTCCGCTTCTCCAACGGCGAGAAGTTTCCGACGTATTACCGCAACGCCTGGCGGTGGGCCTACGACACCCTGAAGCCGCCGGTGACGTGGCAAGATATTCCGGTCATCCAGAGAAGCATCATCGACGTGCTGGCAAGTCAGGTTGCAACTGTCGGCGACCGCGCTGGAATCCCCAATTTCATATCTTCCGTGCCGGGCGAAGAACCACCAAGGGATCCGCACGCCATTATGGGTTTCACCGGCAAAAATCTTGAGTCGGCAGAGTTTCTCCTGGCCGACGCGCAAACCGATCCGGACGCCCAGCGTGCGTCGCGTGATCGCGATTTCGGACTAGCCATCTTCCACTCATTCGTGCGACTGCGCATGAATCCGCCTGTGGGCGAGGGTTTTGACATCAACACAGGAGAACCCGAGCTGGCCATTCCGCGTAATCATTGCGTCTATCTTCGTTCCTTCGGGGATGACATGAAGGCGACGCTGCGCGCCTATCGCCGGGAGAAGTTGCACGGAATCTCGCATCCCGATTGGCTGGCGTGGACTCGCCAATTTGGAGACTGGCTCCTCACCCAGCAGCAATCCGAAGGAGGATTTCCGCGATCCTGGGTGCCCGTCACCGGCGCAGTCGCGGACGCTTCTCCTGCATCCAGCTACAATCCGGTTCCGTTCCTGGTTTTGCTAGGTCAGGAGACTGGAGACCCTCGCTATCTCAAGGCGGCCGAGCGCGCTGCCGATTTCGTATGGACGCATGGGCAATCCGGAGGCCAGTTCGTCGGAGGCACGATTGACAATCCCGATGTATTGGACAAGGAAGCTGGCACACTCTCGACCGAGGCGTATCTCGCGCTGTATGAAGCCACGAAGGATTCGCAATGGCTCGACCGCGCGCGTGTCGCGGCTGATTACGCGGAGACTTACATCTACTTATGGAATGTTCCGATGCCCGCCGATGAGGACGATAAATCGCTCCATTGGAAAAAAGGCGTGCCTACGTACGGAGTGCAGCTCATCGCCACCGGTCACTCCCTGACGGATGACTATATGTCGTTCGATGTGGATGAATATGCGCGGCTCGGCCGCTGGACCGGTGACCCGCATTACATGGCGATCGCAACCCTTCTGCTCCATGACACCAAGAACATGACTGCTATTCCGGGGCGTACCTATGATCTGAAAGGCCCCGGGTGGCAGCAGGAGCATTGGAGTATGGCGCCGATTCGCGGATTCGGACTGCATCGCGGCTGGCTGCCTTGGGTGGCAACAAGTCAGCTCAAGGGAATCTTCGGACTCAGGGATTTCGACCCCGAATTGTTTCGTCAACTTTCCGGGCCAAACACGAAAGGCGGAAACTAAGTGCGCCGCCGTATTCGCTATGTTCTGATTTCTAGTTTGTTATGGGCTGCATTCGCACCGTATAAGGCGCGGGCATTCGTGTTCACAGAACCGAACTTGCCGCCTGACCCGGTAACGCGGCAAGAGCTGCTTGGCGAAATCGATGTCAAGATGAATCGAGTGCAGACGTTTCTGCGGGCGCAGCATCTCGCAGGCATACTCCTGACTCGGGTAAACAATTTCTCGTGGATTACCGCTGGAATCGCCGACAACGAAATTGTGCTCACCAGCGAAGTTGGAGCCGCCTCGCTGCTGATCATGGATGACGGCCGCAAATATATCGTCGGCGAAAACGGGGAAGTTTCCAGACATGTAAATGAAGATCTCGCGGGGCTGGGCTATACCCCTCAAGGATACGACTGGTATGCAGATCAGACCGTGCCAGACGCTAAGCTCGAAATCATTCATAAGCTGGCGCACGGCGAACCCGTTGGCACGGATGTACCCTACGGCGACCTCAAGACCGTAGCCGCAGAATTTTCTCCACTGCGTTACGAGCTTACCGAGTCAGAAATCAAAAAATACCGGTGGGTCGGAACGCAGGCGACGGAGGCGGTCATCGCGGTCTGCCGGCACCTGCAGCCTGGACTCAACGAGAAGCAGATCGAAGTCATGGCGTCGGATGAACTGATGCGTCGCGGCCTGCGCCCGACGGTTTTGCTGATGGGAGTCGATCGGCGCGTGTCTGATTACTATCACCACACCCCCACAGATCTTCCGCTGAAGAAGTACGCCATCGTAAACGTATGCGCTCGCAGGTGGGGACTGGTCGCGTCGGTGGCGCGGTTTGTGCATTTCGGCCCGCTCGATCCTGACCTCAAGCACAAGCTTCAGGTAGCCATGATGATCAGCGCGCATTACCAGGCGAACTCAAAGCCTGGAATTACCGGCGGCCAGATGATCGACATGGCCAAGCAGTGGTACGCCGATGCAGGCTTTGCGCAGGACTGGCGAGCCCATCATCAGGGCGGCGCGATTGGTTATGCGGAGCGCGAGTGGATCGCCGTTCCCGGATCGAGAGAACCCATTCTCGATCACCAAGCTTTTGCCTGGAACCCGATCATCCGAGGAACACTTTCCTTCGATACCATCCTGGTTTACCGCGATCACATCGAGAATTTGACGCACACTTCAGATTGGCCCTCCGTCCCAATCGTTGTCGACGGACGAACTTACGAGATGCCTGACATTTTGATTCGCTGATGGAGCCGAAAATGGAGTTCACCTTTCCAAATCAACTGGATCGAATTCGGGACGGGGTTTTGGCCCAGGAAGCGATCCTTCGTGATGTGGCGAAAGGCTTCGCGGATGCGATCGCCAGTGGAGGATTGGTCCACATCTACGCCAACGGACATTCCCGAATTGCCGTCGAGGAGTTGTGCGTGCGCATGGGCGCGCTTACCGGCTTTCATCCTTTGCTCTCCCACGCTTTGGCCAACTTTACCGACGTTGTTGGCGCGGATGGATTGCGGCTCAACCAGGCGATTGAAAAAGTCGAAGGCCTGGGTGCGAAGATTTTGGATGAATTCGAGTTTGCCGCGGGCGAGCCTCTGATCGTTGTGTCTGCCACGGGACAGACGCAGGCGGCGGTCGATATCGCTCTCGAATTCAACCGCCGCTATCCTCAAAATCCCCTGGTCGCGATCACTTCACTGGAGCAGTCGCGCGACGCTGCACCCAAGCACTCTTCTGGAAAGAACCTGTACCACGCAGTGAAGCAAGCCAAAAAAGGCTATCTGATTGACAACTGCATGCCGTCGGGCGACGTTTCCATCACCGTAGAGGGGGCTAGTCAGTCGTACAAAGTTTGTCCCCTTTCCTCAATCGGAGTCTTGACCGTGGTGCATTCATTGAATGAATTGACGATTCGAGAATTGCTCCGGCAAGGCCATAAACATCTGGTACTGCAGAATATGCATCTGGGCCAGACGCAGGTGAACTACGAAGAGTGGCTTGCCGACCAGCGCCACCGCTATGCCAAGGCGCTATCGAACCCGGCTCGACTCATGCCGGTCCGGTGAATGCTTCAGATATCGAGGAGATTCACCGAACGAATGTAGTAGCCAGCATTCAATCGCCGGGTGGGAACCCAAGTATCCTTTACTCGGAGCTGGATGAAATAGATTGCCGGCTTGGTCGGCGTCCAAACATGGGTCCAGAAACTCCAGGGGTCGTTGGTAGTCTGGTTGAAATCGTCGACCGGCACGTAATTCTCTTCTGAATCGAAACGTATTTCCAGGCCGCTCACCGGCTGGGAACCGCCCCATGCGATGCCAACTACGCGGTATTTTATTTTTCCATAAACCAGCCACTTCTCCACACGAATGGGCATGGCGGCCTGTTCAATGAAAGCGGGGCGGTAGTCTTTCACCAGCTCCGGCACGCCCTCTTGCATGGTTCGGCCGGCGAACTCTCGCATCTGGGAAGTTGTGACGCCACCCTCGCCCAAAAGGGTGATCTCGTTGACCCACTTGATGCAGGTACACCCATACCAGTTGGGAACAACGAGACGAACCGGAGCGCCGTGGTCCCTTGGCAAGGGAGATCCATTCATCTTCGTGGCGAAAAAAGCTTTGGATACCTTGAGTTCGTCGATGGTAAATGTCCAACTCGCACCCGGCGAGGAAGACGTCGACGCAATCGGGTAATCGTCGAAGCCAGAGATCAATACGTGGCTCGCGGCCTTATCCATTTTCACGAAGTCGAGAACGTCAGACACGGGCGTGCCCGCCCAGTCGGCGACGCTGAGCATTCCGAAGTGCGCGGAACGCGCATTGCCGGAGCACTCCAGCAGATGCAACCCGGCAGGCTTCGACATGCCCTGCAAGTCTCGCATGCTGGTCTGCAGCGGTCGCTTCAGGAGACCGGTCACCTTGATTGCCCAAGGCTTACCCTCAACCAACAGTTCGGAAGCGCGTGTGCGCAGATAGAACTTGTCGTTTGGAATGATCGGATCGTCCAGAGCAATGGCGGACAGGTCTGTATAGAGTCGTCCATCGAGACCAGTTCCCATCGGAACTTCCATGGGTATGCTACTTTCGCCCGAGAATTCGACGAGTCCGAGTTGTTGGCCTCCCCGGAAAGCTTGGCTTGTTGATGTTGAAACTCCGGCAAAGTTCGGCAAGCGCAAATCGGGGAAGCCGACAAGCGCAATGCCGCTTGCGGTCAGGGAGCTCTTCAGCATTTCCCTGCGCGTTAGCTTTGCTCTGCCCTTGTTGGTCATCGTGGCTTTAAGCCTGGATGTCACTCGCTGCTGGTATCAGAACTCTTGCAGATTGAGTCGGTGCTGCGCATCACCCTGCCAGGCAGCATCGAACTGGGCCTCCACGAATGCCGCATCATAGGCGCGGCCGCGAGATCGCAATACCTGAAACAATCCAAACAAGGAACGCGGATTCCGCGGATTGCGTTCCAGGTCGTCCCGGAAGACTTGCTCCGCTTCGGGAAGTTGTCCGTCCAGAAACAACGCCGCGCCCAGGGACTCTCGCACCGGATAGAACCAACTCGGAGGCTCGGCATATTTCAGATGGTCTTGAATTGCCACGGCGTGAAGATATTGCCCGATTGCCTTACTTCTTTCATTCCTGGCCATTGCGAGTCTTGCGGCCAACACATCCGATGCGATGGTCAGTGTATCGCGCGCTTTGTTGAATGACATGGCAAAGAGCTCATCGGGCGGTGTACTTTCCAGACCCGCCAACACGGATTGGTGCTCCGCTTCCGCTTCAGTGAGTTTTCCGGTGGCGGCAAATGCCATGCCGCGGGCAAAGTGCCACATTGAAGTTGCCGGGTTTAGGCTCCTACTTGGCGCAGGCAGTTTCAAAATTTCGTCCCAAGCATGAAAGCGCACCAGAACCGCCGGCTGTACGGTGACGAACGCCTGCAGCGGCGGCATTTCTTCCACATGCGGCGCCACCTGGTTCACCAGTTTGTTCGCGGCCTCCCTGGCGGTTGTGTAGTGGCCATCCATACTTGCCGCGGCGGCAAGGAAGTACAGGTCGTGGAGGTAAGACAGAATTGTGAACATGCCCGGCCTGGAAGAGTCGCGAATGTGATCGCCATCTACTCGCGCGGCTTTCACGCAAGCGTCCTCCGCGGCTAAATATTCCCCGGTGCGGATGTAAATGTGCGCGGGCATATGCACGACGTGGCCGATGGATGGAGCCAACGCAGGCAACACGTTGGCATAAGCCAGGGCTTTTTCCGGATGAGGCGATGCCTCGACGGCGTGAAAATAATAGTGAATAGCGCCAAGGTGGCGCGGGTCGCGCTTCAGCACCGACTCCAGGACGGAAAGAATCTCCTCGGTGTTTTCTCCCGGCGTGCCGTCATCGTTCCATAATCCAGCCGGGCTGAGGTTCATCATGGCTTGCGCGTACAGCGTTGCGGCATCGAGGTCGTCAGGATAGCTTTGCGCCAGATCGCGCATGGCATCCTTGAAGTCCACCGCCTGTTGCCGGCGATTCGGATTTGGACAGCCACAAAATCTTTTGCCAAGTGCGCCGATATAGGCGCGTTCGGCCTCGGGTGCGTGCGCCGATAGCGTCAAGGCATTCTTGAAAGCGTTGTAGGCATCCAGATCACGCGCTGGATTTCCCGCCGTGGCGTAGTAGTAGTCAGAGCCGGTGGCGTAGGCTACGCCCCAATAAGCCATGGCCATGTTGGGATCAAGCGCGGCAGCACGGCGGAAAGTGCTGGCAGCCCCGGCGTAGTCAAGAGCGTAAATGAGCTCCAGCCCCTGATCAAAAAGGAGTTGCGCCTCGGGGCTTCTTGTATTCACTGGGTGGTAGACCGCAAGAACTCCCCGAGAAGAATCGGGCGCCGAGTTAGTTCTGGGGGGCTTCGATGGTTGCGCTAAGCCAACTGCGAGGAAGACGAAAACGAGAAGGGAGGTCAGGAGCGTATATTTTGCCGTATTCACAGTCCTCGACTCGAGCCTTTGTTCCCGTCAGGTCTGATAGCTTTTTGCGTTCTTTGCGGATTTTCTTTGCGAACTTTGCGGTTAAGGGTTTGCCGCTCTTGCAGGATCAAAGTCTCAACCGCAAAGTTCGCAAAGAAAATCCGCAAAGAACGCAAAGGAGTGATATTAAGAGTGCTGCCTGCTGAGTTCGCAAACCGCCGCTATTTTACACCGATCTCCAGGGTTCGATGGTGCGCAACGGCGCGTCGGTGCAGTCGATCGTTATCGTCAGATCGCTGGAAAATGCGCGGCGCAATTCCACATAAAAAATGGTAGGACCTGCACATTCCAGAAATCCTTTCGATGTGATAATGTGATGGGCGTTCAAGATTGCAATCGCTTACATTATTGATTCTAAGCGCTTTACATCGGTCTCGATAGTAGAGGGCCGGGTCTGGAATCTTCCACGGATGGATTTCGGGTTCTCTTTTCGGGTACGCCACTTTTGGCCTCGTCTGGCCGGATGCCTGCTGTTCTCTCTGTTAACAGTTTGTTCGCAAGCACAGGCTGCTTCCGGTTCATCAGCCCCAGCGG
This sequence comes from Terriglobia bacterium, assembly GCA_963822555.1. GTDB lineage: Bacteria > Acidobacteriota > Terriglobia > Terriglobales > Acidobacteriaceae > JAIQFF01. The sequence goes on from CAWGHY010000002.1 coordinate 321,934, forward strand.
ATCAGTATTACGAGCAGGGCCTGCAATCTCTGACTCAGGAACAGTGGAAATCCGCAGTTTCCTCTTTTGCGGAAGTTCTCAAGCTGGACCCTCGCCGCGCCGACGCCGAGAACGGCATGGGCGTCGCGCTGGGAAAGCTCGGCGATCAGAAGAATTCTTTGGCGGCATTTCGGCGCGCCATTGAGATCAATCCTGGCTACGCGGAAGCGCACTACAACCTGGCGCTGTGGTTGCAGGTGTCTGGCGACATGGATCAGGCGGTTTCCGAATTGACCACTGCGGTCAAACTGAGGCCGGACTATGAGGCGGCCCAGTTTGTCCTTGCGTCGATATTTCAAGACGCGGGACAAACCGATAAAGCTCTCGAACTTTTCAGAGCAATCTTAAAGGAAGATCCCCGTTCGGCTGAAGCTCACAACTGGCTGGGGGTCGCTTACGCGCAGAAGAATCAACTCCTTGACTCCATCGCCGAATTCCAGCAAGCGATCGACATCAACCCGGAGTATCTCGAAGCCTACAACAATCTGGCTTCAACTTTTGCCCGAGCGAAGAGATTTGACGATGCGGTTCGCGTGTTGCGCTCCGCCCTCGTTCAGGCCCCGCAAAATACAGAATTGCGTTTGACTCTGAGCCGAGCCTTGCGCGCCAAAGGCAGTCTCGACACGGCCTTAACTGAGCTCAAACCGCTTCTTAAAGACGGTGACAATCCAGACGTGGAATGCGAAATCGCCGAGATACTAAGACAAAAGGGTGATTTTCCGGGAGCGGTTGACGCATCCGAGAAAGCTCTCGCCTTAAGGCCGGGGATGGCGAGGGCCTACGAAAACCTGGGCCTGGCCCTGCAGGGAGAATCCGGCAAGAGCGCTGTTCCGCACAATGGATCTCGCCGCCACGTGCCGACCAAGGAAGCCAAGGATCGTTACGATGCCGGGCGCGAGTTCCTGTCTCAGGGAGACATGCAGAACGCGGAAAAGGAATTTGAAAAGTCCGTGCAAGCGGATCCGAACTGGGCTGAAGCTCACAATCTTCTCGGCTTCGTGATCGGCCAACTCGGCAATCTGCCGGGCGCCATTGAGCATCTGCGCAAGGCCGTGGCGTTCGACCCCGAGCTGGCCACGGCGCACTACAACCTGGGCGTGGCGCTTTGGTATAGCGGCCAGAGAAACGAATCGATAGCACAGCTAAATACCGCGTTAAAACTAGATCCTGCGTTCGGCGAGGCATATTCCTTCTTAGGCATGGCGTCCGGGCAAACTGGCGACCTGAATGGCGGGCGGCGATATCTCGATCGCGCGATCAGTCTGAATCCTGATTTGCCCGGTCCCCATATCGATCTTGGCATCATCCTGCTTCAGTCGGGCCAATCCAAAGCCGCCTTCGAACAGTTCCAGTTGGTCGCGAGCAAAGAAGAAAAAGGCCAGGCTAGCCAGGTTCCAGACCTGAGACTCGCCATTGATGCAGTGAAACAAGCGATTGCACAGAAACCGGACGACCCCCTGGCCTACGACACTCTCGGGCTGCTGTTAGGCAAGGCGGGAAGCGATCCGCAGTTGGTCATGGAGCAGTTTCGGAAGGCGATTCAACTGAATCCAAATTTTGCTGAGGCCCACAATCACCTTGGCATGGCCCTCATCCAGACCGGAGACGATGAAGCCGCGGCCAAGGAATTTCGCGAAGCGCTCCGGCTCAATCCGAACTATGCCGAAGCTCACGGCAACCTCGGCGCTACGCTCATTGCAAGCAAAGACGACGAAGCGCTCAATGAACTGGAACGCGCCATCAGCCTCCAACCGAATTCCGTAAAAGCCCAGTACAACCTGGCGATGGCCTACCTCCAGAAATACGGCGTCGACAGGGAAATCCAGCAGCTGCAAAAAGTGATCGCAATGGACCCGAAATTCGCGGAGGCCTACTACTCTTTGGGGAAGGCGCTCATGCAGAAGGGTCAGGTGCAGGACGCGATCGCGCCGTTGCGCCAGGCGGTGAGCCTTGATCCGGCGTCCGGCCCCGCACACTATCAACTGGGTCTGGCGTTATCCAGGACTGGCAAGACCGAAGAAGGCAAAGCCGAGCTCGACAGGGGACTGAAGCTCACCGCGGATGACGAACGGAATCGCAAGGCAGATGAGCTGGCGGCCCAGGCAAAGCTCGAACTGGAGAAGGGAGAGACGCGGCAGGCAGCCGACGATCTGGGGAAGTTAGTTCAACTGATGCCGGATTATGCCGAGGGCCATGTAACCCTGGCGCAAACCTTGGCGAAGCTGGGCGATGTTGAGGGCGCCATAGCCGAGTTCAAGCGGGCATTGGAAATCGATCCGAATCTCTACGCGGCGCACCTCGGTCTGGGCCAAGCGTTCGCGCGCAAAGGCGATCAGGGCGACGCTGCAACGGAATTCCGAGAAGCGGTTCGTCTGCAACCGTCGTCGGCCGAAGCCTACCGCGAGTTGGGTTCGACCTTGAATCAGCAAGGAGACGCGAATGGTGCAGCCGTGGCTTTCCAAAAGGCGTTGCAGATCGATCCTGCCGATGCGGCTGCTCGGGAAAATCTCGACGCCATCCTCAAGAAGGCGGCTGCTTCTCGAACTGCTCTTAGCAACGCACCCGGATCACAATCGTCCTTCAGGCCGCAATTCTCCACTCGCGACCTGGCCGCGAACACGGATGGTGACGATCTCGACCAGATAAGAAATTTCGAGACATTGATCGAACAGGACAAGATTGACGAGGTCGAACCTCTGGTGGTCGCTTACCTCAACGACCATGCGAATTCGTGGCGGGCCCATTACATTCAGGGATATGTCTTGTTTCGGATGCGCAAGATCGGCGATTCCATCAGGGAGCTGGCCAAATCTCTGGAGTTGAACGCCAACAATCCGGAAGCCCACAAGATTCTTGCCAAGGACTTCGTCGTGATCGGCAAGTGGGACTACGCTCAGACCGAATTGCAGCAAGCCGAGCGTTTGAAACCAGAATCCGCCGAGATCCATTACAGCCTGGGCGAGGTTTATTCGGGCAGGGACATGTTGAAAGAGGCAAAAGTAGAGTTCATGGCCGCGATCCAGCACGATCCCGCGAACGCCGAGGCCTACAACGCGTTAGGTTTTACCGAAGAGTCCCTGGGGAACGACACCGCGGCTCTGGCAGCCTACAAGAAGGCGATGGAGATTGCGGACCAGAAGGGATCGAAGTTCGATGCTCCCTACATCAACGTCAGCGAATATTACAACCGCCTCAATCAACCCGAGCCCGCGCTGGAATATGCGCGCAAGGCAATCGCGCTGAACTCCAAGAGTGATCTGGGTTATTACCAACTGGCGCGCGCCCACCAATCTCGTGGCGAGTGGGACCAGGCTGCCGATGCATTGCGCCACGCCATCGCACTCAATCCGACTTCCGCCCAATACTATTACGTCCTGAGCCAGGTGTATCGAAGTCTGGGGAAGCAACCGGAGAGCCTGGCCGCGCTGAAAAGTTTTCAGGAACTCAAGCACGCCGAGGAGTTGGTCGACGAGAAGATGCGCGAGAATCGCTGATTCTCGATGCCCGAGTCCGAAGGCGTTGATGTCTGACTTTTACATCTGTCGTTTGCGGTGAGCGCACGGGCGACGAAGATGATTGATCGCACGCAAATCTACGAAGAAAGACTCGATCCACTGAGCGGGGTGACTACATGCAACGACTGCGCAGTTCGAAATTCTTCATTCTGGTTGTATTTGCGCTTTCACACGCGGTGGCCAAAGATTTCCGGCCGCCGGCGGTGCCGTTGGTGGCGAACAGTCCGTACTTCAGCGTCTGGTCAATGGCTGATCACCTGACCGACGACGTTACCCGGCACTGGACGGGCACTCCGCAATCGCTTGCCGGCCTGGTTCGCATCGACGGCAAGGCTTACCGGATCATCGGAGACGAACCGGAGGAGATTCCGGCCCTGGAGCAGCGGAAGCTGCAGGTGCTGCCCACTCGTACCATCTATGACTTCGAAGGCGGAGGCGTCGCTATCACTCTAACCTTCATGACGCCGGTGCTCCCCGCCGATCTTGATGCGATGTCTCGCCCGGTGACTTATGTGACCTGGACTGTGCGCTCAAAGGACGGAAACGAGCATTCCGTTTCGCTTTACTTCGACGCATCTGGGCAGCTTGCCGTGGATTCGAGCGCGCAACGGGTTGTGGCTTCTCGACTGCATTTCGGTGAGGTCACCGCGCTTCGCGTCGGCAGCCAAGAGCAACCTGTTTTGCAGAAGGCGGGAGACTTCATAAGAATCGACTGGGGATATCTGTACGTGGTCGCGCCGCCGAATTCCGGCGCGGAGCAAGTCATCGCCGAAAGACGCGCCGCTCGAACGGGTTTTGCTGGGACCGGATCCATTCCAGCGGATGACGCCGATACCCCAATGCCAGCGGGCGATTGGGAAGGGCCGGCGCTGACCTACCGCTTTGATCTTGGCAAGGTGGGCGCGACACCGGTCTCCCGCTACGTGGTTTTGGCCTATGACGAAAGCTTTTCGGTGCAATATCTGGATCGCTGGCTTCGTCCCTACTGGAGACGCAAAGGCGCCACAGTTGCCGGCATGCTCGCAGAGTCCATGCGAGATTACGAATCGCTTTCGGCCCGGTGTCAGAAATTTGATGAGGAGCTCATGGCCGACCTCAGGCGCGTGGGTGGCGAAGACTACGCACTGCTGGCTGCGCTGGCCTATCGGGAATCATTCGCGGCGCAGGGATTGGCAGTCGATTACGATGGCACACCGCTTTCCTTTCCGAAAGAGAATTCGAGCTGTGGATGCATAGCGACGGTCGATGTGATTTACCCCGCTGCGCCTATCCTGCTTTTGTTTAATACGACTCTGCTGAAGGCATCGATGACTCCCGTGCTGGCTTACGCGGGAACCTATCATTGGCCTTTCCGCTGGGCTCCCCACGACCTCGGAATTTATCCCCATGCGAATGGCCACGACTACCCGGCGAATGTTGACCTGAATTCCGTGGAGGGCCACATGCCCGTCGAAGAAAGCGCCAACATGATTCTCATGGCGGCAGCGATTGCCAAAGCGGATGGTAATGCAGACTATGCGGCCAGGTACTGGCCGCTTTTTTCAAAGTGGGCGAACTATCTCAAAGAGAAGGGCCTCGACCCAGAAAGGCAAATCGTAACCGACGACTTTACCGGGCCGCTCGCCCACAACGCTAATCTGTCCGTGAAAGCGATTTCAGCCCTGGGCGCCTACGCGAAACTTTGCGAGATGCTGGGCAAGAAAGACGAGGCGAATTCCTATCGCAAGACGGCCGAGCAATATGTGCAAGACTGGCGGCGCATGGCGGCGGACGGAGACCACTACAAGTTGGCGTTTGACCAACCCGGCACGTGGAGCCAGAAGTACAATCTCATCTGGGACAAGTTACTGGAACTAAACCTTTTCCCCCCGGACGTGGCGCGTACCGAGATCAAGTTCTACCTCACCAAACAGAACGCGTTTGGTCTCCCACTCGATCCCAGAGCGCTTTACACCAAGCTGGACTGGTTGCTCTGGACCGCCTCTCTCGCGGACAAGCCGGCCGACTTTGAAGCCTTGCTCTCGCCCGCGATCAAGTTGGTAAATGAGACTCCCGATCGCCTCCCCCTCACTGATTTCTATGACACGGACACGGGGAAACACCGCGCCTTTCAGGCGCGCTCCGTGGTGGGAGGCGTCTTCATCAAATTGCTCACCGATGATGCCACCTGGAAGAAGTGGGCCGGCCGCGCGGTGCCTCCGGACCCTCCACCGCTGCAGTTTGGATCCTTGCGATAGTTCCCGACTGTAGGTTTGGGCAGCTTCCCGAGAATCCGGGGGACGGGATGGGAAAGTGCTTCGTTCCGGGAATGGGTTTCGGATCTCCGGCGGCTTGAGAAATCGGCAGCGCCCGGAAGACGCAGACTCCTGTCCGCAACCTGTGCAATAACAAATTAGTAGATTTGTACTAGATTTTTCTTGACAAGCACTCCACGATGACGGCAGTATGTCGGCCATGTAATGTAATCGATTACATCAAAGACCAGTTGGCGCACCAGGTTGTGAGGCCAAGGAGGCCGGAAATGAACCATCGTTCCGTGTTTTCATCTTGCTTGTTGACAGGGGTTTCTGTTTTGGCTCTGGCCGGCCTGCTTTTCGGGCAAGGCCAAGGCAGAGGCATCATCACCGGCCTTGTCACCGATAAAACAGGCAGCTCGGTGGAAGGGGCGACGGTTACTGTTACCAATGAAGCCACCGGGGTGAAAGTCGCGGTCGACACTTCATCGGCTGGTAATTACACCACGCCGCCACTCATTCTTGGAACCTACAAAGTCGAGGTCGAGAAGCCGGGCTTCAAGACGTTTGTCCACCCTGGAGTGGACGTCGCGACCGGGACGGTCCGCCTCGATGCCACGCTGGACGTCGGGCAGGTGAGCGAGACGGTCGAAGTCAAAGCGACGAACGTTGAGATCAACGTCTCGAACCCCGAAGTCACGCAAGTTCTGGGTGAGAAGTACTATCGCGATCTGCCGGTCGTGATGGGTGCGGATATCCGCCTGGCTGAGTCCCTGCTGGCGGCGCAACCCGGTTATGTTCCGATGCGGCCGAACGGCTGTCCCATTTTTCGTGGAAGCCAGTTCCAATCGCGCATGAACGGCGGCCAGACCATGGCCATGGAGAATTACCTCGACGGAGCTTCTTTCGGCAGCGCCATTGACCACAACAATACCCAGGAACGCTCGGTTCCGTTTGACGCGGTCAAGGAAACCAAGATCGTCACCGACAATTTCTCCGCCCAGTACGGGCGCACCAGCGGCGGCTTCGTCGCATATACGACCAAGTCGGGCACCTCGGCCTTCCACGGAAGCGCCTACAACTACTATAACTATCAAGGTCTGAATGCCACGGGAGAGCTCATCAAGCAGAAGACGCCCACCCGCAATGAGAACTGGGGTTTCACCATCGGTGGTCCGGTTTACATCCCCAAGGTGTACGACGGGCGGAAGCACCAAACCTTCTTCTTCGCGGACTTCGATCTGCTGCATTTCGATCAAGGTACGTTGCCGAGTTTCGGAAACACGGCCCCGCTGCAATCTTTCCTGCAGGGAGATTTTTCCAGTCCCCTGCTTTTGAATACCACGACTCCGATCGACACCGACATTCTCGGAAGGCCGATCTACGCGGGAGAGATTTACAATCCCGCTACCACCAGGACAGTGGGTGGTATTCCCGTGAGAGACGGCTACGGGTTTGATCCGGTCACAGGACTGCCGATTCCAGGGGAAGCGAACATCATCCCAGCCAATGACCCGTTGCGCAGCGCAATCGCCGCCAAACTGGTTCCCTTGATTCCTCCCCCGGACCAAGCTGGTCTGGTTCACAATGCGTTCCAGCCCTCGGGCAACAAATTCATTAACCCGAAGACCTTGTTCGTCAGAGTTGACCAGGCATTCGGAAATAACTTCAACATGTCGACGTCGGTCAATGCCAACACGCGGCCCTCGTTGAGACAGTGCGCGAATTTTTCACAAGGATGCAACTTCACTAACCCGGCCACCTACTTTGGCCAGGGGTTTTTCCAGGACATCACTACGCGGACGGTGCATCAGCAGTTCAACTGGATCATCAAGCCCAACCTGTTCAACCATACGACTCTGTCATTCGACCGCTGGGTTCTTCCGGCCACACCGGTTTCCGCAGGTCAGCACTGGGTATCGCGCCTGGGGTTGATCGGGCCTATTGTCGATACGGGAGGTGCGCCTCAGGTTACGCTGAACAGTCCCAACATCCCCTATTCGCAATACGGCGAGCCCGACACTGTGGCTGAAGGATGTATTGCCAACCGCTGGCAATTTCTGGACGATGTGACCTGGGTCAAAGGCAAGCACACGCTGAAAGCCGGCTTCGAATACCGGCACCATCAATTTCCGACTATCGGCAACTCGAATACCACGGGCAACTATAACTTCAGCTACCGGGAAACCGCAGGTTGGAACGCGACCGGCAACCAGTTGACTCAAACCGGAGACCCGGTGGCTTCGTTCCTGCTGGGACAGGTGGACAACGCCAATTTCAACGTGAACTTCCGCCACCTGGAGAACGAGCAATACATTTCTCCCTGGATCAACGACGAATTCAAAGCCACCAAGAATCTGACGCTGACTATCGGATTGCGCTTTGACTATCAGGGCTGTCTCTCGGAGGCGCATGGCAGCCAGTCAACCTTCGACCCGCTCACTCCGAACCCCGGGGCAGGCGGTCGTCTGGGTGCGGTCATCTTTGCCGGCGACGGACCGGGCCGGACGGGTAAGACATGCTTTGAGAAACCTCCGAAGGATGCCTGGGGACCGCGTCTCGGGTTCGCCTATCGCATCGACAATTCCACCTCGATTCGCGGCGGATACGGAATCTATTACGGAGGCCTGCCGGCCAATCAGTTCTCGGGTACGGCCGAGCTGGGCTTCTCCACCAACCCAACCGTTCCGAACGTCACCAACGGTTTCTCCCCTGCGTTCTATTGGGACACAGGTTTCCCGGCGTCTGCGATCAAGCTTCCCCCTGACATCAATCCCACGGTCGCCAACGGTGGGAATCCGACCTGGATCACGACCAATAGAAACGATCTGCCGAGATATCAGAACTACTCTCTGACGGTGGAGCGTCAAATCGGCGCCAGTCTGCTGCTGAGAGCTTCTTATACCGGCAATCACGGAACCCGGCTGCCTGCTCCTGCCTCGGGACTCGGAATCCTGGACAACATGAACAATCCGTCCGTCCTGAAGCTGGGGGCTGCGCTCCTCGGGGCTGACATCAATTCTCCGGAGGCGATCGCCGCCGGAATTCCGTTGCCCTACCCCGGGTTCACCGGCGACGTAGCCCAGGCCCTGCGCCCGTGGCCTCAATACCAGAACCTCAATGTGCTGAGTGTTCCGTTCGGATACAGCACGTACAACGCTTTTACCGCCCAACTGGACAAGAGGTTCACGGGCGGACTCTTTGGACGCATCGCTTACACGAATTCCAAGCTGATCAACAGCGGCGCGGAAGACGTGCTGGCAGGAGACGATCCGGGCATTCAAAATCCGGTCAACGGAGCTTCCGACGATCGGGCATTGAGCCGGGATGATATTCCTCAGTCTCTGATCCTCGCGTGGTCGTACGAGCTGCCCTTCGGAAAGGGGAAAAAGTTCAACCTCACCGGACCGATGGACAAGGTCTTTGGTGGTTGGAGGGTCTCGGCTACACAACGTTACGACTCCGGGCGTCCGCTTAGCATTACCATGGCGTGCGACACCTGCAACTTCCTGTTCAGCAACCTGAAGCGCCCGAACCGCGTGCAGGGCGTATCGGGTTACGGAATCACCTCCGGGGTGAGACCGGGCGAACAGTATCTGAACCCCGCCGCATGGGCCGATCCGGGTCCGCTGGCCTTTGGAGACGAGCCACAAAACGATCCCCACATTCGCAGTCCTCACTATTTCAACGAGGACTTCGCGATAGCCAAGATGATCGCCATCACGGAACGGGTCGACGCCCGCTTCGAAACCAACATCGGGAACATATTCAATCGCCATCTGTGGTGTAACCCGGACACCAACTTCAGCGACCCGACCTTTGGGCAGATCTCCGCTCAGTGCGATACCCCGCGGACGGTCCAGTTCGGGTTAAGACTGGAGTTTTAGCTGCGGTTTGGTAAATGCATCCCTCGCGCGGCGGCAGGATCCGAAAGGACCCTGCCGCTATTTTTTGACCGACTGCAAATGCTGCCATGCGGCTCGTGCAGTGTGGCGTAGAATTCCTGCAGTTGACGATCAAGGGCGGTATATTCCCAGCAAATACAGGATCACATAGTGCTTACAAGGCTTGGAGTTGTTCTCTTATTGGTTGGACTCCTGGTTTCCGCGCTGCTGGCAAGTCCTCCTCCTCGTTTTCAATCGAATCCATCAGCTCCATCCTCCGGATCGGCCGCCGCGCCGATGACGCTGGATGAAGTCATTAAATTGGTTAAGGAGAAAAGGAGCGATCTGCAGTCGGCGGACGTCACTATCGTCGCCAGGGGCGTTAATTTCGAGTTAGACGAGAAGACGGAGAAGAAGTTGCGCAAAGCGGGAGTGGATGATGACCTCCTGGCCGACATCTGGAAAGTTACCCCCAGCGGCAAGGCACACATGCGCGCGCTTCTGACCACGCCAACCGGGGTCGATGTGCAGGCCACAGCGGGAGAGGCCAAGGCCCTGGAAGATATTCAGAACGAACAGTCACCCGACCGCCGCCTTCAAATGGTGGATGCGTTCGAGAAGAAATACCCGAATAGTCCGCTTCTTTCTTATGTCTACACGGAGGCAGCGAGAGCGGAACAACAGAAGGACGCGCTCGACCAGGCCGTCCTATATGGTCAGAAGAGCCTGAAACTCGATCCCGATAACACCTTTTCTCTGATTATCATGGCGTTGGTCCTGCCGCAGCCCAAGTTGCTGAAGGGAAATCCCAGCCAAGTCTCAGCCCGGCTGTCGGAAGCAACAGGGGACGCCAACAAGGCCCTCGGGCTGCTTGAGAAACTGCAGAAGCGGCCGGATGAGACCGACGAGCAGTTCCAGGCTCGAAAAGGAGCTCTCGCCGCGGACGCCCACTTCGCCCTGGGGATGGAGGAGATGCAGGAAGAGCACTTCGATAAGGCAGTGGCTGAGTACCAGGCTGCGATTTCCTCAACCAACAAGCCAACTTTTCAGTATTACTATCGCCTGGCCGAAGCCTACGCCAGCCAGGCACGCTTTAAGGAAGCCATCGCGGCGCTGCAGAAGGCATCCGAGCTGGCGCGCGGCACAGCGATGCAGAAATACGCCGATGACTTCATCGCGGAACTACAGCAAAAAGAGCGTTGAAGAGGGTGGGACGCGACTCGACCAGCCACATTTTTTTTCATGAACTCAATGCGGCGTCAGGATGCGCAGGCGCATGCCTGACCTTTTCTCCTCCTCGGCATTGATCTGGTTGACGATTCCAAACTCCCGGTTAGCGGCGTCCTGCCTGCCCGTGCGACCCATCAGAATGCCAAGCTGGTAGTGGGCCTTAACGGAAGTCGGATTGAGGCGAACCGCTTTCTCCAACGCCTCTTCGGCTTCCGGATACTTCTGCTGTTTCAAGAGAAGGCCGCCCAAGGCTTCGTATGCCGGACCATAGTCGGCATCGCGGCGCACTACATCCTTCAATGTGGCCACGGCGTCGTCATTCTCGCCCTTTCCTTCGGCGATCAGACCCAGGTAATAGTAAGCGACGACCTGATCGGGCTGGAGCTCAATGCTTTTGCGAAGGTATTTCACGGCTTCATCCAGTTTCACTTCAAGAAACAAGAGGGAGCCCATGGCGTAGTTCAAAGCCGCATCATTAGGATGCTTCGCCAGCAGGCGTTCAAAAATCTTGCCGGCAATCTCATACTGCTTCTTGGCGACATTCGCAGACGCCAACACGTACGAGTACGAATCATTGTTGGGTTGCAGCCGCGACGCCTCCTGCAGGGCGGCAAGAGCATCATCTGGCAGGTCCAACTGGAGGCAGGTTTTCCCAAACTCAAAGAGGATTGCGGGATTATCGGGCTGCTCCTTCTTGGCCTTGATCAAATAGGCAAGCGCTTTTTCCGGATCCTTTTGCTGGGCCGCTATTTTAGCCAGCTGAAGTAAGCAGTCTACGCAGGCGGGGTTCAGACTCAGCGCCGCTTCATAGCTGCCAAAGGCCTGGTTCAAATCTCCCGTTGAGAAATATAGATTGCCCAGCGCCAAAGCCATATCATAAGAGACCTGACCGCTGCTCTTCGCCTTCTCGAGTACGTCAAGCGCTTGCTGGCTAAGCCCGGATTTTAGAAGTAGCGCCGCAAACGCTGTGCTGAGGTTGGCGGGAACCTCTGGCGAGGCTTCCCAGTCGTGGACGAGAGAAAGCAGGGAATCCTTCTGTTTGAGGCCAGCATAGTCTCTAGCCAGAAGCAGAACGCCGTCGGGGGAACGCCGAAGATCCGCCAGAACAGGTTCGGCCAGCTTCAAAGAAGCGGTGAAGTTGCCGCTCGCACTTTCGAGCCGGGCCAGAGCAAAGCGCGCGTCGCGGTTCTGCGCATCGACACGCAGGACCTCCTTGAAGACCTGCCGCGCCTGAAGCGGTTTTCCGGTAGCAACGTAGACCTCGCCCAAAGCGACACGCGCACTCAGCAAACCCGGGTTGAGCCGCAGAGCCGTATTCAGAAAGTTGGCTGCTTCCGCATAGCGCTTCTGCCGGAGTCGGATGACGCCCAACGTGGCCGTCGCCACGGGCCGAGTGGAAGGCTCGCGGAGAGCCAGTTTCGCCTCTCGCTCTGCTCCTTCCAGGTCGCCGGCGTTTATCAAACCTGCCGATTGTTGCAGGTGATCCAGATCGGATGGCGCCGCGCTTACTGGATGTGCCGCGAGCAGAAGGAGGAAAATCCAGAGCGTAACCAACTGAACAGCTCTTCCACCAGAAAGGATCCGTGGCCTCGAGAGCGGGGTTTGCGTCACCGGGACTCCGGGGCGACCAGAGGCTCTTGCGCTTTCTGTTCGGGCAACGCGTCGTTGGAATGTTGCTGAAGCTGGGCGTACTTCGCGAGCGCTTCCTCGCTTGCCTGCTGGTTTCCCAACTCGCGCAACACCAGGCCCATCACATAGTAGTAGTCAGGCACCCGCGAATTGATTGCGATCGCGCTTCTCGCGGCATCGACCGCTTTCGCCAATTGCTTCTGTGTGCGATAGGCTTTAGCGATCTCAAAAAAAGCGGTATCCGACGCCGAATTGATGTCTATCGCTTTTTGCGCGTAGGTAAGAGCCTCAGCCGGATTTTTTTGGCGATTGTAGAACGCGCTGAGATAAATGTAAGGCCACTCGGATTTTTGGGGTTGGCGATCTTCGAGTTGGATGGCGGTAGTGTAGTTTTTCAGGGCAGCATCGGTATTTCCGAGCGCTTCCATGGTAATTCCCAAGTTGCTGTAAGCCTTGATGTAAGCCGGATTCAGCTGGATCGCTTTCTCAAATTCCTTTTCCGCCAGAGGGTACACTCCGCGGGTGTAGTAAGTGCGCGCGAGGAAGTAGTGAATCTCCGCCGACTCCGGCTTGAGCCGCGCCGCCTCCTGCAACTCGACCTCGGCCAGGTCGTAACGCCCAATTATGCTGCAGCTCAACGCCAGCACTTTGTGCGCTTCGGCGTTCTTCGGATTCAATTCGAGCGACTTCGAAAGGTCTTTGATCGACGACCCGATTTGATGAGTTCTGAATTGCACATAGCCGAGATCGTAGTACGCCCTGGCGGAGTCCGGGTGATCCTTGAGATAGTCGTTCAGGCGATTCTCGGTTTCAGCGAATTTGTTTGCGTCGATGTCTGCTTCAACTCCATCGAGCATTGGGCTTTCGTGACTCTGAGCCTTATTGTTTTGCGCGTCCTGCGGCGCGGTGCCGGCCAGCGCGAGCGGCATGACGGCGCAAAAGACCGCATACAAAAAGACCACATAGAAAAAGACCGCAAGCAGGCAGACCATCTGCCCGATTGCCGGAGAGATATTATGGTTTGCAGCCCGGTTGATTTTAGAGTGTCGCTTGCGGCTCGGCACGATCTTTGATTCCATATGCAGGCTCGTCAAACCCGGACGGGCAGCCTGTCCTCAAGCCGATTTGGCGCGCGGAAGAGATACGATTTGAAGATCCACATTGATTTCTACGCCGTGCGTTTTCTGTGGACCGGTCCGCCAAAACATCAATATGCTACCATAGCGCTGCGAGCCTCGCCGCGCAGGAAAACTACTGGTTCCGGGAGTGTAAACGTTTCCACGTAACGCTCGAATTTGGTCATTGCTGAACCTCAAAGGGACTGCGGGCGGGACTCGGATGCGGATCTGATCGTGGTGCAACGGCCTTCGATTCTCGGGGAGCTCCTGGCGAAGAGCTCTGTTTCAGTCAGCGTAAGTTCGGCCCGTAGACGGCACAGCGTAGGAATTCTCTTCCTGGCTATTTCAATGTTTACAGCTCTGGGGACGACGCTCCCACCTCTCGGGGCTGCCCAAACTGGCAACGTCGCATCGTCGACGACAGCGATTCCCGTCACCTATACCGACATTGCCAAGGCTGCGGGCCTGAAGTTCAAGCAGGACGCTACTGCCACCGACCAAAAATACTATCTCGAGACTATGGGCACCGGCGTCGCCTGGCTGGACTACGACCAGGATGGACTGATGGACATTTTCTTTGTCCAGTCCGCCGCCACCGATATCTACAAGCCGCCTCAACCCTTGCGCTGCGCGCTTTATCACAACAACGGCGACGGGACTTTCACCGACGTCACGGAAAAAGCTGGTGTGGGAGGCGAAGGCCACTACGGCCAGGGCGTTGCCGTCGGCGACTTTGACAACGACGGGTATCCCGATCTGTATGTGACGGGGTACGGCAGCGCCATCCTTTACCATAACAATGGCAACGGCACGTTCACCGATGTGACCACCAAAGCCGGGGTTGCCGACCAGGGTGGATGGTCCACCAGTGCAGGATGGTTTGATTACGACAAGGACGGATGGCTTGATCTGGTGGTGACAAACTACATCGAGTGGACGCCGAAAACCAACATCTGGTGCGGCGAACACAAGCCCGGCTACCGTTCCTATTGTCATCCGGGCAACTACCGTGGACAGAAGACCAAGCTCTACCACAACAATCACGACGGGACCTTTACCGATGTGAGCGAATCCTCCGGCGTCGGCAAGCCCGAATCAAAAGGCATGGGACTGGTACTCGCCGACTTCAATAATGATGGCTGGCCGGATATCGCAATCGCCAACGACTCGTGGCCGAACTTCCTCTTCATCAATAAGCACGATGGAACGTTCGAAGATGTTTCCTTATATTCCGGCGTCGCGGCCAGTGAAGACGGGCGTTACGAAGCAGGCATGGGGATCGACGCCGCTGACGTTGATGGCGACGGCTGGCAGGATATTTACATCACGCATCTTGATTTCGAGTTAAATCGGCTCTACCACAACAGCCATGACGGGACTTTCATCGACGATACATACCGTTCCGGCATCGGCAACAAGGCCATTCACCTGAGCGGAGTGTCGATGAAATTTCTGGACTACGACAACGACGGATGGCCCGACATCTTGCAACTCAATGGCGCCATGCTCGACAATATCCAGCTTTATCACAGCGAAGTTGCGTACAAAGAGCCGTTGCTGATGTTCCGCAACCTGGGTAAAGGGCAGTTCGAGAAAGTTTCGGATTCGCTGGGCCCCGATTTCATGCGTCCTGTGGCGGGTCGCGGGCTGGCCACCGCCGACTTCGACAATGACGGAGACATCGACATTGTCACCAACAATAGCGGCGACTATCCTTCGCTGTTACGCAATGATGGCGGAAATGCCAATCACTGGCTGACAATTCTGCTGATTGGAACGAAATCGAATCGTGACGGAATCGGGGCTTCGTTGAAACTGACGGCTGACGGCGCGACCCACGTGGAGCAAGCCAAGGGCGGCATGGGATACATGTCGGCCAGCGATCCTCGCATCCATTTTGGCTTAGGCAAGAGCACCAAAATCGACTCTCTCGAAATCACCTGGCCGAGCGGCCAGGTGGATCGCCTGACGGATGTGCCCGTCGATCAGATTCTCGCGATCCAGGAGGGAAAAGGGATTGTGCCACGAAAGTTTCCAAGAATTGTGAGCGGGAAGTGACAAGAACTAGTTGGTACTCCCCAAACCAGATCAACCCGGGTGCAGAGAAATCAGAGCTATGAATTTTAACCGCCGACATTTCCTGGGATCTTCTCTTTTGGTTTTCGGCAGCACGCTCATGGACGCGCTGACCACGCCGCTGTGGAGGTGGAAACAAACTCTGGCGCTGCAATCGGCTCCAGCGGCGGGTCCAACTTCGGCGGTGCAGTTTGTGGACGTGGGACGCGAAGCCGGCCTGAACGTTCCCAACGTATGGGGCGGCGTCGATCGCAAGCGCTACATCATTGAGGCGAAGGGAAGCGGGTTAGCCTTTTTTGACTATGACAACGACGGCTGGCTCGACATTTATTTGACCAACGGAACGCGCTTGGGAGAGAAATGGCCGCCCGGAAAGGAGCCGACTTCGCAGCTGTTCAAGAACAATCGAGACGGCACCTTCAGCAACGCAACCGAGAAATCTGGACTGGCCCGCACCGGTTGGCAGACCGGAGTCTGCGTCGGCGACTATAACAACGACGGATGGGACGATCTGTTTTGCTGTTTTTGGGGACATAACATTCTGTTCCACAACAACGGCGACGGTACTTTCACTGACGTGACCCGCAAAGCTGGTCTTTACAACGAACCGGTTCACTGGGGTGCGGGCTGCACCTTTCTCGATTACGACCGCGACGGAAACCTAGATCTTTTTGTATGTAACTACATCAATCTCGACCTGGAGAAGCAACCTCCCTCCACCGATCCTGGAGCCTGCCAGTGGAAGGGGATTCCGGTAATGTGCGGCCCGCGCGGCCTTCCCGGCGATACAAATTTTCTTTATCACAATAACGGCGACGGAACTTTCGCGGATGTTTCCGAGAAATCGGGCATTCTCAAACCCGGCCCGCGCTATTCCATCACCGCCGTGTCGTATGACTTCGACAACGACGGATGGCCTGACATCTACGTCGCCGTGGATTCTCAACCCAGCATCCTCTACCACAACAATCACGACGGAACGTTTACCGACGTCGCCGTCGTCGCAGGCTGCGCCTACAGCGAGTCGGGCCACGAACAGGCGGGCATGGGAGTGGCGGTCGCCGATTATGACTGCGACGGGGCCCTGGATATCTTCAAGACAAATTTCACCGACGACACTTGCAACCTTTATCACAATAACGGCGACGGCACGTTCAGTGACGTCACTTTCCCCTCGGGAATCGCGGTGAATAGCCGGTACGTGGGCTGGGGTTGCGGCTTTCTCGATTACGACAATGATGGCTGGGCGGACCTGATGCAGATCAACGGTCATGTCTATCCGGAAATTACCGGCCACGACGTTGGCCAAACCTATAAGAATCCGCGCATCGTTTATCGCAATCTGGGCAACGGTCAGTTCAAGGATGTTTCGGCGGTGATGGGACCGGGCATCAGCGAGCATTTCTCCAGCCGGGGCGCAGCCTTCGGGGATTACGACAACGACGGCGACATTGACGTGCTGGTCCTCAACATGAACGATCTGCCTTCACTTCTGCGCAACGATGGCGGCAACAAGCAGAACTGGATCAAGATCAAGCTGATTGGAACCAAGTGCAATCGTACGGCGATCGGTGCGCGAGTGCGGGTCGCAACCGGCGATCATATTCAGATGGATGAGGTTCATAGCGGCTCCAGCGTGATGTCGCAAGGCGATCTGAGATTGCACTTTGGATTGGGGAAGGCTCCGGCCGCGGATTTCATCGAAGTGAAGTGGCCAACGACAGGGAAACTCGAAAAATTCACGCAGGTGAAGGCGAATCAGATCATTACCATCAAGGAAGGCAGCGGGATTGTGCCCGGACCGCCTGCGAAATAACCGTTAATCGACGGTGGTCAATATCCCCTTGATGTATTCCGGCCGCCGGAAATCTTCCACGAAGGCTTTCTGGAGTTGTACTAGTTGCCGATAGCGGTGACTGATCAGCGGATTCACGTCAATACTTCCGTTGCGTATGGCTTGCATGGCCGCGGCATGGGTGGATGGATTTCCATCCTTATCAAATCCGCCCGAGGCGCCACCGGTTGTGACCAGGTAAATTTCGGCAGCCTGAAAGGGGGTCAGGCAGCCAATGTCGCGGCCGGAGTGGCCCGCTCCATAAAACAGGACCGTCCCCTGGCGGCGCAGCACACCCGGGATGACGTCGAACGCCGAGCCGCTACCCGTGGCCTCGATGACGCAATGAAGTTTCTCTCCGCCGGTCCGGGTCTGGATCTCGGAGACCAGATCCTGTTTCTGGACGTTAATAGGTGACGCGCCGAATTGCGCCGCCAGTTCGAGTTTGGCCTCCTGCATATCAGCGGCGAATAGATCGCCGTCAAATCGCATCACATTGCGCAGATATTGAATGAAGAGCAGACCGCTGGGGCCAAGTCCCATAACCAGCATCCGGCGGACGCGGCGAAGTCCGTCGAACGAGTATCGCGTCCCCGCCTTCTGCAGCCGGTCGCAGGCGTGCGTGACGCAGCCAAGGGGTTCGATCAGTGCGCCTTTGGCAAGATCAAACTGTGGCGGCAGAACGAGTACATTGGTCTCCGGAACCGCGACGAACTGACTGAAGGCTCCGGGCGGCCCGGTAATGCCCAACTCTTGGCCGAACTCGCACTGATGGGTATCACCCGACTCGCAGTATTCGCATTGGGTCGCGCGGCCGAGCGAAGCGCAGGAGAGAAACTGGTCCACGGCCACCAGGTCTCCAACTTTGCAGCGTCGTACCAACGCTCCCACTGCTGTAACCCATCCGCAAAACTCATGACCCAGAACCTGCGGCTGGGAGGACAGCGGGATTGGAACTCCGCGCGAATCGCGGCAATAGTTTGCCAGCCCGTGGAAGATATGCAGGTCGGTGCCGCAAATCCCCACCGCGCCGACCCGGATCAGAACTTCGCGGCTCCGGGGAGTCGGGACAGGCAGGGTCTTGAGCGCGAATTTCCCCACATCTTCAAGAACCAGAGTTTGCTGCTGGTCGGGCGTCATTGCGGCACATTGACTCCATATTTATTGCCGACTTCGGTGATCTGGCGCCAGGTCTCGTCGTCGACGGCGATGCCGTTCCGCTGGCGGCGTTCTTTTTCCGAAGCCTCGGGCTCGCCGGGAATGAGAATTTCTTTGGAGCCGGGAGCAAGTTCGCTGCTCTTGACATACTCGATCAAATGTTCGACGTCATCGTAAAACCGCTCGTCGCCGCGTAGACGATTGATGTTGAGAACGAAAACGAGAAAGGTGTTTCCGACCCGGTTGGCCTCCGGCCGGCTGCAGCCGCCTCCCGAGATGGCCCCGGCGAGAATGTCGGTGACGAGCCCGAGCGCGAAACCTTTGTGTCCGCCGAAGGGAAAAAGCGCGCCGGGTGGTGGCCCATAAAATTTGGCTGCGTCGGTCGTTGGATTGCCGTCAGCGTCCATGATGCTGCCCGGCGGCACGGGAACTTTGCGGTTCAACATGCCGCGCACTTTGCCTTCGGCTATCGCGCTGGTCGAGATATCCACTACGATTGGAGTTCCAGCCTTGCGCGGAATGGCAATCGAAATCGGGTTCGCCGAGAGACGGCGACTCTTCCCGCCCCACGGCGCTACCAGCTTTCCGCCGCCATGCGTGTTCACAAACATTACCGCCACCATGCCTTTGGCGGCAGCCATCATGGGATAATCTCCCACTCGGCCAATGTGACAGCACTGACTGGCAGCGACGGTTCCGACGCCAGCCTGCTCCGCTTTTCCGATCGCTACCTCCGTGGCTTCGCGACCGACCACCTGGCCGAACCCCCAGCCCCCATC
Source organism: Terriglobia bacterium (assembly GCA_963822555.1). Classification (GTDB taxonomy): domain Bacteria; phylum Acidobacteriota; class Terriglobia; order Terriglobales; family Acidobacteriaceae; genus JAIQFF01. The sequence continues at coordinate 341,430 of CAWGHY010000002.1, forward strand.
CACCACGGCGAACGAGTCTGCCTCCCTGGTGATCTTAATATGGGCGCCGACGGTTACGAGGTCCTGCTCCATCCAGCGGACGTACTCCGGAATTCTCATGATGCCATGCGAGTCGTGTCCGGCAAGGTTAGCTTCGACCAACGCATCGGAGACAATCCGCGCCTCGTCAGGAGTTGCGCCGGCCGTGGCGAAAATCTGGTTGGCGATCTTCTTAAGCGGATCCGCGTGAAGAGTAGGCATCAGGCGATCTCCCAAGTAGGCACAGGCGGGACGTCAGGTGTCGATATAAAAAGAAGAGCACTCGGTTTGGGGAAGACCAGCGCTGCCGGTCGAATGTCGAGAGCGAAGATGTTTTCTCGCATCGTGATTTCCAGTGGTGCCCTTTCCGGTTTCTACGCTTGTTTCTGCCGTGAAGCATGCCTCTGGATCTTCCCCTGTGCCATGGAGACGGCCAGGCGCATCGCAGCTTTCATGTTGGTTGCGTCAGCAAGATTTTTCCCCGCGATATCGAAGGCGGTGCCGTGATCGACGGATGTGCGAATAATAGGCAAGCCCAGAGAAACGTTCACGGTATTTTCAAAATCCATGAGCTTCATCGGGATATGTCCCTGATCGTGATACATGGCGACCACCAGGTCAAATTCCCCGCGAACCGCCTTGGTGAAAAGCGTGTCCGCGGGAACCGGCCCACGGCAATCGATACCGGCAGACTGTGCTGCCTGGACGGCTGGGAGAATCAAAGAAACATCTTCGGTGCCGAACAGGCCGTTCTCTCCGGCATGGGGATTCAGCCCGCACACGGCGATACGGGGGGATTCGAACCCCAGAAGCCGAAGACTCTCGTTTCCCAACTCGATGGTGCGAAGAATGCGCTGCACGGTGGGCTCGCAGGCCTGACGCAACGAGCAGTGAGTAGTCACGTGCACCACGCGCAGTTTGTCATTGATAAGGAGCATGCGCGAATCGGCGGCTCCGCACAAATCGGCGATGTACTCCGTGTGCCCGGTGAAGTGCACTCCCGCCAGAACGACCGCCTCCTTATTAAGTGGAGCGGTGACCATCGCATCCACCTTGCCATCGAGGGCAAGTAGGGTGGCTGTCCGAACATAGTCCAGTGCCGCACGACCGCACGCCGCGCTCAATGCCCCGGCGCGCAGCGCTACACCTTGCATTTGGCGCCGGTCGACTAAAATCGTCGAGGACCCGGCTTTCGCATCCTCCAGTCGGGACACTACGTCCGCGGCAACATCGATCCGCAAAGCGACAACGCTTTCATTCCACACCTCCGCGTCACCGACAATCACCCAGCGCGCCAGCGCCAGGAAAGCGGCATCGGAAAGAGCCTTAACGATGATTTCAGGACCAATCCCCGCCGGATCGCCCATGCTGATCGCGATCGTGGGCTGGACAGTCGTGGTCATGGCTTCGACCCTCGCAGCGAATGGGCGCGCTTTTTCAGTTCGGCCATGCGCTGTTTGGCTTTGGCCATGGCCTCGCCATATCCCGCCACGGATGGTTGGGAACCTCGCAGATACTCGAGAATAATCTCTTCGGCCTGAATGTAAGGCTCGCACAGTTCGGCCACTGCGGCTGCAATTGGATGCGGAATATTCACGATCCCATTGGCGTCGGCATGCAGCAGATCGCCCGGCTTCACCTGCAGGCCACCGACGGTTACGGGCACGTTGACGTCTGGAAAGCGGCAGTAGCCGTGCGCCACGATCACCGATGAAGCCCAACAGGGAAACTGCAGGCGATCCACCTGCTCAATGTCTCGTGCGCCTCCGCTGGTGATCAGGCCGGAGAAGCCGAATTTTTTAAATGTCGTGGCCATGATTTCGCCGTAGGTAGCGGCGGCCGGTGGGTCATCCAGATCCTGAAACACGATCATCCTCGGAGCCGGGGTGGCCATCGCTTCGGAAATCAGTTCCGTCATGCCACCGTAGGCGTCGCCAGACTCGGCCGGGTAAGCTGCCCGAAAAGTCGCGGTCACGGCATAGCCCACGGCCGGGGGCAGCTTGGGATAAATCGCCTTGAGGCTCAGGTTGGTGTAGCCGGCCACGTAGGAACGGAAGTCGAACAACTCGATCACGTTGGCAATAGTGGCGGAATCCACCTTTTGCAACTTGGCCAATTGCGCGGCATCAAGAATTTCAGAGTTCACTATGTTTCACCTGGAATCGCGGTTGAGCCGCGAGAAAATTCACTGCATGGCAAAGCGCTTCTGTGTCTCCGAATCCTCCAGCTTTGGTACAAATCGGGAGTCCGTCGGCGACACCACCCGCCAATGTGCCCCAGGGCAACCCTGGCAAAACTTCGTTGCTCAGTTGAATCGCCCGAACTCCTAGCGAAGTGCACACCAGCCGTGCTGTGTCTCCGCCGGAGCAGAACAATCCTCGCGCGTGCGGTGGGTGCAGAATCGCAGAAAAGAAGCGCTTGAGATTTTCCGTTTGCCCCGAACCTGGGGGCAGCACGACAGCCACGTGTAAACCCTTGTCTAGAGCGGCCCGCGCCTGATTAGGATCGTCGCGCTGCAGGTCGAATGTCGAGACGGCCTGAGTGGCTGCCAAACGCTGCAGCTGTCGAGTTGTCACTGTGTTCGTCGATCCGATGCAAAGAACCACGGGACCCGGCGCGACAGTCCGCGAGGACGGGCGCACGAGTCTTGCCTTTTCTGTCGCTGCTTCCGCTTCGCCGTCTCGCTTTCCCAGCAGCAACTCGCTCCAGGCTGCGGCCAGTCCGGCGGAACCCACCAGCAACGGTTGCGGGACAATCTGAGCGGCAGCGTCGGCAATCGCCCGCAGATGACTTTCTGAAACGGCGTCAATGACGATAATTCGAGATCCGGCGGCCTCAGCTTGCCAGATGAGCTTCACCAGCTCTTCGCACCCGGCACCTCGGGCGGGCTGAGAAATATGCGTCAGCTTCGCGGCTTCCTGGGTCGCCAATAGCGACGGCACATGGATGGGTTCAAATGCTTCGCCCGACTGAAGCTTGAGCCAACCCTCCATAAGGATGCGTCCCATTTTCGGGAACGATGGGCACACCAGAATCAGGCGATCTGGAAATCTGTTTCGGATGGCCTCCAGTTCAGCTCCGACATTCCCCTTCATGGTCGAGTCAATTTTCTTGTAGGACAGTTTCATTCCTGAAGCGGCGATCCAGTCGCATGCCTGCCGAACTTTGCGGACCGCCTCCTCCGCAGAATCTCCGCGGCAATGATTGACGACCACGGAGACTCCGGCACAGGCGGCCGGTTCCCGGGGAAGATCAAGGTAGACTCGGGTAGCCAGGCCGCGCAGGCTGAATTGCACTCCCGCGTCGCACCCGCCAGTGAGATCGTCCGCCAACATTGCCAACGGGAAATCGGGAGTGGCATTGCGATTGGTTGGCGGGCGCGCGATGGTCATGCCTCGATTTCCAAGTCTAGGCCTCGAATCTCAAGTACACCGTCTTCTTCTGGAGGTAGTGCTCCAGTCCGTATTTGCCGTCGTCTCCGCCGATGCCGCTTTCTTTCCATCCGCTGTGAAAGCCATGAATGGATTCGCCTGGGCCGCGGTTGATGTAGAGCTCTCCGCATTCCAGGTCGCGCACCGCCCGCATGATGCGATTCATGTCATTGGTGAAAAGGTAAGCCGCGAGCCCGAAGCGGGAGTCGTTGGCCAGCCGCATTCCTTCTTCGAAATTCGAAAACTCCATGACCGGAATCACCGGACCAAAGATTTCGTCCCGCATGATCGTCATATCCTGGCGGACCCCAGTCAGAACGGTTGGCTCAAACCAATAGCCGCGATCAAACGCGCCGCCGGAGAGACGCCGGCCACCGGTGAGTGCCTTGGCCCCGTCGCCGATGGCTTGGGTCACATAGCGTTCTACTTTTTCCAGTTCTTCCCGATTCACCTTGGGCCCGAGTTGCACTCCCGGCTCCAGCGGATTTCCAACCTTGAGCTGTTGCACTTCGGCTACAAATTTTTTCAGGAACGGCGCGGCTATGTCTTTGTGGACATAGGTGCGCTCGTTGCAGATGCAAACCTGGCCGCAATTGAGGAAGCGCGAAAATACGGCTGCTTTCACGGCCGCGTCCAAATCACAGTCATCCATGACGATGAAGGGTGCTTTGCCACCCATCTCAAGAGAGACCATGGTGACGTTGTCAGCGGCATTGCGCATGATCCGTTTGCCGGTGGGAATGCTCCCGGTAAAGCTGATCAGCCGTGGAATCGGGCTCTTGACCAGCGCTTCGCCGACGGTCTCCCCAGGGCCGGTGACGACGTTCAGAACTCCCGCCGGGACTCCGGCTTCTTCTGCCAGCTTCGCCAGTTCCAGCGCAGAGAGCGGCGTGTCTTCGTGGGGCTTGAGAACGATACTGTTGCCGGCAATCAGAGCCGGCGCAATCTTGCGAATCGCAACCGCAGAGGGGTAATTCCAGGGGATGATGCCCACTACCACTCCCACGGGCGCACGCACAATCCATATCTGCTCGTTCCGATTTTCGGAAGGAAGAATATCGCCTTCGATGCGCCGGTCGAACTCGGCGTAGTAAGTGAGCCAGCTCTTGCCGAAAGCGATCTCTCCCACGGCTTCATGCAGCGGTTTGCCCTGCTCTTGAGAGAGCAGCTGAGCCAGCCGATCCTTGTCCCGCTCAACCAGTTCCGCCAGGCGCCGCAGGATTGCCCCGCGCTCCACGCCGGAACGTTTGCCCCAGTCCTTCTGCGCCTTGGAGGCTGAGTCGAGCGCCAGCTGCACGTCGTCGGGTGACGCTACCGGGACGGTGGCAATCACTTCTTCATTGGCAGGGCTGACAACCGGCATGCTCTGGCCATTGGATTTCCACTTTCCATCGATCAGCATTTGATAGGCGCTCATTCTTCTATTCCTCCTCCTGGTCTTTCCAGGTTCAAATGCTTAAAGAACGGCGAGGTGCGGCTGGCTAAAGCAACGCATTCGAACGCCATGCCATGTGACGCCGAACGCCCCGGACGGATGGGGTTTTGGCAAGAATTCAGGTGACAGAGGAGCGATACTTATGGTTTGATCATCGGCTATCGGAGGCATCCTAGGATAAACGTTTGACAATGTAAATCGAATTTTCTGCTGGGCCGCCGGGGTTTGAGGTAGCGACTCACGATCTCTTAATTCTCGATTATGCAAGGTCGCACACAGCCTGCCCGGTGGCGAACTCGAGAGCTGAAGCTTCTCGCATCTGCGGCGGGAGTCTTGGCGCTTTTCCTTATTTATCGGACCACCCCTACCTTCTTTACTGTTGGAAACCTTATAAACCTGTTGCGGCAGGTCGCGATCAACGGAATCATCGCCTCGGGGATGACAATTGTCATGATCGGAGGAGGATTCGACCTCTCGGTCGGCGCGGTCCTGGCCCTGGCCGGAGTGCTCGCGATCCAACTGGCGAAGACTAACGTCTGGTTCGGTATGCTCTGCCCGGTAGCGATGGGGGCCGGAGCGGGATTGGTGAACGGTGTCCTGGTCAGCCGCTATGCCATCAATCCGCTGATCGTAACCTTGGGCTCCCGGTACCTGGTGTACGCCGCGGCCAATCTCTTCACTGCGGGATTCATTCAATACAACGAAAATCCGGGCTTCCTGGTGCTGGGGCGTAGCGGCCTGGGGGGTGTCCCGGCTCCGGTAATCGTCTTTCTCGGGGTCGCACTGATATCCCATTTCATGCTGAATCACACCACCACGGGCGCGGCCTTGTTCGCGGTCGGCAGCAACGAACGGGCCGCCTTCTTTTCCGGATTGCCCTCCCGAGGCCTGCGTACGCTGACCTATGCAGTTACCGGAGCCTGTGCGGCCCTGGCTGGAGTGGTGCTGGCGTCCCGGCTTGGCGTAGCTGCGCCCGATGCCGGCGACGGTTATGAGTTGGAAGCTATTGCGGCCGTGGTCATCGGCGGCACAAGCATTTCGGGCGGCGCGGGTGGTATTCGGCAAACCCTGGCGGGCGTGCTGTTACTGGGCGTTCTCAGCAACCTGCTGGTGCTGGCGGGTCAATCGTATGAAATCCAGCGTATCGCCACTGGGCTGATTATCGTTCTGGCAGTCGCATTTGATCTCTACCGGCGCAGGTCACCCAAATGATCCGGCGCCTGCTTGCAGGGGGAAACTCCAGACGGCTCTTGTTGCTGGCCGCACTGGTGCTAGGAATCTCGGTATTGGAGATTCGCTTCGTGCAGCCGGCCAATCTGCGGAATGTGCTGCTGCAGATTTCCATGGACGGTATCGTCGCCTGCGGCTTGACGCTGGTGATCCTGCTGGGCGGTCTGGATCTTTCCGTCGGGGCGGTCACCGCTCTCAGTGGCGTTCTGTTCGTGATCGCGCTGCCTTTGGGGATCGTTTCTGCCGGACTCTTGGCTTTGTTGGCAGGGGCCGGCGTGGGACTCCTCAACGGAGTACTGATCGGAAAGATCAAGCTCAACTCCTTGATCGTTACCCTCGGAACGATGGCGGCGGTGCAGGGAGCCGCGTTCTGGCTTAGCCGGGGCAACCCCATTCCGGGGCCGGGCGGCGATTTCGAGATGCTAGGCGGAGGGTTCCTTCTCTACATCCCTTTGCCCGTCGTGTTCTTTGGCCTGGTCATCCTGGGCGGGCATTTTCTGCTGCAACACACCCAATTTGGAAGAGATCTCTACGCCATCGGCGGAAATCGAGAAGCCGCCCGGCTGGCCGACATTGGGCTGGAATCGCGGGAGTGCTGGGCTTATGTCTTGTGCGCCCTGCTGGCGGCTTTTTCGGGGATGATTCTGGCATCGCGGCTGAACACGGGGTCGCCCATCGTCGGACAGGACACGCCCCTGCAAGCCATCGCTGCCATCGTGCTGGGAGGAACCAGCTTGTACGGCGGACGGGGAGGGATTCTTTCCACGGTCATTGGGATCACAATCATCGGCGTGCTTTCCAACGGATTGAATCTGCTTAACGTTTCTCCGGCCTACCAATGGGCGATCAAGGGCTCCGTACTAATTCTGGTGGCTGGTCTGGATAGCGCGCGACGACATGGGGCGCTAGGTACCGCGCAGACAACCCAGCCCTAGAGCGGCCGGAGAAGTAGCCACATCGGACGAGACGAAAGATAGCTGCGTGCAAGACCGTAGTCCTGCAAAAGACATGAACCGAGGAGGTCATACTTGAGCAAACCGCAAGGTCTTTCCCGAAGAGAATGGCTGCGCTATTCGTCCTTGGCGGCAGCGGGAGCCGCTATCTCGCAGACTGCCTGTCAAAGGCCGGAGGGCGCATCATCGGGGGCCTCGTCCTCGACCGCCACCACCGCGGCTCCCGCCTCGGGCGGGCCAGGGATCGCATTAAAAGGAGTGGACGCAATCCTTGAAAAGCTGCCGGCGGTGTTGCCCAACCGGGCGCCGGACAATTGGCAGTGGATCGAGAACCGGCCAGCCCAGGTCGGCTTACTGATGATTTCCACCGCAGCGCCGTTCCTCGCGGGTTACCGCAAGGCTTTCGATATCGAGGCCAAGCGGCTGAATCTGGAGGTGATCGCGCTGGATGCCAACAACGACCCAGCTCGGCAGGCGTCCCAAGCGGAAGATCTTATCGGCAAACGGGTGGATGTGCTCTGTTTCTGGCCGGTGGATGCGAAAGCGATCGTTCCCAGTGTTCTTAAAGCTTATGACGCGGGCATTCCGCTGGTTTGCACCAATAGCTGGACCGAGGAATCCGTGCTGCACTGTTTTAAGTCTTTCGTAGGCGCCAGCATGGTACAGGAGGGGGTCATCGCCGCCCAGTTGATGGCGGAGGCGCTTAACGAGCGGGGGAAGATCGCCATCATTGAAGGCAATCCGGGGCAGGACGCTGCGTACTGGAGATCGACGGCCTTCATTGACGAGTTGAAGATTATAGCGCCGCAGATTCAGATTCTCGATCGGCAGACCGCGCGCTGGGACCGGGCTCGAGCCACCTCTGTAGCGGAAAATTACCTGACGACTTACCCAGACCTTAACGCCATCATGGCGCAAGACGACAATATGGCGGTGGGTGCTCTGCAGGCCATCAAATCGGCAGGAAAGCTGCAGCAGGTGAAATTGGTCTCGATCAATTCGAGCAAAGAAGGGCTGGAAGCCATTCTGGCGGGAGAGATGTACGGCAGCTGCACCCAATCGCCCTCGTTCGAGGGAATCAATACGGCCCGCGTAGCCCGCGACGTGGCCAATGGCTGGCCCCCCGTGCCTCGGTGGGTGAGGAATCCGGTTATGAGGGTGGACAAGACCAACGCCCACCAGGTCTTCGGGGAGTGGTAGGCTAGCCCTCAAATTTCTCGAGTTTTGGCGGAATTTGCGGGTTCAGGAGAGCCCAATTCTGGTATGCTGCAACCCGAAATGTAAGCGATTACTTTTGTAGACGTCTCGATTCCCCAAATCCTTCACATTGAGAGGTCTCATGGACAAACTGCTTTCTGGTTCCGCTTCCTGGCCGCGCCGGCAGTTTTTGCAGACCCTGGGTAAGAGCTCGCTTCTGGCTGGTTCACTATCCCTGCCCATCCCCCTGAGGAACAGAATGTTTGCGGCTGGCCCTGCTCCGGCACAAAACCTGGCAGGCCCGAGAATCGTCCCTCCAAACAGGACTTACCGAATGATGGAATGGGAATGCCACACGCCGCCCGAGGGCAATTTCGAAATCAATCTGGAAGACGCGCTGCACGCAGCCCGCGATGCCGGCGCCGAAAGCATGATGTTCTATTCCCAGGATCATTGGGGTTACGCTTTTTACCAGAGCGATGTAGCGGTCCGGCATCCCCATCTGAAGGGCGATTTTTTCGGTGATGAGGTGAAGATTGCCAGGAAGCTGGGCATGTCGGTGGTTTGTTATTACAGCCTGCAATTCAACAATCAGGCGGTTCTCACGCATCCCGACTGGGGATGGGTCAACGCCGAAGGCGAGCAGCAACGCTACCGCTGGTACATCACTTGTCTAGACAGTCCTTACCGCCAGTATGTTCTGGCCATGATTAACGAGCTATTTTCCCGCTATGAGATCGACGAACTGTTTCTGGACATCTTTGGCATTCAATTCGTCCTTTATACCGGTGAAGGACGCGACCCGTTTTGTTATTGCAAACATACCGTGGCAGCCTGGGATTCGGCACACCCGGGTGATCCTTACCGCGAGGGCTTCAAAACCCGGGAAGGGAGAGATCTTCGATATCAGTGGCACCAGCAGCGGTCCACCAACCAGATACTCGATGAAATCCTGTCGACGGCACGCAAGCACCGCCCCGAACTGATCGTCTCGCTCAACGGAGGACCGGAAACTTTCACCAATGAAGTCATGCAGAAAGTGAGCTTCATTTACGCCGAGCCGTTGACTTCCGAAACCGGCATTTCGCTGGGCTCGATCATGATGCGAGGCTGGGGCCGTGCCGATTATCAGGCGGGCGTTTTCAGCCAGCAGGGATATCTCGACACCTACCCGGGATCCATTCCGCGGGTCAAGGCTGATGGTCTGATCGTGCAAAACGCGCGTGTCTTTATTGTGGGCAACGCTCCGGTTGTCGGAGGCCTCGACGGCGAGGGATTTTCCAAACGCTGGTTCACTGTCGCCAAGGAGACCTGGGCTGACGTTAGCGCGGTCGATCACCTTCTGGGCGACATCACACCGGTCTACAGCACGGCCATGCTCTACAGCGAAGCAACCCGAGAAGAATTGTCCGGCCAGAAACTCCCATTGCATTTTCGCAAGACGGTGACTGGCGCCCTTGAAGCTTTGACCTATTCGGGACGGCCCGTGGAAAGCATTCCCGAGTTCAAGGTAACGCAAGAGTACTTGGGACAATTTGAAACACTGGTCTTGCCCGAGGTAGAGGTCCTGGGATCGGCGCAAGCAGATGTCATTCGCAATTGGGTGAAACAAGGTGGAACGTTGCTGGCCACCGGCAAATGCGGACTGGTCGACGAAAAGGGCCAACCTCGTTCCAATTTTCCGCTGGCGGATGTCTTCGGCGTAGACCTGGTTTCAGAGGAGAAAAAGTACGCCTACGATCCCTCGGGAAAATTCAAGGAAGACGTCGTTTCTATCTACATGGAGTCGACTGGCCACGCGCTCTCGAAGAGTCTTGCGGTCAGCACGGTGGGTCTGCCTGGTTCGTTCTTGCGGCTTCGTCAAACCTCGGGTCAGGAAGTGCTGCGCTATCGCCTGCCGCTCATGGTTGAAGACTTGCCCAACAACAAGTGGTTCAACTGGGGGCCTCCGCCTCCGGGTCAGGAAACGGCCGGGCCGGCCGCGGTCTTCAACAAGTTCGGCAAAGGGCAGTCGTTGTATGTCGGCGTGAGCCTGTTCCAAGCCGTGAATGGCAAACTGTTCTGGATCCGCAAGTGGGTTCCGGAGGTGATGCAGTCCCTGGTTCCTCAGCCGGTCGCGGAACTGAGGTCCGAAGTGCTTCCGGAATATGTGCATGGAACCTTCTTCTGGGAGAAAGACAGGCGTTCCTTGCTGGTGCAAGTGTTGAACGCGATTGAGCTGGCTACTCAAGGAGAATTTCGCGACGTGCCTTCGGTCGCGATCCGGGTGGATAGTGCCCGATTGAAAATTAAATCGGCCAAGGTGCTTTGGCCGACCGAGCAGGAATTGCCGATCCGAAGCCGCGGGGGAAACACCGAAATCACACTGACTTCTCCGGCGCGTTACACAGCTTTGCGGCTACAGCTGGCTTGAGGACGGGTGATTCGAGAGAATGCCGTGAACCGTTTCTCCTCTGTTGCGGTCCGGGACCTCACCTGTGATTTCCCGGGCGTGCGCGCGCTGGATAACCTGACTCTCGAGTTCCGGGCGGGAGAGATTCACGCTCTGGCGGGAGAGAATGGAGCGGGCAAATCGACGCTTCTTAAAGTTCTTTCCGGCCTGATTTCTCCCACCCGGGGCGAGGTGGTGCTGGGCGATCGAAGGGTGTCCCAGGTGCGACACGCTCTGGCGCTCGGCATTCGTACCATTCCTCAGGAACCCATCCTGGCGCCCGATTTATCGATTGCGGAAAATCTTTTGATGGGCAAGCTTCCCGGAAAATCATTTTGGCGGATCGATTGGAAGACTGTCTTTGAAACCGGAAAAAGCCTATTGCAGAAAGTGGGTCTGGGTCATCTTCCGCCCCAAAGCCTGGTCGCCGGACTCGGGGTCGCGGAACAACAATTGATCGAGATTGCTCGCGCCCTGGATGGCGAAGGCGATGTATTTCTTTTTGACGAACCAACCTCGTCTCTGGCTGCGACCGAGGTCGCCCGGTTGGCGGAAATTCTCGTCGATCTCAGAAGGTCTGGGAATATTGTGCTGTACGTTTCACACCGTCTGGACGAGATTTTTTCTTTCTGCGACCGGGTGAGCGTGTTGCGCGATGGAAAACTGGTTGCGTCCAAAGCGGTGTCCGACACCAGTCCCGACGAATTGATCCGCCTCATGGTCGGCCGCGATATTCTCAAGGCCGAAGCCAGCCGACCGGTGGTGGGGGGCGCTTCTTCGCTGGCGGTCTCAGGGTTGACGGTGAAAGGAGTCTTGACGGATATCAACTTTCAGGTCGGGCGCGGGGAGATTCTGGGAATTGCCGGACTGGTCGGCGCCGGGCGGACCGAACTGCTGCAAACTCTATTTGGGGTTCACCGGATGGAAGATGGCGAGATTTCACTGAATGGCACGGCATTGAAGATTCGCTCTCCCCGGGATGCGATGTCTGCCGGAATTGCCTATGTTCCGGAAGACCGCAAACTTTATGGGCTGGCGCTGAATCTCAGCATCTCCGAAAATTTTGCCCTGCCCAATCTGCAAAAGCTCGGGACCTTCGGTATTCTGCGAAAGAAGAAGCGCGACGAGCTGGCGACGTTGTACGCGGAGCGATTGAATCTTCGCTACCGGAAGCTCAGCCAACTGGCACTGCTTTTGAGCGGCGGCAATCAACAGAAAATAGTGCTGGGCAAATGGCTGGCCAGAAATCCCCTGGTGTTGCTCCTCGACGAGCCAACCCGCGGCATCGACGTGGGAGCCAAAGCAGAAATATACGCTTTGATTCGTGAGCTGACTGGGGAAGGAATGTCGATACTCCTGGTTTCCTCAGAGTTGACCGAGCTGCTGGCCCTGAGTCACCGGATTATCGTGATGCGCGAGGGCCAGGTAAGTGGGGAACTCGCCGGAGACGGGATGAACGAGGAATCGATCATTCAACTCGCCACGCCCGGATTCGTGCACACGATATGAGCGCGGTCGCCACTACATGTACAGTAGTCGGGATCGAAGGGCAGAAATAATTTCTGGAGCAAGAATGGCACGAGCCAAGGTTGGAGTATTGAAAATATCAGAGTCCCAGGTTTTGACCGTCGGCCCTGGCGTTCGAGTGGAAAAGATAGTCTCCGGGCGGTCCAGAAAACTTCTGGAGATTTCCCCCGGAGTGCATCTTCGGGAGATGGCGTCCGAAGCTTCTGGTGTCGAAGGCATGAGCACCGGGATCGCGATATTCTCGCCCGGCTCGGGTTTGCCCTACCACCGGCATGATGTGAGCGAAGCGATTACCGTGTTGAGCGCCGAGGCTGTATTGGCCGTCGAAGGAAGAACCTACCGCATGGGGCCGCTCGACTGCCTGCATGTTCCCGCCGGGGTTGCCCATTCGGTCAGCAATCCTTCCGCAAAGAAAAAGTTGATGGTTCACAGCGCTTTCGGAGCGGTGCATCCCCAGAGGAATTTTACAAAAGACTCTTTCACGCGCACGGAAAAGCTTAATGATTTGCCCGCCGAAAAAGACCCGGAGCACATGGTTAGAGTCGCTCAGGCGAAGAAATATGAACTGGCTGGGCGTACCAGTTTTTGTGACCTCTTTGCCGGACGCTTCGGCTCTGTCGGAATCTGCGGCGGCTATGGCGAGTTTCAGCCCGGCACCTCTCTGCCGTGTCACGTTCATGTCTACGACGAATCCATCACGATCGTCAAAGGGACGGCTACCTGCGAGGTCGCGGGGCAACGTTACGAGCTCAGCGGATACGATACAGCGGTTATCCCGTGCGGGCGCCCTCATCGGTTCTTGAATGAATCCCGGGAGTTGATGGCAATGGTCTGGGTCTACGCCGGAAGCGAACCGCATCGAAGCATTTTGAACGCCAGGTTTTGTAACGGCGCTTGGCAGTGGAAAGGACAGGGATGAGCAAGGCTGAGCCGCCAGCATCTACCAAGAAAAGCCAGGTGCAGCTTGGCATGTTTCAACAGCTCCCGCTTCCAGCCATTTCGCGCTACCTGGCAAGGCAGGGCTGGGACTGGCTCGTTCTCGACATGCAACACGGAAGTTTTGATTTTCAAACTGCGTACGAGTGCTGTCACGTCATTCGTCAGGGCGGAGCGCGGCCGGTAGTCAGAGTTCCGGTCGGCAACTTCTCGGCGATCGAAAGAGTTCTCGATCTCGGCGCGCTGGGTGTGGTCGTCCCCATGGTCAACTCGCGCGAAGAGGCTGAGCAGGCGGCCAGGGCGGCAAAATATCCGCCCCTGGGAAAGCGCTCTCGCGGCGGCGACGCCTGGTACCACCACGGCGACGACTACACCGAAGCCGCCAATCAGATGACCGTGCTGCTGGTCCAGATCGAACATATCAAGGCAGTCGCGGTGGCGGAGCAGATATTAAGCGTGGAAGGGGTCGACGGCTTTTTGATGGGCCAAGTGGATCTGGCCATGTCGATGGGACTATCCGACCGGAACTTCAGCGAGAATCGTGAGCATAAAGCCGCGATTCAGCGAACCGTGGACATCTGCAATTCTCTGGGAAAGCTGGCTTGCTATCACGCAGTGAGTGAGAGCGACGCCCAGGAGCGGGTGCGGCAAGGTTTTCGGGTTATCACGCACCGGTCGGATGTCGAGATCTTCTATGAAGCCGGGCAGTCGCGTCTTGATGGTTTGCGCGGGAAACTTAATCTGCCGAGAAGGCGCCGCTAAAGGAGACATGGAATGGCGAATCGGGTAATCGATCTTAGCTACGCTTTGGACCCGACCACTCCCGTCTATTCCGGATACCCGCCGGTCGAAATCCGCGTTCTTGAGTCCACTCGCTATTCGATTCCAGGCGGCCGGCGAGCTCTGAACAGCAGCCAGCTCGCAGTGGGAATTCATTGCGGCACGCACATGGACGCACCATTCCATTTTTTTGAGGACGGCGCGACCATTGATCGGATCGATCTCGGCCATTGCGTCGGCGAAGCTCAACTGGTCCGCATCGACGTTCCAGATGACGGAAAAATCGAGCGCAGTCACTTTACGCACTATCGCGACCAGATCGCCCGTTGCGGCAAAGTTGTGCTCTCAACTGGTTGGGCGAAGCGATGGGGGCATCCCGAGTACTTCACTCAACATCCCGTCATTACGCCCGACGCCGCGGATTTCCTGATCGAGTGCGGAGTGCATTTGGTGGGAGTCGATTTTCCCTCCGTGGATCGCGCTCCTTTCCTTACTCATGTGGCGCTGTTGAGCCACGGCGTGCTCATTCTGGAGAACCTGACGAATCTCTCTGCGATTGAATCGCAATCATTCCACCTGGTGGCTGTTCCTCTTAAATTCACTGGTCGGGACGGCTCGCCGGTTCGCGCCGTGGGGTGGGAACCCTCGTGAACCGATATCGCAGTCAAGGGATCTTAAAGGCGCTGGTGCGCAGGTATCCGATGATGGGAAAATGGTGGAGTTCGCCGGCAAGATCGGGTTCGGTCATGGATTGGAGAGAGCCTTGAAGGTATTGGGTCAACCGCCGGATCGCCGCACCTTTATTAAGCAGCTGGCAGCGGTTAGCTTGGCTGCGCTTCCTGCGAGGAATTTCGGTGCTTCGTCGGCGCCATCGCCGTTTGCGTCAACCCCGGTTCCGTCGACCGCGTCGCTGGTAATCAAGAACAGGGCGCCGCTCGCGGCGAGCGCATTTTATCCCTTGCCGCTCGGCTCGGTTCGTCCCGCGGGCTGGCTTCGCCAGCAACTGCAAATTCAGGCGGAGGGTCTGGGCGGGCGTCTGGATGAAACTTGGCCCGATGTTGGTCCCAACAGCGGATGGCTTGGCGGGACGGGCGAGTCCTGGGAACGCGGACCTTATTTTCTCGATGGCCTGATTCCACTGGCCTACTTGCTAGATGACGCGACCCTCAAAGCCAAGGCGCAGAAATATATTGACTGGACATTAGACCATCAGGCGGCAAGCGGGATGTTCGGTCCTGCAAGCAATAACGATTGGTGGCCGCGCATGGTCATGCTTAAAGCTCTGCTGCAGTATCAGGAAGCGACTGGCGATGCGCGCGTGACCCCGCTTCTGGAAAAATACTTCGCCTATCAACTTCGAGAGCTTCCCGGCCGCCCGCTGCGCGACTGGGGTAAGTTCCGCTGGCAGGATGAACTCTTCGCCGTCCTCTGGCTCTACAACCGCAATGGCGACTCTTCGCTGCTCGATCTCGCGCACCTGCTGCGGCAGCAAGGTTACGATTGGCAGTCGCAATTCGCCGATTTCAAATACACCCAGCCGATGACGCGGGAATACTTCAAGCGGCAGGAAGGTGTGGGGATCGAAGTCGGCGGTCTGAGAGATCTTGCGCTGGCGACGCATGGCGTGAACAACGCGATGGCGATTAAAGCCTCGCCCGTCTGGTCTCTTGTCTCGAAATCCGGCGACGATCGAGCGGCGCTGCAACGGCAACTCGGGGCGCTGGACAAATATCATGGGCTGCCGAACGGCATGTTCTCCTGCGACGAGCATTTGGCTGGAATGGATCCGTCACAGGGTTCCGAGCTATGTTCTGTGGTCGAAACCATGTTTTCGCTCGAGGTGGCACTGGCGATCCTGGGCGATCCGGCACTGGGGGACCGGCTCGAAAGACTGGCGTTCAATGCACTTCCGGCTGCCTTCACCGACGACATGTGGTCGCATCAGTATGATCAGGAGCCCAATCAAGTTGAGTGCAGCCTGCATCGCAAGCCGTGGACCACGAATGGCCCGGAATCGAATCTTTTCGGTCTCGAACCGCACTTCGGATGCTGCACCGCCAACTTCCATCAAGGATGGCCAAAGTTTGCCGCCAGCCTGTTCATGCTGTCGCAGGATGATGGTCTGGTAGCCCCCGCCTACTCTCCTTCCGAGGTGCGGACCGTGCTGCAAGGCACTCCTCTGCATGTGATCGAGGAAACCGAATACCCGTTTCGGGGAACGGTCCGGATGACAGTGAACCCGGCCAAGCGGATTGCATTTCCCATGCTGCTGCGTATCCCGGCATGGGCGGACGGCGCCACAGTTCAGATTAACGGCAAGCCGGAGCCGCCACCGGCAGCCAATTCTTTTGCCCGAGTAGAGCGGGTCTGGAACGCGGGGGACGTCGTCGAAATTAAATTTCCGCTCAAACCGCGAGCCTCGCGGTGGTTCAACAATTCCGTGGCGCTCGAACGTGGTCCGCTGGTCTTTTCCTACGGAATAGGCGAGAGCTGGGTGAAACTTGCCGACCGCGGGCTCAGCGCCGACTGGCAGGTCTTTCCCACAGGGGCATGGAATTACGCCATTGCAGTCAACCCTGAGGACGCCGCGAATTCGATTTCCGTTACGGAAGCCCCGCTGAGCGCCCGGCCGTTCACCGCAAAACCGGCGCCGGTGCAACTTCAGGTGACGGCGCGCAAGCTGCCCGCTTGGCGTGCCGAAGATGGAGCGGCGAACCCGCTGCCGCACAGCCCGCTCTCGAGCGACCAGCCCCAGGAATCCTTGCTGCTCGTACCCTACGCCGCCGCAAAACTGCGCATTACCGCTTTCCCCCAGCTCGCTAGGAAAGAGGCGTAATCAATTTTCAGACGCTTGCCCTTTGACCTTATGATGTGCAGGTGCTCAAAAACATCGTGGTCCACTCGCTGGCTGTTCTGGCGGCAATAAGTTGTTTTATTTCTCCGCTCAATCTCACTGCGGCACCGGTAGCCGTTCTTCATCACGAAGGCGTTTCTCGGGGATTTTTGGTGCTCCGTGCCCTCAATGGGAGAACTCTCGCGTTCGGTGATTTAGTCCAGAGCACGCATGATGATCAAGTAACCGTCCAGTTCACGCTGCACTTCAAGGACGGTTCGCTGCAGGATGAAACTACGGTTTACTCGCAACGCGGAAATTTTCGTCTATTGAGCGATCATCTGGTGCAGAAAGGCCCGTCTTTTCCGCATCCGATGGAGGTTTCGATTGATGCCGCGAAGCACGAGTTCACCGTTCACTATATGGAGAATGGCAAAGAAAAGAACGAGAGCGAAAAGCTCGATGTGCCCGAGGACGCGGCCAACGGCCTGATGCAGAACCTGATGAAGAACATCGCGCCGGCAACGCCGCAAACGACGGTTTCCCTGGTAGCGGCTACTCCGAAAGCGCGAGTCGTAAAATTAGTGATCTCTCCCAGCGGCAAGCGTACATTCTCGGCTGGTGGTTCCTCGCGTCAAGCCACTGATTTTCTAGTCAAAGTGGACATTGGAGGAGTTGCTGGTGCTGTGGCGCCGCTGGTGGGTAAGAAGCCCTCCGACACCCATGTCTGGGTTTATGGCGGGGACGCGCCGGTGGTTGTGCGTGTCGAGGGCGCACTGTACGAAGGCGGCCCCATCTGGAGGATCGAGCCGGCCAGTTTCGTTTTTCACTAGAAGACGAAACCCTATGTGAGATGCCTAGGCTTAACTCTCTTCCGTAGGGCGGTTTCCTCACTTCTTGGAAGGCATGGCTTTGATCTCCGAAATGTAGCGGTCGGTGCATCGCCAGTTGTCTCCCGTACCACTGTTGACCCATACATCCACGACGAAAAGATTCTCGGTTTGTGGGGTGGCAGTTTGTAAATAAGTCTCGCTTTGCACGAAGCTCACCACCGCTATTTGCGAGGTCAGCTCGCGTACTGTCAATTGCCGTATGTCAAAGGATTCTATCCTCCGACCAAAAATAGCCAGCAGCCAGTCTGAGCGTGAGACCGGGGTCCCCGGCGGCGCGGCTGTCCTGAGATGAAAGTCGTCCGAGACAATACGGTTCAGGGCCGCGGGATCTTTTGCCTGGATTGCCTTGAGCCACTGGGTTTCGAGTTCGGAAAAGAAAATCTGGAGCTTGGTGTCGGGGCCCGACGCCTGCCCCTTGTCCTTATCCTGAGGCAACGCGATCGACGTCAGCATGCCCAGGGCAACCGCAAGCATTGCCATCTTTGGAAGTTTCATATGCCTCCCACGAAAGTGACTCTGCACCCGAGTATACGGCGGCGTACATGCGACCCAGGCAACCCGCAGTACGCAATACCATATTTCTGGACCAAAACTTCCCTCCGGAGACACGCATTTCATGTCTTGCTACTTCGGAAAATGCAACGCTAAGGATGACGGCGCCTCAAGGAGGATGCCCGTGCGAACCAGGACCGGCCAGAATGGCGGACGAAGGCAGTGTCGGAACAACTTTCCGGTTTCGCTGCAATTAACTTTACAGAGCAACTGAGTGCGGATCGTTCTGCTTTCGCACTCCCGCCATCCGGCCTGCGGGAAAGGCGGCGCCAAGCAGTAATCCGGCAAAGAACCGGGTTATGCGGGGAACATAAAATTCAGGATGGTGAGCTCGTCTCTCGCCATCGCCCCTGACAAATCGGTGTTTCGAGGAAAAACGGTTGTTGTTGATGCGATCGATGACTTCCTGCAGAGTTAGGTGGGCCATGGCGCTTTCTCGGGGTAAAGGTTGAGGGGAGTTTGTCTCCTGGTTGGTTAATTTGCAATACAGTGAATTCCCGAGGTCCCCTGAGGGCGCTCCGCCGTCGTTCCAGAACAAAATCTTTCCGTCACGCCCTACCATGTAAACTCCGGTCGGAAGGCTATCCAGGAACCGGCTCGAAAGATGTTCGATCCCGAAGGTCGATCATCGCCGGAATGTTTGCACTCCTTCCACTTTAAAAACGCCACGAATCGGCTCTTTAATCGGGCAAGCCGAGTTGGATGATGCCTCGGAGGTACAGAATTGACTGTATTGACGGGAAAGGGGTTCATGCCTGATAAGACACTGAGTTGTTTTTGTAGGGAACGCCGTTTCGACCGCATCCTGCGAGTGTCTCTCAGCCAACAAGGAGCAACGTTATGAATCGCCTGCGAATTCTGGTTGCCGACGATCACGAAATCGTGCGCCGTGGATTGGTCTCACTCATCAAGTCACATCCTGACTGGGAAATCTGTGCGGAGGCCGATAATGGCCGTCAGGCTGTCGAGAAAGCCAAACAATCGAAGCCGGACATCGCCATCCTGGACATTGGCATGCCTGTGCTGAATGGCCTCGAAGCAACTCGGCAGATTCTGCGGGAACATCCCGGAGTGAGGGTCCTGATCCTCACCATCACCGATACCGATCAAGCCGTACAGGCCGTGTTGGACGCGGGTGCCCGCGGCTTTATTCTCAAATCGGATGCGGCGCGAGACCTGGTCGCGGCGGTTGAAGCGCTGGCCCATAACAAGACTTTCTTTACCGCACGGGTAGCCGATCTCGTATTATCCGGCTTCCTGAACAAGTCGCCGCGCTCAACCAGGAGAGACGTGAGCCTGCCCAGCCTTACGCCTCGAGAGCGCGAAATTGTGCAGTTGTTGGCGGAAGGCAAGTCGACCAAAGAAGTCGCGTGTCACCTGAATTTAAGTGTCAAAACCGCGGAGACCCATCGCAGCAATATCATGCGAAAACTCGGCCTGCACTCGGTCAGCGAACTGGTACTCTATGCGGTGCGCAATAACATTGTGCAGGTGCCGGTGAGTGTGCCTTATCTCGCCGCCGGCGCCGTAACTTTCGCAGAGTCCAGTTTCACGGCTCCGAAATCGTAAGCCGACGGCGGCGAAGAGCCGCCAGTTTTCTACCGTGTTCGGAATTTTCCGCGCCGGCGTTTGACAGTACGCGCCGGCGTTTTGACAGTAGTTGACGTTTTCCTGGTTTCGGAGTCCCCATGAGTGCAATTTCCGGCCCCTACCTAGAGTCGGTGCCTTCGCTGGCGCATGTCCCGAACCACGCTCACGAGGGGCACGTGGTCCAGTTGTACACCAACGACGGTTTCCTCATTGATGTGTTGAGCCGATTTGTCGGTGGGGCGTTGGCCGCGGGAGATGCCTCGGTAGTCATTGCGACCAAATCCCATCGCACCGAACTGGAAAAACGTCTGTCAGCAAACGGAGTGGATACGGCTAAAGCTGCCATCCAGGGGCGGTATGTGGTGCTGGACGCAGCTGACACTCTGGCGAAACTGATGGTTAACGGTTCGGTGGACGAGACTCGGTTCAGCCATCTTGTCGGCGGAGCTTTACTGCAAGCGGAAAAGGCGGTTTCCCGGGAACGGGGCCGCATCGCAATCTTTGGCGAGTTGGTCGCTTTGTTGTGGGCTGACGGCAACACCGCCGAGGCGATTCGAGTGGAGCAACTCTGGAATGATCTTGCCCAGAGCCACTCCTTTTGCTTGCTCTGTGCGTATCCCATCGCAGACTGCGATAACGAGAGGCATATCGAGCCATTTCTAAAGATGTGCGGGGAGCACTCGGGTGTAATTCCAAGCGAGAGTTATCTGGTTCTGGGCAACGAGAAGGATCGCTTTCGCAGTATCGCGAGTCTTCAGCAGAAAGCGCAGGTCCTCGAAAGAGAAATAGGAGTACGGGAAAACGAGGTGCCTTTCCGCTTGCTGGTGGAAGCGGTTCAGGACTATGCCATCTTCATCCTGAACCCTGACGGACGTGTCAGCACCTGGAACATCGGCGCGCAACGCATAAAGGGATACAAGGCCGACGAGATTGTCGGCGAGCACTTCTCGTGTTTTTATCCCGAGGAGGATGTGCGCAATGGCAAGCCACAGCAGGAACTGATAGACGCTGCCAAGGATGGCCGGTTCGAAGACGAAGGCTGGCGGGTGCGCAAGGATGGATCGAAATTCTGGGCGAATGTGATTATTACCGCCATAAAAGACGACTCGTCCAGACTTCTGGGCTTTGCTAAAATCACGCGCGATATCACCGAACGAATGCAGACTCAAAAGGCGCTGGAAAATGAAGTCGCCGAGAGGCGCGATGCGGAGCGCCGCTTTCAAAGCTCTGAAAAATCGCTTCGGCAATTGTCACTCCATCTGCTTCGCACTCAGGACGAAGAGCGCCGGCGCATCGGAAGGGACCTGCACGACAGTCTGGGACAATATCTCGCAGTGCTGAAGATGAAGCTGGATTCACTGGCATCCCTGGTCAGAGAAAAAGATGGCGAAACGGCCCTGGAATTGGGCCAATGCGTCCGCCTGATGGAAGACTCCATTCGGGAAGTTCGAACCGTTTCCTATCTCTTGTATCCCCCGATGCTGGAGGAGGTGGGCCTGATATCGGCGATACCGTGGTACCTGGACGGGTTCTCAACTCGCAGCCGGATCAAGACCACGTTCGAAGTGCAGACCGAGTTTGGTCGCTTGCCTCGAGAGTCAGAGCTGGCTTTGTTTCGCGTTCTTCAGGAAGGCCTGACTAACGTTCACCGCCACTCGGGCAGTGCGACCGCGCACGTTCGATTGCTGGTCAAGGATGGAATGGCTATTCTGGAGATCGAAGATCGTGGAAAAGGGATTTATCCAGAGCTCTTGGCTGAACTGTCTCAGGAGTGGATGGGCGGGCTCGGCATTGGAGTGCGGGGCATGAACGAGCGGATGCGGCAATTAGGCGGCAGACTGGACCTGATTTCGAACGAAAATGGAACGACTGTGATCGCGAAGGTTCCAACGGGAAGGTTTTCGCCAGCCCGCTGAGCCGGTGAGTTTGTGTACTCTGTCTTAGATGCCCGGGAAAGTTACGGAGACTGGAAGAGGAATGCCTGCCAGGATACTGCTTGTGGATGACCACGAAATCGTACGCGAGGGTATTCGCACACTCATCTCGAGATCACGACCTGACTGGGAGATTTGCGGAGAAGCCAGGGATGGCGAGGAAGCGCTTGAGGCGGTCCGGGTGCTGAAACCTGATGTAGTGATCCTCGATATCACGATGCCTAAGATGAGCGGGCTCGAAGCGGCACCGCGGATCGCCAAGCTAGGTCTCGGCTGCCGGGTGTTAATGTTCACCATGCACGACTCGGAAAGACTGTCCAACGAAGTTCGTCAAGCTGAAGCCCAGGGTCTCGTTCTCAAGACGCAAGCCGCGCGCGATCTGATTCGGGCGGTGGATCGCCTCCTGAATGGAGGCACTTTCTTTTCCACGCAGCCGGATATCGCGATGGGCTAGGTGGCCGGGTGCGCCCTACTCCAGACCCAGCTGACCATTGTACTGTTGCATAATGGCGTAGCACTCGCATGCCGACTCTTCAAGTCGTTTGCGGTTGATGATGGTGACCGCGCCATGGGTGTATTCTATGCTTTTCTCCCGCTGCAAAGTGCCCGCAGCCAGGCTGACGCTGGATCGGTTTGTCCCCAGCATGGTGGCGAGAAAATCATGGGTGATGGGTAGAGATCCCGAATCAACCCGGTCCTGGGTCATCAATAACCAGCGCGCCAGTCGCTGTTCCAAATCGTGTAGCCGGTTACAACCGGCGGTCTGGGCCACCTGCATGCCCTGAAGGACGGCGTAGCGATTCAACAGCAATTGCAAATGCGGCGCCGATCCTAACAATTTTTGCAAGGTCGCGACGGCAACGCGAAATCCGTCTCCGGAAATTTGCACGACCGCCTGCAGCGGGCTCCGGCTCAAACCCACCGCCGCTGGAATGCCGCAAAAGCCCTCGTTCCCGACCACGCCCGCTTCGGCGGTTTTCCCATCTTTCATGGCGACCACGAGCGATATCAATCCCCGGTTAGGGAAAAATGCAAATTCGAGCTTTCCGCCCGCCTCATGAAGGACCAGGTGGTCAGGCAATTCGACATGCTCAAGATACGGACGAAGTAAGTTGTAGTCGCCGTCAACGATGGACAGAAGAATAATGTTGTTGACTGGTTTGCCTGCGGTATTGGTCCGCTCGCCAGAATTTGCTCTGAGAATATTGCTCACAAACCGTCCTTGGGAGATTTAGTGTCGCCTTGGTGCCCGGAGGACTGGCCTTTCAGCCGTTGCTCCTTGGCTTCCAACATCTGGTTGATTTGCGCAATCAGCTTCATGAGCTTTTCAGAGTCTTGCTCGCTGGCGGCTTGCGCACAGAGTTCCATCCACTTCTCTCGGTTGTCTTCCATGGCTCGCCCGCCCCGCTTGAGGGGAAAGCGCTTATACCATAGAAAACGATGAATAAAGTGTTCGATGCCAGACACTGTGCCGTGACCATTTTGACGTCGCCTTGAAGGCCCGGTCGAATGCGGAACTGGAGGGAGTTTTACGCCGCTTTCTCCCGGCTCGTGGGCGGTAGGGCGAAGTGTTTCCGGTTATCTTTCTGTAGAAACAGGTCGGCGGCGCGCAGCAAACGGTTGCGCTTCGCCTCATCTGGTTCATTGAGCGCCTGCCACACCATATCCAGCCATTTCGTCAGGTCCAGATTCTGCATCGATCAGCCACCTCTTGGGCTTTTTCTTATCGTCCGATCACCGCCTCCCTATTTCAGGTCGGCGGGTTTCGTGACGTTCCTGCAATTGCCGAAAGGGTGAGATGCCGGTTGCTGAATTGAGGGTAGGTCGTGATCAGAAAAATGTGGGAAAGTTGATCTACAGGCAGAACTGTATGCGATCGCAGGTTCGCCGCATCCCGAGCAAAACTGGATGGTTGACGAAGTTTGTTATGATCAGAGTCTGGCCTTCAGAATTTCGTATCCGGCGGCCGGCAGAAACGGCCACGCGCACGTCGGCGGGTACGAGCAAAGAATACAACCCGGAGCCCCTTTCCAGCGTCCCAAGCCGCCGTCGCGTATGCTGTCCTGAAGGCGCACGGGGAAGATCGGCCCTGATGTTGTTACTGCTTGAGTAGAAGGTTGAACGAAGCAGAGTTGCCCTGGAGGGAACTATAAGATGAACAACAGACTGTTGGTCCGCTCGCTCTTGATCTCGATATCGATCGCGCTCGTCATGGTTACGATTTCCGCAACATCTTTTGCGCAGATCGGCGTATCGATCACCATTGGTCCGCCCGCCTTGCCGGTATACGAGCAGCCTCCGTGTCCGGCTGAAGGCTATCTTTGGACCCCGGGCTATTGGGCCTATGACTATGACGCCGGCGACTACTACTGGGTTCCAGGCACCTGGGTCGAGCCTCCCCAGGTTGGTTTCTTGTGGACCCCGGCTTATTGGGGCTGGGGCGGCGACCGCTTCATTTTTCATGAAGGGTATTGGGGACCGCACGTTGGCTTCTATGGCGGAATCGCTTATGGCTATGGCTATTTTGGCGAAGGCTACGAGGGTGGCCGCTGGGACAACGGACGATTCTTCTATAACCGTTCGGTGAACAACATAAACGTGGTCAACATTCACAACGTCTACAACACCACGATCGTACACACCACGGTGGTGAATCGGGTCAGCTACAACGGGGGCAATGGCGGGATCAATGCGCGTCCCCGGCCGGAAGACGAAATCGCTGAAAGAGATCGCCACATCGGAGCGGTAGCGGCTCAAACTGAACATATGCAGGCAGCCCGCAACGATCGCCAGTTGCGAGCTTCGGTCAATCAGGGCAGACCTCCGATCGCGGCCACCGCCAGGCCGGGAGCATTCACTGGTGGAGTACCTGCCCGGGAAGCCGGAGCGCCCTATAACGCCGGTCGGAACAATGTTCCGCGGCCGCCCACCGAAGCCAGGGACCTGCAACCCCATACGCGTCCTAACGCTCCGAACACCGGAAATCCCAAGCTGGACCAGAAATATCAGCAACAGCAGAACAAGCTGTACCAAAAGCAGGAACAGGACCACCAGAGGCTGCAACAACAGCAGGAGAGAGAGCATCAGCAGTTGGCGCAGCGTAACGCCGACGACGCCCGAAAACAGCAAGTGGAACAGCGGCATGCGCAGCAGACTCAGCAAATGGAACAAAGACACGAACAACAGTCCCAGAGGATGGAGAGCCGGCAGCAGCCGCGAGGTCAGTCGCCGGGCAGGGAGAAACAC
The DNA here is from genome assembly GCA_963822555.1 of Terriglobia bacterium. Classification (GTDB taxonomy): domain Bacteria; phylum Acidobacteriota; class Terriglobia; order Terriglobales; family Acidobacteriaceae; genus JAIQFF01. The sequence continues at coordinate 366,416 of CAWGHY010000002.1, forward strand.
TAACCGCGTGTTGAGGGCGGGCTCGCATGGGCCCGCCGAGTTTTTTTGGTTCTACGCTGGCGGAAGCAAGTTCTCCCACGCTTCCTTTACGGCGAAAACAACATCAGAGTGGGTGTAAAAGGCAGCTCGAAGGGGGTTAGCATGAGCGCATTTAAAGTAGTTCGAAACGTAATAGGAACCGCAGGCCTGCTACTAGCGGGGTATATCGTTGTCTCATCTCTCAAGGATTCCTTGCGGTATATCAAGATCAGCCGCATGTAATTCAGGCAACTCGGTTTCAACTCGTCGCTGTCCCAAACCCTTGTCTGGCACGGTTTACGACTCGCCACGTTCGGCCGTCTCTCCTTCGGGGCTGTAAATTAACCCATCTCCCGCGAGAGAATTCTGTAGAATACGCAGCTGACACGGGCCGAGTGGCGGATGTTCGAGTCCGGCCCGTCGGACGGATATTGAGTGGCTGAAACCACGACGTTTCGAGCGCACGATCCGCAGGCTCCGCCAGCAATCTCGGAGATTGACATTCTGTGGATAACGGCTGGGTTGGGGTGCGATGGCGATACTATCGCCATGACTGCGGCAACGCAGCCCAGCATCGAAGATATTGTCCTGGGATCGATGCCCTGGATTCCCCGGGTTCACTTTCACAATCCTTTTCTCGCGATTGAAAACGGAGACGATTTCCTCCGCCGCTTCCACCTGGCTGCCGCAGGCAAGCTTGCTCCTTTTATTCTGGTGGTAGAAGGATCGATCCCCAACGAGAATAATAAGGAGGAAGGTTATTGGGCCTCCTTCGGCACAGACGCGAAAACTGGCCAACCGATCACGACCTGTGAATGGATCGACCGGCTTGCGCCCCTGGCATGGGCAGTGGTGGCGGCAGGAACATGCGCAACCTATGGCGGCATCCATGCCATGGAAGGGAATCCCACCGGCTGTATGGGTCTTCCCGACTATCTGGGATGGCAGTGGAAATCCATCGCCAATATCCCGATTGTCTGCGTCCCGGGATGTCCGGTGCAACCGGACAACTTCATGGAGACGCTGCTCTATCTTCTCTATATGGCCGCGGGCCGCGCTCCCATGATTCCTCTGGACGAGGCCTTGCGTCCCACCTGGCTTTTTGGTGCCACGGTTCACGAAGGTTGCGATCGCGGCGGCTACTATGAACAAGGCGAGTTTGCCGAGGAATATGGGTCACCCCTGTGCATTGTAAAGTTGGGGTGCTGGGGACCGGTGGTCCAGTGCAACGTTGGCAAACGCGGGTGGATGGGTGGAATAGGCGGCTGCCCGAACGTGGGCGGCATCTGTATTGGATGTACGATGCCGGGCTTTCCCGACAAGTTCATGCCGTTCATGGACCAACCGCCAGGTTCGCTGCTGTCGTCGAGTGCGGTGATGACCTACGGGCGCGCCATCCACGCTCTGCGCAGATTCACCCAGTCGTCCTTGAACAAGGAGCCAGCCTGGCGGCGCAAGGCTACAAAGCCTGATCCTCAAGTCGGCTGAGGTTTCCCGGGTATATCAAACCGGGATGAAACTGGGCTACGAAGATATGAGTTCCGTGTGGAGCGTCGAGTCGATTCCATCGTTCGAGGCGAAGCCCGAGGAGGTGATAAGCCCGGCCCAGGCTGAAACGCTTCTGGTCGATCTGGCCGGAGTGTTTCTGGGAACCTCCGTGCCGGCCGCGTCTGCAGCCGATCTCGGCAAGGCCGAAGACGAGCTTCCCAACGTTTCAGCAATCTACAGGGCTCTAGTCGAACAAATTCCCGCCGTCGTTTTCATGGCACAGCTGGACCGTGGCATCGGTGAAGCTTATGTGAGTCCGCAGATTCAGGCGACCCTGGGCTTTTCCCAGGCGGAATGGCTGGAAGATCCGATTCGCTGGTACCAGCAGATCCATCCCGATGACAAGGAACGCTGGAGTGTCGAGGCAGCCCACATGTTCCTCTCCGGCACGCCTCTGCGCTCTGCTTATCGCGTGCTGGCGCGAGATGGCCGGACCGTCTGGTTTCACTGCGAAGCCAAGATGATCCGCCGGGCGGACGGCCGGCCCTGGTTTATACACGGCGTTGGTTTCGATATTACCGAACTCAAACGCACCGAAGAGGCGCTGCAGGAAGAGCGCAATGTGGTCTCGGCCATCCTGCATACTGTGGGAGCCCTGGTTGTGGTTCTCGATCCGGAGGGCCGTATCGTGCGCTTCAACCGCGCCTGTGAGCAAACGGCCGGGTATTCGTTCGCAGAAGTGCAGGGCAAACATTTCTGGGATTTGTGCGTAATTCCGGAAGAGGCCGAGCGCTTCAAGATCATCGTGGAACAACTGCGCATGGATCACAGCGCGAAGGATTATGAGACTTCCTGGGTGACGCGCGATGGCGCTCGGCGGCTGATTGCGTGGTCAAGTACGGTCCTGCCGGGCGGCGATGGCACGCCTGCATATCTTATTGCCACCGGCATCGACATCACCGAGCGCAAGCGCCTGGAGAAAGCGATTCTGGAAATCAGCGCCGACGAGCAACGCCGGATTGGACAGGACCTGCACGATGGCCTGGGCCAGCATCTGACCGGTATTGCGTTCATGAGCAAGGTGCAGGAACAAAAGCTGGCAGAAAAAGGTTTGACGGAAGCGGTGGAAGCCGCCAGGATCGTAAAACTGGTGAATGAAGCCATCAATAAGACCCGGGAACTGGCGCATGGCCTTCTTCCCGTGGTGGCCGAATCACAGGGTCTGATGTCCGCTCTCCAGCGCTGGGCGGTTGAAGTGGAAGATGTCTTTAATATCTCGTGCCAGTTTCGTTGTGCTAGTCCGGTGCTCATTCACGACGCCATCATGTCCACTCACCTCTACCGGATTGCCCAGGAGGCGGTGAACAACGCCATGCGGCATGGACATGCGACCGATATCGTCATAACTCTCTCGACTGGCAACGAGCATGGCACACTGGTCATCGAAGATGACGGCAGTGGGGTGGGCGAAACCTCCGCAACCCACTCCGGCATGGGTCTGCAAATCATGAATTACCGCGCGCGCATGATTGGCGGATCCTTGAAAGTGCAGGGTGGCAAAACTCACGGAACCGCGGTTACTTGTATCTTCCCCTTGGCCAGGAACAACGAAGCAGTGAGGCAGACTCTCTATGATCGCTAATCACACGCACAATAATTCAGTGACGAAAAAGCGGACTGTCTTCCTCGTGGACGATCACCCGATCGTTCGCCAGGGCCTCACGCTGCTCATCAATCAAGAGCCCGATTTGACGGTCTGCGGTCAAGCCGAAGAAATGCATTCGGCGCTGCAGGCGATCCAGAGTTTTCGTCCTGACATCCTGATCGTCGACATCTCACTGAACGGGCCGGATGGTCTGGAACTGCTGAAGAATATCAGGGCGAAATATTCAGGCATGCCCGTGCTGATTCTCTCCATGCATGACGAATCGATTTACGCCGAACGAGCGCTGCGCGCCGGCGCCAATGGTTACATCATGAAGCAGGAGGCAACCGAAAAAGTGCTGGTGGCCTTGCGCCGTATTCTGGCCGGAGAAATCTACGTCAGCGATCGAGTAGGCAACCACATGCTGCAGCATTACATTCGCGGGGCCAGTCCTCTTCCCCAGTCTTCGGTAGCGGAGCTCACCGACCGCGAGCTGGAGGTTTTCCGCCTCATCGGCGAAGGACATGGAACCCGTCAGATCGCCGAAGAGTTGCACTTGAGCGTGAAGACGGTGGAATCCTACCAGGCCCACATTAAGGACAAACTATCTCTGCGCAGCGCTCGCGAGCTGGTGCAGCACGCGATTCAATGGACGGTGAGCGAGAAAAAGTCCGCGTGATCGTGGAGGGCGGCCGCATCGCCCGCCGCTCTTGATTTTGACGTCAAGCCTATCAATGTAAGCCCCGCGCTGGCGAACGCCCAAAACGCCACCTGCAAAACCAACATCAAGAGCGGCAGGCGAGGCCGGCCCCCCGACGATGAGACTCGGGGATTCCCCGATGCTCATCACCGTATTTCCATGGCGAAATAAAACAGGGCGACTCCACTTGTAAGCCTTTCGCAACAGGTTGATTCTACAGATCGATTTGCAATTCAGATGACTGAGATCAGTTTCTCAGTTTAACCATGGGTTTGGAATAAAAACACATTTTATGCCGACATTTCGCTTGAGAGGAGCATCCAGCTATGGCAGGAGAGACGGTTCCTTACGGTCGCAGTACGCAAAAAGCGCCCGCTGTTAAAGAGGTGCACATAGTCTGGATCACGGCCGGGCTCGGCTGTGATGGAGATTCGGTTTCGATTACCGCAGCAACCCAACCCAGTGTTGAAGATGTTCTGCTCGGCGCTATTCCTGGCCTTCCTAAAGTCCATCTCCACAATCCAGTGCTGGCCTATGAAAATGGCGACGATTTTATGAAGTTCTTTTATCGCGCATGGGAGGGCAAGCTGGATCCATTTGTGCTGGTAGTCGAGGGCTCAATTCCCAACGAAACGATCAAGAAAGAGGGTTACTGGGCGGGCCTTGGGACTGATCCCAATACCGGGCAGCCAATTACCACGAACGAGTGGATCGATCGCCTCGCGCCCAAGGCTTTGGCCGTGATCGCCATCGGAACCTGCGCCACCTACGGCGGCATTCATGCGATGGAAGGAAACCCAACCGGCGCGATGGGCCTTGCCGATTATCTGGGCTGGGACTGGCGCTCGGGGGCTGGTTTGCCCATCGTGAATGTACCTGGCTGTCCGGTGCAGCCCGACAACTTCATGGAGACGGTCCTCTACCTTCTCTATCAAGTCGCGGGCCTGGCCCCAATGATTCCGTTGGATGACCAACTCCGTCCTACCTGGCTTTTCGGCAAGACCGTGCATGACGGATGCGACCGCGCTGGTTACTACGAGCAGGGTGACTTTGCGGAAGAGTATGGATCTCCGAAGTGCATTGTGAAACTGGGATGCTGGGGGCCGGTGGTGAATTGCAACGTCCCCAAGCGGGGATGGATGGCCGGCATCGGCGGATGCCCCAACGTGGGCGGCATCTGCATCGGATGCACCATGCCGGGTTTTCCCGACAAGTTCATGCCATTCATGGACGAGCCGCCGGGAGGCCACGTCTCTACCGCTGCGATCGGTGTTTACGGACGCGCCATCCGCTCGCTCCGTTCAATCACGCAAAACACATTGAATAAGGAACCGAAATGGCGGCATCCCCGGGCGGAGCTGACCACGGGTTACCATCCCCGATCTTATTAAAAGCCTGGCCAACGCAGCCCAACGGAGAACGCAAAAGGAGCGATTACGATGAGCACGATCACTGCACCCACCAAGGACGTTCCCAGCAAGCCCCGGAATCTGGTGGAAATGAATTGGGACCCGATCACCCGCATCGTGGGCAGCCTGGGCATCTTTACCAAGATTGATTTCGATGCCAAGAAAGTGGCCGAGTGTCACAGCACGTCTTCCATCTTTCGCGGGTACAGCATTTTCATGAAGGGCAAGGATCCGCGCGACGCCCACTTCATCACCAGCCGCATCTGCGGCATCTGCGGAGACAACCACGCCACCTGCGCGACGTATGCGCAGAACATGGCGTTCGGGGTAAGGCCGCCGCACATCGCGGAGTGGATCGTCAATCTCGGCGAGGCTGCCGAGTACATGTTCGATCACAATATTTTTCAGGACAACCTTGTCGGTGTCGACTTCTGCGAGCAGATGGTGAAGGAAACCAATCCCAAGGTGTGGACCAAGGCGCAATCTACCGCCGCTCCGCATTCGAACGATCATGGCTTCAAGACCATTGCCGACATCATGACGGCGCTCAACCCCTTCACCGGTTCGTTCTATCTGGAAGCACTCCAGATGAGCCGGATGACGCGCGAGATGTTCTGCCTGATGGAAGGGCGCCATGTGCATCCTTCTACTCTCTATCCCGGCGGAGTCGGAACCGTTCCGACGGTCCAGCTTTTCACGGATTACATCGTTCGCCTCATGAAGTATGTCGAATTCATGAAGAAGGTGCTGCCGCTTCACGATGACCTGTTCGATTTCTTCTACCAGGCTCTGCCGGGATACGAAGAAGTGGGTCGCCGCCGCATCCTGCTGGGTTGTTGGGGATCGTTCAACGACCCCGAACACTGCGACTACACCTACAAGAACATGACGAACTGGGGCCGCAAGATGTTTGTCACCCCGGGCGTGGTTGTCGACGGCAAGCTGGTCACTACCGACCTGGTGGACATCAACCTGAACATCCGCATTCTGCTCGGCAGTTCGTATTATGACGATTGGAAAAATGCCGAGACTTTCGTAAAGACCGATCCGCTGGGAAATCCGGTGGACAAGAACCATCCCTGGAACCAGACCACGATTCCCCGGCCGCAGAAGCGCGACTTCGCCGGAAAATACACCTGGGTCATGTCACCGCGGTGGTTCGACAAGCGTACCGGCGATCATCTCGCGTTGGACACCGGCGGCGGCCCGATTGCCCGTCTATGGGCGACGGCACTCGCCGGGCTGGTGGATATCGGCTACATCAAGGCCACGGGCAAGAGTGTGAAAATTTATCTGCCGAAGACCATGTCCAAGCCCGAGGTCGAGTTCGAGTGGAAGATTCCGCAGTGGAGCAATGCCATCGAACGGGATCGCGCCCGCACTTACTTCCAGGCTTATGCTGCGGCTTGCGCCCTCCATTTCGCCGAGAAAGCAATGGAAGAGCTTCACGCCGGCAAAACCAAAACCTGGGCGGATTTCAAAGTGCCGGAAGAGGCCATTGGCTGCGGCTTCCACGAGGCAGTCCGTGGCGTGCTCTCGCACCATGTCGTGATTCGCAAGGGCAAGATCGCCAATTATCATCCTTATCCTCCGACTCCCTGGAATGCCAATCCGCGCGATATTTACGGCACCCCGGGTCCGTACGAAGATGCGGTGCAGAATACGCCGATCTTCGAGGAAAATGGGCCGGACAAATTTAAGGGCATCGACATCATGCGAGCGGTGCGGAGCTTCGATCCTTGCTTGCCCTGCGGTGTGCATATGTACCTGGGTGGAGGGAAGGTGTTGAAGACCCACCACTCGCCGATGTTTGGCGTTCAGCCATAGCCGAGCAGCACATTTCGAGGAGTGAGGGTTGCGATTGTGGCCTTCACTCCTTGAGGTTTCTTGGCTCGCGGTGTTTGAGAAAGACGTGTCCTACAACACTATGCCCGATAACAAGGACTTCCAAGTCAAAGTTCAACGCATCGGCGAATTGGTCGCCGAATTGGAAAACATTGCAGATCCGGAGTCGCGGGCCAGCGCGAAAGCCCTGGTGCAATTGTTGCTCGACCTGCACGCGGTGGGTTTGGAGCGAACTCTGGAGATCGTCGCGAAAAACGACGAGTCAGGACAGCGCATCATCGATGATTTGGGCAGGGATTCGCTGGTCAGCAGCCTGCTGGTGCTCTACGGTCTGCACCCGCTCGATTTCGGGGAACGGGTCACGCAGGCGGTGGAGAAAGTTCAGCCGAAAGTGCGCAAAGGTGGAGGCGAGCTGGAGTTGCTCGGCATTGAGGGTGGTACCGTCCGGCTGCAGGTTCAAGTCACCGGACACGCGTGCGGATCAACCGGCAAGACTCTGAAGACCATGGTCGAAGACGCGCTATACGAAGCTGCACCGGACATGAACCGTCTCCTGATTACGGGACTGGACGAACCGGCCGGCTCCTCCGGGTTTGTGCCTTTGGGCAAACTGGGCAATGCCATCGCAGCCGCGTCGGTACAGGAATAACAGATCGTGAGCCGATAATGGGCATGGGCCAACCCGGATACGAGAATGCATTTGGAGCGCTGCGCCAGTTTGTCCGGCGCAGGCGCGATGTAGAGCGTTGTGAACTGTGCAGCGCCGAGGTTGGAACCCGCCACTCCCATCTGATCGAACCCAGCACCCGCAAGCTGCTGTGCGCATGCGATCCATGTGCCATTTTGTTCAGCGGGATGGGCGCAAAATATAAACGTCTTTCTAATCGAGTGCTTTCCCTGTCAGACTTTCATCTCTCCGACAGCCAATGGGAAGGTCTGATGGTCCCCATCAACATGGTTTTCTTTTTCCGCAGCACGCCCGATGCGAGGGCGGTGGCTTTTTATCCCAGCCCGGCGGGCGCCACGGAATCGCTGCTGGAACTGGAGACCTGGCGCGATATTGAAGACGCGAACCCTGTCATCAAGGAGATGGAATCCGACGTTGAAGCGCTCCTGGTGAATCGGGTCGGACACGCTCGCGGGTTTGCCGCGCCTGAGTACTTTGTGCTGCCGATCGACGAATGCTACAAGCTGGTCGGGTTGATCCGTGCGCATTGGAAGGGATTGTCGGGCGGGACCGAGGTATGGCAGGAGATCGGCAACTTTTTCGAATCGCTCAAACAACGCGCCACCATAGTCGGAGAAGAAGCGCGTGCCTGACTTGAATTTCAAGATCGATAAGGCCGAAGCGCAACGCTTCGCGGCAGCACCAACATTGCTGTTCAAACTCGCCATTAGCAACAACGCCGCGAATGAAACCGTGCACTCAGTTGCGCTGCGTTGCCAGATTCAGCTCGAGGTCACGCGGCGGCAGTATAGCGGCGAAGATCAGGCGCGGATGCGCGACCTCTTCGGCGAACCGGAGCGCTGGAGTCAAACCCTGAAGAATCTGCTCTGGACCCACGCCAGTGTTGTGGCGCCGGCTTTTAAGGAGAGCACCGTAGTTGATCTTCCTGTGCCGTGCACCTTCGATTTCAATGTGGCCTCGACAAAATATTTTCATGGCTTGGCCGATGGCGACGTTCCTTTAAATTTCCTCTTCAGCGGAACCGTGTTCTATGCCGATGCCAGCGGCGCCTTACAGGTCGCGCCCATTCCCTGGGACAAAGAGGCTCGCTTCCGCCTGCCGGTGAAGGCGTGGAACGAGATGATGGACATTTACTATCCGAATAGCGCGTGGCTATGCCTGCGTCGGGACGTTTTCGAACGGCTCTACCAATACAAGGTCGCCCACGGAATTCCCACCTGGGAGCAGGTCTTCGAGAGAATGCTTCCGGTTGAAGAAGAAGTGAAGCGATGAATACGAAATCCATCGACGCGATTGCGAACGCGGTGCTCTACGAGGGATACATGCTGTACCCGTACCGGCCCTCGTCGGTGAAGAATCGCCAACGCTTTAATTTTGGCGTGCTTTATCCCAGAGCCTACAGCGAAGCGCAATCCGGCTCCGATGCCTGGAGCAATCAGACGGAGTGCCTGGTAGAAGGTTCTGCGCTCACTGCGATCGAGGTGAAAGTCCGGTTTCTAAAGCTGGTGGCGCGTGCGACCGGCTCGCAGACGTCGAATGGCAACGTCGAAACGTCCTCGTCGTGGCAGGAAGCAATCGAATGTGATGTGACGGTCCCGATCCGCAGGCTTGGTCAGCTGGCGTCTGAACCCGTCGTTTGGCCGTTCAGTTTTCCCGCCCGGAGAGATGAGGAAGGTTCGCCGGAAGGCCATGTCGTGCGTACCCAGGAGTTGGTTGAAGGGACAGTTCGCATCACCGCCGAGTTGGTCACGAACGACCTGTACAAGATTACAATCGCGGTCGAAAACCTGACCGCGATCGACGGTGGCCACCAGTCGCGCGATCAGGCTCTCATGCGCTCGTTGGTTTCGGCGCATACCTTGCTCGGCGTGACCGACGGCCGCTTTATGTCTTTACTCGATCCTCCGGAAGAGCTTGAGGAAATCGCCGCGAGTTGCCGCAATATCGGAACCTGGCCGGTGTTGGTCGGCGCTGAAGGCGATCGCGACACCATTCTTTCTTCCCCCATTATTCTCTACGACTATCCGCAAATTGCGCCCGAAAGCCCGGGCGACTTGTTCGATGGAACGGAAATCGACGAGATTCTTGCGCTGCGCATTATGACCATGACCGACGCCGAGAAACACGAAATGCGCCACGCCGACGAACGCTCCCGCAAGATGCTCGAACGGACAGAAACTCTGCCCATGGAGCACTTGCTGAAGCTGCACGGGACCCTGCGCGAATTGCGATCCGTAGACGAGGAGACGCCATGAACGAATGGGAGTGGCAGCTTCTCGAAGACAAGAAGCCGATAGATGACCTGTGTATCGACGGAGTCACGATAAAACAGGGAAGTCGGGTGCGCCTACGGCCCAAGCCGGGTGGCGACATTATGGACCTCGCGCTGGCAGGCAAGACCGCCGTCATCGAAGGGATTGAGCAGGACTACGAGGGCAAAGCCCACGTTTGTGTGGTCGTGGACGACGATCCCGGGCGTGACATTGGCATGATGCGGCAACCGGGCCACCGTTTCTTCTTCGACGTGGAAGAGCTCGAACCTCTGGGCGAGGAATTCGTCGGGGGGATTACTCAGTCAGCCAAGCCTCGCATTCTCGTGGCCGGCATCGGCAACATTTTTCTGGGCGACGATGCTTTCGGAGTGGAAGTCGTGCGCAGCTTGTCCCGCAGCGAGCTGCCGCAAGCTGTTCGCGTCACCGACTTCGGCATCCGCGGTTACGACCTGGCTTACGCCTTGCTCGACGGATACGAGACCACCATTCTGGTCGATGCCTGTCCCCGAGGGGAGCCGGCGGGCACGCTTTATGTGATCGAGCCTGATTTGGAAAACCTGGGAGGGCCGGAAGAAGGTGCGGTCGAAGCGCACAGCATGAATCCTTTGAATGTGCTTCGACTGGCTCAATCCATGGGTGGTTCGTTGAAGCGAATCTTGTTGGTCGGGTGCGAGCCGGCCACGCTAGGGCCGGAGGAAGGTCAAATGGGGCTCAGCGAACCCATTGAGGCGGCGGTGGACGAAGCCGTGAAACTCATCGAGGCCCTGGTCGGGAAGATTTTAAAGGGAGATCAAAGTAGTCCCACAACTAACGACTTAAAGTGAGAGGAGCCTGCCGTGGCCATGGAATTTTCTGGAAGCGCGAATAACGGAAGCGACAAGGACACACTGTACATGCTCGGAGGAGCAGCCTTGATTGTGTTTGGGACTGGGCTGATCCTCTCCAACCCCATGGTAAGACGCTACCTGGGAAACCTCGGAGTCGGCAATCTGATGCAGGCGGCTTTGCCTGACGTCGATCGCTATCTCAAATTACGAAATATGTAAGAACTTTGGAGAATGATGGGATCAACCACGGAAACCAGTGTTCATTACGTCGCGGACATCAGAGCGAGCCAGTTCACGGTGCAGGTATTCTCCGGGGGAATGCTGTCGGCTTTTGGTCATAGTCCGACCATCAGCATCCGCGACTTCGCGGCGGAAGCCGACGTAAACCCGGACAATCCGGAGCAGGCTTCGCTGAAGATGGTCATCCCGGCGGCGTCGTTGTCGGTGAAGGATGATATTTCCGATAAGGACAAGCGCGAAATCGAGCGCATGATGCAACAGGAGGTCCTGGAAGTTTCATCCTATTCCGAGATCGTCTACGAGTGCTCGAGCATTGTAGCCACCAAGGCCGCCGAAGGGCAGTATTCGACCACACTCAATGGCGAACTGACCATGCACGGCGTAACCCGCCCGCAACCCGTAACGGCGAGGGTGGCGCTGAACGCAGATTCGTTGCGCGCTTTTGGCAACTTTACGCTGCTACAAACCGATTATGATCTGAAGCTGGCCTCGGTGGCTGGCGGCGCATTAAAGGTGAAAGATGAGCTGAAATTCTCCTTTAACATCCTGGCGCGAAAGAAAGTGTGAAGGCATGTGCTTAGCCATACCCGGGCAGATCGTTGAGATCTTCATCGAGGGTTCGGACCACAGGAAGACTGCGCTGATCGATGTAGTCGGAGTGCGCCGCAAGGTTGATCTCGGGTTGCTGCAGGACGACATGCCCACGCCGGGAGAGTGGGTGCTTATCCACGTTGGCTTCGCTATGAGCAAGATCAGCGAAGAAGATGCCATCGATCAGATGCGCACCCTGCGAGCCTTGGGCGAGGCTGAGTCGGCCATGCAGGAGGTCGAAGGTTACGGCCTGGAAAATGGCGAAAGCGTATCGATGAAGGCAGTCGAGTCCCGGCCGAAGGACTTGATCCAATGAAATTTGTTGACGAGTTTCGCGAACCTGAAGTCATTACCAAGACCGCGGAAGAGATCCGCCGGCTGGCCGATCCGAGCCGGCACTACCGCATCATGGAAGTGTGCGGCGGACACACCCACGCCATCTATCGCTTCGGATTGAAGGATCTGCTTCCGTCGAACATAGAACTCATACACGGGCCGGGATGCCCGGTGTGTGTGCTTCCCATGGGCCGGATTGACGACGGACTGGCCATCGCTCAACACCCCGATGTCATCTTTGCCGCGTTTGGCGACATGATGCGGGTTCCGGGCACGCAGGGAAGCCCGCTCGAGCACAAAGCTCGCGGCATGGATGTTCGCATCGTGTATTCGCCTTCCGATGCTCTCAAACTGGCGCGACTGAATCCCGAAAAGCACGTGATGTTTTTTGCTATTGGGTTCGAGACCACAGCGCCATCGACTGCGTTGACGCTGATGCGGGCCAAAGCCGAGGTCATCCACAATTTTTCCGTGTTCTGCAATCATGTCACGATAATTCCGGCGATTCGCGCCATCCTGGATTCTCCTGACATGCGCATCGACGCGTTTGTCGGTCCCGGCCATGTTTCCACCGTGATAGGGTGCCGGCCTTATGAGTGGATTGCGAAGGATGAGAACAAGCCTGTTGCTGTCTCCGGCTTCGAGCCCCTGGATATTTTGCAGTCCATCGTGATGGTCCTGCGTCAACTGAAGGCGCACGAAGCCAGGATCGAGAACCAATACAAGCGCGTAGTGCCGTGGGAGGGGAACAGCGCGGCGCTTCGAGCCATGGCATCGGTGTTTGAATTGCGCCCCTATTTTGAGTGGAGAGGTCTTGGGTTCATCTCTCAGTCGGCTCTCCGCATTAAAGACAGCTATGCGGAGTTTGACTCCGAGCGGCGTTTCGACGTGCCGGGAGTGCGTGTCACCGATCCCAAGGCTGCGCAATGCGGGGAAGTGTTGAAAGGTGTCCTCAAACCCCATCAATGCAAGCTCTTTGGCAATGAGTGCACGCCTGAGCATCCGGTGGGTGCACTGATGGTTTCATCCGAGGGATCATGCGCAGCGTACTTCAATTACGAACACCGCAAAACGGCAATGGTGACCAGCATAGCGTCAGTAGCCTAGACGCCGCCCCGACCCAGATCTCGACCGCCAATACTCCGCCGAAGGTCCGCTTTCGCGAACCGCAAATCGAGATGGCTCACGGCGCCGGAGGCAAGGCCAGCCGCAGACTGGTCGAAGGCCTTTTCGCGCCTCTTCTTTTTTCTTCCACCTCCGAACCGCTGAGTGACGCCGCCCTTGTTGATTTCAACGGCACTCGCATCGCCATCACCACCGACAGTTTTGTGGTCAAGCCTCTGAGCTTTCCCGGAGGCTCCATCGGAGAGCTTGCCGTCAATGGAACCGTGAATGATCTGGCGGTTTCCGGCGCCAAGGCGGAAGCCATGGTCGTTACCTACGTGCTCGAGGCCGGCTTGCCGACGCCAGTGCTCGAGGCCGAAGTTCGTGCCATGGGAAACGCGGCGCGCAAGGCGGGTGTGAAGATTGCCGGCGGCGACACCAAGGTAGTCGAACACGGCAAGGCCGATTCCATGTACATCACCACCACCGGGATTGGGCGGCCGCTGCATGGTGTGACGCTCGATCCCCGGTTGGTTCGCCCTGGCGATAAGATTCTTCTTTCTGGTCCCATCGGCGATCACGGCATCACGATTCTCCTGGCGCGCGGCGAGCTCGACCTGGAAGCTGACCTTTCATCGGACACACGCTCGGTTCTCCCTCTGGTCGAAGCGCTGGTGAAAGCAGCCGGGCCGGGAATACGTTGGATGCGCGATCCCACGCGCGGCGGCGTTGCCACCTCACTCAACGAACTGGCCCGCGATTGCCGACTGGGAATCACGCTCATTGAAGAACAACTGCCGGTGCGCGATGCAGTGCGGGGAGCGTGCGAGTTGCTGGGACTTGATCCACTACACATCGCCAATGAAGGTCAGTTTCTGGCTGTAGTGGCTCCGGAATATGCCGATGCGGGGCTCAATGCCTTGAATCTGACTTCGGGAGGTGAGGAAGCGCGAGTGATTGGTGAAGTGCGGGAACAGCCCGCCGGGGCAGTCCTCGTAACCACGCTTTATGGGGGCAGCCGCATCGTGGACATGCTGGTCGGCGATCCGCTGCCCAGAATTTGCTAGAACGTTTCAGGAATGAACGCATGGCGACCGTCTGTGGTCTCGAAACTCAAGTCGGTGAACGGTTGCTGGCACGCAATCAGCTGGTGGAGAGCTTTTTCTCGCGCGAGGCTCCCCGCCTGGCCGAGGCTTGTCGCGCAATGGCGGAGCGATTTCTTGCCGGAGGCCGCCTGCTGGCCTTTGGCCGTGGACCGTACGCCACCGATGCGCAACACGTTTCTGTAGAGTTCGTTCATCCTGTCATCGTGGGCAAGCGAGCGTTGCCGGCTCTGGATCTCTCCATCATGTTCCGGCCCTGGCTGGAAACGATTCTGCATCCCGAAGACATCGTGATGGGATTTGGGCCTCCACAAGGAGATGATGAGGTTCGCTCCGCTCTCGAGTTTGCGCGGACCCGCGGTGCGTTGACCTTCGCGTTGCCGGGAGTAGACGGCTCCTACGCCATAGAGTCTTTTACTGAGGATCCCTTCATTCATCAGGAGATGATTGAAATCCTTTACCACACGCTTTGGGAAAGCGTTCACGTCTTTCTTGAACATAGCGAACTAGGCCACGACGTCGGAGCCGCCGGGTTTCTCTATCCATTTCTGGGCCAGGAAAAACAGGACACTGGCGATTTAGTATCGCAAGTCGCCGCCTCCATCAAGATGAAGGTGCTCGACGATTCCGCACTGCGCAGTCAGGTGGCGCGCGAACAGGCTGAACAGATCGGCAAGACCGCAATTGCGATTCACGAACGGCTGGCACGGGGTGGAAAGCTGGTTCTGTTCGGCAATGGCGGTTCGGCCACGGACTGCAACGACTGGGCCCTCGACTGCGTAATGCCGCCGCCAGGCTATCGCCCGATTCCAGCGGTCTCTCTTGCCCTTGAGCCCGCGAACATCAGCGCCATCGCAAACGATGTCGGCACGGATGTAGTTTTTCTTCGCCAGCTCATCGCGCAGGCCCGCCCGGAAGATATTGCGGTTGCGATCTCCACCAGCGGTGGATCACGAAACATCATCATGGCGCTCGAGGAAGCCCGCAAGCGCAACCTGTTGACCGTTGCCTTGTTGGGATATGACGGTGGAGAGATCAAACGGCGCGGGCTGACGGACTTTCCCATCGTTGTCCAATGCGACTACATTCCGCGCATTCAGGAAGTTCAAGCGTCGATCTATCACATCATTCGCGAATCCCTGGAGGTATTGAACCGTGGCCAAGCTTGAGCTCTTCGGTGCCGCTCGCTGCCCGCACACCCAGGAGATGCGGGAGTGGCTGGAGTGGAAAGGCTCGGAGTTTGTCGAATACGACGTCGAGGCCGACGCCGAGGCACGACGTCGCATGAGCGGTTTGGCCCCGGGACACCGCAGCGTACCCGTGCTGGTGGAAGACGGAAAGGTAGTCCAAATCGGCTGGCAAGGCCACAGTTGCATGGTGGGAGCCGAGTAACCATGGCCAGCGCCTGCTCCATACGAGTTCGTGGAGTGGTGCAGGGTGTTGGCTTCCGTCCGTATGTGTATCGTCTGGCACAAGCCAACACCCTGGCGGGCTGGGTATTGAACGGCGAAGAGGGAGTCGAGATTTATTTAGAGGGTGCTGAACGCGGGTTGCAGGCATTTGTTCGGAACTTGCAAACACAGCCACCACCTGCGGCTACCATCGCCGAGATCGAGATCCGCAGGGCGTTTCCAGCTGGACTGCGAGAGTTCACAATTCGTGAAAGCCAACGCCAGCATCGGCCTACGGTCCGCATCTCGCCCGACCTTCCGGTTTGCGATGCTTGCCTGAAGGAACTCTTCGATCCGTCTGACCGGCGCTACGGGTATCCCTATATCAACTGCACCAACTGCGGCCCGCGCTACACCGTGGTCCTGGGTCTTCCGTACGACCGGCCCAACACGACCATGCACCCTTGGCCCTTGGACGAATATTGCGCAGCTGAATATCAGGATCCGGGCAACCGCCGATTTCATGCGCAGCCGGTGGCCTGCGCGAATTGCGGTCCGGGTTACTATCTGCATGCGGTCGACGAAGATGTGCAAGGAAGCGAGGCAAGCATTCGCCGGGCAGCGCAGTTGCTTAACCAGGGCAGCGTCCTCGCGGTAAAAGGGCTGGGTGGATATCATCTGGCGTGCGATGCTCGGAATGCCGCGGCTGTAGGGGCTTTGCGCGAGCGCAAATACCGCAGGGAAAAGCCGTTCGCTCTGATAGCGAGTGATATCGATGTAGCCCGGGGTTTGATTGAAGTGTCTGACGAGGCTGCGAGCCTGCTCACATCCACGGCGCGGCCGATTGTACTTGCGCCCGCGAAGGTAAATCTCGCCGGAGTCGCTCCCGATAACCGTGAACTGGGCGTGATGCTGCCTTACACACCGCTTCATCATTTACTTTTTGCAGCGGGTGCGGCCGAGGTGCTGGTGATGACCAGCGCCAATCGTTCCAGCGAGCCCATCGCATATGAAGACGAAGAGGCAGTTCGTCGTCTTTCGGGAATTGCCGACGCATTCTTGATCGGGCAGCGTCCCATTGCGCGGCGGGTTGACGATTCGGTAGTTCGAGTGGGAGCGTTTGGCCCGGCTATCTTACGAAGGGCACGCGGCTACGCTCCCGGCGTGGTTGCGGCTGTCCCCAGCCAGCGTCCTATTCTGGCAGTCGGCGCAGATCTGAAAAATACGATCACGTTGGTCGTGGACGGCCAGGCGTTCATGAGCCAGCACATCGGCGATCTGGGAGATTATCAGTCGCTGCGGGCATTCCAAGAGACCGTTCAAGACCTCATCTCGATGTATGAGGTCCGCCCCGAGGAATTGCTGGTGGCGCACGATTCTCATCCCCAATACTTCTCTACCATGCATGCTCTCGCGCTTGACGTCCGGCAGTTGCTTGAGGTGCAACACCATCGCGCGCACATCGCTTCGGTATTAGCCGAGCGCGGCGAGTGGGAGACGCGCGTTGTTGGGGTCAGCTTTGACGGCACCGGCTATGGCGATGACGGCAGCATTTGGGGTGGCGAGATTTTTGTAGGAAGCGTCCAGGAAGGTTTTGAACGCTTGGCTCACCTGCGCAGCGCGTCGCTGGCCGGCGGCGATGCCGCGGCGCAACATCCAGTTCAAGCCGCCGCCGGATTTCTGTCGCAGATCGATGGATTGCCCGATCTCACGGCTTCGCCCTTCGAATTTCCCGAGCGCTATCAGAACGCTTTGGAACTGATTCATAAAGATGTTCGAACTTTTAGAACGACGTCGGTCGGTCGGCTCTTCGATGCTGCAGCTGCGCTCCTCGGCTTTACGCGTGAGGTGACATTCGAAGGACAGGCCGCGATGTGGCTGGAACAACTCGCTGGCGCCGCGCCTGATGTGCCCCCGTATCCGTTTCCTTTTGCAGATAAAGAACTCGATTTCAGGCCGTTGCTTCATTCGATTATGGTTGATCGGCTTCGCGGACGGGATCCCCGAGAAATTGCACGTGCTTTCCAGCGCGGATTGGCCGAGGGCCTGAGCGACGCCGTCAGTGTCATTTGTAGAATCCACCAACTCGAGACTGTGGTTCTTTCCGGGGGCGTTTTTCAGAACGAATTGCTTTTGGAAGACCTCAAGAGCTTGCTAAAAAATCAGAGCCTACAGATATGGACCAACCATGCCGTGCCAGCGAACGATGGCGGAATCAGCCTGGGGCAGGCTGCCATTGCGGCGTTTGGGCAGTCTATGCGCAACCCACGAGGAGAGCTATGCACGAACTCTCAATCGCAATGAGCATTGTCGAAATGGCGGAAGAGGAAATCGAACGCCAGGGCTGCGTTCAAATTACCGCCGTCCACCTCAAGTTGGGCGCTCTCTCGGGCGTCGTAAAAGAGGCCCTGCTGGCGTCGTATGAGATGGCACGCGAAGGCACGCCGCTGGCCGGTTCACGTCTGATGGTCGAGGACATTCCGGTCATCGTCTTTTGTCCACGCTGTCAGGCGCAGCGAGCGCTCAGTTCGATTCAGCTATTTTGCTGCGCCGCCTGCGGCACTCCGACGCCGGAAATTGTGCAAGGCAAGGAAATCGAAGTTGCAGCATTGGAGATAGAAGAATGGGCGCCGAACCCCGTTTAGTCGAAGTCCGTAAGAACGTCTTGAAGCAAAATGATTTGACCGCCCGCGGCCTGCGCCAGCGATTCCGCGCTGCCGGAGTGTTTGTCGTGAGCCTGGTGTCGAGTCCCGGCACGGGCAAGACTATGTTTCTGGAAAAGACGCTCTCCCTGCTCGGTCAAAATTATCGTGTGGCCGCGCTGGTGGGAGATCTTGCCACTGAAAACGACGCGATTCGCCTGGCGCGCAGCGGGGCTCCGGTAAAGCAAATTACGACCGGCACACTTTGTCACCTTGAAGCTGCCATGATCGAGAACTCTCTCGAGGAATGGGACCTGAACACCCTGGATTTTCTCTTCATTGAGAATGTCGGCAACCTGGTTTGCCCTTCGTCCTATGACTTGGGCGAAAATCTCCGGCTGGTGCTGATCTCTGTCACGGAAGGCGAGGACAAGCCACTGAAGTATCCGACGATCTTTAACAGCGCCGATGTAGCGGTCGTTACCAAGATGGACCTTGCGTCCGCGGTTGAATTTGATTGGCACTCCGCATACAGCAATATCCAGGCCGTCCGCCCTGGCATGGAGGTTTTCAAGCTCTCCGCCAAGAGCGGCGATGGGATGCAAGAGTATTTCGACTTCCTCGCGGCGCGCCGCGATGCGTTGCGCGCAGCCATAGCCATCTGAGCCGAAACGCACCGTGGGTATTCCGCGAACTCCAACCGCGTTCCTATGTACACGACCCGCCCAATCAATCGTTGTAGCTCGTCGACATTACCGAATCAGAGTTGAACGGGGGCCAAGCCCCGGTTTTGTAACAGTATTTTCATCTGGCTGGAGGAGGCATCGCGAATCCAATGGGTGTAGGATCGAAATGATTAAGTCGAAAAGTGATTCAACCGGGGAGTATTTTGTCATGACTTCAGTCGCTTCCGCAGATACCGCTCTTTCCAGTGTCTCTAACCAGCCCCTGACCTCGGAAGAACTAAGCAAGATTAATGCCTACTGGCGTGCGGCAAATTACCTTTCCGTGGGACAAATTTATCTGTACGCCAACCCGCTTTTGCGCGAGCCGCTTAAGATCGAGCACGTCAAGCCGCGACTGCTGGGACACTTTGGCACTACGCCCGGACTCAATTTCGTCTACGCGCACTTCAATCGGCTCATCAAAAAATACGATTTGAACGTGATCAACATCACGGGACCCGGACACGGCGGGCCGGGCATAGTGGCCAATACTTATCTGGAAGGCACTTACACTGAGCTTTATCCCGATATCCAGCAGAACGAAGAGGGCATGCAAAAGCTGTTCAAACAGTTTTCTTTTCCGGGTGGGATTCCCAGCCATGCGGCTCCGGAAACACCGGGCTCGATCAATGAGGGAGGAGAACTGGGCTACTCTCTAGCGCACGCCTACGGTGCGGTGTTCGACAATCCCGACCTGCTGGCTTGCTGCGTCGTCGGTGACGGCGAAGCTGAAACAGGTGCGCTGGCCACCAGCTGGCATTCCAATAAATTTCTCAATCCGGCCCGGGACGGCGCGGTGCTGCCCATCCTTCATTTGAACGGCTACAAGATCGCAAACCCCACCGTGCTGGGACGTTTGAGCGACCAGGAGCTTACACAACTCTTCAGCGGATATGGCTACAAGCCTTATTTTGTCGAAGGGCACGACCCCGAACCCATGCACCAGTTGATGGCCGCGACACTCGACACGATCGTTGCCGAAATCAGGGCGATTCAGGAGGATGCGCGCCGGCAGGGCTCCAAGACGCGGCCGATCTGGCCAATGATCATAATGCGCACGCCGAAAGGCTGGACTGGACCGAAGGTCGTGGATGGCCTGCCGATTGAAGGCACATGGCGTGCGCACCAGGTTCCGGTCACCGATTTGGCTACCAAGCCGGGTCATCTCAAAATCCTCGAAGACTGGATGAAGAGTTACCGCGCCGAAGAGTTGTTCGATGAGTCCGGAAAATTTCGCGCCGAACTGGCCGAGCTCGCGCCGGAAGGCGACCGGCGCATGAGTGCTAACCCGCACGCGAATGGCGGCTTATTGCTGAAGAATCTGCTGATGCCCGACTTTTGTGACTACGCGGTGAAGGTCGCAAAGCCCGGAACGGAAACTGGGGAAGCGACGCGCGTGCTCGGTACTTTCCTGCGCGACGTCATGAAATCGAATCTGGACGCTAAGAATTTCCGTGTCTTCGGTCCGGATGAAACCGCTTCCAACCGTCTGGATGCGATCTACGAAGTTACCGGCAAAGTTCTGCTGGAACCCTATTTACCCACGGATGAGAATGAGTCCGCCACGGGACGAGTTATGGAAATGCTCAGCGAGCATATGTGCCAGGGCTGGCTCGAAGGGTATCTGCTCACTGGACGCCACGGCTTCTTCTCGTGTTACGAAGCTTTTATTCACATTGTCGATTCCATGTTCAATCAGCATGCCAAGTGGCTTAAAGTGACCCGGCACATTCCCTGGCGGCGGCCCATCGCATCATTAAATTATTTGCTGACCTCCCACGTCTGGCGCCAGGACCACAACGGCTTCAGTCATCAGGACCCGGGATTTATTGATTTTGTAATGAACAAGAAAGCGGATGTGGTGCGGGTTTATCTCCCACCCGATACCAACACGCTGCTTTCTGTAGCCGATCATTGTCTTCGCAGCCGTGATTACATCAACGTCATCGTGGCGGGAAAGCAGCCGGCTCTGCAATATCTCGACATGGAGTCCGCCATCGAACACTGCACCAACGGAATTGGAATCTGGTCCTGGGCCAGCACGGATCAAAAGTGTGAGCCCGATGTGGTGATCGCCTGCGCTGGGGACATTCCGACGCTCGAAGCCCTCGCTGCCGTGGACCTGCTCCGCCAGAATTTCTCCGACATAAAAATTCGGTTCGTGAATGTGGTGGACCTGATGACGCTGCAACCTCCTTCCGAGCATCCTCACGGGATATCGGACCGCGATTTTGATTCCATGTTCACCACCGATAAGCCCATCATCTTCGCGTATCATGGCTATCCCTGGCTGATTCATCGGCTCACCTACCGCCGGCACAACCACGACAGCTTGCACGTTCGCGGCTACAAAGAAGAAGGCACGACCACCACGCCCTTCGACATGACTGTGCTCAACGAAATTGATCGCTATCATCTGGCCGGCGACGTCGTCGATCGCGTGCCTCGACTGCAGCGTGTGGGGGCGCACTTCAAGCAATACCTGCGTAATCAACTGGTGGAGCACAAGCGCTACATCGAAAAGCATGGCGATGACTTGCCCGAGATACGTGACTGGACCTGGCCCTATTAATCGATGAAAGTTCTGGTCCTGAATTCGGGCTCCAGCAGCCAGAAGAGCTGTCTGTACGAAATCGGCGACGTTCTTCCTGAAAATCCGCCAGCCTGCCTTTGGCAAGGAACCATCGAGTGGAAAGGCGACTCCGGTCAAGCCGATATCCAGAACGGCCGCGGCTTCAGCCGGAAGGAGCAGCTCAAGGTTTCCTCTCGCGCCGATGCGACCGCACGCCTGCTCGATACCCTGTGGAAGGGAGACGCCAGCGTCGTCTCTTCTCTCTCCGAGATCGACGTGGTTGGCCACCGCATCGTGCACGGCGGTCCGTCGTTCGAAGATCCCGTCCTGATTACCCCTGCGGTGAAATCAGCCATCGCCAAAGTCTCTGCCATCGCCCCGCTGCACAATCGCGCGGAACTCGAGGGCGTAGAGATCGTCGAGAAATTATTGGGCGCGGTACGTCAGGTCGCGGTCTTCGACACCGGTTTTCACAAGAAAATGCCGCTCTCGGCGATGGTGTATCCCGGGCCGTATGAGTGGTTCGCGGCTGGCATTCGCCGATATGGCTTTCATGGCATCAATCACAAGTACTGTGCCCGGCGTGCCGCCCATTTGCTGCGCCGGGATCCGGATTCGTTCAAGCTGGTGACATGTCACCTGGGCAATGGTTGTTCTCTGGCGGCTATTCGCAACGGACATAGCATCGACACAACGATGGGGTTTACGCCATTGGAGGGTCTGATGATGGGCACGCGCTCTGGTTCTGTTGATCCCGGAATCCTTACCTACTTGATGCGTCAAAACCATCTTTCGGGAGAACAGCTGGATGACCTTCTTAATCAACACTCCGGATTGCTGGGAATTTCGGGCATTTCGGGCGACATGCGCCAGGTGCTGGCGGCCGTGAAAAACGGACACGAACGTGCAAGTCTGGCTCTCGAAATCTACATTCACCGCCTGGTGGCGGAGATCGGCGCCATGATCGCGATACTTGGCGGCATTCACGCGCTGGTCTTCACGGCTGGTGTGGGCGAGAACTCACCCGAAGTGCGGGCCGGAGCTTGCCGGAACCTTGAGCATGTTGGTGTGAAACTTGATCTTAAGAAGAATTCGGAGTCGCTGGCGGACCAGGATATTTCTGACCTGGATTCACCGGTTCGCGTCTTGATTATTCGTGCCGGAGAAGATTGGGAAATTGCGCGAGACTGCTGGAAGCTAGTGAGTTGAAGCTGTAGGGCGGACACTCTTGCCCGCCGCCTTTGAAGTTGATTCCGACTATGTGCCGAGGCTATGCGTTCGCGAGATAGATGTAACGCAGGATGAACAGGATGGTCAGCACCCAGATCAACAGGTTGATCTCCCGAATCTTTCCCACTGCAATCTTCACCACTGTGTAGGCGATGAGCCCGAGGCTTAGACCGGTAGCGATGCTGAAAGTCAGAGGCGTGGCCAGCATGGTGATGAATGCGGGCACGGCCTCGCTGAAATCGGACCAGTCGATGAGCGAGATGGATTTCGTCATCAACGCCCCGACCAGAATAAGAGCGGGGGACGTGG
Organism: Terriglobia bacterium; assembly: GCA_963822555.1. GTDB lineage: Bacteria > Acidobacteriota > Terriglobia > Terriglobales > Acidobacteriaceae > JAIQFF01. The sequence continues at coordinate 389,552 of CAWGHY010000002.1, forward strand.
CGTAACCCGGAATCGCAGCGGAGAGCGGTGAGCAGAACATGGCGAGCACAAAGAGCCCTGCCACGAATACATTACTGAGTCCGGTGCGGGCGCCTGCTGTGATGCCGGCCACGCTCTCGATGTAACTGGTGACGGTAGAGGTTCCGGCCAGCGATCCGAAAATGGTTCCGGTGGCATCGGCGACCAGCGCCCTTCCGACACGCGGTATCTTTCCATCCTTCATGAATCCGCCCTGCTCGCACACTCCCACCAGGGTGCCTACGTTGTCGAAGAGATCCACAAACAGGAAGGCAAACATAATTTCCAAAAATCCGAGATGGATGGCGCCGCGCAAATCAAGTTGCAGGAAAGTAGACGACGCGTGCGGCAGGGAGACAATGGCGGAGGGCCACTTCGAGATGCCGCGCAACATCCCGAGAAGCGAAGTGCAGACAATACCGATCAGGATTGCGCCGTTGAGCTTTCGCGCCATCAGGACCAGCGTCAGGGCAAGGCCGAAGCACGCGGTCTGCACTTCGTGGTCAGCGAAACTTCCCAGCCCGACAAATGTGGCGTGGTTTGCGACCACCAGTTTTGCGTTCCGCAACCCAACAAATGCGATGAAGAAACCTATCCCCGCCGCAGTCGAATGTTTCAGGCAATCCGGCATGCCGTTGACGATCTGTTCGCGAACCCGCGTAACCGTGAGCACGAGGAATATGACGCCCGACAAGAAAACTACGCCCAAGGCAGTCCGCCAGGGAACGTGCATGCTGAGGCAAACTTGATAAGTAAAGTAGGCGTTCAACCCCATTCCCGGAGCGAGCCCGATGGGGTAGTTGGCGTAAAGGCCCATCACCAGTGTCCCGATCGCGGCGGAGAGACAGGTGGCAAAGACGACCCCTTCCACCGGCATCCCGGCCTGGGACAGGATTTGCGGATTGACGACGATGATGTAGGCCATCGTCAGGAAAGTTGTAAAGCCGCCGAGGAATTCCTGCTTCACGGTGGTCTGGTTGGCGGTGAGCTTGAAATAGCGATCGAGCAATCGTCTTCCCTCGATTGAAATCGTAGCGACAATAAATTCAACCGCGCCCGAACGGCATCAATAACGTACCTTGTCGGACTTTTCCCGCCAGGCGCGAAACGCAGCCAACGCCTCTTCGCGCATCAACTGGACCATGGGAATTCCGCGCTCTGGGTGGGGCTGCGCGATTTCGCGGTAGATAAATGAATCGTCGAAGCCGGCGTGCGATGCGTCCGCTGCCAGGCTGCCGAAATAGACGCGGGAAAGCCGCGTCCAGTAAATCGCCCCCAGGCACATGGGGCAAGGTTCGCACGAGGTGTAGAGCTCGCAGCCTTTCAGCTCGAAGAGGCTGAGCTTTTCGCAAGCCCTGCGTATGGCCAGCACCTCGGCATGTGCGGTGGGATCGTTGGTCCTGGTGACCTCATTAGCAGCCTCGGCGATGATATTGCCATCTTTCGCGACGACCGCGCCGAAGGGACCACCCTGTCCCGAGCGGACATTTTCGACTGCCAGCTGAATCGCGCGTGCCATGAAAGCATTGTTCATGTCGAGATCAGATGCGTCTGAAGTGAGCGAATTTCGCGCTTGCCTCAGCCCGTGCTGAAGGAAGCAGTATAAGCGGAGGCCGGAAACGCGCGAAATGTTTCTCGGTTCGAATTCTCGATCACGATGAGTTGAAAAAGTGAAGCGGGCACGGTAGGCTCGGCTCTTGATGTTCAATCCCTTGCGGGACCGGCGACTGACACCATGAGCTTGCAGGCTTTCGTCTCCGGCCGGGTGGTCACTGCTCAGGGAGTTCAGTCGGCGGCCGTTCTGGTGGAAGGCGAGCGGATACAGGCGGTTGTTTCTCCCGGGCAAATCCCTTTGGGGACCGACATTCACGATTTTGGCGATACCGCGATTCTTCCCGGCCTTGTCGATTCTCACTTGCACATCAATGATCCGGGGCGCACCGAATGGGAAGGTTTCCGCACCGCGACACGCGCCGCGGCCGCGGGCGGCTATACCTTTCTGGTGGACATGCCTCTCAACTGTCTGCCGGCCACAACCACCGTCGCCGCGCTCGAGACGAAGCGTGCGGCGGCGCGAAGCCAGTGCTGGGTGGACTGGGCCGCCTGGGGTGGCGTGGTGCAGGGCAATCAGGCAGAGATCGAAGGTCTAGCCAGAGCAGGCGTGCTGGGTTTCAAGTGCTTTCTTATTCATCCGGGCATCGATGGTTTCACCATGGTGGACGAGGATGATCTGCGGGCGGCTCTTCCGCACCTCGCGCGAACTGGACTGCCGTTATTGGTTCATGCTGAACTCAGCGGGCCGATCGATGCGGCGACGGCACGTCTGGCCAACGGGGATTGGCGACGTTATGCAACCTATCTCCAATCGCGGCCAGACGAGGCTGAACTTCTGGCGATTCGAATGATGTTATCGCTGTGTCGGCAATTTGGTTTTCGCCTGCACATTGTGCATCTCTCGAGCGCCCTGGGGGTGCCGGAGCTGCGAGTTGCCCGCGCCGAAGGACTACCGGTAACCGTGGAAACCTGCCCTCACTATCTGCATCTTGCCGCCGAGGATATTTCGGATGCTGCAACTCTGTGCAAGTGCGCCCCGCCGATCCGGAGCCGCAAAAACCGTGAAGCCTTGTGGCAAGGCTTGAAGGACGGAGTGATCGATCTTGTCGCCACAGACCATTCACCCTGTCCGCCGCAAATGAAGAGTTTGGAAGAGGGAAGCTTCAGGACGGCATGGGGTGGGATTTCAAGCCTATCTGTGGCTCTTTCCGTGATGTGGACCGAGGCCGTGCGCCGGGGATTTACGTTGGTGGACATCGCTCGCTGGATGGCCGAAGGTCCGTCGCGGCTGGCGGGAAGCCAGACTCAGAAGGGTCGCATCGCCGCGGGCTACGATGCGGACCTGGTGGTGTTTGATCCGGAGGCAAATTTCCGCGTGACACCTGAGCGTCTGCACTATCGGTATCCCTTGTCGCCGTATCTGGGCGAAACTTTGCGGGGAGTGGTGAAGGCCACGTATCTGCGGGGGCAGCCGGTGTTTGTCGAAGGTAAATTTCCAGAACAACCGGCTGGGCGAGAGTGGCGCGGGTAGCGCGCAGAGTGGGGATGCGATAATCGAATCCCATGGCAGCTGAACCCATTATCGGCGTATCGGTTCCTCGCAAAGAGGGACTCGAAAAGGTCACGGGACGAGCGCAGTACGTCGACGACATGACGCTGCCAGACATGCTTTATGGAGCGACGGTTCGCAGCCAGATTCCCCGCGGCAAGATTCGCAAGATCACATTCGGCCCCGGAATCGCCTGGGACGAATTCGTTGTGGTCACGGCGAAGGATATTCCTGGGAAAAATGTTATCGCGCTGATCGCCGACGATCAACCGTGCCTGGTGGATGAGCTTGTCAATCATCCCGAAGAGCCGATTCTGTTGCTCGCCCACCCGGATCGTCATCTTCTTCCCCAGGCGGTTGCCGCGGTTTCGATCGAGTACGATCCACTTCCCGCTGTCCTCTCCATGGAAGAAAGTGAGAAGTGTTCTCAAATCATTTGGGGCGCGGACAATACTTTCAAAACGTATCTGGTAGAGAAGGGTGATGTCGATAAAGTCTGGGAGAGCGCAGACTACATCGTCGAAGGCGAATACCGGACTGGGGCTCAGGAACAGCTTTATATCGAAAATAACGGAATGATCGCGAGCTTCGATCCGTTGCAGGGCATCACCGTATGGGGTTCGTTGCAGTGTCCCTACTACGTACACAAGGCGTTGATGGCGCTGTGCAATCTTCCCGCCGATAAAGTTCGTGTCGTGCAGATGGAGACCGGGGGAGCCTTTGGCGGGAAGGAAGAATACCCGTCGATGATTGCAGCACACGCTGCCTTGTTGGCTATCAAGAGTGGGCACCCGGTGAAAATTATTTATGACCGCATGGAGGACATGGCGGCCACCACCAAGCGGCATCCTTCCCGAACCCGTCACCGGACGGCGGTGACGACAGATGGAAAAATACTGGGCGGCGAAATTGAATTTGTAATCGATGGGGGAGCTTACGTAACCCTGTCTCCGGTGGTACTTTCACGGGGCACGATTCATGCTGGTGGCGCCTATTACTGGCCCAGTGTTCGCATCAAGGCGAAAGCAGTTGCGACAAGTGTCCCGCCCCACGGGGCTTTTCGCGGCTTCGGCGCTCCCCAGAGTCTGTTTGCGCTGGAGCGGCACATGGATCAAATCGCAAAAGTGGTGGGACTGTCACCTGTCGAAATTCGCAAGCGAAACTTCTTGCGGCCCGGGCAGATGACAACCACCGAACAGACGGTGCGCGAGCCCATCGATCTGGAAAAACTTCTCGACCGCGCTCTGGAACTCTCTGACTATCAGGCCAGGAAGCAATGCTTCGCAAAAAAGAACGATTCAGGCATGGCCAGGAAGGGAATAGGGATCGCGGCTTTCTTGCACGGTGCCGGATTCACCGGCTCGGGTGAGCGCAATCTTGGCTCAGTGGTTGGAGTGGAAGGATGCGCCGATGGCGGTGTCCGCATCCTGGTTTCCAGCACGGAGTTTGGCCAGGGCACGAAAACCGTCCTTAGCCAGATCGCTGCCGAGACACTTGGGTTGCCGTACGAAAATATAGAAATTGCCCAGGCGGATACGAACCAGGTGCCGAACAGCGGCCCCACGGTGGCGTCGCGAACCATCATGGTTGTAGGCAAACTCGTGCAATCGGCTGCCCTGGGAATCAAGCAGACGTTGATGGGAAACGGCCTGCTGCGTGATTCGTATTCAGTGGAAGAATTTCGCGCCGCGTGCCGAAGTCAGGTCGCGACCCACGGACAATTCCGCTCGTGGGCTCGCTACCAGGAACCACCTGACGTCTTCTGGGATGATCAAAAGTATCGCGGCGAGGCCTACGCCGCCTTTGCCTGGGCGGTGTACGTCGCCGAGGTGACGGTTGATTTGACGACTTACAGCGTCGCGGTCGAAGATTTTGTGGCCCTCCAGGAAGTTGGCAAGGTACTGCATCCTGTGCTGGCTCGCGGCCAGATTGCGGGCGGAGTCGCGCAGGCCGTTGGATACACGCTGTACGAGAAAGTGGTTTGGCAGAATGGGCGCATGCAAAACGGCCAGATGACGAATTACATCATGCCCACTGCCGCCGATCTTCCACCCATCCGTGTGTTCTTCGAGGAGATGGGCAACATTCACGGAGCCTTTGGCGCCAAGGGAATCGGTGAGCTTCCGATGGATGGACCGGCTCCCGCCATTGTCAATGCGGTCGAAGACGCGTTGCAAGTTCCGTTCAATTCAATTCCACTGCTTCCGGAAGATATCTTCGAAGCTCTCATCGTGAACCGCGAACCGCAGGCTGCTGGTGGAGTACGATGACCGGGCCTTTGGCATCGGAAAAGCCAGCCCCGTGCGAAGTCCACTTTACGGTCAACGGGGAGCCGAAGACCGTACGCGCCTATCCCATGGAGAGATTGCTCGATACGCTGCGGAACCGGCTTGGTTTGACTGGCGCCAAGGAGGGATGCGGTGAAGGCGAGTGCGGCTCCTGTTCCGTATTGTTGAACGGTGCGCTGGTCAATAGCTGTCTCGTGCCGGTGCTTCAGGCCCAGGGCGCGGAGATCGTTACCATCGAGGGCTTGGCCGGAGGTGCGAGGCTGGATCGCCTGCAGGAAGCTTTTCTGAAATGCGGCGGCGCGCAGTGCGGCATCTGTACACCCGGAATGATTCTCGCGGCCTATCACCTGCTCCATCGAAGACCCGATCCAACGCTGGAGGAAATCAGGGAAGGACTCTCTGGAAATCTCTGCCGCTGCACCGGCTACATCCAGATTATCGAGGCGGTGGCGGAAGCAGCTCGCGGCCGGGCAACATCATGAGATCGGATCCGGGCGACTATCAGCTCGTGGCGCCAGCCAGCTTGCAGGCCGTCATAGCATTGCTGGCTGCGGATCCCGGAGGGTGGTTGCCGATTGCCGGCGGCACGGACGTGATGGTCCAATACGCCGCCGGAAAACTTCCCGCGCGAAAGCTGGTCAGCATCTGGAACATTTCCGAATTGCGTCGCATAGAGGTGTTGCCGGATGAAATTCGTATTGGAGCCGGGTGCACATATTCCGACTTACGCGCGCACGAGTTGATACAGCGAGAACTCTCGCTGCTCGCTCGTGCGGCTGCGTGGACCGGAGGAATTGCCAATCAGAATCGGGGCACGCTGGGCGGCAATATCGTAAACGCGTCGCCCGCCGCCGATTCGCTGCCCGCGCTGCTGGCGTATGAGGCCGAACTTATTCTGGTGTCGGTTCGCGGCGAGCGCAGAGTGCCTTACAAGGTCTTCCACACCGGTTACAAAAAGACGATCCTCGCGGCGGATGAACTGATTCGCGCCGTTTGCCTCCCTCGGCGATTTTCTGGACACCTCGCCTATGCGCGTAAAGTGGGAGCGCGCAATGCGCAGGCCATTTCCAAAGTATGTATCGCGGCCTTGGGGCGGAACACGGGCGGTGTCATCGATGATGTACGCATTGCGCTCGGAAGCGTGGCTCCGGTCCCGGTTCGGCTGGCGGAAACGGAACGATTGGTAACGGGCAAGCTGATCGACCCATCGCTGTTGGCTTCAGCTAGGAAAACGGCAATCAGCGAGATTCAGCCCATCGACGACATTCGGTCGACCGCGAAATATCGGGCGGCAGTGATGGGAAATCTAGTCACGGAGTTTCTTGAAAAGCTCGACGAGTACCGCACATGAGCAAAGTGCTGGCGCGATGGAATCGCCTTCCGGCCGAGGCCGCCGCGAATGAGATTATTCCCTGTTGCGGTTCAAGAGCCTGGGCAGGCGGCATGGCGGGACGACGCCCGTTCCCGGACGTAACCACTCTGCTAGCAGCGTCCGACGAAACCTGGAGTAATCTGACTCCAGCCGACTGGATGGAGGCGTTCCGCTGCCATCCTCGAATCGGCGAGTCGAGCGCGGCGCAATCCGCGTCGGCTCAGTCGGCCATGTGGTCGACACAAGAACAACGGGATGTCGCCGCCGCTGAGGAAGCGGTGAAGGTTGCGCTGGCGGATGCCAATAAAGAATACGAGCGACGATTTCAGCATATCTTTATCGTGTGCGCCACCGGAAAATCGGCGCCGGAAATTCTGGAAATTCTGCGCCGCCGGTTGCAGAATGACCCACACAAAGAGCTTCGCGAAGCAGCGGAGCAGCAGCGCCAGATTACGCGCATTCGGCTGACGAAATGGCTCTCGGAATGAATCGGGTCTCGACACACATTCTCGACACCGTGCGGGGCAAGCCTGCCGCGGAGGTCCCAGTACGATTGGAGCGGATGGAGGAGTCCGGCAACTGGCTGCTCCTGGGCTCGGCGCGGACTGATCAGGATGGACGCTGCGGCCAGCTGTTGCGCGACGACAACCTTCTCATGCCGGGTATTTACCGTATGAAGTTTGACACGGGAAGTTACTTCGCCGATGCGAAAATGAAAAGCCTTTATCCGATGGTTGAAGTTACATTTCAGGTGGGTGACGGCGAGACGACTTTTCATATTCCGCTTCTGCTGAGCCCGAACGGATACACCACCTACCGGGGAACCTGAGAGTATGAGCGTGCTGTCGAAAAACAACGAGGCCTCGCGGTGACGTCGTCTATCCGGGAGTGGCTCAATCTCTTGGTGCGGTGGTTCCACGTCTTTGCGGCGATCATGTGGGTCGGTCAAACCTACTACTTCACCTGGCTCGACGGCCAATTCGGAAAACTCGAGAGGAATGCGAAGGGCGCGCCTCCCGCGCTTTGGATGGTTCACAGCGGGGGGTTCTATACCGTCGAAAAGCAGAAATCGCTGGGAGTCGGCCCTGAGCAGGTGCACTGGTTCCGCTGGGAGGCGGCCATGACCTGGCTGAGCGGAATGGTGCTGATGTCTCTGGTTTATTACTTCAGTGGAGGCCTGATTGATCCGGACATCGCCCAGATTTCGCAGGGACGCGGTATCGCCATTGGCCTCGGCGTGCTGATTTTCGGCTGGGTCATTTACGATCTGGCGCTGCGCTCGTCTTTAGGCAGAAGCGAAATCGCGTTTGCGATATTTTCCCTCATCATGACGACCGTCATCGCGTTCGGGCTTGTCCATGTCTTCAGCGGCCGCGCCGCTTACATTCACGTGGGAGCCATGTTTGGAACCATCATGACACTCAATGTGTGGATGAGAATTCTGCCCGCTCAGCGCAAGATGATCGCCGCGGCCGCGACTGGAGCGGTGTTCGATCCTGCTCTCGGAGCCCAGGCCAAGCTGCGATCCAAACACAATACTTTCATGGCGGTCCCGGTTGTCTTTCTCATGCTGAGCCATCATTTTCCCGTCGCCACGTACGGGAACACATATAACTGGGAGATTTTGATCCTCCTCATACTGATCGGTTGGGGAGCAGCGAAGCTGATACGCCAGGCTTGAAAAAACTTGTTCTCCGGAACCAATAGAATTCCAGTGCGGACAACGGGCGAGACCATAAATCGAGCGGAAAAAGTCATCGCCCGGTGTGATCAACTGGCGCGCTTCAGCGAAGATCCACAGGGCACGCGGCGTACCTTTCTTTCGGCTCCTATGCATGATTGCCACCGGGAAATTACAGGTTGGATGGCAGCTATCAGCGCCGAAGCCAGAATTGACGCGGCCGGAAATTTGCGCGGATTGTATGCCGGGGCGGACGCGAAAGCGCCACGACTGATGCTGGGTTCGCACCTCGATACGGTTCCCAACGCCGGCGCCTACGATGGAGTGCTCGGCGTGGTTCTCGCGGTCGCGTTGCTGGAGGCGCTGGAGGGTCGACGCCTGCCATTCGGAATCGAGATCGTTGGCTTTTCGGAAGAAGAGGGCGTTCGCTTTGGCACGCCGTTCATCGGGAGCCGGGCGCTCACCGGCAGACTCGACGAGAACCTGCTGCAGCTTAAGGATTCCAAGGGAATTTCCGTGCGGAATGCTATCGAGCATTTCGGATTGAATCCGCGGGAGATTCCGCAGGCGGCTTTAGGAAGCGACATTCTGGCTTACGTGGAGTTCCACATCGAGCAGGGCCCGGTTTTGGAGACGCTGAAGCACCCTCTCGGCGTAGTCGAGGCGATCGCTGGTCAAAGCCGGCTGGAGTTCACATTTCATGGCCGCGCCAACCACGCTGGTACGACGCCAATGGATCTTCGATACGATGCGCTCGCCGGCGCAGCGGAGTGGATCATGATGGTGGAGCGCGAGGCGCGCAAAGTTCCAGGGTTGGTCGCCACTGTCGGGTCGATTGAAGCCAGGCCTGGAGCCACCAACGTAATTGCCGGCGAGGCTCGGCTCACCCTCGATGTGCGGCACGGCTTGGATCAGCTTCGAACCCGCGCGGTGGAATATCTTATTCACGAGGCGGAAGAGATTGCCAGGCGCCGAGGATTGTCGGTAATGCATAACATTCTCCTGAATCAGTCGTCGGTGGCGATGGATTCGTTTCTCATCCGAGAAATTGATCAGGCCATCGGAAAAACCGGCTGCGAACCGCATCACATGGCGAGCGGGGCTGGACACGACGCGATGATCCTGGCCGAGAAGGTTCCCGCCGCCATGATTTTTCTGCGAACTCCGGGTGGTATCAGTCACGATCCGGCCGAGTCAGTCGCGGTTGAGGATGTCGCTAAGGCGATCGAATGCGGCTCATATCTGCTGGATCAACTGGCTTCGTCACCCACATTTCGCAAAAGGACGTGCCGTGCATAACCTTGGTCAGACGCGAAGTTCTCAAAAACCCAATCACCTGTTACTGACCGCCGACACTTTCGTCCGCGCCGCTCTGCCGGGCATGAAGGCTTGCTCCGCGATTGTCCACGCAGGGCCGGCCTTGGGCGCAAAATTTAGTCAGTACACGGCCGAGTTTGAGTCTGGTGGCGAACTGGGCAGCACGATGGCGCAACGGTTTATTTTCGTAATGGAAGGCGCGGTGACGCTCGAAGTCGAGCGCAAGCGGCACAAGTTAGCAACAGGCGGCTACGCTTATTTGCCTGAAGGTTTGAAGCATCGCGTCATGTCCGCGAAGCCGAGTCGTGTGGCGATCATCGAAAAACCCTACCAGGTACTGGCCTCGGTCAAGCCGCCGCGACTGATTGTGTCCAATGAGAATGCAGTGTCTCCCCATCCCTTGGGAGATGATCCCGACCTCCAGGTGAAATGTCTGCTTCCCGACGAGATGAGTTTCGACTTCGCCGTAAACACCATGACGTACCAGCCGGGAGCCGCTCTCAGCATGGTCGAAATGCACATCATGGAACACGGACTGATTATGTTGGAAGGTGGCGGAATCTACCGGCTCGGTGATTCCTGGTATTCCGTTACGGCGGGAGACTTTATCTGGATGGGTCCGTGGTGTCCGCAATGGTTCGGAGCACTGGGCAAAGTTCCGGCGAAATATCTCATTTACAAAGATTGGAATCGTCATCCGCTGGCCGACCGTCGCCCATGAACCTCGAAATTGATCGCGACCGCCTGCTGTCCGAGATCGAAGCTCTTGCGGCCATTTCGGATGCCGAAGCTCCGGCTGTAACCCGAATCGTTTTCAGTCCTACCGATCTCAAGGCTCGTGCCTGGTTGCGAGCGCGGTGCGAAGAGGCTGGACTGACGGTGCGGCAGGACGCAATCGGCAATACGTTTGCGCGATGGAATAGTTCCAATCCTGCGGCTCCCGCGGTCGGTACGGGCTCCCACATCGATGCGATTCCTAACGCCGGGAAGTACGACGGCGTTGTGGGCGTCCTGGGAGGACTCGAAGCGATACGGGCGCTGCAGCGCAGTGGATTCCGTCCGACAAATTCCATCGAACTCCTGATTTTTACTTCGGAAGAACCAACCCGTTTTGGAGTCGGATGCATCGGCAGTCGCTTGCTCAGCGGCAGCCTGACCGCGGAGGCTGCCAGGAAGTTGAAGGACGGTGAGGAAGCATCCATCGAGGAGTTGCGCGGTAAGGCGGGATTCCGCGGTGATCTCAGTGAAGTGAAGCTGCCCGGCGGCTACTACAAAGCGTTCGTGGAGTTGCACATCGAACAAGGCCCGGAATTGGAACGTCAGGACATTCCGCTGGGAGTGGTTACGAGTATTGCGGCTCCGGCCAGCATGCGAATTGCGATCGAGGGCTCGGGCGGCCACGCCGGTGGAGTCCTGATGCCGGCTCGCCACGACGCCCTCTGCGCCGCCGCGGAACTGATTCTGGCGATTGAGAATGCCGCGCGAAGCAGCGGCGCAGTCGATACCGTGGCGACGGTGGGTATCTGCGACGTTTTTCCCGGCGCTATCAATAGCATACCCAGCAGGGTTCGCCTTAGCGCTGACATTCGCGATACGGATCTTCAGCGTCGTGATGCCGTCATCCAGGCGATGGAAGACGCGTGTAACGCGATCTCGGCCAAGCGGACGGTAGCAATTCACATCGAGCCACTGAACGCGGACGCGCCCGCGCAATGCGCACCGTCAGTCGTCGAAGCTCTTTCGAAAGCATGCCGGAAGCATCGGCAGAAATTTCTTCCCATGGTCAGCCGGGCCTATCATGATTCGCTTTTCATGTCTCGCATCGCGCCGGCGGCAATGCTGTTTATCCCATGCCGCAACGGATATAGTCACCGTCCTGACGAGTACGCATCTCCTGATGACATCGCTCGCGGAACGATGATATTGGCGGAAGCGCTGGCAACATTGTCAGAGTGACTGCGACTTGCGTATGAAGCGAAAGAAGCTCGGGGAATTCTTGGTCTGTCATCCTGAGCGGAGGGCCCACTTCGCGACGCGAAGTGGGCACGTAGTCGAAGGACCCCTGCGTGCCGCACGGTTCCGCAGCTAAATCATGAAGGCAGCCCCACACGGTTGGCTTTGCGCCAAGATGGTAGGGGTCCTTCGACTCCGCCAAGTCATTCGCGAGCGAATGACCTGGCTCCGCTCAGGATGACATTGCTAGTCTGTTGACGTACTTCTGAGAGTCCCACGCCTACGGCGCGTGGGGAATATTGGACTCGCGATCCGCCCAATGCTCGACGATGTCCCGCACCACTTTGTCTCCGACTGTCTGTGCCGTTTCCAAAGCGGGCATATAGGCCGAGTAGTTTCCCGAGGCTAATGCCTTGAGGCTCTCGGCGGCGCTGGTGCCGGGCGCTTCGCGGTCGTAGTTGCTCACGGTACGCAGGACCAGTATGCGTTGCAGATCCACGCGTCCAGCCTGACTGAGGAAAGTAAGAGCTTGCATGGTTCCCGAATCTTCCATACCCGCAATCATGTAGTTTCCTTTGCCACGGGTGTAGTAGCGGGTCCAGGCATTTGCCCATTCATCCATTTTTGAACCGTGCCAGAAGGTACTTGCGGACATGTTGTCGCCCCGAGTGACGAATGGTGGCTTCAATGCATTGGGAAAACCTTCGAAGCGGGCACGAAACTTGCGCAGCGTTTCAGAGTCAGGCAACTGGACATTTTGCGTGAGGCTGAGGGCCCAGCTCACGAGCGCAGGATTGAGCGCGTAGATTTCCCCATACCCTTCGGTCGCGACCGGCTCTTCGTAGGGCGTCGCTTTCCGGAGAGGCACGTAACCGGTCGGCCAGCTTGCGGGAATCTGACGGGCGTCGATCTCGAACGACAAGTCGCCATCGATAACGTGATCGGCCCAGACCGCCGAGCCCAGCGACACGTCGGCTGGATCTCCGCCGCCGATCCCGGCAACGATCCAATAGGTCCTGGAGAAATCAAAGCGGGGATCGAGGCCGAGGGCCATTACCGACGCAGCGGCCTTCGCCGTCCCAACCCCGGTTACCATCCCGAGCACGCCGTCCTTGTTAAGCCGCACATGATGATATCCGGCGGGCAGCGCAATGATCCGGTCCAGATGTTCGCGCTCGACCCAAAGTTGGAATTCGCCGGGCGCGTCGCCGGTGTCTTCGCCACGCTCGAACATGGTGACGACCACGACTTTGATTGGGATGGGCGGCGTGCTTGCAGTTTGAGCTGGAAGGGAACAGGCAAAAGAAGGCAGCAATGCCAGAACTGAAACGAATCGTTGAAAACGAGCGCTCATGATCTCTCCGCGGGAACTATCTCACGGTACTTTACGCGCTCGATGAACTTACTGCCGGGCAATCTGGCGACTTTGTCTGCTTAGGAAGCCACATAGCCCCATTTTTTTCCAGGTATTGTCGTTCGGTCTCTCATGCAACCTCCAGGCCGCGTCAGCATAAAAATAATTGATCCGCGGCAAAAAAATTATCATTGGCCGTCTTGCTTTCGTCGCAGGCAGAACTAGCGTACATTTGTGCAACATTTTTTGGGACAGAAAGTCTCGATATCTGATCGGCGGAACTGGAAGCAGATTGTATGTCTGCCGCGGAGCGCAGACTTTCAGGCTCGGCAAGACATCTTTGAAAAGCTGCTCGAACTCCACGGAGGTTTGCGCCTATGTGCCGGAAAGTCGAAAATCTCTTTTTCGTAATCGCATCCTTCCTCCTCTGCCTGCTTTGCGCCTTTACACCTCGCCTGCAAGCGCAACAGACTCTGGGCGGCATCACCGGCACCGTTATGGAAAGCACAGGCAGCGTTTTGCCTGGAACCCTCGTGACCGTCGTGGGTGACGAGACCACGCTGACCCGCACCCAGACCACTAGCACGACTGGAGGCTACGATTTCGTAAACCTTCCCATCGGCAGCTACACGCTCACTTTTACTCATGAAGGATTCCAGACACAGCGCGTGCCTTCAATCGTAGTACAGGCCAATCGCACTGCGACTGTGAACACCACCATGCAGGTGGGCCAGGTCGCGACGACGATCACGGTCGAGGAAACTCCCCTGATCAACTCTTCGGACACCACGAACGGTTACATCCTGGATCGGGCGCAAATCGAGGCCATTCCACTGCCCACCGGCAGTTTCACGGGGCTGGCGATTCTTTCGCCGGGCGTGAACGCGGAGTTGCCGGCCGGTACGGGCGCCAACGCCGGTCTGGGCAATCAGCCCATTTGGGCCAATGGCCAGCGCGACACCAGCAACACCTTCCTCCTGAATGGAGTCGACGCCAGCAACCTGTTTAACGGGAAGAGCACCAGCCAGGTGGCTTCGGCGCGAATTGTGAACAATACCGGAGTTGCAGGTGCGGGCAGCACAACCGCACAGGTCATTCAGAGTACAGCGTCACCCTATTTGGCGATTGGCCAGGCTATTCCCACGCCCGCCCCTGAGACGGTTCAGGAATTCCACATGAACACTTCGATGTATGACGCGCAACAGGGCTCTACCAGCGGCGCGCACATCGACATGAACACTTCATCAGGAACCAACGCCATTCACGGCGGAGCCTACGTCCACCGTGGAACCAACTGGCTGAACGCAGCACCGTATTTCTACAAACAGGACGACAACATCGCCCCGAATGAGAAAGTGCCTGAACTTCACCGCTACACCGCGGGAGGCACGCTGGGCGGACCACTCATCAAGAACAAACTCTTCGGGTTTGTCGGCTACCAGCACATTCACGTTTCCGATCTGGAAATCGGAACTTCGCGAACCGCCGTGCCCGCCGGACTGACCGACGATCGCAGCCCCGACGCATTGGCCGCGGTGTCCAACGCTGATTTTGGGACCTCCCTGACCGGAGCTGACATCAGTCCAGTCTCTCTCGCGCTGCTGAATGCGAAAGTGAACGGCCAGTACATGTTCCCGTCGGCGAATCCCAACTTCACGCCAACCCTTAACTTCCCGGAGAATGTGTTTCTCACGCAGCCGGCGTATTTCATCTCCGATCAGGCTGTCACGAATCTGGATTATCTGGCCACCGCCAAAGATACTTTGGCGTTGAAGTATTACTACCAGCACGATCCCACGACGGCGCCTTTTGGGTTCTCCTCGGTAAAAGGATTTCCGCAACATTTGGACGCCGGCAGCCAGGTTGCAAGCATTACCAATACGCAATCGCTCTCGCCGAGGTTCAGCATCGCCGAAGTCTTCGGCTTCATCCGCGAGAAAATCTTCAGCACCATCCAGCAGCCGTTTACTCCTCAATCCGTGGGTATCAACACGTTCGGTTCCACGGTCTTTCCGGGCATCACGATCGTCGACGACTTTGGCAACGACTCGCCGGCGAATACGAATTTTGTCTTCAACGCCGGGACGAACATTGGATCGACGGCGGCTTCGCAAGGCGCGTTCACAGGAATTTTCCAGAATCGCTGGATGCCTTCGGTCGACGCCAATTGGATCCGGGGCAAGCACACTCTTACTTTCGGGGGAAGTTTCTCCTATACCCAACTTAACGCGCGAGACGAACGCACAAATTCAGGAATGATCGGGTTCACCAATTTTGCCAACTTCCTTACCGGCAACCCCACGACCTACACCGCCGACGGATTCATCACGACAAACTTCCTGCAGGGCGATGCCAACCGCTACTACCGTTCGAAAGAATGGGGTGCATACCTGCAGGATAAGTATCAGATCCGTCCCAACCTGGTGCTGACTGTGGGTCTGCGCCTCGACGACCACGGCGGACTGACGGAGAAGAATGGCCGCATTTTCAACTTCAATCCCTCGGCCTACAACTACGACGCAGCCAGCGACACTATCGTTTCGAACGGCCTGATTATCGCGGGCAACAATCCGGACTTCGCCACTCACGGCGTCAGCGATTCGACTCTAACCGGACGGCAGTGGGGTCTGGCGCCGCGCATCGGCATGACCTGGAGCCCGAAGATGTTTAACGACAAGATTGTGGTTCGCTCGGGCTGGGGTCTGTATTACGATCGCGGCGAACTCTTCACCTATCTTTCTCCTGGTTTTGCGTCCGGCGTGATTACAGGGGGTCCGTTCGGCGTAAACCAGACTCCGCCGTGGGTGAATTCGCAGACTTGCGATCCAAACGGTTATGGGTACGTTACTTGTCCAGATTTCGCTAACCCCTGGGGCACCACCCTTGGACCGCCACCTTCCGGAAACCCCGCAAAACTCGTTCTGCCCAATGCGGCAACGACACAGACCGGAATACCGCTATTCTCTTTCGCCGATTACAACCGGGCGAACAAGCTGCCCTACACCATGAACCAGACGCTGGATATCCAATGGCAACCGACGAACACATTGGTGGTCCAGGTCGGATACGTGGGCAATCTTGGCCGTCATGAAGTGGTTCCCATACCTTTCAACCAGGCACAAATTGCGTCGCCCACACATCCCATCCGTCCCGGCACGCCGTATGAACAGGACTACACCTACGGCTACTCGATCCTGGCCAGCCCCGATTTCACGCCGGCGACTCTGCCCAACGGGCAGCCCTACCTGCAGACCTTTGAAGGCGGCAACGTGAATCTGCGGGTCCCCTTCATCGGGTATTCGTCCGAATCGGAGTCCTACACCGCTGCCGGAATCTCGGCTTACCACGCTCTCCAGGCTCACGTTGAAAAACGATTGAGTCACGGCGTCCAGGTCGGCTTTTCCTATACTTTTTCGCATGCCACGGATGAGCAGAGCGCGATGGGCCTTTTTTACAACGGCAACAATCCTCTTAACCTGCGCTCCGGTTACGGCTTGTCTGACTACGACCGCAAGCACGTAATCAATTTCAGTTACCGCTACGAGTTGCCGAAGTTTTTCTCGGGATCGTCATTCAAGAGCAAGATTGCCAATGGATGGGCGTTTACCGGTCTGACGGTCATCCAGAGCGGACAACCCTACAGCGTGATCGATTACTCGGGCGCGGTCGGCAGCATCTTCTATGGCGTGAACGACGGCATCACTAATCCCATCGTTCCGCTAACCGCCAGCTGCTCACCGCAGAAGGCCATCACCGGGCACTCGGGTGCGCAGGAAGGCGAACCTGCGCTCGATGCGAACTGTTTCACCCTTCCGTTGTTGGCTCCGGGCGCCTTAGGCGGCGCGATTCCTGCCAATGATCCCTACGAGACTAACTTCATTGACAGCGGCCAGCGCAACATCTTCCGCCAATCCTGGCAGAGGCGCGCGGACATCTCGCTGGTCAAGGTCACGCAGCTCACGGAACGTTCCAGCCTGAAGTACAGCTTCGACGTGTATAACCTGACGAACACCGCGAGCTTCGATATCCCGATCAACGATGTGACCCAGAATATCAATTTCAACGGCTTTCCCGTCGTCGGCACACCCGGGGCCACAAACCCGTGCAACGCCGACTTCACAGCCCTTTATGTTTGCCCGTCCCTGAGCGGCCTGGGTATTACCAACAAAACTATCGGGAGCAATCGGCAGATTCAAATGTCGTTGAGTTTGACCTTCTGATTTCGACTGTTGCTGCGGATGCTTTTCCAGTTCTCGTGCGCACAAAAGGAGCGGCGGCTGCCAGGCCGCCGCTCTCGTTCTTTATTCATCCATGCTGCCAGCTACGCCCCAGAGTTGGGTCCTGCAGAAGCTCCTCTGGCCCCGGTATTCGCTGGTCAAAATTGAACATCTTCCCACCCCACAAGGTTGCATGATGGGGCCATGGTGCCCACCACGAAGCAGATCCTGGCGATTCGTTGTCCCACCTGCGGCGCCAGTCCAGGAGAGAAGTGCGAGCTTAGCACGGGTCAGCCTCGCACCGATCCCCACCGGGATCGGCTTCTCCTCGCTTCGGATAAGTAACCTCTCATGCCACCCGGTAGCCGAACAAAGATTTCCCCCGAGCTGAAGGTTTCTGCGATTAGAATCATAGGAAATGAGGCCTGCTCCAACCAAGAAGAGCCGCGACTTCGACCCCAACATCTTCCTGGCAACCATTGGCGAGGGCAGGAAGAACCTGGCGATTGCGAAGAAGCAGGGAATATTTACTCAGGGCGATGCCGCCGATGCCGTCTTTTATATCCAAAAAGGCAGGGTCAAGCTCACGGTTGTATCCAAGATTGGACGAGAAGCAACCATCGGAATATTAGGCGAGGGGAATTTTTTTGGGGAGGGCGCATTGGCCGGGCAGGCTCTGCGCATGGGGTCGGCGGTGGCGATAACCGACTGCGAAATTCAGCGTATCGAAAAGAAAGCCATGATGTCCGCCCTGCACCGGGAACACGCATTTTCCGATATGTTCGTGGCCTACCTGCTGGCGCGGAATATCCGTTATGAAGAGGACCTGGTCGACCAGTTGTTCAATTCCAGTGAGAAACGGCTGGCTCGCGTCCTGCTACTGCTCGCCCATTTCGGCAAGGAAGGGGTGCCGGAATCCGTGGTTCCGAAGATAAGTCAGGAGACGCTGGCCGAAATGGTCGGCACCACACGTTCTCGCGTGAGTTTTTTCATGAACCGCTTCAGAAAACTCGGGTTCATTCACTACTCCGGAGGCATCGAGGGTGGGCTACAGGTTCACAGTTCACTTCTGAATGTAGTTCTCCACGATTGAGCCATTCCGCGCCGGTTTTTTCTTCGAGACTGCGGCATCGGTGTCTGGCGGCTTCAAGGGTGTTCCCACCGGGGTTGCGGCTGTAATCTTGTAGTCCTGGTAATCAATCGTGAAATTGGCCTGGCCCCCCAATCGAATCGCACTGGTGCTTCGATTGGACGCTGGCAGCCAGAAATCGCCAACCTTGGTGTAGACCTGCACGATCCTGGTTTCTTTGGTCCAGAACGAAGGGTTCTTCGCCGGGGACGCTTCAATGCGCGTCACCGCAAAATCTTCGCCGTCGACCCAGATCCGACCGCGGTAGAGCAGCTTGTTGTTGGTCCGCGGTTCAACGGACAGAATGTAGACTGACCCTGTCGGCGTCGTCTCGTGCGCGTTTAGAGTGAAGGTGTAGTTATCCCGGTTGAGGGCGACGTGACTTTGATTCTCCTCAGAGCCCGCCTCCTTCTCGCTCTGCAACATTCGTTTGAAGACTCTCTCAATGATCAGTTGCGAGCCCTTTTCCGAACGGATGCTGAATTCCTTCGTCCCGGGAGTGCTGTACTTTACGTCCACAACCATTTCCGCGCTTCTGGAGCCCGGGAAGCCGCGATAGTCGAGGCGATAGGTTCGCGACCCCCGATAAGCCTCCAGTGCGCTGGCGCGGTCTAGGTTCTTCTGAACCAGGCGATTTACGACTTCTTCGACGTTAAGGCCGCCTGGGGGAGGTGTTGCGGGTGCATCCGCGGGTTGAGCATTGGCGACCTGCATGATGCCGAGGCCGATCAGCAACGAGAAGGTAGACAGGACGGGAGGGCTGAGAAATTTCATCGGCGGACTCGATTGACTCAAGATAACCTGACCAGTTTCTTAGAAGGTGAGCAATTTTGAACACTTTTCCAAAAATCGAAGGTTGCAGGCTGAACTCCGTGAGCGGGCGCGCTCATAGCCCTAAGACGGAGAAAACAAGGTTTTGAGCGCTATCGCTGTTCGGGTCGCTAACCCTTCCCAAACCGGACAGAGTTGAGGCTGGGATGTGAAACATCGGATAGAGGCCAGCCTCAAGGAATGCGAACCGCCGGCCCGGACGTTCCGGCGAGATTCTGGCTTAAAGTTAACTTCCGTCGAGATGCTTGCTTACGCCAAGCCGCGTCGTCCGCTCAGCAAATTGATGACTAGAACCACTAACGCGACGACCAGCAGCAAATGGATGAGTCCTCCGCCGATGTGAAGACTGAATCCAAGCAGCCACAGAATTGCCAGAACAACGAAAATCGTCCAAAGCATGTTTATTCTCCTTCTGAATGGTCAGCATCCCCCCAAGTTCCAATCTGTCTTCAAACGGCCGCAAAGGCGGATGCTGCTGTGGTGAGTCTCTCTCACGCTGGACCGTAATGCTGAGCCGGATTGCTCATTTGCCGGGAATATCGCTTGCCCGGCGTGCCGCCCGTGCCAGTTCTACGCCGGTTTGAGCAACTTGCCGCACTCCAGGCAACAACTTCCGTGACGCGGAGTGATCAGTCCGCAAAAGGGGCACATCCGCTGGGACGCGAAATCTCCGTCGCGTGGCGTTA
The DNA here is from genome assembly GCA_963822555.1 of Terriglobia bacterium. Lineage (GTDB taxonomy): Bacteria > Acidobacteriota > Terriglobia > Terriglobales > Acidobacteriaceae > JAIQFF01. The sequence goes on from CAWGHY010000002.1 coordinate 409,501, forward strand.
TTCCCAGCGACTTCCTCAGCGACGCTGCTAGGAAGGCGCGCGCGCTGCGAACATGGCCGAATAAGGCTTGCAGGAGCGAAGTCATGGGTAAAGTTCCGCGCTCTTTAAGCGCTGCTGACTGGGCGATCTGGCAAGGGTAATCATGACAGGGAAGGGGCCGCGATTCTGTGCAAGATTGCTCGCTTTTGCCCGGGAAGACCTCAACTGCCTGCGGAAATCGAGCACTCAGACTTCTGGTGTGCAATCTCCAAGTGAGCAATTCAGACCAGCTATTATCCCCGCCTTGGTCCATGATGATGGCAGAGATGAGACTCCTTCTGTCTCTTTCAGGTCTTCTGAGCTAAGTCAGCCCATCTGAAGTTCTCTCCTCTTAGTTGCGCAGCTCTTAAAGGACAATCACATGAAAAAAGTAATGTCAGTGTTGTTGATGGGCTTCATGGGCCTGTTTGGAACGATGGCCTGGGCGGGAACCGCCCGCGAAGATACGGTGGCGCGTTTGCAGTCGTCAGTTGACGTTCTGCATGCCATCATGGAAGCCCCCGATAAGGGCATTCCTGAAGAAGTATTGAGCAATGCCAAGTGCATCCTGGTCGTCCCCAACTTGATCAAAGGCGGATTCATCTTCGGCGGCAAACATGGGCGCGGTGTCGCATCCTGCCGAACCTCGGGTGGCTGGAGCGCACCCGCATTCGTATCCATCGGCGGCGGCAGCTGGGGATTGCAGATCGGCGTCGAAGGCGTGGATCTGGTTGTGCTGGTCATGAACGACCGTGGCTTCCAGCATCTGCTTTCGAGCAAGTTCGAACTCACGGGTGAGGGATCGGTGGCAGCCGGCCCGGTTGGCCGTCATGCTTCCGCCGGAACCGACTGGAAGATGAACACCGAGATGCTGACCTACTCACGCTCCAAAGGTGTGTTCGCCGGTCTTACCCTCGAAGGGGCGGTGATCGAGCAAGACAACGATTCCACCCGCGCCATTTACGGCAAACACATGATGTTTCGCAATATCCTATCGGGTAGGGTTCCAACCCCGAAGAGTGCCGACGCGTTCCTGAGGGCAGTATCAGAAGCAGGCCACCAGGCAGCCGTTGCGGAAGTGGATGACAAGAAGTAACGCTTCAAGGTATTTATACTGGCCGAGACCCCGCACGGGTCTCGGCCAGATTCATTTAGTCCCTTGATTTCCACAAAGCAAACTAGAATCCTAGCTGAAGGAGTGATATATGCCGAACACAGGCGAGAGACGCGAGATCACCGCGCGCGTGAATGCAAAGGAATCGGAAATGGTCCAGGAGTCGAAGAAGCTGGTTTCCAGAACCAGGGAGCTTTCTGCCAGGTCGCAGGCCAAGAGCAAGTCGCGGCTCGCTGACAGCAAGAAGAACCTTGCCGGAGCCCGGCTGTCCAAAGCTAAGTGAAAGCCCTGCGGTGCGCGCTCTTTGTCGAGGTCACGAGATCTTTGATAGATTCATCGCCGTGATCATGGTTCTTTCTTGCCGTCCATGATTGGCTGTAGCTCCGACCGGATGAGGGTCTCCACGTCTTTCCACACCGATGCATCACATTCAATCTGAGTGTGGGCCTTCACCAAAACGCGGTCATACCAGGGATAGTGTTCGCAGTTGTAATCGCTCGGTTTGTATTCCGACCGAAAATTGCCAACGATGTGAGTGCGTGTCGGATCGGCGGCGCGAATCTCGGGCTGACCGTGGAGAAGTCCGTTCGGCTGATAGAAATTAGCAGCTTGGGCCACGTTGGCCGGGATGACCCGATCATTGTGGCGCATGGAGATACTATCGATTTGTACGGTGAGGAGTACCGGGATGCCATCCTTGTTCAAATCCCGTGCCAGGTTGACCGCTTCAGAGGCGCCCCAGCTGTGTCCGTAAATAATAATGCGGGCATTCTGCTTCTCCTCGGCGGTTAGAGTCCCGTCATGGCGGGTATCGAGCAAATCGAGGATCCTCCTGCGGGCTCTCCCTCTGTGATAGCTCTCAAAGGTCTCCACGTCCACGCCCAACGGATAGGCCTGGCGCAGGCGTGCCGCGAGCTGCACTTCGCTGTGGGCGAGGTTATCGTGTCGAATGAACCCACCCACAATACCGATCACGATTACCGGCGGCAGGTTGAGGACGACTGCTGCGTGCGGAGATTGTGCGAGGCCGGTCTGGCCCAGGGCGAGAGCGAGAACGGCCAGGAGGGAACAGAGCGTAATTGAGGTGACGATCACTGGGCGGCGCGGCCGGCAAGAGTCGGAACCGGAACCACGGATTTCAGCTGATCAAGACCAGTCAACACGGCTTGCCAGCGGGCGGCACGGAGGCGCCTCTCGACCGTGGCGCCGCGTGCAGTGGAGAGATGCCGCATCGGTCAAATGCGGCCGAGAACCACAAGAACGATAACGATAAGAATGACCACGCCTACGCCACCGGTCGGGGCGTAGCCCCAATCCCGGCTATGCTGCCACCGAGGAAGTGCTCCAAAAAGTGCTAACACCAGGATCACAATCAAGATTGTTCCAAGCATTGTTTTTCTCCTTTCCTTAAGTCTGAAGTGCAGCCTCTTTCGAAGCTGCACCGGGTCGACCACTAAAACGTAATGTTGATCGCAATTCCCTCGCCGGGATAGCTGCGGTTGTACAAGTAGTAGCCGTTGTCTACGTAATTGACGTAGACGTCATCGTTGTCGTACCAGTCATTCCCCCAGGCTTCCGGCCATGGGTCAACGGTACTGATCCAATAGCCCTGATATTGGAAGCGCGGGTATCCGCCTACCACCAGGAAGGGAAGGCCGTTGATGCGGAATCCGTGGCTCGGGCCAAAGTATCCGTTGTAGCGGTCGTCAGGAATGCGGTACCCGTGGTAGCCGCCGCGTTGCTGCCAGGTGCGGTGATCGGACTGCCAGTTCTGTGAGCGATGCTGCTGCCACGCGCTCTGCTCGACATGCTGCTGTTGTTGCGTGCGCTGTGGCTGCTGCCGTCGGGCCTGCTGCTGGTTGTGCTGGTTGTGCTGGTTCTGTTGTTCCTGCCTCTGTTGGGCCTGTTGCTGGTTGTGCTGGGCCTGTTGTTGCTGCTTCTGCTGCGCCTGTTGCTGGTTGTGCTGGTTCTGCTGCTGCTGCCTCTGTTGGGCCTGTTGCTGGTTGTGCTGGGCCTGTTGTTGTTGCTTCTGTTGAGCCTGCTGCTGGTTGTGCTGGGTCTGTTGCTGCTGCTTTTGCTGCTGTTCGTTATGTTGCGCTTGTTGTGGTTGAGGAGCGTGCTGCGGCTGTTGAGCGTGCTGCTCTTCCGGCTTGCCTTGCTCGTGTCCGCCCTGCGGTTGAGCATGCTCTTGCTTATCGCCTTGCTCTTCGTGCTGCGCGTAAGCAGGAGCGGCGATTCCGAGCAGTAAGGACAGTATGGCTGTGCTGGTGATGCCAATTACTTTCATCTGTGCTACCTCCGTTGCCGCTGATTCGTTGCTTTCTATCGCAAGCTGCCGGTTTGTGGGTTCACCGGGTTGCCGATCGCATCGCCGGACACAAGCAGTTCCACTCTGCGGTTCTGCTGTCGCCCCGCGGCGTTATCGTTTGAGGCCACTGCCATCGTGTTGCCAAAACCTTTGGCTGTAACCGAGTTCGTCGCGACCCCTTGTTGCACCAGGTAGTCACGCACCGAGCTGGCACGGTTTTCAGACAGGGTTTGATTCATCTGATCCCCGCCCACGTTATCGGTGTATCCACCGACTTCAATATTGAGTCCCGGATAAGCCAGCAGAATGCCGGCAACCTTCGCCAGCTTCTCCCGCGCCCCCGGCTTCAAGGAGTATTTTCCGGTGTCAAATAAAACATCGGACATGCTGACAATCAGACCGCGAGCGCTGTCGCGGGTCTGAAGAATTTTGTTCAACTGCTCGGACAGTCGCACCCGCATGGCAGCCTTATCGGCATCTGCCTGTTGCGCGCTGGCCTGGGCCTGCTGTGCCGCCAGGCGGGATTGGTTAGCATCGGCCTGGGCAGCGGAGAGCGCATCGGCTGATGCAGCTTGGCTATTCGCCATATCGGATTTCGCCCGGTCGGCGTCTGATTGGGCTTGCGCAGCGTCGGCCTGAGCTCGTGCAGTATTCGACTCGGCTTGGGCTTGAGCAGCTTGCGCCCTGGCCGTATCGGACTCGGCTCGCGATGTGGCGCGCTCGGCGCGAGCCTGATCGGACTGGGCCTGCTCCTTCTGCTGGGTCGCGGCATCCGCCTGCGCCTGGGTTTGTGCCTGGGCGTCGGCGGCAGCCTGGCGTTCATTGGCCAGACGCTCCTCACCTATTCTTTTGACTGTGATGGCGCGGGCGTCTTCCGCGGTCTGCACAACTTCACGGGCAACTCCGATCATGGCCTTGCGATCGGTATGCTTGCTCACGGCGTCGGCATCGACCTGATCCATCAGCCGCGAGGCATGCTGGTAGCTGTCGTTGGCGTAGGTCTCGGCTCCCTCAGATCGTGCGATGCGCAAGGCATTGCGCGCTTCGAAGAATTCGAGCGGCAACCGCGCATTCAGAATCACTGGATCGAATTTGTAGCCGGTGGGAATGTATCCGCCGCGTTCCAGAAGGTCATACTTGGTGTGCATGGCCTCGATCGTTCCCTTGGTATCGTCGCGGACGATATTTTCGAGCACGACCACATTGCTGGGCTGCCGCACCGCATAATAAGGTTCGGCCGTGACCACCAGGGCGAAGGCTTGCAGATCAGTCGTGACATCTACCTTGCTGCGATGGTTATCGCCGACCAGAATTTCTCCCAGGTTTATTGCCCGGCCCTCGGGCGAGATCGCCCACAGGATGTATGTCAGATATTCGTTGCCGAAAGTCGTCGGCTTTTCCAGATTGGCGAATTCCACTTCGATTTCGATGTAGCCCTTCTTGCTTTCTACCTTGGCCTGGCCGCGGGCCTGGGGCATCAAGTCGGTCCCGGCGAAATCCACCTTGGTGGCTCCCCCGCGGTGCTTGTAATTAATGGCTTGCACACTGCGGCTGACAACCGTGACCCGGAAGGTCGGCGTGTGCTCCATGGGTTCGACGGTCATGCCCGATTGCGAATTGGTTTGCGCAAACGCGCCCATACTGAGAGTGATTCCGATTGCGAGCAAAAGCTTAGTGTTCAAAGGATTCTCCTTGAGGCAGATTTCTGCCGTACTGCTTAGTCTCCGTCATGAACTCGTGCGCCAGGATTAAGAGGCGCTTACAATCAGCTCATCCCTTGCCCACGCGAATGTGCGAAAGGGAATGAAACAGCCCAAAAACGTTCAGCAGCCACAGCACCACGGCAATTACCACAACGCTGTTCAGGATGGACTTGATGGATGACTGCATCGGAATGAAGCGATTCACCAGCCACAGAAGCACACCCACCACAATGAGAACTTCGAGGAGTTGAATTAACGGCATGGGTCTTTAACCTTTCTTTTTGCGCAGGCAGACGCCCTTTACCGCCCGAGATGCTCCGCTCTTGCTTTCGAGAGCTTTAGGGTCGAAACGTGTTTGTCGTGGAGTTCGGCGACGCGCACGGGAGAAGAGTCCCTATTCGCTGAGTGTGGCCGCTTTGACTGGGCGGGAACCTGGTCCGCCACGACTGGACGATGAGAGCTACGAATTAGGGGTCGTTGCTTCCACTACACACTCAACAGGATAGAGAATGACAGGTGCGGACCTTCGTGTCTGAGCAAGATAGCTCACATTGGGATTTAGGGGATGACAAGCTGGAATTCGATAATTTGCTGTGAGGAGTCAAATGGCGGGGGGTTCGGAAAGGTCAAACTCTCGTCCGCATTTGAAGCAAACCTGGTACGTTCTTCCCTTAATGGTGAACACACGACTAAGTTCGCGGTGCCGGCAGCGAAAGACGAACTCGAACACCCACAGCAATGGATTCATGCGTCCTGCGATCGCTGGCGGGCGCAACGTGCATTAATATCCGGCCATTCGAGCATTCGAAACTCTTCTTGTTCACCCAGCGAATCGACAACCAGGACTCAGGCCGGCTGTTAGAATTTATCCAACGAGAGTATCGAACAGCCAGATGTCTCAGGACTGGTCAAAATTGACCAACCTGTTCGGAAGACTCACCGGGAGCAAATCATGTCCATTCGACCTGTTAAGCGGCTGGTAAAAGCTAAACCGACGCTCGAAGGCGCAGGCGTGCATCTGCGACGCGCGTTTGGTTTCGGCAACACTTCCGACTTCGATCCCTTCCTGCTGCTCGACGACTTCCGCAACGACGTTCCGGAGGATTATCTGGCAGGCTTTCCGTGGCATCCTCACCGCGGGATTGAGACCATTACGTACGTTCTGGCGGGAACCGTGGAGCACGGCGACAGCATGGGCAACCGCGGTGCCATCGCCTCCGGTGACGTGCAATGGATGACCGCGGGAAGCGGGATCATTCACCAGGAAATGCCCAAGGGCGACCAGGCTGGCCGGATGCACGGCTTCCAGTTGTGGGCCAATCTCCCGTCGGCGAAAAAGATGACCGCGCCCCGTTATCAGGAAATAAAAGCGCCCGAGATCCCCGAGATCAAAGATGACGACGGCACCCACGTGCGCGTTGTCTGTGGAACTTTCTGGGGAAAGACTGGGCCGGTGGAAGGAATTGCCACGGATCCAACTTATATCGACGTGTCTGTATCTCCGGGCAGGAGGAAGACGCTTCCGGTGGAAGTCACCCGCCACGCCTTTGCCTACGTATTCGCCGGAGCCGGGAAATTCTGCAACGCGTCCGGTCCGTTGACGGTTCCGACCGAAGCAATAAAGTGGTCGGACACAACGCCTCCGGTCGAAGCCGACAATCGCTCGCTCGTACTTTTCGACCGAGGAGATGAAGTTACGGTGCAGGCTGGCGACGACGGGATCCGGTTTCTTCTTGTCTCGGGCAAGCCGCTGGAGGAACCAGTGGCGTGGTATGGCCCCATCGTGATGAACACTCAGGAGCAACTGCGGCAGGCCTTTCAGGAACTCGAACAGGGCAAATTTCTGAAGTAGGATGGGGGCGCGAGTGCCCGCTCGTGCAGGAAGCACCACGTGGTCTGTGGTGGCTACTTTGAAACCGGCTCTGCCAGGCCGCGATATTTCAGCATCGGTTCGATGCTGGGTTCCGCACCAAGCCACTCTTTATACAGGTTGGCAAGATCTTCGGTATTGCCACGCGACAGAATCATCCGCCGGAAGCGATCGCCATTGGCCCGGGTCAAGCCGCCGTGGTCTTCGAACCACTGAAAGGCGTCGTCGTCGAGCATTTCGGCCCACAGATAAGCGTAGTAGCCCGCGCCGTAATCACCGCCCCAGATGTGCGCAAAGTACGTTGATCGATAACGCGGAGGCACGGCGCTCAGAGCGAGATGTGTCTTCTTCAAAGCCTCGGTCTCAAATCCATCCGGTTTCTGCAAGGGTGTGCCGGCTGGAAGGGTGTGCCACTGCATATCCAGTTCCGCGGCTGCCAGCACCTCGGTCAGGGCATATCCCTGGTTGAAGGTCTCAGCTTTCTTGATCTTGGCTGCGAGTTCCGCCGGCATGGGCGCGCCGGTCTTGTAATGCTTGGCATAGTGACTGAACACCCCAGGATAGCTGGCCCAATGCTCGTTGAACTGTGATGGAAATTCGACAAAGTCGCGGGGCACCGCGGTCCCTGAAAGCGCGGGATATTCACTGTCCGCCAGCATGCCGTGCAGGGCATGACCGAATTCGTGAAACATGGTGGTGACGTCGCGGAAGCTGAGCAGAGCGGATTCTCCCGGCGCGGGCTTGCTGAAGTTGCAGACGTTGTAAACAACCGGCAGCGTGCCCAGCAGCCTGGATTGATCCACAAAGTTGCTCATCCAGGCGCCGCCGTTCTTGTTGTCGCGCTTGAAGTAGTCGCCGTAAAAGAGCGCAAGCGGCTCTCCATTGGCGTCGAAGACCTCGAACACGCGCACATCCGGGTTGTACACCGGAATATCTTTGCGCTCCTTGAAGGTGATTCCGTAGAGCTGGGTGGCGGCGTAGAACACGCCGTTTTCGAGCACGTTATTCAACTCGAAATACGGCTTGATTTGCGACTCGTCCAGGTCGTATTTCGCCTTGCGCACCTGTTCGGAGTAGAAGTTCCAATCCCATGGCTGCAGTTTGAAGCCGCCTTTCTGCGCATCGATAACCGCCTGAATGTCATGGGCTTCGTCCTGGGCTCGCGCGGTGGATCCGGGCACCAGCGCATCCATGAATTTCAATGCGGCATCCGGAGTTTTAGCCATCTGGTCTTCCAGTTTCCAGGCAGCGTAATTGGGAAAGCCCAGCAGCTTTGCCTTCTGGGCACGGAGCTGCGCCAAGCGGGAGACAATCTCACGCGTGTCGTTCTCTCCCCCGCGTTCGGCACGATTCCAAGAGTTCTCAAAGAGGGTTTGGCGCGTCGAGCGCAAGCTTAGCGAATCCAGGTCGGGCTGCTGTGTGGTGTTCTGCAGAGGCAGAACGTAACCGTTCAGTTTGCGATCGTTCGCGGCCAGGGCGGCAGCCGCGATGCGCGCATCGCTCAATCCCGCTAGCGCGTGTTTGTCCTTAGTCACAAAAGCAGCCTCCTTGGTGGCGGCCAGCAGTTTTGTGGTGAACGCATTGGTGAGTGTCGATTCCTCTTCGTTAAGTTTCTTCAGCGCGGCTTTGTCGGAATCGGAGAGATTGGCTCCGGAGTGCACAAATTTCTTGTAGTAGAACTCGACCAGGCGCAACGACTCCGCATCAAGCTTTAGAGAATCGCGTTTCTCATAAACCGCGGCCACACGTTGAAACAGTTTGGAATCGAGGAAGATCGCGTCCGCATGCGCGGCCAATCTGGGAGCCTCAAAGTCCTGCACCTTCTGCAGCTCGGGATTCAGGTTCGCGCCGGTGACGCCGTTAAACGCCGCCATCGCGCGGTTAAACAACTGGCCAGTCTTTTCCATGGCGACCAACGTGTTCTCGAACGTCGGCGGAGCCGGATTGTCCGCAATCGCCCGCATTTCCTGGCGTTGCTCGGCCATGCCCGCTTCAATCGCGGGCTGGTAGTCGCTGTCTTTGATCTTGTCAAACGGCGGCGCTTGAAAGGGCAGAGCGCTGGGCGCGTAGAACGGGTTGCTGGGACCAAAATCCATAGGGTTATCCAAGGTGTTGGCGCGGGAGCCGAGTGTCACGGCTCCGGCTGTGATCAGAATCCCCAGTCGCAACAGCATAGTGTTGGTTTAGGTGGCCGGAGGGTGCTTAAGGCCAGCACTTCCGTCGCTCTAGTAATTGTAAATGAAGTTGTGAGGCGGACACTCCTGACCGCCGCTTTGACTTAGACTTTGATTTTCTTCGACAGGTTCAAAATTAAAATCAACGTCAAAAGCGGCGGACAAGAGTTTCCGCCCTACACCGCCTGACGGCTTAAGGCTGCGCGGCTCCCGGACCAGTGCAAGACTTCCTCGATCACGCGCTCGACTTCCTGATCGGTGAGCTCAGGATACATGGGCAAAGATAAGACGCTGGCCGCCGACTTCTCCGCCACCGCCAGCGCGCCGACCCGGGCAGGACGCCCCCAGGGAAAGCCTTCCTGCTGATGGATGGCGATGGGGTAGTGAGTGAGGGCCATAATTCCTTTGGACTGCAGGTAACTCTGGAGCGCGTCTCGCTCGTCGCTGTCAATGACGTAAAGATGGTAAACGTGCTGGTAGCCAGGAGGTGTAAGAGGAAGGGTGATCGACGCTTCGGTCAGACCCTGGTCGTAAAGCTTCGCGATGGCCCGGCGCCGGTCGCTCCATTCGTCGACGCGCTTCAGCTTGACGCGCAAAACCGCAGCGTGAATATCATCCAGGCGGCTGTTGTAGCCAATGCTGTGATGAGAGCGTTGCAACGAGCCGTGGTTGCGTAACTTACGAATTGCAGTGGCGATGTCCTTATTATTCGTAGCTACTGCGCCGCCGTCGCCAAAGCATCCCAGATTTTTCTGGATGATAAAACTTAGACAAACCGCGTCGCTCAGTTCTCCGATGGCAAAGTGATCGCCCCGGGCTCCGATGCCCTGGGCGCAATCTTCAACCACAAACAAATTGTGAGCTTTGGCAATCCGCGCGATCTCAGGCATGTTCGCAGGGAGACCGTACAGATGCACGGGCACGATCGCCCGAGTCTTCGAGGTGATCGCAGCTTCGATCTTGGTGACGTCGATATTCCTGGTGTTCGGATCGCAATCCACAAATACCGGAGTGGCGTCGGCCAGCCAGATGGCCTCGGCGGTGGCGAAGAAAGTGTTGGAGGTGGTGATGATCTCGTCGCCTTCGCCGAGACCGAGGGCCAGAAACACCAGCCACAAGGCGTCCGTGCCGGAGTTGACCCCAACCGCTTCCTTCGTCTTCATGTACCGCGCCAGCTCTTCTTCAAACTTGACCAGTTGCGGTCCGAGCACGTAGCTCCCGCTTTCCAGCACGTCGAGGATGGCCTGATCGATTTCCGCCTTCAGATTGTGGTATTGCTTCACGTGGCCATAAAAGCCAATGCTCGATTGCGGCATTTGAAAAGCCTCCTTACGAAACTATCCCGAGCGGAGTCGGGTCCGGCTCCTATTGAAACGATTCAGTCGCTGGAAAAATTGATCGGGCAACACTTTGTACCCCGTTCAATCCATTTTAGCTAAACTCAAAAACGTGATTCTTAAAAACCAAAAAACTGCTCACAGCGGGGGTTGCCCTGCTCGAATCTGGAGACCGAATTTTAGCGATGCGCAACCGGTAAGACCTGCGAACGATCCGGTACAATCGTGGGCCCGCACTTTTACCTTTTCCAGAGTCTGGCTGTGACGCTTGGCGGAGAGGCGGCTCAGCCGCTACCCGATGGATTTGCAGATTGAGGATCGGAGCACTTTTGATGAAGCCTGACAGACGCCAGTTCAACCTTGGAATGACATCCGCTTTGCTTGCCTTGGGCGGCCCTCGACTCTTTGCGCAGAACACTGACGTCCCATCGCCCGTTACACCCGGCGCTGCCCGCGTGCCGTATTTCTTCAAGCATCCGACCTTCGAAATGATTTTCTTGACCAGTCTTGGCCGCGCCTATCACTCGGGCGGAGATGTGGGCAAGGTTTTGTATCTGACCCGGCAGGTGGAAGACGGCAATTTTGAAAGTGCGTTTGTGGCCTTCAAACAAGCTGGCGACGAAGCTCGCGCCGTAGCCGAAGAATCGGCAAGTAGTGGCCACAAAGAGAGCGCCAGACAAGCCTATCTGTGGGCGCAGAATTTTTATGACAGCTCGACGTACTTCGTGGATGATTCCAAAGATCCGACGCGATTCCTGCCGACCTGGGAGCTGCTTTACGATTGCTGGCTGAAGTCGCTTCCTCTTTTCGATCCGCCCATCGAACCCGTAAACATCCCATACGAGAATACCCAGTTGCATGGGTTCTTCATGCGCGGGAAAAGCACGGCGAAGAGGCGGCCGCTACTGATCTTGGTCAACGGCAGTGATGGCTCCCTCCTCGATATGTTGTTGTGGGGTGGGGCGGGAGGGCTCGCCCGAGGCTACGACTGTCTGACCTTCGATGGGCCGGGACAAGGTTACGCCTTGTGGAAGCAGAAGCTCTATTTCCGGCCCGATTGGGAGAAGGTGATTTCGCCGGTGGTGGACTACGCCTTGAGCCGGCCGGAGGTTGATCCCAAACGGATTGCCCTTCAGGGCATCAGTCAAGGCGGCTATTGGGTTCCGCGTGCGGTTGCATTTGAGAGAAGGATTGCCGCAGCCATCGCCGATCCGGGCGTGGTTGATGTCTCAACTTCGTGGATTGCAAGCTTGCCCAAGCCGATGCTGGGATTACTGCAAGCAGGACGCAAAGCCGAGTTCGATGGCTACCTGGCAAAATCGCTCGACCCTGCAACCAAATCCTATTTGAACTTTCGCATGCGGCCTTTTGGTTTCTCCTCTTATTACGATACCTACAAGGCCACTATGGAATACAACCTGACAGGCGTTGCCGGACAGATTCGCTGTCCGATCCTGATCACGGAGCCGGCGAATGAAGCCTACTGGCCGGGGCAGTCACGCCAGCTCTACGATCTGGTGACCTCGCGCAAGAAGTTGGTGCCGTTTTCGGTAAGCGACGGCGCCGACCTGCACTGCGAGCCTCAAGGTACCGGAATACGAGATCTGCGCGTCTTCAACTGGCTCGATGAAACCTTACGGTGACCACCTCGGGGTATTTCTTAAAGGAGAGGAAAAGCATGCAGTATCGTCCACTCGGCCGCACCGGATGGAAAGTTTCGGAAATTAGCTTTGGCGCCTGGGCCATTGGCGGTTCATGGGGCCAGGTCTCGGACGAAGACTCGATGGCCGCGCTGCATAAGGCGATCGACTGTGGCGTGAATTTCATCGACACCGCGGATGTCTACGGAGGCGGCCGCAGCGAGCGCCTGATTGCCCGCCTGAAGAAAGAGCGCAAAGGCGAAGAAATCATTGTTGCCACCAAAGCCGGCCGGCGGCTGCCGCAGCAATCCGTCGAAGGCTACAGTCGCCAGAACCTCTCCGGATGGATTGAAGACAGTCTGCGCAATCTTTCTACCGACAGGCTTGACCTGGTCCAGCTGCACTGTCCGCCGACTGAGCTCTATTCACGTCCCGAGGTCTTCGCAATACTCGACGATCTGGTCGCCACAGGGAAAATTCGATATTACGGAGTCAGCGTAGAAAAGGTGGATGAAGCGTTGAAGGCGATTCACTTTCCCAATGTGCAAAGCGTGCAGATCATCTTCAATTGCTTCCGGCAGCGCCCCGCCGAGGAATTCTTCGCAAAGGCCGAAGAAAATTCCGTAGGCATTTTGGCGCGCGTGCCGCTGGCCAGCGGACTGCTCACGGGCAAACTTCGTCCTGATTCCAGGTTCGCGGCCGACGACCACCGCAACTTCAATCGCCGCGGGGAAGCCTTCGATGTGGGCGAGACGTTCTCGGGAGTCGATTACGACATCGGCCTGGCGGCGGCGGAAGAGATTCGGAAGCTGCTCCCCGCCGGGGTCTCCATGAGCCAGTTTGCGCTGTGCTGGATATTGATGTTCGGGGCAGTCACGTGCGCTATTCCTGGGGGGAAGACTCCCGAGCAAGTGGCCGACAACTGCCGGGCTTCGGAGCTTCCGCCGCTTTCGCCGGACGCGATGGTCGAGGTGCAACGCATCTACGATGAGAAGATCCGGCCCCTGGTGCAACACCGCTGGTAGAAGAAATGGAGGACGGGCGTCCTCGCCCGTCGTTCACTTACCTTCCCATCAAAGACGGGCGGGACGCCCGTCCTCCATCATTCATTTAGAATGGCTGGCTTATGGATGTACTTTTTATCGGCGGCACTGGGATCGTCAGCAGCGCTTGCACCCGGCTGGCGTTAAAACGCGGCATCAAGCTCACGCTGCTGCGGCGAGGAAAGCATGCCGCGGACTGGGCATCCGGAGCGGAGACGCTGCATGCGGACATCAACGATCCACCTTCGGTTGAACAGGCCCTGCGCGGGCGGCAGTTTGATGTGGTCGTCAACTGGATCGCCTTTACGCCCGCAGACATCGAACGTGACCTGGAACTATTCCGAGGAAAGACCCGGCAATACGTTTTTATCAGTTCGGCCAGCGCCTACCAGAAGCCGGCAACCGATTACCTGATTACCGAGTCGACGCCGCTGGCCAACCCTCATTGGGACTACTCCAGAAACAAGATCGCGTGCGAAGAGCGGCTGCTCAAGGCATATCGTGAAGAAGGTTTCCCCATCACCATCGTCCGACCCTCTCTTACTTATGGCGAGACCCTGATTCCGCTGGTCATCAATAGCTGGGCGGAGCGTTCCTACACGGTGGTAGACCGGATGCTCAGGGGACAGAAGGTGATCGTCCCCGGAGACGGCTCGTCGCTCTGGGTGATCACGCACGATAGCGACTTTGCCAAGGGCTTTGTCGGATTGCTGGGTCACGAACAGTCGATCGGCCAGGCGTTTCACATTACGACTGACGAGGTTTTGAGTTGGAACCAGATCTATCGCATTGTGGGTGCGGCAGTAGGCGTGGAGCCGAAAATCGTGCACATCCCGTCCGATTTCATGGTGGCATGTTTGCCCGACATGGAAGGCACTCTGATTGGCGACAAGGCGGTCAGCGTGGTGTTCGACAACAGCAAAATCAAGCGCTTCGTTCCCGACTACGTGGCCACGACCCGCTTCGCTCAGGGCATTCGTCAGTCTCTAGCCTGGTTCGACGCGGATCCTGTCCGCAAGCTGATCGATTCGGAAGCAAACGCCACCTGGGACAAGCTGATCGAGAACTATGAAAAGGGACTAGGGCAGGCTGTGGCAAGCTTCCAGGCAAAGGGAAGTCGTTAGCAAGGGTTTCGAAATGGAGGACGGGCGTCCCGCCCGTCCTTATCGCAGACGTGCGGGGACGCCTATCCTCCAGCGAACTCTGACCTGCCAGAATTCCACAGCCGGCCGAACTCCGGTCCGCGGGCAATGCTCCAAACCGCCCAATCTACGCCATTTCTGGGCTACAGCATTTTCGGGAAGGCGAGATCAGAAAATTACAAAAAAGGTGTTGGCAGCGTGAACAAGATGATCTATCTTGGCAGGCACAAAATCTAGGCTCCGGGGGCGGAACACAGATATGTGGGCTTAGTTCAATTCCGGCGCAGTGGCGGTACTCGGGCCCGGGTCAGTACCTGACGTCACTCGCCAGCCTCTATCCCTTCAGTCCCTGGCAACCCACTATTCAATATCGAGTCGGTTTTCAGATTTGTAAGGAAGGGCCAGCCGTGAAATCTCCTTGCCTCCTGCTGAGAGTTTCTCTCTCCATTTCTTTGTTCCTATCGGCAAGCGTTTACAGCGCCGGCGGAGATTCGTCATCCAGTTCGCCGGAAGCCGCTTCGACCAGCGCGCAGACGGCGACGGCCACAATTGCCATTCCTGGACCGCTGCGTTCATTTCTGCGTATGGCGGGGATCAGTCAGAAGGTCTCGACCGACGAAGTGCTGCCCCTCCTGGCGCGCAACGTGGCGGTCGAGGGTTATCAAGGCCGCAAAGACAGGACGGGCCGGCCCACCGAGTTTCTGATTCTGCTGAAGCGATATGTAGAGCAGGCCCGGCAACTGGTCTCGCTGGCTGGTCCGGAGGGAACCATTCGAGTTGCGAACTGCGATCAGGCCGGGCCGTTGCTCGATATTCTGGGATATCGTCTTCGACAGCCGTGCGGAAAGGATTCTGCCCTCGAAACCGCCGATCCGGAACGCGCCTTTCTGACCATCGATTCCGGATTTCCTCTGGCCGAGCTTGAGCTGACTCTTCAGGGAGGGAAGCCCTTCGTTTGTCCCTTTGCCGTATCTCCCGTCCCCCTGCTCTTCTCGGCTGGTGACTGGGTCCCGGGCGGCCCGGGTGCGCAAGGCAGCGCCGTACTGGATGCGCTGATCGACGACCCCGTCCTGGCCAGACTTTACTGGGCCGTGGCCCGGATGGACACCGAAACCAGCACCGCTTTGCGACAGTTTGCCGGAATGCCAAGTCTCCTCCCCTTTGCCTCCATTCTGGACTTTTACAGCAGCCATATCTCCATCCGGAACGGGCGCATGGTCGTACCCGGAGGAGCCGCTGCGGAACCCGCGTGGAAGGAACTGGCCGGCGCCAGCCCAGATTCGCCGAAGGAATTCGTCGCACGGCTGCTGGCGAAAGATGATGGGTGGCTGGCCGCTTACTTCGACACGCTCTCCCGCTTGACCCCGGCTCAGCAAGTTTATTTCACCGAGGCTCACCGCTTGCCGCGATTCTATGAGGCGCTGCGGGGAAAAGATGTTTCGCCGGGCCCGGCCCGTCCGGTTTTCCGGCCCGACCCCGACCTGCTGATTCTGGTAACCCGCCTTCAGCTGGATTCGTCGGGTCGTCCAACGGTCCCCGGAAATCTCGACATGTGGGAGGACATTCTTCGCCAGAAAAGTGATTCCAAAATAGTCCACCAGTGGGCCAAGCACTCCAGCCATTGGAAGGATCCGGATCAACTGGTAGAAGCTCTGTTCGCCTTTTCCCGGCAGAGCGCCGACGATGGCCCGCTGCGAATTTACCTGATGCTGAGCGCGATCGATAATGGCCGACCGGCGGACCGCCACCTGAGCCCGGAAACCGTCCGCTTGCTGGCCCAAAAGTTTTCCCGGTACGGCAACCAATACCTTATCTTCTCCGAATTTCAGGGCTTGAATGACGAGTCCATCACCCGTTTCCTCGCGACTGCAGATGCCGTCGACCGGATTTCGAATGTCACGCTGCGGGCCAACGCACTGGGTATCTTTCAATCCAATGTCGGTCTATGGCAAATCCTGGCCCGCCAGGGACAGATTCCCGCCGCGAACTTGAACGAATCATGGCAGGCGGTGATCGGCCCGTTCTCGGGCGGGATAGGCTCCTCGGCGCAACTCTTCGATTCGGCTCGAGCCTCGGTGCGTGAGTTGTGGAAATCTGCCGGTGCTAGACCGACCCTCTCGGAAGACGAAGTGATCGCCCTGCTGGCGGGCCCGAACCAGTCGCAGCCCGATGGTCAAAAAGTCCGTCAGGAACTGGCGGAGAGGATGCGCGCGGTACTCGAAGGTCAGCGCCTCGTCTCTCTCGACACGCTGCTGGCCCTGGGCGACGGACTGAATGAGCTGGCGCAGGGCAAGGCTGTGGGCGATACGCTGATTCCCCTGGCGGGACAGTTGCGGGAATTTGAAATGCCGCGCCCCATGTTCACCGCCAGCGAACGCAGCGAATGGGCAGCCGGGTTTTATAACACGCGCCACAGTTCCTTGCAGACCCGAACCGACCTGGTCAAACTGATCAAGTCGCCCAATTCACACAAGGATCTGGCCGATGCCCGCGGGCTGGTCGTGCCTTTCCTCCGCGACACGCTGGTCGGTTTGAACTATGCCTACTACGCTCCTCCGGGAGCTCAAATCCTTCTCAACAATCCTCTATTCGTGCGCTCGCACGACTTTTCCGGGGAGATGGCGATCGGAGGAGGACAGTCCTGGCGCGTGCCCCACGTATTCGGTTCCGGCTTGCCGGCGGGCGGAGGCGCCCATCTGGCTGGCTCGCTAGCGGATTTGCCCTTCGTTCTGGCGGAAGCAGAGCAGGATTTTATCGTCCCGGAGAATGTTCAGGCCTTGATCTGGCACGAACTGGTCCCCGGCCTGGTCAGCAGCTCCGTTCTGCCCCGCTGGTGGGGCGTGACCAAGAATGAATTGCACGCCGTCGCCCTTTACCAGCGAACCGGGGAGGAACTCGTCGCCGCAGCCGCCCAGGACGCTGCGTTACGTGGGACTGTAGTCGGCATTCTCTCCGAGCGAATGAACCCGCTGCGCTCCGAGCAAGTTGAGAAGTCACTTCGGGCGGGAGCGGTGAATGACGCTCTTTCCCGGGTGATGCCGGGCGAGTCTTTCTATCTGGCAGCCGAGTTCCGGCGAAGATTTCCTGCCGACAACAGTCATTGGGGAAAGGCCGGGGTGGAGCTGACCGAGCTTTCGGGCCAGTATCCGGCAGAGGCTGATTGGAAGAGGCTGTCTGAAGATTTCGGCGTTCCGCATCCCGCCCTGGCGCAAAGTTATTCTCGCCAGCTCATGAATGTGAAACCCTTTCCCGCTTTCATGGGTTACTCCAGCCGTCTGCTAGCCGAGTCGTGGGATTCCAGCAATTTGTACTGGGCCCGGCTGGCGGATGAACAGGGGTATTCACCCGCCATGCTGAACCGGCTGGTTCCCGAGCTGACGTACCGAATGGTGGAGAAGATTTTTGCCACCGACTTCGAGGATTGGCCGGCCATGCTGCGCGCTATGCGGGAAACCGGAGATGAGTTCCGTCGCGGCAAGATTACGTTGGCTCCCAAGGTGGCAATGAATAATGCCGCGCAATAAGAGTGTGGTGAGCAGAAACCTACCAGGACCCGGAGCGCATCCAAGCGGCTCCGGCAGGTGAAGCGGGGGCATATGGCAAAACAATTTTCTCTCTTTCTCTCGGTTCTCTTCGTCGTCCTGTGCGGCTCCGTGAATCGGGCGCCGGCCCAGGAGGCTGAAACCAAGATTCGCGTCGAAGTCAACATGGTGCAGTTGAATGTCGCGGTCATGGACAGCAAGGGAAACTACGTGACCGGCCTCCGTCCCTCGGACTTTGTGGTCGAAGAGGACGGGATTCCGCAGAAGATAGCCACTTTTGGAGAGGGCAACGAACCGACTCGAAGGGTAACCTCGGACGGGACTGACGGCGGCAAGTCGGGTGACCTTCGCATCCGCCGGGGCTCGGCGGGGTCGGACGAATCATCGGAACTGGGCTCTGAGCTCGGTTCCATGATGGCGGGCGCCGACGTCTTCATCCTGTTTGACACCAGCAACTACATGTACCGGGGCTTTGTCTTCGCGCAAGATGCGATTGCCGAGTTTGTGCGCTCGCTCGATGGTCCGGACCGGGTGGCGTTCTATTCCTACAGCCGCGACCTTTCCCGAGCCACTACGCTGACGGCGGACCGCTCGCAGGTGCTGCACGGCGTGCGCAGCACTGTAGCGGGAGATGACGCCGCCCTGTACAACGCCCTGTTGATGACGGTAAGAGATGCCGGCCAGAATACGGGCAGAAAAGTAATCGTGGTCTTCTCCAATGGTCCGGACAATTTCAGCATGGTGCCGCCGGAAGATGTGGCCGAACTGGCGCAATCGAAGGGCATCCCTATTTACATGATCAGCACCCGGGAGGCCAAGCTGGAGCCGGTTTCGAGCAGCGTCTTCAAGCGCATGAGCGCGGCCACCGGCGGAGAAGCGTACTTCGCCAAGACCTGGAAGCAGCAGCAGAAAGCTTTCGCTTCCATTCGCAGCGACCTAGCGCATCTCTATTCTCTGAGTTACTACCCGCAGGCAAATCCCAACCGCGGCTGGCGCGCGATTACGGTGAAGCTCACCGGCGAACGAGCTAGGGGACTTCGAGTCCGCACCCGGAATGGCTACCGGCCTCAGGCCGCTCGGGTGTCGGCGGAGACGGTTGCACCTCCTTCAGGACCGGGCGCGATGTCGGGGTCCGCTTCGTCCAACTGAAATAATCCCAGGAGCGGGGGGCGGCAGAAAAACAATTGCGGCGCTTTCAGTAAACGTTTACTATTCTGCCGCCCCCGCATCTCCCCAGGAGATCACCGAAATGTTTTCGTCCAATCGACGACGTTTCCTGCGTCAAGCTTCCAGCGCTGGCATCGCATGCTCCGCGAACCTGGTGGGGCGTTTCCTGTCCGCCCAAACACCAACCTCGAACCCCAGCGCAGTCGTTAAGATTTACGTCGACTCGCGACGCACCATCGCTCCTCTCGATCGCAATCTTTTCGGCTCTTTCCTCGAGCAATTGGGGCGGGCGATCTACGAGGGAATCTACGATCCGGGTTCGAAGCTGGCGGATGCCAACGGTCTCCGCACGGATGTCATCGACGAAGTACGCCAGCTCGGCGTGCCCATTGTGCGCTATCCCGGCGGAAATTTTGTTTCGGGCTACAACTGGCTCGACGGAGTGGGGCCGAAGCAAGATCGTCCTCGGGTGCTCGACAAGGCGTGGAATTCGCTCAACACTAATCAATTCGGCACCAACGAATTCATGGCCTGGTGTAAAGCCGTAGGCACGGAACCTCTGATGGGTCTTAATCTCGGAACTGGAACTGCGGAACAGGCGGCCGCCCTGGTGGAGTATTGCAACGTGGAAAAGGGCACGCGATGGAGCGATCTGCGCCGTAAACACGGTGTCGCGGAACCCTACAAAGTGAAGCACTGGTGTCTGGGAAACGAGATGGACGGTCCCTGGCAGATCGGCCACATGCTAGCCACGGAGTACGGACTCAAAGCCGCGGATGCTGCCCGCCAGATGCGTTATGTCGATCCTTCACTTCAGCTCATCGCGTGCGGCTCGAGCGGGCCTTTCATGCCTACATATCTGGAGTGGGATCGCGAAGTTCTGGAGCAATGCTACGACTACGTGGATGGCCTCTCGCTGCATCGCTATCTGGGGAACACTCCCGAAGAGACCGGAAGCGATAGTTCAAAGTATCTGGCCATGAATCTGAGCATGGAAAAGCAGATTGCCGAGACCGCAGCCGTCTGCGATCTGGTGCGGGGACACAAGCGCTCTCCGAAAAAATTGTGGCTTTCGTTCGACGAGTGGAATGTCTGGTACCGCGCCCGTGGCGCGGAAGCCAGCAATGGCCATGGACAGGAGGCGCCGCATCTGCTGGAAGAAGTCTACAACCTGGAGGATGCGCTCCTGGTCGGTGGCATTCTCAACTCGCTGATCCGCAATGCCGACCGGGTGAAGTTGGCGTGTCTGGCGCAACTGATCAACGTCATCGCCCCCATCATGACGAACCCCAACGGGTTGCTCCGGCAGACCATCTACTATCCCTACAGCTGGGCTTTGCAGTATGCCCGTGGCTCGGTGCTGAATCTTCTGGTCGAATCTCCCACCTACGAAGTTTCAGGGATGGGCCAAGTTCCGTACCTTGACGTGGCCGGCACAATTAACCATGAGGATGGCAGGATTTCTCTTTTCGTTCTTAATCGCGACCTCTCCAAGGCGCATGCGATTGAAGTGAATTGGGAAGACAACGCGCCGGCGCGAACGATATCTTCCGTACTTCTCACCGGCGACGATCTTAAGGCTTTCAACAGCTTCGATACGCCGCAAAAAGTGGCCCCGCGGACCCTGGACAAACCTTCGATTTCGGAAGGACGCGCGAAGTTCGAAGTGCCGGCCCGTTCTTATGCGGTTATTCAGTGGGGATCGTGACCGAGTCGGAATCAGGAAATCATCTCGTCCGCGTCAACGCCCTTTTTTCTGCCGGCTTCGCCGCGCCTGCAATCAGTCCGGTCGACTTACGCAGTACCAAATTCGTCTTGAGCAGATAGTCGGTCCCATCGGGTGCCGGCGTCTCCCGTTCCACTTCAGCCAGCAACGCGTGGAAAGCAAGTTGTGCGAGTTCTGCCTGGGACATTTGCACTGAAGTGAGCGGCGGTATCACAAACTGCGCCAGGCGAATGTCGTCGAAGCCCACGATGGAGATGTCACGAGGAATCGAGAGGCCGGCGTCATGACTCTTGCGCATCACGCCGATCGCGGTCATGTCATTCGAACACAGGACCGCCGTGGGCCGCGCCGTTCCGGCGAGCAATCGGTTCAACGCCGCCATGCCGCCTTCGACCGTGTGGTCGCCTTCAACCAGCAGGTCGGGGTCCGTCTCTAGACCGATTTCCTGCATGGAGCGAAGAAAGGCCTCTCTTCTGGCCAGCGCCGATTTCAGCTGCAAGGGTCCACTCACGAAGGCAATCTTCTCGTGCCGGAGAGCGGCGAGATGTTGCACCGCCTGGCGAATTCCGTTGAGATAGTCGATCCGTATATTGCTGACCTTCGGCCGCGGGGGGCCGACATCGACGAAAACCAGCGGCACATCCTTCAGCTTAACGTCTTCGAGCAGCGCCTCTTCCATGCCGAAGGTCATGACAGCGATGCCTTCCACCCGGCGCTCGATCATGCGGCGGACGGCGCTGTCCATGCGCTTCGGGTCGTTCCCGGTGGAGGTCAGCAGGATCTCGTAGTGATGCTGGACCGCGATGGTTTCGAAGACTTGAACAATTTCCGGAAAGAAGGGATTGGTAATCTCCGAAATGATGAGACCAAAAATCCGGCTGCGCCCCGAAACCAGCGCCCGCGCCTGCGTATTCGGATAATATCCAAGCTCCTCGATCACGCTCCACACGCGCTTGGCCAGCGCGGGATTGACGGTGGGCACGCGGTTAATAGCGCGGGAAACGGTGGCAGTTGAGACCTTTGCCCGTTTTGCGATTTCCCGTATATCCATAAACCACGCGGGAGGGAGGACGCCCGAATTCTAGCACAGCAAACGTTATCCCAAGGCAGCAGCGGGGGACTGGCCGGAGCAGATGGTCTCCCGAAAATTCGCGGAAATTTGGCCTCGAATGACGTTCGAAATCGTTTCAGCACCATAGTTCTCGGTGAATCAACCGCTTCGAACAGCAGCATGGATGATAGAAATCCTCATTTGACAAATGCGACTACCTGCACTATTTTGACTGCGCGTCGCGGTAAACGATTACTTGCCACGCAAAGCCGGCCGGGAAAACAACCTCTCTATGCTCTTGCCTCAGTTAAGGGAAGAGGTGCTGGAAGCGAATCTGGAATTGGTGCGAAGGGGTTTGGTCCTCTACACCTTCGGCAATGCCAGCGGCATCGCGCGAGACCAGAAACTGGTCGTCATTAAGCCCAGCGGCGTTCCCTACGAGGCGATGAAACCAGAGCACCTTATCGTCACCGATCTCGAGGGCAAAATCGTGGAAGGTAGTTTACG
This sequence comes from Terriglobia bacterium, assembly GCA_963822555.1. GTDB lineage: Bacteria > Acidobacteriota > Terriglobia > Terriglobales > Acidobacteriaceae > JAIQFF01. Next base: position 431,843 of record CAWGHY010000002.1, read on the forward strand.
GCCCTCCTCCGATCTGCCCACTCATCTGGTTCTCTACCGGGCCTTTCCGGAAATTGGCGGAGTCGCTCACACCCATTCCGAATATGCGACATCATGGGCCCAGGCTCGACGCTCGATTCCGTGCTTCGGTACCACCCATGCCGACTACTTCCATGCCGCAGTTCCAGTCACCGCGGTGCTGCCCGACCGCGACGTAGTTTCCGAGTATGAGAAAAATACCGGCCATGCCATCGTTCGGGCCTTCGAGAAACTGAGTTACACCGCCGTCCCCGCGGTACTGGTGGCCAACCATGGTCCTTTTGCGTGGGGCGCGGATCCGGCAGCGGCGGCGCATAACGCAGTTATCCTGGAGGCGGTTGCACGGATGGCGTATTTCACCATCAATATCGATCCGGCGGCAAAGCCGATCGACAGCGAGTTGCACGACAAGCATCACTTGAGGAAGCACGGGGCCGACGCATATTACGGGCAAGCCAGGGAGAAGAAATGATGCCAGTTTTGGACTCCAGGCAATTTGAAAGTCTCCAATTTGCTCCGGCGCAACTTTAAGGCGAGCGGCTACGTAAAGGTAGGCTATGGCTACGAAAAAGATGACGATGGGCCTGATCGTGGGCAACCGTGGTTTCTTCCCCGATCACCTGGCCAAGAGTGGGCGTGAAGAAATGCTGCGAGTGCTGCAGGCCGCCGGCATGGATGTGGTTGCGCTGACCCCGGAGGAAAGCAAGTACGGCGCAGTCGAGACTCGCGAAGAATCCAGGCGCTGCGCCGATCTCTTCAGACGAAATCGTGATCGCATCGATGGCGTTATCGTGACTCTGCCGAACTTCGGGGAAGAGCGGGCCATTGCTGATGCCCTTCGCCTGGCTGATCTGCATGTGCCGGTGCTGATTCAAGCTACGCCCGACGATCCCAGCAAGATGACGATCGCTTTCCGCCGCGACAGCTTCTGCGGGAAGATGTCGGCTTGCAACAACCTGCGGCAGTACGGCATTCCGTATTCCATTACCTCGCTGCATACCGAAAGTCCGGACTCGCCCGAGTTCGCCCAGGACCTGCAATGGTTCGCAGCGGTCTGTCGCGTGGTGAACGGCTTCCGCAACCTGCGCGTGGGAGCGATTGGCGCGCGTCCCACCGCTTTCAACACAGTTCGCTACAGCGAGAAGATTCTCGAAGCACAGGGCATTTCGATCGAAACCCTGGATCTCTCCGAGGTGTTGGGCCGCATCGAGCGCATGCAGGACAACGACGATGCCGCCCAGGCCAAGCTCGCCTTGATCAAGAAATATGTGGATTCAAGCGGCGTGCCCGCGCCCGCATTGATGAAGATGGCGAAGCTCGGTGCGGTAGTTGACCAGTGGATGGCGGCGACCGAAGTGGCCATCAGCGCGGTGCAGTGCTGGACTTCAATCGAAGAAAACCTGGGCGTAGTGCCGTGCACGGTGATGAGCATGATGAGTGACAGCCTGCTCTCGAGTGCTTGCGAGGTGGACATCTGTGGCGTGCTGGGGATGCACGCACTGCGGCTGGCCTCCGAAACGCCTTCCGCGTTGCTGGACTGGAACAATAACTACGGGTCTGATCCCAACAAGGCGGTCTGTTTCCACTGCTCCAACCTGCCCAAGCATTTCTTCCGTTCGGTGAAAATGGATTTCCAGGAGATCATTGCTGGGACCGTGGGCAAGGAAAACACCTTCGGCACCTGCGTGGGGCTGATTAAGCCGGAGAAGATGAGCTTTGCGCGTTTTTCCACCGACGACACCGCCGGAAAGATGCGGGGCTACGTGGGAGAAGGAAAGTTTACCGATGATCCCCTGAACACCTTCGGCGGCGCGGGCGTGGTCGAAATCCCGCAGATGCAAAAGCTGCTGCACTATATTTGCGAGAACGGTTTCGAGCATCACGTGGCTGCCAACCTTTCCAGCGTCGCGCCCGCCGTCTACGAAGCCACCACTCGATATCTCCACTGGGACATGTATCAGCATCCGGGAAATAGCGGAGCCTGCTGATGGCGATCGTAGCCGGAGTCGACTTCGGAACGCTGAGCGTGCGCGTGTCCATTGTCGATAGCGAGCGTGGACTGCTGGCATCCGCCGTTGGCGAATATCCTCTTCACCGCAAGCGCGAAGATCCAGAATACGCCACTCAATCGCATGAAGATCACATGCGGGCGCTGGCCGCGGCGACTCGTGAGGCGGTGAAAAAGGCTGGTGTCTCGGGCGACCAAGTAGAGGCGATCGCGCTCGATACCACCGGCTCTTCGGTGATTCCAGTTGGCAAAGACCTGCAGCCTCTCGGCGAATACTACCTGTGGTGTGATCACCGGGCCAAAGGTGAAGCGGCAGAGATCACGGCGGCCGCGTATCGGGAGGGCCTGGAAGCGATTCGCTGGTGCGGCGGCGTTTATTCCTCGGAGTGGGGATTCTCAAAACTTCTGCATTGGCTAAGACACAACCCCTCAATGCGTGCGGAGCTTGTTTCCGCCTTCGAGCACTGCGACATGGTCGCGGCAACCCTGTGTGGCATTACCGATCCCAAAAAAGTAAAACGCAGCGTCTGCGCCATGGGCCACAAATGGCTCTGGAACCGGGCTCTCGGCGGCCTACCGCCGGAACAATACCTTATCAAGGTGGATCCGCTGCTGGCCGGCGTGCGAGAAAAATTGGACGGAGAGTGCGCGGCTTCCGACCAGATTGCGGGAACGCTCTCCAAAAATTGGGCCGAAAAACTTGGCCTGAAGGCTGGCATTCCAATTCCGGTGGGAGCGTTCGACGCCCACTGGGACGCGATCGGCGCCGGTTGCGGCACCGACGACATGGTGAATGTGGTGGGAACGTCAACTTGCATCATCGGCATCACGCCTTCAGTGAATCTTGTTCCTGGCGTGTGCGGAGTAGTGCACGGAAGCGTTCACCCCGGCCGGACCGGAATCGAAGCCGGCCTGTCCGCCGTCGGTGACATTTTTAACGCAATCGCGACCCGCGCAGGCACCGATGTACGGACGCTGAGCCGTGGCCTCGAAAAATATCGCGCCGGACAAACCGGCCTCCTGCGCATGACCTGGGACAATGGCGACCGCACCGTGCTGGTCAATCCGAATTTGCGCGGCATTACACTGGGTTGGAGTCTGCAGAGCACGGCCCAGGACGAACTATTCGCCGCCATTGAAGGCACCGCGTTCCATACCCGCGTCATCCTCGACCGCATGGCTAACCATGGGGTCGCGATCAAGCGCGTTATCAACGCCGGCGGTATTCCGCAGAAAAACGATGTACTGAACCGCGTCTACGCCAATGTGCTGGGGCGGCCGGTACTGGTGCCAAGCAAAAGCGTAACCAGCCTGGGTTCGGCAATCTTTGCATTCCTCGCGGCTGGAACATTTAAGACCATCGAGGAGGCGCAGAGAAAAATTTGCCCGCCTCACCGGGTCTTCGAGCCGGACAAATCCGAGCAGCGGGTTTACGACGAGTTCTATTTGCTTTACAGCAAACTTTATTTTTCCTTCGGCGATCCCCAAGACAGCGTCTTCGGCAGAGTCCTGCCCACGTTGATTCGAGTCGCCGAGTCTGCGCACAAGCTGTCGTAATGTAGGCGCGAGCGCCTTCGCTCGTGCGGCATCACCACGAACCATGTGGGTATAGCCGCCCCGGCTGTCCGGCGGAGCGAAGCTCCGCCCTGTTCGCTCCCGGTAAAAATCTGTCGAGCTGCGCTCGACTGGACAGCTGAGGACAGCTGTCCCTACGTGGTTCGCGGTAGCCCCCGCACGAGCGAGGGCGCTCGCCCCTACATTAGAATAACTATCCTTGCCGTCTGCCCTTAAACTCGATCGTCTTCGCGTTGTACTGGTCTCTTCGCGCAACCCGCTCAACATCGGTGCGGCCGCTCGCGCTATGAGCAACTTCGGTTTTTCCAGGCTTCGGGTAGTTAATCCTTACGAAAAGGCATTCCGCACGGCACGCTCCGCGGTTGGCGCGTCGGATTTGCTGGCCGCCGCGGAAGAATACGACAGCGTCGCCGAGGCGGTAGCCGACTGCACATTGGTGGTGGGCACAACCGCGGTGCGGCATCGGGAACTGCATCACCCGCTGCGACGCCTGGAATACGGCGGCCGGCTGATCCGCAAACACATGACATCTGGTCCCGCAGCACTGTTGTTCGGCTCGGAACGTTATGGTCTTTCGAAACTGGATCTCAGTCATTGTCACTGGCTGATTCGCATCCCCACTCTGGAGCAGAACATTTCGATGAATCTCGGACAGGCGGTAGCCGTATGCCTGTACGAATTGATTCGCGACGGCAGGGCAGCCGCGAAATCCGAGAAGCAAGCGCTGGCGACCGGAGACGAGGTCGAGCGCATTACGGCTTTGCTGGCTGATGTGCTCAGCACCAGCAGTTACATGCTTCCGCAGCGGGCAGCCGAAACTGAGCAACGCATCCGCCGCATGGTCCGTCGAATCAAGCTCTCCGCCCAGGATGTCGAGGCCTGGCTTGCCATTCTGCGGCATGTGCAATGGCAGTTGCGCCACGAAAAAAAGAAGCCTGAATGACGCTGACCCTTCGGAATTTTTCCACTACCCCAAATCATTTACACTACAGATCCAATGTCTGATCGGATCGTCTGCTCGTGCATAACCTGCCCCAAGTGCGGGACTTGGGTGGTCGTCGAACGGGAAATGACCAGGGAAACCAACAAAGAAAAGCTGAACACCACCTGCCCCGGACCCGAATGCGGGAGGCAGTTCGCTTTCGCAGTGGGAGAAACCAAGGTTTTCGAGCTGCCCATGAACCTCTTTGAACGGCGACATTTTTACCGTTCCGAATTGTCCTAGTTGCGAGCTGCCCTGGCTGCGTTTTGCGCGTCAGTGCCGGTATCCGGTTGATTTTGCTGCGGAAGCGATAGCTCTCAAGTAGAATTAAAGCAGCCACTGGGGACGCAATAAGGTCGATGTTAAGATGTGCCCCAAGATCGTATTTGAGGGCGAGTCTGAGAAAGTTTCAGGGGAGTATTCATGAGATTTGAACTGCTGGCGCTCTATGCTGGTCCCGACCAGGTTATGACGGTAACGTCCGGACTGGCCAGCGTGCTCGGCCTTCTCCTGATCTTCTGGAACAAAGTGGTCGGCATTTTTTTCAAAGTCGTACGGAAATTCAGCCGCTCCGCTACGCCTGCCGCTGTTGATGCTCCCAAGGACACTCCCAAAGGAACTCCGTAATCCCGGGTCCGCTGCTTGCGCAGAAAAGTGATCGTTATCGGTCTGGACGGGCTCGAGCCTGGCATTGTGGAAGCGATGCTGGAACGCGGCGACCTTCCGAACCTCGCCAGGATTCGCCAGGCCGGCAGCTACTCCCATCTGAAAACGACCTATCCCGCACAGACTCCCGTCGCCTGGTCGTCGTTTGTCACCGGGGCAAATCCAGGAGCACACGGAATTTTTGATTTCATCTGTCGCGATCCGCAAACCTATCTACCTGATGTCGCGCTGACTCGGTTCGAGCGGCCAAAGAATATGCTGGCCCAGCCCCGGGTTGTGAACCGGCGAAAAGGTGTGCCCCTGTGGCAGACGCTTTCTGCGGCGGGCATCCCCAGCACTGTTTTGCGTTGTCCCTGTACCTTCCCTCCTGAAGGCTTACAAGGCCGGATGCTGGCGGGAGTGGGTGTGCCCGATGTCCGTGGCAGTCAGAGCAAAGGGACGTTTTACACCCAAGATCGAGCGGCGGTTGCACAGGAAAACGAGCAACTGATATTTCTCGATTCTGGCGAAGAGCTCACGACGCGCGTGATCGGCCCGCGCAATACGAAGCCGCCGGGCTCGGATACTTCTTGCGAAGTGCGGGTTCAAGTGGACAAGTCGGCACGCAAACTTACGATTCACACTGGCGGCTCACCGGCCAAGATTGAGGTTCCGGAGAAAGGCTGGAGTGAATGGGTACGATTCAAGTTCAAGTTCTCAATGTTGCAGTCGATCACTGGAATCGCACGGTTCTACGTCAGGCAGATTGAGCCCCATCTGGAGTTTTATCTTTCCGCGGTTAACTTCGACCCGGCGGCGCCCATGTTTCCGGTCTCGGCTCCAGTGGACTACGCCCGCGAGCTCGCGGACAAGATAGGCTTGTTTTCGACGCTGGGCATGGCGGAAGATCACAATGGTTTGAACAATGGCCGGCTGGATGAGGCCGCGTACTTGCAGCAATGTGAGCTGGTGCTGAGCGAGCGCGAGCGTACCATGCGCTTCGAGCTGGACCGTTTCAGCGAAGGTTTTTTCTTCATGTTGTTCGACACGCCTGATCGCGTGCAGCACATGCTTTGGCGTTTCCGCGATCGTGGACATCCCGGCTTTGAGCCCGACCTCTCTCCTGAACTCGCCACCAAGATTGAAGAACAATATTCGCGATGCGACGCCTTGCTCAGTCCTGTGCTGGATAAGGTTGATGAGAACACCCTGCTGATCGTGCTCTCTGACCATGGCTTTGGAACTTTTCGACGCGCCTTCGATACCAATACCTGGCTATGGCAGAACGGCCTGCTTGCACTCAAGGACAGTCGCAAGCCGGGAGAAGATTTGGGTGACGGATTTGCCTCGGTCGACTGGTCGAAGACCTATGCCTACGCGGTGGGGTTGGGTGGGATTTATCTGAACCTCAAAGGCCGCGAAAGCATGGGTATTCTGGAAGAGGGAAGCGAGGCGGATCGAGTGCGCCACGCGATTCAGACCGGCCTGGCTGAGTTTCCAGACACGCAGACGCAGCGGGCTGCCATTCGCGGCGTGTCGCGTCGCGAAGAGTTATACTCGGGGGCGTTTGTAGAGAATTCGCCAGACCTGCTGGTAAATTTCCATCGTGGATTCCGGGTTTCCTGGCAGAGCGCGGTGGGCGGCTTCGCGAATTCCGTGCTGAAAGACAACCTGCGCCGCTGGAGCGGGGACCATATCGTGGATCCGGAATCGGTTCCAGGCATCTTGTTCATGAACCGCGCGGCACAGCACGACCACGCGCGCATTATCGATCTAGCGCCCACGATCCTGAACTACCTGGGAGTGCCGGTGCCGGAATCGATCGAAGGTGCGTCGTTACTCTGACAACACGATTCTGACAACATGAATTTGACGACATGAAAATCTGTGTGCTCGGACTTGATTGCGCCGCACCTGAAATCATCTTCAGTGATGAGCGACTGGTCAATCTGCGCCGTCTAATGGATCTCGGCGTCTACGGGCGACTGGAAAGCGTGGTTCCTCCCATCACCGTTCCCGGCTGGATGTGCATGAGTACCAGTCAGGACCCGGGTTCGCTCGGCGTCTACGGTTTTCGCAATCGTGCCGACCATTCTTACGACAAGCTGGCTCTTGTAAACTCGGCCTCAATCAAGGAACCTGCGATATGGGATCATCTGGCGCGCGCAGGCAAGAAGTCGATCATCGTCGGAGTGCCGCCGAATTTTCCTCCCCGTCGGGTGAATGGCATCAGCATTGGATGTTTTCTTACGCCCGACACGGAGAAAAATGACTTCACGTATCCTCCAACCTTCAAAGCCAAGATCAACGAGTTGGTGGGAGAGTACCCGGTTGATGTAAAAGACTTCCGTACCGGCAAGAAAGACTGGCTCAAGGAAGAAATTTTCAATATGAACGGCAAGCAGTGGGCGGTGGTGCGCTGGCTGCTGGCCGAGCAGGAGTGGGATTACTTCCACTTCGTGGACATCGGCCTCGATCGCATGCATCACGGCTTCTGGAACTATTTCGATCCCCGTCATGTACAGTTTGAGCCGGACAATCCTTATCAGGAAGCAATTCCGGAGTACTACCGATTGCTCGACGAACAAGTTGGCAGCGTTCTCGAATTACTCGACGATGACACCATTGTGCTCGTGGTTTCAGACTACGGGGCGCAGCGCATGGAAGGCGGGTTCGCCATCAACGAATGGCTGATCCGGGAGCGACTTTTGGTGCTCAACGAATATCCAAAAGTGGTGACGCCATTCGAAAAACTGAATGTGAACTGGACCCAGACGAAAGTCTGGAGTGACGGCGGATACTACGCCCGCGTGTTCTTCAACCTGCAGGGACGCGAGTCTCAGGGCGTCGTTCCGGCGTCAAAGTACGAGTCATTCCAGAGCGAGATGAAAGCTCGTCTCGAAGCATTGCCCGGTGAAAATGGACAAGGCATGAAATCGCAAGTGTTCAAACCGCAGGAAATCTATCGCAACCTGCGCGACGTGGCCCCCGACCTGATTGTGCATCTCGGCGACCTATATTGGCGTTCTATTGGAAGCGTCGGGCATGGCAAGCTGCACCTTCAGGAAAACGATACCGGCCCCGATGGCTGCAATCACGCGCAGTACGGAATGTTTATTCTCACTGCGCCGAATTGTCCGCTGAGCGGCGAGTATGAAGGCGCCCGCCTGCTGGACATGGCTCCTACTCTTCTGGATCTCGCCGGGTATGAAATTCCGGACACTATGCAAGGGCGTTCCCTGGTTTCCGGCATGGAGAAGAAAGGACCTGGCGGAAGTTCGGATGAAGATTCGCAACGGATCGTCCACGATCGTTTAGCGGGACTAGGTTACGTCTAGAGATAGGCTTGAGAGTGCGCCCGCGTTAATCGCGAGAGTGTTTCTTCGGAGGAGTCATTGTGAAAAAGCAATTGCTATCCATCCTGTTCACTATTGTTCTGGTGCCGGCGCTCGCGCAAGAGAGTCTGCCATCGTTTGACGGCAAAAGCTGGTGGGAACATATAAAGGTGCTGGCCGACGACAATATGGAGGGGCGCGACACCGGCAGCCCCGGGCTGAAAAGAGCGGAAGCGTATGTAGTCGGTCAGTTGAAGGCTGCGGGGCTTCAGCCGGCGGGCGTCAAGGGTTATTACCAGCCAGTGAAGTTCGAGTCGCGGCATCTGATTGAAAGGGAATCGAGCGCCGCGCTGCTGCACGAGGGCAAGCCCGAGGCGCTGACGCTGGGAGAAGACGCGATCTTCAGCACGCGCGCGGATCTGGCTCCGAAGGTCGATGCTCCGCTGGTTTTTGTGGGCTACGGTCTGAGCATCCCGGAAAAAGAGTTTGACGATCTTGCCGGACTCGACCTCAAAGGCAAAGTTGCGGTTTATATCACTGGCTCTCCGTCGCAGATTCCCTCGGCGTTGGCGTCGCACCATCAAACTGCGGGAGAGCGCTGGAAAGCCCTTCGCGCCGCTGGAGCAGTTGGGATCGTCTCCATCCCAAACCCCGCGTCCATGGACGTGCCCTGGGCACGCGTAGCTTTGAACCGGTTGCATCCGAGCATGGAATTGGCGGGGGCGGAATTCAACGAGACCGAAGGCGAGAAGTTGGCGCTTACGTTCAATCCGGCACATGCAGATAAATTATTTGCTGGATCGGGCCACAACTTCCAGGAACTTGCGGAACTGGCGAAAGAGCGCCAGCCCTTGCCGCATTTTCCGCTGACCGTTTCCATTCAGGCGAAAGCCAAGGTGAAAAAGAAGATAGTGGAGTCCGCCAATCTGGTTGCCAGCCTGCCGGGCAATGATACCCAGTTGAAAAATGAATATGTAGTTCTATCGGCGCACATCGATCACGTTGGCATCGGCGAACCGGTCAACGGAGATCGCATTTATAACGGCGCGATGGACAATGCGTCCGGGGTTGCGGTCCTGCTCGATGTGGCGGCTTCCCTCAAAAAGCATCCGGAGAATCTGAAACGTTCGCTGCTGTTTGTCTTTGTCACGGGAGAAGAAAAAGGTCTGCTGGGATCGAAGTATTTCGCAGCCCATCCGACGGTGGACCCGAAATCTATGGTGGCGGATATCAACATCGACATGTTCCGTCCTCTGGTGCCGCTGAAAATGCTCACGGTTTTGGGGATGGCGGAATCGGATCTGGGCGATGCGGCCCGGCAAGTGGCGGAGTCGGTCGGCGTTTCGGTTCAGCCAGATCCACAGCCGCTGCGAAATGTGTTCGTCCGCAGCGATCAGTACAGCTTCATCCGTCACGGAATTCCCGCGTTGGCGTTGGATATTGCCCCGACCACTCCCGAGGAGAAGCAGATTTACCAGGATTGGCTAACCAACCGCTATCATGCGCCGTCGGACGATCTGAACCAGCCAGTAGATTTGGCTGCGGCGGGAAAGTACGAAGACATCATCCGGCTGCTTCTGATAAAGGTGGCAGACGATGCGGAGCGGCCGCAGTGGAAGACCGACAGTTTCTTCCGTCGTTACGCGGAAGCAGCAAGTAAGTAGACATTCTCGACAGGGGCCCGAACCGGAGGAGGATGTTGGACGGGTAGTGGTTCAGTTTGAATAATTTCAGGAATTGTCATTCTGAAGCGCGGTCGTAACGCGCGAGGAATCTGCTGTTTTGGCGCAAAAGCAGATTCCTCACCGATAAATCGGTTCGGAATGACAAAGCTTATGAACAGTGTGTTCACGGAACTGACCCGCTACCGTTGGACTGGTAAAATCGACGGCTGCTGTAAAATGAGCCTTCCTCAAGGACGGACATGCGTCAGCGCTTTCGGTTTTTCCCAACTCTTCTCGCGGCTGTAAGCGTCATTTGCTGGGCAACATTCGGGCTTGCGGCTTCCAAACCCAGCACGAAGATCGGCGCATCTTCAGTGTGGCCGTTGCCCGCGCAGTTTATGACCGGCGCTCACGCCGCCTGCGATAAATCAGCTCCCGCCGCTTTCGCCCAATGTGTGATCGACCAGATGGCAAAAGCCGGCGCTTCCGCTGACGCGGTTGCCTTTACCCGCGAACTCTACAAGCAGAGCAGCGGCGAGGTCGGCATCATGACCGGATTCCAGGCTGTTGGTCCGGTTGATTTCGCATGGATCACTTATCCCCTCCGCGCCAATACCAACTACGGCCTGCTGTTCATCAATGGCAAGCCTCCGATCATCAACGTTGAAAACCTTGAACAGCTCGACCGCAAGACAATGCAGCAAACTCCCCAGTTCAAAGATCTAAAGTTTCAATTTCCACAAGTCGATGTGTGGCCGGGGGATCGCGACGGGAAGACCTGGCCCAACTCGCAAACTGGCCCGAATGGCGGAGTGCAGTTTACGGTGGGCTATCCGCTGATCAATGGCTGTCACGCCTGCGCTCGAGCCGGATCCGCGATTTTCACCTGGAATTTTTCCGCCGAGGGAAAATTTCTGGGCACGACATTCGTCGGCATGACGCCGCCTCCTTTGCAATAATTGTGTGGGGCGGACACTCTTGTCCGCCGACTTTGACCTTGATTTGTTCGGCAGATCAAATTCAAAGTGAAAAGACAAGAGTGTCCGCCCCGCACGGGTGGGTCCCATTCGACAGGCCCAGATGCTATTCTGTTGCACCCATGGGAAGCGTGTCCCTCCTCGCCAAGTTCTTTGCGCTTGCCTTCAGCGCATTGCTGCCGCTGATAAACCCACTGGGATCCGCGCTCGTATTACTCGGACTGGTAGGCGACGCCCCACCGTCTGTTTTTCGTGATCTGGCCCGCAAGATTGCCATCCGTACCACGCTTTTCCTCGCGGTGGTTGAGTTGGTTGGAACCGCACTCCTGGAATTCTTTGGCATTTCTCTTCCCGTCGTACAGGTCGCAGGCGGTCTAGTACTCGCCTCCATGGGATGGAACTTGCTAAACCAACACGAGGCCCAAGCGGATCCGGACCGGACTGCGGTGGCGCAGAGCAGTTTCGGATCTCTGGAGCAGAGAATCTTTTATCCCCTGACGTTTCCGGTGACGGCCGGGCCCGGCTGCATTGTCGTAATGCTTACCCTAAGCGCGCACGCCTCGCAGAAAGGCGTGCTCAATGATGTCATGGCGCACGTGGGAGTTTTTCTGGCGGTCGTGGCTCTAAGTCTGCTGGTCTTTGTGTGCTACGCCTATGCCCCCAAGATCACAGCCCGCATTCGTCCGCAGACGGCGCATGGCATTTTGCGAGTCATCGCGTTCGTGCTTTTATGTATCGGCGTGCAGATCACATGGAACGGCGTAGAGGCGCTGCTGAAGACGCTACTAAAGTCTTAAAATTTGGAGCTCGTCGGGCGGATACCTTCTTATCGCGGCCGTTCAGAATTCGTCGGCAGGAAATCATTCACCAGGCTGAGCAACGGATCGTGCAGGAAAGGACCGCCGGCCAGAAGACCGGAGAGTAGAGCCGACTTGCGGTCACAACGCAAGGGTGAGTTTTCCAGCGTACTGATGAAGCCGCCGGCGCTGCTCACCAGGGCCGCGCCGCCGGCAATATCCCAGTCATGTTTCGGAGTGAGCGTGAAAGTGATGTCCGCCAGGCCCACCGCGACCAAGGCCAGTTTGTAAGCCACCGAGCCCACGGGACGCACTTTGACCGCAGCCTTCTCGAAGCGCTTCCACTCCCCCCGTTTGATCTCGCTTCGACTGGCCAGAACCACCGCGCCTTCGAGGCGAGTCCGTTGGCTGGCGCGGGCTGGTTTTCCGTTGTAAGTCACGCCTGAATCCAAGGAGCCGAGGAAAACTTCATTGGTTGCGGGATTGCAAATTCCACCCGCCACCGGAACTCCATCTTCGACCATCGCCACCGAGACGCAGAATTCGGGAACGCCGGCGACAAACTCGCGCGTGCCATCCAGAGGATCTACGATCCAGACACGCTTCTTCTGCAGGCGCGAGAGATCGTCCACGCTCTCTTCCGAGAGCCAGCCTTCGCCCTCGCGCAGCAACTCCTGGCGCAGCGCGGCATCGACTGCTTTGTCGGCCTCGGTGACCGGATCGTGGCCTGCCTTGTACTCAGCCTCGATGGCGCCCAGGGTGAAACGCGCAAAGATCTGCCGCGCCGATTCCAGTGCCGACTGAATTCGCTGCAGAGTTTCGGCGTGGGAATTGTCGGCCATCAAGACTTTGCCTTTTCGTGCTGCTATTAAAACTGCGGAGCTTCGTTGTCGGGAACTCTGTCCCCACGTGGTCCTAACAGGCGAGAATTTCAGAACGGGAACTTTTTTCTAGTTTAAAACAAAAAACGCGCTGCCCGGCCTGCAACGGTCCGAAATAAGCTCCCGATTGACTGATTTTTTCTGTTGCGTGCCGCTAAGAGAAAATAAAACGCGAAAGGCTAGCGAAATTCGTCCGAAATTTGTTTGGGTAACGGGATGAGTACAGTATGAGTAACCTCGGCGTTATCGGCGGACGTGACCCGGAGTTAACGATTCGGCATCAGGTAAAAGGTGTAATTAGTTCCGAATGATCCTGTAGGTGGGGGAAATTTTTTCTCGCCTCGTCCTGATCGTACCTTGAAGATAAAGCACTTAAGGAGAACCCAGGATTTCCTGAACTGTGCCGAAAGGTCGGCAGCGTCGGCAAGAATGGGCACAAATTCCCGTGTTGGGCAGCGGAAAAAATTTGGCAAGCACTGGGTCAGACTGGGATCACATTGAAGATTGAAGATCGCGAGACGCAAGGTCTTCGTTGAGGTCGGGGGTGGCTCTGCTAGTCCAAAGAAAACAAATAACTTGGCCGCGCCAACGTTCAAGAGTAAATGAGCCGCTAGAACCCCGGCGGCCACAGAACAAAATTTCACATTCGATGCCGAAAAGCAAAATTCACGGCAAGCTTGGCAGTGTGAATGCTATGAATTTTGGGAGAAACCACCATATCTGGGAGTACGGAGTGATTCGGAGACCGCAACGCGGCGCCGAGCACCAACTTACTTCAATTTATAACTGCCCGGCTCGGGCTTAATCGTTAAACCTGGAATCATTGAACCAAGGGGGAAGCCGAAATGAATGAAAGCTCCATTCGGCTGGGTCCGCGGGAACAGCAGATTGCCGAACTGCTGCTTCAGGGTTGCGACAATTCGGAGATTGCTCGACAGCTCAAGATGGCCCGGCGCACGGTCAAAGCGCACTTTAATCGTCTCTTCCTGCGATTTGCAATTACCGGCGGTATCAAGCGAGTCAAACTCGCGACCATTCTCTATCGGAGGCAGTTATGTTCGGAGAAGAGCGTTACGGAAACAGGGTTCCCAGTGAGCGCGAACGGCGGGTCATCGAGCTCGTTGCCCAAGGGCTTAAGAACCGTGAAGTCGCGGATGCCATCGGTACCACAGAACACGTCGTCAAAAACTACCTTCGAATCATCTATGACAAGCTCGGGCTCTGGAACCGGGTCGAACTGGCCCTCTGGTACGAAGCCCGCCGGCAGGAAGTCCCGGCGAACGCCTGAAGTTCTGGAGAGCTGGGAGCAGAATATCCTCAATCTCCATCAATCTGGACCTCGCCGTAATCATATTCAGCGTTGAGTTGGAATTGACTCCAAACTAAAAAGACCCTCCTGACTGGAGGGTCTTTTGGTTTTGTCAGCTCTTTGAAAATTCCTAGCGACAGCCCAGTGATTCCAGATTGCGCAGCCCCTGAGCCGCCAGAGGCGAGCCTCGCTTGGCCGCCGCAATCAGCAGAAGGCGTGCCTGATCGCAGCTCCGGGGAACTCCATCTCCGCGCAAGTACAGATCCGACAAAAGCACGGCAGCCGTGGCATTCTGTTTGCCGACCGCCTTCCACAATAATTTCGCTGCCTCGGAAGAATCCCGCACACCCATGCTTCCGCCCAGATAACGTTGCGCCAGCCGCAAATCGCCGTCATTACTTGAATCGTCGGCGGCGATCCGGTGCGGGTTGTTGCCTTCGATCATGGGGGACTTCTGAACCGCGGCCTGAACTCCCGCCGGCACCACCGGATGATTATGCGATTTCGTAGTTGCGGATGGCTTCGGGGCATTGCCCATCTTGGATTCGGGCGCAATTGCATTGGGCACGACGGGTTTCGGTGCGACCGTTTCTGGAGAACTCTTGGCTTCGGAAGGCGAAGCGTTCGCAGGCGGGAGTTCCGATGCCGGAGCACTCACCTGCGGCGGGTTGTCGGTTGCCACTCTGGTCCTCGCTCCCGGAACCCACTGCATATAGGCAAAGCCCGCCAGCACAATCACGGCTGCGGCTGTGAGATATTTCCATCCCCGGCTGCGGGGAATCTCGTAATCGTCGAGGCTGTTGAAGGTTTGCTCACGCAGCCAGGGCGCCTCGTCACCGGAGTTCACCGGGGGAGCTTCCGAAATTCTGTTCACTGCCGGAGTTTCCGTCGCAGGAGGCTGTGCTGGAGCCAGAACTTGGCCGCAACGGCTGCAGAATTTATGACCGGGCGGATTCTGATGTTGGCAGGCAGAGCAAACGGCGCGTTGGAATTTTGTCTCAGTCGCGAAATAAGGACGACTGGTTTGGACGCTGCCAGATTCCCGCTTGAGTTCCTCGAGCAGTTTATTGACGGCCTGATCCCGTTTTCCCGGAGGATTGCTGAAGTAAACCTTTGCCCAGCGTCCGAGATTCTGCTCCAGAATCGGATTCGTGAGTGGATTCAATTCGGACGGGGAGGGAGCTTCCGGCGTCTTTTCCAGGCGGTTTGGCAAAGTCATTCTCCAGCCGTAATGGACACGATCTTACACATCAAATCGTCGAACCGCGGCGTGAATCGCAGATGTGGAAAATTCTGAAATGTGGAAAACTCCTCCCGCTTTGCACTCTGCATTTACGGGCACGCCTTTCGGTTCGACGGCTCAAACTGATCCTGCTGCGCATCGCGCTGCGTCGTAAATTTCCCGTCCGCGGTCTTGCCATACATGTCACTGCCGGAGCAGTAATAGAGTGCGGTGTGGACGTCCACCCACACTTGAGCGTTGGGATTTCCCAGGTCGACGGGTGGGGGCGGCGGCTCGGCGAGTCCCAGATTTACCATCAACTTTTCAAACAGAGTCAACTGCGGAGGCGGCGGCGTTTGGGGCTGACTGTTCGGCGCGGGCGAGGCGTTCCCTGCTGCTGTAGTCCCAGCCGGCCGGAAGCCCCAGCCCGAGATCACCAGCAACAGGATGACCGCAGCCATCACCAGATAGATATTTGCCCGCCGCCTTTGCCACTGGTTCGCCAGCCACTCTGCTCGTGGACCTCGATTGGTTTTTACCGTCTCCAGCCACTCCTGAGCTTTCTTCGCCGATCCCCAGGGATAGGGCTGAAGCGTGTCGGGCGCTGCAAAGGGATCGGCCTGTGCCAAATCGGTTTGGGGTGATTCAGCCGAAGCTGGATCTGCCGGAACGATGCGAAGAGCATCTGTGCTTGGAGACGCAGCCAGCGGCTGAGAATTAACGAACGGCTCTTTGACCGTGGTAGTCGACGCGGGCGCATCCACTTCGGATTTCGGAATGATGAAGTCGTGAGCCGCGCCGGACGGCGTTGCTGGCGCAAGCGTAGGCGACGCAACTCCGGGTATGGGCACCGGAACTGTAGGTTCCTTGGCTATCACACTGTCAATAGGGTGCAGCTCGGCGGCGGAATTTCCGTTACCCGGATTCTCTCGCCCATACGGGATCAACCACGGAGGATCTGTTCTGTTGGGGACAGTTGCACTCGGAACCTCGAGTGATGGGAGGGCAACCGGTCGGGCCGCCCCACAAGTGCCGCAAAACGATTCACTGTCATCAAAGAAGTCGCTGCCACAAGCGGAACAGGTTTCCGCGACCCACCTGGTCGCCGGTCGTTCACTGGAGGAAGCCAATGATCTTGCGGCTTCCACATCCGCGAGTGACATGGACTCATTGCCCAGGCGTTCAATCTGAGGTTTGATTCTTTCCAGAGCTTCCAGCATGCTCTGTCGCTCCGATGCCAGGGCTTCTTTCCACTTCATGCGGGCCGCCGTCACCATGGCCTCGCTCAACAGGCCGGCCATCAGTTCAGCGGTTCGCAGATCGGCCTCGCGGAAAGAATTGGCGCGGGCAAAGCGTAACTCGAGTACGCCTGCAACCTGGCCCGCGTGATAGACCGGGACCGCGATGAAGGCTTTCACATCACGACTGCGGAAAAGTTCGGCGCGCACGTGCAGGCTGGGGGTGACATCGGGATAGTTCAGCGCAGATCCCCTGGTGAGGCAGTCACCCGAGAGCGCGGAAGCGGGTGTTACGCGAGTGCCTGCGTCGATAGCGGCCGTTCCTGTCGCCGCGCGATAGAAGAGTTCGCCCTTTTCGAGAATGCCGATGGCAGTGCCCGATGCGTTAGTGACCTTCTGCACTCTTTCCGCGACCAGCTCGGATGCCGCGGCTAAATCCAGTTGCAGGGTTTGAATCAGTTTTTGGGTTTCAACAATCGCGGAAAGGTTTTCCGCGAAGTCAGCCTGGAATCCTTTCGCCCGCAAGCGATCGTTGTGCTCCTGGAGCACAAACGCCGCCGAGAGAAGCTGCTGAAACGAAGCCTCGTCCAGCAAAGGCTTACGTTGCGGGCTGGTAGCAGTTTGGGTCACGAGAGAGAATACCCCGCCAGCCGGTGAGGGATCCCGGGAAGTCTATTGTAATGCAATCAAGAATCCAAACCCGCTTACCAAAGCGTGAGTTGAAGTTACCTGTGTTTTGATGTCGAGATGAAGAATGGGGTTCGTAGCTGGCTGTAAGTAACTGCAAATTAGAAACTTGTTGCCTCAGCGAGGGCGTCCTCAGCGCTTCGTAGTCGGGCTGGAAAGGCGAACGCACGGTTTCGTCAACGGGAACGTGTGCAAAGTTATGCGCTTTCATCGCGGTAGCGGTGCTTTCGAGCCGCTTACGGTTCGACCCTTCCCGGCGCTCAAATAAAAGTAACTGCCGGCGTGATCATCATGCTCAGCGACTATGTGTACCAGCGAGACCGCAAGCTCCGGCCGGCTGCGATTTCATTTCCAGCTCCGAGAAAATACGACAGAGCTCAGCGGCCCGCGCCTCGCGGCCGCCGCTTTCCCGATCTTGCGGCGGTGTAGAGAAATGAACAGGGATCTGACCATAAGTCCGAAGATTGTATCGGAATGTATCTTAAGGAAAGCTTAAGCCGCGCGACTCTAGTGCTTGAGAATCGGCAGTTCCACCGTCATGCGTGTGCCTTTGCCGGGTGTGCTTTCGGCAGCAATGGTTCCGCCGTAGGCTTCGACCAGCGCCTTCACGATTGCGAGGCCGAGGCCGAACCCGCCGGTGGTGCGCGTCCGGGAAGGATCCCCGCGATAGAAGCGGTCGAAAATCCGGGGCAGATCGCTGGCGGAAATGCCGGCCCCATGGTCCTGAAAAGTAATGCGCGCTTTGCCGTGAGCGTGACTGACCCCGACCTCAACCGATGAACCCTCGGGGCTGTACCGGACGGCATTCTCCAGCAGGTTGGTCCATACCAATTGCAAGTCCTCGGGATCGGCGCGGAAGGGAACCGGTCCGTTGGTCGCAAGCTGGATGCTGGTGTTGCGGGATTGAGCCAGGCCCCGGATTCTCTCCACGGCTTCTTCGCAGGTGGTGTTGATGTCGACGACCTCGAGCTCGCGCTGTTGTCCATTCTGCGCCCACTGCTCGGCACGCGCGAGACGAAGCATCCATTGCAGCAATTGCTCGAGCCGCTCCAGGTCCTGCAGTGATGCCTGCAAACCGGCGCGATATTCTTCCGAACTGCGAGGCCGCTGCACCAGTGATTGCAACGTAGACTTCAGCACCGCCACCGGGGTCTTTAACTCATGCGCCGCATTGCCCACGAATTCCCGCTGCTGCTTGAACGAGAATTCGAGCCGTGCCAGCATCTGCGTCATGGACTCGGTCAAGGGGCGCAACTCCTCGATATCCTCGGCTTCTTTGGGGGGCTGCAGTTTCCAGCTCTGCGTGGAGACCAGCGCCGCCTGCCGCGCCAGGATCTGCAAGGGCAGCAGGCCGCGTCGAATCTTCCACCATGCCAGCCATGTGGTTGCTCCCAGCAGGAGCAAGCTGGCCACTGCAATCGAAGCCAGCGCCACCTTGACTTGCTGTCGTATGCGGACGGTCGGCGAGGCGTACACAATGGTCAGAGTTTGCGGCTGGAAGGCGTTGCCTTCTTCCCGGTCGAGCACCGGAACATGGGTCATGCGCAGGGCGTGATAAGGAACTCCAGCCCAGGTAAAATTCCAATGCTGGCTGGGGCCGGGCTGAAACTGCAGGCCCTCCGGCCAGTCTTCAGAACGGGTGAGATATCCCGTGCGGTCGGCCCACACCATGAACTGGTCGGGATGATTGGGATCGATCGACTCCGGCAGCAGGCTGTTGTCGAAGTACACGTGGCCGCTGGCATCGTCGGTATAGCGCACCAGCACGGCCACGCTGATGGCGTGGGCTTGCATGGCAACGTCCAGAGTCGAGAGCAGGCGCCAGTAGGTGACGACTACGCCGATCACCATCAGGCCGGCGGTGAGGATCGCCTGGGAAAGCAGCACCGAAGCAATCAGACGCCGTTGGATGGAGTCGCGCCGCATTTCCTTCGAAATCGGTTTGGCTGGCATCAGTCCTGCAGCATGTAGCCCTGGCCACGCAGAGTGCGGATCAGTTGCCGCGATGTACCCTCGTTGAGCTTGCGCCGCAGTCCGGAAATGTAGACCTCGATCACGTTGCTGAATTTCTCCCAGTTGTAATCGTATAGGTGCTCCAGCAGCTCGGTCTTCGAGACTACGGCGCGGGGGCGATGCACCAGGTATTCCAGGACGCGATATTCCATGGCGGTGAGCGTGATCGCTTTGCCACCGCGCTGCACCGTACGGTTCACCGTATTCAGCTCAAGATCTCCAATGATGACGACGGGAGAGGGTTGACCTTTGCCGCGACGGATCAAAGCTTTCGTACGGGCCAGCAATTCTCCCAGATCGAAGGGCTTGGTCAGGTAGTCATCGGCGCCGGCGTTGAGCAGGGAAATGACGGATTCCTTATCGTCACGAGCCGTCAGCACGAGTACGGGAGTGTGCTGGCCGGACTGGCGAATTCTACCTAGGAGTTCCATTCCGTCCAGCTTGGGCAGCATGAGGTCGAGCAACACCACGTCGTAGGCGTTCGATTCCGCCAGAAAGAGTCCCTCCTGGCCATCAGCGGCGACGTCCACGGCATAGCCTGCACTCTCGCGCAAGCTGCGGGCAACGTTCTCAGCCAGCCGGATTTCGTCTTCGACTACCAAAACGCGCAAGGGTATACCTCTGCAGGCGATTCTATCCGTGATCGCGCCTGTTTTGGGACGTGTGGTCCCAGTTCAGGCTGCCGCGTGTACTCACGACTCCTGGGTCATAGACCAAAATGCAGCATTCACAAGGCTTTGTCCCTTCGTGTGCGGAGGCGAAGCTTTGGCGAATAAGTTGCTTCTCATCTTGGCGATCGCACCGCACAAGAAAATCGCGATAACCGCAAGTGTGCGATCAGCAAGGAAACGCCAATGCTGAACCTTAACCATATCAAGATTACACCGCGCGATGAGCAGGTTTTGCAGTTGCTTATGCAGGGCTGCAGCAACAAGGAGATCGCGGCGCAATTGAACATCAGTCCGAGGACGGTGAAACAACATCTGCGAACCCTGTTCCTGCGCGCCGGCATTCGCGACGGCAGAAAACGGGTCAAGCTGGCGACCGCCATGTTCGCAAAGGAGCAACGAAATCATGCAACCCCGTGAACGGTTAACCGCAAAAGAAATGGAAGTCGCAGCCCTGGTCTGGGAAGGCCAGACCAACCGCGAAATTGCGAAGGCCATCGGCACTACGGAACAGGTGGTAAAGAACTACCTGCGCAACACCTTCGACAAACTGGGTGTCTGGAGCCGTCTGGAGTTGGCCATCTATGTTGCCCGCCACGGCGGCGAGCGATGGCGGCAAGAACTTGCCATGCGGCCGGTGGATATTTTGTCGGGGACGATTGCGTCGTGAGAGGACTGGCTGAGTCTGGCACAACTTCGTGGGGGTACGACTCGAGAGAGAATCGCAGGGTTCAATGCTGGGTGGCCCACATTTCGCGGTTTTTGAAATGTGGGACCCGGCGCGAGCCACGAACTTCGCTGATTCGTAAACACGAACCATTTCGAAACGCATCAGCTGCTAAGCGAGAGAACTCACCTCTCGCTAACTGCGCGAGAGATTGAGGACCCCGGCCAAGCTTTACGGCTTGGACCGGAGTGGCGGGTGATCACATCTGTTGCTGTCCTTGCTCCGCCGACCGAGTTCCCAAAGCTCCGCTTGAGGCAAAAGGCTGCAAAACCTTGCATTTTGCTAGGATGCGATCTTTTGGGGCATCCCTTAAGTGATTGATAAATAGTGACCTATCCGTTTCTGGGTCTCGCCTCAATCCCGGCAGCTGAATTGCATTCTCGGGTGTGGGGCGTGATCCCAGGATCGTCCGGCGCTTTCCCCTGAGCCAGCCAAGTCCGACCCCTCGAGGCAATAATGGCGTACAAGGAAACGTTTTGGATGGCTTGTGATTCCACCGAACAAATGCGGGCCGAGTACGGTCCTTTTCATACCCGCGCCGAGGCCGAACAGGAAGCGCGAAAGCTGGCCTTCGGTTACCTGTTGCGCTATGAACACATCATTGGCGACAACGAAGACATCCAGGAAGTGCGCTGCATTTTTGTCGAACTCCCGGCCGGCCCGGTTGCCGTTTCGCCCCGCCTGATTCGAAAGCTCCACACCCGCTGCGCCACCTGCGGCGAAACCGCGATTCACGATGAAGCCTGGCAGGCCGAGGTCTGGGCTGACATCCACGAGTTCGAGCACACCCGCCACCGGGTGCGTCTTTTCGAGCAAACCCGGGCGGAGGGGCTGAAGGAGATTGCCGACTGGCGCGACACCTGCGCCTGAGTGTCAGCAGTGCACGTTTCAAGGTTTCGGAGTTTCAAGGTTTCGAAGGCGCAAGTTTTCAGGGCTAGCCCTTGAAACTTTGCAACCTTGAAACCTTGAAACCTCGAAACCTTGAAACGTCGAAACCTTGAAACCTTGAAACCTTGAAACCTCGAAACCTTGAAACCTTGAAACCTTGAATCCTTCGCCCTGAAACTCGTTCCCCAGCGGGCTAGCCTTTGAAACCTTGCAACGTGAAACCTTGAAACTTCAGCTCTTAAACCCGTTTCCCACCGTGAAGCCGTTTTTTGCTAATCTGTTGGGCGTGACCTCAGCTGGCAAGGCACTCTCTCGGGAAAACTCATGATGCTGTTCATCTCGATTCTTTTGGCGCTCATTCCATTACTCGGCATTGCGTGGATCGTGCTCTATGGTTCGATCACCACGGTGGACGGACTATTCATGGCGTTGATCCTGGCGGCCATGTCGGGCATTGTGGGCTTGAATGTACTTCTCGAGCTGAAGAACAAACGTTCGGGAGCGCAAAGCTCATCCGCTGCCACCTCGACCGTCTCGGGTGGACTTCGGCAGCGGGGCAAAGTTGAAAGCGTCCAGTTCTACGAATCCGGTGTGGGACAGCCCAACAAGTCCGTCGTGACCTTGTCTGGCGGAGACAGCTCGTCGAACCTGCTGGTGCTCGAGGGCGACATGCGAAATGCCCTTCCCGTGGGCCAGAAAGTCGACGTGACCTTCCGCAAGGAAAGCGGACACAATGTGCTGGTGGACGTCGACTACGCCTGAAGCGCCTGGTTCGTATTGCCGCTGGCGACTTGCCGGCGCGACGAAGTTCGAAAGCCAGATTACGAACGTAACTGCAGAAAAGCTTTTCTTCACTCTTTCCGTGCCTCCATTGCAGTACAAATTTTAAGGACGAGTGTTCCAGTTCAGGGGAACTCTTGTGTGCCCAAGGAGGGGGAATGTCGCAATCCGCCGAAGACCGTAGCCAGCCCTCCATGCTCGAGCGCGCCGACGAGATACAACAACAGATTCAGCAGCTCTCCGGCCGCGATCTTCAGCTCTGGTCAATTGGAATCCTGGTCATTCTGGTGCTGACCTCTGGCCTGCTGGCGCTGCTGGTGCCGAATCTGGTGTGGGCGCAGCGCGTAGTCCGGGTCGAGCATTCCTATTTGCCACAATTATTCTTCGGACTCATCTCGCTCGTACTGCTTTTCAATATCTATCTGCTGTCACAGAAGCGGACCCTGAACAATACCCGCCTGGCGCTGATCCGCGAACTGGTGTTGAACGAGCGTCTGGAGAGTCTGTCCCTGATCGATCCGCTTACCCAGCTCCTGAACCGCAGGGCGTTGAACGAACTGGTCCCTCGCGAAGTGGCGCGCGCCAATCGGGTGGGCAGCAGCCTCACTTTCATGGCGATCGATTTGAACGGATTCAGCGAGCTCAGCTCGAAGTTCGGAGCGCTCGAAGGCGACAGAGTCCTGGTCGACTTCGCCAAGATATTAAAAAGCGTTTTTCGGGGCGCCGACCTGGCGTTTCGTCAGAGTGGAGACCAGTTTCTGATCATGATGCCCGACACCACCGAAGAACAGGCGGACCATCCGGTGCAGCGCATTCTGCGGGAAGTAGACCAGTGGAATCTGTCCAGCAAGAAGGACTACGAGCTCTCCTTCAGCTGGGCCCTGGCGCCTTATGTCACCGGATCCGACGCTGAAGATGTGCTGCGCACCGTCGATCGCAAAATGTATTCCAAGAAACACAATTTGACGCCGGTATTCTAGGATGTTCTGGAGTGCCCTGAGCGGGAACTTGGTTTACCCCATAGCCTGAGCTACTATCCATTGGGAGTATTCGGCTGTGAGCTCTCACCCGCGAAGGTTGGTGCGCCCCTGTTTTCTGCTTGCGCTCGCCCTGAGCGCGTCTGCGATTGCGTCTGCCAGTGATTCCCAGTGGATTGAAGTTCAGTCGCCGCACTTCTCTGTGGTGACGGATGCGGGCGAGAAACGCGGGCGGGAGACCGCCATGCGCTTCGAGCAAATGCGGGCTGTCTTCGGCATGCTGATGACTAAGGCTAAGGTGAACCTGCCCGTACCCCTGCAAATTGTCGCTTTCCGTAACCGCAAAGAACTGGCGCAATTCGCGCCTTTATGGAACGGTAAGCCAGTGACCGTGGCCGGGCTTTTTCAGGGTGGCGAAGATCGCAGTTTCATCATGCTCGACATGTCGACCGAGAATCCCTGGAGTGTGGTCTTCCACGAATATGCACATCAGCTCATGAACGGAGTTCTTACCGCGCAATTCGATCCCTGGTTTGAAGAAGGATTTGCCGAATACTTTTCCAGCATCGAAGTCGACAGTAAGGAAGCGCGCGTGGGCAAGATCCCGGATCAGGTGTACCGCGAATTGCAGCAGGAAGGCACGATGAAGGTTGCAGATCTGTTCCGGGTGCAGAAGAACTCCCCCATCTACAACGAGAGCGACAGCCATCGAAGCGTTTTCTACGCGGAATCAGACATGGTGGTGCACTATCTCTACGATAACAACCTGATTCCCAAGCTTTCTACATACTTCGAATTGAAGATCGATCAGAACGTCCCGGTTGAAGATGCCCTGCAGCGGAGCCTCGGCGTGAGTGCGGCTCAATTCGATGGCGCCTTGCGCAACTACATGACCAGCGGCCGGTACAAGTATTTTCCATTGCCTACGCCTTCGAACATCGTCAGCAGCGAGTATGCGGTCAAACCGCTCAGCGCTGCCGACAGCGGGGCTGTGCTGGCCGATATCCATTTGCACTCCCGCGATTATCAGGAGAAGGCCATTGCGGAGTTCCAGCAGATCCTTAACACGGAGCCGAACCATGCGGGCGCCTGCCGTGGCCTGGGTTATGCCTACCTGCAGAAACGGGACTTTGCCCAGGCAGGAGTGTACTTCAAACGCGCCGCGCAGGCCGACTCCAAGGATCCGAGAGTGCACTACTATTCCGCGCTGCTGATGAGCCGTGAGGGCAACTTCGTCGACCGCGCCGAGTTGCCGGAGATGATCAAGCACCTCGATACGGCCATTGCCCTTGATCCCAGTTTTGCCGACCCGTATATGCTGCTGGCGTTCGCGCAGATGCAGGGGGGAGACGCGGCCCAAGGACTCATCACCATGCAGAAGGCGGTATCGCTAAGTCCACGCAACGAGAACTATCAGTTCAATCTCGCGCAGATGTACCTGAACGCCCGGGCTCCCGATCCTGCCATTACCATCCTGCGGGGGCTGACCCGGAGTGGTAATCCTGAGGTGGCGGAGAGGGCGAATGAGTCTTTAGCGCAAGCCCAGCGATTCAAGGCTGTGATGCAGGAACGGAATAGCGCCGACTCCGGGATCGAACCGAGGGATGAGGAAGACGTACAAGTTACCGATTCTGTACGCATCGAGAAGCCATCGACGGCCGAACCGAATGTGAATGGAATCGCGCGACCAACTCCGCCAGATTTTCTCGAAGGCACAATTGTCAATGTCGACTGTGCCTCGCCGCCTCAGGCTATCCTCACGATTGTCTCGGACGGGAGAAGCTGGAAGATGCAGGTGCGCGATACCAGACGCGTGTCTGTGATTGGAGCAGAAACATTTTCCTGCGCCTGGAGCAAACAGAAAGTCGCATTGAATTATCGGGCAACGGGTGAGGGCGCAGGCAACGTGATCTCAATCGAGGTCCAGTAACACACAGAGTGTCGGTGGCGACGCTTTAATGCAGCGCTAAATCGCTGCCCGGGATCCGCTCAGGCACTACGATATAACCTTTCCCAGTGCTGCCGTAGACGCGATTGCGCCGCTTTGCCCAAAACCACCAGTGGGCGGCGATATACGCGCACAGGGCGGCGTCAATCTGATCTTCCACGGGTTTCAAGGGGCCACGGTTTGGTATACCGGGCAGGCGCAAAGACAATGCGGGACGAAGCTGCGGCAGACGTAGGAGTATCAGCCTTCTCAAACGCCGCAGTTCTTTGGCTCGGGCCGCACGCTGTCCACGCTTGTACTTGACGATACGTGGCAGATCGAAAAGATTGACGGTTGCTGCGTGCGGGTGAACTTCGATTTGGTAGCGACCCTCGCTCCGCGCCGCCACGTCTGCGCCATGGCGGAATCCCATATCGGCAAGTCTCTGACTGAATGAGAGGACGTTCGAAGCAAAAGGCCGGCCCAGGTTGGCCGCGTGGCACCCAGCATGGAAGCGGCGAAATTCGTGGTTCATCTCACGTTCCGCGTCGCGGATTCCGGTAGAGTTCGGGATGACCAGCGGGGCGTCGACCGCCACTACAGCGCTGCCGCTTCCAGCCTGCATTTCGATCCAACGGTAAATTTCGTCAGAATTCTCCAGCCGGGTCAGATCCCGTAGATACAGGCCATCGCGGTTGATTCCAATTGAAGCCAGTCCGCTAGGCTTGCCGTACCAGCCCAAATCGACTCCCAGAAACACGACATCGGCGAGTTTACTCATTTAACGGGGAATGAGTTCGACCGCATCGTCAACCGCGATGCGGCCCGGAGCGATGACATAGCAGTTGAGTCCGAGCACGCCGCCGAACTGTTGCTGCACGCGACGCAGCACGTTCAAGTCCTGCTTTCCCGAGTCAGGATCGAAGGTGGTCATGATGCAGCGCGCCCGAAGGTCGTCCACGCCGATGATGACTTCGCCGATGCGCAATCGCGCTCCCTCCCACCCTCGTTCGGAGAGTTTTTCCACACCGGCGATGACCAGATTCGGCCGAAAGCGCCGCCGGTCGTATCCCGCGGCGGCAAGAGCTCCATCCGTCGTGACCAGCAGGGGAAGCACATCGAAACGATCCTCTGCATCGCTGCGCACCAGGTAGGTTCCCTCGCCCGCGGCTTTTTCCACGTCGACTGCGACATCCTTTGCGTCCCATGGGCGTCCATCGATCAGCACGTCGCCATTTTCCTTCAGCACGGCGTTATGCCGGAGCAGGCCCGGGCGGGTTCGCGCCGTGAAAAGTCGTCCGCTGGCGTTTCGTACCTGGATGATGCGGTCACCGGCGATGCCCTTCATCGTGATCTCGGCGCTGTCCAGCGTTTCGCCCGCCATCGATTTGACCGGATACCGCCAGATTTCTTTGATCAACATGGGTTTTATTCCGCGCGGGTGGCAACCACGATGGGGAACAACATTGGGTTAGCGGCGCTGTGTCGAAAGGGACAGGGTTCTGGCCGCCGGCTCGTCCACCAGCCAGATCAGTTTGCCATTGACCGGGCGCACCAATTGCGAGGGCAGGCCGGCTCTGCTGTTTTCCAGCACCTCGTGGAGAATCGGAGCCTTGTCTGCGCCGCTGGTCAGAAACATCACACAGGCCGCGGCATTCAGCACCGGAAAGGTGAAGGTGATGCGGAAAGTATTGAATTTGGGCACCCAGTTGGCGACGACCAGCCGGGTCTTTTCGTTCAGCGCCGCTGTGTCGGGAAAAAGGGAAGCGGTGTGTCCGTCCGGTCCGACGCCCAGGTAGATCAGATCGAAGCGGGGAAATTGGCCGGGAGACAAATGGAAAAAATCCTTGAGCGTCTGTTCATATTGCAGGGCCGCCGCCGCCGCATCTTTTTCCTCGGCGTGAATGCGGAAAATATTTTCGGGATGCACCGGCACCTTGGAGAGCAACGCCTCATTGGCCATGCGGTAATTGCTTTCAGGCTGGTCGGGCGGGACATGGCGCTCGTCACCCCAGAAAAAGTAAATCTTGTCCCACGGGATGCCGGGCTTGGTCGCGAGAAGCGAGTACAAGGTCCTGGGGGTTGAACCACCAGAGAGAGCTACGGTGAATCTTCCACGGGCTCGCACCGCAGCCGAGGCCTGAGCGACGAACTCCGCCGCTGCAGCCTCGAACAAGTCTGTCGCCGTCTTCAGAATCCGAATTTCAGGTTGAGCCGGCATGTTCCGATCTCTCACATTGCCGCGTTTTTTACCATCGCGCAACGGGCAGCGCCCAGCAGCGCGATCCGGTCATTGGTGATCACTCTGACCGGCATGGACTCCAGCAAGGCTTGCATCCTGCCTTTGCCGGTGAAGGCTTGCATGAACAATGGCCCTGAAAGTTTGGAAAGCATTTTGGGAGCGATGCCGCCGCCCAGATAAATCCCGCCCAAGGCCATGATCTTGAGCGCCAGATTACCAGCTTCGGCGCCGTAGATCGAGGTGAACAAGTCTAACGCCTGTTCGCACAGGCTGCATTTGCCCTCGATGCCGGCGCGCGAAATTGCCGCTGCCGGATCGGACTTCGCCATTTCGTCGGTCAGCCACTGTGGAGGGGTGCCGCGCCCTGTATCGCGCAGAAAGCCGAAAACGTTGACCAGGCCCGGTCCGGAAACGATTCTCTCATAGCTGACATGGCCGAACCGGGTGTGAAGATAATTGAAGAGCTCTACTTCCAGCTGGTTGCGCGGAGCGAAATCCGCGTGCCCGCCCTCGCAAGCGAAGACGTGATGCTTGGCGCCGTCCCAGAACATTCCGGCTTGCCCGAGTCCGGTCCCGGCCGCAATCACCGCCTGATTGCCCACCGGTTGTCCGCTTACGTGATTGAGAGCGACCACGTCGTTGGCGTCGAGCGCGGGAATGCCCCAGGCGTTGGCTTCGAGATCGTTAATCAAGAATGCCTTTTTGATTTTGAGCTCGTCGGCCAGGCGCTTCGATTCGATGATCCAGGGAAGATTCGAAGCTTCCACCCGTCCGTTGCGCACTGGGCCGGCAATGCCAAAGCAGGCCGTGTCCGGATGCAGGTTGGATGTATCCACGAACTTAGCTACGATTTCGTCCAGGCCAGCATACTCGCGGCTGGGGAAAATAGAAGCGGAGACCAAGCTGAAGCGGCCGTCCACGGCGTCGAAGAATGCCAGTCGAGCGTGGGTACCTCCAATGTCGCCTGCCAGAATCATTTCTCGAAATTCCTCCAGTGACGGCCGTCTCGCTCCAGCAAGTCTTCGGCCTCTTTGGGACCCCAAGTACCGGCGGCGTAGTTGGGAAAATTCCGCGCCGGCAAGGCTTTCCATACGTCCAGCACCGGGCTGACCACGCACCACCCGGCTTCGACCATGTCGGCGCGCTGGAACAAGGTGGCATCACCAATCATGCAATCGTGCAGCAGCCGTTCATAACCCGTGCTGGCGACGGCTTTGAAGTAGTCGTTGTATTCAAAACTCATATTCACTACGCCCAGCCGCATGGCAGGTCCAGGTTCCTTGGCGGCGAAGCGAAGCGAAATGCCTTCTTCCGGCTGGATGTGCAACACCAGTTGGTTCGGCATCAGGTTTTCTACTGGCGTGTCACGGAAGAGCACAAACGGAGCGCGGCGAAATTGGATGACGATGTTGGTGCTGCGGCTGGGCAGATGCTTTCCGGTTCGCAGGTAGAAAGGGACGTCAGCCCAGCGCCAGTTGTCGATCAGCAGCTTCATGGCGACGAAAGTTTCGGTTTTGGAATCCGGCGGCACTCCAGGTTCACTGCGATAGGCCGGCACACGCTCACCGTTCACGATGCCTTCGCCATACTGACCGCGCACCGTCCGGATCAATACGTCTTCCGAACTCATGGGTTGGATGGCGTGCAGAATTTTGCCTTGTTCGTCGCGGACGGAATCGGCGCGGAACGATACCGGCGGTTCCATCGCGGTCAGGCTGATGAGTTGCATGATGTGGTTGGGCACCATGTCTCGCAGCGCGCCGGCTTTGTCGTAATAACCGCCCCGCTTCTCGACTCCAACCGTTTCAGCCACCGAAATTTGAACGTGATCGATATAGCGCCGGTTCCAGACCGGCTCGAAAATTCCGTTGGCGAAGCGCAAGGCCAAAATGTTCTGTACGGTTTCCTTGCCCAGATAGTGGTCGATGCGGTAGATCTGTTTTTCGCTCGCTACTCGCAGCAATTGCTGGTTCAGCAACCGGGCCGACTCGAGGTCGTGTCCAAAGGGCTTTTCAATGACCACTCGCCGCCAGTGTTGACTGTCTTCCTGCATCAATCCAACTTCTGCGAGATGCTCTACGCCGGGCCCGAAAAAATCAGCCGCCGTGGCCAGGTAGTACATGTGATTGCCATGGGTTGAGTGCTCCTGATCGACCTTTCCGAGCAAATCTTTGAGCTGCAAATAAAGGTTTTTGTCGCCCATGTCTCCGCTTTGATAGTGCAAGCGGCGGACGAACCATTCCCAGATATCGGGGTCCACTTTGTCGGTGGCGAATTGTTTAATGTCTTCCGTGACTTTCTTACGGAAGTCCTCGTCCGACATGGGTGTGCGTGCGACCCCAATCACCGCGAACTCGCGCGACAGCAAGTCGTTTTTCGCCAGATTGTAGAGCGCCGGGATCAACTTGCGGCGGGTCAGATCGCCACTTGCGCCAAAAATCACCATGGCGCAGGGATCGGCGGGTTTGCTGATACGAGGCTGTTCGATGGCGGGCATTGCTTCTATCTGAGCCATATTCTGGTTCCTGGTCGTTTCCGGTTGGGCTCGGGCGACTGCCTCTCAAGGCCTTCCGGAAAGCGCGATTCCGCCAAGGAACGTATGAAAAAACCGCTCCTTAGCTGATATTAAATCGTTTTTATAAACTCGGCTACTGGTTTCCGTGGTTATAGCTTAAACCAGTGTAGTATGCCGGAACGGAAATCAGGTTCGGGTTTGGTGAAACCCAGCCTACGGGCGAGCGAGGCCGGAGGCCAATTTGTAGGTCTGAACGCCGACTTTGGAGCTCATTTGGATTTCGAGCTCTTTTCTACGGCCTCGAGTAGTTTGTCAAAAGCCTCGGAGAATAGGCGAACTCCGTCATCGGTCAACTTGTCCGTCACTTCCTTCATGGAAATGCCGACCTTGGCTGTGGTCTCCATCGTCTTATGCGCCGCCGGAAGATCTTCGGTCAGACTCTGGCGCACCTTTCCGTGATTGCGGAAGGCGTCGAAGGTGGCCGGCGGAATGGTGTCTACCGTGTCCGGTCCGATCAGTTCTTCGACGTACAGCACATCGCGATAAGCCGGGTTCTTGGTGCTGGTGCTGGCCCACAAAACGCGTTGCGTCTGTGCTCCTTTGGCCGCCAGAGCCTTCCAGCGGGGCGTGCTGAAGATCTCCTGATACTTCTCGTACGTTTGCTTGCCGTTCGCGATCGCTACTTTTCCCTGGATACTCTTCAGTTGCTCCTGCTCCCGCGCATCTTTGGAAGCTTTGAGCTTAGTGTCGATGATGGCATCCACCATTGAATCAATGCGGCTGATGAAAAAGCTGGCCACACTCGCCATCCGGCTGACGTCGCCGCCGTTTTTGGCGAATTGCTCGAGCCCGGCGATGTAGGCTTCCGCCACCTTTACATAAACTTCCTGCGCGAAGAGCAAGGTTACGTTGATGTTGATGCCTTCGCTGAGCGCCTGCTGGATAGCAGGGAGGCCCTCAACTGTGCCAGGAATCTTGATCATTACATTCTCGCGTCCCACCGCCTTCCACAACCTGCGCGCCTCTTCGAGCGAACCCTTGGTGTCGCGGGCCAGGTAAGGCGACACTTCGAGGCTGACATATCCGTCGCGCCGTTTCGAGCTGTCATATATCGGACGCAGAATATCCGCGGCATCCTGGATGTCACGGATGGCGAGAATCTCGTAACGCCCCTTGGCGTCGAGATCGGTGCGCGAGCGCAGAGAGTTCAGCAAATCGTCATAGAGAGTTCCGCCGGTAATGGCCTTTTCGAAAATCGTCGGGTTCGAAGTCATGCCCCGAAGCCCGTCTTCCTCAATCAGGCGCTTCAGTTCGCCGCTGGTCAGCAGATCGCGGCGGATGTAGTCCAGCCAAACCGATTGGCCAAACTTGAGAAGATCCTTCAGCGGGTTGGTCGCTTTGGCGGTGTCAAGAACTCCTACTGGCTGCATAAAACCTCTTTTCTGAGTCGTCGGTCGTCAGTCGTCGGTCTTCAGCAAACATGCGCTGACGACTGACGACCGATGACTGATCTATTTTCCCATAGCCTTTCGGGCCGCCGCCACGACGTTCTCGGTGGTAAACCCGAACTTTTTCTGCAAATCCTTGATCGGCGCCGAAGCGCCGAATCGGTGCATCCCGATTGCGATGCCCGCTGGGCCGATATATTGCGACCAGCCAAAGGTGGAAGCCTGTTCCACCGAGACTCGCGCTTTGACCTCCGGCGGCAGGACCTTGGCTTTGTACTCGTCGCTTTGCTGATCAAAAAGATTCCACGAAGGGATGCTCACGACCCGGGCTTTCACACCCTCGGTCTTTAATTGCTCATAAGCGTTGACGCATAGAGAAACTTCGGTGCCGGTGCCCATCAAAATGACTTCCGGCTTCCCGTCAGGCGCGTCGGCCAGGATGTAGGCTCCCTTGGCCACGCCCGCCGCGGAGGCATACTTCGCGCGGTCGAAGGTGGGCACAGCCTGGCGGCTTAACACCAACACGGCCGGTTCGTGCTGCAATGGCATGATTACTTTCCAGGCTTCGACAACTTCATTGGCGTCGGCCGGGCGCATCAGCATCAGACCGGGCATGGCACGCAGCCCTGCCAACTGTTCGATCGGCTGGTGGGTGGGGCCGTCTTCGCCCAAGCCAATCGAATCGTGGGTAAAAATAAAAATCGAAGGGATCTCCATCAGCGCCGCCAGCCGGATGGAGGGCTTCATGTAGTCGCTGAAATTGAAGAAGGTGCCGCCGAAGGGGCGGATCTTCGAAACCGCCATGCCGTTCAAAGCGGCAGCCATACCGTGTTCGCGAACCCCGAAATGCAGGTTGCGTCCGCCGTAACTTCCCGCCTGGAAATCGCCCGCGCCGGCAAACTTCAATCTCGTCCGGTCGGAACCCGCCAAGTCAGCGGATCCGCCCACCAGCCACGGAACGCCTTCCGCGACAGCATTCAGCACGTTTCCCGAGCTCTCGCGTGTGGCGAGGCCTTTTGCGTCCGCCGGGAAGGTTGGAAGCTTCTTGTCCCATCCATCGGGAAGCTCACGACGCTGCATCTGCGTGACCTGCTTCGCCAGGTCAGGATATTTCTTGCCATACTCGGCGAAGAGCGTGTCCCACTTCTGCCGGAGATCGCCGCCGCGTTTGCCGATTCCGTTCTTGAAGTTATCGAGCACGCCGTCAGGAACCAGAAATTTCGCGTCTTCGGGCCAACCGTAAAACTTCTTCGTCAGGCGAACTTCTTCTTCTCCCAAAGGTTCGCCGTGAGCGGCGCTGGTATCCTGTTTGTGAGGCGATCCGTAGCCGATGTGGGTATTCACCCGGATGAGCGTAGGACGGTCTTTTGTGTTCAGAAACCCTTTGTAAGCCTCAACCAGCGCACCCAGATCGTTGGCGTCGGGAACGTGCTCCACGTTCCAGCCGTAGGCTTCGAATCGCTTACCCACATCTTCGGTGAACGAAACGTTGGCCAGACCATCCAGCGTGACGTGGTTCTCGTCGTAAATCCAGCAGAGATTGGACAGTTTGAGATGACCGGCGAGCGACGCGGCCTCGCTGCCAATGCCTTCCATCAGGTCGCCATCGCCGCAGACGGTGTACACGTTGTAGTCAAAAATCTCGAAACCAGGCTGGTTGAAGTGCGCTCCCAGCCACTTGCCGGCAATCGCAACCCCCACACTGTTTCCGACACCTTGACCCAGCGGTCCCGTGGTGGTTTCCACGCCTGCGGTCCAGCGATATTCGGGATGTCCGGGAGTCCTGCTGTCGAGCTGGCGAAAATGTTTCAGGTCATCCATGGAGACCGCGAACTCTCCGAGCTTCTCGCCTTCGGGATTCACGCCGCGTACCTGAGACAGGTACAACATGGCGTAAAGCAGCATGGAGGCGTGTCCGTTCGAAAGAATGAAGCGGTCGCGATTCGGCCAGGTCGGATTTTCGGGATCGTAGCGCAGGAATTGTTGCCACAGGCTGTAGGTGACGGGCGCCAAACCCATGGGAGCGCCCGGATGTCCCGAGTTCGCCTGCTGCACGCCATCCATCGCCAGGGTGCGGATGGTATTGATGCACAGCGTATCCAGTTGTTTGCCGGTCGCTAATGTCTGCTCAGTCGCTACCATGAATGATCTCCGCTTGGGAGGTTACGCCGTCGCTGAAACAGGCGGAAGGTGCACGATTCCTTAATAACCGCCTAAGAAACCGAAAATATTGCTCTTCGCATGCAGTCTACCAACTTCTCTCGAACCTTGCCTCAGGGATTTCCTGTAAGGATCCGTCCTCGTGACAAGGCATGCTTCGACACTGCTGCATACGGGAACGAAGCAGTTCATAAGCACAGCTAACATTTATAATCATGTCTATTACTTACAGTTGTTTAGGAAAGATTAACAACC
The DNA here is from genome assembly GCA_963822555.1 of Terriglobia bacterium. Taxonomy (GTDB): domain Bacteria; phylum Acidobacteriota; class Terriglobia; order Terriglobales; family Acidobacteriaceae; genus JAIQFF01. Next base: position 465,781 of record CAWGHY010000002.1, read on the forward strand.
TAGCGCTTCAGGCGGGCCAGGTAGCTGTTCTCGCTGTTATAGCCCTTGGTTGTGCTCTCGACAAACTTGAGGAAGTGTCGGAGGTTTTCCCGTTCCGTGGCCTCAAGCTCGGAAAACTTGATACGCACACCGAAGGAGGGACTGCTTTTGGTGACGATCCCGGTGAGAATCAGCCCTTTAATCCAGATCTTTCCGTTCGCCAGCCAAAGCCCAATTTCCACGCTGACCCCGGAAGGCACGGGTGTGGCGGTCTCCACGAAGCACCCGCCGATGCTGGTGTTGGATAAGTTTCCCCAGATCGGAACCCCCGAGTCTCCCAAACGCAATTCCACCGCGACGAAGCATCGCAGGCGGGCGTGGCGACGGCGATCCTGACCCCACGTAGGGGTAAAGATATCCGGTTCGAACGGTGGACTCGCTGCCGGGCTGGTTGCAACCGGAGCGGATGCGGCGGGTTGCGGAGCTGCGGCCGGCGGCGCTGCCGAAGCGGCTGCAGCCCTTGTGGCCACGGCTGCCACGGCTCCCGCACCACTCTTGATGTTGCGCATGGCTTCGAGCAAAGCCTGGTCGCGCTTTTCGACGGGAGTATCGCGATAAACCTGCAGCAATTCGCCGAGATGGCTCACGAGGGCCGGATCGGTCAGAAGCTGCGTCCAATCCGCACCTGTGCCGGAATACTTGGGGTCACTCATAGATAGAAATATTCCCGCAAACTCTTGGTGCCGCCTCTACAAGATGAAGCAGGAAGCCGTTTGGAACAAGATGACTATGGTCACCGGTCCCGGCAATCACGGAAGGTTACTTTTGCGATGGGGCTTGATCGTACCGCATGACGGTGATCAGGATCTTTCCAGGAAAGGTGCGCTTTTCCTGGGGTTGGAATTTTTCCCCCGCGAGGGTGGACTCGATGATCGCCAGTTCATCCGGTTTCTCCTGTTCGTCATGCAACAGGAGCCAGACGCGTTGGCGTCCGATCGTGTCGCTGCTGATTTCGTCGCGACTGACTGGCCGTCGAGGATCGGGCGGGTATACGACATCGGGTGCGGTCGCGATCTTGTGCTGGTTCTCGGCGCGCCCGGCGTAGTAAAGATAACAAAGGGCATGCGATGAGTAGATGACCACGCCATCTCCCTGCTGCTGGTTCTCCAGGATGTAGTGCACGGCGGAACGCCAGTCCGTGTTCTCGGCCGCAAAGTTGGCGAAATACTTGTAGCTTCCCCACCCGGAAAGACTCATCAGCAGGACGAAACTTGCGACCCCGGCCCATCGCCTCGGGGCAGGCAGGTTATAGAGGCGGGTCACTCCGGCGGAGGCCAGCAGCACCAAAGCCGGCACGCAAAGAACCATGTATCTCGGCGAAAAAAGCGGTTTGAACGGAGACGCGGCCAGGGTCAGCAAGGGGGGCAGGATCAGCCACAAGAGAATAAGGCGGAGACCCCATTTCGCTTTTTTCTTTTCTTTCTCTTTTTCGCTGTCCGAATCGCGGTTATCGCCTTCGGCGGGATAAATGAATGCTACTCCGGCCAGGGAAATGTAAATCACGACCAGGAAGACGCCGCCTTGACCGGTCAGCAGCAGCACAAACTCGGAAATGTCGCTGAGCGCCGGCCGATGAAGCCATGCCAGCTGACTTCCGCCGTGTTGCAGCAGGACGAATAAAGCCATGGGTGCTATCAAATGTTCGAAGAGAAGCGCAACCATCACCACGGTTCGAGTCTGGACGCGGTATGGCTTAGGAAACGCGATGGCCAGGGCAAATGCCGTCAGTACAAAAACAGCAAAAATGTGAGCGTAGAAACTCAACGCGGCGGTTACAGCGAATGCTATCCAGTATCCCGTGCTCTTTTCTTCTTTTGACTGCATCGCGCAAACGAGCAGGTAAGCCGCCATCACCAAAAGCAAAGTCAGCAGGCTGTAGGCGCGAGCCTCCTGTGACCACTGGATGTGGAAGCTGTGGACACTCAACAGGGCGGCGGCGACGAGTCCGGTCGGCCGATCAAAAAGGCGCTCACCCAGAAGGTAGATTGCCGGGATCGCCAGCACACCGAAGAGTACCGACAGGCTGCGTATTGCAAATTCGCTGTCGCCGAAGTGGATCCATCCGCGGAGTAGAAAATAGTAGAGCGTCATATTGCCCTGGTAACTCCAGAGCGTTAGCAGAAAAGGGCGCCAGGGCATGGTGGCGAAGCTGAAGCTGGCCCCTTCATCGATCCAAAAACTTTTGGCGGAGAGCTGGTGCAGGCGCAAGGCGGCAGCGAGGATCGTAATGACTGCCAGGACTACGCGTACGCGGAAGGGAGAAAGGATTGTGTGGTTCGTAGCCCGGTTCAATTCACGCATCGCCTGTCGCCCCGCGTCCTAGAGCGCCAGCGCTCCCGGCGTCACGGCTTCATCGATCTTGGTCTGCCGCACGGCCACGCCATTCTCGATTTCGTAAACTTCATCCGCGTGCCGGACCACATCGCGGTCGTGACTGACCAGTAGTAACGCCAGATGACTCTCCAGCTTGCGCAGGTTCTCCATCAGGCGGGTAACCGCATGAATATCCAAATGGTTTGTCGGTTCGTCAAGCACCAGCAGCTTCGGTTCGCGAAGTAGAGCGCGCGCGATGGCGATACGCTGCCGCTGCCCGCCGGACAATCGCACTCCGTCGTCGCCAATCTGGGTTTCGTAGCCATCCGGAAGCTTCATGATGAACTCGTCCGCCAGAGCCAGGCTGGCAGCATGCCGGATCCGTTCAAGACTGGCTTCAGGAGCTCCGTAGGCAATATTGTCGCGGATGCTTCCGCTGAAGAAAGTTGGATTCTGGGCGACGAATCCAATGGCGCGACGCAGACATGAGAGGTCGATCTCGTCGTAGGCGCGTCCGTCGCAGTACAGGACACCGGCGTGCGGCCGATAAAATCCAAGAATAAGATGCAGCATCGTGCTCTTGCCGCATCCGTTCGGACCGATCAGCGCCACTGTACGCCGAGGCTGAATGGTTAGATTGATACCGTTCAGCAGCTCCGGCTTCCCGTAACGGAAGCGCACTCCTTCGAATCTTATTTCGCCCTGGAAATCGATCTTGTGGGTTCCCCTGTAAGGTTCGACCGCCTCGGCGGACAACAGCTGATAGAGCGCCAGCAGGGATTGATGACCCAGGACGATGGTGGGCGTGATCTCGACCACCTGCGCGCCATACTGGCTGAGCAGGCGCAAGGTGACGAAGAATGAAAGCAGCGCTCCGATCGTCATGGAGCGGTGCGCAATCGCGACGCCTCCTGCCATCAGCACCAGAACCCCGGCCAGCATGGCCAAGTTCCCCTGGATTTGACTGTAGGCGGTGTCAAACCAGGCAAAGCGGCGGCTGGTTTCGCGGAGATCTTCAATCTGTTTCCGCTGGCGCTTGAGTTCGAACTCTTCGGCGGTCTGGCTGCGGGTGAGATCGATCGACTCGGCGACAAACAGCACCCCTTTGCTGAATGTTTCGAAGGAGCGCCGATATCCCCGCGAAGTGGATTTCAACTTCTTGCCCAGAACCTGATTGACCCCGAAAAGAAAGGGCGCGATGAGCATGGTCACGAGAAATAGTTTCCAGTTGAGCCAAATCAATACCAAAGACAGCGCGGCGCCGGCCAGGAGCGACGGCAGCATGCGCGAGACGATGGCATTGCTCATCATGTCGACGCGTTCGGTATCCTGCACGATGGTGTTGTGCAGGCCACCGCGATCGGTATCGCTAAAGAAGGTCCGCGAAAGCGCGTAGAGGCGGGAAACCAGATCGTAGCGAATGTTGCCCACGGCGATCTTGGTGGTTCTAAGTGTCACCCGCCGGACCCACAGTACAAAAACCGTATACGCGGTCTGGCAAGCGACGATTGTCACGCCGTCCCAAAATACTCCGCGTAAATCGCCACGCGGGATGACGACATCGAACACATGCCGCACCAGATAAATGGTGGGCAGAACGAAAACAAACTGCACCGCGCACAACAGAATGGTCACGATCAGCGAATTGCTCTGCCGCTTGTAGCAACCCGCGTAATAGAACCAGGCCGCCCGATTCAGCGATTGCGATTTCTCTGGGCCGCTCATATGGTCGTGCTTCCCGGGGGATTGTCGGGGGGACGAACCCGGGTGCGTCCGGTTTCATCGTAGTGAGACCAGGGTTTCAGATCGATGGAGCGTCCGGCTCCGCGGCGCCGGCGGCGTTCCAGCGAAAGCCTCATTACGGCTGCCAGGTTCGAACGCTCGGAGTTCATCTGGCGGGTCATATTGCCGGCGTGAAGCTGGTAGAGCAGCGTCACGTCTCCCAGAATGACCATTGAGATGTCTTCTTCCCGCGCTCGCATAAACCAGTCCACGTCTTCGCTGTAACGGAGGCTTTCGTTAAAAAGGCCGACACGGTCAAATACCGGCTTACGATAAATTCCGCTCCCAAGGTGGACATGAGTCAGCGTGCGGTCTTCGGTCTCGAATGCAATGTCGATGTCTTCCGCCCCGGGCAGCGAGATGTATTGAATGCGCCCCAGTACGATGTCCAGGTGTGGTTCCGACCGGAGACGGCCTAGCTGAAGATCGAGTTTGCCGGCGGGCCACTCATCATCGGCATCCAGAAAGGCGATGAATTCTCCGCTGGCATGCTTGAGGCCAAGATTACGCGCCGCAGATGGCCCCTTGTTCTCCTGGTGAAAATATTGGCTGACACTCGGCAGAGTGCGTACCACCGCGGCTGTCTGATCGGTCGAACCGTCGTCAATCACGATGATTTCGAGCTCAGAGTAGCCCTGGCGGTCAATGCTCGCGATGGCGTGCGGAAGAAAAGACGCGGCGTTAAAGGCCGGGATAATCACGCTCACCCGATCTTTTCTGTCCGTCGTCATGCGCCGCCATTCCCCAGAAATTCCCGGATGACCTGAGGAATCTGCGGCAGATCAGTCCCGGCTTCAAGCCAGTAAACCGGAAGAGCGCGGGAAAGAGTGCTGATCTTGCGGGCCGCTTCCTCCGTGGCCCGGGTCAAGTGAAGCAGCGTGGTCGGGGCGATGGAACGGAACGCATCCATGGCGCCGGCCTTCACCATGCGAGTATTTCGCTGGCCGGTTACGCGCGGCAGCAGAATGGCTCGCAGCGGGAATCCCCGGACAACATTGGCCGGAAAATGTTCTCTCAGATAAATCAGGGCTTTCTGTTCATCCAGTTTGTCCGGATTCGAAATCAGCGATTTCAGTTGAGGGAAGCGGTTGCAGTTGTCGGGAACGAGTTTGGCGGTCGAATAAAGACTATGGACGTACGGTTCGGAGGTGACATCCGCCAGCACATAATCGTCACCGGCAAAAAATAAATCGGAGGTCAGGCACGCCAGTGTGGTTGTGGATTTACCGGAACCGCTTTTGCCGGCAATCAGCACTCCACCCGCCGAGTTACCCACTGCTCCGGCATGAATGGCTTGCAGTGGTTCATTCTGCAGCCGCCAGTGCAGGATGGAACGCATGGGGAAACTGTTCTCCCAATAAGGTATCCATTCGTAATCGCGCACCCAGTAAATCGCCGCATTCTGTTTCGCATCGAACATTTGCAAAATGTCGATCCCGATTTCATAGGTGGTGAAAAATCGGTCGTTGTTATAGCCCTCGATGAGTCCGCGTTGTCCATGACATTCCGGCGCCCAGGGGGCCGGAGGCATCCGTCCGCCGGTCGATCGGTCGTCAAAGATGTGTACCGTCAAGTCGGGCACGGCGAAAGTTGAATCGGAGAGATGTTCGATTGCCGGAGAAAAAAGCCTGGCGATGGCGGGGCCGGCAAAGCGCATGAGCACGGCCTTCCCGCCGATGCGGTAGCGACGCTCGATAAGTATTCCAGCCGATGCTTTCTGAAAGGATTGGAGGACAGAGGCGAAAAACCCCGCCGGATCTGCTGACTGGCCGCTTGCAAGTTGGGGAGGTTGCGCCAGCGGCACTGTGAAATCCATGCTCAACTCTCGCTCTGTTCTTTGCGACGAGGCCAGCCCGTTTCATCCACATCGTGAATGGGATCGAGCAACAGCAGTTCCTGCATGTCGGTGTAGCGCTCGAGCACGGGAAGCACAAACGGCGCGTCCAAGTCGAGTACGCCTGACGGTTTCGCGGAGGACGGCCGGGGCGCGCCCGAAAGCGGAACCAGCAGACTCTCCGCCACCAATTCGTCCACCAGGTCCTGCACTGAACGCCGGATGACGTCAGCGTCGCCGTTGTGCCGTTCGACCAGAAGATCCCCGATGGCTTCGAGCGAGGAGCCCCGGTCGATCAGTTCCCAGATGAGTGGCGCCGATCCCTGCAGGCTGTAATAGTTGCCGCTCTTCATCTGAACCAAAACGAGCTCGCCCTCGAATGATTCCATCACAACATCAGGTCGATTCACTTGATAAAATTTCATGGCGAGCGAGTCTAGCATCCGAGATTCTGAGCCGCAAGATGTCGACAGGACATGAAGTTAGCTCGAACCTTCGTGTACAACAGGCGGCCGGGGCTTAGTGTCAACTGTGGTACCCGGCCAGTTTCTGGCGCTGTAAAATCCAATCTCACAACGCTATCAGCTGTTGCGGCACATGCGGCAGTTACGTTTGTAACTTTCGACCGGAATGCCAGGTTTACAGAGATGACAGAGGCTCCACTCATCAGCACGGTAATTCCAGTATTCAACTGCGAGAAGTACCTGGGCGCAGCCATCGAAAGTATCCTGGCGCAGAACTATCATCCGATGCAGATTGTCGTCGTCGATGACGGTTCCACCGACAACAGCGCCGGGGTAGCCCGGAGCTTTCCCCAGGTCGAATATCACTTGCAGGAGCACGCCGGAGTTGCGACCGCGCTCAACAAGGGAATCGCCGAGACGAAAGGAGACTTTCTCGCTTTCCTCGATTCCGATGACCTGTGGATGGAAGGCAAACTGGCGCGCCAGATAGAAGCTTTTGCCAAAGATCCTGAGCTGGGCATGGTGATGGGAAGTGTCGAACAATTCCGGGAGACAGGCCCGGATGGCGGCCCAGTCTCGCTCGGCATCTTCAACGGCTACCTGAAAATTGCCATGTTGATCCGGCGCAGCGCAATGTTTGAGGTCGGACTCTTCGACCCGCAATGGACCACAGGAGATTTTATCGATTGGTACATTCGGGCCACCGAAAAGCGAGTGAAGTCAATCATGCTTCCCGAGGTCGTGGCGAGAAGGCGGATTCATGACAGCAACATGGGGATACGGCAGCGCGACAGCCAAACAGATTATGCGCGCATCATGAGGCAGGTTCTGGAACGCCGTCGAAAAGCCAAAAGCCAAAGCTAAAAACTGGTTAACGGTGAGGACTCTCGCTTCTCCGACCAAATCTGGCGCACACGTTTGATGCCGTAAGTGAACGCTCTGGGAATGGCTTGCCATGGCCGGTCCAGATTCCAATAGTGCTGAAGAAAGATTGGAACGCCAACCAGCCGGGTAAACCAACTCTTGCCTTGCACGGTACGGCAGTATTGGGGATAGAGCGCCTGCACGGTCTGGCGCATTCCCGGTGTTCCCAACTGCTTCAAATAAAACTGATATTCCAGTTGCTCGGTCGGCGTCACCGGCATGGATTCCAGTTTCTGCAATACATCGGCGGGCACGGAAGCACTGACCGTCTTGACCAGATAGCGCAAGGCATCGCGCAAGGGAGGGACCACCTGGCATGTAGCTGCGATCCTGAGCAGGCGTTGCCAATCGATGGTGGAGGATTCAAGCACGCAGCAAGCATCCGCAACCCAGCGCAGAGGCGGAATGTCGTTCCAGGCCACTCCGTGAACACAAGCGTGGACGAGTTGATCGGTGGGGCACAGGGCTCGCGTGGCAATTCCCTCGAACTGAACTGGAACCGAAGCCTCCCAAAACAACTGGTCGGCTTCGCGATGGCATGCCTGGAACAGCACATGCCAATGCAGGTCTATCCGTTCCTGTGGCTCTCGCGTGAAATCGGCGGACTGGCGATACGAGAGGAAAAACTCTCCGAGCTTGACGGCTGGCAGAGTACCTCGCGTCCATCCTTGTGACTCGAGCAGCGCGACCGCATCCAGAGCCCGATCTTCCGGGACCAGGATGTCGAGATCCTGCATGGGTCGAACTCCGAAATCCTGATAATGAAGCAGGGTAAGGGCCGCGCCCTTCAGCAGCAGGGTGGAAATGCCTGCATTATGAAGCTCCGCCAGCACCGGCGCCATGCGGCGAAATACCAGGTGGTTCTCACACCAGGCCCGCCGGCTGATCCCTTTTAGCTTCATTAAAACCGCATCCTGATAACTCAGACTCTGCAGGTTGCGATAGGTGAGCGGCAGCAAGCGGTAGGAGCCGTTATCCAGCCTTTCCAATCCCTCTTGTCCATGCCATTCTTCCCAGGCCTCTAACGCGACATTGGTTTTGAGCAGCGTTGCTTTCAGGAGCAACTCCTGAAGGGGCGTGGGCCAGCAACCGCCTGTCGAATCAGTAATTCGCATGGAAGCTTAAATATAAGCACGTTGAGAGGCGGACGTACAGACTAAATCCCGGTTCCGGGGCACACTTTAGTCAGTCTGCTAGAATCGCGCTATCCGAAAGCCACGCAGACAATAGGTTTGGCACCCCATTGAAACTGGTCGCGCTTGCAAACTCCGTCCGAAATAGTCACTTGTCGTGGAAGGATTTCGGCGGGCTCGTGACTGGATCCTCGCCGGTGGGCGAACTTCCCGGAGATCCGCTGGCCCGACTGGGGATCGGCAACGACGACTTCGATAACTCGCCGGGGCTGGTTGAGTTCCTCGGCACGACCCAATATCTGAATGGCGCGAAGGCGGTGGTTTGCCACACTGTCGATGATTCCTGTGAGCAACTGCCGGCCTGCCTGGATGTTATGGACCGGTACGGGATCAAGGCCACGGCATTTGTCACGACCGGATACCGATCGCTCATGCCCGAGCTCTGGCCCCGCCTTCGCCAGGCAATTCTGGACGGTCACGAGGTCGGCTCCCACTCCCGGCGGCATCCCTGCCGCATACCCGAGACGGCTTTTTATTGCTTCCGCGCCATGACCTGGGATGAGATCGACGGATCGCGGCAGGATATTCTGGAGAACACCGGTCAGTCCCACGTTTGGAGTTGGGCTTATCCCTGCGGAAACTGCGCCGACCGCCGGTTTATACAACGGAAGATTGCGCGAGCTGGATTCCTGGCGGCGCGGGCGTATCCCGACGAATTGCAGGATCGTCACGTTGCGCCCGACTTGCAGACATACGATTCGAATCCCTACTCCGCGCGCTACACGCAAGTGGTCCAGAAGGGCTACACCAAGACTCTGCCCGACGAAAGCGAGATTGCCGTCGCCGGACAGACTGACGTATCAAAGTTGAATGCCAAGTTCGATGAAGTCCACGCGACCGGCGGTATTTACAGCTTCCTCTCGCATCCGCACATGCTCGATTACGAACGCGACAGCTTTTATGAACGGCATCTCTCCCATATCGCCAGTCGCGAATACGTCTGGTACGTGCCCATGGGACCTTTGTATGCGTACCGGAATCTCTTGCAGCAAACGCGGGTGCGGGCGCTGAAGAAGGTGGGCGCGCTGGCGCGCTTTGCGGTGTTCAACCGGCTTGATCCCAAGATCTACAACGGGAGCATTACTCTCCGATTTCGGAATGGCACTGCGACAAAGATATTGGTGGATGGTGCGGAGCTCTCCGAACGCGCCGCGGGACCGGTCGAGCGCTGGCAGGGTCAGTATTTCCGACCTGCCGGCAGCGAGTTATTGGTAACGCTGCCGCCGAACACCATCGTTGAATTCCGTGCCCGGGAGCGCAGTCTCTGATGGGAACCTACAACGGCTGGCGTTCGAGCTCTTGGGCGCGTGCCGCTGGGAGAGTCTTTAGCCGAGCCGCGCCGTATCTGCCGGCCGCGCTGGTAACGAAAATCAATTATGCCCTCTCCGACTGGGCTTACGTTCCCGAGGGCTGGCGGGCGCAACGTGCGGACATGAAAGGCTGGACCGATCCCGACGTCGCACGTGCTGTAGAAAAACATTGGCCGACGCTGGAGAGCAACCTGCAAGGACCTGGGCCTCTGGGTGTCGCGCATTTTCCCTGGAGCTTGACGCGCGATGAGGTCGGACATCACAACGCCATGATGTCCTACGGGTATGTGCTGGCTCTTGCCGCCAGAAAGAAAGACAGCCTTTCGGTGCTGGACTGGGGAGGCGGAGCCGGCCACTACTATCTCTACAGCAAGACTCTTCTGCCCGAAATCCAGTTGGATTATCACTGCTACGATGTCCCGTCTTTGTGCGAGTTGGGCAAAAAACTGGTGCCCCAAGCTCACTTCCACCATGATGCCAACGATCTCACGGGAAGAACCTATGACCTGGTCATCAGCAGCAGCGCTTTGCATTATTTCGAGGACTGGCAGGCAGTATTTCGCCAGTTGGCGGCTGCGACTGGTGATTTTCTGTATCTTGCCCGATTGCAAGTGGTGAGCCGCTCGCCATCGTTCGTGGTGGAGCAAAGACCCTACCGGCCGGGTTACTACACGCAGTGCCTCAGTTGGTTCCTGAATCGCCAGGAGATCGTGAATTGTGCCGGGGAATCAGGGTTAGAGCTGGTCAGAGAGTTCGTTTATCTGGAACGATGGGCAGTACGGGGAGCACCCGAGAAACAGGAAGGTCGCGGGTTCCTGTTTCGGCGCAGGACGTAGGCGCCGGGGCCGAGTATATGAAGAACACAATATGAAAAAGAGAGATAAAGTTTTTCGCGGTGGAGAGAAACCGGCGCGCGATTTTGAATTCAATGCCGAGGTCGCCGAAGTTTTTGACGACATGCTGGAGCGCAGCGTCCCGTTTTATCCGGAACAGCTGAACATGGTCACGGACATCGGTAAGCGCTTCTGGATTCCAGGCACCCGCGTTTACGACCTCGGCTGCTCGACCGCCACCATGCTCATCGGACTAAGCGAAAAACTGCCTTCGTCGGCGCGCTTGATCGGCTACGACAACTCATTGCCCATGATTGAGCACGCCCGCCAGAAGATCGCCAGGAAACGTTTCCAGGAAAGAATCAAAGTCTGCCTGGGGGAGCTTAACGGGGCACTCTCGGATATTCCGCTGGAAAACGCCAGTGTCGTGACCATGTGCTGGACTCTGCAGTTTATTCGACCCTTGGGCCGGGATAATCTCATCCGGCGTATTTACGAGTCACTGGCCAACGAAGGCGCTCTCATTGTGACCGAAAAGATTCTCACCAATAACGGTCACGTCAATCGCTTCTTCATCGACTTCTATTACGACTACAAACGGAAACGGGGTTATTCCGACACCGAAATCGCGCGCAAAAGAGAGGCGCTGGAGAATGTACTCATCCCCTACCAGCTCAACGAGAACCTGGATCTGTTCCGACGCAACGGCTTTGAAATTGTGGAAACGTTGTTCCAGTGGTTCAATTTCGCCGGATTTCTGTGCGTGAAAAAACCAGCCTCCTAAATGAGAGTTTCCATCGTAATCCCGTGGTGTAAGCGGCCAGAGATTGCCCGGTCACTGCCGAAAAATGCCGATTGGCTGGCGAAGACGCAGGCCGAAGTCCTTATTGTAAGCAGCGCTTGCGAGGTCAGCAGCTTGCGCGAACTTCTCGCCCCGGGTATTTATCGGGGAATCCGGCTGCTCCATATCGAAGGCGTCGAACATTTCAATAAGCCCGAGTGCCTCAATATCGGAGCCGCTTTCAGCTGCAGCGATTGGGTGATGACTCTCGATGCGGACATCATCCTGAGCGACGATTTTCTGGAAACCGGGCTGGACGCGATCGCGGGCCGGAAGCGTTTTGCCACGGTCAAGGAAGTAGCGGAGATGGGTCCTGAGATTCGCCTGCTGCCCTCCGATCCCCACGGCGCAATCGTGCAGAGAATTATTACAACCCAGGTGCTCCATGAAAATGGGCACACTGCCAGCATCGAGTACGGCGTCGATAAGCACGGAACCCGCAGCGGTGTCGGCCTGGTGCTGGTAAAAAGGGAGCACTTCATTGCCGTGCAAGGACTGAATTCGGGACTGAGAGGTTGGGGATACGAAGATTTTGATTTCCAGATTCGATTGCAATTAGGTTATGGGCTGGAGAGGATTTCCCTGGGACGGGCGCAGCACGTGAGTCATCCTCCCGCCCTGAGTGCGGCGGTTTCACATTCGCGCAACATTTCCCTGGCTTGGCAGAACTACGCCCAGGGGAAGCTCGATGGTTCCTACGACTCTGATCTGGATCGACTGAAGGATAAAGTGCTCGAGCTGGCGCTATGAACCCGTGGCAGACAATTTTCTTGAAGCATTCAATTGGTTCCATCCCACCAACTGAATGTTGTGTTCCTTTACTGCGGCCCTGAATTCCTCGCTCATGATCGCGTCGTAATCTCTTTGTCTCCAGCCCGCGCCCCAAAATGCGTGGCCCGCAGTGACCGCTTGCAGTTCCGTGTCGTCATATCCCAGGTGGACAATCAGCACATTCAGGCCCGGTTTCAGGGACTCGAGAACGCGCAGGTAATACTGCTTCCATTCGCGTTCGGGGAGGCCCGGTCGCAGCGAGAACACGTCATCCACAACGATATCCGTCTCGGTAATCAGATTCTCAAGTCCGGGAATCAACGGTCTGGACACGAAGAAAGGTATGCCGCTTTGCCGGCCCAGGTCGAAATACGATCTGGCCAGGTCTGCGTTCGAAAAAACAGAAAGCATGTGGCTGTCGAGGTGAGTGGGCACGAGGCCTGCATGCCGGGCCTGCTCGATCTGTGCGGATAACTCCAGCCGGGCTTCTTCTAACTTCCATCCGGAGGCTGGCGCGCGGGAAAGAAAATGTCCGGTAGCATCGACCAGGCTGGCGCCGCCGGTGAGGGGACGCCATCGATACTGGGTCCATTCGCTGGTGAGCGTCAGGTGGATGCCGAGATCCCGCCCTGCATTTCGGCTGGCATATCCTGCTGCTTCAGAAAACCAGTTACAAGGCACCATCACGCTGGCGGAAGTGATGGCCTGTTCGTCCAGGGCCTTGAATGTCGCCGCGTTGACGGAATGGCACATCCCCAGGTCGTCGGCGTGAACAATCAGAAGTTTGGCATCGGGCGAGCAGCCTAGAAGTTCAAGGGCACTTTTCACGCAGTTGGCTCCGCGGCCTGGCAGGAATGGTTGTTGAGAGTCAAGCGGGACGTGTGGTGCGCCCGGAGAGATTCGAACTCCCGACCTATTGCTCCGGAGGCAATCGCTCTATCCATCTGAGCTACGGGCGCGCTGAACCAGTTTACATCCCGAAGCTGTGGCCATCAATCGCAACAGGCACAGGGGAGAAATCAAAGAAGGATTTGCACGGAAAGAGGTCCTGGGTTGCAACCTTCGAGCCTTTACCTCGGAGGCCAGCCGTTTTAGAACACAGTCCGGCCAGGTTGGCTGGGAAACTAAGAAATGATCAGAGCAGTGGACCCTACTAGTAGCGGCCTCGGCCACCCCCACCACCGCCGCCGCGACCACCGCGGTCTCTGCCGCCACCGCCGCCACGCTCCACCTTGGGGCGAGCCTCGTTGACATTCAGAGTGCGTCCACCCACCTGGGTTCCGTTGAGGGCGGCAATCGCTTTGTCTCCGTCTTCTGCGTTCGTCATTTCTACAAAACCGAAACCGCGCGAGCGGCCGGTGTCCCGGTCGGTCATAATGCTTACGCGATCTACTTGTCCGTGCGCCTCGAACATTTGCCGCAGTTCTTCCTCTGAAGTATTGAAGTCGAGGTTCCCAACGAAAATATTCTTCAAGCGAATTGCCTCTATTTGAGCTATCTGAGTGTGCCTGACTTCGGCGGAGAAGCGAAGGCTGGTTGGCCGTCTTGCAGCCGGAGCAGATGTACAGTCAAATGCGTGGTGAAGTATAGCAGGTCTTTCCATTCTGGGAGGTATTCCATGGTGAGGTAGTGCGGCATCGATACTGATCCCACAAAACGGTATTACTCTGCCTCTTATGCGCCTTGGCGGTCAAAAGGCTTGGGCGCAGAGTGCCAGAAAGAAGGACTTCGATCCCTTGCTAAAGTTCCAGCTTTCCTATCACCGTTTTCAATACTTCCGCTGAGTGCCGCAACTTGTCGATCTCCTCAGAGCTTAGTTCAATGCGGAGGACCTTCCTTACTCCAAGACGATTGATTACGGTGGGCAGGCTGAAACAGACATCACTCATGCCGTAATAGTTGTCAATCAGGCTGGAAACCGAAAGCACGGTGCTCTGGTCGCGAAGGATGGCCTGAGTGATTCGCATCAGTCCAGCGGCCACGGCATAGTAGGTCGCGCCCTTGCTTTTGACAATCTTGTAGGCTGCGTCTCGCGTCTGCAGAAAAATTTCTTCCATGGATCGCGGCTCAAAGGGCAAGGCTTGAGCCTTACAGAATTCCGGGAGGTGCATGCCCGCGATATTGGCCATTGACCAGACCGGCACTTCGCTGTCCCCGTGTTCACCCACGATATAAGCATGGACGCTGCGCGCATCGACACCGAAGTGCTGGCTGAGCAGGTAGCGGAAGCGCGCCGTGTCCAGCACCGTCCCGGAGCCGATCACGCGTTCGCTTGGCAATCCGGAGAGCTTCCACGCAGCGTAGGTCAGCACATCTACCGGATTGGTCGCAATCAACAGCACGCCCTGGGCGTTATGCTTGACCACCTCGGGCACGATTTCCCTCCAGATGGCGGCATTTTTCTGCACCAGATCAAGACGGGTTTCGCCGGGTTTGGTTCCAGCCCCGGCAGTGAGGACCGTGACTGATGCGCCGGCGCAGTCCGAATAATCTCCCGCCCAGACTTTGGTAGGAAAAGCGAAGGGTACGGTGTGATTGAGATCCATGGCCTCGCCCTCGGCCTTAGCGCGGTTGGCATCGATCAGCACGATTTCGGAAGCCAGTCCGCTCAACAGCAAGGCATAGGCAAAGGTCGCACCCACCTTGCCCACGCCCACCACGGCAACGCGGACAGGATGGGACTGTTCTCCAGTTTCAGGGGTCACCGAAGTCTCGCCTAGCACTTATCTACCGTCCAATATCCGCTTCGCTGATATCCAATTTGCAGAAGGCGATTCTTGGGATCGTGCCGCTTTTCACATTTGGGACACTTCAGATATCGGCTCCACGCCGTGCCTTGACGATCATAGTTCTCGGCGACGGCAAAAGTCGTGCCGCAACTGCACGGTATGACAAACATCTTGAGCCGCTTTTCGTCGGTCTTGGGCATGTTCGATTCGAGTATACAATCCGTGGCCGGAACGCTGTCATCCCGGAATCCCAGCGTCCGTTTGCGAACGATGGGAAGGAGTTGAAGAGCCCGTCCCGAGCGAAATCGAGGGGGACCCTGCACGCTCGTGATCCGAGCCGGGTTGGGGTTGGGATTGTTACGAACTTTATGCGTCCGCGGAACTGATAGGGGTCCTTCGACTTCGCGGTTGCTTCGCTTTGCGAAGCAACCACTCCGCTCAGGATGACATAGGAATCGGACCTACGACGGGGTGCTATTCGTCTTCGACTGCCACCATCGAACTTCTCTTGCGCTTGTTGAACTGCAGAACTTTCTTGCGCAGGCGCAAGGACTTCGGAGTGACTTCAACGTACTCGTCGTCGGTGATGAACTCAATCGCCTGCTCCAGGTTCAAATTGCGAAATGGAACCAGGCGGATCGCCATGTCGGACGTGGAGGAGCGCATGTTGGTGAGCTTTTTCTCGCGCACCACGTTCACGTCGAGGTCGTTGTCTTTGGCGTTCTCACCGACGATCATGCCTTCATACACGTCGACGGTAGGACCGACAAAAAGTTCGCCGCGTTCCTGCAGGTTATACAGAGCGTAAGGCGTCGTGACTCCCGCGCGGTCGGACACCAAAGCGCCGGTCAGGCGATGCGGAATCTCGCCCTGCCACTCGATGTAGCCATCGAAGAGAGAGTTCATCACGATCGTGCCGCGCGTGTCGGTGAGCAATTGGCTCCGTAGTCCGATCAAGCCACGGCTGGGAACACGGAACTCGATGCGCACACGTCCGTATCCATGATTGTGCATATTCAGGACTTCACTTTTGCGCGCGCCCAGTTGTTCCATCACCACGCCGACAAATTCTTCCGGTACGTCCACCGTGAGCTTCTCGATTGGTTCCATCAGCTTGCCATCCACGCGCTTGGTGACGATCTCGGGCTTGCCCACCATGAGTTCAAAACCTTCGCGCCGCATCATTTCTATGAGAATCGAAAGCTGAAGTTCCCCTCGGCCCATTACGACGAAGGAATCCGTACTTTCGGTATCTTCTACGCGCAGGGAAACATTGGTCAGCAGCTCCTTCTGCAAGCGCTCGCGAAGATTTCTCGAAGTAACGTACGTTCCCTCGCGGCCGGCGAAAGGAGAAGTATTCACCGTGAACAGCATGGCGATGGTGGGCTCATCAATCGCGATATGGGGAAGCGGCGAGGGATTCTCGGCGTCGGTGATGGTCTCGCCAATGGTGATGCCCTCCACGCCCGCAACCGCGATGATGTCTCCCAGTGTCGTCTCAGTGATGTCGACCCGCTTCAGGCCGGAGAAGGAAAACAGCTTGGTAATTTTCGTCTTGTGCAGCGTGCCGTCGAGGCGTGCAATACCCACGTCTTCGCCGGTGCGCATGGTGCCATTAAACACGCGCGCGATGGCAAGGCGCCCGAGATAGTCACTGTAATCGAGATTGGCCACAAGAATTTGTAACGGCCCCGCGGGATCGCCCTTAGGTTCGGGGATGGTCTTGACGATAGCTTCGAACAGCGGCTGCAGGTTTTCTCCACCGCCCTTGATGTCCGTCGAAGCAGTGCCGATCTTGGCGTTGGTGTAGAGGACCGGAAAGTCGATTTGCTCTTCCTTGGCGTCCAGGTCGATGAACAGGTCGTAAACTTCGTTCAACACTTCCTGCGGGCGTGCGTCAGCGCGATCAATCTTGTTGATCACCAGAATCGGTGGCAGGTGAGCTTCCAGTGCCTTGCTCAGCACGTATCGGGTCTGCGGCAAAGGGCCTTCGCTTGCATCCACCAGCAGCATGACGCCGTCTACCATCTTGAGCGCGCGTTCCACTTCGCCGCCAAAGTCGCTGTGGCCGGGCGTATCCACGATGTTGATTTTTACGTCGTGATAGAAGATGGCGGTGTTCTTCGCCAGAATTGTGATGCCGCGCTCACGCTCCAGATCGTTGGAGTCCATGACCCGCTCAATCAGGTGCTCGTTGGCCCGAAACGTGCCGCTCTGGCGCAGCATGGCGTCCACCAGTGTGGTCTTGCCATGATCTACGTGGGCGATGATAGCGATGTTACGAATGTTTGAAGTCAAAAGTCGGTTGCCTTCCTGAGGCTCACAAATACAGCGCTCCTACTACTTTACTATGTATGCAGGTTTAGCAGGAGTTTGAAGATGACGCGGGGTACGGATCGTCCCGCAGCAGGAATTTGAGACGAGGGTTGGGGATTGTTGTTTCTAGCCCGCCAGGCGACTCCTCACTTCTTTTACGGCGCGTTCGGCGGCCTCGATCCCCGCGCTGGTGGTCGATTCGGGACCTTCTGAATCTGTGTTGGCAAAAAATATGCGGTCCATAGGTTGTCGCACCAGCGGTTGCACGTCGGTGAACAGCCCAGGAGTCGACATGTATAAAGGATGCCCGCGCCGGTAAAGATGAACCTCAACGGGATCGACGTTCGAACCTGGCAGCAGCTTCTGGAAGTCGCTTAACACCGTGGCAGCTACTTGGCGAGCTCCCGGTTCTGTAAGCAACAATCCGCGTTCCTCCTCGCGCAAGGGGGTGTAGCAAGTGAGGATGTTGAATTTCTGCTTGTATCCAGGCTGGTTCCGAACCACCCAATCCGCAACGATGAAGTCGGAGAACCGGTTGCCGGGGCACCAGGTGTCGTAGCTCTTGTTAAATACCGGTTTGTCGAAAATCAGGTTCACCACCGCGTACGGGATGTAGCGCATCTGCCGCATGGCATCGCTTTGCCGGCTGGGCAGGCCCTCGACCAGTCGGCGAGTAATAAATTTGGGAGTCGCCATGATCACGGCCTTGGCGCTAACGGTTTTCAACTCCGATCCCTCCACGAAGGTTACGCGCACCTCATTCTTTTCCGGAACCAACGCCACAATTGTCGTGCCCGCCCGCATGTGGCCGGGAGAATATAGCTGCAGAATTTCAGCCAGTTTCTTCGTGATTGCACCCAGACCTCCGGGCCAGGTGTAGTAGTCGTTGCCGCTTTCTCCGGCCAGCTCCTGAAAATCATCGAGCGCCAGCGATGCGGCGGTTTCGTCACTGGCTGCGCCCCAATTCGAAGGCCCGTAGTTGTCCCACCATTGCTTGATTTCGTCAGGGTACCCTTTGAGGAAATCGGAAAAGGGAAGACGGTTAAGCTCTTTTCCACGTTTCTCGGGATCGATGGCAAGAAGCTCTTTTCTGAATTTCTTAAAACTCTCGCGAACCGTGGCGGGATAAGGAAGTTTGTCCAACCCGCTTCGCCAGGTGTCGGCAATCCATTCGCCTTTGACTATCGTGCTGTCGGAGTCGTCGATGGGCAGAGGTTCAAGCCCGATTTCTTTGGCAAAGTCGTACGCGTGTTCGCTCTTCCCGAGAAAAGCTGAACCCGTGGCGTAGGGCATGCCTTGATATTCCATCAGATAAGCATTGCCGCCCCAGTGCGGCTCCTTTTCCAATAGAAGGAAGTCGTGGTCACGCAGCCGATAAGCGGCCGCAAGTCCGCTGACGCCGCCGCCGACAATCACTACGTCGTGCTTTTCGGAAACGGGAGGGCGGTTGAATATTTTCCCGTCGCGCACCTGGTGACAAATGCGGTTATCTTCACCCTCGACCATGGAGGATTTCTGATCGGCCGTCTGCGCCGTGAGCAGCGAAAGATCGATCGGGCAGCCGGACGCGACGGATCCCGCCACCACGAACTTGATGAAGTCTCTGCGATTTGGAGTCATTTGAATTTCTCGTATAGGAGCCGCTGTTGGATGGGCAGGCGAGACGCCTGCCGGCCAGCCGGCGGGACGCCGGCGCTACAACGCGTCGGTTTTTACTTCTGCGCCTGCTCTTAGTCGGTACCAGGTCACGATCGCAGCCAGCGAAAAAACAAAAATGATGCTCGAAATCGCATTGATCTCAGGGGTGATACCACGCCGCAAACGTCCCCAGATCTCGAGCGGCAGCGTGTTGTCGCGTCCGATGAGGAAAAAGCTGACCGCGATTTCGTCCATGGACAGTGTGAAGATCAAGAGCGCCGCTCCGATAATCGAGAGCCGCAGGTTGGGCAGAGTCACGTGCCAGAAGGTCTGCCAATAGTTTGCGCCCAAGTCGAGCGAGGCTTCCTCCTGTGCGCGATCGAGCTTCTGCAAACCGGCGAAGACCTCTGTGGTCGCGACCGAGATTAGCGCGGTGCCGTGTCCCAGAATGATCGTGAACAGGCTCAGCTTCACGTCGGCTTCGCGAAACAGCATCAGCAAAGAAAGTCCGGTGATAATGCCGGGCAGGATCAGCGGCAGCAGGACCAGTCGTCGGAAGAGCGCCTTGCCGGGGAAGTTGGCACGATCGAGCGCCAGCGCAGCCGGAATGCCGAAGGTCAGCGAAATTGCCATCGCCGCGAAAGCAACCAGCAGGCTATTCAGGACAGAAGTCCAGATGGCTTCATCGGCGAACAGCAAGCGGTACCACTTCAGGGTCAGGTCGCGTGGAGGAAATCCTCCCACTCCCGAACCATTAAACGAGTAAACGATCAAAGTCACGATGGGCAGATACAGAAAGCCGAAGACAACAATAGCGTGCCCGGGCAGCCAGCGCGATGCCGGCACAGTGCGCTCGCGGCTCATTTAAAGCTCCATTTCTTCTCCAGACTCTCCGAGAGAAAGAGCAATGCGAGTACCAGCGCCAGCATGCAGAAAGAAATGGCGGCGCCGAGAGGCCAGTTGTAGGCCGCGCCGAAGAGGCTGACCACAATATTCGAAATCATGATGCCGCTGGGACCGCCGAGCAGCAGAGGAGCAAGAAAATCACCCAGGCTCAAGACGAACGCGAAGGTCGCTCCCGCGAGGACTCCGGGAATCGAGAGCGGGAAGATCACCCGCCAGAAGGTTTGAAAGGGCGACGCGCCCAAATCGTGCGATGCTTCGACAAGATTTCGCGGAATGTGTTCGAGCGCCGCGTAGATCGGCAAAAACGCGAATGGCGTGTAGATATGCGTGAGCGTCAACACTACCGCGAAAGGGCTGTACAACAGGAAATCGAGCGGATGTCGAGTCAAGTGCACATACTGCAGCAGCGTGTTGAGGACGCCATCGCTGCCCAGAATAGTTTTCCAGGCATAGGCGCGCACCAGGTAGCTGACCCAGAGTGGAATGATCACCAACTGGTACAGAAGTTCTTTTTTCCTGGCATAAAACGAAAGGTAGTAGGCCAGCGGATAACCCAGACATAAAGAGAAGATCATCACCCGTGCTGCGATCCACATCGAACGCAAGAGAGTTTGCCAGTAGACATTTACCTGCACCAGCTGCCGGTAGTTATCGAACGTCCAGGAATGAACGATCTCCTGCGATGGCGAGACTGACCAGAAGCTGTAGCCGAAAAGAATCGCGTAGGGAACCAGTAGAAAGATGGCTACCCACAGCAGCGGGGGCAGCGTGATCGCAACGCGATAGGCGCGGGAGAACATAGAAAGTCAAAGTCAACTGCGGCGGACAAGTTTCCGCCCCACACATGCAGGTTCAAGTGCTTTTTGAGTTATCGGATGCTCGGACCGGTACTGCGTCGGCGGGCGAGAACTCAAGCTCGACGTCTCCGCTCCAATTTTCCTGGCTGGCGGTGCGGATGGAGAGCAGCAGTCCGTCGGCACACTCGACCTGGAGCAACTCAGTAGCTCCGTGAAAGGCTTGCCTCAGAATCTTGCCGCGAAAACTTACTTTCGAACCGGCGCCGCCGGCCAGCCGAATATTTTCGGGACGCAGAGAGAACAGGCCGGCGCCATCCCGCAAACCGGTTCGCCAGGAGAGCGAGTGGCAATGCGCGATTCCATCCTTTACTTCTCCGCTGAGCAGATTGGTGTGGCCGATGAACTGCGCCGTGTAGGCCGTGGCTGGGCGATTGTAAATCTCGCGCGGAGACGCGACCTGTTCCAATTCTCCCATGCGCAAAAGCGCGATGCGATCGGACATGACCATAGCTTCTTCCTGATCATGGGTGACAAACACGAAAGAAATCCCGACTTCGCGCTGCAGCGACTTCAGTTCGACCTGCATCTGGCGTCGCAGGTTGGCGTCCAGCGCGGAGAGAGGCTCGTCGAGTAGAAGCAGCCGCGGACGGTTCACCAGCGCCCGGGCGAGGGCGATGCGCTGCTGTTGTCCGCCGCTGATCTTCGCCGGCTTGGAGGCGGCGTAGTCGGTCATTTTCACCATGTCCAGCGCCTGTTCGACGCGGGTCGCGATCTCCGGCTTCGGCAGCCCGGCGATCTTCAATCCGTAGCCCACATTCTCCGCGACCGTCAAATGCGGGAAGAGAGCGTAGTGCTGAAAGACGGTATTCACGCGACGCCGGTACGGCGGCAGGTGGTCAAGCCGCTCGCCGCCCATGAGGATTTCACCGGAGCTGGCGCTTTCGAAACCGGCGATGATGCGCAGCAGGGTCGTCTTGCCCGAACCGCTTTCGCCGAGGATGGTGAGGAATTCTCCCTCAGCTACTTGCAGCGAGATGTCGCGCAGCACGGCGGTTTTGCCGAACGACTTGGCGAGGTTCCGGATCTCAAGCAACGGAGCCGTTGACGATGTCCCGGCGTTGCTGGTTGCGGGTTCGATGATGGTAGCCAAAGTGGTTCTCGTAACGCCGGCGTCCCGCCGGCTGTCCGGACGGCATCCTGCCCTCCGCTCCGGGGGCGGGACGCCCCCGAGCCAGCCGGCAGGATGCCGGCGCTACAGTGCGAGTGTTCTTACTGTGCCGCTTTTACTTCATTCCAGATTTCGTTGTATTTGGCGCGGCGCGGCACATTTTGCCAGAAATAAAGACGCGCCTGATAGTTATCCACGTCGTCGAGATGCAGTCCCTTGATCTCATCCGGCGACATCAGTTGCGCTGCCTGCGGATTCGCCGGCGTGTATCCGGTCACGTCAGTCACTTTCTTTTGAGTCTGCGCCTGGATCATGTATTCCAGGAATTTGTAGGCCAGTTCTTTATTCTCGCTGCCGGCGGTGATCATGAGGTGATCAATCCAACCCGTGGTGTTTTCCTTGGGAATGGTCTCACCAATCGGAAAATTGATTTTGCGAAGCTGGTTGGTCATGAGCGGCCAACCCATGGCGGCAACTACCTCATGATTCTGGAAGAGATTCGTCAGTTCGCCCCCCGTCGACCACATTTTCCGAACGTTGGGTTTCAGTTCCAGCAATTTCTTCTTCACGGCGTCGAGCTGTTCGTCGGTCAGGTTGTAAAGCTGCGAGGGATCGGGTTTGTCATAACCCAGAACCTGCGCCGCCATGTAGAGGGTCGAAAGATCGTCCCACACGGAAATTTTTCCACGGTACTTCGGGTCCCAGAAAACCGTCCAGCTCTCCGGAGGCTTGGCGAAAACTGTTGTGTCGTAGAGCAATGGATCTGGTCCCCACATGAAGGGCACTCCATAGACTATTTCCTTAATGCGAACCAGCGGCAGGGAAGTGAGTTGCGGCGAGAGCTGGCTGTAGCTCGGAATATGAGTGAGATCGAGAGGCAGAGCCAGGCCGGCCGCCGCGATGGAGGTCGCGACATCGCTCGAAGGCGAGATCACATCGTAATTTCCTGCGCTGCCGCCGCGCAGCTTGGCCACCAGTTCATCGCTCGATCCCATGTAGGAAGCAGAGACCTTGCAATGATATTTCTCTTCAAAAGCTTGAACGAAAGAAGGGTCGGCATAACCTTCCCACACCAGCAGATTCAGTGTTGGAGTCTTCTTCCCACACGAACCGAGCAGAACAATGGACGTAACCAGCGACAGTGAAAACGCTAGACGTCGAAACATGGCTTCATCTCCGCTGTGACCGGCGTTGCCCGCTCAAAGGAAGCACGGTTACGACAATCGATCCAGCCTCTCGCTCTAATCACGCACTGCACATACCAGCTGACGCTTAAAAAGTGGGCGGAGTGTTCACCCATAGCACCCAGGTTTCGCCACGGCCGGGATTTTTCCAGCGATGCGGGGTGGCGCTTTCAAAGTAAAAGCTGTCGCCCGGTTGGAGATGGTACTCCTCTCCCTCCAGCGAAATCTGCAATTCGCCCTGCAGGATGTACAGAAACTCCTCGCCTTCGTGGTGGTACGATTCGCCGCTTCCGCCCTGGGGGGCAATGCGAAAAAGGTGAGGCTCCATGACCGTGTTGCCCCAGGCCAGCAATTCCATGCGGACCCCCGGACCGGCTTCGAGTACCTTGCGTTTGTCGGGAGAGACCAGCCGGACATTCGATTCCGCGGGATCAAAGAAGTCGAGGATGTTGGTCTTATAAAACCGCGCCAACTTCCGCAGCGTGGAAACCGAAGCGCTCATATGAGAACGCTCGAGGGCGCTGAGAAATCCCAGCGAAATGCCCACCGCCTTGGCGACGTGGGCCAGGGAAAGTCCACGCCGAATCCGCAGTTGTCGAAGACGCACGCCGATCGCATTGGAGGCACCGTTCGCGGAAGGACGCACTCGTCCCTCGCGTTTGAGCATCTGCACGATTGCCGCAGCATTCAAGCCTCGGACCTTGCGCAGAAAGCGAGCCCGTTTGAGCAGCTTTACATCTTCCGGCGCGTAGAGGCGGTACTTGCTGGCAGTGCGCCGCGGACGGGTGAGGCCCAGGCTTTCCCAGGAGCGAATGACGGAAGGAGACACGCCCACCAGTCGCGCCACGTCGCCGATTTTCAAGTAGGGTTTTCGCTCAGCCGGCTTCATCCCCAACCCTTGCTTCTACGTGTTTTGCCGATTCGCAGTAACGCTATTTTTTGCTTGACAGTCTGCCGAGGGTGCTTCTAACCTTGCGCGATTATAGCAAGGTTTGCAGGGCACGCAATACGCTGCTTTCGAAATAAAAAATCGCATTTCGTGATCCGGAGGTCTCTGCATGTGTCCGTCGACGGCGCGTCGTTCCCCGGTTTTCTGGCTGGCCTCAATCGTGCTATTGGCGGTGCTCGCGATCCCCGCTTCGGGACAGAGCACGGGTGGACGAATCGTCGGACGCATTGCTGATCCGACGGGCGCCGTACTGTCCGGGGTAAAGGTCACGCTGGTAAACGAGGCGACGGGCGCCAGCCGCGATACTCTGAGCAGCGACAGCGGCGACTACAATTTCGTGGAAATACCGCCGGGCGGATACCGTCTGGAGTTTGAACAGGCAGGGTTCAAGAAAAATGTTCGCAACGGCGTGACTCTGCAAGTCAACCAGATCGTGACCCTCAACATGGTCATGCAGCTGGGGGCGGCGGCGGAGGTCGTGGACGTGACCTCGGAAGCTCCGTTGGTGGATACCACCAGCACCCAGCTCGGCGCCGTGGTGACCAACCGGACCGTAGTCGCGCTTCCCTTGAATTCTCGCGACACCTATCAGTTCTTGCAACTACAACCCGGTGTCATGTCCACGAGCGGTTCCAGTAACAGCATCATTTATGGAAGTAACAGCACGGGCGCGGTGTCGGTCAACGGCGGTCGTGGACGGTCCAACAACTTCAGCGTGAACGGTGGCGACGCCAACGACCAGTTTGTGAATCTGCCGACGGTCCAGCCCTCGCCAGACAGCATTCAGGAGTTTCGTGTTCTTACCAACACCTTCGACGCGGAGTACGGACGCAACTCCGGCTCGGTGGTAAACGTGGTGACCAAGTCAGGAACCAACAACTGGCATGGCGATGTTTATGAATTTTTTCGCAATAAAGTGCTGAATGCGAAGGGTTACTTCGATACCACCAAACCGCAGTTTAATCAGAACCAGTTCGGTGGAACGTTTGGGGGTCCGATCCAGAAGGATAAGACGTTCTTCTTTGCATCTTATGAAGGGCGGCGTATCCGGCAGGGCGTGCCCTCTCCAGTGGTGACCGTCCCCACGGCCGCGCAGCGGCCCAGCGCCACACAGTTATTCTCCGATTTCTCCGGCCTGGGTTCGCCTTTTGGTGGAACGCTCACCAACGGGAGTGTCCTCAATAATCGCCCCGGATGTGACGCGGCGGTGAATGGCGGAGCTCCCATCCCCGACGGTACGCCCTACGCCAACATTTTCGTCAACAACCAAATCCCGCTGGCTTGCATGGATCCGACTGCCGTGGACTTGCTGCAGTTTGTTCCCACTCCAACCGGGGGCGGAAACACCATTGAAACCGTTCCTACCGAGCCGGTGCGGGGAGACCAATTTACCGTACGCTTCGATCGCACCCTTACTTCCAAGCAAAACCTGAGCGTCTACTACTACTTCAATGACGACAATACGGTGCAGCCCTTCTCATTCTTTGAGCAGGCAGGCGCCAACGTGCCGGGATTCGGCAGCGCCATCAAGGAGCGCTTCCAGCAGTGGAATATCTCGCATACCTGGACCGTTAACAATAACGTGGTGAACGAATTCCGGTTCAACTACAACCGCGAGGGTCAGTTGACCTTCCAGCATCCCATTAACACCGAGCTGGTGCAGAATTCCTGCCCTCCGGCGCCTTCCTGGCTGGGTACCGTTCCATGCTTCTCCGATGGAACGCCGGGCAATGCCCTGGGCATTCACCCGGGACTGGGACCGACTCGCGAAGGATTGCCATTCATTTCTGTCTCGGGCGGCTTCAACTTAGGAAATAACGCCGAAGGGGAGTTGCCGCAGGTGGGTAATTCGTTTCAGTGGTCGGATAATCTCACTAAAGTCTCTGGCAATCACACCTTGAAATTTGGCGTTGACATCCGGCGGCAGCGATTTGACCAGACTTTGTTTTTTAACGTGAACGGTGAGCAGGAATTCTTTGGGGGCGGTCCGAACGACGTAGGCGCCATAAATCCCGACATGTCCAGCAACCTGTATCCGAATTACCTGCTGGGCCTTCCCGATCAGTATGGACAGGGATCGGGCCAAGTCGAGCATGTGCGCAACAGTGGTTTCTACCTGTTTGCCCAGGACAGCTGGAAAATCAAGTCAAACCTGACCTTGAACTACGGTTTGCGCTGGGAACTCAATACGCCCATAACCGATATTGCTCACCACGTGCAGACCTTCCGGCCAGGACAATCGAGCTCGGTCTATCCCTGCGAGGATACCGCCAACACCGATTGCTCGTCGCAGACTCCGATCGGCCTGGTTGTCCCGGGAGATGCGGGAGTTCCGCCGGCTTTGACCCAGACCTATTACAAGTCGTTCGCGCCGCGCATCGGCCTGGCATGGAGTCCGGGCACTTCAGGGAAGACCAGCATTCGTGCCGGCTGGGGCATGTTCTACAACCCGATAGAGCAACTAGTGCTGGAGCAGTTCGGAGCCGAGCCTCCCTTCGGAGGCAGCATTTTCCTGGCGGAGACGCAGTTCAACACTCCATTTATCAGCCAGGACGGCCAGACCACTTTTCTCAATCCCTTTAATGGCATTATCACGCCCAAGCCGGGCACGCCGCAGGACTGGGGGATCTTCCAGCCGATTTTGTTGTACGGCGACTTCCAGCCCCACTTGCGTTCGCAATATTCCGATCAGTACAACCTGACGGTGCAACGCGAATTGCCGGGGGACATGAAACTCGAAGTTGGTTACGTTGGATCGCAGGGGCACCGCCTGCTGGCGACTCATGACATCAATTACGGGAACGCACAAACCTGTCTGGATTTGAACAACATCTCGAATCTGGCGGCCGACCCGAATCTGGCATGCGGGCAATTCTTTGCCGACAGCTCGTTTTCGATCGCCGCCGGCGAAATCCCGGCAGGCGTAACTCTGCACTTACCCTATGGCCCGCAGGCCACCGTAACCGGTCCCAACCCAAATCCCATCACGCTCGTCGGCTTGCGACCGTTTTCCTCGCCACAGTGCAATCCGTTGACGGGAGTAGGCTGTCCCGCCTCGGGCGTTCCGGTTTTCTCCAGCATCTTCGCTCAGGACACGATCGCCAACTCCGGCTACAACTCGCTGCAAGCTTCGCTGGACAAGAGATTCGCTCACGGGCTGCAATTCACCTTGGCCTATACCTTCAGCAAATCCATTGATGAAGCCTCGAGCTTTGAAGGAATTCTGAACCCGCTACCCGGGGCCAATAATCGTTCGCTGTCACTGTTTGACGCGAGCCACCGCATCGTAGCCAGCTACTATTGGGAATTGCCGGGACGCAAGTTCAGCGGCTTCAAGGGTGTGGCGCTAAACGGCTGGGCAATCTCGGGAATCACCACCTTCCAGACCGGCTTCCCCATCCGTATCACCTCCAGTGCGGACAACGAACTCATGGACAGTTTCGATTTCGAGTTGCCCGGCGAGCCTGACCAGTTGAAACCGTTCAAGACGCAGAGCCCACAGAAGAACGGTAACTACTTTTTTGATCCCAGCACCTTCACCGAAGACACATCGATGGATCCCAGCCTGCTGGGTCGCATCGGGAATGCGCCCCGCACGATCTGCTGCGGACCGCACATCAGCAGCACCGACCTTGCTGTTTTGAAGAACATTCGTGTCACCGAAAACTCGCACTTCGAATTTCGCGGCGAACTGTTTAATGTGTTCAACCACACCCAGTTCACCAATCCTGACGGCAACAGCAGCGACGGCTCGCAGTTCGGGCAGGTGACCAGCGCCCGCGATCCCCGCTTGGTGCAATTTGCTTTAAAATATGTTTTCTAGTTCCGACGACCCGGGCGGCTTAGGCCGCTCGGGCATTCTAATGGCCGCGATCAGAGCGGCTTGAGCCATTCCTGGAGACCCGATGTACCCCGCATTGCAGAAAGAGCTCGATACCTTCGAGCGGCGCACGCCGAAATCCGCCGCCGCTCACAAAAAGAACCTCAAACGCATTCCTTTGGGCGTAGCCAGCAACTACCGCGCCTATGATCCCTATCCGATTTTTGTCAAAGAAGGCCGGGGCAGCAAGTTCCGCGATCTCGATGGCAACGAATACATCGACCACAACCTGTGTTTCGGCGCGCTCATGGCCGGACATTGCCATCCCGCGGTAATGAAGGCGGTGGAAAAGCGTCTCAGCACCGGAACCATGTTCGGCATGCCCCACGACATGGAGTGGGAACTGGCGGAAGAGATCTGTAACCGTTTTCCGGTCGAGATGGTGCGCTTCGGGAACAGCGGTACGGAAGCTACGATGCACGCCATCCGCCTGGCCCGAGCCGCCACTGGCCGGGACAAAATCGTAAAGTTTGAAGGCGCTTACCACGGCTTGCATGATTCCGCCTTGGTCAGCGTGAAACCCCATGCGCCCGACTACGGCGACGTCAACGCTCCGACATCCGTTCCTGGAGGTCTCGGAGTTCCGAAGTCGGCCGTGGCCAATGTTCTGGTTGCCACCTTCAACGACCTGGCCACGGTCGAGCTCCGCTTCAGGCAGAATCCGGGCGAGATCGCCGCCATCATTCTCGAACCGATTCTGATGAATGTCGGCCTGTGCATACCGCAGCCCGGTTTTCTACAGGGACTGCGGGACATTGCCACCAGGAACGGCGCGCTGCTGATCTTCGATGAGGTAAAAACCGGCGCGAAACTGGGATGGGGCGGCGCCTCCGAATATTTCGGCGTTACCCCGGACATGATTTGCCTGGCGAAATCGATCGGCGGCGGCCTGCCGCTGGCGGCGTTTCTCGCGCATAAATCAGTCATGGATCTGATCTCGCAGCACAAGGTCTTTCATGGCGGCACCTACAACACCAACCCGGTCTCGATGGCTGCGGGATTGGCTACGTTCCACGAAGTTCTCACCCGCGAGAATTACGTGCACGTAGACAAACTCAGCAAGAAACTGACAGAAGGCTACGAGAAGATCGTTGCCAAGTCGGGATTGCAGGGTTATATCGCCAGCGCCGGAGCCAATGGTGCGTTGATGCTGTATCCCAGGGAGATTCGTAACTATCGCGACTGGGAAGCCATCGACGTCGACCTGTGGCGTCACTACTGGTTCGGCATGGTCAACCGCGGAGTGATGGCGCAGCCTTACTGGTGGGATGAGCAGTGGACCATTTCCGTCCAGCACACCGAGGCTGATATCGAGAAACACCTGGCCGCGTTCGAGGATGTGGCTCCAGCGCTGGCCCAGGCCCAGCACGAGCGCGCCGGCGAAGTAGTGGCAGCAACGCACTAAGGTTCTTCGTAGCGCCGGCATCTTGCCGGCTGTCGCGAGGGCATCCTGCTCTCGCAGTGGGGGCAGGATGCGCCCACGACAGCCGCCGGGACGGCGGCGCTACGAAACCCAAGAGCGGCGCTACGAAACCCAAGAGCGGCGCTACGAAACCCGAGATCAAGGAGCAGGTATTGCCCGCGACCGATCCTGACCAGCCTCACCTCAAACGCGTCCTCGGCCGCGCCGACCTGGTTCTGTTGTTCGTGGTGGCAATCTTCAACCTGAACGTGGTTCCGTCGATCGCGGCCAACGGCGGCGTGACCGTCTGGCTGTGGATCGTGTCGTTGCTTCTGTTTTTCTGGCCTCAGGGAATCGCTGTCATCGAACTGGCGCATCGCTATCCCGGAGAGGGTGGCGTGTACCTATGGGCCAAGGAAGTGTTCGGTGACTTCCACGGTTTCCTTTCCGGATGGTGCTACTGGACCAACAACATGCTTTACGTGCCGACGGTGATGTTGTACTTCGTCGGGGTGTCGGTGTTTGTGCTCGGTCCCAATCATCAGGCGCTCGCGGACAACAAAATGTTTGCCTTGGTAGCGTCGCTGCTGCTGCTGCTTGTTCTCGTGGTGCTCAATATCGTTGGCTTGGGTGTAGGGAAGTGGGTCAACAATCTGGGCGGTATTGGAACGGGTGTTGCTGCAGCCGTGTTGATTGGCCTGGGGCTGACTATCTGGCTGAGATTCGGCACCACCATAAGCGCGGCCGACTTTCGCATCCCGGCAAATCCGCGCTTCGTACTCAATTCTTTTGGCGTCATCTGCTTTGGACTGGTTGGACTGGAACTGGCCTCCGTGATGGGCGACGAGATCCAGGATCCACGCCGGACGTTGCCCGGCGCAGTCGCCTGGGGTGGCGTGCTTTCCGGCTTGCTCTATATCGGAGCCACGCTCACCTTGCTGATTGCGGTGAGCAAAGACCAGATCAGCGTCCTGCAAGGCATCGTGCAGGCAGTGGGACACATGGCGGAACGAGTGGGAGCCGGTTGGATTCTGGCGCCGTTCGCCCTGCTGCTGAGTTTTTCGATTGCGGGAATCGGTTCGGCGTGGCTGGGGGGCTCGGCCCGCATTCCCTTTGTCGCTGGCCTCGATTCGTACATGCCGGCCTGGATGGCGAAAGTACATCCCCGCTATGCCACCCCCTACGCCGCTCTCATCGTTCATGCCGTGGTTTCGATGGTCCTGATCGTGATGAACTTTTTGGGCGCCGGCGTGCAGGAAACGTTTCAGAAAATGTTGTCACTGGCAGTAGTTTTGCAATTGATACCGTTTCTATATATGTTTGCCGCGCTGATCAAACTGGCCCTGAACACTTGCGCAGGTCCGGGGCACTATAGCAAGACGACGTTAATGCTCGCCGGCGTCAGCGGACTGGTGACTACGACCCTGGGAATTGTGCTGGTATTTTTCCCTGCCCAACAGATCAGTTCGTTATGGTCCTACGAAATATGGATGTTCGGCGGGACGCTATTCTTTGTAGGTCTGGCCGCATTCTTCTTCTATGTTTACGGCAGCCGAAAAGCAAGAAATGTGGGCGCGGGCGTCACGCCTGTGCAGCCGAGCGAAGCTCGGCAATAGTCAAAAGAGCAGGAGGCCACGATGCCCGGCGGAGTGAAGACCGACGTACGCACCTATCAGCTTTATATAAACGGCGAGTGGGTCGACAGCAAGTCCAACAAGACGTTTCCAGTTTACGATCCCGCCAGCGAAGAGGTGATCGCGCAGGTTCCCGACGCTAACGCGGACGACGTGAACCGCGCCGTGGCCGCCGCTAAAGCCGCTTTCGAAGATGGCCCCTGGGCCACTACGACTGCCCAGGAACGCGGCCGAGTGCTCTTCCGTCTGGCCGAAAAAATTCGTCAGAACACGGCCATGCTGGCGGAATTGGAATCACGCAATACGGGCAAGCCGATCGTCGAGGCGGAATATGACATTACTGACGTAGCCACCTGCTTTGAGTACTACGGCGGCCTGGCCACAAAAATTCTTGGATATGTGAATCCGGTTCCGGACAACGCCATGAGCCTGACGCTCAAGGAACCGATCGGAGTCGCGGGCCAGATCATTCCATGGAATTACCCTCTGTTGATGGCAGCCTGGAAGCTGGCGCCGGCGCTGGCCACGGGTTGCACCTGCGTGCTGAAACCGGCTGAGCAGACTCCGATTACAGCGCTGGAGATGGCGAACTGGCTGGCTGATGTCGGTCTTCCGCCGGGCGTGGTCAACATCATCACCGGCTTCGGCGAGACGTGCGGAGCGCCGCTGGTGCAACATCCCGACGTCAACAAGATCGCCTTCACCGGCAGCGCGGCGGTGGGGAAAATTATCGTCAAGCAGGCTGCGGACACCGTGAAGCGAGTCACGCTCGAACTGGGCGGCAAGTCTCCCAATATTTTTTTCGCCGACGCCGATTTCGAAGCCGCTATTGATGGGGCACTCTTCGGCGTCTTCATCAACCAGGGCGAGGTCTGCTCCGCCGGGAGCCGCATTCTGGTGCAGAAGCCGATCTATAAGAAATTTGTCGACGCCATGGCCGCGAAGGCCAAAACCATCAAGCTGGGGGTGCCTCTCGATCGCGATACAAAAATGGGGCCGCTGGTGAGCAAGGACCAGTACGACCGCGTGCGTTCCTACCAGGAAATCGGGAAGAAGGAAGGCAAACTTGCGTCCGGGGGCGGGCGCGCCGAGAAATTTGCCAAAGGCTATTACGTGGAACCCACGATCTTTTACGATCTCGACAACAGCGCGCGCATCGCCCGCGAAGAGATTTTCGGTCCGGTCGCCGCGGTCATTCCGTTCGAAGACGAAAAAGATGCCGTAAAGATCGCCAACGACTCTCCTTACGGCCTGGCGGCGGCGGTTTGGACACGCGACATCTTCAAGGCATTCCGTACCGTAAAGTCGCTGCGCGCGGGTATCGTTTGGGTCAACCACATGCAACCGACCTACGTCGAAGCTCCGTGGGGCGGATACAAGCAATCAGGCTTCGGCCGCGAGCTTGGACCGTGGGGCATCGAAGAATATCTTGAGACCAAACAGGTACACATCAATTTGAACGAGGCCCCGATAGGCTGGTACTGAAAGGCAGTCGTCGGTCATCAGCTAAAGGCCAAGGACCAAGGACCAACGACCAACGACCGAAGGCCAAACGACCAACGACGACTCTGAGAAACAACATGGCGACGATTCAGTTACGAACTGCCGTTCCCGGACCTAAGTCGAAAGCGCTGGCCGATCGCCGCGCCGAAGCAATTCCGCGCGGGCTTTCGATTGGCACACCCGTCTACGTGGAGAAGGCGGAAGATGCCTGGCTCGAAGATGTGGACGGCAATCGCTATCTCGATTTTGCCGGCGGTATCGGCTGTCTCAACGTCGGACATCGTCGCGAGCCCGTGGTGAATGCGGTCAAAACCCAACTCGACCGCTTTCTTCACACCTGCATTCAGGTCACTCCTTACGAAGATTATGTGCGCCTGGCCGAACGCATGAACCAGGTTACGCCGGGTAAGTTTCCGAAGAAGACTTTGTTTGTGAACAGCGGGGCCGAAGCCATAGAAAACGCGGTGAAAATTGCGCGTGCGCACACCGGACGGTCAGGCATTATCGCTTTCGAGGACGCCTTCCATGGCCGCACCATGATGACCCTGGCGCTGACCAGCAAAACGCATCCCTACAAGGTGGGATTTGCGCCTTTTCCGGGCGACGTCTACCGCATTCCCTACGCCTACTGCTATCGCTGCTCCTATTCCCTGAAGTATCCGTCGTGCGATCTTTTCTGCGCCCGTCATCTCGAGGACACATTCAAGCGCGTAGTTGCGTCGGAGGATGTAGCCGCTGTAATTGCCGAGCCGGTGCTGGGTGAAGGCGGGTTCGTCGTGCCTCCAAAAGATTTTTTCCGGGTTCTGATTGAGATTTGCCACAAGCATGGAGTCCTGTTTATCGCGGACGAAGTGCAGAGCGGCTTCGGCCGTACCGGCCGGCTGTTTGCCAGCGAATACTACGGCATCGAGCCGGATATTGTGGTGACCGCGAAATCGCTGGGTGGAGGACTTCCATTAGCCGCCATTACCGGCCGCGCCGAAATTATGGATGCGCCCGGGCCGGGGGGCTCGGAGGCACATTTGCTGGTAATCCACTCTCCTGCGCGGCGGCGCTGGCGGTGCTGGATATATTTGAGCGCGAAAATCTGCTGGCCCGCGCCAATGAGATCGGCGACCATTTCCAGAAGCGGGCACGCCAGTGGCAGAAGTGCTGGCCGATTATTGGAGACGTCCGGGGTCTGGGCGGAATGCAAGCCATCGAATTGGTGAAGTCTACCGAGACCCGCGAGCCCGCGGCCGACGAAACGAAGCAAATCACGCGCTTCTGTTACGAACACGGCCTGATCACGATTACAGCCGGGTCGTATTCCAACGTGGTGCGCGTGCTGGTGCCTCTAGTCGTCACCGGTCAGCAGCTCGACGAGGGTCTGGACGTGCTGGAATCGGCGTTGCACATGGTGTATGAAGGATCGAAGAAGGGTGCGGTCGCCCAGCCGGTTTAAGCTGTATGCTTGTGTGGTTTCGTGCTTGTGTGGTCGCGGGCGGCTCGCCCGCGAGAGCGGAGGGCAAGATGCCCTCCGGACAGCCGGCTGAGCCTGCCCTGAGCGTAGTCGAAGGGCCGGCGCTACGAGAATCGCGAGAATAATCCTATGACGGTTGCAACTGCGACTTTGACTAAAGTTCCCAATTACGTGAACGGGCAGTGGATCGATTCCAATGCTACCGAGTGGCTTGACGTCGTTAACCCTGCCACGGGCGAAGTGATCGCCCAGACGCCGCTCTCCAATGCTGCCGAGGTCGCGGCGGCCATTGAAGCAGCGGCATCCGCTTTTCCGGAGTGGCGGCGCACCCCCGCTGAAGATCGCATTCAGCCTCTGTTCAAGCTGAAAACCATTCTTGAGGCCGAGATCGAGGACCTTGCCCGCATCCTCACCACGGAAAATGGGAAAACCTTTACCGAGGCCAAGGCCGAATTGCGCCGCGCCATCGAAAACGTCGAGGTTGCCTGCGGCATTCCGATGATGATGCAGGGCTACAACCTGGAGGACGTTGCCCGCGGCATTGACGAAATGATGATCCGGCAACCGCTGGGGGTAGTGGCCGCCATCGTTCCCTTCAATTTTCCGGGAATGATCCCTTTCTGGTTCCTGCCCTACGCGATTGCTACTGGAAATACGTTCGTCCTCAAGCCATCGGAGCGGGTGCCGCTCACCATGAAGCGGGCTTTTGAGCTGATGGAAAATATCGGCCTGCCTAAGGGTGTGGTGAACCTTGTCAATGGCGGCAAGAATGCCGTCAATGCATTGCTCGATCATCCCAAGGTGCGAGCCATCAGTTTCGTCGGTTCGACTCCCGTGGCCCGGTATGTGTATGCCCGCGCCGGCGAGCACGGGAAGCGCGCACAATGCCAGGGCGGCGCGAAAAACCACGTCATCGTGCTACCCGACGCTGACATGAAGATGACCACACAGATCATCGGCGACAGCGCCTTTGGCTGCGCCGGACAGCGCTGCCTGGCTGTTTCCGTGGCAGTTACAGTAGGGGAAGCGCAGAAAACTTTCCGCGATTCAATCACCGAGGCGGCCGCGTCACTGCGCGTGGGCAACGGACTGGATGAGGGCGTGCAGATGGGTCCGGTGATTACTCCCCAGAGCAAAGCTCGGGTTGAGACTCTGATCGCGACCGGCGAGAAGCAAGGTGCGAAGATTCTGCTCGACGGGCGTAACTCCCGCATTCCGAAAGGTGAGGCTGGAAATTTCGTGAAGCCCACCGTTCTCGACGCGGTTCCCGCGACCAGCGAACTGACCGAAACCGAAATCTTCGGCCCGGTGCTGAGCCTGGTCCACGCCAATGACATGGACGAGGCGCTGGCTTTCCTGGAGCGCAGCCCGTACGGCAATCAGGCCTCGCTCTTCACTTCGAGTGGAGCCGCGGCACGCCGCTTCCGCTATGAGGCTCCGGCGGGAAATATCGGCATCAACATCGGTGTGGCCGCGCCCATGGCGTATTTTCCTTTCAGCGGCTGGAAAGACAGCTTCTTCGGCATCATGCACGCCCAGGGACGCGACGCCATCGAGTTCTATACCGAGAAGAAAATCGTGGTCGAGCGCTGGGCAAAAGAGCATTCGCGAAAGTTTTAAAGCCCGGCACAACTCACGTAGGGGCAGGTGTCCCACCTGCCCAGTCGAGCGTGGCTCGACAGAAAAGCCGGGCGGCTAAACCCCGGCGAGCTTTGCTCGCCCATCCGGACGCGGGCGTCCGGGCCTACGCAACCCGTAATGAGTGAGGCGTTCATGTCGGACACCATTCAGAAATATAAAGACTACGTGATGACTGGCTTCATGAAGTCGGTCGTGCCGATCGTCATCGACAAAGCCAGCGGCGTTACGGTCACCGATATCAATGGCCGCGAATATCTCGATTGTTTTGCCGGCATCTCGGTGGTCAACGCCGGCCATTGCAATCCCAGCGTCATCGCGGCCGCCAAGGCGCAGATGGACAAACTGGTCCACTGCTCGTCCTACATCTATCACGTGCAACCCGTCGCCGATTTGGCAGAGAAGCTTGCCCACATCGCACCGCGCGGCCTGACCAAAACATTTTTCGGCAACAGCGGCGCAGAGGCCATCGAAGGCGCCATGAAGCTGGCCCGGCTCTACACCGGCAAACACGAGTTCATCGCGCTTCACGCCAGCTTTCACGGACGCAGCTGGGGTGCGCTCAGCGTGACCGGTAACATGGGACGCAAGAAACGCGGTGGTCCTTACGCCGCTGGTGTGACCTTCGCGCCCGCGCCGTATGCCTATCGTTCGCAATGGGCAAGCGATCCCGAGGAGTGCGGACGACAATGTGCTCAGGCCATAGAAGACGTAATCCGCTTCACCACGGCCGATGACGTAGCTGCATTCATCGCGGAGCCGGTCATGGGCGAAGGTGGGATCATCGTGCCCCCGCCAAACTATTTCAAAGAAGTGAAGAAAGTCCTAGACCGCCACGGCATCCTCTTTATTGCGGACGAAGTTCAATCCGGCTTTGCCCGCACGGGGAAGATGTTTGCCATCGAGCACTACGGTGTGGAGCCCGATATTCTCGTGACTGCAAAAGGCATCGCGGACGGTTTCCCGCTGAGTGCATTCACTACGCGTCCGGAAATTGCCGCTGCCTATAAACCAGGCGACCATCTGTCGACCTTCGGCGGCAATCCAGTCTCGTGCGCGGCTGCCCTGGCCAACATCGACTTCATGCAGCAGGAAAATCTTCCGGACCGCGCCACCGAGACCGGAACTTATGCCATGGCGAAGCTGCGCGACTTGCAGAAGGACAATCCTCTAATCGGCGAGGTTCGAGGCTTGGGACTGATGATCGGTGTCGAACTGGTCAAAGACGAAAAGCTCACCCCGGCCACGGCTGAAGCGGAAGCGATTCGTGACGGCTTGTTGCGCCAGGGCGTGCTGGTGGGCGTGGGCGGTGTCTACGGCAACGTCATTCGCTTCCAGCCTCCACTTATTATCACTCGGCCGCAAATTGATTGCGCGATTGCCGCCTTCGCGGCGGCGCTGCAGGAAGTGGCACAGCCGGCACACGCGTAGGTCCGGCGGTAGTCAGCTGACCGTTGATACTTTCTTTGGCTTGCCGTCTTTTTTTTTCGCTTCGGAGATCACGTACACCATCAGGATTCCCAACTCGGGTTCAATGGGATGGCGATAGCGCGGATAAGGGAAAACGGCGTAGTACACCGCCGGATAGAAAAGAATCAGCCATAGAAACAGCCAGGCGCCGGGTTGCCGTCTGCGCAAGGCACGCCCCAGACCCCAGAAGCCCAGTACCGATGAGGCCAGGAAAACAGAATTCTTCACCGGAGCCAGTGCCGGAATCTCCGATAAACGTGGAACCCCGCCCCAGTAATAAATGAAGCGCTTCACGCACAGCCCCAGAAAGCGTGCGTAGTCTTCGCGAATGAAAGCCAGCGCCTCGCGTTTGCGCTCCGCAACATAGGCGATCTCGCCCAATCGGCGATAGAGACGCATCTGGTAAACATTTTGCGTGGGATGCAGGTATTCTCTCCAGGTTCCATCCGCCCCGGGACCGTTTCCGATGCGCAACTCGGCTCCAAAATTCGAACGTAGAGAAGCTACTCCCAGAGTTTGGTAGTTCCGCGCGAGCCAGGGCGCGATGCACGCAACAAATACTCCTGCCGACACCACCACGCCCGTCAGCGAAGGTTTGCCGCGCTTCCAGCGCCGATACCACGCCCACAGCCCGGAAGCCGGGAGGAAGGCCAGCAGGGAAGTGTTGGCCAGGGCTGCGACGGCCCAGAGCAGGCCGAAACGGATCCAGGGTATCAGCCCATCCTTTTCTTCCAGGTCGAGGGTCAGCCAGAACAAAATTGCGAGCAGCAACGCCGCCAGACTGGTCTCCCACACCCATCGCGTGCACCAATACATGACGGGCGGCATCACCGCCCACAGCCAGGCGGTCCAGATTGCGAGCTTTTCGTCGAAGCACCGTTTGGCGATCAGGAAAATGGGAATGCAGGTCAGCGCGGAAAACAGACTATTGATGGTCAGCAGGACCAGAGCGGAGGCGTGGGTGTAAACCCCGAAAACCCTGAACACCGCGCCGATGAGAAATGGATAGAGCGGCGGTTCCCACGCTGTTGGCCCGGTAGCTTCGCTGAACGGGTTGCTGAAGCCTTGGCCTTGTGCCAGAGAGCGGCCGATGCGGCCCATTTCCCAGCCGAAGCTGAAGTTGTCGTCAAAAGTCTTGAATTTGTACGTGTGGGCAACCACGATCCAGCCAAAGCGTAGCGCGAACGCGACGAAGACCATCCAGAAGAAGGATGTGCGGGCCCCACTCCACCAACGGCGGAATGTCCCTGGGTCGTTTTTAGATGTCGCTGGAATCGATGTGCCGGCGTCCGCCATGTTGGTCCGGCAGATTCCGGACAGTTCCATTTGTAGCTGATAGGCTCGGCGTGGGCAACAGCGGAATGGCGCTGCCGCACGAGCGCCGGCGCTCGCGCGCATATTGATCAGTTGCCGTTGAAGTAGCGGGCCGGGGCGCTTATATTGTATCGGGATGCTTTAGAGCCGTCCCCGTGTTCAAGGCAGAGATCGAGGGCACTCCATGGGTTGGCTGCAAAACAAGTTCGAAAAGAATTTCATGATCACCACCGTGGACTACGTGTTCAACTGGGCACGTAAGTCGGCGGTCTGGCCGATGACGTTTGGTCTGGCCTGCTGCGCCATCGAAATGATCGCCTCGTCGACGGCCCGGTTCGATATTGCCCGCTTCGGCTCCGAGGTTTTCCGGCCCAGTCCGCGGCAGAGCGACCTGATGATTGTCGCCGGGACGGTCACGTTAAAGATGGCACCGGTGGTCAAACGCATCTACGACCAGATGCCTGACCCCAAGTGGGTGATCTCGATGGGCGCCTGCTCATCGGTAGGCGGACCGTTTAATACTTATGCAGTGCTTCAGGGCGTCGACAAGATCGTTCCTACCGATGTCTATGTGATCGGCTGCCCGCCGCGTCCGGAAAACCTGTTCTACGCGCTACTCAAGCTGCAGGACAAAATTGATCAGATGTCGCTGGCCAAGCGGCCCACCGAAGTTCGGCTCGATCCCAACATGGTGGAGAATTTCAAGCGCCAGGTAATGATCGCGCAGACACTGCAGCCGAAGTGACCGCGTTTATCGGGCGTGAGCGAAGCGGGAGCCCGATGCGGTCATCCCGAGCGCAGCGAGGGATCTGCAGTCGTCAGCCCTGCCGCAAACCATGTGGGGACAGCCGCCCTCGGCTGTCCTGGCCGAGTGAAGCTCGGCAATTTGAATCCATCATTCTGAAAGGTCTCATGTCTAACTTCGTAAGACTTGCTGCTCAATCCGAACTTCCTCCCGAGGGCGAAGCCAAGGAATTTCCCTTCGGTGACAAAGTAATCTGCGTTGCCAATGTCAACGGAACCGTCTCTGCCATGGACAACGTCTGCCTGCATCGCGGAGGTCCGCTGGGGCAGGGTGTGATCGAAGGAGATAAAGTGGTTTGCCCCTGGCACGGCTGGCAGTGGGACCCCAAGACCGGCCAGGCAGTGCAAAATCCCGGAGCCAAGGTCGCGGTCTACCCGTTGAACGTGGAAGGCGACGACGTGATGATTGAAATCTAGGCCATGTGTGTGGTCGCGGGCGACTCGCCCGCGGCTTTTGACTTTGACCTAAACTCTCGCGGGCGAGCCGCCCGCGACCACACATTTCTACACCTATCCCAGGTAGCGAAGGAATTTTCCCGCCTGATTATCGAAGCCAGGAAATACCTGATTGAGAGACTGATTTCCCAGATGCCGGTCGACGGCCTCGCCCAGCACGCGGCGGAAGTCTGTCGTCACAGCCAGATCTCGTCCTTCATAGAGTTGTGATTGGTCGAGCCCAGGCCAGCGGCCGTACACCTTGCCGCCTTTCACTGGGCCGCCCATCACGAACATGACGTTGGCATGGCCGTGGTCGGTGCCGCGGTTGCCATTCTCCCGTGCGGTACGGCCGAATTCCGACATGGTGACGACCACTGTATCCTCGGCAAGGTCTCCGAGATCAGTCCAGAAGGCGCCCAGAGATTGCGAGAACTCGCGCAGCACATTCGCGATCTGTCCCTGAGTGCTGCCTTCATTGACGTGATGGTCCCATCCTCCAATGTCGGCAAACGCGACTTGCACTCCCAGGTTCGCCTTGATGAGCTGCGAAAGTTGCTTGAGGCTTTCCCCGAAGCGTCCTTTGGCATAATCAGCTCCGGCTGCCGGTTTGTACTTCGCCGGATCGGCCGCCTTCAACATCTTTACCGCTTCAAAAGTTTCCTGGCCGCTGCCGTGCAGAACGGAATCCACAGAGTTTGCGTATATGGCTTCGAAAGTGCTGGAAACCGGCGTCGCATTTGGATTGCGGCCGCCCACCCCGAAATCGTTGATGTTGTTCACCGCGACGGCAGGTTCGGGGCCGGCAAGAATTCGAGGCAAAGATGGTCCCAGGCCGATGGCGCGGAACGCCGATTTATCCGCCGGCGCGGGCAACGAGCGCAGGGCTCGATTCAGCCAGCCGTCTTCCGTGGCTTTGATACCTGGCGTTCCCGATTCCATAAAGTCCTGAGCATCGAAGTGGGAGCGGCTGGGATCCGGGGAGCCGGCTGCGTGCACAATGGCGAGATGCTGCTGGTTCCACAGTGGCTGCAGGGCGGACATTGCAGGATGGAGCCCGAAGAAACCGTCCAGGTCAAGCACCGCGTAGCGTGGGATATTGATCGATGGACGCATGGCGTAGTAAGCCTGTTCACCATGCGGGACCACGATATTCAACCCATCCGCCGCGCCGCGCTGGAAAATAACCACCAGCCGCTTGTTGCTCAGACCAGCTTCGGTGGCGGAATACGCTGCGCGCGTAAGAAAAGCGGGAATCGCAGCCGTACCCACGACTGCCAGCGCGCCATTGCGAAGAAATACTCTACGAGTGATGGACATAAGAAACAGCTCCTAGCTGCTGGCTTCTAGCTCAAGGCTTCTAGCCGACGACCGACGACTGAAGACTGACGACTGCCTTCCTACCTTCTCTGAAACTCTGGCGACCCCAGCAGCAGGCCCGCAATCGCACTTGTATTCGGCGCACGGGCCGGGTCATCCAGTTGACGCTGGCTGATTTTCGGATCGTTCATCTTCGCGGCGATGGTATCGTGGGTTTGTCTCGACACATTGCCTGCGAGCAAAGTGTTTTCGAGCGCCGTCAGCGTACCTTCCGCGTCAGCGGGCGACGCGGCGCTCCCGAGCATTTGGGCCGAATCTACCTGAATGCCTTTAAGTTTTCCCGCGGTCAAAGAGAGCGCGAAGTTCATTCGTCCCAGCAGTGCCGAAGAATTCACCCAGGCGTCTGCCTTCATCGAATATCCGGTTGGCGGCTGCATACCGTAAAGCGGCATGCCCATGGTTTGCAGCTGCCGCGCCAGCGGCATGGCGTCGCTGACCCCCGCCCCGCTAGTCCGCACTGCCGAAACCACAAACTCCAGCGGCGTTTTTACCTTGGCCCGATAGGACTCAGGCGCCCAGAACTCGGGGGAATGGAGCATGGTTTTCAGCACTTCGCTGATGTCGCCGTTTTTCTTCAGGAAAGTCTGACTCATGCGTTCAATCAGCGCGGGCGGCGGATCGTCAGAGACGAAGCGCATGGCCAGCTTGGTGGAGATAAACTTCGCCGTCGAAGGATGATGCGCCAGAATGTGCAGCACCTCGCGGCCTTCCTTCTCACCGCTCGACTTGATGCGGTGCCCGAGCACGCGCTTGTCGCCGGGTTCGTGCATCCGGTCTTCGAAGACAAAGCCGCCGCCCTCTCTGGGCTGTTTCAGCGTCCAACCCGTCAGCACGCGGGCCACTTCAGTAACATCTTTCTGAGTGTAGCCGCCATTCACGCCGAGGGTGTGCAGCTCCATCAGTTCGCGCCCATAGTTCTCATTCAGGCCGCTGCGCCTGCCTTTGGCTTGTTTCATTTGGGCGGGGCGAGGCGGCCGGCGCCAGTTGTAATTGGCGTTGCGCTTGGGGATGCCGTTGGCGAAATCCGAATTCGGCCCCACGCTCAGCCAGTTATCCAGATAGAAAAGCATGGCCGGACTCTGCGCAGTCGCCACCAGCAGGTCTTCAAATTTGCCCAGGGCGCGGGGCCGGATGACGTCGCGCTCGTAGCCGGTGAGCATGTAGCGGTCGGCGCCTTTTCCGATAAACACATTGAAGTGATTGAACCAGAAATCGGTCATCACCTCCTGGAGTTGGCGTTCGCTATAGATGGCGCGCAGCAGCTTGCTCTGCACCAGTTCTGTGGTCACAACCTGCTGGGGATTGTTGAGTGCCATCAATGTTTCGCGCTGCTGCGGTTT
This sequence comes from Terriglobia bacterium, assembly GCA_963822555.1. Classification (GTDB taxonomy): domain Bacteria; phylum Acidobacteriota; class Terriglobia; order Terriglobales; family Acidobacteriaceae; genus JAIQFF01. Next base: position 508,034 of record CAWGHY010000002.1, read on the forward strand.
CATCCCCTCCATGAACTCTTCGCGCTTATCGCCTTTAAGCGAGCCTTCGAGCGCACGCTGATCTTCCGGCGACATGCTAAGAATCGCCTTCATGCGTTGGTCCGGCGGCAAGTCGAGCAAGTCTTCGGACTTGAGGTCGGCGTAGAGGCGATCTTCGCGGCGGCGGGCTTGTTCTTCGTCGCTCATCGCCATCGGGGCAGCCTTCGCGCTTCCCCCGGCGGACGAGGAGTCCGCGTTCGCGGCCTCCTGCTTCTGCGCCTGTTTCTCTTCGTAACGTTCCAGCTGCGCCTGATATATGGCGCGCTTGGTAGCATCAGACGGCATGGACTTCTTGCCTTCTGCGATCTCCTTGATCACCTGCTGCGGTGGGAAATTCTCGACCATCTCACGGCTGTTCATGCGCAGAGTGCGAAATGGCTCCAGGCGCGCATCGAGGGCGTGATCGTCGATCTTGTCGGGATGCAACTGTTGATCGATCCACTTGTCCACGCCCATCGCCGTGACCCGCTCGACGTCTCCGGGGCGCGGTCCGAAGGCCAGGCGATTGAGCGCGTGCAGCGCTCGTTTCTGCTCATCCAGCGGGGTGGCGGCGGGTTCCCGTTTGTCTTTCTTGGCAATAGCGAACTGCGCGGAGACACCCAGCCCCAGCGTCAAACCCGCGATCAGAAGCGTGATTTGGCGTCGTGAAAGACTCATGCAGGCCGGTCCAGGCCGAAAGATGCCTTAGCTATTATCAACCCGGGAGGTCGGAAAAGTTGCTGACCAGAAGGTAACCTCGGCATAAATGTCTCCTCCAGCGCGGGTTAGGTAGCGCCGGCGCTACCCGAAAAAGATTGAGGTTCTAGGTGAGGTAGAGTCGGCCGTGAGTGACTTTGTGCTGCAGGGTGGCGGCAAGTTGATCGATATCGCCGGCGGCGATATTCACCGACATGCGATCCTGCAGGAACGGGGTGCGGTTACTGCCGACGGAGTCGCGCCGGATTTGCAACAACAGCCCGTGGACCGCGTTGGGATCAAATTTCAGCGGGGAGAGACGTACGATCTCGCTCAGCGTATTTCCCACCGAGAGCGGCTCGCGATAAGGCCGCTCGCTGGTCATGGCGTCGAAAGTGTCCGCCAGGCCGATGATGCGCACCGGCATGGCCACATCCTCCATCATCAACCCATCGGGATATCCCGAGCCATCGCCGCGTTCATGGTGGGAGCGCACAATCTCTGGAATACGCGGCCACGGGAACTCAACCCCGCTGACAATCTGATGTCCGACCACGGTGTGGTCCGCCATTTCGCGAAATTCTTCGGCGTCAAGTGAGGAAGGTTTCCCGAACAAACGTTTGTCGACCGCTACTTTGCCGATATCGTGCAGATAACCGGCCGAGCGCAGCGCTGCAACATCGTTAGGGTTCATTCCCATAGCCTCTCCAATGGCAGAGGCGTAACGGCCTACCCGCAGCGAGTGGCCGTGAATGTTGACATGCTTTACATCGATCGCGGTCGCGAAGGCTTCGAGTGCAGTGTCATAAAACCCGTGAAGAGACGCCAGCAGACGCAGATTCTCAGAAACACGCTGCGCCAGAGTCTGTGACAACACGTGATTCTGCACCGCAATCGCCACGTAGTTGGACAGCAGATCGAGGGCTCCCAACTCTTCGTCGTCGAACAAGGCGTCGCCATCGCGACGGCCCAGCGCTACCATGCCGACAAGTTTGCCGTTCACCTTAAGCGGGGCGATGCATTTGAACAGTTCAGGCGCGACGTTACCGTTCGAACTCAGAAAAATTTCGTAAGCGCCAGGATTCATGATCACCGGCCCGCGCGCTGAGGTGAGGGCGTGCACGTGCTTCGGAAGCAAGGGCATGATGGCCGGTTCGGGCATCAAGGCGAAACCCTCGGAGGCGACCGAGCAAAGCATGGAAGGCTTGTCGCTGAAGGTGAAGAGCACGCCCTCGCGTGCGCCACCTGCCTGAAGCAGCGCCGAGACCATGGCCCGGGCGGTCTGCGGAAACTCGCGCTCCGCCGTCATCTCAGGACCGAGATCGGACAGGGCTTCCACGGTTCGCAGCAGCCGCCGCAAATTGTTTTTCTGCACAGCCACGCACGGATGCGGGCAAACTACCAGAGCAGAAAAAGAGTAACATGCTGGGAAACAGCGGGATACGGAGCTTGTTGGTTAGTTTGGTGCTGGAAAAACAGCCGTCCAGCTTTCAGCCTTCAGCCGTCAGCAAAAAAATCTGTCATCCCGACCGGAGCGAAGCGAAGCAAGCGAAGTGGTGGGACCTTGTGTTTCCGGTAAATCTCTCCCAGCATCTCGGCTAAACGCTAGAAATGAATTTGCAGCTCGGAGAACTTCTCCACCACCAGCAACTGCCTGGGCGGTTCCGCTGATTCTACTTCCTCGTGTTCCAGCACCCAGGTGGCGCCATGCGGAACGAACACTGCGTTCAATCCCGCAGCCAGGGCTGGGTTGATATCGGACTTCGGACTGTTGCCGATCATCCAGGTAGCCTCAGGAAGCAACTCGTACTTGGAGATCACGGCGTGGTAGGCAGGAACATTTTTTTCCGACACGATTTCGACCGCCGAGAAATATTCCTTCAGTCCGGAGCGTTCAACTTTGCCCGTCTGCTCCGGTACAGCGCCCTTGGTCATCAGAATCAGGTGATGGCGTTCCGACAAGTACTGCAAAGTTTCCGGCACGCCAGGCAGCAGCTCGACCGGATGGCCGGCTATGGTGTGGGCGAATCCGTTGATGGTCTCGTGCAGCGCCGGGGTGAGCGGGTCCACCGCCAGGCGCTCGAAGGTGTGGATCAAGGAGTGCGCGAAACTGTGCAACCCGTAGCCGTGACTGACGATAGACTCGCGTTCCACCTGGTTCAACACTTCCCGCACTTGCGCCGGAGTGTACTCGTGATGGTTGAGAAACGAGATGAAGCTGGCGATCGCCCGCTCGAAGTAGATGTTATTTTCCCAAAGCGTATCGTCGGCATCGACCAGAAGGGTCTGCGCACCATTCGCACTCGAACCTGCAGGCATCGTCCCTCATAATAACGGGGAACGCCAAGCTTGGCGAGATTCCGGTAGTGGATCACTTTGAATAGCTGCAGGAATTGTCATTCCGAAGCGCGGTCGTAACGCGCGAGGAATCTGCTGTTTTGGCGGACAAGCAGATTCCTCACCGATAAATCGGTTCGGAATGACAATGCTTACGAACAGTGCGTTCACGAAAACTAACCCACTACCGAGATTCCCCTTGGCGAACTCCGCGGAATCTCTTTGCGGCCTTTGCGGTAAAAAGGTTCTGAACCAGAGCGCAAAGCAGGCTGCCCTTTGCTAGAATCAGGCTGATGAATAAAGCGGTTTTCCTCCTTCCCCTGCTAATCTTTCTGATGATTTCTCCCATCTCAGCCCAGAAGGCCAAAAAACCGATGACTGGATCAGCGGCCAAGGGCGCAGCGTCCGGCGGCATGCAGGTTGCCCCCGATCTGACGCAGCGCTTGGCAAAGTATCGCCGCGTCGAGATGCCTTTTCACTCCGCCGGCCTCACCGAGCGCGAGAAAAAACTGGCGGCCAAGCTGGTCGATGCTGCCCGCAATCTGGAAGATATTTATTGGCGGCAGATCGATCCTGAAGCCTTGACGCTTTACCAGTCGCTGGCCAACAGCAAGAACCCGAAGGATCAGGAGTTGCGCCACTATCTCTGGATCAATGGCTCGCGCTTCGACCTGATCGAGGAGAACCGGCCTTTCGTAGGGATCGCCCCCATGCCGCCGGGGAAGGGCTTTTATCCGGAAGGCCTGACTCGCGAGCGGATCGAGAAATATGTGCTGGCGCATCCCGACAAGAAGGCTGAAATTTATAGTTCCACCACGGTCGTGCGCTGGAACGGAGATCGCCTTGAAGGACTGCCCTACCACCTTGCCTACCGTTCATTTCTCGAGCCCGCCGCTCGTGACTTGCGGGAAGCTGCGAGCTTGAGTGATGACCCAGCCTTCGCAAACTTCCTGCGTCTGCGAGCTGACGCTCTGCTGACCGACGATTACTTCAAGAGCGATTTGGCTTGGCTGGATTTGAAAGATCCGAAGTTCGACGTGATCTTTGCCCCCTATGAAACGTACGACGACGACCTGCTTGGAGTAAAAGGTTCTTTCGGCGGTGCCGTACTGGTGCGCAACGAAGCGGAGAGCCAAAAGCTCGCTATGTTCCAGAAATATGTTGCCGACGTTCAGGATGCTTTGCCTTTGGCTCCCGAAGATCGGCCTTCGAAACACGGTCTCGAAACCCCCATGGAAGTCATGGACGCGCCTTACCGGGTGGGCGATCTGCGGCACGGGTACCAGGCGGTGGCCGACAACCTTCCTAACGATCCCCGGGTCCATGAGCAGAAGGGCAGCAAGAAGATATTCTTCAAGAACTTCATGGATGCGCGCGTCAACTACGTGGTTCTTCCGCTGGCGCAGTACATGATGCCGCCGGATCAGGCCGCCAAAGCCTCGGCTGAGGCATATCTGTTGTTCACGATCATGCACGAGATGGCGCACGGCTTGGGCCCGGCATACGCCCGTACCGCAACCGGCAAGGCGTCGATTCGTGAGTCGATCGGCCCCGCCTACAGCGGTCTGGAAGAGGCGAAGGCGGATGTAGTCGGCATGTTCGGCTTGAAGTGGCTGGTCGACCACAATGCATTGCCCCAGGATCGGCTCGAAGAGTACTACGCTTCTTACGTCGCCGGAATTTTCCGCACCGTTCGCTTTGGCGTTGCCGAGGCTCACGGCCAGGCGCAGATGATGGAGTTCAACTATCTGCTGGAGCGAGGCGCAATCAAACGGCAATCATCCGGAGTCTATGCCATCGACTACGCGGCCATGCCGGGGGCGCTGTCTGATTTGGCCAAAGAACTTCTGGATATTGAAGCCACAGGCAGCCGCGAGCGGGCTGAAAGCTGGTTCAAAAAGTACGACGTAATGTCCTCGGAGCTGCTGGTTTCGCTGAAGGCGGCATCGAAAGTGCCGGTGGACGTGGATCCTGTATTTTCGTTTCCCGAGACGGTTAGATAAAGCGCTTCTGGCTTCTGGCTCCTAGCCTCTAGCTCAACCATGGCTGCCAGATTTTAGCTAGAAGCCAGCAGCCAGAAGCTAGAAGCGCCTTAAACAAATTCAACTCTCGCTTCACGCGGAATAATTCCTGCCTTGTATCCCATATCCAGTAGCCGACGGACGGCCTCGCGGCCATCGGGTCCGTAGTCGAGGGTACGCTCGTTGACGTACATGCCGACAAACTTGTCGGCGAGTTGGGGATCGACATCGCGGGCGAATTGCATGGCGTAGGCCAGCGCCTCGTCACGATGATCAAGAGCATACTGAATGCTGTTCCGCAAAGCCCCCGTTACCTTCGCCGTCAGCTCCGGCCCAAGACTGCGCCGTATCGCATTTCCTCCCAGCGGCAGGGGCAAGCCAGTAATTTTCAGCCACCACTTTCCCAGGTCAACAATGCGTTGCAGGCCGGCTTTGGAGTAGGTCAACTGGCCTTCGTGGATGATGAGGCCGGCTTCGTACTTGCCTTCCACCACCTGCGGAATAATCTGGTCGAAAGGCACGACCTCGGTTTCAATTCCCGGCGCGAAGAGCCGCAGCGCGAGATAGGCTGTCGTGAGCGTGCCTGGAATTGCAATCCTTTTGTGTTTGACTTCGTTCGGGGAAAATCCCTGTGTGGCCACAATCATGGGGCCGTAGCCGTCGCCTACGCTGCCGCCGCAAGGCATCAGCGCGTAGTTGTCCTGAATATAGGGGTAAGCATGGAACGAGATGGCAGTGACGTCGTACACGCCGTCGCCTTGACGCGCTTTCTGGTTCAAGGTTTCGATGTCGCAGAGAGTGTGTGTGAAGCGCAGACCGGGCACGCGAACCTTGTTGGTGGCCAGCGCATAGAACATGAAAGCGTCATCGGAGTCCGGACTGTGCGCAATGCTGATCTCACGCGTCAGCGCGCTCCCCTGAGCCGAATCCTTGGTTTCGGGGACAAGAGCTGCAGTGGCCGTACTTCCGGACGGGGTTTCGGTGAAACTCATGCCTGCTCCTTGCGGACACGCTGCCATCCGGTCGAGGCTCCGGCCGCCAACATGACCTTGATCACTTCCGCGAAAACGAACCAGTAAAGCCCGAAGCGCGCCGCCTGGGCGAAAGAGTGAGTCAGCACAGCCAGCCAGGACAGGCCGGCGGCGAACAACACGACCTCAGCCAGCACGCCCGACGCTACCGCACGAGTGAAGGTTCTCTTGCCTCGCTCCATCATCCACCCGGCCAGTCCTGCTACGAAGGGATACGCCAGTAAGAAGCCACCGGTCGCGCCCAGAAGTTGAGATACTCCGCCGGGTCCGGCAGGATTGAATACCGGCATCCCCGACGCTCCTTCGACCAGGTAAAGCGCCAGCGCCGCAAAGCCGCGACGGCTTCCTAACGTCAGGCCAACCAACAGCACCCCAAAGTTCTGCAGGGTCAAAGGCACCGGAGTGAACGGCAATGGCACGGTCACACGGGCACACAAGGCAACAAACAGGCTGGCGCTTATCACAATTGCGGCCTGTTCCGCCCAATACAGAGCCCGATTGCCTTGATCGAGGACAATACTAGCCGGCTTCGCCATGTTAGAGGTTCTCCGTGTCAGGATCTGAAATGCGCTGGTGTAACGAAAGGCTCGGTCACTCTTTGCCGTGGGTTTCTCTGGAGGAACCATCCTTCATATGACTGCGCACTCGAAGGTAGGCTGCCAATCCGACCAGAGAGACGGCTACGGTGCTCAGGGCCAGGATCAGGAACAACCAGATCATCCGCACGATGTCCTAGGATATCAAAACGAGGTGGAATGTGTGTGGGAAGTGTTAGCCCGTTGCTGGTCAATTCGTAACGCGCCGCGAAGCGGCGGCAAGAATGTAGCCCAGGGCGCAAGCCCTGGGTCAACATGTGTGAGGGTTACACAGCCCCGCAGGGGGAAAGATGCGCGCCACTCACCCGGGGCTTACGCCCCGGGCTATGTTCCTGCACCGCTTTCGCGGCTCAAATCTCGTTTTTCACTTCCCCGCCATGGCATGCTCGACATCGTCGGCGGTGTGTGGCAGATTGCCGGTCAGGTTAATCAACTTGCCATCTTGATCCACATAGAGAATGTCTTCGATTCGTACCCCCAGCTTTTCTTCCGGAATGTAGATACCCGGTTCAAGAGTAAAGACACTCCCGGGCCCCAGAGGAACGTCATAGTCACCGGCATCGTGCACGTTCAATCCCACGTAGTGGCCTAGCCCATGAATAAAATATTTTCCCAGCGGCTCGCCATGCAGGTCTTTGCCATGGGTGTTGATGTAGTTGTAAGCCACATCGTGGAGAGAATTTGGGCGGTCGCGCCGCAGATTAGACTTGCCTGACTGGAATGCCGCAGCTGCGGCCTGTTGCGCTCCAAGAACAATGTCGTAAATCTCGCGCTGCCGCGCCGTGAACTTCCCCGACACCGGCAGAGTGCGAGTGATGTCCGAGGCGTACATCGAGTATTCGCCCGCAGCGTCGATCACGACCAGATCTCCGGACTGCATCGTGCCGGAATCCTCCGAATAATGCAGCACGGTCGAATAGAAGCCCGAGCCCACAATCGGCGCATAAGCCGGGCGTTCACAGCCGCGTTTACCCCACTCGTACTGCATGAGGGCAGAAACCTCACGCTCAGTCACACCTGGTTTCACGGTATGCATCGCGGCAAAATGCGCAGCGATGGAAGCGTCCGTGGCGTGACGGATGCGTTCCATTTCTCCAGAGTCTTTATAAGTCCTGAGTGAAGCCAACATCGGCCGCACATCCTGGAACGAGACCCCGACGGGAAATGCGTTAGCGCGTTTCAGCCAGTCCAGTGGAGCCGCTGAGTTTGAAATCTCGTCGCCAGTTACAACATCCGTAAAGACGGTCGCTCTCTTTACTGGTAGTAAACGCACCAGCTCGGTGCGCAGGTTGTCCAGAACCTCCACGTGGTCGAAGCCGGTGATTTTGCCTGCGTCGGGAGTGTCCGCGCCGAGTTTCGGCCCGGTCCATTTTTCCTGCGAAGGATTGTGATTGGGGAGAAACAGGATTTCCGTGTAGGGGTGATCGGTGGAGTTGGCGCTGCCAGTGATCAGCAGCGCGGCGCCCGGCTCGCTCCAGCCGGAGAGATAGAAAAAATTGTCGTCAGGACGGTAGCCGTAAAGATCGTTCGGGCCTTCGGCCTCGTTCGATGCAAACAGCAGAACTGTACTGCCATTGGCCTTGCTGGCCAGCGATTGCCGGCGCAGGCGAAAGTCGGAGTTCGGTTGACGGTCGAGAGCCCAGATGAGTTGGGAAAAAAGAAAAAAAACCAGCAAGACCTTACGCATTCAGTGTCCCTTTGTTCATCACGCCGATTTTACTTGGTATTGCTGGTTACAGATTTGCTCGCTGCAATCAGTGCATCCACGTTGGTTTTATCCACCAATGCCGATCCTGTGTCCACAAAACTTGGAATCGGAGCGAAGCTGTCCTTGGCCCAGTCATTGCTGAGCGTGGATAGTTTGTGGTGGTAGAGATCGTCCAGCATTTTTAATCCGACGAAGCTCATCGTATAAGGTTTCTGCGATATGGTGGCCGCGATCACGCCCTTCTGGATCCAGGAAAGCGTGTCTTCATCGGTGTCCATCGCCATGACGACCTTGTCCTTGACCGCATGTTGGTTGAGCACGGTGGCGACTTCTTTACCCGCGAGGGCCTCCAGGCATACGAAAGCGTCGGTGTGTTCTTTTTTGTCGTTGCCCACAATCTCGGTGGCGGTATCGAAGGCCACGCGGGAATCGCCCTTCATATCCACGACCCGGGTAATCTTTATCTGCGGCGAGGCCTCGAGCGCATCACGATAGCCGCGCAAACGCTCCTTGAGATTGGCCTGCTCGGGAATGGTAAAGACGACCACATTCCCTTTGCCATTCAATTCCTTGGCCAGACGCTCGCCTCCAATCTGGCCGGCATGGTAATTGTCGGTGCCAATAAAGAGTAGCCGCTTGCTGGCAGGCGCGTCCGAGTCCACCGTGATTACGGGAATGCCGGCGGCGATGGCGCGATCGATATCGTCTTTCATCATGGCCGGATCCGCCACCGAAATCAAAATTCCGCTGGCTTTGCTCTGTATGGCCTGCTGCAACGCTTGCTGCTCCGCCTTGGGATCGTAGCTGTCCGGACCGGCGAACTCGGAACGAACTTTCAGTTGCTGGGCAGCCTGAAACAGGCCGGCCGCGCCGGCCTGCCAGTAAGGAATTTTGACGTTGGTCGAGATCAGGAAATATTTCTCATCGGAATCGTGGCCGGTTCCACAGTTGATCAGGAAAACCAGCAGAATGCCGAAGACTACTCGGGAAGGTACCGTGAGGTGGCGCATCGGATCCTCCTTCGCGAACAGACGCGACCGCGTCCGATTGGACGCGAAACGGTACGGATTCTAAACCTATGTGCAACGAAAAGAAAGGAATTGAATGGAGGACGCGCGTACTCGCCCGTCTTGCCGTAGGCACGGGCGGTAAGCCCATGCTCCAGTTTTTACACCCCAACTGGAAATGGCTTGGTATGAGTCTCCGCGCCCAGAGACAGGCCCGAGAAGCGGCCCTGTAACAAAGACATCAATCCCGTGTACCAGTAGCCGAGGACGAACAAAACCAGAAAGGGCACGGTAATGTAATTTTCGTTCGCGATGGCATAGTAGACCGTAAGCGCGAAGTAGGTGCCGATCAAAAGCTCGACCCACGGCACCCAGCCCAGCCGGCGCCGGTACTTCGTCGCGTTGATCCGGTCTTTCTTCGATTCAACCCGGTACTTGGGAGTACGCGCAAAAGCCGACTTCTGTCCCACCAGCGCCTCCAACACCGCTCGCGTGTTGGTAATGGTCAGTCCAATCCCCAGCGCCATTAGGAAAGGAAGATAAAGCAGGGCCCGCGGCCAGCTGCGGGGGAAAAGTTCGCGTTGAGAGACCAGATAAAAGCTGGAGATCGAAAAAGTTGACGCCATAAACAGCGGCAGGTCGATGTACAACATCTGAAACCACCCCTGATAGAAGCGAATGATCATGGCGGGCAGCAACAGCACGGAAAGCACGACCATCAAGGGATAGCTCAGATTCGCAGTCAGGTGGTACCAGGCCTCCAGTTTGACCCGAAAGGGCTGGTTGCTCTTCATCACGCTCGGCAGAATCTTCTTCGCCGTCTGAATCAGACCCTTCGCCCAGCGCGCCTGCTGGGTCTTGAACGCGGTCATTTCCACGGGGAGTTCGGCCGGACATTCTACGTCCTGCAGATAGATAAATTTCCAACCCTTAAGTTGAGCACGGTAGGAAAGGTCGGTGTCTTCCGTGAGCGTATCGTGCTGCCAGCCTCCGGCTTCGTCGATCGCGCTGCGGCGCCATATTCCCGCCGTCCCGTTGAAATTGAAAAAGACATTGCTGCGGGCGCGTCCGGAATGTTCCAGCACGAAATGCCCGTCCAGCAGAATGGCTTCAACCTCGGTAAGAAACGAATAGTTGCGATTGATGTGGGTCCAGCGGGTTTGCACCATGCCGATTTTTGGGTCGGTCAGATGGTGAATTGTGCGCATCAGGAAATCTTCGGGGGGAACAAAGTCGGCGTCGAATATGGCAATGAACTCGCCCTTGGCGCTTTTCAGTCCCTCCGCCAGCGCACCCGCCTTGAAGCCCTCCCGATTGCTCCGGTGATGATAAGTGACAGGAAAGCCGCGGGCGGCATATTGCTCGACCAGGGCCCGGGCGACATCCTGAGTTTCGTCGGTGGAATCGTCCAGTACCTGCACATCAAGCTTGTCGAACGGATACTGCAGCCGGCAAACCGCATCCAGTAACCGCTCGATCACAAACTGCTCGTTGAAAATAGGGAGCTGCACCGTGACCCGGGGCAAATCCGAAAAATGTCCAGCCGGCTCTATCGTGCGATTCTTCCTGTGCTTGTAATAGAGATACACCAGCACATAGCGATGCAGACCGTACGAAGCCAGCAGGATTAGCACAATGAAGTACGGGATCAGCAACGCCATGTCGAACGCGTTGGCGTGATAGAGGCCCCTGAAAGTGGTGTCGAGAAAATGCTGGCGAATGTACTGGCCGATGCCTTTTGAGGCCACGAAAGCGGCAATCACAAAAGGTGAGATGGAAGGAACGCCCAGGGAAAAGTCCTTATCCGGTGATTGTTTATTGGCCGATCCGGCGAAATCATTGTACCGGAAAGGCCGCTCAGACCCAGGAGAAACCACGAACCACGTAGGGCCCGGACGTCCTCGTCCGGGCAGGCGAGCGGAGCTCGCCTTTTGTCTGGTTGCGGTTAGCAAAACCGTGCAAAGCTTTGCTCCGCCGCACGGGCGGGGCGCCCGTCCCCACACGGCCAAGCGAGAATGCTAGTTCAGGAAATAAGTGCGGTAAAGAGTGTCCCGCTGGGCGGGTTTGAATCCGGCATCGCGGATGATGCGGCGCAGTTCTTCTTCGGTGGTGCAGTTGGTTACACCGGCAGCGCGCACGACATTTTCTTCGAGCATCACCGACCCTACATCGTTGCCGCCGAACCGCAAACCCATTTGGCAGACTTTCAATCCCTGGGTGACCCAGCTCGACTGCACATTCAGGAAGTTCGAGAGATACAGCCGGGAAATGGCCAGGACTTTTAGATATTCGACGGCCGTGGCCTCGTCCCAATGCCGGCCGCCCAGGGCGGTGTTGTGAGGCTGGAAGCTCCATGGGATGAATGCGGTAAAGCCGCCGGTTTCTTCCTGTAACTCGTAGAGTCTCTGAAAATGATTGACCCGATTTTCAATGTTCTCGCCCACACCGAACATCATGGTAGCCGTGGTCCGCATGCCCAACTGGTGCGCCGTGCGATGCACGTTGATCCAGTCTTCGGTCAGGCACTTGAGGCGGGCAATCTTGTAGCGCACTTCATCGTCCAGGATTTCAGCGCCGCCTCCCGGGATGGAGTCGAGTCCTGCATCGCGCAGCCGAGTGATGGTGTCGCGGATGCTCAATGCGCTGTATTCCGCAATGGCGATGACTTCCGACGCGGAGTAGCAATGCAGATGAACCTTCGGAAAACGCTGCTTGATGCCGCTCAACATCTTCTCGTGCCACTCGATCTTGAGATCGGGATGCAAACCACCCTGCATCAGCACGCCCGTGCCCCCCAGTTCAACGGTCTCCCGAATCTTGTCGTAAATGGTGTCGAATTCGAGGATGTATCCCTCTTTGGCGGCCGGTCCCTTCAAGGGCCGGTAGAAAGCGCAGAAGGTGCAATACTCGGTGCAAAAATTGGTGTAATTAATGTTGCGATCGATAACGTACGTGGCGACGCCTTCGGGATGAAGCCGGCGGCGCACTGCGTCAGCTTCCATGCCGATGCCGATAAGGTCGTCGGAGCGGAACAGGTCGAGGGCTTGCTGTTTGGTCAGGGACATGGCTTACAGACTGCACTAGAGATTCTAACGGAGGCAGAGCGCTATCTCCAAGCAGACTACAACTTTGGTAGTACGGTCAGTTTCATGAAATCCATTACTCTGACCATTGTCATTCCGAAGCGACTCATCGGTGAGGAATCTGCTTCGGCGCCAAACAGCAGATTCCTCGCGCGCTACGGCCGCGCTTCGGAATGACAATGCCGTAGCGATCAAACTGACCTACTACCACAACTTTGCGTCCTCTTCGGTTAAGAGCTTTACTGCAAAGCGCGCAAAGGACTCCGCCAAGTTCGCAAAGAAAAGCGATAGGAGGTTAAGCCGTCGCCATCCGGCTTTTGTAGCGGTAATACTGAACCAGCGAAAGGATTCCGGCGATCACCGCCAGCCCAATCAGCGTAAAAAGCGCCGGTTTGTAGTATCGGGAAAAGAACCGGACGATGTGCCGGCCGTAAATTGCGCCCAGTCCGGCCACGATGGTGAAGCGGATTCCGCGTCCCAGCGCCAGCGCTGCCACGAACTTCTGGCGGGAGTATTGCAGGGCGCCGGCTGCCAGCAGAAAAGGGACAATCGGAAATGGCGGAGGCAACAGAGCCGGCACGGCCACGGCGAAAAAGCCCCAGCGCTCAAATCGCTTGAATACCTTCGCCGCTGTTTTTTTTGACAGCTTGCGTTCAAACGCTTCCTTGCCGCCCTTCCGTGCCAAACCGTAGGTGATGTAGCCACCGATGACGGCGCCGACCGTGGCCACGAATGCGTAATACCACCACAAGTTGCTGTGGCGGGCGGCTAGAAGAATGGTGAGAACGTCCATGCTGCCGGGCAGGGGCACAACCGAGTTGTCGGCGAGCGCCAAAAGAATCAAGCCCACTCCCCCCAGATGGCGAAGTCTGGTTAATACCGACACGGCGAACAGGAAGTGAATGTGGGTCAGCATTTCCACCTTAGAGGCAACTGATCAGGCACGAGTGGTACGGCGAAACTGAAGTCGCTAGCTTGCGGCAGTTTTGGCGATATCGAGAAACCGCAACTCGGGCGCCGCCGGCAATACGCCGCATTCGCTGGCGTATCGATAGAAAAGTTGCAACCCGTCTAGACAGGCGGCGTCGAGATCATAGTAGATACTTTCCGTCAGATAGGCTTTTACTTCGGCCGGGCTCAAACCCACGCGGGGCGCCCATTCCCGGGAGATCCACGCCAGGTTGAGGGGCTGCAAACCGTGGTCACGTGAATCCTGAAATATGGCGGCCAAATCGAGAGGGGCATTCCTCAAAGCCGCCTGTCGCACCGCCCAAAAGGCGAACACGAACGGCTTCCCGGTGAGACGTATCCATTCTTCGGCCAAGTCATAAGTCAGATAACGAGAACGCTCGACTCTTAAAGCGGGGTCGCCGATCACCAGGGCGGCGTCATGTTCCGCCATCATTATTTCTATCTCCGGAGCCATGGAGGTGAACGTCCTCCCCGGACCCCACCATTTCGCGAACAATACTTTAGTTAAGGCCACGGAAGTGAGAGAAGAAGTATCGAGTGCAACCGACCGAATCTGCTCCAGAGGGACCTTGCTGACCAGAAGAATCGAACGAACCGGCCGCCGCGAAGCGATCGCTACTCCGGGCAAGATGGCCAGCCCCGGAATGCTGGCATAAGCGGCCGCCGGGATGATGCCGATATCCGCGGAACCTGCCGCCAGGGCGGCAGCGCACTGGGATGGGACCGTGTAAGAAATCTCGAAGTCGGCGCCCGCCTCTCCGTGCTCGAAATCCCACATCAGCGGCGTGGTATTAAGGTAGGAAATCGCGGAAATGCGAGGGCGTCTCATGCAGGCCGATGTTTGATTTTAACAGAGCTATGTGTCGGGTGACCTTGACATCGTTTTTTGCGGATGTATAGAGTCCGCAGGTCCGACGATGCGGAGGTGTAAAGTGCCCGAAGCTTTGGCCGTGAGCCCCCGACCCAGCGAGAGTCTCGCCCTACACTGGCTGGCTTTAGCGCTGACTCCCCGATTGGGTCCAACCCGAGCGCGGCGGTTGGTTGAACACTTTGGCGGTGTTCAGGGCATTTTCAAAGCTTCCCTGACCGAGCTCGAAGCTACCGGCATTCAGACCGTTTCCGCGCAATCGCTGGGCACCGGCCAGTCGATGGAATCGGCGCATGACGAAATGGGAAAGGTTGCGGCGGCCGGTGTTTCCGTCGTCTGCATGGATGACCTGACGTATCCGGCACAACTGAAGCAGATCTACGATCCTCCGCTGGTTCTGTATGTGAGAGGAAATGTGGACGTGATCGCCCAGCCGGGGATCGCAGTTGTCGGCACTCGGCATCCCACGCCTTACGGACTGGGGATGGCGGAGCGGCTGGCATGTGATCTTGCCAACCGCGGCCTGGTAATTTTCAGCGGCTTGGCCCGCGGGGTGGATGCGGCTGCCCATCGTGGCGCCATTCATGCTAAAGGAAAAACCGTGGCAGTTTTCGGCACCGGCGTGGACATTATTTATCCCAAGGAGAACAGCCGGTTGACGGAGCAGATGCTGGCATTAGGCGGTGCCTTGATTTCCGAATTTCCCATGAACACATTTGCCGCGCCACAGAATTTTCCTATCCGCAATCGCATCATTAGCGGAATTTCGATCGGTGTATTAGTAGTGGAAGCCGCAGAATACAGCGGTACGAGGATCACATCACGCTGCGCTCTGGAGCAGAATCGCGAGGTGTTCGCCGTCCCCGGCAATGTCACCAACAAGAATTCGTGGGGCCCGAACACCCTAATCAAACAGGGCGCCAAGCTGACTGCGACCTGGGAGGACGTCTGGGAAGAACTCCCTGCTGCAGTACGACTTGCGCTGACTCCCGCCAACGGCGATGAATCGCAAGTGGGTAAGACTGCATCTCTATTCGGGGAAAGTGAGCTGCCCCCACACGAAAGAAAGATCCTGAAACTCCTGAAAGCCGACGAAGCCACCCACATCGACGAGATTGTGGAGCTGCTGGAGTTGGATATGTCGTCCTCCGAAATCTTCGCCGCATTGTTCGAGCTGGAGCTGGCCGGGAAGGTGAAGCAGATGCCGGGGAAGAATTTTGTGAGGAGCTTCTAAGGCGGCTATCAGCTGTCAGCTTTCAGCTCTCAGTAAACCCTGGCAGACGAGGCGAACATGCAGAGTTTCAGAAACTTGAAAGTTTGGGAAAAGGCGCACGTCTTGACCCTTGATGTATACAAGTCCAGCAAGGGGTTTCCGCGGGATGAGCTTTACGGATTGACGAGTCAGATGCGGAGATCTTCGGCGTCCATCGGTACAAACATTGCTGAGGGATGTTGCCGAAAAGGGGACATCGAACTGGGGCGCTTCTTGCAAATTGCGATGGGATCAGCCAGTGAACTGGAGTACCAATTGCTTCTGGCGCGCGACCTGGAAATGATGAAGTCTCTTGATTTTCAGCGGCTTTCGAGCGAAGTGATCGAAGTAAAAAAGATGCTGGCGTCTCTGATACACAAGTTGAAAGCAGAGCACTGAGAGCTGAAAGCTGAGAGCTGATAGCTTTTTTCACCGCATTCATGCTAGCTTCAAAACCAGTAACCACCATCAGAGGACACATTGTCTAAAGGTTTAGTCATCGTCGAGTCGCCGGCTAAGGCCAAGACCATCCAGAAATATCTGGGCAAGGGCTTCACCGTCGAAGCCTCGCTCGGACACGTCAAGGATCTGCCCAAGAGCACGCTGGGCGTCGATATCGACAACGAATTCGAGACCGAATACATCGTCATTCCCGGCAAGGAGAAGGTTCTTGCCAAGCTGAAGAAGCTGGCCTTGTCGGCGGACAACATATACCTCGCGCCTGACCCGGACCGCGAAGGCGAAGCCATCGCGTGGCATCTCGCCGAAGAACTGGGCGAGGAAAACAAAGGCAAAAAGAAAAAGAAGAAGAAGGATAGCGACGAGCCCGACCGCATCCGCCGCGTGACTTTCAACGAGATCACTAAGCGCGCCGTGCAGGAGGCTTTCGAGCATCCCCGCGACATCGATCAGAACCTGGTCGACGCTCAGCAGGCCCGGCGTGTGCTCGACCGCCTGGTCGGCTATCAGGTTTCTCCGCTTCTATGGGACAAGGTCCGGCGCGGGTTGTCCGCCGGCCGGGTCCAGACTGTCGCCCTGCGCCTCATCGTCGAACGCGAACGCGAAATCAAGGCGTTCCAGAAAGTTGAATACTGGACCATCGACGCCCACTTGGCAGGTCCGAAACCTCCGGCGTTCGATGCCCGCTTCATCGGCAAGGGTGAAGAGAAGGTCGAAGTGCACAACGGCGAGGACGCGGAGAAAATCCGCGCCGCCCTGGAAAAAGCCGACTGGCTGGTCCGCACCGTCGATCGCAAGGAGCGCCGCCGGAACGCGACTCCACCGTTTACTACCAGCAAGCTGCAACAGGATTCCTCGCGCAAACTTCGTTTCAGCGTGAAGCGCACCATGATGATCGCGCAGCGCCTTTACGAAGGCGTGGAACTGGGTGAGGAAGGCTCGGTCGGTCTCATCACCTACATGCGTACCGATTCCACCCGCGTTTCCAATGAAGCGCTGGCGGAGGTGCGCGAATACATTTCGTCGCAATACGGTAAGGATTACCTGCCCGAAACGGCGAACGTCTACAAAGAAAAGAAAGCGGCGCAGGCGGCGCACGAAGCCATTCGCCCTACCTCGGCGATGCGCCATCCCGATCAGATTAAGCAATATCTGAAAGAAGATGAATTCAAAGTCTACAAGCTGATCTGGCAGCGCTTCGTAGCTTCGCAGATCACCCCGGCAGTTTTTGATCAGACCACCGTGGACATCGATGCCAAATCCGGCGCCGAGACTTTCTGGTTCCGCGTCACCGGTTCTGTGCTCAAGTTCGACGGCTTCCTGAAAGTGTACGAAGAAGCGAAAGATGCCAAGGACGAGGAAGAAGAAGAACTCAAGCACAAGCTGCCGCCGCTCGAGCCCGGACAGAAACTCACGCTGCGGGAACTCAAACCGGAACAGCACTTCACCGAACCTCCGCCGCGGTACAACGAAGCGTCGCTGGTCAAAGAGCTGGAAGAACGTGGCATTGGCCGTCCTTCCACGTACTCCGCGATTCTCAGCACCATTCAGGAACGGCAGTATGTGCAGAAGCTGGGCGGCAAGTTCTCCCCCACCGAAATCGGCTTGGTCGTGACCGATCTGCTGGTGGAGAATTTCCGTGACATCTTCGACGTTGAATACACAGCGCGCCTCGAAGAAGAGCTGGACGAAATCGAAGAAGGCAAGGAAACCTGGACTGACGCGCTGAGCGGCTTCTACAAGCGATTCGCTAAAGACCTCAAGTATGCCGAAAAGCATATGGAGAACATCAAGCGGATGGAGAAGCCGACCGATGAAAAGTGCGAACGCTGTGGCTCCCCGCTCGTCATCAAGTGGGGCAAGCACGGATCGTTCTATGCCTGCAGCTCCTACGACAAGGAGAACCCCGACAGCTGTACCTTCACTAAGGAAAATCCGATCAACCTGCCGGACCTCGATTCGGCGGACATTCAGGAAACGACGCAAGAAGAATATTGTGAAAACTGCGGCCGGGTGATGGTCCTGAAGCGCGGACGCTTCGGCCAGTTCATGGCTTGCACGGGATATCCCGACTGCAAGACCACGCGCCGGCTCGATCAAGGCAAGAAAGTTCCTGACATTCCGATTGACGAACTCTGCCCCAAATGCGGACGCAACATGATGATCCGCCATGGGCGCTTTGGCGAGTTCACCGCTTGCAGCGGATATCCTGAGTGCAAATATGTGAAGCAGAACTTTATCGGCGTGAAGTGCCCGCTCTGCAAAGATGGCGAAATTGTGGAGAAGAAGGCGCGCAAGGGAAACACTTTCTACGGCTGCGGCAATTACCCCAAGTGCAAGTTCACCTCCGCCGGCAAACCCCTGGCGGAAAAGTGTCCGAGTTGCGGCAGCGAATATCTGTTGGAGAAAATGTTGAAGGCGGGCCCGGTTATCGCATGCCCGAATAAGGAATGCGACTTCGAGCGCGAGGTACCGGTGGAAGCGGCGTCAGCATCATCCACAACATAGGCTCTTATCCAATGTAGGCGCGAGCCCCCACGCTCGTGCTCCAGTGCAGCGAACGACCGACTAGACTGCGAGGCACCGAATGGCAAAACCCACCGCGGCCGATGCACAACTCATTCTGAAGCTATACGATCTCCGCCGCGAAGCTGAGCTGCGTAAGGCGCGTCACTGGTGGGTGGTGACGTTTTCTCCTCAGTCTGCGGACGACTTCATGAAAGTCTCAGGCGCGTTTGGCACGCCCGAGAACAACTGGATGCGGCAGGTGGTAGGTTACTGGAGCATAGCCGCCTCGCTGGTGCGTCACGGCACCCTCAACCGCGAAATGTTCTTGGAGCCCAGCTTTTGCGGGGAGATGGTCCTTATTTATGCGAAGATGAAGCCGTTCCTGAAAGAATTGCGGGAGAGGATAGGGAATCCCGGATTGTTTGCTGACGTGGAAAGCTTGATCATGAGCACGAAAAAGAGCCGCGAGTTCCTGAAGCGCATGGAAACGAATCTGGCCGCCCGGCGCAAGGCCGCGGTCGAGGGAGCCAAGGCCAGCTAGCCTGCTTCATTCAATTCTCAACCCTCTGCCATCCTGAACGAGTCCGTTCCTTTAACATCGCGAAGGATCGGAGGAGTCGAAGGACCGCCACCGCAAGGCTAGTGCAAGGAGCTATAGTTCTCGCCATCGCCCGCAGCTCCACAAGTGCAACGTACCGTCCGCCTGTTTTAGAGGGTAGGGGTCCTTCGACTCCGCGGCTGCTTCGCGAAGCGAAGCAGCTACTCCGCTCAGGATGACAGGTAGCCAGAAGCCAGAAGCCAGAAGCTACTACGCGATGTACTCCCGGATATACTCATCCCGCGTGCGCGCCAACTCATCAATATCGCCGTCAAAAATGACTTTCCCGTCGCGCAGGATGAGAAATGCCATGGGTACTTCGCAATGCACGCCCTTGGGCAGTGGCATCATCTTGTTGGAATTGCGATCGAAGTAGTGCGAGGCCATAATAAACGCATCTTGCAGGCGATGGGTTACCAGCAGCGCGCTGGTTTTGTACACGTCGCGCTGTTTCACAATGAGTTCCACGATTGTGGTTGAGGTCACCGGGTCCAATCCGCCGGTGGGCGAATCATAAAGCAGGATTTCCGGCCGGGTCACGATGGCGCGCGCAATGGCCACCCGGCGCCGCATTCCGCCAGAAAGTTCCGAAGGATACATGTCCACCGTCCGTTCCAGCTCCACGAAGCTCAGAGCTTCACGCACCCGGCGTTCGATCTCATCCTCGGATACATTTCCTTCCTCCATCAGACGGAAGGCGACATTTTCCCGGACCGTGCGAGAATCGAAAAGCGCGCTCTCCTGAAAAACCATGCCGATCTGCCGGCGCAAGCCGAACAAATCGTTTTCGCTCATCTCCGTTACTTCCTGGCCGAGCACATAGATTCGTCCCGCGTCCGGTTTGATGAGACCCATGGCCAGTTTGAGAATGGTGCTTTTGCCCGAACCCGCAACCCCGAAGATGGCCTTGGTCTCTCCGTGCGGCAGCCGGAACGAAATGCTGTCCAGGACCACCTTATCGTCAAATGCGAGAGTCACATTTTCGAACCGGATGGCCTCGTCGCCTTGCGGTTTGGCGGCAACTGCGGGTTGGTCAAGCGGCAGCGTGGGCGCTGACATGATTTACCGGTACCCCAACAGAGCGATGATCAGCTTGGTGACAAAGAAATCGACGACCAGGATCAGTACGGATGCGACGACGACCGCCTGTGTCGTCGAGCGTCCCACGCCTTGGGTGCCGCCGCGTGTCGACATGCCGAAGTAACAGCCGACGGTAGAGATCACAAATCCAAAGAGCACAGGCTTGATCAACCCGGTCGATACGTCGCGCCAGACCAGCGACTGCCAAGCCGAGGTCCAATACTGTCGCGAATCCAGCCCCAGCAGCAGGCTGGAGACCATGTTTCCGCCTACCAGCCCAAGCAGGTCGGAGATGATGGTCAGAAAAAACAGCATGACCACAGTTGCCACCACGCGCGGCGTTACCAGCTTTTTGGTTGGGTCGGTGCCCAGCGCGCGCATGGCATCAATCTGCTCGGTCACGGTCATGGACCCGAGTTCGCTGGCCATGCCGGAAGAGTTACGACCCGCCACCATAAGCCCGGTGATGACCGGTCCCAGCTCGGTGACCATTCCAACCGATACCAGCTGGGCGATGAGAGTGAGCGAACCGAACCGCGACAGTGTGCTGGCGCTGTTCAGCGCGAGCACCGCGCCGGTGAAGCCGCCGGTGAGGATGACGATCGGCAGCGAACCCACCCCGATCAGGTCGGCCTGCTGAATCATGTCGGTGACGTATAAGGGGCGGCGGAAAAGATTGGCCAGGGACTGACCCACGAGCAGGGCATAGTCCTGCAGCGCCTTGACCTTCTCCTTGGCGAATTCAGCGGGCGATCTGAGCGGGATCTGTATGTCCCCAGCTGCCATGCAGGGTGGCCTCTATGTGAGGAACTATAGCAGAGAAGCTGTCAGCTATCAGCTCTCAGCTTTCAGCTCGGTGCCCAACAGGTAAGGACCCGGGTATTACACAGAGTAAGTGAATTGAGATCGAGTTCCACTTGCTCTTATGGAGCCGTCATACTGAGCTTGCGAAGCATCTTGCGTGTAACGGAAATGCTCGTGCTGAGCCGAGCCTCCATACAGATACACGCCAGGTCCTTCGGGACTAAAGTCCCTCAGGATGACTCCGAATCCGGGTGGCAAACTTGAAAGGCGGGAGCTGAGAGCTGACAGCTTACTCTCGAACTTTTTTCTTGATCTCGATGTTCAGGCGTTTGATTTTCTGGTTCAGGGTGGAGAGGGGCACGTGGAAGCGTTCGGCGGCCTCGGTCTGGTTCCAGTTACATTTCTCCAGCATGTCGAGGATGATGTGGCGCTCGCAGTCTTCCACGATGTCGAACAGGGAAGCGTCGCCGCGATGTTCCATCATCGGAACCGGAGTGCCGCGGCCCACGATCACATCGGGCAGGAGGTCGGCTCCGACGTCCTGGCTGGAGGAAAGGACCACCGCTCTTTCAATTACATTTTCCAGTTCCCGCACGTTTCCCGGCCACGAGTAGGAAAGCAATGGGCGAAGCCCTTCCGGCGTCATTCGGCGCCGCGGGCGTTCGTTTTCTTCCGAATATCGCGTCAGGAAGAAGTCCACCAGCAGAGGGATGTCTTCTCTTCGTTGTCTCAACGGCGGAAGATCAACCGTAATCACATTCAGTCGATAGAAGAGATCGTCGCGGAACCGGCCTTCGCGCACCAGTTGTTTCAAGTCGACGTTGGTGGCTGCGATAATGCGCACGTCGGCTTGAATTTCATGCACGCCACCCAGGTGCATGAATTTTCGATCTTGCAGCACTCGCAGAATCTTGCTCTGCGTGTCCATGCTCATGGTGCCGATTTCGTCCAGGAACAAAGTTCCCCGGTCGGCAATTTCAAATAGACCTTTTTTCGAGGCGATAGCGCTGGTGAAGGCGCCCTTGACGTGCCCGAACAGAGTGGATTCGAGCAAGTCGGGCGGCATCGAGCCCGTGTTCACCGGCACAAATGCGCGGTCGCGGCGCGGTGAGTTCAGGTGAATGGCTTTGGCGATCAGCTCTTTGCCGGTGCCGCTCTCGCCCTGCAAAAGTATGGTGGAGCGGCTGGGAGCGACCTGTGCCACCAGATCAAAAATCCTCAACATGGGCTCGCTCTTGCCCACGATGTTTTCAAAGTTGTAACGTTGCTTCAGCGCGCGTTTGAGCTGGACGTTCTCCGCTTCGGTGCGGTGGCGGGCCACAGCGGTGCGAATGTCGGCCAGCAATTTTTCGTTGTCCCACGGCTTCTGGACGAAGTTCGTGGCTCCAGCCTGCATCGCCTTCACCGCATTTTCTACGGTCCCGTAGGCCGTGATCATGATGACGGCCAGCTGCGGATCATGCACGTGCAGCTCGGCCAGCAGATCGATGCCATTGCGATCGGGCAACGCCAGGTCAAGCAGAACGAGATCGTAGGGCCGGCTTCCGATGCGATTCAGACCCTCATCGGCCGTGGCAGCCGATTGCACTTCGTAGCCTTCCATTTCCAGCAAAGTTTCCAGCGATTCTCGGATGGCCGCTTCATCGTCGATGATCAGCACCGAGCCCGCAGACGAACTCTCGCCTACGTTATGACGCGGCATCGTGGCCAATTCAGACATTGACAGCCTTCCTCGTAAGCGGGAAATCCAGATAGAACGTCGTGCCCTGGCCGGGATGGCTTTCCACGCGAATCTTTCCGGCATGCTCCTGAATAATTCCGTAGGTCACCGACAGCCCCAGGCCCGTACCCTTGCCCTGGCCTTCGCGTGGCGCGGATTTGGTGGTGAAGAACGGATCGTAGATGCGCTGAATATGTTCCTGGGCGATACCGGTGCCAGTGTCGGAGACAACGACGCTCACTCCATCGCCGTTCGATGTGGCCACACGGAGCGTGCCGCCTTCGGGCATGGCGTCTCGGGCGTTCAGGAACAGGTTCAGAAAAACTTGCTGCAAGCGGCCCGGATTTCCACTGATGAGTGGGAGATGCCCCGCCAGTTCGTCCTCGACTCTTATCTTGGTGATCTTGAACTGGTGTTCCAGCAGCGCCATCGTGTCGGCGATGATCTTGTTGATGTTTACCTCGGTGAATTCCGTGCCGCTGGTGCGCGAGAAATTCAGCAGGTTATTCACGATCTCCGAGGCCCGGAAAGTCTGTCGCGTAATCTTTTCGAGCAGCCCGCCTTTTTGCGGATCGTCCTGCAGTTGCTTGGAAAGCATCTGGGCGTAGGAGGAGATGACGGCTAGAGGTGTGTTGACTTCGTGCGCCACTCCCGCCGCCAAAAGACCAATTGAAGAAAGCTTGTCGGCCTGCGAGAGCTGCGATTCCAGATCGATGCGTTCCGTGATGTCGTCGACGATGATCAGCCGCCCAATCACGTTGAACTTCCGTGTGACCAGCGGCGCGATGGCCACGTTGACCATGCGGCTCTCGCCGGTCGGCGTCGCCAGCCGGAACTTGTACAGGTTGTTGATGCCGGGATTCTGCCGTACCCGGTAGAACTCCTGCACGAACTCCGCGGGAAACACTTCGCTCAAAGGCCGGGTCAGCGCCTGCCAGCGGGGCAGCGCGTACATGACTTCCATCTGAGAATTCCAGGACTCGATGCGGTCCGCCAGGTCGACCGCCATGACGCCTACGTTGATCGATTCGACGATATTTTCGTTAAAGTCTTTGAGGCGTTCGTACTCTGCGACTTTCTGCTCGAGGGAGGCGTACAAGCGCGCGTTCTGGATGGCAATGCCGATATATCCGGCCAGGGTCTCGAGAAGTTCAACGTCTTCGCTGGTGAGGAAATCACCTTCAACTGTCTTGCCCAGGCCGAGGAATGCAATCGTCCGCTGTTGCGCCCGACAAGGGATGTAGTAATTCAAATCCAGCTTTTCGATGGTCTGCTGCGCGCTGGCGGTCTCGCGCGGCACCTGGTGAACATTCTCGAGGAAAAGATGTCCCGCTTCGATCTCCGGCCGCGGAGCGCTCAGGAAGTTCAAGTCGAGTCCGCTGGTCTGAGTCATGCCGAAAGAAGTCGCCAGCAGGAACTGGGGCGGTTCGCCGGCGGAGAGGAAAATCGCCATGCGATCCACCAACAACGTCCGCGACAGCCGGTCGACCACCGAACTCAGCATGCGATCGAGATCGGTTTCGGCGCTGAGCTCGCGTCCAAACTCGATCAATGTCTTGCGATAGTCATAGCGGGTGCGATAGAAGAACTGGTCGATGCGCTCCTGGATCCATTTACGCAGGGGATCGAACAGCAGCGCCGTGACCACCATTGCCAGGACCAGGCCGAACGGCCCTGAACTCGGCACCTGGGTGTGGACGAGTTCCGCCACTCCGGCCACCACTGCGAAGTAAACCCCGACAATTGCGCCCGCGGCGAGGGTGTAGACCATGCCGCGCTTGAAGATCAGATCAACGTCCATCAAGCGATAACGGAAGATGGCGTATCCGAAGGTGAGGGGCAGCAGACCCAGCGACAGGACAGACACCTTCATTGCCGAGCTGGGCATTGCGCCGGTCAGGTAGGGAATGACGTAAAACAACGTGAAGGGCGCGATCGCAAGGATGGTTCCGCGGGTCACCCATTTAAGTTGCTGCCGCAGAATCGGTGTGCTGGCCCGGCGGTAGCTCTCCCACAAGACCGCCGCTGCGATCACGAAGAACAGGGCCAGATAGCCCATCTGCACCCGGTCAAGGTTCCAGCGCACGCGCTCGCTGGCCTTCAACACCCTGAGCGCGAAGATGTGCATTCCGAGCAGCAGCATTCCCGGGACGTAAATCGCCGGAACGATCCAGCGATGTTTGCGGACAAAGGCGCGCCGCTCGGGGAAGGTCAGGACGAAATGCAGGAACAACGCCGGCTGCAGCAACCAGGCTGTAACGTTGCCCCAGTAAATGATCCAGTCGAACTGGTTCAGTTTTCCGGTGAACTTGAAGGCGTAAAAAATGAATGAGACCAGGCAGAAAATGTAGAAATGAGTCGAACTCGGGGCTGTCCACCGCCGCAGCAGAACATAGAGCCCGATGCCGAGGTAGATCAGGGCGATGAAGCGGAGCCAGAAGTTCAGCGAGCGCTCGGCGGGAATGAGGATGACAGTGGTGTCCAGCGGAACGGACTGCCGCACCAGGGAATAGGTCGCCTTCGACCACGCTCCCACCCGGTAGACCTGCCGCATACGCGCGGTAGTGTCGTTGACTTCATGCTGGTTGATCGCGACTAGCCGATCGCCTGCCCGAATACCGGCTTTTTCGCCCGGCCCGTTGGGCTCCACCCGGTTTGCAATCAGGCCACCGTCGTTTCCAGCTTTTTCCATCCACCAGACGCCGTCGGAAGGAATCTGGAAGTCGGCCTCTTTTTGGAAGTTGATCCAGGCTAGAACGACTGCCGCCGTCGTCAAAAGAATCAGTAGCCCAGCTGTAAAGCGGATTTGGAAGTCCCGGTTCATCGACCGCAACGGCTCCTGGTTGAGGGCGGGGGAAAGACCCGAGAGATGACTAAGCACGTCGGGGGCCACGGCAGGACGCAAGATAGAACCTCTAACTCATTTCAACCAAAAGACTTTACTGATTATAGAAGCGCTGTGGAAGTAAAGCTACGTTTTTTGGAAGGCTTCTGTGGGGTTTGGTAACTCTATGCGCAGCAAAAGCTTATGGGACTGCCGGCTCCCGGATTGGGAACAGCCCCCGCGAAGCGAGCGGAGCGCATTTTCGTAGTGTCCTTGGGGTTACGTCTGGGGTTAGAGAGCTCTTAACCGCAAAGCCCGCAAAGGGGCCCCAAGGCCGCTAAGTACGCCCCAAATTGAGCCGAGGCCGATTAGAATTGCACATTCCCAGTTCAAAAAAGTGCGGAGAGCCAAAGCTCCCCGCTGAAAAAATGCAATTGAGGCGATATCACTAAGATAGAGGATTGCCGCGGTCGCCGAGTTGTCCGACGCGAAAAGAAACCAAGTTGACAAACCCATCGGAAGTCCAAGCCCAAGCCCAAGATCAAAATTCAATTGCCGTCGAGGAATGCTGGTTGACCCTCGACGGTTACCGCATGCGCTATCTGCGCGCCGGCTCGGGACCACCCTTGGTCCTCTTGCATGGTTTGCTGGGATACTCTTTTTCCTGGCGATTCGCTCTGCCCGTACTGGGCGAGGTGGCGACAGCGTACGCGGTGGACATGCCGGGTGCAGGTTTTTCCGATCGGCCTCCCCACACCAATGGCAGTTTCCGGGCCCACGCTGAACGCATGCTGCGTTTTCTCGACGCCGCGGGAATAGACTCCTGCGACCTTCTGGGAACATCGCACGGGGGCGCGGTCGCCATGTTGACGGCTGCACTCGCGCCTCAGCGCGTGCGCACTCTGGTCCTGGTGGCTCCGGTGAACCCCTGGTCGGCCCATGGCCGGCGGCTCGCGCCGTTTCTCAGCAGTGCTCCGGTTTCGTGGTTGCTGCTTCGCTTGGAGCCTGGGCTGGGAATCGTCCACGACGTTCTGCTGCGCCGCCTCTATGGCGATCCGCAGCGCATTCCTCCCGGTACGCTCGCCGGATATTCGTCTGCTTTCAAAATCCCTGGCACCCTCAAGTACAGCTTGGGCGCGGTTGGGTCGTGGAAGCGCGACTTGGCGGACTTAGAGGCGGCTCTGCCCCGCATTACGAATATCCCCACTCTGCTGCTCTGGGGCACCAGGGATGGGGCGGTCAGTCCTGACTCGGCGGACCGATTGCGTCAGCAGTTCACGCAATGCCAGCTGGAGATCTTTGATGGCATCGGGCATCTGCCATACGAAGAAGCCGCAGAAGCGTTCAACGCAGCCGTGCTCGGATTCCTGCGCCGGGATTTGTCCGAAGCCGGCAAACCGAGGACGTGATCCAACGTATTTCCACCACAGGTACAGCCCTCCTGATACCTTGAAACAGGGCGCAATTTATCGTGAAATCCTTGACGAAGCGCATCCTCGTCCTGATCGCGGGCTGGGGATTCATCCTGTTGGGAATCGTCGGCCTTTTTCTGCCGGTGCTGCAGGGTGTGCTCTTTCTGCTTGTCGGCTTGATCATTCTGTCTTCGGAGTATGCCTGGGCGCATCGTTTGTTGGCCAAGCTGCGCCAGCGTTTTCCCAAGATAGGCCGCACCGCCGATCAAGCCACCGAGAAGGCAACCGCATGGTTACGGCGCATTACTGGTCAACCCAAAACGGATTGATGCTCGGTCACCGCGGTGCTAACCTCCAAACAGCGAATCGCGCCCATGGCTGATCCCGTAATATCCGCAGCGGCGGCTCCAGCCGCGTCTATTCGGCCGCGCGCGCCGCGGCTGCGGTTCGAAATCCCGGAAATCTGGAAGCGATTTTTACTCTCTCTCCTAGGTCTCGTCCTGGCGTTCGCGGCCGCGCTCTTTTCCACCGTCGCGCGCGAGTCGGGCAGTCTTTGGACTACCGTCATTATGGCTTCGATCGCCTTGACCCTGGCGGTTGTCGTCGGCCTGACTACGGTTCCTTACCTGGCGCGACGCGTAGCCGGAGGCCGGGT
Source organism: Terriglobia bacterium (assembly GCA_963822555.1). Classification (GTDB taxonomy): domain Bacteria; phylum Acidobacteriota; class Terriglobia; order Terriglobales; family Acidobacteriaceae; genus JAIQFF01. The sequence goes on from CAWGHY010000002.1 coordinate 535,683, forward strand.
CCGCGACGCTTTCAACTACGACGTGACTGCAGTGGGAATCATTTACGTCGTGACTGTCCTTCTCATCGGGGTCGCCGCGCTGAACACCGGCAACAACCTCCTCTATGTAATTGTGGCTGCGATGCTGGCGGCCATCCTGGTATCGGGCGTGGCTTCGGCGATCGTGCTGCGCGCTCTGGAGCTGGATATCCGCTTGCCCGAGCAGGTTTTCGCCGGCCGTCCGACGCTGGGGAGGATCGTGATCCGCAATCGCGCCCGCTGGCTGCCTTCGTTCTCCATCAGCGTGGTACCGATCCAACCAAAGGCATCAAGGCAGTGGCAATCAGTGCGCACGACCTTTGGCTTTCCGCCCGGACGGCCCGTGGCCAGACAATGGGTCACGCTGCCCGATCGTCAGTTTCGCCGCGTGGCAGTCGACGCTTCCACTCCGCCTGGAATCTTCGACGAGTCGGCGTACTTTCCTTACCTTCCGGCCGCCGCCGAACTCGCGGCCGAATTGGAGCTGTGCTTTCCCCGCCGCGGCCGCTACCAACAGAATAGTTTCGGCCTGGCCACGCGTTTTCCTTTTGCCTTTCTTACCAAGACTCGGCGCGTGGTTTTACAGCGGGAGATCCTGGTCTACCCCCCGGTAGAGGCGACCGACGAATTCTTTGAAGTGCTTCCACTGATCACCGGCGAATTTGAAAGCTTTGTCCGCGGTCGCGGCGACGACCTGTATCTCATTCGCGAGTACATGCCGGAAGATTCGGCGCGCCACGTCGACTGGAAAGCCACCGCCAAGTCCGGGTCGCTGAAAGTCCGCGAATTCAGCCGCGAGGACGAACGCAGATTGCGCCTCGTTTTCGACAATCCCGCCCCGGGAATTGTTTCCGAGCAGGCTTATGAAAATGCAGTGGCCACCGCGGCATCCTTGGGCTGGCACTTCGCGGAGGCAAATGCCGAATTGTCTTTCATGGCGCAGGATTATCGGGGAGGAGCGGAGATTCATGACTTTCTGACCTACCTCGCCACCGTTGCCCCCCAGCCCTCGCCATCGCTGCTCGACAATCTGGAAATCACGGGAGACTACAACATCGTTCTCACCACTCGTCCGCGGGGAACGGTTCCCGCAAGTCTCTGGGCTTGTTCGTACTTTATTTTCATCGGGACGCAGACTTGATGTGGGGATGGCGCAAAGCTTTGCTGCAGCCACACCGAGGACGCCTGCATCCCAACTATGAAGCGCCGCTTCGTTGCTTTGCCTGGCCTGCCGAAACTTCAGCGAGGTGAAAAAGACATGAATGGCAAATATTTTCAGCTGCTGAGCGCGGGGTTGACGTCTTTGTTGCTGGCGCTCGTGCCCCTGCCGGCGCAAGGCCAGAAGTCCCTGGAGATTCCTTCCGGCACGTCGATCCGGGTCCGCATGATCGACAGCCTCAGCAGTGAAAAGTCCCAGGTCGGAGATACTTTTCGCGGCACGCTGGATGATGCCATTCAGGTGGATGGCAAGGAACTATACCCCAAAGGCGCCGACGTCATCGGCCGAGTTACGGACGTGCATCCCACCGGACGCCTGAGTGAACCCGGCGAACTTGGCCTGGTGCTGAACACGGTAAGTTCGGGAACCGTAGCGGCGTCGATAAATGTGGAGCCTTTGGTGCTCAAGGGCGAGTCGCACGCGAAGAGCAACGCGGCAAAAATCGGCGGCGGAGCTGTTCTGGGGGCCGTGATCGGAGCCATTGCAGGTGGAGGCAAAGGTGCCGCCATCGGCACGGTGGCGGGTGGAGCTGCGGGCACAGGCGCAGCTGCGGCTACCGGCAAGAAGCCTGCGATCGTGGATTCAGAAGCGGTGCTGACTTTCATTACCTCGTCGGCGTCAGTGCCCACTGCTACTCCTGCGCCTTCCACTCCCGTGTCGAATAACGCTTCGCCCGCGCCTGCGCCCGGCCCTGCGCCTGCTGATTCCACATCGACCTCTCCGGCAACTGCAGATTCCGCGCCTCCGGCGGATGACAACGCTCCGTTGTTCAGCCTGCGCGACCGCAGAACGATACGAAGCTGTGTTAACGAGCATGCCTCTGATCTTTCCGCAGATATAACCCAGCGCCCCGAATTACCTTCGGGATCAGACCGGCAAATACACCGTGGCGGAAGTTTGCCTGCCGACGTTCAGAACCAGGCCCAGTCCCTGCCTTTGGCCTGTGAACAGCAACTGCCCCAACTATCCAGCGATCTGGAGCGCGTCGTGTATGGCGGACGCGTTTTATTGATCGACAGCAAAGGTCACGTGCTGGACATGTTCTATCTCGATCAGAATCAATAAGGCGCCACGTTTTTTGCGGTTACCCCAGGCAATCTTGTTTGGCTTTCCAGCCCGCAATTCGGCCTTCCGGCGCGAGTTTCGGCCGATTCGGGTAACCATTACTTTCGATTACCTTGGTACATTGACCCTTGGAGCGGACCTGCTAAGGTTATGCATAAGAGAAGTCTAATCACTGCATTCCGTCAACCGTGTTTGCGCCCCCGGCTGACAGAAGAAATGGTTGATGACAGCTGATCACCAAACCGCGCTCTGGATTGCCCACCCTATACTTCAAATAGCGGTGGCGGCGGCGATGTTGCGTTACAAACTACATCGAACCTTTCCGGTTTTCTTCGCATACATCTGCTTCCAGATTGTGGCCTTCGGCATCCTGTTCCCCATGTCTTCGCAATGGGTGAGCGCCAGTTACACGGTTTTCTTCTGGTCCTACTGGTCGTGCGCAGCCGTAAATCTCGTCCTGGGGTTCATGCTCATCTACGAAATTTTCCTGGATGTGTTTCGTCCCTACTACACGCTGAAAGATCTCGGCTCGGTACTCTTCAAGTGGGCCGCGTTGGTCATGTCGCTGGTGGCCTTCGTGGTGGCGGCATCGAGTCCGACTGGGGACCAGGGGCCGATTGTGCAGGCGGTTATCACCGTCACCCGTTGCGTGCGGGTAGCGCAGGTTGGACTGATTTTGTTTCTTCTGGTTTTCTCCCGATACCTCGGCGTGTCGTGGAAGCAACACAGTTTCGGACTTTCGCTTGGCCTGGGTTTATCCGCGGGAGTCGAACTGGGCACTCTGGCTTTCCATGTGAGTGGCCATGCCTCGGACAATGCGGTGCATGTGATCAATCTGGTCGCCTACAACGTTGCCATCCTGACCTGGTTAGGGTATTCCCTGGTGAAGAGCGCGGCCCGAGTACCGGAAGTGGAGTTGTTTACCTCGCACCGCTGGGAGAGGGGTCTCTCCGATATTCAGAGTCCGGCGCGGGGGGATTCACTCATTCCGATGTTCGAGAGCATGGTCGATCGCGCATTCTCTCGCACCCAGGCCGACTATTCCCCGCGGAAGGCCGCTCCCGATTCCGCCGCTGAACCTGTTCTCTCCGTCCGCAACAGCATTCACGCCGTTCCCGCTCAAAGTCGTCGAGTTCACTAAACATTTCAGATCGTGACGATTTTGTTTCAGTCTGAAATACAGAAGTCTCTTCTCCGCCTTTAACCTCACCTAGTACTTGAAGAAGAAGCGCGATCAAGCACCATTTTCAGGGCAATCTTCATTTGCACCAAAGCTGGTGCAGCACTCCGATCGAATCGGAGTCGGATTTCCGACGCCACAATTGCGGGCAAAACGCGCTGCCAGCGGGAGAAAACACTGGACGCGCGGTTGCGCTTCTGTATAATTCCGCCACCGCGAGGTTTCCTCCCAGGAGTCTCGCAGCGTAAGGAGAACACCATGAAACGTGCGGTCAGGATGTTGATCCTGATGGTAGGTTTGGCTTGCACGTACGTGGCAATCGCGACCCCGATACTCAACGCAGAACTGGGCCCGATGCCACTGTGCAATCCTGCCAATCCCAATTGCTCGAAACGATAGACAAGTGGGATTAGTAGAAGGCTGTGAATGAGCCGCGCAAGTGGCTTTTGGTCCTGAATGGGCTGACCGATTGCGAATCGCATGGTCAGCCCTCTTTTTTCTTCCGGTTTTCTTCTGACGTTCGGTTCTGACGCCAGGCCGCGTTCCTTCAGCTCTTCAGAGCGAGGTTCAAGGTTCGGCGAAATTGTTCCGGATCCACGGCCGGAGGCTGACAACTGAATCCCGAGCAGACCACTGCCACCGATTTGCTTTCCTGGATCGCCGGTAAACGGGGAATCGTCTCCGCCAGCGCAGGCGGCAGGTTTTGCACTACTGCTTGGCTCTGCGTCAGCCGGAGCACAGTCTTGGGAAATGCGAACGGAGCCACGGCAATGGCGCGGAACTGCTCCGCCAAGTCATCCTCTCCAATGACGACAACCTGGGTGTGTGCCCGAGAGAAATGCACCGCCGCGATGGCGTAGGTCGCGGCGAAGATCCCAAACTTTCCGGCAAGCGCTGCCGGCAATTCCAATGTTTGTTCCGCTTTTTCGCGATAGCTCTTCTGATTGCTGAAAGCGTAGAGCCGCAGGAGCGCTATCGCCGCCACGGAATTGCCCGCAGGAGTCGGTGAATCCTGAAAAGGCTTTCGTCGCGTACCCAGGACACCCAAAGCTTTTTCAGTGCCAGCAACGGGTGCATCGAAAAATCCGCCGGCTACCGGGTCGAAGAAGGCATCGACCATCTTGTCGATGATGCGCTGCGCGAAAGTGAAATAGCTGATATCCGCGGTGGCCTCGTAGGCGTCGAGACAAGCGACCGCGGTGAAGGCGTAGTCATCGAGCAGACCCGGAACCATGCGGTGCTCGGCGGACGGATCGGAATAAGCGACCACGTGCCGCAGGCCCGGTTCCGCCTGCCACGCTTCGGCGAGAACGCGGTCCAGCGAACGCAGCGCGAAGTGTTTCGCCCCCTCAAGCTGGAGTACCTTCGCCGCTTCCAGGTAGGCCGAAACACAGAGCGAGTTCCATCCCACATAAACAGTTTTGTCGACGTAGGGCGTCGGCCGACGTAGACGGGCGGCGTACATCTTTTGCCGGGCCGATTCCAACAGCGCTGCCACATCTTCTGCGCTGATTTTCAGACGCTTCGAAATTTCCTCGAGTGAGGCCCGGACATAGAGAACATTCTTCTCGGGATTGTGGTGCATCTCGCCGACTTCGTTGACGTCGTAACGCAGACCCGCGACCGCCGCTTCCTCGTCCGTCAGGACCGCCTGCATCTCCGCCCGGGTCCAGGTGAAATAATCGCCGTCATCGTCCATCGAGTAGTCGGCGTCCTGGGAGGCGTAGAACCCGCCACGCTCGCGGTCACTCAGCCACTCATCCATCCAGCGGACAATGTCGCGAGCCACGGAGGCGAAGAATTCCGAGCCGGTCACCTGGTAGGCGTGGACGTAATTTTTCAGCAGCTCGGAATTGTCGTAGCACATCTTTTCGAAGTGGGGCACGATCCAGTGCTCGTCTACTGAGTAACGATGAAAGCCGCCAGCGAGCTGGTCATAAACGCCGCCACAGGCCATTTTTTCGAGCGTGGGGACGAACACTGCGCGCAGCTTTTCGTCTCCGGAGCGCGCGTACTGATCCATCAGAAGATCAAGTACGGCGGGATGCGGAAACTTGGGCGCACTGCCGAAGCCGCCATTCTGCGGGTCGAACATTTTCAGCGCCGACTCCACAATCGCATCGATTATCTTGGGCGAGAACTGGCCACTGCCACCGGCAAAAGATTCCGCCCGGGAGATTGCAATTTCCACCATCTGCGCCTGCTCGACCACGTCGGTATTTTTCTGGTGATAGGCGTCGGCGATCGACCGCAGCACCCGCTTGAAACTGGGACGCCCGTAACTTTCGTTGGGAGGAAAATAAGTTCCGCCGTAGAAGGGTTTGCCGTCGGGCGTGAGAAAAGCCGTCAGCGGCCAGCCACCCTGTCCGCTGATCGCGCTTACGGCCACCTGGTAACGACTGTCGATGTCAGGGCGCTCATCGCGATCCACCTTCACCGCCACGAAAAGGTCATTAACGATTCGCGCCACTTCGGGGTCGTCGTAAGATTCGCGATCCATCACATGGCACCAGTGGCACCAGACCGCGCCAATGTCGAGCAGGATGGGTTTGTTTTCGCGCTGTGCCGTGGTAAAGGCTTCCGGGCCCCATTCATTCCACTGAATGGGTTGATGCATGGCCGAACGCAGATAAGCGGACGAGGCCTTGGAAAGCGAGTTGAGGGTCTGGGTGGTCATCTTCCCAGTGTAAACGCTGCAAGAGCGCGAGGCCGGGGCTACCGCCTATAAATTACCTTGCCGCGGAGGATGGGAAAGTCCTGGCCGGCGCTACTTATCCAGCTGCCTCGCGATCGCGCAATACAAATCCACGGCATCCCGCAACTGCTTCTTCTCGACGAATTCACCGTTGGTGTGGGCGACGTGAATCGAACCGGGACCGACCAGCAGCGGCTGTCCCCAATTGCTGAGCGCGGGAATGTCAGTGGTGAAAGCAGCGACCATGGTGGGAAGGCCGTCCAGGGCGCGCAGCCGGACAAATGGAATTTCCAGCACAAACTCAACCTTCGCTAAATCGCCCACGGCGGCAACGATCTCCCGCTTCAATTGCTCCGATGATCCGACCAGGCGGTACAGTAATTGCGCCCGCGCTTTGTCTGGAATCACATTGGGGGCCCGGCCGCCCTCAATCACTCCGATATTGAGCGTGCATGGCCCGATCCCGTCTTCTGACGGCAGCTTCATCGCGCGCAGCCGGGCGAGAGCGACCAGCAGCTTATCGATTGCCGACTCACCCAATTCCGGATAAGCCGAGTGCGCCATCCGGCCCTCCGCGATCACCTCCACGCGAAGCGCGCCTTTCGACGCAATCGCTACCCGGTTCTCTGTGGGTTCGCCGTTCACCAGAAACTTGCAACCCGGCGGCTTTTGGTTTGCTACCTTAGCGCCCAGGCTGTCCCGTTCCTCTCCAACCAGGAAAAGCAGCCCGACGTAAATACCCTCCCGACGCAATCGTTCCGCAGCTTCTACCTGGATCGCGATAATTCCTTTGGCGTCGCAGGAGCCTCGTCCGTACACCCGCGCATCATCCTCGGACGACGGGATGAACGGCGGAACGGTATCCATATGAGTTGAGAAAACAATTGCAGGCTGGAGCTTTTCGGACGAGAGCGCGAAGATATTGCAGCGCGTGCCTTCGACAGGAATCTTTTTCGCCTGAAAGCCGCGCCGGAGCAATTCCGCGTGCAAGAAATCGCCCACCGGGCCTTCGTTCCCGGTGATGGATTCAATATCGACGAGTTGACGGGTAAGGGCGACGGCATCCATGCGCGACAGGATACCCTAGACCTATGAATTGTCAGAAGCGGCGGACTGAGCGTTCGCCTACTCCTCTCTGTCTTTCGGTCGTCGGTCGTCAGGGCGGCCTGGCTGACGACGGAAGACTGAAGACCGGCGACTGGATGGTTCCGATGGGCTGCTATGCTTAATTGAACGCGATGGACCCACAAGCCAGCACAATCCGCTCTTTCTTTCTGGACGGTCCCGCGGGCCGCCTGGAGGCCCTGCTCAACGCCGGAGCTGCCGATGCGAAGTACGCTGCCGTCGTCTGCCATCCCCATCCCCTTTACGGCGGGACGCTGCACAACAAAGTTGTGTTTCACGCCATGAAGGCGCTGAACGGTTTTGGTTTCCCGGTGTTGCGCTTCAATTTTCGCGGCACTGGCCTGAGTCAGGGAGAACACGGCCACGGAACTGGTGAGCTGGATGACGTTCGAACCGCATTGGATTGGGTTGACCACGAGTTTCACTTGCCCCTGCTCTTTGCCGGATTTTCTTTTGGAGCGGCTGTAGGCTTGCGCGCGGTGTGTCCGGACGCGCGGGTGAAGGCTGCCATCGGCCTCGGCCTGCCAGTCGCGCCTATCGAGGATCGCACCTACGATTTTGATTTTCTGGCGTCCTGCTCAAAGCCCAAGCTGTTCGTAAGTGGCGATCGCGACCAGTTTGGAACGCCCGCGCAGCTTGCTGCGCTGGTCCGGACCGCCGCCGATCCCAAGAAGCTGATTTTGATCGCCGGGGGCGATCATTTTTTTGAAGGGCGGCTGCGCGAGATGCGAGAGGCCGTTGAACAGTGGGTTGGAGAAACAGTTAATCCTTAGGAGCTATTGGTCGCTCCCTGCGAGGGCGAGACGCCCTCGCTACAGCCGGCGGGACGCCGGCGCTACAGTGTTTTTATAATTCTTGCAGATGCCATCCTCCGCCGCGGATCGCGAAAAGCTTGCTCTGGACATGCGGGTCACCGCGCGCCATCTGTTTGAGTACGCCCTGGCGGAAGCCAGCATCGACCGGGCATTCCAACGCCACGTGGATTGCGACAAGGGCGTACTGCGCATTTGCGAGGATTTGCACGACCTCGACTCCTACAACCGCGTGCTGGTGATCTCTATCGGCAAGGCTGCGAATGCGATGGTCAATTCGCTCGAAATGCAGGCGGGAAGCCGTTTTGAAGGCATTGTGGCCAGTTCGGTCGATCCGGTTTCACAAGTGCATGGCTTCCGCTATTTTCGCGGGGGCCATCCCCTGCCCAACCAGGAATCGATCCGTGCCGCAGAGGCCATGCTGAAATCGCTGAGCGCTCAGAACGCGTCGTCGCTGGTGATCTTCATGCTCAGCGGCGGCGGATCATCCATCGTGGAAAAGCCCATCGACAACGAAATTTCGCTCGATGATCTCGTGGCCACCTATCGGGCGCTGGTGCATTCGGGTGCTCCCATTGCCGAAATCAACACCATCCGCAAGCACCTTTCCGCCATCAAGGGTGGACGGATGGCGGTCGCCGCTCCCGAGGCTCAACAGGTATCGTTGCTGGTCTCCGATGTCCCCGACAATACTCCCGATGCGCTGGCCTCGGGCCCGACCATGCCGGATTCCACCACGGTTGAAGACTGCTACGCGGTTGCCGAGAAGTACGCCATGCTGCCAAATTTTCCCGCCTCGGTGCGCGAGTTGTTTCAACGCCACGCGCTCGAAGAAACTCCCAAGCCCGATAATTTGGCTTTTCATCGTTCCCGCTGGTGGCCCTTGCTGTCGAATGCCTCGTTGCTGGATGCAGCTGAGGCCGAAGCCCAACGCCATGGCTTCAGCGTCGAGATAGACAACAAGTGCGACGACTGGGATTACTCTCGCGCCGTGGATTATCTTCTCGAACGGCTGCGCCGCTTGCGCCAGAAATCGGAACGGGTCTGCTTACTCTCCGGCGGAGAGGTTACGGTGAAAGTGGAGAACGGCGGGGCGGGCGGCCGGAATCAACAGTTTGCCCTGGCCTGCGCAACGAAAATCTCGGGAGAAGCCGTTACCGTGCTGAGCGCGGGAACCGATGGCATCGACGGCAACAGCCCCGCCGCCGGCGCGATCGTGGACGGAAGCACGCTCGCACGCGCCAATGCTCGCGGAGTGGATGCGGGCGTCTACCTGGCTGGTTTCAATGCCTATCCATTTTTCGCTTCAATTGGGGACGCGATTGTGACCGGACCGACCGGGAACAACCTGAGAGATCTGCGAATTCTGCTGGCCTACTAGGATGCAGTCTCTTGTTGGCCCCGGCCACTCACATTCCACACATTACCTTGACCCTGAATGCGTCGTCGGTTCTAATCGCTGCTGGTAACTATTCACTTTCGGGGGAGACACAGGATGCGCGTTGCCTTTTTGGGTTTGGGAATCATGGGACGGCCGATGGCTTCCAATCTGGTCAAGGCAGGACACGAAGTTGCCGTCTGGAGCCGCACTGCGGGCAAGGTTGTCGAAGGAGCACGCAACGCCACGTCGCCCGCCGACGCGGCCCGGGGAGCGGAAGTCGTGTGGATGTGCGTTTCCGACACCAATGCAGTCCAGCATGTCCTGTTCGGGCCGCAGGGTGTCGAGGAGTCGCTGAGCGAAGGCATGACCATCGTGGATTCCAGCACGATTTCGCCCTCAGCAACGCGCAAGTTTGCCGAGCTGGTTGGGGCGCGAGGAGTGCGTTACGTCGATGCGCCGATGACCGGATCGAAAGTAGCCGCTGAAGCCGGAAGCCTTATTTTCATCGTGGGCGGAGACGAAGCGGTAATTGAGTCGCTGAAGCCGCTGTTTGCCGCCATGGGAAAAGTATTCTTTCGCATCGGCGAAACCGGGATGGGCCAATCCGCGAAGCTGGTCATGAATTTGCAGATTGCGCTTATCTATGAAGGTTTCGCCGAGGGCCTTACACTTGCAACCAAGCTTGGAGTGGACGTGGAGAAATTGATGCCGGTAATCCAGGCATCCATGATTCGCTCCGGAGTGGTCGACTACAAAGCGCCCTTTGTGCTGAAGCGTGATTTCACCCCGAATTTTCCCCTGCGCCTGATGCACAAAGACATTCGACTGACGCTTGAGGCCGCGAAGGAAGTGCGGGTCAAGCTGCCCGCACTTGAAACCGTGGAAGAGATCTACGAAATGGCGACCGAAGATGGACACGAAAATCTGGACTACGCCGCGACCCTGACGCTGCTGGAGAAATGGGCGGGGGTAGAAGTGAAGGGCGCGTCAGCCTAAGCAAGAGATCGTGTGGTCGCAGGCGACGCGCCCGCGCACTGCCGGTATCACCCCAGAGGCCTCATTTCTAAACTTGAAAAGTGCCGCCTCTTTGAGTCGGCCGGACAGCCGGGGGCGGCTGTTCCCACCCAGTTCGAGGCGATGCCGGCAATCGCGGGCGAGTCGCCCGCGGCCACACCCAGCAACCACAAAAGCCACGATTATCGGGCTAGTACCTAGGTAATGGTGTTGTGTCTTCTATTACAGAAGTTTTACACGCACTCATTTCCCACCCTGCTAACTTAAGTCTTGGAAGTTCAATACCGGGTACAGGAAAAAGCACATGGCGATGGACCTCGAAGTCCTGGATAGAAAAGCCGCTGCAGATGATGAAGTCAACTGGGTAACCGCGATTTTTATGGGCTTGTTTCACTTGGGCGCGATCGCGGCCTTGTTCTTTTTCACTTGGAAAGCTCTCCTGGTTTCGATGTTCTTATGGTGGGTTTCCGGAAGCCTGGGCATCGGCATGGGCTACCACCGTTTGCTCACCCATCGCGGCTACAAGACTCCGAAATGGGTTGAGTATGTCCTGACCACCTGCGCCACGCTGGCGCTCGAAGGCGGGCCGATTTTCTGGGTCGCCACGCACCGCATCCATCACCAGCATTCCGATCAGGAAGGCGATCCGCATTCGCCTCGCGACGGCAAATGGTGGGCGCACATGGGCTGGATCCTGACCGGCAAGTCCATGCACCACGACACGACGACCTTGTCGCGTTACGTTCCCGATCTCGCCAAAGATAAATTTCACGTCTGGATCACGAAGTATCACTATGTGCCCATGATTGTTCTGGGCGTTGTGCTGTTCGCCATTGGTGGACTTCCGTTCCTCCTGTGGGGTGTATTCTTCCGCACCGTGATCGGATTGCACACTACGTGGCTGGTGAATTCCGCCACGCATAGCTGGGGCTCCCGGCGTTTTGTTACTCGCGACCTCTCCACCAACAGCTGGTGGGTGGCTTTGCTCACCTTCGGCGAAGGCTGGCACAACAATCACCACGCGCATCCCGTTTCCGCGCGCCACGGCCTCAAGTGGTACGAGATTGATTTCAACTGGTACGGCATTTGGGCGCTGACCAAGTTAGGACTGGCCCGTCAGGTTTACCGGGTAAAGCTTGCCGAACTGCGGCAACAGGAAAAAGAACAGGGAGCGCCGGCCGAAGCGCGCCCCGAACTAGTCTCAGCCTAGTCGTGGATCAATGGAGGCCGGGCGTCCCGCCCGGCCTCCACTTCTACACAAACTCTCTCGTCGACGCGGTAAAATCCAGCCATGCGTATCAGCAGCCGGCGCAGGGCCATCGCCTTTTTCGTCGTTCTGGGCGTTTGCCTGGTCGTTCTCGCGATCGGCCTGAATGTCGGCTGGATCATCCTCAACTGGCGCGAAGGCGTTCTGCTTTTCCTGGGAGTTGTATTCTTCGCTCTGCTGATTGCCGGGATGATCGTGAATACCAGTTTTCTGGTTCGTGAGATTCGCCGTAATGAACAGCACGACAGCTTCATCAATGCCGTTACCCACGAATTGAAAACGCCCATCGCCTCCATCCGGCTTTATTTGCAAACCTTGCAGCATCGCGACGTGGACGAAGCCCAGCGCCGGGAGTTCTATCGTCTAATGCTGGATGATACCGATCGCCTGATGGGCACGGTGGACCAGGTTCTCAAGGCTGGAGAAGCTGGCCACAAGCGTCAGGACCGGCGCATACCCGTAGACTTCAGCGGACTGGTGAAGGAGTGCGTCGAGGTGACTCGCAGCAGTCACCACCTGCCGCCTGAGTCATTGCGCTATGAGCAATCCGTCAATCACGGCGCTGCCGCCGGGGTGTTGGGCGATTCCGAGGAGCTGCGCGCGGCGGTTTCGAACGTGCTCGACAACGCGGTCAAGTATTCCGGAGATGAAGTCCACATTTCAGTTCGTCTCGACACGCCGGACGAGAAACGTGTGACGCTCAGCGTCAGCGACCAGGGCGTCGGGATTCCAGCGACTGAATTGAAGCGCATTTTCAAACGCTTTTACCGGGTTTCCAATCGCTCACTCAGTCATGTGAAGGGAACCGGTCTTGGTCTTTTTATCGTCCGCGCCATCGCCCGGAAGCACGGCGGCCGCGTGTTCGCCGAGAGCGGGGGCGAAGGCCGGGGTACTACTGTAGTGATGGAACTGCCGAGAGTGAGTTTGTGAGTGTGGGCTCCACATGGGAAGACTTGAATGAGCCATGTTCTGATTGTTGAAGACGAAGCTCACCTGGCCAAAGGCTTGCAGTTCAACCTGGAGGCTGAAGGACACTCCGTCGCGGTTGTGGGCGACGGCGAACGAGCCCTGGATATACTCCTGGGGAAATCCGGTGAACACGCCGACTTCGACGCCGTGGTGCTCGACGTCATGCTTCCCGGTAAAGACGGTTTTACGGTAGCCGCGGAATTGCGGGCAGCCAAACAATATGTTCCGGTACTGATGCTGACCGCGCGCGGGCGCCCAGAAGATGTGCTCAAGGGCTTTGCTTCGGGCGCCGACGACTATCTTCCCAAGCCCTTCGAACTTCCCATCCTGCTGGCTCGATTGCAGGGACTACTAAGGCGACGCGAATGGATGCGCCAGGCTCCAGCGGCGAAAGCCGCCGCGGCCGTGGAGTACGAGGCATTTTCGTTCCATGGCCGGACCATAGATTTTGGCAAGCTCGAGTTGCGGGTCAACGAAAATACCATCCAGTTGACGCTGATGGAAGCGGAACTGCTCCGCCATCTCATCCAAAATCAGGGACGGATCGTCTCGCGTAAGTCAATTCTCGAGGAGGTTTGGGGTCTCCACGAAGACACCGATACTCGAGCCATCGATAATTTCATCGTTCGCCTGCGCCGCTACATCGAAGACAATCCCGCCGAGCCACGACATTTGCTGACGGTTCGCGGCGTAGGCTATCGTTTTGTTCCAGAACCGGACGAAGAATAAGGCGTGCGCCGCCGAGCTAATGGCGGCGTCCGAGATTGGAAATGAGATTTTCTCGATGCTTCAAGGCCATGCCGTCAGTTCGCTCTAATACTGAGAAGTAGGTTGCGAAGGCCAAGGTAGCGGGTAGCCAAAGGACCAGCAATTCTATCCAGGAATTTCTATAACTGCGGGCAAGCCAGAGCATCAACGCGGCCACGCCAAACAACGCTCCTCGAATCGCAAAACTTGCTAACACCGTCGTCAGAGATGCCCGTTGTCTTCCGAAGACTCCCGCCTCCACCCGGCTGGGGGAATAGATCGAAAACAGGTTTCCGGCGGCAAGATCAATCGGCAGCACAAACAGGATGCCGCCCAGCGTGGCCAGGGTCACGCCAATCGATGGCGGGCGATAGAGCAAAGACGTTCCCAGCCACACCAGTACTACTTCCGCCGCAAAAATAGCGGTATGCGCCAGATTCTTTCCCAGCATGATCTGCCGGAAGCGCACCGGCGACGCGAAAAAGAACTGAGTCCCGCCGCCATCAGCCCCGAAATTATTGTAGGAAAGATTGGTGAGTAAGAGCAGGGAGTACGCGGCGCCGAGCGGAAAGGTAAGGCCGGGAGCGTGCGCGAACAAGCCTTCGTTCTTGCCTGAGCTGCGGAAAACCGCCAGCATGAAAAGAGGCACGATCAGAGTGAACAGCATCGGCCCGCTGCGGCCAAGATAGCGCAATTCCTTTTCGAAAACGGCGACCACAGGTCCGGGAAGTCCGGGCAAGTTCCAACCCGGACGCACCGCCGGAAGCCCGCTGGTCACGGCTTTGCGCCTTACCGACTCGCTCAGGTTCTCGCCGCGATACTCGGCGCGCAAGCGACAATTCAAGAGCCATAGGAATGCCACTCCATAACACCCAAGCAGCAGGAAGGGGAGAATGCTGGCGCTCGGCTGCCCCTGCGCGGCTCGCGCCATGGCGGCAGCGGCCAGTCCCGGAGGTAGCGGCTGCTGGGCGTGCGAGAGTCTCTGCCCCATGATTCGGGTTTCCGGTACGGACCTATGTTCGTAGACTGCGATCATCGGACCGATCAACTGAAAACTGAGGATAAAGAGAAAGAAAAGAATGCCCATGATTTCGCGGGTGCGCCGCTGGGCCAGCCAGCGTTCCAGCCAGGCGAAGAGCATGCGCGCGAGTACGAGATTCACCAGCGTGAAGGTCAGTAGCACAAGCGTGGTCCAGGGAAGCAAACGGGGGCGGGCGATGGCAGCTCCGATTTCAATTCCGAGCAGCCAAAGACAGGCCACAACCGTTGCCGGGTTCAGTGAACCGTAGACCAGGCGGATCACAAAGTACGACCGGTAGCTTAGCGGGAAACGTAAAAGGCTTGCGGATTCGACATTTTGAGTGAATGCCGTCGCCATTAATGGAAACAGCTGCCAGAAAAGAAATACGGTCCAGAGCAGACCTCCCAGCCACTCTGCATTTCCCTGCGAGAGCACAAACCATGCTGCGCCTCCCATTCCGACAGCACCGCCGATGCCGCCGGCCACGAAAGCGAGGGTCATAAAGATGCGCGAGGCCAATTCCAGACGGCCGCGAAAAGTTCGCAGAGAGTTAGCGAAGATTCGCCACCGCAGTTCGGCGACGGCCGCCAGTTGCTGGCGGGATTGCGGAGCGGGACTCGGCCTGTCGGGTGAGATTGTCTTTTTCATCCTCACTTGACCTGACTATGGAGGACGGGCGTCCCGCCCGTCTGGTGCGGACCTGTGCATGACGGGCCGGGACGCCCGTCCTCCATCGACATGATCCAATCTAGCCCAGCCATGACAACTCCTGGCCATTGGATCGCGATCCGCCCACGATGAGCAGGAAGATTTGCTCCAGAGTCAGCTTCTCGCCGGGAGAAGCCCCCTCGACCGGAAGGCCCGCCGATCGTGCCTCGACGCCCGTCCGCAATTCCTCCAGTGACCCCTGCGCCACCAGCCGGCCACGATGAATGATGCCCACATGGGTGCACAAACGCTCCACAATCTCGAGCACGTGCGAAGTCAGGAAAACAGTGGCGCCACGCGCGATCATGCGTTGCAGCATGGCTTTGAGAGTGCCGGCAGCGATGGCATCCACGCCTTCGAAGGGTTCATCCAGAAATAGAACTCTCGGTCCGTGAATCACGGCTGCGGCCAGGGCCAGCTTTTTCTGCATGCCGTGCGAGTAGTCCGTCACCAACGCTTTAGGCTGATCGGTCAGTTGCATGTAGTCGAGGAGTTCTGCCGCTCGCTTGGCGGCGGTCTCGCGGTCCAGACCGTACATGCGGCCCACGAAGTTCAAATACTCTGAACCAGTCAATCTCCCGAATAGCGCCATGCCCTCGGGCACGACTCCAATCTGCCGCTTGACCTCCACCATGTTGCTGACCAGATCGAGACCGAGAATCTGGATGCGGCCGGCAGTCGGCGCGAGCAAGCCGGTGAGCATCTTTATGGTGGTGGATTTGCCCGCGCCATTGGGCCCCAGGAAGCCGAAGAACTGGCCCGGCGCCACTCTAAGATTCACGTCTTCGACCGCGACCAGCTCACCGAAGCGCCGCGTCAGATTTTCGGTGGAAATAGTAGGAGAGGCCATGAAACTTCCGACTCTAGCATAATGGCGAACGTACGCCGTGGCCGCACATCATCCTCACCGCCATTCACCGCTATAATGTGGCCGCTATGAGGCTGCTCCTGAAATTCAACCTGATATTGATCCTGGTTTTCGGATCGAGTGTGGCTATCGCAGGCTATTTGTCGCACCAGTTTCTGGAGAGCAGCGCCCGCGCTCAGGTTCTGGAGCAGGCGCGCCTGATGATGGGGGCGGCTGGAGGCATGCGCACTTATACATCAGACCAAGTAGGCCCCCTGCTCACTGCGCACCCGGATCGAAGCAACGAGTTTTTACCGCAGGTTGTGCCGGCCTACTCCGCCACAGAAGTTTTCAATTATCTGCGCGCTACGTATCCCGACTACAGCTACAAGGAAGCTTCCCTGAACCCGACGAACGTACGTGATCACGCGGCCGACTGGGAGGCTGACGTCATTCAGATTTTCCGCGATCATCCGCAAAAACAGGAATTCTTCGCCGAGCGTGAAACCCCGGCCGGCAGGGTGCTTTTTCTGGCGAAGCCGCTCTTCGTCGATATGTCGTGCCTGCAGTGTCACAGCACGCCGGACAAAGCGCCGCCGGCAATGATCAAACTTTACGGCGCCGACCACGGTTTCGGATGGAAGGTGGGCGATGCCATCGCGGTACAACTGGTTTCAGTTCCGATGGCGATCCCTTTGAAAATTGCCGACCAGGCTTTTAAAAGCCTCATGCTGTCATTGGGTGGTATCGCATTGCTGACCCTTGTCGTGCTCGACCTGGCGGTCGCTCTGGTCGTGATTCGTCCTGTGACCCGTCTTTCCAATATGGCCGACCGCATCAGCACTGGCGATCTCGATGTCCCCGAAATCACGGTCACAGGTTCGGACGAAATCGCCGATCTGGCGCGATCCTTCAACCGCATGTATCTCAGTCTGGTGAAAGCTATCCGGATGTTGGGATCAGACTCGGAATGACCGCAGGTAGGAGGGACCTCACGGTTCCTGGAGTCCAGACTCAAAGCGGGCGGGAGCGAAGAAACTTCTCGCGGTCCTGTGCCGAAGGAATTTCCGTAGCCAGTATCTGATACAGGTCTTCCACCGACCGTGCGCGGTTAGCCGCCTGACCCACGACAATCTTTGCCACAGGTCCGATAAATACCGCCAGCTTCTTACTGGCAGTCGCGAGCACATCCGCGTCCAGATGTTTAAAGCTTCGCGAAGGCGTCTTCGACACGGGAGCAGAGTGCGGCTCCGCCATGGCCGAGGCAGTAGGAGCGTCGTTGTCTGATGGCTTCTCGAGGTTCAGCTCCTGCAAAGCGGCGCGGAATTCATCGGCCGTCTGGAACCGGTCCCTGGGATTTTTTTCCAGCGACTTCTCGATGATTGCCGAAAGCTCTGCCGGCATATCCGGGACGAGCTCGTTGGGAGGGATCGGGCGGTGTTCGAGATTGGCTTTGAGCACGCTGTAATAGCTGTCGCCTTTGAAGGGCACGCGGCCGGTAATCATTTCATACAGCGTCACTCCAACCGAATAAAGATCGGCCCTGCCATCAATCGGCAGGGCTTTCATTTGTT
The DNA here is from genome assembly GCA_963822555.1 of Terriglobia bacterium. Taxonomy (GTDB): domain Bacteria; phylum Acidobacteriota; class Terriglobia; order Terriglobales; family Acidobacteriaceae; genus JAIQFF01. The sequence continues at coordinate 553,325 of CAWGHY010000002.1, forward strand.
CGGGGGCCATGTAGTAGAGAGTTCCTACCGTTCCTCCAGTGATGGTCAAACCAGGATCGGCAGTCAAGCTGGCGATTCCAAAATCGGTCAACTTCACCCGGTCGCCCGCGCCGATCAGAATGTTCGATGGCTTCACGTCGCGATGAAGAACTCCAGACTGGTGAGCATGACTCAAAGCGCTCAGCACCTGGCAGGCATAATCTACGGCGCGCCACAATTCGAGTCTTTGTTTGACTAGTTTTCGGGAGAGAGAACTACCCTCGACGTACTCCATGATCATCAGAACTTCATCGTTCAGTCGAAATGCAGTTCGAAACGACGTGATGTTGGGATGCTCGAGCTTGGCCAGAACCTTGATTTCGCGGATGAACCGCTCCGCCCCTTCGGACTGTCCGTCGCCGTAAGAGAGCAGGCTTTTCATTGCGTCAACCCGGTCGGAGATGACGTTGCGCACCTTGAAGACTTTGCCCATCCCGCCTTGTCCCAAAAGAGCGATGATCTCGTAGTCGCCTACGGTTTTGCCGACTTCAAGGTTGGTTGCGGGCAAACGGGACACCTCTGGCTTCGGGAGCATTATACGGCTGAGTTTCAAACCGCTGTTTTTCCCCGTGCCGGCGTCAACTTTCGCAGGGACAGGCGCGTTCCTTGTCATTCCGAGCCGGCTCTGTCGGCGAGGAATCTGCTTGCCGCCGGCGACTGAAACAGCAGATTCCTCGCGCGATAGCGCCGTTCTTCGGAATGACAGTTCTTCGGGCTTTGATTCTTTCCTGGCTTTGAAATCACAGCATTAGCGCGAGACGGAGTTGGAAGCGGCTGCTGCCTATTGGCGCGAGGCTGATGCCCCGGCGGCGAGTTCGCGGAGCACGCTGAGAAATCCCGCGGCGGCCTGCTCGTCGGAGAGAGCTTCGAGCGGGACCGTAGCGGCGATGTGAGGCGATTCGGACCTGAAGCGGACGCTGATCAGGTTGTGTCCGCGCGCCGTCATCAACGTGTTGACCACGGGCGAAAGTTCCTGGGTCCAGCGGGTCCGCGTGGTCAGAACGACAGGCCCGGGACGGGAGACCGACCAGTCTCGCGGTTGGGAAGACAATTGGCTGTGCCGTTGGGACAGCCAGCGATGACGGAATACATCGAGGTGAAAGCTGGGCGTGTGATCGAGGTCAGCTTCGAAGGTAAGAGTTTCCTTCTGCTTGTGCCAGATGCTGACAAACCACTTGAAAGGAATCGGGCGGGGCCGCAGGCGGATGGTCACCCGCGCATTATCGAACCAGTGAGCGCTGAAGCCGAAGCGGGCCTGCAGCAAAGTCTGGCCCAGCCAACGAGCGTCCAACATTTGGCCCTGGTTGGAACAAGCTGCTTCGACCCAGTGCAGCGCTGTGGCACCCTTGCGGCGGTTGTAACGCGCAAAATAAAAAAACCATACCGCCAGCAAGACGACCGCACTGAGCACGTCAATGAGCAACAGGCGTCCCACAAGGCCTCTTTGCAAATACTACGACTTGTGCCGCAAGTACCGCAACAGGTTCTTCCTCTTTTTGTCGGCAAGGGCCGAGTAAGCCCGGACGCCTCTTCCGGACGGACGAGTGAGGGTCCTCCAGTTGTAGCCTTCTAAGCGCAAGCTCGACAAGATCCCGCCAGGTTGCGATTCGCTGGGCGGACGGGGCGTCCGCGTCTGCGGGCCTACTGCCAGTGCACTGCGCCGGGCCAATCCGGGCTTCGCGACTACAATGAATTCGTGGAATTTGCCCTGCGAGACTTCCGGCACGACGAATTCGAGACCCTGTGGCGTATTGACCAGCAATGTTTTGCGCCGGGCATTTCATACAGCCGTCTTGAACTTGCCACCTATTTGCAGCGCCCGGGCGCGTTTGCGCTGGTGGCGGAAAGGTCCCAAGTCAGCCCAACGGGCACTCTGGGCACAGCCTCCAAGACTCCGTCGCCGGCTGCGACGGTAGGATTTATCGTTGCGGAAAGGGGAAGCCGGGGGACCGGGCACATCATCACCATCGACGTGCTTCCCGAGGCTCGCGGCGTGGGCATCGGGTCGGAGTTGCTTCGAATTGCCGAAGGCCGCTTGCGAGACGTGGGCTGCTGGTCTGTAATTTTAGAAACCGCGGTGGATAATCGGGCTGCGCTGTCTTTCTACAAACGCCATCACTACAGCGTGCTCAAAACTCTGCCCCGCTACTATTCGAACGGCGTAGACGCGTTCGTGCTGAAGAAAGATTTGCTTTCGCCGCCCGAGCCAGCTAACTTGCCCCAATGACGAAGAGTTCAGCCACCGGGAAATTGAGAATCGCGATCCAGGGAGAAGCCGGTTCCTTCAGCCATGAGGCTGCCCGGCGAATGGTTCCGGGTTGCGAGATTGTCGCTTGCGCGCGCTCGGCGGAGGTCTTTGACCGGGTGCAGCGCGGATCGGTGGTTGCCGCCGTCATTCCCATCGAGAATTCACTCGCTGGGTCCGTAACCGAGCACTTCGATTTGCTATTGGCGGGCAAGGTTTTCATCGAGAAGGAATTCCGGTTGCGGATTGTGCACAATCTGATTGCCCCGCCCGGAGTAAAGCGGAGCGACCTGCGTCGCGCCTATTCCCATCCCGTGGCGCTGGAGCAATGCCGAGACTTCTTTGCCCGGAATCCGAAAATTCAGCCGACACCTTTCTATGACACCGCCGGCAGCGTCAAGCACGTGATTGAACAGAAATTGCGTGATTCTGCCGGGATCGCCGGCGCGCAAGCGGCTAAGGCATACGGAGGCCATATTCTGGCGGCCGGCATCGAAGACGATAAGCGCAACTTCACCCGCTTTTTTCTGATCCGCAAGACGCGGCGTCTCCTGCCTGGCGCCAACAAGACTTCCATCGCTTTCAGCGTCAAGAACATTCCGGGGGCGCTTTTCAAGGCGCTGGCGGTGTTCGCCCTGCGCGATATCAGTCTGACCAAGATCGAGTCGCGGCCGCTGCGCGGACGGCCCTGGGAGTATGTGTTCTACGCCGACTTTCTCCGGGGAGATGATGAGCCCGCCCGCAACGCTCTGCGCCACCTCGGAGAAGTAGCAGACCTGGTGAAGGTATTGGGAGTCTATCCCGCAGCCTGATGCTGTTGTGGTGTGTAGTGGGGCGGGCGCCCTCGCCCGCCGCTGTTGAAGTTGCTCTTGGTTGGCCGGTTGCACAAAGTCAACCGCAGGCGGGCGAGAGTGTCCGTCCCACACAAACCAGCCCGTTTCGGGTCGCCGATGGTCACCAATCGGTCTCAGCACCTTCGATTGGGTACAAATAGCTAGACGAAGGTTTAGTATTCAAATACTTTCAAGTGGATAGAGGGAGCTTGCATCTTTCCGCCCCTTTATGTCATCAAAACTTGAGCACAACACACTCAAGGTGAAAAATGGCAGAAAAGACGCGCACAGAGCGCAACGTTAAACCAAAAGAAGAAGAAACCGGGATTCTGCCTATCCTGCCGGTTCGGGATACGGTACTTTTCCCTCATGCCGTGCTGCCCCTGACCGTGGGTCGGGAGAGCTCGGTTCAACTCATTAACTCACTCGGCGAGGACAAGACCATCGTCGTGGTGGCGCAGCGGGAAGCCCGCGTTGATGCCCCACAGGCGAGCGACCTTTATACGGTTGGAACCCTGGCCGTTGTCCACAAAGTTGTGAAGATGCCCAACCAGAGCCTTTTTGTCTTTGCCGAAGGCCTGGAGCGGGTGCGGCTTACCGAATTCTCACAACTCACGCCTTTCATGCGGGGCCGGGTCGACTCCGTGCCCGAGGCCATTCCGCCCAAGAGTTCCGAGGTGGAAGCGCTGCAGCGCAACGTGCTTACCCTGTTCCAGCAAATTGTGGCCGGCTCGCCCACGCTCTCGGACGAACTCTCCACCGTGGCCATGAACATTGACGAACCGGGCCGCCTGGTGGATTTCATCGCCTCCTCGCTGCCATCGCTCTCTACGGCTGACAAGCAGGACACGCTCGAAACCACCGATGTCCGGGTGCGCCTGGAAAAGATCAACCAGCATCTGGCGAAAGAGCTGGAAGTCCAGCAGCTGCGCAACAAGATCCAGTCTGAAGTTCAGGACCGGGTGCAGCAGACGCAGCGCGAGTACTACCTGCGCGAGCAGATGAAAGCCATCCAGAAGGAATTGGGTGAGCAGGATGAAGGCGCGCGTGATACCGAAGAACTCAAACAGAAAATTGACAACGCGGGCATGCCCGATGAAGTCAAGAAAGAAGCCTTGAAGGAATTGGGCCGGCTGGCTCGCATGTCTCCCATGGCGGCGGATTACTCCGTGACCCGCAACTATGTGGAATGGCTGGCGGCGCTGCCCTGGGCGAAAACCTCCGGCGGCGAAGTCGATATTCTCAAAGCCAAGGAAATTCTTGACACCGATCACTATGATCTGAAGAAGGTCAAAGATCGCATCCTGGATTATCTTTCGGTACGCCGTCTGAAGCCCGGAATGAAAGGGCCTATCCTTTGCTTCGTCGGACCTCCGGGCGTTGGTAAGACTTCTCTGGGCAAGTCGATCGCGCGAGCCCTGGGACGGAAATTCGTCCGCATCTCGCTGGGCGGCGTCCACGATGAGGCCGAGATTCGCGGTCATCGCCGCACTTACATCGGCGCTTTGCCGGGACAAATCATCCAGGGCATTCGTCGCGCCGAGACCAAAGATCCGGTCTTCATGCTCGACGAGATCGACAAAGTCGGACGCGACTTCCGCGGCGATCCCGCTTCAGCCTTGCTCGAAGCTTTGGATCCCGAGCAGAACTCCACTTTCCGGGACAATTACCTGGATGTGACCTTCGATCTTTCGAAGGTTCTGTTCATCACCACTGCGAACATGCTGGATCCTATCGCGGAGCCGTTGCGCGACCGCATGGAGATCATCGAACTCCAGGGCTACACGGAAGAAGAAAAGGTCCACATCGCGTTTCAGTACCTCATCCCGAGGCAGATCGAAGAAAACGGTGTGACCGCGGAGCAGATTGAGTTTCCGGAGGAGGGTGTTGGTTACATCATCCGGCACTACACCCGGGAAGCCGGCGTTCGCAATCTGGAACGCAATATCGGCACTATCTGCCGCAAGCAGGCGCGACGCCTGGCGGAAGGCAAGACCGATAAGCTGATTGTGACCAAGGAAGTTGTTCAGGAATTTCTGGGCGGCATCAAGGTCCGCAGCGAAGGCGAAATTGCCGAACGCACCAAGCGGGCGGGCGTGGTTGTAGGTCTGGCCTGGACGCCTTCCGGTGGCGACGTACTGTTTGTCGAAGCCAATACCATGAAGGGCAAGGGCGGCTTCACCATGACCGGGCAGATCGGCCAGGTGATGCAGGAATCCATGCAGGCAGCTTTGACCTGGGTTCGATCCAACGCAGCCATCCTGGGAATTCCGGAGAATTTCTTTGCCGAGCACGACATTCACATACACGTGCCGGCGGGAGCGATTCCGAAAGACGGCCCTTCGGCGGGTGTCACCATGGCGACGGCGTTGGTCTCGTTGCTGACCGGTCACCCGGTGCGTCCTTTGACCGCGATGACGGGCGAAATCACGCTGAGCGGAGACGTTCTGCCCATCGGCGGAGTGAAGGAGAAAGTTCTGGCGGCCAAGCGTGCGGGCGTCCAGGATGTGATTCTCCCGGCTGAAAACAAGACGAACCTGGAAGAAGACCTGACCCCGGAGCAACTCGAGAATATCCGAGTGCACTATGTGAAAACGATCTTCGAGGTCCTGAAACTTGCCTTGCCGGCCACGCCGCAAGAGGAGGAGCAGGACGAAGAGGAGCGGGAGAAGGTGCTCAGCGCCCAGGGCGCTTCCTGAAGCCAGCCTTAAATTTTCCAATCCAGTTGCCAGTCTCGAACGCGAGGCTGGCATCTTTTTTTGCAGACGCCTCTACTATCGGAACGGTAGTACATGTTCGATGGTATAGAACTAATCTCGCTCCGGGGTGTTTAACTCATATGAGAGCGGTGTCGTTCAGAGCCGTAGCGAGGAACAATATGCCAAAGACGAAGACATACCGCGGGTGGTTAGTCGGAGTTCTCCTGGCGGGCGTATTGCTGATGCTGCATAATCCGGCAATTTTAGCCGCACAGGATCAAGGTCCGGATCAGTCGGTACAGGATCAACCAGGGCCGCAGGATCAAGACATTCAGGATCCGCCGAGCCGGGTCGCGCGAATGAACTACACTCAGGGCTCAGTGAGTTTTCAGCCGGGCGGAGAAGGCGACTGGGTCACCGCCGTGCCTAACCGGCCATTAACTACCGGCGATAATCTTTGGGCCGACCAGGGCTCGCGCGCCGAAATGCACATCGGCTCAACCGCGATCCGGTTGTCGGCGGAAACCAGCGTCACGTTTCTTGCTCTAGACGACCGCACCACACAACTACGCTTATCAGCGGGCACGATTGTGGTCCGGGTTCGCCATCTGGATGATGGCGACGTCTTCGAAGTCGACACTCCCAATCTCGCGTTCAATCTGCAGCACACCGGCGAATACCGGCTCGACGTCGACAGCAATGGTGACATGACTAACGTCAGCGTCTTTAGCGGCCGAGGCGAAGTCACGGGTGGCGGATATTCCTACACTGTGGTGGCGGGCCAGTCCGCGCGCTTCTCCGGAACCGATCAGTTGAACTATGACATCGCGCAACTGCCGGCTCCGGATGATTTCGATAACTGGGCCTTCGAGCGCGATCATCGTGAAGATGGCGCTGAATCCGCCAACTATGTTTCACCCGAGATGACCGGCTACGAGGATCTTGACGACTACGGTCACTGGCAATATGTCGGTGGCTACGGAACGGTATGGGTTCCGGCGGGCGTGGCAGCGGATTGGGCTCCCTATCGCAATGGCCATTGGGCGTACATCGATCCTTGGGGATGGACCTGGGTGGAAGATGAGCCCTGGGGCTTTGCACCGTTCCACTACGGACGCTGGGCCTATGCCGGGAACCGCTGGTGCTGGGTTCCGGGACCGGTCGCCGTACGGCCGGTATACGCGCCCGCTCTGGTGGCCTTTGTCGGCGGAGTCGGAATTTCAGTTGGCGGTGGTCCAGGCGTGGGCTGGTTCCCGTTGGCTCCCGGCGAAGTTTATGTGCCCTATTATCGGGGCAGCCGCGATTACGTCGAACGGGTCAACGTGACCAACACGGTTGTGAACGTCACCCGGGTGACCACGATTTATAACCAGCGCAACGTTACCAACATCACGTACGTGAACCAGCGGGTGAACAACGGTGTGACCCTGGTTTCACGTGACACGTTCGTGAACGCGCGACCGGTGGCGCGAAATCTGGGGCACTTCGACGCCCGGCAGTTGGCCGATGCGCCGGTCGAGCGAAACATCCAGGTGCAGCCGGTCAGGGCCAGCGTCATAGGATCGGGGGCTCCGGCAAGGTTCCGTCCGCCGCAGGCGATTGTGAGTCGCCAGGTGGTTGCGACGCAAAGACCGGCTCCTCCGCGCCAGCCTTTCGAGCAGCGGCAGGCGGCGATGAATATACGCACTGAGCGGCCGAGTGAGCAGCCGCGTCCGCTGGGCAATCAGAGCAACGATCGTCCTCTGACGCGACCGCAAGCTCCTGTGAGTCAGCCCCAGGTGGCCTCTCCCTCTCAAATGCCGAGGCCGGAAGCCCGTCCGCAGCAGCCGATGGTGGCTCCGCGGGTGGCTCAAGGCCCGGTCAATCAGAACGACAACAATCGGGCCTCGCAAGGCTGGTCACATCCCCAGGCCAAGCCAGCGCCACCGGTGCAGGAACGAAATCCGGCCCAGGCGCGGGACGACGAGAACAAGTTCCGCAACTGGCAACAACAGCGTCCGCAGGCCGCGCCCGCCCCGAAACCGCAGGCGCAGCACCAGGCACCGCGAGAGCCGGATAAACATCAAAAGAACTGATTCTTCCCAGCCCTCAGTGGAATGCCAGTTTCCAAACCGGAGACTGGCATTTTCTTTGCGCGTCGCCAGATCACTCCTGCGCGATAGACTACTGGGAACCGGGAACCGAAAACCGGGAACCGGTTTTCTATGCAAATCCGCGTCTTATTCTTCGGCGTCCTTAAGGACCTCGCCGGCAAGGCAAGTGAGTCAATCAATCTTCCCGAGAACGCTACCTTGGGAGATGTTCTCCATCACTACGAGCAAGCTATTCCACGCCTGAAAGAGACGGCCGCGTCACTCGCCATGTCGGTTAACCAGGAGTACGCGGGACCAGCCACCAGGCTGTCCCAGGGAGACGAAGTGGCGCTCCTGCCCCCGGTGAGCGGGGGATCGGACCGTGAAGCATTGGCCACAAAACGGAGCCAGCACGCGACGATAGTCCGCGATGTGATCGAGACCGAGGCTATTCTCAAGGAAATCAAGCGACCGGAAGACGGGGCCGCTGCAGTCTTTGACGGCATTGTCCGCAACCATACCCGAGGTCGCCGCACCCTTTATCTGGATTACGAAGCATACGAGGCGATGGCCCTCAAACAGATGGAGGAGCTGGCCGAACGGGCGTTGACTGACTTCAAGATTCGCGATGTCGCCATCGTTCATCGGCTGGGACGGCTTGAGATCGGCGAAACCAGCGTGTTGATCGTCGTGGCCTCGGCCCACCGGGCAGCTGCCTTCGATGCCTGCCGCTGGCTCATCGATACGCTCAAGCGGACGGTTCCCATCTGGAAGAAGGAGCATTTCGAAGATGGCGCGGTTTGGGCCGATGGCGAGCCATTTCCGGGGGAGATTCCCAGCCCTCAAGGCACCCATTCGCCGAGGCGCGCATCTAAGTGACCAGCCGGTTAGCTTGTATTCTCCGCGGTTTCAATCCGCGATATGTGTTCAGCCCGCTCAAGACGAGGGGTTTTTTCGCGACGATTCCGTCCAGCGGCGCAAGGAGAATGCAAAGAAGCACGCCAACTTTCCCGATGAAACCAGTGGCAACTGCAGGTCTTCTGCTGCTTCTGTGCCTCGTCTCCATTGCCCAGGAGCCCGACACCACTTTTAAGGTCGACGTCAAGCTGGTCAACGTGTTTGTCACGGTCACGGACGATCACGGCGCCCCCATTGCTTCTCTCAAGAAAGACAACTTTCAGCTTCAGGAGGATGGCCAGGAGCAGAAAATAGCGGTCTTCGACAAGGAATCCGCGTTGCCCCTCTCGATCGTGCTGGCCATCGATACCAGCCTGAGTACGCGCAAGGATCTTCCACTCGAACTGGCATCGGCTCGTCGTTTCGCGCATGAAATCCTGCGCCCCGTGGACGCCCTCTCGCTCTACGAGTTCAGCGAAACGGTGAGCGAATTGACTGCCTTCACTGCAGATCTGAGAGTGATCGATCGTGGCATCGACCGGATTCGAATGGGCTCGGCCACCGCTCTCTACGATGCCCTGTTTCTGGGCGCGCAGGCCCTGGAGCCGCGGGTGGGCCGAAAAGTTATGGTGGTGATCACCGACGGCGGCGACACCATGAGCAAGGTGGATTATCAGGAAGCGGTGCGCGCCGCCGAGACCGCCGAAGCCATCTTGTACAGCATCATTATTGTGCCCATCGAGGCCAGCGCCGGACGCGACACCGGCGGCGAGCACGCTCTGATCCAGCTTTCTGCCGACACGGGAGGGAAGTATTTCTATGCGGCTTCATTGCCGCAACTGGAAGATGCGTTTCGCCAGATTGGCGATGAACTGCGCACCCAGTACCTGCTGGCGTACTATCCTGCCCAACGAATGGCTGATTCAGATTTCCGCCGCATCCAGGTAACCGTCGCAGGGCTGCCGGCAGGTTCCGGTTTCAAGGTGCGCCATCGGACGGGTTACTACACGTCCAAATCGCATTAACCGTGTGTGTGGGGTGGACACTCTGTCCGCCGTTTTTGACGTTGATTTTGATTTTTGAAGTTGAAGTTGAATTTGCTTTTCATTGCTGTCAGCTAAACGGCTGGAAATTCCAGGTCAAAAGCGGCGAACAGGAGTGTCCGCCCCACACGCGATGGTTGACGGGACAAATTCCGGTGTGAAAGTCTTGTAGGATTGCTGATTGAACATGTTCCGCATGCGAGGCATGCTGTGCCCGTCTTCTGCCTTTCTTAAAACTGGGCAGTGGCCTGATGGCCGTATTGCGGGTGTTGACCTGTGCCAGCGCGAATCTTTGTAAGGAAGGTAAGCGAGACGAATGTCGAGCAATTCTGGTTGTGCCCGTTCCGTCTTCAGGCGGTCCAGTCTGTGGGCCGGAACGATCGCGGTCCTTCTCGTTATTTCAGCGCTAGCCCCAGCCCAGGAGCCCTCCACCGGCAACGTTTCCGGGACGGTCACCGGGCCGCGCGGCAACTCGGTCAGCGGAGCCGATCTTACCGTCACTAACAAGTTGACAGGACAAGCTGCCCGCACCACAACCAGCCCGGCGGGCACCTACGCGTTGCGTGACCTGATTCCCGGCGAATACATTCTTCATGTTGAGGCAAAAGGCTTTCAACCCGCCGATCTTCTCATCAGAATCCAGGCCGCGGCTACTGCCACCGGCGACGTCAAGCTGCAGCGTGTGCTCGCCCCGGTCGCCAAAATGGTCGACACCGAGACTCCAGAAGTGCGTGGCGCGGTCAGTAGCGCTCAACTGGAACAGATTCCCTCCAATCGCGGATTTCTGGACTTGACCCGGCTCGAGCCCGGCGTGCAGCAACTCGACGGCAATCTGCTGGCGCCTTCGAAAACCGGGTTGACGTCAACTTCCATCGTTGGCCGCAGCGGCCGCACCAACCGCACGATCGTCGACGGTATCGACATTACCGACGAAGCTGCGGGCGGCCCTACGATGAATATTCCGGTGGGCGCCATCCGTGAAGTGGGAGTTGAACAATCGATGCTTCCACCCTCTTCCGGTTTGGCTTCCGCGGGTCTGGTGAACGTGGTTACGAAATCGGCTACCGACGACCTTCACGGCCAGCTCTTCGGCAATTTTCGCGACAAGGCCGCCGGAGGCGCTGGGCTTCCGGGTGACCAGAAGGATTCCTATTCTCGCGAAGTCTTCGGCGGCAACGTCGGCGGCTCGTGGAAGAAGGACAAACTGTTCTACTTTTTGACCGGAGAGTATTTCAAACAGGATCTCGATGCTCCCGCCGTTTTCAATGCTCCTTTCAACGTACTGGACGGAAGCTACAGCGCGCCTTTCCACGACACTCAAGTTGCAGCCCGCCTCGATTACAAGCTCTCTTCCCAATCCCAGTTGTTCTACCGGTTCACTTACGACAACGGCAGCGACGTCAATTCTTTCGGCGGCAGCACGTTTCAGCCGCTTAAGAGCCAGGACAATGCCTTCGGGAACGCGGTTGGCTTCGATTTCACGCGCGGACCTTATCTCCATAGCCTTCGTTTCGCCTACGACCGCTACTCCAACAAGATCGTAGACGCCGTTGGGGGATCCAGCATTTTCAACCCTGCCCCCGGCCTCAGTCTGAATTTTACCGGCGGCTCCGGGTTCGCCAGCGGCATCAATCCGCAGGCGCCGCAGCAAACCAAGCAGGACACCAAACAGGCGCGTTACGACGGCACCAGGACCTGGGGAAATCACACTGTCCGGTTCGGCGCGGCGTTCAATCGGATCGACAACCTGATTTCTGCCGATCTTTTTGGTCTGGCGCCACAGGTCGGTTCGGACACGAACCCGTCTTCAGTGGTGTTTGCCGCGGGTGGGCCTTTTGCCGGCGGCGCAAGTAATCCGCTCAACTATCCGGTCGACAGCATCACGCTGGGGAACGGCTTCAGTTGCTTCAGCGAAAAGTCAGGCTTCGGCTCGTCCTGCGGCGCTTTTGCCGATAACCGAATGCAGGCTTATCTCGGCGACACCTGGAAATTCCGCCCTAACATTACAGTGACCGTGGGAGTGCAATACGTTCGCGACTCGGGCCGCAGCGATTCTGATTTAGCAGCCGTTCCGTGCTCCGCCGTGGCGGCTTCCTATGGAAGTCAGACACCGTGCACGGGCAGCAGCGACCTGCTTTCGCACTTCGGAGGCGTTCCTGGACTGGGGGGCCGGGTGCGCCAGCCCAACCTGAATTTCGCGCCGCAATTTGGCTTGGCCTGGGATCCGGGAAAGCATGGACAGACTGTGATCCGGGCCGGCATCGGGATGTACTACGACGACAACGTATTTCGCAATGTGCTGGCGGACCGCGTGGCCCGCCTGCCGAACGGCCAGTTCAACGCCCAGGCCAATGATCCCTGCGCCAGCAATAGCGTTGTCATTTTCCCCGGCAACATTCCCCAGAGCGCCGCAGGGCTCTGCGGACAACCCATCGGAAGCGTGGCCACGGAAATCGCAGATTTGCAAACCGCGTTCCAGACGGCCAATGCTGCCCTGACTTCGAGTTCCCCAAATCCCAGTTTCCTGGGACAAGCGCTGAACAGCCAGCAAGGACTGCTGGCGCCCGGCTACCAGACTCCGCGCTCGCTGCAGATGAACATCGGTCTGCAGAAACAGTTATGGCCGTCGACGCTGTTCACTGCGGATTATGTGCGCAATGTCGGCACCCACTATTTGATTGGCTATGACACCAACCATGTCGGCGATGCCACCCACCTGAATAACAATGCCGCGGTGAACGCCATTAACAACACGCTGGCTGCGAACCCGCTGAGTCTGGGTTGCACGCCGGCAACCGGCGCCGGCTCCAGCTCACAGGATGCGGTGAACTGCTACATGGCTGCCGTGCCTGGCGCCAGCATTACTGATTTCGCCACCCACGGACTGGATTCCGGCGGTCAGTTTCTCGACGGAGCGCCAGCGTCCCTGTTCGGCCTGACTCCGAATACGGGCGCGGCTTTTCCCGGAGTCAATCCCCTGGTCGGACGCAACACGATGTTTTTCCCTGCGGGACGCTCGCTCTACAGCGGCATACAACTTTCGCTGCGCACTCACCTCACCAATCCAGTGCGTGGAGTTCTCGGTGGAAGCCTCCAGTTTACCTACACGCGCTCCAGTTTCCGAAGCAACGTTGTCGATGGCGACCAGGACCAACTCCCGCTGGCGGCGGACTTCAACCATCCCATCGCATTCTTTGGCTCGGCGTCCGAGGACCGCAAGAACCAGTTTTCTGCCGGCTCGGTTCTGGATTTGCCTCGAGGCATGCGGATAGGCCTGATCACGCGGGTGGCTTCGCCTTTGCCTCAGACCCTTTTCCTGCCTTCGAGTGGAGCGCCAGGAGAGATTTTCCGAACTGACGTGACCGGTGACGGCTCGTTTGGTGGGCAGAGCCAAACCGGAACGAGTTCCTACGGCGATATTCTGCCCGGAAGCAACATCGGGTCGTATGGACGCGCCATCAAGGACTCCACGCTCAACAATGTGATCCAAAGATATAACACCAGCCTCGCCGACCAATTGACTCCTGCCGGCCAGGCCCTGGTTACCGCCGGCTTGTTTTCGAAAACACAGTTGGTGCAACTGGGTGCGGACTCGCCCACGATTGTCGCTCCTCCGCCGGGCAGCGTAGGTCTCGGCTGGATGAAGAGCTTCGACGTGAGCCTGTCCCGGCCCTTCAAGATGGGCGACCGGTTGGTGGTTGAGCCCAGCGTGTCGGCGTTCAACATTCTCAACCTCGCCAATTTCGACGGCCCCGGAAATCGTCTCAGCGGAATATTGAATGGAACCATCGGATCGCTGAATGGCACGTCAGCCACCGACCGGATTACCGATCGCATCGGGCCGGGTTCCGGTTTGTATAACCTCGGTGCCCCGCGCCAGATCCAATTCGGCGTAAGACTAACTTTTTAGGAGCGAGCTTGCCTTGCCGCAACCGCGGGCACAGGCAGCGTGTAAGATAACTTCCATGCCTTTTCACGGACAAGGATCTGGCGGTCCCCGCAAGGGTAGGCCCGCCCCTCCTGAGCAAACTTCGGAGGAAGCGGGATACCTGAAGTCTCTGGGAGAAAAACAGAAGCCGGTAAGCATCAAGCTGGCGGACGGCGAAGTCGTGCGCGGCTGGATCGAGTACTACGACAAGAATATGGTCCGGTTGACCCGCGAAGACCAGCCCAATCTGTTTATCTTCAAACACGAGATCATGTACATCTCGGAAGACAGCGGAAAGCGCAAGTAAGCCTCGCTTTTCCTTAGCGTCCTTTGCGGATTATCTTTGCGATCTTTGCGGTTAAGCTTTTGAATTTTCCTGAAAGACTTAACCGCAAAGGGCGCAAAGATAATCCGCAAAGGACGCAAAGATAATCCGCAAAGGAGGCTAAGAAAAACAACCTCCATGACTCAAGCCACCAGCAACGACTTCGTTCCCGGCATGGCCGAGATCGCTCGCGAGGCCGGGGCCTTGCTGATGGGATACTTCCAGCAGCACGTAAAGATTGAATACAAGGGCGACGCCGACCTGGTCACTATCGCGGACCGCAAATCCGAGATACTCATCCGGGAGCGAATCAAGGCGCGCTGGCCCAGCCACGACATTCTCGGCGAAGAACAGGGCCTGGTCGATACCGGCAGCGACTACCGCTGGTATGTGGACCCGCTCGATGGCACCACCAACTTCGCGCACGGCTTTCCGGTATTCTGCGTTTCCCTGGGGCTGGAACACAAGAACCGGCTGGTTGCGGGCGTGGTTTACGATCCCACGCGCGACGAGCTATTTGCGGCCGAGCAGGGAAGCGGCGCCTATCTGAACCAGCAACGAATCCAGACTTCGAAGATTGCCAAGCTCTCGGAGTGCCTGGTGGCCACCGGCTTTCCCAGCCACAAGCGGCACAAGAATCCGAACATTCACTTCTATCATCAGATTACTTTACGCACCCATGGCGTGCGGCGCGCCGGTTCTGCAGCGCTCGATCTATGCTGCGTAGCCAGCGGACGCTTTGAAGCGTTCTGGGAGTTCAACCTCAATCCCTGGGACACGGCGGCGGGGGTTCTGATCGTTGAAGAAGCGGGTGGCAAAGTGACGGATTTCAAAGGCGGGCCCTTTCAGCTCAACAGCCGGGAAACCCTGGCCTCGAATGGTTTAATACACCCGGCATTGCTGCAGGAATTTGCGCAGATTTTCGAAGGTCGAGCCCTGGAACCGCTGCCTGACATCCATCAGTACAAAACAGAACCAGCATGAAATTGAAAACCGGAGTTGCGATGGGTGTCTTGGCACTCTGCGCGGTCGTGGGCGCGGCGGACAAGCCAAATGCTCCGGCCGTCGACCCCGCCTACCAGCAGTCATTCGAGAAATGGAAAGCTGAACACGTCGACGATCTTAAACACGAGTGGTTGCCCCTGGCCGGGTTGTTCTGGCTCAAGCCGGGCGAGAATAGTTTTGGCTCAGATTCGAAAAACGCCATTGTTTTCCCCAAGGGCCCAGCCCACGCCGGGTCATTCACCCTGCAGGGGAAGAGCGTGACCGCTAAGTTCGATCCGGCTGCAAATGCGACCATCGCCGGCAAACCGGCCATCACAGCGGAACTTCGGCCCGATATCAATGGAGATCCTACGGTCGTCGAAATGGGAAAGCTGCGTCTGCACACGATTGTGCGCGGCGAGCGTGTCGGCATCCGGCTGAAAGACCTGGAGAGTGACGCGGTGCGCCAGTACCAGGGACCACAGTTCTTTCCGCTGAATTTGACCTACCGCGTGACAGCGACCTGGCTCCCCTCCGATGGCAAACAGACAGTCGACGTTCCTAACGTCCTGGGCGACGTTTCTGCGACGCCGATTGCTGGGACGGCAGTTTTCCAGATCAACGGGCAAGAATTGAGGCTCACCGATTTGGGCGGCGATGCCACGACTGGCCTGTTCTTCGTATTTAGCGATCCCACCAGCAAGACTGAAACTTATCCCGGCGGCCGTTTTCTCAAGACCGGCCCGGTCGCAGGCGGTACGGTCGTGCTCGATTTTAACCGTGCCTACAATCCTCCGTGTGCGGTCACGCCCTACGCGACGTGTCCGCTGGCGCCCAAGGAAAATCGCTTGAGCGTAGCGATTCCCGCAGGCGAAGAGTACGACCACAAACACGGCCACCACTAAATCTTTAGCCACAAGAAACGCAGAATTGCACAAAGCCATTCCTTCGTGAATTTTACTGTCCTTCGTTAGGCGTTAACTGCCGATAGTGGTTTTTTCGGCGCTTTGACCGTGATTCCGGCGGTAAAATAGAGACGTGATTGACTCGCTGTTGGATCGAAAGATCGACAAACGCCCTGACAAGGTTCGCCTGCAAGGTCGAATTCTTTTCCTAACTGAAGATCCGGAACTCATCAAACGTCAACTTGCTGGCGAAGACCTGCCCTGGGACAGTAAGAATCCCGGGAACAATCCCAAGCTGCGAGATGACATCTCGACCGACGAAATCACCCCGGCGCACTACTGTTTTTACTTCGATGAAACTTTGGGCGAGATCCCCTACCTCGGCCTCAAGTGCGGCAACGTGCTTCCCATCGGACGCAGCGATGTAAAAAAAGGCGGCTTCGTGTGCGCGGTCAGCGGCAAACGGCGCGGCAAAGGTTCCAGCCGGGAGCAGTCGCCCTACGCCGAGATGTGCGCCGGAATCCAGCTCGTAATCGCGGAGAACATCGAGCGCATTTACAAACAGAACTGCCAGAACCTGGGCCTGCTGACCTCAACAAACTTTTCGTTGATTGAGAAAGTTCGCGCAGGAGAGGAAATTCCGCTCACCGAATTCACTACCGGCGAAGATGAAATTACCCGGCAGGTGATCGAGTACGGCGGCCTCTTCCCCTTCAACGTCGCGCGCCTGCAGAAAAAAGTATTTCTGCCGCCGATCAAAACGCCCAAGCGGCCGATGACCCTGGCAGAAAAGATTTTCGCCCGCCACATGCTCGATCCTCAAAAGAGAAATGGAGGGACGGACGTCCCCGCCCGTCCGGCGGAGCAAAGCTCCGCAGAGGATGTCACAGGTTCAGTAAAGCCCGGCGACACTGGCTTCGCCCGTGCCGACCTTCGTTTCAGCCACGAGTACGTTACGCCCATGGCTGCGATTTTTTTCGAACGCTACGTGGGCAAGGACGCCAAGGTTAACGAACCCTCGAGCATCCTCTTCTTCCGCGACCACCTGACCTTTCTGGATGAAGTGATTTCAGAGGAAAAGAAGAAACTCGGCCTGCTTGACCTCGCGACCCACCTCAAGTTGAAACAGCAGGATTTCGCCGCGAGGCAGGGCATCAAGCTGCACGGAGAGTTGAAAGACAGGAAAGGATCAGAAGGAATCTGCCACTCGATCGTTCTGGAAAGCTATGCCCTGCCCGGACAGCTGAATATCGGCTCCGATTCGCACACCCCGCATGTGGGAGCCATCGGATGCGTCGCCTTCGGCATTGGCACTACGGATGTTTTCAACTCATGGATCACGAAGGACGTGCGAGTCAAGGTCCCCGAGTCGGTGAAGATTATCATTCGCGGCAAGAAACATCCCAATGTGACCGCGAAGGACTTCATCCTCAAGATTCTCAGCCTGGATTACGTGCGCCACGGCAAGGCACTCGCCAAAGTCATGGAATATGCAGGCGAGGCCATCGAAGATCTGAGTGTGGACGAGCGCGCCACCATGACCAACATGGCAGCGGAGATCGGCGGCTTCACCGGCATCGTAGCGCCCGACCAGAAGGCGGTGGACTTCTTGGTGGAGCGCCGCGGCATGGACCGCAAGAAAGCCGAGTCACTGATCGAGGGCCTGTACAGCGATCCCGATGCGGAGTACGCGCACACCATCGAGCTTGATGCCGCGGAGATCACTCCGATGGTGGCGACGCCGGGCGACCCGGGCAACGGCAAATACATCCGCGAGCTGAATACGCCGGTTCCGGTTGAGTTGGCCTACGGCGGCACGTGCACGGCAGGCAAGAACGAAGATATGGACATGTACGCCCGCGTGCTGGCCGATGCTCTGAAGCAGGGCAAGCGTGTAGCTGACTCGGTCATGTTCTACATCCAGTTCGGATCACAGGAAACACGCGAATACTGCATTCGCAAGGGATATCTCGACATATTTCAGAAGTCGGGGGCGCACGTGATCGAGCCCAGTTGCGGCGCCTGCATCAATGCCGGGCCGGGAGTGACGACGCGGCCAGAGCAGGTCGTAATCAGCGCGCAAAACCGTAATTTTCCCGGCCGCAGCGGCCCGGGACAGATGTATCTGGCTAGCCCGCTCACGGTCGCAGCCAGCGCCGTTGCCGGTTACATCGTTGAGTATGAACCGAGCACGGAGCGGGAACTGGCAGGAACGCGTCGCTGATTTCCGAACCTCTACCCCTGTCATCCTGAGCGCAACCTACCCATTCGCTTGCGAATGGGTAGGTGGAGTCGAAGGATCCCTACCGTCTAGATGTCGCCGCAGGGCTGAAGCGTATTTTGTCTTCGGAGCGATACCGTGAAGCAGGTAGGGGTCCTTCGGCTGCGCATCTGCTTCGCGTCGCGAAGCAGGCACTCCGCTCAGGATGACAACATCATGGGGCAAGCGAAGATCACGCAGCCGAATCACGACCGGCAAATCCTTATCCCGTATTGTGCAGTCCCGCCGCGATCCCATTGATGGTCGCGCCCAAAGCGTAGTCCACGCCGTCCTGGTTCCCGCCGGTGCGTTTGCGGCGCAGAAGCTCAACCTGCACCAGGCTCATCGGATCCACATAAGGGTTTCGCAAGCGAATCGAGCGTGCCAGCACCGGATTACCCTTCAGCAACTCGCCCTGATCCGTAACACTCAGAACCATCCTGCGCGTGAGCTCAAATTCGTCCGCCAACATACTCCAGACGCGTTCCCTCAGGTTTACGTCCGAGACCAGTTCAGCGTAGAGCCGCGCAATGGTTAAGTCGGCTTTAGACATGGCCAATTCCACGTTGCGGATCAGGTCCGAAAACAGGGGGAAACTCCGCATCATTTCGCATAGCAGCGCTTGATTGGCCGAATCCTGAAGCACGAAGCGTTCCAGCGCATGCCCCACCCCGAACCAGGCGGGAACAGCGTGGCGGCTCTGCATCCAACCGAAGACCCAGGGGATGGCGCGCAGGTCTTCCAAACGACGTCCCTGGCCCCGGCGGGGCGGGCGTGAACCGATGCGCGCATGCTCCAGTTCGTTTACCGGCGTGGCTTGTTCGAAGTATTCGATCACGTCCGAATTCTCGGCGATGTTAGAGCGATAGAAGGCGAAAGCGTCTTCCGACATCTGTTCCATCGCCGGGGCCCAGCGTCGATCAGCGCCGGGCTCTGGTCCTCGAGTACGCGTGAGTGCTTCCAGGCACGACGCGATCATGATTTCAAGATTCCACTCCGCAAGTACGGGGTCGGCGTATTTCCAGTTGAGAACTTCCCCTTGCTCGGTAATGCGAATCTCTCCCGAGAAATCGCCAACGGGCTGGGCCAGAATAGCGGTGTGCGTGGGGCCGCCACCTCGTCCGACCGTGCCGCCGCGGCCATGAAAGAGGCGAAGCCTTACGTTGCACTCGCGCGCTGCGTGGTGCAGATCGCGGTGCGCTTTATACAACTCCCAAATGCTGGTCAGCATTCCGCCGTCTTTGTTGGAGTCGGAATAGCCCAGCATGACTTCCTGCCAGCGCCCCCAGGAATCGAGCATCGGCTGGTACTCGCCGGCGCTCCAGATATTCTTCATGACCGAAGCGGAACCACGCAGGGCCTCAATCGATTCGAAGAGTGGCACAGGCATTAGCCCGGGATCATCCCCGGAAGCGGCGACTCGGACGCCGCCGGTCGCAGCCAATTTTGTAACCGCGAAGACATCTTCTTCCGATTGGGCTCCGCTGATGATGTAATTGCGAATCGCGCACGCCGGATACACCTTCTTCAGGTCCGCGATCTCACGGAAGGTGTCGAGAACATCCTGAGTCGCGGGAGATAGTTGTGCAATGTGGGCGCGAGCGCCTCGCTCGTGCGGCAATTGCAAAGGCCCAGCCTGCGCAAGGACGACGCCGGCGCCATTGGCTTCAATTTCGTCTAATGCCTGGGCGTGCAAACGCGCGTGCTGCCGGATGTCGAGGGTCGAAAGGTGAAATCCAAACGTTCGCACCTGGCGCAGCAGGGGATCAATCACCAGCTCAGCCAGCCGCTGTCCCCGGTGCGCCGCGAGGCTCTCACGGATCAGCGAAAGATCGCTTTCGAATTCGCCGGCAGACGAGTACGCCTTGGCATCGGCGAGAACTTCGCGCCCGCAGCGCAATCGAACCACCATCAGGTTGAGCAGCCGGCGATAAAGCTCCGAGCTCGAAATCCTGGATTGGCGCGCATATTCGTCGCCCATGCGAGCGCTGTAGTCCGCCAGCCGATCACGAAGCGCGTCTGAGACTTTGGCCTGGCGAACCGAAGCGCTGAGTTGGTCGGTCGCACGCTCCAGCTCGGAGATGTAGTGACCGAGAATGACATTCCGCGCTCGTTGCAATGCTTCCCGGGTCGAGCCGGGAGTGACGAAGGGATTGCCATCGCGATCGCCGCCGATCCAGGATCCAAAAAAAAGCAGATTGGGGACTTCGTAATCCTCCAAATCAATTTCGTAGACCGCGCACAGGGCATCGACCATCTCGTCATAGAGACGAGGCACGGCGGCGAATAACGAAAAAGGATAGTGATCGAGCCCCATGCGAATCTCGTCCGTGACCAGGGGCTTTTCCAGCCGCACTTCATCGGTCTGCCACAGTGAGGTCACTTCCGCAAAAATCAGCGCCTCGAACCGGCTGGCATCGGCATCGGTCAGGGGCAGCCGGTCGAGTCTCTCCAGCTGTTTACCGATGCGGCGGCGTTTGAGTAGTACCGTCCGGCGCGCGACTTCAGTGGGATGAGCGGTAAACACGGGGACGACTCTTATCTTGCGCAAGACCTCGAGCGCCTGTCCGGACTCGATCCCGGCCGCCCGCATGCGCCGAAAGGTGCCACGAAACGATCCTTCGAGTGCGGGCTGTTCGGCATGCAGTTTGGCGGCGCGGCGTCTGCGCTTGCGGTGATTGGTCTCGGCAAGGTTGGTGAGCTCAAAATAAATTGCGAATGCTTTGGTAACGCGGTGGGCCTCGTCGATCGAGAGCCCCGAAATAATCTCCCTTGCCTGGTTCAGTAAAGGATCGTCGAAACCCGGCGCGGCATTTGGGGAGCGCGGCTGTTCCCGATGTTGAATGAAGATGCGCCGCAACTCCTCCACCACCCCAAGCAACGACTCCCCTACCTGCTCGACCAGAACGCGGCCCAGCAAAATTCCAAGCAAGCGCACATCACGGCGAAGAGGCAGATCTTTGGCGGGATTGTTGGTGCTGGCGGTCAGCTCGTCGAGCCGGCTGCGCTGATCCCCAGCATTCCAAAGTGAGGGCTCACCCATATCCAATCATAATTGAAATGGGCGAGATTGCGCTCAGGCCGCCAGCTGACGCAGAATCTCCCCTGGTTCCGGCCGCACGGTATAGTCTGCGTCGGCCGAGGCATGAAGAATGGTGCCGTCGCGATCGAGGACAAAGGTAGCTGGAATAGGAAGCTCCCAACTGTCGTCGCCATTGGCAAAGGGCAGATTGACGAAGGAGCGCCGATAGATGGCTTGCTGGTCATCCGGCACCCGATAAACCAGCCCAAACCGTCGGGCGACTCCGTTCCCGGAATCACTGAGCAAAGGAAAGCGTAGCTTGTGCTGATCCACCATGAAAAACGACTGCTGCACCGTTTGCGGCGAGATCGCGACTAGCGAGGCGCCCTTCTCCTCGATTTGCGGTAGAAGCTGGTTCATGGCTTCCATTTGTCCAACACAAAACGGGCACCAGCGCCCCCGGAAAAAGGAGATTACGAGTCGGCCGTGGGCAAGGAGACCGACAGACGAAACCACCTTACCGTTATGGTCTTTGAGTTCGAAATCCGGAGCTTTGGAGCCGACCTGGGGGACGCTCGCAGCCAGGCGAGCTTCCTTTAATTCGCCAATCACGCGATTGTGGACAGCCTGAATGTCACGAGGCACATACCTGGCAATCAGTTCTTTGCGCTCCGCGAAGATGTCACGCAAAGAATGAGTATCCGTGCCCGGCGTTGATTCTTCGAGCGAGCGCCACTTCATAAATCGGACCTCGGGCTTCGGACGTCGGACCTTAACTTCAATCCCCCCGAACATCTGACACTTCTCAGCTATTGTTAGGGTAAGGTCTGAAGTCCGAGGTCCGACGCCCGCTCTACGGCATTTTCATTCCAGCCAATTTGCGGGCGAAGCTGGGTTTGCCGATCTGTTTAAACATTTTTCGCATCTGGGCGTACTGACGCAGCAAGTTGTTCACTTCCTGCACGCTGGTGCCCGATCCGCGAGCGATGCGTTTCCGCCGGCTGCCGTTCATGACTTCATGGTGCAGACGTTCGTGCTGGGTCATCGAATTGATGATCGCTTCCACCCGGCTGAGTTGTTTTTCGTCAACTTTGTCGGCGTGTTTCTGGATGCCCGCGAACGGGCCGACGCTGGGCAACATGCCCATCAAGCTCTGGATCGATCCCATTTTCTTCAGTTGGCGCAGCTGATCGCGAAAGTCTTCCAGAGAAAAGCCGTCGCCGGTGAGCGCCCGGCTGGCCATCTCCTGGGCCTTTTTCTTGTCGACATTCTGTTCCGCTTTTTCAATCAGAGAGAGAATGTCGCCCATGCCCAGGATGCGGGAGACGATGCGGTCAGGATGAAAAGGCTCGAGCGCATCGTACTTTTCACCCACGCCAATAAACTTGATGGGCTGGCCGGTCACTTGCCGGATAGAGAGCGCCGCACCGCCGCGAGCGTCACCGTCCATCTTGGTGAGTACGACGCCGGTGAGCGAAAGCTTCTTGTGGAACTCGTCCGCTGAGTTGACCGCGTCCTGGCCGGTCATGGCATCGGCCACGAACAGGATCTCGGATGGGTTCAACAGCCGCTTCAGCGACTGCATTTCGTCCATCAACTGATCGTCGATGTGCAGGCGCCCAGCGGTGTCTACGATCAGAACATCCGATCCGGTGTTGATGGCTTCCTTGCGGGCCTCTTTAGCCAATCGCTCGACGGTTGCGGTATTGGCTTCGCCGACTTCGCCTTCGTAAATATTGGCCTTGATCGCCTGGGCGACAACCTTCAGCTGTTCACGGGCGGCGGGACGATATACGTCAACGGAAACCAACAGCGGCCGATGCCCGCCTTGCTTCAACCAGTTCGCCAGTTTGCCGGACGTCGTGGTTTTGCCGGAACCTTGTAGACCAGCCATCAGCACAACTGTCGGAGGTTGCGAGGCGAACTTGACCTTCGCAGTATCACGGCCCAGGATCTCGATCAATTCATCGCGCAGAATCTTGATGACCTGTTCTGCTGGCGAGAGCGCGGTCGCCACCTGCTGGCCGACCGCCTTCTCCTGGATATGATCGATGAGCTGCTTTACGACCTTGAAGTTTACGTCAGCCTCGAGCAGCGCGAGACGAATGGCGCGCAGCGCCTCCTGAATGTTTTCTTCGTTGAGGGTGGCCTCGCCACGAAGAGTCTTGAACGCGCGCTGAAGTTTTTCGGAAAGATTCTCAAACATAGGAGTAAGTCTATTTTAGCAGCCGGGACTGGCGCTGATCGTACTTGTCATCCTGAGCGAGTGCGCCGGTTCGCTTGCGAAGCGGCGCGGGAGTCGAAGGACCCCTATCGCCACGAGAAACCGTGAACCCTTGGGCTGGGAAACCGAAACCTCCTACGATCTTTAGAAGGCAAAGTGAGAGTAGGGGTCTTTCGACTCCGCGATGGCTTCGCCAAGGCGAAGCCATCTCTCCGCTCAAGATGACAGGGTATTTAATTTCTTGTGTTGGCGAACACTTCTTTCGCCGCGATCACCGTATTGCAGTGAATCGTCACCGTGTCTTCGACGTGTCGGGCATAACCGCCAGCGTACGTCACCATGACCGGAATATTCCGCGCTTTAGCCACGCGGAACACGAGCTCATCTCGCCGCTTCAAACCCTCTAACGTTAGTGCCAGCCCGCCCAACTGGTCTTCGCCATACGGGTCCGCGCCTGCGACGTAGCAGATCAGATCGGGCTCGAACTGCCGCAGGCCGGAACTGAGCGCGTTGTCGAGCCACGCCAGATAATCATCGTCACCGGTACCATCGGGCAAGTCCACATCTATCGAAGAATGCGGCTTCCATGCCGGGTAATTGTTGTGCTGGTGCAGGGAGATGGTAAACACATCGCCAGCGTGGGCGTGACGCATCTTTCCGGCGGGAACTCGGTTCAGAGCGGCGGACGTGGAAGGCAGCGGGTCGGTGGGAGTGCGAGTGCCGGCAAAGATGGCGGCCGTCCCATTGCCGTGGTGAACGTCGCAATCGACGGTCATCGCAGTGCGAATCTTGTCATCTCGTTGCAGGCGGCGGATTGCCACCGCCACGTCATGAATCATACAAAAGCCTTCGCCATGATCCGGAAAAGCATGATGGAAGCCCCCGCCAATGTTGAAAGCCACGTGATCGGCGAGAGCATGTTCGGCAGCCATGATCGAACCGCCCGCCGCCAGCCAGAAGGCCCTTACCAGTTCCGGTGAGTATGGAATCTCCATTTCCTGCTCTTCCCGCGGCGAAAGCGTTCCGGTCGTCAGCTTCTGCACGTACTGCGGGGTGTGGACCAGCAGGATGTCCTGGTCCGAGGCCGGCTGCGGAGTGATGAAATCAGAAGGCTCGGCAACTTTGGCCGCAAGCAACTGGTCATGGATACGGCGATATTTCTCGGCCGGGAAGACATGTGCGCCGATGGGCAGGAAGTAATCGTCGCTGTAGATGAGTTTGAAGGGAAGCATAGAACCAGTTGTCGGATCTCAGTTGGAAGTTCTCAGACCGGATCCGGCTATCGCTTTCTGACTGACGGTACCGGCGCCACCAGATGCCGCCGTACCGGCACGATCGCGCCCTTCGAAGGATCGGAGGCGGCCGTCGCCCGCGACAAAACTTCCTCCTGGATGTACTTCACAAAGTCATGGATCTGAACCTGCATTTCCTCCATGCGCTCGCGCATTTGCAGGATGATGGCAATGCCGCTGATATTTACCCCCAAATCGCGGGCCAGCGAGAGGATGAACTCCAGGCGCTGCAAATCCTCGTCGGTATAAAGGCGAGTATTGCCTTCCGTGCGGGAGGGTTTGAGCAGCCCCTCGCGCTCATAAAGGCGCAGAGTCTGGGGATGGATGCCATACATCTCCGCCACCGAAGAGATCATGTACGCACCCTTGGATTTGCGCTTGGTCATCCGTACTACTTTACCCCAAAAGACAAAAACCACGGATCATCACAGGTCCTCACCAATAAGTTCGGTGCAAAATCCGTGTTGATCCGTGGCTTGAGTGTTGGTCTTACGCTATCGGCTCGGGCTTCTCGGCTGCTGCGCCCCATCCCTCCGGCTTCAGCGTCACATTCACGAAGTAGGCTACAACTCCGGTCCCAATGAGTAGCAATCCGAAGGCCAGGGCGCTCATTCCCAGGACCTGCGCGCTCTCGCTCCGGACGACAGAGAAGCCGAGCAGCAGCATGGGAGCTATCCCTACGGCGACGGCACCAAACATGCCGCCCGGAACCCGGAAAGGACGCGGCAGCTCAGGCTCCCGGATGCGCAGAACGATCAGTGCGACAAATTCCAGGCCCAGGCTAACTCCGTAGAGCAGAATATCGATGGTCACCAGACGCTCAAAACCCAGGCCCAGGCACATGGCCCATCCCATGGCGCAGACCAGGATCGCCACCCAGGGAGCCCGTGACCGGGGATGCAGCTTGGCGAATACCCGGGGTAGCATGCCATCCTGAGCCATGGCCAAGGGCAGGCGCGAGTAGCTCATGACCAGGGCGTTGAACATGCCAAAACCGCTGATCATGCCTCCCAGGGCAAGGCCGACGCGCAGCAGCGGCCCGCCCAGCATGCCCGCGATGTCCGCCCAGGAACCGGTCTCCCACGCGCTGGGAGACAGCCCGGTCATCCACATGGCGCCCACCGGAACGATATAGCTCAGGGCCACGATGACCACCGCAGCCAGCATGGCGCGAGGATAAGTCCGCTGCGGGCGTTCGACTTCGGTGGCGATGGTCGAGGCGTTGTCCCATCCCATGTAGTTCCACATGCAGATCAGGAGTCCGCCGAGAATGTCCACGGTAGACGTGGTCGGCCGGGTCACGGCGTGGGCCAGAGCGCCAAACTTAAATGGGGCGATGGCTACGATGATGATGAAGGGCGCCGAAAGCGCGAAGAACAGCCACAACGAGGTTGTCGATACCACCCGGACCCCGGCAATATTCAGCAATGCGCAAACAATTACCACTGCCAGTGCAACCATCTCGCCGCGATGCCCCTCAGCGAACCAGGGAAACAGGCGATCCAGATAAAGGACAAAGAGAGTGGGATAAATCGCCATGTCGAAAATCGAGGCCACCAGCGACAGCCAGGCTTCCTGAAAGCCCCAGAAGTTGCCCATGGCGCGCCGTACCCAGGCGTAGTAGCCGCCTTCGAAGGGCAGGGCGCTGGAAAGCTCGCCAATCATGAAGGCGGTCGGCAGGCTCCAGAGAATCGGGGTCAGCAACAGGATAAGAATGGCTTTTCCGTACCCGGCGCCGTGCACAATGTCTTCCGTGCCATAGGTTCCGCCCGACACCATAAAGAAGGTGGCGGCGACCAGGGGCCAGAGCGTGAGGCGGACCGATTTTTTCCGGCTGGGGATGACGGTGGGTGACGGAAGACTTTGATGCGGGGCGCTAGCTGTTGCCAATTTCGACGGCTTCCTCCTGCGGCGATGCTTGCGCGTTCAGAATTCGGCTGGATGCAAGTTCGCAGCCGTGAGCATACGGCAAATTAGATGCAGTGTAAAAACAATTTTCGAACTATTTTTTGTGGGGCGGCACTGAAGTAACAGTCGTCAGTCTTCAGTCGTCGGTCTTCAGCCAATCAGCTTCTAGCGAGATCTGACCACTGAAGACTGACGGCCGACGACTGTCTTCTAGACTTCTTTCCAGAGTTCCGCTCGCGGATCTTCGGGATTCAGCTTCGCCAATTCGCGAAGAATCTCTTTGGAACGTTCATCTCGCGGCATGGGCACGGTGAGCTTGACCTCGACAATCTCGTCGCCGCGAGCACCCTCTTTGGTGGCTGAGGGCACACCTTTTTCGCGCAGGCGCAGCTTCTGTCCGGACTGGGTTCCGGGCGGAATCTTCAGCAGAGTACGGCCGTCGATGGTGGGGACCTCGATCTTGGCTCCCAGAGCGGCTTCCGTGGCGGTCACGGGCACCGTAATGCGAATGTCGTCGCCTTCGCGCTGGAAGACGGGATGCTCGGCGGTCCGGATGATTACGTAAAGATCGCCGGCGGGGCCTCCGTGAGTCCCCGCGTTGCCTTTGCCGGCGAGGCGAATACGCTGTCCATCGCGAGTGCCTGCCTTGATCCGGACTTCGAGGGGCTCGCTGCGTTCAACGGTTCCCTCACCATGGCAATTGGGACAGGTAGAAATGTTCTTTCCCGTGCCGTGGCATCGCGGACAAGGAACGTTGAATTTCATTCGTCCGCCGGTCTGCGTGACCTGGCCTTTGCCGCCGCATTCGGGGCAGGTTCCGCCCGCATCAATGAAACCCTGGCCGTGACAGTTGGGACAGGTATCGCGCCGCGTGATATTCAGGCGCATCACGCCGCCGCGAATAGCCGTCCAGAAAGGCACGTTGACCTGATACTCGAGGTCCGATCCAGGCTCGGGACCCTCCTGTGCAGCTCCGCCTCGACCCCCGAAGATGCCGGAGAAAATATCGCGGAAGCTGCCCGTGCCTGACGTGCTGGCCTTTCTGCCTTTGGCGCCTTCAAACATGTCATTGAAGTCGAAGCCACCAAAGTCGAAATTGGCGCCCTGAGCGCCGCCTCCAGGGGGCGCGCCCGAAAACCCTTCGCCGGGTCCAGCCCCACCGCCTCCGGCCCGGGCGTAGGCCTCAGCCGTAGCGGCGTCGATGTTGTCGGAATAAAACCCGACTTGATCGTAGATCTTCCGTTTTTTGGGATCGCTCAGAACTTCGTTGGCTTCGGAGAGGGTCTTGAACTTCTCTTCCGCAGCCTTGTCCCCTGGATTGACGTCGGGATGATACTTGCGCGCCAGTTTGCGAAACGCCTTGCGGATGTCGTCCGCGGAGGCGGACTTCTTCACGCCTAGGATTTCGTAGTAATCCTTCTTTGGGGTGTTGGCCATTCTTGCTTATGAGCGCCGCTAAGAGCTCTCGAACAGATTACTGCAGTTCAATTCTGAATATTTCGACGGTTCGTGCCCAGAATGCCGAAGCGCTCGTACGACGGCGAATCCACGTATACGGGAATGCGCTGTACTCCCGTCAACGTGGGCGCCAGGACATACCAATAGGCTTCGTCCTCCGCAAAATTCAAAAAATAATCCTGACCATTGACTTCAAATTGCAATTTCTCTTCTCCCCTAAATCTGTAGCGCCGGCGTCTCGCCGGCTGTCCCGAGGGCATCCTGCCCTCGGCGGTGGGGGCGGGACGCCCCCACGACAGCCGCCGGGACGGCGGCGCTACTCAAAAACGCTGCCGAGCTTCGCTCTCGGCCCGGACGGGCCTGAGACCCGTCCCCACATGGCCTTTACTGATAGCTGAGAGCTGAAAGCTATCAGCTTACTTCTTGTCTTCCACGTCCACGTACTCGGCGTCAATCACGCCTTCGTCTTTCTTGGGCTGACCGTTGGCCCCCGGCTCCGGCCCTGCACCCGCTTCCGGCGTCGGGCTACCGGCGCCTGGAGTGGACTGAGCTGCCTTGTACATCTGCTCAGCCAGCTTGTGCGAGGCTTGCGTGAGAGTCTCACGAGCCTTGTCCATGGCCGACTTTTCGTTCGACTCCAGCGCCTTCTTGGCGTCGGCAATCGCGTTTTCGACGTCGCCACGCTCCGAGCCGGAGATCTTATCGCCCTGTTCGCGCAGCATCTTCTCCACGCTGTAAACCATCGAATCGAGCTGGTTCTTGGAGTCGATCTCCTCGCGCTTGGCTTTGTCCTCCGCGGAATGCGCGTCGGCTTCTTTCGCCATGCGCTCGACTTCATCCTTGCTCAGACCCGAAGACGACGTGATCGTGATCTTCTGGTCCTTGCCCGTGGCCGTATCCTTCGCGGTCACGTTCAGGATGCCGTTGGCATCGATGTCGAACGTCACCTCAATCTGCGGCACACCACGCGGCGCGGGTGGAATCCCGGTCAGGTGGAACTTGCCCAGAGTGCGGTTCTGCGCCGCCAGAGGACGCTCGCCCTGGAGAACGTGCACTTCGACCGAAGTCTGACTGTCAGCCGCGGTCGAGAACGTTTCCGTCTTCTTGGTCGGAATCGTCGTGTTGCGCGGAATCATCGGCGTAGCCACGCCGCCCAGTGTTTCAATCGCCAGCGACAGCGGAGTCACGTCGAGCAACAGCAGGTCTTTGACTTCGCCCTTGAGCACGCCGCCCTGAATGGCCGCGCCGATCGCAACGACTTCATCCGGATTGACGCCCTTGTGGCCTTCTTTGCCGAACAGGTCTTTCACCAGTTGCTGGATGCGCGGCATGCGAGTCTGTCCGCCGACCAGCACGACCTCGTTGATCTTGCTGGCATCCACGCCTGCATCTTTCATGCACTGTTTGCACGGACCCACCGAGCGCTGAATGATGTCCTCAACCATCGACTCGAGCTTAGCCCGGGTCATCTTCTTGACCAGATGCTTCGGCCCACTGGCATCGGCGGTGATGAAGGGTAGATTGATTTCAGTCTCCATGGTGGTGGAGAGTTCAATCTTGGCCCGCTCCGCTGCGTCGCGCAGACGCTGCAGCGCCATCTCGTTACCTTTGCCGCGCAGATCGAGGCCCTCGTCCTTCTTGAATTCGTCAATGAGCCAGTCCACGATGCGCTGGTCGAGATTGTCGCCGCCCAGGTGAGTGTCACCATTGGTGGCTTTGACTTCGATTACACCTTCGCCGACTTCGAGAATCGAAATGTCGAACGTTCCGCCGCCGAAATCGTACACGGCGATGGTTTCATCCTTCTTCTTGTCCAGACCGTAGGCGAGCGCAGCCGCCGTGGGCTCGTTGATGATGCGCTTGACGTCGAGGCCGGCAATCTGGCCGGCGTCTTTGGTCGCTTGCCGCTGGGCGTCGTTGAAGTACGCCGGGACAGTGATGACCGCCTCGGTGACTTTCTCGCCGAGATAATCCTCGGCCGCCTTCTTCAGTTTCTGCAGAATCATCGCGGAAATTTGCGGAGGCGTGAATTCTTTGCCTTGCGCCAGCACCGCGACGTGGTCGCCCGACTGCACGACCTTGTATGGAACCATTTTGATTTCTTCGGTCACCTCGTCGAAGCGTCGTCCCATAAACCGCTTGATCGAATAGACCGTGTTTTCCGGGTTGGTGATGGCCTGGCGCTTTGCCACCTGCCCCACCAGCCGTTCGCCGGTCTTGGTAAAACCGACAACTGAGGGCGTGGTACGCCCTCCTTCTTCATTAGGGATTACCTTGGGTTCGCCACCCTCCATGACTGCTACGCAGGAGTTAGTGGTTCCGAGGTCAATTCCGATAATCTTGGCCATAAATCGGCCCTCCTTTATGCTAATAAGTGCTTTATAATCAGCTTATTATGTATTGCAATGTCCGCCATGATAAGACTTGAGTGAATCGTTGTCAAGGTTTAGATGCAGTTGAATCGACTGAAGATGCGTCTTTTGACGGCTAATCGTACTTCTCATAGAGGATCGATTTCCGGTCCCAGCCCAGGCCCTTCAATAAGTCACGATTGGCCGTAACCATCTTGTCGAGGCCGCAGATGTAGGCGTGCAGGTCGTTCCGCCCTTTGACGATCCCGGGCAGATGCTCCTGCACGTATCCGCGTAGACCATGCCATTCGGGCCCGCCGCGGCTGAGAGTTGGCTGATAGCGAAAGTTTGAATGTTGGGCGGAGAGTTTCAGAAACTCCTGGTGATAGTAGATGTCGCCCTCGGTCCGGTTGCCGAACAACAGCCAGAGTTGCTTGTCCTGGTGTCGAATCGAATCGGCCAAGAGCCAATGCAGGATGGAGCGGAAAGGCGCAATGCCGGTTCCCGTGGCGATGAAGACGGTATCCCGCATGGGCGGCCGCAGGATGAAGTCGCCGAAGGGCCCCTGGCAGCTGATTTCCTGACCTTCTTTCATGTCACAGAGAAAGTTTGACATGAAGCCGTCCTGCACCCGATTGAGGCAGAGAGCGAAGCGATTGTGGTCGTCCGGTGGGGAAGCGATGGAATAGGCGCGAGTTATTTCTTCGCCGTCGGGCTTATTGGTTTTGAGGGAAAGCCATTGGCCGGCGACGAAGCCAAAGCGGGAAAGCGCCGGGACTTCAAACTCCAGATGTCTGGTCTGGGCTGATAGGGAAACGGAGCGAACCAGACGGGCCGCGAAAGTTTGAAAGGGAGACATCAGTCATGTAGATGACGACGGTGTGTTCCCGGACGCCGATATTCTGTCATGCTGAGCGACAGAGTCGTTCGCGAAGCGAACGACGAAGGAGTCGAAGCACCCCTATGATCTCTACGGCAGTGGCGGCTATAGGGGTCCGTCGACTCCGTGTCTGCTTCGCGAAGCGAAGCAGACACTCCGCTCAGGATGACAGAACGTTGGTTTCTAGAAGAAGAAGCCAGAAGCCAGAAGCCAGAAGCCAGAAGCCAGAAGCCAGAAGCCAGAAGCTGCCCTACTCGACCGTGACCGACTTCGCAAGATTCCGTGGCTGGTCCACATCGCACCCACGTCTGACCGCGATGTGATACGCCAGCAATTGCAGCGGAACGATTTCCAGAATTGGCAGCAGCTCTTCCGGCGCTGGTGGAACGTAGATCACATGGTCGGCGGCTTCTTTGATGTCCTCGTCGCCTTCCGTGGCCAGCGCGATGATCATTCCGGAGCGGGCTTTCACCTCTTTGAGATTGGAGCAGGTTTTTTCGTAGCGAGTCATCGAGAGCGCGTCCTTGGAGTCGCGGGTCGCGATGATCACCACCGGCAGGTTCTCGTCAATCAGCGCGTTGGGGCCGTGCTTCATTTCGCCGGCGGGGTAGCCTTCGGCGTGGATGTACGAAACCTCCTTCAGTTTGAGCGCGCCTTCGAGCGCGATCGGATAGTGGATGCCGCGTCCCAGAAACAGGAAGTCCTGGGAGCGCGAGTATTCTTTGGCCAGGTCTTCGCATTCTTCTTCGCGCGTCAACAGGTGCTCGAGTTTGCCGGGGATACGGGTGAGTTCCTGAATCGCCTCTTTGGCCTGATCGGCGCTCATGGCGCCACGCTGCTGGGCCAGGTAAAGGGCAAACAGATACAGAGCTGTAAGTTGCGCGGTAAACGCCTTGGTCGAAGCCACGCCGATTTCCGGTCCGGCGTGAGTGTAGATGGTGCCCGCGGCTTCGCGAGTGATCATTGCGCCGACTACGTTGCAGATGGCCAGAGTCTTCGAACCTTTGGCTTTGGCCTCTCGCTGCGCCGCAATTGTGTCCGCGGTTTCGCCGGACTGGGTGATCAGCATGGTGAGAGTGTCAGGAGCAATAATGGGATCGCGATAGCGCCATTCGCTGGCATAATCCACTTCTACCGGAACTCGTGCCAGGCGCTCGATCATGAACTTGCCGGCTTGAGCGGCGTGCCAGCTGGTTCCGCAAGCGGCGATGTTGATCTTCTTCGCTGCTTTGAACTCGGCTTCCGTGATTTCCATCTCGTCGAGGAAGACGTGTCCAGTTTCTTGCGAAACCCGTCCCAGTGTAGTGTCACGGACCGAGCGCGGCTGCTCGTAGATTTCCTTCAGCATGAAATGCTTGAAGCCGCCTTTTTCCGCCATGATCGGATCCCAGGTCACGTGCTGGACCTGGCGGACGACGGGTTGTCCGTTGAAGTCGGTAAGCTGCACGCCTTCCGGGGTAATCACGGCCATGTCGCCATCGCCCAGGAAGAACAGGTCGCGAGTGTGATAAAGAATCGCGGGCACGTCAGAGGCGACGAAGTACTCGTCTTTGCCCAGGCCGATGACGGCGGGAGGGCCGTTACGGGCGGCCACGATCTTGTTGGGCTCATCGACCGCAATCACGGCCAGCGCGAATACTCCGGTCAGCTGCCCAACAGTTTTGCGAACGCACTCTTCGAGCGAAGGGCGATGACCGTTCGCGGTCTTCAGGAAGTATTTCTCGACCAGGTGAGCAATGACTTCGGTGTCGGTCTCGGTAGTGAACTTGTGACCTTCTTCGATCAGCTTGCGCTTGAGCGAAACGTAGTTCTCGATGATCCCGTTGTGTACGACTACGATGCGTCCGGTGCAGTCGCGATGCGGGTGGGCGTTCTCTTCCGTGGGGCGGCCATGCGTGGCCCAGCGGGTGTGGCCAATGCCATAGGTGCCATCGAGCGGCTTGAGGCGGATCACCTCTTCTAGGTTGCGCAGCTTGCCCTCAGCCCGCCGAATCTGTAGTCCCTCGCCATTGCCGCACACCGCGATTCCAGCGGAATCGTAGCCGCGATACTCCAGGCGTCGAAGTCCCTCGATGATGACCGGTACGACTCGCTTCTTGCCAACATATCCCACAATGCCGCACATGCGAATGCTCCTATTTTCGGCCCAGGGAAAACCGAACACTTTTGTTTTGAGTAAGAAATCTGGCCACTACTTTCAGAACGATTACCTCGCGTTCCGCAGCACCTGCCGCAGCAGGAAAAGCTTGCACTAACCGAACTGGGGAATTCGGCTGGTCTTCTTTATTCTTCGAGGGAGAAACGAAACTCTTCAATCACCGGATTGGTCAGCACGTCGCGGGCGATGCGGGTCACTTCCGCCTCCACCTCGCTGCGATTCAGGCCGCCGTCGAGCGTCAACTCGAAATACTTGCCCTGGCGTACCTCTTCCAATCCTTTGCATCCCATTTTCTTAAGCGCGCCCTGGATCGTCTTTCCCTGCGGATCCAGAACGCTCTTCTTGAGCGACACGTATACGTAAGCTTTCATGGGGGATTGCAATCATTATACTTGAGAAAGATGGGTACTCAACCCAACCGTAAGACTTAGCCCAGACGTGTCAGCCGCGCCTCCAGATCTACCCGCGCGGATTCCAGCATTTGCCGGTGCAGGGGATTCTGCACCACCTGGAGCTGCTGAAGCACGTTGCGGCGTGAGAGCTCGAGCGCGTCGCGCTCCTGCTTTCGAGCTGCCTCTTCGGGTGTAAGTCGTTGTTTCGATGCGACCTGCGTGTTAGCCGCCGACTGCTGCTCTTCGACCGATTTACTCTCCCAGCCGCGGGCCATGAGGCGATTATAGACGCCGCCGCTGCCGAAGTAATCCGCCCCAGTTACATCTCAGTGTCATACACAGCGGGGCGACAGTAGGGATTGCTTGTCTTTTACCGGACGTCCGTCTGCTGGACACGGATTTGAGTCAGGATAAAAGTTCTTTGCAACCCGGTAAACTTTAGTTTATTGTTCGCTGCGATAACGGGTCCCGCGGAAAGCTGGCGGGGCGCGGACCGAGCGGACCGCACGTCTACTTCTATACTGGGGTTCTTCAGCCGCGCAGTACAGCCTCGAAATCGAAAGAGAACGCCGATGATCCGGAGCACTGACGATGCAGCCTCCTGAAGGTAGGATCGCCATTCTAACCGCTGGACTGAATCTGCGCGGCGTGCGCGAGCGCCTCGGCCTTACTATGCGCGAGGTCGAAAGCACCAGCTTTCGCATTGCCGAGCGCCACGGCAACGATGAATTCGCGGTTTGTCCCAGCCGCTTGTCCGACATCGAGACCAAGGGATTGGTGCCCAGCATCTTCCGCCTGTACTCGCTCTCGATAATTTATCGCTGCGATCTCCGCGAAATATTGGCGTGGTACGGAATCGACCTGAGTATGTCGGCTGCGGATTTGCAGCTCAGCCTTCCTCCCAAGTCGCATGTCGAAGAAAGTCTGAAAAGTACATCCGCGGTCGCGATACCGACCCGGCTCGATCCCGCATTCGACCCTCGCCGTACCTCCAACCTGAGCCGCATGGTGGAGCAGTGGGGATTGGTGCCGCTGGCGCACCTGGCAAATCTGAGCAGCGACAAGTACATGTACGGATATGTGGGCAGTGAAGATTTCACCATGTTTCCATTGTTGCCGCCGGGAACTTTCTTGCAGGTGGATGAAAGCCGAAACAAAATCGTGCAAGGGATGTGGCGCACGGAACTGGAGCGTCCGATTTACTTTGTGGAAACACGCGACGGCTA
The DNA here is from genome assembly GCA_963822555.1 of Terriglobia bacterium. Lineage (GTDB taxonomy): Bacteria > Acidobacteriota > Terriglobia > Terriglobales > Acidobacteriaceae > JAIQFF01. The sequence goes on from CAWGHY010000002.1 coordinate 588,466, forward strand.
TACCTGTTGCTGGTGCCACTTGAAGGGCGAACAGATCGTGTTGCAACCCCATCCGCTTTCGCCCGTACCCGTCCGGATGTTGCGCCACCCGCAGGAAGCGGAAGTGATCGGCCAGGTTGTCGGGATCGCTCTCAAACTGGGGGAGTGGGTTCCGGTCGATTCTTTACCGGGTTCGAAAGCAGAATCGAAAGGGCCTGCAACACTGAATTGAAATGCCGGGCGGAGCCTCCGCCCAGATCAGCCGGCAGCAATGCCGCCGCACGGCTACGAAGCCTCTCCACATAATCCACCGCGGTCATCTGTAACGCCCCACTCGAAATCACTACGTCATCGCACAAAGTGCGCAGAGGTGTGCGCAGCAGTCTGAGAAACAGCAGACGGTGCGCTTCCGCCAGCGCGTTCTGCGCCGCAGTTTCTCCGTAAGCCCGGGTGAGTCCCCAATGCGAATAGACGCCTGACGCGCTGTCGCGCAAGCTCGCGACATATTCCATCTTTCCGGCAATTCCAGCAACTCCCGCAAGCGTCGTTGCCAGTAGGTCTTCGAGAGCCGATCGCAGCGTCATTTTCCGATTTCAGAAATCCGTACCACTTTCGATTTGGTTCAGCAAACCCGCAACTGTAGCCGACCTTACCACGGTTGAACTTCCCATTCCACTCGAAAAAAGGAGTTCCATCGTGAAAAGATTCTTGCTCTTTCTCGTCGGCAGTCTGCTGCTCGCAGGCGCGCTCTCAAATTCAATCCACGTTCAGGCAGATGGAGGACCCAAACCGCAATGTCCGCCCGGTCAAATGTGTAAACCGTGATTCTGTAAACCACGATTCTGTAAAGCACGATCGGTTTGCACGATGATCGGGTAAGTCCATGTCGTAACCAATGAACGCCGGAAACTCGCCAGTGTGGGTTCTAAACTGGAGGGCGCGGGATACGTTTGTCCACCGTTAAATGGGGTTTACGCGTGGTAGGAAACGGGATATAGTTCCCGCGGCCTGCTATGTTTCCGCATACACTCCTATGGAATTACCTGTGGATTGCACCCCATGCCCTCCAGCTTCTTATGGTGGTTGTCATGCTCCGGCGGGGTCTGTTCCGCGAATTTCCGGTGTTCTTTGCCTATACCGTGTTCGACATCCTAACGGAGGGAACGCTTTTCGTATTGGACCATAAGGGGTCGGTCAGCAGTGCGGAATACTGGACTGCGTATTGGATTTTTCTCGGGATTGAGACCGGGCTCCGCTTCGCGATCATTTTCGAGCTTTTCTCCAGTGTTTTCAAAAGCTATCCCGCGCTTAAGCAGTTCACTCGTATTTCGTTCCGGATAGCGACGGTGATTCTTCTGTTCGCCGCGGTTGTGGTGGCTGCCCGAGCGCCCGATGATGGCACCTTGCCCCTGCTTTCCCGGGTACATGTTTTTGATTTGGCCGTGGATGTCATGCAGAGTGGACTATTGCTCTTGCTGGTGGGATTCGCTTCCTATTTTGGCTTGTCGTGGAGAAGCCCTGCCTATGGCTTCGCCTTTGGTATGGCAATTTTCGCTAGCGTCGATCTGGCGACCGAGGCCCTGCGGGTTTGGTCGGGTTGGCAAGCCGGTTACGCCTTCGACTTTGTCGATATGGCTACCTTCCATTGCTGCGTGATGATATGGCTGGTCTATCTGCTACTTCCAGAGACGGTACACCGCGACGTAAAGGGACCACCGGCAAATAACCTGGAGCAGTGGAATGCTGAGTTGCGGCGTCTGCTACTGCAATGATTCTTTCTTTCACTTTGATCTTTTTGGCGCTGGCTATCCTCGTGGTGCTTTTGTATCTGGAGGGCGGCCAACACTCGCCGGTTAAGCGGCTGGAAGACCTGCAAGGACATACCCGGCGGGTCGACCTCGACGCTTTCCGGAATCTCGTGGATCCAGCGGAAGACGATTACCTGCGTGCCCACTTGCTCCCGCGACAATTTCGCGCCATCCAGAGGAAGCGGATGCTGGCCGCGCTGGAGTACGTTCAGAATTCTGCCCACAATGCGGCCTTCTTGCTGCGAATGGGGGAAGCCGCCAGCCGAAACGCCGATCCCCGCGTTGCCCAGGCTGGCAAAGAGCTGACGAATAGCGCCTTACGCCTGCGGGCCTATGTACTGCTCTTCTCCGCCCAGCTCTATGTGCGTATGATATTTCCCCAGGGCCGCCTTTCCTACGGCGGGCTGGCCGACAGCTACCAAAGTCTCAGTGCTTTGGCTGGTCGCCTTATCTTGATGCAGCATCCCACGCAGGCAGCTCGCCTTTCAGCCTTGCTGTAAGAACCTGACGGTAGCGTTAAGCTTGTTCTGAAAACCCGAATTCCACAAGCTGCCCGCCGACGCAAGCCTCCATCTTAGTTTTTTCCGGAAATGGAACAAGACAACAAAAAGGCATTCGACCGGCCTGACCGCAGCTCTATAATCCTCCCGTTTGCCGAGGGGCCGGGGCTCGCTGCAAATTGAGCGCGGAAAGTCATTTCGATTCTGAGTCGGATCTTCAGCGCTACGAAGCTCTGCTCGAGATGGCGGACCTTGTGGTTCACAGCCACGGTCTGCCAGAGCTGTTTGCCGCGATGGCGGAACAGCTCCGCCAGGTGGCGGCCGCGGACGCTGCTCACTTCGCTCTTCATGATCCCGTGAAAAATGTGATGCGCGGCCACTTCTGGGAGAGGAGTGCGCGTTCCTCTGTCGAAGCGGAAAGACTCGTGGATGAATCACCCTCGGGCTGGGCGTGGCAGAACCAACAATCGCTGGTCATTCCCGACCTGGCCGCGGACCCACGATTCTCCTCCGTGCTGACAATGCTGCGCGAGAAGGGTCTGCGATCCTACTGTTGGCTGCCTCTAACCACCGCCAGAAAACGTTTGGGCGCCCTGGGTCTCGGCAGTTCTCAAACTAACGCCTATAGCGAAAAGGACATGCGTCTCTTGCCGCGGATTGCCAAGCTGGTGGCGGTTGCGGTGGAGAACGCCCTGACCCGTGAGGCCCTGGTGCGGGAAAAAGAACGGCTGCAAATGCTGCTTGAGGTGAACAACACACTGGTTACAAATCGCGACTTGCAGAAATTGTTTCCGGCAATGTCTCGGTTTATGCGGCGGATGATTTCGTACGACTATGCCAGTGTCGCCGTCTACGACGAAGCAGCTCACTCTTTGGCCTTCTATCCGCTGGATTCGCCTTTGACCACAGGGTTGGCTGGCACGGACGCAACTCTTCCGGTCAAGGACACCCCAGCAGGCAGCGCGTTGATGGAACGGGAGACCAAGATTTTCACCCGGGAAGACCTGTTGGGCATTCAGTCCAGTTTCGTCAGCGAAATGCTGGAACATGGAATCCAGTCGCTGTGTTGCATTCCGCTCACCACGCGGAAGGGTGAACTCGGCACTCTAAATCTCGCCAGCAAGGAGGCGCATGCCTTCGCGCCGCCCGACGTGGGCTTTCTCGAACAAGTGGCGGCGCAAGTAGCGGTGGCATTAGACAACGCTCGATCCTACCGCGAGATCGCACAACTTACGGAGAAGCTGGCCAGCGAAAAACTCTATCTGGAAGAGGAAATCCGCTCCGAACTCAACTTCGAAGAAATTGTGGGCGAGAGTCCAGCTCTGAAAAAAGTGCTGTCCCAGGCCAGAACCGTCGCGCCCAGCGATGCGACGGTCTTGATCCTGGGGGATACGGGAACAGGAAAGGAACTGATTGCGAGAGCTATCCATCGCATGAGCTCGCGCAAGGATCGGGTTTTCGTCAAACTGAATTGTGCCGCCATTCCGACCGGACTGCTGGAAAGCGAACTCTTTGGGCACGAGCGAGGCGCCTTCACCGGCGCCATCAGTCAAAAGGTCGGACGTCTCGAGCTGGCGGACAAAGGCAGCTTGTTCCTGGATGAAGTGGGCGATATTCCTCTGGAGCTGCAACCGAAATTGCTGCGCGTCTTGCAGGATCAGGAGTTCGAGCGCCTGGGCAGCACCCGCACAATTAAGGTGGACATTCGTCTGATCGCCGCCACCAACCGCGACCTGGCCCATGCCGTTGCGGAAAGGGATTTTCGGAGTGACCTGTATTATCGACTGAATGTTTTTCCCATCCGGATGCCCGCGCTGAGCGAACGCAGAACCGATATTCTCTCCCTGGTTCGACACTTTGTTCAGAAATTTGCCCGGCGGATGAATAAGCAGATCGAGATCATTCCCACGGCGACGATGGCCGCACTGGCAAACTGGGAATGGCCCGGCAACGTGCGCGAGCTGGAGAACCTCATGGAGCGGTCCGTGATCCTCACCGAAGGCCGCGTACTCAATGCCCCCCTGGCCGAGCTAAGAATTAGCCAGGAAGGCCTGGACAGCGACGGAACCTTGGAGAGCCTGGAGCGTCAATACATTGTTCGGGTGTTGCGGGAGACCAACGGAGTGATCGCGGGACCGCGGGGAGCGGCGGTTCGGCTGGGGATGAAGCGGACCACTCTCCAGTCAAGAATATTGAAAATGGGAATTTCTCGCCAAGAGTACGAATCCTAGTTCTCCCATCGAGTGACGATCCATCGGCACGCTGCCGGAGCCCCGGCAGCCGGGTTCGCCACAAAATGAAATCCTGACCCTTTCTTCTGCGCCAAGAGCCCTTATTTGCCGCAACTTCGCCTCAAGTTGGAGTTTGGAACTCTATCTGCGATGGAAGCTGCGTCGAGCACTCACCCGTAGGTGCCAGACGACATTCTCCAGGACATGCGAGGTTGCCACGATCCGGCTGGCGTACGAGATGTTGGACGCCGGGAGACGAGGATCGAGTGTTGCTATCTGAGCGCTATCCGGAGTTGCATCGACTTTACCGTACCCCCTTCCCGTTTAGTGGGCCTGTCCGGCAGGATCGACCCGAAGTCCCGAATCGAGCGAAGCGAAACCACGAAGACCTGGACCACCCAGTCTTAGATCCAGAGGAAGCGCCAGCGCAGGAAAACAGGCCAGGCCTGCCTGACGGGCAACCCGTCGATCCTCTCTATCTGTTCGCCTGCAGCCTGTCCTGGCGCGGGCAATCGAATACCAGCGCAGGCTGGGAGATGGTCCAATCTCTGAGGTCGTCAGGGCAGAATGCACGGATCGCGGCCGCATTGCTGGCGCATGCGGGAAACACTGAGCTGCCGGTTGGAGTTCGAGCGCGCGCCACGGGCACTCCGACGATTACGTCAATACCAGCTAAAGAGGGAGTACGGTCGTGCGCGAGGCGGTGGCTATGATGAACACTCCGTACGGACTGGAAATCATCGAGAATTGCGTTAGCTGCAAATTGAGAAAGGACAAGTGGTTTTGTGGCCTCTCCCCCGAGGTGCTTAAGTCTTTTAGCGCGGCCAGCCATCTAAACACCTATCCCGGCGGCGCAATTCTTTTTGTCGAAGGCCAGACGCCTCGCGGAGTGCTGGTGCTTTGCCTGGGCAGAGTCAAGTTATCGACGACTTCTCGTGACGGCAAAGTGCTCATCCTTAAGATGGCCGAGGCCGGCGAGGCGCTGGGACTCAGTGCCGTCATTTCCGGGACGCCCTACGAACTGACCGCCGAAACCGTGGGTCCATGCCAGGTCAACTTCATCGATCGCGAGAGCATGATGAAACTTCTGGACAAGTACGGAGAGTTGGGGCTGCACTCGGCGCAGGCGCTGAGCCGGGAGTTCCAGTCGGCCTACCGGGACATCCATGAACTGGTCTTGGCACGTTCCTCAGCGGGCAAGCTGGCGCGATTGCTGCTCTCGTGGAGTGGAGGGCACGAACGGGACAGCGCGGGCAGGGAAATCCGCATCCGGTCCAGCATGACCCACGAAGAGATCGCGCAGATGATCGGTTCGTCGCGGGAGACGGTAACTCGTTTGTTGAGCGAACTCAAAAAGAAGGAATTAATTCGTTTGGAAGGATCGACATTGGTTATCCGAAATCGACCTGCGTTGGAAGCGCTGGCTGCGTAGGACGCGCCCGCAGTCTGAATGGGCGGTCGTCCCAGATGGCCGCCCTCCCCCGTTGCTACGACCATGAAAGATTAAGATCGAGTATTGGAAACTTCAGATCTCAGATTTCAGATTTCAGATCTCAGATTTCAGATCTCAGTTCTCAGATTTCAGTTCTCAGATTTCAGTTCTCAGTTCTCAGTTGCCTCGAAGTGGACGTAGAAAATCTGCAGTCTGAATCAACAATCTGAAACGGCTTTCAGAGCCCGAACAGTTCGCGCAGGCGCTTGGTTTGGGCCCGGCTGACGGGAATTTCAGTCTGCTTCTTGTCGTCCATTCGCAGTTGATAAGAACTCTTGAACCAGGGGACGACTTCCTTGATGCGGTTGATATTGACCAGGTAGGAGCGGTGGGCGCGCCAGAAGAGATTAGGATCGAGACTGTCCAACAGCTCTTCGAGAGTCCGGCAGTTGGACTGGCCCTCGATGCCGCTGGCTCCGCTGGTCACAACTGTGATCACGCCTTCTTCGATGGAAGCGAAGCCGATATCTTTCTGATTGACCAGGAAGAGACGCCCGCCCGCCTTGATCAAAACCTTGGAAGCCTGCGGCTTCTGTGACTCCAGCATGCGGACCAGAGTCTCCAGCTTGTCCGACGAAGTGTTGCCGGATTCCATTTTTGCGCGCACTTTTTGTACCGACTGCGCTACCCGTTTCTTGTCGAAAGGCTTCAGCAGGTAGTCGACGGCATTCACTTCGAACGCCTTCACCGCGTATTGGTCGAAGGCTGTGGCAAAAACTATCTTGGGCAGCACTACCTTCTTGTCGAGCAGTTTCTTGATGACGCCAAAACCGTCAAGCCCCGGCATTTGCACATCGAGAAAGACCAGGTCGGGATTGTGTTCGCGGATGAGACTGACGCCTTCCACCCCATTCTTGCCTTGGGCCACGATCTCTACGTCCCCGACATCCTTCAGCAGGAAGGCAAGTTCGTCACGGGCAAGCTGTTCATCGTCCACGATGACTGCGGACAGAGACATTCCTTCTCCTAGCGCGCAATCAAAGTATATCGAGTGATGGTCGAAAGTGCCACCGGGCGGGCCTCAGACCCAGACCTCGGACCTTTGGGTTCGACGTCCGAGGTCTGACGCCCGACGCCCGATGTCGTAAACTTAGCACTCGATGAATTACATCTACGGCATCAATGCTGTCGCTGAAGCGTTGAAGGCACGCGGGCGATCGTTTGAGTGGGTTGGCGTATCGAAAGAGCGCCATGATCTGCGCCTGCAGCGGGTAGTGGAGGAATGCCGCCGCAACGGTGTGGCGGTGCGCTTTCTGCCGCGTCCCGAACTCGACCGCATGGCTGGAAACAACGCTCATCAGGGCGTGGTCGCGATTACCTCGGGCAAACGATACAACCATCTGGATGATGTAGTCGCTGGCAAGCGCGGCAAATATTCCTTGGTGGTGGTGCTGGACGGAATAGAAGACCCGCACAATCTGGGCGCGATTCTTCGCACCGCGGATGCCGCGGGCGCGGACGGAGTGGTGATCCCCGAACGTCGCGCGGCGGGAGTGACCGCGATCGTGACCAAAGCATCTGCCGGCGCCAGCGAACACCTTCCCATCGCCAAGGTGACGAACATCGCGCGCACGCTGGAAGATCTGAAAGCCAACAATTTGTGGATCGTCGGCCTCGACGAACGCGGCACCCAGAGTTACGACGCGCTCGACTACAACATGGACTGCGCCATCGTCCTGGGTTCTGAAGGCAAGGGAGTGCACGATCTGGTGGCGAAGAAGTGCGACTTTTTGGTCTCCCTTCCCATGCTGGGGAAAGTGTCGTCACTGAACGTCTCCGTCGCCGCGGGGGTCATGCTCTATGAAATCGTGCGCCAGCGCAGGATAAAGGCTGCGAATGCGAAATGAAGTTTCTCCGCATTTTCTGTCTGCTCTGCGGCTTGGTCGGTCAGGCTCGCGCCATCGATCGCGAAGCTTTCTCTTTTACCCGTTACGACCTCGACGTCCGTACAGAAACTGAACAGCAGCGGCTTGCGGTACGCGGCAGGATCACTCTGCTGAACAATTCCGCAACGCCGGAGAAGGCGCTGGCCTTGCAAATTTCCTCCAGCCTGGATTGGAGATCGATCCAGCTCGATGGCAAACCGTTACAGTTTGTCTCCCAGCCCTATCTCTCGGACATCGATCACACCGGATCTCTTTCGGAAGCGCTCGTGAGCCTGCCTCAGGCGATTCCGCCCAAAGGAACAGTGGAACTCGAAGTTGGATACGAAGGCACGGTCCCGCTCGATGCTACTCGCCTGACCCGAATCGGCGTCCCGGCCGAGGCAGCCGGGCACAGCGATTGGGACCAGATAGGCAAATCTTTCACCGCTGTGCGCGGAGTCGGATACGTGACCTGGTACCCGATAGCGACCGAGTCGGCGAACCTGTCGGAAGGAAACAGCGTGACCGAGGCTGTGGCGAGATGGAAAGCGCGCGAACTGCAAGCCCAGATAACGATCCACCTCAATCACTCCGGAGAAGGCGCGCGGATGACCTTATTGTGCAATGGCGAGCCCTCTGCCGCGACGTCTTACGAACCGATGGGCCAGGCATACCTGAGCAGAACCGAATGTACCTTCCAGAAACTAGGCGAAACCGTACCTCTGTTTGTAATCGGTCAGTTTGAGGGGCTCGGCCAACCTCCAGTGAATATCTTCTACCTGCCGGACCATAAGCCGGCGGCCGAGACTTATGCTCTCGCGGCGCGGCTAGTGGTCCCGTTCGTGACCGAGTGGTTTGGTCCTCCGAAAGAAGCTGCCGAGGCGAGAGCGGACGTTGTCGAGCTCGGCGATCCCGAGGCGGCGCCGTACGAAAGTGGAAGCATGTTACTTACGCCGCTCAATGGCGATTCAAAGCTGGCGCGGCTCACCGCGGTCCATCAACTTACCCATGTGGCTTTCTTTTCCCCGCGGCCCTGGATCTACGAAGGGCTGGCACATTTTGCCCAGGCGGTGTATCTCGAACAGGAGAGTGGTCGCCAAGCGGCGTTTGATTTCATGGGTCTGCACCGCACTGCACTGGCGGAGGCAGAGAAAGCGTTGGAGCGGGAGCGCAACCAGAACACTGGAGCCGGCGAATCGCTGATTAGCACAAACATCGAAGATCTTTATCGCAGCAAGGCGATGTACGTCTGGTGGATGCTGCGCGACATGATCGGCGATGACGCGCTGAAGAAGGCAATAGCGTCGTATCGTCCGGATGCCGACACCACGCCCGCGTACATGCCACACCTGATCGAAGCGCAGACCAAGACAGATCTCGGATGGTTTTTCGACGACTGGGTGTATCGCGATCGAGGCCTGCCGGATTTCCGCATCGCAGCCGCCTATGCATGGGAGCCTTCAGGGAATGCGCATGTGGTAACGGTCACGGTCGAGAATCTGGGAAACGCCGGGGCAGAGGTGCCCTTGATACTTAAGATGGAAGTAGGGCAAGTCATCAAACGAGTCCTGATCCGGGGAAAATCAAAAGCCATCCTCCGCATCGAGGCGGTTTCCGCTCCGCAGGAAGTCGTAGTGAATGACGGCAGTGTGCCCGAAAGCGATATGAGCAACAATGCGTACAAGATTGAACCTCCGACAAAAAAGAATTGAGACTTGAGCTTGCACCTAAGAAGAACTGCGCCCGCTATTTTGACTTTCTGCAGCCCGCAATCGACAATCTGAAATCGTTCAGGAGGAAAGATTCTTGGCCTACATCCAGTTTCTCGGCGCGGCTGGCACGGTCACCGGTTCGAAACACCTGGTCAACACCAGTTCAGATCCTGAGGGTAAAACAGGCTTTCAGGTGCTCATCGATTGCGGCATGTTCCAGGGAGCGAAAGAGTGGAGGGAGCGCAACTGGCAGCCCACACCCGTGCCGGCAGCCAGCATCGACGCCGTGGTCCTGACCCATGCCCACCTCGATCATTGTGGATGGATCCCGCGTTTAGTGCGGGAAGGTTTCAGGGGCCCCGTTTATGCGACGCCCTCGACCATTGATTTGTGCGGCATCATTCTCCCTGATTCCGGCCACCTGCAGGAAGAGGATGCCAGATTCTACAACCGGCACAAGAAGTCGAAGCACGATCCGGCGTTGCCCCTTTACACCCTGGCGGAAGCTGAGGATTCATTGAAGCATTTCCGTCCCGTGCAGTTTGAAGAAGCCACGCAGCTCTCGCCCGAAGTTTCATTTCGCTTTGTCCCCGCGGCCCACATCCTGGGCTCGGCGATGGTGGAACTCTCGCTGAACTTGAATGGTCAGCCGAAGAGACTATTGTTCAGTGGCGACATTGGTCGGGTTCGCGATCGAGAGAGCGCCCCAGGAAAAGTGGTGCGCTCGGGACCGATGGAAGGCGAGACCGCGGACCTGCTGGTGATGGAATCAACTTACGGCAACCGGCAGCACCCGACCGACGATCCGAGACCGAAGTTGGCCGGGATTATTCGCGAAACCGCGCAGCGCGGCGGTAGCGTGATCGTGCCCGCGTTCGCTGTAGAGCGCACCCAGAAATTCCTCTTCATCGTGAAGGAGCTCATGGAATCCGGGCAGATTCCCCGTATTCCGGTGTATTGCGACAGTCCGATGGCCATTAAGGCGGTTGAAGTCTTCCTGAAACATTCGGAAGAATGTACCGACGAGACCTGCCGGCTGATCAAACAATACGGTTCGCCCTTGCAGTGGCCCGGGTTCACGTTCACCCAGACCACCGACGACTCAAAGAAAATCAATAGCACGAATTTTCCCTCAATTATCATCTCTTCGAGCGGCATGGTCACAGGCGGACGCATCCTGCACCACCTGATGCAACGCCTTCCCGATCCCAGAAATACCGTGATCTTTATCGGATTCCAGGCACCGGGAACGCGCGGGGCGATCATCAAGAGCGGCGCAGCCGAAGTACGCATCTTCAGCGATACGGTGCCGATCCGGGCGCAAATCGCGGTGCTTGAACAATTCAGCGATCATGCCGATACTCCAGAACTGCTGGAATGGCTGCGCACATTCAGGCAAAAGCCGGCGACGACCTACCTGGTGCATGGCGAACCTGCAGCGTCTTCGTTGCTTCGCGATGCGATGACGAAAGAGTTGGGGTGGAATGTGCAAGTAGCGGAGTGGATGGAGAAAGTCGTGGTTTAGATTGAGTAATTGCGTAATTTAGTAATTTGGTAATTGAGTAATTGGGAAATCGAAAACACAGCGGATTTTCAATTACTCAATTACTAAATTCCCCAATTGCTCAATTCCCGGAGTGTTTATGACCGAAAGCGAATTGAAAAACTTCCTGGGGGCAGCGGAGAAGAATCCCAAACAGGTTGCCGCGGCGGTGTCGGGTCTGCCAGAGAAAGTGTTGCGCTTCAAGCCGGCTCCGGACAAGTGGTGTATCCACGAAATACTTGGTCACCTTGCCGACACCGAGATTGTTTACGCCTACCGTCTGCGGCAGATACTCGCCGACAAGAAGCCCGTGATCGCGCCCATGGATCAGAACGAATGGGCGCGGAATCTGGGCTATCTGGAGACTCCGCCTCCGGAGCTCATCGCCCTTTACGGGTTGAATCGCCACGCCAATCTGCGCTTGTTGCAACGTCTCAAACCGGGCGATCTCGACAAATCGGCCTATCACCCGGAGGCGAAGCAAGATTTTACCCTGGCCCAGTTGGTCGAAAGAATGGCAAACCACGGCGCCAGCCATCTGGAGCAGATTGAAAGATTGAAGAAGGAAGCAGGGAAGAAGTAATCCCCACTGATGGTGGAGGCCGGGCATCCTCGCCCGGCTAGGCGGGCGGTACGCCCGTCCTCCATCAATTCTGAAGTTTACATGTTGGTGAAGCGTACCAACGCGTCGAGCTTTTCCGCGGCCGCGCCGGAATCGATGGATCTTGCTGCGAACGGCAACGCATCTCCCAAATTTTCGGTCTTTCCTGCTGCAACCAGGGCGGCGGCAGCATTGAGCAGGACTACATCGCGGCGCGGCGACTTCTTCCCGGCCAGAATGTCCCGAATGATGGCGGCATTAGCCGCGGCGTCGCCGCCTGAAAGTTCTTCCAGCGTTGCTCGCTTGATTCCGAACTCCTCCGGCGTGACCTCGTAGGTACGGACATTTCCCTCGCGAACTTCAGCGATGCGAGTCGGCCCGGTGATTGTGATTTCGTCCAGGCCGTCCAATCCATGGACAACGAGAGCACGATGGACGCCCAGCATGCTGAGCGCTTCCGCCAGTTTTTCCACCAGATCGAGGGAGTACACACCCACCACCTGTGCCGAAGCCCTAGCCGGATTCGTCAGCGGACCGAGCAGGTTGAAGATTGTCCGCAGCCTAAGCTCGCGTCGGGCAGGCTGCACATATTTCATGGCCGAATGCATTTCGGGAGCGAACAGAAACACGATGCCGACTTCTTCCAGACACCTCGCTAGAGCTGCAGGTGGCAGACTGATCTTTACGCCCAAGGCTTCCATGACGTCGGCCGAACCGCACTTCGAACTCAGACTTCGGTTGCCGTGCTTGGCCACGCGCACACCCGTTCCCGCGACAACGAAGGCGCTGGCGGTCGAAATATTGAACGTGCCGCGTGCGTCGCCGCCGGTACCGCAGGTGTCGACCAGCAGGTCTTGCCCGGTACTGCTCACGGATAGGCCGGAATTCTGGCGAAGGCGCAACGGCTCCGCCGCGCTGCGCATGGCCTCGGCGAATCCCACAATCTCTCCTACGGTCTCGCCTTTCATGTGCAAGGCGACCAACAAGGCCGCGATTTGGGCGTCGGTGGCGCCGCCGGAGAAAACCTCGGTCATGACTGCGCGTGCTTCTTCGCGCGTCAGGGATTCACGCTGATTGGCAATGCGCTGCAGGGCGTCCGTGATCATGAAATCGGTTATAAGACTATCATCGTTTTCCCGCGTTCCTTCGGGACCCCGCAATGTGGGCGCCAGCGTCAACGCTCGTGCTGCGACGTCACGAACGGAAAGCACGAGGGGATGCTCGTGCCGAACGCGTTTGCCCTATCGTTAACCCTTCTATAAAATCAAAAGTTGAACCGCTGCCCTAAGCTGCCGTCAGTTTGCGCCGATAAGTCTAGTCGGGAATCACTATGAAAATTCATGAGTACCAGGCCAAGAACATCCTGAAAAAGTATGGCGTAGCGGTGCCTCGCGGAGAGATGGTCGAGACCCGCGAAGAGGCGGAAGCCGCGGCGAAAAGGCTGTTCGAGGCGGGGGCAACGGGTGTGGTGGTGAAGGCTCAAATCCATGCCGGGGGACGCGGTAAGGGCGGCGGAGTGAAGATCGCCAAATCAGTTCAGGAAGCCGCCGAACTGGCAGGCAAAATCCTGGGGATGACCCTGATTACGCATCAGACCGGGCCAGAAGGCCGCGTAGTCCGGCGTTTGCTGATCGAAGAAACGCTGCCCATCGAAAAAGAACTGTATCTCGGAATCGTGATCGATCGCGCCCAGGCGAGGCCTGTATTTATGGCGTCGGCTGCGGGCGGAATGGAAATCGAGCAGGTCGCGGCGGAGAATCCTGCGGCCATCCTCAAGGAATACATCGATCCGGGGATGGGCCTGGAGCCTTTTCAAGCGCGTAAACTCGCCTTCGCTCTCGGTCTGAAGGCGCCGCAGATCAACCAGGCCGTCCAGTTTATGACCGGCCTCTACCGGGCTTTCGAGGAAACCGATTCCTCGCTGATGGAAATCAATCCCTTTGTCACCTGCACCGATAATCGGCTGTTCGCGCTCGATGCCAAGATGAATTTCGACGACAACACCATGTTCCGGCATCCTGACCTTCGCGAACTGCGTGATGTCACCGAAGAAGATCCGCTCGAGGTCGAGGCTTCGAAGTACAACCTGAACTACATCAAGCTAGACGGCAACGTGGGCTGCATGGTGAATGGCGCGGGTCTGGCGATGGCGACCATGGACATCATCAAGTACGCGGGCGGCATGCCCGCAAACTTTCTCGATGTGGGCGGCGGAGCTAATGCCGAACAGGTTACTCACGCGTTCGAAATTCTGCTCAGCGACAAGAATGTGAAGGCGGTGCTGATTAATATCTTCGGCGGCATTCTTCGTGTGGATACGTTGGCCACCGGCGTGGTCGAAGCGGCGCGCAAGACCGATATCCAGCTTCCGATCGTGCTGCGTCTGGAAGGCACCAACGTTGAAGCGGGACGCGAGATTCTAAAGCAGTCGGGATTGAACTTTATTGTGGCAGAGACCATGAAGGATGCGGCCGAGAAGGTAGTGGCGGCAGCAAGAGCGGCTTAGTACACGGCTGCTTGCAGAGGGCAGGGGTCCTTCGACTCCGTATTTCTTTCGCTCCGCGAACGAAATACTGCGCTCAGGATGACACGGTGTTGAAAGCAGAGACGAATTCATGAGCATTCTGGTAAATAAATCGACGCGGGTGATCGTGCAGGGGCTTACCGGGCGGGAAGGGACATTCCACGCCAAAGCTTGCGCCGAATACGGAACGCAGATCGTCGGCGGCGTGACTCCGGGCAAAGGAGGCACGACGAATGAAGGCTGGCCGATCTTTAACACGGTGCAGGAAGCGGTGAACCAGGTTGCGCCGGATACAACCATGATCTTTGTGCCGCCGCCGTTTGCGGCCGATGCCATCATGGAGGCGGCCGACGCCGAACTGGAGCTGATCGTCTGCATCACAGAAGGCATCCCGACTCTCGATATGGTACGGGCCTGGGAGTTTTTGCAGAACCGGCGCTCCCGGCTGATCGGTCCCAATTGCCCCGGCATCATTTCACCGGGACACTGCAAGATTGGAATCATGCCGGCCCGCATCCACAAGGAAGGCTCGGTGGGAATCGTCTCGCGATCGGGCACGTTGACTTACGAGGCGGTTTATCAACTCACTACTCGCGGAATCGGACAATCGACCGCAATCGGCATTGGCGGCGATCCCATCATCGGCACAAGTTTTCTGGATGCTCTCGAGTTGTTCAATCGCGATCCCCAAACTGAAGCCGTGATCATGATCGGTGAAATTGGCGGCAATGCCGAGGAGACCGCCGCGGAGTACGTAAAAATGCACATGCGAAAGCCGGTTGTCGGCTTCATCGCGGGGCAGACGGCCCCTCCGGGCCGACGCATGGGTCATGCCGGCGCCATTATTTCCGGCGGCAAAGGGACCGCGGCAGAGAAAATCAAAGCCATGGAAGCTGCGGGAATTCGGGTTGCCAAATCACCGGCTGAAATTGGCGAGACCGTGGCCGCGGTGATGGGAGTAAAGGCCTAACCCTCAGTTGCCAGATACAAGTTCCCGGTTCTCAGAAATATCCAAAACTGGAAGAGTCACTGACGAAAAAATGAAAACACTTCAACGCACTCTGACTATTGTGAAGCCTGACGCCGTCCGCAGACACGCAGTCGGCGACATCATCGAGCAATTTGAGAAGAACGGTTTTCAAATTCTGTGCATGAAGATGCTCGAAATCTCCAAGCACCAGGCGGAGCAGTTCTACGCCGTGCACGCCAGCCGGCCATTCTTCAGTTCGCTGACGGATTTCATGTCCAGCGGGCCCATCGTGGTGCTGGCGCTGGAAAAAGAGAACGCCATCGCGGATTTGCGTAAGCTCATGGGCGCCACCAACCCGGCCAACGCCGAGGAAGGCACCATTCGCAAGAAGTGGGCTACCAGCATCGAGAACAACGCCATCCACGGCTCGGATGCGGACGATACTGCCCGCTTCGAGCTAAGTTTCTTTTTTGCAGGATACGAACTGGCGCAGTAGGAGCCAGAAACCAGGAGCGATTCCATGCCCTTAGTCCAAGTCACGATGCTGACCGGCCGCACGACCGATCAGAAACGTAAGCTGGCACAACGAATTACCGACGCCATGGTCGAAGAAGCGGGAGCTCGCCGCGAGGTTATCGTGGTGGCTTTCAACGAAGTATCGAAGGAGAGCTACGCTTCGGGCGGTGTGCTGATGGCGGACAAGTAAGCGCGGACGAGCCGCCCGCGGCCCCACGAATTTCTAGCCTAGTGGCTCGTACAGATGCCCTTCCACCCGGTCACCCAGCTTTGGAAGTTCCTTCTTGGCGTATTGCAGAAAATGGGGAGCGGCCCGGTGGGCCTCTAAAGCGGCGTCGTCCTTGTACTGCTCATAGATGAAAAAGCGGCGCGGCTCGGTCTTGTGCCGGTGTACTACGTACATCACACAACCCGGCTCCTTGCGGGACTCTTCGGTCAGCTTGGAAAAGATTCCGGCCACTTCGCCTTCTCGCCCAACTTTCGCCATCCACGTCACAGCCAGGACAACCATCGTACACTCCGTTCGTCAGATTGTTAGTGAAGCTCCAGTTTTGTGTCCAGTCAAGGCCCGCAATTCCTCAATAAAACCGTCTACAAACATGGTCTGCTCGCGTCCCGGCCCGGTCGAGACCATTCCGATCCGGGCGCCGCTTTCCTTTTCGAGAAACGCCAGATACTCCCGCGCCGGCTGCGGCAGCTTTTCCAGTTGCGTGATGCCTTGCGTGGAAGTCCGCCATCCTGGCAGGTTGCGATACACGCATTCGATCGCATCATATCCGCTGGCGTGAGCGGGAATCTCCGCCGTCAGCTTGCCATCAATCTTGTACCCAACGCAAACCGGAATCTCCGCCAGTTCATCCAATACATCGAGTTTGGTCACCACCAGCCAGGAGATGCCGTTAATCATGCCAGCGTAACGCAAGAGCGGCAAGTCGAGCCAGCCGCAACGTCGTGGACGCCCTGTCACCGCACCGTACTCATTGCCCCGCGCGCGCAGCAGGTCGCCGTTAGCGTCCAGAGCTTCCGAGGGGAATGGTCCGCCACCCACCCGCGTGCAATAGGCCTTGGTCACGCCGATTACCGCGTCAATCGCGGTGGGAGCGACGCCGGTTCCGATCACCGCGCCGCCCGAAGTAGCGCTGGACGAAGTTACGAATGGATAGGTGCCGTGATCAATGTCGAGCATGGTGCCTTGCGCACCTTCGAAAAGAACGGACTCACCATCCGCCAGGGCCTGATTCAGCAGCGCGGCGGTGTCGCACACGAAGGGAGCGACCTTGGCCGAAGCCTCGGCGTACTCCTGATACATCTTGTCCGGATCCAGCGGTTCGGAATTGAACAGCGCGTGCGCGATCATGTTCTTCTCGTAACATGCGTTCTCGATATGCGTGCGCAGCAGCTTCAGATCGAGCAAATCCGCCACGCGCAGGCCGCGGCGGCCCATCTTGTCTTCATAGGCCGGTCCAATGCCGCGGGAAGTGGTGCCAATTTTTACCCGCCCGGGAGCGTTTTCCGACGCCAGTTCGATCATGCGATGGTAAGGCAGGATAACGTGGGCGCGGTTGCTGACGAAAAGACTTCCATCCACTTTTACGCCGGTTTCGCGCAGAGCTGCGACTTCCTTCAGAAAGGCAACGGGATCTAGCACCACACCATTGCCAATCACGCTGCGGCATCCTGTTCGCAATACGCCGCAAGGCACCAGTTGCAGGATAAATTTCTTCCCGTTGATGATGACGGTGTGCCCGGCGTTGTGTCCGCCGGCATAACGGGCGACCACCGAAAAATCTTCGGAGAGAACGTCGACGATCTTGCCCTTGCCCTCGTCGCCCCACTGCGCACCCACGATGACCGCAGTCTTGCCCTTCTTCAAAGTCAGCTCCGTGGCACAAAATGAGCGGCCACCCCGGCCGCATTGCAGGGTCGCACACACTCCACGCCCACGGGAACCGCTCTATATTGAATTACAAGGATTTACAGGGCTGATGTGTACCGGTAATGATAACCCGCGGCAAGGCGGATGAGCAACGTAGTCTACAGTCGTCAGTCTTCAGTCATCAGCGTAGGCTGGGCTGACGACCGAAGACTGACGACTGTAGACTGTTTTCATGCCCGAACTCCCCGAAGTTGAAACCATTGCGCGCGGCCTGGCCAGCCGCGTAACCGGAGATGTCATCGAGTCAGTCTGGCTGGGATCGAAACCCGAGCCCCTGAAATCTCCCGCCGCTGAGATCGTTGCCACGTTGGAGGAGCAGCGCATCGCGGGTGTTCGCCGCGTAGGGAAGCACATCGTATTCGATCTGGAACCAGCCGGTGGTGTGGGGCGGGCGCCCTCGCCCGCCAGGAGTCGAAACAAGTCTCGTAAATCACCGTCAAGAAAAAAGCTGGCGGGCGGGCGGGCCCATCCCACACCGCAAGCCGCGGCGCAGTGGATCGTCCACCTGGGAATGACCGGACGGATGGTGGTCTGTCCGCCAGACGCCGAAATCGCGAAACACACGCATCTGGTGGCAAAGCTGGCTTCGGGCAGGGAATTACGCTTCATCGATCCGCGACGCTTCGGCCGTTTGAGTGTGGCGCGTGGTTTCGAAGCCGGCGGCTCCGAGCCGCTGGAGGTCGAACTCGAACCCTTTGTTCGCCTCTTTCACGGCCGCAAGACTCCCATCAAGAGCGCGTTGCTGAACCAGAAGCTTCTGCGCGGCGTGGGCAACATCTACGCCGACGAGTCACTCTTCCGTACCGGAATTCGACCGCGGCGGCGAGCCTCGTCACTTACGCGCGACGATTTGCGGCGGCTTTACCCGGCAGTTCAGGAAGTGCTGCGCGAAGCTATCGCCTTGGGTGGATCGTCGGTTTCCGATTACGTCGACGCGGATGGCGAAGAAGGTTTTTTTCAGCTCCAGCATCGGGTTTATGGTCGCGAGGGCGAACCCTGCCTGGTGTGCAAGACTCCGATCAAGCGCGTGGTGATCGCGGGCCGCAGCAGCCACTATTGCCCGAAGTGTCAAAAGTAGCGCGGACGTCTCGCCCGCGACGGCGACAGCGGAGGGCAGGATGCCCTCCGGACAGCCGACGAGACGCCGGTGCTACGCTGACCCAAATCCGCGATCTGAATTTGATACGCTACTGGCTATGCCCAACTTTTCGATTGGTGTCGATCTGGGTGGTACCAACCTCCGCATCGCGGCTGTGAACCAGCAAGGTGACTTGATCGAAAAAGTCACCCTCGGCACGCGGGTGGCTTTGGGCAAAGACCACGTCATCGGCGAGATGTGCGATGCCATCCGCATTCTTGCCGCCAAGTATGGAGGCACCTCCGAGCTGCAGGGGATCGGCATCGGCGTTCCCGGCATCATCGACATAAAGACGGGTATGTTGCGCGAGTCCCCCAATCTCCCCGGTTGGTCTCAAACTCCGGTGCGAGCTGAGATTGAGCGTCTCCTGGGCACCCGCGTGATTCTGGAGAACGACGCCAACGTGGCTGCGCTGGGCGAGAAGTGGCTGGGCGCGGCGCGCGACGTGGACGACATGGTCATGCTCACTCTGGGCACGGGAGTGGGCGGAGGAATCGTTCTTCAGGGCCGCATCTGGCACGGCATGACCGGCATGGCGGGCGAATTTGGTCACATGACCGTCGAACCTGAGGGACCTCCATGCGGTTGTGGCAACCGCGGATGCGTCGAGCAATACGCCTCGGCCACGGCGGTGGTCCGAATGGCCAAGGAGGCGATCGCCTCCGGACGAGCACCTGCCCTGGCGAAAGCGGCCAGCACCGATCCGGAATTCAGCGCTAAGGCGATTTACAACCTGGCCATTCAGGGAGACCCGGAGGCGAAGAAGATTTTCGGTCGAGTGGGCCGCGCCCTGGGCATTTGCATTGCGAACCTGGTCAACGCATTCAACCTCAACATGTATGTGATTGGGGGAGGAGCCGCCAGCGCTTGGGAGGCATTTTCGCCAGCTCTTTTTGAGGAACTGCGGCAGCGTTCTCTGGTCTACGTCGCGACTGCTCCCCGATCTCCGCTCTCAAGCGGAGCCGGGACTTCAGGACACGGGGAAGCGGATGCTTCCACAAAGACGATCATCACCCGAGCATTGTTGGGAAGCGATGCCGGACTTTACGGCGCGGCGCAACTGCCGATGACGAGCATTTAAGGTGTTTGGGTGGTCGCGGGCGGCTCGCCCGCGAGACCTTTGAGTTGAAGTCAAAAGCCGGCGGGCGAGTCGCCCGCTACCACACGCGCCTGCATTGCGGCGTTAACTCACTTAACGGCAGATTTCAAGCGCGTAACTTCCTGCGTCGTCAAGTAACGAAACTTCCCGGGAGGAACATCGAGCTGCAGCGGTCCGTAACGCACCCGTTTTATTTTCTCCACATGATGTCCAACCGTCTCAAACATCTGGCGGATCTGCCGGTTCTTGCCTTCGATCAGCGTAACTTCATACCAGGGATTGTCGGCCTCGCGAATCGGTTTGATCTTGGCGGGCGCCGTCTTCTGGCGCCGTCCGCCTTTGCCCTGAATGTAAACGCCCGATTTCAACTTGGCCAGACCGTCGGGTGATGGCGTCCCCGCAACCTTGACCAGATAGGTTTTTGGGACGTGAGATGAAGCCTTCATGAGTGCGGCCGCGAGTTCTCCGTCGTTGCTGAGCAGCAGCAGGCCTTCACTGGCATAATCCAGGCGTCCCACGGGATATACGCGTACGCCAACCCCGTGAAGCAAATCCATTACCGTGGGCCGCTTCTCGGGATCGGTCACCGCCGTGATGTACCCCTTGGGTTTGTTCATCAGCAGATAAACGTACTTCTGCGCGCCGCGTAAGAGCTTGCCGTTTACCCGGATGTGATCGTGCTCAGGGTCGGCCTTTGTCCCGGGCTCGGTGACTACTTGTCCGTTGAGTGACACCAAGCCGCCGGCAATGAGCTGCTCCGCCTTGCGGCGCGATGCGATTCCAGCCGCAGCGATGATTTTTTGCAGACGTTGGGTGGGCATTCGATATTTCTTTACGACGCGCCAGACAGGAGCTGCCGATGGAAATCGGTTGCCCGGTGCTAAGCGGCTGGATCGTTTTCGCCAGCGACATTCGGAGCTGCCGAAACCGCTTCCTCCGCAGTCGCGGAAACCGAAGCATCGGATTCGCCTTGCGCATCGTTGCTGCCGGCCGCGGCAACCTCCGCTCCGCTGTCTGACACAGGCAGCAGCTCGTTCTGGAATGATTCTGCCACCAGCTTTTCGAACTCTTCCATGCTGGGCAATTCGCTTACGTCCTTCAGTCCAAAGCGCAGGAGAAATTCCTTGGTCGACTTATAGAGAATCGGCCGGCCAATGACAGCCTTCCGGCCGGCAGTGGTGATCAGCTTGCGGTCCAGCAAAGTGGCGATGACGCCGCTCGAATCCACGCCTCGAATTTCGCTGATCTCGGGCACGGTCACCGGCTGTTTGTATGCGATCACAGCCAGAGTCTCCAGCGCCGGAAGCGAGAGCCGGATCGGAGGCTTCAAACTCTTGGCAAAATCGCGGACCACGTCATGCTGCTCGGGTTTGGTGGACATGCGATATCCGCCTGCGATCTGGCGAATCTCAATGCCGCGATGGGCAGCGGAGTAGTCGTCGATCAGCTCCTCAAGCGCGACGCGGACGTGTGACTTGACCTCTTCCTCGGTTGCGCCTTCAGCGATCACAGATTCACTGAGCAAGTCGACAATCTGATCGAGCGTGATCGGCGTCTCCGCGGCATAAATAATGGCTTCAAGTTTTGCTTTAAGACTCATGGGTTGCGCACCTTTTAGTTAACCGGGTCGGCCAACGACCAAAGGCCAATGACCAACGACCGCCCGCTATCTCCAATCGTCACGCACCGCCGCCTGTTCCGCGACGATGGCGTCAAATCCACTATGTTTGCGCAGCAGGATCTCCCCGAAAATTCGGTCCTGACGCAACTGGATCGCCTGCAGCCTCACCATTTCAAGAAGCGCCAGAAACATGCACACCAGCGCCTGATGCGAATTCACGTTGCGCAAAATTTGCTTCAGACGAAGTGGCCGGTCTTCGAGAGCCAGCCGCCTCTGCAAATAGTCGATCATCTGTCCGACCGTGACCGTCTCTTCGTCCACCTGGAGTAGCGGGCGTGAGCGGGCCCGTTCCAGAATCTGCTGGAATGTCTTGACCAGGTCAATCACATCAGCCGCAATCTCGGGCTCGGTGCCCTCGGCCTCCATGAATTCCCGGATGGCCGGGTTCGACCGCACGGCGTCTTCGATCTGCTGCTTTTGCATCAGCATTTGCGCTGCCGACTTGAACTTCTCGTGCTCGATCAGACGATTGACCAGTTCCGCCCGCGGATCGTCCTGCGCGTCTGAAGCCGCCGCGGGGTCGCGCGGCAGCAGCATCTTTGACTTGATATGAATCAGCACGGCTGCCATGTAGATAAATTCGGCTGCGACGTTCACATCCAGTTCACGCAACTTTTCTACATAAGCCAGGTATTGCGCGGTGATGCGCGCGATCGGAATATCGTAGATATCGATATCCTGCTTGCGAATCAGGTCGAGCAGCAGGTCAAGGGGTCCTTCGTAAACATCGCCGACGGTCACGGAGAAGGGGAAGTCGCTCTCCGCTTTCGCCTTCGGCATCTGCACGACTGGAGCCAGCGTACTGCCGGTTTCCGGCTTCAGGCCCGTGGATGCGATTTTCAGATTCTCAGCCATGTTTCTCTTCGTAATCGAGCGACATGCCCATGGCCTCGCGGACTTCATCCATGGTCGAGCTGGCTACCTTACTGGCGCGCGAGGAGCCTGTCTCCAGAATATCCCACGCCAGGCGTGGATTGTCCTCATATTTCTTTCGCCGCTCCTGCATGGGATTGAGAATACTGACCAGGGCGTCCGCGGCCCAACCCTTGCATTCAATGCAGCCGATGCCGGCCGAGCGGCAGCCTTCTTCCACCTTGAGGATCGTCGGACGGTCGCTAAAGATCTTGTGCAGGTCTCCCACCGGACAAACGTCGGGATTCCCCGGATCGGTGCGGCGTACGCGCGCCGGGTCGGTCACCATGGTCTTTAGCTTCTGCCGCACCACGGGCTCGGGGTCCGTCAGCAGAATGGTGTTGCCGTACGACTTCGACATTTTTCTGCCGTCCGTTCCAGGCAGTTTGGCGGCCGGAGTCAGCAGCGGTTGAGGCTCGGGAAAAACGTACATCCCTTTGCGGGTGTAAAACATGTTAAAACGGCGGGCGATTTCTCGAGTCAGCTCCACATGCGGTACCTGGTCTTCGCCCACAGGAACAAAATCGCCCTTGTAGATGAGAATGTCGGCGGCCTGCAAGACGGGGTAACCGAGAAATCCGTAGGTGCTGAGATCTTTCTCGGCAATATTTTCGCGTTGTTCCTTGTAAGTTGGGACGCGCTCCAGCCAGCCCAGCGGCGTAATCATCGAAAACAGCAAATGCAACTCGGCATGCTGTGGGACATGTGATTGGATAAACATGGTGCAGCGTTCGGGATCGAGACCTGCGGCCAGCCAGTCGAGCAGTACTTCCAGCGAGTTCTCCTTGATCCGCGAGGTGTCCGCGTAATCCGTCGTGAGCGCGTGCCAGTCCGCTACAAAAAAGAAGCAATCGTACTGATCCTGCATGCGCACCCAGTTGTCCAGCGCGCCGACGAAATTTCCTAAATGCAGCCGGCCGGTGGAGCGCATACCGCTGAGCACGCGTTTGCGTTGGTTTGGGCGAGAGGTCATCAGATTCTCAGGAGGAGGTAGTTAAAAAATCCAACCGCAGGGGAAATCAGCATGCTCAGAAAACGGCTGCCCCAAAACACCAGGATGAACAGACCAAACATGCCGGCCATATCGTAAATCCGCAGCGCCCCGGCTGGCAGAAGATGGCGCACCACGTGACTGCCGTCCAGAGGCGGAACCGGTATCAGATTGAAAACGCCGAGTACGACATTGATCACCATCACCTCGTACATCAGCAGGCACAGAGGCAGCAGAAAAGAATCGGTATCGGTGGCAAAGCCCTGCGCCAGGATCTGCTGCGCCAGGGGAGAAAACAGTTTCACCACGGCCAGAACGAACACGGCGCCAAACGCGACGACGAAATTGCTGATGGGCCCGACCACGGAAGTGAGAATGTCATCCATGACAGGATTCTTGAAATTACGCGGATCGACCGGGGTCGGTTTGGCCCAGCCGATCACGGGGGCGTGAAAGAACATGGCAACCGCGGGTAACAGCACGGTACCAACCGGATCAATATGCTTGATGGGATTAAGCGAGATGCGGCCCAGCATCCGCGCCGTGGGATCGCCGCGTAAATTGGCCATCCAGGCGTGCGATGACTCGTGCACGCTGATCGCAAACAGGAAAGCGATCAGCTGAAACACTATATCGATGTGTTGCAGGGTCATGCGAGATTGGTTTCGATACTAACACGCGGACCTGCGATTCCGCGCGGTTCCCGGGCATCGCGCCCGATGCCTGAAGCGCTTGCATCTGCAGCGCTAGCGCTTTTCAAACGACTTACGCACTTCTTCCGGGGCGATCGATTTTATCTTGATCGGTTTGGCGGGAATGCCGCCGACCACGGTGAACGGATCAACATCCTTGGAGGCGACTCCCATCGAACCCACCATGCCGTGCTCCCCCACTTTGACCCCGCTGAGCACGGTCGCGTGATAGGTAATGCGCGCCTGGGGGCCGATCTCGGTCTTGTGATTGCTCACGATCATTCCGTCGTTGAGGTCGTGCGCGTGGGAGTAGATGTTGGCGTAATCCGAAACCGAAGATCCTGCGTGAATGATGATCTCTCCGCGGTCATCCAGCAGAACGTACTTGTGGATGGTGCAATTGTCTTCGACGGTGAGATTGTAGCCAAAGGAAAACTCCACGCCGTGAAAAATCTTCACGTTATTCCCGCAATGTTTGAACACGTGCCGGGCGAGCATGGCCCGTACTTTGTGTCCCAGCCAGTGATTCAAGCCAACCGGAGAGCGGTCGTACATCATCCAGAACCAGATCAGCGGTTTGCGCTCACCATATTTCGCGGCATCGGCATCGCCGTAGGTTTCGGGTTCGAGCGTCGCATTGCGCGGATCGAGTGAGTGGACCAGAGTTTGCACGGCCAGAGGCGAACCGGGATCGGGCGCGGCATAGGGACGCCCCAGATAGAGTTGATGCAGTTCTTCACGCACCACATTGCTGCGATGCTCCGGATCGCGATTGGCGAACGCGCGATCCAGCCCATCGATCCATCCCAGGAATGCCTTTTCCGCCGCTGGAACGGGCTTTAGAACTCGATATTCATATCGGGGCATGGTCGCCTCACGGATTCATCTGAGAACGCTAAAACATAACACACTGACCTGCGAAGAATGGATCAACTCCTTTGCGAACTTTGCGGCCCCTTTGCGACCTTTTGCGATCAAAGATTTTTACCACCGGACGCAAAGTTTACCGCAGAGGACGGTAAGAAGTTTCCAGAACAGCCTCTGGTACGCGGTGCCATGTTCTATAATGCGCGCGCCGATGAAACCGAAGAAAATCGCCAAACCGCATCCCCTGCCGGTGGACGCGCTGGTCTATCCCCGCTTCTCCGGCGTGCCCACCTTTATGCGGCTGCCCCACATGCAGCAGGCGGCCGATCTGGATCTGGCGTTGATCGGCATCCCGTTCGATGGAGGTACGACCTACCGTCCGGGCGCGCGTTTCGGTCCCCGCAACATTCGTGTGCAATCGGCCATGATCCGTCCCTGGAATCCGGTGCTGAAGGTCAACCCATTCGAAAAATGGCGCATCGGTGATTTCGGCGATCTCTCGATCAACCCACTATCCATTGAAGACACCTACCGCAGAATTACCGAGCAACTGGGCAATGTGTTTCGCGATGGCGCGCGTTCGGTCTGCGTCGGCGGCGATCATTCCATTCTCTTACCCATTCTGCGAGCCATTCACCGGCACTTTGGCCCGGTCGCTTTGATTCAGCTCGATGCCCACGGCGACACCTGGAGCGGATATTTCGGCAGTCCGCATTCGCACGGCACACCGGTGAAATATGCTATCGAAGAGGGGCTCATTGAGAAGGCTCACGCCCTTCAAATCGGCCTGCGGGGCCAGGTTTATTCCGACAGCGATTTTGATTTTGCCCACAAGCACGGCATCAAGATTGTGACCTCGGAAGAATTTCATCGAGGCGGAGTCGAGCTGGTCAAGCGCCACCTGAAAAAATTCCGAGGCCGCCCGGTGTACGTGACGCTGGACATCGATGTGGTAGACCCGGCATTTGCTCCCGGCACCGGAACTCCTCAGGTCGGCGGACTCTCTAGCGCGCAGATTCTGGACCTGGTGCGCGGACTCAAAGGCCTGAGCCTGGTGGGGTGCGATCTGGTGGAGGTTTCCCCGCCGTATGACAACGGTGAGATCACCTCGCTGCTAGCAGCGAATTTGCTTTTCGAGTTGCTGTGTCTGTTCTAGAAGACGAGTGCCAACAAACGGCAATTTAGCAATTGGCAATTGGCACTTAGCCAAACATCGAACGACCGAGTCATTGCTAATTTCTAATTGCCAATTGCTAATTGCCACTTTCCATGACCACCCTGGCCCGCAAACTCCGCGTGGTTGATTACTTCACCCTGGGCTGGGGCACGATGGTCGGTGTCGGCTGGCTCGTTGTGATGGACGATTGGCTGATGCGCGGCGGGACCTTGGGCGGCGTTCTGGGATTCGCGATCGGCGGAACGTTGCTGTTACCCATCGGCTATGTTTACGGCCGGCTTGTCGCCGCCATCCCCGATGCCGCTGGCGAGGTCGCCTACACTGCGAGAGTTTTTCCCCGGTCGATCAGCTTCGCGACCGGCTGGATGATGATTCTGGCGTACTTCATCGTCTGCCCCTGGGAGGCGGTGGCAGTCGGGAAGATTGCCGGCTACATCTTCCCCGGACTGGATTCGATGGAACTTTATCGCATCGCCGGGCGGCCGGTTTATCTGCCTCATGTGATCATCGGGCTGGGTCTCACCGGTCTTCTGACTTTGCTCAACTACCGCGGCATCCGGTTGAGCGCGATTTTTCAGAACTGGACTACCTTCGGGACGCTGGCTCTGTTTGTGATTTTCGTCGGGGTTGGAGTCAGCAAAGGTTCGCCGCGAAATTTTCCGCCTTTGTTCACCCACAGTGGCTTCGTATCCGTTTTACTCGTCATTCAGATTGTGCCCTATTACATGACCGGTTTTGAGTCGGTGGTAAAGGGAGCGGAGGAGTCGAGTCCGGAATTTCGCGCGGGCGGATTTTTCAAGGCTATCTGGATGGCTATCCTGGTCGGCATTCTCTTTTACACGATTGTCATCGCCGCTGTGGGTTACGTGGCTCCGTGGCGGCAACTCACCGGCGAGAAATTCATGACCGCGGTGGCTTTCGAACAAGCGGTGGGCTCGCGTTGGATTGTCAGCGTCATTCTGGCAGCCGCGTTGCTTTCACTCTTCAAAGTATTCAATGGAAATCTGGTCGCAGCCAGCCGGTTGGTCTTTGCTATGGGGCGTCGCGGGCTGGTCGATCGCCGGGTCGCCCACGTACACCCCCGGAATCAGACTCCATCCGTTGGCGTAATCTGCGTGGGATTGAGTACCGCAGCGTGCATGTTCCTGGGCGACGCCATTCTTGTCCCAATCTCTGAGGTTGGATCGCTGGCCTCGGCGGCCGGGTGGCTGGCAGCATGCGCCGCGTATTATCAAATGGCAACCACCGGGCGCCAACGCCTGGTGGCCGCCGCGGGCGCCCTGGTGGGGGCATTGATGATTCTCATGAAGGTGGTTCCATTTGTACCCGGACACTTCAGCACCTACGAATGGTTGGCATTTGGAATCTGGATAGCACTGGGTGCCCTGGCGGCCCGCAATTCAGCAGCGTCGACGTAGCGCCGGCGTCTCGCCGGCTGTCGGGTGGGCGTCTCGCCCACCCTGGTGTCTAAAAGAATTCTGTGGAAGTGAAAAACGCGAACGGAGAAACCATGGGAAGCAGCACGTTGAGTAAGAACCTTCTGATCATCGGCATTTTCCTTTTTACCGTCGTTCACCTGTCATCCGCTCAATCCACGAATGCGGCGTTCGATATTGTCATCACCAATGGCCACATCATCGACGGCACGGGCTCCCCGTGGTACTCCGGCGACGTCGGTATTCGCGCTGGCAAGATCGCCGCTATTGGAAATCTGAGCGATGTGCAACGCGCCCGCACCATCGATGCTCAGGGCAAGGTCGTCGCTCCCGGCTTCATCGATATGCTGGGCCAATCGGAGCTGACGATTCTGGTCGCTCCCAGCTTGCCTTCGAAGATTTACCAGGGCATCACGACCGAGATCACCGGTGAAGGCGGTTCCATCGCGCCGCTCAATGACTCGATCATCCAATTCGATCGGCGTGGCTTCGCCCAATATCACATCACCCCCGACTGGCGCACCTTTCAGCAGTATTTCGCACGCCTGGAAAAGCAGGGCATGGGCATTAACCTGGCGAGCTACGTGGGGGCGACGCAGGTCCGGCGCATGGTGCTGGGCGACGACGACAAGCAGCCCACGCCCGCGCAACTTGACCAGATGCGGGAACTGGTTCGCCAGGCCATGCGCGAAGGCGCTGTTGGAGTCTCGACCTCACTCGAGTACGCGCCTGCGCCCTACGCCAAAACCGAAGAATTGATCGCGCTCGCCTCCGAGGCCTCGAAGTTCGGCGGCATCTATGCCACGCATATGCGGGACGAAAGCAATAGCATCCTCACGGCCATTGACGAAGCTTTGCGTATCGGGCGGGAGGGCCACGTCCCGGTAGAAATCTGGCACCTCAAGGTCGCAGGCAAAGCCAACTGGGGACGCATGCCGGAAGTTGTTGCAAAAATCAATGCGGCGCGCGCCGAGGGAATGGACGTCACCGCCGATACCTACGCCTATACCGCGTGGTTCAACAGTCTGTCCGCTTTCATCCCGGCCTGGGCCCACGACGGCGGCGACGCCAAGCTGATCGAACGTTTGAAGGATCCGGCCATGCGCGCCCGTATCCGCAAGGACATGATGACTCACTCGACCGAATGGGACAACGAATGGGAGGAGATCAGCGGGCCGCAGGATATTCTGATAGGCGTGGTGCAAAACCCCAAACTGCTTCCGCTGCAAGGCAAGAGGCTGGCCGAAGTGGCGAAGATGGAAAACAAAGATCCCATGGATGCTCTGTTCGACCTGTTAATCGAAGACAATGCGGCGACGGGAGTGGCCGTCTTCGGCATGTCCGAGCCCGATATCGTGCTCGCCTTGCAACAGCCCTGGGTGGCCTTCGACAATGATTCCTCGGGCACTTCAACCGAGGGAATTCTTGGCCAGGAACATCCTCACCCGCGCGCCTATGGAACCTTCCCGCGCATTCTGCGCAAATACGTTCGGGAAGAAAAGAAACTCACTCTGGAAGATGCGATACGAAAATTCTCCGCGCTGCCGGCGCAGCGTATGCGCTTGATCGACCGGGGCGTGCTGAAAGCAGGGATGTGGGCTGATGTTGTAATCTTCGATCCCGCTACCATCCGAGACCTCGCCACTTTCGAAAATCCGAACCAGTTATCCCAGGGAATGGAATATGTGCTGGTGAACGGCGTTCCGGTCATCGACCAGGGCAAACAGACTGGAGCGCTGCCAGGAAAGGTCTTGCGCGGAGCGGGCTATACCCAATAGAGCGAATCAGGATGATGGCGGTGCAAGGATATGTCGCGCCAGGGCCGCTCCGTGTGTGCTTATAAAACGAATTACTTCTGGCTAAGAGTCACCCGATGCAGCCCGACGGTCGCCGCGTCCACCCGCGCGGGCAAGGCAAAGCGCGAGTCCAGTCCGATATTCGGGTACTTTGCTTTGAGGTATTTCTCGACAAACAGTTGCAGAACGAACGGAGGAACCTCGACGCCATCGAGGGAGATCGAATCTACGTGAACCACGCCTTCGCCTTTGGCGCCATAGGCGTGCGCAGTTGCGACTACGTCATGTACCCCGCTGAAGATCGACAGCAGAGGGTTATAGGAGTTCTTGCCCGTCTTCAACTGGTCGAAATCAACCCGTGAATTCCCGATAATCACGCCAGGTTGTTCCTGGAAAACTACTGACTGTACTCCCGCGGGCAGCTTGACGTTTCCTGAAGCAAAGTACGCATTGATCTCCGGTTCGGAGAATTCCGTAGGCGACGGATCGGGATGCGGCTGATCTCCGTTGCTCTGCAAATGTGCGAGCTTGCGTTGAAAGCTTGCAGCCAGCGCGGGGTTCCGGGTTTGCGCCGAAGAATAAGGAGTCAGTAAAGCCCAGACCGTGACCGCGAGAAAAAACCCAAAATAGGCCTTCATGGTTTGAGCGCGGCCTGCGTATCCGGAGTCGGGTTGATGACCACGTGCGGTTGATCTACGGTGCCGGTAATGTTGAAGCCGCGGGTGCCGTCACGTCCCAGTTTGAAATCCAGGACCCGATCCAGAGACGCGGTGCCACTGATTTGATAGATGCCGCCTGACGTCTGCAGTTTGCCCTGGTCGATCTCGAACTTGCCATCGCGCAACAGCAATAAACCCACGAACCGGTTGACCCGAAGCGGATTGCTGTCTCCTGCGAGGATGAGGTGGGGCAGTGATCCATCATGAGCTTCGACTTGAAAGCTGGCGTCGGCGTGAGAAATCAATTCCGCTTTGGTCCAGCCCTGGGTGTCGGCACGATACTCCACATTTGCCGTGCCCGTGAGCCAGTCGTCGTGCATCGCTTCCGCGATCTCTCCCAGCACTACTTTTTCCAATGCGCCGTGGCCGCGATAGGTCGGGGGATTGACCGTGAAATCCAGTTGCCAATCGCCGGTGTGCCGGCCGCCCATTACATCCGCCCGTAGATTCGAAAGCCGAAGCCGGCCCTGCTCAACTTCGACCTCGGTCGAAACGTGGTTCGCCACCAGATTGTGAATCAGCACACGGCCGGCGGTGAGCTTACCCACAGCGTGCAAAGACGCCAGATAAGGCTTGGGTTGCGCCGGCGATGAGAGAAAGCGATACCACGGTTCTTTTCCGGGCGACTCATTCACCGCACCACTCAATGCGTCGGTGGCAAACTCGTCGGCGTGAAGATCGAAGCGAATGGGACACGCTTGCGCCTTCTCACACTGTCTCGGAACGGTCAGCGAACCGTGCCACGTATTGCCGCCCACCGAAGCGGTCAGTTTTCGGACCTCGCTGCTGGTGGGCGTCAGCTCGATACTCGCGGAGGAAATCTCCAGAGCCTCATTCAATCCCCGAACCCGGGCGTGGAGGGAATGCAGTTGCGCCGTTCCAGTCACGGCAGCGGCAGCAAATCCAGCCCAGCTACCGCCGACATGAAGACTGATTCGAGCTTCTCCCGTGGCCGGGGTTTGAGGTGCCGGCAACCCCACGGTGCGTGCCACCTCCAGCAACCTCTGTATTTCGGCATCTCCCTGCACCAGAACGTTGTAAGCGAATCGCGAAAACTGGCCGCGCACGGTTGCGCTCGTGGTTTTGCCCAACGCCAGATTGAATGGACCAATGTCTACCCGCGGATCCATTTCGCCCAGGGCGATTGAGCCATGAGTGCGTTCACCCTTTGTTTTTGGTCCGTAATCGTCAGTCGAGGAAGATACGGTGAAAGGAATCTTGTCGAGTGCGAGCCGAGTATTGGTAAGAGGCGATCGCACATTTAAGGACGATACCTCGCCGCCGCCCTGCCAGACTGGCCCCATCCCGGCGGAGTTGGCCGCGCGCCGCAATGTGATACTCGCGTCCACTTTCCCCGCCGCGATAATCTCAGTGGGCACATTCTTTTTAACCCGGCGAGCGAGTTCTACAATCGGCTGCAGAGGCAAACTCTGGACCAGCATCGTCAAATCGTAGGCGTGAGAACCAGGCATGGGAGCGAGGCTGCCGTTCAAAGTGATCTCGCCTTCGCCCACCGGAGCGTGGCAGTCCAGCCTGGAAAGAATGTGATCTGTGGAACTGTAATGGCCGCTACAGCGTGCCGCCAACCGCAGGGCCTTCTCCCCTGAAATGTCATAGCGGCGGAAATCCTCGATCGAACCATCCGTATCGACCGTCAGATCCTTGGGCGTACCGGTAAGCGTTGCGGAAAGCCGGACGCCGCCTCGCCATCCCTTGTCTTGTCCCATGGTTAGCTTGGTGACCTGGCCCAGTTGCGCTCCCTCCCATTGCAGGGTGAACTGCACCGGTGTTTCGTGCAGATCTGACGAGCGCTGCCACGACCCGTCCATTGCGAGGATGCCAGTGTCGCTAAGGTTGAAATCAGTGCGCGTGGGTTGGGCCTTCAACCGCATGCCCCAGGTGTTTTCGGAATCCTGCCACAGCGCGAAATTAGCTTCGGTCAGAGAGTACGGTTTCTTTTCCTGTCCGAACTTGAAGTTGATGCGGCCATGATCCGCCTCAATGTAGGGAAAACCTGGCCGCGCTTCCCCGCGTGTTTTCGCGGTAGGCGCGACGGGAGTGCTGGCTGCGCGTTCGATCAGTTTTTCCAGGTTCCAGCGGCCTTCGCCGTTGCGCACCAGGTTGATGCTGGGCTCGGTAAGGCTGAGGCGGGCAATCTCCAGCCGTCCGCGCAGCAGGGAAGTGACTCGGATTGTGGCCACAACATCCGCGGACTGCAGCACCGGCTCGACGCCGAACGCGGGATCCTCGTGAACCACAAAATTTTCCAGATCGAAGCCGGGCTGGGGCAACAGGCGCAGAGTTACCGATCCCACATCCACCGGTCGTCCGATGGCCAGGCTAATCGATCGGACAATTCGGGTACGCAGCCGCTGCGCTCCGGGGCGTATCAGAAACAGCGCCAGCACCAGAACGATGCCGGCGAACACCCTGCCGCGACTGGAGCGAAGAAATTTCAACGAACCACCTTTAACGTACGCCGCCAGCGCGTGAGGTCAAAGAAATGCAGGACCACGTGCGCCAGAAATCCCACTCGCTCCCCGATCCCGGTATGCAGATACTGGTTGGGCGGCGTTTCGAACGACCAGTAGATAAACATGGGTCTCCCGATCACATTTTCTTTCGGGATAAATCCCCAGTAGCGGCTGTCATAGCTTACGTCGCGGTTATCTCCCATGGCGAAATAGCTGTTGGGAGGCACGACGATGTCATCCCCCTGGATGTATTGCGGCAGACTCTGTTGCCAATCCGGAAACAGCCGGTTGTAGTCCGATGGCGGCACCGCCGGAAAGTTGTCGCGATACTCGTTCGGTCCTTCGTCGCTGTTGTGAATGACGTAAGGTTCGTCGAGCTTCTCCCCGTTCCGATATACCGCGCCATTACGCAAATGGATGCGGTCTCCGGGGACTCCGATGACCCGCTTGACCACGTAAAGGCCGGGCTCCGCCGGCGAAAGAAAGACCACGATGTCCTGACGTCGAATTTCGCGGTAGGGGAGCAGCGGGCCCATCCAGTGCGTGGCTGGAGCGAACTGCACCCGGTTCACGAAGACATGGTCGCCGATGAGCAGCGTGTTCTCCATGGAACTGGAGGGAATTTCAAAGGCCTGCAGAACAAACGTGATGATGAACAGCCCAGTCACCAGCACCGCCGCCAGCGAAGCCAGGAACTCGACCGTGGTCTCGCGCGGCTTTTCTTCCGGGATGTTCTCTTTTTTGGGCACTGAACCTTTCTCGTGGAACTCTATTTTCGCGCTATCGAACGACTCGAAACGTGCGGTCCCACCGCGTCATCTGGAACAAATGAGTAGCCGCATACGCGAAGTGAATGAGTTTATCACCGGGCGTTGGGGAAGTCGGCATGTCCTGGTCCGTGTTCCGCACCGACCAGTAGATCAGCAACGGACGTCCGATCACATTTTCGTGGGGCACAAATCCCCAGTAGCGGCTGTCCAGACTTTCATCGCGGTTATCACCCAGTACAAAATAATTCCCCTGGGGAACGATGAGTTCGCCGTCCTCCACCAGCTTCTTCATTTCCAGCCACCAGCCTCCCTCCAGGCCGGGAACGGGAAGGTCAAGCCGGGGAAACTCGTCGCGGAAGGTATCGTGCATGCTCGAACTGTAGCGGACGTAAGGTTCCTGCAGAGGATGTCCGTCGACATACACCTGCCGGTTGATCAGGCGAATGCGATCTCCGGGCACGCCGACGACGCGTTTCACAAAATGCTGCGTGGGATGCACCGGGTAGCGAAAAACAATCACGTCTCCGCGCTTCACTTGCCGGTAGGGCATCAGAGCATCCCAGATGCCGCCTCCACCGTAGCGCAGTTTGTCGACCAGCAGGTAATCACCGATCAGCAGCGTGTTCTCCATGGAT
This sequence comes from Terriglobia bacterium, assembly GCA_963822555.1. Taxonomy (GTDB): domain Bacteria; phylum Acidobacteriota; class Terriglobia; order Terriglobales; family Acidobacteriaceae; genus JAIQFF01. The sequence goes on from CAWGHY010000002.1 coordinate 622,530, forward strand.
TCGGAGGGAATCTGGAATGCCTGCACGATAAAGGTGATGACAAAAACGGCGATGATCACCGTCGCCAGCAATGATTGCAGCGAGCTCAGGGTGTCGGCCTGCGGTGGTTTTGCCTTTACTTCTACTTCCATGACATTCATCAGGCGTGCTCGCCGCGCTTCTTTGCACCATTCGGCTCTACCGACACAGTGCCAAGATATTCCAGCACCTGGCGGGCAGCGTCCTGCTCTGCATTTTTCTTCGTCGAACCATCGGCGCGGCCCACGAATTCCGCCTTGCCGCCGTTATCCAACGGTTGTAGACGCGCCTCGACAGTAAAAGTCTTGCTGTGCTCCGGTCCGCGTTCTTTCACCAGTGTGTATGTGGGTTGAGGCCTCCCGGTGGCTTGGAGCTTTTCCTGCAGGGCTGACTTGTAATCGGTGACCGGAAGGCTGCTGCCCTGCGATGCGATCCGCTCCAGCTCGGGAACGACTATGGCCTGTAATATCAATTGGCGCGCTGCCTCCAGCCCGCCATCCAGATAAATGGCTGCCAGGACGGCCTCCAGGGCGTCCACCAGCAAGGCGGTTTTGTTGCGGCCCCCGCTTTTTTCCTCGCCTCGCCCCAGGTTCAAATAGTGCCCTAGCTCCAGCTCCTGGGCCACGCGAATCAGATGCTTTTCGCTTACCAGGTGGGCGCGGAGTTTGGAAAGCTCTCCTTCGCGAAAGCTGGGAAAGCGGTTGCAAAGCTCTTCGGTAGTGACGAACCCAAGGACGGCATCCCCCAGAAACTCCATTTGCTCGTTGTCACCCACACGGGGACCGCCTGCCGCCTGCAGGGCCTCCAGTTCGCGCGCCTGGGAGCTGTGGGTCAAGGCTTGCGCCAGCAACTCAGGCCGCTGGAAGCGATGTCCCAGGGTCGCCTGCAACAGCGCAATGTCACGCGGCTTCATGATTTAGAAGAGAGACCTCGGACCCCGGACCCCCGCAAATCCGTGAGGTCTGGAGTCCGAGGTCTGCGGTCCGAGGTCCGGCGTCCGGTCACTAGTTCTTCGGTGCCGGATTCTGCGCACTCGCAGGCGGTTTTGGGGCAGGAGCGGTGCCTCCGGTCAGCTGTACCAGGCGATCCCGTTCATTGCGTGACAAAGTAGCCAGCGCGGTGCCCTGGTTGGCTTCCGTCATCTGTACGGCCTGGTTGGCGTACTTCAATGCCTCAGGATACTTTTCCTGCTTGTCCAGCGAGAGCGCCAGGCGCAGCACGGCCAGCGGGTCAAGCTGGGACGGGAAGGCGTCCATCGACTTGTGGAAATAGCCTTCCGCATCCGCGTACTTTTCCCGGGTGTACTGAATCGTGCCCAGCACGTAGTAGGCGTTGGAACGGAGGAACCCTTTGTAGGCGTCGATCTTGTCCTGCGGGGTTCCGGGTGGAACCGTAATATCGGTGTCAGCCGTTTCCAGCGCGCGCTGGGCCAGCTTGGTGCCTTCGTCGAGCCGTTGATCTTTATCGAGATCGCTCTCTCGCGTGCGTTCCGCCAATACCTGGGCCACACCCACCAACGCTTCCGGATCATCGGGATCGATCTTCAGAACCTTGCGTCCCATGTCCATCATCTTGTCGGACTCATTGGCGGACTGGTAGATGTGCATGGCATTGCGGTAGAGCAGGATTCGCAATTCGCTGTCGGGGAACTTCGTAGCGAAGTCATCCGCCGCCTTTTCCAGGCCCGGGCCGTCGGTGTTGGCCGCAGCGACTTTATAAGCATCGAACTCGGCCTGGGTCTTGGCCTGGGGCGGGCGTTTGCCCACTTGGGGCGGAGGGGTGGTGGCCGCGCCGGCTGCAGGCGCGGGGGGCGTCTGGGTTTGCGCCGATACCAATGTAGCCAGCGCCAGTATCACGATTAGCATCGCTGCTTGCTTCATGCTTTCTCCTTGGGGCAAAGTACAATTCGTCCGGTTCGATTCGGGTTGCCATCCTACTGCGAGCGACGTGTGGGTTCGTAGGGTTTCTGCAAGCCGGATTCGGCGGCTGCCTTGGCTTCCGGCAATCCCGAGCCCGCCGTTACCGCTGCCCGGTATTGATCGATCGCCGCCTCGCGATCTTCCTGCAAATCGAAAATTCTACCCAGGTAAATATGGGACCAGGCCAATACCTTGGGTTCGTGCGCAACCTCCAAAGCGCGTTCGAAGTAGTTTCGCGCTCCCTGCATATCCGAGTTGTGGGTGGCGACTTCCGCCAGGATGAAAAGGGCTCGGCCCTGGTCTTCATTCTTTTCGTCCAGCGCTTGTTGCGCCAGCTTTTGTGCGCTCGCCGCATCCCCTACCGCAAGCTTCTGTTCGGCCGCGACCAGTAATTTGCTGCCCTGCTGCGGGCGCGAAAGGTGCAACAGCTCAGGGTCCGAGGTGGACGCAAAGGTCACCAGCGATGCGCGTTTTCGTTCCTTTCCTACATCAATGCCGCTCACCAGATCGACGTAAGCGTTGCTGAGGCTGGCCGGATCCTTCTCAAACCGAAACAGCGCGTCGTAGAAATATCTGGTCAATATGAAACCTTGCTGCACTGAATTCTGCACTGCCTGTTCCCGCTGGGCCTCGGGGGATTTCTTCGATCCCGCGATGCGTGCTTCGATGGCCCGGATAAGGCACTCGGTCACCAGCAGGGAGGCATCACTCTTAAAGCTCTGATCCATGGGAGCTGACTTGACGGTTTCAAGCAGCGGCTCCAGGCGCTTCATGTTGGCCGGGTACTTCATGGCCATGGGATCCAGCAGGTAATGCAGGTAGGTGTGCCGGATCTGGTCCATCTTGAGCCCGGCTCCGGGACCGGGAGAAATCACCACAAAATAATCCGCTCCATAATTTCGGGCATTAGTCTGCCCGGGTGCGCCCATGGCATCGACGTACACGGTGAAGTCTCGACCCAGGCGCGAGGACGACGGCAGCTTCAGATAAATCTCGGTGTCAAACAACATCTTCGCCAGGGCTTCGTGATAGCGCCCGGTCAGCGCCGAGTAGGCAGCGCGGTTCGCCTCCCAGATGGTGTGCGAGTCCACGGTCTCGGAGAATTTCTGCAGGAGCGGCACAATGCCCAGGACGAGACCAGCATCGGGGGGCATATCCGCGTCTTTAACCCTCGCCGACAGATTTGGCGGCGGTGTCAGGTAGAGTGCGAGGGACACGTACTGCGCCAGCACTCGGGATGCGTCCGGCTGCAGATGCTCCTGATAATACTGGCACATGGCCTGCGCCGCGTCTTCGGCGGGCTGCGAACTCTGGCGGATGCGAGTTACTTCGGCGCGCACCCGCGCGCGCAGTGGATCCGAAACATTCAGATCCTGATCGTATCCACAGGTGTTAATTGCCGTGAGCACCGTGAACAGAGTCTCGCTGGTATCCAGGGCGACCAGGCTCTGATTTTGCGCCGGCGACACTCCTGCCAGCAGGGCAAGCAAGGCCGCGTAAAGCGAGCATTTGAACCTACAACTCAGGGAAACCTCCTGCAGGCTGGCCGGTATGCGGGCTACGTTCTACTCAGTGTAAGGAATGCCCGCCGGAGAATCAATGGACGCTGTTGCAGCTTTTTATTCAGAACGCCTGTTTTTGCTGCGGAGCCCAAGCCCGCGGGCTACCCTTTCACGCTCACTTTGGAGAACGACAGTATGGCTCGCCCGGTGGTCGGCCTGCCCATCGAAAGCGCGGGGCGGAATGTCGTGAAGGTGGTGAAGATAAGCATATTCTTCTTTACCTGCGGCAGCAACGCATCGTCATCCTTCGAGCCGGACAGAATCCGGTAGTCCTGTACCCGTCCCTGTGAGTCCACATAGGCCTCGATCACCAGCGAGTCGTCGTTAATGGAATCCAGGGTCGACCCGAACGCCGACTGCTGCAGCTGAGGGGCAGTGTGCAGCATCAAGGGAACGTCGGAATTGTCCGCTTGCAGGGGAGCCAGAAATCCCATCAGGACCACGAAAATCACGACTGCGGCAGTCAAACCTGCCGTGGCTGGCACCATGAAGAGGTCAAGCGCGTTGTCGAAACGGACCCGCATGCCTTCCAGATATCGCCGCCGGGTGTTCGCCGACTGCTGAGAAATTGCCACCCGAAGCTTCAACGCCAGATCCGCCGGCGCCTTGCGGGGACCCACTTGGGCCAGCAGGTGCTGGGTCTGCCGCAGCGATACATAGTGGCGGCCGCAAGCCTCGCAGGATTCGATGTGCTGGCTGAGTTCGCGCATTTCTCTACCGGTAACCGCACCGTCGAGGTACGGAGAAAACAACGGCCTGGCTTCGGTGCACGTCATCGTGTCACCTCAATCGCAGGAATCGCGCAGCGCCGCTCACGCCCTGGGCTTTCGCCCGGAGCCTGCAAACCGAGTTGTTCCGCGTGTTCCACGACATATCCTGTCAGACGCCGTCGCAGTGCTTCGCGCCCTCGGGTGAGCCGCGACTTTACGGTTCCCAGAGAAACGTCGGTAATTTCCGCTATCTCGTCGTACGACATCTCTTCCAGATCGCGCAAGATAACCGTAGTACGGTAGGGCTCCGAGACTTGCCGCAACTCTTCCTCGACCCGGGCCCGGACTTCCTCGTGCACCACCATGTCGAAGGGCGATTCGCTCTCATCCACCAGAGTATCGCGCATGCAGGATGCGCCTGCCCCGTGATCGTCCTGGTTCGGCTCGATCGAAGTCTCCTTCGCTTTGTGCCGAAACCACCAGCGTCTCCGGTTCGAGGCCTCGTGCACCGCGATACGGTAAATCCACGTCTTTAGACTGGATTCGCCGTGAAAATGCTTCATCCCCCTGAACACCTTCAGGAAGACTTCCTGAGTGGTGTCCGAAGCGTCCGCCGGATCGGTGACGATGCGATACACCAGGCTGTAGATGGGCTGGTGAAATTCAGCGATAAGCCAGGCGTAGGCCTCTTCCGAGCCTGCCTTCAGTTCCGCAATGATCGCTGCCTGCTGGGTTCGGATTCCTATCGAGACTGCCAGATCACCCAAGGTGGTTGCTCCCGCCATTAAAGCCATGGCGTCACCTCCCATTATAGGTTCTTTCCGCCCGTGAGCCTAAAGTTAAACGTGCTCATCCCCAGCTGAAATCTTCAACCTTATATGTATAGACCCCAGCTTGGCAGGCAGAGTTCCACGCTTGCAAGTATATTATTGTCAGTAAGTTAGAGATATGCCCTGCGACGATAGCGGGACTGGCATTTTTGCCGACGCGAACCCCGGGCACCCAGCGCTATTTCGGCGGGGTCGTCGCCGGAGTGGAATTAGCCGGAGGGGCAGGTGCGGTCTTGGCCGCGGGCGCGGACGGTTTTTTCTTTGCCGGCTTCTTTACCGGCGCGGTGTCATCCACCACAATTTTCTTCGGAGGTGGGGCCGGCGTGGCAGCCTGGGCACTTTGCAGCGCTGCGCGCAAATGCGTGACTTCGTTTTCCTTGGCACTCGCCAGCGACTCCATCCGGTCGGCTACGGCGCGCCGCGCTTTCTCGAATGCAGTGACATCATTTTGGAGCGACTGGAACTCGTCTTTGGATCCGAATGCTCCCGCCGACTCCGCCACCGATTCGAAGACATCGTAGAGAGCGTCCAGGTTGCGGTACAGCTTGAAGGTCGCGGTCAGGCTCTCGGGAGACGCCTTCAGCTCCGCGATAATTTCAGGCAGCGCAGTCTGCAGATTGCGCTGGATGGAATCCGAGTTTCCCTCGGCCTGTCGCTTGCTCCCCGAGTCCGTCTTCCATTTTTCGACGCGCATCTTGGCCAAATCCACTTGCGCCGCTTGCGACGCCGCCTCCAGCTGCGAGAGCAGCCCGTTCAGTTCATTGGCGGAGGAATACGAAACTGGACCCTGCGCCGCGGGCTGGTTGTAGGAGACAACCTGGGCGCTTGCCGCCAGACAAAATGGCAAGAGGAAGATGCAACGAAAATGCAACAGGGAATCTCGTTTCATTCAAGGTTGCCGGAAATCGACACTCAGAATACTAAGTTTCCTGGCTTTCGCAAAATTTACATCGCATGAGAGATGCTGACCTCGATCTCCGGGTTTGACTATCGATAGCATGTAGGCGAGAATTAACCTACTTTAGCCCCTCGTACAAGCGTTTCTCATGTGGGCCTGTGGCGCAGCTGGGAGCGCGCTTCCATGGCATGGAAGAGGTCGTCGGTTCGATCCCGACCAGGTCCACCAAATCTCCTCAAAGTTGAACTAGTGGTGTCAACGCGATGACTAATCGACGATATCTGTTGGGATGCACGGTTATCTGCTGCATCCTATTCCTCAGTTCAGGAGCGCTGGCACAAACCCTTCAGATCATCAATGCGGATGGCCACGCAACTTCTGTCACCAGGGCACAGATAGCCAACCTGCCCCACGTGACGGTCGATACGCGCGACCATGACAAAGCAGCTCAGTTCGAAGGAGTGGCATTGGCGCCGCTGCTCGCAACCGCGGGCATTCAATTGGGCGACGCGCTGCGCGGACCTCGGATGAGCGAAGTATTACTCGTCGAGGCCGCCGACGGCTACAAAGTCGTTTTTGCACTGGCCGAGGTCGACCCGGCATTCGCGACCAGAGAAATCATCCTCGCTTATAAGCGGGACGGGAAGCCGATGGACGCGAGGGAAGGTCCATTCCGAATCGTAGCTCCGGGCGATAAGAGGCCGGCGCGGTGGATCCGGCAGGTCACCACCTTGAAAATCGTAACCCCTAAGTGAATTCAAGAGTCTGAACGGAAGAACCAGACGCTATCGTTATCGAAGAAAAGGCTGCTCCTCCAGGTCTCGAGCCGCCTGCTTCAAGTCTTCCGGCCTTCCCAGGTCACGCCAGTAATATTCGTCAGCCCGAAACCCGAGGACTTTCTCGCCCTGGCCCGCCAGACGCAGATACGAACTGATGATGGAAAAAGGCCCATCCTCGACCAGCATGGGTATGAGGCGCGGCGAAATTACATGAATACCGGCAAACGCTAGAGCTTCCGTCTGTGCCGATGGCCGGACCCAATCGGGTTGGCCATCGCGGCCGCCCCGGCGACCGCATAGTTGGAGCTGTTGGTCGAACAGCAAGTAGCGCGAAGTCTTGCGGTCTTGCACGGCAAGAGTGGCGAGGGCCCGGTTCTCCGTATGAAATTGCACCATACGCCGCAAATCGATGGTGCTGATGACATCGACATTGTGCAGAATGAAAGGCTCGTCCGGATGGGCGGAATCCTCAAGAAAAAAATGGCCGGCTTTCTTCAATCCGCCGCCGGTATCCAGCAAGACGTCTTCCCGAGAGACTTCGATCCGCATGCCGAAGTTGTCGTGGGCCTTCAGATACTCCACAATCGTGTCAGCGAAGTGATGCACATTGATGATCACTTCGCGAATATCGAAGCTGCGCAAGCGCAGCATTGTGATTTCAAGTAGAGTGCGGCCGGCCACCTCGACCAGAGCCTTGGGACGATCATTGGTAAGCGGACGCAGGCGGGTGCCGAGGCCGGCAGCCAAAACCATCGCTTTCATTGGCCGAGCGTCTCCAGTTCGCGGTGCCGCAATATCACTTCGACTCCGCTGCGGCCGCGCAAACGCTTCGCCAGTTGTTCCGCCAGATAAACCGAGCGATGCTGCCCGCCGGTGCAGCCGAAAGACACCATCAGGTTCTTGAAACCGCGCCGTTGATACTCGCTCACACTGGCATCCACCAGTGAGAGCACGCCGGCCATGAATTGATGCACGCTCTCCTGCTGATTCAAATACTCGATCACGGGGGCATCTCTTCCGGTAAGGCTTTTGAAGCGCTCTTCGCGGCCCGGATTAGGCAGGCTGCGTCCGTCGAAGACAAATCCCCCGCCGTTCCCGGTTTCATCCTTGGGCCAGCCGCGATGGAATGAAAAACTGAGAATCCTGACCACCAGGTTCTCTGCGTCAACGGCCAGGTTCTGGAGCTTCCCCGAGCCCAACATGCTGTTGAAAGCTTCAGTTAGCGTGGGCAAAGCGATGGGCAGGGTCACATTGTGCAGCAGCCAGCGCAGGTTCTTGAGAGCATAGGGAACGCTCTGAAGAAAATGCGCTTTGCGTTCGTAAAAGCCGCGAAAACCATAGGCTCCGAGCGCCTGCATAATGCGGACGTAAACATAGGCGTAGTAATACCGCATGAAGTTCTGGCGATCGACATTGATGAAACCGGAAAGCGTCTCCAGATAGTGGTCGAGCAACTGCTGGCGCAGCTCCGGCGGCAAGTCGGCCTTGGCGTCGTACAGAAGTGAAGCTACGTCGTATTGCAGTGCGCCTTTTCGGCCCCCCTGGTAGTCCAGAAAAAATGGCTGGTCGTCGCGCCACATGATGTTGCGAGACTGGAAGTCGCGGTAGAGAAAATAATCGTGGGGCGCGCTCAACAGGAGTTCGGTCAAGCGGTCGAAATCGTCCTCCAGCGCCTGCTCGTTGAAGGGAATGCCCGCCAGTCTGAGAAAGTAGTACTTGAAGTAATTCAAATCCCAGGCGATAGATTGGCGATCGAAGCTGGCGCGGGGATAGCAGACCTTGTAGTTCAAATCGCGCCCCGCCTCAACCTGGAACCGCGGCAGGATAGCGATGACTTTGCGATAGGCCTCGACCGCTTGCGGCGCAACGCTCTCGCCTGTCCGATTCCTGGAGAGAAACTCGAATAGCGTCGTGCCGCCCAGGTCTTCTTCGAGGTAGGCTCCCTGGCTTAAATCCTCGCCATAAATTTCCGGAACCGGCAGGCCATGCCGCCGAAAATGACGCGAAAATTCGAGGAAGGCGACGTTTTCTTCCAGTACGTCGTACAGAATTCCAATCGCGCTGAATTGGTCACTGGAAAGGCGGATGATTTTCCGGCCCGAGCCGCCGAGCTCGCCCTGCAGCGGCTTGACCTGAGTGGCAGGCACATGGAAATGCCGCTCAAAAAGCTGTTTGAGGATGTCCATGAAGATGCCACAAAGATAACATCGAACTGCGAGGCGATAACGGAAACACGGATGGGGGCACTTCAGTGAGCAAGAGGCTGCGTAGCAGGCCGGGAGGCTGTCTTGAAAATAATTGGCCGCGCCGAGATGATGCCTTTTCCTTCCCGAACCGTGATGAACTGGTTGGGCTCGACGCTGGCGACAAAATCCTTCTGGCCGCTGGGCCACACGACGGTCAGGCTCACGGTTTTGCCGGCCTCGGGTTTGCCTAACCCGAACGTCAGCGGCAGCTCGCTTTGCGACAAATAGCTTGAACCGGTTTTCACCATGCCGAAGAGTCGCGCGCCTTTGCTGGTTTTCACCGTAACTTTCGCGCCGATGCCGTCACGATTGGAGCGCGTGCCCACGGTTTTCACTCGCAGCATGTCGTTCTGGTTGCCATTGTCGTTCCGCAGCAATCGCGCCGGGCCATTGTTGGCGGTGATGAGCAGATCGAGATCGCCGTCGTTATCGAAGTCGCCATAAGCCGCGCCGCGACCGACGATGGGCCGGGGCAATGCCGATCCAACCTTGGTCGTGACCTCTTCGAACTTCTTTTTGCCCAGGTTGCGGAACAGTTGCGGCGGCTGGGCATATCGAAGCGTAGGCTGCACCACGGCAACATCGTCGGAAACATGGCCGTTGACCGCGAGCAGATCAAGCAGTCCATCCAGATCGTAATCAAAGAAGAACGTGCCGAAGGTGAGCGACTTAGTGGTGATCCGGGCAATGCCGGTGGCAGGAGCTTCGTCGGTAAATAATCCCGAGCCATCGCTGTGATAAAGCGCCATGCCTTCATTGGTGAAATTGCCGATCACCAGGCTCTGCCAACCCGAGTTGTCGTAATCGGCGGCGTCCGTTCCCATGCCCGCGCGTACCGTGCCGGCGTCGCCGTACGCGATTCCGGCCGCGACGCCCACGTCGGTGAAGGTGCCGTCGTGGTTGTTGTGGTAGAGCTTGTTGGGTTCGGTGTCGTTCGTGACTAAGAGATCCATCCAGCCGTCGTTGTCGTAGTCGAGCATGGCGACGCCCAGTGATTTGCCGGTGGGGTCGTACAGACCAGCGCGCTTCGTCACGTTCTCGAACGTACCGTTGCCTCTGTTGTGAAAGAGAGTCGAACTCTCACCCTTGTATCTCTGCGGCGTGCAGTATGACTTGTTCTTGTTGTCGAGCGTGCAGTATTGGTCGGTCGCAATCGACCATTCGATGTAGTGCGCGACGAACAAGTCGAGCTTGCCGTCGTTGTCATAGTCGAACCACAGCGCGCTCGAGGAGAATCCCGGGTCGGCCACACCTGCTTTCGCAGTGACGTCCGCGAACTTGCCGTTGCCCAGGTTGCGGAACAGATGATTCGACCCGACCGCTGTGATGTAGATGTCGACATAGCCGTCATTATCATAGTCGCCCACAGCGCAGCCCTGCCCGTAGGTTTCGATCGCAAGTCCCGCCTGTTTGGTCACATCCGTAAACGTTCCATTTTGATTGTTGTGATAGAGCGCCGGGTAGGATTTTCTGGTTTGATGGCCGGGCCAATCCATGGAGTTGATCAGCAGAATGTCCTGCCATCCGTCGTTGTCATAGTCGAGAAAGCAGGCGCCGCTGCCCATGGTCTCGGGCAAATACTTTTTCCCGAACGCGCCGCTGTTGTGTTTGAAGTGGATGCCGGCCTGGGAGGTCACGTCGGTGAACTCGATCGGCCCTGAAGGCCGCGCAGCGCCTTCGGTCGGAGCTGACGCTGGCGGGGGTGGTGCCGTGGCCGAGACCGGCGCCGGTGAACTGGCGGTGGGCTGAGGCGAAGCAGTTTCGTGCGAAGTCGAGGCTTGCTGTTTGCATCCGCTCAGTAACATCGAAGCAAGCAGTGTTAGACAGCAAGTCGCCCGGATTCTCATCGCGAGTTTAGTTTCCTTTTCCCGATTGCCCACGTGGTCCGTGAATCACCGGGCCACCGCCAGTTTTTCCGCACCCGCACGCCTCGAATCCAGCCAGATCTCGATCAGCATGGCCGTCGGTCCAACGATGAAAAGAGCATAAAACGGCGCGTAGACGATTTGGTACATCCGCATGATCATCTCAACCAGCGCGACCAGGAAGACCACCACGCATTGGCCTGTCTTCGACCGCACCGTGGTCTTAGGATCGGTGATCATGAAGAAGATAAAAAGCTGGTACATCGGTCCAGTGATGGGCGCGATTTCTGATTGCCATGGGCTTCCCGTCATCCAGCTGCGGAGAAAAGCGAACGCGATAAACGAGGCCACATAGGTAAAGGTGATATGAAAGCGCCGCAGACGCCAGATGATCACCGAACCCAAAACCCATATGACCAGCATGGGCAGCAGATAATTTCCCCACTGAATGCTCAAACTGGCGACCGTGTCAGGCACCAGAAAAAGCATGGCCGAGATACCAAAATTTGACGGGTTCCAGATGTGCCGTCCTTTAACCCGCAACACATACTTGGACATGATCGAAATTGCCGCGCACAAGGCATAAGGCCAGAAAGCGGGCGAGCGCAGCAGAATGCCTACGCTGATGCCGCTGATGTATGCGCTCGCCGGATGCACCCACTTGTGGAAGAAAATCTGACCCAATACCAGTTCAGTCCCGATGCTGACGGCAATCGCGAGCAGTGTGCGCTGATAGCTTTCGAGAATCCCGAACGACAGGTGCCCAACCAGCAGGATGCAAGTAATGAAAATCGGAGCAATATAGCGATTGTCGAGACTGATAAATTGCTTCCACCGGGCAGGCGTGGGCGCGGGCGGCGTCAGAGGCGCGGTCGTCGACTGGCTCATACGGGCTCCTTAATCTTGAGAAGTTGGCCGGCGGCGGGTTTGTCGATCGTCTGTAGCTTGCCCGAGGGCCAGCGGATTACGGCCTTCTCCATCTGCGGATACTTTCCCAATCCAAAATGCAGCCGGCGCTGATTTTGCGCCGCGAAACCGCTGCCACCGGAAACTTCCTGCATCTGCTGCTGTCCGTTCCAGAAAAGTGTGACCTGCGCGCCGATGGCGCTGCGGTTGCTGGCGGTGCCTTCCAGTTCAAATTCGATCCATTCGTTTTCCGGGGTGACCGTGTTCTTGTAAACCAGCAGCGGACCCTTTTGATTGGCAACGACAACGTCGAGCGCGCCGCGATTCCACAAGTCGGCAAGCGCGACCGCGCGACCGTCGTAGGTGTCACTTGCTCCGACTGCCTGGGCAACGTCGACAAACTTTCCCGCGCCATCGTTCAACCACAGCCGCTTGGACTGATACCCCGACAGGCTGCGCCCCTCAAACGCCGGCCAGTTCTTGGCATCGCCGATGATGGTGCTATTGCCGCCTGCAACTTTGGAGAAGTCGTACCAGTAGCTGCGATTGCGATCGAGCGAGATGTAGCCGTTGGTTAAGTACAGGTCCAAGGTCCCGTCATTGTTGAGATCGCCGAACTGCGCCCCAAAGCTCCAGCCGCCGAGTTCGACGCCAAAATCACGCGCCAGGTTCTCGTATTTGACGGCGTCACCAGCGGTTCCTTGCTTGGGCACCCACAAATTGTTTCCCTGGATGAGAATGCCATCCTCGGAAATATTTGAAACGTAGATGGCGTATCTGCCCTGGTTCAAAATATCGCCAAACGCAGCGTTCATGCCGCTCTTGGGCGCAAAGCCAACGCCGGTTTGCTGCCCTACTTCGTGAAAGCGTTTTCCGTCGTTGAAATAAAGTTCGGAAACTCCATAGTCGTTCGCGACGAACAGATCCGGATGCCCAGTACCGCGAAGATCGGCTGCCGCCGCGGCCAGTGCCCAACGCCGGCTGTTGATGCCAACTTTCTCCGCGACTTCCTCGAACTTCCCGTGGCCCAGATTGTGAAAGAGATATTTCCGCCCGCCGTTCTTGGCGTATTCGAAACTCTCGGGCATGATGCGGGTGGTGGCTATGTGCCACAGGTCGATGTCTTCCGCATAGTAGCCGCCGACGAAGAGATCCAGCAGCCCATCGCCGTCGTAATCGAACCAGATAGCTGTGTTGGCGTTGATCCACTTCGGCAGTCCGGCCTGCTCGCTCACCCGCGTGAAGCCGTGGCCCTGGTCGTTGTGGTAGAGCTCGGGTCGTCCCCACTTGATGAGGAACAGGTCTTCGTAGCCATCATTGTCATAGTCGCCCCACACCGCTCCGGTCGAAACTCCAGTGCCCGGCTGGTTGACGTCGGCAATGCCGAGCTCGGGGGCTACATCCTTGAAAGTGCCGTCGCCCATATTGCGATACAAAGCATTCTTGCTGCCGATAGCGCTGTTCACCACGTAGATGTCGGCCCAGCCATCGCGATCGAAATCCACGATCGAGACCGACGCGCCCATGGATGCGACCTCCGGCATGATGGGATTCAGTTTAGGATCAAGCTCCGGTGCCTGGTGGAGAAAGTGAATTCCCGCGGCTTGTGAAACTTCCTGCAGGTAGAAGCCGTGCCGCGCCAGCGAAGTTTTTGCGTCGGCGTTTGATTTTTCTGCCGTGCGGCGCGCCGACACACGCTTGAGCACGAGCGGAGCCACCAAAAGCGCTACGAAGATGAAAGCAAGAACGGCCCTGGCCACGCGATTACTGGTCATTGCGACAGCCCGCTCCGCAAAGCGTTCTGGAAAACCTGCGGAGTCACGTAACGCGTGTGATAGTTTCGCCAATCCTCGGGATGCTGACGATAGACCCACTCATCCTCAAGCGCTCCCGGCCGCGTTGTGTATTCGTTTTTGGCATGGTAAGGCAGCGGCAGAACGGTCTTGGAGAAAGTTGAATTGAAGTCTCCGTCTTTGATCCAACCATCGCCCTTGATGACGAAATCGCGCACCCAGCCTGCTGGAGGTGGCGGTTGCTCCGGAAAATGCAGTGACATTTCGTCCCCGGAATTTACGATTACATAGCGATCGTCAATCTTATTGATGAGTTCGCGAATATCGCCGTAGCGCGTGTAGTAACCGATCAGGTCGCGCCAGTGCTGCTTAGTGCCTTCAATCCGGTTATAGTCGGGTACCTCAGGGGCGCCCGCACCAACCGGCATTTGCATGACGGAGTAGCCGCGATAATGCAGATCGGCCACTGACGGATCGAGCGTCGTCTCTTTCAGGGGCGCGTCCGGCGCTCCCTGCGCCCAGTGAATCGCGTCCCAATAGATTTCCAGGTTGGTCCGCAGCCGCACCTTGCGCGGAGTTCCGGGGCGAAAAACATTGGTCAGGTTGAACAGAATCGTTTTCTTGCGGCCTGCGGGAAAGCCCAAGTTGTCCTGCGCCGTGACCCAACCGCCTTGTCCGTCCGGCACTTCGACGCTCAGGCCATGCGCGCGCCAGCGGTTGCCCTGTGTAATGGCAACGTTCACCGATGACTCCGTGTCGTGGATCGAGCCTTGCGCGATCAGGTAGAGTGGGCCGCTCGTCGGTGCATCGGCGCCAAGGTCTACCTCGAGGTAATGATCTCGCGTCACCCCCTGAAACTGGCCGCGTCCGAAACTGCTCACAGCTTTTCCATCGAGTGTGCTGACCAGATCCGTCACATCCTGGCCGGTATCATCCATGGCGCGGGCAATCGCGTGCGGTGTTGAGACCACGGTGATGCCAAGCTTCGCCGGCGGAATCACAAAGCGTTCGTCGACATAAATCTCTGTGCCCACAGGATGGTCGACCGTCATCAGCGCCAGATAATCGTAGTAATAGACCTCCCACAGTTCCGCGGTGACGCGAATGTCATAGAAGCCATCGTGCGGTACGAGTTGCTCGCGCCCGATTTTGTACCACTCTCCCGTGGCTGCGATTTGCGCGGAACCAAGCGTGTTGATGCGCAGACCGATCGCAGAGCCCCAGGGAACCGCGTCCTTCACGAACTCCATTTGCTTTCCGTTGTAGGCGAAGAGGAAGGGGCAGGAGGCTTTCAAACGCTGCTCCGTTACCACTTCCTGATCAGCCTTCACCCCAAACTCCGCGCGCACCGTGCCGTTGGGCCAGATGACCCGCACCACTTCCGCCTCTGTCTGGTTTCCCAAACCGAAATGCAGTTGCGGTCCTGTGATGGGCTGCTTTTGCACCAGCAGGCCAGAGCGGATCTCGATTTCTCCGCCAACTCCGAACGGATTGATACGTTGATCGCCGACGGCCTGCACGGCATGCGGCCGTACGACTTGCCAGTGATAATTCTTCGGACTCTGATTTACGCCACGCGACGCTAGCCCGTCCGCAGAAAGACCCAGGAGGTCAAGATGCCCATTGCCAGCCAGGTCGGCGGCATCGAAGACCAATTCCGGCCCTGCGGGATGAGTCAGCAGCGTGAAGCTGCCATTGGCATCGCCCAGCCAGATCAGCGCACCGCCGGCATTTCCGGCCTGACGTTGGGCCGTGGGAGATAGAAACAGATCGAGTGCGCCATTGTTATCCAAATCGGCGACGTGCAGGCGCGTCTCTCCGCCAAGATAACTGGGGTTTGGAACACGAGCGATCTCTGCCGTCTCCCAGCTTTGACCTTCGTTCTTGTCCGAAATGCGAATGATTGCGCCATCCGCCTGCACTGCGAGCAGATCGAGAATCCCATCGTTGTTGGCGTCCGCAACAGCCACGGCTTTCACGGGCGACAAACTCGGAGGCAGCGTACGCTCCTGGAATTGTCCCTGGCGAAGATTCATGAACACATGAAGCTTGCCCGCGCCATCGATGATCGCGGCGTCCGGGTTGCCATCGCCGTCGAGATCCGCCCAGGCAAAGCCAGTCAGACCTGAAATTCCAGCGAAAGGATGAATGGGCAGGAAGGTGCCGTCCCCGTTATTTCTGAGGACAGTTGGAATACCCTCTTTCGCGCCCAGCACAATGTCGAGATCACCGTCCGCCTCAATGTCCACTGCCCACGCGCCGGTGTAGGGGGCATTGGCGACCGGCTTAGGCAGCTTGGCCTGCGCTGTTACATCGGTGAATGCGGTTGGACTGTCCTGTCGCAGCAAGCGCACGCCGCCCGCCCCAGCCAGCACGAGATCGGTTTTGAAGTCATAGTTGAAATCAACCGGCACGACACCCTCGGGCAGGGGCGCCGCGCCGGATGGTCCGCCAGGAAAGGGAATCGTCGCGCCCGAGGACAAGCGCACTTCGCGGCCATTCGCCACGGCGGCAACCGGCGCTCCTGCACTGCCGAGCGGAATCGCGCCAATCCAACTCCACTTACCCGCCTTGGCCGAATCCAGATTAGAAATTGGTTGATTATTGAAAGTAAGGGCGGTGTCCGCCGGCGCGGGCCGGAAGACGGGTGACTCGAGTCGCAGGAACTGGGTGAAAGGCTCGGCCTCGTCGCCGGGAGGCGCTTTGATCGCGGTCAGGCTCTGGCGATATTCGGGCACGCGCATCATCACGTTGCGCAAGAAAGTTGTCTGCGTGGCGGCGGGATGCAAGTCCGCACCGGCCGCAGCTGCCTCGACCGCCGCAAGCTGATGCTGCACCTCGGGCGGCCATGTCGCTGACCGGGCGCCGATCTGTGCGACGGCCGACTTCAAAGTGGCAGCGTCGCCGCGCTTGGCTGCAACCCGGCTCAATTCCAGCAGCGCCGCCAGATTGTCGGGTTCCGCGGCCAGGATCTTTTGCAACAATTGCTGCACTTCGGCGGCTCCGTTTTCATCGCCTTGCCGCTCCGTTTCCTCCGCCAGCCGGTAAATGGCGCGCAAATTCTGCGGATTCAGTTCGGCAGCTTTTCGCAAGTCGGCGATTGCCTCCGCGGAGCGGCCACGCTGGCCTTCCAGAATTCCCAGCAGATCGTAGATGTGATCGTTCTGCGGAGCGAGATCGCGCGCCCGTTCAAATCTTTGCACCGCCGTGTCATAGTTTCTTTGCCGCAGCGCGAGAATTCCCCAGTTCGCCCATCCCGCGGGCTCGCCCGGGACGAGTTGGGTCACTTCCGAGAGTTTGCTTTCGGCGTGGACATCGTCGCCCACCTGCAATGCTGCCAGCCCAATGTAGAAGGCCGAAACCGTGTCCGCGTAGATTTTCGAATTCTTATCGGGCAACTTGGGTGCGGAATGGCATCCTGCCGCAGTGATAAGGGCCCCCAGCACAATCGACAGAAGGCAACGTTGAACCTCGGTGGACCGCCCGAGATGCATGGTTGAAAGCACCCGCAAGGTACGCGAAAAATCGCCCCGCCTGGAATGATTCAGCGTCAAGACTTCCTCTCCGAGATCCGACTGCCGACGGACTACTCTCTCGCCCAAGGCGAACCCATCTCACGCCATCTGCAATTTCTTGCGCCGGTTTCGGCTACGCGTGATTCCCCGAAACCATAAGAACGCGACCGCAAGAAACGGTAAAAGGTACAAGAAAAGATCCCATCGCCCAAAACCGGGTGGCGTGGCTTCCACTCGCGACAGCATTTCGCCATTCCCCTGTGAGCTCTGCACGATCAAACGGATCCGCCAGAATTCATCCCGGTCGAAATCAGCCAGCGCTTTGTATTCTGCCTGTCCCCGGCTGTCATCCCGTGTAGCCGCGTAAACCACTTCCGGCAGCCTGCCACTCTCGGGTTGAACTCCGATCCCAAATTTCAAATCGTCAGGAAGCTTGCTGCCCGGCAGCGGATCAACCAGCACGAAGAAAGTTCCCGTACCCACATCCGGATGGGTCCAGAGCGAAATCACACACGGGCCTACTTTCTGATTCTCGATAATGGGGAAGGGCGGGCCATTGTGGGCCTGGGACTGTTTGCCAAGCGAGCACACTACGACAACGAGCCAACCCACTAAAATTCTGGCAGGATTTGTCCGTCGACGCATTGTCTGGTTCGCTTGTCCCGACATACTTTCGCATTTTTGCGGCCCCTTTGCGATCTTGGCGGTAGATCTTTAACCGCTAAGGTCGCAAAGAAAAACCGCAAAGTTCGCAAGGATCAAAATTACTAGCCGCTCATCAAAGTCGCCCGCATTTCCATGGGTTGAAATATCAGCCACATAGATGCTACCCAGAGCACGAGGCAGACGCTCGCCCAGGGAACGAATGCCCGGAACGGCCGGCCCGGAGAATCTTCCTGCGCCAGACTGTGGGTGACAACCAGCGATCCAGCAAAGCCCAGCAGCAGGAATCCGATTTCAACGACCTGCACAATGTTTGACGGCAAACCGGTGAGGCTCCAGCGTGGTTCTCCCAGGATCGGCCATCCCAGACTGGCGAGCGCACTTTGTGTGACTGGAATCACCGTGTACAGTCCGGTCAGAAAGTGAAAGCCATAATGAGCCAGCCACATGCCGAAGCCGATCGGCACTAAAGCGTAGGTGTATCTCACCACCAGCGCCAGCAGTCCGCGCTGGCTACCGGCCCACATGCGCATCCACCAGGCGGCCACTCCGAGCAGCACGACAGGTTCAAGGATCAGAAAAAAAGCGAAAATCAGGCCGAGAACTGGGGCTTCATGGCTCACATGCAGCATTCTTCCCAGCCGGTTCTCCACCGCGTACACGGGACTGACCATGCCGAAGGCATTGAGCAGCGCCCCGAAAGTGAATACCACTACCAGCGCAGCCAGGTCCTTGCGCCGCGAGAAATAACCGATTCCCGATCGCAAAGGATCAGTCAGCAGTTCCTCGCCGGGCATGCGGCTGAGAATTCCAATGTTGTCATGGGGGCAGGCATGGACGCAGTCCAAGCAGAAAGTGCAGTCCATGTTGCCTACCTTGCTGGGCTGAAACAAGGCCAGCTCGCAGCCACGAATTGTAACCAGGTCCGAGACTGGCTCGCGCCGCCCGCGGATGCAGTCCTTGGTATGGCAAGTCACACAGACGTCAGCTTCCCGCACCTTCACCTCGAAGGGAGAGACTGTGGACGCCACAAAATTGAACTGTCCGATGGGGCACACGAATTTGCAGAACGAAGCGTGCTTGAAAAAGCCATCGACCAGAAGCACGGTTACGAAATAAGCAATAATCAGCCAGGCGGTCCACCAGGGCGAAGACCACAAGTCGAACAGTTCGTAGGTAAAAAGAATCAGTACGAATAACGCTACGGAAATCCACTTATTGCGCAGCACGCGAGGCCAGTTGAATCGAGGCGTGAAAAGGCGGCGTGCCATCTGACGCACCAGCATGAACGGGCAGGCCAGACAGAAAAAATTCCCGGCGCACAGGAGCACCAGTACCAAGACTCCGCGAAAATGAAGCCAGCTGAGCGTTGTGGCCAGGTTCTTGGGAGCAAGCGAGGGTCCGAAGAGTCCGTGCAGGATCATCACAACGCTTACAACCAGCAGGGGTAATTGCAGGAGAGGACGGGCGTAGCGCCAGCGAAACAAATGTCCCAGACCAGGGACCAGCATCAAATCAAACGGCTGGGAGTCGGATGCGTCCAGGGCCGGGATGGAGGATGGATTCAACAGCCTGCCTAGTTGGGGCGAACGCCGCTTACGTTGAACTGCCGCTCCAGCGTCTGCCCGCTGGGTAGCCTGACATGGAGGAGAATGACCCAGTCTCCGACCATCGCGAAGTTGAGTTGAGCCTGGTATTGGCCCGGTCGCGTCTCCGAAGCTTCCGCAAACACCGGAGCCATGCCGGCATGAGACATGTCTGTTTCCACGGTGATCCGCGCCCCGGAAACAGGTTCGGCCACCGGATCAGTTAACTTAAGAAGGACCGTAGCCGGCCCGACCTGTGGTGGTTCTGGCGAGAGTGCGTGCTCAATCTTCACCCCAATCGACGAATCGTCTCGTCTGGAACACCCCACCGCCAACAAAGAGGCTATGCAGGCGAGTTGGAGAAAACCCAGGCGGACGTAGGCTGCTCCCCGCACTTTTATGCTTGCCAACTTGGGAGGATCACAGCCAGAGACTGATCAGTCAATAATTGATTCATACTAGTCCTGTTCAATCGCAGGTTCGCTCGCCGCGATTCTGGGTCTTGGACTTTCCCGACAATGCTAGGCTGGTGAGGGAGCCTTCCAAATTGTCGCCTTCCGCCATTTATCGCATCGGCTGGTCACTTGTCCTCGTGGCTGTTTTCGCGCCATGGATCGCGATCGCTGAGAACAATCCCGCGACCGCCGATCACGCAACTGTAAAAAGCAGCACCAACCAATCCTGGACCATCCGCCGGCAACCGGAGCTATTGGTAAACGGAAGCCCGATTGTTATTGAAGTGAAACCGCCGGTGCGGTTGACGGCGCTATCGGCGAAATGGCTCGAACATGAAGTCTGGTTCAGTTATGACGGCGGCAGTAAGACCTGGTACGGAATTGCCGGGATCAGCCTGGAAACCCACCCCGGCACTTACCCGCTCGATTTAAAAGGGACGACGGCCAAATCGACGGAAATCACCTTCTCGCGGAACATTCGCGTCCAGGCCGCCAAATATCCTAGTATCGCGGTGACCGTCGCCAAGAAGTTCACCGAGCCCAGCAAAGAGCAGCTGGAACGCATTCAGCAGGACAAAACAGTCAAGCAAGATGTCTTTAAGCACACCGATCCGGAGCGCGAGTGGTCGGGGAGGTTTCGTCCGCCGGTTGAGGTCGCGGTTTCCGATGTTTTTGGAACCCGGCGCACTTTCAATGGCAAGGTTCAGAGCGTGCATCAGGGACTAGACTACGCCGCGCCCACCGGCACACCAGTTGCTGCGGCGAATGCCGGAACCGTCCTGCTGGCGGGACCGTTGTACTTTGAAGGCAACTGCGTCGTTCTCGATCACGGACAGGGACTGTTGACGCTCTACCTGCACCTGTCAGAAATCAGGGTCAAGCAGGGCGACAGAATCGCGCGAGGACAGGAGATCGGTCTTAGCGGGGGCACGGGAAGGGCTACGGGGCCTCACCTCCACCTCGCCGTGCGCTGGCAGGGCGTCTACCTTAACCCAGCCACCTTATTGAGCCTCAAGCTCCCCTGATTTCGTCGGTAGCGCCGGCCCTCATCTCGGCTCGTCCTATAGCCTGCCGTCCATCACTCTACCTGTCCCATCGCCGCCGCGGAAAATTGGGAAGGAACGGACGGAAGTCCGCAGGTCCAGATTTCTGACCAGCCGGTGCAGGTAATTGGCGTGGACGCCCAGGATCCGAGCGGCTTCAGTGTAACTGCCTTTGGCTTCCTCCAGTGCGGTGAGAATGAGGCGTTTTTTCAATTGCGTGACTGCGAGATGATACTTGGCCTCGTGAGTCTCCCGCGCCAATTCTTTCTCCACGACGTTCTCGGGCAGATCTTCCGGGCGGATGGAATCGGAGACTCCCAGAACCAGCGCCCGCTCGATTGCGTTTTCGAGTTCCCGCACGTTCCCCGGCCAGCTGTAATTCCTCAGCCCCGCCATGGCTTCAGAGGAAATCTTCCTGGCTTTTACCTTGCTCTTGGCGGAAAACTTGGTGACGAAATACTCCGCCAGAACGGGAATGTCTTCGCGACGGTCGCGTAATCGGGGCATGGTTATCGAAACCACATTGAGCCGGTAGTAGAGGTCCTCGCGAAAGGTATGAGCTTTTACCGCCGCCGCCAGATCCTTGTTGGTGGCTGCGATCAGGCGAATGTCGACTGAAATCGGACGCGATCCTCCCAGACGCTCGAACTCGCGCTCCTGCAGGACGCGCAGAAGTTTCACCTGTAGCGCGGGCGCCAGTTCGCCGATTTCGTCCAGGAAAACCACCCCGCCATCGGCCATTTCCAGGCGGCCTTTCTTCTGCGCCGTCGCGCCCGTAAACGCGCCCCTCTCGTAGCCGAAGAGTTCGCTTTCGAGCAATCCTTCAGGAATCGCTGCGCAATTGATGGCGACAAAAGGCCGGTTCGCACGCGGACTGTTGCGGTGTATGGCGCGCGCTACCAACTCCTTTCCGGTTCCGCTTTCGCCATCCACCAGCACCGTGGATTCCGTGGGAGCCACTCGCGACAGGAAATGGTAGACCTCTTTCATGGCGGCACTCTCGCCGACCATGTTGTGCTGAAGATTAATTTCCGACACCAGCCGCTGGTTTTCCTGTTCCAGCCACTGCAAGCGTCGCGCGTTCTCCAGGGCCACCGCGGATATACCCGCAATGCTGGTCACAAGCTCCAGATGGTCTCGATCGAAGCGGGTTTGCGAACTTGTGGTGTCGAGGTAGATACAGCCCAGTACTTTTCGAAACACAGTCAGCGGCACGCAAAGCAACGAGCGGATCTTGAAACTCACCACGCTGTCCACCCCGCTCAAACCTCCGCTGCCGGGTACGTCCGCACCCAGGATTGCCACTCCCTGTTCCATCACCTGGCGCGTGATGGTGCGGCTTACGCGCACCGGTTCCGATCCTTTGGCCGGTCCGGGGTGACCGAATAGCGAAGAAAATTTCTCATCGCCGTTGCTATACAACAAAATCGCGCCGCGCTCGGCCGGCACCACTTCAAAAATAAGTTCCAGAATCTGACTCTGCAATTGGTCGAGGTCAGAAATGGAATGCACCACGCGGCTGATTTTCAGCAGCGCGTTCAGATTCCGTCCCAGCCTCGATGCCGCCGGCAACTCCCTCGAAACGCGTTCCGGCTGGAGATAAAGAACATCCTGAGGACGTATTTGCGCGGTGGCCTGAGTCAGGCTGTCGTCAAACTCGACGCCTCGCGCCGCCGCTTCATCCCCGTCATCTTTCGCCAGAAATACCAGAACCGACTCGCCGACCGAGATCTGGTCGCCGTGGCTGAGCTGCTTCTCCGAGACCACCCGGCCGTTTACGAACGTCCCGTTACGGCTGTCCAAATCGCGAAGCGTGTAACCATCGCCCTCGCGGGCGAGAATGCAATGCCGCCGGGAGAGAGACAGATCGCCGATCGACAACGAATTGGAAGGATCTCGTCCGATCCGGACTTCAGCCTCGGTCAGGAAATAAGTGGAGTCTGCTAAAGGTCCGGCCGCTATCTGGATTCTGGGTTTCACGGGTTCGCCTCGCAATCGAGCTCAACGGTTTAGCACATCTTCTGGCTTTCGGAACAGAGGCACTCTACCTTGTTCCACTATCCGAACAGATACAGTTCTATCCAGTTAGATAGGAATCGCGGCCACATCTACTCCGGGGTCGAGGCTTAGCCTACGACTAAAATCCCTGTAATCAGCAGATTAAGAAATATTATAGCTTTGGGAGAGGTGTGTCCCGATGGCTGAATACGTGCTCTCAGCTGGTCGGCGATGGCTCGGCAAAAGCGACGGGGGAAGCGCTTTGAGGATTTCTGCCGGGATGCGCTGGTCGGGAATCCGGGGGACCCCCTCACCGGATTCCCGACCGCTTCTCTCCTACCCAGAACTCAAAACTGAAAACTGACAACCGAGAACCGATCTTCAAGAATTACGACGTCGCCCGTCAACGGGCCGACGCTAATCACCCGCCGCTGACAATCCTTGTGAGTGCGCTGGTGCCGCTTCTGGCACAGCAACCCCATCACGGAAGATTACAGTCCGCCCCGAGATGGCAGGAATCCGCTCTCCGGGCAGAAGAATTCCTACCAGGTTAAGGGGATCGGCGGCGGAGAGAACGATAATCTCTCCCGTGAGCGGCAGCTTGCGCGTTGCCCGCAGAGATTCCACCGCCACCGGCAAAGCGAACTGTTCACCGAGGAATCCATCGACAAAACGTCCGCCGCGAATTTCGCCTCGATCTTCCAGACGCCGGAAAGCCATTTGCAGTTCGCGCCATTTGGGAAGATTGGTCTCGCGGGATAACAGATCGCGAAAGACGATGCCGTAGCGTTTCAGCAGCATCCAGCAGGTCGCCTCTACTGCTCGATTGCGGTCCGCCGCCTGGTCGGTGTACAAAAGCGCCCACCGGCCAGTGCTGTGCCGAGGACGTGCGGTACGTCCGTTGCCTTGGCCGGCGCGCCGCTTGGGATCGATCAGCGAACGCAAGTTGTCAAAGCCGTCGGCCGTGATCAGCCCGCCCGCCACCAGCTCCCACAGCGAAGTCTCGACCTCGGCTTTCAATCGACCGGTGCCGCGCACGATATCCGCGAAGAACGATGCTCCACGCTGTCGCAGGAAGTCCAGAACCTGCCGGGCGCTTTCACTGAGACCGCGCGCCTCGGGCTGGTCAGTGTCAGGACGAGGGTCGGGACGATGCGGAGTCATCCAATCCGCTTCCTCACGCACAAAAAAAGTGATCGGTGCCACACTGGTCGGAATCACACGCCGCTTGCCGGCTGCAGTGTCATCCAGCGTGGCGGGATGGGGCGACAGCCGCCCCCAACCCACAGCGCCAGTCATACAAAGCTGATCGAGCCACATGGGATCGTAGTCGGCGACGCGTCGTCCCAGAATCTGCCTCTCCCAGGCATTGGCCGGAATTTCAAATCCCTGCAGCTGACGCAAAACATCCAGAGTGGCACGCTGACCTTGAACTTGCGACCCCGCCGCGACATGCTGCCAGCGCAGAAGCCAGCGCATGAACTGCGCTGCCGTAACCGGCTCAATCTGCTTGCGTAGCGTGGCCACGGTCAGGCGATGAATGCGCGCCAGCAAACGCCGCTCGCACCACTCGATCTCAGGTTCGTGTGGTTGCGGGCGACTCGCCCGCAGGGCAGTATCGGTGAACTGTCCTCGCAACAAAGCGCCGGAAGCCTCCATGCGAAGCAATGCCTTTTCGATCTCGGAGGCTGGAAGCTGCAGCATATTGCCCAGTTGCGAAGCCGTTGCTGGACCCAAGTGCGACATCCAACCTGTAACCAAAGCCAGCAACGCATCGTCGGAAGACGGCAGGGTGGCTTCAATCTCGGCTACTGGACGATCAAACTTCGCACCCGCAAAGAGAAGCGAAAATGTTTTCGCCCGCTCCGCGGCTACCCAATAAGTCGTTCCGCCGTGTTCAGCTCGAACTGCGCGCCCGTGTTCCAGCAGTCTCTCAAACTGTCTGTGCCATTCGCTCGCGCTGCGACCAACCTGGGGAAAGCTGCTCTCGAAAGTGTGGTCGAGCGCCGCAGGGCGATCCTCCTCACCTTTATGGATGCTGATCAAACTCAGGCAGGCGGCGTCCGTTGGGGCGGGCGAGTCGCCCGCCTCCACACTGGCAGGGATGGCCTCCGGAAACGCGATCAGCGTGTGCAACACATCGTGCAACTCATCCGCGTCGCGCACATCCGGCCAGGCTTCATCCCGCACTTGCGTGATCGCCGCGGGATCAAGCTTGCCGACTTCCTCCAGCACCGATTCGGGCAGGATGCGGCGCATCTCCACGGCGCGCGCCCGCCGTTCTTCGAGCGGAGCATCGTCGAGATAAGCGTACGGATTCGCGTTCAGGATCTCGTGCGAGAATTGCGACGGCACCGGCGTGTCCACAGCCAGACAGCGGATTCGTCCGTGCTGAATGCCGGCCAGCAATGCCCGAAGTCCGTCGATGTCCATGGCCTCGGTGAGCACATCTTTCATCACTTCTTTCACTAAGGGATGATCCGGAATCTGGATGTCCCCGACGATGTTTTCCTGGCACGCCGCGACGTCGGGAAACACTGACGCCAGCAGATCGTCGGATCGCATGCGCTGAATCTGGGGCGGAACTTTTTTGCCGCCCTGAAAGCGGAGCAAAGCCAGCGCGCGATTGGCGTCCCAGCGCCAGCGCGTGCCAAAGATGGGCGAAGCGAGAGCCGCTTGCTCCAAAACGGGCTGCACTGTTTCGGCGTTGAGAAAATGAAAGACGTCACCCAGCGGAAAGCTGTGTTGCTCAGCCAGCGCGATATTGAGTCCGTTGTCGGTGGCCGCCGCCTGCAACTCAAAATTGAAACTGCGGCAGAAACGCTTGCGCAGCGCCAGGCCCCAGGCTTTGTTGATGCGGCCGCCAAAGGGCGCGTGAATGATCAGTTGCATCCCGCCGGCTTCGTCGAAGAAACGTTCGGCGATAATCGTGTCGAGAGTCGGGACGTCGCCCAGCACGGCGCGCCCCTGCAGGATGTACTCGATGGCCTGCTCGGCGCCGGAATCGTCCAGTCCGCATTCTTCCTTCAACCAGGCGACGGTTTCGGCGACGACGGGTTGGCTCTGCGAAACCCCAATCGGAGAAACGCCAGGCAGACGGTCGCTGATCTCTTTCCTGAGACTCGCCACGTGCCCGGAAAGCTCCTGAGTCCGCGCCGGGGCCTCTCCGCGCCAGAAGGGAACGCTGGGGGCTGAACCGTGCGCGTCTTCCACCAGCACACGCCCCGACTTGCCCTCGACTCGGCGGATGCGCCAGGAAGTATTGCCCAGCAGCATGATGTCGCCCGCGTTGCTTTCGACGGCAAAATCTTCATCGAGAGTCCCGACCACAACGCCATCCGGTTCGGCGACCACGGTGAACAGTGCCGTTTCCGGGATAGCGCCACCGCTGGTAATGGCGGCCAGCCGGCTGCCCCGCCGCGGGCGCAGCTTCCGGTTCACTTTGTCGTGATGGATGTAACCGCCATAGCGTCCGCGTCGCGACGCAATCCCTTCGGAAAGCATTTCCAGGATCGAGTTGTAGGTCTCGCGAGAAAGATTGCGATAGGGATAGGCGCGCGTGACCAGCGCGAAGAGTTCGTCTTCATCCCAGCCACCGTCTGGACTTCCCGTAGCGCCGGCGTCCTCGCCGGCTGGCTCGAGGGCATCTTGCCCTCGAAGGTGGGGGCGAGACGCCCCCACGACAGCCGCCGGGACGGCGGCGCTACGTCTTGCACCTTCCGCGGCGCAGGCGGCCACGATCTGCTGCGCCAGAATGTCCAACGGAGCGTCCGGGATAATCAGCCGATCGAGATCCCCTTGTCGGACGGCCCGCACCAGGGCGGCACACTCCAGAAGATCGTCGCGAGTGCCGGCGAAGAAACGTCCTTTGGGAACCGCGCCGCGCCAGTGGCCCGAACGTCCCACTCGCTGCAGGGCAACTGCGATCGCCCGCGGCGAACTGATCTGAACCACCAGATCGACGGTGCCGATATCGATTCCAAGCTCGAGCGATGCTGTCGCGACTAGTACCTTGACCTTGCCTTCTTTTAACTTCGTTTCCGCGGCGAGGCGCAGTTTGCGCGACAGGCTGCCATGATGCGCGGCCACGTTGTCCTCTCCCAATCGTTCGCCAAGATGGTGCGCGATGCGCTCGGCCAGCCGGCGGGTGTTAACGAACACCAAGGTGGAACGATGCTGCTCGATCAATTCGACCAGCCGGTTGTAAATCTCGTCCCACATTTCGTTGGTGGTGATGGGCCCCAGCGCTGAGCCCGGTACTTCCACCGCGAGATCAAGTTTGCGTTTGTGCCCGACATCCACGATCACGGGCGCCGGCCGTCCATTGCCGGTGAGGAAGTGAGCGACCTCCTCGATTGGCTTCTGAGTTGCCGAAAGTCCAATGCGGACGGGCGGGCGGTAGGTCAGCGCTTCCAGTCGCTCCAGCGAAAGAGTCAAATGCGCGCCCCGTTTGTCGTCCGCGACCGCGTGGATTTCGTCCACGATCACGGTCTCGACGTCGCGCAGGATCGCGCGACTCTTCTCCGCCGTGAGCAGGATGTAGAGCGACTCCGGGGTGGTGACCAGAATATGTGGCGGCCGCTTTAACATGGCGCGGCGCTCGTGCATCAGGGTGTCGCCGGTGCGGACCGCGGTGCGAATCTCCGGCATAAGCAGGCCGCGCTCGCCCGCCATCTGAAGAATTTCGCTCAACGGCACTTCGAGATTTTTCTGTATGTCGTTGCCCAGCGCCTTCAGCGGGGACACATACAGAACTTCGGTGCGATCGTCGAGATGACCGGCTAGCGCTTTGCGTACCAGGCGATCGATGCAGGCCAGAAACGCAGCCAGCGTCTTGCCCGAACCGGTGGGGGCGGAGATAAGAGTGGTTCGTCCGGCGAGAATATGAGGCCAGCCCTGCTCCTGCGGTTCGGTGGGCGTCCCAAACTTGCGGACAAACCATTCCGCAACAAGAGGGTGTGCCCAAACAAGGGAGGAAGGAAGGGAGGACATCGCGAATATTCTATCACGCGACTTTCGTAAAATATTCGCTTTTAGGGGGATGGCAAAAAGCGAAGTCGGCTGTTCTTGACCATAAATATCGTGATGAGTAGTATGAGTATGAATAATAATAATAACTAAAGGAGAGCCAACAATGGCCAGTGCGAAGGTTTCCATTCTCACGAAAGGGGATATCGCCAAAGCCGCACGGGATTTTCGGTGGAAGCGTCAGATGACGAAGTGGACCGTGATTGTCGATGGGCGGGAACTCCCTGCCAGGCCATTGGTGCTGCAGGCGGCTGGGGTTCCGCCGAACGACCCCACGAACTCTCATCAGGCGGTAGCACTGTTGCAGAACTGTGGATTCGACGTTCTCTACGAAGGCAAGCCAGTCTATGGCGAACACAATGATGAGGTTCAGGAGCCAGTCAGCGAGGAGTTCATTCACAGCCTGCGCGGTCGCCTAAAAGGGGGCGATTCGTTGGTGGAGGCCTGGGAGCGCGAGCATCGGATTGAGAAAGATCGGACAACGCGTTGAGCAGGACCTACGTGCTTGACGCCAGTGCGATATTGGTTCTGCTGGAAGATGGGCCCGGCGCCGGACGGATTATTCAATTGGTCAAAGAGGCTCGCCGTAGCAGCACCCCATTACTGATGTCCATTTTGAACTGGGGAGAAGTGTTTTACCAATCGTGGCAGCGCCGCGGCGAGGAATCTGCGAAAACCACAATGGTCGACCTTGCGCGACTTCCCATCGAACTGGTTCCCGTAGATCAAGACCTGGTACGAAAAGCGGCTGAGTTCAAGGTCGTCAACAAAATTCCTTATGTGGATTGTGTGGCGGCCGCACTTTCGGCGCTCCGAGAAGCCACCCTCGTGACTTCGGACCGGGACTTTGAAAAGCTTGAGCGGCGGGTTGAGATTCTCTGGATTCGCTAGCAATCAGCAATTAGCAATTGGGACTTAGTCAAAGCGGGCTTGTCGGCATTCGAACTCACCGCCAAGGTTTCGCCCATTGCCGATCCTGACGCCCAAAACAAAAACCCACCGGTCGTCTGCTTGGGGCGTGCTCGGGTCGACGACCGATGGGCTACCGTTTCTCCTTACTCACCCTGTTGTTTTCAGGAGTAATTGAATCCATTAAACCCTACTCAGAGAGAAAGTTTCGTGTTTTTTTGTAAATATTTGTAAGGTCAACGTTTACTCAGGGATGGCGACCGGCCGGGCGGCCATCAGCTCGGCAAACCGCGGGTCCTTGCGTAATCCCGCAAACTCAGTGTCTTTATAAACATCATTGATCCCTTTATAGCCTTCTTCCATGGCCCGCCGGAGGTATTGCAGGGACCGGTCGGTGATGCCGCTCTTGGCGTAAAGCTTGGCTAGAACGTAGTAGAAATGGGCCCGGTCGCCGGGTGACGACATCTGAGCCAAAACGCCGGCATGCGACGTCCGCTCGAAAATCTCCGGGTCCAGCTGCAGCGCCTGGTTGTAGGTGAGGCTGGCTTTCACGTAGTCCTTCTTGGAAAAGTAGGCAGCCCCCAGGTTGCTGTAAAACGACGCGGAATCGTCGCGCAACTTGATGGCGTCTTCATAGCGTTTGATCGCGGCGCCGTATTTTTTTTGGAGGTAGTAAATTACGCCCAGATTGTTGTGGGCGTCGGCAAACTGCTTATCCGTCTTGATAGAGCGCTCGAAGTCCTTGCGGGCTTCACTGAAGCGTCCCATTTGCAGTTCGTTGATGCCGATCTTGTTGTAGAGCGCGGCATCGTTGGGTTTCTTGACCAGTGCGGCGCGGTAGTAGTCGAGTGCGTCCAGGTATGATTTCTCGGCGCGCAGCAGGTCGCCGCGCTGTTCAAGCTCCGCGGCCGGCGCCTCCGCCGGAGGCGTTTCAGCCCTCCGCACAGCCGGCGAACTGACCTCCACCTGCTCTGAAAAACGGGTTTGATCAAAGTGATGAATCTGGGCCAGCAGGGAAGGAGTGGGGAAAACCGCTGCCAGCAGGGCATACAGCAGATATTGACGACCCATAAGTCCGCTCCTGAAGACAGAGCCAACTCGGTGCGGGCCCGTCTACTGAGGACTCTTACCGTTACCGCCTGTGTCCGCCGGTTTGGCCGGCGGATCGTTAGACGGCTTGTCGTCCTTAAAGATACCCGCAATTTTGCCAAAAAATCCTTTTTTCTTTTTGTTGGGATCCTCGGCGGTTGCGGTAGCCGGGGCCCCTGGGGTGCCAGGTTGAGCTCCGGGTGGTGGCGGCGGAAGGGCCTTATCCCCTCCTAAACCGAAGACCCGGCTGAAGAAACCGCGCATTCCTGTAGTCTGATCGCAGGTTTCGCTGGGCTCCGTACCCGCGATAAACGCCGCGCTGTAGTCTTCCGGACAGGCCGGCGTGGCCAGCAGATTGGTGGTCTTGTCGAGTTGCACGTCGACCACGCCTGTTGGCTGCGAAAAAGGCCGCGCATCGGCGTACTGCGGAAAGGTGATGGCTTTCTTCATGAACTCCGCCCAGATGGGCGCGGCCGTCTGCGCCCCGCTCAGCCGGATGTCGCTGTAGTCGTCATATCCCACCCAAACGATGCACAACAGATTGCTGGTGTAGCCCGCGAACCAGCCATCGTGCGAGGTTCCCGTCTTGCCGGCTGCCGGAGCCGTGAACCCCCGCAGGCGCACCGGGTAGGCCGTGCCAAAATTCATTACGCCTTCCATCATGTTGGTCATGAGGTAGGCCACGCGCGGATCGAGGACGGGATGCGTTTCCGGCTTGAAATCCTGCACGATATCGCCGTTGGCGTTTCGCACCGAATTGACCAGCGTCGGCGAAATGCGAACTCCGCCGTTTGCGAAGACCGTATAAGCGGCCGCCATGTCCATCGGAGTGGCATCGTAAGCGCCCAATGCCATAGCGGGCGTGGCTTTCACAGATGCGATGCCCGCCGCTTTCGCCAGATCGGCAACTTTCTCGTACCCGACTTCCTCCGCCAGTTTCACGGTCGCGTTGTTCAATGACAATGCCAATGCGTAACGCGCGGTGACGTCGCCGTGGTACTCCTCTTTGTAATTGCGCGGCTCATAAATCTGGTCGCCGTAGGCAAACGAGCCGGGCGCGTCCTGCACGATCGACGCTGGTGTGAACACTGGGTTGGAGCCGTCCAGCGCGGTGTTCATGGCGGCGGCATAAACGAAAGGTTTGAAAATAGATCCCGTGGGACGCTTCGCCACCGCGTGATTCAACTGGCTGACGCCGTAGTTCCGGCCGCCTACCAGCGCCAGCACCTCCCCGGTGTGTGGATCCATCACGACCATCGCGACCTGGGCTTGAGGTCCAGGCAGGACCTTAGTCTCGTACTTGTTCTTTCCGATTCGCGTTCGCTTGGTACGCAGCTTGGTAACTTGATCGTCGACCAGTTTCATTCCGGTTTCGACCGCGGCCGCCGCGGCCTTCTGCAGGTCGGGATCGATGGTCGAATAAATTCGATAGCCCTGGTCGTTCATCTGGCGTTCGTCGAGCTTGGTGATCAGCATTTCCCGCAGCAGATCAACGAAGTAGGGGGCGTCGCTAGCTTCGACATTGGGCGGAGCCAGTTTAAGTGCCGTGGCCTTGGCCTTCTCGGCCTCGGCCTGGGTGAGAGTGTGAGTCTCCACCATCGTGTCGAGCACCAGATTACGGCGTTCGAGGGCGCGCTCCGGATGCCGATAGGGCGACAAATAGCTGGGCGCCTGAATAATGCCCGCGATCAGCGCCGCCTCCGCGGGAGTCAGGTCTTTCAGGTCTTTGTTGAAGTAAGCCCGCGCCGCCTGGGCGAAGCCACTGATGGTGAACGAACCGCGCTGGCCCAGGTCGACACGGTTGGCATAAAACTCAAAGATCTGCTGCTTGCTGAGCTTCTGCTCCATCTCGAGCGCGATCAGCATCTCTGACAACTTGCGTTTTACCGTCTTCTCCGGCGTCAGAAAGAAGGCCCGCGAGAGCTGCATGGTGATAGTCGATCCGCCCTGCTCATGCCGCCCGTGGATCACGTCCACCCAGGTTGCTTCCGCCAGCCGCATGAAGTTCACGCCGCCATGCTGAAAGAATCGCCGGTCTTCAATGGCCAGTACCGCATCCACCATCAACTTGGGAATTTCGTCGTAGGTGACCAGTTCGCGCTTGGAGCGCTGCCCCGCGTCGAACAGCGACGTGATCATCTGCGGTTCGAGTTCATAGGCCGCCAGATCGCCCGACTTGCTGGAGATGCTTTCAATCTTGCCGCCCTGCACTCGGATCACCGCAGACTCCGGGCTGTGATACGAGTCGGGGCCGGGCTTGATCTCGATTCCGCCTTCGAACAGGCGGTAGCTACCCATGGGAGATTTGCCGTCTTTATCCGAATAACCGGCGCGACGCAGTTGGGCTGCAATATCTTTGGGTTCGATCTTTTCGCCTAAGTGAACCGGGTGCGAAATTGCATAAATCCGGGCGGAGTTGCCAAAAACCGGACCCTTGAACCGCTGGTCAATCATCCGGCCAAACTTGACGTAGTAATAAGTGAAGAACGCTCCGCCCGTGGTTGCCAGAACGAGAAAGATCACCAGCGCCGCCTGCAGCAGCGGGTCGCGGGTAAACCATCCTCTTCCAGGTTGGCCGGGTTGCTTACCAGACGGGATCTTGAGTTTTATGGCCACAAAATAGATGAACTGACTTGCCTCTACAGGCTTAGACGACGGACTGTGTCGATTCCGTTATCCGGGATAGAGAAATCTCCCGCGGGAACGAGCGCTCCTACAATCCCGATTGACCTCAGATAGAGATACGTCATTTTACCCTGCCGCAGCGTTTTTAACCCGCTCGGACGGTTGGCAGACGGGTACCATCCCGGCTCACAGGTTTAATCCGTGGGCGCGAAGGGAACAGCGTCACTCGCAACGCTCAAATCCACCACGGTGTGGCTAAGCGCCCCAGTGGAAGTATTTGTGTCCAGAACTGAAAATGCGCTGGTTGTGGCATTGGAGCAGAAGCCTTCAGCGCCTCCCTGGTCCCACTTGCAATCGCCCGCCACGGGCAGAGTGGTGAAAGGCGAGTTTGGCAAAGCGGTCAGCTCCCCTGTGGTCGGATCAATCGAGAAACCCTCAATTGCTGTGTAGGCGGCATTACTGTCGAGACCGAAGCTGTAAACGAATTGGCTGGTGGGATGAATTCTCAGGTTCAGCGGCGTCGCTGCGACCGTGGCGAAAGGGGAATTGCTGACTGCGGTCAGGGCTCCGGTCGTGGGGTCAATGGCGAAGACGTACAGATGATTGTCTCCGGTGGTACCGGTAAGTCCAATGGCGAATTTGCCAGTGAAGTCGGTTCGCACCCCCGCCACGCCCAGGGTAAATGGACTTCCCACAGTGGACGAAAGAGCCCCGGTATTCTGGTCGATGGAAAAGGCATAAATCGGCAGAGACGCCAAACCTTGTCCTACATACAAGAAGGTTCCGGTACCATCCACCGCTAGCACGTGAACGAAATCCAGGTTGAAAGCAGAGAACGGAGATCCTGGCGCCGGGGTCAAAGCTCCCGTGGTCGAATTGATCTGAAATACCGAGATTTGGCCGGTAGTGTCATTACCTACAAAAAGAAATCGGCCGGCCGGATCGCTGGCGACGGAATTCGCGCCTGCGGTGGAGAACGGACTCCCGGGGACAGCGGTCAGAGCGCCTGCAGTGTGATCGATGGTGAAGGCCTGAATAGTCAGGGAATCGCTCTGCGGCAGGTAAAGAAATTTCTTGTTCACAATGATCATGTCATTGCCCACGCTGCTTGGGAGCGTTGGTGGCGTGACCGAAGTGAGAGCGGAAAACGTTCCTGTGGTGCTGAGGCTGGCGCCCAGGATATCGTTGGTGCCGACGTAGTACAGGAAGGCGGCGGTATTTCCGACACTACCTCCTCCTGTGTTCGAGGAGCTGCAACCCCTGGGGGCGGTCGACGTTCTGGCGGTCGCACCGAGAGCGGTGCTGGAGCCGAAGGAAGTTGTGGGGCAGCCCCCACCTCCGCATCCAGCCCATCCCCACATCGCAATCGCGGCCAACGCCAGAAAAAGGATTCTGTTCACCAGCTTCATACATCCTCCGTACCCTCTCGGACATCGCGCGCATCAAGCTTGCTCGCGCCACATACGGCGGACCAGGCAAGAAGAGCCAATCGCATCCGGTGGAAGCGTTCTTGCGCACGTATTCCTGAATGGTAGGTAGTTACCAGATTGGGAAACAAGAGTACGGAAGTAAGCGGAGGTTGTGTTCCAGGTTCCTGCAACGCCTGCGCCTCTTTCCCGCAGGCGACGGGCGTTGCTACATTACGCCCTTGTTGCGGCTGCTGGGATCGAAGTCCAGATCGAACGGATAGCCCGGCAGACTGATATGAACCGTGTAGGGAGCTTCGATGCTGACCGAACCGCTGCCGGTCACTCCGCTGCGCTGAACTTTGATCTGCTCCCGGGTGACCGGGACATCCAAATCCTGCGCTTTTTTGAAGACAAGGTCGCGGATCTGATCTTCGGTCTTGGTGTTGTAGGTGTCCATCTGGGCTTCGGTTCGAAGGGCGTCCTGAAATTGATAGTTAGAGAAATAAGGCGGCGCCAACACGACGATCAGATAGATCGCCGCGACCATGACGAAAATGCCAAACACCAGTTTTACCGAGCCCATTGCGCACTCCACGTTCGGCCGTGCGCAAATGGTTCAATGCGCAGACCGCAAGTTTTTCTCGAAATATTCGGTTATTGCGGAAATGCTAGCATCCTCCATTTGCCGAGTCGAGCGCCGAACGACCTCCACGGTACCTTCGGTAACCTTCTTTCCGACATTGATACGAAAGGGGATACCGACCAAATCCGCGTCCTTGAACTTGACCCCTGGACGTTCGTCGCGGTCGTCGAGCAGAACTTCGAAGCCGGCGGCTTCCAGACGCCCGGCGATGTCCACCGCGGTGCTCAGAAGCTTCTCGTCGCCCACATTGGTGGGTGTGACCACGATCTCGAACGGCGCGATCGCCGCAGGCAGCCAGAAGCCGTTTTCGTCATTGTCCTGCTCCACGGCAGCCGTCAGGATGCGCTCGATTCCAATGCCGTAACTGCCCATGATGGGGGTGACCTCTTTGCCGTTCTTGTCGAGGACGCGCGCTCCCATGGATTGCGAATACTTGTAACCCAGCTTGAAGATGTGCCCGATCTC
The DNA here is from genome assembly GCA_963822555.1 of Terriglobia bacterium. GTDB lineage: Bacteria > Acidobacteriota > Terriglobia > Terriglobales > Acidobacteriaceae > JAIQFF01. Next base: position 657,484 of record CAWGHY010000002.1, read on the forward strand.
GACCGCCGTATCGATGCGCAGGGTTCCGCCACAATTGGGACAATCCTCTCCCGCGGTCACGCTCCGCAAATCTGCATAAGCGGTGGGCTGGAAGTCACGTCCCGGCGTGATGTTCTTGAAGTGATAGTCCTCTTTGTTCGCTCCTCCTATCAGGTTGGTTCGACCTTCGAGCGCCTTGTCCACCAGCAGCACGGGACGCTCAATGTCTTTCATATCCCTCGCCCATGTAATACCGACCGGTCCCAGAAATCCGGCGGGAGAATTGAAGAGTTGACGAATTTCTTCTTCCTGCATGGGGCGAGTCTCTTCGCCTCCCAGCGCCGCCGAAAGCTTGACTTCGTTCATCTGATGGTCGCCGCGCATCAGCAAGACAACGGCGCGCGCGGATGCTTTGCCCGTCTTGGCTTCGCGGCTCTCCATCATCAGGGCCAGCGTCTTCATCTTGTTCTTGGGCGACACACCCAGGAATTTGGCCACGTCTTCAATGGTCTTCATTCCCGGCGTGTGCACCTCGAGCGGCTTGCCGTCGCCCTCCGCCTTGAGGTCCTCGACCGTGGCCAGCTTCGATGTTGCCTTGTCCAGGTTGGCGGCGTATTTGCACTTTTCGCAGCTGACGATGCGGTCTTCACCCGCCGGCGTCCGCACCATGAACTCGTGCGACTGCGATCCGCCCATCGCGCCTGAGTCGGCCTCGACCACCATGTACTTCAAGCCGCAGCGATCAAAAATACGGCAGTAGGCGTCGTAATGCTTCTGATAGGAAACGTCGAGCCCGGCCGCATCGATGTCGAACGAGTACGAATCCTTCATGATGAACTGCCGCACCCGCAACAGGCCGGACTTGGGCCTGGCCTCATCGCGGAACTTGCTCTGAATCTGGTACCAGATCTGGGGAAGCTGCTTGTAGCTGCGCAACTCCTTGCGCGCAATTTCGGTCATGACTTCTTCGTGGGTCATGCTCAGACAGAGATCGGCCCCCTTGCGGTCCTTCAGCCGGAACATGTTGTCGCCCATCACGGCCCAGCGTCCGCTGGCTTCCCACAACTCGCGCGGATGAATGGCCGGCAGGTAAAACTCCTGTCCGATTTTGTCCATCTCTTGACGGACGATGCCCATGATCTTGTTGAACGAGCGTTGCCCCATAAAGAGATAGGAGTAAATCCCGGCGGCCAGCTGGCGGATGTAACCCGCCCGTACCAGAAATTTGTGGCTGGCGACTTCAGCGTCCGCAGGCGCCTCGCGCAGAGTAGGAATAAAGAGTTGAGACCAACGATGCATAGTTAGGAGTCCTGGGTAGTAGGGAATCCATGATTGTAAATGATCGCAAGAGTCGTTCGCTGACGAGACGTACACCAATGCGACCGCGAGGCACAGCAGAAGCTCGATTGCCCAGGACCCGTTGCAATGTTATGTATGAACATTTGTTGACATACATACTAAACCTAAATACAATGTTTCAACCGGAGGTCGTAAATGACACTTTCGGCAGTCAAGACTCGCGTCAAAGTGGCAGACGAAGTATGGATCGCGACCGCACTACTTCACCAGAAGCACCCGGAGCGCTTCGACTTTACGATCGGCGAAATTATGGAGAGCGCCAGGCAGATGCGGCGGGAGTCTGCGGGTTCGCTTCGGCCTGGATTTTATGTGCATGTGGTGCAGCACTGCGTCGCCAACCGAGCGCCCAACCCCGGCCGTCCCCGCATGCTGGTCGAGACAGCACCCGGACGTCGTCGTTTATTTCGCCCCGGTGACTACTACCACCCGGAGAGGGAAGGTGCAAAGACGGCGCCGAACCGGGAGAACCTGCCCGATGCCTACAAGGGATTGCTAAGTTGGTACCGCGACTGGTGTTCTGGAGCGGGAGCCAAAGCTCAGGGAGAAGATCCTTTGCTCGCTCTCCGGGGATCTGGCAAGCATCTCTGGGCTGACGAGCACGCCGATGAGTATGTGCGACGCATCCGTGAGGGCTGGGAATGAGCCGGATCTTTTGGGACACCAATCTTTTCATCTACTTGTTAGAAGATTACGGCAGGCTCTCGAAAGCAGTGGTGGAACTTAGGAGAAACATGCTGGTGCGCGGGGATCAGTTGCTTACTTCAGCACTTACCTTGGGAGAAATTCTGGTCAAGCCAGCAGAAGAAGGGAATGACGAGCTTTGCCGGAAGTATGAAGAAGCGATTACGAGGGTGTCGTTGGTGCTTCCTTTCGATTTGAAGGCCGCCCGCCTCTACGCTTCGATCCGGTGCGATCGTTCCGTACGCGCACCTGACGCGGTGCAGCTCGCTTGCGCCGCGGGAGCGGTCGTGGATCTTTTCGTCACCAATGACCGCAGACTACAGAAAAAACGAGTTGAGGGCATCCAGTTTATAGTCTCACTGGATGAGGCTCCGGTTTGACTGACCTTTCAAGCTGCCAAGTCTTTCAGAATCTCTTTCCCCAGCTTCTGCGCCTCGCCGAAAAACTTCTGATATTCGACAAACAGACGATTCAGCTCGAGCGACTTGTCAGGGCCAAGTTTCTTCCGCAGAATCATGTCGCGAACGTGCACGGGGTTGGGCAGGGTAGCGTCTTCGGTGAGTTCTTCCAGCGCGGTACTTGGATCGTAGTGATACATGAGGGCCTCATTGAGCAATTTGGTAATTGTGCAAGTGCGTAATTGAAAATCCTCTCTGCATCTCGCCGAATTTGAGTTTTTCAATTGCCCAATTACTCAATTACCAAATTACACACTCTTCACATCATCTCCGTTCCCCACAAATCGTGCAGATGGAGAATTCCCAACAGATTGTATTGGTCGTCGATCACTACCAATGACGTGATCTTCTTCTCTTCCATCAGGGCCAGCGCCGTAGCCGCGAATTCGTTCGCGCCGATGGTTCGGGGTTTGGCCGTCATACACTCCTCCGCGGTCAGGTCTAATACATCCTTGCCGCGTTTTTCCAGCAATCGCCGCAGATCGCCATCGCTGATCACTCCCACCAGCTTCCCGCCGTCGACCACCGCGGTCACGCCCAGCTTTTTACGCGACATCTCGTAGATCACATCCGGCATTCTGGTCTGCGGTGTGACTCGCGGCACAGCTTCCCCGGTATGCATCAGCGACTCAACTTTGGCCAGGCGCTTGCCCAATTTTCCACCGGGATGCAGATTGGCAAAGTCTTCTTCTTTGAAGCCCCGCTTCTCGGCGAGAGCCATCGCCAGCCCGTCGCCTAAGGCCAGCATCGCCGTGGTCGATGCGGTCGGAGCCAGGCCCAGGCCGCACGCTTCCCGGGCCACCGAGCAGTCCAGTGCAACATCCGCCGCCGCCGCCAGCGTGGAAAGCTTTTGCGATGTTCCTGTGCTCGCAGGCGACCCGCCCGCAGTTTTTACCGCTATTTCAAAAACCGGATCCCCGGTCATGCTGATCAGCGCCACCTGCAGCCGTTTAAGCGTCGCCAGCAGCCGCAAGATTTCTTCCGTCTCGCCGCTGGCCGAGAGCGCCAGCACCACGTCGCCGCGCACTACCATGCCCAAATCTCCGTGTACGGCGTCAACCGGATGCATGAACAGCGCGGGAGTTCCGGTCGAACTGAAGGTCGCTGCGATCTTGCGAGCAATGATGCCGCTCTTGCCCATGCCTGTGACGACAATCCGCCCAGTGCAGGCATAGATCAACTCAATGGCCTTATCGAAAGCCTCAGCCATGGGTCCGGCGATGCGGTCGGCCAATGCACGCAAGGCGTCAGCCTCGATTCGGACTACGTTCTCACCGATGTGTTTCATGGAAGAAAACAGATGTTAGCAGAAGCCCTTGACAACAGCATTGAGCATTCAGCTATGAGGGTTTCGGCTGGCAGCAAAAAAGGCCGCAGCGAGCTGAGCGCTGAAAACTGACAGCTGTTTCAGAAATGATCATCCAAACTCTGCACCCGTCCCGCGAGACTTCTTGCCTGGATGGCCCGATCCCAGGGGCCGGCCTGCCAGTTATCCTTCTGCCTCTCGGGATGAATCCAGGGCGGCAAAGTGATCGACAGATTTACCGCGATTGCCGCAGCGTAGGGTTCGTATTGGGAACGAAGGCTGTCCAGCTTTTCTTGAAAGGCCGCGCCCTCGCGCAGCTTGATTCCACGTTCTCCTAATTTTTGGCGGAGCCGATCCAACTCTGGCGGGGGCAATCGGTCAGGAGCGCTCGGGTCGTAACGCGCATTGACCACCTGAGCCAGATCGACCATGGCGTGCCGGGCCATAGCGAATGTGATTTTCGCTTGCTCGTTGCGCAGCCCATCTACGCCCGCGATCACCAGCGCGCTGGCATCCAGAATCGTGATCAGCGCTCCCAACCAGGATTGATTGTTGTGCTGCGAACGAAAAAAGCTGAGGGCGGGGTAGGAGAGATGGCTCTCCAGCACCTCAGCTGCCCAGCGTTCCCAGTCTTTGAAAATTTGGTCGAGTACCGTCTGCTGGGGACAGTTTCCGAAGCGGGACAATAACTCGGCAGCCGATGGCGGCGAACCCGCCCGCGCGTCCAGCAACGAAATTTCGATCTCGCGCCGGGAAAACGACGAATAGATCGTCGGAAGATAACCAATCACGACACCCAGAAAACCGAATCCCAGGCCGGCTTCCACTACCGACAGGAAGCGAGCCAGGCCTGAGCTGGGGACGATGTCCCCATAGCCGAGGGTGAAAAAGGTCTCCCCGCTGTGGTAGACCAGGATGCCGAACGTGAGCGGTTCACCGCTCAGACGGACATGTTCACCCAATCCGTATTGCAGGAGGGCGAAACCAAAGATCAGTCCGGCGGCCCACAAGATTAGCAGGAAAATCAGCGACAGGGGTCCGAAGTAGCCGAGAAAATTCTCGCGGCGGGCCCGCGAGGAAATACGAGCCGCGAGTTTTCGATAAGGGATCCAGGTGCGGCGATAGAACCAGCTGGTCAGGCGGAAGCTGCGCTGTACGCGTCGTGGCAGGACGACTGTTTCGAACGCATCCAGCAGAATGCCCAGGATGGAAAGTATTCCGGCAATGGCGCAGAAAACATGCATCATGTAGTGAAATGCAGGCGCGAGCACCCCGCTCGTGCGACAGTGCCAAGGACCCAGCGCTCCAAAGGCGTTTCGTAGGACGCCTACTCAAAGCTCCCGCACAAGCGGGACGACGGCGCCTACATTACAGGACTCATTGAAGTCCGCCACTCGTGAATCGAACCGCCTTTCCGGTAGCCGCAGACCGCCGGGCTGCGTCCAGAATTTCAGCGACGATCACATTGGTTTCGAGAGACGAGGGCGCGCCTGGATCCGCTCCATCCAGAACCACCGCCCGCAACAACGACAACGAATCATCGTAAGGAGCAGCCACCGGCTTGGCCGGCAGCAATTGCTCCTCGCCTCCCTTGAGCCGCACCCGCACGTCGTCGTGACGAACCGTAATCACATACCCGGTCTGGCCGTAGACTTCCATATCTTTCCGATCGAACGGCCAGTTCCACGAAGGTTGCAGGATTGCGACCGCCTTGGGATAGGTCAGGATGACATCGGCCTCATCGTCCACTCGCGGATAAATATCCGGCTTGATCTGTTGAGTCGTGGCGATCACGGAAGTGGGCCGCTGCCCGTCCATCAGCCAGGTCATCAAATCGGCTCCGTAGCAGCCGAAGTCATAAAGCGCGCCGGCGCCATTCAACTTGGGATCGTTAAGCCAGGCGAAGAACTCGGGAGCCACATTGATTTCCTTCGGTCCCTGATGGCCGTCGTGCACAACCACCTTGCGAATCTCGCCAATCGACTTGTCGTGGGTCATGTCATAAGCCGCATGATTGCTGCGGTACCACGAGGTCTCATAATTCACCAGCACCTTGATGTTGCCCTTGCGGGCGGCATCGGCAATGGCGTGTGCGTCTTCGGCGCTGACCGCGAGCGGCTTTTCCATCATGACGTGAATGCCGTGGCGGGCGCATATTTCGACGACTTTTCGGTGGTCAAAAGTGTTGGTGTATGCCAGGACGGCCTGGGGATGAGTCTTCCGCAGCATTTCCTCAAGGTCGGTGAATAGCAAACTGCGGTCGAGCGAAAACTGTGTGGCGTAACGCGATGCCACTTCCGTGTTGGCTTCAGCGAAACCCACAATCTGGATATCAGGCCGGTGCAGAGAGCGCTGCAGAAAGCCTTCGACGTGACCGTGCACCATGCCCGCGATTGCGACTCGCAGGGGGGCGGCGCCAGAAGACGTTTGTGCGTTAGCTGTCGTGAAAGCTGTGAATAGACCAGCGGTGAGGAATGCCAGGAGAACATATTTCATTGCGGCCTCTCCGTAAGGCCGCCATGGTAACAGATTCGCCCCTGCCCGATTTACGGCTTGGCGTGTGCGGCGGTCAGCGCATTTTGTATGGCCTGCAATTCTTTCAAGACTTCGCGCAATTTCGTCGACTCGAGCGCGTTGGCTCCATCGGACTTGGCTTCCTTGGGATTGTCGTGCACTTCCATAAACACTCCATCGACACCTGCTGCCACTGCAGCGCGCGCCAGCACCGGGATGAACTCAGGCTGTCCGCCGCTCACGGCATGGTCTCCGTCGGCCGTCGAAGAGGGCAGCTGTACCGAGTGCGTGGCGTCAAAAACCACTGGAACGAACTTGCGCATGATGGGTAGCGAGCGCATGTCCACCACGAGGTTGTTGTAGCCGAAACTCGATCCGCGCTCGGTGACGAAGACTTTGTCGTTGCCCGCGGTCCGGCATTTTTCCACGATGTGCCGCATATCCTGGGGCGAGACGAACTGTCCCTTCTTGATGTTCACCACGCGCTCGGTCATGGCGGCAGCCACGACCAGATCGGTCTGGCGGCATAGGAAGGCAGGAATTTGCAGAATGTCTGCTACTTCCGCCACTTTGGCCACGTCGGCCGTCTCGTGCACATCGGTAAGAATGGGCACATGCACTTCATCTTTAACTTTTTTAAGGATGCGCAGACCCTCGGTCAGCCCGGGCCCGCGATAGCTGCGAATGGAAGTACGATTGGCCTTGTCGTAAGACGCCTTGAAAATGAAAGGGAAATTCAGCGAGCGTGTAACCCCCTTGATTACTTCCGCCATGAAAAGAGCGTGCTTCTCACTCTCGATGACGCAGGGACCGGCGATAAGGAAAAGGTTTCCCGCTCCGATCCGCACGTTGTCGATCTGAAAAGATGTAGTCATGTATGAACCACGGAGGAGGCAGAGAACACGGAGGAAGCGGAAACATTTCGGCCCACGTCGGACTCTCTCCGTGTCCGACGTGTCCTCCCTGTAAGCCTATCTTCGCGCTACTTTTTCAGGCCGGTGGAACATCTCCACTTCCGACGAGGCCTTTTCTGCCCGACGCTTCAGTCCATGCTCATACGCGGCGCCGACGAAAGTCTTGAACAGCGGATGCGGCTCCAGCGGTTTCGATTTGAACTCAGGATGGAACTGGCACCCGATAAAGTGTGGATGGTCGGGCAACTCCACCATCTCGACATAGGTTCCGTCGGGGGTTGATCCAGAGATACGCAACCCGCCCGCAGTCAGCGTTTCCTCGTATTCGCGGTTGAATTCGTAGCGATGGCGATGGCGCTCGCTGATTTCGAGCTTGCCGTAAATCTTGTACGCCAGGGTTCCCGGCTCGATCTTGCAAGGCCACGCTCCCAGTCGCATGGTTCCGCCCAGTTCCTCCACGCCGCGCAATTCGCGCAATTTGTAAATCACGCGATGAGGTGTCGCCGGATCGAACTCGCTTGAGTTGGCGTCAGCCAGGCCGCAGACGTTGCGCGCAAATTCGATGCAAGCAGTCTGCATGCCCAGGCAAATGCCAAAATACGGGACTTTGTTTTCACGCGCGTAACCGATCGCGATCAACATGCCCTCGATGCCGCGCTTGCCAAAGCCCCCCGGCACCAGCAATCCGTCATAATCGGCGAGCTGTTCTTCGCAGGTGCGGTCTCCGTTTTCGAGCCCTTCGGCTTCAATCCAGTTCAAATTCAGTTTGAGATTGTGCGCCAGCGCACCGTGGATCAGCGCTTCTTTCAACGATTTGTAGGAGTCCTCATACTCTACGTACTTACCCACAATCCCAATCGTGACTTCCGCCTTCGGGTTGTAGACCCGGTGGACGATTTCTTCCCAACTTTTGAGATCGCGGTCTTTGGCCTCCAGACGCAGGTAGCGAAGCACAAGCGAGTCCACGCCTTCGTGCGAAAAGACCAGCGGCACCTCGTAAATCGAGGCCACATCCTTGGCCGTGACCACCGCCTCTTCTTCCACGTTACAAAAGAGTGCGATCTTTGACTTGATCTCTTTGGAAAGGAAACGGTCGGTACGGCACAGCAAAATGTCGGGCTGAATTCCGATGCTGAGAAGTTCTTTTACCGAGTGCTGCGTGGGCTTGGTCTTGAGTTCCTGCGCGGCGGCGATGAAGGGTACCAGGGTCACGTGCATGAACAAAGTGTGGTCGCGGCCCAGTTCCTGCCGCATCTGGCGGATCGCCTCCATGAAAGGCAGCGACTCGATATCGCCGACTGTGCCCCCGATTTCGACGATGGCGACATCCACATCCTGCGCCACTTTCTTCATCGCAGCCTTGATTTCATTGGTGACGTGAGGAATTACCTGCACCGTCTTACCCAGATAGTCGCCGCGCCGCTCCTTGGCGATGATCTGTTCGTAGATGCGGCCCGTGGTCCAATTGTTATCGCGAGAAAGTTTGGCGTGGGTGAAGCGTTCGTAGTGGCCCAGGTCGAGATCGGTCTCCGCCCCGTCGTCGGTGACAAATACTTCGCCATGCTGAAAAGGCGACATGGTGCCGGGATCGACGTTGAGATACGGATCAAACTTCATCAGGTTGACCTTCAGCCCGCGGCTTTCCAGCAGGCAGCCCATGGAGGCCGCAGCCAGTCCTTTGCCCAACGAAGACACCACGCCCCCGGTCACAAAGATGTACTTTGCCGACATCGATTCCTCACCTTAAATTGTCTTTGAGATTTTGTGCAGGATGGGTGCACGACCAATTATGCCAGAAATGTTTTCCGGTGACTAGGAAGAAAAAACATTAACCACGAAGGACACGAAGGTGCACGAAGTAAACCCTTCGGACTAAAGCCTTCGTGATGTTTCGTGCCCTTCGTGGTTCATGGATCTCGGGGGATTGAATCGCAGACGGACACGCTTTCGCGGAGTACACTGAGCGTTCGGGGCTGCATCCAACATCATTAAGAACCTATGCTTAAGTTTTCTCGTGTCGCAATCGGCCTGATAGTGGGAGGTACTTTCCTCCTGGTGTTAGCCACGCCTTTGCGTGCGCAGGATCTCGCTAAACGCCTCATCCTCACCGATGGTACTTACCAGCTGGCTACGAAATGGGAGGTGAAGGGTGAGCGCGTCCGCTACCTGAGCGCCGAGCGCAATGAGTGGGAAGAAGTTCCCAACTCCATGGTGGACTGGGCGGCCACGGAAAAATATGAAAAAGAGCGCGCCGCCGGCAAGCCTGTTCCGGAAGCCGTCGTGCTTGATCGCGAGCTCGAGGCTGAACGCAAGGCCGACGAAGCCCGGTCTCCGCATGTGGCGCCCGGCCTGCGTCTACCCGACGATGGCGGAATCGTCCTGCTCGATACGTTTCAGACTCAGCCCCAATTGATCGAATTGCAACAGAATAGCGGCGAGCTTAACCGGAATATGAAGGGCAATCTCTTGCATGCCACCATCAACCCTGTGGCCAAGACCAAGGAGATCATCGAGCTGCCCGGGTTGCATGCAAAAATTCAGGCGCATGTTACCGTCCCCGCAATCTACGTGAACCTGGACCAGCAGGACCAACTCGACAAGGCAACTCAGATCGCCGAAAAAACAAAAGAAGAGCAGCTGCCATGGGACCGCTTCCGCATTGTGCGTCTGCAAACCAATAAGGATAAGCGCATCGTTGGAGACATCAAGATCGCAATCTACGGCAAGGTGACCCAGGAACAGAAAATCGTGTTGACCACCGCCACTAAACTTACTGGCGGCTGGGTCAAGGTAACACCAGCGAGCGATCTCGAGCCCGGCGAGTATGCGTTGATCGAGCTTTTAGGAGATGCTGGAATGAATCTCTACGTGTGGGATTTCGGCGTCAATCCTGCCGCCGGCCCCAATCCAACCGCCTGGAAACCTGATGCTTCCGCCGCGAATCCGCTGCCTGAAAAGCCTAAGGATTTGGAGAAGAGGTAGTTGTCATAATCAGGCAGTTGCGCTGACAATCCTGGTCGATGAGTGTAGTGGCGATCTTACGCCGTCAATGGGGTAGACTTGCGAACGCTTCAATTGGCAGACGGCGTACTTACTGGTTATCACCACGCGGATAAGAACAGGAGAAAGCCATGGATCTTGGGTTGAAGGATAAGGTCGCTGTCATTACGGGCGGAAGTCTTGGTATCGGTCTCGCGATTGCCGAGGGGTTGGCAGCAGAAGGGGTTAATCTGGTGTTAGCTGCGCGCAACGGCGAACGTCTCACTCAGGAGAGTTCGCGAATTGCCCGGAACTTCGGCGTGAGGGTGCTGCCCGTCCCATGCGACGTCGCGACAGCGGAAGGCACCAACGCATTGCTCGCGGCGGTGGCGGAGTTCGGCGGCGCCGACATTCTGATTAACAATGCGGGTACCGGATCCAATGAGACCGTCATGGAAGCTGCGGACGAGAAATGGCAGCATTACTGGGATCTGCATGTAATGGCCGCGGTGCGGCTGGCGCGCGGGGTTGCGCCCGGGATGAAGGCAAAGGGTGGTGGGGTGATCCTCCACAATGCCTCGATTTGTGCGGTTCAGCCCCTGTGGTACCAGCCGATCTACAACACGACCAAAGCTGCATTGATGATGTTTTCAAAATGTCTCTCGACGGAATATATCAAGCACAACATTCGCGTGAACTGCGTTAATCCGGGATTAATCCTGACACCCGACTGGATCAAAACTGCAAAGGAACTCACGGCGGATAAGGGTGGTGATTGGGAGGCCTACCTGCAATCGGTGGCGGACGAACACGCTCCCATCAAGCGCTTCGCGAGTACCGCCGAACTCGCCGACTTCTTCGTATTTCTCTGCTCAGAGCGGGCCAGCTACTGCCTGGGTTCCGCCTATTTCGTCGATGGGGGAATGCTAAAGACGGTCTGAATCCGCGCTATCGTTTTGACCTCCGTTAACCCGGGGAAAACGCAATTTCAGCATTCCACCGCCACGCGCCAGTCTACTGGAGCAGGGATTTGGTAGTTGATGCAGTCGGGCGTCTACACTCATCACCGGCTCAAATGAGTGAAATCGCGATTTTTCGCCAACAACCTTTCCGCGATATTGCCAAGACCCTGCCTATCGTTGACTTGCCCTTGCATCCCGCCTAACATACGTCCGTCAACTCCATGATTGGCCAAACTATCTCTCACTACCGCATTCTCGAGAAGCTCGGTGGTGGCGGGATGGGTGTCGTGTACAAGGCCGAGGATACCCGGCTGCATCGCTTCGTCGCGCTGAAGTTTCTGCCCGATGAAGTCGCTAGAGATCCTCAGTCCCTCACCCGTTTCCAACGCGAAGCACAAGCCGCTTCCGCTCTGAATCATCCCAACATCTGCACGATCCACGACATCGGCGAGGAGAATGGCCAAGCCTTCATCGCGATGGAGTTCCTAGATGGCCAAACTCTAAAGCACTTGATCGGCAACCGCCCCCTCGACCTGGAAACGCTGCTCGCACTGGCCATCGAGATCGCGGATGCGCTGGACGCGGCGCACGCGGAAGGAATCGTCCACCGCGACATCAAGCCCGCCAACATTTTCGTAACCAGGCGCGGCGGGCACGCCAAGATTCTGGACTTCGGGCTGGCGAAAATACGCGCCACTGCAGCAAAACCCACCGAGGCGACGGAAACCGGAGCCGGAGACCCCAACCTGACCACTCCGGGTTCGGCGGTAGGGACGGTCTCCTACATGTCTCCAGAGCAGGCCCGGGCCAAGGAGTTGGATGCACGCACGGATTTGTTCTCTTTTGGCGCAGTGCTCTACGAAATGGCCACCGGCCAGCTCCCATTTCGTGGAGACAGTACGGCGACTATTTTCGAAGCCATTCTCAACCGAGCTCCCCTGTCTCCTCTACGACTGAATCCGGATGCTCCCACCGAATTGGAACGAATCATCAACAAGGCGCTGGAGAAAGACAGGGAGTTGCGTTATCAGGGCGCGGCTGAAATGCGGGCCGACCTGAAGCGACTGAAGAGAGAGACGGAAACGGGCAGGACTGGAGTAGCCAGTTCAGGCGCGCTGCCGGCGGCGCAGGCGACAAATTCTCAGGCCACAGCGCAGCCGTCAGTTCCGGGATCGGGTTCGAGCCCGGCTTTGGCTCCTTTACCATCGTCGTCCGCGGTAAAGGTTGCCGAATCTCCTGCTGCTGGTGGAAGCAGACTCTGGAAGATTCTTGTCCCCGCCGTGGTGGTGGTTGTCGCGGCTCTGATTGGTGGCGGACTCTATTTCCGCCACCGTCCAGCGGCGCCGTTGACAGAAAAAGACACGATTGTGCTGGCCGACTTCGACAACACGACGGGAGACGCAGTTTTTGACGGTGCCCTGAAGCAGGCTTTGGCGGTACAGCTCGGACAGTCCCCCTTTCTCAACATCCTCTCCGATCGCAAGGTGGAGGACACGCTTCACCTGATGGGCCGAGCGTCGAACGAACGGGTCACGCGCGATGTAGCGCGGGAACTTTGCATCAGGACGGGAAGCAAGGCGTTTCTCGTCGGGTCTGTCTCCAAACTGGGCGACCAGTACGTTCTGGGTGTGGACGTAGTAGGTTGCAGTAGCGGGGACAGCCTGGCCAAGGAGCAGGAGGAAGCTGCGACAAAAGGGGACGTGTTGAAAGCCCTGAGCCAGGCTGCCGCCAGCCTGCGAAGCAAACTGGGCGAATCGCTGGCCACGATCCAGAAATTCGATGTGCCGGTCGAGGCAACAACGCCATCGCTTGAAGCGCTGAAAGCCTTCAGCATGGGAATAACCACATTCCGTGCGAAAGGCAACGCCGAGGCGATTCCTTTTTATAAACGGGCTCTCGAACTCGATCCGAATTTCGCCGTGGCTTACGCCAGCCTTGGGGTTGTCTACGGCAATCTGGGCCAGGCCAGTCTGGCCGCGGAAAATATCAAGAAAGCCTACGAGCTGCGCGATCGGGTCAGTGAACGGGAAAAATACCGCATCTCTGCTCTGTATTACGACAAGGTCACTGGCGAACTGGAACAGGCCACCCAAGTCTACGAATTGTGGGGCAAGAGCTATCCACTGGATGTGGTACCTCCCGGCAACCTGGGATACATTTACTCGGTACTTGGACAGTATGACAAGGCTTTGGCTGCGACCGAGGAGAGCCAGCGTCTGGCGCCCGATGCGACGGGTTATTTCAATCTGGCGGGCACCTATCTTGCCCTGAACCGGTTCGATGACGCCCAGAAAGCAATCGAGGACGCGCAAAAGCACGATCTCGCTGGTGATTTTTTACATCTGGGGATTTATCAACTGGCGTTTCTCAAAGGAGACGCTGCCGAAATGGAGCGGCAGGTCGCCTGGGCGGCCGGCAAACCGGGAACCGAGGACCTTCTGCTGTCGTTTCAATCGGACACGGAAGCTTATTACGGACACGTCACCAGGGCGCGGGACTATTCCCGACGGGCGGTAGATGCCGCAGTCCGTGCCGACTCGAAAGAGACAGCTGCGTTGTGGCAGGTCAACGCCGCCCTGCGGGAAGCCGAGTTCGGCAGTGCAGCAGCCGCCAAGCAGGATGTCGCGGCGGCCTTAGCGCTGGCTCCGGGCCGGGATGTAAAGCTGTTTGCTGCTTTGACGCTGGCGCAAGCGGGCGAGGCCGCCCGAGCCAGGACGATTGTCGAAGAACTGGAGAAGAGCTACCCTTCGCAAACCGTTCTGAAGGTCTACTGGCTGCCCACCATCAAGGCGGCGATTGAACTGGACGCAAACAATCCCACCCAAGCTCTGGAATTTCTGGAAGCGGCCGCGCCCTACGAATTAGGCGCGCCGGCACAATTTCAACTGGGGACGCTGTATCCTGCGTACGTTCGCGGCCAGGCTTATTTGGCAGCGCACAACGGCAACTCGGCCGCTGCGGAGTTTCAGAAGTATCTGGACCACCGCGGCATCGTGGTGAACTTCCCGCTGGGTGCGCTGGCCCATCTCGGCCTGGGTCGTGCGTATGCCATGACTGGCGACACCGCCAAAGCGAAAACTGCCTACCAGGATTTTCTCGCTCTCTGGAAAAACGCCGACCCCGATGTCCCCATCCTGAAGGAAGCCAAGGCGGAATACGCGAAGCTGCAATAGCTAAGGTGGCCATCCTCACCGGCCATCGGCCCCGTTTGGTAGAAATTCCTGCCTGTTGTAATCAGGCGCTAGCGCTCAAAGCCCGGCTCGATGGGGTCATGAGTGGCGTCGCGAGATAACGCAACAACGATTACTAAGGTCAGCTCAGCCCTCGTTTTTGGCTCCCTCGCGTGAATCTGATCCCATATCCTTAAATGCAGAAAACCGCTGAGCCGTGTGCAGGGAGGAATTGTGCCATCTAGACCCGTTGCTATTTTGAGTTGCGCGTTAGTGAAGAATCTGACTCTTTGCCTGCTCTTGCTGAGCGCTACTTTTGGAGCCGACCAGATGAGTCATACCTGTAGATTCACGCGAGGCCCTTTGCAGGGTCAGACCCACACGCTTCCGAATCGTAGCGCCACGGCGGTGGGCTCGACCTGTTCCGACGGCCTGACCAGCAGCGGTATCGCCGTTCCCGACCCAGCCACTCCCGAGACCGCGCAGCCCATGAGCCACACTTGCAAGTTCAATGTAGGCCCCTTGCAGGGTCAAACCCACACACTTCCGTATCGTAGCGCTACCAGAGTGGGTTCGAGCTGTTCGGACGGGCTCACCAGCAGCGGAGTAGCGGTTCGCGATCCGGATGGCGAAACATCTTTGGAGCGCACCAGTCACTCCTGCCGATTCACTCGTGGTCCTCTGCGCGGCCGGACTCAGACGTTCCCCAACCAGAGTCCAACCAAGATTGGGTCTACCTGTTCCGACGGACTCACCAGCAGCGGAGTCGCGGTGGCAGATCCGTATTAGCGGCCTCGGCAGCCGTTTTTCATTGGTTGATGCAATGGCGATTTTTCAGGGCCCCAATAGCTGTCGCCCAAAGCCGTTGACCCTCCTGGCGCATGCCATTAAACTTTCCCCAGATCTCTTCTTACCTCCGGGACACGCCCTTGAAAGTCTATTGCTCCACTCGCCGGCTGCTAGCTGACGTCGAACGTATGCTCGCGGCTAGCCATCCGTCCGCGTCTCGTTCTCCGCTGGAGGATGTGGTGGATCTTTTGTGTCGCGGCCGGCACTATGCCTGGGCCGGCATCTTTCTTGCGGTCGGAAAAAATGTACCGCAGCAGTCTTTAGCCGCCGGGGGCGAAGCCTTGAGTGAAGTGGTGCTTCCTGAAACTCGATCCAAGATCCTCATCTCCATGAAATTGGCGTCGCGCGAGCTGGGTGTGTTGAGCATCGAGAGCGATCGCGAAAATGCTTTCGGCGCGGAAGACCGGGTATTGCTCGAAGACGTGGCCGATGTCGTGGCGCGTTTCCTGGCGGCCCGGGGGAAATATATTGTTCGGAAGGCGCGTACTCAGTCCCGGATGCGACGGGCGGGGAAGCCCGTCGCTCCATCACCCTACATTGGCTCCAATTTCGTCGCCTCTTCCTGAATCCGCTTCCACGCGCGCTCAACATGCCGCCCGGTTGTGTTGGTTTGGCCTACGCACAGCCGCAGAGTCAGATGACCATTCAGCCGCGTGTGTGTGAGATAAAGGTCCCCGCTGCGATTGAGCCGGTCCATCAACCTCTGGTTGCTTTCGTCTCCGCCTTTGTGGCGGAAGCACACCAGGTTCAGTGGCACCGGCGCCCCCAGTTCGAAGCGTTCGTCATTCTTGATCCACTCGGCAAATTGTTGTGCCAACTCAACGTGCCGCCGAATGTGATGCTGCAATCCCTCTACTCCGTAGTGCCGAATTACGAACCACAGTTTGAGCGACCGGAATCGACGCCCCAGAGGAATCTGCCAGTCGCGATAATCGATCACAGCCCCGGTTTCCGTCGCCTTGTTGCGCAAGTATTCGGGCAACACGCTCAACGTTTGGAGCAGCGCCTTGCGGTCTGAGACATAGAAACAATCGCAATCGAAATTCGTAAACATCCATTTATGAGGATTGAAGCAGTAACTGTCAGCCAATTCGAGGCCGGCATGCGTATGTCGAAATTCAGGGCAAAGCGCGGCCGTGCCCGACATGGCTGCGTCCACGTGCAGCCACAGCTTTTGTTCACGACAGATGCGGCCGATTTCAGGGACGGGATCAATCGCATTCGAGGATGTCGTCCCCACGGTAGCGCAGACAAAGAACGGAACGAGGCCGGCGCGGCGATCTTTATCGATTTGTCGCGCCAATGCTTCAGCACTCATGGCGAAATTTTCGTCAACCTCGATCAGGCGTAGATTGTCGCGTCCGATGCCGGCGACCTGCGCGCCTTTCTCCAGTGAAGAGTGCGCTTGCGACGAAGTGTAGGCCACCAGTTTGCCGTCGCAGCCGTAGCGGTTACTCGAGAAGTTCGTGGCCCGCTCTCGCGCCGCCAGCAGCGCGCACAGCGAGGCGCTCGACGCCGTGTCCTGAATCACGCCTCCTCCGCTGCCGGTCGATAGAAATTTCTGCGGCAAGTCCAGCATGCGAACCAGCCAGTCCAGCACGTGCGTCTCCAACTCCGTGCAGGCAGGACTGGTGGCCCACAGCATTCCCTGCACACCCAAGCCGGACGAGAGCAAATCGCCGAGAATCCCTGGACCTGAAGCGTTGGAAGGGAAGTAAGCGTAGAAATTCGGCGATTGCCAGTGCGTAATGCCGGGAAGGATCAATTTATCGATGTCGGCAAGGATGGCTGCAAAAGGCTCACCCTGCGCCGGAGGATCGGCCGGCAGCGAGGCACGGATCTGCCCTGGTTCAGCTTGCGACAGCACAGGGAACGACTCAATGCGGGTGTAGTAGTCGGCGATCCAGTCGACAACCTCATGTCCGTGACGCCGGAATTCGTCGGGCGTCATGTGAAACGTCTTCTCACTGGCCATGCTTTCTCCGAGCTGAACGAGATCTTAGTGGGTAGGATTTCCTTCGTGCACCTTGGTGTCCTTGGTGGTTAGAATTTTTATAGGGCAGATTACTCTAACCGTCCGTAATACACCCGCGTGTCGTACTCGAACCGCACTCGATCATTTACCTGATGGGCATCGAATATCCGTCGCAAAGCGGACAGCATAGGTTTGTGGCGGCCGTCGCCAGCTTGCGGCGTATAAGAAGAAGACAGCAATCGCCCTTCAAGCGCGGCATAGTCGAAGTCCTGATGGTAGTCAAAACTGAGAACTTCGAATCGCGAAGGCGCGAAAAATGTCTGGATCTGCTCTGTGGTCCGCTCCGAGCGCACATTCTGATAATCAGTTCCGTACTCGAGCAGCAACTGCTCGTAGTCGCGGAGGAACGGCGTCGATCCCACGCGCCGTTCGTTCCACAGCAGCACGGTCCAACCGCCCGGCCGGCAGATGCGAACGAATTCGCGGTGCGCCTTCTCGCGATCAAACCAGTGAGCCGCTTGGGCAGCCGTGACCATGTCGACGCTGTCATCGGGGAGAGTTGTAGCCTCCGCGCTTCCCGTCACGCTGGTGAACCGAGAATACGCGCGCAGAAAATCCTCGCCTGCCTGGCGCATGTCAGCGTTCGGCTCCACGCCCAACACCCGGTCGCCATTTTCCAGCAGCATGCGGGTGAAGATGCCTGTGCCAGACGCAATATCTGCAATGACGGAAGCTGGGCTGAGGCCGCACTCGTTCTTCAACAGGTCAAGAACCGCGGGAGGATAGCCAGGCCGATAGCGAACGTAATTTTCTACTCGCGAGGAAAAGCGTTGAGTCGAATCTCCGACAGCCATGAAAAACAGTTTAACGCGGGGTGACCTGATGTGGGGCGGACACTCTTGTCCGCCGCTTTTGACTTTGATTTTGGTGTGGCCGACTAAAATGTAATTCAAAAACGGCGGACAAGAGTGCCGCCCCACATCGAGCGCCTGCATTCGCCGAAATCCATCTAAATTGTTAAATTAGAAGTCTTAATATGCGACTCGTCGTCAAAGTAGGTACCAGTCTGATTGCGCCCGGCGGCCGCATCGACACGACACGCATGCGAGCGCTGGTCGATCAACTCGACTTGTCTCGCCACGAATACCTGATCGTCAGCTCCGGAGCCATTGCTTCCGGCATGACCCACCTGGGACTTCGCCAACGGCCGTCGACGGTGCCTCTGATGCAGGCCTGTGCCGCGGTCGGCCAAAGCCTGCTGATGCACACCTACGAGCAACTGTTTTTCGGAAAGAAAGTCGTGGCGCAATTGCTGCTCTCGAGCGACGACTTTACTTCGCCGATCCGGTATCGCAACCTGCAAAACGCGCTGCATGAATTGCTGAAACTCGGCGTGGTGCCGGTGGTCAATGAGAATGACAGCGTTTCCGTCCGCGAGCTGGTGGGTGCATTCGGCGATAACGATGAACTCAGCGCATTGCTGGCAACCGCTGTCAAGGCTGACTGGTTGCTGCTGCTGACCGACGTCGACGGATTCTACTTCCCCAACGGCAGTCGGCCGCGCCTGCTGCGAACAGTGCGTAAGCTCACCGCGCCGATGGAGGCCGTCTGTAACGGACAGGGCAAGCTGGGCACGGGAGGCATGCGCTCCAAGCTGCGCGCCGCCAAGCTGGCTAGCGAAGCCGGCGCGAATGTTGCAATTGCGAATGGACGCCACGCACACGCGATTCCGTGGGCCCTCGAGCGCAAGATCGGGACTTATTTTCCTCCCCAGCGTAGAAAGTCATCCGATGGCAACTAGCGTCCGTACTCCCAGCTCGACTCGCGACAAACTGCTGCGGGCGCAGGGCGCCGCCTCGCAAATGGCACAGCTGACCACGGTCGAGAAGAATGCCATCCTGTTGGCCATGGTCGATGCGATCTCAGCCCATGCCGCCGATATTATCGAGGCCAACCGCCATGACCTGGAGAGTTCCGGCCTCGAGGGCGCCATGCGCGACCGCCTTCTGCTTACTCCAGAGCGCATCGGAGCCATGGTGTCAGGCGTGATCGAAGTGGCCAAGCTTCCCGATCCGGTCGGGGAAACGATTGCGGAGTGGACGCGGCCTAATGGTTTGCGCATTCGCAAAGTGCGCGTCCCTCTGGGCGTCGTCGGGGTCGTCTATGAATCGCGGCCGAACGTGACCGTGGACTGTGCCTCTTTGGTGCTCAAAACCGGCAACGCGATTGTCTTGCGAGGCGGCAAGGAAGCGGTGCAGAGTAACGAGAAACTGGTCGAGATCCTGAATCAGGTGGATGGAGTTCCGGAGGGCGCGATCGAACTGTTGGATTCGAGCTCGCGCGATTCGGTGCACGAACTCATCAAAGCGCGCGGCCTGGTAGACGTGCTCATTCCCCGCGGTGGCCCCGGACTGATTTCCTATGTCGCGGACAACGCGACCGTACCCGTGATCGAAACCGGAGCAGGGAACTGCCACATCTTCGTGGATGAGTATGCCGATTTCGACATGGCGGATGAAATTGTCATCAATGCCAAGACGCAGCGCCCTTCGGTATGCAATTCTGCGGAAAAACTGCTGGTGCACGAACGAATCGCGGCGCAATACATTCCTCGCATCGTGAAGAAGCTGCAGGATAGCGGCGTTGAAGTACGCGGCGACGACGAGACTCGGCGATTGGCGCCGCGTGTCGGCCGCGCTGAAGCGCAGGATTGGAATGAAGAATATTTGTCGCTGTGCATCGCGATTCGGGTGGTAGCGAACCTCGAAGACGCGATTGCCCACATCAATCGATATTCCACGAAGAACTCGGAAGCGATTGTGACCACGAATGAGGCCCATGCCCGTCAGTTTCTGCGGCTGGTCGATTCAGCTGTGGTTTACTGGAATGTCTCAACCCGCTTCTCCGATGGAGGCGAATTCGGCTTCGGCGCGGAAATGGGCATCAGTACCCAGAAATTGCATTGCCGCGGACCGTTTGCCTTAGCGGAATTGACTTCGGCCAAGTACGAGGTGATCGGCAGCGGACAAGTAAGGTCTTGATATTGCCCTACATGATTGCTGTTTCGATGAGGTGAACGTTGTTGCAGCGCGGCGACAAGGCGCCTGATTTCGAAGTTCCAGTGCTGATCGGCGGCGTGCGAAAACAGTTCCGCCTGTCTGAACACCGCGGCCAGGAAAATCTTGTGCTCGCTTTTTATCCCACCAACTGGGATCCGGTCAGCGCGCAGCAGATGGTCACGTATCAGGTGCAGCGGGAAAAATTTCTGGCGCGAGAGGCGGAAGTGCTCGCGATCAGCGTCGACTGCATTATGAACAGCACTGCATGGGAGCGCGAGATTGGCCCCTTCGACTTCCTTGTGGGAAGCGATTTCTGGCCGCATGGCGAAGTCAGCCGGCGCTACGGAGTCTTGCGGGAAGAAGAACCTGCCCGGGGAGCCAGCGAGCGTGCCATTTTTGTAGTCGACAAAGCCGGCATGATCCGGTTCGGCAGGATCTATCCCATGGACCGGCCTCCAGATCTCGAGGAAACGCTCGATGCGCTGCGTCAGCTCGCCACTACTTGAAGATGCCGGCGCGACAAAGTGCTTACCAGGAGCCCGATGAAATTCATTTCCGCGGCAGTCTTCCCGTTCATCTTCCTGTCCTTTTTCCTCTTTTCCAATGTCGGCGGAACTTCGGCGTTCTCGACCAAGGACGCCGCCGCTACTCCCCTTTTCGGCTTCGCTAGTTCGGCTGACGAGATCGCACTGGAGAACCGTTTTCTGGCGGTCCCCGATCCGAAACTTGCCGAGGAGCACCTGCGCATTTTGACCCAGGCGCCGCACATGGCGGGCACGGTTGAAGACAAGGCGACCGCGGATTACGTCGCCCAGAAGTTCCGCGACGCTGGCCTTGAAACCGAAATCGTCGAATATCGCGTCTGGATGAACTATCCGGCTGAGATCAGCGTGGACATGACCGCACCCGCCGGAGTCAGCATGCATGGCCCCACGCGTGAGCGGGTCAACGGAGATCCTTATCAGGACGATTCTCGCGTAGTGACGCCGTTCAACAGCATGTCGCCGTCAGGAGATGTCGAAGCCGAGGTGGTCTACGCGAATTATGGATCGCCCGACGATTTCCAAAAGCTGGAGCAGATGAAGATCGATGTTCGCGGCAAGATCGTGCTGGTGCGCTACGGGCAAAACTTCCGCGGAGTAAAAGTATTGGTGGCGCAGGAGCACGGCGCTGCTGGAGTATTGATCTACTCCGATCCCTCCGACGATGGATGGCGGCACGGAGACAAATATCCGCAAGGCCCGTGGCGTCCGGATACCGGTGTGCAGCGCGGCTCGATCGGATATATGTTCCAGTTCCCCGGCGATCCCACCACCCCGGGAATCGCTTCGGTGCCATCGCTTCCGGATTCGCAAAGAACTCCTCCCGAAAAATCGGCGCAGCTTCCCAGGATTCCCGCGACACCGCTCTCCTATGCGGACGCATGGCCGATTCTCGAGCACTTGGGTGGACCCGACTCGCCTCGCGATTGGCAAGGCTCGCTGCCCTTCACTTATCACGTCGGCCCCGGGCCGACCAAGGTGAAGATTCACCTGAAGCAGGACTACCAGCTTCGTACCATCTGGGATGTGATCGGTCGCATCCACGGCGGCGAACTGCCGGATGAATGGGTTGTAGCGGGCAATCACCGCGATGCCTGGGTGTATGGCGCGGTCGATCCCAACAGCGGCACGGCGGCGATGCTCGAATCGGTGCACGGCATCGGCGAACTTCTGAAGTCGGGATGGAGACCGAAACGTAGCATCGTCATCGGCAGTTGGGATGCCGAAGAAGAAGGACTCATCGGCTCCACGGAATGGGGAGAGCAGCACGAGACCGAACTGGCCAACGCCATCGCATATTTCAATATGGATGTAGCCGTCTCCGGTCCAAAGTTCGGCGCATCGTCAGTGCCCACGCTCAAGCAGTTTATTCGGGACGTGACGAAGGTTGTGCCCAGCCCCAAAGGCGGCACGGTCTATGACGAGTGGCGAAAGAGCAGCCAATCGGGCGGGGATGCCGAGCGCAGGCCGACGCAGGACATCGGTGGCACGGAACGCACTCCGGCCGCCGGCAACTCCGATGTGCCCGTGGGAGACCTGGGCAGCGGCTCGGACTACACCGTCTTCCTGCAGCACCTGGGCGTGCCCTCGTCGGATGTGAGCTCCAGCGGCTCGTACGGCGTCTACCATTCCGTCTTCGACAATTTCAACTGGTTCAAGAAATTTGGCGACCCGGATTTTTCCTACGAGCAGGCGATGGCGCGCGTCTTTGGACTCGAAGCAATTCGTATGTCGAACACCAACGTGCTGCCGTATGACTATGAGCAGTATGGGAAAGAAATTTCCGCCTACGTCGAGACCGCAAGAAAGAAATCCGACGCCGTATTTGGCGGCCAGCCGCCGAACTTTACCGAAGCCATTCGAGCGGCTCGTCAGTTCGAACAAGCGGGAGCCAAGATCCGCCGTAAGCAGGAAAATCCCGGGAATGGAGTGGCGCGGCTTAATCAAGCCCTGCGTCAGGCCGAACGCGCCTTGCTGGTTCCGGAGGGACTGCCCAACCGTCCCTGGTTCCGTCACGTGATTTACGCGCCCGGCCAGTACACTGGCTACGCGGCGGTGGTGATTCCGGGGGTAAACGAGGCCATCGACAAACACGATCTGGAACGCACTCGCCAGCAAATTGCGGTTCTGGCCGCGGCGCTGAACCGAGCGGCCAAGGTGCTGGAGGACTATCGCTGATGACGGCGGGAAACACGGTCGAGCACATTCTGAAGACTCTGCCCTCGGCGGCGGGAGCTACGTTTCTCGCGCTGTTTCCCATCGTGAATCCGTTTGGCGGAGTGCCGCTGTTTTTTGCGCTGACCTCCGATTACTCGGACGTGGAACGCAACCGCACTGCCTTGAAGACTTCTTTGTATGTCTTGGGCATCCTGGTCGTATTCATGTTTTTCGGACGCTTCGTGCTGAATTTCTTTGGCATTTCGCTGCCCGTCCTGCAGATCGCCGGCGGTCTCATTGTGGCCCACACGGCCTGGGGCATGGTCACTGCCTCGACTCGCATTACTCCGGCCGAGAGCGATGAAGCTGCCGAGAAAACGGACATCTCCCTCACCCCGATGGCCATGCCGATGCTTTCCGGTCCGGGCTCAATCGGTGTGGTCATGGGTCTGGCGGCCAACGCCGATAGCATGACGACTTACATGGGCATGGTGATCGGGATCACCGCCCTGGCGCTCAGTGTGTATTTGTTTCTGCGTCTGGGAGGACCTTTGGTGGCAAAGTTGGGGCCAGGGGCGGTTGCCGGCATCACCAGAATTTTCGGCTTTCTGATTTTTGCTGTGGCGGTGCAGTTGGTCTGGGACGGCGCCGCCGAATTCGGCAAGTAGCGGTCGTGTGGAGCGGGCGCCCTCGCCCGCTGGGTTTGACTTTTCTGTGCGGTCGTAACGAATGATAAAAAGCAGCGGGCGACGGCGCCCGCTCCACACGAGACTTACTTCAGGCTGACCAGCTTGTCTACCAGCTCCGAATAGTCTTTCTTCTCCAGCCCGTGTTCCTTCTTGTTGTACTCATCCACCTTGCTGGAATAATTCATCGAGCAGAATTTCGGGCCGCACATGGAGCAGAAGGCTGCTTCTTTGTAGTAATCGTCCGGCAGCGTTTCATCGTGCATGGAACGCGCTGTTTCGGGATCGAGTGACAGCGCAAACTGTTTCTCCCAGTCGAACTTGTAGCGGGCGTAGCTGAGCGCGTCGTCACGATCCTGCGCACCCGGGCGATGCCGTGCCAGATCGGCGGCGTGCGCGGCGATCTTGTACGCAATGATTCCGTCCTTCACATCTTTCTCGTTGGGCAAACCGAGATGCTCTTTGGGCGTGACGTAGCACAGCATGGCAGCACCGTGCCAGCCAATCATGGCGGCGCCGATCGCCGACGTGATGTGATCGTATCCGGGCGCAATGTCCGTCACCAGCGGCCCCAGAGTGTAGAACGGCGCCTCGTAGCAAAGCTCTTTTTCTTTGTCGACTTGTTCCTTGATCTTGTCTAGCGGAACGTGACCGGGGCCTTCGATCATGACCTGGACGTCATACTCCCAGGCTTTCTTGGTCAGTTCGCCCAGAGTTTTGAGTTCCGCGAACTGGGCTTCGTCGCTGGCGTCGGCGATGCAGCCAGGGCGCAGGCCATCGCCCAGGGAGAACGAAACATCGTGCTTGGCGAAAATCTTGCAGATATCGTCAAAGCATTCATACAGAAAATTCTGTTTGTGATGATGCGCCATCCACTGCGCCAGAATCGCGCCGCCGCGGCTGACGATGCCGGTGATGCGCTTCGAAACCATGGGCAAATACTGGATGAGCACGCCGGCGTGGATGGTCATGTAATCCACACCTTGCTCCGCCTGCTCTTCAATCACTTCGAGCATCACATTCTGGTTGAGATCTTCGATCCGCTTGACCCGCGAGATGGCTTCGTAGATAGGCACGGTTCCAATGGGGACCGGCGAGTGGCGCAGAATCGCCTCGCGAATCTCATGGATGTTGCCGCCGGTCGAGAGATCCATCACGGTATCGGCGCCGAAGTGTACGGAGGTGTGCAGCTTCTTCAGTTCTTCCTCGATGTTCGAGGTCACCGCCGAATTGCCGATGTTGGAATTGATCTTGCACAACGAGGCCACGCCAATGCACATGGGCTCGAGTTCGGGATGATTGATGTTGGCGGGAATAATCATCCGGCCGCGGGCGACTTCATCGCGCACTAGTTCAGGCGTAAGCTTCTCGCGGTGCGCGACGTAGGCCATCTCATCTGTGATCTCTCCCTTGCGCGCATAGCGCATCTGGGAGAAATTGCCGTCGGTATTTTTGGATTTACGGCCTGCGATCCAATCTGCCCGGGGTTTGGGAACACTCTGTCCGTTGCTGCCGTTGGTGGGAGTCATTGTGCCTGATTGTCCTCTGAGCTCTGAAAAGATTATACGCGCCGCGATACGGGAGATGATGCCCCAGGTCGAGGAAAATCATAACCGCAAAGTTCGCAAAGAAGCGACCGCAAAGGCCGCAAAGCAGAAATACCGAACGGTCTTTTACTTTGCGGCCTTTGCGGTCTCTTCTTTGCGAACTTTGCGGTAAGCTCTTGCTTCGACGGTCACGTGACACTTTTTAAGTTTGACCGTCTAAACTGGGCCATTAGTCTCAACGGCCATACTCTTCGAGGTCTTCCATGCGCTTGTATTACTTACTTCCCGCGATTCTTTTGTTCACAGCCGTCGCCAGTTTCTCTCAATCCGCGCCTTCCCAACCCGCCGTCAATCTCGACAGCATCGATAAGACTGTCGATCCTTGCGTCGATTTCTATCAATATGCCTGCGGCAACTGGCTGAAGACCACGGAAATTCCGGCGGATCAGACCTCCTGGGGAAGCTTTATCGATATTCGTGAACGGAATTCCGCCATCATGCGGCAGATTCTGGAAAAAGCTGCCGCTGGAGGCGCGGGGCGCGACGCCATCTCGCAGAAGATCGGCGACTACTATGGCTCCTGCATCGACGAAACCGCCGCGAATGCGCGTGGAGTCGCCCCGTTGAAGCCGGAGCTCGAGCGCATCGCGAAGGCGAAAGACAAGCCGGCGCTGATCGAAGCCGTGGCTCGAGTGCAGCTGATCGGGCCCAACCCGTTGTTTAATTTTTATTCCGCGCCCGACCTGCACAGCGCCAACGACGTGATCGCTTATATCGACCAGGGCGGGCTGACGCTCCCCGACCGCGATTACTACCTGAAAGACGACCCCAAGATGGCGGCGGCGCGCAAGAGCCTGGTGGAGTATGCGACCCAGTTGTTCACGCTGATCGGGCAATCGCCCAAGCAGGCCGAGGATTCGGCGCAGACTGTCTTGCGCATCGAGACCGCGCTGGCCAAGGCCTCAATGGATCGCACCGCCCGCCGCGATCCCAAGAACCGCGACCACAAGATGACGCGCGATGAGGCAGTTGCCCTGGCGCCGAATCTTTACCTGGTTCGCTACTTCGCGGCCATGGGCGCACCCCAGTTTTCCAGTTTGAATGTTTCCAATCCAGACTTCTTCAAACAGGTGAACGGTCTGGTCGAAACAGAATCGCTGGACGCGCTGCGAACTTACGTGACCTGGCATCTCATCGACGGGGTCGCGCCCTGGCTTTCCGAGGCCTTCGTGGACGCCAATTTCAATATGCAAAAGGCGTTGACCGGGCAATCCGAGATCAAGCCGCGCTGGAAGCGCTGTGTGAGTTCGACCGATGGAGAACTGGGCGAGGCACTGGGCCAGCGTTACGTGGAACAGGCTTTCGGTGCGGATGGCAAGGAGCGCATGTTGAAGATGGTCGACGCCCTGGAAAAAAGTCTGGATCAGGACATCAGGAACCTGCCCTGGATGACGGAGGAGACGAAGAAACAGGCGAAATTAAAACTGGATGCGATTCGCAACAAGATTGGATATCCCGATGTCTGGCGCGACTACAGTTCTCTTACCATTGTGCGCGGCGATCTGGTGGGAAATTTCCTGCGGGCCAACGAATTCGAAGCGCGCCGCCAGATTGCCAAGATCGGCAAGCCCGTAGATCGCAACGAGTGGCAGATGACGCCGCCCACGGTCAATGCCTATTACAGCTCAGCGAAGAACGAAATTGTGTTCCCCGCGGGAATTCTGCAGTCGCCTTTCTTCGACAAGCAAGCCGACGATGCCACGAACTTCGGCGGCATTGGGCTGGTCATCGGCCATGAACTGACCCATGGCTTCGACGACCAGGGACGCAAGTTCGATCCGCAAGGCAATCTGCGTGACTGGTGGACGGCGCAGGATGGTACAGAGTTTGAAAAGCGCGCCAGCTGCATCGCCGACGAGTACAGCAGCTTCGCCGCCGTGGATGATCTCAAACTCAATGGCCGCCTCACCCTGGGCGAGAACACCGCCGACAACGGTGGCGCGCGCATTGCCCTGATGGCGCTGGAGCAAATGATGGCGGAGGACAAGACCGGCGCAGCGGCGCAAACCATCAATGGCTACACTCCGCAGCAGCGTTTCTTTCTCGGCTTCGGCCGCGCCTGGTGCGAGAAGCGGCGTCCGGAGTACTCGCGCATGCTGGTCAGCGTCGATCCGCATTCGCCGGGAAAATATCGGGTGACCGGCGTCGTGCAAAACATGCCCGAGTTCCAGAAGGCATTCAACTGCAAGGCAGGCCAGCCCATGGTGCGGGAGAACGCTTGCCGGGTCTGGTGACCTGGTGCGTTGACTTTATTTCCGCCCCGCCCCTAAGATGGCTCACCAGAATTCTGGTGCGGAGCGCTATAAGGCAATCCCTCCATGGGCGAAATGATCGGGCAGAACATCTCGTACTACCGGGTGCTGGAAAAGCTCGGCGGGGGCGGGATGGGAGTAGTTTACAAAGCCGAAGACACCCGCCTCCACCGTTTTGTTGCCCTGAAATTCCTGCCTGAAGATGTCACCCGCGACGCCACGGCTCTCAGCCGATTCCGGCGCGAGGCCCAGGCGGCATCCGCGCTGAATCATCCCAACATCTGCACCATCCATGACATTGGAGAAGAGGGAGATCAGGCCTTCATTGTCATGGAGTATCTGGAAGGCGAGACGCTAAAACATCTCATCGGTAATCGCCCGTTGGAGATCGAAAAGCTGCTCTCCATCGGCATCGACGTAGCCGAAGCTCTAGACGCGGCGCATGCGAAGGGTATTGTGCATCGCGACATCAAGCCGGCAAACATTTTTGTCACGACGCGCGGAGCCACGAAGATCCTCGATTTTGGTCTGGCGAAAGTGGCTGATGATGCGAATCGAGCGCTCGACCCGTCGGACGTGACCAAGACAGAGGGCGGCAACGCCCAGCAACATCTCACCAGCCCAGGGTCGGCGCTGGGCACGGTGGCTTACATGTCGCCGGAACAGGTGCGCGGCAAGACGCTCGATTCGCGCACCGACTTATTTTCGTTTGGCATCGTTCTCTACGAGATGGCGACGGGCGCTGTGCCATTTCGAGGAGAAACTTCCGGAGTCATCTTCGATGCGATCCTGAACCGGGCGCCGCTGGCTCCAGTCCGGTTGAATCCGAATTTGCCGCAGAAGCTGGAAGACGTGATTAATCGCGCACTCGAGAAAGACCGCGAGCTACGCTACCAGCATGCGGTCGATATCAAGTCGGAGTTGCGGCGTCTGAAGCGGGATCTGGAGTCGGGACGCAGCTCGACGGTGAGCTCTTCGTCGGAGCCGGTTTACAGTGCACCCGCTTCGGCCGAATCGGTATCCGGGGCGGCACACAGAACGAGCGGATCGGCGCGCACGGTCCCGGCTGCGTCGTCAGGTAACGTCGCTACAGTTGCCGAGTCTGCTCAAGCGCGGCCGGCCTGGCGAAAGTTCGTTCTTCCCGTCATTGCGGTTCTCGTACTGGCGGCGCTGGTGGGAGGGTTTTACTGGCGCAAGCATCAGACCGTGCAACTGACCGACAAAGATCAGCTTATTCTGGCCGACTTCACCAATCAGACCGGCGATGCGGTCTTCGATTCCACTTTGAAAGAGGCTCTCGCCATCCAGCTCGAGCAATCGCCGCTGCTGCAACTCGTGAGTGACGCCGAACTACACAACAACCTCCAATATCTGGGACAGGCGGGCGCGCAAAAGATTACGCCGGAACTGGCGCAACAGCTGGGCCAGCGCCTCGGCGTGAAAGCTTATCTCGCGGGGACAATCGCCAATCTCGGACCGTCCTATGTGATCTCGATTAACGCGGTGAATTGCGCCACCGGAGAAGTGTTTGCCCGGGAACAGGTGACCGCTTCCGACAAAACGGCGGTTCTGGCGGCGGTTGCGAAAGCTGCCACGGCAATGCGGGCGCGGCTGGGCGAGTCCATGGCGTCCATTCAGAAGCTCTCCACGCCCTACACCAATGTGACCACCACTTCACTGCAGGCTTTTCATGCGTTTTCACTGGGAGAAGAAGAGCATCGCATGGGGCGGGATTTTCCCCAGGCGTCGTCCTTCTACCAGGAAGCCTTGCGGCTCGATCCCAGTTTTGCCATGGCCTATGCGCGGTTGGGAGTGGCCTACGGCAACCAGGGCGCAATCACCAAAGCGGTGGAACTTCTGAAAAAGGCTTATGACCTGCGCGAACGCGTGACCGAGCGGGAAAGGATGTACATCGAGTCTCAGTACGCCTTGCAGCAGTTCGATCTGCCCAAGGCCCTGGAATCGTACAAACTCTTTGTCGCGACCTACCCGAGAGACGCGGCGGCGTGGAATAACCTGGCCAATGCCTATGGACTCGTCGGCGACCTCGAACAGGCGGCCGAGGGATTTAAGAAGGACTGGGAAATCGCCAAGTGGAACAACATTGCGGCCAACAATGCGGCGGGTACTTTAATCGGCATGGACCGGATGCAGGAAGGCGAGCGCTACCTGAAGGAAGCTGTGGAGCAGGGCGGAAGCGACGACGCCAATTATCACGTCAACGCCATGATGGACGATTTCCTGTCCGGACGGCCTGACTGGGAAAAGCATGTGCAGTGGGCGGTGGCCCGTCCCGACGGCTTTGTCGTGGAAGCGAGTGCCGCCACGATTTACTTCTCCATGGGCAAGATGCATGACGCCGACCGGCTTTGGGAACATGCCGGTCAAAGAACTGAGCAACAGCATCTGCCCGACGCCGCGGGCGGACTGTACTCGGTAAAAGCGGTGCACGACGCCCTGGTCTCCAACTGCTCGGCCGCGCGTGAATTCGCTAATCGCGGGCTGGCTCTCGATCACTCGGTCGCCACTGTGCCGGATGCTGCGCTGGCTTTGGCGCTCTGTGGGGACGCCGGCCCGGCTCTCAAAGAGATGCAACGATTGGCTACGGAAGTGCCCAACAATACCCTGGCCAATGAGATCTATCTCCCCGAGGTGAAGGCGGCGGCAGCTCTGCTCCAGCATCATCCGGAACAAGTCGCGCAGTTGTTATCGCCAGCCGCCCCCTACTTGCTGGTGTCCAAGGTGCCTCACCTTGCTGGCCGAGCCTCCTTGGAGATGAAGAATGCGCAGCAGGCCGTGACCGACTTTGAACCGGGGATCCGGTATAAGGGGCTGTCGCTGGGCGAAGGAGCAACCGGTTCAGCACAGGTTCCCGACTACGCTCTCTGCTTGCTGGGAACGGCCCGCGCCCAGGCGCAGACCGATCCTGCAGCAGCGGGACGAACCTACCAGCAGCTGCTTCTAATCTGGAAAAACGCCGACGCCGATTTCATTCCCGCGCAGGAAGCCCGGCGCGAGCAGACGGCGCTCGCGGCCCAAAAGAACTGAGAAGATTTTGGTAGCGCCGGCGTCCCGCCGGCTGTCCCGAGGGCATCTTGCCCTCGGAGTGCTGACATCAGGAACAAGCCGGGATGTCCGAGACAGCCCGAGCGTTTCCCGGCCAGCGCGATCGCCGAACGATAAGCCATCGAATCGTCAGTGCGCGCCTCCGAATCCCTTGAAACCCTTGCGCCGCTGCTCGCTGTAGCGGTGCAGCGCGTCGTTGATGATGGGATAGGCCTCCGCCGCCGGCTGGATCTCATCCACTTCCACGGCTTTCCCTTCCAGCTGCTTGTAATCCTGAAAGAAGCGGCGCAGCATCAGTGAGCGGTGGGCAGGCATATCCTGGGCTTCACGATAGGTGTTGAATTCCGGGTCCTGGGTAGCCACTGCGATGATCTTGTGGTCTTTCTTCCCGGTATCGATCATGGTCATCAGCCCGATGGTGCGGGCATGAATCAGGGTCAGCGGAACTACCGCTTCCTGGCAGAGCACCAGCACATCGAGGGGATCGTCATCCTCGGCGAGGGTCTGAGGAATAAACCCGTAGTTGGCAGGATAGTAAACAGCCGAGTAAAGAACCCGGTCCAGTTTGATCATGCCGCTGCTCTTGTCGAGCTCGTATTTCACGCTGGACCCGAAAGGGATCTCGACGATGCTATAAAACTCGTGGGGTAGTTTGTCTCCAGGTGTTACGTCGTGCCAGGGATGTATCATTCGACCTCGTTGGGAGTAGGAACGCACACATTATATCGGCCACGCGGTAATCGCGTAATTCGCAAACCCCAAAAGTATTGTCGTTCCGAAGCGCGATTTGTGCGCCAGGAATATGCTGTTTCGCGGCTGGCAGCAAGCAGATTCCTCGCCGATAGATCTGGCTTCGGAATGACAAGCGGACAGGACTGATATTGGGCCAATGCTCTGGCCATCCGGACATCTTGACCTCGAACCCGAGCCGGAATAGAGTCTTATCTCGGTGGCTCCTATGGCGGGCGAAGCTCGGAAGTACCTGAAATTCGGGGGCGCGGTGGCGGCGATCCTGCTGTCGCTGGGCTATCTCGCTTATACCGGCGTGCAGGAGAGCAAGAGCTACTACGTAACCATCAAAGAGCTGCGGGGTATGGGCGACGGCGCTTATACGAAACATTTGCGCGTGGCGGGAAACGTCCAGCCTGGCTCCATCAAGCGATCCGGCACCCGCGTGGAATTTGCGCTGATAGAAAACGATCAGCTCCTGCCGGTGGTTTATAGCGGAACCGAAGCGCCGCCCGACACTTTCAAAGACAACTCGCAGGCCCTGGCGGACGGCAGCTTTGGCCGCGATGGCGTCTTCCACGCCAAACAGCTGCAAGCCAAGTGCGCCTCCAAATACGCCCCCCAGCAACCGGGCCAGACTGCGGCCACAGCTGCGCCCACCATGTCGAACTAATCTCCGGCCATGTGGCGCGGGCGCCCTCGCCCGCGGCTTATGACTTTCAGCTAGAATCTCGCGGGCGAGGGCGCCCACGGGCCACACAGGCTCGACTTCAACTCTTCCTTCGGCTATCTTCCAAGCACGTGGATGCCGCTCCTATCATTACGCTCAACGCCGTGGTCAAGCAGTTCGGCCGCTTCGCCGCGCTGCGCGGCGTGAATGCTGAATTTGTGGCGGGCCGGCTCTACACAGTCCTCGGCGACAACGGAGCAGGGAAGACTACGCTTTTGCGAGTGCTCGCCGGCCTGGCGCGGCCGACTCGCGGCAGCGTATCGATTCTGGGTGCAACGGATCTGCGAGCCGTATGCCATGAACTCGGCTACATGGCCCACCCCTCACTGCTATACGACGAGATGAGCGGCATGGAAAACCTGCGCTATTTCGGGCGCTTGTACGGCATGAGCGATCCGACTGCCGCAAATATGACAGCGGTCGGCTTAGACCCGGCGCTTACCCGTCCGGTCGCGCAATACTCTCAAGGCATGCGGCAGAGATTGTCGCTGGCGCGGGCACTGCTTAATGATCCCAAGCTGCTGCTGCTGGATGAGCCTTTTTCTAACGTAGACCTGCGCTCGGCGCGCGAGATGGTGGCGCTTCTGGCAAAGATGAGCGGCGCGGGTAAGACGATTTTCGTCGTCACTCATCAGGCGTCGCTGCTGGAAGGCACAGCCGACGAATTCGTGTGGATGGAAGCCGGGCAGATTACGAGTCGCACCCGCGGGCTGCGACCGGTGGAGACGCCATGAGCAAGTCATCCGCCGTTCCCACCGGTGTGACCGGAGCCACGTTAGCCAAAGACCTGCGCCTGGAGTGGCGATCGAAAGACGCGCTCAACGCCATGCTGTTTTTTTCCTTGCTGGTGGTCGTGGTCTTCAGTTTTTCCTTCGATCCCAACGCTGAAGAGTCGCGCCAGATTGCTGGAGGTTTAGTTTGGGTCGCCTTTCTTTTCGCGGCCGTCGTGGCGCTTAACCAGACTTGGGCGCGCGAACTGCGCAATCATGTTCTCGATGCCTACCGGGTTTCTCCCGCCCCGGCCAACTCACTTTTTCTGGCCAAGGCATTGGGCAATTTTATTTTTGTCGCGGTACTGGAAGTCCTGATGACGCCGCTCTTCATCATGTTCTACAAGCTCCGGGCGCTCGGCCCTGCCTGGCAGCTGATTCCGGTGGCGGCTCTGGGGACGTGGGCGCTGGTAGTGAATGGCACGTTCTTCGCGGCGATTTCGCTGCGCACGCGGAGCCGCGAGATCATGCTGCCGCTGCTGTTATTTCCAGTTTCCATCCCGGCCCTGCTGGCCATGGTCAACGGTACCACCGCGATCCTGACCGGCGAGCTTTCGGCAAAGTTCTGGATCGTGTTGCTTAGCACTTACGACGTGGTGTTTACTATCGCTTGTCTGATGTTGTTCGATCTTGTTTTGAATGCCGAATGAAAATGAAACGGCTCTTCCCCATCCTCGCCGTGCTGACCGCCGTCCTGCTGAGCTTCGCGCTCTATGAAGCGCTGGTCGTCGCTCCTACCGAGCAGACCATGGGCAACGTGCAGCGCATTTTTTACTATCACGTGCCTTCGGCGTGGACTGCCTTTCTGCTGTTCTTCATCAACTTCATTTGTTCCATCCAGTATCTGGTACGGCCTAATCCGCTTGCCGACAAACTGACTAACTGGACGGTCATTGCCATTGGGGTGGCGGCCTGCATCGCTGCCTTCGCGATCCGTCCGCTGCCCGAAGGCATGGAGCCGTCGTCGGTTGCCACCACCGGGCTGGCTATCGTCGGCTTGTATTTCCTGATCAAGAAGTGCTTCTCGCAACCCAGGACGGATGCGCTGGCCGTAGTCACCGCCGAAGTCGGGGTCGTGTTCTGTACCGTGGTCCTGGTGACCGGTCCGCTGTGGGCGCGTCCGGTGTGGGGAATCTGGTGGACCTGGGATGTCCGCCTGACCTCGACCCTGGTGCTTTGGCTCATTTACATCAGCTATCTGATGCTGCGCCGCTTTTCCACCAGCGGGCAGACGCCGGTCCTGGCCGCCGCGTTAGCTGTTTTTGGCGCGCTCGATGTCCCGCTGGTGTACTTCTCCATCTGGATATTCCGCACCCAACATCCTCAACCGGTCATCGGCGGCGGGGGCTCGATCGATCCCGTCATGCTGCGGGTCTTGTTGATCAACTGGCTGGCATTCCTCTGCTTTGCCGCCTTGATTTGCTGGTCACGTTATCGCCTGGAAATTCTGCAAAGAGAAGTGGAAGAGACCCAGGCCCTTGAAGCCCTGCTCGAACCCCGGAGTTCACGATGAATTTCCTCTACACCGCGTACGCCGCCACCTGGATCATCCACATCGCCTACCTGGGCACACTGGTGCGACGCTACCAGCGCCTGAGCCGTGAGATTGAAGAATTGAAGAAGTAGTAGGTGGGAATTAGGTGGAGGACGGGCGTCTAGCCCGTCGGGCACGGCCGGCGAACGACGAGCGGGACGCCCGTCCTCAACTAACTTATCTTAGTCCGTTGAACTCTGCCGTGCCATTCGACCGCAGGAACTCGTACTCTTCAATCATCGCGGCCACACCGACGTTGGCGACGGTTTTCGAGTCTTCCACCCGCACCACCCGGGCGGTGAAGCGCACCCGCACCGGTTCGGTCAGGGTTACATGCGGCGGAAAGGTCATTGTGACTTCAATGCGGGCGCCTTCGGCCAGAGGACGATCAAGATAGAAAAAGACGCCGCGAGCGCTTACGTTCTGGGTTTCCGTCATCAAATCGCGGAGACCATTGCCCGCTACCCGGACCGATGCCGGAAGACGCATGTCGAAGCGGCGCATAGTGCGGCGCTCCGGAGCGGGATGTTGCATCGAATTTTCTCTTCGCAGATGCATGAGTCCTAAGCCAGCCAAGTTTTCACCCCAAACGGCAGGCACCACCCACTGTCCGAAACAATTGGTGCCAGATTTACTGATTTACCAACAGTTTGCAAGCGCAAAAAGCGCGGGGAACAGACTCGGTTAACGCGGTACTGCGGGGAGGGCCTGGGGGAGGACAGCTTTTAATTGGAGACTTGGGCCGAAGTTAGACTGGATGCACGCGCTGTGCCACTGGCTGGAAGGGAGCGCGCACGCTTCCGGACCATATGGCGGAACGAGTTGCGCAGCGGTCCCCAGACTTCTCATAAGGATACGAGTGAAATAATTTGCAGAGCAACGGCGCTCTCCTGTCCCGTCCCTTCATGGTTTTCCTCGCTCGATGGCGAGTTTTGCGTCCGCAATCGGCATCTCAAGTAGTTGCTCCCTGCATCTGACCTTCCCAGAACCTGGGAATGGTGCGTGGCTTGACAGGCTATCCGTCAGATGTTTAAGTAGTTACTTATTTTTTTGCCCTTATTCTGGCGACAACTACGCATGCCGCTTGGCGGACGCGATGCTGTCTGTGTGCCGTTTTTCTTCCTCTCCATGAATCGGGATTTTCGGAGGAGCGAGTGAAATTGAATTTCCGCGAGTTGGGAACGGGGTATTGCCCGGTTGTGCTGTCGTTCGCGTTTCTGTTGTTGCTAGGTGGTTTGGCTCTAAACTCAATTGTTCCAGCGTCGAAGTTGGGCGGTCTGGGAGGGAATCAGGCGACCCTGGCGGCCGTCGCCGCCGATGATCTCGCCGCGAAACGCCAGGGCATCCAGGTGGATCTTAGCCGGCTGCCGTTGAGCTTCGAACCGAATCAGGGGCAGACCGATGCCCGGGTCAAGTTTCTCGCGCGTGGAGCTGGCTACGGGGTGTTCCTGACGGCAGACCAGGCAGTTCTGACTCTGCGCTCGCAGGCCAAACGTTCTTCCAGCGTTCGGATGCAACTGGCCGGTGCCAACCCGGCTGCCGCGGTAACCGGAACCAGTCAACTCCCGGGCAAGAGTAATTATTTCATCGGTAACGACCCGGCCAAATGGCATAGCGGCATTCCCCAGTTCGCCCGCGTGCGTTATCAAAGCATTTATCCCGGGGTTGACCTGGTTTACTACGGCAACCAGGGACAGCTGGAATACGACTTCGAAGTGGCTCCCGGTGCGGATCCCGGGCAAATCGCGCTGCAGTTTGATGGACAGGAAAAAACAACGCTGGACGCTGGCGGCAACCTGATTCTGGCTAGCGGCGGCAATGAGGTAAAGCTGAAAGCGCCCCGCATTTACCAGGAATTTGGGGGCGAGCAGCGATCCGTGGCTGGCCGCTTTGTGTTGCAGCGGCACGGGAAGGTTGGTTTCGAAGTCGCGGCCTATGATCGCCGCCGGGCGCTGGTGATCGATCCGGTGCTGACCTTCTCGACCTACTACGGCGCCAGTGGCAGCGAGTCCTGTTCCGCGATTTTGGGCCTAGCATCGCCGCCCTCGGGATGTCCGGCAATCGCGATCGACCCTTCCTTCAACATTTACATCGCGGGCTCAACCACGTCTCCGGATTTCCTGATCATACCCCCAGTTAGTACTCCGCCCTCGGCCTTTCAGCCCATGCTGGACGTGGCTCCGGATGCCTTCGTTGCCAAGCTGAGTTCCTCCGGCACGGCGGTTTTGTTCTCCACTTACCTGGGGGGAGATGGTGTGGATACCACCGCCGGTGTGGCGGCAGATACCGCTTTCAATGTGGTGGTAACGGGAACCACAACTTCCACTAACTTTCCCACCAGCGCTTCATCTGCTTTCCAGGCGACTCCAACCAATGCTTCCCCGCACGCGTTCGTCAGCGTTCTCGGTCCGACCGGGCAAAATCTCCTCTACTCAACCTATCTGGGGGGAAGCGGTGCGGAATCTGCCCGCGGACTGGCGCTCGACCCCAGAAACAAGATTTATGTAATTGGCACAACCACCTCGAAGGATGTGCCCGACGCCACTCATTCTTTTCCCGCCACGCTGGGGGCGATTCAGGTGAGCTCGCTGGGGAATAGCCAGTTCTTTGTGAGCAAGATTGACCCCACGCTGATCGGATTTTCCAGCCTGGTCTATTCCACGTATTTCGGCGGCGGCAATCCCATCAACGGGCTTACCCTCGGGGGTGCGATTACAGTCGATGCGAATTCCAATGTGTACTTCACTGGCGGAACCAACTTTCTGCACACCGGCAGCCCGTCTACGGATTTCCCCATTCTTAACGCTGTCCAGGGGTGTCTCGATACACCGCCTCCCGCGACTGCTCCGACGACGCCGGTAACTACCAATTGCGCGACCAATCTCACCGCGACTGACGCCTTCGTAGCCAAGATCAATCCCGCCGCCCCCGCGGGAGCGCAACTGCTCTACTCCACCTATATCGGCGGCACCGGAGATGATGTGGGATTTGGCATCTCCGTGGATTCCGGTCTGAGCGCGTACATCACGGGGTCGACGACCTCGGTCGACAACACCATTCCAGCCGGCGTTACGCCTCTACAGAGATGCCTGGATGCTCCTACGAATCCTTCTCCCTGTCCGACCGGTGTTACCAACAGCGATGCTTTCGTAGCCAAGTTTGGGACGCCGTGCGTGGGCACCACCTGTACCACCACGGCCGTACCCTATACCTACTTTTCTTACCTCGGCGGCTCGGGGAGTGACGTCGGTTTAGGCATCGCGGTCGATACTCTGCAGGGTGCGAGGATCGCAGGGTGGACCAATTCCGCTGACTTTCCTACTCCCAACAATCCAGTGCAACCCGTATTGGGCGGTGGAACCGACGCGTTTGCCGCGCGCATCGACACCACGGCAAGTTCAACTGTCTCCCTGGGACATTACGGCACGTATCTGGGGGGATCGGCGAATGACTTTGGGACCGGCATCGCCACCGACGCCCAAGGCAGCAGCTACATTGTGGGTGACACTTCTTCGCTTAACTTTCCCACGGCGAACCCACTTCAGGCAGGTCGGGACGGCCCCAGCGACGCATTTGTGACCAAGCTGGGTCCCACGCTGAGCTTGGGACTCACCGAGACAGTGACGCCGCTGACGGTAGGCGTCGGCAACAATGCGACGTTCACCTACACCGTCACGAATAACGGAGACCTGACGACCGGCATCATCTTTACGGATGTGCTGCCGACCACCGCCACTTTCATCTCCGCCAGCGCGTCTCCCGGACAGGCTAGTTGTCCTGCTCCGACCAGCAGCATCGTGACTTGCACGGTGGGAACATTAAACGGCGGAGCCGTCGGAACCGTCACCGTAGTGCTGGCGCCCACGCTACCGGCTCTTCCGCTCCAACCGGGGTCTCTGAGTGATGGTGGAAGAATAAGTATTTTCGGAACCTCCACCATCGTCACGCCCGCTCCGCCGCCGGCCGTTGCGGTGGTGAATAATTTTGGGATCAGCGTTTCGCCAACCACCGCGTCTGTAGCCGCCGGTATTCCCGCCAGCTTCACGGTGACAGTCACACCCACAGGAAACATTCCCAATACGGTCACGTTATCCGCATCGGGCGCGCCTACGGGCGGCACCACGACTTTTCCTAACGGCACGTCATTTACGAACTTGAGCAACGGGCCGCAAAGCCGGCAGTTGGTGGTGAACACTACGGCGCGCGTGACCACGCCAGCCAGCCTGTTTCCGGTCGGACGGCCGTTCTATGCCGCAATCCTCCCGGTGTCGGGATTGGCGCTGTTGGGGGTTGGCATCGGAGGAAAGAAATCACGACGGCGGCGTTGGCTGATGGGCACGCTGTTGGCTTGCTTTTTCGCGCTGGTCCTGTTTCAGGCGAGCTGTGGTTCGACGGCTACGACCACAACTACCTCGGGTACTCCGGCTGGCACCTACAACCTCACGGTCACCGCAACCTCGGCCGCAGCCACTCGCACGCAGCAGATCGTGCTGGTGGTGCAGTAGGAGATCAGTTTCTAGTTTCCGTTTGCTGGTTTCAAATTCTGCCGCTCATGGCTGACCACCCCACTCGGTCTGCAGGCGCGGCGGGCGCATCAAGGTCTGCATGACCACGCAGTATTGTTCTGTTTTCTCTCGCAATCCACGGATTTGTTCCGGCGTTGCGGCTGGCGCGGCAACGTTAAAATGAAGCCGGATACTTTCAAAGCCCACGGGAATGTCTTTTGATAGGCCCAAGGTCCCTCGAAGATCCAAATCACCCTCCACATTTACTTCAATCCGTTCGGTTGCGATGCCCATCGCCGCTGCCACCATCTGACAAGTAATTTGTGCGCAAGCTGCCAGCGCTCCCAGCAGGAGATCGCCGGAACAGGCGCCGGCACCCGCGCCTCCCACTCCTTTGTGGGCTTCGGCCTGGTAGATGGCGCGTCCGATGTCAACCGAGCACGAGATCGGAACGTCCGTCTGCGCGCCCTTAGCACGCAGTGTGATGCGGGAGGTCTTGGGGTCGTTGCGATATTGTTCTTTCAGCGGCTTCTGCAGCGAGCGTAGATCCATGAAAACCTCACTATGCTTCTGTAAGCTATCTTTTCGCTAATCGGGGCGGCTTCGGCCGTGTCTCCTTGTAGCCGCTCCCCATGCTTGTTAGCATGGATGCTCATCAGGGGGAGCCATGCCGAAGTTTGTGATCGAACGAGAGATCCCAGGGGCCGGCAGCCTAACCGACGCCCAATTGCGGGAAGTCTCGCAAAAGTCAGTCAACGTGCTGAAAGGTTTGGGTCCCGAGATTCAGTGGCTCCACAGCTACGTCACAGGAGACAAGGTCTACTGCGTGTACCTCGCCCCGGACGAGGCCCTCATCCAGGAACATGCCAAACGCGTCGGGATTCCCGCCAATCGTGTTTCCGCCGTGCGCCGGCTTCTTGACCCGGAAAGCGCCGAGTGAGGGCTGGCCCGGACTCCGATCAACTTGCATCGGATTTACTGCTTTCGCGCCGCCGTCCGCTCTAACGAAGCGGAAGCGGCGTCGAACATCAGCACCTCGTCGATGGCTTTCTCGAGCGGCAAAGCCCAACCTTCGAGCCATGCCGTAACTCCTACCGTGTCGGTCAAGGACTGCCGCACCGGGTGCAGACTCGCTTCCAGCTTGGTTTGCTCCGCCCGCGTGAGCGGCGCGCCGATATTTTGACGCAGCGCCGCCGCCGCTCCCGCCACTCGCAGCGAGCGTTCAGCTTCCAATTGAGCTGCTGCTGAGCACGCGAAACACTCCAGCACGCGCGCAACGCCGCGCTTGTGATCCAGTTCCTGAAAAGTCTTCAGGCTTTCCCTATACAGTGAATGTGCTCTGGGAAAATCCCGTTCTTCGCGAGCCAGGTTGCCCAGATCCGCCAGAGTGCCGGCAATGCCCCAGCGGTCGTTAAGTTCGCGAAAAATTGCCAGACCTTGTTCGTACAATTTCCGCGCGGCTGCAGGGTCGCCCTGGTCGCGCGCGGCATCACCCTGATGATTCATCGACCAGGCCACGCCAGCCGGATCTCCCAGAGCCTGAAAGATGGAAAGACACTCGGCGTACAGAGTGCAGGCGCGGGTATTGTCGCCCTCCATCTTCACGATGCTTGCCAGGTTACTGAGAGAGCGAGCGACGGCATTCTGATCGCCCAATTCTCTCCACAGCACCAGACTTTCTTCGAAGAGGGAACGGGCCAGCGGAACTTCGCCCCGGTCCCGGGCATTGACCGCCATAGCGTTCAGAGAAACCGCCGCGCCTCGTTTGTCTCCCAGCTGGCGCGCGATGTCCAGGCTTTCTCCAATCAGAACGTCGGCGGGAGAGTAGTCCCCCTGCTCGACCGCGAGAACGCCGGCGGCGAAGAGCGCACGTGCGCGTGCCTTGGTGGGAGCTGCCGCTCCCGGAAGTTTCAAAACTTTGTCCAGGCGATCGCGGCCCTCGGCGAGATGCTCCCGCATCTCCCAAAAGCGAAAAAGCGCGTTGCCGAGTCGCAGACCCCAATCCGCATCTCCGGTTCGGGTCAGCCATTCCATGGCGGCGCGAAAATTATCGTGCTCCAGAACGAAGCGTTCCACCCATTCTCCGCCTTCCGAGCCGGTCTGCTCCGTGCCGCGTTCCTCGGCCAGCACCAGGCAGTAGGCGGCATGAGCGCGCCGGGTCAGGGCCTCCTCCTTGCTGGCTTCCAGCTTTTCCAGAGCGTATTCGCGAATCGTTTCCAACATCACGAAGCGCGATTCCCCTTTCGGCGGCTCGACCTGCTGGGCCAGACTCTTGTCGACCATGGAACCCATCCCGTCAAGCAGGTCCAGGTCGAGGTCGCCCTTGGCGTCGCACACGGCTTCAGCGGCTTCGAGAGTGCATCCGCCCACGAACACCGACAATCTTTGCAGAAGCTTTTGTTCAGCGGGCGTCAGCAGATCGTAGCTCCAGTCGATGGCCGCGCGCAGCGTCTGTTGCCGTTGCGGCAAGTCCCGCGCGCCGCCGGTCAACAGCTGCAGTCGGCTGCTGAGGCGGGTCCGCATGGACGAGGGCGACAGAACCTTTACCCGGGCCGCTGCCAACTCGATAGCTAGCGGCAGACCATCCAGGCGGGCACAAATTTCGGTGACAGCGACCGCATTTTCCTGGGTAAGTTCAAAATCCGGCTTGACCGCGATGGCGCGCTGCACAAACAGCGCGACCGCAGGAACTTTTGACAAAACTTCCAGCGAGGGCATCGCCTGCGAGTCCGGCATGGCCAGCGGCGGGACGGGGAACTCATGTTCTCCGTACACATGCAGCGCTGCCCGGCTGGTCACCAGAAATTTAAGATTCGGACCCATGACCAGAATCTCTGCCACTGTGGGAGCCGCCTGCATCAGGTGCTCGAAATTGTCGAGTACCAGCAGCATGGGCGCCCGTAACGAATCTTGTAAATTCTCTTTGAGGGTCTCGAGCGCCGCCTGCCCGCCGGACTGTCGGATCCCCAGGGTCTGCAACATCACAGAGGCGATCAGCGCGGGATCGGTCAGCGAGGACAACGGAACGAAATGCGTTCCGCCTGGAAAGCAGTCGACCAAGCCGCTCGCGACTTCTACCGCGAGCCGGGTCTTACCGATCCCGCCCGGCCCTGTGACTGTGACCAGACGAACATCGGGACGCAGCAGCAGTTCCTTGGCCGCCGCCACTTCTTTCTCCTGCCCCACAAACCCTGTCCGCTGCGCCGGGAGATTGGCCGGGCCAGCCTCGGCCGGTTTCGCCGGCTGCTCCGAAAAACGATCGCGGATGGCGGTGAGTTCTCTTGCCAGCTCCCGGGTGGAGACGTAACGCTTGTCTGGCTCCTTGGCCAGGCATCTTTCGATGACCCAACAAAGCGGAGCCGGAGCTTCGGGATTTTGCACACCAACCGGTTGGGCTTGTTCGCGAAGGATGGCCACCATTGTCTCCGCCGTCGTACCTTTCTGAAAGGCGAGTCTCCCGGTCACCATCTCATACAGCACGAGGCCGAAGGAGAACTGGTCGGAACGGAAATCTACGCGAAAGCCGCTGACCTGCTCCGGAGACATGTACTGCATCGTTCCCATTACCAAACCGGGCCGAGTCTGCCACGCAACTGTGGGGCTCATATCCGATACTTCTCCGCTGGGGAGCGTCAGCTTCGCCAAACCAAAATCGAGAATTTTGACGAAGCCGTCCTGCGTGACCATCAAGTTCTCGGGTTTCAAGTCCCGGTGCGCGATGCCGGCTTCATGTGCCTTGGTCAGACCCTCAGCCACCTGGGCCGCGATCTCGATCGCTTTTCGAATGGTCAACGCGCCGGAGACGAGCAACTCGCGCACCGTCTTCCCTTCCACCAGTTCCATCGCAATGTAGCGAGTTCCAGCGTCGTGGCCGAGTTCATAGATGGTGATGATATTGGGATGGTTGAGGGCGGACGCCGAGCGCGCTTCCTGCTCAAAGCGGTGCAAACGGTCGGTATCCGAAGAGAAAGCGGCGGGCAGGATTTTGATCGCGACACTGCGATCCAGGCGGGTATCGCGCGCCTGGTACACTTCGCCCATTCCGCCAGCGCCCAGGGCGCCGACGATTTCATACGGGCCGAGTTTAGTGCCAGCAGTGAGGGGCATTGAGCATTCGATTATATTCCCCGGGAAGGACTTGGCGAGGATGGGGCTGTCGCGGCCGGTTTGTGAGCTCGAGCGACTCCAGGCATTGTCATTCCGAAGCCGGGTTTATCGGCGAGGAATCTGCTTCCTGCTGGCGGCGAAACAGCAGATTCCTCGCGCGAAATGCCGCGCTTCGGAATGACAATTCCTTGAGGACAAGGCTTAAGGGCGGAGTTATGCGCCCGCGCTCAGCTTGTGGCTCTTCGACTGCGCGATGCCGTACTGACGAATCTTGTAAAGCAGCGCTTTGTAGCTGATCTGCAACAGCGCGGCCGCCTGTTTGCGGTTCCAGTTGGTTTGGTCGAGGGCCTGCCGGATCGCTTCCGCTTCGGCTTCATCCTTGGCGCTGCGCGCTACCGACTTCAATCCACCGCCGGGCTCGGCGGGAGTGTGCCCAGCTTCAGGCCGCGCCGCATGGCCATCGTCGCGCGGTTGCAGCTCCTGGATCGCCAGCTTCTCATCACCCAGCACCAGGTATCGCTTGATAAAGTTATTCAGTTCCCGCAGATTGCCCGGCCAGGAATAATCCTGGCATGCCTGCAGCATGTTGGGCGAGAGCGGCAGCGGTGGCCGCGCGTACTGTTCCGCCATGCGCGACATGAAGTGCTTCAGCAGGATCGGAATCTCTTCCTTGCGCTCCCGCAGCGGCGGCAACTGCATGCGTGAAGGCATTCAAGCGGTAATAAAGGTCCTCGCGCAGACGCTTGCTGGCCAAGGCTTCCGGAATATTGATATTGGTCGCGGCCAGGATGCGGACATCCACTTTGATCACTGAGCGGCTGCCCAGGCGGGAGAACTGTCTGATCCTGCAGGACATGCAGCAGCTTGGCTTGCAACAACGCCGGCATCTCGCCAATTTCGTCGAGCAGGATCGTGCCCTTGTTGCAGAGTTCAAACTTGCCGGGCTTGGCGTGGGTTGCGCCGGTAAACGCGCCAGCCTCGTGACCGAACAGCTCGCTTTCCAGCAAATCGCCGGGAACGGCGGCGCAATTCACTTTCAGAAAAGTGCGATGGGCGCGCGGAGAAAGCTTGTGAATCAGCCGCGCTACAACTTCCTTGCCGGTGCCGCTTTCACCCAGCATGAGGACGGGAATATCCACGTTGGCGACCAGCGCGGCCTGGGATCGAATCTTGCGCATGGCCGGACTGGCCGCCACGAAAAATACGTCGTCGTAAAGCTCTTCTACTTCGCCCGGCATAATTCTGCTGGTTTTTCCCCAGGCACTGATCGATGACCGTATCGAGCTCAGCTTTCTGA
Organism: Terriglobia bacterium; assembly: GCA_963822555.1. Taxonomy (GTDB): domain Bacteria; phylum Acidobacteriota; class Terriglobia; order Terriglobales; family Acidobacteriaceae; genus JAIQFF01. The sequence goes on from CAWGHY010000002.1 coordinate 701,671, forward strand.
AAGGGCTTGGTCAGATAGTCCTGCGCTCCCAGGCGGATGGCTTGGACAACCTTGCGGGTATCGCTGACGCAGGAGAGCATGACAACTTTCAGCCCCGGCGCCAGTTGGCGCAACTGCTCCAGCGTCTGCAAGCCATCAATTCCCGGCATCAGCAGGTCGAGCAGGACCAGGTCCGGGCGCAAACCCTTCTCAACCTGCTGCAAAGCTTCTTCGCCAGTGGATGCGGTCTGCACACTGTAGTCATCCACTTCGAGCAGGGTGCGGATGTAGCGCAGCATTCCGGGTTCGTCATCGACCAATAAGATGTTGACCGCTTCGGTCATTTATTCTTTCCTTTGCCGGGCCCTGTGGCGACTGGTTTGAGCGGAATGATAAATGAGAATTTCGCGCCCGCTCCAAGCTCGCTCTCCACCCAGATCTTTCCCCCCATGGCGCTGACCAGCCGGCGTGCGATGGCCAGTCCCAGCCCCATGCCTTCGGTTTGCCCTTCGTTCTGCGGCAAGCGGAAGAAATCGTCGAAAACCTCTATGTGATACTCCGGCCGGGATTCCCGGTCCGGTGTCGGACACGCTCACTTTCACTGAGTTGGGCAGCGGATTATTCTGGCGGCGCCGTTCGCTTGGAATCGCCGAACTGTTGGGGTTGCGGCGCTCCCACATGTAAGGCTCGGCGTGCAACCAGACCGTTCCCCCGGCCGGCGTAAACTTGGAGGCGTTCTCCAGCAGGTTCGAGATTACCCTTTGCAGCTTGGCCGAGTCGAAAGCCAGCTCGGGCAATTTCTCGTTGGCCAGAAAGTAAAGGGCCAGACCGCGTTCCTGGAATCGGTGCGACCACAGGCGGCAGACCTCGGACAGGCAGGGGTTTACATTGCCCGTCTCGTAGCGCATCTTCATTTCGCCGGTCTCGAGCACGCTGTAGCTCAGGAAATCCTGGATAAAGGTCTGCAAACGCTGCCCGCTGGCGTGCATGTCGCCGAGGATCTCCCGCTGCCGCTCGTTGAGCGAGCCCAGTTTTTCGTTTTGCAGCAGTTCGATGTAGCCGTTCAGGATGGCCAGCGGCGTCTTGAGGTCGTGTGCCGCCGAGGCCAGGGCATTGGTGGTGCGTCCGGAACGCTCCCGCAGCTGGTTATATTCCCGCAGCAGGTCGTCGTAAGTCAGGGGGTCGCCGGCAGGTCGTTGGGTTGCATTCGATGCCTTTCCGGGGGCCGCAGGTTCCGCCTCCCGAGACACCAACGCTTTTTCTGGCACCACTCCCATATGTGGAAAACTCAGTGCTTTGGCTTTTAAGGGGAGGGGACAAAACTAACCCAGCGTATAATTTTTAGGGCTCAGCATCGTATGACAGAGCCCTCCCGCTGTCAACGGAAAATGCAACTCGTTGGTACTGGAAGAGCAAAACCTTGCACTCCTAAGCGCCTCATAGATCGCCACTAATTGACCTTCGTGGGGCGAATATACAGAGAAAACATACCGGTCCGGATAGGGCTGTAATGGCGGAGTTACAGAGGAATCACACGGGAATCTACGGGTTTCTTACCGGCATCGGCGACGGTTACGGGTTCGGTTTGGCCCCCAAGGTGCGGTAGGTACGATTATCTCGTGTTCGAAGGGGTCGGTTTGAAGCGTCTGAAACCTGAAACAGAACGCCGCAAGTGGCCGCGTCTTCCCATCGCGATCCCGGTTTTCGTGCGCAGCCGGGACGAAAAAGGCAAGGAGATTCTGGAGTTCGCCACCGCACTCAATATCTCCGCGGGCGGAGCCCTGGTCGCGGTACGCCGCTCTTTGCCCCTGTCGGCGCAGGTTTTGCTGGAAATCCCCAGCGCGCCCCTGGCCGTCGCTAACTCCCTGCCCAAGGCTGCCCGCAATCTGCGCGCGCGAACACTACGGGTCACGCATGCGGATGGCTATCATCTGGTTGGGCTCAAGTTCTCGCGTCCTCTGGTCGCCCCACCGGCCGCCCGCACCTCCCGCCCAAGGAAAGGCACTTCCGCGCTGTGAAAACATTTTCCCATAGGCCCGCTGGCGCTTAGGTCCGAATTGTAGGAGTTAGGCGCGGCGATTGGATCGGTCCGCATCCCCGCAGAAACGCTACAAACTCATAAAAATAAGCACGTTAGATGTGTTCTTCGAGGTGAAATCGCCCTAGGTGACCAGTTTGGCTCTCGGGGTGCACATCTCAGGCCCGTACGAACGGGCCCTGGGCCACTAAGATACTCATGACAACTATTCCATCTGTCACTTCGCTGGCTACTTCACTCGGGGAGTTTCCGCCCGAGGCGGTTATATTCGGTCGCTCCGAAGTCATGCAGTCGTTGCGCGACCGCATGGACAAAGTTGCGAGCGCCAACGTTCCCGTCTTGATTCAAGGCGAGAGCGGCACCGGCAAAGACATCATTGCCCGCATGATCCACGGCCTGTCGCCGTGGCGGACCGGTCCCTTTGTGAAGGTCAACTGTCCCGCCATCCCAGGCACGCTGCTCGAGAGCGAACTCTTCGGATACGAAAAAGGAGCCTTCACCGGCGCCTACGGTTCAAAGCCGGGACGCGTGGAAATGGCCCATCGCGGCACCCTCTTTCTCGACGAAATCTCTGAACTCGATCTCGGGCTGCAGTCCAAGTTACTGCAACTGCTGCAGGACGGTCAGTTCTGCCGCATCGGTGCACAGGAAGACAAGAAAGTCGAAGTGCGCGTGGTCTGCGCCACCAACCGCGTGCTCGAAGCCGAAATCGAGAGCGGCACCTTCCGGCAGGATCTCTTCTATCGCATCAACGTAGTCAATCTGCAGATGCCGCCGTTGCGCGAGCGCAAGGCAGACATTCCGGACCTGGTCACCTATTTCCTCGAGTATTACAACCGAAAATACAATTGCCGCGCCCGTACCCTTTCCGGGGACCTGATGTCGGCGCTGCAAAAGCACCACTGGCCGGGCAACATCCGCGAACTCGAGAACCTGATCAAGCGCTACGTGATTCTGGGCAACGAGGAAGTCATCAGCAGCGACCTGGTGGCGCATCAGCAGGAATATTCCCACGCTCGACCTGAATTTCGACGGGCCCATCGCGCTTAAGACCATCACCCGTCAAGCTACCCGCGAACTCGAACGCAAGGTCATTCTCAAAGTTCTGCAGGCCCACCATTGGAATCGCAAGCAGTCGGCACGGGCCCTGAGCATCAGCTACCGTGCCCTGCTGTACAAGATTCGCGATGCCGGGCTGCCTCCCAATCGTTCATCCCGCCGCCGGAACGATCCAGAACCGCCTCAGGACGTTGCCGCCGACTAGTCAGACGGTCTGGGGCGGACACTCTTGTCCGCCGCCGTTGACTCTGATTTAGTCCTGCGAACCAATCCGTCTTAGTGGTAAACCGAAAGTCAAATGCGGCGGACAAGAGTGTCCGCCCCACACCACCACGCCTGCTGCAGTGCTATAGTCTTCCTGTTTATTTTCCCATCCTCATCCTGCGAGGCGAATCGTGAAAGGTGATCCCAAAGTCATTGCCGTCCTAAGCGAGGTACTCAAAGCGGAGTTGACCGCCATTAATCAATATTTCCTGCACGCAGAAATGTGCGAGAACTGGGGTTACGAAAAGCTGGCTAAGCATACCCGGGCAGAGTCCATCGAAGAAATGCAGCACGCGGAGAAGCTGATTGAGCACATTCTGTATCTCGACGGCACGCCCAACATGAGCGACTACTTCAAGATCAATATCGGGCAGAATGTAAAACAGCAGCTTGAGTTTGATCTTAACGTGGAGTACGAGGCTGTGAAACGCCTGAACACCGGCATTGAAACCTGTCTCAAGGCAGGAGACAACGGTTCACGAGTGTTGCTGAACACCATCCTCACTGACGAAGAAGTTCACATCGACTGGCTGGAAGGACAACTTCACGCGATCGGCGAGATGGGGCTTCAAAACTACCTGGCCCAACAGCTGCACGAAACCGAGAAGTAGGAAATGCAGGCGCTCGCGCCTACATTTTGCTCATACTCTCCATTCGTCCGGCCTCCACTGGGTGATGGCCTTCTTGATGTCGTTTCGCGAGAGCTTTTCTGACAAAGCTCTGGCAGCCAGGGCCGGAAGCTCCGCATCGGACGCGAAGCGTAGACCCACCAGTTGCGATTCCGAGAGTTCAGTCATACGGGCGCGGAGAGGCTTATCCAGCAGAATGGCGAGCCGAAGCCGTTCCTCAAGCCGGATGATCCGGTCCTGCACTTTCAATGCGTACATCCGGCTGCGCAACACCGCGGTCGTGGCCGCGATCGCGAGTACAACCAGCCAGGCCGAGTGCAGGCTCGGAAACCTGACCAGATGAACGATGGTGCCACCCACGGTAATCGCAAACACCGGCAGAACGAAGAAGTGAAACGGCGGATCGAAGCGCGTGTGATTGGCGAAATTCTGCGGCACTTTCCCAGCCATGAATGCTCCTTGAACAAGAACGTCGTTGGTCCTTGGTCCTTGGCCCTTGGTCCTTGGCCTCTAACCGCGGGCGTTGATCTCAGGCAACGACCAGAGGTCTACGCCGAACAAGGTTGCGGGCGATTGCGCCCACATTAAGGCCGAGGTCCGAGGTCCGAGGTCCGACGTCCGAGATCTGCTCTTCTACTGTTTTTTCTTTTTCCCGAAGAGACCGCCCAGCGCGTCTGCGGGGGAAGAGGAGCTTCCCGAAGAATTCTTTCCTCCCATCAATCCGCCCAGTGCTCCGCCCAGGCCGCCCTTCAGCTGGCTGTTGACCATACCCTTCACATCGGGCACGAATTTCGGATCGGAGGTTGTTCCCTGAATGAAGAACGGAATGCCGCCGCCGCTCTTGCCGCCCCCGCCAATACCCGCCAGTTGCGTGAGTCCTCCCGCCGCGCCGCCCGAGAAACTGGCACTCATCTTGTAATCAAGCGCTCCTGCCGGGCTGATGGTTCCGTTTCCTGTGACCGTGCCGAGCGCGGGAATCGTCAGATTAATATTCTGGGTCCGCACCCCCTCGGGCGCCACGCGCGCATCCGTGCTCAGGTTCTGAATGGAGGTGTCGGAAGATCCACCTTGCGATCCGGTCAAAGCCGAGATGGCGGACATCTTGGAGGAAAGATTGAACCCCGCCAGTTTGGTCTGCGCTAGACGAATCGGGCCTACGATCACCAGTTTGTCGACAGGCCCAGTGATTCCGACATTGACCGAAAGCGTCCCACCCTCCAGTCTCGATCCCGAAGGCAGAATGACGCCGAGCGCAGGCAGCATGGTCTGAAGGTCGTCGACCGGCATGCCGTCGGCGTTGAGTTTCATGTTCAAGACGGTGGATTCGCCTTGACTCTGGTAGGTTCCGGTGAGCTTCGCCAGCGCCTTGCCCAGTGAAACGTCGCCCTGGGTCAGCGTTCCGCCCTGCTTCTGCAGATCGAATTCGGTGGCGTACTTCACCGTGACGGGTTGGCTGGCGGGTGTGCCCTTGACCGCCAGCTTCAGCTTGGCAGCCTGGAGCGTCCCGCTGGTGCGCAGCACGTGTCCGTCGGAGTTGAGGGTACCGTCAAAGTCGGCCACGCCCGCAATTCCGGTGGACGGATCGACGAAGCCCGAGGCAGTCAGATCCAGGCCTTTCACGCTGATTTGCGCCTCGATCGGACTCGCAGAAACGTCGGCGGAGTTGATCGGACCGGCCTTGCCTTCGAGCTTCGCGGTTCCGCCCGCGGGCAGATTGGCAGTAATGGTGAAGGGGAACTGCGACTTCGGCGAAAAATCGCGCACGCTGATGTCCACGTTGTCATACACGTGAGGTTTGATCGAGGAGTTCGCCCGGTTCACCAGCAGGCGGCCATCTTTTACGTCGAGCTTGTTGACCGAGAGATCCGGCGTAGACGACGGTCCGCTGCTGGCGGGAGCCGGTTTTGCCGAGGCCTCGGATTTACTACCCAGGCTGGAAAAGTTCCACTTCCCGGTGGCGTCGCGCAGCAGATCGATTTCCGGCTTGTCGAGAGTGATATCGGTGACGTGCAAAGCCTTGGAGAAGATCAAGGGCATGACTTCCACGCCCACCTTCAACGATTTGGCGCGGATGAAAGGATCCTTGCTGAAGGCTGGGTCATCGGCGATTGAAAGATCCTCCGCCGAGACGCTTCCGGAAAGGATGGAAAGGCTCAGATTGCCGACTTTGACCTCCCGCCCGAGCGCTTCAGTAAGCGCAGACTCGAGCTTGGGGCGGAAACTATTGACGTTGATCAGAAAGGGAAGGGCAATGACGGCGAGCAGCAGGATCGCAACCACGATCCCGATAATTTTCAGTGCTTTCATGACTGGAACTCCTTCACCAACATTAGCTCATTGAGAGAGCCGACAAGACGGGAGTAAGCCGCGAATGGCGAACAGTTTACCAAAAAGCGCGGCTACTGTGGTTCCTGCGTGAGCTCAGGATTGGGCGTAGGGCCGCCGTAGAGCTCCTTCTGCCGTTTGTCCCGCTGTGCGTTCATCATTTTCGTGGTGGCGTCCATCTCGGCGCGGGCTTCGGTGGTGCGGCCGAGGCGTTGCAGCAATTGCCCGCGCAAATAGTGCACACTGGAACTTTCCGGATCTAGTTTGACCGCGGCATCAATCTCGATCAGGGCCTGAGCGTACTTTCCTTCGCGCTGGTAAATCTGTGCCAGCTGGTAACGGGAGCTGGCCAGCGAGGGATCAAGCCGCAACGCCTTGCGCAAATTGATTTCCGCTTCCTGGTTATTCCCCAGCAGCGAATTCACCAGTCCAAGCTGGTCATAGTTGTAGGCCACGTCGGGTTCGAGGGCCTCGTCTTTGAGAAACTCCTCTTTGGCTTTCGCCAGTTCCTGTTTCTTGTAATAGGCGATTCCGAGATTGAAGTGCGCAAAGGGAAGTTTGGGGTTGGCTTTGAGGGCGAGATCGAGGTCCCTGATGGCGTCGTCGTACTCTTCACGGTTGATGTGCGCTTTCCCCAGCAGCAGATGCAACTCGGCCGAGTCCTGTCCGGCTTCGACCAGATTGCCCAGGGCGCGCTGCTCGAGGTCGGGTCGCGCCGATTTGCCGGCCGCAATTCCCAGGACGTATAGATAATTCAGTTGATTCGAGGCTTGCGGCCAAAGCGGTTCAAGCATGTTGGTCGCATCGGCGTAGCGCTCGGTGAAGAAGTAGCAAAGCCCCAGCAGGTAGCGGGCCTGGTAAGAATCCGGCACGTCGTGCACCACCGATTCGAAGGGAGCGATGGCTGCGGTAAAGTTATTTTGCCGGTAGTAGACCAGTCCGATGTTGAGGCGAATTCCGGGGATCGGCGGTGCTAAATTCTCGGCTTTATGCAGCATTTCGAGCGCTTGCGGCCATTGCTTACGCCGCATGGCAATCACCCCCAGGTTAGCGTAGGCGCCGACAGCTTGCGGATCCTGCGCCAGCACGCCGCGAAAACTACGCTCCGCGAGGTCGAGATTATTTTTTTTCAGGGCCGCATCACCCTGCTGAAAGAGCTGCTGGGGGCTGAGAGTTGACGATTGCGCCGGTCCACTCTGGGCACTCGAGGTGGATACATACCCGAGCAGAATGGCGGCGAGGAGCCTTGACAGTGATTTCACTCTGCTGTAGTGTCCGCCAGCGACGGCCTGAAATTCAAGCAATTAGGAATTGGCAATTGGCACTTAGCGAATCGCCGACTGCCAGTCGCTGATCGCGGTACAGTTAAAGGTGTCTATGATGGGGTCATCCTGAGCTTGCGAAGGATCTGGCGCGCAGCGGATCTGTACCCTGTTGGCGGTTGCGGCGGTTCGCGCGCCAATTGCTAATTGCCAATTGCAGCATTCCCTATGGTCAAGACTTCGGTGATCACCATCCGCGACGTAGCCAAAGAGAGCGGCTTTTCCTCGACGACAGTCTCTATCGTGCTCAATGACGCGCCTCTGGCGCGGTACATCCCGCCTGCGACCAAGAAGCGGATTCAGCGAGCGGCCAAGAAACTCGGTTATCGTCCCAACCTGTTCGCCCGTTCGCTGCGCAGCAAACGCAGTCACACCGTTGGCGTGATGGTGTTCGATATGACGGATCCGTACTGCACGCTGATCCTGCGCGGCATCGAAAGCTCTCTCTACCAGTCCTCGTTCTTGCCCATTCTGACCGATGTGCACAACGAACGCGGCCGCTTTGAGCGCTACCTGGAGATGCTGCTCGACCGGCGCGTGGAAGCCTTGATCGTGGTGGCCAACTGGTTATTCGTGGATATCGATGTGTTGGCCGATCTGGAAAAAAGCAGCATCCCCAGCGTGATGATCGCACGCGAGCTGCAAACCGATTCGGTTAGCTCGGTGATCGTCGACAACGAACTGGGGGGATACTTAGCAGTTGAACACCTGCATTCGCTCGGGCATCGCAAGATTGCTTTCATTCGTGGACCCAGGACTCTGGGCGACAGTACACCTCGCTGGCAGGGAGTTCGCTCCTTCGCCAAGGGTGCGGGACTGGAACTCGATTCGCGACTGATTGTGGACCTGCCGGAGTCGCAGGATCCGATTTCAAGTTTTGAAGCGGGCTACAAATTAACGGAGGAATTGATCAAGCGGAAGCGGCCCTTCACTGCATTAATGGCCTTCGACGACATGACGGCGTTTGGGGCCATACGTGCACTGGCAAAAGCCGGCCTGCGGGTGCCGGAACAGTGCTCGGTCATCGGCTTTGACGACGTGGCAGCCTGCAGCTTGTACACTCCGCTGCTTACCACGATTCGTCAGCCCATGCAGGCCATGGGAGCGATGGCGGCCAACCTGGCGCTCGAGCGGATCAACGCTGTCCTCGAAAAACGGGAAATATCGGCGGTACACCGCAAGATGGCTCCCGAATTGACGGTACGAGAGTCCACGCGCAGCCTGCTGTAGGGAAAAACCCGGTCGAAAACCGTTATTTGGCCGGTCATTTAAAAAGCAGATAGAAACTATTTCCCGCCTTTTTTTCTTGACACCCGCAGTCGAACTACCGCAGTATTTAGGCCATTGATTCGTTTTAATAAAAGCTTTCCGTTGAAAGTGGCCGCCGCATCCCGTGATCTCTTTCAAGGCCAGCCGCGAATTTTCGAGACGGACCGGGATTCCGCACCACGGGAAACAGGTTTACCGGATGGATGCGCGCACCGATTGGCTCTGCGTTACGGCAGGAACTCTACTAGGATTCTGGTGAGATAGGTTCGGTAATCTCGCGCCAGTGAAAAAATATTTGGGGGGTGTCTATGAAGTCCCGCGTGCTGTGGCTGGGTATCTTTCTATCTCTTTCGCTTGCGGCCTTCGGTCAGGACTCCGCTTCCATTACAGGTACGGTGACCGACCAGAGCGGCGCCACGGTTGCCAACGCGCAGGTCACGCTCAGCAGCCCCGACCGCGGCATTAACCGCGTCAGCCAGACCAACGAAAGCGGGGACTACCTGTTTGGCGCCGTCCCAGGGGGTAGTTACGATCTGATAATCGTCGCGGCGGGATTCAAGAAGTACCAGGCCAAGGGCGTGAAGCTGCAGGTGGGACAGAAGGCGCGCGCGGATATCGCGCTGCAGGTGGGCGCTGCGAATACCGAGGTCACCGTTGAGGGTTCGAGCGTAGCGCAGGTTGAAACCCAGTCCTCCGATCTTTCCGGTACTGTAACCGGCAAGGAAATTACTCAGCTCGAACTGAACGGACGCAACTTCACCCAGCTGGCCACGCTGGTGCCCGGAGTCAGCAACCAGTCCGGGCAGGATGATGCCGGCGTCGGCGTCGGGGGCAACGTTTCCTTCAGCATCAACGGAGGCCGCACCGAGTACAACAACTGGGAACTGGACAGCGGCGACAACATGGACAACGGCAGCAACACCACGCTGAATGTCTATCCCAGCCTGGACGCCATTGCTGAATTCAAGGTTCTGACTTCGAACTATGGCGCGCAATATGGCCGCAACGGTTCCGGCACGGTCGAAGTCGAAACCAAGTCGGGCACGCGAAGCTTTCACGGCGATGCCTACGAATTTGTCCGCAACGATATTTTCAACGCCACAACCTTTCCCCAAAGCACTGTGCCGGCGTACAAGAAGAACGATTTCGGATACACCATCGGCGGCCCGGTTTTCATTCCCGGGGTTTACAACAAGGACCGCAGCAAGACCTTCTTCTTCTGGTCGCAGGAGTGGCGCAAGGAGCGGGTTCCGGCCAATCTGGGCAGCATCACTGTCCCGTCTCTGGCAGAACGCGGAGGTGATTTCAACGATGTGTGTCCGGGGGTAAATTGTCCCGAGATCAGTCCGGGCACACCGTTTCCCGGAAACATAGTTCCCATCGACACGGCCAACGCGCCGGCGCTGATCGCCGAGATTCCCGCACCCACCGATGGCGCTACCACATGGAACGCCTCGCCCACCCTGCCGACTACGTGGCGGGAAGAATTGTTTCGCGTGGATCACAATTTCACCGACAAGGTGCGCGGCACGGTCCGTTACATCCACGATTCCTGGCAGCAGTTGTATCCCACTCCGCTCTGGACCAACGGCACCAGCTTTCCCACTATCCAGACCAACTTCGGCGGGCCGGGAGTAAGCCTGGTCACCCGTTTGACCGCGACGGCTTCCCCGACTCTTCTGAACGAATTCGTCTTCAGCTACACCACCGACCACATCACGCTGATTCCAGTTGGGGCGTGGCAGCGGCCGGCCAGCATGACGTTTGGAATCTTTCCCGGGGTGGATCAGGGTAAAGTGCCCGGAATCAGTCTGGGCGGCGGCCAGTACAATTTCGGTGAAGACGTTGGCTACCTGCCCAACGGTCCATACAACTCGAACCCGACATACACTTACCGTGACAACGTCACCAAAATCATCGGTAAGCACAATCTGCAGTTTGGCGGCTATTTCGTCGCTGCGCAGAAAAACGAGCTGGCAGCGCCCGGAACCGCGACCAACGGCGTGCTCACCTTCGACAGCACCAATGCCGCGGTCAGCACGGGCAACGCTTTCGCGGATTTGTTGACTGGTCGCGTATCGTCTTTCTCGCAAACCAGCGCTCAGCCCAAGTTCTACAACCGATACAAAATATTCGAACCCTACTTCCAGGATGACTGGCATGCCACCAGCCACCTGACTCTGAACCTGGGTGTTCGCGTCAGCTTGTTCGGGACTTATCGTGATCGTTATCACAGCGAGTACAACTTCGACGTCACGCGCTACGTGGCGGGGGACAGCAGCGTCGACCCGGCGACCGGCCTGGTGATTGGCAATCCCTTCAACGGCGTGGTGCAATGCGGGGTCACGCCGGGTGTCCCGGATGGCTGCATGAAAGGCCACCTGTTTAATCCCGCGCCCCGCATCGGGTTTGCCTGGGACCCGCAGGGAAACGGCAAGACGGCGATCCGCGGCGGTTACGGTGTCTTCTTCGAGCACACCAATGGCAACGAAGCCAACGCGGAATCGCTGGAGCCGGCGGCTAGTCCCGCGGTGCAAACCCTGACCGTAAACAACCTGACTTCCTACAACCAGATCGTTCCGGTGCCCGCGGGATCGACCACGCCGCTGCAGATGATCTCCATCCCCAACAAAGCGGTTTGGCCTTATGTGCAGCAATGGCACCTGGATGTACAGCACGAAATCCTGAAGAACACAGTGGCTACCGTGTCTTACGTCGGCAGTAAAGGCACACATCTGACGCGGTACTTTGACATCAATCAGATCAAACCGGTGGCCGCGAGCCAGAATCCGTACAAGGTGGGAGAGCCGATTGTCGATTGCGGAACCACACTCGACGCGAATGGCGTTCCGATGGATGCACTGACGCCGAGCGGAGTTCCGGTGGCCTACAACGCGCCGACCACTCCGGGAGGACTACCCACAGGGCCGGCGGTCAACCTCGGGCTGGCGTGCGGCAGCGTAACCTTTCCCGACCTTTTCCGGACACAATTCCCCGGCGTGGGATCTGTAACCGCGCTGCGCGAGCAGGCGTCATCGGTCTACAACGGATTGCAAACTTCCGTCCGGCGCACAGTCGGCGGGCTGCAGTTGAGCCTGGCTTACACCTACAGCCACTCCATCGATGACTCCTCCTCGGCCAGGGATCCTGTCATTATCGACACCTACGACCTGGCTCGCGCCCGCGCCAGTTCAAACTTCGATCAGCGCCATTTGTTCACCCTGGGATACGTGTACGATTTGCCGTTCTTCCGCAATCCGGGAATGGCGCACAAAACTCTCGGTGGGTGGCAGTGGTCGGGAATCGTCACGCTTCAAAGTGGCACGCCGTTCAGCGTGGCCAACGGTGTGTTGTCTGATAATGCTGGCGTAGCCAACGGAGTCAGCGTCAACTCGGCTCAGTCTTATGCCGATGTGGTGGGCGATCCACGCTCGGGCATAAACAACTTCGCCTTCGATGGTTTTGGACCGCTGCTCTACAATCCTTCGGCTTTCACGCAACCCCGCGGCCTCACCTTTGGCGATGCGCCGCGTAATTTCCTGACCAATCCCAGGAGAACCAATTTCGACATGGCGCTGTTCAAACATTTCGCCATCACCGAAAGCATGGGATTTGAATTCCGGGCTGAAGCCTTCAACGTCTTCAACCACAGGGAATACGCCTGGCTGGGAGGAGACCTGGGCTCGGCAGCTTCCAATAGCCCATTTTCCAATTCGAACAACACGCTGACCTGCTACGGAGGGGCGAACTTCTCGGCCGGAGACCCGAGTTGTACTTCAGGGAACGCCTACTTGCGGCCGGCAGCGGCGCACAACGCGCGCATTCTGCAACTGGGAGCGAAGTTCATCTTCTAGAGCATCTGCAGGAACTGTCATCCTGAGCGAAGTGTGCGCTTCGCGCGCGCGAAGCCGCCACAACGTTCAGGAAGACAGGGCCGGGGCGTGCTGGCGGGTTCCGGACACGACCGTGAGGGCCTGATCCAGATCGGCGATCAGGTCGTCGGCGTTTTCGATTCCCACCGAGAGCCGGATCAGTTGGTCGGTTATACCCATCTTTTCGCGATGCTCGGCGGAGATCATCGCGTGGGACGTAAGCACGGGCAGGCTCACCAGCGAATCCACCCCACCCAGGCTGGGCGCAAGCGTGAACAACCGCAGGCCTTCTGATGTCCGTTTGGCATCCTCCGCGGTGCCATCCACTTCGAAACTCAGGACACCGCCTCCGCCGTGCATCTGTTCCATCGCCAAGGCGCGTTGCGGATGGCCTTCGACGAAGGGATAGTGCACCCGACGAACCTGGGGATGTCGGGCCAGAAATTGGGCGACGCGCAGGGCGTTGTCGTTCTGTCGCTGCACCCGCACCGCCAGCGTCTTGATGCCGCGGAGCAGCAGCCAGGCAGCGTGGGGATCCATGACTCCGCCCAGCGTGGTGCGAGTTTCGTGGATTTTCTGGATCAGGTCCTGGCGTCCCGCGACAATGCCGCAGATAAGGTCGGCGTGCCCCGCGAAATACTTCGTACCGGAGTGCATAACCAGGTCTACGCCGAAATCCGCCGGACGTTGGTTGATCGGGGTAGCAAAAGTGCTGTCGATGAAGCTGATCAAATTATGCTGCCTGGCCAGGGCAGTGACTTTCTTTATGTCGATCACGCGCAGCAGGGGGTTGGTGGGCGATTCCAGATAAAGCAGCCGGGTGTTGGGGCGGATGGCGCGCGCATGCTGATCGTATTCGGTGGTATCCACGAAAGTGGTTTCAACGCCAAGCTTAGGCAGCCATTGCCCCAGGAACTTCGTAGCGCCGCCGTAGATGTCGCGCTGGGCAACCACGTGGTCGCCACTTTTCAGCAGGGCCAGCACCGACGTCGTGATCGCGTTCATGCCGGATGCGAAAAGCAGTGCGGCGTCAGTGCCTTCGAGTTCCGCAACGGCCTTTTCGGCGACCGTATGCGTCGGATTGCCGTAGCGCGTGTAAAACATGTCGGTGGAAGTGGCGCGCAGCTGCTGGTCGCTGTCCGTGACCTCGAAGGTGGCGGTCTGATAGATCGGTGTGGTAAGCGGCCCATTTTTTCTATGCAGATCGGTGCCGGCGCGAACGGCTTCCGTTTCGGGATGATGCTTGTGCTTTTTCATGACTGCTCCTTCAAACCTCAATGGCTCCAAGGGTAATGTTTCACCGACAAGAAGAGCAAGGCCTTCCTCGGCGAACTTTGCAGGTTTCTTTGCGCCCTTTTGCGGTTTAAGATTTTGAACGCGAAACTGGCAACGACCACAGGACCGCAGAGTAATGGGATCCATCTATAATCCGTGAATCAGGGAAAGGTCGCGATCATGGCAAAACCGAAGAGGAAGCCCGCCGCAAAAAAACGCAGGGCTACAAGTCAGGGCTCGCGCAAGGCTGCCAAATCCAGGAGCCGCCAGTCCATCACGAAAAGCCGATCTCTCAAGACGGAGCTCAAGCACGTTCCCTGGCACACCGTCGAACTGGAAGATCTAAACCCACGGCTGCAACGCCAATTTGTTGTGGGTCAGGGCATCATGGTGGCGCGTGTCTTGCTGAAAAAGGGTTGTATCGTCCCGCTGCACAGCCATCACAACGAGCAGTTCACTTATATTCTGGAAGGCGCGTTAAAGTTCTGGATTGACGGCAAAGAGATCGTGGTGAATGCGGGAGAAGTCTTGACCATTCCGTCGAATATGCCGCACAAGGCGGAAGCCATGGAAGACACCGTCGACCTCGATATCTTTAATCCGCCGCGCGCCGACTGGATTAACAAAACTGATCAATACCTGCGCGGAGACAAGTGATTCCCCCATACCGTATGCTGATAACTGAATGACTGACCAGGCCGCGTTGGCATCCAAAAAAGAAACAGGCGTATCGCAATTGCGCTGCATTGCGTGCGGAGCCGTGGGCGAAGAGGGCGCCAAGAGCGTCCGCTGCGCTCTATGCGGCGACCTGCTTGAGGTTTATTTTCATGGCTGGAAAACAGACGCTGGAGCGTGCGCCGCTGGACTCGACTCCGCCGGACTGAAAAAGCTCTGGTTGCAGCGCCGCACTTCGTGGAAATCTCTGGATGAGAGCGGGGTCTGGCGCTTTCGCGAAATGCTTCCTGCGTTGCACGACTGGAACCATGTAATTACGCTGCGCGAGGGAAACACGCCGGTTTATGAATTACCTTCCTGCGGGCGCGCCGCCGGAGTCGAGCAGCTGTTTGCCAAACATCAGGGCATGAACCCCACCGGGTCGTTCAAGGACACGGGCATGACCGCCGCCGCCTCCTTCGCCCGGCAGGGAGGTTTTCGCTGGGTGGCGTGTGCCTCCACGGGCAATACTTCTGCTTCCATGGCGGCATACGCAGCGCGTGCCGGAATGCGCAGCCTCGTTCTGATCCCGCAGGGCCAGATCACCTGGGGAAAACTTTCCCAAGCGCTGGACTACGGTGCCGTCACCTGCCAGCTCAAAACTGATTTCGACGGTTGCATGCGTGTGCTCGATGAAGTCGTGCAGCGCATGCCGGTTTATCTTCTGAATTCGGTAAACCCGTACCGTCTTGAAGGCCAGAAAACCGTCGCCATTGAATTGATGGAGCGCTTCGAGTGGCACCCCCCAGACCACATTATTGTCCCTGGCGGAAATCTGGGGAATTCGTCGGCCATCGGCAAGGCGCTGCTGGAGATGAAAGAGCTTGGACTTATCACCAGGTTGCCGAAACTCTCCGTGATCCAAGCCGAGGGGGCCAACGCGTTGGTGCGCACCATGCGCGAGAATGGCGGCAAGAAGCTCATCTCCGTTCACGCTGAAACCATGGCGACTGCCATCAAGATTGGAAGTCCGGCTTCGTGGAAAAAAGCGGTACGCGTGATCGAAGCGACGGGCGGCGCGGTGGAAGACGTCAGCGAAGTTGAAATGGCATTGGCGAAAGCGGAAATTGGCGCCGATGGTATCGGCTGCGAGCCCGCGTCGGCAGTCACTTTGGCGGGATTGAAGAAGCTGGTCAAACAGGGATTCGTGAAGAAGAACGAATCAGTGGTGTTGATCCTGACCGGAAATTTGCTTAAGGACCCCGACTTCACTTTGAAGTTCCACCGGGGAGATCTGTTCGCCGGCACCGAACACGAAGAGGAAGCGGCCGAGGTTCTGGCTCCGCGACAGCGCGCTCCCATGGTGCTTGATGCCAATGCGAATGCCGTCGTGAAGGTGCTGGAGTACGCCGAGCAGACCGACCCGAGGAAGTAAGTAGGCCTTCCAAAATCCCGACGAATGAGAACTGCAAAGAAAAATCGCGCTAGCTCGCTGGAACTCGTACTGCCTGCCACGTCGGCCAATCTGGGACCGGCATTCGATGCCGCAGCCCTTGCCTTTGGCTTGTTCCTGAAAGTCCGCGCCACACTCGCGGATGAATTCTCCATAACAGCGCGAGGACGCGACGCCGCGATCTGCGGCCGGGTGGAGAACCATCTCATCCTGAACACCTATCGCGAAGTCTTGCAAGAGGCGGGCAAAGCGGTGCGGCCGCTCGCGCTCGACATCGATAACCAAATACCGATCGGCAAGGGATGCGGATCATCCGCAGCCGCGCGCCTGGCCGGAATCGCGCTCGCGGTTCACTTCGGCAAGTTGCGCTGGCCGGACAGTCGAATCGTGGGGGAAGCTTCACGGCGCGAGCATCATCCCGACAACGCCGCCGCCTGCTGGATGGGCGGACTGGCGGTGGCCAGAATGTCCGGCGAGAGCGAAGCTCAAGTCGCCTGCGTGATTCCAAAAGGGAAGTGGCCGCTGCTTCTCGCCGTTCCCGACGAGGCGCTGGCCACCGAGGAAGCCCGCCGCGTGCTGCCATCCGAATACCCCCGGGCCGATGCAGTGACCAACGTGCAGAACTCGATGTTGCTGCTGGCTGCCTTCGTGCAGGGCCGCCGCGATCTGCTGGCTTCGGCTCTGGAAGACCGGATGCATCAGCCCTATCGCGCTCGCTTGTGTCCTCTGTTGCCGGCTCTGCAGAATTTGGCGGCGAGCGGAATTCTGGGAACAGTCCTAAGTGGAGCTGGGCCTTCGGTATTGATCTTTCTGGATGACAAGGTCGGCGCAGAGCGCGCCAAGGCACAAGTGCGGAGACAGCTTCAAGCGCACGGGCTCAAAGCGGAATTAGTCGCAACAGCAATCACCAGACAAGGAGCTGGCCGGGGCAAAGCCTGGACCCGTCAACTCTTTCAAGGTCGCCGACGCGCCTAGCTGCGCCGCCGCTCTTCTCCCTCCACCATCCGGCTGGTGGCCGCAAGGCGGTAGAAGTGTTGTTCAAAACTCAGATGAGGCTCGCTGGCAAAGCGATCCGCATAAGAATTAAGAGCTCTCTTGAAGTATTCGATCTCACGCCGGGCATCGCGCCCGAAGGCGGCGCTCGATGAGGACGGCGTGATCCGGCGATGTTTCCTGGTTTTCATTTCCACCACTCCTGGGACTCATTCCCCGCCCGCTTCGCCCATCGACCCGAGCGCTCGCGGTAGCACCCTGTGGAAGCACCAGTAACAGTCAGGGTGGCTTCTCTACAGAATCAGGGGAAGCCAGTAAACTACGGTCGGCGTGAGGAAGTGTAAATGGCACTCTCGTGCCATACGGGCTTTTGGGGCAAAAGAGGGGTCGGCTGAAGGACGCATATCCTCGTCTCCTCAGCCGATGTGATGGCGTTGCCTAGCGGCTAGCGGGCGGGATTATGCCGTTCAGACGGAGGTATTCAACCATTTGGCCATAGTGGTCAAAACAGTGGCCTACCGCGACGGTAGCTAGCCCCAGACGGGTAGCGCTGCCTTCGCCAAAGGGATTTTTGACGGGCGAAACCAGGTTGGTTTCATTGACACTTAATGTCGCCTTATGAACGTATGCGAAAGAATCCTTCAAGTAGTTCATGATGTCAGCTTTGCTTTTGAGCGAGTCCGGGCCGTTTTCTCCGCCCGTGTCCGCGGGTGACTTTTCTCCCAGAATAGCGGCACCCAGAATGTGGTTGAC
This sequence comes from Terriglobia bacterium, assembly GCA_963822555.1. Classification (GTDB taxonomy): domain Bacteria; phylum Acidobacteriota; class Terriglobia; order Terriglobales; family Acidobacteriaceae; genus JAIQFF01. The sequence continues at coordinate 719,556 of CAWGHY010000002.1, forward strand.
GGCTGCTACGTGTTTGACCTGTTGGGCAAAGGTGCGTACGCCTTTGTATTCGCCGGTGGTCGGAACGAACCCATACTTATCTTCGGGCATGGCGTCGGCTGTGGGCACGAACTCGTGTTCGACATTGGTGACGGAACGATCCAGAACCTGGCTTACGGTTTTAGGTTCCGATTTAGCGGCTTGTGCGAGAGCGATGCCGCTGAGTAAGAGCAGACAAGCACATACGGTGTGAAACTTCTTCATGAGTTTCTCCTTGAATTACTTCTAAAGTAAAAACGAGCGCCCTCGCTCGTGCCACATTAATCTCGAACCACGGACGGTGTTAACTCCATTTGCTGCGAACTAAGGCGGTGCCGGCGCACTGCCAACAAACCAAGGACCAGCACGATCGCCGAATACATGAGAGCTGTAGGAACTCCAACCCGAGTCGCCAGCGCTCCCCAGGTTGCGCTGCCCAGCGCCATGCCTCCCTGCAAAACCAGGAGGTACATGGATAACGCGCGGGCGCGCAGAAACGACGGGCACATGGTCTGCGCGGCGATGTTCAGGCACGCCAGAATTCCGATCCACGCCGTGCCGCCCGCAAACAATACCAGACAAAGGAGCGAAAATGTTTGAACGCGTCCGGCGGCGAAGGTCATAGTGGCGAAAAGCAGGATGTCGAAGGCAACCAGCCCGTTTACCGAAAAGCGATTGCGCACGCGCGGCAGAACGGCCGCGCCGGCGAGCGCTCCCAGGCCGAAGAATCCCAAGAGCAGGCCGTATCCGGTTGCGCCATGCGGACGAGCCAGGATGGGCAACAGCGCCGGCAAAGAACTGGCGGCCACGCTGAAAGCACCCGTGCGGATCAGGATAGACCGCACCTGAGGGGCGCCACGAACATAGCGTAGACCCGCCACTAGCGCATCGCGAACCCGGCCGGTAGCAACCTGTTCGTAGTGCGGACGCTTCCAACGGTACAAAAAGAAGATCACGCCGAAAAACGATGCAGCATTCAACAGGAACGCTACTCCAGAGCCCGCCGCCGCGATCACCAGTCCGCCCAGCGCCGGACCGAAGGCACGCGCCAGGTTGAAGCCGACAGAATTCAGCGCCACCGCCGGGGCGTGGTTTTCAGCGCGCACCACTTCCGGCGTGATGGCCTGCCACGCCGGGTCGTTCATCACCGCGCCTAGTCCGAGGATGAAAGTGAAGAGCAGAAGCATCCACGGGGTTACGTGGCCGGAAAGCGTAAGCACGCCCAGCACTCCCGCGGCGACGACCATCCAGCTCTGCGTAATTAGCAGAAACCGGCGCCGGTCGACCATGTCCGCCAGGGCGCCTGCGGGCAGGATCACCAGAAAAACGGGGAGAGTCGTGGCGGCCGTCACCAGGCTGACCATCAGCGGCGACATAGTGAGCTGAGTCATCAGCCAGCCCGCGCCAACATTCTGCATCCAGGTTCCGGTGTAGGAAATGACTGCGGCAATCCAGAGCGAGCGAAAGAGTGGCTCGCCTAACGGGGCTAATGCTGAGCTTGCCATTCGTGGAGGCAGATTCGCCGGCGCCGGTATGTTGATCGCTTCCGACATGGTCAGTGGCTCGCCGTTTCCTCCGCCACAGCCGGGCTGACGTCGAACGGCCATTCCCGATTGCGCCACGCCCGGACAAGATAAATAAGAATGCCGGTGATGAGGATGACCAGCGCGTAGCGGACCTGCTTCAACGAGTTGGTACGCGAAACCAGGACAAAGATGAATCCGATTGACGCCAGCAAGGCGGGCAACGGATACAGCCACATGCGGAAGGGACGAGGCAGATCAGGCCGGCGGATGCGCAACACAATCACGCCGACAGCCTGCACCAGGAACTGCAGCGTAATTCGAATCACCACCAGCGCGGCGATCACGTCGGCGAGCGAAAAAAAGCAAAACAGTACAGCAACTCCACCCAGCGCCAGCAAGGAAACATAAGGAAAGCGATACTGCGGATGCACCCGGGCGAACGCCCGAAAATAATTGCCGTCAATTGCGGCGGCATAGGGAACGCGCGAGTAACCGAGCAGCAGGGAGAAGACGGAAGCAAAAGCTGTCCAAATCACCAGGGCGGTGACCAGATTCGCCGCCCAGGTCCCGTAAATCTTCTGCATAAAAATCGAAACCACATACAGACCGCGATTGGAGTGGCCGGTGTAGGTGATCTCCCGCCAGGGCACCACGCCCAGGATACTGATGTTCATCAACACGTATAGACATCCCACCAAAAAAATGGATAGCAGCAACGCCCGCGGGATGGTCCTGCCGGGATCTTTCACTTCATCGCCGAGAAAACAAACGTTGTAATAACCCCAATAATCGTAGGTCGCGATCAGCATGGCCGAGCCCAGCCCCAGAAAAAAATTGGGCGACAAAGTGAATGCACCCACGGGAAAGCTGAAGGCGCGCGCGGCGTCGAAGTGGGTGAATCCCGCAATAATGATCCAGCCCATGGTGATCAATACCCCGGCCAGAAGCAATTTCGACATCCAACCGATGCTGGTGATCTTGCGATAGAGCAGGATCACGGCCAGCAAGACAATTCCGATTGCAACAAACGTGGCGCCGGACATCAGCCATCTCAGCTGCAGGGTGCCCAGCAGCGGGACGTGCAACTCCCACAAATAGTCGGCGTATTCGTGTTCGAGTCCCGGCCAAAAGTAGGAGGCGTAGCCAGCGAGACCAATCGCTCCCGATGCTACCGAAAGCGGCGCGCTGAAAGACAGCTGCCAGATAAAAAGAAAAGAAATCAGCCGGCCCAGGCGACGCGGGCCGTAAATCTCGCGCAGGTAGTTATACGATCCGCCGGACTTGGGCATGGCGGCGCCGAGTTCGGCCCATACCAACCCGTCGCACATAGCGAAGATTGCACCCAGGACCCATCCCAACATGGCTTGAGGTCCGCCCATCGCGCCCACGATCAGTGGGAGAGTAATGAAGGGCCCCACGCCAATCATGTCGATCATGTTCAGCGCGGTGGCGCTGCTTACCCCGATGCCGCGGATCAGGGGTGAACCGTCGTTGGTCTGCAAATTGTTCTTGGGCTGAGAACTGTCGTTGGTCCCTGGTCGTTGGTCGTTGGCCTGGGAAGCGCCGAAACCGTCGTTGGTCCTTGGTCGTTGGTCGTTGGCCTCAGCCATAGGGTGCATTTCTAATGCGCGAGCTTGTCTTGTCCGGATGCCCAATGGCCCACGGCCTCCAATGCAGTAGCGACCAATGGGCCAACGGCCAAGGGCCAAGGACCAACGACGGTTCTTAATGCCCTGCCGCTAACAAATTCACATACAGTCGAATTGCTCCTGGTACGCCGGCGGGCAACTGGCGGAAGAACGCGTATCCGGTGTAGACGTATGTGCCCTTGCCATACTGTGCCCGCAGCAAGCCGCCTTTTTGCGGCGTCTCGCCTGGATCATGAGACGAGAGCAGAGGCCGGAAGTGACTGTCCCACTGGTCGGCGAAATACAAACCTCGTTCCTGCACCCAGCCGTCGAAATCGTGCGCCGTGATCTGGTTGGGGGAGTGGAAGACGCTGTCGTCGGGAGCGAGAATCTCTACCGGCGCCTCCTCCACCGAAACTCGGCTCCGGCTCAAGGTTACGGGGAAGGGCGTAAAGTGGCCGCTGTTGAAGTCACCGATACCAGCGTTGTACTGCAAGATCAGCGTGCCTCCCGCTGAAACGTATTCCAGCAACTTCTTGTTGTTGGTCGCGACATCCTTTTGCGTGTCGTAAGCGCGGATGCCCAAAACGATGGTTCCGTATTGCGCCAGATTTTCGCCGGCAAGTTTTTCCGCCGGAAGAACTGTTACGTCAACGCCGATCTGCTGCAGCACGGTGGGAATTTCATCTCCCGCGCCGGGGATGTAGGCAACCTTGAGATCTTTCGGGACTTTCACGTCCACGATGCTGACGCGCTGCACCGCGGGCTGGTAATAATAGGCGCTGGCCAGATCTTCGCGAGTCACCAGGCTATAGCCTTCGCTATAACTTTTCCCATTGGCGGCGAGCACGGCGCGAATCTGGGTGCGGCCCTCTTTCAGGCTGCCGGGAACAACTTTGAATTCAAAGTGCTTCTTGTCTCCGCGCTCGCGCAATTCCACGGAAACCTGTTTGGGCTCGATCTGCCAACCCGGGGGCGCTTCCAGATGGAGGCTGCCGCGCGAAGCCCCCGTGAGATTTGAACTCACGCCCACTTTGACGCTGCGTTCGGAGCCATTCGCGATGGGAATGATCTGCTCACCCGGCTCGAGTTCAACGGAGAACGCCGGCACCACCGCCAGCTCTCGTCTCTGTTCCGCTCCCTGTTCATCGGTAAAGCCCACCAGCACAGGCGCGGAAATTTCAGGCAAGGTCTCCTGGGTTCCGGCGGAGATACTTCGGGTTCGTGAAGGGAGGTCAGGAACGTCGTAGCGAGCGTCGATTCGAAACGGCGGCGGGGGGAATGGCAATGTCTGGTATTGCGGTTGATCGACCGTGTACACGCCGTCGCGCTCCGGGTCGTTGCGGTGAAGAGCCGGTCGCGTGGGCGGAGTGTTCAGCGGCAGATCCACCTGGAAATCGGTCTGGTAGTCGCGCCCCGGCTGTAACGGAGGAATGTGTTCCTTGGCCGCGCTGTCGTTCACTTGGCCTTCAAGAAAAAGGGAGCGCAGTTGGACAGGGTGCGTCGAGCCGTTGTGCAGCTTCACCCGGACGGTAAATTTCTGCCCTGGGGAAATTGCCGCCAGCGGATCTTCTCCCGGCGCCGGTGGCGCGGTTGAGCCTGGCGGTGCAATCAGCGAAGCCTGGAGCGAGAGATTGAGTGCGAGATTGAGCGCGGTCCTGGCCTGCGATTCTTTCTCCTGTAAACGGGCCAACTGGTCCTGATTGTTGCTGCCGCGGAGCCGGCTTTCGAGACGGCCAAGCGACTCCACCACCAGTGACAACGGCACTGCGGCACTGCCCGGATCCTTCTCCGCATCCTTTGCGGCTTGAGCAATATTGGCTTCGACTTCCGCGAGCTCTTTTCTGGCAGGCGGATCGGATGGCGAAATCAAAGTTCCCAGACTGGTGTCGATTCCGTCGAAAAAATCTTTTTCGTGACCATCGTTGTCCGTGGCCGGCGGAATTACTGAGTCCACCAGTTTGTAGTAGGTGAAGCGATCGCCCGGCTCGACCGACCAGCCACCTGCGCCCTGTGAAAGCTGATGCCGCAATCCTTCCATGGCAAACTGGATGTACGACATTCCCAGCCGAGGATTCACGTGTCCGGTATTCAGCTTGACGGTGTAGTTCTCCGGAGGGCAGCTCGTGGCTCCAAAGCCGCAGACGTTGCCGATGTAAAGTTTCTTGGCCTGCCAGAGTTGCAGGCCTTCCTTGATCTGCTCCGGGAACCGCTTGGGATCCGCGGCGGCGCGGAATGCCTCGCGGGTGAGAATCGCGGAGGCCTGATGATGCCCGTGCCCGTCACGCTCGGTGCCGGAGAAGCGCGCAATCAGCACATCGGGATGAAAGGTCCGAATCACGCGCACGATGTCGCTGAGCGGGATATCGTGCCCGCCCCACTTCTGAAAGGTCTCCTCCGGATTCTTCGAATATCCGAAATCCGCCACCCGGCTGAAGCGCTGTTCCACTCCGTAGTAGCGATCGGAGGCCGTAAGTTCGAGTGTGCGGAGCACGCCCAGCACGTCGAACAGATTGCTGCCAACTTTGTTCTGACCGCCTTCGCCGCGAGTCAGGGTCATGAGCAGTGTGGTCACTCCCTTGCCGCGAGATTCAAGCGTGAGCATGCCTCCGTCTTCGTCGTCGGGATGAGCCACGGTCTGCATCAGCCGCGCCGTAGTCTGCAGCCGTACCAGCATCTGCTTCAAGCCGGCCGCGCCGGTGTCCGGAGGCAGAGGATCGACCTGGCTGTATCGGCTGGCCGGGGCCTGAGCCAGGACGGGCGCGGTCAGCGGGCCCGAACCTAGAAGCAGAGCCAGGCCCAGAGTGCAGAGGCGCTGAAGCCATGGTCTTGAAGAGCGGACGGTTCCGGTAAGGAAATTCTCAGTGTTGCGGCGAACAGCTGTCATAGGTATGGGATGGCAGTTCCTGAAAATGAGAGGCAAGATTTTTCCTGAGGTGCGGTGGCAATCTCACTTCCTCTTTTAATGACGGTGCAGGGAAGGAAGAGTTATCCGCGCTGCGTTCCATCGTACCTGAGTCAGTGGGTCGGCGGCGTAATTGCCGCCTCGACAGCCTGCTGACAGGCGTGCGCCGACGTCAACAATTCGTCGAACCTGCGGTCATTGTGCAGACCTCGCAGCAGCGGGTCGGAGAGCAGATTGGAATATGCACAATAATTCTGTTCGATGGCCGTCTTGAGCATGCGGAAAGCGGCTTCCTTCTTTCCGGCGTACGCGAACATCGCTCCCTCATAGTAAGAATTTTCGGGATCGGGATCCGAGGGACCATTCACTTCCGCATCGTGCGCCATGCGGTCCATTTCCGACGAGGGGCGTAAGCCAACCACTGCCTCGACGAGATCACGATGATAGTGGGGTGCGTTCGACATACGCTTCACCGCTTCGCGCGCTTCCGGCACTCTGCCTTCTCGCAGCAGAAGCGAAGGGGTAACGTAGTTGGCCCACTCGGAGCCGGCATCCAGCTGAATAAATTCGTACGCCCGATCAAATTTCCCCAGTTCCATGAACGCCCATGCGCAGGAGCGGAACTGGTAGTCTCCCGGAGCCAGCGTAATCGCCGTATCGCACTGCCGAACAGATTCCTCGAGCATGCCCGCGTAACGTTGGACATATCCCAGCGTGAAATGCGCCTGCGCGCTTTCCGGCCGGCGTCTGACCAGAGCCAGGGCAGCGTCGTACGCCTTGCCTAACTCGCCCCGGTCCACCCGGTTGACGATGAGTTGAGAGGCGGCCGCGATCAGGTTGGGATCGAGCGACAGGGCCCGCTCCAGAGCCGTATTCGATTGCTGGAACATCTGCTCGCCGCCGTTGGAGTAGGTCGAGTCATAGTAATAGCGCTGGCCGACTTCCGCCCAGGCTGGAGCGTATTTCGGATCAAGTTGCACCGCGCTCTCGAGCGAGCGAATGGCCTCCCGGTTGGGCGCGGGATCGTGCAGCAGCGCCACGCTGCGCAAGTACAGGTCGTAAGCTTCCTGATTGCTGGGACGAGTACTGGTTTCCAGAAAACCAGTGGCCGCGCCCAGGATGGGGAGCAGACCCGAGCGAACCTGCTTGGCCATCTGCTCCTGCAGCGAAATCAGATCCTGAGTGGAACCGTTGAGATTGGTTTGCCACAACAGCCGGTCCGTGCCCGTCTCAATCGCTTCCAGCGTCACCAGCAGGTGGGTGCCTTGCTTGATGAAGTGGCCGGTTAGCACGTTGGCAACGTGAAGCTCCTGGCCCACTTTTTGCGGGTCCAGGTCCGGGCTAGTGTATTTTCTGGTTACATTCGAAGGGCGAACATCGAGAGTGCGGGAATAAGTCAGTACGTTGGCGATTTCATCGGCCAGGGCAAAGCGGAGGTAGTCAACGCTGAAGTCGCCGTTGATATTCTGCAGCGGCAGCACCGCAATCGCGTTGGCCCCGAGCGCTGGAGCATTGCCGGTTCGATGTTTCCACCACCAGGCTCCTACCGCGACCAAAACGGTAAGCAGTAAAGCGCTCACTCCGATCAAAAGATAATTTTGCGGTTTGCTGGAACCCTGGAAGGTCTTGCTCACCCCGCGCAAGGGAGAGGTCTCACGCAGGCCGGTCCGGGTTAATCCCGACTCGGTTTCCTTTTTTAAATGCTGCAGGTCGGTTTTCATCTCCGCAGCATTTGCATAACGCTTGCTGCGGTCTTTCTCCATTGCCTTCCCGATAATGCCCTCAAGTTCTTTGGGCAGGGTGGGATTCAGAGTAAGCGGCGACGGCGGCTTGGTGTGAAGCACAGCATCCAGGGTCATGACCACGTTATTGCCGCTGAAGGGTTTTTTCCCCGTGGCCATCTCGTAGAGCACGACTCCAAAGGAAAACAGATCGGTGCGCGCGTCCAGCTCTTCGCTGCGCGCCTGTTCCGGAGACATGTAAACCGCGGTTCCGGGGATGACGCCCACGGCGGTCAGCGAATCTTCGATGGGCGTTTCTTCGCTGGTGGCCAATCGTTCATTGCGCAATAGCTTGGCTAGGCCGAAATCGAGGACCTTGGTTTGACCGCTGGATGTCAGGAAAATGTTGGCAGGTTTGATATCGCGATGAATGATGCCCTTGGCATGCGAAGCGGAGAGAGCGTCAGCCACCTGTATGCCGACATCGAGCAACTCGTCGACGTCCATGGCCTTGCCCCGGATATGCTGCTTCAGGCTCTCGCCCTCCAGCTTTTCCATGACAATGAAAGGATGGCCGTTATGGTCTTCGACTTCATGAATGGTGCAGATCGAGGGGTGATTGAGCAGGGATGCCGCCCGAGCTTCGCGCTCGAAACGTTCCATGGCTTTAGTGTCGCCCGTGAGGTTGTCGGGGAGAAACTTTATGGCGACATGGCGGCCGAGCCGGGTGTCTTCCGCCTCATAAACCACGCCCATCCCGCCGCCGCCAAGTTTCCCCAAAATCTTGTAATGGGAGACCGTCTGGCCGATCAGGGTCGCGCTGCTCGAACTTTGGCCAGACGTTTCGCGGTCCATGGCGAAGCTCAGCCCCTTTAGGCGGTTAATGTTAGGCCGTGGGTCGAATCTGGTCAACTACTTGGAGGGAATGACGGTGGAAATCCACCCCAGATGCCGGGTGCCCCATCCTTGCGTTCTTTGCAAGGGTGGGATTCCACAGGCTCGGGTTGCGCGGGCATTTTCCAGCCCCATCCGATTGATGCAGCACGGGTGCCCCATCCTTGCGTTCTTTGCAAGGGTGGGAATCCACAGGCTCGTGCAGCGTGGACGTTTTTTTATGCCATTCGGTTGATCTGGCGGCCGCAGAATCCCCACCCTTTCGCAAAAAGCGCGAAAGGATGGGGCACCCTCTGGTTCCGAGATTCCGTCTGTGATCGTGCCCACTGAAATAGCGATATAATTCTCGCCACTCATGGCTCTTTCTTCGGGAACCAAGCTGGGCCCCTACGAGATTCAGGCGCTGGTCGGTGCAGGCGGGATGGGCGAAGTGTATCGTGCGCGCGACGCCCGCCTGGATCGTACTGTCGCGATCAAGATCCTGCCTGCATCTTTCTCCGCCGATCCCGACCGAATGCAGCGTTTCGCCCAGGAAGCCCGCGCCGCAGCCGCGCTCAATCATCCAAACATTCTTTCCATCTTCGATATCGGGGACGAAAAGGGCTCGCCTTATGTTGTTTCCGAGCTGCTCGAAGGAGAGACTTTGCGCGAGCGGCTGCGGACGGGCCCGCTTTCCAGCCGCAAGACAATCGACTACGGACTTCAGGTGGCGAGGGGATTGGCTGCGGCGCACGAGAAGGGCATCGTGCATCGCGACCTGAAGCCCGAAAACCTGTTCATCACCACAGATGGTCGAGTGAAGATTCTCGATTTCGGCCTCGCTAAACTTACCCGCCCCGAGGCCGTAACCGGAGCCGATGCGCCCACGGTTCACGGCGTGACCGAACCGGGTCTGATCATGGGCACGGCGGGATACATGTCGCCGGAACAGGTTCGGGGACAGACGGCGGATCAGCGGTCGGATATTTTTGCCTTCGGGGCCATTCTTTACGAGATGATCTCGGGCAAGCGCGCCTTCCATGGCGAAACCTCGGCGGACACCATGAGCGCGATTCTGAAAGAAGAGGTGCCTGAGCTTTCCGAAACCGCGCGCAACGTCCCGGCAGGACTGGAACGAATTGTGCGCCATTGCCTGGAGAAAAATCCTTCGCAGCGCTTCCATTCCGCAGGAGACCTGGCCTTCGATCTGGAGTCGCTTACCGAGATTTCCGCGACCAGCAGCAAATCAGGCGCCCAGGCCGCGGTCGCGAGTGCAAGAGGCGAAGAGTCACGCCGCAAAATCGCGAGCGCTGCCGGCGCGTTCGTACTGGCGGCTGCTCTGGTCGGTCTGGGCTGGTGGCTGGGACACGGGCGTGGCGCGCCGCCTTCGCCCGAATATCAGCAAATCACGTTTCGGACCGGCTCGATCGGCAATGCCCGCTTCACACCCGACGGCAGCATTGTCTACGACGCCTCCTGGGAAGGCGGGGCACATCAACTGTATCTGGCTCGCACCGACGACAATGGCTCGCGCGAGCTGGGAATGAAGGATGCGGCACTGCTGTCGATTTCGAAGACCGGAGAACTGGCGATCCGGATGAACACCGTCTACCACGGCGGCTATGCCCGAGTGGGAACGCTCGCTCGCGTGCCGCTAAGCGGAGGAACGCCGCGGGAGGTGCTGGAGAATGTCCAGGACGCGGATTGGGCTGCGGACGGCGAGAGCATGGCCGTCGTGCGCTTTGTTCCCGAGAATAGTCACTGGCGGCTGGAATATCCGGTAGGCAAGGTGTTGTTCGACAGCATCAACTGGATCAGTACTCCGAAAATTTCACCGGATGGCAAGCGGGTGGCGTTCTCGGACCACGAGAATCCTAGCGGCGACGACGAAGGTGCGGTAGCCGTGATCGAGCCGGACGGTCAGGAGAAGAAGCTCTCGACCGGGTGGTCGTCGGTGGAAGGAATCCTGTGGTCACCATCCGGCGACGAGATCTGGTTTACCGCCTCCGACAGTGGCAGTGCCGCGAATCTGCGCGGCGTCACTCTAGCGGGAAAGGTGCGGACCATTATTAACGTTCCCGGAGGTATGTGGCTGCAGGACGCCCGCGGCGCAACCACTCTGATGATCACGCACCAGGCCAGGCTCGGAATTCGCGCTCTGGCGCCGGGCGCAAAAGAGGAAGTCGAGCTGGGATGGTTCGGCTGGTCGCTGCCCCGCGATATCAGCCGCGATGGAAAAAAGGTTCTTTTCGAGGAAGAGGCGGAGGGCGGCGGGCCGAACTATACGGTATTTCTCCGCGACACCGATGGGTCGCCGCCAGTGAGGATCAGTGACGGCACTGGCGAGGCGATCTCTCCCGACGATAAATGGGTGATCACCAAACCGGCCAAAGGCGGTCCGCTTAGCCTGGTGCCCACGGGCGCGGGAGAAGCGAGACAGTTGACTCACGACAACATCAGCTACGGTTCGGTGCGCTATTTACCCGATGGCAAGCAGTTACTCGCTTCTGGGATCGAAACCGGTCACGGAGTCCGCGACTATCTGATTGACGTGAGCACCGGCAATGCCAGGCCCATCACTCCCGAAGGTACATCCGGCACAACCCTGTCACCGGACGGTCGGAGCGTTGCTGTGATTGGTCCGGATGGAAAGTTTGGGATCTGGCCGCTGGACGGCAGCGGCCTGCGCCCAGTTCCGGGGCTTGATTCGAAGTATTACCTCTCAGGCTGGACCCCGGACGGTGCTTCTTTGTACGCCATCTCCAGCCAACTACGCGAAGGGCCTGCCAAGGTTTACCGGGTGAACGTTACGACCGGCAAAATGGACTACTGGAAAGCTTTTGGAGAAAGCCTGCCCGCGGGAACGGCGAGCGTCGGCGGCCCTCGGTTCTCTGCCGACGGAAGCGCTTATGCTTACGTCTACAGTCGAGTGTTGTCGCAGGCCTACGTGGTTAAGGGACTGCGGTAAGCACTGCGCGAGTGAAATTCGAAAAATCGGCAAGAGAAATTGTCATTCCGAGCGCGGTGTTATCGCGCGAGGAATCTGCTGTTTCGCCGCCGGCAGAAAGCAGATTCCTCGCCGATAAATCGGCTTCGGAATGACAAGTGGCAGGTTGTTTACTCGCGCGGACTTGGCTCTCCGGGAAACCAGCACAAGCATTGCTTCGACAGGGCGTCATCGAGAGCAACTACTGGTAGAAGCCTGCTGACGATCCTACCCATTCCATGTTGCGGTTGTGGTCCACGCCCATCATCAGTCCACGGCCCATGCGGATAATGGTCATCACGGGCAGGAGTTCGTCGAGCCAGATGTACATGATGCGGACTTCGGCTTTGTTGCCGCCAAAAGGTGTTTCCACCACTGGTTCGAAGTTCATCCGCTCCTGCAGGATGTATTGCGAACGCTGATCCCGCGGAATGGCCGCCAGATCCTGCGGCTTCAGATTAATAATCACGCCCAGGCCGGCGAACGAGAATAGCGGCTTCACCACGTAGTGCTCCAGGTCCTTGGGCATCTGTTCCACTCGATCCAGAAACCAGGTCTTGGGAACACACTCGTGTTTCAGATAGGGCAGTGAAAACTTGCTCATACGAAAAAACCAATTGGGATGCCCCGCCCACTCCACCTCAACTTCGTCGGTGAGATGGAAAGCGAGTTTGAGATCTTTGCGCACCATTTCGTCCACGATGGCGCGGTTGTAAATGCGCAAAATTGGAGTGCGCTTGCCGGCGTTCTCGTGAAACAGGAATTTGCCCACTTTCCGGACGTCGGTAATCGCCACGGTTTTAATTCCCAGCAATTTCTCAGTCAGCAGAAAGTCGGGCAGGGTCTTCTGATGCAGTGGGTCAATTTCCATCAGGATCACATGATTGGGGTCGTGATCTCCGACAACGGCGCGCCGCAGCAGTTTCTTGTAACTCTCCCAATCCAGGTCGCCCAGCAGATATTTAAGCTTGGGGTCGAGGCCGAAGATTTCTCCATAAGCCTGCGAAAGCATCGCCTGGTAGGCATAGAGAGAGGGGAAGCCTTGCAGTTCAACCAGCTTGGGCTGAAGCTTGCCCGACGCGTCGCGCACTATTCCAAAATCCACCTGCACGAAAAGAGGACGACTCGGTTCGCGCGGCACCCGGAATTCGTCTGGAATCGCAGTCGACGATGCCTTGCGATACTCGATGCTGTTCAATTGCTGGATCAACTCCTTGCCATATTGGCACATCTGATCCAGCAGCGGTTTAGGCAGGAAGACCGGCGTCTCGCAGACGCGAAACTTCACGGGAGTTCCACAGCGCTCTTCCAAAAGCTTGAGCAGGCGCTGATATTTTTCCGGTGTGTAGTTCGCGTTGAATTGCTGTCGAAGGGCGGGAATCATGATAAGACTGAGATCTGCCACGAACCACGTGGAGACAGCCGCCCTCGGCTGTCCGGCGGAGCGAAGCTCCGCTTACTGCTGGCCGGCAAATACCTGTCGAGCTGCGCTCGAACGGACAGCCGAGTGGGGCTCTCACCACATGGCTTATTACGCTTCCAGCAAGAATTGCCCATTGCGCATGATCTGCGACTCATCCACCCAGATGTCGAAATTCCTGCCCACCACATCAATATGCGTGGAAGAGTACCACTCCGCCCCGGTGTGCGCACCATAAGGATTGCCGAAGGCGATGTGGATGCCGGGATATTTCTCATCCTGCAAAATCTGCCCGATTACATCTTTCAACTCAATATTCGTTCCGATGGCAAACTCGCCGACGCGATCGCTGTTTTCATCGGTGTGAGTGTAGCGCCAGAAGTCCTCCTGTAGTTCGCGATTCGAGGAGTGCGCTTCGGTCAAGCGATTGCCCTTCACTTGAATGGTCAGCGGGTTTTCCCGCAGACTGCCAAACTTTGCGCACAGCCAGTCGCCGACGACGCCATCGATCACAAAGGTTCCATTGACCTCGCCTGGAGTGGTAAACACTTCGCCGCCGGGTAAGTTGCCCCATTTGTCGGGGCTGATGATGCCGCTAGTCTTAAGCCAGTTGTAATTCGGGTTCAGATCGGCGGTGAGATCGGTCCCGGCCGAAGTCTTAGCGCGCACCTGCTTCGCGCGCCGCACCGTTTCGACAACCTTGGTGCTGATGCGATCCACCTTCAGAAAGTCGGCCCGCATGCCTTCCAGCATGATCTGACGATTGATGTTGACCATGTGGGCGTGGCGGATTTTGCGGCGGTTTACCACGTCGGTCATCTGCATCCGCGACTTCAACTCGTTGGCCTGTGCCTGCACCGCGAAGATGCTGACCTGGCTGCTTTCGAGATCATCCAGGACCTCCCGTGGCAGATCGGTGAGCGGACGTGTTGCGAGCTCTTCCAGAATCCACGCGTGGTAGGGAGCGCCTACCGTTTCCAATTCGCGAACCAGGCTGGCGGCGATTTCCCGGGTCGCGTCGTCGGTGATGACCGTGACTTTCTCGCTGGGCTGGATGCGCAGGCATACATTCACTGCGTTGCGTGCGCCGGGAGTAAGTTCTGGATCGAAAGAGAGCGTGCTCAGTTCGCGGTTGGCTTGACTGGCGGGAAAGTTCATTACCCTACTTTTCTAACGGGAGCCTGTACTTCCTTCTCGGTCAGCCCCAGTTCCGTTTCTTCAATAATATAATCGACGACCTTCTTGAGATCGCCGGTCTCGCGAAATACCCGCAGCTGGCGGTCCGCTCCAGTGCCGTTATTCAGGATCTCATGAATATAGTTTAGCTCTTCGCGGGAATCGAGTTCGTCCACCACATCGTCGATGAACTCAAGGTATTCGAGGACCAGCTCGCGCGCCGGAACTTCCGTCTGTTTGCCAAAATCGATCAGCTTGCCTTCGAGCCCGTAGCGCGAAGCCCGCCACTTGTTTTCCATGATCAAGGCGCGTCGATAAAGTCGGAATCCCTGGTTCGCGGTGTAGAGCTTGTACAGCTTGGCGACGGTGGCCTGAATCAGCGCCGCAAGGGCGATGGTCTCCTCGACGCGCATCGGGATGTCGCATACGCGGAATTCCAGCGTATTAAAAAATGGATGCGGCCGGATGTCCCACCAGATCTTTTTCGCATTGTCGATGCAGTTGGTCTTGATCAGCAGCTTGATGAAATTTTCGTACTCACCCCAGCTGGGAAAGTAATCGGGAATGTTGGTGCGCGGAAATTTGTCGAAAACTTTGCAGCGATAGGATTTCAGGCCGGTGTTCATTCCCAGCCAGAAGGGTGAGTTGGTCGACAACGCTAAGATGTGCGGCAGAAAATAACGCGCGTGATTCATCAGCTGGATCGCAGTCTCGCGATCTTCCACGCCGATGTGCACGTGCAATCCGAAGATCAGATTGGCCCGGGCCACGAGTTGCAAATCTTCCACGATGTTCTTGTAACGGATGTCTTCGGTGATCTCCTGCACCCGCCAGTCGGCAAAAGGATGAGTGGCAGCGGAAGCCAGTCGCAGGCCGTTTTCTTTGGCCAGCGCGATCATGTCGCGGCGGAGCTTTTTGACCTCTTCTTTGGCGTCCTTGATGTTGGTGCAGACCGAGGTGCCGACCTCGACCACAGACTGGTGCATCTCGGCCTTTACCCGCTCCTGCAGGATCAGTTTGCCTTTTTCGATGATCTCGGCGTGGATGTGGGAGCGCAGGTCGCGCGTGACCGGATCAACGGTCTGGTATTCTTCTTCGATTCCGATGGTGAAAGTCGGAAGCATGGGCAGCCTTCCTCAAAGCGGTGCCTAGTATAGCAACCCTCTCCTGAAAGCCGAAGTGGTGTCGGAAAGAATGGAGGACGGGCGTCCTCGCCCGTCGATGCTACAGGACGGGCGGGACGCCCGTCCTCCAACAGCTTTACAGCTTTGCTTTCTTTTTCGCCGGAGTCCTCGTTTTTGCCAATCCGGGCGTTTCTCCCGCCAGAAACGACGCCCAGCGCAACTCCTGGGCTGGGTTTTCGTCGCTAAGAGCTTTGCTCACAGCCATTTCCGCCACAGCATTTACGATCCAGTCAAAATTCGCCTGCCCCACCGAATGAATATCGGCGTCGGGCGCGGGGTTGAGGAAGTCGATGGCATAGGGAACGCCATCTTCCACGGCGAATTCAACGGTGTTGAGGTCATATCCCAGCGCCTGGCAGAGTGTTCGGCGAATCTTTTTCCACCCGCTTCAACAGCGCCGGGTCCACGGGTGCAGGATTTTTCACATAGCGCTCATGGTGCGGTGCTCTCGGATCGTAGTGCATGATGTGTACCTTTTCCTGCCCGACCACATAGCAGCGAAAATATTCCTTGAACTCGACGCCATGCTGCAAGGTCATGCACAGATCGCCGGTCTGGTTGTAGTGATGAAAGAACTCCTCTGGAGAATGCACCTTGTACACATGCTTCCATCCCCCGCCGGAATAAGGCTTCAGAAAAGCAGGGAAGCCGACATACTCGAAAATCTCCTCCCAGTTGAGGGGATAAATCAGGTTCCGCATGGACTGCGCTGTCGTGCCCTCGGGATGCTTGTGGTGGGGCAGAATCACGGTAGGCGGAATGGCAACGCCAAGCTTGGACGCGAGCGCGTAGTTGAAAAACTTGTCATCCGCGCTCCACCAGAACGGGTTGTTGATAACGATCGTTCCGCCGAGTGCAGCGTTTTTCAGGTAGGCGCGATAGAAGGGAATGTCCTGCGAAATACGATCGATGATCACTCGATAGCCGGAAGGCTCGGCCATCTTGACTCCGCCGAGCTTTACGAACTCGGCTTTCACGTCCTCGATCTTCATGTCGTTGATCTTTTCCACCAGAGCCGGGGGAAAAGTATTCTCCATGCCAAACAGGACGCCGATTTTCTTCACGATCGCCTCCCCCTGTCATCCTGAGCGGAGAAGCTGCTTCGCTTCGCGAAGCAGCTACGCAGTCGAAGGACCCCTATGATCATCACAATGCTTGCCGTCTTGCGGCTTTCTTAAAAGCTCAAGCTCCCCTATGCGCGCCAAGCTTATAGGGGTCCTTCGACTCCGTGTGAAGCCTGCTACGCCGGCTTCACACTACGCTCAGGATGACAAATTACGAAAAATATTTTACTGCCATCCTCTGCCACAACGGCCAGTCGTGCCTGGAGTTGTCTCCCCACACATCCAGCCAGTGCGGAATTGCCTTGGCATTCAGAATGGCTGAAAACTTGATGTTCTGGTCCAGGCAAATGTCCCAGTCGGCCGATCCCAGCACGATGTTCATCTGGCGGTAGCGGCTCAGAAACCAGTCATCGCTCATGTGCGGCAAAAAATCGGGCGGGCAGCTGAAGTAGCAATCGTCATCGTAATATCCATCCAGAAATTGATGGATGTCGAAGGCGCCGCTCATGCTCACGCAGTAGGTCACGACGTCGGGGTGTTTGAGCGAAAAATTCATGGCGTGGTAGCCGCCAAAACTGCAGCCCGTGAGCGCCAGCCGGGGCGCATTGTTCTTCCACCGTAAAAAGGGAAGCATTTCGTGCAGGATATAGCGCTCATACTGCAAGTGGCGCAACACCCGCACCCGGGGATGGACGCCCTTGTTGTACCAGCTCTCGCTGTCGACGGCATCCGGGCAGAACACCTGCACCTCGCCGGCCTCGATCCTTGGCGCCAGCACTCCAATCATGCCCCGGTCTTCATACTCGAAGAACCTGCCTTGAGAAGTGGGGAACACCAGCAAGGGCGTGCCCGCATGTCCGAAAACCAGCAGTTCCATATCGCGATGCAGTTCGGAGCTGTATCCCTTAAAGTATTCGCGATTCATGATGGGCGAGACCGCCGTGTCGAGCAGCGCGAAGTATATTACCTGATCGCGCCGCACCAGGCCACGCTGCCGCCACGTGGTTCGTGGCAGCGCGCATTACATTGGGCGCATCTATGATCTAGAATAAGTATCGCCCACCGATGATCGAGCCAGCTCAGTCATGAACGTCGCGAGTCTGAAGCGTCTGACGCGTCGTCCTCCCGTAATCTTCGCGATCCTGATGCTGGTGACGGTAGTGGCCTTTCTGGGCGTCAGCCGGCTGGTTACGCGTTTTCATGAGCAGGAGAAGGCGCTGGCGCGCCATCTCTATGAACGCGGCCTGCAGGCGCAACGTTCAGGACAGCCAGAACGTGCGGTGGGAGATTTTCGTGCCGCCCTCAGCTACGCCCGCGACAACTTTGATTATCAGCTGAGCCTGGCACGGGCCTTGCGGGATACGGGGAAGACCGCCGAATCTGAAACCTACCTCATCAGCCTGTGGGAGCGCTCACCCCAGGAAGGAGCAGTGAACCTTGCCTTGGGGCGCCTGTTTGCCCGCGAACAATTATTCGATCGGACCATTCAGTACTATCACAACGCCATCTATGGCTTTTGGCATGCCGACCCGGAGATCCGGCGGCGGGATACGCAATTCGAATTGATCGGATACCTGATCGACCACAAAGCCTATCCCCAGGCGCAAGCGGAACTCATCACCATGGCTTCCGCTTTGCCCCGCGACCCCAGTTTGCGGGTACGCGTCGCTCAGTTGTTCGCGCAGGCTCAGGATTACGAGCATGCCCTGGCTCAATTTCAGGAAGTGTTGCGCGCCGACCATGACAACCAGGCAGCCCTCTATGGAGCTGCGCAGGCTGCTTTTCAATTGGGCCGCTATCGGACGGCTCAGACTTATCTGCAGGATGTTCTTCGTATCGACCCTGAAAATGCCCAAGCCGCGCAGTTGCTCAAGATTGCCTCGCTGGTGTTGCAGGCCGACCCTTACGCTCCACGCATCTCCGATGGCGAGCGCTACCGGCGTCTTCGGGCGGCGTTTCAGGCAGCGGGAGAACGGCTGGATGATTGTGCCAACCGTGAGGGAATCGATCTGAGCCCGACCACGTCGTCGGGTTTGCCGGCATTAAAAGCACAGTGGCTTGAAACCCAGAAGAAGCTGGTTCGGTCGCACCTGCGAAACAGCGTGGTTCTGGATGACGTAATGGATATCATCTTCCAGATTGAACAACAGACTCAGGCTTCGTGCGGAAGCCCGCAGGGTCTCGATCAGGCCCTCATCCTTCTTTCTCAGGACCGCGGCGGAGTGGAACGATGACCGACACTGGAACTTCCACGAAGCCAGCAGAAGTTTCGTCTGCCCTGGGTCCCGGCGACGATCCGGGTCACTCGCACGGGGGCAGATCCTGGTTCACTCTCAGCACATCCCGTGAAGAGCGCTTCTTTCTTCTTCTAGCGGTATTTATCGGCCTGTTCTCCGGGCTGGCGGTAGTGTGTTTCCGTCTGGCAATTGATTGGACCAAAATCTGGCTTCTGGGGCCTGTGCTCGAGCCTCACAGTTGGCGCCTGGTTCTCACTCCAACCATCGTCGGCTTGATCGTGGCTCTGCTGGTGATACACGTCTTCCCCCTGGTGCGTGGCAGCGGCGTCAATCAGACCAAGGCAGCGCTGTACATATATAACGGCTACATTCCATTTCGTACCGCCCTGGGAAAATTCATCACCGCCGCGCTGGCTATTGGCTCGGGCCAATCTCTGGGACCGGAAGACCCATCACTGCAGATCGGCGCCAGTCTGGCTTCGGCGCTAGGGCGGCGCCTCGAACTTTCCCGCGAACGTTTGCGCCTGTTGGCTCCAGTAGGAGCCGCGGCGGGATTGGCCGCCGCGTTTAATGCGCCGATTTCCGCCGTGCTGTTCGTTATCGAAGAAGTCATCGGCCGCTGGAGCGCGGGTATTCTGGGTTCGGTCGTGCTGTCGGCGGTCTCAAGCGTGGTGGTGGTGCGCTGGTTTCTCGGCTCGGAGCCGCTTTTCCGCATTCCGGCGGTTGGCCTGGTGCGGCCCACGGAGTTGCTGGCCTACGCATTTTTAGGAGTCGTGGGAGGACTCGCGGCGGTCATCTTTGCTCGGGCCATCGGCTATTTTCGACCGCGCTTGCGTGCCTGGCCGCGTTGGACTCAGTATCTTCAGCCGGCGGCCGCTGGACTCATAATCGGTTTGATTGGCTTCCTGGGTGCTCCCCAGGTGATGGGCGCAGGCTACGAATTCATGGACCAGGCCATGCATGACCAGTTCACCTGGAAAATGCTGGCCATCCTGGCGCTGTTGAAGATCGTGGCCACCACGCTCTCCTTCGTGAGCGGCGCTCCGGGCGGAATGTTTGCGCCCACACTTTTTGTCGGAGCCATGCTGGGTGGAGCGGTCGGAGGACTGGAGCGCGCTTTATATCCTGGCCTGACGGGATCGACGGCGACCTATGCTCTGGTCGGCATGGGCGTACTCTTTGCGGCGTTTCTGCGCGTGCCCATGACCTCGGTCTTCATGGTGCTTGAAGTCAGCGGGAACTATTCCATTA
Organism: Terriglobia bacterium; assembly: GCA_963822555.1. GTDB lineage: Bacteria > Acidobacteriota > Terriglobia > Terriglobales > Acidobacteriaceae > JAIQFF01. Next base: position 739,545 of record CAWGHY010000002.1, read on the forward strand.
TTGTTCCCGTGATCGTTGCGAACACCCTGGCTTATGTCATTTCGCGCGGCCTTCAGCCCACGCCGATTTTCGATCTGCTCACTCGTCAGGATGGACTCGACTTGCCCTCTTTGGAGGAGCAGCGGGAACAGGTCGTCTTGCGTGTGGAAGATGCCATGAAACCGCCTCCTGAACCTGTGCTGGACTCTCAGGATTCGGTGGACCAAGCAATGCGAAGGCTTCGCGATCTGCAGGGAACGTTTCTGGTTCGCATGAACCCCAGCGGATGGGGCAGTATCACCTTTGACGAGCTGAAACGACTTCATGGCGAAGGCAAGGGGGAAATGTCTTTGGGATCAACTCTCGCGACCCGCAACTTACCCTATCTCCATCCGGACTTGACCCTCGAAGCTGCATTGCGCCATGTCTATCAGGCCGCGCTGGTGCCAGTAGTGCACCGCGCAGATTTCCGGCGCCTGGAGGGCGTGATCTCTCGGGAGGATGTTCTCGAGAAATACCGACAGGTAAAAGAGGATTGACCTTCTTTGCGGCCTTTGCGGAATTTCTTTGCGTTCTTTGCGGTTAAAGATCTTGTGAGTGGAAAGGTCGCAAGGGGATCCGTAAAGTTCGCAAAGAAATCGCTTCCTTTTCAATACTTTACACGCCATCCAATGCTCGATTGCCCCACTAAACCCCCATTTTTCCCCTTTCGTTGACATGTTCTCGTCCTTCTCCCATGCCTTCAATAACATAAAGCTAGGTCAATCCATCAGGCGGAAGACGCTAAGGGCGCTTCTCCGTTGAAGGTCATATCAGAACCGGGTAAAGCTCGGTCGGACATAGTTAAAATCGGGAATCCGCGGTGATTTCACAGCGGTATACCAGCTCAGGAAAGCGAGAACGCATGCACAAGCCAGTGAAATACGTAGAGAAGGCAGTCACGGTCGCCGCCAGAGGCGCGTGGGTGGTGTTCAACGGTCTGAATAAGATCAAGCAGAACCCCTCGCCGACGCCGAAGTGGTCGGAGAAGCCGCTGCTTAAGTCCTACGAGAAGACCAAGCCGCCGCTGGGCTGGCCGCGCTCCACTGATTCTCTGTGCCCCAAGTGCATCCCCGAAATCCGCCAGCAGATCCTCGACGGCAAGTTGCCTTACGAAGTGCTGATGAACGAAAAGGTCGGCGAAATTAAGGCCGAAATCGTCGAACGCGACGGCAAGATTCTGATGGTAAAAGACTGCGCCATCCACGGCCACTTTGAAGATGTGATGTCGATCGACACCGAATTCTCGAAGCACCTCGAAGATGTATTCCCCGGCCGCGACATTCGCGCCCACAATGACGAGAAGCTGCATCATCACGGGTCTTCGACCGTGAAGTATGGTCGCGGTTCGGTGCTCACCATCGACCTGACCAACCGCTGCAACATGATGTGCGACCCCTGCTTCATGGACGCCAACCAGGTTGGCTTCGTCCATGAATTGAGCTGGGAAGACATCAAGACCATGCTGGACAACGCCATCACCATCAAGCCGCGCCGCCAGATGTCGGTGCAGTTCTCGGGTGGCGAGCCCACGCTTTCGCCGTACTTCCTGGATGCCGTCCGCTACGCCCGTAAGGTGGGATACAACTCAGTGCAGGCCGCGACCAATGGAATCGAATTTGCCAAGAGCTTCGAGTTCGCACAGCAAGCCGCTGAAGCCGGCATGCGTTATGCCTATCTCCAGTTCGACGGAATCGGCAACGCCGCCAACGCTCACCGCAAGGTTGGCAACCTGTTCGACGTGAAGTTGAAGGCGATCGAGAACATGCACAAGGCGGGCATCGAGATCGTTCCGGTCGTGACTATCGTCAATGGCATCAACAACGAGCAGGTAGGACGCATCATCAAGTTCGCGCTGGACAATCCCAAGACCATCGGATTCCTGTCGTTTCAACCGGTGTCATTTACCGGCAGGGATGAAGCTGTCACCGACGATCGCCGCGAAGCGCAGCGCTACACGCTGTCTCATCTGGCGCACGACGTAAAGAATCAGACTGGCCTCGGCGAGCCCGCCCGCGACTGGTTCCCGATTTCATTCATGGGAACCTTCTCCGACTGGGCCGACCTGATGCACGTCAACGATTCGAACAACGATTGGGGCCAATTGAGCTGTGGCTGCCATCCCAATTGCGGAACCGGCATGGCGGTAATGATCGACAAGGAAACCAAGGAAGCGGTTCCGGTCACGGCTTTCCTGCACGGCGACCAACTGGCCAAGGACATTGCCAAGGTCAACGACGCTGCTCGCGGCAAGTTCCTGACTGTTGTCGGCATGGCGCTCTGCCTGATGAAGAATTACGATCCCTTCCAGTCGCCGACCCACTTCAAGCTGATGGACCTGCTCAAGAAGTTCGATAAGAACTTCAACGCTACGGGCAAGAACTACGGCAAAGTCGGTCCGGACCGCACGATTGACGACGTCATGAAGCGCCGTCAGGACCGCTGGAACTTCCTGTTCATCGCGGGAATGTGGTTCCAGGATCTCTTCAACTACGACTTCCGGCGGACCGAGCAGTGCATCATTCCTTACGCCACTCAGGAAGGCGAAATCTCCTTCTGCGCCTACAACACGGGCGTAGGCTGGCGCAACATCATTGAGAAAATGCACATGACGGCCACGCTCACCAAGTGGTACGAGGAGCATGGACGCCACGAAATCTTCGCGGGTGGCAAGAACGTAAAGATGGACTCGGTCGAGCACGCGCTGGTTCTCAAGGAAGAACTGGTCACCAACGAAGAGCAGCACGATCTGGACAAACTGGGCATCGCGAAGAACTCGCGTGAAGAAAAGATGCGGGCTCGCGACGCCAAGCAGAAAGAAGACCCGGCATACAACGCCCGCATGGCGGCGCTCTATCGCGAAGTCGTGCTGAAAGAGAAGCCGGTGGTGGCCGAGAACGGCTTCATTCCGCTAGGCGCATTGTCCAACCCATCGAATGGGGGCATCGCTCCCGCTCCAACCAAGTCGGAAGCGGAGCCGGTGCTGGGAGACTGAGAGTCAGTTTCCGGTTTCTGGTTTCTAGTTTCAAAGGCCGCCTCTCCGGCGGCCTTTTCGTTTTGAAAATTAATGGAGGACGGGCGTCCCGCCCGTCTTTGCTTGCCCGTCCTCCCCGGCTGGACCGGGGGACGCCCGTCCTCATGAGCGGACCGAGAAACAGAACCGTGACAATCCTCATCTGGAGCTGCGCTATAGTGGCTTCTGTAAGCACCGCATTCAAACTGGAGTTTATTTATGGCTGATGTTCATGTTGCACTCTGGGTCCGGCTGGATGCCAAGCCGGGCAAGGAAAAAGAAGTTGCCGATTTTCTACGTAGCGGCCTGGCCATCGTACAAGGGGAGCCAGCCACGATAGCCTGGTTCGCCATCCAAATAGGGCCATCGGTCTTCGGCATCTTTGACGCCTTTCCCGACGACGCCGGCCGGCAGGCGCACCTTTCCGGACGCGTAGCTGCGGCGCTGATGGCAAAGGCCTCCGATTTGCTGGCCAAACCGCCATCCATTGAAAAAATTGATGTGCTGGCCGCAAAACTTCCGGCATAGTCCGAGCTAAGTGAATCTTAAGAATGAACTTGGCGGGGCAGTCCGATAGTTAACCCAGGTCTGGTATTCTTGTACCTCATTCGAAGATTTTCGCATCTAACCATTCATGGGCAACAATGCGATATTCGGGGAAAGATACAGAGTTATCGCCATTGACGATCAGAACCTCGTTCTCCGTGGGATCCGCAGCGGGGACGTCCTAACTATAAAAAACGCGGATCCGGAAAATCCCCTTACCGAAGCGGATTATCCGCCAGGCAAACTGATCGCTCTTAACGATCCGTCAAGCGGTACTCAAAGTTAATCTTGGACTGTGTGGGACACTCCTGTCCGCCGTTTTTGACTTAGATTTAGCTTTCGAACGTCGAACGCATAAGTCAACTTCAAAGGCGGCGGACAAGAGTGTCCGCCCCACATTGGTGTGTCAGTTTACTGGCAAGCGCCGAGTCGTCGGCCTTTGGCGTGAGCCGTAGCGTTATCTGGGGCCCCCTTCGTAGACATCACCATCTCGAAGGTGTCGCCGTGATAACTGGTCGTCTCGGTGGTCGAAGTTCCCGCACAGTTGGTGGTGTAAGAAACGACGTCGCCTTCCATCTTGAAGTTCTCGACGCTACAGCTCCCGGCAGCGGATTTTTCTTCCACCTCTGCACGCACCTCGGCAGGAGTCCCATTGATGGCCTTCACCTCCTGTGGAGTCACGCATTTAGAACTGGTGCGCGACTGGCCTGCTGCCGTGAACGTATTCTCCCATTGCCCACTTTTCATCCGTTCCGCTGCCTGCGCAGACGTTGCGACGAGCAGGATCAGAGTTGCGAGGGACAGCACGGTGACTGCAACGGATTTCGTCATGGGGTACCTTTCAGGGAGACAGGGCGAGTGCGATTTGGTTGGCCGGTCCATAGTACGCCTCCCGCCTCAGACAGCCTAGATCAATGTGGGCGCTGGAGTTCCGCCTTGTATCGCCTTACAATGGCTCGGCGAAGAGATTTGGCAGGATGGGCCTGGCAACATAGGGGGTTGGGTATGGGGGTTCATCGAGTTGCTTTGATTTTGGTCTTCTCTGCCGTGTGTGGGCTGGCACCGGTGGTCGCAGCCCAGCAGGCGAGCGTTCCTAAAGAAGTCACTTTCAACCGCGACGTAGCTCCGATTTTCTTCAAGAATTGCGTCGTCTGCCATCGCCCCAATGACATCGCTCCCATGTCACTGATGACATATAAGGACAGCCGCATGTGGGCGCGACCGATTCGCGATGCGGTAGTCAGCCGCAAGATGCCGCCCTGGCATGCCGATCCCAACGTGGGCGATTTCGTGAACGATCCCCGGCTGTCCGACGCGGAAATTGCCACCATTGATTCCTGGGTGCGAACAGGCGCCAAAGAAGGGGACCCCAAGGATCTGCCTCCTGCTCCCGTCTTTGCGGAGGGCTGGCACATTAAGCCCGACGTGGTGTTGAGCATTCCCGAGACGCTGGTGAGTGCTTCTACCATGGACGACTACGAATACATTTACGTTCCTACCAACTTCACGGAAGATAAATGGATTCAGGCGGCCGAGGTGCTTCCCGGAGACCGGCGCGTGGTGCACCATGCGACAGTTTCGGTGGTTTCAGCCGACAAGGCTGTGAAGGAAGAAGCGGAGCATGCCAAGGCCGACGCGGGTGTGGATAAATATCACTATCGCACCGGCAAGGTCCTGCACATCCGAAAAGACGCGCCCGTGCTCGACGACGGATGCTCGTCTCCGGACGGCGGTGGAATTCCCGGCGAGCCCTCTGGATATATAAATATCGTGCCGGGCATCTATCTGCCGGGACACCTGGCGGAGACTCGGCCTCCCGGATTCGCCTTGAGAATTCCAGCCGGCTCGTATCTGCAGTTTCAGGTGCACTACAGCAATCACAGCGGCGAAGACGTCAAGGATCGCACCAGTATCGGTCTGGTATTTGCCAAGGAACCGGTGAAGCATGAGATTGGGCAATACGAGATCTGGAACAATCTCTTTTTGATTCCACCGAACGACGACAACCACAAAGTCACTTCGTGCTTCACGCTGCCGAAAGACGTGACCGCGGTGGCTTACACCGCACACATGCACTTCCGGGGCAAGAGCATGAAGACGGAAGCCTTCTATCCCGATGGCCACCATGAAGTGATCCTGAACGTGCCGAACTATGACTTCCGCTGGCAGGAGACTTATTTCCTGAAACACCAGTTCCTGTTGCCCAAAGGCACAGAACTGGTGACCACGGCCTACTTCGATAATTCGTTGAAGAATCCTCAGAATCCCGATCCTTCGAAGGCGATTCGCTGGGGCGAGCCCAGCGACGAAGAGATGATGGGCTTCTGGCTGCAATTTGCCGATCCCAAGCTGGTGGATTCGAAGACGGCAGTGGCACAAGCGAAATAAATAATTCGGAACTACAAGTAATTTCAGGAGCGTTCTTTGGAGAAACTCACGCGGCGGGATTTTGTAGTCACAGCGGGGGTGGCCGTTGCCGCCCCGGTCTTGCTCGGTGCAACCGACAAAGCGGGGACCAAGCCGCCCGTTCTTGGAGACGGCGATCACAAGTACGAAGCGTTGCACGACTGGGGCGAATTGCCCCAAACGATCAAATACGGCAACACTCACGGGGTTTGCGAGGATTCGCAAGGCAACATTTATATCCATCACACCGTCAACGCCGCGAGCGAGAGTATGGACACTCTCGTGGTTTTCGATCCAAAGGGCAAATTTGTCCGCTCCTGGGGTAAGCAGTTCAAAGGCGGAGCGCACGGGCTGGCGATTCGCAAAGAAGGAAGCGAGGAGTTCCTCTACCTCTGCGATTACCAGCACGGCATCGTCACCAAGCGGACTTTGACGGGCGAAGAAGTATTCACCCTGGGATATCCGGTGGAATCGCCGGCCTATAAACCAAAAAGCGACGGATCAGCCATTGCCTACCGGCCGACGAATGTCGCATTCGCTCCCAACGGCGACATCTACGTGGGCGATGGCTACGGTTCGAGCTTCATCAACCAATACAATTCGAAGGCCGAGTTCATACGCACCTTTGCCGGGCTCGGAAAAGGCGACGATCAGGTCGATTGTCCGCATGGTCTTTGGGTGGACACGCGGTCGGAGACACCCGTCCTGGTCGTGACCGACCGCGGCAATAGCCGACTGCAACGCTTCACGCTGGAAGGGAAGCACATCGATTCCATCGAGGGCACGTCGAAGATGCCGTGTTTTTTACACGAGCGCAATGGCGATGTCGTGATTGCGGATCTATTAAGCAAAGTCACTATTCTCGACCGGCAAAACAAAGTTATTGCGAGCCTGGGCGAAGGCGAATATTCGAAAACGGACTGGAGCACGGTTCGAACCCAGGCTCCGGGCACATTTGCGCCGGGGCGGTTTGTTTGTCCTCACGGTGCCTGCTTCGATCACGAGGGCAATATCTTCGTAGTGGAGTGGGTTGAGGCCGGCCGAGTCACCAAGCTGCGCAAGGTTTAAGGCTGGCATCCCGAGCGCGGCTCGAGCGGCGTTCGGCGCGGCGAGAGCAAGTCGAGGGACCCCTGCCCTGGCCACGGACTGATTAGCTGATAGGGGTCCTTCGACTCCGCGATTCGTTTCGCAAGCGAAACGTCTCGCTCCGCTCAGGATGACAGCTGGATGGTGTGTACTCCCCGCCAAATCTCCCGCTCGCAAATCTGCGAATCAGTGATAAAAGATCTAAGCATGAATTTCCCTGCCGGGTTTACGAGCGCACTCTTGTGATCGTGGTGGTCATGGGCGTAACCGGTTCGGGGAAGACGACCATCGGCGTCTTGCTGTCCCGGCGGCTGGGCTGGGATTTTGTGGATGCCGACAGTTTCCATTCGGCGGCAAATGTCGAGAAAATCAGGCAAGGAATCGCATTGGACGATGCCGACCGGGCGCCTTGGTTGAGGTCTCTGCGCACCGCCATGGAAGGCTGGGTGGCGGAACATAAGAACGTAGTGCTGGCTTGTTCCGCGCTGAAGAAAACTTATCGTGATGAACTATGCATTACCGGAGAGACCAGGTTCGTTTACTTGAAGGGAAGTTACGCCCTCATCTATCAGCGGCTGCGGCGAAGGCACGGTCACTTCGCCTCGGAGACGATCTTGGCCAGCCAATTCGCCGCGCTCGAAGAACCTGACGATGCCATCACAGTCGACATCGATCGTTCTGAAGAAGAGATCGTCGGTGAGATCTTGCGACAACTGAGTCTGGATCATGCTCCTCAATAGTGTTGATTGACGGATGTGGCCGGATAATTGCCCCCTATGCAATCGCTAATGGGAAGTGACCTCGGCGCCTACGTCGTCTCCAAGCTGACCCGGCGGTTGCTGCCCTTCCTGTTTCTTCTTTATATCGTCGCCTACCTGGATCGAATCAATGTGGGATTTGCCGCTCTGCAGATGAGAGGCCAGCTCGGATTCAGCGACGAAGTGTATGGCCTGGGCGCGGGAATTTTCTTTGCTGGATATTTCTTCTTCCAGGTACCCAGCAATCTAGCCTTGGCGCGCTTCGGGGCGCGACGGTGGATCGCCGTCATCATGGTGGTATGGGGAATTATTTCCGCGTCGATGATTTTTGTCGGCAGCCCGCGCGACTTTTATTTCCTGCGTTTTCTCCTGGGCGCGGCCGAAGCCGGATTCTTCCCCGGGATGATCCTCTACTTACGGCAGTGGTTTCCGTCGGCGGCGCGGGCACGCGCCATTGCTTTGTTCATGACCGCCGCTCCGCTGGCTGGAGTAATCGGTGGCCCGATTTCGGGCCTTCTGTTGGGAGTGCATGGAGCCCATCTGATGGGATGGCAATGGCTGTTTCTCATCGAGGGTCTGCCGGCAATCATCCTGGGTGGGGTTGCGCTCACATATCTGACCGACCGGCCAGAAATCGCGACCTGGCTTACCAGCGAAGAACGGGGCTGGCTAGTCGCACAATTGGCGCAAGAGGAGAGGCCAAACCCACGGGCTTCGGGTGGCGTATTCGCGGCGCTTACGCAACTCCGAGTATGGATGCTGGTCGTGGTTTACCTGGGTGTGACCACGGCTGCGTATGGAATCGGTCTCTGGCTACCCAGCCTCTTACGCAATGTCTCCGGCACCAGCAACCTGGTGGTCGGACTGCTTTCGGCCATTCCATACCTGGCAACGATTGTGGCGATGGTGCTCGTAGGCATCAGTTCGGATCGCACCGGGGATAGAAAATGGCATTTGGCTGGGTCCGCATTTGCATGCGCCATCGCACTGGCTTGTGCGGCTTATTCCAGATCAACCACTGCCGATGTGGTTTTTCTCAGTGTGACTCTGATGGGCGCATTTTCCATGAATGGCCCATTTTGGGCTACCACTACGGAAATGCTGACCGAGACCTCGGCGGCGGCCGGCATCGCGGTGATCAATTCTCTGGGCAATCTGGGGGGCTTTCTCGGACCGTACACCATTGGACTGGTCCGCACCTGGACGGGTAGTTTTCGCGGCGGTCTGCTGGCGGTCGGAGCGCTGCTGGCGGTAAGCGGTACGCTGGCTCTTCTGGCCTACGGCAAGGATTCGCATAAAGCCTATAACCCCGCACCTTAACCGTACCGGACAGCCGGACAGTAGCTTCTTCGTCCTTTTGACGCAATTGTTTACAATAGGCTTCCGGCCTTGCGGCCTGGAACAGCCCCGGAGTATCGGGACAAAAATAGTTTGGAACAGCCCACCCCCAATCCACGCTCCACCGCCCCGGTGTACTGGCGAGTGGAAGGCAGCCTCGCGGACTTGACCACGGTCCGTCCGGTGGCTTTCTTCACCTGGAATGCGCAGACCTTCCTGGAGCGCTGGGTGCGTCGCGGCCTCGTTCTGGTGATGGCTGTACTGCGGCCAGTTCTTTACGCGGTGAATCGCGTCTTTGCTACCCGGGTTGTACACACCGTGCTGCGTGGAATCAGCCGCGACCGGCTCGATTTGCTGGGCGAAGAATACTTCAAGTACAAGTTACAGCCATACCTTAAAGTCGATGGAGTAGAACTACTTAAGTCGCGCATTGAAGCTGGCGATGGGATCGTTCTGGTCAGCCAGGGGCTGGAACATGTCATGCGTCCGCTGGCCCAGCATCTAGGTGTCAAATGGATGGTCGCCAATCGCCTGGAATTCCGCGATGGAATCGCTACGGGAAGACTGCTTGAACCCGTGGTGCGGCCGCGGGGTTTGTTTGCCGGGATTAACGGCTCCGGGCCCGATGGCAGGCGAGCCGAAGAGCGCCTCGTCCGCGATCTGGGCCTGACGGACGCGCAGGCTCTGGAAGCCGCCGTGGTTCCTGCCGCCCGTCAACTTCCAGTCCAGGATCGACCGATCGTTTATTTTGACGGCGTCCGCCACGCCGGCCCGCTGTCGGTTCGCCGGGCGCTTGCCGGCAAGCACGTGATGCTGATCGGAGTCACCGGTTTCATCGGCAAGGTTTGGCTGGTAAACACGCTGATGGAGCTGCCCGAAATAGGGCGTATCTACCTGCTCATCCGGCGGCAGAAATCCAATCCCGCCGCGCGACGTTTTGAAAAACTGGTGGAAGAGTCTCCCGTCTTCGACCCGCTCTACGAACGTTACGGCGCGGAGCTTTCGCGGTTCCTCCGGGACCGGGTAGAAGTGATCGAGGGCGATGTTTGCCAACCTGGCCTGGGCCTCACGCCCGAGGTGAGCCAGACGTTACGAAAAAATCTCGATCTCATCATCAACAGCTCAGGACTTACGGACTTCAATCCCGACTTGCGGGATGCGCTGGCCACGAACGTCGATGCGGCAGTCAACGTCGTAGAGTTCGTGCGCCAGTCAGATCATGCAGGGCTTCTGCATCTTTCGACTTGCTACGTGGCTGGCGCACGCGACGGTCGCGTGGCCGAGATCATGCGGCCCGATTACACTCCGGCGGGAGTTGCCACTTTCGACGCGGAGAACGAGTGGCGCGAGCTGCATGCCTTCGTCAAGCAGGCCGAACAGCGAGCCGAGAGCGCCGAGGTGAACGAAGAACTTCGCCGGCAATCTCTGAGTAAGGAGCACGCGGCCAAAGATCTAAGCGGTGCTGCCCTGGAGAACCAGATCCGGAAGAACCGTTTCCGCTGGCTGCGCGAACACTTAACCGAGGCAGGCATGAAGCGCGCGGCTGAACTGGGCTGGCCCAATACTTACACGCTGACCAAGAGCCTGGCCGAATCGCTGATTTCGAAGTACGGAGTTGGTTTACCTATCGCCGTAGTGCGGCCTGCGATCGTCGAAACCTCGGTTGCAGAACCTTTTGTCGGCTGGAATGAGGGCATTAACACTTCCGCCTCGCTCTCCTATTTGCTGGGGACTTCGTTTCGCCAGCTTCCCACCAACGAGAAAAAGCGCCTCGACATTATCCCGGTGGATTCGGTGTGCCGGGGCATGACTCTGATCGCGGCTGCCTTGGTGGAAAGGCGTCACGAGCCGCTTTATCAGTTGGCTACTTCCGTGACCAATCCCTGCGACATGCGCCGCTCCATTGAGCTGACCTCTCTGGCCCACCGCAAACATTACCGCGCTCAGGAAGGCCTGGAATACTGGCTGCGATTAAGGCTGGACGCGATCCCGGTTTCAAAGGAGCGCTACAATCGCATGTCGGCGCCGGCGCAGAAGGCGATCGTGAAATCCATTCAACGCGTCATGTCGCCGTTGCCGCTGAAAAAAACTCCGCTGGTGCGCGCCGAACGTAACCTGGAAAAGGTAGAGAAGCTGATCAAGCTCTTCGAGCCGTTCATTCTGCACAATGAGCAGGATTTTTCCGCGGACAACGTCGAGAGACTCTCCTACGCGCTGACCGCGGACGAGAAGTCCGCCTTCGGATACGACACGCGATCCATCGACTGGTGGGATTACTGGATCAACATTCACATCCCCGCCTTGCGCAAGTGGACTTATCCTCTGATTGAAGGACGTCCACTGGAGGCGCGTCCGTCGCGTGCTTTGCAGCCCGCGGCTGTCCAGGAAAATGGGGAAGTGGTCAAAACCGGCACTAACGGAGCAACGTGGCGATATTCCTGACTGGTTCCACCGGATATATAGGCGCCCACGTGGCGGCCAACCTGCTGGAGCAGCACGGCGCTTCGCTGAACCTGCTGGTTCGTGCCCGCGATCCCCAGGAAGCCGCCGGCCGTCTGTGGCAGGCGTTGCAGTTGCATCTGGAGTTTCCGCGCTTCTACGAATATCTGCAGACGCGCATGCGAGTTTTTTGCGGCGACCTGACTGCGCCGCACTTTGGCCTCGGCGATGATGACTACGATCGCCTGATTCACACTACCGATTCGGTCATTCATTGTGCGGCATCGCTCAACCGCAAATCGGAGAAGGCCTGCCTCAACGTAAACCTGCGCGGCACACTGGAAGTGCTGCTGCTGGCGCAGAAATCGAACTACTATCACGGACTGCGCCGCTTCAGCCAGGTGAGCACGGTGGCCGTAGCCGGTAAGCGGCAAGACGAAGTGGTCACAGAAGACGCTTCCATCGATTGGAACCGCTCGGACTACGATCCCTACGCCCGCACCAAGAAATTTACCGAGCACATGATGCGGCAACTTCTTCCCGAAGTCCCTAAAACAATTTTCCGTCCTAGCATCGTTCTGGGCGATAGTCGCCATCCTGAGACCACGCAGTTCGACATGGTAAAGGCGTTCGTATTTTTGGCTGGCCTGCCGGTGCTGCCGTTCCGGGCAAAAGATAAGATCGACATCGTGAATGTCGATTTTGTGGCGGACGCGATTGCCACGCTGCACCAGAAGGAAAATCCGCTGTACGACACATATCACCTCTCATCCGGCGTGGAGTCGCAGACCTTCCGCCAGTTGACCAGCGCGCTGGCCGCAGCGCAAAACAAACGCGGCCCTATTTTTCTGCCGTTTCTGGACCGGCCCTTCGACGCGAGCGTCAACTTCCTATCGCGAAGGAAAGGATCGACGGGTCACGGCGCCTCGCTGATGAAAGTCTTCATGCCCTACCTGGTATGGAACACAGTGTTCGACAACACTCGCGTCACGCAGGAGCTGGGACGGAAGCCGGTGCCGTTTTCGCAATACAGTTATCCGCTTCTCAAGTTCAGCCGTGAAACCAACTTTACCTATCCATATCAAGAGTGGCCCAGCACGAAAGCCGGAGGGTCGGCCGCATGATGGATCTAATCCTCGAAACCTGGGTAAGCGGCAGCATCGAAGCCGCCAAGCTGGGTTGGATGATGGGCAAAGGCAAATCCTGGCAGCCCGGTGAAAAGCTCAAGCTGCTGTTTGCCGGATACAACGGCACGCGCAACATGGGCTCGGACGTCAGGGTTTCAGAGATGTTGCGCCAGACCCGTCACATTCTGGGCGCTGAAAACACCGACTTCAGCGTGATGACGCAGAATTTCAAGTTCACTGACGGCTACTTCGACGGCACGAGGCAAGTGCATCTGCCGGATATTTTCCCGCCGTTCCTTTCGGACGAGGTTCCCAAACATCACGGCGTGGTGGCCTGCGAAGGTTCGATGTTCAAGAGCAAGTTTGCCAATGCTCTGACTACGATGATGATCGGATCCCTGGGCATTGCTGCGGCCCAGAACAAACTTTCCGTCGGCTACGGCGCGGAAGCGGGGCACATGGATCCTCTGGTCGCGAAAATGTGTGCCCGCTACTGTCAGAATTCTCTGGTCATCACGCGCAATGAGGAATCGCGCACCCTCCTGCGTGAACTTGGAGTGCCGACCGAGTTGGGCACTGATACGGCGTGGACATTCGATCCCGCTCCGCCGGAATATGGGCGGGCGGTGCTGCGAAAAATTGGCTGGGATGGCAGTACGCCTGTGCTGGTGGTGTGTCCGATCAATCCTTTTGAATGGCCGGTCAAAGCATCGGTGGCCAAGCTGGCGGCGCACACGCTGACTGGGGCTTATAAGGATAGCCACTACCGTTCGGTGTACTTCCACAATTCCGGTCCGGCGGCCGATCGCGCGCTGGAGCATTACCTGACGTCGATTGCCAACGCGGTCGCCGCTTTCCGCAAACAACGCAAAGTCTTCGTCGTGCTGGCTGCCACGGAACGATTGGACGCGCGACCAGCGGGCCGCATTTCGGAAAAACTTGGCGGCGTGCCGGTGCTGAGTTCGGAAGATTACCGGATGCAGGAACTGGTCAGCATTCTGAGGGCTTGCCACATGATGGTTTCCTCCCGCTACCACGGCATCGTGACCTCAATGCCTGGACTGGTTCCCTCCGCGGGGATCACCATGGACGAACGCATCCGCAACCTGATGCGTGAGCGTGGACATCACGACCTGCTGATGAACGTCGATGATCCTGACCTCGAACCGAAACTGATGGCGGCGCTCGAGAAGTTGGCGACGCAAGGCGAAGCGATCTCGGTGGGAATCGGGCAAACGGTAGTCAGGAATTTGAAAGTAATGGCGCGTATGGGCGTGTACTTCGAAGAAGAGGTACAGCGCCGCTATCCCGAGTTCCCCACGCGCAAGGGAGAATGGAGCTGGGAGGATTACCTGCCGCCGATGAGCAAGGGATTACATCAGTTGGTGGAAGCATTCGGCTAGCACGAACCACGCAGGGTCAGATGAGAACTCCTGCCCCTACGCAAGCAGATGAACTTTCTGGAAAACATTTTCGCGCAACTCGACACCGCTGGCGACACCACCGTGCTCGAGGAGATTCGCGAAGGCAAGCCAGTCCCAGTCACAGCACGTGAGGTCCTGAATCTGGTCGGACAGGCGCGGGCCTTTGTTGCCTCGCGCGGACTAAAGAACGGTGACCGTTGCGCCCTGCTGGCGCACAACGGCATTCAGTGGGTCACGCTTGACCTGGCCCTGATGGCGGAAGGCGTAATCGTGGTTCCGCTGTATGCGCGGCAGGCGGCTGCGGAGCTGGTCGCCATGATGAAAGATTGCTCTCCTGCGCTGATCTGCTGCGGCGATGCCGGGTTGCGCGATGGAGTTCTGCAAGAGTGGCCTGAGGCGCCTCCACAATATCTGTTCGACCAGATATTTTCCCATGCTGGCGCGAGCGTCAACGGAAACCCAAAACTCGCGGAGTCCGATCCCGTCACCATCATCTATACCTCGGGGACCTCGGGCGAGGCCAAGGGCGTCATCCTGACCGCAGGCAACATCGGCCACATGCTGGGCTGCACCTCGGCACGCCTGGATGTGCTGATGGAGGGCCAGCCGATGGAAAGCAAGCCGGGACAAGATCGCGTGTTTCACTATCTGCCCTTCTGTTTCGCCGGCTCATGGATCATGCTGCTCACGTGCCTTCTGCGGCGCAGCCGGCTGACGCTGAATACAGACCTGGGAAAGCTGGCGGGTGAAATGCGCGCGGCCGCGCCCGATTACTTCCTCAATGTTCCGGCCCTGTTGGAGCGCATGCGCAAAGCGGTGGACGAGCAACTCTGGAAAACGGGCGGTCTCGCGCGGATAATTTACAGTCGCGCTAAGGCAGCGTGGATGCGCAAGCGGGAAGGGGAAACGCGTCTCTTTGACAAGATTTGGCTGTACTTGGCGGAAACGATGATTTTCCCGACCATCCGCAAGAAGATGATTGGAGAGAACCTGAAAGCACTGATCTGCGGCTCGGCACCGTTGAACGTAGACACACAGCTCTATTTCAACATGCTGGGCATCCCGGTGCTGCAAGTCTACGGACTCACGGAGACCACGGCCATCTGCACCATGGACGATCCTCGGCACGTGGAACCCGGCCGCGTGGGACCCGCCATCAGCGGCATCGAGATGAAGCTTGGCGATAACGAGGAGATCGTGGTGCGCGGGCCGAATATTTTTCCTGGGTATTGGAACCGGCCGGAGGAAACTGCCAAAGCGTTGCGCGACGGCTGGTTTCATTCCGGCGACCAGGGCGAAGTTGACGCGGCAGGGAACTGGCGCATTATCGGGCGGATTAAGAATCTGATCATCCTGGGATCAGGGCACAACATCGCGCCTGAGCCCATCGAGGACGAACTGCTGAAAATTCTGCCCGGCGCGCAGCAGGCAGTTCTAGTCGGTAACGGGCGCGGATATCTCTCGGTAATCGTGACCGGGAGCACCACCCGGGAGCAAGCTCAGGCAGCCGTGAACGAGGTCAATTCGCAGCTGCCGCACTATAAGCAGATTCGCGCTTTTCACATCCACACCGAGCCGTTCTCGATCGATAACGGGCTGCTGACGGCAAATGGCAAGCTCAAGCGCGATCTGATTGCGGCGCGCCTGCAAGTTGAAATTGAAGAAATGTACGCAGTCAAGCAAGCGTCGTAAAGGTAGCGCCGGCATCTCGCCCTCGTAACACATGCATCGGTTGATTGAAATTTATAAAGATGAATCAATTCCAAGGCCAGACGCTCTCGTGGGAGCTTAAAGACGGCGTCATCGAGCTGGCGCTGCATCGCAATCCGTGCAACGAGATCGGTTCGCTCACGCTGGCCGAGCTGGAGAAATTTGTGTCTGCGCTCGAAGGTCTGCAGAGCGATGCCCATGCGCTGATTCTCTACAGCACTTTGAAATCAGGATTCTGTGCCGGAGCCGACTTGCGCGAGCTCTACCACGGCGCGCAGGGGATGGAAAAATCATCGGCAGCACGCGGCGTCCGCGAATTTCTGGAGCGCATCCACCGGGTGATGAATGCCATCGACAGCTCGCCCCTTACTACTATCGCCGCACTTAACGGCGTAACCTTCGGCGGTGGCTTTGAGATTGCCCTCGTGTGCGACCTGATGATCGCCGACAAAATGGCGCGCTTCTGCTTTCCCGAATTGCGGTTAGGCTTGATTCCAGGATTTGGCGGGATTCCACGACTGAAGCGCGATCTGGGAAATGCCGTGGTGCGTGATTTGTTGCTAACCGGCCGCAGTTTCAATGCCACCAAGGCTCAGCAAGTCGGGCTCGTGAGCCAGGTAGTCGGCGAAGGCGAGTCGCTGAAGGCGGCTCGCGGCACCGCCGCACAGCTGGGAAAGTTTGATCGTCGCACGGCGATTGCGGCAAAGAAGTTCATCAAGCCGATTCCGTATGAAGAGTTGCGGCGCGAGATTGATATTTTCTGCGAGCTGTTCATCCAGCCGGCTGTGGAGGCCGGATTGAAGAAGTTCGTGGAGAGCAAAGATGCCCAGCCTTACTTGCCCTGACATCTTTCGAATAGAATGAGACAAGCAATGGCAGACAGTCAAAAAACCCTGGACGAGATCCTTAATCTTGCGGCGGCGCAGTTCAAGGTGCCACGCGAGAAACTGACTCCTGACGACGATTTCTTCAAGACCCTCGGCATCGACAGCTTGCAGGCTCTGGATCTGCTTACCCGGCTGGAGCATCACTTCCAGGTCGAACTCCCCGATTACGAATTGCAAGGAGTCTCCGACTTCAGGACGCTGGCCGGCCGGATACAAGCGCGCCTGTGAACCCGTGCAGTCTCGATTTCTTTTACATACTCCTGCCGTTTGCCTGCATAGCGAACTGGAAAGACACCCCGGTTTTCAGTTTGCAGTCCTCCGTTCCCAGTGGGTAGTGAACTGATCAATAGGCGTTTCGGCTTAGGCCAACGAACTGTGGTGAAATAACTATTTAATGCTCAACCTCGACCAATACACTTGCCTGGGCGCCGCGCTGCGCGAGGCGCTCGAACGTTGGCCGAACGAAACCTGCCTGATCGAGTCCGATCGCGACAAAGAAAAAACCCGCCTGACATATTCCGACTTCAAGGAAATGGCGATGCCGCTGGCGCGCGCCTTTGAAGACGCCGAGTTCAGCCCCGGTGATCGGGCCGCGATCATCATGACCAACCAGTCGAAGTGGCTGATTTCCGCCTACGCCATTTTTCACCAGGGCGGCGTGCTGGTTCCGCTGGATTACAAGCTGACCGCGGCGGAACATCTGCAACTGCTGGCGCATAGCAAGGCGAAATTCCTCGTGATTGAATATTACCTGTGGCGCGCGATGATTCAGGCGCCAGGATTTCGAGATCACAAAGTGCAGACCGTTCTGGTTACGGAAGCGCCGCCAGGAGCGGAACTCGCGGGCGCATTCCGCTGGGAGGACTTTCGCCGCAAGGGCGATCCCGTCTTCGTTCCTCGCCAGCGTCAGGATGTGGCGTGCATTGTCTATTCTTCAGGGACCGGCGGAAATCCCAAGGGATGCGTGCTTACCCATGATAATTATCTGGAGCAGTGCAAGGCGCTGATCAGCCTGTATCCCTTCTGGCCGGGGGTTCGCTATCTGAGTATTCTGCCCACGAACCACGCCATCGATTTCATGGTTGGTTTTATTGGACCATTCGTGTGTGGAGCGTGCGTCGTACATCTGCGGACATTGCGACCGGAGTATGTGCGCGACGCCTTTGTCCGTTACCGGATCACTTACGTGAGCCTGGTCCCGATGGTGCTCAAGAATCTGGAGAGAGGTCTAAAAGCCAAGTTCGACGCCCTGTCCAAATCCAAGCGGTTCGTTCTGGAGCGATCGATTGCGGTGAACAAATTCTTTACCGGCTGGCGCCCGGACGTGCGTTTGAGCCGCGTCATGTTGCGCCAGGTGCATAAAGCCTTTGGTGGGGAACTGCGCGCCATGTTCACGGGCGGCGCGTTCATGGAGCCGTCGACCTTACAGTTTTTCTATGATCTGGGCGTGCCGGTCGCGAACGGATATGGGTTGACCGAAGCCGGCACTGTGCTCACGCTTAATGATCTAAGGCCTTTCCGCGCCGACACCGTGGGTAAGCCGCTGCCCGGCGTGCAACTGCGTGTACTGAATCCGGACTCCGAAGGAATTGGCGAAGTCGCGGCGACGGGCAAGACCGTGATGTCGCACTACCTCGACGATCCCGAACTGACCGCGGAAACGATTGTGGACGGCTGGCTCCTCACGGGCGATCTCGGCCGCTTCGACAGCAGCGGTCATCTACAACTCTTCGGCCGCAAGAAAAACATGATCGTCACCGAAGGCGGCAAGAATATTTATCCCGAGGACATTGAAACTGCTTTTGACGGTCTTCCGGTCAAGGAATATTGCATCTTCGCGGCCAACTACATCTGGCCAGCGAAGAGTCTGGGCCATGAAATGCTGATCCTCGTCATCCGCCTGGAGCAGGGGCAAGAAGGTCAAGCGCAGGAATTCAACGAATCATTGAAGGAGGAGATTATTTCGCGCAACCGGCGTCTGCCCGATTTCAAACGGGTGGGAGGATGTCTGGTCTGGGAGAAGGATTTTCCCCGTACCGCTGCCATGAAAATCAAGCGCGTGGTTCTGGCCGAAGAGATCCGCAAGACCCTCAGCCGCGCCGCCGTTATTGAACTATAGAAGTCGAAACCATAAGAGTTGAACTTTATAACCATGAGCCGCCAACGGTGACCGATTCCGAAACGTTTCTTGCGATAGTCAATCCGGCGGCAGGCGGGGGACGTTGTCGCAAGCTGGTAGCACCAGCGATTGATCGTCTGCGGGCCGGTGGAATCACTCTGAATGTGGTTGAGACCAGCGCCCCGGGCCAGGCGACGACGTTGGTCCGCGACGCTTACGCGCAGGGCTATCGCAAGTTTATCGCCGTCGGCGGAGATGGAACTTCGTACGAAGTCGTCAACGGACTCTTTCCGTCTGAGACACGCGAGCCGGCCACCCTGGCGTTTCTGCCGCTTGGGACGGGCAACTCATTCTTACGCGACTTCAGTGACCGCGGAGTCGATTTCGCCATTGAGGCATTGCTGGCCCGGCGCTCAATTCCTTGCGATGTTCTGAGACTTACCCACCAATCCGGAGTGCTGCATTACATCAATCTTCTAAGCATGGGATTTTCTGCCGATGTGGCCACGCTGCGCGCCCGCCGTTTCAGCGGATGGGGAGAGATAGGTTATCAGTCATCCATTTTCATCAGCCTGGCGCGTTTCCGGCGGCGCCCTTTTCCGCTGCGAGTAGATGGAGAATCGGAAGTCGATCGGCGGCCGTGTTTGTTCCTCACCTTCAGCAACAGTAAGTTCACCGGCGGCACCATGATGATTGCTCCCAAGGCCGAGGTGAACGACGGGCTCATCGAGTTCGTACGCTGGGGCCCGATTGGGCGTCTGGGACTTATCCGCAATCTGCCTACGCTCTATGACGGTACGCACATCAATCATCCCCTGGCGGAACGGCGGCCAGCGAAGCGCATTGATTTCGACCTCGACTCTCCGGTCGACGTCATGGTCGATGGCGAGGTGCTCACCTTGCACTGCCAGAGTCTTGATGTGCTGCCTTCCGCGTTGAACGTCGTGGTATAAGAAGATTCCATGGCGAAAGACGAAAAAAATCGCGGGCGAAAGACGCAACCGGAGTTATCGTCGCTGCGAAAAGTCGTCACCGCCGCGCTGATCGTTGCCGCTTTTGCGGCGGTAATTTATTTAGGCCTTCGCAAACGTGGCAGCCGCCTCGATACGTTCGCGAAATGCCTGGCGGGAAAGCAGGCGAGGATGTACGGCGCCTACTGGTGTCCGCATTGTGCCGACCAGAAAGAGATGTTTGGTTCATCTTTCCAATACGTTCCCTATGTCGAGTGCGGCGTCCCAGGCTCGCATGACGAGGCCCAGGTCTGCAAAGATGCCGGGATAAAACATTTTCCCACCTGGCAGTTTGTGGACGCAGAACGTATGGAAGGCACTCTCGCCTTGCAGACGCTCGGCGCCAAAACCGGATGCAGCCTGCCATGACGGTGTCCGGTACGCCGAGTTTTGCCCGGCGCATTCTTCTGTTGATTGCGGTGCTGGCTGCAGCTGGCGCAGTGGTCTCGTCGGTATCGCTCTATCATCACTACGGCACTTCGGCCACCGCCTACTGCGACATCGGTGAAAACTTCAACTGCGACATCGTGAACCGCAGCACTTATTCAACGGTCCTGGGCGTTCCCGTGGCCTTGATCGGCCTCGCCGGATATCTGACTGTGCTGGTGCTGTCGACCTTCTACCGGGATCGGGCCGACACTCCGGCGCTATTGGCGATGGGTTCGCTAGGTGGATTGGGTTTCGCACTCTACCTCACTTACATCGAGGGTTTGGTGCTGACCACATGGTGCATTTTGTGCCTCTCGTCATTGGCTTTGATTTTGAGCATCGCGGTACTCTCGTCACTGTTATGGATGCGTCGAATCCGGCAGCCTGACTGATACCCATGGAAGAAACCACATCATCCCCGGGCACCGACGATGTAGAACTGGCGGGAGAGTTGCGGCTGCACGAATTGCAAAGCCGAATTTTCCGCAATACCCGCATGCTGCGCGTATGGCTGCCGCCCGGATACAACGCACCCGAGAATCAGGCCCGCCACTATCCGGTTTTCTATCTGAACGACGGACAGAATCTGTTTGATCCGGCGACGGCCTACATTGGAGTGGACTGGCAAGCCGACGAAGCCGCCGATCGCCTGATTCGCGAGGGCAAAATTCCTCCACTGATCATCGTGGGAATTGATAACGCGCAGAAGGACCGCGCGCGGGAGTACTTGCCTTACCGGGCGCTCAATCCTCCCGTCATGCGGCCGCAAGGCAAGCGTTACCCGGATTTTCTGATGAACGAGGTGATGCCGTTTCTCTATCAGCGTTATCGCATCGCGCGAGGGCCCGAGAATACTGGCCTGGGCGGTTCATCTCTGGGTGCGATCATCGCGCTGTACACCGTAATGGATCGCCCCGGAATTTTCGGTCGTTTGCTGTTGGAGAGTCCATCTCTTTTCGTCTCCAACCGGCAACTCTTGAAGTCGAGTCGCGCTTTCCGGCAGTGGCCGGCGAGAATCTTTATGGCGATGGGGACCAAGGAAGCAGGAAGCGAAGATCGCGATCGCCAGGTGGTAAACGATGTCCGCGAGCTGGGACGGACCCTTCGCCGCGCTGGGTTGGACGAAGGGCGCTTGCGGATGAAGATTGACGAAGGCGCCACTCACAGCGAAACGGAGTGGGCGAAACGGTTTCCGGAAGCGTTGACATTCCTCTTCGGCCTGTCATCCTAAGCGGAGGATCTGCTTCGCTCGGCGAAGCAGATACCCAGTCGAACGAACCCTGCCAGCTTCACGATGTTGAGGTCCAGGGATTTGTAAACATCTCACTCCGCGCTCTAATGTGCAGATCTATAGGGGTCCTTTGACTCCGCTTCCTCATCGCAAGCGAACGGTAAAGCTCCGCTCAGGATGACAGAGTTTATGCAGGAGAAAAGCTGCGCAGAGATATTTGCCGGGTGATCCACAACAGCGCCGCCATGGCGACAACCGAAAGTTGCAAGTGAGTGATCCGGGCTACCGGTCCCATCAGGAACAAGGGATAGCAGAGATAAAGAAGTTCGCGAATCCGCGGTGCGAACGCGTTTTCGCGGTGCGCTATTGCCCAGTTGCCGAGAAGCAGGAATGCCGGTGCAAGAATGACCAGGTCATATACCGTCAAATGTGGCGACACCAGCACCGTGGCCAGCAACAGCACCGAAAACCTGACCGCCAGCGGCGCTGCGCTTCGCCAGCATCGAACCGCCATCACCAGACTGGCGATAGCCGTGATTGCGTACAAGGCCAGTGCGACGCGCGGCCACGGCAGCAGGAGAGACCAAAAGGAACGCAGCGAGTCGGTCTGATATAACCGGGGTTCCAGCAACGGCAAAACCTCTCGAACATGGATCAGCGCGTCCAGGTAGGCACGCATGACCTCGCTGCCAAAACGTATCCAAGCCGTGCCGAGCTGGATGATGGCAGCCGTCACAGCTCCGGCTACAACTGGCCATTGACGCGCAAATACGAAGACGACCGCCGCAGCCAGTCCCAGTTGCGGTTTGAAGATAAGCGAACCGATGGCTAGTCCCGCCAGAAAGCGGTGATCGCTTCGCAGTGCGAGAAAGGGGAGGGTAAAGCACAAAAGCGCGAGGCCGGAGGTTTGTCCCCAGGCCAACAGATGGAAAAATCCGGGGAAGGCAATCGCCAGAATCAGAACAGTCCAGCCGTCGGCCTGAAGGCTGGGACAATGCTTCCACACGGCATGGCAACAGAAGGCATAAATCAGCACGTTCGCTGCCAGCCAGGCAATGAGCGCGTATGCGTAAGGCAATCTGGCCAGGGGCGCGAAGAGCGATGAAACCTGCGGCCCGTAAAGCGGGACGTAAACGGTATCTGGCGCCTGCCCCACAAACTCGCGCGCCAGTTCAGCCTGGGCTCGCATGTTGTACAGAAAATCGCGGTGGCCCCGGAGCGCGAGATTTCCCAGCGTGTAGAAGTGCAAAAAATCAGTGCCCTTGACCAGACCGTTGCGGTCGAGTAACCCGGGCGTGGACATGTCCACGGCATAGACGGTCCACAGAGACAGAGCGAGCAGGAGACCGTGAACACGAATTCTTCTGGCGCTGAGCCACAATTCAGTATTCATGGCTCGAGCCTTGCTGGAGACTCGTCGCCATTCACGTGCCAGACTTTTCGATCATGAAAATAATTGAGCAATTCCTGGTCGTCCCGAGCGCCCATTTCGCGTGCCCACACAATTTTCGCGTTGTCGATGTCTGCCGCGTTGTACACCCATTCCCAATTCAAATCGTGATGCGGTCCGTAACTAACAATTACGAGATGGCGTCCCGGCGTCGCTTCCAATTCGCGTGTAATCGCAACCCGGTCCAGGTTTCCCCGGGGCCACAGCGGTTCGATCTGCGCGTGTGCCACCGCGGCACCGACGCGCAATAGGACCATAACGCATGCGATGGCTGGAACGGCTCGCACCAGCGCCGCTCCGATCGGCTGTTCCCGCCAGCGCCACAACCGCAGATGGCGCATGCACTGCACCAGCACGAGATACATTAGGCCGGTGGCGGGAGCCAGGTAGTGGGGCAGCGCCCAGGTTTCGACCGCGACGCCGAGCAGGAAGAACGCTCCTGCCAGCAGGGGGAAACGCATCTTCTTATCGCGCAGGATACATGGGAACGCCAACAACGGAATAGTCAGCAAAGGCCCGCAGTAGAACTTCCACGATCCCGCGAGCTTCTCGCAGGTGCGATAGGCGGCGCCGCTGAGGGTGTGGTATTCCTCGAATTCTTTCAGTTCCCGGCGGTAAAAATCGCGCATGACCGCATGGTGATAAGTCGGTTCGGCTTTTGGCGACTGCCACAGAAAATATGGCGCCATGGCGTAGGTGTCACGATTCACCTGGTACGTCATCCGGAAAGGACTGCCGGTTACCCGCCAGTAGTAGTAACCCATCCCCGCCGCGGTCAGCGCGAGGACGAGAACAATGGGCAATACGACGCGGCCGAGGCAAAAGGAAATCGCAGGACGAGGCTTACCTAACATCCAGATGGCCAGCGCTGCGGCTAGCGGGAGGCTAAAGATCAATCCTTCATAAGGCCGGCTGTTTGCGAGAATCGCCAGGCCGATGGCGAGGATGACAGCATCGATGATACTCGCGTGTTTTTTCAGGCGAGGCAGCGCTCCCAGCGCGAGCGCACCGCCCAGCGCTACTACTGAGGCGCTCCAGTAGCCGTTCATCCAGTAACTCAACATTCCCAGTCGCAACATCGCCAGCATTCCGCCCAGCAGCGCCCATCCCGGGGGCAGCCACCCCTGCAACATCCACGTCATGGCCGAGCACATGAACGCAGTGATGAGCAGTTCCCCGATCCAGGGATGCCCAAGTCGCTCGCCGGCGGCTAAAACAAGTCCTTGCGCGGGAGGATACATGGACATGTACGTCGGCTGTTGAATGATGTGAAAGCTCTCGAAGTGCACCCACATGGGATGGGGAGGATTTGTAACGCGTCCGTGCGCGAAGGTATCCGCCGCTAGCAGGTAACTGAATTCGTCATTCCAGCGTGGCGCGGGAATCCCAAGGACCGGAATCAAGGAGAGGCGAAGCGTGACCACCAGCAGCCCGACCACCACAACAGACAGCGTTTTTCTCCTGGCCAATTGGAGAAAACGTTTTTCAACGTATCGAAAGCCGGCAGGCGGCGCAGTCGCGCCTCGTGTTTTGCGAGAGGCGAGGGCAATGATCGCCAGGGCGGCGATAACTAATAACAATTCGATGAACTGGATCAACGACGACGCGAAGAGGGCCATTGTCATCGGGCGTCGGACCTCGGACCGCGGACTTCAGACCTTTGCTGGGACCCAGGCAGTCCGAGGCCCGAGTCCGACGCCCGCTTATTTTCCTACCGGCAATTTGTCCGAAGTTAGCTTGTCGAGGATGCCAGACGCCACGTCAATTGTTTCCTGGTCGACAGTCCGATTCTTGGCGATGGCGTCGGCGAGGGGTACGGAAACGATCTTATTGCCGCGCAGGGCCGCCATGCAGCCAAACTCGCCACGGTGGACCATATCAATCGCTCCCAGACCGTAGCGTGTCGCCAGCATGCGGTCGAACGCGCTCGGAGAGCCGCCGCGCTGCACGTGTCCCAGGACGACCGTGCGGGTCTCAAACCCGGTGCGGCGTTCAATCTCGCCGGCAAGAATGGCGGCGATGCCGCCCAGGCGGGCATGACCAAATTCGTCTTTGCTCATGTCGACGGTGGCGAGAGTGCCATTTTTTGAACCGACGTCGGTGGAGAATCTTGCTCCTTCAGCTACCACCACGATGCTGAAATACCGGCCGCGGGCGTGGCGCAAGCGGATGGTTTCCGCGACTTTGTCCACGTCGAAGGGAATTTCAGGAATCAGAATGACATCCGCGCCACCCGCGATACCGCTGTACATCGCGATCCAGCCGGCGTCCCGTCCCATGACTTCCACCACCATCACTCGATTGTGGGCTTCGGCTGTGGTGTGTACCCGGTCAATGGCTTCGGTAGCGATGTTGACCGCCGTATCGAATCCGAAGGTGAAGTCGGTTCCGGCGAGGTCGTTGTCGATGGTCTTGGGGACCCCTACCACCTTCACGCCTTTTTCGAGCAGCTTCTGCGCAATAGAGAGTGTGTCGTCGCCGCCGATGGCGATCAAGGCATCGATGTTGTGGCGCTTCAGCGTGGCCACGCACTTGTCCAATCCGTCAGGCTTCTTGCCAGGGTTCGTGCGCGAGGTACGCAGGATGGTGCCGCCGCGGGGAAGAATTCCGCCAACGCTGGACAGGTCGAGCGGCACGCTCTTGTCTTCCAGGACGCCGCGCCAGCCTTCAAGAAAGCCTACAAATTCGTCTTCGTAGTGAAAGCAACCTTTACGTACTACGGCGCGTATTACGGCGTTCAGCCCAGGGCAGTCGCCTCCGCCGGTGAGTATGCCAACCTTCATCGCCCGCTCCTCTAATGCGCGTAGAAATCGTTAACCTTAGGTTCTTGCGGCGGAGCTCAGCCGCAAACAGCCTGGGAAAACATAAGCTCCAATCTCTGATACGGAGAGTAAAGATTATCATTAAACGGCGCGTTTTGGTGCCCGAGCCTCTCTTGCCGATTGCGCCTGGGCGGCGGATTCGCCACAATATCGTCTGCAAATTAGAACTACTCATGCCGAAAACATTGCGCATCCTGATCTGGATTGCTGTTGCCCTCATGGGCGCCCTTGCCTTGGGGACGGTGGCCTTACATCGCGGCGAGCAAATCAACGCCATGTGGCTGGTGGTGGCGGCGGTCTGCACTTACGCTCTGGGCTACCGCTTCTATAGCAAATTTATCGCGGCGAAGCTGCTGACGCTTGATGCCCTGCGTGCCACTCCCGCTGAACGCCTGGAAAATGGACGCGACTTTGTTCCTACTAACAAGTGGGTCGTCTTCGGACATCACTTTGCCGCCATCGCCGGTCCCGGACCTCTGGTCGGTCCAGTGCTGGCAGCACAGTTTGGCTATCTCCCTGGAACCTTGTGGATACTGGCCGGGGCGGTCTTTGGCGGGTGCGTGCAGGATTTCGTCATTCTTCTGTTCTCCGTGCGGCGCGACGGCAAGTCACTCACCGAAATGGCGCGCGAAGAAATAGGCCGGCTCGGTGGGTTGGTAGCTTATATCGCCGTGATCAGCATCATCGTTATCCTGCTCGCAGTGTGCGCGCTGGTGGTGGTGAATGCGCTCAAGGCGAGCCCGTGGGGCACGTTCACCATTGCGATGACAATTCCGATCGCACTGCTCATGGGCGTGTACTTGCGCACCCTGCGGCCCGGCAAAGTGCTGGAGACGTCGGCCTTGGGATTCATCCTGGTGATGCTTGCGATCTGGGGCGGGCAGTGGGTTTCGCAAACCGCTTCCGTGGCGCGCTGGTTTTCATTCTCCGCTTCGGCGCTGGCGCTTCTGATCATTGTCTACGGCTTCGCCGCGTCCGCGCTGCCGGTGTGGCTGCTACTGGCGCCGCGCGACTATCTGAGCACCTTCGTGAAACTCGGAACCATCGCTTTGCTGGCGCTGGGAATCATCGCACTCCGGCCCACGCTGCACATGCCGCCGCTGACCAGATTTATTGACGGCTCGGGCCCGGTTTTTGCCGGCAAAGTATTTCCGTTTGCGTTTATCACGATTGCCTGTGGCGCCATAAGCGGCTTTCATGCGCTGATCTCGAGCGGCACAACTCCCAAGCTGATCCGGCGGGAGACCGAGGCCCGCATGGTGGGATACGGCGCCATGCTCGCGGAATCCATGGTCGCCATCATGGCGATGATTGCGGCATGCGTGATGCAGCCCGGAATCTACTTCGCGATCAACAGTCCGGCGGGAATTGTCGGTCAGGCGCCGGAAGCCGCAGCTGCCACCATCAGCAACTGGGGATTTCCCATCACTGCGGCTGAAATGCATGTGCTGGCCCAGTCGGTGGGTGAACAGACGCTCTACAACCGCACTGGCGGCGCGCCCGCCTTCGCGGTCGGCATGGCGCACATTTTCTCCCACAGCCTCGGAGGACAGGCGCTGATGGCGATCTGGTACCACTTCGCCATCATGTTTGAGGCGCTGTTCATTCTCACGGTGCTGGACGCCGGTACCCGCGTCGGCCGCTTCATGGTGCAGGACGCCCTCGGACACTTATGGAGGCCGATGGGCCGCACCAGTTGGTATCCCTCGATTCTCGTGACCAGCGCGCTGATCGTGGCCGGCTGGGGATACTTCCTGTGGCAGGGCGTCAGAGATCCGCTGGGCGGCATTAACTCCCTGTGGCCGCTGTTCGGCATTGCGAATCAGCTTCTGGCCACGGTGGCGCTGTGCGTGGCCACCACCATCGTCATCAAGATGGGTAAAGCTCGCTACGCCGCCGTGACGCTCGGCCCGTTGCTTTGGTTGGTGGCGGTGACTTTTACCGCATCGTGGCACAAGGTGTTCGATCCCAATCCGCGTATCGGTTTTCTTTCACATGCGGCGCAGCTGGCGTCCGCTTCGGGAGCGAATGCACGCTTGATCTTCAACGATCGTCTGGACGCGGTTGTTACCGGAGCCTTGATCGTTATGGTTGCGCTGATCCTGATCGAGTCGGCATTGGATTGGTTGCGCATACTCTCGGGGCGGAAGTCGGCCAGGGTAAAAGAATCGCCGTTCGTTTCCACCCGCTTCGCGGAGGAACAAGGATGAAAGCAATCCGGTTGCTGGTTGAACGACTCAAGGCGTGCGCGCAGATTTTCCTGGCAACCCTACGCGAGGTTTTTGACGAGTCGGCTTATGCGCGTTTCCTGAGCGAGAGGCAATTGGTATCTTCGCGCGCCAGCTACGCCGCGTTTCGCCAGGAATACGAAGTCGCCAAAGCGCGACGCCCCAGATGCTGCTGATTGCACAATGAAATGGAGGACGTGCGTCCCGCCCGTCTCATTCGGGACCATGGAAAGACGGACGGGAAGCCCGTCCTCCATTTCGTTTTCATTGCGAACGTCGAATGCCAACAAGCGTCACTGAAAAGTGAGATAGACTCTTCCCCATGCGCGTGCTGGGCATTGACTGCGGCACCGAGTACACGGGATTCGGGGTGGTCGAACTGGGCCACGACGAAACGCTGGTCTGCCTGACCTGCGGAGCCATCAAGCTTTCGCCCCGAGAGCCATTGGCGCGGCGGCTATCAACCATTTTCGATCGCCTTGGCGCGATCATCGAGGAACATCGGCCCGACAACGTCGCTATCGAGGACGTGTTCTACGCCCTGAACGTTAAATCCGCGCTCAAGCTGGGACAGGTCCGTGGTGTCGCCATGCTGGCCGCGTCTTCAGCCGGACTGGAAGTTTCTGAGTATTCGCCTCTCACCATCAAGTCCGCCGTGGTGGGCTACGGCAGGGCAGAGAAGCCGCAAGTCCAGTTCATGGTCGCCCGCCTGCTAAATCTCGCCGAAGTGCCTGAGCCCGCCGACGCTGCGGACGCCTTGGCTATCGCCATCTGCCACCTGCACACCTCGGCCACCATGGTTCGTCAGCGCGCCGTCAGCGGATGACCGTCCGCTCGTTTTTTTGGCATAATCTTTTCCCAATGGCTAAGAATGCAGGCGCGAGTGCCCCCGCTGGTGCGGCAGCGCCAGGAACGCTTCCGCATGAGCGGGGACGCTCGCGCCTATACGGGACGCTTTGTCCTATCCTGCTGTGTCTGTTGCTCTCGGCACAAGCACAACAGCCAGCCGTCGTGACCTTCACCCTGGATTTTCCCGGCTCGGAGCCCTCGCACTACGAGATTTCGGTAGTTTCCGACGGCCGCTCCAGTTACGATTCCGACGGCAAGCTGAGCCCTGATTCCGAGGGCGATCCCTTCCACCTGGACTTTTCCATGTCGCCCGAGACCAGTCGGCGGATTTTTGACCTGGCCGAACGGGCCCACTACTTTCAGGGAGAGCTCGATTCGCGCAAGAAGAATTTGGCCTCCACCGGGGAAAAAACCCTAACTTATAAGGACTCCGGGCGGAGTACGACGGCCAGCTACAACTACTCTCCTGTGGTTGCAGTGCAACAAGTTACGCAGCTTTTTCAGAGCCTTTCGACCACTCTGGAGTTTGGCCGCCGGCTGGAGTACTACCACCACTACCAGAAGCTGGCCCTCGACGAGGAACTGAAACGCATGGAATATGCGGCCAGCCGAAATGATCTCGAGGAGATCACCGCGGTAGTGCCGATCCTGCAGCGAATAGTGACCGACACCACCTTGATCAATCCGGTCCGGGCCCGGGCCCAGCAGATGATTGAGCGGGCTGGATCCGCGAAGCCATAGGGCGGTTCGAAGTTCGATTTCCAGCTCTGGTTGCGATTTGTTGACAACCGTCGGGGCTGAAAGGTGTTCTAATCGGGTAATGGGATCGTCTCGGGAGGCTCACATGTCGATACGCAGATCGTCCGCTCTGGTAATTCTGGCATGCTCGCTGGCCATTCCCTCTTTTGCCGATTCACAAGCTCGTATCGTACGTCTGAGCCAGGTGGACGGGAATGTCCAGATCGACCGCAATCTGGGACAGGGTTACGAAAAAGCTTTCATCAATCTGCCGGTCACGCAAGGCGCTAAATTGCGCACCGGGCAAGATGCGCGGGCCGAGATCGAGTTTGAAGACGGCAGCAGCTTGCGGCTGGCGCCTGACTCTGTCGTGGAATTTCCCGAATTGTCGCGGCGCGACTCTGGCGCCCGCGCGTCGAACGTGGAACTTCAGCAGGGCACCGCATACTTGAATTTCAGGGGCAACAAGGGCGAAGAGTTTGTCCTGGCCTTCGGATCCGAAAGTTTAAGACTCAAGAAGCCTTCCCACCTGCGCGTTGAACTGAAAGATGCGAGCGCCACCGTCGCAGTATTCAACGGGATGGTGGAGGTCAATGGCGCCTCGGGTACCGTCGCGGTGGAGAAGAAGCACACCGCAACCTTCGACTTGGCCGGTTCCGATCCCTACACTCTTACCAACAATCTCGAGCCCGATCCTTACGACGAGTGGGACAAGCAGCAAGACAGATATCACCAGCAATACAGCTCTAACGGTTTTTCGCCGTACGGATATGGCGCCAGTGACCTGAACTACTACGGAAGCTTCTACAACATGCCCGGTTACGGGATGATGTGGCAGCCCTACCTGGTAGGCGCGGGCTGGGATCCGTTCATGAATGGCGCCTGGGCATGGTATCCCGGGGCGGGATACGCCTGGATTTCCAGTTATCCCTGGGGTTGGACGCCGTATCGTTACGGCTCCTGGACATTCGTGAATTCCTACGGGTGGTTCTGGCAGCCGGGAAGCAGCTGGACGGGATGGAACACGGTACCTCGCGTTGTGAACCCGCCCCAGCACTTTAACGCGCCCAGGATACCCACCACGCCCGGACAAACCTTGGTGGTTAATCGCGGCGCGCCCGTCGGGGCTGGCGCTGTAATCCAGGGCGGATCGCAAATACGCGTCAACTCCGCAGGTTTGGGAATTGCCCGAGGCAGCGTTCGTAATTTGGGCAGGATTTCGCAACAGGTGGAACGTCCGGCCTTCGGGAGCAGCATGCGCGGTCCGGCAGTTAATTCCACAGTACGGTCGCCGGCCGGGGGCACAAGAGTCTATGCGCCTGAGCCCAGCAGTGCAGCTCCACGGGCCAGCGGGGGGTCAGCAGGGTCGGCTCCCGCTTCGCATGGACCTTCTCATCGATAGTGAAACGGCGCCGATAGCGAACTGGCAGTCTCGTGATCCGGTGTGGATCTAGACTCTTCCGGAGGTAGGCCCTAACTTGCTTCCCCCACTTCTCGAGGGGACGGGAATGTTTCATGCGACGAATTGGATTCGATTGAGTCTGATCGCCGTCGCATTCTTCATTTTCAGTCCGCACAGCTCGGCTCAAACCTTGACCTGTTCTTCCGATGACGGCCATCGCCGCTACTGCCCGGCGGACACGCGAGGTGGAGTGCGATTGCTGAAGCAACGCAGCGGTTCGCCTTGTAACCAGGGCTACAGTTGGGGTTTCGACCGGGGGGGAGTCTGGGTCGATCGTGGTTGCCGGGCGGATTTCGCCATTGATCCCTACGAATATCGAGGACCGGCTCCCAACAGCGTGGGCACGGTTTCATGTTCCTCTGACGACGGTAAACGGCATTACTGCAATCTGGATTCGGGTGGCCGCGTGCGGTTACAGCAACAGCGGAGCGGATCTCCCTGCCGCGAGGGCTACAGTTGGGGCTCTGACGGCAGGGTCATTTGGGTCGACCACGGCTGCCGGGCCGATTTCGCAGTCGAGGGTGGCCGCGGAAGCGGGAATCGAGACCGCGACTTCGGTCAGGATCCCCAATGGGGCCGCAACGCTTATGCCGGAGGCCAGAGCACAGTCATCACCTGCTCATCGGATGACATGCATCGCCACTACTGCCCAGCAGATACCCGAGGCGGGGTCCAGCTGTTGAAGCAGCGCAGCGATGCCTCATGCCGTCAAGGCCGCAGCTGGGGATACGACCGCAGCGGCATCTGGGTGGATCATGGCTGCCGCGCGGATTTCGAAATCCTGCGATAAGTTTTCTTGGAAGAGTCCGCGACCTCGGGTCGTATTTTGCTTTTGCCGAAGTAAGCCGTCTCTAATCCTCTGCTAGGAAGCAAATAAAAAGAGTACCAATTACCACAGTCACTTGAGGCTCCGAGCACTGCCACGTAGGCTATAGAAACACCCAAATACATTTGGAGGTTTCATGGCCACACCGGGCCGGGCGCCCCTTCCCAACGCCGCCATTGTTCCACCTACGCCAGCTCTGCTGCTAGCCATGCTGCAGGTTTCGAGCCACGTCAGCGATCTCATTTTTTCTCCCGGAAGTCATCCTCATGTCGAGGTAAGCGGGCAGCTGGTCCCGGTCAAAATGGCGGGCGTTCCGGCCCTGAGCCCGGGCGACACACAACGCATCGCGCTGGAGCTGATCGGAGACAACAAGCAGGCGCTGGCGACGCTTCAGAATCAGGGATCGTGCGACATTTCTTACAGCTTGCCGGGTACGGCACGCTTTCGGGTCAATGTTTTCGTCCAGCGGGGCAGCCATGCCATCGTCATGCGGGTGATTCCCAAGAGCATCCCCAGTTTCGACGAACTGAAACTGCCGGCGGAGCTCGGTCACATCGCTGCGATCAAGAACGGAATCGTACTGGTCACAGGCCCCACGGGCTCGGGAAAATCGTCCACCCTGGCGGCAATTCTCGACCGGATCAACGAGACCAAGGCGTACCACATTCTCACCATCGAAGATCCCGTCGAATTCATGCACCGCCACAAGAAGTCGATTGTTCACCAGAGGGAGTTGCACAGTGACACTCCCAGCTTTGCACTGGCATTGCGGGCGGCCCTGCGACAAGCGCCCAAAGTCATCCTGGTGGGCGAAATGCGCGATAAGGAGACCATCGAAATCGCGCTGGAGGCGGCGGAAACCGGCCACCTCGTTCTCTCCACTCTGCATACCACCGATGCGTCCAAGACGGTCGAACGCATCATCGGTGTCTTTCCTCTTGCCGAACAGCAGACCATCCGCAACCGTTTCGCAAAGAGTTTCCGCTACATCGTTTCGCAGCGGCTGCTCCCGCGCATTGAAGGAGTCGGGCGCGTGGCCGCCATAGAAATCCTGAAATCGACGCTGCGCACCCGCGAGTATCTGGACAAAGGTGAGGTTGAAGGGAAGAGCTTGCTGGATGCCATGCGCGACGGCGATACCGAAGGCATGCAGCACTTTGACGGTGAAATCGAAAAATTGATTCGCGCCGGCATGATCGACTACGACACCGCCATGGCGTATGCCACGAACCCCGGCAACTTGCGGCTGCAACTGTCAGACCTTCTGGGAGAAGCACCGCCAGCCCAAAAGGCAAAAGCTCCGGCGCCGGCCAAGGGCAAGCAGGAGACAGAAATCGAGCTCGAATAAGCTGAACGTCAGAAAACCTGCTCGAGATGTTCTGAACGCCCCGGTGGTCCCGGTCGCCCGCGGGAGCCGCGAAGCGGCGAGAGAATGTAGCCCAGGGCGCAAGCCCTGGGTTCAAAGCCGGAGGCTAGCCAGCCCCGCAGGGGCGAAAGAGCCGTAAAGTGCAAACCTAACCCAGGCTTCGAACTTCTCTCACTGGCGAACTACCGCAGGAGAATGCCCGCGTAACCCACCACCCGCTCGCGATCGCCTGAAATATCGCCCGATGTGGCGTACCTGATCAGTTCCGTGCCCGTTGCGTCCAGTCGCCTCACCGCTGTGAGCATGGCGGCTGTCGGCCCGAATCCGCACATGCTGATCGCTTCGTTCATCACCACGTCGTACAATCCGTGTGCGTCCATCACGAGAATCCGCTCAATCGCTTTGTGATCCTTCACTCGCGTAACCGTGTCGTTCTCGTAGTGGTTCATGTCGCTGGAGGCGATGATCAGCACCGGTGTGCCCGCCGCCTGTACTGTGTCCGCGATAGCTACGCCCAGGGCCTGCAGCACCTCAAACCGTGAGGTGCCCAGAGCGATGGGGACGAACGTACATCCTGGACTTCTCTCCTGGAGAAATGGCAGTTGCACTTCGGCGCCGTGCTCGGCACGATGCGCCTCCACATCCTCTCCCAGAAGCGGAAAGCGTTGCTTCAGGGCAGCTGCAAGCGGCTCGTCGATTGGTATTTGGCCCAGCGGCGTCTCCCAGGCGCCGGTGCTCATGATGGCCAGGGGATGCCCTATGCCAGTGTGGTTGGGGCACATCAGGATGCAGCGTTCAGGCGGATCGATCCGCGCATATACCGCACCTGCCACATGTCCGGAATAAACGTAGCCGGCGTGAGGCACGACGCAGCCCAGGGCGGAAATCGTTTCTCCCGGCGGAGACAGATAGGACTGCACCTCCGCCCGCAGGTCATCAGGATCTCGCGGATAGAAGCGTCCAGCGACGGCGGGATGGCGAATCGGTGAAACCATTACCCTGTCCCCATGTCATCGTGAGCGGAGTCGAAGGACCCCTATCAGCTAAAACACTCCTGGCGCCTTCGCTGTTTTCAGTTCAAGCAACTCCACCACCGACGAGAGCCGTGCCGCTTATAGGGGTCCTTCGACTCCGCTTTCCATTCGCAGAGCGAATGGAAAGATTCCGCTCAGGATGACAACCTGCGATGGCAGCCTACGATGACAGCATGCAATGACAACCCACGATGACAGCCTTCGATGAACAACATGGGCGTCAGCATATGACGACAGCTCAGGATGACACGCCGCCGGCGGCCGACAGCGCTCGAAACAGCGCCGCCGATTTTTCCAAGCTCAAAGCTTCTGCGCGCACCGTCGGTTTGACTCCGGCCTTCTCAAATGCGGCCCGCAAGACTTTCGGCTCGTATTTTGCTTTGAGATTATTCGAAAGAGTTTTTCGCTTCTGTCCGAAAGATAATTTAAGAAAGTTGATAAACTCGGTTTCTGGCACACGCAAACTCTCAAGCCTCGATACCATGGTGAGCCGCACCACGGTAGATTCCACTTTGGGTGGAGGTGAAAACGCGGCTGGCGGAAGGGTAAACAATTCTTCTACGCGGGCGTAAAGCTGCGCGGTCGCGGAAAGCAGACCGTAGTCGCTTCCCCCGGGCGCAGCCGCCAACCGTTCCGCAACTTCCCGTTGCACCATGAGCACGATGGTTTCAAAATACTGGCGGAATTCGAAGAGGCGCAGCAGAATGTCGGACGTAATGAAATAGGGAAGATTGCCCACGACGCGCACCGGTTCCAATTGGTGAGTGAAGCCCGGACGAGTGCTTCCGGGCTTCGGCCCGAACAGGGTGTGAAAGTCGATGGCCAACACGTCGCCCTCGATGATCTCCACGTTCGGCTCCTGGGAAAAATTCATGCGCAACTGTGCCGCCAGCACACGATCGATTTCAACTGCGATCAGGCGCCGCGCCCGTCGGGCAAGCATGCCGGTCAGAGCACCGCGTCCCGGGCCGATTTCGAGGACCGTGCTCTCCGAGATGTCTCCCAGGGCTTCCACAATGCGGGCTGTAGCGGCGGAATCCACCAGAAAGTGCTGGCCCAGTTTGGGTCTGCTGTGGGGTTTCTCCGAGGCCACGATTTTTGTCACGTTGACCCGCTTTCCTGCCGGAACGGCCGGCGTTTAAACTGGCCAGTTCATTCCGCCAGTTGGCTGGTCCAGCAGAGTATGCTGTGAGCAGCACCCTATGATAGCGTGTGCCGGCGTCGCCGGGGCTGGCACGATAAGGAGCGGCCTAATGCACATCGTTTTTGCTGCCTCGGAGTGTGTGCCATTTTCCAAAACCGGGGGACTGGCCGACGTAGTGGGCGCACTCCCGCGGGCCCTGGTGGCAGCCGGACATCAGGTGAGCGTCTACCTTCCGCGCTACCGCGAAACCCTGCTTAAGGACCCGCGAACGGTAGTAAAGAGCGTCACCGTGCCCTTCGATGACCGCTACCGTTTTTGCTCGATCGTGAGCGGCGGTGAGCGCGCCGGGGTCAGTTTCTACTTCGTCGAATATCCTCCGTTTTTTGACCGCGACGCGCTCTACGGCACGTCAGCGGGCGATTATCCCGACAATGCCGAGCGCTTCGCTTTATTTTCTCGCGCCGTGCTGGAAGCCTCGAAGATACTCGGCGTTCCTCAGATCTTTCACTGCCACGACTGGCAGTCCGCACTCATTCCGGTTTTGCTCCGCACCCAATACGCCGAAGACCCGGCCTTCGCCGACGTCGCCACCGTTTTCACGATTCACAATATGGGATATCAAGGGCTCTTTCCCCCCGACACCTTGCCCTTGCTCACTCTGCCCTGGGACCTGTTCACCATCTCCAAGATGGAATTCTTCGGCAATGTGAACTTTCTCAAAGGGGCCTTGGTGTTTTCTGATTTCATAACTACGGTGAGCAAAAAATACAGCCAGGAAATTCAGACTACGGAATCTGGTTTTGGTTTGGAAGGAGTACTGCGCACCCGTTCATCGACCGTGACTGGAATTCTGAACGGGGTGGACTATGACGAGTGGAGTCCCGAGAAAGACAAGTTCATCGAGGCGCGTTACTCGAGTAAAGACCTGTCCGGTAAAGCCGAGTGCAAGCAGGACCTGCTGGAAAGCTTTGGCATCGTCAAAGCCGATTTGCGCCTGCCTGTGATTGGCATTGTTTCCCGCTTTGCGGCCCAGAAGGGCTTCGACCTCATCGCCCAGATCATGGATCGCCTGGCGCGGGAGGAAATGATCATCGTTGCCCAGGGGAGCGGCGACAAGACCTACGAAGAGATGTTCCTCCGCCTTAGTAAGCAATTTCCTCTAAAGATTGCGGTCAAAGTCGCTTACGACAA
The DNA here is from genome assembly GCA_963822555.1 of Terriglobia bacterium. Classification (GTDB taxonomy): domain Bacteria; phylum Acidobacteriota; class Terriglobia; order Terriglobales; family Acidobacteriaceae; genus JAIQFF01. The sequence continues at coordinate 776,196 of CAWGHY010000002.1, forward strand.
TGCTATCGCGCACAAGATTGAAGCGGGCAGCGATATGTTTCTCATGCCATCCCGCTACGAGCCCTGCGGCCTCAACCAGATTTACAGCCTCAAGTACGGCACAGTTCCCATTGTTCGCGCGACCGGCGGCCTCGACGACACCATTGAACACTGGGACCCTCGCACCGGGAAGGGCACAGGCTTCAAGTTCACCGATTACAACGGTGAAGCCCTGCTGCTTACGGTCAAAGAAGCGTTGCGCGCCTTCCGCGATCAAAATTCCTGGCAACAACTCATGCGCAACGGGATGAGCAAGGACTTCTCCTGGAACGCTTCGGCGAAGGAGTACGTTCGGGTTTACGAACGAGTGCGGCAGGGGCGGGGACTATCGACTGACTTACGCGCCACCAGCGGAAATCCCAGCCTGGCTCTGGTGTAGAGACGGTGAAGGCAGGGACTATCGCGGATCCTGGTTACGGGGTAGCGATGCAGCTAAATTGTTGATGAATTTTCTGCACACCATTCTTGTAAGCCTGTCGTCTTGCTAAAATTGGCTTCGTTCCTGTGCGATCCCGATGAGCGCCTTCCCCAGAACGATCTTCCACGTCGATATGGACGCCTTTTTCGTCTCCGTGGAGGAGCTGTTCAATCCCGAACTAAAAGGGAAACCGGTGGTCGTGGGCGGCCAGCGCGATGAGCGGGGCGTAGTTTCCGCGGCGTCCTATGAAGCCCGTAAGTTTGGCGTCCACTCCGCCATGCCCCTGCGCACGGCGGCCAAGCTTTGTCCGCAGGCCATCTTCGTAAACGGCCATCCCGATCGCTACCGGGAATGCTCCGAAAAAGTGCATCACGTCTTGAACTCATTCTCGCCGCAGATTGAAATGGCCTCAATCGACGAAGCCTATCTGGATATGACGGGCACCGAGCGGCTGCACGGGCCGCCGTTGCGTGCCGCCCATGCGCTCCACCAGAAGATGAAAAGCGAAACCCAGCTCAACTGCTCGATTGGGATTGGTATCTCGCGTCTCATCGCCAAAGTTTCATCGGCCCGGGCGAAACCCAACGGCGTGCTCTGGATTGTTCCGGGACAGGAGGCGAAATTCCTGGCTCCGCTCGACGTGCGCGAAATTCCTGGCGTCGGCAAAGTCACGGAACAGAACCTCCACGGGCTGGGTATTCATAAAGTCGGAGACCTCAGCCGCTACGATGAATCCTTCCTCGAAGAGAAATTTGGCAAATGGGGATTGGCGCTGGCTGGCAAAGCGCGCGGCGAAGATGCGGGTGGATGGTTCGATAGCGAAGTCGGAGCCGACAGCGATCCCAAGTCGATCAGCCACGAACACACCTACAACGAAGATACGGGCAGCCTGGAACAGTTGGAATCGACGCTCATGCGTCTCTCAGAGATGGTGGGCCGCCGCCTGCGCGAAGGCGGGCTGCATGCCCGCACCATCCAGCTAAAGCTGCGTTACAAGGATTTCACTACCATCACGCGGGCTCATTCGTTGTCATCGGCCACTCAACTGGACACTGAAATCTTTGAGCAAATACGGTTGCTCTTTCGAAAAAACTGGCGCAAAGGCGCGCTGGTGCGGCTGCTGGGGGTGCAGGCGTCATCGTTTGAGTCCCAGACCGGCCAGGGCGACTTGCTCGAAGACGGACGCCGCCAGCGCTGGCAGCAGGCACTGTCAGCCGCTGATCGGCTACGCGACAAATTCGGTGAATCCAGCGTTTCCCTGGCTAGTGGATTGCGAGGAGGATTCCGTGAACGCACCCACGAGAATCCCGTGGGATTGCCGGGGAAGGGAAAAAGCAAAGAGTAAAAAGCTTTTAACCGCAAAGGTCGCTAAGAAAAAACCGCAAAGGACGCAAAGGACAACAAGACTGAAGTTGCTCGAGTTTCTTTGCGTTCTTTGCGGGTTTTCTTCGCGATCTTTGCGGTTAGCTTTTGGCTCTTAACGTAACGACGGGCGGGACGCCCGTCCTCCAAAATCTAATGCGCGGCTGCTAGTAGCGACCCGACGCCGGGCTTATATCCATAAAAATCAGCCACCGAGTGCAGGTGCTCGATGATCTGCTGCGCATATTCTTCCTGCAACGGCTTGGTCAACAGGTTGTGCTCCGCGTTTGGATCCTGACTGAGGTCGAAGAGGAAGCTCTCCGCGGGGAAGTCGTAGGTGGTGTACAGGAACCTTCCGTCATCTGCCAGCAAACCATAGACGGCGCGTTCATCCGACGCCAGAAAGAGCTCGGTCCTGCGATAAGCCTCCAGCTCTCGACTCGTTTCCACAAAAAGCGGGTGCCCGAACAGGGGATTCGATCGAATCGGCCGATGCCCCAGCAAATAGTAAAGCGAAGGCGTAATGTCGGTCAGCGCCGAAAGATGGTTGTCGTCATACACGACTTTGTCCCGCAAACTGGTCGGCAAATGCACGATGAGCGGCACGTGAACGACTTCGGGAAAAATCGAAATCGAGTGGCCGCGCCGGCCAAATTCGCCGGTGGCGTCTCCGTGGTCGGAGGTCACGACGATAATGCTGTCGTCGTACAATCCGCGCGCTTTGAGATAGGCGAAGAAAGTGCCCAGGCATCCGTCTACCTGGTGTACTTCGTGCGCGATGCGGTCGTTGAAACCGGGTCTCACATGCCAGCCAGGATCGTTCGCGGTGGGCAAATCGTTGCGGGCAAATTGGTGCACATTCATGGGCTGCGCGTAAAACAGTACAGGACGGCTTCGGTCGGTGCGTGTGTCCAGCGTTTTGGCAAGCTGCCCCAGAGTGGAACATGCCTCAAACCGGTTCCACAGCGGCTTGTCGGTATCGAGCTTGGTCAAGTTGTCGGATGGCGAGAGGATCTGACTCAGCACCGTGTCATAACTCACCACTATCTGATAGCCATCAGTGTTTGCGAGCTTCTCCAGGCCGTTTACCCGCGAGAAGGGCTGCATATAGTGAGCGTGCAGCAGCATGGCGCCTGACCAGATAGCCGGCTCGGAGAGCGTCGTGCCGGCATATTGGGTGAACACGTTGTGCAACGCAATGCTTTCGCGCGCGAAGGCGTCCAGATTGGGAGTGAAGTCCACCCTGGGGTTGTAAGCGCCCAGGTAATCCGGCCGCATGGAATCGATGACCAGGATAACAATATTCGGCCGCTGAGCTGTGGTCGGAACCAGTTCGTCGACCAGGCTTACATCCGTCTTGGCCTCGGCGTCCCGTATGTTTGTGTACTGCCGAAGGATGCGGCACAGATCTCCGCAGGGCATTTCCCGCGCATTGCCCAGGATGTGATGGGCCAACTGAAAAGATGTGTCCTGGCCAGCGTACGTTTCCAGGGCTCGCGCAACATCGTCATCGGTCGAACCCAAAGCCCGCGCCCAGAAGATATCGGTGGCCTGCAAGGCTTTGTAAGTAAACCCAGCCAGGAGCAGCACTGCGAGAACGGCCGCGGCCGAATATCTTTTTCGGCGCGGCCGCAAGGTGTATACGCAGAAGCTCAGCACAATCCAGAAAAATATCGTGAAGGTACTTTGCTGCACTCCATTCCAGTCGCCTCCGCCAATCAAGGTCGGCATGACGACCGCCAGCCCAGACAAAATCACTGTCACCGGCAGCAGCACTGACCGGAGAGTAGATTTGGAACGGGCCGGCGTGCCCTCCGCCGACAAGAAGGGTAAGACCATGTAACCGAAGAAAAGCGTGAGCGCCAGGGCAAACAGGACCGCATACAAGTGCGCAGCCCATCCTTCAAAACTGAGAGCGCTTGCCAGGAAGTGGTCGAGAACCATGCCAAACACGAGCGCAATCCCGATTCCATTCAGAAGCAATCGCAAGCTGGTAGGACGCCGCGCATGCCGCGTGGCCAGGCGGATCAGGTTCAGGGCCGAGATCACGATGATCGCGACCAGGACATGCGAGAGCAAGCTCCAGCCTATGATCTCGAGCCTGCCCAGCCCGAAATTCAGCGGCGTTTTCTCGGCGTAACTGTGAACCGCGGCACCAGCCACGTAGATCGAAGCCACGGCAATCGCCACCAGGGTCCCCGTCGAATACTCAAGCAGGGAGATATCCTTGTATTCGTCCTCGGCGGCCGGCCAATGCTGACGCAGGTCCCAGGCCGCAGTCATCATCAGGGGCAACAAGGCGATCAGACTCCACCAGTAGGCGGCCCAATTATTTTGCAGGGTCGGCATGAAAGGCCGGAAGGCAAGGTAGATTCCCCCCAGCGCTAATATTCCAAACACCACGGCATTGGATCGCGTCGTCTTTTCCCGCTGACTTGCGACCGCGGCGGCCAGCAGCGTGAGCCAGTAGAGCGGCCGGTGGTGATGGGCAAACCAGGGCATCCACGAGTACGCCGGAGCCTTGATCAAGGCAAAGTAGGTGTAGGGCAGAAACGCGAGCAGGCAATAGATCGAAGTAAGGAGCAGATAGAATCCCCAAATAATTTTCGGGAATGTAGCGGCCCATCTGCGCACGTCGAAGTCCTCGCTTCCAAACACCCAGATTTTCCGGTTGAAACTCAATTGTGTCTGAAGGAACAGCCTGCAGCAAGGTGCCGGAAGCCTCGCGATGCCAACCCGGAGTGACGAAAGTACCCTTTTTCGACAACTGAAGTACGGTTAAAAAGGTACGATTCCGAAAGCCGTCCAGTGTATGTTGGAGTGAGCCGTACGATCGAACCCGAGGGGTCATCAGGGATGTCAAAATCGCAGACTGCAGTACTCCGCACTCCTGTTTCATCCCGTCGATTTCTGTTTGCGCTGAATTTCTTCAAGTCTCCGGCCATGCTGGGCTCGCTCATCCCCAGTTCCAGATTTCTGGTGAATGACGTTCTGAACCACGTGGACTGGGACAAAGCGCGGGTGATCGTCGAGTATGGACCGGGCGTCGGAACCATGACCCAGGAGATCCTCAAACGAATGCGTCCGGACGCGGTTCTGCTGGCACTTGAATTGAACGAGGAGTTCGTTACTTTTCTGCAGGAAGAGATTGTGGACCTCCGCTTCCATGCCGTTCATGCCTCGGCCTCGGATGTCCGCAATGTCCTGACGAAACTCGGATTGCCCTGCGCCGACTACATCATCTCCGGCATTCCGTACAGCACCATGCCCCATGCCGCTCGCCGGGAGGTGATGCAGGCCTCGCGCCAGGTGCTCCATCCCGAGGGGGCGCTGCTGGTCTATCAATTCACCAACACGGTGTTGCCATATCTGAAGTCAAGCTTCAGCAGCGTGCGTCAGAATTTTCAGTTTCTCAATATACTGCCCGCCCGAATTTTCTACTGCACGCCCTAAAGTCCCAGGGGAAGAGTCCCAAAACAAGAGTTCTCCGGACAAGTGGGCAAACTCTGCCGGGTTAAAGTGGGAAGGCTTTGCCGCGTACTCCTCCTCAGGAAGCTACATTTATGTTCCCATCCCCTAAGTATTGTCCCTGGCGCAGACTTCGCCTGACCGGAACTGATTGGCCTTTGGCATCAGCCGTGCTTTATCTCTTTGAACAGTGGGAATATTGAGCTGAAGGTGGCCAGATGACTGCCGATGAACTCATGGGGCGAGCAATTCAATCGAGAGGAGAGAGCGATGTCAGTCGCAGGTATTTTGAGCAGCGGGCTCTTTAATTACGCGGCCCAGAGTGTAAACAACAACGTTCAGCAATTTCGGCAGGAGTTCCAGCAACTCGGACAGGATCTACAATCGGGAAATCTGTCCGCGGCGCAAACCGACTTTGCAACTTTACAGCAGTCCCAGGCGCAGTCCAGCTCTTCTGCGCAAAGCAATAGCCCTATCGCCCAGGACTTCAAGCAGCTTTCGCAGGATCTGCAATCCGGGAGTGTTCCAGCAGCCCAGCAGGATTTCGCGAAGATTCAGCAAGATTTGCAGAGTCGGGCGGCGCAGGGCCACGGCCATCATCATCACGGTGGCGGCGGTGGCGGAGCGAGCGGGGTTAGCCAGCTTCTGCAGGAGCTTGGGCAGGAGCTGCAAGTTGGGAACTTGCCGTCGGCGCAGCAGTCCTACAGCGCCTTGCAGCAGGACTTCCCGCAAACCACCTCGAGCAGTGGAGCATTCCCCACGTTGTCACCACCCCCGGCGAATACCTTCTCGGTAAGCGCATAGGAGCTGACGTGCCCAGGCGCAACCGCGATGGCGCCCTGGGGTAGCAGATGGTCGAGCAACAGTTAAAACCATCGAAGCATGCCCCTTCGATGGCCAGAATACCCACGCCGGGTCCCCGGAAATAATTCCGGTCCCGGCGTGCGCTTTCTTCAACGTGTTTGGCTGATCCTGGACGGCGCTCCGCCCGTCCTCCACTGCTAGTTACTGGGTGTCGCGTTGGCGGTCGTGGGTGAGCCTGGATTTGCGCCGCTGCCATAGCGGGTGAGCCGTGGGAAGAATGGGGTCACTTCAAACGGCATCTTGTCGCGGGCTGAGGTGATTGCCACCGGCGATGTCTTGATCAGTTCGACGTGGTCGTCCCAGGGATTCAGCTTGACCCGTCCACCCAGGGGCAGAGCGGGAATCTGATCCAGTTTGTTGGGATCGAGAGCCGGCGCCGTGGTCATCAGGGCTGCCATGCGTTCGACACCCCCCTTAGGATCGGTCAGGCTGTTGCCCAAGTGCGGCGTCAGTAGCGCGGAAAGCGCCGGACCGCGCGCCGAAAGCTCTCGCAGAAACAAACCGGCCGTATCCAGCTTCTGCGCGTAGGGCGAGTTCTTTAATAGCTCGATGGCTTTCTTGTCGGCCGCGGTTTCTTCTTCGGGAATGTGCCGGAATCCCAGGTTCTGATAAGTCGACTCGTCGGAGAAGAGCATACGGTCATTGAAGGCGTATCGGCTGCCCAGGTTGTGGCCCAGGACGATGTGCGCCAGTTCATGGGAAAGCACCATGGCCAGGCTGGCTTCGTCGGGCAGCACGTCGATCAGACCGCGGCTGACGATAATGGTGTTACCGACGCTGAAAGTTTCGAGCGGTGAAGTCAGCATGACCCGAGTGCGAACCGGGCGCGGCAACTCGATATTGTTGGTGACCTCAATATTGGTCACAACTGTCATCAGGATCTTGTCGACCTCGCCCTGCGGAGCCAGCAAGCCTGCATTCTGCAGACGTTCGATTACGTTGTCTTCCGCCTGCTGCTGCCATTCCCGCTGAGCTTGCAGGGGTGAAGCATCCTGCGCCGTGGGGCTTTCGTCTTTGACGCTCGAATCCACCAGCACCTGGGTCAGTTCGTCTTCCTTGCCGTTCTTCTTCAGGTCATAGCCCCAGATTCGGGTCTGCGCCTTGAAGGCCAGCTTATCCCTTGAGCCCGAGCTGAAGTCGCCTTCTTCGCTGTAGATGTAGGCGGGAACCCAGTATCCCGGAATCAGATTCAGGCGCCAGCTGTCCATGTGGAAGAACTGGGCGTTGCGGGGGCGGGGCGCGTACGTGCCATTAAGCCTGACGATATTGAAATCCTGATCCTCCACCCAGATCCGGCCCAGGAAACGGCCTTTGCCGGCATCTTTCTTGGGGGTCACATCGAATACGATGCAACGCACGTCGCCCTGAAACTCGCGATGCACATATTTGAAGTCGTAATGGGCGCGGTCGAAATCATCGCGATCGGCGAAGATCATCCAGGAGAAGCCGACCGGGTTGTACTGGAACCTGAAAAGCTTCGATACTCCGCCCAGCATGCGGCCCTGGAAACTGGACTCACCCGAAAGATAATCCTGGCGGTCCACCGAATCACTCAGGTCCAGCCGTCCGAAAAAATAATGATCTTCGCGCGGCACCGGCCCCATTTGCGGATCGAGTTGCAGGTTCTGCAGGTAGGTCTCGACCAGTGGCGTGCGAGTTTTCAGGAAAGTAATGAGAGCTTTCTCACGTTGTATGGCACGATCAACCACCTGGTCCATGGTGGTGGGCGAAGGCCCACCGACCGTGGGTGGCGGAGTGTTCTGCATCTGGCCGGGATTCGATGATTGTGCGGACGGCACGGCAGCCTCCGAGGGCGGTGCCTGAGCCGTCGTCTGCTGTGCCATCACGCTGAACCCGGTCAGCAGGGAAGCGGCGATCATCGATTTCCATTTACGCATGACAAAATCCTCTCTTGAGCTTAGTACGCCAGCTGGAACACAACATGCACAATCGCTGTCGAATCAATCGGCTGACTGTAATGCTGGGCAGGCTTGAACCGCATCTTGTTGGCGGCCGCAATCGCCGCCTCGTCCAGGCCATGACCCAGACCGCGGACTACGCGATTCACATGCAACTGCCCATTGGCTCCGAATGATACTTCCAATAATACTTCACCTTGCAGCTTGAGCTGCCGAGCTTCCTCAGTGTAGACCGGATTCGGTTTAGAGATGATTTCCACAGGCGTTGTAGCGGGACCGCTGTCTGCTTGCTGCGACCGGACCGGGCCCTGACTGAATTGCTGGCTGGAGAATCCTGCCGTCTGCACCGTGGCTCCTCGCCCGTTACTGCGACCGTCACCCTGTCCAGCTTGAGCAATTCCGTTTCCGAAACCGGCGCTGGCGATGGTGCCCTTAATACCTTTGGTCCCGCCGGATCCGTTACCGCTTCCACCTCCGGCCGGCAGATCGAAAGAACCCGTGCTGGCGACGACGAGGTGCGCGTTGGGTTTACCTTCGCCCTTGATTCCATCGGGGTCGCCGAAGCCGCCCGTCTGCACCTTTTGTATCGGAGCGTTCACGGTCGGAGTCGCTGAACTGCCGAACTCCCCCGTATGCACGATCAATGTCGGCCGGGCTCCGCCCGTGATCTGCTTCACCACTGTCGGCGTGAAATGGTTCACTTCGATCTTGGGAGGGGCTACGTCCGGTTGCTCCGGACGCGGCGCTCGAATTTCGCGGGGCACGGTCAATTTGGGAGTGTCAAAAACAGGAGCCTTGGGCAGCAGCTTGGCGTGCAACGCAGGCGGTGGAGTCTTCACCTTCAATGGCTCGGGCTGCAAACGCGGCATCGGGATCAGCTCGGTGACGTGATACTGCCGGGCGATGTTCAGGCTGTCAGGCCAGATCCAGCCGATGTTGATCATCACAAGGATGAGAAATATCAACAGGCCGTAACTGGCCGCCAAGGCGCGCCGATCCATCTTGCGCTCCGGCAAAAGCCCTAATTGAAACCCTGCAGACGTAGCCATGCAATGAACTCCAAAATTGGAACCCGAGCCTGGGGAGGAGATGCACCGGGTGGAATTTCTAAGCTACGGGAGAAAGCAGGAAGGGTAAACGTGCCCTGCGTGGGTGTCCTTCAGTAACCCTCGTAATGCCCAATCCGGAACTCACTCTGAACTTCGGTATCTGAAGCGGATAATTTCAGACATTTAGCCGACGACGCCGGGCAAAAACGTAGAAAACAGGGATGCCAGCCAGAATCACCAGGCAGCCGATAGCGGAATTGGGGTAATTGTCCCTGAATGTGAAGTACAGCAGAACTGCCGAAGCCAGAACGAACAGAATCGGAACCACGGGATATCCCCAAACCCGATACGGGCGGGCGGCTTGCGGGTCGCGCCAGCGAAATACGAACACGGTGGTACCGGCAATCATGTAAAACAGCCACTCGGCGAAGATCGCGAGCGAGAAAAACTGCCGAAAACTGCCTCCCAACAACAAGAGGACGATTGCCAACACCGCCTGCACAATGATCGCCACCGAAGGCGTCCGGAAGCGCGGATGGACCTCCGCCAATGCGGAGAAAAAATAGCGGTCCCGGGCCACGGCGTAAGGCACGCGGGCACCGCTCATGACCGTGCCATTCATGGCTACAAGCATCGAGAGCGCCATGCCAGCCGATACCATCCCCGCCCCCAGGCTTCCCAGCACGATCGCCATGGCATCCGATGCGGGCCGTGGCGAGGTTGCTATCGCTGCCGCAGGCAGTACGTATTGGACCGCCGCATTCACCAGCATGTACAACACACCCACCAGGGCCACGCCGAAGATCAAGGCGCGAGGAATGTTGCGCTCTGGATTACTGATTTCTCCCGAGACCATGTTCAGATCGTTCCAGCCATCGTAGGCCCAGAGGGCGGCCACCAGAGCAGCCATGAATCCAGCCATCCCGCCTTTGGCGCCGGTAAAGTTGCCGGCGAAGTTCTGCCAACTCCCGCCGCTGTAACTGAAACCGATCACCACAATGCTGAGGATGATGGCGACTTTCAGAAAGGTAAACACTAACTGAAAGTCGCCCGCCTTCTTGATTCCGATGTAGTTGAGTATAGAGATCAGCGTGGCGGCCGCGACCGCCACCAGCTGTCCATAGGTAATGGGGAGAGGTCCGGAGATAAAGTTGTGCGCGAAGAAGCTCAGTACCTGAAAGTTTCCCAGCACGCGCACGAAACCAGTCGCCAGCGTGGCAATCGACGCCGGCTTGGCGATGAGAAACCAGGTCCAGGCATAAAGAAATCCCGGCAGCGGTCCATAGCCGTCGCGAATGTAAACATACTCGCCGCCGGCTTGCGGCTTCATCGCGCCAAGTTCCGCGTAGGTCAGCGCCCCGAAGAAGGAAAGCAGTCCGCCCACCAGCCAGGCCAGGTAAACCAGCTTGGCCGATCCCGCAGCCTGCATCATCTCGGCCGGTACCAGAAAGATTCCGCTGCCGATGATGGTGCCCACGACAATCGCGCTGGCATGACTTAGACGAAGATCGCGGGCAAGCTCTGTAGGACGGGCCATAACAGGATGGGAAAGTATATACGGGGGACGAAGAACAGAGATTTTCTTTGCAGCCTTTGCGGTTAGATCACGAGACTGAGTGGATCGTGATAGTCGTTGACCATCCTTTTGATCCCGTCCCTCAACACCACCACGTGAAAATTGATCAAGAGGCCGACACTCACATTCAGCAGACGAAGGTGAGAGAGCAGTTGAGCCTCATCAACGGGATGAAGCGCGTCTTTGCACTTGGTCTCGACTACGACTCTGCCTTCCACGACCAGATCCGCGCGAAAGCCGCAGTCGAGTTTTACGCTATCGTAGATGAGCGGAACTGGTTTCTGGCGCTCCACCTTCATACCTAGCTTTTGCAGTTCGTGGGCCAGGCAGGCTTCGTACGCTGACTCTAACAGTCCTGGTCCCAACTCGCGGTGGACTTTGATCGCTGCGCCAATGATTTCGCGGGTGAGATCGGGGCTTCGCAAGTTCAAGAGCTTACCGCAAAGGTCGCAAAGTGAACCGCAGACGTCGCAAAGAAAACCTAAGAATTGCCCAAAACGGGATTGCCAAGGGATTTTCTTTGCGCACTTTGCGGTTCACTTTGCGACCTTTGCGGTTAAAGGCTCTTCTGGCATGATCACACTGACCCCATACCCCACCCCAAACGTCACCACAGTCCCGATCGCCACATACCAGGTCCACGGCACCTGAGTACCGAGCCAGAGGTAGAGTTCCGTGACGAAACCAAACAGCATTCCCACCATCGCACCGGTCTGATTCGCGCGCCGGGTCAACACGCCCAGCAGAAAGACCCCCAGCAACGCCCCGTAAGCCACCGACGCAATCTGCAACCCAACTTCGATGACCCGTCCGACCTTGTGCAGCGACAGCACTGCCAAAGCGAACAGCAGCAACGCCCACAGCACAGTTGCGATGCGGGAGAGACGAATCTTGCGGCGTTCGTCGGTCTGGGGATGGCGTTGCAGATAGAAATCGATGATCGATGTAGACGAGAGCGAATTGAGCGCTGCGCTCAGGTTTGACATCGCCGCCGCCAGAATTGCCGCGATCAGCAATCCTGAAATCCCGTGCGGCATCTGGCTGACGATGAAAGTTGGATAAATCCTGTCGGCCTTGCCAAAATTCGCCGAGGGCACGTGATAGAACTCGAATAGCATGACCCCAATCAAGAGGAACAACGAGAATTGGAACAGAACCGCAATCCCGCTTGATATTAGCGCGGCGGCCGACTGCCGCTGGTTCCGCGCCGCCAGCAGGCGTTGCACAATAAGTTGATCGGTGCCATGGCTGGCCAGGGTGAAGAAGGTTCCACCAAGCAGTCCCGCCCAGAATGTGTAAGGCTTCCAGAAGTTGGGCGCGAAATCGAAAACTTGCAGCTTGCCCGCGTCCGCTGCCAGGTGATGAATCGCCGGCCAGCCCCCGGGTACGAGATGCAAAATCGTGAACAGGCCGACCAGCGTCCCGCCGACGTAGATCGCGGTCTGCACCACATCCGTCCAGATCACCGCCGCCAGCCCGCCTTCGAAGGTGTAAATAAGCGTGAGCGTCGTGATGATTGCGATCGAGGCGATCTCTCCGGTGCCCAGCGCGATGGCTACCACGATCGAAACCGCGTAAACTCGCACGCCCTCCGCCGCCGCCCGCGTCACCAGAAAAAGGCCGGCAGTCAAGGAACGCAGTTTCTTGCCGAAGCGGCGTTCAATCAGTTGATACGCGGTGTACAGATCGCCCCGGAAATAATGGGGCAAAAGGACAAAGCTGATCATCACGCGGCCTACCATATAGCCCATCACTACTTGCAAGAATGTGAGGTCGGTATCGTAAGCCAGCCCGGGAATGCCAATGATGGTCAGAGTGCTGGTTTCCGCGGCAACGATGGAAAGTGCGATCGCCCACCAGGGAATATTCCGGTCCGCGAGAAAATAGTCCTTCAAAGTGCGTTGCTTCTTGCGGAAGCGCAGCCCAAACAAAGTGATCCCAGTCAGGTAGAGCGCGATAATCGCGAGATCAAGCTTGTCCAGAACCATAAACCGGTCGTGTGGCAGGCGCCCTCGCCCGCGAGTTGCCAGAGGCAAAGCCCCGAAACCGCGTACGCGGCGCGTTCTGCCCGCGCCTCAATGATCCATCTCAGAGTAGCGGGCTTTACGGAGAAGAGTCTGCCGTTCTGCTGCGAGGTACCTACCTCGTCAAGCTCACTGCTTCGGAAATCGCCCGGAATCGTTGGTACTTCGGTGTCGGCAGCGAAAGCAAATTCTTATGGTAGAAATACGCTCGTGGCTATCTTTCTCGGCATCGACGGCGGCGGCAGCAAGACTTCCTGCGTGATCGGCGACGAAACCTCCGTGCTCGGCACCGGGACCGGCGGCCCCAGCAACGTGGTTCGGGTTGGCGAGGAGCGAGCTCGCGAGTCGCTGACTGCGGCCATTGCTCAAGCCTTAACCGTAGCCAATCTCAAGCCTTCTGAGATCAGCCGCATCTGCGTTGGCCTCGCAGGCGCTGCCCGTCCGGAGATCAGCCAGGTCGTCGAACGCATCATCTCGGAAATAATTCCAGGAGATGCCGATCCACATCGCATCACGGTTGTGGGCGACACCGTGATCGCGCTCCAGGCCGCATTTGGCAGCGGACCGGGCGTGATCGTCATCGCGGGCACGGGTTCGATCGCCTACGGGCGCAATCGCGAGGGTCAGACCGCGCGCGCCGGAGGTTGGGGTTTCGCCATCTCCGACGAGGGGTCGGGCCACTGGATCGGCCGTACCGCGGTCGCCGCGGCAATCGCCGCCGGGGACGAAAATTCCCGTCAGAACTTACCTCTGATCGATATTCTGCTGAAGTCGTGGCACCTGCAAACTATTGAGCAACTGGTCCCCGCCGCGAATGCCACGCCCCCGCCGGACTTTGCGGCCCTGTTTCCCGCCGTGCTGGCCCTGGCGGAGTCGGGCGATCGCATCGCGATCGATGTTCTCACTCAAGCCGGCACGCAACTGGCGAACCTGGCTGGAGTTTTATTCAGGCGTCTATTTCCGAACTCCGGCGGCGTTCCGGTAGCCATGTCGGGCGGTGTCTTTGCCAGTTCGGCGTTGGTGCGGCAGGTTTTTTACAATAATCTTTGTTCGGAGCATCCCGGCGCAGCGCTCAATCCCAATGTGATTGAGCCGGTCCGGGGAGCACTGGAACTGGCGCGCAAGACAAAATAGCTATCGGTTGTGAAACGACGCTACCCGACTTCTAGAGCGGTCAAGACTCATGTCTCTCGACGATTCGAACACGGCTGGCATCGCAGACGGCGCTTTTGCTGATTCTCTTCCTGAGGCTGTCCGCAGCATTTCTCCGGAAACGCGGGCTGACGCAGCATCTGACTCCGCGCTTACGGAAGATCTGGCCCTTGTGCTTCTGAAGCAGAGCGATTTGCCCACCCGCGTGCTCGATCGCCTGAGCCGGAACCGCAGCGTTATGAAGAGCCGCAAAGTAAAGTTGGCTCTGGTCCAGCATCCCCGGACGCCGCGCCACATCTCGGTCCCCATGATCAGGCACCTGTTTACCTTCGACCTCATGCAGGTAGCCCTGACTCCGGTGGTTCCTGCCGATATCAAAATGGCGGCCGAAGAATCTTTGATCAACCGGTTGGAGAGACTCTCGCAAGGCGAGCGCCTTTCACTGGCGCATCGCGCCTCCGGACGGGTTGCAGCCACTCTCTTGCTCGATTCTGAGCCGCGTGTCATTCAGGCCGCGCTGGAAAATTCCCGTCTGACGGAATCAGCGGTCATCAAGGCATTGATGCGCCGCGATGCGCCAGACTCCCTCGTCAGCGCGGTCTGTCGCCATTCAAAGTGGTCGCCGCGTCCGGAAATCCGTGTAGCTCTGCTGCGTAACCGGAAGACGCCGCTGAGTCGGGCGCTGGAATTCTCCCGCTCGCTGCCCGCCGCCCAGGTGCGCGAAATCCTGCAGGGCTCGCATCTGCCCGCTGCGACGAAAAAAGGTCTGTTGAAGGATGTAGCGGAAAGAGCGAGTAGTTCTCTAAAATCCCGTTCCTAGCGCGCGGCCCGCGCACTCGCTGCGGGCACCGGCTCGTCTTCTCTGCCGTGCAGCAGTTCAACCAGGGATTGATACAAACGGGTTTTCATGGCATGGCGTTCGCCCGCCCGCGTGATATAGCGCACGTGCACTTCGATCCCCGAACTGGTCGGACGCAAACTGACAGACGGGGCGGCGGAGACCGGTTGCGCCCGGTAGCGACTCGTGGCCTTCTGCCATTCCTGTTCGGCGGCAGCTACATTGGCTTGGGTCTGCTCCGTGACCATTTTCTGAATGGCATCAATAACCGGGTAGGGATTTTGACTCGCCGGTACGAGAATCTCGACTTCATCCCAGAGCCACTGCCCGGCGGTAGAGAAGTTGAAGAAGTGGCCTTCAATCGCGAAACTGTTGACGAAGGCTACTTTGCGGCCGGTGGGATGTCCGCTGTCCGTCCAGTTGCCGGTTTCGAGCAACACGGTGCGCAGCAAGCCGATTTCGGCTACTTCGCCCACTACTCCGTCGATCTCCACCCAATCGCCTACACGAAGGCCGTTCCGGCCCATGAGCAGGAACCAGCCGATAAATCCCATGATGAAGTCTTTGCACGCAACCGTGAGTCCAGCGCCG
Source organism: Terriglobia bacterium (assembly GCA_963822555.1). GTDB lineage: Bacteria > Acidobacteriota > Terriglobia > Terriglobales > Acidobacteriaceae > JAIQFF01. Next base: position 791,496 of record CAWGHY010000002.1, read on the forward strand.
GCGAGCCCCAGAATTGTAGACATCTGGCTCGGCAAGCCAAACAGGATAAACAGGATCAAAGCCAGGCCCAGTGCCTGCACCGCGAAGCGAATCACTCCACGCAGAGTATGCAAACGCGTGCGCTCGACTGAGAGTCCTACGAAGAAGTGATCCACCAGCCGGTCGCCCAGGTATACGCCGAAGATCACCAGCAGAATCAGCATCGCGGACTGCATAAGCTCATGCTCAACTTCACGCTGGCGCACTTTGACGACATCAATCCAGCTGCTGTAGGCGGTCGCCAGATCCTCCTGGTCCTGAATGCGTTTGGCGACGTCGCTGAGATCTTTCTGGTCGACTGAAATCTGATGCAGCGTAGTAATGGCTGAGTTCGTGCTGTTGGCGGAGCTGCCGCCATTGCCTGCCGTAGCTTCGAGTTGACTCTTGGCCTGCTGCGCAATCGCCTCTTTATTGGAGACTTCCATCGCCACTTGCGATTGCAACGTGTCGTGGCCTTGTTTGAGGTTGTTGCCGGTCTGCTTGGCTTCGTCCAATGCCTGCTGTAACTGAGCCGTTTTGCCACGCAAGGTGTTCCAGGCGGAGAACTGAACGATTGCCGCCGACGATCCGGTTTGAGGATTGGCCGCGGCTGTGCCGATCTGTGAATTGCTGGCCTCGTACTCCTTCTGGGTAGCCTCGTGCCGGTTGAACTGGCGTTGAATTCTGCTGAGACGATCAACCCCGGAGCGGATCAGCTCGCCCTTTACATCGTCCAGCTCATCCTGGTCGAGCTCCAGTTGAGCCTTGGTCAAGTCGATTTGCTGCTGCAGGGTGTCGCGCGCGTGGTCGTCTTTTGCGCCGGCGAGTTGTTTCTGCACCAGGGCAATTCTGTCCTGATCGGCTTTAACCGCCGCGGCAGCTTGATTGGCGTGAGCAAACAGCTTTTTGCTCTCGGGCGTCGCCGGAGCGGGATGCTCTGTGGCCTGGCGCATCTCGTAACTGAAAGCGATGTCTACGCTGTGGTCGGCGAGTTTTAGCGCCTGCCGCGCATATCGCTGTTCTTCCCAGTCAGACGCGATGGCGGCCATGGCGCGGGCGGTGATCAGCGGTTGCTCATCTACCACCGGGGGGCGGCGTGTGTGTGAGGCGGCCGCGATCGACTGCGCCGATTGACGGGTCAGGATCAAACCCACGGCCGCGGCCAATACCAGCGCCAGCAGGCTCAGAGAGACGATCCATTGATGAGCTTTCATCCACATATCGGGTCGAAACCAATTCGGCTGCCGTGATTATACGTCGCCAGCGTCTTTGTGGAATCGAATGACTAGTTCATCGGGATGCTCCGAGGCTGGAGCACCGCCGTAATCTGTCTTGCCGTTTGCGGTCCCGCTACAATTCGGCGGATGGGTGAGTACCTGCAAAGCGTTTTTGCCCAGTACTGGCAGGCCCAACCCTGGCAGGCCAGAAACTGGCGTCCCGTCTCGCGCTACAGTCTCGCAGCCTGGGTGCTCTTCTATATAGGATTCCTGATCTACGCCTTCAGCAAGCACGGCGATTTTCTCTTTATCGATCTGGCCAATCTGGTGGTCCACGAAGGCGGACATTTACTGTTCGGCTGGTTTGGCCCGACTCTCGGACTCTGGGGAGGCACCATTCTGCAATGGCTGGTGCCGCTGCTCCTCGCGGTGTACTTCTTCACCCAAAGGCAGACTACGGCTTTCGCCTTCTGCTCGTTTTTCTTCTTCGAAAATTGGCTCTACACCGCAACCTACATGGCCGACGCACGGGCCATGCTCTTGCCCCTGGTCACCGCCGGCAATTCCGATTACATCGAGCACGACTGGCATACCATCTTCTCCAGCCTGGGGGTGCTGCAGTACGATACGAAAATAGCCGCAGTTGTAAGTTTCCTTGGCTGGCTCGGGATGCTGGGAACGGTGATCTGGCTGTCACGTGGAGCTCTGAAGGAAGTTGCTTCGCCCTCAGCTTAGATGAAACCCGATGTTCCGATCACGAACCCCATAGGGACAGCTGTCCTCAGCTGTCCAGTACAGCGAAGCTCCGCTCCGCCGGAAAGTCGGCGGCGGCTGTCCCCACGTGGCTCTGGATAGACCTGGCAACCTTGACCGGCTTTGGCGAGGGTGTTAGCTTCGGTTTCACACCTGAATGTCCAAGGGGCGTCAGTCTGATTCGGGCAGGGAAGAAGCGGCATCCCGTCGACCTTCTCCCAGTCCGGATGCCGCGCATCGAGATCTGGCTGACTTCGGCCGTCGCGATTTCTTGATCCGGTGCTGCCAGGGTGCTTCCGCAGCCTTTATCCCTGCAGGGCTGCGTGGCCTCACATTTCCTTTCGCCTATGCCGCTGATTCGCCGTCACCGGTCACTGCCGATTTTCATCTGCATCCGCACTATCGCGCCCAGTTGCCGCTTGAGACCACGTTGCTGAAGACGCAAGCCGGCCTCGATGAGTTCATCACAGAGAAATATCAGGATCAGATTGCGGCAATTCTGGCGGAGTGGAGCGCAGCCTTATTGCAGTCTCCGCAGGACGTGCGGGCAGTCGAGAAAAGTCTCGCGCCGGATTTTTCAGGTACGTCATTTCGCGCGATTGAATCCAGGGTGGTTCGTTCCGGTCCAGTGATCGAAGTTCGGAAAAACAAATTTACCAGCGAGCCTGCTCTGGCAAAGGAGGCATTTCTGCGCGAGCTGGGCGCCGCCATGAGCTCTTTTTCAGCGCTCGTCACCGCTGAATTTCAGATCACTGGTATTGACGCAGGCTCTCTGGTTCTTCCGGCATCGAGTCTTCCGCCGCAGTTGCACACCGGCGTGCGCTACGAACTCGTGGGTTCAGGCAACAATTTTTACCGGGAGCAGCGCGTGGGGCAATGGGAAATGGATTGGGAGTCACCGGGCGGCAGTGAGTTTCGTCTGCGCAGTTGGCGCTTGTCGGAAGAGACCCAGAGCCGATCTGCCTCGCCTGTTTTTTCGGAAATTACGGCGCCGGCCTTCGCTGGCAATACTTCCTATGCGTCGCAACTTCTGCGTGGAGCCGATTACTGGCGGACCGTCCTCGATGTCGCCTGCGGCATTGATATCTATGGTCACAACGGAATCTCTATCGGGGATATCGACGGCGATGGATTTGACGACCTTTACGTTTGCCAGCCTGCCGGCCTTCCCAACCGGCTTTATCGCAATCGCGGCGACGGGACGTTTGAAGACATTACGGAGAGCTCCGGCGTCGGCATTCTGGAGAATACCGCGTGCGCCCTCTTCGCCGATTTCGATAACAATGGGCGGCAGGATCTGGTCGTGGTGCGCACCAGCGGGCCGTTGTTGTTTGTGAATCAGGGTGACGGGAAATTTCGTCAGAAGTCCGATGCCTTCCGCTTCGCCCAGCCTCCGCAGGGCACATTCACCGGCGCAGCCGTGGCCGATTATGACCGCGATGGCTGGCTGGACATTTATTTCTGTCTCTATCTTTATTACCAGGGCACAGACCAGTACAAATATCCCTCTCCTTATTACGACGCGGAAAACGGCCCTCCCAACTTCATGATGCACAACCAGAGAGACGGAACTTTCCGCGACGTCACCGCTCAGACCGGCCTGGACAAGAACAATACCCGCTACAGTTTTTGCTGCGGCTGGAGCGACTACAACCGCGACGGCTGGCCCGATCTTTATGTGGTTAACGATTTTGGACGAAAGAACCTTTATCGCAACAACGGCAACGGAACTTTCACCGACGTCGCGGCCCAGGCGGGCGTCGAAGACGTCGGCGCGGGCATGGGCGTGTGCTGGCTCGACTACGACAACGATGGCGCCGAAGACCTTTATGTCGCCGACATGTGGACGGCTGCGGGTACACGCATCTCGACTCAGGAAATCTTTCAGAAAAATGCGCCCGAAAACGTTCGCGCGCTCTACCGGAAACATGCCATGGGGAATTCTCTCTTCCGTGGCGGCGGCGACACTTTTCTGGACAAAGGCGCTGCCGCTGGAGTTCAAATGGGACGCTGGGCATGGTCAAGCGACGCCTGGGATTTTGATCACGACGGCTTTCCCGACCTGTACGTGGCCAACGGCATGGTCTCCGGGCCGTCGCGCGACGACTTGAATAGCTTCTTCTGGCGGCAGGTGGTGGCGAATTCTCCGGTGGAGGCGAAATCGTCGCCCAACTACGAGCAAGGTTGGAACGCGCTCAATGAACTCATCCGCTCCGATGGAACATGGAGCGGATACGAGCGAAATGTTTTCTATGCGAACAACGGGGATGGAACATTCTCCGACGTCTCGGGGGCGGTGGGTCTGGACTTCGTCGAAGATGGCAGATCCTTCGCGCTGGCCGACTTCGATCACGACGGCCGACTGGAAGTGTTCCTGAAAAATCGCAACGGTCCACAGTTGCGGCTCTTGCAGAACGTGATGAAGGAGCTGCCGCCGTCTATCGCCTTCCGTCTGCGCGGCAACAAAAGCAATCGGGATGCCATCGGCGCGGCGATCACGGTAGAGACCGATTCAGGACGGCAAACCCGTATGCTCCAGGCCGGATCGGGATTTCTCTCCCAGCACAGCAAGGAAGTCTTCTTCGGTCTGGGCGAGATGACAGGCCCGGTGAGAGCATCGATCCGCTGGCCGAGCGGGCTGGTGCAGGAACTTCACGATCTCCCCCTCAACCACAGAGTCTGGATAGAAGAAGGCTCCGAGCCGGCGCGTATGGAAGCCTTCAAGTCGTGGACTACGAGGAGCGAGTCTGGTCCACAAAAAACTCTACCCCTTCCCACCACGGTTGAAACCTGGCTGCTCACTCCGGTTGCTGCTCCCGCTGTTGTGCTTCCTGACTTGAAGGGTCAGACGCAAACTCTCGCCGGATTGAAAGGCAAGCCGGTACTGCTTAATTTCTGGATCGCCGAATCGGAGGAATGCCAGAAAGACTTGCAGCTTTTCAACCAGCAGCACAAGGGGTGGGCTGATCAGGGTCTGCAACTTTTGACGGTGAACGTAGATGCGGCCGCGGAGATCGAAAAAGTCAGGGCGCTCGCGCCCGCCCGTCATCTTTCTTTTTCCATTCTGCAGGGAACTGGTGACCTGGCAGCCATTTACAACATTCTTTATCGCTACCTTTTTGATCGGCATCGCGATCTGAGTATTCCCACGTCATTTCTGATTAATGCCAGCGCAGAAATCGTCAAGGTCTATCAGGGAGCGCTTGACGCGAAACAGGTCGAACAGGATTTTCAGCACATTCCTCAAACTTCGGCCGCGAGATTAACCAAAGCGTTGCCGTTCCCCGGCGTGATCGATAGCCTGGAATTTCAGCGCAACTACCTCAATTACGGTTCGGTCTATTTTCAGCGAGGATACCTGGAGCAAGCTGAGGCCTCATTCCAGCAGGCCTGGCGCGATGACCCATCCAGCGCCGAAGCGTGTTACGGGTTGGGAAGCGTCTATCTGAAGCAAAAAAAAATCCACGAGGCACACGATAGCTTCGAGCGCGCGACCAAACTGCAGGCTGGCTATCCCGATACTTTAGCCAATGCATGGAACAATCTCGGCCTTCTGGCGACGCGCGAAGGTCGAACTACTGAGGCGATTCCGTATTTCGAGCAGGCGCTCAAACTCAATCCCGATCATTTGATCGCCCTGGAGAATCTGGGCAACGCCTATCGCCAGCAGAAAAATTGGGCCGAGGCTCGCGAGGCGTTGGAGAAAGCGGTCGCCGTCGGTCCCCAGGACCCCGAGGCGAACTACAGCCTGGGGATGGTCTATGCGCAGCTCAATGACAATGACCGGGCTTACGAGTACTTGCAGCGGGCGTTGAATGCCCGCCCGGGATATCCCGAAGCGCTGAACAATCTGGGTGTGCTCTACCTGCGTACCGGACGGCGAGATCAGGGGATAGCGAGCTTTGAGGAGTGCATTCGGGTTGCACCCGCGTTCGAGCAGTCTTACATGAACCTGGCTCGTGTCTACGCACTCGAAGGCGCGCCCGACAAAGCAAGAAGCGTGCTGCTCGATCTGCTTAAGCAGCATCCGGGATACGGACCAGCACAGCAAGCGCTCGATCAGTTGTCGCCCTAACTTTTTAACCATGGAGGACGGGCGTCTCGCCCGTCCCAGCCGGGCGGGACACCGGGCCTCCATCGCAGGACTACGGCTTCGCTGGCGTGGGCGCAGTCAGCAAATCCACGAACATCTTGTAAAACTTTTCGGTGTTCAAATCATCTTGTATCTCGACCGGCTGCAGATCGATCTTCGGTTTGTCCTGGTCGCTCCAGCTAAGGATGCTTCCGTAGCCGGCGCCTCGGCCCAAATCCACATCCAGATAGCGAGTTTCTGTTTTGGTGATCAGGCTCGGATCAAGCCACGCAGCCGATGCCAGTTCGTCCCACAGATAGTTGTACTCACCGGTCAGGTGGGAATATTTGGCCACATACTGGGCAGCAGCCGAGTTGCCGGCTTTGACCCGGTTTACCAGGTCCGTCGTCATTCTTGTCTTCACTGAAATATCCACCGTGGTGCAGATCATCTTTTTCCACGGCGCGCGCATCACGATGTGGGCCGCTTCCGGATCGAACCAGATGTTGAATTCCCGCCGCGGTGTGTTGACGAATTCCGGGTCGGTGGTTTGCGGATTCAGACTGGCGCCCATGAAAACCAGCTCCTTGGCTAACCGCGGAAATTCGGGATCAATCGAAATGGCCAGGGCCAGGTTGGTCAGGGGTCCGCCCGCGTAAATCGTGACCTCATGCGGGTATTTGCGGACCATGCGCACCAGAAAATGCGCCGCGTCCTCGTCCGCGGGCTTGGCGTTTGGCATGCCATCCGGCATATCTCCCAACTGGTCAGGCGGATGATAAAGCCGGGGAGTCCACGCCCCCAGCCAGGTGTAGTAGCCGTAGCGCTGCTCCCATAGTTCAGTCTCTGCTCTCCTGCGGACCAGCGGATACTCTGCACCCGCCATCACCGGAATATCGGTTCGACCAATGATTTCAAGCATGCGCAGAGTGTGTGCGATCTCGGATTTTAGCCATGCGTCACCGGTGACGACCGTGATGCCAAGAACATTCGTCTGCGGAGACTGGATCAGCAGCAGCATCGACACCTGGTCGGTTCCCGCTGGTCCGGCGGCGTCCTGATCGATGATAATCTTGCGTTTCTCCTGTGCCCAGCACGTCAAGCACGTCATTAGCAGAACTGCCACAACCCAGACTCGGCCGATTCTCATCATGTCCACCTCGGAATGTTTGAGCTGCAGCTATGCCGACAAGCGGCCAATCAGCAGCTTGAAAAACTTTTCTGAATCCACATCTACCGCGACCCGGGCGTTGGGAATGTACTTGTCCCGTAACACCGGCGAGGTTGCGTTGCCGGCCAGAGTAGGCGCCGATCCCCGAATCGCCATCGTCTGCTTTTCTGTCCCTGGCTTCCGTCGCGAATCGCCAGCGTTCGGGCTGTAGCCAACGGTTTCTCCGGCGGTCAGCTCTCCTGTGGTTTCTATATCGACGTAATAATCTTTGAAGGTGAGGATGGAAGGATCGAGGACCGCGGCCACGGCAAGCGAATCGTGCATATGGGGTCCAGTCAGAAAATTTTGGTCGCGAACCCGTTTTAAGGCATTGCGTCCAATTTGAGCCGCCGCCTGGCTCACCGGGTTCCGGCCCGCTTCGAGGGTGCGCAGGTGTTCCTCGGTGAGCGATGTCTTGCGGGTGACGTCCAGTCCAACCATGCTGATCGGGATCCCGGATTGAAACACGATGCGCGCCGCCTCGGGATCGACATAAATATTGAATTCGGCGGCCGGTGTGATGTTGCCGCCAGAGAGAGAGCCGCCCATGAGCGCAATCCCGCGCACCATGGCTGCAAGATCGCAGTCGAGCCTTAAGGCGGTCGCAATGTTGGTCGGCGGGCCAATCGCGATCAAGGTTACTTCGCCCGGATACTTCCGCACGATTTGGCAAATGAACTCCGCCGCGGGTACAGCGATCGGCTTGGTCTTAGGCTCGGGAAAAACAACCCCTCCCAGCCCATTCTCGCCGTGCACATTGGTGGCGGTAACCAGACGCCGCATCAGAGGCGCTCGGGCGCCGGCCGCTACGGGAATCTCGGTGCGGCCGGATATCTCCACCATGCGCAGCGCATTGGCGACGGCCACATCCAGCGTAACATTGCCCGCGACCGGTGTGATGCCTTCAATCTTCAGCTCGGGAGAGCGCATGGCCAACAGCAAAGCGAAAGCATCGTCCACGCCCGGGTCGGTGTCGATGATCACCCGTGATAGACCCTGGTCGGCCCTCTGGGCCGCTTGCTCTTGCCGGGATGCTGAGGTGGCTTGGGCAGCAGGCGCAAGACCAGACGTTGCGCTGCCCGCAGCCATAGCCGCCGCCGAGGTGGTCACGAATTGGCGCCGCGTCATGCGGACAGGTGGCTTCAAATCCATGTCGTTGGCTCCGTAAGCAATGGTGGTTGCGCCTGCCGCGGCGGCGGTGTCATTTGACGTCGAGATCGTATACAGTCTGCGTCCACATGGAACTGTACCGCCTGGAAGAACTTGCATTGTAACGCCCCTCCGACGGACTGCGCCAACCAGCCCGCACTCGGAACCAGTTCTTGCGTCGAACCGACGATGCACCAATTGCGGCAGGCCATCCTGGTGACTAGAATGTTGGTCCTGAAGCGATTTGCGCTTGCCTTAAGCGGTTGTGACCTTTCCATCGTGATCTGTATCCCTATGCATCGTCTTCATTCGACCATATGTCGAAGTGGATTTCCTGCCCATCGAATCGCGGCTCTGCTTCTGGCGGCGACGATTTTTGTCGCGTGGCGCCCCACGCAGGGCCAAGTGCAATCACCCGTCGATTCTGCTTCGTTACAGGGGAGTGTGCGAGATTCAAGCGGTCGTCCGCTCGCCGGAGCTACGCTGCGCCTGGAGTTGCAGGACGGGGCTCAGACTCTGCTTACACAAGCCGACAAGACCGGCAACTATCGTTTCTCGGGCCTTCGCGAAGGCCTTTATTTGTTGCACGCCGCGATGGCGGGATATGGTCAGGCCGCATCCCTTTCCTGCGAGGTTGGGCTCAACGAGCAGAAGAGGGTTGACCTGATTCTCGAACCTCTAAAGACTTCCCCAGCACAAAGTTCTTCCGCTCCCCAAGCAGGGGCAGAAGCGCCCGAGTTTTTCGATGAACCTCAGTTCACGGTTGCCGGTGTGACCGATAGCAGCAATCTTGGCGGCCATGGTTCGAATACGATCGTCAGGGCCAAAGAATCATTGGCCAAAGACGTCGCGTCTCTGACGGTCAGCGGGGACAAACCATCGGCCGGCGGCGCGCCCGATGAGTCGAGTGCGCGCGTGGACCCGATGGAAGTATCTCTTCGTATGGCGGTAGCGCGGGAACCGGAAAATTTCGAAGCCAATCACAGTTTGGGAAAATTTCTGGTTGAGCACGGAAAAGCGGCGGAGGCTCTCGCCTGTCTGGAGCGCGCTTCGCAGCTCCGACCGGGTGACTATGAGAATTCTTACATGCTCGCGCTGGCTTACGTCGACACGGGTCAATACCAGCATGCGCGCATGAATGCGCTGGCCTTGCTGGCAGAGCAGGGAAACGGCCGCCAACCTCTGGCTCAATCCCAGCAAGCGGACGTGCATCATCTGCTCGGCGACATCGAAGAAAAGATGGATGATCCGCTTGCCGCCCTGCGCGAGTATCAGACTGCGGCTGAACTCAATCCCACAGAAGCTAGTTTCTTCGATTGGGGTGCGGAGCTTTTACTGCATCGCGCGGCTGAACCCGCCATCGAGGTTTTCAACCAAGGCAATCGACGATTTCCGCATTCCGCCCGGATGCTGGTGGCCCTGGGGGTGGCCTGGTACAGCAACGGCTCGTACGATCAGGCGGCGCAGCGGCTCTGTGAAGCCTCCGACCTGAATCCCGCCGACCCCCAACCCTACCTGTTTCTGGGCAAGATACAGAGCGTTGAAAGCAATCAGTCGGAGTGTTCTCGCGAGAGACTAAAACGATTTGTGAAACTGCAGCCGGAAAATGCGTGGGCCCACTACTACTACGGAGTTAATCTCTGGAAACAGCGGAACGGACCGGATGACGCCGCAACCGTGGCGCAGGCGGACTCCCATCTGATGCGGGCGGTTAAACTCGATCCGACACTCGGCGCCGGGCATCTGCAACTGGGCATTCTTTACTCGGAACAAAAGGATTTTTCCCAGGCTATCTCCAGCTATCTAGCCGCGATCCAGGCCAATCCTCAGCTCGAAGAGGCGCACTATCGGTTGGCTCAGGCCTACAAGCGAACGGGAGAGATGGAGAAATCCGAAGCCGAGTTTCGGCTTTACAACCAGATATCCAAGAGCAAAGACGAAGAAGTTGAGCGCGAGCGCCGAGAGAGCCGGCAGTTTGTGTACACGCTGCGCGGTACGGGTGTTGGGGCGCAGTCTCGTTAGAAAACCTACCGCAAAGGACGCAAAGGATTTCGCAAAGTAACACTTTGCGACCTTTGCGGAATTTCTTTGCGTCCTTTGCGGTTAAGATCTTTGGGATTAGCGGACGCCAGTCGGCGCACTCATGAGCCTGATAAACATCTGGTAGAACTTCTCTTTATCCAGATCAAACTGGATTTCAACCGGCTGCGCGGCAATCGCCGGCTTATCCTTCTCCGTCCAGGTCAGAGTGTTGCCATAGCTCGCCCCGCGGTCGAGATCAACCGCCATGTAGCGCGTCTCTTTGTGGGTAATCAGGGTGGGGTCGATCCAGGCGGCGGCTGCCAGTTCGTCCCACATATATTCGCCACCCTGTCCGGTCTGATAGAAACGGGCGATGTAGTGTCCCAGGGGCGTGCCGCTCGCGTCAATTTGCTTGATCATTGCGGGTGTCAGGCGCGTCTTGACCGAAATATCCGTCGGGGTACAGGTGATTTTCTTCCACGGCGCGCGCAGTACGATCTGCGCCGCCTCCGGATCAAACCAGAAATTAAATTCGTGACGTGGATTGCTGACGAACTCCGGATCCTCGGTCTGCGGCGCCAGGCTGCCTCCCATGAAAACCAGTTGTTCCGCGAGTTCAGGGAACTGCGGATCGATGGAAACGGCGACCGCCAGATTGGTCATGGGGCCACCTTCGTAGATGGTTACTTCGTGCGGAAACTGGTGTACTTTGCGAAGCAGAAAATGAACTGCGTCTTCGGCGGCGGGCTTGGTCGTAGGCTGGCCCTCGGGGAGCGGTGGGACCACGAAGGGCTCGTGCCACCACCTCTCATCCCACGCGCCGGCGAAAGCTACCTTGCCGAAGCGTTGCTGCCAGATCTGGGTATCCTCCCGGCGCCGCACCAGAGGGAAGACCGCTCCGGGCACGACCGGGATATCCGTCCGGCCCATGATTTCGAGCAGGCGTAGCGTGTGGGCTAATTCTTCGTCGCGCCACTGGTTCCCGCTCACCACGGTAATGCCCAGGACTTCAACTTGGGGCGACTGAACCAGCAGGGCGATGGTCTGCATGTTGCTGCCGCCGGGGCCGGAACCGTCCTGATTGATGATCACCTTGCGCCGCTGTTGGGCCCAGCCGGATGAAATTGCCAGCAACACACACAGCGATGCCAGACCGCACCTGCTGAATTTCGTCATTAAGCCTCGAGCTCCATGCAAAACTAAGGGCAGACTGAACTGCACTGAAAGGTTCCAGCCGGTTCAGCCTGCCCGAATTGAGGTCGTCCGATTCCTCCGCCTTAGAAGTTCAGCTTGAGAGCAAACTGAACCACTCGCGGATTGTTGACGGTTCCGTTGACCACCCCGAAACTGGAGGGCGAATCCACGTCCTGCATCTGGCCGGCTCCGCCCAGCAGATAAAACTGAGGATGGTTAAAGATGTTGAAGAACTCAGCCCGGAACTGTGCCGACATCCCTTCGCGAATGGGGAAGTTCTTGATGGCCGAGAAATCCGTGTTTACGAAACGTGGACCATAAAGCGGAGCGCGGCTTGAGTCGCCTAACTCTCCCAGAGGGGCATCTTCGAAAGCGCAGGGATTGAACCAGTCCTCCAGGGTGTGCACCTGGGCGGGTGCCACGCAGCCAGGGTTCGCGGCCACCGGGCCTGCCTTGTTGGGATCGCCCACTTCATTTGGACGGTTCAGGCTGCTGCCGTTCCACTGGAAGTTCACACCCGAGCCAGTGAAGTTGCTATTTGCGCTCGCGACCACGAAGAGCGGGAATCCTGAGGTAACCTTTTCAATAACGGTCACTTGCCAGTTGCCCAGAATTGCGTTGCCAACACTATTCATATTGCTGCCAAACGCCTTGCCTTTACCGATTGGCAATTCGTAAAGAATGCTGGCGGTGAACTGGTCGTTCAGGTTGATTTGAGACAGGCCCCAATCCGCCCTCGTAGTTCCAGGCAAAGGCCAGTAAGTCGCTCCTGGCGTTGTGCCCGCTCCGTCGGGGAAGCCGGAGTCGAAGGTGCGCGACCAGGTATAGCCCAGGAGGGCATAGAGACCGTGACGGACACTCTTCGTCTCTCCCTTGATTTGCAGAGAGTCATAGCGCGCCGCACCGCTGTCGGTGATATTGGAGACCGTGGTGAACTCTCCATAAGGGGCGGTGAAGGAAGCGCCGCCGGGGCCGCAGCCGAAAGTGTATCCAGGAACGAAGTTAGGACCGCCGACGCACGCTCCCGGAGATCCCACGTTCATGTTCAACCCGTCCACCAGAATGCGCGAGCTGCGCGACCCGGCATATCCAGCGGTCAGGACGAAGTTGCCCGGCAACTGGTGCTCGACGTTAAGGTTGAATTGCTGCACCGTTCCCTGTTTGAAGTTAAGGTTTTGGGATTGAATGGTTCCCGTGAAGGTGGAAGGGTCAGGTTGCGCCGTAAAGGGCAGCAGGTTGGGTTGGAGAAAGCCAAGTTGTAAGCCGCAATTCAGCGGTGCGGCCGAGGTTGCATTCCCAAACGGACAAGGACCGCCGGGGAAGAAATTGAACTGATCGACTTCAGCATAGTAGGGCGGATTCTGCCACAGACCTTGAGCCCCCTGGTTCCAGGACGAATCGTGATAGATGGCATATCCGGCGCGAATGGCGGTGTTCTGGCTGCCAAACGGCTTCCAGGCCAATCCAATCCGCGGTTCTAAAGCTCTCTTGTCGAATTCGACGCCCGCAGCCCCGTTGCTGCGCACGCAAATGGCGCAAGTGGCCTGCGGGCTGTTGCCCGCTACCAGATACTTGCCGGTGTTGAAATTGAAGTTTGCCTGGCGGCCTTCGGCTTCAGTCTCAGGTGTTACCAGGGCCCAAGCCAGACCGATATTCAGAATCAGGTTTGGAGTGACGCGCCAGTCGTCCTGCACGAACGGGCGGAACATCTTCCATCGGCGTCCGGTGGTAGCCCCATCGAAGGTCTGGTCGTGAATGGCGCCGGTGACCTGTCCCAGCAGCAGATCCGCCGTGTCGTCACCCGTGAACGATCCCGAACCGCCGTTCAGAATGAAGTAGCCGTCCTGGAAGCCGTTAGTTCGTACATTCATTTGGTTGGCTCGGAACCCTAGACCGACCCGGACGTCATGTTTGCCGCGAATCAAATCCAGCGTGTCGGAAACCGAGAAAACGTTGGTGCCCCCCTGGAAGGGAGCGAATCCGCGGTCTCCCAGAGAATAATATCCGGCCATCTGGGTCGAGCTCAGGCCGCAACTGACGCAGTCCTGGGTCGACTGGTTCAGGCTTGCGGGATAGCCCGTTATGCTGTCGCACTTGCTGGCTAGGTCGGCGCCTTGAATGCCCAGGGCCGCCGCTTCGCAGGTGCTGTCCCCGAAGGATTTAATGTGATTGAAAATTCGGTTAAAGCCTGCGTTGAACTGGTTGATAGTGCGATCGGAGAGCATATGCGTTTCCGAAATCGCCACATTTCGTCCGTGATTGGTAATGTTCTGCGTGCTGGCGAAGGGATTCTGTTCCGCGAATCCGGGGGAGCCACCGGGTACAAACGAGACTGCCTGATCGTAGCTGAAACGCGCAAACACCGAATCGGCGGGCGAAAAGGTGTGATCCAGGCGGATGTCGAACTTGCCTTCATTCAACTTTCTGACCGGAACATTGGTGTAGTTGAAACCGAGCGGGCCATTGCTGGCGTTGGGTGCAGGATAGAGCTTGATCATCTTCGCGCCCACCACGTCGAACATATTGGCCGGGATGATGTTGCAGGGGGTGCCCGCTGGTTGAGTTCCGTCGGCCAGAGCGGGGAGAGCAGGGCCGCCAGCGCCGGCACATTGGAACGGTGTATCCCCGCCGGGGCTGTAGGGATTGTAAATATCGGCGTAACGATCGGCGTTCTCAGTTCCGGGGGACGTCGGAGTGTGATCGAAAGTTCCCGGCCGAGGAAGACCGAACGGGTCATCACTGAAATCGCCATTCGTCATGGCTGCCGTCGGGACCAACCCGACGAACGGTATTCCGTGCCGCTGCATTTTGGCTTCGTAGTCGGCGAAGAAGAAAGTCTTGTCCTTCTGAATGGGTCCGCCGAACGATCCGCCGAACTGGTTCAGATTGAATTGTTCCCGGCTCGAGGCGAAATAACTGCGTGCATCCAGGTCGGTGTTGCGAAAAAACTCAAACGCCGATCCGTGGAACTGGTTGCTTCCGGATTTGGTCGTCACGAGTACGGTCGGACCCGCGCGGGTGCCATATTCAGCCGAGTAGTTGTAAGTCAGAACCTTGAATTCCTGAATGGCATCAATCGAAGGCAAAATCGCGATGCCGCCGGCCGTCAACTCGTTATTGTCGTTGCCGTCGAGCAGCCAATCCGTACTTTGCACACGCGATCCGCCGACCGAGAGCGAAAATGTTCCGCGCGCCGAAACTTCGCTGCTGGCGCCGCCATTGAAGAAGCTGTTGGGATTCGTCTCCTGCGTCGTACCCGGCGTCAGCGTAGCCAGCTGCACAAAGTCGCGGCCGTTCAAGGGAAGATCAGAGACCTGCTGGGCGGTGATGACCTGGCCCAGCGTAGGGTTCGTGGTTTCCACCGCGACTTCAGTGGCGCTGACTTCGATGGTAGACGTGACCGAGGCCGGCGCAAGGGTGAAATTCACCTCGCGATGCTCTTCCACCTGCAGTCGCAAGTCTTTTTGCTCGGCGCTCTGAAAGCCCTGGCTGTCCACATGAATCGTGTAATCCCCGACGGGAAGCAGAGGAACGAGGTAATGTCCCGTATCGTCGGTCTTCGCGTCGCGGGAAATGCCCGTGCCCTGGGCCGTAACCTTTACATTCGCTCCTGGCACCACGGACCCGGTCTTGTCGGTGACCGTGCCGGTGAAGCTTGCGGTGGCTTGACCATACAGAAGTGGGCAGATGGGAAACACAAGCGAACAGAACACTACCAGTAGTGCCTTCTTATGCAGCATCAAACTCCCCCCGTGCGTTCCCTCGTCGAGTGGCGATCAGGACGCGGTCTTGCCTGCGTAATCAATGTTTCTAATTACGCGACCATACCCGGACACAGAGTCCACATTCAAGACTTTTCGTGTCCGCTCTTCACAAACTTCTGGGTTGAATTGTTGTCGTCTCGGACAACGGATCAGCTGGGATTGCAGACTCTTACCCAAAATCCAGTGCGCAGAAAGATACTGCCATTCGACAGCAAGTGTCAACCGCAAGAAGGTAGAAGGTTATTCGTTCATCGCACAGCCAGACTACTTTGTGATGTTAAGCCGTGCCAGCGCCTGGTCGGTGGTGACGAGAGCCGCGCCCAGCGCCTGTAGTTCCTTTAAGGTCCGGTTCCCGTCTTCGGAATTCAGGGTCTCGATCGCATCCCGTACCACGGAGACGCGCCGTCCGCGCTCGAGCAAGCCTTTGGCTGCGAAGCCCACACAATATTCCGTGACCACGCCAAATACCACGAACTCGACCTCGGGAGCGAAGCGCCTGACCAGTTCGTCGGCGTGAGCGGTCTTGAAAACGTCGAGCGTCTGTTTCTCCAGAAGAATCTGCTGGTAGCGCGAGAGATCCTCAGGCAGGGCGGCGGTTGGTTCGTTGGGAACCGTGACCACCCGGTCGGTCAGAGCCTCCGGAACCAACCTGGCGCCGGGCGTGCCCTTCACACAATGCGCAGGAAAGGTGGAGAACTCAGGATCGTCTGGAACGTGAAAACAGCCGTGCGAGACCAGAAAAACCTGGTCCTTGCGGGCGGCATCGGTGAGACGGCGAATGTTTGGCAGCAATTTTTCGGCGCCGGGCACATAAAGCTTGCCGCCCGGCAACATGAAATCGGCTTGAACGTCTACTTCCCAGAAAACAAGATTGCGAGATACCATACCCGTTCCGTGGTGCTAGCAAGCTTATAACACGGTTTGCGGACAAGGAAATCGAGTCCGACCTTGGTTTGTCTTGTTCCAGATTTTTTTGCGCTCTTTGCGTGCTTTCCTTAGCGACCTTTGCGGTTTAGAGGTTGAACGATTCAGGCGAGGTCAAACCATTTACCGCAAAGGACGCAAAGAACAACGCAAAGTACAACGCAAAGTTCGCAGAGCAAGTCATGTTTCTACGAAAAAACACGTTTCTACGAAAAAAGAGGTACGCCCCATGGCCCATGATGAGCCAGCCAAGAAAACGTCAGCCCGGCTTCTGATCCGGAATATCGGCCTGTTGCTGAGCGGCGATCTGAAGCAGCCGATTCTAGACGCCGATACCGTGGTGGCGGTCGACGGAAGGATTACCGCCGTGGGCAGGGAAAAAGACGTCGATGCCGAGGGCGCGAGCCTGATTATCGACGCCAAAGGCACGACGCTGGCGCCCGGATTGATCGACAGCCACGTGCATCCCGTAGCCGGAGATTGGACGCCGCGCCAGAACCAGATCGGCTGGATCGACAGCTACCTGCATGGCGGAGTCACGACCATGATTTCCGCGGGCGAAGTACACACGCCCGGCCGCCCGAAAGACGTGGTGGGGCTCAAGGCCATGGCAATTTTCGCGCAGCGCGCGTTTGCTGCATTCCGGCCCGGCGGCGTGAAGATCCACGCCGGCGCTCCCGTGATTGAACACGGAATGGTAGAGCAGGATTTCAAAGACCTCGCCGCCGCCGGCGTCACCATGCTCGGCGAAGTTGGCTTGGGAAGCGTGAAGGACGGGGCCACCGCCCGCCAGATGGTGGCTTGGGCACGGAAGGCCGGGATTCAGAGCACCATCCACACCGGCGGACCTTCGATACCCGGCTCCAGCCTGATCGACAAAGATATTGTGCTGGCGGCCGACGCCGATGTCATCGGCCATATCAATGGCGGCCACACCGCGTTGCCCGACGATCAAATTGTCGCTCTATGCGAGAAGTCTCCTCGAGCCCTGGAGGTTGTCCACAACGGAAACGAGCGGGCCGCGTTGCTTACGCTACGGACTGCATGCGAACTGAAACAGCTGGATCGCGTGATCGTGGGCACCGATTCGCCGGCTGGTTCCGGTGTTCAGCCTCTGGGCATTCTGCGGATGATTTCGCTGCTGGCGTCGCTCGGCGAAATGTCCGCCGAGGTTGCATTCTGCTTTGCCACCGGCAACACCGCAAAGATCCGTAAGCTCAACTGCGGACAGATCGCGCCGGGATGTGACGCGACGTTTGTGATGATCGACCGGGCCCAGCATTCCGCCGGCAAGACCGTGCTGGAAAGCATTCAGCTTGGCGACTTGCCGGGTATCGGTATGGTGATCATCGACGGCGTGGTCAGCGCTCAGCGTAGCCGTAACACACCCCCGGCAACGACCTCGCCAGAGATCGTACAGAGCCGCTAGGCTGTCGTGCGGTCACGTCGCTACGGTTACCAAAGTGCGCCGAGATGACCCTTGAAAAAATCCATCCCCGAGAAAGTCCCATAGACTGGATGTCATGTTGAAGTGCCTGCACGATTAGATGGTTCGAACCGCGGTCATACCGCCAAGCGGCGGCTCTGGCTAGGACTACCAGGCACTGACATCCGATTCATGTATAGCGGTCGCCTTATTGTTCGCCACGCAATTCTTTCCATCGTCTTCGTGCTGCTGTATCTCGCGCTGAATCAGCCTGCTGTCATTCTCATTTCTCACCTGGGTTCGGTAACGTGGTATCCCGCGACCGGCCTGGCTTTGGCCCTGCTTCTGGGCGTCAGTCCCTGGTACGCGGTGTTGGTCAGCGGGGCCGGCGTCTTGGCCGGTGCGCTGATCTACCACCAGCCTCTCCGATCTTTTAGCGAGACGGCCGCATCGGTGGGAGTCGCGGTTTGCTACTGGGCGGCCGCGTATATTCTGCGGGGCCCACTGCAAATTGATTTGGGACTGCGGCGTCGCCAGGATGTGGTGCGTTACGTCATCGTCGCCACGGCTGCGGCCACCGTGGCAACCGTGATCGGCGTGTCTTGCCTGGCTGCGGATAAGTCTATCGCCTGGACCGATTTTTGGAGTGCCTCGTGGGGTTGGTTCGCTGGGGATGGGATTGGGCTCGTGGGCGTCGCTCCGTTTCTTCTGGTTCACGTGTGCCCGTGGGTAAGAAAGCACCTCTCTCCCCCCATCGTGCAGGGTCACAAGGGTACGAAGCGGGCCGGAAGCGATGCCATCCGCATCGATTCCGCTTCCTTGGCGGAGGGTGCCGGCCAGGCCGCAGCAATCATCGCGACCCTCTGGGTCATATTCGGACCTCGCTTTGGCTCTCGCCAACTACTTTATTTGAGCTTCGTTCCTGTCATCTGGATCGCCATGCGTCAGGGAATTCGCCGGGTCGTCGTCGGATTACTGGCGCTCAACTTCGGCATCGTCATGGCGATGCACATTTTCCCGGCCGTGCCCGGCGTCCCATCCACGCTCGGTCTGCTCATGCTGGTTATCTCCGGAGTTGGACTGATCGTTGGATCAGCGGTAAGCGAGCGTCACCGTATCGCGATTGAACTTCAGCAACAGACAGTCCACCTCAATTCGTTGATCGAGAACAGTCCGTTCGGAATCGTTGTCCTTGACCCGACGGGTTACGTTGAACTCACAAATGCCGCGTTCGATACGCTGTTCCGGTTCATGCCGGGAGAACTCACCGGACGCGATTTGAGCTGCATATTCGTGCCCGATGCTGCCCGAAACGAATCCACGCTTTCCATCGAGAAGATCATTGCGGGAGAGACTTTGCACACCACGGCCAAACGACGACGCAAGGATGGACACATCCTCGACCTGGAAGTGCACGCCGTACCGTTGGTGGTGAATGCCCGGGTACAAGGCTCCTACATGATTTACAAGGACATTTCGGAGCAGATCAGGGCCTCCGAGGCCGAACACCAACACGCGCAAGTGCTGCATCAGCTGGTGGCAGAATTGCAACTTCGTACCAAGCAGATGACTCTGCTGAGCGAGATGGGAGACCTGCTGGAGTGCTGTGGAACCACTCAGGAAGCTTGCATGGTGGTAGCTCAGTCGGTCCAGAAACTCTTGCCGGAGGCACTTTCCGGAACTTTGTACCTGTTCCGCTCGTCGCGCAACCTGGTGGAGGCAGCGGCGCGTTGGGGCAATGACACCGTCTCCGAGCCGCTCTTTGCCCCGGATGCCTGCTGGGGGCTGCGGCGCGGACAGCCGCAGTGGAGCGCCCGAGCCGGAGGCATCAATTGCGCCCATCTCGCCGAAGCTTCAACTCACAAGTGCTTGTGCGTTCCTTTGGTTGGACAAGGAGACACGCTGGGTGTCCTGCACCTTGAATTCACGAGCGACATGGAGGTGAAGCCGGATCCCGCCTCCGAGAGCTTGCAGGATTCTCAGCAGCGATTAGCGGTAACGGTCTCGGGACAAATTGCGCTTTCCCTGGCCAGTTTGCGTCTTCGGGAAACTCTGCGCGACCAGTCCATCCGGGATCCCCTGACCGGTCTTTTCAATCGTCGGTTCATGGAGGAATCGCTCGAGAGGGAAATGCAACGCGCCGTTCGCAAGGACCATGCGGTATCGGTTCTGTTCATCGATCTCGATCATTTCAAACGCTTCAACGACACCTTTGGACATGATGCTGGTGATCTGGTGTTGCGGTCGGTCGCGGACCTGTTTCGGAAACTCTTCCGGGTGGACGATGTGCTTTGCCGTTATGGTGGCGAAGAGTTCGGCATCATCCTGCCCGAATCTTCTGCGGAGAACGCCGCCATACGGGCCAATGCGTTGCGCGAGGAAACCAAGCGACTGGACATACGCTACAAGAATCACACGCTGGGAACGATCAGTCTCTCCATCGGAGTGGCATGCTTCCCGCAGAACGGACGCACCGGGGAAGAGCTGTTGAAGGCTGCAGATCAGTGTCTCTACGAATCCAAAGCCGCGGGGCGGGACAAGGTGACCGTAGCAATTGGAGCGAGTCGCGCCGCCCTGGCTGATACGCCGTAGTGAGCTTAGTAGCGCCCGCCGGAGCGAACGCTTCCTATTGCATTCCCAACGAAGCGGCAATGGTTTTCTTGTATTCCCGCGCTTTGACCATGGCTGCCTCTTCGTTCACCGTCAACAGTTTCCGATCGCGCATGACGACGCGCCCACCGATCACAACAGTCTCGACGTCGCTGCCCTTGAGCGCGTAGGCAATCTGCGCATAGATGTCATACATGGGCACGGCGTTGGGCTCGTCCAGACTGATCACGATAAGATCGGCCTTCTTGCCCGCCTCCAGCGAACCGATTTCTTTATCCATATGCAACGCCCTGGCGCCCTCGATGGTGGCCATTTCCACCACGGCCTTCGCATTCAAGGCAAGAGGATCCATCTTCGTGATCTTCGCCAGCTTGGCCGCGAGATCGATCTCTTCCATCAGATCAAGATCGTTGTTACTGCCCGCCGGTCCGTCGGTGCCCAGTCCGACGGCCACTCCCGCGGCGCGCATTTCGGCGACCGGTGCGACGCCGCTGGCAATCATCATGTTGCTCGAGGGATTGTGTATGCAGCCCACCCGCTTTTGCGCCAGAGTCTTTCGGTCGGCTGCATCCACAAAGATGCAATGCGCCGAGACCACGTCCGGGCCAAGCACCCCGATCTTGTCCAGATACTGCACTGGCGACATCCCGTTCTGCTTCATGCTGTCTTGCCACTCCTTTTTCATTTCAGCCGTGTGGATCAGGATGGGCGCGTGATATTTCCGCGCCAGCGCTGCTGCATCCTGAAGCGTCTTTTGCGAGCAGGTGTAGATGGAATGGGGCGCAGCGGCAGCATGAATCAGCGGATCGCCCTGCCACTTCTTCAAAAACTTTTCCGTATAGGCGAGCATCTCAGTCTCGCTCTTATTATCCGGAGCGGGAAAATCGATGAAAGTTTCGCCCAGCACGCCGCGCATGCCAGCGGCCTTAGTTTCTTCGGCCACCGCGTCCTCGAAGTAATACATGTCGGCGAAGGTTGTGACGCCTGCGCGAATCTGCTCGGCGGCCGCCAGCCGCGTGCCCCAACGGACAAACTCCTCGTTCACGTTCTTGGCTTCCGCCGGGAAAATGTATTTGTAGAGCCAGTCGTTGAGCGTCACATCGTCGTGCAGGCCACGAAACAGCGTCATGGGAACGTGCGTATGCCCATTGATGAAGCCGGGCAGGACCAGCGTGCCGGTGGCGTCGATAGTCTGGGCGGCCGAGTATCTGGCTTCGAGTTCACTACGTGGGCCCACGTCGACGATCGTGTCTCCAGTCACGACCACGGCTCCATCATCCAGGATCGTGCGTGTGCGGTTCATGGTGACTACAGTGCCGCCGCTGATGAGTAGATCAGCTTTTGTTTTCGGCGTCTGTGATGCGAGGAAGGCTGAACAGAGAAATTGGAGCGTGAAAACGAAAATGGCAGAGCGGCGAACGATCATTCGTGACCCCGGCGGAAAAAGCCAAGAGTATTGTACTCGGGGCGTCAGACTGTGTTGCTGAGGCCGGCCCGGAGAACTAGAATGGCTCGCACCAATCAAGACCTGTAATGTGCTCGGGAAAGAGGAGGAAACATGAAAACAAGAACCGTTCTACTGACTCTGGCGCTGTGCCTTGTCGGAATTTCAGTGGCTGTCGCGGATGACGCGAATATGGGTACGTGGAAACTTAACGAGGCCAAATCCATGTTCCCCGCCGGCGCCACCAAGAACTCAACGGTTGTTTATGAGGCTGCGGGCGACGACATTAAAGTCACCGTGGATGGAACCGACAAAGACGGTAAAGCCGTTCACAACGAGTGGACGGGAAAATTTGACGGGAAGGATTATCCACTGATGGGCGATCCGAGCATGAACACGAGATCGTACAAGAGAATGAACGCCCGCACCCTGGAGTTAACCGGCAAGAAAGATGGCAAAGTTATTGCCACCGGTCGAATTACTGTATCGGCTGATGGAAAAACCCGCACCGTGAAGCTGACCGCAACCGATTCGACGGGCAAGAAGCTAGAAAGCACCGCGGTATACGACAAGCAGTAACGCTTAACGAGTGCGATTCAATTGGAGGACGGGCGTCCCGCCCGTCCTCCATGCTCGTGGCTACCGCAGTCCGTCCTCGCCCTTGATCTCGGCCTTGGTCAACCCTCCGACCCGCGGCAGCGGCCGCCCACTGTCGGTCACCGCAATTGCAACCATGATTTCATTCGCCCGGGGAGCGTCGTTGATTCGAACCTCCATGCCGTCGAAGTGACTGCGGACGAATGCCGCATCCTTGTGGCCGAGAGGAATATCAAGCGCGACGCCCAGTCCGCCGCGCTTCTTCGAAGAAGGTATCAGCGCAGCGCCTTTGCCCAGAACCTTCCGTACCGGCGCGCCCAGTTTAGGGTGAAGAATCGCGGCGGCATGTTCGATCTCGCCGTTTTCCCCCACGGCTGCGGCCTTGCCGTAGCTTTCGACCGTGGTTGCAGGAATACCCAGAGCCGCGACCGCCCGCAGCGTGAGCAACTCTCCCAACTCCTCGCCGATCGCCGTCAATTCGGACAAGTCTTCAACGTACCTTGCCGCGCAGGGATTCTCAATCACGGCCACGGCGGCGGCGCGCCGCGTCGGAGGATCGACGACGCGTCCCATCTCGTTGCGGGTCTCTTCGACGAACGTCGCAATCTTGCGGATGTTGGCTTTCATCTCAATCCGTCCTGTCCTTTGATCTCAGAGGCCTTGAGGCCACCGACGCGGGCATGAATGCGCGAGCCTGTGGTCATTACCAGGGCCAGCAGGATCTCGTCGGCGCGAGGCGAGTCGGCCAGGCCGACTTCCATGGCATCGAAATGGCTTCTTACGTAGGAAGCGTTGATGTGGGTGATGGGCACATCGAGCCGGGTTCCGGGACCGCCCACTTTCTTGGTCGACGACACGATGGCCTTCGCATCGCCAAGAATCTCGCGCATGGCGTAGCCGCCGGGCACATGCCATAACGCGCCATGTTCAAGCTCGCCCGCCGAACCGACGATAGCGCCCTTGCCGTAACCTTCGACCACTTTGGGATCTCCGCCGAGGGCGGCTATCAGGGATCGCGCCATTTCGAGTCCCAGGGGTTTGAGATCATCCATGAAGCCGGAAATCTCCGGGAAGTACCCTCCGGCAAATGGATTCTTAATGACCGCCAACGCCGCCGCCCGCCGCAGCGGGGTGGAAGAGACCGGTCCGCCTTCGTGAAAGATTTCTTCGACTGCCGTGAACTTCTTTCTAACCTGAACCTCAGGCATCTCCGAAACTCCAGATCGTTGAGCTTTGCGAAGCGAAATACGATGGAGGACGCGCGTCCCGCCTGTCAGGCAGAAAGCGGTGGCCAGACGGGCGGGGACGCCCGTCCTCCATTGAAATCCACGAACGCTAACAATGTCTCCGGACCCACGACCCTGGTCTCGCCAGCCAGACACATCGCGGCAGACCGGATGAGCCCTTCATCAAGCAGCGAGTGCGCAACTGTAACACCAGCATCGAGTGCGGTCGCAATCTCAACTTCGGACAGCTCGCCAACACCCTGAGTGACAGGCCGATCTCCGAGGTCGTTATCAGGTGCGAGGGAATACGCCGGCGTCCGCACGATATTCGGATGTCCCGGCAAATCCACGGCATTGGCAATAATAGTCGCCGCCGCGTCCGCCATCGCTGCGCGGTCGGCCAAAACCGTGACTGCATCGGCGATCCCAAGAGAAAAGCTGCGTCCCCGCCAACCGCTAGTCGCAATGCCGCGCACGGGCTGTGTCGAATCCAGCGTTACCGTTCCGAATAGTGATGGATGATCCGGCCGCTCGACCATGCCCACGACAAAATGCTCGCCCGGAGCGAGGTGCAGGGCTATGTCTCCACCATTGTTTACGTAAACCCGCGACAGCGTGGCCGCAGCCGTCATGGAATCCAGAATTTCTTCCGCGACTGCTCCAGCGACGGCCGCCATCGGCGTAATGAAAGTCCGCCCGCAGTAAGGCGAGACTGCGGCCACCATGCGTCTCGCGATAGCGCCGGACGGGAGCGGGCGGTCTTCCCGCGCGGCTTGTCGCAGAAGCGTCAGCTCACCACACAGTTCGTCAAGCACATGAACAAAACGAGCGGCCGCAGCCCGATAAGCGGCCTTGATCTCATCGGGGTCCCCGAAGGCTTCGATGATGAGATCAATCGGACCGTCATGAAGATGAAGTCGACGGCCGTCAGGCAACAATCGTACCTGGGCTCGGCGCTTCATTGATCTGATCCAGTCTTCGGCGATTTTCCCGGTGCCAACGGCCAGGGGTTTTCAGGATTCGACGCGAGCCGGCGCCGGCTCTTGCCGTCCATGATGGAATCGAGTGAGCGTACGTGATCCATATAACCGCCCAGAGCCGCGTAATCCTTCACCTTAAGGGTGAACTCAATCGGTGCAACCAGAGCTGGCGTAGGCACATAGCCGAAGGCGTGCTCAGGCATCCGTGTGACGTCGACCATGAAGGTGATGCCGCCACCCGGCCAGACATAAACCGGCGCGCCGCCGCAAGTGACGCGGGTCAAGGCGTCCCGCACCGAGTGTGTCAGCCTGACCGGATTTTCGGTGACGCCCGCCCGCAATGATCCGCCCGCGCCTCCCATAAAAAGGACAGTGCACAGCGCGGGTTCGCAATTCTCCCGGATGCGGGCGACGGATTCGCTCAGCACCGCCGGCAATTCCTTTTCCACCGGCTGGAGATCTTCGTCCAGCTCGAAATACGCGTGGTGCTCGCCCGTCGTGCTCACCATGAGCAATCGCATTTTAGGCCAGGCAAATTTGGGATTGAAGTTCTGCAGAATAGAAAGAGGATCGGCAATATTCGTTCCGCCCCAAGCCGTACCCGGCTCCGCTACCCGGAAGTAGCGGCCGGGAGTGGAACGGTGCCCCTTCATCTTGATACCCGTTTCCCGCACCCCCAACAGTTTCCCTGCCTGATGTTCGGAGAGAACGCCGGTAATGTGGTCATCGACCACGACCACTTCGTCCACCTTGCCGAACCATTGTTTGGCGAACATGCCGATCGTGGCCGATCCGCAACCTACACGCATGCGCTCTTCCTGGGTCCCATCGACCACTGGCGCCTTGCCGGCCTGCACGATTACCGTGGCCCCGTCATCGATGTTGAGTTCTACCGGCTTGCGCTCGCAAAGATTGAGCAGGGTTTCGCAGGTGACCGTACCTTCTTTCCGGCTGCCGCCGGTGAGGTGCCGGACGCCTCCGAGCGAGAGCATCTGCGAACCGTACTCGCTGGTCGTGACGTGTCCGACAGGCTCTCCCTGAGCGCGGACCAAATTCGTCTCCGGCCCAAGATGCCGGTCGGTGTCGATCTTCACTTTGACGCCGCAATAGCTGAAGATCCCCTCGGTGACCACCGTGACCATGTCCACGCCTTGCACGGTGGAGGAGATGATGAACGGGGCGGGCTTGTAATCCGGATACGTCGTGCCGGCGCCGATGGCGGTGACGAAATTCTCCGGGCCAGTCACAATGCTGCCATCCCATTCGCGTTCCGGATCCAGGAAGGGAACTACGGAGTCGCCGCGCGATACTGCGCGATCGAGGACGACATGAGGATCGATGCGGATCAATTGCCCGTTATCGTTGGCGTAGCGATCGCATGCCCCCGTTCTTCCCGGCTTGATGTAGCACAGAACCGGGCAAGCGTCGCATCGGATGGCGTCGTCTTCAGGCATCTTTCTTGCCGATCTGCTTCGCTACAAGTGCGGCGCGGATTCGGTCGGGCGTCGCCGGGACGCGGCGAATGCGCACACCGATTGCATCATGAATTGCGTTCAGGATTGCAGGCGCCGTCGGAATCACAGCCTGCTCTCCAATGCCCTTGGCGCCGAATGGGCCGACGGAAGACGGATCTTCGATGAGAATCGATTCGACCGGCGGCATATCGCCCGCAGAGGGAATTAAATAATCGTGCAGGTTCTCACCCTTGCCCGGAAAAAATTCTTCCATCAGCGCCATCCCTAATCCTTGCGCGGCGCCGCCTTCGATCTGGCCTTCAATCAGTGTGGGATTAATGGCCCGGCCAACGTCGTGCGCGGCGGTGATCTTCAGCACCCGCACGGTCCCGAGTTCGGTGTCGACGGCAATCTCAACCAGGTGTGCGCCGAAGCCGTACACGGCATACGGTTTGCCTTGGCCATTCTCATCGAGCGGGCTGGTCGGAGGATCGAACGTAGCCTCTCCAGTGAGCACGTATCCATTCTTGTCCAGAGGAAAATCGCGCAGGCCGATCGTCCGTTGCTTGTCATCTTCCTGGATCGTGACCGCGCCAGCCTCGAAATGAATCACTGCGCATTCGCAGCCATCCGCCAGGCGCAGGATGGCGCGACGCAGTTCGACGCCGGCCATATATGCGGCTTTACCTGTCACAAAAGTCTGGCGAGAGGCGGAAGTCTTGCCACAGTCGGGCGTGATCGATGTGTCGCCGGAAACCAAGTCGAAACGGTCGATGGGCGCACCCAGTGCGTCGGCGCAAATCTGGGTAACGATGGTGTTGGAGCCTTGTCCAATGTCCACTGCGCCCTGGTGTAGCGCGATGCGCCCGTCAGACTTCAATCCCACGCGAATAGTGGAAGGGTTGGGGAGGGAAGTGTTGCCGCACCCGTACCACATTCCGGCGACGCCCACGCCGCGCCGCACCGGACGATTGGCTTCAGCATTGCAGGCGGCAGCTTCGGCGCGGGCCGCTGCCCACCTGGGCCTCAGCGCCTCGAAGCAGGCGCGAATTCCAACTCCTTCGCCGAGAACCTGGCCGGTGACAGTGGGCGTTTCATTGCCCAACGCGTTCATGATGCGGAATTCCAGACGGTCAATTGCCAGGCGATCGGCGAGATCGTCGTAGAGTTGTTCCTGCGCGATGGTGGTTTGCGGCACGCCAAAACCGCGGAACGCGCCCGCGGGCACCAGATGAGTGTGAACTGCCCGGGTGAGCGCACGATAGTGTGGAACGAAATACGGGCCCGAAGCGTGGACTGGAACTCGGGCCGCCACCGTCGGCCCCCAGGAAGAGTACGCGCCGGTGTTGAAGTCGGCCGTGAAGTCCATCGCGGTAATTTTCCCGTCGCGGCTCGCACCAAGCCGGATGTGGATTTGCGAAGGGTGACGCTTCGTGGTCGAGAGAATCGACTCGGTCCGCGAATAAACCATGCGCACCGGTTGCCGCAGATGCCACGCCGCCAGCGCGATGAATGGCTGAACCGACAGATCAAGCTTGGCGCCGAATCCTCCGCCGACGGCGGTGGGAATAATGCGCACCTGCTCGGGGGCGATGCCGAGAATCTGCGCGATATCCGCGCGGTCCATGTAGGGAGCCTGGGTGCAGGCTTGGATCTCGATCGTGTCGCCCGCGCGCCGGGCAAAGCCGGCTTCCGGTTCGATGTAGGCGTGCTCGATAAAACCGGTCTCGTATTCGTCGTCGATCACGACGTCGGCTTCGGCCATCGCTTTTTCCACGTCGCCGCGGACGACCCGGCCCCGCACCAGCACATTATTTTCGCGGCCAGGGTGAATGAGGTCGGCGTGGGGAGCAAGCGCCGCAGCGACGGTGGTCAGCGGCGGCAATTCCTCCCAAGTGACCGGAAATTTCGTATAGTCCAGGGATTCGACGGCTTCAGCCTCGCCCACAACTGCGGCGACCGCTTCACCTCGGAAGCGAGCCTCAATTTCGGCGAACACCGGTTGGTCGGCAAAACGTGGAATGACGCCGTAACAATTTTTCCCAGGAACGTCTTGCGCGGTCAGAACCCGGTGAATCCCGGGATGTGCGGCAACAAAAGCGTCGAGGTCGCCAAAACGAAAGCGCGCTCGGCGGTAGGGGCTGCGGATGGCGCGAACCACCAGGGCCCCGGCTGGAATTTCGTCCGCTCCAAAAATCTCCGCTCCGTTGACCTTGCTCTGGCCATCCATACGGACAAGCCTCGAGCCCACCGCATTGCCGGCCAGGGGAGATGCTTCGGCGGCTTTCGAGGAGCCGGCATCCTGTATGGCAGTAATGATCTTGCGATAACCCGTGCAGCGGCAAAGCACGCCGCCGATCGCATCCATCACCGCATCTTCGCTAGGAGTGGCACAGCGCTCCAGTAGGGCAGTCGCTGATACGAGCATGCCTGGCGTGCAGGCACCACACTGCGCGGCGCCGTGGCGAAGAAACGATTTCTGCAACTGGTCATAGATGGGCGCTCGGGTGGCGAGTCCTTCCACGGTAGTGATTTCGTGACCCTCAATCTGACCCGCTGCGACCAGGCACGAGCAGACTGGTTCACCGTCAAGCAGGACTGTGCAGGCGCCACAGTCTCCGGCATCGCATCCAACTTTGGTTCCAGTCAGTCCCAGGCGTTCACGAAGCACTTTCGAAAGACGCTCGGCGGGCGAGACCGCTGCCGTTATGCTCTTTCCGTTCACTGAAAAAGAGATGGAAGTCTGAGCCGTGGAGAGCGGAGAAGTGATGGTGACCATCAACAACTCCCCGCACAGGTATCGAGCGCACGCCCCACCAGAGTCAGCGCGGCATCGTTCCTGTAGCTTGCGGTTGCACGCACATCATCGATGGGGGTGAGTTGCGCCAGATGTTCGGCCAGAACAGTCGCACCAAGTCCCTTCCGCGCCGGGGCGCCCACCAAAGCCCGTTCGAGCGCCGTGAGCCGGCGCGCCACCGCCGAACACGAGCCGACCGCGATGCGGGCCTCGGCGACTCGATTGTCGGCGTCTGTCTTTACCATCGCTGCCACCATCGCGATAGAAATCACCAGGTAGCGCCGCGCACCGAGTTTCAGAAAAGTCGAAGCGGCGTCATCGAGCGTACGGGGCACGATCACGTTCGCCAGAATCTCATCGGGACGGCGAACCGTCCTCCGATTCCCCACGATGAAGTCAGCCAAACCCACGCGGCGTGTTCCCGCGACCGATACCAGTTCGATTTCGGCGTCGAGCGCTAACAGCGGAGGCACGCTGTCCGCGGCTGGCGAGGCGTTGCAGAGATTGCCTGCCACCGTGCCGCGATTCTGGATCTGAATGCCTCCTATTTCGCGGGCCGCGCTCTTGAGCGCGTCAAAACATCGCGGCAAAGGGGTCGCAACCAATTGACTCCAGGTGGTAAGCCCGCCGATGCGGATGTGGTCGGTTTCGACCGCGATGCCCCTGATTTCAGCGAGGCCAGAAAGGTCAACAATGCGGTCGGGAGCAGGTCGGTCGCCCATCGACGGGAAGAAATCCGTGCCGCCCGAAAGAATTTGCCCGCCCTCCTGGGCGAGTGTCTGAACAGCCGCATCGAGCGTCTTGGGCCTGGAATACAAGTTAGCTCCCGCAACTCGAATTTCTATACGAACAGTGGGGCTTTGTACAGCGGCAGAGTTTCCGTAGCGCCGGCGTCCCGCCGGCCCGATGGGCGGGCAGGATGCCCGCCAGACAGCCGGCGAGACGCCGGCGCTACAAAAAGCAGGCTAGGAGAGTGGCACAAACTTCACGAACGCGGGAGAAGGAACCTGTAGCACCTGCCCAGTGGGAGTGAGACGCCCGGTTTTGTGATTGACGCGAAAAACCACAAGGTTGTTCGAATCCTGGTTCCCGACCAACAGCCAATTTCCCGTGGGATCGATGGCGAAACTGCGCGGCGTTTTCCCGCCAACCGGAACGATTTCGACTCGCGAAAGCGCTCCCGTCCCGGGCGCGATCGAAAAAACGGCAATGCTGTCGTACCCGCGATTCGAGGCGCAAAGATGCTTGCCGCCGGGATCTATCGCGATTTCCGCAGCCGTGCTTTGACCGGAAAATCCATCCGGCAAAGTAGAAAGTGTGTTCAGCTCGCGCAATCCGCCATTGGCGGAATCGTAAGCGTAGGTCGTCACGGTAGACGTCAGTTCGTTGATGACGTACAGCAATTTTCCGTTGGGACTAAACACGAGATGGCGCGGGCCTGATCCGGGAGCGGCCCTGGCGATGCTGGGATCTTGCCCCAGCGTTCCTTTCGCGGCGTCAAACGGGTAGGCGAGGACCTGATCCAGTCCGAGGTCGGCGACCAGAGCAAAGCGGTTGTCGGGCGACATGGCAATCGCATGGGCATGCGGCCCCTCCTGCCGCTCCTTATTGACGCTTGAGCCGTGATGCTGCACGAACGCCGAAGATTGGCCCAGCTTGCCATCTTTTAACACCGGCAGAACAGCTACGCTTCCTCGCGTGTAGTTCGATACCAGAACAAACTTACCCGTCTGGTCCAGCGTGATGTGAGCGGGTCCGCCATCGCGTGAGGAGACGTCGTTTAACAACGAAAGTTTGCCGCTGGTCTGGTCGATTGCGAAGGCGCTCACGCCACCCGCAGCCTGGCCTTGATAATTTTCGATCTCATTGACTGCGTACAGGAAGTGTCCACTCGCATCCACCGCAAAGAAAGACGGGTTCGCGGTTTCCGCGGCCAGCCCCACCGCGGTTACCTGGCCTGTTCTTGCATCCATGTTGTAGGCATAAATGCCCTTGCCGCCATGCTCGGTGTACGTGCCGACATAGACGAGATATTTGCCTTTTGTGGCTGCGCCGGCTGGGATGGGATTCATCAAGCTTTGAACCAATACCACCAGAAACAGCCCGCCGAGAGCAAGCGGCAAGACGCGTCGCAGAGGGTGAATCGTCAGGGCCATGAATATCCTCGCAAGAATCACTTTCGTTGCTTAAAGAGCGGTCATCCTATTGCGCATCGACCACGCAGCGGAAGCCGATAGTCCCGGCGCGGTCTCGTCCAGGAGACATCAACAAATATTTCTCGTGCTCGTCCAGGCGATAGGTCTGAGGGAAATACCAGATCGAACCGGTCGGCTGATAAGACGCGCCGCCGCGGACGATCGCAGCTCGCGTGTGAGGATCGCGGAACTCGTCAGTCCATTGCGAGACGTTTCCCTCCAGGTCTAAAACGCCCAGCGAACTCGCTCCCTGAGGAAAGGCGTCTACATTCGCCAGTGGACGCATGGTGCGCCCGCGATCGGGCGCCGGAAGCAGCTCCGGCTTCCACGCGTCGCCCCAGGGATATAGGCGGCCGTCCGTAGATTGCGCGGCCAATTGCCACTCCCATTCGTGCGGCAGACGCTTGCCCGCCCACTTGGCGTAGGCGCGGGCATCCTCAATCGACACCCAGGTCACCGGCTTTTTCTCCCAGCCTTCGGGATACCTGCCGTTCTTCCAGTCGCGCAGAAAATTGTGATCGTCTTTCGGATGGTAGCTGGTGGCATCCAGGAATTTCTTGAACTCCGCATTCGTAACTGGAGTACGGTCGATAAAGAAGCTGGCAACGTGAACTCGATGACGATGAAAGCGCCGCGGAATATCTTCCCAGGGATATTGCACGTCCACGCCAGGGTCGTTTCCGCCTTCGATCTCGATGCCGCGTCCCTGGAAGTCGTAATCGGCTTCAGGAATGCGCACCATCCCGGCAGGCGCAGCCTGCGCCCGCGAGGTGGCTGGGATTTCGACAATCGTCTGCGGCACCGGCGTCCAGTCGCGCGAGTATGCCGACAGAGGCCGCCTGGAGCGTTCCGCCATGTAAGCCAGAAGATCTTTGACTGGGCCGGAACTGGGAACTTGATCGGTGGCCAGAATAGCGCCGAAGCCCAAACCATCGATGGCGAAACTCAGAGTTGCTTCGTTCCCGTGCAACACGGGTGTCAGCTCCGTGCCATGCCACAAATCGTAATAGTGAATTCCGTTGCGATGGACGATCCGGATTTGCTCCCCCGCAATGACATACTCATTGCGGTTGATCACGGTCCATAGCGTGTTCGTCGCGGTCGGAAACTTGCTTGCAAAAACCCCCACTTGCAAAGTCGGAGTATGCGGCTCCCAGTTCGGACCGTTTAGATTTTCTGTAAAGGCGCGCTCGATTCTGGTAAAGCGCAGAATGGCCTCCGCATCGTGCGGAATCGTGCCGTACCAGAAGCCCCAAAGGTTATCCAGGGTGGCGTAGCCTTGTCCGTTAAAGAACGCATGTTGCAGACTGTCGGTTTTATCGCGGGTGAAGCGATCCGTGACGCTCACCATGTGCCGCGGTTCGAACCACTTCGTCTTGCTCACCATCGGGATGAAGGGGTATTCCTTGCCTTCCCAGGTCACCCAATCATTCCAGCCGATATTCGACCACGCCTCGGTCTCGTCGCGAATATCAAACTGCGGTTCGAGCGCGAGAGGATGGCCAGTGGCGTCCGAAGCCTGCCTGAAGGGCGCGGGAATACTTTCGAGAGTGTCAAAATTGATGCCGTCGGCGTTAATGTCAGCCAGCAGCCGCGAGATTGCGACCCACGGGAAAGTGCCTTCGTCGCGGGTACCGCTGTCCCAGGCCAGGATGGGGAAGAAGACCTTCACGCCGCGACTGTGAAACTTGTCCACCATCTGCCGGACCGCAGCGACGCCTCCGGGCAGATCTCGAAGCATGTCGAATTGGTTGCGATCATCCACCCCAAGATTTGGATATACGGGCCAGATCAAGACGGCGTCAATCGGGCCGATGCGGTTTTCGGTCTCGGAAAGAAACTTGTCCACCGTGTACTCGCCAGTTTCCGGATCGTAGAAACTTCGGTCCCAGACGAGCAGTTGGACCTGCGAAACCACTTTCTGGGTCCACGCCAGTTCAGGACGCTCGTATTGCGAGCCATCGTAGCGCAAACGAATCAGCCGTTCGGCCCGCCACGCCTTCAGGTGTGCGCGCCACGCTTCGGCGTCGGACGGTTCTTGCGGTCCGGCGAAAAAGATTTCATCCGCTAACGGAAGCTCAGACAGGTTCATGACTCCGGTGGGGGAAATCAGGGGATGGCGGGCCTTCCATTCGTCGGAAAACGCGAAAGAAACTGTGAAAACCAGGCATACGATTGCGGCTAAACGTAAGCGGCGAAAAGAAAGGAAATAGTCCATGTGTCTCCCCGGGGAATTGCGATCAGTACATGATCGTTTTGGTCAAATGATGCGGCCACCAGGTGGTGTGGTAGTGGGTCCACAGGCGGGCGTCGATCTGCGGAATGATGATCTGCTGGTCCTTGGGACGTATCTTGTTGACCTCTTCGCAGAGCAGGGCAGTGGCATAAATGCAATGCGCCCGAATTTCAACCTCCTGCCGGCTGTCGCGCGGAATCATCTGATAGGTATTGATGGCACGCTCAAGCTCCGTCGAGTAGCTCACGATGCCGAGAAGGCGTAGTGCGACGGGAACAATGTAATCCGCGAAAGCTGTCATCTTGCCCGTATCTTCGAGCGGGAACTGATTGTTCTTTCTTAACGCCGAGTAAGCCAGCCAAATTCCCAGTTGCGGCAGCTTGTAGAACTTGATGGTGGCGCCGTCGTACAAGCTCACGTCGTTGAAGCGGGGAAACTCCACCACCATGCGATCTACGATCCCCGCACCGTTGTCATAGAGACGAGGCGGACACGACTTCACAAAATTGTGGAAGCGTCCGTTGTATTTTTCAGCCAGCACGGAGCCGACCTGATGCCAGACCTGCATCTTTTCATCGAGCATGGGCAACTCGATGTTTCCGGCAAAAATGCGTTCGAGTTCAGGCCGGGTAAGCTGCGCGAGGAACTTGCCGTCAAGGATCGGAATGCCATTGTCCAAGGCCCGTTTCATGCAGGCGAAGAGCGCATCCGAATCCGACCAGTGGCGTCCGGCATAATCGACCTGAAATTTTACGTGCGTGGAAAAATCGGTAAATGCCGTGTCCACGCAATCAGCGGTGAGGATGAAGTCGAGCACGTCATCGGCACTGTCTTTTTCGCCGCCGAAAGGCAGTTGATAATCCGGCATGGCGAGCTCTTCGTAGGCCATCCACTGGGCAACTTCGACGAGTTTCTCAACGTGAGTGTGGACGTCGCGGGAGTGCTCAATCACGGGATGAAGGCTATCGAGCACGGGGCTGCCGGTGAGCTTCGGCCAGCGTACGCCTGATGACCGCGTGGTT
The DNA here is from genome assembly GCA_963822555.1 of Terriglobia bacterium. GTDB lineage: Bacteria > Acidobacteriota > Terriglobia > Terriglobales > Acidobacteriaceae > JAIQFF01. The sequence continues at coordinate 825,806 of CAWGHY010000002.1, forward strand.
GCACTGATTGATCCAGATAAAGTGGTCATGGCTCCGACAGTGGCAATGGCTCCCAGAAATTGACGTCGGTCGGTGCTTCGTCGATCTGTGCTTTGTCGATCTGTGCTTTGTCGATCTGTCCCAGGTAGATCTGTGTTTCCCAAAGGCAACCTCGTGAGTTGAGTCAGGATTGAGAACCTATCCGTTCGCGTTGGCTACCAGCAGAATCGCCAGGGCATAGAAAATAAACATAAAGACGAGAAATATTTTAGCCCGGCTACCCGAACCGTTGAACTCTTTCCATGCCAGCACGCCCCAAAGTGCGGCGACCATAGGAGCGGATTGTCCGATGGCATACGAAATTGCCACTCCGGTAAAGCTGGCAGCGACCAGATTGAAGACCATGCCCAGTCCCCATATGAATCCGCCCAGTAGGCCGAGAACGTGCCCGGAAGGAGGACCGCTGAAGTATGCGCTGAAGCTGACCGGCTCGCCGACCAGCGGCTTCTTCATAAAGTAAACATTCCAGATCAAGCAGGAGAGCAGCGCTCCCAAAGTAAGGAATACGGCCACGCTGTACGGCCCTAGCGGATTACCATGCGTCATGGCGCGAGTTACAAAGGGCGCCCACAACCCCATGAGAACTCCGGAAACGATGCAGGTCACAATGCTTTTCTTCGAGACCGAACGTCCTCCGCTGGCCAGGCTCCCGTAGGCTTTACCATCGAGAATTACCGCAACTACTGCGCAGGCGACGCCCGCGGCCAATAGTCCCAGATTGCCCTTGGGCTGCAAGGCATAACTCGACACGACGCCCACTACCAACGCAATTCCGATCGAGACGGGGAACGCGACTGCGAGTCCGGCCATGTCAATTCCCGCCACCAGCAACAGGTTGGCCAGGTTGAAGATGGCGCCCGCGATGAGCATATAAACAATGTTCGAGCTGTCGGCGGAGTGAACATTATTCAGAAAGCTCGCCGGATCGCTCGCCGACGTATTGCCCATGGTGAAGGCGAGGATCAGCGAGACCAGGAATATTCCCAACGCATAGTCCCAATAAAAAAGCTCGAAGCGATAATTCTTCACACCCTTGAAGGTGTTAGCCCAGGAGCCCCAGCAGATGGCGCTCGTGATCATCATCAACAGCGCAATTTCCAGACTGTGCGGGGTGTACATGAAATCTCCTTGGAGCCGGTCCTGCTATTTGCCTTTGATTCTCGAAACAAAAAGCTGCAGGAAGCGATCGGCATCGACGTCGACACAAACTTTCGCGTTGGGGGTGACCTTGTCGACCCCCTCAATCACATAATGATCGCCGTGCAACACATTGCGTTCGACTGCGCCACGACGATTGGCGACCGTTTCTCCCCGGGTATAATCGCCGCGGGTTTCGACGTCCACATGCATTTCCGGCGCTTTGACCAGTGTGGCATCGATCGCTACTCCGACCGCGAGAGGATCATACATCGGAGTTCCATCCGACCCGAATTGCGCGGCCAGATTGTCCAGATATTTTCCCACCGCGTAGATGAAGTCATTGATCGGACCGTGGGTCTGGTTCAGTTGATCGAGATATTTGTGTGACAAAAGCGTCTTGTCGCCGACGTCCAGGCCTACCATGGTCAAGGGCCAGCCTGCCTGGAAGACAATTTGCGCGGCTTCGGGATCGTTGTAGATATTGGCTTCGGCCGAAGCGTTCACATTGCCGCCGGAGATTGACCCTCCCATAATGATCACCTCTTTGACCAAAGGCACAATCGACGGATCTTTCAGGAGAGCCAACGCGATGTTGGTAAGCGGTCCCACCGGCACGAGGGTAATCTCGTGCGGCGCCGCGTGCACCATTTGGATGATCAAGTCGGGCCCGAAGTGCGAATCCACTTTGCACTTGCTGGCAGGCAATTCAATATTTGCCAGCCCATTCTTGCCATGCCAGAACTCGGCCGTGATGAGCTTCTGAAATAGAGGATGCTGCGCTCCGGCCGCGATTGGAATGTCGCACCGGTTGGCGAGCGAGACCATCCGCAACGCATTCTCTATGCCTTGGCTGGCAGTCACGTTGCCCGGGACGACAGTAATGGCGCGTACGTCGAGTTCCGGCGAATTCAGCGCCAGCATCAGGGCCAGAGCGTCGTCGGTGCCAGGATCGGTGTCGAAAATAATCTTCTTTGCAGTGGCCGATGCGGGAGTTGCTCCGGCGAGGGAAATCAGAAGAAAAGCGATGAGAGCGGACCGCAAAATTAGGTGAATCAAACGTTTCAGAATGTGTTTTCTCCACACGCGAAGCAGCCCCGTAGCCTAGCTTTCAGACCGAAATGAAGTCAAGGCCAAACTCCAGTGTCATGTAGGCGCGAGCGCCCTCGCTTGTGCGCCTCCCGCGAGCCATCGCAGACTACGTGGAATGTGGTAACTTTCGCACGAGCGGCGCTCGCGCCTACATGAGGCAGTGCCGTACAATGACACTCGCCATCATGTCGGTTGAAAACAATACGCGGTATGCGGTAGCCAGCGGCGAACGTGACCATGGGGATAGCATTGCCACGCTCGCTCGGCGTCCGTTGATCTCGAACCGCGGCATCCCTCTCAATCTCGATTGGTTGCAGCAGGTTCGCGTCAATACCAGTGCGGTCGAGCGGCGGGCGCAAAGCCACGTCGCCCGTCGCACCGTAAAAAAGGATTGGCAAGCGGCCTGGTTGCTGCGCGCTGTCTCCTGTATGGACCTGACCACGCTTTCCGGCGATGACACCGAGGAGCGCGTTCGCCGCCTGTGCGCCAAGGCCCGGCATCCCATCCAGGATGATCTGGTCAAGCTCCTTGGAATTGAAGAGCTGAATATCAAAGTTGCCGCGGTCTGCGTCTATCACACCTTTGTCGAGACCGCGGTGCGGGCGCTTGAAGGCAGCGGCGTGCGAGTAGCGGCGGTCTCCACGGGATTCCCCGCCGGCCTCTCTCCTTTCGCTGAGCGTGTAGCTGAAATACGCAGGTCAGTGGAAGCGGGCGCTAACGATATCGATGTCGTGATCACCCGCGCCCATGTGTTCGGCGGCAAGTGGCAGGCGCTTTACGACGAGATCGCCGCCTTCAAACAAGCCAGTGGTTCGGCACACATGAAAGTGATTCTCGGCACCGGTGATTTGCTGACTCTGCGAAACGTGGCCCGAGCCAGTTTCGTCGCCATGATGGCGGGTGCGGACTTTATCAAAACCTCTACCGGGAAAGAGCCGACGAATGCCACGTTGCCGGTGGGTTTTGTGATGACGCGATGCATTCGCGAGTATGCTCAGGAAACCGGAATGGCGGTGGGATTTAAACCCGCCGGAGGGATTCGGACCGCGAAACAATCTATCGAGTGGCTGGCGTTGATGAAAGAAGAACTTGGCCCCTCCTGGATGAGGGCGGAAATGTTCCGTTTTGGAGCGAGTGGCCTGCTGAATGACATTGAACGCCAGTTGGAACACTATGCGACGGGACGGTATTCAGCAGGTTATCGCCATCCGTTAGCGTAACTTGTAGCGCCGGCATCTTGCCGGCTGTCCCCGGGGCGTCCCGCCCGCGGCGGCGGCGCTACGAAGACCCTAATTATGAGCATCGCTGAAAAGTTCGTCGCCATGGAATACGGCCCCGCGCCCGAGGATCCAAAAGAGGTCCTGGCCTGGCTCGATCTTCACGAGCGTTGCTTCGGACATTTTATTGGCGGCGCATGGCGGCAGCCGGTAGAAGCCGGATACTTCGAAACCTCAGATCCCTCGACCGGCGAGAAACTTGCCACGGTTGCCCAGGGATCGCCCGCCGATATCGACGCCGCGGTTCGAGCCGCGGGCGCAGCTCTACCAAAATGGCAGGCGCTTACTCCGCACGCGCGGGCACGCTATCTCTACGCCCTGGCGCGAACCCTGCAGAAACATTCCAGACGCCTCGCCGTGCTCGAAACGATGGACAATGGCAAACCGATCCGCGAAAGCCGGGACATCGACATTCCGCTGGTCATCCGCCACTTCTATCACCATGCCGGATGGGCCCAACTGCTGCATCAGGAATTTCCCGGATATTCCGCGTGCGGCGTGGTCGGACAAATCATCCCCTGGAATTTCCCGTTACTCATGCTGGCCTGGAAGATTGCGCCCGCGCTGGCCACGGGCAACACGGTCGTGCTGAAGCCGGCTGAGTTCACGCCGCTGACCGCGCTGGCCTTCGCCGAAATCTGCGTGGAGGTCGGACTGCCGCCGGGAGTCGTGAACATTGTTACCGGCGACGGTGCGACCGGCGAAGCGCTGGTGAAGCATCCCGATGTCGCCAAGATTGCGTTCACCGGTTCGACCGAAGTGGGACGCGCCATCCGCAGCGCAACCGCCTCCAGCCACAAGCGGCTTTCGCTCGAACTGGGAGGTAAATCGCCGTTCATCATTTTCGAAGATGCCGACCTCGATAGTGCGGTGGAAGGGCTCGTCGACGGCATCTGGTTCAATCAGGGACAAGTCTGCTGCGCCGGATCGCGGCTGCTGATGCAGGAGAGTATTGCGGAGCCGCTGATCGCGAAAGTTCGAGACCGGATGAGCACCCTGCGAGCCGGGTCTCCACTCGACAAGTCCATCGACCTTGGTGCGATCGTGGACCGGGTGCAGTTGGATCGGATCAAGCGCCTCGTCGACCAGGGTATTGCCGACGGCGCAACCTGCTGGCAGCCGCAAATCGAGTTGCCGTCACGCGGGCTCTACTATCCGCCAACACTGCTCAGCAATGTCCATCCTACGTCAATCGTGGCGCAGCAGGAAATTTTCGGTCCGGTGCTGGCGACCATGACTTTCCGGACTCCCAGCGAGGCCGTCGAACTGGCGAATAACACCGTCTATGGTCTCGCCGCCTGCGTCTGGAGCGAGAGTATCAATGTCGCGCTGCACGTGGCTTCTCAACTCAAAGCTGGAGTGGTCTGGGTCAACTGCACGAATTTGTTCGACGCCTCTTGCGGATTTGGCGGCTACCGCGAAAGCGGCTACGGACGCGAAGGTGGCAGGGAAGGCTTGCTTGAGTATCTCGAGCCGGACTGGTTCAGGAACGCTCCAGCGTTGCCAGCGGCGAAGCCGCCAGCCGAGCAAAAATCAGCCGACGATTCCGATTCCGCAACACCCGCGATTGATCGCACCGTAAAGCTCTACATCGGCGGTAAGCAAACCCGGCCCGACTCCGGCTACAGCATGGAAGTGCGCGCCGCCGATGGCCGGCTTCTGGGCGAGGCGCCGCTGGGCAATCGCAAAGATATTCGCAACGCGGTTGAGGCGGCGCATAAGGCGTCAGGCTGGGCGAAGACCACCGCACACAATCGCGCCCAGGTTCTTTATTACATCGCGGAAAATCTTTCGCAACGCGGCGAAGAGATCGCGCGCCGCCTGTCTGCCGTAGTCGGTGAAACCCAGGCCACTGCCGAAGTAAGCCTTGGCATCGAGCGCATCTTCTCCTATGCAGCATGGGCGGACAAGTTTGACGGGGCTGTCCACAGTCCTCCATTCCGCAATGTCGCACTGGCCATGAACGAGCCGCTCGGCACAGTGGGAATCATTTGTCCGAATCAGGCGCCGCTGCTCGGATTCCTATCGCTGGCCATGCCGGTGCTTGCGGCAGGCAACGTGGCCGTCGTCGTCCCCTCCGAAACCTATCCTTTAATTACCGCTGATTTATACCAGCTTTTCGATACCAGCGACTTACCGGGAGGGGCGGTCAACATCGTCACCGGCTACACATCCCAACTGCTGAAAACTCTCGCTGAACACGATGACGTCGATGCGATCTGGTGCTTTGCGGACGAGGCCAGCGCAGCGGCAGCCAAGACTTACTCGATCGGGAATCTCAAGCAGGTTTTCACCAACGAAGGCCGATCCATCGACTGGTTCGATGTGACGCAAGGTGAAGGCCGCTGGTTCCTGCAGCATGCTACGCAAGTAAAGAATATTTGGGTGCCGTACGGGGAATGAGTCGAGGTTCCTGACTCGGTTTCGGGTTTTCTTTGCGCTCTTTGCGGAATCCTTTGCGACCTTTGCGGTTAAAGACTTTGTTCTTTTTCCCACCGAGAACGCATCCGTTGACACAATCCGAGCCGCGAAATAGACTCGGCCTTCTTTATATCGGTACTACGTAGCCGCAATCAAATCTATCGACAGGGTCTCCTGAATCATGGCTAAAACTCCTCGAATTGCGGTGGTGGGCAGCGCGAATATTGACCTGGTCACTTTTGCAGAGCGCTTTCCCAAGCCCGGCGAAACCATCTTTGGCCAGAAGTTCGACCTCGGATTCGGAGGCAAGGGCGCCAATCAGGCCGTGGCAGCCAAATTGTGCGGAGCCTCGGTATTCATGGTGGCGCGGGTGGGCAGCGATCTCTTTGGACCGTCCACGATTGAAAATTTCAAGAAGATGGGAATCGATGCCACGCACGTCAAGCAGGTGGAAGGCGTATCCAGCGGCGTGGCGCCCATCTTTGTCGAGCCCAACGGGCAAAACCGGATCCTGGTAGTGAAGGGCGCGAACGACGAGTTGAAACCGGCCGCAGTCGATGCCGCTGCCGATTTGCTGAAGGCAGTCGATTGCATCGTCCTCCAGTTTGAAATTCCTATCGAGACCGTTTATCACACGATCGCTTTCGCGCGAAAACATGGCATTCGATGCATCCTGAATCCCGCCCCCGCTCAAGCCATTGATTTCAAGTTCCTGGAAGGGTTGGACTACTTCGTTCCGAACGAAAGCGAAGCCGAGACGATTGCCGAGATGCCGGTCAAAAATCTCGACGACGCCAAAAAATGCGCGCAGAACCTACTGGGATACGGCATCAAGCGCGTCATCATCACGCTTGGCGCGAATGGCTCGCTCCTCGCAGGGCAAGATGGAATAGAGCACCTGCCGGCCTTTCCGGTGAAGAGCATCGACAGTACGGGCGCGGGTGACGCGTTCATTGGCAGCTTTGCTGTCTTCCTCGGAGAAGGGCTTCCAGAACGGGAAGCGGTGCGCCGCGCGAACCTGTATGCCGGACTTTCAACCACCGGTATCGGGACGCAGAAATCATTTTACGATCGGGCGCGCTTCGATGCCGAGTGGACGGCGCGCAGCAAGTCCTGACATTATTCAGGTGGCCAAGCCTTGTTCGGTCCTAAATCGACATGACGACACTAGCCAGTACGTTTATTGTTCTCTGCCTGTTCTGCGCGTCCATCGCTCTTGGTCAGGTGCAACCCGACCCCACGGCCGAGCCGGAAACGATTCTCTTGTGGGAACACGGCGCTCCCGGAGCGTTAGGGCAAGACGGCGACGATATTCCCACGCTTACTCTGTATCGTCCGTGGCAACCTAACATCTCAGGTACGGCAGTCATCGTGGCGCCTGGCGGCGGATATGGCCATCTCGCCTCCAACCATGAAGGCCGCCAGGTGGCGAACTGGTTCAATGCCATGGGTGTTACCGCTTTCGTCCTCAAGTACCGCCTGGGGCCGCGCTATCACCACCCCATCGAGTTGGGAGACGCACAAAGGGCAATCCGGTTGGTGCGCAGTCGGGCCAGGGACTTCGGTATCGCAACGAACCGGATCGGAATGATGGGATTCTCGGCGGGCGGTCATCTCGCTTCGACCGCCGCCACCCACTTCGACAGCGGGAATGCCAGTGCCGCGGACCCTATCGACCGCGTCAGCAGCCGGCCCGATTTTATTGTCCTGGGTTACCCGGTCATCACATTCGAGGCGCCCTACGCCCACGCCGGTTCGGTCACGAATCTGCTCGGCGATAATCCGGATCCGAAGCTGATTCACGAACTTTCCAACCAGTTTCATGTCACTCCACAGACTCCACCTACTTTTCTTTTTACTACCAGCGAAGACACCGTGGTGCCTCCGGAAAACAGCGTGAGTTTTTATCTGGCTCTACACCAGGCAGGCGTTCCGGCGGAGATGCATGTGTTCGAGAAGGGGCCGCATGGAGTGGGTCTTGATTTGGGAGATCCGACCCTGAATGAGTGGCCGGTCCTGCTGGCCAACTGGCTCCGCGAAAGAGGTCTGCTGACCAAGCCGACCGACGGAATGTCGAAGTAGCGATAGTTCGAAGCCGCCGTCTTGCATCGCGGTTAACACGGTGTGCGCCTGCTGACACAGTTTCAATTCTTCCCGTCTTAGTAAGTCCCGCTTTATCAATTAGGATGACTTTGGCTGCTTCCCTGCAACCAGGTCACGCGGTTGTCCCTCGGGTTTATAGTTCATTTTCCTGGCAGTGCGGAAAGCTATGAGCGGGAGCTACAGAAAGTCGTGGCGTGCGGTTGCGGCGGGCGTATTGCTCATTCTTGTTTTACTGGCTGGTCTGGTGGGATGGAGAGCATCCCGAGCGTTGCGCGTGGCGACCCAGGAAGTTCGATCGGAGAACGAAATACGCTTCACCGTGCGTCTGCTTTCCGAGCCGCAGGAACAGGATTTCGAAACCGTCAGCACGCCGGCGGTGTTTCTCCAAGCCGCCCAGTTCCTCGGTGACCTCTACATCGCAGGCCCGGCCGGACTTTCGCAATACAGCGCCAACGGGACATTGCTCAAGCATTACGCTGTGGGACAGGATCTGCCTTCGTCTCCACTGGTCGCTATGGCTCCGGCGAGGTTGGCGGACGCACAAGAGCCGGAGTTAATAATCGCAACCGCACAGCAAGGATTGGTTGCCTTCAACGGCCGCGCTTTCCGGCAAATCTTTCCTCAGGATGCAAACGCGCGCACTCTCACCTCGATCCTGCCCGTCGCTTCCGGACATCTCTTGATTGGAACCAAAAAACGTGGCGTGCTGGTTTATGACGGAGCGAAAATAACCGTCCTGCACCCGACCCTAACTAATCTCTACGTCACCGCGCTTGCCGGCACGGAATCGGATCTCTGGGTTGGAACTCTCAATCAGGGCGTCCTGCACTGGCACGCCGGCCAGGCCGACTCCTTCGGCGAAGAGCAGGGACTGCCGGACCGCCAGGTGCTGTCGCTCGCGGTGTCCGGGGACACGACATTCGTGGGCACCGGGCTCGGCGTCGCGGTCTTCGAAGCTGGACGTTTTTCGCGAACCCTGGCGGATGGAGTATTTGCCACTGCATTGTTGCCTAAAGGCGGGCAGCTTTTTGCCGGCTCTGAAGATCAGGGAGTGATTGCAATTCCGCTGACCGGAAGGCGCCGCACTGGCAATGCTCCGCCGGACGCGTCAGCCTTGGCGGAGGTGCATCAGTTGTTGGCCATGGAAGACGCGATCCTTGCGTTGACCCGCGGCGGTCTCTATCGCATGGAAACTCGCGGCTTCGCCTGGCAACAGGTCCTGCGGCCTGATCCTGCGGTATTGAGCGACCGAAACGTGTCCGCGCTGGCGGCGGATGGCAAGGGCCGTCTCTGGGTCGGCTACTTCGATCGGGGCCTCGACCGGTTGGAGTCTGATCGCGGGCCCACCACTCACATCGAAAATGAACACGTCTTCTGCGTGAATCGCATTCTGCCCAATTCCAAGGATGGAACCATCGACGTCGCCACCGCCAACGGTCTGGTTCGTTTCGACGCCGCTGGCAGCCAGCAGCAGGTTCTCACTCGCGCCGATGGGCTCATCGCCGATCATGTTACTGACGTGGTTTCCTATCAGGACGGCCTCGCGCTGGCAACGCCTGCCGGGCTGACGTTTCTCGACGCGACGGGCGCGCGCAGCATGTATGCCTTTCAGGGATTGGTCAACAACCACGTCTACGCGCTCGGGGTGGCAGGTGATCAATTAATGGCGGGCACTCTGGGCGGATTGTCGCAACTCGAGAAGGGCGATGTCCAAGTCAGCTACACAACTGCGACCCCTGGGCTGAAACACAACTGGATCACTGCGGTCGTTCCGGTTGGCGGCGAATGGATGGTGGGAACTTATGGTGCCGGCGTTCTCGGCCTCGACCGCTCCGGCCGCTTCCACTCCTTCGAGAATGCCACGGGGCCGTTCGAGGTCAATCCCAACGCCATGCTGGTGACGCCAACTCACGTATTTGCCGGCACGTTAGGCAACGGCCTCTATGTGTACGAGCGTGGATCCGACCGCTGGTTTTCAGTTAAGCAAGGACTGCCTTCCGCGAACGTGACCGCCCTTACCCTGGCCAATGGATATTTGTACGTTGGCACTGATAACGGCCTGGTTCGCCTGCTGGAATTGAGGCTGCATCCATGAAACGCACGATGCTCACGCTGTTTGCCTTGCTGTTTGTTCCGGCACTGCTGCTGGCCGATGCGGGCATCCTGATTCCACGTGACAAGGCCCAGCCTGACCCGGCAATTCTCTCGCTGGAAGAGATGGACATCACGGTGCGTATCGACAATGGCGACGCACGCGTCTTCGTGCGTCAGATATTTGCCAACCATACCCCGGCGATTGAAGAAGGAAATTACATCTTCGCGCTGCCCAGTCAGGCCACCGTTTCGGATTTCGCGGTGTGGGATGGTCCCACCCGAATTCCCGCGGTCGTGCTCGAACGCAAACGGGCGGAAGATATCTACACCCAGCTCAAACAGCAGGCAATCGATCCCGGCTTGTTGCAGATGGGAGAACGCGGCACGGAGGAAGCCAAGCGTAGCTCAGTCTTCAGCGCACGCATCGTGCCGATTCAGCCGCATGGGACCAAACGGCTGGAGATTGAGTATCACCAGTCCATTCCGGTGGAGAACCTGAAATCGTATTTCGCGATTCCGCTGCGGCCGGACGCCTACTCCTCGCAGATGGTACGCCATCTCCGCATCAACTTTGAACTGCACTCGGATCATGCGACGACGAACTTCCTGGCGCCGGCGAAAATATTCCCGCTGAAAGTTGACGAGATCACGCCGCACTTGGTAAAGGCACACTTCGAAGGCGAAAACATAAATCTGTCCGAAGACTTTGTCGCTACTTTCGATCTCGATGCCGCTGCAGCCGACACCCTGAATGTCCTCACGTACAGGAATCCTGTGAGCGCGCCGCCTGCGCCGACGGAAACCTCGCCGGTTCGCGGTGGCAACGAACCCGGCTTTTTCGAGGCCCAGGCGCTGATCGGCTATGGCAAAGGTTCGGCGCCGAGCCCGGCTGGAGCGTCTGGCGCTCCGAAAACGCTCATCATTCTGTTCGACACTTCTCTCTCCATGCAGTGGGAGAAACTCGAGCGCAGCTATCAGGCCCTGGAAAGCCTGCTGCGCACGCTGCGGCCTTCCGACCGTTTTAATCTTCTGATGTTCAACCGTGAGGTGCAGACCTTCCAGCCTGCTCCCGTTGCCGCCGATCCGGCAACGGTACAGCGCGCCCTTGATTTTGTCCGCTCGAGCAAACTGCGCGGCGGCACCGATCTTCAGCGTGCTCTCCAGGCCGCTCTGCAGCAGAGTTCGGCGTCCGGGAACGTCAGTCCGTATCTGGTATTGCTGAGCGATGGCGGCGCCACCCGCGGACCGATCCAGAACGGCAAGCTTGCCAGTTGGTACGTAGAGAGTTGGAAACACTTGCCGGAGAATCAACGTCCGCGCACCTACATTTTCGGTGTGGGCGACGACGCCAACTTGCCGCTCTTGAGCGTGTTGGCCCGGCAGGACGGTTTGCTCGAACATGTGCTCTCGACTGAGCCGGCGGAGTTCAAGTTGAATTCGTTTCTGTCCAAGATCGGCCGCAGCCCGATCGGCGAACTGAATTTGGCTGTTACCCCGGAGTCGGCCGTGGACACGGTTTACCCGCTGCAGGATTCGACTTTCGCGGGCTCGATTGCTTCCTGGGTCGGGCGCTATGAGGCCTCGCAAAAAAACGTAGTGTTCACGGTTCGCGGGGAGCGTGATGAAGCGTCCCTGGAGGTGTCAGCCAAAGCCGACCTGCCTCGCGAAGCTCTCGAACATGCGCAGCTTCCACGGTTGTGGGCCAGGGCCCGCGTCGATGCCTTGCTGGAGAAGATCCAGCGCGATGGTGAAGATCAGGCCACGATTGACGAAATCGTCCGGCTGTCCCGGCAATACAAATTTGTCACTCCGTACACCTCGTTTCTGGCGGTGCCTCGCGCGTTGCTACGGCCCCGCGTGATTCGTCCCGGAGATCCCGTTTTGCGGGTCAAGACCGACGAATCGATCTCCTCGGTCACGGCGCTGTTTCCCTTTGGTTTGGTGCAAAAACTGCGATATCTATCGGGCGAAGACGTGTGGCAGACGCGATTTCTCGCGCCCGACGATATGCAGGATGGCACCTACACCGTTCGTCTGATTTTGCGAGACCGTGCCGGCCACACCTATCGTGAATTCAAGACTTTTGTCATTGCCAGCAAGCCACCCGTGGTTCAAATCAAGCTCGATGCCAGGCGCTATCGCCGCGGCCAGACGGTGAATGTGAGGGCCAGCGCTTCACAAAGCACGCGTACTCTGGTCGCAAGACTGGAAGGGGCAGCGCCGGTCGCGCTGAATTGGGATGCGCGCGCGGGCATCAATGCAGGGCAGTTATTCATTCCCGAACAAACCGTGCCCGGAACCTACAAGCTGACCGTGACCGCGGAAGACATCGCCCACAACATTGGGACGCAGGAGGTGCAGCTTGAAGTGCTTCCGTAATTTGTCCCGAAACCGCTGCCTGCGGCTCATCGTAATCGTTGTGCTCATTGCCGTAGCAGGATGGGTGGTGTCGGCCCAGGGAGCGCTCCCGGCCTGGATGCGAGACGTTGAAGCCGGGACGGCAATTGAAGCGGCCCTGTTCCGCGCCATGTCTTTGCCCGGCGGCGATGTGCTGTTCCGCCGGCCCCCAGCCGAGACTCGGCCTGCCCTGGGCGCGCTGATCGCTGCACAGCCTAAAAACGCTGACCTTTATTCTTTGCGTGCGCTCGAAGATGAACAGCAGCTCGATTTCAGCGCCGCGGAGTCGGACTGGAAGAAGTATGTAGAGAATTCTTCCGACAAAACCAGCGCTGAGATTGCTCTGGCTGATTTCTATCACAGGAGAGTTCGCCCTCTCGATGAGATCAAAGCATTGTCCGTCGCGGCGAACGCGGCTGCCGACCCTTCAGAGACCCTGACCGCTGTCACCGACCAGCAATCCTGGCGCGCTTTCGAACGCATCTTCACTGTGATTCACGATCAGGCTTTACCGACGGATGTCTCGGTGGCGCAGTACCGCGCCTGGCTTGCGTGCTATCCGCAAGAGCAGTCTCTCTATGCCCGCTTTCTGGATTTTCTGGTGGCGCAGAAGGATTATGCAGGCGCCCAAGCATTGGTCGTCGAGTATCAAAAACAATTTCCAGCCGATGAGATCTTCCCCATAAAAGCCAAGGCCATGGTCGAGTACCGGCAAGGTTCGATTCAGCAGGGCTTAGCCGTCTACGAGCGGACCTTTCAGCCGCTGTGGGCGCCTGAGTTGGTCATGGACTATTTCGATCTCCTTAACCAGACACGGAGCCTGCGCAAGTTTCTCGATTCCGCGAACTTAGCTCTGAATTCGAATCCTGAAGATCTGAACGCCATGGCACGCGTCTTCTACTATTACCAGCAGCAAGGCAAGCTCGATGCCGCCCGGCAAACAGTCACCGCCTTCCGCCTGCACAAAGAAGCCAGCAAGTCAGATTGGACAGGACAGGCACTCTACGTTTGCGCACGCCTGCTGGAAGACATTCACGCCTATCCCGAATCGGCGCGCTACTATTTTGCGCTCTATAACAGCAAAGGCATGAATGATGCGCAGGAACGGTCGCTGGCTGCGCTTACCAACCTGCTGCTGACCGCTCCGGAAACTTCGATTCGCCTGGGTTCGGGGGAGCTCTCCATGTATCGCAACATCGCGACCATGGACCAGGGCCCTGGCTATCTGAACGGGATTCTGTCTCTCATCCTGAACACAACCAGTCCCGCGGCAAGATTCTCCGAAGAAGAACAGCGGGCCGTTCCGTACTTTCATCGATCGCGAGCGGCGGAATTGCTGGCTCTGCTGGACGCGAAGTTCCCTGACTCGTCCCAACGTCCGGAGCTCCACGCCAAGTTGCTGGAGTTCTATCAAAGCGCTGGAGAAAGCGAAGCTGTGATTCGTGGCGGGCGCGAATTCTTGGCGAATTTTCCCAATGCCCCCCAGCGCACCTCCGTAGCTTTGCTCATGGCGGACGCCTACGCGCGCTCCGGGAAAATGCAGGAGGAATTCAGCATCTACGACTCCGTCCTGCAAGAGCTGGCTGCCAAATCCCAGAACATACCGTTGGGAAAGATAGCGAATGGTACGGACTATTCGTCCCCGGCCAATGTGGCTTCAGATGGCGAGAACCAAGGTTCGGAAGTCGACGGCAACTTCCCGAGGCGGACAGAAAACCAGGCATTTCAGCCGCGCACAACCGCCGCCTTGAATCAATACGGAGCACGCTCGCCGGAATATTCTCGGGTTTTGGAGCGCTACCTGGCCCGCTTGGTGCAGCTGAAACAAATTCCTCAAGCTCTGGCTGTGCTTCGCCGCGAGATCGATCGTAATCCGAACGATCCCGGCCTGTACGAGCGCCTAGCTGTGTTTCTGGATCAGAACAGGTTGGGCACGGAGCAGGAGGAGATCTACCGGCGGGCCCTGGCGCGGTTTCCCGATCACTCCTGGTATGACAAGTTGGCCCGCTTCTACCTGCGATACAAGCGAGACGCTGATTTCGAAAAGCTTACCCAGGAAGCGGTCAAAACTTTCAGTGGGACCGAGCTTGAACGATATTTCGCCAGCGTAGGCTACAGCGGAAAGCCCGTGTTATACCTGCGGTTGAACCAATACGCCAACCAGCGCTTCCCGCACAACCCGGTTTTCGTACGCAACCTGTTAAGCGCGTACCACAGCTCCCACACCTACGACGACGCGGCCTGGCAATCGGTCTTGCGGCAACACTGGTTCGAAGAGTCAGACCTCCGTAGCCAGTTCTTCGAATATCTTTCTGCCAAGGGAGAGTTGGAGTCCGAGCTGAACTCCTTGCGGCCTGTTGCGCCGGTCGCGGGCCAGAGTCCCGGCCAAAGTCAATGGGACGAAGTCGCTCGCACTAATCCTGCGGCCGGAGAATTCGTGGCCCAGGCCGAACTGTGGCGGTCGCACTTCGAGAACAGCGCGCCTGTGCTGCGAGCCCTGGCAGCGCAATATCCCGCCGATCCTGAGACCGGCCATGCAGCATCCGCCGTGTACCGCTCCCTGGCTTATTTCGAACCGGCCGACACGGAGGTTGCGGCCAAGATCGAAGACAATTTATTGCAGGCGAATCCAGGCAACAGCGAAATCATGGCGCGTATCGGCGACATCTACGCTGACCGCGATCTGTTCGCAAAAGCCGCGCCGTACTGGGATCGAATTCCCACCATCGCTCCCGGACAATCCAGCGGTTATCTGGAGGCAGCCAGCATCTACTGGGACTACTTTGATTTCGAAAATGCTCTCCGGCAAATCAATGCCGGCAGAAAAAAGCTCGGGGACGAAAATCTATACAGCTACGAAGCCGGCGCCATCCACGAAAATCAGCGTGACTATGTAAGTGCCATCGCGGAATACGTAAAGGGCGCTCTGGCTGGAGGAGCGAACTCCCCCGCCGATTTGCGGCTGTTGAATCTGGCCCGCCGGCCGAACCTGCGCAACCAGGTCGATCAGCAGACCGCGAAGCTCATTATCTTGCCGAACCCGCCCATGGCAGCGGTTTATCTGCGCGTCCGCGTGCTCGAGACGCAGAACCGTAAACCCGAGATGGAGGCCCTCCTTGATTCAGTTGTGAACAGCACGACTTCCATCGAGCAAGCCGAAGAAGTTGAGTCCCTGGCCGAGCAAAAATCCCTCGAAGCAGTGCGCCAGCACGCTTTGGAAAAGGAAGCTGCGCTGACTACCGACCCGGTGAACCGGCTCCAGCTGCGCTACCGCCTGGTTCAGTTGTACGAAAGCCGGAATGACTTTACCTCGGCACAGCGAAATGTTGAGGCTCTGTACCGCGAGAATCCCAAGATTCTCGGAGTCGTGCGCTCGACCGTGGATTTTTACTGGCGCATCAAGAACTACCCCCAGGCAATCGCGGTCCTGATGCAGGCGTCAAGAGACGCAAATCCGGAACTGGGCAGGCAGTTTGCGTTTGAAGCAGCGCGCAAGTCGACGGAGGCACATCAATATCCGCAGGCGCGGGAGTTGTTGACCGCGCTTTTGAATGCTTCTCCTTACGACGGCCAATACCTGGCGGCGATGGCCGACACCTACGCGCAGGCCGGGGATGACGGCGGATTACGCCAATTCTATCTCGACAAAATCGCGCTCTTCCGCAACGCTCCGTTCTCGGGCGACGAGCGCAAAACCAGGATCGCCACCCTGCGGCGAGGATTGGTTCCCGCGCTGACTCGCATGAAAGACTATGCCGGCGCGATCGATCAGTACATCGAGCTCATCAATAATTTTCCTGAAGATGCTGCTTTGGTGACTGAAGCGGCTCTATATGCGCTGCGTTTCCAACGCCAGCAGCAATTGCTGGACTTTTACAACAAGACGGTTGCGCAGTCGCCGAGGGATTATCGCTGGCCCATGGTGCTGGCCCAGATTCAAACCAGCCTCGAACAATATCCCGCGGCTATCGAGAGTTACGGCAAGGCGATTGCGGTGCGTCCTGACCGGTTTGACCTGCGAGTAGCGCGTGCCGATCTCGAAGAGCGCCTTATGCGGTTCGATGACGCAGCCACCGACTACGAGCGGATCTATCAACTCGCCTTCAAAGATCCAAAGTGGATGGAGAAAGTGGCGGGGGTCCGTGCCCGCCAGGGGCGCGCCGACGACGTCGTAGCTGCGCTGAAAATCGCGCTCATCAATGCCGGTCCGGACAATGCCGGGAAATATTTTGAGGTCGCGCGTCGTTTAGAGGCCTGGGGCATGCTGACCCAGGCACGAACCTTTGCCGAGCAGGGAGTCAGCACGGCTGGAGCTGATTTGCTGGTCGCGCCCGAGTTGCAATCCGGGGCCAGAACGTACCTGCGCATCATGACTCGTCTTCGCCAGCAGGAAAAGGCCTACGCCAAATTGCAGGGCGCTCTCACCGATGCACCGGCGATCCTGCCCGTGCTCAAGGAACAGATGGCCCGGCAAGGTATTGCCGCGATCACCGACAAAGAATGGCGCGATCGCGCTCAGCAGAACCGAACCCGGGCTGCCCGTGACGGCCTGCGCTCGGCCTTGAGTGAAATGGGGACTACAGTCTCCACTTATTTCACTCCCGAAGAAAAAGTTGCCTTTGCGAAGTTCGCTGAGGCCACGCGCGCCGGCATGAGTCTGCCGGACGTGGATGCTTTTGCTGTCCCGCTGGCGCAAAGCGCGGGGCTGGCCGAGCTTGAAGCCCGCTGGCGTTATGAGCTCATGATGGATAAAGACGCGAATTCTTTCGTTTTGCTCTCGCGTCTGCCGGCTTTCGTCGAATTGCAGCGGCGGCGATTGAAATTCGCGGAACTGGGCGCGCAGCTGGAACAATTCGCGCCCCGGATATTGCCGCCGCAGCGTTATCCAGTTTGGGTCGCAGCCCAGGCGGCGTATCAATCTGCCGGCGATCCCGAAGGCGAGCTCCGCGCCTTCGCTGGAATTTCAGTCGGGGGCAGCCGCGAAGAGGAGACGCGTCTATTGCAGCTGTTGATGAATCGTGAGCCGGATAGGTTGCTGCAGCGCGCGTCCTTCTGGACCCCTCCCGGCCAGAACGCCGCCGATTTCTTGGTTGCGAACGGAGATGCGATGCAGGCCCACGCATTGGTCGCGGCGCGCGGCCGTATCCGTCCGCCGGTATGGTCGAAGGCTTACAACGCCCTCGTCGGCCTTTATTTCGCGGAAAAAACTCCTGAAGTCAACGGCGCGTTCCTCTCCGCGCTGGGAGATGACACCGTGGCTGAGCGACTCGCCAAGCCGGTGGATCGGGCCCAGCAACTTGCTGGGAACATTTGGTTCTACTATGGCTCGCGTTATGGCGAATACGAGGACCTGAGCCACCAAGGCAATCCTGAGGACTTTCTGCCCGCGATATTGGAGCAGAGTCCGGCAAGCGCGCCCGCCTACCTCACCGTGGCCGACTACTACTTCGAGAGCGGAGACACCGCTCGCGCCATCGCCGATTACCAGCACACGCTGGAGCTGGCGCCGGGCATGGCCGACGTGCACGACAGCCTGGCGATTGCGTATTACAAGCAAGGTGCGCGCGCTGACGCTATGGCTGAGTGGAGGCAGGTATTTTCCACGCTCGGCCAACAGGTAAACAGCGTGCGCGTGCCGGAAAGTTTCTGGGCGGACTTTTCCTGGAGCTGCGAACACCTGCGCAGCAGGAAACTTTTCAACGATCTCAAACCAGAGGTGGATACGCTTCTGCGCGCCTATCTTCGCCGCAACGGCAACTACCGCTCCAACGCGCTCCTGCACAGCGCCTATGCTGCGATGATCGACCCGGCCGCGGCGACAGGCTGGCTCCTCGATTTGAGTTCAGCGGCAGACGATCCCTCAGCGGTACTGGCCGATGTCGTTGGTGCTTCCTGGATTCCGCTCTCGCAACGCGCTCCTATCTATCAACGCATCCTGCAGGCGAAGCAAGAGGCTGTGTTGAAGTCGGAAGGGTTGCAGAAGGAAGGCGCCCAACAGGTACTGCGCTCATGGGAAATACGATGGATCAAATATCTGGTCGCGACCAAGCAGTATCCGGAGGCGGCCGGCGCGATTGCCGCGCTTTCGCCCGAAACCCGCACTCTCGAAGCGACGGCCATTGTTCCACTCGAACTACAGGTTGCCGCGCAGATGGGAACGCTGGATTTTAAAATCGCCGGCTACCGCACAGATCCGCAGACGGCCCCCACACTGGAGGTTCTGCGGCTAGCGGCGCGGCAGCTTTTTGATTCCGGAGACAAGCAATCGGCACGCAAGTTGCTGGAATTCTGTTTTGCACGCGAGATTGAAGAGCACCGGCTCGACCCCACGAATTTTCTCGGCCTGGCCGAAATTCGCATCGCCGCGGGGGACACGCCCGGCGCAGTCGACCTGTTGCGACGCCTGGTAGTGGTGGTCGGCGATCCTTTCGAGAACCTGGATCCCGCCGCAGCCCTGCTCGAAAAGACTGGACACTACGCCGAGGCAATCGAATTTCTTGATCAGTTGGTGAAAGCTTCGCCCTGGGAGCCGGCCTACCGGTTACGGCTGGCGAAGGCAAAGGCCGCGGCCGGGCAGGATGTGGATTCCGCACAGAAAGCCCTGACCATCATTGCAGCGGGACCCGAGATCGCCTATGCCGTGCGAACCCAGGCAGCGCTGGCCCTGGCAGGAACGCGGCGTCCCGTGGAACTCGGAAGCGCAGAATTGAATTTGCTTGCCGGTGGCCCGGGTGCGGTCAGCGTTTCCTCGGCGGACCAGCCCTTCTTCTACGATGGCCGGCTGCGAGCCGCCCAGTCTGCCAGTGACGCACACGTGAAAGTCCAAGTGCTTGGAAGTGCGCTGGCAGATTCTCCGGCGCGTGACGATGCCCGCATCCCGCTGTTCATGGCGGCCGCTGGCATCCACTCGGATGAACTGGCTCGCGGGGTGATTGAGCCGCTGCTTCGCCAACAGTTCTTCAGCCCGGTTAGGCCGCAGCCTGTCCGTGAAGAAGAGATCATTCGTGAAGCGAATGAGGATAGCGATGACAGCGTGCCTGGACAAATCGATAATCCCTTCAAGCTGCCAATCGCACAACAGGTACAGGTGGCAAGGACGCTGGGCGAACTCCTGATCAGGCTCAATCGCCTGGACGAAGCTTCGAGATATCTGCGGACGGCGAGCCAGCTGGAAAAAGAGCCCGCCCTCCGCAAGAAAATCGGCAGCGAGATCGCAGAAGTAAGGGTGCGTCTGAATCGCCAACGGCTAAACGCAGCGCGGCAGCCGATCCTTCATGAAGCGCTGGAACAGGATCGCCTGGTTCGTCCACGGTTGCTGGCTCGTTCCGCAGCCCCCGTCAAGGCCGAAGCAAAGGGAGGAACAAAGCAATGAAAAAAATATCAATAGCGATTGTTCTCCTGATCGGCGCGGTCAGCATGCGCTTGGGGTGGTCTGCATATCAGACGAATGCAGCGCCGCAGCCGCCGTTATCGAGTTATGTGCCGTCTGGCGCGCTGCTTTACCTTCAGGCCAAAGATTTCTCCGCCTTGCTGGCCGATTGGAATGGATCACCCCAGAAGCAGGCATGGCTGAGCAGCAGTAATTATGAGGTCTTCTCGCGGTCGCGGCTGCTCCTGCGCCTGAAGGATGCCGGGAAACAATTTACCGCCGCCGCCGGCCTTCCTCCCGACATGAATTTCATGTCCCAGGTGGCAGGGAGCGAAAGCGCGCTTGCTCTCTATGACATTGGAAAACTGCAGTTCGTTTACATCACCCGCCTGCCCTCAGCGAATGCCATGCAGAACCAGTTGTGGCAGTCGCGTGCGGCGTTCGAGACACGCAATGCCGGTGGGGTGGCTTTCTATCTGCGGCGCGATCCCGAATCGCAGCGGGAAGTGGAATTCGCGGTCAGCGGAAACTATCTGCTGTTGACGACTCGTGAAGACTTGATGGCCGGCACGTTGCAATTGATCGCGGGAGCAAAGAATCAGACGATCGAGGCCGAGCCCTGGTTTGCCCGGTCCGTGGCGGCTGCCGGGCCCGTCGGCGACCTGCGGATGGTCTTGAATCTGGAGAAAATTGTGCCCAGCCCTTATTTTCGATCGTATTGGGTGCAGCAGAATATTACCTCCATGAAATCGTATGCCGCTGCTGTGTCCGATCTGTTTCGCTCCGGTAACGAATACCGGGAAGAGCGAGTTCTGGTGAAGAAAGTAGCCGACCCAGCCGATGACCAGGGCGTGGCGGTGTCGGATCTGGCCCGGCTTGTGCCGGAGGGAGTGGGCATTTACGAAGCCCAGCCTTGTCCCTCCGTGGATTCGTGTCTTGCTGTGCTGCAAACCAAAATCCTGGCTCCCCGTTCCGAGCCTGTGCCTGCGGGACAACTCGCGCCGGAAGCGCCGCAGACATCGGGCGAAACTGGCTCGAGTTCTGATCTGGAAACGCGAATCGATCAGGCTCCGTCACAATCCATATCTGACTCCGATGGCACGGATGCGCTGAAGAATCTGCTGCGACACGCTCAAGTCAACAAAGTGCTGCAGATCCAGTCTACCGAGCGCGACAGCGCGGGTGTGTTTGTGAAAATTCATTCCGCGGTTGCGCTGGCGGGAAGCGCCGATTGGGATGAAGTTGCCGCTCGCGCCGCTTTAGCCAGCTTCATTCGGCCAAGTCTGACCGCTAGCCAACTGGGCGTGGCGTGGAAGCAGGTGGGCGGCTACTACGAACTCGACGGCCTGCACCCACTCTTGTGCGCGGTTCGAGGCAAATATCTGATGGTTTCCGACGATCCTGCGTTGATCACCGGCATGCTGGCGAATGCCAATCGTAAATCCGATTTGCCGTCTGCCGTATTTATCGCGGAGTTCAACCACAAGCGTGAGCGCAACAATTTTGCCCGCCTGACTGCCGTCGTCGATCGCCCCGATATGAATCCGTCGGAGGGTGTAGTCGGAGAGCGACAACCCCAATTCTTCTCGGAGAACATCGCCAGCCTTAGCGCAACCCTGGCGACGGTTTCCTCGGAGAAGATTGTGGTTCGCGATGCCGGCGACAAGGTATTGCAAACCGTCACATACCAATGGTCGCAATAAGAAAGACCGGAATCTGGTTGGTGATCGGGACCCTGTGCCTGACGCCGGCGGCTGCGCCGTCGCTTCCTGCGGCGTTTGCCCAGAATGCCACCGCCCGAAATTCGCTGTTCGCGCAATCGGCGGCCCAAATTCTGCAGCAGGAGTTTACCGACGTTCGGGTCTCTTTCCTTCTTCTGGATGTCCAGACTGGGTCCGTTCTCGCTTCTCGTTGGGACGGCCCCGACCAGCCCATTCCGCTGGGCTCGTTGGTGAAACCTTTCATCGCCCTGGCTTACGGTGAAGAGCATTCGTATCACTATCCGGTGCATCTCTGCCGCGGAGATGCAGACCGCTGCCGGCTGCCGCGCGGACACGGAGAAATAGGCATCACCTCGGCGATCGCTGACTCTTGCAACTCGTACTTCCGGATGCTCACCGCCGTTATGACCAGCGCTGACGTCGTTCCTTCGGCGGGACGATTTGGATTAGATCCGCCCGCCCCCGAACTCTCCGGAGCGGAACTGATCGGTGTAGGAAATCGCTGGCTGATCTCGCCCTTGCACATGGCGCGCGCGTACCTTGAACTCAATCGGCGTCGCAGCCAGGCGGGAGTGCGCGACGTAATCGCCGGAATGGCGCAGTCCGCCCGGCTAGGTACCGGAGCGGAAGTCGATCGCGCCTTGCCGCACGCAAGCGCGCTGGTGAAAACCGGGACCGCCGCCTGCATCCATCACGAACGCGCTCCGGGCGACGGTTTCGTCATCGCATTGGTGCCCGCCGAGCAACCCGCATTATTGCTGATGGTTCGGGTCCATGGAGTTCCGGGCGCCAAGGCAGCCTTGACGGCAGGCCGCATGTTGAGGCGGATCGAGGAGTAAGGGAGTGTCGCTCAAAATAAAGTTAGTGGTGTGCGTCCTGTTCGCAACGCGATGCGCGTGCGCTCAGGATGTCCGCATCGGCATATTCGGGCTCTTCCGGCCTCATCACATCACGCTGACAGCCGCACCGGAACAAGCCTTGATGATTCAGGCGGACATCGTCCGCGCGGGAAAGAAGAGCTTCATACTGGAAAGAAGTTCCGGCACAGACACAGCCGAGATGACGGTCTCCGGCGACGATCTCACCCTCCACATTGGCAATCAGTCGCTCCGGATATCTAAACTCCAGGCATCGAGCCGCAGCGACCACGTAACCGACTTTGTTCTCGCGATCCCAGGAAAAATCGCCCGCAGCTACCACGGCGTTCTTGAGGTTACTGCCGTCGCCGGCGTTCTGGTTCCGGTTGTGCGCATGGATCTGGAAACGGCTGTGGCATCGGTGGTTCAAGCGGAAAGTACGCCGGATACGCCATTCGAGGCATTACAGGCGCAGGCCGTGGCCACTCGTTCGTATTTCATCGCCTCCCGGGGACGTCATCACGATTTTGATTTCTGTGACACCACCCACTGTCAATTTCTCCGCGAGCCGCCGCCTTCCGGAAGTAACGCCTCCTGCGCTACGCTTGCAACCGCGGGGTTGGTGCTGGCATATCGTGACCACGCCGTGGCAGCCATGTTCACGCGCAGTTGCGGCGGTCGTACGCGCACACCCCAGGAGGTGGGCATGCCGGGAGATGGCTATCCCTATTTCCCCGTGGTCTGCGCTTACTGCATTCGCCATCCCTCCCACTGGGTGCGCCGCTTATTACAAGCGGACGTGGTCGATGTGGATCTGCGCCAAGGCGGAGAGGCTTCCCGGCTTTACATCGATCGCCGTCTGGGATGGGACGCCGTTCCCAGCAATAATTTCACCGTTCACCGTGATGCCAAGGGAGTCGTGCTGGAAGGAACCGGCGAAGGCCACGGTATTGGGCTTTGCCAGGCGGGCGCCAAGTCCATGGCGCAATCCGGGTCCACGTTCCGTGAAATTCTCGACCACTACTATCCGAACACCACGCTGGTCCATCATTAATGTGGTGAATTTCTCAGGCATGGACGAAATCGATATATCCTCGCTGTACATCGGTGCGAATCAACTTCACGCGCAGTCTGTCTCCAACATCCACTCCTTGTGCCTGCACCAGCAGTCCTTCGATGTGCGGTTGTAATACGCGAACAAAAGTTCCACGCGGCGTGACCCCGGTGACAATCGCGTCAAACATCGCGCCGATCTTGCCACTCATCGCAACCGCCGCAATCCTTTTCGACATCTCCCGCTCTACTTTGCGTGCCGCATCCTCTTTTAGCGTGCAGTTGTTCGCGATGGCTGCGAGTTCGTCGTCGGAATAAGGAGCCGGTTGGCCCGAAAGCACTGCCTTGATCAACCTTTGGGTAACGATGTCGGCAAAGCGCCGATTCGGCGCCGTAGAGTGGGTATAGTCCTGGACGGCAAGTCCAAAATGCCCCTGCTCCGGATCGCCGGGTCTTTCCAGAACATATTCTCCCGGCCCAATCAGTTTGATCACGGCCAGGGACACGTCTGCAAAGTGATCGGGGTCGGCAGCCTTGCGCCGGAGCAGAAAATCATTGAGGGCCTTCGAGTCAGGTTGCGCCGGTAACTTTCCGCCGTGCATAGCCGCAAGCTGCACAATCCGGTCCCAGCGCTCGGGCGTCTTCACAATGCGGCGCAAGGACGAAACCTTCTCAAGCATTCGGGCCACGACTCCGTTGGCCGCAATCATGAAGTCCTCAATCAGTTCAGTGGCGTGATTCTTCTGCTGATTCACCACGTCCACGATCTGCTGATTGAGCACCAGTGGGCGCACCTCGGCGGTGTCGATGTTCAGGGCCCCATTCTGGTAGCGTTGCTTTCT
Organism: Terriglobia bacterium; assembly: GCA_963822555.1. Taxonomy (GTDB): domain Bacteria; phylum Acidobacteriota; class Terriglobia; order Terriglobales; family Acidobacteriaceae; genus JAIQFF01. The sequence continues at coordinate 850,208 of CAWGHY010000002.1, forward strand.
CAGTATTTGCGCCGCTTCATCCTGCAGCCTGAGTTGCGCCTGCAACTCGGTGGATGCCGCCACTTTCGCGGGAGCGGGACCCTTGTTCTCGAGCCAGGCGCCCACAGAATCGTAGGCCAGCTGCGCCTGGTTGCGCACGACCGCCCGATAAACGTCGCTCGAGTGAACGCCGCCGTCGGGCCCGACCACAAACTCAATCACCACGCCCAGCTTGTCGCCGTTTTCGAGCAGGGAAGAGGCGCCGGTGCTAAGGGGCTCGGGCAGCATGGGGAAATTCCGGACGCCGGCGTAAACGGTCGTGGTTTCTTTTCCCGCGTGCTCGTCGATCGCAGACTGCTGGTGGACAAAGGCGTCCACGTCAGCAATTCCCACCAACACTTTGATTTCTCCCGTAGGCAAACGTTCGGCCACTTCGATCTGGTCGAGATCGCGGGAGGTGTCGTTGTCGATGGAAGACCAGAGTAGCTGCCGCAGGTCCCGTACATCCCCGCCCGGCGCGACTTGCGGCGGACGCGCTTTCAGTTCGGCTAGCTGCGTTGCGACTGCGGGAGGAAAGTCCGGTTCGAATCCATGTTCCAGCATGACTTGCCTTGCGGCTGCTTGCAGATCGAAATGAGCGGGATGACTGCTGTTCATGAGCCTCCACGGCGCGGTAACGCGAGCTCCAAAAGCCTACCATGGACTCTCCGTCGTCGTGGTGTGAGCCCGACACGGTCAGTGAAGCTCTCGGATCAGACCGATAGTGATGTTATCTGCGGTTTGCTTTGGGTGGAGCAGCGCTTTGGCGCTGCATTGGAAGTGATGTTCCCATGCGGCCTCAGCCGCCGCGGTACATCGAAAAACTTCCGCCCAAGTGGCCGACCGCCGCTCTACCTCTGGCCTCGCGCACTCTCGACAGCTCCACCCGTTATGGTAAGGTGATCGGGATCAGGCTGATTCTTGGATCCCGTCAAACCTCGCCAGCTTCTAGGAGTATTCGACGCCACCATGATCGTCATGGGCGGCATTGTCGGCTCCGGAATTTTCATCAATCCCTATGTCGTTGCCCTGCGCGTGCACACCCCATTCCTGATCCTCGGAGTCTGGCTCCTGGGCGGTGGACTTGCGTTGCTGGGCGCCTTCATCTGGGCCGAGTTGGCCTCCCGCTTGCCGGGCGCGGGTGGGCAATATCTTTACTTGCGCGAGGCCTACCATCCTTCCGTGGCGTTCATTTATGGATGGGTCCTTCTTCTGGTGACGCAGACCGGCGGGATGGCCGCCGTGGCAGTCACTTTCAGCCACTACTATCGGGAAATTACCGGCGTCGCAGCGGGCGATGGCCTGATCGCCGCGGTCACCCTGCTGGGCCTGACCGCGATCAACTGCTTCGGAGTACGTTCCGGCAGCAACCTGCAGAGCGCTCTCATGCTGCTCAAGGCCGCGGCCATTGCCGCCATGGTCGTCGCGGGAATTCTGTGGGGAGGAGGCACGGTGCGGGTTTTACCCCTGCTCGACCGGCCGATTTCCCTGGGCTTGGGAAGCGCAATCGGCGCTGCCATGATTCCCGTCGCCTTCGCCTACGGGGGATGGCAAACCGCTAGTTTCGTGGCCGGCGAGATGCGGGATCCCCGCCGCGATCTGTCTCGCGGATTGGTGATCGGAGTAATCGGAGTGGTGGCGCTCTATCTCGCGGTCAACTTCGTTTGCTTGCGCGTCCTCGGTCCTGACGGGCTGGCCGCGACTCGCATTCCAGCGTCGTCCGTGATGCGCGCCGCCCTGGGGGAACGCGGGGCCAAGTGGATTGCCTTCGGCATTGCCATTTCCACGCTGGGTTTTCTCAGCCAGGGGATTCTGACCGCGCCGCGGGTTTACTACGCCATGGCGCGCGACGGACTCTTCTTCAAAAGTGTTGGCTGGCTTTCTCCCCGCACCGGCGTTCCGGTCGTAGCCATTGTGCTGCAGGGCGTGACCGCAACCGTGATCGCGCTCTCGGGACGCTATGAGCAGATCTTGAACTACGTGATTTCGGTGGACTTCATTTCGTTTGGCCTGACCGCGGCATCCCTGTTCGTCTTCCGCAAGAGAAAGAGAAGCGCCGATTCAGTCCAGGCGCTCTATCTCGCGCCCGGTCATCCCTACACCACCGCTCTTTTTGTCGTGGCCTGCGCCGCTATCGTCATCACCACCGCCGCAACTTTCCCTTCGAATTCCGTTATCGGCCTGATCATTTTGCTGGCGGGCATCCCTGTATATTTGTATTGGAGCCGCGCGAAACGTAGAAATGCGCTGCCGCCGAATTCGCATCCGAATTTATGAGACAGCGACATTCCGATTACATCCTGTGGGCGAAAACCCAAAGCCGGGCGCGCTTCAATCTCGCGACCAGCGGTGTGGGATCTTTCCCTTTGCGTGAACTTCCAGTCACCATTGATCAGTTAGAGATCAACGGAGACAGCACCTATGGCTATGCTCCCCTGCAGCAAGCCCTCGCGAAGAAATGTGGAGTCGATCCCGATTGCGTGGTCGCGTCCGCCGGCACCTCGATGGCCAATCACCTGGCGATGGCTACGCTGATCGATCCCGGCGACGAGGTCGTTGTTGAACAGCCAACCTACGAAGTGCTCACCTCGACCCTGCTCTATTTAGGCGCAGTAGTAAAGCATTTTGCCCGCACCGAGGAGAGCGGATATGCTCTCGATCCCACGCAAGTTCGGCGAGTCGTCACTCGCAAGACCAGGTTGATTGTTCTCTGCAACCTGCACAATCCGAGCAGTGCTCTGGCTTCGGAAACGGCATTGCGCGAAATCGGCGGCATCGCCCGCAGTGTAGGCGCGCGAGTGCTGGTCGATGAAGTCTATCTCGACCTGGTTTATACCAACACGCCGAAGACCTCGTTCCTCCTGGGCCCGGAGTTCGTCGTCACCAACAGCTTGACGAAAGCCTACGGCCTGAGCGGCCTGCGCTGCGGATGGATTCTTGCCGAGCCCGATCTGGCCCGCGCCATGTACCGCCTGGATGACCTGTTCGCGTCCATCCCGGCGCACCCGGCAGAACTGCTGAGCGTTATCGCACTGCAAAATCTTGACTCCATCCGCGAACGCGGCAGAAGAGTTGTCGAAGCCGATCGTGTGCTGTTGCGGGAATTTCTGGACACTCAACCCGCAGTCTCCGCCCCCCGTACGGAATTTGGTTCGACTGCCATCCTCCGCCTGGAGCGCGGCAACGTCGATGACTTCCTGATCCGTCTGCGCACCGACTATGAAACCTCAGCCGTCCCCGGCCGTTTTTTCGGCCTGCCCAACCATTTCCGCATCGGCATGGGCGTCGACAATAAAATGTTCGGCGAAGGCTTACAAAGAATTGCCCAGGCGTTGAAGGCGTGATGTAGGCGCGAGCGCCCCGCTCGTGCAGCAGCGCCACGAAAGCCGCAGAACGGGACGCTCACGCCCACGGTAGAAGCAACCCCAACCAACCTGTCATGACGGATCAATCTGGTGCCCGGGGACGGAATCGAACCGTCACGCCCCTTTCGGGGCCCGGGATTTTAAGTCCCGTGCGTCTGCCAGTTTCGCCACCCGGGCAGGCCTTGAAGTGAGTGAAAATACTATACCAGTTGATTGGCGCAGGCTCAGGTGACCGCGCAACCGGATCTATCGGATACAATTCCGTGCCATGCGAATTCAACGCTGTCTGCCGTTGCTCTTTGTAATCGCGCTGCTTTCCGCTCATGCAAGTTCGAGGCCTGATCAGTTCACTCCATTAGTTGCCTCAGCGCTCACGAAAAACACCCGGCCTTTTCTCGGAACGGACGGGCGCGTGCATGTCGTGTACGAACTGGTCCTGATTAATACAAGCCCGACGCCGGCTACTCTTAAGAAGATTGAGGTGCTCGACGGGTCAGACTCGTCGAAGGTTCTGGGCAGCTATAGCGGCCAGGAATTGTTGTCGTGTCTGCGCAGCACCGGCAGGGTGCCGGCGGAGAATCCCACCATCGAGTTCAACAGCACTCGCCTCTTGCTGATCGATCTCAGCCTGGAACCGGCGATTGCACTGCCCGAACATCTGATGCACCACATCGAAGTGCTCGGAGCTCCGTCCCCTGGGCCCAAGCCGGCGACGCCGGTTCTTCTCAGCTACACGGTGGCGCCTCTGGAGATTTCCCGCAAGTTGCCGGTTATCGGCGCTCCCCTCTCGGGCAAACATTGGGTGGCCGTCAACGGGTGTTGCGGAGCCGATTCGATCCACCGCTCAAGCAGCCTCTCGGTCAATGGCGGCATTTATTTTGCCCAACGCTTTGCCATCGACTGGATGCGTCTTGATGAGGCGGGACGCTTCGTCCACGGCGATCCTGCCGATGTGCACAATTACGACAGCTATGGCGCGGACGTGCTGGCGGTCGCCGATGGCACGGTGGTCGAGATCCTGAATGATCTCGATGACCAGAAACCGGGAACGTTGCCCGATCCGAAGACGATCACTTTGCAAAACGTCGACGGCAACCACATCGTGATGGATTTGGGAGATGGAGTCTTTGCCTTTTACGCTCACCTGCAAAAGAATTCTGTCCGGGTGTCGCCGGGGGAGCGGGTGAAACGCGGGCAAATTCTCGGCAAGCTGGGCAACACGGGCAACACTTCGGCCCCGCACTTGCATTTTCATCTGATGGAGGGTACCTCGGTGCTGGGGTCGAACGGCATACCGTACCAGATCGACTCTTTCTCAATTACAGGGCGAGTTTCAGCCGCTGATTTTGCCGCTGCGTCTGGTGTCGAGGGAGATTGGAACAAGGGGCTTTTCCCGAACCTAAGCCCACGGAATAATCAGTTCCCATTGGATTTGGATATCGTGGACTTTTCGTCCGCTAAATAATTGCGCACCGCAAAAAAGTAAAAAAAGTAAAAAGAGAGCGCGTTCAGAAACCGTGGCTTCCCCGGAGACTCTTATGTCAATCGCCTGGAAACTAAGAATTGTGTTGCTGGTCCTCGTCGTCATCCGAATGCCCGCAACCGGAGCAGCGCATCCGCTCGAAGCTGCCGCGTTTCCTGCTCGCGGTGCATCCGCGAATCGTCAAGAGCAGCCGCCTTCCAGAGACGATTCCACCGCCGATTCCGAACAGGATTCTGCCGAAGAGGAATCGGCGCCGGCAGCCGTGCAGTTGGATGTTTCCAAAGACTCGCCGTTGATCCGCGTGCTCTACCAGGCGACGCGCGAGGTCAAGGAAAAGGCGATCCTCGAATACCTGGCACAAGCCAAAAAACTGGTGGACGACGGCACTGACATAAAAGCCACCGACGCGCAGGGGCGCACCGCTTTGCACTGGGCCATCTTCGGTTCAAGTTACAACACCAAACCGTCGATCCTGGTTGCGTATGAACAAATTGCAGATGCCTTGATCGAAAAAGGAGTGGACATCAACAAGGAGGACGTTTACCAGGACACGGCGTTGGACTACCTCTTATACTCTCCGAGCTTTGAGATGCAGACGCTATTGATAGAAAACGGCGCAACCAGCGGTTTTCTGGCCGCATCGTTTCACTTTTTCATCGAACAGTCACAGCCCGTGCCTAAGACGGTGGCGGCCGCGGTGGCGCTTTCGCGCAAGGCCGATCTTGTACCCGGGCAAACCCTTAGCGTGCGGCTTAACAATCCCGTCTATAGCGACCGTTCACGTACCGGCGACCCCATCACGGCTACAGTTACTTATCCCCTCTGCAAGAATAGAGAGCAAATTTCATGCAATCCCGGCGAACTGTTGGTTTCTCCGGGGACCTCGGTGAACGGAACCATCCTGTTCGCGCAAAAGGCGCCGGACAAATACTCCCGGCCGCGGCTCGTGCTCGACTTCTCGAATATCCTTCACAAGGACGGCAGCAAGTCTCCCCTCTATGCCCGCGTGATCGACGTGGACAATGCGCGCGAAACCGTTCGCAACAATGAAATTCTCGGGATCATCCAGCCCCATGCTTCAGGCAAGCTCACTCTTGCCATGGCGGCATTGGGCGCCAGCAACCCGATTGCGGGCTACACCATCAAGAGTGTGCAGACGGTTTATGGCTTGTCGATCCGTCGCGAAATTCTTTTCCCCGCAGGAACCGACATTCAGATTCAAATTGTTCGTCCCTCCATGCTGAAACAAAAGGATGAGTGGCCAGGTTGGCCTCAGCTGCCGGTGGATGCACGGTTGCGCCAAATTGTGGTAGCGGCGCCGCTGCGCACTCACACCCCGAACAAGACTCCTTCCGATCCTACGAACCTGATGTTCCTGGGCGGGCGGCAGCAGTTGACCGCCGCGTTTGGCGAAGCCGGATGGTATTCCCCGGATGACCTTAGCGTAAAGTCAGCGTTGAAAACGGCTCAGGCGACTCTGCGGCAGAGCGGATACTCCAGCGCGCCCGTCTCCTCGCTCCTGATAGAAGGGCGCCCGCCGGACCTCGTCTTTCAGAAATCCCTGGATACGTTCGCCAAGCGCCATCACCTTCGTATATGGAAGCTGACCCAGACTTACAACGGACAGGACGTGTGGGTTGGCGCGGCCACCCACGATATCGCGACGACGAACAGCAGGGCTGGTTCGAAGTGGTCGCACCGCATCGACCCGCATGTCGATCGCGAGCGGGAGTGGGTTGAAACCGATCTACTCTTCATTGGAACTGCGGTGGGCTATGCGGACGTGGACCGCCCGGCTGCTCCCAAAAAGTTGGAAAATGCCACCGGCGACGAGATCGTCACCGACGGAAAGATAACTGTCGTACAGTTGGCGATCCCGAAAAAGCCGAGCGATGGTCCGATCGTTCTGACTCCTCGCGGACCGAAGTAGCGAGACGGTCGACAGATCCGCTATGGCGCGGCAGTGTATGAAAATGACGACACATAGAGGTAGGTCGTTGCTCCCGGAGTTGCCACCCCTCCAAACGAAGTGGAATTCGTTCCCCAGAGATTGATGAGCACGGCGGCAGGAGCAGAAGGAATATGCTCCGTGTGGGTTGACACCAGCTTCCCGTCAACATAGAAGTCGATCTTTGCCGCACTCCATACAAATTTGTACTCGTGAAAATTGCTGTCCGCACCGGATATTAGAGTGGATGCGCTTTGCTTGTCCGCCACAGTCGAGTAGTTGGTCATCTCGAGTGTAGACGGCGACTGTCCCTCGTACTCGAAGTCGATTTCCGTTTGGCTGTCGTTGATGAAGTTAAATACATCAGTGACCGTGCCGGAGACGGCCGCACCAGCATCATGGGGCGTTGGCGAAGTTGAGGCAGCTCGCGCCACCCAAACGTACGTTCCGTATCCGAATAACTGTTTCGAACGGATCTCCGCTCCTGTCGAGGTGGCCAGAGTACCTGAGACACTCTGGGTGAGTTTGAGCCGTAACATGCCGGTCGAAAGGTCGACGTTGTCGGCGCTGAGCGTGCCTTGATTCACACCAGCAATATTTCCCGGAGCGCTCCCCGTATCGATGAACCACTTGGCGGTGTCCAGTGTTCCGCCGGAGAAAGTTTCGCTGAAAGTGGGAACATCCGATGCCGCGCGCTCATCCGCTGCAACCGGATTTCGCGCGAGCGTGGAGACACCGAGAAAGATCGCAACCACGAGAACTTGTCGGAATACGTTCATTGGATAACTAGGCTGGGAACTGGTAATGACGGCCAGAAAACAAAACGTCCCAGACTCGTTTGAGTCGTGGGACGCTCGTCGAACAAGCCCTCCCCCGAAAGATTGTTCAAGAGCATCCTACCCACGGCGGGGAGGCGCTGGAATGGCCCGAATGTGCTATTGGTGGCCCGTTGGTAACCGCCGGCAGTGGTTACCTCAGCGAAATCACTTTCTTTGCAACGTTATAGCCCTGCACCCGCAGGGCCGTTGCAGGGCCGTCTGGCCCGGCTCCGCCGGGTTTGGCGTCGAATTTCGCAACAATCGTTCTGACCTCATGAGGAAATATGGTGACGTAATTGTCGTTATAGGTGATGGGCAGAATCTCGTTTCCGTCGGCTCCCTGGGTGACCTCCGCGCGCACGAAAAAGGCCACGCGATTGCCGGGGTTGGTCAGGGTAATCGTCACCTGCCTTTCAGCGCTCGATTCCGACATTTGTGCGGACACATCAAGGTCGCTCCGAGGCATGGTATTCAGCGCCGACATATCGGCCCACCGGGTGAGATCGGCCTTGAATTGTTCGTCGTTCTTGGCGGGGCCCAAATCGTCATCGGTATTTGATTCCCAATACACATTCTCCGCCAGGACCTCGCCACTTGCGGTCAGCAACACGGCCCGCAGCAGGTGAGTTGGGCTCAAGTTCGCAACCCGCCGCACCGTCATGGCCTCGCGGGAGGAGTTCGGGGCGATGCTGAAGCCGCCAATTTGCGTGAAATACTTTCGGGTTCCATCCAGATCAAAGAATTCCAACGCGACTCTCAGATGGTCGCGCGCCTCGGGAGTGTGGTTCACCACGTACAACTTGGCCTTGCTCCGGTCGCCGGTAGCGTAGTAATCCCAGACCACATTGAGGGGACGCAGACCTTTCTTGGCGCCGAAATATCCGCCACCCGGCTTGAAGTAGTCATCGAACAGATGCCCGAAGAATGATGGCCAGGGATTATTCATCATCCAGTGGATCATCATCTTGCGATCGGCCCAGTGAGTGGCGTAGGTTTCGTACTGCGCGCGCACATCCTCGTAATGGGCCAGTTGCGCCTTGCGCGAAAATTCCTCTGCGCTGGCGGATGGGCCATAGCGCTTATCAATTACGCGCCGAACATTCTCCAGCGTGTTGTTGCCTTCGTTGGCTCCGGAGTGAAAGTACCAGTACTCGTTGATCGGCCACAGCTTGTCGGCCGGGATGAATTTCTTCAGGCTCTCCAGTGGCGGAATGGTCTCGTTGTCGCCTTCTTCCGCCGATGACCCTCGGGCTGGACCATACTGATCGCTGAACCAGTAATAAGGAGGCCGCCACACATATGGCCCCGCCATGTGGATGCCGCTCCCGTCGCGGTTCACATGCGACACGGTATCGACCACCGCGTTCTGCCAGTGTTCCTCTTTCAAAATCTGGTGGTAGTCGTTCAATACCGGATCCGGAGGCAGTCCGTCGCTCCCATTGGCCCAGATCACGACCGAAGGATGGGATCGCAGCTCGCGAATGCGCGCCCGCAGGCTGGCCCGCGCCACCCATTGGTCCTCGGCATTCCACAGGTCCCAGTGCTCCCATTGCGCGCAGCACATGAATCCCAGCATGACCGGCATGCCTTCACGATCTGCTCGCTCAACCATGCTGTCATCGGCGATCTTCAACTCCCAACGCAGCAGGTTAAGGCCAAGATCCTTGGCGTAGTGCATGATGGTCGCGTCCCGCTCCGGGTCTTGCCGGAAAAGCAGGTCGGGCGAGTACACGCCACCCCGGATCAGATAATCGCGGCCATTGATTTGCAAATAGAAGTTGCCGCCGGTGCCGATTTCAGGAAAGGTTTTGTCGGAATCGCGCGCCTGCGTGATTTTGCGAATGCCGAAATCAATGCCCTGGGAATCGGAGACCTCAGCCTTGTCGTCGGCCGTGAACTCCAATTGCAAATGGTAGAGTTTGGCTTCGCCCCATTGGTAAGGCCACCACAAGTCGGGATCCGCCACAGTGAGCTGAGACTCGTCAGCGGGTGTGAACGCAATCTCTTTCGTCTGGTTTCGCCACAGCCGGATATTCCGCTGGAACCTGATCGTTGCCTTGCCAGGACGTGAAATCTCTCCCGACAGCGTTCCCGACACTGGCTTGGCCGTGTTGTTGCTCAGATCGCAGTAGACGGTCAGAGCCGCCGGAGTGGTTGCAGGCAGAGGCAGATCGGTGGCTACATATGGATTTCGAATCGTTACCGCGCCCGTGCTGCTGAGAAATACCCGCTTCCATACCCCCGCGTTTCGGTCGGGCACGAACGGGATGTCGAGATGTTTCTGCGCATCGTGGTAGCCCAGATATTTCCAGTTGATCCAATCCAGCCAACTATCGCCCAGCTCGATGCCGTTCTCGCCTTCGAGGCTTTGCTCAGGAGTGACCTTCACCGCCAGGACATTCGATCCGCCGGGCACGACGAATTTGGTGACGTTGAATTCGAACTCGTCGTACATCCCGACAACCGTCGCCCGATTCGCCACCTTGTGCCCGTTCAGCCAGATGTCGGCCCGGTAATTGATGCCCTTAAAGATGAGAGAGTAGACCTCGCGGCCAGCCGGAGCGGTGAAGGTGGTGCGATACCACCAATCCTGTTTCCACAGATCTCCCGCAGTCGCCAGGTTCATGCCGAAGTACAGGTCTTTGTAGACTCCGTTCTCCTGCAGGATCTGCAAAACCGTGGCGGGCATGTGCTGCGCGGCATACCAATGCGACGCGTCAAAGGTAGAGAGCGAAACCTGGGAATCATCGACACCGACGTTCTTCGCCGAGATCAGCTTCCAGTCGCTGCCCAGTTCAGCGAGATTAGAAGATTCTTGCGCATTAACTATGGAGGAAGCGAACGTGAAGAGCAGACACACTACCGCCAAACCGCGCGACAGATGGCATTTCATGAGCAGACCACCATTCTATAGAATGGCGTTTTCTAGAACGACAATTTCAGCGCCAGTTGAATCTGGCGCGGATCGCGGGCCCCGGTCAGGAATCCGAACTGCGGCGTGCCAAATGTAGTCGTATTGATCGAATTTTGTGGCCCCGACTTGGCAAACTGCAAGTTAGGATGATTGAACACGTTGAAGAATTCAGAGCGAAATTCCAGCTTGGTGCGTTCGGTAATCGAGAAGTTCTTGAACACCGAGAAATCCCAGATCTGGTAGCCGGGGCCCTGCACGCTGTTACGGCTGACGTCGCCGAACGATCCGGATGGTGGATCGGCAAACGCGCAGGTGTTGAGGAATGTATTAGGCACGCAGTGCGGGCCGCGCGGATCGCCGATCAGATCTGGCCGCTGCTGGCCATCCGAGTTCGCGACCCCGTTGTCGTCCAATATCGTGAACCAGTTTCCGCTCGACACCGAGGTGATCCCACCCACTTGCCAGCCGCCGACGATCTGGTTCATCACGCCGCTGGCATCGCCGAAAATTCGTTTTCCACGGCCGATGGGCAACTCGTATAGGTAGCTGAAGACGAAGCGATGGCGGATGTCGAAATCCGAGTTGCCATATTCCGCCGAGGGATCTTTGAAATAGCGGAAGTCGCCGCCATTCTGCGCTCCCAAATCCGCGTTGGACGCGATATCCAACGCGTGCGCCCATGTGTAAGACGCCAGGAACGTGAGACCGTGGGAGAAGCGCTTTTCTACTCTCGTTTGCAGCGAGTTGTAATTCGAATATCCGGCCGAGCGGAACCAGCCAATGAAGCCGTCAAGCTGGGGCAGAGGACGCCGCGGGGCAAAAGGCAAATTGGGATCCGGATTCGGAGCCGCCTGGTTGCCGTTCAGATAGATGTACTGTTTCAGGCCGCGCGAGCCTGCGTAAGTGACTTCGAACACCGTGTCCGACGGCAATTCGTATTGCGTCGACAAATGCCACTGCTGCATGTAAGGAGTGACCAGCTTGGGATCGAGCGAGAAGAACAGCGGCGGCGGCTCGGGATCGGTCAAAGAATTCGCCGGGAAGCCGCTGGCAAGGGTCGGAATACCCGGCAGGGAACAGTCCACGGTGGCGGGATTCGCCGAAGCCGCGCCGCAGGGTTGGGTAAAGTTCTTGCTGACGAAGAACGGCGGATTGAATCCCATGCTCGGATTCGAATATGGTCCAGCCTCGTCGCCGCCGTAGAAGATTCCATAGCCCGCGCGCACCACCGCCTTCTGGCTCAGCTTGTAAGCCACGCCGATGCGGGGCGCGAAATTGTTGAGGTCAGGAGAAATTAAACCGGGACTGGCGGTGGCCGATACGGGAACAATCGCGGCCAGCATCGGAGTGAGCTGTGCGTTCACACCTTTGGGCACGATTAAGGTGCCAGTGGAAAGATCGAACGTACCCTCCTCGTTATTGCGTTCCTTGATCGTAGTGAACAGTTCGTAACGGAGCCCCAGGTTGAGAGTGAGATTCGGAGTGACCTTCCAATCGTCCTGTGCGTAGAACGCGTAGACCTGGTGGTGATAGTCGATGTTGTGCAGGTTGTTGATGCTGCCGCCGTCACTCAGGCCGACGAGAAAAGATGCATAGCCGGAGCCGCCGCTGAAGGGCACGGCAGGATTGTCGGTCAATCCCGGGCCAAAATCCAGCGTGCCGCGCGGCGCGGCCGGTTGAAAGATCGTGAACTCCTCCGAGCGAATATCGGTCCCGAACTTGAAAGAATGATTACCCCGCACCCAGGTCAGATTTTCCGAAACACCATAGGTGTTCTGCTTTTCGTGCGAGGGCAAGAATGTGGGGCTGCCAATCTGGTTGATGTCGTTAAACGTCAATTGCGGCAAGCCGCCATTCCCTGGCACGTTTGGGATGCCGGGGAAGCCACCGGGAAAGTTCAGTAATTCCTCGCTGGTTTTATCGGCATTGATCTGTTGGCGCTGCGAATTGACCCGGTTGTAGCCCAGCCGCAGTTCGTTGGTCAGGTTGCTGCGGAACAAGTGCGTCCAGCTCGTGGCAAAGCTGCGGTAGGCATTGTCTTCGACCCCGCTGAAGAAGCCGCCGCCATCGCCACCCGTGCTGTCGAAGGGCCCGGGAATCAGGCTGGGCTGGTCTTCATAGCTGAAACGGAAGAATGCATAATCCTTCTCGGTATATTTTTCGTCGATGCGAACGTCGAAGTTGTTGCGGGTCTCGCTGCGCACCGGGTTCGAGAGAAAGTTGAATCCGTTTCCGTTGACGTTCGGCGAAGGATAAAGCTTGGTAATCGCCAAAGAGAGAGGATCAAGCTGCCCCTGCGGAATGATGTTCGTGGGATTGCCGGCGCCGTCATAGGCTCCAAACGGAACGCCGCATAGCCCGCTGGCGTAAAGGCCACTGTTTTGCGTCTGGCGAGCGTTGAAGATTTCCCCGGCATAGGTGGGATGTCCAGCGCAGTCCAGCGCGGGAATCATGGTCACTCCATCCGCTGCCACAGCCTGTTGCGGACTGGTCAAATCCAGCTGGTCGGAGAAATCTCCTAACCGCTGTGCCGCGGTGGGCACAAAAGAAGTCAGGGTTTGCGCCTGCCGGATCCTCAGCCCTTCATAGTCGGCGAAGAAAAATATGCGATTGCGAATGATGGGTCCGCCAATCGTGAATCCAAACTGATTTTGCTTGTAAGGAGCGATTGGACTGTTGGGGTCGTCAAAAAAATTCTTGGCATCCAGTTTTTCGTTGCGCAGGAATTCATAAGCGCTGCCATGAAACTGGTTGGTGCCCGACTTGATGGTCGCATTGATGATGGCGCCGTTGCCTCTTCCGAATTCGGCACTGTAGGCGTTGGTCTGGACCTTGAACTCCTCGAGCGCTTCCACCGAGGGCTGGATCACATAGTTGGTTTCGTTCAACAGGTCTGGCAGGTTGGAATTGTTGTCCACGCCATCCAGCAGGAAGTTGTTCTGCAGAGAGCGGGCTCCATTGGCGGAAAATCCGAATCCGCCTTCGTCGCGCGCCCCCGGTTCGCTGGGCGCCGTGCCCGCGGTCAGCAGAGCGAGTTGGGCAAAGTTGCGGCCATTGAGCGGCAGGTTTGCCATTCGCTTGTTATCGACCACCTGGCCTAATTCCGAAGTTTCAGTTTCGAGCAGAGGTGTGGCCGCGGTGACCTCGATCGATTCCGATATCTGACCCACCTGCAGGGAGATGTTCAGCGCGATGCGCTGCTGCACATCCAGATCCACGGGCGGCGTGACTGCCTTCTTGAAACCCGGATGCTCCACTGTGACCGTGTAGCGTCCCACGCGCAGTGGACCAGCGACGTACTCTCCGGATTCGTTGGTGGTGGTTTCGAGGTGAATGCCGCGTTCCACATCGGTCACCGTGACCTTGGCGCCGGCCACGGTCGCCCCCGTCTGGTCCTTTACCGTCCCGACGATGCTGCCCGCGTCCTTTTGCGCCCACACCGGAATCGAGGAAGCAGCGCAGATCATGGCGAGAAGAAGAACCCGAAGTCGGAAACCGTCCAGGTGCGGCATTGGCAATCCTCCTTGGAACTTGTACTGTGACGGCCACCGCAGGGGCAGTGGTCCGCCACATGATCCGATTCGCAGTGCTGAAATGTTACGAACGCTTACTTTTACTTTCGTTCTGCGCCGATTGTCAAGCGAAAAGTCCCTGGCCCGTCCCCGCAAAACGCGAATACGGAGAATTCAAACCTTTGCTGCAAGCAGCGCAAATCAGAGTTTCGTCCGCATAGATCGGGGTCGCGGGCCCAAAGCGCCGCGGAGCGAGGGATAGCCCGTGGCTGGTCTCGAACAAAAGGGAAGCAATCGAAAGCCTGCGAAGCTTGCCCGCAGGAATAAGTTCACGATTGGGCGGGCTCGACCTGCGCATCGGGCGCTTCTTCGTCGAGAACCACCACTCGACTCAGATGGCGCGGATTATCAGGGTCGAGACCCTTCTGAAGGCCGGTGTAGAGACCGGTCAGCTGTCCGGCGAAAACGTAAGGGGCCAAACGCAAAATTTCGGGCAGCTCAAAATCAAACTCCAGCAGAAGATCCGACGCGGCCCGGGCCCGCCCGTCCGCGCGATTGGTAACCGTGAGCGTGGTTCCCCCAAGGCCCTTCACCTCCTGCAGAACCTCGCACTCGGCATCGTAGCCCTGCTCGGAGAGAAGGAATATTACGAGCGTCTCAGGTCCAACAATCGATTTGGGTCCATGGCGAAATTCCAGGGTGTGAAAATTCTGCGCGTAAGACACCGACATCTCGTTGACCTTGAGCGCGGTTTCACAGGCCAGACCGTAAAAAGGACCCTGGCCCAGGCACACATAATCGGCGAACAGCCGTCCGCTGGCGAAATCGCGCACTTGCGGATGCAAACTGTCCATGGCTTTCCGCGCCAACCCGGGCAATCTGCTGAACCCATCCAAGAAGATGGAATGGTTCGCCTCGATAGCCGCCAGATACTGCAGCCCGATCAGCATGGAAGTGAACGAGCGGGTCATCACCGTGCTTTGCTCATCGCACGGAGGCAGGGGCAGAGTAGCGGTCGCGATCTGCTCAAGGGGTTGATCCGGCGTCCCGGTTACGGCCAGAACACGAATGTTCTTTTCTTGCTCAAGCAATTGTGCCGCTCGCACCGCCTCAGACGTACGCCCCGAGCGCGAAATCACCACCGCAGCAGGATCTTCAGATCCGGCCAGCGCAAGCTCGGGAAAGAGCAACAACTCGGACGCCGGAATCGCGCGCGCCCGCATGCCCGTGATGGCGCTCCAGGCCGCCGCCGCCGCCAGTGCGATGTAATAACTCGAACCGCAACCGACGAACAGCCATTCCCGGGCGGAGCGAAAAGGCTGGCGCACTTCTGCCAGTGATCCCTGACGCCCCAGCGCCTCAACACAGCGGCCCCAGAACTCAGGTTGTGACAGGATTTCGGCGAGCGAGTAAGCGCCCCGGCCGGCTGTGGTCGACGGCTCAACCGTCCGTCGCTTAGACAAGCGTCACCTCAACCGCAATCTTCTTCAACGCCCTCAGGTCGGACTTGGGAATACCGTGGTCTGTGATCACTTCCTGCAGGGCGGTGGGGGGAACAATCAGCGACAGGCTCCTTCGGCCAAACTTGCTGGAGTCGCACACCGCAACCGTGCGTTTCGCAACCTCGACCATGACCCGATTCACCTTGGCTTCGAGCAGGTTCGGAGTGCTCAGCCCGTAGTGCACATCGAACCCGTCCACCCCCAGAAACAGAATGTCGGCATTCAAGCGGCGCAGCGTTTCCTCTGCGATGGGGCCCACCAGCGAAAACGAATTCTTGCGCAGAGTCCCCCCGGTCAGAATTACCTCGACCGGAGCCGCGGTAAGTTCCGCGGCGATGTTCAACGCATTGGTGATAATCGTAATGTTATGAAAGTTCCGTAACTCGCGCGCGATGGCGGTCGTGGTGGTGCCGGAGTCGAGAATCACCACCTGGCCTTCTTTCACCTGGGCCGCCGCGGCGGTCGCAATGCGCAGCTTTTCCTTGCGGTGCAGCTTTTCTTTCTCACGCAGAGTGGGGTCTTCGAGCGCCCCTTCGCGGGCCGGTAAAGCGCCACCATGAGTGCGATGCACCAATCCGTGCGCGTGCAGGATCTCCAGATCTTTGCGGATCGTGACCTGGGAAGTGTCGAACTTCCGGGCCATATCCGCCACCAGCACGCGGCCGTCCCGCTCCAGAATCTCGATGATGGCCCGCCTTCGTTCTTCGTTGAGCAAGCTTTCCCCGGTTGCCAAGCCTTATGATTGCGCTTTCTTTTTATATCGTTTGCTTTCGGTTGTCCAGTCGAAAAACGGAGGCGGGGTTAGCCCTGCAAGGTGAAGCAATTTGGGCGCAGGCAGGAGGCACGCTATTCCAGTCGCTTGCCCTTGGTCTCGGGCAACTGAGTCGCCACCAGGCAAGCCAGCAAGAACGAAATTCCACACAAATAGAAAGCCCAGCTCAGACCTTTTGTCTGCCCCACATGCCCGATGACAAACGGTGCGATCGAACTCATCGCGCGCGCTCCGTTGTAGGTGAAACCTAGCGCGCGCGCCCGTACCTCGGTGGGGAATATTTCGCTTCCGATGATTCCCGAGCCCGAGAAGAAGCCGGTGCCGAAAAATGCCAGCACCGTGCCCAGCGCCATCACGGCCCATGGGGCTCGAGCCATGGCATAAACCGGCACGATAACTGCCGCCATGAATGTATATAAAAGAAAAGACTTGCGACGCCCCAGGGAATCAGCCACCCATCCGAAGCTGGCATATCCCGGAAACATTCCCACCAGATTCAGCACCACCAGCAGAGTGGTAGTGCCCATAATTCCAAAGCCGCGCCCGCCTTGCTCCACCGGCAACGAAAGATAAGGCGGAATCCAGGTAAACAGTCCCCACCAGCCAAACATTCCGAAGAAATTCATGAATAGCAGCGCCAGGGTATGTTTCCCGTACGGAGGCCTGAACAGGCCGGCGAATCCGGTGCGAGCAACGCTCACGGGGGAAGTGGCTCGATCTGTCTTCTCGTTTCCGCCCTGACGTTCCAGCCATATTTCTGACTCAGGCACGCCGCGGCGAATCCACAAGACCACCAGCGCGGGCAAAATGCCGACAAAGAATGCCATTCGCCAATCGGCGTAGTGCAACACGATCCCCACGGCCAGCGCGGCCAGAGCGTACCCAATCGCCCACGAACTCTGAACGATCGAGATGGCTTTGGCGCGCAACTCCGTGGGCCAGGTTTCAGCCACCAGCGTGGCGCCGGTGTTCCACTCCCCTCCCATGCCGAGTCCGAGGATGAAACGAAAAATCGCCAGCATGAGGACAGAAGTGGCGAGACCGGAAGCGAAAGAACAGACCGAATAGGTGAGGATGCTCAGCATCAGGGCGCGCTTGCGCCCGAGGCGATCGGCAATGAATCCGAAAGCCACGCCGCCGATCCCGGAGGCCAGCAGAGTCAGGCTGTTCAGAAATCCAGCAGTGCCCTTGCTCATGCCGAGGTCGCGCATGACATGGGTCACCACGAGGGCGTACAGCATGGCGTCGAACGCATCGAGCATCCAGCCTAGGGCAGCGGCCACGAGCGTCCGGCGTTGCGCGGGAGTGGCTTGCGTGAAGGGAAACGCCAAGCTGGGCATCGGATGGATTGTTAATGGTTAGCCGAGGATTGGCAAATTGAAAAAATCCGTGGCTCAGTGTCCTCGGTGGCACGAAACGAAGAAACCAATAAAGACGCGGAGGATCCGGATGTTTTTCTACGCTGCCTTCAAAAGATGGAAGTACCGGCGAGCCCGGTGTACATCGTGCGCGATTTGTTCCCGCAACGCTTCCACCGAGGGAAATTTAATCTCGTCTCTCAGACGCTGTAGAAAATAAATCTCTACTTCAGTCTCGGGTCCCAGTTCAATGGGATGGAAGTTCAACAAATGGCTTTCCACTGCAAACGATTCGGCGCCGAACGTGGGACGACCGCCCACATTGGTGACGGAATCAAAGCATTCCGCGCCCACGCGCGTACGCGTGATGTAAACGCCATCGCGGGGCACAAACTCTTCGTAACGGCTCAGGTTAATGGTGGGAACCGTATATTTGGAGCCGTAGCCGCGTCCCCGTCCTGGGGTGGAAAGCATGCTGAACGCGTGTCCCAGCAGGTGCCGGGCACGGCTGATCCGGCCTTCGCTCAGAAGTCTGCGCACATGGCTGCTGGAGACCGGCTCACCGCGCAACTTCATCTCCGGATAAACTTTCACTTCGAAGCCCATCTCGCGTCCCAACTCGGCGAGCATCTCGACATTTCCTTCGGCTTTGTGCCCAAAATGGAAGTTGTAGCCTTCGTGCACCTCGCGGGCATGCAGTTGCTTTTGGAGAATTTCTTCCGCAAACTGCCGTGGAGTCATCAGCGAAAGATCCCGTCCGAAAGGCAAGAGCAGAACGGCGTCCAGACCGCTGGCCTCCAACAGGCGAAGTTTTTCCGGAGTGGGCGTGATCAGTTTCAGCCCCGAATCCGGCCGCAGAATGCGCACCGGATGAGGTTCGAAGGTCACCGCCATCGCCTTGGCCCCCTGCAGTCGTGCACGTTCCACAATCTCTTTGAGCACACAGCTATGTGCGCGATGCACGCCGTCAAAGTTTCCAATGCTCACCAGCGTCGGTCCAAAGCCAGCAGGAACTTCGTCGAGTTTGCGAAAGATTTGCATTAAAACAGCTTCTAGCTTCTAGCTAAATCGCATATCGATCCCAACCGCGCCAATCGTCGCGGGATTCCTTAGCGCCCTTTGCGGATTTTCTTTGCGCCCTTTGCGGTTAAAGCTCTCTCTCCCTAAATCTCGAACTCCAGTTTCATCCCGTCATACGAGAGCCGAACATTCGGCGGCAAAGACGCGTTCGTTTCCTCATGTGGCAGATCGTGGCAGATGTGAGTAAAGAACGCCCGCCGAGGCTTGACTCGTTCCACAATGCGCAGAGAGTTCTCGACGGTCGAATGCGTGGGATGAGGTTTATGCCGCAGGGCGTCGAGAAACAAAATGTCCAGATCGCACAGCTGTTCGAAGGAAGTCTCGGGCACCGCGCTGTGGTCGGTCAGGTAAGCCGCCGCTCCAAAGCGGTAACCGTAAATTTCGGTTTCACCATGGATCACGGTCACGGGCTCGAATTCCGCGCCGAACAGGGTCAGCGGTCCAACCAGCGGCTTGAGCTCTACCTGAGGCAGACTGCCAAACTTGTAGTCATCGGCAAAGATGTAGCCGAACATTTTACGGATGAACTCAGCCACATCCGGACGCGCATAGAGCGGCAGCCGGCCCGGCTTGTGGCGAAAACTTATCGGTCGCAGGTCATCGATGCCGAGAATATGGTCGGCGTGGGCGTGAGTGTAAAGCACGGCATCCAGAGTGCGTATGTTTTCGCGAATCGCTTGTTCCCGGAAATCGGGCGTGGTATCGATGAGGATATTTTTCCCGCCATACTGAATCAACACGGACGGCCGGGTGCGACGGTCATGCGGGTCAGTCGATCGGCAGACGGCGCACTCACAGCCAATAGTGGGCACGCCCATGGACGTACCACTGCCCAGCACCGTCAGCGTGGCATTCATCGCTTCGCAGGATTCGTGCCCGTCGCCTGCGGCGGCCGGGCCAGGGCGTTGGTGACTTCCACGTACGCCATGCGCAGTTCGTAGAGACAATTCTGCAAGAAGTTTTCTTCCACGGGCGTGAGATTTCCTTTGGTCTTTTCCGCCAGCAATCCGAGAGTGTCGACGGTCTGGCGCGCGCCCAGCAAATCGATCCGCGGCTGCCCTCTTTCTTCCTGCATCAATCCCAGCTGCAACATGGCGGTCATGTAGAGCGACGCCATGAAGCGCTCGAAAGTCATGGTCATTTCTTTGGCGGAGTGACCGCTGAGTTCGACCCGGGCATCGAGTTCCTTGGCCGACCGGTTGTAGGCCTCGGCCTGTTCCTTCTGCTCGGCGGCAGTGGGAGGTGGTGGCACGGAGGGATCGAGGTCAGCCGGACTCGTCGCCGGCTGATCGAGCACAGAGGGCCCCGTGATGGGGGCAACCTTAGCCTCCGCGGCCGGAGCCGGTTTCGAAGTAGTTACTTCTTCTTCGCTGATTTCCCGGCGCAGTTCACCTTCCGAGGTGAAGAGCCGCCGGTCGGTTACAGTAAAACTTTCCTGCTTTTTTTCAGACATATGTCTTTTCCTTCGATTGCTTGGAAACGATTACTTGAAAATTTCCGCGAACGGCAGAGGCATCACCTTGGCGATGCTGCCACCGGCGTCGACTTGCTTGCCGGGTGTAGCGACTTCGCGGCGGATGTAGCCCAGCGCCACGCGGCGTTCACCGCCACCGATGGGCAGGGAACCGGCACTGGTCGCCTCGCCGACGTCTTTGCCATCAACCTGAATCTTGCTACCGATCGCGGGTAGTGGTCCCTGAATCTCAAAGCCGGTGAATTTGCGGCGAACCTGCCCGCGCGATCGAATGCGCTCCACAATCTCCTGACCGACGTAGCAGCCTTTGGAAAAATTCAGAGCGCGTTCCTGTTCGGTTTCCTGCGGCAAGTCGCGTTCGCGAATATCGGTGCCATAGCGCGGAACTCCTGCCGCAATGCGCAACAATTCAAGCGCCGAGCTTCCCACCGGCTTCGCCCCAGCGCTCGTCAGCGCTGCATAAACACGCTCGGCGTCGCCCGGCGCCATCCACAATTCGAACGACTCAATGCTTGGGTTATCGCCTCTGGCCAGGGTGACGTGGCTTTTTTGCCACGCAATTTCCACAAATTGCAGTGGCTTGAGTTCGGGCACAGCAAATCCCGCCGCTTGCAGCGTGGTTCGGGATTTGGGTCCCGCGATTGCGATGGTTTTCTTCTCCTCGCTAATGTTCGCTACCTCGACGTCGTCCATGATGATGTACCTGTTGAACACGCCGAGAATTTTCTCCACCTGCGACTGATCGGAAACGACCAGCAAGGACTCGCCTCGATTGAAGGCGTACAGGTCGGCCAGAATATGTCCCTGCGGGTTGAGCAGAAAGGCGTAGACCCCGCGCCCCGGCTCGAGATCGCGGATGTTGTTGGTGACCATGCCGTTTAACCAGCGCACCCGGTCGCTGCCAGTAAGCGAAATCTGGGCTCGGAGGCTGCGCTCGTAGACACCAGATTCAGAGACGAGCGCTTGGAATTCAGCCCGCACGTCCCCGAAATCGACCTTTTGCGTCCCGTGGCCAGATTCCTCCGTGGACATCTCCACGCCGTCTTTTTGTGTGATCAGGCTCATTTTCCGTTGCTTTGATTATATCGGAGTAAATGGAGGACGGGCGTCCCGCCCGTCATTGTCGATCGAGCACGAATGACGGGGCAGGACGCCTGTCCTCCATCTAGATCGTGAAATGACAACCGCGGTTCCACTTGATAATCTTCCAATCCGTGAGCCAAAAGAGGCGAATCGCTGTTATCCCCGGGGACGGCATCGGCCCCGAGGTCATTACTCAAGCCGTAAACGTCATCCAGGCTTCGGGCGCCGACGTCGAGTTGACCCATTTTGACTGGAGCGCCAATCGCTACCTGGCGGACGGCGTCACCGTCCCGCCCGACGGCTTTGCCATGCTGGAACGCGATTTCGACGCCATCCTTCTCGGCGCATTCGGCGATCCTCGAGTGGCCTCTAACATCCATGCCAGGGAAATCCTTCTGGGCATGCGCTTCAAGATGGACCTGTACGCCAACGTGCGCCCGGTTCGGCTGCTGGATTCGTCGCTCTGCCCGCTGAAAGAGATCGAGCCCAAAGACCTGGATTTCGTAGTCGTGCGCGAAAACACCGAGGGTGTCTACGTCGACGCGGGTGGCGTCTTCAAGCAGGGCACGCCGGACGAGGTCGCGGTGCAAGAGGACATCAACACCCGCAAAGGCGTGGAGCGAGTCATCCGCTACGCCTTCGAATATTGCGAACGCAACCAGAAGCAGGATGGCTCCCCGCGCAAACGCGTCCTCCTGTGCGACAAGTCGAATGCCATGAGCTATGCGGGAGGATTGTGGCAAAGGGTGTTCAAGGAAGTGAGCCGCGAATATCCGCAGATCACACCTCAGCACATGTACGTGGACGCCCTCTGCACGCAGATGGTGCGCGATCCGCGACAGTTCGATGTAGTCGTGACCAACAATATGTTCGGCGACATCATCACCGACCTTGCCGCCGGCCTGCAGGGCGGCCTTGGCGTGGCCGCCAGTGGAAATATCCATCCCGGCAAGACTTCGATGTTCGAGCCCGTTCATGGCTCCGCGCCACCGCTCGCGGGAAAAAACGTAGCGAATCCGCTGGGCGCGATCCTAACCGCGGCGATGATGCTGGCGCACCTGGGTCTGACGGCGCAAGCAGACAAAATCGAAGCGGCCGTACTCGAAGCCGTAAGGCAAAAGAAAACCACGCAGGATGTCGGCGGAACCTTGGGAACACGCGAAGCAGGAGAGTGGGTAGCGAAGAGCGTGGCAACCTGATGTTCCAGGACAAGAAAACGCGACAGCGGCTAAAGCCGCGTTCTGTAGTGACTCATTCGCACGGCTGAAGCCGTGCGCTTCCACGGTAGTGCGCAGGTCTGATTCGCTTTCAGGCGACGGCCGACGCCTTGCACTTCCACAGAGGCGCCTCGATCTGACTTGCCCCCAGGCAACCAGCTGAATGAGGTCTTGCCGCTGACGCCTGAAGAAATCCGCGACCGATTCGCTGAACTTCTGCCATCCAGATAATTATCTGCGCGGAGATCCTCCGACGCCGGCAGCACCGTGGAAGGGCACGGCTTCAGCCGTCTCGAAAGCTTCGATTCTTGATCGCTCCGGCAGGTAGGTAATCATCTGTGCGGAGTCGCCACCGACGCGGGCGGCGCCGTGGAAGGGCACGGCTTCAGCCGTGCCGAAAGCTCAACCTCACGCGACCGGCTTCAGCCGCTGTGGCGCCTCGTCGACCACGAATCCAGCATGCGCCGACGAATACGGATAATCCTTTGGAGACTCAAAGCCGGCTCCCTGTGCGCTTCTTTTCGCACGGCTAGAAGCCGTGCGCTTCCACGGCGCTGCGAGCGTCGATTATTAGTGAACTGAATGTTGCGAAGATGTGACGCTTGTCACATAAAAGACCGAAGCTTTCCCGAAATGGAAATCAGAGCGGCAAGGGCCCGCAAGCCCTCAGGAGCCGCGCACGTGCCTGACTTCAATTCCATGCCGCACTCAGCCGCCGCAGCCCGGCTAACGCTGCTACATACCTTGTATCCAAGGTGTAAGCTGCGGCGTAACAGTCTTTGGCCTTCCGCCAGTCGTGTTTGTGCTCATAGACTCGCCCCAGGTTGAAATGCGGATAGCAGCGCGCTTCGTAGCGTTTGGCGACGATCGCTTTCTCGAACCAGGGAATGGCCTCGTCCCATCTCTCCAGTTCGATCAGGTAAGCGCCGATATCGTTGTAAGGATTTCCAAAATCGGAGTCGACCTCGATGGCCCGCATGCATTCAGCAATGGCGCGATCGTAGTCGCCAAGAAAGGAGTAGGTCCAGCCGCGAAAAGTGTAGGCCTCGGCAGTGGGAAACGCATCGATGGAACGGGTGTAGAGCTCGATGGCTTGCCGGTACTCGCCGGCCATCTGTTGTTCGTAGCCTTTTTGGAAATACTCGGCGGCGCTTTGACGAGGATCAGATTCAGCCATGGCGAGCTAGCTCCGCCGCCCGCTCAACAATGCCAGTTCCCGCCACTTCCAGTGGCAATCCACATCGCTGAAGCCAATCTCGCGCAGCCATCGCAATTGAGTTTCCAGATCGAGCAATTTGTTCGACGGGTCTTCGCTCTCCACGGTGTATCCGATGCGGCGCAGGAATTCTTCATGAAGCTCGGGCGTGGGAGAAGCCACATGCTCGAGATTGCAAAACACGCCGCCGCGGTTCAGCCTTTCATAGATCTCCGCGTAAAGGGCGTGTTTGCGCTCGTGGACGAGATGATGAATAGCGAAGCTGGACACCACAGCATCAAAGTTTCCCAGGTCGGGGAGAGAGTCTTCAAGATTATGGGCCAGCACCGTGACCGACGGATCTTCGCCAAAACGGCGGCGAGCCGCCTCCAACATGGCTGGCGAAAAATCGATGGCTATAGCGGTCACGTCCGGATGCGCCAGCTTCACCAGGGCGAGCAACCTTCCGTCTCCGGTGCCGAGATCAAGGACGCGCTTTACCGTCGACGGAATGCACTCCAATAGGGTCGACTCACCCTCAATCCGGTGCGGAATCGAGTCAGCGCGGCCCAGATAGTCGAGCGCGTGTTCGGCGGAGGTCCATAGATTGACGCTCATCCGGAAAGTATAAACTCTTCTCAATGGCTAAATTTACGGCTGGTGGCAAGTGGCGTCACGTACTGGTTTTTAAACTCACTTCTCTCCTCCTGCTGCTCGCCGTTTATGGGCAGGCACAGGCAGGCCAGACTGAAGCCCAGCAGAAAACCGCGGGCGAGTCGCCCGCGACCACACAATCCAACCAGCAACTCAGTTCCGCCCCCGAAGAACAGAAGATCTCGCCGCAGGAAGCGGAGAAACTCTTTCGCTCGGTGGATGAGATTCTGCAGTTTGTGAGCCGGGACACTTTGTTTCCCATCAAACATGAGGTCAAGCGGCAACTGGTCAGCCGCGACCAGGTGGAAGCCTACGTCACCAAGCACACCGGTGAGGATGAAGATGCCAAGCGCCTGCGCCGCTCCGAGTTGGTGCTCAAGAAATTCGGACTACTGCCGCGAGATTTCGATCTGGGGAAATTTCTGGTGGTACTGCTGAAAGAGCAGGTTGCAGGATACTACGACCCTAAGACCAGGACGGTGAATCTCCTCGACTGGTTAGTTGCAGACCAGCAGAAGCCGGTGCTGGCGCACGAATTGACCCACGCACTGCAAGATCAATCCTTCAACCTTGAGAAATACATGAAGCCGGCCGACGGCGACCTGGCCAAGAAAAAGGAAATCACCGCGCAGGATATCGAGGACGACGAAGTCAGCACCACGCGGCAAGCCGTGGTCGAGGGTCAGGCCATGGTCGTTCTCGTCGACTACACGCTGGAACCCATGGGCCTCTCCCTCAAGGATTCGCCGCAAGTAGTTCAGTCGCTCAAAGACGGCATGCTGGTGGGCACGTCAGATGCCGTGCAGTTTCGCAACGCGCCCATCTACATGAAAGAGGCGCTCACCTTTCCCTATCGCTACGGCATCGATTTCATCGCCGATCTGCTGATCAAGGGCGGGAAAGAGAAGGCGTTCGCGGACCTTTTTCACAATCCTCCGCGCACCACGCGGCAAATCATGGAGCCGCAGACATATCTTTCGGGTGAGCACCTGGAGCCGATGAACGTCCCCGACTTCCGGCAAACCTTCAAGAACTATGAGCGCTTCGATGTGGGAGCCGTGGGCGAGTTTGATGTCGCCGTGCTCATCGATCAATATGCTGGCTCGCAGATTTCGAACCAGCTCTATCCCCATTGGCGGGGCGGCTACTATTACGCAGTCCGGCCGAAAGGCGATCCCGCGGCCCCCCTAGGGCTGCTTTATGCATCGCGCTGGTCGAGCCCGGAAAAGGCGGCCAATTTTGCCGCGATCTACGCGTTGGCCTTGAGCAAACGCTACCTGCATGTCCACGACGTGCTGGAAGATGGCAAACCGCCGGAGGTTCAGACCGACCATCTGGATCATCTGACCGGCAAGCGAACCTGGCTCACCGAGGAAGGCCCCGTCGTCATCGATGTGCAGGGCGACACCGTCGTGGTCACCGAGAGCCTGGATCAGGTGACGACAGAAAGTCTGGAGCAGGAAGTGTTCGCAGCCGTCGCCAAGTAGTTCTTGCGACACGGCAAGAAAAGCTTCCTTCTGTATAATCACCACTTTGTCAGTGTGAACTTCCGAGGAGACTCTTGGCACAAGCAGAAATTGGAATCATTGGCGGGAGCGGGCTGTACTCGATGCCCGGACTCACCAAAGTTAAAGAGGTGCGCCTCAAGACGCCCTTCGGCAAGCCTTCGGACTCTTACGTCCTGGGCACGATCGAGGGCCGGAAGGTCGCATTTCTGGCCCGCCACGGCCGAGGCCACCTCATTCTTCCCACCGAGCTGAATTTCCGCGCCAATATTTATGGCTTCAAGCAACTGGGTGTCGAGCGGATCGTTTCAATCTCCGCCGTAGGCTCATTGAAAGAAGAGCACAAGCCGCTCGAATTCGTAATTCCGGATCAGTTCTTCGACCGCACCCGCCATCGCGTGGATACATTTTTCGGAAACGGCATTGTCGTTCATATCTCTTTCGCCGAGCCCATCTGTCCCCAACTTGCGGCGACGGTTGAAAACGCAAGCAAGAAAGCCGGCGTGATCGCCAAGCGTGGCGGCACTTATCTCTGCATGGAGGGTCCGCAGTTTTCAACCAAAGCTGAATCCAACGTCTATCGCAGCTGGGGCATGGACGTGATCGGCATGACCAACCTGCAGGAAGCCAAGTTGGCTCGCGAGGCGGAAATCTGCTACGTGACGGTTGCCATGGTCACCGATTACGACTGCTGGCATCCCCACCACGATTCGGTGACCGTGGATCAAGTCGTTGCGGTGTTGTTGAAAAATGCGGAGAATGCCACCCGAGTGATACGCGAAACTGTGTCTTCCATGCCCAGGGAGCGCGGTTGCAAGTGTGGTGCTTCCTTGGCGCATGCTATCCTCACCGACCGCAGCAAAATTCCCGCGGCTACCCGTCAGAAGCTGAAACTCATTCTGGATAAATACCTGAAGGCTAAAAAAGCATGAGCATTGTCGCCGTCGGCTCCGTTGCGTTCGATACCATTGCCAGCCCTTCCGGAAAAGTGAAGGACGTTCTCGGCGGTGCGGCTACCTATTTCGCTCTGGCTGCCAGCTATTTCACCGCTGTCCGCGTGGTCGCGATCGTGGGCGAGGATTTCACCCAGGAACACGAAAACATTCTGAAAAAGCGCGGCGTGGACACGCGCGGCATTGAACATGCCAAGGGTAAAACCTTTCGCTGGGGCGGCCAGTATCACGATAATCTGAATGAGGCCAAGACTGATTTCACCGATCTCAATGTGTTTCAGAACTTCCAGCCGCACATCCCGCCTCATTATCAGGACTCGCAGTTTCTCTTTCTTGCCAATATCCAGCCCGAGCTGCAAGCCGCGGTTCGTCGTGAGATGAAGACGGTGCGCCTCACCGGCGGCGACACCATGAACTACTGGATTAACAACACACGCAAACAATTGGTCGAAACCCTGAAACTGGTCGACGTGTTGTTGATCAATGACACGGAAGCCAAAAGTCTGGCGAGTGAGACCAACCTGCCGCGGGCTGCGCTGAAGGTGCTGGCCATGGGACCGCAGGCGCTGGTCATCAAGCACGGCGAGTACGGCGCAACTATCTTCTTTCGCGAAGGCGCATACGGCATTGGTCGCCACCCTTTTCGAGCGCCCGCGTTGCCCATTGAAGAAGTCAAAGACCCCACCGGCGCCGGCGACTCTTTTGCCGGCGGCTTCATGGGATACATTGCCTCGCAAGGTGACCTGAGCCGCGAAGTTCTTAAGCGCGCTCTCTTTTACGGCGGCGTCATGGGATCGTTTGCTGTCGAGCGCTTCGGCACCGAGCGCTTGCAGTCACTCACCCGCGAAGAAATCGATGCCCGCTTCCAAATCTTTCGCGAGCTGACCCACCTGGAATGAGCGCAGAGCCGATCCGGCGATGGGACGGCGAGATCGCCCTGCTGGCGTGGCTTACCACGTGCCTTTCGATTCTTTCCTTCCTGTTCTATTTCCGGCGCAACGAAATATTGCTCTATGGTGACGCGGTCGCCCACATCAACATCGCGCGCCGCGTGTTCGATTCGCAAACTCCTGGCCTGCTGCAACTGGGGACGGTCTGGCTGCCGCTGCCGCACCTGCTGATGATTCCGTTTTTGCTTTCTAACTGGATGTGGAGGACGGGAGTCGGTGGCTCGATTCCGTCGATGGTCAGCTACCTCCTGGCAACGGTCGGAATCTTTCGTCTTGTCCGCGATGCTCTCGGTTCAGGCGGACAATCCGTCCTCGCGATCAGGTTTGCCGCCTGGCTGGCTGCGATCATCTTCGCCACTAATCCGAACCTGATCTACCTGCAATCTACCGCCATGACAGAACCCCTCTATCTGGCTCTGTTCATCTGGGCGATGGTGTATTTCAACGAATTTGTGCAGCAGTCTTTGAAGCCCGATGAAGGTAAAGATCAGGCGCCAGTTTCAGGACTGCTGGTTAAATGTGGCATTTGCCTGGCAGGCGCGTGCCTGACGCGCTATGACGCGTGGTTTCTCGCGGTGGTGATGTGTATCGTTGCAACTCCGGTTGCGCTGCGCGCGAAACGGCGTGGGCAAATGCCCGCACTGGCTAAATTCATTCTGCTGGCCGCGGCCGCTCCCGTCCTGTGGCTGGCGTATAACGCGATCGTCTATCGTAACCCGCTGGAATTTGCCACTGGGCCGTATTCGCCCAAAGCCATCGAGCAGAGAAGCCCGGCAACATCGCATCCCGGCGCTCACGATCTTCAAACCGCATTCAGCTTCTTCGTGAAGTCGGCGGAATTGAACCTCGCGGCAGGAAAGTGGCAGAAACTTTGGATAGTCCTTGCCTTGGCAGGCGTATTCGCCAGCCTGAGCTTGAAACAGATTCGGCGGGGTTCGTGGCCGCTGCTGCTGCTTTGGATTCCGCTGGCGTTCTACTCTCTCTCTGTCGCCTACGGCGGGGTGCCGATCTATGTCCCGACATGGTGGCCGTTTTCCTACTACAACGTGCGCTACGGATTGGAACTGATGCCGGCATTCGCGATATTCGCGGCCGTGTCCGTATATTGCGCTACAGAGTTTCTCCACCGCCGCTCGCTCAAACTTGGAGTGGCAGCCGCAGGCTTGATCTTTGTAGTACTCAGCTCTGCTTCCACTTGGTCGGCTCCGGTTTCTTTGAATGAGGCCGCGATCAACTCACGGGCGCGCATTTCGCTCGAGCGTGAACTTGCGGACTTCCTAAAGGCTTTGCCGCCCAATTCGACTTTGCTGATGTATCTGGGCAACCACGTCGGCGCGCTCCAGCAGGCCGGCATTCCGCTGCGACGGGTCATCAATGAAGGCAATCACCGCACCTGGAAGCAGCCCGTCGACCAGGACGGATTATGGGAGCGGGCGTTGGCCAATCCGGCGAAATACGCCGACTTTGTGATCGCCTTCGAGGGCGACTCAGTTTCCACCAGCGTTCCGACGCAGAACCTCATTCCGCTGGCCGTGATCCACTCGTCCGGAGAACCCAGGGCGACAATCTACCGGACTCGTACGCTCACCCGGTAATCATCTGCGTTAACTTGCTGCCCGCGAACTCGTCAGGGCGAAGTTTTCCGGTGATAAAATCCAGCCACCAAAGCTCTCATGCCGCTTATGCAACATATGTACGGCGTCCTGCACGGCGAGATGTCCGCTGCATCGATATCGCTATTGCGCCTGATGGTGGCCGCGCTTCTGGGAGGCGCCATCGGGCTGGAGCGCGAATCTAAGCATCGCCCCGCCGGTTTGCGCACGAATCTTTTTATCTGCGTCGGCGCCGCGATGTTCACGCTGCTCTCGGACGCGCTGGCGCTCAGGTTCCTGGGCGACCATACTCGCATCGCTGCCCAGATCATTCCCGGCATCGGATTCATCGGCGCCGGCTCCATTCTGCACAACCGCAGCAATCTGATCACCGGTATCACCTCGGCGGCTACTTTGTTCGTGGTGGCGTCGGTCGGGATGGCCGTAGGAGGTGGACTCTATGTCACAGCTATTTTTGGCACTCTGCTGATCCTGTTTTGCCTGTTCCTGCTGGGCAACGCCGAGCAGAAACTCAATCTCAAGCTGGCAGTTCATAGTTACGAAGTCACGGGCAGTAGCGCAGACGATATCACGGCCGAGGTCAATGGCGCTCTGGAAAGTATCCACGGCATAATGGAAAACGTAAATGTGGCCGCTACTCGCAAACACATTCGGCTTCAGTTTGATCTGGAAGGGACGAATAAGGAGCAGAAACAAGTACTACAGGCTTTGAAGCAATCTTCTTTGCTCGAGAGCGTCACTCCCTTGGGCCCGGTGCAGCCGGAATGACGTCGTTCGACCGGAGCGTTGCTTTCGTCAAGGCCAATGCCTGCGGCAACGACTTTCTGATCGTGGATAGTTCCTATGTTCCTGCCGACATCGCTGATTTTAGCCGCCGTATGTGCGACCGCCACCATGGCGTCGGAGCTGACGGCGTAGAGTGGCTGTATCCCGCCCCGGATGCCGATGTCCAGGCCCGGCTCTTCAATGCCGATGGATCGGAGGCGGAAATCTCTGGTAACGGTACTCGCTGCGTCGCTGCCTATCTTTGTTCGGAGCAGGCCAAGGAAACGTTCGCGATCCGGACTGGCGCCGGAGTCAAGACCTGCATCCTGACCAGCCGCAATGAATCCAGCTACGAGTTCGAAATGGCCATGGGCGAACCTCAAATCGGAGATGAATTTCCCGTCAAACTGGCCTTCGCCGAGGTGCGCGGCGTTCCGATTTCCATGGGGAATCCGCACTACGTCATATTCGTAAAGGAATTCAGCCCGGTGTGGCAGGAGGAAGCCGCCGAAATCGGTCGTCTGGCGCGCTTCAAGCAGGGCACTAACGTTGAACTGGTAATCGTGAAAGATAAGAGTAATCTCGAAGTCAGATTTTTCGAGCGTGGAGTCGGTGAAACCCAGTCTTCCGGGACTGGTTCGTGCGCTTCCGCCGTGGCTGCCATCGCGGCCAAGCGGGCCCAGTCGCCGGTACGAGTTTACGCGTCTGGCGGAGTTCAGACCGTGCGGTGGGAAGAAGGTCAGGTCTTCCTTCGGGGATCGGCGCAACTGGTTTGCCGCGGCGATTTCTTTATTTAGAGAGCTTGAGGTTTAGGTTCGTCTCAGATGCCTTCAATTCCAAAAGTTGCGCGCATCAAGCCGCCAGCACTCCGACCGGGCGACACCGTAGGCATCGTGGCCCCGGCCAGCAACATTAAGCCCGACCTTCTGCAAGCGGGTTGTGCGGCTCTGCGCCAGCTCGGATACAAGCCTTTTTATCTTGAATCGATCCTGGAGCACGACCTCTACTTTGCTGGATCGCCTGCCCGGCGAACCCGCGAGCTGGAAGAAATGTTCTGCCGCGACGAAGTGCGGGCGATCATTTGCGCTCGGGGCGGATACGGTTCCAACTATCTTCTGGATATGCTCGATCTGAACAAGATCAAGGCCCACCCCAAGATTTTTGTCGGCTATAGCGATCTGACTTCGCTTCTGACTTATTTCGCGGATGCCGCCGGACTGGTAACTTTTCACGGCCCCATGCTGACCAAGGATTTTGCCAACGCAGACGGCGTCGATCTCGATTCCTGGAGGCATGCTCTCAATGGATCGTCGGAGTGGGCGCCGGAGCTGCATTCTGATGTCACATCGGTGGTGGAAGGATCCGCGGAAGGGATTCTCTATGGCGGGTGCCTCTCCATTCTGGTCGCTTCTTTGGGCACACCCTACGAAATTCGCACTGCGGGAACCATCCTTTTTCTCGAAGACATCGCCGCCAAGCCTTTTCAGATCGACCGCATGCTCATGCAGTTGAAGCTGGCGGGAAAACTTGCCGATGTACGTGGCATCATCTTCGGTGAAATGATCGACTGCACGCAGACGCCTCACAAAGATCAGGGCTACACGCTGGAAGAAGTTGTGCTGCGTGTAGTCGGCGACCTGGGTATCCCCGTAGCATATGGATTACGCTCCGGCCACGTTTCGCATCGCAACATTACATTGCCGTTCGGCGTACCCGTCACGCTGAATGCGACGAGCGGCGGAGTCAAGCTTCGAATTCTGGAAGCGGCGACCTCAGCGGCCGTTTCCTCAAGGTCCGCGGGATGAAAGAATTTCCTCTGAGTCCTCCGTGTCCTCAATGGTTATGGGTTTACAACTATGAGCCATAAACGACATATTCACCTGATCGGCATCTGCGGCACTGCCATGGCATCCCTGGCGGGCATGCTCAAGCAGCGTGGTTTTCATGTGACCGGTTCCGATGCTGCTGCCTATCCGCCCATGTCGGATTTCCTGGCATCGTTGGACATCGCGGTCGCCCAGCCCTTCGCGGCCGCCAATCTCGAGCCCCGGCCGGATATAGTCGTGGTGGGAAACGCCATCTCGCGCGGCAACGTCGAACTGGAATACATTCTCGACCAGCGCATCCCGTTCTGTTCGCTGCCGCAAATCCTGCACGAAGAATTCTTGCGCGGTAAAGAAGTCCTGGTAGTGGCTGGAACTCACGGCAAGACCACAACCACCTCGATGCTCGCCTGGATCTTCCACAGCGCCGGGGTCGAGCCTTCGTTCCTGATTGGCGGCATCGCGGAGAATTTCGGCAGCAGTTTTCAGTTGGGTCAGGGGAAGCACTTCATCCTCGAAGGCGACGAATACGACACCGCGTTCTTCGATAAGGGACCGAAATTCCTGCACTATTTTCCCGATGCCATCATTCTGACCTCGGTAGAGTTCGATCACGCCGACATCTACAAAGATCTCGACGCCGTCGAAACCGCCTTCAAACGCCTGGTCAACCTGGTGCCGGGCCGCGGCCGCATCGTAGCTCTCGATACGGCAGAGAGCATCGAACGATGTCTGGCCAAGGCATTCTGTCCAGTCGAACGCTACGGAAGCAGTCCGTCTGCCACGTGGAGGATCACTAATCTGCGGCTCGATCCGGCTCGTACTTCGTGGTCGGTGCTGCGCAACGGCGAGCCCTGGTCTGATTTTGAGTTTGCCCTTGCCGGCGAATACAACGTGCTGAACGCGACGGCGGCCGCAGCCCTCGCTTCAGGTTGCGGAATTCCGAAAGAACAAATCGCCGCCGCCTTGAAGACCTTCAAAAGCGTCAAGCGCCGTCTCGAAGTTCGGGCGCAGGTAAACGGGATCACCATCATCGACGACTTCGCGCATCATCCCACGGCGATCGCGGGCACGCTCAAGGCGCTGCACGCGCGCTATCCCAGCGCGCGTCTCTGGGCGATTTTGGAGCCGCGGTCCAACACCCTTCGACGCAATGTCTTTCAATCTGAGCTGGCGAAAAGTTTGGCGGTAGCGGATGAGATCGTAGTTGCGAACGTCTTCAAATCTCAATCCATTCCCGAGCGCGAGCGCATGGACGTGCCCGCCCTGGTGGCCGACCTGCAAAAACAGGGACGGCGCGCGCGCATCGCTCCCGACGCCGATGCCATCGTCCAGAGCGTCGCGCCTGAAATGCGCCCGGGGGACGTTGTCGCGATTCTTTCCAACGGCGGCTTCGGCGGAATCTACGAAAAGCTGCCGCAACGCCTCAAGGCGATCGGTGGAGGCGCATCGGGCAATCATCCGCTGAAGGCGTCTGCCAAAGCGTGAAGCGCCTGCCCAGAGCGGGATTCTCGGCCGCCTTCGTTGGGCTCGCCGTGCTCTTTGCGATGCCCGCGGCAGCCCAAAGTCCTCCTTCCCAGCCCATCCCGGTGCGATGCATTGTTTCTCTAGCCAATCGGCCTGAGCACTTGGTCAAAGTGGAAATTCTTCTGGGCCCTGGGTCATCCCAACGCGATCTGCAACTTCCAGTTTGGAACGCTTTGTATCAAGTGCGAGACTTCTCTCAGTACGTGAATTGGGTAACAGCCAAATCTGTCAGCGGGCAACCGGTCCAAGTACAGAAGTTGGACAAGACAACCTGGCACCTGAGCGGCATCGCGCAAGGTGCTGAGATTGAGTACGAAATCCTGGCCGACCAGTCCGGGCCGTTCGGTGCGCAGTTGAACTCGCATCACGCTTTTTTCAACCTCGCCGAGATTCTGATGTATCCGGTCGACAACCGCAATTCTCCGAACGAAATTTCATTCACCGATCTCCCAATCGGTTGGAAAATTGCGACCGCGCTCACCTCCGAGGGCTCGAACTTCGAAGCGTCCAACTACGATCACTTGGTGGACTCGCCAGTCGAGATCGGTCTTTTTCAGGAATCCGATTTCGACCAGGGCAGTGCCCACTATCGCGTGGTTGTGGATGCTGAGCCAGCCGACTATGACATGCAGAAGATCGTCCCCATGTTGCAAGGCTTGGTCTCAGCCGCCACTTCATGGATGGATGATCAGCCCTTTCGAAGCTATTTGTTCATCTACCATTTTCCGCGCGGCCCCGCGGGCGGCGGCATGGAGCATGCTTATTCCACCGCCATCGACATCAGCGCCAGCCGTCTGGCAGAAAACCCGCAGTCGCTGGGCGATGTAACCGCGCACGAATTCTTTCATCTCTGGAACGTGAAGCGTATTCGCCCACAGTCGCTCGAGCCCATCGACTACACCAAAGAGAATTACACTCGCGCTCTATGGTTCAGCGAGGGCGTGACCAGTACCGCGGGAAGCATCATCCGCCTGCGGGCTGGCCAGCTCGATGAAGCCCGCTATCTGAAAGGTGTGGCGAATGAAATCGCAGAACTGGAGGCCCGGCCCGCGCACCTTACGCAATCCGTCGAAGAGTCGAGCCTCGACGCCTGGCTGGAAAAGTACGACTACTACCGCCTGCCTGTTCGCAGCATTTCCTACTACAACAAAGGATACTTGCTCGGCGTGATACTTGATTTGCAGCTGCGCGAATTGACCCATGGCTCCGCGTCGATTCGCGACGTCTTCCATTGGATGAACGAAAACTACGCACGCCCGGGACGCTTCTTTCCCGATAGCGAAGGTGTGCGCCGCGCCGCCGAGGCGGTCGGCCACTCCGACCTGAGCTGGTTTTTTCAGAAATATGTTGCCGGCACCGAAGAAATTCCGTGGGATGATTTCTTCAAGACCGTGGGATTACATTTAGTGCAGCGCTTGATTACGATTGCCGATCCTGGTTTCCTCGTGACCCAGAACTTCGATGCCGCGCCGCTGGTCTCTGCCGTTTCTGCCGGAAGCGCGGCCGAGCATGCAGGCCTTTCTGTAGGAGATGCGATTCTGGAAATCAACGGCCAAAACGTGAACGACGGCTTCTCCCGGCACCTGGCTGCGCTCCGCCCCAGTGAGACGATCCGCCTTCGCGTCCGCAACTCTGCCGGAGAGCGCGAGTTGCACTGGACCACGGGCTCGCGCCAGGAAATTGATTCGGATCTGAACGATTTGGACAGAGTCACACCGGAACAGAGGGCGCGCCGCGAGGCATGGCTCAAAGGGGAAGCGCAGCCGGTGGAGCAAACCGTGCCATGATTCGCACCGTCGTGATGCTCGCCTTCTGGAGTCTGGCGCTTCCGCTGGCAGCGCTGCTGTGCTTTCCCTGGACTTTCCTTACCGGCGACATCCGCTTCCTTTACCGCGTCGCCATGGGAGCGGCATTTGCGGGCGCGCGTCTTGCCGGCATTCGCGCGCAAACTATCGGACTCGACCAGCTCGATCCCAAACGCACTTACGTTTTCATGTCCAACCACGTCTCTAACATTGATCCGCCGATCATGTTGCCCCTGATTCCGCGCCGCACATCTGTAATGGCGAAGAAGGAGCTGTTCGACTATCCGCTCCTGGGCAAAACCATGAGGCTTGGATCGCTGGTCCCAGTCGACCGCGGAAATCGCGACGCGGGCATCTCCGCGGTCCGCGCCGCAGCCGCAGTCCTGCGCCAGGGGATCAATATGACCATTTACGTTGAAGGTCACCGCTCGTTCGACGGGAAATTACTGCCCTTCAAGAAAGGCCCGTTCTATTTGGCCATGGAGTGCGGTGTGCCGGTGGTTCCGGTCACCATTTCAGGTTCGCATTACGTCATGCCCAAGGGAAGATTCGCCATCAAACCCGGAACTGTCACCCTGACTTTCCATCCTCCCATTGAACCCGAAGACTTCGGCAGCCGTGAAGAGCTTATGGAAAAAGTCAGGCGAGCCATCGACAGCGGTTTGCCGGAAGAGATGCAGGAAGGACGAATTTCCGTCGTCCCGTCTGTGTCGCCTGTGGTTAATCCTTCGACGCCTTAGCCCGCACCGCCCGCGCGATCTCAGGCAGCTTGCTCAGCAAAGCCGAATATTTCAACCACAACTTGTGATCCACCGCCGGCGCCCCGCTGACCACTGCCCCGGCCTCAATGTCGCCGGCGACGCCGCTCTGCGGAGTCACAATCGCTCCATCGCCGATCTTGCAATGTCCGACCACGCCTACCTGGCCGGTCAGGATCACGTGGTTGCCCACCTCGGTTGAGCCGGCGAGTCCAACCTGTGAGGCCAGCAGCGAGTGTTCTCCAATGCGAGAGCCGTGACCCACTTGCACCAGATTGTCGATCTTGGTGCCGCGACCGATCCGCGTTTTCTCCACGCTCGCCCGATCCACGCAGGAGTTGGCCTGAATTTCAACGTCATCTTCGATAATGACCGGCTCGGGCTGCATGATCTTGTACCAGTGCCCCGAGTCATCCTTGGCGAAACCGAAACCATCCGCCCCGATCACCGCACCATTTTGCAATAGCACCCGGTCGCCCAGTTGGCAGCCTTCACGGACCACAGCGTGCGCGTGAGCAAAAAAATTATCGCCAATCCTGGCGTCGCGATAGATGACCACATGCGCCAGCAACACAGCGTCTCGTCCAATTTCAACGCCCTGATCCACCACCACGTAAGGACCGATGTGCGCCCCGGCACCGATCTTGGCCGAAGGATGCACGACCGCCGTCGGATGCGTGCCGGGTTCGTAGCGCGGCGCTTTGTAGAAAAGCTCCAGAGCGTGCGCGAAGGCCAGATAAGGATTCTTGCTGCGCAGCACCGCCGTAGCAACTGCAGGGAACTCTTCCGTGACGATCACGGCCGATGCCTTGGTCGTCCGTGCCGCTCCAGCGTACTTGGGATTGGCTACGAAAGTAAGCTGTCCGGGCCCCGCATCCTTGATGCCGGCAACCCCGGTAATTTCGAGATCCGGAGACCCATTTTCCAGGCGAGCGTTAAGAGCAGCAGCAATCTGAGAGAGTTTCATAGTGAATTGCCCTGAATAGTGAGCAAGATCGTGATTGTAACGGAGGCGAAGGCAGCATGCTTTACCAGCCCCGCGAACCTGTCATCCTGAGCGGAATCGGTCCATTCGTTTACGAATGGACCGATGCAGTCGAAGGACCCCTAACAGCGCAACGAATTTGCGTGCAGCGTCGGTGCACTCTTGTCGCAGGTCATCAGCGAGAGTATGAAAGCTTGTAGGGGTCCTTTGCTACGCCACGACTCCGCATCGCGAAGTCGCGGCTGCGCTCAGGATGACCTGGTGAAGGGATGCAAAGTTCTAGAACAGCCCGAATAGTGAGCCCACGAGATAGACAGCTTCCAGCGCGGCCAGCGAAATCAGCAGAGCTTCCCGTAACTTCGAACGCGAAAGCGCAGTCTGCAGTTTACCCGGATGAGCATGCGCCGGCGCGCCCTCGAACAGCGCTGCGGGCATTCCCGCAAAGCCGGTGAACGGCGCCCCCGTTCCGGCGCGAGCCGCGCTCGGTCTGGCCGGCGCTGCGGTAAAGTACTTGCGCTCGGCCAGTGGAACTTTGGGCAGAGTAATGAGCGAAGACCAGCGCGCCAACTGCATGGATCCCGATTTCAAGTCGGCATCAACCGGCGCCGAGGTCAGCTGCAGCGGGGGCAGGCGTTCCGGCGCTACCCGATCGGCCAGGTTGCGCAGCAGGGAACTCCACCACATGTGGCCCATTTGATCGCTGACCAGTTCGCCCACATCCATCGGACGGGATTCCAGTTCGAGCGGCGGCAAGACTTCTGGATTGATCACATTGCCCAGGTTTGTAAAAACTGTCCGATACCAGGGCATACTCACCGCATCGCCGATCAGCATGCCCGTGTTCAGGGGACGGGAAGTGAGCTGCAAGGGCGGCAACTTCTCCGGAAAGAAGCGGTCGCGAAGATTGCGCAGCAGGGACTTCCAGAGCGGTCCCGTGACGCTCGAAGGGAGCAGAAGATCCAGTTCCTGGTTGTCCTCGCGGGGTTCCATAGACTCTTCCCTATGTTACACCGATCGAATGTCTGGAAGAATAGCGAGAGCGCAACCCTCCCCGAGCATTGAGCCCCGGCGGCTAAAACGCGTCCGCCGCCGTACCCATGAACTTGGGAGGACAAGCCGTCCGGTCATTTGCTACTATGTGCACCCTGGAAATCTAGTTGTCTTTCCACCGACATCGATTCCATCAGGAGAAGCAGAAATGAAACTACGATCTTTCCTTGTGACCTGCGCTCTGCTGGCCCTGGTATCGGCCGCATTGGGCCGTGAGACCCCACCTTCCCCAGCCGCCACTTCCAGAATTACAAAAGAAGTCAGGCATGAGCTGTTGATGCTGCCTTATTTCAGCGTGTTCGACAACATCGCCTACAAAGTAGACGGATACAACGTGACCCTCGCCGGACAGGTCACCCGGCCAACCTTGAAGTCCGACGCCGAGAACGTGGTGAAGAGAATTGAAGGCGTGGAACATGTCGACAACCAGATCGAAGTTCTGCCGCCCTCGCCCAACGACGACCGTCTTCGCCGCCAGCTTTATCGCGCGATCTATGGCTTCCCGCAGTTGCAGAAATACGCCATGGGCGTGCAGCAACCCATCCGAATCATTGTGAAGAACGGAAACGTGACTCTCGAAGGCGTGGTGGATAACGAGGGGGACAAGAACGTCGCCAACATCCGCGCCCACAGCGTGCCCGGAACCTTCACCATCACCAACAACCTGCAGGTGGTTAAGCCCTGACCTCGGGTATCAGTCGTCAGACCTCGGCCGCGCGCTGCGTCCGAGGTCTGACGGCTGCTCTCTTCTCACTGCTGAACGTTCACCCGCCGAACCTTCCCTCGCCGAACTGTCACTCTCCAAACATCGGTACCTGCCGAGTATCCGCGGGAGCCCCCTTGCGGCGGCGATGGGTTGCCCCGATGACCGCCAGCACCGTCAGCGATTCCAGGGCGCTGCGAGGTACGAAAATCCTTTGGATGTTCGAGCGCAGGTCGGGAGGATTGATTAGGAAGCCTTCGGCTGTGGTCAGGCTGAGGTCGTTAGGCATCATGCCTTCCAAAACCTCGTTGTCTTTAAACTTGAGCCGGATCCAGAGTCCCTCCGTCCGGGGCCGGCTGGTGAAAGTCTTGCGGCTCAGCGCTTCGGAATCGCCGAATTCACGGACAAAATAGACCGCCTTGATGTCCTTAAGGTCGATGGCCACAACGTTGCCCGAAGTGTTGAGGAGCTCGAGTTTGCCGTCACGAACAAAGTTGGCCGGGGCAACGTGTCCGTTGATCGAATCCCGGTCCATTTTCCGGACCACGACTTTCTTATGGGTTGAAGGCATTCAGTCGTCAGTCTTTAGTCGTCCGTCGTCAGCGTGGCTCGGAAGAGAGGGCTGACGAGTAGCGACGGTTTTCGGCATCAGAAGTCGCTTGCAGTCTACAGGTATCGGTCTTCGGGGTGCGCTGACGACTGAGGACCGACGGCTGACGACTGTTTCACATCCGGATTCTCGCACTTTTCCTCTAAAAAACGGATTCCTTGTATGTTCGTTGTAGCCAAACGGTTAACCTTGTGTTATTTTCTGTAGCTTGCGGCGTCCCATCTCGTGTACTCTAAGCCTATTGGATAGAGTGACTTACGTAAAAGCGACCGGAAGAGTCTGTTTTCTCGGGGCCAAGGCCTGTGGAAAACTGCTTTCTGCTGGGGCAAACCGGGTCGCGGAGCCGCGTTCGTAAGCAAGCATGGCTGATTACATATACACCATGGAGATCCGGCTGACGCCGGACCAGCAGCGTGGCGTCACCCTGGTACAAGACATTGCCCGCGCGGCCGGTATGAATATTTACCTGACCGGTGGCGCGGTCCGCGACATCATCAGCGGATTTCCCATCCGCGACCTGGACTTCTCAGTCCAAGGCAATCCCCTCAAGTTGCAAAAAGACCTGGAGAAGGCCGGTGTCCGGATCGCCGGCGTCGATGACGATTTCAAGACCCTGTACCTGGGCTTGCCGGGAAACGTCCGGGCCGAAATCAGCATGGCGCGGACCGAGCAGTATGAGAAAGCCGGCAAACCTCCGGTAGTTTCTCCCGCCACGCTCATTGAAGACCTGCGCCGCCGGGATTTCACCGTCAACGCCATGGCGCTGTCGTTGAATCCGGGCTCGCGTGGCCTGCTGATGGACCCGTTCAACGGTGCTGCGGATATTGAAGCCAAGCTTCTACGTGTTCTCCACAATTACGCGTTCGTCGAAGACCCTTCCCGCCTGATCCGGGCCACTCGCTTCGCGGCGCGCTTTCACTGGCCGCTCGAAGAGCGTACCCAGGCCCGTTACGATTCAGCCAAAGAAAATAATTACATCGAGTACATCACCCATAAGGCCATAGGCTACGAAATTGAGCAATTGGCCTATGAAGAAGACCCGCTTCACATC
Organism: Terriglobia bacterium; assembly: GCA_963822555.1. Taxonomy (GTDB): domain Bacteria; phylum Acidobacteriota; class Terriglobia; order Terriglobales; family Acidobacteriaceae; genus JAIQFF01. The sequence continues at coordinate 890,699 of CAWGHY010000002.1, forward strand.
GTGCGCGTTCTGGAGAAGGAAGGCTGGCTGAAGGTGTTGAATCCGCATTGGACCAGCGCCAAGGTGGATACCGCGCAACTCGGTCAACTCCTGAAGACCCGGCAGCAGATGACGGAGCTGGGATATGCTCCCGATCCCGCGCCCGCAGTCATGTATTTCCTGACCGCACGGCTTGCCGACAAAGACATCGCCGACATGCGTAAACAGATTCCTCGCAAGGACCTGGTCGAAGCCTGGCGGGATCTTGAAGATCATGCCAAGGAACTGGCCAAGCGGCTGGTCGGCAAGGAAGCCGCTACGCCGTCACGCGCCTGGAAGCTGCTTTCCGAGGCGCGCCCCGAGATGATCCTGTTTCTGGCGCTCACCGCGCGCCAGCAAGCGGTCTCGCAAAAGATCAAGAACTTCTTTACCAAATGGCGGCAGGTGCAGCAGAAGATTCCCTTGCCGGAGATGACCGAGCTGCACATCACGCCCCAAATGCCCGAGTATCCCAAGATCGCGCATGATGTCTTCATGCTGCTGCTCGACGGCAAGCTGCGTTCGCGAACCGAGACTTTGAAGTTCCTGAAGCCCCTGGCGCCACCGCCGCCACCGCCACCACCGCCGCCACCGCCCAAACGGGGCAGGGCAGCCAAAGCCGCCGCTGCCGAAGCGGCCGCTGCTGCAGCAGCCGCTGCGGCTGCCGCACCCGCCGCGGGCAAGAAAAAGGGAAAGGGTCAGGCCGCCGCTGCGCCGGTCCCGGCCAAAGCCGAAGCTTCTAAAGCGCCTCCTGCAAAGAGCGAAAAGGGAAAAAACGCAAACCCAAAGGCCGCCCCGACCGCGACCGCCAAACCAGCGGCAGCCAGTAAACCAGTCGCTTTGAGCAAAAAAGAAAAGGGCAAAAAGAAGCGCTAGCAACCGATTGTCCCCGGTAGCGGGGAACTGGCAAGTCTGAGAACGTCCCGACGCCGCGCGTTCTGTGGCGGCGAAAAAGAAATGCAATTCACTGGCTTCGAGAGGTGGAAGATACTCGCTCGAACTCTGGCGGAGGAGTGATGAAAAAGCTGGGCAAGATCTTGCTCTGGACCGTCGTCACTTTAGTCGTCCTTTTGGCGGCCGGAATCAGTCTCACTATCGGCTGGCGGCCGTTCATCGGACCCCGGGCGCGGCCCCTCACTGCGCGCCAGTTCGAGCGCACACCGCAGCGGTTGGAGCGCGGTCGCTATCTCTTCTCGTCCACCACCGGATGCACCGGCTGCCATTCCTTGCACGACTGGAATACCCATGGGGGTCCGGTAATGCCCGGGGGCGAGGGTGTCGGCCAGGTGATGTGGTTCAAGGATCTTCCGGGTCGCATCGTGGCCCCGAATATCACTCCCGATCCCGAAACCGGTGCCGGAACCTGGACCGATGACCAGTTAGCGCGTGCCATCCGCGAAGGCATTGGCCACGACGGGAGAGCCTTGTTCCCTATGATGCCTTATCAGAATCTGAGCCATCTCTCGGATGAGGATCTGGCATCCCTCGTGGTTTACATTCGGTCGCTCCCGCCAGTGAAGAACCCGCTGCCGAAGACTGAAATTATCTTCCCGGTGAAGTATCTGATTCGCAGCGTTCCCCAACCCATCACCGAGCCGGTGAGCAGTCCGGATCGCAGCGATCGTTTGAAGTGGGGACAGTATCTGGTCACGATTGAAAGCTGCAACGAGTGTCATACCCCGCAATTTCGGGGAGAGTTTAAACCCGGGCTCGAATACAGTGGAGGCTTCACCTTGGACGGTCCCTGGGGCTCGGTCGCCAGCGCGAATATCACGCCTGATGCTACTGGCATCAGCTACTACGACGAGGCGATGTTTATCCAAGTCATGCGCACCGGCTACGTGAAAGCGCGAAAACTGAACTCCATCATGCCTTTCGAAGAATTTGGCGGGCTCACCGACGACGACCTGAAGGCGATGTTTGCCTACCTGCAAACGCTCAAGCCAGTAAAACATCGCGTGGATAACAGCTTGCCGCCGACCTACTGCAAACTCTGCCAGCTCAAGCACGGCGCGGGGGACCAGAATTAGCCAAGGCAGCCACTAGCTTTTAGCCTTTAGCGGGTGCCCCATCCTTGCGCGTACTTTGCGCAAGGGTGGGAGGCAAGGACCTCGGCAGCGATTCGGAAAACCTGTCCACTGCGGTAAACCAAAAGTTTTCGCCAAGAATGACTCCGACTGTCTGCCTCCCACCCTTCGCAAACTACGCGAAGGATGGGGCACCCACCACCTGCGACCGTCCCCCCAAAGATTTGACAAACCGGCCCCCCAGCAGCGCTATAATCCCACGTATGCGGCGCTGGTTGGCCATTTCGGCGTTGTCCGCAGCAGCGCTGGCCGTCCCGGCGATGGCCCAGCATGGCGGTTCGCGCGGCGGCGGGTCGATGGGACACGGCGGATTTTCTTCCTCCGGCTTCCACGGTGGAATTTCATCCCCCAGTTTTCGTGGTGGCGCGAGCCTGAATTCGAGTCCGCACTTCGGATCCAGTTTCGCTACCGGCGTTCGTCAACCGTCTTTTCACTCTGGCGTAGCCTTCCATCGTCCGGGTTTCGGTCCAGGCCGTTTTCGTAATCGCGTCTTCCTCACTACGGTGTGGCCGGGTGTCTATGGCTACTACGGATACCCCGGTTTCTACGACGATTTCTACTCGAGCGCCGGCGACTACCCCTCATACGACAACTCCGGCTCGGCCTACGACATCGCTCAGAATGACCTGGCACAGCAGCAACAGGACATCGACCGTTTGGAAGATGAAGTAGCGCGGTTACGGGAAGAGAGGCAAGGAGGATCACAAGATTCGGGCGACGCGGCGATAGCAAGACCGCAGAGCAAGTCGGAGATTTCCACGCCCACGGTTCTCGTCTTTCGCGACAAGCACACCCAGGAAGTGCAGAACTACGCCATCGTAGGCGGCACGCTCTGGGTTTTCAGCGAGCAGCGCGCCACCAAGCTTCCCTTGTCGTGGATCGATCTCGAAGCCACCGCCAAAGCCAACGACGATCGCGGCGTTGATTTCCAAATCCCTAAATAGTCCGCGGTCGCACCTGTCCTGCGCGAGTCGAAGGACCCTTGCCGCCAGCAACTTCCCGCTGTGGATAAACTCCCATTCGCCTCTGACAATTTCCCGTTAGAATAAGAGCAGCGCAACTCATGTCCCAATTCGTCCACCTGCATCTCCATACCGACTACTCCATGCTCGACGGCGCCTGCGACGTCGAAAAGCTTGTCCAGCGCGTCAAAGAGATGGGTATGCCGGCGGTCGCCATGACCGACCACGGCAACATTTTTGGCGCGGTCCATTTCGTCAATGCCGCGCACAAGGCCGGGGTCAAACCCATCGTTGGCTGCGAGTTGTACATCTGCAAGAAGGACGACCACGATATCGAGCGCACTCCTCCCGACGGTGATACCTACAACCATCTTCTGGTTCTCGCGGAAAGCGAGGAAGGCTACCGCAACCTGGCCAAGATCACTTCCGAAGCCTCGTTGCGCGGGTTTTACTACAAGCCGCGGGTGAGCAAGAAGTTTCTCGCCGAACACTCCAAAGGTTTGATCGGACTCTCGGGCTGCCTGAAAGGCGAAGTTGCCGAGCGGCTGATGGAAGAGAATTACGATGCCGCCCGCAATGCCGCTGCAACCTACAGCGACATTTTTGGTCCCAACAATTTCTTTCTTGAAATTCAGGACCAGGGCCTGGAGCAGGAACATCGCATCCACCCCAACTTGTTCCGTCTGGAAAAAGATCTCGGCCTGCCGCTGGTCGCGACCAACGACAGCCACTACCTCTGCGAAGACGACGCCCACGCCCAGGACGTGATGCTCTGCATACAGACCGGCAAGTCGATTCAAGATACCAACCGCATGAAGTTTCAGGGCAGCGATTTTTTTGTCAAGAGTCACGACGAAATGCTGCGTGTCTTCAAAGACTCGCCCGACGTTCTCACTCGCACCCTGGGCATCGCCGAACGCTGCAACATGCGGCTGGAGAAGATCAGCAACCCTTTCCCGCACTTCGACGTGCCCGCCGGGTTCACTCTCGACAGCTACTTCGAGCATGTCTCACGCGAAGGATTTGCCCGTCGCCTGGAAACGCTGCGTCCCCTCGATGCCCAGGGCCGGCTGAAGCACAATCTCGCGGAGTACGAACAGCGCCTGGCCCGCGAGCTGGCCATCATTCAGCAGATGAAGTTCTCCGGATATTTCCTCATCGTCTGGGATTTCATCCGCTACGCCCGCGAACGCGACATCCCGGTTGGACCGGGGCGCGGTTCGGCGGCAGGATCGCTGGTGTCCTATGCGCTCGGTATTACGGACCTCGATCCCCTGCAGCACGAGCTGATCTTCGAGCGCTTTCTGAATCCCGAGCGCATTTCTTTACCCGATATCGATATCGATTTCTGCATGAACCGCCGCGGCGAGGTCATCAACTACGTGACCGCGAAGTACGGCCGCGAGAACGTCGCACAGATCATCACCTTCGGCACCATGGCGGCCAAGGCGGCAATTAAAGACGTGGGCCGCGCCATGGATGTTCCGTACGCCGACGTGGACCGTATCGCCAAGATGGTCCCGACTACTCTTAATATCAAGCTCGAAGACGCGATCCGGGAATCGCCTGCGTTGCAACAGGCGTATGACAGCGATCCGCAAATGCGGGAGTTGCTCGACACCGCCAAGAAGCTCGAAGGCATGGTGCGCAACGCAGGAGTGCACGCCGCAGGGGTAGTGATTTCGCCGCGGCCGCTCAACGAGCTGGTTCCCCTCTACAAGACCAAGAACGACGAAATCGTGACCGCCTTCGATATGGTGGCCATCGAAAAGCTGGGCTTGCTGAAGATGGACTTCCTGGGCTTGACCACGCTCACCATCCTCGATGATGCCGTGAAGTTGATTGCCCAGACTCGTGGCGAGCGCATCGCCCTTGAAAATCTCTTACTCGACGATCAGGAAACCTACCAGAAGGTCTTTCACAAGGGACTCACTTCCGGCGTGTTCCAGTTTGAATCGCGGGGAATGCGCGACGTATTGCGCCGCTACCAGCCGAATTCCATCGAAGATCTCACCGCCCTGAATGCGCTCTATCGTCCCGGACCGATCCAGGGCGGCATGATCGATGACTTCATCGATCGCAAACACGGCCGAAAAAAGATCGAGTACGAACTGCCCGAGCTGCAGGAGATATTGCAAGAAACGCTGGGCGTCATCGTCTACCAGGAACAGGTGATGCAGATCGCCAACCGCCTGGCCGGTTATTCACTGGGCGAAGCCGACTTGCTGCGCCGCGCCATGGGCAAGAAAATTGCCTCGGAAATGGCGGCCCAGCGCGAGCGCTTTGTCACCGGAGCAAACCAGCGAGGCTATCCTCCGAAAAAGATCGAAAAGATCTTCGACCTGATGGCGCAGTTCGCCGGCTACGGTTTCAACAAATCCCACTCCGCCGCATACGCCCTGCTGGCCTACCAGACGGCGTACTTGAAGACCCGATATCCGGTCGAGTTCATGGCCGCGTTGCTGACTTCCGTGACCGGCAGCACGGACGACGTGGTTAAGTACATTAATGAATGCCGCGAGATGGGAATTGCGGTCGAGGCTCCCGACATTAACGTTAGCGATGCCAACTTCACACCACACGGCAGCGCTATCCGCTTCGGCCTGGCGGCGGTAAAAAACGTCGGACACAACGCGATCGAATCAATCGTTGCCGGACGCAAGGAGCTTGGCCGCTACACTTCGATCTACGAGTTCTGCGAAAAAGTCGATCTGCGCCTGCTCAACAAGCGCGTCCTGGAATCCCTGATCAAAAGCGGCGCCATGGATGGCCTCGGCCGGCGCGCCCAGCTCATGGCCGTTCTCGACCGCGCCATTGAAGGCGCGCAGAAGACTCAGAGAGATGCCGAGAGTGGACAGCACGGCCTGTTCGGGGTCTTCCAGCAGGAGGAAGTTTCGGCTGCGAACGCCAAGTTGCCTGAAACTCCGGACTGGGACGAACACACGCGCCTCGCCAACGAAAAAGAAATTCTCGGCTTCTTTATCAGCGGGCATCCCCTGGAAAAATATCGCGACAAACTGGAAGACCTGCGCGCTCTGAGCACGGAGGAAATCGGCGCGCTGACCAAGTCCACCGGCAAAGACGAGAGCATCACCACCGCCGGCATCATCACCAATCTGCGTGTGCTCAAATCGAAGCGCGGCGATTTCTACGCCCAGGGCGCGCTCGAAGACATGGCCGGCTCGGTCGAGATGCTGGTCTTCCCCGAGGCCTATCGCAAGCTGCAGGAAAAGGTGAAGCTGGAAGTGCCGGTGTTGATCCGGGGCGGCGTGCGCATCGAAGAAGGCGCGAATCCGAAGTTGACCGTGAACGACATCAGTCCTCTCGAAGAAGCGAAAGTGCCGCTGCCCAATTCACTGCGCATTCGCGTTCCGCTCGAGACTGCGAATGAGTCCACTGTCGATGCGCTGCACACCCTCTGCGCCCGGCAAAAAGGAGCGGCCAAGGTGTTGTTTGACGTGGAACGCCAGGGCGATTTCATGGTAGTGATGGAGGCGGAAGGCTATAATGTTCTGCCAGACCGCAACTTTATCGCCCGGGTCGAAGAGTTGTGCGGCCGGGGCGCCGTGCGCGTAATTGATTGATGCCACGAACGGGCTTAGCCCATGTTTCCGCTTTGCCGCTCGTGGCGAGTGCAGCAATTCTATTCAGGCTTCAATCTGGCTCCAGGAAGAGCCGTACTGAAATCTGCGGCAGATAAGAGTTTCCATTCAAAAGAATTCCAAGCTGGGAGCGAAGATTGCATCGGTGCCCAATGAAGCACTGGTGATGGCGGGAACCGAGCTACTTCTGTCCATGGTCGAAGCGCGCCTGGCCAGCAACGGCAACGGCAGCAACCTGGAAGTTGGGGACAAGACGCACCGGGAGCTCGACAAAATCGAGCAACAGATTGCCCGCCTGCAAGTGGCCGCCGGACCCGACGAGAATACGCAGCGCGAAATCCGTTCGCTCAACGACCGCATTCAGGCGTTACGCAAAGACATGTCATCCTCCCACACCAAGGCCTGGGACAAGACCGAGCTGGCACGGCATCCCCAGCGCCCCTACCTGCTCGATTACATTGAGCGCATTTTCACCGAGTGGAGTGAGATTCACGGCGATCGCGGATATGCCGACGATCCCGCGATCATCGGCGGCATGGCTCGCTTCCACGGTGAAGAAGTGATGATCGTCGGGCATCAGAAGGCCCGCGATACCAAGCAGAAGGTCTATCGCAACTTCGGCATGCCCAACCCGGAAGGCTACCGCAAGGCCATGCGGGTAATGAAGATGGCGGAAAAATTCGGCCGGCCGCTGTTCACTTTCGTGGACACGCCGGGCGCGTATCCCGGCCTGGGAGCCGAAGAGCGCGGCCAGGCGGAAGCCATCGCCCACAATTTGCGCGAGATGGCGCGCCTGCAGATTCCCATCATTACCACCATCACTGGAGAAGGCGGAAGCGGCGGAGCGCTCGCCATCGCCATCGCCGACCGCGTCCTGATGATGGAGAATTCGATTTACTCGGTGATCTCTCCCGAAGGCTGCGCGTCCATCATGTGGCGCGATCCCACCAAGAAAGCGCTTGCGGCCGAAGCCATGCGCATCACCCCCGAAGACTTGCAAGAACTGGGCTGCATTGACGGCATCGTTCCCGAACCAGAGGGTGGGGCGCACACCGACCACGAAGCGGCTGCTCTGCTGCTTGATGCCGCCTTGCAGAAACATCTCGCCGACCTAAAGAAGAGTTCGGTCAAAGAACTGATCGATACCCGCTACACAAAATTCCGCAAGATGGCGCAATTCTTCACCGGCGACGAATAGAAGCCTGTAGCGTCGACGTCCCGCCGGCTGTCGCGAGGGCGTCTCGCCCTCGAAGCACTGCCGATGAAGCACACACATGGGTCAATGGAGAACGGGCGTCCCGCCCGTTTGCCCAGGTCTGTGCCGGACCGGCGGGACGCCTGTCCTCCATACAGACCGCTACTAGCCGGATACCTCAATCCCTCAACGCTCCTGCCTGCCGTATAATTAAAGGTTCTGCAGCACCAGTAATTGCGAGCGGAAAAACTCCGCTCGAGGGACAAGGAAGGACGGGAATGGCCACCACGGATGTATCTCTCCACGCAGAGAGTCGCCCACCGGAACAAAAACCTGTTGTAAACGACATGAGCATTCAGGTCGCGACCGTCAACGGTTCCGGCTCGCAGAGCTCCAATACGGTCCTGTTGCGCAGTATCTTTCAGATGGGAGTTCCGGTCTCGGGCAAGAATCTTTTTCCGTCCAACATTGCCGGCCTGCCTACCTGGTACACCATTCGTGCCAACAAAGACGGATACATCGGGCGCAAAAAAGAGATCGACTTCGTGGTTGCCATGAATGCGGAAACCGCCCACGAAGACGTGATGTCGGTGGCCGCGGGTGCAGTGGTGGTGTACGACGAGCCTCTGAACCTCAGCACCCTGCGCACCGATCTCGTGTTCTACGCGGTGCCTTACGACAAGCTGGTCGCCCCGGTCTGTCCCGAGGCCAAGCTGCGCAAGCTGGTCAAGAACATGATCTACGTGGGCGTGGTGGCCCAACTTCTGCACATCGATATTGCCGAAGTGGAGAAGGCGATCCGAAAGCAGTTCGCCAAGAAGGTGAAAGCCGCGAACCTGAATCTCGCGGCGGTGAAAGCGGGATACGACTACGCTGCCGCCAATCTCACCAAGCGCGATCCGTACTTCATCCAGCGCATGGACAAGACCGCCGGCAAGATCATTATCGACGGCAACTCCGCCGCGGCTCTGGGCTGCATGTTCGCCGGCGCCACCGTGGTCGCCTGGTATCCGATTACGCCTTCGTCCTCATTGCCGGAAAGCATGATCGATTACATGAAGCGCTTCCGTATCGCGGCCGACGGCAAAGCCACATTCGCCATCGTGCAGGCGGAAGACGAGCTGGCTGCGATTGGCATGGTGCTGGGAGCCGGTTGGGCGGGCGCGCGCGCCATGACTTCTTCCGCAGGCCCGGGCATTTCTCTGATGGCCGAATTTGCCGGACTCGCCTACTACGCCGAAGTCCCGGGAGTCATCTGGGACATTCAGCGCGTCGGTCCTTCCACCGGCTTGCCCACGCGCACCTCGCAGGGCGACATTCTTTCCACTGCGTTCCTTTCCCATGGCGATACCAAGCACATCCTGCTCTTGCCGTGCTCTGCGGAGGAATGCTTCTCCATGGCTGGCGACGCTTTCGATCTGGCCGAGCAGTTCCAGACATTGGTCTTCGTCATGTCCGATCTCGATCTCGGCATGAACAACTGGATGTCCGATCCCTTTAAATATCCGGAGAAGCCCATCCAGCGGGGCAAGGTGTTGAGCAAAGCCGATCTCGATCGTCTCGGCGGTTTCGCGCGCTATCAGGATGTTGACGGAGATGGCGTAGGCTATCGCACTTTGCCCGGCACCGATCATCCCGCCGCCGCTTATTTCGCACGTGGCAGCGGACACAACGAAAAAGCGCAATACAGCGAGCGTCCCGACGACTTCGAACGCAACATGGAGCGGCTCAACCGCAAATTCGAAACTGCCCGTTCGTTCGTGCCCCGGCCCGAAGTTGAAACCGGAAAATCAAAGATTGGAATCATCGGATACGGCACCTCGCACTGGGGACTGATCGAAGCTCGCGACCAATTGCGGCAGGAGTACAACATCGAGACTGACTATCTGCGTCTTCGCGCCTACCCGTTCACCCGCGAGGTGCATGATTTTGTGAAGCAGCACGATGTCGTCTACGTCGTCGAACAGAACCGCGACGCGCAGATGCTCACCCTGCTCAAGATGGACCTGGAGGCCGCGCTCCACACCCGCTTGCGCAGTATTGCCCACATTCACGGCCTGCCGCTCGATGCGCGCTCGGTCACCGACGAACTCATGACCATGGAGGGTAAGTAAATGGCGACCAGCACACCCGACAAACCGGCTCCGGCACCGAAAACCAACCGCATCGGCTTGTCTGTGATCGACTATCGCGGCGGCAAAACTACGTTGTGCGCGGGCTGTGGCCACAACGCCATCTCCGAGCGCATCATTGATGCCATGTACGAAATGGGAGTCTCGCCCGAGCGCGTGATCAAGCCTAGCGGTATCGGCTGCTCGTCCAAGAGTCCCGCCTACTTCATGGGCCGTTCGCACAGTTTCAACGCGGTTCACGGACGCATGCCCTCGGTCGCTACCGGCGCCGTTCTCGCCAACCGTCATCTGATCGCGCTCGGGGTCAGCGGAGACGGCGACACTGCGTCGATCGGCGTAGGCCAGTTTATTCACCTCATGCGGCGCAATCTGCCCATCATTTACATCATCGAAGACAACGGCGTTTACGGATTGACCAAGGGCCAATTCTCCGCCACCGCCGACATGGGTTCCACGCTGAAGACCGGCGTGATCAACGACCTGCCTCCCATTGACACCTGCGCCATGGCCATCACGCTGGGTGCCACTTTCGTAGGCCGGTCTTTCTCCGGCGACAAAAAGCAACTGCACGCCATGATGAAAGCCGCCATCGCGCATAAGGGCACAGTCATGCTCGACGTGGTCTCGCCCTGCGTGACCTTCAACGATCATGAGGGCTCGACCAAGTCCTACAAATACATGAAAGACCACGAAGAGCCGCTGCAGGAAGTCAGCTTCGTGCCTGCATTCGAGGACATTGCCATCGACTACGATCCTGGCACCACGATCGATGTGACCATGCACGACGGTTCGCACCTTCGCCTGCGCAAGCTCGAAGAAGAGTACGATCCCACCAACCGGATTAAAGCCATTACTCGTCTGAATGAAGCTCACGAGAAGGGCGAAGTGTTGACCGGCGTCTTCTACGTCAACTCGAAAACTCCAACGTTCGTCGACCTGCTGAACATGACGGAAGAGCCACTGGCTACGCTGCCGGAATCGGCCGTGCGCCCGGGCAGGGAAGTGCTGGAGCAGGTCATGGAAGAGCTCAGGTAAATCGGCGGCAGATCGATCAGCGCAGCGCGCCCACAGTCGTCTCAGCGACCAACCTTCGGAACCATAAGCCAGGTTACAGCCGCGCTGGCCAGACAAAGACCCGCGCAAATCCACATCACAATCCGGAATCCGAATACAAATGCCTCCGCGATAGATTCTTTGATCGCGGCCTGTGTATCTGGATCTAGAGCCAGGGGCACTTGCAAGCCAGCGAGCTTGATCTCATTTGCGTGCAGCTCGTCGAGAACCCCTGGGGGTAGCGCAAAGTGCGCCAGGCCGTGGTCTAGCCGGTAACCAAAGGCTTTTACCAACACAATCCCAAGCACCGCGATCGCAAGAACCCCTGCCACGCGCGCCACAGCATTGTTGATGCCGGACGCCGTGCCGACCCGGTCCTGATCCACGGAATTCATCACCACGGTGGTGAGTGGAGCCACCGTGACCGCCATCCCAAAGCCCAGAACCGTCATCGCCGGAAAGAATGCGCTCCAATAGCTGTCCCCGACAGAGGGCAAGCAGAACAGCGCGAAACCCAAAGCCGCGATGATAGGTCCGATGATCAGCGGACTTCGAGGTCCGTAGCGAGCCACCAGTCCTCCCGACCAGCGGGAGAGGAAAAACATGAGCAGAATCAGGGGAAGAATAGCGGCGCCGGTCGCAGTCGTGGAGTATCCCTGTACTTGAACCAGATTCAACGGAAACAGGAAAAAGAAGATTCCGATGGCGGCATACATAAAGAGAGTAAGGATGTTAGCTCCACTAAAGCTGCGGGAGTGGAAGAGTCCGAGCGGCAGCATTGGCATCGAAATCTTCTCTTCGACCGCGACCAGCGCGATGATACAAACGAACGCAGCGCCCAAACTTCCGTAGACCCGAGGATTGCCCCAACCCAGATTGACCGATTCGATGAAGCCATAGACCAAGCCACCGAGTCCGACCGTGGCGAGAATCGCGCCCAACCAATCGACGCGCCCTGCAGCGGCGCTGCGGCTCTCCGGAATTCGCCAGAAAGAAATGGCTAGCACAGTCGCGGCAAGCGGGAGGTTGACGAAGAAAACCCAACGCCATGAAGCATGCTGAATGAGCCAGCCGCCCAGCAGCGGCCCCACCGCCGATGTAATCGCGGTAAAACCCGACCAGGTGCCGATAGCGTGGCCGCGAGTCTTCTCATCGAAGGATGTGCTGATGATGGCAAGACTTCCGGGGACGAGGAGCGCGCCCCCCACGCCCTGGATACTTCTTGCCACGATCAACTGGTCGATATTCGAGGCGAAGCCACAACCGGCGGAGGCCACGGCGAAAATCGCCACACCCGCCATGAATATGAGCCGGCGGCCAAACAAGTCACCGAGCGAGCCCCCGGCCAGTATCAGCGCACCCAGGAAGAGGCCGTAAGATTCCACCACCCATTGCACGTCCACCACGGTAGCCTGAAATTTGAATTGCAGCGCGGGCAGCGCCACGTTGACTACTGTGCTGTCGATGAACGCCATGCTGGAACCGAGAATCGCGGCGGCGAGTATCCAGGCGCGCGCTTCGGTCCGACAGGGGGAATCGGCAACCGCCGAATTCAATACGGCGTGGTCACAAGGCACCCTCATGCACGCTATGGATGCCACTCGGGGTAGATTCGGTTCTCCCCATGCAGGTTCAAACCAGGTGCTAACATTCTCCTGCCAACCATTTGTCCGCAAACAGCGTCAGAGAGCTTGTGCAAATGACGGAAGCAAAACCCAGAATCGGCGGCAAAGTTCTACTGATCGTGATATCACTGGTCGTGATTGCCATTGTGGGCATCATCGTGACCGGAGTTCATCTCTCCAATCCGTACCTACATAAGAAGGTTGTGGAGATGCTGAGCGAGAAGTTTCACTCCGACGTCGAGCTCAAAGAGTTTCACGTCTACTTGTTTCCGGGCGCCCGGATTGAGGGTACCGGACTGGTGCTGCGTCATGAAGGCCGCACCGATGTTCCTCCACTGATTTCGATTGCGGAATTCTCCGCCGAAGCCGGTATCACCGGACTCCTGGGCAAGCCCTGGAAAATCCGGCAAGTCAAGCTCAAGGGCCTGGCTATACAGATTCCTCCCAAGGGCGATCGAGGAAAGCAGGATTGGTCGAAGGTGCGCGATGTTCCCGTGCTGATCGACGAAATCGTCTCCGACGACGCCGAGCTTCGATTGCTTCCCAAGTCCGCCGACAAGGATCCTCACGTCTTTACTATTCACCATCTGGTGATGCATTCGGTTGGACTTCATCGCCCCGCCAAATTTAATGCGCAGCTCACCAACGCGGTTCCACCCGGCGAAATCCAATCGCAGGGAAGTTTCGGGCCCTGGAGTCCGGACGATCCTGGCCAGACTCCGCTGGCCGCGACCTACACCTTCGACAACGCCGATCTGGGTGTTTTCAAGGGCATCAGCGGCACCTTGTCTTCGAAGGGAAAGTTTGGCGGCGTTCTGGAAAAAATCGAGGTTGAAGGCACGACTTCAACTCCAGACTTCACCGTAAAACTGAGCGGCCATCCCGTCGCCCTGGATACCACATTCAGCGCCACCGTCGACGGCACCAACGGAGACACCCTGCTGCACCCGGTCACAGCCCGCCTTTTGAACACCACCATCGTGGCTCAGGGTGGCGTAGTCAAATCTCCAGACAAGCAAGGCCGCCTGATCGATTTGGACGTTACCGTGAACCAGGGCAGACTCGAAGACCTGATGCGGCTGGCGGTCAAGGCAGACAAGCCTCCCATGACCGGAGCGATCACTTTTCACACCAAGTTCGATCTCCCGCATGAAAAGGGCGGTATCGAGGACCGGCTGAATCTGGATGGAAAGTTCGACGTAGCCCACGGCCAATTCACTAGTCAGGAAGTGTCCGGAAAAATCAAGACGTTGAGCCGGAAAGGCCAGGGCAAGCCCGAAGACGAGGATGCCGGAAGCAGCGTTTCAGAACTTAAGGGCCATTTCGTTCTCGATAACGGCGTACTCACATTCCGCGGGCTTACCTTCGACGTCACCGGCGCGGAAGTAGCCCTCGACGGCACTTACACCTTGCAGAGGGAGGATCTGGATTTCCACGGCAAACTGCGAATGCAGGCCAAGCTATCTCAGACCATGACGGGGGCGAAATCATTCATACTTAAAGCCTTCGATCCCTTCTTCCGCAAGAATGGCCAGACCGAAGTGCCCATCAAGATCACCGGGCAGCGCGAACACCCGTCATTCGGGCTCGACTTCCATCACAAGGATAAGGACAAAGACAAAGGCGAGTAAGATGACCTAAGCCACATCTTTTTTCTTGCTGGCCGCCGTCCCCTGGGTGGGCTCTTGAGAGTGTTCGGGGTTTTCGCCGGGCTCGGGAAAATCGGTGTCCGCGGATTTCAGCAAGGGATTCTGGTCGCGATGTCCCAGCTGGCCCTGCATGGAGGTATTCCCGGATGGTTCCTCCGGCCGGTCCTGCTCTACCGCACCCTTGCCGCGGTCCTGATCGTCGGCGAGCGCCGCATCCAGATCGTTCTTTGGGTCAGTCATGCTGTCTCCTTGAGCAGGCCGGGGAAGCATCAGGCCAGTACACTAGCCTACCGCGAAACTTTTGCCCGAGGGAAGGGTTAATCGTATAGATTTGGGGAAAATTGTGACGAGGGCGGCATGAAGCACCTGATAGTGGTTCTTTTGGCGATCCTTTTGTTGACTGTGAATGGCTTGGGAGAACGACTCAAGCCGGGTGAGCAGGCGCGCGCCAGCGTCGCCGCACATCGCAAAGAGGCTAAAAATCACCGCCAATCCTCGCGATACAAGAAGGGTCGTCACCGCCATCATCGCCACCATGGAGCGGCGTAGGTAGGCGGCGAAGGTTCTACTGCGGCCTCCGCCCCTCGGCTCCAGTCGTAGCCACTCCCAGCTTACGCAGCCGGTCCCGGGCCTGCATCGCCTCATTTGACTTGGGATAGCGCTGGATCACATGGCGCAGTGAGGCGATTCCGGCCTCCTGTTGCCCCAATTCGATCAGGGCCAATCCTTTCTTTAGCTCGGCCGCTGCCGCCTTGTTGCCATCAGGAAAGCTTTGCAGGACCTGATCGTAGCTCTTGGCCGCCGCCGCATAGTTTCCCTGCTTGAATTGGATGTCCGCCAGATAGAAGTTGGAGTTCCCAGCCAGGTCCGTGTTGGGATAGAACTTCACGTAATCGCCGAACTCCTGCGCTGCCAGGTCGTTCTTGCCCGCCTGGTAGTCGCGCAGAGCATTGTTGTAAAGAACGTCGGGCGGAGGAGCGGCCGCCGCCTGCTGTTGCTGCTGGGTTTGCTGGATGGCGATGCTCTGCTGCGCCGCCTGCATGTCTTCCAGCTGCTTGCTTACTTTGCCCAGCCTCGCCTTGAGCTCATCCAAGGTATCGTTCAGGGACTGGATCTGGCCTGAAAGCTGGTCGGCATGGGCGCCGCTATCGCTTTGCTGTTTTTGCAGCGTGGTCTGAAGATCGGTGACCGAGGTCGCGACCTTGTTAGCCCGGTCCGTGCTCTGTTCGATCAGGTGCTGCAAAACCCCCATGCGTTCGTCAAAAGATTGCTGCATGTGCGCAATTCTGTCCTGCAGGTCCTGCACCTGAGTCTGGAGCTGGACCATGTCTTTATTCACGCCCCAGGCGGGCGTCATGCCCGCGCATAGTAAGGCCAGGAGGGCAAGCAAAACGGGATATCGTTGGATTCTCATTGTCGAATACCTGTGTTCTTGAAGATTATGTACCGCATCCCGGCCAGAGGAACGTAGCGCCGGCGACTCGCCAGCTGTCGCGAGGGCGTCCCGCCCTCGCACACTCAGGCGCAGAAAAAAGCGCCCACCAGCCGCCGCGACGCCGGCGCTATCAAGCCTTACTTCCCGTAGACGAAATGACCACGCCGGTTCTGCTGCCAGCACTGCTCATTCGATTCGGTGCAGAACGGCTTTTCCTTGCCGTAGCTGATGGTCTTTACATGGTCGGCGGCAACCCCTCCCTGTACCAGCGCGTTGCGAACCGAGTTCGCACGGCTGTCGCCCAGAGCCAGGTTGTATTCCGTCGAGCCCCGCTCGTCGCAGTGTCCTTCCACCGTAAAGCTGATGTTGGGATGCTGCTTCAGGAACTCGATATCGCCCTGCATCGCGGACTGCTGATCGGGGCTGATGTCGCTCTTGTCGTATTCGAAGTAGATGTCCTTCACGGTCTGTGAAAACAGTTCTTCTTCGGTGGCCGACGGCTGAGGTGGCGGCGGCGGTGGAGCGGTCACCGTAACTCGCGCCGTGGCCGTTTGCGTCCCGCCTGCACCCTTTGCGGTCAGGGTGTAGGTGGTCGAGTCGGATGGGGTCACGCTCTGCGACCCGTTTGCCTGCACCGCGCCCACGCCGTCGATGCTGACGTCGGTCGCATTGCTGGTCTGCCAGGTCAAGGTCGTAGACCCGCCTTTATCGACCGTACTCGGATTCGCCGAGAGCGAAGCAGTAGGTGCGGCGGGCGGTGGGGGTGGCGGCGGTGGCGGCGGCGCTACTTTCTTCTTGCAGGCCCCCAACGTCATAATCGCCATCAGGGCGAACACTAACATCATCCATCTGACTTTTCGTTGCTTCACTCTGCTCCTCCGTACTCTTGGTGCGCGGCGATTTCTGTACTTGATCGTTGCGCCCGGCTCAGTTCCGGAGAGGGAAAACATAATCCGCCTCTTCCGGGAATTAACTGCAAAACAACAAACGGTGTTTCCTGCTCTAATTTCTAAAGATCAAAATCTAAAATCACTTCCAACTCCAGTTGGGCTGACTGTTAGCGCCGGCAAACGTCAGTTGCTTCTGATTCGTACCATCGGCCAGCATGGTCCATATCTGTAAGCTGCCGGCCCGGCTGGATTGGAAAATGATGTGCCTTCCATCCGGCGACCAGTAAGGGAAGTCATTCCGCCCGCCATCGTGGGTCAGCTGCACCCACTGCTTACTGGCAATATCCATGATGTAAATATCCTGCGCTCCCGGCGCTCCCGGACCGTACTTGCGCATCCAGGACACCACCAGGAATTGTCCGTTCGGCGACCATGCCGGAGACACTGCATATCCCTGGTCGGTGAGGCGCTGCACATTGGTCCCGTCGGCTTCCATGGTGTAGACCTGCGGCAATCCCGTCCGCCCACTCACCCAGGCAATCTGCGCGCCGGTCTTGCGGTTCCAGGCCGGCGAAACGTCAGGCCCCTTGAAGGACGTGATCCGTTTCAGATTCGCTCCGGCAGAATCCACGGTATAAATCTCCGGATCCCCGCTGCGCGAGGACGAGAAAGCGATTCTTGTTCCATCCGGCGACCATGCCGGAGAAAGATTGGTTCCACCAAAACGGGGAAATGAAACCAGACGGTCCAAGTCCAGTGAATACATCAGAATTTCCCAACCCGCTTTGGTCATCGAACTGAAAGCGATCCGCGAGCCGTCGGGCGACACTCGCGGCGACAGCGAGATCGAACCCAGATGGGTGACGGCATGCTGGTTGGCGCCGTCATAATCCATCGCCCATATTTCCTTGTGGCCGCTGCGGCTGCTCACGAAGTAGATTTTGCTTTCGGCGATGCCGGCAATGCCGCCACCCAGGCGGAAGATAATCTCATCGGCAAATTTGTGGGCTGTGGCGCGGGCTGCGTCATTGGTCGCCACGTCCTGATATTGCTTACCCAATACCTGCGGTGACGTGACGTTCTTCACGTCATACAGCCAACCCTGCACGGTCATGCCGTTACCGGAGACGCCCAGGTTGCCAAAGGCCAGCATGGCCGCATTCGGCGGAGGCGCGCTCCAGCCCTCGAACTTCACATCCGCGGGAGTTCCTATCTGGCCAAGTGGATAAAAGCTCTTCGACACCATGTCGAAGATGCCGGCATTGTCGAGATCATTCCACAAGGTTTCGTTGAAGGCCTTGAGCAGATCTGCGTTCTTCGGATCCTGCGTCGAAGCATTGAAGTCGGGAACCGCCAGGCGCACCTTCTCCACGCCCAACCCGGTTCCGGTTTTGATCCAGTCCTGGGCAAAGCTCGAGGTCAACAAAAAAAGCGGCAATATGAGTAAGAAAAATCGCTTCATTAATAATCGCTTCCTGACTATGTAGTACGAAGTGGCGAAATCTCTTATCCGGCGTCATCCTGAGGGACTTCGGTCCCGAAGGATCTCGCGCGCAGTGCTATTGGCCAGCCGACTTGTCATTCACTTCGCGCCACATCTTTCGCCTCGCGAAGGATGACGCTCTTACAAGATGACGCTCTTACAAAAAGAGAATGAGATCAAACTTGTCGCCAGCAACTGAAAGCCCAAAATCACCTTGCTATCTTTTGTAATCGAACCAGAACTCAACCGACACCTTATTCGCGGCATAATCCGAGGGCAAGGGACCAAAAGTGTCAATGCGCTGGATCGCGCGCGTAGCCGATTGGTCGAGCGAAGGGACACCACTCGATTGCTCCACCTGGACGTTCGCAGGGTGGCCATCGCGCATTACGTCGAAGGTGACGTACACCCGTTGCGCGGTTGAAATGCTGGGATCCACTTCATACTTGAGCCAGTTTTCCGAAACCTTCTGCTGCACGACGCGCACATACCAGGCATAACGCGAGCCGAAGTCGCCTCCGCCTCCGGTAAAGCCGAAGCCACCCTTGGCTCCGTTGGCGCTGAACGTGCCATAGGGTCCGCTGACTGGTCCGCCCTGCCCGAAGGGAACCACATTGTCGGCTTCCTCAACCGGCTCGGGCTTCGCTTTTGCCTTGGTGGCGCTGGTCTTCGGCGTCGGCTTGGTCTTCGCCATCTTGTCCGGAATCGGAATCGCGTCTGGCAGTTGCTCCTGTACCGGTTCGGGCTTGGGCAGCGATTGGGTGAGACCCTTCGAGTCATTGGCCAGAACGTTTTTCGTCGGGCTCGGAGTTGCCGGCAGCGGAACTGTACTCACCAGGGTCACACCCATGGCGTCGCCCCCGCCGCCCGCGCCCCAGCCTTCCCCATGACTGCTGGGCGCGACCACGGCGTAAAGCAGAATGGCGCCCGCGACTGCAATATGCAGTCCCAGCGACCAGGTGAGGTTGCGGCCCCAACGGTCGTGTTCAAAGAAAATTTCAGCGTTGGCTGACATGCGCGTCCAGCGGTTGAGTGACGATGCTCACATTGGTGATGCCCGAGGATTTGACCGCGTCCATCACGGTAGCGAAGGCGCCGAAAGGCACATCTTCATCGGCGCGGACAAAAATGGCCTGATGCTGAGGATCGCGAATTTTCTGTCTGATCTTGGCCGCGATTTCGTTGATGTTCACCGGATCGTTGCCCAGAAATACCCGCTGCTGCTTATTGATGCTGATGACCAGGCGTTCTTCGGTGATCTCTTTCACCGTGCGCGTCTTGGGGACGTTCAACTCGATGCCGGATTGCAGCACCGGCGCAGTCACCATGAAGATGATCAGCAGAACCAGTACAACGTCCACCAGCGGCGTGATGTTGATATCGGAAAGAGAAGTTTGAGTTCGTCCGTTGGAAGCCGTAAAGGCCATTACCTCTGCACCCCCGGAGCTTCAGCGGTGCGGTAAGCAGGCTGCGGCTGCTGGCGATCGACCGCGTTCAGCATCTCCATGGCAAAGTCGTCGCCGCGGGCGGCCAGTTCGCGAATCGATCCGCCAATCAGGTTGTAGGCAATGACGGCCGGGATGGCAGCCGCCAAACCGGCGGCAGTCGTAATCAAGGCTTCGGAGATTCCAGGCGCGACCGCGCGCAGCGTAGCGGCGCCGGCAGTGCCGAGTCCATGAAAGGCGTCGATGATGCCCCATACTGTTCCGAACAATCCGACGAAAGGCGTGACCGCGCCGGTAATCGCCAGCCACGGCAGGTTGCGCTCAAAGCGGGTCAGTTCCTCGGAGTTGGCGATCTGCATGGCCCGCTGTATAGAAAGCGGATTGCGGACAACGCCGTTGCCCACCGAGGCTTGGCGGCGGTACTCCTCGAATCCGCCCTCGAATACGCCCACCAGCGGGCTGGGACGAAACTGCTCCGCCACCGCGCCTACGTCCTGCAGACGCTGTGCCTTGCGGAAAGCGCGCACAAAACGGCCGCTTTGCACCCGCGCTCGGCGCAATACACTCCACTTGGACAGAATGATCGCCCAGGAAACCAGGCTGAAGATCAGGAGAAGAAGCAGGACTACCTTGGCGACAGGGCCGGTTTCGCCCACCAAGTCAATAATTTCGCCGCCGACCACTGCTGCCAGCAAGGGATACAGATTCATTGTTTTTAGGAGGATTCCTGCCTTTGATTATAGACCATGGGGGACGGCCTGATTCGCCGGTGAACACGATCCATTAACCCGCCGTCCTGTGCAAAAACGCGCTGCGCGCACTCGGCATCTTAAGAATTGCAGGTCCGCGAATTTGCAAAATCAGAAGGAGGAAAAATGGCGCACTACGGCACGCTCCGCGATTATCGTTTCAATGACGTCGATGAGGCCACGGACGACATCCGGGGCTCGAAGGTTTATGGTCCCGACGACGAAAAACTGGGCAAGATTGACGATGTGATCTTCGATTACTCCACCGGCCAGATTCAGTATGTGGTGATCGATACGGGCGGCTGGCTCTCCAGCAAGAAGTTCCTTGTGCCTCCCCAGACATTACGACCCTCCCTCGACCACGAAGACGACTTCAGGGTCTACCTCACGAAAGAGCAGATAGAGAGTTTTCCTCCTTACAACGAGGCCGATCTCGAGTCCGATGAAAAGTGGGCGGACTATGACGGACGCTACCGCTCGCAGTGGGAAGCGGACCCGATCATGCATCGCGTGGCCACAGATCGCAATATCACCCCGACTACACAGCAACAGATCGATGCCGGCTCGGGAACCCTGGCCTCGGGCGAAAGGGACGAAGACGAAGCCGATTTGGAAGTGACGCCGATGAGGACCGAAGCTTCGCTGGGTGTGGATCCGAGCGGCCCGAGCAGGCGCTGGGATACATTTGAGGATCGCCTGCGCCAGCGCCGGCAGGAGATTGTGTCCTTCTCCACCAGCAAGGCCTCGCCTGATTCCGAGACCGCTTCGGAACGTGAACGTGCCGAGCGGCGGAAAGCCAGCTAGGTTTTTGCATCGAACCTCGATACCGATCGTGGGCAGTTCGGGGTAAAAACCATTTCCTTGTCATTCCGAAGCCAGGTTTATCGGCGAGGAATCTGTTTTCCGCGCCAGCGCAACAGCAGATTCCTTTGCGCCACGATATGGCGCTTCGGAATGGCAATCCTTTTGCGCACTCAGACCGCACCCGCCTGGGCGCCCGAAACCGCGCGGGAATGAGGCAGGTACGTCTTCACGGAACTTTTCGTGGTATGCTGCGCTCAATTTAGTTGATTTCCCAAGTGTGAGTTCCAGGACCCGGTGCTCATCGAACTGCGGCTCGAAAACTACGCGGTCATAGACAATCTGGCGGTAGAGTTCGCGGCTGGCCTGAACCTGCTGACTGGCGAAACCGGCGCGGGAAAATCCATCCTCATCGATGCGCTCGCTCTTCTGCTGGGCGACAAAGCTTCCGCCGACGTGATTCGCTCCGGCGCCGACAAAGCTACCATTTCTGCCGTCTTCGAAGTAGAAGGCGGAGCGGAAAAGACCGTCGCCAGGATTCTCGAAAATAACGGCATCGATCAGGAAGACGAATCGATCATTCTGCGGCGCGAGATTTCCTCCGGCGGCAAGGGACGGGTCTTCGTCAATAACCAGCCCGCGACCGTCGCCGTCTTACGTCAATTGGCGCCATATCTCGCCACCATTCATGCTCAAAACGAATCGCTCCTGGCGTTCGACGCATCCACGCGGCTGCGTTTGCTCGATAGCTTCGCCAACGTTCAGGTCGAGGCGACCACGGAAGCCTTCACTCGATGGAAAGCTATCCTGAGCCGCATCGACGAACTGCAGCGCGATGAGCAGGACCGCTTGCGGCTGCTCGACCTGTGGACATTCCAGGCGCGTGAAATCGAAGAAGCAAAGCTGCAACCGGGAGAAGACGAGCGCCTCGAAAGCGAGAAGCGTGTCCTGGCCAACGCGGAAAAAATTCATAGCGCCGCTATGAATGCCTTCGACCTGCTCTACGAGGGCAACGCTTCGACCGCCGCGTCGTTGCGCGCGGCGCAAAAACACATCGAAGAGCTGGCCCGCTACGAACCCAGATTTCAGGAAACCATGGCCACGCTCGAAACCGCCCGCATCAGCGTGGAAGATGTCGGGGCCAGCCTGCGCGACTATGCCGGGGGCGTCGAGGCCTCGCCCGAGCATCTCGCGGAAGTGGAAGATCGCCTCGCAGCGATCGATCGGCTCAAACGCAAATATGGTCCGACGCTCGGAGATGTAATCAATCACGGCGCCGAAGTCAGCCGCAAGCTTTCCGAGATGGAGAATAAAGACGAAGTCCTCCGCCAGCTTCGCAGCGACCTGGCGCGGGCGGCCGACACGTATTTGGCCGAAGCCCGCGCCATTTCGAAAAAACGCTACGAAGCCGCGCGCAAGCTGGAGAAACTAGTCGAGGCCGAAATCAATGATCTGGCCATGAAGTCCAGTTTCCGAATCGAAGTCAGCGGCACCGACGAAGAAGGCAACTGGACCGCCGCAGGCTTCGACCAGGTGCTCTACATGATCGCCACCAATCCCGGCGAGCCGCTGCGGCAGATGGAACACATCGCTTCGGGCGGTGAACTTTCACGGGTCATGCTGGCCCTCAAGGCAAGCGTCGAGGCGGCCTCGGGTAAGAAACGCAATTCGGGAGCACAACGTACCCTGGTCTTCGACGAAATCGACACCGGAATCGGGGGCCGCGCGGCCGAGGCGGTAGGAAAAAAGCTCAAGAGCCTGTCGCGCTCCAATCAAGTCCTGTGCGTCACCCATCTGCCTCAGATCGCGACCTTCGCAGACCACCATTACGTCATCGAAAAGAAGGCCGTCGGCGGTCGCACCCGAACCAGCATTCACCTCATCACGGGTGAAGAGCGCACGGAAGAAGTGGCCCGCATGCTCAGCGGCGCCAAGCTCACGGAAACCTCCCGCAAGCACGCCGAGCAGATGCTGAAGACCAACGCCTAGAGGTAAGCGGAAGTGAATTCGATATGTCTTGCCAGAACCTTCCTGGTTAGCTAACATACCTTAGCTAAGCTATGAAGACCATAACCATCCACAAGGCCAAGACTCAGCTCTCGAAGCTGATCGAGCAGGCTTGTCGCGGCGAGGATATTGTCATTGCGCGCGGCTCCGAACCCCTCGTACGCCTGGTGGCAATCCAGAACCCAAAGGGCGATCGGAAACCTGGAGGATTGAAGGGCAAAATACGTATAGGTCGCGAATTCTTCGAACCGTTGCCGCCCGAAGAATTGGATTCCTGGGAGTAGCCGCGTATGCGTCTCCTGCTGGACACCCATACCCTGATTTGGTGGCTGACCGAGGATTCCTCGTTGCCCGTTTCCGCGCGAAAACTTATTGCATCAAGAAATAGCCAGGTGATGGTGAGTGCCGTTTCTGCTTGGGAAATTGCCACGAAGGTGCGTCTGGGCAGGTTAGATGTCGCTGCCGATCTGGCCGGGGATTTCGACGCTTATCTGGTTCAGGAGGGATTCGATAGTCTTTCAATCAGTAGCGAACATGGCATTCGGGCCGGCTCACTACCGGGCTCCCACAAAGATCCGTTCGACCGAATGCTGGTGGCTCAGGCGCAGATCGAAGGTCTGGCCATTGTTAGCAACGATGCTCAGCTCGATGGCTACGGCGTCAGTCGACTCTGGTAGTGACCTTCGGGGCCAACCGTTCGCTGCTGAATCCGCCCCAATCGCTGCTAATCCTAAGGCTTTCTATGGCTTACGTTGACCAACTGGGTACTTCTCCGTTAGTCTAATAGTCAACTATCCGTAGGGAACGTGTACCCTAAGAAGGCAGATTATGGCCCTATCCCAGGACGAGAAAACGCTTCTTCTGCTCAAGCCCCGCGGTTTCTGCGCGGGCGTAGTACGGGCCATCGACATTGTTCGCATCGCGCTTGAAGCTTTCGGCCCTCCCATCTACGTCCGCAAGGAAATCGTTCACAACCGCTTCGTGGTTGAGGAATTGCAAGGCAAGGGCGCCATTTTCGTCGACAGCGTGGAAGAAGTTCCAAATGGGGAGCGCGTGATTTACAGCGCCCATGGAGTTTCGCCCGAGGTCCGCGAAGCCAGCGAACATCGCGGACTGCGCGTCATTGACGCAACCTGCCCTCTGGTCACGAAAGTCCATGTGGAAGCCGTGAAGTTCGCCAAAGAAGGCTATTCGCTGATCCTGATCGGCCACCGTGACCATGACGAGGTCATCGGAACCCTCGGCGAAGCACCGGTCGTCACCCAAGTCGTCGGATCGCCGGAAGAAGTGGCTTCACTGACCGTCGCCGACCCCAATCGGGTGGCTTATCTAACCCAGACCACCCTGAGCCTCGACGAGACCCGGGACATCATCGCTGCCCTGCGAAAACGCTTCCCCAACATCAAGGGCCCGGCGGCGCAGGATATCTGCTATGCCACGGAGAACCGGCAGGTGGCGGTCAAGCACGTAGCTTCAGACGCCGACCTGCTGCTGGTGGTGGGCTCCGACAACAGCTCGAACTCCAACCGCCTGGTGGAAGTTGCGCGTAATTTGGGCACTGGCTCGCATCTAATTGACAGCTTCCGTAATATCCGGCCGGAATGGCTGGAGGGCGTGAAGACGATTGCGCTGACCGCAGGTGCTTCCGCTCCTGAATGCCTGGTCGAAGAAGTCGTGAAGTTCCTGGGGACCGAAGGCTTCGCCAACGTGCAGGAAGTCGAGGTCATGCCGGAGAACGTAAGGTTTGGCCTTCCGCCCGAAATTGTGGAAGCCATTGCTGCCGCTCCCAGCGGAGCGGCTGTGGAGTAGCGATAGCAAACTATGGAAGATACCTCCCCCCTACCCCCTGCTTCTGCGGTGCCGCAGATGCGTTTCGGAAAGATCGATGATCTGAGCAGCCGGGTGGCTGCAGCTATTGACGGCGCGCGCAGCAGCCTGTTTTCCGAACAACACGAAGAAGGATACTGGTGCGGCGAACTCGAAGCCGATACCACCCTCGAAGCTGATTACATCGTGTTGCATGTTCTGCTGGGTACCGGCAATCCGGAGCGCCTGGGTAAAGCCGCCCGCTACATCCTGCAACATCAGAATCAGGACGGCGGATGGGGGATCTATCACCAGGGCCCGTCCAATATCAGCGCATCGGTGAAATGCTACTTCGGGCTGAAACTGGCTGGCTACGCCGCCGATCATCCCGACGTGGCTCGCGCCCGCAAGAAGATTCTGGAAATGGGCGGAGTCACCGAGGTCAACACCTTCACCAAGATTTATCTTTGCTTCTTCGGGCAGTACGACTACGACGCGGTACCTGCGATTCCCCCGGAGATCGTTCTGTTCCCCAAGTGGTTTTGGTTCAACATCTACGAAATTTCTTCGTGGTCTCGCGCCATTCTGGTGCCGCTGTCCATTTGTTACGCCAAGAAGCCGTTCAAGAAAATCCCCGATGAACTGGGCGTCGAAGAGTTGTACGTGGGAGGACGCGACAAGTCGCGCATGCGTTTGCGCTGGGACAAGAACCTGTTTTCATGGCGCAACTTTTTTCTTTCTCTCGACCGCCTCACTCATTGGTTTGAACGGGTGCACATCCGCCCCCTGCGCTCGGTCGCTTTGAAAGTTGCCGAGAAGTGGATGCTGGAACGCTTCGAGATGAGTGACGGGTTGGGCGCGATTTTCCCCTCCATCATGAATTCCGTCATCGCCCTGCGCTGCCTGGGATATTCGGTGGACGATCCCCAGGTGATTCGCGCCATGGATGAGTTTGAAAAGCTGGGCATCGAAGACAACGACACCTTCCGCATGCAGCCCTGCAAGTCTCCGGTGTGGGACACGGCCTACGCTTTATTCGCTCTGGGCGAAAGCGGAGTTCCGGCAGCCGATCCCCGCATGGTGAAATGCGCCGACTGGGTCCTGCAAAAGCAGGTGCGCATCGCCGGCGATTGGAAGGTAAAGAACAAGCAAGGCCAGCCCGGCGGCTGGTATTTCGAATTCAATAACGAGTTTTACCCGGATGTGGACGACAGCGCCATGGTGTGTCTGGGACTGGGTCACGTAGAACATCCCAACGGGCGTTACCAGCGCGAATCGGTGCAGCGCGCCATTGACTGGATTCTATCGATGCAATGCCGCAACGGTGGCTGGGCTTCGTTCGACAAGAACAACGACCGCATGGTCTTCCAGCAAGTACCCTTCGCCGATCACAACGCCATGCTCGATCCCGCGACCGTCGACATCACAGGTCGCATTCTCGAGATGTTGGCTGCCTACGGGTATGACAAGAACCATCCCGCAGTGAAGAAGGCGCTCAAGTTTATTCGCAACCAGCAGGAACCTGATGGTTCCTGGTTCGGACGCTGGGGCGTCAACTACATCTATGGAACCATGCTGGTGCTGCGTGGCCTGGAGGCGATGGAAATCGATCACCACGAGCCCTACGTACAGCAGGCGGCCGAATGGTTGCGCATGGTGCAGAACCCCGACGGCGGATGGGGAGAGACTTGCGGTTCCTACGACGATCCCAATACCAAGGGCGTCGGCCCCAGCACTCCATCCCAGACCGCGTGGGCCATTATGGGATTGATGGCCGCTAAAGATACTCGCAGCGACTGCGTGGTTCGAGGCATCGCCTACTTGCTGCGCACGCAAAAGAAAGACGGATCCTGGGACGAGCCTCACTACACCGGCACCGGTTTCCCGCGCGTGTTCTACCTCAAATACCACATGTACCGGCAATACTTCCCGCTGATCGCGCTGACTACGTACAAGAAGGTCATGGCGGAGAGAAGCTAGAAAACAGCAATTTGCAATTAGCACTTGGCAATTGGCCACTGACCTCAAAGGTAAGGATTTGGCGAAGTGCTAATTGCCAATCGCTCAATAATCAATGCTAGCTTTCGTCACCGGAGCGACAGGTTTCGTGGGTAGTCACGTCGCTCGCGCTCTGGCCGGGCAGGGCGCCGAACTTCGGCTTTTGATCCGCTCCAGCAGTGACCTCAGAAATATCCAGGAACTGCGGGCCGAGCGGGTTGTCGGGGACCTGCGCGACCCTGCCTCATTGAAGAAGGCGGTCGCGGGATGCGACTCGATATTTCACGTCGCTGCCGATTACCGGCTGTGGGTACGCGATCCCGACGAGATGTATCGTTCCAACGTGGAAGGCACACGAGCGATTCTGGAGGCCGCCCGCGAGAACAAAGTGCGCCGCGTGGTTTATACCTCGAGCGTTGCGACCATGGGATTCCAGTCGAACGGCCATCTCGCCGACGAGGACTCACCGGTTTCCCTGGCGAACATGATCGGGCCCTACAAGCGTTCGAAATTTATGGCGGAAGAAATCGCTCTAGAAGCCGGCAAATCCGGAATGGACGTCGTCGTGGTGAATCCGACGACTCCGGTCGGCGAGCGCGACATCAAGCCCACGCCTACGGGAAGAATCGTCGTGGATTTTCTCAAGAAGAAGTTCCCGGCTTACGTGGACACGGGCCTGAACCTGGTGGATGTGGCCGAGTGTGCACGTGGCCATGTTGCGGCGCTGGAAAAGGGAAAAAGTGGAGAGCGCTACATCCTGGGCGGCGAGAATCTTACGTTGAAGCAGATTCTCGACAAGCTTGCGGCGATCACCGGGCTGCCCTCGCCCAGCATGAAAGTTCCGTACGTGGTTGCCCTTGCGACTGGAGTGGTGGATCAGGTATTCACCGGTTACATTCGAAATCGCGAACCTCGCGCCACCATTGACGCGGTCCGCATGGGCAGAAAAAAGATGTTTGTATCTTCAGGCAAAGCGGAGCGCGACCTGGGATGGAAAACCGTCCCGGTAGATGGCGCCTTGCTCCGGGCGGTGGAATGGTTCCAGGCGAACGGATACGCTTGACTCTGCGGCGTCGTGCCAGCGTGAAGACGGCATGAGCCAGGTTTTTCTAGAAAGGGCGCCAAAACAGTGACTACCGTGGCTACAGCGAAGAGGATCAGCCCGATGCTGGCGGTCGCCGACATGAACGAGACGGTTGCGTTTTACCAGAACGTGCTGGGATTTACGCCAACCATGAAGTCGCCGGAGTATTCGATCGTGGAACGCGATGGCCAGACCATCCACTTCATGAAAGCTGCCTCCGAGGAGGTCATGCGGTGTGTTCGAGGGCACACTGAAATATATATTGAGGTCTCTGGCATCCACTCTCTCTGGGAGCACGTGAAGACATTCAAGGATCGCTACGGAATCAGGGACTTATTTGATCGGGATTACGGGATGACAGAGTTCCACATTGGGGATCCCAACGAGTGTCTGGTTTTCGTCGGGGAGGCGACCTCAGCTAGATGACGCCAATCACAAAAGCCTTGCTGCCCCAGCCGGCCGGGAATTGACATTGCCTAACTCCGCCAAAGTCGCCATCGTAGCCGCCCTCGAACGCGAAGTTCGTCCGTTGATCAAGCAATGGCGCCCGGTCGAGCGCGAGCACGACGGTCGAAAGTACAAGTTTTTCGAGAACGACCGTGCCGTGCTGGTTTGCAGCGGCATAGGCCCGGAAGCTGCCCGCCGGGCTGCCGAGGCCATCATCAATCTGTATGCACCAGTATTGGTGCAGTCCGCCGGATTTGCCGGGGCTCTCGACTCCACTCTGAAAGTGGGCACGGTGCTGACCCCGATTTGCGTTATCGACGCCAAGGACGGAAGCCGCATAGAAGCCGGCGTAGGATACTGGGTCGTGGTTAGCGTCGACCAGCCGGCCAGCGTCCGGCAAAAAGCCAAGCTGGCGGAGGCCTACTGGGCTCACGCCGTCGATATGGAAGCCGCAGCCGTAGCTCGCGCCGCTCAGGTCCACGACATCACCTTCGTCGGCCTGAAGGTCATCTCGGACGAAGCCGATTTTGAGATGCCGCCGATGGAACGGTTCATCGCCCCGGACGGGCAGCTTCGTACCACAGCCTTTGTTACCCACGTTGCGGTCCGCCCCTGGCTCTGGCTGCAGGTCTTTCAGTTGGCCAGAAACAGCTCGATCGCGGCGGCGGCGCTGTGCGAATGGCTGGAGCAATATAACGACGAGCCGGAGGACGTGGCAGATCCGGAACCCGATCTGCAAGGGAACTAGTCCATGGCAAGGATGAGCTCGACAACCCGGCTAAGGGCAGCGCCACCGAAAACCTGTGCTTTATTGGGCGTGCTGACGCTGGCCGCGCAAGCTTGGGCGCAGAGTGTGCCTAAACCGGACGCCATGACGGTGGAAATACGCTTTACGGAGACCGATCCCCGGGCCAATTAAAGCATCGGTTCCATTCAACCATGGCCATCGCCGGACAATTCGCGATCGAAGATAACCAGCAGACAATACCCACTACCATGCTGGCCGCCGTCTATCGCGGCGTCAACGATGTTCGTATGGAGACCGTTCCCGTTCCCAAGATTGGTCCCGGCGAATTGCTGGTGCGGGTGCACACCTGTGGTGTCTGCGGCACCGACCTCAAGAAAATCGCTACCGGCTCGCATTCCGCACCACGCATTTTTGGACACGAGACTGCGGGCGTGATCGCGGCCGTGGGCACGGGAGTAAACGATTTTCATGCGGGTGATCGCGTCGTCGTCTTCCACCACATCCCTTGCGGCGATTGCTACTACTGCCGGCACAAGACCTTCGCACAGTGTGAGACCTACAAGAAAGTAGGATGTACCGCCGGCTTCGAACCTTCGGGCGGAGGCTTCGCGGAATATGTCCGCGCCATGGACTGGATTGCGCAGCGAGGTACGGTTCGCATTCCCGAAAATGTTTCCTTCGAGCAGGCCTGCTTCGTCGAACCCATCAACACCTGCATGAAGGGAATTGAAAGATTGGGATTGCAGCCCGACGAGACAGTTGTAGTAATAGGTCAAGGACCCATCGGTATCATGTTGAGCGTATTGGCTAAACGAGCAGGTTCAACCGTAGTCACTTCCGATTTGTATCCCCAGAGGCTTACAATATCTACAAGTTACGGCTTGGGGAACAGCATTGATGCCTCGCGTACTGATGTCGTAAAAGCGGTGCGTGAGTTGACCGCGGGACGTGGCGCAGACGCAGCCATCCTGGCGGTCGGCGGTAATAGTTTGATCCGGACTGCGATGGATGCGGTACGTCCTGGCGGCCGGGTCTTGCTGTTCGCGCAGACGGTTCACGGGGACGCCACTTTTGATCCCGGATCCGTATGTGTAGACGAAAAAACGTTATTGGGGTCATACAGCGCTTCCGTCGATCTGCAAGCGGCTTCGGTGCAGTTTGTGATGAACCGGGAAATGGATCTGGAACGGTTGATCACGCATCGATTCCCTTTGGCTCGCAGCGTCGAAGCTCTGAACCTGGCTGCCCATCCCCAACCCGAGTCGATGAAGATCGCGATTCAACCGGGCAGCTCGTGGGAAGGAAGTAGATCGTGAACGGAAAGATGACAGCTGCTGTCCTCTATGGCAAAGAGGACGTGAAGATTGAACGAGTGCCCATCCCGCGGGTTGGCGATGGAGAAGTACTGGTCAAAGTGCAGGTCGCGCTGACCTGTGGCACCGACCTCAAGGTCTACCAGCGTGGTTACCACGCGCGCATGATCGTCCCGCCGGCGCTCTTCGGACACGAGCTGGCCGGAGTGATCGAAGAAGTCGGGCACGGGGTGCGCGGCTTCAAAAAGGGCATGCGGGTAGTGGCCCTGAACTCGGCGCCCTGCCAGATGTGCTTCTACTGCTCCAAGCATCAGGAGAATCTCTGCGAAGATCTGCTGTTCAACAACGGCGCTTACGCCGAATACATTCGCATTCCTCGCCGCATTGTTGAAACCAACATGCTGGCGGTTCCC
Source organism: Terriglobia bacterium (assembly GCA_963822555.1). GTDB lineage: Bacteria > Acidobacteriota > Terriglobia > Terriglobales > Acidobacteriaceae > JAIQFF01. The sequence goes on from CAWGHY010000002.1 coordinate 921,641, forward strand.
GCCGATGTCACCTACGAAGAAGCAGCCATGGTCGAGCCACTGGCTTGCGTGCTGCGCGGCTTGCACGAAACCGGAGTTGAAATCGGAGACACCGTCACCGTAATCGGCGGCGGCCCTATCGGTCTGATGTTTGTACAGGTGGCCAAAGCCACCGGCTGCAACGTCATTTCAGTAGTGAAGCGGGATTCGCAAGTGGCGGCGGCCAAGCGCATGGGTGCTCATGAAGTCGTCCAGATCACGAAAGTAAAAGACGCGGTGGAAGCCGTTCGCCAGATTTCTCCTGAAAAGCGCGGCAGTGACGTTGTGGTCGAAGCGGTCGGTCGCGCCGAAGCCTGGGAGTGGGCCATCGACATGGTTCGCAAGGGCGGCACCGTCAATTTCTTCGGCGGATGCGCCAGCGGCACCAAGGTTCAGCTCGACACCAATCGCCTGCATTATTCCGAAGTCACGCTCAAGGCGACGTTCCATCACACGCCCGAGACCGTGCGCAAGGCATTCGCCCTGATTGCGGAAAAGAAGATTCGCTCCACCGACTACATCACCGGGGAAGCGCCACTATCGCGGCTGCAGCAGGTCCTCCGCCACATGCTGAACCGTAACGGTGATATCAAGACGGCAATCATTCCTGGTCACTGAGGCGGATTCGACGACCTTGAGAAGTAGCGAGACGTAGCCGGCTACATCTCTGCAAGTAATTGTGAGGACAATTTGCCGGCATGGTCCGGCTGTCGACGATCAAGCCTTTGAATACGAACCGGGGGACAAAACTGACCATACCATCCATCGCCGGCAACGATTCCCAAACCATGCCCATTCCCCTGGGCTGGGACCGGCTCCCTCCGGAATACGCCATCCCCGAGCGGGCGCCTTCGAAAGCGGAAGCACAGGAATACTGCCGTCGCCTGGCCCGCAGTCACTACGAGAATTTTTCGGTTGCGACCTGGTTTCTGCCCGAGCGGCTGCGCCAGCACTTCTTCAATATCTATGCCTACTGCCGGATTTCAGACGATCTGGGCGATGAAGTCGGCGATCCGCAAGCCTCGCTGGTGATGCTCGACCAGTGGCAGGCCGAACTCGATGCTTGCTACGCCGGCAATCCCCGGCACCCTGTTTTTGTCGCGCTGGAAGAGACCGTCCGGAAGTTTGATATTCCGCAGCAGCCCTTCGACGATCTGTTGAAGGCGTTTCGTCAGGATCAGACCGTCACCCGCTACGATCGCTTTGAGGATCTGCTGGGTTATTGCCGCTACTCCGCCAATCCGGTCGGGCATCTGGTGCTTTATCTCTGCGGATATCGCGATCTCGAACGCCAGGCCCTTTCCGATTCCACCTGCACCGCTCTGCAGTTGGCAAATTTCTGGCAGGACGTGAGCGACGACTATTCCAAAGGACGAATTTATCTTCCGCTCGAAGACCTCCGCCGCTATCAAGTGACCGAAGACGATATTTCGGCTGCGCGCAACACCCCGGCATTCCGTGGAATGATGCGGTTCGAGGTGCAGCGCGCCCGCCAGTGGTTCGAACAGGGCTTGCCGCTGGCCGGAAAGGTGGATCGTGAACTTGCCGTGGACATCGAACTGTTCAGCCGCGGCGGACAGGAAATTCTGACCGCCATCGAGCGCCAGGACTACGCCGTACTGGGCCGGCGTCCCGCCATCTCCAAAAGCCGCAAACTGGCGCTGGTAGCCCGGGCAGCGCTGGGGAAGTTGCTGGGTGAACGGGTATGAGCGCCGCGGCGCAGCCCATGTCCTCGCCGTATTCGCCCACCGAATCGCAGATTGCAGTCGCCTATTCCGTCTGCCGCAGCATTACACGCTCGGCGGCGAAGAATTTTTACTACGCGTTTCTGGTGCTGCCCATGGCCAAGCGCCAGGCGCTGTGCGCGGTCTACGCCTACATGCGCCGCTGCGACGATATTGCCGACGACTTCAAGCTTCCCGCGGATGAAAGACGGCAAAAGCTCGACGCCTGGGTCGATGCCTTTCACCGCGCCGAATCCGGACAGCCCACCGACGATCCTATCCTTCTCGCTTTGACCGATACCCAGCGGCGTTACAAGATTCCCCTCGAACTGCTCGACCAGTTGGCCTATGGCACTGGAATGGACATTCAGGATGACGCCAGTCCGGCATCCTCGGCAGGCAACGCTTCCGGAGCGGAAGAACTTCGCGTGCTTTACCGCACCTTCAGCGATCTGCGCCAGTACTGTTACCGGGTGGCTTCGGTAGTCGGTCTGGTCTGCATTCGCATATTCGGTTATCGCGATCCCACCGCGGAAGCGCTCGCCGAGAATCTGGGTCTTGCCTTTCAGCTCACCAACATCATTCGCGACATTCGTGAAGACGCCGCCATGGGCAGGATTTATCTTCCCGCCGAAGATCTGGAACGCTTCAAGATTGGCCCCGCTGACTTTCGCCAGGCCAAAATTCCCGAGCGCCTGCGCTGGCTGCTGGCAGCCGAGGCCGACCGCGCCCGCGAATACTATGGCTCCGCCCGTGAACTGCAGACACTCATCGATGAAGACAGCCAGCCCGCGCTCTGGGTCCTGGTCACCATCTACCGCCGCCTCCTCGAGAAAATCTCGGACCGAAAATACGACGTCTTCGGCAAGAAGGTCAGCCTCACGGTGCGGGAGAAAGTCGTCATCCTGGGAAAGGGTCTGGTGAAACGCCTGGCTTGATGACGGAGCGCTGGACACAATCTCCAAAAGTTGCGGTAGTGGGAGGCGGACTGGCGGGACTGGCCGCCGGTAGTGCGTTGGCGGAAAGCGGTTACCGTGTCACCCTCTTCGAGCGCCGCCCTTATCTGGGCGGACGCGCGTCTTCCTACCAACATCCCGGCACCGGCGAAGTCGTCGATAACTGCCAGCACGTTCTGCTTGGCTGCTGTACCAATCTGGTCGAGTTCTACCGGCGCATTGGAGTCGAGGACAAGATCCGCTGGTATGAGCGCATGACTTTTCTCGAGCCCGGCGGCCGCGCCTCGGTCATCCGCCCGTCCGTGCTGCCCGCTCCCTTGCATACTGCGCCATCATTCCTGCGGGCGTCGTGCCTCAGTCTGGTCGACAAGTTTTCCATCGCCGCCGGCCTGGCCGCTCTAACGCCAATCACACCGGACGACCATGGCGAATCTTTCCTGCAGTGGTTACGCCGTCATGGGCAAACCGAACGCGCCATCGATCGCTTCTGGAAGACCGTGCTGGTCAGCGCACTGAATGAGGAGATCGATCTGGTCTCAGTGCCTTACGCCGCCCAAGTGGTGCGCGAATCGTTTCTGAAATCCCGCGCTGCGGGACGCATGGGCATACCCACAGTTCCGTTGACCGAGTTATATAACAGCGCCGGCGACTACATCACCGCGCGCGGCGGAGAGGTTCGGCTTCGGGCCAACGTCGAATCCTTCCGGGCCGAGTTTGCCGACGTCAAGCTGCTTTTGCCCGGGGGCGAAGAGAGTTTCGATTTTGTGATTCCCGCCGTGCCCTTCGATGTTCTGTCGCGCCTGCTGCCGCAAACCACGGCGGCGGAGCCTTTGCGTGAGACTCTCAGCCGTTTCGAAACTTCGCCCATCACCGGAATCCATCTCTGGTTCGATCGTGAGATCAGCGAGCTCGACCACGCCGTCTTGCTCGACCGTACCATCCAGTGGATGTTTCACAAATCTCGGCTGCTGGTCGCGTCAGGCGCGCCGCCCGGAACCTCTACAGGGAACAATAGCTACGTGGAACTAGTGGTCAGCTCGTCGAAAACTTTGGTGGAGAAATCGAAGCAAGAAATTATCGATCTGGCATTGTCGGAGCTGCGAGAGTTTTTTCCGGGAGCCCGCGCCGCGAACCTGGTTAAGGCCACGGTGATCAAAGAAGTCCATGCCACCTATTCGCCTCGGCCGGGTATCGAATCACACCGGCCGAGCCCGGAGACTGTGTGGCCACGCATCTTTCTCGCGGGAGACTGGACCGCCACCGGCTGGCCGGCCACCATGGAAAGCGCCGTCCGGAGCGGTTACGCCGCCGCCCAATGCGTCGCCCGCGTCGCCGGACGCCGCGACGCAGCCTTCCTCGTCCCGGATCTTCAGGCGTCAGGATTCATGCGCCTCTTCCGATAGCCGCCAAATGGCACCATGGTTGAAATCGCCGCTTCGCGGCTCTTAAATTGAATAATTATCGCGCCGCGGTGGCGGGCGCTTCTGGCGACAATTTTCGGTAGATCAATGACTCCACCTGGCTCCATACCTTCGGGTCGCACTCGATTTCGGTGTGCGCCTTCACCAGGAGCTTGTCGAACCACGGATAGCCTTCGCAGCTGATGGGATTCGCCTTATAGTCGTAGCGAAAATTTCCTAGAATTTCCGTCCGCCCCGGATCGGCCGCGCGAATCCTGGGCTGCCCGTGCACCATTCCGTCCGGCTGGTAAAAATTGATTGCCTGTACGACGTTGGCCGGAATCACCGCATCGTTCTGGCCGACCTTGGCCACGCTATCCACCTGAATGGTGAGCAGAACAGGAATTCCTTCATGCTCCAGTTTGCGCGCCAAAGTCACGGTTTCCGAGGCGCCCCAGCTATGTCCAAAGATCACGATGCGGGCTTTTCGTTTTTCTTCCGCCGACAGCGTCCCGTCATTGTCTCCATCCAGCCGTCGCAGAATTTCCTTGTAGGCCTGGGCACGATGGCGGTTGGCGAAGCTCTGCACGTAAACTCCCTCGCGATATTCATTGCGAAGGTGCTCGACCACCTGCACCGTACTGTGGGCGCGAGCGTCGTGCTTGACGAATCCGCCGACGAATCCAATGACCATGACGGGCGGCGCGATCCGGGTTTCGATTGGAGTGACGGGTCCCGGTGCTCCTGCTTCTCCGAAGGCGACGACAAATGACAGGAAGAAGAGGCCAAGCCGGACGAGGCTACGCGTACAGCGCATGACAGAAATTGAATCATAGCAAGAAAGGCAGCTAGGCGCAGGCCAAATTCAAAAATTTAGATGTGAATAAGATTGCGGCAGATGAGAACTACTTTGCGCCGGAGGAAGCGGCGTGTCTATTCGTCGCCGGAGAGGACGCTACCGCCTCGTCCCGCGGCCTGCGTCGCGGCTTTCGCCAACGCGCTGGCGCGGTTCGAGCGCGCGGATTCGAGCAGCTTCCAGTCTTTCCGAAATTCCACCATGCTTTCGCGGCTATGTTTCGGACTCTTGAGAACGTGACCCACCCGGGCGAGAACCAGTTGGTATGCCAGGTCTGCGTCCGTGCCCGAGGTGTAGACATTATTGGCGCTCAGCCCGATGCGGGATGACTCATCGCCGTCAGAGAGTTCCAACCACAGTGCGCCGTTGCGATCGGCTACCGGAGTTCCTGACTCGTCCAACCGGCGGAAAAATTTCTTTAACGAGCTATTCGAAATCAGTGTTCCATTCGCGGATCCGCTCGGGCCCTGTTCGCTGGCCGACTCCCGGGCGATGTAGGCGAACGAGGCGCGATATCGCCTCCATTCTTCCGCGGTGCCCACCATCTTGGCCCGCTGCTGGTTCTTGTCGGATTCGAGTTCTTCCGCCAGAGCCTCGTTATTCTCGGCCTTGGCCAGCTTGATCTTGTGCTCGGCTTCCGTTGCCTCGACGGTCGGGTGCTTCTCCAGTTCACTCTGCGGATTGAAACGTCCGGTCAGAATGTAGGAAGCCGCCACGAAGGGCAGCACGTGATCGGCAAAGATCAGCATGGGGACCACCAACTTCTTAGATCGCACCAACTGCTCCGTTCCGGCGCGGCACTCGCTGCTGCGTTTAATGGTGCCGGGAACCTGGGCAAAGTGCAGGACTCGAAAACCCGCATCGGGATGCCGGTTCGCGTATCGCGTAAACGAGCGCGCGATGGCTTTCGGACTGGTCATGCCGAAGTCGTTGATGTAATCGGGCCCGGTGGCATTGGGAAAATAGGTATTGATAATGCGCCGGGTGAAATCGGCGCAATTGCGGGTCATGCCATTGAAGTGGTTCTGGTTGGCGTCGGCGTTGAATTCATCGATCAGCGCAAGATCCTGCTGGACCGTGGTGTTTACCACGAACATGTAAATGCTGCGCTCTAACGTGGCCCCCACCATCTCCCGCCATTCGGCCTTATGGCTGGTCTGGCAGGATTCGGTGGCGCAGTATTCGGTTAAATACTTCTCACGATATCTTTCTTCCAGCACGTGCTTGATTTTCTGCGATCCGACAATCGGACGGTAGCGCGAGTCTTCCACTCCATACACGTACACATTCAGCGGAACGATGTTCCACTCGAAGGGCTGATCTTCTCCCAGAGAGATGTAATTGCTGATGACCGAGCCCTGTTCGCCGGGCCGGCAGAGTCGCAGTTTAATCGGCGACTCGGGGCAGATACGGGAAAAGTAGACGGCGGTATGACCCGAGCCGGTAATTCGGGCCACGCTGGTGTCCAGCGACTCGTTGAGCACAACCCCGACATCGCCGTATGCCTTCGAAGTCCCGAGACCCGTCATCAGGAGGGAAAGGAGAAAAGTGAACGCAATTCGGGTCAGGAGTCCATTGCGGACCCGCTTCGACCACGACTGCCAAAACGAACCGCGTACCACTCACTCACCCCGCTGGCGCCTTCAATCACCTGACGCAGTTAAAGGCCTGTAGTTAAGATTGTTCCAACCCGCCAAGAGGTTGTAAAAGCGCTACTTCGTCGCACTGGGCCCCGGCCTCGGACGGTCCCGCGATCGGCATTGTTATCAACAGCTTGAACTATGCCGTCTCCCCTATTTTCCACACTCTCGGGCTGCCGCAAAGGTAACCGATGTTATGGACTTTGGTAACTTTGAGAATTCGCTCTCAAGACCGGTTTTCGGTGGGTTGGGCTGAGGCTTATGGATCGGCGAGAAAGACCGGAAGAATCTCTAGGCTGCCAGCAGGACGACGCCGCCAGCTACCAGCAAGGCAGCTATCCAGCGACGGTGATCGACCCGTTCATGGAGAAAGATCTTTGCCGCTACAGCATTGGCTACGAATGTAAGCGACGCGGAGGCGGGTGCCACCAGGCTTACGTCTCCCCACGATAGGGCGAACAGCAGGCTGAAAAACGAGGCCGCCATCATGAAAATACCCAGCACGAAGCTGGGACGGCGCAGGATTCGCCCCGCCACCGTCAGCAGGCCGGAACGGCGCCACAGCGCCCCGACATCGCCCACTTGCTTCATGGCACGCGACAGGAGCACATCCCCGGCGGTCGAGGCCAGCACCACTGCCAGAATCGCGCCCCAGGTGTAGGCGTGCTTCATCGGTCGCTCCCCACTGCCTCAGGCTCAACATCCGGATAGTCCTGGTGAGAAGGATGCCTGGTCAGAGCCGGCCCCTGGGTGACAAATCCCACTCCCGCCGAGATCAGGCCGATCCCCAGCCAGCGGGTTGCCGTGACCTGCTCGTGCAGAAAGAATTTGGCGATCAGCGCTAGCAACACGTAGCCCAGCGACGTGGCCGGAAGAACGTAGGTCAGGTCGGCCCAGGAGAGGGCGGTCATGTAGGCGGCGAAGAAGCCCAGCAAAAAGAAAATCCCCAGGGCGACCCAGGGATTCCAGACGCTGAAGATGATGTCACGAAGGTTGTGCAGCGAGACGTTCCCCACTTGTTTCATACCGCGCGCTAACAGGGTGTCGCCGATGGCGGCGAACAACGTTACCCCAGCCAGCACCAGATACTTGCGAAACGTCACACAGTCTTTCTTAGGCCTTGGCGGGCTCGGCTACGGTTGCAGAGTCGCCTCGTTCACGTTTGTCTCGGACCGCTTTGTTCCGCGACGCCCGTAATTTGAGGAAACTCTTGGCGTCTTTGTACAAACGGACGCGTTCCCCGCTGTTGAATGCCGCCTTCTTCAATATGCGATAAATGGCCTTGGGCCGGAAGTAGTACTCATCGTAGAAGCGATGCAGCGACTCCATGATCTCATCCGCCGGCAGGCCCGGATATTGGATCTGCGCCAACTGGTGGCCACCCTCATCCACCATCTTGGTGTCTGCCACCATGAAGCCGTTTTTCACGGCGTAATCGTAAAGCTCGGTGCCGGGATAGGCGTGTGCCACTGAAACCTGGATCGTCTCGACATCCAGTTCCTTGGCAAAGTTAATGGTGTTGTTGATGGTTTCCCGAGTCTCGCCCGGCAGGCCGAGAATAAAGTCGCCGTGTACCACCAGGCCCAGTTTATGGCAATCCTTGGTGAACTGGCGGGCGCGCTCGATAGTTGCGCCTTTCTTGATGTTTTTCAGAATCTGCTGGTCGCCTGATTCGTAACCCACGATCAGCAGCCGGCATCCCGCTTCCTTCATCGCCTTCAGCGTCTCGTAGTCAGTGGTGACACGAGAAGTGCAGGACCAGGTCAGATTCAATGGCTTCAGCTTGGCGCACAGCTCGACCGTACGCGCCTTCTGAATGTTGAAGGTGTCGTCGTCGAAAAAGAACTCTTTGACCCAGGGCCAGTATTCCTTGGCCTTGGCCATTTCCCGGGCCACATCGTCGGTGGATCGCTTCCGCCAGGCATGACCGCTGGTGGTCTGCGGCCACAGGCAAAATGTGCACTGCGCCGGGCAGCCCCGCGTGGTGTAAAGCGACACGTAGGGATAAAGCAAAAACGGCACCGTGTAACGGCGCGGATCCAGGTCGCGATGGTAGACATCTGTCACGTGGGGGAGCGCGTCCAAATCCTGAATCTGTGGCCGGTCAGGATTGTGAACCACCACTCCGTCCTTCCGGTAAGAAACTCCCAAGATTTCTTCAAGCGGCTTGCCTTGCGCAAACTCGACCACGGAATGGTCAAATTCCTTGCGGCAGATGAAATCAATGGCCGGACTATCTTTCAGGGTCCGCTCGGGAAGCACTGTGACGTGCGGTCCGACGAAAGCAATCTTGATATTGGGATTGGCGTTCTTGATGGCCTGGGCCAATCCGATGTCCCCCGGGAACCCCGGCGTGCTGGTGTAGAGAACGAGAAACTCGTAGTCCTTGGCCGTCTGGATGGTTTCCTCGGCCGAGATATGATGGGATGGCGCATCAATCAACCGCGCTCCTTCCAACATCCCGGCGGGATAAGCCAGCCAAACCGGATACCAGTAGGACTCGATCTCGCGGGTTGCGGGCCACCGCGAGCCGGCGCCCCCGTCAAAATTCTCAAACGATGGTGGATTCAAGAAAAGTGTTTTTAAAGGCATAATAGTCAGTGACTTATATTAACATTTTGGCGCGAATTTTACCCAAAACCGTAGGTACAAACCAAGGTACATGCGCCCACATTTACTTGCCGGCGTCCACCCAGGCCTCCAGTTCGCCCGTGGCCCGCAACAATGCGATGTGCGCTCGCTCCAACTCGAAATTCGCATCCTGTAAAGAATTGTAACGCTCGTTGAGTTGCTCGCGCGCGTCCTGCACATCGTGCCAACCGATGCTTCCCGCGTCCAGACGGACCTTGAGCGTCTCCAGATTCGATTGCGCGATCTGGTACTCGAGATCGGCCACCTCCTTGGCTGCAGCCATTTGTTCGACCGAGCGCTGCAATCTCAGAGTTTCTTCGGAAACCTGGTTCTTGGCCGTTTCCGCATCCTTCTTGGCTCTCAGGGCGGTCGCGTCAGCGGCCTCCGCACGAGCGCGCTGGGTGGGGCTGAAGAACGGAAATTTTATGACCACTCCGAGCGTGGCGTTGTGCCGCTGGAAGCTGCCGGGTTGGAAGAATTGCTGATAGTTATTGTAGGTCGCAAGCAGGCCGTACTGTGCCGCGAAGTCGACAGACGGCAATGTGGCGCGGTGTTCTCCGCGCGCCCGCAGACTCTCGGCGGTAAAGCGAATCTCCGCGGCCTGCACACCTGGGCTGGCCTTCACCGCCGTTCCGGCCAGATCGTCATCCTGCTTCACTTCCGGCAACGGCGGCATCGATTCAGACTCCGCGTCGATACCGGCCGCCGGGAGCCCGGTCAGGTGCGAAAGCCGGTTGCGGATGATATCGATCGCGCCTTGGGTCTCAGCCAGCCGCAAGCGTAAACGGGCGGTGGTGAGATGAGCTTTATTCTGCATCACCGGACTGTCCACGCCCTCCTTGATCCGTTGGCTTACCTTTTGCTCGGTTTGGATGGCGGCTTCGTGCTCCTCCTGCAAATGCCCCAACAATGACTCCCACTTGCTCAGCTCCGCATAGCTCAGCACCGTATCCTGGATCACCTGGTTGCGCTGATCTTTGGACTGCAACGTAGCCGCATTCCAATCCGTCTTGGCAGCACGCACAAAATCGCGCAGCGCAGGATTGTACAAAGTGGATTGGCTATTGAAATTGACGATCGACGGCGCCGAACCCTCCAGGCTCAACGGATATCCCCACGACTTTCCCAGTCCGGAGCCGAGAATAAATTGCGGAAGATACTGGCTCCGCGCTTCACGATAGGAGGCGAAGACGCGTTGCTGATCGGCGTCGGCGGCGGCCGCGGTCGTGCTGTGGGCCAGAGCCAGTTCGACCGCGCGTTTCAACGGCAAAGGCTCAGCGGAGAGCCGGGCCGAACCAAGAATCGCCAGCAGTGATAAGACGAAAATACGCGGAGCACAGCGAGGAGCAGGATTCATCTCTTCACCTTCACGAGAAATTCGACGGGGTAGAAAATGGGATTGTAACCGTAGGACAAGCGGATTGTGGTCACCGATCCACGCAGGGGCGGGCGCCCTCGCCCGCCCGGCTGATGTTGCCTGGTCGGTTTCTTGCCTGGCTGAACATGAAAATCCTGGCGAGCCCGGCTCGCGCGCCCGCGTCCGGGCTTACGTGAATTTCACCGGTCAGCGGTTGAGCCTGTCCAGGGCTTGCTGCGCGCGTGAGAAATTCCTGGCCAGAGAAAGCGCGGCGCGATATTCCTGGGCGGCTCCCTGTTTATCGCCCTGCTTTTCGAGCGCCGTGCCCAGCAGGTAGTGAGCTTTGAATGCAGGAGCTTCTTCCACTTTCGAGCTCAGAGCCAGATAGCGGCGCAGGTATTGCACCGCCGCTGGGTAGTTACGGCCACTGCGCAACAGTACCTCTCCCGACTCCATGATAATTTCCGGCCGATCCACCTGCGCCGAGACGGCATGCTGGATGGCATCTTCCATTTCGTCCCAGCGCTCCTGATGCCGGAAGAACAGAGCGAGGTTGAACCAGGTTAAAGCGCTGCCATGGCTGGCCGCAATGGCGGCGCGATACTCTTTCTCGGCTCCCGCCAGGTCTTTCTTCTTCTCCGCGATGCGGCCTCGCAGGTAGTCCGCCTTGACTGAATCGAGCGCGGCTAGTGCCTGGGCTTGCGCCTCCGCCTTGTCGCGCCCGCCACCCACGATTCCCGGCGCTTCCAGATAAAATTCGCCCAGATCGCTGCGCGCATCCAGATTGTTTGAATCCAGTCGAACCGCAGTCTCGAACTCGGTCCGCACCTTGCCTGCGAGCGACGCCGCGCTGAACACGCTGGAACCGTCTGCCTTCTCGCCATAAACCCGTCCCAGCCACATGTGATAGCGGCTGTTGTTGGGTTCGAGCGCAACCGCTTTTTCGCAGGCCGAAATGCCGCGGTCCCAATCCGCCATGGAGTAATACGCCCGGCACAGCAGGTTGTAAGCTTCCGCGTCGTTCGGCGATGAGTTGATCTTGGAGTGCAGGGTTGTAATGGCATCGTCGGCCCGCCCCGCAGCCAGCAACGCTGGAGCGGAGTCGTCCGCTGCTGCTATGGCCGCGGCGGCGCAGAGTGCCAAAACCAGAATTAAGGGTCTCATGCTCATGTTTCGTGAACCGACTTAGCGAATCACTTTTACGATCGTTCCTTCATGCAACGGCTTGGAGTTGGTCGAAGCCAGCGCTACCACCGCCTTATCCGCGATGCCGCTCGCGACCTCCACCTGGGTCAGATTCGAAATAGACGTTTGAATATCCCGGCGCTGCAGCTCATCATTCACAATCTGGTAGACGAAGGTCTTGCCATCATCCAGGCGAACCGATTCGCGGGGCACGGTGAGCGCATTCTGATGCTCCGCCGTGACAATCGTGACTCCAACGTTGATGTTGGGTAAAAGTTTGAAATCCTGATTCTCCACGATGCAGGTGGTCTCGCCCACATTGCGCGTCCCCAACAGCTTTACCGTGGACGGTATGCTGCTGACCGAACCCTGCCACGTCCGCCCCGGCTCCGCGTCCCAGGTGAGATCGATCCTCTGTCCGCGCGCCAACCGTCCTACGTCAGGCTCGTCGACATAGGCACGCACCAGAACTTTCGAAAGATCGGCCTCCTGCAGAATCAGGTCTCCAGGGTTGACGTACGCCCCCTGGTGAACCGGCAAGGAGTAGACGATGCCGTCGAAAGGAGCGCGAATATTCAGTTGACGAAGAATATTTTCTGCCGCCGCGTATGCGCTCTGAGCCTCGGCGGTTTGCGCTTCAACGCGCGCGATCTCGGGTTGCGAATAGCGTTCCTTTTGTTTTTGCTGCACCAGCTTCAGGTCTGCCTCCGCGCTGGCAAGCTGGTCTTCCGCCTGTTTCACTTCACCCGGAGAAGCCGCGCCCTGCTGCTGCAGACGCTGCAAGGCCTCCAGATTACGTTTTGCCGTGTCGCGTTGGTTGCGGGATTTCACCAGCTGGGTCTCGAGGGTCAGAACCTCCTCGCGATTGCCGCCGCTCTGCTGAGCGCTCACTTCCGCCTGCGAAGCCCGCACCTGCGACAACGCCCGCGCCGCCTGGCTGTTGGCTTCGGCGTCATCCAGTTGCGCCAGCAGTTGACCGCGTTTCACTCGATCGCCTTCCTTCACCAATAACTTTTTCACCGTGGTCCCCACGGGAGCGTGAGCTTCAAAACTCTGCAGCGGCTCAATCTTGCCGTTGGTCGAAATCACACTGCGAATCGTGCTGCGCTCGACGGTAGCGGCGCGCACTGGTATTACCTCATCCCGCGACATGAAGGACGCCAGCAACAGCACAGCGGCAGTGATTCCCGCCGCCCATATCAGCCAGCGATGCCGGCTGAAAAACCCGTTGCTGTTTGAGGTTTGCGCCATCTTGCCGCTCAATAATGTACCACCGCATACCTGAGCCGGAGCTTAATGTCCTCGATCCTCTTAATGAATGCTCTTCCACTATAGATGCGTAGGTTCGCGCGAGGAAGCGTGTATTCCGGTAAGCCGCCGCCCCCCCGCCCCCCGACTGGCGACAGAATGCTCGCCGGAAAGTACACCACCGGGCGCGCCAAAAACTCGCGGCTGGTTACAATTAGGACTATGCCCAAACCACGCTACACCGAGGCTCACGCCGCCGCCGGCCTGGAGCACAATTTTCCCGCCATCGAAACCTGGCCCAACCAGTTTCCCGGCTACGAAATCGTCGTGGACGACCCGGAGTTTACCTCTGTGTGTCCCAAGACCAGCCTGCCCGATTTCGGCACCGTGACCATCCGCTACATGCCGGACAAGCATTGTCTCGAGCTGAAATCCCTGAAGGAATATCTGCAGAGTTATCGCAACCTGGGAATCTTCCAGGAGAACATTGTGAATCGTGTGCTGGAAGATGTGGTGCGCTGGGCAAAACCAGTCTGGGCCGAAGTAAAGGGCGATTTCCGTCCCCGAGGAGGAATCTCGACCGTAGTAGTGGCCCGATGGCCGCGTCCGAAAGGGAAACGGCGAAAGTGAAACCCTCTGTCATCTTGAGCGCAGAATGCACTTCGCAAAGCGAAGTGCATTCGAAGTCGAAGGACCCCTATAAGCTCATCGCACCCGGAAAGCTAGGTTGTTTGGCTCGCGCGCAATAAACTTTCGGGGCAAAGAGGTCCTTTGACCACACGGCTGCTTCGCTTCGCGAAGCGGCCACTCGCTCAGGATGACTGACCGCGAGCAACCAGCCGCGCACTCGTGCATGTTATATTCCTTCGCTAAGTGACCCCACGCAAACTCTATCCCTGGACCGCGTTGGTCCTGTTGACCACGCTCAACTTCCTCAATTACATCGACCGTTCCGTCCTGTTCGCGGTGCAGCCGCTGGTGCAGAGCGAATTCAAGCTCAGCAATACCCAGGTGGGATATCTCACCAGCGCATTTCTGCTTTTTTACATGGTGGCTGCGCCTTTCGTCGGTCCGCTCGCCGATCGCTATTCGCGCAAGCTGATCATCATCCTGGGCGCGGTCTTCTGGAGCGGGCTGACTTTAATGACCGCCGTCACCCACACCTACGGAGAATTGCTGCTCCGCCACACCCTGGTGGGCGTCGGCGAGGCCACCTTCGTCACTATTGCACCCACTTTTGTTGCCGACCTTTTTCCTGAGAATAAGCGCGGCCGTATCTTCGGGATTTTCTATCTGGCCATTCCTTGCGGCACCGCTGCTGGTTATCTGCTGGGCGGTTGGCTCGGGCCGGCGCACGGATGGCGATTTCCGTTCTATATTGCTGCGGTTCCCGGTTTCCTTCTGGCTCTGGCAGTATCTTTTCTTCCGGAGCCGCCACGAGGTCAGTTCGACTCCGTGAAAGAAACTCCGGAGCGGGAAACCCTGCGCGGACTGGCGCGCAACCCTGCTTTCTGGGCAGTGACACTAGGCATGGCGGCGGGAACATTTTCTCTGGGAGGAATTCAGGTGTGGATGCCCACTTTCCTCTCACGTGCGCGTGGCTACAGCCTGGAATCGGCCAACCTGATCTTTGGAAAAATCGTCGTAGTCGATGGCATCCTGGCATCGCTGGCGGGCGGCTGGCTGGGTGACAAGCTGTTGCCGCGGATGAAAGGTTCGTACTACTTCGTCTCCGCGGTAAGCATGGGCCTGGGTGTCCCGGTCATGTTCTTTGCCTTATTCAATAAAGGGCCATGGATGGTGCCGGCCATCGCTGTGGCGGCGTTCCTTCTGCTGTTGAACACTTCGCCTCTTAACACCGCGCTGGTCAATTCCGTGGGCTCTCACATTCGCGCCACCGCGATCGCGGTGAATATCTTCCTCTTTCATCTCCTGGGCGATGTGCCGTCGCCGACGCTCATGGGAATCGTTGCCGATCGTCATTCCCTGCAGGCCGCGTTCATCCTGCCCGTGGTGGCCATGGCGATCTCCTCTGCCGTGCTGTTTTACGGCATGCGTTTCGCTCCCGTCGTACGAACCCAGGACGAACCCGCCGGAGCTCCGGCAGGATGAGTTATTTCCACTGGATTGCTGGATGCGTACTGGGACTGGCCTGGCTGTGGCGTCTTGTTGACGCGGCCTTTGGTGTCCCGAAAATCGCCGATGTCTCCACTCCGGAATGGAACCGCAAGCCGTCAGGAAATCCTGGCGTCAGCATCATCGTTCCCGCCTGCAACGAAGCCGCCGACATCGAGGCCACACTGCTTCGCCTGCTTGCCCTCGAATATGACACCTACGAAGTGATCGCCGTGGACGATCGTTCCACCGATCGCACTGGCGCGATCATGGAAGCGATCGCAGCCGCCGCGCCGCCCGGCCGGCTCAAGGTGATTCACATAACCGAACTGCCCGCCGGTTGGATGGGCAAGCCGCACGCCATGTGGAGCGCCAGCAACCTGGCCCGTGGCGATTGGCTGGTCTTCACCGACGCCGATGTCTTGTTCAAGCCGGACACGCTCCGCCGGGCTCTGGCTTACGCCGAATCCGAGCCCGCCGATCATCTCGTCCTCTTTCCCCGCATGATCATGAAACACCCGGGCGAGAAGATGATGATCGCTTTCTTCCAGACGCTGTTCGTCTTCGGTCATCGTCCCTGGAAAGTGGCCGATCCGAAAACCAAAGATCACATCGGTGTAGGCGCATTCAACATGATTCGCCGTCCCGTGTACGACGCTTTGGGCACCTATCAGGCGCTGCGCTTCGAGGTGCTCGATGACATGAAGCTGGGCAAGGTAGTAAAGAATGCGGGCTATGCCCAGCGCAACGTCTTTGGCGCGGATCTGATTTCCATCCGCTGGGCCAAAGGCGCATTCGGGGTGGTGGACAACCTTACGAAAAATTTCTTCGCCATCATGTCATTCCAATGGCCCCGGGCCCTGGCGTCATGCTTCGCCCTGGCTTTTCTGAACCTGATGCCGTTCGCGGGAATTTTTCTGGCCCACGGCTGGGCGCGCCTGGGATACGCCGTCGCGCTGTTCTCGATGTTTTCCATCTACGCGGGCATGTCGACGAAGTCCGATATTCCGCCCTACTACTTTATTTTGCATCCCGTGAGCACGACGCTATTTGTCTACACTATGTTGCGCTCGACATTCTTGACCCTGGCGCGCGGCGGCGTGGTGTGGCGGGGAACGTTCTATCCGTTGGAGGAGTTAAGGAAGGGAATGGTGTAGGAGGAAGATCCAGGATCGATGCCCAGCAATGAAATCATCGTCGAGGTAAGCGTCGACTCCACCGAATCTGCGGTTGCCGCCGAACGTGGCGGGGCCAGGAGGGTGGAGTTGTGCGCCAGCCTCATGGATGGCGGGATCACTCCCAGCGCGGGTCTGATTGCCACCGTCCGGCAAAAAGTATCCATTGGGCTGCACGTAATGATTCGTCCGCGGGCCGGAGACTTCTACTACACCCCCGACGAATTCGACGCCATGCGCCGCGATGTGCTGATGGCCAAAGATCTGGGCGCGGACGGTGTGGTATTCGGAATCCTCGACGCCAATGCGAATATCGACGTGCAGCGGACGCGCGCCCTGGTCGATTTGGCAAAGCCGCTTTCAACCACTTATCACAGGGCGTTCGACATGTCTGCTGACCTTCTTCGCTCGTTGCAGCGCGTAGAGGAATGCGGCGCTGACCGAATTCTTACCTCTGGCGGCGCACCCACTGCGATCGAGGGAACAGCAACCCTGCGGCGCCTGGTGGAGGCAGCGAAAGGGCATGTGATCGTGATGGCGTGCGGTGGCATCGATCATAAAAATGTCCAGGTTGTAATCGAGGGAGCCTCGGTCCGCGAGATCCATGTCGGATTGAGAACGCCGATTACGAGTCCGATGCGCCATCGCAACGCCAGTATTTCGATGGGCCCATCTCGCAGGAACGAATACCAGCGATTTGTTGTACTGGAAAGGAACGTGGCGCAACTGGTACGGGCAGCTTCGGCACGCAACCTCTGATTAGAGCTCACACCCGCTATCCAAAAACGCGGCGTCGCCTATTGCTCCGGATCTTCCGGCGCCTGCGTGATGATGTTGGGCGGCTCCTTGGTGGTCTTCCGTGCGGGCTTGGGATGGCTGAATGTTCCCGCGCTGTAACGGCCCTTTTTTTCCACGTCATAGTTTTTTGGCAGGGGAGGAATTCTCACCCCGGCGCCGCCCAGCTGCCGGTATTCTTCAAGAATGATCTCGGCGCGCCCGTCATACTCCTTGACCTGGCCGTGGATCTCGACCATTCGGCCCTGCAGCTGCCGCACGTCGCCCACACTCTTCAAGTCCCGCGGAAAGATCACCACGGTAAACGGACACAAACGGAAATCGTCGCAGAAGTCCAGAAAATGAACTCCGCGCTCGCCTTGCTTGACCCTGATGACTACGCCGGTAACACATTTCACCTCGCCCACATGCTTTCTGGCTTCCGCGACGGGTAGACAATCGGCGCCGGCAAAACTGCCCAGGAGCGTGGCGACGACCAGCATCGAAAATGAACGCATGGGCAAGAGAAGTCCGGCCTGCGAATCCGTCTGTAGGGATGACTCGAGGGAATTGTAGGCGGAAGGACTTCGCGGAGGATCATCCAACGCAAAAGAAATGCGGAGATTTCCCGAAATAGAAACAGCACGGGGCCGGAAAAGGTACCGGCCCTCGCCAGAAATGAATAGAAGGGAAGCCTAGCTGAACGACTTGACTGCGCTCGCTTCGTCGTCTTTCACGTCGAAAACGGTGTACAGCTTGGTGATTTGCAGCAGGTCGTGAACTTTCTTCGTGAGGTTGAGCAGCTTGAGTTCGCCGCCCTGGTTGCGCACGGTGGTGAAAGCGCTGACCAGCTCGCCGATGCCCGAGCTGTCGATGTAGTTCACGTCTCCGAGATTGAGCAGGATCTTTTTCTGGCCTTTCGAAAGCAGCTCGCGCACCACATCCTTCAGTATCACGCTGCCTTCGCCGAGAGTGATGCGGCCGCTGCAATCCACGATGGTGACGCCGTCAACCTGGCGTGTACTGGTCTTCATGCTCACTGGGAAGCCTCCTTAACGCCCTCGGATGGACCGTGGACGTGCTTGACTAGTTTAATTTCGGTGCCCGTGTGGGAGGGGCTGATCACCACCTCATCCATGAACGAACGTATAAGAAATATGCCCCGGCCTGACGTCTTCAAAAGATTTTCCGGCGCCAGGGGATCGGGAATCTTGTCCGGATCCAGACCCTTGCCCTGGTCTTTGATCGTGATCACCAGGGTCCCGCCGGTCTGTTCAAAAGCAAGACTGACCTTCTTGCCGGGATCGTACGCATTACCGTGAAGGACGGCATTGACCGCAGCCTCCCGCACGGCCATGGCAATCCGCATGACCTCGTCGTCGTCAAAGCCCGCTTCGGTCGCTATCCGACTGGCTGCCTGCTCGGCGCTGTCAACGGTCTCCAGCGTCGAATCTAACGTGTAGGAGACCTTCTGTTCGGTCATGGCAAAGATTAGGTACAGCTTGCGGACCTGGAATCTTCGCCGCCCCGCGTTTCTGCCTTTGGCGATTTCTTAGCCGTGGCCGAAATGCGCGGTTGCAGCGAATGCGGTAGTTTGCCCTTACGCCCCGGAAATGTCAACGCGGAGCTGGATTTGTCTTTGGTAGCGCCGGCGCCCCGCCGGTTGTCCGGAGGGCGTCTCGCCCTCCGCGGTTGAATGTTTCATTGGCCATCCGACCGCAAAAAGAGCCGGGGGTTGCCCGCCCCTCGGGCCGGCGATACCAAGGCTGGCACTCGAAAGCTCCTGTGGATTCTTGTCCGCTAGTTGAGTATTCTCGGAGGCATGCTGACCTTTGCGCTCACCGAGCTGTTGGGCACGCCGGTGTTCGACACGGCCGGAAGCCGCTGTGGCAAGGTGCGCGAGGTTGGGCTGGTCCCACAGGAAGATCGGGCCCGCGTGGCGGTCCTGATTATTCGAACCAGCACGGGCGATCGCCTGTTGCCTTTCAGCTCTATCACCTCGATCAACGGCGGCATTCGCAGCGACGTTGCCACCGTCGACTGGGCCGCAGGCGATGGGGAAGGCATGCTCCTGCTGGCACGCGACCTCCTCGACCAACAGGTCATCGACGTGTTCGGACGAAAAGTGGTCCGGGTGAACGACCTGGACCTGCTTCAGGAGTCTGTCGCCAACCGCCCCGTCCTCAAAGTGGGCTCGGTGGATGTCGGCCCGCGCGGCGCAATCCGGCGATTGCTCAAGGGCATGGTTCCCGTGGTGGCGTTGCGTGCCCTCTTGCGGCAAATCCCTCCGCGAACCATCCCCTGGGACTTCGTCGATCTCATCGAAACCGACCCTGCCCGCCGGGTAAAACTGAAAATCTCGCACGAACGCCTGGCCAAACTCCATCCCGCCGACATCGCCGACATCGTGGAAGAGTTGGCTCCTGACGAGCGCGAGGCAGTTTTCGAGACCCTGCAGGGAGACGTTGCGGCAGGAGCCCTGGAAGAGGTCGAGCCTAAAGTACAGAAGGCGATTCTCGAGTCTCTGGATTCCGAACGCGCGGCCGAAATTGTCGAAGAAATGGAACCGGATGCGGCCGCCGATCTGCTGGCCGATCTACCGGAAGAACGCACTTCAGAAATTCTTCTGGAAATGCAGCCCCAGGAACGCAAGGAGATGGTCGAGCTCCTGGAGTTCAAGGAAAATACGGCCGCTGGCCGGATGAATACCGAGTATCTGGCGGTAAGTGTGAGCGCTACGGTGCGCGACGCCATCGACGCCCTCCGTCGGTTTGAAGGAGGAGTCGAAACCGTCAGCACAATTTACCTGGTGGACTCGCACGGCACCCTGGCCGGGGCCGTTCCACTGGCCAAGATCGTACTGGCCACGCCTGACTCTCCCATGCTTTCGCTAACCCAGGAGCCTCTGATCTCCACCCACGCAGGCTCCAAGGAAAAAGAGGTCGCGGAACTGTTCGACAAGTACAACCTTTCGACGCTGCCGGTGGTCGACGACAACAAGAAGCTGACCGGAGTCATCACCTCCGACGACATCATCAGCCTGCTGCGAGCCAATCTGTAAAAAGCGGTCGTGTCCTTGGTCTTTGGCCATTGGCCAAGCCTCAATACGCTGGCTGTTCAGGCCCAACGACCAACGGCCAAGGACCGACGACGCTTTCCGCTCTTTCAGCTATCCAGATTTCCCCTGTCCATTTATGCTGATCGGTCACTAAACGATCTCCGGTCCGCGCATGACCTTCCTGAAACGCTGGAAAATCCGGCTGCTGATCTTCTTCGCGGTCGTCGGTCCCGGTTTCATTACCGCGAACGTAGACAACGATGCCGGTGGCATCTGGACCTATTCCGCGGCCGGGGCCCAGTTCGGCCACATGCTGCTTTGGACCATGATCCCCATCACGGTGGCGTTGATTGTGGTGCAGGAGATTGCCGCCCGTATGGGCGCCGTCACCGGCAAAGGCTTGAGCGACCTGATTCGCGAAGAGTTTGGATTCCGCATCACCTTCCTCATGATGATCGGCCTGGTCATCGTCAACTTCGGCAACGTGGTGACGGAATTTGCCGGCATCGCCGGCAGTCTGGAGCTGTTCGGCCTCAACAAGTACTACACCGTTCCCGTTTGTGCGGTCATCGTCTGGCTGATCGTGGTCAAGGGCCAGTACAAGTCGGTCGAAAAGGTATTTCTCGCCGCCTCGTTTTTCTATCTCACTTACATTGTCGCCGGAGTTCTCGCCAAACCGGCATGGCTGCAGGCGCTCGAAGCCACCATTGTCCCGCCGCACAAGGAAATGTTCTTGCGCCAGGATTACCTGTACATGGTGATCGGAGTCGTGGGCACCACCATTGCGCCCTGGATGCAGTTCTATCTGCAGGCGTCCATCGTCGAGAAGGGAGTAACGCGCCGCCAATACAAAGCCTCCCGCCTGGACGTGGTGGCAGGCTGCATTTTCACGGATATCGTAGCCTGGTTCATCATCGTGGCCTGCGCGTCCACGCTTTATGTTCACGGCTACCACAACATCAGCGATGCCAAGGATGCGGCGCAGGCCCTCCATCCCCTGGCGGGAGACTACGCCTACATTCTCTTCGCTATTGGATTATTCAACGCTTCGCTGTTTGCCGCTTCGATTCTGCCGCTCTCCACTGCCTACGCGGTTTGCGAAGGCCTGGGATTTGAGTCCGGAGTGGGAAAAAGATTTGGGGAAGCTCCGGTCTTCTACTGGCTGTACACCATCCTCATCGTGGCCGGGGCGGGAGTTATCCTGATGCCGAATATTCCCCTGGTGAAGATTTCCATTCTGTCTCAGGTCGTGAACGGGCTGGTGCTGCCTTTTGTTCTCATTTTCATGCTGCTGCTGGTAAACAAGAAGGAACTAATGGGAGAGTATGTGTGCTCCCCGATGTATAACGTCATCGCCTGGACTACCACGGTGGTCATGGTGGCCTTGACCCTGGCCTGGTTCTGGACGCTGCGAGGCGGCTCCGGCTAACTTGAAAGGGTTTATTCTTCGAACAACTTCAGGCGATCTTGCCTTCGGCGAGTTCTCTCACCAGTTGCCGATCGGCTTCCAGGAAATCGAATGAAGGCAGATCGGATCGCGTGGCCCACTGCATATCTTTGAAAATTCTGTTCTCGATTTCGCCTTTGTACTCGCGTACTGCATAGAAGCGCAATTCGACCGCCGACCCATTCTTATATTCGTGCCGAATGCGCGCCACCTCCTCGCCAATGGTGGCGTCGATGCCTAGTTCTTCATTCAACTCCCGGTGCAGCGCGGCGCGTGGCTGTTCGCCCTCTTCAATCTTTCCGCCGGGAAATTCCCATTTCAGAGGCATGGTCTGATGGCGGGTGCGCTGGCAGACCAGTATCTGGTCAGCCTTGAAAATCAACGCTGCGACCACTTGCTTTACCGACGGCGAGGAGGGCCGCTGCGAACGGCGCGCCACTTCGGGTTGGCCGGGTTGGATCGTGCGAGCCTGGTCTTTCTCACTGCTCATCCGGCAAGCTTTTCTAGTTGTTTGCCTACCAGGGAGGCGCAATACTCCACCAGTTTGCGGTCTTCATCACCGAAGGCGGCGGGGAAGTGGCTGTCGACGTCCAGCTCACCGACGACTTTATTGCGGACAAACACGGGCACGACGATTTCGGATTTGGTTTCCGTGGAACATGCCAGATAACGATTGTCCAGAGTGACATCGTCCACCACGATGGTCTTGCCCATGGTAGCGGCGGCGCCGCAAATACCCTGATTCAGGGGAATGCGGGTGTGCGGTGTCATGGCTCCCTGAAAGGGCCCCAGCGCCAGCATCCGGGGATGCGAATCCTGCGGCTTGTTTTCCAGCATATAGAAACCGACCCAGTTATATTTCAGCATGCGATCATGTAGCAGCTTCACGGTTTCCCACATGAAGTCTTCCACCGATCCTGCGGCTTGGTTGACGCGGTCGATTTCTTCTTTAACTTCCGCGAATTTCGAACCAGAAGGCATAGAGAGCCTGGATTAGCCCGACCGATGTGCATCTGTCCGAGCCCGCGAATCGTTTATACATCTTAGCCGTTCGGGTTGTGGAAAAGAACCGGGGTGAATCGCCGCCGCCAACGCCTTCAAACCGTCGACCAGGGTAGGCGCAGGGGTGTTCAAGAGTTCGTCGCTGATGCAATAAACCCGGCCTTCCCGCACCGCCGACATTTGCTGCCACTTCCGCTCGCGGACAATCTTCTGCAGCGGCACGCGATCGCCCGCGCCGCACCAGGCCGCCACCACTACCTCGGGATCCATCGCCAGAATCGCTTCCGCCGATGTTTGTGTCCCGGGGTCGCCCACGCACTCACCGCCCGCCGCCTCCACCAGTTCTGCCACCCAGGGTTGCGAGGCAATCACCGGCTTGCCCCATTCTTCGCAGAAGACCCGAGGACGCTCCATCCCGCTCACCTGCTGCCTGACCGCCTCGATCTCCCGCTGCATCTTCGTGATTAAAGCCTGCCCCCGTTCAGTCGCGCCCACCGCGCCGGCGATGGTCGCAATGTCGGTATAGATATCCATCAATGTCCGCGGCGCCAGGCCAAGGAACCGAACTCCTGCCTTCAGGATTTCCACGACCGCTTGTTCCTGATAGGGAACAGCGGCGATCACCAGGTCAGGACGCGCCGCCAGGATCTGCCGGCTCTGCGCTGTCCACGAATCGGCAATAATGCTTCGTCCACCGGCTCTGACTTCGGGACAAACATCGGCGCAATATTTCGTGCAGGCAACGACCCGGTCGAGTTCGCCGATCCCTGCCAAAATCACTGTAGCGCTGGGCTGCAGGCACACCACGCGCCGCGGAGTGTAGTCGGAACTCACCGCCTCCATCGTACAGTGCCTCATCGTTTACAATCTCGCGGGAGGTTTCACGCCCTCATGTTCATCCACATGTTTGCGTTTCGCTGGAAGTCCGGCGTCACCGACGATCAAAAACAGGCCGTCATCACCGAGATCCGGAAGCTCCAGGGTCAAATTCCCGGTCTGCTGGAAACCTCGGTTGGAGTGAATACATCGCCTCGTGGACAGGGCTATGAACTGGGAGGCGTAATGAAATTCGCGAATCAGTCTGCACTCGAAGTCTACGGATCGCACCCCGTCCATCAGCGATTACTGACCTGGCTGATTCCGCTGATTGACCCCATCGAAGTGGACTTCGACGACAGCCTTTGAGCTTCCGTTACAATCTTTTCCGATGTACTCGCCTCAGGTTCTCGATCACTTTCAGCACCCCCGCAACACCGGAGAAGTGAAGAATCCCGACGCTTCCGCCCAGATCGAGAACCCGGCCTGCGGCGATGTTTTAAAGCTGACTCTGCGCCTGTCCGGCGGGCGCGTCGAAGAGATTCGATTTCTGGCTCAAGGTTGCGTTCCCGCTATGGCATGTGCCTCGCAACTCACCGAGTTGGTGCAGGGAAAAACTATCGTCGAGGCCCGCCAGCTGCGCCGCGAAGAATTGGTGCGCGCCCTCGGAGGTCTGCCCCCAACGTCAACCCATGCCAGTCACCTGGCGCTAGACACGCTGGCCGCAGCCCTCCAGAAACTGAGAACCGGGAACTAAAAACCGACAACTGGTTCGGGATGATAAACCGGCCACTTGCGCTCACTGGCAATAGTCACCAACTCCGGCGTCGGATTAATCGCAAACGGATGCCGTGCGATCGCCAGCATATCGACATCCCAGATGGAATTTCCGAAGACTGCATCCGGAATACGCGCAATCACTTCGTGGATCGCATCCGGCTTACCCTTGCCGCTGGGCACGCGGATCACCGTGTCAGTCACTTTGCCGTCTTTGACGTCGACTGCCGCGCCCAGTATGCGGTTGGCAGGAATTCCGAAATGCTTCACTCCGGCTCGAATCACCCACTCGCTGGTCGACGATACCGCCCACAGTTCGCTGCCCGCGTCATGCAACCGGAGCACCAGGTCTTTCATCTCGGGGAAAAACCCGCTGACCATCTTCGCCTCAAAAAATTCCTCGGCCGCCTGCACCACGTCGGCCACGGGCAGACCGCGATTGATGGTCACCATTTCGGCACACATATCGTCTTCGCTGACCGTGCCCGCGAGGTAGTCCTCATAGCGCGCGCGGGCCCAGCGGACCACGTCGTCGGAAACCAGGCCGCGGTTGAGCTCCCAATCGAAAAAACCGAATCCGGAATCGCCAGTCCAAAGCGTGCCGTCACAGTCAAAAACAGCGAGTCGGGGGTTTAACTGCAAAACCGTCTGAATGAAGTCAGTGGTCCGGGTAGCAGAGTTCAATTTTGTGCTCTCTGGATGCATTCGGATGGAAGGAATTATCTCACTTGAGGATTCAACAACTCGGCATAGTCCTCGGGGGTGTTCACATTGATCGCGACATTTGGGTCCTCAACTGGAACATACAGCAGATGCTGACGGTGCTGATGTTCAACTTCTCTGGCATTGGCGGTGGCCGGAGCTTTAAGGAAGGCCTCGATCATTTCGCGCCCCGCCAGGAAAGGATGTCCGTGCCGGCCATGGTATTCCGGCACCACCGCCCAGATTTCAGACGCCGCAACTTCAAACGCCGCTCGCAGACTGCCCAGGACAGAGGAGCCGACGGGCGGCCGATCCACCAGCGTAATCATCGCAGCATCCCGCCCCAGATTCAGCACTTCCTGCAGGCCCACCCGCAGCGAGCTGAACTGGCCGCCTTCCGGCGTGGGGTTCCGCACCAGCGATCCGCCTGCGGCGTAGACCACGGGAGCCAACTGGGCTTCGTTATTGCCGACGACTACCACCACCTGATCGGTGGCGGAACTCAAGGAGCGAATCGCGGCCGACAAAAAGGTCTCGCCCGAAAACGGCACACCGGTAGCTGCCGGAGGCCAGGGCAAAAGCGCCTTGTCCGATCCCATGCGCGAGGATTCACCCGCCGCCAATATCACTCCGCACCAACTGGGCGCCCTGCTCATGTAGGGAAGATAGCAAACTTTGGCGGTTAGGGATGGCTAATCGAAAAGAGAATTGGCATTCGGGTGGAGCAGCGCTCAGCGCTGCATTTGCTGTCGGCAACCGTGAGGGCCTGAGCCGCTGACGTACCTGCATCATCATTCGCGGTTTAAACATCCTCTTCCGAATCTTGCAATGTTTCCGCTAGCTCGCTAGCTTCCGACTTGCGTGAATGGAACCAGCTCATATGCGGCAGATCTCGCTCTACGCTCCGGCGCGCGGCGATCAGCTCGGCTGTAATCGCAACCGCAATTTCCTCCGGCGTAATGGCTCCGATATCGAGCCCGATCGGAGCATGCACCCGCTCGAACAGTTCCGGCGAGAGGCCTTCTTTGGTGAGCTCTTGAAAAATCGTGATGGTCTTGCGCTTCGATCCGATCATTCCGATATACCGGGCCCGGGTCTGTACCGCCCAGCGCAAAATCCGCATGTCGTCCCGATGTCCGCGCGTAACGATCACCAGGTAGGCCGACTCGCCGGGACTGAGACGCGCCATGGCCCGGTCGAAATCTTCAGCAATAATCTCTTGCGCTTCGGGAAAACGTTCCCGGTTGGCATAGGATTCGCGATCATCCACCACGGTGACATCGAACCCGGCACCTCTTGCGACCTGGTAAAGATTCACCGAGACGTGACCCGCGCCGAAAATGTAAAGCAACGCTGGAGGCAGAATCGGCTCGACGAAAATATCGAGCGTGCCGCCACAGACCAATCCGGTGTCGAACTTGGGATCCTGATTGAGATTGAAAGTCAGGGTACGGGACTTCTCGCTTTCCATCACTTCTCGCGCCGCCTGCCAGATTTCGGCCTCGACGCACCCGCCGCCAATCGTGCCCACGATCGAGCCGTCATCGCGCACCAGCATCTTGGCGGTTTCAAAAGAGGGAACCGATCCGCGCACGTTGACGATGGTTGCCACCGCCCCCCGGCGCCCCTCCCGCCGCAACTTGACAATCTCCTCGTAGAGGTCCATTCCAGCTTGATTATCAGTCGGTTAACAGGCAGAGTCAAACAACAAAAATAAGCCCCGGATCATCACTCCGGGGCTGCTGGCGCTTGGCCAGCGTACTAAAGACCGCTCTGCCAAACCATCTTCGTGATCGACGGGGCACAAATCGCTGTCAAGCCTGTGGTAGCTTGAGTTCCTCGGAGGATCGATGAAAGCCGTCCGCTTCCACGAATTCGGTGGTCCCGAAGTTCTGCGCTACGAAGATGTGTCCGATCCCAGGCCGCGTCCAGACCAGGTTCTGGTTCGCATCAAAGCCTGCGCCCTGAACCATGTCGATCTATGGACCCGCAAGGGTCTTCCCGGTGTGAAGCTGCCGCACATCCTTGGTGCCGACATTGCCGGGGAGATCGTTGAGGTCGGCGAATACGTCACTTGCCTCCAGTCCGGCCAGCGGGTTCTGCTGGCGCCCATGCATTTCTGCAATCACTGCGCCAAGTGCGCCGCCGGACTTCAAAACCAGTGCCCCGAGTTCACCGTCCTGGGCAATCGTGTCGACGGCGGGAATTGCGAACTGATCGCAGTCCCGGTCGTGAATGTGATTCCGATTCCTGACAAACTCGACTTCAACCAGGCCGCCAGCCTGCCTCTGGTCTTTACCACCGCGTGGCACATGCTGGTCGGCCGCGCCAACATTCGTCCGGGACAGACCGTGCTGGTACTCGGCGCCAGTTCCGGCGTAGGCATTGCGGCCATCCAGATCGCAAAACTTTTTCACGCCCGCGTCATCACCACCGCGGGCGACGAGACAAAACTGGAGAAGGCCTACGCCCTGGGCGCAGATCACGGCATCAACCATTACCAGCAGAAAATTTCCGAAGAAGTCCGCAAGCTGACCAACAAGGAAGGCGTAGACATCGTCATCGAGCACGTAGGCTCCGCCACCTGGGACGAGAGTGTGAAATGCCTCAAGCCTGCCGGCACACTGGTCACCTGCGGCGCGACCACCGGATTTAATGCGAGCATTGACTTGCGTTTCTTATTCTCGCGCCAGCTTTCGCTCCTCGGCAGCTACATGGGCACGATGAGTGAATTGCGCGAAGTGCTAAGCCACGTTTTTGCCGGACGTCTTCATCCCGTCGTCGATCGCGTCTTTCCCCTCAGCGAAACCCGCGCCGCCCATGAGCTGATGGAAAAGAGTCAAATGTTTGGCAAAATCGTGCTGAATCCGTAGTGTTCCCCAGAAAACGATAACGATCAAAGAGGGAAGGGCTCGACTTTAGTCGAGCCAACCGCCGCCAGCCGCGGAGCGGCGTCAGAATGAAGCCCACGGCGCAAGCCGTGGGTAAGACGGATTAAATCGAACAGCTCCGAAGAGCGGCAGAACGGACCTGGCCCAACACCCAGACCGATGCGTGTAGATCCATCTCTCGGCTCGTTACCGCGGGGTTGCACTCCCGTAACTTTCCCGAAGCAGAACAGTCGCATACTTTATACCCTGGCGAACCACAGGGACGCGGGGTTTTCAATTGAGAAACGTCGCTAGCCAAATAAAGTGTGGGAAGTTGGAACGTGATGCAGCAGTCTGTAAATCGGCGCCGCTGGCAGCGTTTTCCCTTTGATGCCTCGGTGCGGGTCGTGGTCGATCAATCTCCTGAAACAACTGTCGTCGATGGTCGCGGCGTCCGCTTCGGTGAAGGCGGAATTTGTCTCTTTGCCGCCGCCAACCTGCCCGTGGGAAGCCAGGTAAAAGTTGAATTCAAAACCCCTCACACCGATGTGCCGGTCAGGGTTCGCGGCAAAGTCCGCAACCGAAGCGTTTACTTGTACGGTGTGGAATTCCTCTCCGAAAAATCCGAAGACCGCCAACAGTTGGCCCGCCTGAGCGCCGAATTCGGCAGGTAATCAGGTATGTGGAGCGGACACTCCTGTCCGCCACCTTTGAAGTTGGTTTTTGCCTGAACTCAATTCAAACCCAGTTCAAAACCGAATTCAAAAACAGCGGATAAGAATGTCCGCGCCACACTTCGAAACGATGATTAGCCTCGTTTTACTCTGGACCCCACATTCGGGACTTCCACGCCCAGCGCGGTGGCCAAATCAATCTGGTGGTCTTGTTCTTGCATGAGGATCTGCCGGATCTGCTCCGCCATGGCAAATTCTCCCAGGGCTTCGCATTGGCGGATCCGGTCACGGTAATTTCGTACCGTCTCGTTCTCATTGTCCAGATCGAAGCGCAGCATGTCTTTCGCTTTATCGGATGTCTTGACCGCTTTGGGAGTCACGGTTGGCATTTTTCCCAGATAATCGATCTGCCGCGAAATGGTCAAGGCATGGTCCAGTTCCTGCTTGGCGTGCAGCGCCAGCTGGTCCGCGATGTTCATGTATTCCGCGCCCTTCAGCACCTGCGAATACACCACGTATCCGATGATTGCCTGATACTCGCGGGAAAGATCTTCGTTCAAAAGCTCGGCCAACCGCTCGCGTGTAATCTCTTTTTCGTTTTCGGTAGACTTCGACTCAGCCATTCGGTTTTCTCCTAGAAGGGGGATATTATTGCGCATCTATCCTACAGCTTTTTGCAGCAGGGGCCCCGCACCGGCGATATTCTTTAGCAGCTCGTCCGGGAGGTCATGCCTTTGTTTGAGATATTCCGGCGTGTTATAGGAGACCCAGACTTTACCGCCTCCGTCCTCCCAGATCAATGCCTTCAGGGGAAGATCGATCGCGACCGTAGGCGACGCAATCATCAGCGGCGTGCCTCCCTTGGGGCTTCCGAAGATAAGCACTTGAGTCGGCGGCATCTTCAATCCGATCTTCTCGGCTTCGCCGCTGTGGTCAATGCGGCAAAATATTTTCAGCCCCTGCATCTGCAGCAGGGACTCGACCCGCTTCATGGTTTCCGCGAACGTATAGGGACTGCTCAGGTGAGCCATTCCATTGTCGGGCAGGGAAGGCATGGCGATTGCTCCTTATGAGCCGCGAAGCGCAAAAAAATATGGCCCGCGGCATGAACCGGAAGCGCAATAAATATAGCTCACGGCCTGAGCCGCGAAGCGGCGCAAAGAATATAGCCCACGGCGCAAGCCGTGGGGTAAAACGAGCCCAAATGGAATAGACCCGAAGGGTCGGAAGAAACGGCCACGGCATGGGCCTCAGACCGGCGCGTGAGACGTCTTTCGCTCCTCGGTCCGTTTCGGTCCTCAACCTACGGCTTACGCACCTAACGTTCTCCCGGCTGGTTTACAATAAACCTCATGGCGAACGGACTTGATTTTGGGCCTTACATAACCACCGAAAACGGCAAGAAAGTCGTCAAGGAGCTGACCTACGGCAGCCCCACACCCGAAGGCGTCGTTCTGACCACGCTCGATTCGGCTGTGAATTGGATGCGCAAAAATTCCATTTGGCCGCTCACTTTCGGCCTGGCCTGTTGCGCTATCGAAATGATGTCCATGGGCGCCTCCCGCTTCGACATCGCCCGTTTCGGGGCCGAGGTATTTCGTCCGTCACCCCGCCAGTCCGATCTCATCATCATCGCCGGCCGCGTCTCCAATAAGATGGCGCCGGTTATCCGTCAACTCTGGGAGCAGATGCCTGAACCTAAATGGGTCATCTCCATGGGGGCCTGCGCGACTTCCGGCGGCGTGTTCAACAATTACGCCTTGGTCCAAAGCGTCAACCAGGTCATTCCGGTGGATGTCTACGTTCCCGGTTGCCCACCCCGCCCGGAGCAGTTGATCTACGCCATCACCTTACTGCAGGAAAAAATTCAGCAGGAACGCGGATCCGTGCGGCGCGCTTTGAATCTCACCGCGTTGTAAATCTCGTCACCATTTGAAGATCACTGCGGCGCGATAAAGCTGATCGTAATCCTGGTCTCCTTGGGAATCGGCTGCCCGTTCAAGGAGTACGGCGTGTATCGCCATCTGCGAACCGCGTCCATGGCGGCCTGCGCAAGCATGGGATCGCCGCTCACCAGTTTCAAATCGTTAACCTGTCCCTGTGCCGTGACCACCGCGTCGATGACCACATCGCCTTGCACATGCATGCGCCGCGCTTCCGCCGGGTAGAGAGGCTGAACCTTGTGCACCAGAACGCCTCCAGCCGTTCCTTGCGAGACGGGAACACCAAGCTGAGGTAGAGCCGGGGTTGCCACCAGCGCCTTCTCAAGATCGGCAGGGTCTGCATTCGAGGCCGCAAGCTGAGGAACATCGTCGCCCGCCGCAAGCGAATTGGATTGCGCTTTGCGGTTCGCAGACCGCGCCGACCGCGCCTGCCGTCGAACCAGGTCAGAGGCGCCCCCTGTCTGGGCGGTCTTCGTTACGGGGATAGCAGGCGACTCTTTGGATGGCATGCCTGCTTGCCCGAAGGACGGAGACGAAACTTCAGCCGCAGCGTCCCCACTCTCCGTCGCAGCCATCGAGGAACCGGCAACCGGTGGAGCGGACTTCGAAGCAATACTCGACCGGTACCAGGCTTTCCAACCATAGACCGATAGCAACACCACCGCCAGCAACGCTACGCCAGCCAAAATTGGATATCCCCATTTTCCTGGGAAGCGCGAGGCTGGTGGCGCGAAAGGCGCGAGCGCCTCTCGCACTTCCGCTAACGGAACTGGATCCACGACCGGGACAAACTCCTGCACAGGAGTTTCGACGATGGGAGTGATCAGCGGGGCCACGGCCACAGGCTCTTCGGCCAACGGAGCCTTCGCGACCGCTCCTCGGGCCCAAGCCGCCTCGGCCAATCCCGCGAGCCGTCCCAGGATATCCATCTTTTCTTCGGTAAAGGCGTAGGACTCGGTGGAGAAAGCCTCCAGCACGCCCACTCTGCCGTACTGTCCGCGCAGCGGGACTACCGCAATGGATTGCAATCCCAACTGCCGGCAGACTTCGGCATCGACGTGAAAATCCCGGCTGGCGTCGTCGCAGCGCATAATCACGCCCGTGCGCAGGCACTCTCCCGAGATGCCTGAATCCACATTGAGGCGGGCGCCCAGTTCAGGTGCGGTTTCCCCGCTTCGCCCGACGCAGACGACGGCTCCATCCCGGGGCATCGCGACCGCCGCCCCGGTAGCGCCGGTCAGCGAATGCGCCGCTACTGCAATAGCGCCCAGGACGGTGTCTGTCGTCTGTGCGTCAGATGCGATCATCTTCCGCAACTTCACATAGACCAGGTTGGCGTTCGACTGCTGGATGCTTTCTTCGAAGATTTCAGATCGATTTCGCGCAGGAACCCTCGCTCCCGCGGATTCGGGAGGAGTTGGGGTAAGGGGAGGGATAGGAGCCATGTTTACAACCTGTTGCGAGCCGGCAATAGCCTCCGCCCAGCCAGTGGCAGCAGCTATATAGGCCGAGTGTGCGGCAAACCCCCAAGCTTGTCAACGAAGGATTTGCTGCTAATCTCTCTTAGCAACCTCGTCCCTATGTCATCCTGAGCGAAGCGGCCACGCAGTCGAAGGACCCTATCGCCTAAACAGCAGCCAGGGGGATGGGTCGTGATCGAAAATCCCGTCAATGCAAGTGTTCACTGCTCATAGGGGTCCTTCGACTCCGTCAGCCCATTCGCCAGCGAATGCGCTGGCTGCGCTCAGGATGACATTGCGCTGTTTCTGAACCGATCCCCAGTATCGTTCTTGTTCTCAACCTTCCCCTCCGGCTCGTGGTAAAACACAGCATGATAAAAACCACTTACGGCGCCAGCGGGCCGACCATCATCGCCCAGGCTCCCTGCCGCGCGGATCTGGCGGGCGGCACTATCGATCTCTGGCCGCTCTATCTGTTCCATCCCGGCGCGCTGACCGTGAATTTTGCGGTCAACATCCTCACGACTTGCCGGATTACGCCGCTCAAAGGCAGGCGCATCCACCTGCGCTCGGTCGACACTCGCCGCGAAGAAGACTTCTCCAGCTTCGATGAACTGCGCGCAGCCAACCGTTTTCGCCTTCCTCTTGGCGCCCGGCTGCTTCAGTTCTTTGCCCCCAAGGAAGGCCTTCTGATGGAAACCGATTCCGAGTCTCCCGCGGGCGCCGGCATCTCTGGGTCGTCCGCGCTCATGATCGCCAGCACCGCGGCTCTCGCTCGCTTCACCGGGCGCAACCTTACGCTCGAACAGATGCGAGTGATTGCCCAAAACGTCGAGGCGCAGATTATCCAGGTCCCCACTGGTTGTCAGGATTACTATCCCGCGCTCTACGGCGGAGCCAGTGCGATTCATCTCGACGCCGACGGCATTCATCGCGAAGCCATCGCGGTCGCGCCGGAAGAAATCGAATCCCGCTTTGTGCTGGCTTATACCGGCGCGCCGCGCAAGTCCGGCATCAACAACTGGGAGGTCTTCAAGGCGCACATCAATGGCGACAAGCGCGTCTTCCGCAACTTCGAACGCATCGTCGAAATCGCCCGCGCCATGCACCAGGCTTTGGCCGACGCCAAATGGGACGAAGTTGCCCGCCTGCTGCGCGAGGAGTGGAAGCTGCGCCGCACCAATGCGCCGGGGATTACCACTCCCCTCATCGACAAACTGATCAAAGCGGCCGGCCGCCATGGCGGACGCGCCGCCAAAGCCTGCGGCGCCGGCGGCGGAGGTTGTGTCATCTTCCTGGTTGAACAAGGCGCCGCCAGCCGGGTCGCAACTGCCATCGGTGACAACGGCGGCCACGTCCTCCCGCTGCAAGTGGCGCGCAACGGACTGCACGTCTGGTCGGCCTGAGCCCTGCACGTGGCCGCAGGAGATATTCTTTCGTTAACTTTCCGAACATTCCGTTTTATTCGCCGCCAGACGGCGCTATAATCAAGCCATTCGTCGGCTCGGGGTGTCGTATGAACCCACGTTTCGCTCCAGTCCTGTTACCCGTCCTTCTCTGCTGCATAGTTGTGGTCAGCGCCGACGATCAGGCCCCTCACATTTCCAAGCAAACCCGGATGGATCTGATTCGCACCTTCAATTCTGAACTGGTCTACATCCGCGCGCCCTTTCCCATGGGAAAGACCGGTCTGACCCTGAACAAGGATGGAACTCTCTCGCCGAGCGGCGAAGAGCTGCAGAACAAGCTCGCCATGTGGGGGCCCGCGGCCAAGCCCGGCGACCAGGCCCGCATCAGCGAGGTGCTGGTAAAGAGCGACCGCATTCACTTCGAAATCAACGGCGGCCCGGTCAAGAGACAAAAGTGGTACCAGCACATCCAGATCAGCGGTTCGGCGACCATGAGTACTCCCAGCGACGCGGCTGCCAACCCGCGCGGCTCCTACGTGGACCTGGTCTTCAACGGTTATGTGCCCGACCTGAATCCGCAGGAGCTGAAGGCTTTGCTCCGCCCTGTATTTGACTTCAACGCCAAGTCGGCGATGGAAGCCTACCTTGAGACCCTTCCGCCCAAGACGCGGGACGCCATCAAGGCGCACCAGGTGCTGGTGGGTATGAATCGGGAGATGGTCCTCGCCTCCAAAGGCCGTCCGCCCAAGAAAATTCGCGAGAAAGATGGCGAAGTTGAATACGAAGAGTGGATCTACGGCGAGCCCCCTCAGGACGTCGACTTCGTCCGCC
The DNA here is from genome assembly GCA_963822555.1 of Terriglobia bacterium. Classification (GTDB taxonomy): domain Bacteria; phylum Acidobacteriota; class Terriglobia; order Terriglobales; family Acidobacteriaceae; genus JAIQFF01. Next base: position 955,709 of record CAWGHY010000002.1, read on the forward strand.
TCGTCGGCGACGAAGTGGTTCGTCTCGAAAGCATGAAGGTGGATGGCGAGAAAATCATCCACACCGAGCGCGAAGTGGATCTGCCGCCCACGGTCGCCAAGAGTTCGCCTGAACCTGAAGTTCGTCCGCCTGATGCACCCACGTTGCGCCGCCCAGGAGAGGAAATTGATACGGCCTCCCCGGCAGGCGGTCGAGCTCCGACACCCGGCCCGCCCCCCGACCCGCTCGGTCAGGACGGCCCACCGCAGCCCAAGTAGCGGTGTAGGTATGAGCGCGGGCGCTCGCGCCCATACGAACGGCTGATTTGGCTCCCGCGTACCATCCCCTTTACACTGGAAGCGTGAAGATCGCGCTGGGACAAATCAATCCCACGGTTGGAGATTTCAACGGCAACGCCGCCAAGATCATCGACTACGCGCAACAGGCACGATCCGCCGGGGCCGGACTTATCCTGTTCCCCGAACTCTCGGTCTGCGGCTACCCTCCTCGAGACCTGGTCGAACGTCCTTCATTCGTAACCCGCAACCGTGAAACTGCGGAACGTATCGCCGCCGACACCCGCGGCATCGCGGTCATCTGCGGTCTGGTCACCCCGGCCGATGCCGAGACCGGCAAGTCGGTTATGAATTCGGCCGCTCTGCTTAAAGATGGCGCTATCGCTTTCCTGCAGTCGAAGATGCTTCTCCCTACTTACGACGTCTTCGACGAAATGCGCAACTTCGCGCCGGCGCGAAGCCAGTCGCTGTTTCCCCTCAGCGGGAAGCAAATGGCGTTGACCATCTGCGAGGATGCCTGGAACGACAAACATTTCTGGAACAAACGCCTCTACACGCTGGATCCGGTCGAGTCGCTGGTTCAGGCCGGTGGCAACTTCGTGCTGAACATTTCCGCCTCGCCCTTCTGGATGGGCAAACGCGAACTGCGCCGCGAGATGCTGGCCACTATCGCCCGCCACGACAAAGTGCCCGTCGTCATGGTCAACCAGGTCGGCGGTAACGACAGCCTGGTTTTCGACGGCTCCAGTCTGGCGCTGAATTCCGCCGGCGAAGTCATCGCACAGGGCAAATCATTTGAAGAAGATCTGGTGTACTTCGACTCTGACAGTCTGACCGGCGAAATTCACCAGCAGATCTCCGGAGAAGAAGCCAGCGCTTACGCCGCTCTCGTTCTGGGCACGCGTGATTATGTGCGCAAGTGCGGCTTCCAGCGCGTAATCATCGGGCTGAGCGGCGGTATCGATTCCGCTCTTACCGCCTGTATCGCAGCCGATGCCGTCGGGCCCGAAAACGTAATCGGCGTCGGCATGCCCGGACCGTACTCCTCGCCGGGCTCGATCGACGACGCACGCTCCCTGGCTCACAATCTCGGCATTCGCTTCGAACTGCTTTGCATTACCGATATTTTCGCGAGCTACCGCAAGACTCTGCAAAAAGTTTTTGCCGGTTGCAAGGAAGATACAACCGAAGAAAACATACAGGCCCGGACTCGCGGCGGCTTGTTGATGGCCCTCTCCAACAAATTTGGAGCCATCGTCCTCAGCACCGGAAACAAGAGCGAACTGGGAGTGGGATACTGCACCCTTTACGGTGACATGGTCGGCGGCCTGGCAGTGATCTCCGACGTGCCCAAGACGCTGGTCTATCGCCTCAGCTATTACGTGAATTCGCGCCGGCCCGTCATTCCGCAAGCCACCCTGGAAAAACCACCCTCCGCCGAATTGCGGCCCGACCAGAAAGACATCGATTCGCTGCCGCCCTACGACGTCCTCGACACGATCCTCGAAGAATACGTTGAAGACCTGCACAGCGCGGAACAGATCTCGGCCGATCATAATTACGATCTGACGCTGGTGCGCAAGGTGATTCGGATGGTTGACGGCGCCGAGTACAAGCGCCAGCAGGCTGCCCCCGGACTTAAGATTTCTCTCAAGGCCTTCGGCTCCGGACGCCGCCTTCCCATTGCCGCCAAAACCGGTGGCTGATCATGGCCTTGATTGTCGAATGGAAAGTCGGCTCTCGAAAGGAACTCATGCGTCGTTCGCTGCTCTGCTGCACTCTCATTCTGATTCTGGTTTCGTTGGCCGCCGCTCAACAGAAGTCCAAATCCAAGGACGCGCCGCCACCCGTCCCTGCCTTCAGTACCCGCATGCCCTCCGAAGAGACGGTGAATGCTTTCATGAAGCAGATGTTCGGCTACGATCCCTCCGTGTCCTGGAAGATTGCCGCCATTCGGCCTTCCGAGGCCGAAGGACTCACCGAAGTGCTGGTTGTCCTCAGCAATGCCCAGGGACAGCAGAATAGCCGCCTTTATGTCACCACCGACGGCAACCACGCCGTAGTCGGCGACATTATCCCGTTTGGAGCTCATCCCTTCACGCCCGCCCGCGAAGCGCTCGATAAAGGCATGAACGGTCCCTCCCGCGGCCCGGCCGATGCGCCTGTGACCGTGGTCGAGTTCAGCGACCTGCAATGTCCGCATTGCAAGGAAGCTCAGCCCACCATCGACAAACTCATGTCGGAGGAGAAAAACGCGCGACTGGTGTTCCAGAATTTCCCGCTGCCCTCGCACGATTGGGCGGCCAAGGCTGCCGACTACGCAGACTGCACCGGACGCACTTCACCCGACGCCTTCTGGAAATTCGTCGCCAGCGTCTATGCGGCGCAGAGCGACATTACCGCCAGCAACGCCGACGAAAAACTGACCGCGCTTGCCGATCAGGCTGGTGTCAAGGGAGCCGAGATCTCTGCCTGCGCCGCCAAACCCGAAACCGCCACTCGGGTGCAACACTCGCTCGCCTTGGGCGCCTCACTCGACGTCACCGGCACCCCCACCTTGTTTGTGAACGGAAGAAAGATCAGCAATGTGGGCGGATTGCCGTACGAAATTCTGAAAGGTCTGACCGAATTTGCCGCGAAGGAAGGGAACTAGGCAGGCGATCACTCCGTCATTTATTCCTACTTCTGCATCCAGACTTCGGCGTTCTGTCGCGGCTCGTGATTCACCACTCGCGGCGTGATCAGGATCAGCAATTCATCTTCATCCACTTCTTTGCTATTGCTGGTCATCACCTGGTTCAGCCCTGGAACTGCGCCGAGTCCAGGAATGCCATTCAGGCTGAGTTGCTCGGTATTCGAGACCGATCCGGCCAACACCGCCGGTTCGCCATCCTTCAGCGTAATACTGCCCTTGTACTCCCGGTTCGACATTACGGGGACACCGTTGAACGACTGTGCGAGCAGCGAGCGGAATTGCAGTTCCAGATCGAGGCTGACGTCAGAGTTTCCGTTCACCAGCGGCTTGGCCTTGATGCTCAGGCCCACATCCTCGTAGCTGAACGACGGAAATGGACTTTGAAACGAATTGTTCTGGATGACCGACGCTATCGCCGGAGTGTTGAACACCGGCGCAAAGCTGGCATTGAGAATCGGAACCCTGCTGCCCACGCGAAAGGTCGCATTCGTGCCCTGCGCCACTCGCAGCGTGGCATGCTCCAGAGTTTTTGCCGAGCTCTCGTTCAGTGACAATTGCGCCATTGCCGTCCCCAGGCTCAACCCTTCGAGCGTCAGGCCCCCGCCAAATGTCGCCAGGGGATTGCTGAAGATCGAACTCTGCTGTCCAGTGAGTTGAGCGAGCAGTCCGGAAAGCGCCTGCGAGCTCGACTGATTGATGCCACCGCTCGAGATCAGCTGGTTGATGAGGCTCTGTATGTTCTGGCCGGCCAGCGCCGCCAGCGCGCCGGCGGGAATATTGAACAACTGAAAATTGTTGGGAATCTGCAATCCCATGTTGCGGGTCAGGCTGTTGGTGATCTCGTAGACATGCACGTCGAGCATCACTTCCGGGCGGGAGTCGCCCAGCCCTTCCAGCAATCGCGTGGCGGCGTCCAGAATGTTGCGCTGCGCTCGGATCACGATCGTGCTGGTGCCCGGCTGCGGCGTAACCAGCCGTACTTCAAAAACATTCCGCAGCATGTTGACAATGTCATTCAACTCCTGCGGTGAGCTCAGGCCGGGCATATAAAAAGCCCGCAACGCCATGCGATCGAACTGCCGGTGGTTTTGCGCCGATTCCGCCGCCAGCAGGATCTGCTTGCTGTCCAGCGGCGTCCAAAAGGTGTGAGTCATCTGGCAAGCCACGGCCATGGCCGTATAAAAATCGGCGCGCCCCATGTCGAAGCGAACCGGGCGCGAGACCACGGACTCGTCAAAGCTGGCCGTCACGCCGAAGGCCGACGCAATCTGGGTGAGGAGTCCGCGGCTGTCGCCGCGATAATGAAAGTCAGCCTGGGCCGCGCTCGGTATCACCCTAAGTTCGTCTGACTCTTCTACCACCTGCGGCGCGGATGCCGTTCTCGGCGCCCACTCTCCCATCGCGTCTTTCAACCGCTGCTGGGCAAATTCATTCTGCGGATCCAGATGTAGCGCGGTGCGAAACTCGGCCAGCGCTTCAATCTCGCGGTTCTCGCGCATTTCCGCGTTGCCCCGCGTCAGATGATCGAACACCAGCTGCTGCCGGATCATCTCGCGCGCCGTCACATACTCCCGATCCTTGGGAGCCAACCGCGCCGCCGTCTCAAACTCATCGAAGGCCTCGTCCGCCCGTTTTTCCCGTTGCAGCTTCAACCCTTTGGCGAACGCCTGACCAGCTTCCTTGATTTCTTTTTTGGATGGATTACAGGAGACAGCCCCCGGCGAACCCGCAGGGCAGGGAAGAAGCACGGTTCCGGTCGCCTCGTCGCCGGCCAGCGCGAAGCCAGACAATCCCGGTGTCAGCAGGACGAAGGACAACAGGATGAGGGTCAGCCGAGTGAAGTTTCCCTCGCGCATCCCCCGATTGTAGCCGGGAACCGCCCCGCAACCGAGAGTTTCGCGCCAGCCACTGTACCTTCGTGTATTCGCCCGGTGTCCCATGTAGGCGCGAGCGCCCAACTCCCACAACTGGGGCTTCCCGAAATATGGCATCATGGGGCCCATGACTGCCACAGGCAAAACAATCCTCATCGCGGTAGTTTCGTTTGTTCTAGGTCACCTCAGTTGCGCAGTGATGCATCACATGCACCACTTCTCAAGGTGACGAACGACCATCGGCAAGGGGAAACGTGCGAGCGATACGAACCAGCCTGCCTCTGTGGGGAGCGAAACAGCGCCACTACCACTCCCCCCGCCAGCCTTGGAAACTTACCTCTTTTGGCGTATAAAAGTTAGTTGCGACAGCACTCGCTATTTTCCTTCCCTGTGCGGCCTCAACGCGGTTTTAAAATTCCGAGCGAGGGAACATGCCCAGTTTGACCGCCTCACACGCCCCCAAGGGCCTGGAAGGAATCGTCGCTACCAATTCCAGCATTTGCTTCATCGACGGAGATCAGGGCATCCTCGCCTATCGCGGCATCGATATCCACGAACTTGCCGACCATTCCAACTTTGAAGAAACCTGCTACCTGTTGTGGAATGGCAAGCTCCCGACAGAAAACGAGCTGAAAGACTTCCGCCGCCAGCTGGCGGAGGCGCGCAAGCTCGATCCCGCCATCATCGAACTTCTGCGTAACGCTCCCAAAAAAGCTCAGCCCATGGACGTGTTGCGCACCGCCGTCTCGGCGCTTTCGTTTTACGATCCCGAGGACAGGAAGAACGACCACGACGCCAACCTGCATAAAGCCTTCCGGCTGACCTCGCAGATTGCCATGATCGTGGCGGCTTATGACCGCATCCGCAAAGGCAAGAATATCGTCGAGCCCGACCGCTCGCTTTCGCACGCCGCCAATTTTCTGCTGCTGCTGAATGGCACCAAGCCCTCCGAAACCGCCGAACGCGCCCTTGATATCGCTCTCATCCTGCACGCCGACCATGAACTCAACGCTTCCACCTTCGCTGCCCGGGTGGTGGCCGCGACGCTTTCCGATATGCATTCCGCCGTCACTGCGGCCATCGGGGCGCTGAAAGGGCCGCTGCACGGGGGCGCGAACGAGGCCGTATTTAACATCCTCAAGGACATCGACAAATCGGGAGCCGATCCAGTAGCCCACATCAAGAACATGCTGGCGCAGAAAAAGAAGGTTCCCGGCTTCGGCCATCGCGTCTATCACACCGAAGATCCCCGGGCCACGCACTTGCGCAAGATGTCCGAGGACCTGGGGAAAAGCAGCGGCCAGATAAAGTGGTTTGAGATGTCACAGAAGATCGAACAATTTGTGAAGGCAGAAAAAAAGCTTAACGCCAACGTGGATTTCTACTCGGCGTCTACCTACCACGATCTGGGAATCGACGTAGATCTGTTCACTCCGGTGTTTGCCGTCTCGCGCATCAGCGGCTGGGCCGCCCACGTCATCGAGCAACTCGACGACAACCGCCTGATTCGCCCTCGCGCCGACTACGTGGGGCCGGCCTATCCGCAGCACTACGTACCGATCGCGCAGCGGACGTAACAGCATGTGGCGACAGCCGGTAGAGCAATTGGGATTTGTAGTAACTCCTCCGCTGCTGACCGCTGCAGAAATCGCAACCCTCGCAACGGCCTTGCGCCAGCCTACCGTTTCTCGTAGTCGAGCTGGCGTCCGACATGCACTTGGCCTTGCCGAGGTCGCTTCGCTGGCTCGCGACCCGCGTCTTCTTTCGATTGCAAAGGAAATCCTGGGGGAGGAGGCCTTTCCCTATCATGCCACTTTGTTCGACAAGTCTCCGACATCCAACTGGCTGGTTGTGTGGCATCAGGATACCGCTCTCCCTATCCGCGAGCGAAAAGCGTTGGCCGGCTGGGGGCCTTGGTCGGTGAAGGAAGGTGTAAATTATGCGCACGCTCCGGCCAACGCATTGCGGCAAGTGTTGGCCTTGCGCGTCCACTTAGATGACTCGACCGAGCACAATGGTCCGCTGCGAGTGCTTCCTGGAACCCACACGCGCGGAGTCCTTAGCGACGAGGAGATCGAGCGCTTGGTACCTGAGGCGGCTCCGGTGGACTGTGTAGTTCGAAGAGGAGGCGTTCTAGCCATGCGGCCGCTTATCGTTCATTCGTCTTCGAAATCGCGCGACGATCACCCGAGGCGTGTGTTGCACATTGAATATGGCGCATCCATTTTTCCCGCAGAAGGACTCGAACTCGCGGTTGCTTAGGATCTGAAGTGATGAATTACGTCGTTGTCTACGAGAAGTCTGCAACGGGATGGAGTGCCTACGTTCCTGACCTGCCGGGAGTCGTCACAACTGGCCCTACCAAGGAAAACGCCAAGCAACTTATCCGGGAAGCCATCGAATTTCACCTCGAAGGACTGCGCGAAGACAATTTGCCGATCCCTGAACCCGCGGCTTCGGCTGAAGTTGTGACGGTCTCCTAGCCTTTGATTGAAATCTCCCGCCGCATCCCTTCCTCACATAACAGCGTAAAATGGATCAGTAGCCATGCGCCGCGTTTATCTCGACAATAACGCCACCACTCCCGTGCTGCCCGCGGTTTTTGAGGCCATGCAGGCCTACTTCAGCGAGCACTTTGGAAACGCATCTTCCATCCATCATCATGGACAGGAGACGCGGGCGGCGGTCGAGCGCGCACGCGAGTCTGTAGCCGCCCTGCTGGGATGCCGCGCCTCGGAGATCGTCTTCACCAGCGGCGGCACCGAAGCCGATAACCTGGCGATCTTCGGAATTATCCAGCCCGGCGAACACCTCATCAGCTCAACTATCGAACACCACGCGGTGCTCAATTCGTGCAAGCATCTCGAAGCCTCGGGCTGCGAGATCACCTACGTTACGGTGGATGGCCGCGGCCAGGTTGATCCCGACGACGTGCGCCGCGCGTTGCGCCCGAATACTCGCCTCATCAGCATCATGATGGCCAACAATGAAACCGGTGTGCTGCAGCCAGTCGAAGAGATTGGTAAAGTCGCCGCCGAAGCCGATGTTTACTTTCATACCGACGCGGTGCAGGCAGCGGGCAAGATCCCGATCGACGTGAAGCGTATCGGTTGCGACCTGCTTTCCATCTCCGGCCACAAGATGAACGCGCCGCAAGGCGTGGGAGCGCTTTTTGTGCGCAAGGGAACCAGCCTGCGCCCCATGCTCCATGGCGGCAGCCACGAACGTTCGCGCCGGGCGGGTACGGAGAATGTTCCTGGCATCGTCGCTCTGGGTAAGGCGGCAGAGCTTGCCCGCGAGGCATTGGTCCGCGGCGATCTGGAGCAGATCTCCCGCATGCGCGATCGTCTGGAGCAAACCATTCTCGAGGAGATCGAGCTCACCGGAGTGAATGGCAAAGGCGCGCCGCGGGTGCCAAACACCAGCAGCATCCATTTCGATTGCATCGAGGGCGAAGCTCTGGTGATCGCGCTCGACTTGCAGGGATTAGCGGTCTCGACGGGTGCCGCGTGCTCTTCCGGCGCCATCGAACCGTCACACGTCCTGCTCGCCATGGGCATGCCGCCGGAGCAGGCGCGCGGCAGCATCCGTTTCAGCCTGGGCAAACAAAACACGCCCGACGATGTGGATTTTGCCCTGAGCCTGATACCGCCGACCGTGACCCGGCTGCGGGAGCTCTCGCCCATATACAATAAAACAGCTGCTAGCTACTAGCTCCTGGCTCGTAGCCAATGCGAGGTGGACGAGCCAGAAGCTGCTCTTACAATGTCCCAGACTAGAACCATCGCCGTCGCCATGTCGGGAGGAGTCGACTCTTCCACCGTCGCGGCCATGCTGCGCGCCGAAGGCCACAATGTCGTCGGCCTGACCATGCAGCTCTGGAATCAGCGCCGCCTGGCCGGTCATGAGGGGATGCCGGAGTCGGTGCAGGGACGCTGTTGCTCCCTCGACGACGTCTACGACGCACGCCGGGTCGCCGAGACCATCGGCATTCCCTACTACGTGGTCAATCATGAGGAACGCTTCGAGCGCGATGTGGTGCGGCCCTTTGTCGAGCAGTACCTTTCCGGACGCACGCCCATCCCTTGCAGTTTGTGCAACAATCACTTGAAGTTTGATCAGCTACTGATTGTCGCCCAGCAGATTGGCGCCGACGCCCTGGCCACTGGCCACTACGCTCGCGTCGAGTTCGATGACCAGCTCGGCCGTTGGCTGCTCAAGCGCCCCACCGACCGTTCCAAGGACCAGACCTACTTCCTGTTTGGATTGACCCAGGCTCAACTTAGCCGGACTCTGTTTCCTCTAGGCGGGATGATGAAGCCTGAGGTCCGTCAGCTGGCCGAGCAGCACGGACTGGCGCTGGCGCAGAAGCCCGACTCACAGGAAATCTGCTTCGTCCCCGGCGGCGACTACAAGAAGTTTCTGGACGCCTACCTCGCCGAACAAGGCGAGTCTCTGCCGGATACCGCCGGCGAACTGGTCACCGCTGACGGCGAAGTCATAGGGGAGCACGGCGGCATTCACAACTTCACCGTGGGCCAACGCAAGGGTCTCGGAGTGGCCACGGGTTCGCCGCTCTACGTAATCCAGATCAAGGGAGACGCTCACCAGGTAGTGGTTGGTAGTCAGGAAGAACTCTACTCCGGTACGCTTCGGGTGCATCGCACGAATCTGATTTCAGTAGAGGACTTGCGCGAGCCGATGCGAGTCACAGTGAAGATCCGCCACCGCCATGAGGGCGCGCCCGCGCGGATCGAAAAGTCTGGAGACGACGAGATTCTGGTCTCGTTCGACCAGCCCCAGCGCGCAGTCACTCCCGGCCAGGCGGCAGTATTCTATGTTGACGATGTCGTGGTAGGTGGAGGCTGGATCGCCTGATCTGAGAACCGGGAACTGGTATCTGAAAACCGGTTTTTCTAAGCTTTTTCTTCTGAGCCCTCTAGATAAACATCTCGTCCTGAGGCACAGATACGTCGTTTCGGCGACGCCGTCCCCCGCCCAGCAGGAATTCCAGACCGGCAGTCAAGCCCTGAATCATGCCGGAAAGCTGGCGAACCGGAGAAATGACAGTCCGGTGAACCGCATCGCTGGTCTCTTCGATGCGATCCATGGTGCGGTTCAGCAACTCATCGGCGCGAATCACCTGTAGCCGGGTTCGATCCACGATATCAGTGACGGTAGCATCCAAGCGCTCGACTTGCCCGCGAACCACGGTAGTGGTCTCGCTGAAGTTGGTGGCGATCGTGTCGATCTTCGGGCGCCACTCCACCAGCATGGACTGCGCCGTGTCGACCGTAGGCATGACTTTGGTCTTCACTTCGCTGGCCAGCGCTTCCATGCGGGAAGTGCTCTTTTTCACGGTCACGAAAAGCGCGACCAGAATGCCCGCCTGAATGACGACGGCTGCTGCGGTTACACCGACGAAAATCGGTAGATAGTCCATAGAAGTTTCCGCTTTACCGCGCCGCTCTTCCAGCGCTGCGGAGAGGCGGCAAATTTACAGGTTCTTCGATGCGCCGCCGTCGCCGGCGGTGGCCTCATGATAAGCCTGCCTTCCAGCTTCGTAAGCAGACTTGAACTGCTCTTTTTGCTGCTTGGCGACTTCGCGACCCTTGTCGACCAGATCGGAAGCCTGCTCGCGGGCCTTGCGGGCGCGCTCGGAAACAAACTCACGGCCCTCGTCCGCCTTGGATCGCAAGGTCTCGCGCATCTCGCTGCCGGAACGCGGCGCATACAACACTCCAACCGCTGCTCCTACACCCAGCCCTGCGAGAAACCAGAGAAAGCTATTGTTATCGTCAGACATGGATCAAAACCTCCAGCAACAATGGCAACGCCTCTGATCGTAGCACCCGCTCTTCTGAAATACAATTCAAGCGCGATCGAGTCCTCGGCCCCTTCGCGTCCTTTGCGATTCCTTTGCGATCTTTGCGGTTAAAGATTTTGATCTCGCCGCAGCGTCCAAAAACCTTAACCGCCAAGGACGCGAAGCAAGGCTAAATCCGAAGGCCCCCACTTGTCCCCGACGCGCCGAAGCGAGACAATGTTTCCCCAGCAGCAGGTTCCCCAGCAGCAGGGAGGTAGGCGATTTGAAGTACCGGCAACACGGTTATCAGGATCGCGGCGAAGAAAGCAAGAAAAGGGAGTCGGCGCCAGACCGGCCAGTCAAGAAAGACACGTTCGGTCCGCGTCCGATCCAGATGCCGGGCACGCGTTCCGTGTCCCGTTGCTCGCAGTGCGGATCGCTCCTGCAGTCGGTCAGCGGTCCGGTCGGTCAGTGCCCCAAATGCGGTTTTGAACTCCACTCCTGCAAACAGTGCACCTACTTCGATCCCTCGAGCCGGTTCGAGTGTACGCAACCGATTCCGGAACGTATCCCGCGCAAGGACCAACGCAACGACTGCACGTTTTACTCGATGCGTGTGATGGTGGAAAAAGAGACTTCCACACCCGCCGCCCTTCGTCCCAATGACGCCCGCCAGGCTTTCGAAAACCTTTTCAAAAAGTAAATCGCGATGCGATCTGGCAATGCCGGGTGAAAAGTAAACGTTCTAAAGCTCGGTGATGTCCGCGATCTGAGGCCGGAGCCGCGAAGCGGCGCAAAGAATGTAGCCCAGGGCGCAACCCCTGGGCCTAAACGAAATGTGATGGAGAGCCCCGAAGGGGCGAAAGACGCGCCGCCACCCTACAGATTCTTCTTCGTCCAATCATCAATCTGCTGCAGCGCCTGGTTCAAATTTTCCAGAGAATTGGCGACGCTGAAACGCAAATAACCTTCCCCAAACTTCCCGAACGACGCTCCCGAAAGACAAGCCACGCCGGCCTGCTCCAGCAAAGCTTCCGAAAGCTTTTTCGATCCCCATCCTGTCTTCGTGATGTTGGGGAAGGCGTAAAAAGCTCCCTTTGGCATGCGGCACGAGAAGCCTTTGATCCGGTTCAACCCGGCCACAAAAGCATCGCGGCGCCGCTGGAACTCGGCCCGCATCCGGTCCACCGACGATTGGTCTCCGCGGACTGCTTCCACGCCCGCGATTTGCGTAAAACTGGCGGTACAGGAATTCGAATTGGTCATCAGGCGCGCCACGTGGTTTGCCAGGTCCGCCCGCATAACTCCATAACCCAAACGCCATCCCGTCATGGCGTAGGTTTTAGAAAATCCATCCAGCAGGATCGTACGCTCCTGAAAACCCGGCACCGACATGATGGAGTGATGTTCGCCCTCGAACACCAACCGGCTGTAAATCTCGTCCGACAGCACCATGATGTTGCGATCGCCGATGACTTCCGCAATGTCGTGAATATCCTGCTGGCTCAGCACGCCGCCGGTGGGATTCTGCGGTGAATTCAGGATGATGAGCCGGGTACGATCGCTAATCAATGAGGCCAACTCGTCCACATCGAAGCTGAAATCTTTTTCCTCGCGCAGTCGAATGGGGACCGCCCGCGCCCCGACATAGTCGATCATGGATTCGTAAATGGGAAACCCCGGATTGGGATAGATGACTTCGTCGCCCGTATCGGCCAAAGCCAGCAGCGCGAAAAAAATAATCGGCTTGCCGCCCGGGACGACCACCACCTCGTCGCTTGTGACTTTCACGCCCCGCGAACGGCTCACATCTTCGGCGATCGCCTGCCTCAACTCGAGCAGCCCGGCGGAAGGACCATAATGAGTCCACCCCTTGCGCAAGGCCTCGATGCCGGCTTCTACCACGTTGGCCGGAGTATCGAAATCCGGCTCGCCAATCTCCAGGTGGATGATTTTCTTGCCCTGGCGTTCCAGGGCTCGCGCCTTGTTCAGAACTTCAAAGGCGGTTTCGGTGCCGAGCCGCGACATGCGCTCGGCCAGGTGCAACTCGTATTGTGTGGCTTTTTCCATAGGAGCAAAACAAGGCATTATACAGCCCGGCTTTGAATGTAAGCGCTCGCGCCTGCATCAAACTCTCCGGGTATCATGGTCGCTGCATGTTCTCCAAGCGTACCGACTGGAAGCTTACCCCCAATCGCTTTACGGAAGTGCAGCGCGAATTGCGCGCAGCGGGCAGAGAAGTACTGGACCTGACGCTTTCGAACCCGACTCGTGCGGGCCTGCGATTTGACGCTGAGTCGATCCTTGATTCGCTATCTCGCCGCGAAGCTCTGGATTACGATCCGCAGCCCAAAGGTCTGACCAGCGCACGCCAGGCGGTGGCTTCCTATTACCGCGAGCACGACGGTTTAGTCATTGATCCGGAAACAATCGTCCTCACCACTAGCACCAGCGAGGGCTACTCTTACGTTTTTCGCCTGCTGTGCAACCCGGATGACGAAGTGCTCGTGCCCAAGCCAAGCTATCCCTTGTTTGAATTTCTTGCTGACCTGCAAGACGTGACCCTGACATCCTATCCCCTGCTTTACGACCATGGCTGGCAGATTGATTTCCCGTCCCTGGCCAGAGCGGTGAATCCGCGAACCCGCGCCGTGGTCGTGGTGCATCCCAACAATCCCACTGGCTCTTATATAAGCGCCGCCGAGCGCACGCAATTGAACTCGTTTTGCCGCCAGCATGGCCTGGCGCTCATCGTGGACGAAGTGTTTCTCGATTATCCCCACGACGGCTCGCCCCGGCCAAGCTTCGTGCGCAACCCGGATGTGCTGACTTTCACCCTCAGCGGCGTTTCAAAAATCTCCGGCCTGCCGCAAATGAAGCTGGCGTGGGTCGCCGTCAGCGGACCGGCGCCGGTCGTAAGCGCATCTCTGGACCGGATGGAAGTCATCGCCGACACCTACCTGTCGATGAACGCTCCCATCCAGTTGGCGGCACCGGCGCTGCTCGATCAGAGGAAAACCATCCAGCCCGCGATCCTTGACCGGGTGCGCGCGAACCTGGTCGAGCTTGACCGTCAACTGGCGCAACAGAAGACACACCAACGCTTGCAACTTGAGGGAGGATGGTATGCCGTTTTGCGAGTGCCCGTAACCCGCTCCGACGAGGAGTTGGCCATCGCGCTGCTGCGCCAATCCTCCGTGCTGGCCCACCCCGGACACTTCTACGATTTTCCGGCCGATGGATATCTGATCATCAGCCTGCTTACTCCACCCACCGAATTTCGGGAAGGCGCCCGCCGCATACTCAGCCTCCCAAACAACTGAGATCTGTGAACTGAAATCCGAGAACAGGTTCTATGTGACCTCTGGCAGGAATTCCGTTCGCAAACCATTCTCCCAGCCGTTTGCCGGTTCCGCAGACCAATGTGACAATAGAGGCATGCATAAATCTTTCTCTTCAGCGGTAAACATACTGGCGGCTGGGAGCATGCTTCTGGGAAGTCTCTACTCCCTGGGCCAGCAGACTCCGGCAGCGAAACCTCCAGCGGCTCCTGCGGCCAAAGCCCGGCGAGCGCCGGCTGCAACCACGGCCCCTCCCGCGCTCACTACTCAGAAAGACAAGTTCAGCTACGCCCTCGGGATGAACCTGGGAGCGAGCTTGAAAAAGCAGGCCGTCCCTGTGGACCCGGCGATCCTGGCGCGCGGTCTAAAAGATGCGCTGGCCGGCGGCAAGACGGCCCTGACCGAAGATCAGGCGCGGGCCACGCTCATGGAGGTACAGACCGAATTGCGCAAAAAACAGCAGGAGCAGATGCAGGCCGAAGGTGAAGCCAGCAAGAAGGAAGGCGCGGAGTTTCTCGCCGCCAACAAGAGCAAAGACGGCGTCGTTACCATGCCCAGCGGCCTGCAATACAAGGTTCTCACCCAGGGCACCGGGCCAAAGCCAGCCGCGACCGACTCCGTGGTCTGCAATTACCGCGGCACGCTTATCAACGGTACGGAATTTGACAGCTCCTACAAACGGGGTGAACCGGCAACTTTTCCGGTCAGCGGAGTCATCAAGGGGTGGACTGAAGCTCTCCAACTCATGCCTGTGGGATCGAAGTGGCAGCTCTTCATTCCTTCGGAGCTGGCTTACGGCGAGCGCTCCCCCGCGCCAGAAATTGGCCCGAATTCCACTTTGATCTTTGAAGTGGAACTGCTCTCCATCCAGAACAAGAGTGCCGATCCGACTCCCCAAGCCCCATCAGCCCCTTCAACTCCGGACACGAAGTAGCTGCGAGCTAGGGACGAACAGCAGCCGCTCAGCGGCGAAAGAATGTAGCCCAGGGCGCAAGCCCTGGGTGAGGAAATGGGGAACCGGAGAGCCCCAACGGGGCGAAAGAATGGCGCTGACCTAACTCTTAACCATCTAACCCTTAACCAGGAACGGATTGCTCGTGCGCTCTTCGCCGATGGTCGTGAGCCGACCATGGCCGGGCACAACCAGAGTCTCATCCGGCAGCGCCAACACTTTTTCATGCAAAGACCGGATGATCTTCTGCATGGAGCCACCCGGCAGATCGGTGCGTCCGATGCTTCCCGCAAACAGCGTGTCGCCGGCAATCAGCTTCTTTTCCGCGGCAAAGTACAGGCACACGCTGCCTTCGGTATGCCCCGGGGTGTGAATCACGTCCGCGGTCAGCGGGCCAGCCCGGACTGTGTCTCCTTGTCCGATGCTGTGATCGATCTCAACCTTGCCGGGATCTTCCACTCCGATCCAGGCCGCCTGCACGTCCAGCATCTTCAGCAGGGCATAGTCGTTCTGGTTGAGCAGGATGGGGGCGCCGGTGGCGGCCCGCAGCTTCATCGCTCCGCCCACATGATCGATGTGCGCATGCGTCACTACGATTTGTTTTACCGTGAGATGGTGTTTGTGTACCAGGGCAAGAACATCTTCGATGTCGTCGCCGGGATCAATCACCATGGCTTCGCGAGTAATCTCATCCCCGATTACAGAGCAGTTACACTGCAGCGGTCCCACGGGGAAGATCTCGTGAATCATGGAGAGGAAGTCGTCGGTCGTCAGTCGTCGGTCATCAGCCAAGTGCAACAGTCTTTCTGGGCCGACATGGCTGATTAGTCGTCAGTCGCTAGTCAATCGTCGCTAGTCGTTAACCGGCGGCAGCCATCGAAGGCCAACGACCAACGGCCAAGGACCAAGGACCAACGACTATTTCTGTGGCGCGGGTGCCGGCGCCGGAGTGGTTGGCTGCGTCTTGGTCTGTGACGGCGTAAGTCCCTGCACGATGGAGCTCGAACCCATGCCTCCGCGCGAGGCCATGATCGACAGCGTAATCGAAGTGATCATAAAGATGACCGTAGACCAGGTGGTGGCTTTAGAGAGCGCCGTCGCGGCGCCGCGTGGGCCAAAAGCCGTCTGGCTGCCCATGCCGCCGAACGCAGCCGCAATGTCACCGCTCTTGCCGCTCTGCAGCAGCACTACGATGATCAGAAAGAAGCAAACAATCACGTGAATCGTCGTAATCAGAATGAGCATGCAGTCCCTATTTCAATACAAAAGTGTCCCGGTACAGACAAACACATGGTGCGGAAGGGGGGATTTGAACCCCCACGCCTTTCGGCGCCACCCCCTCAAGATGGTGTGTCTGCCAGTTCCACCACTTCCGCACGTGAGGCAGCGTCGATTATAGCAAAGGGATTTCAGTACTTTACGATCGCCGCGAAGGATTTCGGGTCCAGGCTGGCTCCGCCCACCAGGGCTCCATCGATCTCTTCTTCCGCCATCAACCCCTTGACGTTTTCCGGTTTCACAGAACCACCGTAGAGGATGCGGAGATGGCGAGCGAAATCGTCGCCAAAAGCTTTGGCGGCCTCGCCTCGAATCAACAGATGAGCGGCGGAAGCCAGCTGCGGCGTAGCGGTCTTTCCCGTCCCGATCGCCCACACCGGTTCGTAAGCGACAATCAGGCTCGCCGCCTTCTTGCCGGAGATAGCGTGGAACGCGCGCAGGCACTGGCGCCGCAGCACATCTTCCGTGAGGTTGGCTTCGCGCTCCTCCAGAACTTCGCCCACGCAGACGATCGGGACGAGGCCGGCTTCGAGCGCAGCCTTCAGCTTGAAGTTCACCATGTCATCGGTCTCACCGAAATACTGGCGGCGCTCGGAGTGGCCGATGATGACGTGGGTGCAGCCCATTTCCAGCAGCATCGCGGGACAGATCTCGCCGGTGTAGGCTCCCGGCTTTTCCCAATAGAGATTTTGCGCGCCGATGGCGACATTCGAACCCTGGCAGACCTCGATGGCAACATAAAGATCAATGTAAGGCGGGCAGACGACGATTTCGTCTCGCTTGTGGCCGGACACCAACGGTAGGAAGTCACGAAAAAAGACCTTCGTCTCCTTCGGACCTTTGTACATCTTCCAATTGGCGGCCATCACTTTCTTTCTCATGAATCCCTCTCCGGAAGCCGTTTCGCGAAACGCCGAGTGCGGGCAGCAACCCCATAACACAAGTCCTTCAGGGCTGGAGGCCACTGAGGATGAAAAGCATTTGTTCTATTTTTTGTCGGTGAGCGCTTCGACACCGGGGAGCTTTTTGCCTTCCAGAAATTCCAGCGAAGCCCCGCCGCCGGTCGAGATATGCGTCATCTTGTCGGCGACGCCGGCTGCGTTGACCGCCGAAACCGAATCTCCCCCGCCTACGATCGATGTAGCTCCGACATTTTCCGCCACCGCGTGCGCGATTTTGAAGGTTCCCTTGGCAAAAGGCGCGACCTCGAAGACGCCCATGGGGCCATTCCACAGGATCGTTGCGGCGCGCGAAATTTCGTCGGTGAAAGCCTCGATGGTCTTTGGCCCGATATCCAAAGCCATCAGATTGGGTGGTATCTGGCCACTGCCCACGGTTCGTACGATTGCGTTCGGATCAATCTTTTCCGACACGACATGATCCGTCGGCAACAGGAATCTTACTTTGCGGTTTTTGGCTTCCTTCAGCAGCTCGCGCGCCAGGTCGATCTTGTCTTCCTCCACCAGGGACTTTCCAACCTGCTCTCCCTGGGCTTTCAGGAAAGTGTAGGCCATGCCGCCGCCGATGATCAGGGCGTCGACTTTATCCAGCAGATTGCGAATCACGCCGATCTTGTCGCTAACCTTAGCTCCGCCCAGAATGGCGACGAACGGATGCTCGGGATGACGCAGAACTTTGCCCAGATATTGCAGCTCTTTCTCCATCAGCAAACCGGCGGCCGCCTTCTGAACGAATTTAGTCACGCCCACCGTGGAAGCATGAGCGCGATGCGCCGTGCCGAAGGCGTCGTTCACGTAGTAATCCGCCATGCCCGCAAGTTGTTTGGCGAATTTGGCGTCGTTGGCTTCTTCTTCGGGATGAAAGCGGAGATTTTCCAAGAGCAGAGTCTGGCCCTGTTCCAGTTTGCCCGCCATCTCCTCAGCTTCAGGCCCGATGCATTCCGGACAAAATCCGACGTTTTCTCCCCGCGCCAGTTCCTTGTCGAGCAGCATGCGCAGGCGTTCTGCCGCCGGCTTCAGGCTCATCGCCAGATTGCGTTTTCCCTTGGGCCGGCCCAGATGCGAGACCAGCACCAGCCGCGCTCCGTGACGCAGTGCGTACTCGATAGTCGGCAGAGTTTCGCGGATGCGGGTGTCGTCGATGACCCGGCCGTCCTCGAGCGGAACGTTGAAGTCAACCCGCATCAGGACGCGGTGATTATTGAGGGAGAGATCGCGAATGGAAAGCTTTGCCATAACATCCTCTGGGGCGGCTCGTTGCCGCCCCCAGGCTCGTGTGGTCGCGGGCGGCTCGCCCGCGTGTGCTCTTACAGGCCCTTGCTTCCCAGATAATTGATCAGGTCGCGAACGCGAGAAGAATATCCCCACTCGTTGTCGTACCAGGAAATCACCTTCACGCAATTGCCGCCGACTACCATCGTCGAAAGCGCGTCGACAATCGAAGAACGCCCATCTCCCTTGAAGTCGGAAGAGACCAATTCCTGTTCTTCGTAGCCCAGATATCCCTTCAGCGGGCCACTCTCGGAGGCTTTCTTAAGCGCGGCGTTCACTTCTTCCTTCGTGGTCTTCTTCTCGACGAAAGCCACCAGGTCGACCACCGAAACATTGGGCGTGGGCACGCGCATGGAAAAACCGTCGACCTTTCCGGCCAGCTCGGGGATCACGAGCTTTAAAGCTTTAGCCGCGCCGGTAGAAGTCGGAATCATGTTGATGGCGGCAGCGCGGGCCCGGCGCAGATCTTTGTGCGGGAAATCCAGGATGACCTGGTCGTTGGTGTAGGAATGAATCGTCGTCATCGTGCCGCTGACGATCTTGAAATTGTCATTCACCACCTTGGCGATAGGCGCCAAGCAGTTGGTGGTGCAGGATGCGTTCGAAATAATGTGATGCTTGGCGGCATCGTAAACCCCTTCATTCACGCCCAGGACAACGGTCACATCTTCGTTCTTCGCCGGCGCTGAAATGATTACTTTCTTGACCGGGCCGCGCATGTGTTTCTTGGCATCGTTGGCATCGGTAAAGTGACCGGTCGATTCGATGACCACCTGAGCTCCCACCGACTCCCAGGGCAGCTTTCCCGGATCCCTTTCCTTGAACACCTTGATGGTCTTGCCGTCGATGGTGATGCTGTCTTCACCAGCGGTGATCTTATGCGGCAGGTTGCCCAGGATGGAATCGTATTTCAGCAGGTGGGCCAGCGTTTTGGGATCAGTGAGATCGTTGACCGCCACGAATTCGATATTGCTGTCATGGAGCGAAGCTCGGAACACGTTCCGCCCGATGCGTCCGAATCCGTTGATGCCTACCTTTATTGCCATTTCGCCTCCGAAAAGTTGGTGTGACCTCTGCTGGAAAGTGCCGGCCTTGAAAGTGGAAGCAAAATGTTAACAGGGAAGCGAAGCCAGCGGCAAATTGCAGGAAGAAGTGATGGGTACGAAATTCGCTCTTGGGGTTTCTTTGCGCCCTTTGCGGATTTCTTTGCGATCTTTGCGGTTAAGAGCCTTTTGCCGCAAAGAACGCAAAGGTATCGCAAAGAGCGCAAGGAAACGTCGCGCTACGGCGTGACTTCAACTTCCAGATAAACGTTCTGCTTGCTCCAGAAAAACGGGATACGCATCAGCCAATATTTGCGCTCGAGGGTTTTGCGGGCCCCGCCCCAGTCTTCCGCGGGAAGGATTCTGGCGGTCGCCGGAAACTGGGGTCCGGTGATTTTTCCGCGGATGGTGCAGGGGGCGATAAGCACTTTTGGATTGTTCCTGATCCGTTTGTATTTACCCGAGTCGCTGCGCGTCATCACGTAAAGCTTGTCAGCTTTCTCCCCGAACCACACCGGGGTCGGAATGGGATCACCACTCTTGCGGAAGCTCACCAGCGATATGTATTTCTGCCCGCTAATCTCAGACGGAACTGGCATGACCACATTGTACGGCGGTCAAGGGTGGGAATGTGTGGTCGCGGGCGACTCGCCCGCGCGATCGCATGAAAGCACCACGAAATTCAAGGAACTCCAACAGTCAGGCTCTCGCCTCCGGAGTGCCAGAGATGGGCGTGCAAAAGTCCAACCGCACAGGCTGGCAGCCTTGGTACCTTCGCGGCGACGCAGATTGCCTGCGTTATCTCGCTGTGTTACAAACCAAACATGCGCAAGTGGATGCGCGATCGTCTTAAGCGCCCCAAAAAGAATGCGGAAGCCGGCAAGAGCGAGCCTGCACAGGCCCCTCTTCAACCTGCCTATTACGATACTCCCGAAGCCCCCGCGGCTACGGTTCCAATGAGAATCGCGGAAGCAAAAACCGCCGAGCCCGAGATTGAAGCCCGGTTCGCGTCGGACCCGGAGTCTGGGAACGAGTCGACAGAACCAGTCTCCCCGCAACCCCGAACCTCGCGTCCGGATGCTAACAACGATCCGCGTCGCCGGCGACGCCGGGGAAGAGGTGGACGAGGCCGAGGTGGATCGCAGCCGTCGCGGACGGCTCCAGCGGCTTCGACCAACGGTCAAGCGGAAACTGCACAGCCCGCTGTCGCGGCGGCCGAAACCGCAGGCGCTGCCGGCGCGTCGCCGGCGACCGCTCCGCGCGCTTCCAAGGGCACGGTAATCCTGGCCATCGGCCTGCCTGGATCGGGAAAGAGTTCATGGTTCAAGCGTCACAATGTGACCCCGCTTTCGAGTGACATGCTGCGCTCGCTCCTGTTCGACGATCCCACCGAGCAACGTTTTCAGGATTTGATTTTTTCCAACTTGCGCTCCATGTTGAAAGCGCGCCTGATCGCGCGCCGTCCTTTGAATTATGTAGATGCCACCAACCTGACTCCGCACGAGCGTCAAAGCTGGATCAAACTAGGCCAGGACTACGGCTACGAAGTGCAAGCCGTCTTTTTTGATGTCCCGCTGGAAGTTTGCCTGGAGCGCAACCACAAACGGGAGCGGGTAGTCGCCGACGACGTGATGCGGCGCATGAGCTCGAAGTTGAAGCCGCCGACTTTTGAAGAAGGTTTTTCCAAGATCACGGTTGTGAGAGTAAAGCGCAAATCCGAGTAGCTGCTGACCGTCTGATTGCAAGCCGCGTTGGTGCATCCTGAAAATTTCAAAGACTTGTCATTCCGAAGCGCGGCACTATCGCGCGAGGAATCTGCTGTTTCTCCGCCGGACAGAGGCAGATTCCTCGCCAGTAAATCCGGCTCGGAATGACAAGGGGCTAATGCCAACCGCAACACTGGCTCATCACTGCCGATATTGACCGTAAAGGCCCGCCCCCATAGAATCGAAAGCAGTGGTTCCGTTCGCATTCTCTCCGTAAGTTGCCCCCTCGTTCAATGGTAGGACAGCAGATTCTGGATCTGCTTATCGGGGTTCGAATCCCTGGGGGGCAACCAATAAAACGCAAACTTCGTGTCCTGCAATTAGCCCCGAGTCGAAGCCGGCCTGAATTGATACGGAAGTCAGGGCGGCGCAAATTTCCTTCGTGGACCTTTGTGTCCTTCGTGGTTAAGCGCTCTTGAATTGTAGCCGGTCCTAATCGAAGACGACCGTCTTGTTTCCGTAAGTCAGAACACGATGGCAGAGGTGTAGTCGCACTGCCCTGCCCAGGACGGTACGCTCCAGGTCGCGTCCCTTGCGGATCAAGTCTTCAATCGAATCGCGGTGAGAGACCCGCGCCACTTCCTGCTCGATGATGGGACCTTCATCCAGATTCATGGTGACGTAATGACCGGTGGCCCCGATCAGCTTGACTCCGCGCAAAAAAGCCTGGTGATAAGGTTTGGCGCCGACGAAGGCAGGCAGAAACGAATGATGGATATTGATAATGCGATTGGGATAGTGAGAAATAAAATCTTCGCTCAGCACCTGCATATACCGGGCCAGCACGATCAACTCGACGCCACGTAAGCGCAGCTCGCGAAGTTCCCCGGCTTCCTGTTGCCTCTTGCTTTCGGGAGTGATGGGAAAATGCAGGAAAGGGACACCATAGCGTTTGGCGATTTCCCCCGCATCGGGATGATTGCTGACGACCACTCCGATTTCAGCCTTGAATTCACCCAGCTGCTGGCGTTGCAGAAGATCCTCCAGGCAATGCGGCAGCCGTGAGGCGAACAGCGCGATCTTGGGGATGTGCTGGCTGAAATGGATCTCAAACTTCATGTTGAATTCCCGGGCCAGTGCTCCAAAACGCTCGGCAATCTGGTCAGCGGGAATCTGGAATCCATCCAGATGAAATTCGAAACGGGCCAGAAAAATGCCGGCTTCCACATCGGTGTACTGGTCGGACTGAAGAATGTTTCCGCCGTTGCGAAAAATGAAATTGGAAATTCCCGAAACCAGTCCTTTCTGGTCGGGACAGGTCACCAGCAGCGTGGCGGTCTCAGGCATGGGTCTAATCGCGAACGTGAAACTTAGCAGAGGTGGAGACAACGGCGCAAATCTAACTCGCCAGGGTAACCGCGCAGTTTGAGGAAAAAGAATCTACCCTTGTCATTCCGAAGCCGAGTCTATCGGCGAGGAATCTGCTTGTTGCCGGCAGCGAAGCAGCGGATTCCTCGCGTGACATCCGCGCTTCGGAAAGACTTCTCCTGGGTTTTTCAAATTACACGACTATGCCCGCGAGGGCGCCCGCCCTTACGTGGCTGGTGAAGATGATGAAGCCCTCGACGCGATTTTCTCTCGTACCGCTGAATTGGCCAGATGGTTGGCCTCGGCATTGCGCTCGCGTGGGACGTGGGTGATGGAAAATTTGAAGGAACGGGCCAGCTTGCGGCAAATCCAGTGCAGGGAATACAGTCGCGGACTGCGGCAGGCATACTCGCCCTGCATCTGGCGAACCATCACCTGCGAGTCAGAATAAACATGCAGCGCCGTGGCTTTCAGAGTCCGGGCGCATTGCAGGGCCTCGAGCAGAGCCACGTACTCCGCTACGTTGTTGTCCTGGCGTCCGATCCAGCGCGCGATGCGAATGGTGCCGCCCTCTGAACCCTCGATGATGACGCCAATGCCGGACGGCCCGGGGTTTCCCAGCGATCCGCCATCCACGTAGGCTACGAGGTCTGACATCCAGCGTTGTCCGTTGTCTTCAACATGCGTCAGAACGCTATTTCCGTCAAGTTCTTTAATGCGAATGCTTGCAACGCCCCAGGGTGGCTGTGGAATAGTTTGTGGAAATCGGGAGAAGCAAAGTCGCGAATTCGGATAAGCGTCACCGATTCAAGCAACTACAATTTTCGATTTGCACAGGATTTAAATTTGTGATTGCACACAAAAACGGCGTTGACATTTCTCGTCATTGCGTTTAACTTCGCCAACGTCGACGGCCGAAAGGGCTGGCTCAAATTAAAACTTAGCCAGTCTGAAGTAGGCCGGGTGATCCGCCGGAAGGGGCAACCTGGAAGGCGACCAGACCCGAAAAAACCGACGGCCCTGCGAGGGGCAGTTGGGGTCAGGGACTGCGAAAGCAGCGATCACATCAAGGGCCGTGATGGTGCATGCGTCCACGCTGTTACGCTTCCTCGCAGGAGCTGGCAGCTAGAGCATAACCAATGTCACGGCCTTTACCTTTTGTACCGTAGAGTTCCCACCGATTTATCCCTTCTGTAACCTCAAAGACTTCTCAAAATCAGCTATTAGTTTCTACTTCCCGGTTCTCAGATCGTCTGGATTTACTATTGCTTCATGGGCGAAACCCTGCATACCCGTTGTTGCGTCGCCGGAGGCGGTCCCGCCGGCATGATGCTGGGCTTTCTTCTGGCCCGCATGGGCGTGGATGTCGTGGTGCTCGAAAAGCACGCTGATTTTCTCCGCGATTTCCGCGGCGACACCATCCATCCTTCAACCCTCGAAATCATGTACGAACTGGGCTTGCTGGACGAATTTCTAAAGCGTCCCCACCAGGAAGTTCGCCACCTGGCGGGTCAAATCGGCGACGAAACCGTGGCCATCGCCGACTTCACGCACCTTCCAACTCACTGCAAGTTTCTCGGACTTATGCCCCAGTGGGATTTTCTGAATTTTATCGCTGAGCACGCCGGGCGTTATCCGTCGTTTCACTTGAGGATGCAGGCCGAGGTCAGCGAGATCGTCGAAGAAGCTGGAAAAGTCGTGGGGGTTAAGGCTAAAACTCCGGCGGGAGATTTGGAAGTCCGCGCCGATCTTACGGTGGGAGCCGATGGCCGCCATTCCGTGGTGCGCGAACGGGCCGGTTTCACCGTACTCAACCTGGGCGCGCCCATGGACGTGCTATGGATGCGAATGACCCGCCACCCCACGGACCCCGAGCAGACCTTTGGCCGTTTCGACAGCGGAAGAATCCTGGTATTTCTCAACCGCGAAGATTACTGGCAGACTGCTTACGTCATCCCTAAGGGCAAGGCTGATGAACTGCGGCAAAAGGGCCTCCCGGCTTTTCGCGAGGAGGTGGTCCGGCTAGCGCCGTTCCTGCGGGACCGGGTCGATGAATTGCGCGACTGGGACGATATCAAGTTGCTCACCGTCGCAGTCGATCGCTTGCGTCGTTGGTTTAGGCCTGGACTTTTGTGTATTGGCGACGCCGCGCATGCCATGTCTCCGATCGGAGGCGTGGGCATCAATCTGGCGATTCAGGACGCAGTTGCGACTGCCAACATTCTCGGCGACAGACTTCGGCAGGGAACTTTAAGCCTGGCCGACCTCGCAGCGGTGCAACGGCGAAGAACATTGCCCACTCGCCTTACCCAGCGAATGCAAGTGATCGTGCAGAACAACGTGATCCGCAAAGTGTTGGCCAGCACCACCCCGTTCGCCCCTCCCTGGCCCATAAAAGTACTGGGACGCTGGAAGTTCCTGCAGCGCATTCCCGCCCGCGTGGTAGGAATGGGATTTCGGCCCGAACACGTAAAGACACCGGAAGTACGGCGCTAGAGTTGCTCGTCAAGAGACCGGTCTGGCCGCCCGCTTTTCCATCCGAACGATAGGCAGCGCTTCTCCATCCCCCAATGGGACCTCGAGATTTTCCAGCGCCACGTAACCGCGAGCCTGGTAGAGCAGTACCCCGGTAAGGGTTGCTCCCATTTCAAAGCGGGTAAAGCCCGCAGCCACCGCAGCGTTTTCGCAAGCTTCGAGGATCATGGTTCCGATTCCGCGTCGTGCCCACGACGGATGAATGAAGAAGGCACGAATTTTTGCAGCGTCCTGTTGCGGGTCGAGCAAAGCAGCCTCGCGTCCTGTCCACTGATCGCCGCCGTAAAGCGTTTTTCGTTTGCTCCATCCGCCACAACCCACGATGAGCGATTCTGTCTCCGCCACAAAATAAGTCCCATCAGCGATGAGCTGCGTATCCACACCGTAGACGGTAGCCAATGCGCGTTCAATTTGCGATGGAGTGTAATCCTGTGCCTGCAATCCGCGCACCGAGGCGTCGATCAGCGTGCGCAGTACAGGAATGTCCGAGGATACTGCCGGGCGTATGCGGATCGTCATAGTCGCGGCTACTTCGCGAGTGGATCTGAATGGAAGTTTACGACTTTCGAATGTAAAATTGCGCTTCCGCGGGCACCCGCATAGCGGCGAGCAGCATCTACCAGACGAACATTTGTGGCATAGACCGACCGAAGATGAACAGCGTCAGGGACGCTTGCAGAGGCTGTAAGACAAGGAAGCTTATCTTTTTGCTGTTTCGATTGGTGGAGTCAACGCTCGAAGCGGCCGCCGGACCGATTCGAGTCAGTCATGCAAGCGTCGCGGTCTTCGATGGATCGGGAGAATCTTCAGAAGACGCCCAAGTCCAAAACATCGACATGACTGCACTCTTGTCATTCCGAGCCAGTTTTATCGGCGAGGAATCTGCTTGGTGCAGGCAGTGTTCAGCAGATTCCTCGCCCGATAATGCCGCTTTCAGAATGGCAAGTATTTCCCGCATTAGGGCTGCGCATTGCCCGGCGGAGGTCCATCGTCGCGCCCCGGTCCACCTCGATCATCGCCCATACCGCGCATCGATCCATGCATGGGCGGACGTTCCGCCTTCAGCTTGAGCCACTGCTCGTGAGTCAACTGGCTGCGGATGCCCAATAGCATCCGTGCATTCGCCTTTTCCAGTTCGGCGCGCGCCTGGGCTACGCGATCGATCTGCGCCAGAAGTTTATTCTCATCCGGCGGGTCGGCCGCCACCAGGGGTTCCATAATGGCCTCTTCCTTTTGAACCGAGGCGGACAAGTCAATCAGCTTGAGCCGGGCGCTGTTGAAGATATCGTCCATCTTTTTTTGCTGGTCGTCAGACAAACCAAGTTTCTTGATGAACTCAGGATCGTCCCACCAACGTCCCGGGGGACCCAGGCGCAGGGGACCCCCCGGTCCTCCAGGGCCGCGCATACCACGGCGGCCCGGACGGCCGGGATCTTGCGGAGGACCGTCAGGACCGCCTGGGGAGGGCTGCTGTCCAAAACACATCACTCCGAGCAAGAGCGTTAACAGTGAATACATGGCAACATACGAGAACTTCTGCTTCCAGCTACGAGATGAAAACATTGAGTGTTTCTCCTCTGAATTTCACGACCTATTTCTTGGCGCCCGATACGGATGCGCCCGATTCCGAAACCAGCAAAGGTTGCATGGGCGCTGGAACCGCTTCCGAAAGCTCGACGCTGACCTGAGACAGCAACTGGTTATCCTGATCGAGCTGCGCCAGCGACAGTGCGGTCCCGGTTGTCGGGGCCGTAACCACGGCAGGATGCGACTGGCTTACCGCCGGCTCCTTATGCGTATAGATCAGCCAGCCCGCAACCAACAGAATCATGGCGGCCATCGCGAGCATCCAGGTCGGCCGCGATTGCGCTTCACGATTCCGGACACGAGCTGTATTGCTCTCCGCCGCCATCAGAGCCCGTTCACTCCAGCTGTGCGCCGCCTCGCGAAATCCGGCAATGCTGCCCTTGACTCGTGCCAGCTCTTCGGCGCATGCCGGACAACCCAGAAGATGCGCATTGACGGTTAACGAAGAAACGCCCAGCAGGTTGTCGGTCAATTCCTCTTTCGTCAGGTGTGAGGTCAAGTGTGGCGTCATAGTGCCGCTCCAAGTCTGGCCCGTACCGCTCCGACCGCCCGATATAGATGGGTCTTCACCGTGGGCAGGGTCATGCCGGTGATGGCCGCGATATCCGACAGTTCCAGCTCTTCCACGAAGCGCATCAGAAAAACGCTGCGCTGCTTGCCGGAAAGTTCGCGCAGGGCTTGGTAAACCATCTGCACCCTTTCTCGCGCGATGAGCTGCGCTTCCGCCGAGCTGGCGCCGCTGGCCAGATATTGGCTCAAGTCGCTGGCATCGATTGCGCTGGCGGCGGCCGACTTCCAGAAACGGAATTTCTGGCTCTTGGTATGGTCACGGACCAGGTTGAACGCAATCCGCATCAGCCAGGTGCCAACGCTGCAATCGCCGCGAAACTGGTTCCGTGACAGATGCGCTTTCAAAAAACAATCCTGCGTAATCGACTCCGCCGCATCACGATCGGAGAGGGAGAACGCGACGAAGCGAAACACCTTGGGCTTGTAGGCCCGCACCAGGGCGTCGATATCGTCCAACTCCGAGATACGTTGCTCCCCAGAGAGTGAAATCAATTCGGCCGGGATCGTCGGGGTCATCACTAGCTATAGACGACCAGACCTCGAACTAGATTACAAGCTTCGACAGGCATCCCCATTACGTTCCGGGTGTTCTTTGCGACCTTTGCGGAATTCCTTTGCGACCTTTGCGGTTAAAGATTGTGACCTTCGCGGTATCTCTTTTAACCGCAAAGTTCGCAAAGGACACCGCAAAGAACGCAAAGGTCGCACACGTTAACGCGACATCCAAAATTGCAGTTTATTGGGAGAGATGGAGCGAATTTCTCGAGAGCGGGTTGGATTCAGGCGGCCGGTTTTGTGCCCGGAGGTTCGATGGCCAGAAATTCGTCGGCGAAACGGCGGCTGTAGCTTTCCAGCAGAGATTGAATCCGCGCCGGATCGGATGAACGAAGAACCAGGCCCGCATGATGGCGTCGCTTGAGACGCAAGGCAATTTCAGGGTCGTTGTACGCCGAAGTGTCCGGATCCTCTTGTCGGGCGAGCGACAGGATCAATCCAGCATAATCGCCGCGCAGGGCAGGGAGCTGGTAAGGCTCCTTGCCGCCGGCGATTTCGATGCGCGCCCACTCCCGCCACAGATTTATGCCGGTGGCAATCTCGACCATCTCGCTGATGTAAGCGCCACCCACCCGGGCCGCACATTCCAGAAAATAGAAGTGTCCGTCGCTGCGGGCACGAATAAACTCCGCGTGCGATACGCCGCGCACCAGTCCCAGCGCCTGGATCAATTCGCGGTTGAGTTCGCGCAGCGCCGTAGCCTCTTCGGACTCGGATGGCAGAAGATAGGTGGTAAAAATGCCGCCCTCCTGCGCCACCGCCATGGGCGGCTGTCCATAGCGGCTGACACTCGAGAAAACCACATCCTCCTCGGAGACCACCGAATCCACGTGATAGACGTCTCCGGGAATAAATTTTTCCAGCAAGAAGGTTGACTGCTGATCTCCCAGAGAATGGAGAATCGGCCACAACGCGTCGGACGAATCGATCCGTTTGATGCCGATGGCGGAGGCTTCCGATCGCGGCTTGAGCACCCACGGACCCGACACATGGCTCAAGTAATACCGAATGTCTTCATGGTTGAGGACGGGAATGAAATCGGGCACCCGGATGCCGTGTTCCAGGGCCTGCATTCGCATGGCCAGCTTGTCGCGGAAGTACCGCATGGTAGTGAGACCCATGCCGGGAATCCGCATATGCTCGCGGAGGGTAGAGGCGGTTTCCATGTCGAACTCGTCGAGGGCGACGATGCGGTCAATTTTCTTTTCCCGCGCCACATAGGTCACGGCTTTCACAATCTCAGGCAGCGGAAGATCGGCGGGCATATAGAAAACGTCGTCCAGGCTCTCACGCGGCCAATCAGCATTGCGCAGGCTCTCCGCCGTCAGCAGGAATACACGGCAGCCTTGCCGCTTGCACTCGCGCATGAATTCCTGGCCTTTTTCGTAGGTGGTGATGCAGAGAAAGGTGAGCGGCGTGGATTCCGCCATGGGACCTCCCAACAGGCAAGAAATATACCATTCAAGCCGTCGGCGGAGCCGGGACGAGGGATGAAATCCCCCCAAAGCTTAAAGATGGTTATAGAGATCCACGGTGATCGGTTCTTCTCCCGGGACTACCTGCTTGTTGGCCAGGCGGAAGGTGTGATCGAGTGCGGAGTCGATGACAGCTAATCTCTCCGGATGCACAAAATCAAGAAACCGAACGAGCCAGACCCGTTTGCGTCCCGCGGTGACCTGGCTTATTTCTTCTGCGCTGAAGGGCTGCCACTGAACCGGCGGATACAGAACGTCCGGCGCCTGGGAGGCTTTATGCTGGTCTTGGGCGCGGCGAACGTAATAGCGGTACGGATAATCGTTCGGTATGAAAAACACGACGCCGTCTCCCGGTTGCTGATGTTCCAGGACGTAGTCGACTGCCGAACGCCAGTTGGCATGCGGCACATATTCATACTTCACCGGCCGCTGCAGCGCGACGAAAGAGAAAATGATCACCAGGAGGCACGCCGCCGCTCCGGCCAACCGTTGCGCTCGAGACGCCTCCAGCAGGTTCGTGACTCCGCGCGCCGCCAGGATAGTCAAACCGGGTACGCACATCACCAGCATGTACGGGGCGAAAAGGGGTTTGATCGGCGTTGCCGCGATTGTCAATAATGGCGGGAGCACCAGCCATAGCCCCAACGTTCGTAGAGCCCAACTTTCCTTCTCGGTTTGTCCGCTCGGCGGCATGAACGCGAAGACACAAAGCGTCAGATACAGCAGGGTCAGAAAAATCCCGCCTTCCCCGGTCACCAGGTGCAGGAACCCGTTGAAATCGGTCCATGTCGGTTTCAGAAAGTCGAGCTGGTCCGAATGATGAAACAGCACAAACAACGCCATCGGAACAATCAGGTGTTCAAAAAGAACCACCACCACAACTACATTTTTTCGCGAAACCTGGAACGGTTTGGGAAGAATGATGGCGACCGCGAAGGCCAAGAGCACCAAGACCGCAAAAATGTGAGCGTAAACACATAACGCTGCCGAGACCGTAAATAAAATCCAATCCCTTGTCCTCTGCGATTCCATGGCAGAAACCAGCAGATACATCGTCAGCACCAGCAGGAACATCAGCAGGCTGTAGGAACGGGCCATCTGCGAAAAAGCGATGTGAAAACCGTGGACGCTCAGTAAGGCGGCAGCGATCAGCCCAGTGAATCGGCCAAAGAGCCGCGCCCCCAGCGCGTAAACCGCGAGAACGGTCAGCAAGCCAAAGAGCATCGAGGGCAGTCGCAGCATGAATTCGCTGTCGCCGATGTGGACCCAGGCGCGCATGATGAAGTAATAGAGCGTCATGTTGCCCTGGTAGTGCCACAAGGTGTGGAGGAATTCCATGAACGGCATCGTGGCAAAACGATCGCTCGCAGCTTCATCGACCATTAGGCTTGGCGCGCCCAATGAATGCAGCCGCAGGACTGCGCTGACTACAATGATCGCTCCGAGGAGTAACCCGGTGCGCGCCGGCGAAAAGTTGGGGGCCCCGACCGGAGTGTCTCTCACTCACGCCTCACAGACTTGGTCGGATCAAAACTCGTTCTGAGTAAATTCCTTCATTGGAACCGATGACCGAAGCGACAAGAGGGCCTACAAGGTCAAAAGGGCCGGTTGGGCTGAAAGGGGAAGCTGCGCTAAACCTTACACCATGAAAGCTGGATTGCCAATAAGTAGAAAGAAAGCTCAGCATGCTAAAGCGTTCCGGCATTGCCCGGAATGGGATGGCGCTTTCGATGGAAAGGTTTCTTTCTATGCCGCAGGGTTGCGCCGAGGAATTGAAGCGAATGCTTAAGGACTTGCTGGGCCGCGAAACTTTACTTTGCCGCCGCCACCCTCCGCCGTGGAGGCGAAGGGTGGGGCAGCGCGGCTGGCGCCGCGTCAATGAATCGAACTCTTACCGCCGCCAGTACTCACGGCGTCCGGCAAACTCGCGATGCTCGAACCGCGGAGCCACATACGGCCGTCCGTAAAAGCCCGGACGATAGCCCCAGCCTGGGCGAACATAGGTCGGAGGACAATAGTACGGAGCTCGGTAGGCCACGTAAGGCACCGGCGCCACATACGCGTACGGACGAACGTAAACCGGACGCGGAAACACCGGCCCAATCGAGACCACCACACCGGCATGAGCCTGCGGCGGGTTGATACAGAGCAACATCACTACAAAACCAAACAGCGAAAGTGCGGTTTTCTTTAGCATTTCAGCACCCTCCATCCTCATAAGAGTTAAAC
Source organism: Terriglobia bacterium (assembly GCA_963822555.1). Lineage (GTDB taxonomy): Bacteria > Acidobacteriota > Terriglobia > Terriglobales > Acidobacteriaceae > JAIQFF01. The sequence continues at coordinate 987,229 of CAWGHY010000002.1, forward strand.
CCTGCCCATTTAAAAAGTTGTTTTGTTAAGCCAACCTTAAATCCATGGTTTGAACAGGTTACGGGGATAAATCCAGGTAAATTTTGGCCCTTCGTCTATAATTCCCAGCCTGGCCTCGTCTATGAGAATGCGCATATCCATCCTGCTTGTCTTGTCGAATCTATTGCTCGCGGCTGCGGCGTCATCTCCGGCGCAGGATCGTTCTTACGGTCGCTCCATGGTGATTAATGAAGGCGGCATAGTCGCCACCAGTCACACACTGGCTTCTCAGGCTGGAGCCCAGATTCTGGCGCGAGGAGGTTCGGCCATCGACGCTGCTATCGCGGCCAATGCCGTCCTGGGCGTGACCGAACCCATGATGAACGGAGTCGGCGGCGACCTTTTCCTTCTTTATTGGGACGCGAAATCCGGCAAGCTGTATGGCCTGAATGCCAGCGGTTGGGCTCCGCGCGGCCTTTCCATCGATTATCTGAAACAGAAAGGCACCTTTCAGATGCCGCAGGCCGGCATCGACAGCGTCACCGTGCCCGGCGCGGTCGATGGCTGGGCCCAAGCTCATGCCCGCTTCGGAAAACTTCCCTGGAAAGATCTCTTCACTCCGGCCATTTATTACGCCGAGCATGGATATCCCGTCCCCGAGCTGATCCATGATTTCTGGGTGGGCGATCAGCAGACTTTGAAACAGACGCCCGAGGCGGAGCGCGTTTTTCTGCCCGGCGGTAAGGCTCCCGACATTGGCGAAATGTTTTCCAACCCCGACCTCGGCAAAACTCTGCGGCTGATCGCCGACGGCGGGCGCGATGCCTTCTATCGCGGCGAAATTGCACAATCGATTGTGAGCACTTCCTCGGCGCTAGGTGGAACCATGCAGCCCGATGATCTGGCCGATTTCTCCGCCGAGTGGGTGGAACCGATTTCGATCACTTACCACGGCTGGAAGGTCTACGAGCTGCCCCCCAACGGGCAAGGCATGGCGGCGCTCGAAATGCTGAACATCATGAGCACATTGCAGCCGGACAAGGCCGGCCCACTCGCGACCATGGAACTTCATGACCGCATTGAGGCCATGAAACTGGCCTACAGCGATGTGTATCGTTACGACGCCGATCCGCGCTTCGCCAAAGTTCCGGTCAAGGGATTGCTGGCGGACGACTACGCCATACAGCGCGCGGCCCTGATCGATCCGGCCAAGGCAAACTGCACTCCCACGAGCGGCTCTCCGGCCAGAAGCGATACCACCTACCTGGCTGTGGTCGACAAGGACGGTAATATTGCCTCTCTCATCCAGAGCAATTACGACGCCTTTGGTTCCGGCGTGGCCGTGAAGGGCAGGGGATTCCTGCTGCAGGATCGCGGTGGATTGTTCCTGCTCGATCCCAGCCATCCCAATGCCCTGGCGCCCAGGAAGCGTCCCTTTCACACCATTATTCCTGCCTTCATGGAGCAGGGAGACACCCACATCGGATTCGGAATCATGGGCGGAGCCAATCAGCCGCTGGCGCACGCGCAGTTCGTCTCGAACGTCGTGGATTACGGCATGAACATTCAGGCTGCGCTCTCCGAGCCGCGCTTCACTGTCCACCCCACCGAACAGGGAATCGGATGCGACATTCTGATTGAATCGCGAGTACCGCCGCAGACGCTGAAAGAGCTGGAGCAGAAAGGCCACAGGTTCAAGGTGCGCAAAGAATATTCAACCGCCATGGGCCGCGGGCAAGCGGTGCTGCACAACTCCAAAAGCAACGTGAACTTCGCCGCCTCCGACCCGCGGGCTGACGGCTCAGCCGAACCGGAGCCAATTCCGGAGCGCCCGTGATATTACGCATCTCCGAATAAAGACGTCATCCTGAGCGAAGCGAAGGATCTAGCGTGCAACGGATATGCACTTACGCCGGACATCCGCAGGCGCGCAGATTCCTTCGGGACTGAAGCCGCTCAAGATGACGCCAGCGCAAAGTCCTCGAAATCAACTATCATTTGTCACTGGCGCTGTGTACGGATCTCCAAAAATTATGAACAACGGCAAAAAGACTCCCCTCCGCTCCACTCATTGGTTTGGAATGCAGGATAAAGATGGATTCATTCACCGTTCGTGGATGAAGAACCAGGGCTTTCCCTCCAACCTGTTCGATGGCCGGCCGGTCATTGGAATCTGCAACACCTGGTCCGAACTGGTTCCCTGCAACGCCCACTTCCGCCTGATCGCGGATCGAGTCAAACGCGGCGTATACGAGGCCGGCGGTTTTCCCCTGGAGTTTCCCGTGATGTCGTTGGGCGAGTCGAACCTTCGCCCCACCGCCATGCTCTTTCGCAACCTGGTCAGCATGGACGTGGAGGAATCGATTCGCGCCAATCCCATCGACGGAGTGGTGCTGCTCTGCGGATGCGACAAGACCACGCCTTCGCTTCTGATGGGGGCGGCGAGCTGCAATCTCCCGGCGCTGGTGGTCTCGGGCGGCGCCATGCTCAACGGCCACTTCCGCGGCGAGACTATCGGCTCGGGCACCAGCGTGTGGCAGATGAGCGAGGATGTGCGCGCGGGCAAGATGAGTTGCGCCGACTTCATGGATGCCGAATCCTGTATGTCGCGATCGGCCGGCCACTGCATGGTCATGGGCACGGCTTCAACCATGGCATGCATGGTGGAAGCGCTCGGTATGGGAATGCCGCAGAATGCCGCGATTCCTGCGGTGGATTCGCGGCGCTACGTGCTCGCTCAGGAAGCCGGCAGGCGTATCGTCGACATGGTTCGCGACGATGTGAAGATGTCGCAAATCCTTACGCGCGAAGCTTTCGAGAATGCGATCCGGGTGAATGCCGCAATTGGCGGATCAACCAACGCGGTTTTGCATCTGCTGGCCATAGCCGGCCGCATCGGAGTAAAGCTCGAACTCGACGATTTCGATCGTCTGGGACACGCGCTCCCGCTCCTGGTGAACCTCATGCCTTCCGGCAAGTTCCTGATGGAAGACTTTTACTATGCGGGCGGAATTCCCGCGGTGGTGCGCGCTCTCGGCGACCTCATCCATCGCGATGCGCTCACCGTGAACGGCAAGACCATGGGCGAGAACACCGCTAATGCGCCCTGCTGGAACGCCGAAGTCATTCATACTCGCGAAAAGCCCATCAAGGAGCGGGCCGGCATCGCCGTCCTGCACGGCAATCTTGCGCCGGGAGGCGCAGTGGTCAAGCCCTCCGCCGCGAGCCCGCATTTGCTGAAACATCGCGGCCGCGCCGTGGTCTTTCACGATATAGAAGATTTCAAGAAGCGGGTCGATGACCCTGCGCTCAACGTCGACGAAAACTCCGTGATGGTACTGCAAGGTGCCGGACCCAAGGGTTATCCGGGCATGCCGGAGCTGGGAAACATGCCGCTGCCGAAAAAACTGCTGCAACGCGGCATCACGGACATTGTCCGCGTCTCCGATGCACGCATGAGCGGGACCGCGTACGGAACCGTCGTGCTGCACGTGACTCCAGAATCGGCGGCCGGTGGGCCTTTGGCTCTGGTGCGCGACGGCGACGAGATTGAGCTCGACGTCGAAGCGCGCAAACTGGAACTCTGTGTGACCGCTGAGGAGTTGAGCAAGCGCCGGGCCGCTTGGGCGCCGCCTCCTCCCGTGGCAAGCGGTGGATATCAGAAACTTTACGTCGATCATGTTCTGCAGGCGGACCGTGGGGCCGATCTCGATTTCCTCGTCGGCTCGCGCGGCGCCGCTATACCGAGGGAAAGTCATTAAATGCGGCTTCTGGCCTCTAGCTACTAGCTTCTAGCTCGAGACCCGAGCTTTGGAAGGAATTGCTAGTAGCCAGAATCTAGTAGCCAGTAGCCAGGAGCTCGCAATGAAAGAGTTTGAAGGGAAAGTCGCGATTGTCACCGGAACCACAGGCATTGGACGCGCCATCGCCAAGCGCTTTGCGGCCGGCGGCGCCAACGTACTGGCGTGCGGGATTGAAGCAGCCGCCAATAAAGAGCTGGCGCTCGAAGCCCAAGCCGCCGGATTAAGCTTGCAGGTGGAGCAATGCGACGTTACGCAAGAGAAGCCGGTGCAGGCCGTGGTGGCCAAAGCGGTAAAGGAATTTGGCGGCCTGGACATTATCGTCAACTCGGCTGCGTTTCATCCGTTTGGCACGGTAGTGCAGACTGATCTCGAAACCTGGAACCGCTGCCTGATGGTGAACGTGGGCAGCATTTATCTCACAGCGCACTTCGGAATTCCGGAGATGAAAAAACGCGGTGGTGGTTCCATTATCAGCCTCGCATCCGTGCAGGGCCATGCCTGCCAGCGCGGGGTCGCGGCGTATGCAGCATCCAAAGGAGCCGTTCACAGCCTCACCCGCGCGCTCGCGCTCGATCACGCCCCCGACAACATACGCGTGAATTCGATTAGCCCGGGATCGATCCGCACCCCCATGCTCGAACGCTCGGCGGCAAACTTCGCTCCCGGCGTGCCACTCGCTGAAGTTTTCCAGCGTTGGGGTCAGGCCCATCCCCTGGGTCGCATTGGGACACCGGAGGAAGTAGCCGAGCTGGCCGCCTTCCTGGTGTCAGACCGGGCGGCCTTCTGTACCGGAGGAGATTACCTGGTAGACGGCGGCCTGCTGGCCGGCATCGGAGTGCAGTAATCGCCGGTCTCGCTCTCGACTACGCGTCGTCATAGTCTTCCGTAAGCGAGAGCAGGAAAGCCACCAGCGCATTCATATCGTCGCTGCTGAGCGACATGTTTTTGAACTCCGGCGGCGGATTCCGCAACAGTCCCTGGCGCGCCAGTTGAGAACTCTTGATGTAAAACTGCACCACATCCTGCAATTGCAGTTTGCCGCCATTGTGGAAGTAGGGGCTGGAGTCCTCCAGGTCGCGCAGGATCGGCGTCTTGAATTGCGCAATCGTGTTCGGCAAGCCCTGGTCCACGGAGCAATCCTGTCCCGCGGCGCATACCACGCTTTTCAGAGTGGCTTGCGGGTTCGGCATGTCCGGATTCAGAAAAACATTCCACATCCCCAGATCGGCGTAACCCGGATGGCTCGCATCCGCGGCGCGGCGGAAGGTTTCCGAAGCGTTGGGATGATTGGTTGTGGCCGGCAAATACAAGTCGTAGTTCGCGCTCCGGTCAGCGAGTGACGGAATCGCCAGGTTCATGAACGCGCCCGCCCCATTCGCCGCGTCGTACTCCTCCTGAGAAACTCCGGTGTTGTGAAAAGAGAAGTCGGAAAAATTCGGCGCCAGGTGACACGTGGCACAATTCCCGGCGTGTTGCGAACCATCCGTGGCTCCGCTCGCTGCTTTCAGAAAGATCTTCAGCCCGGCGAATTCAGTCGGTCCGAACTGAAAAGGGAAGGGATGGTACTTGAAAGAGCCCAGGCTGCCATCGACCCAGGTTGGATTGCTCAGTCCCAATACAATCTGGTACAGCCGCTGGTTGTACTGCGGAATCGTCTCCCCCGCCTTGGGCTGAACCGGGAGGTGGTTGATGCGGAGAAACACATCATAAGGCGAGCCAATGTAGCGGCCGAACTCATCTTGTTGGAACAACAGATCGCCCATGTACGTGCTGATGCACTTCGCGACCAGGTTCAGAATCTGGTCGGGCGATGCGGTATTCACGTCAATGCGGTCGGCGGCGGGAATCAGTAGATCGGATGTAATGCTCGGGTCGGTCCCGGCAAACAGTTTGCCGTACGAAAGCCCGTTGGTTCGGTCCTTCGCTAACTGGTCCGAGCCGTCATCCTGACGGATCACGAGTGCGACCTGCGCCAGCGCCTGTTGAAATTGTGTGGGATCCCACCCGAAGTTGCGTCCTGTTAGCGTGGCCTTCACCAGATCTTCCGGCGTAGCGAACTCGCCGTCAAAATGGAGAAAGGTTGGACCAGGATGCGGCTGCAGCGATCCGACCATGTGCATCGAATTCCTCGGAGTTTCGATAAAGCCGTTGATCGGCTGCGGAATCGGGCTGCGCGACGTGAAATCGGAGTAAGTGCGATTGCCCGCGCCGCTCACTCCTTCGAACTCGGTGACAAAGTGGCAGGAGCGGCAATTAATGGACTGCCCCGCGAACGGCCCAGGCAACACACCATAGATGGTATTCACTTGCTCGACGACCGGGTCGCCCACCGCCAGCGGCTGATTGACTCCGGTCATGTGGGTCGCGAAGTATTGCGCAAAGCGGGTATCGAGAAACAGGCGCTCGCCGATCGAATCTTCGGCGGGCGTGGAATCATTCTCGGTTTTGAAATTGGGCGCGGTGCCGGCGCTGCAACTGCTCAGCACGCATAACGCGAAAATGCCTGCGACTGCCAGCAGTCTGGTGGCGACTGAATTCGGTTTTCGTTTGGACGTCACCTTGCGGCGCATCTGGTGGCGTGTCATGGCTGGCTCCCCTTGGAAGGACTGTTCGCGCCGCTGCTGGTCTGTTCTCCCAGGCTCCTCAAATACGCGATGATTTGCCAGCGCGACGGCTCTGGCAGAGAGCTCCACGAAGGCATCCCGCGCCGCAGGTTGCCGTTCCTTAGAAACCAGAAGAGTTGCCCGTCGGCGAATTGCTGCACTTGTTTACTGCGCAAGCTTGGTCTCTTGCCGCGGCCCAGCGCATCTGATCCGTGACACTTGGCGCAATGATCGGCAAACAGCTTCGAGCCGGCCGCGACAGCATCCGCCTTTCCCGCGTAGGGATTGGTCCGACTGCGATCCGATTCCGGAACCCGGTCGACCCAGGAATTGTCCACCGCCGTACCCAACAGAACTGTCCCCAGCATCATGCCAGCAATCAAGAGTCCCGCCCGGCCGCTCATCGCGGACCTCGCCGGAACCAATTCGAGATTTGTTGGAACTCGTACGAAAGCTTGACCCGGTAAATCACTCCCACGCTGTTGGCGTTGAGTCCGAAGCCGGGCGAGAAAGAAACCGTCGGTCCGCTCGGAATGTTGAACGACAATGTTGGCGCAACGTAATGCGACGTGGCTTTCAAGCCGAATCCGTCGGTATCTCCCAGTCCGCCATAAAGCTCAGCCCCGGCGGAGAAATTCTCGCGGCAGAAAACGCAGGGTTTGCCGCTGACCGCCAGCGCCAGGGGACGGCTTACTCCCAGCGCATATCCGAATTCCCAGGGCTCGCTCTCGTTCAAATCCTTTTCGGTAATGAAGTTTTCCGAAATGTTCCAGCCTTTTGCGTTGCTGGAGAGAATGAGTTTCATCTCCAGCGACCGTTCCGTCTCGGTCCGGCCCTGGGCATTGGTCAGCCGCAAGTCGGCAACACTGTCGTGCCCTACGACTTCGAGCAGGCTGCGGTCCGCTAGATTCAGGTTTTCATATTCGAAGTACAGCACGGGATTGATGAAGTGGTCATGCAGCAGGGGACGGAACCGGTTCTCCCACCTGAATCCAGTAAAGACTGTGCTGTCGTTCGAAGTGTGTTGGCCGCTCAAATAAAGTTCGGTCGTCCACCAGCCTTTGGCGCCGTATTCCAGTTCCAGCGTCGCCCCGGTGAAGAAGTTTCCGTACTTGGGCGTGGCTTGCGTGGTCTTGAACTCTAGTTCCAGGTTGTCGGGCTCTTCCAGATCGTGAGAGTAGGTCACGAAATAGGGCCATTCCTGGGCTTGGCAGGGACCCGCCCAAAGACAGATGCCAACTAGGAAGATAAGGCCAAGGGTCTTCATGCGAGAAAGGTAAACTTATCAGTTGCAAACCTGTTGCATCTAGAAAAGAACATGAGTGATGCTACCGGGGAAAAGCTCCGCCGGTCAAGAAGACCGTGCAGTTTTCGTATCAATCTGCTTGCAACTAGATGCAACGCGCGGAGTTCCTACATCACCGCTATCTCCTGAGATGCGTGCCAAGAACGGTGGGCGAAAAACGGAAACCGAACCGGCCGTAAGAAATGAAACTGTTCGTGCGTCGTTCAGTTGTTAACCGGTTGCAAATATCTGGCGACCCCATCGGAGTCATCAATGCTAAATAAATTCCAGACACTCAGGAATTGAAGGGAGTTTCAACCTGACGCGCGAACAGGCGCACCTGTCCGTGATGATTCGCAGATCGGAGGTTCCGCTTACGAGTGCAAGCGGCGGAACGTTTCCAGACACCTCTTGGCAGTATCGAACTCGGAGAACCGGCTGCCTTCCTGCTCGACCAGATAATATTCCACGCCACCGCCGCCTTCGGCCGCGGCGAAGATGCCCTTCCAGTCGGCAACGCCTTCCCCGAAAAGCACGGTGTAGCCCTTGTCCGCGCCCGGCGCCCAGTCTTTGCAATGGATGGATTTAATTCGCCCTGGATTTCCGCGAATCCAGGCCACCGGGTCGGAGCCCGCTTTGATGCATGTGCCTACGTCCAGTTGCAGCATCACCGATGGCTTAGTGTTCTTGGCCAAAAATTCAATGGGACGTTTACCCTCAACCGGAGTGAATTCCAGTTCGTGATTGTGATAGCCCGGCTTCAACCCGGCCGCCTGCAGTTGGTCAGCCGCGGAGTTCAGGGTATCCGCTACTTCCTTCCATCCGTCCCAACCCCCCTTGGGCTGCGAACTCGACATCACCACGTACGTGCTGCCCAGGATCACGTTCATGTCGCTGGCGCGTTTGAGTTTTTCCGGAGTGAAATAGGTATCGCTGTTGTGGGTGGAGTAGCAGCGGACGCCGAGATCATCCAACAGCTTTCTCATATCTTTCGTCTGCGACTCGGTCCAATCAAAATAGGGAGCGTAAAACTCGACGCACTGGTATCCCATCTGCGCCACCGTGCGCACCGTGCCGGTGAGATCTTCCTTCAAAGCATTGCGCACGGAATACAGTTCGAGACCCACCGGAATCGATGAGGCCGCGAATGCACGCAGGGAAAACGGGACCATCGCCGATAAAGCCAGAAAGGAGCGTCGTGAAAGTGAGTGCGTCGACATAGAGCGAATCCTAACCTAAAATCGCGCCAACTTCATAGTTTTCGGTGCTGGGTAAACGCGCCATAAAAAGGATTGTCATTCCGAGCGCGGCATTATCGCGCGAGGAATCTGCTGTTTTGCCGAAGGCAGGAAGCGAACGCGGTGCCAGCCGCACCCTGCCCTAACTGATGCCCAACTTCTTCTGCATCTCCTCCAACGACAACCCCTTCGTCTCGGGATAGACAAATAGCACCACGAAGAACTGCACCACCATCATCGCGGCAAAAAACACAAAGGGATAAGCGCCCGACGACGCCGCCATCAGCGGGAAAATCAAAGAGATGGCTGCATTCATAAACCAATGCGAAAAGCTACCCAGACTCTGTCCCTGCGCGCGCACCGAATTAGGGAAAACTTCCGAAAGATAAACCCAGATGACCGCACCCTGCGAGAACGCAAAAAAAGCGATGTAGCCCACCAGCAGCCAGACCAGCAGGCTCTGGTGCTGCCCGGTAAAGAAAATGATCGAGACTCCCGCCAGGCAAGCGGCCGTCCCAACCGAACCGACCAGCAGCAGCGTTTTCCGCCCGAGCCGATCGATCACCGACATGGCAATCATGGTGAAGAGCAGATTGGTGGCGCCGATCGCGACCGCCTGCAGGTTGCCCGAGACTTTGCTGAAACCGGCATGGGCAAAAATGTCGTTCAGGTAATAGAGGATTGCATTGATGCCCGAAAGCTGGTTAAACATTCCAATGCTGACCGCAAGAAAGATGGGAAATGCAAATTTGCGCGAGAAAAGTTTCTCGGTGGCTTGGCTCTGCTCCGCGCCGATCGAGGCCACAATTTCCTGCAAATCGTGCTCGTAGTTCTCATCGCCAGTCGCTTGCAGCACAGCACGGGCTTGGTCGACTCGCCCTTTTTTGACCAGCCAGCGCGGGCTGCGCGGGATGGTGAACAGCATCACAAAAAACAACGCGGCGGGAATCGCAGTCACGCCCAGCTCCCAACGCCACTCCGTGGCGCCAAAATGTTGCAGGCTGATGACGTAGTTTGAAAAGTACGCGACCAGGATTCCAAAGACCACGTTGAACTGAAAGACGCCAACCAGCCGGCCGCGCAATTTTGCCGGAGCAATTTCCGCGATGTACATGGGGCCGAGTACCGACGAGCCGCCTACCCCCAACCCCCCGATGAAGCGAAAGAAAACCAGCGCGGGCCAGTTCCAGGCAAAGGCGCAGCCCAAGCCTGAAATCAGATACAGCACCGCCATCACTCGCAGGCTGTCACGCCGTCCAAAGCGCTCTCCGGGAAAACCCGCCAGCATCGCGCCCAACACTGTTCCAAAGAGTGCACTGAAAACGGTCACTCCCAGGAAAAAAGGGGTGAGGCTGAAGGTCTGGGTCAGGGCACCGGTGGTGCCCGAGATAACCGCGGTATCGAATCCGAACAGAAGACCGCCGAGAGCGGCCACCACCGTACTCTTCATCAAGGTTGCATTCAGCTTCATGCCGGCTCCAGCCCTGCGGAAATGTGGCCCATCATCTTCTGCGTCATCCCAGCCGCCCACAAGTTATCACAGAGCAAACTTCTATTCATTGGACTCAATAGCCACGACCGGGAGAATATAAACGCGGAGGCGGAATGCATCGCTCAACCCCAACCTCAAACAATTCGAAGATCAAGGCCGTGATTCTGGACTACGGTGAAGTGCTCTGCTATCCGCCCACCACGGAGGAGATGGGGCGCATGGCGGCTCTGTTTGGGATGGAGGCCGTTCCATTCCGCAAACTATGGGATAAGAATCGGCTGCTGTATGACCGCGGCGATCTCTCCCCCGAAGCCTATTGGTCCATGCTGGCCAAGGACGCTGGCACGCAGCCTACGCCGGAGCAATTCGCTCAACTGTGCGAGTGGGATCTCGAGATGTGGGCCCACGATAATCCGGTCATGGTGGAATGGCTGAGGCAAATGCGTTCCGCAGGTGTGAAGACCGGACTGCTTTCCAACATGCCGCACGACATGATCCGCCATATCCGGCAGAAATTCGACTGGCTGAATCTGTTCGACCACCAGACATTCTCGGCCGAGGTGAACCTGGTCAAGCCCGAGGCCGCGATCTACGAGCACAGCCTGCGCGGAGTTGGAGTGGCAGCGTCTGAAGCCCTGTTTGTGGATGACAAAGAGCCGAATGTTCAGGGAGCGCGCACCGTAGGGCTCCGCGCGATTCGCCTGCAATCGATCGCACAGTTGCGAAGGGACCTGGGCGACCTGGGTTTCCCCATTCTGCCCGCTGGGGAGTAGCGCCCGCTACTTATCGCTCTAGCGGCGCCGCAGTTCGATAAGTTCAAGGCCCGGAGGTGGCAGCGGGTTTGAAATCTCGATGGAATCGCCAGTCTCCTGTTTTTCTTCCACGACGTCCAGATTGTGATCCGCCGCCAGGCGATATCGTTTGAGAGTGAACACTGCGTCTTTTCCCCAGGGCAGGTTGCTGATCGTCAACTTGTAACCCCGGTTCTCGCGGTACACGATGTTTTCTCTCGGCGCCAGGAACTTGATTTTGGAAAAATCTGGCATCGGCATGTTCTTTGGAGCGGAGCCTTCTGGAGGCGCCATTGGAGGCGGCTGGTAATTGGCGGGAATCTGATAGTTGCTGATCAGCACCTGCACCGATTTGCCGTCGTGAGAGCGGCCCGCTAGCGCGGCGAATCCGAAGGTGTCCGCTCCGTTCAACGCGAGACGTTCCGGAGTTTGTAGCATGGCGCCGGTCGCGCGGAACGTATGTGCTGTCTTGAAATATTCGCCCCGTAGTCCAAACAGCCCCATCCAGGCAGCGTCCCCGCGGTAGAAATGTGCGCGGTCCACCGCCGAGTCTTGCAGATAGATCAAAGCGGCACCGATGAAGGCGGCGTTCTCCATCCCCTGCAGGCGGGCCCGTTCGCCTTCGCTGAAATCCGGTGTGAGATTCCATTCGCTCAGAACGCTTTCAGCCTTGGGAAATCCCCTGGCGTCGAGCAGCTTCCTGATGTCCGAGCCGATACGGACCATGTCATAAGGATCGGCGGAAGTCAGCGCATAGTAGTGCCAGGAATAGAAATCGAGGGGGACCTGGTTGCGGGAACAATATTCGATCAGGCCTTCGCGGTAGGGACCGGCGTTGAAACCCAGCGCCTGAGCATCCGCGCCAATCTTCATGGAAGGATCGACCGACTTCAGCGCCCGCGCGATCTTCTCATAAAGCGCATAGAATTTTTCGGGCGTCTCCGTCCAAAACAACGGCAGATCAGGTTCGTTCCAGAATTCCCAGTACCGGATATTGTCGTGAAACCCGTTGGCCCATCCCCGGTTGTAATGCAGGGCAATGTGCTTTACCACCGCGGCAAATTTGTCGAAGTCTGGAAGATCGGTGTAGTCCGCGCCGAAACTGCGGCCAATACGATAGTAGACCTCGGCGCCGGATTCCCGGATTGCCTGGATGAATTTGTCGGACGGCGCAAAGTGGTAGCTCTCTGGCTTTTCCGGATCGGCATTCCAGTCCGGGAAAATTTCTGTGAGCCGGGAGGAGTGCACCATAGCCGCCCTCTGCTTAGAGTCGGGAACCAGCCACTTCAACAGTGGATTGTCCTCCGAATAGTGCGCCGCAACATCCGTGGGACCCATGATGTCGTGGGTCCGAACCATATCTATGTGGAGAGCTTTGTACTGCTCAACCAATTTCGGAAGCCCCTCCATGATTGGAAAGGGAGGGCCGTTGAGTCCCTGAAAGGAACGGATGGGACCCGTGACCCTTCCGGCGTCAACTTGCACATCACGAAAAGTCGAGCTTGACGCGTCTTTCGACGAGGCCGGAGCTTGGGCGGTTGCGGCAGCGCAAATCAACAGCAACAAGAGGGAAGAGAGCAGACCTCGGGACATACGCTTATTCTCCTGTCAGGCGTCCTCGGTTCGCGGAAAGCGGCCGTCGTGCAGTCCAGAAGCGTGTGATGTCTTCCAGCGTGCGTCCTTTGGTCTCCGGGACCAGCCAAAGAACACACAACAGATTGAGCAAAGCTGCGGCACTGAAACACCAGAATGTGCCGTCACTGCCCAGATGTTTCTGCATCAGCGGGAAACTCTGATTGCCTAAATAGCCGACCACCCACAGTGCGGTGGTGGCAATCGACATGGCGCGTCCCCGAACCTTGGTGGGATAAATTTCGGAGATGATGACCCAGCAGGCAACGCCGTTGCCGAAAGCGTGACCCGCCACAAAGGTCATCACAAAGATCAACACGGCGAGTCCGCTGCCGTGAACATGATAAAACCAACCTACCATCGCGAACGAGACCGACTGTAGCAGTGTCCCTGCCAGGATCAGCTTCTTGCGCCCCGAAAGATCCACCAGCCAAAGTGCGAACAGGGTAAAAACAAGATTGACCAGGCTGACCAGCACCGACTGCCGAAAAGCGTCACTGGTGGCCGTTCCCGCTGACCTGAAAATTTCCGGCAGAAACGAGAACAGTGGCGTGATGCCGCTCAACTGCGAAAATCCAGCCAGCATGATCCCGATCAGCAGAGGACGGCGGAAGGTCGTGAACAACTCCGAGATATGTCCCTCTTCAAGCGCAAGAGAGTCCTGAATTTGGGCCGCCTCGCTCATCGCGATGCTCTTCCCATTTATTTTTGCCAGCACCGCCAGCGCCGTTTCGCGCCGACCCATTTTCATCAGCCAGCGCGGACTCTCCACCGCGGGGACGATAGTCAATCCGAACAGCAGGGCGGGAATCACTCCCGCAAGAAACATCCAGCGCCAGCCCACAGCTGTGTTCCACGCTTCATCTCCCATGCGCTGAATCAGCATGTTGACGAACACCGCGGCGAGAATCCCGAGCACAATTCCCAGCTGATACAAAGTCACCAGCCGCCCGCGCAACCTCGCCGGAGCGATCTCAGCGATGTACATCGGGGCGATAATCGAAGCCGCGCCAATTCCCAAACCGCCAATCAGTCTCCAGATAACGAATTGATTCAGGCTGGCCGCAAACCACATACCGGCGGACGACAGAGCGAAACACGCAGCACAAATCGCCAGGCCTTTTTTTAGACCGATGCGGTCCACCACCGAGCCCGCGCCGGCGGCACCAACAGTGCATCCGATCAGGGCGCATCCGGCAGCCCAGCCGATGCCCGCGGCATCAAGGTGGAACGCGAGCGCCAGATAGCGAATGGCGCCGCTGATGACAATATTGTCGTAACCGAACAGCAGGCCGCCGAGAGCGGAGACCGACGCCGCCACGATCAGAGGAGTGACGCTTACAGCACCATCATGCGGCGGAGCAGAACTGCTTGAGCCAGAGGTCAAGATCTCGCGCCTCGCGCAGGGACACCGGCGTCAGATTTTTCCAAGGATTTCTTGAGCATGGCCTGGGCGGCCAAGATAAAACCAATCGTATGTGCCATACCCGCATGCCAGGGCGCCGCACACGTCATCTGCGGAGTATGGTCGGGAATCACCACGCCATCAAAATCATTTTCTGCCAGGATGGTAAGAATGCGCAGCATGTCAACCTCGCCCTCATCGATGAAGGTCTCACGATAATTCGGAACCTTGCCCACCACGTTGCGCAGGTGGATGTAAGCGATTTTTCCCTGCTTGCTGTAACGGTCAACCGCGTCGTAAATGTCGCCTTCAGTCATCTCCGCCAGCGTTCCCACGCAAAGCTCGAGCGCATTGCTGCGGCTAGGGGCGAGGTCGATCAACCGCTGATACATCGCCGGCTGGTAAACCAGGCGTGGCTGGCGGCGCATGGTCGGCATAGGCGGATCGTCGGGGTGCGCGGCCAGGCGAACTCCTGATTGTTCAGCGACGGGCACTACGTCCGCCAGAAATCGTTGCAGGCGGCGCCACAATTCTTCGTGAGAGATCGAAGGCAGCGTGCCCTTGAGGGCGTCGGGATCGTACACCATGTTCCAGATCATTCCGTTGGGAATGGGAACGTCTTCGGCAGGGCCATCCATGCCGAGTGTGACAGCGTGTCCACGACCTAGCGGAGCGGTCACGCGGCCACAGACGCCAGCCAGGCTGAAGTTGTATCCCAGCACCGGGATTCCCGCCTCGCCCATGCGGCGAATGATGGTTTTGACCTTCTCGATCTGCTGCGGCCGCTGCGGACCATCCAGCAGAATGTCATGCCAATGCGCCGGGTCGAGATTTTCAATGGCAGCTAAGACCAGTCCCGCGTCTTCAATCTGGCGCCGTAGCGTCGTCAGTTCGTCAACCGTCCAAAGCTTTTCAGGATCGCCCGCTCGGCCCCAAGGCTCGTACTTTCCGCCGGATGGCTGGTTATCCCGGGGGTTCGAGGTGCCCTGGTTGAAGTAGTCGACCAGGTGAACCACCACGTGTGTGCATCCCGCCTGACGCGCAAAGTCATAGTAATCCCGCGTCAACATGTGACGGTAAAGACCCAGGCCAATTTTCATAAGCGATTGCCGATGCCAGCGCCGTAATCGGGGCTCAGGATCTGTCCGTTGATTTCGTTGGCCAGTGGAGAGCACAGAAACACAAACGCATCTGCGATCGACTCCGGGCTATTTCTTCGTCCCAGAGAAACGCGCAGCACAAACTCCCGGTAGGCGGGATCTTCGTCGAAGACTTTCAGCGAACTGCCCGCCGCAACATTTCCCGGAGAGATCACATTGACGCGAATGCCAGTGCCGGCATACTCCAGCGCCATGCAGCGTGCGAAACTTTCCAGCGCAGCTTTCGCCGAAGCATAAGAGGAAATTTGGGTATGTGGCATGCGGGCAACATACGAGGATGTAAAAATCATGTGGCCGGGAATTTTTCGTTCGATCCATTGCGCGAAGACCACGCGAGCCAGATTGACCTGCGCAAAGTAGTTGAAGCGGAAGATGCGTTCGTACTCGGCCTCGGAAGTAGTCGCGAAAGGGTGCAGGCCGCAGCCTCCGGCGTGGCCAAGAACCGTATCGAGGGCAGGGAAGCGGCGGAAAGATTCGGTCACTACCCGCCCCAGCGCCGCCGAGTCCGTGATGTCGACGGCAAAATAGACATAGGACGCCACCGGAATTTTCCATTCGCGCAGAGTCTGCTCCGCCGCTCCTTCGGATTTGACATCGAGCAGAACCAGCGTTGCGCCCGCTTCCGCCAGTTTGCGCACCATCGGTTCAGCGATGGCGCCCAGAGCGCCCGTAATGAGGATCGATTTAGAGGACAGGTCGATGGTTATCATCAAACAACCGAGAACCGAGAACTGAGACCAGAGAACTGAGATCTGAGAACCGAGAACTGAGACCTGAGAACCAAGAGCCAGAAACGAGTAACTGATTTCGTGCTGTTAATCCCGTGATGCAAACCAGTCATGTTCAACACATGAAGTTAATCACGTTCCTCACATGATGCCGTGCTTCTCGAACGCCGCCACCGCGCTGCCGCCTTCTTCCAGTGCCTTCCTGACCAGTTTTTCGCCGCGGGTTTTTTCCAGGGCCTTGGCAAAAACTTCGTCGGCGGCTTCAGTTGGAATCACGCAGACTCCGTCGATATCCCCGAAGAGAATGTCGCCCGGGCGCAGCCGAACCGCGCCGATTTCGAGCGGAACGCGAAAGTCCATCACCTTGTAGCGCGGCGAAGAATCCTGACCATAAGGTCCCCACGAGAAAGTTGGAAAATTCAAATCGAGGATTGCCTTGGTATCCCGCGAGTAGCCATTCAGCACCGCTCCGCTAGCGCCCAACTTGCGGGCCCGTATGCTCATCAGCTCTCCCCACAGCGCATTGCGTGGCGACGATCCGGTATTGACATACACTTCGTTGGGATGAAGATCGTCCAGCGCTTCAAGCATCAGGCCGAATGGCTTCGCCATCAACGGGTTCGCTGTACCCACAACTCTTTCGGCGAAGACATCGACCGCCAGCACCGGCATGGCGCGACCGACCACTACCATATCGGCTCGCAAAGGACGAATCTGCGGCGGCAGAAACTGGTACTGTAGTTCAAGCTTGTCCATCACATCGCCCACCACGCAGGTAAATAATTCCCGTCGCACCAGGGCGAAAAGTTCGTCGTCGTTTTTCCAGGCTTTCATATGGGTTGGGAAACGTCGTCTACTTGCCTCGTGCCTGCGCAATCCTCTCGACAAACTGTTTCGCTGTATCGGTGACCAGTTGCAGGTTGCCCTTTTCCGCGCCGGCGGTGAGGCTGCCCCCGACTCCCACCGCAACCGCTCCCGCTTTAATCCACTCCGCAACATTGTCCACACTCACTCCGCCCGTGGGCATCAGCGAAGCTTGGGGTAGTGGTCCCTTCACCGCCTTAACGAAAGCCGGCCCGAGAGTCTCGCCCGGAAACAGTTTTATGATGTCGGCGCCACACTCCATGGCATCCACAATCTCGCGCATGGCTCCGGCGCCCGGCATGTAAGGAATCTGATAGCGGTTGCACAAGCGCGCGGTTTCAACACTCACCGACGGACTCACAATGTACTGCGCCCCGGCCAGAATCGCGATACGAGCCGTCTCCGGATCGAGAACCGTTCCGGCGCCGATGAGAATTTCGCCTGCCTTGTATTCCTTGGCGAGATGTTCAATGACGGCGGCCGCGCCGGGAACCGTAAATGTAATTTCAATCGCCGCCGCGCCGCCGCGAGCGCACGCTTCGGCGATCCGCGTGGCCAGTTCCGAACTATGGGTTCGCACGATGGCGACCAGCCCCGATTCAAGCACTTTTCCAAGGACATTGAGTTTGTGCATGGTTGATTGGGTCTTCAAACTGCCCCACTATTGCGTCCTTTCCGGCTGAGTTGCTGGATTCTGCAATTTCTGGAACTCCTGGGTCTCGCGCTCCGCGTCCGCCGTCTTCCCCTGTTTGCGATAGAGGCCGGCCAGCGCAAAGTGCGTCTGGGCCGCCAGGTCCGACGCCTTTTCAATCGACAGCAGTTTCGTCCACGCCTTTTCCGCGGCTGCCGGATCGCCCGCCAGCGCGGCGGCCTTGCCCAACGAATACAGGGTTTCGGGCATATCGGGCTGCAGGCGATCGGCGCGTTGTAATTCTATTCGGGCCTCGCGTGCCTTCCCCTGTTGCAAAAGCGCTGTGCCCAGCCGGTAGGCGCCTTCCGCATTGCCCGGCTGAAGTTGAGTCTGGGCTCGAAATTGTTCTTCGGCTTTCGGCCACTGCGCCGAGCCGGCGTAGACCAGCCCAAGTTCCAGGTGCAACTCTGGAATGTCGGGACGAAGCCGCAGGGCTTCTAGGAATTCTTTCTCGGCTTGAGGCATCTGCCGCAGTACATAATAATTTTCCGCGAGCGCCTGATGGGCCCGCGCCGAATCCGGATACGCCGCCTGCAGCGTGTCAATCGCCTGTTTCGCCAGCAGGCCGCTGGCCCGCCCGAGATAGTAAAGCAGGTCCGGATCGTTGGGGTGACGCAGCAGCGCAGCCTGTAGATTTTCTACCGCTTGCTGCAACTGCCCGGTCCCAACTTGCGCGATTCCCAACGCCGTTTGCTCCCGGACTTTCTCCAGATGCGGTATGGCCTCGGCGTTGTAGCCTTGTGCCAGTAATGCATATCCCAGCAACTGGTGTGCGGGCGCCAGCTCCGGAGACAGTTCCAGAGCGTGTTTGAGCGGTGCGATCGCCGCCCCGTAATCCCGATTCTCCATGTAGGCCTGGCCCAGACTTACAAAACCTTCTGCCGCGGTTGGCGCCAGCTCCGTCACTTTTTTAAATTCGGCGATGGCGACATCAAAGTGGCGCTGCTTTTCGGCCTCAGCCCCGGCCTGCAGATGTTGCCCAACTTCCGGCGAGACGTTCTGCCACGCCAGCAAAAACATCAACAGAAGTCGGATCACGGTTTCTCCGGTTCGCGGACCTCTAGAAACTGGTCGGCATGAACGTCATTCAGTGTCTGGCGGGTTCCCGAAGGCCACGCGATTTCTACCTTCGCGGTCTCCGCCGCTCCCAGTCCGAAATGCAGGCGCTTGTCGCTGGACGAGAGATAACTCCCGGCCGAAGTCGCGAACCGAGTCTGTCCGTTCACTCGCACCCGCGCTCCGAAGCCGTCCCGATTGCTCCGCGTCCCGCGGAGTGAGATGACCAACCAATGTCCTTTTCCCCCACGATTGAAAAAAATCTGCGGAGGACCGCCCAGTACCGTCATCACCACATCTTGCCATCCGTCATTGTTCAGGTCGCCAAACGCAGCTCCGCGGCCCGCTGCGGGAGAGGTGCTCCCGGAATCGGCGCGCTCGAACCGGCCATTATGATTCATCGCCAACAGAGGCAGCTCCCAATAGTGCAGCGAAGGATCGATCTGCTCCACGTTATCCAGAACGTGGCCCTGGGTCACAAACAGATCCTTCCAGCCATCGTTGTCGAAATCCTCCAGGCCCACGCCCCAACCCGAACTTCCGCTGGAAAGCACCCCCAGCCCGGTCTCAAGACTGCCATAACTGAACGTTCCATTGCCCTCGTTATGGTAAACGCCGTAAATCTCGCGGGGAAGTTCGGTCACGATCACGTCCGGCCGGCCATCGTTGTCATAATCTTGAAAAACCACGCCCATGCCGGATAATCGGCGCCCATCCTCGGACAACGCCGCCCCGGCTTCAAGCGCTCGTTCTGTAAACGTGCCGTCGCGATTGTTGTGGTAGAGGTACTGCTGCATGCCGTCATTGGCGACGAATATATCAGTGAAGCCATCGTCGTCGTAATCGGCGAAAGCCACGCCCAGCGCCCGGCCCTTCTTGGCCGCAATACCCGACTTCTGGCTTACGTCGGTGAAGGTTCCGTCTCCGTTGTTGTGATACAGAATGTTGGTGGTCGCCGGAAATTCTTCCGGCGGACAGTAAGTGTGCCACTCTCCGCCGCAGGTTTTGCTGTGCGCCGTGTCCCACTCCATATAACGAGTGACGAAGAGATCAAGCTTGCCGTCGTTGTCATAATCGAAAAAGCCCGCTGAAACCGACCACCCGCCGCCTGCAACGCCCGCCTTTGCGGTCACATCCGTGAAAGTGCCGTCGCCGTTGTTGTGGTAGAGAATATTTTTCCCGTAGCTGGTCACATACAGATCGGGGAAGCCGTCGTTGTCATAATCGCCCACGGCTACGCCCATGCCGTAATTTGCATCTCCAGCATTGGCCAAGCCAGCTTTCTCCGTGACGTCGGTAAAGCTGCCGTCTTTGTTTTGCCGGTACAGGCGGTTCCAGTAACGCGGGTCCTTGCGATCGAAATTTTCCGGCTGGCGCATCGGGTTTGTAATGTGTCCGCCGTTGACCAGAAAAATATCCAGCAAGCCGTCGTTGTTGTAGTCGAAAAGCGCGACACCTCCGGGCATGGTCTCGATCAGATATTTCTGCGGCGTGGGGGAATTTTGCAGAACGAAGTCGAGTCCGCGCGGCGTTTTGATCTCGAACCACGGCGCAGGCACCGACGTCATGGCCCAAGCTATGCAACACAGAAGAATCGGAATACAAGCGATGCGCCGCATAACCAGGGTAATGTGGGAACCTTCTCAGTTAGCATATCGCGCCCCACCAATATTGCACACCGCGCGGAAGCCTGACTCATGTACGGCAACGGTGCGGAACCCGACGCAAGGGGCACCAAAACCCCGCAACTATCTGGCAAAACAAAGCCCTTTGCCGTCCCGTCGGTTAACCGGAATCCCCACTTTTACCTTTAAGGTAATCGTTTACTTGGATAAAAGATGTGCTTTGTTCTTGACAACGTTCTATCGGGTATGACAAAACCCGACAAGCAATATGAATCACGCCGGAATCCGACCCAAGACGGTCGGGTGACCACAGGGTATTGAATTCTGTGCACTTCGCGTGGGGGGTGGGTTTAATGGTTTCTCGCCGAGCGCTTCCGCTGCTTCTTTCGTTGTTCATCGTTTTTTCAACTTGCATCTTCGTTCAAGGTCAATCGACGTACGGCACGATTACGGGGTCGGTAACCGATCCCACGGGCGCCGCACTGCCGGACGCGCAGGTCACGCTGACCAATCTGGGAACCGCGGAAAAACGCACCCAGGTGTCCGGGCCTGACGGACTCTACGCTTTTGTAAACCTGGTTCCCGCCCTCTACCGGATTGACATCGAGAAGCAGGGCTTCAAGCACTTTACTCGTCAGCCGATCAACGTGGAGGTGCAGCAGTCGGTGCGTATCGATGCTGCCTTGGTGGTCGGCCAAGTTAGCGAAACCGTCGAAGTGACTTCCGAAACGCCGCTGCTCCAGTCCGACACTTCGTCGCTGGGCACTGTCGTTACGGCGCGCGCAGCTAATGAGCTGCCGCTGAACGGAAGAAATATCTATAACCTGACGACCATTACCCCGTCCGTTGTTCCGCAAGGCAACACGATGGGAACCGTCGTAGGCAAGAACCCGTTCGACTTCGCCAACTATCAGATCGGTGGCGCGTTCGCCAACGAAGGCGCGATTTACCTCGACGGCCAGCCGCTGAACATTGGCTACATCAACCTGCCGCTGATGGTTCCGACCCAGGACGCGGTCGCTGAGTTCAAGGTGCAATACAGCAACCTGGGACCGGAGTGGGGCAAATTCGCCGGTGGCGTCATCAACATCAGCACCAAGTCGGGTACCAACGTCTGGCACGGTTCCGGCTACGACTACCTGCGGAACAAGATTTTCAACTCCAACGAATTCTTCAACAAGAATTCTGAGATCGCCCTGGGAAAAACAAACGAGCCGCCGCCGTTCACCCAGAATCAGTTCGGCGCCACCATCGGTGGAGCGGTCATCAAGGACAGAACGTTCGCCTTCTTCAGCTATGAAGGTTTCCGGTTGCGCACGGGCACTCCGTTTAACACCACGGTGCCGACGCTACTGGAACGTCAGGGAGACTTCTCCGACCTGTGTACTTCGGGCTTCAACGGCGCCGGAGTTTGTCAGGACAACGGAGGCACTTCACACCAGATTTACAACCCGCTCACTGCAACCGGCCCGGGGTCGCTGCGTGCGCCGATTCCGTTTAACTGTTTGGCGCCTACGACTCCTTTCTGCGCCGCCAACGCACCGGCAGCTCCCAACCTCATCAATCCCACATCCGCCTTCCTCTTGAACAAGCTGATCGCGGATCCCACCTCCGGCGGTACGGTTCTGAACTTCCTGAAGGATTCCAGTACGGGCGGCGACACCGATACCTATATGGCCCGGGTGGATCAGGTTATCAACAGCCGGAACACAGTCTTCGGACGCTTCGCGTACTGGAAGCTGTTGAGCTTGGCGCAAGATCCGTTCGGCACCGGCATGTGTAAAGACCGTTGCGCGGAAAATACGCGCAGCAAGAGCTTTGTTCTGGGCTGGAATTACGCGATCAGCCCAACCACAATTCTCAACGTTAACGGCAGTATCAGCCGCTTCCACTACCTGCGCGGTCCCATCAACCAGGACTTCGATATGACGCAGGAAGGTTGGCCGGCCGCATACAACGCGCTTGTACCCAACATCGAGCGCACTCCGCTCACGCCCTGCTTCGGCCAGAACGATTCTCTCGTGACTTGCAGCCAGGGAC
The DNA here is from genome assembly GCA_963822555.1 of Terriglobia bacterium. Classification (GTDB taxonomy): domain Bacteria; phylum Acidobacteriota; class Terriglobia; order Terriglobales; family Acidobacteriaceae; genus JAIQFF01. The sequence continues at coordinate 1,009,621 of CAWGHY010000002.1, forward strand.
AGAGTTCCATCAACGATCTCAACACCCAGTTCAATATTTCGCCGCAGGTCACCATGATTCGGGGACGCCACACCTTCGTATGGGGCGGCCAACTCGAAGAGGGTTACGATAACTATCTGCAGACCAACACCGGCGGTGGTCTCATCTCCTTCACCGGTTCTTGGACCTCTGCTTCCCCGGGAACCGTGGGCGCAGGCAACGTTCCGGGCGCGGGCAACAACGGCGAAGATTTTGCCGATTTCATGCTGGGCTACGGCAACGGCCAAGGCTCTGCATTCGGTAACCAGACCACTGGATCTCTCGTGATCTCGGGTCCAGTCTCGGGCAAGCAAACTTACCGCGCTTTGTACTTTGCCGACAATTGGCGCGCCACCAGCAAACTGACTTTCAACCTTGGCCTCCGCTACGAACTGCAAGGTACGTGGTCGGAGCGCTTCGACAAGATGACCTACTTCAACCCGACTGCCACCAACAGCTCCGTAACGGGCTGCAGTGGAGTGGCCGGTAGTGCTTGCCCGGGCGATCTGTTCCTGGTCAAGACGGGCGTCAATGACACCCGCAACAACCTGCCCCTCTCGAAGAAGCAGTTCATGCCCCGTTTGGGTTTCGCCTACTCAGCGGATCAGAAGACGGTCATTCGCGGCGGATACGGAATCTTCTTCATTCCGAACTACGTCGCCTTCAACACCAACCCTTATGTTGATCCGGTCAGCAGCTCGACATCAAACTTCTTCGCCAGTAACGACCAGGGCGTAAGTCCGGCCGCAACTCTAAATGCCAACACCTGCACAGAGCCCGTGCTCGGCGGCGGGGCCCTTACATGTTTGGGCTTAGGACCCTTCAATCAGGCTCCCGGCGGTGCCAACAACCTCATCGCTGTACCCGGCCGTAACCCGCAGCCCAACGTGTCCCAGTACATCCTTACGCAGAACAATTTCTCTGCCACCGGTTACACCGTGCAGAAATACGGTTACACCGAGCAGTGGAACTTTGACATCCAGCGCGAATTGCCTCTGGGCTTCTTCGCTGACGTTGCCTATGCCGGCGCGCACGGTGTCCACCTGCCGCAATCCAATCCGAACATCAACGAGATCCCGGACAGCTTCATCAACCAGGCTCATAGTCAATTCGCCACCGGCGGCGCTGCGGCAGTGACCATCGATCAACGCGTCTGCCCAGCAGGCCCTTGCGCGGCTTACCCGTTCAGCCAGGATCTCCCCGGCGCCCTTGGGCCGGCGGGCTTGCTCGTCGGTCAGTTGGACCGTCCCTTCCCGCAGTACGCGGGAGTCAATCTGAACGGACAAGGTTGCTGCAGCAGCAACTACAACGCTCTGCAAGCTACCCTGACCAAGCGCTTCTCGGGCGGCGGCACCATGCTGGCTTCCTACACCAACGCAAAGCTGCTCTCCAACACCGACACCCTTACGTCTTGGCTGGAAGGCGGCACGACCGGCGGCACGGGCGCCATTCAGGACTGGAACAACCTGGCAGGCGAACGTTCGCTGTCATCGCAAGACGTCTCGCAGCGATTGGTCATCAGTTACGTGCTTGATCTTCCGTTCGGTCACGGCAAACGCTGGGCCGGCGGCATGAGCGGAGCTGCCGACAAATTCGTTTCCGGTTGGGGCCTCGACGGTACGACCACATTCCAACGCGGCTTCCCGGTCAAGATCAGTTGGGGTGGTGGTAACGCGATGACGAGTTCGGGCTTGCTCGGACAAAGCACTCTGCGGCCTGACTACATTCCCGGATGCGACAAGAGCGTTTCCGGCAGCGCAGTCTCACGAGTCACTGAGTGGTTCAATACCACCTGCTTCACCGCGCCGGGTGGCGTGGATGCGACCGGTGCCCAACTCAATCCCTGGACCTTCGGTAACGAACCCCGGGTTGACGCTTCAATCCGCCAGCAGGGCGTAAATAACTTCGACTTCGCCGTGTTCAAGCGGACCAACATCACCGAGCGAGTGGGCGTAGAATTCCGCACGGAGTTCTTCAACCTGTTCAATCATCCCCAGTTCGGACCTCCGAACGGAACCCAGACCAGCGCGACCTTCGGGCAGGTTACTAATACAGTCAACCTTCCCCGTCTGATCCAGTTTGGTTTGAAGATTGCCTTCTAAGAACTGAACTTTGAAAGCTTTGGGCAGGCTCAACGAGCCTGCCCAATTTTTTGTTTTACGCAACCAATTCCAACTCCTCGTCGGAACCTTGATCGAGTTTCAGCTACGGAATTCGGCTGTCTGGCTCTCACACGCGTGATTTACAATCCATTCCGCCCGCGTAGTAGCCCAGGATTGCCGCGTAGAAACGGCCCATGAAAACCACGCAGATCATCGAATACTCCGAAGCCAAACAAATCATCGACCGCATCGTGGAAGAGGCGTTGCGCCTGAAAAAGGCTGCAGTAATCGCCGTCGCCGATGCCCACGGCGAGCTGATTGCTTTCGCCCGCATGGATGGCGCTCCGATTTCTTCCATCCGCATTGCCGCCAACAAGGCGTGGACCGCGGCCCGCGAACGCAAACCGACCAAAGACATCGGAGAGAAAGCCCGGCATCCGGAAAAAGGACACGATATTGCCTACTACGGCGATCCCAAGTTCGTAGGTTGGGGCGGCGGCGTTCCGGTATGGAGAAATGGCCAGGTCGTGGGTGCCGTCGCCGTGAGCGGCCTTTCGTCAAGCGAGGATGTCGTTCTGGCGACCCTGGGCTCAGAGCTGGTTGCAGGAGAGGAAAAGAGGGGCCACTGAGCGGACGTCAGCCGCAAAGCAAGGGGCTTTCTTTGCGTTCTTTGCGCTCTCCTTTGCGGCCTTTGCGGTAAAAGCTCTTGCCCGCAAGTAAAAACCGAAACACAGGAAAAAATGGCAAAGACCACAATCACTTTTGGCGAAATCATGTTAAGGCTCGCCCCGCCCGGTTTCGAGCGAATTCTGCAGACCGGTCAATTTGTAGCGACCTTCGGCGGCGGGGAAGCCAACGTCGCGGTCGCCCTGGCGCAGCTCGGCCTGCCCGCGGCTTTCGTGACCGTCTTGCCGGAAAAGAATCCGGTGGCCGATGCCGTGGTGGGCGAGCTACGCCGCTTCGGGGTAGACACATCGCGGATCGTACGGGGCAAAGGCCGTATGGGCGTTTACTACGTCGAAGCCGGCGCCAACCAGCGCCCCTCCAAGGTGGTCTACGATCGCGAGAACAGCGCCATCGCCCTGGCCAAACCCGGAGCCATCGATTGGGAGCGCGCGCTGGCCGATGCCGGTTGGTTCCACGTGACTGGCATCACCCCCGCCATCAGCAGTTCAGCCGCCGACCTGGCACTCGAAGCCGTGAAGCAGGCGCAGGCCAAGGGAGTCACCGTGTCCTGCGATTTGAACTATCGCAAGAATCTTTGGAAGTGGGGTAAGCCCGCCGCGGAAGTGATGCGCGAGTTGGTAAAGAATATAGATATCGCAATCGCCAATGAAGAAGATGTGCAGATGGCGCTCGGCATCGAAGCCCAGGTCGACGTCCACTCCGGCAAGCTGGACCGCGCGCAATACGAAAAGCTCACCGCGAAGGTGTTGACCGAATATCCCAATCTCAACGCCATTGCCATCACCCTGCGCGAGTCGAAGAGCGCGTCCCACAACGGATGGTCAGCTTGCCTCAATGATCGCCAGAAGTTCAGCCTGAGCCGCTCCTACGAAATAACTCATATTGTCGATAGAGTGGGCTCGGGCGATTCCTTTGCCGCCGGCCTCATTTACGGCTTCCAGGTGCTGCCCACACATCAGGAGGCGCTGGAGTTTGCCGTGGCCGTGAGCTGCCTGAAACATTCCCAGCAGGGCGACTTCAGCCGATCCACCGCGGACGAAGTGAATGCGCTGCTCAAAGGCGATGGCTCGGGAAGAGTACAGCGGTGAGAATTGCGCCAGTGGAGGTTCGTATGATTCGCAAAGCTCTACGCATTAGTGTCAATTTGATCGTGGCCGTTCTTCTATTCTCTGTCCTGCCTCTGCTCTCCCAGACCGCGCCACCGGCTCAGTCAGACGTCGAAGCCCGCGTCGAATCTCTGCTCAAACAGCTTTCGCTCGAAGAAAAGGTGGATCTGATTGGCGGCGTTGATGACTTCTATATTCGTGCGATCCCGCACATCCACCTGCCCCGCCTGAAGATGTCGGACGGCCCCATAGGGGTCCGCAACTACGGGCCCTCAAGTGCCTTCGGCGGCGTGGGAATGGCAGCGGCGTGGGATCCCGACCTGGCGCAGCGGATGGGCGTCGTCGTCGGCCAGGATGCTCGTGCCCGCGGAGTTCATTTCATGCTCGGCCCGGGAGTGAATATCTACCGCTCGCCGCGGAATGGTCGCAATTTCGAGTACTTCGGCGAAGATCCTTTCCTGGCGGCCCGAATCGCCGTCAGCTACATCGAAGGAATGCAAAGTCAGGGAGTCAGCTCCACGGTCAAACATTTTATGGGAAACAATTCCGAGTTCGATCGCCACAACTCGGATTCCATCATCGACGAACGCACCATGCGCGAAATCTATCTGCCCGCCTTCGAGGCCGCGGTGAAAGAAGCCAAGGTCGGCGCGGTGATGGATTCTTACAACCTGACCAACGGTGAGCACCTTACTCAGAACGGCTATCTCAACAACGATGTCGCCAAAAAAGAGTGGGGTTTCAAGGGCATCATAATGTCCGACTGGGATGCCACCTACGACGCCGTGGCCGCGGCGAATGGCGGACTGGACCTGGAGATGCCCTCGGGCAAGTTCATGAATCGCGACTTACTCCTGCCGGCGATTCGCGCCGGCAAAGTCACCGAGGCGACGATCGACGACAAGGTGCGCCGCATCCTGAGGACCGCGCTGCAATTTGGCTGGATGGATCGCGACCAGACCGAGACCTCCATCTCCCGCCTCAATGCCGAGGGAGATCAGGTGGCGCTCGAAGGCGCGCGAGCCGGCATGGTTCTGCTGAAGAATGACGGCAATCTCCTGCCCTTCGACAAGAGTCAGATCAAATCGATTGCAGTGATCGGACCCGACGCCTTCCCCGCGCAGCCCGTGGGCGGCGGCAGTGGCGCGGTTCAGCCTTTCGTGGCAGTGAGCTTCCTGCAGGGAATTGCGAACTATCTGGGCACGGGCGCCAAGGTCTACTACGCCGCCGGCGTCCCGACTTTGGAGGAGATGGCGGGGCTGACCAAATTCACCACCGAGGCCAGCGGCGGTAAGCCCGGCCTGAAAGCCGAGTTCTACGACAACACCACTCTTTCCGGCAAGCCCGGAGTCGAGCGTGTGCAGAAAAAGGTGACCTACGATCCGGGCGCTTCCGGAGGCGAAGCCGTCAACGACGGATCGATTCGCTGGACAGGCTATTTCACGCCGCCCACTCCGGGCGATTACCTGGCCTTCGTTCAAGGCCCGGGAGAAAACGGCGGCTATCGTCTTTATATCGACAAGAAAATCGTGATCGATGACTGGACCCAGGCCTACGCGTTCCTCAGCCAGATCAAAATCTCGCTGCAACCCGGTCCGCACCAGGTCCAGCTCGAATACTTTGTGAAGAAAGGATGGGGCAAGCAGCGGCTTGCTTTTGGCATCGTACGCCCCGAAGATATGGTCAGCGCCGAGGCCAAAGCGGTGGCTGCGCAAGCCGATGCGGTCGTCGTCGCGGTTGGCTTTGATCAGTCCATCGAAGGCGAGAGTGCTGACCGCATGTTCGTTCTGCCGCCGGGCCAGGACGAGCTCATTAACCAGATCGCCGCCATAAATAAGAAGACGGTCGTAGTGGTCACTTCAGGAGGCGGGATTGACATGAATGCCTGGGTCGATCACGTTCCCGGAATATTCGAAGCCTGGTTTCCTGGACAGGAGGGCGGCACCGCCTTTGCCCAATTGTTATTCGGAGATTTCAGCCCGTCCGGTAAATTGCCCATGACTTTCGACCGGCGCTGGGAAGAGAATCCCACCCACGACAGCTATTACCCAAAGAGTGGAGACAAGAAGGTTGTTTACACCGAGGGCGTTTTCGTGGGTTACCGCGGCTACGACAAGTCCGGAGTCAAGCCGCTATTTCCCTTCGGTTACGGTCTTTCTTATACCTCTTTCGCCTATAAGAATCTCGCGGTTTCCCCGTCGTCGGCCGCAGGACAGCCGGTCGAGGTGCACTTCGAAGTCACCAATACCGGAAGCCGTGCCGGCGCGGAAGTTGCACAGGTTTATGTCGGCGACCGTCACGCCAGCGTCCCACGTCCGAAAAAAGAGCTGAAGGGATTTGCCAAAGTCAGCCTGAGTCCAGGAGAGACGCGGCAAGTGACCATCAAACTCGATCGCCGCGCTTTCGCTTTTTATGACGTTAAGTCGCACGATTGGAAGGTCGAGCCCGGCGATTTCGATGTCTACGTGGCGCGCTCCGCAGCCCAGATTGAGCTAACTGGAAAAGTAACGCTGGCCCAGTAGGATCTGAAGCGTAGGCAAGCGTTAAGCCGCGAAGCGGCGTAAGAATCCAGCCAGGGCGTGCGCGCTGGGTAGCTCAAAGAAAAAAGAAAGAGTAACGAACGAGCGAAAGAAGCAAGGACAGCATAGCGCCGTTATACCTTGACCCATCCGCCGGATGCCGCCGAGCTCTCCACGGTATCTAATATTCGCTGCACCGCAACTGCATCGTCGAAGTCGGGGAAGCGGGATTCCTTGCGTGCCAGCGCAACCAGGAAGTCTCCCAACGTGGCAATGAACGTGTGCTCGTAACCGATCGTGTGTCCGGGCTTCCAGAAATTCTCCGAGTAAGGATGGTCCGGGCCGGTCACGGTTATGTTCCGCATGCCCTGCTGGTTGGGCGTTTCGGCAGCATCGAAGAATTCGAGCTGGTTCATGTGCTCAAGGTTGAACCGTAGCATGCCCTTCGATCCGTTAATTTCAAAAGCATGACGATTGCGGCAGCCGACGCCGTAGCGAGTCGCCTCAAACGTGCCGACGCTGCCGTTGGCGTAGCGGGCCAGAAAAAACGTAGCATCGTCCACGTCGCGGCCGGGGACGAAGGTGTGCGTCATGGCCGTCAGCTCGGTAATCGGCCCGTTAAGATACAGCGCGGAGTCGATGGAATGGGAGAGCAGATCTCCGGCTGCTCCCAGCCCAGCCTCCGATCTCTTGTAGCGCCAGGTTCCGGCCTTGCTCGGATCGTTTCCCGACTGATTTAGATAAAGAGCACGATAGTGAAAGGTCTGGCCCAGGCGTCCTTCTTCGAGCAGTCGTTTGGCGAACACCACGGCCGGAATTCTCCGGTAGTTGAACCAGACCAGATTAGGGATACCTCGCGCCGTTTGCGCCATCTTCTCTGCTTCCTGCAGCGAGGTGGCCAGCGGTTTCTCGCACCAGATCATCTTCCCCGCCTTGGCCGCTGCGATCGCAATCGGCGCATGCAACACATTGGGAACGGCAATATCGACAACGTCAATGTCCGGACGCGCCACCACAGCTTGCCAGTCCTTCGAGGTTTCTTCCCATCCCCACACAGCCGCCGCGGCCTCGAGCTTGGCGGGGTTGCGCCCGCACACCACTTTCAAACCAATTTCGTACGGGACATCGAAAAAGTGCGTGACCTGGCGAAAGGCGTTGGAGTGCGCCTTGGCAATGAAGCCAGTTCCGATCATGGCAACATTCAACTTTTTTTTGACCATGGTTTTAGCGATGCCGAAAAGCATTCACGTTCGGACGCAGTGTACCGTCCCCGAACGGAAGTTGTCATCCCACCCCGACGATTGTCATCCTGAGCGAAGTGAGCGCGCTCGCTCGCGGGCGCACCTCACGTAGTCGAAGGACCCCTACCGGCGGCACTCAACCCGCGCCAGGGGTCTTCGGCTCCGCAGAAACTTCGCTAGGCGAGGATGACAATGCACACTCTCCACCCAAAAAGAAAAATGCCCCATCCGTCGCAGTTCATGCGGCAGATGGGGCACCCTCGGCCAAGTAAACTTTATGCTGCGGCGCCAGCCCGATCTAGTTGTTCCAGACGATCTCAGCCTTCTTCGCGGACATGTGCTCTTTTTTCAAGAGACGGGCTGAATCGCCCAGCGGCATCACGTATGCCGGCGTCGCGACTTCCCACAACGGCCGTACGCCGTGCGCCTGCACATTCAGGGATGTCTCCATAATGTCCTGCTCGTGCCCCATGCCCTGCTGCGCGGCGTGTCCCACGTGACTCTGAAATTCATAGACGGTTGGTTCGGCACTCAAGGCGCTGGCGCTGCTCGCCGCCTGTCCGAATGCCATTCCTGCGAAACAAAGAATCCCCAACAGACACAACGTAATCTTCATCGAATTTGCCTCCGAGCCTTGAGTTCCTGCTGCTCTTAACTCACCCTGACAATATGCAAGCCCCATACCAAAGCTTGAACCAACGCTATCTAGGGTTTAAGGCCGAGTGGCACAGAACGGTGCAAGTGTTTGCACATTCGTGGAGGGATGCCTAGGGCGAATGCCTTGTCCGGCGCGGCTTTCGGAAGTAAACAAATTTGGACTTGGGGGAAGTCTTGGGAATCCTGAGTGCCCTCCGTGGCTTGTGTTTGTTTTTCAGGATGAAGGCCATATGTGACCTTCGTAACCGCCTCTGGCACCTGTGGGCCATTCTTGAACCCGGCCCCGGCGCTTAGGATCGCATTATTCCGGACGGGAGAAACCTATGGAAACCATATCGATCCGGGACGGACTGCTGGCCGCATTAACCGAGTCTTATGAGGCAGATACCGCCCATTTCGTCAGTTTGCCGAAACACGTCGTGGATTCTTCGTCGGCCCGCGAAGTCATCGCCGACCTCAGGAACGAGGGCTATATCGAAGAGCAGGAGCGCGGCGTAATCCGCTTCACCCGACGCGGCTACGAGTCGCTCCGCGAGCATTTCGGTGTGTCCCGCAACCAGTCAAGAGTCCTGATCGCGGTCTAGCCCCGCCGCTCTGCACAGCCCGTGTTGCCTACGGCGCCTGCCCGTAGCCAAATCGAGGGGTTGGGAAACCACTGCGAAACCATGGGCGTCTTGTTCCTGCCTGCTCACGCCAAATCCATACTCCACTTACAATGTTCAGTAAGATGTAAGCCACATCGACAGGGAAAAAACTCATGACGACATTGCAGGAATTTCGTTGTGAAGTCTGCGGTATCGTGACCAGCAACCCTCTGCACTGGTTTGTGATTCACTGCGGAGATTCCGATCTTACGGTTCACCGCTGGAGTTCCGAGATCGCCAAAGCGGCCGGAGCCCGCCATTACTGTGGGGAAGCCCACGCGCAGGTCTACATCAGCCGCTGGTTCGACTCCGTCTGTACCCCACCCAAACCAGATTTTAAGTAGCCCGAAAGAAAACCACCGTCTTTTCCAGAGGGTGGACCATTCGAGCACGGTTTCGGTTTGAGTGGAGATGTTCGCGCGTCCTAGCCCACCGGGCTAAGGAGCCTCGCTTGGCGGAACAATCGGCAGACCCATTGTACTCCATGCCTGAAACCCACCAATCATGTCCGTCGCGCGGCAGAGTCCAATATCCTGCAGAGAAATTGCCGCGAGGCTTGAGGCGTAGCCTTCGGAACAGAACACAATCACCTGGACGTCATGATCGGTCGCGGCCGGCAGCCGCGCGCTGGAAGCTGGATCGAACCGCCACTCGAGCACGTTACGTTCAACCACCAACGCACCCGCAATGCTACCCTCAATCGCGCGCTGGCCTTCGGGACGAATATCGACGAGTATCGCCTCTGTTTCGACCATCGCCGCATAGGCCTCATCCGGAGATAGCCGTCGCAGTCGGGCGCGTGCTGCTGCAAGCACCTGATCAATACTCAAGCCACCGGTCCGGTCTATAGATTTTCTCTTTGGCACTTGGCAGTCAGGATAACTGCGCGCCCGAAGGTGTTCAAGATAGCGACAAAGAACGACGGTGACCCATTCAAGCCCGGTTTTGGCTTGAGTGGGGATGTTCGCATGTCGCAAACTTGATCCGGCTGGCAGATTACATCGTTGTCCACGGGGGCTGACGGGTCCTCGTAGAACCGCCCCTGTCAAGCCATAGGCAGGCTTGAATGGGCCACGCGCCCGGAAACGCGCGCGAAGATCTCACGGTAGAATTGCGGATGTGACTGCCAGGTCTGTGCCGTCACGATGCGCCCGTCGCACACCGCTTCGTCGGTGACATAAATCCCTCCGGCCTGCTCCGCTTCGAGCCGCACATGTTCGTAACAGGTCACACGTTTACGGCTGATGAGCCCTGCAGCAGCCAGCACTTGAATGCCATGGCAGATGGCGAAGATCCACTTCTCCGCTCGATCGAAAGCCCGGACCATTTCCAACAGGCCGACATTGTTCCGCAAGTACTCGGGCGCCCTGCCGCCAAGAATGAGCACTGCGTCATAGTCCTCGATTTTTACCTGATCGAATGCCAGATCTGCCTCGAGCCCATATCCCTCTCTTTCAACGTAGGTGTCCCATCCCGGCTCGAAGTCGTGCATCACAAGATGCAGCCGCCGGCGTGTCGGAGCCGCAACCACGGCCTCCCAGCCCTCCTCCCGAAACCGGTGAACCGCATAAAGCGCTTCATACGACTCACCGCCATCACCCGTGATTACGAGAACTCTGGCCATGCTTTCCAACCTCACTGGATTTCCGCGTTGCTGTGTAGGCGGCTCAATATTACGCCCAGCTTGACCGGACTGGAAAGGCGGATGGCCCAGGCTTTTGATCTTGCGGGCGTTACCAACACAGGGGGTGCCCCATCCTTCGCGTTTTTTGCGAAGGGTGGGAGTCGCAAATGCCCGCACCCAGTGGGTTTGATCAAGTATCTAGAAAAATCAAGTGGCACACGCAGCATCGCGGCCCACCCTTGCTTAAAACGCAAGGATGGGGCACCCCCAGTAGGAATGGGGAACGAAAAACTCATAAGGTGGGCCACCCGTCTGGCAGGGTCGGAGACGGTTCCCTAAGAGAATGAATTGCCCTGGCGCATAGAAGTCGGTTCGGATTAAAATCTGCGCGTTTCCCCCTCCCCCGAAAAACTGAAATTCCAGCTATGAACCGCAGCTTTTTCAAGGTCGGAGGAGTGTCCGCATGAAGCGCGATCGCTTTTTCTACACCTGCTGTGGGGCCATCTTCCTGGTTTTGACTGTCATCGGCTTCCGCAACTACATCTTCGGAGGCAGGCTCTTTAACGGCGCTCCCATCAATCCGGCGATGCTGGCGGCAATTGTGGCGCACAGCTCGGCGGTCTTCGCCTGGTTCGTGCTCTTCTTCGCGCAGTCCCTGCTCATCGCCACACAGAACCGCCGAGTTCACATGAAGCTCGACTGGAGCGTGCTTGTAATTGCTTCGATGATCGCCGTGACTGGACCATTTGTGGCTATCCGCTCGACCGGCCTTGAGAACATGACTGTTTTCGACTGGCCCGCCCGTCCGTTTCTGTTGGTCATGCTCACCGAGATTGCGCTGTACGTGGTTTTTGTTGTCATCGGAGTCCTCAACCGCAAGCGGCCACGGATTCACCGTCCCATGATGCTGTTGGCCAGCTTATCTCTGATCTCCGGAGCCACCGGCCGGATCCCGCTGGTCAATTCTATCTTCGGGTTTCACCAGTGGATGGCGCTGTTCGGGCCGGTTGTCGCCCTGGGAGGATTTTGCCTGCTGGTGCGTTGGGTGATGACGCGCACCCTGGAACGCGAGTTTGTCGCAGGCTACGCCATTCTGGTCGCGGTCACGATAACAGTGTCAAGACTGGCCATGACGAACGCGTGGGTCAGTTGGGCGGGAATCTTGGTTAAGTAATCACCGACGTCCACCGGGACTAACTGCCCGACTCAACCAAAACCGGGCGAGTGGCCCACGTTTCGCGGTTTCCGAAACGTGGGATTGAGACCGGAGAGCCATCCGCACCCGGCGGATGTGTGATCAATGGGCGCTGCTTCAGAGTGGGGACCCCAGGAGCCTCAGGCAGAGCGCCGGGACCCTCTTCGAGAGCGAGGTCTTTGGGTTCGTTCCCGTTCCGAACTCTGGCGCGCCGGTTTGCGGGCTGGCTGAATCAGCACCTCGGCGGGAATGTGCAGTTTGCGATGTAGCTTGCGAATCATGTTGAGCGACAAGGGACGTGCCCGGCGCATGACCTCATACACGCGGGTGCGCTGGCCAATCACGCCCACCAAAGCGCGGTAGTCTTTGCCCTGCTGCTCGAGGCGGAATTTGATGGCTTCAATCGGGTCGGGAGGGTCAACCGGATAGTGCGCGCTTTCATAGCATTCCGCCAGCGTAGCCAACACGTCGAGCTCGTCGCCTTCAGGAGTTCCCTGCGCCGCGCCCCACAGGGCCTCGATGCGGCGCAGAACGGCTTCATAGTCGACTTCAGTCCGGATCGGCTTAATCTCCATATTTCACCTTCTTTACATCAACCCTGTCGTACGCGGCGTGCGTCCCCAGCCACTTAATGAACACGATCTGTCTCCGGTAATCCACCGCAACGACCAGCCGGTAAGAGTTCCCCTTAACGTTGAATACGACTCGATCACTGCCCACGATACTGGCGTTGGCGTATTCTCGCACGATATCCGCCGACCCTTGCCAGTCAGCGCGCTGTACTTCGTGAAACCAGGAATCAAGCGCCGACTTCACGGCCTTGTAGTCCCTGCTGCCGCGAAGCGACTCAACAAACTCGCGCAGCGTCTTGCGGGCAATGATCCGCACAGGCCATGAGCCTTATTCAATATCCAATGGCAATGATAGCATGTGCCCAAAATGGGCACAAGGACACTGACGACTGAAGACTGAAGACTGAAGACTGACGACTGAAGTTGAAGTAATTGGTGGAGGCGGCGGGAGTTGAACCCGCGTCCGAAAATGTTACTGGTCAAGAGACTACATGCTTATTCCAGTTCATGCCCCAGGCATTACCCTGGGACGTTCGCGGCTACTGCTCAGAACGGACAAGAAACACCAGCCGCTAGCCTGAGATCTTAGCCTCCCCGCCCAGACGTAGCAGAGAAGAGCAGCCTTCAGTGTGACGCTCGCTCACAGCCCGAAGGCAAAGCTGTGGAGAGCGGCTGCCTAATTAATTAGGCTGCGTATGCCATTTCTTGATTGGCAATTATCATTTTGCCCACGATTTCAGGTGCGAGCACCCTGGCATGCCTCTTGGCCGCAAGCATCTCCGTCGAAGCCGTGACGCCCCCACTGGTGGGAATGGCCTGCAAAGAACAAACAACCGGGGCCCAAAGGCCCCCTTCCAATCTAGGTTTGAACCCAGTGGAAGTCAAACATTCCATTTGATGTAGCCAAGGTTACAAAAGGTGCTCACCCGGCGGGCGCTCGAACCACACCTTCGGGGGATAGGAGGGTGGTGGCCGGAGCATCATACTTAGAGGGTAGCAACTGAACCTCAGGAGAATGAATGAGTACCTTTTCAAAGACCTTGCTGATCGCCGTTTTGACGGTTGGCGCAGTGTTTTCAGCGACATCGGTGCCTGCCCAGCCTCGAGCGGAGACCGCCGAGCAGCAGCTTTTCCAGTCCATTAACCGGGAACGAGCGGCCAACGGCCTGCCTCCGCTTAAATGGGACGAAGCTCTGGCCAACGCCGCCCGCCAACACGCCGAAGCCATGGCGGCCCAGAGATCGATTTCTCACGGATTTCCCGGAGAGGCCAGTCTTCCCAGCCGCGCTACCCGAGCGGGTGCCCGCTTCAGCTGGCTTTCGGAGAACGTCGCGGCGGGACCGACCGCGGAGAACATCAGTGAGCAGTGGATGGAGTCTCCCAACCACCGCGCCAACCTGCTCGACGCCGATATGGACACAATCGGCGCCGGCGCCGCCGAGCGCAACGGAGTAGTTTTCGCGGTGGCCGATTTCTCCAAAGCTAAGCATTAAAGGATAGATTGTGGGGCGGACACTCCTGTCCGCCGCCTTTGCTCTGGACTCTAGGTTCTTGGAACCGCTCCCTGGAACGCTCAACCAGCGACCTTCAAAACCAACCCCAACCCCAACTTCAACGGCGACGGACAGGAGTGTCCGTCCCCCACCCACACACCCATTTTGCTGATGCTGCCTATCGATAAAGCTGCAGCCGAACTCTATTGCCTAGCTGGAACGCGCATCTTATACTTCGCCATGGGTTTGGCGGAAATCAGCCGCTTCGACCACCCGGTTCTGCAAAATTATCTCGTCGATGACGCTTATGACGAGACGTTTGAAAGTCCGGGCAAGCCTCGTCCGCACTACGCTCCTTTATTAGATACGTTTTCTTCTCTGCCCGCCGACGAGATCCGCCGCCGCAAGCACTCCGCCGACCTGGCCTTTCTGAACCAGGGCATCACTTTCACGGTTTACGGGCGCGACGAAGGAACCGAGCGCATCTTCCCCTACGATCTGCTGCCGCGGCTCATCACCAGTTCTGAATGGAACCGGATCGAACGAGGCTTAACCCAGCGCATTACCGCACTCAACCTGTTTTTGCGCGACATCTATCACGAAGGCCGCATCCTCTCCGACGGCACCGTGCCCCGCGAAATCGTTTATAGCTGCAAGCACTTCCGCCGCCAGATGCGCGGATTGCAGGTGCCGCGCAACGTCTACGTCGCGGTCGTCGGATCGGACCTGATCCGTCTGCCCAGCGGCGAATTCGTAGTTCTCGAAGACAATCTGCGCGTGCCCAGCGGCGTTTCCTACATGCTCACCAATCGGCGCGTAATGAAACGGATTTTCCCCAATCTGTTTCGCCGCCAGGGCGTCCGCCCTATCGAGCATTACACCCAGGCTTTGCTGAGCACTCTACGCTCGCTCTCTCCGGAGGGCCGCCCCGAGCCCACCATCGTGCTGTTGAGCCCGGGAGTCTTCAATTCGGCATACTTTGAACACGCCTACCTGGCCCGCCAGATGGGAATCGAATTGGTCGAAGGGCGAGACTTGGTCACGCATGACAACGTCGTCTATATGCGGACCACTACCGGACTGCGCCGCGTCGACGTCATCTACCGGCGCGTGGATGATGACTTCATCGATCCCCTGGCTTTTCGTTCCGATTCGGTGTTGGGTGTCTCCGGATTGTTCAATGCCTATCGCGCGGGAAATGTGACTCTGGCCAACGCCTTCGGCACAGGCGTAGCCGACGACAAAGCGCTTTACGCTTACGTCCCCAAGATCATCAAGTACTATCTCGACGAAGATCCAGTGCTGAACAACGTCGAAACCTATTTGCTTACCGACCCCTCGCAGCGCAATCACGTGTTGCAGAATCTCGACAAGCTGGTGGTGAAGGCGGTGGGCGAATCGGGCGGTTACGGCATGCTGATCGGCCCTCACAGCAGCAGTGCGCAGCGTCAGGAATTTCATGACCGCATCGTCGCCGATCCCCGAAACTACATCGCGCAGCCGACCATCACATTTTCTCGTGCCCCATGTTTTATCGATGACACGCTGCAGCCCCGCCACGTGGACTTGCGCCCCTACGTGCTGTTTGGGGATAAGGTCACAATCGTTCCCGGCGGCCTGACTCGCGTGGCCCTGCGTCGCGGATCGCTGGTGGTGAACTCATCGCAAGGCGGCGGTAGCAAAGACACCTGGGTGTTGAACCAATAAGCATGCTCTCTCGCGTTGCTGACAACCTGTATTGGATGAGCCGCTATCTGGAGCGCGCCGAGCACGCCGCTCGTCTGCTCGATGTAAATCTGAACCTGATGCTGGACGAGTCCACCTCCAGCGCGGACCGGCGCTGGAAGCGGGTCCTGGCAGCGCTGGGGAATCCTCCGAATCTCGCGTGGAGCGGCGATGCCTACCAGGTAGCGCAAATCCTCACCTTCGATCCCGGGAACCGTTCGTCAATCACCGCCTGCGTGGCCGCGGCCCGCGAAAACGCCCGCCAGGTGCGCGAAGAGATCAGCTCCGACCAGTGGCAGCGGCTCAACCATCTGTTTCACCAGGTCACGCGCCACAAACCCAACGAGACCGATGACGTACTGCCCTCGGACTTCCTCCTGGCCGTTATCGAAGGTGTGCACCTGATTCAAGGCGTGACCGATTCGACCATGAGCCACGGCGAAGGCTGGCAGTTCATTCAAGTCGGACGCTACATGGAGCGCGCCTGCGCCACGGTAACGCTGCTTGGTCTTTATCATCACGAATTTTGGGGACATCCCGATCAGACGCCCGAAGCCGCCGAATATCTGGAGTGGATTGGACTGCTGCGATCCTGCACCGCATTTGAAGCCTACTGCAAGGTCTACACCGCCGACATCAGCCCCGACCAGATCATCGAATTTCTATTGCTGAATCCGGAGTTTCCGCACTCTGTGCGCTACTCCATCGACTGTTTGCAAAAGGCGCTCGAAGCCATTCACGGAGAGGGCGGCAAGCGGGGAACCCAATTGACGCGCTTGGCCGGACGCTTGCAAGCTTCGCTGAGTTTCGGACAGATATCCGAAATCCTGTCGCAGGATGTTGGCGCCTACTTGCACGATATCTTGCGGCAGTGCCGCGACATTCACGAAACCGTCTACGAACTCTACGTGGATTACGCCATCCAGACCGCATTGGCAGGATAAGGGGACCCGAGTTCATGTTCTATTCCATTCAGCATCTGACGAAATTCCATTACGCCACGCCGGTCAGCGAGAGCGTCATGGAAGCCCGGATGCATCCGCGCAGTGAGGGCAACCAGCGTTGTCTTACCTTTCATCTGGCGGTGAGCCCGAGGTGCCGCGTGTTCGCCTATCGCGATCACGTGGGAAATAACATTCACCATTTCGATATTCCGGGCCAGCACTCCTATCTGGTGATCGTGGCCGAGTCGCTGCTCGATATGCAGCCCTCCCTCGAAATTCCCGCCTCTCTGACGCCCGATGCCTGGGCCGAAGCCGATGCGCAGGTGAAAATGGGAGACTACTGGGAAATGCTCCTGCCCAGCGAGTTTGCCCAACCGACGCCGGGTTTGCTCGATCTCGCGCGGCAGTTGGAAGTGCGCCGCCGCGACGATCCTCTGACCTTGTTGCGCGAACTGAACCAGCGTCTCTACGACTGGTTCGATTATGTTCCCAAGAGCACGAAGGTCGATTCGCCCATCGATCAGGCCATCGAAAGCCGGCAGGGCGTGTGCCAGGACTTTGCGCATATCATGATCGCACTGGTGCGCCGGGTGAAAATTCCTTGCCGTTATGTCAGCGGATACCTTTATCGCAGCGCGCAGAGTCATGACCGTTCGGTGGTGGATGCGACGCACGCCTGGGTAGAAGCATTTTTGCCGCCCCTGGGTTGGGTCGGTTTCGATCCCACCAACTGCCTGCTGGCGGGTGATCGGCACATTCGCACCGCGATCGGCCGCGACTACGCCGATGTGCCTCCCACCCGCGGAATCTTTCGTGGAAAAACTCCGAGTGAGTTGTCGGTCGCCGTTCGGGTGACGGCTTCCGTCGATCCCCCTGAACTCGAGACCGGGCTTCCGGTCCCCGAAGAGTGGTCGCTGCTGGTCGAAAAGGCACAAGAACCGCCACCGGCTCCTGCCAAAAACCTGCAACAGGAACAACAGCAGCAGCAACAATAGACTCCCAATGTCGGCGCCCATGCCGCCCGGGCGGAGCCTGGCCGGAGCCAAGTCGAAGGCCTCGCGCCTACATTTAGAGAATCCTGCCGCTCTTTCTGACATCTCAAGTACGGGCATACGGGTAGAATCAGGAGCGTTGACCAACCCATGAATTTCTTCGTCCAACCCCGTAGAAAGAAGCGCTGTCAGGAGAGCTGCCGGTGAAGGCGCAGTGTTTGCCATTCCGCCAGATTCCGCATACCACGCAGCTTTTCAGCGATTTTCTTTCCTGGTCTCCTTCCATTCGGCCCTTTTACTCTCGCTCTCCACACTCCTCTGAATGGTTGAAAGACGAAACATCCGCCGTGCGTTATGACTCGGCCCGCCGCATCCGCGTGGCCGACATTCTGGAGCGGCAAAACCGGGCATGGGACGCCTCACCCAAGACTTTGGAAAACATCGCTCGCCTGCGCGGGGGCGCGTTGGCCCTGGTCACCGGACAACAGGTCGGGCTCTTTGGCGGTCCGCTGTTTTCCATTTTCAAGGCGCTGAGCACGGTCAAGCTGGCTCAGGAGGCCAGGGAAGCCGGGCTCGATTGCGTTCCCATTTTCTGGCTGGCGACGACCGATCATGATCTGGACGAAATCAGTCACGTCTCCCTGTTAGGCCCGGATGGTTCCCTGCAGAAGCTCTCTTCCACTACGCACGGATTGCCCGACGCCCCGGTCGGGACGGTTACATTCGGTCCCGAGATTGAACCCTTGGTTGAAGCCGCCGCTGGATTGCTGGGCGACTCGGAAGTCACGAAATTTTTGCGCGAGGCCTACCGTCCCGGAGAGAATTTCGGCAGCGCCTTCGCGCGCCTGTTTTCCCGCCTGTTTGCTGACTGGGGAGTAATCCTGCTCGATGCTTCGGACCCGGAACTTCACCGCATCGCTGCGCCTGTTTATAGCGCGGCCATCGAGTGCGCCTCGGAACTCGACGACGCGTTGCTGGCGCGTGGCAGGGAACTGGAAGCTGCCGGATATCACCAGCAGGTCAAAGTCACGCCCTCATCCACGCTTCTTTTTACCCTGCGCGATGGAGCTCGTATCCCGATTCATCGTCAGGCGCGCGCCGGTGCAGAGTCTTTTCTGGTGGAGCATCAGGGCAAAGACGAGACTATTTCGGAGGCCGAGATGCTGCGCCGCATCGCATCCAACCCCGAGCAGTTCAGCGCGAATGTGTTGCTCCGCCCGGTGGTGCAGGACTATCTCTTGCCGACTCTCGCCTACGTGGGTGGCGCCGCGGAAATCGCCTATTTCGGTCAGGGTGCGGTGGTCTACAAAGCTTTGCTGGGACGGGCCACGCCGATTCTTCCGCGTTTCTCCGCCACCATCGTCGAAGCCAAACCTCAAGCGTTACTTGAGCGTTACGGTCTGGCCGTTCCCGACCTCTTTCAGGGCCCCGACTTTCTCCGCGAAACTCTGGCCAAGCATGCTCTGCCCTCCGACTTGCAGGCCGCCTTCGATCACGCGGAGTCTTCCCTGAAGCAGGCTTTGGGCTCGATTCAGCAATCACTGGAACGTCTGGATAAGACGCTGGTAGAAGCCGCCGCCAACGCCGGCTCCAAAATGCAATACCAAGTCGAGCAGCTGCGGTCGCGGGCGGCTCGCGCGGAACTACGGCAAAGCGAAATTCTCGGACGCAAGGCCGAATTCCTCAGCAATGCGCTTTATCCCGGCAAAGTCCTGCAGGAGCGCGAGATTGGCGGCGTCTATTTTGTGGCTCGCCAGGGCCAGGCGCTCTTGCAGAATCTCTACAACACGCTTCGCACGGATTGCCTGGACCACCAAATCATTTCGCTCTAAGAAGCTTCATTTCTCGCTCGTCGCGAGGTAAGTTCCCAAGCCAACCATGATGGCCCCGGTAGCCGTGCGTTGGCGCCGGCGGAAAGTAGCGGACGAGCGAATGCGATTGCCCAGGGGTCCCACCAGCGCGGTCACAACCAGGTCTGCCGCGGTATTCATCACCACCGACACGCTGCCCAAAATCAGGAATTGCAGGAATACGTGGCCCTTCTGCCGGTCCACGAACTGCGGTATGAAAGAGAGGAAAAAGAGAGCCGTCTTCGGATTCAGAACCTCCGTGGTTACACCCTGCCAGAAGGGGCCTCGGCGGGGCAAAGTGGCATAGGTTGAGGCGCCATCACTGGGCTCTCCTGCGTCTCGATGGGCATCAAGAATCATGCGAATTCCCAGGAAACACAGGTAAGCCGCGCCCGCATATTTCACCGCTGCGAATGCCGTGGCAGATCTCGCCAGGATTACCGAAACACCAGCGGCGGCAGCGAAAACATGCACCATGCCCCCGACGAAGGTGCCCAGCGCGGACAACGCGCCCTCTCGCTTTCCACCCGCCAGGCTTCGTGCCAGAACGTAAAGCATTCCCGGTCCGGGAGCGATTGCCAGCACAAAAGCTGCAGACAAAAATAAAAACAATTTGGCGGTAATCATAATCGTAAATTTTAGCTGCTTCCTGCGCGCTGAGGTGGATCGACGACATTCTATCCCAGCGAGAATCCAAGGAAGCTCCCTCTCTCTGGCGCGGCAGTTGGTTGATTCGAAACTTCGGGGTTAAATACCAAATTAACGTCACGGCTGACTTCGTGACCGGAAAAGCGTAATATCTCTGCCTTTGGTGGGCTACTCGTTTTCTGTCCGCCAGCGTCTAAACACCGCACCCATGCCCCTGTCCCTGACCTCGCTGCTGGCTTCGATCCCCGCACCCCTGACCCGGTTCGGCTATGCCTTCCGCTTCCAGTTCCTCGCTCTGCTCCTGCTGGCGGACTTCACCAAAAAAGGGGACATCTTTAACATCCTGTGGGCGTTGGTCTTCGGCTTTGCCACGCTCAATATTCTTGGCTTGGTCGCACGCCGCTTCGAGCCCAACCGCAACCGCCTGAATTTCGGAGAGACCATCGCCATCATGGTGGTGATCGTATCCATCGTTCTTCTGGGTTGGGAGATGCTGACCCTGTTCAAGATTTTCCCCATCAAGCTGCAGCATCACGACTAGCGTTTTTGCGGTATGATTCGGTCATGCCGAAGAACGTCCCCCCGTTCGAGGTGACCTGTCCCTGTTGCAATGCGGTTCTCAAAGTGGACCCCGAAATCCAGGGAGTTATCGCTCACACCGCCGCCGTCAAGCCTCGTATGTTCGCCGACATCGAAGAAGCCGCCCGGGCCATGAAGGAGCAGGATACCCGTCGAGACTCCATCTTCCGGCAGTCAGTCGAGGCCCAGAAGAACGCCTCAAGCCTGCTGGAAAAAAAGTTCCAGGAAGCCGTCAAGAAGGCCAAGGAGTCTCCGGATACGGGAAAACCAATCCGGGACTTCGATTTGGACTAACCGGTTTGATCCGCGTAATTCACCGCCACTGAAACGATTCAGACGTACAATGCCGCCATGGCGCGGCTTCCTCTCCTTCTCGGGCACCGTGGCGCTCGTGCGTCTACCGCGATCCCGGAGAACACTTTCGCCTCGTTCGATCTGGCTCTGGAGCACGGCTGCGACGGTTTTGAATTTGACGTTCGCCTGCTGGCTTGTGGAACCCCGGTGGTCTGCCACGATCCCAAAGTCCGTAAGCTCACGATTGCGCGCGCGACCGCCAAGCAGTTGCCGCAATTACCCCGGCTCGGGGATGTCATCCAGCGTTATTGCGAACGCGCCTTTTTGAACATCGAACTCAAAGTCAAAGATCTGGAAGCGAAGGTGCTGACTGCGCTGGGCCAATTTCCGCCGAAAGCCGGCTACGTTGTTTCATCTTTCATTCCCGATGTTGTCATGAACCTGGAAGCGCGTAGCGCTTCGGTTTTGATCGGGATCATTTGTGAGAGCACGGAGCAACTTGACTGCTGGCGCAAACTGCCGGTCGACTATGTGATCCCGCACCACTCACTGGTGGACCGGATGCTGGTGCAAGCCATCCACCGCGCCGGCCTCAAAATACTGGTTTGGACCGTGAATGACCGCGCTGCCATGGTAAGTCTCGCTGCCATGGGAGTCGACGGAATCATCTCCGACGACACCGAACTCCTAGTGAGGACCTTGGGATAACCACGAACCACTTGGGGACAGCCCTCAGCTGCCCAGTCGAGCGCAGCTCGACAAGATTTTGGGCGATGACAAGATCGCGGATTTTCCTCCGCGGGACAGCCGGGGCGGCTGTCCCCACACAGTTCGTGGCCAATCTAATCTGCCGCGGCCTCGAGTAGAGTGTCGATCCGTGCCGGCTTACGCAGGAAGCTGGCGCGCTCTACTTCAAAGGCCTCAAGCTGCGTCGCGCATTGCGAATCGGTCCATCCCAAGGCAGCGCCGATGCGCAGCGCGGCCTCCCGGCTGCAAGTCGGAGACCAGCAGGCGCCTAACGCGACCGGCACGCGCCGCAACAGCACATCGCCCAGCGTGGCCGCGCACTCACCGGCAAAAGCGTCGACCGCCTCGGCAACAATGTGTTCGCTGTGCGAACAAAGCGGGGCGCGAAGGTCGGGGCTGCGCTGCGCCATGCGCGAAATATCCAGCGCCCGCTTGCCGTGCCATTCCACAATGCCGCGGGCAGTGTCTTCGGTGATGGTTCCCGCGTTGGCAATCTCGATCACCCACTGGTCCAGCAACAACGCCGCGTTCTCGGCAGATGCGATGGCGACCGTGCTTGACGATTTCTGCGAGGCGCCGATCTTGGCCGCGCATTGTCGCGCCAGTTCCGCCGCCGTCGTGAGCTTGCCGCCAATTACGGAAATCATGTGCTCGGCGCCGTCCGGGGCGTGATCGTGCAGATAATGTTTGCGGCTCACGGCCGCGGCGTTTTCCTTGGGAGCAAAGGGCAGAGGCCGGACTCCCGCAAAACTGTAACGGATGTCCGCCCCCGAAACTTTGACCTGCGGAAATAGTTGAGCGAAAGAACGAATTAGGTACTCGATCTCCTCATTCGCGGGTTGCACCTTGCCCGGGTCGCCTGGGTCCGCAATCTCCGTCGTGCCCACCAGGATCTGTTCATTCCACGGAACAACGAAAATCGGACGCTTGTCCACGGCCTCGGTGTACACCGCCGCATCTGGAGCGCCCGCAAACCGGGGCAACACAATGTGCGAGCCCCGGACTCCGCCTACCATGGGTTGCGAAGTCTCAATCCGCGAGCGCTGGCACAACCGGTCCGCCCAGGGACCGGTCGCATTGATGATCCAGGTAGTCTCGACGCGCTCTTCCTTGCCGCTCAGTTGGTCTCGCAACAGCACGCCCGCCACTCGTCGATGACGGACGTCCACCGCCAGCACTTGCGTGTGATTGCGCGCCACCGCGCCAGCTTCCATGGCCTCGACGAGCCACTCCGCCACCAGGCGTTCGGGAAATTCGCACTGGGCATCTTCGTAGCTGAAAACCGACCAGCGCCGTCCAGAGTCGAGCAGCCGCTCCAGCTTTTGTTGGTCCTGCCGGCTCGATCCCGCCTGCAACTTGCCGCCACCCAGGCGACGGTAGAGCCACAGACCGGTCCGTATGGCGAGTGCGCTGCGACTCGAATTCTGGTCAAGCGCCAGCAGGAAATTTATGGGATGCACCAGATGGGGGCGTTCCTGCAACAATCGCCGTCGTTCGACCAGCGACTCGCGGACCAGTCCCAACTCCCCGTGCTCCAGATAGCGCAGCCCGCCATGGATAATGCGAGTCGCCCGGCTGGTAGTGCCGGCGGCAAAGTCGTTTTGCTCGATCAGCAGCGTGCGGCGGCCAGCCCGGGCGCACTCCCGCGCGATGGCAACTCCATTAATCCCGCCCCCAATAACAATCACGTGGAAGCGTTCGCCTTCCAGGGGGCGGCGGATTGGCGGGGCATAGTTCATCTTAAGAATTCATCTCGAAGTCAGAACCGAAGCGCGATCAGGCATCCTCTCAAGCATAAGCCTGCCCTGATTTCGAGTTGGGGAAAAGATAACATTCGTCAGCACGGTAACCATTCGGCGTACTGTCAACATCTACAGCCACAGATGAATAACGGAACCTAAGTCGATGTAATACAAGCTGTTAACGCAACCTAGGTAAACTCGTGTCATCCTGAGCGCAGCGCTGTAATTCGCTTCGCGAATTGCAGCGCGGAGTCGAAGGACCCCTACCCGCTCCACGGTTGCTGGGAATTGTGGGATTTTTCATACGACCTGCGACACCAAAGGCAGAGGTGACCACTACCGTGAAGCTTATAGGGGTCCTTCGACTGCGCCGCCATTCGCTGCGCGAAGCCGCCACTCCGCTCAGGATGACAGGGCATTCATTGCTCATTCACATCCCTGTCGTTTACAGTGTTTGGGCCGCATGCCCACGACTGGAGAACGCTTCGAACGCGCCGTTTCGATCATGGCCCGGCTGCGTGCTCCGGGCGGCTGTCCCTGGGACCGGGAACAGACTTTCGATTCCATCAAGCCCTACACCCTCGAAGAGACCTACGAAGTTCTGGAAGCCATTGACAACCGCGATTGGGATGAATTGCCCGGCGAACTTGGCGATCTGCTGCTCCAGGTCTTGTTCTACGCGCAAATGGCCAAAGACCAAAGCACGTTTTCCATCGACGAAGTCCTCGACCGCCTATGCACCAAACTGGTCGACCGGCATCCTCATGTTTTTGGCGATGTGAAGGCGGACACCTCATCCGAGGTGCTGCGGAACTGGCAGGCGCTAAAGGCGCAAGAGAAAGAGAAAGAGAAAGAGAAAAAGAAGAAGGCAGCCGAGACTGGCGACGTCAAGCCTTCGAACTCGCCCGAGTCCGTGCTGGCTGGAGTTTCCACCGCCATGCCGGCGCTGATGGAGGCTTACAAACTCAGTTCGCGGGCTGCGCAGGTAGGTTTCGATTGGCCTGACATAAGCGGCCTGTTTGAAAAGCTGCAGGAAGAAACCGCGGAACTGCAACAAGGCCTCGAAGAGTTTCCGGCCCCGGGTCCGCGACCGCACGGACGCGGGGTTGCGGGAGCAAGCGGCCAGCACGTCCCCGAAGCTCTCCGGCAGCATCTCGAAGAAGAAGTCGGCGACCTCTTCTTCGTGCTGGTGAATATCGCGCGCTATTTGTCTCTCGATCCGGAGTCGGCGCTGAGGAAAACCAACCGAAAATTCAAGCGCCGCTTCCAGTGGATCGAAGAGCAATTGCGCACCTCCGGGCGCGGTCCGCAACAGGCATCGATGACCGAACTGGAGTCCCTGTGGCAGCAGGCGAAAATTCAACTGAAGGAAAATAGCCCGGACAGCGAGCGCGAGGCGGGATGACCGGCAGCCAGTTGGTGATTCGCAAGTGCCACGATCTTGATGAAATCTCCGCTTGTGTCAGCTTGCAAAAGGAAGTCTGGAGTTTCGCCGACGCCGAGCTCGTCCCGCTGCGAATGTTCGTGGTCGCCGAAAAGATCGGCGGACAGATCATCGGAGCTTTTGACGACCGCCAACTCGTTGCCTTCGCCGTATCTCTGCCGGGTTCGCGGGGCGGACACTCCTATCTCCATTCGCAGATGCTGGCGGTGCGAACGGAGTTCCGCAATGCCGGTGTGGGACGTCAAATCAAGCTCTTTCAGCGTGAAGACGCGCTGGCCCGGGGATTTGAATTGATCGAGTGGACCTTTGATCCGCTGGAAATCAAGAATTCCTATTTGAATATCGAGCGCCTGGGCGCCATCGCCCGCCGCTATAACGTCAATCAGTACGGAATCACATCGTCGCCGCTGCAGGGCGGCTTGCCTTCCGACCGGCTGGTCGCGGAGTGGTGGCTTAAGTCGAATCGGGTGGAGAATCTGTTGCGTGCCGGACGCAAACCTGAATTCGAGACACTGAAAACGATTTCCGTGCCGGCTGAAATTTACGGGTGGAAAGCGGCGCCGGCCACGCGGGCGCGAGCCCAGGAGGTTCAGGATTGCAATCGGAAAGATTTCCTGCAGGCATTTTCCGATGGCCTGGCAGTGCTCGGTTATGAACGCGATCTCCAGGGCGCTGGAAAATTTCTGTTAGGACGCTGGGAAGAAAAATGGACTTACCCCTTTGAAATCCAATGAAGATTGAAGCCATTACGCTGCGCGAAATTCGTCTGCCGCTGGTTCATTTCTTCGAGACCAGCTTTGGCCGCGTCTATAGCCGCCGCATCCTGCTGCTTACCGCCAGTTGTGACGGTGTGCAGGGCTGGGGAGAATGTGTCGCGGGCGAAGATCCCTTCTACAGTTCGGAGTGGATCGAGACCGCATGGGCAACCATCAAGGATTACCTGGCGCCGTCGGTGCTCGGCCGCCCCTTCGTCGCCGCGCACGAGGTCGCCGGCTTGATGGCCAAAGTGCGCGGACATCGCATGGCTAAGGCGGCCATCGAGAACGCAGCCTGGGATGCCGAAGCCAAACAAAAGCAGCAGCCTCTGTGGAAGCTGCTCGGCGGGACGACGCGCGAGATTCAGTGCGGCGTCTCCATCGGCATTCAGGATTCAATTGAACAGTTGCTCGACAAGATCGATACCGAACTGGCGGCCGGTTACCGCCGCATAAAGGTCAAAGTAAAGCCGGGCTGGGACCTTAATGTTCTGGAGCGCATTCGCTCGCGATGGCCCGATATTGTGCTGAGCTGCGACGCCAACTCCGCCTACCGTCTCGACGAGGTCGAGCACCTGCGCAAATTCGACCGCTTCAACCTTCTCATGATCGAACAGCCGCTCTGGAATGACGACATCTACTATCACGCCCGGTTGCAACGCGAGCTGAAGACCGCCATCTGTCTGGACGAATCCATCCGTCATGCCCGCGATGCCGCAGCGGCCGTCGAAACCGGCGCCTGCCGCATTGTCAATGTCAAGGTTGGCCGCGTGGGTGGGTTCAGCGAAGCCAGAAAAGTGCACGACGTTTGTCAGGACAACAACGTCCCGGTATGGTGTGGCGGAATGCTTGAAACTGGCGTCGGCCGCGCCCACAATATTGCGCTTTCCACCCTGCAAAATTTCCGCCTGCCCGGCGATGTCTCCGCTTCGAAACGTTACTGGGCAGAAGACATCATCGAACCTGAGGTCGTAGTCAGCGCGCAGGGAACGATCACGGTGAGCGACCAACCCGGAACCGGCTATCGCGTCCGCGAAGATCTAATTGAGAAGCTGGCAGTAAGAAAGGAAACTTTCAAAACATAGAATTTCCGCACCCACTCCTACTTGCTGGGTGGATGGTTTTGCGCGACGGAAGCCTGCTGTTGTTTCAAGAGCTGGATGCCCTGGGCGAAAGTCAAGTCCGGAGGCACGGGACGAAAGTCGCTGTAGATCTCAGTCGATTTGACGTTGAGACTCTTGAACAGAAGGATTTTGCCGGTGAATGCCAGATCCATGCGCGCGATGCTCCAGTTGCCATCGCCGGTGTCAGCCTGATCGACCTGGAAATGTCCTCCCCGATCAAGATGGCCAAGGATCCCCCATCCGAAACCCACATCTTTAAAGAGCGTGCCGTCGATTCTGGCGATACGCTGCCTTTGCGCATCGACCAGGACCACGCCCTGCATCCCCACCAGAACCTGCTCCACGTGCGAGGGCGGATCGTAGTGGGGATTGGGACGGAACTTGAGTCGCACCAGCTGCTCGCCGGGCCTGCCCAGGCTGGGTGTGCCGGTTTCCGTTCCGTCGTACTCGTATAGGAAAGCATCAGGCAATGCTTTCAGGATAAGGTTGACCCGCTCGGCGCCTTCTTTTTCCTGTCTTCGCTTACGCTCCAACTCCGAGGGTTCGTTGACGAAACGCTCGATGCGCCCGTACTCGTCTCGCCGCTGCTCCTGCGTCAGGGGCTGGTCGTTGTTCGCCACCACCATGCCGACCATGGCGTCGCGAGTCTCCACCATGAGTTTGATCTGCGAGCCGGAAGGCGTCTCTTTGCGCTCCCGGCACATGTACTTCGGACCCTGATTGTTGCTTTTGACTTCGTTATCAACCGCCCGCCTGATCAATTCGCTGGGCGTTGCCCCAAGTCGCCCTTGCGCAACACTGCCGGTGCCCGGGTTCAAGGCGAGGATGGCCAACAGTATGGGCCAGGCTGTTTGGAACCGGATCGGTCTCATGAGTGGAGAGTTCGCCCCTAATAGATTAGACGAAAATCCAGCCCGGAGTGTTGTCTAAATGGTCTCTAACTAAAGACTAAGCCGCCGAATCTGGAACCGCCAAAGGCAACTGGATTCAGGCGGATTCCCGCTTCGCCGGTTGCCCCGGTGAGCGCCGTGGGATATAGTTCGATGAAGCAAGAATGGCGTTCGCGAAGGGTTGCGGGGTTTCCTTTCAATCAGCTGCTTCGTCCCTGGCAGGTCACAGGTGACTTGGGATTCCCGTGCGCGTCCAGTTTGGTAAATGTGCCTTAGGAGGCCGAAATCATGGAGACGCCGAAGACGGCAGAGTTTGCGCATATTGGCAAGTCCGTCATCATCAAGGGAGAGCTTTCGGGCAGCGAAGACCTTTACGTGGACGGCCAGGTGGAAGGCAGCATCGAACTCGCCGGTAACCGGCTGATCATCGGACCTCACGGTCAGGTTCGCGCCAGTGTAAATGCCAAGGGTGTGATCGTTCAGGGCAAGCTGGATGGCAACATCCGCGCTTCCGAGCGTGCCGAGTTGACCAAGTCCGCAATCGCCGTGGGCGATATCGTCACCCAGCGAATTGCGATTGAAGAGGGTGCCTACTTCAAAGGCAAAGTCGATATCCAGAAGGAAACCGTGAAATCGGAAGGGGCCAAACCGGTACCGGCCGCCACTGCATCCGCGGTGGCCAGCTCTGCGGCAGCGAGCGCCGCGACGGTGGCCATGAAAATTAACCCGAGCGACGGCAAGTAAATCCTGCCCCGATCTTCTTCGGCTCACGACGCCGTGAGCGAATGGAGCAGACGCCCGCCGTCGTCGGGCGTTAGTTGCACACAGCTTGATGAAATTTTTCGGTTCGTCAGACAGCACCGCGCAGGAATCGGCGGCGGCCCAGAGAGCGAAGCTCACACGCCGCTCCAGCAGTCTCGCCCAGCTGATCAAGTCTCTCGATTCGGAAGAGACCCTCTGCATACTCGATCTGGGATCGACCTCTCCCGCCAACATCCGCTATTGCACCGAGCGGGGCCACAAGATCTACAGCGACGATCTGCTGATTTCTTCCACCGACCCCTCGCTTGCCATCAAAGACGAGGCCGGAAAACCGGCCTTGGACAGCAAACGCTTCCTGGAAGAAAACCTGGTCTATCCGGGTGCGCAGTTCGATATCGTCCTGTGCTGGAACCTGGCTGACTATCTGGACGAAAGCCTGGTGAAGCCAGTAATCGGCCGGCTCTGGTCGCTGCTCAAACCCGGAGGTATGCTGCTGGCCTTCTTTCACACTCAGGAAGCCGGACCGGATGCGCCCTGCTACCGCTACCACATCGTGGGCGGCGACACTCTGGAAATGCAGCACATCGCCCGCGGCGACGGGAAAAAGGGGACCGCCGGCAAATTTCGCCTGCAACGCGTCTTCAACAACCGCAACATCGAAAATCTTTTTCGCGATTTCGCGTCCATCAAATTCTTCCTGGCCCGAGACAACGTCCGCGAAGTCCTGGTCGTTCGCTAACTCTTGTCATCCTGAGCGGAGTATCTGCTTCGCTTCGCGAAGCAGATACGCAGTCGAAGGACCCCTATAATCACCACGAACCACGTAGGGACAGCTGTCCTCAGCTGTCCAGTCGAGCGAAGCTCGACCGCTTTTTCCCGCCAAATAGCGAAGCTTCCCTTGCCGGACCGCGAGAAAACAGGTTCTCGCGGCAGCAGTTCAGTTTCGTGAAACCTACCCAATCTCACAAATTGTCATTCCGAACCGATTTATCGGTGAGGAATCTGCTTCTGCACCACAACCGCAGGTTCCTCGCGCCACGACCGCACTTCAGAATGACGATTCTGCAACGCTTCAAATGAATCCACGACTCGGTCCCTGCGTGCCTCGCGCCCACATCGCGCTCAGCGCGTCTTACGGACCAGATAATTGGTAA
Source organism: Terriglobia bacterium (assembly GCA_963822555.1). Taxonomy (GTDB): domain Bacteria; phylum Acidobacteriota; class Terriglobia; order Terriglobales; family Acidobacteriaceae; genus JAIQFF01. Next base: position 1,039,129 of record CAWGHY010000002.1, read on the forward strand.
CTGCAGGACTGCTCTCCAGAAAAGAGAGGACAGGTTTCCGCACATATCGCGGCCAGACCAGCATTCTCCGAATTGTCGAAGAGGCTCGAAACACCCGCAGCAGCGATTCCTTGTAGGCCAGGCCATAACCACGCACCGCCACAGGCAGAGAAACCTCGCCAGAAAAAAAAGCACCGAGGCATCGTGCGGCCAGTGCGCCGCTACGCAGGGCGAGCGAAATCCCGTCGCCCACGAAGGGATCTACAAAACCCGCGGCATCTCCCGCCATGAGAACACCATTCCGTTCCGGCTGCGGATTGCGAAAGATCAGAGGCGACGTGCTTACCGGATCGCTGACCATACTCCAATCTTGGCTGCGCTCACGCAGCGCGGGGTGCTGGGCAAAAACTTCCGGCAGAGAGCTGGCAACGTCGGCGCGGACCATGGCGGAAGCATTCACCCGTCCGTTGCCGACAGGCTGCACTCCGCAATAGCCGCCGTCAAAGAAGTACAAATCCACCGACGGCTCGGATCCCGGCTCGGCAAAATGCGCCTTCACGCCCAGCCATTTTTCAGGCCGCATTCCATTTGCTGCCGGCGGAAGATTCAGATTCGACCACCGCCCCGAGGCATTGACCAAGGCACGCGTCTCCAACTCCTCGCTGCCGGTGACAACCCGAAAGGGGCCGGTGCCGGCGATACTCTGCACCGTCACTTGTTGCCGGGCATCGACCCCGGCGCTCTCAGCCGAGTGCCACAGGGCGACATCGAGATCGACCCGGGCGATGCTGGCGCCAGGTGGGCGGACGTTCGCACGGAGAGTGCGGCCGTCTAGAAATATGCGCGCCCGCGGAATGTGAACCGCATCTTGAATCAGCGCGGCATGTTCACCATCGAGCAGGTCATTCAGCAGACTCAGCGATTCCGCGGATACGAATTCCCCGCAGACTTTGTGGCGTGGAAAGCGCCCGCGCTCGAGCAGCAGCACTCTGGCGCCGCTGCGCGCGGCCGAGATAGCGGCAGAGCTCCCCGCCGGGCCGCCCCCGATGATGATTAAGTCGTAGAGCATGCAGAAAATAGCTTTCAGCTTTCAGTTTCCATACCATCACTTTTCCACACGATCACTCCCATACGGAACAGGTAGTGGCGATGAATCTCCACACCTGCCGCACTCGACTGCCCCAGCAATGCCCGCATCTCCCCCGGCGTATACGCCTGCCGCACCGAAGCCGGCGCGTCGTGCCGCGTCAGGCGGCTCCGGTAAAGCGGCAACCCGGCATAAACGAATGCCATATGCAGCGCGTGCCGGACCAGATCGTTGATCAGCACCGCCACCCGGCAGACTCGCAGAGCTTCGTCGACAAACTTCACCAGCTCCTGCGGGGACAGATGATGCGCGAACAAATTGCAGCTCAGCAGGTCGAAGCTCGCATCGCGAAAGGGAAGAGTAAGAGCGTCGCCTGCCACCGCCCGGTTTCCGTTCCTCAAATGAGAGAAAGCACGATCGAGCAGGGTAACTTCAATTTGGACTCCACGGCTCCGGAGCCGCTCACGCGCACTCTCCGGAACGTATCCAGAACCAGCCGCAACTTCCAGCAGCGAGAGCGACGTCCGGTTCGTCTCGCGCGCCACCCGCCCAACCATATCTTCGGTGGTCGAAATTCCTCCGAACCAGCGATTGATCCTCCGCAGATCGCCAAGCGATGCCGCGACTTCGGCAGGCGTGCCCGCATCCGTATCCAGCAATTCGGCAGTAGGAACGCGTTTCATGGAAAAAGCAGTCGTCAGTCTTCAGTCTTCAGTCGTCAAGCCGACCGGCACAGGATTAGCTGACGACTGAAGACCGACGACCGACGGCTGTTCTAGACTTCCGCCAACTCTTCTTCCAGCAGCTGTTTGTTGTAGAGGTCGCTGTAGTAGCCGTTGCGGGCCAGCAATTCGTCGTGTGTGCCTAGCTCTACGATGCGGCCGGCGTGCAATACCGCGATCCTGTCAGCATTGCGTACGGTGGACACGCGATGCGAGATAAAGATTGTGGTTCGATTCTGCATCACTTCGCGGAGATGGTTGAGTATCTTGTCTTCGGTGTGGGTATCGACGCTGGAGAGGGCGTCATCGAGAATCAGAATGCGGGGATTGCGGATGATGGCGCGCGCGATCGCCGTCCGCTGTTTCTGTCCCCCGGAAAGCGTAATACCGCGTTCACCGACCAGCGTGCGGTATTTTTCCGGAAAATCCTCGATGTCCTGCGCGATGTTGGCGGCCTCGGCCGCCGCACTTACTTCCTCATCCGTGGCATCTTCCTTGCCGAAGGCGATGTTCTCGCGAACGGTTTCGCTGAACAGAAAAGTCTCTTGCGGCACGAACCCAATCTGTTGGCGCAGCGGCGCCAGCGAAAACTCGCGTATCGGTTTGCCATCGATCCAAACGCTGCCGGGCGCGGCGTCGTAAATCCGGGGGATCAGGCTCACCAGCGTGGTCTTGCCCGATCCGGTGGGACCGACGATGGCCAGGCTGCTGCCCGCCGGAATACGCAGATTAATATCGTGGAGAACCGGAACTCCATTGTAGGCAAAGTTCAAACCACGAAATTCGATCTCCCCCCGAATCGGTGTGGGTCGGACACTCTTGTCCGATGTCTTTGCCTTCACCGCCGCACTGTCCTCTATCTCCGGCTGCTCCACCAGGATTTCATTGATCCGCCCCATGGACGCCGTCCCACGCTGAAAAATATTGATCACCCAGCCCAGCGCAATCACCGGCCAGGTCAGCTGCACCATATAAGTGTTGAAGGCCACGAAACCGCCCACTGTCATGCGTCCCAAAAGGACTTGCCGTCCGCCCAGCCACAGCACCAGCACAATGGCCATTCCCAGCATGGTCTCAAGCGTCGGCCACAACATGCCCATCAAGCGGACCAGTTTCAGGCTGCGGTGAATGTATTCGCGGTTGGAAGTTTCAAAAGCCGCGATCTCCGGCTCCTCCTGCACGTAAGCGCGAATCACGCGAGCGCCGGAGAAGTTTTCCTGCGCCCGGGCGGAAATCTCCGAAAACATCGCCTGGATTTTCTCGAAGCGCTCGTGAATCTGCTTGCCAAAGTACTGCACCGTGATGCTCACCAGCGGCAGCGGCAAGAAAGCATAAAAAGTCAGCCGCGGACTGATTGAAAGCATGAAGGCCAAAGCCCCGGCGGTGAACACAATCGTGTTCGCCGAATACATGATGGCCGGCCCCAGCAACATGCGGACGGCGTTCAGGTCATTGGTGGCCCGCGCCATGATGTCTCCGGTGCGGGTGCGCTGATAGTAGGAATAAGAAAGACTTTCCAGGTGCCGGAAAAGATCATTGCGCAAGTCAAACTCAATCTCGCGCGAGATGCCGATCACCATCCAGCGGGTCAGGAACTGGAAGATACCCTTGATCGCCGCCACCCCCAGCAGCTCCAGGGCGTAAGTCAGCAGCTTTTCACGAGTGACGCCCGCCTGCAGACCGTCTACGGCGCGGCGCAACACCAATGGAAAAAGGATCCAGACTCCATTGTTGATAAGAACGCAAATTGTCCCGATGAAATAGCTGCCGCGATACTTCCGCAGGTAGGGAAACAGTGGACGCAGGCTCTTGGGCAGCATGTGTTCTAGTAGATGCCATTCTACCAGCCCAAGCTTCAGTACCTGTCAATGGGAATGTGTGGTCGCGGGCGGCTCGCCCGCGGCTCTTGACGTCGCTTACTGTCGCGGGCGAGGGCGCCCGCGCCACACAACTTAAGCCGAATCGCCCTGGAAGGCCAGCGCGCAAGCCACCAGAAGCATGACCAGCCAACCCAGAAGGAAGATCCAACTCGAAGCGATCAGGTAAAGATACGCTGCGTTCATAAAGCTGCTTTCTTATGAGGAGCCGAGCGCCGGGAGCGTCCGGCCATCCAACCGAGCCTGGCCGGTCAGGTGTTTGTAGTGTTCCACGATCTCACGCACCGCATTCAGCTTGCCCAGACTAGTCAGGTGCGTGTCGGTAAGCGCCAGGTCGATCTCGTTCATCCAGCAATCAACCGCGGTCAGCACTCCATTCGCCATTTCTTCCGCGATGGCCAAAACTATCTCACGATGTAGGGCTGTGGTTGCCACGAGGTGGTTTCCTTTCATCAAGCAAAGCATCGCCGGTCGCCAGGGTTATGATTTGGATAAACATGAATGACTGGCGACCGACGAATATTGTTTACTGACTTTCTGCCTGTCCCGGAGTGCTTCTCTGCATACGATTCATCATGCGCTGCTCGTGCTGGGTAATCAGCGCATTCAGTTTCGTTTTCTGGTCCGGGGTCAGTACCTGCACCATCTCCGACGCAATGCGGGCGTGCTGCACCGCCAGCTCGGTCATGGTTTGACTCTGTTGTGAGGCCAGCTCGCGGGCTTTGCCTTCGTCGAAGTTACCGCCCATGACCAGGTCGCGTAACTGCGAGTGGCCTTGCGATACCTGCTGCATCAAAGGCTGAAGGGTCGGCTTCTCTTTCGTCATGATGGCCTTCATCTGCGCCTTTTGGGCGTCGGTCAGATCGAGCTGGTGAACGTAAAAACCCAGCATCGGTCCACCGAACATGCCATCGCCCCGCATGCGGGCGTGTCTCACGGTTTGCGATACTGCGACCGCCGCCATCACCGCCAGCACTAAAACTACGGCCGCAATCTTGAAAGATCTTGGTTTCATTTGCGCTCCCCCGGCAGTTTCATCTGCCGGAACCTTCCACATCATCTGCAACATTAGAACCCCGCTGTGCGGCACTGGCGGTAAAGAGTCGGTCAAACGGAGTAAAGTTTTGTAAAGCATAAATACCGAAGGATTTGACAATTCTTTACCACCAATCCCGCCAGCCTCCTGTAGAAGTACAATAGAGCCTGTGGACCGCATCCTCGTTATCGATGACGACGTTGAGTTGTGCAGCCTGGTGGGCGAGTACCTCGCCCCCGAAGGCTTTCAGGTCGAATCCGCCGCGGATGGAAACAAGGGGCTGGAGCAGGCCCTCAACGGCGAGTTTCTGCTGGTCGTGCTCGACGTCATGCTGCCCGGCTTGAACGGATTCGAAGTACTGCGGCGGCTGCGCGACAAATCAAAAATTCCCGTGCTCCTGCTTACCGCGCGCGGTGAAGACGTGGACCGCATCGTCGGCCTTGAGATCGGCGCCGACGACTATCTTCCCAAGCCTTTCAATCCGCGAGAACTGGTGGCGCGCATCCGCGCCATTTTGCGCCGGACCCGCTCCTCCGAACGATCGGGCAGTGGACAGCCCTCCGAAATTCTGCGCGTCGGCGAGGTCGAACTCGATCCGGCCACGCGAACCGTTTTGCAGAAAGGCAAACAGGTAGAGTTCACGTCGGTCGAATTCAATCTGCTGCACGTACTCTTGCGCGAGGCCGGGCGCGTGGTTCCGCGCGAGCGCCTGGTGGATATCGTGCTCAGCCGCAAGTTCTCGCCCTTTGACCGCAGCATCGACATGCACGTCAGCAAGATTCGCAAAAAGCTGGGCGATTCGGATTCCGGAGTCGACCACATCAAGACGGTGCGCGGAGTGGGATACATCTTTACTCGTCCTCAGGAAGCTGCCCTGGAAAAGGTCGGGAGCGGTGCGCCATGAAAAGTCTTTTCCTCAAGATTTTTCTTTCCTATTGGGTAGCCCAAGCTCTCTTCGTAGCGCTCGCCATCTTGATCACGTTAGCCGTGCGCGAGCGTGGGGAATCCGCCACCTGGGACGCGCAGCAGGGCGCAGTCCTCACCAAGGCAATCCAGACCTACGAACAGAGCGGGCCCGCGGAGGTGCGCCGCTATCTCGAGGAAGTCCGCGATTCGCTGCATACCCGCGTTTACCTGCTGGACGATCAGGGAAAAGCTGTTACGGGAATCGATCTGCCGCGCTGGGCGGAATCCCTGGCAAAGGGCGTCGAGCCGCCGCCGCGCGATTTCTGGCAACGTGTAACCCCAAGTCCGTTTCGACGCCAGGTGCAGGTCGCGGCCAGCGGTCATCGCTACATCCTGGTGGCGTTCCTTCCTCCCAGCGGGCCCTTTGGGCCCAGCGGCGTGCCGGGCTTGAGCATCCTCATAGGAATTATTTCTTCCGGACTCATCTGTTACCTGCTGGCGCGATATCTGACCGCGCCGGTAGTCCGCCTGCGCGCTGCCACGCAGCGCCTGGCTGCGGGCGATCTGAGTGCCCGGGCGGGCGGGCTTGCGGCCCGGCGCCGGGATGAAATGGCACAACTGGTGCGCGATTTTGACACCATGGCGGAACGTCTGGAGGCCACGGTGAATGCCCAGGCGCGCTTGCTGAATGACATCTCTCACGAGCTGCGCTCGCCGCTGGCGCGGCTTAACGTCGCCTCGGCCCTGGCCCATCAGCGTGCCGGCGTGGAAGCCCACAGCGCGCTCGAACGCATCGACCTCGAAGCCGAACGCCTGAACGAATTAATCGGAGGCCTGCTGACCATCGCGCGGCTCGACAGCGGAACCGATGCCCGCCAGAAGTCTCCCATTCTTTTGGGCGAAATGATTGAAGGTATCGCCGACGACGCTGACTTCGAAGCTCAGGGACGCGGCTGCCGGGTGGAAAGCGCGATCAAGGAAGACTGCCTGGTCACGGGCGCGCCCATGCTGCTGCATAGCGCCATTGAAAACGTGGTTCGCAATGCCGCTCGCTACACTTGCGAGGGCAGCAGCGTGCAGATCACGCTGGAGCGCGGGCAGGGCGGTGCCGGACCCGAAGCCGTCATCCGTATCCGGGACTCGGGGCCGGGCGTCCCCGAGGAAGAACTGGACAAGCTTTTTCGTCCCTTCTATCGCATCGACGATGCCCGCGGCCGTCAGACCGGGGGCGTAGGGTTGGGACTCGCCATCACCGAACGGGCGGTGCGGTTGCACGGAGGAAGTGTGAAGGCCAGCAATCGGCCGGAGGGTGGCCTGCAAGTGGAAATCCGGCTCCCATCGACGGCCGCCGCCACCGATCAGGATCCCGCCCGAGCCCCGCAACAGCAGGAGCCGGTTGAAACCAGTTCCAGCCGCTCGCTGGGATAGGCCTGGGCGGCAAAACGCGGGCAACTTTCTTCTCCCATCGTGGTTCCAACCAGCCAGCGCGGTTTGCTCTTCCCGGTTATTCCTGATACACAAATGAGGGTGCTTTTGGACCTCGATCTGCCGGTGTGAGTGGCGTTCCGCCGTTGGTAAAGCTCGTGAGAGGACAGGGAGACAGAAAAGAATGGGGACGAGGTTCCGGTTCCTGGCAGGGATAGTTGTTCCAGTTTTGCTGCTCAGCTTGAGCGCCTGCAGTAACAGCACTTCCACAGGTCCTTTTTCTTCAGGGACGGGCGCGCTATGGGTCGCCACCCAGGGAGATTCATCGGTCTCGGCTTACAGCATCGACCTGACCACCGGCATCCTGACCGCCAACGGTGGCGAGATGCCCACCGGCAAAGTACCGACGGCCATGCTGGTCGCCCCCTCCGGGAAAGTCGTTTTCATTCTGAACAGCAACTCCTCGGTTCCCGCCAATAGCCCCCCTTGCACCTTACCCAGCCCAGGCAGCATCTCGGCTTACACCGTGAACACCGATGGTACGCTCAGCGCTGTCAGTGGCAGCTCCGGGCAGACCGGGTCCATTCCGCTGGCCATGACCATGGATGCCGGCGGGCACTTCCTTTTTGTAGCGAATCAGGGTCTGCAATGCGATCCCGCTTCTGGCACCATCTCCGTATTCTCGGTACAAAACTCGACTCTTACTGAGGTCCCGGGCTCGCCCTTTCCGTCAGCCGCGGTCGGCGCACCCGGCGGTACCGGTCCTACGGGCTTGGCCGTGACCCCCGATGCGAAGTTCTTGTATGTGGCGAACCAGTACGACGGTACCGTCACAAAATTTTCCGTGGACGGCTCCGGCGTGCTGACCCAGGGTCCGGTTGTGGCGGTCGGCACCGCCCCCTCGACCGCGGGAATTACACCTGACGGTGGTTTCCTCTATGTGGGTAACGCCAGCACAATTTCAGGTTTCGCGATATGCAATCAGGTCGTCACCAGTTGCAGCGATCCCACGAGTCCGGACGGCAGTCTCAGCATCATCGATGGTTCGCCATTCCCGGGAGGAATCCAGCCGGTAGCCATTGTCTTCGCTCCGTCGGGAAAATTTCTTTTTGTGGTCAACCGGCAGTCCAACCAGATTTCGCAATACAAGATTGCGACCGGAACCGGGGTCCTGACCTCGAACACTCAGTCCACCATTTCGACTGGAGCCAATCCGGTGGCCGGAACCATCCGCGTCGGTACCACAACCGTCACCGCGACCGGTGGCATTATCGACTACTTGTATGTCCCTAATTTTGGAGCGTCCTCGATTTCGGTTTACAGCTTCGATTCGACGCTGGGTCTGCTGTCCCTCGTAGGCGGCCCTGTGACAACCACCGGAGGCCAGCCGGCGGCAGTGGGGTCGGAGTAAGCTCCTTCGTTTCCTTCGTGGTTTAAAAACTGGTTCGCTACGTCGGTACTTTGAGAATCAGATAACCGCCCGCCAAGCCAAACAAGAGATCCGGAGCCCACGCCGCCAAAAAGGGCGGCAACTGGCTGACATTTCCCATCGACTCAGACAACCGTCCCACCATGATGTACAGCAATCCAATTCCCACAGCCGTGGCGACGCCGGCAATGGCGCCCCGCTTACCCGCGGCCAATGCGAAGGGAATTGCCAGCACTGCCATGATCAGCGAGTTGAGAGGAAAGGCAAATTTCTCCTGCAGCTGCACCTTAAGCCGCACTACATCAAACCCACTCTGTTGCAGGTCGCGTATGTAGCGCCGCAGGTCTTCCGAATTCATTTCCGATGACTGGCGCACCTCCTTCTTGAAATACGTCGGCGGCTCGCTGATCGCGGCAAATGTGGCTACATCGAAGGTGCGGTAGTCGCTGATGGCGGAGCCATGCACGCTTCGTTCCCAGCCCTGTGTACACACCCAGCGCTGCAGACGTTCTTCCCAGTGCGCCTGGTCGGCATACACCCGCGAGATCAGCTGGAAAGTTGCCGGATCGAACTGGAAGACCTGAAGATTGCCGAACTGGTCGCGGTCAGGATCGAACAGTTGATAGTAGTAGATAGTCGAGTGTTGCCCGAAAATCCACTTGCGATCGGGATTCAGATAAGTCTGGGCCGGCTTGCCTTTGATCAGGTTACGCAGCGCGTCCTGCCGCTTGTTGGCATGCGGAAGATAAAACTGGTCGAAGAAAAACAGTCCGGCCGCGAGCATCGTCGATACCACAAGAATCGGAACGATCACGCGGTAAATGCTGATGCCGGTGGCCTTGATGGCGGTAATCTCGTTGGACCGCTGCATCAGCCCCAGCGTGACCAGAACCGCCAGCAGAATACTCAAATGCAGCACGTTGTACAGAAAAAAGGGCGCAACATTAAGCAGATATTCGCCCACCACCAGCGGCGAAATCCGGTTGCGCAGAATGTCTCCCAGCAATTCGAACAGCGTGAACACCTGCAACAGCATCAGGAACGAGGCCACGATCATGGTCAAATAGATCAGAAAATCCCGCAGAACGTAGTCGTCCAGGATCATGGGGAAGTTGGCGCTGAACACGCGCCGCCGATTGGCTGCCCGCTGAAACGCATCTTCGGGCCGGTTGAAGCGCAGCAGATTTTTCCCGCCTTGCGCCAGCCTGGACTTCAGAGGATTCCACTTGGCCCGGAACGAGCCAATTTCAAAAGGACGCCGTTCCGCTCGCCACAAAAGAAACGCGCCTCCCAGAAAAAAAACAATATTGGCCAGCCACGCCCCCAGCGCCGGAGACACTTTTCCCTGGCGGGCCAGCGATACGCCGATCAGCGTCACCGAGTAATAAGCAAACACCAGCAGAATGGTGAGAACGAATCCCGCCGATTTCCCACCTTTCTTCGACGACAACCCGAGCGGAATTCCTACCAGAGCCAGCACCAGGCAGGAAGTGGGCAACGCGAAGCGGCGATGGAACTCGATCAGATACCAGGGCGCGACATATTTTTTGACCTTGCGCGCCTGTTCCCGCAAGTCCCAGGTCAACATCTGCGCCGCCGGAACCGGTTCCTGGTCGCGGCTGTCAGTCTGCGGAACCGGAAGCGGTATATCGGTCTGGTCGAAGGTTGAAATCTGATAGTGATCGGCGGAAGCGGGATCGGTCTCGTGGGTCGATCCGTTGGTCAGATGAAGGTGCAGCACCTGCGGCCCTTCACTGACCAGGATGCCCTGCCGGGCCAGGGTAATCCGCGGCGCGGCTGGATTGCTGATGTCCGCGATGAACACGCCCTTCCAGATCGCAGCCCCCTGCGCCGTCTTCACGTCCTGCACATAGAGCACGAACTTGGGAAAGCCCTCGTAAAACACCCGCGGCTGCACTTCAAACGACGCCTGCGAAGTTTTCAGCCGGTCTTCCAGCCGGCCCAGCGCTGCCTGCGATTCCGGCGCCAGGTATATGGCGTTGAACATTGCCAACGCCCAGGCGGTCACGGCAAAAATGGAAATCACCCGCAGGAATGTCCACACCCCAATGCCGCTGGCCCGCATCGCTGTAATTTCGCTGTCGGCGGCAAGACGGCTCAATCCGATCAGGATTCCCACCAGCACGCCCATCGGAATCGTGTAAGTAAAAGCAACCGGCAGGGTAAAAACGAAGATTTCCAGCACGCTGGGCAAGGGCGCGCTATTGCGCACCACCAGGTCGAGGATGTGACCCAGGTCCCGAGTGAATATCACAAATGTGAACACCGCGATGCCGATGGCGGCATGCGAGATCACTTCACTCAGAATGTAGCGGGTCAGAATGCGCATGGGCCCAGCCTAAAGGGGAGAATAGCATGGCCTGTGGGGCGGACACTCCTGTCCGCCGCTTTTGACTTTAGGTTCTGGCTGGAAGGACTTTCCGACCTTGAGCTCTCCGCAAACTACAGTCAACTTCAAAGGCGGCGGACAAGGGTGTCCGTCCCACATGTACCTATTCCGGTTTCAAGAAAATCGCCGAAAGCGGAGGCAGAGTCAAATTCAACGAAAAGGGACGGCCGTGGGTGGGTATCGCTTCCGCATGCACGCCTCCCAGATTCCCCATGCCGCTGCCCGCGTATTCCTGTGCGTCGCTATTCAAAAGTTCCCGCCAGTACCCGCCGGACGGCACGCCCACCCGGTATCCGTAGCGCGGCACGGGAGTGAAATTGCACACGATCACAATTTCATCCGCCGGCGACCGGCTTTTGCGCAGCAGGGAAATAACACTGGCCGCAGTGTCATTGCAGTCAATCCACTCAAACCCGGCCGAGTCGGTATCCAGCTGGTGCAGCGCGGGCTGTTCGCGATAAACCCGGTTCAACTGCGCCACCCAGTTCTGCACCCCACTGTGCACCGGATATTGCAGCACATGCCACTCCAGGCTGGTGTCATGCGCCCACTCCCGCACCTGGCCGAATTCGCAACCCATGAACAGCATCTTCTTGCCCGGCTGCGCGTACATGTATCCGAACAGCAGGCGCAGGTTGGCAAACTTCTGCCACTCATCTCCCGGCATCTTGCCGATGAGTGAACCCTTGCCGTGCACTACTTCGTCGTGGGAGAGCGGCAAAACGAAATTCTCGGTGAAGCCGTAAAGCATCCGAAAAGTAAGCTGGTTGTGGTGATAGCGGCGATGAATCGGGTCCACCGAAAAGTAGGAGAGCGTATCGTGCATCCAGCCCATGTCCCACTTCATGCCAAATCCCAGCCCGCCAACGTAGGTCGGCCGGGAAACCATTGGCCACGCCGTCGATTCTTCCGCAATCGTCTGGATCCCCGGATACTCCTTGTAAGCTTCAGTGTTGAATTGCCGCAGAAAATCGATGGCTTCCAGATTTTCGCGTCCGCCAAACTTGTTCGGAATCCACTCGCCCGCCTTGCGCGAATAATCGAGATAGAGCATCGAGGCGACGGCATCCACTCGCAGCCCGTCGATGTGATATTTATCCAGCCAGAACAGGCCGCTGGCCATCAGAAAACTGCGAACTTCGTTGCGCCCGTAGTTGAAGATGAAAGTCTTCCAGTCGGGATGAAAGCCCTTGCGCGCGTCGGCATGCTCGAATAAATGCGTGCCGTCGAAATAAGCCAGTCCGTGCGCGTCGGTAGGGAAGTGCGAAGGCACCCAGTCGAGAATCACACCAATGCCGTTCTGGTGCAGATAATCCACCAGGTACATGAAATCCTGCGGCGTACCATAGCGCGATGTGGGCGCGAAATACCCGGTCGTCTGATATCCCCACGAACCGTAGAACGGATGCTCCATGATGGGCATCAGCTCTACGTGGGTAAAATTCATCCGCTTCACATACTCCGCCAGGCGCGGTGCCGTCTCTCGGTAAGTCAGCGGGCGGTTGTCTTCTTCCGGCACACGCATCCAGGAACCGAGATGAACTTCGTAGACGGAAATCGGCGCTTGCAGCGAATCTCGCTGCGCCCGCGTTTCCATCCACTCCTTGTCGGACCACTGGTAGTCGAGGTCCCACACCACGGACGCCGTTCGCGGCGGCTTCTCATGAAGGATGCCGAAGGGATCGGCTTTCTCGGCGACATATCCCTGGTTGTGAGAAACGATGTGGTACTTGTACAGCGCGCCCTTGCCAATCCCGGGGATAAAGCCTTCCCAGATGCCGGAACTGCCGCGCGCCTGAAGGCGATGAGCTTGTGCATCCCAGCCGTTGAAATCTCCCACCACGGAAACCGAACTGGCGTTGGGTGCCCAGACTCCGAAAAATGTCCCCGGCTTTCCCGCGACCGAAGTGAGATGCGCGCCCAGTTTGTCGTAAATCCGGTAGTGAGTGCCTTCGTTAAAGAGGTGGAGATCCTGATCGCTCAGCAGGCTAGCCGCCCCGCTCGCGGGCGGAGCCAGGGTCGTTGTGGTTTCTTTGCTCATCGTCAAAGTAATGCTCCTAAAGTGTACCGGAGTTTCGCTCCGAGATGCAGGATTGTAGCCATGACTTTCAGCAAAGAACGGCCCTCTAGAGTCCCGCCAAGTTCTTACGAATTGTCATTCCGAAGCCGGTTTCATCGGCGAGGAATCTGCTTTTTGCCGGCACCAAAGCAGCACATTCCTTGCGCGACCTGCCATGCCTCCAACGAATTCTCTCTGGATCTTCAAACCGCCACTGCCGACGCTTTGGTAACGTCGCCCCCGTCGCCACATCCCTGCTAGACTGCTAGCTTCGATTTGGAAATCTCACGCTCATGCCTGTTCTGCGCGTTGTAGTTCTGTGGCACCAGCATCAGCCGTTTTACAAGGATCTGGTCACCGGCAAGTACCGGCTGCCCTGGGTCCGGCTGCATGCGCTCAAGGATTACTACGGCATGGTCAAGTTACTGGATGAGTTTCCCCAAGTTCATCAGACTTTCAATCTCGTCCCCTCGCTGATCACCCAGATTCAGGACTACGTGAGCGGAAAGGCGCGCGACCCATTCCTGGAAGTGGCGGCCAAACCCGCCCCGGATATGAATCCGGACGAGCGTCGGTTCGCGCTGCGATATCTCTTCCAGGCCAATCCCGCAAACCTGATCGGGCGATATCCCCGGTATCGGGAGTTGTGGGACCGTTTTCGCAATGCGGACGCTGTTCCCGAAGTCGCCGAAAAGCAGTTCTCGCCCCAGGACTTTACCGACCTGCAAGTGCTCTCCCAAATCGCCTGGTTCGATGAGTTCTTTCTCGACGACCCGGACGTCGCTGGTCTTATCAACAAGGGACATGATTACTCGCTCGAAGACCAGCGCTTTGTGATGGCTCGGGAGCGGGAACTGTTGGCTCGAGTATTGCCGGTTCATGCCGCGGCGGCACAACATGGGCAAATTGAAATTTCAACCTCGGCGTTCTATCACCCGATTCTGCCCCTGCTCTGCGATACCAATGTGGGCGCGGTTTCGAGCCCGGGTCTGGCGTTGCCTCAGAATCGCTTCCGCCATCCCGAAGACGCGCGCGAGCAGCTACTGCGTGGTCTGAATCTGCATCAGGAAGTCTTGGGTATTCGTCCTCAGGGGGTCTGGCCGTCGGAGGGCAGTGTTTCCGAAGAGGTCCTGGCCATTGCGCAGAGTCTGGGCGTTAAGTGGATGGCCACGGATGAAGAAGTATTAGGCCGCAGCCTGGGAATTTCCTTCGGACGCGACGGTCATGGCCACCTGCCGGGCGAATTGGCGGCGAAGCTCTACACCATTCATCGTTTCGAAAGCAACCAGGCCGAAATGAAGCTGCTCTTCCGCGATCACACGATCTCGGACTTGATCGGTTTTGTGTACTCCGGCATGCCCCCGCAGGACGCCGCCCGTCATCTCCTGAACAACATTAAACAATCCGCCCAGCCCGTTATTGATGCAGGACATGACGCCGTAGTCCCGATCATTCTGGATGGCGAGAATGCCTGGGAATACTATCCCCGGTCAGGCCGTGAATTTCTGCGTCGCTTCTACGATGCGCTGCAGCGCGAGCCCGGCGTGGAGGCGACGACCGTCTCCGAAGCTATCCAGCGCCACCAGAATTTTTTCCCGCTCAAGTCGCTGGTCCCAGGCTCCTGGATTCACGCTAATTTCAACGTGTGGATCGGCGCCCCCGAAGACAACCGGGCTTGGGACTATCTTTACCACGCCCGCGATTTCTACGCCCGGGCGGCCGCCGCTGCCGGCGATGCGCAACGGCAACTGGCCTTCGAAGAAATCCTGATTGCGGAGGGCAGCGACTGGAACTGGTGGTACGGTCCCGAGCACCATTCCGCCAATGATCGCGAATTCGACGAACTCTACCGCAAGCATCTTTCGAACGTTTATCAGCTGCTGGGCGGACGCCCCCCCGACTACTTGTCCCAACCTATTACCGCCGACGGAGAGCGCCCCGCCGTGCTCCACCAGACCGCCTACATCCATCCCCGAATCGCCGGCGATATGGTGAGCTATTTTGAATGGATGGGAGCCGCCGTCTATACAGCCGACCGCCGCGCCGGTGCCATGCACGGCAAACAGTTCTTACTCGACGCGGTTCATGCGGGAATCGATGAGAGTTATATCTACGGGCGCCTCGACTTTGTCGAGAATAAAATTCCGGCCGAAGATTTCGAACTGCTGGTGCACCTTGAAGCGTCGAGTGACAATGCGCCCCCATCCCGCGCCCTCCGGCTGGACGTGGAAGTATCAGGGGGCAGAATAAACAGCTGGAAGCTGGGTGTTTCCGATGCTGGGCCGCCCCGCGCTGCCTCCGACCGGCCCGACCCTCAGGTCGCCGTCGTGCTCCTCCGGAACTTCGAATTCAAGCTGCCCCGGCCCTGGCTGCAGGCCGAGAATACCGAAACCCGGCTAAGACTGCGCTTCAGCCTCTGGCAAAACGGACTGCCGACCGATGCGCTTCCGGTGGAAGGATGGATGGAACTGCGATTATTGAGCGAAGAAGACTTGATTTCCCTCTAACAAAAAAAATGGCGGCACAAGGCCGCCAGTCGCACAGAGCTGAGAACCGAGAACTAAGATCTGACATCTGCTATCAGAGATTCAATATCTCTAAGAAGTATCCTCGCTACTGACCGCCGGCGTCCGCCGTCATCGCCAGCGGACGGCTCAATTCCATCGTCAACTCCGTCCCTGAAGGCAGCACCGCAGAACGTTTCTTGCCCAGCCAGTGTGCCACCGTGAGGGTAGCGCCAATTCCTCCACCGACCAGCAGACCTCTGCCTCCTCGGGCCAACCCACCGATCAGCATCCCGGCGCCGGTGCCCATGCCGATTTCGGTCAGGTCTTGTCCGTCATGGCCATCGCCCTTGAACTGGCCTTCTGTGTTCACATCGGTTCCATTGCCGTGCAGGCTGGTATCCACCAGGGCTGCGTTCAGCATGTAGCGCTCGCCGTTGGGCAGCACCACTGCCTCGGGAAAAATTCCGATGGTGGGTTTGCCCGCGATGCGGCGCGGTTCATTGACCTTGGTGACTCTTCCCTGAACGGTTGCGCCAGCAGGAATTACCGTCTTCCCGTCGAGCACGACTGCATCCACAACTCGTCCGGAGAAAGCATCGCCTTCCTTGCTGGAGAAAGTCGACAGTGTGTTTTCTAGTTTGACTTTGAACGCCGTGCCTGCGGGGAGAGACATGTTGGTTTGTGCCCCAGCCCCGACCGCCAGCACCACCACAGCAAGCATTGCAAATATTTTTTTCATTCCGCCTCCTGAATTTCCACCCCAAATTTGTCCCACCCGGTCAAGCCAAGCGGCCTTAACCGGAAACTGATAGCTTTTTCACCGCCCCCATGACCTCACTGAAAGGCGCTCGATCCGTCTGACTGTCCCCGCGGTAGATATAAGCAACTCTTCGGTCGCGATCGATCACCACTCCCCGCGACAGGAAGCCGGAAAGAGACAAAATCCCGTCCCGATTTGCGGCCGACAATAAAAATTCCGGTGCAGGTGAGCCGACCGCCAGCGTGTCCGTGCGATCCGCCATCCTGTTTCGACTGTAGAGCACAAGCGGCTCGCGCCAGCCTGTGAAAAACTCGAGGAACCAGCGTAGACACGGGCCGTTTCCATGTGGCGCGGGCGCTCTCGCCCGCGTAACCGCGTGGTAGAAAGATTTCCAGGGAACATCACAAGACGCAACGGCGACCGTTGCCACGGACCTCAGGCCGGAAGCCCTGGCGTCATTCACGCGGACGGGGGCGCCCGCGCCACCCAACAAAAACCGATATAATCGCGAGTCTCACCACATACCCACAAAATAAGAGGACACACAAGCGATCATGGACGTCATCACGCAGATTCAGGAAATCCGGGCGCGGGAGATTCTCGACTCTCGCGGCAACCCGACAGTCGAAGCGGAAATCACCCTGGCCGACGGAACCCGCGGCCTCGCCGCGGTCCCGAGCGGAGCCTCGACAGGCGAGCACGAAGCGGTCGAGCTGCGCGACGACGACAAGCAACGCTATCTGGGCAAGGGAGTGCTCAAGGCAGTGGAGAATGTGAACGGCGAAATTGCCGACGCGCTCGCCAACCTGGATGCAGCCGACCAGCGCGCCCTCGATCAGAAAATGATCGAACTCGACGGCACTGAAAACAAGGGCCGCCTGGGCGCCAACGCGATCCTGGCGGTTTCGATGGCGGCGGCACGGGCTTCGGCAGCCGCATTCAGCCTGCCGCTCTACCGTTATCTGGGCGGAGCCGGCGCCAATATTCTGCCCACGCCCATGATGAACATTCTCAATGGCGGCGCTCACGCCGATAGCAATGTCGACTTTCAGGAATTCATGGTCATGCCGGTCGGAGCGGAGACTTTCTCGGAGGCGCTGCGTTGGGGCGTCGAGGTATTCCACACCTTGAAAGGAGTGCTCAAGAAGCGCGGCTACAACACCGCTGTCGGCGATGAAGGCGGCTTCGCGCCCTCCGTGAAATCCAATGTCGAGGGCATTGAGGTGGTTCTCGAAGCCATCACGCAAGCTGGATACAAACCCGGTGAAGAGATCGCTATCGCGCTCGATCCCGCGGCCAGCGAGTTCTATCAGGACGGTAAGTACGTCTTCAAAAAGTCTGACAAGTCGACGAAGAGTTCGGACGACATGGTCCGCTTCTGGGCGAAATGGGCCAGTGAGTATCCCATTGTTTCTCTCGAAGATGGCCTCTCAGAGAATGATTGGGAGGGCTGGCAGAATCTCACCAAGGAGCTGGGCGGAAAGATTCAGCTGGTCGGTGACGATTTGTTCGTCACCAATGTCACGTTCCTGCAAGAGGGAATCGACAAGCACGTGGCCAACTCGATTCTGATCAAGGTCAATCAGATTGGCACGGTCAGCGAGACTCTCGACGCCATCGACCTGGCGCGGCGTAACGGCTACACGTCCATCATCTCGCACCGCTCGGGAGAGACTGAAGACACATTCATCGCCGACCTCGCGGTGGCGACAGGCGCAGGCCAGATTAAGACGGGCTCAGCCTCGCGCACCGATCGCATCGCAAAATACAACCAGCTCCTGAGGATTGAAGAAGAGTTGGGTGAGACGGCGCGCTTCCTGGGGTTGAAGGCGTTGAATTACAACGGTTGATTTCTTGGAAGCCTAGCCCGTCGGTTCCGCCTCAAACGCGAGGTATAATCGCAAGAACAATATGGCGGAAACCGAAATCATCTTCTCCGTTCAGGAGTCGGTCGAAGGCGGCTATGAAGCGCGCGCCCTCGGTCACGATATTTTCACCGAAGCCGAAACCCTGGAAGAACTGCGGGGGATGGTACGCGACGCGGTTCGCTGCCACTTCAATGGAGACTCGGCTCCGGCCGTCATTCGCCTGCATATCGTAAAAGACGAGGTTATCCCTGCTTGAGATTGCCTCGTGATCTTTCCGGTCACGATCTCGCCCAGTCGCTTCGCCGATACGACTATGTGATCACGAGACAGGCTGGCAGTCACCTTCGCTTGAAATCGACACATCGTGGGACCGACCACTTCATCACGATTCCCGCCCCACCAGGTGCTAAAGCTGGGAACGCTAAACTCCATCATCTCAGCGGTGGCAACCTATCTTGAAATGGATCGCGCGCAACTCCTGCGAGAACTATTCAGAAAATAAAGTTATTGCCCACTCACTAGAATCCCATCGTGTCATCCGCTGAAGGCCCGTAAGTAGCCGGCAGCGGCTTACCATTCAGCCGCAAATACACCCCGAGTTGCGCGCGATGATGTACCAGGTGATTCAAAAACATTTGCCGGTACGCCAGAAAACGCGAACCGCTGAAAATCGGTTTTCCTTGAAAGCTCAGCTTCCAGCTGTCCGCCCATGCCGCATCGGGCATATCTTTGAGCGCGGCCCGAACCTTGGCTGCGCCCTCGTCAAAGACCTGTACCAGTTGTTTCGCCGACTCAAAGGCCACACGCCTCGAACCGCTATTCTTGGAGAAATCAAGCTCAGGCGTGGTCAGGACCGTAACCCCGAATCCCGCCAGTTCTGCCACGTGCGGAGCAAGTTTGTTCAGCGGCATTGATTTGGGATGAGGCGTGAAATCCTTATTTTCCTCCGGGACGCGCTCCAACATGGTTCGCGTGGTCTTGGCCTCGGCATCAAATTCGAGCAGTAGAAGAGCGCTGATGGACATCACTTCCTCCGATTAAGATCACGACGACTATATTATGCTGCCGCGAATTTGAAAACCTCTGCTCGTCGCCTATAATTTCTCTTCTTGTCAATTCTCTTATTCCTCTGCGCCTCGGTAATCCAGTTTCCAGCGAGCCAGACACAATACCAGGAGCTGAATGAACCGTCCCAAACCACTTGTGCTGATCATCCTCGACGGCTGGGGATACCGCGCCGAAACCAAGGCCAACGCCATCGCGATGGCGCGCAAGCCGACTTACGATCGCCTGTTGCGCGAATATCCCAACACCCTGATTCAAACCAGCGGGCAATACGTCGGCCTGCCCGACGGTCAGATGGGGAACAGCGAAGTCGGCCATCTCAACATCGGCGCCGGACGCATCGTGCACATGGACAGCACCCGAATTGAACTCATGATCCAGAATGGCGAGTTCTTCTCGCACCCCGTTCTTCTCAGCGCCATGAAGAATGCGCGCTCGGGCGGACGCCGCCTCCATATTTTCGGACTGCTTTCCGACGGCGGTGTGCACTCCTATCAAACCCATCTCTACGCCCTCCTCAAGATGGCCAAGCAAAACGGTGTCGACCGCGTCTTCGTACACGCTTTCATGGACGGCCGCGACACCCTGCCTACCAACGGCGCCGGATACCTGGAACAACTGCAGCAGAAGATGCGCGAATACAACACGGGAAAAATCACCTCGGTGAACGGCCGTTACTACGCCATGGATCGCGACCGCCGCTGGGAGCGCATCGCCAAGGCCTTCAACGCGATGGTTTTCGGAGATGGCGAGGGCGGCAAATTTGTCGATCCCGTGCAGGGCACGAAAGACTCTTACAACAAAGGAGTGACCGACGAATTCATTGTTCCCTTTGTTTGCGTCGATAATCGCGGCCAACCGCTGACCACCATACGTGACGAGGATTCCTGCATCTGCTTCAACTTCCGGGCCGATCGCGTCCGCCAGATTACCCGCGCCCTCACTCGCAATAGCGGTCTGAACCCGCTGGGGGGCAGCGATCTGCCCGGAGCCGCCGATCTCGACGCGGCCATTCCTCGGGATCGCGTGCCTAAAAATCTGCACTACGTCTGCATGACCCAGTACGACAAGAAATTCTCGCTTCCAGTCGTAATCCCGCCGGAATCGCTGGATAACATTCTCGCCAACGTGATGGGGCAGGCCGGCCTGCGCAATCTGCGCGTCGCGGAAACCGAAAAGTACGCCCACGTGACCTACTTCTTCAACGGCGGAGTCGAGCAGCCCTTTCCCGGAGAAGACCGCTTGGTGGTGCCATCACAAAAAGTTGCCACTTACGACTTGAAGCCGGAGATGAGCGCCGCCGGAATCGCCGACGCGGTGATCAAAGCCGTCGAGGATGGAACCTTCGACGTCATCATCGTAAATTTTGCCAACGCCGATATGGTTGGGCATTCCGGAAAGATTGAACCCACGGTCAAGGCCGTCGAGACCGTGGACGCCTGCCTCGGCCGTATCGAACCGGCGGTGCGGGCCAAGGGCGGAGCTCTCCTGATCACGGCCGATCATGGTAACGCCGAGATGATGATCGATCCCGCCACCGGCGGTCCGCACACCGCCCACACAACCAATCCCGTGCCGTTCATTGTCGTCGCCGACAACGGAAAGAAATTCTCCCTGAAGCCGGGCGGGTCCTTGCGTGATATCTCGCCTACCGTGCTGGGCATGCTGGGTATCCCGCAGCCAAAGGAAATGACGGGAAGCGATCTGCGTGTGACGTTAGGAAAGTAGCGCCGACATCCTGCCGGCTGTCCCCAGGGCGTCTGGACGCCCCCACGACAGCCGCTGAGACGGCGGCGCTACGTGCAACCCACAGCTTTTTCTAGCTGGCGCGCGGCATCGGCTTGTCGGTCTTTTGAAAGTCGGCCTTCGCCTCTCCGGTGGAAGTTACATCCTGGGCACCGCTATGCTCGAGGATCTCCTTGGCTTTCTTCGTCCAGTCGGAGTCATCGCAGTGCACCGAGAGCAGGATGCCGCCTTCTTTGATCCGGCCTTCGTAACGCTTGGCTTCGAACTCTGGAATTCCCATCCCGATGAGGGCTCCGGTGATGCCGCCCACCGCGCCGCCCACGCCGACGCCGGCCAGCGCCGCCATGATTGGACCAGCCGCAATGAATGGACCCACGCCCGGAATGGCCAACGCGCCGATTCCAGCCAGCCAACCCAGTGCACCGCCGATCACGGCGCCAGTTCCCACTCCCGCCGCTGTGCCTTCGGGTGCCTTGGTGTTCTTTTCGGCGGCGAAATCCTTGGTACCCTCGTTGTGCGGAAACAGGACCGAAATGTCGGTATTGCGGAATCCCGCATTTCGTAGCATGTCAACCCCGGTTTCAACTCCGACGCGATCGCGATAAATTCCAAATGCTGCTGTATTCTTGCCTGCCATATTTGATCTCCTTATATGAGTTCGTGGTTGCGGTTGAGCTTACTTGGACGCCACTTGAATTTCGCTGTTCACCTTGTCCGATCCGGCAATTTCAGCGGCCTTGGCTTCGATCGCTTGTTTCTCTTCTTCCGACTTCACCGGCCCCTTCAACGTCACCATGCCATTCTGCGTGATGATCTTGACGTTATGGCCGTAAGTTGAAAGCGACTTGTCCTTGACCAGGGCTTTGCGAATTTGCTGCGTCAACTGGCGGTCCGCGGGAGTTTCCTTCTGCTGATCGGCAGTTGCTTCGGCTTTGTTCCGGTCGCGCTGATTAACTTTCGTATTGTCGGCAGCCGGTTGATCTTGACTGGCGCTTGTGTCCTGCTGCGCCCAGAGCATCCCCAGGCTTCCCAGCAACACAAGTTGTGCGAGCAGTGCTTTAACTGTGAATCTTTTCATTCGGCTTTTACCTCCTGCTTTTGATTTCGTGGTTTGGATGGTTCGCCGAGGTGGGGGGATGGCTCGAATTCGAAGAAATAACTTGAAGCAGGGAAAAGGCGAACCGGGCCACGGATTCACACGGATCAATCTCTTAGGAAAAGATCCTTCGCTGTTTCAATCCGTGTAAATGCGCGAGATTCGTAACCCGGTTTTACGCCGCCGCCGAGATTCTGCGGATCAGGTCTTCCTGTTCGGTTTTGCTCTCGGCCCCGATAGTGAAAGCGTCCAGCACGCCGAGGGAGAGCGCATACTTCAAGGCTTCGTCCTGGCGATTGCGCAGGTCGCCCTGGCCGAGAATCTTCATCCCGACAATTCCTTTTCCCGCCGCCTTCATTTCGTGCAGCACGCTCACCACCGTGTCGGGATCGGCGTCCATGTGGGAACCAATGGGGTTGATTCGCACCAGGTCGACTTCTACCCAGGGCGACTTGGCCGCCGCGCGCAGCGCCTCAATGCTGTGGCAGGAGCAGCCATGCGCCCGTATGATGCCTTTTTCCTTGGCTTCGGAAAAGACGTCCATGACGCCGCGATAGCGTTCGGTCCAGTCACCTTCGGTAAGGCAATGCATCAGGCAAATATCGAGATAGTCGGTCCCAAGTTCCTTGCGAAAGCGGTCGAGATCGGCGCGGGCTTCGGCCGGGTCGCGCGCCCATGTCTTGGTGAGCACGGTTACCTTGTCACGCGGAACATGCTTGAGGGCTTCGGCCACATGGGGATGGCTTCCGTAAGCGTCGGCGGCGTCGAAGAAACGCAAACCATTGTCATGGCCGTTCAGCAGGAGATCCGACAGACCCTTCACCCCCAATGCCGTCTGGTTCGAGTGATGTCCACTGCCGACTGTGCCCGTTCCCATGGCGAGACGACTGGTCGTGATCCCGGTGTTGCCGAGCGTCACCGTATCGGACGCGCTGAACTTGCGCGGCAATGCGGGCAGCGTCCTCATGGCCCCGGCGAGGTCTCGATAGCCGAGCCACGCCGCTCCCACTCCGCAGGTCGCGCCGATGATGAAATCTCTGCGCTTCATGGTGCCTCCTCGCAAAGAGGTCCTTGGTCCCTAAATTGGAGATCTCTAGAATAGACGAAGTCATTGTGCCTCTGGATATCAATAATGGGCTGGAACAATCCATAACAATGTCATCCTGAGCGGAACCGGCCCCATTCGCCTCCGCATGGGCCGGTGGAGTCGACTGCCCTACAAGCTCAAAGCCGTCGACAGGGTGGGAATGACCTCCAGATCTAACTTGTTGTCCTCGCATTTCTACAGGGTTGACCGTACCGGGGACCGCATAACGGCGTGCAACTCCTGCTTGGGAATGTGGATCAAAGAACCGTCGTTGGGCTAGGGTTACTCGCAATCGCCAATGAGGTGACTTATGCTTTGGACGATCTTTGTGATTCTGCTGGTGTTGTGGTTGCTGGGACTGGTCAGCAGTTACACCCTGGGCGGATACATCCATATCTTGCTGGTGATCGCAGTCGTCGTGCTTATTATCCAACTTATAACTGGCCGCAGACCAGTGGTCTGAGAAAATCTCGGTCCGAGAAGTTTGGCCAGCAAACGAGTCGGCCCCCATTTCACGCATTTTGAGCTATTCAAGGAGGCAACATTGAAACGATCACTTGTAGTGTTATTCAGTTTGATCGCATTGCTTGGCAGCATGGCCTTCGCTGACGCCAAAGAGGATTCGGTCGAGCGTCTGCAGAACGCCGGCGATGTGCTAAAACAAATTATGGATGCACCTGACAAGGGCATCCCCGAAGAAGTGCTGGACGGCGCGAAGTGCATCGTCGTGGTCCCGCACCTTATCAAGGCTGGTTTCATTTTTGGCGGTAAACATGGCCGTGGCGTGGCCAGCTGCCGCACCGCAACCGGCTGGAGCGCGCCCGCCTTTATCTCCGTCGGCGGCGGAAGCTGGGGTCTTCAGATCGGAGCTGAAGGCGTCGACCTGGTCATGGTGGTGATGAATGACAAGGGCCTGCAGCACCTGCTTTCCAGCAAGTTCGAGCTTAGCGGGGAAGGCTCCGCTGCGGCCGGACCGGTGGGACGCCATGCCTCTGCCGGCACCGACTGGAAACTGAATACCGAGCTGCTGACTTACTCCCGCTCGAAAGGCGCATTCGCCGGTCTGACTCTCGAAGGCGCGGTCATCGAGCAGGATGCGGACTCGACCACCGCCATCTACGGTCACGATGTAGGTTTCCGCAAGATCCTTATGGGCGATGTGAAGCCACCCGCCGATGCGGCGCCCTTCATGTCTGCACTCGCGATGGCCGGCCATCAGGCCGCCGCGCACGAAGCCAAAGAGGACATGCAGGACAAGAACGACAAAAACTAAGACTGAATTGCTTTGCGGCATCGCCGCTTCGTCCACCAGCCCCGCCTCGCAGCGGGGCTTTTTTTCGCTCGTCGGCCGTTGTACGTCAAACCAGGACCTGTGTTTGAATAATGGCATGGACCTGATCCAGCATTTCACCCGTCTCTTCGCCTACGACGAATGGGCGAACCGCGAAATTCTGGACGGTTTGCGCGCAGCGCCCCAGCCAGCGCCTCGCGCCCTGCAGTTGATGGCACACATTGTCTCCTCGGAACGTTTGTGGATGGAACGCCTTGAACAAAAGCCGCAGACACTCCCGGTGTGGCCGGATTTCACCATCGATGAGTGCGAGCGGCAAGTGGCCGATCTGGCGGCGCTCTGGGAAAATTACCTGGCCCACAGCAGCGAAGCCGATCTCGCTCAAACCGTAAGCTACCGGAACAGTAAGGGCGAAACCTGGAGCAGCCGTAAAGACGACATCCTCATGCACCTGATCACGCACTCCGCCTATCATCGCGGACAAATAGCCCTGACGGTTCGGGCCACTGGATCGACGCCGGCTTATACCGACTTCATCCACAGCATTCGCCAGGGATTCGTAAAATAAAGCCCATGCCAACCTCGGTCGCCAATAATCACCAAATCACTGCATTCTTTGCCCTCCAGTTTTTCATGGTATTCCTCGTGATCGGGGTTGTCGCGCTCCGCCCGGGACCGTGGAACGCGGCACGCCTTGTGGGACTATGTATCGCCGTTCCGGCGGCCGTCCTGTTCCTTACCGCACGCTGGCAAATAGGGCGATCATTTTCGATAACTCCCCAGGCGCGCGAACTTGTAACCCGGGGTTTGTATTCCAGGATCAGGAACCCCATCTACGTGTTCAGCACTCTGTTGCTGGTCGGTGTCTTGGTTACTTTGCCGTATCGTTATCTGCTCCTTCTTCTGTTGGTGGTGGTTCCCGTTCAGATCGTTCGCGCCCGCAAAGAGGCTCAGGTCCTCGAAGCTAGGTTCGGCGAGGAATACAGAAAATACAAAGAGGGAACTTGGTTCTAACCGGCCGCATCATACTGAGTAGAGTCAGGAAAGACGAATCAGAAGGTGCATCGCAATGATAATGATGAGGACAAACTTCTTCCTGGCGTCCGCGATATTCGCCCTGGCCGCAACCTCGTGGACGCAAGTGGCCACCGACCCAGCCCCTGCGAATGCGCCGGCCCAGACCGCAGCTTCGACAGCCCAGAACCCCACTGCATCGGCCGACGCCCCGCCGTCAGGAACTCTTCTTGCCGTCGAACTCTCGAAGTCATTGGACGCCAAGAAAAGCAAAGCTAACGACCGCATCGAAGCCCGGACCGCCACCGATCTCCTGGCGCACGGTCACATCGTCGTTCCGCGTAATACAAAAATCGTCGGCCACGTCACCGAGGCCAAGGCCCGCAGCAAGGAGTCTCCAGATTCATCGGTAGGAATCACTTTCGACCGCCTGCTGCTCAAAGACGGACGCGAAGTTCCTCTGCAAGTGGCCGTACAGGCCATCGCCCGGCCGCTGCAGGTCGGTCCCGGTATGAGTGGAAATTCGCCGCGTGCCGACCGAGGGCTGCCCATGCCAGGTCAGCGCGCTCCCATAGGAGACGCTTCCACGCAAGGCGTCCCCTCGTCCTATCCCGGAGACCTCGCGCCCATTCCCGATCCCATGGCGCCGAACAGCCCCACAAGTCTCTCGACTTCGATCCCCCTCAGTCCAACCAGTAAGGGCGTAGTCGGGATCAACGGCCTCTCTCTCGACACCTCAGGCCCGGCTGCGCTCTTGAGTTCCGACCGAGGTAACGTGCATCTCGAAAGCGGCACGCAAATGATCTTACGTGTGCAGTAACTGCAACCGACTAACGAGCCGCCGCTTCGCGAAACCCAGGCGCCTACGAAGCCAGCGCATAGCGCCGGTCATTCTGTCCCAGCAAAGCCATCATTTCATCCAGCGACGCAAAATCGAACTCCGACATCGCATTCGTGTTCTCCAACCTCTCCTGCACCGACCGCGAGGGATTGAACAACTTGAATCGAATATCATGATCCCGGCACCAGCGTTGCAGAAACACCAGCACCCCCACTCCGCCGCCGCCGATGGCCCGCATTTCCGTGAGATCCAGCACAATCACGTGAGCATGGCGCTGCGCCGTAACCGCGTCGCGCAACTTGAACGCCTCCTCGCTGCGGACAAACCTGCCTTCACATTCCACCACTGCCATCTCGCCAACCTTATCGACATGTATGTTGGTCATCATCGGTGCCTCCAATAAGTGCTTGCCCTTGTAACAGCACGAAGGCTGCCAAGCCAGAAGCCCCGCCCTTTGTCGCAGATACAAACCTCGGACCGGTAAGCCGAGCATTTTCGATGGGTAAGCGAGAAATTCCGCGCTACAGATAACACTGTAGAAACCCTGTGGCGCGGGCGCCCCCGCCCGCGTGCCGCCACCAAAAATAAAGAGCGCGCGCCCCGCCCGCGGAACCACGAACCACATACTTGACTCCCTCCACTCCCGAAAGCATCACGGTCTCGAGTGGTCAGGTAAACGTGAATGCCACCCTGGAGCCGGAGGCGAAATAAAAAGGCGGCCCACTCAAGCCCCTATTGGCTTGAGTGGCCCGCCCTTTACATCATCTCGAGTGTTCAGCTTAAAGTGAATACCACGATCAGGCGGCCACCCGCTCCGCAGCCCGGGCCTTGTGCGGTGGCCCCACGTAAGGGAATTCGGCGAGCAGGTCTTTGTGCGGTCCAACCATGTCGTCCGTGACCTTTCCATTCGAGAGCAAAGGAATGAAGAAACTTACGACATCGTCGATGAGCGCCCGGCCATTATTCGGAAAGACCGCCGGCCGCGCGGGATCATATTGGAGAATATCCGGTAGCAGCGTCCCGGCCACCCGCGTCGCCTCCGCCGGCGAATATCCACCAGCGTGCTCGAGCGCGTGCGCAAACACGGGGACGAACTGGGCATCGTCCTTCGGTTCGGCACCGAGATAGGCAGCGTTCGCCTCGCCCGAAAGAAAGGGCGTCTGTTGCGGCCGCGCACCGCGATCCGCCTGCACCCATTTCCCGCTCGAGCCGTCCACCGTGCGGGCCCATAGGCCCACCTTTTTACCGCCGAGGACAGAGTTGGGCACTTCCAGCACGATGCTGCACACGTCCGCGTCGGCAAAGCTATCCTCACCGGTAAATTGCAGGTTGTTCAACGCGCCCTGTACGTCGAAGAAAAATGGATCGCTGCGCCATCCGGCAAAGAAGCGATAGTCCCCGGCCTCTTTTACCCGTGACTCCTTTCCCGTCGAGACCGGCACGCCCTCGAAGATGACTTGCCCGTCGTCACCCGTCCCCGCCGCCGCCGCGCCCTCAACCCGGCGAAGCGTCGCGGTCTGAGTTCCGTCCTTTGAGGACGTGACTCGCACCCGGTATGCGATATCGGCGACGTTATCGCCGTTTGTATCAATCTTCAGTTCATAAATCGCCTCGGGCGAGAAGGCATCGTCGCTGGTCGGCCCCGGCGGGTTGGCGCCGGCTGACGGATGCGCATTCATAATCAAAATCGACTTGCTGGCATCCCCAGGCTTGGGGAAGGCGTAGAGATCGGTGAAGTCCAGGCGGGCATCCCCGTGAGGGAACCCGAAATCGGGGCCGGAGTAATGGTGGGACATGAACGTCTCCTCTTTCAGTTTTCAGGTGAGGTTGAGGTTTAGAAACAGAATTTGGCAGGATTGTCTGACTTTCTGATTATACGCCCCGGCGCCGCACCACAAGCCACGTAGGGACGGGCGCCCTCGCCCGTCCAGCCGAGCAAAGCTCGGCAAGCCGTTAACAGTTGGCCCATTCATTCCCGTTTTGGATTCAATGGGCTGCTCATATCCCCAACTCTTCCCCAACTCTGTCATCCCGACCGGAACCGATCATCGCGAATGCCATGGTCTCGGGAAATGATCAGTGGAGTGGAGGGATCTGCTGTTGTTCGTGAGCGACGGTGAAGGTCGCTAGCGATGGGTGGCCCATTCAATCCCGCTCTTGGCTGGAGCGGGGATGTTCGAACCCAGGACATACCCTTTTGTGGGTGCCCCATCTTTTCACGTACTTTGTGAAAGGGTGGGAAGGGAAGCGCCCCCAGCCTCGCTGCTCCGCCACGACTCGCATCGGGGCAGAACCTGTCCTGAGCGAACTCGAAGGATGTCCCCATGGGGAATTTCATATTTCCCAACTTTGTCATCCCGGCCGGAACAGATCATCGCGAACGCCATGGTCTATGGAGGTGATCTGTGAAGATGATCTGCGGAGGGGAGGGATCTTCCGTTGTTTGTGAGCGACAGTGAAGGTCGACGGCGGTGGTAACAGCAAAAGTGACGAAATGACTCTGCCCACTGTGGTGAAAATGCTTTAGTCCCCATGGCTTGAGGACAATCTAGTCTGTTCGTTGGCTTAAGTCTGTGACGCGTGAACATCCGCAGTTAAGCCAAAACCGGGCTCGAGTGGGGCACCCTCCGCCGGGGCCGGACTCCTATTTCGCTTTAAGTACTTGACGGAATACAATGAAAGTCTTCCCTTAGAAGTATACCCAGGCGATTAGTCGAACCTGAGAGGCGAGTAAGAATGGAACTAACGCACGTTCACGTCACGAACTTCCGCAGCATCGAAGATTCAACAGAGTTCGAGGTAGGGCAGCTTTTGTGTCTCGTCGGCAAGAACGAGGCTGGCAAGACTGCCATCGAACAGGCTCTTTGCGGACTTAACCCGCATCCATCCACCGCCTTCAGCTACGACGTTGAGCGCGATTATCCGCGTCGTTGGTTGGCCGACTACAAGGAGCGGCACCCAAAAGGAGAGGCGACCGTCATCTCAACCAAGTGGGCGCTGTCAGCGAAAGAGAAGGAAGCGATCACTGAGAAGATCGGCGCTAGTTCGATTCTCGATGCACCCGTGAAAATCCACCGTCGTTACAAAGACACCGAACCACGGTGGGAGTTGCCGATCAACTTCAAAGTGGCTGTCGAGAATCTGATTGCGATGGAGAAACTCGACGAGGAGGAGCGGAAGCCTCTTGCGAACGCCGAAAACTCTTCTAGTTTGAGAAAGGCCCTTGATGGTATCAAGGAGCCAACTACCAGACAAACGCGGCTGCTGGAACGCCTCAACAGCTTTCCCGGTGAGACTACAGCCGATAAGACAATCACCGAAGGAGTGTTGGAGATTCTGAAGCCGAATCTGCCGCAGTTCATGTACTCGTCGCATTACGACCGCATGGTCGGCCAGATTCGTCTCGACACATTCGATAGGCGCAAGAAAGGGCAACTCCCACCACCGATTGAAGCGGGAGAAACGGTCTTCGTTGATTTCCTCGAATATGCCGGTACTTCTATTGCAGAAATCACTGCCGCGACGACCTACGAAGGTCTGAACGCTCGCTGCGAATCTGCGTCCAACAAGATTACCGCTCAATTGCAAGAGTACTGGAAGCAGAACCCGCATTTAGAGATAGATGTGCGGGTCACGAAGGCGGAGCCGGGTGACCCGGTCCCGTTCAACGAAGGCGTCATCGCCAGAGCGCGCGTAAAGAACACCCTGCACAAAGTCACGGTGCCATTCTCCGAGCGGAGCGCGGGGTTCGTTTGGTTTTTCTCTTTTCTGGTGCAGTTTGCACAGGTGCGCAAGTCAGGTGGAAATCTAATTCTGCTGCTTGATGAGCCAGGATTGACTCTGCACGGCAAAGCCCAAGCAGATCTATTGCGCTACTTCGTTGAAAAACTCGTACCAGACCATCAGGTGATCTATACCACGCACTCACCATTTATGGTTCCACCGGACGATTTGCCTTCGGTGCGCATCGTAGAGGACAAGCTTTTTGAGACGGAACCAGGTAAATGGATATCGGATGGCACCAAGGTGCGAGATGACACGATGGCGACCGACCGAGACACTCTCTTTCCGCTACAGGGCGCACTCGGCTACGAGATCACGCAGACGCTTTTCGTTGGGAAGCACACCCTGCTGGTAGAAGGGCCGGGAGATATTCTTTACCTGCAAGCTTGGTCTTCGGCTCTGATTCGGAGGGGGAAGCCGGGGATCGATCGGCGCTGGACGATTTGTCCCGCTGGAGGAATTGATAAAATTCAACCATTCGTCGGTCTGTTTGCCGGACAGAAGCTCAACATCGCGGCTCTCACCGACTATGCGAAGAGTGATAAGAAAAAACTTGAGTCACTTCGACAGAACAAGGTCATGGAGAGTGATCGACTGCTGACGTTCGCGAGCATTCTGGGATTCGATGAGGCCGACATCGAAGATGTGTTAACCCCGGTACTATACGCTACGATCTTGAACCAAGCCTTCGGTCTCGTTGGTGCCAACGAGCTAACCGCTCAGAAGTTGATAGACGCTGACGCGGGAACCACACGCCTACTTAAGAAGGCAGAAGCATGTTTTAGGGTGCTGCCGCCTGAAGCTCCGGAGTTTGACCACTTCACGCCCGCAGATTGGCTGTTCCAGCACCCTGGCCTACTCGACGGCGACGCACCTGAAGTAACTGAAACCTTGGAACGCGCGGAGAAAGTTATCGCGGCTCTGAACGGCTTGCTTGCGAACAAGAAACCGTAGAGGGCGGATGGCCCACTCAAGCCCGAGTTTGGCTTGAGTGGGCCACTTTTACTCCAACCAAATTCTGTCAAGCCCCCAACCCCACCCAATTCCCCCTAACCCCTTCACCCCAAACCCGCCATAGTAAGTACACCCATGTCCCATTCCCCCCACCCCACCTGCTATCCTTAAACTAGAAGACCAAAAAAGGCGCAGCCCAAAAGCTGCGCCTTTTGTATTTAGGAGCAAGGATATAGACAAATCAGGCCACTCGAAATCAGGTTAAGTAATGGAGAAGTCTCAGGCGCGACCGCTTCCGCGACGCCCCGCCACCAATCAGCGCCACGCTCTCCCTCCCAAACGACGCGGAGAGATCGCCGAACTGGCCTTCATGCAGAAAGCTGTCAGCCTGGGCTTCGGCGTAGCCAAGCCCTGGGGAGACAGCGACCGCTACGACTACATCCTCGACGCCGGCGGACGCTTCTGGCGCGTGCAGGTCCGCTCCACCGCCTACGAGAGCCATCGCGGATACGCCGTCCACACCTACGTCTACGTAAAGCGCAAAATGGTCGCCCTCACCGCCGACGACATCGACTGCATCATCGCCTACATCGTCCCGCTCAATCTCTGGTACGTGCTCCCGGTCGAATCTTTTTCGCCGTGCAAAAATCTCTGGTTCTATCCCCACGGCAGCAAAAAAGGATCCCGCTTCGAAACCTTCCGCGAAGCCTGGTGGCTGCTCGACCCTGAACGGAAAGAAACAGGCGAACAGCAACCGGCCTAGCACATCAAAATCCTGCCGAGCTACGCTCGGCCTGGACGGGCGAGGGCGCCCGTCCCCACACGGGCTGTGGCTATCACACAGCCGGTGCCGGCGCAAAAAGCAAAAGCCCCGCGCTGGCGCGCAGGGCTTTTGATCTGGCTGAAAGCTGACGGCTGATAGCTGACAGCTTCTTAGTACATCCCTTCCATACCGCCGCCGCCGTGTCCGCCGCCCGCGGGAGCTCCCTTTTTCTCTTCCGGGATCTCCGCGACCAAGGCTTCGGTGGTCAGCATCAACGAGGCGATCGAACCGGCGTTCTGCAGTGCGGTGCGCACCACTTTGGTCGGATCGAGCACGCCCGCCTTGACCAGGTCTTCGTACTCGCCGGTCAGGGCGTTGTAACCGAAGTTGAAGTCCTTCGAGTCGTTGATCTTGCCCAGAACGATTGCGCCTTCTTCGCCGGCGTTCTCGGCGATCTGACGCAGGGGTTCCTGCAGCGAGCGCCGTACTACGTTGACGCCAATCTGCTCATCGCCTTCGAGCTTCAGCTTGTCCAGCGCGCTGACGCAACGGGCCAGGGCCACGCCGCCGCCGGGGACAATGCCTTCTTCCACGGCCGCACGGGTTGCGTGCATCGCATCTTCGACGCGAGCCTTCTTCTCTTTCATTTCGGTCTCGGTCGCGGCTCCGACTTTGATCACAGCCACGCCGCCAACCAGCTTCGCCAACCGCTCCTGCAACTTCTCGCGGTCATAGTCGCTGGTGGTCTTTTCGATCTGGCCGCGGATTTCTTTTACGCGACCTTCGATGTCCGAGTGCTTGCCTTTGCCTTCGACGATGGTGGTGTTGTCCTTGTCGACGGTGATCTTCTTGGCCTGGCCGAGGTCGCCAATCTGGACGTTCTCCAGCTTGATGCCGAGGTCTTCGGTGATGGCCTTGCCGCCGGTGAGGGTGGCAATGTCCTGCAGCATGGCCTTGCGGCGATCGCCGAAGCCGGGAGCCTTGACGGCCGCGACTTGCAACGTGCCACGCAGCTTGTTGACGACGAGGGTAGCCAGCGCTTCGCCTTCGACGTCCTCAGCCACGATCAGGAGCGGCTTGCCGCTCTTCGCGATCTGCTCCAGCAGCGGCAGCAGGTCTTTCATCGAGCTGATCTTCTTCTCATTGATCAGGATGTAAGCATTCTCCAGCGAAACTTCCATCCGCTCAGGGTCGGTCACAAAGTAAGGAGACAGATACCCGCGATCAAACTGCATTCCCTCAACAACGTCCAACTGGGTCTCAAGCGTCTTAGCTTCTTCCACAGTAATGACGCCATCCTTGCCCACCTTCTTCATAGCCTGAGCAATAATGTTCCCAATAGTCTCGTCGTTGTTTGCAGAAATTGTGCCTACTTGGGCGATCATGTCGCCGGTGACTGGCTTAGAGAACTTGTCCAGCTCGCCCTTGATGCGGTTGCCTTCTTTGTCGAGGCTGCCGCAGATTGTGGTGATGGCCTTTTCGATGCCGCGTTTCATGGCCATCGGGTTAGCGCCGGCTGCGACGGTCTTCACGCCTTCGCGGTAGATCGCCTGGGCCAGAACGGTGGCGGTGGTGGTGCCGTCGCCGGCAACATCCGAGGTCTTCGAAGCCACTTCGCGCACCATCTGTGCGCCCATGTTTTCGAGGCTGTCTTTGAGTTCGATTTCCTTGGCGACGGTGACGCCGTCCTTGGTGATGGTCGGGGAACCGAATTTCTTTTCGATGACTACGTTGCGGCCCTTGGGGCCGAGAGTGACTTTTACCGCGTCAGCCAGTAAGTTGACGCCGCGGAGAATCGCCTGTCGCGACTCCTCGCCATGTACGATCTGCTTTGCCATATCTGAAATCTCCTTCGATGTATTGCAGGTCTGGCCTGCGATTTGGATGTTCGCGTCGCGCTTGATTGTTCCGTTCGCTTGGCTCACGGAACGCGCGGTCGCTCACTTGGATCCTTCACTCGCGCAAAAGCGGCGCTCGCTCAGGATGACAACTAAAACAAACTAGCGGCGTGATCCGGCGAGTTCTTTCTTGGCGGCGCCGGTCAGGATGCCCAGGACTTCCTCTTCGCGCATGATGATGAAATCTTCACCATCCAGCTTGATTTCGGTGCCGGAGTACTTGCCGAACAGGATGCGGTCGCCCTCTTTCACAGCCAGGGGGAACACTTTGCCTTCGTCGTTGCTCTTGCCTTTGCCGACAGAGATGACTTCGCCCTCCTGGGGCTTTTCTTTTGCGCTGTCGGGGATAATGATTCCACCACGGGTGGTTTCGCCTTCTTCAATACGGCGAACCAGAATACGGTCGTGTAACGGGGTGAACTTTGCCATACTTGCTGACTCCTTTCGTTAAACTCAGGGTTTAATAGCAGGAACCGTTTGCCAATCGTTTGTTAGCACTCATTGTTGGCGAGTGCTAATTGTAGGCAGGGGGATGATGCGTTGTCAACCGGTGCAAGGTTAAAATCATGTAAAATATTGAGCAGTAAGGTCTTATGCTGGTCCTGGAAAATGCGGCGAATGCAACGTCAGATGCGCGTGACAGCGGGCTCAAGCCTGCATAGAATTGGAAACCCGGCGATGAGAACGATCACGATCAGCTTCGCAACCGCAGTTCTACTGGCTTCCGCGGCCCTGGCCCAGGACGACATGGCCGTTCTGAACTTCATCGTCATTCGGGATTACAGCGGCAAGCCGATCCGCAACGCCAGCGTGGTTATGCATCCGGTGGAGAAAAACGGCAAGCAGTCCAGGGGCGGGCTGCAAATCAAGACCGATGTGGATGGGAAAGCCAGCTTTGACGGCGTGCCTTACGGCAAGCTACGCGTGCAGGTGTTGGCTACAGGCTTTCAGACCTTCGGCGACGACTACGTCATCGACAAACCGACCATGGAAATCACGGTCAAGATGAAACGGCCACAAGGCCAATATTCCATCTATCAGGATCATCCGGAAGAAAAGAAGGACGACCCGAACGCTCAGCCTCAGCCGGATAAAGATTCGAAGGACAAACCCAAGTAGGCATTGCAGACTTCTATTTATGGACTATCTACTCAAGACTGAACCTACCGTGTACTCCTTTGCCGATCTGCAGAAGGAAAAAAGCACCATCTGGGATGGCGTGGCAAACCCCGTGGCATTGAGGCATCTGCGCGAGATGAAGCCGGGCGACCGCCTGGTCATTTACGAAACCGGCGAGCACAAGAGCGCGATGGGAACGGCGTCGGTGATTTCGGTGGAAGGGGCGGATGCCAGGAACCCTGTGGTGAAGATCAAGGCCGGGAAAGCGCTGGCCAAGCCGGTGACTCTGGCTGAGGTCAAGGCCCAGAAGCTCTTTGCCGATTCGCCACTGGTGCGGCAAGGGCGGCTGAGCGTGGTGCCGCTGTCGGCGGCGCAGTTCAAATTCTTGACCGGCGAATAACTCTGGCGGGCTTTGCCCGCCCATTGGGCTGGCGGGATGCCGGCGCTACAAAAACGGCACTGCCAGAACTTAACTGGCCAGTTTGCGGAGGAATTCGCGCTCGTCCATGTGGTATTTGAAGGCCTTGTGGCCGTCGATAAATATCACGGGGACTTCATCGGTAAATCTGCGGCGCAGTTCGTCGTCGCTTTCCACGTCAATCTCTCGCCAGGTAAACCCGCCGCGGCGGTGCAATTTAGTCAGCGTTTCCTTGACGATCTCACACAAGTGACAGCCCTTGCGTGAATAGACGACGACCTGGCGCGGCTCCGCCATGGGCGGAGTTTAGCAAGGGGGGCAGCAGTTGGCAATTAGCAATTGGCACTTAGCCTCTTCCTTCCGGTCAAAGGTGATTCGGAGACAAAGGTCAGTGCTAAGTGCCAATTACTAACGCTGCTTCCATTACAATTCCCAGCATGGATCGCAGTAAACCACTATCCGGCAAGACGACTCTGATTACAGGCGGTGCGCGGCGCCTGGGGCGCGCGATGGCCTTGGCATTCGCGGAAGCGGGGGCGGATGTGGCGATCACCTTTCGCGAGTCTGTGACGGAAGCCCAGCATACCGTGATCGACCTGGGCAGTTTCGGCGGCCGGGCGGTGGCTTTGCGTTGCGACATCACGGACGAGAAGAGCGTCCGCTCCACGATCAAGGAGACGGTTAAGGAGTTGGGCGGAATCGATATCCTGATAAACAACGCGGCCAACTACGAGACTGCCGAGTTTGAAGATCTCACTCTGAAACAATGGGACGCGATATTTGCTTCCAATACCCGCGGTCCATTCCTGGTTTCGCGCGAGGCGCTGAAGCACTTGCGGGAACGGCGAGGCAAGATCATCAACATGGGTTCGCTGGGCGGGCTGCGTCCATGGGCAACGCACGCGCACTACTGTTCGTCGAAGGCAGCGGTGCACATGCTGACCAAGGTGATGGCCAAGGCGCTGGCCCCCGAGATCGCAGTCAATGCTATCGCGCCTGGGATGATCGACCTGGGAGAAAGAGCGGCGGCGGCCTTCATGAAGAAGATGGCTCGCGAGACCCCGATGCGCCGGAATGGCACGGGCGAGGAGATTGCCGCGGCGGCGCTCTTTTTTGCCACCGCACCCCACTTTATTACAGGGCAGATTTTGGCGGTGGATGGCGGTCTGGGATTATGACTGGCCTTTGGCGTGGGGCGGACAGGAGTGTCCGCCCCACAAAATTGTCTTGTCTGGAAGTTTGCGATATCGTGGCGAGCTGATGAAAAAACTGCTGGGCCTAATCCTGCTGTTCTGCGCTTCGCTGGCCCTGGGCCAGGCCAGAGTCGAGGACGGAGGCCATGAGATACAGCTTTGGACGGGTGGTGGCTACTCGGTTCCTGGCGGTACCTCGAATACCGGGGTCTGGAATGCGGGCCTGCGTTACGGATGGATCCTTACCCGGCCTCACGGCCCAGGATTTCTTAAAGGAAGATTCGAGTACGCGCTGGATGCGGTGCCGCTGTTTCTGGTATTCCAACCGGCCAACACCGCCGTGGGAGCGGGTTTCAATCCGCTCAACCTGAAATGGAATTTTGCCACGCGCGGACGAGTGGTCCCCTATCTCGAGCTCAGCGGCGGCACTCTTTTTACCAACCACGACGTCCCATTCGCAACCAACACAGTGAACTTCACTTCGTCGGCGGCGCTGGGCGCGCACTTCCTGGGAGACTCGCGCAACTGGAGCGTTGAGGTGCGCTATATGCATATCTCGAATGCGGGCCTGGGTGATCTGAATCCCGGCGTGAATACGGTCCAGGTCCGATTGGGAATCGGGAAGTTCTTCGGCAGCGGCGGTAAAAAACAGTAACGATAAGTAACAGATCAAGGAGACCACGTTGAATCGCAGAATTGCCCTGAGCCTCGTGCTAGCTACGCTGTGTTTGTCCGTCCGCGCGCAAAACGCGCCCACGGACTGGATCGCCGCCAGCAACCAGTACACCAACCAACTGCTGGCGGTCCAGATGAAGCACACTCCTGAGGAAGGATCGGAAGAGGGGTTGAGCCAGTTCGACCCCGAGGTATCGCAACCGACCCTGGCCGATGAGGACCAGGAACGGCGGGAGACCGAAGCCGTACTCTCGACTTTCAAGAGTGCGGTGGGACAACAGAAGCAGAGAGAGGTGGCGCAGGACCTTCAGATCCTGATCCGCGCGATCGAACTGGAATTCCGGCAACTCGATTTTGCGCGCGCCCACAAAGTCGATTTTCTGAACGCCAGCCAAACCGTCTTCAGCGGCCTGCGGATCTTGCTGGATGAGCAGACGCCGGCGGAACGGCGGGCGGCGGCGGTAGTCCGCATCCGCAAGTACGCCGGACTGGAACCGGGATACAAGCCGCTGGCCGAGATCCTGAAACAGCGGGTGATGGAGCAGATGGCCAAGCCGGCGGTGGTCTATCCCGCGCGCACCGAGATCGAGACCGAACTCGGCCGCAATTCCAACTACATGGAGGGCATTGCCGCGCTGCTCGAGAAATATAAGCTGACGGGTTGGCAGGAACCCTTCCATACGCTGAAGACTCAACTCGAAGAGTATGACGCATGGACGAAAGCCAACGTGCTGCCCAAGGCGCGCAGCGATTTTCGACTGCCCGCGGAGGAGTATGCCCTCAATCTCGAGGACCGCGGCATCGATATTCCTCCGGCCCAGCTGGCAACTATTGCACATCAGGCATTCAGCGATATTCAGGCGGAGATGAGGCCGATTGCGGAACAGATCGCAAAGCAGCGGCACCTGCCTTCGAGCGATTATCGCGATGTGATCCGGGAACTGAAGAAGCAACAGCTGGTGGGCGATGCCATTTTGCCTTTTTACCAGGAGCGTCTGAAGCAGATCGAAAAGATCATCGTCGAGAAACAGATTGTCACGCTGCCCGACCGTCCAGCGCGGATTCGTATTGCCACCGCGGCCGAGACCGCGCAGCAACCCGCCCCGCACATGGTGCCGCCGCCATTTCTGAACAATACCGGGCAGAAGGGTGAGTTTGTTTTACCGTTGAATATTCCTGCGGCGCCGGGTCAAAACAGCGAGCAGTATGACGACTTCACCTTCGATGCAGCAGCCTGGACGCTCACCGCGCACGAAGCGCGGCCGGGGCACGAACTGCAATTTGATTCGATGCTGGAACACGGAGTTTCGCGGGCGCGGGCTCTTTACGCGTTCAACAGCACCAATGTAGAAGGTTGGGGACTGTATTCGGAATACCTGATCTGTCCATACATGCCTCCGGAGGGGCAACTGGTGTCGCTCGACTACCGGCTGATGCGGGCGGCGCGGGCGTTTCTCGATCCCGAATTGCAGGCGGGGAAGATTCAGCCGGCCGAGGCATTTCGCGTTCTGGAGCAGGAGGTGGTGCAGTCTCACGCCTTCGCCGAAGAGGAAGTGGAGCGCTATACCTATCGCTCGCCCGGCCAGGCCAACAGCTATTTCTACGGCTATACCAAGCTGATTGCTTTGCGGAAGGACACGGAGGCGGCGCTGGGGACAAAATTCAACCAGAAGAAGTTTCATGACTTCATCCTGGCGCAGGGTTTGCTGCCACCTGATCTGATGCGCAAGGCAGTGATGGAAGATTTCGTGCCCAAGCAGTAGAAGGCGCCGGCGGTCGAAGGCCCGAGCTTACCGATTCTTTGCGTGCTTTAAGAGAGTTCCTTTGGTGAACTTTGCGGTTTAAAGCCCTTGATCACGAAGTCAGAAAACAAAACTATAAACCGCAAAGTTCGCAAAGGAAATCCGCAAAGGACGCAAAGGAACCCGGGATGAACCAAGAACCGGAGACGAGGATCGGGCATCCTGGGTGATATTCTTTCCCGCGTATGTCTACGCTCGTAGAATGTGTCCCCAATTTTTCGGAAGGCCGTGACCAGGCCATCGTCAATGCCATCGTCGACGCCATGAAGATGGATGGCGTTTTTTTGCTTGATCGCGAGATGGATGCGGATCACAACCGCAGCGTCATCACGCTGGTCGGAGAACGCGACGCTATTCAGGAAGCGGCAATTCGGGGCGTGGGCAAGGCGGCAGAGCTGATTGATCTGAATCAGCATCAGGGAGCGCATCCGCGGATGGGCGCGGCCGATGTCGTGCCCTTCATACCGATCGATGGCGTGACCATTGAAGACTGCGTGGCCATGGCGCGTCATGTGGGCGAGCAAATTTGGGAGCGATATCGAGTTCCTGTCTATCTCTACGAAGCGGCGGCGACCTCGCCGGAGCGGCAGAATCTGGAAAACATCCGGCGCGGGCAGTTCGAGGGCATTCGCGCGGACATTGCGACCAATCCGGCGCGCAAGCCGGATTATGGCGAGGCGCGAGTGCATCCTACGGCGGGTGCGACCGTGGTGGGCGCGCGCAAGTTTCTGATTGCTTACAACGTATTTCTCAACACGCCGGATGTCGAAGTTGCGAAGAAGATTGCCAAGGCGGTGCGGTTTTCGAGCGGCGGAATGCGCTTCGTGAAAGGCGCGGGTTTCCTGGTGCGTGGACTGGCGCAGGTCTCGATGAACCTGACTGACTTTGAGCAGACTCCGATCCACCGCGTTTTTGAAGTGGTGAAGCGCGAGGCGGCGCGATATGGCGTAATGCCGGTGAGCAGCGAGATTGTCGGACTGATTCCGAAGAAAGCGCTGGAGTCGGCGGCAGAGTGGTTCTTGCAGGTGGAGAATTTCGATTCCTCTTTAATTCTGGAGAATCGTCTGGCGGCGGTGATGGGCGGCAAGATGGCGATAGGCGGCCTGCGTGCCGGAGTTGAGCCGTTTGTCGAACAACTCGCGGCGCCGACGGCGACTCCGGGCGGTGGCAGCGCGGCGGCGGCCAGCGGCGCGATGGCGGCGGGGCTGGCGAGCATGGTGGCGTCTATGTCTCGCGGCAAGAAGGCTTACCTGCAGTACGAGCGACAACTGAGCGAGGCTATTGCACGGCTGGCGCAGCTGCGGGAAGAGTTGAAAGCTGCGATCGATGCCGATGCGGAGTCCTATAACGAGGTAATGAAGGCTTACAAGGCGGCGAAGGATTCGACGGGCGCGGACGGCATCATCGATGCCGCTCTCAAGCAGGCGACCAGCGTGCCTCTAAGCGTAGCGGAGCGGGCAAGGGAAGTGACAGAAATCGTGGAGCGGCTGACGCCGATTACGAATCCGAATATGAAGTCGGACCTGACCACCGCGACCGCTCTGGCGCGGGCGGCGATCGAAGGCGCGCTGGCCAATGTGGAGATCAACCTGGAATCGATGAAAGATGCTGCCTTTGCGGCCGAGATTCGCAAGCGAGTTGCAGGCTTGACCACCTAATCCGATGCCGGGGTCATGCACCTCTCTGGTCACGCAGCTTGCCCTTTCGTTTGGCCTTTCTTCCTCGAAATGGGCATACAATACGTACATAAATCGCATCTAAACGCACATATTTTTCGAGGTAGTCCATGAAAGCTGTCAAGAGCATGGTTTGTGTTCTTCTCGTTCTGAGTGCTACGGCGTGGTCGATGCCGCTGGGCAGCTCGGCGCGTACTGTGATTCCTGCCGACATCCAGCAGCTCATTTCGGTGGATTATCGCGCGCTCAAGAATTCCGATACGGCGATGGCGCTGAAGGAGCAGGTATTGCCGCCCAGCCTTAAGGAATTTGAAGGGGCGCTGCGGGGGGTGGGGATCGATCCCGACAAGGATGTGGAGCAGCTTACATTTGCTTCCTATCGCAGCGGCAAAACCGGGGTAAAGGTGGTGGGCATCGCTCAGGGGAATTTTGCCATGGCGGCGGTGCTCAAGAAAATGCGGCTGCAAAAAGTGAAGCCGATCAAGTTGCGCAATTCCGATATCTATCCCATGCCCGCGGGCATGCAGATGACATTTCTGGACGAGAACACGCTGCTCTTCGGTGACAGCGGTGCGCTGCGGGGCGCTTTGGATGCGCGCGACGGCTACGGTTACACCCTGGACAGCAACACGGATATCGCGGGCATGATCGGTTCGGTTGAGAACGGCACGGTGTGGAGCGTGCTTGATCAGCAAGGGACGCAAAACATGCTGCACTCAGCCCTGGGTGATGCCGCCGGGCTGGCGGATTACGATACGGTGAAGAAACGCATCCTGGGATCGCGCTACACCATGAATTTCGAGAGCGGCGTGAATTTCGATCTGGATGTTGTGACCTCGGATTCGATGACCGCGACCACGCTCTCGTCATTGCTTAAAGCCGGGATGCTTTACAAGAAAATATCGGCCACTCCCACGGAAAAGCTGGCGCTGGATAATGTGACGGTCAATTCCGACAGTTCGAATCTGCAGATGCATTTCAAGGCGGATGATAAACAGTTTCAGGGCTTGATGCATTCGCCGTTGTTTGCGGCGGTTTCAAAATAAATTTGGACGCCCCGCTCGTGCTCGGGCCGGGTACGAACCCGCGCTCGTTTCTTTCGCCCCTTCGGGGCTCCGCACATATCCGGCGCTAACCCAGGGCTTACGCCCTGGGCTCTACTCTTGCGCCGCTCCGCGGCTTCAGCTACGTGCGTTGGTCGCGGCGCCGCGTCGCGGCTTTACCTTGTCATCCTGAGCGAGTTGGGATCGTCCGCTGGGCGGACGATCCTGGCGAGTCGAGGACCCCTACCGGTTGCACCTGCCATTCTTTTGTGTGGAGTCGGCTGTGACGCTGCCGAACGAGCGGGGCGCTCGCGCCTACATTGCGCCGGCTGACGATTAGCTTATAGGGGTCCTTCGACTCCGCAAGAATTTCGCTCCGCGAAATTCTTTCTCCGCTTAGGATGACAGGATTACTTGGCTTTCTGCGCTTTGGCTTTTTCTCTTTTCGCCTTGGCCCAGCCTTCTTTCACGATCTGGCGGGCGCGACCAAGAGCCAGGGAATCGGGTGGGACATCTTCCGTGACTGTAGTCGCAGCGGCGACGTAGGCGCCTTTTCCGATCCGGATCGGCGCGATCAGGATGCTGTCACTGCCTACGAAGACGCCATCTTCGATGATGGTTTTGTGCTTGCTCACGCCGTCGTAGTTGCAGGTGATGGTGCCGGCGCCGACGTTTACTTTCTCGCCGACATCGGTGTCTCCCAGGTACGTCAGATGATTGGCTTTTGAGCCTTTGCCCAGGCGGGTCTTCTTCAGCTCGGTGAAATTACCGACGTGTGCGTCTTCGCAAACCTCGCAGCCCGGGCGCAGGTGACTGTATGGTCCCAGCGAAGCGCGGGCCCTGACCACCGAATGTTCGAGCACGCATCCCGTCTGGACCAGCACTTCGTCTCCGATTTCGCAGCTCAGAATTACGCTGTAGGAACCGATACGTGTGTCGCGGCCGACGCGGGTGGAACCGCGGAGCTGGACGCTGGGCTCGATCACGGTGTCGGCACCGACTTCGACGTCGCTGTCGATCACGCAAGTCTGGGGATAAAGAATCGTGACACCTTCATCCATCAACTGGCGGCACTTGGCCATGCGCATATGCTGGTCGATCTCCGAAAGCTCGGCCCGGGTGTTGCCGCCCAGAACTTCATAAGCATCGCGAGCCGGCACCGCCACCACGCGCTGTTTGACCCGGGTGAGAATCGCCGCCATGTCGGTGAGATAGAACTCGCCGTGATGATTGTTGCTGCCTAGTGTGTCGATCTGGCTGAACAGCGGCTTAGCATCAAAGGCGTAAAAGCCGGAATTGACCTCATGTATCTTCTGCTGCGCGGGCTTCAGGTCCTTCTGCTCGACGATGGCCTTTACGTCGTCGCTGCCGGCTTTCTTGCGGACGATTCTTCCGTATCCGCTGGGGTTTTCCAGCCGTGCCGTCAGAATGGTCATTGCGGCCTTCTTCGCCAGATGGAAGTCGCGCAACTGTTCGATCGTCTTTGACGTGATAAGCGGAGCGTCGCCATAGAGAACGATGACCAGATCGTAGGGCGCGAGAGCCTCGCGCGCGACCATCAACGCGTGACCAGTGCCGCGTTGCTCCTGCTGCAATATGAACCCGACGCCGGATGCGGCTACAGCGCTGCGAACTCGCTCGGCTTCGTATCCGATGATGGCGTAGACATCACTGACGGGGACCACTTTGGTTGCGGCTGCGATTACGTGGGCGAGAAGCGGCTTGCCCCCGACTTCATGCAGAACTTTAGGATGTTTCGACTTCAGGCGCGTGCCCTTGCCCGCTGCCAGGATCACGACCGCGGTTTTGGGGCCTGAAGTGTTATTTGCTTTCGGCATTCGATTCAATATACCGCGACAGGTCGGTGGCAGGCAGGGTTACGGTGGTTACCTGTCCGTGTGTAGGGCGGGCGCCGCCCCGCCCGCCGTTTTTGACCGTGACTTTCGCCCTACGCCTAGTTCGTTACCGGTTCAACGAGGATTTATGAAAGATCGAATCAAATTCAAAGTCAAAAGCGGCGGGCGAGGGCGCCCGCCCCACATCAGCCACTAAGGGGTGGCGGCGCGGGTCCCGCCCGGGGCCTGGGTGGCCAGTTCCATCAAGTCGGTGGCGATGCGGTCTGTGAGGTGGCGGGCGACCATGTCTTTCTCGTCGAGATAGTCGCCCAGCACCGGGATCACGCCTAATTCTTCTACCGCTTCCAGGTCGGCCACAATCTGGCTGGCGCCTTCCAGGGCGTATTTTGCCTTGAGTG
This sequence comes from Terriglobia bacterium, assembly GCA_963822555.1. Taxonomy (GTDB): domain Bacteria; phylum Acidobacteriota; class Terriglobia; order Terriglobales; family Acidobacteriaceae; genus JAIQFF01. The sequence goes on from CAWGHY010000002.1 coordinate 1,082,912, forward strand.
CCGGGGGGGCGGGGGCGCGATTGATCAGGGCGAAATCGAAGATGCGCTTGACCCCGGCATGACGATTCAACGCCTTAATGTGATCGGAGGCGGTCAGTCCGAGACTTTCGTTGGCCTGCGTCATGAGGTTGCCCACGTACACCTTCACCGCCGCCGAGTTCACCATGGCTTGGGCGATGCCAGGGACAAGGAGGTTCGGGATGAGGCTGGTAAAGAGCGATCCGGGACCGAGGGTGATCAGGTCGGCTCGAGCCATCGCCTCCAAAGTCTGAGGCAGGGGCTCGACATTCGGCGGATCGAGGAAGAGTTGCTGGATGCGGCCGCTGCTGGCGGTGATCCGGGTTTCTCCACGCACTCGTCGGCCGTCTTCCATCAGAGCTTCGAGTTCGACGTGCGAGGTGGTGGCGGGATAAATATGTCCGCGAGTAAGCAGGATCTCCGAAGACAGGCGAACCGCTTCGCTAAAATCGCCGGTGACGGAGGTTAAGGCGGCCAGAAACAGATTGCCGAAGCTATGGCCTTCGAGGCCCGATCCTTTGACGAAGCGGTGCTGGAAGAGACGGGAGAGCAGGGCTTCGTCTCCTGAGAGTGCGACGATACAGTTGCGGATGTCTCCCGGCGGGAGCATGTTGAGCTCCTTGCGCAGACGCCCGCTGGAGCCGCCATCATCGCTCACCGTAACGATGGCGCACAGTTCACTGATTTCAGGATGGTTCGGTCTGCCAAGCGCACTGGATCGAGTGACGTAACGCTTCAACCCTTTGAGCAGTGTGGACAGGCCAGTGCCGCCGCCGATGGCGACCACGCGCAGACTGCGGTTTGACAACGCACTCATCCGCGATGAACGCGGGGCGCGCCGCTGGGAATCAGGCACAGCCACGGCTAGCCATTGTCCTCGGGGATCGCTGACTCGGGGGAGAACTCAGCCCCTGGGTCGGGATAGAGTAACTCGGTAAAGCGAGGGTCTTCCGCCAGATTCTGAAAATCAGAATCGTTGCGCGCCTGGAAGCGAAGCGAGGCGTTCAACCGAATGGCCTCGTCCAGATGGCGCAGCGAGTCCTCCAGATGCCCGGTGAGGCAATCGAGGGCCGCCAAACCGTAGGCCACATAGTCGGCCTTGGGAACCTGCTTGGAAAGCTTTTCGAGGTGTTCGCGCGCGGTGACATAATCGCCCACATTCATCAGCGAAACCGCGTAATCATAATGCTCTTCCGGGCCCTTGAACTGGGTGGCGGAGCGCTCCATATGCTGGTTACAGGTATTGAGGTGAACCGAGATCCGGTCGGCCAATTCCTTGCTGGCGCCTGCGACTGCTTTCTGCAGGAGGCCTTTGGCTTTCTCAAACTTGCGCTCCTGCAGAGCACGCAACCCGGCCTCATAGTTTTGCACAGCCTGTGCAAAACGTGGATCTTCGTTCATCGGTTTCTTGGCGGTAGTTTTCTGCGCCATGCGTAAAACTCTTCCTGAACTCTTCGTAAGATCTCCTTTTTCACACGCTTGGAGGAAATCGGATAAATCGTTCCCGTAGCCTCTGTCCGATTTCGACCAGCGTCTTTGTGACTGTCGGTCAAGGAGCCCTGAATATCATCTGTGGAAAAGCCCGAACCACGTCGGATCAGCAGGTTATACGCGGATTCGCATGTCCGTCAACTCGCCTCGGGGTGCCTACCGAGGATCAGTTGATGGCAGCCGCAGTTTGCAAGTCTACCTGCTTCCAATCGCCCTTTATGATGCCTTGGCGTATCTGCGCGGCTGTCTTACCCTTCTTATTCATACTGTAGGAGTAATACAGCTCTTTCAGACAAACCGAGCACTGGGCCCCGTGGATCCCCTCGAAGCAGCTATGAAGGCTGTTGTGTCCCATCCCGCGGTCGCAATAGCAGTAGCAGGGTTGCTGATGCAAAACGACGGGAATCTTGGCCGCCAACTCGTAGGCATGACTCTGAAAAGGGTACTGGGAGTTCGTGCCCCAAAGTTGTTCGCGGCCCAGGATCGGAGGCAGAGTGCTCCCCTTGGCCGGCGGTCCCTGATTGTAATGCGGCGGAGCCGCATCGTCCTGAGACGTGGCCCAGGGGGCGGACACTGCCATAACGACAAGAGCTAGACAGGCTAGAGTGAAACCGCGTTTGATCATGATTCAGACGCCCTCAATGTAAGCACATTGTAACCGAATCGAAGTACCGCGGCATAAGCCGGGCGGGAACGGAGGGCGCTACAAGAACCGGGAAGGCCAGTTTCAACTCGGACAGGTGGCCCGTATAATAAAGGCAGGATGCCGGAACAAGCCCGTCCCGCGGATTCGCGTCTCCGACGTGATAAGACCCCCGCACCCGTTCCGTCTCGCACGTTGCCAGTGCTGTCGGTATGGCTGCGCGATCTGTTTATCTCGCTCGCAATTTCCGCATTCATCATTATTTTCCTGTACCAGCCAGTGAAGGTGGAGGGCACCAGCATGATGCCCTCGCTGGACGATCAGGAACGCATCTTCGTCAACAAGTACGTATATCGCCTGGAGCCCATCCAGCGCGGCGACATCGTTGTGTTCCGCTACCCCCGCGATACCTCGAAGAGTTTTATTAAGAGAGTGATCGGTTTGGCGGGGGATCATATTCGCATCGATTCGGGAGAAGTTTTCGTGAACGGCGAAGCGCTGGAAGAAGATTATGTTCCCGCGGCCTACGCGGACCAGCGTTCGTATCCCGAGACCGTGGTGCCTCCCAACAGTTACTTCGTGCTGGGCGACCATCGCACCATGTCAAACGACAGCCGCGATTTTGGGCCAGTGAGCCTGGGCTATATCTACGGCAAGGCCGTATTTGGGTACTGGCCAATGGACAAAATGGGAAGAGTTCGGTGAGGCCTTTCTTTGCGGTTTTTCTTGGCGATCTTTGCGGTTAAAAGCTCTTGACCGCAAAGCACGCAAAGAAAAGCCGCAAAGGTCGCAAAGAAAATCTGAAAGATCGAAATCATTTGTTTCGCGATTTCGGCATCCCTGCTAAAATTCTTAAAATCCACTCCCTGGAGTACGAATGCAAGCTACGCTTGCGCTCGAAGACGGCAAAGTCTTTCGAGGCAAAGGATACGGCGCCAAAGGCGAATGCTACGGCGAAGTCGTTTTCAATACTTCCATTACTGGCTATCAGGAAATTTTCACCGATCCCTCCTACTGCGGTCAGATTGTCGTTCTCACCAATCCTGAAATAGGCAACTACGGGACCAATGCCGAGGACAACGAGGCCACGCGTCCGTATATAGAAGGACTGATCGTTCGCGAGTTCTCGAAGGTCAGTTCGAACTGGCGTTCGCAGCAGGTCGCGGAAGAATATCTAGAACAATTCAAGATTCCGGTGCTGGCGGAGATTGATTCGCGGGCGCTGGTGCGGCATTTGCGCGACCATGGTGTGATGCGCGGCGTGGTATCAACGCTGGAGGATGACGCGGAAAAGCTGGTGAGCAAGGCGCGGGGAATCCCCAAGATGGACGGGACTGATCTCGCCAAAGTGGTCAGCACCAAAAGTACGTACGTCTGGGAAACTGGCGAGCGCTCGCATCTGCCGGACGAAGTTGTGGGGGTCAAAGACGAACCGGCGCGGTTTCATGTCGTGGCATACGACTACGGCATCAAGCAGAACATTCTGCGCAAGCTGCGCGGCGAAGGCTGCAAGGTCACAGTGGTGCCGGCGCAGACTCTGGCGGAAGACGTGCTCGCGCTCAAGCCGGATGGCGTGTTTCTGTCCAACGGTCCTGGCGATCCTGAGCCTTGCACTTACGCAGTGGACAACATTCGCCGCCTTATGGGGCGGCAGCCGATTTTCGGGATTTGCCTGGGGCATCAGCTCACGGGAATTGCGCTGGGCGGGAAAACCTTCAAGCTGAAGTTTGGACATCACGGCGGGAATCATCCGGTGAAGCAGTTGAATTCGGGGAAGATCGAGATCACGGCGCATAACCACAATTTCGCTGTCGATCCGGATTCATTGCCGCAGAGTGAAGTTGAGCTGACCCACATTGATCTGAACGACAACACGCTGGAAGGGATGCGGCATCGGAACCTGCCGCTGTTCTGCGTGCAATACCATCCCGAGGCGTCGCCGGGTCCGCATGATTCGCATTATCTGTTTAAGGATTTTGTGAAGATGATGGAGGAGTGGAAGGGGTGAAGTTAGCGGTGGGACACAAGGTCCCTCCACTCGCCAGTTGATTCGCAAGCGAATCAACTGGGTCGGTCGGGATGACAGAGTTGACATAGATCGGGATGACAGAACCCTAAACTGAGCTGTCATCCCGAGCGGAGTCGAGGGACCTTGTGTTTCGGAGCAGCGCAGCTGTACGCTGCGAGAAATTCTCAGAGAAAAAAGTTATAAATGCCACGACGCACTGATATTTCGAAAATCCTGATTATCGGCTCTGGCCCTATCATCATTGGCCAGTCGGCGGAGTTTGATTACTCCGGGACGCAGGCTTGCAAGGCGCTCAAGGCCGAGGGATTTGAAGTGGTGCTGGCTAATTCCAATCCGGCCACCATCATGACCGATCCCGAGATTGCCGACCGCACTTACATTGAGCCACTGACGCGCGAGTATCTGGAAGAGATCATTCGAATCGAGCGTGAGATGTCACCTGGGCAGGGATTCGCCATCCTGCCGACCGTGGGCGGACAGACGGCACTCAATCTGGCGATCGAGCTTTCTGACGGTGGCGTGCTGGAGAAATATGACGTGCAGCTGATCGGCGCCAACGTGGCCGCCATCAAGAAAGCCGAAGACCGTCTTTACTTCAAAGACGCGATGCAGAAGATCGGCCTCGACGTTCCCAAGTCGGCGCTGGTGAACAATCTGAAAGATGGGCTGGAATTTGCCGGCAAGATTGGATTTCCCGTCATCGTGCGGCCGTCATTCACGCTGGGAGGCAGCGGCGGCGGTATCGCCTACAACCGCGAAGAGATGCTGGAAGTGCTGGCCCGCGGACTCGACTTTTCTCCCGTGCATGAAGCTTTGATTGAAGAGTCGGTGCTGGGCTGGAAAGAGTATGAGCTTGAGGTGATGCGCGACCTGAAAGATAACGTCATCATCATCTGCTCGATTGAGAACTTCGATCCCATGGGCGTGCACACCGGGGATTCGATCACCGTCGCCCCGGCGCAAACTCTCACCGATCGCGAATATCAAGCGATGCGCGATGCTGCCATTGCGGTGATCCGTGAAATCGGGGTTGAAACCGGGGGATCGAATATTCAGTTTGGAGTTCATCCCACGACTGGCCGCATGGTGGTCATTGAGATGAACCCACGAGTCTCGCGCTCATCGGCGCTGGCTTCGAAGGCTACCGGGTTTCCGATTGCGAAGATTGCCGCCAAATTGGCCGTGGGCTACACGCTCGATGAAATTCCCAACGACATTACGCGCAAGACGCCGGCCTGTTTCGAGCCGACGCTTGACTATGTGGTGGTGAAAATTCCCAAATGGCAGTTTGAAAAGTTTCCCGGCGCCGACGAGAACCTGGGTCCGCAGATGAAGTCGGTCGGCGAAGTGATGGCCATCGGGCGCACTTTCAAAGAGGCGCTGCTCAAGGGAGTGCGCGCCCTCGATACCGGCAAGAAAACGGGTTCGGAGAAGATCGAGCCGAAAATCCTTACGCAGCGGCTGGTGACGCCGCATCCCGAGCGGCTTTCGTACGTGCGTTACGCCTTGCGTCAGGGCCATACCGTCAAACAACTGGCCAAGATGACTTCGATCGATCCGTGGTTTTTGTACCAGCTCAAAGAGATTAACGACATGCAGCTGGAGCTGGAAAAGCATCCCATGGAATCAATTCCGACGGATGTGTTGCGCCAGGCCAAGCGCATGGGCTTCTCCGACGGACGGCTAGCTGGAGTCTGGCGCCTCGACGGTAAGGGCGCACAGGAAAAAGTTCGGCATCTGCGGAAGAAACATGGCATCGCGCCGGTCTACAAGCGCGTCGATACCTGCGCGGCGGAATTTGAAAGCTTTACCCCATATCTGTACTCGACCTACGAAGAGGAGGACGAGGCCACGCCGACCGAGAAGAAGAAAGTGATCATTCTCGGCAGCGGGCCCAACCGCATCGGGCAGGGAATTGAGTTTGATTACTGCTGTTGCCACGCGGCCTTTGCGCTGCGCGACGATGGTTACGAGACCATCATGATCAATTGCAATCCGGAGACGGTCTCGACCGATTACGACACCAGCGACCGCCTCTACTTCGAGCCGCTTACTCTCGAAGATGTGTTCGCCATCTGCGAGCACGAAGCCTCTGGCGGAGCTGCCGTCGGCGTGATCGTGCAGTTCGGCGGGCAGACTCCTTTGAATCTGGCTCTGCCGCTCAAGGCCGCGGGCGTGAATATTATTGGAACGTCACCGGAGTCCATTGATCTGGCCGAAGACCGAAAGCGTTTCGGCAAACTGCTGGATGAACTCGAGATTCCGCAAGCCCCGGGCGCTATGGCAGCGTCGGTCGAAGAAGCCATCGAGGGTGCGAAGCGAGTGGGATATCCCGTGCTGGTGCGGCCTTCGTATGTGCTGGGTGGGCGCGCCATGGTCATCGCCTACGACGAAGAGATGGTTGTCCACTACATGAAGGAAGCGGTCGAATATTCGCAGGACCGGCCCGTCCTGATTGACCATTTCCTCGAAGACGCGATCGAAGTGGACGTGGACGCGCTTTCCGACGGCGAAGACGTCGTAATCGGCGGCATCATGCAGCACATTGAGGAAGCCGGTATTCACTCGGGCGATTCTTCCTGTGTGCTGCCGGCGGTGGATATTCCGGAGCGCCTGCTGCAGCGAATGCGGGAGTACACCTTCAAGCTGGCGCGGGCGTTGAAAGTTGTCGGGCTGATGAATATTCAGTTTGCGATTCCGCGAGCGAGCGTTTCTGGGGGAGCTTCAAACCACACAGACCGTGATGGTGACAAAGTTTATGTGATCGAGGTCAATCCGCGGGCTTCGCGGACGGTGCCTTATGTTTCAAAAGCGACCGGGGTTCCGATGGCGAAAATCGCCGCGCGCTTGATGACGGGACGCAAGCTGCGGGAATTTCTGCCGGAGTTCATCGAGCGCGGCGCCGATCTCGATACCGGGCACTGCTATTACGTGAAGTCTCCGGTTTTCCCCTGGAACAAGTTTCCCGGCGTGGATACTGTCCTTGGACCGGAGATGAAATCTACCGGCGAAGTGATGGGCGTGGCGGACAACTTCGGCGAGGCTTTTGCCAAGGCGCAGACAGCAGCCGGCCAGAAGTTGCCGACGCAAGGCATGGTGTTCATCAGCGTTACCGATCATGACAAGCCGGGCGTGGCCGAAGTCTCGCGTAAATTTGTCGACATGGGTTTCAAGCTGGTGGCCACGGCTGGCACCGCTGACGTGCTCGAAGAGGCTGGTATGTCGGTGGAGCGCGTGTACAAAGTGAAAGAAGGACGCCCCAACGTAGTCGATCTCATCAAGGGCGAACGTATTCACCTGATCGTAAATACGCCGCACGGCGTCGATCCCTGGTTCGATGAGAAGGCAATCCGGCGGGCGGCGGTGCAGGCGCGGATTCCTACCATCACCACGCTCTCGGCGGCTCGCGCCGCGGCGGAAGGCATCGCCGCCCTGCAGCGCGGCGAACTGCGGGTGCAGGCATTGCAGCACTTGCATGCGGAGCGTACAGTGAAGGGCCAAAGAGGGTAGCTTTCCCTCGGAGGTGCAGTATGGCGCAAGAAAATAGCACTCTGATTCGGCGCTGGTTTGAAGAAGTCTGGAACCAAGGCCGGCTGGAAGCGATCGACGAGATGGCGTCGCCGGATATCGTGGGCCACGGTCAGGCCCAGCACGCTACCGACATCGGACTCGATGAGTTCAAGCCTTTCGTAGTGAACCTTCGCAACGCTTTCCCTGATATGAATGTCGTAATCGATCACACCATCGAGCAGGGCGACAAAGTTGCGGCGCGATGGACCTCGACCATGACCCATAAAGGCGAGTTTCTTGGATTTGCTCCGACCGGAAAGAAAGTTGTCATCACTGGCACTTCGATTCAGAGAATCGCGAACGGCAAGATTGTCGAGGGCTGGGACAACTGGGACCAGTTGGGTCTGATGGTGCAGATTGGGGCGGTACCGGCGGCGCATTTTGTGGCGCCGGTGGAGGAGCCGGAACGTCGCACGGCTTAAGTGGTGGTCAAACTCCTGAGATTTCTTGCTGCGTAGCCGCGGTAGGGTCCTTCGACTCTGCCGTAACTTCGCTTCGCGAAGTTCCGGCTGCGCTCAGGATGACAGCAATCTAGATTTGATAAGCTTTCAAGTGACGACACTCTTATGCTGCTGAACGGCATTTTCCCTCCTATTACGACGCCCTTCTACCCTGACGGCAACGTCTATTACAAGAAGATCGAGCACAATGTTGAGCGTTATTCGAAGACTCCTGTAGCTGGCCTGGTCGTGCTGGGCTCGACCGGAGAAGCCGTTATGCTTTCCGACGACGAGCGCCGCGAAGTGCTGAAAGTCGCGCGGGCAGCCTCCGCGCCCAGCAAAGTACTGATCGCAGGCACAGGCGTTGAGTCGGCTGTCGAAACTTTGCGCCTTACCGAGTACGCGGCTGAACTGGGTTATGACGCGGCCCTGGTGCGTACTCCCCACTTCTACAAGAGATCGATGCAGCCCTCGAATCTGCTGGCGTTCTATCGCACTGTGGCGGATCGTTCGCCGCTGCCGGTGCTCATTTACAACGTCCCGCCATTTACCGGGTATGACATGCCGGCGGAATTGGTGATCGAATTGGCCGGACACCCCAACATCATTGGGATCAAGGAATCGGGTGGCGACGTGGAAAAAGTCCGCCGCATGGTCGAAGGTACGCGGCACATTAAACGCGCGGCCACGGTCACCGAAACCTTTGACGCGGTTACGCCGCGCATGTTGAAAGCGTCTAGCGGAAGCAACGGGCAGGGCGGGGAACTGGTGCAGGTGGCGGGATTGGGCGGGGGCAAGCCATCGTCGGCGGCGGTGAACGTGGTGAGCGGGATCAAGACGCGGCAGAAGGAAGTGGGATTCCAGGTGCTGGCGGGCCTGGCGCAGAAATTGGAACCCTCGTTACAAGCGGGCGCCGTGGGCGCCGTTCTGGCTTTTGCGGATGTGGCCCCAACCGCATGTTATGAGATTTATGCGGCGTGGAAGGAAGGCGATGGCGATTTGGCGCGGCTCAAGCAGGAGCGAATTACCGGCGCTGCGCAGCGCGTGGGGAGTGAACTCGGCATCTCCGGAATGAAGTATGGAATGGATCTGAATGGTTACTACGGTGGTCCAGCGCGGTTGCCGCTGCTACCGCTGACGGCGGATCTGAAACATGAAGTGGAGCGGTTGCTGGCAGATGTCCGCAACTGAAAATCGCGTATGCCAGACTACAGTGTCTTTAAGCCGATCAGCCGGGAGGAGTGGGAACAAGGCCTGGAGGAGAGCATTCGACTCGGCTTGGCCAAACCGGGAGAAACCTACGACGACTATCTGGCTGCCGCTGCCAGTGCTTTTTCCGGCCTCGAGTTAAGCGAAGACCAAGAGTAAACCGGGCCAGTCCCAGGCACGAATTACGCTCCGAAACGGTTGTGCGATTCCAGTTCAGGGTTTAAACTCTAAACACCAGAATTACAAAAGCCATCGGAAAGCGCGTGCATGTCCGAAGATCTGCGATTCGTTCGATATTCCGTTATCGTTCCGCTGTGGAACGAGCGGGAGAGCATTACGCCTCTGTACGGCCGGCTCAAGGAAACCCTGGACGCGACCGGGCATACTTTTGAGTGCGTATTTGTCGACGATGGCAGCACCGACGGCAGTTTTCCCCTTCTGCAAGAAATCGCCCAGGTAGATAGCCGGGTCACGGTGGTGGCTCTGCGCCATAACGCGGGCAAGTCAGTCGCGCTGGGCGCAGGTTTCAACGCCGCGCGCGGGGATTTCGTCATTACCATGGACGGGGACCTGCAGCATGATGCGGCCGACATCCCAAAGTTTATCGAGCGACTGGAAGAGGGCTTTGACATCGTCTGCGGATGGCGCAACCAGCATGAAGGTTCGTTGCTGCAGCGCCTGGCAACGCATTGCGCCAATTGGGTGCTGGGAAAACTGACCGGGGTTCGCATCCACGACTGGGGCGGCGGGTTCAAGGCGTATAAGCGTCAGCTGGTTTCAGAAGTCCCGATTTATGGCGAATTGCAGCGGCTGATTCCAGTGCTCGCGCTCCGGCGCGGGGCACGGATTTGCGAAGTTCCTATCACCACCGCGCCGCGTGAGTTCGGCGTCTCGAAGTATGGGATGGCCAGTAAGCTTCCGGTGTTTTTCGACTTGCTTACGGTCCGATTCCTGTTGCGTTATCTCTCTCGTCCGCTGCATTTCTTCGGCACGGCGGGCGTGATGGCAATTTTCGGCGGCGGCGCGCTTAGCCTATGGATGCTGCTGTGGAAGCTGCTCTACGGCATGCGCATCATGACCGACCACGGCCCCCTTCTTATCTTCAGCGCGGTGCTGATACTCGCCGGCGTGCAGCTGCTGGCGCTGGGGTTGCTGGCCGAGATGCAGGTGCGACACTATTACCAGAGCCGCGGCCGCCATACTCCGTACGACGTTGCTTGTGTCATTCGTGCCCAGAGGAACGAGGAAGAAGTGTCAGACTAAACAGTCGATGGCACCCATTCTGGATCCTTCCACTACCCCTCAGCAAAATCCTGAACCATCCTCGAAGAGCGATCTCCCTATGAGCCGCCGGTATGAGTGGATTGTCGTTGGGTTTGCGGCGATCATTTTTCTCAGCGGAATCATCAGCCCTCCCTCCTTGATGGATGACGTGGATGCCTCGCAGGCGCTGATCGCGCGCAACATGCTGCAATCCGGGGATTGGGTGACCGCGCGGCTGGATGGTGTGGCATTTCTCGACAAGGCTCCGCTCAAGTATTGGATCACCGCGATTTTTTATTCCGTGTTTGGAATCCACGACTGGGTGGCTAGAATTCCCAGTGCTCTGGCTGCGATTGCGCTGTGTTGGGTGACGTTCCGCTTTGGGCGGTGGGCGTTTTCGCCCAAGGCGGGATTCTATGCCGGGCTGTTCTTGTCCACGTGCATCGGGTTGTTTCTTTTCACTCGCATTGTGATCCCGGATGTGATCCTTACGCTTTCGGTGACGGTGTCGCTGTGGGCGTTTCTGCGCGCGCTGGATGCGGAAGAAAAGCATCCGCGATTGTGGGCTTACGTGATGGCGGCGAGTCTAGCGGCCGGGCTCTTGCTCAAGAGCCTGATCGGGCTGGTGTTTCCGCTTGGCATCGCTTTTTTGTTTCTTGTGTTCACGCGGCGTTTGTTCGATCGCTGGACCTGGAAGCGGCTCTATCCTTTTACGGGATTTTTGATATTCATGGCCATCGCAGCGCCCTGGCATGTGCTGGCTACCATACGGAATCCGCCTTATTTTGATTTCACCATGCATGCCGGCCCGGGGCAGTATCACGGCTTCTTCTGGTTTTATTTCATCAATGAGCAAGTGCTGCGCTTTCTGAACAAGCGTTATCCCCGGGACTACAATACGGTACCGCGCCTTTACTTCTGGCTGTTCCACTTGATCTGGCTTTTTCCCTGGAGCGTTTACCTGCCGACGTTGGGGCGGCTGAGTTACAAGCCGCTGGACCGGCAAGGCCGCGCGCGATTGCTGGCGCTGTGCTGGATTGGCCTGGTGATGGTGTTCTTCACGCTGTCGACGACGCAGGAGTACTATTCGATGCCGATTTATCCCGCGCTGGCGTTGTTGCTGGCGTGTGGGGTTGCCGCCAGCGACCATTCGATTCGCGTGGGAGCGAGGGTCATATCGGTAGTGGCCGGGTGCGCCGCGATCGCAATCTGCGGAATCCTGATAAGCGTGCGGGGGCTGCCGACGCCGGGAGACATTTCGACCGCCCTCACGCAAAACTCCGAGGCCTACACGCTCTCACTCGGACACATGCACGACCTCACACTCAAATCGTTCGCTTATTTGCGGCTGCCCCTGGTGATCGCAGGGGTGGCGTTCATCATCGGGGCGATCGGGGCATGGCGTCTGCGGGGTGAACGCGCGCTGCTCGCCATGGCAGTCATGATGGTGATCTTTTTCCAGGCAGCGCGGCTGGCGCTGGTGACGTTCGATCCGTATCTGTCGTCGCGTCCCATCGCGGAAGCGCTCAAGCGGGCGCCCCGAGGACAGTTGATCATTTACGGAAACCATAATGCGATCTCCTCGCTGTTGTTTTACACCGAGGACAAGTGTCTGATGCTGAACGGCCGGTTCTTCAATCTGGAATATGGTTCCTACGCGCCGGACGCGCCGCCCGTGTTTATCAATGACGATGACTTTTCGCGTCTTTGGGCGCAGCCCGAGCGCTGGTATCTGGCGCTGACTGACGATGATCTTCCGCACGTCCAGAAGTTGATCCCTTCCGACCATTTGCATCTGGTTGCGGCCGTTGGCGGCAAGTCGCTGTTTTCGAATCTGGAATAGGTGCTCGCTTCTGGTCCTAGTTACAACTTGAACCCGTTGCCTTGGCTAGAAGCCAGGAGCTAGAAGCTAGAGCGCTCTTGTGCTATTATTTGAACGAACGTTCGAACTATGGCAACGGCTTCTTCCATCCAGTCGCAACTGGCTTCGCGCCGTCGTGGAACGGCTTCCGGCCCCCGGCTCGAGAGTCGTTTCGATCGTCGGCTGGCGCGGATTCTTGTCCATGCCACCAACGTTTTTTGCGATAAGGGCTATGCCGCCGCGTCGATGCGCGATCTTTCCCGGGCCAGCAGGGTTTCGCTCTCCAATTTGTACTACTACTTCGAATCCAAAGAGGAGCTGCTATACCTGATCCAGAAACATACGTTCAGCACAATCCTGGATCGGCTGCGCCCGCGGTTGGATGAAGTCTCAGATCCGGCACAGCGGGTTCGCATGTTCATCCTCAATCATCTGGAATACTTTCTGGCTAATCAGAAGGCGATGAAGGTGCTCTCGCACGAGGATGATGTGCTGAAGAACGGCTTTGGCGCCGAGATTGCGGCGATCAAGCGCGAGTATTACCGCATTTGCATCGAACTGCTGGACGGCTACAAACAGGCCCGAGGGCTGGAGTTCTCGAGCCGCACTGCGGTGCTTAGCCTGTTTGGCATGATGAATTGGATCTACACCTGGTATAACCCGCGGATCGACGCCGACGCGGCGGAACTGGCGCGCGAGATGGCGGACATTTTTCTGAACGGCATTGGCACGACCCCACGCGTGGTATCACAAAATGGGGGACCACAAAACGGGGGACCACAGAACAGGGGATCGCTGAAGAAGAGACCAGCAACATCAGGCTGAAACGATATTTCAACCATTGCGAAAAGGAGTACGACCATGGCGACGACAGTGCAGCCGGCTAGCGGCGAGACCACGAAACAACTGATCAACTATCGCGTCGATGCAGGGGTCGCGGTAATCGAATTGTCCGATCCGCCGGCCAATACCTACACCTATGAGATGAACCGGCAGCTGGATGAGGCGATTCTCAAGGCGCGCATGGACAACGATGTTTACGTGATCGTGCTCACGGGCGCGGGGGACAAGTTTTTCTCGGCGGGCGCGAACATTAAGATGCTGGTCAGCGTCGATCCAACTTTTAAGTACTACTTCTGTCTGCATGCCAATGAGACTCTGCTGCGGCTGGAGCACACGCCCAAGCTGGTGATTGCGGCGCTGAACGGACATTGCGTGGGCGGCGGGCTGGAGATTGCCATGGCCGCGGACATTCGCATCGCGCGGCAGGATGCAGGCAAGATTGGGCTGCCCGAGGTGAATCTCGGCGTACTTCCGGGTACTGGCGGCACACAGCGGCTATCGCGCATCGTGGGTAAGAGCAAGGCGATCGAGCTGATGGTGACGGGCAACACTTTTTCGTTCGAGGAAGCGAAAGAGCTGGGCATCGTCAACGATATTTACCAGCGCGAGAATTTCATGGAGAACATCATGGAATACGCCCGCCAGTTCTGCCCGCCGAACAAGGCGGCGAAGGCGGTGGGGCGGATCAAGCGCGCGGTGCAGACGGGCTGGGAAATTCCGATGGAATCGGCACTGGCCGTGGAGCGCGAGAATCAGCAACTCCTGTTCCAGAGCGAAGATGCGAAAGAGGGACTGGCCGCGTACGTGGAGAAGCGGCCGGCGGTATTCAAGGCGAAATAGTGTAGCGTGGCGCCGGTTGTCTGCGCGCGAGGCGGAGGGCAGGATGCCCTCCACACAGCCGGCAAGATGCCGGCGCTACGAGTTAAGAGGTGTTATGCCAGGTAAAGTAGCGAAGATCGGAACTTTCAGCGACTGGGTTGGACTTTTCGACGATTGGCGCAAGGAGATTGGCGTCAACCACGACGAAATTGCCAGCTTCAAGTTTGATACGCTCTTCGGCGCCATCGAGACCGAGGAAATACAGTTCGGCTCGTACAAGGGCCGCCGCAAGTGGGAAAACCTGCGCCAGGTGCCGACCCAGCAGATGCGCGACGCGCTGATCAACATGATCGTGTACCAGGGCGATACCGAATTTGCCAGCGTGGAGCAGCAGCGCTATCTCTTCGAAAGCGCTCCCACCGACTGGGACCGCCGCGCCATTACCCGCGTCATGATTGAAGAAATGCGTCACGGCTGGCAGATGTGTGCGCTGCTGGTGGACCACTTTGGTTACTCGGGCAAAGTCGAAGCGCAAAAAATGCTGGAGCGCCGCGCCTTTGAGAACAAGCGCCTGTTGGGCGCCTTCAACGTGGAAGTGGACAACTGGATGGACTTTTTCACCTACACCGATTTCGTCGACCGCGATGGCAAATTCCAATTACAGATGTTCAAGTATTCCGCCTTCGCCCCGCTGGGGCGTTCCATGTCTTACATGTTGCGCGAGGAAGCGTTCCACATGGGAACGGGAAACGACGGGTTGCGACGGATTGTCGAGGCGGGCGTCGTCCCCGGCTGGCTGATTCAGAAATATCTCAACAAGTGGATTTCGAGTTCCTATGACCTGTTCGGGACCGACCATTCTTCGTCGGCGCACTGGGCTTACGTTTGGGGGATCAAGGGACGATATGACGAGCCGAAAAATGAGCAGCCGGCGGATCTCGATGACCTGAACGACTACAACCGGAATCTATATCGCGACGAAGTGGCGGGCTTGATCTCGCGCTTCAACAGCTACCTGCAACCCGGACAACCGAAGCTTTACGCACCCCATATCAAGTTCAACCGCAATATTGGGCGTTGGGCGGGCCAGAAAGTTCATGCGGAGACCGGCGAGGCGATTGATGGCAGTTCCTACGAGCAGCATTTGAAGGAATATTTGCCATCGGCGGAAGACAAGAAATTGCTGCTGGACATTATCGGCAGCGAGAAGAAATGGATTGCGCCCAAGGAAGGCGCGCGCGATCCGCTGGCTTCGATTGGCGAGGTGCGGAAGTCTGCAATTAATTTGTAAAACTTCCTCCGGGCCGTGAAGCACTGAGGTTAGTAACCCGGTTTTCAGTTTACAGTTCTCGGTTCTCAGTTGCTCTATGCCTACCGTGGCGTATAAGCCGGGCGAATTGATGGTGGTCAGCGCGGCCCGCGAAATCCGCGACGGGGAAGTGGTGTTTGTGGGGATGCGACTGCCATTGATCGCATTCGTCGTAGCCAAGAAAACTCATGCTCCGAATGCGGTCGGACTTTTTGAAAATGGCGTGATCCGGAGTACGCCTTCGCCGGAGCTGATTTACACCATGGCTGATCCCGCGAACATTAAGAACGCGACCCAGTGCCTGGACATGCTCGGCGTGATGAGCTTATTGCAATCGGGGCGGGTGCAACTCGGCTTTCTGGGAGCGGCTGAAGTGGATCGCTTTGGCAACCTCAACTCGACCGAAGTACGTGGGGCAAAGGGAATGATACGGCTGCCGGGCTCGGGCGGCGCCTGTGACATTGCCTCGCTGGCGCAGCGTTTCGTAGTCCTGCTGGAACACAGCAAAGAGCGCTTGCCGGAGCGAGTCTCGTATGTCACAAGTCCGGGCAACGGCGACGGGCGCGGCTGGCGGCAGCGCGTGGGATTGACTCGTGGTGGTCCGGCTGCGGCGATTACCAGCAAGGCGGTGCTGCGGTTCGGCGACGACGGTGAAGCCTATTTATCGTCCACGCATCCGGGCGTCCAAGTGGAGGACGTGTTGCGAGATACTGGATGGCCGCTGCGAGTGTCGAGCGACGTGACCTCGACGCCGGAGCCGACGGCGGAAGAACTCAAGGCGATCCGTAAATATGACGTAGCCGGCTTCTGGACAAAATAAATGGCAAGCGGAACCCGCACGCAATTGCGCATCAAGCTGGATTTCGAGCCTCCGTTAGCGCGGGTTGCGCTCCATCATCCCGCGCTGAACGTGATCGATATCGCCATGATGGATGAACTGGCGCAAGCACTGGCTGAAGTTGAGGCCCGTTCCGATGTATCTACGCTGGTATTGAGTGGCGCGGGCAAATCGTTCTCGGTTGGCGTGGATGTTGCCGCACATACTCCAGACAAAGTCGCAAGCATGCTGGCCAAGTTTCACGGCGTGATTCGTGCGCTGGTGAACAGCAAGAAAGTGACGATTGCCGCCGTGCGCGGCCATTGTCTGGGCGGAGGGGCGGAGTTGGCCATGATCTGCGACCTGGTTTACACCACCGAAGGCGCATCGTGGGGATTTCCTGAAATCAAGCTGGGATGTTATCCGCCAGTGGCGGCAACGGCCTTGGCGGCGCTGATCGGGCCAAAGCATGCGGCCGATTTGATCCTGACCGGCCGCAGCATTACCGGGACAGAGGCGGCGCGCATCGGGTTGGCCAACCGTGCGGTTGCCGACGTCGAGCTCGATGCGACGGTGCAGGAAGTCGTGCAGCAGCTTTCTAAGTTGAGTCTGGCAGCGCTGGCCATCACCAAGAAGGCGAATTATGCGTGGGATGCAATGCATTTCGACAAGGGGCTGGCGCGGGCTGAAACAATCTATCTCGAAGAATTGATGAAAACGGAAGACGTGCAGGAGGGAATCAACGCATTTCTCGAGAAACGTCTGCCGGTGTGGAAGGGCAAGTAAGGTTCCCAAATGTCCAAGCTGGTCTCGATGCGCGAAGCTATTGCCGAGCTGGTGCCGGACGGCGCTTCTGTTGCCCTTGGCCTGCAGATGGAGCAGATGATTCCGTTTGCCGCGGGCCACGAAATCATCCGGCAGAAGAAGCGCGGTCTAAATCTCATCGGGCCGATCTCTGACGTTCTCTTCGACCAGATGATTGCCGGGGGATGCGTGGATCGAGTCATCGCGGCCTGGGTGGGCAACGTGATGATGGGTTCGGCTTACAACTTCCGCCGGGCGGTCGAGCAAGGCGGGCTGAAGGTCGTCAACCTGAGCAATTTTACGGTGGCGCTGGCGTTGCAGGCGGCGGCCATGGGGGTTCCGTTCCTGCCGACACGGACTGCGCTGGGCAGTGATGTGGCGCGCGACAATGACTTCTTCGCGGAGATTGATTCGCCTTTTGACGAGATCGAATCGGGCGAGGCTGAGACTGGTATGGGCGGACGAGGGCGTTCGCCCCTACGTAAAAAAGACAAGCTGCATGCGGTTAAGGCGCTTACTCCTGACGTGGCTATGGTTCATCTGCAGCGCGCGGATCGCGAAGGAAATGCTCACTGCTGGGGCAACTTCGGGGTGATGATCGAGGCGGTTCGCGCGGCCAGGCGCGTGATTGTGGTGGCGGAGGAAGTGGTCGACCCGGAGGTGATTGCGAGCGATCCGAATCGCACCGTGATTCCCGGATTTCTGGTTAACGCTGTGGTCGAGTGCCGGCACGGGGCACATCCCTCGCCGGTGCAGGGATGTTACAAGCGCGACAACGCTTTCTTCCGTCAGTATCACGAGCAAACCAAGACCGAAGCCGACAGCGCGGCCTGGTTGCAACGCTGGGTGCATGGTGTCGCCGATCGCGTTGGATACATGAACCAGTTGGGAGCTTGCCGCGTAGAAGAATTGGGCGTCAAGCAGCATGCGTATGCGGCGCCGACGGATTTTGGGTATTAGAGCGCTCCTGGCTCCTGGCTTCTAGCTCCTGGCCTAACCAAACCTGGAGCTAGTCGTTTCAAGCCAGAAGCTAGAAGCTAGGAGCTAGGAGCTAGGAGCAGCATTCATGGATTTCGAAATCGGGGCCGCGCAAGTTAAAGCGATGCTCAAGCGGGGCGATAAATTCACTTTGCTGGATGTTCGCGAGCCCTGGGAGTTGGAGAAGTCGCGCCTGGAAGGCAGCACAAATATTCCGATGGGTGATGTTCCCTCGCGCGCCAACCAGGAACTTGATCCAGAGGAACACATTGTCGTGATGTGCCATCACGGAGTGCGATCCTTGAGTGTCACCAACTGGCTGCGGCAGCAGGGTTTCGAGAAAGTGCAATCGATGCGCGGCGGGATCGACGGCTGGGCGCGAACGGTGGATCCTAAGGTGCCGCTGTATTGAAGCGGCTTCTAGCTCCTGGCTCCTAGCTAAGATTGAGCTAGAAGCCAGAAGCTACAAGCTGCCTTGCCTCCGGCGCCGAGGGCGGGACGCCCTCGGGACAGCCGGCAGGATGCCGGCGCTACCGAAGCTTAGCGCGAGGTGAACAGGTGGCCCAACTTTTCCTTCTTGGTCTTGAGGTAATCTTCGGAGTGGGCTGAGGGTGCGGCTTCGCAGGGCACTCGCTCGGCTACGACAATCCCACCTTTTTCCAGTGCGGCCACTTTGTCGGGATTATTCGAGAGCAGGCGCACGCTTGAAACGCCGAGTGCTTTCAGGATTTCAGCGGGCAGCGTGAACTCGCGGTGGTCGGCTTTGAACCCGAGGCGTTCGTTGGCCTCTACCGTGTCCAGCCCCTGGTCCTGCAATTCGTAAGCCTGCAGCTTGGCCATCAGACCGATGCCGCGGCCCTCCTGCTGCTCATAGATCAAGATGCCAGCGCCTTGCTCCGCAATCATCGCCAGCGCGATCTCCAGTTGTTCGCGGCAATCACAACGCAGGGAGCCGAAGACATCCCCGGTAAGGCATTGCGAGTGGATGCGGAGCAAGGGCGGGGCGGAATGGATGTCTCCCATGACCAGAGCGACTGCGTCTTCGTCGCGGGGCGATGCGGGAGTGCCAAATTCACCGCGAAACCCGTAGATGCGGAACTTGCCCCAGCGCGTCGGGAAGTCCGCGGAGGCTATCTGTCGAACCTGATCGGAGGACACCACAACATTATAGCGGGAGGTGCGTGCAAGACCGTGCCGCTGCCGCACGAGCGGGGCGCTCGCGTTTACACTAGCCTTTGCTTTGGCGCGGGAAGTGGTAGTAGACGTCCTGCTTGGAGGCGATGGCGACTCCGTTGCGCGTGGCGGGGCGGAAGCGCCAATTGTCCAAGGCCTCGAGCACTTTACTATCGATTGCTGGAGCCAAGCTCTGGACTACAACTTTGTGGACGATGTTGCCCTTGTCGTCGATGGTGACTTCGACGATGACATCCCCCTGCAGGCTGCCCAATTCGTCGGCTGCAACGTGAGGATCGGGAGAGACCACCGGAAGCGCGGGGCGAACTTCTTCTCCGGTTAAGGGACCTTCGAGAACGGTACCCAAGGGAGAGCCGGCGGAGCGGGCCTGAGCAGCTTGCCCGGGCGCGCTGGTCTGGTCGTCGAGTCCAACCTTGGGGTGTGGCGGTTCCTGCTGAGTCGCCTTGGCGGCTTTGGCGCGATGTCTCCAGGTGATACGCGCGTTCAACTGCTGGCGCGAATCGGTGGCGGCAGTACCCGCTGACGCATCGGTCGGGGCGGGAGTTGGTTGGGACGGCCAATACAGATGCGCGATGTGAGTGCCGTGATCGCCGTTCACTACAAACGATGAGGCGACGAGTTTCGGGCTGGCCGGGTGCAGGAGCCACAGTAAGAACACAACGTGAGCGGCCACGGAGCCGTACATCGCCAGCCGGGGCCGACGTCCGCCGGTTTGAATCGGGGTAAACATTCTTCTTTGATTAGACGTGGAATGGCGCGTCAGGTAAACATATTTTTCTGGCGTCCTCTAAGCGTTATCCTGGAGTGGTTTCCGGCTGAAAACGCTGTTAAAATCGCTGGTACCGCTCGATCCGTGTTACCTCAACGTGGGGCTATAGCTCAGCTGGGAGAGCGCGTCGTTCGCAACGACGAGGCCGTCGGTTCGATCCCGACTAGCTCCACCAAATTGCAAATTTCGCGGTACTGGGTGAGTTTTGAATCGGTACAGGAATTGTCATTCCGGAAGCGCGGGAGTATCGCGCGAGGAATCTGCTGTTTTGGGCGCCGAAGCAGATTCCTCACCGATAAATCGGTTCGGAATGACAATGGGTAACAGCAATGGGTTCACGAGACTGACCCACTACCAATTTGGCGCATGGCTCTGAAGCCCGCTTTGGCGCATGGCTCTGAATCCGTCGCTCCCGCATGAAATAATTTAACCGTACCAAGCCACTCGAAGCTGTGGTCTCGCGATTTGATCGAGCTCGCGATCTGCTTCGGGCTTATCCAGTTGGTAATGTGGACGCCCCGGCCCACTCAGCGTTTTATTTTTTGGATTGCATTTGCCTGGATTGTGGCCACCACGGTTGGCAGACGACCGGATGCTGGCACTTTAGGTTTGCGGATTCCCAGCCTGCGAAGCTTTCTATGGATCGTCTGTGGGGGCGTCATGCTCGCGGGTGCCATGGTTTCGGTCGCGCTTGCTCTGCGTACACTGCATCCGTTAAAGGGCGCTGAGCCGCTGGGATTGCACCTGGCCGGTTATCTGCTTTGGGCTTTCGAGCAACAGTTCATCTTGCAGGATTACTTTCTGCTCCGGCTGCTGAGTATCTTGCCCGACGAATCGGGGGCGGTAATAGCCGCGGCAGTACTATTTTCGGCGGCACATCTTCCGAATCCCGTGCTCGTGGTTGCGACTTTCGCTTTCGGGCTGGTCGCGTGTACGCTCTTCCTCCGCCACCGCAATCTTTATGCGCTGGGACTTGTCCACGGCATCCTGGGTCTGTGTCTGGCGATTTCCATGCCGGATGCGATCACGCACCACATGACGGTGGGTCTGGGCTACCTGCATTACCATCGTTGAGAGCTTCTATTCAGCGAAACCACAACGACCAGATGACATCCACCAGGGTGTGGGTAGTTGCCGAGGACAACAAACGGCGGCGATCGTGCCAGGCGCGACCGTAGAAGACTCCAGCAATCGTGGCCAGCAAGACGTATCGCCAATTGAAGGGCAGCGGCTTGTTGAAATGGGAGAGCCCGAAGATGACCGAGGTTACGAGCAACGAACCGCGGTAACCAATTCGCGGTTCGAGTAGATTCTGGAGCAGGCCGCGAAAGAATAACTCTTCCGGAATGGCAACGAAAAAGAATGTGACGACCAGCGCGGCGGATGCCGATGCGGCGGAGGGAATACCGCGATGAGGCGTGATGAAACCGATCCAGATGCCTAAGGTGATAACAATCGGAGCGAAGAAAGCGCATTCACGCAGTCCGATCGCCAGGTCGCGGGCACGAACGCGAAAATCGTAACCCACGCCCTCCAACCGGCGCACGACCAGGAAGGCATATAGGGCCGCGTCCACCAGGAGGATCTTCGGCAGCGCGGTCAAGCCGGGCTGAGGGAAGCTTCCACGGATCCAGCCGAACTCCACGGGCAAGCCAACCACAGCGAGAGCAACCACGTCCTGCCAGTACAGTTTGTTGATTGCCGGCCGCATGCCGCCGGGAGGCAGAAACTCGAAGAGCGCGGCGATCCCGACCGGGATGCTGAACAGCACAAGCGCATCAATCCAGCGAAACTGGCCGCGGGGCACGGCAAAGACCAGGTAGGGGAAAAGAAAAAGCCCGGCAGCCAGCACGCGGAGCGCGGAATTCGTGAGAGGTCGTTGGAGGATTTCCGCCGCGCCGAAGCCGAAAAACCAATAGGGTGCGAGAAGCAGAGCGAATGCCGTGAAACTGCTGGCCATGTGACCGTGGATGCGTTCTTCCACGGCGAAGTGGACCGCCAGCAGCCAGAACGCCACCAGCAACAGGGCATATCCAACGCAGGCCGCAAGGATTATGCGAACGGTCGATTTCTCCGGGAGCGGGACACTATTCCCCATAGATTTGCCAATCATATTCTCTCTTGATTTCAGCCGATGACGAACTGGGAAGCGCCAGCACGTTAGCGCTAAGGCACCATTCGCGAGTCCATCATGCAGTGATTTTGTTGTCCTGAATGGGGTTGGCAGCTATAGTGTTTGGGACTTTCGCGGCGCCCGGAAGCCCAGCCTGAACCGGCTAGACCGGACGATTGGAGAGAATAATGCCACTGACTATGAACAGCCGCCCGGTGGGCGACGTGATGATCGTGCAATGCAACGGCCGGATCGTCGCGGGCGGAGAAGTATTCTCGCTGCAAGCCCATTTGGGAGATATTCTGCCCAACCATGGCGATGTTGTTCTGCAACTGGAGCAGGTGGATTTCGTCGACAGCAGCGGACTGGGGGCGCTGGTGCGCCTGGTCTCGACCGCGCGCGCCAAGGGCGGGGATATCAAACTTTGCGGAGTGCAGCCGCGATTACGCAAGACGCTGGAGATGACCAGCCTGCTGCCCATGTTCGAGACCTACGAGTCGGAGGCGGAAGCCATCATTGCCGCCTATCTGGGCTCGCGCTACTCCAAGGAGAAGTCCGGCAACACGCAATTGCGCGTGCTGTGCGTTTTCGATTCGCTTAACGTGCGAACCTTTCTGCGGGAGGTGCTGTGCCGGGCAGGCTATAGCGCGTTGACCACCGCCAACGTACCGGATGCGAAAATTCTTATGAAGGCCACCAAGGCAAAGCTTGTCATCCTGGGCCCGAAGCAACAGTCGGTGCATGGCGTCTCGGCCAAGAAGCTTTTTGAGGAAATCGATCCCTCGGTTTCCGTGGTGGTGCTGGATGAGAACTTTGAGAAACTGGACCCCGGCGAAAGCGCGACGGAGCTTCTGGAAAAGGTGCGCGCCATTGCCCAGCCGGCAAAAATCGAAGCCTGAGGCTTCGCCAGTGGTAACTATCCTCTTCAGAAGCGCCGTGCTTCCGTGAAGACCGGTATCGTAGAATAAAAACTATGAATGAAGTGGACTTCGACAGCTCAAGTCCTGAACCCTGTCTCCGATTTCCCAAAGACTTTCTGTGGGGCGTGTCCACCGCGGCGCACCAGGTTGAAGGTGACAACATCAATCAATGGTCCGATTGGGAGCTGGCGGGGCGGATTAAATCCGGCGACAGTTGCGGCAAGGCCTGCGACTGGTGGGAGAATGCCGAGCGTGACTTCGATATCGCCCGCGACATGGGGATGAAGGCGCTGCGGCTCTCGCTGGAGTGGAGCCGTATTGAACCCGAAGACGGCCGTTTTGATCCGGCCGCGCTGCAACGATATCGACAGATGCTGGAGGGGCTGCGCCAGCGAGGGATCGAGCCGATCGTTTGTCTGCATCACTTCACTCACCCGCGATGGTTTGAGCAACGGGGAGCGTTTCTCCGCGCGGATGCGCCGCAGCTTTTCGAACGCTTCACGCGAGCGGCAGTCAACGCGGTGGGGGACCTTTGCCGGTTTTGGGTGACGTTCAACGAGCCCAACGTTTACGCAGCGTGCGGATACGTGTTGGGAGAATTTCCTCCAGGCCGCAAAGGGCAGCTGCTGAATGCTCTCCGGGTCAATCGGGTTCAGGCGCGAGCTCACGTGCTGGCCTATCGCGCGATCCACGAACGGGTGCCGGAGGCGCAGGTCGGGTGGGCCCAGCACTATGTGGTGTTCGAGGCAGTGCCGGGGATGGCCAATCGATGGGTTGCCAGCCTGCTGGACCGGCTTTTCAATCACACTTTCTTCGATCTGATCGAGACCGGACGCCTGGGATTTCCTTTCGGCTTGCTCAATGGCCGCGACGACGAGGTGAAAGGTTGCTGTGACTTCGTGGGGCTGAATGTGTACAGCCGCTTTCATGTTGCGTTCGATCCCCGGAGCGCAAAGACTTTTTTTGCCAACGTATTTGTGCCCACGCATGTGCCGCAGGGCGATCCCGGTGTCGAGCGGCCATACGGAGAGGCCTATCCTCAGGCCATCGGCGACGCGGTCAAGCGTGCCGCGGGATTGGGCAAGCCGATATACATCATGGAAAACGGCGTGCCGGATGCCGAAGACCAGATTCGCCCCTGGTTGATCGTAAATGTCATGCGCGAATTGCACGGATTGATTGCACAGGGCTACGACATTCGCGGCTATCTGCACTGGACGCTGACCGACAATTTCGAATGGAACGAAGGCTGGAAGCTGCGCTTCGGTTTGGTGGCGCTCGATCCGGAAACCCAAGATCGTACGATGCGCAGCAGCGCGAAATTATTCAGTGAGATCGTCCGTGGCAATGGACTGGCGGTTCCAACCGGCGAGCCGTGCCCTCCGCTCTCGACCACCGTGCCCTGAAATAAAACAACTCCCCTAACCTCCTGAGGGACTTCGCTCAGGATGACGCCACTTAAATAAAGGAAGCTCTTGTAACCTGAAGGTAACGTTACTTGTTCTGCCCCGCCTTTTATTCACGGAAAATTAATGCAGCTTTGATCTGACCTTAAGAGCAGCCTGAGAAGCTGATTGCGGGGGTAGACCCTCGCAGTGCAGGAGGTTGGCGATGCATAACCTCACGATTGTTTTTCACGACGCAGGTGGTGGACACCGCAGTGCCGCTGGAGCGTTGAAGACCGTTCTGGAAGGGCAATATCATCCCTGGAACGTCACGCTGGTGAACCTGCAAGAATTGCTGGAGCCGATTGACTTTGTTCACAGGGCTACGGGCCTGAGAATTCAAGACGGCTACAACCTGCTGCTGAGAAAAGGCTGGACCCGCCTCACGCCGCCGTTGCTCTCCCTTCTGCAGCGCACCATACAACTGCATCATTCGCGGATCGTTCGGATTCTGCGGAACTACTGGGCGCAAAACCCCACCGACCTGGTTCTCTCCGTGATTCCGCATTTCAATCGTTGCCTGGCGCAGAGCATTCGCTCGGAAATGCCGAACGCTGCTTTCGTAACGCTGCTCACCGATCTGGCAGACTATCCGCCGAATTTCTGGATTGTGCCGGAGTCGGAGTTCATTATCTGCGGAAGCGCGCGTGCCAAGCAGCAGGCATTGGCGATGGGACATCCCAAGGGGCGAGTGTGGGAGACCTCGGGCATGATCCTGAAGCCATCGTTCTATCGCACGCCGGAAATCGATCGAGCCAGGGAACGAATCAAACTGGGCTTGCAGGCCGACTTGCCGGTCGGGATCGTAATGTTTGGCGGCCACGGGTCGGCGTCGATGCTGGAAATAGCGAAAAAATTGCAACAGACTTCGAAGCCGGTGCAGCTGATTTTCCTGTGCGGACACAATCTTGACCTGGCAGCCAAATTGCGCGGTCTGGGACTTACCAGGCCTGCGGTGATCGAAGGCTTCACAACCAAGGTCGACTATTTCATGTCGCTGGCGGACTTTTTTATTGGCAAACCGGGGCCGGGAAGCATCAGCGAGGCCTTGCAGTTTGGCTTGCCGGTGATTACCGACCACAACGCGCGGACCATGCCGCAGGAGCGCTACAACGGCACTTGGCTCACCGAAAACCGGATGGGAATGGTGGTGCAAGACTTCCGCGAGATCGGGACCGCGGTGGAACGATTGCTCGAGGAAAAAAACTTTGCGGAGTTTCGCAGGAACGTTGGCGCCTATAAGAATTGCGCCATCTTTGAGGTTCCGCTGATTCTCGATCAGATGATGGCGGAGAAAGCTGTGGAGTCGATGGATGTCCTCTCTACACTGGCGTCGGTCGATCCCTTTGCCAGCGTTGCCTGGGCTGGGTTGACCTAACCTGTCATCCTGAGCGCAGCCGAATCGAAGGACCTCAATAAGCTCCACTTGCTTCCTGAAGAACCTCGCGAGAACAGGGCCCACTCCGGTAAATCACGAAGTTAAGCTCATAGGGGTCCTTCGACTCCGCGCGAACTTCGCGTAGCGAAGTTCACCCTCCGCTCAGGATGACAATACGAGAGATTACTGCAGCAAGATGCCTACAATTGACGCCGACATCAGGTTTGCCATGGTGCCGGCGATCATGGCGCGGAAGCCCAACTTGGCCAGCTCGCCGCGTTTGTTGGGCGCCAGCGCGCTGATGCCTCCGATTTGAATTCCAATCGAACTGAAGTTCGCGAATCCGCAGAGTGCAAACGTGGCAATTGCGAAGGTTCGCGGATCGAGCGTCGCCTTCTGTGCGCCCAGCATGCCGTAGGCGACCAATTCATTGATCACCATACGCGTTCCCAAAAGATTGCCCACGACGTCACAGTCGTGCCAGGGAATGCCGATGACAAAAGCTATGGGGGCGAAGATTACACCGAAGACCTGCTCCAGGCTGGAAGGGAACCAGTGGGTGATGTGGTTGTGGATTCCTGCGAAAACGCCGTTGACCAGGGCGATCAGGGCAAGGAAGGAGATCAGCATGGCCGCGATGTTCAGGGCTAGATGCAAACCGTCGATGGTGCCGCGTGTGATCGCGCCCAGAACGTTCTCGTCCTTAGTGATCGCGTCCGGGTCGATGTCCGTGACCAGGGAGGTTTTTGTTTCGCCCTCCGACTTGAGGTGTGGGCTGGTGACCGGCTCTTCGGTTTCGGGAACAAACATTTTTGCCATCAGGATGGTGCCGGGCGCGGTCATGATGACTGCGCTGAGCAGGTTTTTGGCCTCGACGCCGTAGAGAATGTAGGCCCCCATGATGCCGCCGGAGACGTGGGCCATACCGGCGGTCATTACCGTCATCATCTCAGACCGGGTGAGCGTCGGCAGGTAGGGGCGGATGGTGAGCGGGGCCTCGGTCTGTCCCATGAAAATGCTGGCGGCCACGTCGAGCGATTCAGCGCCGCTCGCGCCCATACGGATCATGACCTTCGCCATCTGGCGGATGATGAACTGCATCACGCCGAAGTGATAAAGCACGGCAAAGAATGCGGAGATAAAAATAACCGTGGGCAGCACCTGGAAGGCGAAGATCATTCCGACGTGGCCATTCTTCCGGCCAAATTCGCCAAACACCAGCTGCGAACCGGCGAAGGAATACTCCAGGAAATCTTCGACGCCGTGGCCGGCCCATTCCAGCAGAGCGCGGCCGAAGTTGAAGCGCAGCACAAAGATGGCAAACAGGAACTGCAGAAAAAGGCCCAGAGCAACAGTCTTGAGCCGGATGGCGCGGCGGTTGCTGGAAAAAAGATAGGCCAAGCCCAACATCGTGGCCAAGCCCAGAAGTCCTGTCAGACGGCCCATTCAGGCCTCCCAGTCATGCAGATTAAAGGTTGAGTGGTATCGAAATCCGGGCCCGCAGGGAAGCGGAGGTGGATCAGACGCCGGCCTTGAGCCGTCATGCCCGCTCTCCCGTCCCGGTGATGATGCGATGGATCAATGGGCGCAGCGCCGCCGGAGGCTTCTCCGCGATACGATACGCTCCCTGCAGTAGATTCTGCGCGCTGCCGAGCCGGGCATCGGAGTTGTAATGAATGGTGCAGAGTGGTTCGCCCTTCTGGACCGGATCGCCAATCTTCTTGTGCAGGACGAGGCCGACGGCAGGATCGATGACGTCTTCCTTTTTTTCGCGGCCCCCGCCCAAGACCAGGCTGGCAATCCCTACCTGTTCGCACTGGATGGCTTCGATAAAACCGGCGGCAGGGCTCGGAAGCGGAATCCGATGCCGCGCCTGGGGCAAGCGCTTGGGATCGTCGATTGTACTTGCGTCGCCACCCTGTTGCTGGACGATCTCCCGAAACTTCTTCAGCGCGGAGCGGTCGCGGATAAGTTTATCCGCCAGTTCGCGGCCCGTTTCCACGCTCGGGGTGCGGCCGGCCAGGGAGAACATCCAGGCGGCGAGTTCGATCGAGATTTCCCGCAGATCGGGAGGGCCTTCACCGTTCATGACCTCGATGCACTCTTCGATTTCGAGCGCGTTACCGACCTTCAGGCCGAGAGGCTGGTCCATATCGGTAATGAGCGCGACCATCTTCTTGCCCATGCGCTCACCGGTTTCTACCATCAGGTTGGCGAGGTGGACTGAGTCTTTTTCGGTCTTCATGAACGCCCCGCTGCCGGTTTTGACATCCAGCACAAGGCCGTCGATGCCCTCGGCCAACTTCTTGCTCATGATGGAGGCGCAGATCAGGTTGGGGCTTTCGACTGTCGCGGTCACATCGCGCAGAGCGTACAGCTTCTTGTCGGCAGGAGCGATCTCGGCGGTCTGGCCGATCAGGGCGCAGCCACAAAGCTTCAGAACGCGGCGAAACTCACTTAGGGACAAACCAATGTTGAAGCCGGGGATGGATTGCAGTTTGTCGAGTGTCCCGCCGGTGTGCCCGAGGCCGCGGCCGCTGATCATGGGTACAATCACGCCCGCCGCGGCGACAATCGGCGCAATGACGAGCGAAGTCTTGTCACCTACGCCGCCGGTGGAATGTTTGTCCACCTTGGCGCCCGCAATGTCCGATAGGTCGAGCACTTCACCCGAATGAAGCATGGCGCCGGTGAGCGCGCTGAGCTCGGCGCCCGTCATTCCACGTATGAGCACGGCCATCAGCCAGGCTGCCATTTGATAGTCGGGGATCTCGTCGGCGGTATAGGAGCGGATCAGGAAGGCGATCTCGTCGGAGGACAATTCGCCGCCGTCCCGCTTCTTGCGGATCAGGTCGAGGGGCCGCATGCTCTTGGGCGGGGCGGGCGAGGCCAACGAAGGCGGGTTGGTTGACATCTCTCTCCGAAGGTCAGGGACAGGGAAGCTTACATTGCGAAGCCGGAGGTTGGAAAGTCACTCCCTTACCTGGGAAATGCTAAGCGACGAGTTTGCAATGAGCAGTTGTCCCTCGGTGCTGTCGATTGCGCCCAACTGCACTCCCGGCCCGGCATCGGATTTCTCCTGCACCTCGGCCCGAAAGTAATACACCTTTCCCGCCTCGGCGGTGAGACTGAGCCCGGACCCGAGTTTGGAAGAGTTCTTCAACATGGCTTGTTCAGCCACGCACAAGTGATGATCCCCGGGATTGACCAGCACGAAGAAATACGACTTGCCATGGTTGGCTCCAACCCAGACGCCGTCGATTCCCACCCGGGTTGTAGTGTTTCCTATGTAGCGCGCGTTACTGTCGCGCTTCGCATCCTGGAAAATATAGATGATGGCCTTGTCCGCTTCCGGCGGAAGAATGGGATGTTGCTTCTTGTCGATCTGCACATCGAACTTGGTCCCGCCCGGGCCGCAACCGGCAGCCGCACCAGCCGCCTGGTCTTGAGAAAAGGCTACGCTTGCGAACAAAAGCACCGCGAGAACGGTTTTCATTGCGCCTCCTGCCCGATGTGCGTTGGACATGGTAAGCCGAACGGTGCCAGAGTACAAATGATTCCCTTGCGCAATTGCCACGGGCAGAGATCAATAGCCCGGGAAAAATCGGAAGCGGTTATTGCGTCGCCAGACTTTATAACAGGCGAAAGCCTTCAGGCAGCAATTTCGTGATCGCCATCTGCTCGGTCCCGGACCGGCCGCGAAATAGAATCAAGGCATCCGGGCCGAACTCGAAGATGACCTGACGGCAAGCTCCGCAGGGAGCACAGGGACCGTCCTGCTCGGTGGCCACGGCGACAGCCTTGATCCTCATGCCGGTTCCTTCGGCGGCGACCGCGGCAAAGATGGCGTTGCGCTCGGCACAGCTAGTCAGGCCGTAGGAAGCGTTCTCCACGTTGCACCCCGAATATAGAGCGCCGCGCTCGGTGAGGATGGTTGATCCCACCTTGAATTTCGAATAAGGGGCGTGGGCATTCCTGAAGGCGCCGCGAGCGGCGGAGAGCAGTTCTTGCTGTTGTTCGGGCGTGAGAGTCATGGGGATGGCGATTCCTTTCCTTTAGCCTGGGGAATTCATAGAGGATCGCAACAGTTTACTTATTAAGAATCAGATGCAAAAACCCTGTCATCCCGACCGGAGCGCGCGCAGCGAGCGCAGTGGAGGGACCTTGTGTTCGGGTCCGCTTACACTGGCTGGTGCTGCCGGTTTACTCCACTCGGACTCAAACGTCCGGGCATGAACTATCGTGGCTGTTGCGACCTCCCCAACACAAGGTCCCTCCACTGCGCTCGCTGCGCTCCGGTCGGGATGACAGGGATTGCTAGATTGCGGGACACGCGCCTCTCTTGATGAACTCGCCCTGTCCGGCGCGGCCAAAGAATTTATCATTTTCTACGAGAACCCGTCCGCGGGAGAGAACGACATCCGGCATGCCGGTGACTTTGATGCCCTCGAACATCGAGTAGTCCACGCGCATGTGGTGAGTCTTGGCGCTGATGGTGTGCTCGCGCTTGGGATCGAAGATGACCAGGTCGGCGTCGCTGCCTACTGCGATGGTGCCTTTGCGGGGATAAAGGCCGAAGAGTTTTGCCGGTGTGGTGGCAGTCAATTCGACGAAGCGGTTCACGCTAAACCGTCCTTGCGCGACTCCGCCGGAAAAGACCAGGCTCATGCGATGTTCGATGCCCGGGCCGCCGTTGGGAATTTTGGTGAAGTCACCGATCCCCATTTCCTTCTGCTCCTTGAAACAGAATGGACAATGGTCAGTAGAGACAACCTGCAGGTGGTCATGCGTGAGACCCTTCCATAATTTCTCCTGATGCCACTTTTCGCGCAGCGGCGGAGTGAAAACGTACTTTGCGCCTTCGAAGCCGGGCTCGTCCATGTTTTCGAGTGAAAGGTAAAGATATTGGGGACAGGTCTCGGCGTAGACGGGCAGGCCGCGGTCACGCGCCTCGCGGACTTTTTCCAGAGCGTCATTGCAGCTGAGATGCACGATGTAGACCGGCGATCCCGCCATTTCCGCGAGAGCGATGGCGCGGGAAGTGGCTTCGGCTTCGGCGGTGGTAGGGCGGGTGAGCGCGTGATATTTGGGGGCCGTCTTGCCCTCGGCCAGGGCCTGCTTGACGATTACGTCGATGGCGCCGCCGTTCTCCGCGTGCATGCAGACCATGGCTCCGGCCTTGGCCGAGGTGCGCATCGCCTTGAAGATGCTGGCGTCGTCGAGCATGAAGACGCCGGGATAGGCCATGAAGAGCTTGAAACTGGTGATGCCCTCGCGCACCAGTTGCGGCATTTCGGCCAGCTGCGCGTCGGGCAGATCGGTGATGATGCAGTGGAATGCGTAATCGGCCACCGCTTTGGAAGAGGCCTTTTGCATCCAGGTATCGAAGGCCGTGCGCAGCGATTGACCTTTGTACTGGATCGCAAAATCGATCAGCGTGGTGGTACCACCGAAGGCCGCGGCGCGGGTCCCGGTTTCAAAATCGTCGGCGCTGGTGGTGCCGCCGAAGGGCATATCGAGGTGAGTGTGAACATCGATGCCACCCGGAAAAACATACTTGCCGGCGGCATCAATCAGGCGCTTGGCATTCTCGCGAGGCAGGCTGCTGCCGAGCGCGACCACCCGGCCGTTTTCAATCGCAACGTCTGCCTGAGATGTATCCGCAGCCGTGACCACGGTGCCGCCGGTGATGATGGTATCGAACCCCATTCGCTAATCCCCTGTGCCTCGACAGTTCTGCCAGTGCCGGCAGAAGCGTGATGTATTCTATTCTACAAACTGGCGGCCTTGCTCCATGAAGCCACGAAAGAGAAACTCATGAAGTTTGGCATCACCCTCAAGCCCGATATTTCAGTCGAACGAATTGTCGCTCTGACCCGGCAGGCAGAAGAGGCCGGGTTCGAATATGGCTGGATCTTCGATTCGCACGTGCTGTGGAAGGAACCGTATCCGCTGCTTACGCTGATGGCGAATGCCACCAGAAAGATGCGCTTGGGGCCGTGTGTAACCAATCCCGCGGTGCGTGATCTTACGGTTACCGCCAGCCTGTTTGCGACCCTGAACCTGATTTCGGGAGGGCGCATGGAGTTGGGCATTGGACGCGGCGATAGTTCGCGGCGGGTGTTGGGCAAAAAGCCAGTCACACCGGCGGAGCTGGAGCGTGCCGTGGTCACCTTTCGCGAACTTACCGCGGGACATGAAGTGCAGCACGATGGGCAGCCGGCGCGGCTTACCTGGGCGACCGGCTCTCCGCCGGTATGGATTGCGGGTTATGGGCCGAAGGTCTTGAGTCTGGCAGGACGGATTGCGGACGGCGTAATTCTGCAGTTTGCCGATCCCGATCTGATCGCATGGTGCATGGGATTCGTCCGGCAGGGCGCCAAGGAAGCGGGACGCGATCCGAAGTCGGTCGAGGTCATGGCAGCTGCGCCGGTGTGGGTTTCCGATGACCTGGCGTTGGCGCGGCAACGCGTGCGTTGGTTTCCTGCCCTAGTTTCGAATCATGTGGTCGATCTGATCTCGCGCTACAAGCCCGAGGATCTGCCGGCGTCGCTGACCTCCTACGTGCAGGACCGCTCCGGATACGATTACAAGCACCACGCCGAGGTGGGCAGCGATAATGCCCGTTTCGTAAGCGACGAAGTGGTGGATCGATTTTGCCTGGTCGGTCCGGTTGACGCTCATCGTCAGAAACTGCGGAAGCTGGCGGAAGTGGGCGTAACCCAGTTCAATATTTATCTGATGTGCGGAGATGAGGAGCAGACTTTGGAGAGTTACAGGAAAGACGTGCGGCCTCAGTTTGCTTAGCCGTGGCTCGTTTTCTAGTTTCAGTTTTCGGTTTTTGGTTCTCAGTTCTCAGTGATTTTCCGCTCTATCCGGTAACATGTCCGGTTGGGTGCGACACACTTTGGCTTCGAACTCCGCGCAGATTGACAGCAGAGCCACGACTCCCGCGTGGTTTCGGTTTCTTGTTCCCTCCGTCACTGACCTGATCTTCATCGTTCTGTTGGCGGCAATGTGTAGCGGCGTGCTGTCCAGCCGCCTGCTGGGCGATGCTGGCATTGGCTGGCATATCCGTAACGGCGAGCAGATGCTGCGCACGCACTCGGTTACGCGGACCGATCCCTTCTCCGTCACCATGGGCGGGCAGGCCTGGTATGCGTGGGAATGGCTGTATGACTTGAAGATCGCGAGCATCCACCACTGGCTTGGACTGAACGGCGTGGTTTTCTTTACCGCGGTTATCGTTGCACTGACTTTCGCTCTTACCTTGCGTTTGTGCCTGCTGCGCGGTGCGGGCTTGCCGGTTGCGGCCCTTCTGGTTGCCCTTTCGCTCGGCGTTTCGATGATTCACTTGTTTGCGCGGCCGCACGTTCTTAGCTGGCTATTCACGGTGATCTGGTTTCAGATTCTGGATGGCTGGGAGGGCGCGGATGACGACGCGAGTCGCCGGCGATTGTGGTATTTGCCCGCTCTGATGATGCTCTGGGTCAATGTTCACGGCGGGTTTGTTCTGGGTTTTGCGCTGCTTGGGTTGTATCTGTTGAGCGGCGCAATCGGTTGCTTCCACCGTTCAAAGGAAGAAGATTTAGCAAGGCCGGGCGGCAGGTTGCGCACCCTGGGGGTGGTGACGCTGGTTTCACTGCTAGCGAGTTTCGTCAATCCGTACGGCTACGCACTTCATGTTCACGTTTACCGGTATCTTTCCAGCCGCTGGCTGATGAATCACATCGACGAGTTTCTCTCGCCTAATTTTCATGGAGTGGCCCAACAGTGTTTTGTAGCGATTTTGTTGATCACGATCGTCGTCCTTGCTGGGGCGTGCAAGAAACCTTCACTGTCACAGGCATTGGTCCTGCTTTTTGCGACTTACAGCGGTCTCTATGCGTCGCGCAGTCTTCCGGTTTCGTCTCTGCTCCTCACTCTGATTGTCGCGCCGCTTTGGACGCAAGCGCTGGCTGAGGCGCGCGACCAACCGAATCTCTCTGCGCGCCTGCACGCTTTTCTTGCGCGATGGCTTTCGTTCACTTCGCGTGTAGGCGGGGTCGAGTTGAGTTTCCGCGGCCATGCCTGGCCAATTGTTGCAATCGTCGTAGGAGTGCTGGTGTGTGTGCAGTCGGGGAAGCCAACTTCAGATCGCTGGATGGATGCGCACTTCGACGCCGGACATTTTCCGGTGCAGGCGACCGACGTGATCGAGCAACGCGGCATTCGCGAACCTATTTTCGCGCCAGATTTGTGGGGCGGATATCTGATCTATCGCCTCTACCCTGAAAATAAGGTCTTTGTCGACGACCGGCACGATCTCTACGGGGAAGAATTCCTGCGCGAGTATCTTAAGGCGATTCGCCTGACCCCTGACTGGAGCGATTTTCTGGAGAAAAAGAAGGTAGATTGGGCGCTGCTTCCAGCAGAGTCGCCGCTGGCGAATATGCTGCAGGAGACGGCGCGCTGGAATTGCGTCTATCGGGATAAGACTTCGGTATTGCTGGAACGGAAAGAGAAACTGTAGGAAGTACTTCGTGAACCTTCGTGTCCTTCGTGGTTAAAGACTTAAAGCATCAACCACGAAGGACACGAAGGTTCACGAAGGAACCCTAGAAGCGGTCGTTGGTGTCGATATTGAATCCCAGGATGGCGTTGACTTCGATTGGTTCGCTTCCGCGGAGGGCGGGACTGAATTTCCAACTGTTCAGCGCAGTCAGGACTTTGCTGGTCATGACCGCCGAGGCCGGTTCAAGCACTTGGGGCCGGCGCAATAAGCCGGTCCGGTCGAGGACGCAGGCGATTACCAGCCTTGCCTTGGGCAACCCTACCGGCAGTTCGGAACGCATCGCCTGGGGAGCGGTCAGGTCCTCGGCATAACCGTGACCCGTGGACGAGGGGTCGGCAAACTGCATCACTGCAGTTCCCAGCGAGGTCGTGATGTAGATGGTATAGACTTTGTCGCCCTTGAGAGCACCGTAAAAATTGAATGCGCCGCCGGAACGCGAAGTGGCGACGATGGTGATGTCCGGACCATGCTTTCCCGGTGTCGTATTGGAACGTCCCGGGGCAGCCGCCGACTTTGTATTGGATCCGAAGCTAGGCAAGGTTACGATGCTGCTGCTGCCACCCTTGACCGAAACCCCCGGCATGGCGGGTGTGCCATTCGTGCCCGTGCCGGCGCCGCCAGGTCCGGGATAGGGCGAGATTCCGCCGCGTGCCATGGGATCGGACCCGGGGCCGCTTCCATCCTTGCCCGCTCCCGACCCTGGGCCAGAAAATCCGCTGCCGGGGCCATCGCCGCGGCCGACGCCACCACCTCCGCCTGATCCGCCCAAGCCGGGCTTGTCTCCACCCGAGGGCGACATGGCCAAAGCTCCACTTCCACCACTGCCAGGGAGACCGAGTTTCGAACCGGGTTGGCTGGAAACCACTACTCCCGATGCGCTGCCGCTGCCGGTGCTGGTGGGCGGAGCGGTGGCCAAGCCGGCGTCCGGGGCCCCGCCAAGTCCTGCGCCGCGATTTCCTCGACCCTGGCCGGTCAGCGAGCCACCCGATAGCGCCGGAGTAGGTGGAACGACGGAGGCCGACATGGTTGTGCCCATGCCCCCTGCCACTGATAGCGGGGCTGAGCCTGCTCCTAATTGCACTGTAGGCGGCACAATCGACGTGCTGCCCAGGCCGACGACGTTCTGGCGAGTTGCAGCGGTGTTTCCGACCTGAACCGCGGGCGGAACGATCTGGTTCTGCAGTTCGCCTGGCCCGAAGCCAGGCCCGGTTCTCGCGACTTCGGGGGCCATGGTGGGCGGCGGCGCGACTACGCTGGGCGCCGGCAGGGCCAGCTTGGGATTCAAATTCGTGGTTTGCTCAGGAGCCGAGACCGGGGGCGGGACCACCTGCACCGCGTTCGATCCGGGCAATCGAAGGGTGGAAACCTCGCGTTGCGGCACGGCCGCGCTGGGCGCAACTGCCCCGACGTTCAGCTGGGGCGTAGCCCGCATCTGGTCGGGCAGCTGAGGCGGCGGAGCCACCGCCGTTTGCGACATCGTGGGCGCTCGGAGCGAGGAACGCAATCCCTCGGCCGGAGCGGGCCCGGGAAGCGCTTTCACCGCCAGCAGGTTGGCTACTGCAGAATTGGATTTCGGCAAGTCCAGCTTGGGCGCGTCGGCCACGGTTTCCCGCGGGGTGCTTCCGCGAGCCACTCGAATGGTTTGCGTTGGATGGTGCGCCTCGCGCCCGCCGCCACGGCCGGAGCGTCCAGACTCCGCGCCGCCTACGTCTTCGGTCCGTGGCAGTTCGTTTCCGGAATAGTAGATGATGTCGTACTTGGGCTTGGGGGGCGCCTCATAGGGTTGCATACTGGCCAGCTTGGCTGGAACCACGATCACGGCAACCAGAAGAAGCAACTCCAGCGCCCAGGAAAGCAGAATGCCCCACCAGGGAAAAAGTCCGACCTGGGCCTCGCCGGCCAGACGCTTGGGCGACTTGCCCAGAGCGGGTCCGATCGCGGTGAAGAACTCGTCCCAACGCGAGGGCCATTCGACCAGGAATTTGGGGGCGTCGTTCACGCTCGACCTGCCTGTCCCACGGCAATTTCAATCTCGTCCCCGACCGCGGTGTGGGTGGAATTCAAAGTGTTGCCCGGCAATTCAAGAACTGAAGTGGTGCGCAACCGCACCGGCGCCATGCGCCAGGGCTTCAGATTTTTCTCCAAATGAACCACAACCTTGTCGCTATCCAGGTAAATCACGTCGATCGGGAAGCGCATGGCGAAGGTATGTACGCCACGGGAAGGCACGATCCACAGGCCTTGTCCGGCAGGGAAGCTGCCGGCATCGACGCCCATCAGCCCACAGAAACGGGACCAATGCGTATCGGCGATACGCAAATGCCGGGTGAGATAGGCATGGCGGGTTCGGTTCAGGGCGTACCCCGTAGGAAGCGGTAACGGCATCACAACTCCTGGGATGGCCCGTGCAGCCAAGGCATTTTTAGTGTCCTGCCTCTGGCGCCAGGATACGAACCAGCTGGATGATGGCTGGTCCCAAAGTCACGAAGATGATGGAGGGGAGGACGAACAATACCAGGGGAACGATCATCTTGATGGTAGTTTTTGCGGCCTGTTCTTCAGCGCGCTGCCGCCGTTCGGTGCGTAGCGAATCGGAATGGATGCGGAGGGCCTGGCTGACGCTGGTTCCGAAGCGGTCGGTCTGCACCAGTGTGGCCACCAGGGCACGCACGTCATCGACGCCGGTGCGCTCCACTAAATTTCGCAGCGCCTCGGCGCGAGGTTTGCCTGCCCGCATTTCGAGATTGAGCAGACGAAACTCATCGCTGAGGTCGGGATGGGCATGGCGCAAATCTTCGCCGACCCGCATCAGGGCCTGATCCAGCGCCAGTCCGACCTCGACGCAGATCACGGTCAGATCGAGCGCGTCAGGCAGGGCCAGCGTGATTCGCCTCTGCCGATTGCGAATCATTCTTTTCAGGATGAAGCGCGGGATGAAGAAGCCAACCCCTCCCACTCCGACCATCCACAGAAGATCGAAATTGCCCTTCACCGCGATTACGGCCAGGATGCCAAGCAGTCCCAGAAGCACGCGCGCTCCCACATAGATCGTGAGATGGCGGGGCTCTCGAAGGCCAGCCTGAATCAGCCACTTCCGCGTTCTTGAAACTTCGCTGGGTGAGAGCGGGAGGGCCTTGCTGAGGGGATCGAGCGCCTGCTCCAGGCGGTCTTTGAAAGCCGGCTTCTCTTTGACTTCAGTTTTCTGCCAGCCCAGAGCGCGCAGGCGCGAGCCCAGCACCGAAAAAGGCGCGTAGGCCGCCGCCCCGAAAGAGAACACCACCAGGGCGATGGTCAGAAACAATATGATTGCCAGTACCAGAGCCATGCTTTTTAAACCTGA
This sequence comes from Terriglobia bacterium, assembly GCA_963822555.1. Lineage (GTDB taxonomy): Bacteria > Acidobacteriota > Terriglobia > Terriglobales > Acidobacteriaceae > JAIQFF01. The sequence continues at coordinate 1,120,719 of CAWGHY010000002.1, forward strand.
ATCTGAATAATCTTCCGGATCACGAAATAGCCGATGGTTTGCAAAGTGATGCCCACCACGATCAGCAGGTGGCCGATGGGATCGTCGAACAGCGGCTTGATAAAAGTCGGGTTCATGGCCTGCATGGTGACGACAATGATGGGAGGCAGACCCATCAGGAGCATCATGGTCATGCGTCCCTGGGCGGTGTGTACCCGGACCTGCCGCATGATCTTGAAGCGTTCCCGAATCACGTAAGACAGGTTGTCCAGAATTTCCGCCAGATTGCCGCCGGTCTCGCGCTGCAGCATTACTGCCGTGACGAAGAACTTCACGTCCACCAGGGGCACGCGCTCGGTAAGATTGATGAGGGCATCGCGTACCGGCAAACCGAATTTCTGCTCTTCGTACAACTTGCGGAACTCCGAAGCCACCGGCTCAGCCAGCTCGTTGGCGATCAACTCGAGAGCGGTGGTGAAAGCGTGGCCGGCGCGCACTGCCCGGGCCAGAGTATCGATGGCCTCGGGGAAAAGCTCTTCGAATTTCCCGAAGCGCTTGCTGCGTTTGTAGTTGGCGTACGAGTAAGGCAGGAACGCGCCCATGATCAGGCCCAGCCAGGCGAATTGCGGGAAAGGACTGAACAGGAGAACGGCCAGGGCCAGCCCGGCGCCGCTGAGGAGGCACAGGAGCAGCACGTTGCCGGTGCGACTCTTCACATCGGCCTGGTCGAGCAGTGTCTGGAGTCCGGCGATCTGGGGCGAGCGGCGCAACAGGTTATCGAGCGCCGGAATCTTGCTCATGACTTCATCGCGCAGCAGGGCCAGTTCCTGAATGGGCTCGCGCTCCGCCGTCTTGTCGACGGTGGAGAGGCGTTCGCGCAACAGACGAGCTTTGGAACTGCGCTCGTCCAGCAGGGAAGCGACGACGAACACCGCCAGCGCGACTGCTACGAAAACCGCGAGTGCGATCAGGATGAACATACGTTGTCTGGAACCAGGCGGCGGTTCCGGGAAAGCTCAATGTACCCCGGCGGCTGAAGCCGCCTTATTTGTTCGTACTTTAATGCAGCGCTAAAGGGCTGCTCCACCCAAAAGCTAAACCTTTAAACTTCCATCTGTGATTCGAAGAGCGCCGGGCGCAGGCGGGATCCCGCTGTGGCCAGACGGTCGGCGAACTTGGGCCGGATTCCGGTCGAGCGGAAGGTGCCGCGAACCTTTCCGTGCTCGTCGATTCCTGCGCGCTCGAAAGTGAAAATGTCCTGCATGCAGATGACTTCGCCCTCCATGCCGGTGACCTCCGAGATGGTGACCACTTTCCGGGTGCCGTCGGAGAGGCGCGAAACCTGGACCACGGCGTGAATCGCGGCCGCGATCTGATGGCGCATGGCGCGTTCCGGGATGTTGAGATTGGCCATGGAGCACATGTTCTCAATACGGGCCAGAGCGTCGCGCGGCGTGTTGGCGTGGACCGTGGTCAGAGAGCCTTCGTGACCGGTATTCATGGCCTGCAACATGTCAAAGGCTTCTTCGCCGCGGACCTCGCCGACCACGATGCGGTCGGGACGCATACGCAGACTATTGATGACCAGTTGCCGCTGCCGGACCGCGCCCTTGCCTTCAATATTGGGCGGGCGGGTTTCCAGCCGGACCACGTGCTCCTGCTTCATCTGCAATTCGGCCGCGTCTTCAATGGTAACAATGCGGTCGGAGTTCGGAATATATCCCGAAAGGACATTCAGTAACGTGGTCTTGCCGGCGCCGGTTCCGCCCGAGATCAGGAAGTTGAGCCTGCCCTTCACCATGGCCGACAATAGTTCAAGCATGGGTTCGGTCAGGGTTTTGTTCTCGATCATGTTACGGGCGGTTACCGGGTCGCGCCCGAAACGGCGAATCGAGAGACAAGGGCCGTCGATGGCCAGCGGAGGAATGATGGCGTTCACGCGGGAGCCATCGGCCAGACGGGCGTCGACCATGGGCGACGATTCATCAACCCGCCGTCCGATGCGCGAGACGATGCGATCGATAATCTGCATCAGATGGGCGTCGTCTTTGAAGCTGAGGCCGGTGGGCTCGAGTTTGCCCGCCCGTTCCACATAGACCTTGTTGTAGCGATTGACCAGGATATCGGAGATGGTCGGGTCTTTCAGCAAAGGCTCGAGCGGGCCCAGACCAAAAATTTCATCCAGAATTTCCCGGGCCAGGCGCTCGCGCTCGGCGAAGCTCAGCGGCACGGCCTCGCTGTTGACCGTATTCCGGATCAGCAGCAGGACTTCTTCGCGGGCGGTGTCGCTGGGGGTGCGCCCCAGTTTCTCCAGGTCAAGACGATCCAGAATCTTGCGGTGAAGATCGGCTTTGACCTGCTGGTACTCGGTTCTCTCGAAGGTCTGCAAATTCGCCATGCCTTTAACCTAACATCCCATGAGCCAGACTGCCGGCTCGAGACCCTACACGCTCTTGAACAGTGACCAGGCTTTACGCTTCACGTCGATATCATTCTCGGTCAGGACCGCAGCCAGCCCGGCGAAATTCTTGCCCATTTCGCTATAGGCCTGTTGCATGAGTGGAATTCCGCGATCGATGGCTCCCGACACTGCGAAATATTGATTGGGAATCTTCCACAGCAGTTTGGCCCCTGCAGCCGCCTCGGCATCGGTTTCGCTGAAGCCGGCGATCTTGCGGAATCGATTCAGCACCAGGCGCACGCGCTCGCGGCCGCCGGTTTCGGCCAGATATTGCTGGATCCGGGTGGCGCTCCAGAGGGAGGCAACGTCGGCATGCGCTACCAGCAACACCGTCTCCGAAAGATTGCACACCAGGCGGGTGGTTACGTCTACCCGCGAAGAGGCGTCGACCACGACATAGCGGAAGTGGCCCACCAGTAAATCGAAGAGACGGGCGAACTCCGCCGTTGGCGGCTCCACCACCACCGGAGTGCTGGCGCCGGCCAGCAATTGCAGGCCGCCGCTGTGCCGGGTCATGAAACTTTCGAGCAATGAGCTATCCAGACGGTGCAGGTTGCGTATGGCGTCCACCACGGTGAATTGTGGTTTCACGTTCATATGCAAGGCGGCGTGTCCCAGCGGCGCGATGTCAACCAGCGCAACATTGCCGTGAGCGGAGTGCAGCGCCAGAGCAAGATTTACCGCCGTGGTGGTGGCTCCGCTGCCGCCCTTGGCATTGACCACGGTAAAGACTTTTCCCCGAGGTCCGTCGTGGTCGACTTTGCGCTGCGCCGTGGTCAGACGCACGAAAGCTTCCAGCAGATCAGTGGTCGTGGTGGGACGTTCGATGAATTCACGTGCCCCGGAGCGCATGGCGCTCACAATGACCTGGGGCTGGGACATGCTGCCCACGGCAAAGATAACCGTGTCACGAACTTCCTGATGGATCAACTCGATGGCACGCAGCGCCAGGGTGTGGTTGTCGGTAGGAACATCGACCAACACGACCTGAGGGCCCGCGCTCTGCACCCGGCGCAGAACCGGGTCCGAGATCACCACCGGATAACTGGTGCAGGTATGCACCACCCGCGCCACGCTGGTACCGTCCACCAGTACCTGCAGCACGGCGCGCTGGTCGCTATCCTGTGCGATCACTACGACGGAGAGTTCGGGCATCGTATTTCTGGCCCCCTACCGGTCCTTATTCAATATTCTACGTGCCGGAACTATAGCTTGCAGATTACGCAGGTCATCCCCTTCACTTCTTGTCCCCGGACGGCTTTCCGTCGAACTGTTGCAGATCCATGTTCGGCTTCGGCATCACGGGGAGGGTAGGAGCCTTCGTGCTGGGGGAGATGCGATGCGCCGTACAGAGGACCATCAGTTCAGTATTGGTTTTCTGCGCACTCTTGCTGCGGAAGAAATTTCCCAGAATCGGGATATCACCCAACCCGGGTATTTTGTTGTACAGATCGGTTACCCGGTTGTCGATCAATCCCGCGATCACAAAGCTTTGGCCGTCCTGCAGTTCGAACTCGGTTTCCGCCTTGCGCGTGCTGAGCGCGGGCACAGTAAAGCCCGAAATGGTGAGCGCATTCGAGAAATCCAACGCGCTGACCGAAGGGGCCACCTTCAAATGGATATTCCCGTTAGGCATGATCACGGGGGTAAATTTCAACTGCACACCAAATTCCTTGAACGAGATGGTGACCGCGGTAAAGCCCGCTCCAGGCTGAACGATGGGGAAGGGAAATTCGCCGCCGGCCAGAAAACTGGCTTCCTTGCCATTGACCGCGATCAGGTTGGGCTCGGCCAGGATTTGCGCCAGGTTCTTCTGCTGCAAGGCCTTGATCACCGCGCCGATATTGATGTCGGTACGTTCAATAAAGAGGTTGAGAAAGTCCGAGATGGTGGTTGTAGGCGGCGTCGCCGTAGTGGTTGTAGTGCTGGTGGTGCCGTTCGTGGTCGTGGTGGTGGCGGTGTTATGGATCTGGACGGTGCCGAATTGTCCAGTCTGGCTGGTGGCGATGGTGTTGCCCAATCCGGGCATAAACACATTGATCCCCAGCTGGGTAATGACCGAGCGATCCACTTCCGCGAACTTTACCTCCAGCAAAACCTCCTGCGCTCCGACCGGACCGAAGGTCAAGACATTGACAACGTTCTTTGAGTAGGCCTCGGCGATCATGCCGGCGCGCTTGGAAACATCTTCGGTGGAGACGTGGCCGGAGAGCACGATGGCGGAGCGCGAGGGCGACACGGTGATCTGTTCGTCAGGGAAGACGCGTTTTTCTTCTTCGGCCGCGGTGCTGACGTCTACATCCACGCGCAGATCGAAGCTGCGCGAGCGCTCCAGTTCGTCCCAGATCAGCAACGACACTTCACCCGCGGCGCGGCCGTGAACCAGAATCTGGGTTGGGGTCACGACAATTGCGTCGGCAACGGCATCGTCGGTGACCGAGACTCGTCTCAGGCGTTCGGTCGTGTTGATGAGCAGAGATTTTCCCACCATGACCCGCAGGGGCGCGGAGCCCTGGGCCGCGGCTTCCGGGGCGGACGAGCTGGCCTCAGGACCAGTGCCCTGAGCCGGGATCGGTTGCGGGGCGGGCGCGTCTTGCGCCGCGACCGAAAAAGACGCCGCGAAAAGTAATACCAGAGACAGTGTCCCTCGCATTATCGGGCTCAGATTCAGTTCGTATTTCTCCCACATGCGGGAGCGGATCGACATGTCGGGTTCCTCGAAATGCTGACTTACTTGGGTGTAACTTCTTCTCGTTTCGTTCCCTTGATCACTTCGATCGAATAGGGCGGGAGCACTGCAGGCGCCGGTGCCTTGGTCACATGCTTGCCCGTGGACTTGGGTTTGGGCGCGGCGGTGGTAACGGGCATAAGAGCACCCTTGTATAGCGCGCCGGTACTCACTGAGGCCAACTCCTGCTGCTTGGTATCCAACGGATTGCGCAGCGCCAACTGAATCTTTCCCTGGCTGGTGGCCAGGGTGAGCTTCTGGGCGTCATCCGGAGAAACCAATAAAGTGATGACCGGCGTAAGCTGCGGTTCGCCGGCGCCGTTGCGTTCCAGCTTCTGTCCGGTAGCGATCACCGCGACATTCTCGAGAACAGTGGTGGTCTGCTGTTCGGCCGCGCCGGACGGATTGCCGGTAAGCAGCACATCCACGCGAGTTCCCGGCGTCACAAATCCGGCCACACCGATAACTTCATTCACCCGAACTGAAACCGCGCGCATGCCGGGAGGGATCAGGGACTGCATTCCCGAACCGGCATTCTCTCCGGCCAGCTTACTGGGCAGGAAGAATTCACCTCTCGCAATAGGCAGGATTGCGCCCCGTCCTACGACCGAGGTCTTCAGATGGAAAATGTTGGAGGGTAGACCGGCGGCGGGATAGCGCACCAGAGTCACGTCGCTATCGGTAATTTTGGACCCCACGGCTATGTCGTTGGCCGCGACCACGACTTCGACGCCAGGCGTCGCGTCAGCCCCGCTTCGCGTTTGCAGGGCGCGATAAACGGCGTAGCTCACCACTGCGCCCAGGGCAAGGGCTACAAAGCCGATCAACAAAAGCCGGGTGCGATTCATGCCTGCTCCTCAAGAGTCAAAACGGCAACCGCCGGAGACGCGATGCCATCTACAAGACTGGCCGCTCTGGATGCGGCCACCGAATCTTCGATTCCCCGATTTTCGATTCAAATACCGATACAGATGCCAACCGGTCGACGCGGCCGTCCCAATAACGAAACTTGGACCGTGCTGCCTGGACTCGAAGCGCCGATGCGACACTTCCGCACACGCTCTCTCCGTGCCTCGCGGCAAACCACTACCCAAGCCCTCTTAACTCACCGCAACACTACTGCACTGAACTGGCGACCGAAGAGAATACGTTGTTAGCGTTGGACCCAATGAGCCGAATGGTACCGACCACGATCACCAGAATGACCGCCAGCATCACGGCGTATTCCGCGATGTCCTGGCCCTGATCTCCTCGCCACAAAGCTATTGCTTTCGCCTTCATTATGTTGTCCTCCTATCGAATCAACCGGACGGGCCGCGAACTCCCACCCTGAAGCAACTTCACACAGTCCTTCCCACTCCAGGACGCGATTTCCATTGTTGTTTCTAAATCAAGAGTTTACGCGCAACTGGAGCGAGAGCTGCCGAATACCCTTGCTCATAATACCCTGCTGCCATCCCGCGAAGCGACAATTTCTTGCACTCTTTCGTTCATATTCATGCACACCTGTCAGAACCGCCAAATCGAGTGAGGGTCGTTTCGGGGTTGGAAGTGCGAGGACCCGGTTCGGGGGCATTCCGCAAAACTGGTTACCGGGTCACAGACGATCCGCTTCCCCGGCCCAAGGACAATCCGGCCTCAGGCGGAACCCAGAATCGTGATCTGACCTACTGGATCGAACTGCCGACGGAGGAGAAGACGTTGTTAGCGCCGGAGCCGATGAATCGAATCGTACCTACGACTACCGCGAGGATTACAGCCAGCATTACCGCGTACTCCGCGACATCCTGACCGTCCTCGTCCCATAACCTTCCCAAAGCAAGAATCATGATCGACCTCACCTGTGCCTGATGCCCCTACCGCGAGATTCACGCCGAGCGAGCAGAGCTGGAATGCGGACCGATTGATAATCTCTGCTATTTAGGGTTTTTGCAGCGCAAAGTTGATGCAGGGGATTACCTAACTTGATTCCTGGCCGGGGTATTCAGGAGCTTATTCAGGCCTCTTTGCGTCCTTTGCGGCCCCTTTGCGAACTTTGCGGTTCAAGATTTCGATCCAGCCAGCGGCTGAGATCAAATTCCTTAACCGCAAAGTTCGCAAAGGATTCCGCGAAGGACGCAAAGGAAATTGCCGGGCAAACTGGAGGGGATTGCTAGCGCTTAGTCAAAATGACGGCTTCGGAGTCGGCATAGATCTGTTTCCACTGCGGAGTGTTTCGGAGCGCGGTAATCAGGGGCGCGTCCGGAGGCAGGACCAAAGTGCGGATATCCCAGGTCTGCAAGGATTCTTTCCAATTGCCGGTCAGATAGTAGGAGTCACCGAAATCGGTCATCAATGCGTCTCCGTAAACGTCAGCCCGGCCGTCCATGAAGACGCGGTACTCCGGATAGAGCTTCCAGATGAAGTATCCGCCCCAGTTGTAGTGGTTCATCATGGGTTGCGGAACTTTCTGGCGCTGAAGAAAAGTGGTGGCGTTCACCGGGAAGTGTTGCGCTTCAGCTTCCGCCTGGGTGTTCACGACGTGCCGAACTCTCAGGACGGCGAAAGCGGTGAAGGCCGCGAGCACAACGAAGTTGATCACACGAGCGCGAGAGGCCGATCCGGTTGGCTGATTCCTGAATACGCGGTCGGCGCCCGATTGCTGCAGCCATTCCTGGGCCAGCTCCGCGAGAACCGGAACGATGACCAGCACCAGAATCGGAATATGGCGAATGGAAAGCAGAGCAGCCGGGATCGTGGCCAGCAACAGCACCAGATTGCGCAGGCGCGGGCGCCAGGGTAACAGGGCGAGGCCGGCGAGAAGCGCCAGCAGCATGAGCAACAAGGGCAGGTAGGTGGCGTCGTGGAAATCGGAAGAGAGCCACTCGTGAATAAAACGCTGCATCGCGGGCGAGCGCAGGGTTTCAAACGGGTACCGGTAAATTCGGATGCCATTGGGATTCACCGCCACTAAGGCCAGGCAAAGTCCGAATACGATGGCGAGCTGCTGGAGACGAGGCGCAGATTCTTGCCAAGGTGCCGTCCCAACTGCTGATTCCAGAGCTTCGCCCAGCAGGAATAGCGCGATGAAAGCTAATCCGATAGGAAATCCGGCATGCAGATTGACCCAGAGCAACATCAGCGGCGCGGTCCACCACAACAGCCTGGGCCGCTGTTCGGAGCGTTCGAGCAAGAGCAGAAAAACACTGGCCAGCAGAAACGAGAGCATCTGGGGACGAACTCCCCAGGATGGAGCTGAAGCCAGCGCACCCCAAAGCGTCATCAGGGCGGCGAGATAGGGGCGTCCGGTTGAGCGCACGAAAACCAGAAGAAAACTTGCCGCGATGATGGCGGCAAAGCATGCGATGAGTCCGCCAAATCCCGCGACGCGATAAACGCCGAACAGGAAGACTTCCGCAAGCCACTCGTGGTTGATCCAGGGCTGACCCAGGCGAGTGAAGGAATAAGGATCGGTGTGGAAGATGCTGTGATTCTGAAGGATCAGCTGTCCGGTGCGAAGATGCCACCAGACGTCCGGATCGGTGACGGCGCGGGCCGCCATGGTAAACAGGCCGAGGGCGAAAATGGCTACGAAAACCCGGCGGGTTTGCAAGAGTCCGGTCATGCGGGCGAACGGGCAAAGCGATTGTAGCCTTCTCTGCCGTTAAACCGGCAAGTCGCTGCACTGCGTATTCGGCAGGATGCAACTTGCGAACGCGGGAGGGCGCGGTTGCAACTTTTCCCACTATAATTCTGGCCGCGCTCTCATGCTGACGAAGTCAACTCGAAGGATGCTAGTTCTCTACTTTGTTGCCATGATCGCATTGCATGGTGATGTGCTCTGGCAGTCCAGACAATCCATTCCCCTGGGATTGCCGGATTTCAGTGGCGCTTACACGGCGGGGCGAATCCTGCGGGAAGGCGATGGCAGCCGTTTGTATGATGACGAGTTGCAGGAGTCGATCCAGCGTTCGTTCTCGCCGCTCGCGGTGCAGAAACGCGGCACCATTCTTCCTTATATCCATCTTCCGTATGAAGCGCTGTTCTATGCGCCCCTGGCGCGTTTTTCTTATCTCACCGGGTATGGCATATGGCTGGCGATAAATCTAGTTTTGTTGGGCGCGATTCCATTTCTGCTGCGAAGGCGATTGCAGATGCTGGGAAAAGAGCCTTTGTATTTATGGTGGCTCGCCTGCTTTGCTTTCTTTCCCATTTTCGTCACGCTCATCCAGGGGCAGGATTCCATTTTGCTGCTGTTTCTTTATTGCCTGGCTTGGAGAACCATGGAGCGGGGATCGGATTTCGTCTCAGGAGGCTGGTTGGCGCTGGGCCTGTACAAGTACCACCTGGTGGTGCCATTCGTTTTGGCGATGTGGCGACGCGCGAAGTTGTGGGCCGGCTTTCTCTCCATCGCGACGGTTCTGGGAATTATCAGCTTGGCGATTACCGGATGGCCGGCTCTGCTGCGCTATCCGCGCTATCTGTGGAGAACGGAACACGATTTGAGGTATGGATTTAATACGCTGCCCGGGCTCATCGCGAATCTGCGTGGGTTAATTTCGGGAGTGGTTCCCTCGGCTCACCCCGAAGTCGAGATCGGTCTGACCGCATTGCTTTCGCTGATCGTGCTGGCGCTGATGATGCACGCGGCGGCGAAAACTCCGGCGCCGGATTCCGAGGGACGCCATGCATTGTTTGCTCTAGGCATGGTGGGAGCGGTGCTGTTGAGCTATCACATGTATGTGCACGATCTGAGCGTGCTGTTTCTGGCGATCATTCTGGTTCTCGAGATGCTGCTTACGAATCCCCCCATTTCCAGGAGGATGAGGACAACTCTGTACGTCTGCGTTGCGCTCCTCTCGTGCAGCCCGTTGTATCTCGTGTTGACGCTACGTTACGGGCAGCTGCGGCTGATGGCGATTGTCCTGTTGATTTTTTTCTTTGGCCTGTTGAGCCTGATCCAGTCTCGTCGCTTGCAAAGCGGGGCATCCGGATCGCCACAAACTGCCAGCAGGTAGATAAACCGCGTCTTTTGCAACACTGGAGTCCGCGTACAATAGCTCCCGTTCTTCTCCCATCCCATGCGCGTGACAAAATGGCAGCGCCTGATCAGCATTTTCTTTGTCGGCATGGTGGCCATCAACGCCGCAATCCTGTGGTATGGGCGCGATTTCATCTTCGAAGGGTACGGGGACTTCACCGCCTTTTACTCGGCAGGAAAGTTGATACAAAAAGGCGAGGCGTCGGCCATCTACGACCGGGAAAAGCAGTGGGAGGTGCAGCGCGAATTTGCTGGCGGAGTGAAAATACGCAACGGCCCGTTGCCTTACATCCGGCCTCCGTTTGAAGCTCTGATTTTCCTGCCGCTTGCCCACTTTTCGTATCCCACAGCCTGCCTGATATGGATGGCGATCAAACTTGTGCTTCTGCTGTCGGTGCCATTTCTGCTGCAGCCCTATGCGGTCGACGGACCGCTGTTAGCGGTGCCCTATCAGGGAGTTCTCTGCCTGGCGGTAGGCCCGGTGGTGCTTGATCTATTGCAAGGGCAGGATTCGATTCTGTTCCTATTTATCTTTGCAATGGTGTTGATTGCGCTCCAGTCGGCGCACGATTTTCGAGCGGGGACTTTGTTGGGGCTCGGACTTATCAAATTCCCGATTGTCATCCCGCTGCTTCTGGTAATGGCACTCCAGCGAAAAGGAAAAGTGGTTCTGGGTTTTCTCACGAGCGCGCTTCTGCTGGTGGGAGTTTCGGTTGCGCTGGTCGGCTGGAGGACGGCGATCGAATATCCGAAGTTTCTCTGGCGAGTCAACCGTACTTCCAATTTCGGGGTAATGGCACCCGCGAGCATGCCCAACCTGCGTGGGCTGATAACAGACTTCTCCGGCGCGCGCGGTTCGTGGCGGACGGAATCCCTGGTGGTTTTAGCAATGATCGTCGGCATCGGGTTTGCCGCTATCGTCTGGCGTCCCTCGGACGATGCCGATCCCAGACTGACCAATTGCGGCTTCTCTCTTGCGATGGTGATCGCGCTGCTCACCAGCTATTACTTTTCTGGTTATGACGTGATCCTGCTGCTCATCCCCGTACTCGTCCTGGGAAACAGCTTCCTTCGATCTCCCCAGGTGGGCAGGTGGGCGCAGATTTTATTTTTTGCTTCAATTGCAGTGCTCATGTTTGCGTCGTTATACCGGATTTTTTTCTTTGGTATTACGCGAGACTCCTGGAAGGCGTTGGTGCTGCTGGCATTGGCGGCCACTCTGGCGCGAGCGATGAAAACATGGCGGATTCGGAAGACCTCTGCCGCGTAGGTTTACATAAACCCGTTCGAGACATTGTCTAAAAATTCGAAATTCGGTTTGCTGGTGGCGTTCATTTGTGCCGGGAGCATGTGGTTCTACGTGCAGAACGTGCTGGTGCCTTACCAGAAGGCGGATGCTGTCGCACACGGACGGCCGCGCGGCAATCTTTCCGATCTTTATCCACGGTGGTTGGGAGCGCGGGAATTGCTGCTGCATCATCGCAATCCCTACAGCGCGGAGGTCACACGGGAAATCCAGAGCGGATATTACGGCCGCCCGCTTGATCCGGCGCGCGCCGACGATCCCAAGGATCAGCAGGGCTTTGCCTATCCGCTGCACGTGGTTTTTTTGCTGGCTCCAACTATTGGCCTGCCGTTTCCTGCGGTACAGGCCGGCTTTCGCTGGTTGCTGGTATTTCTGACGCTGGCCAGTGTGTTGCTTTGGTTGCGGGTCATGCGGTGGCAGCCCTCAGGGACGGTAACGGCGATCGTTGTCGTCCTTACATTCGGCAGCTACGCGGTGGTGCAGGGAATCAAGCTGCAGCAACTCACGCTGCTGGTGAGCGCCCTTATTGCAGGGTGCGGGGCGGCGCTGGTTGCGGGGAATTTGGCCCTCGCCGGATTCCTGCTGGCGCTGGCCACGATCAAGCCGCAACTGGCGCTGCCGGTCGTGGGCTGGCTGCTGCTATGGGCATGCAGCGACTGGCGCCGGCGCCAAGCCTTCGTCTGGAGTTTCGGATTGACCGCCGCCATTTTTCTCGCCGCCTCGGAGTACATTCTCCCGGGATGGTTTGGGCAGTTTCGCGATGCGGTTGCAGCGTATCGGCAGTACACCGGGGGAGCTGGCTCGCTGCTCGATGTGCTGGCTTCGCCGGCGCTGGGGAAAATCCTTGCCGCAGGGGCGATCATCGCGGTTGCCGTCACGGGCTGGCGAGTGCGGCACGTCGATCACGATTCGGTCGCCTTCAGCACCATGCTGGCACTGGTCCTGTGTGTGACGCTGGTCATCGTGCCCACCTTCGCAGCGTACAACCAGGTACTTCTTCTTCCCGCGCTCTTTCTGATCGCTGCTTCGTGGAAGGACTTGTGGGACCGAAATCGGCTGACACGCATGGCCTGCGGATTGGCTTTGCTGATCGTTTCCTGGCCGTGGCTGGCCTCTTGCGGATTGATGCTGGCTTCTTTTTTCATCCCCCCGAGTTCGGTGCAGAGAGCCTGGGCGATGCCTCTTTACACGAGCCTCGGCATTCCGCTGGTGGTCTTGGGATTGTTTGTAGTTTGCGCTGTGGATCGATTGAAAGCCTCTTCGTAAATTAAACCCCTGTCATCCTGAGCGGGGTGGCTACTTCGCTTCGCGAAGTAGCTGCGCAGTCGAAGGACCCCTTTAGCTTCACGCACCCGCTGCGGTATCAGTTTAAATGCCTCCTTGCAGCGAGAGTTGGTCAAGATGCCAGGGGTCGTTCGACTCCGCCGGCCCGTTCGCAAGCGAACGGAGCGGCTGCGCTCAGGATGACAGCGGTCGTGTCGCAGACGTCTTTTACACGCTCGGAGCGGCCGAAGATCATGGCCCTCGCGTTTCTGTCGGGCTGTGGCGGCCTTGCATTGAGTTGCGATCACAGGTTAGTCTTCTCCCACGCGGCGGCCAGAAGACGTTTCGGAGGACGATATGAACCTCAAAATCGAGAAACGCCAGGTCGGCGGGATCGCGGTAGTGTCCTGTCAGGGACGGATCATGTTCGGAGAGGAGGCCAATGCTTTGCGGGATTTTCTGAAACAAACCTTAACCGAAACCCGGCGCATGGTCCTGAATCTCTCCGGCGTGACATATATTGATAGTGGCGGTTTGGGCACGCTGGTAGGGGTTTACTCTTCGGCACGCGCGGCGGGGGCGGAAATCAAGCTTACCGGTTTGGGCCCGCGCCTGAATGACGTGCTGCAGATTACCAAGCTGGCCACGGTTTTTCAGGTCCTCGACAGTGAGGAAGAAGCGCTGGCCGCGCTCGATCGCGGAGCCGCTTGAGTTCTTGGAGTATTCTTTCCCGCACCCAGGAATAGGAGCGGGAAAGCCGAAGTCGGCTCCTGGCCTGCCGGAGTCGATTTTCGGGAGGACGGGCAAGGGCAGAGCAGCCAAATGACTTATCCACCCATCACAGGCCCGATTTCTTCCCCGGGGTCGGGGATCTTTCCCACCCTCGTTTTTGTGCAGGGGAACGATCAGCGCACCATCAACCTTGACCACACTCCATTCACCGTGGGTCGAAAGGTCGATAAGGACCTGGTCATCGCCGATCCCCGGGTCTCGCGCGACCACGCTCTGATTACCTCGGAGGATGGGCAGTTCTGCGTGGTTGACCAGGGCAGCAAGCATGGAACGTTCGTCAACGGCGAAAGGGTGCAGCGCAAGACTCTGGAACGGAATGACCGCGTCGAGTTCGGCGTCCGCGATGTTTCTTACGTCATCTTCCATCCTCATCATGCCAGCTCCAACACCGCCCGTGAGTTCCTGAGCCAGATCTCGGGGATTCAGATTTCGACCGACACCACGGACCTGGAAAAGTTGACGCTGTTTCTTGAAGCTGCCCGCAAGCTGAATACGACCGGCGTGCTCGATGAGATTCTGGTAACTCTGCTGGACGCAACCTTAAAGCTCACGCGGGCCGAGCGCGGCTATGTCTTTATGCGCGACGAGGAGAACAACCTGCGTCTCGCGGCCGGGCGTAATTCGAAGGGCGAACCGCTGCTTGATGACACGACCATCTCGCACTCCATCCTGGATGAAGGAGTGAAGTCGAATTCCGAATTCGTTATCACGGACACCAGCCAGTCGCTTGATCTGGCCGGCCGGCACAGCATTGTGGCTTACGATCTGCGCACCGTGATTTGCATTCCCTTGCGCAAGCCGCAGGTGCAGACCACGCGAGACACGGCTGTAGCTACCGAAAGCTCGGCTGAGGTGATGGGCGCGCTGTATGTGGACTCGCGCTTCGCCTCGCGAGACATATCGAGCGTGAGCAATGACATTCTGAGGGCCATCGCGACAGAAGCGGCATCGCTGATCGAGAACGCCCGCCTGGTACAGGCCGAAGAAGCGTCTCGCCGCTACCAGCAGGAACTTTCCATCGCCGCGTCGATTCAGCAGCGCCTGATGGCGGTCACCATCCCCGAGGTACCGTTCGCGACGCTGCGAGGAAGGAATCTCTCTTGTAAAGAAATCGGTGGAGACTTTTTCGACGCGGTCAACACCGAAGAAGGTTTGGCTGTGGTGCTGGCGGACGTGAGCGGCAAGGGAGTTTCGGCCGCGCTGCTGGCGTCCACGCTGCAGGGCATGATCTATTCCCAGCTCACCGCCGGAATGCCTTTGATCGATATTGTGGTCGCGGCCAATCGCTTCTTCACTCACAAACACATTGGAGAGAAGTACGCCACGCTGATCATCGCCCGCATCCGCCGAGACGGCGAACTGGAATACGTCAATTGCGGCCACGTTCCTCCCTTGCTCGTGTGCAGCAAGGAAGTGATCCGTCCGCCGCATGGCAATCTGCCGGTGGGTCTGCTGGGGGACGCCACGTATGAGAGCGATCACGTCAGCCTGCATGCCGGGGACCGCCTGATTCTGGTGACCGACGGCGTGACCGAGGCGGAAAATGCCCGCGGCGACTTCTTCGAGGATTCGCGTCTCGAAGCGGTGGCGGCCAAGAGCGCGACGCTGGAAGACATTTTTACTGCCGTGGCTAATTTCTGCGGCGGCAACCCGCTCAATGACGATTGCACCGTGGTCGAACTGGTGTACTCGGGTTAGAACTCCAGTTCTCAGTTCTCAGCAATCAGTCGCCAGATCGGGCAATTTCCCGCCGACAGCTGCCAGGCCTCAGAGGCACGGCCGAACCGCTATATAACACTTTCTTGTTCGAATCCGCAAGACCTGATGTATCCTCCCGCCATGAATTTCACCCTGCTGGACTGGTCGGCGATCGTCCTCTACCTCGGCATCACCCTGCTGCTGGGCCTTTATTTCCGCTCCCGCTCGGGCAAGAGCGTGGACGACTACTTCGTCTCCGGGCGCAATGTTTCCTGGTGGCTGGCAGGCACCTCCATGGTGGCGACCACGTTTGCCGCAGACACGCCGCTCGTAGTCACGGGACTGGTTTATACCCAGGGCATAGCAGGGAACTGGCTGTGGTGGGCGTTCCTGCTCTCGGGCATGATGACGGTGTTTCTGTTCGCGCGGCTGTGGCGCCGTTCTGGACTTCTGACCGATGTGCAGTTTGCCGAGATGCGCTATTCCGGGAAGCCGGCCGCGTTTCTGCGCGGCTTTCGAGCTATTTATCTGGGGTTGCTGATGAACTGCCTGATTCTGGGCTGGGTGACCAAGGCCATGACCAGCATCGTGGCGGTGACGCTGGGCGTCAGCGATCGCAACGCGCTGGCCATCTGCGTTCTGTTTCTGATTCCATTCACCGGACTCTATGTAGCGCTGGGTGGGTTGTGGGGCGTGCTGTGGACCGATCTGTTCCAGTTTGCGCTCAAAATGGCGATCGTGATCGGAGTGGCATGGTACGCCGTCGCGGCTGCTGGCGGCATGAACGCACTGTTGTCACGGCTGGCGGAAATGCGTAGCGCGGCCGGTCCCAGCGCGGGCGATGCGACGGCGTTCTTTCCCGATTTCTCCCGACCGTTTTCCCAGGAAGGCTTGTGGCTTCTGCCAGTCATCACTTTCGTGGTGAATATCGGGCTGCAGTGGTGGGCTTTCTGGTATCCCGGGGCGGAGCCGGGCGGCGGCGGCTATATTGCGCAGCGCATCTTCAGCGCGAAAGATGAAAAGAACGGTCTACTGGCGGTGCTCTGGTTTAACGTAGCGCACTATGCGCTGCGTCCCTGGCCCTGGATTCTGACTGCGCTGGCGGCGGTTGTTCTGTATCCCCATCTGGAGCATCCAGAGACGGGATACATGCTGGTAGTGAGCCAGCATGTGCCCCCGGCACTGCGCGGCATTGTGATCGCAGGCTTCATGGCGGCCTTCATGTCGACCATTGCCACTCAACTGAACTGGGGCGCGTCGTATCTGGTGTCGGATTTCTATCGCCGCTTCATCAAGCGCGATGCCGACGACAAACACTACGTTCTGATTTCGCGGCTGGCAACGGTGCTGCTGGTGATTGCGTCCGCCGGAATTTCGGTCCTGCTTTCAGACATTCGCTCGGGATGGCAGGTGGTGCTGGAAGTCGGCGCGGGCACGGGCGGAGTCTATCTGCTGCGCTGGTACTGGTGGCGGATCAATGCCTGGAGTGAAATCTCTGCCATGGCCACGGCGCTCGTGGTGACCATCTGGTTGCGCTGGACCGAGCCTTTTTCGGGTACCAATCCGGTGGTTTTTGCCAAGACAGCTCTGACCACGACGGTCATCACTACCCTGGTATGGCTGGTCGTGACCTACATGACGAAAGCGGAGCCGGAGGCGGTGCTGGTAAAGTTTTACCGCAGTGTTCGTCCACAAATTACAGGATGGAAACCGGTTGCGCTGCTCGCTTCCGATGTCCCAGCTACTCGAGATTTGGGAAGCAATCTGCTTTCGTGGGTTCTGGGATGCCTGATGGTCTATCTGGCCCTTTTTGGATTGGGTCACGTGCTGATCGGTCCCTTCTGGGAGGGAGTAGGGCTGCTGGCGGTGTCGGGGGTTTGCGCGGGCGCGCTTTACTCGAACATTTCGCGGAGCTGGGGAGCCGAGGCTGCCTCATGATGTTTGTCATCCCCGAGGGGGAGTCGAAGGATCCCTATAAGCTGATCGGCAGTGGAGCACGGCGCGGCCGGTTCTGATGGGTGCGCTTTAAGCGAGCTTGGGAAGAGTAGGGGTCCTTCGACTACGAGTTTGCTTCGCGAAGCGAAACAAACTCTTCGCTCAGGATGACAAAGGTTCTGGGCCGTTGAGTTTTTCGACAGTTTGTCACTCGACCGTTACTGTGTAATTCGTTCCTTCCCAGCGTTCCTCCTGCGGCCAATAGAAGGTGAAGACAATTTCGCGTCCCACGGCGAGTTTGTCCGTGGGCAGATCGGCGACGAAGACGCCCAGCGGGTCACGGGTGACCGTGTCCTGAGCAGTTTGCCATCCATCGAGGCTCCAGTGCACTGAACCCGGCGAAGGGAGTAGTATGCGCAGCTTCTTGCCGTGCGGCATGGTGCGGCATTTGTTGTTGAATCGCCATTCGAAATGCGTGGCTCTTTGTTTTTGTACCTGGTAGCGCTGTACCGTCTGGGGCGGCTGGTCGAAGATTTTGCCGTCGCGCACGGACCGGCGCAGCTTTACGTATTCGGAGTGCGCCCACACCAGCGGGCATGCGGAACCCGATGGCTTTCCGCGAAACAGCTCGAGCGCGGGAATGTCGTCGGCATCCCAGACTTGCTCGGGGATCAGGCGGTTACCACCGGTTGAGAGTTCCATCACCTTGAGTAAATCCTCGGCAGCCTTGAGACGTCCCGCCGCCAGCTCGTAGTGGGCCCGCTCTCCTGCCAGCAATGGCCACGGCCGCCCAATGCCGGTTCCGTCAAAGGGTGAGCCGTCTTCGTGTTCGCCGTAGCCGTCGCCGTTGTAGCGGTACCAACAGGGGCCCTCGGGCAAGTCAACCTTGAGTCGGGCGTCGATAACTTTGACGGTGTTCAGGATTCGCGGATCATCGGGGGCGCGCAAGCCAAAGCGCACCAGGGCGAGGGAATCGGGACTGATCAGATGCACGGCCCGCGCCTGGCTCTCGCCCGGTGGACGGTTCTTTATGGGGACAAATCCCTCGAGGGGCGACGCCGCGCAGTCCGATTCGGGAGGCGCGATCCGGACGTAATAGCCTTCGACGCCAAGCTGCCGCGCCAGATCGCTGTCCTTGGCGTAGACCCAGCGTTCGATGTTGTCATTCCAGCAATCCGCGGTTTCGCGCAAATGGTTGGCAACATCTTTTTCGTCTACCAGGTCGGCCAGATCCGCAGCGGCGAGGAGCCCCGATATTTCTACCGCCAAAGTAAATGGCGAGTAGCCGGCATCTTCTTCCCAGCGGTCCTGTTGAGTCACTGGACCGTTGCGCAGGATGAAGCCGGCGGCCCGGCTGACCAAAGCCCACCAGCGCTGAAGCCCACCCAGAACAAACGGAGAGTGGCGCCGCAGCATGTCGAACAGCAGAATGGGAAACGCAGCCTCGTCCATCTGCATGCCGTTCCAGTAGGGGCGCCCATCCAGCCACATGTTCTGGGCCCAATGTCCATCCGATTCCTGCGTGACTTCCAGATAGCGCATGATGCGCAGGGCGTCGGGTTCCGCGCCGGCGGCCAGCAGACCGAATGCGGTTTCCACCAGGTCGCGAGGCCACACCAGGTGATATCCGCCCAGATCTTCATCGCCTTTGTTAAATCCCCAGGGAATGGATAGGCTGGCGATTACGCCTCCCAGAAAATCCTTGGACTCATGCGCGCGCATGGCGGCCACGCTGGCGCGATACAAGTCGACCTCGCGGCGGGGTTCGTCCAGTTTTAACAGACCATCCTGCCAGTTCTTCCAATGCCAGACATAGTGCTCACGCAATTCGTCGAGGGACTCGAGCAAACTGGAGCGTGCGTGTTGTCCTGCCTCAGAGGCGATCTCGCCGAAACCCAGCGCCAAGGTGAACTCGCCGTTGCACGCCGCCAGATCGATTTCGCCGGTGAGCGCCACATTTCCGTTTTCGGCGCGCGTGTAATCCCAGGTCATCTGGTAATGCTGATTGAGGTCCTGCCAGCCATCGGAAAATCCGACGAAGCCGGCGGCCATCTTTCGCCAGGGGACGGAGCAGATGAAGGCCAGAGCGGCGGATTCGCGGCGCGCGAACAAGGTGCGAGCGCCTTTATAGCTTCCCACCCAGCCCGTGTTATCGCTGCCGCAATTTTCCAGGTGAGGCGCTAACAATGCGTAGAGGTGGTAGTCGGATAGTTTGCCCTGCAAGGGCACGAAGCGGATTCTCTGCAGCACTACATTGCGATAAGGGTCGGAGAAAACTTCTTTCTCGATCCGGTAACGACCCTGCAGTTCGGTGTTGGTGAGTTTGTAGACCGGAACGCCATCCTCGATGGCATGGTTTTCAAATTTGCAGCTGCGCTTTTCTTCGGAGAAATAACTTTCGCCATCGGTGACGATCAGCCCCAGGTCGCGGGTGCAAGCCTGGTCCACGCGGGGATAATAAACTTCGTTGAGGATGCCGTGGCTGAGTGTGAACCAGACGCGGCTGTGTAAGTTGAGGGCTGTCCCTACGCCGCTCTTGGCGCTCGAAGTCCACCGCGGCGCAATCCCGGGCCAACCGGGGGCAAAGCTCTCAATGTCGTTCTCGCTCACTTTACAAATCCCCGTTTCATAACCCTTGCCGCCTGAGGAGGAAAGGGCGCATCCTAGGTGGAAGAATTCTACCAAGTGTGGGGCGGACACTCCTGTCCGCCGACTTTGACATTGATTTTGCGAAGAACCCGAGCCGCAATAAGATCAAAGTTAAAAGCGGCGGACCATAGTGTCCGCCCTACACAGACCTTGGGGCACTCATGAAGAACTTCGTGGTGTGGGTTGCGGCATTAGTCTTGCCGGCCGCGCTGTGGGCCGCGGACGGGCCGCGCCAGATCGATACTCAGAAATCGGTAATGACGGTGCGAGTGTTGAAGTCGGGAGTATTTTCGGCTTTCGGGCACGAGCACGAAATCAGCGCACCCATCCGGGATGGAAGCTTGAGCGAAGCTGGCCGCACGGTCGAACTCAGCGTCGATGCGCGCCAGATGCGGGTCATGGACAAGGACGTGTCGGACAAGGACCGGGCAGAGATACAGGAAACCATGCTGGGTCCGAAGGTGCTCGATACCGGCCAGTTCCCCGAAATACATTTCCGTTCGACCGCGGTGGAAGCGGCCGGGGACGGCCGCTGGATGGTCACCGGCGACTTGACGCTGCACGGGCAAACCCACCCGGTAAAGCTGGAAGTTCGGGCTCAAAACGGCCACTATCAAGGCTCCGCGCAGGTCAAACAGAAGGACTTCGGGATCGAACCCATTGTGGTGGGAGGTGGGGCGGTGAAGGTGAAAAATGAGCTGCGGGTGGAATTTGACGTTGTGGCGAAGCCGTAACAGATGCCCTGTAGCGCCGCCGTCCCGGCGGCTGTCCGGTGCGCGTCCCGCCCACCGCGCGGGGGGCAAGATGCCCCCGCGGACAGCCGGAGGGACGCCGGCGCTACTCAACTCAGGTAACCCCGATGGGTATTCCTGCGTCCAACTTATATAGGTAAATCCCCGGTATTGGTGTTTCCTGGCGGGCGTATAATCGAAGCAGGGTCCTCCTGGCGGGACGAGTTAAAGGGAGTCCATTATGAAGTTACGGCTCTTGGCACTATCGGCTGTAGTGTTGACGCTTAGTTACGCGGCGCCACGGAGTGGGGCACAGGACCAGGGTAGCTCTGCTCCTCCTGCACCGGATAACGCACCCAAAAGCAGCGCTCCCGCACCGGCTAATCCTGCCGATCCCGACAAGGTTAAGCACGACGGCGGCAAAGAAGACGTGGATGCCGTGGGCAACCGGAACGTGGGTTGCAAGACCGGGATGGGGAACTGGTATGGCGTAGAAAAGCAGATCGCCATGGGCAAGCAGTATGCCCAACAGGTGGAATCGAGCGTCAAGCTGATCCAGGACCCGGTGGTGACGGAATACGTCAATCGGGTGGGACAGAATCTGGTGCGCAACTCTGACGCCCAGGTGCCCTTTACGATCAAGGTCATTGACTCCGACGACATCAATGCTTTCGCGTTGCCCGGAGGCTTCTTCTACGTGAATTCTGGACTGATCCTGGCGGCGGATGAGGAAGCGGAGCTGGCCGGAGTCATGGCGCACGAGATCGCGCATGTGGCGGCCTGCCACGCGGCCCGTGAAAACACCCGTGGAAACCTGATGCAGATGGCTTCGATCCCGCTGATTTTCGTGGGTGGAGCGATTGGATATGCGGGTTACGAGGCCGCCGGTTTGGCGCTGCCTATGACCTTCCTGCATTTCTCGCGCGGCTTTGAGGCGGAAGCCGACTATCTCGGACTGCAGTATATGTACAAGTCGGGATACGATCCGCAGGCGTTCATCGCCTTCTTCGAGAAGGTGCAGGCGCAGGAGAAGAAGAAGCCGGGAACCCTGGCGAAGGCTTTCTCCACCCATCCTCAGACTCCGGACCGGATCGCCAAGTCACAGGAAGAGATCGCGACCATCCTGCCGGCGCGAGCGCAATATACCGTTTCAACCTCTGAGTTCGATGACGTGAAGGCGCGGCTGGCGACGATCGAGAACCGGCACAAGATACTGGACAAGAAGGAAGACAAGAACAAGCCAACCTTGCGGCGAACCTCCACGCCCGACAAGAATGGCAGCGACGACAAGGGAACCAACGACGATGACCGGCCTACCTTGAAGCGGCGGGACGACAGCAGCAGCAGCAACTGAACGATGCAGGCGTGATGCTCAAGCCCGTATCGCAATAAAAAAGCCGCGAGTTGCTCGCGGCTTTTGTCTTTAGAACCCAGGGTGTGAAGCGCTTATGCGGCGGCCTTATGGGCCAGGGACGCCACGTAGTGGCGCTGCCCGGCCAGCGAGGTGATGACCTTCATCTCTTCCCAGTCATAAGGAAACTCTCTACCGCAATCCAGACAAGCGACATAAGTGCCGGTCAGCTTGGTTGCGGAACTGCGCCGCGAAGCGGGCCGCACTGAAATAGGAAAACTATAATGAGAATGTTTGCAACCGAATACAGCATCGAATAATTCCGTAATCATGATCCCCTCCCCGACGGCCTCCACTGCAAGCCGTCCAACCTTGAATAAACTATTAGATTCAGGACGCCGCAAAAAGGTTCTACTAGTACACCGGACGATGTAGCGGGACGCACCGGTGACTGCAATTAATTGCGGACACAGCAGGGACGGCGGCTGTCCCCACGTAGTTCCTGCTTATTGTTGCGGATGACTCAGGCTTCCCGAGGGCCGGTTTTCTTGTGGGCTTCGCATTTGGCCACGATGGCGGAACGGAGACGATTACGCAGATCGTCGGGAAGTTCGTAGAGCTGGGAATCGCGATAAATCTCTATGGTCTTCTTGGTGGTATCGCAGACCACGTAGCAGTTGTGGCACCACGCCAAATGGTCTTCCAGTTCGGCCTTGGTACGGTCGTCCATGACGCCGTCCAGATAGTTGGTCAGTTCCTGCAGAAACTCAGCGCACTTCACTGTTTGCCATCTCCGCTCTCACGTTTCTGGAAGTAACGGCTGAGCCGTTCTCGTAACTGCAACCGGGCTCGCAAGAGCCGCGATTTGACCGCCGGAATGCTGAGCTCCAAAGCTTCAGCGGTCTCCTCGGTGGAAAGTCCTTCTACATCTCGCAGAACAAACACGGTGCGAAAACTTGGCGGCAAACCCTGAATGGTCTTGCTCAGGATCTCCTTCAACTCCGCCTGGTTGTACTGCTGCTCCGGGTTCGGACTCCAGTCCGCGACTTCGCGCGGGACGGAATCCTCTTCCGTCTTTACATCTTCGTCCAGCGAAACCATACGCTCCGGCCGACGGCGCCGCAACTTCATCAGCGCTTCGTTGACCGCGATGCGCACCAGCCAGGTATAAAACTTCGACTGACCCTGGAACTGTTTCAGGTTGGTGTAAGCCTTGAGGAAGGCATCCTGCACCACATCTTCCGCGTCTTCGCGGTTCTGCGTGATGTGCTGCGCGATGCGAAAAACGTTCCGGTCGTAACGCCGGACCAACTCCTCGAAAGAGCCTTACATCACCGCCCTTGGCGGCCTGAACCAGCGCCAGCTCATCGCTGACCGGCTCACTTACATTTGGTTGGATGGCTGTCATCTTCCTTCCGATGCAACAATTTTCACGCCCTGCGACCCCTGGATCGGAATGTTATTTTACTTGGTAACCCAAGTTTCGGCTTATTTGTTTTGACGTATCTATAAGCGGGCGGTTTGCGATAAATTCCAAGCAGCGGCCACTCCGCATTAGAACACGTCCTTAGGTGACCGGAAAGCATGGGTCAAATGACCCTATAATCAAGGCTTAACCGAGATGAAGGGCAAAAAAGCCGGATCCAGCGGGCGAACTTCTGACCTGACCATGGCGGAGAGCACAGGAATCGAACAAATCGTCGAGCGAGTGGTGTCCGAGGTTCTGGAGAGCCACGTCCCGGAGTTGCGCAGCGAGTTGGTACGCAAGGTTCTGGCTGAGCTTCCGCCAGCGACCGGCGCGGCAGCAGCGGTCTCCGGCGAGGAGAATGGATCAGCCAACCTGCTGAAGGCGATTGCCGGCATCCAGTCGGGAACGACGCAGCGGGAAATCCTGCGGGCGCTTCTCGATAATACGGTGCGCTACAGCGGACGCGGCGCCCTTTTCGTGGTCAAAGCGGGCGCGGCCACGGGCTGGCAGGGACGCGGCTTTAGTAAAGACGGCGACGACACCATCAAAGATTTCGCGCTCAATGTGACCACCGGCATAGCGGAACAGGCCATGCGGTCGCGAATGCCGTTCAGCGGAACTACCCGCGACATGGATCCAGAATTCGTGGCGCGATTCGGCGCGCCAGCCGACGACCAGATGCTGGTTCTGCCTCTGTTGCTGAAGGAAAAGGTTGCGGCGCTGGTCTATGCCGATGCCGGGGTCGAAGGCGGCGGAAAGCTGGACGCCGCCGCAGTCGAGTTGCTCGTGCTTGCGACCAGCGCATGGCTGGAAGTAGCCTCGCTGCGCAAGCAGGCCCTCAAGGAAGAAAAAGAAGAACCAGCCGAGGCGAGTCGCGAGAAGGCTGAAAGCGCGCCGCCCATGCCTCCTGCTCCGGCTCGATTCCGATCCTTTTGCGGCGCATGCGCCGAAACACATTGCACCGGTTCACGAGCCGGTGGTTGCCGCTCCACCGGTGGAGGTCGAGCAGCCGGTTGCGGTAGCGCAAGCCGAGCCGGTGATCACTGCCGCCGCGGCTGCGGCGCCTGCCCCGGCGACCGATCCCTTTGCCAATCTCTCGCCCGAGGATGCGGACGTTCATCGCAAGGCGCAGCGTTTCGCCCGGCTGCTGGTAGACGAGATCAAGCTGTACAACCAGGTGAAAGTCAGCGAGGGTCGCAAGAACAAGGATTTGTATGACCGGCTCAAGGAAGACATCGACAAGAGCCGTGCCACTTACCAGAAGCGATATGGCAGCACCGCCGCTGGCGGAGCCGATTACTTCAGCCAGGAACTTGTCCGCAGCCTGGCGGAAGACGATACTTCCATCATGGGCGCCAATTTTCGGCGAAATTAGTCAGTGGTCCTTCAACGTTGGCAATCGGTCCTGATTGGTATTTCTTTGATGGGTGCAATCCTGTGCCCTGATCCTGCTTTTCCTGTAACTCAGGCGGCAGCGCAGTCGTCCACTCAAAAAACATCGCCCTCACCGAAGAAAAAGAAAAAAGTTGTGGCCCGCCGTCGTAGCCACCCCACCGTGCGTTCGCGACGGATGCACGCCGCCTTCGTTGCCTCGACCAGTCTGAAACCGATGGCGCGGCAACTGCTGCAAGATCGGACTCCAGCAGCCTACGCCGGGGTCGAAGCCTACGCCCGGCGGCACAATCAGGAAGATGCGGGCGCATTGGCCTGGCTGGTGCTGGGCTACGCGCACGTGCTGGACAAGGATTACGCCAAGGCCATCGATCCCCTGAATCGCGCCAAGGCCAGGGCGGGAGATCTGGGAGACTACGTTACTTTTTATCTGGGGACGGCCGACTTTCAGAGCGGCAAGACGGCGGACGCAGTTACCACATTGCGCGATTTCGAGACGCAGTATCCGGAGTCTTTGTTGATGCGCGACGCGCGCGTCTTATATGGCACGGCCTTGCTGGCGGAAAACCGGGCGCAGGACGCGATTACGGTTCTGGAGAAAAACCGGCAGCCTGCGCGGGCCGATCTTGAACTGGCGCTGGGGCGGGCTTATGGCGCGGCCGGACAACCGCTCAAAGCGGCTGAAATTCTGCGCAATCTTTACATCACCATGCCGCTGAGCCCCGAAGCCACTCAGGCCGACGCCGAACTGAAGAAGCTGGCTGCGACTACGCAGTTGCCGCCGTTGGGATTCAATGGGCGCAGAACGCGCGCCGATCTCCTGGCCAAAGGCAAGCGCTATAACGATGCCGCGGACGAATATCGCGATCTGCTGCCCGCGGCGAATCCGAACGACCGGCCTGATATTCAGCTGGCCTTGGCGGTGGCCTTGCACAAATCGGGACAGGACAAAGAGGCGAAGAAAGTCCTGGAAACGATGGAGAGCTCGAATCCGGAAATCAACAGCCAGCGCCTTTACAACCTGGGAGAGATCGCCCGCAGCAGCGGCGACGAAGATGGTTTTTTGCGTTATTTAGCAGAGCTGCGGCAAAGCGCTCCCAACAGCTTGTGGCTGCAACAGTCGTTGCTTTCGGCAGGAAATCTGTATCTGCTCAAACCCGATTACGACAAGGCGATCGATGCCTATCGGGAGCTGCAGCAGCGCTTTCCCAACGCCGGACGGGCGTCCTACGCGCACTGGAAAGTGGCGTGGCTGAGCCTGCGCCAGGGGCGGAACGCCGAGGCCAAGTCCGGATTTGAACAGCAAATCGCTTTGTACCCGACTTCCGCCGAGATCCCCGCCGCGCTCTACTGGCGGGCCCGGCTGGCGGAAGAAGATAAAGACAACGGCATGGCGCGGGCGTACTACCAGAAACTTTCGGAGCGCTTCCGCAATTTTTACTACGGCGAGCTGGCGCGTCAACGTTTGCGCGAGATCAAGACCGAAGACGCACCGGCGCACTACGCATTGCTCGACCGCGTGCCCGCGATCGAGGCAGGGACCAATGTTTTGGCCACCGAACCTCCGACCGACAATCTGCGTTACCAGAAAGCGCAGGTGCTGGAGAACGGCGGGTTACTGGAATTCGCTATCCAGGAGCTGCAAGCTGCCGCTAACGAGGACCAGGGGAACTGGCTGGCCGCGGAGACAGCGAAACTCTACGAAGACGCGGGACGCTACGACGGGGCGATTCACGTTTTCAAACGCGCCGTGCCCAATTATTTTGCGGTGGATTTGCCGACTCTGCCGCGCGACTACTGGGAGGCGCTGTTCCCCAAGCCGTACTGGCCTGACCTGAAAAAGTTTTCCTCGCAGAATGCGCTGGATCCATATCTGGTGGCGTCGCTGATCCGGCAGGAGTCGGAGTTCAATCCGGCCGCGGTCTCCAGAGCCAACGCACTGGGATTGATGCAACTGTTGCCCAAGGTCGGAAGCGCGGTGGCGAAGCAGGAAAAGCTCAGGCATTTTTCATCCGACCAGTTGTTTACTCCCGAGGTAAATCTGCAATTGGGTACTCGCTACTTCCGCGAGATGGTGGACAAGTTTGGCGCCTTTGAGTACGCCCTGGCTGCCTACAATGCGGGTACGAACCGGGTGGATGACTGGCTGGGACAGGGGAAATACCGCGATCCCCAGGAGTTTGTGGAGTCCATCCCGTTTACCGAAACCCGGGAGTATGTGCAGGCCATTCTCCGCAACGCCAACGTGTACCGGCAGTTGTATGGGGCGCCGTAAACTCCCTTCTTGTCATCAAGCGTCTTGTCATCGAACCTCTTGTCATCCTGAGCGGAGTGTTGGCTTCGCAAGGCGAAGCCAACACGCAGTCGAAGGATCTCTACTCTTCCCCAGGCCGCTGATGTGCTTTGCCAGTGGAGTAGGCCGCTCTGCAACGTCCGATAAGCTCATAGGGGCCCTTCGACTCCGTTGGCCGATTCGTAAGCGAATCGGCCAACTCCGCTCAGGATGACAAAGGAAAAGGTGGGGTAGGGCGGCTGTGAGTCAGGTCGTTTTTTGTTACTTCTTTTTACAATCTTTTGTTATTCCGCACAGCCGGGGGAGGACTAAGATATCGGGCGGTAGCAAGTATCTTCCGCTGAAGATTGGATTTCTATTCCAGCCAACGGTCAAAATTCGAAGGAGATATTCTCATGACAACTTCTGTGAAACCGGTTCCTGAAGGCTTCCACACCGCAACCCCTTCCCTGGTCGTCAGCGATGCCGCGAAGGCGATCGAATACTACAAGAAAGCGTTCGGCGCCGAGGAACGAATGCTGATGCCGGGTCCCGACGGGAGAGTCATGCACGCTGAAATAAAAATCGGCGATTCGATCATCTTTTTGTCCGATGAAATTCCCGGCATGGGCGGCAAGTCACCGCAATCGGTCGGCTCCTATACCGGGGGCCTCTATCTTTATGTGCCCAACGTCGACGAAGTTTTCAAGAATGCGGTGGCGGCCGGCGGCAAGCCCAACGGCGGTGTGAATGACATGTTCTGGGGAGATCGCCTGGGTCACTTCGTCGATCCCTTCGGCCATGCCTGGACGGTAGCTACGCATGTGGCGGACCTGACCGAGCAGGAAATGGAAAAGGGAGCCCAGGCCTTCTACGCTGCGATGGCGGAGAGGAAATCGGCCTAGCTTTACGGGGAACACTTTAACCGCAAAGGACGCAAAGAGAACCGCAAAGGCCACAAAGGATTTTTCTTGGCGACCTTTGCGGTTTTTTTGCGTACCTCAGTCCGTGGGGTTGTCATTCCGAAGCGCGGGGTCATCGCGCGAGGAATCTGCTGTGATGGCGGCAGAAGCAGATTCCTCGCCGACAAGTCGGCTCGGAATGACAAGGATATAAGATTGCGGTTGAGCTTTTAAGCCGACTTTTCAGGCGCGGGAGATTTCCCGAAGAGGATTTCGATTACCAGCAGACCGGCGCCGACTACAATCGCGCTATCCGCCACGTTGAAAGCGGGCCATTGATATTGCCCGACGTAAAACAGCAAAAAGTCGACTACCCGCCCGCTGAGCAAACGGTCCCAGAGGTTCCCGACCGCGCCGCCGAGAATCAATGCCAGGCCGATGCCCGTGCTGTTCATGGAGTGATTGTTCCGCCACAGCAGCACCGAGACGATGGCCAGCGCCACAATCGAAAACAGAACCAGTGCGGCGATCTTCCAATCGGAAGGCGAGTCGGCGAAAAGACCGAAGGCAGCGCCACGATTCTCCACGTGCGTCAGGCGAAAAAAACCTGGAATGATCTGAATGTTGTCGTGCAAAGAAATGTTCCTGGCAATTGCCCACTTCGCCGCGCGGTCGAGGACCACCACCAGCGCGGCAATCAGGAAGTGGAAACTGCGTGTAGATTGAGTGGTCATTAGATTTAGAACCTGAGCGCTGCCGTCACCGCGCCCGTCTTACCCGCCGATCTCTTTCAGCACGGCACTACAGCGCTCACATATGGTGGGATAGACGGGATCCTCACCCACGTGAATGGAGTAGTTCCAGCAGCGCTCGCACTTCTTGCCGTCGGCCTTGCTTACCTGGACGCTGACCCCGCCGGTTCCATTTCCTGACTTGCCTTGCTGCAGGGTGACCGCCGACACGATGAACAGATAGCGCAACCGGTCCTGGTAGCGCGCCAGGACCGAGAATGCGGGTTCGGCAGCGGTGATTGTCACCTGCGCTTCCAGGTTGGCCCCGCCAATCAGCTTGCTTTGACGCGCCTCCTCCAAGGCCTTTAACACCTCGGTGCGTACGGCCAGAAGAGTGGTCCAATCCTCTCGTTGTTTGGGATCGTCGAGAGGAACATCACCGCCCAATATTTCAGACGCAGTGGGAAAGTTAGCCAGATGCACACTGGCCGGGCGGTCAGGCAGTGCCGGCAAGTATTGCCACACTTCGTCGCAGGTGAAGCTGGTGATGGGCGCAAGCAGGCGAACCAGCGCCTCACCGATACGCCAGATCGCGGTTTGCGCGGCGCGGCGCGCACGCGAGTTCGGCGCGTAGGTGTAGAGGCGATCTTTTAACACGTCGAAATAGAACGCGCTCAACTCGACGACACCGAAATCGGTTACGCGATGGTAGATTTTGTGGAAAGCGAACTCGTCGTACCAGCGGGTGACGTCGGCCGACATGGCGACGGTTTGCCGCAGCATGTACTGATCGAGAATATCCATCTCTTCGAAAGGAACCGCGTTCTTTTGCGGATCGAAATCGTAGAGATTGCTCAGAACGTAGCGAAACAGGCTGTTGCGGATCTTGCGGTAGCTTTCGGCCACTCGCTGCATGAGTTGCTCGGAGCCGACAACATCCTCGCGAAAATCGACCGAAGCCACCCACAAGCGCACGATCTCTCCCCCCAGGCGGTTGGCGATGTCGACCGGATCGACGTCGTTGCCGCGGGACTTGGACATGGCCTGTCCCTTTTCGTCGAGCGTCCATCCCGGCGTCACGACTCCACGATATGGCGGGCTGCCGCGCGTGCCCATGGCGCAGAGCAGGGAAGACTGAAACCATCCCCGGTACTGGTCGCCGCCTTCGAGATAAAGATCGGAAGGCCAGGGATAGCCGGGCTCGTCGTCGATCAGCGCCAGATAGCTGGTGCCGGATTCGAGCCAGACGTCGAAGATATCGGTTTCGCGCTCGAAGGTGCTTCCGCTGCAGTGCGGACATTTCATTTCCGCGGGAAGAATCGAATCGGCTTCGGGCGTGTACCAGGCGTCGGCGCCAGAGCGAGCGAAAAGGTCAGCCACTTTCGCATTGATGGTGGGATCGTTCAGCGGTTTGCCGCAGCTCTTGCAGAGAAACACGGCGATGGGCACGCCCCAGACGCGCTGCCGTGAGATACACCAGTCGGGGCGCGTGGCGATCATGTTGTGCATGCGCTCTTTGCCCCAGGCCGGGTCCCACTTCACTTTTTCGACGTCTTCGAGAGTTCGGCTGCGCAGCGTCCCGCCGCCCGGCATCGCCGCTTCCATCGAGATGAACCACTGTTCAGTAGCGCGGAAGATGATGGGGTTGTGGCAGCGCCAGCAATGGGGATAGGAGTGCACCAACTTTTCCGTGTGCAGCAGCGCGCCGCGCTTCTTGAGCAACTCGATGATCGGGGCGTTGGCAGCCCAGACCTTCAGCCCGTTGTACTCGGGAAGGCCGTTTCGCATGATGCCTTTTTCGTCCACGTTGCTGGTGGCATCGAGACCGTACTTCACACCGGTGGCAAAGTCCTCCGCGCCGTGCGAGGGTGCAGTGTGGACCACGCCGGTGCCCGTGTCCATGGTCACGTAGTCGGCCAGGACGCCGAGAATCTTGCGATCGAGAAATGGATGCTGAAAGTTCAGACGCTCCATCTTGCTGCCGGAGAAGCGGGCCAGTTCTTTCGGATCCTGCAGATTGCATTTCTCGGTGACGTCCGCCGCCAGCCTGGCAGCGACGATGTAGACCTCGCCCGCCGATTCAAGCGCAACGTATTCTTCGTGAGGATGAAAGGCTACCGCCATGGAAGCGGGAAGCGTCCAGGGAGTGGTGGTCCAGATGATGGTCGAGACTTTTTTGCCCGCGAGCGCAGGATCGATCTTGGCCGGATCGTCGAGCAGAGCGTACTTTACCCAGACACTTGGAGTGGTGTCGTTCTCGTATTCAACTTCGGCTTCGGCCAGAGCAGTCTCATCGTGCATGCACCAATAGACGGCGCGCAGGCCCTTGTACACGAAATTGTTTTCGTAGAAGCTGTAAAAGGTCTTCAGGACAACCGACTCGTACTGCGGATTCATGGTGGCGTAAGGCCGTTCAAAACGCCCGAAGACGCCGATACGCTTGAACTGCTCGCGTTGCAGATCGAGAAATTTCTGGGCAAACTTGCGGCACTCCAGGCGGACGTCGAGCGGCCGCATCTGCAGCTTCTTGCCGCCGAGCATCTGATCGACCTTGATCTCGATGGGCAGGCCGTGGCAATCCCATCCGGGGACGTAGGGAGCGTCAAATCCGGCCATGGTTTTGGATTTGACCACGAAATCCTTGAGACACTTGTTGAGCGCCGTACCCAGGTGGATGGGCCCGCTGGTGTAGGGTGGCCCATCGTGCAGAACGTATAGTTTTGCGCCGCGGCGGGCCTCGCGAATACGGTCATAGATGCGCATCTGCTCCCAGCGCGCCAGAGCCTTGGGCTCGTTCTGGGGCAGATTGGCCTTCATGGGAAAGTCGGTCTTAGGTAGATTGATGGTGGATTTCAGGTCCAGCGGCACTCGGTTGGTTTCTCCCCAAATGATTGATTTTTTTCATTATAGGGAGCGCGAGAGGGAACGTCCATCGACTGCGGAATGGCCTCCCGGGAAGCGACTGTCCGCAACCGCACCGGGGGCCGGTGGGAATCGCAAAAGCACTGTCGGAAAGAGTGCCGAAACGTGTACAATTTTGCCAGGGTAACAATTGCTCGAATGCAGCATCTAAAGACCTTGGGATGTGCGAAACATGCGGCGCTGGTTGCGTGCCGGGGCGGGGTATCAAGGATTCACCCTAGGATTCACAGCCTCCAAGCAACTGGGCAGCTAGTGTGCTCATCAAGCTTAAGATACGCTGACGCGCAGGACTGACGCGTAAAACGCGCAAAAGAAGAGAGCCGAATTCGGGTTCATTATGCCAACACTTGACGTCAAACCCTCCGGCGAAGCTGAACCCGAACTGAATCTGCTGCTTTCAAAAAGCACTCTGGAAGAGCCGCTGTGGAAGTCCCTTTTTCAGAACCTGGACGAATATTTCTTTCCTAAAAAACTGCCGCCGCTGGTACTCACCTCGAAGCCTATCCCGGTGCGGGATATTTGGGGCTTTTACGATTACAAGAAAAACGGTGTGCTGGGCACGACAGCCCTGCACCTGCTCGTGATTGCGGCCATCATCGGCCTTACGCTGCTGGGACGCAGGATCGTGACTCCAATCGTGAAGCCGCACGAAGCCATCACACTGGTTTCTCCCGACGATATTCCTCCATTGCAGCCTTCGAAAACACAGTCGGGCGGTGGTGGTGGCGGCGGCGACCGCGACAAGTTCCAGGCACCCAAAGGCAAATTGCCCAAGCAGTCCATGGAGCAGATCACGCCTCCGATGGTGGTGGTGCGGAACGATAATCCCAAGCTGACGGCTGAGCCGACGGTGGTGGTACCTCCTCAGGTGAAGCTGGCTTCGAACAACCTGCCCAATCTGGGCGATCCGATGTCGCGCCTGCCTTCGGGACCTCCTTCGAACGGAACCGGTTCGGGCGGCGGTATTGGCGCGGGCTCGGGCGGCGGTGTTGGCGTAGGCACGGGGCCCGGCGTTGGCGAAGGCCGTGGCGGCGGCGTGGGTGGCGGAGTGTTTCGCGTAGGCGGCGGAGTGAGCGCGCCCCGGGTAACGTATCAGCCCGATCCTGAATATTCGGAAGAAGCTCGCAAGGCGAAGTACCAAGGCACATGCGTTCTTTGGCTGGTAGTGGGACCTGATGGCAGGCCGCGAGACATTCGCGTGGCCCGCAGCCTGGGCCTGGGCCTGGACGAAAAGGCCATCGAAGCGGTGAAGACGTGGAAGTTTGAGCCGGCCATGAAGGACGGAAAGCCGGTGGCGGTGCAGATCAACGTAGAAGTCAGCTTCCGGTTGTACTAATTTCACTTTTCATTCTTGCTGAAAGCGGCCGCAAAATTTGCGGCCGCTTTTGCTTTGAGCGCGGATTTCTACATTTATGTCACCCTGAGCGAGTGTGGATCGTCCGCTAGCGGACGATACACAGGAGTCGAAGGGCCCCTATAAGAGGCAATGACGTTTCGGATACTGGATTTCGGCTGGGAGGGTGCGCGCCCCGATTTTAGCGATAGGGGCCCTTCGACTGCGCGGCTGTTTCCCTGCGCGAAGCAGCTACTCCGCTCAGGGTGACATTACCGTGTGAGTTTCCCGCGACACTATTCTTTGAGTTCCACGTGCTGAACATCTTCGATTGGACTTCCCAGAAATTGCGCGCCCAGGCGGCGGAATTTTTCTACGGAATCGGTAACGAAGAATTTCGGGCGCGGAGCCTTGCGGCGCTCGATTTCGGGAGAACGTCCGGGCAGGTCCTGATGCAACAACTGGCTCACCACGTGGGCGGTTGAGTCGGCTGAATCGACGATGGTGACGTGGTCGGGCACTAGTCTTTGCAGCAGCGGTTTCAGCAGCGGATAGTGGGTGCAGCCCAGCACCAGGACGTCTGCCGACTTGTAATCCCCGACGAATGCCTGGTCGAGATAGATGCGGGCCACCTGCTCGGCAACGGGGTGTTCCGACCATCCTTCCTCGACCAGCGGCACCAATAAAGGGCAGGCCTTTTCGGTGGCTTCGATGCCGCGAGCCTGCAAGGCTTTGGCGTAGGCGTGGCTGGTGACCGTGGCTTCGGTTCCAATGACCACCACACGGCGAACTCGGCTAGCTTCGGCGGCGCGCGCCGCGCCCGGTTCCACGACACCCACAACGGGGACGCTTGATGCTTGCGTAATGCTGTCGAGAGCCAGCGCTGTGGCCGTGTTGCAGGCAATCACCAGCATCTGGGCGCCGTGCTTTTCGAGATATTGCGCCGCGCCGATGGCGTATCTGGCAACGGTTTCGGCTGACTTCGAGCCGTAGGGCAGGCGGGCCGTGTCTCCGAAGTACATGTAATCAGCTTCGGGGGCGAGTGCGATCAGCTCTTTGAGGACGGTGAGTCCGCCAAAGCCGGAATCGAATACGCCGATGCTGGGACGCCGGGAGATGGTCATCAGGAAACGCGAAGAAACATCATAACGGCGCGTTGAGGTTTTGGCGCAGGGAATCCGCTTCCCATTTAGGATGTCTAGCGAATCCGCGAGGCCTCAGAGGGATCCATGACTCGTGCAATGACTTTGCTGGCGGTGTTTTCGATGGTGGCATGCCTGGGTTCGTGCCCGGCAGGCAATCACGCTGCAATCACTCAGGCGGAACTTGTCCGTAACACCCAGGAGTTGTTCGACGCGACGGCTGCGGGCGACCCGACACCCTGGGTAAAATATTTCGCCGACGACAGCATGTACTTCGACGAAA
This sequence comes from Terriglobia bacterium, assembly GCA_963822555.1. GTDB lineage: Bacteria > Acidobacteriota > Terriglobia > Terriglobales > Acidobacteriaceae > JAIQFF01. The sequence goes on from CAWGHY010000002.1 coordinate 1,155,077, forward strand.
AAGGAAGAAGCATGGACAAGGCGGCGCTGGTGAAGGATGTGAGCCCACTTCCAGCGGGCTATTCCGGCAGCATCAAGCTGGTGAACCCGCGAAGCAACATCCAGGGCGATACGGCGGTCCTGTCCTACGACTTGGATGAAACCGAGACCATCTTTGGCCAGAACCTGACGGCGCGTTACCACGGTACCGACACCTGGATGTACCGTAATGGAAAGTGGCAGATCGTAGCCGGTCAGATGCTGCGCTACTACGAGGATCCTGCGCCCGGCAAAGTGGAAGTCAAGAAGTATGCCGCTTACACGGGAACCTATGAGTTAGCACCAGGCATAACGCAACTGATTGTTGTCCATGATGGCAAGCTCTACGCCAAGCGCGGAGAACGCCCGGAAGCTGAGCTGGTTCCCGAAGCCTGCGACATATTCTTCCGCAAAGGGGTGGAAGGCCGCATGCTTTTCCGCCATGAGGATAGCGGCAAGGTCGATGCCATGATCGACCGACGGAATAATGAAGATGTAGTTTGGAAGAAGATTAAGTAGCGTGCGATCTCTACTTGGAGCGCGAGGTTTGTCGTTCCTGATTCCGCGCCTGGCTATGGAACTCCAAATCGCCTTCGCAGCAAGGGCCAAGCGGGATCGGCGCGCCGTGGGGACAAGTTCGGGGATGACCGAGGAAGGTGCAGATTTTGTCGGTGGCCTCGGTCGAGAGAATGTGCTCGAACTTGCAGGCCTGCTGCTCGATCTCCGATTCGCTGCCGAGAGCCAGGCTGTCGGTGAACAGGCGCTCGGCCAGGCGGTGGCGGCGAATGATGTCGGCCGCCCGCAGTCTGCCGCGCGGAGTAAATTCCACGATCAGGCTGCCATCACCTGTCGACACGCCGGATGGCTTGAGAGCGTCATGGCACGGGTTCACGAACGGCTTATGATTATGCGCTTCTGGCGGATGTGGTCGGGTGGTGAGCAGTCCGAGGGCAGTCATCTTATCCACCGCGATGCTGACCGGCAATGCGCCGTGAACTTCCAGATGCTCGATTTCGGCGATCTCTCCGTGCTCCTCGACCGCCCATAGTTCTTCGAGGACCTCGTCGAACTGCTCTTCGTCGGCCATGGCAAAGACTTCCTGATCCGCAATCTTGCCGTGATGCAGCTCGATGCGGCGGTCGGCCAGGCGGGCAACAACCGGGTCGTGGGTGACCATCACGATGGTGCGTCCCTGACGATGCAGTTCCCGCAGCAGACGTAGAACGATCTCTTCATTGACCGCATCCAGATTGCCGGTGGGTTCGTCGGCGAGAACAATCTTGGGATCGTTGATCAGGGCGCGCGCGATGCAGACTCGCTGCTGCTCTCCGCCCGACAACTGGGCCGGCAGGTGACCGGCGCGGTCTTTCAAGCCCACGTGGGCCAGGGCCGCAAGCGCTTCCTGCTGGTCGGTCATGCTGTGGAAGTACTGGGCCAGCATGACGTTCTCGAGCGCAGTAAGGTAAGGGATCAGGTGAAATTGCTGAAAGATGAAGCCGACTTTTTCCGCGCGGGCGCGGTTCAATTCTTGGGTGGAAATGCGGGCAACGTCGTCGCCATCAAGCCAGATTTCGCCCGAGCTCGGGCGGTCAAGACATCCGATCAGGTTGACCAGAGTGGACTTACCGGAGCCGGATGGACCCATGACAGCGAGCCACTCGCCGGGGGCCACATCGAGAGAAACATCATCCAGAGCACGGATGACGCCGCCGTTGGTATCCGCGCGGGCCGGATAGAGACGGCTGACATGGGTAAGTTTGATCATGTCATTCTCCCCTCAGAATGTTAGCAGGTTGGACCCGCCGGAGCAGGGAAATTGGCACAATGGAGGCCAGGAGCGAGATGGCGAGCCCACCCGCCAGGATGACCGGCAGCACGCTTAGGCGAGGGCTCACGGGGGCGTGAAAGTTTACCTGGCCGATCCACATGGCGACCCCGATTCCGATCACGAAGCCCATGGTCGCACCGATCACTCCCAGGGCGGCGGCTTCGGCAGCGAAAAATCCCTGCAGCAGCCTGCCGGAGGCGCCCAGAGCTTTCATGAGGGCAAAGTCGCGGCGACGATCCGAGACCCAACCTGTCAAAGTAGAGAGCACGCAGACCGCGGAGGTGAGGATGATCAGCAAAGCAGCCACGAGAAGCGTGGCTCGCATTTTTCCCAGAACGCTGGCCTCGGCCTCGGTTACCTGTCGAATTGGGTGGACATCGGCTGCGGGAAGCGCTTGCCCCAGTCTTCGGATGACCGAGCTTACTTCTTCCGGCGAGCCTGAGGCGGAGATCTCGACCGTCGAATAGGGTAGCTGGGTCCAGGCGGTGAAATCTGCGAGGGATATAAAGACTCGACTGTCCTCGGCTGCGCCCGTCTTTAGGGCACCGACAGGGTTCAGGCGTAGAGCGCGGCCCTGGAAGGTGAGGTCGAAGGGCTGGCCCGATGCCCCCACGACGGTGACAGCGCGAACGCCGACGAGTGCATCATGCGAAGCCTTTGGCCAGCCGGTTACGGACCACCAGGTGCTGTCCAACTTTTGCACTTGTTCGAGATCGGTTCCGGCGACGACTACAGAGTGACCATCGGCGGTGCGGGCTACGGCGTAGGCAAAGGGAACGGCAATTCCACCACGACCTAAGACCAATCCGACGTTCGACAGAGTATCCGCTGGGAGGGTTTGCCCTTCCTTCGCGACCACTACAATATTGGCTCCGTACTTGCGGAACTCGCGGCGGAGCTTGGCCTGGACGTCGACGTAAAGATTGAGCATGGCCGTAGCCACAGCCGCAGCGACTACCATGGCCAGCAGGGCAGAGGCGGCACGTCCGCGCCGCAGAACGGCGGCACGCACCAGCATGCGCATGAACATCGAGGTATGAGGAGCTGCCGCGCGGCGGCGGGCAACCTGGCTGGTATTCGAAGCGCTCACAGGTCACCTCGGAGCGCATAGACGGGATCAAATCTAACGGCCCGCCGAATTGCAGCGGCACTCCCGATGAAGGTCACGAGCACGGCGATGGCAAGGATTACCGGGAGCAGCACGGGCTGGACCATGATCTGCGAGTCAAAGATGGAATATCCAATCTGACGCGCCAGAAGCGCGCCTCCGGCAAAGCCTAGCGCTCCCGCCAGCAAGGCCAGCAGTGTAGCCTCGGCAAAAAATAGAACCGCAACCGCCAGGTTGCCGGCGCCCAACGCCTTCATTAGTCCAACTTCGCTGCGCCGCTCAATAACGGCAGTTGCCATGGAGGCGGAGACTGCCAGCGCCGAGGCCAGCAGCGCCGCGAGCGTGATCAGTAGCATGAGCCCCTGTATGCGCGAAAGTACCGTACCTTCGTTTTGCGCGACCTGACGAATCTGTTCGGCGTGCGAATGGGGAATGGCCTCCTGCAGCTGGAAGGCGATGGATTGTGCATAGGGAGAGCAGTACCAGCGGTCGTACATGGCCGGCGACAAGCTCTTCGGATCGCGGCGGGCGAACTCATCTTCGGGCTTGGTCACAGCGCTGACGTAAATACGGCGAACCGCGCCCGGCTTGCCAAGAATCTCCTGCGCCAGTCCGAGCGGCGCGACGATCTGGTCATCTTCGAGGCCGCCAGTCGAGAGAATGCCGGCAATCTGCCGCGACTGGCCAGCGATTTCAATTTGCTCGCCTTGGGTTCGGCCGAGTCTCGCCGCCAGATGAGCGCCCAGCAAGATGTCTTGCGAGTTGTCCTCGGGCCATTCGCCTTGCACTTTCCACCAGGGATGCGTGGTACGAACCCCGGTGACGAAATCCTGTTTGCCGTAAACGACGTGGCGCGCGAAATATGTGCCCAGCAGAGTCAGGTTCTTTTCCCTTCCCAAATTAACGCTTACCGGCAGCATCGGCGAAAAGCCGACGATGTTATTGCGCCAGAACATGCCTTTAATCTTTGGCAGGTCGGCTTCGTTGAGGTAAGCGCCGTCGCTGGGCGGCTTCAGATTCACGCCGCCGATCTCGAGGTCGAGCGTGTCTTCCTGAGGAGTAACGATCAGGTTGGCGCCATAGGTGCGAAGCTCGCGGCTGATCTTGTCGCCGATGTCGGTCGCGATCGCGATCATGGCCGTCGCCACGCCTACACCCAGCATGATGGCAATACCGGCCAGCAGCTTGCGCCGCTTCTGCCGCCGGAAAGACTCGTAGAGTAGGCGCAAGAACATGAGTTAGGGTTGGAAGATGTGTGCGCCCGCGGCGATGTCGGACTCGCGGATGACGACGGCGTCGGCAGTTTGTTCAGCATGCAGCGGAATCGGATTACAGCCGCCCGTCGCGCCGACCGATTGTCCGTTGATAGGCGCAGCGCAGTTCTTGCATACCACGCCGTTCGGCCCCTTGTAGAAGCCTACCGGCCCGCAAATCTGGCAGGCGTCAAATACAGTGGCAACCTTGCCGTCGGGCTTCTTGTACAGCCAGAAGCGCACCGCGGTGCCATTTTCTTTGGCTTCGAAGCGGTGAAGATCGCCGTCCGCCACCTGAGTCAGCGGAATACTTACTTCTCCGTTCTGGAAGCTCACCTCAGTGGCTGGGGAAAGCGCGCTCACGCTTTTGGCGTAGATGAATTCCGCCGTGACCATCAGGATGAAGAGGAATGAACTGGCGTAAACGGAAATCATCCACAGGCGCTCGCGGCGGGCGCTCCACAGCGCCTTGCGGCGTTCAGCCGGAGAATCAGGCAGAACAGCGGGTTCGCGGCGCTTCACTTCGAAGAGGACCATCAGTGCGGCCAAAGCCACGATGGTGATGAAAAAGAACAGATCATTCCGAACAATGGGGCCGATCAGGGCCATCTCTTGTTTCGAAGAGGGAAGCACACCGTTTTCCGAGAGTTCGTGCAAGCCGGAGATGATGAGCTGCGCCGCCACGAAGAACAGGATCGCAGTTGTGACCCGGAAGAATTTCTGCAGATTGATGCGCACGCTGCCCTTGACGAACATCACTCCAAACAGAATGGCCACGATCACGCCCGCGAGTGTGCCCAGGAAGCTGAGCAGTTCAGTCGAGTTCAGCGAGACTGCGCCAAGGATGAGAACCGTTTCGACGCCTTCGCGGAGAACCATTAGAAAAACGAATAGAAAGAGGCCAAAGCGGGCGTTGCGGCCGGCCAGGAGACTGACTTTGCCTTCGATCTGTCCCTTGAGGGCCCGTCCCGTCTTCATCATGAAGATGATCATCGTGACGACAAAGAAGGCGGCGAGCAGCATGACCCAGCCTTCAAAAATGTCCTGGTTCCACTGGGTGCGCGAGAGCAGGATGGCGATGCCGATACTGCCGACAAAGGCCGAGATGAGCGCGGCGAAGACGGACTTGCGCAGCTCGGGCCGGCCGATCTTGTTGAGATAGGCCAGGGTGATGCCGACGATAAGGGCGGCTTCGACCCCCTCGCGCAAAGTTATGATGAAGGCTTGCAACATCCTGTGGAAAACCTTGCTATTGCAACCGAGTTGCAATTAAGAACAGTATTGCCACCTGGGTAAGAATAGTCTCCCCCTGGTGCAGGCGTCAACGGAGACTCGGGTGCCGTCCCTTTCAAGGGTCGTTCTTCGCGACCTTTGCGGTCCCCTTTGCGTTCTTGGCGGTGCAAGATTTTTACTTGAAAGTCAAAGGCTTAACCGCAAAGAACGCAAAGATAACCGCAAAGGCCGCAAAGAAAAGCCCACCTTTACAGCTGCTTCAGGAATTGCCTGGCTTCTTCCAGTTGGGGGAAGAGCTTTTCCTCGGCCTGGAACTCGGCAGAGTGCACGCAGCGGCGGCTGCCCCGCAATCTTACGGGATGCTTGAGATGGAGCATTTCGTGATAGACGATGTACTCAACCGCGGACCGGGGCACGCGGGGATGATCGAAGATGCGGCTGACGACGATCGCATTATGCGCCGGATCGTAGTGGCCGAGACTGTTGCGGGCATGGTCGCGACTCCATGTCATCAGGGGGCGAGCCAGCAGGCCGTGGAAGAATCGTCGGTTGAGGTCTTCGAATACGGCTTCCAGGTTATAACTGCGGCCCTGGGCCGAGTCGAGACGCTTCCGGCCCCGCATTTGGCGGACCAGATGGGCCTTCTGGCTGATGTGGCGACTGGAAACGTAGCGGCGGTAGCGGGCCGCGGCGTCGCGGTCTACCGGTCTGCGATACATCTTGGCCAGCAGGATGTGGGCGATGGCTTGCAGCACGGTTACGGGCGCGCCTTGCAGCAGGTCGGAAAGCCGGACCAGCAGCTTGCCCTGGCGCATCCGGATGGTGTTCTTGATGCTGGTGAAGGCGAAGAATTCGACCTTCAGCTCAGGGATGGCGGCGTCGGGGCGAAGATCGCCGTACGCTTCCTGAAAAATGCGAAGAAGGCTTGGTCTCACGTTGAAAGTAGATTAGCACGGCGAAAGTAGCACGATCACTGAAGCCGGGCCGATTGCTTATCCGCATCGCGCAAGGTACTTCGCAAGCTCGGCCTGACGCCTCTGATTCGAGTCCAACATTCAAGGCGTTGCCGGCTTCTTCTTTTTCTGCTTGGCGGCTTCTTCCTGTTCTTGCAGCAGCTGGCGATGGTCTTGCACGCTGGTGTCGAGGGTCTCGAGCGCGTTGGTTAGCAGGAATTCGTACTGTTCCGTTTCTTCTTTCTTCGCCGTGGCGTCGTCGCGCAGGGCGCGTAGCTTGGCCTGGAATTCAGCGTCGCCATCGATCACGATTTTCAACACTTTACGCAAGTCGGCTTTACGATCCGCGTAGGTGTCGACGTTTTCGTTCAACTCATCGTAAACATCGAGGAAGTCCTGGAGTCCGTCGTGGGTGGCCGAGCTGCGGTCGGTGGTCTTGGGATCGGACCGTGCCTTCTCCAGGGCCACCAACCGGGCACGGGCGAAGGTCACGTACAGTTTGAGGCGAAGGTCCGGGTCCATTGCGGTATCGCGCAACTGATCGATCTCCAGAGAGGTGAGGGGATCGTGTTTTACCTGCGCCAGCGCCGGCGAGAGCAGAAGAAAAAACGTGCAGCATGCGAGGCTGACTCGAAGACAAGTCATTTGTTTTTCTTCTTGCCAAACATGGCGGAGAGCAGATCGGTTCGCATCTTCTCCAGTTCATCCATGGTTTGTTGAATCGGCGCCTGGTCTTCGAAGGCAACGCTGCGTTTTAGATCGCGAAACTTCTCAACCATCTTGCGCAGACCGATTTCGGTGTTCTTTAGCCGCTTTCCGGTCTCGATCGATGACTGGGTGGCCTTCCGGGAAAAGTTCAGGACATCCTGTAGAGCGGCGTTGCCCGCGTCCGCATTGCCGGCTTGGTAGAGATGGTCGGCGGTCTCGGCCTTCTGGCGGGCGATTTCGAGGTAAAGGGCGGGACGGTCCTCCAGGCGGGCGGAGTCGGCTCGCACGATGAGCTGATCAAGGGTCTCGTCTTTTGGCACGAAAGACGAGGGCGCGACTGTGGCGAGGGCGCAGGCGGCCAGGATCACCGCGACTTGAAGCGTGAGAATCCCTACCCGAATTCGCGTCATGGTTATTTATTGTGCTCGATCGTAATCAGACGATGGCGGGCCTGCCATTCCTGGTCGGGATAGTTTCCCGTCGCCGTGTCAAGAAAGCGATGATAATTCTCCGCTGCCGGCTTGTATTGACGCAAGTGATCATAGGCTGTGGCCCGCAAAAAGTAACCAATAGGAAGCTCAGGCAAAAGTTTGGCGCGGACATCCAGTGCCTTGATGACCAACTCGTAATTCTTGTTTTCGTTGGCGGCGGCGGCCAGATCGCCATATACCGTACCCATGCCGGGCTTGAGCTGAATCACTTCCAGAAAAACCTGCTGGGCCTCAGCGTACTTGTGCTGATCCAGCATGACCCGGCCCAATCCGTAAAGCAGGTCGGGGTCCTTGGGCTGGGTGGCGAGCAGCGCGCGGTACTGGGCTTCCGCCAGGTCGTATTTCTTTGCGCCCGCATACAGCGCCGCCAGATCGAGCTGTAGCGAGGGATCGGATGGAGCCAGCTTCGACGCGACCTGCAGCTCGGCGAGGGCAGCGTCATTCTGGCCGTCGGCAGCCAACATGCGGCCCAGTTGCATGTGCGCTCCGGCGTCGTTGGGATGAAGCGCGACCAGCTTGCGGAGAATTTCCTCGGCCTCGGTGTAGCGATGGCCGCGCATGTAGATGTTGGCCATACCGGTGAGTGCATCGGCAGACGAGGGATCAAGCGCAAAGGCTTGCTTGTACTCCTGCTCGGCGTCGGCGAGGCGGTTTTGACTCTCGAGAATCGGTCCGGAGGACAAGTGCGGTTCGGGGTCCTTCGGATCCAGCAATGAAACCTGCTTGTAGGCCTCGAGGGCTCCGTCTGGATTAGTGGATTCAAGCAGGTGGCCGAGCGAAAGCCAGGCGCGAGCCTGTCCTTCGGCAACGTGCGCCGTGGGTTTCAACTTGGTGGCGGCGCGTAAAAACTGCTCGGCGTCGGGCTGGTGAGCCTTCACCAGCATAAGGCCGAGATTCAGATTGGACTCGAAGACACTCGGCTTAGAGGCGACGGACTTGCGGTATGCGGCAATCGAGTCTTCGGTTTTGCCTTGCGCGTTGTACAGAAATCCCAGGTCAAACCAGGCGACGTAGTTTTCGGGGTCCTGTCCGACGACCTTTTTCAGCAGAGGCTCTGCGGTCGAATAGTCCTGCTTCTCGATTGCACTCTCGGCCTGGATGAGTTCGGGCGGGGAAGAGGGATCCTCCACGGGCACTTTGTGATGTCGGATAGTCTGCCCGGTTTGCGCCAGCGCGCTCAGGGCAAAGACCATGACGACCGCAATCACGCGTAGGCTCGGACGTCTTAGTGTGGGCGGGGGAACGGAGTTCGCCGAGGCAGAGGTGGTCTGACACTGGTTGTAGCCAGAGAGCACTTCAAATTGCTTGCCGCTTCCCACGTTGGCCGAGCTGCGCTCGGCTGGGCGGGCGAGGGCGCCCGCCCCTACGCGGATCTTGCTACTTCCGGCCGTTGGTGGGTTGTCCGTTTCCATTCAGGACTCGTGCCAGAAACTTTCCTGTGTACGAATTTGGTAGCTTCGCAATGACCTCGGGCGGACCCGCGCCCACTACGTATCCGCCGCGTTCGCCACCCTCCGGGCCCAGGTCGATGACCCAATCCGCTGTCTTGATGACTTCGAGATTGTGCTCGATCACCAGGATCGAGCCCCCTGCTTCAATTAGACGGCGGAAAGCCGAGAGTAGTTTGCTGACGTCGTCGAAATGAAGTCCGGTAGTGGGCTCGTCAAAAATATAAAGCATGCGATTGCGGCGGCGGGGCGCACTGGCGGAGTTTGAGGGGCGGCCAATGTCGCGCGAGGCCGGCTGCAGGTGGGCCGCCAGCTTCATGCGCTGCGCCTCGCCACCGGAAAGCGTAGTTGCAGACTGTCCCAGACGTAGATAGCCGAGCCCGACCTCCTCTAACACGCGCAACTTCTCCACGACTTTGGGCACGCCGGCGAAGAAATGCAAGGCTTCCCGCACGGTGAGGTTCAGGACCTCGTGAATATTCTTGCCGCGATAGCGTACATCGAGAACCTGCGGCTTGTAGCGAGCTCCTTTGCACTCTTCGCAGATCAGTTCGACGTCGGCGAGGAATTGCATTTCCACCGTGACCGTGCCGTCGCCCTGGCAGGTTTCGCAGCGGCCTCCGGGAATGTTGAAGGAAAAATGCCCGGCGGTAAAGCCTCGCTTCTTGGACTCGGGAAGGGAAGCAAAGAGGTCGCGGATGCCGTCGAAGGCCTTGATGTAGGTAACCGGATTGGAGCGCGGCGTTCGGCCGATCGGGGATTGGTCGACCAAAATGACGTCGTCAATGAGATCGTCGCCCTCGACTCCGCTCCAATCCGGAGAAGGGATAGGCTCTCCGTTGGTCTGCCGCTTGGCGGCGGACAGGGCCTGAAACAGCACGTCATGCAACAGGGTTGATTTTCCCGAGCCGGAGACTCCGGTTATGGCGACCAGCATTCCCAGTGGTACCGCGAAATCAATATTCTTCAGATTGTGCGCCCGCGCACCCGAGATCTTGATTTGGCGCGAACCCGGCTTGCGGCGCGCCTGCGGAAGCTGGATGCGTAGTTCGCCGGAGAGATAACGGCCGGTGAGCGAACCGGGAACCTTCAAGATTTCGTCGTACGTTCCTTCCGCAATTAACTGGCCGCCACTTTCTCCGGCGCCGGGGCCGAGATCGAGAATGCGATCGGAGGCGCGCATGACATCGGGATCGTGTTCGACCACCAGAATGGTATTTCCCAGGTCGCGCAGGTCGTGCAGAATCTTGATCAGACGGTGGGTGTCGCGGCTGTGCAGTCCGATGGACGGTTCGTCCAGCACATATAGCGTTCCAACCAGCCGTGATCCTAACGACGTTGCCAGCTGAATGCGCTGAGCTTCGCCGCCGGAAAGAGTTGAAGCCAGCCGATCGAGCGTCAGGTATTCCAGACCGACGTCGATGAGGAACTGTAGGCGCTCGTGAATTTCCTCCAGCAGCTTCTCGGCAATTTCAGATTCCTGCTCGGTCAGCTTGACCCTGGAGAAGAACTTCGAAGCCTCTTCGACGGTCATGCCGGTGACCTGGCAGATGTTCTTGCCGTTGATCCTGACCTGTTGGGCTTCGATGCGCAGTCGGGCGCCGCCGCAAGCCGAGCAGGTTGAATATCCGCGATAACGGCTGAGAAAGACGCGCACGTGCAGCTTGTACTTCTTGCGCTCGAGATGATTAAAGAATCCGCGAATGCCGAGAAACTTGCCGTCGCCCTCGACGATCTTGCGGCGCTGCTCCGGGTCGAGATCCGCCCACGGGGCATAGAGTGGAATGTTGGCCTGCTTGGCGAAGCGCTTGAGCTCATTGAAGAGGGTTCGATATTTGGGCTTGGTCCAGGGATCAATCGCGCCCTGGTCCAGGGATTTGGATTTGTCGGGAATCACCAGGTCGAGATCGAAGTCGATGGTATTGCCAAAGCCCTGGCAGCGCGGACATGCGCCGTAGGGATTGTTAAAGGAAAACAGGCGCGGCTCGGGCTCCTCGTAGCGCAAATTGCAGTGCTTGCATTCAAAGCGCTGGGAGAAACGCAGTCTTTGGGACGGCTGGTCGTCGCGCGGGGCGGTCTCGAAGATGACCTCTCCCGCTTCGCGATAGCTGATCTCGATGGCGTCCACGATGCGGGCGCGGGCGTCCGGGGACACAACCAGGCGGTCAACCAGCAGGAAGACTGGCTGGGTGAAGTCGACGTCGAGCAGCGACTCGGGGGTGGAGAATTCGAAAATTTGGCCGTTCTGGTAGAGGCGGTTGAAACCGCGTTGGCGGAGTTCGAAGAGGCGGGTTCGAAGTTGATCGGAAAGGGCCGCTTGGGGATTGCTTTTACGTCGCGGGCGGGACGCCCCCGCGACAGCCGGCGGGACGCCGGCGCTACTGTCTGAGGTCCGTTTCTTGCCGCGCGGTTCTTTGTCTTGCGGCGGAGCCGGGGCGGTTCCGGCTTGTAACGGGAAGAGCGCATTCAGGCGGGTGCCTTCGCCCAGGGTGAGCACCGTGGCGGTCACCTCGTCTACCGTGTCTTTCTTCACCTCCTGGCCGCAGTGCAGGCAGAAAGTTCGCCCGATGCGGGCGAAGAGGAGCCTGAGGTAGTCGTAAATCTCCGTGGCGGTGCCGACCGTCGATCGCGGATTGCGGGTAGTGTTTTTCTGGCGGATGGCCACCGCCGGGGCGATGCCGTCGATGGAGTCGGCATCCGGCTTTTCTATACGCTCCAGGAACTGGCGGGCATAGGCGGACAGCGACTCGACATAGCGGCGCTGGCCTTCGGCGTAGATGGTATCGAAGGCGAGCGACGACTTGCCGGAGCCGGAGACACCGGTGACGACCGTCAGTGAATTATGCGGGATTTCGAAGTCCACGTTCTTGAGGTTGTGAACCCGGGCACCGCGAACCACTATTGTTTCCGTGGACATCAGTTAAGAAGGACCCGTCGCAGCCGCTTTGGCCTCTCCGAGGACGCTCAGAAGGCTTCAGAAGCGGTGGGCGAATCTTTCTATTATAGAGCAGGGTGAGGGCTCGTAGAGTTGGCGGAGGAACCTTTGCCGAGCTTTGCTCGGCCTGGACGGGTCGCAGGCCCGTCCCGACATGGTTCGGAGTTCTTATTACTGGTTTTCTTTATCCCGCTTCTTGCTGTAGCGGACAGCCATCCCCGCGCCCAGGGTCATGAAGGCGACTGGCGGGAGGAGTAGTACCAGCACACCTCGGCTGATGGCGTTCTGTCCTTCCTTGCTCGTCCCTTTGGCGGTGCTGTAGCACATGGCGCAGCCCTGGCTGAAGGCGGGAGCAGCCCAGAGCATCAGGAATACGGCGAGCGTGGTAAGGCGCAACTTCATTTTGATCCTGTGGCTATTCCCACCCCTAGGTGCAGAATCCGGAATGCGTCGGGCAGGAACACCAGCATCATGGCCAGACAGAACACCAACGAACTCATGGTAACCCACTTCATGGCCGAAATCTCGAACTTCAGGTGCATGAAGTAGCCAATGATGAGCCCAGCCTTCAAGAGCGACAGTCCCATCAGAATGGACAACATGCGCACGGGTTCCATGTTCTGATAGGCCAGCCAGACCTCAATGCCGGTCATCACGAGCAATGCCGCCCACACCCACAGGAATTGTCCTTTGGCATGATGCCGGTGATTCTCGGCTACCTGCTGTTCCAGAGCTAACTGGGTTGCGTCCATCATGAGATGTAGAGCTCCTCGAAAATTTGTGGACTAAGAGTTTTGCCTTAAACAATCCTGGTCGACATCAGGTAGACCAGCGGGAAAATGAACATCCAAACCAGGTCTACGAAGTGCCAGTAAAGGCCTGCGACCTCGACGTCTGAGGCGTCGTACACCTTGGGCTTCAACCAGAGAATGATGGAGATGACCACCGCCGCCACCAGCAGCACGTGAGCGCCGTAGTGAAATGGGCTATAGGCGGGCGTGCCCCACCATGCCACCAGCCACAATCCCAGTAGAACTGGAATGAACCATCTGCGCAGCGCGATTACGCCCAGGTAGATCACGCCCAACGTGACGTGCAGCATGTGCATACCAGTGAGGCCAAAGAAAGTGGCGGCGAATTGCGGCACTGTCTTGCTGACATTCACAAATTCCGGGTTGCCGGCTTCGCCGGGGGGAACAGGAAAAACCGGCAAGGTCAAACCTTCCGCGATGAGGTTGGTCCACTCGCGACCGTGAAGGATCACGAATCCCAGGCCGCAGGCCATGGTGGCGAACAGCCAGAGGCGCTGGGCTTTCTGATTTCCCATCACCGCTGAGCGTACTGCAAATACCATGGTCAGAGAACTGGTGAGCAGGAAAGCAGTCATGAAGGTTGCGTTGCGGATGCTCTCGGAGTGAAAGGGCGTGGGCCAGTTGGGCGTCGAGATACGCCCGTAGGTATAGGCGTACAACAGGGCTCCGAAGGTCAGCGAGTCGGAAAGCAGGAACAGCCACATCCCGATCTTCTTGGAATAGGTGCCGAACAGGGAAGGTTCGTAGACATCCGGCACCTGTTGGAGAGCCACATCAGACATGGATTAGTCTCCCGTTATGAGTTGTCTCAACTACCTTTGTCATCCCGACCGAAGCGCGGCGAAGGCAAGCGCAGTGGAGGGACCTTGTGTTTCAGCGATCTTAACTCTCAAGCAAAGAACCAGGCATCCCGCAAGCGCAAGGTCCCTCCACTTCGCTCGCTCCGCTGCGCTCCGGTCGGGATGACAATTTCAATGGCGACTAAAGCGGCAACACTCAGCGTACAAATTCCAATAGCCCAAAAATGTAGAGCCAAACCAGAGCCATAAAGTGCCAGTACCAGGCGGTCACGTCGACAACGATGCGCCGGTCTTCTACGGGCTTATGTCGCAAGGCCGTGACGCCCGCATACAGCAACACCAGCAAGCCCCCCGCCAGGTGCAGGGCGTGAGCGCCGGTAAGGACATAAATCATCGAGCTGCTGGGACTGGTGGCCAGATAGAATCCGCGATTCCCCAGCTCGCGCCAGGCCATCCACTGCCCGGTCAGGAAGGCGAGTCCCAGGACGACAGTCAGGCCAAGCCAGGGGAAGTTTCGTTCCTTACCCATGGAAACACCGGGAATCGATCGCACGGGGGCCAGGGCTGCCTGGCGAGTGATCTGGCGTCGCGCCAGCTCAACCGAGATGCTGCTGAGCAGCAGCAGGAATGTGTTTACCAGCAGCAATGTGGTGGGCAGGCTGACCTGCAGCCAATCGCGGACATAGCCTCCCGTGTGGTCATCCAGCGTGGGCAGTCCGCGGCGCATGACGTAGACGCTGGTGAACGAAACAAACACCATGGAACTCGCCACCAGCCCGACAATCAGCCCCAGCCGGGTGCGGCGCAGGCGCTCGCCATAGTTGGAAGAGTCATCGCCGCCGCGATCACCACCGCCACCGCCCGGGACCGGGGGACGCGTGCCACCGCCGCCGCGGGCGGGTTTCGGATCTTTAACTATCTGATCCGTGATCGTGACTGTGGAACTGAAGGTGGCCATATGTTCTTGTGGCGCCGCCGTCCCGGCGGCTGTCGCGGGGGCGTCTCGCCCACGCAGGGAGGGCAGGATGCCTCCCGACAGCCGGCAGGATGCCGGCGCTGCTTAATGTGTCGGATACGTCGCCGGATCGTTCTGCATTACGTAGTCTTTCGGCGCTCCCGGAACGCTGTACTCATAGGGTCCGTGATAGACCACCGGTGTCTTCCCGCCAAAGTTGTCATGCGGAGGCGGCGTGGCCGTGGTCCATTCGAGCGTCGTCGCTTCCCATGGATTGTCACTCGCTTTCGGTCCTTTGAACATGCTCCAGAAAAGATTGATCACGAAAATGAACTGCGCGGAAATGGTCAGGATCGCCGCGTAGGTCATGAACTTGTTCAGCGGAATCAGATGCTGCAGGTAGGCGAGTTCGGTGAACTGGGAATAACGCCGCGGCTGTCCCGCCATGCCCAGATAGTGCATCGGCATGAAGATGGCATAAGTTCCAACCAGGGTCAGGAAGAAGTGGACCCGTCCCCAGGTTTCATTCATCATGCGACCGAACATTTTGGGGAACCAGTAATAAGTTCCGGCGAACATGCCGAAGATGGCGGCCACGCCCATGATCAGATGGAAGTGTCCGACCACGAAGGCGGTGTCATGCAGCGGGATGTCGAGCACCGGCTGCGCCAGGAACGGGCCGCTGAGTCCGCCGGAGACGAACAGGGAAACAAATCCGATGGCGTAGAGCATCGGAGTCTGAAAGCGTACGCGCCCGCCGCGAATCGTTCCCAGCCAGTTGAAAGTCTTGATCGCCGAAGGCACTCCGATCGCCATGGTCATGATCGAGAAGGCAAAGGCCGAGTACGGACTCATGCCGCTCATGAACATGTGATGGCCCCAGACCATGAATCCGAGGAAGCCGATGCCCATGATGGCGTAAACCATCGCCTTGTATCCGAAGATCGGCTTGCGGGAGAACGTGGAGAGCAGCTGCGAAGCCACGCCCATGCCGGGCAGGATGGCGATGTACACCTCAGGATGTCCGAAGAACCAGAACAGGTGTTGCCAGAGCAGCGGCGAGCCACCCTTGTGGCCCATGATCTGGCCGTTCACCACCACCAGCGGAACATAAAAGCTGGTGCCGAGGTTGCGATCGAGCAGCAGCAGAATTCCGGCCGAGAGGAGGACACCGAAGGCAAGCAGTCCCAGGATAGCGGTGATGAACCATGACCATACCGTCAGCGGCATGCGCATCATGATCATGCCCTTGGCGCGCAGATCGAGCACCGTGGTGATGAAGTTGAGCGCGCCCATCAGCGAGGCGACGCAGAAAATGGCGATGCTGGTGATCCACAAGTCAGCGCCCAGTTGTTCGCCTGGCCCCGCGCTTTGCAATGCGCTGAGCGGCGCGTAACCGGTCCATCCATGCAGCGGAGCGCCTCCGGTGACGAAGAAGGCGGCGAGAATGACCATGAATGCGATGAAGGTCGTCCAGAACGAAAGCATGTTTAGGACGGGAAACGCCATATCCGGCGCGCCGATTTGAATTGGCAGAAAATAGTTGCCGAATCCGCCCTGCGGAGCGGTGGTCAGCACAAAGAAGACCATGATGGTGCCGTGCATGGTCAGCAGGCTGAGATAGGTCTCAGGCTTGATTTCGCCGATCAGAGGCAGGACCGCGCTCGGCCAAACCATGTGGATGCGCATCAGCAGCGACAGAAACATGCCGACAAACACTGCGGTCAGCGCCAGAAAGTAGTATTGAAGGCCGATGACCTTGTGGTCCAGGCTGAAGATGTACTTGCGAATGAAGCTGGTCGGGGCCGCGTGGGCATGAATCGCGTGTCCTTGAGGGCCGTGGCCGTGAGAATCGTCGTGGGCGTCCTGGGCAACCATTATTGTTTCTCCGCCTCCCGCGCCGCCAGCCATTTGTCAAAATCTTCCTGGCTGACGACCTTCAGCATGCCGTGCATTTTGTAATGGCCGAGACCGCAGAGCTCGGCGCAGGCAATTTCATAGTCCCCGACTTCGGTGGGAGTGAAGTGCATGTGAATCTCGAGGCCGGGAACGGCGTCCTGCTTGAAGCGCATGTTTGGAACAAAGAAGCTATGAATTACGTCAACGGCGCGCAGCCTGAGATCGACCTGCCGGTTCACCGGCAGGTACATGGTGCCGGTAACTACGTCATCCTTCGAGGCGGGATCGGAAGTGTCGAGTCCGACGGCCGCTTCGTTGCCCGCAGAAGGGTCCATTAACTTGGGACTGGTGGCGCCAAACTTGCCGTCGGCGCCGGGATAACGGAAGTACCAGGCAAACTGCATGCCCGTCACTTCCACCGGAACCGATCCGGGGTCTGCGGGCGCGAAACGCTCACGAGCCCAGACGTTGCTGCCCATAAGGTTCAGGCCGACGAAGAGAACGGCCGTGAGCACGGTCCACACTACTTCCAGTTTGGTGTTGCCGTGGGAATACTCGACCTTCTTGGCATCCGGGCGATCGCGGTATTGCCACACGAAGAGTCCCAACGCGCCTTGCGCCGCCACAAATACGATTCCCATCAGCACATAGGTGAGGGCGAACTGATTGTCGATAAACGCCGCCGCAGTGGAGGCGCCATGAGGCAACCACCAGGTCTTGGCCACAAAGAAGTAGGTACTGAAGAAGGTGATCAACCAGATAATCGCGAGCAGAGCGAGGCCCATCTACCAGACCTCCTAAGGGTCGTGGAATTCGGACACCTGCACGGACAAGAAACACTAAATCAAAAAACAAATTCGTGGATCGCCGGGAAGTCTATCACAGCTATACGTGACGGACGCAAGCCTTAGAGTGAAGGAATGACCTCGAAGGGCAACGCCATCGGCGCCGTCGCACGAGCGGAACGCTCGCGCCCACATCGAGGCGGCCGGTATAGAATTTCTCGCCTATGCCGAGGAAGCCTGAAGGCCGGGGTCACGGGGTCCGCATGGCGACGAATCGGTGCTTTGCCTGCGGTCCAGACAACGCCGCGGGCATGCACCTGAAATTTACCTTCGACAAGCGACGCCAGATGTTCGTCTGCCGTTTTCGCCTGGATCAGCGTTATACCGGACCTCCCGGACATTGCCACGGCGGGATTATTGCCACGATTCTCGATGAGGCGATGGGCAAGGTGAACAAGCTGCGGGAAGTGATCGCGCTCACATCGGAGATGACGGTGAAATATCTGCGTCCGGTGCCGCTCCAAAAGCCTTTGCGGGTTGAATCCCGTGAGGTGAGCGTGCGTGGACGGAGGCATGTGAATATGGGCGAGATCCTCAACCGCAAGGGCGAAGTGCTGGCTCGCGGCCGCGCGGTGTTCATCGTTATCGATCCGAAAAGATTTGCCAAGTTTGTGAAAAAGTGAAAATTGAAAATAAAAGCATGTGGTCGTCGGACGGGCCGCCCGCAAGATTTTCCTGAATCGACCGCTAGTTATTTCTGCAAGCTTCCAGCGCCCGCGCCAGTTGCTCAACTCCCCGACGCAGTTCGCGCGTATCCACGGCGGCAAAGCCGAGCAGCAAGCCTTGTCTCCCCGACTTAAATTTAGGAGAGTAGCGACTCAAAGGAATTACTTCGACCTTGTGTCTAGCGGCTTCTTCCGCAGCCCGCTCGGCGCGAATCCCGGACCCCAGCCACCCTACCGTCTGCAACCCGGCTTCGACCTCGGGAATCTCCAGCAACCCTGACAACCGGGAGCGTGACGACTCCAGAAAGACCGACAAGCGCTCAGCATACAACTCGCGCATGCGGCGAATGTGCCGCGCGAAATGCCCCTCAGTGATGAAATCGCAGAGGGCAGCCTGATCCAGCAGTGGAGCATGGCGCATACTGATCGACTGCGCGGCGGCGAATCGGTCCACCATTCCAGAAGGCACGACGAGGTAGGCGAGGCGAAGCGCGGGAAACAAAACTTCGTTAAAGGTACCGGCGTAGATGACCACGCCGGCGCGATCCAGTCCCTGGAGGGCGGGGATGGGGCGGCCCTGGTAGCGATATTCGCTGTCGTAGTCGTCCTCGAAGATCAAGGTGCGCGAACGCCGGGCCCATTCCAACAGCGCCAGACGGCGGCGCAGGCTCATGGTGACTCCCAACGGAAACTGGTGTGCAGGAGTAACGTAGACAAGCTTGGCGTGCGACCAGCGCCGGCGGCCTCCCTCCAGGTCCAGGCCTTCGGCATCTATCGGGACTGGGCAGACCTTGGCGCCAACGGCCCGGAAGACAATGTCCGCACCGGGATAGCCCGGATCCTCCACCCATACGGGATCTCCGGGGTCGATCAGCAGATGCGCGGCGCGCTCAAGCGCCTCCTGCACTCCGGAAATGATGAGTACTTGATCGGCTGAGCACTTCACGCCACGCGATGTGTTCAGGTACGCGGCGACAGCCTGGCGCAGGGGAAGATATCCGAGTGCTTCGCCACCAGATAACAACTGCCTGGAAGCCCGGCGCAGGCGGCGGCTCACCACCTGAGCCCACAACGTGGTCGGAAAGACGTCGAGCGCCGCCTGGTTGGCGCGAAAGGCTCGCGTGACACGCGGCCCGCCGCCCCGGTATAGACGCAACCGCCGGGCGTAAGACGACCACTGCACGCGGCGATGTCCGGAGCTCTTGGCCGCGCTGGTGCGTCCGACTTGCAGGAGATCATCGGGAAGAACCTGGCTGACATAAGTGCCGGCGCCGACCTTGCCCTCCACGTATCCCTCGGACTGGAGTTGCTCGAAAGATGCGACCACGGTGGCGCGCGACAACTTGTATTCCCGAGCCAGGTCTCGCGTCGCCGGCAGGCGCGCTCCCGGAGCGATCCGTCCTTCCAGGATGGCCGAGCGCAGTTCGTCATAGAACCAGCGGTACAGAGGCATTCCCGAAGGTGGAGCGGGAAGACTCAGCGGCAAAGAGGTGGCGTGTTTGGGCAAGAGCGGTCCTTGGCCGTCGGTCGTCGGCTGTTGGTCGTTGGCCCTTGGTCGTTGGCCTTTCCTGGTTGGCCTTGGGTTTTGATTCTAGCCAACGACCAAAGGCCAAAGGCCAATGGCGCCTTAAATGGTATGTATAGAATAGCGTAAATGGACCTTATGACAAGTCCAATCTAACGGTAGTCTATTCTTTCAAGGTCGCATGTAAAGAGGAGAAGCCTCATGTCGCAGAACAATGGAAATTCGACCAGCTTGCGCCTGAAAACCGGGCTGGCGGAGATGTTGAAGGGCGGCGTCATCATGGACGTCACCAATGCCGAGCAGGCGGTCATTGCAGAAAAGGCGGGGGCGGTTTCGGTGATGGCCCTGGAGCGGGTGCCGGCACAGATTCGCGCCGAAGGCGGCGTAGCGCGGATGGCGTCGCCAAAAAAGATTCGCGAGATCATGGCCGCGGTTTCTATTCCGGTGATGGCCAAATGCCGCATCGGGCATTTTGCGGAGGCGCAGATACTTCAGGAACTGGGGGTCGACTACATCGACGAGTCCGAAGTTTTGACCCCGGCCGACGAAGCTCATCACGTCGACAAGCACGCGTTCAACGTTCCATTCGTCTGCGGCGCCCGCAATCTGGGCGAAGCACTGCGCCGCATTGCGGAAGGTGCGGCCATGATCCGCACCAAGGGAGAAGCCGGCACCGGCGACGTAGTCCACGCCGTGAAACACATGCGGCAGATCGTCCAGGAGATGCGCATTCTCAACGTGCTGGGCGAAGAAGAGCTTTACGCCAAGGCCAAGGAGCACCAAGCGCCGTACGAACTCGTCCGCATGGTGGCCAAGGCAGGGAAGCTCCCGGTGCCGAATTTCTCGGCGGGCGGCATCGCCACGCCAGCGGACGCTGCGCTGGTCATGCAATTGGGTGCGGAATCGGTATTCGTGGGTTCCGGCATCTTCATGCAGGATTCGACGACATTTGCCGATCCCGAAGAGGCCGAGAAGCGTGCCAAAGCCATCGTGCTCGCCGCCACGCACTTCAAAGACCCTAAAGTGTTACTTGAAGTGAGCGAGGACCTGGTCGGAGCGATGAAAGGTCTGGCCGTGTCCGGCTTGGATAATGCTCAGATGCTGCAGACGCGAGGTTGGTAGCGCCGCCGTCCCGGCGGCCCGATGGGCGGGCAAGACGCCCGCCAGAAAGCGGGCGGAGGCCGGCGCTAAAAATATCGACGGCGCATGGCCTGACATGGCGGTTCACTCCGCCAATACTGAAAGTGGACAGAGTGCTTCGCACCACGTGACTTTGATGGCTCCGGACAACCGGGGCCATTGCTGTTTGTGCCGAGGAAAGATCGGAATCCGACGATGCCAGGCTGGGACAACTTCTTCGTCGCTGAGGCCGGAGCTGCCGCCGCGCTGACCGGTTTGCTGTTTGTCGCGGTTTCGATCAACCTCACGCGGGTATTGCAGTTCCCACAGTTGCCGACCCGAGCGGCTGAAACCCTCATATCACTTGTGTCCGTGCTTGTCGTCAGCACATTCGCTTTGGTTCCGGAGCAGTCGACGAGAGCCTACGGCATCGAGATCGCCGTCACGGGCTTGATCACCTGGGCAATTCTAACCACAGCGCTGACGCGCACCTACCGCGCAGACCGTGAATACAGCACGTTTTGGGTGCGATTGCTTATGAACCAGCTACCGCCGCTAGCGTTCGTCATTGCGGGCGCGCGACTGGCGGGCGGCCATCCGCGGGGCATCTATTGGGTCGTTCCCGGCGTACTGCTGTCGTTTGCGGCGGGAATTTTCGGTGCCTGGGTGCTTCTGGTTGAGATCCAACTCTGATTTCTCAAAAGAGCGAGGCATGCTACTACTCGCGATATCTCTCCCCGAACACAACTAGCTTTTCTTGTGGTCGCGCAATTCGGGTGCGTCATGAGCAAATTGGTAGAGAGCGGAATCCGCCCATGCGGGAATCCGGTAGAATCGAAGTGACTCGTTTTGCGGCCCACGGTTATGAAAATCGGTGTTTTAGCCCTGCAGGGAGATTTCGATGCGCATCGCCGCCGGCTCGAGGAGCTGGGCGCCGAAGTGGTGCTGGTTAAAAAGCCTGAGCAGTTGGACGAAATCGACGGGCTGGTGATTCCTGGCGGCGAGTCTGGCACATTCCTCAAGCTGCTGGGCGAAGCCGGTTTTCAGAAGCTTAAACAATTTACCCTGACCAAACCTACTTTCGGAACTTGCGCGGGGGCCATCCTGCTGGCGAGTGAAGTGGACAATCCGAAGCAGGCGGGATTGGGTGCGCTGGATATCGGCATCCGGCGCAACGCCTATGGCCGCCAGCTCGAAAGCTCGATCCGCGAAGGCCGCTTTGTGCAGGACAAGCTGGGGACGTCGCCTATTGAGATGGTCTTTATCCGGGCTCCCAAGATCGAGCGGGTGGGGCCCGGTGTCGAAGTGATTGCGACTGAGGGCGAAGACCCGGTAGCCGTGCGGCAGGGGAAAGCCATGGCGGCGACCTTTCACCCTGAGCTTTCTGAAGATACCCGCGTGCACCGCGCCTTCCTTGATCTGGTTGGGAACGGAAACAAGTAATAAGTCCAGAGGCGCGACCCGAGAAGTTCAATCGCAATACAGAATCACTTGCTGGGCAGGAATTCGATCTTGATGTCTTTGCTGGCTGACTTCAAGTCGAAGTCGAAGGTTACCAGGACGTGGTGATTTACGTGCCCCACTAGCCGGGACAATCTCGAGCCAGAAGTCTTCCAAGCGCCCTAAGACGAGATACGCTCGCGCCTACATTGAGTCGCACTGGGGGTTTGCTACAATTCTCTCGCCATGTCCTCGAATGCGACGATCGACACTCTGCTGGTTCCGGCAAAAACGGTAGTCAATGCCAAAGGCGATGGCGCTGCTCTGGATATCAGCGGAGCGGCCAGCCGGGTTTTCCTTTTGACCCTGGAGATCACCGACATTATTGAACAGGAAGCTCTGGATGTAAGCCTCTACGGTTCCGCTGACGGTGCCACGTGGGGAGCGAAGCCGCTGGCAGCGTTTCCCCAGAAGTTCTATCGCGGGCAACATCCGCTGCTGCTCGATCTGACCGGACATGCCGAAGCTAAATTCGTTCGCGCGCACTGGGAGGTCAACCGCTGGGGCCGTGGCACGGTAACTCCCATGTTTGAATTCCAGCTTGCGATCCGGGAAGTGCCGCCGGATATTCTCAAAGAAGCTACCGCCGAGGCCAAGGCATTGGCCTAGAGATTTCCGGCGTCCGATTGTAGTTTCCGGATTTCCAATGATAAGGACGCTTACGCGCCTTTCGCGCCACAGCCAGAAACTCAGCCATTACAGATGAATTCGATCCCTCCGACCGTCATACATCCCGCCCGAAATATTTCGGGAACTCTGCGACTGCCCGGCGACAAGTCAGTCTCGCACCGCTATGCCATGCTGGCCGCCATCGCCGAAGGCACGACGCGGCTGGAGAACTTTTCCACGGGGGCAGACTGCGCCAGCACGTTGGGCTGCGTGAAGGCTTTAGGCGTCGGAGTGGAGCGCAGCGAAAACAGTATTGTGATTCACGGCCTCGGCCCGCAATTACAGCCCCCGGCATCGCCGCTGGATTGTGGGAACTCGGGCTCAACCATGCGCATGCTGAGCGGGATACTCGCGGGACAAAGTTTCAGCACCGAGCTTACCGGTGACGAGTCGCTATCGCGGCGGCCCATGGCGCGCATCATCGCGCCGCTCGAAATGATGGGAGCGAAGATTAGGGCTCAAACGGGAGGGCGGCCACCGCTGCGCGTCACCGGCGGGAAGTTGACAGCGATCCGCTACACGATGCCCGTCGCCAGCGCGCAGGTGAAATCGTGTCTGCTGTTTGCCGGATTGTTTGCCGCGGGAGAAACCGTGGTCGTCGAACCGATACGCACTCGCGATCACAGCGAACTGGCATTGCGGGCGTTTGGCGCGGAGTTGAAGCACACCGGCAACGAAATCAGGATTGCCGGCGGACAAAAATTACGGGCTATCGAGGCGGTAATTCCCGGCGATATTTCGAGCGCGGCGTTCTTTCTTTGTGCCGCCGGGTTATTTCGCGGCTCACGACTGGTCATCGAGAACCTGCTGATGAATCCGACTCGGGCGCGGCTGCTCGACATTCTGATACTGATGGGGATTGGAATCTCCGTAACCCAACTGGAGGAACAGCACGGCGAATTACGGGGCGCGGTGACGGTGGAAGGACGCGATCTGAAAGGTATAACGATTGCCGGGTCCGATGCGGCGGCGCTGATCGATGAAATTCCGGTGCTGGCAGCGATCGCACCTTACACGACGGGTGGCGTCGAGATTCGCGATGCGCGCGAGTTGCGGGTGAAAGAGTCTGACCGGATTGCAGCCATCGCTGCCAACCTTCGAGCTATGGGAGCGCAAGTGGAAGAGCGGGAGGATGGATTGAAAATCCCCGGCGGTCAGAAATTGCGCGGTGCGGAGATTGATTCGTTGGGCGATCACCGCATCGCCATGGCATTTGCCGTGGCTGCGTTGCGGGCCCAAGGGGAGTCGCGGATTCGAGGCGCGGAAGCGGCGGTCATTTCCTATCCGGAATTTTTCGACGCTCTTGAACGCGTAGTCGAACGCTAGTTGCCACTCGGCAATTAGTTCAGGTGGGCCAGCTTGCCTGCGTACTTGATTGTGCCGTTGCCGTCGTTCAGAGCAGCCATGTCGGCATTGGTGTAAACCTTCGTAGCCTTCCTGCGCGGAGCGATGCTCACAAGCTGCGCCACGCCGTAGTCACTCTGAAATCTTGCCGCACCCAGGTCGATTCCGTGCGCTCCAACGGAACCTTCGCGCGTGGCTTGAGCGGTTGAGGTCGAGACTTCCTCCGCCGGTGGATTCAGCGGCGCTCCCGGGTCATACACCTCGGGCTGGTTGACATACACCGGGGAGCCGGTCGCACTTTCGAGAGTTCCGTTGCTGGCTCCGACGGTAAGAGGCGGCGTGTCCAGAGTCAGAAATGGTGTAGGCAATGCGTCAGGGGATGCAATCGGAGTAGAGACGCGTGGGGCGGACGGTTCAGCGTATTGCCCGGGGAAAATCCAGGTGTCCTGGGCGAAAGTGAACCCGCAGCATAGAAGGATTACCAACAAAAGAAAGAGCTGTCGCATGACGTCCTCCTGGGATATCCATCAAACAGGGAAATCAAGTTAAGCCGCTCCACAAAAGCTGAGATTCCGGGCCGAGCAGTCCGGATGCCTGGGAGCAAGCGCGCCCTATTCTAGCTCCCCACGTAGCGGGCGTACAGACTGCGGGCCACGGCGGTGTCGGTGGTCCCCTTGATGATCGCGCGGCCGTCCGGGAACAGAGTCATTTCGAAGGGTTTAGGCCAGAATTTCAGCACGAAATCGTTGTGCCGCACCAGCCCGTGCGGTTGCAGGCGGGCGCTGACTTCCACAAAATCAACCGGGCGATGCCGCTCGTGGATCTGCACCGAGTTCCGGCCACAGAGCGTGATGTGGGGCCGTCCCTCTCCCGACAGATGGAAGAAGTTGCGGTCGCCGCAAGCGCGGCATCCGGGGCGCGGGTTCCCGGCTCCGACTTCGGCACGTTGATTCTGCCACACGTCGAAAGAAAGTAGAGTGCGCCGGAGCTGGCGGTCGGCGCCGACCAGCAGCTTGATCGCTTCGGTGGCGGAAATTGACGCAGCCAGATTTACCGCGGAGTTCAGAATTCCGGCAGTCTCGCAAGTCTCGAAGGCGCCCTGCGGTGGATCGGGAAACAGACATGCCAGGCACGCCGTTTTGCCCGGCAGCACATTCAAAGTGATGCCGTAACTGCCGACGGCCGCGGTGTAGATCCACGGGACCGAATTCTGCACGGCAAAATCATTAATGAGATACCGGGTTTCAAAATTGTCGGTGCCGTCAAGAATCAATTGCATTCCATTCAGCAGGGCTGCGATGTTCGCGGGAACGAGATCCGCAACCCCGGGTTCAATTACAATTTGAGAATTGAAGGCTGAAATCTTGCGGGCAGCGGCAACGGCCTTGGGGAGAGACTGGGCTGCGTCCGCTTCGTCAAACAGGGACTGGCGTTGCAAATTGCTGGGCTCGACATAATCGCGATCGATAATGCGGATACTACCGACGCCGGCGCGGGCCAGCAGGGAAGCCAGGGCGGAGCCGGTAGCGCCGCATCCCACCAGCGCGATGCGCGCGACGGCCAGCCTCTGCTGTCCCTCTCGGCCGATTCCGGGGAAGAGTACCTGCCGCGAATATCTTTCTTCGAGGTCCAAAGAGATCACCGGTTCCAAGGCTGCAAACCTTTATTATAGGGGCCGCTCAGTTTCCCAGGCCAAATGCAACACTGCCTTATGCCCGTTCATCGAACTTTTATAGCCCGCATGCGTGAGGAGCCGGTTTGCGTTTAGAGGGAGCGATGGGGAAAGCCCTGGCAGGACTGGCGCTCGCGGCGGTCCTCTGCCTGCGGGTGACGGCACAGTCCCCTCCGGCGCAGGGATCTCCCGAAGCCGCGCCAGCCGCGGAACTGCCAGAGCAATCGCCGGTGCCGACCGTTGCGGGAGGAATGGCTGCGTATGAAGGCCTGATTGTGGAGAGGATTGACTTCGCCGGCGTACCCACCGCTAACACCAAGCGTCTGCTGGAGCTGATTCGACAAAAAACCGGCGCTCCTTTAGAACGCGACGGGGTGCGCGACAGCATTCAGGCGCTGAACGCCACGGGACGCTTTGCCGATATCCAGGCCGAGGCCGAGCGTACTTCCGAGGGCCGGGTGGTATTGACCTTCCGCATGCGCGCCAACTTCTTTGTAGGCGAAATTTTTGTGATCGGAAACCCCAGCCCTCCGGCGGCCAATCAAGTGGTGAATGCCTCCAAGCTTCAGCTGGGAGAGTTGTTCACGCAAGAAAAAATGGACAGCGCACTGATCAACATCCAACAATTGATGGAGCAAAACGGCTATTACCAGTCTCAGATCAGCGACGAGCAGCAACCCCAGGCCGAAACCCAGCAGATGAATGTCGTCTTCCACGTCGAGCCTGGAGCCCACGCCCGGGTAGGCCGCATCACGATAACCGGCCAGGCCGGGTTCTCCGAGGCGCAGATCCGGGATATTACGAAGATGCACACGGCTGACTACGTCACGGTGCAACGGGTGAGCCGGGCCCTTGAGCGTCTGCGGAAAAAGTATCAAAAGCAAAACCGTCTTTTGTCCCAGGTTGCAATCTCCAAGCGGACTTATCGCCCTGAAACCAATACCGTGGACTACGCCTTCGACATCCAGCCCGGGCCCAAGGTCCAGATCATGGTGGAAGGCTTCAAGATCGGCCGCTCCCAACTCAAGAAGAACGTCCCGGTGTACGAAGAAAATGCACTCGACGATGACTTGCTGAATGAAGGCCGGCGCAATTTGCTCAATTACATGCAAGGCCTGGGTTATTTTGACGCTAAAGTCACGGTACAGAAGAATCCGGCTTCCGCCGACGAAATGCGAGTGACCTATGACATCAATGCCGGCGACCGTCACAAACTCCTGAAACTGGCGATTATCGGCAACAAGGCTTTCACCGAAGAACAGCTTCGGTCGCGGATGCAGATCCAGCCCGCCGGGCGCTTTCTGGCGCACGGGCGCTATAGCCAGGCGCTGCTCAATGCCGACGTCCGTAACCTCACGGCCAACCCCTATCTCGCCAACGGCTTTCTGAACGTCAAAATAACGCCCAAGGTAGAAGACAATTACCGCGGCAAGCAGAACGATCTCGCCATTACGCTGCAGATTGATGAAGGCCCGCAAACGATGGTGGGAGCCTTGCAGATCGTGGGCAACGAAACGAAACTGGCCAGCTCGTTCCCTGACCTCAATATTTCTCCCGGACAGGCTTTCGGATACTCCAAAGTCAACGAAGATCGCGATATCGTGCTCAACTATTACTTCAACAACGGATTTCCCAACGCGACCTTCGAGGTTACGGCCAAGCCTTCCGCCAGCAACCCGTTGCTGATGGATGTCACCTACACGATTCGCGAAGGCGACCAGGTGATCGTGGACCAGGTTTTCACCGCCGGGCTCAATCACACCCGCCCATTTATTGTGCAACGTGAAATTCAGATCAAGCCGGGCGATCCGCTGAGCCAGATCGACATGCTGAATACGCAAAAGCGGCTCTACGATCTGGGCATATTCAGCCAGGTGGATACGGCGGTGCAGAATCCGGATAGCAGCGAGCGGGAAAAAAATGTGCTGGTGAATGTGCAGGAGGCCAAGCGCTACACCTTCAATTACGGCCTCGGACTTGAATTTCAGACCGGGCAGCCCAGTACCAGCGACAACCAGCCCCTGGGCGAGACCGGAGTCAGTCCGCGGGTTTCTTTTGGCGTGACTCGGCTCAACTTCCGCGGCCTCGACCACACCGTGACCCTCAAGGCTAACGTCGGAGGCCTGCAGCAGCGGGGTCTGATCAGTTATGAAGCGCCGCGCTGGTTCAACAATCCCAAGTGGCGGCTTACCCTAACCGCTTTCTACGACAACACGGTCGATGTAACCACATTCACTTCTCAGCGACTGGAAGGGTCGATACAGGCTGAGCAAACGGTCAGCAAAACCACTCTCATGACCTACCGCTTTACCTACCGGCGAGTGCGGGCGAGTGACATCCAGAACACCGTCAGTCCGGACCAGATTCCATTGCTCTCCCAGCCCACTCGAGTCGCGATTCCCAATTTCAGTTACATTCGCAACAAGCGCGACAACGATCTTGAAACCACCAAGGGAAACTACACCACCGTCGACGGCGGCGTGGCGGACAGTCATTTCGGCTCGGAAACTGATTTTGGACGGCTGCTGATTCAGAATTCGACTTACTACTCCATCGGCCGGAAGCGGAACTCCGACCAGAAGTTTGTTCTCGCGCGTTCCACCCGTATCGGCGTGGAAACTCCGTTCGGCAACACCTTCATGCCTCAACCTGGAGGCCAGTGCCTGGAACCTCAGCCGGGGCAAGCGGCGTGTCTGCCTCTGGCTGAGCGCTTCTTCGCCGGCGGTGGAAATTCGCTGCGCGGCTTCGGATTGAATCAGGCCGGTCCGCGCGATCCGGTAACCGGCTTTCCTCTGGGTGGCACCTCGATGATTATCAACAGCATCGAACTACGTATGCCCCCTCCGACCCTCCCTTTCTTCCAGGACAACATCAGCTTCGTCGTCTTCCATGATGCCGGAAACGTCTTTACCAATGGCCATGATCTGACCCGCAGTCTGCTGCGCTGGACGCAGAAGGATCCGCAGCTTTGCCTGCAGGCCGCCACCGCGAGCCAGTGCGATTACAACTACATTTCCCAGGCCATTGGCATCGGCGTGCGCTACAAGACGCCGGTTGGCCCGGTGCGCTTCGATTTCGGATACAATTTGAATCCGCCCGCGTTCCCGGGCCAAACGACGAACGCTAATAACGTCACCGTCTTCGAGCCCCAGCACGCGAGCCATTTCAATGTTTTCTTCAGCATTGGGCAGACTTTCTGATGGGACGCAAACTTTTCACCTTCGTCGCCGCGCTTATATTCCTGACGACGACATTCACGCCCGGCACCGCCGAGGTCATCGACCGCATCGTGGCCACGGTGAATGGTCACATCATCCTCTTGAGCGACTGGGAAGATTCGCTGCGCTACCAGGCCTTCAGCAGCGGACGCCCGCTCGACCGTATGACAGTGGAAGACCGCAAGTCAGCTCTCGATCACCTGATTGATCAGGAATTGTTGCGCGAACAACTGAAGGATTCGGATGTGGTGCATCCCACCCCGGAAGAGGTGTCCCAGCGCGTGCTGGAGATTCGCCAGCAGTACCCCGAGGCCGAAACCGAACTAGGCTGGCGAAGACTGCTCGACAGCTACCGGCTGAGCGAGGAGAAGCTCAAGGAGCGTGTCGCGGCCGAGCTCGACCTGATGCGGCTGGTGGACGCGAGGCTGCGGCCTTCGGTCAATGTCGATTCCAAAAGTATTGAAAGCTACTACAGCCAGGAACTCTTGCCTCAACTCCGGCAGTCGGGCGGGCAAAACGTTCCGCTGGCGGATGTCACGGCTAAAATCAGGGAACTCCTTACCCAAAAGAAGATCAACCAGCTGCTGGTCGCCTGGCTGCAGGACTTGCGCGCGGGGAGCGAAATCCGCGCCGAGGCTCTGACTTCCGGTTCCGGAGGCAGGAGCCAATGAGCGAGACCGGCGCGAAGCCGGTACGGCGCCGGATCTGGAAATATCTGCTGGGACTGATGCTGGTAGGCGCAGTGGCCTTGGCGGGCCTGGGCTGGTATAGCACCACGGAGTCTTTCCGTAATCTGGTACGCGAGCGCCTGGTCGCCACTCTCGAACGCATGACGGGAGGGCGAGTCGAACTGGGCAGCATCCATGTTGTTCCTTTCCACTTTCAATTGGAAGTCCGCGATCTGACCATCCATGGCCGCGAAGGTCCCAGGGAAGTTCCGTACGCTCACGTCGACAGTCTGATGGCCCAGATCAAGATTTTGTCTCTGGCGCGAACCGAGCTGGGGCTTAACTACATTATTCTCGACCGCCCGGTGATTCACGTCATTTTGTATTCCGACGGCACTACCAATCAGCCCGAGCCGCTGGTAAAGCAGGTTTCGAAACAGCGGCCCATGCAACGGCTTTTCGAGCTTTCGATCAGCCGCATTGAGGTCCGCCGCGGCCAGCTGATCTGGGGGGACCAGAGAGTGCCGCTGGATTTTGAGCTGCAGGATGTGTCGGCGGACATGAGTTATTCCTTTTTTCGTGGACGCTATGAAGGAAACCTTCTGCTGGGGAAGGCGAACACTGCATTCAGCGGTTACCGGCCTTTTGCCTGGACCGCCGAGCTGCACTTTGGGCTGGAGAAGAATCGCGTCCTCCTGCGATCTTTAAAGGCAACTTCCGGGCGCTCTCGTTTACAAGCCAAAGGCACGGTAGACAATTTCAGCCAGCCCAAGGTGGACGCGGACTATGACCTCAGTCTTGACTTGGCCGAGGCGTCAGGCATCGCCAGACGCCCGGAGATCCAGCGCGGCAGCATCCAGCTCACTGGGCACGGATCCTGGTCGATGCAGGATTTTTCGGCCCAGGGCAAGGCTGTGCTGTCCAATCTCGACTGGAAGAACGCGCCGATAGGGATCCACAACGCGGGTCTGAGCGCGCAATACAACCTAGGTCCGAAGCGCTTAACCCTGTCTCAGCTCGAGGGCCGCGTGCTGGGTGGAAGCGTGGCGGGCGACGCTGAGGTGGCGAACTGGCTCACACCTCAGCCTGCCATCAAAAACGCAAAAGAGAAAAGACCGGACCCGCAGACCGGTGTTGCCCACCTTCGGTTCAAGGACTTGTCCGCCGCGGAAATCGCGGCGGCACTGGCCACGCCATCGCGCCCATTCCAGCGAATCAAGCCGGCGGGACTTGCCAGCGGAAGCGTGGATGCCAGTTGGAAAGACGCGATTCGCAATACGGAAATCCGGTTCGTGGGTGATGTGGTGCCGCCGGCGAATCAGGCGGGCGCGCAATTTCCCCTCACCGCGCATGCCCAAGGCACCTACCGTGCCGGTCCGGGCGAACTGGAGGTGGCGGAATTGACCGCTTCCACTCGCGCCACGCAGATTCACGCTTCGGGTACGCTTTCATCCACCGCCGCGCTCAAACTCTCGGTGACCACCACGGACCTCGGCGAATGGCAGCCGGTGTTCACGGCGGCGGGTTATGCCGGGCAAATTCCGGTTACGCTGAAAGGGCACGCCTCATTTACCGGCACCGCCAGCGGAAAACTTACCCAGATCGCGATCGCGGGCAATCTGCAATCACAGGATTTCGAGACTACGATTCCAGCCACATCGCATACTCCAGAAAAGACCTTAGAGTGGAATGCTTTGCGAGCGGATATTCAACTATCACCTTCAATCTTCGCGGTGCGGAATGGAACTCTAAGCCGCGACCCGGATTCGCTCAAGTTTGATTTTCGGGTGCAACTGAACCAAAGGGCGTTCACCGATAACAGCCGGTTACGCGCCCACCTGGATACCGAGA
The DNA here is from genome assembly GCA_963822555.1 of Terriglobia bacterium. GTDB lineage: Bacteria > Acidobacteriota > Terriglobia > Terriglobales > Acidobacteriaceae > JAIQFF01. The sequence goes on from CAWGHY010000002.1 coordinate 1,186,593, forward strand.
ACGCCGATTTGCAGGGCATTCTCGCCTTGGTTGGATACTCATATCCGATCACCGGTACGGCGGACCTGCATCTGCGAGTCTCGGGCACACGGTCCGACCTGCAGGGAAATGGCCGCGTACAGCTGCGCGGCGGCAGTATTTACGGCGAACCAGTGGAGCACTTCAGCTCCGAATTGAATTTCAACGGAGAGGAAGTCGAACTCAATGATATTCAACTCACTCATTTCGAATCCTCGGTCAAGGGCGGCGCTGATTACAACGTTTCCAGTCACGCATTTCGCTTCAATCTGACCGGTGAAAATTTCGACTTGACCCGTATATCTGCGCTCCAAAGCGCTCGCATCGCGGTGGCGGGCCGCGGGGATTTTACCGCGGATGGATCGGGCACGCTGGAACAACCGACCCTCAACGCCGCCATTCATCTCCACAACCTCACGTTCGATCAGGAACGCGCTGGCGACCTGACCATCAACGCAGTTTCCCAGGGCGCGGAGTTGCGCATTACCGGGCAATCCCAGTTTGAACAGGCGGACGTCAAGCTGGATGGCGATGTGCATCTGCGCGGAGACTGGCCTGCCGACGTTTATTTCCGCTTTCATCAGTTCGAACTGGATTCGGTGTTTCGAACCTACCTGCGCGGAGCGGTGAACGGGCATTCGAGGGCGGACGGCGAAGTTCATATGGTGGGCCCATTGCGGCGTCCTGGCGAACTGCAATTCACCGCCAACGTCGACCATCTGGATGCCGACGTTGAAGACGTGAAGATTAAGAATCAGGGACCGATCCGTTTTTCTATTGCCAACCAGGTGCTCGAGATCGACCAGTTCCACCTGTTGGGCGAAGACACGGACATCGCTGCCAGCGGCAAAGTCCATTTGACCGGCCAACGGGAACTTGATGTTAAGGCCCAGGGCCGGGTCAATCTTAAATTGATTGAGAGTTTCAATCCCGATTTCACTTCTTCCGGCGTGGTCTCGGTGGACGTCGCGGTGGCTGGTCCATTTGCCAAACCGGTAATGCAGGGCCGGGTACAAGTGGCCAGCGGGGCCATCGCTTATATCGACCTGCCCAGCGCTCTCAGCGATATCAATGGCTCCCTGGTCTTCAATCAGGATCGGCTGCAAATCGAGAGTCTCACGGCTCACACCGGCGGTGGTTTGGTGACCTTTGGCGGTTATGCCACAGCCTACAACGGTAAATTCAACTTCGACCTCTCGGTGCGCGGGCAGGACGTGCGGCTACGCTATCCTCCCGGCGTCAGCGCCATGGCGAATGCGGATCTGCACTTCGTGGGCAGCTCGACCGCATCCACGCTGAACGGAGACATCATTGTCACCAAGTTGGCCATGACTCCGGGGTTCGACTTCGGGGGATACCTGGACCGATCTCAAACCTCTGCCATCGCTCCGACTGACCGCCTGTTAAGCCGGATTCGACTGGATGTTCACATCGCCACGACTCCCGAACTGCAAATGCAGACGGCCAGCGTGCGGCTTTCCGGCGACGCCGACTTGCATCTGCGGGGTACCGCCGCGAAGCCCGCCATATTAGGACGCGCCGACGTCATTGAGGGCGAAGTGCAATTTAACGGGACGAAGTATCGCCTGGAGCGCGGCGACATTACTTTCATCAACCCGGTGACCACGACGCCGGTGCTTGATCTTCAGGCGACGACCCGGGTGCAGGACTATGACATTACGCTCAACCTGAACGGACAGATCGACCGGCCCAATGTGACTTATCGTTCCGAGCCGCCGCTTCCCACCTCCGACATCATCGGATTGCTGGCGTTTGGGCAGGCGTCGGAGGAGTCGTCCCAGTTGAATCAATCGCAGTCAGCCTTCAACTCGGAGACCTCGAATGCCATCCTGAGCGCGGCGCTGAACGCGACGGTCAGCAACCGGGTGCAGAAACTGTTCGGCGTCAGCCGCATCAAAATCGATCCCCAAGGTTTCACCACGGAAACATCGTCCACCCAGACGGGTCCGGCGGTCACCATCGAGCAGCAGGTAAAAAACAATCTGACACTCACCTACACCACGAACGTGGCCGGCGCCTCGCAGCAGCTGATCCAGGTGGAGTACAACATCACGCGCAGCGTTTCCATCGTGGCGATCCGCGATCAGAACGGAGTCGTCAGCTTCGATGTGCGGGTCCGGCAGCGGAAGAAGTAGATTTGGGCATATGTTTTTTGTGCATGCGTGGTCGCGGGCGGCTCGCCCGCGACCACGCATGCGCATGACCACACCTCGCCGTGGGAGTATTCTGAAGCGGTTTTGGTGGGCGAGTCCCATCCCGATCGCTTTACCGTCGAGCGCCGGCGCATGGTGGAGACCCAACTTCGCGCCCGAGGCATTCTCGACCAGCGTTTGTTGAGCGCGATGGCGAGCATCCCGCGGCATGAATTTGTAGCACCGCAGTATCGCGCTCAGGCTTACGAGGATCATCCTCTTCCCATCGATGCCGGACAGACCATTTCGCAACCCTACATCGTTGCCCTGATGCTGGAACTTCTGCGACTGGAGCCGCACTCAAAAGTGCTCGAAATCGGAACGGGTTCGGGATATCAGACGGCGGTGCTGAGCCAGCTTGCCAGCCATGTCTACTCGATAGAACGGCACGCGGAATTGGCCACGCAGGCGGCAGAGCTGTTGTCCCGCCTGGGATTGAACAATGTCACCGTGGTGGCTGGCGACGGCAGCCTGGGCTTGCCGCAACAGGCTCCGTTCGATGCCGTCGTGGTCTCGGCGGCGGCCGCGGAAATTCCCCCCGCGCTGTTTGAGCAGCTGCGTGAGGGCGGCCGCATGATTATTCCCGTGGGTCCTCCAGAAGCTCAGGAGTTGCAGTTGATTCGTAAGCAGGCCGGGGAAGCGATCATAAGTCTGCGAGAAGGATGCCGATTTGTGCCGCTGGTCAGCGGCCCAGGCTGAGTTGGATTCAAATTCAAGACCAACTGCAAAATCAAGAGCGGCGGACAGGAGTGTCCGCCCCACACATGCTTTACAATTCTCTTGTGCCCCTGCTACGCGATTTGCGCATAACGTTGGAGATGATCAAGTGGGAGCATTCCATTTTTGCGCTGCCTTTCGCATTGTGCGGAGCCATGCTGGCCGCTAACGGCCTGCCCGGCGGGCAGCAATTGCTGTGGATCGTCGTCGCCATGGTCTCGGCACGCTCCGCTGCCATGGCGTTCAACCGGCTGGCCGACGCCTCGATTGATGCGGCCAATCCGCGTACTCAGACCCGGGCCTTGCCCGCAGGAGCGCTGACCCCGGCGTTCGTCGCGACTTTCGTGGTTGTGTCCTGCGCCCTGTTTGTGTTGGCCGCTTCCCGGTTGACCCATCTGGCGTTGTTGCTTTCTCCGGTCGCGCTGGCCGTGGTTTTGCTTTACTCCTACACTAAACGTTTTACGCGCTGGTCGCACCTGGTCTTGGGTTTGGCGTTGGGTATCGCGCCCTCCGCGGCCTGGATCGCGGTGCGCGGGTCTTTCGATCCCCGCATTCTCCTGCTCACCGCGGCGGTTACCTTCTGGGTGGCCGGTTTTGACGTTCTCTATGCGTGTCAGGACTACGAATTCGACCGGCAGGCCGGTCTACACTCTATCCCTCGCTACTTCGGCATCGGGCGTGCCCTCTGGATCGCGCGTTTGTTTCACGTGCTCATGCTGATCCTGCTGATGGGGCTGGTGGTGGCGTTCGGGTTGGGCAAGCTGGCAGTGGTTGGAGTGATCGTGGTAGGGCTGCTTCTGGGTTACGAACACTCCCTGGTTTCTTCGCGAGATCTGTCCAAGCTGAACGCCGCATTTTTTACGATGAATGGCGTGATCTCGGTTGTGTTTTTTATTTTTATCGCCGGGGATTTGTTGCTTAGGAAGTAGATCCGCCGAGGGTTGGTAGTCGGCGATTTCTACGCGGAGGGCGGGACGCCCTCCGGACAGTCGGCGGGACGCCGGGCGCTACTTTCCCGCACTTGGAAAGATACTGCCTTCTCGCTGGGCGACTGTCGCATCCCCCGCGGCCTGCGGTATTATCAAATGGTGATGTCCATGCTGCATTCATTTCAGACGGATGACGCCCGCCTCGAGCCGGTTCGCCGCAAGGTGATGGCCGGGGAACGATTGAACCAGGATGACGCCCTCGCCCTTTATCGCACAGCTGACATTCTGGCCGTCGGCTGGATGGCCAACCACGTCCGCGAGCGCATGCATGGCGACAAGACGTATTTCAACGTCAACCGCCATCTGAACCCGACCAATGTTTGCGTTGCGGCTTGCCGCCTGTGCGCTTTTGGCCGCAAGAAGGACACCCCCGGCGCTTACACCATGGCGCTGGAAGAAGCGTTCGAAACTGCCGCCACCGGTTATACCGAGGCCGTCACGGAGTTTCACATTGTGGGCGGACTGCATCCCGATCTGCCGTTTCAGTATTTTCTCGATCTTATTTCCGGACTCAAGCAGCGCTTTCCGCAGGTCCACCTGAAGGCTTTCACCATGGTCGAGGTGGCGTACTTGTCCAAGCGGGCCAAGCTCTCGATTCGCGAGACCCTGGAACAACTGAAGGCGGCAGGCGTGGATTCATTGCCCGGCGGGGGAGCGGAAATTTTTGCCGATCGGGTGCGCCATATTATCTGCGACCACAAAATCGACGGCGACCAGTGGCTGGACACAGCGAAGCTGGCGCATCAGATCGGCTTGAAGTCGAATGCCACCATGCTTTACGGTCACGTCGAGAATGATGAAGACCGGGTCGACCATCTGCTCAAATTGCGCACGTTCCAAGACGAGACTCACGGTTTCCAGACGTTTATTCCTCTGGCGTTCCATCCCGACAATACGCCGCTGCAGCACTTGCCCAAGACCAGTGGCATGCTCGACATCAAGCAGATCGCGGTCAGCCGGCTGGTGCTCGACAATTTCCCGCACATCAAGGCTTATTGGCAGATGATGACTCCGAAGATCGCCCAGATTGCTTTGCGCTTCGGCGCCGACGACATCGACGGTACGGTCATCGAGGAGAAGATTTACCACGATGCCGGCGCTACCACTCCACAGGGCATGCGCCGTCAGGACCTGGTTCGCTTGATCCGCGAAGCGGGCAGAAAAGCAGTGGAGCGGGATACGTTGTACCGTCCGGTCACGCGCACCGAAACATCGGTGACCGTCGCGGTTTAGGTTACATTCTGTGTCACTAAAGCTTCAGGAAATCTTCCATCGAGATTTCCACGTCGCGCAGGATGGCTCGAAGAAGGCGGGTCCAATGGTTTCGCCAGAGTGCAGTGGGACCACTGTGGTTCTGCCATCCAGATGCTTCAGAACGGCATGACTGCCGCGACTTCGGACGATTCGAAAACCAGTCCTTTCGAGGATTCGTACGATTTCCTTACCCTTAAGCCGGGGCAGGCGGGTCATAAGGAAATTTGTTGGATACCGACTAGTTCCAGCGAACTGCTCTGATCGTCGTCGCTACCCAGACAAACCTCGATAGCATAACGAACACGCTTCATAAGCGTATCCAACGTTTTTGCCTGGGTGTGGCAACCCCGCAAGGCCGGCACGGTTGCCACGTAGTAACCTTCTTCGTCACGTTCGATGAGCACAGTGAATTTTCTGTCCCGTCTCATTATTCTCGCCATCTGCAATGTTAACACGCTAACAAATCGGCCTAAGCAGACTTTTGAGGCGTTGACTCGCCCTGCACGGGTGTAGAATCCGATTTGTAAGGACGAAAAAGCTTCACGGGACCCGCTACCCGTGTTCTGAGGCTTGGCATGAATGTCCACATCAGCTATAAGCTGCGCAAGACGCCTGATCTCGAAAAAGAAATCAATCATCTGGTAGAAAAACTGCGCAAGCGGCTGCAGGTGTTTCGGCCGGAGCTGCTGCACCTGAAGGCCGCGGTGGAGCAGAGTTCTCCCCGCGAGGGCACAACTGTGTCGCTAAACTTGCGTCTGCCTTCAGGTCAGCTGGCGGCCCAGCGATCGGCGCAAACTCCTGTGGTAGCCATCAAGAGTGCGTTTGATGATTTGTTGCAGCAGATCACTCGCCATAAGGACCTGTTACGCAGTTCGCACAAATGGACGCGCCGCCGCTCGAACAAATCCCGGCCGGAAGTGCAAACCCCGTTCGAGCAAACCCTGGCATCGGTTCAGCCATCTACAGTCTCAGCCGAAGACATACGCTGTTACGTCAACGTCAATCTCTCGCGCCTGGAGCGGTTCGTCGAGCGCGAGCTTTTTTTCCGCGAGGCGGCCGAGCAAATGGTTCCCGAATCCATCACCAAGGACGAAGTGATTGACGAGGTGATCGCGGGAGCGCTCGGCGATGGCGGAGACAAGCCCGACCGGATGGCCCTCGAGCCGTGGCTTTACCGCCTGGCGATTCATGCCATTGGCGACCTGCAGGCCCGGGGCTCGGACAACATATTGTCGGTTCACCTCGAAGATTCGGCGCGGATGCCGAACGTGCGGGCGAGCGATGAGCCCGAACTTCAATTCCATCAACCCGACGAAACTTTGACCAAAGAGAGTGTGATCGCCGACCGTCGTGTAGCCACACCCGAAGATATTGCCTCTTCCGATGAGATGGACATGCTGGTGCAGTCGGCTCTAGCGGCTGCCAGACCGCGAGACCGCGAAGTTTTTATTCTGCACACCATGGAAGGATTCTCGGTGGCGGAGATTGCGGCCATCACCGATCGTAAGCCGGATTCGATCAACGCCTCGATTCTCGCGGCCCGGGAGCATCTGCGCCGATCGCCACCCATCGGAAGTCGTTTTCAGAACCGCATGCTGCGCAACACCGGGACCGACTGATTTTCTGGCACCTCGCGCTGTGGCACCGATTCCCGGCATCCAGGAGAGATGAGATGCTTACCCGCGAAGAAATCCGTGAGCTGGCCGAGTTTCGAGGCGAGGCTGCGGATTTCGCTATCAGTTTCTATTTTCAGCCGATTCTGCCCAGCAATAAGTCCCATCGGGAAGAAACCATCCAGGCCAAAGACCTTGTGCGCCAGGCGCTTCGCGAATCGGAAAAGGACGGCCGGAATGGCAACGTCGGCGGTGATCTGCAACGCATCCTTGAACTGGCGGAGAAATGGAAGGGAACCCGGGCGCGCGCCAAAGCGGTTTTCGCTTGTAGCGCCAAGAACATATGGCGCGAGGTCGATCTGCCTCCACTCCTGGCGAAGAGTCATCTGTTCGTCAACCGCCGCTTCCATCTGAAAGAACTCGCCGAGTTGATGGGTAGCCAGCCGCGCCTGTGGGTAGTGTTCCTGGATCGTCATCGGGCCCGCTTCTTCGATCTGCATCTTGACGAAGTCCATGAACAGGAGGCGCTGTTCCATGCTCTACCCCATCGTGGGCGGGGCGATGGATTCGCAGGTTATGACGCAGGACACGCCGAACGCAGTGTCAATGATGAAGTGTTGCATCACTTCAAGAATGTCGCCGAAGTCCTGAAGCTGGGAGTCGAAAGAGGAGCGTTCGACCGGCTCGTGATCGGATGTCAGGAGATTCACTGGCGTGAGTTTGAAGCCCACCTTCATCCTTACGTGAAGCAGCGGCTGCTGGGGCGTTTCGCGGCGGAGGTGGGAACGGTCACAAAGAAGTTGGTGCGCGAGCAGGGTGAGCGCATGGTGACAGAATCGCTGGCTCAACATCGGCACGAGCAGGTAGAGGAGGTTCTAAGCCAGGCCCGAAGCAATGGGCGCGGTGTGACCGGGCTGCGGCGGGTATTGCGCTCTCTCGAAATGGGCGAAGTCCAGGTCTTGCTCATGGCGGACAATTATTCCGCGCACGCGGTTGAATGTACCAACTGCGGTCATCTTGACGCCCACATGGTGGCTTATTGCTCGATCTGTGGGCGGAGCACGCAAGAGTTGGAGGATGTGTGTGAAGCCATTGTCCCGGCGGCGATCCGGCGCGATGTCGAGCTGGTGTATGTGAAGGGCGAGCCGGAGTTTGAAAACGTGGGCGGCATTGCTGCACTGTTACGGTTTCGTGCCGACCAGAAGAAAGGGGGCGTGGCGGCGGCCTCTTAGGCCAGCCGCGGCTCGCTCTACTCTGCGTTCTTTTGAGCGGCAGTCTGCGGTTTGTGCTGGGTTTCATTAGTTTCGGCTAGAGTTAAAATCTTCGCCGCAAAGAGCGCGAAGATAACCCGCAAAGCTTGCAAAGAAAGTCCAACCAGCAGGCTTGAGTCCCCAGGGACGTGCTATCCTTTCCGGTTTCTTATCCCCTTTTCAAATCATGGAGGATCGCAATGGGCTTTTCGCGTCGTGCCTTTCTATCGACCGCCGCCGTTGGCGCGCTTTCGTTGGGACTTGATGCCGAAGGCCGCAATCAACCTGAGTCGAAAACTGAAACTCCGATGCCAGGAAAGCGGCCCATCATTGTCAGCGCCTTCAATGGTTTCGATTATCTCGACGAGGGCTTCGCGCTCCTGAAGAGTGGCGGCGATACCCTCGATGCCGCCTTGAAGGTCGTGAAAGGTCCGGAAGATGATCCCAATGAAGATAGTGTCGGGTTGGGCGGGCTCCCGAACGAAGAGGGCGTAGTGGAACTCGATTCCTGCTGCATGCACGGTCCTACGCGGAGAGCCGGATCGGTTGGAGGCGTACGAAACATCAAGAATGTTTCACTGGTCGCCAAGGCCGTCATGGAGCGCACCGGGCACGTGATGCTGGTCGGTGAAGGCGCCGAACGTTTTGCTGTCGCCCAGGGCTTTCCGCGGGAAAATCTGCTCACCGAGCATTCGCGCAAGATCTGGTTGCTGTGGAAAGAAACTCACTCTGACTGGTGGGGACCGGGTCTGGCCAGTCCCGACTGGCACAAACGGCTGGCCGAGCCAGCTCACGCCGATGAGTTCCGGCTCCGCATTGAGCGCATGAAGCAAGTAGCCAGCGATATCGGAATTGAGCCTGAGCAGCGGATGATCGCGATTCGCAAGGTCTTGTTTCCGCCAACTGGCACCATCCATTGCTCGGCTCTAAACGAAAAGGGCGAGATTTCCGGCACAACAACCACCAGTGGCCTGGCGTGGAAGCTACCGGGGCGCTGCGGCGATTCGCCCATCATCGGAGCCGGTTGCTACACCGATCAGGATGTAGGTTCAGCGGGGGCTACCGGCAGCGGAGAAGAAAACATCAAGGTCGCGGGGGCCCACACTATTGTGGAAAATATGCGGCACGGAATGTCGCCCCTTGACGCCGGCACGGATGCCCTGAAGCGCATCGTGCGCAATTACAACGGGGACATGAACCGCCTTCGCTTTGTCGACATGACGTACTACATACTGCGCAAAGACGGCGCTTACGCCGGAGTTTCGCTGTGGGATGGCTACGAGACCGGTAAACCGCACCGGATCGCGGTGCACGACGGAACCAAGCGGGCGGAAAAGACGGTCAGCTTGTTCTCCGGCGTTTCCCAGGAATGGCCGCCGGTGCTGGGGTAGGGCAGGCTTGAAAATACACGAATATAGTGTACACTATATACGTATGAAGAACATTACCCTAAGCGCGGACGAGAGTCTCATAGAGCAGGCGCGGTTGGTGGCGAGGGCGCAGCACAAGACCTTGAACGCCGCCTTCCGGGAATGGCTGGAGCAGTACGCGGCACAAGCCGGGGGGGGCGCCGCGGTGGATGCTCTCATGCGCCGTCTTCGCCATGTGCGTTCTTCGGGCCCTTATTCCAGGGATGAGATGAATGAGCGCTAGATTCTTCCTGGATACAAATATCTTTGCGTACACTTTTGACGCAAAATCGCCCGCCAAAGCCAAGCGAGCGGCCCAGTTGGTGCGGCAGGCGGCGGACACCGGCAACGGGGTAGTTAGTTATCAGGTCGTACAGGAATTCTTCAACGTTGCGTTTCGCCGTTTCCTGCACCCCATGAATGTGGCCGAGGCCGAACAATACTTGGTCACCGTATTCCGTCCTCTACTGGCGGTGCACTCTTCGCCTGCTCTTTACGTGGAGGCCATACGCATAGCGGGGAGATATCGTTTGTCGTGGTACGACTGCATCATCGTAGCGGCCGCCTTGCAGAGCCAGTGCAACATTCTCTACAGCGAAGATTTCAAGCACGGCCAGGACATTGAAGGCCTGCTTATCGAAAATCCTTTTCTTTGAGGCCGATCGCGAACTCCCTTATACGAACCGCACCTTCACATCCGGTCCCTTCTCCAGGTGGATGCTGTCAATGAAACGCACTTTCCCGGTGCGCAGGGTCAGAATCACGGATGAAGTTCGCGTGCCCTCGCCGAAGAAGCGCACACCTTTCATCAACGATCCGTCGGTCACACCGGTGGCGGCGAAGATGAGTTGCTTGCCGGGGGCCAGATCTTCAGCTTCGTAAACCTTATTCTTGTCCTTGATGCCCATGCGAGCGATGCGATCTTCAAGTTCCGGCTTATCGATCACCAGGCGGCCCTGCATGTAGCCGTTCAGGCAGCGAATGGCGGCGGCTGTGATGACTCCTTCTGGAGCGCCACCCGAGCCCATAACGGCGTGCACCCCCGTCCCGATAACGGCGGCTGCGATGCCCGCTGACAAGTCACCATCGCCGATCAGCCGAATCCTGGCCCCGGCCTTGCGAATGTCAGCAATCAGTTTTTCGTGCCGCGGGCGATCGAGCACGATGACTACCAGGTCTTCGACGTCGCGGTGCATTCGTTTGGCAATATTCTTCAGGTTATCGATCACCGGCGCATCGATATCCACGGCTCCTTTGCAGGACGGGCCGACCACAATCTTTTCCATATAGCAATCCGGCGCGTTCAGTAGGCCGCCACTTTCGGAAGCGGCCAGCACGGTGATGGCGCCGGGGGCGCCAGTGGCGCATAGGTTTGTGCCTTCGAGAGGATCGACGGCGATGTCGACTTCGGGAACTTCGGTCCCGTCGGGAAACTCGGCGCCAACTTTTTCGCCGATATAGAGCATCGGCGCCTCGTCGCGTTCACCCTCGCCAATCACGATGGTGCCGCGCATGGGAATCGAATCCATAGTCTTGCGCATGGCTTCGGTCGCCACCTGGTCGGACAGCTTACGTTCGCCCTGCCCCATGGTGTGGGCGGACGCGATAGCGGCCGTCTCCACCACCCGCAAAAATCTTGAAGCCAGGTCACTTTCGATGTTCCTGCCGAAGGTCCTTGCTTTGGTTTCTGATTTCACGACTGCTGTCACGAGTGCCCCCAGGATCGATAAAAGTTTTAGGTAAGCGCGGTCAATGAATATACAGCCGAGGCGCTGTGCAGGGAAAGTTACCAGCGGGTCGGTGTAGTGTGGGGCGGGCGCCCCACACACGGCTAGAACGCGTCGATGCCGGTCACGCTTTGGCCGATGATCAAAGTGTGGATATCGTGAGTGCCTTCGTAGGTCTTGACCGACTCCAGATTCGCCATGTGGCGGAAGATGGGGTACTCGTCGGCAATGCCGTTGGCACCCAGGATGTCGCGCGCCATGCGGGCGCATTCCAGCGCCATCCAGACGTTGTTTCGCTTGGACATGGAAATGTGCTGGGGACGTACTTTGTCTTTATCTTTGAGGCGTCCGACCTGCAGCGCGAGGAGCTGGGCCTTGGTGATTTCAGAGATCATCCAGGTCAGCTTCTCCTGCACCAGTTGATGGGAGGCGATGGGCTGGTCGTGGAATTGCTTCCTGAACAGTGAATATTGCAGGGCACAGTCATAACAAGCCATGGCCGCGCCGATTGCGCCCCAGCCGATCCCATAACGCGCCTGGCTCAAACACATCAGCGGAGATTTCAAGCCGCCGGTTTTCGGAAGCAGGTTCGATTCAGGAATATGCACGTCTTGCATGGACAGGCTGGAGGTAACCGAAGCGCGCAGCGACCACTTGCCGTGAATGTCCTCGGCGCGGAAGCCGGGGCGATCGGTTTCGACCAGAAATCCGCGGATATTGTGGTCTTCGTCTTCCAGCTTGGCCCAGATGATGGCGACATCGGCGATGGAGCCCGAGGTGATCCACATTTTTTCGCCGTTGAGGATGTACTCGTTTCCCGACTTCCTGGCGCGCGTCCGCATGCCGCCGGGATTGGAACCGAAATCGGGCTCGGTCAGGCCGAAGCAGCCGATCTTTTCACCCTTCTGCATTGCCGGAAGCCAGCTCTGCTTCTGCTCGTCGCTACCGAAGGCATAGATGGGATACATGGCCAGCGAGGAATGCACGCTGACAAAAGAGCGAACTCCGCTGTCACCCCGCTCCAGTTCCTGCATAACCAGACCGTACTCAACGTTCGACATCCCGGCGCAGCCGTAGCCTTTCAGGCTGGAACCATATAGACCCAGGTCTGCCATGGGCTTCACCAATTCCTTGGGGAAGCGGCCGGCGCGGTTGCACTCCTCGATGATGGGGATGAGGTTGTCTTCGATAAATTTGCGGGTAGTATCGCGGACGAGACGTTCGTCGTCGGTAAGCAGGGAATCGAATTCAAGGAAATCAACTCCCCGGAACTTGATGGCCATCAGCTTCTCATTTCTGTTTCTTCGCCGCGTTTGTCAGCCGCGAACTCTGCCGGGAACCAAGAGGCGGGCACTCAGGGAGTGGAAACTCTTGAAGGTAACAAAGGGTGAGAGGGTAGTCAAACCGGCCATGGGCTTTTGCAGGGCCGCAGCCGATGAGGCCTCTTCTCTTAGCGCTCTCAGAATATCGAGGCCCCCGGGTCGGTGAAGTTAGTTTTTACAAATTTTTTGCAAGTTCCGGACGCGCTCACAACAATGGGCATCTAAGGTCTTAGTGCGGGCCCCTGGATTTGTAAGTGGCACGCCCCTGCGAGACAGCCGTGAAGAGAGCTCAGCGAATGCATGGTTCCTTTGCTTGCTTTCGTCGGACTTCGCCGGACGAAAGACTGCGCTCAGGATGACAGTATTGCGGAGTGTTGCTTCAAGCCGACGGCCCTGGCTTAAGTAAGTTGCAAGGCGGCTCAAAGACGGGCACAATACAGCGGTTTAAAGGGCTGGCGACTTGAAGACACACAAGGCACTAATACGGCGCGCGGTTCTCTCTGTTGTCCTCTGCGTCGTAAGCTTGCTTGGCTCCGGACTCGCGGCCGATGTTTCCGCCTCGCACCCCTCTCTCGACCAGGGTTTCCGTCTGCTTTACAACCTTGATTTCGATCAAGGGCATCAGGTGTTTGTTTCCTGGCAGCGCGAGCATCCTCAGGATCCTGTGGGGCCGACGGCTGAAGCGGCGGGAATTCTTTTTTCGGAGTTTCATCGGCTGGGAGTGCTAGAAGGCCAGTTTTACGAGAATGACAAGAAGTTTTTGAACCGCGACCAGAAGGAACCGGACGCGGGCGTGCGCGACCGCTTCAATGCGGCCTTGAGCCGCGCCCAAAACCTCGCGAGCACTCGACTCGCGGCCAACGCCAAAGACCGCGATGCGCTGTTTGCCATGACGCTTTCGTCCGGATTGCAAGCTGATTACGCGGCCATGATTGACAAGAAGAATATGACGTCATTGCACTACACTCGCGAGGCCAACGACTGGGCGGACCAGCTTTTGGCGGTCGATCCGAAATGCTATGACGCGCGGGTAGCGACCGGATTCAGCAAGTACATCATCGGCAGCATGGCGGCGCCGGTGCGTTGGGTATTGCGCATGGGCGGCGTCTCCGGCGACAAGAAGCAGGGAATTGTGGAACTACAGATGACCGCCGATCACGGCCAGTACCTGGGTCCATTTGCTCGCATCCTGCTGGCCATCGCGTATGTCCGCGACAAAGACAATGTCCGGGCCCGGCAGCTGCTGGCAAGTCTGCGGGACGAGTTCCCCAAGAATACGTTGTTCACGAACGAGATTGCGCGGCTGGACTCCGGACATTGAAAGTTGCCGGGGCTGTCATCCTCAGCGGAGTGGTGGCTTCGCGCAGCGGAGTCACTGCGCAGTCGAGGACCCCTATAAGCTTCACGCTCTGCTGGTGAAATGCATAGGGAGACGGCCCGACGCTTCGGCACTAAACCAGACACCGTTAAGCTGCCAGGGGTCCCCTCGACTTCGCTCCGGGCGGGCTCTTCGACTCCGACAGCGCATTCGCGAGCGAACGCGCTGTCTCCGATCAGGATGACAGTGATAACACTGTAGTCGCGGGCTGGTTCACTGGATATTCACCCGGTTGTAACAATCCTGTAACATTCGCGGCGTAAAACTGCCCCAACAAATTAATAAGGAGGAAACATCGCGTGATTCGACGCATTGCGCTATTGTGCGTTCTTCTGGCTGTCCCTGTTGCTTTCGGTCAGACGACCGTGAATGGGGCTGGCGCAACCTTCCCTAATCCGATGTACCAAAAGTGGTTTAGCGAGTACCACAAGGCTCATCCGGATATTCAGTTCAACTACCAATCGATTGGCAGCGGTGGCGGCATTCGACAGGTTCTGGCGCAGACCGTGGATTTCGGCGCCAGCGACGGTCCCATGACCGACGAGCAACTCTCTCAGGCCAAAGTCAAAATCTTGCACATTCCGACGGTGCTGGGAGCCGTGGTTCCGGCTTATAACGTTCCCGGTGTAAGCGGAGAGCTGAAATTCACCCCGGAGGCGCTGTCGGGAATCTTCCTGGGGAAGATCACCACCTGGAATGATCCCGCGATCGCCAAAGCGAATCCCGGAGTTAACCTGCCGAGCCAGAACATTATCGTGGTTCACCGCTCCGACGGCAGCGGCACTACTTACATCTTCACCGACTACCTCTCTAAAGTGAATTCGGAGTGGGCGAACGGGCCGGGCAAAGGCACTTCAGTAAAGTGGCCGGTAGGCTTGGGCGGTAAGGGCAACGAAGGTGTCGCCGGGCTGATTCGCCAGATGCAGGGTGGAATCGGCTACATCGAGTTGATCTATGCGGTGCAGAACAAGATCGACTACGGCAGCGTAAAGAACGCCTCCGGAGCTTTCGTAAAGGCCTCGTTGGAGAGCGTGACCGCCGCAGCCGCTTCTTCGCCAAAAATGCCAGCGGATTTCCGGGTCTCGATCACCAACGCTCCGGGAAAAGATGCGTATCCTATCTCCAGCTTCACCTGGCTCCTGATTCCGGAAAAGTCCAAGGACGCCGGCAAGGGGAAAATCCTTGCCGATTTCCTCACCTGGATGGTGGATGACGGCCAGAAAATGACCGCCGAACTGACCTACGCGCCATTGCCGGGGAACGTAGCCGAAAAGGTGAAAGGCGCCATCAAGTTAGTGCAATAGCGGTTATCGTGAGTTTAGTGCAACCACTGATGCGGGGACGGGTCATTAGCCCGTCCCTTATTCATTACGCGTTTAGTTGAAATTCGAGGAAGATGCCAGCCAACGCCGTCCACGCGGTTACTGTTCTATACTAATTTTGATGAAGCGTTCCCTGACGAGGGCGGGCCAGCTGGCGGGACCAGTGCACTTAGTGATTGTGAAGCGGATGCCTGAGAGCGTTGAGTCAGCGGCTCCCAAACCCGCAACCGTCAAGAATTGAGTCGGTCGCTACTGGCCCCGGCGTTAGAAACTTTAGCTCCCTGGGATTCTAGTCCTGCGTTTTTCCTGAAACATGACTCGCCTGGCACTGGACAATCCGGCTTATTACATCAATCGGGAAGCCTCCTGGCTGGCATTCAACCGCCGCGTCCTGGAAGAAGCGCAGGATGAAAAAAACCCGCTGCTGGAGCGCCTGAAGTTTCTTTCCATCTCGGCCAGCAATCTGGATGAGTTCTTCGAAGTACGCGTGGCCGGACTAGTCCAGCAGATTGAAGACGGATATACAGAAGCCGGACCCGACGGCTTGACGCTGGTCGAAGAGCGCGATGTAGTCTCCCGCGAAACTCACGAATTCGTGGATGACCAGTATCGCTGCTGGAATGACAATCTGCGCCCGGCACTCGCCGAACAAGGGATTCGTGTCCTGGGAATCCACGAGCTGGACGCGCGCGCCCGAGCCTTTATCGAAGAATACTGCGAGAAGGAGCTCGACCTGCTGCTGACGCCGGTCACGGTAGACCCGGCACATCCCTTTCCGCGGGTGATCAATAAAGCGCTGTGCGTGGCTTTTCTGCTGCGCCGGCGGCGCCGTTCCGCCCTCACCTACACTGGCGTTGTGACAGTGCCGCGAGCCTTGCCACGCCTGGTGCGTCTGCCCTCGGAGGGCACCGACGACTTCATTTTTCTAGCCGATTTGGTGGCTTTTCACGCCTCGCGGATGTATCACGGTTACGACATCGTTTCTTCCGCGGCATTCCGCGTGACTCGCAACAGCAACCTGTATCTGGCCGAAGAGGAGTCGCGCAACCTGCTGGAGTCGGTCCGCACGGAGTTGCATAATCGCCGCAAGGGCGACGCGGTCCGGCTGGAGATCGAGGCGGACGCCGATCCCGAGATCATCGAGCGCCTGCGTACCAACTTCGAACTGGAACCCTGGCAGGTATTTTCCGTCAATGGTCCGGTGAACCTGTCGCGACTGTTCAACATCTATGAGCAGACGTCGCATCCGGAAATTAAGTTCAGGACATTTTCTCCCCGTGAACTTCGACTGACGGCCAAGTCGCAGGACCTTTTCGAGGAACTGCGACGGCACGATATTTTGCTGCACCACCCCTTCGACTCCTATGATGCGGTGGTTTCGTTTATCGAGGCTGCCGCCCAGGATGCGCGGGTCCTTTCAATCAAACAGACGCTGTATCGGACCAATGAGCATTCGCTGATTGTTCCAGCCTTGATCTCGGCGGCCGAGCGGAAAGAAGTGACCGCGGTGGTGGAGCTGAAAGCGCGCTTCGACGAAGACAGCAACATTCGCTGGGCCCGCGATCTGGAAGACGCGGGAGTGCAGGTGTTCCACGGCCTGGTGGGATTGAAGACGCACTGCAAACTTTCATTGCTGGTCCGCCACGATTCCGATGGCGTCACTCGCCGCTATGCCCACCTCGGAACCGGGAACTACAATGCGAATACGGCGCGCATCTACACCGACCTGAGCCTGCTCACGGCAGATCCAGAAATCACTGGAGCGGTACACGACGTTTTTAGTTTTCTCACCGCATACGCTGAACATCCCAATTACGAACCTCTTCTGGTCGCGCCGCTCGATCTGGCGGAACGATGCCTGGGGTTGATCGAACGCGAGGCCGACCATGCCCGTCACGGACGCCCGGCCAGAATTATTGCCAAGATGAATGCCTTGCTCGACAAGAACATCATCATGGCGCTGTATCGCGCTTCGCAGGCGGGAGTCGAGATTGACCTGATTGTCCGCGGCATGTGCGCGCTGCGTCCGGGAGTGCGCGGGGTGAGTGATCGCATACGGGTGCGCAGCATCGTCGGCCGCTTTCTCGAGCACAGCCGCATCTTTCATTTTGCCAACGGAGGTCAGGAAGAGGTTTATCTGAGCAGCGCTGACTGGATGCCTCGCAACCTCTACGAACGCGTCGAGGTTATGTTTCCGTTGAAAGATGCACTGGCGCGCGAGCGAGTGCGGCACGAAATCCTTGACGCGTACCTGGTGGACACAGTGAAATCTCGCGTGCTCCGCAAGGACGGGGTCTATGTTCGCAGCTGGCAAGCCGAGGGCAAGCGGAAGCCACCAGCAGGCGCCGGAGCTTTTAGCGCACAGGACTTTCTACTGGGGCTGGCGGAAGGCAGACAGGCGGTTGAATCCATGCCCGTGCCTGCTCCCCGCAGGGCTCGGCGCGTCGTGACAAGCAAGGGACGGTAAAGCCAAAATGATTCTCTATTTTCTGCGTCACGCCAGCGCCGGTGAGCCCCTCAGCAATCCGAAGAAGGACGAAAAACGCGCGCTCGATCCCACCGGGATTGAGCAGTGCGGCTACGTAGGGCGCGCCCTGGCCGCATTAGACGCCCAGGTCGACGTGATTATTTCGAGTCCGCTAAAGCGGGCGGCGCAGACCGCGTCACTGGTAGGCAATGAGATGGGGCACGAAGGCAAGTTGCAATTGGAGGATGGGTTGCGTCCTACCGCAACCTTCGCCGATTTCCGCAAAATGCTCGACAAGTATGCCAGGCATGACGCGATCATGGTGGTTGGCCACAACCCGACTCTCAGTGAATTCCTGGGTCGGGCCATCAGCGAAAGCGGTTGCGAAGCCGCGATTGATCTGAAAAAGGGGGCGGTGGCGCGGGCGGAGATGAGTCGCAACGCGGCCTCGCTGACCTGGTGCCTGACCCCCAAAATTCTACGCACGCTTTACACTGCCGCGGCGGAGAGCTCGCGGCCGAAAACTTCACGGAAATAGTCCTTCTCTTTTTCCACCGCCCACAATTCCAGATCGACGGAGGCTCGCGGTTTGGCTCGCAAGGTCAGCATCACGCCGCCCCGTCCTACTCTTACCCTGACTCCGCGTACCGCGCCGCTGCGGCCAAGATTGAGCGCGCGCGCCAGTCGCAGCAGGAGCGAGGCCTTACGAACAAATTCGCGATCTGCTGGAGGCAGGATCTTCATGAAAGTGTCTCCCGGCATGGGCCGTGATTTGCCCAGATAGCGTGCTGTGGCCGCGATGATCCGCCTCTGTTCCGGCGTGTAGCCCAGAATTTCAGAGTGCGCGATGATGTAGTAAGCGTGACGGTGCCTTCCGTTGCGATTGACGTAGTCGCCGACCTCGTAAAGCATGGCTGCCGCGGACAGCCATTCCGCGTATTCCGGCGGCAGACGATGCAACGATTTCAAAACCTTGAACAAGTGCATGGCAAAATGCCGGACTTGCAGCGCGTGGTTCATATCCACGCGATAGTGAGCCACCGCGGCGCGGATGGAATCCCAGCGCTCCGACTCGATGTGTTTGCCGGAGCGGGTGCTGCGATCGTATTCCGCGGCCATTTGTGCGAGTAGGCCGTCGCGCAAACCCAGCGGAGAATAGCGGAAGCCGGGCAACTGGCAGCGTTCGAGAAGCTCGGCATAAACCGCGGCGCCCGCGACGACGATTTCAGCCCGCCGTGGACCGACTCCAGAAAGTCTCTTGCGCTCGGCGACAGGTAGTCGCGCCAACATCTTGGCAATGGGACGCATTTGGGTACGCGAGACCGAGGTGGCGCGTACACCCTTCGTTTTATATAAACCATGACAGACCGCGGCCAGGGAAGCGGCCGTGCCTGAAGTCGCAATCACGATTTTCGGGCGAGAGCGGGTGATGCGGTCGGAGATCCTCCCGATTTCTCTCTCTACAAATCCTCGCAAACGTCGCAGCTCCGCCTTGCGCGGCGGATCATGCGCCAGGAACTCGTTGGTCAGGCGAACTGCGCCCAGGGGCAAACTGACGGTATCGCGGATATGCCCTTTGCCGGAGATGGTCAACTCACAGCTGCCGCCGCCGAGATCGACCATGAGCGTGTTCGCCGCGCTGATCCGCAGGCTCGAGACCAGGCCCAGGTGGATCAGCCGCGCTTCTTCCAGCCCGGAAATGATCTCGACTTTCCAGCCCGTGGCGGAGCGAACCCATTCGAGAAAGGCGCGCGCGTTCCGCGCATCGCGCAGCGCGCTGGTCGCGACCACGCGTACCGTGTCGGCGCCCTCGTCTTGCACCGCTCGATGGAAGCGCCGGAGCGTCTTGACGGTATCGTCAATCGCGTCGGGGGACAAGAATCCGTTCCGGAACACGCTGTCGCCCAAGCGGGTGACCTGGCGGTCTTCGTGAATTTCAAGCAAGCGCCGCCCGGACAGGCGGGAGATTTTTAGACGGACCGAGTTCGATCCGATATCGACCGCGGCTAAAGTCGGCATGCCAGGGGAATAGTGTAACGCCTGCGCAGGCGGCGTGGGAAAACAGGGTCAGAGCGAAGTCTTGAAAGGATCGAGAACCGGTACTCCCAGCGGTTTGAAGTCCTTTTCGTTGCGGGTTGCGACAGTCAGGCGGTGAATCCGGGCGGTCGCGGCGATCATGACGTCCTCGAGCAGGCGTTCCGCCTTACCCTCCATGAGCCGCGCCCATTCACGAAAACAGTGTGCGTCCATGGGCAAGACCTGGAAGGACTGTGCCAGCTGATCGACCCAAAGCTCGATTTCTGCCGCCTTCGTGGGATTCTGGCGGCGAGTGAGTTCGACGCCGGTCTGCAGCTCACCGATGGTTACGGCTGAGAGGAAAATCTGATCCGTCTGCAGATTGTTTATCCAGGAAAGCACCGCTCCGTGGGGTCGGGTTTTTCGCAGCTCCGAAACTACGTTGGTGTCAAGCAAGTAGCGGTTCAACTGAACTCCACGGGCGTCCGTCGCCGGACTTTGCGACGCTTTGGAACGAGGTTTTCAGATCGCGGGCCGCTGTCGAGAAGAAGAGCCTTCAGGCTTGGCCGGGACGATTCCTGCAGGCGGCGCCATTCGTCGATGGGAACCAGAACAGCCGCCGCAATACCTCGCCGGGTTACAACCTGGGGCCCATTCTTGAGAGTGAGATTCAGCAATTCGCTGAACCGGGCTTTCGCATCCTGTACCTGCCAGTCGCTCATTTTCGGGATCCGGTTAGTAGAAAATTAATTATATGACTAGTCATATAACTAGTCAACTAAGAAGCCATCGACTTCAAAAATGTATCGCCGACGACATCGAAGTCTCTAATCTCAAGGATCATGAAGAACATGGGAGACACCGCAAGCAAATCTGGTTTGTTATGCTACGCGGATGCCGCGCCCTTTCCTCATCGATACCGACGTAGCCTCGGACGACGCGGTTGCGCTCATCATGGCCCTCCGCGCTCCTGACGTGAAAGTCGTTGCGATCACGACCGTGGCGGGGAATGTTGCAGTCGAACAGGCGACCCGTAATGCGCTTTACACGGTTGAGTTGTGCGGAGCTCGGATTCCAGTTTTTACAGGCGCCGGGAAACCGCTGCAACGAGAGCATCAGAGCGCAACCTGGTTTCATGGCCTTGACGGGCTGGGAGATCATGGCTATCCAGCGCCGAGTCGGAAGGCGGAGAAGTTGCACGCGGTCGATGCGATCATCGCAGCCGTCGAAGCGAATCCTGGAATCGTAGTGGTCACTCTCGGACCCCTCACCAATCTCGCTCTCGCACTGAACCGTAAACCTGGTCTCGCCGCGCAGGTTGGCCGTTGCGTGGTGATGGGAGGCGCGCCCTGCTGCGAAGGCAATGTGACTCCGGCGGCAGAATACAACATCTGGGTCGATCCCGAGGCGGCGCGGATCGTGATGTTGAGCGGTCTTCTAGTGGAACTGGTGGGATGGCAAACCTGCCGTGGTGACGCCGTCCTCAACCAGGCCGACATCGACCGCGTCTTGGGATTGCAGAATCGGCTTGCCCACTTTGCCATCGAATGCAACAGCCGGGCGCGTGAAGCTTACAAAGAACAAACCGGTGAGGATGGCATCTCGCTGCCGGATCCGGTTGCGATGAGCATTGCGCTCGATCCGACAATTGGGAACCATTGGAGCGAGCACTACGTGGACGTCGAGACCAGCAGCGAATTGACCCGAGGCATGACGGTCGTGGATCGACTCAATGTGGCGGCGGACGAACGCAATCGCGCGGTCTGGGCCGAAGCGTTGAAGAAGGGAAGTAAGACCAAGATCTGCTGGACTATCGACAACCGGCGCTGGAAGGAAGCCCTGTTTTCGGCGTTGCGATGACCCGTGTCGCTGAGCGGGGCCAGTGCGTTCGCTTGCGATCGCACTGTCGGAGTCGAAGGAAATCTACCCGGAAACGTCTTCAAAGCGAGTTCAAAACCGCGGTGCCGGCGTTTGGTGAGATGCCAGGGGTCCTTCGACTGCGTGGTTGCTTCGCGAAGCGAAGCAGCCACTTCGCTCAGGATGACAGCTTCGTTTGAGTTCAGGAGTTAAAGCATTCCGCCGGTTTTGATTTCGAGGATTGCCAGCGCCATTTCCAGTTTATTGACCGCCTGGCCGATTTCGGGATGCTCGCCAATTTTTTCTTGTAAAACTTTCAGCAGGCGGTGAGCTCCGGCGACATGTTCTGCCGCTTGTCGCGGATCGGCCGCCGGCTTCTGGTCTTGCTTTTCCATGACGTGCACCTCTACCCGTATTTTAGTCCCAGCATCCGAGCCGTGCATCTGGCGGAGAATCCATTCACATCGAGGTATTGAACGCGGACGGGATGCGAGAGCCCGTCGCCATCAACTGTTCGATCTTCTCGACCGGCTGAATGCCGCCACGGGCTCCGGGCGCGGTGCAGTTCAGCGCGGCGGCGGCGCAAGCGAAGTCAAGCTGTCGAGACAGGGTCCAGCCCTCTAGGAGCCCGAAAATAAATCCGGCATGAAAAATGTCGCCGGCGCCGGTGGTGTCTAAAGTATTCACCTGAAATGCGGGCGCGTAGTGGAAGCCTGTCTCATCCCAGGCCAGGACGCCGTCATGTCCCAGAGTCGCAGCGGCGAGCCTGCAACCGAAGCGATCGCGGACTGCGGGCAGCGAACGACGCAAATCCTGATCGCCGGTCAGGCGTCCCGGAATGTCGCGGCTGGTAATGAGATAGTCGATTTTGTGCAACAGCGTTTCTACGCCGGGGTAAAGGTCGTCAAGGTCGGCGATTACAGGTACGCCGGAGTCGCGAGCCCAGCCGGCCGCGACCGCAGCAGCGGCTGTGTCATGTCCATCGACGTGAAGGGCGCGGGCGTTCGTGACCCATTCGCGCTCAAGTTCTTCCGGTTGCAGAGTCAGTGCGTTGTCGCGCTTCCACAGGACTGTGCGTTCGCCGGCGTCATCGACCAGGATGACTGCCTGCTGGCTGGCGCATGCCGGTGCAGTGACCAGATGGGTCTCGACGCCCAGGCGATCGAACTCGGCGCGATGGATGGCGGCGGCGCCATCGTCACCGATCTTCCCCACATACCGGGTGTGCAGACCCCACTGCGCACACGCGGCCACCGCGGTTGCGACCTGTCCGCCGGGCAAGATCTCGGCAGAGCGAAATTCGACCTTCGATCCGAGCGCGGGATGGTGCGGAAGACGAATCAGCATGTCGGTTGCATTCAGTCCGACACCGACCAGGTCAACCTTGGGTGAGGGATTCACGATAGATTCAGTTGAAGCCAGTGGTCCGCCAGAGCGTCATGCCACATATCAGAAGCAGGGCGAATGTCGCCGTGACTAGAAGTGCCGCGGGCCCCCAATGGAAAGACATGCGCGGGGCGCGAGCCATGGTCGCGAAGAACACGAAAATAGCGGTGGCGACCGCAACCAGCATCCAGTCCCACTTGGTTCGTGCGGGCCTGATTTCGCCAGTCATCTGCAGCCCCTGCATGCGGGCCTCGACGTAATCTTCCGCGATGTTGTAGCGCCTGGATTCGCGACGTGACGCTTCCTGCCATTGGGCCTGTTCTTTTCCAGTCGCGGACGAGAAGGCGATAGCGCCAACTCCCAACATCATCAGGAGCGATCCCCCAATGACCTGCAGATAGGTGGACGTCCCACTTCCGCGCAGCTCGCCGAAAACAAAAACGCCCCACAACAATCCCCAGAATTGATTGGTATTCGATAGCGGAATGCCGCGGCTGATGCCGACGTATTTCGCCGCGTATTGCTGAAAGACGTCGCCGATCACCCAGATGAAACCGCCCAGCATCAGCCAGAATAGGACATCCCGCGCACTGCTCAACTCATGCCAGAGCGGCGCCAGCCCGAGATAACCGACGGCAAGCGCCGACATCATTCCCAGCTCTCCGAAGGTAAAGAAGGTGACAAATGAAAGCGGATTCATCCCGGACAAGTAAGCCTTGCGATACGGGATGTACATCGTCCCCCAAAGAACGCCGGCGCCAAGAGCCGCCCAAACACCACGCATGGAATGGGCGGCGGGCGCCTGCGTCGATGACGCGACTGCCAGCAAGGCCGCACCCACACACATGACCAACGCTCCACCCAGCACCCCGGCCCAGCGACGCCAACCGGCCTGGCGCAATTCGTTAAAGAAAATAAAGCCCCAGAGAATGCCCAGCAGGCTATTCGAATTCCAGAGAGGGAAGGCGATGCTCAGTCCGATATCGCGGATGGCAAAGATGGTCATCGTATTGGCCACGGCCCAGAGACCTCCCGCCAAGAGGGCCCAGATGATGAGGTGTGGAGCGCGTCGAAGATCGGCTCGCACGGACGATGTGCCCAGGACCAGAGCCGGCACGCTCCAACGCGCCAGAAAAACTCCCGTCACCATGATCAGTGAAATGACGATTGGCGACACGCCCACCGAAACCAGTTTGGTCGGCGCCTCGGCGGCTCCGAGCCAAGCGCCCGCCGTGAATCCGGAAAGGATGCCCAGGGTTTGCAACTTCCGCGGACGCGAAAGTTCCGGTGCGGGAGTCTCGTTCGCGGATGTCACGATCGACCGCATATTTTCGTCACTCGACTTGTTCAATGAATAGATTCGAGAAGCAACAGTCCGCCGATCAGGACCGCAACCGGAACCCAGAAGTGCACATCCGTGAGGACGCTCGTCAACCAGTTACGGCGCGCTGCGCGATTTTCGATTGGTTCCATCTTCCCCGAGGCCGGTCGTGCCAGAAGCCCTACGATTATAGCGTTGTCACGAGCCACTTCGGGGCAGGTGTCCCAGCTGCTCGCGCTCCGCGACATTGGGGTCCTAGAAATGTCGAGTTGCGCTCGACTGGGCAGATGAGGACATCTACCCCTAGGTGGCTTGATGTGATGCGCGACGGGTGGTTTTGAGGTATGCAATCACAAAGAGAACGCCGAGCAACAGGTCGACGCCGCTGAATAATAGATCTGAAGCACGCATACGTCCTTGGACCACCAGGATAACTACCGCGATGCCGTAACTGAATTTTTCAAAGATGGAAGGAATCATTAGCGCGCAATAGCGGGCCGGGTCGGTGGCGATAATGAAAAATGCGATCTGCCAGGCTAAAGCCGCTCCTACAAACCCATAGAAGAACGCCGGATGGGTGATGGGCGGAGGATCTTTTCGGCCGATCAGGTCAAATATGAAGTAAAGAGGGGTGAGGACCAGTACGCCCCAGATGCCGGCGATCCAGAAGGTAATTCTGGCGAATTTCATAGCAGCTCCCGATACGAATTCATCTATTACCCGAGGACTCTACCCAGGCTTACACCCTGCGGCTACATTCTTACGGCGCTTCGCGCCTGCGCTGAACGACCAAGAGTGTACACGCGGCAGGCTCTACTCGTAGCGCAGCGCTTCGATCGGATCCAGACGGGAGGCGCGAAAGGCGGGCACCATGCCGCTGACCAGGCCCACGACGGCGAGAATCAGCGTGGCTGCAATCAGAGTTCCGGGCGCGATGATCAGACGGATGTCGCCCGCCTCGCCATTCTTGGCGAAGGCGCTGTACAGGGTCAACCGGCCCACGGAAAACGCAACCGCATAGGCCAGAATCACTCCCAACACTCCGCCGATGAAAGTGATGGTCAGGGCTTCGGCGAGGAATTGCATGAGGATATAGCGCCGGCGCGCGCCCAGCGCCTTCTGTACGCCAATCTCACGAGTCCGCTGGGTCACTGAAACCAGCATGATATTCATCAGGCCCACGCCGCCGATTCCCAGCGTAAGCGTGCCGATAAAGCCCAACAGTATTTTCAAACCGATGGTGATGATCTCGAACTGGTGTACCTGGGTCATCATGTTGAACACCAACACGGCTTGGCGATCGTTCTGGTTGAACTTCTTCTCCACTGCCATCAGCGAGCGTACCGTCTGCTCCAGCTTTTCATATTCGGGAGTCGCGTAATTGAACCAAATGGAGTCGAGATAACGCGTGTCTTTCAAATCACCCATGGTGGTGAAGGGAAGGTACAGCGTCCGATTGATGTCGCTGTTTCCCTCCTGCATTTTTGGGCTGACCACACCGATCACCTCGAAGCTGAGGCCGTCGAGGCGGATGTGTTCACCCAGCGCATTGCGGCCGGAGAAGAGCTTTTCCTTGGCTTCCGATCCGATCACCACCACCCGGGAGCGCTGCATCTCGTCTTCGGCATTGTAGAAACGCCCCTGCGCCACCGTGAGTGAGCGAATGGCGGGCACATTCGGATAATTGCCGGTGGCCGAAAAGGTGAAGGTCCTGGTCTCGTACTGGGTGCTTACCTGTTTGCTGGCTTCGGGCGTGATGTGAGCGATCTGAGGAAGATTGGTGTTCAGCATATCTATATCTTCCAGGGTCAAGCGGACGGCTCTGCCCGCCTTCTGGCCGCCGGCGTCGGTGGAAGTGCGGCCCGGCACGACGATGACCAGCTTGGTGCCGAAGTTGGCGAAGATGTTGGCGCAGGCCTGGCCAAAACCGTTGCCCCAGGCCAAAAGCATAACGACGGTCGCGATGCCCCAGGCCATGCCGAGCATGGTAAGAGCGGTGCGGCGACGATTGTGCCGCATGGCGTCATAGGCTTCCTGGAGCAGATCACGGAACATATTTAGTAATTGTGTAATCGGGTAATTGTGTAATTGGGTAATTTCCTACCCTGGAATCTATGGTTTTCAATTACAAAATTACCCGATTACCAAATTACACAATCTGTTTTTACTCCTGCCGCAGCGCTTCCACCGGTTGCAGCATGGCCGCTTTGCGAGCGGGGTAAAGACCTGCAACCACTCCCGCCAGCGCCAGGCTGCCAATCGCGAGCATGGCCGACATGGGCACAAGTTTCGGAGGATCGAATCCGCCCACGCCCTCGATGTTGCCCAGCAAGGCCATCAGGATCGCCGCCAGTCCCATTCCGATGAGCCCACTGCCAGGGGTCAGGATCAGCCCTTCCAGAAAAAACTGGAGCAGAATGCTGCTCTTGGTCGCGCCCAGGGCTTTACGAAGTCCGATTTCCCGCGTGCGCTCGCTCACCGTGACCAGCATGATGTTGATCACGCCGATGGCCCCCAGGGCGAGCGTGACCATGCCCACAGTTCCCAGGAACATATTCATAGCGTCGAAGATCGTGCCTACCATCTTCGACTGCTGGATGGTGTCCCAGCCATCGAATGCGTTCAGGTCTTTCCAATCAAAACCGTGATTGTGGGCCACGATCTTGTGGACATCTTGTTCCGCCAGCAGGTGCTCGTCGGTTACACGGGGCTGATAGTTGATGTAGGAAATCGAGTTCTCGTGATTCTCTCCCTTGATGGGGAAGTAGGTGGCCATCACCTGGAAGGGAATGTAGCTGCGGATATTCAGCCAGGTGTTGTTACCGCGGCCGATGTGCTGTAGAACTCCGACCACTTCAAATCTGATCCCGTTCAGCAGCACGGTCGAACCCACGGCGGGGCGTCCCGGAAAGAGGTTCTTGTTGAGCTGGTCTCCCAGAACAATCACATTTCGCTTTTGCGATTCATCCAGCAGGTTCAACCAGCGTCCCTGCTTGATGGGAAGAAAGCTGATTTCGTTCAACTGGGGCTCGGTGCCCAGAATCTCGCCGTTGGCGTTGGCGAATTCGCTGACCGCGCGGACATCGTCGCGGGTGATGATGGGACAGGCGTTGGCGATGTGCTCGCCTTTGCTGATGTCCAGGTAATCCTGATAGGTAAGCAGATAGGAGCGCGCGGAGTTCATACTGCCGGTCAGTGCAGGAGCCCGGCCGGGGAAGATAAACATGATGTCTTTGCCGAATTCCGCAAGCTGGCGCTTGTTGCCGGAGCGGAAGCCTTCTCCCAGGCCTACCAGCAGCAGCAGCGACCCTACGCCCCAGGCAATGCCGAACATGGTCAGGCAGGAGCGCAGTTTGTGCGCCCACAGGGTGCGGAAGATTTGCGCGAAGATGTCCAGCAACATCCGCATGATCTGGAACAATTGTAGCGTCCGAGAGCGCATTCGTTGCGGATATTGCGGCGAAGCCCTAAACCGCAAAGAGCGCTAAGGACGCCAAGTTAGTGAGGTAAATCAATCGAACTGGATGAGCACAATCTCAGGCGTGGTGCCTAGGCGCAGGGGCGGGCCCCAGGTACCGGCACCGTACGAGACATAAACGAGCAAATTGCCCAGACGTTGCAAACCGTAGACGAACTTGCCATAGATTCGCGACGTGATCCAGGTAAACGGAAAGAACTGTCCGCCATGGGTGTGGCCGGAGAGCTGCAGGGAGAAGCCCTCCTCCTCGGCGATTTTCAACCGGTCGGGAGCATGGGTAAGCAGGATACTGGCCCGGTCACGATCCACGTCGGCGTGCCGCAAGACCGAGCGGAAGTGGTCGTCGTTGGTGGAATCCCGGTAGTGCACACCGACAATCTGCATGCCATCGACCGTGACTTTCTCGTTATTCAGAACTCGCACACCCGAATGCTCGACCGCGTCCAGATACTTGGTGGAATCGGTGAACTCTTCGTGATTGCCCAGGACGAAGAATGCCCCCATCGGAGCCGCCAGCAGTGCCCAGGGCGAAGCCAGTTCGCGCACTCGCGCGACGGTCCCGTCATACATGTCACCCGCAATAAATACGATGTCGGGCCGCAGGCGTGTAAGCGTGGTAACGATGCGCCGCATAAATCCAGATCCGCGGACATGACCAAGATGAGTATCGGTGACCAGTGCCGCTACCCGTCCGCGCCACGATTCAGGCAGGTTGGGCAGGGTGACGCTGACTCGACGCACCCGTGTCCACGCCGCATTCACGATGCCGTACAGACTTGTCAGCAGGGCCAGGGCCAGGAAGACAACCACCAATTCGCGCCGGTCGGGATGCAGGCCCGCGAGGCGCGCTCCGCCGTAAATAGTCCAGCAGGCGCACGCCGCCAGGAAACAGAAACTCAAAGTCCCGAGCCAGACTGCGGAAATGGTGTAAAGGATGCGAACCAGGACATGGGAAGAACGCCAGGCCAGCAGCGATGCCAGCACAAAGCTGACCGACAGCAGAGCCAGCGCGATCTTCAGGCCGGAGGTTTGCGAGGGTGCGGCCCAGAAAAATGTCCAGGTCCGATACAAGAACCAGTGGGCCAAAAACAGGACGGTTTGGACGACTGCGACGAAGACAGCGATTCGAGACCTCAAGATGTGTGTTTTCTCCAGCTGGTTAGATGAGGATTGAGGGCAATTGGATTTAGGAAGCTGCGAGGGGCTTGGTCATCCTGAGCGTAAGCGGCCCATTCGCCAGCGCATGGGCCGATGGAGTCAAAGGACCCCTATAGCCGCGATGCCGCTGTAACATCTGATTTCGCAGCTATTCTCGATAGAACGATTCCGTGCCGCCCGTAGGGTCCTTCGACTGCGCGGCTGCTTTGCGTTGCGAAGCGGCCACTCCGCGCAGGATGACAGCTCTAGGCCACGGCCTGCCGCGAAGGTCCGCGACTGGGAGAAGCTATGGAAATGGGCTTCTTCCCGGCAATCGCGATGCGAGTTTCGTTGAGCGTATTCACGGCCTGACGGAACTTGGCCCGGGTGATGTTGCGCAGGGCTGAAACCAGAGCGGAATCCTGGACTCCGCCGAACAGCTTTTCCGCCTTGTCGGCCAGCTGGACCCAGTCGTGCCAGTCTCCGATCACGTCCTGCATATGTTTCAACTGCGCGACCAGACGCGTGGCCTCGGCATCCTTGCGGGCGAATTCCGCCACATAGCGAGCCTGCTTGCCCGCAATCCTGAACTGGTGCAAGGTTTTCTCGGTCACCGCTCCCTGATCGACTTCCACAGCGCTGAGCTTTTGCCGGGCCAAGACCAAGGGATTGGCATTATCTGCAATCTCCAGGCTCGCGGCAGTGCGTTTCAGGCGCTTACGCACTTCGGATACGGTCTGCCGGTCCAGCGACTTCTCCAGCTTTTTCTCCCGCCGGGCGCGCTCCTCGGCAAGAGAGCTCATGAGTTGGGATTTGCGTCCTGGTTCCTGGGGAATCTTCAAGCTTCGTAGCGCTGCGCTCTGGACATCGAGGTCGCGTACTTTGCCAGCCTTCTGGCGCAAGCGGCCCAGGAGCTTCAACAGCTTCTTGTCGTTGCCGCTTCGATTTGCGGCCAGGTCCGAAACCAGCACTTCCACTTTGCGACTCGAGGTACGGAATTTATGGATGTTCTCCGGAGTGAGCTTTCCGCTGAGCTTTGAAACTTGCCGGGCGAGCTTGCGAAACGCGACGCGAGTTGGTTCGGGATGTGACTGCATACGATGAACAACCATTGGGCCTAGATAAACGATTCAGCTACGATTGACGACACTATGGAATTCGTTTTAGATGCGCTGGGAATCAGACTTCCGGGTCCCTGACAGAACCTTCTCTGGGGCAGGGGGCGAAACGGTATTTTAACACTGCTGTAACACGATCATGCTACCTTGCCCAAAATGGCTAATCGAGCTCTAGGAGCGCCTCGACTGACCGGTCCACAACCCGTTTCAGGACAAGCAGTTACGGCGAGCGCTGGAACACAGGTGCAATCGCTCATTACGGCCGGCGACAGTCGCCGGGCGGATGCCGCGTTTTTCTATGCCATGCTCGTTTGCGGACTTTCCGTACTCGCCATCGTCGGTTTGATTGTCTATGAGTTGATTACCAAATCAAGCCTCTCCTGGCATGCTTTCGGCCTTAAATTCTTCTTCCGCAGCGAGTGGGACCCGGTTAACGACCAATATGGCGCTCTGCCGTTTGTTTACGGCACTATCGTCTCCTCAATTCTGGCTTTGATCATCGCGGTTCCGCTGGCGGTTGGAGTCGCCGTGTACATCACCGAGATGTCGCCGCGCTGGCTCCGGGGCGCATTGGCCTTCACCACCGAGTTGCTGGCCGCTATCCCGAGTGTCATTTACGGGCTGTGGGCAATTTTCGTACTCGTCCCTTTGCTTCGGCTGTACGTGCAGCCCTGGCTGGCAAAATACCTGGGTTGGACAACTCTCTTCGAGGGACCGCCCTACGGCATCGGGATGCTGGCAGCGGGAATTATTCTCGCGATTATGGTGGTGCCCATCATCTCCTCGATCACTCGCGAGGTCATGACCGCCGTCCCGCAACAACAGCGGGAGGCGGTTCTGGCTTTGGGAGCCACGCGCTGGGAGATGATCCGCACCGGCGTTTTGCGGAACGCTCGCGCCGGCATCATGGGCGGCGTAATTCTCGGCCTGGGCCGGGCGCTGGGTGAAACCATGGCAGTCACCATGGTGATTGGCAACCGTCCGGAGATCGCGAAGTCGCTTTTCGCCCCGGGTTACACCATGGCTAGCGTCATCGCCAATGAATTCAGCGAAGCCACCGGAGATCTTTATCTGAGCGCCCTGGTTGAAGTGGGCCTAGCGCTCTTTATTGTGACCATCATTGTCAATATTCTGGCGCAATTTCTGGTGTGGACCGTGACTCGTGGTACTCCTGCGAGGAGCCATGCCTGATAAACATATGCTTCCGGCAAACTTCGCCGATGCTCCCATCAGCCTATGGCGCCGCAGCCTGAATGCCTTGGTATCACTGGCCGCAATCGGAGCGGTCGTGCTGGTGCTGCTGCCGTTGGGAGCGGTGTTCGGCTATCTCATCTATAAGGGCATCGGTTCCATCAACTGGGCATTCCTCACCCAGATTCCGAAACCGCCTGGGGAGGCGGGCGGAGGCATGGCTAACGCCATTGCCGGAACCATGTACATCCTCCTGATAGCCAGCTCGATGGGAGTGCCGCTGGGTATCGGCGCCGGAATTTATCTCTCGGAATACGGACGCGGCACTCGTTTCGGAAACATGATTCGCTTCACGGCGGACGTGCTGAACGGCGTGCCATCGATCATCGTGGGCATCGTGGCTTACGGACTGGTGGTGCTGAGTCAGGGGCACTTCTCGGCGCTGGCGGGCGGAGTCGCTCTCGCTATCATGATGGTTCCCACCATCACTCGTACCACGGAAGAGATGTTGCTCCTGGTACCGCAAGCCGTGCGCGAAGCCGCTTACGGGCTCGGGGTTTCGCGGTGGCGCACCACACTTTCGATTACGCTTCGCACCGCAACTTCCGGCGTCATCACGGGCGTGATGTTGGCCTTTGCGCGGGTGGCGGGAGAAACCGCTCCGTTGCTTTTCACCGCATTCGGCAATCAGTATTGGAACTGGAAGATGAATCAGCCCACGGCTGCGTTGTCGTTGCAGATCTTCACCTACGCGATTTCGCCCTTCGATGAATGGCACAAGCAGGCCTGGGCGGGCGCGTTGATCCTGATCGTTCTAATCGTCGCTTCGGTCGGCGCTGTGCGACTGGTGGCCAGCCGCGGTATGCTCAAGGGAGCGAACTGAAACTATGGGCGTGGGAATCCAAGTCGACAAGCTGAACGCCTGGTTCGGCAAAACTCAGGCCTTGTACGACATCAATATGACGGTGGCGGCGAATCACGCCACGGCGGTGATCGGTCCGTCGGGATGTGGCAAGTCTACATTTGTGCGCTGCCTGAACCGTATGCATGAGACCGTGCCCGAGGCGCGTGCCACCGGAAGAGTGCGCATCGGGGAACTCGACGTCTACAACGGTACTTCGGCGGTAC
Organism: Terriglobia bacterium; assembly: GCA_963822555.1. Taxonomy (GTDB): domain Bacteria; phylum Acidobacteriota; class Terriglobia; order Terriglobales; family Acidobacteriaceae; genus JAIQFF01. The sequence goes on from CAWGHY010000002.1 coordinate 1,218,904, forward strand.
AAATTCGACGGCGCATCGGAATGGTTTTTCAGAAGGCCAATCCTTTTCCGACGATGTCTATCTATGACAACGTAGCGGCCGGGCTGACGCTCAACGGCTTTCACGAGCGTAAGCGTCTGGATGAAATCGTCGAGCGCTCGCTGGCTCTTTCGGCGTTGTGGGACGAAGTCAAGGACACGATGCGCAAGAAATCGGGTGCCAGCCTCTCCGGAGGCCAGCAACAGCGACTTTGCATTGCCCGCGCCATCGCAGTCGAGCCGCAGGTGCTGCTGATGGACGAGCCTTGCTCCGCCCTCGATCCGATTTCCACCGGCAAGATTGAAGAACTCATCTTCCAGCTCAAAGAAAAATTCACCATCGTGATCGTGACCCACAACATGCAGCAGGCCTCGCGGGTCGCAGAGTTTACCGGATTCTTTCTTCTGGGCAAGCTGATAGAGTTCGATAAGACGGAGAAGATTTTTACCAACCCGTCCGACAAGCGGACGGAAGACTACATCACAGGCAGGTTTGGATAATGGCGCGCACCCGTTTTCTGCAAGGACTGGACGAACTTCGGGCACGTTTGCTCCGTATGGGCGGACTGGCTGAGCAGGCTGTCGACCGCGCCTGCCAGGCCTACATCGAGCGCGATCTTACGCGCTGCCGGATGGTGCTCGAGGGCGAGACTCAAATCAATCTCACCGAGCGCGAAATCGACGAGATGGCGTTCGATCTGCTCGCTATGCAACAGCCCATGGCGGTCGATCTGCGCTTCATTCTCGCGGTCACCAAGATCAATGCCGATCTGGAGCGGGTAGGCGACCAGGCAGTCAACATCGCCGAACGCGTCATGGATATGGTGGATCTGCCCAAGGCCGACCTTCCCGTGGATATCCCTCGCATGGCTGCGGCGGTCTCCGCCATGGTGCGCCGCTCACTCGAGTCGTTCATCGAAGGCAAAGCTGAACTTGCCCAAGCCGTCCTCGAAATGGACAACGTAGTAGACCGCATGAAAGACGAGGCCTTCATCGTTCTGGTGAAGTCCATGAACGAGCATCCGGAGACGACCCGTCAAGCGCTGGATGCGTTACTGGTGGCTCGCAATCTGGAACGTGTAGCCGACCACGCCACGAATATCGCAGAAGATGTGATTTTCTGGGTGCGCGGAGCCGATGTTCGGCATAACGTCGCTCCGGAACAGCCGGAGCATCAGGAAGTTACGGATACCCATTAAAGTAGTGCACTCGGGATAGACGAGCCCACCATCTGCGGTTTCATATCATGCCCGCACCCCCAGGGGCACTAAATCCATTGCAGCAACCGCGCGAAGTTGAGCAGACACGATACACGTGGGGCAGGTGTCGCACCTGCCCCCTGCGTAAGCGTTCCATTGATAGCGTTTACTTCACCTGGGCGGCTGCTCCCGCATCCACATCCGCGAAGGAAAACGCCAGCGAAACATTGGGATGCTCTTTGCCGGAGACCTCCACGTAGGGATAAACGAAATAGTTGAGCGGCGGGCCGTCCTGCGCCGGGTTGAGGCGCAAGTCACGTCCCATGCTGAACTGCACCCGGTTGGCGTCGTGCGCTCCGAAAAAATAGTCGCGCTTTTCCTGGTGCTTCCAGGCCTCTGAAATATCTACGGGCACCCAGCCGTGTTGCGGTTCGAAGAAATCCGCCCAGCAGTGATAGCCGGCGATTTCTGCCGAATGTTTATCCGGCGGCAGAGGAAATCCAATTTCGAAGCGTGCAGGAATGCCCTGGGAGCGTGCCATGGCGATAAACAGCGAATGAAAGTCGGTGCAGTTGCCCTTCTTGGCGTCGCAGGCGTAGAGTACGTCGCCGTGTCCCCAACCTGTGCCCGTCTTGTCATAACGCATGGTGGTGAAAACGTAATCGTAGATGGCACGCGCCTTGTCTAGCGGCGAGGTCTCGCCCTCGGTTACCTTGGCCGCGAGCTCCGCCGGCAGGCCAGTCACGGGCACCAGTTTGTCAGGTTGCAGATATTCCTTGCGGTCGCGATCCTTCAGTTCGACTTCAGCCAGATGCGGCCGGACGATACCCAAAGTCAAGCGCTCATGGCGAACCACGTCGTACACCACTTCGAAGTGCAGATCGGTGGCTTGCGCCTTCGAGGTTTCGGCGTAATACATTTCGTTTCCGAACCTGGACTCTTTGGTCTTCTTCAGCTTCAGGTCGGCGTTGGTCGAGACTACTTTGACTTCCTGAAACTCGTCCGATTGCGCCGCCGGAAACCAGACGCGCACTCGTTCTCCGGCGGGCACATCCTTGACCGTAAAGCCGTAGTGGAAGGTGAAATGGCGCGTGGTCTGCGCCGAGGCCAACGAAACCGTGGTCAGCAGTAAAGACAGCCCTAGCTTCCGCAGCATATAGGAATCCTTTCGACCTTATGGGTTACAGATGAATTATGAGGAAACGACGCACGGGCGTTTTAGGAGGAGCGCCGTCAAGTGAAGCCGTGCCGTCGAGGTCGCATAGGCAGGGTTTTATTTTAATTCAAACTGTCGGCGGAGAGTACGGTCTGCGAAGTTCTTTTGCGCTGCCGCACGAGCGGGGCGCTCGCGCCTACATTCACATCGGTTAGAATCCTTGAATGTCTCCGGCGATTCAATGCCACGATCTGCGCAAGACTTACGACGGCAAGGTGGAGGCTGTCCGCGGGCTGAATCTGAAAATCGAAGCGGGCGAATGTTTTGGTCTCCTGGGACCGAACGGGGCCGGGAAGACCACCACCATCGAAATTCTGGAAGGCCTGCTCGCGCCAACTTCCGGGCAGGTCACGATTCTGGGGCAGAACTGGAAGGACAACGCGCGCGAGTTGCGTGAGGTCATGGGCATCTCGTTGCAGGAAACCCGGCTGTCAGAAAAATTGACTGTGTTCGAGACCGTCAGGCTGTTTTCCGGTTTCTATCGCCAGCCGCGTCCTCCGCTCGAAGTGCTCGAGCAAATGCAACTCACCGAGAAAGCTGACGCGTGGGTAGGAAAGCTTTCGGGGGGCCAGCGCCAGCGGCTCGCCGTAGCTACCGCGCTGGTGGGCAATCCCAGAATTCTTTTTCTGGATGAGCCCACCACCGGGCTCGATCCCCAAAGCCGTCGCCAACTCTGGGATACGATTCGCGCTTTCCAGCAGGCCGGGGGGACGGTGCTGCTCACCACCCATTACATGGACGAAGCCGAGCGTCTATGCGATCGGCTGGCCATCGTCGATCATGGACAGATCATCGCGGAAGGCACGCCGGCGGATTTAATCGAACGCCTGGGCGGACACCACATGGTGGAGTTTCAGGTGAGCGGAAGTTCAAATGGCGACTCGGCAGACGTCTGGCGGGCGCTGCCGGGAGTTGAGTCGGTGCGGCACGACAACGGCTTCGTCTGCCTGAACGTGCACGAGCCTCACTTGACCATTCCGGCTTTGCTGGTCGCAGTCGAGAAGGAAGGGCAGCATCTGTTGCACCTGACCACGCGCCAGGCGAGCCTGGAAGATGTGTTCGTTCGCTTGACCGGCCGCCATTTGAGGGAAGAGTAATGCACGCGCACAGACTCGAGAACAGGGAATCCGCCGCTGCTGAATCAGCCAGAGGGGACCAATGAGCGTCGCCGAGCAAACTCCAACACCGGTCCGCCCTATTTCCTCAAGAACCAGTGTGCGTAACGGGCGCTGGACCGGTTTCCGCTATTTGCTGTTGGCGCGACTGCTCGAACTCAAGCGCGAGCCGGAAGTTATTTTCTGGGTATTCGGATTCCCACTTCTTCTCGCTCTCGGATTGGGTATCGCCTTCCGCAACAAGCCTGCGGATGTTACGCCGGTTGCCATTGTTGCGGGTCCCGGTTCTGACCATGCTGTGAGCTTGCTGCAACGGTCGACGCGCAGTGCATCGATCCGCGCCTCGGTGGTGACGGAGGGAGAGGCGCTGCAGGGATTTCGTCTGGGCAAATACGATCTGGTGATCGTGCCCGACGGCAAAGACGGTTTTCAATATCGCTACGATCCCTCGCGTCCGGAGAGTGTGCTGTCTCGCGCTGAAGTGGACGATGCCCTGGAAAGCGGCGCTGGACGGACGGATCCGTTGCCGACCTCAGCCGTCGCAGCCAGCGAGCCGGGATCGCGTTACATCGATTTCCTGATTCCCGGTTTGCTCGGAATGAACCTGATGAACTCCGGCATGTGGGGGATTGGATTCGCACTGGTGGATATGCGCCAGCGCAAATTGCTCAAGCGCTTCGTAGGCACTCCCATGCGACGCAGCGATTTTCTGCTCGCGTTGACCGCCAGCCGGCTGGTTCTCATGCTGATTGAAATCGTCCTACTGCTGGGCTTGGGTGTGCTGGTCTTCCACATGCAGGTTCTGGGTTCGCTGTTCACCATTTTGCTGCTCAATACGGTCGGCGCTGTTTCCTTCGCGGGGCTGGGTTTGCTCACCGCCAGCCGCGCCCAAAAGATCGAGAGTGTCAGCGGCTTGATGAATCTGGTGATGATGCCCATGTGGATTTTCTCCGGAGTGTTCTTCTCTTCGGAACGGTTTCCCGCCATATTGCAGCCCGCCATTAAACTGCTGCCCTTGACCGCCTTAAACGATGCTTTGCGTGCCACAATTTTGCAGGGTGCTTCTCTGGAAGCCCAGTCGGCGCGCCTCCTGGTGCTGCTGGCGTGGGGAGGGATCTCATTTGCGCTTGCCTTGCGCTGGTTTCGCTGGACTTAACGCCACCAGGGCTCTCAATCGCCCTGTAAGCGCTTGCATTTTCACTAATTTCCGAGACGCACGATGAAGTTCCCCGTGTTAGAATCGAGATAAGCTTTTCTAAAAGTACACCGGGTTCGTTGCCCTAAGTGCAGCCCTTCAGGCGGTGACTTAGCCAGCGGATCCAGGGGTCGGGTTACACGTCTCGCGGGCTTCGCCAACCCTCAATCGCGGGAAGTGCGGCCCATCCTTCCGTTGTCTGGCCAACGTTCTTTCCGCCACTTCGCATCGGGATAGCTTTCGTCGTGGTTGCTTGCTGCAGTCAGGAGCCGGCATGAAAGTACTCGAGCGGCAGCTCACTTACGCGCCTTTTCTTGAGCGGTTGCGTTCCGCCCGAACTCGCGTCCTTTTGCTCGATTATGACGGGACGCTGGCGCCGTTTTGCGTCGATCGCACTCTGGCTTTTCCTTATCCCGAAGTTCCGCCGCTCATCGTTCGCATCATGCGGAGAGGTACCCGCGTAGTGCTCATCAGTGGGCGTCCGGTACGGGAGATACTTTTGCTGAGCGGCATTTGTCCGCAGCCGGAAGTGTGGGGAAGCCACGGCCTGGAGCGGCTCAAAGCTGACGGGCGCTATGAAGTGAGTTCCGTGCCGGCTCACAAAGACTACTTATTGGCGGCCCAGGCGATGCTGCACGATGCTGGGCTGGAAAGCCAGACCGAAATCAAGCCGGGCGGCGTCGCGGTTCACTGGCGAGGTCTCGATCCAGCCAAAGCGGAAAGAATTGCCCGGGAAGTTTCGCGGCTGTGGCGGCCTTTACTGGAACGAGCGCCGTTACGATTGCTCGAATTCGACGGCGGCCTGGAAATTCGGGTGGCGGGTCCAGGCAAAGGCGACGCGGTCCGTGCCATCTTAAAGGAATCGGGGCCGGACGCGGCGGTTGCCTATCTGGGCGACGACCAGACCGACGAAGATGCATTTCACGCGCTTAAGGGCAACGGACTGACGGCGCTGGTTCGCACTCAGTCACGTCCAACCGCAGCCGATATCTGGCTGCAACCACCTCACGAGTTGCTCCATTTTTTCGAGGAGTGGCTCCGCGCTGCAGGAGGTCAAGGATGAATGAAATCAAGGGACGCGTGATTAACGTTTCCAATCGCTTGCCGGTTCTCATCAGGAAACATGCCGGGGGGGCGCGCCTGGAGCGAAGTTCGGGAGGACTGGCGACTGCTCTCGAAGCGGGTTGGCGTGACCAGCCCGGAGTCTGGATTGGCTGGGCCGGCGCCGCTCCCGACGAACCGATTGAGCCCTTACTGCTTCGGGCCGCGCGTCGCCGTTCTTACACGCTTCGCTCGGTGGCGCTTACCGAAGAAGATATCGCAAAATTTTATTCCGGATTCGCCAACGAAATCATCTGGCCGCTGTTTCACGACATGCCTTCGCGTTGCAATTTCGATCCCGAGTACTGGGCGACCTATCAGAATGTGAATCGGAAATTTGCCAAGGTCGTGGCGGAAACGGCGCAGGCGGACGACCTGGTCTGGGTGCATGACTACCATCTCATGCTTACGGCGGCGGCTCTCAGGGAAATGGGAACGCGCGCCCGCATGGGATTTTTTCTGCACATCCCGTTTCCGTCTCCCGATGTATTCGAGAAGCTTCCCTGGAAGAAGCCGATTCTGGAATCCTTGCTGGAGTTTGACGTGATCGGATTCCAGGGCGACCGCGACCGCTCAAACTTTGTGAGCTGTCTCGAACGCCTGATTCCCGAGGCTGTGGTCGAAAGCGCTAATCCGCATCAGCGGGTCGGTTCGCGCGGGCGATGGTCGGTGGTCGGCACATTTCCGATCGGCATTGATTTTGAAGCATTTGAGCGCGATGCCCAGCGGCCCGAGATCGCAGCCCATGCGGCTGAGCTCCGAAAGCGAGTTTCGGATGACGTATTGGTTTTGGGTGTAGACCGCCTCGATTACACCAAGGGAATTCCCGAGCGGCTCAAGTCCTTCCGTCTGCTGCTGCGCCGTTTTCCCGAGATGCGCGGCCACATCACGCTGGTGCAGGTTGTGGTTCCCAGCCGCGAGGAGATTCCCAACTACAAGCATCTGCGGCGCGAAGTGGAACTGCTGGTCAGTCAAATCAACGGTGAGTTTACCGAGCCGGGATGGGTGCCGGTGCACTACATTCACCGCAACCTGGGCCGGGATGAACTTCTCGCCTACTATCGTGCAGCCGACATCGGTCTGGTTACTCCGCTCAAAGATGGCATGAACCTGGTCGCCAAGGAATTTTGCGCGGCGCAGATTGACGAACGAGGCGTGCTTATTGTGAGCGAGTTCGCGGGCGCAGGGCCCGAGCTGCGCGGCGGCGCCATCATCGTGAATCCCAATGATTTTGCCGAGGTGGCGCAGGCCTTGTATGACGCTGCCCACATGAGCGCCGAAGATAAGCGGAGTCGCATGGGTTTATTGCGCCAGATCGTGAAGGACCACGACGTGCACCGCTGGATTCGTTCTTTTCTGCAAGCGGTCCCTTCATCCGAGGAGACAACGAACGGTTCGGGCGGGGGTTCAGGATTGCGGCGCACAGGCTCGTCCATCGTCTCTATCGTTCGAGTGGACCAGAAGATGCCCGGTGTCGCCCTGCTGGCCTCAGCCCTTCCAGCACTGGGTCGTCCGCGATACGCAATCGGAAAAGATGCCAAGCTTCGGGCCGTGGGAACTGCAGCAGGCGAGGACTAGGAAGCCGCTTCTGGTCAGGAAAACTTCAAAACATCGCGCTTGAGATTGCGCAGGTTGGCCAGGGCCAGCTCGATTTTCTGGCTTTCAGCGAAACCGTCAGCACTCCGCGCCAGAGCTTCGCGGCGATTCAGAACTGCGGCTTCCGCCACTTCGACCCGCTTGAACAGAGCCCTGAGATCTGTTTCCTTCATGGCGGATTCGTACTCCAGTTGCCACGGTTGAAGGTCGCCCCCTTGGACCGGAGCGGAAGACTTACGCGACGCCATCGGCCATCTCCTGACCCGCGGGCTTGCGGGATCGGCACCGAGCATAGCGAAGAGAAATTCAAGAGGTCTGCCCGCTGTCGTACACGGGTAGGTACGCCAGCGGTCTCGGGTTGAGGATAGTGGCAAGTTTTGATCCGCGGCTCAGTTTCCGGCAGTGTCCCACCCTGCAGAATTCTTTGCGAACTTTGCGGTTAAAGACTCTGATCTCCGCAACCATATGGAAAGGACAAGATCTTAAACCGCAAAGTTCGCAAAGGACGCAAAGGAAACCGGGTGTGACGCACACTTTCCGTGCCCGTTGATTTGGCGGGCCTGAACTACTAGAATGACGTGATTTCGCGGCTCCGGATGCGGAGACTGCTACCGATCATTGACGGCGCTCGAGGGACTATGAGACAGACCCTGAAATTCCCGCTGGCTGGCTTTCTGGTGGTTGCTGCCGGTCTTCTTCTTATGATCGCCCTGCTGACTACCAACCCGGCTACGGCTAACGACAGTCCCGCCGGCGCAGCCGTGTTCAAATCGAAATGCCAAACCTGCCATGGCGCAGACGGCAGCGGCACCGCGGTAGGGAAGAGCCTGAACGTGGCCGACTTGCGCTCAGCGGAAGTGCAGAGCAAACCGGACGCCGAACTTCTTCAAGCCATCTCCGACGGAAAGGGCAATATGCCCGGATTCAAGGGCAATCTCACTGACGACGAAATTCATGCGGCCCTGGCGCATGTTCGTACGCTGGCAAAAAGCGATTCCGCTCCTAAAAAGAAATAGCACCATTCTTCTTCCTTCGGCGGCTTCTGGTTGCGCGGCTCTGACGTCGGCATGCCCCGCCGAATTTGGTTTTGTTTCGCTATATACTCTGACCTCAAAATCCAAACGGGAGTTCCCATGAAACGGAGCCTTATCGTCGCCGCGCTGTGCGCCGGGCTATGTGTGACCGCGCCCGTCCGGGTAGTCGCCCAGGATTCGTCGAAAATCATTGCCATGGAGAACTTGTGGAACCGGGCCGAGCTGAACAACGATGCGCCCGCCGTAGAACTATTGCTGGCGGATGACTTCGTCATGACGGTGGCCGAGGGTACGCTCTACAACAAAGCCCAGATGGTCGCCTCGGTCGCTGACAAGTCCTATCGACCGCTGGCCCTACAGTCCAGCGACATGGTGGTTCACTATTACGGAAACACGGCGGTGCTGACTGGCGCCTATTACGAAAAGGGAGTCGACAAGGGCAAGGCGTGGGAGCGCCGCGGCCGCTTCACCGATACCTGGATGAATCTGAATGGCAGGTGGCAGTGCATTGCCAGTCATTTCAGTGTCAAGCCGAAATGAACTTCTGCGGCGAGTTCATGCGCGCGGGCGTGGTCTATGCGGAGCGATCACCACGTAGAGTTGCACGAGTACGATAAATGCGACACTCCAATAAGTATTGAAGACGCACAACAAAGCACCCAACGCATAGAGGGATTGGAATACCACGATGCGGCGCTTAAGCGCGAGCGAAACTTCTGCGGGCAGGTCCTCCTTGACCAGGCCTGATCTCACCGCACACACCCAGCTGAAGTACAGCGTGCTCCCCATCAGCAGGATGTTCACCCAATAAACGAGCAATGCCGTGCGGTACGCAGGGAATTCCGCGAGAAGAGTGGTCGAGAACGGGGTAATCGAAACCGGGAATAGAAACCCGATGTGAATCCACGAAAGACTGCGATCGGAACGGGCGAGATGATTGAGTTGGGTCTGCTGGCCGATCCAGAAGATGCCCAGCGTCGTGAAGCTCATCAGGTACATGACAAGACGCGGGGAAAGCGCGACCAGGGCGCGCCAAAGTTCATGCTCGCCGTGCACCGCTTCCAGGGCAGGAACGCGCAGATCGAGCACCAAGAGCGTCATCGCAACCGCAAAGACGCCGTCGCTCAGGGCTGCGAGGCGTTCCACGCTTTGGCCTGCAATGCGGTTGTAGGAGACCGCCATTCTAGGTTCCCCACATCTTGACCGCCCACGCCGTCAACCCGCCGAAAAGCAAACCCGTCCCCAACACTCCGAAGTAGGAATTCAATCCGAAGGCGTCAGGCAGACTTACCAAAAGACCCACCACTGCGCCTGCCAGGACAGGATGGAGCGGCAGCGTAACCGTGGCGGCCAGAATCCCCACCGCAAAGCGGCTGGAAAAAGCCTGCAACAGCATGGTCCTGCTAACGTCGGGATGCTTCCCGAAAACCGTCATCAGGACGTCGATCGAACCAAAGACGATGCCGCACAACACTCCCAGCCCAATTCGATTCATGGCAAGGTTTTTACACCAGCAAATACGAAGTCGCAAGCAGGCGGAAGCCATCTGGTCGCGGACGAGCTGCCCGCGCGGCTTCTAGCAGTCGCTTAGAATAAAGAAGTCATGCGCAAGTCCGCTCAATACTGGATCGACAAACTGAAGCTGATCGCTCACCCGGAGGGCGGCTACTATCGCGAGACTTACCGCTCGGAGCTTTCGATCCCGAAAGAAGCATTACCCTCGGAGTTCGCCGGGCCGCGGCTGGTTTCGACCGCCATCTATTTTCTGCTCGAGGGTGACAATTTTTCCGCCTTCCACCGCCTGCGCTCGGACGAACTGTGGCACTTTTATGCGGGCAGCCCGATCACCGTGCATGTGATCGAACCCGACGGCAGCTACTCGGAGATACAGTTGGGCAGCGATCCCGACGCTGGCGATGTGTTGCAGGCTGTAGTCAAGGCGGGCCGATGGTTTGCGTCTCGGGTTCGCGATCCCAAGACATTTACGCTGGCGGGTTGCACAGTCTCACCCGGTTTCGATTTCGCCGACTTTGAGATGGGGAAACGGGCGGAGTTGGTCAGACTCTATCCGCAACATCGAGAGCTGATCGAATCACTGACCCGAGACTGAGGGAACGAAGAAATCAACTGGAGGACAGGCGGGAGGCCCGTCATGCACAGGCCAGAGGTTGACCGGCGGGACGCCCGTCCTCCATTGACCCCAATCTATTCCGGCCAGATTTCCGCGGCGGTGCCTGACAGAATCTGTTGCCGAATTTCTTCGCGCAAGGGCAGCGCCATAAAATCGTCGAGATTCTTTTTGATATCGGGAACGCCCGGGCCGGGCCAATCGGTGCCAAAGAGAGTCTTGCTCGCGATCTCGTCCAGCCGCGGAAAGTACTGCAGCAAGGTCTTCGGCGGGATGCCGCTGATGTCGAGATAGAGGTTGCGATGCCGGCGCAATAAAAAGAACGCGGTATCCATCCACAGCGGCCGTCCGCCGTGGGCCAGAAGGATCTTGAGCCGGGGAAAGTCGACCGCGACATCGTCGATATGAATGGGATCGCCATACTTGTTGCGGGCGCCATGAAAGATCGATGTTCCGGTGTGGAACATCACGGGAACGCCGTTGGCCTCCGCCGCCCGGTAAATAATTTCCAGCTCCTTCACGCCATGCAGATAGTCGTTGGGGAACAACAACTGGTGGGGCGGATGAATTTTGATCATGCGGATATTCAATCGCAAAATCTGCTCCACATCCGCCATGATGTTGGACGAATGCCGGGGATGAAGGCCGCCGCAGGAGATAAGGCGGCGGGCATCGGCCCGAACATAATCGGCCACCCACTGGTTGACCGCGGTGGTAAAGCCAATTACTTCAGGCGCGACGTAGTTGATCAGGACGGCGCGCTCGATCCCGGCTGAATCCAGATACTTGAGGAATGCTTTGGGCGACTCACAATACTCAGCGATCTGCTCGAAATTGGGGCGCTTGCTTTTTATCAGCGCCAACGCCTCCGGCTTGAACATCTGGAGCGGCTGAATATGAATGTGGCAGTCCGTGATCATGGGATTCGCAAGGGTCGGGAGGCGAGTAAAACCTTATCCAACGCGGGTTATGAATTGCAACTTAAAAGCTGGATGCGGCGTTCTGGATTTTTTTGCCCACCTGCTGCGAACCTGCCAAACGGTCGGGCGGTCGAAAGGCGAAGCAGCACCTTCACGCCTGCATAGTGCGCCACACGTGCCGGGGCCCAAGGAAACTCATCATCAATGCAGCGCTAAAGCGCTGCTCCACCCAAAATCTGAGGGAAGCAAAGGGATGGAACAGGCCTTCGCGGTCTCATGCAGCTTGAAGCGCGGTTCCCCGATTCGTCGAGAGGCCAACACTTTGGTGCGCCACGCGGGTCACTCCCGAGGTTCCGTAACGTTGACTTTCCCCGGGGCTCTGGCACAATTCGCCTAAGCTCAGAAAATCAGGCCTCGAAGGAAGGGTTCCCGTGGACATGCTGAAACGTCTAATCGCCGGAGTACTCTGCCTGCTGCTGTCCACGCTGCCTGCCCTGTGCGTACCGCCTGCCGCGGGACAGCGCGCGGGCCAGATCAACGCGTTAATTCCTGCCGCCACGAAAAACGATCAGGCCACCCAGGCCAAGGACGAACTGGACTGGAATGATCTGCTGAAAACGACCGCCAGCGGCCGCCTGCGGGCTGGTCTGGACGATGGATCCATCCTGAGTGTGGGATCGAATAGCGAGTTGCGGGTGTTGCAGCACGATGCCGCTTCGCAGCAAACCTCGCTGGAGTTGGACGCCGGCCGCCTGCGCAGCAAGGTGGTGAAAATCACCCAGCCCAATGGCAAATTTGAAGTGCACACGCCCAATGCCGTCATCGGCGTGATCGGAACCGATTTTTACGTGGAATACGGCAACAACAAGACCACGGTGATTTGCTACACCGGAATGGTAAGCGTCACGCCCCTGGGCGGCGCCCGCGCCAGTAACAATTCTTCCAATGCCAGCAACTCGGTGAACCTGACCGCTGGGCATATGGTTGAGATCACCACGGAGATTCCGCCCGGCGGATACCTGTCGCAGCCCACTCCCGGCGATGTGCAGCGCGCCAGCATGGAGTCTACCGATGTTCCGAACCTGCCTCCGCCGGCCTCCGCCGGATTGACCGGTTCATGGCACTGGATTGCTCTGATTGGAGCTTTTGCCGGTGTGGCCGTGGGCCTTACCTTTGCAGTGGATCGTGGCACTACCACGGGAAAGCCGCGGCCTACGCAACCGACATGCCCCGTCGGTGCCGATTCGCCGCAGTGTCAATAACGTGAGCGTCGAGAACCCTCGCTCACCCCAGGGCGGCATGATGTCCCAAGCCAAATCAAAATGGCCGGCGGGACTGGGGCGAGTCTCGGCCCGCCAAATCGACCTGGCGCTAGCCGCACTCGTCACACTGGCCGGCCTGCTGCTCTTCGCTTTTTCCGGAATTGGCGGCAATCGTCGAGCCGGCTTCCTGTTTCTCCAGAATGTCGAACTTCGCACCCTCGATCTGCGCTTCGCGTTGCGCGGAGCGCGGCCGCACGATGATCGCATCGTGATTTTGGGTATCGACGAGCGAACCCTCCAGAAGCTGGGATCATTTCCACTGCCGCGAAGATCGTATGCTCGCCTGATCCAAAGCCTGGCGAACGCAGGGGCACGCGTAATCGCCTTTGACGCCACTTTTCCTACTCCGGAAAGTAACTCGGGAGTGGAGGCGTTGCGAAAACTACAAGCACAACTCGGGCCGGGGACTCCGCCGTCTCTCCTGAACGAAATTCATGACCTCGAAGCCGCCAGCGATCAGGATGCCGCGTTCGCCGCTGCCCTGAAGCAGTCGGGTAACGTGGTTTTGGGACATTTGTTTCTGGACGAGCAGCGCGCGCGTTCATCCGATCCCAAAGCGGCTGAGGAGTACTTTAATGTAGCGTGGGCCAAGGCATTTCCCCAGGTGCTCAAGGTCAAATCCAAGGACGGCCGCGACTTCGACATGGGCAAGGCCTGGACGGAAAATGGCGGCACGGTCGCAGCCGGCGCCGAAGCCAATATCGCAAAGCTGGCGGAGGCCGCGTCGTCATACGGATTCATCGACATCAACCCCGATCCGGATGGCACGCTGCGCCACGCGCTCCTTATTATGCGTTACCGGGACCAGGATTTCTTTCCCTCGCTCGCGCTGCAGTCGGTGCGGGAGTACGAAAAGATTCCTGACCAGGAAATTGCCGCCTACATCGGCGAGACCGGGCTGGAGCGTCTCCAACTCGGCAAGCATGTGCTGCACCCTTTGCGTGACGGGACGGCGCTCATCAACTACACCGGGCCGTACCGGACTTATCCGCAATATTCCATGGTCGACGTGATCGATGGCGCGGTTCCGCGGGATGCGCTTAAGGACAAAATTGTGCTGGTCGGCGCCACCGCGATGGCCATCGGCGACCTGCGCAATACACCCTTCCAGAGCGGCAACGCCAGCTACATGGGTGTGGAGGTGCACGCCAATATCATCGACAACCTGCTGCACAGCGACGAGCGCCTGCGCACGTTTCTCACTCGCGGAATCCGCGAAGATCTGATTGACGCCGGCTTCATTTTGCTGTTTGGCCTGATATTCGGAGCCTGGTTCGCGCGCATCAAGCCGCTCTATTCAACTTTGTCTCTCGTCGTTGCCCTGACGCTGTTCGGCTGGTTTGTCTATTTCAACTTCGTCTCCATGGGAAGGTGGCTCAGCTTCGTAATTCCTGCCGGCACGCTGGTGGCGAACTATGCCGTCATCACCAGCTTCCGCATGATTTTCGAGGAGCGCGAAAAGCGCAAAATCCGCAAGACTTTCTCGCAGTATTTGTCGCCGGGTGTCATCGCGTTGATCGAAAAGGACCCGCAGAAATACATTCGCCCCGGCGGCGAGACCAAGGAATTGACTGTAATGTTCAGCGACATTCGCGGGTTCACGAGTCTTTCCGAGGGCATGTCCGCGGACGAACTGGTGCGGCTGCTGAACGAGTATCTGGGAGAGATGACTGAGATCGTCTTCAAGAATCTGGGCACGCTGGACAAGTACATCGGCGATGCCATCATGGCATTTTGGGGATCGCCGTATCCCCAGAGCGATCACGCCTTGCGCGCCTGCACCTGCGCCATCGAAATGATCCGCGGGCTGGAGAAGCTGAACGTAAAGTGGCAGGCGGAAGGCCGCAAGGAGATCGCTATCGGAGTCGGGGTCAACACCGGCCCGGTGAGTGTCGGGAACATGGGATCGGCCAAGCGGCTGGCCTGGACGGTCATGGGAGACAACGTCAATCTGGCTTCGCGTCTGGAGGGCATGACCAAGCAATATCGCTCTCGCATCGTCATCAGCGAGGGAACTTACCGCCAGGTGGCCGATCACTTCGTCTGCCGCGAACTGGATCGGATCAAGGTAAAAGGCAAACATCAGCCGGTCGTGGTTTACGAATTAATGGACGTTGCAGCCGCCCGGCCTGAGTATCAGGCGCTCATCCGCCGCTTTGAAAGCGCCATGCAGGCCTACCACGCGCAAGACTGGCGCGACGCCGCGGGCAGGTTCGGCGAGCTTCTCGCATCCTATCCCGAGGACGGACCCACCCAGATTTTCCTGCAGCGCGCCCTGGAATTTCTCGAGACCGCGCCGGAGCCGGATTGGGATGGCGTGTATGTCATGAAGAGCAAGTAGCCCTGGATTCTTCTCCGGTTTGGTCGGTATGCAATTCTTTGCAATTTTCATTCCGATTCCCTCTTCGGGCCAAATCCCGCTTTGGGTAAGGGTTTTAACGCAGCCTGTGGAAAACTTTTACCCAAGTTTTTGCTAGTATTCCGGGGCCGCTACTTCATCGAACCCAATTGGTTCTGTCCGAGTTCGCTTTTGCGAACTCGGGAAACGCGTTGGCAGCAACCGCCTCGGGTTCCAGTTCAGCCACGTCCGCCTTGCCTTATGGACGCGGCGCTCGGTTTTTCATCATGGGTAGTAACGAGCGGAATAGTCCGCCTGTGCCCTGCTTTACGGGCAGACGGCCGCGGTATATCGAACTGGCACGCTGAGCATAAGTCTCCAGGCATTCAGCAATCGGAATTTGAAACGCTCCTGGGCCCTGCTGTCCCTCTGGCCAAAAGGGATTGGTTCGCCATTCCCTATCCCCTGAACGAGAGTGAGATTTTTTCTATGATGAGGTTGATTGCTTCAGTCTTTGCAACTCTTTTGCTCGCCAACACCGCATTGCTGGCCAGCGGGCCGACCTTTGTGCAGGTGAAGTCGGCGACCCCGCAGACGGCGAGCGGATCGGTGTCAGTGAGCTATCCGCAGGCGCAGACGGCCGGGAACCTGGATGTGGTGGTGGTGGGATGGAACGACACGACGTCGACTGTCAGCACGGTTAGTGACAGCCTGGGGAACAACTATGTGCTGGCGATCGGACCGACGACTGGCACGGGGTTGAGACAGTCCATCTATTATGCCGCGGGCATCAAGGCGGGCAGCAATACGGTAACGGTAAGGTTTAACCAGGCGGCCGCATATGTGGACATCCGGGCGCTGGAGTACAGCGGACTTGCCACTGCCACTCCGCTGGATGTGACGGCGGGAGCGGCGGGCAGTGGAACCTCCGCGAGCAGTGGCGCGGGCACGACCACATCAGCCAACGACCTGATCTTCGGGGCGGGGATGACCATCGCGCGGTTTACAGCGGCGGGAACGGGATTTGTTTCGCGGATCATAACCAGTCCGGACGCCGACATTGCCGAAGATAAGACGGTCAGCACTACGGGAAGCTATAGCGCGACAGCGCCAAACAGCGCCGGTGGCTGGGTGATGCAGATGGTAGCCTTCCGTGCCAGCGGAAGCAGCGGACAAAGTCCGAGTAATCCGGCGCCGACGGTGAGCGCGATCTCGCCGAATACCGGCACAGCAAATGGCGGCACCGCGGTGACCCTCACGGGTACGGGTTTCCTGTCGGGAGCGGCGGTCACGATCGGCGGCACGGCGGCGACGGGCGTAACCGTGGTGAGCAGCACGTCGATTAAGGCAACAACTCCGGTGCATGCCACAGGGGCGGCCGACGTAGTCGTAAAGAATACGGATAACCAGACGGGCACCTTGAGTGGCGGCTTCACCTACACTTCAAGCACGGGCGGGGTGCCGACGGCTCCGCCGGGCGCGACATTCTTCGACAATTTCTCCAGCGGCTCGCTCGATACTTCCAAATGGATTCCGTCGAACTGGGGCGCTCCGGGCGGAGGCACGTTCGTTCCTTCGTATCTCGACTTCTCCACCGGGATGCTGCGCATCAAAGTCACGCAGACGAGCTCGGGCGGCGGAGTCGCCTCGGTTGGCGGTGAACTGCAATCCAAGACCGCCTTCGGCTTCGGAACCTACGAGTGGGTCATGCGCGCTTCTTCGACGTCCAGCACTCCGACCGGGTCCGGTGTAGCCGTCTCCGGCCAGATCAGCTCCGGCTTCATCTATGTGAACAACTCACAGACCGAGATCGATACCCCGGAGATTGAAGGCCAGAACCCCGGTACGCTGTGGTGGACAAGCTGGATTGGCGTGAACACGAAGCAATACACTTCAACTCAAGCGTCCTTCGCACCGGAGCAAGGTTTCCACTCTTACAAGTGCGTATGGTCGAAAACTGCAATCAACTTCTACGTTGACGGAGTGTTGGTGTCCACGCACACCGGCGTGGTTCCGCAAACGCCTGCGTACGCCATGATCAACCATTGGGGGACGAACAGTACGGGCTGGGGCGGACTGGCCACTCCTAACACCACCCGTTACATGTTCGTTCGGAGTTTCAGCTTTACCCCGCAGTAACGGCGCGCAGTTCTTTCGTAGCGCCGGAGCAGCTGCGAGGGTTTATCCGGAATGGTAATCGGCGGGCACAACCTGCCCGCCGATGCCTAACTGTAATTGTCGACTATTCGATGGATGGCGAAGTGTCTTTATTGGTCGAAGTTTCGCCAGTGCCGCCCATCGCGCTCCAGCAATTCTTCGGCATCCTTCGGACCCCAGGTGCCGGACGCGTAATTGGGGAAATTGCGCGGGGGCAGGGCTTTCCATAGATCGAGCATCGGACTGACCACGCTCCATCCCGCCTCAACCATGTCGGCGCGCTGAAATAAGGTAGCGTCGCCCACCATGCAATCGTGCAGCAGGCGTTCGTAGCCGGTGCTGGACTCCTTGCCGAAGTAATCGGAGTATTCGAAGTCCATGTCCACTGTTCCCAATCGCATCACCGGGCCGGGCGTCTTGGCAGCGAAACGCAACGCGATGCCTTCTTCGGGCTGGATGTGCAGGACCAGTTGGTTCGGCATGAGCTTTTCCACTCCCGTATCGCGGAAAAGCACGAAGGGCGCGCGCCGGAACTGGATGACAATGTAGGTGGCGCGCGAAGCCATGCGTTTTCCCGTGCGCAGATAAAAGGGAACGCCCGCCCAGCGCCAGTTATCCACTTGCAGCTTCACCGCGACGAAAGTTTCGGTTCGTGAATCAGGCGGCACACCTTGCTCGGAGCGGTAAGCCGGGACGTGCTGGCCCGCCATCTCGCCTTCGCCGTATTGTCCGCGCACGGTGCGGGTGAGAACGTCTTCCGAGCTCAAGGGCTGAATGGCGTGGAGGATCTTGGCCTGCTCGTCGCGCACGGCGTCGGCCTGGAAGGAAATGGGCGGTTCCATGGCGGTCAGGCTGATCAGCTGCATGATGTGGTTAGGCACCATGTCGCGCAAAGCACCGGCGGTATCGTAGTACCCGCCTCTTTGTTCCACCCCAACCGTTTCGCCGACCGTTATCTGAACGTGGTCGATATAACGCCGGTTCCAGATGGGTTCGAAAATTCCGTTGGCAAAGCGAAACGCCAGAATGTTCTGGACAGTCTCCTTTCCCAGGTAGTGGTCGATGCGATAAATCTGCTTTTCGCTCGCCACTTTCAGAAGCTGCGTATTCAGCGTCTTCGCCGATTCCAGGTCGTGGCCAAATGGCTTTTCGATGATCACGCGGCGCCACTGATGATTCTCCTCAGTCATTAATCCGATCGCGGCGAGATGCTCGACAATCGAACCAAAGAAGTCGGGCGCGGTAGCCAGATAGTAAAAATAATTGCCGTGGGTGGCATGGTCCTTGTCCACTTTCTGGAGAAGATCTTTGAGCTGCTGGTAGGTGCTGTCGTCCCCGAACTCGCCAGTCAGGTAATAGACGTGGCGCTCGAACCACTCCTCGAGGTCGTTGTCGATGGCTTCGCCCGAAAATTCCTTCAGGTCCTGGGCCAGCTTGGCACGGAATTCGTCGGTGGACATCTGGTTTCGCGCCACGCCGATCATGGCGAACTCGCGCGATAGAAGATTGTGTTTGGCCAGATTATAAAGAGCCGGAATTAATTTGCGGCGGGTAAGATCGCCGGCTGCGCCGAAAATAACCATGGCGCAGGGATCGCCACAACGCCCGATCCGCTCGCCTTCTGCTGGGGTGGTTGGCTGGGACATTCTTATTTTCCTCGACGGAGAAGTTTACCAAGAGCCCTCAGACAAAACGGTCCGAGCCGGTGATTTGATCGTGCTAGGTCACGGGAGCCGGGCAATGGTCCAGGTGGCGTGCCCCAGGGACAGGCGGACGCTCACGGAGTCCGTAGTTCTACCACATTCGGGCCGGTGGACAAATTGCGGCCGATGCGGCCGTGGTGCGGTTTCCGAACGAGCACTCATCCTTCGTCATTCTGCAGTCCTCTTCGGCGGCAGTGAAATCGGCTAGCCGGCGGTGAAAAAGCAGATTCCTCGCACCACGCGTCCAGGCATGGCAATCCGCGGAGGATTTTGAAATCGTGCCCATTGTTCACAGCTTGATGAGTCACATTTCGCCATCAACACACGAAAAATGTTGTCCAGGTTGTTACCTCTGGTTCGTGCGCGAGATCGGTAGCCAAGCTATCGTTTGCTGTGGAAATCAGCTCTGGACAGGCCATACACGCGGGTGCGAGACACGTTCAAGGTCCGGAACGAACATCCTGAAGACCCTGTCACACGGTTAGATACCGTACGCATTTTGTACTTTGACAAATTAAGGCTTCGGTTATAATGCCTTTTCCAAAAAGTTAGGCCCCTCGGAAATTCAAGCACAAACAAAAGCGGGTGAGCCCCCGATGACAGACGAAAGAGGCTTCGAAGCTAGAGGCGTTGGACACTTCTTTTTGGTGTTCGCTTTGTGCTGCCTGCCCGTGGGGCTTTATGCCCAGGCGCAGACGTCAGCGGCCAGCAGTTCGGCGGGCGCAGCCGCGACATCGTCGAGCGACACGTCGACGGCCAGCGATGCGTCACAGGCGGACCCTGCATCAGCTCCGGTCGACGGCGCTTCGGCAACGGTCGCCCAGACCACGCCGCCGCCCGCCGCACAACAGCCGCCTGCCACTCCCCCTGCTGCTGCTCCCGCGGCCCCTGCCGCTGCAGCGCCTGCGGCTCCAGCCGCCGATTCCAAGCCGCCGGACGAAATCGTGCCGGTTCGGGGAGTCAAAGAGCGCTGGGGCACATTCAACCTGGCGGGACATCCCGAATATTCGTTCAACCCGTTCGATCCTTATCACCAGAACACGCTCAAAGCGGATTATCCGATGGCGGGCGACTGGTTTATCCAGGTCAACGCGCTGAACACCAATATCTATAAATCGCGCAGCAACCTGGATTTTCGCAACGTCTTTCCCGGCGAAACTTTTTTCTCGCACAATAACTTCTTCAATGAGAACGTTTTCTACGGCTTCGAGTTGCGCCACCACGCGGATGTCTTCGTGCCTTCGAATTTTAAGCTTCATATCGATGGCGTCTTCGACGACAAGCTCAACGTCAATGCGATCGACCAGACACCTGCCAATAACAACCACGTCTTCGATGCCTTTGTGGATATCCACCTCTTCGACGCCGGCAAGGATAACTTCGATCTCACCTTTCTGCGTGCCGGCATCCAGGCCTTCCAGTCCGACTTTCACGGATTGATCTTCAATGACGAAGGGTTGGGCGGGCGTATTTTCGGCGAGTTCCTGAAGAACCGTCTGCGTTACGACGTGGTTTATTTGAAGCTGTTCCAGAAGAACGCGGTTTCCGGATTCATTGATTTCTCTAAGCCCAGCCGTCACCAGGTGGGAATCACGCGCTTCACCTGGGAAGATTTCCTGGTCAAGGGGTGGAACAGCGAATGGAGCGTCCATTTCAACTACGATCCCCGAGACATCGTGGGCACGGGACATATTGCCGGTCTGAATACAGTTTATTTCGGCAATACGATGAATGGCCACCTGGGCCGGTGGATATTTAACCCCGCGGTTTATGGGGTGGCGGGCAAAGCCGATCACGTGGTGGCCGGCGCGCCGGTGCGGCATGATGTCCTGGCCTGGATGGGTTTGGCGGACCTGGAATATCCGCTCGATTACGTGAAGTTCCGTTTGGGGTACAGCTACGTTTCGGGTGATGGCAATCCCAACGATAAGCGAGATACCGGCTTCGACTCCATCAGCGACGCCGTGCAACTGTTCGGCGGCCCGATCAGCTACTTTGTCGGTGAGGACGTCAAATTCGGCACCGGCGATTTTGTTCGCGCGAATAGCTTCTATCCTTCGCTTCGCGGCGCCAACGGGCAGGCCAATTACGTCAACCCTGGCCTGCAGCTGATCAATGCCGGCATGGATGTGACCTTGAGTCCCCGCCTCCAGCTGGCTTTGAACTCCGACTTCATGCGCTTTAACGACACGGGTTCGTTCACCAACAACTCGAACATTTTTCACAAGGACGGGGGAATTGAGGGGAATGCGTTTTTGCGGATCAAGCCATTCCTCCACCAGATCAACCAGAACGTTGTCCTCGACCTCGGGTTCTCAGCATTGCATCCGTTGCAGGGAATGCAGGACCTGTTCCAGACCGATAAGACGGTTTATTCGACCTTTGTGGCGCTACGGCTAGTCTACTAGGCGTTTGATTTCAGACTTGGAATCGACCATGACAGCAAAATACTTCTCGGTAAAACCTGTCGCAGCCTTCTGGCGTTGGGCAGCCTTGGCGGTGATCCTGATGCTCGGCATATTCGGGCTGTCGCATCGCGCCTGGGCCGCGGATCAGGCCAGCGCCTGTGAGACTTGCCACGTCGGCATCGAATCGATGCACGCTGATCTGCCCATGGCATGCACCGACTGTCACGGCGGTAACGATAAGGCGACCAGCAAGGAGCAAGCCCACGTTCAGCCCAACAACAAAAAACTGTTTGGAGAACGGCCGTTCTATACCTGGAGCGGTCTCAATTTCGAGTCCCCTGAATTTGTTCGCTTTCTGAATCCCAGCGACCTGCGGATTGCGGATCAGACCTGCGGCTCCTGCCACGCCGACGAGGTAAGGAATACCCGCAAGTCAATCATGGCCACCAACGCCATGGTGCACAATGCTGTCTTCTATAACAACGGCGCGATCGACTCGAAGGTCGCGGTTTACGGCGAAGCTTTCGATTCGCACGGCCATCCCTCCAGCCTGGTGCCCAATCCGCCGCCCACCGCGGAAGCCCAGGCGCGCGGCGCGTTGCTGAAACTGGATCCCCACCCGCAGTTTGAGATCACCAAGATCCGCGATCCCTTGCGCGTGGCCGAAGTAAATAATCCGGAGCTCGGGGTTCGCGGTCCGGGTACGGACGGGCGCATTGCAGCGGTATATCTCAACGTGCTCAAGACTCGTCTGAATGACCCGACGCTTTGGCAGTTGGGAACGAACCACTGGCCGGGAGACTACCGCAGCAGCGGCTGCGCCGCCTGCCACGTGCTTTACGCCAACACCCGGGACGAGTCGGCGGGCGACACCGCCAAATACGGCCATGACGGCCGCAGCTATAGCGATGACAAGAATATTCCCAAGGACCAGTCCGGCTGGCCCATCAAGCACCAATTCACCCGGGCCATTCCGGCCTATCAGTGCTTGAGCTGCCATTACCACCAGGGCAATGGAGCGCTCGACACCTACATCGGAACCATCTGGTGGGATCGCGAAAGCGACGCCGACAAAGTAAGAGAGCTCAAGGCCGAACCGGAATACGGTCCCGGGCAGCCGCAATTGTGGGATCACAATCCGGAGATGAAGCACGTTCAATTCACCGACTATCACGCCCACGGCTGGAATTTCACCAAGGTGTACAAGCGTGACGACAAGGGCCAACTTCTAGACGCGAAGAACGTCATCGTCCCGGACAACGATCCCGATAAATTCAAGAAGGCAGTGCACCTGAAGGACATTCACTTTGAAAAAGGCCTGCAGTGCGTGGATTGCCACACCGCGCAGGACATGCACGGAGACGGCAACGTCTACGCGCAGATGACCGACGGCATCGAGATCCGCTGCGAGGATTGTCATGGCTCAATCAACAAGCGAGCCACCCTGATCACCAGCGGTCTGAACGGTGGCCACTCTTTGAAAGACGTCACTACGCCCTCCGGCGACGCCTGGTTCGAGGAGAAGGATGGCAATATCATCCAGCACTCCAAGACCGATCCGAAGTTGCAGTGGACGGTCAAGCAGGTAGTCGATTCCCTGAATCCCGCCAGCCCGGAATATAACGAGGCAGCGGCGCGCGCCAAGCTGGTGCTTAAGGACGGCGGCACGGGTAAAGGCGACACCGCAGCTGCCAACCTGGCCCATCCTTCGCAGAAGATCGAGTGCTTCACCTGCCACTCTTCATGGCAAACCACTTGCTCCGGTTGCCATTTGCCGCTGGATCTCAACATCAAGTCAGCCGAGTTGCATTACGAAGGCGTGAAGTCGCGGGCCTATGCGCCCTATTACGAGCAGGTGATCCGGACCGATATGTATTTCTTCGGTATCGGAACCTACAACCACGGCGGTAAGGTCGCGCCGTTCCGCTCCGCTACCAGCGTCGTCGTGTCAGCCTGGGACCGGGGCCGCAATAACATCATCCATCAGCAGCCGCTGGTGTCCACGCCCGGCTATACCAATGAGGGCATGACGCCGCATCCTCCGCACACGGTGCGTACCACCGAGACCAAGACCTGCTCGGATTGCCACCTGAGCGAGAAGAATGACAACAACGCCCGCATCGCATCCGCGCTGGGATTTGGTGTGAATGCGCTGAACTTCATCGGCGAGTACGAGTTTATGGCCGAGCAGGGCAAGTCCGTAACCGCGGTCAAAGTCACCGACGGCTACGAGCCGCAGCCGGTCATCGGCAGCAGCTTCCAGAAACAACTCGACCCGGGAGCCTACCAGGCGTTCGTGTCGCACGGACGCAAACTTAGAACGGCTTACCGCCGCCGGGCGCCGAATGTGCGCTCCGTGACTGTACGCGGCGAATACATGTTGACTGCGGAGGGCAGTTCCGGCTTCAAGGTTTACGATATCGCCAACATCAACAACAAGGCGTTTGCCCAGCGCATTACGCAAAGAGACAATTCCGCCTTGGGCGAAAAAACGGTCATCCACAGTCCGGATGCCACCTACCTCTACACTCCCACTTCGGTACCGATCCACCTCGGGCGTCCGCAGCGGCCGGAAAATCGCGAGGCGCCGATTCATCCTCTGTACCGCTACGCCTTCGCAACCGACCGCAAGGACGGGCTGATCCTGATCGACATCAATACTCTCGAGGACAACAACCCCGAGGACAACTTCCTCCACCGCGACGTCGTTTTCAATCCCGAAGGCAAGCTGTCGGGAGCCATGATGGTGAAGAACTGGGGCCATTACGCTTTCGTGGTCTCGGAGCAGACTGGCCTCAGCGTGGTCGATGTGGATGATCCGAAGCATCCAAAATTGGTTGGGCAAAGCGCTCCGTCGGATCTGAATGGGGCTCGCGCCATCGAACTGCAGTTGCGTTACGCCTTCGTGGTGGATCGCACGGGAATGAAAGTGTTCGACATCACCCATCCCGAGCAACCGAAACTGGTTCCAGAGGCGACGGTCGCTTTGGCGGATGCGCGCAACGTGACGGTTTCACGCACCTTCGCTTACGTCGCGGCGGGTACACAGGGAATGGCGATCATCGACGTGCAAAACCCGGAGAAGCCCAAGCCGCCTATCTTCTTTAACGCCAACGGCGCGCTCAACGACGTTTATGACGTTGCCATCGGAAGCACCAATGTCAGTTACTTCGCTTATGTTGCCGACGGCCACAACGGTCTGCGGATCGTGAAGCTGATTGACACGGATACGCCAGGGTATCTCGGCTTCGCGCCTGATCCCCAGCCTGAACTGATCGCTACCTTCCCCACCAGCGGCAAAGCCGTGTCACTGGCGCGGGGTCAAGGCCGCGACCGCTACGTTGATGAATCCGGGAACCAGATCTCGGTCACCAGTCGCATGGGGTCACGTCCGTTCAATGTGAATGAGATTCGGAGCGTCCTCTTCGCTCCCGATGGCAGCCTTCTGAAAGTTCCTGCTGCCGGGACCAAGGAGCAGGGAAGTGCGGGAACCACCGGGCAGCAGCATGCCCAGCCCGCCGGCGGGGGATCGCGTTGACATTCAAAAGCCAGTCTGTACAATGTTTTTCACCGTAAGCGGGTGGCCGAAGAGCTGTCTCCTGGTTCCGAGCTTTTGATCTGAACTTTCAACTGACACAATTCTCTGAGAGGCAAAAACTATGAAAATGTATGCTGCGGTAGCTGCGTTGTCCGTCCTACCTCTCGTCCTGATAGGTAGTAGTCAAGGCGCGGACGCCGCCAACGGCAAAGCTCTCTACCAGAAGGGTTGCGCCAAATGCCACGGGGCCAACGGAGTCGGAAATCCCGGGCTGGCCAAGGCGTTGGGAGTTGCGATTCGGCCTTTGAGCGATCCCGAGGTTCAGGCCAAGAGCGACGATGAATTGGCCAAGGAAAGTATCGCCGGAGTCGGCAAGATGAAGGCAACGCCCGGTATGACCGTCGAGAAGGAAGGCCCGGATATTGTGGCCTACATTCGCACCCTGAAAAAGTAACTTCCTGAAATAATCCGCCGCGCGTGGCGGCCGCATCCTACCGGGCGGCCGCCATAGTTGCGGCTTTTGTCTCCTCGCCCGCCGGGCCAATCTTTTCCTGCACATCTTCTGAGATATCCACTGGAGTGGTTACCGGCTTGCGCGTGCTCCAATCGTGGTAAGTGTGGCATTCGTAGCAGCCGGAACGCGCTCCCTTCGGACGATGGCAGCTCTCGCACTTGGTTATGCTTGGCAGCAGGATGTCGGATGCCTTTGTGCTCGTGGCAGCGGCCGCGTGGCAGCCCTGGCAACTGAACGGACTGTGCACTTCATGGCTGAAGCTGGCGCGTTCGAACCACCGGGTCTTGAGCGTGGGTTTCGCGACCTCGGGCAGTGCATTGTCCGAGATTTTCAGGACATGGCAGAAACTGCACTTCTCCCACAGCGCCGCTTCCAGGGCCGCGACCTGCGCATCCTTGCCAGCGGCGTGTTTCATGATCTCCGCGTGGATGGCCGCCGGCGTGGTGTGTGGAACGCTATCCAGAATGGATTTATCGAACTCCAGCTTGTCAGCGTGGCAGCTGGCGCAGTGGTCGGTGAACTTGATGGGCAGCATGTAAGCCCCGCCGATGGCATTCACCGATGTGCCGGGCCGCAGGGTGGCGACGTCCTTGCTGTCTTTTCCTGCTGCATCGGCCAGTGCGGCCGCGGTATGGCAGGAGTCGCAGCCGCCCAGCGCGACGTGCACCTGATGATTGAACTTAATTTTGCTCGGGTCCGTGTATCCGCCTCGATTGGAATAAAACTCGGGATGCTTATTGCCCACGAAGCCGGAGACGTTGAGCAACTCAGTCGTCCCGCTCTTGGTCTTGAGATTGGCGTGACACTCGACGCAGGCCTGGTCCCTTACTTCGATCAAGCGGGCGCGGCTGCGATGTTCCTGATGGCAGGAGCCGCAGGTGGGCGTAAACAGAACGCTATTTGGATGATGCGGCGGCGCGTCATGACATCCCAGGCAGGCCTTTTCCGTGACTGGCCTGAAATAGATGCCGCCTACGCCGGTGTGGCAGGTATTGCATTTCTGTCCAAACGCCGCATGCGACGGCGAGACCGGTCCGCTGGCGAATGGCTCCGGGCTGATCACCCAGTGCGCGGCCAACCAGATTAACGCCAGCAGCGGGACTCCGACGGAAAGAATAAATCGCCAGCGGCGCATGGGATGCGGCCGCGCGAAGTATTCCATGTCGATCCGCTTGGCGAGATTCTTGGTCGTCCGTACCCGTCGCAGCATCAATCAGCTCGCTTCAGTAACGCAGCGCAACCACCGCGTGGATGGCCGCCAGCAATAACAACGTGTACGACAGCGGCACGTGGACGAAGAGCCAAAGGTGCAACGCCTTGTGCAGACGGCTTTGCATGTCCAGTTGCCGGGTTTCTTCATAGATGTTTTCCAGATCCTCCAGCGTCGAGTCCAGGCTGGATGGCACCAGAATGCGCAACTGCCGAAAGGCGGCTTGCGCCTGCGCCCCTTCGCGCAAGGTGGCTCCGCGCGAGCTGCGAGACTCCAGGAAAGGCTTGAGCTCTTCGGCGAAAAACTTTCTCAATTCAAACGCGGCCTGCTCGTCAGCCTCGAGACCGGTGCCTACGCTGAAGTCGCCCATGGTGCCGGCGCTGGCGGCTGACGCCCGCTGGTGTTCGCTGGCCTTGGCATAATCTCCCTCCAGCGAGGCCGCGGCCTCCTCGATGACTTGCTCAGCCTCTGCCACCAGTTGCTCGCGCACATGCCCGATCTGCTCAAAGATCGTTTCCATTGGAACTTGAGTCGTATAGAAATGAGGCAGGAAGTGCTGCATCGCCGCCCCGAAGATTCCGCTGACGAATACCGCGCCGAAAAGCCATACCAGCACGGTTGTCAGCCGGCCTCCGGTATGGAAGTTGGCGTGAAAGAGGATTAGAGGAAAGCTGAGAAAGCCCAGCCACAGATGCGCCCGCAGCCAGGTCTGCATCCGGCCGATTCGCCAGACCGGTACTTTCTTCCTCGCCCCCAGGAAGCCGGCAATCAACATGAAAATGAAACCGACGATTCCGCAAACCAGCCCAAACCCCCGCCGCCCGCTGACTCCTTGCGGAGTCCCGAGAGCGTAGGTAACGAATATCACGGTGGCCAGCCCCAGTATTACTACGCTGGCGAGAAACCATTTCCGGTGTGAACTGTCGATCAGCATCAGTTTTTTCGCGAGTCGCTTCTCTCTGCGAATCAGTTTTCCGCGAATCAGTGTTTCCGAGAATGCTAGCGTTTGGCCGAACTGCGGGACTGCATCAACTTGGCAAAAAATTCCGTCGGGTTCACCCGGTGTGCGGCATCGTGCGGACAGGCATAGACGCAACTGGGCTCGGCGTGATCGTGGCAAAGATCGCACGAAGTCGCTTTCACCTTCATGGTCGCCACTTTTCGTCCTGGGTGCGCTGCGTCGTCCAGTTGCACGGGGAAGGGATGCATATTGATGTTCCCGTACGGGCAATTGCTGGCGCACAGACCACATCCAATACACCAGTCTTCGATGATGACTTCGAGCGAATTGCGCCGCCGGATCGAGCCGACAGGACAGCCCACCATGCAAAGCGGATCGCGGCATTGCCGGCACGAGGTCGCGACCAGATACTTATCGAAGCGCAGGCCTTCTCTTACCAGGCGGCTCACACCCTGATGGGCGTCGGCGCAGGCCCGCACGCACATATCGCAGCGGGTGCAGCGTTCCAGATCGAGCAGAAGAAGACTTTGGG
This sequence comes from Terriglobia bacterium, assembly GCA_963822555.1. GTDB lineage: Bacteria > Acidobacteriota > Terriglobia > Terriglobales > Acidobacteriaceae > JAIQFF01. The sequence goes on from CAWGHY010000002.1 coordinate 1,247,108, forward strand.
CCTCCATCAATCCTTGCGCCAGGAACTGATCGATGGGCACGCTGCCCATGCGCTCGGCGCGGATGCGATTGCTTTCGACCCGTTCCTTGGCCACGGCCTGCAACCCGTGCCGCACCTCGGGGAAGCGGTCAAGCATCACCTTGAAATCTTCGCCGCGAATCTTAACCACCTCGACGTGATCAAGGGCAGAGCAGGTTGCGGTTCGATTCGTCCCGCTGAGGAAGGCGATTTCGCCGAAGTATCCACCCCTCGCCAGATACGCGAGCACCAGGCTTCCGCCCGGCCGCTCCTCTGATACCTTCACGAATCCGATACGGACCAAATAGAAGCTGTCTGCCGGATCTCCCTGTTTGCAGATCACAGCTCCGGGCGCATAGCGCACCAGTTCGACCCGGTTCCGAAGTTGATCGATGAAATCGTTGGTCAAAGTGGAAAACACGGGAACGGACCGCAGATGGGAATCGAGGGCACGCGTGCGGTACGCCCGCTCCATCTGTGCCCGGAAGGTCTTGTTGCGCAGCATGATGTCGAGCACGTTGCGCAGCATTTCCACCATCACGCAGTCAGTTACCGCCCGCACCGTCGCCGACCGCGGATAGAAATTCATGCAGGTCATTTCGCCGAAGAGTTCGCCCGGGCCAAGTTCGGCGACCGGATTGTCATAGGGCAGGTCGACCGGTGCGTCTATCGGAATCGAAGGCCGGCTGCCTTCTTCGCTGCGCCGGTCCTGGCCGCGTTTGGTGAGATTGCTGGAAACCTTGCTGAGCAGCCCTTTGCCGCTTCCTTTGGTCGTGACGTGCGCCATCGGACTGGAAAGAAAAATTTCGACTTTCCCTTCCAGAATGTAGAAAGCCGTGGAACCGAAATCGCCCTCACGGCAGATGATCTCCCCGGCTTTGTAACGACGCTTTACCAGCGCTTTCTGGTTAAGCTGCAGGAAGGTGCCCGAGACGTTCTTGAAAACGGGCAGATGCTGCAGCTCTTCCGGCCGGAAGGGTTCACCAACTCCCAAGTCCGTTCGGACTACGATCCGGTTGGTAAGAGCGCCGGTGGGACAGGACACCATGCATTCTCCGCAGGAAACGCAGGAGGACGATCCCATGGGCAGATTGTTATCGAAGGCAATTCCGGCCTGGTAGCCTTTGCCGCGGCGGGCCAGCACCATGTTGTGGCGAATGTCATTGCACGCGCGCACGCACCGATCGCAAAGAATGCAGGCATCGTGGTCGACCGCGATGACCATCGAGGAATCGTCCCGGCCGCGCGGGCCGGCGCGCTTGGCGAAGCGCGGTTCGGTAATTCCGGCTTGAGAGGCCAAAGTCTCCAGTTCGCAATCTCCCGAGTTACGCTGGCGCATGCAGGGCGATGGGTGGTCCGCCATTAAGAGTTCGACAAGAGTCCGGCGCGCCGCCAGCACGCCCTCGGTGTTAGTCTTCACCGTCATCCCGGCCTCAACCTGGCGGATACACGAAGCGGCATAGACTCGTGCTCCCACATCCACGGTGCAGACACGGCATACGCCGACTGGGCCTTCGTTCTGCTGGTGACACAGCGTCGGTATGGGAATCCCGTTCATTCGCGCCGCGTCGAAAATCGTCGTGCCGGGCGCGACTGACATCTGCCGGCCATCGATGGTGATGTGAATACCCGGAGGCAGAGGCGCCATCGGGGTAAGCGGCGCCATGGCGGGTACAGGCGGCGGAGCAGCCGCGGGGGCCGGCGGTGGGGCGCCGGGAGCATTCGCAGTAACTGCAGCAGGAGGCCGGCTCATCACCACCGTGGCCATGGCTTCCGGCTTTTCGAACTGGAAGATCAGGACGGTGTCGCCGAGAGAAATCTGGTCTCCGTGATTGAGCAGCTGTTCCTTGATTCGCGCCTGGTTTACGTAGGTTCCATTCAGGCTGTCGAGATCGCGGACCTTGAATCTCTCGCCTTCACGAATGACCATGCAATGCCGGCGCGACAGGGCAGGATCGTCGATGTGCAGCTGATTGCCCGGATCGCGGCCAATCGAAAGCGATTCCTGGTCGAGAGAGAAGGTCTTCTCGCGCAGCGGCCCCGACGCACCTAGGAGTCTCGGTTTCACATCACCCCTCGGACATTTTTCTCTAACAGCTCGCTATCGAACCCTACGCGGCGTCGCGGCCACGGAAGCAAACCTTTGCCGGGCATATCTTGTGGATTACATGCTGGTCCACGACGTCCCGAAAATGCGTCAGCACAGAAACAATCGGAACCGGCACGACCTGTCCCAGACCGCAAATCGAAGTAACTTTCAGGGCATGGGAGAGTTCCGAGAGCAATTGCAGATCTTCGTTCTCGGCCTTGCCGTGGGTCCATGAAGTCAGCATGTCCACCAGCTTCTGAGAACCCATGCGGCAGGGAACACACTTGCCGCACGATTCGTTGCGAAAGAAACGCACTGCATTCAAAGCCATGTCCACCATGCAGCGATCTTCCGCGCACACCACAATGGCGCCCGAGCCGACCATCGAGCCTTTGGCCGCGACGGCGTCCCAGTCCAAGGGCAGATCGACCATGGAAGCGGGCAGATATCCCGAGGACGGTCCCGAGGGCGCAAAGCCCAGCAGTTGCTTGTTTCCTAGAATGCCGCCGGCATATTCGTAGATCAACTCCGAATACTTGGTGCCCATGGGAACCTCAAAGACGCCCGGCCGGACCACGTCGCCGCTGATGCCCACGAACTTCAGACCGAGAGAGCCGTTTTGACCCTGCGCCTTGTACCACTCCACGCCCTGCATCAGGATGGCGGTGGCAAAGGCGAAGGTCTCGACGTTGTTGATGGCGGTCGGCTTCTGCCACAGACCATGAGTACCGGGAAAGGGTGGTTTGTTGCGGGGTTCGGCTCGTTTGCCCTCGATGGCTTCAAGCAGCGCGCTTTCTTCGCCGCAGATGTAGCCGCCGGGGCTGACAAAAATCTCCAGATCGAAGGTCAGATCGCTGCCCAGGATGTTCGCCCCGAGCAATTTCTGGGCGTAGCAGGAGTCAATCTCCTTTTGCAGGATTTCCCGTGGACGCTCGTACTCATGCCGGATGTATAGAATCCCTTTTTTCGCGCCGGTTACCAGGCCGGCCGTGATCATGCCCTCGATCACCAGATAAGGGATGTTCTCCATGATGAAGCGGTCCTTGATGGTGCCAGGCTCGCTTTCGTCGGCATTGCAGACGATGTATTTTTCGTCGCCGGAGGCATTGCGCACGATGTCCCACTTTGCTCCCGTGGGGAATCCGGCGCCGCCCATGCCGCGCAGCCCTGCCGCCTTCAAGGTCGCGATGACGCCCGTAACATTTCTCGTCTCCACCAGATGCTTGACGACGCCGTAGCTGGGCGAGCCCTTGTACGGATCGACCGCCAACTGGACCGGTTCGATTTTCGAGGATTCCGCCGGAAGCGGACCGCCTGTCAGGGCGTCCTGCAACAGGGACACGGCGGCAGCGCCCTCCACATTTCCGTAGATGGCTTCGTTCACGCACATGGCCGGGGCCTGGTCGCACCGGCCCAGGCAGGAAGCGTCCCTGATGGTGAGGGTTTGCGGGTTGCTGCCACGAAAGGCGCGCTCCAGCTGGTGTCGCAATTCATCGGACCCGCGCAGGTGGCATGACATGTCGCCGCAGACCCGGACGTCGAGGCGCGCGGGAGGGGTCAGATGGAAGTGGGGATAAAAGCTGGCAACGCCATGAATCTGGCTCAGGGGCACGCCCAGTTCCGTGGCCAGCAATTCCAGCTGTTCCGCGGGCAAATAGCCGAATTTTTCCTGGATGGAACGAAGTTCTGGAACCATGCTCCCCATCGGCGGCAAAAGAAGAGGATATCTGGAGCGCGCGAACCCTTTTTTACCCCGAGCGCCCAAAGGTTAACGCAGGCAAACCGCTATGTCTAGTAAGTAGTTTGCGTTCCCGCGCAGTCACCGTAGTCCTCCGCTGAAAAGATGCTCTGGTGAAGCTAACGCCCGACACCATGCCCTTTCTGCGGCGCTGCGCAGCCGAAATCAACCTTCCTGAAACGCGGGCGTAACTAAGCGAGTGACGTCGAAAAAGATCCACTTTCGGGTCCGATCGGGGAAGATCAATTCCAGTTGATCGAAAACCCTGCCATTCCCATCCGGCGTGCTGCGCTGTTCCTCTCCCAACTTCCAATCTCGTCCGTAGACGTAGAACAAATACCAATACTCGGCATGAATGGCGGTGGTCAGCTCGGGCGCCAGGATAGTGATGGCGGTGGCAGTTGAGTCGCCCGGGCCGCCCGTGTAGGTTGTGAGCATTGGTTCGGGAATGCGGTCTTCCCATCCCGGAGCAAAGATCCGCTGCCACTCCGCCGCCAAGGCAAGGTTTCCCAGTTGCGCCGCCCTCGCCAACGCAATTGCATTGGCAAGAGCAACCGCATCGAAAGCCGGTTCAAGCTGGATGGTAATGAAATCGCTCTTGTGCTGGGCCATGAGCAGATGCTGAAGCAAGGAGAAAATGGCGTTCACTGCCTCGGCGACATCGCCATTCAAGCTTTGCGCGAAACTTAGAAACCACGACTGACGCTGCTCCGGAAGCAGATTGATCTCCTCGCTGCGGCCTGCGGCTACATAAGTTGCGATGAGGCAGACATGCTCGGTATCTTCGAGGGTGAATCTGGGGAAATGCTCTTCGCTCACAACTCCTCCATAAGTTGGATGGCGGCGTAGCGGCTATCTTAAGCATGGCCGATGTTGTCGTCCATTTTCGGTCGATGCCGTCATGGCTAAGATTGAATGGCTGCGGGCCTCAAAAGCTCGACAGTATCGTGCTTCGGCGCAAAAACAGATTCCTCACCGATAAATCGGTTCGGAATGACAATCCTTCCGATAATGGGTTCACAAGCCTCGTCACTACTACTCCAATGCGGCCAGTTGAGCGCGTTCACTGCGAAGTTCGTCCTGCGTCGGACTATGCATCATATATATAAAGATCGAACTTTGGTCTGAGCCCAACCTCCTCAGCAATAAAGGCTTACCTCGGTTTGAGTTCCGAATTACACCTTCCCGCCTCCAAAAATCACAGGGTAACCACGTTAAACTCCCTGATTTCATTGACATACCGATAGAGTTTTGGGAATATGGTGTTCCTACCCGGGCCTAGGTCTCCCGCTGGGCTTCGGACAACCTTATATCGCCCCGGATTCGCGAATGCGCAGTCTCGGATTCACCAGACATGCTGGCTTGAGCGGAAGGCCAGAAACATTTTGTCCGCTTTAGTTTTCTAGCCGGTAACTCATAAATTGGCGAAACTCGGCAAATACGAACTCATCGGCGAATTGGGCCGCGGCGGCATGGGAATCGTCTATCGCGCCCGCGATCCCCTCATCAACCGGCTGGTTGCCCTCAAGACCATAACCGCCGGACTCGCCGAAAATCCCAATTTGCTGGAGCGCTTTTACCGTGAAGCGCAATCCGCGGGTGGCCTGCAGCATCCGAACATCGTAACCATCTACGACATGGGGGAGGAATCCGGAACTCCATACATTGCGATGGAGCTGATTGAAGGCGAGAGTCTGGAGCAACTCATCTCCGCCCGGCCGGACGTGCCGCTATCGCTCAAACTGAACTACGCCATTCAAGCCTGCCGCGCTTTTGACTACGCCCACAAACGGGGAATCGTCCACCGCGACATCAAGCCCGCGAACGTCATGCTGAGCAAGGATGGCACGGTGAAGGTCGTGGATTTCGGCATTGCCCGCGTTCTGGAATCCTCCAAGACGCAAACCGGCATGCTGATGGGAACCTTTGCCTACATGTCGCCCGAGCAATATCACGGCGAGCATGCGGATGAACGTTCCGACATCTGGTCGTTCGGAGTTCTTCTCTTTGAATTGTTGACCTACCAGCGGCCCTTCAGCGGAGACGCGCCCGCGGCCCTGATGAATAAGATCTGCCAGCAGGAGCCGACGCCGCTGCACGATGTTGCCCCCGAGTGCCCGCCCGAGCTGGAGGCGGTCATGCAGAGAATTTTCCAGAAGGTTCCCGCCGACCGTTATCAGACGATGGAAGATCTGCTGGTCGAGCTGGATCCGATCTGCAAGAGCTTTCAGTCAGCCACGGTTCTGAAACTGGTAGAGCAGGGAAGCGATCTGGTCAAGCAAGGGAACTTTACCCAGGCGCGGGATGTTCTGCGGCAAGCTCTGCAAATCGAATCCACGAACACGCAGGCGCGAAGTTTGCTGGAGAAAGTCAATCTTGAGCTGAAGCGCGCGCTCATCCGGCCCAAGGCCCAGCAGTTCGTCGAAAAGGGCATGGAGCTGCTGGCCCAGGGAAAACTTCAGGAAGCCAGAGTCGAGGCGGAAAACGCGCTCAAACTAGATACCAATTTTGAAGCTGCACAAGAACTGAAGAAGCGGGTTCAGCAGGAGTTGGATCGCTACCGCCTGATCGCGGAATACCTGGACACCGCCAAGTTGCGGCTTGCCGAGGGCCTGCCGGAGATGGCGGAAGAGCCTCTGGCGAAGGTTTTGCAACTCGAGCCTTCGAACAAAACCGCCCAAGTACTTCTGGACCAAGTCGAGAAGGACAAGCGGCAAAGGGAGCGCCGGCAGCGGCTGCTCGAGAGGCTGCAACAGGCCCGCAGTCTGTGGACGGTGCAGAACTACAGGCAGTGCATCGAGATCCTCACGGAATTGAAGGAGGAATTTCCCAAAGAAGAGGAAGTTCTCCGGCTGCTCGAAACCGCGCGCGAAGATTATGCAGAGCAAAGCAAGCGGCGCGCCCTGGAGAAAGCGAAAAGCATCCTGGCGGCGGGCCGGCACGATGAATGCACCGCGCTGCTGCTTGACTTGCAAAAATCGTTCCCTCGGGACCGTGAGATCGGCGAATTGCTGGCCAGCGTTCGGGAAGATCAGGCGAACCAGTGGCGGCTGAAATCTCTGGCCGAGGCCCGACGGTTGTTTGCCGGACGGCAATACGACGAGTGTCTTACCCTGCTTTCAACTCTGCAACAGGAATTTCCCTCTGACCCCGAATTCGCCAAACTCGCGGACGCCGCCCGCGAAGACAAGGTCAAGCAGTACAGGCTGGAAGGGATCACGAAAGCGGGGAAGCTCCTGGTCGCACGGCGGTACGAAGAGTGCGGCGCATTATTGACCGAGCTGCAGGAACGGTTTCCCAAGGACGATGAGATTGCCCGCCTGCTCCAGTCCCTGCACGAGGACGAAGCGGAACAGAGCAAGCTGCGCACCCTGGCCGAGGCCCGCAGTTTGCTGGCCTCCCGCCGTTACGACGAGTCCCTCGCCTTGCTAGGCCCGCTGCAAAAACAATACCCCGGCGATGCCGAGATTCTTCGGCTCATCGAGACTCTCCGGACGGATCAATCCGAACAAAGAAAACTGCGCGACTTGGAGCGCGCGAGAAATCTGCTGGGGGACGAACGCTACGACGAATCGATCGCTCTCCTGACCAAGTTGCAAGTGGAGTTTGGCGGGGACGAGATTGCAAAACTGCTGGCGCGCGCCCGCAAGGACCTGGCCGAAAAGGAAATGTACGAGAAGCTCGCCGAGGCGCGAGCCCATCTGGCCGCGTCGCGATTCAACGAAGCCCTTACCGTGCTGGAGGGCCTGCTTCGGGTCAACCCCAATGATGCCGCCGTACAAAAGCTCCTGAAGCTGGTTCAGCGCGACCAGGAAAAACAGAGCAAGCTGGACCGGCTCCAGCAAGGACGGGAAGAACTCAAGAAGCTGGTCAGCACCAAAAAATATCCCGAAGTCATCGCCCGCGCCGAAAAACTGCTGCAGGAATTTCCCGGGGACAGCGACTTGTTGAGGCTGGTGGAGTTTGCCCGCAGCGAGCAGCGCGAGCTAGAGCGTGAGGTTCTGCTGAGCAAGAACCGCGAAACCATTCAAGCCCTTCTCGCGGAAGAGCGCTTTCAGGATGCGGTGCGCGCCGCCACCGCGGCTCTGCGGAGTTTTCCCGGGAACGAAGAGTTTCGGCGTCTGCAGCAGCAGGCGGAGCTACAGGACAAGAAGCAGCAGACCCGAAAAGCGATTGAACAACGGGTCAAAGATATCCGGGTAAAAATTAACCGGGAGAAATTCAGCGACGCGATCAAACTGGCAAAGGAGACCCTGGTTACCCTCGGTCCGGACACCGACGTGAACCAGTTGCTGAGTTCGGCCGAAGTCGAATTTGTCGCGCGGGAGAAGAAGCGCAAGCAGGAGCAGGAACTCGAGTCCATCCGGATGATGGTGAAGCGCGGCCAACTGGAGGATGCCACGCAGGCGCTCAATGCTTCGCTCGCTGCCGAAACCCTGGCAAACTTCGATCCCCGCGTACAACGGGTGGTGGACGAAATTGACTCCGCCCGAACCCGGGCAAGCGCGCCGTCGCATTCCAAGTTCGATTCCGGCCCACCCCCTGGACTATCCAAGGAATACGCCTGGGGAGGACCGCCGCCAGAGGATCTGGGAGGAGCGGATGCTGGGTCGCAGACCAAGCTGGCCGAACCACAGAGCGCTCCCTTTTCGTCGTCCATGTCCGCCGCGCCCGCGACACCCGCTGTTCCGGAAACCCCGGCACCGCCGGCGGCAGCGGCTCCGCCGATTGTCGCGCCTCAGACACCCGCCATAGCCCCGCAACCGCCCGCGCCACCCAAGCAGAAACCACCCGTCGTAGAGGAACGCACGCGAGCGATTGCGCCACCCACGCCGCAAATCTCGCCGGCTTCGCCGGCCCCTGTAATTCCTGACGCGCCCAAGAAAATCGCGCCCCCGGTCGCAGCGACCCCGCCAGCCGCGCCACCACAAGCGCGTACCATCGCGCCGCAGCGTCCTGCGCCAGCCGCGCCCAAATTCCCGGTCGCTCCTCAAGAAAGGGAACGGTCCAAGCCGGTTTCGCCGGCGCCCGCGCCGCCGCGAACCGTGGTTCGGCCCGCTGCTCAGGAACCGGTCGCTCCAGCGCCCGTTCCCATCCGGCCCGCCGTTTCGCCACGGGCGCCGGCAGCGTCTGCTCCGGTAGCGTCTACTCCCGTTCCTCGACCGCAGCCGCTGCCTTCGGTCGCGCCCTGGAGACGTCCCGCCGTCATTGGCGGCATCGCGGTGGTTATGGTTGCGGCGGCCTGGTTCGGCCTGCACCAGTCCTCTGAAAAGACCACTCCCTCCCAAACTCCACCGCCGATTGCCACGCGATCGGAACCCCCGGTCAATCCGCTTGAAGTGCGCCAGCGCGAGGCCATGGATCAGGCCGACCAGCGTCGAGCCAGCGGTGATCTCACGGGAGCCGCGGCGTTGCTGCAATCCGCGGCGGCGCTTAACGGGCCTCTGTCCGCCGAAATAAGAGAGAAGCAGACTGAAATTCAGGCAGAGGTCAACGATGCCAAGCTCGGCACGCTTCGGCAAAAAGAGGAGCAGGCCTGGCAGAGCGCCAAGAAAGACGTAGAGGCCGGGCGTTTCAGCTCGGCGGAAAAATATCTGGCCACCATACTGGCCCTGCCCGAAGGCGGCTTGCGGAAAGATGATGCCAGGAAGTATCAAGACCAGGTCATCCCGCAGCGCAAGCAGGAAGAGACTTTGTGGGCAAAGGCAAAAAAGGACTCCGGGAAGAACGACCTGGCCAGCCTGAAGCAGGCCGACGATACTCTGGCGCAGGTCATTCAGTTGGGTGGGCCAAGGAAATCGGAAGCGGTTCAATTACGCGAGAACGTGGACGCTAAGATCGGAAGCCTGGGGCAGCAGCAACAGCGCGAACAGCAGGTTGCCGATCTCCGTGCCGGGGCGCAGCGAGATCTAGGGCAAGGGAATTTTTCCTCTGCCCGGCAAAAAGTCGATCAGATCAAACAGGCGGGCGGCGATCCCGGATCTCTGTCCGCGGAAATCGATCAGGCCGAGGCTCATCGCCAGTACGAGACGGACTTCCAGCAGATTGTGCAACGCTATCAATCCGCGAACGACAGGAATGCCCTGGAGTCTGCGCGAAATAGCTTCCAGTCCGTGGCGCAGGGCGGGGGATCTCACGCGGGGGATGCGCGTCGCTATGTCGGCGAAATCAATGCCAAACTGGCGGCCATCAGACAGGAGACGACACCTCCTCCTCCGCAACCCGCTGCCAAGGTCGACATAGCGCCGGCCAAAATTGACGAACGCCCGGCCATCACTAGCCTGGTTCAGCAATATGCCGACGCCTTCGAGCAAAGGAATGCAGACAGTTTGCGCAAAATCTGGCCCAGCATCGGGAACCGGTATGACAAGTACAAACAGGTTTTCGGCATGGCCGTGGCGTATCGCATGGATGTCCGAATCGACAGCATTGATGTCGCTACAGATAGTCAGAAGGCGACGGTCAACGCCTCGCTTCTGCAGGAATACACGGTGCGGGGACAAAAACCCATGAGCCACAGCGACAAAGCAGTGTTCCATTTGCTCAAGTCGAATGGAACCTGGGTGATCGGCGATGTGCAATAAATAAATCGCTTCCGCCCCCGCTGGGGCAGTGGTTCGGGTGCTTAGACTAGCAAATACAGCCACTTCGCGGGCTACGAGACCGGGATTGCACTTGAACAAACGGTGCGGGCCGGGTACACTTTGTCACTTCGTATATCGCTAATAGCGCAATCGACCAGGCAAATACCGGCAGACCTGGACCATAGACACGGGTAATTCAATTTAGCTTGGGGAGAGCTAAGATGATGAAAAAGGCAGTATTCGGCATGCTCGCCGGTTTGCTTCTTACCGGTGCCGGCGCTTTTGGCCAAGGTCCTTGTGCGCATGCAAATGGCAAGCTTGCCTGTGTGATCCCCCAGGAATATGGAGCTGACCAGCCGTTCGCATTTTCGCAAAGCGGGTTGTTTGCATTCCAGGGCCACGAAGGTCACTTCGATACCAGCATTCTGGATGCCTTTCGGCCGTTAACAGCTGACATCGGCCGTCAGGCCAATCTCCTGCCCCTGGCCTCGCCATCCTCGGGATTTGTTCTGACTTACGATCCTTCGCTCAAGACTTTCGTTACCAGCAACGATAGTCTGGGGCCAATCCTTGGAGAGCGTGCGGAAACCGTAGGACGCCATCGCCTTTTCGTTGGATTCAGCTATCAATTCTTCAATTTCGACAAGATCGACACCGTGAATCTGCACGATATTCCGGTGGTTCTTACTCACGCTGACGATTCCATCGATAATCCGGGTCACACCTGTTCGATCAACACGGCCGCAAATCTGAATGGCTGCGCGTTCGTCCGGGACGTCGTCAGCACGCAGAATTCGATCGATCTGAAGGTCAATCAATACACGACCTATGTGACGTTTGGTCTTACCCAGAATATCGACGTGTCGGCGGTGATTCCGTTCGAGAACGTGCGCATGAACGTGACCTCGAACGACACCATCATCCTGGGTTCGGGTTTGTTTCACGACCACCTATGGAATGGTTGCAGCAATATCGCGGATCCAACCGCTGATCCCAGCTGCTTGCATCATACGTTTCCCGATGCCGCCTTTACCGGCGGCAGCAAGCCTAACAATTCAGCGACCGGAATCGGCGATGTCGTGGCGCGAGTGAAGTGGACGGCCTGGCACGGCGAACGCGCCGGCGTCGCCGCCGGCCTGGATGTGCGCTTGCCCACCGGGGATGCGGTGAATTACCTGGGTTCGGGGAGTTATGGCATCAAGCCGTTTGCGATTTTCTCCTATCGCGCACGTATTTCGCCGCACGCTTTGGTGGGCTTCGAATGGAACACTAAATCCATCGCCGCGGGCGATTTGGGCACGGGCACGAAAGCCAACGTGCCTAACGATTTCGCTTACTCCGTCGGTGCCGACGCCTGGATCACAAAATGGCTGACCGGGTCCTTCGACATCATCGGACAACACATATTGTCGACCGAACAAGTCATCGGCAACGAGACATTTGGCACGCAAAAGCTGTCGGTCATACCTCAGCAATTTCTTGCCAACTGCGGGACTTGTACGGTGAACCCGAACCCCAACACCATCGCGCGCAACAATCTGACCCTGAGCAGCGGCGCGGTATCCTACAACGTCACGAACGCTTCCATGGGCGTGAAGATTCGTCCTCTGGGCAAGCTTTCGAAGCTGGTGGTAACGGCCAATGTTCTGGTGCGGCTAGACGAGGGTGGACTCAGCTACAAGCCGGTGCCACTGCTGGGAGTTGGGTACACTTTCTGACGCATAACCGGAAATGGCAAAGTTTGCTTCCGGCGCCGTGCGGCGGCGGCAGATTTTCGACCGTCGGTTAGCGGGACTTCTCAGCTGCCCAGTGCGATTCTTTTAAACCCGAGATGCGCATCGCATGCTCCTACCGTGGCCGACCCAGGGTCCATACGACCTCCGAAAGAGAATTTGTATTTGGCCGGGCGGAAGCTAAGTTTCCGATTGGCCTTGACCTGTCTCCCGACGCGAAGGTTTCCCGTTTGCATGGCCGGATCTGGTACGAAGGCCGTTCTTGGTGGCTGGAAGACCTCGACAGCTCGCATGGCACGAAGATAAATGACCGGGAGATCAAGGGCTGTGGCAAGCAGGAACTCAGCCTGAACGATGTGATCCACGTGGGAGAAACCACCCTGCGGGTTGAATCACTGGAGGTGGGCCAGGCCAGCGCTCCCACCAGTTATCTTGAAGCGGGAGCCGCATTGCCCGCGCAGGAGCGCGGGGTTGGACCCGCTCTTTCGATCACCAATGACGTGGCCGCCAACCAGGTGAGCCTCGGACCGTTGCCCGGCACAAAGGATGAGACCGCACGTCGCCTGGGCCTGATTTGCGACCTGCCCCTTCAATTCACTACCAAGGTCACTCTGGACGCGCTGCTGCCGGCGGTTGTCGCCAGCTTGTGCCAGCTGTTCCCGAAGGTGGAGAGTTGGGCGCTCGTCCTCCGCGAAGCCAATACCGGAAATCTCCTTTTGAAGGCTTACAATTCCTCGCGGCAACCCTACTTGAGCGAGACCCTGGCGCGGCGTGCCATCACCGAGCAGAAGGCTTTTGTATGGCGGCGAAACGTCGAGTCCGACATCAGCAAGAGCGTTATGCAGAATGCCATCGACCTGGGTATGTATGCTCCGCTGGTCTGGCAAAACGAGGTGGTAGGCGTCATCTGCGGCGGCGCGATCAGCGGCGAGACCGGTTTTTCGGATGAGGACTTGCGTTTACTGGTGGTCGTGGCACAATATGCCGCCATGGCGGTGGCCACACACCGCTTGCAATCCCTGTTGAAAAAAGAATGGACCGCCAAGGCCAACCTTATGCGGCAGTTTTCGCCCAAGGTGGCCGAACGGTTGCTCACGCTTCGCGGACGTCTGCGCCTGGGTGGCGAACGCAGCGAAGTGACCATTTTGAATGCGGATATTCGCGGCTTCACCAATCTGGCCCATGAAATGGATCCGGATGAAGTCGTGCATTTATTGAACGAATATTTTGCCGCGGTCGTGCCGGTTTTGTTCGCCCGCAACGGCACCATTGACAAGTACATGGGAGACGCTATCCTCGCTGTGTTTGGAAGTCCGGAGAGCGACCCCGAGCAGCATCAGAATGCGGTACTGGCGGCGGTCGAGATGCAGGCCGCCGTGGCGCGCCTCAACCAGGACCGGGGGCGGCGCGGCGAACCCTGCCGGGAGTTTGGCATTGGAGTTCACTGCGGAGAGGTTGTGCATGGTTTCGTCGGGACGGCGGACCGCATGGAATTTACCGTGATCGGCGACGTGGTCAACCGGACGGCGCGCTATTGTTCCGCCGCGGAGGGCGGCCAAGTTCTGGTGAGCGCGGAAATGTATGAGCGGGTGTGGAAGGTGGCCGAGACAGAAAAGGCCACCATAAAGACCAAACACGAAGGCGATTTTATCGCCTATAGAGTCAAATCCATCAAGGATTCATTCAAGAACAGCAAAGACGCCGAAAAGGTCTAGCTACAATTCGAGCAGGATCGCTAAGCGGACCGGGCCAGGTGGTACCAAGGAGCGCTTTGATGACACCCAGGTTTTCGACTTCGCTAGAGGCCTGCAAGACCCGGACGCTCTTTGCCTGGAGTCTAAGTCCGCCCATCCTTTATTATTTCTGTCCCCGACGTCCAACCGCTTTTCGTCAACATTAATGAGGAGTTCAAAATGCAGCTAGGAATGATAGGTCTCGGAAGAATGGGTGCAAATATGGTGAGACGCCTGATCAAGGGCGGACACCAGTGCGTGGTCTTCGACAGGAGTCCAGAGGTGGTGCAGAGCCTGGTCAAAGATCAGGCCACGGGATCTTCGTCGCTGGCTGATTTCGTGTCCAAGCTCAGCCAGCCGAGAGCGCTATGGCTGATGGTTCCGGCGGCCTTTGTCGACTCTACGCTGGCTGAACTCACTCCCCTTCTGGCGAAAGACGACGTGGTGATCGACGGCGGAAACTCTTATTACATTGACGACATAAGGCGCGCGAAAGAGCTCGATAAGAAGGGAATCCACTACGTTGATGTTGGAACCAGCGGAGGTGTCTGGGGACTGGAGCGGGGATACTGCCTGATGATTGGCGGTTCCAAGGTAGCGGTCGATCGACTCGATCCCATATTCCGGACACTCGCGCCGGGAAAGGGCAATGCCGATCCGACGCCGGGCCGCACGCCCGGCCAAGGCACGGCGGAAAATGGATATCTGCATTGCGGTCCTCCCGGTGGCGGACACTTTGTGAAGATGGTCCACAACGGCATCGAGTACGGACTCATGGCTGCTTATGCCGAGGGGTTGAACATTCTCTCGCACGCCAACGTCGGAAAGAAAACTCACGCCCAAGATGCGGAAACGACTCCGCTGCGTGATCCCGAGCACTATCAATATGACTTTAATCTGGCGGACGTGGCCGAAGTGTGGCGTCGCGGTAGCGTCGTAGCCTCATGGCTGCTGGATCTCACTGCCAGCGCGCTGGCCAAGCAACCCGATCTTGCCAACTTCTCGGGCAGCGTGTCGGACTCCGGAGAAGGGCGGTGGACAATTCTGGCCGCCATCGACGAAGGCGCGCCGGTGCCGGTGCTTAGCGCCGCGCTTTACGATCGCTTTACCTCGCGCGGGGAAGGTGATTTCGCACACAAACTGCTTTCGGCCATGCGCTTTGAATTTGGCGGCCATGCCGAGCGCAAAAAGGGATAAGACCTGCATGAAATCCAAGCGGAAAGTATTGGTCATCGACGTGGGCGGCACCCATATCAAACTTCTGGCTACCGGGCAGAAAGTGAAGCGGGAGTTCGCGTCCGGCCCGAAATTGCGGCCCGCCGAGATGACCAGCAAGGTCAACGAGACGGTGAAGGATTGGGATTACGACGTGATCTCAATGGGCTACCCCGGACCAGTCGTGCATGGCCAGCCTTTCCGCGAGCCGCACAATCTCGGCCCGGGGTGGGTGCGCTTCGACTTCAAGAAGGCCTTGAATCGCGACGTCAGGATCATCAATGACGCCGCCATGCAGGCTTTGGGAAGCTATAAGAAAGGACGCATGCTTTTCCTGGGGCTGGGCACCGGTCTGGGCTCCGCAATGATTGTCAACGGACGCCTTGAACCAATGGAATTGGGCCATTTGCCTTACCGGAAGGGCAAGACCTACGAAGACTACCTCGGGGTGCGAGGACTGGAACGTCTAGGGAAGAAAAAGTGGGAGCATCATGTTCTCAAAGTCGTCGACGAACTCCGTGCCGCTTTGTGCGCCGATGAGGTTGTGCTGGGCGGCGGAAACTCCAAGCGGCTGACGAAACTGCCGCTGAATACACGCCTGGGCGACAATGAAAATGCCTTCATCGGCGGCTTCCGCATGTGGGACCCGAAGGCTGGGGTGGAGATCTAGAGCTGGTCATCACACAGAGAAGGCAGGCTTACGATGTCCAAAGCTGTAGTTTTCCTGTTCGATGTCGACAATACTCTGCTGGACAATGATCGTGTCTCCGCCGACCTCAAGCAATATCTGACCAACCAGGTCGGACAAGAACGCCAGCGGCGGTATTGGGCTCTGTTCGAAGAGCTACGCACCGAACTGGGATATGCCGATTACCTGGGCGCGCTGCAGCGCTATCGCACCGAGAATCCGCGGGATCCGAATTTGCTGGCGGTGTCCGAATTCCTGGTTGAATATCACTTTGCCAACCGATTGTTCCCTAATTCCCTCGATGTGCTGGAGCATGCCTCGCAGTGGGGACAGCCGGCGATTCTCTCGGACGGCGACGTCGTCTTTCAACCCCGCAAGATTCGGCGCTCGGGATTGTTTGACGGGGTCAATGGAAATGTTCTCATCTATGTCCACAAAGAACATGAACTGGACGACGTTCGACAACGCTACCCCGCGGACCACTACGTATTGGTGGACGACAAAATTCGCATTCTCACAGCGGTCAAGAAAATATGGGGAAGCGGAGTAACTACGGTCTTTGTGCGGCAGGGACATTATGCCCTTGACCCCAAAATCATCGCAGCCTATCCTCCGGCTGACCTGAGCATTGAACGTATTGGAGACCTCATGCAGTACGGGCTGGAAGACTTTATGGCTGCCTCCAGCAAGAGTTTGGTTCGTGGCTGACCGGGCCTGAATCCTCTATGACTGCCAAACGCGGGACTCAAATTCTCAGCAAAGAGCATCAGCGCCTGCTGGAACCCTATACCGGAATGGTGCCGCCCTGGCGGGAGTGGGGACCTTACGTCTGCGAGCGCTCCTGGGGCAGCGTCCGCGAGGACTATAGCGCCGATGGCTGTGCCTGGGAATTCCTCACCCACGACATGGCTCGCAGTAAAGCCTATCGTTGGGGCGAAGACGGCATCGCGGGAATCTGCGACCGCTATCAGCTTCTGGTCTTCGCGCTGGCCTTGTGGAATGGCCGCGATCCCATTCTTAAAGAGCGGATGTTCGGCCTTACCGGCAACGAGGGCAACCACGGCGAGGATGTAAAAGAATACTGGTTCTACCTCGATAACACGCCCACGCATAGTTATATGAAGGTGCTGTACAAGTATCCGCAGCGGGCGTTTCCATATCAGCAACTGATTGACGAAAACCGAAGCCGCTGGGGACACGTCGGTGCGCGCGAATACGAACTGCTGGATACGGGAATCTTCGACGACGACCGCTACTTCGATGTCTTCGTCGAATATGCCAAAGCCGGGCCGGAGGATATCTGCGTGCGCATCGAGGCCATCAACCGCGGGCCGGAAGCCGCGGAACTACATTTGATGCCGCACCTCTGGTTCCGCAATACCTGGGCCTGGACGGAAACGCCGGGAGCGGAGCCCTCCATCGGACTGAAAAAGTCCGCCAACCACATCACGCTCGTTGCCGACGGTGCGAACGCTGCCGCCAGTCTGCGCAATCTACAGTTTCCCTATGCGCTGGGAACCCAGTATCTTTACGCCCAACCGGGTGGCGAGCCGTTATTCACGGACAACGAGAACAATGCAGTCAAACTTTACGGGTGTGCCGAGAACCGCAAGCCTCATGTGAAGGATGCGTTCCACCGTCACATTATTCATCACGAAGACTGCGTGAATCCGGAGAAGACGGGCACGAAAGCGTGTATCCACTACCGGCAGACGGTTCCAGCGGGCGGGTCGATGGTTTTGCGTTTGCGCCTCACTCCAGAGAAGCTACCGGCTCCGCTCAGCGAGGTGGATGAAATTGTCCGGCAACGCAAGGCTGAAGCCGATGAGTTCTATGCCGCTGTGCATCCGCCATTGGCCACCGCCGACGAAAAACTGATTCAGCGCCAGGCTCTGGCTGGAATGCTCTGGAGCAAACAGATCTACCTCTGGGATGTGAATCGGTGGCTCGAAGGCGACAATCCCAAGGCTCCTCCGCCGGAGTCGCGCAAGCGCGGGCGCAACATTCACTGGCGCCATCTCAACTCGATGCGCATTCTTTCCATGCCCGACAAGTGGGAGTTTCCCTGGTTTGCCGCCTGGGACCTGGCATTTCAGTGCACCACGCTGGCGCTGGTAGATCCCGAGTTCGCCAAGGAAAATTTGTGGGTGCTGTTGTTCGAACAGTTCCAACATCCCAATGGCCAGATTCCCGCCTACGAGTGGGGATTCTCCGACCTTAACCCGCCGGTGCACGCCTGGGCTTGCTGGCGCGTCTACCAGATGGAAAAGCAGCGGACGGGCAAGGGCGACACCGTCTTCCTGGAAAAATGCCTGCACAAGCTGTTGATGAACTTTGCCTGGTGGGTAAACCGGGTGGATAGCCAGGGCAACAACGTTTTCGAGGGCGGGTTTCTGGGGCTAGATAATATTGCGGTGGTCGATCGGGGCGAGAAATTTCCCAACGGAGCCATTCTGGAACAGTCGGATGCAACCGGCTGGATGGGTTTCTTCTGTCTTTATCTCATGCGCATCGCCTTGGAACTGGCCAACACGGACCCGGTGTACGAAGGCGTGGCCACCAAATTTTTCGAGCACTTCATCTACATCGGCGCGGCCATGAAGAAGATGGGTGGCCGCAACTACCAGCTATGGGATGAACAGGAAGGATTCTTCTACGATGTACTGCGCTATCCCAACGGCGAATTCCAGAAATTTCGGCTGCGCTCGCTGGTGGGTCTGATTCCGCTCTACGCCATCGAAGTTCTGGAAAGCGAAGAACTCGCGGCTCATCCCGGCTTTTTGCGGGATGTCGAGTGGTTCATCAAAAACCGCCCCGACCTGGTCGGAGACGCCTGTTACACCGTGGGCGATGGACAAAAGCGCTACGTGCTCTCGATCGCCGATCCCAACCAGTTCAAGCGCCTGCTGGAGCGCATCTGGGATCCGGAGGAATTTCTGTCGCCATACGGCATTCGAAGCCTATCCAAGTATCACGAGCAGCATCCCTTCCAGTTTGGCGATCGCTCCATGGGGTACGAGCCCGCGGAGGCGGCGGTGAAACTGATGGGAGGAAATTCCAATTGGCGCGGGCCGGTGTGGTTCCCGACTTCCTACCTGCTGATCCACTCCTTCCTGCGCTTCGGTGACGCGGTCGGCAGCAAGTTCTCTTTAGCCACTCCCGGCAGCAAGAATGAGCCGGTGACGCCGCATGAAATCGCAGAGGAAGCTGCCAATCGCATGATTTCGATTTTCAAGCGGGGTGCCGATGGCAAGCGACCGTGCTTCGGCTTCTACAACAAGTTTCAGGAGGATCCGCACTGGAACCAATGCCTGCTCTTCAACGAGTATTACCACGGCGACAGTGGAATGGGTCTGGGCGCCAGCCACCAGACGGGTTGGAGCGGCCTGGTCGCCAATCTGATCGACGAATGGCGGCGATAGCCCCATGGCCCTCCGTAAACGGCTCCTGCTCGCGATGTCCCTCCTGCTGGGCCTGATCGTAATCAGCACTACTGGATATCGGCTTATCGGCGGTCCATCCGTCACGTTCCTCCAGGCCCTGTACATGGCGGTGATCACCCTGGCCGGAGTGGGCTACGGCGAGATTGTCGATACCAGCCATAATCCCGCGCTGCGCGTGTTCAACATCGGCATCGTGCTGTTCGGGGTGGCAATCACGGTCTATGTTTTTTCGGTGGTGGCCGCCTTCCTGGTGGAAGTGGAGTTCACCAACCCTTTTTGGAGGCGCAGAATGCAGCGACATATTGACGAGCTGACCGGCCACCATATTGTTTGCGGCCTCGGCGATACCGGCCGGCATGCCGTGGCTGAGCTGCGAAAAACCAACACTCCCCATGTCGTGGTGGATCTTTCCGAAGAAAACATCAAGAAGTTGAAGGAGCTGCATCCTGAGGCATTGCACGACGTACTCTACGTCGTCGGCGACGCGACCGAGGAAGATATTCTGGAGAAAGCGGGATTGAGTCGCGCCAGCGGGATGATCGTCGCTCTGCCGCTCGACAAAGATAATCTGGTCGTAACCGTAATCGTGCGGCAGCGTTTCCCCAAGATGCGCATCGTGGCTCGCTCCGCCGAACGCAAGTTTTCCGAACGAATGCTGCGCGCCGGAGCCAATACCACCGTTTCGCCGAGCCATATCGGCGGTCTGCGTATGGCCAGCGAGCTCATCCGGCCGCACGTGGTTGGATTTCTCGATCTCATGCTGAAGGAGCAAGGCAAGACGCTGCGGGTAGAAGAGATCGAGGTACAAAATTCTTCTCCGTGGGCAGGAAGTGCATTACACGAGCTGAATTTAAAAGGTCGCTACAACCTTCTCGTGCTTGGGCTGAAACGCCCAGCCGCGGAAAACTCCCCCGAACTGCTGGTAAACCCGCCTGACGATTCCGTTGTCGGCAGAGAGGCCGTCATTATCGCCATGGGCGACGTAAAGGATATCCAACGCGCCCGCCAGGACGCGAAGGCCTAAGCCATCCGCGCTTTGTCATTCTGAGTGCAGCCAGTTCATTCGCTGCGCGAATGGACCGGCGGAGTCGAAGGACCCCTGACAGCTTAACGGTGGCCGAAAGAGAAGGTCTGGTTGAGCCATAAACCGCAAGGGCGATACCGCGCGTAGGGGGTCCTTCGACTGCGTGTCTGCTTCGCGAAGCGAAGCAGACACTCCGCTCAGGATGACAATCTCGCTAGCTCCGAATGACACTTTCGAGTGGCAGTAACGTGCTCAAGCGCTGACCGGCGCGTTGATCTGGACTTTCACTTTCAGCTTTTCACCAAGGTTTATGAATCCCTCCAGCCAGGCTCGCGCCTCGGCATCGCCGTGCTCGGCACGTTCGCTTACCGTGGTGGCGAAATCGCGCATCATGCGGTAATAGGTGTTCTGGGCGTCCCACAGGCGGACTTCAAAAGGCAGGCGAAGAACAAGCTCAATCGATTCCTGCAAGCGAGAAAGCAAGCCCGGCTCCATGGGATCGGCGACGAATCGGTCGAACAAGCGCTCGATCGTCTTGCGTAGCGCGAATTCCAGAGTCACAGCATCGGGAGTCACGCCGGTGCGGCGAATCTCCTCCAGGATCTGCGTAGCCTTGTTCAGATCGAGTTCCTCGGCGGAAAAGACATCGAGCAGGTCCGAGTTGAGGGTGAAGTCGACAGCGAGCCGGAAGCGCCGTGGTAGCGGCACCGACAAGTCACTGACGATCCGAATCAGGTGGGCATGTTCGTCGTGGAAATTGCGATACATGGCGCGAGCCTTATCGGTAGCCTCTTCCAGCATGATGCCGAGAATTTTTCTCTGCTCGTCGCGGAAGAGCACGCGCAGAGAGTATGTTCCCGAACCGAAGTTCTTATCGACCAACCGCACAAGTTCGGCCAGGTCTCCGCCGGCGAGCGTACTTTCGAAGGCCTGATCAAGAGTTTGATAAGAGTCGTCGCCCTGGAATTTCCGCACTCCGCCGACCACGCTGTGGTCCGCGAGGTGCAAGGCGCCGAATGTGATCTGGCCCGAATCCCAGGTGATTTCCGAAGTAACGTTGGCCTGCCCCAACACCGCTCTCAAGCGGCCCTGGCGTGATATCCGGTAATCCTGGCGTTCAATGTCGTAACAGTAGATACGCGTGTTTTGTCCGTATTCCTCAAAGAGAGAGCTGATCGCGTAGTGGGCGCCGACTTTTTCCAGATCGACCATTGCTGGTTGAACGTAGCGTTCGTAGATGGATCGCCCGTCCTTTTGCTCCGGAAGGTTGCTGCGCGCCTGGGCCAGCAGCTCGAGGAAAGGGGTAGCCATGTCCTCCGAGAACAATTGCCCGGCCAATTGCAAGGCGCGGCCGGCGTACTGAATTACCTGCACCGTTTCTATTCCGGACACTTCGTCAAAGAACCAGCCACAGCTGGTGTACATCAGCATCAGGTAACGCTGCAGTTCAAGCAGCTTCAGCCCGGTCACGGTTTCCGCCGGCGAGAGCTCCCGCCTTGTTTGCTCGGTCATGAAGCCAACCACGTTGGCGCGCGAACGGTCAAGAACTACGTTGACATACGCATCCCGGGTTTGCCAGGGATTTGGAAAAAGCTTCCTGGCCTCGGTCTCATACAGCGGAGCAGCTTTATCGCGCAGCCAGTCGAAGGCCTGCCGCAGCGGTGCTCTCCACTCCTGGTTCCAGTCGCCATGTCCTCCTGAATTGCAACCGCAATTGCTGCGCCAGCGCTCCACCCCGTGGGCGCAACTCCAGGAAGTGTTTCCGATGATCTTCGCTTCCATGGTGGGCGGATGTTTTTCCAGATACTCGCCGTAGTTGGTCAGCTTCGCCACCTGGCTGGTCTCGATATCGTGCAGGGCGAAAGCCAGCGCCATGTCACCGTAAGCGCGATGATGTCCGTACGTCTCGCCGTCGGTGGCGATGTGAACCAGCTGAGGCCAGGTGCGGGCATCCGAAAATGCACCCAGGAGCCGCTCCGAAAATCGCTTGCCATCTGCCAAAAGATCTTCAAAAGCAATCGCTCTTGATATTGGCCCATCGTAAAAAAAGACGTTGATCGCTTTGCCCGAACCGACGCGAACTGCGTAGGCCATGGAAGGATCAATCCGACCCCCGTCCACCTTGCGCCACACCCGTCCGCCCAGCGGCCTCACCCGTCCTGCCTGATAGGGGGCGAGAATCGTGAATTTGATGCCGAGCTCTGCCAGCACTTCGAGCGTTTGCAGATCCACCGCAGTTTCGGGAAGCCACATGCCTTCGGGCTGGCGTCCGAATCGTTTTTCGAAATCCCGGATCCCCCAGAGAATCTGCGTGTACTTATCCTGGCGTGTCGCCAGGGGAAGGATCATATGGTTGTAGGCTTGCGCCACCGCCGAGCCGTGCCCGGAAAAAAGCTTTTGGCTCTCCCGGTCGGCGGTCAGGACGGCTTCGTAGACGGATGGGCTTTTCTGCTCCATCCAGGAAAGCAGGGTCGGCCCAAAGTTGAAGCTGATCTTCGAATAATTATTGACGATCTGAAGAATTCTCCCGTCGCCATCCAGAATTCGCGAGGCGCTGTTGGGCGCATAGCACTCGGCGGTGACCCGTTCGTTCCAGTCATGATAGGGGTAAGCGGAATCCTGATATTCCACCGCCTCCAACCAGGCATTTTCCCGTGGCGGTTGGTAGAAATGGGCGTGAATACATACGTACCGTTCCATCAAATCTCCTGGGTGTTTACCACACTACACGCGCGACGAGGGGCGAGTAGGGCAATCGGATTCGTCATAGAGTCGCCGGAACAGACCTGCATAAACAACCGTCCCGACCGCTCTTGCATCTTTGGGGAGTCGTCCCCTGCGGGTAGTCAGCATAGGTTATCAGCAACACCCGTACGCTGCGCAACTGTTCCGGGGCTTTGATGCGGATACCTGGCTTCTGGTTCCGCACGACCGGCGCCATCTGTTTATACTGCATTCGGACGCATGGCAGTTCCTTGCCACGATGTCCGCCATGGGTTTGACTACATCCCGACTACGATTGAGGCGATTGAGTGAACAGCAGAGCTTCACTAGAACCGGCATATATCCCGTGTTCAACCTATCGCCTTCAGCTCAACCAGGGTTTTACGTTTCCCCAGGCCACTGCCGTGGTCGCGTACCTGCACGATTTGGGGATCACCGACTGCTACACGTCTCCTTTTCTCATGGCCCATCCTGGCAGCATGCACGGCTACGACGTCACCGATCACACCCGGTTCAATCCCGAAATTGGCTCCGAGGAGCAATTCACTGAATTTGCCGAAAACTTGAAGCGGCGCGCCATGGGTCTGGTTGTCGACGTGGTGCCCAACCACATGTGCATCACTCATCCCTCCAATCTTTGGTGGTGGGACGTGCTGGAGAACGGGCCCAGTTCGGATTACTCCCGGCACTTTGACATCGATTGGAATCCCCCTAAGTCAGAGCTGGCAAATAAAGTTTTGTTGCCCTTTCTGCCGGATCAGTTTGGTACCGTTCTCGAAAGCCAGTCGATTCGAGCGTTTTATGATGGCGGTGGATTTGCTTTGGATTCCCTTGGGACCCATTTTCCCCTGGCGCCGCGTTCATGGTCCCCATTGCTCGAAAGAACTCTGGTAAAGGCAAAGGAAAAGCTGTCCGACAGCGACGGTCACGTGCTGGAACTGGAGAGCATAATCACCGCGATCTCACACCTTCCGCGGCGCGAAGATACCGACCTTGCGCGCGTGCGGGAGCGCCAGCGAGAAAAAGAGGTCATCCGGCGCAGAGTTGCAGCCCTGGTCGAGGACAGCGCTGTAGTCAGCGTTTGTCTGAAGGAAGTATTGACCGTCATCAACGGCGCCAAGGGAGATCCTCACAGCTTCGATTCGCTGGAGAAACTCTTGGATGATCAGGCCTACCGCCTGAGTTTCTGGCGAGTCGCGTCCGATGAAATTAATTACCGGCGCTTTTTCGACATCAACGACCTGGCTGCGATCCGGGTGGAGAGCCCGGAAGTATTCGCCATCGTCCATCGCATTCCGTTTGAACTCATACAGAAGTCGCTGGTCTCGGGAATTCGCATCGACCACCCCGATGGTTTGTTCGACCCGCTCCGTTATTTTGAGGATCTTCAGGCCCAGGCTCCGCTGTCGGGCCGCCCCTCGACAAATGGCTCGGGTAAAGGCGCCCGCCGGCGGGTGTACCTGGCGGCGGAAAAGATTCTTGTCGGCAACGAAGAGTTGCGTCCGGGCTGGGCGATCGAAGGGACCACCGGCTACGGATTTCTTAATCTTCTCAACGGACTTTTTGTCGACGCTTCCAAGGCGCGTTTCTTCCAGCGCCTCTACCGGAAGTTCACCGGATGGTCACAGAGCTATTCCGATTTGATCTATGAGAGCAAGCGGCTGGTCATGCAGGTTTCGATGTCCAGCGAGCTGAACGTGCTTTCCCGGCGTCTGGATCGCATTTCTGAGCAGCATCGCCGCTCCCGCGACTTCACTTTGGAAAGCTTGCGGGATGCGTTGCGTGAAGTCATCGCCTGTTTCCCGGTCTACCGGACATACATCCGGACCGATACCCAGCATCCCGACGAACAGGACGAACGCTACATCCGCGCTGCCATCAAGACCGCGAAGCGCCGCAATCCGGCCACCAGCGGATCGGTCTTCGATTTCATTCAAGATCTGCTGCTGCTCAAGGATCCGGACAGCATCGGCGAAGCGGACCGCGCCGAGCGCCGGTTATTCGTGATGCGCTTTCAGCAACTCACCGGGCCGGTCATGGCCAAAGGGCTGGAGGACACGGCGTTCTATCGCTACTGTCCATTACTTTCCCTGAATGAGGTTGGCGGGTCTCCCGATAAGTTTGGAGTGGCGACCGCCTTTTTCCACGGCAAGAATCTGGCGCGCCGCCGCTCGTGGCGAAATGCAATGCTGGCCAGCTCCACGCACGACACCAAGCGGAGCGAGGATGTCCGCGCCCGCATCAACGTTCTGTCGGAAATTCCGGCGGAATGGTACCGGGCGATTCGCGCCTGGCAACGAGTGAATCAGGAAAAGAAGATCCAGGTGGCGGGCGAGGCGGTTCCCAGCGCGAACGAGGAGTACTTCCTCTATCAAACGCTGCTGGGCGCTTGGCCTCTGCGCCCGACGGACGACGCTGGGTACGCGGATTTTGTCGGCCGAATCCACACTTATATGGAGAAGGCGCTGCGCGAGGCGAAAGTCAACACCAGTTGGATCAATCCCAACACGGAATACGAAGGCGCCTTTCATACCTTTCTGGATAGCATGCTGAACCGCTCCGTCAATGGAGCGTTCCTCGACCAGTTCGTTCCGTTCCAGTCGAGGATTGCGAGCGCCGGAATATTCAACTCGCTCTCCCAGACGGTCCTGAAGATTGCGGCCCCAGGTCTGCCGGATTTCTACCAGGGAACCGAAGTGTGGAACTTTAGCCTGGCCGACCCGGACAACCGGCGTCAGGTTGACTACGAGCGCCTTCAGGCTCTGCTCGAACAGCTGCAAGATGCTGAGTCTGGCGACCGGGCTGCACTCGTCGATCGACTGGTGGCGGATCCCGCCGACGGTAGTCTGAAACTTTATGTGACTCGCAGTGCTCTGCGCTTCAGGCAGGAACATCGCCAACTGTTTGCCAAGGGCAGCTACGTGCCCCTGCGCGCGGCCGGAGAAAAGAACAAGCACGTAATCGCGTTCGCCCGCTCCTTTCGGGGAACCACCGTTGTGGCGTTGGCGGGACGCTTTTTTACCCAGCTTGAAACCGGCGCACGATTACCCGTCGCAGTCGAGACCTGGGGTGACACCGAAGTTGTCCTGCGCAAGCAGCTTTCCACGAGCTCATATCGCGATGTGTTCACCGGAAAAACGGTGGTTCCGGTTCAGCGAAACGGCGATGTCGTCCTGCGCGTTGCGGATGCGTTCGCCCATTTGCCGGTTGCGCTGCTGCTAAGCGTTGGCGGTGACCCCAAAGGTCCGGCCGATGCCGAATAGCCCGACTGAAAAAGGTTGGCAACTTCGATTCGGCGCATCGGTTCGCGGCGACGGCACTGCCGAATTCCGGGTCTGGGCGCCGAATCTGACCAACCTCGCAGTTCGGATTCTGGGCGAACGTCCCCGCACCATCCCCCTGACTCGTTCTGCGGACCCGGAGAGCGCCGAGTTCACGGCGACGGTTCCAGACGTCAAAGAGGGGACTGATTATCTTTACGTCCTCGAAGACAATCGCGAGCGTCCTGATCCCGTTTCACGCTGGCAACCCCACGGCGTACACGGTCCGTCCCGCATTGTGAATCCCTCATCATTTAACTGGTCGGATCAGGGTTGGTCGGGAATTCCGCTGAAGGATTTTATTATCTACGAACTTCACACGGGCACCTTCACTCCTGACGGCACCTTTGAAAGCGTAATTCCTCGGCTGCCTTACCTGCGCGATCTCGGCATCACTGCGGTCGAGATCATGCCGGTGGCGGAAGTTCCGGGGAATCGAAATTGGGGATACGACGGCGCCAGCCTGTACGCGCCCCAATCTTCGTACGGCGGCCCGGTTGGCCTGAAGAGACTGGTCGACGCATGCCACCAGCACGGCCTCGCGGTCGTACTGGACGTGGTCTACAACCACCTCGGTCCGGAAGGAAACTACCTTCCAGAGTATGCCCCCTGCTTTACCGACGCCCACCACACGCCCTGGGGAAAGGCAATCAACTTTGACGGCCCTGGAAGCGACGGCATTCGGCGTTTCATCATCGACAACGCTTTGTACTGGCTCACCGAATGTCACATGGACGCACTGCGTCTTGACGCGATTCATGGCATCTACGACTTCGGCGCCCGCCACGTTCTCGACGAACTGTCGGACGCTTTTCAAAATGAGGCCCGGGTTCTTAACCGCCAGGCGTGGCTGATCGCCGAGAGCGACCTCGATGATGTACGGATTATCAATCCTCGTGCCAAAGGAGGATACGCGCTGGATGCCCAATGGCACGACGACTTTCACCACGCGCTCTACACCGTCCTGACACATCAGCGCCAGGGCTTTCTCATGGATTTCGGCAGCCTGGCCGACCTGGCAAAGTCCATTCGCGACGGATTTGTCTTCGACTGGAAATACTCGCGCTATCGCCAGCGCCATCACGGCAACTCCTCGATTGACCGTCCAGGCGAGCAATTTGTCGGGTTCATTCAGAATCACGATCAGATTGCCAATACCAGCCGCGGCAAACGTCTCGCCAGCCTGCTTTCTCTCGGAGAACAGAAACTGGCGGCGGTCCTGACTGTTTGCTCACCCTTTTTGCCCATGCTTTTTATGGGAGAGGAATATGGAGAGACCGCGCCTTTTCTTTACTTCACGAGTTTCGAGGATCGTAATCTGGGTGATGCGGTTCGCGAAGGACGCAAGAAGGAACTAGGGTCGCATTACTCCGAGAGCGACTTCTTCGATCCACAAGCCCTAGGCACATTCGAAAAATGCAAGCTGGATTGGTCGAAGACCGCGATCTCGCCTCATGCCGGCATACTGCGGCTCTACCGAGACTTGATCACTTTGCGGAAGTTGCATCCCAGCCTGGGAAACTGCCGCAAAGATCTCACCGAAATCCAAATCGATGAGCAAGCCAGAACCTTGGTGATGAAACGGGCGGACCCGGCCGGCAGCAACGCACTGTTGATTTTCAATTTCTCCGCCCAGGCACAGAGCATTCCGGTGGCAGCCGCGAGTCAATCGTTGCGTTTGCTCTTATGGACGGGAGATGAGGCTTACGGAGGCGTCAAAAAGCCACGGCCGGTTGAAACCTTGCCTGCGGGTTCGACGTTCAGTTTTTCACTGGGTGAATTTGAAGCCGCGATATACGGGAAATAGCGCGGTTAAAGCGTTGCGTTTGGGGGCATTGTCTCATCTGGCTCACTCTGTCCTGAAGAGTGCTCGTGAGCCCGGACGGTTCCCCATGGCATGTGATAAATTTGAAAAACAGGCCAAATATCAGCGTTTCCCCCGCATCGAAACGGTGCGCTTCGCCACTCTTTTACCCATGGCCTGCAACTCGACACAGGGAGGTCGGTGCCGCGAATGACGGGCGAAGACAATAGCGCCACTAAGCCCGCATCTTCCCGCCGAGTGGTTATCGAAAATGTCCAGCCGGAAGTCGATTGCGGACGTTTTCCCATCAAGCGTACGGTTGGCGAACGTGTAGTTGTCACTGCGGACATCTTCGCCGACGGCCACGATCTCCTGTATGCCGTTTTGCGGCATCGGCCCGAAGCTCAACCCGATTGGCAAGAAGTTCCCATGAATCCTCTGCCCAACGATCGGTGGCAGGGAGAGTTTAGCGTGCCATCGCAAGGCCGTCATCGATACACTCTGCAAGCGTGGACTGACCGCTTTCAGTCGTGGAGCCGCGACCTCGCGAAAAAGGTTGAAGCCGCACAAGACATTTCAGTGGACATCCTAGCTGGGCTGCAACTGATCGAGGCCGCCGCCGCCCGAGCCACTGGAAAAGACAAGAGTCGCCTCACGGCCGCGGCGCAGGAAATAAGGAAGCTGGCTGCAACGGACGTAGCTAAAGCTGTAGAGACCTCATCCAGTCCCGAGCTGAGCGCTGCGATGATCCGCAACGCGGATCGCCGCCGGGCCACAACATACGGCAAGGAACTGGCGGTTGTCGTCGATCGGGAAAAGGCTCGCTTCAGCGCCTGGTACGAGATGTTTCCACGCTCCGCTTCCGATCAACCGGGCCGGCACGGCACTCTGCAAGACTGCATAAAGAGGCTGGACTACGTCTCCGGCATGGGCTTCGACGTTCTCTATCTTCCTCCGATTCATCCCATCGGCAGGGTGAACCGCAAGGGCAAAAACAACAAGGAGAAGGCATTGCCTGATGACGTAGGCAGTCCGTGGGCTATCGGGGCCCAGGAAGGCGGTCACAAGGCTATCGAGCCCCAGTTGGGCACGCTGCAGAATTTCAAGCAGCTGGTATCGCGCGCAAAACAATTAGGACTCGAGATCGCGCTCGATCTCGCCTACCAATGTGCCCCTGACCATCCTTACGTCAACGAACACAAGGAATGGTTTCGCATGCGCCCCGATGGCACGGTGCAGTATGCCGAGAATCCGCCGAAGAAGTATGAGGACATCTATCCTTTTGATTTTGAGACGGAGAAAAGTCCCGAGCTGTGGGAAGAATTGCGCAGCGTGGTCCTCTATTGGATCGATCAAGGCGTGCGTATTTTTCGCGTCGACAATCCCCATACCAAGCCGTTCGATTTCTGGAGTTGGCTGATCACTGACGTCAAGGGCAGGCATCCTGACGTTCTGTTTCTCGCAGAAGCCTTCACTCGTCCAAAAGTAATGTACGAGCTCGCCAAGCTGGGATTTACCCAGTCCTATACATATTTTGCCTGGCGCAATGCGAAATGGGAGATCACCGAATACTTTAAGGAAATCACGCAAACTGATGTCCGCGAGTATTTTCGCGCGAATCTGTGGCCCAATACTCCCGACATTCTTACCGACTTCCTGCAACACGGAGGGCGGCCCGCATTCATGATTCGCCTGGCTCTGGCCGCAACTCTAGGGGCAAATTACGGAATCTATGGACCGGCTTTCGAACTGGCTGAAAACCGCGCCGTCCGCGCGGGCAGTGAAGAGTATCTCGATTCGGAGAAATATCAGGTCCGCAATTGGGATTTGAACAACCCCACCAGCCTGGCCGAGCTGATTACAAAAGTGAACCAGATACGGCGTGAAAACCCGGCTTTGCAAGCTGACGTGAATTTGAACTTTCATCCCGTGGACAATGAGCAGATCATCGCCTACAGCAAGTTGAGCGACGACCTGTTGAATATTATTGTTACGGTGGTGAACGTCGACCCAGAACGCACCCAGGCCGGGATGGTCGATCTGCCGCTGGACCTGTTCCATCTCGATGCGCAACAGCCTTACCAGATGCACGATTTGCTGACCGACGCCAAGTATCTCTGGCGCGGCCCGCGCAACTATGTCGAACTGAATCCCCAGCGCTTGCCCGCTCACATCTTTTGCATACGCCGACGGGTGCGCACTGAAAATAGCGTCGATTATTTTGTATAAAAAAGTGAAGCGCAGGAGATAAAGCTTTGCCCACGTCTCAGGACCAACTCTGGTACAAGGATGCCATCATTTACCAGGTCCACGTTCGCACGTTTTACGATAGCAATGCGGACGGAATCGGCGATTTCCGGGGTTTGGCCCAGAAGCTCGACTATCTTCAGGAATTGGGCGTGAACGCGGTTTGGCTGATGCCGTTTTTCCCCTCGCCGCTGCGTGACGACGGCTACGATATCGCGGATTACTTCTCAGTCCATGCCAGTTACGGCAACCTCGACGACTTCAAGAGTTTTCTCCAGGCGGCCCATGAGCGCGGAATACGGGTGATCATGGAATTGGTTCTGAACCACACCTCCGATCAGCATCCCTGGTTTCAGGAATCCCGCAAGTCGCGGGACAATCCCAAGCGCGACTGGTATGTGTGGAGCGACACCGACACCAAGTATCGCGGGGTCCGCATCATTTTTGTGGATACTGAACTGTCGAACTGGGCCTGGGACCCTGTTTCCAAGGAATACTACTGGCACCGCTTCTTCAGTCATCAGCCCGATCTCAATTACGATAACCCCGCCGTCCGTGAGCAGATGTGGAAGGTGATGGAGTTCTGGCTGGAGATGGGAGTCGACGGTTTCCGCCTGGACGCCGTCCCTTATCTGGTCGAGCGGGAAGGCACGTCGTGTGAAAATCTGCCGGAGACCCACGCCGTGCTGAAAGAGCTGCGGGCCAAGATGGACCAGTTCTCTCCCGGCAAGATGCTGTTGGCCGAAGCCAACCAGTGGCCGGCCGATCTGCGCGCTTACTTCGGCGATGACGACGAGTTCAACATGGCGTTCCATTTTCCGCTCATGCCCAGGATGTTCATGGGCTTGAAGCTCGAGGATCGCAAGCCCATCACCGAAATCCTCAAGCAGACTCCCCAGATTCCGGCGTCGTGTCAGTGGTGCCTGTTTTTGCGGAACCATGACGAACTGACTCTCGAGATGGTCACCGACGTGGAGCGGGATTACATGTACGACCAGTATGCCCGCGACAAGCATATGCGGATCAACGTCGGTATCCGGCGCCGGCTGGCGCCCCTGCTGGACAACGATCGCCGGCGCATCGAGTTGATGAATGGCATGCTCATGTCGCTTCCCGGCACTCCGATCATTTATTACGGCGATGAAATCGGCATGGGCGACAACGTATATCTCGGCGATCGCAACGGCGTGCGCACCCCCATGCAGTGGCAGGGCGGCTGGAATGCAGGATTTTCCGCGGCCGATCCGGAGAGTCTCTATTCACCGCTGGTGCTGAATCCGGTTTATGGCTACCAAGCGGTGAATGTCGAGTCGCAGAAGCGTTTCGATCACTCGCTGCTGTGCTGGATGAAGCGCATCATCAAGGTGCGCAAGGCCAGTCCGGTGTTGGGCCGGGGCTCGATCGACTTTCTCTATCCTGCGAACCACCGAATTCTGGCCTATGTGCGCCAGTTGGACAAAGAGTCCATTCTGGTGGTCAATAATCTTTCGAGCAGCGCACAGGCCGTGGAGCTCGATCTGCGCCGCTTCAAAGGGAATATCCTGATTGAGATGTTTGGCCGGAACATTTTTCCCCGGGTCGGAGATTTGCCCTATCTCCTGACCCTGGGTCCGTACCAGTTCTACTGGTTCCGGCTGCGCAAAATCTGACGAGTCAGGCAAGAATTTAACGGAGGCACGATTTGGCCGAGGAGAGCATTCTGACGGATGAGTTTCTTCGTCAGCTGATGGACGTTGGGGAAGCGGACGTGCTTGTGGGTGTGCCCACCTACAACAATGCCGCTACCGTCGGTCAGGTGGTGCAGACCATTCGGGCGGGCCTGCTCAAGTATTTTCCCCGGGAGCGCGCGGTAATCGTGAACGCCGATGGCGGCTCGCGCGACCAGACTCCTGAGCTGGTGCGCGGGGCTTCGATCAACGACTTGCAGCATTCGACCGATCTCAACGCCCTGCGCACTCTACACAGCATCAGCGCCGAATATCCCGGCGGCCCGGCGACGGGCACGGCCCTGCGCACCATCCTGGCTTCGGCGGAACTGCTCCGCGTATCGGCTTGTGCCGTGGTCTCACCCGAATCCACCACCATCGAGCCGGAGTGGATCGAACGGCTACTGCGCCCGGTCTACCAGAACAACTTTGATTTTGTTACACCTCTCTATCGCCGCCACAAATTCGATGGATTGCTGATGCGCAACCTGGTTTATCCCATGACGCGCGCTTTCTACGGCAAGCGCGTCCGCGAGCCCTATGCGGCGGAGTTCTCATTCTCCGGGCAGCTGGCCAGCCATTTTCTGAGTCAGGAAATCTGGACGCATGAAGTCGGCCATACGGGCACGGAAATCGCCTTGACTATTTCCGCGATTGCTGGAGGCTTCCGCCTGGCGCAGTCTTTCCTCGGGGTCAAGCCGCATGTGGACGCCCGCGCCTCCGACCTGGTTGACGCCATGCGCCAGACTGTGGGCGCTCTGTTCTGGTCGCTCGAGCCCAATTTTCCTCTGTGGAGCGCGCAGCTCGACTCTCAACCTATTCCGACTCTCGGCGCCGACCAGGAAGTGACGCTCGAACCGCTGCGCATCAACCGGAAACGCCTTTTCAGCATGTTCCGCTCCGGCGTCGCCGAGCTTGAACCGGTGCTCAAATCAATCCTTACGCCGCCGACACTGAGCGAGCTGCAAAGAATTTCCGCGCTCGACGAAGCCGACTTTATTTACGGAGATGAGCTCTGGGCACGCACGGTCTACGAATTTGCCGCTTCGTATCACAAAGAGGTCATCAGCCGAGACCACGTGGTCCAGGCCCTGGCACCGCTTTATCGCGGCCGGGCATTCACCTTCCTGGTCGAGAATCGTGAGTCTTCGGGAGAACAGCTGGAGCAGCACGTGGAAGAATTTTGCATGACATGTGAGCGTTTGAAACCGTCCCTGGTGGAACTGTGGAACGGAAGGAAGTGAGGTCACCATGCGGGAAATAATTGTGCACGAACTGACTCAGGCCACGCAGGAGTTGGTGCGCGAATTCGCGCGCTTCCTGCCTCGGCTGATGGTCATGCTGATTGTCGTGCTCGTAGGCTGGGTAATCGCATACCTCGTCAAATCGATTCTGCGCAGTTTCTTGCGACTCATCAGGTTCGACAAGCTCTCGGAGGGCGCCGGCGCTACCCAGCTACTCAACAAAGCTGCGCTGCCGTCCTCGACGGAACTGGTCAGCCGCTTTGCCTTCTGGACCGCCTGGCTCGGTTTCATTCTGGTGGGCGTGAGCGCGCTCGGCATCCTGGGCATGCAGGAGTACGTGACGCGTTTCTTCGTATTTCTGCCCCGCCTGCTGGTGGCGTTGATCTTCCTCTTCATCGGCTTGCTGGCGGCCAGCTTTTTTTCGCGCGCCGCCCTGCTGTGGGCTGTCAATACCGATATGCCCTCGCCGCGTCTGCTGAGTTCCGCGGCCCGAGTTCTTATCACAATCTTCACCGCCTCAGCAGTCTTCGAAGAGCTAGGGCTGGCCGACTCCACCATGCTCCTGGCGTTCGCGATAGTGCTGGGCGCGGTGATGCTCGGTTTGGCCATCGCCTTCGGCCTCGGCGGCCAGGACCTGGCCAGAAGGTTTCTTGAAGCTCGCTTCGCTCCCGAAAAGAAAGAAGGGCAAGAACGGGAGGACGAACTTTCACCCCTTTAGTGCGCAAATGTAGGCGCGAGCGTTCACGTTCGTGCCTACATTAAACCCATGCCAACCAGTTCATCTTCGGAGGACCTTTTCCTCGCGGCTCTGAAGCACGGCCTTCCCTCGGCTCTGCCTGAATTCCTGCTAATGCAGCGCTGGTTCGGAGGGAAAGCCCGCACCATTTCCGGCGTCGACGTGGCGGACATCGTTCCTTTTCATTTTGCCGACCTTCGCTCTTACTTTGTTCTTGTCCGAGTCAGTTACTCCAGCGGACCGACCGAGACTTATAACGTTCCTCTGGTGCCGGCCTCATACGTCCCCGGAGAGCTGGCCGACTCATTACTGAAACTTGAATCGCGAAGTTTCCCGGAAGGTATTGTCCTCAAAGACGCGCTCACCGACGATAGGTTCCTCGCCTACCTTCTCGAGGCCGTTGCCAACAATAATTGCGCGCGCGGCGAGCAGGGAGAGATTAGGGCAATTTCGACGCATGCGCTCCCCGAGATCTGGGAACAGTCGCAAGGACCGCTTGCGCCATCCTTAATGCACGCCGAGCAAAGCAACAGCTCCGTGGCCTATGAGCGACGGCTCGTGCTGAAAATATTTCGCCGCCTGCAGGAAGGTCTCAACCCTGATTTGGAGATCGGTTCTTTCCTGACCAAGGCCGCGTTTCGCAATGTGCCTCCCCTGGCGGGACATATCGAATATCGAAGTGAGGCTGACGCCAGTACTGCAATGGGTATGTTGCAGGGCTACGTCGCAAATCAAGGCGACGCCTGGCGGTTTACGTTGAATTCTCTCGCCGAATATTACGAGAGGACGAAAGCGTGGGGCAGTCTCGCCGCGGCTGCGATACCGTCTGCACCACCTCTGTCGTTGTCCCGCGAGGCTCTACCGGATGACGCCTCGCAACGCATCGGTCCGTATCTTGATTCCGCCGCACTCTTGGGGCGCAGAACTGCGGAGCTCCACCGAGCATTGGCGTCGGCGCCGGAAGATCCTGACTTCGCGCCGCAACCCTTTTCGGACGTGGATGCCCAAGCTTTCGTTCATTCGGCACTCCAACTTCTCACCAGCAACTTTGCCCTGCTGCGCCGCCTCAAGGACGAAATGCCGGAGCAATCGCGTCAGGAAGCCGACGGCGCACTCAGACTCGAAGACGCCGCTCGTCGCCGTTTTCAAAGCCTCACCGGTCTCAAGATCTCGGCCATGGTCACACGCATCCACGGCGACTACCATCTTGGCCAGGTGCTCTTCACCGGCAGCGACTTTGTCATCATTGACTTCGAAGGCGAGCCCGCGCGCTCTCTGGAGGAACGCCGCAAGAAACGCTCTCCCCTGCAGGACGTTGCCGGTATGTTGCGCTCATTCCATTACGCCGCCTATGCGCCATTGCTTCAAGAGAATGATGGTAAAGGGCTATTGCGAGAAGAACTTCGAGCGCAGGCAGGATGGGCACAGTACTGGCAAAAATGGGTATCCGCAATTTTTCTGAAAACCTATTTGGAAGTGGCGGGAAATTCGAACTTCATTCCAATCGACAGGGAAGAGCTCGCTCTTTTGCTGGATCTATACCTTCTGGATAAAGCCGTCTATGAACTTGGATACGAGCTGAACAACCGCCCGTCGTGGGTCCGGATTCCGTTAGATGGCATCTCACAACTGCTTCAGGCTTCGATCTAACTTTTGAGGGTGCATCAATCTGCTACGCTGGCCCGCTCTTGCCCTTGCCGAATGCCTTCTGGATAAGCGTATAGCGTGCGGCGCCCATGATTCCGCAGTCGTCATTGAGCACGACTTTGACCGGCATCTCTTCGAGCAGTCCGCGCATGCGTCCTTTGCTCAGAAAAGCTTCCATAAACGCCGTGTCCTGCATTCTGGCCAGGTTCTTGGCGGCGATGATGCCGCAGATGAAAATCCCGCCTGTGGACATGAAAGTCAGCGCGCAGTCGCCGGTCTTCGCTCCGTAAAGGCTCACAAAAATGGAGAACGTCTGCTCGCAAATCGGCGCTTTCTTTTCTTCGGCCACTTTCGAGATGAGCGCGGGAGCGTCGTGCGCCTTGTCCATCTGTTCCTTGAGCCACGCCGGTTCCTCAGCCTTCTTGGTGTCGCGCAGAAAGTCGTAGATGTTCTTGATGCCCGGTCCCGAGAGTAGCCGCTCACTGCTCACGTGCCCATGCTTTTTCAGGATGTAGCGGAACAGTTCGACTTCCAACTCATTCCGAGGCGCGAAATCCGTGTGCCCGCCTTCACAGGCGAAGGGATGATGCCGAAAACCATCCCAATAAAGCCCGGCGACGCCGAGGCCGGTCCGGGCCGAGATCACCGCGCGATTTCCATCGGCGTCGTCCGATCCGGCGTGCAGCGTGACCAGATCCTTCGACTCCAGCGCATCGATGCCGTACGCATAGGCTTCAAGATCATTGATCAGGCCGACGGAGTCGAGCTTGAGTTGCGTCGCCAGTTCGCGCGAATCAATGGTCCAGGGCAGATTGGAAATCTTGCTGCGTCCGCCGCGCACTGGGCCAGCCACGCCAAAGCACGCGCTGTGCACTGGAATGCCTTCGGTTTTGATGAACTCCGCTACAATTTCCGCCAGGCCGCCGCGTTCCTGGCTGGGATAAGTCTTTTCGACTACACAGAGCAGCTTGCTGCCTTCGGTGTTGAAGGCGGCCAATCGAGTGCGGGTTCCGCCAATGTCGCCTGCGAGAATCATGGTTCGATTTTCCTCCATTGCCGGCCGTCGCGGGCCAGCAATTCGTCGGATTCCGCCGGTCCCCATGTGCCCGAGGGATAGTTAGGAAATCTACGCGGGGGCAGAGCTTGCCACACGTCCAGTATCGGGTCCACGATACTCCACCCAGCCTCCACCATGTCGGCGCGCTGGAATAGCGTAGCGTCTCCGATCATGCACTCGTAAATCAATACCTCGTATCCCGTATACGCGTCCGCGCCAAAATATTTGGTGTACTCGAAGCTCATGTCCACGGATCCTACGCGCAAGACAGGACCGGGAACCTTGGCCCCGAAGCTCAGCGATATCCCTTCCACCGGTTGTATCTGCATGACCAACTGGTTGCTGTGATTGTGCACCGGGGAATTACGAAAAATCTCGAAGGGTGTGCGTTTGAACTGGATAGTGATTTCCGTATGACGTTGCGCCAGGCGCTTTCCCGTCCGAATGTAAAACGGCACTCCCGCCCAGCGCCAGTTGTCGATGTTGAGCTTCAGCGCGAGAAAAGTCTCGGTTTTCGACTCCGGAGCCACGCCGGGTTCGGAACGGTAGGCCGCTACTCGCTCGCCTCCGATAATGCCTTCGCCATACTGCCCGCGCACGCTCGAGTGCAGCACATCTTCCGAATCGAGAGGCTGCACCGCGCGCAGAATCTTGGCTTGCTCATTGCGCACTGCGTCGGCCTGAAATGATACCGGCGGCTCCATCGCCGTCAGGCTTAGCAGTTGCATGATGTGGTTGGGGACCATATCCCGCAGCGTGCCTGCCGTGTCAAAGTATCCGCCGCGCAGTTCCACACCGACTGTCTCTGCGTTGGTGATCTGCACATGGTCGATGTAACGCCGGTTCCAGATGGGCTCGAAGATGGCGTTATCGAAACGAAACACCATGATGTTCTGCACCGTCTCTTTGCCCAGGTAGTGATCGATGCGGTAAATCTGGTTTTCCGCCAACACCGCTTTGATGTCGCGGTTCAAGGCCTTTGCCGAATCCAGGTCATGTCCGAAAGGTTTTTCAATGACCACTCGCCGCCAGCATCCCTTTGGCTGATCGGAGAGTCCAGCTTGGCCCAGTTGCTGCACGATAGCCGCGAAGAATTTGGGCGCGGTGGCCAGATAAAACAGGTAATTGCCCTGCGTGCCGTAATCCCGGTCAGCCGCGGCAAGTTGCGCGGCCAAAGTGGAGTAGGTCGCGGGATTGCCGAACTCGCCGCGCTGGTAACACAGGCGATCGCTAAACCACTTGAAGTCTTCCGTGCCGCGGTCTTCGGCCGGCAAAAAGCTGGTAACCTGGTCGCGAAATTGCTGTTGGCTCAAATCATCGAAGGCGACACCCACCACAGCAAACGTCTTGGGAAGCAGCTTGGCCTTCACCAGGTTAAAAAGAGCGGGCACGAGCTTGCGCTTGGTCAAGTCTCCCGAGGCCCCGAAAAGAACCATCACGCAGGGACCGGCTGCCTTGCCGACCTGTTCGTGCTCAGCTTGCCCGTTCACCGTCGCCGCAGTCGCCATTTTCTTTGGAGGTCGTGAATCCCGATGCGCAGTTGCCTGCCGGAGGCATTGTAGGGCACGGCAGGCGGAATTCACAATCGCCGAGGAGGATCCATCCGTTCCGAGGCTTCCGAGAACCGAACACAGGGCTTAACGAGTGCTCTCCATTTGCAGCTTGTCCGGTATAATCCAAATTCCGCAAGGGCAATCAAGTAGTAAAAGAGGTGGAATGAAAGTTCGGCCCGGTGTTGAACTGGCAAGTCTGAGCGATGTCGGCTGCCAGCGAGAAAACAACGAAGACCGCTATTCCTACTGGGAACCGGCCGCCGATTCGGAGTTTCCGCTGAAGGGCCGGCTGGCCATTGTGGCGGATGGCATGGGCGGATATGAAGGCGGCCAGGAGGCTAGCCGCATCGCGGTTGAGGTCATCGAAGAGGTCTATTCCAAGGCGGTGGCTGGCGACCCGCGCAGCTGGCTGCTGGAAGGTTTTCGGGCGGCTCACCAACGCATCCAGGAATATGCCGAGAAATATCCCGACCTGCACGGGATGGGAACTACCTGTACCGCCATGGCCCTGATCGAGCGCCAGCTCTATTACGCGCACGTAGGGGACAGCCGGCTTTACATGGTGCGCGGTTCCTCCATCTCACGGCTTACGCACGATCATTCCTACGTCAGTCGCTTGGTTGAGAATGGCGTCCTGAAAGCGGAAGAGGCTGAATCTCATCCTCAGCGCCATATCCTTACGGCCGCGCTGGGAGCGGGCGCTAGCGTCGCACCTGATTGTCCGCCCCAGCCCGTTTCCGTCGAGTCTGGAGACGTGCTGGTGCTATGCACCGACGGTCTGTGGGGCCTGCTCACCGAAAATGAAATTCAAGCCGCGGTCGCCGGCAAAACCGCCGCCGAGATCTGCGACAATCTGGTCGCCACTGCAAAAAGACGCGGCGGCCCCGATAACATCACCATGCAGGTCCTCCGTATTAACTAGCGCTATCCTGCATGGAGTGCCTGCTCCGCGAAACCCTATTAAAGCCATAGGGTTTTATGCCATCATGGGCCTGTCATGAAAATCTCCCAAAAAGGCCTCTACGCCCTGCAAGCGATGATGATGCTGGCGCGGCACTATAATCAGGGCGCCATCCGCATTCGCGACATCGCCTATGAAGAGGTCCTTCCGGAGAAATTTCTGGAACTGATTCTGCTTGAATTGAAAAATGCCCGTATCGTAGAGAGCGTGCGCGGCGCCAAGGGGGGATACCAGCTACGCCGTTCTCCTTCCGACATTCGACTCAGCGAGATCATCCGGTTGATCGACGGTCCACTGGCGCCCTTCGGTGACGCCGAACAGCTCCGCAGCCTGATCGACCGCGACCTCGAACACCGCGCTCTCTACCAGGTTTTCCTCGAAGTCCGCGATGCCGCGGCCAAGATTCTGGAACACACCACCCTGGCCGACATCGTCGACCCTAAGTTCGTGAAAGCTGGCAAGCGCCTGGGCAAGAAAAACAAAACTGCCGACGCCCGGGTGTTGCCTCTGGTGGTCTCGGGAAATCCTCGCCATCCAAAATCGACAGCCCGGTAAACAACTTTTCACACATCCATCGCTTGCATTCCTGGCCGGCCTCGTGTTAAATACGAGTCATCTTATAGGGATTATAGACATTCAACCGGGAAAGCGGCATGAGTCAAATCTTGATTTTCACTCTCAATCCCGGCCTTTCGCGAATGCGGCCCCCGCAATCGCGCGCGTCTCAGTCACAGCCTTCCCAGGGCTGTTGTTGTCCCACCAAATAGCTTCCAGCTAACAGTTCGCTCACACGATTTCCCTAAAAAGCAACCAGCCTAACGAATTTGTATGTGGCGTTTTTCTATTCACGTCGCAACCGGCGTCAAGCGCGTGAGAAAGCTAAGACAAAACCCCATAACGAAACGGAGACCCAATGAAACGGTTCTTGTGGTTAACTCCATTCATCCTGATGGTCAGCGGTGCGACCGCGCAGACGGATGCAAACCCGAAAGCTGCTCCCCCGAAACCAGCCGTCAAGAAACCCGCCGCTCCCGCGCGCGTGAGTCCCAGCGAAGTTCAGGATCTGCGCGATGCCTTGGCCGCACAGCAAAAACAGTCCGAGGAGCAGGGTCTACAGTTGGAGCAGGTGAGGTCCCAACTCCAGCAACTGCTTGTGGCTACCCGACAGGCCAATGCCTCGGCTCAGAGAGTGCAGGGAAGCGCCGAGCAGGCACAGAGTACGGCGGCGCAGGCCCAGCAGTCGGCTGCGGACGCCCAGCATTTGGCCGACCAGGCTTCTTCCAGTTCAGCGGAAGCGAAGGCCGCCCTGAGCCTCGTGGACAAGACCACCAAAGATGAGGACAAGAAGCTTAGCGCACTACAGGATCTGGTGGGACGCTTCCGCTTCAGTGGCGACATCCGGGTACGCGGCGAGAGTTTTTTTCAAGACGACGTTCCGGACCGGAACCGCGGCCGTATCCGCGTCCGCTTTGGAGTGGACGGCAGGCTGAACGACGACTTTACTGGAGGTTTCGCCCTGGCCACGGGCTCGCTGGGTGATCCCACCACCACCAATGAGAGCTTCACGAATTTCTTTGACCGAAAAACAATCGGCCTGGACCGCGGCTTCATCACCTACAACCCGATAGCGCATCGCTGGCTGTCTCTGACGGGCGGCAAATTCGCTTACGCCTGGAACCGCACCCAGGTCACCGGCGACCCCGATATTAATCCTGAAGGCTTCAACGAAAAGCTCTCCTGGGACCTGAATTTGCCGGTGATCAAGAATTTCACGGCTGATTTTATGCAGTTGCTGTTCAACGAATCTGCCACCGGCACGGATTCGTATGCGCTGGGCGGGCAGTTGTCGACCAAGTTGCAGATCGGGCGCCTGACCACCACGCCAAGTTTCATGGCCATCAAATGGAATAATCCAGATTCCATCCTGCAGGCGAGCGCCTTCGCGGTGCAGGCGACCACCACCACCGGAGGTCTGCAGGTTCCGGGAGAGGGGCCCGGTTGCAGTAAGGGCTCCGGCCTTCCGACTGTCCCGCCCTGCGCTTTTTCCGCCAACGGCATGACTAATGCCACGTACAACGATCCCAGCGGCAAGCCGCACTTTTATTCTCAATTCCTGTACGCCGACTTCATCCTGAACAACCAGATTAAAACGGGCTCGGATCGTTTTCCCATCAACCTGTTGCTGGAGTACGAAAACAATCTGGACGCGAAGGATCATCCGCTGGCAGCCACCGGAAACGGAGTCGTCCTGACCGGCCTGGGCAAACAGTCCCACACTTACCTCGCCGACATCAGTCTGGGCCAAACTAAAAATAAGAATGACATTCAGATTGGGTACGCATGGTTGCGCGAGGAGCAGGACGCCGCTCTCGCCCCCTTCGCCGAAAGCGACCAGCGCGCGCCCACGAACATCCTGCAAAACCGCTGGTACGCGCTGTGGA
This sequence comes from Terriglobia bacterium, assembly GCA_963822555.1. Classification (GTDB taxonomy): domain Bacteria; phylum Acidobacteriota; class Terriglobia; order Terriglobales; family Acidobacteriaceae; genus JAIQFF01. The sequence continues at coordinate 1,288,813 of CAWGHY010000002.1, forward strand.
AACTGCGGGCCAACACTGTTGCCAGCTATACCTTCTGGTACGGCCGCACCTTGAACAGCAGCCTGCAGCACGCCATACTCGCGACCGGAGTCAAGCCCGGCGAGGAGGAACCGTACCTGACGCGCATGCAGTTTGATCTGATTTATTTCTTCTGAACCTGGCCAAAAGAGATGTTCGACAATCGGACCGTTAGTCGGCTATTCTGCCGGCTGACGGTTTTTTTGTTCAGGCAGCACCGGCAATCCAAATAATGATTTCACGGCGAGATTTTCTGACAGCAGTTTCCGGTGGAGTGGCTGCTACATTGCTGCCGCGCTTTACATGGGCTGACGAACCGCCGGTCGTAATTCCCGGCGAAGCTGGCATGATCGTGCGCTCGGCCCGCTTCCTTGACCTTGAAATGCCTCCGGAGTTCTTCGATTCCTGGCTTACCCCCGTGCCGCATTTTTTTGTGCGCAACCACATGCACGAGCCCAGCACGCTCGACGCCGACGAGTGGAGGCTGAATATCGCCGGAGAAGTGAAAAAGCCACTCACCTTAAGTCTAAAAGACTTGGCGAAGATGGAGCTGCACACCGTTACCAACACGCTTGAGTGTGCGGGAAATGGACGCGCATTTCAGCAACCGAAAGTCCCCGGGGTTCAATGGCAACGTGGCGCGGTGGGAACCGCCGAGTTCACGGGCCCGCGTTTGCGATACCTGCTGCAACGTGCCGGCTTAAAGCCGACGGGTAAGCATGTTATGTTTCGTGGCCTGGATGAAATTCCAGGCAAAGTGCCGCCATTTATTCGCAGCATTCCAATCGAGAAAGCGATTCACGCAGACACGCTGGTCGCGACCCGAATGAACGGCACTTCGCTGGCCCGGCATCATGGATTTCCAGCACGCGCCCTGGTACCGGGATGGATCGGAGCCGCCTCTTGCAAGTGGCTGACTGAGATCAAGGTCCTCGATCACGAATTTGAAGGCAACTTTATGAAACCGGGATATCGCATGCCCAACCACCCGATCTCTCCCGGCGGCGAGGTAAATCCCGAGGACACACATCCGCTTACCGCGCTGGAGGTAAAGTCGGTTATCGCGCAACCCGGCGACGGCTCAAGGCTGAAGTCCCGGTCATTGAAGATTCGCGGGGCGGCATGGGCGGGTGAAGCTGCCGTCACTCGCGTTGAGATCTCCACCGATGGCGGAACGACGTGGCGTGGCGCGCGCCTGGGTGGCCAGCAAGCCCGTTACGCCTGGCGACTTTGGGAATTCGACTGGCATGCTCCAAAGGGGGGCGAGTACACGATTATGTCGCGCGCGACGGACGACCAGGGACGCAGCCAACCGCAAGCTGCTGCCTGGAACCCCAGCGGATATTTATTTAACGCGATTGATCAGGTGAATATCCATGTCGCCGCATAGTGGAATCACGCCCTGGACATGGACGCTGGCGTTGCTGGGCTTCGTCGCTCCCGCCGTCCTGCTGGCCCAGTCACCCGAGTTGCCGGCCGGGCCCGTTCGCGAGAAAGTACGCACCGCTTGCACTGAGTGCCATGACTCGCACATCATCGTTCAGCAGCGATTGAGCAGCAAAGCGTGGTCCAAGGAAGTCGACAAAATGATCAAATGGGGAGCAGTTGTCGACCCCAGTGACCGTACCCCATTCATCGATTATTTAGCTGCCAACTTCCCGCCGGAGAAGGCGCCCGAGCCGAGTGCGAGAGTCGTATCCGAGAAGAAAAAGTAAAATTGCGGTTGGTTTCTGGCCACAGGAATCCCGTCGCTGTCTGCTAAACTGCCGGAGGGGCGGGCGCGTGCCGTTTCGAAATCCCCGTAAAACATTCTGACTTAGGGAGTGCACCATTGGCCATTCTAGTCATTGGCGGAGCAGGATACATCGGCAGTCACACCGCGCTGGCGCTCAAGCGCCGGGGTTATGAAGCCATTATTTACGACAATCTGGTTGCCGGCCATGCTGAGCTGGCGCAAGGTTTCGAACTCGTAGTGGGGGATGTTGCAGACACAAACAAGCTGGCGCCGCTGCTGCAGCGGGTTGACGCGGTGATGCATTTCGCTGCTTTCGCCTACGTGGGCGAGTCGGTCATCAATCCTCGAAAATATTTTCAGAACAATGTGCTGGGTGGAGTTACGTTACTGAACGCGGTCCTCGATTCCAAAGTCCGCAAATTTATTTTCTCCTCCAGTTGCGCCGTCTACGGCACTCCCGCAAAAGTTCCAATTTCGGAGGATCTGCCGCGGGTCCCAGTGAATCCTTATGGCGTCACCAAATTGATTTTTGAGCAGGCCCTTGAGGCTTACGGTCCGGCCTACGGACTGAACTATATCTGCCTGCGCTACTTCAATGCAGCCGGCGCCGATGAATCCGGGACAATCGGAGAAATTCACAGTCCTGAAACTCACCTCATCCCCTCGGCGTTTGAGGCTATCCGGGGGAAAAGACCGGCCCTCGACATTTTCGGCGACAAGTACCCCACCCCCGACGGCACCTGCGTGCGCGACTACATCCACGTCAGCGACCTGGCCGAGGCGCACGTTCTGGCTCTCGAATATCTGGCCGGTGGAAAATCACAGGCCGTTAATCTGGGAACTGGCCGCGGTCATTCCGTGCGCGAGATTCTTTCCGCCATCAAGCGTGTGACCGGCCGCGAGGTCCCCAGCCGGGTAGCGCCGCCTCGTCCCGGAGACCCGGCAGAGCTGGTTGCCGACCCGGCGCGAGCTGAAAAGCTGCTGAAATGGAAGGCGAAACGGTCGCTTGACGAGATTGTGGGCACGGCATGGAGGTGGGAGGAAAGGGTTCACGCAGCTGGAAAGTGAAAGAACGGGAAGCGTGGTAGATATGAAACGAAAAAAGCAAAGCGCTACCGACCCAGCGTCCAGGAGGCAGGAGGGACGCTACGATAGCGCTGCCTGTACTTGGCCCGAACTGAGGACAGTCTAGGCTGGGAGCTGCACCATTTCTAGTGCATTCCCAGGTACGTCAAGTTAGCCAGTCAGGTGCCGATTTTCAATTGATCTGTCAGCTGTTTAGCCGCATTTGTTAATGCAGATTCTAAACCTTCCAGGTGCCGCTCCTCGGTCAGATAACTGATCACCATCATGCGCAGCACGCTGTCTCCGCGGACTTTGGTCTCCGAAATCCATCGGCTACCGTCGCGCGTTACCTCTTCCACGATGGCGTCATGGTCGGCGGCCAGTTGCCGCGGGCTGCGGCTGCGTGGCTTGAGCCGAAAGGTGACAATGGGCAGCGTCGGACGCATCGCCAACTCGAAGTCTTCGGAAGCGCTTACCCAACCGGCAAAACTTTTCGATAGCCTGAGCTGACGGTCGATAAGTTCTTCATAGGCTTGTCGTCCATGCACCCGCAAAGTCAGCCAGAGTTTCAGGGAGTTCATGCGTCGCGTCCACTGCGTGCTGATGCGCGAATTGTCGGGCAGATGTGCCCCCGCGGCCTTTGGCATGTAAGGCGCGGACACAGAAAACGCCCGCTCCAGAATTTCAGGATGGCTGGTCAGGATCACGCCAGCGGCAAAGGGCATCGCCATCCACTTGTGGGGATCCACCGTAATGGAATCCGCCCGCTCGATGCCTTCGACCAGATTGCGATGCTGGTTCGAAAAGATCGCCACGCCTCCGTAAGCGCCGTCCACATGCAACCAGAGTTGGTGTCGCCGGCAGACTTCTGAGATCGCGATCAGGTCGTCCACTGCGCCTGAGTTGGTAGTGCCTGCCGTGGCTACCACGCAGAAGGGCTTTCGCCCGGCCGCAACATCTTCAGCGATAGCTCGGCTCAGTAATTCGGGATCGAGTTGAGCAGCCTCATTCACCGCGATCCGCCGCAGCGCCTTGCGCCCGATCCCCAGCAGGCCCGCCGACTTGTCCAGCGAATGATGCGCCTCGGCAGAGGCGTAGAAAACGGGCTGACCGCCGATGGCAGCCACACCATCCTCTACCGCCTCGGGAAACTTGGATGCCAGAGCCAAAGCCAGGCCGCTGAAATTGGCTTCGTTGCCTCCGCTGGTGAAGGTTCCATTGAATTCCCCGGACCAGCCCACGCGCTCGCCAATCCAGCGCATAGTTTCGAGCTCAATTTTCGACGCCAGTTGCGACCGGGCCAGCGTGGCCAGTTGCGGATTCAGCCCGGCCACCAATGCCTCGGCCAAAACTCCCATGTATGTAGGGGTTGGGTTCATCAGACCAAAATAGTTGGCACTGGGAACGTGGAAGCCCTTCTCCACCATCTCGCGACACAGTTCGTCCAGCACTTGCTCTGCATCTTCTCCATGCTCGGGGAGAGAATCGTGAAGCGGCCCATAACTTCGCTGCTCGAGGGGGAGTTGCACCGGGCGGTCCGGCAGGGAAGAGAAGAAGGCGTCAATCTGGTCAATCAGCCGATAGCCCAGCCGCCGCCGGCTTTCGGAGTCAAAGTCAAAGCGCATACGTTATCGATTCTAGACGCATCACGGGGAACCGAAGTGACGAAAGAATTATTTTGCGAGACAGGACAAGCAATAACATTCGCAACAAAAGTCGGCTGGCTGGGCCGCCCTCGCCGGAGTTTGGTGACAAGAGTTAAGTTCCGAATCTTTCGGCGGCGCGCGCTTTTGCCTTGGCCGCTTCCTCTTCCCGATTCTTGGGTGGTGCAGTGGTTTCGAGCGACCGGAGCAGACGACTCGCGACGCCCGCTATTTCTTCGACTGCGCCCTGAAAGGCATCTTCGTTGGCCTTGGATGGCTTGCTGAAACCGCTGATCTTTCTGACGAATTGCAGGGACGCAGCCCAAACCTCGTCGTCGGTGACGGGCGGATCAAAATTAAACAGGGTCTTGATGTTTCTGCACATCACTTCAACCTCAATGGGAACGCCGCCAGGCGTTCGTGGGTTTCATGCAGATACCATTTTAACAATCCTGCCGCGTTTTCCAGCCTGAGCCCGCGAGTTATGATCATCCGATGAATTCTGAGCCGCCACCCACAATGGCCACTGACCCTACGCTGTTGGCCGTTCTCGAAGAGCTGACGAGTCGCGAACCGATCTTTCACCGGCCTGAGCTGGGGACGACGGGGTCTGACTACGAAAACATGACGACATCTGATTTCTGGGAGGTGGGGGCTTCGGGCCGTCGCTACAGCAGAGAGGAAGTGTTAGCGGAACTGGATCGGCGGCGGGAAAGTCCTCCCGCCGATGTGTGGGAAGCTGCAGCGTTTCACTGTCGGGCGCTGGCCGAAAATGTCTTCTTGTTGACCTACACCTTGCTTCAAGACAATCGGCGTAAGACCCGGCGCGCAACCATCTGGCAACGCACTCAGGAGGGTTGGAAGATTGTCTTTCATCAGGGCACGATCGTTCAGGATATATAGGCGAGGCTAGGGCTCGGTGTCCTCGGTGTTTGAAGCCTTCTCCGGCCTGAGCAGCGGGAACAAGATCACATCCCGAATGGTATGCGAGTCGGTCAGCAGCATAGCCAGGCGGTCTACTCCCACACCAACTCCACCGGCAGGCGGCATGCCATAAGAAAGGGCGCGGATGTAATCTTCATCCATTTGGTGGGCCTCATCGTCGCCGCGCTCACGCTCCTGCAACTGTTGTTCGAAGCGGCGGCGCTGGTCCTCGGGATCGTTCAATTCACTGAAGCCGTTGGCAATTTCCATTTTCCCGGCAAAGATTTCCCAGCGCTCGGTCCAGTCGGGCTCATCCGCCTTTTGCTTGGACAGCGGAGACACGGCGGTCGGGAACTCGTAAATAATCGTCGGCTGAATCAGATGCTCTTCCGCCGCGGCCTCAAAAAGTGCGGCTATGGTCTTTCCCGCCGGCTCCCTGGGATCGTATGCAACATGGGCATGGGCGGAGTTGAAGCGCTTCACCAGCGCCTCGACCGCTTCGGCCGACGCGAATTCCGACATCTGCGGCTTGGCGCCCGCGCTTTCCGGCCAGTACTGAATGATGGCTTCGCGCATGGTCATCCGACGCCAGTTCGACCCGGCCCAATCAATCTCATCTTCGCCCCACTTGGCCTTGGTCCCGCCGGTTACGTCTTTGGCGGCCTGCTCGATCAGTTGCTGGGTCAGGTCCATCACGCCGCGATAGTCGGTGTAAGCCTGGTAAAACTCGAGCATGGTGAACTCGGGATTCCATCGCCAGCCCAAACCCTCATTGCGAAAGTTGCGATTGATCTCGTACACCCGGTCGAATCCGCCCACTGTCAGCCGCTTGAGATACAACTCCGGCGCGATGCGCAGAAAAAGATCCATATCGAGGGTGTTGTGATGCGTGACAAACGGCCGCGCCACTGCTCCGCCAGCGATGGGTTGCATCATCGGGGTCTCGACTTCGACAAATCCCTGAGTGTCCATGAAGCGCCGCAGCGATTGCACCAACTTGCTGCGCTTGAGAAATACCTCGCGCACCTCGGGATTCATGACCAGGTCGACATAGCGTTGCCGGTAGCGCAGTTCAACGTCGGTCAGCCCATGCCACTTCTCCGGCAGCGGCAGCAGGTCTTTGGAGAGGAACGTGATCTCCTCGACATGTACGGACAATTCACCGGTGCGCGTACGAAACAAATATCCGCTGACTCCGATGTGATCGCCCAGATCAAGCAGCTTGTAGAGTTCGAATCCCTTTTCTCCCACCGCATCTTTCTTGACGTAGATCTGCAGCCGTTGTCCATCCTGCTGCAGGTGCGCGAACCCGGCCTTCCCCATCAGGCGGATCGCCATGATGCGCCCGGCGACGCGCACATTGATCCGCGGATTCTCCAGTTGCTCGGCTGTCTTCTCCGAGTACTCCGCCAGAATTTGCGGAATGGTGTGAGTGAACTCGTACTTGCGGGGATAGACCTGCTGGCCCAGAGCTTCAATCTGTTTCAGCTTCTCCCGCCGCAATTCGTAAATCTTCTCGTCGAGTGCCAAAGGGCTCCTTGTTTTGGGATCGCTAACGAATGAGTGATTAGCGATTATAAACAAGCGGCGGAAAGGGTACGCAGAGTAGGCCAGCTCAGGATGACGCCCCCATGGCAAAGCGGTGGCGCAGACGTCAGACTTTCAGCACTTCGAGATAGATTGCCATACCGACCACTGCATCGACACCCATGACGTCCAGCCGGTCAACTTCTTCCTGGGTCCTGATCCCGCCGGCCACAATCAGTCGCTTTGACGTTATACTTCGCAGTTCGGAAACGACATCAAGAGGTAGCCCGAGCAGCAGTCCTTCGGTGTCGATGTGGGTGTAGAGAAAGCCACCGCACCAGGCTTCGAGGGCGCGAATCATCTGTGTTGCGGAAATCTCGGTAAGCTGGCGCCATCCCCGGATCGCGACTTTGCCGCCTTTAGAATCCACGGCAAAGATAAGGTTCTCCGCACCCACTTCGCCTGCCAATCGCTCGGCAAAGTCTTTTTGAATGCCTCCGTCCTTGATCAGCGAAGATCCGACGATCACGCGCCGAGCGCCATCGGCCAGCATTTCCTGTGCTCTCGCGGCAGTGCGAATTCCGCCTCCCACCTGGCAAGGCAGCCGTCGCAGCAGCGAGCGTATCAGTCTCCGGTTGTCTCCCTGACCCATGGCGGCATCGAGATCGATAATCTGAATCAGCGGATATCGTGCGAAGCGCTCGATCCACGGTTCGAAATCATCGAACTCGAGGGCCTTCTTCTTTCCCTGCACCAGTTGAACGATTTTGCCGCCCATCAAATCAATGGAAGGGATCAGCATGGCCACCTCATGGGAATCCCGGCGGCCTGCAGTTCCTGTTTGAGTTCGCCGATGGGTGTGATACCGAGGTGAAAGATCGATGCTGCCAGCGCCGCGTCGGCCTGTCCCTCGCCAAAGACGTCAATGAAGTGTTGCGCTTCCCCGGCGCCCCCTGAAGCAATCACCGGAATATTGACCGCCCCTGCTACCGCCCGGGTCAGTTCGCAGTCGAAGCCGTCCCGCATCCCGTCGCGGTCGATCGAGGTCAGCAGGATTTCTCCCGCTCCGGATTGCTCGGCCTCCCCAGCCCATGCGACGGCGTCGCGCCCGGTAGAGTGCCGGCCTCCAGTTGCTTTCACGCCGAAAGACGCACCGTTGCCGTTGCCGACGCGCAGGGCATCAATCGCGACGATCACCGCCTGCGAGCCGTAACGGTGCGCGATCCTGCCAATCAGCGTGGGATCGGCCAGCGCCGCGGAATTGACCGCAACCTTGTCCGCTCCGGCATCGAACACCGCTGCTGCGTCCTCGAGCGAGCGGATTCCGCCACCCACGGTAAATGGAATGAACAACTGGCGCGCCGTCCGGCGCACTACGTCGAGCAGCGTGGAACGATGCTCGTAAGTGGCTGAGATATCCAGCAATACGACCTCATCCGCTCCGGCGCGGCCATGAGTCCAAGCCAGATCCGCCGGATCGCCCGCGTCGCGCAGAGCGGAAAATTGGACGCCTTTGACGACGCGCCCAGCATCCACATCCAGGCAGGCGATGATGCGTTTGGTCAACATTTTGCGATTCGAGTTCCTACAGTTCGCAGAAATTGCGCAGCAGATGCAGTCCGGCAGCCCCCGATTTTTCAGGGTGGAACTGCACCCCGAACAACTCCCCGCGTTCCACTACGGCAGAGAAAGTTCCGCCATACTCGCACCGGCCTACGGTCGCTTCGACCACGGGAGCACGGTAGGAGTGAGTAAAGTAAACGAAAGAGTTCTCGGGAAGTCCGCGGAGCAGCCGCGAAGTTCCGGCTACCTGCAACTGGTTCCAACCCACGTGCGGAGATTTCACCGCAACCGGAAATTTCTCGCATTCGCCCGCGAACAGACCCAGCCCGGGAAGCTGCGGCGCCTCACGGCTGGACTCAAACATCCACTGCATTCCGAGACAGATGCCAAGCAACGGAACTTTTCGGTCGATGGCCTCTAAAACCGCTTCCTGCAATGCACCGGAGAGGGCGCTAGTGGCTTCGAAATTTCCCACGCCCGGCAAAACAACCTTATTGGCTCGCGCGATCTCAATGGGGTCGGTAGTGATTGCCGACTCATATCCAAGATGGTCGAATGCTTTTTTTACGGAGGCGAGATTTCCCGCCTGATAGTCGACAATGGCGATCATAAGAGTCCCTTTGTGCTGGGCAACAGGCGGGCCATCCGCCGGTCACGCCAGCAGGCTGCACGCAGCGCCCGCGAGAAGGCTTTGAATAAAGCTTCGATCTTGTGATGGTTGGAGCGCCCGTAGAGCACGCGGGCGTGAACATTGGCCCGCGCGCCCCGGGCGAAGCCCTCGAAAAAGTCATAAACCAGTTCAGCCTGCAGATCGCCCACCAGCCGTTGACGGACTTTTGTGTCGACCACGCTGGCAGCACGCCCGCCGAAATCGACGGCCGCCAAGCCAAGAGTTTCATCCATGGGCATGACGAAATATCCGGCGCGTAAGACTCCGCGTTTCGATCCCAGGGCTTTGTAAAATGCTTCGCCCAGAACGATGCCCACATCTTCCACGGTGTGGTGCTGGTCGACGTCGAGGTCGCCCTGGGCCCGCAACTCGAGATCGAATCCGCCGTGCCGGGCAAACAGTTCCAGCATGTGATCGAAGAAGCGGATGCCGGTTGACACCTTGTATTGGCCACGCCCGTCAATATTAAGCACCGCCAGGATTGCAGTTTCCTGCGTTTTACGTTCAATGCGGGCCCGCCTCATGCCGGCATCCTTTCCGCCCAGTCAATTTCTTTCAGGGTCTCGCGCAGCGCAAGCAGGAGACGTTCGGTGTGCTCCAGCCAACCGGCCGTGATGCGAACGCAACCCTCGCATCCAAAATCGGAAGAGCGGTCACGCACCAGAATCCCGCGCCTCCGCATTCCCTGGACGAAATCAGCGTGGCTCGGACCGATTCGCGCCAGCACAAAATTTGCCTGGCTCGGCCAGAAGGGAATTCCCAGTACGCCGAATTCTTCTTCCAACCGAGTTCGGCTGGCTCGCACCTCCGCCACGTAGTTGCGGACGTAATCCTGATCAGCCAGAGCCGCCGGCAGACACGCCAGCGCCAATCCGTTTACGTTGTAGGGCGAGCAGGCCCGCCGCAAACTCTGCAGCTGATCTGCCGCTCCGGCCAACAAGCCGACCCTGAAACTGGCCATGCCATAAGCTTTTGAAAATGTTCGGGCGATAAACAGGTTCTGCACCTGCCCAGCGTATTCCAGAAGCGACTCGCCATAAAATTCAAAGTACGCCTCATCCACCAGCACCGCTGCCTGGGGCGCGCTCCGGGCAATCAGAAGTAGGTCTTCCACGGACGCCACCGCGCCCGTTGGATTATTGGGATTGGCGATAGCGATCAGTCGTGTCTTCGGCGCAGTTGTGTGTGCCATCACTTTTGCTGTTGGAAAACGAAAATCTTTGTCCGCGGGAATCGAAATGACCCGCGCTCCGGTCGCACCCGCGCAGATCTGGTACATGGCGAAGGTCGGAACCACGATCAAAGCCTGATCTTTCGGTTCGAGATACGCTTCGCAGACCAGGTGAATGGCCTCGTCTACGCCGTTCGTCAACAGCACCTGCTCCGGCTGCAGCCCGAGAAAAGACGCCACCTCGCGTTCGACGGGTTCGCGCTCTGGATAGCACGCCATCTGCTCCGGTTGTAACTGGCGCAAACGCTCCATCACGCGCGGCGAACATCCACCAGTATTTTCGTTGAAATCCAGACGCAGCCCAGACCGGTCGCCCAGCGGTGGCTGGTATCGCTTCAGCTTTCGTACTGCCTGGCGCGCTTCAAGCATGGCCGCACCTCAACTCGATCGAGCGGCCGTGGGCTTGCAGTCCCTCAGCTTTCGCCAATGCCAGGAGTGACGGCGCAATCTTCCGTAAACCGGCGCGAGAAAGTTCCTGCACGGTCATCACTTTGACGAAGTCGAGGACACTCAAGCCTCCTCGAAATCGCGCCGCGCCTCCGGTGGGCAACACATGGTTGGGTCCCGATCCATAGTCCCCCGCGGCCTGTGCCGAATAATCTCCAAGGAAGATCGAGCCTGCGCTTGTAATCCCGCCTAGTTTTTGCCGCGTAGTGGTCAAATGTTCGGGTGCAATACGATTTGTCCAGTCAGTCGCCTGCTGGGACGATGTGGCCAGGAGCACGGCGCCGTGCTTTCGCAGCGATTGCTGGGCCACCGCATTTTCCTGAGCCAGCATGGTCACCGATTGCGAAACTGAAGCCGCAAGTTTTCGCGATTTCGTGATGAGCAGGACCAGCGCGTCCGGATCATGCTCCGCCTGCGCCACCAGATCGGATGCAATGAAGGAAGGCTCGCCAGCGTCAGAGAGAATTAGTCCCTCGGTCGGACCGGCCAGGAAATCGATGGCGCAATCAAACGCCACGATTTTCTTGGCCGTGGTGACGAACAAATTTCCCGGACCCACGATCTTGTTTACCCGAGGCACGCTCTTGGTCCCGTAAGCCAACGCAGCAATCGCCTGTGCTCCGCCCACGCGATAAAATTCGCGCACACCCAAAAACGCTGCTGCCGCCAGCGTCGCTGGGGAGGGGCGGGGAGAAACCACGCGAATGTCTTGCACTCCCGCAACCTGCGCCGGGATCACCGTCATCAACAATGTTGAGGGCAGGGGATAGCGACCGCCCGGAACATAACAGCCAACGGAGTCAAGCGGACGCACCAACTGTCCCAACTTTCGACCTTGCCGGTTTCGCTCCCACGCCGCGGGTTTCTGCCACTCGCAAAATTTTGAGATGTTGTTCGCTGCCGTCTGCAGCGCCGTTCGTAACTCCCGGGAGGAAGCCTCCAGCGCCGCTCGCATCTCGTTTTCCGACACTCGCAATGGGTCGTTAGGCTCCAGCCCATCCCACTTCTCCGCGTAGCGGCGCAGCGCTCGGTCGCCGCCGCGTCTTACATCCTCCACAATGTGGCGCACGCTCGGCTCCAGCGCATCGAGCTTCTGCCCTCGTTGTTCCAACTTCCGCACATAGTTTTCAGCCTTACGGCCTTCAAGAATCCGCATTACATGACCACCTTGTTCAGCGGATATTCCACAATGCCCTCAGCATTCGCGGCCTTGAGGCGGGGAATAATCTCCCACGCCGCCGATTCTTCGATGATGGTGTTCACCGCGACCCAGGCGTCATCGCTCAGGGTGGCCACGGTAGGCTTCTGCAACGCCGGCAATACTCCGAGCACCGCCGCCAGATCTGACTTGCGGACGTTTAGCATCAGGCCGACCCGGCCCTGCGCCTCCATGGCGCCGCGCAACATCACGGCCAGGTTTTCGATCTTGCGACGCTTGGGGCTGTCTTTCCAGGAGGCGGTGTTGGCGATGATCTGGGTATTCGATTCGAGCAGGGTGTCGATAATGCGCAGGTGATTGGCCCGCAGCGAGCTTCCAGTTTCGGTAACTTCCACGATGGCATCCGCCAGGGTCGGGGGTTTCACTTCGGTCGCTCCCCAGGAGAACTCGACTCGCACGTTTACGCCTTTTTTGCCAAAATAACTTTTCGTCACATTGACCAGCTCAGTAGCCACGATGCAGTTCTTGAGATCCTCCGCCCGCTGGTACGCGGAGGCCTCAGGCACAGCCAACACCCAGCGCACCTTGCCCCGGCTCTGCTTGGCGTAGATCAGGTCGGCCACGGTGACCACCTCGAGCCCGCTTTCCATCACCCAATCCAGGCCAGTGAGTCCGGCATCGAGCACGCCGTGTTCGACGTAACGGGCCATCTCCTGGGCGCGAATCAGCATGCACTCGACATCGGGATCGGCGGTGCTGGCGGAGTATGAGCGGCCGTTGGTGTAGACGTTGAGCCCGGCACGCGCAAACAGCTGCAAGGTTGCCTCCTGCAGGCTTCCTTTGGGAATACCGATACGCAGCTTCATGAGCGCGACCCTTCCGCCTGGACCGACTCCCTATTCAGTGGCAGACTTTCAGTGAAGCAGGAACGCGTCCCGTTGTGACAAACCACGCCTTTTCCTTGAACCCGCACTTGCAACAGGACGGTGTCGCGATCACAGTCGGTCGAGGCCGAAACCACTTCCAGGCGGTTGCCGGAGGTTTCGCCCTTGGTCCAAAGCTGGTTGCGGGTGCGGCTGAAAAATGTGACATAGCCGACCCGCAGCGTCTGTTCAAACGCCTCCCGGTTCATAAATCCCAGCATCAGCACTTCGCCGCTGACGGCATCCTGCACAATCGCGGGCAGCAGCCCCTGCATCTTGTCGAAATCAATCTCCTGCATGGTTCGTTGTTCAGACATGGATTCTCCAAATGTGGCTAAAAACAAAAAGCCCGCTGTCGCATATCGCGTCAGCGGGCCGAAACTTGTGTGTGAGCTCTAACCTATCTCAAGACACCCCCGCCAACACGTTGTGCACATGATGGTGATGGTGGAGATGGGAAAGAAAACTCATCACAAAGAAGATAGCTGAAGCGCTCTGGTCCTGTCAAAAGGTTTTGATGGCGATCCCCAAACCTTGTCTCCGGGAAGTTCCAATTGCCCATTGCGCCCTTGCACTGATTGACTTTCCTCTAACCCCAGAGTAGGGTTCGGCGCGACTGCATTAACCGCACCGGTGTTCTCGCGAAAAGCCGGTGACTCGTTGGGGAGGAAAAATGAATAGAAAATTATGGGTAGTTTTTGCCTGCATGTGTACGCTGGCGATGCTGGCCGCTTCGGCCGCACCAGCTTACGCACAAGACGAACCGAAAGAAAAACCGCCGATGTACAGTTACGTCGCCTTTTGGAACATTCCACGAGCGCAGTGGGCCGACATGGACAAGAACACCGCCGCTGACCAGAAAGTTCTGGACAAGCTCGTGGCGGACGGGACCATCGTCGGCTACGGAGACGATTTGACTATCGTGCATACTGCGGACGGGATGACACACGACGATTGGTGGTCAGCAATGTCCATGGCGACCGTGCTGAACGTGCTGGAGAAGTTCTACAAGTCCGGAACGCCAACTGCGCCCGTGCTTGCCAGCGCCACCAAGCACTCGGACGGAATATTCGTCAGCCACTACTACAACTGGCGTCCGGGCACCTACAAGGGCGCCTATACGCGCATCGGATATTACAAGCTCAAGCCGGATGTTCCGGAGCGTGCGATTGAGACGCTCAGCAAGACCTTTATGGTGCCGCTACTGGAGAAGCTGCTGGCGGATGGGTCGATTATCGAGTATGAGATCGACACCGAAGCGATCCACAACGAAGCTCCGGGAGCGTTCTGGGTCGACGTGATTGCGACGAATGCCGAGGGCTTGGACAAATTAAACTCAGCGTTGATGGGTGCGTCCAGGGCGAACCCGCTGAACGTAGCGGCGTTCGAATCAATGGTGGACTCGTCAGCCCACCGCGACTATCTGGCCACCTCGACCGTAACCTACAAGTAGGCTTTGCTATATTTCGGCCCCGGGGTGGATTCGGTGTTTCGGGTGGAGCAGCACCTTTAGCGCTGCTTAATGCGGCTTCAGCCACTGAGGAACCTCAGAGGCTGGAGCCCGTCTCGTAATCGGGTCTGTGCAGGCCTAAGCCTGCTCCACCCTTTACTTCCACCTTTTGCAAGTCAGTTTCGGGGGACCCCTTACTCCTAACCATTGTCATTCCGAACCGATTTATCGGTGAGGAATCTGCTTTGTCGCCAAACCGCGGATTCCTGCTAATGCATCAAACTGATCCGCAACCTCAAGGCATGTATCTTGAAGGTGAAGAAAGTCAGCGGTAGTATTAAGGTTTAACCCGGCAGGCAGATTGGCGAGAGGAGTTCGATGCCGCAGAACTACGTTCCCATATTCATCTTTATCGCTTTCGTAGGCATCCTGATTCCCATCACGCTCCTGGCAGCCAAGCTGGTGCGGCCGGACAACCCCAGCAAGACCAAATTGATGCCCTACGAATGCGGCATCGATCCGGTGGACACCTCCCGCGGACGCTACACCGTGCGCTATTACATCGTTGCCATCCTTTTCGTGGTCTTCGACGTGGAGACCATTTTCCTCTTCCCCTGGGCGGTTCAGTTCAAAGCGCTGGGCGTATTCGGCCTGATCGAAATGCTCATCTTCCTGCTGATCCTGGTCGTGGGGTATATCTGGATCTGGAAAAAGGGCGCGCTGGAGTGGGTCTAGCCCCATAGGGGCGGACGCCCTCGTCCGCTCGGCGGAGCAAACCTCCGCAAGTGTTTTTGCTTGTCTGCGACGATCTCAAATGCCTGACCTCCCCAACTCCGAGACCTTCACTGCCAGCCGATGGACCAAGGGCAATCTGTTTTTCCCAGTCCGCATCATCGTTACTCCGCAACACGTGAGCCGGATAAAATCGCGGTTGTTTGGCAGCACGGAAGAGAGCATCGCCCTGGGAAAAGTCGCGTCGGTACAGATTTCGACCGGAGTAATCTGGTCCAACATCCGTATCGATTCCTCCGGCGGCACCGCCCCCATCACCAGTCACGGCCACCGTAAGGCCGATGCGCTGAGAATTCGCGAGTTGATCGAGGGCTATCAGGCGGAGCAAAAAAGGTGAGCCGCTCGGCACCACGAATGCCCGTCTCCGTGATTGACACTTACTTTGCAAGCTGTTAAAAGTTAACGTTCTTCTAAACGCCCGTGGCGCCGGAGGTTTGAACCTTCCGTAGCTATGCCTGAGGACACCAAATCCCCCGCACCTCCGCCGACGGGTGAGCCGAAACCCCCGGCGGGCGAACCTGTTTCTGCCAGCGTTCAGTCGTCCCCAGAGAAGCCTGCACCTCCGAAAGCCACGGAACACGCCACTCCCCCCAAACCCACAGGTCCTGCGCCCGTTCCATGGGATTCCCCCATGATCGCCCGACTCCGGGGACGGCACGGCTCGGGCCTGCGCGAAACCAACACTTATCTCGGACAGAAATACATCGTCGCCGATTCGTCGCTGATTCCCGAGTTGTTGCAGGTCCTGCGCGATCAGGAAGAATTCGACTACTGTGTGGATATTACGGCCGTGCACTATCCGGACCGGGAGAAGCAGTTTGAAGTGGTCTGGATTCTTTATTCCTTCCCGCACAACGAACGCATCCGAGTCAAAGCCTCCTACGCCGAAACCGAATCAGTACCGAGCGCCGTTCCTATCTGGCCCGCAGCCAACTGGCTGGAGCGCGAAGTGTTCGATATGTTTGGCATCCGTTTTGAGGGACATCCGGACCTGAAGCGCATCCTCCTGCCCGATGGCTGGAAGGGTCACCCGCTGCGCAAGGACTACGGCATCATTCAACAAGACCAAGAGTGGGTGCAGATCAACCTGGGGATCGAGAGCGGGCAATGACGGACCGGACATCCCACCTGGAACTGGAACAGCACGAGAAAACCTTTCTCGATTCCAATGAGCTCATCATCAACATGGGCCCGCAACATCCCGCCACCCACGGCGTGTTGCGCGTCATTCTCAAACTCGACGGCGAAAAGGTGCTGGGCACGGAATGCGTAATCGGCTATCTCCACCGCGGAGTGGAGAAAATTGCCGAGCACCGCACCTACACCATGTTCAATCCCTACGTGGATCGCATGGATTATGTCGCGGCGGTTTCAAACGGCCTGGGCTATTGCGAGGCGGTAGAGAAACTGCTGAACGTAGAAGCTCCACGACGCGCGCAATATATTCGGGTAATCCTTACCGAACTGAACCGCCTCGCCAGCCACATGCTCTGGCTGGGCACGCACGCTCTCGATATCGGCGCCATCACTCCGCTCTTCTACACTTTTCGTGACCGGGAAGAAATTCTCAAGATTTTCGAAAAGTACTGCGGCGCCCGGCTGACCACGCATGCCTTCCGCATTGGTGGATGTTCCTACGAGACTTATGACGGCTTTGAGCGCGAGGTAAAGAAGTTCCTCGACTTTGTCACTCCCAAAATTGACGAGTACGAAGAACTGCTCACGACCAATCGGATCTGGGTCGAGCGCACCAAGGACGTCGGCAAAATTTCGGCCAAAGAATGCATTGCCCTGGGGGTAACCGGACCCGTTCTGCGCGCCAGTGGCGTGAAGTGGGACCTGCGCAAAGCCCAGCCCTACGCCGCTTATTCTGACTTTGATTTTGAAATTCCCATCGGCGAGAACGGCGATACCTATGACCGGTATATCGTCCGCATGCAGGAGATGCGGCAGTCGCTGCGGATTATCGATCAGGCCATCGGTAAAATCCCCGACGGCCCCATCATGGCCAAGGTCGCCAAGGTTATGAAGCCGCCGGTCGGAGAAATTTATCACTCGATTGAAGCTCCCAAAGGTGAGTTGGGATATTTCATCGTGAGTGACGGCTCGACTCAGCCTTATCGGGTACGGGTGCGGCCTCCGTCTTTCGTCAACCTGCAGGCTCTCGACATGATGGTGCGCGGCGCTCTCGTGGCCGACGTAATTGCCGTCATTGGAACTTTGGACATCGTGCTCGGCGAGGTGGACCGCTAATGATGGACTACATCACCTCGTATCTAAAGAGCGATCTGACGCCGGGTTCGGCCGGCAATATGTTCTGGGCGTTTGTGTACATCGTTTTAATCTTCCTCGGGCTCTCGGTCGCAGTGATCGCCATGAACTGGCTGGAACGGAAAATTCTGGCGCACATGCAGGTCCGTCTCGGCCCCATGCGGGTTGGGCCGCACGGTTTGCTGCAGCCCATCGCCGACGCCCTGAAGCTTTTGATCAAGGAAGACATCATGCCGGCCGAAGCCGATCCCTGGGTCTTCTGGATGGCGCCGCTCATCGTGGTCATTACCGCTTTCACCGTCTTTATTGTTGTGCCCTTCGGACCGACTCATGCGGTCACCGACATGAATATCGGCGTGCTGTTCATGCTGGGAGTTTCGTCTCTGAGCGTGCTGGGCGTGGTCATGGCAGGATGGGCGTCGAATTCCCATTACCCGCTGATGGGTGCGCTACGCTCCAGCGCGCAGATGGTTTCCTACGAAATCGCGATGGGCCTGGCGGTCATTTCAGCGGTCCTCATGACCAGTCTTAATAAAGACGGCGTCGGGACGCTCAGCATGATCGGAATTGTGCAGGCGCAGCAGTCCCAGCACATCTGGTTTGCCTTCAAGTTTTTCCCCCTGGGCCTGATAGCATTCTTTATCTTTGCAGTCGCCATGGTGGCGGAAACCAACCGCGCGCCTTTCGATCTGCCGGAAGCCGAATCTGAACTGACTGCCGGGTTTCACACCGAATACAGCGGCTTCCGCTGGTCCCTGTTCTTTCTGGCCGAATATTCGGCCATGATCGCCGTCTCTTCAATTGCTGTGACGTTGTGGCTGGGCGGATGGATGCGGCCGTTTCCTAACGCGCTCGATGGCGAAACCTGGGATCTGGTGTTCTCGTTGGTCCCCGGCCTGACTTTCCTGTTCCTCGCCGCAATCACGTTTTACAGCACCGCCCGCATGCCAAAACATCCTTATTTCAAAATACAGACTATAGGGCTGGGCGGATTCGGCGCAGTTCTGGCGCTGATCGCAGTGATACTCTTCATCCCGCCGGTGCGGGATCGGGTGCAGGACATTTTCTGGTTCAGTGCGAAGGTCGCGTTTTCCATGTACATGTACATCTGGTATCGCGGCACGTTCCCGCGCTACCGTTTCGATCAACTGATGAAAGTAGGCTGGAAAGTTCTTTTGCCGCTGGGAATCGGCGTCCTGGTTCTTACGGCGGTAGCTGGAATCGTGTTCTAGTTCGTCACGAACCACGTAGGGACGGGCGTCCTCGCCCGCCCAGCCGAGCAAAGCTCGGCAGAGGTTTTGAAGTAGGGATGTAGAAAAACGTAAGACATCCGGGCCTTGATGCCTGGAAATAAAACTATGGCTCCAGTAGCCACAACTTTCTTCTTCTATTTTCTCTCGGCCGTGACTGTGCTGAGCGGCGTGCTGGTCATCACCCGCAAGAATGCGGTGCACTCCGCGCTGGCCTTGATCGTTTCATTGCTCGGGCAAGCGGCCCTCTACCTGATGCTCTACGCCCCCTTTGTCGCCGGCGTGCAAATCATTCTTTACGCCGGCGGCATCATGGTCCTGTTCCTGTTCGTGATCATGCTGGTCAATATCGAAAAGTCGCAGAAAGAAGACCAGTTCAACCAGCAATGGATCGTAGGACTGGCAGCGGCCATCGCGCTGGGGGCGTTGTTCATAGTGGTGTACCTAAAGGGCCGGACGCTCTTTCCGGAGCGCGCAGCGCTCATGCCAGAGCCGTCCAACACCCAGCAGGTCGCAGTCCTGCTCTATGGCAACTATATGTTTACCTTCGAGATCGCATCGTTACTGCTACTGGTAGCGATCATCGGAGCAGTGGTTATGGCAAAAAAGAGAATCTGAAAGACAGCTTCCGGCTGCCAGCTTCTAGCGACTAGCTAGGAGCCAGAAGCCAGAAGCTAGAAGCTGAAATGGCTCCTATATCCACAATCCACTACCTGATCGTCGCCGCCGCGCTCTTCATTCTGGGCGTCATCGGCGTGCTGACGCGCCGAAACGTGGTGATCGTGCTCATGTCCATCGAACTCATCTTGAATGCCGTGAACCTGAACCTGGTAGCGTTCTCGCGGATATGGGGTCTGCACGGACAGATTTTCGCAATATTCGTAATCACCGACGCCGCCGCGGAAGCCGCTGTGGGCCTGGGAATCCTGATCGCGTTCTTCCGCAATAAAGAAACCGTAAACATCGATGAAGTGGATTTGTTGAAATGGTGAAAACTGGCTTCTAGCTAGAAGCTAGGAGCCAGTAGCTAAAAGCTGAACTTAAAAAATGTTCTTCCTCGACCACATCTGGCTAGTCCCACTGCTCCCCGCCTTCGGCGCGGCCATCATGTTCTTCTTCGGCCGCAAACTGCAGAAGGCGACGGTCAGCGCCGTCTGCGTTGGCGCGGTGGCTCTGGCTTTTGTTTTCGCCTGCTGCGCGGTTTGGCAATACACCGGGTATGCGCACGACAATCCCGGGAAGCCTTTCGAAAAAATTATTTACACCTGGCTGGGTACCGATACCGGCCACATGAACTACGTCAAACATGACGGCACGCCCGCCGCCTTCCACGCCGACGCCGGCTTTCTTCTGGACCCGCTTTCCGGGATCTGGTTGCTGTTTGTGACCGGCGTCGGCACGCTGATTCATATCTACGCCACCGGCTACATGGCGCACGAAGGCGGGTATTACCGATTCTTCGGGTATCTCAACCTGTTCATGTTCTCCATGCTCACGCTCATTCTGGGGAACAATTATGTCTTGATGTTTGTGGGGTGGGAAGGGGTGGGGCTCTGTTCCTATCTCCTGATCGGTTTTTATTTCCATCGTCACTCCGCCAGCACCGCCGCCAACAAGGCGTTCATCGTGAATCGAATCGGTGATGCCGGATTTTTGCTGGGCATGTTTACTATCGCGTGGTACTTCGGCACCGTGCGTTTGACCGAGGTAACGCACATGGCGCGCAGCGGACACTACGCCATAGGCGATCCCATTATCACGGCCGCGACACTGCTGTTGTTCGTTGGCGCCTGCGGCAAATCGGCCCAGCTTCCGCTCTACGTCTGGCTGCCCGACGCCATGGAAGGCCCCACCCCGGTCTCCGCCCTCATCCATGCCGCAACGATGGTCACCGCAGGGGTGTATATGGTGGCGCGGTCGAATGCGTTGTTTGTACTCGCGCCTGGCTCGATGAAGACGATGGCGTTTATCGGAGCGTTCACGGCCCTGTTCGCAGCTTCCATCGCTCTGGTGCAGAACGACATCAAACGCGTGCTGGCGTATTCCACCGTCTCACAATTGGGGTACATGTTCCTTGCGCTCGGCGTGGGAGCATTCGCCGCCGGCGCATTCCACGTTTTCACGCATGCTTTCTTCAAGGCCCTTTTGTTCCTTGGAGCCGGATCGGTGATTCACGCCATGAGTGGCGAGCAGGACATGCGCAACATGGGCGACCTGCACCGTCGTATCCCGATTACCCATTGGACGATGTTCATCGCCACCTTCGCCATCGCCGGCATTCCGCCGTTTGCGGGCTTCTTCTCGAAAGACGAAATTTTGTGGCAGGCCTGGTCGTCCGAAGGCGGCGCTTATCGCTTACTGTGGCTGGTCGGATACGCCACCGCGTTAATGACCGCGTTCTATATGTTCCGCCTGATGTTCCTCACCTTCCATGGCCAACCGCGCATGAGCCACGAGGTGGAGCACCACATCCACGAATCCCCGAAATCCATGACCGTGCCT
Organism: Terriglobia bacterium; assembly: GCA_963822555.1. Classification (GTDB taxonomy): domain Bacteria; phylum Acidobacteriota; class Terriglobia; order Terriglobales; family Acidobacteriaceae; genus JAIQFF01. The sequence goes on from CAWGHY010000002.1 coordinate 1,309,983, forward strand.
TTGATTATTCTCGCCATCTGCGCGGTTAGCGCCGGATGGCTGGGTTGGCCGCACAGTCTGGGCGGGTCGAATCGCTTCGAGAAATTCCTCGAGCCCGTATTTGCCCGCGAAGCTACGGTTTTCCAGGAAGAAGGCAAAGCCGCCCAACTGGCTGCGGGAGAGAAAGAAGAAGAGCACACCAATCCCGTGGAATATTTCCTGATGGCTTTCTCCATCGCCGCCGCAGTCGCCGGATTTGGAATGGCCTGGAAGGCCTATCGCGACGCCGGCAAAGGTTATGAGGAGCCCATCGAGGAGGCCTCACCCCAGCTCTACACCGTTTTACTCAACAAGTATTACGTGGATGAAGCTTACGATTACGCCTTCACTGGCCGCCGCAAAGTAAAAGGAGTGCGCCTGGGTGTTCTGGGGCTGGGCGAAGCCTCGTCCTGGTTCGATTCGCATGTCATCGATGGCGTCGTCAACGGATGGGGCTGGACGACGCGCATGGCCGGAACGATTTCCAGTTGGTGGGACAAGTGGATCATCGACGGACTGCTGGTCAATGGTCCTGCAATTGTGTCGCGGATGCTCTCTTATCCAGTGCGCCTGCTGGAGTGGGGCCTGGTGCAGTGGTATGCGCTGGTGATGGTGCTTGGCCTGGTAGGATTCGTTTTCTATTACGCGGTGCGGTAGCGAGCTGACGACTAACGATTGACGACCGACGACTGCTTTTATGCACAATCACATTCTCTCGATCATTCTTTTTACGCCGCTGCTCGGCGCTCTCCTGCTCATCTTCGTTCCTCAAGAGAAGAAAGACGCCATCCGCTGGATCGCCAACATCTTCGCGCTGGCCGGCCTGTTGGTTTCGATCCCGCTGGTACCGTGGTTCTGGGCCGAGCGCTTTGAACCCGGTTTCAAGTTCATGGAAGGCGCACCCAACAACTGGATTCCTTCGATCGGCGCCGGTTATGTCCTCGGCATTGACGGCATTTCTTTCCTGCTGATCATGCTGACCACGCTGCTCGGCTGGATTTCGATTCTGTCCTCGTGGACGGCAATCGAAAATCGGGTGAAGGAATACTACATCTGGTTTCTGGTTCTTCAGACGGGCATGCTGGGCGTTTTCATGGCGCTCGATTTCTTCCTCTTCTTTGTTTTCTGGGAAGCCATGCTGGTACCGATGTACCTGCTGATCGGCATCTGGGGTGGCCCGCGAAAACTCTACGCTGCCATCAAGTTCTTTCTATATACCCTGATCGGTTCCGTGCTGATGCTGCTGTCGGTACTGTTTCTGTACTTCTACAACTTCCATCAGACCGGGCAGTACACCTTCAGCATTCAGGCCTTGTACAAAACCGCCCCGATGATCTTCCACGATCCGGCCTACGGTTCAACCTTTGCGATCCTGCTGTTTCTGGCATTTTTTCTGGCCTTCGCCATCAAGGTGCCAATGTTCCCGTTCCACACCTGGCTGCCCGATGCACACGTGGAAGCTCCCACGGCGGGCTCCGTTATTCTGGCCGGTGTTCTGCTGAAGATGGGGACTTATGGCTTCGTTCGCTTCGCGCTTCCATTCTTTCCCGATGTCGTCATGCATCCCAAAGTCCGCGGCTGGATGATTTTTCTCTCCATCGTCGGAATCATTTACGGCGCGCTAGTCTCGCTGATGCAGAAGGACATGAAGAAGCTGGTTGCATATTCCTCCGTCAGCCACCTGGGGTTTTGTACTCTTGGAATCTTCGCGTTAAATTCGGCGGGACTAAGTGGGTCGGTGCTGCAACAGATCAACCACGGCATCTCGACCGGCGCGCTCTTCTTGATCGTCGGCATTCTTTACGAACGGCGCCATACCCGCGAAATCGCCGAGTACGGCGGCATCTCGAACGTGATGCCGGTTTACGCCACCATCACCATGATCATGTTCCTGTCGTCGATGGGGCTGCCGCTGCTCAACGGATTCGTTGGCGAGTTCACCATCCTGCAGGGCACGTTCATGGAGAGCTGGAAGTGGGCGGCCTGGGCCGTGCCGGGCGTGATTCTTGCCGCTGCCTACCTTCTATGGCTTTACCAGAGAGTTTTCTTCGGGACTGTCACCAACCCCAAGAACGAAAAGCTGCACGACCTCACACCGCGCGAGTTGCTGACTTTCGCTCCCCTGGTCATTATCGCGTTCTGGATCGGCCTTTATCCCAAACCTTTCTTCCAGATTCTCGAGCAACCCGTGAATCAGATCGTTTACACCGTGCGCGGAAAAGATTATCCCGGCGTGCAAAACGTGAATGCCGCTATCCGCCCGGCGAATGAGGCGGCGGATGCCGCGGCAGTGCAGGCGGCTTTGAACCAGACGAAGGGAACTAAATAAGTGTCCGGTAACATGGTGCAAAATTTTGGTCGGGTCGACTATCTGATGGCGTTACCCATCACTCTACTGACCCTCTTCGCCCTGGGTATCTTGCTGCTCGACCTCATGCTGCCTGCCCATTGGAAGAAGATCAATGCGATGACGGCACTGGTCGGCATTCTGTTTTCGGCAGCTGGAGTGGTCAAGATTCAGCTGGCCTTGAATTCCGCCGGAGTTCCGGGAGAGTCTTCATTTCTGAACTCGATGGTGGTGGACCGCTTTACCATTTATTTCTGGTATCTGTTCCTGGCGGGCGCTGCGATCTCCATTCTGATGTCGGTGCGCTACCTCGAGATCGAACGCGAAAATCATGGCGAATTCTATGCTTTGATACTGTTTTCCGTAATCGGCATGATGTGCATGGCTGCCGGTTTCGACGTGGTTCTCATCTTCATCGGCCTGGAGTTGATGGCGATTTCCACCTATGTGCTGGTCGGGTTCCTGCGCACCGACCGCAGATCGAATGAAGCCGCGCTCAAATATTTGCTGCTGGGTGCATTTTCATCCGGCATATTTGCCTATGGCTTGTCTTTGTTCTACGGACTGACGGGAAGCACCAGCCTTCTGGGGATAAGAAGCGGTCTGGTGCGACTAGCGGCCAGTCACCCGAACCACATCGACCCGATTGCGATCGTCGCCTTGCTGACCGTTTCGGTCGGCCTGTTCTTCAAGATCGCCGCGATACCCTTTCACCAATGGCTGCCTGATGCCTACGAAGGCGCGCCCACCAGCGTCACTGGATTCATGTCGGTGGCAGTGAAGGCGGCAGCCTGGGCCATGCTGCTGCGCATCTTCTTGTGGGGACTTTATCCCCTGCGCACAATTTATTTGCCGCTGCTGATCTTTGTTTCGATTCTGACCATGACAGGTGCGAATCTCGCGGCTCTGACCCAGAGCAATGTGAAACGCCTGCTGGCCTATTCGTCGATCGCCCACGTTGGCTATATGCTGCTCGGCCTGGTGGCCCTGGCGTCGGTGAATTATCCGGCACCCGCGTTCTTCGATGGACTGAAGGGCATTCTGCTGTATCTGCTGGTTTACACCTTCATGAATCTGGGAGCCTTTGGCGTAATCGCCTCGCTGCGCCAACGCAACGTGATTGGCGACGAAATGGACGACATCGCCGGCCTCTATTTCCGCGCTCCCACCGAAGCCGTCCTGATGCTGATATTTCTCTTGTCGCTGGCCGGAATTCCACCACTGGCGGGCTTCTACGGAAAGTACTTCATCTTCCTCAGCCTGATCGAAAGCGGCCACTATGGGCTGGCATCGCTGGCCGTCCTGTACGCTGTTTTCGGGCTGTATTACTACATGCGCATCGCCAACCAGATGTTCATGCGCGAAGCTCTGGACAAAACGCCGCTTCCTATCAGCGTCGGGATGCGCGTAGCCCTCGGCGTGGCCGCTTTCGCCACGGTTTATATCGGAATCTTCCCCGAACAATTCATCCGCGTGGTGAACTGGTCGCTGGGCATCGCCCAGACCTCCTCCGTGGCCAGTCTGGTACGCTAAGACCCAAGATTCGGGAGCGGTGCAGGGAAGCCGTCACACTGCGCCCGCGCTATGCCTGATCAAAACGACAATTCGAAGAAAGAGCAAAGCACGTGGGTTCAGATGGCGAAATATAGCCAGCTGGCTTTCGTGTTTCCGGCAGCGACCGTTGCCGGCTGGCTGATTGGCGTCGCCCTCGATCGCTGGCTGCACACCACATGGCTCTACATCGCTGGACTGATCTTGGGAATCATTGCCGGCTTCGTCGAGCTGATCCGGGCCGCGCTGTCATCGGAATCCAAGTGATGGAAATGACCAGCGCCGAACCTCTCGCGACGGATCCACACAGCGAAGCCTTCTATTCCGGAGCGCTCGGCCGCATCTCGCGCTTCATGGTTGTGCTGGCGCTCGGGTTCAGTGCAGCTGCCTGGTGGCGTTACGGCTGGCGTACGGCTCTCGGATTTGCCTGCGGCTGTGCCCTCGCGTATCTCAATTTCCACTGGCTGAAGCGGGTCGTAATCGCGTTGGCGGACCGTGCTACCCAGTCCGGCCAGATGCAATCCAGCCAGGGAGTGGTGTTGCGCTTCCTGCTTCGCTACGTTTTGATGGCCCTCGGAGCGTATGTTATATTCACTGTTTCCCGCGCGAGTCTATACGGGTTATTTGCGGGGTTGTTCCTGCCCGTAGCTGCCATCGCGTGCGAAGCCGCCTATGAGTTGTGGGTTGCTCTGGCGAAATCGGCTTCTGGCTACTAGCTTCTGGCCTCTAGCTTGAATCCCACAGGCGCCGGGTAATTTCGCGTTGCGAGTTAGCCAGAAGCTAGAAGCCAGCAGCTAGAAGCGCTTTTCATGCCTGAACAACTCTGGTTTACCGAGATTTTGAACCATCTGTTCGCCAGCCCGGTCACGGGACTGCTGCGAGCGCTGCACATTGAGCCGCAATACCCCCAGGCGCCCATCACCAACGCCGTGGCGATGGAAGTTCTGGTGTTTCTCTTTCTGGTGACGGTGTTCCTTTATCTCCGTACGCGCCTTTCAGTTGACAAGCCCGGTGCTGTGCAACACATTTTCGAAGGGGCCCACGGCTTCGTTGAGGCTCAGAGCCAGGAAATCATCGGACATCATAGCGAGCGATATACGCCGTTTCTGATGACCTTGGCGCTTTTCATCCTGCTTTCCAATCTGATCGGGTTAATTCCAGGTTTTGAATCACCCACTGCAGACAAAGTGGTTCCTTTGGGATGCGCCGTCTGCGCTTTCATCTACTACAACGTCCAGGGAATTCGCAAGAAGGGTATTGGACCCTACGCGGCGCATTTTTTGGGGCCGTCCGATTCGAGTATGCCCCTATACATTCGGATTCCCTTGTCCATTTTGATGCTGCCCATCGAACTCGTGAGCCATTTGGCCCGGTTGCTTTCATTGACGGTTCGCCTGTGGGCGAACATGTTTGCCGGGGATCTCGTCACGATGGCTTTCTTTTCCATGGTTTCCGTGGGCGTGCCAGTCATATTTCTGGGTCTGCACATCGGCGTTTCGTTCCTGCAGACGTACATTTTCATCCTGCTGACCATGGTGTATCTGTCGGGAGCGGTGGCTGAAGAGCATTAGTACAGTTTCGAGTTTCCGGTTTCTAGTTTCTAGTAACTTCTGGAAACCAGAAACTAGAAACTGGAAACTGTAGTCGTCAGCGTGAGGGCGTCTGTACTTGCATGGACGTCAACCACCCACTGGCGGCAATTCATAGTACGAGGAGAAACAATATGCGGAAACTGAGTTATCTGTTCATGACACTCTCATTGCTTTGCTTCGCCGTGCCTGCGTTCGCGCAGGGTGCGGAAGCGGCGGGCACCAACTGGGTAGCGATCACAGCCGGTTTTTCGATGGCGATTGCTTCTGGCTTGTGCGCGTTGGGCCAGGCAAAAGCCACGGCCTCCGCGGCGGAAGCCCTGGGACGCAATCCCGCGGCCCGTCCTGGAATTCAGCTGGCGCTGATCCTCGGCCTGGCTCTGATTGAATCGCTGGCGCTTTACACACTGGCGATCATCATCGTGAAGGTGAAGTAGAAAAGGATTAACTAAGATCGAAGAGCCTCTGGTGGGCCCACCCTTTCGCAAAGTGCGCGAAAGGATGGGGCACCCGGGGCTTTTTCTTTAGTGAGAAGCAGCGATTACATCAATTGCGGTTTACGCTTGCCGTCCCAGTCGCCTTGCTTGGTCCCGGAGGAATTCTCCAGGGAATCTATCAGGATACGGCGCAGACGGTAGCGGCTTTCCAGATCAGTATTCACGATCTCGAAGCCGACTTCGTTTACCCGCGCCCGCCGCAGCAGCACCTGGCCGCGGATGTGGCGAGCCCCGGCGGAAATATCAATGTTGGCTTCCGAGCCTACGCGAAGATTGTCCTCTTTGGTGCCCATGCCGCCGCCCAGGCTCAATTCACGAATCAGAATGCTGGACTTTCCCCACGAACTGCTGATGGTGGCATGCAGCGTCTTCCGCAGCACAATGCGCTCGTAGCGCCGCTGTCTTACCCACGGGCAGGCAGGCGCAGCATCGAGCGGCGCGATCGCCAGTTCTCCGGGTTCCAATCCGCTTTCGGCCATGACCTGGCTGCCATAGCGAGGATCGATTTTCACCAGCGCCTGGGCCGCGGCAACCCGCAATTCCCGATGATGGGTCCATCTCCACATTTTCTTGGCTTCGAGCAGGCCGCGCAGCACCGGGATCGCGTCATTTTCCCGCAGCCGGCCCAGCGACTCTACGGCTTTCAACTGAATCAGCGCCGAGCGTCCCTCGGCTTCCCCCGCTTCCGCCATGACCACCAGCGACGGCACCGCAGTGCGATCGCCGCTCATCCCAATCTCGTCGATTGCCTGCGGCAGGACCAGCGAATCGAGAATTTCCAGCAGTTCCAGCAACGAACGTCCACGATCGTGAGCCGCGCCGTAAGCAATCTGACGCACCACTACGTCGTGATAAAAGCGGTTCCACTCGGGCAGGCGTGTCGGCAGCAGTTCGAGCAGGGTCGGCACATCGAGGCGGCTCAGCAGACCGACTACGGCGGCAGCCTGGCGAGGCTGTCCCGTACGCACCATCTCGCGCAGCTGTTGCAGGGCGGGCGCTCCCAGTTCCTTCACAATGTCCATGATGCGGTCGCACTCTTCACGCCGCATGCAGCGGAAAAATCTATCCGAGAGATGCTCCACCGACGCCTGCGAAGTCCGGCGCAGCACTTGCAGCAAATCCGCCGGAAGCTGGGGCAGGTACATGGCTTCTTCGATGAACTCGGGCAGGCGATTTTCCACGCCGATGCGAGGTCGCAGCTCGGTGGCCAGCACCGGCCGCTGCCGCGCGATATTTTCCATGGCAATGCAGAGCTCGTTCAGAGCGCCAAATTGCTTGTTGGTGCTGGCTTCGGTGCTGAGGCGCACGAAGGCGGCGCTCAACATGCTTTGCAGATCGGGATCCGCCTCCTGACCCATCAGTTCGCCAATCTTGCGAATGGACAATGCCATCAACTCGCCACCGGTCGCCGCGAACAGGTCCGCCAGTTGGCTGATGCCGGTCGCGATCCTGCGCCGCGGTTCGGCGTCTTTCGCGTCCAGGCAGTTCAAATAGTTCTGCAGAATGGCGACTGCGGTTTCCTTGTCGCCACGATCGAGCAATATCTCGACAAACTGGCGCACGTTGCGCGGTGGCACGCAGGGCGCTTCGTGGGAGAGCAGCACGCTCTTTTTGCCCGCCTCCGGCACTTCAGCCCAGAACATCCGGTCCAGGATGTCGGCATGCGATTCCACCAGGATGCCGGCCTTGCTCATCTTGTCTTCCTGAAGCTTCAGGATCTGGCGCAGCGTGTCCATCTGCCGGCTCATGTGCTCCATCATCTGATGGACAGCATTGACCTTCACTTCGCCTTTCTGGAAGCGTTCCAGGGCGAAGCGAATGGCCATGTGCTCGGCCGCCTTCATGAGCAGCGGCGTGTTGTCCGCTTGTTCCGCGTTGACGTTGACCTGGGCCGCCAAACTGCCCAGCAGCTGCTGCAGGTTGACTTTAGTGTTGGCGTCAACCGTGGTTAATTCTTTTTGTAAGGCGGTGGTATCGGCGCCGGGATCGCCGCCCACTTCTCCAAATCGAGTCAGCAGACGGATGGTCTGGATGACTTCTTCTTCCTGCAAGGGCACAACGCCGCCCGCCCACGTCCCACCGCCGGTTACCGGGACGCCGCCCTCGACCGCCGGTCCGGCATTCGGAACGCTGCCTACCGGAGCGCCGCCGGGAACCCCGCCACCGCTCTTCGCGCCTTCGGCAGCTGCGATCAATTGCAGAAGTTTCTGCGGATCATTGAGCCACTGCTTGAACTCCGGGCCCAGCGTCTGCGCCGCAATCTGGGCTGCGATGCTGATGTCGCCAGTGGACGGATCGGCGGCCACGAATCGCACTTCATTAATGCGGATCGATGCCGTCTTGCTATCCCCAAACGTGCTCTTGATCTCTTTCACCACATCCTGCGCCCGGGCTCCGCCCAGGGCGAAGGCCCGCACCAGCTGAATAAATTCTTCTTTGGTGACCTGATTCGAAAAATGGATGCTGGCCAGTCCAGCGGTAGTTAGCAGCTGCGCAAAGCTGCGTTCCGCCTGTCCCGTTTCCAGAGGAGTTCCATCCAGCAACAGTTTGTTTTCTGAAACGCCGAGAAGGAACGAACCTTCGGCACCGGCGGGCAGACCGTCCTGCAATTCTTTCCAGGTAACGGCAAATTGACCTTCGGTTCGTTTGTGGTCGAGCCCGTAGAGGCGAACGTACTTCACGAGTATGTTAAGGCTGTGGACAAACGCCCGGGCGGACGCGACCCTGCTGCCTTTGTTTGTATCTGCCGTTTGGATACGCGGCTCCTCTTAACTGGGTCTGGTTACCGGCTAAGGGTAATGCGAAAGTGAGAGAAGATACACATTACGGAGGTAATAGCAGTCATTGGCTTCCGCGACGACGGTGCTGGACCGGTCGGCAGCGTTGTTCGACGGATGCGGGTAAGGCACTCGCCAATCTTCAGTCGTCTGTCGTCAGCTGAAAACATTAGGGTCGGTTGACGACCGACGACTGAGACTGACTGCCCCGCGACCAGTTAAACTATTGCTCTGCCCATGCCGATAGAGTCCTCCAAGAAGAAATCAGGCCTCGCTTTCTGGATGCATCGCGTCCTCGAAGAATGCGACCGCGCCAGCGTCGCTTTTGAGCCCGACCCGGTGCACGATCTGCGTGTGGCCCTTCGGCGCTGCTCCTCCATGGCCGACGGCATTGCCGCCATCGACCCCGATCCCGCCTGGAAGGAGATGAAGAAAGCAGGGAAGCGACTCTTTCGCCACCTGGGAGAACTGCGCGACGTCCACGTGATGCAGGAATGGGTGCACCAGTTCGACAGCCCGAACGATCCCGTGACCGCGCCATTGCTGCAGTCCGTGACCATCCGCGAGATTCCGTTGCAACAGGAGGCCATGCAGGCCGTGGCCGAATTCGATCGCAAACAGTGGTTGCGGTGGAGCCGGTCGCTGCCGCGCCGCATGGGCAGATTCAAGCCGGGGAGCCTGATCTTTCGCCATCTCGCCCTCGAGCGCTGGACCGAAGCCCACAGGCTGCACCGCCAGGCCCTGCGCAGCGGATCTGCCGCGGCCTTTCACCGGCTTCGTATCGGCATCAAGCGCCTGCGCTACATTGTGGAGAATTTTCTGCCCGACCAGGATGCCGCCTGGAGCGACGATCTCAAGCACATGCAGGACCTGCTAGGCGAAGTTCACGATCTCGATGTTCTATGGCCTGCCGCGGTGCGCGCCAACGTTTTCCCCGATGACACCGCCCGCTCCCGCTGGCAGAACAGAATTAGTGAAGCGCGCGCCCAGCGAATCAAGGCTTACCGTGAAAAGACCTCGGGCCGGGACGGCGCGGAACGGGACGGCACGGAAAAAGATAAGGACGCGCTGTGGCAACTCTGGCGCAGCCAGCTTCCGGACCGTGAGCAAACCAGATCGGCCGCGCTGCTCCGCCTGCAACTCTGGGCCTCTCTGCTCGATCCCAACTTCAAGCATTCGCGTCACGTTGCCCGGTTGACACTTCAACTCTATGACGGGCTGACCGCCATCGGAACTAGCTCCAGGTCTCCCACTCGGGAGCGCATCATTCTGCGGGTAGCGGCGCTGCTGCACGATGTGGGCAGATCGGACAAAGACAAGGGGCGCCACAAAACCACCTACCGAATGATTCGCCGCCTTTCCCCTCCGCTGGGCTGGAGTGCCCAGGACTTGCATACCGTCGGAGCTATCGCCCGCTATCACCGCGGAGCGCTGCCTCGCGCCGGGCAAAAAGCCCTGCGTGGCCTCTCCCTGAAACAGCGGCAGGACATCGCAAGACTGGCAGCCATTCTCCGCCTGGCGAATGCCTTCGACGCGTCCAGGGATGGACGAATCAAGCGTTTACGCGTCAGGAATCTCCACGCAGGAAATAAAGTCATCCTGATCGAGGCCGAAGGCTATTCCGCGCGAGACCAGCAAGCAGAGACGATTGCGGCGGCCCGCCATCTGCTGGAAACCGTGCAGCGCTGCCCGGTGATGGTCAAGGCGATGAAGCCGGCCAGGCGGAAACCTAAATCGATCATCCGGAAACCAGAAACCGGCAACGGGAAACTACTCCCTAAAAGTCACAAGCCGGCGGCCTAAACCTGACCCTATTCAGTTACTTCCATCTTCCGCAGGCGCCGCGTACAGATACAACATGACTCACTCGCAACTGGTGGAAAAAGCAGTGGAGTGGTTGCGCGGCTATCGCTGTGGCGTGGTGCTCTCCGAGCAGGCTTGCGTCAGTGGAGAAATGCCCGACGCCATCGGATGGAAACGCGCTTGCCACTCCGTATTGATCGAGTGCAAGCTGTCCCGCGCCGATTTTCTGGCTGACCGCGACAAGCCCTTCCGGCAGAAACAGGAACTGGGACTCGGCTGCGAACGCTTTTACCTCACAGTTGCGGGTCTACTTCGAGTCAACGATCTGCCATCCGGATGGGGCCTGCTGGAATTGAAAAAGCGTAAAGTCGAAGTCATCCGCCGCTCGGCGCGCGACCTGCGCACCGCCGCTGGCCTGGCTTATGAGATGAACCTGCTGCTGGCCAGCCTGCGCCGCGTAGAGATCCGCATCGAGCCCCAAACCATCACTGAATTTCTGAAGTGGAAGAACCGCATGCAGCAATACAACGGCGGCACGTTCCCGGCTGGCATTGAACCCACCCCGCAAGAGCCTAACTATTTCCTGGAGCCCGGGCTCGCCGACCCACCCCAAGCCACGTAGGCGCGGGCGCCCGCCCAGCCGGGCAAAACTCGAAAAACAATTCCGGCGCGCCGCGGGATTCGAGGTTGAAGGCCAAGGTCTGATGCCCGAGGTCCGAAGTCCGACTTTTCGCCAAAAACAAAAAACCGGGCTGGTTGGCCCGGTTTCAAGTGGCGTCGAGTTGAGATGCGGTTACATCACCACGCGCCGCGAACTGGCAACAAAACCCCTCGGGTCAGTTTGACCACGAAAGTCACTGCGGTTTGATGCCAGGGGAAAATCAATGGAGACGGGAGGAACATGCCTTTAGCTAGTGCAAGCGTCCTGCCAATGCAGGCTTCACTTGAAACTTTCTTTAATTACCATAAGTAATTGATAAATAGATAGTTAAACCAACGCCATTATTGACCACATGCGGATGGGCCACCCCCAGGGGGAAAAGGTTTTCCCAGGAAGGAAAATGGACGAAACGCAATCTAGAGTTCGCGGCGGCCTTCCATGGCTTTGAGCATGGTGATTTCATCCGCGTATTCGATGTCGCTGCCCACCGGAATGCCCATCGCGATCCGCGTCACCTTAAGCCCGGCGCGGCGCAATTGGCCGAAAAGATAGGTCGCGGTAGCCTCGCCTTCGATGGTGGGATTGGTGGCCAGGATGACTTCATCCACTTGGCCGTCTTCCACGCGATGCATCAGGTTCGAAATCCGCAACTGGTCCGGGCCGATGCCGTGCAGAGGCGAAATCGAGCCGTGGAGCACGTGATAGACACCGTTGAAGTGTTTGGTCTTCTCGATGGAAGCGATGTTGGTCGGCTCCTCCACCACGCACACCAGGCGCTGGTTACGCGTGGCGCTGCTGCAGTAGACGCAGGGGTCAACGTCAGTGATGTTGTTGCAAATGGAGCACAGGCGCAGGTTGGCTTTGACGTCGCGCACCGCCGCCGCCAGTCCCTCGGCATCTTCATCGGAGGAGCGAAGAATGTGAAAGGCAAGCCGCTGCGCACTCTTGCTACCAATGCCCGGCAGTTTTTTTAACTCGTCAATCAGCCGAGTCATCGGTTCCGCAAATTTAGACATAAGAAAATTGAGTAATTGAGTAATTTGGAAATTGTGAAATTGCGAAATTGAAAGACAAAAGTAATTGGGGAATTAGGTTTTCAAATTACTCAATTACCAAATTTCCCAATTACTCAATTTCCTACAGTCCCGGAATCCCCATCCCGCCGAGCATTCCGCCCATGGTGGACTGCATGGCTTCATCGACTTTTCTGCCCGCGCCATTGATGGCGGCGGTAATCAAATCCTGCAGCATTTCGAGATCGTCTGCCTTTACCGCTTCCGGATCGATTTTGATGCTCAATACCTGCTTGCGGCCGTCCATCTTTACGGTCACAGTCCCGCCGCCGGCCGTGCCTTCGACCACGGTCTCCTGCATTTTCTTCTGCAGCGTCTCGTATTGCTGCTTGGCCTGCGACATCAGTTCCTGCAGGTTGAATCCGCCCATTGGGTTTGTCCCCGACTTTCCGCGGCGCTGGTAAAGCAAATCTAGCGCTTTTCCTTGTAATCGATAATCGTCCGAATCTCCGCCCCAAATTTTTCTTTCATGCGCCGCACCACCGGATCCTGCTCCGCCCTGCCCCGGCCGCCGCCATTGCCTGATACCGGCCGTGTCTCGGTCTGAGCCACTCCACCCGCCACCACCCGCAGCTTTAGTGGACGCCCCAGCGCTCCGCTGGCCGTGGCAATGATCAAGCGTTTCGCGTCTGCCCCCAGTGACATCTCGATCACCGTCGCCGAGGCAGCCACCTTGATCACCACTTCGTTGCCCTCCACCCGCCATTCGCCCGTTTCGAGCATGTTAATCAGGATGCGATGGCCGGCGCCGCTCAATGCGTTCAGCACGGCATCGCGAAGGTCAATGGGATGCTGTTCCGGCGCCTGCTGTATTTCCGGGGACCGCTCCGGCGCGTGCTCAAGAACCGCTGCCGGCGCTGCCGACCCCATCACGACGCTCGCAGCGCCGCCGGCTACGGCGTGTGCGGCCGACAGAGGTGCGCTTTCCGAGGAAAGTTCCGGCTTACTTTTTCGCGCCGAGTCGGCTGCAAATGGCGAAATATTCGTAGCGCGCGCCGCAGAAGGCAACTCAGATCGCCTGGATTCCTTTTCGGCGAGCTGCGGCACAACCGCCGGCTTGCCCAGTGGCCGCAGTGCACCGGCGCCGGCCGCCTCGCTGAGCAGTTGCTCAATCGGAAGCAGGCGCTGCGCGTGGGCCATTTTCAGCAGTCCGAGCTCGAGGTGAAAGCGCTGTTCCTGCCGGTAGCCGAGTTCCGCGTGGGTGCGCAGCATGATCTGCAGATGCCGCGCCAAATCTTCTTCTTCGAACAGTTCCGCGATGCGGGCAACGCGCCGGCGCTCGTCGCTCGAAATCTGCAGCAGGGAAGAGTCCGCGCCCGCTACTCGAGCCACCACCGCATTCCGCAGAAACCGGACCATCTGCCGGGCAAAGTGCGTGGGGCTGTGCCCTTCGCTGATCAGCTTGTCCACCAACCGCAAAACCGTTTCGCTCGATCCCTGAGCCACTGCCTGCATGACTTCTTCCAATACTCCTGAGGGCGCCGCACCTACCAGATCTCTTACCTGCACCGCGGTCAATCGTCCGGTGGAAGATGCAATCGCCTGATCGAGGATGGAAAGGGCATCGCGCATCGAACCGTCCCCGGCCTCAGCCAGCAGCGCCAGTGCGTCTTCATCCGCTTCGATTTTTTCCCGGCCGGCAAGATCCTTTAACTGGTTGAGGATCTCTTCAAAACTCACGGCGCGAAAACTGAAATGCTGGCAGCGCGATCGAATGGTCTGCGGAATATCTTCCGGCTGGGTCGTGGCCAGCATGAACACGACGTGCCCGGGCGGCTCTTCCAGCGTCTTTAGGAGCGCATTAAAGGCCGCATCGGTGATCTGGTGGGCCTCGTCGAGAATGTAGATCTTGAAACGGTCGCGCGCCGGACGATATCGTGTGCCCTCGCGCAACTCGCGAATCTCGTCGATGCCGCGATTGGTGGCGGCGTCAATTTCGATGACATCCACGGAATTGCCCGCCCGGATTTCCGTGCACGATTCGCAAATCCCGCAGGGTTCAGCCACCGGCTTGTCCGACGAGCGGCAGTTCAGGGCCATGGCCAGGATGCGTGCCACCGTCGTTTTGCCGATACCGCGATGCCCGCTGAAAATGTACCCGTGCGCTGTCCGGCCCTGTTCCAGGGCGTTCTTAAGCGTCCGGGTGACATGTTCCTGTCCGATTACCTCGGAGAACTTCTGCGGGCGATACTTGCGGGCTAAAACCTGATAGCTCATGGTGTAAGGAACCCTCAATTATACGTGATGCTTCGCGAGCCCGTAGGCCTGCAGGTCGTGATGATTTTTCTTCGTGCGCCTTCGCGTTCTTGGTGGTTAATGCCTTTGATTTTCTGCCCAAAAACCGAATTCTCGGGGAATCGCCCTTGCGCAGAATGCGCCCAAGGGATAGGCTTTTGGGCTGGGTCGGGTGATGCCCGACCAGGGGAGGCCGCATGCAGTTGAAACTTAACACCCGAGTAGAAGATGGCGTGACCATTGTCGATTGCGATGGCCGAATCGTATTCGGAGAAGAATCGGCGCTGTTGCGCGATACGCTCAAGAAACTCATCGTGGAAAACAGCCAGATTGTCCTCAATCTTAGCGGCGTTTCATACATCGATAGCGGCGGGTTGGGAACGTTGGTCGCGCTCTACACCACGGCGCAAAATGCCGGCGGCGCTGTGAAGCTGGCTAATCTCACCCAGCGGGTTGACGATCTGCTGCAAGTCACCAAACTGCTGACGGTCTTCGAGGTCTATGACAGCGAGGAAAAAGCGGTTGAGTCATTCAAGAAGGGCGCGGCCGCGTAGTACAGGTGCTCTTCGTGGAAGCGGAGTGACACCCCAGGTGCGGCCATAGCGGCACTTGCGCGGCGAAATAAGTCGAGGAACCCAGACTCTTCGGTTCTTCGATCGGGTTTCTTGATTCACGCCCGTCAGCATGATCTCTAAAGTTGCTTTTCTCCTCGGCCTTGCGATTGCCGCCAGCGGGTTCGTTTCGCCGCCGGTGGCTCTCGCTTTAGGGCTGATCTTCGGCTTCACCTTCCCTCATCCCTTCGACCAAAGCGCGAAAAAGCTCTCTCGCTACCTGCTGCAGGCGTCGGTCGTCGGTCTCGGCTTCGGCATGAACCTGCACGATGTGATCCGCGCCGGCCGCAGCGGATTTATCTACACCGTCGCCAGCATCAGCTTCACCATGGTGGTGGGTATGGCTCTGGGCGCGGCGCTCACTATGGAACGCACTCCGGCCTTTTTGATCTCAACCGGCACGGCGATCTGCGGCGGCAGCGCCATTGCCGCCGTCGGTCCGATCACCGGCGCCAGCGACGAGCAGATGGCAGTCTCGCTGGGCACGGTATTCGTTCTCAATTCGGTGGCGCTCCTAACTTTTCCGGCCATCGGCGGCGCGCTGCATCTCAGCCAGACACAATTCGGACTCTGGGCGGCGCTCGCCATTCATGACACCAGCTCAGTTGTAGGCGCGGCGGCCAAGTATGGAGCTGTCGCCCTGGCCGTCGGCACCACGGTAAAGCTTGCTCGGGCTCTGTGGATTGTCCCCATGTCGCTAGGTACAGCTCTGATCAAGCGCGCACGCGCGAAAATCCAGTGGCCGTGGTTCATCGCGTTGTTCTGCCTGGCAGCGGTCTGCAATACCTATTTACCCGCGGGCGCGGCGGCGTATAACCTCTTGTCGAAGGCAGCCAAGATCGGCCTGACCGCCACGCTTTATTTGATCGGCAGCGGAATTTCCGTAGCCACCTTGAAAAAAGTAGGACACCGCCCCATGCTTCTGGGTGTGATCCTCTGGATCTTGATTTCGACCGGCTCGCTGTGGCTGATAAGAGAAGGCTGGATCGCCCTGTGATTCGCCGGGTCTGCGGAGTGGAGCAGCGCGTCAGTCCTGCCTTCCCCTCTCGAATTTGAGCGGCTTCTCCTGCTGAGATACCTTAAACAGAAACCGCCATGCCATCCCCGAAGCCCAACATGCGCGAGAAAATCCGGACTGCCATCCGCAGCATTCCCCGAGGCAAAGTCTCTACCTACGGCGCGGTCGCGAAAGCCGCCGGCTTTCCCGGAGCCGCCCGCCAGGTGGTCGCCGCGCTACGCGGAGGCGTAGGCTTGCCCTGGCAACGCGTGCTGGGCGCCGGTGGCGCCATCAAGCTGCGCGGAGATCATGCATTCGAACAAAGGTTCCGGCTGGAGGCTGAAGGGGTAACCTTCCGCGGCCGGAAGGTAGACATGAAACTGCACGAGCACAAATTTTCGAAAGCAGGGAAAAGAAAGATTGCGTAGTGGGCCGCCTCGTCCTCTCGCGCCGAGGGCGAGATACCCTCGGGACAGCCGGCAGGATGCCGGCGCTACCCAGATCCACTAACGCTGACTGAGTTCTTTGGCCGCGACTTTCTGATTAAAATCTTCCGACTTGCCGCGTGGAACGGTCAGCGCCTTCCACTTGCTGCTTTGCAGATGTTTCGCCAGGAATACGATCTGTCCGCAATGATACGAATAGTGCGCGATTTGGCGGTTGATCGCCTGCATGACCGAGTGCGGCTCTCCGCGGATCATGACCGTGCGATCGATGTCTGCGTCCGACAACGGTTCCAGCGCATTGAACACGCAGCTCCAACCTTGCTCCCAGACCTTCATCAATTCGGCCCTGGTTGCCGGCGGATTTTCAAACTCGGTGTCACGCTTGCGGTCTGGCTTTTCGCCGTCGCTGTCGAGAAAGTCGATCCAGCGCGATCGCATATTGCCCGTCAGATGCTTGACGATGATGGCGATACAGTTCATCTCGCCATCCAATGCGGCGAAGAGTTGCTCGTCGGCGACCTGTTCCATGGCTCGCTCAGTCAGCTTCTTGTAGTAACGGAATAGGGAAAGAGAATCCTGCAGGTAGGAGGTACTGAATTCATGCGCCATCGGCTTGCCCCTAGACTTCGAACTGCTCGTCGATCTCGACCTGATATCCCGCCACCAGCCGGTTGGACTCGTTCGCCATTCCCACCACGGCCATGAGTTCTTTGAACATGGCGTCAGTCATGCCTTTGTTCCTTGCCCCAACCGTATGGGAAGCGATGCAATACCCGCACTGATTGCTGACACTGACCGCGAGATACACCATCTCCTTGGTCACGGCATCGAGCGCACCCGGCGCCATGATTTGCTTGATGTCTTCCCAGGTGCGTTTCAGCATGGCGGGATCGTGCGCGATCGCCTTCCAGAAATTATTGATCCAGTCGGTCTTGCGGGTGGCCATGATGTCGTCATAAACCGCGCGCACTTCCGGACTCGCGTCTTTGTATTCGATAAGGCCTAGCGTCGCCATCTATTCTCCAAAGCAACAGATTACCGCAAAGCTCGCAAAGGAGACCGCAAAGGACGCAAAGATAAACCTTGAACCGTTGGGCATTTCTTTGCGAACTTTGCGGTCAAGAGCTTTTGGTTTCAGGCAAACTTCCGTTGAGCAACTTCCCCAACTCGATCGCGGGAACCCGCAATCCCAAATAAAATTGTCCGAACAGCGCATATACTGCGCTCACTTCGTCAAACCGCATCTCGTAGATCAGTTTCTTGAACACCAGTGGATCGTCCGCGAACAAATCCACTCCCCACTCCCAGTCGTCGAAGCCGATGGAGCCGGTGATGATCTGCCGAACCTCTCCCGCATAGCGGCGTCCAACCAGACCATGCTCATTCATCTGCCGCGCCCGTTCTTCAATGGGCAGGGAATACCAGTTTTTGGCTTCGCCCCGCCGCCGGTCCATGGGATAAAACGAAACGTAGCGATGCTTGGGCAACTCGGGAAACAACCGCGGATGCATGGCCTCTTTCTGCCGGGCCAGCACTTGCTCGATTTCCCGTTTCCACTCGTCCGAATGGGCCGCGATGCCGCGATCTTTCAAATCCCGGTACGCCTTGATCGTGGATTCGTACAAGCCCAACTCAATGATCGATAAGTAGGAAGTTGCCGGCTCCAGAAAATCGCTCAATCGAAGCTGCGCCAACTGCAATTCCACCAGGTTCAGTTCATCGAACGATCGCCTGAAATGGATCAGCATCAGATCGCCCTTGTGTCCGATTAAAGAGAAAATACCGGATTGCCCACCGGAATTCTGTTCCATACGGCCCAGGGCACTCGAAGCCTCATCGACAATGGTCGCCCTTTCCGCCGCCGCCAGTTGCCGCCACGCAGCCCAGCGGACACGCATCATCTGATGCAAAACGCTGTAGCCTTCGATGGTCAGCGGGACCGCTGGTATTTCCTCCGAAACAGGTTTCGGCACGGCAGGGCGTGAAGATGACATGAATGGTCCTCGATCTGTTCGACCGACTATTGTAACTGCAGGCGCGGGACAGGTCGCATCCAAGCCAGTCAACGCCATTTCTTCACTGTCGGCCACAGTTGTGACAGTGTGCCGAATTTCGCTCCCGTGCAGATAAAAACGTCGATCCGTTTCTCCAAGGCATAGGGATTGTCGGCGGACGTGCCCACGTACTCGACGTTGTCCCAGAGTTGCTCGAGCTTCTCCTTTGTATCGTCGAGAACGATCATGCAGTTCCCGGAATACCCTCGCGGTCCCCACAGGAAGTAAGTCTGATGTCCGCTCAGCGCCGGGGGCAATCCGTAGCGCCGTCCCAGAAAATCGATGGCTCCAGCCTGACCGTAATCCTGGGCAAAGATGCCGCAACCGCTGCGCTCCGCCGGACTGATCCGCTTCCAGGCCTGCGCAGTTTCCGCCACAATTTCCTCCCAGCCAAACTGGTCGGCATACCACTGCGGCAGGGGAGCGCGCTCGTGCCCGTGTTCCATCACGGGCAACTTCATCGGAAGGTATTTCATGTAGGAGATGAACCGGTCCGGAGACAGAACCGGCACGACCACCGGGGCCAGGTGAGCGCCCGCGGCCAGCAGCAGCACAACCATTACCGGTTTCGTCCAGGTCAGGCGTGGGCGATCGATTGCATTCTCGACTGTCACCGCACCGGCAGCCAACAGCATGGGATAGATCGGAGCAAGATAATAATTCTTTCCGTGCAGAGCGAAGAAGACGGCGTAGCAGACCACATAGCACCAGCCGAGAACACGGTACATCTTGAGTTGCCGCGATACGAAAAGAGCGATCAAACCGGTGATCCAGATAGGAGCGGTAATGGGAAGCACCAGCAGCGTTTGCTGGAAGAAGTAGTCGAACGGGCCCAGCACAACGTCGCGGCCTTCCGCCCTTATGTTGCGCATTAACTCGACAAACGGCCAGTGGTAGTGAACATTCCACAGAAAATTGGGGAGGAAGATTAAAAACGCCGCGACTCCGCCCAGCCATATCCACCGGTTCGCGAAGGCTCGCCGTTGTTCGGTAAAAAGCAGGCCGACTACAATGCCAAAGCCGAAGAGCGCAATGGAGTACTTCTCTTGCATCCCCAGACCCGCGACAATGCCGAACCAGAGCCAGTTGCGCGGATCATTGCGCTTGATGGCGAGTATCGCGAAGTATGCGCAGCCCATCCAAAGATTAGGTTCGAGACAATTGGTCCCCAGCAAACCGCCGTTGGAGAGATATTGCGGCGCGATCAGAATGGTTATTGCGCTGAGCAGAAGCGCAAATCGCCGTCCGCCAAATTCGCGCGCGATCACCGCGGTTTGTATCACCAGAAGAGAAGACGCCAGAGCAGGAATAAACCGCACGCTGCGCAGTGAATCCCCCAGCACTGCACGGCAGACGTGGATCAGGAAGGGAATCATCGGCGGCTGGTCGACATATCCCCACGCCAGGTGATCTCCGCAAGCCATGTAATCGAACTCGTCGCGGAAGTAGCCGTAGCGATTATTGAAGTAGCAATGAAAGAGTAGTTTGGCCAAAGCGATGGCCAGAACGATTCCCATCCCGCCGGCCAAGAATGGCCGCCGGGCTTGGTCTGGCGCGGGCTGGGACGCGAGGCTGCTTGCCATAGTGGGGATCAAGGATAATGGCAGAGACCGGATTCTGTCATGGCCGAGCTCACGGCAGCCCGGATCGCGGCTACAATCGAACCGTCCCTCTGGAGGGGAAGCGGGAAAATGAATGACCTCATTCAGCTGACAAAAGATGGCGACATCGCCATCATTACGATCAACAATCCGCCGGTCAATGCCATCAGCCCGGGTGTCCCGGAAGGCATCTCCGAAGCGATTGACCAGATCAATAAGGACTCCACGGTGATCGCGGCGGTCGTAATCGGAGGCGGTCGCACTTTTATCGCCGGGGCGGACATCAAGGAATTCACCAAGATGACCTCGGGCAAGGCAAAAACCGGCCCAGGATTGCTTCCACTGTTGCTGAAAATCGAAAACAGTTCCAAGCCGGTCGTGATGGCAATTCACGGCACGGCCCTGGGCGGCGGCCTCGAGGTTGCCATGTCAGGCCATTACCGTGTGGCTGTCTCCAGCGCTCAAGTGGGCCAACCTGAGGTGAAACTCGGCCTGATTCCCGGAGCTGGAGGCACGCAACGCCTACCCCGCCTGGCCGGCGTGGCCAAGGCAGTGGAGATGTGCACCGACGGCAATCCGGTCAAAGCGCCGGATGCGTTGAAGGCCGGCATCGTCGATCGGCTGATTGAAGGGGATTTGCTGAAAGGTGCCGTCGCGTTTGCGCGCGAGATTGCCGCCAAGCCCGCTCCCAAAACTCGCGAACGCAACCAGAAGCTGGGTACCTCAGAACAAAACGGGCCGATCTTTGCCGCCGCCCGCGAGACCGCGCGTAAAAAACAACGTAACCTGATCGCGCCGCTCGCCGCTATCGATTCCATAGCAGCGGCCACGCGCCTGCCGTTCGAGCAAGGCTGCGAGGTTGAGGCCCAGCTCTTCATCGATTGCCTTTACTCAGATCAGTCGAAAGCCCTCATTCACGTGTTCTTTGGCGAGCGCGAAGTGGCCAAGGTTCCGGATATCCCGAAAGAAACTCCAACCATTCCGGTCAACTCCGCCGCCGTGGTCGGCGCCGGAACCATGGGCGGCGGGATCGCCATGGTATTTGCCAATGCCGGTATTCCGGTGCTGCTCAAGGACGCGGACCAGGCTGCCCTCGATCGTGGACTCGCCAACATTCGCAAAAACTACGCGACTTCAGTGCAGCGTGGCCGCTTCACCCAGCAATCCGTCGATGAACGACTCGCGCTCATCAAACCCACCCTCAGTTACGACGACTTCAGTCAGGCTGACATGGTCATCGAGGCCGTCTTCGAAGGTATGGCGCTCAAGAAAGCAGTTTTCGGCGAACTCGATCGTGTGTGCAAGCCGGGTGCGATTTTGGCCAGCAACACCTCTACGCTGAACATTGACGAGATCGCCTCCGCCACATCACGGCCAGCCGCGGTCATCGGCACACATTTTTTCAGCCCCGCCAACGTAATGCGCCTGCTGGAAGTGGTGCGCGGCACGGCCAGCAGCAAAGAAGTCGTGGCCACCTGTATGCAGCTCTCGAAAAAACTGGGGAAAATTGGCGTGCTGGTCGGCAACTGCCGTGGCTTCGTGGGCAATCGCATGTTCCATCCTTACGTTCGCGAGGCGGTTTTTCTGGTGGAAGAAGGCGCCAGCGTGGAAGCGGTGGACCAGGCGCTTTACGACTTCGGTATGGCTATGGGCCCGCTCGCCACCAACGACATGGCCGGACTCGACGTGGGCTGGCGCATTCGCAAGGAGTATCGACACCTGGAGAAGCCCGGAGTCCGGCAGGCTTTTGCCGCTGACAATCTATGCGAGCTGGGACGCTTTGGCCAGAAGACCGGCGCCGGATGGTACAAATACGACGAAAATCGCCGGCCCACTCCGGATCCCGAAGTAGCGGCGCTGATCAGGAAGTGGTCCGCTGAAGCCGGCATCCCGCAGCGCGAGATTTCGGCGGAAGAGATTGTCGATCGTTGCATTTACGCCCTGGTCAACGAAGGCGCGCGCATTCTTGAAGAGGGGATCGCCTTGCGTGCAGTCGATATCGATATCATCTACGTCAACGGCTATGGCTTTCCAGCCCCTCGGGGCGGTCCCATGTGGTACGCCGACACCGTAGGAATCAAGAAAGTTTACGATCGCATCAAAGAGTTTGAGGCGGCACACGGGGAACTATGGGAACCCGCCCCGCTGCTGAAGAAATTGGCGGCGGAGGGACGGACCTTCGCCGAACTCGATCGCGTGGTTTAAGGCTTTCCATCAATCAAAATATGAGAGAAGCCGTAATCGTTGCCAGCTCGCGCACCGGCCTTGCGAAATCCTTCCGCGGGTCGTTTAACATGACGCGGCCGGAAGATCTGGCTGCGCACTGCATCAAGGACGTTTTGCGCAAGACTCCGCAGCTCGACCCGAACCAGATCGAGGATGTAATTCTCGGCTGCGGCCAACCCCACGGAGTGCAGGGCCACAACATCGCGCGCGTCTGCGCACTGCACGCCGGCCTCCCGGTTTCGACGGCTGCCATCACGGTGAATCGCTTCTGCTCTTCCGGCCTGCAGGCGATTGCCATGGCAGCCCACCAGATTGTGGCTGAAGGCGCGGAGGCGGCTATCGGTGGAGGCGTCGAAACCATCAGCCTTATCGTTCGCGACAACGACCCCAGCCCGGCGGTCAAGCAGCAATATCCCGGCCTCTACATGGTGATGGGAGAAACCGCCGAGGTCGTGGCCAAGCGCTACCAGATCAGCCGGCAGGCGCAGGACGAGTATTCGCTGATCAGCCAGCAACGCACCGCCCGCGCCCAACAGGAAGGTTTTTTCTCGGGCGAAATCGTTCCCATGAGAGCCATGAAAGCGGTGCTCGACAAGAAAACGGGCGCAGTCGTCGGCACCGAAGAGGTCTGCTGCGACCGCGACGAGTGCAACCGCCCCGACACCACCCTCGAGGGATTGCTTGCGCTCAAGCCCCACTTTGATCCCAACAGCGGACAGGGTTCGGTGACCGCCGGGAACTCTTCGCAGCTTTCGGATGGGGCTTCCGCCACTCTTCTCATGTCGCGGCAGCGTGCCGATGAGCTCGGCATTCCCTACAAACTTATCTTTCGCGGCTTTCAGGTCGCGGGCTGCGAGCCTGACGAAATGGGCATTGGCCCAGTGTTTGCTGTCCCCAAACTGCTGCGGCGCCAGAATTTGAAGATCGAAGACATCGACCTCTGGGAACTCAACGAGGCGTTCGCCGTACAAGTCATCTATTGCCGCGACCGGCTCGGCATCCCCATGGACAAACTCAACGTGAATGGCGGATCCATTTCAATCGGCCATCCTTTTGGAATGACCGGCTCACGCATGGTGGGAACGATCGCCAATGAGATGGATCGCCGCAAATCACGCTACGGAGTTGTCACCATGTGCGTGGGCGGCGGACAAGGCGCCGCCGGCCTGTTCGAACGTCCCAGCTGAGAACCGGGAACTGGTAACTGACTACTGGAAGTTCCGACCATGAACCAGCAGAAATTAACCGCCCAGCAGGCTCGCAACTTCCTGTCTAAAGTTCCGTTCGCCGTTTTGCTTGGAATAAAACTTACGCGTCTCCATCGCGATGGCGTCACCATCGAGTGCGCTGTCCGGCATCAGTTAACCAACAGCCTTGCGGTGGCTCACGGAGGCGTTGCGGCGACCCTGGCCGATGCCGCCGTGGGTCTGGCGTTGAACCGTCGCTTCGGAGGCCGGCGCCCAGTCACAACGGTCGAGCTGAAGATTAATTATTTTCTGCCGGCCAATGGCCGCATTTTTGCACGCGCCCGGCTTCTTCGTCTCGGTTCGACTCTCTGCGTCGGCAGCGTCGATCTCACTGACGCCCGAGGCAAACGGATAGGCACGGCGCTGGCGACCTACATGCTGCTCGACGCCCGTGCGACTAAAGCAGTGACCTAGAGAAGAGCGATTCCATGCCGCCAGTGCTGATCAAGAATCTTGATGCTCTTAAAAATTATGTGGGCCGCGAAATCGCCCTCTCTGAATGGTTTGAAGTCACCCAGGAGCGTATCCGCCAATTCGCGGAGGCCACCGAAGATCGCCAGTGGATTCATCTCGACGCCAATCGCCCTCAACGAGAATCACCTTTCAGAACCACCATCGCTCACGGATTCCTGACACTCTCGCTGCTGAGCCACCTGGCGGAACAGACGCTGCAGATTCAGAGCGGCGTCGGCATGGTGGTCAACTACGGATTGAACCGGGTCCGTTTTTCCGCGCCAGTTCGCGCAGGCTCCAGCATTCGCGCCCGTTTCACCTTGCAATCGCTTAAAGAAGCAGGCAGTGCCCATGAAGCCGTCTTCCTGGTTGTCATAGAAGTCCAAGGGCAGGAGAAGCCCGGCTGCATCGCAGAGTGGGTTCTCCGTTACTACTCTTAGCAAACCCGGCTTCCCGCGTCGTGTATCATCCGCAGCGGGGTTTCTGAATTTTGCGAGAGAGGTCTGCCAGGGCTGAACCATGAACGTGCCGCTTACACCCGTTCGGTGTCTGTACCGTGCTGTCGATCTGTACGGAAAGAAAATCGGGGTGGTCTCGGGCCCCAGTTCGTTCACCTACGCGCAATTCGGAGAGCGTTGCGAGCGCCTTGCCGCTGGACTTCTTTCAGAAGGCATTCGCCCCGGCGACCGGGTTGCCTATCTCAGTTTCAACAACCATCAGCTTCTCGAAGGATATTACGGTCCTCCGCTGATCCGAGCGGTTGCGATGCCGCTCAACGTGCGGCTGCAGCCCGCTGAGCTGACCACCATTCTTTGTCACGCGGGCGCCAGCATGCTGGTCTTCGAAAGTGAGTTTGCTCCGCTGGTCCAGGAGCTGCGAAAAGCTTGTCCCAGCATTCGCCGTTACGTGGCAATCGATCAGCCCGTCCCGCAGGCAGATCTGTACCTGGAAGATTTATTGGCTCGTGATCGCATTCCCCGCCCGGATGTTTTCTCCTTCGACGAGAATGAAATCGCCGAGCTTTTTTACACCAGCGGCAGCACGGGCACGCCCAAAGGGGTCACGCTATCTCACCGGACTCTATACCTGCACGCACTTGCCATTCTTTGTTCTTTTCCTTGCAAAGATACCGATGTTGAACTCCACACCATCCCGCTGTTTCACGCCAACGGCTGGGGACGTCCGCAGAGCGTCACCATGAAGGGCTCGAAGCACGTCATGGTGCGACGCTTTGACCCGGCCTTCGTACTGCGCATCATCCAAGAAGAAAAGGCTACGGCCATGACGCTGGTTCCTACCATGGCCAATGCACTGCTCAATTGCCCGGACCTGGGCAAGTTCGACACCTCCAGCCTGAGGCTGATCACCACTGGCGGGGCAGCCTCATCTCCGGAACTCATCGCACGGCTGGAGCAGGCCTTCCACTGCGACGTAAGTTCCGGCTACGGCCTGACCGAAAGCGCTCCGGTAATCACCACCGCCCAACCCAAGGGAACGGTTTTGGGCGCGGACGAAAACGAGCGCCTCGCGCGCGTCGCAGCCGCGGGGTGGCCGATTGTCGGCACCGAGGTTCACGTAATGGATGCGCAAATGCAGGATGTTCCCCGTGACATGCAAACCGTCGGTGAGGTAGTCGTTCGCAGTGACAACGTAATGGATGGCTACTACCGCGAGGCCGAAGCCACCAAAGCCGCCATCACCGGAGGCTGGCTGCATACCGGAGACATGGCGGTCTGGGACGACGAGAATTACATCCACATCGTCGATCGCAAGAAAGACATCATCATCAGCGGCGGCGAAAATATTTCTTCCATCGAGGTCGAGAAAGCCATCTTCGCCCATCCCGCAGTTCTCGAATGTGCGGTCGTCTCCGCCCCGGACCCGCAATGGGGAGAAATCCCTGTCGCCATCATCGTTCTGAAGCCGGGTCAGCAGCTCAGCGAAGAACAACTGCTTACGTCACTCAAACCCCGCATCGCGAAATATAAAATGCCCCGCCTCGTGCAGTTTGTCGAAGGCCCGTTGCCGAAAACTGGAACCGGAAAGATGCTGAAACGCCAGCTCCGCGAAGCTTTCTGGACCGGCAAAGCCACCCGCGTCCAAGGTTGAAAGTCTGCCATCCTGAGCGCAGCAGAACGTTTCGCTTTGCGAAACCTGTTGCGCAATCGAAGGACTCCTATAAGCGCGACCGCCGCCGCTAAGTAGCGCCGGCATCTTGCCGGCTGTCGGGCGGGCGTCCCGCCCGCCCACTCGCCGCGAAGCCAGGTAGCATCCGCCAATCCTCATCGCGTATATTGGACGCCTTCATGAGCCAGGCCCCGTCCAAACCCGTTACCATCCGCGATCTCCAGACCGTCGAAGACTTAGAGCAAGCCGAGGCCGTCGAGCAGGAAGTGTGGGGATTGGTCGATCGCGACGTCATGCCCCTCGCCCTGATGATCGCCACCAAAGAGGCGGGCAGTATTTGGGTGGGCGCCTTCGATGGTCCAACGCTGGTTGGCTTTGCCTTTGGCTTTCTGGGCATGGAAGCCGGGCACGTGACCGTGCACTCCCACATGCTTGCAGTTCGCGAGGCCTATCGCGACCTTGACCTGGGCTACAAACTCAAACTGGCCCAGCGGGATCGCGCCCTGGCCATGCGCATCCACGAAATGACCTGGACTTTCGATCCTCTGCAGAGTCGAAACGCTCACCTCAACTTCGGCAAGCTGGGCGTGGTCTCGGATATCTACAAGATCGACTTCTACGGAGCGGAAACCTCGAGCGTGCTTCACCAGAATGGCACCGATCGCTTGTGGGTACGCTGGCCCCTGGCCAGCCGCCGCGTGCGGGATCGGCTGCAAGGTAAAGACTACCGGCCCGAGGTGCTGGACGCCTTTTCGCGTCTGCAGCCGCTGGTGCAATTCAACGGCGACGGCAAACCGCTCCGCAATGATCTTGGAGCCGCGCTGGCTCGGCAGCGCATTGCCATTCAGATTCCCAGCGACATCGTGGACGTCGAACAAAAAGATCCGGGCCTGGCCCGGGAGTGGAGAGAGGCCACCCGGTGGGCCTTCACTGAGGCCCTGAACGCCGGATTCTTCGTCGCCGAATTTGCCCGCACGGTTCGCGGCAAGCAAGGTCCCGGCAATTATCTATTGGAGAAGGGAAGCATTGGGGAATACGTCCCCGAACTGCAAAGAAAGCTGGAGGCGTCGCGCTGACCCGGCCGTCATCCCAGTCGAGCCGCGCTCCGGTGGAGGGCGGGCGCCCTCCAGGTGACACGCATCGCCATGCCCGACTCGACAAATCCGGTTCTGCTTTATGACGGCGTATGCGGACTCTGCAACCGCGCAGTGCGATTTGTTCTCAAGCACGATCACTCGGCTCAATTCCGCTTCGCCTCACTGCAGAGCGCCTACGCGATTGCAATCCTGCAACGCCACGGTATCGATTCCGACGATCTGGACACGGTCTACCTGGTCGCATCTGGTCAACCGCCCATCGCCCGCTCCGATGCCGCAATCTCTATATTGCGGGAACTGGGTGGGTTCTGGACCGCCGCCGCGGCCGCACTACGCATCCTTCCCAAGTGGCTACGCGACTGGGGATATAACACGGTGGCTCGTCACCGCTATCGCATCTTCGGAAAATATGAAAGCTGCCCGCTGCCTGAAAAGAATTATCAGGACAGATTTCTGGATACGTGATGACCACCCAGCAGAGCATCAACCAGGAAGAACACTATGATTCACGAAATAAGACGTCATACCTTCGTGGCAGTGTCCTTCCTGGTTGATGATTTGTCACGCTCGCTGCCCATGCCCCGTGCAGACATTCCGCTCCCGCCCTTGTAGAATCTGCAATGCACTTTCGTGAATCCCACGAACCCGAGGGACCAGCATGCCCGAGAAGCCTCCTGCGGCCGATGTCCGCAGCAATATAGAATCCGTCCTGCATGAAGACAGAAAGTTCGAGTGCCCGGAGCACTTTCGCCAGCAGGCGCACATCAAAAGTCTTGAGGATTACGAGCGCATCTACCGTGAATCAGTCGAACAACCGGAAAAATTCTGGGCCGGGATCGCGAACGAACTTCATTGGTTCAAGAAATGGGACAAGGTACTGGAATGGAAGAGTCCCTGGGCGAAATGGTTTGTGGGCGGCCAGCTCAACATTTCCTACAACTGTCTCGACCGCCATGTGCAGACGGCCCGCAAGAACAAAGCAGCGCTGATCTGGGAAAGCGAGCCGGGCGAAGTCCGCACCCTCACCTATCAGCAACTCCACCGCGAGGTGCAGAAGTTCGCCAATGTGCTGAAGTCTCTGGGCGTGAAAGAAGGCGATCGGGTCGCCATCTATATGGGAATGACGCCCGAACTGCCGGTTGCCATGCTGGCCTGCGCCCGCATCGGCGCGCCGCATACGGTCATTTTTGGGGGATTTTCTTCGAATGCTCTGGTGGACCGCATTCACGACTCCCAGGCCGTCGCCGTCATTACACAGGACGGCTCCTACCGCCGCGGCGCCGAGGTCAAACTATTTCCTGCAGTCGAGGAAGCGCTGAAGTCCTGTCCCTCGGTGAAGTATGCGGTGGTTTACAAACGAACCGGCACTCCGATCAACATGCAGTCCGGACGCGATCACTGGTGGCACGAGTTGATGGCGCAGGCATCCGACGAGTGTCCCGCCGAGCCTCTTGATGCCGAGCACCCGCTCTACATCCTCTACACCTCCGGAACCACCGGCAAGCCGAAGGGCGTCGTTCACACCACCGGCGGATACTCTGTCGGCACCTACATCACCACGAAGTGGATCTTCGACCTCAAAGAAGACGACACCTACTGGTGCTCCGCCGACATCGGATGGGTCACTGGCCACAGCTACATCGTCTATGGACCGCTGCAGAACGGCGCCACCTGCGTGATGTATGAAGGCGCGCCCAACACGCCCCAACCCGATCGCTTCTGGAGCATCATCGATCGTCACCAGGTCAGCATTTTTTACACCGCGCCTACCGCGATTCGTACCTTCACCAAATGGGGAGACGAGTGGCCGAAAAAACATAAGCTCGACAGCCTGCGCTTGCTGGGAACGGTTGGCGAGCCCATCAATCCCGAGGCGTGGATGTGGTACCGAGATCTCATCGGGCACAACCGTTGCCCTATTGTCGATACTTGGTGGCAGACCGAAACCGGGCACATCATGCTCAGTCCCATTCCTGGCGCCATTGCGACCAAGCCAGGATCGGCCACGCGCCCGTTTCCCGGCGTCGTTCCCGACGTTGTCACCATGGATGGCAAACCTGTCCCCGAAGGCTCGGGCGGATTTCTCGTGCTCAAACAACCGTGGCCGGGAATGCTACGCACCATCTACGGCGATCCCGATCGCTATGTGCAGCAATACTGGTCGCAAATTCCGGGCATGTATTTCACGGGCGACGGCGCTCGCAGGGACAAAGACGGCTACTACTGGGTCATGGGCCGGGTCGATGACGTGATCAACGTCTCCGGCCACCGACTCAGCACCATGGAGGTGGAATCTGCTCTGGTGGCGCATGAAGCCGTAGCCGAAGCTGCCGTGGTGGCGCGTCCAGACGAAATCAAAGGCCAGGCTATTTCTGCGTTCGTTACTCTCGAGCAGGGAAGAAAGCCGAGTAACGAATTGAAAGAAGAACTGAGAAAGTGGGTGGCCAAAGAAATCGGCGCTATGGCCAAGCCCGATGACATTCGCTTCACCGACATGCTGCCGAAGACCCGCAGCGGAAAAATCATGCGACGCCTCCTGCGTGAACTGGCCAGCAGCGGAGATGTGAAAGGCGACACCACCACTCTCGAAGACTTCGGCGTGATCGCCCGTTTGAAAGAGAGCGAAGAGACCTAGTAGCGCCGGCGGGATGCCGGCGCTACCCATATGCGCGCCACCAAATTCGAATTCGAGCAACGCTTCTGGATAATCGGCGCCCTGATTTTCATCGCCTTCAGTCTGGGCGCGGTCGATCACGTGAACTTCGCGGTCGGTATTTTGCACTGGATCGCGCCCTCCATCGATCCTGACAGCGCCCGGGGAAATTCATGGCTGCGCCTGATTTTTGCCTCTGGCGCGCTACTGATCTTTCTGTCGGCGCTGCTTCGCACCTGGGCGACTGCCTATCTCCGCGCCGAAGTGGTGCACGACATGAGCCAGCACTCCGAAGCGCTGGTGGCAGACGGCCCATATCGCTACGTCCGCAACCCGCTGTACCTCGCCAATCTCCCGATGGTGGCCGGGATCGGAGTCATGGCCAGCCGCGCCGGTTGGGTCTTCATGGTGGTTTCGATGTGGATATTTTTCTACCGGCTGATCTTTCGCGAGGAAGATGGCCTGAAACAGACTCAGGGCGAGTCCTACCGTGCATATCTAAAAGCAGTGCCGCGCTTCTGGCCGTCGTTTTCGGCGCGCCTTCCGTCGGGCGGAGGTCAGCCCCGATGGGGGCAAGCCATCACCGGAGAAATGATCTTTTGGCTGTTTGGGGTGGCTGTTCTGTGTTTCGCCGTTACCCTGAACATCAAGTTGACCGGCATCGTGTTCGCCGCCAGCTTCGCCTTCTACTTTTTGGTTGTCGTGCCGCTAGTGAAGAAACGCCGAATCCCCACAGGTTCGTAGTACAACTTCCCGCGTGGTCCTCTATTCTCCCGCTCCCATCATCAGAATCGGCATCGTAGGTGTCGAAGAACCCTGTTCCGGTTCAACTGTGATGGCAAAGGTTTTGGCTTCGACCCCGGCAGGAAGCGGCGGCTCAACCACGGTCGCGCCGCCGCGAGCGTCGGGCTTGAATATCCCGGCCGGAATGGGCGATCCATTCGTAGGAATCAGCCACAGTTCGTAGATTTTCTGCGGCGGCAAGGCCGGCATGTTGCTGGCCAGGAAAATCAGGCTGGACCGGTCTCGCACGTAGATCGCTTTGCCCTGCGGCTGCGGAGGAGCTTTCGCTGCCACCAGGGTCACACGCAACGCATCGGTAGAGGTCAGCGTGGAAACAACCTCTCGAGCCCGCTCCAACTGCGCCTGCTGCTGGGCGGATTCGCCCTGCAACTGGGCGACGCGCTGGGCCAGGCGATCACTTTGTTTCCAGAAGAAGCCGGCTACCAGCAGCAACGCCGTCGCTACCAGCCAGGGCAGGAAATTCCATGAAGACCGGCTCGGCACGGATTTCGGCGCTCGCGGTTCTTGTGCAATCGCCTTCAGCAATCGTTCGCGCGAGCGTTGCGGCGGCGCCGGTCCCGCGGCGGAGAGGGCGAGCAACGCCATGTCTCCGCGCAAGCGCTCAAGCTCACGGCGGCACGCCGGGCATCCATCCAGATGCTTTTCGAGCGCAACCCGCTCGTCGCCCTGTAACGAGCCCAGGGCGAGCAGTGCGAGATCGTCGGCGAATTGTTCGTGCGCGCTCATTTATTCAAACGCTTTCCGCAATGCCTGCAGTCCGGTTCGGATACGAGTCTTGATCGTACCCAGCGGCTCTCCGGTTTTGACTGCGATTTCGGTGTGCGTCAGCCCTTCAAAGTAAGCCATTTCGAGGGCGCTGCGTTGCGACGCCGACATGCCCACCATCGCGCCCCGTACTTTCTCCATGGCGCGCCCTCGTTCGGCGTCGCTGGCCATGTCCGGTTCCACGGAAACTACTACATCGGCAATATCTGTCTCCGGACGCCGCTTCCGGAGACCGTCGATGGCGCGGTTGCGAGCAATGACTCCCAACCAGGCTCCCAGATTGCCCCGGCTCGAATCAAATGCTCCCGGATTCCGCCACAACTGCAGGAACACTTCCTGCAGTACGTCCTCCGCCGCGCCAGTGTCGCCCAGCACTCGCAAGGCAACCGCGTACACCAGGGAAGAATAGCGGTCGTAGAGCGCAGCCATCGCGTTCTCGTCGCCTGAGCGGATACGCCACACCAGCGAAGATTCGCTCTCTCCCTTGAATTCAGCGCCGGACAAAGGGTTATCTCATCCTTTCAAAAGTACGGTAGCAAGGTCTCGGCGGATTGCTTCGAGGCGCTTACCTCGGTACCATCCCGCTGCACAATCGGTTACCGTCGGGCTTGCCGCGAAAACATAGCAGTATCTTGGCGTCTTTCACAAGCCGCGCGTCGCTCCAAACGACGGGAGTAAACTACTGTCCAGAGGACATTCAATGGGAGATCTAAGCCGTATCGGGGTAGCCATCGACACCGAACTGCTTCGCCGCTTCGACCGCTTCATTGCGCAAAAAGGCTATGAAAACCGCTCCGAGGCTTTCCGCGATCTTATTCGTGACCGACTGGTCGGCTCCGCCGTCGTCGCTCCCGACGCCTTCGTAGTGGGTACCGTCACTTTGATCTACGATCACCACACCCGTCTTCTCCCCGAAAAACTTACAGACCTCCAACATGAGCATCATCACGTCATCATCTCCACGTTGCATGCTCATCTCGATCATGAAAGCTGTCTCGAGGTCGTGGTGCTTCGGGGCAAGTCCAAAGAAGTACAGAAACTGGCGGACCGCCTGATCAGCACCAAGGGCGTTCAACACGGGCGCCTGGTCATGAGTTCACCCCAAACCGCCGCCCACCATCACTGAGAACCGAGAACGAAGAACTGACAACCGAAGCTAAATCAACCTAAGCCAAATCAACCTAAGCCGTCCTGAACCTACTGGCTCTTCATGGCGAGCTGGCGCTCTTCCGGCGTCATCTGCTTCCACAATACTTCCAGATCGCGCTGTACCCGCGAATTACCCGGGTCTCCATGCAGCGCCTTGGCGAACCAGCGATAAGCGGTGGGAAGGTCGCGGTTCACGCAATGTCCAGTCGCGTACATGGCGCCCAGCAAGGTCTGCGCTCGGGCATTCGACTGGCGCGCGCCGATCTGTAGATTTCTCTGCGCCCGCTCACAATCCTCAGGAACCCCTCGTCCGTAGAGATATTTTTCGCCGTCCGAAACCAGCTTGTCTTCAAAGCTGGCCGGCGGTGCCGCCGGAACCGGCGACGGCTTGGAGACTGCAGGTTTCGGCGCCGGGGCAGTCGCCGCGGCTCGCGGCTCCTTGGGTGCTGCTTCCAGGGTTTCGGGTGCCGCCTGCGGAGCAGTGGCGGCGACTCCTTTTGCGGGAGCTTGTTCAGTATCGGGGGAAGCATCGGAATCTGACGTCTGGTCAGGCGGCTTCGCGGCGGCCGTCGGGGTGGCCGGGGGCGGACTGCCCGCGGGCGGTTCGGCAGCTGGAGCCTGCGCTGCTTCGGTGGCAACTGGTGTAGTCGACGGTTGCGTCTCGGGCGGTGCTGGATTCGCGGTCGGTTCAACCGGCACAACCGGAGCAGCGGCGGCTGCAGAATCCGGAGGAGTTGCCGGTGGCGAATTGACCGGTTGGTGAGTATTGGCTGCCGTCGGCTTCGTGACCAGCCCAGCCCACGGATAGCCGTCACGCTGCCAGTGCCACGCCAGCAATCCCGCGCTCAAGACTAGAAGAAGCAGGGCAAGGTAAAGGCGTGCGTGGCCTCGTGGCGGCTCGTCTTCGAGAAGGTAGTCCAGGTCGCGGGAGCGGTCATCCCCCAGCCCTAAGAAAGAGGGCCCGCTCACCGGGACTCTCACTCTTTCGCGCCCCGGCTCGCTCGGGGTCGCCGCAGGCGGCGGTCCAAGGGGAGCTCCGCACATGCCGCAGAAACGATATTGCGGATTATTCTCCTGGCCGCATTGCACACATCGCACTGTCATGGCTACCGGCATCACTATACTAATTCAGATGCGAATTAGGCATGACCCTTTGGTATTCGGCCTGCCGGCCAACCCCGTTAGTATCGAGGCCACCGCGTTTCGCGTCCTTTGCGGATTTTCTTTGCGTCCCTTTGCGGTAAAAGGGTCTGAGCTCGCCTGGGATCGCCCCAGAACCCTACTTCGCAAAGGACGCCGAGAGTGCCGAATTGCGACACCGGCTGACCTCGGGTAGTGTCCTAAGTCGCATTGCAATAACTTCAAATGCAGCCGGCAGATTGGGACTCTACTCGAAGCCCATCGTCCTTTACACCCTGGTCTGCAGCGTGTTACCTTAAATGCACGTTACGATCAAATTGAAACTAGAAGACAGGAGTGCATTCGGTTAGTGCTAGCCAGAGAGCAAAAGAAATCCCTCATCGACCAGTACGGCACGCATCCCACCGATACGGGCAGCCCCGAAGTCCAAATCGCGTTGCTTAGCGAGCGGATTGGCCAATTGACGGATCACTTCAAAACGCACCAGAAGGACCATGGTTCGCGCCGCGGTCTTCTCATGCTGGTCAGCAAGCGACGTCGCCTGCTGGACTACCTCAAGATTTACGATTCCGAGCGTTACAAGACGGTTGTGCATAAGCTGGGCCTGCGCAAATAGGTTTCAGCGGGGCCGTTCCCGGCTCGGGGTGTATTCGCCGGACCACCATCGGAATCATCTGGCCGTTGCGCAGACGGCCATCACGAAACAAGGAAAAAAGCCGCGAACGGTGTGTTTCCGGCCATCCCAGGACGCTACTGGCTCTTGCCCTTCAACTGTGCAGTCTCTCCAGACGCAGCGCGCGTGTCCTCCTGCCAAAAGGAAATGAATCATGAAACAAGAAGTATCGGTTGAACTAGCCGGCGGTAAAACCATTTCATTTGAAACTGGAAAGTTAGCCAAACAGGCGCACGGTTCAGTCGTGGTGCGCATCGGCGATAACGTCGTACTGGCCACCGCCACCGCCAACCCTGATCCTCGCGAGGGTATCGATTTCTTCCCCCTGACCGTTGACTATCGCGAATACACCTACGCCGGCGGACGCATCCCCGGCGGCTTCATCAAGCGCGAGGGTCGTCCCAGCGAGCGTGAAATTCTTACGAGCCGCCAGATCGATCGCCCTGTGCGGCCTCTGTTCCCGGATGGCTTCCGCTGCGAGACCCAGGTCATCGCCTTCGTCCTCTCAGCTGACACTGAAAACGACCCCGACGTCGCTGGCATAAACGGCGCATCGGCCGCGCTCACCATCTCCGACATCCCGTTTGAAGGCCCCATCGGCGCTGTCCGAGTCGGCTTGGTCAATGGCGCATTCGTCATCAACCCCACTTACACCGAGATGCGCGAGAGCCTGCTGAACATCATGGTGGTCGGCACTTCCGAAGGCATCGTGATGATCGAATCCGGCGCCAAGGAAGTGAAGGAAGAGACAGTCGTGGACGCCATCGAGTTCGCCCACACCGAAATCAAGAAGATTTGCGCTGCCATCAACGATCTGCGGCAAAAAGCGGGGAAGCCGAAGCGCCAGGTCACTCCTCCAGAGTTCGACCAGGCTTACTTCGACGACCTGAAGAACCGCGTCGGGGCCGACCTGGCCGACCGCCTCAACACTCAGAAGTATCCCAAGGCGGAGAGCTACAACCTGGTCCGCGAACTCAAAAAAGGTCTGCAGGCTGCCATCCCGGCGGAAGACGAAGCGGCGCAGAAGAAATTCAAGACTTACTTCGAAACTCTCCGCGAGCGCATCTTCCGCGAACAGGTCATCAACCAGAAGCGCCGCCCCGACGGCCGCGCCTTCGACCAGATTCGCGATATCTGGATCGAAGTCGGCGTCCTGCCGCGCACCCACGGATCGGCCATTTTCACCCGCGGCGAGACCCAAGCCTTAGTCACAACCACTCTGGGCACCAGCGACGATATGCAGCGCCTCGAAGTCTTCGAAGGCGAAGCCAAGAAACGCTTCATGCTTCACTATAACTTTCCGCCGTTTTCGGTTGGAGAAGTTGCCTTTCTGCGCGGCGCAGGCCGGCGAGAAATTGGACACGGCGCGCTGGCGGAACGTTCCATCTCGAACGTTTTGCCCGACGAAGAGAAGTGGCCCTATGCCATGCGCGTTGTCTCCGACATTCTGGAGTCGAACGGTTCATCTTCGATGGCCACAGTTTGCGGAGCTTCCCTGTCGCTCATGGATGCAGGCGTTCCTCTTAAATCCCCGGTCGCAGGCGTTGCCATGGGCCTGGTAAAGGAAGGCGAACACTACGCCATCCTGACCGACATCGCCGGCGCTGAAGATCACTACGGCGACATGGATTTCAAAGTCGCTGGCACAAAAGACGGCATCACCGCCCTGCAGATGGACATCAAGGTCGGAGGCATCACCGCGCAGATCATGCGCGAAGCGATGGCGCAGGCCCAGCGCGGACGCCTCTACATTCTCGACAAGATGAACGCGGTCATCTCCGCTCCGCGCGAAAAAGTTTCCTCCTTCGCGCCCCGTATCTACACCCTGCAGATTCCGGTGGACAAGATTCGCGACGTCATCGGGCCCGGCGGCAAGATGATTCGCAGCATCATCGAACGCACCGGCGTGAAGATAGACGTCGAGGACTCGGGCAAAATCAACGTCGCGTCGAACGATGAGGCTTCGGCAGCCAAGGCCCTCCAGATCATCGGAGACCTCACGGCCACAGCCGAGATCGGCAAAACCTACCTCGGCACAGTCACCCGCTTGGCGGACTTCGGCGCATTCGTCGAAATCATCCCCGGCACCGACGGCCTGCTGCACATCAGCGAAGTTGCGGAGCATCGCATCAAAGACGTTCGCGACGAACTGAAAGAGGGCGACCAAGTGCTGGTAAAAGTGCTGGCCGTCGAAGGCAACCGCATCCGCCTGTCGCGCAAAGCGATATTGAAGGAACAGCGCGCCAAGATGGGTGGCGGCGAACTTCCCCCCGAGAACGGCGGAGGCGAGAGCGGCGGAGGCGAACCCGCCCACGCGCCGGCGCTGACCATCGAAGGCGGCGCCGACTTCGCCGACGACGAACCGAACTTCAACCGCGACGCGCCTGTAGCTGGCGGTGCTCCGAGTGATCGCGGCCCCGAACGCAGCGGAGATCGTGGCCCTGACCGCGGAGGTGACCGCGGACGTCGCCCCGGCGGCGGGGGCGGTGGTGGCCGAGGACGAGGCCGAGGCGGCCCCGGCCGCGGTGGCCGCGGTGGTTTCGGCGGCGGCGGACACGGCGGAGGCCGCCACTAGAAAAGTACTGTGTGGCGCGGGCGCCCTCGGCCGCGTGTCTCAAACCTGATCAGAACAGGCCGCGATCAATCGTCGCGGCCTGTTTTTTTCTAAGACGAGTCTTAGGGTTGGAGCCTGTCTGAGCGGAGTCGAAGGATGCCCCACCCGCCCAGCGGAGCAAAGCTCGGCAACGTTCTTGTGTGAGCGTATCCTAGCCCTCATGGACAAAAAAGAAATCGAGTCCCCAAAACTAACCGCCAGATTCCTCATCTGGATTACTGGATTCATGATTGTGCTATTCGCGCTGATCGCCCACTTCGTGTGGAAAGTTTTCTAAGCGTGTGACGCCCGTGACACGCCGTACGGTTGGCGTTGGAGAGTTAGCCGTAGAGAAGCCGGTGCCTCCCCCCTGGCTGCTTATAAACCAAGATCACTTAACGAGGGGTGGTCATCGGGGCGCCGGCCGAGTGGCCAGTGGTACTTGCGATCTGATTCCTTGATCGGAAGATCATTGATGCTCGCGAACCTTAATCGCATCAGACCATCATCGTTAAACTCCCAATTCTCGTTGCCGTATGACCGATACCAGTTGCCGGAGTCGTCGTGCCATTCGTAAGCAAAGCGCACGGCAATACGATTATCGGTGAACGCCCAGAGTTCCTTGATCAGCCGATAGTCCAGTTCTTTGGTCCACTTGCGCTTGAGAAAAGCAACTATTTCCGGTCTGCCATTTACAAATTCTGAACGGTTTCGCCAGCGCGAATCAAGGGAGTATGCCAGAGCTACTTTTTCCGGATCGCGGGAATTCCAACCGTCCTCGGCCAAGCGCACTTTCTGAGTTGCGGTCTCGCGAGCGAATGGAGGCACTGGGGGCCGGGTTGTCATGACTTCTCCTCGTCTACACCCGCGCGGGGGCGGCTGCACGCTTGGGCAGGATTTCTCCGATGCGGCGAATCTGCGCTCCTACGCCCTTGAGCTTTTCTTCTATGTTTTCGTAGCCGCGGTCGATGTGGTAGACCCGGTCGATGATGGACTCGCCTTCCGCCACCAGTGCCGCCAGCACCAGCGAAGCCGAAGCCCGCAGGTCGGAGGCCAGCACGGCTGCCGCGCTCAACGGCGAGGGGCCGCGCACCACGGCGCGTCGCCCTTCAATCTTGATGTTGGCCCCCATGCGCATCATTTCCAGCGCGTGCATGAATCGATTTTCGAAGATGTTTTCCGTGATGATCGACGTGCCCTCGGCCTGGGTGGCCAGCGCCATGTATTGAGCCTGCATGTCGGTGGGAAAGCCGGGATATTCTTCGGTCACAATGTCGGCCGCTTTGATCGGGTTATCGCCCATCACGCGCACCGAGTCTGCCGTGTGCCGGGTCTTGACTCCAACCTCAGACAGCTTTTCGAATAGCGCGCCCAGATGCGCGGGATCGCATCCCGCGATATTCAGATCTCCACCGGTCAGGGCTCCCGCAATGATGAAAGTAGCGGCTTCAATTCGGTCAGGAATAATTCTGTGCTTCGCGCCCTGCAGTTTCACGACACCCTTGACGCGAATGGTCGAAGACCCCGCCCCTTCGATTTGCGCTCCCATCTTGTTGAGCAGGTCGGCCAGGTCCACCACTTCAGGCTCGCGCGCGCAGTTCTGCATCACGGTTTCGCCATCGGCCAGGGTCGCAGCCATCAGCAAGTCTTCGGTGCCGGTGACCGTGATCCGGTCGAACAAGATTTCGGCGCCCTTGAGGCGGTCGGCGCTGGCCTCGATATAGCCGTGCTCCTGCGTGATCTTGGCGCCCAGGCGTTCCAGTCCCTTGATGTGAAGATCGATGGGGCGGGCGCCGATGGCGCATCCGCCGGGAAGAGAAACCCGCGCCCGGCCGCAGCGTGCCACCAGCGGCCCGAGGACGAGCGATGACGCTCGCATCTGTTTGACCAGCTCGTACGACGCTTCCGGAGTGGTCAGATTGCGGGCACAAATCGTCGTGCGATGCTGAGCCCGTCCGTATCCCAGTTCGACTTCCGCGCCCATCGCAGCCAGGAGTCTGCGCGTGGTCTCAATGTCGCGCACCTGCGGGATATTTTCCAGAATGACTGGCTCTTCCGTAAGCAGGGCGGCAGCCATGGCGGGCAAAGCTGCATTCTTGGCCCCGCTGACCCGAATTGTCCCCAGCAGCGGATTGCCGCCGCGAATTACAAACTTGTCCATACGCCCGCTTATTGTAACGGCGATGCCAGGAAAGAGTAGGCAGGAAATGGTTACTCCGTAGGACACGGCCTGTAGGGATAGTGTGGCTGTATGGATTGTGTGGTCGCGGGCGACTCGCCCGCGAGATTTTCGGACAGTCGGCGAGATGGAAATTCGAACCTTACAAGCTGCGTGCGGCGGCAATGGCCCGGCGCACATGTCCGCCGGCTAGTTTCAAGGCTGCTTCCGCTTCCTTGCGGTCGACCTCTGTTTCGAGCATCACCAACGCCACCGGGACGCTGTTTCCCGCCGCCTCAAGAGCTCGCCCGGCAATCTCCTGGCTTACGCCGGCCGCTTGCTGCAGGATGCTCACGCCTCGCGCTGCCAGCTTCGAATTTCGCGGCGTCACATTCACCATCAGGTTGCCGTAGACGTATCCCAATCGGGTCATGGCTCCACTGGAGAGCATGTTCAGCACCATCTTCTGTGCCGTGCCAGCTTTCATGCGTGTCGATCCGGAAATCACTTCCGGCCCAACCTCGGTCACGATGGCGAGGTTCGCTGCTCTTTGCAAGGGCGAGTTGCGATTGCAGGTCAGGGAAATCGTATGCGCGCCTGCGCCGCGCGCGTATTCGACCGCGGCGACGGTGAACGGAGTCCGTCCGCTGGCGGCAATGCCAACGATCACGTCGTTGCGGCCCGGTTTTCTTTTCTTCATTTCGCGTTGACCGAGCTCGCGCGAATCTTCATTGGCCTCTATCGCCAAGGCCAGAGCTGCGGGCCCGCCAGCCATGATGAATTGCACAGTCCTGGGATCGACATTGAAGGTGGGCGGAAGCTCTGCCGCGTCCAGAGCCGCAATGCGCCCGCTGGTGCCCGCGCCTACATAGATCAGTCTGCCGCCGCGCTTCAGCGCGTTCGCGATCAGGCCGACGGCACGTGCGATCTGAGGCAGCGCTCGCCGCACTGCTTCGACTACCTTGGCATCCTCAGCGTTGATAACCGTGACGATTTCCAGCGATGACTTCAAATCCAGGTCTTTTGAAGCACGGTTTGCCTGTTCGGTGCTCAGCCGGCTCAGATTCTCACGCGTCTCGCTGGCTCGCCGCTTCAAAGCGTTTTCTCCAACGCTCCCACGACGGCGTCGTGAAACGCGGGGCGCACATCCTTGATCGCTTTGTTGCTGCAATCCGGCCAGGTCCGGTTGGTGAGGAGAGTTACGGAAAGCTGGCGTTCGGGATCGATCCACAACGACGTGCCGGTATAGCCCAGATGACCAAAAGAGCGCGTCGAGAAATATTTTCCCGACTGCGAAGGCGAAGAAGGAGTGTCCCATCCCAATGTCCGGGAGGTGCCAGCCGGAGCCATCTCCCGGCGAGTGAAGAAGGCCAGGGTTTCAGGACGGACAAGTGGCCGTCCGCCCTGCAGGAGAACATGCGCAAAGGTTGCCAGATCTTCAGCGGTTGCGAACAAGCCGGCGTGTCCTGCCACGCCACCCAGTACACTGGCGTTCTCGTCCTGCACTTCGCCCTGGATGATTCGTTTGCGAAAGCTTCGATCATCGGCAGTCGGCGGAATGGCAGCGCGCCCAGCGGCCGGCGGATTGAACGTGGTGCGCGTCATCCCCAAAGGCCCAAAGACTTCGCGCTGGCAGAAACGGTCAAGACTCTCATCGGCTACCCGTTCCAGAGCGACTGCGAGGATGATGAAGCCAATATCGCTGTATTCCGCCTTGCTACCGGGATCGGCCACGAGCGGAGCAGCGAATGCCCTCACCAGAAGATCATCTCGAGTATTCGCTTTCAGGAAGAGTTTTTCGTAAGCCGGGAGACCGGAGGAGTGTGCCAGCAGCATGTGCAGCGTAACTTCACGGCGTCGCTGATCTGCTTCGGCAAATTCAGGCACGATGCTGAGCACGGGTGCTTCAAGATCGATAAGTCCCCGCTCGTAGAGGATCATCGCCATGCTGGTTGTCGCCACGGCTTTCGAGATTGAAGCGAGATCGAAGACTGTGGCTGTGGTAACAGCAGGAGAGTCGGGTTCGAAGGTGAATCGGCCAAAAGCTTTCAGGGCGACCAGTTTCTTTTCCCACGTGACTGCGATGGAGGCTGCAGGAAAACTTCTGGCCGCAAGGGCCTGTTCCAGGACGCGGAAAGCAGCGCCGAAAACCGCATCCTGCTGCTCGTAGGCGGGAGCAGGAAAGCGAGGCCCGGTCTGCACGCCGGTTTTCGGCGACGAAGAGCTTTCTGACAAAGGAATCGTGTGCTCGATGTTCGGTTTATAACAAAGTTCCTGGGCGGGGTAAAGGCAGCCGGTTGGCGAGCTGGGCCCTGGCGTCGGGTTAAAACTCGTTCATCGACCGCCCAAAAACAGCGGGCCGGGAGTCTATGAGCGAATCGAAAGCAGTGAGCTATATGTGAGCGATATGAGACATAAATAAACTGTCCCCCGGTACACAATCATTGCTGCCGCGATCCCGGGCGGAACATTCTTAATTTGGAGAACGACAACATGCACCGCACACATCATTACATCGCTTCACTATTCCTGACCGCCGCCATTGCAGCACCAGGATCAATTATGGCTGCCCCCGCACCTCAGCAATTGGGCGTGCAGGTCCGAGTCTACGACAAAGATCACAAGGATTATCACAACTGGGATGACCACGAAAATCGCGCCTGGGGACAGTACCTTACGGAGAACCACAAGAATCCTCACGAATTCACGAAGGCTAACAAGCGAGAACAATCGCAATACTGGAAGTGGCGCCATGCTCATCCCGACAAGGACTAGCAGAATCGTCACACGAGACGACCGATCATCAGAAAAATAAGAACTCATACGCCCCGTCCGTAAAAGAATTACGGACGGGACTGCCCGACGGCCGTTTCGGGATCAAGAATCCTGCGATACCACAAACGGTACCCCTTACTTCAGTTCCTTGAGCAATCTCGCGCGGCTTGTGTAAATTCGAGGTATCCACCCAATTCTTCCAACTCGTGGTTTGCGGGCATTTGGCCTCGCTGCGCTCGTTTTCCTTTTGAGCCTGCAGCCCGCGTCGGCCTTGGCTGCCACGGCAAAGAGTTCCAACGCACCCAAGCTGGCCGTGCTTGACTCCATCGTTCTCGACGCCATCCACGAGCATCAGATTCCTGGCGCGGTCCTGCTGGTGGGACACAGCGGACAAGTGGTCTACCGCAAAGCTTTCGGCAATCGCGCGCTTGAACCACGCCGCGAACCCATGACCGTCGACACCATTTTCGACGTCGCTTCGCTCACCAAAGTCGTTGCCACCACTACTGCGGTCATGCAGCTGGTGCAGCAGGGCAAAGTACGAGTGAACGACCCGGTGACAAAGTACATCCCGGAATTCGGCGAAAACGGCAAAGAAGACATCACCGTCCGCAACCTGCTGACGCACTTCTCGGGTCTGCGTGAAGACTTCGATCTCGATCCGCCCTGGCAGGGCAAGGATGCCGGATTCCGCCTGGCATTTGCCGAAAAGCCGGTTTATCCGCCGGGCTCGCGATTTCTTTATAGCGACACCAACTTCATCACGCTGGGCGCCCTGGTGGAGCGCGTAACCGGAACGACGCTGGATCAATACTGTGCGCGGAAAATCTTTACCCCGCTGCAGATGTCTCATACCCGATTTCTGCCCCCGGCGAGTTGGCGGCCCAAGATAGCTCCCACCGAATATGACGAAGACGGCAAGATGCTGCGCGGCGCTGTGCATGATCCGCGGGCGCGCCGCATGGATGGCGTCGCCG
Organism: Terriglobia bacterium; assembly: GCA_963822555.1. Taxonomy (GTDB): domain Bacteria; phylum Acidobacteriota; class Terriglobia; order Terriglobales; family Acidobacteriaceae; genus JAIQFF01. Next base: position 1,353,080 of record CAWGHY010000002.1, read on the forward strand.
GCCACGCCGGAGTCTTCTCCACCGCCGACGATCTATCAAAGTTTGCCCGCGCATTGTTAAACGGCAGCCCGATCCTGGCTGCAGATATGGTCGAGAAAATGACCACCCCGCAGCAACCGCCCACGGCGACGGTGCTCCGCGGTTTCGGCTGGGACATCGATTCGCCCTTTTCCAGCAATCGTGGCGATCTTCTACCCGTCGGGTCGTTCGGCCATACCGGATTCACCGGCACTTCAATCTGGATCGATCCCACGACTCAGACTTACATAATTCTGCTGACCAACGCCGTCCATCCTCGCGGAAAGGGAAGCGCGATCGCATTGCGCTCCAAGGTCGCAACCGCCGTGGCGGCGGCGCTGCCCCTCACCGTCGCCGAAAAGGACGAGTTGCGCTGGCAGAGCATCACCGGATACAACGACGCGCAAACCGCCGTCCGCCGATTGGCGACACGTAACGGAACGGTGCTGACTGGAATCGATGTGCTCGAAGCACACAACTTCGACATCTTGCAGGCCGCCGCTGGCAAGAAGAAGATCGGGCTCCTGACCAACCAGACCGGCATTGATTCGCAGGGACGCCGCACCATCGACGTGCTGGCCCAGGCTCCGGGCATTTCACTCGAAGCCATCTTCAGCCCCGAACATGGTGTCGCCGGCGAGATGGATACGACCGATATCGCCAACTCCAAGGACGCGGCCACAGGCGTTCCCATTTACAGCGTTTATGGGACGAAAGATGCCCAACGCCGGCCTTCAATTGACGTGTTAAAAACACTCGACGCAGTCGTCTTTGACGTCCACGACGTCGGCAGCCACTTCTATACCTACGAAGCCACCCTGGGGTACTTCCTCGAGGCCTCCGCCAAAGCTGGTATTGAAATGATCGTCCTGGACCGTCCGAATCCGATTACGGGATCGTTCGTGCAGGGAGCGATCCCCGACCCAGATCATGAAAGCTTCGTAAATTATTTTCCCGTACCCGCCCGACACGGCATGACCATGGGCGAGCTGGCAAAAATGTACAACAGCGAGCGCAATATCAATGCCCATTTGACGGTTGTGCCCATGGATGGCTGGATTCGCGGCGACTGGTATGACTCGACCGGATTACCCTGGGTCAATCCTTCACCCAATATGCGTAGCCTCACCGAAGCTACCCTCTATCCGGGAGTGGCCCTTGTCGAATACACCAATGTCTCGGTCGGTCGCGGCACCGACACTCCCTTTGAGTTGCTGGGCGCGCCCTGGATCAAGGGCAAAGAGCTGGCACAATACTTAAACGCACGAAACATCTCTGGTGTGCGTTTCGTTCCCATCACGTTCACTCCCAGCACCAGCAATTATTCTGGCCAGAAGTGTGAAGGAGTCAATATTTTCGTCACGGAGCGCAATGCCCTCGACTCAGGTGAACTGGGCGTCGAACTGGCTTCGGCGCTGCGCAAGCTCTATCCCGGGCAATACCATATGGAGCGCATGATCGAGTTGCTGGGCAACCAGTCGGTCTACGATGCGATCGCCGCCGGCGAGGATCCCCGCCGTATTGCTCAGGATTGGCAGGAGGCGTTGGATAAATTCCTCCAGATTCGGCAGAAGTACCTGATTTACAAGTAGGCCTCCTCCGCGGTTGTGCCGCCTTCCGCTAGAATATCCTTTGACTATTCTGCAGTTCTTTTAACTTTGGGAGTTCAGGATGAAAGCCGTGAAACCACCCGTACCGGCAAATTTGATGTATCGCTGCGCCGGTCCCAATTGCGGGACGCTCAAAGGCGTCACTGACCACTGGTGGCTGATGTGGACATCGTTCGTCGAATTCAACCGTCCGGTGCTCTACCTTTGCCCCTGGGACGACGAGATTGCCCAGCGCGAAGGCACGCTGCACGTTTGTGGAGAGCTCTGCGCCCAGCGCCTGCAATCCCAGTTCATGGGAAACGTCCGCGAAAACCAGCGATCAGCCAGCGTATAGGAAGCGACCTCAGGCCAAATTTCCGACAAACTTTCGATCCTCAACCCGCATCGTACTGGGATAAGGTAGTTGGGATATCGGGCCAGGCTGATCTCGCCTCGTTTGGCCTGCGCTTTGGGGAGTTCGTCGATGCGCACAATCATTTTGATGTTCGTTGCATGCGGCTTGGCGGTAGCTCAGGTGAATTCCGCGCCTGCGCCGGTTCTACCTGCTACCACAACCGCGGGTGCCAACCAGGTTTCGATTCCGTCCGGTACCAAGGTGCCGCTAGCCCTCAAGCAATCGATTTCGACCAAAAACGCGCGCGAAGGCGATGCCGTCTACGCCGTGACTACTTTTCCGGTGGTGATCGGTGATCGCATCGTGATTCCCGCCGGCACTTATGTGCAGGGCCGGATCAGCAGTGTGAAACGCGGTGGCCGGATCAAGGGCCGCGCTGAAGTCCTGATGCATTTCAGCACGCTGATCTATCCCAGCGGCTATACCGTCGTGTTGCCAGGTGCAGTCGAGAATGTTCCTGGGGCGGAAAAGACCTCGATGAAAGACGAAGAAGGTACCATCCGCCAGGACAGCCAGACCGGAGACAAGGCCAAGACCGTGGCCACAGCCGCCGGAACCGGAGCAGTCGTCGGTGGCCTCAGTAACGGCGTAAAGGGAGGTCTGATCGGCGCCGGAGTCGGCGGCGGTATTGGCACCGCCATCGGACTCCTGACCCGCGGAAGCGACGTTCGAATGGAAGCCGGCACGACTCTCGAGATGGTGATCCAGCGCGAGGTTCCCCTGGATTCGAATCGCATTCCAAGGCAGTAGTCAGGTTCGGTGTGGGCGGGCGCCCTAGCCCGCCGCCTTTGACGTTGATTTTGACTCATACAAATCAAACCAACCAAACCCAAAGTCAAAAGCGGTGGACAAGAGTGTCCGCCCCCACACCCACCTACTTCAACGTAAACAGCGCATTCACATGCGCCGTCACTGAGACTAACTGCGGCGTAAACTCTTCCGTCGGCGCCGGCGCTGCTCCCGCCATATTCATCTTCATCATGGCTCCAACCATCGGCATGGGACGAACGTTGTCGAACGTATCGACCGACGCATAGGACAATTCTCCCAGAGTACGCCCCGCGCTCCTCGCCAGCGCTGCGGCCGATTCATGCGCCCGACGGTAGGCGTCGTCCACGGCCTTGGCTTTGGCCGCATCCATATCTTCCAGCGTGTAGTTCAGCGACTGCGTCTCCGTAATATCCGCATCGGCGAGTTGCTGCACAATGGGAGCGACTTTCGAAAAATCTTTCAGCTTCAGCGAAACCGTCGCGTTCACACGGTATCCCACAAGCTTCCGTTTCGGTGTCTTGTAGTCATAGACCGGCTGCAGTGAAAGTGCGCCAATTTCTGCTGTCTTAGGATCGATGCCATTCGAACGCAGGATCTGCCGCACCTGCTCCGTCGACTTGGAGGCGTGGTCGTAGGCCTCGCGCGAGGTGGCTTCCTGCGCGGAGATGTTGAATTGCATGAACGCAGTGTCGGGGTTGGCTTCAAACTTCCCGTCCGCGCCGACAAATACAGTGTTGGGCGCAGCGGCAACGGTCGGACGATCCTGGCTGAACGCGCTGACTGACACAAGCAACGCAAAGAACAATGCAGATACGATCCTCATAATTCGCTCCTGAATAGCATCTGGGGCACGGGTTAAACATAATGCCACAGGATCGCAAGGAGCGTATGGTGTGGGGCGGACACCCCTGTCCGCCGCTTTTGACTTTGAGTTGGGGTTTGATCTTGTGTGCGTCAAAATGAAGGTCAGAGGCGGCGGACAAGAGTGTCCGCCCCACGAGAGCATCAATGCCAGGGAACTCGCAGAGGACGATCGAGCCGGACTTCCAGAATCGTGCCTTTTCGCAGCTGTAATCTGTGGTCGCCGAATAAGCCGCGCAGGGTATTGGCGGTGGCTTCGGCCCTTTGAGCGATGCCGTCCGAATCGGGATCGCGATGCTGCCCGCTGCCTTCGCTTTCCCGTTCGATTGCCCCTTCGTCTCCGATGGTCAGACCGTGCTCGCCGGGGACGGCACTGATGGTCGCCATCAGCGGGGCCCATCCATGTTCCGTTTCGATTCCGTCAAAGCTGAGCAGCAGGCGGGGATGAAAACCACTTCCTACCGCGCTTACGTGTCCCCGGATTCTGCTGCCGTGAAAAATCATGGTCTCGTCGGTCCCGACCATGTCCTCTTCCAGTTTCGCCTTAAAACGTTTTCCCGGCTGGACCCGGCTGACATCGAGCTTTTCCTGGAGGCGGATCAGGAATGTCGTGCCGTCGGCGATGGCGTGGTGAGGAGCGAGAGGCTTGGAGTCGCGATCCTGATCTTCAGCGTGCAGCGGCGTCATTCCCCCGACCAGAGGGATGACCAAAGCGAAACACAGCACCCAGCGCGGAGCCACACCAGTCATAAGCAAACGCCTTCCGTCCAGTCTCGTTGGATGTAACGCGCAGAGATATTGCTGCCTGGGTGTGAGTATGCGGCTTGCTACCTGAATGCAAGCTTAAATTCGGGAGTTTCTTAGCGACGGTTGCGTTCTTAGCAGTTAAAGATTCGTTCTACGAAGAACTTTTTGCGGAAGTGGAATAAGCGAAGCGTTGCACCTGGGCGTTGACCTCTTTACGCAGGTCGGGCCAGATATTCTGGTCCATCTCGAGAAAGACTTTGACTACATCGGGATCAAACTGCCGTCCCGACCAGAGTTTGATTTCATCGCGCGCCGCGGTCAAAGATTGCGCCGGTCGATAGGGCCGGTCGGAAGTAATGGCATCGAGCGTATCCGCCACCGAGAACATGCGGGCTCCCAGTGGAATCTGCTCGCCCTTCAAGCCGCGAGGATAACCCGTGCCGTCGTACTTCTCCTGGTGAGCGTAGACGATTTCGGCGGCTTCACCCAGGAATGGAATCTTCTTCAGAATTTCGTAGCCGTGGAAGCAGTGCTCCTGCATGATCAAAATTTCATCCGGAGTCAGCTTCCCGGGCTTTCTCAGGATGGCATCGGGAATCGCCATCTTGCCAATGTCATGCAGAAAGGCGCCGCGTGCGATCACGGCAATCTGGTCTTTCGATAATCCCATGGCGCGGGCAATGGCGATAGTGAACGCAGTCACGCGCTTGGAGTGGCCCTCGGTCTCGGCGTCTTTCTTGTCCAGAGCGTCACCCAGAGCCTCCAGCGTGATGTCGTAGGAACGCTCCAGATCGACCAGCGCTTTGCGCAGTTGTTCGGTACGAGCCGTGACCAGCGATTCCAGTCCAGTCTGGTAGGCGCGATTCTCCTGCTTCAGCCTGCGATTCTCCAGCGCCCGGCGAACCGTAGCCAGCAGTTGTTCGCGTTCGAAGGGTTTCAGCAGGTAATCGTAGGCGCCATTGCGGATGGCGGCCAGCGCCACCGAAATGTCGTGAACGGCGGTGACCATCACCACCGGCATTTCTGGAAATCTTTCTTTGGTTCTTTCGAGCAGACCGATGCCATCGAGGTTGGCCATCATCAAGTCGGAGAGCATGAGCTCGAATTCCTCGCCGGATTCGAGCAGCGCCAGGGCTTCCATCCCGGACGATGCTTGCCGGCACTTGTAGCCGGCGGCAGTCAGCATGGAAGACACAATCTCGCGAATGGTCTCCTCGTCGTCAACAACCAGGATGCGATCAACTGGCATGGTTTTCTAGAGTCTACGGCCAATTCTACCGTAGTTCCGAGATTCCGAAAGTAACCAGAAGTTCAGGGAAAGCCCACTGTCCCTTCGGGGAAGCGTGCTATTAAGGGAAGGAGAGCTTTTCCCCCAGTCGCGATGAATCTATTGAGTTTCTCTACCTGGCTTGCGTTGGGGGACCTCAGTGTCCCCGGTTTGACCCCACAGGAGTCCGCGGCGCTCGTGCTGCTTGCCGCCAGCCTGCTGGTCTTCCGCGCCTTTCGCGAGCGCTATCTGCTGATCTGGACGCTGGGCTGGCTGGCCTACTTTGTGTCGCGCTGGACCCTGGCCGAGCATGCCACCGGGCCAGTTCCGGCATACCTTACGGCGATCTCGCAGGCTGAGTTTGTGTTGGCCATTTGCCTGTTCGCGGCCGCGATCTTTGTTTACACCCACGCCCGGGGACTGCTGCTGCCGCTGTTGCTGATTGCGCTGATTGTCATGTCCTTTGCCGTGGCGCGGGTCTGGTTCTGGCCCGAATCGATCACTCTGCGAGTGGCTCTCGAAGTTGCTTACCGCATGGTCGCGGTGACCGCCGCCTTCCGCCTGATTCGCTACCGTTGGGCGCGCTGGGAAATCGGTCCCTGGCTGCTCAGTATCAGCATGTTGCTGCTCCATCTCCAATGGGAGCCCATTTCCTCGCACCTGCCCACCGGCTTCAGCCTGATGGTCTGCCTGCTCGCCGGTCTGAGCATGCTGCTGTTAGTTTTCGATGATTACAAGTTGCACACCCGCCGCCTCGGAGTGGTGAACGCGCTTACGACAAGCATCAGTCGCGCTCAGCACCACGGCCCCATCATGGCCACCGCGCTCGAAGAACTCAAAGGCCTCATGCGCGCCAAGGCGGCCTGGTTTCGCTTGCTGGAAGGCGACCGCATGGTCCTGGCCCAGCAGATCGGTCTGTCCAAGGATTTCGTCCGCCACCGCCTCTCCGTCCCCATGGACGATGATTTTGAACGCACTCTGGGCGCCACCGCGCCCGTCGTACTGGTGACCGCTGCCACTTCGGAAACGGTTCGCCCCTATCTCAAGGACGAAGGATTTCGTCAGCTGGTGATGGTGCCGGTGCTGGGAAAAAAATCAGTGATTGGAACGCTGGCTCTGGGTAGCCGCTATCGCCTGCACTATTCGCCCGACGAAATGGAATTTCTTACCACCACGGCCCACCAGTTGGGATTGGCGGTCGAAAACCTGCGCCTGGTAGAGCAGATTCTGCGCTCCCATCGCCAGTGGAGTAACACCTTCGATTCCATTCACGACCTGGTCTTGCTGCACGATTCGGAATTCCGTGTGATGAAAGCCAATCATGCCCTGCTGGAGCGCCTGCACCAGGCTCCCGCGGATGTAGTCGGTCAGCTCTGTGAGACCGTGTTGCCCCACAATCGCGGACAGTGGAAAGGATGTCCCTACTGTCAGCACACCGAGGAAGGCTTCCACGAGGGACCCGATCCGGGCTTTGGCGGCTATTCCATGGTTTCTACGTCTTCATACGTAGAGCAGGGAAGCAAACAGAGAGGCACCATCCACGTGGTGCGCGATACTACCGACCGGCGTATTGCCGAGGAGAAATACCATCTTCTGTTCGAGCAGATGCAGGAAGGAGTTTTCGTCGCCACACCCGAAGGCAAACTCCTGGATTGCAATGACGCCTTCATTCGGATGCTGGGCCACGGCAGTCGGGAAGAACTCATGGCCCTCAACGTGGACGCCGAGCTTTATGCGTCACAGGAACAACGTGATGTGTTCCGGCGCGAAGTGGAACAGCACAACTATGTGCGCAACTTCGAAGTCACTCTGCGCCGCAAGGATGGCACGCTGCTCACCGCCATGGAAAGCAGTTTCGCCACCCGCAACTCAACCGGCAAGATCGAGCGTTATCAGGGCTTCCTGCTCGACATGACGGAGAAAAAGCGCGCGGAAGACGAAATCCGCCGCCGCAACCGGGAACTCAATGCGCTGAATGCCATGGCGGTCATCGCCACCCAGTCCTTCGATCTCGACGAAATTCTGAACCTCACGCTGCGCCAGGTGATCTCGCTGCTGGGCGCCGAAACCGGCTCCATCTATCTTTGCGATCTGGACGAAACTACCTTCCGCCGCCGTGCCGGTTGGGGACAGCGCAGCGCGGAACGCGCCCGCCTTTCTGAAATCAAATTTACCGAAGGCTTCGGCGATTTGGTGACTCGTTCCCGCACCGAGGTGATCACCGCCGAGTATGTGCCGCATCTACCTTCCCAGGTCGCGGAGTTCATTCGCGCCGATGGCTTGGCCTCATGGATCTGGGTATTGCTGTGGGGAAAGGACAAACCCATCGGCGTTATGGGAATCAGCAGCCGGGAGAGTCGCGAGTACACCAGCAACGACGAAAGTCTGCTGGTTGCAATTGGCCGGCAACTCTCCACCACAGTGGAGAAAGTCCGGCTCTACGAAGAAACCTGCCGGGCCTACGAAGACCTGCGTCACACCCAGGAACAGTTGCTGCAAAGCGAAAAAATGTCAGCCGTAGGACAGTTGATCGCCGGGGTGGCGCATGAACTCAACAATCCTCTGACCGCGATCCTCGGCTATGCTCAACTGCTCGAGAGCGAAGGCCTGGCAGAACGCCCCGCGGACTTCGTCAGCAAGCTCTTCAAGCAGGCGCAGCGCACTCACCGCGTGGTGCAGAACCTGTTGTCATTCGCCCGCCAACGCAAACCGCAAAAAGAGCAAGTCGATATTTGCAAGGTGTTGGACGAAACCCTGGCCCTGCGCGACTACGACTTGAAGGTGAATGACATCAAAGTGGAGCGCGAGATCGAGTCCACAATACCCGCGGTCACAGCCGACCCGCACCAGCTCGAACAGGTGTTCCTGAACGTCATCAACAACGGCGTGGACGCCATGCTGGAGTCTGGGCGAACCGGGACTTTAAAGGTCCGCGTATACGCCCGCGAGGGAACCGTCATTACAGAATTTCAGGATTCAGGGCCGGGTATCAAGGAACCCAACCGCATCTTCGATCCCTTCTACACCACGAAAAGCGTCGGTAAGGGCACTGGCCTCGGGCTCAGCATTTGCTACGGAATTATTAAGGAACATGGCGGCGACATTTCCGCGCGCAACCTTGAGGACGGCGGAGCGATGATCGAAGTCCGTCTCCCGGCCAACGGCAGCGCCGGTGCCCTGGAAACGGTTGTACCCGCTTCGTCGCGAAAGTCAGTCATTGAGGGCAGCGTCTTGCTGGTCGAGGACGAAGAGGCGGTCGTCGAATTCGAACGTGATGTGCTGGCGGGCGCGGGCGCGCGGGTCGTGACCCTGATGAACGGCGATGAGGTGAAGGCCAGGCTGCTGCAAGAATCGTTTGACGCCATGATTATCGATGGCAAGATGGCCAACGGATGGAACGCGCCCGACGTCTATCGCTGGATTGCCGAAAATCGGCCGGGCCTGGAAAAACATTTGATGTTTACTTTCTCCTGCGCGGTCGAGCCGGAAATCCGCTCTTTCCTGCACGATAACAATGTGCCGTACCTGGTCAAGCCGTTCGAAGTCAGCGACCTGATTTCGCAGGCTCGCCGCCTGCTGCAAAAGACCCAAGCCGCCGTCGCCGGCAGTTGATGTAGACGCGAGCGCCCTCGCTCGTGTCAGATTTTAGTAGCGCCGGCGTCCCGGCGGCTGTCGAGCGAATCGGACCGAGCCCCGTCGGGGCGACAGACCTGTCCGTCGCATGCCGCGTGCGTTTCTTCCGCCCCTTCGGGGCTATTCCGTTTGGCTGCCTCGCACCCACGGCTCGCGCCGTGGGTTACATTCTTGACGCCGCTCCGCGGCGAGCCGGAAAGCCGCATGGACCCTGAGGCGTGCGGGCCGACGAGATACCGGCACTAGAAAAATCAAAGACTCTTCCTCAACGAACGTCCGAACTCCCGCAGCGCCGCCTCATTCCGTCGATACCATACCCAAAGCCCCAATTTCTTCGCCTCCACCACTCCCGCCTTGGTCAAAATCGCCATGTGATGCGAGATCGTAGGCTGGGTGAGATGAACCCGCTGTTCAATATCCGATGCGCATAGCCCGACGTCCTTACCGATCGAACACCCGCCGTGCTCCTTAAGGGCATGCAAGATCCTGCGTCGCGTCGGGTCGGCCACCGCATGGAAAATCCGATCCACTTCGTGCTCGGTCATGGAAAAAAGCAATAAATCATGAATCGACAGATGTCAATGTTCAGACCTCGGGCGTCGGACCTCAGACCAGAGCGAGATAGTGAAACTTTTCCGATAAAATCAACTCGAATGATTTAGCGGGATGCCGAGGTCCGGCGCCTGACGCCCGAGGTCTGATTTTTGCTATTCGAAGGCAGTGATCGCAGACAACTCGAGAAGCTGAAGAAGAGCGAAGGCCTGTTGCCTCCGGGGCAGTCGCTGACGCTCAAATGGCCCGTGCTGCACTACGGCTCGGTGCCCGCGTTTGATCCTGCCACGTGGGACTTGCGCATCTATGGATTGGTTGATTCTCCTCTCAGACTGAACTGGAAGGAATTCAACACTCTCCCCAAAATTCAGCGCACCAGCGATTTCCATTGTGTGACCCGATGGAGCCGCTTCGACAATCACTGGGATGGCGTAGCTTTCCAGGAACTGCTTTCTCGCGTACACCCCAGGGCGGACGCGGCATACGTGCTGGTCCACGGCGAGCAGGGGTTCACCGCCAATGTGCCGCTGGCCGATCTCGACCGCCCGGAAGTGCTGCTGGCGACTCACCACGACGGCGAGCCCCTTACCGCGGAACATGGCTATCCAGTTCGCCTCATCGTTCCGCATCTTTATGCCTGGAAATCGGTGAAGTGGTTGCGCAGCCTGGAATTTCTCGACCACGACACTCCTGGATTTTGGGAGCAGAACGGTTACCACATGTACGGAGATCCCTGGAAGGAACAGAGATTCAGCAGGTGAAGCGGACTTCAGGCGTCGCCCGCTTCATCACTTCTTCAGAATTGGATTGTAGCCATCCTTCACTAACAGGCCGCGGGCGCCCTCGGCGTCCTTGATGTCGGAGAATGGCCCCACCTGAACATGGATCAGCTTGTCTCCCGGCGCGTTGGCGGCGAAGGCGGCGTATTGCTTTTTCTTCAGCGCATCGACCAGGGCATCGGCATCTTCCTGTTTACTGACCGCCGCTACCTGTACAAAATAATTGCTCTGACCCGAAACCACGGCTGTGGGATCCGGAGGCGCGTCGGCGTCGACTGGAGTCGCTTTGGGAGCGGGAGTCGCGGGCGTGTCCGCGGCGTTTGCCGTCAGATCGGTATTCGGGTCTTTTTGTCCGACGGCTTTGTAGAACGTAAGATCAGAGGGGGCGTGCGGCTCCGCAGCCTTTACTGCCGTAGGGCGCACGGGACTCGACACACCCGATGCCTGGACATCGCCGATGGGCTTGCCGGAATTCTTGCCCAGCGAGTACCCCATCCCGAAGAACACCGCGCACAGCGCCACCAGTCCGAAAAAAAGGATCAGCATCTTGCCCGTGCCCAGTGTGATCTCTGTGTCTTCAGAAGCCGCCATATTTCATTCCACCTCGCCGTCTGGCATTCTGAACCGTGTCAGCTCTTGTCGGCGTCGCCTTTGCCGAGGATTTTCTGAATCCCGGAGAAGAAATCCACCGGGACCGGGAAGATCACGGTAGTATTTTTCTCCACTCCGATCTCTGTCAGAGTCTGCAAATACCGCAACTGCACGCTGACCGGCTCCTTGGCCAGCAGGGCAGCGGCGTCCACCAGGCGTTGCGCGGCGGAAAACTCGCCTTCCGCATGAATGATCTTCGAGCGCTTTTCCCGTTCCGCCTCGGCCTGCTTGGCCATGGCCCGCAGCATCGACTCCGGCATATCCACCTGCTTGACTTCCACATTCGTGACCTTCACTCCCCAGGGCGCAGTGTGGGTGTCCAGAATGCTTTGCAGGCGAAGGTTGATCTTTTCTCGATGAGATAAGAGCTCGTCCAGTTCCTGCTCGCCCAGTACGGAGCGCAGCGTGGTCTGCGCGAATTGCGAGGTCTGGTAGACGTAGTTGGAAACTTCAACCACCGCCTTGCGCGGTTCAATCACCCTGAGAAAGATCACCGCATTGACTTTCAGGGTGACGTTGTCGCGAGTGATGATGTCCTGCGGCGGCACTTCCAACGCTTCCTGCCGCAACGAAACCCGCACCATGCGATCCAGAGGCGCAAAGACAAAAATAAGTCCAGGTCCTTTCGCATCGGACAACAGGCGCCCCAGGCGGAAAATTACGCCGCGTTCGTATTCGGCCAGTATCTTGATCGAGCTGAGGAAGTACAGGACAACAACGATGATAACGATGCCGGTGAACGACAGACCCATCCGAAGCCTCCGCGCCTGAACGTCAGGAACGCTTCTGTGGCGGATTGTACCGCAACATGGTTAAGGATACGGCATTCACCAATCGATGGGGGTGCCTCACAAGATGCCGACACGACGGTCAAACCGTATCGGCCAGAGGAACGCGCTGCGCTGTGGCCGAAGGCTCCACGCGCAATTGCAGTCCGTCGACTTCAAGAACCACCACGGATTGACCTGCGGGCACGGCGCTTTCTGACATCGCATCCCAGATTTCGCCATGCACAAAGATTTTTCCGCGGGGTGAGAGCGCCGTCTGCGCAATGCCGATCTCTCCCACCAGTCCCTGCGCTCCCGTCACTACTTTGTTGGCTCGCGCTTTCAAAGCAATGCTCATGAGGAATACCGTGATCCCGCCCAGCGGGATACTTACCGCCAACGCAGTCAAGAGATGCACTCTCATCTCCGGAATGGGTGCATCCACCAACAGGAGTCCGCCCAGAACCATGGTGACGATCCCGCCGATTGCCAGAACGCCATGGGCTGCAAACTTAGCCTCAAGCGCGAACAGGGCGAACGATGCGAAGATCAGGACCACCGCCGCGAACCGCACGGGCAGAAGATTGAGCGCGAAAACCGCCAGCAGGATGAACACGATTCCCACCGTCCCCGGCACCACGGCGCCGGGATGGTTGAACTCCGCGTACAGGGCCAAACCTCCGATGGCAAGCAGAATAAACGCAATGTTCGGATCCATGATGAAAGCAAGAATCCGCTGCTTGAGCGTCATGTCATAGGGCCGGATGGCTTCGCCCGCGAGATTCAACGTGATCGTCTTCCCATCGAAACGTTTGACGGTTTTTCCCTGCATCTGCTGCAACAGGTTTTCTTCGCTGGGCGCCACATAGTCGATCAACTTTTGCGACAGCGCCTCCTGGTCGGTAAAAGATTTGGACTGGCGCACCGTGCTCTCGGCCACTTCGACATTGCGTCCGCGTTTCGAGACCACGGAGCGCATCAGCGCAGCAGCGTCATTCTCCATCTTCTCCTTCATCGTGTCGTCCACCTTGCCGCCGCTCAAGGTGACCGGATGTGCCGCCCCGGTGTTGGTACCGGGCGCCATCGCGGCAACGTCCGCACTTTCCAGGATGAAGAACCCGGCCGACGCGGCCCGGCTGCCGCCAGGTGTGACGTAAATAATTACCGGGACGGGCGATGCCAGAATTTTCTCGATGATGTTGCGGGTGGAATCCAACAAACCGCCGGGAGTATTCAGTTCGATCAACAGCGCCTGATCTTTGTTGCGGTCGGCCTCGGCCAAGGCTCGTTCGATGTACTCCTCGGTGATGGGCTGAATGGTGTCGTTGACGACAATCTTCAACACTTCCGCTGAAGAGGGAAGGGCCGCGCCTAATAACAAGGCGACGACACACAAGCAGCGCGAAACGGAAACCAGTTTCATCACGCCTACCTCTGCTTCCTATTGTCTCTCAAAACGATCCCTGTAGGGGCGGCCGCCCGCACGTGACTATCTTAGCGCCGCCGTCCCGGCGGCTGTCGCGAGGGCGTCTCGCCCTCGCAGGAAGTGCCAGCCGGCAGGATGACGGCGCTACAAAAACAAGAGGTCGTGGAGCTTTCTCTAGTCCTTGAACTTCCAGCGAGTGGCGCTTCCCATGAACTTCTTTTCGTACAGTCCGAAGGCCAGGCGCGGGCGAACCGCAAACACCGGCTCTTTCATCGAGAGAATGTCTTTCTCCATACCCGACATGTCGAAGTCGTATTTCGGCTTGTACTTTTTGAGAAATACGCGGCGTGCGCCCACTTCGGCGATCTCGGCGACGCCTTCTACGATAACGGCTTCTTCCGCCTGTTCGGTGCAGACCACGCAGCGCGGATTTTTCGCGAGATTCTTCGCCTTGCGCGACTGACTGCCCGTGCTGAACAAGAAAGCTCCATCCAGCCACAATCCCCAAACCACCATGGTGTGCGGCGAACCGTCCGGTTTGACGGTTGTGATCCAGTAATTATGACTTTTTCGCAGGCGCTGCTCCGCCCACTTCCAGGGCAGCAGACCTTTCGTACTCTCGGGCATTCCGTAGCCAGGCATGATCGGACGGCTGGCTTTTGGCACGGTCTTCGTGGGGTGTCTAGCCATGACGGCTCATCCTCCTAGGGCTTCTGCGTCGGCCTCAGCAGCACCTCGCTGACGAACGACTGCGGTTCCTGCGTCACCAGCATGGCCACGACGTGAGCTACGTCGTCAGGCTGGAGCATCTTCTTCGGATCTTTCCCCTCGTGCGGGCTCAGGTCGGTATGAACCGATCCGGGGCAAACCACGGACACCCGGATATTGTGGACGCGCAGTTCTTCCGCTGCCGAATAGCTCAGCCCGTTCAATCCCCACTTGGACGCGGCATACGCTGCACCGTTGGGCAGGGCATTCTTTCCCGCCAGGGATGAGATGTTCACGATATGCCCGCTGCGGGCGCGAATCATCATGGGGGCAAAGCTTCGCATGCAATAAAACACGCCCCGCAGATTCGTATTCATGACCTGCTCCCACGAGGCGGGAGGCATCTGATGCAGCGGGCCGGCAAAACTGCCAACGCCGGCGTTGTTGACCAGGATGTCGGCGCGGCCCGACTTGCGCTCCACCAGCGCAGCCAGCGCCTCCACCGAACCCAGATCGGTCACGTCACACTCGGCAATTTCAGCCTTGCCGCCCGATTTAAGGATGGCTTCAGCTGTGCCTTCGAGGGGGGTGCGACGGCGTCCGCAAACGAAAACAAGGGCTCCCATGCGTCCCAACCGGCGCGCGATTGCGGCCCCGATCCCCCCGCCCGATCCGGTTACGATCGCCACCTGCCCCTGCAAGGCATTTTCGGTTGTACCCGCCATGCCCACCGCCTCCCGGGCCGCATTTCGGTCCCTATTTGGAGCGCTCGCCCGCGCCCTCGTCAGCATCTTAACAAGATAGGTGACCGGCCGTTTTAAAGACGAACTTGCCTTAGAGGACACACATACTTATAATCCGCCTCACCGGAAACGCCGCCCTGGCCGTGCTGAAGATTACTGGCTGCGTATTTCCGGCGCCCGTCCGAATGGGCAAGGTATGTTCCAGAAAGACCCGCGCTGGCTGGCTTGGGCGATACCTCGGCGCTGTCGCCGTTTTTCCCGAAAATCTAAGGAGCGATTCGAATGAAGACGAGTCTAGTGGCGCTTTTGCTGATGTTGGCGAATTTCGCATCGGGTCAGGATGCTGCTGCACCGCAACCGCAGGCGTCCCAACCCCAGGCAGCTCCAGCACCGGCGCCGCAGAAGAAGGAAATCAAGGATCCTGCCGAATACAACGCCTACGTCGGCGCGGTACAGCAGACTGATCCCGCCGCCAAAATTAGCGGACTGGAAGCGTTCCTCACCCAATATCCCAACAGTGTGATGAAGGAAGATGCGCTGGAACTGCTGATGGGAACGTACCAGCAGACCAATAACCAGGCCAAGGTCATCGACACCGCGAACCGGCTCCTGGCCACCAATCCCGATAACGCGCGGGCCCTGGTGCTTTTGGCCTACAACGAGCGGGCGGCGCAGAAATGGGCGGATGCCAAGCAACATGCCGAGCGCGGCTTGCAAGCCGTCACCAAGATGGCCAAGCCGGATGGTGTTTCCGACGCGGACTTCACCAAGCAGAAGGCCCAGCTCAGCGGATTGTTGAACAGTGTCGCCGGTTTCTCCGCGCTGCAACTGAAGGATTATCCATCGGCGCAAAAATATTTGCGGCCCGCCGTCGAAGCCGACCCCAACAATGTTGAAAATGTCTATCCTCTGGCGCTTTCCTATTTGACCGCCACTCCCGAGGACGATGTCAACGGACTGTTCTTCATCGCTCGAGCTGCGAATCTGGTTTCCGATCCCGCAGGCAAAGCGTCCATCATCAAATTCGGTCACAGCCGGTATGTGAAGTATCACGGCTCGGAACAAGGTTGGGATGACCTGCTGGCCCAGACCAAGACCACGCCCCTGCCGCCCGCCGGCTTCACCATCACGCAGTATGTTCCTCCCACCCCGCAACAGCAGGCGGCGGATCTGGTGAAAACCAAGAAACCCGAGGAAATGAGTTTTGCGGAATGGGAGCTGGTTCTGTCGGTGGGAACCCAAGCGGACCAGGACACGGTCTGGAATTCACTGAAAGGGAAGAATCTGCAGATGGCGGAAGTGCAGGTCATCGCGGCGTCGCCCACCAAGCTGGAGCTCGCGGCCAGTGTGGATGACATCGACCAGAAGCGCGCCGACATCGAGCTGTCCTTCCCCGGACCGATCCCGGCCAGAAGCCTGCCCAAGGTGGGAGACAAGATCAATTTTGAAGGCACTCCCGTCTCCTACACTCCCAGCCCCTTCGTCATGGTCATGGAAAAAGGAGCGCTCCTTACCAAGGCAGCGCCCGCGGCGAGGAAGCCGCCCGTACACCGGAAGCCGCAGTAGGTTGGAGCTTTCGTGCAATACAAAAGGCAGCCCGCAAGGGCTGCCTTAATTTTTGATTGGATGGAGGACGGGTGTCCCGCCCGTCGCAAAATTGCAGCCGAAAGACCGAACTCCGAGCGCAAATCGAGCAGTGCGATGAGGCCAAGTCGGAACACCCCTACCTGGGCAACGACTCGTCCGCTTATAGGGGTCCTTCGACTTCGCTAAACGTTTCGCAAGCGAGACGTTTGGCTCCGCTCAGGATGACAGTCGGGTGAGTTTACGCCTAGCGCGCTGCCTTCTTCTCATAACCGGCCAGACGCGCACTCCTTGGGGGACGCTTGACGCCATCGCGGAGCTGCCGCACGTCGATCTTAAGCTCTGAAATGGTGCGGCTGAGGGTGTTGCGGTGCATGCCGAGCTCGCGCGCGGCGCGGCATTGGTTGCCCTTGTTCTCCTGCAGAACGGTCAGAATGAACTTCTTCTTGAATTCGCGTACCGCCTCGGAATAAAGAATGTTGCTGCGGTACATCTGCATGATAAGGGCTTCGAGCTGATCTCTCACGGCATCTCTCTTTCTGCGCCAAAAATCGCTGGCCGGAAAAGCGGCCTGTGCTTCAATTGTTTTGTGCCGAACTTCTCACCGGGCCGGAGTTGGTGACGGTGCGGAACCGGCAGGAACCGTTTGCGGCACACGGCGCAGCAAATCCAGTCCCTGATAGAACCGGGCCCGCAATTCCGCGGGCGCGGCCCAGATGGCGGCCCGCCCCACTGCCTGAAAATACGGAGCCCACTCAGAACCTGCCAGCCACCTGGACGTAGGCGTGAACGCGGTCATGCAGACCGCAATCACTGCCACAATCAGGCAGCCCCGCAGAAACCCCAGCGCCCCACCCAGAAGCCGGTCAAGAAAACTGAGACCAGACTTCTTCATGATCCATCGCGCTGTCCGGCCGGCTACCCCGGCAGCCACCGCAACGGCAAAGAAAATGATCAGGAACCCTGCACTCTCAGCCAGCCAGGTTGATTTCAAGTACTTCTCAAACCAACCCGCCAGATGCTGATACTGCCACGCTGCCACCAGGTATCCCACCACCAGGCCCGCCAGGTGAAATGCCTCCTGGAAGAAACCCGAGTAGCCCGCCTGGATGGTGGACGCCAACACCACCAGCACGATGACCCAGTCCGCTCCGTTCATACCGCCTTCCTGCGGCTCACGGTGCGGTTAGACATCCAGCTCGAGTCCCGTGAGCTGGTGGTAAGCCTCGACGTACTTGTCGCTGGTCCGGCGTGCCACTTCGGCGGGAAGAGACGGCGCTGGCGGTTGCTTGTTCCAGCGAATCTCTTCCAGATAATCCCGAACGTACTGCTTGTCGAACGATTCCTGGGCGCGCCCCGGAGCATACTTGTCCGCCGGCCAAAACCGGGACGAATCCGGCGTGAGCACCTCGTCCGCCAGGGTAATGCCGCGGGCGGTGCGTCCGAACTCAAACTTGGTGTCGGCAATGATTATGCCTTTTTTCAAAGCGTAATCGGCCGCCTTGCCGTAAACCGCCAGGGTCAGGTCGCGCAGCTGGCTGCTTAGTTCCGCTCCCACCAGCTTGGTCATATCGGCGAACGAAATGTTCTCGTCGTGACCGCTGGTAGCTTTCGTCGAAGGGGTAAAGATGGGCTCAGGCAATCGATCCGATTCCTGCAACCCCTTGGGCAGCGCAATGCCACAAACTGTTCCGGTGGCTTTGTATTCCTTCCAGGCTGATCCGGAAATGTAGCCCCGTACCACGCATTCCACGGGGAACATTTCAGCACGCGCCACGATCATGGAGCGACCACGTAACTGGTCGGCGTATTTTTGCAGGGGCGCGGGATACTGCCCGACGTCGGCGGTAAGAAGATGGTTGGGTACAAGGTCGCGAAGAAATTCAAACCAGAAAAGCGAGATTTGGGTCAGCACCCGGCCCTTGTGAGGAATGCCGGTAGCCAGCACATAATCAAACGCGGAGATCCGGTCGGTAGCGACAAATAACAGCCGGTCTTGGTCCAGGGTATACACATCCCGCACTTTGCCGCTGGCATGCAATTTCAGCTCGGGAAAGTCGGTGTGCAACAAAACGGAGTCGAGAAGTTCAGGGCTCATGAGTGAAATTCTACAGGCAGAAATCGTCGCGTATTCTAGTCCTAAAGAAATTTTTGTCAACGGCCTGTCTCGTGTTGGCTCACGCCGTACGCAAGTCACAGAATGCATTTTTATTGACACTCCGGGCAGGCGATCAAAATGCCTGCCCAGCAAGGCTTTTGGCCGAGCCCGGTTGTGGAAAAACTGAGGACGCCTGTGCAAGGATGGCAGCAGGGAAGTCGGTAGTGGGTGATTTTGATTCAGTGCGGGAATTGTCATTCCGAAGCGCGGTCGGTTCGCGCGAGGAATCTGCTGTTTTGGTGCGAAAGCAGATTCCTCACCGATAAATCGGTTCGGAATGACAATCCTAAGAACAATGGTTCCCGAAAACTGCCCGCTACCGGGAACTCGAGTCTCCGAGAGCGCGGACTGGACTGCGTTATACTTGAATCGCGATGCCGGCCGACTCTCAAAAGACGTTCTACCTGGAAGTCTTCGGCTGCCAGATGAACGTCCACGATTCGGAGAAGGTCGTGGGCACGCTCCTGTCCCAGGGATACCGGCAGGTTTCCACCGTCGAAGAGGCTGGCCTGATCCTTTACAACACCTGCTCGATTCGCGACAAAGCCGAGCAAAAAGTGTTTCACCGCCTGGCCGATTACAAGAAGCTGCAAAAGCAAGGCAAGCGTTTCGGAGTGCTGGGTTGTGTGGCACAGCAAGAGGGCGAAAAGATTTTCGACCGCGCGCCCCACGTTTCCCTGGTTTGCGGTTCGGCATCGTATCGCAATCTTCCGCAAATGCTGGTGCAGCTCGAGGCAGGGAAGCAGCGCATTACCGGCCTGGACGACCGGGAGACCGACGAGTGCTTTGAAACCGACTTCACCGCCCGTACCAATCCGCATCGCGGCTATCTCACCATCATCGAAGGCTGCGACAAGTTTTGCGCCTATTGCGTGGTGCCCTTCACCCGCGGCAAGGAGCGCAGCCGTACTTCCCAGTCCGTTCTCGCGGAAGCCAGACAGATGGCGCAACTGGGCTACACCGAGGTCCAGCTTCTCGGCCAGAACGTGAACTCGTACAAGGATCCGTCCGAAAAGATGACGTTCGCAGAACTTCTGGCAGCGGTAGGCGAGCTTCCCAGGATCCGGAGAGTGCGGTTCACCACCTCGCATCCCCGCGATTTTGGCCGTGACATCGTCGAAGCCATCGAATCCGTCCCCACGCTTTGCGACCACGTGCACCTTCCGGTGCAAAGCGGCTCGGACCGGGTGCTCGGCGCGATGCAGCGGCTTTACACCCGCGAACAATACCTTGAGCGCGTTGCCTGGATGAAAGCGGCTAAACGGGAAATCAGCATCACATCCGACATGATCGTCGGCTTCCCGGGCGAGACCGAAGCCGATTTTGAGCAAACCCTGTCGCTGATTGATGAGGTCGAATACGACAGTATTTTCTGCTTCAAGTATTCCCCCCGCCCCAATACACCCTCGCTCCGACTGGACGACGCGATTCCCGACGAGGAGAAGTCGCGCCGGCTGATTGTCCTGCAGGAGCGGCAGCGCGAAATCCAGAGGCGACGCTATCAGCGGCATGTGGGGCAGGTTCTTGAAGTCATGGTTGAAGGGAAGAATGCAGCCCGCGGCCAGTGGATCGGGCGTACGTCACAGAACAAGACGCTGAATTTCACCGCGCCGCAGGCCGTGGCTCCGGAAGTCGGCAGTTATGTTTCCGTGGTTACTACAGGAAGCTTTCCCAACAGCTTGTTGGGCGAAATGGTGATATAAGGAGCAAAGAAGGGGAGATTTCGGGTGGTGAATCTGAAGGCTGCAGTCCCCCGGGGGCCACGATGGAAGTTGAAATGAAAATTCGGGGGCTCATGATGGATCCAGTTACCAACATGCCCATCGTGATCCTGAAAGACACCAGCGGGGATGCTGTGCTGCCCATCTGGGTGGGAATTTATGAGGCCAATGCGATCGCGCTTGAGATTGAGAAGGTCAGCACGCCACGCCCCATGACTCACGATCTGATCAAAAATGTCCTGGTGGGTTTGGACACCCAAGTCCACAAAGTAGTCGTCACCGAGCTGCGGGAAGACACGTTCTATGCTGTCATCTGGATGGAGCGGCAGGGAAATGTGATCAGCATCGATTCCCGACCGTCCGACGCGCTGGCTCTGGCGTTGCGGGTGGACTGCCCTATATTCGTCGAAGACGATGTCCTCAAGAACTCCAAGCTGGCGGCCAACGTTTCCGACCGCGTTACCAGCGAAGAACTGCGCAAGTGGCTCGAAGGCCTGAACGATGAAGACCTGGGCCGATACAAGATGTAATGCGTTTTCATGCCTGATCCCGCCGAGCAACTTCAGCGTATCTATCTTGCCGGATTTGAACTCCAGACCTTCGACCGCTTTCCTAAGTGCGTCGGCGTGGTACGCGACAACTGCATTGCCATGCTCGTGCCTTCGATCGGTGGAATGCAAATGCTGGGCACGCCCGGCTGGCGCATGGGAGAAGCTATCGGAGTGTTGACCGAAAAAGAGGGCCGCCAGGTCTTCCAGTCGAAGTTGGAGTTGGTCGAAGCCACCCCGGAACGGCTCGAGACTCTGCGTCGCTTTCGCGCCGACCTGCAAACCATCCTGGCCGCGACAGCATAGAAGGTTTTTCGCCATCCCAACGTCGCACGCCTGGCTCGTCCGCTGGAACTGGGCGTCCGGGCCTACGCGTTTAGTTCAGGCGATGATGGCAAAGCTGGTCAAGTGCATGCGCAGTTGGTCCACATTCTGCCTCTGAACCTGGTCGAGGGCCATGAATTCCACCCCGTAGTGATACCCGGAGCGATTGCAGATCTTGGCATCCACCCGTATCGGAGGCGAAGAAAAAGGCGGAGTAAATTCGACCGCGACCTGGTCGCCCGGCCTTAGTTCCGCTCCCGCGAAAAGCGCCATGCCGCCTTCGCTCAAGGAGGTCCCGCGGCCGTCGAAAATAGAAGCTTTCATGGCTCGGGAGACGATCACACGAATGGGGACGTTAACTTTGTATCGAGGCCAGCGACGAATGGCGGTCGAGTCGGGGGAGCGTTCAAGTGCCGTGACTTCGGACATAACTTGCCTCAAACAGAGCTATCGGCGGCGGGGGCGTAGGACTTGAGGCCGAGCGCCCGGTTCCGAATCGTATTAGACATAATATATGTTATCGGACATTGCATTTCCGGGGTCTCCTTGACAGGTCACCCTAACCGCCGCACTATCTCTGTTCAAATGAACTCCCCGATAACCGTTCTGACCCGTCGCGTTTGCCTGGCTGGCCTTCTTACCATTGCAGCTTTTGCCCAGACGGCTCCGGTGGCACGCCCACCCATTGTCGGCGTCGCCCATATCGGATTGAGAACCGACGATCTGGCGGCAGCCCGCAAGTTCTACACCGGCATTCTGGGATTCCAGGAGCCATTCACCTTGGACAAAGAACCCGGTCACGGGACCGGCTTGCTGCTCACTTATTTCAAGGTCAACGACCATCAATACATTGAAGTGTTTCCTGAGCTTACCGATCCTGCCATGGACCGCCTATCCCATATCTCCTTTGAGACCACCGACGCCGAACAGCTGCGTGCCTACCTGGCCAGCCGCGGCGTGAAAGTACCGGAACACCTTGAATCCAGGCGGGACGGCGACCTCGGCTTCAACGTTAAGGATCCTGACGGCCACGACGTCGAGTTCATGCAGTATCTTCCCGACTCTCTGCACGGCCGTAACTTTGGCAAGTTTCTCCCCGACACCCGCATCTCGACCCGCATTATTCACGTGGGCGTAGTAGTGAAAGACCGGGCTGCGGCCGACCGTTTCTACCAGGACATCCTGGGATTCAAGTTACAGTGGCATGGCGGGATGAAAGACACGGACACCGACTGGGTGGCCATGCGCGTTCCCGAAGGCACCGACTGGCTGGAATACATGCTGAACGTGCACGATCCGAATCCGCATACGTTGGGAGTCATGCACCACTTATCGTTGGGCGTGCCCGACATTCAGGCCGGATACAAACTGGCAGTCGCGCGTGCATACAAGAGCTCGGAGATACCGAAGATTGGCCGCGACGGCAAATGGCAGTACAACCTGTACGATCCCAACTTCACCCGGGTTGAGCTGATGGAGCCGAAACCGGTCCAGAAGCCGTGCTGCTCGCCGATAGTGGAATAACAACGCGCCGAAAACCTGTCAGCCTGAGCGCAGCGGGAATCATTCGCTTGCGAATGATCCCGCGGAGTCGAAGGACCCCTACCCGCGCCGCGAAGCCCGAGAGCTGAGTTCTTTTGCAATCGAAGAAGGCTCCACTGGCTGAGGCCGCTCTCGCCGCAAGGGTCCTTCGACTACGTAACTGCTTCGCTTTGCGAAGCAGTTCCTCCGCTCAGGATGATTATTTTTTGGAAGCCAGCTGGCGCACCGGCTCCGCGGCCAGTACGATCCTGGGATGAAAAAGGGTTCCGGCGATCCGGGTCGCGATGGCGATCAGTTCCCTTTGCCCGGCGAACACCTTTACCTGCCGGGCCTGGGACAACTCCGGCAGGTTCACGGCGCGTCCGTTCCGGATAAGCGCGGCGGCGTCTTCGCTGGCGGTTACGCAGGGAAACTCGGGCAGCAACCGGCGCGGGTGAATGAAGACTTCATCCAACTGCCCAGCCTGGCGAGCGGTCTCCAGCGCTTCCAGGGTATTGGCCTGGCCCAGATCGAACTCTCCCAATATGGTGCGCCGCAGCGATTGCAAATGCCCTCCACAGCCCAGCCGCTGGCCCATGTCATGGGCAACCGAACGCATATAGGTCCCGGAGGCCACGCGGGCGCGAAATCTGGCCCCGTCGCGCTCTAGCGCCAGAACCTCAAATTCCTTGATTTCCACCTGCACTGGTTTTAGTGCAACCTCCTGGTTCTTGCGGGCCAATTTGTAGGCCGGCACGCCCTTGATCTTCTTGGCGGAGAATGGAGGCGGCATTTGCTCAGTCAAGCCGATGAATGAACAGGCGATTGTCCGTATTTCTTCAAGTGATACATTAACTTCCTGTTTGGCACCGCGCATCTCGCCATCGGAATCGTACGTGTCGGTGGCGAAGCCAAAACGGATCACACCCTCATAGGTCTTCTCCGACCCTTCGTAAAACTGGGCCAGGCGAGTAAGATTTCCGGTCACCAGCGGCAGCACTCCCGTGGCCAGCGGATCGAGCGTCCCCAGGTGCCCGACCGAAGGTTGCTGCAGAATCCGTCGCACTCGGTTGACCACGTCATGTGACGTCATTCCGGTAGGCTTATCGACGATGAGAACGCCATTCATGGGAGATTTGGTAATTTGGTAATTGTGTAATTTGAGAACCGCCAAAGATTCGCCTCGAACGAGGACAACCAGCGGTGCTACGAGAGGGTTCTCAATTACTCAATTACCCAATTACTCAATTACTCAATTACTCAATTACTCAATTACCAAATTACCAGATCGCTTGACCTCCCATGATTCCGATTCGTGACGATCAACCCCGGTTCATCACCCCGTATGTGACCTATTTTCTGGTCGGGCTCAACCTGGTGATTTTCCTTTTCGAGGCGAGTCTCACGCCCAAGAGCTTCGAGCTGCTGCTCTATCAATTGGGCATGGTGCCCGCGAACCTCACGGCATTTCTGTCGGGAGCCAATCACATCGGGCCGGTGGCGGCATTTCTGCCCATGCTGACCTCCATGTTCTTGCACGGCTCGTGGATGCATGTGATCGGGAATATGTGGTTCCTGTGGATCTTCGGCGACAACATTGAGGACTATTTAGGCCACTTCAAATACCTGCTGTTTTACCTGCTCAGCGGCCTGGGAGCCGCTCTCGCGCAACTCGCGCTCACCCCCCACTCCCGCGTTCCTACGGTCGGAGCCAGCGGTGCCATCGCCGGCGTGCTCGGAGCATATTTCCTCTTGTACCCCCGGGCGAAGGTGTTGATCTGGTTCCCTATTTTCTTTCTTTTTTATTTGCCGGCATGGGTCACGCTGGGTTACTGGTTCGCCATGCAATTTGTAAGCGGCGCAGCAACTTCCATCGCGAGCTACAGCGACACTCGCGGAGGTGTCGCCTTCTGGGCCCACGTTGGAGGTTTTCTGGCGGGCATCATTCTGATCAAGATCTTCCCCGAACGTCCGCGACGCTATCGCTACGGAACCTGGTGACTGGCTGGGCGTCGGACCTCAGACCTCGGACCTCGGACCATGATGGAGGACGGGCGTCTCGCCCGTCTTTCTTCGACTCTTGGCGGCAGAACTCGGCGACGGGTAGCTGTGTTTTTGTAGCGCCGGCGTCTCGCCGGCTGTCCCGAGGGCATCCTGCCCTCGGCCGCAAGGGCTATCGTTCTGCAGGGTCGAGGAACGACCGGCGGGACGCCCGTCCTCCATTGGCCGAGGTCTGAGGTCTGGCCCCGAGGTACGCTCTATATCCCGTTTGCCCGGTTTCGAATCAGCGAAAGAAATTCGGTGCGGGTTTCCTGCTCGTGGCGGAAGCAGCCCAGCATGGAGGACGTCACGGCAGCCGAATGCTGCTTCTCCACTCCCCGCATCATCATGCAGAGATGCCGGGCCTCAATGACCACGCCTACAC
This sequence comes from Terriglobia bacterium, assembly GCA_963822555.1. Lineage (GTDB taxonomy): Bacteria > Acidobacteriota > Terriglobia > Terriglobales > Acidobacteriaceae > JAIQFF01. Next base: position 1,378,288 of record CAWGHY010000002.1, read on the forward strand.
CCTGGGGCTCGATTGCTTTCTGAATAGTTTCCGCAATCTGCGTGGTCAAACGCTCTTGAATTTGCAGGCGCCGGGAAAAGATCTCGATGAGCCGCGGAATCTTGCTGAGCCCGATGACCTTGCCTTTGGGGATGTAAGCCACGTGAACCTTGCCAAAGAACGGCAGCATATGGTGTTCGCACAGGCTGAACATTTCGATGTCTTTGACGATGACCATTTCGTCGTAGGTGACGGTAAATAGCGCTTTCTGCAGCATCGCGTCCGGATCTTCTTTGTAACCGCGCGAGAGAAATTCCCAGGAGCGGCGGACGCGATTGGGCGTGCGCACCAGACCTTCGCGTTCGGGATCTTCTCCGATCCGCACGATCATTTCGCGCACCAGGTCTTCGAAGGTGGCACTGGTCAGCGAAGGTACTTCAGTGGTCGGATTCATGGCCTGCTCCAAGAATTGAAAGAATTGAGAAATTGAGTAATTTTCTAATTGGGCAATTGAAATTCAAAGGCCAGACCCGCGTCTCTGTTTTCAATTACACAATTACCCAATTACACAATCGCTTCTCCCCCGGCGTACTCGAAGGAATTCATCATGGTCTCTTCTATGCGCACCTTCTCAAGATGAGCCGGGGTGAAGCCTCGCTGCAAAATATCGTAGATAACGGTACACAGGTTCTCGGTCGTCGGCACAGTTTGCGCGAACTCAGGCTGGGTATTCAGACTCTCCAGATCAAAACGCTGCACGATCTCGCGCTGCACAAAGCCGTCCAGATCAACCAGGTTGCAGACCATGCCGGTACTTTCGTCCACCGGGCCGCTGACCGTCACTTCGAGCGAATAGTTATGCCCATGCCCGTAGGGATTGTTGCATTTGCCGTAGGTCGCGGCATTCTCAGCCTCGGACATGGCGTCGCTGTGCAGCCGGTGAGATGCGGAAAACATGTAACGCCGGGTCAGGTGGGCCTTCATGCTTCACCATAGAAATCCACAAACAGATCGGGAGTCTCATACACGCGCACGCGATGCAGCTTGGCCTTGTTGAGCTTCGAGACCAAGCGCTGCCAGATCGCAATGGCCAGATTCTCCGTGGTCGGAATCCGGGTTGAGAATTCCGGGACCTCCTTGTTAAGGAAGCGGTGATCCATGGCGTCCAGTACTTCCCGGTGCAGAACTTCTTTCAGTTGCTTGAGGTCGACAACAAAGCCCGAACGCGGATCGACCTCGCCCTTGACCGTGACTTCGAGCGTGTAGTTGTGACCGTGGCCGTTGGGGTTATTGCATTTGCCGAAAATCCGCTGGTTCTCTTCCGCAGTCAGATCCGGATTGTGATAGTAGTGCGATGCGGCGAATTCGGCTTTGCGAGTGAGATAGACCATTCATCTGCCTTTATGCCGAGCTGCTCCCGGCTGCACGCGGCGAATCTATGATGGCGCTTTCCGCCCTTGCGTCGTTCGTGCTGCTTCCATAGCTCCTTCCCTTCCAGCGCACGGTTCCCTGCTGGTATGCCAGCCTAGAGCGCAGCAAGAGGTAGGCAAAGAGGGGAAGGCCCGCCGGCGACAATGCGTTTGCCTCCCAGGAAAAATGCGCCTTGCGGATTCGATTGAGAAGAAAAGCGTAGATCGTCGCCGCCAGAATCGCCGCCGCCAATCCAGGAACGTAGTGACTGCGGCGCAGGGCCATCACGGCTGCTGTCAGACCGCCTGCGATCAATCCGAACTCAGTCAGCCTGAGCACGGCAAGACGCACCGGGGACGGAAACAGCAATGCGAGATTTTTGGTCCAGCCTTCGCGAAGCTGTTCGAAGTTACGGTACATGCGGGTCCGAACCGCATCGCCGCCAAAGCGGAAGAAAATCTTCCGCCCTGAAGCTTTCACCGCCCGGGCCAGCGCAACATCTTCCAGCAGACTGCCGCTTACCGCTGCGTATCCACCGATAGCGTCATAAGCCTCGCACGTGACGAGGATGTACTGACCATTCGCTGCGGCCGCAGGCGAGCGCGGATCGCTCACCAGCGCAGGACGATAAGTTGCCGCCAGCTCCGCGAAAATAACTGGCATCACGGCTTTTTCCCAGAATCCGAAGACTTCCTGCTCGGGGGAATAGGAAAGCAGCGACGCAGAGTGTTGTTTCGCTTCCCCGACCGCGCGGGCAAGAGATCCAGGCCGATGGACGGTATCGGCGTCCGTAAAGAGCAGCCACTCGCCGCCAGCCACTCTTGCGCCTGCCGCCATCGCGTTAGTCTTGCCCGCCCAGCCTGGAGGCGGTGCTTCAGCGTCCACCACGCGCACCCCGGGAAATGATTCGGCAATCTCTCGCGTTCGGTCGGTCGATCCATCGTTCACGACTATGACTTCGAAGTTAACGCCGGTTTGCCCGGTCAGCGATTCCAGGCAAAGTCCAAGGCAGGCCTCTTCGTTCCGCGCCGGCACGATGACCGACACCCTTGGGCCGCTCGTTACTGTCTCTGGCGCCACCATAGGCCGAATTAGGTATTATAACTTTGTGCGACGTGCTTCGGTTCTTTCCGCCTTGATGGCCCTGATCATGACGCTGTCCGGTTGCTACGGCGGCAGCCGGCCCGCCAATATTGGCTCCGCCGCTCCAGACTTCACGGTTCAGGACACCGACCGCAAGGTAAGCCTCGACGAATTTCGCGGAAAGGTCGTCGTGCTGAACTTCTGGGCTACCTGGTGCCCGCCCTGCATTGAAGAAATGCCATCCCTGGTGCAAATGCAGCAAAAGATGAAAGGCAAGGGGGTTGAGGTCTTGGCGATCAGCGTCGACGCCGACCAGAGTGCGTATAAGGATTTTCTAAAGCAACACAACGTCGATTTGCTGACCGTTCGCGATGCCGACCAGAAGAGCAACAATCTGTACGGGACGTTCAAGTTCCCCGAAACCTACATCATCGATCGCCAGGGCGTCTTGCGCCGCAAGTTTATCGGCGCCATCGATTGGGGCACACCTGAAATTCTGGATTATCTCGGCAAGCTTTAGTTCCGGGTGCGGGATTATTGGGAAGAGATAGTCAAAGCTTCCTGCAGCTCCGCATCTGTACGTTTCCTCACCTCGATCGATGCGCCACCGAGGGTCTTCTCCATATCTTCTCGAGCTCGGATTACTTCGTTCAATTCCGAAGCATCCTTCGAGTTTTGCATTAGAGATTGGGATTTCAGTAGACACGCATACGCTGATCGTGGGGAAAGATTCGCGTCACGCAGAAAAATCCCATAGGCGTAAAGATCATTCGCCATGAGGTGTGGGTCGTCCACTTTGTTGTCGAGTGCCAGCGCATGTTGATAAAGCTGAAGCGCCTGGGTGGTTTTACCCTGCTGTGCGCTAAGCTCGGCCTCGGCCATGCTGGCCACGCTTTCCAATCCGGTTTCTCCGGCTTGGGCGGCGATTTTCTGCGCCAACTCGTAAGCCTTCGCCGCCTGGTCGAGATGACTGGCCTGAATCTGACACTGCGCCAGCCGCAAAACAATGGCGATCAAATCGTGTGCCGGCGGCCGGCTGCTGGCTCCGGCTTGTGCCACCTTGTTGAGGAACATCAGGTAATAGGGAATGGCGGCCTCAGGCTTCCCTTCCCGATCCAGTTCACCCGCAGTGTAGAGATATGCCGCGACCTGGGAACCGTCCAGAGCGATCGCCTGCTTCCAACTTGCAACCGCCTCGTCGCCATGTCCCAACTGGTTGGCCAGAATGCCATGGTTGACCAATAGATTGACGTCCTTCGGCGTGTGGCGGAGCGACTCGCTGGTCACCGCATAGGCTTCATCGAAACGATTCTTTTGGGTCAGATAGCTAAGCAACGCATCTCGCGGAGCGGCGTTGCTGGGATTGACCCGCAGCGCCCGGTTCCACGCCGTGATCGCCTCTTGAGATTTTCCTTCGTTGAGTTCTTTCCATCCCAGGTGGGTCTCGAGAGAACTGTCGTAAGAATCAAGCGCCGCCGCGCGCTCCAGGTCCGGCAAGCTCTCCTGATGAAGCGCCAGGTAATAATGAACCTGGTCGATGCTGCCCCAGGCCAGTAGCACAACCACCGCCGCAATCTGGACCATGCGCGCCGGCCGGGAACTCCCAAACAACCGGCGAAGCCTCACGCCCCATCGGCTTCCAGCATCCGCCGCTGCGTCCGACAATCGCTCGCGCGAGTTCAACAACAGCGCGGCGATACGGCCGTCCCGCAACTTCCAGATCGCGCCATCGAGAATGAAGTGATGAATATTGACCAGCGCCGTGAAAATCAGAAAGCTGGCGCCGAAGTCACGATGAAAGAGCCGGCTGGCCAGCCACGGTCCAGGAACAAAGAGCGCGATCCCGCCGGCCACCAGTACCGCGAAGTAAGCGTACGGCCGCCAACCGCCCTTGGCCCCCGCTTCGCGCCGGGCATAGTAACTGGTGATCCAGATGTATTGAGCCGAGTGCATGACGGCAAACACGCCGCTGCTGTAACGGCTCTGCGGAAGTCGCAACCCCTCCGCTATAGACAACACCGTCGGCAGGAGAAACCACAGGCATTGGGTAGAGAAAAGCGTCACCGCCGGCAACAGTCGCCGCCAACCCACTTGGCTCGCGAGTTGCGACCACCCGTAGGCGGAACACGCTACGAACGCCACTCCCAGCACCAACACCGCAACGTAACTGACCCGTTCCGGAATTCCCGGCGAGATGAACAAAGGATCGTTCGAAGGCCCGGTCATGAAACTTAGAAACAAGATCAGGTAAGAAATCAGAAATGCGGAGTACAAGGCTTGCCGGCCGGCAGTCGAAGGGGTTGCTCCGCCCCGCCGGGCGAACATCATGAACAGGCCGTAATTCTGACCGCTGTAGTGCCAGGGACTCCAGATGAGGTAAAGCGTAAAAATCCACGGGATAGCGGCGAACCAGAAGTGCGACAGAATCAGGGTCAGCCCGATCAGCGCCGTAATGTGGACCGTGAAAATCCGGTACTTCTGAAAATCGGCGGCGCTGTGATAGGCGCGATAGATCGTCGCCATGTAATGGGGATAATTGAAGAGCAGGGCCAATCCATAAAATCCGATTGACCAGCCCAGTGCGCTCGAACGCGAAGCGTAGTAAGCAAGCAGGAGCAGGGGCGCGGACCATGCGCCGCATCCGACGACAAGATCAAGCCATGGGTTATAGACCCAGACTGAGGGGGCGGACTCGACTGGCGGTCCGGGAACAGATTTTTTCATTGCGCTGGCGGGACCCGCAGGAGGTCCGATCCTTCGCGGATTATAAGTGGCGATACTGAGGACCCGCGTACACAGAAGGGTTCGGTGGCAGTAACTAAAGTTTGGTGCCGCCTTAAGCCACGGCTGGCGCCTCTTCGCGCTGATCGTAACTCGAGCGCTCGGTATCTTTTGTCTCTGGCACAGCGAACCAAAGCAAACCGCACGCGACAACAGCGATGCCGGCCAGAGACAGAAAGCCGGCGTGATATCCGTAGTGGTGAACGATGGTTCCGGCGAACGTGGTACTGGCGGCCGCGCCCATTCCCTGGGCAACCCCGAGCGCACCCTGCATGAGGTTGAAGCGCCCCGTTCCGCGCGTCAGGTCGGCAACAACCAAGACTCCAACCACCAGGTAGATCGCGTTAGCGATTCCGTCAAGGACCTGTATTGCGACCAGCACCGGAGCGTACGCCGTCAATGTGTACAACACGCCTCGAATCGGAAGCACGCCGAATCCAGCCAACAGCAGCGGTTTTCGTCCCCAGGAGCGCGACCTTCGGCTGACCCAGACTGCAATCAGCGAGATGGTGATCTGAGTGACCATGACGCAGGCCCCCATGAACAAAGACGATTGGCGGGCGTGGCCTCGCGCCAGCATCTCGCCCAGTTGGGGCAGCATGGCGGCGTTGGCAAAGTGGAATAGAAAAACACAAGTAATGAACGCTGTCAGTCGCCGATCTGCCAGCAGCGACCTCAACCTCGCATTGCCGGCCGTCGCGCCGGCGTTGGCGGCTCTTGCTCGTTCGTAGTCGATCTCCTCGGGCCGGATAAGCGCCAGCGAGAGTAGCGTCGGAATCGAGAACAAGATGACAGTTAGAAAAATGGCTTGAGTCGAAAGAAAGAACCCGATGAAGCCCATCACCGCCGCGGCAAAAACATTTCCTGCCGAATTGAAGGCCTGATTTCTGCCCACCCGCCAATCCAGCAAGCGCGGCCCAACCAACCCCAGGGTGATGGCGTTCAGTGAAGGAACGAAGAGAGCGCCGAAACCGCCCAGCAGGATTTGAGCCAATACCACAGCCTTGAAGCTCGGGACAAAAGCAAACAGTAATGCTGACACCACCAGCGCCGCCACTCCGATTCCCACCAGGGCGCGCTTGCTGCGGGTCCAGTCGACGATTGCCCCAGCCGGCAGTTGAGCCAGCACGCCCGCAATCGCGGCGACGCTGAGGGCCATGCCGACGCGTTGATCATCCCAGTGCCGCGCCGACGCGAGATGGATAGCCACAAACGGGCCGACCCCGGTTTGCGCGTCGGCCAGAAAGAAATTGAGCCCGTCCAAAGCTCGCAGGCTTCGTCGGGAAACGCTCGTTTCATCAGGGTGAGGCATTCGCTCAAGATGACGGTGCGCGATACACGGTTGCTTTCAGCTGGGATCTTTACGCTGCTTTACAATCAAGGCGTGAAGACGTGGGACGTAATCATCATCGGCGGCGGGATCATCGGGCTCTCCCTTTCCATCGCGCTGCGCAAGCGCGGCGCCACGGTCCTTATCGTGGAACGTGGAGAACCTGGACGTGAAGCATCGCACGCCGCTGCCGGCATGCTGGCTGACTTCCCGCTGGAAATGCCCGCCTCGCTTCAGCCGCTCGCCACCGCGAGCGCCCACATGTATCCCGAGTTCGTGCATGAATTGCAGGACGAGTCCGGCATGAACGTTGATCTGCGCGACCAGGGCACCATCTTTTTTGCCACGCCGCAGCACCTCCGCGAGCACCCCAGTCTGGCGACGGATTGTCCGCTTCCCTCGCCGCTCGACGAACTCGAGCCCGCACTCGGCCAGGTCGAACTGCCGGCGCTTTATCTGGAAGAACGCAGCGTGGACCCTCGAGCCCTCACCGCTGCCGCCCTGAAAGCCGCCCGTCATCGAGACGTGGACATTTCTTCGGGAACGACCGTGACCGAGGTGCTCGTGGCCAATGGACGCGCCACCGGGGTCACGACCGGTAAGACCAGATACTGCGCTCCCGTCATCGTCAACTGCGCGGGCGCGTGGGCGGGGCAACTGCCGCCGCAGCGGTTTCCGACTCGCCCAGTCAAGGGACAGATGCTGTCACTGGCGGCAACCCGCGATTTGATCACCCACGTTATTCGCGCTCCGGAGATTTATCTGGTCCCGCGCAGCGATGGCCGTATTCTGGCGGGAGCCACCGTCGAAGAAGCGGGGTACGATAAGCGCACCGACGCGGCTACGATTCAACGCATGCATCAGGCTGCGATTCAACTGGTCCCTGCATTGGCCCAGGCTCGCATGCTGGAAGCATGGGCCGGACTTCGGCCAGGGTCTCCCGACAACCTGCCGATGCTCGGAGGCACTCGCACTCCAGGCTACTTCGTCGCCACCGGCCACTTCCGCGACGGCATTCTGCTCACCCCGGTCACCGCCCAAGTGATGGCGCAACTGGTCACCGGCGGCAAACCGGAATATGATGTGTCCGCTTTTTCGCCGGCGCGCTTCGAAAGCTGAAGACCACCATGCCTGTTACCGCCGATCAGATCAGAGAGCACTACGATTCTTTGGCCTTTATCTATCGCACCTTCTGGGGCGATCACATCCATCACGGATTGTTTCTGGACCACCGCGACGCTCCCCAAGATGCGCAGGTCAGGATGCTGGACTACTGCATCGATCTGCTCGGACTTTCCGCTGGTTCTCATGTACTCGACGTGGGTTGCGGCCACGGCGGCACTCTGATCCATCTTGCACAATCCTTTTCTTGCATGGGAACTGGCCTCACCCTCAGCGCCAAACAGGCCAGGCTGGCACAGGAACATTCGGCCCAGGCTGGCGTCGCACAACGGGTGAATTTTGTAGTCGGGAATGCCGACAGCTTCGACTTCCCTGCCGCAAAATTCGACCTGGTGTGGACCATGGAGTCTTCCGAACACTTCGCCGATAAGCCGGGCTACTTTGCCCATGTTGCCCGCACTCTGCGGCCGGGCGGCCAACTTCTGGTGGCGGCGTGGACAGGCTCGATGGATCGCCATCGCGTACGCGAGGTGGCCCGCGCATTTCTATGCCCGGAATTGTGGACGCCCGAACAATACCAAAGCGCGATCGAATCCGCCGGAATGAGAATACGTCGTCGCGAGGACCTTACGGCTAGAATTCTGAGCACCTGGGAGATATGTCAGGAACGCGCCCGTGCGGCAAGTGTTGCCGTAAAACTTTTACCGCGAGCGGCCCGGGAGTTTGTGGAGGGCATCGACATCATCCTCGACGCGTATCGCTCCGGCGATCTCAGCTACACCGTCATCGCCGCAGAGCGCCCTTCGTAGCGCCGGCCTCGGGCCGGCTGTCGTGGGGGCGTCCCGCTCCCACCCGACGAAGACCATCTCTTACGGTAGCCGCGAATACGTGGACTCCGGCTGCATCGTAGTTTTCTACACTGAGGGCAGGATGCCCTCAGGACAGCCGGCGGGACGCCGGCGCTACCTAAATCGGGCCAGCGTGCAAAGCCGCGAAGCGGCGCAAGAATGTAGCCCACGACGCAAGCCGTGGGTTTACAAAGCGAAAAGACCGAGCCCTGAAAGGGCGAAAGAAATGCCGCCATTACCCACCCACGCCAGCGAGATATACTAGGGTGTTTTCCACCAGAAAGGCACCCATGGCCTCTCCCGCAGTCGACTACGCCCGCGAGAATCAGCAGCGTTTCCTCAACGAACTTAAAGACTTGCTGCGCATCCCCAGCATCAGCACTCTTCAGGAGCACAAATCCGACGTCCAGAAAGCCGCCGACTTCGTGGCCAACGATCTCCGCCGCATCGGGCTCGAGCACGTCGAGACCATTGCCACCAAGGGCCATCCGCTGATTTATGCCGATTGGCTGCATGCTCCGGGCAAGCCGACGGCGTTGTGCTACGCGCACTACGACGTGCAGCCTCCCGACCCGCTGAATGAGTGGACGACTCCACCGTTCGAGCCGACCGAGCGCAATAACAACATCTATGCCCGCGGCGCGGTCGACGACAAAGGCCAGCTCTGGATGGAACTCAAGGCCGTCGAAGCCTTGATGAAGGGACACAACGGCACCTTGCCGCTGAATGTGAAATTCCTCATCGAAGGCGAAGAAGAGGTGGGCGGTGAGTCCATTTCCGCCTACGTACGCAAGGAAAAAGCCAAGCTGAAAGCTGATTTCGCCCTGGTCTGCGACACCGAACTCTTCGCGCCCGATCTCCCAACGTTATGCGTCGGGCTGCGCGGCCTGGTTTACACCGAGATCGAAGCCGTGGGAGCCCGCACCGACCTGCACTCCGGAATGTACGGCGGAGCCGCGCCCAATCCCTTCTTCGGGCTGATCGAGATCATCAGCAAATTGAAAGACGCCAAGGGGAAAATTTTGATTCCGGGTTTTTACAAAAACGTAAAAGCGCCCAGCAAAGATGAACTGAAGACGTGGAAGAAGCTGCCCTTTAATGAGGAGCACTATCGAAAGGATGAAGTAGGCTCAACCGTGCTGACCGGTGAACCGGGCTACTCAGTGATGTATCGCACCTGGGCACGTCCCACGCTCGAAGTGCACGGCATGCCGGGCGGCTTCGTCGCTCCCGGCGCCAAGACAGTCATCCCGGCCAAAGCATCGGCGAAAGTTTCCATGCGACTGGTGCCGAACCAGGACCCCGATGACATCCTGAAGCGCTACAAGAACTACGTAAAGAAACTGACGCCGAAAGGGATTCAGACGAGCATCAAGGTTTGGAGCAAAGGCCCGGCCTGCGTAGTCGGCACCGACAACAAATATATCCAGGCCGCCACCGAAGCCCTGCACGATGTGTTCAGGAAAGAAACCGTCTTCATTCGTTCCGGCGGCTCGATTCCGATCGTCACCGATTTCCAGGCGGTCCTAAAGATTCCGTCCGTGATGATGGGTTTCGGCCTGCCCGACGACAATCTGCATGCCCCGAATGAAAAATTCCACATCCCGAATTTCTACCGCGGGATTGAATCCATCTGCCTGTTCTTCGAAAAGCTAGGGGCGCAATAACCGGCAAGAACTGTGTGGGGAGGCAGGAACTGTGTGGGGACGGGCACCCTCGCCCGTCCAGGCCGAGCGTAGCTCGGCTATTTCTTCGCAGCTCTCCAAAGTCAAAAGCGGCGGACAAGAGTGTCGGCCCCACGCCGTTGCCTTTGCTCCCAAGTTGGATTAGGCTGATATTGCTCTCGCGCTTCTCCCCTCCTTTGTCACTTCCCCGCTCAATTTGTATGCAACCGCTGCATTGTGTGTTCAATCTGGCGCGGTCGGTTGTAAGGCCATACCAGATATAGTGTTTTCGTACTTGACCCAGGCACGATTTGGCCGTTACAGTAGCTCTAATTTGTGCCTCGCCGAATCCAGCCTGGGAGGCGCTCACCAGAGCGATGTTGGAGGAATCCAATTAGTTAACCCGGCTGATGATGCTACACCCCTAGTGCTCTCACAGTAGCGACACTCACGCGGGCGAGGGCGCCCGCGCCACACAAACCGGCGACCTTTAAGGAGTAGAAGTTGCTCAAACTGAAAAGACTCCAGATTCTCGGATTCAAATCGTTCTGCGACCGCACCGAACTCAAGTTCCATGGGGACGGGGTGGCCGCCATCATCGGTCCCAACGGCTGCGGCAAATCCAACATTGCCGACGCCATCTCCTGGGTGTTGGGAGAACAGTCGGCCAAGACTCTCCGCGGCTCGCGCATGGAAGACGTCATCTTCGCCGGCACGCGTGATCGCAAGCCGACCGGCATGGCCGAAGTATCGCTCACGCTGATCGATCCCGAAGTCTATGACGGCGCCGACGTTCACGAACCGACCGAAGTGGAAATACAGGATGAAATGCCGAGGCCGGTCGATGACTGGGATGAAGCCGAAATCCGGGCCGAAGCAGCGGAAGAAACCGAGCGCCTGACCGAAGAAGCGCGGCCGGGTAAGCTGGAAGAAATCGAAGCTGCGGATGGAGCGACGGGCGAGGACGCCCGGCCTCCCATTGACGCGGAAGCAGCTACTGGCGGGCCCCAAGTCGTCCTGAAGATTCGCCGCCGACAGTTCAAGCAACAGTTTAAGGCGGGCGAAATCGTGGTCAACCGGCGGCTGTTTCGCAGCGGCGAAAGCGAGTATCTGCTGAACGGAAAACTGTGCCGCCTGCGCGACATTCAGGAACTCTTCATGGGGACTGGATTGGGCCCCGAGTCATACGCTCTCATCGAACAGGGACGCATCGGGCAAATTCTGAGCAGCCGTCCCACGGACCGCCGCGCCATCATCGAAGAGGCTGCCGGCATCACCAAGTTCAAAACCAAGAAGCGTCTGGCCGAAGCCCGTCTCGAAGACGCCAAAATCAACCTGGCTCGCGTAAATGACATTTTTGAAGAAGTTACGCGCCAGATGAATTCGCTCAAGCGCCAGGCTTCTAAGGCTGAGCGCTACGCCAAGCTGCGCGAGGAAATGCGAGCCAAGCTGCGCCTGGTTCTGGCCAGCAAATTTGCCCAACTGGAGCAGGAGAACGCGGCGCTCGACGCGCAGATTGCCGCCATCTCGGAAGAGATGCGTCGGCAAGCTGAAAACGTTCAGCTATCGGAATCCGAACACGCCGAGCGCACCCAGCGCGGATATGCCATCGAGGTCGAAGTGCGCGAAAACCGCGAGCGGCTCAACCAACTCAAACTCGACTCTGACCGTGCACTTGCCCAGCGTCGCCACAATGAAGAACGCTGCGCGGAACTGGTGGAGCGCATGGCCGCGTTTGAATCTGAACTGTCGCAGGCCCAGCAGCGACTGGCAGCGTTAGCGGCGGAGCGCGATGACAATCGCCAGATTCTGCACTCCGCGGCGGGCGATCTGGCGGCGGCGCAACAGGAGTTGATCCAGAGCCAGCAGGAAGCCAGCTCCGCAGCTGCGGCTTTGGCCGAACTTGAACATTCCCAGGAACAATCGCGGATCATGATTGTGGAGGCGGTCGCGGCCGCTTCCACTCTGCGCAACCAATTCACGCAAGTGGAGGAGCGGTTGGCGGGAGTCGATCGCGAGGCCCAGCGTCTGCACTCCGAAATGGCCGCAGCAAACTCTCAGATGGAGACTTTCGGCGGACAGCGCGGCCAGTTGGGATTGGAATTTGAAACCGTTTCACAGCGCGTCTCCGGACTGACCGAAGAGCTCCGCCAGACCCGCCAGACGCTCGATTCCCGGCGTCACGAGGAATCCGAGGCCAAGAACCATCTCGACAGCCTGCGCGCCGAGTATGCCTCTGCCATCGGCAAAAAGGGTTCACTCGAAGCCGTTATCGCCGAGCACGGATACTCGACCGAATCGGTGCGTCGCCTGTTTCAATCCGGGGTGATGCAGGGCGGAATGGCTCCGGCGGGCGTGCTCGCCGATTTCCTCGAAGTGGAGACACGCTATGAAGGTGTGGTTGAAGACTTCCTGCGCGACGAACTCAACTACATCGTAGTTAAGTCCTGGGACGCCGCCGATGAAGGCCTGCGTCTGCTCCGCACCGACGTAGACGGACGGGCAACCTTCCTGGTGCATCCCGAAGATTCGCAAGCCAAGTTTTCTTTTGCCATTAACGAAAACGCGCCCGGAGTACATCCCGAGCGGCCGATCGTCCCGCTGAAAAATGCCATTCGCGTGCTCAACGGTTTCGGCCGCTCGCTCGAAGTGATCCTGCCCAAGCTGCGCGATGGCTATATCGTTCCCGATCCCGCTTTTGCCCGCGAGCTGGCGCTGGAAAATCCCGATGCGTTCTTTCTTTCTCAATCCGGGGAATGCTTCCACAATGTGACCGTGACCGGCGGCAAGCAACGCACCGAGGGCCCGCTCTCGATGAAGCGCGAACTGCGCGAGGTGCTGCGCCGGCTCGAAGAACTGGAGCAGGCGTTGCGTCACGAAGAGATGCGCGTCCTGACTCTTGGCCGCGAGATGAAAGACCTCACTTCCCTGCTCGATCGTCTCGAAGGAGAAAAGCGGGAAGCCGAGAAGCAGGCTATGACCTCCGGCCACCTGCTGCGGCAACTGGAATCCGAATTCTCGCGGGTGAGCGAGCGCGTGCAGACCTCACGGCAGGAGCTGCAACGTCTGGAGGCTGAGCGCAGCGAGAAGATCACCTTGCTCGAGCAGGTACAGATGCAGATCGCCGGCGCCGAGCAGAAACGTGTCGAACTGGAGCACCTTGCTGCCGCGGGCCAGGAACAATTGTCGAGTTTGCGCGAGCGCCGCGACCAGGCCGCGCAGACCGCTTCGCAGCGTCTGGCCCGGGTGGCCACTCTCGAGGAACGTCATCGCAGCGCGACGGTGGGGCTCGAACGCCTCGACTCTCTGGTTACCGAGATGATCGAGCGCGTGGTGGCGCTCCAGATGCAAATCGAATCGTCAGTGGCTGAAAAGCTGCGGCGCGAAACCGAAAATCAGGAGCTTGCCATCCGCCTGGTGGATCTCGCTGCCGAACGCAATGCCTGCGAGACCCGCGACAGCTTGCTTCAGGTCGAGTCCGAGCAGGTACGCGCTCGTCTAACCGAGATCGACACTGCGCTCCACCAGGCCCGCCAGCTGCTCGATCAGTCGCGCGATCGGCGCGCTGAGCTTTCAGCCGCAGCCGCCAAGCTGCAGTCTGACTCGCAGTACATGGCCGAAACCTGCCTGAACGAGCTTAGCATCGAGCGCAGCGAACTGATGATGGACAACGCGATTCCAATCGCTCGCGGCGAGCAACTCGTCGTTGAAGACCAAATTTATCGTGACATGCGCACCCGGCTCGATGCCATGGGTCCGGTCAACATGATGGCACTCGAGGAATACAAGGAAACCGCCGAGCGTCATGCGTTTCTCGAGACCCAGAGGAAAGATCTCTACGACTCCATCGAGAACACCCAGGCCACGATCAAAGAGATCGACACCTTCTCACGGCAGAAGTTTGAAGAGGCCTTCCACAAGATCAACGAAAACTTCCAGGCTACCTTCCGCAAGCTTTTTGGTGGAGGCCAGGGTTTCATGCGCCTCACCGATGAGGAAAACAGTGCGGAGAGCGGCATTGACGTGGTAGCTTCACCTCCGGGAAAGAGGCTGCAAAGCGTGCTGCTGCTTTCCGGCGGAGAGAAAGCACTGACCGCGCTGGCGCTGCTGGTAGGAATCTTCCAATATCAGCCCAGCCCGTTCTGCATCCTCGACGAGGTTGACGCCCCGCTCGACGAAGCCAACATCGGCCGCTTCACCGAAATGGTAAAAGAGATGAGCATTCAAACCCAGTTCGTGCTCATCACCCACAGCAAAAAAACTATGAGCATCGCGCCCGTGCTGTACGGCGTGACGATGCAAGAGCCCGGAGTATCGAAGCTCGTGTCGGTCAGGTTCGGCGCGACGGCGTAGCCCTACAACCCCGCCGGCTGTCGTGTGAGTCTGTCATGCTGAGCGGAGCAGATGCGTTCGCTGGCGACCGCATCTGCGGAGTCGAAGCACCCCTACCCTCTTTCCGCTGCGGTCAAGAATATGCGCGCTTCTCGCTCGCAAAAGTTCCCGCCACTAGTAGGGGTCCTTCGACCTTCGCCGGCCCTGCGCCGGCGCAAGGTCGGCTTCGCTCAGGATGACAACGGCTACGAAACCACTTTGGCTTCGCGCATGTCGATCGTTTTTCCTTCTTCGACAAAAGACTGCATCCAGCCCAGCACCCGGATCCAGCCGTCGCCGTGGCTCTTCGCCTGTATAACGTTACCTGCAAACCCGTCGTGGCGGATCTTCACAAAGGTACCGGTGCCGGCCTTCTGTGGGCCCACATGGTGCAAGTTATGGACCCCGCGCGCTTCCAGTTCCCAGCGAACCACCGTTTTCAGATCTGGAGAGTAACTCGCAATCCAGGTGTGAACCAGAAGCCGAGGAGGGTCGACTTCTAAGTACTCGCCCCCCACCCGAAATTTGGTGCCGTCGACTCCCACACCATCGCTTTGCCATTTACCTCCGGGACGCAAGTCGGCTTTCCACTCTGTAACGCGATACAAGCCCTGCTGTCCCCACCATAACGGCATTTGCTTGGGATCGGTGATGGCCTGGAATACGCGCTCCGGCGGCGCAGCGATGAAAACTTCCGCCAGAACGGCATCGTTGTCGGGAGTAACTGTGGCGGTGGCCATGAAATGTCTCCTTGTTCTCTATTCGAAGTATTCTCTAAGTTGGAGGACGGGCGTCTCCGCCCGTCCCTCTCGCGGATAATCTACTTCTTGCGCCACAGGTCGAACACTTCTTTCTCTTGTTTGCCGTGGTCGGTGAAGATCCACTCCTCGGTGTGATGATTTGGATCGGGCATGGAGAGCACCAGGCGAGTCATGTGGCCGGCGTCGGGCGAAGCCAAGTTGGTCGCGTCGAGGTAATCGAACGTGAGCGTCCGGCCATCGGGTGAAGGACCCGCCACCATGCGGGGTTGATTGCCGGCGGCGCAATAGTGGGTGATGACCAGCCGATCCCCATCCAGGCTGAACATGCTGATCATGTCCTCTTTGCCCTTGATCTCACTCATCACAGCGGACCCGTTGGAAGTCACCCGGTAGATTACCTGGAGCGGGTCGCCGTTCGGCGCCTTCCCTTCCCAGGACCCATCCAGCGACTTCAATTCATCGAATGACTTTTGCGCCCCTGAAGCGGCAAAGGCCGCCGACGTCGTGAGGGCAAAAAGCAGAGTTATGGCGATGTGCACTGATTTCATTTCTAGTTCCTCCTCATAAGATCGGTCACCAAGACCGTATATCGGTTCAAACTCCTATTACTCGTTCCGTCCGGATCGTTTAACGTCCTTGCGGTGGACAGCAGACGTCTCGCGCGCGTGTTCGGCTTCCACAAATTCCTTCAGGTTTGTCAGGTTGGCCTGCCAGAAGCTGCGATATTGCTCCAGCCACGAGTCCACCGCCTTCAACGGTTCAGGATTGAGCTGGTAGAGGCGGTGCCGGCCTTCGCGCTTTTCCTGCACCAGGTGAGCCCGGCGCAGCAAACGCAAGTGTTTCGAGATGGCGGGCCGTGAAACGGGAAACGCTCTCGCAATTTGACCCGCCGGTTGCACTCCCTGGCGCAACAGGTCGAGCACCGCGCGCCGGGTGGGATCGGCCAGGGCGTGAAAAGCAGCTTCCGCCGAATATGTAACCGAACGGTTCCGCATAATGCGTAACCATAGCGTTACATATATCGACGTGTCAAGCGGTTTTTTTGATGTCCCGCTTCAGGCTAGCAGGTGAGCTATGCAACATAGAATAACCGCGGTAAACAGCGGGTGGGCGCTTGTGCCTGCATTGTCCAGGAACTGGCGCAGCAGTCTACCTGTTTCGGCAGGCTGTTCCCAGGGCGCATAGTGCCCGGCACGACGGAGAATCTTCAATTCGCTGCCGGCAATGTTCCGCCGCATCACCTCCGCTTCCGGAGCGCCAGTGAGAATGTCCTCATCCCCGGTCACAAGCAAGGTCGGGACATTGATCGACCTCAAATCGGGCACCGAGTCGGGCCTCTCCGCCATACCCTGTTGCACCTGGACGAGATTCCCGGGTGACATCCTTCTCATCATGCGCATCGCACCGTCCACCAGGTCGGGGCGGCTGGCGCGCGTAGTCTCACCGATCCATTTCGGAATCATGCTTTCGAAAAACGGCTCAGTCCCTCGCTCCAGCACCTCGGCGGCCGATTGCAAACGCCCGGCTTTGGCCTCGGGAGAATCGGCGGATGCTTTTGTATTGCACAACGCGAGCGCCGCGACCCGTCCACGGTGCCGCCGCCAGAATTCAAACAACACATAACCGCCAATCGAAACTCCCGCCAGAGGCACGCGGCCGACTTCGGCGTGATCAAGAATTCTGGCGATATCGTTGGCATGCTTTTCCATGGTGGCCGGGCCTTCGCCCGCGCCCGACTCGCCATGTGCGCGCAAGTCCGGAAGAATCAGCTGATAGCGCGAAGCCAGAGCCTGAGCCGCCGGCAGCCAGAATTCATGGTGGAGAGGAAAGGGATGGAGCAACATGACCGGCGAGCCCGTGCCCAGCACCTGATAAGCAATCTCGGCGTCGCCACTCTTGATACGAATCATCGTATGGTTGTCATCCTGAGCGCAACTTTTCCATTCGTTCGCGAAGGGAAAAGTGGAGTCGAAGGACCCCTATCATCACCACGACACTCGCGAGCTAGTGCTGAGATCGCAACCGCCTCACGCGCTCCATAAGGTTAGTAGGGCTCGTTCGTCTCCGCAAGAATTTCGCGAAGCGAAATTTCTTGCTCCGTCCAGGATGACACGAAAGCTAAAGCCTCAGGATGACACGAGAGCTAGTGCGCCGCAGCCGCCTGCCCTGCCGGTGCTTCCAGCCTGAGCGGCTCTTCCGGCATCACGATCCACGCAATGGGATAGGACAACAGCCCAACCCCGGTCATCACCCCTACCAGCAACCACACCAGCCGAACCAGCGTGACATCGACGTCAAAATATTCGCCGAAGCCGGCGCACACTCCGGCAATCTTGCGGCCGGCACGCGGGCGTAGCAGACGATGGCGCGCCATCACACTCCCGATGCGTTTGCCGCAATATGCGCAATGAGCGGCATCGTCCTGAATCACTTTGCCACAATAGTTGCAATACATGGATCGACCTCCGCGTAAGAATACGGGCCTGGAAAGGGAAAGGTTCCTTTTTGCCGCCGTGATCGTCATGATGCCCTATCACATACGTCATTTTCTCGATCCCCGACGGCGCTGGGCGTCAAAATTCAACCTGGCGAGCTCTGGTTTACCGGAAAACAGCAGCAGTTAACCACACCAAAAACTTTGGCGTCCGTGACAAAAAAGCATTGTATTTATCCAGATGACCAAGAACAGCAGGAGCAAATGAGCGAATGGAACCAGAAACAGGTAGGGGGTCGGCGGTTTCCACCACGGGCGGTCTTTTCGTCGCGCAAAGAGGTATCCGATCGCCGCTAGGTATCCCCACGGATAACTCCAGATCCAGAATGCCAGCACCCATCTAGCGATGTCAGCTGCGCCATGAGCCGGTGCATCAAAAATGAAAATGCTGAAGAAAAAGAATAATGGCCACGCCACGACCAGCAAGGAGGAGAGAACAACCGAGATTATAGTGAATGTTTTCACGTCTGCGTGGGGCTAAGGCTTAGACGGCCGGTTTCGTCTGCTTTCGCGAGCCTGGTCAATATTTCGCGGAACGGGAATTTTAACAACGATTTGTAACAAGCGAGCGTTCTGCCTCTAGTTCTCGCGATAGGCTTCTTTCATCCGCTTGCGGGCAGTCTCCGCCGGTGCCGTACTGGCGTCCGCCGCGAGCACGGCCTGATATTTCGCCAATGCCAGATCGCGTTTTTGCAGCAGATCGTACATCTCGCCCGCCCCCAGGTTGGCTTTCTGCAAAGCCTCAGAATCAGGCTGCGGAACCTGCGCGACCTGCTCATAGGCCGCGGCAGCCTCGCTGTAATCTTTCTGGCTGCGCAGCAGATCACCCAGGCTCAGGGCGGCGACCTCATAGTGCAAGCCGGGATAGTGTCCGTCCTTCCCCGCCTGCCAGATCTTCCGGTAAACCGCGGCCGCCTCCTGATTGCGGCCCGAGGCCCGCAACAAGTGTCCCTCTTCGAGCGCCAGCAGAACATCTCCCGGAAAGCGCGGCACCAGAGAGCGCACGATGGACAAGGCTTCGTCGTAGCGCCGCTCGCGGCGCAGGAACACTGCCAGCAGTATCTGGGCGTCGATGCTGGTTTCGCCGCTCCCCTGGGCGCACTCTTTCAGATACTGCAGGCCCTTGTCCTTGTTTCCTCCCAAACCAATCATGGAAGCCGCCGCTTTCACTCCCCAGGGGAGGTTTCCGACCACGTAGTTGTGCGCCCCCACGATCAGCTTGGCCTCGACCGAAGAAGGAGAAAGTTCGAGCACCCGTTCGTGATCGCGCCGCGCTCCTACGGCGTTGCGCAAAGCCGAAAACCAGGCGCGTTCGATCAGCGCGGTGTAGGTGGCAAACTGCGCCCGGGTTACGCCCCGGGCGTAAAGGGCCTCCACGTCGTTGGGGTTGGCGGCGAGGCTTTTCTCCTCCAAAGCCGACGCCCTATTCACCAGGTCGTTGATCTGCTGTTTGATCTTCGGATCCGCGGGACGGTGCGCTGCCGAGATGAAAGTGTCGTTGGCGTACTCACCGGTGTTCAGCACGCCCATGCGGTAGAGTTCCCGGAATAAAGTTGCGGTCAGCAAATGATTCACCGCGAAGGGATCGTCCGGATGGCGCGCCAGTACCTGTTCAAACTCCTGTACCGCCCGGTCATAATCGAGGTTGTAGAAGTGGTTGAACGCGGTCAGGTTTAGCGGGTCATGGGGACGGAAGGCCAGTGAGTCGGGATTCGACTGCGGCGCCGCCGTCAGCGCTTGCGCAGCCAGCAGAAGGCCAACTAAAAGCACAACCAGGCGGCGTGGAAGCAGGGACGGCAATTCTCTCTCGTGGGTCTCTGAACTTTAGTTTACCTGAATGCTGCCATGCTCCGCCGCGAACCACGAGAGTTAAGACTGGCCCAGGGGCATAAGAGCAAACCAGACCTATAATCAGCCCTTAGAATTATCTTTTCATAGTCTTTCGAGCGCATCTTTCCTAGTGCGAACGGTAATTCTTGCCCGGTTCGACATTGTTATCTCTGATCGCCGCCCGCAAAGAAGCGGCGTATCAACGACTTACCTCTTTTCGGTTTTTGGTCACCGGCTTGCGAAGTGCAGAAGCGAGGATTTCTATGGCGGACGTGGTGCATGACGCGCAACACGAGTTCTGGCGGCCCCCGGTAGTCGCCGCTCAATCGGCCCATTCAGGGTTGGCGGAGGTCTGCGACGGATGCGCCACCGAGTTCATGGTCGGCTCCCTTTTCTGCCACGTCTGCGGCGCGTCTCGTGAAGCCCGTAGTTCCAGCACCGCGCCCTGGACACTCTATTTGGAGTTTCACAACATTCAGCGTAGCCTCGGGCTGTCAACCGCTTCCCTGATCGCGTTCGTGGCCGGATTGGCGTGCCTGCTGATGGCTGGCATCGCCGTAGGCATGATCTACAGCGTACAAACCTTCAACGATTTCCAGGCGGTCCAGCTTTACCGTATGCAATGGCTGCTGGCCGCAATCGCCGCCTTCGCTGCCGGACTGCTGCTGAAAAAGTCCCCAGACGCGAAACGCTGAAAAGTCCTCACTTCCACAATCTATCTAGGCCCGGACGCCTCGTCCGGCAGCCGAGCCAGGCTCGCCCCGGTTTTTGCGGTCGTTCCGAGAATCCATCGCCGGGGCGTTGCCCCAGCCGGGCGGGTGTGGGCACCCGCCCCTACGTGGGCGGTGGTTGTTTAACGAGCTGGTGGCTATCGCTATGATTCGGGATCGTTGATCACGACCCTCCGCTGCTGATGCATGCGATAAAGATGATGCACCGGCCCCGTACCCCGTCCCAGCGGATGAGCGTGGCTAATCGCGGCTGCAACATACGCCTTTGCCAGGAGCACGGCCTCGGGCAGTCCCCGGCCTCGCGCCATGTGGCAGGCCATCGCCGTGGAGAAGGCACAGCCGGTGCCGTGGGTGGAAGTCGAGCGAAGGCGGTCAGATTTGAAGACCTCTTGCTCTGCTCCGCGCTGGCTGGTGAAGCTCAACAGGTCGATCGCCTTGTCCAGGTGTCCGCCGGTGATCACTACGCTGGCCGCACCCATCTCGTGTAATTTGCCTGCCGCCCACCGCATCTGCTCAAGATTCGAGACTTCCCGTCCCGTCAGTGCGGCGGCTTCATCCACATTCGGAGTAATCACTGTGGCCAGCGGAAGCAGTCGTTCGATCAGGAGACTCAATCCCGATTTGTCGATCAGATCGTGTCCAGAAGACGACCTGATGATGGGATCGAGTACCACATTACTCAGCCCTGCATCCCTCAGAAAATCTGCCACCGCCCGAACCACTTTCCCCGACGCCAGCATGCCGATGTGGACCGCGGAGATCTCCAGGTCGGACTGCAGCTCCTTAAGGGTGTCTGTGACCAGCTCTGGGCTAACCGCCTCCACCCGACGAACGCCCGAGGTCGACTGGATGGTCAGAGCCGTGATGCAGCCGACGCCGTAGCAGCCATGAGCGGCAATGGTTTTGACGTCCGCCGTCACCCCCGCCCCCGAAGAGGGGTCAAACCCGGCGATAGTCAGAACCACGGGCGGCGAGGCTGTCATAGACGCAAATGTAACAAATAATGTGGGCGCGAGCGTCCGCGCTCCTGCGGGAAGCCATCACGAGCCGGGTGGAACAGCCGCCTTTGGCTTCTCAGTAAAGCGAACGGGCGGAAGGTGTTTCCTGACAATAAAAAGCAGGAGTTTCCATCCCCCGGATTAGCCGAAGGTGGCTGTCCCCGCCTAACTGTCCCAGCTCCCAGTGCAAGTGCGACTCGAGCCCGTATTGTTACCTCGGCGCACACTGAAGTAATGGCCGTAACTCATTGAAAATCAATGTCGTGTAAGAATTTCCATGCTGCATGCTTTCGGCAGTGTTTACTATTATACAAACATGTAAGCTTATTGACTACAGCAATATGGGTAGGATTAGTGAAGATTAACAGTATGTTACGTGAGACATCTATTACTAGATAATCATCTTGCTACAGCAAATTACGGGTTGACACCTTCCACCCCACCCGGTAGCCTTGTCAAATCCTTGGCGATGGGTAGGGGAGGGACGATCGAGTAACGACCGATTGAACGACAAAGAGATGTGAGGTGACAATGCGAGGACATATAGCTCATATACTGGCGACGGTTTTGCTGGTCGTCAGCCTAGGGGCGGCTCAGCGACCGAACAAATCAGAGTCCGTGAACACCGGTAACAAGGCAATACCAGTCGCGTCGGGCAAGACAGCCCGGACAAAGCCGTATCAAATTGGGACGGCATCGTGGTACGGAAGCTATTTTCAAGGCCGAGCCACGGCCAGCGGTGAGCCTTACGACATGTACGATTTGACGGCCGCGCATCCTACTCTACCTTTAGGTAGCTGGGTGCGGGTCACTAACCTGCGCAACGGGCGGGCGGTAGTGGTGCGTATCAATGACCGGGGACCGATCGTCCCAGGACGCATCATCGACCTCTCGTACAATACCGCGCGCGTGCTCCACTTCGACTCAAAAGGCTTGCAGCGGGTTCGCCTGGACGTTGTCAACAACCGAGCCAGGAATACCCAACCGCAAATGATCGCCGCCCTGCAGTACTAGCTCCCAGGCTCCAAATCCTCTACACTTCTTACGATGTACGATCCGAGACAGAATCTGATCGTCGCGTTGGATGTTTCGTCCGCGGCCGCCGCCCAGAAGATCGTGGCGGCCGTGGGCGTCTCGGCCTTGACCTTCAAAGTCGGGATGCAGCTCTACACCGCCGAAGGTCCCAGCGTAGTGCGTGACCTCGTGGTATCGGGCCGGCGCGTATTTCTGGACCTGAAGTATCACGACATTCCGAACACAGTGGCCGCCGCCGTGCGCGAAGCTGCCGGGCTCGGCGCCAGTATGTTGACCATCCATGCCTCGGGTGGCGGCAAGATGATCCATGCGGCGGTTGACGCCGCCCGTACTGTAAACCCTGCAGTGATGGTTCTCGGCGTCACCGTGCTGACCAGCATGGATGAAATGGATCTCGACAAAGTCGGCGTGCGCGGCCACATGTCAGAGCAGGTTTTGCGCCTCGCCGGGCTCGCTCTTACCAGCGGCTGTCACGGCGTCGTGGCGTCCGCCATGGAAGCGGCCGAGCTACGCTCGGAACTGGGCAAGCATTTTTTGATCGTGACACCGGGTGTGCGTCCGGCGGGAAAAGATTACGCCGATCAGAGCCGCGTGGTAACGCCCACTCAGGCCATCGCTGCCGGCGCTTCGTACATCGTAGTCGGACGCCCCATCACCGGAGCACCCGATCCCGGCGCCGAAGCCCGCGCCATCCTCGAACAGATGACCGTCGCAGTCAGCGCCTAGCCGCGAAGCACGCGAAAGGGGTCAGGGGGTAGGCGCAAAGCGGCGCAACTGGTCAATATCTAACCGCAAGGCGGCGCAAGAATAAAGCCCCCCGGGGATGAGACGTGGGAAATCACCAAGCCCTGAAAGGGCGAAAGAGTGCTTCGTGCCGAAGAGTCCACAGCCGGAAGCGGAGCGCAACTCTGAAAGCCTCCGAGCAAGACGGGATGGTTCCGCGTGCGTCGCTAGAGCTTCTCGTAAAATTCGCACGCCGAACAGGAAATAAAGATCCCACCCGGAACGCCGCGTTCGCGATCTTTCACCCGCTTCACGATCCGTGTCGGCTTGCCGCACTTGGGACAATCCGTGCTCTTGGTCGTGTCCATTTCCTTCTTACGATCTGCTGTCTTCGCAATCTTGACTGCCATTCTCTGCTCTCCTTAAGATCTCGAACTCAGTAGTATTCCAGCCCCAGGTGGGTGATCAACTCTTCACCCTTCAAGTGACGCAAGGTGTTCTTCAACTTCATCAGCTGAATAAAAAGATCATGCTCGGGATAAAGCCCGGGCGCGCTCATGGGAGACTTGAAGTAAAAGCTCAACCACTCCTGGATTCCCAGCCCGCGCAATTGCTTGCTGCGCTGCGCGAGGTCGAGAAACAGCACCAGATCGAGCACCAGCGGCGCCGCCAGAATCGAGTCGCGGCACAGGAAATCAACTTTAATCTGCATGGGATAACCCAGCCATCCGAAGATGTCGATATTGTCCCAGCCTTCTTTATTGTCCCCGCGCGGCGGGTAATAGTTGATGCGAACCTTGTGGGTGAATTTGCCGTACAGCTCAGGGTAAAGTTCAGGCTGCAGGATGTGCTCCAGCACCGACAGCTTGGATTCCTCCTTGGTTTTGAAAGACCCCGGATCTTCCAGCACCTCGCCGTCGCGATTGCCCAGGATGTTGGTGGAGAACCAGCCGTTCAACCCGATCATGCGCGCCTTGAATCCGGGCGCGAGAATGGTCTTGATCAGCGTCTGCCCGGTCTTGTAATCCTTGCCGCAGATCGGCGCCGAGTTCTGGCGTGACAGTTCCTGCATTACCGGCAAATCCACCGTCAGGTTGGGCGCCCCGTTGGCAAAGGGCACACCTTCCATCAGCGATGCGTAAGCGTAAATCATCGAAGGCGCGATCATTTCATCGTTCTGAGTCAACGCCTTCTCGAACGCCTTAAGCGACTGGTGAGCCGCGGTCGGTTCAATAAAAGATTCCGTCGAACCGCACCAGATCGTCACCAGACGGGTTGCGCCGGAAGTCTTCTTGAAATCCCGCATGTCGGCCCGGACCTGTTCCGCCAGGTCCATCTTGTTCTTGCCCTTCTTGACGTTCGGGCCATCGATCTTCTTCACATAATTGTGATCGAAGACCGCTTTGCGCGGCGTGATCGAACTCAGAAATGGCTTAATCTGTTCCAGAAGATCACGCTCCAGAACCCCGGCGTTCGAGGCGGCCGCGTACATGTTGTCCTCGAAAATGTCCCAGCCGGTAAAGACCATGTCGTTCAGCGACGCGAGAGGAACAAATTCCTTGATCTTGGGCGACAGCGCATCCGTGCGCTTGCCCAGCCGAATCGTCCCCATCTGAGTGAGCGACCCGATCGGCTTGGCGATGCCCTTGCGTACCGCTTCCACTCCAGCGACAAACGTGGTGGCCACGGCGCCCATGCCGGGGATCATGATCCCCAATTTGCCCTTGGGTGCCTGGATCTCGTCGCTGTGCTGCTTCGACTCTGCTTTCGTTCTTGCGTTCTTCGTTATGGCGATCTTGGGCCGCGTCGGCATGTTTAAGCTGCTTCCTTATAGACTCCGTTGGGAATGTAAGGCGAACTTCTTATGTTCTCGTATTGAGTCAGCATTTGCAACCGCGCGAGCAGCGAACGGCGACGGAAGGGACGCGAACGGCGAGTTTATTAACCACAGAGGACTGAAACCACGCAGAGGAACCAATGCTAAATAACCTCCTCTGTGTCCTCAATGTCCTCCGTGGTTAAGTCGTTACTTATCCAAATCCAAAGTCTTCACCGGCAAATCCCAGTGCGCGTCCAGAATCTCAAACCTTCGCTGCTCTTCGCGCTCATAAGTTGCCTGATCGGGCCAAAGCTGTTTCTTCAAAGCGTCTTCCTCGAACGGTTCGTTGGCCACCGTGGAATTCTTGAAGACGATGGTTACACGGTAGTCCCAGCGTCCGTCTTCTGTGGTGTGGTAGCGCGGCTGGTCCATCCAGACCTTGAGCATGCGTCCCATTTCGACTTCCCTCTTGAGCAAGGGGTAATGATTTTTCTTGAATAACTTCAGGAACTCGTCCGCACGGCCCCATTTGGTCTTGTAGTAATACTCGATCACATACGGTTGACCAGGCGCGGTGGAGGCGCTCTGCGCCAGACCAGCATTCACACCAATCAGCAGGACAACGAGCACAAGCATGAGACGTTTCATGATTGATCTTCTCCTTTGTCATTCCGAAGCCGGCTTTATCGGCGAGGAATCTGCTTGCTGCCGACAGCGAAACGGCAGATTCCTCGCGCGATGAGGCTGCGCTTCGGAATGACAAGCCCTTTGGGATTTTCAGATTAAGCCAATGCGTCTGGGATGAGTCCCGGAAAAAGACACAATCACTCTGTTCGCATCCGGTTCTGCCAGTGCGACCACACAAACCAGATGATACCGGCGGCCAGCCCGATCCCAATGACCAGGTCGAGCTGATGAAAGTACTTGCCCAGCACGCGCCAGTTTTCACCCAGCTTCATGCCCAGGTAAGCCAGGGCCAGGCACCAGGGCCAGGACCCCAGAAAAGTGTAGAGGTGGAAGCGTCCGCGCGGCATGCGCGCAATTCCCGCCGGCAGAGCAATGAAGGTGCGGACGACGGGCAGCAGGCGTCCGATCAGGACTGCCAAATATCCCCAGCGGAGAAAGAAGCTGTCTGCCCACGCCAGTTCGCGCTGGCCCATAAGGATCCAACTGCCGTATTTTTCGACCAACGGCCGCCCGCCATAGCAGCCAATCTCGTAGGCCACCAGTGATCCGAGATTGCAGCCCAGGGCACCGGCGGTCGCGACCCACAGCAGCTTCATCGATCCCTCGTAAACCAGGTAGCCCGCGAAGGGCATGATCAGCTCGGAGGGCAAAGGAATACACGCCGACTCGATCGCCATCAGCAGCGCAATCCCGCCGTAGCCCGTAGTTGCCACCACGGACTTGATGAACACAAACAATACTCCAAGAATTTTTTCGGTCATGCGGGAACAAGTCGAACGGGAATCAGTTGCGCGCGCGGCTCAGGCTGTCCAAGCAACGGCAAACCTTAGAACGCGCCTTCCTGGGTAAATGTGTATCCGGGTAGCGAGGCGCCACTGGCGTTCTTGGTTACTTTCACCCGGACGGTCGGCACATCCGGCGCGGTCAAACCCGCAGGCCGCAGCATGGCATATTGCGTGAACACTTCGCTGTACATCTTCGTGACAAGATAGTCTTGGCCATCCGTATCGTTGCGCCAAACCTGACCGAGTTGAATGGACTTCACCGCCACGTGAAACTCCTGTCTTAGTAAATCTAACTCAGGGTACCGGGACAGCCGCGGTGCGTCAATTAGCCCGATGGTTCCACGGCATTACGAAAGGACCGGCAAGAGGGATCGTTTGAGAGAGCAAGGACTGTGCGGGGACGGGCGCCCCGCCCGTCCCCGTCGTCCGGAGGACGGCTAGCCCTTGTCGATCACCACCCCGCAGTTGCTCTTCAAAGCAATTTGCTAAGATTGACCTCGATTTTGAGGAGCTCTCATGCCCCGCGGCATCACCCCGCGTCAACCCACCAAGACTGGACGTCACGAAGGCACCCGCAAGGCCGCCGGCAAAAAGCTAGGCGCCCCGCAGGCCCCCCGGACGGGCGGGGGCGCCCGTTCCAACAAAGTTCGTGCTGCCGCCCCCACAGCCAAAGCTCGAGTTAAAGCTTACAATCCGACGGCCCCCGATCGCGTCAACGAAATTCTCCAGCGGCTCAACGCTCTCTACCCGGAAGCCACCTGTGCCCTGCACCACAAGAGCGCATGGGAGCTGCTGGTCGCCACAATCCTCTCGGCCCAGTCTACCGACGTCGGCGTGAACCAGGTTACGCCGGTGATCTTCAAGAAGTATCCCACCGTCCAGGATTTCGCCGCCCTTGAGCCTGAACAGCTCCAGCCCGATATTCGCTCGACCGGATTCTTCCGCAACAAATCGAAGTCCGTGATTGGCGCGGCCAAAAAGATCGTAAGCGATTTCGGAGGCCAGGTCCCCGATCAAATGGATCAACTTCTCACTCTGCCCGGAGTGGCGCGCAAGACCGCCAACGTCGTCCTGGGCACCTGGTTCAAGAAAAACGAAGGCGTAGTTGTGGATACGCACGTCCACCGCATCAGCCGCCGCCTGGAACTCACCCGCAATGATGATCCGAAGAAAATCGAGCAGGATCTGATGAAAATCATCCCGCGAGAAAAGTGGACGCTGTTCTCCCATCAGATCATCTGGCACGGCCGCAAACTATGCATCGCCCGCCGCCCCAAATGCGTAGATTGCCCGCTCGAAAACATCTGTCACGCCGCCGACAAGACCTGGAGCACTGTAGAGATCCACAAAAACGCGGTGTAATTAGGGGCTGTCATCCTGAGCGAAGTAAGATGTTTCGCTTGCGAAACATCTTACGCAGTCGAAGGACCCCTATAGCTGGATTGAAGCGGAGAGCCATAGGGTTTTTCTCAACTTGGTTATAATCCGCCCCCCAGCTTCATAAAGCTGATAGGGGTTCGTCGACGTTGCAAGAATTTCGCGAAGCGAGATTCCTGCTCCGCTCAGGATGACAGAAACCTCTGCTAAACTTTTCATACCGCCGATGCGCTCTTTAACCCTGCTGGCCATGGTCATCTCGATGAGCACTCTTGCCTTGCCCCAAAATCTGCCCGCACCCCACGCGATCACCGACCCCAAGCAGATCACCAGCACACCCAACGCGAATGTGCAGCAGAACCAGCAGAGCCTTTCCATCGAGAGGCTCTACATGACGCGCTCGGTGGGAGCAACTTCCTGGTCGCCGGACGGAAAGACGATCGCGTTCGTTTCGAACATCAGCGGTCGTAACAACATCTGGCTGGTGCCTTCGGACGGCGGCTGGCCCACGCAACTTACGGTCAGCGACCAGCGCCAGACCCAGCCCACGTGGTCGCCGGACGGTAAATGGATTGCCTACATCTCCGATTACGACGGCGATGAGCAGTGGGACATTTTCTTCGTCTCGCCCAAGAGCGGAGAGGTCATCAACATCACTAATACGCGCGAGATTTCCGAGGAGAGTCCAACCTGGTCTCCCAACGGCCGCTATCTCGCCTACATTGTGAAACCCAAGACGTCTTCGGTGTTTGAAATCGATATCTTCGACACCTTAATGCGTGACACCAAACACCTGACTACCGGCACCTCCAACGACAAGATGAATGTGGATCCCATCTGGTCCGTCGATAACAAATGGATTGCCTACACCCAGCAACAGGCTAAGGGCACCGATTCCAACATCTTCGTGGCGGAAGTCGCCACCGGCAAGAGCGTGCTGCTCACGCCCCATCAGGGAGAAGCGACTTACGCCGCGAACGACTTTTCTCCCGATGGCAAACACCTTCTCATCACCTCGAATGCCGGCAATGGCTACGACAACGTCGGCCTGCTTGACCTCGCCACCAAGAAAATCGAATGGCTCACCCAAGACAAATGGGAGATCGAAGGGAGGAATTTCTCGCCCGACGGCAAATCCGTGACCTGGATCGCTAACGTCGACGGCAACACCGACATCTACCTGCACGACCTGGCCTCCGGTAAGACTACGTCCCTGCCGCTGCCGAAAGGCGTCAACCATCTGGGCGGCGCCCAGTCAGCCTTCACACGGGACGGAGCACGCCTGCTCTACTATCACAACGGCCCGACTTCACCCAACGATGTCTGGGTTTATTCAGTCGCCGAAGGCAAGTCCCAGCAGATCACGAATTCTCTGGTGGCTGGTGTGCACTCCGAGGACATGGTCGAACCCTTCCTCGTGCACTATCCCAGCCGTGACGGCAAGTGGACGATCTCCGCCCTGGTGTACGTGCCTTACAACATGGCTCGCAGCGGACAGAATGCGGCCGTGGTCTATGTTCACGGTGGGCCGGCGTCACAGAGCGCGAATTCTTTCAGCCGCCTCATCCAGCACATGGTCAATCAGGGCTACATGGTGATCGCTCCGAACTATCGTGGCTCCAGCGGTTACGGCAAAGAGTTCTTGCACGCCAACCTGTTCGACATGGGTGGGGGCGATCTGCAGGACGTTCTGGCCGCCGCCGACTTCATCAAGCAGACCGGCTATCTCGATCCCAAGAAGCTGGTCCTGATGGGCGCAAGCTACGGCGGCTACATGACCATGATGGGCGTGACCAAGTCGCCCGACGTATGGGCGGCGGGTGTTCCGATTGTCCCGTTCGTCAACTGGTTCACCGAAATCGCCAACGAAGACCCGGTGCTGCGGGAATCGGATCTGGCCACCATGGGCGATCCGGAAAAAAACAAAGATCTGTTTCACGACCGCTCGCCGATTTTCTTCGTCGATCAGATCAAGGCGCCGCTGCTGTTGCTGGCCGGCGGCAATGATCCGCGCTGTCCCAAAGAAGAGGCGCAGCAGGTGGTGGATGCGGTCAAAAAGCGTGGCGGTGTGGCAGAGTATAAAGTCTACGAAAACGAGGGCCATGGCTTCGCCCGGGTGGAGAACCAGATCGACGCTTATAAGCGCGTCTCTGAGTTCCTGAAAGCCCGCGTCCCGCCCGCGAACTGCGGCTGTTCCCTCACCGACTAAACGATGTAGGCGCGAGCGCCCTCGCTCGTGCGGCAGCGCCACAAATGACTCAACACGAGCGGGGCGCTCGCGTCCGCATTAATGCGTCTTGGTAAATTTGCTGAAGAAATCTCCGGCGTTCCAGTGTGGACGCTCACTTTCCTGCGCCACCTCATAGCCGACGGCCAGATCCACACGGGTGCATTTGACGGTTGCATTGAAGTCGAAGGGCTGGCTCATGTCGTCGCTGGGTTGGTGGTAACGTTGAACTTCCCAATCCAACTGCATCTTCTTGCCATCAAGATCGGGGTTCACGGTTTGCAGTCCTTCCTCGATGTACAACGCGGGAACGCCCTGCAGGATGAAAGAATATTGGTCGCTGCGTACGAAATAAACCTCTTCCGGCATCGGGTCTGGGCTCACCGTGAGGCCCATGTGATGGGCGACATCGTCCGCGACCGCGCCCAGACTCGAGTGTTCGCCGCCCAGCGGCACAATGTCCTTGAAGTCGTAGAGAAACGAAACCTCATCCATGTTGATATCGGCCACAACCTGCCTGATCGGAACCGTCGGATTATTCGCATAGTAGTCGGAGCCCAGCAGCCCCTCTTCCTCTCCGGTCACAGCAATAAAAAGAAGCGAGCGCCGGGGCGCGGGATGCAACTCGGAAAATGCCCGCGCCATTTCTATCAGCGCGGCCGTGCCTGAGGCATTGTCCGCTGCTCCGTTATAAATACTGTCTCCCTTGATCGGATCGCCGATGCCGAGATGATCGAGATGGGCGGTGAAGGCCACGTATTCGTTCCTAAGCTGGGGATCTGAACCGGGCAGAATCGCGGCCACGTTCGGGCTCTCCGCCTCGGAGTAATGACTAACGATGTGCATGGACACGCTGGTGGTTAGCGGAAAGGCCTGGGGTTGGCTGTTTTCGGCAGCGCGCAGCGCATCTTTCCAGGACTTGGGCGCGCCTTCGAAAAGCAGCGCCGCCGTGCTGGAACTTATGCGCACGCTGCCGCGAATACTCGGTTGCGCGCCGTTGGGGTCACCCTTTTCGTCCAGCCAGCACAGGGTTGGCCCGCGCGTGAAGCGAACGTATTCCGAAAACGGCGTACGCTCCTCGGTGCGACCTGCCCATATGGAAATAAATCCAACGGCGCCGTGCTCCGCTGCCATACGCAATTTCTGTTCGCTGGAAGAAAAGTGTGCGCCGGGGGCGGAAGGCATCTTGGGCGGCGCGCCATACAACGTCGCAACAATTTTTCCCCGGACATCAACTCCGGCGTAGTCGTCGTAATGGAATTCCGGCGCGCTTACACCGAAGCCGACAAATACGACCTGACCCTCGGCCGTCGTGTCTGCGGAAA
This sequence comes from Terriglobia bacterium, assembly GCA_963822555.1. GTDB lineage: Bacteria > Acidobacteriota > Terriglobia > Terriglobales > Acidobacteriaceae > JAIQFF01. The sequence goes on from CAWGHY010000002.1 coordinate 1,409,668, forward strand.
GCGGGTCGCCGCCCATGACGTAATCTTTTTCGATGGTCAATGTCCGGGTCGAACCGTTGTGCATAATGGCCAGCGAACTCTTGTCCCGCGCCAATTCGATTTTGCGGAAGCGCACGTTCTGGAAGTACGACCCGTTCACGCCCGCCGGCTTCAATCCCATTTCCTCGAATTGCGCTCGCACATAATTTGCCGCCAATTGATATCCACGCGTGCCAGTGCCGCGCCCTTCCAGCAGATCGTCTGCCAGGAACGCCATATGTGCCCGCAGCCCCGATATTGTGATGCGCTGCAAAAGTTCGTTGGGTGGAAAATCTGAAGAGTTAGTCTGGGCAGACCCAAGAGAAACCACAAGAAGTAAGCCGAGGGTTACAAGCCGACGCTTCGTTCGCAAACTTACCTCCGAAAAAACCTTGCCAAGCCGTCGCAGATACTGTCTAGCGCTCGGACCTGGAAATAGCCTTGATCAGCCCGGGAATCGTGTATTCCGCCGCCTCAACGTCCACCGGCAACCCAAACTCCCGAAGAGTAGACGAAGTTACCGGCCCAATGGAAGCAAGCCGTATCCCTTTTAGTTGACCCTTCGGTCCAAGGCGCGTGTGGTCGCGGCCGGCTCGGCCGCGGCTCTCGCCAAGCAGCGCCACAAAATTCCGCACCGTGGAAGAGCTGGTAAACGTGATCCAATCGGGACGTCGTTTCTGAGAAACAAGAGCAGCCCTCAGCCGCTGCCGCGAAGACTGCGGAATCACGGTCTCATAAGCCTCCACCACATCCACCCGCGCCCCCAGTTTGCGCAGTTCGCGCGGAATCACATCACGAGCGAACTTTGCGCGGGCCAGCAACACCCGCTTCCCTTTTACCTTGCGCCGCAGGCTGGCCACCACCGATTCCGCCACATACTCTTTGGGCACTACATTCACCTTTACCCCGTGCTGCTCGATGGCCTGCCGGGTCGCTGGCCCTATGGCTGCGATTTTCAGATGTCGCATCGGCTCTTCACCCAAGTGAAGCTTTCGCAGTCGCCCCCACAGAGCGTCAACTCCGTTCACGCTGGTCAAGATCAGCCAGTCATATTCAGGGAGGCGTCTTAACGCCGCATCCAGCGGTCTGTAAGATCGAGGTTTGCGGATCTCGATGAAAGGAATCTCCAGGACTTCGGCACCTTTGCCGTGCAGACCGGCAGACAGTGCACTGGCCTGATGGCGTGCCCGGCCGACCAGGACTCGCACCCCGGCGAGTGATTTTGAGCTGCCTGATCTGGAGGTCGATTTCATTCTTTGGGTTACTGGACACGTTAGCGCGGGTGCGTCCCAGCGACTACACGCTACTGCAAACAAACACGGCTCATGGTTGCTGCGGCGTCGTTACGGCTTGCCCGTAAACCTCTCTCAAAATCGCGTCACCGCCCCGGCGCAGCAGAGCCTCGCCGACCGACTCTCCGAGTTTTATCGGATCTTCGCCCTTGCCGGCCTCGCGCAATACCATGGTTCCATCTGGACGCGCCACTACCGCTTCAAGATGCAGCCGGCCATCGACGACCTCAGCGAGCGCTCCGATCGGCACCTGGCAGCCTCCGCCCATCTGGTTCAGCAGAGCTCTTTCGCATGTAGTGGTGCGGCGTGCGGCGTCGTCATCCAGAAACAGGATATGCCGTCGCACCGTCGAATCATCCTTGCGAATCTCGATCGCGAGTGCGCCCTGTCCCGCCGCTGGGCACATCAGCTTCGCCGGCAGCACCTGCCGTATACATTCCCGTTTGCCGAGGCGATTCAATCCGGCAGCGGCCAGAATTATGGCATCGTATTCTGCCGCCTCCAGCTTGCGCAGACGGGTGTCCACATTGCCCCGCAGGGGGTGAATATCAAGATCGGGCCGCAGCGCCTTCAGTTGCGCCTGCCGCCGCAGACTGCTGGTACCCACGCGTGCCCGCGCGGGCAGCTCTTCTACGTCGTTGTATTTCACCGAGCAGAACACATCCCGCGCATCTTCGCGTGTGGTGATCGCCACAATTTCGAAGTCTGCCGGAATTTCTGTCGGCAGGTCTTTCAAGCTATGCACCGCCAGATCAACCCGGTTGTCGGATAGCGCTTCCTCAATTTCTTTGGTGAACATGCCCTTGGTACCGACCTGCGCCAGGGCGACGTCGGTGATCCGGTCACCGGTGGTCTTGATGATTTCAATTTCGATTTGGTGTCCGTGCCGCTCGAGCAGAGCCTTGATGTGATGGGCTTGCCATAGTGCCAGCTGCGATCCGCGGGAGCCGATACGTAGCCGAGCCACTACGTTTTCACTCCAGAGTCTTCAGAGGGCTTCTGGACCTTCTTTTCGTCCGTTTTTTTCTTGTCCTGCAAATCCTTGTCTTGCAAATGCTTGTCTTGTGAATTTTTGTCTTGCAGATCGAAGAGCCGCCGCACAATGTCGACCACCGTCGTCGCCTCGGGCTGGCTCACCGCGGTCTTCAGAGTGCTGATCGGGGTGTGCATGATCTTGCTGATGATCCCGCGCGTGAGCGTTTCGACCGCGATCTCTTGTTCCGGCGAGAGCTTCCCCAGGCGGCCACGTACCCGGTCGATTTCCGCTTGGCGAATGGTCTCCAGGTGGTCCTGTAACGAGACGATGGTGGGGACAACGTCCAGGGTCTGCAGCCGGACCCGGAAGCGCTCAACTTCTCCGGCAATGATGGCCTCGGCGCGATCCGCTTCTTTTCTCCGGTCATCGACGTGCGAGGTCACGGCCTGCTGCAAGTCGTCGATGTCGTACACGAAGATGCCGTCCAACCGGTTCATCTCCGGATCGACATCCCGCGGCACCGCAATGTCGATAAAAAACATCGGGCGGTTCTTGCGCCGAGACAAGAACAGCTCGCCATGTTCCCGCCGGAAAATGGCGTGCGGCGCTCCCGTCGAAGTGATCACAATATCCGCGCGATCGCAGGTCTCGTAGAGCTGCTCGAACAAGATGGCGTGGCCATCGAACCGGGCCGCCAATTGCTGGGCCCGGTCGTAAGTGCGGTTAGCGACAAAAATAGATTCTGCGCCATGCGCCAGCAGATGGCGTGCCGCCAATTCGCTCATCTTCCCCGCGCCCACCAGGTACACGTGTTTACCGTGCAGCGATCCGAAAATCTTCTTTGCCAGCTCTACCGCCACCGAAGCGACAGATACCGCCGACGATCCCACTGCCGTTTCCGTCCGTACGCGTTTGGCTACGGCGAACGCGCGGGTCAGCAGCAGATCAAGCTGCGAGTGCACCGCTCCCACAGCGCGTGCCGTGGCATAGGCTTCTTTCACCTGGCCAAGAATCTGAGGCTCGCCGACAACCATCGAGTCCAGGCTCGAAGTTACGCGAAACAGGTGACGGACGGCATCGCTCTCCCGGTATTCGTACAGGTGCGCTTCGTAGTCGGCAGGGTCTACTTGAAAGTAGTCGCGCAGGAAGCCGCGCAGGTCCACCGCGCCATTCTTCGTCTGGGTCAGCACTTCCACCCGATTGCAGGTCGAGAGAATGATGCCCTCTTCAACTCCGGGATGCCCCGCCAGACGCCGCAACGCCTCAGGCAGGTGCGACTCCGGGATCGCCAGGCGTTCCCGCACCTCGACCGGCGCCGTCTTGTGATTCACCCCGATGAGCTGAAACTTCATGATTGGACGAACCCGTGAATGGTACTGTAGTAGTTGGCCGACCAGGCAATCACCGCAGCCACCACGGCGCCGGTCGCGAGATAAGCCGCCCGGCGGCCTCGCCACCCCGCGTTCCAGCGGGTAAACACCATCACCATGTACACCGCCCACATCAGCAACGAAAGGAAAATCTTGGGATCGAGAAAGTCCAGACGCCCGTAGGTTGCCTGCGCCACAATGCTGCCTGCCACCAGCCCCAGCGTCATAAAGGGAAAGCCGAGCAGCAATGAACGATAGCCGATCTGGTCAATCACTTCGAGGGCCGGAAGCCGTAGCAAAATAGGGGACGGTTTCTTGGCCTTCAAACTCCGCTCCTGCAACAGGTAAAGCAGGCTGGCGGCAAAGCTCAAAAACAAGGCGGCATAACCAATAAATATCATCGCGATATGGACGAACAGCCACCCCCGGCGCATGCCCGGCGAGGCCAGCAGAAATGGCTGCTGGGTGGTGGCCGCGACGAAGGTCAGGACGAACACCAGCGGGAAGACGACAATCCCCGGCGAGGTGGTGCGGTACACCAGGTAAACGATCATGAACGCTGCCATCACAATCAGCGACAGCAGCGACTCCGAATTGTGCACCGAAGTGAGGGTGAGTTGACCCGAAATCAGGACCGCTTCGGTCAAGGAAACGAACTGAAACACCATGCCCAGGCTCATGGCCGGAAGCGCCACCCGGTTCAGGAGCGAACTGGTGCGAGTCAAGGCCAGGAGGGCATAGAGCAGTCCCACGCCGTAGCAGCAAAGCGCCACTCGGAGCCACAGTATCGGCATAGAGAGATTCGAAACTCGCGGTCCGGCGTATGCCGTCCGTCACGGTGATTATAGTCTGCACCGCAGGCAGGGCAGAAAAATCACAAGGTCAAACAGTAACCCGCCAGGTAGCGCCGGCGTCCCGCCGGCTGTCCGGAGGGCATCCTGCCCTCCGAGCAAGCGCCTAAGCCTCGCATCCCAACCACAAAAATATCGGCTAGAGAAACTACTGCACCCCTAACGTTCCCAACGCCGTTTCCAGACTCGCCTCGGTCACCGGCAACTGGCGGCCGCTTGCCATCATGTCTTCCACTTCGTCGAAGGCCTGAAACAACCGCATTTTAACCGCACCGTATTGTTCGGCTTCAGTCAGCGCCCGTCCGTGCCGTGCCGCCCAGTTGCGAACAGCTTTTTCCGGCAGGAACACACTGACAGCAAATGTAGTCTTGCGATCCGAGGTGACATCGAAAATATACTCGGTGGCCGGTGCTTCAGGAGCCTCCGGCAGCGCGGCCCGCTTGCCGACGAAATAATATTGATAAACGTATCCCTGGCCGCCGGTATACGTCTTCATGCGACGAAGAGTCATATTAAAGTCGTCAGTCTTCGGTCGTCAGTCGTCGGTAGCTCCGAGCGCGTCAAGCTTGAAATTGGCCAACGACCAACGGCCAACGGCGCAAGGACCGGTTACTTGCCGCTGTTGCCCGGCGACACCACGCGCCCATATTCGCTGGCCCGAGCCAACCGGTCGAACATGGAATAGGCCGCGGCCGAGATTTTCGCGATCGCGGCTTCGCCGTCGCGCTCGCGCCGCAGATAGGTTGTCATCACGCAAATTACATACGGTCGGTTCTCGACGAAAACCACGGCCGAGTCGTTACGTACACCTTCAAGCTCTCCCGGCTTGTTCGCAATCTTCAACCCGTCGGGCAAGTCCCGTGAGATGAAGCCATCCTTGTGGGTTGCCAGCATGTTGAAGAATGCGTCCGTCATATCCTGGTTGAGAACCTTGCCGCGATATAGATCTTCGAGCAAGGTCATCATCTCCACGGGGGTGGAAATATTCTCTCTGCCCTCGCCCGCCGCCTTCAAGTCCATCATCTTCCGCCGTAGCCGCGTGTGGACGAGGCCCAGCGAGTCCAGCATGGGGTTGACATTTTCCATGCCCACCCGGTCGATCAGGACGTTGGTCGCGCTGTTATCGCTTACCGCCACCATCATCGTCGCGAGATCGCGCAGGGTAATCCGGGTTACCCCGGGCGTCAGCCCACCCATGATGGAGCTATCCGGCACCAGATCCGAAGTCTGCACGGTATACAAGTCAGTTAGCTTCAGCTTGCCCGATTGGGCTTGCCGGTAGAGTTCCGCGAGCACCGCGATTTTGATGGAGCTGGCCTGGGGAAATATCTCGTCGCCGTTCGAAACGAACTTCCGCCCGCTATTCAGGTCAAGAATGGCCACGCCCAGCACGCCGTCAAGGCTACGATCGACCTCGTTGATGTTCGCCGCGAGCTTTTGCCAGAGGACCTCCTGTTTAGCGACGGCGGTGCTCGGAGCGTTCTGGGCGTAAGCAGCGGCCAACAACAGCAACCCGCAAATGGAACGGATCAACAGTGAGGACCTCCTGGAGCGGGTGCCATTATAGCGAGCCGGCTTGGCGCCGAGCTTCAGCGTCTGGCAACTTTTCTGATTTCTATCCTTCAATCTTGGCCGCCCGCAGCCGTTTGACCGCGCTCTCCGAGCTCACCGGCGAATAATAGACTTCTTTGAAGGTATAGGACTTTGCCTTGCCTCCAATGATCGGGAGGATTTCGATGTGCCAGTGGTAGTCGTCATCGATCGTTCTCCAATAATCCAGGCTCTTCGATCGAAATAATGTATTGGGAGAGGTATGCAGCACCAGATGAAACTCGCCGGTCACGGTGCGAATCCGTTGCAGCGTGCGCCGCAGCAATGCGGCCAGGTCGACCATACTCGCCGGACGGGACAGGCCGAAGCGTTCGAAGATCGCTTCATGGGTCCGCGGCAGAATCCAGGTTTCGTAAGGGACCCGCGGCGCATAGGGGCAGAGCGCGACAAAATCGCCGCGCACTTCGATTACCCGCTGGTTCTGTTGTAACTCCTGCACAATGATGTCACAGAAGACGCAGCGTTCCTTGGCCTTGAAATAGTCCCGGCCGGCCCGTAGTTCATAAAGCACGCGGCGCGGGACAAACGTAGTCGCCGTAAGCTGCGAGATGGGATGTTCGAATTCCTGCCCTGCATTCGATCCGTGATTCTTGAAGATGCTGACGTACTTGAAGCGCGCGTCCCGTTTCAGGTCCTGAATGCGATGCGCGGCCAGCAGCAGGAATTGTTCGATTTCGGCATCGCTCGCGTTCCACAGCTGGCGGTCGTGCCGCGGGTTTTCCACCAGCACTTCGTGCGCACCCACCGATGACATGCGGTCGTAAATTCCGTCGCCGCGCCGGGCCGGTTCCCCTTCAATCCGGTAAAGCGGCGCGGGATGCACCACGGCTCGTGCCGACCAGGAGCCGCCGTCGACTCCCGGCATGTTCGAAACCACCTGCGCCGCTATAGGCGAATCCGCACAGAACCGGCAAAAACCTTCCGCGCGGGGAGAGTGGTCTGGCACATCGTCGCCCGTAATCACCCACGAGCGGGTAATCGGATCCTTTCGCAATTCCATGGCTGTAAGGAAAACATCGGCGCGGAGGCTGCGTCAACTGTGAAGTCGCCCTCCAACCGACGGCGCAAGGGTCTCGCGCGGACACGTGTGCTCGAGCCCGGCACGCGCCAGCCGCGAAGCGGCGAAGGAATAAAGCCCCGGGCGTAAGCCGGGTGTCGCGGCCGCAAGGGAGCAAGCTCCGAAGGAGCGAAATAGACGTACTCCTTGTGACGTCCATCACCGGGAACGCACAACTGCGTTTGTTATAATCCGCCCACGAACCCCGCTGAAATGACCGAGCCGTCCACCCCGTTGATGCGGCAGTACGCTGCCATCAAGAAGGAGCATCCCACCGCTCTGCTCTTCTTCCGCCTGGGAGATTTTTACGAACTCTTCTTCGACGACGCCGTTCTCGCCGCCAAGGAACTGCAAATCACGCTGACCTCGCGTAACAAGGAAAAGGGCATCGCCATCCCCATGTGCGGCGTCCCACATCATGCTGCCGAAGGCTATATCTCGAAGCTGATCCGCAAGGGATTCAAGGTAGCAATCTGCGAGCAGGTAGAGGACCCGCGGCTGGCGAAGAAATTGGTGCGGCGGGAAGTCACTCGAGTGGTCACCCCGGGCACCGCAGTCGATTCCTCCCTCAGTTCGGAAGAAAATAATTTTCTCGCGGCCATTGCGCAGACCGGTGAACGTGTCGGCTTCGCGGCGCTCGACCTCTCCACCGGCGAATTTCGCGCTACCGAATTCCAGGGAGAAGACGCCGCTAAGAGAATCCAGGAAGAAATCCAGCAATTGCGACCAAAGGAAGTTCTGTACGCGTCGTCAGCGCCGCTGTTCGAAGGCTCCAATGTGGCGCGGGCGCCCTCGCCCGCGAAAGTCTCAACCACCTCAGGCTACGCCGAGACTCCCCTCGACGACTGGATCTTCGCCCCCGATCACTCCATCCCGCTGCTCGAAAACCATTTCGGGGTGTTGTCACTCGAAGGCTTCGGCTTGTCCGGCAAACCGGCTGCGGCGGCTGCCGCCGGCGCGATTCTTTACTACGTCCGCTCGACCCAGCGCGGAACCTTAAGCCATGTGGATCGCATCGGATTTTACGAACGCCAAACCTGCCTGGTGCTGGATGCAGTGACCGTGCGCAACCTCGAGCTGATCGAACCGCTCTTCGCGGGCGCCGATGCCGGCGTCACTTTATTCCGCTCGGTCGACGCTACGGTTACTCCCATGGGCAAGCGCCTGCTGCGCTCCTGGCTGCTGCGTCCATCGATCGATATCGCGGAGATCAACGCGCGGCTGGATGCAGTCGAATCCCAGGTCAAGGAAACCATCGCCCGCGAAGAACTCCGCCGCGCGTTGGATGGCATCCTCGACCTCGAACGCTTGCTGAGCCGCGTCACTCTCGAAACTGCCAATCCGCGCGACGTCCTGGCCCTGGCCGCATCCCTGGCGAAGCTGCCGGCAGTCCGCAAATGCCTGCAACGTTTCGGCAGCGCCACTACCCATGTGGTCGCGGCCGACTCAGCCGCGCAGACCCCACCAGTCCCCGTGGCTGAAGAAAATCTTACAAAACGCCTCACAATCCTTCACTCGTCGGTCGACGAGTTAGCTGATCTGCGCCAGCGCATCGAAACCACCATCGTCCCGGAACCCCCGATCTCCCTGAGCGATGGCGGCGTTATCCAGCCTGGCGCCGATCGGGAACTCGATCAACTCCGCGATCTGAGCCGCAACAGCAAACAATTTCTGGCGCAGATCGAACAGCGCGAACGCCAGCGCACCGGAATCGCAAGCTTGAAGGTAAAGTTCAACTCGATCTTCGGCTACTACCTCGAAATTTCGAAGGCCAATTCGCACCTGGCCCCGCCCGACTACGAGCGTAAACAAACTCTGGTGAACGCCGAGCGTTTCACCACGCCCGAATTGAAAGAGTACGAATCGAAGATTCTCGACGCACAGGAAAAAATCGTCGACATCGAACGCCGCCTGTTCGCCGAGTTGCGTTCAGCTATCGCGGGAGAGGCCCGTCGTATCCGCCAGACCGCGCTCGCCTTGGCCGAAATCGACGTGCTGGCGGCGTTGGCACAGATCGCGGCCCAGCGAAATTACTGCCGTCCCAAATTCGACGACTCCACCGACATTGAGATCGTCGCCGGACGCCACCCCGTCATCGAACAACTCGAATTGGGCAGTGGAGACCGTTTCGTCCCCAACGATCTTTTCTTGAACTCGACTACGAACGCCATCATGGTGCTGACCGGCCCAAACATGGGCGGCAAGTCCACCTATCTGCGGCAGACTGCTCTGACTGTAATCATGGCGCAGGCAGGATCGTTTGTGCCCGCCCGTTCAGCCCGGCTGGGGTTGGTCGATCGCGTGTTTACCCGCATCGGCGCCAGCGATAACCTGGCCCGCGGCCGCTCGACCTTCATGATTGAGATGACGGAAACCGCCGCCATCCTGCACACCGCCACGCCGCGCTCGCTCATTCTGCTCGACGAAGTCGGCCGCGGCACCGCCACTTATGACGGCTTGGCCATCGCCTGGGCAGCGGTCGAGTACATCCACGCCCGTACCCGGGCCAAGACTCTTTTTGCCACCCACTACTTCGAGTTGACCGAACTGGCCGAGCAGCTCTCAGGCGTTAAGAACTATCACGTGACGGTAAAAGAAACCGGCGGTGGAATCGTCTTCCTGCGCAAAGTCGCGCCCGGCGCGGCTGATCGCAGCTACGGCATTGAAGTCGCCAAGCTCGCAGGACTGCCTCATGAAGTCATCGTGCGCGCCCGTGAAGTCCTGGCTGAACACGAGAACGCTGAACGCCAGCTCATGGGTCATCTCTCGCCCGGCTCAACTCCGCCGCCGGCGCAGTTGACCATCTTTACCCCGTTGTCTCAACCCGTGCTGGATAAATTGCGGGAAGTGGATTTGAACTCGCTGACTCCACTGGAGGCGCTGAACCTGCTTGCGCAATTGAAAAAGCAGGTGGAATGAGATAACCGTTCCAGAGGATTTCTTAGCGTCCTTTGCGATCCCTTTGCGATCTTTGCGGTTAAGGCTTCTTACCGCAAAGGCCGCAAAGAAATCCGCAAAGGTCGCAAAGAGAATCAAGAACAATCATCCATAATGCCCAGACACAAAAGCTCCTCCGACCTGCGCCAGGACATTGGCCAGCTCCTCATCATCGGCTTTGATGGCACCGAGATGTCTCCCAGCCTCGCTGCTTTGCTGACCCGCCTGCAACCTGCCGGCGTCATCCTCTTTGCCCGCAACATAGTCAGCGGAGAGCAAACCTACAAACTGCTCAGCGACTGCCAGGCGAAGGTTTCGACTCCTCTTTTCACTTGTGTCGATATGGAAGGCGGCCGCGTAGACCGTTTCCGCAACGTCTTTGGCCGCACCCCTTCCGCCGCCGATATTTTCGCTACCGGCAATCGCAAACTTTTCCGCCGGCACGGCAAAGTGATTGGCGATTCGTGCCGCGCTTTGGGATTCAATACTGACTTCGCCCCGGTCGTCGACCTGGCATTCGAAGCTTCGAAATCAGTCATGAGTTCACGCTCCGTGTCGGCCGATCCCAAACAGGTTGTTCTCTATGCGCGCGAATTTCTCAAGGGATTGCGGGCGGCCAACGTCATCGGATCAGCCAAACATTTTCCCGGGCTCGGCGAAGCCAACCTCGATACTCACCTTGAACTCCCGTCAATCAACAAGTCGTTTAAACAAATCTGGGCCGAAGATATGTATCCCTATCGGACATTGCGTCGCGAGCTGCCCCTGGTCCTGATCGGACACGCCAACTACCCGGCGATCACCCACGACCAAAGCCCCGCGTCGCTCTCGAAGAAGTGGATCACGGACGTCTTGCGCAAGAGAATCGGATACCGTGGTCTGGTAGTCTCCGACGATCTGGAAATGGGAGGCGTCCTAAAGGCTGCGCCCATCGAGCAGGCCGCCATCGAGCACATCCGCGCTGGCGGCGACCTCTGCCTCATCTGCCACATCGAGGAGTACGTCACACGCTCCTACGAAGCCCTGATCAAAGAAGCGGAAAGCAATCGCAAGTTTGCCCAGCGAGTGGCGGAGTCCGCGGCGCGCGTAACGGCCTTCAAGCAAAAATCATCTGCCCTGAAGCGAAGATCGCCGGCCCCTACGCCGGACAAGTTGGAGAAGCTCGTCCGCCAACTAACGAAACTCGGCGAGCAGGCTGGCCTCTCAAAGTTAGGAGCCGCAAGCTGATGATCGTCGCCGGCATCATGAGCGGCACCTCCGCCGACGGCATCAACGTCGCCCTCATCAAGCTCGTGTGGAGCGGGCGCTCCCGCCCGCGCGCCTCCGGCTTATCTAAAGTCGCATTCGAATTCCTGGCCCAAGCCGAATACCCATACCCGAGAAAAGTCCGCCAAGCCGTTCTCGAAGCCATGAACGCCAAGCGCGCCAGTGTAGCCGACCTTGCCCGCTTGAATTTCCTGCTCGCCGAACTCTACGCGGATGCGGTTCTCGCCACCCAACGTCGCTTCCGATTGAAAGCAGAATTGATCGGCTGCCACGGCCAAACTCTCTACCACCAGGGTGACCCCGCTAAATTCCTGGGCCGCGAGCTCGCGGTCACGTGGCAGACCGGAGAGGGCGCTGTGCTCGCTGCTCGCGTAGGCGTGCCGGTCGTCTCCGATTTTCGCCCCGCTGACATGGCCGCAGGGGGCAAGGGCGCGCCTTTGGTTCCCTTCCTCGACTACCTGCTCTATCGCGACCCTAAAGTCGGCCGTATCGTGCAGAATATCGGCGGCATCGCAAATCTCACGGCGATCCCGGCGGGAGCATCCTCCGGGCAAGTTGTGGCCTTCGACACCGGCCCCGGCAACATGGTGATGGATGCGCTAACCGATCGGTTATTCGGCAAGCCCTATGATCGCGATGGCCGGATCGCCGCCTTGGGAGTAGTTCTGGAACCGGTTGTCGCGGAAATCCTCCGCCTGCCATTTTTCCGTCGCAGGCCGCCCAAAACCGCAGGACGCGAAGAGTTTGGACGCGAGTTCGCACAGCAATTCGTCAAACGCTGTGGACGCGCCCACAAGGCCGATGTGATCGCCACGGCTACAGCTTTGACCGCGCGTTCGATCGCAGAGGCGTTGCGCCGCTTCGTGATCAGGCCTCGCGGCCAATTTCGAGAGTTGGTGGTCTCCGGTGGCGGGGCGAATAATCCCACGCTGCTCGCCATGCTGGCCAACGAACTTCGGCCGTTGGACTTGAAGCTTCGAGCCTCGGATGAATTCGGATTGCCCTCCGCAGCCAAAGAAGCCGCCGCCTTCGCCCTGCTGGCGTATGAGACGTGGAACCACCGACCGTCCAACATTCCCTCCGCCACCGGTGCCAAACGGCCAACGATTTTGGGAAAGATCTCGTATGCCTAAGGCCGCAGCAAACCTGTCATCCCGAGCGAAGGTGAAGGCGCGCTCGCGCGCCGAAACGAGTCGAGAGCCTGGCCTGAGCGAACTTCGAGCGCGAGCGAGAGGGAGTCGAATGGGGACCTTGCGCTTGGTTTTGATTTTCCTCAAGGCGCTATATTGCATATCCGTCGCAGTTCTTCTCGCCGCAACCCTTTCCTGCGCCAGCAAGCCCGACCCCAACACCCTGGTCATGATCATTGAGAGCAGCCCAACCAACCTCGATCCTCGCGTGGGTCTGGACGCTCAGTCCGAACGTATCGACGACTTGATCTTCGACGACCTGCTGACCCGTGGCCCCAATCTGGACGTCGCTCCCGGTCTGGCCGAGCGCTGGGATATTCCCGACCCGCTCACTTATGTTTTTCATTTGCATCACGGGGTAAAGTTTCACGACGGCCGCCCGCTGACGGCGCGTGATGTGAAGTGGACTTTCGATTCTCTGCTGCAAGGAAAGATTCGCAGCGCCAAGGCAAGCGTTTATCAATTCGTAGATCGTATCGACGCTGCTGACGACTTCACCGTCGTCTTCCACCTCAAAGAACCTTTCGCCACTCTCTTGTGGAATCTGTCCGACGGCGCCATGGGCATTGTGCCCTACGGCAGCGGCGACGAGATCAGCCGCAAGCCCATTGGCTCGGGCCCCTTCCGTTTCGTCAGCGCCGAGCCGGACAAAGAGGTTGTGCTTGCGCTTAACAACGAATACTGGGGCGAGAAAGCGCATCTTCAGAATGTGCGTTTCATCGTCGTGCCCGACACCACTACGCGCGCTCTCGAATTACGTAAAGGCAGCGCGGATATCGCGATCAATGCCCTCACGTCCGACATGGTCTTGAGCCTCGAGCACGACCCCAATCTTGAAATCATCCGCGCTCCCGGCACCGTGCTCGCCTATCTCGCATTCAACCTGCGCGATCCTGTTCTCAAGGATGAGCGGGTACGGCAGGCTGTTGCTTACGCTATCGACCGCCGCCCTTTTCTCGAATATCTGCTGCGTGGTTTTGCGCGGCCGGCGAACAGCGTGTTGCCCCCGGAGAGCTGGGCTTATAACGGCGACGTGCCCGCCTATAACCATGATCCCGCCCGCGCCCGTCAACTACTCGAGCAGGCGGGATATCCCGAAGTTAACGGCGTCCGCTTTCATCTCACCATGAAATCATCCACCGAGGAAAGCACGCGCCTGATGGCGGCGGTGCTGCAACAGCAGCTCCGCCAGGTGGGAATCGCCCTCGATATCCGCACCTTCGAATTCGCGACGTTCTTCTCCGACGTGACCCACGGCCTCTTCCAGCTTTATTCCCTGCGCTGGATCGGAGGCAATGAAGATCCCGACATCTTCGAATACATCTTTCACTCCTCGAAGTTCCCTCCCAACGGCGCCAACCGCGGATATTTCGCCGATCCCCGCATTGACGCGCTGGTCGACCAGGCCCGCCGCGAGCTCGACCAGAACACGCGCAAGCAGCTCTACGCGGAGATCCAGCGCACGCTGGCCGACCAGCTGCCTTACGTCAATCTCTGGTACTTCGACAATGTCCTGGTCCACTCCAAACGGGTGCGCAACCTTACACTGAATTCTTCCGGCAATTACGATTTTCTGAAAACAGCGGAGCTGGATGAAGGTCTTCAGTCGTCCGTCGTCAGTCGTCAGCAAGCGCCCTGAGCATTTCCTGACGACTAACGACCGACGACTGACGACTAGTCAGTGTTACCATCGAATCACAATCTCGATCATGCACATTCTCTTCATCGGCGATATTTTCGGCCGTCCCGGACGCAACATCGTGAAAGATCGTCTGCCCGGCATTGTGAAAGATCACGCCATCGATCTCGTGATCGCCAACGGAGAGAACTCCGCCGGTGGATTCGGCATCACCGGGGCGCTGGCGGAAGACCTGTTTGACCTGGGCATCGATGTCATCACCACCGGCAACCACATCTGGGACAAGCGCGAGATCATCGATTATTTTCAGAGCGCCGACGGCAACCAGCACAGTCCGGCCCGTCGCCTGCTGCGTCCAGCCAACTACGCGCCTGACATGCCGGGCTGGGGTGTGTACGAGGGCACAAAGAAAGGTGTTCCGTATGCGGTGATCAATCTTCAGGGGCGAGTTTTCATGGCCGCCAATGACGATCCCTTCCGCACCGCCGACAAACTATTGAAAGACATCAAGGCGAAGGTGATTTTCGTCGACCTGCACGCCGAAACCACTTCGGAAAAACTGGCCATGGGCTGGTATCTCGACGGACGGGTCACGGCTCTCGTCGGCACGCACACCCACATTCCCACCGCCGATGAGCGGGTGATGCCCGCCGGCACCGCATACATCACCGACGTCGGCATGACCGGACCTTACGACAGCGTGATCGGCGTGCAGAAGGAAATGATCATCGCCCGGTTCCTGAACAACATGCCGGCACGCTTCGAGGCCGCCACCGGCGACGTTCGCCTCTGCGCGGTAGTCGTCGATTGCGACGAAGCGACGGGCCACTCCCGAAAAATCGAACGCTTAATGTTGACCTGAATTTCTTGTCATCCTGAGCGCAGTAACTTCTTCGCGTAGCGAAGAAGTTGCGGAGTCGAAGGACCCCTACCTTCTTCTCGAACTCAAGCAGTCCGTAAACCTTCACTAAGGTGCGTTTCGAAACGTTCAGGCTACTTCAAAAGCTTGTCGAGTTCCTTACGGTTGCGTGCGGGTAGATAGCGCAACCCCGCGCGCGCCAGCGCCGCGTAAACATCCCTCGCAGCAGAAATCTTGGCTAACTCCTTGATATGTTGTTGCACCACCTGCGCATCGCCGCGCACAATCGGCCCGCTGAAAGCTCCTGCCGGCCCTAGCCTGGCATAGTTAGCCAATGTTTGCCGGAGAATCGGCAACATCTTCCGGCGAGCTTCTGCGGTCGAAAGGCCCGCCGCGGCGGCTACTTTCTCTCCGGTCACCAGTAAAGCAATCAGCAGGGGCGAGGTAAACGCGCCCCAGGCGTGGTACGCCATCTTTCGTTTCCTGGAAATAGGGAAAGGTTGCGCGCCCAGGTCGCGCACGATCCTGCGGGCGGCGCGCATAGCAGCCGGATCGCCTTCGAGCGCGAAGGGCACACCTTTAAGCGAAGGAACGGACCGGCGTACAAATGTCATTAAGGGGTGCACTGAAGCTACGGACGCGCCGCGCCTACGTAAGACCTCTAATTCGTTGCTCGTCAGTGCTCCGCTTGAGTGCAATGCAATCTTGCCTCTCCAGGCTGCCGCTTCCCTGAGTTGGCGCGCAGATCGCGCAATCTCGCGATCGGGCACGCAGAACCAAAGCAGGTCCGCGTGAAGGCGATCCTCAGCCACGGCCGCTCGAGAGTGCACAAGCTTGGCCAGATCTCGCGCTTTCCGGCGCGAGGCACTGCTCTCGCCCGAGATAATTTCGCTGATTCCGTATCCCGCCTGTTTTAGTTCCATTGCCAGGGCCGTGCCCAGTCTTCCCGGTCCGACGATGGCGATGCGGAGTTTCCGTACCATCGCCGCAGCATAGCATTTCTATTCGAGGCCCCCGTAGCGCCGCCGTCCCGCGGCTGTCCGGGCGGGCGTCCCGCCCGCCCGCCGGAGGGCAGGATGCCCTCCGGGACAGTCGGCGAGACGCCGGCGCTACGCAACCCTGGCTTGGTTGTTTTCTGCTTTATAGTATTTCCATGCCCAAATCATCCCGCAAGAAACCCGCCGCTAAAGCTCGTGTCCTGTCCTCGCGCGAGGTCTACCACGGACCTGCCTTCCGTGTCACCGCCGATGAAGTTCTCGAACCCAGTGGCGTACGCACCCGCCGCGACATCGTGCACCACTCCGGTTCGGTGGTGATCCTGGCGATTGATAACGCCAAGCCAGAACCTCGGGTGCTGCTCGAGCGCCAGTATCGTCATGCCGCCCGGCAGATGCTATGGGAGTTGCCCGCCGGACGCATTGATGAAGGCGAAAACGACTTGGCCGCCGCCAAGCGCGAACTGCTGGAAGAGACCGGCTATACCGCCTCGCGCTGGAAGCGCGTGTTGAACTTTTACGCCAGCCCAGGCTTCCTGGCCGAGGCCATGAATGTGTACTTCGCCCGCGGGTTGCGCGCGGGGCAGGCTCAACCCGAGGCGGACGAGGTCATCCACGTTCGCATGGTGCCGCTTTCGGCCGCGGTTCGCATGGTCATGCGGGGCACCGTGAAGGACGGCAAGACCATTGCCGGCATCCTTTGGCTCAGCCAGTCGCGGCGAGGTTCAAAGCCGCGCAGATAGCGGCTTTCTCTGCCACATTTCCTTGACAGCGCTCTTTCTCTGGCAGCACAATTGCCTCAAATGCAGGGTGCGGCCTCGCCTCGTAAGAGAACGTGCCCAGGGGGCGTACGTGGAACGTTTGAAAGGTACGGTAAAGTGGTTCAATAACGCCAAGGGCTACGGTTTTATCGGGCGCGATGACGGCAGTCCCGACGTCTTCGTGCACTACAGCGCGATCACCTCGGAAGGTTACAAGAGTCTTCAGGAAGGTGATCACGTTGAGTTCGAGGTCACCCAGGGGCAAAAGGGACCGCAAGCCGCCAACGTCACCAAAGCTTCCTAGTTTTCTGTATGAGTAACGCCGGCCTCCCGCCGCCTGTCGCGAGGGCATCTGCCGTCGCTCGCCCCGGCCATAAACTATCCCTACCTCCCCACCTTTCCCTCCAGCCGCACATTGTTTAATCTCTATTGCAATGGACAATAAAGCCATCGCAGGAATCCTCTACGAAACCGCCGACCTGCTGGAGATCGACGGACAGGATTCCTTCCGCATTCGCTCCTACCGCAACGCCGCGGAAGCCATTGAAGCCCAGACCCAGCAGATCGCCGACCTGATCGACGATCCGAAGAAAGTGTTGGCCATTCCCGGAATCGGCAAAGGCATGCTGGTGAACCTGCAGCAGATGTTCAAAGAGGGCAAGCTCGCACTGCACGTCGAATTGCTCACGAAATATCATCCCTCCATGCTCGATCTCCTGAAGATTCAGGGTCTGGGGCCGAAGACCATCGCGCTGATTTGGAGCGCCTACCATGTGAGCGATCTGGACGGTGTCGCCAAGCTGGCTCGGGAGGGAAAGATACGCGAGCTTCCCCGGATGGGCGAGAAGCAGGAACAGAAGCTGCTCAAGGCCATCGAGGATTATCGCCGCATCGCTGGCCGATTTCTGCTCGATGCCGCCGAACGGCAGGCAGAGAAAATTATCGAGCATTTGCGCGAGTATCCCGGAGTGGAAAAGATAACCCCTGCGGGCTCGCTGCGCCGCGGACGAGAAACCGTGGGCGACCTCGACATTCTGGTCACCGGCAAAGCTTGCTGCGATGATGCCGCCCGCCAGGCGCTTATCGACCACGTCATCAAACTCCCCGGCCTCATGGAAATCATCGCCCGTGGTGACAACAAAGTCAGCTTTCGCCTGCGCGGCGGCATGCAGGTCGACGTTCGCCTGCTTCCTCCCGATTCGTTCGGCGCCGCTATGCAATATTTCACCGGCTCGAAAGCCCACAACGTGGCTCTGCGCCAACGCGCTCTCAAGATGGGCTATACCCTTAGCGAGTACAGCCTGGCCACACTCGATACCGAAAAACCTGTCGCCGGAAAAACCGAAGAAGAAATTTACGCCAAGCTGAAGCTCGACTACATTCCCCCCGAGTTGCGTGAAAACCTGGGTGAGATCGATGCCGCCGCGGCCCACACGCTGCCCGTCCTGATTACCCAGGCCGACTTGCAGGGCGACGTCCACATGCACACCGTCGAGACCGACGGACGCAACACTATCGAGGAAATGGCCGAAGCCGCCCAGGAGCGCGGCTATCAATACATGGCCATCACCGACCACTCCAAAAATCTGGCCTTCGCCAATGGCCTCGACGACAAGCGCGCGGTCGAACACATCCAGCGCATTCGCGCCGTCAGCGAGAAGCTGGGCGGCATTCGAATTTTCGCGGGAATCGAAGTGGACATCCTGGCCGACGGCACGCTCGACCTATCCGACTCGGTCCTGGAGCAGATGGACATTGTTATCGCCAGCATCCACTCGCATTTCAACCAGACTGCAGCCGAGATGACCGACCGTCTGTTGAAGGCCGTCGGGAATCCCAACACTTCCCTGCTCGGCCATCCCACGGGACGATTATTGTTGCGGCGCGACGGCTACGCCTTCGACTTCGATGCCGTGCTGAAAGCAGCCGCCCAGAAGAAAGTGGCGATGGAATTGAACGCCTATCCCGACCGTCTCGACCTCAACGACCGTCATCTCCGTCTGGCCAAGGAACACGGCGTGAAAATTGTGATCAACACCGACTCGCACCATACTTCTCATATGGAGAAGATCCGCTTCGGCATCCTGCAAGCCCGCCGCGCCTGGCTCACCAAAGAAGACGTGTTGAACACGCTGCCGGTCCGAGAGTTTGCCAAAGCCATGAAGCATGCCTGGTAGAGGATGTCTCCCCCTGCCCAGACCTCTTCGTGTCATCCTGAGCGGAGTGGCCGCTCGCGAAGCGAAGCAGCCACGTAGTCGAAGGACCCCTATCAGCGTATCGAATGCTCTCGTCTTAGGATTTTCAGTCCCCAACAAAATCCGCATCGCTTCTAGCCATCTCGCATCTACTGCCTATGGAATTTCGACAGCTTGGCCGCTCCGGCCTCAAAGTACCTGCACTCAGTTTTGGCACCGGCACATTCGGCGGTGGCACAGAATTCTTTCGCGCCTGGGGATCGAGCGACGTAGCTGAAGCCACCCGCCTGGTCGACATCTGCCTGGAGGCCGGCGTCAATCTTTTCGATACCGCCGACGTCTACTCCGCTGGTCTCGCAGAAGAAATCCTGGGCAAAGCCATTGCCGGCCGCCGCAACGATCTTCTGATCTCAACCAAAACTTCGTTCCGGCTCGGCAAAGGCCCGAATGATATCGGCTCGTCGCGGCACCATCTGATTACGGCTTGCGAGGCCAGCCTGCGGCGCCTGGGCACCGATTACATCGACATTTATCACCTGCACGGATTCGACGCGCTCACCCCGGTTGAAGAGGCTCTGGGCACGCTCAACCATCTGGTCGAGAGCGGGAAGGTGCGCTACATCGCCTGCTCAAATTTCTCGGGCTGGCACCTGATGAAATCTCTCGACATTTCGAAACGCTACGGCTGGTCCAAATACGTTGGCCACCAGGTTTATTATTCGCTCGTCGGCAGAGAGTACGAATGGGAACTGATGCCGCTGGCACTGGATCAGGGCGTCGGCGCGCTGGTCTGGAGCCCGCTGGGTTGGGGGCGTCTCACCGGAAAACTTCGGCGTGGACAGCCTTTGCCCTCGACCAGCCGTCTGCACGTCACCGGCGAAAAGGGTCCGCCGGTGCCAGACGAGTATTTGTATAAGGTGGTCGACGCATTAGACCAGGTCGCCAAAGAAACCGAAAAGAGTATTGCCCAGGTCGCGCTGAACTGGCTGCTGCAACGGCCCACCGTTTCTACCGTTATTATCGGGGCTCGAAATGAAGAACAATTACGGCAGAACCTTGCCGCAGCCGGGTGGTCGCTTTCGCCGGCGCAAATGGCGGTGCTCGATCGGGCCAGCGAAGTGACGCCAATTTACCCGTACTGGCACCAGTGGCAGTTTGCCGAACGCAACCCATTGCCCGTGGCTCACTAACGAAACAAATGGAGGACGGGCGTCCCGCCCGTCTGGACCGATCGCGTACAAATTCAGGCCACTGATCTTCGCGGATTGACACGGATAGATCCTGAATGTTTTTCCCCCGGATTCTTGTGGTCCGTGAAAACCCGTGTGAATCCGTGCCGACTTTTCACTTGACGCTCTTATAGACCTCGCCGCCCTTCATCACGAACACGACCTTCTCCATCACCGTGATGTCCGCCAGCGGATCGCCATCGACCGCGACAATATCCGCGAATTTCCCTGGCTCGAGAGTTCCAATTTCCTCCGAGCGTCCCTGCAGCTCCGCGCCGTTTATGGTCGCCGCGCGTAGCGCATCGATTGGCGTCATACCTCCATTCACCAGCGCGCCGAATTCTTTCGATACAAAATCAACATCGTCGTCCACGCCGTAAGCAATCTTCAGATGATGTGCCAGCGCCCGCTTGAATGCCGGGCCCTGCTCTTTCACGATGGCAACTCCCTTGGCAAAGCTCACCGGATCGCGTCCCTGCGAGAGCCCGGTTTGCAGATCATGCTGAAAACAGAAAAGCGTCGGAACCAGCCAGGTGCCGTGCTGTTCCATCAATCGCGCGCCTTCTTCATCCATCATGGTGCCGTGTTCGATCGAGTCCACGCCCGCGCGCACCGCCGCCTTGATGCCCTCTGCGCCTTCGGCGTGGGCCATCACTTTCTTCCCGGCGCGATGCGCCACCTCAACCGCCCTCGCCATCTGCTCTTCGCTCAACTCCTCCACCCGGTAATCGCTGATCGGGTCCATCACGCCGCCGGTGGCCATCAGCTTGATCCAGTCCGCGCCGTACTTGATATCGCGACGCACCGCCCGGCTCACATCGTCCACGGTGTCGGCGATGTTCGGACGCCGGGCGAGTTGCTGGTCGGGCGCCAGCACATCCGCGTCACCGTGCCCTCCGCTTACCGACACGAAGTTTCCCGCGGAAACCATGCGCGGTCCGCGGATCAGTCCCTTCTCGATGCTGTTGCGCAGCGCCAGCTGGCCGTAGCCCAAATCATCTCTCGCCCGCATCCCGCAAGGCGGTAAATCCGTGGTCCAGCCAGATCTGCAGGTTATGCACGCCCCACAAGCGTGCTCTGTGCTGAAGACATGCGCAACCCCGAGGCGGAAGACTGGTCCTTGGGATTGCCCAGCACATGCGCGTGCGAATCGATCAATCCGGGAACCACTGTGTATCGGGAAAGGTCGATGATCGAAATGCCGGCGGGAGCCGAATCCGCAATTCGCAGGATACGGTCCTTGGCGATCAGGATGTAAGCATTGTTGGTTACCCGCCCGGTTCGCACATCGATCAGCCTCCCGGCGTGAACCGCGGAGGTCGCCATCGGCTCCTGCTGAGCAGCCGAAATTCCTGTCAGGAACAGAATTAAGATTTTCACGCATGCTGTGCGCCACAGATTCTTCGAACCCATTGATGCCCCCTGTATCTCAGGAAGGAATCAGCATACGGGGCACGGGGCTGGTCGGCAAGAACGAGACACCATCTTTCAAGGCGTCATCCCGAGCTGGCGAGGGATCTGGCGCGGGCCGAGGCGTACGTGGAAGCTCGCGCCGGATGCTTCGGGACTAAAGTCCCTCAGCATGACGCCTGATCTGGAGAGATGGGTCCGAGAAGAGCAGTAACGCAAGTATCACGGCGAAGGGGGTTCTCGAAGATGTAGAGTGTGTGCTTCCGAAGCATATAGAATGGCCGCAGCCGAGGCCTCCAATGCCAGAAGACGTCCCGCCAAAATCGCCGCCTGTTCCTGAACCTGAGCCGGCTGAACTCGACCGACCGCCAGCCATCGACCTTGGCCCCGGTCCCGGCATCAACATTGCCGAAGAGTTCGGCACGGCGAAACGCAATCTGCCGCCGGCGAAGGTCGTGGCCATCGTGTTAGGCATCGCTGCCGTCCTCATCGGGATCTTTGCCTTCGTGGATCGAGCCAAGCCTCAGGGCAACGGTTCAGTCGACGACATCACGGCAGTGGCGATTCCCGACCAGAACGCGGTCATGGTGGCAATCAATATCACGCTGCACAATTCAGGCAAGAAGTCTCTCTGGGTCCATGACATCAAGGGGAAGCTCACGACCCAGACCGGAGAATTTACCGATGAAGCGGCATCGGCCATAGACTTCGACCGCTACTTTCAGGCTTTTCCGGTGCTGAAGGAACATGCCATGGCCGCGATCCCGCCGGAGACCAAGATCCTTCCCGACGGCCAGGTGCAAGGCACTATCGTGGTCAGCTTTCCCGTAACTAAGGATGATTTCGACAAGCGCAAGTCGCTGAGCGTGGCCATCCAGCCCTACGATCAGCCCCTGCCCGTGGTTTTGACCAAGTAGAGAAGAGATTTACTACTGGTGCTTCTGCAGATATTTTCTTCGCACCAGGTGGGTGGCCGCAGTCGGCTTAATATCGTCGTACTTCAGGCAACTGATCGAGCCATCGACTTCAAGCACGGCCAGCGCAACCTCAGGCAAGCCCGCGATTCCGTGCTCCCGCAAGGACTGCAGTAATTCGTCCATGCTGACGTGCTCCCGTGCCATGTGGGCAGCGATGATCTGGCCATCGTGCACCAGCAAACTGGGCTGCCCTTGAATTAATTTTCGGAAGCGGCGGTTTCCACCGGAGAGTTCTGCGATTACATAGTTAAGCAGCAACAGAGTCGCTGCCGCGACCACTCCGCCCAGAACCGACGTATCCGGGCCGGTCATGGCGTTCTGCACGGCATTGCTGAGCAGCAAGAGCAGGGTCAGATCGAAAGGGGTCATCTGACCGACTTCACGCTTGCCGCTTACCCGCATGCCCAGCAGCACGACGCCGTAAATCACCGTCGTTCGCAGCGCAATGCCGATCAGAACATGACCACCCGGATACATACGCTCTACTGGGTTGCCGTGATCGGAGTCGGGGCGTTCTTGGGCGTACTCAAATATCCGGTAGCTTTGTTCTTGTCGACCGTCCAGACCACGAGTTCGTACAACATGCGGTCGCGCCCACTGTAGAACTGGATGGGTTCGCTGACGTTGCGGTCTTTTTTCTCGATGGTCTTGTCGTCAGAGGTGACGTTCAGAGTGAACTTACCGCGCTTCGGGTCAGTCTTCTTCAGTTGCAGTCCAACCGTGGCAATGGGTTGCGATTTGGCGCCCTTGACCAGGGTGAATTCGTAGTAGTTGCGATCGCCTTTGTGCTTCAGGACTTCCAGGTCTCCGCGGGTGTTGGCAATCAGACCGCTCTGCACTCCGAGGTCGCCAATGGTGCTTTGCAACTTCGCTTTGGTGGCTTCGAGGTCAGCCTTGGTCGATGAGACATCGGTTTTTACTCCCCCGATATCCGTCTTGACGCCCGCCACTTCGCCGCTCACCGCACTGATTTGCTGCTTCTGCTGTTCCGCCAGACGCGCTTCGGACGCTTTCTGCTGGCGCATCAGGTCGGCGGAACGAGCCACCATCTCTTTTTTGGTCATGCCGAGTTGCGTGGCCAGGGTCTCGTCATCAGCCTCGGCGGATTGCATGCGCTTGGTCAGGTCCGTAATCTGGGAGCTGCTGGTCGCCTGGTCCCGGCTCATCTTGTCGAGACGTCCGCGCAAGTCAAAAATAAAATACAGTGACCCGGCCACATAGATCACCGCGAGCGCCAACAAAATCCACTTGCCCGCACTACTACCTTCCGACGCGACCGGAAGCTCGCCCTCGTCCGCCATAATGTCCCCTCCGCAAATTAGATTGGAATTGCAGCAATTGTTGAATACAGCGCGCGTAGTGTCAATTGCCAGAATGGTGCGCGGCTTACGAATACGCCTGCCGCTTCGCAGGAAATGGTACGTATTTCAGCGGCCGAGACTGTCCTGGATCACCGCATTGACTGGAGGAATGATACCGAGATTCATGTAAATCGGACGAATCAATTTTCGGATGGCCCCCAACCGGCTGGCAAACCATATCGCTCCGGCGATACAGCAGACCCCGTTCAACATCACCGTGCGTGGTGCGCCCAGGGCGTGCGCCATGCTGCCGGCCAGCAAACTTCCAAATGGCGCCATCCCCACGAACGCCACGGCGTAAAAGCTCATCACCCGGCCCCGTTTGTCGTCATCGACGATAGTCTGGATGATGGTATTGCTGGCCGCCATTTGCTGCATCATGCCAAAGCCGCAGACCAGCATGAGAAGCAGCGATACCCATAAAACCCGCGACATTCCAAACAAAACCAGGCCCACTCCCAAAGCTCCGGTCGAGAGCGGAATCATTCTTCCCAGGCCGAGCACGGTCTTTCGCAGAGCCAGCGACATGGCAGAGACCAGCGCTCCGATTCCAACCGCTCCCATCAGGAAACCTAAGGTATGCGGACCGCCCTTTAGAATCGTCCCCGCAAAGATCGGCATGAGCACTGTAAAAGGCCAGCCCATCAGGCTGACCAGTGCGAACAAAAGCAGAATCGTCCGAACCGGCGTGAAGCCGGAAACATACGTCCAGCCCTCCCGCAACTGAGCCAGCATGGAATCGGTCGTGCGCCTGACCACGGTTCCGGGCAATCGCATCGCCAGCAGGGACGCAATTACGGCAATGTAGCTGATGCCATCAATGAGAAAGCAGTAACCTTCTCCGGAAAGCGCAATCACAGCTCCGGCCAGCGATGGGCCCACCAGCCGCGCCAGATTGACCATCGACGAATTCAGCGCGATCGCGTTCCCCAGATCCTGTTTGTCCTCGACCATCTGGACCAGAAAAGCTTGCCGCGCGGGCATATCGAAAGCGTTGATCAGGCCCTGGAACGCGCTCAGCCAGATGATCTCGTGGACATCGATGTGGCGGGCCAGGGTCAGAGCCGCCAGCGCCAGCGATTGCAGCATCGCCAGAATCTGTGTCACCACCAGGACTTTCCGGCGATCAAGGCGGTCCACCCAGACGCCGGCAAACGGCGCCAGCAGAAAGGTGGGAATTTGTCCGGCGAATCCGACAATTCCCAGCAGCAGAGCGGATCCCGTCAGCCGATACACCAGCCAACTGGTCGCCAGGCGCGTCATCCAGGTGCCGATGAGCGAGATGGTCTGGCCGCTGAAGTAGAGCCGGAAATTGTGATGGCGAAGCGCCCGCCAGGCCCGCGAGATGCCCGGCTTGCCGACCGAAGGAGGAGATGACGTCGAGGCCCCAGTGCTCACAGCATCCATTTTGCCATCTGCGGCTCTTTGTCGCTCGAAACAGCCAGATAATCCAGAGGCTTTCCTTAGTGCACCTTCGTGACCTTTGTGGTTAAGGGTTTGGCTCTAAGCGTAAATGGCATTCGAAATGGTAATGATAATGGTAAAATGGCACAATGAATACCACTCTAAAAATCGACAAAGCCGGACGCGTCGTCCTGCCCAAACCCGTACGAGATGCGCTGCAGATCCACCCCGGCGACGCTCTCGAACTGGAAAGTTCCGACGATCATATCGTTCTACGTCCTGCCAGGGGGAGAGCGCGCATGTACAAGAAGCAAGGAGTCTGGGTCCTTCACGGCGACTCACCCCTTCCCGCCGGAACTGTGGAAGAGACCATCCGCAAAGTTCGTCGCGAGCGCGAGCGCGCAATCCTGGGAAAACAGCGATGAGGTCGTTCTTTGACACTTCCGCGCTGGTGCCGATCTTCATCGACCAACACATACATCACGAAGCCAGCCTCAAGGCCTATCTGAAGGCCGACAAGAAGCACGACTGCTGTGCGGCACACAGCCTGGCAGAGGTTTACTCGACCCTCACTCGCCTGCCACCCAGTCACCGCGCCAGTGCGGACCAGGCCATGTTCTTTCTGGAAGACATGGCGCAGCGCCTAACCTTCATCGCCCTGGACGCCGAAGAATACTGGGAAGCCATCGCGAACGCTGCTGAATCTGGGGTTGTCGGCGGTCTAACCTACGATGCTTTGCTGGCGCGGTGCGCGCTCAAGGCCAAGGTAGAAACCATCTACACCTGGAACATCGGACATTTTCAGCAATTAGGTACTCAAATCGCAAGACTGATTAAGACTCCGTAGCCTGCGTCCAGCTTTCTACAGCTTTACCTTGCGCAAACGCAGGGAGTTTGTAATCACGGAAACCGAACTCAAACTCATGGCCGCCGCCGCCAGAATCGGGCTGAGCAAGAGACCAAAGAACGGATAGAGCACGCCCGCCGCAATCGGCACTCCCAGCGAGTTGTAGATGAACGCGAAGAAGAGGTTTTGCCGGATGTTGCGCATTGTCGCCTGGCTGAGTTTTCGAGCTCGCAAAATGCCGGTCAAATCGCCCTTCATCAAGGTAATGCCGCCACTTTCCATCGCGATATCGGTGCCCGTGCCCATGGCAATGCCGACGTCAGCCTGAGCCAAAGCCGGCGCATCGTTGATGCCGTCGCCCGCCATGGCGACGATCCGTCCTTCTTTCTGCAGTCGCTGCACCACCTCGGATTTCTTGCCGGGCAAGACTTCAGCCTCGAAATCATCGATGCCAAGCGTCTTGGCTACCGCTTCTGCCGTGGCACGGCTGTCGCCGGTCAGCATCACTAGGCGCAGGCCCTCGCCCTTCAGATCGCGGACAGCTTGCGCCGCCGAGCTCTTGATCGAATCGGCGATGCCGATCAAACCCGCTGCGTGGCCGTCGATCGCAATCAAGATTACGGTCTGTCCGCCGCGTCGCAACTCGTCCGCTCTCGGCAGCAAGGCCGCGGCGTCGATCCGATTTTCTTCGAGCAGAAGTTCGTTGCCGATGAGAACCTTCCGGCCATCCACCTGCCCGCTCACTCCTCGTCCGGTGAAGGATTCGAAGTCGCTGCCGCCTGCCAAGACCAGGCCGCGGGTCTTGGCCGCCTCAACCACCGCCGCGGCAAGCGGATGCTCGCTTCCCTGCTCCAAGCTGGCCGCCAGGCGCAGCAAGTCATTTTCAGTTTCAGCCACCGTAATGATGGACGCTACCCGCGGCTTGCCGTCGGTCAGGGTGCCAGTCTTGTCGACCACCAGCGTGTCCACTTTCTCCATTAGCTCGAGAGCTTCCGCATTCTTGATCAGGACGCCAGACTGTGCGCCTCGTCCCGTTCCGACCATGATTGCAATCGGCGTCGCCAGCCCCAAGGCGCACGGACAGGCGATGATCAGAACCGCCACCGCGTTCACCAACGCATGCGCCAGCCTCGGTTCCGGCCCCAACAGACTCCACGCGGCAAAAGTCAGTACGGCAATTGCAATCACCGCGGGAACGAACCAGCCCGCCACCCGGTCGGCTAATCGTTGGATGGGAGCGCGGCTACGCTGCGCCTGGCTGACCAGGCGCACGATTTGCGCCAGCAAGGTCTCGCTTCCTACTCGTTCGGCCTGCATCACCAGCGAGCCGGTGCCGTTCACAGTTGCTCCAATCACAAGGTTGCCCGGTCCCTTGTTCACAGGAATGGACTCGCCCGTAATCATCGACTCATCCACGCCACTCGAGCCTTCGAGCACCAAGCCATCCACCGGAATCTTCTCTCCCGGACGCACTCGCAACCGGTCACCGGGCGCCACCTGCTCCAGCGGGACATCCTCCTCGCCGCCATCGCGCACAACTCGCGCCATCTTGGGGGAGAGGTCCAGCAAGGCACGAATCGCCGCGCCCGTGCGGCTGCGCGCGCGCAACTCGAGCACTTGCCCCAACAGCACCAGCGTCGTAATTGCCGCCGCTGCTTCGAAATACAGCGCGGGCGTTCCGCCCATCTCACGAAACGACGGCGGGAATATTCCAGGGAAGATGGTTGCCACCAGGCTGTACAGATACGCCACGCCCGTCCCCAGCGCGATCAGGGTGAACATATTCGTCGAACGATTGACGATCGAAGCCCATCCGCGCTCAAAAAATGGCGCACCGGCCCACAGCACGACCGGCGTAGCCAGAATCAATTCAATCCAGGGCTGCCAGCCCGCTGGAAGAATTTGCGCCGGCATTCCGGGCAGCATGTGGCTCATCGTGAGCAACAACAGCGGAGCCGTGAGCGCCACGCTGATCCAGAAACGGCGCGTCATGTCGCGCAACTCGGGATTGTCCTCCGCCTGCGCTGTGACCGTGCGCGGCTCCAGCGCCATGCCGCAGATCGGACAGTGGCCCGGTCCTGGCCGCACGATTTCCGGGTGCATGGGGCAGGTGTACTCCACGCGCGTGGTAGCTACCGGCACCTCCGGCTCAAGCGCCATTCCGCAACGTGGGCAAGCGTCCGGTTTGGTCGATCGCACTTCTGGACACATGGGGCAGACGTAAACACGGCCCGAAGCCGGAGAAGAAGCCCCGGCAGATGATGGAGAAGAAGCGGCCGGCATCGTCGGAACGCCGATACCTGCCGTTCCCTTGGCCGCGGCCGGCGCGATGCTTACGATCTGCGGTCCTGCGGCTGGCGATGCCAGGTAATCGTCTGGACGAGCCCTGAACTTCTCCGCGCAATTCGCGCAGCAGAAATAATAGATCCGGCCCGAGCGATCAACTTTGTGCTTGGCGGTGGCGGGCTCCACGCTCATTCCACACACTGGATCTTTGACCGTGGTTGCAGACTTGGCGGTATTTTCCATTTTGACTGTGTGCGACCGTGAAAAGACGATTGCACAATATTAGATTCATTCGCTTACCCAGTCGATTGTTGTATCTTCAGAGTGTAGTCAAACCGAGGTGGGGCGGTAGAACGAGCCGATTAGGGATGATTTTTGCACCCAGTTCAAATCCTTAGCGGTAGTTTGCGAGTCTACCCATAGCTCCACAGAGGAAAGGCCAGATGACCCAATTCGAAGTGGCATACCGCTATCACACTCCTGTGCGAGAGGCGACCATGCGCGCCCTCGACACCGTGCGCGATGTCTACGGCGTCCGGCGCATTACCTTCAATGAGACTGAGCGTACGGTTCGCGTCGAGTTCGACGCGTCGCGCTTCAAAGAGCCGGTGATTGCCAAACTGTTACGCAGTGCGGGATTGGATCTGGGCGAGCAATTGGTTCTGGTCTAGCTGTTTCGTGCGTGACCCAGCCTGGAATAATTTCATCGAACCAATTTGGATCAGGAGGGAAAGACAGCCGGTAGGAGAGGGGAGGGCTGTCACTCGGTGAAATGCAAGGGGCGCTCAAGAAAACCTCTGGCCGAAGTTTTTTCTCTGGAGCGCCCCGTTGCGCGCCACTTCGTCTGTTGAGATGTAAAGCACCCCCATTGCCACTCTCAAGTTGCTGAAACGGCTAATCCCCGACCTTTCGTAATCGAGTAGGATTTGCTCTTCGGCAGGAAAGATTTACGTTCCGCCGAAGCCTCGGCACGAAGCCTGCCGAATCCTGTGGAAATCCTTGAAAAGCCGCTTTGGTAGCCAGTTCTGGCTTGCCACATGACCCCGAGTTACAGTGCCTCACTTGCCTCCGGTCCATAACGGCGCGCCCGGCAGATGTTCCGCCTTCCATCGCATGGCGGCGGTAATTCGCGTGCGTCCGCTGGGATGATCGAAAAAGATAAACTCCTCGATCGGCCCGGGATCGAGTTTCCGGTACTCCCCCAGCATGAGATCGACTTCAGCTTCTCCATCCGGTTGCTGGGCCGCGTTGATGCCATACATATCGGCTTCATACTCCATGGTGCGAGTGGTCGTGTTATCCACCGGAGTCAGCACAAACGAAATAATCGCCAGCAGCAGCGCCGCGAACGGCAACACAGCCAGATCGGTGATGCCCCGGACTCCCCAGCCCTCTCCCCAGCGCGCCAATCCAGCGTTGAGCCCCCAATTCAGCAGCGCGAACATGATCACCAGTTCCACCGCGTTGAACACCAGTCCTTTGAATTGATGGTTCAACACGTAGTGCCCCATTTCGTGGCCCATGGTCGACTCCACTCCCGCCAGCGAGCACCGCTTCAGCAAATTGTCGTTCAGGGAAATACGCGTGGTCCCGGCGAAGCCGCTCACATTCGCGCTCACCCGGTTGGACTGGCGCGACTCGTCAAATACGTAAACATCGGTCGCGGGAATGCCATTGGCCCGGGCCAGGCTCAGGATCGGCACCTTGAAGCGCGGGTCTTCCAGCTTGGTGTAGGTGTTGAACAACGGAGAGATAAAAACCGGCGCGATCAACGCCAAAAATGCGGAGAAAAGCAGGGCCACCACGCTGCCCCACACCCACCAGTTCTTGCCCGTGCGCCGCACCACGGCAAACAAAATCGCCAGCACGACACTCCCCAGCACCGCCGCTATAGCCAGGCCCACCGCCTGGTCGCGCATCCACTGCCCGAAGGTCTGATTCGAGAGGCCGTACTTGTGCTCGCGGAAAAAGCCCTCATAAACCGTCAGCGGAAAAGTAATCACCACCAACGCCAGACCGAACTGAAGCCAGTACAACGCTGCCTGCAAGACCTTGAAGCGAGTGACGCGCTCTGCCCAATCGCGCATCCGCGCCGACCAGCGAAAATGCAGGAAGATCCACATCGCCGCCACGGTGGAGAGAAAATCCCACAGCAGAAGCCAGTAGCCGCCTTCGAAGTAAGCGTCCGAACGCGCCCGCTGGTCTGCGGGAATCGTGGCCAGATAAGCATCCACCGCCGCCTTTACGTCAAAGGGTTGCGCTGCAGCCGGGCTCACGCTTTGCGCCGTGGTATTAGCGTTCGGAGTCTGCGCCCGCACCGCCGGCGCGAGGCCAGCAGAAACAAGCATGACCAAAAGAAGAATGCCCAAAAGAGTGGCCGGTCCGGTCCGTTTCATTGCGCCTCCGCGTGCGGACCGCGTGATCCGCGCCGGGCATCTTATCAAGTTCCCAGGCTTTCGCTATAATCGAAGTCGCCGCAGAGACCCCCGCATTGCGCCCTTAGCTCAGCTGGATAGAGCGTCTGGCTACGAACCAGAAGGTCGGGAGTTCGAATCTCTCAGGGCGCACCATACTCTACGCACTTCTCTTGCATCCTCTAGCGGCTCCACGATGTGCCATTGTCCCAGTAAATGGTGTTGCCGTCGGGGCTGAGCTTGCCGGTGATTTGGGTGCCGGACCAATTGGTGGTTACGCGACCGCGCCTGTCGATGGAGCCGCTGGCGCTCTGCCCGCTTTCGTTGCGCAATTGCAGATTCCCCTTTCTCTGCCGGATGCTGCAGCGCTGCGAACGGTCCCCGCTGCGATACCAGGTGCCATCCAGATTTGGCGTGCGGTGACCGCCTCCACCCGAACACCGTGTCCAGTAGGTGCCGTTCGACCAGTTGATGGTTTGGCCGTCGCCGCTTAACGTTCCCTGCACGAAATTCCACTGGTCGGCGCTGACGACGTTTTGCGACATGCCGATGAAGTGGCCGGTCGAGGTGTCGCCGTTCTCGTTGGTGAATGTCAGAAACACTCCGTTACCGCTGACCGAGCAGTGTTTGGTGCGATCACCCTGAGCACACCAGGCGCCCTGGAATCCGGAGCTCGCCGCCGGACCCTGAGGCCGAGGCGCAGCCATGGCGCCGGTAGCTTCCAAGCGAAGAATGGTCAAAGCGGCAGTGATCGACAGCACGGCAATCGCGGCTAGGATAGCGTTCTTGGACATCGCCATAAGTCACTTCCCTTCCAGGTGGGCGCCGGCAGATTCTTGCGAGGCAACGCGCGGATATCCTGCTCCGAATCCGGCCACGCAGGATTTAAATCGCGTCGAGGATATCACGACCGATCAGCTTCTCAGGAAAGCCGCCGCGACTACTGCACCTTCTTGTAGAAGACCAGTGCCGATCCCGGCTTCTGGGTAATTTCAACGTGCAGCCCGCGTTGCATCAGGTCTTTTCCGGATAATTGAACCGGCGCTCCTGCATCGACATTCGTGACCTCGTACGTCGCCGCCGGATCAATTCCTCGCAGGCGCAAATCTCTGGCCGCTTCATCGTTTTGGTCCCGCCGAAAGGCTTGCACCATGCCATCGCCCTCCGCGGGACGATTGAACTGCCAGGCTGCCCATTCGAATCCAGCGCTGCGTTCTGCCATATCCGGAAGGCAATCCGAGTTCGAACTGCACGGCGTCAACGGATAGTAGTCGCCGTAGTAATACGGCCGTGCCTGTTTAAGCTGCGAGACCATGGTCCGCATCCAGTCAAAAGGAAAACCCGGCGGAATAAAGCTTCCTACCTGATCCTGGGTTCCAGCCACGTTGAACAGGGCGAACACCAGCCCGGGCGCAAAGCCGCTGCGGAAATGATAAGTGTTGCGCGCCTTCGTCATAAGCACGGTCCCGAAATGCGGCCGCCAGTAGGCCAGGCCTTCGGTGCTCATTTGGTTGCCAATGGGGTCGGCGTCCGGCGAAACCGGATAGTCGGCGCGGGTCAGGTCCACGCCGCGTGATATCGATTCCAGATCGCCGCGCTGCACAATATCCAGAATCAAGTTGGGATGCCGCGCGCGCAGTTCATCCCAGAATTGCAAAAGGCCTTCTACATAGCGAATCTCGGTCATCCCCTGACGGTCGCTCGCGTCGGCCTTCGCCCAGAAACCGGCCGGCCCGAAGTTGCAGTCTTGCCGGAAGATATCAATGCCCTGCTGAGTTATGAATTCCGACATGAAATTCGTCATGAACTCCCGCGCCAGCGGATTGCCGAAATCAAACAGCCGGTACTTCACGAATGGCAGTGCATCATTTCCTCCAAAATTGACTCCCTCTTCTCCAATAAACCACTCGGGATGCTGCGTGGTCAGGGGCGCTTCCACCACCGCGCGCTCCGGTTCAAACCACAACAGAAATTTCATGCCGTGAGCGTGTGCCGCATCGCTGATCGGCTTGAATCCGTCGGGATGAGGAATCTTGTTGATCCGCCAGTCTCCCGCATACAGGAACCAGTCTTCGCGATGGAATATCTGAAATTCGTCCACCGGGCGGTCTTTGCCGTACCATCCCGCATCCATCCAAAAATTTTCAAAGCCGAGCTTTTCATTCGAGATCTGTTCGATCAAGTGCAAGGCGGTGGACGTTTTCATCCCGCCCCATCCGCCGTGCGATACCGGAAGAACCACGGGCTTTCCGTCGTAGTGCGGGGTATGGTATTGCAGGATGTGCCGGCGCAAAACGTTATGCGCGTCCAGATCGTCGCCCCGCCACGGCAGCAGCAGGATCTGGGGAGTGCGAATCTCCTCGCCGGGGTGCAAAGCAAGATGTGTTCGGGCCATGCCCGCCCGTACCATGACTTCCCCTTCGGCCGGACGCGCGAAAGAAATGACCCATGTGCCTGGCCACCCCATGGCGCCAATCACGCCGCGGCCGCCGGTCATGATGTCGAAGAATGGAATGCTGTCGATCGTCTTGCTGCCGCTGCCGCTAGAAACACTGAAAGCCTCAAGCTGGTTCAGCGGCTTTTTCTGCAGCGCGTAGCAGTCCATTCCGCCAGCTCCCTTGGAGTAGAGAACGATTGGAATGCCGCTACCCGAGAGTTCAACCGACGTATCCAGGGCTTGAATGTCTTCCAGGATCGGCGCATCGGCCTTGCCGTTGTTCCTGAAATAAATCGTCCACTCGACCACCGGGGAGCCGATATATTCGACCGCTGTCAGGCGCAGCTGCAGGCCTGTTCTCGGATCACTCCAAACGAGCGTATGTTCCATGCGGTTGCCGTCGAGCTGTCGGTTCGCGGTCGTCTTAGGCCAGATTTTCAGCAACTCGACCGACGGCTGCCTGTCGTAGACGAAAGAAAACGGCAGCTTAGCTCCGGCATCGAGCAGATGTTCCTGCAGCCACTGATTGTGCGGCGCGACGACCGGGCTGTTCTCCGGGACACTTAGTTCGGCTGCCCGCGCACCCATCGTGAGCAAGATAAGTCCGATAACGACCACGACAACCCAGTGCGGCTTCATTGATCGAAGACGGATTATTTCCTTTGCCTTCTGCATAATTTCCGCTTTTAGAGAGCCCCGCCAAGGATTGTCAACGCATTTCAGTCTGTTGAACGGAACTAAGCGCGGCAGCTGGGACGAAGCCCGATCAAGAGTGAAAAGTTTTGCACTCTGAGAAGCGCCAGGCTAACCTGCGCGGCCCCAACATCTTTGACGGTAACCAGTTACCTCGTCCGGGTCTGGCAACCGAACTGCGTCGAAAACACCGGGATTTCAATTCCGACCGGAGTCTTCCTTGTTCTCGCAACCGGTTCTCGTCGCACTCGATAACGGCCAGGAGGTGGTCTACGCCGCGGCATCCGGCTGGGACCGCGTCTATCTTTATTGGATGTTTCGCAATTTTCGCAGTCTTCGACAAAACGTCCTCAACCCGCGGCAGAAGCAGTTCATCGGCGCTTTGTACGGCAAGCGATCGACCGACGCTCAAGACCTGCGTGCGGCATTTGTCGTCGGCACGATCGAAAACTTCTGGCCGTCGTCACTCGCCGCAACGTCTTCTCCCGCCCGAACCAGAAAATCGCTCACGGCTAAGACGCAATCTCAGAAAGTTCCGCTTCTCGATCGCTTCGCCGTCAACCGGATGGTTTTGAAAATCGGAACGGCAGCCGTCGTGATCGCCATCGCCATATTGACCTGGCACCAACTGGGAGCGCAGCCGATGGCCGATTCATCCTCGCCGGCGGCTACGCATTCGTTCGGCGAAAGCAGTCCGGCAATCGTCCAGCCTGCTTCGTACCCGGTCGCCGATAGCCCGGTAACCTCCACGGAGCACGCGGGGACAGCCGCACCGGCTGTCCAGCGCAGCGAAGCTCCGCCAGCCGACAGCGTTCAACAGCCCATCGCACCGCCCCGCACCCTCGCCACCGTCACCAAACACGAACCGAACGAGATTTCGGCAATCGTTCATCACCCAGCTGCAGCCGCTCCTAAGATCTACGAGACCGCCTCGGACGAGCCGCGGATGCAAATTTCGGGTCGCCCTCGCAAGCTGGTGTATCCGGTATGCCCGGAGACGCAGGCTCGCGGCAAAGTCTCTCTGCAGGCTGTGGTGGGATACGACGGCGCAGTGAGCCGGGTCCGAGTGCTCACCGGGGATCGCGCTCTGGCTGCGGCGGCCGTCGAAGCTGTGCGGCAGTGGCGTTATGAACCTTTTTCCGGCGCTGCTCCACTCCAGGAACGCGAAACCAATATCACGATCTCATTCATCTCGAATGAAGTGGTGGCCGTCAGCTTCCCCAGCGCCGCGCCTCTTTCTCGTTAGGACTCAGTTCGCTGGCACAGCAGCCACAGATGGCAGCTCTTGTGCATGCGTCCCGGTTCGAATCCAACCGTCAAACTCTGGTTAGCCTTGAAGCCGTTTTCCAGCAATACCCGCTGCCACTCCGGCGGCGTCTTGAACTCGAACGGCATGTTCATCTGCGGCAGTCCCTGGGCGATTGCGTTGGCGAAAAAATCGATCAGAGCCAGAACCTGTTGCTGCACCGCGAGAGTCATGGCCACAAAGCTACGCAGCAAGGGTTGTGTGCCGAGACTCTCCTTCAATCCTTCGATGTTTTCCGGCAAACCGTAGGTGTCCTCTTTGATCAGGAGATGCCGGGCGATTTTTCTCAGCCGTTGGATGACGCGCGGCAGATCATCCGGATTGATGTGATGAAGCACGGCCAGCACCATGGCCACGTCCACGCTGTCGTCAGGAAAAGAGATATCGGTTGGCGATTTCATCTGCACGAACGGTAGATGCCGCGCTTCGGGATAGCGGTAATCCAGCACGTCGGTGGTGAAAACCTTATATCCGCCCCTGGCCAGCCGGGCCGAAAGATAACCGCTGCCGCAGCCGTAGTCCAACACCCGGTTGCCCGGCAACAGCTTTTGCAGTTGCTGAAAATCAATCTCCGGCTTGGCTTCGGTTTTGTACTGGTGATAAATCCGGTTGAACCAGAAGGTAGGATCCGATTTCCTGAAGGTGTCTTCCAACAGCGCGGACGTCACCTCAACCAGTCGCTCCGGATCAACCAGGTCGCTCTGGCTTTCTGCGAGTCGGTCGAATGCACCGTCTGCCA
This sequence comes from Terriglobia bacterium, assembly GCA_963822555.1. Taxonomy (GTDB): domain Bacteria; phylum Acidobacteriota; class Terriglobia; order Terriglobales; family Acidobacteriaceae; genus JAIQFF01. The sequence goes on from CAWGHY010000002.1 coordinate 1,445,788, forward strand.
TGGCGCAGACTTCATCACTGCGCGCTCCGAAGAATTCCCGATAGCCGGCCTTCACCGTCGCCCTCACGAATTCCACCACAATCGGATTTCGCAGCGCCTCGCCGACAGTTCGGTGTGCCTGGTCTTGCGTTATGGCGGATGGGTTCATAAAAAGCCAAACGATAGGCGCAGCGCTCGACCCAGGAGGTTCTCCTCGGAACCGGCAACGCCGCAGTTCGGTATAATACCTCGATTCGAACCTGCCTCTCAGGTTGTGCGGAGGGGAAACTGTGCCGCTTTCACTGGATACACGGGGAGTCGGGAAGGTCACCATCATCCGTTGCAGCGGACGCATCGCCGCCGGTGAGACCGATGTCTTACACTCCCAGGTCGTAGGCTTGCTGCGCGATCGCAGCGACATCGTGCTGCATTTGGGCGACATCGCTTTCGTCGACAGCAGCGGATTGGGAATGCTGGTGCGGCTCCTGACCAGCACGCGCAGCGCTCGTGGCGATTTGAAGCTGTGCGTGGTGCCGGAGATCGTCCAAAAAGTTTTGAAGATGACCAGTCTTAGCGCTCTCTTTGATACCCACGCCACCGAGGAAGAGGCTATCCTTGCGTTTTACAAGCGCCAAGCCGCGCCGGCGCGCCCCGCGCAGTCCGGCCCCACCGTATTGTGCATCGACCAATCCGCCAACGTGCTGGCCTATTTACGGGAGTTGCTGGGCCGCGCCGGTTACCACGTGCTGACCAACAACAACCTTCGCGACGCCTCGATCCTGATGCGCGCCGCCCGGCCGGGTCTGGCTATCCTGGGCCCCAACCTGAAAGGCGCGCCGGGTGCGGAGCAGGCCTTTCGCGCCACATGCGGCGTGCCGGTGCTGGAGCTGGGAGCGGACTTCTCTACCCTGGAAGCGGGCCAGGCTGCGTCCGAACTGTTGGATAAAATTCGGGCATTAAATACCCCAGGTTCTGCCTCCGCCTCCTAGTCGCGAGCTGGCGCACGGTTACTTCTTAATCAGATTGGTGTGGCTGGCCACGCACTGCCACTTGTTGTCCTGGTAGAGCCAGGTATCGGTGAAGCGTCCGTAGTGCTCGAATGGCTGGCGCTTGTAAGTTCCCTTGGTGTGGTAGGTTCCCACCACAATCGCTGCATTTACATAAGGAATGACCCGGGTATTCTCGTTCGCGATCAGGCTGGCGCGATACTCGGGATCCTGCATGTCTTTCAGAAACGCCGCTTTGTTCATCACCGTGCCGTCGTAGTCAGTGTAAATAAATCCGTCGGAAACCAGGTTGCTCACGGCTTTCGCGTCATGGTGAAGTTGCGCCTGGTTCCAGGCATTTTCCAGCGCGATAAGTTTGCTGGCATCGGCAAAGTTTTCGAATGCCGGGTCCCGCGCCATCAGCAAACTGCTCAACAATACGAAGCCCAAGGTGAGCTTGAATTTCATGGTTCTTCCTTTTTGCCCATTAGCAGGAGAAAGTCTGCGGCGGCAAACTTCCGGTGGATCACTCACGATCCTATCGGAGAATCATACTATTCGCCCCGGGGCACTAATAAACGGGACGCTGATGAACAAGGCGCTACTGAACGGTGAGATTGAAAGTTACGGTGTGAGTAAGGGTGCCGCTGGTGGCGGTCACCGTCACCGTCGAAGATCCCGCCGGCGTACCGGGATCGGTGTTGCCGCCACCACCACCGCCGCTGCCACCACCGCAACTGGCAATCATGATCAATCCAACGACGGCCATCAGGGAGAGTAAGCGGCTCCATGCCCGCCGTTTCGATCCGCTTCCCAGCAGAAAGATCCCCGCCAGCGTAATTCCGAGACTTGTAGTCCATCCCGCCGGACCTTCGAGTCTCGCGCTGTGGGGGGCGGTTGTCGTAACCGTGAGAGTGGTAGAACCGCTGCTGGTCACGGAAGCCGGATTGAAGCTGCAGGTGCTCTCGCGCGGCAAGCCCGCGCAGGACGCCGCCGAAAAGTTAATCGTGCCGGTGTATCCAGGTTGGCCCGTGATGGTAAGCATGGTCGTCCCGCTGCCGCCAGGATTGGCGATGGTGATCGCTGGAGTTGTGGCAGCAAAGGTGAAGTCAGCCTGAACAGTTACAGTGATGGGCGCAGAACTCGACGCGGCGTAGTTCGAGTCGCCGCTGTACTGGGCTGTGATCACGTTCTGGCCAGTTGGCAGCGTCGTCACCAGGGTGGCCACCGCCTCGGCTGCCGTGAGCCCACCGCTCTGAATGTTTCCACTTCCGTCCGTTCCAACCACGGAAGACGGATTGCCCGAGGTCGCAATCGATGCACCTCCCGATAAGAAAGTAATGGTTCCGGTGGGCCGCATACCGCCGCTGGTCGTGTTCACCGTTGCAGCCAACGTGACCGGAGTGCCCTGGGCAACGCTGCTGACGGTTGAAGCCACGACCGACGTAGTCGGAGCCTGGATGACCGTTATCGCTACTGCCGCCGAGGTACTTCCGCTGAAGCTGGCGTCGCCGTTGTAGTGGGCAACAATCGAATGCGCGCCTGGAGAGATCGTGAACACGCCTTGAGCGGTCGTCGCCGTTCCCTGGCTGTTCACGTTGATCGGAACGCCGATGTTGGTCCCGTTATCCGTAAACAGAACGTTGCCAGAAGCTTCGCCGTGGCCGGAGAGAGCCGCTACATCCGCTCGCAAGTATGCGGGGTTGCCATAAGGCTGGTTGGAAAAGGGGATGACATTGCCCAGCGCGTCCAGGCCGAGAACCGAGAGTGCTGTGGTGCTTCCTTCCGGCGAAACCGTAATTGTGGTCGGAGCAGAATCGCTGCCGGCAAAAGTTTTATCGCCGGCGTAGTGAGCGTGCACGGCATAAGTGCCGCCCGGCAAGTCCTGCGACGTCCCGGAAACCGCCCCGGCATTCAGCGTGAAGGATGCCGCGCCCTGCAACGAGGTGCTGGCGTCGGTCACTAACGACACATCTCCGGTTGGAACTCCGCTGCCGCTGGTCGGAGCGACGTGTATGGTCGCGTTCGCAGCGCTCCCGTGAACAAACGTCGTCGGGGTCAGTGTCAGAGTCGTGGTGGTAGCCGCGAATGCGACCGAACCCCAGCTATTCAGCAAATTGGTGACGTTAGTCGATCCCAATCCGGTCGCGAGGTCGTATCCGGCCGTACTTTGATATTTCGCACCGGCGCCCCCGAACCCCACCTCGCCCGGAACCGCATTATTGCCCACCGTAATATCGTTGAACACGCAGGTGCTTGCGGGAAACGCGGTTGTCTTCGACCCGTTGCACTGCGAAAGTGTTTCGGCGGCGGCCAGCCGATAGAGAACGTAATTCGCCTGTCCTTGCCGCGCCCCAGTCTTTTGATTGACTAGTGCCATGATGCCGCCAAATACTTGTGCCGAAGCGGAAGTCCCCGATACTGCCGCGAACTGAATAAAGCCCTGACTATCGGGGATGCACGAACCCTCGAGGCACAGCAGGTAAGGATCGTGATCCGAGGCGGTTAATGATACGTCGGGCAAATCCCGCGCCCCGTCAGCGGGAATTCCGCTGACGCCGGATTGCCAGGATGGCTTGGCGAAAAACACGCTGGTGCCACCGCCTCCGGCCGCGATGTTAGCGTTGTTGCCGCATTGCGAAGATAGGCAGCTACTGTTCCACACATCCTCTGGAATATACGATTTCGCCGACACCCCTCCCGGCCCGTTCGTCAAGTCCCAGAAATTCGTGATTCGGCCGAGGTCGTTGAGCTGGGTGCCACCTACGGCCACTGTGAAAGGATTGGAAGCGAGATCGCTGACGGAAATCGGGCCTTGCGCTACCAGCTCGTTATTCGGGTTATCGCAGCCTTCCGCGCCGGAATCGCCGCTCGACAGGATGTAGGTGATCCCTTGCGCGGCGGCCTGCTCGGCCATGGCGGAAATGCTTTGTATCTCGGCGAGGGTGTCCGCCGCTTCGCACCCGCCGAAACTCTCCGTCATCACCGGCGCCAGATTGTTGTCGATGATGTAGTTTTCGGAGAGAGTGACACCGTCAGTGGTATTGGTACTCGCAGAAAGTACGAAATCCACATCTGCCTGCGGAGCCAGGCCAGCAGACCAGCTGGCGTCGAGTGTTGCCTCCAGCTCCTCGCCCCCGCCCACATCGCCCGGGTCAGGGCCATTCAGAATGATGTTCAGGTTTCCACTAAACCCGCCAAAAGTATTCCGAAAATCCAAAACGTCCTGACCGGCGTTGAACAGATTGCTTCGCGCCACCACTGCAATTGTCTGGCCCTGTCCGCTAATGCCGCTCGAAAAAGCGCCGTTGGCGCTGTAAATGACCGCGTAGTCCGCTGGACCCAATGCCTGGACGGTGCTGGAAAACGACACTTGCGGGCGTGGTCCCGGTTTAACCGTGGCGCTTATCTTCTCTTTGGACATCAGAACGTGTGGCTGCGCGTAGAAATTGTGCAGAGAGTGCACTCCCGCCACCACCGGCGCCAGCGCTGCGGGTATTTCCGGATCGCTGGCGTTGGCCCAGTGCGCTTTTCCGTTCACCACATACTTATGGATCGCGGTATGAAATGCCTCCTTTACCTGGGCTGCGGTTCCCGAAAATTCGATCAAGCTGCGACCCTTGCTGACCTGCGCGATCTGGAAACCGTGCGCCTGCAGCCAGGAAGTAATGGCTTGAATGTCAGAGTCGGCGGGGCCGAATTGCTGTCCGAACTGCTCCGGGGTCAGCCATTTGTGAAAATCTGGCGATGACTTGTCTTGCTGATCGTCCAGCAGCTTCAAAAGCGCCGCTTCCTGCTCAGAGCTGCGTTTAAGGACCAGCAACATGCGGTCCATCGGCAGGTTGGCGGGAGCAGCGGCAACTTCGAATTCAGGACGTGCCAGAGGATGAGTGTTGCCCTTGAGAATTATTCGCTGGCTTTCATTCACGGCCTCGGTTATGCGGGGAGACACGAACCTCTGCTGGCCTGCGGCAAGCGTGGACAAAAAAAACGCGGACACAACCAGGAAGAAAGTCGAGACGCCGCCGCATCGCAGACGAAGGGGAATCGATCGCATGCACGTCTCCTTAAGCGCATCTGCTGAGCGGCAGATCGCTAGTCAGGCACCAGAACCAAGGACGAGATCCCCCTCGTGGCCCTCCCTCATCCACCGCGTCCATTCCACCTGATTTCTTTATTCGCGGGTTACGCGGCGGCACATCATAACTCACGCATCGGCAATGTAAAGTGCACGCTTTGGTGCAAGAATGTCTCGCCAGAGCTCGTTCAACTTCGCCCACCATCGGATCGCAAGGGCGACGAGCAGCTACGGGTGGCAGGTCTGAATTGACTGCGCGGAAAAAAACGCCCCAAATAAGAAGCGCCCCAAACTCTCGCGAGTTATAGGACGCCCGAACAGCCCTCCCCCAGGTCTGCTCACCAAGAACAATACGGTCTGTTTCCAGGAGTGTATATTCCACCTTCGTGCTAACCCGTGGCACGAACAGGCTATAAGACGTCCGCAGCCTTCACCTACCTAGATAATATATTATTAAAGATATATATATTTGTAGAGGAAATACTTGACGGTATATTCCTATTTGGTAGATTACGAGCATGGGGATTGTCACCATCAAGAAAAAAGGCTATAGATGTAACCGTTGCTCCCACGAATGGGAACCGCGACGGAATACGCAGGGAGAGCCGATGGTTTGCCCCAAGTGTAAGAGTCCATATTGGAACAAGCCCCGTAAAAACAAACGCCCTGCGTGACACTGTTCTTTCTAAAAGTTTGGCGGAGAAGCAGGGTGTCGAACCCACGGCGGGGACAGCCCGCCGTCCGATCAGGGTTTTGCAGACCCTTAGGTGCCATCACCACGGTGCCTCTCCGTTAAATGATCACGGGAACCAGAGTCGAACTGGCATCTCCGGAGTGGGATTCCGGCGTCCTGCCATTAGACGACCCCGTGGTCTCGGTGCCGGTGGGGAGGACGTGTCCAAACGTTTGACTCCCCACTGGCACTCCAACAAAAATAGCCGTCAGTTGACGGCTTCTTCTACCAGTCTCCACCTGCCATTGTTTTCACGCGAAACCAAATTGTGCTGCGCCATTCCAAGCATGGCAAAGTGGATTACCCTTCCTGGTTGCTTCTCCCCGAACGGGACGCCGCGCTGCACGGCTGATTCTTTGAGTTCAGCGAGCCATGCGAATCCGCCCTTGGATTTGAGCGTTTCCAGTAGTACTTGTGAGAGTGCCGACCCTTGTGACTCGCTCTTCTCGAAAAGCGGCGGGCTGATCTTTTCCCACATCGCATCTTCTTCCTCGATCAGTTTGTCCAAAATCTGCTCTTGGGCGGACATTCTTTCAACTGCTGCCTGCATTGCTGCCTTCTTGGCCCTGACAGAGTCGCGCCGTTCTCGTAGGTCTGAGCGTATGTCTCTCATAAATTGCCTCCACTGGGCGCAGTCTATTCCCCAGAGAGACGGACTGGCAATGGGGCTCTATCGTATACAATGTGGAAAAGCTGTGGAAATCATCCAAGTCCAGAGGAAAGTGGAGGAAAAGTGGGTTTTTGGGCAGACCGCAGAGTAATAGGCAAAGCCTAAGGCGCTTTCTGCGCCGTCGCGCCAACCCGCAGGGACTAGGCGGGAGCCAGTCGCTCGAAGCCGGAAGCTTCGACCCACCCCATCCAGTAAGCCTCGCTGGTTACCGCCGTAATCGGCCTGACCGGGATTGCCGTTGACCCTGGCCTCAGCAGTACTTACATTCGCCACTGGGGGACGCAATGAAGGATATTCACGAGGTTTTACGCCGTAAGCAAGCCAAGTTCGCCCAACTCAGCAAGCAGATTGAAGCTCTACAGCAGGCTGCTGAAAAACTGCGCGAAGTCGCCCCTCTGCTCGCCGAAAGTGACGATGAGGAAAGCGCTGTTCTGGCCGAAGTGGAGGAACACGGTAACAGCATGGCCGCCCGGGCCGGGTCGGAAGCTGCAGGTGCGGCATCCGCTCCCAAGCCGGCGCCACGCGCTCCACGCTGGCCTTAATCGCGGGAGTTGAGTCGGGGCACAAGGCCCGCTTATGACATTTCAGTCTCTTCTGGTTTGCAAAGACGAACAGGCGACGTCTGTGCTCACGTCGGTCCTGGCCGGCTTCGGCCTGGGCGTACAGTGCTGCGGATATCCCGACGCGCTCTGCCGTCTGACCGAGCAGAAATTCGACGCGGTGATCGTCGACTACGACGATCCCCACAGCGCGGCTTTGGTCCTGCAAAATGCCTACCAGTCCTCGGCTCCGCACAAAACCGTGACCGTAGCGCTGCTCGGCGACAAGACCAAGGTGCGCCACGTCTTCGGCGCAGGCGCAAATTTCGTTCTCTATAAACCCATTTCCCAACAGCAGGCGGAAGCCAGTCTGCGCGCCGCCATGGCCCTGATGAAGCGCGAACGTCGCCGCTCCTTCCGGGTGCCTATCCAGCTTCCGGTGAAACTGCGGATCGAAAATGGATCGGACATGGAAGGCATCCTGCTCGATTTGAGCGAGGATGGTCTGGATGTTTTGGCGGCACAGCCGCTGTGCCCGTCCGCCATTATCAATGCCCAATTTGCGCTTCCCGGTCAGCCTCCCATGGATCTTCGCGGCGAAGTCGCCTGGGCGAACCCCAACGGCGAATCCGGCGTGCGCTACATCGACCTGCCGGACAACCTTCGTCAGACTCTTAAGGCCTGGGTCGTAACCAATGCGGCGGAATTTCTTCCCGAGGATCCCGAGCCGGTTTCCGAATGCAAGCTCACCGATCTCAGCCTGGGTGGTTGCTACGTCGAAACCGAGTCGCCATTTCCGGAACGCTCCGGCATCGTTCTCTGTCTGAAGGCTGAAGACATGGAAGTACAGGCTGAAGGCCTGGTTCGAATCATGCACCCGGAATTCGGCATGGGTATCGAATTCGCCTCGGGGACGAAGGAACAGCGTGATCACGTCGGAACTTTCATCGGCTTCCTTACCAGCCGTCCGGGAACTCTGCCGCAATTACTCATCACACCCCGTGCGCTGACCGCCGGCGACGATCAGGATTACCGCGGCAACCAGCCCTCCGATGAGCCCGAAGATTTGTTGCTTGGACTGCTCAACCGCGCCAGTACGCTCGGCCAGGAAGAGTTTCTCCAGGAACTCCGCCAGCAACGCAATTCCGAAGAAGTAACTTCTTCATAAAAATGTAAGCGCAAGGGCCCTCGCTCGTGCGAAAAGGGCCCGCATGCTTTCATGCAGACCCTCGTTGCCCTCTCGGGCTTGCTCCACCCTGTATCCAAAGTTTAACGATGCAGTATTTCAGGCCGGTTAATTTGCGGTCAAAATCCTGAGACATCTCTGCTCATGACCCCGTCATGCCGTTTGCCCATTTTCCTCAATTGGGCAACAATCCTTCCGTGCCAGTCCAGCCTGCGCGGAAAACCATGGCAGCGACGCCTTTGCCTCCCGTCGCTTGGGGCGGCCCGCTTTATGGCGCTCCGCTTCTGATCATCATGGCTACGGCGTTTGCGCTCTTCGTGCCGACTTTTTTTCTGGGAATCCCTTCCGGACACGACTTCGAATTTCACTTGAACTCCTGGATGGAAGTGCTTGGTCAGTGGAGGCTTGGCATTATTTATCCGCGTTGGGCGGCGCTGGCCCACTTTGGCTATGGCGAGGCACGCTTCATTTTCTACCCGCCAGTCTCCTGGATGCTGGGAGCAGCGTTGGGATCGTTCCTGCCTTGGACGATCGTGCCCGCGGTTTATCAATGGATCGCGCTCACGCTCGCCGGCTGCTCCATGTTTCTGCTGGCGCGCCGTTTCATGCCGCGCCCGGATGCTACCTTCGCGGCTGCCCTGTATGCCGCCAATCCGTATCACATTGTGAACGTCTATTGGCGAAGCGCCGTTGCCGAGTTGCTGGTCAGCGCGCTCTTGCCTCTGCTTCTGCTGGTCCTCCTGCGCTTTGAGAAAAACCATCGAACCACCGTTCTCTATCTAAGTCTGATTGTGGCCGCCGCCTGGTTGAGCAACATCCCCGCTGCCGTGATGTTGACTTACTTGCTGGCGTTGATGCTGGCCATCATTGCCGTCAAAGGACGTTCCTTCCGCCCGCTCGTCAACGGAGCAGCGGCTGTGCTCCTCGGCCTGGCGATGGCCGCGTTTTACGTGGTGCCGGTTCTGTACGAGAAGAAGTGGGTGGAGATTGCGCAGGTGCTCTCACTGGGCGTTCGCCCCCAGGATAATTTCATCTTCACTAACCTCAACAACCCGGATCACGATCGCTTTAACATGCTGATTTCTGTCGTATCGGTCGCCGAAATGATCCTCATGGCCGTGGCCTGGTTTCTGGCACGCGCCTGGCGCAATCGCGCACCGGAATTCTGGGCGATGCTCACGGCGTGGTCAGCCGCATGTGCCTTGTTGCTTACTTCGATTAGTTTCTGGCTCTATCGCTTTCTTCCCGAAATGCGCTATGTGCAACTTCCCTTGCGCTGGCTGCTCTGTCTGAACGTAGGTTTCGCTCTGTTCGTAACCATGGCGTCGCGACGCTGGCTGATCCGGGCTCTGGCCTGTCTGGCGATGCTGGCTGTCCTGGCTGTGGTATGGCATCGCATCCAGCCGCCCTGGTGGGACGACCGCGGCGACATCGCTGAGATGGTCGACCATCAACAGGACGGCTCAGGCTACGAGGGCATCGACGAGTACGTGCCCAACGGCGTCGATGTCTACGAGATCAACCATGACGCACGCCGTGTGATCTTCGAGGGCAATGGCACATCCCGTATCCGGATAACCCAGTGGGGACCCGAATCAAAATCTTTTAGCGCGAATGTGAGCCAACCCGGCAAACTCGTGCTCAAATTGTTTAATTACCCGGCGTGGAAGGTCGAGGTGAACCACCGCCCCGTGCAAACCGGCCAACTCGACGTTACCGGCCAAATGGTCATTCCGGTTGAGGCGGGGGATCATCAAGTTCAGGTTACGTTCACCCGCACGCGCGACCGCCAGATCGGAGCATCGATCTCTTTCGCCACCGTCATTCTGGTTCTCGTGCTCATCCCCTTCGACCGGCGCAGGGTTAATCTATGATTCGCGTCCTCATCGCGACCACCAATCCGGGAAAGCTGCGTGACTTTGCCGGAGCCGCTTCGCCTTTGGGAATTGAAATCGAGTCGCTGCCGAATTTCGCTTCCATTCCCACTGCCGTCGAGGACGGCCTCACTTTCGAGGACAATGCCCGCAAAAAAGCCGAGTACTACAGTGCTTACGCGCCCGGAGAAATCGTCCTGGCCGACGACTCTGGCCTCGAAGTGGATGGGCTCGGCGGGGCTCCCGGCGTCCACTCCGCTCGTTATGCCGCCGACCAGCCTCACCTGGTCGGGAACAACACCGACGATCAGGCCAACAACGCACGTCTGATTCGCGAACTCAGAAAAATTCGTCCGGAGAATCGCACTGCAAGATTTGTGTGCGTGATCGCGGCCGCCTGCGATGGGCAAATCCTGAACATATTTCGCGGCCAGGCCGAAGGCACTCTGCTCGATTCCCCGCGCGGATCCGGCGGATTCGGCTACGACCCGCTCTTTTACTTCCCGTCCATTCAAAAAACCTTCGCAGAACTGACGCCGGAAGAGAAAGCAAAGTATAGTCACCGCGGCGCAGCTTTCCGGCAATTCCTCGACTGGTATCTAACTAAGAACTAGGAACCGCGAACCGAGAACTGGTGTTCTTGACTCTGTTCTCTCGCACCCGGATAATAAAAGGTTCCTCAGTCATCTTTGACACCACAAGGGGTCCAGTGGCGACAACCGCCAGTCCTTCAACTCCCATCAGCACTCACGAAGGCGTTCCTCCTCTGCGCGCCGGCCAGGGACATTCATTCCTGTTGCGCAAACTCCACTCTTTGAGCGGCATCATTCCGGTAGGCGCGTTCCTGATCGAGCATTTCGTCTCCAATGCTTTCGCTACCCGCGGCCCCGGAGCCTACGCCAAGCAAGTCGAATTATTGTCGAGTTTTCCGTTCGTTTTCTATCTCGAACTGTTCGGGATCTGGCTGCCGATCCTCTATCACGCCGTCTACGGCTTCTATATCTGGTTCCGGGGCGAGAGTAACCTCACAGATTATCCCTGGGCCGGCAACTGGATGTTCACTTTGCAGCGCTGGACCGGCGGCATCGCCTTCTTCTACATCGTATGGCACACCTGGCATCTGCGCTTCAGTGGGGTTCACATTCTGACTCATCCCGACGCGGCCTTTGGCAAGGTGCAGTTGGAATTTCAGCACACCTGGGCCATCGCGTTTTACGCCGTCGGAATTTTCTGTGCCTCCTGGCACTTCGCGTATGGATTGTGGCTGTTCGCCGCCAAATGGGGAATCACGACCGGCGACGCGGCCCGGCGGCGCTTCGGTTACGTCTGCTGCGTAATCGGACTCTTGTTTATGACCGTGGGCGCGGTCACTATGTATTCGTTCTTGAAGACTCCGTTGCAGCCCATCGGTCCAGAGAATGGCGCGCATGAGTCATACGCGGGTGCGCAGACTGGAATGCGGAACTTGGATTGAATTGACGACGCAGGGCAAGGGAACCTCAAAATTCTCCTCTGCGTCCTCGGTGGTTAAAAAGGTATTGGGTTAGACAGGAAATTCAAACGAGATGGCATCAACTCCGAAAATCATAGTAGTCGGCGGTGGCTTGGCCGGACTTTCCGCTGTCATCAAGATCGCCGAGATGGGCGGACACGTCGATTTATTTTCCATCGTGCCGGTAAAGCGTTCGCACTCCGTCTGTGCCCAGGGCGGCATCAACGCCGCCAAGAATCTTAAAGGTGAAGGCGATTCCACCTGGCAGCATTTTGACGACACGGTTTACGGCGGCGATTTCCTGGCCAACCAGCCTCCGGTGAAGGCCATGTGCGAAGCCGCTCCCGGCATCATCGACTTGCTTGATCGCATGGGAGTGCCTTTCAATCGCACGCCAGAGGGACTGCTCGACTTCCGTAGATTCGGCGGCACGCTGTTCAATCGCACCGCCTTCGCCGGCGCCACCACCGGTCAGCAACTTCTCTACGCGCTCGATGAGCAGGTGCGCCGCTACGAATCTGAAGGTAAAGTCCGCAAATTCGAGCACTGGGAATTTCTCTCGGCGGTGCTCGACTCCAATCGCGTCTGCCGCGGCATCTGCGCCATGGACTTGCGCTCCATGGAAGTTCGCACTTTCCCTGCCGACGCCATCATCATCGCCACCGGCGGCAACGGCGCCATTTTCGGCCGCTCGACCAACTCCGTGGTCTGCACCGGTTCGGCTCAATCCGCTCTCTATCAGCAGGGCTGTTACTACGCCAATGGCGAGTTCATCCAGGTCCATCCCACCTGTATCCCCGGCGAAGACAAGCTGCGCTTGATGTCAGAATCCGCTCGCGGAGAGGGTGGACGCGTCTGGGTGCCCAAAACTCCGGGCGACACGCGAGATCCGAAGACGATCCCGGAAAAAGAACGCTGGTACTTCCTCGAAGAGTGGTATCCGAAATACGGCAACCTGGTGCCGCGCGATATTGCCACCCGCGCGATCCACAAAGTAGTGTACGAGTACAACCTTGGGATCGACGGCAAACCGATGGTCTATCTGGACCTGACCCACATCGATCGCAAGATCCTCGACCGCAAGCTCGAAGGCATTCTCGAAATTTACGAAAAGTTCGTGGGCGACGATCCCCGCGACACGCCGATGAAAATTTTTCCCGGCATGCACTACACCATGGGTGGCCTCTGGGTGGATTTCACGCAGGCAACCAACATCCCCGGCATTTACGCCGCAGGCGAGTGCGAATACCAGTACCACGGAGCCAACCGTCTGGGCGCGAATTCTCTAGTCTCCTGCATTTATGGCGGGTTTGTTGCCGGGCCGACAGCCATGAACTACGCCCGCAGCCTTAAAGCCGCGCCCAGCAATGGATACTTCGAAGCCGAGCGCAAGCGCCAGGAAGAAAACAACGCTACGTTGATGAAGGCGGACGGCACGGAAAACCCCTTCAAGTTGTGGCGCGAACTGGGCGACCTGATGACGAAGAACGTCACGGTGATTCGCTACAACAAGAATCTGCAGGAAACGGATGCCGAGCTGTGCCGGCTGCTGGAACGCTTCCGCCACATCAACCTGAGCGACCGCACCCAGTGGGCCAACACATCGGTAGTGTTCGCGCGGCAACTCTACAACATGCTGCAACTGGGACGCGTCATCACTCAAGGCGCAGCCCTGCGCGACGAGTCGCGCGGCGCACATTACAAACCCGACTTCCCCGAGCGCGACGACAAGAACTGGCTCAAGACCACAAAAGCAACTTTCGCGCCGGACGCCGACGAGCCGAAGTTTGAGTTCGAACCGGTAGATGTCTCGTTGATAACACCGCGCCCGCGAAGATACGACGCGGTGAAATGATTTATGTAGGGGAGGACGCCCTCGTCCGCCCATCCGAGGAAAGCTCGGACGCGGTGCTAGATGTAAGCAGTACGAAACTTGGCGAGCTCGGCTCGCCTCCCCGGACGGGGGCGTCCGGGGCTACGCGGTTCGAGCAAGACTAAAAGCAAATGGCTAATACCAAAACCGTAGTTTTCAAAATCAAACGTCAGCCGAACCCCGACGTCCGGCCCCACTGGGAGGAATTCGAACTCCCCTGGCATTCTGGCATGAACGTGATCTCGTCGCTCATGGAAATCGCGGCCAATCCGGTCACTCGCGACGGCAAAGCCACTACGCCCATTACCTACGACTCGAACTGCCTCGAGGAAGTCTGCGGCTCCTGCGCCATGCTGATCAACGGCCGGGCCCGCATGGCTTGTTCGGCTCTGGTCGACAAGCTCGAACAGCCCATCCGGCTCGAGCCTTTCTCCAAATTTCCCGTAGTTCGCGATCTGGCGGTCGACCGCAGCGTCCTGTTCGAAAATCTGAAAGCGGTAAAGGCCTGGGTACCCATCGACGGCAGTTATGACCTCGGTTCCGGCCCCCGCATGACCATGCAGGAACAGGAAGAGGCCTATCCTCTGTCTCGCTGCATTTCTTGTTGCTGTTGTATGGAAGCCTGCCCCCAGTTCAACGAGGACACCGGCTTCGTCGGCGCCGCCACCATTTCGCAGGTACGCCTGTTCAATACCCATCCCACCGGGGCAGCCCTTAAGCGCGAGCGCCTGGTGGCATTGATGGGGGACGGCGGCATCCAGGAATGCGGCTACGCCCAGAACTGCGTCGAGGTTTGCCCCAAGGACATCCCTCTGACCCGCTCCATTGCTGAGGTTGGCGGCGATGTGATGAAGCAGGCCATTGGCGATTTGTTCAGCAAATAACGTCCAAAAATGGACACTCATTCGTAACACCACTAAAGTGGCGTGTCGGGAACTGTCATCGCGGCAACGAAGTTTGTCATTCCAAAGCGTCTGAAGGCCTGTAAACAGGGCGTTTTCGACCGTAACCTCTTGTAAATTACTTACCGTCTAGTTGGCATCCCGGTTGCTTCTACATATAACGGTTGCCACGGGCGCGCCGTTAGCGCGAGTCAGTAACCAAGGGTAACGGCCCGGAGCGCTCTTCAAGAGCGGCTCCGGGGCTTCAAAAAAAGCCCTTGTTTTTGTGCAGCCGCGGTTTAGAATACGCGCCTGTCTCCAGCGCCCTGGGACAGAGCCGGAAAAAGTTTGAGGCCACTTCGTGAAGGTTAAGGTTCAAAGCGCGACATTTCTATTTTTACTGGCTGCCCTCTGTGCGCCGGCTTTCGCTCTGCACAGCTACGTGGCGCCGCGTCGCTCTCGACGAGTTGTCCGTCGCGCTCACCTGCGCCTGCTCCGCTGGAATCCGGTATTTCGTCCTTCGCGCGAATCGCTGCTGCTGCAGAATCAGGAAATCGACCGCATGGATTTGCCGCGCATCCAGGATGACGCCGAACTGGAGCAGTTGAAAGCCAGCGAAGACCTGGTTCCGATCGTTGCCGGCCCCACGCTTCGCTTCGATCCGCGTCTCGATCCCGACCGCCGTTATTGCCGTCCCTGGACGCGTGAATTTCTCGATGACCTGAGCGCAGCCTATTACAAACGCTTCCATGACCAGATCCAGGTGAACTCCGCTGTCCGGACCGTCAAAGTGCAAAAGAAGCTGCGCCGTCATAATCGCAACGCAGCGCCGGCGGAAGGCGAGATCGCTTCTTCCCATCTCGCGGGCATCACCGTGGATATTCAGCGCCGTGGCCTGAGCCGGGAGCAGATCAAGTGGGTCCAGGACTACATGATGCCTTTGAAAGAACAAGGCCTGATCGAGCCGGAAGAAGAGCGCCATCAGTGGGTCTTCCACGTAATGGTCTCGGGACGCTACACCGACTGGCGCGAATCCATGATGCTGGCCGGCGAACCGCCCATTCCCACAGCCTTCGAAACCGCCGCACTCCCCCAGCAATAATACTTTTCATCCGCACCAGCCTACTTTTGTCATTGCAATAATACTTTCATCTGCACCAACCTGCTTTTGTCATCCTGAGCGAAGTGAGACGTTTCGCTCGCGAAACGTCTCAAGCAGTCGAAGGACCCCTACCCGCTCAACCAACCCCGCGGTCTTTGGATTTAACGGATTTAACCCGGTCACAATCGTCATGCGAGAGAATAGGGCTCTTCCACTCCGCAATTTCTTCTCCGCAATTTCTTCGCGAAGCGAAGAAATTGCTGCGCTCAGGATGACAGGGCTTACGCCAACTCCTCTAACCGTATAAAATCGCTCGGCGTCTCCAAAACAATGAATACTCTCCGGATATTTGTCCTCCTGCTCCTCTCTGTCCCGCTGGCCGCTCAGGCGGTTACGCCTCAGGCCCGCGCCATCCACAACTCCGCTATCGTCGTCGACACCCACGCCGACACCCCGCAGCGCTTTCTGTTCGAAGGCTTCGACATCGGCAACACCGATCCCAAAGACATCGGCCATATCAGCCTCGACAAGGCCGGAGCCGGTAATCTGGGTGCGGAATTCTTTTCCATCTGGGCCGACCCCGAAACCACTCGCGGACACTTCGCCAAGTACACCTTCGACATGATTGATTCTGTCTACGAACAGGCGGCGCGTCATCCTGATCGCATGATGATGGCCTTTTCGGTCGCGGATATCGAGCGCGCCCACAAAGAAAAAAAGCTGGCCGCCCTGATGGGAATCGAAGGCGGGCACTCCATCGAAAATGATATTCATCTGTTGCGCGATTACTACCGCCTGGGCGTTCGATATATGACTCTGAGCTGGTCGAACACCAACGAGTGGGCGGATTCTTCCGGAGACATCAACGATCCCAAAATCGAGCATCACAACGGCCTCACCGATTTTGGGAAGCAGGTAGTCCTGGAAATGAATCGCATGGGCATGATGGTGGATATCTCCCACGTGGCGGACAAAACTTTCTTCGACGCTATTGCCACCAGTAAAGCCCCGGTTATCGCCTCGCACTCCTCAGCCCGCGCCTTGACCAATCATCCCCGAAACATGACCGATGACATGCTGCGCGCCGTGGCTAAAAACGGCGGCGTTGTACAGGCAAACTTTTATTCCGCCTTCATTGACGAAAATTATCGCAAGGCAGCCGAGGCCCAGCAAAAGGACACGGACGCCGCAGTCGAGGCCCACCTCGCAGAGTTGAAGGCCGCCGGCAAACCGGTCACTTATCTGGACAAAGACCGGATCGAGCGGGAATGGGCTGCCAAAATTCCACGCCCGCCGCTCAAGTCCCTGATCGATCACATTGACCACATCGCTAAAGTCGCAGGCATCGATCACGTCGGTCTCGGTTCGGATTTCGACGGTGTAAGCGGCGCCATGCCGGAAGGCATGGACTCCGCCGCCGACTTGCCCAAGATCACCCAGGCTCTGCTGGATCGCGGTTACAGCGAGAAAGACATTCACAAAATTCTCGGGGGAAATCTGCTGCGCGTCTTCGCCGAGGTCGAACGGGTAAGCCGTGAAATGCAGGCCGAGGCGGCGCGAACATCGAGCCATCAATAACTTTTTTTCGACTCTAGGATAGAATCGTACTTCGCAGTCATCACAAACCACGTAAAAAGGGCGGGTGTCCTCATCTGCCCGGCCGGGAGAGCCCGGTAATCAGGAGCTTCCATGCGAAATTGCCTTTTAATCTGTTTGCTGACGGCAGCGACTTCGACAGGATGGTCGCAGACTACGCCCGCGCCCAAAGCCGCCCCGGCCAAGAAACCAGCGGCGACCACCGCCGCTAAGCCGGCGGCTGCGGCTCCAGCCCATCCCACGGCGATCATCGAGACTACAGCGGGCAAGCTGACTTGCACTCTGTTTCCCGACGTGGCCCCGATTGGCGTAGCGAATTTTATCGGCCTGGCCCAGGGCACCAAAGACTGGACCAACCCGGTCTCGCATGCCAAGAAGCATGGCGTTCCACTCTACGACGGCACCATCTTCCATCGTGTGATCCCGAACTTCATGATTCAGGGTGGAGATCCCGCCGGCACCGGCAGTGGCGAGGTTGGTTTCGAGTTCAAGAATGAGACCTCACCCACATTGAAATTCGACCGCCCGGGACGCCTGGCCTATGCCAACGCCGGACCGGACACCAATGGCTCGCAATTCTTCATCACCGAAGTTCCCTACCCCAGCCTGAATGGCGGATATACCCTCTTCGGTCAATGCGACGAGCCCAGCATCGCCCTGGTGAAGCAGATCGCGCGCATGGGCCGCGATTCCAACGATCGTCCTTATCGGCCCGTTAAAATCATTCACATTGTCATCACCAAAGGGGCCCCGGCCGCCAAACCGTCGGCAGGAACAGCAACGAAGCCAGCCGTCAAGAAGCCGGCCGCACCCGCAACCGCTCCAAAGTAGCGCCAGCCCTGCGACTCCGCTCAGGGCAGGCTCCGGCTGTCACGAGGGCATCTTGCCCTCGTATTTTCGAAACGAAAGGAATCTTATGGCTCGTCAACCCGGTACTTACGCCATCTTCAATACCAGCGAGGGCACGATCGTCTGCCGCCTCTTCGAAAAAGAAGCGCCCAAAACCGTTGCTAACTTCATCGACCTGGCCGAGGGCAAACGGGAGTGGACTCATCCGGTCAGCCGCAAGAAGAGCAAAGACCGCCTCTACGACGGCACCATCTTCCACCGCGTGATTCCAGACTTCATGATTCAGGGTGGCGACCCGGCTGGCACCGGTTTCGGCGGCCCGGGCTACCAGTTCGAGGACGAGACCAAGGGCTCACCGCACAGCTTCGACAAACCCGGCAAGCTGGCGATGGCCAACTCCGGCCCCAATACCAACGGCTCGCAGTTCTTCATCACCATTGCACCGACGCAGTGGCTCACCGGCAAGCACACAATTTTTGGGGAAGTAGTAGAAGGCTATGACGTGGCAGAGAAAATCGTAGCCACCCCACGCAATCGTCAGGACAAGCCGCTGAAAGACGCAGCCGTGAAGTCGGTGGTGATTGAAAGGGTGTAGCCTCAGTGATTCGCTAAAACGTTAATTTCCCGCAGGCGTATCAGGCGCTCGTCGGCAGTGACTAGGGTCAGGTCAAACACTTTTGCGGTAGCTGCAAGGAAGTGGTCAGCCGGGTCGCCGTGCGGAAAGTTTATCGATGATATGGCAAGCGCGACTTCAATTGCGAAGGGCGCTTCAGTGAGTTGCAAATCCTCCATTGTCTTCGCGACCCATGCTGCCACATCGCCCGGCAGTGTAAGACGTCCTTTGCGGAGCAAGACTAGTAATTCACCTACGCTAACCGGGGAAATCCACAATTCATTCGCAGGATCTGCCAGTGCTTTGCCTACCCGGCGGCCAAGGCGTTGCGGTTCGAGTGCGCTCCACAGCCAGATGTGAGTGTCAAGCAGCAGCTTCACCGAGAGGCTTCCCAGTCGTCCCAGCTTCCGGTGGGGCCAACGATGTCTCCTACAATCTGAGCGGTTCCGGCCATGGATCCAAGCTTCCTGCCGGTTCGCTCCCCGGGAGATGGAGGAATCACCTCCGCCACCGGCTTACCAAAGCGTGTGATCCGAATCGGTTTGCGGGTCTTCCGCACCTGCTCCAGCATGCCCAGGCACTTGGCCTTGAACTCGGATATGGCCACTTCTTTCATTGCCTGTTTATACCATGGTCAACGACTATGGTCAAACTAAACCCCAATCACCGCGACTAACTCCTTCACCGCAGCCGCGCTCTTATCCAGCGCCGTTTTCTCTTCGGGGGTAAGTTTGATCTCAATAATCTGCTCCAACCCCCTGGCGCCAAGCTTGCAGGGCACGCCGACGTACAGCCCGCTGATCCCGTATTCGCCCTGCAGGTAGGCTGCGCAAGGCAAAATCTTCTTCTTGTCTTTAAGGATCGCCTCCACCATCTCGGTCGCGGCCGCCGAAGGCGCGTAGAAGGCGCTACCCGTCTTCAGATACTTCACAATCTCGGCTCCGCCATCCCGGGTACGTTGCACCAGCCGTTCCACTGCCGCGGCGTCCATCAATTCAGTAATCGGAATCCCAGCGACGGTCGAATATCGCGGCAACGGGACCATGGTGTCGCCATGCCCGCCGAGCACGAAGGCGGTCACATTCTCCACGCTGACCTTCAATTCCTGTGCGATAAAAGTTCGAAAGCGTGCCGAGTCCAGAACCCCCGCCATCCCAATCACCCGCGCGCGCGGGAAGCCACTCATCTTGTAAGCCGCCTGGGCCATGGCATCCAGAGGATTCGAGACAATAATAAGAATGCAGTTGGGCGAATGCTGCACCACCTTGCCCACAACATCTTTCATGATCTTGTGGTTGGTGTTCAGCAGATCGTCGCGGCTCATTCCCGGCTTGCGCGGGATCCCGGCGGTAATCACAACCACGTCGGAGTTTGCGGTATCGGCGTAATCCTGCGTGCCCAGCACATACGAATCGCGCTTCTCGATCGGCATCGCTTCCAGCAGATCCAAACCCTTGCCCTGCGGCACGCCTTCGATGATGTCAATGAGCACCACGTCCGCCAGTTCCTTGGCGGCAATCCAGTGCGCCGCGGTCGCGCCCACGTTGCCCGAACCAACAATCGTTACTTTTTTGCGCATGATTTCCCTGTGTCCTCGGTGTCCTCTGTGGTTAGAAGTTATTAGTCTGCAGCGGTCAGAACTCCCGCGCCCATGTTCTCGATGATGGAACTCGCGAATTCGCTGGTCTTGACCTTGGTTGCGCCTTCCATTAATCGCTCAAAGTCGTAGGTGACTTTTTTCTGCTCAATGGTGCGTTCCAAACCGCTCTCCACCAGGTCGGCCGCTTCGTTCCAGCCCAGGAAACGCAGCATCATTACGCCGGAGAGAATCACCGACCCGGGGTTGATCACATCTTTGTCCGCATATTTAGGCGCCGTCCCGTGGGTGGCTTCAAAGCACGCATAACCATCGCCGATATTGGCCCCGGGCGCGATCCCCAGGCCGCCCACCTGCGCCGCGCAGGCATCGGAGATGTAGTCTCCGTTCAGATTCGGACAAGCCAGCACCGAATATTCGTCCGCCCTGGTCACGACCTGTTGAAAGATCGAATCGGCAATGCGATCGTTGATCATGAGTTTCTTCTTCCACGCCCCTTTGCCGTGCGTGGCGTAGATTGTCTCCAGAACGTTTTCCACTTCCTGATAAACCGACTGCCGGAAGTCTTCCGTGGCAAACTCCATGCCCGGTTCCACCAGCGCCGCATTCTGCTCGATCGAAATATTCGGGTCTTTGTCCTTGTTGGCGACGATCCAGCTCTCGCGTTCGGTCACCACCTGGTCTCGGAACTCCTCGGTCGCGAGTTCGTAACCCCACTTTCGGAATGCGCCTTCGGTAAATTTCTGGATGTTTCCCTTGTGTACCAGGGTCACGCTCTTGCGCCCGGTCGCCAGCGCAAATTTTATGGCCATCCGAACCAGCCGCTTGGTTCCCGTGATTGAAATAGGCTTGATTCCCACACCCGAATCGAGGCGGACCTGCTTCTTGCCGCCTTTGAGCATGTCCTTGTTGAGGAACTCGATCAGCCGGGCCGCTTCGGGCGTTCCCTGCTCCCATTCGATGCCGGCGTAAACGTCTTCCGTATTCTCGCGGTAGATCACCACATCCATGCGTTCCGGATGCTTGACCGGCGAGGGCACGCCCTTGTAATACTTCACCGGCCGCACGCAGCAATACAAATCCATAATCTGCCGCAGCGCCACGTTCAGCGAACGGATTCCGCCGCCCACCGGAGTTGTCAAAGGCCCCTTGATGGCCACCCGAAATTCGCGAATGGCAGCGACGCTGTCATCGGGCAGCCAGGTATTGAAGTTCGCCATGGCCTTCTCGCCCGCAAATACCTCATACCACGCGATACGCCGTTTGCCTTTGTAGGCTTTCTCCACCGCCGCATCGAACACCCGCACTGAAGCTTTCCAGATGTCGCGACCCGTGCCATCGCCTTCGATGAAAGGCACAATCGGATTATCTGGAACCTGGTAAGTCCCGTTGCTATAAGTGATCCGGGCGCCGTTCGCCGGCACCGGCACACCGTTGAATGAAGCCGCCATTAAACCCTCCCCACTTGATGGATGCCTGTTGATGGTTCAAACCCCCAATTATAAAGCACTACCCGCGCAGCCAGAGGCGAGGTGCCTCAACCGTCAGCCAGAAGAAAGCTCAGCCGCCGCTACAATGCGAATATGCACTTGGGTCTTCGCCGCATCCTGATCTGCTTCCTTGCCGCCTGGGTCTTGATTCCACTCCACGCTCACTCTCAGGAGCCGGCTCAGCCGAGTCCGACTTCGGATCCCACCCCTGTCCCGCTTCCCAGTGCCCCTTCCACGACCCCACCTCATGCTTTTTGGGACCGCACCAACATTCTTCTCTTCTCCGGTGTCGCGGTTTTCCGCGGGCTCGACTACGCGTCTACCCGAAACTTCCTGGCCCGCGGCCGTGAAGAAATTCTGATCCCCGACGATATCGTCAATAACTCAGCCGCATTCGCCAGCCTGGAGGCGGCTGGAACGCTAACCTCCGTCGGATTGTCCTATTTATTGCACCGCACGGGCCATCACAAGCTGGAACGCTGGCTCTCCATCGGCCACATTGGAGTCACCGGCTTCGGCGTCGTTAGAAACTATTCGCTGAAATCGAAACATTAGACCGTCGTTGGTCCTTGCCTGTTGGTCCTTGGCCGTTGGCCATTCTGCATGCCTGCGTGACAAGCGCTAGCCGCAGCCAAAGGGTAGCCAAGGGCCAATGACCGACGACCAACGGCCAAGGACGATCACCCAAGGACGATCCCCCAACGACTATCGACCGATGGCTGGCAGGCATATACTGTTCGCAAGTATTGGCAGGAGCCTCTCATGACCCGGTTATTCTTCCTCCGAGCATTCTGCATGGTTTCCATCTTCCTTGTTCCAACTAGCAGGCTGGTCGCAGAGACCAGTCCCGACCGCTTTCAGATGAACCATGACATCCACATCCAGGCGGACGAAAAGGTCGGTGACGTTACCTGCGTAGGGTGCTCCATCTATGTCCGCGGCCATGTATCGGGTGACGTCACCGCTGTCGCTGGAAGCGTGGTTGCCGAACCGGGCGCCTCGATCGCGGGCGACGTGACCGCGGTCGGAGGCAACGCCAGAGTCGAAAGCGGAAGCCAGGTATCTGGCGACCTGACTGCGGTTGGCGGCGAACTGCGCCGCGACCCCCAAGCCACGGTCGGGGGCGACGTTACTACCGTAGGAGGCCGCGGCTGGTTCTTTCTGGTTTTTCTTTTGCCGTTGGTGTTCATCGGAGGCATCATCGCTCTCATTGTCTGGCTGATCCAGCGCAGCCGCCGTCCCACGCAGGTTCCCGCGTATACCCTGCACCGGAATTAGGGGTTATGCGGGTTATGTCGCGAGGGCGCCAGCGCCACATCGCGTGATTATCCACCGACTACGCGGTCATAGACTGCCCGCACTTTAGCGAACGTGGTGTCCAACTCACTCTCCAGGCCCGCCGGAAATTCGCGCCGCAGAATCTGGCTTGTCAGCTTCTCCGTGATTTTTCGTCCGTGCTCGGTCGCCGGCAGCCACTTCACCGCCCGCCCCACTACCAGGCGCGCCACATGTTCCACGGTACGCAACAATTCCGCCGCGTGATCGAGCACGCCCGCATCGCTCTTATCGAGGACACCGCTACCCACGCAACGCCACAGGCGGTCCCGCAGGCTTCCCCGCTTGTCCGCAACCCGATGCTTCACCAGCAGAAAGCTGGCGATGAAATCGATGTCGTAGATCGCCCCCGGGGGATATTTAAAGCTTTTCTCCGATGGCTCGGCAGCTTCCAGTTTCGTCCTCATCTCGCGAACGGCCACGGTAAAGGCAGTGTCGGCCGCGAATCTCTCAAACAGCGCATTCAGCGTCCTTGAGGCGCGGTCTCCAAGAGTTTGCGAACCCGCGAGGAATCGCATTTTGGTATACATGAGCGCTTCCCAGGGATGGGCTTCGTGTTCGAAATAGGCCGCCAACTGCAAGGGAGTGGATAGCAGCTCGCCTTCCCCACCCCGCGGCCGCAATCGCGCGTCCAGAGAAAACACGGTGCCGTCCCGGGTGTAAGCCGACAATGCGTGCATCATCTTCTCGGCTGCTTTGGTCAGCGCGATCCGATCTCCGTTGTCAGCACAAACAAACAGAACATCGGCATCCGACAAGAGATCGAACTCGCCGCTTCCCAGCCGGCCGAGTCCCATGACCGCCAGACCCTCGGCGTCGGCAAGGCGCACCGCGGTTGCCATGACATCTTCTGCGGCCGCTGTAGTGGCCTCAAACGACTCATACACGCCGCGCAACTCGAGAACGTCGCGCGCACCCGCGACAAACGCCCGATGCCTGAAATGCCGTCGCAGCAGCGCCAGCTTTTCCGGATAGGACGCGGACGACTCGGCGAGATAGGCGAAAACGGGATCTCGCGCACTCTCCGCCAGGCCTAGAGATTCTTCGAACAGGTATCTGCCTCCTGTCTGGGGCGCGACTTCCTCCAATTCCGCCAGGGTGACGATTTCCTCGGGATGCCGAATCAATATTTCACTCAGATAGTCGCTGGTTTCAAACAGAGCCAGTGCCCGGCCGACTGCCTCCTGATTTCGCAGCACCCCGCCGTAACGCTGCGAACTGCTGAACGCTGATCCCAGGAACCGGTAAAAATTCTTCCGCGCTTGCGGGTTCAGGTCACGGCGGTTGGCGATTTCGTGCAGCGCAGGCGCGTCGGTGGCCAGCCGTTCGATGATTTGCTGGCTGGAAGGCTCCGATGTCGCCGGTTCGAGCGCGCCCAGCAATTTGAACTCTCCGGCGGGCATTTCCTGCCGCCCCCGGGTCTGCTGCTGATAAATGATCCGCTGGTAGATTTCTGCTACCGCCGCCATCCGCCGCCGCACGACGGAAGCCAGATCGCCGGCAGGCGGAACGCTCGAAAGAAGACTGCCGGACCCATATTCCGCTGCCGTATGGCCTTCCATGGCCCGCCGCAGCACGCCGCGTTCCGCCTCGGAAGCCGGCAACCGGTGAGTCTGCTGTCCCTCGCGCAACTGCAGCCGGTGTTCCACGTGGCGCAGAAATTCATACCCGCTGGTCAGGTCATGAAACTCCTTGCCGCTGATGTGACCCTTGTCGTGCAACTTATGCAACGAAAACAGCGTTCCGCTGGAACGCAGCCACGGTTCGGCGCCGCCGTACACCCGCTGCAGGCACTGCACCAGAAATTCAATGTCGCGGATCCCTCCGCGATCGATCTTCACGTCGATGCTCTGCTCCACCTCACCCAGCGTCTTGCCGAGCTGGCGTCGCTTCTGCATCTTCTCCCGCGCCACCAGCGCGGTCTTGATGGCGGCAAAATTGACTTTTTCGGTGTAGACATGGGGCTGCACCGCGCGAATAAATTCCCGCGCCAGACCGCTGTCTCCTGCCGTGTGCCGGACCTTGATCAGTGCCTGACGCTCCCAGTCGTGCGCGGTCTCGGAGTAATAAGCCAGGGCTTGCGATAACCGGATGGCGAGCTCGCCCTCGCCACCCTGCGGACGCAATCGCAAATCAATCCGGAATACCTGCCCTTCCCCCGTCACCCGGGAGAGCATCTCGGTGGTCTCCTGCGCCAGCCGGATGAAATATTCGCGATTGGAAACCGGCGCCCGGGGAGGCTCTTCGCCGTCGCCGTAGATGTACATCAGGTCCACATCGGAGCTGTAATTCAGCTCGTTCCCCCCGAGCTTGCCCAACGCAAGAACAGCGAAGGGCGTGTCCACCAGCCGTCCCGTTACATCGAGATGTTGCGGTGCCCCATGCCGCCGCTGCAGTCTGCTGTCGGCTTCACGCAGCGCCTCTTCGATCAGTACATCGGCCAGCGCCGAGATCTCCGCCGTAGTCTCCGCCAGGGGCGCGATTTTCAGCACATCGCGCAGCATGATGCGGACATACTCCCGCCGCTTGAAGCGCGCCCATGTCAGGACAACATCGCTCTCCGACGACCGAGCGCGGAAGCGTGCCAGACTTTCGCGAAATTCTTCCTGAGAAAAACTCCGGTCGAGATTTCTCTCCCGCAAAAAGGACGGCAGCAGGTCCGCATTCTGGATCAGCGTCTCCCCCAGAAACCGGCTGTGGCCAAACACCACGACGGCGTAGTGCGCCAGGAAATGATGTTGCTCGAGCAGCCGGACAATTTCCGAAGACTCGATCAGCCGGTCGAACAGGAGTAGCGCGCCATCGGGATCCGGAGCCTCGCGCAGCAATGCAGGCAGAGCCGAGCCCAGCCCAGGCGAAAGCCGGGCCCGCACGCGCTCCAAATTCAGCTTGGAACCTTCAGGGTTTCGAAACGGCAGGTAGTCGGCGCTGTCCGTGTGGGAGCGGGTCCTTGACCCGCCCAGGCCGGGCGAAGCCCGGCCATCTCCCCCCGGGGCACCAACCCCGGTCAGCTCAGTTGGCAGTTTCGATGGAGGCAAGACTCGGCTCGGATTGCCAGCATACCCTCAATACCGCCTCGTCCCGAAATATTTCCGTACGCCGATCGTGTTATAGCGTCCCCAGGGCCCGTTGGGCCCAAGGTCCGCCGGACCCAGGTTCCGGTCCCGCGCTCCGAATCGGGTAAAGAGGAAGTGCTGCGTCACCCGCACCTCGAATCCTTTTCCCAGGTAAAGTCCCCCACCCCACGAGTTCTCCAATCCGATTGCGTCCATCGACCAGGTATAAAGCGTTTGTGGAAGGTTCTTGCCGAACAGAAACCGCGGCTCTCCGAAGAGGAAAAACCTGCGGAACTCTCCCCGGCCGAAGGGATGCGCTTCCACGTATCCCGAAATCATGTAGCGCGCGAAGGCGTTGCAGGGATCGTTGACTCCGCCGGTAATTCCCGCGTCGGCGCGGCAGATATTCGGATCAATTTCGTTATGCGGCGGCGCCAGGTCAAACTGTCCATATCCCCAGAACGTGTCACGGGGAAGAAACATTCGCTCCGTACTGTCGTGGGTCACGGTGCTTTGCGGTGGATCAGTTTGTGCCGACAACACCCCAGACAGGTTCAGACCTAGAAAAATCCACAGCAGCGCCTGCTTCATGAATCCTCCGCCAGAAAGTTTGCCGCATTGCGGTCGTGTGGCCGCGGGCGACTCGCCCGGGAACTTTCGTCCCGCCATGCCGATGCGAGCGCCACATTGTACTCCGGCGGACAAATCTTCAGGTCTCACAATGGAGGACGAATTCGGATAGTGGGCCAGTTTGATCGCTGCGGGCATTGTCATTCCGAAGCGCGGCCATAGCACGCGAGGAATCTGCTCTCTGGCGCCGCAGCAGATTCCTCACCGATGAATCGGTTCGGAATGACAATGGTCAGAGTAATGGATTTCATGAAAGTGACCCACTACCCGAACGGTTGCGCTGCACTTCACGCTCCAGTATCCTGAACTCAATCTTATCCGGACGTTCAGCAGCGCCAAGGAGATCTCATGAACGCTGTGCGTAGCGGTGGCCGCGTATCTCTCACACTGGGACTGGTGATGATCATGGCTGGATCTGCCCTCGCGGGAAACATCTACGACTTCACCCTGCCTTCGATCGATGGCAAGGCCATGCCTTTGGCGGATTTCAAAGGCAAGGTTGTCCTGGTGGTCAATGTTGCCAGTCGATGTGGCTACACGCCGCAGTACAGCGCATTGGAAGCTTTGTACGAGAAGTACAAGGATCAGGGCTTTGTCATCGTCGGCTTTCCCGCCAACAATTTCGGCGCCCAGGAGCCGGGCACCAACGAAGAGATCAAAACCTTCTGCTCCCGAAAGTACAACGTGACGTTTCCGATGTATAGCAAAGTGTCGGTTAAGGGTGACGACGAGACGCCGCTCTACCAGTACCTCACCAAACAAACCGGCCCGTCCATCGCAGGCGATATCAAATGGAACTTCACCAAATTTCTGGTCGACCGCAACGGCAACGTAGTGGGACGCTTCGAATCCGCCGTAACTCCCGATTCAAAGGAGGTGGTCTCGGCGGTGGAAAAGCAGCTTAGTCAAAAGTAAACCGTCGCCTCTCCAAAATTGCGGCGGGAATTTTGCATGCCAAACCCCTTTTTGTCTACGTAAATTCATATCAAATTTTTCTATTCCTCCAACAACTAGAATCAATCGGATGCTAAGTCCTTATTTGAGTTAGAGATAGATTTGGCCCGCTTATTGCTACCAAGGTCTGCACCGGGGGTGAAAAATGCCACAGGAGGTCTCCATCTCCTACCAAGCGGTCAAGAGCAAGGTTTACAAGCTGGTTGACGCAATGGTTGAAGGCGACAAGAACCCGCTAGAGGTTCAGGAGTCTATCCGGCGCTGGTGGAAACTGATCCATCCTTCTGACCGCGCCGTCGCTCACAAATATCTACTCATGGTGCTGGAGAAATCCAACTCAACCTTGGGAGCCATAGTGCTTGGCCTCCCAGATGCTCAGGAAGTGAAGGCCGTCCGCAGTTTGGACGTCGAACGCATTCCCACGCGAACCGACCGAACTGCGGTCAGCAGCCTGGTCTAAACATCTCACGAAACCAAAAAGCCCGGCTCTAAGCCGGGCTTTTTATTTGTGCCCCTTCATCCCGTTGTCATCCCGACCGGAGCGAGCCCAGCGAGCGAAATGGAGGGACCTTGCGTTCCTCGAAGAGCTCCACATTAGTCGGAATCTTGGGTTGTGCTGCGAACGGTCTCTGTTTCGAAACTGGCGGATGTGCCCTGGAGGATCACGAGTTATGTGGACTTGACCGCTTCCGTGGTGGCACCATCGAGCACAAGGTCCCGCCACTACGCTCGCTGCGCTCCGCTCCGGATGACAAAAAAGGAGATTTGCGGGCTAAATATCGTAGTACAGGGCAAACTCATAGGGATGCGGCCGCAATCTCACTGCATCCACTTCCTTGGTCCGCTTGTACTCCACATACGTGCTCAGCAGCTCGTCGGTAAATACATCGCCCTTGAGCAGAAATGCGTGGTCCCGCTCGAGCGCGTCCAGCGCATCTTCGAGTGACCCTGGCATGGACGGCACCTTGGCCAACTCTTCAGGCCCCAGGTCATAGATGTCTTTATCCAGGGGCTGCCCCGGGTCCATCTTGTTCTCGATTCCGTCGAGCCCAGCCATCATCATCGCTGCAAACGCCATATACGGATTGCAACTCGGGTCGGGCGGCCGGAACTCCACCCGTTTGGCTTTAGGCGAAGCGGAATACATGGGAATGCGGCAGGCCGCCGAACGGTTTCGGCGCGAATACGCCAGATTCACCGGAGCTTCGAACCCCGGCACCAGCCGTTTATAAGAATTGGTGGTCGGCGCAATGATCGCGGCCAGCGCAGGCCCGTGCTTGATCAGCCCACCGATATACCACAATGCCATCTGGGATATGCCGGCATAGCCATCGCCGGCAAAAAGCGGCTTGCCACCTTTCCACAGCGATTGATGAGTGTGCATGCCGCTGCCGTTGTCCCCGTAGATCGGCTTGGGCATGAAAGTCACCGTCTTGCCATACTGATTGGCGACATTCTTCACAATGTACTTGTAGAGCATCATGTGGTCGGCCGAACGCACCAGAGAATCGAATTTCAAATCGATTTCAGTCTGTCCCCCGGTGGCCACTTCGTGGTGGTGGCATTCCACCTCCAGATCACAGTTCTGCATGGTCATAACCATCTCGGTGCGCAGGTCCTGATAGTGATCGGTTGGCGGCACGGGGAAATAACCTTCCTTGTAGCGCGGACGGTATCCCTGGTTGTTCTCCACCCGCCCCGAATTCCACCGTCCTTCTTCCGCATCGATAAAGTAAAAGCCGTGCTGCTCGCGCTGATCGAAGCGCACGTTGTCGAAGATAAAGAACTCGGCCTCAGCTCCGAAGTAGGCAGTGTCCGCCAGCCCGGTCGAACTCAAATACATTTCCGCCTTCTTCGCGATGTAGCGCGGATCGCGGTCGTAACGCTGCTTGGTCACCGGATCCACCACGTCGCACACCATCACCAGCGTCGGCACTTCGGTAAAAGGATCGAGAATGAAACTGTTCGGGTCCGGAATCAGCAGCATGTCGCTCTCATGGATCGCGGCCCATCCGCGAATCGACGAGCCATCCATGCCATACCCTTCGTCGAACGAAGCCTCACTCAGCTGGTCAATGGGATAGGAGACATGGTGCTGCAACCCCGGCAAATCGGTAAAGCGCAGATCCAACATTTTGACCCCGTTCTTCTTCACGAACTCAAGAACGGCTTTCGGGTCAGCCATGGATTGTTCCTTTCAAACCCAGTCCCGGTCTCACGGATGTCGTGTGGCATCTCATGGATGTTGTGTGGCCAAGCCGCGAAGCGGCGCAAGAATAGAGCCCCGGGCGCAAGCTCGGGGGAACGGTGTGAAATCAAAAGCCCTGAAAGGGCGAAAGAGAGCCTGCCTGCTACAATCTCGCATTGCGTCAGCCGCACGTAACTGTAATGGCCGGCAGCCGGTGCAAGGAAATATATAGTTTTTATGGCCCGGATAACCAAGCCTTATGACCGGCGTGGGGAAATCAATTAGCAATTGGCAATTACCCAAGGCGCTCGCGTACCAAGTATCTCGGCAGCGGGATAGCTGGGGCGGGACTAAGTGCCAATTGCCAATTGCTAGTTGCTGATTACCATGGACTTCGAACAGCTCGAAACGTTTCTCCAGGTCGCGCGCCACAGCTCCTTCTCTCGTGCGGCCGAGAAGCGCTTTCGCACGCAACCCGCCATCTCGTCCCAGATCCGGGCTCTGGAGGAAGAGGTCGGCGCCAAGTTGCTCGATCGCTCCGGCGGCAAAGTATCCATCACCGCGTCGGGCAAACTGTTCCAGAAATATGCTGAAGAGATTCTTGAAGCCCGCAAAGCGGTACTGACCGCCATCGCCGAAACCGAGCGCGTGCCTCGGGGAGAGATCATCGTCGGCGCGAACGAAGGCACCTGCCTGCACATCCTTCCCGAAGTCTTCGCCGAGTTCAAAAAGCAGTACCCGGATGTGGCCGTCAACATCACGCGGGCTGACTACGGCAAGATTCTCGAGTCGGTCATCGACAACTCGGTGGATTTCGGTTTCATGTCTTTGCCAATCACCGATTCTCGACTCACGGTCGTTCTCATACATCGCGACGAGTTGGTAGTGATCGCTCCCCCGCACCATCCCCTGGCCAAACTGAAATGCGCTCCTGTCTGCGAGGTGGCCAAGTTCCCCCTGGTTATGCCGAAAGCTGGCCATACCCGCGACGCGTTAGAAGATCTCTTCCACAACCACAAACTGAAGCCGCAATACGCCATGGAACTTGATTCCAGCGAATTGCTCAAACGCTTCATCGCCGCCGATGTGGGCGTGGGATTCATCGCACGCTCCAACGTGCAGGAAGACGTAAAGGCGAAGGTGCTGGTCGCGATTCCCATGGCAGAGACCCCGATTCGCCGCGATCTGGCCCTGGTCTTTCGCAAGGACAAAGCGCTGAGCCGCGCTGCCCTGGCCTTCATCGACACCACCGTAAAGATAAAAAAGGTCGACCCGGTCGCCACCGCGACCCGCTGAACAACACAACAGGAGACCATGAAGCTCGAGTTGCCGCTGGGCACCTTTAAGGCTTATTTGTTCGATTGTGACGGCACGATTGCGGACTCCATGCCCCTGCACTACGTCGCCTGGAGCAAGGCTCTCTCCGAGTGGAATTGCCCATTCGGTGAAGAGCTTTTCTATGCCTGGGGAGGCATGCCGGTAGCCGATATCATCTCCGCGCTGAATGCAAAACATGGTCTGCAGATGCCGGTCGCGGACGTGGCCTTGCGAAAGGAACAGCTCTACTTCGAGATTCTTCCCCAACTTAAGGTTGTCCCCGAGGTGCTGGAGCATATTGAAGCCCGGTACGGCCAGATTCCCTTCGCCGTTGTCTCCGGCAGCACGCGCGATTCGGTTACGGCTTCTCTGGAGGCGCTGAAGATTCTCGATCGCTTCGACACCATGGTTTGCGCGGGCGACTATACCCGGAGTAAACCCGACCCCGAGCCATTTCTCGTAGCCGCACAACGATTGGGAATAGCTCCGCCCGACTGTCTGGTATTCGAAGACACCGATATGGGTATACAGGCTGCGACAGCGGCGGGCATGGCGTCGGTGAAAATCCTCCAACCCTGGGAGAGAAACCGAACCACGTGACCCCGGACGCCCACGTCCGGCGAAAAACAAATGGAGGACGAGCGTCCCCGCCCGTCTAGCACTTGCCGTTGCACGACGGGCGAAGCCGCCCGTCCTCCATCAAACCTTGCTCGCAAGGTTTTAGACCACGCACGAAATCGCGGAGCTTCCTCCGCCGGGCAGGTGGTACGTGTTCCATGGATGAATCTTGGGTTAAAATCCTCGCAGTGAAACGAATCTTGCTGCCTTTTCTGTTGCTGTGCGCTTCCCTGCTGTCAGCCCAGACTCACAAATCTTCGAGGTCCGTGTCTCCGCCGGCATCCAAGCTGATCTCCATTCGAGTTACGGGATCGAAGCGCTACACAACTGCACAGATCGCTGCCGCTACCGGGCTGCAACTGGGCCAGACCGTCAAGGAAGAAGACTTCAAAGGCGTGAGCCAGCATCTGGGAGAAACCGGCGCTTTCAGCAACGTCTCCTACAACTTCGAATTCAATCCCGAGGGTATAAGACTTGAAATACAGGTGACCGACAGTGAACCCTTCGTGCCGGTGCGATTTGAGAACTTCGTCTGGCTCTCTGACCAGGAGCTGCAGCAAAAGCTCAGCGCACGGGAGCCTCTATTTCAGGGGCAGCTTCCGGTGAGCGGCAATCTTGCCGACCAGGTTTCCGACGCCTTGCAGGCGATCGCCATCGAACACAACTTGCACGGGCGCGTCGATTACCTTCGCGCCGGCCCGCAAGACGGCCCGATTGAAGCTTTCGAGTTCAGTATCTCCGGCCAGCCGATTACCATCGGCAAGGTCGAGTTCAGCGGCGCCGGCCCGTCCGAACAGCCGCTGCTGGAGGCCGCCGCTCGCCGGCTCTCCCGCGAGGATTACCTGCGTAGCCGGCTCGTGCTTCAAGCCGAGAAAAATTTCCTGCCAGTCTTTCTGGAGCACGGCTACCTCAAGGCCACGGTCGGGGAACCTCAACCCAAAGTCGTCGAGGAGACGCCCGAGGAAACCACCGTGGATGTGCTTTTTCCCGTTACCCCCGGCCGCCAGTACAAGGTGAGCACGGTCGAACTGACCGGCTTCGGCGATGTGTTCCCGGCCGGAAAGCTGCGCGAGCTCATCCACCTGCAAACCGGACAAATCGCGAATGCAGTACAGACCGACCAGGACATGGAGGATTTAAGGCGGCTTTACGGGACGCGCGGCTACATGGGAGTTCACGTGCAGCCGACCCCTGAAATGAACGATGCCGACTCCACCGTCAAGTACGTGTTCCAGTTTCAGGAGGGTAGCGTCTACAAGATGGGCGATCTGGAAGTTCGCGGGCTCGACAGCAAAGCCACCGAGCGCATCGGGATTGCCTGGAAGCTGCTACCCGGCCAGACCTACAACTCCGACTACCCCAGACAGTTCCTGAATTCGATCCTCGGCGCCTACCCGGCCGATCAATGGAAGATTACGCTCCGTGAAACCCCTGAAGATCAGGACAAGGTGGTCGACGTGTCGTTGCGCTTTGACGCCATCCGGTGAGATCGAGAACATTCTGTTCTGTTATTTTAAAATGCAAAAAGAGCGTTCTCGCTCTCGCGGCATCTAAAGGGGTGCCGTCTGGAGGCCAGACGCCCCAAGGAGAACCGTTCTAATGAACTCTGC
This sequence comes from Terriglobia bacterium, assembly GCA_963822555.1. Lineage (GTDB taxonomy): Bacteria > Acidobacteriota > Terriglobia > Terriglobales > Acidobacteriaceae > JAIQFF01. Next base: position 1,479,034 of record CAWGHY010000002.1, read on the forward strand.
CCCGTCAAGATTCGCAATTTTCCTCGCCACCGGTTTTTTGGCTGCGACCATGATCCTTTCTTCCGCCTTCGCGGCCAACAAGCCTCAGGCCTTCACCGGCAAAGTGAGCGACGCCATGTGCGGCGCCAACCACATGATGGGCGGTTCCGCCGCGGAATGCACACAGGCGTGCATTCGCAAGGGTTCGAAGTACGCCTTGGTCGTGGGCGACAAGGTGTATGCCCTCGACACCAGCGATAAAGCCACGCTCGACCAACTCGACAAACTCGCCGACCAGCAGGCCAAAGTTACGGGCGAAGCGAACGGCGATTCTATTGCCGTGCTTTCCGTCGCCGCCGCCAAGTAGGCCTCGGGCTGAGGGAAGTATTCACTTCGACACGTGGGGCGGCTTTTTTTCTAAATTCGCTTGATTTTCACATTGCTCCCGCAACTGCCTATGTTATGTTTTAGCAAATTTATCCGAGCACCACTGGAGGAAACCCGAATTGTCTAAAGACATGGTCCCCAAGAAGATTTTCTTCACCAAGGGGGTCGGGAAACATCGCGAACGTCTAACTTCGTTTGAGCTGGCGTTGCGAGACGCCGGCATCGCCGCCCAGAATCTGGTTCGAGTCTCCTCAATTTTTCCGCCGCAATGTAAGCTTGTGCCACGCTCTCAGGGACTGAAGTATCTCAGCCCGGGCGAAGTGGTTTTTTCCGTCGTGGCGGAGAACTCCACCCACGAGCCGCACCGCCTGCTGGCATCGAGTATTGGCGTCGCGATCCCCGCGGACCGCAATACCTACGGCTACCTTAGCGAGCACCACTCTTTCGGGGAGACCGAGGATTCGGCCGGCGACTACGCCGAAGAACTTGCCGCCGAGATGCTGGCCACTACCCTCAACGTAGAGTTCGATCCCGACCGCTCGTGGGACGAGAAAAAAGAGATTTACCGCATCTCGAACAAGATTGTCCGCACCGCCAACGTCACCCAATCCGCCGTGGGCGACAAACGCGGCTTGTGGACGACAGTCATCGCCTCCGCCGTCCTGATCTTCGACTAGAACAAAATCCGCGACTAGAACAAAATCGGCCCATCGTAAGAAACGATGGGCCGTAGTCTTTGTAGCGCCGGCGTCCCGCCCTCGCCCGGTTCAAAATCTGTGGAATCCTACTTCCGCGCCGCAACCTTCTCCTTCTTCAGCTTCTGACCTTGGCCGTTCTTCCCCAACCGCTCCAGTACCGCGGCCACGATCAGCGGCAATCCCACCGTAGCATCCACAAACACTTCGCCGAACTTTCCGCCCTCGGCTGGGGGCACAAACTTCCCCCATGAAATCGCCTCGCTGTAAGGGCTGCCCGACAATCCACCCCAGTAAACCGGCTCCGGACAAATGCGCAGCCCGTAGTGATACCGCTTCAGCGGAACATTCTCTCCCATGCGCCGGTGCCGCAGCTCAATGAACGGCCCGAACTGCTGCGACCAGTTGCGCGGCACTCCTCCGCCAATGGTAAAGATGCCCAGCCGCGTCTGCCGCAGCAGGGTGGAGGCGAAATGCTCCAGGTCTTCGAACGGATCAAAGCGCAGCTTGTGCCTTCCCGCCGACTCCCGCATGCGATTGGAGAGCGCCACATCGAGCCCGAGCTCCGAGTCGGTAAAGGCCGGCACAAAAACTGGAACTCCTTTTTCGAAGGCGGACTTCAGAATGCCGCGCTGTCCTTTAGCGGTCTTGGCTAGATATTCTCCGATGGCGTGGTTAAGCTTGTAAGAGCACAGTATTTCGCTGGGGTCCCATTGCTCCAGCACTTCACCCATCACCTTTTCCACATCGTCCAGGTTCGTTTCCGGCTCCAGCGTGTCGTAAACGCGGTTGTAACCTTGTTCGTAGAGTTCTTCGTCAGATACCTCCGGGTTGTAACGGAAGTGGGCCCGTCCCGTGGCTTCCACCAGTCCATGCGCCATGAGCGCGCCGGTTGAGACGATCGCGTTCACGATGCCGCGATCGATTAATTCCGCGATCACCAGGCCCTGCTTGGCCACAGTCATCGCCCCCGCCAGGGTCATCACTACAAAACAGTCCTTGTCGCGGGCCATGGCTTCGAGCACGTCGGCCGCTTCCCCTACCTGCCGACCGGTGAAGGCCGTCTTCGACATGGCACGCACCAGGTCATCGATCGACTTTACCTGGTTCAGATCCAGCGGCTCCAGCGGCACCAGCCGGTCTTGAACCGGATCGTGTAAATGGCGCTCCGTGCCTACGCCGTCATGATTGTCGTGTTTCAAAATTACACCCCCAAGTGATAGCTGCACTACTCTACTAGAACCCCACAAACCATTGCCACTGACAACCGAGAACTGAAAACCAGGAACTGATATTCTATTTCTCTCTCGGATCTATTTTCACTTTCAGGAGACGCAGTTTGCCACCGCAGAAATTCAATGTCGGACTGATTCAAATGACCACCACGTCCGACCCTGACCGAAATTTGCAGCACGCCGTCGACAAGATCCACCAGGCCTCGGCCCGCGGTGCGCACATCGTCTGCCTGCCCGAACTTTTTCAGACACAGTATTTCTGCCAGCGTGAAGATTCGAATCTGTTCGACCTGGCCCAACCCATTCCCAGCGCGGCCACGAATCGCCTGTCTGCACTGGCCAAGCAGCTTCGGATCGTGCTCATCGCATCGGTGTTCGAGAAGCGCGCGCCCGGCATCTATCACAACACGGCGGTAGTCTTTGACGACGACGGATCGTTGCGCGGTCTCTATCGCAAGATGCACATCCCGGACGACCCGCTGTACTACGAAAAGTATTACTTCACGCCCGGCGACCTGGGCTATCGGGCTTTCGACACCGGCGTCGGCCGCATCGGGACGCTGGTTTGCTGGGACCAGTGGTATCCCGAAGGCGCGCGTCTGACCGCGCTGCAAGGCGCCCAGATTTTGTTCTACCCCACCGCCATCGGCTGGCATCCGTCAGAAAAGGCTGAGTTCGGCAAGTCCCAGCATGATGCCTGGCGCACTATTCAGCGCGCCCACGCCATCGCCAACGGCGTGTACGTGGCCGTCGTAAATCGGGTCGGACACGAAAACGGAGACATCCGGGGCAACGCCGCTCCTGGAGACGGCCTGGAATTCTGGGGCGGCTCTTTTATCTGCGACCCCTTCGGCCGGGTCATCGCCGAAGCCTCGCACGATAAAGAAGAGGTACTGGTAGCAGAGGTTGACCTGCGCACCCTGGAGGAAATCCGTCGCAACTGGCCCTTCCTGCGCGATCGCCGCATCGACAGCTATGGCCAAATCACCAACAGGCTGATCGATTGAAGAAATCGCCACCCATCACAGACCATGTAGGGACGGGTCTCCGACCCGTCCAGGGCGAGCCAGACTCGCCGAGCCGTGGTTTTTTTTCGACCCCAAACCGCAAAATCAACCCCGGCCTATGAAGCCCGCTTCCAGCTATCGCATGCCGGCCGAATGGGAGCCGCACGCTTCCACCTGGTTGGCGTGGCCCCACTACCGCAGCGACTGGCCGGGCAAATTCGAGCCCATCCCGTGGGTCTACGCGGAGATCATCCGCCACCTCAGTCGGCACGAACGCATCGATCTCATCGTCAACAACGCCGCATCTGAAAAGCACGCCCGCAAGGTTCTGGCCAAAGCCAACGCTCTCAGCAAGAACCTTACCTTCCATCGCTGGCCCACAAACCGGGTCTGGACAAGAGACTCCGGTTGCACCTTTGTCTTTGAAACCATACGTGACTTGTCATCCCGAGCACAGTCGAGGGACCTTGTGTCCGGTCCGAAGCTCGCCGCCATCAAATGGCGGTTCAACGCCTGGGCAAAATATCCGAACTATCAGCACGATGAAAAAGTCGGCAGCCGCATGGCCGAGGCCGTTGGCGCCGAAGAGATCCGCGCAGTCCGGGGAAAATCGCGTGTCGTGCTCGAAGGTGGCTCCATCGATGTCAACGGACTTGGCACCCTGCTCACCACCGAAGAATGCCTGCTCAGCAAGACGCAACAACGCAATCCCTCTATGTCCCGCAAGGATTACGAAAAGCTATTCTCCGTCTATCTTGGAGTTAGAAATGTGATCTGGTTGAAGTCTGGCATCGCCGGCGACGACACTCACGGCCACGTCGACGACATCACGCGCTTCGTTGCCCCCGACACGGTCGTCACCGCCATCGAGTCCGATCCCAATGACGCCAACTACGAGCCGCTGCGAGAAAACATTCGCCGCCTGCGCGCCGCCACCGACCAAAACGGCACGCCACTGGCGATCATCGAACTCCCCATGCCCGGCCCGGTTGTATTCGAAGGCCGCCGCCTGCCCGCCAGCTATGCCAATTTCTATATTGCCAACGGCATCGTGCTCGTCCCGGTTTTCAACGACCCCAACGACCGCGTCGCCCTCGATATCCTGGCCGACATTTTTCCCGACCGCGATATCGTGGGCATCTATTCCGGAGATTTAATCTGGGGTTTCGGAGCCATGCACTGTATGACGCAACAACAACCAGGAACAGTCGTCGGTCGTCAGCAAAAACTGACAACTGAGAACAAGAACTGAAATCTGGTTTTCCGAAAGTCTCTTGGTTTTCGTGACGACCGACGACCGACGACTGCTATCTCTTGTACTGGGTCGGCTGCGGACCCTTCTCCAGCATCTCGCGGTTCCAGATGGCCCCTTCGCGCGTATAGCTCGCCAGCTCGAAATCCTGGGTCAGCTCCAACGCGTCGGTAGGACAGGCGTCCTCGCACAAACCGCAAAACATGCAGCGGCTCAGATCGTAGGTAAAGTTGGTAAGTTCCTTGCGGCGGGTTTTCTCGTTGCGTTCGCTTGAGACCACAATCAGATTTTCCGGACACGCCAGCGCGCACAAGTCGCAGGCGATGCACATGGTCTCGTCGGTATCGGGATTCACATTCAGCCGCGGCGCTCCGCGGTAGCGTTCCGCTACCTGCGGCCGTTGCAGCGGATACTGCTCGGTATAAATCTCTTTCGGATCCTGATAAAGGAACGTGACCTTCAATCCCTGAAGCAGGTCCACCATGAAGATCTTGCGCAGCAGGCTCGGTATCCCCATATCGCAGTAAGCATACCACTAACCTTAATTTTCGTAGAAGGCCAAGTGCGTTATCTCGTTATCGCTCGCGGCGTATGGAATCGGACAGTGGCAAAAGTCTCCACTTCGACCACCCTGCCGTTCAACGAGTAAGGTTTGTAAACCCACTGGGAAACAGCCTTCGCGGCCGCTCTTACCAGAAGAGGCTCTCCCTGGCGCAGGTGAATTTCCTTCACCTTGCCATCCCTTCCAATAACAATTTTGAAAATGACATCACCTCGAACTCCAGCAGCTTTGGCCTCAACGGGATATTCCGGTTCAACTTTTTTTAACAGGAAGTTTGCGGAAATACCCTCCGTCATGTGTAGCCGTGACGGCCCATTCTCGTGCGGACCACCTTCATACCCTCTGGAAGGCGGCCCGAGTTGAAAGACCGGAATAATCTCCCTCGAAGACCAACCAAACAATGCCGTGATGGCAAGCAATAACCGAACAAGATAAGCAGCGATAGGTCTTTAGACACCGTGAATGGATCGGATGTTTACTCTAACCAGGGTGTCCAGACAGTAAGATGTTAAAGGCCCGCATGCCCACCCACCGCGATTCCGACGTCGCACTGCACTATCACAACGCCACCAAACACTCCTATGCCAGCGTCCGCTCCAACCCACACTCTTTAGATTTCAACAACCAGCCCATACCCTTCAAGATCTACCCCACGCTTAATCCGTTTCCCTTGGCTGCCGAGGTTCGTCAAACCGGGGTCGCTGCTCTTTCGGCAATTTCCGAAATCATTCCACCGCAAATCGAAGTGGCGCCGAATCTGGAAGCCATCGCCCAACTTCTCTACTTGTCCGCCGGCATTACCCGGCACAGAAGATATCCCGGCGGCGAAATCTACTTTCGCGCCGCCGCCTGCACCGGGGCGCTTTACGAAGTTGAGCTCTATCTGGTGTGTGGCGATCTGACCAATCTCGCAGCCGGCGTCTATCACTTCGCGGCCGCCGAGTTTGGCCTGCGCAAGCTACGAGCCGGAGACTATCGCAATGTCCTGGTCGAAGCCACCGATGCCGAACACGCTATCGCTCACGCTCCGCTGACCATCGTCTGCACCACCACCTATTGGCGCAATGCCTGGAAGTATCAGGACCGCACCTACCGCCACTTCGGCTGGGACAACGGCACCCTGCTTGCCAATCTGCTGGCCGTCGGCACAGGGCTGGGACTGCCGGCCAAAGTTATCTGCGGATTCGTTGACGACTCGGTGAATCGCCTGCTCGACGTCGATCCTCAGCGCGAGGTAGCTTTTTCGCTGGTGCCGGTTGGCTATACCTCGGAGCTCTCCGCGCCCTCCCCAGCCGTGGTTCAACTCGGACTCGAAACCGTGCCACTCTCTCGCCGCGAAATCGACTACCCCCTCATGCGCGAAATGCACGCAGCCTCTTCGCTGGACTCGGCAGAGGAAGTGGCCAAATGGCGCGGCGGCACTCCGCTTAGTCACCTTCCGCGTCCCGTAGGACCGATCATCCAGCTCAAGCCTTTATCCGACGCAGAAATCCCTCGAGATTCGATTGAGCAGGTAATCCTACGACGGGGCTCCAGCCGCAAGTTCGCGCATACGCCGATCACTTTGGCGCAACTCTCCACCATGCTTGATCGCGCCACTCGCGGCGTACCTGCCGACTTTCTCGATCCGGTGGGATCGCAGCTCAATCACCTCTATCTGATCATCAATGCCGTGGAGGGGCTCGAGCCCGGAGCCTACGTCTTCCACCGCGGTCGCGCAGTGCTCGAGCTTCTGAAGCCGGGAGACTTCCGCTCCCAAGCCGGGTACCTCGGATTACAACAAGCTCTGCCCGCCGACGCCGCCGTCGATGTCTTCTTTTTGGCTGACCTGCAACCCATCCTGCAGCGCTATGGCAACCGCGGATATCGCGCTGTCCAACTTGAAGCCGGCATCCTCGGCGGCAAGCTCTATCTCGGCGCCTATGCGCAACACTTGGGCGCGACTGGGCTGACATTCTTCGACGACGATGTGACCGCCTTTTTCTCTCCTCACGCCCAGGGCAAGAGCGCCATTTTCCTGGTCGCCGTCGGGCACAGCGCGAAATCAAGGCCGCAGCCCTGAGCCGAATCCCGTCCCTACCCTGTTCCCGACCGCGCTGCGCCAATCCAGGCCTTTCGGTATACTAGAGGGGTATGCCAGTCCTTCAGAACATCGCGGCCATCGCCAAAGGCATGAGCATTACCTTCCGGGAGATGTTCGAGCCCACGGTTGTGGAGAATTATCCGGACGGACCAGGTCCGCTGAAGGGCGCCATGTTCCAGGAGCGCTACCGTGGCGTCCACGTGCTGCAGCGCGACGAGAACGGTCTGGAAAAATGTGTCGCCTGCTTTCTGTGCGCCGCCTCCTGCCCCTCGAACTGCATCTATATTGAAGCGGCGGAGAACACGGCGGAAAACCGCGTGAGCGGCGCTGAACGTTATGCCAAGGTCTATAACATCGACTACAACCGATGCATCTTCTGCGGCTACTGCGTGGAGGCTTGCCCCACCGACGCCATCACCCACGGACACGGGTTCGAAATTGCGAGCTTTAACGCCAGCAACCTGGTCTACCGGAAAGAGCAAATGCTGGCCCCGATGCCAGCCCATATGGGAGCAGGCGCAGTGTTCAATCGAGACGAGGTTGCAGCCGGAGCACCTTCGTTACCTGTACAGGGGAACTAGAGTTCAATAGATTCTGTCAGAGGATGAGACGCCGGTCCCCAGCGGGCCGGCGTTTGTGCATGTGGGGAAACCGTCGTTGGCCTTTGGTCGTTGGTCGTCGGCTAAACGCCTTTGGAAGGGGTGCTGACGGTCATAACAGAACCCCGTAGTCGTAGGGCCAACGACCAAGAGCCAACGACCGACGACCGATTTTGAGATGCCCGACTTCTTACAAACCGTGAAAGACCGCGTTGTCATCTACGACGGCGCCATGGGGACCAACATCCAGTTCCGCAACCCCAGTGTGGACGATTTCTGGGGCAAGGAGGGCTGCAACGAACTGCTCGTCCTCAGCCGTCCCGACATCATCAAGGACATTCACGCCGACTTCTTCAAGGTGGGCTGTGACGTAGTGGAGACCGACACTTTCGGCGCAACCCGCGTCGTCCTCGCCGAATACGATCTGCAGGATAAGGTCGCCGAAATCAACATCGCCGCCGCCAAGATCGCGAAAGAAGTGGCACAGCAGTTTTCCACGAAAGACAAGCCGCGCTTCGTGGCCGGCTCCATCGGCCCCACCACCAAGCTGCCGTCACTGGGACACATCACCTTTGACAACATGGTGGCCGGGTACACCGAGCAGGCCACGGCCCTGATCGAAGGCGGCGTGGACATTCTCCTCGCCGAAACCTGTCAGGACCTGCTGCAGGCCAAAGCCGTGCTGGTGGGCATCTTCGACGCCATGAAACAGACGGGCAAGCGCCTGCCGGTGACGGTGCAAGTCACACTCGAAGCCACGGGCACCATGCTGCTCGGCACCGAAATCGGCGCCGCGCTCACCGCGCTCGAACCCTTTGACGTGGACGTCATCGGCCTCAATTGCGCCACCGGCCCGAAAGAGATGAACGACGCGGTGCGCTTCCTGGGGTTGAATTCGAGCAAGCTCATCTCCATTCTGCCCAACGCCGGCCTGCCACAAAACGAAGGCGGGCACGCCGTCTACAAGCTCAGCCCCGCCGAGCTGGCGCAGTATCACAAGCGTTTCGTAACCGAATATGGCGTGAGCATCGTGGGCGGCTGTTGCGGCACCACGCCCGAACATCTGAAGGCCGTCGTTGATGCGGTCTCCAACGTGGAGCCTGCCCGGCATGACGTCAAGCCTACGGCGGCCGCCTCGAGCGCCTACACTTCCGTCCCGCTCGATCTCGATCCCAAACCGCTGGTCGTCGCGGAAGAGATGAACACCACCACCCGCGTGGAGCACTTCCGCAACCTGGTGCGGGGCAAAAAGTACGACGACATTCTGGCCATGGCCAAGAAGCTGGTGAACGAGGGCTCGCACATGCTCGACCTGTGCTGCGCCATCGTAGGCGAAGACGAAAAGGGATACATCACTTCTATCCTGGAAAAAGTCGCAACCCGCGTGCCCGCTCCGATTCTCGTCGATTCCACCGAAGCCGATGTAGTCGAAGAGGCGTTAAAGCGCATTCCAGGCAAGGCCATCATCAATTCCATCAATCTGGAAGATGGCGAGAAGCGCACCTCAAAAGTTCTGCCCATGGCTCGTCGCTACGGCGCTGCCGTGATCGCGCTCACCATCGACGAAGATGGTATGGCTCTTACCGCCGACAAAAAGGTCGCCATCGCCAAGCGTATTTATAAACTGGCCACGGAAAAATACGGCCTGCGCGGCATCGACATCATCTTCGACGCGCTGACTCTGCCCATCACCACCGGCCAGGAAGATTACCGCTCGGCCGGAATCGAAACCCTGGCGGCGGTGAAGCGCATCAAGCAGGAATTACCCGACGTCAAGACCATCCTGGGGGTCAGCAATATCTCGTTCGGTCTCGACGCCTATCCGCGGCGCGTGCTGAATTCCGTCTTCATGCACGAGGCGGTCAACAACGGCCTCGATATGGCCATTGTTAACTACTCGAAAATCTATCCGTTGTACAAGATTCCTCAGGAAGAAGTTGATCTGGCGCTCAAGCTCATCTACCGCGATGCCGCATCCGACGGCGACCCGCTGCAGAGATACATGAACCACTTTGCCGGAAAAAAAGGCAAAGGCACCGAGACCACCGCCCACGTAGACACGCTCTCGGTCGAGGACAAGCTGAAGTTTGCCATCATCAACGGCGAAAAAGCAGTCGGCGAAGGCGCGCACAAAAAGACCCTGGAAGAAATACTGGAAGAAGCGCTCACCCAATATTCACCGCTCGATCTGATCAACAACGTCCTGCTCGACGGTATGCGCACCGTGGGTGACCTGTTCGGCGCGCGCAAAATGCAACTGCCGTCGGTGCTCGATTCCGCCGGAGTGATGAAGCAGGCGGTCGCCTACCTCGAGCCCAAGATGGAGAAAAAAGCCGGCTCGCAGAAAGCCACCATCGTGCTGGCCACGGTGAAAGGCGATGTCCACGACATTGGCAAGAACCTGGTCGACATCATCCTCTCCAACAATGGCTACAAGGTCGTCAATCTGGGCATCAAGCAGACCGGCGATGTGATCATCAAGTCCGCCATGGAACACAAAGCCGACGCCATCGGCCTGAGCGGACTGCTGGTAAAGTCCACCCTCGAGATGAAGTACGTCATCCAGGACCTGGAGCGCCAGAAACTGGAGTTCCCCGTGATCTGCGGCGGCGCCGCGCTCACCCGCAAATACGTGGAGGACGATCTCCGCCGCGAATATTCGAACGCCGTGTTCTACGCCGACGACGCCTTCGCCGGCCTGCACATCATGGAAGACCTGGCCACCGCCAACGGCAAGAAGCAAGCCCGCCTGCAGGAGGGACGCACCGTCAAAGAGTACGCCAAGGCGGCCGCGGTCGACGAAGAAACCGGCCCGATATTCGCGGAGAGAAGCCCGGTCGTGAAGGATGCCCCGAACATTCCCATCCCGCCGTTCTGGGGTGTGAAGGTGCGCAAGGATTTCGACCTGCGGGAACTTTTTCCCTTCATCAACGAAACCGCGCTCTTCAAGAACCAGTGGCAACTGAAGACCGCGTCGCAGGAAGATTATCTCCGCCTGGTCGAGCAGAAGTTCCGTCCCATAAAACAAAAACTGGAAGAAGAAGTCATCGCCAGCGGAATCCTCGAACCAAAAGCCGTCTACGGATATTTTCCCGCGCAGAGCGATGGCAACGACACCATTGTGTACGACCCTGAAAACAATGCGAAAGAACTGGTGCGCTTCACCTTCCCCCGCCAGCGCGAGGGCCGCAAGCTCTCCATCTCCGATTTCTTCTCGCCGAAATCATCGGGAACGATGGACGTCATCGGGCTGTCGCTAGTCACCATGGGTGCCCGGGCATCCGTCGAGACGCAAAAACTGTTCGAAGCCGGGGAGTACACGAAATATCTCTATCTGCACGGCCTCAGCGTTGAGACCGCCGAAGCCCTGGCCGAATACCTGCACAAGAAGATGCGCGAAGAACTCGGCATCGCCGGCGAGGACTCGACTCATATCCGCGACCTGTTCCACCAGAAATATCGCGGCTCGCGCTATTCCTTCGGCTATCCCGCGTGCCCGAATCTGGAGGATCAGACCAAGCTCTTCGCCCTGCTCCATCCCGAAGAGAATGTCGGGGTGCGCCTGACCACCGGCTTCCTGCTTGATCCCGAGCAGTCGACTTCGGCCATCGTGGTACACCATCCCGGCGCAAAATATTTCGTGGTGTAACCACTCTCGCTACACTCACTTCTCAAAATACAAAACCATCAACTCCTCATCCACATACGCATCGCCAATCTTTAAAGCTCGGCGTTCACACCCATAAAACTCGAACCCCAAAGACTCGTACAGTCCTTTGGCTCCCGCATTCTGACTGCTCACCGCCAGCGCCACCTGTTCGATGCCGGGCAAGAGCTGCACCAATCCGATCAACTCCCCCAACAACGCTCGTCCGATGCCTTTTCCGCGACACTCCTCCGAAACATACACACCCCAAATCCCGCCCCGGTGGCGGATCTTCTCGCCGCGCCGGCGAAAGAATCCGGCCATTCCAACCAGTTGCCGATCGATAAAAGCTCCAACCACAAAGTTATCCCCGGCTGTTCCCAGTCGATTCCTGATGGCTTCCGAAGTCATCGCCTGATGCTCAGCCACCGAGTCCGTAAAGGCCAGCGGCTCCCGTTCCAGCGCTTCCAGACGAAGCTGCCGGTAAGCCTCCACATCGAGTTCGGTCAGGCGGCGAATTTCCATGGTCGGCAGTCCTCAGTTCCGGGCTCGTCCCGATTATACGAAGGGTCCGGGACAAACCGTGTCCCTGCTCTCGGCATCTCAAAGAGCCATGATTCGCAAATTAAAATCCGGACAGTACCGGTTGTATTCGAGCAAGAAGAATCCCAAGACAGGTCGGCGACGGAATTTGGGAACGTTCGGGAGTCGCGCAGCGGCCGAGAAACATGAGCGCGCGGTGCAGTATTTCAAGAGAGCGTAGCCGGGGAATTTGAAGTTAGAAACTGGCGGAGAGGGAGGGATTTGAACCCCCGATACCCGTTAAGGTATGTCCGCTTTCGAGGCGGATCGTTTCAACCACTCACGCACCTCTCCGAAATCAGTCGTCGGTCTTCAATCGTCAGTACGCTCGGCGGTCTCACAGCGGTCTCAGACTACTGAGAACTGACAACTGAAGATTTCTCTTTCCTGCGCACGCGGAAGAAAACCTGCAAAAGCTCGGCGCACCGCCCCGCCAGAACGCCACCGCGAACCTCCATCCGATGATTCAGGCCGGGATGGTTCAGCACCTGCATCACCGACCCGACAGCACCTGCTTTAGGGTCGTCCGCGCCATAGATCAGGCGCTTCAACCGGGCATGCACCAGCGCTCCGGCGCACATGGCGCACGGTTCAATTGTAGCAAACAGTTCGCAGCCTTCCAGGCGATGGTTGCCGATCGCGGCACCTGCTTCGCGCAAGGCAATAATCTCCGCATGAGCGGTCGGGTCGGAGTCCCTGAGGTTGCGGTTGCTCCCCTGTCCGATAATCTTGCCGTCACACACGACGATTGCGCCCACCGGAACTTCTCCGGCCTCGAAAGCACGCTGCGCGGCGCGCAGAGCCTCCTCCATAAACAATTCGTCGGATCTTGCTTCGCTCGTTTTGGAGATCATGTTGACGTTGCCTTCAAGCGTTCACTCCTGCTCCGCGAATACCTTCGCGTAGCTCTTGCCGTATGGGTAGAAGCGATCTTTTTCGCCGCGCTCCCAGGCGGCCTTCAGCTCGGGACGAGTGATGTCCCAATCGGGCCGGCATTTCTTCAACACCGAGCGCAAATCCTGGCGAAGCTCTTCGACCGTGGGCCGGGCAAAATACCAATAGCCGTTATAGATCTTAAATACGATGAGCCCGGGTTCGAGCACGAGGGTGTGCGGAATCATCGGATTGTTTACGGGATCCGTGTACTCGGCGATGTCGAGGTCCTTCTGCACCACGCGTCCCGCATCGGACAGGAACGTCCAGTGCGCACCCACACCGGTGCGGTTTTCGTTGGTCGCCGACAGGCTGTCGGTGCTGATGGTGACCATGCGGCAGTAACCCACTTCCATCTCGTGATGAAGCCGCACCAGGCCCTCGGCCTGACGACGATCTTTCGGGCAAAAGCTGCCACGGCTTAGCACCACAACCATCGGATCAGTTCCCTGCAGCTCCGAGAGTTTGCGGCGTTTGCCAGTGTGATCGGTTAATTCATAATCCGGAAAACCAGCGCCTGGCACGATGTCTGCGCGCATGAGATTCGACCTTTCTTTGAACTGCGACTTTGATCCCAAAGGACGCCCCGTCCAGGCTGGCTCGCACGCGGCACTCTTAAAGCACCGTCGCGTGAACTTCGAGGTACTCGGCTTTTATTACCGTGTGGTTGGGATCGCCTTGATTTTTTCTGGTCCAGTGTTCGGTCAGGTCGTCGGCAAGCGCCTTCTGACCTGCCTCGTCGAGTCGGGCAAATGTCGTCTTGGTAGGGCCGAAATACTTTCGGAAGAACGCCACCGCCTCGGAGGGCGGAAAGGGATAGTCGAACAGCAACTCCTGCCGGCTCATTTCCAGACGCGTTTTTCCTCCCAATCGTTCGCTCACCACCTTCTCGTCTCCCCATAACGACGGCGGAGGCAGCCCGGGAGGAGGCGGAGCGTGGCGGGAAGTAATCTCGAACATCTGGCCGACGAATCCGCCCGGAGTCCAGTTACCCATGGCGATGAGGCCGCCAGGGCGACAGACCCGGAGCAGTTCCGATGCCACCACCTCGGGTCGGGGAGCGAACATGGCGCCGAACATTGACACCACAACATCGAATCGGCCGGCCTCGTAAGGCAGCTTCTCAGCGTCGCCCTCGACAAACTCGATCTTGAGTTTTTCCTCGGCCGCGCGTTTCCGCGCCTGCTCCAGAAGATTGGTGGCGATGTCGATTCCGATGACCTGCGCTCCGGCGCGGGCGGCAGGTATGGATTGATTTCCGGTTCCGCAAGCAACGTCCAGTAATTTGGTGCCCGGCTTGAGATGCAGCCGCGCAATGAAGTCCTCCGCTCCATGGGAGTTCAGTTTCGCGATTTCACCGAAGTCGCCGGCCATCCAGGTGGCCCGCATCCGCTGTTTTAACTCCGCCAAACCCTCAGGGAAACTTGCCATGGTTGTCTCCTCGAGAAAGTATACGGGATGGGTGTAATGTGGGCGCGAGCGCCTTCGCTCGTGCGGCAGCGAGACGGGCGAGGAGGCCCGTCCTCCATTTCTTCCGCCTACTGATCAGCGCCAGTAATCTTCGTTTGCACGTGGGTGTGCTCGAAATCCTTGTTTTCCAGAGACACGGTCACTGTGCGATTGAAAAAGAAAAGCGCACGGATACGAAATTCGCTGCCCAGGCTGCTGGGAAACCACGCGCCATCCTCCTGCCTCCGATAGTGGACGGCAAAGCCCAGACCGGGCAGATCCGTCCCCAGGAATTTCCGGACACCGAACGGCAGGGGCTGCGCCAGCTTCGTGAAAACGTAAATCGGCTGGAACTCTTGGGCGTCAATATAGGCCTCGCCCGCCCAATCCGTGCCGTCCGCGTCCTTGGGACTGAACGCTACGTGGTACGCCTGGCGCCCTTCGAAAGGCTCGCGGTCGATGAGCCGAAACTTGTATTTCTTCTGTTCGTCGGTGGTGAGCGGGAACAAATCGTGGGCCAGACCGTCTTTGGACTTCTCGTCCGTAACATCTTCCCGAAAGTCGTGAACCAATTCGCCATCGGTGCTATCGCCTTCGGGCACAGGCTCGCCGCTGAAGGTCTGGTATTTACCCTTGTGCCAGTAGCGGCCGGTGAGTTGCTCGAGTGTTCTTTCGGTATGGTCGGGCTTGGGGACGACGTGGTAATCCGCAGTTTCTTCGCGCAGGACTTTGCCGTCCGGCTTTTTGGAAGTCACCTGAACGTGCTGATGGTAGATGTACTGGCTGCGCAGTTTTTCGCTGCTGTCCTGATTGGTCGCCACGTGGGCCATGACGGCTTCGGCGGTGAGAGCGTCATCGGCTCTCGCTGAAACGGCAGAGAGCAGGAAGAGCGATATCAGGCGGAGCTTCGCCATGGGATGCCTGAGGTTGTTTACGGAATTCTCAAACAAAAAGTTCAGTTTGGGCGCGGAGTTTTGCTCCGCTGGGCAGGTGAGGACACCTGCCCCTGCGTGAGTTGTGGTGGCGGCTAGCTTCCCATCTGGACTTGCAGGATCTCTCCGGGCAGGCGAACCAGGGTCGCTCTGGCGGCAGCTTCACGGGACTCCGCGGTATGGACGCGTTCCGGCCTCACGAATGGAGTTTCATCGGCCTGCATTCTTTCCATCCGGATTCCCAGGGTGCGTTCGAGTTGATGCAATTCCGTCCGCTGTTCCCGGGCGAAGAGCGTAGAAGCCACGCCCAGTTCGCCGGCCCGTCCAGTGCGGCCGACGCGGTGGATAAAGTTTTCCGCCACCTCGGGCAGATCGTAGTTGATGACGTGCGCAATATCCTGTACGTGAATGCCGCGCGAAGCCAGGTCCGTCGCGACCAGGATGCGGTAGCGTCCCTGCTGAAAGCCGGTGAGGGCCGCGGTGCGTTGCGATTGCGAGCGGTCGCCGTGAATCATGGCAGCAGTAAAGCCTTCGCGATTCAGATTTTTCGCCAGGCGCTCGGTGCCGCGCTTGGTGCGCGCGAAAATCAGGCAGCGGCCGGTTTCTTTGGCGAGCAGGCGGTGAAGCATCTCCTGCTTGCGGTCCGCAGCTACTTCAAAAGCCTGGACGCGCACGTTCTCCGACGGCTTCAGAGTCGAGCCGAAAGCCAGACGAACCGGGTTTCTGGTGTAGTCGCTGACCAGATGCGCCACGGACGCTTCCAGCGTGGCTGAAAAGCACATGGTTTGACGATCCTTTGGCAGCACCTTGGCGATCCGTCGAAGAGCCGGCAGAAATCCCATATCGAGCATGCGATCGGCTTCGTCAAGGATAAGCACTTGCAGCGTCTGGAACGAAATCAGCCGGCGATCAAGAAAGTCCTCCAACCGTCCGGGAGTCGCAACTACCAGACGAGCTCCTCGGCGGAGCGCGCTCAGTTGGCTTCCTTCAGCCAGGCCACCAACCACCAAAGCTGCCGGCGACAATTTCGAGCCGCGCAAGGCGTTGTATTGGTCGACCACCTGCATAGCCAGTTCGCGCGTGGGCACCAGCACCAGCGCGGCGATGCCGAATTTATCGGCGCCAGATTTCGCAGGCTGCAGCAGCCGCTCGATAACCGGGATCAGAAAGGCCAGTGTTTTGCCGGTTCCAGTCTGCGCCGTGGCGAGCACGTCTTTGCCCGCAAGGGCCTGCGGTATGGCCGCGACTTGCACCGGGGTCGGGATGGAAAAGTTAAGGGACGACAATCTCTCTTGCGTATAGGGCGAGAGAGGTAACTCAGTGAAACTCTGCATTATTGTTTTTTCTCTTTTTCTGTTGGCGGGAGCGATCGCGGCGCGCACACGAAGCTTCGGGCGGGCAGCAACTAGCATTGCCAGTTTTATTTACGCCGAAGACTTACGGAGACTAATTAGGCGGGAATTCAGGTACAAACCAGAGCAACCGCACCACAACCGTGGAATTAGACGCAACTGAAGTATAACACGAGCATCAACCCAGGCCCGCAGGATGTTGGCTCGAAGGTAACTTCGCTGATGCAGGTGAAGGACGTATTAAAGCATCACATCCTGTCATCCTGAGTGGAGTAAGTTCGCTCGCAAGCGAGCGAACTTGCGCAGTCGAAGGACCCCTAGCTGTGGCATTCAGCTGGCAGTAGAGGTCCTTCGACTTCGTGGAGACTTCGCTTCGCGAAGTTCCCACTCCGCTCAGGATGACAACCGCCTATTTTCAACAAGGTCCGAGCCGCCCAATTGTATTGCACAGCCAAAAAGGTATACGGTTCATGTCCTACGACGGGTCCCGACAGATCTACACGGCGCGCCCAAGCTAGGCGCGTTACTTCGTCAAATAATCGTTAAAAAAGAGGAGAAACTCATGCCTGATCAATTTGAACAGCTCAAGCAAAAATACCAGCCCGTTCTGGACAAGATTCAGCAGGAAGGCGCTCAACTTCTGAACGTCAACATGGATGGCAACCAGCTCTACGTTAAAGCCATAGCCGTTTCAGAGGCCAGCAAGAACCGCATCTGGGACGCCATCAAAGCCGTCGATCCGACCTTTTCCGACCTGAAGCATGACATCGAAGCTCAACAGGGCGCTCAGGACTACACCGTGCAGCCGGGCGATAATCTGTCGAAGATCAGCAAGCACTTCTACGGCGATGCGAATAAGTATCCAGTCATCGCCAAGGCCAACAACCTGGACGATCCCGACAAGATCAAAGTCGGCCAGAAACTGGTGATTCCATCCGCCGCGTAAGGGCTGGTGGTGGTGGCCGGGCGTGTCCGCCCGTCCTCCATTATCGACTCAGACCTCAGCCTTCGGACCTCGGACGGCAGACCTGCGCCTAGGGGTTTGCCGAGGTCCGACGGCCGACGCCGTTCTACGCTATACTTCCCGCCGCGCCCAGAGGGTTGTCGGTAACGCTGGCGCGGGAGGGAAACGTATGCATCTGCTATGGACGTTGTTAATCGGTCTGGTCATCGGGGCGGTGGCAAAACTGATCGTCCCGGGCAAGGATCCGGGCGGAATCATCGTCACCATGCTGATCGGCGTCGCCGGCTCGTTCCTCGCGACCTGGGCAGGTCGCGCCATCGGCTGGTACCAGGAAGGACAGGCCGCCGGCTTCGTCATGTCGGTCGTCGGTGCGATTGTGCTGCTGGTCATCTACCACCTGGTTAAACCGAAAACAACCTGAACGCATCCGTGTGGGGCGGGCACTCTTGTCCGCCGCCTTTGACTCAGATTTTGATTAAAGTTTGCCGGCTCCGGATGGCAAGCGCGTTCCGAAATTCTAAACACCAACTCCGGAGCCGAATCACGAGGTAGCCATGCGCTGGACCCCCGGCGGCAGCAGTGATGACGTTGAAGATCGCCGTGACGATAGCGGCGGCGGCTTTCAGCCTGGAGGAATTCATCTGGGGCTGGGCGGAATCGTCGTATTGTTCATCCTGAGCCTGATCTTCAAGCGCGACTTTCTGTCGCTGGTCAGCACCGGCGCGGTCGACAGCGGCGCCACCACGGTGTCGCAACCCAATACCGCCCTCGATCAGCAGGAAAAGCCGCTCGTAGATTTCGTCACCTTCGTCCTCAACGACACTCAAAACACCTGGAGCCAGATCCTGCCCCAGCAGGGCGTCCCCTATCGCCATGCCAAACTTGTGCTCTATCGCGACTCGTATCCTTCAGCCTGCGGAGCCGCGCAGTCCGCCACCGGCCCGTTTTATTGTCCCGAGGACGAAAAGGTCTATATCGATTTGGGCTTCTACAACGAGCTGAAGCAACGTTTCGGGGCGCCGGGAGAATTTGCCGAAGCCTACGTCCTGGCCCACGAAATCGGACACCACGTGCAGAAACTCCTGGGCGTTGAAGGCAAGGTGCGGCAGGCACAAGAGCAGAACCCGCAATCCGCCAACCAGCTTTCAGTTCGTCTCGAACTGCAGGCCGACTGCTTCGCCGGCGTCTGGGGACATTCAACTCAGCAGCGCAACCTGCTCGACCCGGGCGACGTGGATTCAGGCCTGCAAGCCGCCGCCGCTGTCGGCGACGATCGTTTGCAGCGCATGTCCCGAGGCACAGTCAATCCCGAGACTTTTACTCACGGAAGCTCCGCGCAACGTACCGAATGGTTCCAACGCGGCTTTCAGGATGGCACGATTGCGGCCTGCAACACCTTCCAGTAAGAACTCGCCCCGGACTCATAGAATCGCCGATGGGTGATCAAGGGTGCCCCACACATCGCCTTCTTTGCGATGTGTGGGTCTCGCGCGCTGTTCCTGCAACATGAACGACTAAGATTGCGTAGCAAAGAGACTTACTCACACGCAAAATACGGGGACGAGTGCGACGCTGGCAGGATCATCTCTTCTGCCGTGCCTCAGCTTCAGCCAGCCATCCCCGGCGCAGCTTCTCCGACGGAATGCTCGACAGATAAGGCTTGATATCGAGAACTGGCGTCCCATCCAGCATGTCGACGCCCCGCACATGCAGGTCGGCGCCTTCGCGGCGAAGCAACTCGACCACCGTCAGTCCAATAGGATTCGGACGCCGCGGAGACCGCGTCGCAAACACCCCATGCTGGCGGTTATCCGAGGGCGGTGAAGCCAGCAAATCGGCCCCGCGCAATTCTTCCCTGGGCGAGCGATCAAACTCCCAGATGACGAAGAGATGCGAGAAACCCTCGACGTCGGTAAGCCCTGGCTCAAACTCAGGCAGGATCCTGAGCACACCTTCGGCGTCGTGTTTCGCGTTAAGCCCCTTGGGAATCTCGCTGGTACTCTTGTAGGGAGTATTCACAAACCCAATCGGCTGCGGGGCAAACATGCCGGACAAGTCCTCCACCGCCATACTAAACCGACGGGTGGCCCATTCAAGCCGGGTTTTGGCTTGATTGGGACAGTATTGAATTCACCTCAACAGCAGAGGTCCCTCCACTCCACAGATCATCGAGTTGCGATGATCCTTTACGGTCGGGATGACAGAGTTTAGGGAGGATCCGAACATCCCCACTCAAGCCAGAATCGGGCTTGAATGGGCTACGCATCTGATCTGTCAAGCCTCTCCCTTGACCCATTTCCCTTCAACTCCCTCATTCGTCGAGCAGAATACTTTGGTCCGCCATGTCCCATTCCCCCTGCTCAGACTGCTATCCTATAACTAGAAAGTAAATATCAGGCGCGGGCGACGAGCTCGCGCCTTTTCTTGTTTGGGCGTGCCGGCCACCGGCAAATGCGGGGACGCGATCACGAGTTTCCCAGTCGCTTTAAAATTGTCCCGGAAAACTCGAAACGGCTGCAGCTCCAAAGGACACGGTTTTCAGGAACCTGTTCCGTGAGCAGTCGAAGGCTGTTGCCGGTGCGGTTCAAGAACCCCGGCGCATACGAAATGCGTGCCCTACCCACGCCGGTCGAACGCACCTGAAATGTGCGTTCCCCCGGAAGAAGAAGCGCAGCTCTGTCGCGTTTCTTTAGTTGGGGCCATGGAAAACGACGCGGAAGTTCCCGCCGGGCAGCGCGCCGGGCGGGACAGAAAGGGTAAGCCACAAAAGGGCACTCTCAAACAACGGGGCGAGCTGGCCGAAATGGGATTCATGTTCAAGGCAGCTGGCCTCGGCTTCGGCGTCGCCAAGCCGTGGGGGGACAGCGAACGCTACGACTACATCTTGGACTCGGGCCAGCGACTATGGCGTGTGCAGGTTAAATCCACCTATGTCGCACGCACCCACAGTTACACAGTCCACGCACAGGGGCGCTGCGGCCCCAACAACAAGGGATATACCGCAGAGCAGATTGACATGCTGGTCGCTTACATCGTGGCGGAAGACGCATGGTACGTAATCCCCGTCGCGGCCTTCGCCCCTCGCACAATCATCGCGTTTTATCCTTCGGGCTGCAAAAAAAGAAATAGCGGACGGTACGAAAAGTATCGCGAGGCCTGGCACTTAATGAAAAATGGTCCCGATGACGAGAATCTTCGGAACTCACAGGTCTTGGGCCGCCTTCCGCGATAAATGTAGGCCGGCGCGCACGCTCGTATGGCAATGAGGGCGGCCCAGATGATCTGAATTGACGCTCTCGAGCCAGCGGCGTAACTTTGTCTGCGCCGCTGGCCAGCTTTCAACCCATGGCGGCAAATCCATCGGAGGACTTACCCCATGAAGAGCCACCTGGCAAAAACTGCACTCATCGCTTCCCTGCTCACGTCGGTCATGTGGGCGCAGAACGCGGGAAGAACGTTCACGTCCTCCCAGGCGGTACTGGACTTATGGAACGATGTTGGCCGCAAGCTGATCGCTATGGCCGAAGATTTTCCTGAAGACAAGTACGACTTCAAACCGACTCCCGCACAGCGCAGCTTCGCCGAGCAGCTGTTGCACGCAGCCGGATCGAACGATCTCTTCACGGCCGTGGCCAAGGGAGAAAAGCCGGTCGACGACGAGTCTCGCGCCAATTACAAAACCAAGGCCGCCGTGGTTGCCTACGTGAAAAAGTCGTTCGCCGATGGCGCAGCTGTCATCAAGTCAAAGGGCGATGCAGGTCTGGCGAAGACAGTGGTGAGTTTTGAATCGCACGACACCTTGCCGCTGCTCGACCTGGCCTATGAACTGATCGAGCATTCGGCAGAACACTACGGTCAGCTCGTGGTGTACTACCGCGTCGCAGGGTTGGTTCCGCCGGAGTCGAGACCGAAAAAGTAGCCGGCTACTCCAAGCCTAACTCTTTCCATTTCTTGTCCACGAGAGCTTTGGTTTTATCGTCCATCGTGATTTCGTCGGGCCAGGGACGCGCAAAGCCCTCGCTGGGCCACTTGCGAGTGGCGTCAATGCCCATCTTCGAGCCGTAATTCGGCAGCCGCGAAGAGTGGTCGAGAGAATCGACCGGGCCCAGCGTGAACTGAATGTCGCGCTCCGGGTCGATGTGGTTCAGCACTTTGAGCGTGACCTCGCCGATATCCTGCACGTTCACATCTTCGTCGACAACGATGATGCACTTGGTGAACATGGCCTGGCCGAGCGACCAGATGGCGTTCATCACCTTGCGCGCCTGTCCGGGATAAGACTTCCGGATCGAAACCAGCATGAGGTTGTGAAACACGCCTTCGACCGGAAGGTTGATGTCCACCAACTCGGGAATCGTCAGCCGCATCAGAGGCAAAAAGATGCGCTCGACTGCCTTGCCCATCCAACCATCCTCCATGGGAGGCTTTCCTACCACGGTCGTGGAATAAATAGGGTTCTTGCGGTGAGTGATGCAGGATAGGTGAAAGACTGGATAAAGGTCTTCGAGCGAATAGAAGCCGGTGTGGTCGCCGAAAGGACCCTCGGTGCGAAGTTCGTCGAGATGCACATGGCCTTCAAGGACGATCTCGGCGCTGGCGGGAACTTCGAGGTCAACCGTTTCGCACTTCACCAACTCCACTGGCTTCTGCCGCAGAAATCCAGCGATCAAGTATTCTTCGACATCCGGCGGAGCCGGCACGATGGCGGAAAATGTGATGGCGGGATCGGTGCCGATCGCAACCGCGACCTCCATCCTTCCGGCAGGTTGATTGCCTTCCGCAAGCACTGAGCCGCCTGAGGTGCGGGCCATCACATCGACGGCGGCGCTGGCAGGAGCGACAACGCTGGCATTATTCTGGGCCGCCCTTCGCAGAGCTTCGCGGTAATGTTCAGCTCCCACTTTCTGCCGCTGCCAATGCATGCCGGTGGTGCGCTCGTCATAAACCTGGAGCCGGTACATTCCCACGTTGCGTTTGCCGGTTTTGGGATCGCGCGAGACCACGCAGGGCAGAGTGATGAAGCGGCCTCCATCTCTGGGCCAGCACTGCAGAATGGGGAAATCCAACAGAGAGAAATTGTCGCGTTGGATGACTTCCTTGCAGGGCCCGGTGGACACAGTCCTGGGGAAGAACTTCCCCATTTCCGCGAGCATGGGAAGCATTTTCACCTTGTCGAGAAATCCCTGGGGAGACTTGACGTCCATGAAAGCGCGGATGCGGTCGGCGACCTGATCCAGTCCGTCCACTTCGAGCGCAAGATTCATCCGGCGAGCGGAGCCGAACTGGTTAATCAGGACCTGCGATCCGGGATGGCCCTTGACGTTCTGGAACAGCAAGGCGGGGCCGCCGGGAAATTTGGCGGACTTGCTCTTACTTACGCGATCGGCGATTTCCGTGATTTCGAGGATGGGATCGACTTCGGTACGAATTGTCTTCAGCTCGCCGGCGCGTTCCAGCGCCGCGATCCAGTCACGCAGATCTTCGTAGGCCAAATCTTCCCCCGTTTAGAACTGGCAATTATAAGGGCAAGCGCGAGGTTTGGCTGCATGCAGGGTCAGAGGGGAGTTCTTAAAATGGAAAACTCAAACCATGCGGCCAGGCTGACTTTATCCGCTGCCGCGGAAGAACCTTTGCTGGCGGCGCCGCACGGACTGAAAGAGATCATCGCCAGCTTCGGCGACATCTACAAATATATCGGGGCGAACGGACAGCTCGATCCGCGCTGGCAAGCGGAATTTCTCGAACGAGTGACTTTGCCGTTTCCGCTCCGACTTTCATGGGATCCCTCGCACACCGTAAACCAGATGACTTGCCACCGGCGAATGACTGGCACTTTTGCATCCGTCCTGAACCGCATTCAGGAGCTTGGACTATGCGGCAAGGTCACAAGTTTTGGCGGATGTTTTGCATTCCGTCCCCAGCGCACCGGCAGCAAACTGTCGGTCCACAGCTGGGGCATCGCGGTGGACTTGAATCCGCCGAGCAACCCACAGGGCTCGCCAGGCGATATGGACACCGGGATCATCGATATCTTTCTCGCGGCTGGATTCGAGTGGGGAGGCACCTGGCAAGGCAAAGCGCGAGATCCTATGCATTTTCAGTTCTGCACCGGCTATTGATCATGACAGACCGGCGTTTGCGCAGAGACCTCTGAATAAGAAAATCAGTTTTTAGTCTTCAGTTCCCGGTTCTCAGATTATTGGCCTTTCATATATAGTTCTTGGACGCATTGATCGGGGTGGCGAGTGAAGCGACGCGTTGTGATCACAGGCATGGGCGCAGTAAGTCCGAATGGCGTGGGGAACGCTGCGTTCTCCCAGGCCATATTGACGGGAAAGAGCGGTATTCGGCGCATTTCGCGCTTCGATCCTTCGGAAATTCCGGTGCAGATCGCCGGCGAGGTGTTGGACTTCGATGAACTGGCCTGGGTCGACAAACGGGAGCGCAAACACGTTTCTCGCGTATTGCCCTTGGCTCTGGCGGCTGCGACCGAAGCACTCTCGACCGCGGGAATTGATGCGGCTTCCCTTCCCCTGGAAAAAAAGCGCCGGTTCGGCGTGATCATGGGGTCGGGCGGCGGCTCGCAGGAATTTACCGAAGAACAATACCGGCTGTTTTTCCACGAGCAATATAGCAAGATGAGCTTGTTCTGCATTCCAACCGGCGTGATGGGAAGTTTATCCAGTGAACTCAGCGTGCGCTTTGGGTTGCGCGGGCCCAGTCACGTGGTCACGACCGGCTGCACCTCCTCGACCGATGGTTTCGGATATTCGGTTCGCCAGATACAGGCGGGGAAGCTCGACATGGTGTTGAGCGGAGGGGCGGATGCGCCCATCTCGCTGGGCATCGTGAAAGGTTTCATCCTGATGAAAATTCTGACCGACTCTTGGAACCATGAGCCGGCGCGGGGCTCGCGGCCATTTTCCGTCGACCGCGACGGTTTCGTGGTGGCCGAGGGAGCGTGGATGTTCGTGTTGGAAGAATATGAACACGCGCGCGCACGCGGGGCAAAGATTCTGGCCGAGATCAGCGGATATGGTTCGACCTGCGAAGCCTTTCACCGGGTGCGGCTGCAGGAATGCGGCGAGGAGCCGGCCCGGGCGATCGGGCTGGCAATGAAAGAAGCCGGCATCGGACCGCAGGATGTCCACTACGTGAATTTGCATGGTACTTCAACCCAGTTGAACGACCGCATCGAAACTCGGGCGCTGAAGCTGGTGCTTGGCGATCACGCGAGACAAGTACCAATGTCCGCTTTGAAGTCACAAATTGGACATCCGCAAGGCGCCTGCGGAGCGGCTGGCGTGGCCGCCACGATTATCGCCATGCAGAAGGGACAAATTCCGCCGACCAATAATCTGGAGACGCGGGACCCGGAATGCGATCTTGATTACGTACCCGATGTGGGGCGGAAAAAAGCAATCGAGCACGCGATTTGCAATTGCATCGCTTTTGGATCGAAAAACTCGGCGCTGGTGTTGAGGAACTGCGCGTGAGACAGTCCTGGGCCCTTGGTCGTTGGCCTTTGGCCAAGGGCCAATGACCGATGGCCAACGACCCTCTTACGATTCCAGTAAATGCAGTACGGTGCCTTCCACTTTGGGCCAGGCGGTGGAGCGGGGATCGATCAGGTCGGAGTGTCCCGCCGTGGATATTTCAAGATAGTGCACGTTCTCTCCACGTTTTTTCTTCTGCTCGGTATAGTTTCGGCTCATGAAGGGCGGCACGGTATCGTCGGCGGCGCCGTGAATCAGCCACTGTGTCGCTGCGATTTTGAGTTGCATGGGGTCGGCTTCGCGGTAATGCTCGGGAACCCGGCTGGGTTCGCCGCCCAGAAACTCCACCACCGCGTTGTCGCTGAGATGAAGCTCCCAAGCCTGTTGCAAATCCACTACCCCGGCCAATGATACGACCCGCTTGACCGTCGGCTCATGGCCGGCCAGGCAGAGCGCCAGTTGACCTCCGGCCGAATGGCCGATGATTACCATGCGGGACAGATCCAGAGTGTACCGTTGAGCGATTTGGGACACGTAGCGATAGGCGCTGCGCAGGTCTTCAAAAGTGCCGGGCCATCCACCTCCCGGGTTTCCCACGCGGCGATATTCGACATTCCAGGTCGCCAATCCTTTGGCGGTTAGGGCCGCGCAAAGATGACCGGTGTGCTTCAGGTCGTATTTGGCCCGCCAGTAGCCGCCATGAATGTTCAGCGCAACCGGAAACGGACCCTTGGTCTTCGGCAGGCGCAATTCGCCGAACTGATTGGGATCGGTGCCGTAAGCCAGCCGGGCGTCCGCTGGAGGTGGGGGAATAGCATAGATGTCGTCCGCGGGCATCGGCATATTTGATCGTTGGGACTCGGCTATGAAACCAGTTCCCAGGTTTCAGTTCCCGGTTCTCGGTTATTGGCCTTTGAGCTTAAGTTTGGACTTGTTTTCTTCAAGAAATTCTCGAAGTTTTTCGGAGGCTTCGAGGAGCCGGGTCCATTGCTCGTAATAGAGGGTTACAGGGAATCGGCCGAGGCCGTAGACGCTCACGCCACCTTTTTCGCTGACCCGGAATTCCAGGCTGCCAGTGCGGCGTGCGCCTTGCTTTTCAAGTTCGGACAGGCGGGCTTTCAGTTCTTCGTAAGTCGGTTCAGCCATGAAATTACCTCGGAGAATAAAGGATCAGTGCATCTGGAGCGGGAGACGGGGATCGAACCCGCAACCAACGGCTTGGGAAGCCGCTACTCTACCATTGAGCTACTCCCGCCCAGCAACAACGGAATCAGGTTATCACCGGGGCGAACCGCGGGGCAACGCGTCTACTCGATGGGCTCGACCAGTCCGCCGGGCAGTTGGGCAACCATGATCGCCGCCAATACGAAAATGATTCCCAGTACCTGTAACGGGTGCATCACTTCCCCCAGCACGATGGCCGCGATGACGATTGAGAATACGGGCTCGAGGCAGCTGGCGATGATGGCACGGGTCGGTTCCAGATGCTGCAACCCGGCAAAATAAAAAGAGAACGGACCCAGCACGGACAGGAGTGAGAACGCCAGCAGGAACAGCCACTGGGCAGCGGAATAGTGCGCCGCCAACAGCTTCCATGGAGGATTGATCAGAATCCAGATCAGGGACGCGCTACCGGTGGTATAGAGCAGCACGATCCAGCGGTCCCGCCGGGCCAGAATGTCATGTCCGCCAATGTTGTAAAAGGCGAATGAGAAGGCTGCGAGCAAAGCCGCGCATATGCCGATGGGGTCAAAGCGTAGAGCGCTTCTGCCAAGAACACCGATGACCAATGCGATTCCCATCAACGCCAATCCGACCGCCGCGATCCGCTGCAGCGTGAACTTTTGTAATCCCCGCGCCACCGCGTAGAGCAGCACCCAGATGGGAGCGGTATATTGCACCGTGATCGCGGTGGCGACATTCGTTCTCTGGATGGCCAGATAGTAGAAGTAGTTGGACACGGCGACGCCCAGAATGCCGATCAGCAAGAGCTGGCCCAGGTCGCGGGTAGAGACGCGCAAACCGTGCCCTCCGCGAATTAGTCTCAGGGCCGCGAGCAGGACGAAGAAAGAGAACGTGACGCGAGCCTGCGAAAGAATCAAAGGATCGATGGGGCTGAGGGCGCGGAGGCCAGGAAGCCGGCCGGTGAAGGCAGCGCGGCCCAGGGTGGCGCAAATACCCCAGAAAAACGTCGCGATCGCGATGTAGAGGTAGCCGCGGACGGGTTTGCGGGTGGCTTCGGGCAAGATTGCAGATTACAACAAAAGCTTGCCGAGCTCCCCTCGGCTGGGCACAGGAGGACATCCGCCCCTACTTGGTCTGGAAGCTATCGGCGGTTGTCGGTTCGGGGCTCAGGGTGGATCAGGACGCGGAACAGCTCGGGAAATTCCTGCTTGAAACGGATCTCCAGTTCGGTGGAAATATCGTGCACGCTGGAGAGCGGCAGATCGTCCGCCATGGTGCAATGAGCGGAGACGTAAATTCGGCCGCGCACCCGTTTGATGAGGATTTCATGCATATCGAGAATCTCCGGAAACTTGGCGGCCACAGCTTTCAGGCGTCTCTCGAGTTTGGCGTCATGTAAGAGCTCGTCGCCCGCTTCGATGGTTGCCGGTTCACTCTCAATGTGGGTAAGGATGGAAGATATTTCCGGTACATCCTGGCGAATTTCAGTCTCGAGGACGGTGACACGGTCGTGGGCTTCTTTCAGGCTGAGACGTTCGTCGAGCTCGAGGTGTTGTTCGACGTGGAGGTGTCCCTGGAAATCCTGCACGCTGACGTCGTGAACGTTGAAATTGTAGCGGGTGGCCACGGCGCGGACGCGGTCGAAAATGTTCTCGGTGCGCAAAGCGCGCGGCACCGAGTGCACGATGACGTCAGCGTCGGGCAGTACCTCGTGGACCGCATTGGTGACGGCTTCCGTCATCTGCTCGGAGCGCTGGAAGGTCACATTGCGCGCCACTCCGACGGAAAGGTCGGCAAAGTAACGGTTGCCGGCGCGACGAATTCGCACGCGATCCACTTCCAGCAGGCCATCCACGCCGGAAACCGCCGCGACAATCTTGTTGCGCACCCCGGCGGGAGCGGCATCGAGCAGCGCGTCAATGGTTTTGCGGGCCAGGCGCCAGCTTACGTAAACCACCACGCCGGCCACGCAAAGCGCGGCTACGGGATCGGAGTCGCGCAGCCAGCCGATGCCGTATTTTCGTCCCAGCAGGACCAGGGCCAGGCCCAGAATAACGATGCCGCTCGACCAGATGTCGGTGGAAAAGTGCAGCGCATCGGCTTCGAGCGCCTGGCTGTCGTACTTCGCGGCAATCCTGCCCAGCGCGCGCGAACGCCAGAAGTCCACCGCCATCGAGATAAACATCACGGCAAAGGCCGCGATACTGGGTTCGATCTCGACGTGATGGAAGAAGAGGCGCTTGACGGCTTCGTAAATGATCCAGACGCAGGTGAGCAGGAGCAGGCCGGTCTCAATGAAAGCGGAAAAGTTCTCTACCTTGCCGTGGCCATATTGGTGATCGGCGTCGGCCGGCTTGTCGGAGACCCGTACCGACATCAGAGTAATGACGGCCGCGATCAGGTCAAGAACGGAATGCAACGCTTCGGAAAGTATGCCCAGGCTGCCGGTGGTAATGCCCACCACGAGCTTGAGCGTAGTGATGGCGAGTGCGGCCAGAACCGAGTGTCCCGCGACTGCGCGCTTTTCGGCGCGCATGGATTCTGAACTGTAAACCGCGGGCGATCCTGACATAGCGGCATTATAGCCGCGACGGTATGCGCGGAACCTCAAGCGTCAAGCCTTATTTGCTATGTATCTCCCAGGAGGTTGAGTTAAAGTTCCTCCTGTTACGGGCGTGACCCGACTGTCGCTGGCGCTGGGAAGCGTCAGTACAAACCTTCATCATTCAACTCGGTGACCTGTC
Organism: Terriglobia bacterium; assembly: GCA_963822555.1. Taxonomy (GTDB): domain Bacteria; phylum Acidobacteriota; class Terriglobia; order Terriglobales; family Acidobacteriaceae; genus JAIQFF01. The sequence goes on from CAWGHY010000002.1 coordinate 1,508,116, forward strand.
ACCGGGACAAGGAAAATTCTCATGCATCGTAGAGCCCTGCGTACCTGGATTTCCGCCTTCGCGATGGTTTCCTGTGCAATTGCCGTGCACGCCCAAACCGCCATACCTACCCCGCCGATCAAGCCGGGTTTGTGGCAGGTACAAATGGAACGGGAAGTTAACGGCCAGAAAGTGCCGGACATGAGCGAGCGCCTGAAGAACATGCCTCCGGAAAAGCGAGCGCAAATCGAAGCGATGATGAAAGAGCATGGAATGGCGATGGGCGGGGGAGCCAATCAAATCTGCTATACCCGCGAGCTGCTCGAGCATTCGCCCTGGGCGGATATGCAGACTGATTGCAAGCCCACGTTCAGCAGCCGCACATCGTCGTCGTGGAAGTGGCATACCAGTTGTCCCAAGTCGGGTTACGAGGCGGATGGTGAGGCCATTTTCACCGACTCCGAGAACTACACGGTGAAGTCCACCTCGGTGTCCAAGCTGGGCGACAAGGTTCGGAACACCAACATGACGATGACCGGCAAATGGATGAGTGCCGATTGCGGCGATGTGAAGCCAATCGATATAAAGCCTGAGGGCAATTCCCATCCCTGAAATCCGCAGCTTCCACGTCAGTGGGTGCAAGGCCTGATCTGGTCGGTAGTGGATCAGCGAATCATTGCAGGAATTGTCATTCCGAAGCGCGATCGTAGGTCGCGAGGAATCTGCTGTTTTGGCGCGAAAGCAGATTCCTCACCGATAAATCGGTTCGGAATGACAAGACCCAAGACCTAAGAACAGCGTGTTCTCGAAACGGACCCATTACCGCCCGCCTAGGCGCACCGGGGCGGGAATCGGCTCTATGCTAGGATTCTCGGTGCACCGATTCTCGGTGGACGCGGCCTTTTAGCTTTGGAGGAATTCTGATTTGACGACCTATCGGGGATATTTGTGTTTGTTACTTTTGACGACTGTGGCCGGGGGCCAGGCGGCAAAGCCGGCGGCCCGTCCTGCGCCCCCCAAAGCGGCTAGCACTAGCGGTTCGGCCGCCGGGGAAGCCACGGTCGGCCCAGCCGCGGCTGTAATCACGATTACGGGTTTGTGCGACAAGCCTCCCGTCGACAAGTCCAAAGCTGCGGAATGCAAGACTGTAGTCACCCGCGCCGAATTCGAGCAACTGGTGGCTGCCGTCGCGCCGAATATCGCGCCGCCGGCCAGGAAACAGCTGGCGACGCAGTACGGCATGGCGCTGGTGATGGTACACAAAGCTCACGAGATGGGTCTGGATCACGGGCCCAAATTTCAGGAACTGATGAGAGTGGCCCGGATTGGCGTGCTCACCAAGGAGCTCAGCCGGAGTCTGCAAGAGCAGGCAGAAAAGATTTCCGACCAGGAGATCGAGAACTATTACAAAAAGAACGAAGCCTCATTTCAAGAAGTAGACCTGCAGCGAGTCTTCATCCCGCGGACCAAGCAGACGCCCGAAAGCAACAAAGATAAACCGGCGGACGACCCCGCAGCCAAGGATGCGGCTAAGAAAGAGCAGCAGGAATCGGAAGACGCCATGAAGAAGCTGGCGGAGAGTCTGCGGGCACGCGCGGCGGCGGGCGAAGAGTTTGCGAAACTGCAGGACGAAGCCATCGCGGCATCGGGATTCAAGGGCAAACCTCCCACCCGGCTGGGCAAAGTGCGCCGCACCAGTCTGCCTCCCGATCAGGGCGACATTTTCAATCTGAAAGTGGGCGAAACCTCACAGCTGATCACCGCGCCTAACGGATATCTGGTCTACAAGGTGGGAGACAAAGACACGCTGCCGCTCGACCATGTGCGCGAGGAAATCGCGTCGGCGCTACAGTCGCAGCGCATGCAGGAGGCGATGCAAGCCATTCAAGGGTCGGCCACGCCGACATTGAACGAGAAGTATTTCGGGGATGCGACGGCGGACGCGCAGCGTGGACATCCGCCCATGACGGACGCTCCCCAACCGGCGGCGAAGGCTCCTGAACCCGGTCCCAAATAAATGGGCGATGCAAAACCAACCGTAGTGGTCACGGGAATTTCCGGAAACCTGGGTACTCGACTGCTGCCGCTCTTGGGCGGATTCAACGTAATCGGCCTGGACGTGAATCCTCCGGTGACCGATCTTCCGCTGCAATTTGAGCGCATCGACCTGGGCGAAGAAGCATCCTGCCGCCAGCTTTTTTTTCTTCTCCGGGAATCTCGAGCTGAGGCTGTCATCCACCTGGCCTTCATTCTCGATCCAGTGCGATCGGGTGTGCTCGATCTCGACCGCATGTGGCATATCAATGTGGCCGGAACGGCCCGGGTGATGGAAGCCATCACTGAAGCCAATCGCGAAGAAACCTTCATCCGAAAATTTGTTTTTCCCAGCAGCGTTTCGGTTTACGGATCGGACCTGACCGGGCCCGCGACCGAGGAGCATCCGCTGGGCGCCCACACCTTGCCCTACGCGATGCACAAAATGGAGTGCGACAAGGTGGTGCAGCAACGAGCTCCCGCACTGCGCGGTTGCAGCGCCTATATGCTGCGGCCGCATATTTTTGCCGGTGCCAGCGTGGAAAACTATATGGTCGGTGCTTTCAAAGGCACGCCCGGCGGACCGAGCGACCGCGCGGCCAGGATGAGAAGCAGGGGCAAGCGCCTACCCTGCCTGCTACCGAGCGGACGCCGCTATCTGGAGAATCGCATCCAGTTTGTGCACGTGGACGACATGGCGCGACTGATCACACGCATTCTCGAGAAGACGGAGCCCGAAGCACAAAGATTGACCATACTCAATGTAGCCGGGCGTGGCGATCCCTTAACTTTTGAGCGCTGTATCGAAATCGCTCAAGCCAAATTGTGGCGCGTGCCCGGGCAGCTGGCATTCAGGACCGCATTAAAGGCCCTATGGAACCTGGGGATTACGGCAATTCCGCCCGAGGCCGCACCTTACATGAGCGGCGAGTACGTCATGAATACGGATCGCCTGCAAAAGTTTTTGGGCGAGAATTACGAAGATGTGATGCGCTACACCATCGCGGATGCGTTTGCCGATTGCTTCAAAAGCGAGACGGTGACGAAGGCAGAGCCCTCGGCGGCTGAAGTTTAGGCCTACATTCGCCTACGTATGACGAGGACGGGACTCCGGCGCTACGAACCCTTCACTTTCTTCCGCGATATAAGCCGGCGATGCCGAGAGTGTATGGTGTCCATGACGGGTCGTGGAAACCGGCTTGCCGGATGCGTTGCAACATTTCTTCGGGCGCGGGAAAACGAGCTACCGACGTGGGCAGATAGGCGTATGGGCCTTTCACGCCTGAGATAAACGTGCCGATGGCCGGCAGGACGCGTTTGAAATAAATCCGGTAACAGCTTCCCACCAAACCTTTGGGCTCGCCAAAATCCAGTATGCCGAACTCTCCGTCCGGCCGGAGGACGCGCTTGATCTCCTGCAGTCCAGCGTCGTAGTTCGCCAGATTGCGAAATCCAAATGCCGATGTAATCAGGTCAAAATGACTATCGGGAAAAGGCAGGCGCAGCGCGTCGGCTTCGATCCAGCGCAACGATGTAGACGCGGCTTTATCGCTGGCGCGCTGCAGCATGGCGTGCGAAAAATCCGCGCCCATAATCGTCGCGGATGATTGCTTTGCCTGGCGCCGCAGAGCCAGCGTCATATCTCCGGTTCCGCAGCATAGGTCCAGTACTCGCGCGTCCGGGCGAGAGAGAATGTCGGCGAAAGTTCGGGCGGTTCGTCGCCACCACAGGCGATCCACGTTGCAGGAGAGGACGTGGTTCAGCAAGTCATAACGCGGCGCGATGGAGGTGAACATCTCGCGCACGGCACGCGCCGCGGACTGAGGATCGGTAGCGCCTTCAGGAGCTGCACCGAGGACCGCGGATTTTGAAGAATCGGCCACAATCGTATTCTGCTCGAACAAAACCTTGTCATCCTGAGCGCAGTCGAAGGACCCCTATGGGCTGCACACTGCCAAAATCAAGGGCCTCACACTGCGGTTCAAGATGCCAGGGGTCCTTCGACTCCATCCGCCCATTCGCAAGCGAATTGGCGGCTTCCGCTCAGGATGACACAACTCTGGCTATCGAGATAAGCGCCGCAATTCGTCGACGGCTTCGATCACGACCTGCTCGGGCACGTCATTTGCGATTTTCACTTTGCCAATTTCCGTGGGCAGTACAAAGTGCACTACGCCGTTGCGGGTTTTCTTGTCCGACTTGAGCAAACGCAGGATGTCGCGGCTTCTCGACTGCACCTTAGGCAGTGGTCCCAGCGCGCGCACCGCGTCGGTGATGCGCGCGGCTCCGGCACTTTCCATCAGGTCCACCGCCGATGCGATTTTTGCACATGCGATCATTCCCCAGGCGACTGCCTCGCCGTGCAGGAAATGCCGGTAGCCGGTTTGGGCCTCCAGGGCGTGTCCGATGGTATGGCCCAGGTTCAGCACCCGGCGCAAGCCATTCTCGCGTTCGTCGCAGGAGACAACTTCAGCTTTCAGCTTGACGGATTCCGCGATAATCCATTCCAGTCGGGCGGGCTCGCTGCGCAATTTCTTAAGATCGACATTCTCCAGAGCGCAAAAGAGTTCGGGTCTGCCGATCACACCGCACTTCAAGGCTTCATAAAGTCCAGCGCGGAATTCGCGGTCCGATAGAGTACTTAGAACCGCGGGATCGATCAGGACAACCCGCGGATGGTGAAATGTACCCACCAGGTTTTTCCCTGCTCGCAGGTTCACCCCAGTCTTGCCGCCGATGGAGGCATCGACCTGCGCCAGGACAGTAGTAGGAATCTGGATGAGATCGACGCCGCGCATGTAGAGTGAGGCCGCCAGGCCGGCGACGTCGCCTACGACGCCGCCTCCAAAAGCGATAACGACTGAATTCCGGTCCGCACCCAGGCGGCTCAACTGCTCGCACAATTTTTCTACCGTGGCCAGCTTCTTTTGGCGTTCGCCATTGGGCATCTCGATGATTTTCGCGTTGAAGCCAGCGGCGGATAAGGAGCTAAGTAACTTTTTTCCCCACTTGCGACGGACGGGAGCGACCGTAACCACGAACAGGCGCTGATGCTTCGCGGGCGAGTCCCCCTCGGCCACACTGAATATCGCGCCGAAGAGATGGCGCAGGACTTCGCCGGAACGCAAGAGGAGGCCGTTCTCGATGACGGCGTCGTAAGGTCGTGGCGGTAGCGCGATGGTTACCCGGCTCATCGTTCTCATCATAACTTAGCGGGTCAGCCGGCAGGGAGAGGCTGCGGCGTTTGGGACGCTGCCGCACGAGCGCGGAGGCTCGCGCCTACATTACTTAGTGACGCTTTTTCTGGGATTGGCCATGGACGCGACTACCGAGATGACCAAAACACCGGCGACCCCCATCAGGGCCAGGTGGGTCGGGATTTCGACATAGTGCGAGAGCAGCATCTTGGCTCCGACGAACATCAGCACCACCGAAAGTCCGTAATGCAGGTAGCGGAACATTTCCATCATGCCCGCCAGGGCGAAGTACATGGAGCGCAATCCCAGGATGGCAAAGACATTTGAGGTGTAGACAATAAACGCATCCCGCGTGATAGCCAGGATCGCGGGAATGGAATCTACCGCGAAGAGCAGGTCGGTGGTCTCGACCACCAACAGGACAACGAACAACGGAGTGGCGTAGAGCCCCGGATTGCGCACGAAAAACTTGTTGCCGACATAATCCTTTGTCACTGGGACCCAACGGCGGAACAAACGCAACATCGGGTTTTTCTCGGGATGGATCTCGGTCTCCTTCTGAAGAAACAGCTTGATGCCGCTGTACACCAGGAAGGCGCCGAACACGTAAATGATCCAGTGGAACCTCTGGATGAGACCGACGCCGGCGGCAATGAAAATTGCACGCATCACCAGCGCGCCCAGAATTCCCCAGAACAAAACCTTGTGCTGGTGAACCGGCGGCACCTGAAAGAAGCGGAAAATCAGCAGAAAAACAAAAAGGTTGTCGACGCTCAGAGAAAGTTCGATGACATATCCGGTGACGAACTCGAGCGCGGGGGTACGGCCATGCCAGAAGAAAATTACGACCGCGAAGGCAGCCGCGAGAGCAATCCAGGCCACGCTCCAGGCCACGGCCTCGCGAAACTTTACCGTGTGGGCGCGACGATGGAACACGCCCAGGTCGAGCACCAGCATGGCGAGGACGAAAAGATTAAATAAGATCCAGAAGAGTAACAATTAGCGCCCCAGAGGAAATCTCAGCGTGTGGCGGACACTCTTGTCCGCCCCCTTTGACTTTGACTCTATATCAAAGCTGCTTTTCAGTCTTGGTAAACGAAGTCAACATCGAATTCAAAGGCAAATTCAAGAGCGGCGGACAAGAGTGTCCGCCCACACTGGATCTAGTCTTTTCTGCCGCGCTTGCCGGTCTCCCAATCGCTCCACATGCCAAAGGTTTTTAACTGGTCGGCCAGGTGGGTTTCGTAGAGAGTTTGTTCAATTTCGGAGTGATGGAGACGCGGGCCGGGAGCCTGGGGCACGTTCGCCAGTCCAATGGTCAGGACGCTGGCTTCTACCACATGCTTCCTCAGTTCCGTCAGGTCGACTTTGTCGAACGTGTCCGACATGGCGTGATAGTTCAGCAGATAATTCGCCTCTTCCTGATTCGCAACAAAAGTCGGAACGCCTTCCAGAAGGAAGTCGAAGTTATCCGTACCCCAATCGGCGTCGGTGGTGAGAGTCGCGGCATCGAGCGGTTTCAGAGGGGCAACCAGAGAAGTTGCGGCGTTCAGAACATCGCGACGTCCCCCCAGGGAAAACCCCGTGACCCGACCGATGCCGGAATCGAAGACCACGACACCGGCGATCTTATTCAGTTCCGCGCGGTGCGCGACGGCGTAATTATGCGATCCGACCGTGCCCTCTTCTTCTCCCGAGAAAAGAATGAAGCGAATGGTTCGCCGCGGACGCACGCCGGAAGCTTTGATGGCACGCAAGGCATCGACGACGAGAGCGGCGTTACAGCCGTTGTCGAGGGCGCCGGTGCCCAGATCCCATGAATCCAGATGAGCTCCAAGGATGACAAATTCGTCCGGTTTGTCGCTGCCGCGGAGTTCGGCGATTACGTTAGCGGCGTCGATGGGGCCTCCGATTGTGTTGGGGATAGAGAGGTCTGCATATAGTTTCTGCCCCGAGGCCAGCAGTCGCGCCATTCGTCCTGCATCTTCGCGCGCCACCAGGACCATCGGGATGCGATCGATTTCGCCATCGCCGGCGTTGGTGTGACGGTAGAGCAAGTCGTGCGGACGAGTAGATTGAAACGCGATGGCCAGTGCTTTTGCCTTGACGGCGCGATCGATGACGCCCGGCGCCTTCAGATATTCCGCGAAGAGATCGTCCCAGGTGCGCATCTCTTCGGAGTGAACCAGTAAGATGGCGCCCGCGATATTGCCGGCTTTGGCAAAATCCCGTTCGGTGCCCTGCGCGACATCGACTACCGGAACATGGCTGTGAAGTGCGAGCGCTGGAGCCCAGGCAATGGAGACAGCGCGCAATACAAACGGCTCGGGCGCGACGACGCTCATTTTCGTGGCGCCTTCCGCCCAACTTGCCTGGAGAGAAAACTTTTCGGTATGGACGCTGTCCGCGCCTGCCGCCTGGAATGCTGCGACGCCCCATTCGACCGCTTTCTGCATGGCCGGCGTGCCCGGCACGCGCCCGCCAATCTTGTCAGTCAGTTGTTGCAGATTGGTTTCGAGGGTTGAAGGTTTCTGGGCTTCGGCCATGACACGATCCGTGCCTTCCTGAGCAAATGCGGTGGAGATGAGAAGAAGAAAGACAGACAGCCGGACTCGTCGCATAAGGCGGAATTAGAAATGAAACTTGGGAAAAGAGCAAAGGATCGGCGGCGCGGGCCAACGCGCAAAGGGCTTAGGATTTCAGTTTTCAGTTGTTAGATCTCGGTTCTCAGAGTTGAGAAACGTTTATTTGTTGTCCAGCATGCGGGCGGTTTCGAGGATTACGCTGCCGACGATCTCTATGCTCTTGGGACTTACTTTATCCAGCGTGTCTTGCGGGGTGTGGTGGAAGACATTGGCGTAGCCATAGTCGAGGTCGATAAGATCGGCGGAAGGCACGCCGCGTTCGACGAAAGGCAAGTGATCATCTTCGATGGGAATCGTTCGGGCGAAAAAGTGGGACTGGTAGCCGAGTTTGGTCGCGGCCTGGTAAACCATGTCTTCGAGCCAGGGGGTGGAGTTGCTGTCGTGCTCGATGTTGAGGTCGGCATCGCCGATCATGTCCGCCAGCAAAAATGCTTTGACGTTCTTGAGCGTGCCGTCCTTCTGCCATTTGTCCGCGAGGTGGCGGACGCCGTAAAGGCTGTCGGTGGCAGTCCAATTCTTGACTGCTTCTTCGCCGTCGGTCCACAACAGCCAGACGCTGTAGCCTTCGCGCTTTTTGCCGCGAAACTGGTTGGCTAGTTCAAGCAGGATGGCGGTCGAAGAGCCGCCGTCGTTGGCGCCCACGTAACCGGTATCGCGCAGAGGATAGTTGGTGTCGTAATGGCCGGCGATCACGATGATGCCGTCGCGGGTGCCGGGGAACTTGGCGATGATATTTCGCACCGGAAACTTGCCTTCGGGAGTGTCGGCGATGAAGGCGTCGTCTTCAACCTGGTCTTTCTTGAGATGAGCCAGGATGTAGTTCTCCAGCTTTTTGTGATTCGCGCTGCCGATGGGACGAGGGCCGAAGGCAACCACCTCGCGCGTGTATTCCATGGCGCGAGCGGCGTTGAAGGATTCAGCGAACGCCGGGAGGCTCGCAACTGCTGCCAGTAATACGGCGACCGCGACTAGATGGCTACGGGTGGTTCTCATCGATCTTTTCTGGACTGGCGGGCTTTGCGTTGTTTCGGATGCACCAGCCATGCGATGCCGATACTTACGATGTAGAGCGCGACCATGGGCGCGGCAAAAATGCACATGTTCAGAATGTCGGTGGTGGGAGTGATGATGGCCGCGATGATAAAGATCACCAAAATCGAATAGCGCAGGTTGCGCCACATCCACCCGGCATTCACGATGCCCATCAGGGCCAGAAAGAACACGAGAATCGGAAGCTCAAAAATCACGCCCATACCGATCATGATGGTCAAAAACAGATCGGTGTACTCCCCAATTGTGATCATTGGCTGGAATTGTTTGCCGTAGTCGATGAGGAAGCTCAGGGCCGCGGGGTAAACCATCTTGTAGGCGAACAATCCACCCGACAAGAACAGCAGCACGGTGGAGAACATGAAGGGAAAAACGTAGCGCTTTTCGTTGCGATAGAGGCCGGGAGAGATGAACATCCAGACCTGATAAAGAACGAAGGGCGAAGTCACGAACAACCCGGCCAGGGCCGCCACTTTCAAGTAAAGATTGAACGGTTCAGTGGGATTGAGATAGACCAGCTTTTCAGCCATCCCATTGCGGTGCAGGGCTTCCATGATGGGGCGCTGCACGTAGCTGAAGATAAATTCGTGATAGTTCCAGCAGGCGAAAAATCCCACTGTCACGGCAAGAATGGAATAGATCAGGCGCCGCCGTAGTTCCTCGAGATGATCGAGGAAGCTCATGGCGGTAAGGCCGTCGCGGGAATCGTCGGCGGGGGGATTCTCGGCGGCCATCTCAGGCATCGGGAGCCTTGGCCAGCGAATTCCCCTCGGGGACAGAAATTTCGGCGGGGGGCAGGCTGCCGGAAGCTACCGAGCCTGCGGGCGCCTGCACGGGCGGCAGGATGGTCTGGCGATGCTGTTCGACATCCAGTTGCGAAATTTCGGCCTCGATCTGGGCCTTGAATTCGTTCGAGGCACGCTTGAACTCATTCAGGGCTCTGCCGATTTGCCGTCCAATTTCGGGCAACTTCTTGGGCCCGAACAGGATCAGGGCAAACAGGAAAAGGAAGATCATCTCTGGGAAGCCCAGGTTCATACCTCCCATGATACTGCCGGAGCGAACCGGCGGCAATGGAAGTGCAGTTTCGGGTGTCCAGTTTCTGGTTTCAAGACCGAAATTTCCGCTGGAACGGCCGGAATTCTCGGCGCATCCAACAACACAGTGCCCCGCTTCAGGTTTTGCAACCGGAAACCGGAAACTCGAAGCTGCCCTAGTTACTTCCGGGTAGCTAAAGGGATGACTGGGCGGGCCTAACTGCGTGCTATACTTCGCTCAGACGCGCTGGCCGGGGTGTTTTTTACCTCCCCGGCGAAGGAAATCATGATGGTTGGTAGTTCTCGTCGCGCCCTCTTCCTCATAGTATTCATTCTTGTAACTTGCGGTTTCCTCGGAATCGTATTTGGGCAGAAGATCAATCCTTCGGCCGCTCCCGGTGGAGACTCCGATGTCCGCGACAGCCTGCGGCAGTTCACCACTGTGTATGACGTGGTGGAACAGAATTACGCGGAGCCGGTGAACCCGGACAAGGCGATCTACAACGGCGCCATTCCCGGCATGCTGCATGTGCTTGATCCGCACTCGAACTTTTTCGATCCCAAGGCCTATTCCCTGCTGCGCGAAGATCAGCGCGGTAAATACTACGGCGTCGGAATGACGGTGGGACCGCGCAACAATAAGGTGATCGTGATTGCGCCGTTTGTGGGGACGCCGGCCTACCGCGCCGGCATTCGGCCGGGCGACATTATCGCGGCGGTTGACGGCAAGCCCACCGACAACATGAGCACCGGCGACGTGGCTGACCTGCTGAAGGGACCCAAGGGCACCACGGTCCACATCACGATTCTGCGCGAAGGCGCGGACAAGCCTCTGGAATTCGCGGTGGTGCGCGATGAGATTCCTCGTTACAGCGTGGACCTGCATTTCCTGATCAAGCCCGGTATCGGCTATATGCACGTGTCGGGCTTTAACGAGACGACGGAACACGAAGTCGCGGATGCGCTCGACCAGATGGGCGACATCAAAGGATTGATTCTCGATCTGCGGCAAAATCCCGGCGGCCTGCTCAACGAAGGCGTGGGCGTGGCGGACAAGTTTCTGCACAAGGGACAACTGATCGTTTCCCACCACGGGCGGTCCTCACCGGAAAAGCGCTATACGGCAGCGCATGGCAACGGCGGCAAGGATTATCCGCTGGTGGTGCTGGTGAACCGGGGTACGGCTTCGGCGGCCGAGATTGTGGCCGGTGCGATTCAGGACCATGACCGCGGGTTGATTGTCGGGGAAACCACCTTCGGCAAGGGTCTGGTGCAGACGGTGTATCCGCTATCGGAGAATACCGGACTGGCGCTGACCACCGCCAAGTACTACACCCCGAGCATGCGTTTGATTCAGCGTGATTATTCCAACGTATCGCTATACGACTATTACTACAACCGCGAGAGCGAAGAAAATGCTCACAATGCCACCCGCGAAGTGAAACTCACGGACAGCGGGCGCACGGTTTACGGCGGCGGCGGCATTACTCCCGACGTCAAGATCGATGCGGTGAAGAGCAATAAATTTCAGGATTCGCTGTTGCAGCATTATGCTTTCTTCAATTTCGCCAAGCATTACGCCATCACCCATCATCCCGCCAAGAATTTTGAGGTGGACGATGTTGTGCTGCTGGACTTCCGCAAGTTCCTTGATGACGAGAAGATCGCCTACACCGAGCCGGAGTTGATCGAGAACAACGACTGGGTACGCGCCAATATCAAGAGCGAAATCTTCGTCGATGTGTTTGGCCAGGAGGAAGGCTTAAAGGTGCGAGCGGAAACCGATCCCCAGGTGACACGGGCACTGGAGCTTCTGCCCCAGGCCAAGTCGCTGGCGGAGAACGCCCGCAAGATCGTGGCGGAGCGGACCGGCGGACATCCTCTGAGCCAGTAGGCTGGTTTAATGTTCAATTAAAGAGGCCCGAATTTTCGGGCCTTTTTTCTTGCTCTTGATGGAGGACGGGCGTCCCGCCCGTCCCAGCCGGGCGTGGACGCCCGGCCTCCACGTTCATGACCTTTCTTCTCGTTGACTTGGTGGCAGTTCCCTAGCATAATCCGCAGTTGAGGCTGGTTTTGACCCTCGCCGGCCGCCAGTTCCGGACCACGGATGGCAATCCCCTATCGCCACATTCCGGCTGGTTTTCCGCGCGCCCGATCCAGGGCGGCGTGGTTGAACCGATGCTGAGGCAGGGGGTGTGGATGTTAGCCACGATTCCGGCTCTGGTCGCGGGATGGACGGACTGGCGTTGGCGGCGCATTCCGAACTGGCTGACGGTGCCCGCGCTGCTGGCCGGAATTGGGTTGCACTGTCTGGCAACCGGCTGGGCGGGAGCTAAGGAATCGCTGCTCGGCGCTGGGCTGGGACTGGGGCTGTTGCTGCCTTTCGTTCTGATAAGAAGCCTCGGCGCCGGAGACTGGAAGCTGGCAGGCGCGCTAGGAGCGTTTCTGGGACCGTCGCGCATGATTACCGTGTTACTGGGGACAGTCCTGGTCGCGGGCTTGATGGCGGTAATCCTGATCATCTGGAAGAAGAGAGTCGGCCAGACGTTGCGCAATCTGGCACACATGTTCGCGGCGCTGTTTACGCTGCACTTGCCGGGACAGGAGGTTTCACTGGATAACCCGGAATCTTCGAAGATACCGTTCGGAGTAGCGATGGCGGTAACCGTCGTTCTTTATACTGTGAGTCAGGTTTGGGGCTGGGCATGAAACACAAAATCTGGCAGAAGGTGAGGCGGCTTTCAGGGCTGACGCGGGAAACCGCGGGTGCGGAAATTGCCGAGGCCGCCGTGATTCTTCCGCTGCTGTTCATGCTGCTCTTCGGAATCATGTGGTTCGCGCGGGCCTTCAATATTTATACGACCATCAATCGGGCGGCTCGCCAGGGAGCGCTGGTCGCCGCGACGAACAACTGTGCGACCTGCGGGAATACTGCTCCGACTCAGGCTTACATTCAGACCAACGTAGTGAATCCGATTCTGACTGCAGCCCACCTCGATCCAGCCCAAGTGCAAAATTTCACTGTCACGCAAAATGTCGTCCTGAATCCTGGATCGCCGCAAATCGAAATCGGAACCGTGGTCAGCATGCAATACCCGTACAACTTCAAAATGAACGGGCTCTCTTGCTGCCCGCCCGCGCTCACGCCAATCACTACCGGCGTCACCATGACGGCAACCGCACAAGCTCGGCAGGAGGATTAGCCGTGTCACTGACGGGCAGATTCCGGCGGATCCTTTCCCTGCCGTCACTCATAGCCCGGTCAATCTCCGCGGTGCTCGCGGCGGACCAGGGCGCTGAAATCCTGGAGTTTGCCATTTCTCTTCCCTTGCTTCTGGTGGTTGCCGTCGGAGTGTTCGATTTTGGTTCGGCGTTCACGGTCAAGCAGAAGGTGGGCAATGTGGCTCTGCAGGGTGCACGCTTTGCTTCCAACCAGCCGACAACCGACCTTTCACTGGCCGGCGCCTGCGGCGCTCCGGCGTCAGTCTGCTCGGTTCGCGATGTTGTAGAAGCGAATATCGTCGCCAGCCGACTGAATGACTGCGGACTGGGAACGGTGAACGGTGTCGCCAGCGGTTCACTGTCGTGGACGTTTACCGCCAATGCAGGTTGTGCCGGAACGCTGACGCTGACCATACAGCGGGGCTATGTCTACACTGCGACTCTGCCGGCTCCGCCCTTTCAAAATCCGTACACGATAGAGGCGTCGAGGGTGACATTGAATTATCCCTATCAGTGGCAGTTCAACCGGGTTGTACCGATGATTGCGCCAGGCGCGAATTATCCCGCGGTCACGCAAATCAACGCGGTGGCAACCATGCAGAATCTGAATTAGAAGGACGGTCCCGTGACTCGCGTAAACACGGCTCATCGAAAAAACGAACGGGGCATCACCATCGTGCTGGTGGCGTTTTCGTTATTGGCCTTGCTGGGAATGGCGGCGCTGGCGATTGATGTATCGACTCTGTACGTAGCTCATGGAGAAGCGCAGCGCGCCGCCGATGCCGCCGCCCTGGCGGGGGCGCGGATGTTTGCTGCCTCGGGATATACGTCTGTGTCTACTCCCGCGCCTTCAACTCCCGCTGCGGCCGATGTTTGCCAGACCTCGGCGACTCCCGGCGCGGATGCCGCTGCAAATCGGCAGGCGGAAGCAGCAGCCGCTCAGAACCTGGTCGCGGGGCAGCCGGCAGCGGTCCAGTCGATCGTTTGCAATACCACCGCGGCCAACCCTCAAATTACAGTGACCGTGCAGCGGACTGCATTGCCCACGTTCTTTGGACGGATTTGGGGCGGCGCGGCGAATAGCGTGACCGCGAGCGCTATCGCAGAAGCATACAACCCGTCGGGCTCGACGGCCCCGGTTCAGGTACAAGGCGTCAAGCCTTGGCTGATACCGAATTGTGACCCGACGAATTTGGGGCCTGCGAATCCAGACTGTACGGCGGGAGCTTATTTCATCAATCCAGTGGATGGCTCGATCGAGAATAACGGTTCATTTACCGGCAGAACGATCGCTCTCGTCGACATTCCCGTTGTCGGTAATCCACCCACCGCGACGCCTGTGCCACCCGCAGTGTTCGAGCCTACGATTCAGTATTATAGAGCGAACATTCCAATGAACCCGCCTACTCCGGCCTGTCCCTCGACAAGTTCGGTGTCGTGCTCGCAGGTAGGTAGCGACCCGTATCATGACAACATTGCCTGTTCTTCGGCATCTCAATTCAGTTGTGGCCAGACGGTTGGATTGGGCCAGACGGTCACGGTAGGCGTGGGATCTGATGCCCTTACCGATGCGGGAACCCAGTGCCTCATCCATGCGAGCGGGCAAGGCCCGGCCCCCGGGATGGCCCAGGATCAACTAGTGCCGACCGGCACTTTTCCGAACACCACCCCTCCTGTCACAATCACGGGCGGCGACAATAATCCGAACCCTGCTCTGCAGGGTCAGACGAATATCAGCCGTAGCGATTCGATTGTCACTGTGCCGATTTATCAGGGACTTCCGGCTGGAAGTCCCAATCTCAACACAGGAACTGCTACCATCATCGGCTTCTTGCAACTGGGAATTACCCAGAATCCCCTGCCCGGCTCACCGCCATCGGCTGGAACCGACGGGAAGATCGAGGGTGTGATCATGAACGTCTCCGGCTGTAACCCAGGCGCTCTCGCGGCCACTCCGATTGTTGGCGGCGGTGTATCTCCCGTTCCTGTACGGCTTATTCACCAATAGAAGCGACTAGGGAAGACTTGGGCGCTGCCGCACGAGCGTGGGCGCTCGCGCCCACACTTTGCTTTACTGGTTTGGGGGATTTGGATTTTCCTGCTGCGGCTGCGGAGCCTCTTGCTGGCCTTCTTGCGGTTGTGGCTCGGGTTGTGCTTCCGGCATGGGTTGCGGGGGTTCGGGTTCGGGCTGGATCTGAACGACGGGCTGTTCTGGAGCGGCCACGGTGGGTTGTGAGATTCCTCCAGCGCCGCGATAGGTCAGGATTACGCTCTTCAGCTTTCCGGGTTCAGTCTCCGAATCGACCAGGATGAAATTAAAGTGGGAGCCGTTGAGCAGAGACACCAGCGCTTCGCGGATGGGCAGCGGGCCGATGTTCGCGATAATTTGTTCCTGGGCCGCGCCCGGCGGAATGGGGATGTCGGTGCCGGTCTGACGCTGCACTTCGCCCAGGACTTCGGCGAGGCTGGCGTGGTCGGCTGAGATGTGCAGGCGTCCATCGACGTACTCAACTTGCATCTTCTGGACGGGCTTGGGCGGCGCGGGGGTGTAAGCCACGTTGTCGAGGTGCGCCTTGGCGGCGGCCTGCTGTTCATCCGACCTCAGCTTGACGATGATGGTTTTGCCATCGGGAAAAATCTGGTAGTGCTGCGGGCTGTTCAGGTCGATGACCACGCGCGTAGTAGGCGGATTTTCGCTGAAGCGGGCGACTCGATAACCTTTTATCTCTCCCTGATTGAGCAGTTTGGTGCGCAAGTCGCCGGCCGCCTGAGCGTTGGGAAAATCGAGGATGAGACGGTCGGGATCGGTGATTACCTGGCTACGCAGGGCCACGGGCTGGCTGGTGGCGATTTCAACGCTGGCGCCGCTGCCCGTGCTGGTGACCTTGACGCTCTCGACCGTCGCCGGCGGCTTCGTGGCAGCGGGAGGCAGCGCGGCGGCCGGGTATGCAGCTGCTGCGATCAGAAGTACGAATACGAAAGAAAGGCGGGACATCGTGGTTCTCTAGTTGGATTTTAGCAGTCTGAGAGATGCATGGAGCAACTTGTGCCCTTCTGAGTGATGATCTTTGGTCATCAGGGGAGCCGGTTTTGGGACGGAGCGGAAACGGGAGGGAAGCTCTGCCCAGGCGACGTGGCACTGCCCTCGCCGCGAACGTCATTTCTGACTATAGGGGTCCTTCGACTGCGCGAGAATTTCGCGAACCGAAATTCTGGCTTCGCTCAGGATGACATTACTTCTTTTCTGCTGGCGGATCTCCGGCTGAGGCTTGCAGTCGGGTGATTTCGGCTAGTTGCTTCTGCGCATCTGCTACGTCCGCGGGTTGGGTAGCTACTTTTAGATAGCTTTGGATGTGGGTGGCGGCTTCCTCATATTCGTGCTCTTGAATCAGAATCACACCCAGGAGGTACTCGAGCTTCGGGACCCGGTGCTGGTCATCAACCTTCATGCCCTGGCGGGCGCTTTTTTCGGCGTCGGCGAGGTTATGAAGATAGAAATTACCCATCGCATTACGCAACCAGGCATCGGGAAAACTAACCGGGTTTAGCGCCAGCAACCGGCTGGTCACGGTCACCAGGTCGGGCCAATTCTGTTGGAAGACATCCAGCTCGGCCAGGCCGCGATAGGGATTGACAAATTTGGGGTCGGCCGCGATCGATTGCTCGAAAGAGTGGCGGGCCGGGGCGGGGTCGTTGTTGCGGAACTGGATGCGGCCCAGATCGAACCAGGCCACCGCATATTTGGGATAGATCTCGACCGCATGGGTGAACAGTTGTTGCGCTTCGTCCCACTTCCCTTTGCTGGCCTTTTGTTGTCCCTTCTCGTAGGCCTTTTGCGCCTCTTTGGGCGCCATGGCGCTGGTGGCACTGATGGTCAAGCCTTCTACTTCGCCCACCCGGTGCAGCACCAGGCGGCCGATGTCGGCACTTTCGAGGGCGGAGAGACGGCTGCTCAATTCGATCGACTGGGAGGTGAATCCGGGGAGTTCAGCTAGCACTTCGCACTCGCGCCAGTCGCGTTGCATCCCGCTGTCGGTGCGATTGGGATTTCCGATCGAGCTGACGTCGGCTTCTCCAACACTTTCGGCGGCCACGCTTGCCCGGTCGCCCAGCTGGAAACTGAAGCTTCCGTGAGAGTCGGTGTGGGCCACGGTTTGTTTACGGCCGCGGCAAAGAGTCTGAATGCTGGCTGATTCGGTGAGCTGGGTGCCGTCATCCAGAACGACCTTGCCGGTAAGGAAAGCCTGGCGTCCGTAATTGGGGTCGGGCGGGTTCAGCGACGGTTGGGTTCCAGGTGTGGTCAGGCCTGGCATGTTGGAAGGGCCTCGGCCACTGGTTGGCTTACCGCTTTGGGCAAAAGAAAGCCCAATTAGGGTCAGGGTGAGAAATACACGGCAGGTCAGGCGGTGATTCATAGCAAGCCCCCGATAACAGATTGACAGGATTATACGTCGGTCGCGAGACGAATGAGGCAAGCTTATTTCCGGGTAGGGGTCGCCTGCGCAAAGAACAACCCTCACCCTTTGTCATTCCGAAAGCGGTTTTATCGGCGAGAAATCTGCTTTTCGCCGGCACCGAAACAGCAGATCCCTCGCGCGATGATGCCGCGCTTCGGAATGACAAGCCTGGGGGCGTATGCCGACAGTCAGCCGGGGTAAGGCGCGTCTGCTATAGTTTTTCGCACCAGACTTTCTTGCTGCCGAGGTGCTTTTCCATGCCACGAATGGTTCGCTGTGGGCTGATTCAGGCGCGCAATGTGTTGGGTACGGAGCACTCGCTGGCCGAGATCCGGGATGCCATGATGCGGAAGCACGTGGGAATGATCGAACAGGCAGCGCAACAGCAGGTTCAGATTCTGTGTCTGCAGGAGTTGTTTTACGGTCCTTATTTCTGCGCCGAGCAGGATGCGCGCTGGTACGAGATGACCGAGAGTGTTCCGGATGGTCCGACGGTTCGGCTGATGCAGGAGCTCGCGGCACGCCACCACATGGTGATTGTAGTTCCAGTTTACGAGCAGGAGCTGCCCGGACTCTACTTCAACACGGCGGCGGTGATCGATGCCGATGGGCGCTATCTGGGAAAATATCGCAAACACCATATTCCGCATTGCCATCCCGGATTCTGGGAGAAGTTTTATTTCACGCCCGGAGATCTCGGCTACCCGGTGTTCGCCACCAAGTACGCCAAGGTCGGAGTCTACATTTGCTACGACCGGCACTTTCCCGAGGGCGCTCGCGCCCTTGGACTGAACGGAGCGGAGATTGTTTTCAATCCGTCGGCGACGGTGGCCGGCCTCTCAGAGTACCTGTGGGAGCTGGAGCAGCCGGCTCACGCCGTCGCCAACGGTTATTTTGTCGGAGCCATCAACCGGGTGGGCGAGGAGAAGCCGTGGAGCATTGGCGAGTTTTACGGCAAGAGTTACTTTTGCAATCCGCGCGGCAAGATTTTTGCCCAGGCGAGCCGCGACAAAGATGAGCTGCTGGTGGCGGACCTCGACCTCGACATGATTCTCGAAGTCCGCAAAGTGTGGCAGTTTTTCCGCGACCGGCGGCCGGACAGCTATGGCGTCTTGACCAAGCAGAGCGGAAGGGTCGGCTCTGGAGACTGAACTGTCAGGACGGCATTTAGAAAGCGCCTAGGGTTTCCCTTCCGAGGCGCCATCCCGCGCTATTTCTTCATTGCGTCTTTTTTGCCCACCGGCGAGTCTTTGGCTTCGTGGTAGCCGGCTTTCACGGCGTCGGCCTCGGCCATGTACTGTCCGTGCTTGGTCTTGCCATACCACGGGTCTCCTTCTTTGTGGAAGACCTTAGTACTGGTGTTGACCCACACCTTGCCGCCGCCACCGCCCGGCGCTTGCGGAAGAGTGGAAGGATCCACCGGCGCCGCCTTGGGCTTTGACATCGTGCTTTTCTTGGCTGGCGTCGATGTGTCCGCCGTAGTTGCGGGAGCGGCCTGAGCCAGGCAGATTGTGGACGTGACACCCAGCAGCACTGCCATCACAAACAGTCGCAATTTCAGAATGTTCATGGACTTCTCCTTACATGCCTTAACGGGTGATTCGATTTCCGGCTTCAAGAGCCGCGCAATTATACATAATCGAGGCGTGTGCCTGTCGCGCGGTGAACAGTCGCCATCGCACCCTTGAACGAGTACAATCCCACGCATGTCGACCTGCCGATACCTTTCCGTCGCCGCTCTGATGCTCGCCGCTGCCGTTGCGTTCTCGCAAGAGATTCAGCGACTCGACCCTTCGGTTAATCAACTCGTGCCCGCCGATGCCACTCTCGAAAAGGTGGCGGGCGGTTTCGACAAATGGACTGAAGGTCCGGTGTGGACTCGCCAGGATACGCTTCTGTTCGCCGAAATCCCGGCCAACAATATCGATCAGTGGGTGCCCGGCAAGGGAGCGAGCGTGTTCATCCACCCCAGCGGATACAAAGGATCGGAACCGTACAAGGGCGGTGAGCCCGGCTCGAATGGAATGACGCTCGATGCCGATGGCCGGGTCACCGTGGCAGGGCACGCCGGACGCACGGTCTGGCGCTTGGAGACGGTCGATCCGCACGCGCAGATTACGATCCTGGCTGATTCGTATCAGGGCAAGAAGCTCAACAGCCCGAACGACCTGGTGTATAAATCCGATGGCTCGCTGTACTTTACCGATCCGCCTTACGGTCTGCCCACACAGAACGACGACGAGCCGCTGAAAGAGTTGAAGGTGAACGGCGTTTACCGAATACCCGGTGCACGCCAGCAGAAGCCGGGCGCCGCGCCTGATCGCGACAAGCTGCAGTTGGTGATCAAGGACCTTGGCCGGCCCAACGGCATCGCTTTCTCTCCGGATGAAAAGTACCTGTACATCGCGGAATCGGGCACGAAAGTCTGGATGCGATATCGGGTGCAGCCCGACGGATCGGTCACGGATGGGATGGTGTTTCTCGATCCGACCTCCGATCCGGCGAAAGGCGTGCCCGACGGAATGCGGCTGGACAAGAACGGAAACATCTACAGCTCAGGTCCGGGTGGCGTGTGGATCATTTCGCCAGAAGGCAAGCACCTTGGAACCATCAAGGTTCCAGAGGTGGTCGCCAATGTAGGTTGGGGAGATAAAGATATGAAAACGCTTTACATCACGGCGAGCACGAGCCTGTATCGCATCAAGTTGAGCGTTGAGGGCGATCGCACGCATTGATCTGCGTGGTAGATCCCGACAGTCTTCGGTTGAGAAATCTTGTCGATCAAGCTATTGCCGTTTTGTATAAGGCGACGAGTCTGCCTAGGCACGTCCGGCTTCGGGGTTGTTGTAGATCGGTACGCCGTCGCGGACGGGGCGGGAAACACCTCGATCTCGATAGGAACCTTGGCGGCGGCAAAGGCTTCCTTCAGTCATCCTTAGCGTCCGGTGGGATGCTTGTCATCCTGAGCGAGATGTTCGCTCGCGAACTTTTTGCCGAGTCGAAGAGCCGGCCCCGAGCGAAGTCGAAGGATCCCTACCCGACGGGGACTCGTGAGCCTATAGGGGTCCTTCGACTCCGGGAATGTTTCGCAAGCGAAACATTTCGCTCCGCTCAGGATGACAAGAGCGGACCTGAACCGCAAAGGACGCCAAGGTAAACTGCTCCGCCAAACGGGGGACGGCCCGTGTATAAGATAAGTTCCACAAATGTCGATGCCCACTTCATCTACCCACGCCAACATCGAAGCCAGTCCGCTTTATAACCCTGATCTCGCGCCTACGGTCATGCCCGGCGAAGCCGCCTCGGGCGATCGCGGAGCGCGGACCTGGGGCACGTACAACTATGCCGCGCTGTGGGTCTCGATGTCGGTGAACATCCTGACTTACATGCTGGCGGCCAGCCTGATTCAGGGTGGGATGAACTGGAAGCAGGCGGTGTTCACCGTTTTCCTGGGAAATTGCATCGTGCTGGCCCCGATGCTGCTGAATTCGCATCCCGGGGCGCAGTACGGAATTCCCTTCCCGGTGCTGGCACGGGCTTCGTTTGGAGTGCTGGGAGCGAATGTCGCCGCGGTTTTGCGGGCCTTCGTCGCTTGCGGATGGTTCGGTATCCAGACATGGATTGGCGGCGAGGCGGTGAATGTTCTGCTGGCCACGGTGTGGCCGGCGTGGAAAACGGTGCCGCACGGCGCCGGTATTTGCTTCATGGCTTTCTGGATCATCAACCTGGCGGTGATCCTCAAGGGCATCGAATACATACGGTTTTTGCAAGGTATCAGCGCACCGGTCCTGCTGGGAGTGGGTTTGCTTCTGTTGGGTTGGGCGTACGTGCAGGCGGGGGGCTTTGGCCCGATGCTCTCCGCGCCGTCGCGCTTTACCAGTTTTTCGGAATTCCTGAAGTTTCTGATTCCGGCGCTGAATGCGACGGTCGGCTTCTGGGCGACGGTCTCGCTGAACATCCCGGATTTTTCGCGCTTTGCCCGCAGCCAGAAGGCACAGATCGTTGGCCAGGCGCTGGCCCTGCCTACCACCATGACGCTCTATTCGTTGGTGGGGGTACTGGTGACTTCGGCGACCGTGGTGATTTACGGAACGGCAATCTGGGACCCGGTACAGCTTTTGAGCCGGTTCCATTCGCGGCTGGCAGTGGTGATTTCGTTGATTGCGATTCTGCTGGCCACGCTGAATGTGAACATTGGCGCCAATGTGGTTTCTCCGGCCAATGATTTCTCCAATCTGTGGCCGCGGAAGATCAGTTTCAAGATCGGCGGTGTAATCACTTGCTTTATGGGGATTGCGATCATGCCGTGGAAACTGCTGGACAACTACAAGACCTTCATCTTCGGTTGGCTGGGCGGGTATGCGGCGTTTCTAGGGCCGGTGGCGGGAATCATGATTTGCGACTACTGGCTGATCCGGAGGCGGCGGTTGCTGTTGGACGATCTTTATCTGCGCGGAGGAGCCTACGAATACTCTGGCGGATTTAACTGGAAGGCTGTGGGAGCGCTGCTTTTGGGCGCGGCTGTGGCCTTGATGGGGCTTGTGATTCCGTCTTTACGGGTCCTCTATGACTACTCCTGGTTTGTGGGATTTGCGGTATCGTTTGTCGTTTATTACGCGATGATGGCGGGTCGTGCGGTTGAATTGAAACCCAGTTGATAGTCGTTAGTTCTCGGTTCTCAGTTTGGCTGATGTTTTTGAGACCGTGGGACGCCCGCAGCAATCTTATAAGTAGGGTTATGGATCAGAAAACAAATCCGAGAGTGGTGATTGTCGGGGCTGGTTTTGGCGGCTTGCTGGCGGCGCGAACGCTGGCGCGGAGTCCGGTGCGGATTACTCTGATCGACCGGCAAAACTTTCATACCTTCCAACCCCTGCTTTACCAGGTGGCCACGGCTGGGCTATCTCCGGGTGAGATTGCGGCGCCGATTCGCTGGATTCTGCGTCACCGCCGGAACATCGAAGTGCTGATGTGCGAGGTCCAGGATTTCGATCTGACGCGCCGGGTGGTCAAGCTGCCCGACGCCGAAATTCCGTACGATTATCTGATCGTAGCCTCGGGAGCGAGTCACGCTTATTTCGGGCACGACGAGTGGGAGCCGCTGGCGCCGGGCCTGAAGACCATCGAGGATGCGCTTGAGATCCGGCGGCGTGTGCTGCTTGCGTTTGAACTGGCGGAGCGCGCGGCCAGCGATGAAAAAGAGCAGATACAGCTTAATTTCGTGGTGGTGGGAGGCGGTCCCACGGGAGTGGAACTGGCCGGAACTCTGGCGGAGATTGCGCACCGGGCTTTGACGAATGAATTTCGCACCATCGATCCGCGAAAGACGAAGATTGTGCTGCTGGAGGGCGGACCGAGAATTCTGCCGGCTTATCCCGAGGACCTCTCACACAGCGCCGAAGAACAGTTAAAGGGGCTGGGGGTGGAGGTGCACACCTCCGCCATGGTGACCAATGTGACGCCGGGCGCGGTGCACATGGGAGCTACGCAACTGTCGGCCGCAGTGATCATATGGGCGGCGGGAGTGGCGGCATCGCCGCTGGGGAAAAAACTGGGAGCGCCGGTGGACCGCGCCGGAAGGGTGGCGGTGAATCCCGATCTAAGCCTGCCGGGTCATCCGGAAGTTTTCGTCATTGGCGATCTCGCGACGCTCAAAGACGAACACGGAAAGATGCTCCCCGGAGTTGCTCCTGTGGCCATGCAGGAGGGCGCAGCGACCGCCCACAACATCGCGGCCGAACTGCGAGGCGAACCGCGCAAGAACTTTCATTACTTCAACAAGGGCAACCTGGCGACCATCGGGCGGGCGGCGGCGGTGGCCGAGTTTGGGAAGATTCACATTTCAGGCTTTGTCGCCTGGCTGTCGTGGCTGTTCGTTCACATCTTTTTCCTGATCGGGTTCCGGAATCGCATCCTGGTGTTGGTACAGTGGGCCTGGTCTTATTTCACCTACGAGCGCGGAGCGCGGCTGATCACCGGGGACACACATCTGCCAGGATGGGAAGAGTTGCAGGCGCAGAAGAACGAAATTCACACTGCTGCCGATTGATTTGAGAACCGGTAAATTTCGGCACGTCTGTCCGACCTTCATCGCCGACGTATGATTGCTTAGGACTTCCAAGCAGAGAGGACCATGGCCAAGACATTTCGTGTTTTTGCTACCTGCGACATCGGGGATGCGATTGACCTCCTACGCCAGCGGGGATACCAGGTTGAGATCTATCCCAAGCCGGAAGCGCCTCCCAAAAGTCTGATCATTGAGAGAGTAAAATCCGGCGTCGACGGGCTGATCACCACCTTGCGCGATCCCATTGATGCCGAAGTTTTCGAGGCCGGCAAAGGAACGTTGAAGGGCGTCGCCCAGATAGCGGTGGGTTTCGATAACATCAATCGCGCGGACGCCAATCGCTACAGGATTCCTTTCACCAACACGGCCGACGTGCTGACGGAGGCCACGGCGGAGTTTGCCTTTTTCATGATGGGAGCGCTGGCGCGAAAACTGTGGTCGGCAGAGCATTTGACCCGGGAAAACAAATGGGGATACTGGCATCCGTATCTGCCATTTCTTGGCGACGAAGTTACTGGAAAGACCGTCGCCATCATCGGCACCGGGCGCATTGGCCTGGCCATGATAAAGAAATGCGCCGGGTTCGACATGAATATTCTGTGCTATGACCCGGCTTATCAGAATCATGATTATGTAAATGCCACCCAGGAGACTATGGATCTGCGGCAGGCGCGGGGCATTTCGAAAACCAGGAATTGGATCAGGTACGTGGGTGTGGACGAAGCTCTGAGCCAGGCCGACTTTGTCAGCGTGCATGTGCCGCTTCTGCGAGAAGGCGAGAGTTCCGCGCCGACTTACCATCTCTTCAACGAACGAACGCTGCGCCGGATGAAGCCGACCGCGTTTTTGGTGAATACGTCGCGCGGACCGGTGGTCGAGGAGGCTGCGCTGGCGAAGGCGCTCAGGGAGAATTGGATTGCGGGCGCCGCGTTGGATGTCTACGAGAAAGAGCCGCTGCCCGCGGATTCGCCGTTGCGCGACCCGGCGATTGAAGACCGCTGCCGTTTGTATCCGCATTTTGCCAGCGCCGGGCGGATTACGAGACTCTCGGCTGATCCGGAGAAAGGCATGGCGGGACGGACCGTGCAGGGGTTGATTGACGTGCTTGAGGGGAATTACGGCGGCGATGTCACCAAGATGCCTTATGTGGTGAATAAAGAAGCATTTGGAAAATAGCTTTGTCATCCTGAGCGGAGCAAAATGTTTCGCTTGTGGAATGCTTCGCGGAGTCGAAGGACCCCTAACCGCTTCACTGGAACTGGATGTCGAGAGGGTTCTTCCCGGGGCTTTGCAAGCGATTGTGCAGCTTATAGGGGTCCTTCGACTACGTGGATGCTTCGCTTCGCGAAGCATCCACTCCGCTCAGGATGACAACCTGTTCGTTGCCGCGATGGTGCTTACAGGCCTGGGCCTTCCGGGTACGCCGGGAGATCTGGCGGGCGCGGCGGCAGCTTTTTCGGGTTGGCCTGGATTTCTTTCATTACAACCTCGATCGCCTTTTCCAGTTGTGGGTCTTGTCCCTTCACCACCAGGTCGGGACGATTCTCCACCACGATGTCGGGTTGCACCCCGTGGTTTTCGACGACCCACCGGCTGTTGAGATCGTAACGCGCAAACTCAGGACGGGTAATGTAGCCTCCGTCCATGAGCGGGATTTGCCCCCGAATGCCGCGGACGCCGCCCCAGGTGCGTTCGCCGATGAGCGGCCCCAGTTTGTAGTACTTGAAGTAGTAGCTGAAAATGTCGCCGTCGGAGGCGGCGTAATGGTTGGTCACGCATGCCATCGCGCCGTTGAAAACGACGGGAGGAACGGTGGTGCTTTCCCAGTTGCGGCTCGAGCCCATTCCAGCCAGCATCCGGCGCAGGCGGCCGAAGATCAACTGATCGACAAAGCCACCTCCGTTGTAGCGGACATCGATGATCATGCCTTCTTTGCGAATTTGCGGGAAATATTGCTTCACGAATTCATTCAGACCTTCCCCGCCCATATCGGGGAGGTAGACGTAACCGATGCGGCCATTGCTGGCGGCATCGACTTTCTTGCGATTGCTTTCGACCCAGGCCAATTCCCGCAGGTTGCCTTCATCCGCGATCGGCTTTACCTGCACGGTGTGAGAGCCGTCCTCTGATGGTTTCGAATTCACTGTCAACGTGACATTTTCGTTGGCCGTGTTGACAAAGAGTTCGTAGGGATCCTGCGGCGTGCGCAACGGACGGCCGTTGACCGCGACCAGATAGTCGCCTTCTTTCACGGTCACTCCGGGCTCGGTGAGAGGCGAACGCGTCTGCTGGTCCCAGTTTTCGCCAGCATATATTTTCTTGAAGCGGTACATGCCGGCGGACTGATCGGCTTCGAAGTCCACTCCGAGCAGGCCCACGTTCACGGGATGCAGGTCAGGATAGTCTCCTCCGCCGACGTAGGTGTGGGAGTTTGAAAGTTCTCCGATCATCTCGCCCATGATGTAGGTCAGGGTGTAGCGGTCGGAAACCCAGGGCAGCAGCTGGGCATATTTGTCGCGCACTTTCTCCCAGTCAACGCCGTTCATGGCAGGTTCGTAGAAATAGTCGCGCTCCTGCCGCCAGACTTCGTTGAACATCTCCTTCCACTCCGCGGTCGGATCGACCTGCACCCTCAATCCAGAGAGATTGAGTGCACCGTCACCGATTTTCTTGGGAGCGTCCGACTTGGTGTCGATGATGCCGTAACTGTGGCCATCGTGTCCGCCGTCCGCCTCGTAGAGAAGTTTGGAACCGTCGAAGGAAAGAGCGAAACGCTGCACGCCGTCGATCAGAACCTTATCCTTGCGTTCTTTCAGATCGTAAACGTGGGTCGCAGGAGACTCGCCAGGAACCGGTCCGGACAAGCCTTGAATCGGCGTGGTGGAATAGAAGATGAAGCCCTTCGACGCCAGATAGGTGTTGATAATCGCAGGTTCGATGGGCAGAGCCACGATGCGACTGGCGATGCCATCGAGGTCGATGCGGAATTCCTTGGGCTTTTCCTTTTCGTCTTTCTTGTTCTTATCGGCGTCTTTGTCTTTATCGGCGTTGCTCTTGTCCTTCGCCTCCTTTGTTTCTTCCGGTTTCTTCTTGCTCTTGGGCTCATTCTTACCGGTGGTTTTGTCTTTGGGCGGTGGGGCCAGAAGCTCGTCCCTGTTTTCCGGCTGCTTGATTTGAGTCTCGTCGCTCAAGGGCTGGAAGGGCGAGGGTTCATCGGCGCGCAAGGTGACCACATAAATGCGCGTGGTCTTGGGATTAGAAAACTCGAAATCGACGTTGCCGATCACTTCGTTAAAGTCGCGGTCCGAGAGAAAGTACAAATAGTTCCCGTCCGGATCAAAAATGGGCGAGAAGCTGTTGGTCATGCCGGTGGTGACCGGCGTAATTTTGCTGGCCGCCAGGGAATACAAATGAACTACGGAGTAGCCGTTTTCCTCGTTCTTGTCGTAGGCCACCCACTTGCTATCCGGAGACCAGGAATAATTCAGGATTTCTCCATACTTCCCTTGATCGATCGCGACCTGTTTCTTTTCGTTGACGTCGACATACCACAGGCGGCAGTCTTTGTCGGACCAGGCCAGCTTCCTGCTGTCGGGCGACCATACCGGAGCGTACTTGAAGCCCTTGTAGCCGCTGGTGATCTGCTGCTCCTTGCCCATTCCGTCCTGGGGAGTGATGTAGAGTTCGTCTTCGCCACTGCGGTCTGAGATGTAAGCGATCCAGCGGCCATCGGGCGACCACGTGACCGATTTTTCGCGAATGCCGGGAGTGCGGGTCAGATTGCGGACGCTACCCTCTTTCGCGGGAACAGTGAAAACTTCTCCGCGGGCGCCGAATACGGCGCGCTTCCCTTCCGGCGAAATGTCGAAGTCGGTGATGTTCCTGGCGGCGCTAGCCCAGTGCTTCATCACCTGGTCGCGGTCGCCGGGCAGGTAAACAGTCAGCTTCTTGGGCTGCTTCGATTCCAGATCGAAGGTGTATAGATAGCCGCCATTCTCGAAAATGATGGAATCTGGACCCAGACTCGGCCACATCACGTCGAAGTCGGTGAAGTGGGTGAGTTGCTCGACCTGTTTGCTGCCCAGGTCGTAGCTGTAGAGATTGAGGTGGTGCTCGGGGCCGCGATCGGAGCTGAAATAGATAATGTTGCCGTGCCACATGGGAAAGGAGTCGGTCCAGTCCGTGTGGGGTACGTCTTCCACGCTATTGTTCTTGAGATCGTAAATCGTAATGAACTGGGCCAGACCGCCGGTATAGCGCTTCCAGGTACGGAAATTGCGGAAGATCGGGTTATAGGCGATCTTCGTCCCATCGGGAGAAAAAGAACCAAGGCCGCCTTCGTTGATCGGCAAGGGCTCAGGGAGACCACCATCGATGCTCACGCTGAAAGGGCGCTTGATCCAGCCATTCGAGGCATCGCGACGTGAAATGAACAAAATGCGCTTGCTGTCGGGAAACCAGGTGACCACTTCATTGTGGACACCCATGCGGTCGCTGAGCGGAGTTGCCGATCCCTGAAAGAAAGTCAGCTGCCGGGGTTGGCCGCCCTGGGCCGGCATGACGTAGACGTTGAAATTACCGTCGTATTGTCCGGTGAAGGCAATCCATTTGCCGTCGGGCGAAAACTTCGGAAAGAGCTCGCGCCCGGCATCGGAGGTGATGCGCCGGGCGTCTCCGCCGGAACTGGAGGCCAGCCAGAGATCACCGCCATACATAAAGACGATCTTGTCCTTGTAGATGTCAGGAAAGCGCATCATGCGGCCTTCGGGCATTTCCTGAGCGGAGCCGCCGAGGGCAATTGCGAGTAGCAACAGCAGCAAAAATCGTTGGGAATAGGACATCAGGGCTCCTCTTTGAAGGGGTTCGGGGGGCAGGAAGCTGGAACGGTCTCTCATTCAGGACGAAGTTGCGATTGTATCAGCCCGAAATTGCAACAGCACAGCGTGTCGTTGTCTTTGGACGGGCTTGTGGGGGAAAGGAAAGCAGGGCGAGTAAAGCTTTTGACTGCAAAGGGCGCATGGATTTCGGATTCTGGATCAGTTTGAACCATTGCACGAATCGTCATTCCGAAGCGCGGCCGTATCGCGCGAGAAATCTGCTGTTTTTGGCGCCAAATCAGATTCCTCACCGATGAATCGGCTCGGAATGGCAATGGTTAAGAGTTATGGGTTTCACGAAAGTGACCCACTACACGAGTTCCTTGGGGTGAGGCGGCAAGCTCGCTCCGTGGATCGCCTATAATTTCGCTTCCGTTTATCCGCGTCCAATTATCCGTGTCCAAGGAGAGCAGCTTTGCACAAACTGGAGAACCTCGTTTCTACCGTGACGCCGCGGCGCCACTTTCTGCAGGCGGCTGTCCTCGGCGGAGTTGGAACGGCAGTATTGCCGGCTATGGCAGCCGCGCGTGAAACGACGGCGTGCACACTTGCCGCCCCCGAGGTTCCATCTTTCGAACTCGACGAACTGACGATTGCTGATCTCCAGGCAGGGATCGCTTCGGGAAAATTCAGCAGCCGTTCGCTTGTCGAACGATATACCGGGCGGATCGAACAGATCGACCGGCGCGGTCCGGCCGTAAACAGTGTGATCGAACTGAATCCGGATGCGCTGACGATTGCCGACGGTCTGGACAAGGAGCGCAAGGCCAAGGGAGCGCGCGGACCGCTGCACGGGATTCCGGTCCTGATTAAAGACAACATCGATACCGCTGACCGCATGCAAACCACGGCGGGGTCGCTGGCACTGTTAGGCTCGCGTCCCGTACGGGATTCTTTCGTCGCTCAAAAATTGCGCGAGGCGGGCGCGGTCATTCTGGGTAAGACCAACCTGAGCGAGTGGGCGAATATTCGCTCCACTCATTCGGTGAGCGGGTGGAGCGGCCGCGGCGGGCTTACGCGGAATCCGTACGCGCTGGATCGCAATCCCTGCGGCTCGAGTTCGGGCTCGGGAGCGGGCACGGCGGCCAATCTGTGCGCGCTGGCCGTGGGCACCGAGACCGACGGTTCGGTAGTCTGCCCATCGAACGCCAATGGCTTGGTGGGCATCAAGCCGACCTTGGGCCTGATCAGCCGCGCTGGAATAATTCCCATCGCTCACAGCCAGGATACAGCCGGACCCATGGCCCGGTCGGTGCGAGATGTAGCGGTCCTGCTCACCGCGCTGGCCGGCGCCGATCCGCGAGACAGTGCAACCGCCGCGAGCGAGGGAAAGGGCGCCGCGGACTATACGCGCTTTCTCGATCCCAATGGATTGCGCGGAGCCCGCATCGGGGTGGCGCGTAAATATTTCGGCTTCAGTGACAGTGTGGACGCCCTGATGGAAGACGTGATGGCGGAGATGAAGCGACAGGGCGCGGTGCTTGTCGACCCGGCTGATCTGGATTCTTACGGCAAGTTCGACGACAGCGAATTTCTGGTGCTGCTCTATGAGCTGAAAGCCGACCTGAACGCGTATTTGGCCGGACGTCCGGACGCCGCCGTTCATTCTTTGAAGGACATCATTGAGTTCAACGAGCGCAATAAAGATAAGGAAATGCCCTATTTTATGCAGGACACGTTCATTAAGGCCGAGGCAAAAGGGCCGCTGACCAGCAAAGAATATCTGGACGCGATCGAAGCCAATCACCGGCTTTCACGCGTCGACGGCATCGACGGCGTCATGGACAAATTTCAACTGGACGCGATCATGGCGCCCACCGGAAGTCCGGCCTGGATCACCGATCTAGTCAACGGGGACCACTCGGGAGGCGGAAGCTCGAACGCAGCGGCGGTGGCCGGGTATCCGGATATTACAGTGCCGGCGGGATTCATCTCCGGACTGCCGGTTGGGGTTTCCTTCTTCGGGCGGGCGTGGAGCGAGGCTACTCTTTTGAAGATTGCTTATGGATTTGAGCAGGCCACCCGGGCTCGAAAACCGCCCAGATTCTTGCCTACCGTGCAGTCAAAAGCTTAACCGCAAAGGACGCAAAGAAAATCCGCAAAGGTCGCAAAGAAATCTTGGCGAACTTTGCGGATTTTCTTTGCGCCCTTTGCGGTTACGGATTCCGTTCCACCCAAGCCAGACCATCCGCGCCCGGGCCGGTTTCGATCAGCTTTTCCACTTTCCAGCTTTCCAGATCGAGCACCGCGACTTTGCCGTCTCCGCTACAGGAAACATAAGCGACCTTAGGGCGCGCGAGGATCTGCACGGGATCAGCAGCGACTGGAATAGTGCGCGCCACTTTCATGGAAGACAAGTCCACCACGGCCACCTGATTCGCGGTCTGCATCGTCACCAGCAGCCATTTGCCATCGAGAGTGGGTGCGGTGCCATATCCGACGGCGGGCAAATCGATCCAACTCGAAACCTCGTTGGTGCCGGTATCGATTACCGCCAGGCGGGGACGCTTCTGGTCGGAAGTGAACACCCATCGCCCGTCCTGAGAGATCGCGATGCGTTGCACCACTTCGGCTACGTGGATGACCTTGATTGTCTTGCGCGCTTCGAGGTCCAGCACTGAGACCGTGCCGGCGTCGACGTTGGCGGTGTAGG
This sequence comes from Terriglobia bacterium, assembly GCA_963822555.1. GTDB lineage: Bacteria > Acidobacteriota > Terriglobia > Terriglobales > Acidobacteriaceae > JAIQFF01. The sequence continues at coordinate 1,539,334 of CAWGHY010000002.1, forward strand.
CGCGACGGCCGTCGTGCGAAATGACCACCATGTGCGACTCGGGTTGTCCGGTTGGGATGGAGCCAATCTTTTTTTGCTGGCGGGGATCGAGCACGTCCACGGCCTGGTCGAGTTCAGCGGAGACGTACAGCAGGCCGGCCGGGCCGAATTTGATCCAGTGCGGGCGCACGGCACCGACTTCGATTTTGCCCACAATGGCTTGCTTGTCGAGATCAACGATCTCTACCGAGCGTCCATCGGTTCCCGGTTTCCCTACGCCCGCGTTTCCGTAGATGGGTAAATAGGCGAAGCGTCCGTCGGGAGAGGCGACTACCTCGTGGGCGCGTACTTCGTCGGTTTTGACCTTGCCGATCTCAACTCCCGCCACGGGATCGACCAGGCTCATGCTGTCGTCGCCCTGGTTCACGACCAGCAGCAAGCTTCTAGGTTTCGCGGTCGGGCTTGAGGGTGGAGTGGTCTGCGATTGGCTGACGCCGAGAAAGAGGCCGAACAACAGAAAAGAACAGAGCACGGGCCATGTCATAGCATCGCCGCCTGAGCAAGGAAGATTCATGCGGAAATAGTGTACGCGCATCGCGTGTGCCGTATCTCGCGAGTACGTGCGGTTTTGGCGTAAAGCAGATTCCTCACCGATCAATCGGTTCGGAATGACAAGGCTTGCGAGTGATGAACTCACGCGGCTGCTTCGCTGCCACTCAGTACACTGCGGGTCCTCAGAGCGACTCTTCTATCCGCAGAATCAGCTGAGTTCCGGTGTCGAGATGGATGTTCTGATCGGTTGCGCTGACCACGGAGGCCGGTCCCGACCGGCTCAGAGAAACGCCCTCCATACCCATGACGCCGTGAGTGGCCGGATCAAGCACCGGTCCGGGACGATCTTGAGGTTGACCCCAACCACCGGTCGGCGGTGGGCCAGTTTGGGCGCCGATGGGAAATCCAGTGCGGTTCGAGTAATTGACCGGAGTCTGCGGCGCTCCGATCGCCTGAATCGAAGCCTGGATGGTCACTTCGCGGCCTTTCATCGACAAGGTGTCAAAAACGATCCCGACCGCCGACCCTTTGGAGTCTCGGTTCTTCGCCTTGGCGTCGGCCACATGGCCGATCATTTTTGAGCCTTTCGGAACCACCAGTTGGCCGTTGGAAACTACATCCTCCACTACTTTGGCCTCGACTTTTTCTCCGACCTTAGCCTTCTTGCCGTCGACCGGCTTCGACAGTTCGGCGGATATAAGGGTGCCGGGAGCGACTCCGGAAGACGACTGGGGTGGGGCGACCTGGGCCTGAGACACCGCCGCCAAAACGGCCGCGAAAAGTATCAGTGCAAGTGTCACAAAAAGGGTTCGTGTCATGGTTCGGAATCCGGTTCTTTCTCTCCCCATTTTCCATGCACCCCAAGAGTGACTTTATTTTAGCAATGCCAGGGCAGAGTTTGTGAAGGCCATTTCATTCGGATGTCTGCAAGGCTGGCGGATGGCTGGATTTGGCCTGGTGGCCCCGGCGTGAGTCGAACACGCGACCTTCGGTTTAGGAAACCGCTGCTCTATCCATCTGAGCTACGGGGCCAGTGCGACGTAACCCATTATGCCACGCCAGTTTTGGGGACGTCGGAATCGGGTACTGTCGGACGTCAGCGCGCCAGCGTTGATCGAATCCACTATCATGCTGACATGGGCAGACAGCTAGCTGTCGTGGTTTACGCGGTGGCGATGGCAGCCGTTATAGTCGGTGTAGATTTCTTGTGCTTCAGAAACCGATTCTGGGAACGGCTGGCAGTGAATATTGGCATTGTTTTGGTGTTCGCAGCTTTCTACTTGAGATTCCTACGGCGTCCATAAACAAGGGCGATCTTCAAACAGTCTTGAGCATCAAATCGTGCGTTTATTCGGGCCGCGTCTCGAACTCATGTACAGGAGCGTCGAACTGTGGGGGATGCTAGTAGAACGACAAGAATCCCATTGAAGGCAACGTCTGCGGGAATGGGTCCGAACGGCACGTTGTGGGCTCGCATAGAGAGGAGTCCGGCGGAATAATACGACCTTTATCATAGTCGTGCTACCTGATCGCTAGATTATGGGCCAAGCATCTGCTCTCTCAGCATTTGGAATTTGCCTATTTATGACTACGGGGTTTCCCTGATCCCCTGACACTCTGGCCCGTAACACGAAGGTCATGAATGTGCTACTCGGGCGACCTGGGTTGCCGCGAGAAAGGGACGAGAGGATTTAACTATTTGTGGCGAACGATGTGACCGCTTCCTCGTCGCTTTCGTAGGACTTGAAGACAGTGTTCAGGCGGGTGCGGTGGAGCAGTTCGGTCACTCGTTGATTCGGCCGAACCAGTTTGATCTCACCGTGCCGTTGCCGGGTTGACGCCAGGGTCGCCACCAGCGTGCCCAGGCCTCCGCTATCGACGTAGTCGATTCTGCTCAGGTTGACGACGATATGGCGGGTGCCGAGGAGGATGTTTCTTATTCGCTCGCGAAAAGCGGCGGTCTCGTCGCCGAACACCAAGCGCCCGGCGCAGTAGAGAATGACCACATCTTCCGAAATGTCAGTCTCCATTTTCAGTGACATGGTACGAAGACGCCCGACCTTCGCAGCGCATGGTAGAACGGTGATGGGAGCAAGTCAAAGAAAAGTTGCTCGGGAAGCGGCATGCCGGCGTTCCCCGCGTCCTGACGACTAGTCCTCCTCAAGAAATTAGTGCAGTCCGGCTAGCCAGTTGAGGATAGCGCTCTCCAAGGCGATGCGATGGTCGGACCAGCTATGGTCGGTGGCGACGTGAATCACCGTGACCTGGTGGCCGCCTTTGGCTTCGATGGCGTGCACGAGCGCATCGCTGTCTGGGGCGAGCCCGTCGTTGGCCGTCAACACCAGCAGCGGGACCTGGGTGAGACCGGCGGCAGCGTTTTCCATGCGAAAAGCCTTGGCGTTGATCTGGTCTTCATCGGCCATGCTCTCGGCGGTTACGCCGGAGAGGCCTTCCAGGTTGTCCGCCATATCGGCCACGAGTTTCTCGCGGGGCTCCTCGCCCAGCCTGCCCATGTCTCCCGCCGAAATCAGGATCGCGCCGATCAAGGCGTGGTCGTGTGCCGCGGTTTGTGCGACCACCCAACCTCCCATGCTGTGGCCGGCCATGGCGATTCGCTTGGTGTCGATCCCCAGGCGGACGGCGTTGGCGGGATCACGCAGATAAGCCAGGACGGCATCGGCGTCTTCAAGATTCTGAGTGAAGCGATAAACGCCGGGACTGCCCCACGAGCCGCGATAGTTGAAGGTGATGGCATTCCATCCCGCGCGCCGCACCGCCTGCGCGAGATCCAGGTTCTTCTCATTGCCGGGCAGGCCGTGGCAGATGATCAGCGTGGGATGTGGTCCCGCTCCGGCGGGCTGGTAGGCAATCCCGTTGATGAGCAATCCATGGCTGGGAATGTGCAACACGCTCATGTGCGCCGGGTGCGCCGCGTCGGCGGGCGGGTCGGTGAAGATGGCGGCGGCAACGGACTGGGCGAGGGCGGTTGGCGCGATGCCGAGGGCTATAACAAGGACAAACACGGACAAGCGCATGAACTGACTCCTGATCGAAGTTGCCGTTGAACGGACAATTCTACTGTAGGTAGGGTTTCACGTCCGCTGATGCGCAGCACTGAGTCGGAGGTCTGCACGCTTTTGCGCGAGTGGGACGCTCGCGCTTACATGGGGCGGCGGGCCAGGTCGCGAATCTGGTTCAGGTAATCGATGTAGATCGGGATGGGGATGTCTGGGGAGTCCCCGTCGTTGAGGAAGTGGGAGAGATGGGTCTCCATGGGGATCGAGCTGATGACCTCGCGGAAGCGCGGCATCTGGAGATATTTCACGCGCCAGATTTCGAGCATCAGGGAGCGGAAGTCTGGGCTGATGAAACCCATTTTGCGTTCGCCCAGGTAGACGGCATCGAAGTGATGATCCGCCAACGTCTGGCGGACGGGATCGTCAGGCGTGGAGAAGTTGTAGACCAGGTGAAAGAGATCGGCCAGGTCGCCCCAGATGACTTTTTCCTCGAAGGCGCTGAAGCGAAATGGAACGGAACCTCGCTGTTGCGCGAAACGGGCATGATCGGTCGAGCTTAGGCCGTGAGCGGCCAGTTCGGCGCGAAACCAGGCGATGCGATCCGGCGCAAGATTGTGGCGCAGAAACTCAACTGCGTACGCGTTGGGCAGATAAAGTTTAGGATCGGCGTCGAGCCGGCCGACCCAGGGGCGCCAGTCTTTCTTCTCGAATATGTCGAGCAATTCGAGCAACTGAGCGACTGTAATCTCGGGATGATATTTCACCGCTTGCCAGAAGTGCTCGGTGGAATCGTAAGTGGAACCGTAGAGCGGGATGCCTTCCTCGATGGGATACCAGTTGGAAAGCACGCGCGCTGGAATCGACGGCGCGGCGCTCCAGCAGTTCAGCGAGTGCTTCCACTTTTCCTGCACCGCGATAAAAGCCTCGGCGTATCCCGGAGGCACCGGTTCCTTCACTTGCGTCAAGGCCAGGCGCAGTTCGTCCTGAGTGTGCGTGACCAAGGCTTCCAGTGGACGCTCGTCGGTCATGGAGACGACGCGGCTCTCGATTCCGCGCCGCAGTAGTTCACTGGCCAGGCGCTGGCGCGCGCCCTCGCCGAGGGCGGTTCTCCAGCGTTGTTTCTGGGATTCGATGTAGGGGAACATTTCGGCGAGGGTTTTGAATTCGATGAAACCGTGCAGCGCGAAGGTCACGGGGTGTCCGTCCTTGAGAATTACGGTGGACGGAGTCACCAGAGCCTGGAGGGAAAGAGGTTCAGCGTGAAGAGGAACAAGCAGAATCCATGACACGAGGGTCAGGCTGGCCGTGATTTTTAAAGAAGTCCGGTTACTCGGATGGTTCATTCTCGCCCTGGATACGGGTCTATGGCCCCGCCACTAAATTGGGTCTCTCATGCAGGCCTGAAGGCCCGCTCCATCCTGATGCTGCCCGCCTGCTCCACCCTCGTGCTGTACGCCGGTCTAGTTGCGTGGGCTGGGGTCTGCCTGGGTTGCGGGTTGGTCGTCGGAAAACCGACTTTGTCGCTTTCTTGGCCGTAACCATCTGGTTTGCTGCAAAGATTCATGATCTTCCCCCCCCAGAAGACCCCGCGTCGCCCCTGAAAGACGGGAAAACGCGGGGTCTAACCTTATAGACCCGCCTCGTTTGCAACAAATCCGTTAAGGAGCGGCGCGACCTAGTCGCTCGAGTGACCATTTCTGGCGGCTTCCGCCCGTTCGGACAATCTCAGATAAAGCATGTAGAACACGATGATGAGGTTGATGACCAGTACAGCGACGTGAATCGGAGTTGTCCGGCGCACGACTTCGTAGGCTTCGAAGGGTACATACAGGGCTCCGGAGATCAGTGCAAACCACTCCGCCCAGGTTCGCTGCATCCAGAGTCCATAGGCTTCGACGAAGCGAACGATAGAGTAGGCCGCCGCCCCGGCCGCCACGGCCCACAATTTCTTGTCGGTGACGTTGTCCGCCAAGTTGAGGAAGACTTGCGCGTAGTGATGGTGATCGGGATTGACATGCAGAAATCGCAACAGGGCTTCAGCGGTGTCCCACGCGTCTTTATGGACCATCGAAACTGCGCCAAAGCCCAGGAGAAGCACGACCATTCCCTTGGCGAGTTCCAGTGTCGCCACGGCGCGTAGTGCGGCGCGGCGGCGGTGGCGCTCGGCTGCCCTGGCGTGAGATACGATGGCTGTGGTCACGTGCTCCATTAGAGGTTCGCGGTTACCTTCCCGGTTGCAGCAGCAATTGGTCGGCGGGAGAGAAAACCCGGCCGCGAATCAGCATGCTGCTGATCAGCGAAGTCAGGCCAGAGGAGGCAAAGATCATAGCCAGCACTACGAACTGGTAGATGGCCGCGTACACCGGGCGCGCACCGGAAAGCAGCATGCCTGCCATGAGCCCAGGAATCCATACAATGCCGAGCGAGCGCAGCGAATCGATAGCGGGAATCAGACTGGCTTCGAATGAGGCCTGTATGTAAGGCGAAACGCTGTTGCGGGCGGGCGCTCCCAGCGCCAGCGCAGTCTCGATCTCGCCAGCGTGCGCCAGCACATCGGAGCGAAATCGGTTGAGAGCCAGACTGTTGGTATTCATGGCGTTCGCAATCAACATACTTCCCACAGGGACAAGCGAAGTGATCGCGGTATCAATTACCCCCAGCGATGTCATTACCGCAATGACGGAGCCGGCGCCAAATGCGATGGCCCAGGCGGAAACTCGAAATGCGTCAGGCATCCCTTTGGCACGGCGCGCCGAGGTCAGCCCTGCCGCCACGATCATGGCTGCCAGCAGTAGGCCGCTGGTCCAGCGCGGAGCGCGCAGCAGAATGACGAGAATCGAGCCGACCGCGATGATTTGCACCAGGCCCCGCAGCATCGCGATCAGCGTCTCGCCTTCCAGATGGATGCCCCGGCGGCGAGCCAGAACGACTACCAAAAGTGCCGCCAACGCCGCCACGAAAGCCTGGGCAAACCCCAATTGTAGTTGTGAGTGGAAAAAGAGTCTAAGCACGTAGGACCTCCCCTACCGGACCCGCGCTCACGATGCGGCCAGCGGCGAGCACCAGGGCACGGCTGGCCATTCGCAAGGCCTGGGCGACATCGTGGGTGACGATTACGCAGGTCAGCCCCTGATTGCGGATCACCTTCTGAATGGCCGACTCCACTTCGAGCTTGGAGGCCTCGTCCAAGGCTGAAGTAGGCTCGTCGAGCAGCAGTGCAAGTGGCGAATTAGCCAGGGTGCGGGCCACCGACACCCGCTGGGCTTCGCCTCCAGATAGATTCGCCACATCGCGTCCGGCATAATTCCTGAGGCCGACCTGAGTCAAGAGCTCCTCGATGGATTCGGGCGGCAAAGTTTCACCCCGCTGCGCCGGCCCGAAGCGAAGATTATCCGCGACGGTACCGGGAAACAGATAGGGCCGTTGCGTGACCGTGCCCAACTTGCGGCGGAGCTCGCGCGGCTCGATCCGCCGATAGTCGACGCCCTCGACAAAAACTGTGCCCGCGGTAGGCTCATCGAGGCGGTTGAGCAAACGCAGCAATGAAGTCTTGCCCGAACCGCTGGGCCCGGTGATGGCAAGCACCTCTCCCTTTTGCAATTCAAAGCTGGCATCGTCAACCAGAATCTTGTCGTGGACGCTCCGGCCCAGATGTTCGGTTCGCAGGATGACAGAACCGGATTTCGGGGGAGCGGTCACGGTGTTTGCCATTTTGTGTCATCCTGAGCGGAGCCAGGCTGTTCGCTTGCGAATGGTCTGGCGGAGTCGAAGGAGCTCTAGCATCAGCCTGGGGGCCTCATTCTTTGGTTCATAATCTTGCGCTGCTTCTAGAACTTATCCTTGATTTCGACTGACTCAATGAATTCCTACGATTGCAGACCGCCTTGAAGATGATAGGGGTCCTTCGACTCCGAAATCCGCTTCGCCAGCGAAGCGACCTTCCCCGCTCAGGATGACAGAATTACGCAACTATGTGGTGGCGCGCACGCTGGCGCGAAGCTCTTCGGCAATCTCGCGCGCTGCTTTTCTTGCCGCTTCTTCCTCGGTGACACCGAACGAAATTGCTCCCACGCGGGCGTGGCCGCCACCGCCATAACGCTCGCAAACTTTGGCCAGATTTACTGTCGGCTCGGACGGCGCCCAGGGATTCGAGCCTACGGAAACCTTTACCCGGAAGCTGCTCTTGCTCAAGCCGACGCTGTAGATCGATTCGGGATGAAGGTAGTAGGGCACGAATTTGTTATAGCCCTCGAGATCATGGTCGGTGATATCGAAAAAGAGGGTGTGATCCCTGGATTCGATTCGCTTTTTCAAAACCGCGATCGAGCGCTGATGACGTTCGAGCAGAGGCGGCAACAGTGGCGCCACGAAAGGCTCCTCCAGTATTTCGGCCAGCGGGCGGGTGGCCAGCAGAGGAATGAGCCGCGGAATGAAGGTGTAGTCCTGGGCCGACTCGATGATCAGCGTGAGCTTCATGGCGGGCGCTTTCATTTCGACCGCGGTCCTGGCATCCGGATACATCGCTCCGTCCACGATATCGGTCCAATGCACCAGGTCGGCAACCGGAGCCGGATCAAAACCGAAGCGCTGCTCGGCTACCGTGGCGATAAAGCTGGTGCAGGACTTGAAATCGGGATCGTAGAACTTGCGATTGCTCTGGTCCTGTTCAAAATGCGCGGCGTCTTCGGGGGTGAGGAATGCGCTCTGATGATGGTCGAACCACCACGTAATCTTGGGGGAACTGGAGTACTTGAAGTCGACGATGGCGTTTTCGTCGCCGTCGAACTGTTTTTCATCGAACAAGGCTCCGGCGCGGTGCAGCAGGCCGGAGAAGACGAAGTTGACGTCGCTCCGGATCCGCTCCCGGTAAAAGCGGGAGAATAGGGCTGCGGACGATGCCCCATCGAAGCATTTGTCGTGATAGAAGACCCGAACTTTCAATCGTTCCCTTCACCGGTCCCGCCTACCACGCGTTGGGCGGCGCGAGGTGCGAACCAAAGGTCAATAGGAATTACACTCCGCCGAGGATCTGTCAAGGGAAGAGCAGAACCGGTCTCCGGAACAGGACGCGGAGACCGGTAATTCGCGAAGAGCGGCAGCAAAGTATTTTGCCGGACGCACAGACTAGACCGCGTTGGCCTGCTTTTCAGCCAGGTCACCAATGATCGGCAGCTTGTACATCTGGCCTTGATTGGCTTTGATCAGCAGGATGATCCAAAGAATAAACGATCCCAACCATATGAGCATATGGAGCGGGAAAGTGATAAAGATCAGTCCCGGAATGAAGCCAATGATGGTCAGGCCGATCCAGAGCGCGATCATGGCCACGCTGAAGAAAATCATCTGAAACGCATGGAAGCGTACGAAGCGGCTCCGGTTGTACGGCTCCATCACCAGAAAAATGATCGCCGGAATGATCGTGATATAGCACAACATACCGACGACATTGTCCTGCATTCCGCCGGTCGTGCCCTGGGCGACGGCGGCTGGCGGTGCCGCGGTGCGACTGCTGCAAGCCGGACACATGGTCGTGCCGTCCGCGATCTGGGTTCCACACCCGCTGCAAAAAGCCATTGACTTTCCCTCCCGAGATTGTGCGACTCAGCCCCCGGACAGCGGTCTGTCCGGCCCTACCCGAACCCCGCGAAAGTTATCAGAATCAGCCTTCCAAGGCAAACAGAATCACAAACTGCCCGGTTGCGAGCTACCCCGGTCCGTGATTGAGGCTGACAGAGCCTTCGCTATCAATATGATCCCGCCGGTCGGCGGATACCTGCCGGAACCGGGTCGCGGCGCCGAGAGGAATGCTCTGACGGCATCGCAAACTTGTCATCCTGAGCGGAGTCGCCAATTCGCTTGCGAATGGGCGGGTGGAGTCGAAGGAAGGGTTGCGGCTCTGGTGGGGCTGCCGACTCTGGGTTTTGCGCCTGCTGCTCGCAATTTCCTACAAACCGCAGCGCTCGCCGCGCTTATAGGGGTCCTTCGACTGCGCCCACCCATTCGTGAACGAATGGGTGGGCTCCGCTCAGGATGACAGTCTTGCGGGATGAGGTTGTGGGTGATCGTTGACGAAAGGGCCATGCCGGAGTAGGGTGAAGCGATTTTTGGTGAGGATGGAACGATTTTCGTGCTCCGCTACGGCGAGGAGTCACTTCCCATGGTCTGCTCTCAATGCGGTCAGACGGTACCGGACGGGGCAGCTTTCTGCTCGAACTGCGGCCAGACCAGCGGATTCGAGAAGGCCGGCTTTCCCGAGCTTGCCCCGCACAGCGATGCGCCGGGAGCGATTGCCGCCGAGAAGACCAGCGGCCTGGCCATCGCCAGTCTGGTCTTCGGGATGCTTTTCCTCTTTTTTCCGCTTTCGATCGTGGCGGTTGTCCTGGGACACGTTTCGCTGTCGCAAATCAAGAAGAGCGCGGGACGGTTGGGAGGTCGGGGTCTGGCGATTACCGGCCTGGTGTTCGGGTATCTCGGACTCGCGATAATCCCCCTTATTCTGATTATTGCGGCGATTGCGATTCCAAATCTCATGCGGTCGCGGATCGCCGCGAATGAAGCTTATGCCGCGCAATCGATCGCGGTCATTAACACGGCGCAGGCGACATACCAGGTGGCGTATGGAAGCATCGGATATGCTTCCGATCTGCAGTCTCTCGGCGGAGCTCAACCGTGCACCGCCAGTCCCGCCGCGGCTTGCCTGATCGACAACGAGTTGGCCAGAGCAACCAGGCCGCCGGGCCGACGCGGATACGTTTTTGCCGTGGCGCGTTCAGCCGACGGCTCGCAGTACGTGGCCAGCGCGGTACCGGTGCAACACAATCAGACCGGCATCCGCAGCTTCTGCTCAACCGAGGATGGGACCGTGCGCGTCGATCCGAATGGAGATCCAATACCCAACAGCGATGTTTGCGTTCTTCTTTCGCCGGTGCGCTGAACTGATTTTGCGTAGTGGCGCAGCTAGGTACAGCCCCACCTCTTGTCATTCCGAAGCCGGGTTTATCGGCGAGAAATCTGCTTCGTACCGGCGGCGCAACAGCCGATTCCTCGCGCGCTATTGCCGCGCTTCGGAATGACAAGTCTCTCGTGGATTTTCTACTAGTGGCGCGCATTTGTTTTTGGGCTTGGGGCGCGCCTAGAATCAAAAGTCCAATATGGCGACGACCACAACCTCCGTTTCTACTCCGCGCCGCTCTTTCGGTGCCGGGCGGATATTGGCGTTTTTCCTGGCTGCTGTTCTGCTGATTCTTCTGGGAATGCCGATCTGGTTCTACTTCGTGGCGCGCTCTGCCCTGCCCCAGTTGGATGGCACGTTGAAAGTCGCAGGTCTCTCCAGCCGGGTGACTGTAACCCGCGACGGGCATGGCGTCCCCACCATCGACGCCACCAGCCTCGACGACCTTTTCCTTGCCCAGGGATTTGTGACCGCGCAAGACCGCTTGTGGCAGATGGACATGATGCGGCGATTCGCCGCCGGTGAAATCTCCGAGCTTCTCGGGGACGAATTTCTGGCGCACGACCGGGAGCAGCGGATTCTGGGGATCAGGGTGGCGGCCCGGAAGGCGCTTGAAGTTTCCTCCGCGCAAGATCGAGCTCACTTCGAGGCCTACGCGCGGGGCGTGAACGCTTATATCGAATCGCATCGCGACCGCCTGCCGATCGAGTTTCGCATCCTGCACTATTCTCCTCGCCTCTGGGTGCCCGAGGACTCGACGCTGATCGCAGCGCAGATGGTGAAGGACCTGAATCACTACCCTTATCGCGACGCGCTGGAGCGCGAAAAAATACTGGCTAAGCTGGGTCCGGAGCTGACCGCGGATTTGTATGTGAATACCTCCTGGCACGACCGGCCGCCGACGGTCGAGCGACCGGGCGTAGTTCCTAAGCCCGACAAGGATATCGACGACGAAGATCCTCCGCGCCGGCCGCCGGTTGGCGCGGTGGCGGAGAGAACAATACGAAAAGAGTTTGAGAATTTCGCCTTTGCGGTGCCGTCGGATACAGACGACCGCATGGTGATGGGTTCGAACAATTGGGTAGTTTCGGGCGCGCACACGGTTTCGGGCAAGCCATTGCTCTCGAATGATATGCACCTGGGGCACCAGATGCCGAACCTATGGTATGAAGCTCATCTGCGTTGCGGCGACTTCGATGCCGCTGGCGTCACGCTGCCCGGTCTGCCTTACGTCATCGTGGGACACAATCAACGCATCGCATGGGGCTTCACCAACGTCGGCCCGACGGTTGAAGACGTCTACGTCGAGACTTTCAATCCCGCGGGCGAATACCTGACGCCGCAGGGATGGAAAGCGCCGGAGCACCGCCGCGAAGTCATTCATGTAAAGGGCAAGGCCGATGTGGTGGTGGATGTGACGCTCACCCGTCATGGACCGATCATCACCGAACTGGTTCCGGGCGAAGCGCGCAAGCTGGCTCTACGCTGGACGCTTTACGACGGCACGCACAATCCATTCTTCGCGGCCGATTCGGCGCAGAACTGGGAGCAGTTCCGCAGCGCCTTTTCGGCATTCGACGCGCCCGGACAGAACATTGTATTCGCCGACGTGGATGGCAATATCGGCTACCAGGCCACGGGAAAGATTCCGATTCGCGCCACCGGCGATGGCAGCCTGCCCGAAAACGGCAGCGACGATGCTCATGAATGGACGGGATACATTCCATTCGACAAGCTACCCAGTGTCTATAATCCGGCCTCCGGGATTATTGCGACCGCCAATGGCCGCATCACACCGGATGGATATCCGTATTCGATCAGCAGCGGATGGGAAGCTCCCTGGCGCACCGCCAGAATTTATCGCGTGCTGGAGTCAGGCAAGAGATTTTCCGCGGCCGACATGCTGGCGCTGCAGATGGACATCTACTCCGATGCCGATCGTTTCTTCGCGGAACGTTTTGTGTACAGCGTGGACCACGCCAGAAAAGCTTCGCCCCGAGCGCAGCAGGCCGCCGAAATTTTGCGCGGGTGGGACGGAAGAATGACGGCGGATTCGGCCGCGCCGACCATCGCGTATCGGGCCCGAGCTGAACTGGTGCGCCTTCTGCTGGAGCCTAAACTCGGGGCTGCGCCAGCCGATCCCAAACAAGTTGACGCGGCATTGAGTTGGAAGACCTATTCGTGGGGAATGGGCTCGGTATGGCTGGAAAACATACTTCACCATCAGCCTCAGAGCTGGCTTCCGCCAGCGTATGGCAGCTACGATGAACTGTTGGCGGCAGCGGTCGAGGCCGCGATTGATGGACCGGATGCGTCCAAGGACCTGGCGGCGTGGAAGTGGGGAACGTTTCGTCCCGTGGAAATCCAGCATCCGATATTGGGCCGAGTTCCAGTGCTCGAGCGCTGGACCGGACCCGGGGTGCAGCCGCAGTCAGGTAGCGGTTATACCGTGAAGGCAGTGTCGCGCAGCCATGGACCGTCGGAGCGGCTGACGGTGGATCTGTCCGATCTCGACCAGACGACGTTAAATTTGGTGACCGGCGAAGCGGGGAATTTTCTCAGCCCGTATTACATGGATCAGTGGAAGGCGTGGTACGAAGGGTACACATTCAAGCTGCCGTATTCCGGGAAAGCCGTCGCGGCGGCGAAGCAGCATGAGTTGGTGATGGAGAGCTTCTAGCTTTTCAGCCCGCAGCGGTCGTTTTTTATTCCCATCCGAGCGACGTTCGCGCCAGCCGTTCTTTCGCCCCTTCGGGGCTTTCGTGGTCCTCCGCTTTTACCCAGGGCTTGCGCCCTGGGCTCTATTCTCGCGCCGCTCCGCGGCTAATGGGAATTTGGCTGAGAGCCGATCGCTGAAAGCCGAGAGCTAATGGCCTCAGAGCTACGAGCTAGGAGCCAGCGGCTGGAAGGTAGAGCTAGAACCCAAATGCCAGCGGCTTCCTCTCAATCTACCTCGAGCACATCGACGGCCTGGCCGATGATATTGACCTGTGTCGTTTGCAGCTTATCGGTGGTGGTGTCGTAGATGTTTAGTTGGCCGTTTTGGACGACGTATACGACGACCCGGCGATTGATGGGTTGGATTCCGGTGACATCGCCGGTGGCGGGCGGGACCACGACCGTCGACTTGTTGGCATCCAGAATCGATAGGCAACCGCGAACTTCACCCTTGCTGCTGCCGTTTCCGGGAACATTGATATTGGTGCAGGTGCGGGCGCCAATGAAGAGTTGGCTATTCGCTCCCATCGCCATCTTGTAGTGGTAGCCATCGGTGATCGTGGCGGTTGACGAGACCGTCATGGTGCCCAGATCGACGGCGGAGACTTCTCCGCAAGTCGTGGCCAGAGTTGGCGTGGTCGAACCTGTACATGTGGTTCCTGGCTTGGTTCCGGCGACGTAGAGGATATTGCCGGCAAGCAATCCAATGGTGCCGGCGTCGATCGGAATGGAAGCGCCGGGCTGGTTGCTGTTCATGTCGAGAAGGGTTACGCTGGCTGCCGTTCCTCCACACTCCGGTCCGCAGTTCAGGATATAGGCGGTCGAATCATCGCTGCTGAAAACTCCCCAGACCGGATGATCGAAGAGAGAACTTTGAATATTCAGCCGCGGGTCGGTGCTGGTTCCGATGGAACTCGGGGTCAAAACGGTGACTGTATTCGGGTCGCTGCCAAAAACCAGGACTCGGTTGCCGTTGTGGCTCTCGACCAGGAAGTGGGCGCCAGGGATTGGCACGGCGGCGGAAATAGCATTGGAGGCCAGGTTCACCGCGTCGACGACACCAGGAGACTGCCCGTTGACCGGCGCGGTTGGGACTGCGACCAAGGCCGCATTATTGTCAGGAGTGATCACCAGGCTTTCGGTGAAGCCGGGGAGCGTGACATTCTCGGTATTTCCCGACGAATCCGACGCCACACTCTGAGAAATATTATTGACCACCGTGAGGGCATTGTTCGAAGAGCTGAACACGAGGGTGGATTTCTTGTTCGGCAGCAGGAACATCGGGCCCGGCGTCGGATTGGTCGCCGCTATAGAAATAACGTTTGGGGAGATGAGATCAAGCTGTCCGTCCACGACATTCAGAACGGCAGTCGTGGTTACGCCAGAAGAAAACAAGGGATTCGAAACAAAGACGTGCACCCGGATCTTGGTCGGGTCGGCCTCGGGCGGCAATCCGATAGTGTTATTAAAGTCATTATTGCTTCCGCAAGAGACCAGACTGGCGCCGGCCACGGCAAGAAGCAGAATTACGAATAGGGATCGCCTCAAACGCGGAGCTCCCAAGAACATAAGGAATGGAGAGTTAGATGCAAGAAACGGGATTATAGCAGAGCCATTCCGCTGTTGTGCTCACAGCTTCCCCTGATCTGCGCTCGCTCCGGACCCTTCCGGGGGTGATGCAAAACTGTCCTTGATCTTGTATTCTCAGATAGATGGCCTCCGATTTGTTAGCCCGGTTGAAAGTGTCCCCCGTCCTGTGTGACGGAGCCACTGGAACCCTGCTTTACGCCAAGGGAATCTTTATCAATCGTTGCTATGACGAATTAAACGTCTCGCAGCCCGAGCTGATTCGTGAGCTGCATCACGAGTATTTGCAGGCGGGCGCGGAAATCATTGAAACCAATACCTTCGGCGGGAACTCGTTCCGCCTGGCGCGGCACAGCATGGAGAACCGGGTCCGGGAAATCAACCTGGCCGGGGTTCGCCTGGCCAAGGAAGCGGCGAAGAGCTTCGATGTGTGGGTAGCGGGTTCGGTGGGTCCGCTCGGTGTGCGCATTGAACCGCTGGGCAAAACCTCATTCGAGGAGGCTCGGGCCGCCTTCCGCGAACAGATTGCCGCGCTGGTCGAAGGCGGGGTTGACCTGCTGATGCTGGAAACCTTCGGCTATGTCGAGGAGCTTCACCAGGCGATTCTGGCCGCCCGCGACGTAAATCCCAAGATTCCGGTGGTGGCCCATGTCACCATCGACGAAGACGGAAACTGCCTCGATGGTTCAACCCCGGAGAGCTTCGCACCGCGGATTGAAAGCTGGGGCGCCGATGTGATCGGCTGCAATTGCAGCGTCGGTCCGGTGGCCATGCTGGATGTGATCGAACGCGTCCGTGCGCTCACTTCCCTGCCCCTGGCGGCCCAACCCAACGCCGGCATGCCGCGATCGGTCGAAGGCCGCAACATCTACTTGTGTTCGCCCGAGTACATGGCGAGCTATGCCCGCAAATTCGTAGCCGCAGGGGTGCGTTTGATCGGGGGATGTTGCGGGACGACGCCAGAACACATCCGGGTTATGAAATCGGCCCTGCGGGTCGGCGAAGCCCGGGCCAAAGCCAGTCCAGCAAAAGTCAGCAACGAGGCCGCGCTCAAGGCTGCGCCCGCGGTGCCGCTGGAAAAAAGGTCGAAGGTTGGCGCCAAGATTGCCGCCGGCGAGTTTCTGACCATGGTGGAAATCGTTCCTCCCAAGGGAACGGATATCCGCAAGGAGATTGAGGGCGCGCGTTTTCTGAAGTCGGTGGGCGTGGACGCGATCAATATTCCAGACAGCCCGCGGGCCTCGGCGAGGATGAGCAACCAGGCCCTGTCCCTGCTGGTGCAGCAGGAAGTCGGAATCGAAGCCATTCTGCACTATACCTGCCGCGACCGAAACGTACTGAGCATGCAGTCCGACCTGCTGGGCGCGGCCGCGCTGGGCATCCACAACCTGATCTGCATTACCGGCGATCCGCCAAAGATGGGCAACTATCCCGACGCCACGGCGGTCTTTGACGTGGACGCGATCGGCCTGGTCAACATTGTGCACAACCTTAACCGCGGCCTGGACATTGGCGGCAACCCGCTGGGCACGGGTACGTCATTTGTGATCGGCGTCGGCGCCAACCCGGGCCTCCCCAATATCGAGGAGGAGATCAAACGCTTCGAATACAAAGTCGAGGCGGGAGCCGAGTGCGCGGTCACGCAGCCCGTGTTCGACCTCAAGCTGCTGGAGATTTTCCTGCGTCGCATTGAACATTGCAAGATACCCGTGATCGCGGGCATATGGCCGCTGGTCAGCGTGCGCAATGCCGAGTTCATGAAGAACGAGCTGCGGGTTTCGGTGCCGGATTCGATTCTCGAGCGCATGGCCGGGGCCAAAACTCCCGAGGCTGCCCGCGAAGAGGGGATCGCCATCGCACGCGAGATGCTGATGGCGGTTCGCGACATGGTGCAAGGGGCGCAGATCAGCGCGCCTTCCGGAAGATATTCTTCGGCAGCCGACGTGCTTGAAGCTTTGGGAACTTCTCCCCGGACCACCGCCTGATATTAGAATTGTTGCAGGAGTGCTACCTTGGCCAAGTTTGAAGATTGCCTCCAGCGTCTGGAGAAAATCGTGCAGGAGCTGGAAAAAGGCGAAGTGCCTCTAGAGAAATCCCTGACTCTGTTTGAGGAAGGCATGCAGCTTTCGGCAGCTTGCCGCAAGGAACTGGAAGAGGCCGAGGGGAAGGTAGAAATTCTGCTGAAGCAGAACGGAAAACTTCAAGCCGAAGCCTTCGAGCCTGATAAAACCCCGCGCAAATTGTCATCCTGACTTGCCAACTTGATTTGTCATCCTGAGCGGAAGGACGGCTTCGCAGAGCGAAGGCGTTACGAAGTCGAAGGACCCCCATAAGCTTCACAGTTCTCGCCGCGTCAGTCGTTACCAATCCCACAAATGCAAGCTGCCATACCACTCTAGGGGTCCTTCGACTCCGCAACTTCTTCGCGACACGAAGAAGCTGCTACGCTCAGGATGACACTGCTTTCAGCGAGTAATGGCTGCAAAGCCCTTGTTATACTCACCCGCATGCTCAAACAGACTCTGGAGCAGGGCCAGGCGCTGACGGACGCCGCACTGGAGCGTCTGTTGCCGGCGGCCACGCAGCGTCCGACTTCGATCCACCAGGCCATGCGGCACAGCGTGTTTGCCGGCGGCAAGCGGCTGCGTCCGATCCTTTGCATGGAAGCGGGACGGATGGTTGCCGGTTCCCTTCCCGCCGGCATTGAAGATTTAGGCGCCGCGCTTGAAATGCTGCACACCTATTCTCTGATCCACGACGATCTACCCGCGCTCGACAATGACGATCTACGCCGCGGCCGGCCCACCTGCCACAAGGTTTACGGCGAAGCCATCGCGATCCTGGCGGGAGATGCTCTGCAAACCCAGGCCTACGAAGTGTTGTCACGGCTGCGTTGCCCGCCTGAATCGCGGGTGCGCATCATCGAAGAAATCGCGCACGGGACGGGCACGGTCGACGGCATGATTGGCGGGCAGGTTGTGGACCTTGAGGCTGAGCACAGCAAACCCGATCTCGCCATGTTGGAGTACATTCACCGATCCAAGACCGCGGCTCTGATTGGGGCGAGCGTGGTCAGCGGCGGATTATATGCGGGTTCCGATGAAACGGCCGTCGGCAAACTGCGCTCGTTTGGCCTGTCCATCGGCTTGGCTTTTCAGATTGTGGACGATGTGCTCGATGTAACGCAGACCTCGGAACAATTGGGCAAGACGGCCGGCAAAGACACAGCGGCGGAGAAAGCGACCTATCCAGCGTTGTTCGGGGTTGACGAGTCGTTGAAGAAGGCTGGGACACTGGTCGAGTCTGCGCTGACCTCGTTGGACGCCTTCGGCTCACGGGCCGATGTGCTCAAGGACCTGGCGCGGTTTCTGGTGGAGCGAAAGAAGTGATATTCGATGGAGGACGGGCCCGCCCGTCCCGCGCGGGCGAGTCGCCCGCGACCAACATTGAACCTATAAATTACCGAAGTTACGACTCGTTACCGGGTGTGCTGGTAAAATCTTTTTATGGCGATGGAGTTCGCCACAACCGCCCGCTGGGGCTGATGACTCCTACCAATTTACCAAGGAGAACTCCATCGTGCGCGACATCCTCACCATATCCCTGGGGGCGATCGTCGGGGCCAACGCCCGTTATTTCCTAAGCCGTTACGCCGCGAAAGTTATGGGACCGGTGTTTCCCTACGGAACACTGGTCATCAATGTCACGGGCAGCATGATCGTAGGCTTCTTCATGATCTGGGCTACGGAGCGGGTTTTGATCGATCCGCGCTGGCGCCTGCTGGTCGTGGTCGGCTTCTGCGGCGCCTTCACCACATTTTCCAGCTACGCCTTCGAGACCATGGCTTATTTCGAGCAAGGACAATGGCTGCTGATGTTCACCAACTTCTTCAGTAACAATTTTCTGTGCCTGGCGGGTGCATTGGCGGGTATGGCGTTGGCGAGGGCGCTGTAAAATGGCAAATGGAATGGCAGTTCAAGTCACGATTTATCTGAACGAGTCGGACCGGTGGCAGCATCGTCCGTTGCATGCGGAAATCCTTAACTATCTGCGGCAGGAAAATGTCTACGCCGCCACAGCGTTGCATACGGTAGCCGGATTTCTTGGGCGACAGCAGGTGAAGACCAGCCATCTTGTGGATGCCGGAGGCCAGTTGCCCGTGATCATCATCTTCGTGGATACCGATGAGCACGTCGGCCGCGTCCTGCCAAAGTTGAAAGAGATGGCGGCCCATCGCCTGATCGTCCGCGAGAACGTAGTGCTGGAGCAGGGGAACCTGGACTGATGTCGAACCCGCCACTCGATATTCTCGCGCTCGCCGCTCACCGCGATGACGTAGAGCAGACCTGCGGGGGCACTCTGCTCAAGATGGCGCAAGGGGGATATCGCACTGGGATCCTGGATCTCACGCAGGGAGAAATGGGAACGCGAGGCAGCGCCGAGGATCGCGCCCGCGAGGCCGCAGACGCCGCCAAAATATTGTGCACATCGTGGCGGCAGGCGCTGGACATCCCAGATGGCCGGGTTGAAAACACCTGGGAAAACCGGCTGAAGGTCGTCCGCGTACTAAGGGAGCAGAGGCCGCGCGTGGTGATCCTTCCTTATTGGAAGGGGCGGCATCCCGATCATTACACGGCATCGGTACTGGGGTATGAAGCTTGCTTTTTGGCCGGACTGGCTAAGTTGGATGCCGGTGCCGCCGGGCTGACTCCTCATCGCCCTTTCAAGATTATTTATGCCACCCTCTACTACGACGTGCGGCCTACGTTTGTTGTCGACATCACCGAACAGTTCGAATCCCGCTTCGAGGCGCTGATGGCGTACAAATCGCAGTTCAGCGATCAGGAAGCCGGCAAAGCTATCTTTCCCGCTCGGGACGAGATTCGCTCACGCACTGAGGCAATGGCGCGTTTCTACGGCATGCTGGGCGGAGTGACTTACGCCGAACCATTTATTCAGAAGGAAGTCGGGTTGGTAGAGGACTTGACGTTGATTCCGGTGAAGTCGATCTAGCGGGTTCCCTCGAGATTAAAACCGGGAGAAACAAATTCCCCGTTTTCAGTTTTTAGTTCTCCGTTCTCAGTTTTATTTTTTGATGGCTACGGCAACTCCGTCGCGAATGGGCAGGATTGTCGTGAACAAGTCGGTTGAGTTGTACAGCAGCCGGTTGAATTCCTGAATTGCCTTGGTCGATGCCTCGGACGGGTTATCCTGGGCGACCTTTCCGCTCCACAAGACATTGTCCGTGATGAAGAGGCCGCCTTTGCGCAGGCGGGGCAGGATCAGCTTGAAGACGCGGGGATAATCTTCTTTGTCCACATCGTTGAAGATGATGTCGAACTGCTGTTTCTCTTCCGAGAGCAGCTCCAGGGCATCGCCGGTCTTGAGAGTGATTTGTTTGGAGACTCCGGCGCGATCAAAATAGCGGCGCGCTTCTTCAGCCTTCTTACGGTCGCCGTCGGTGTAGATCACGCGGCCGCCTTCGCCTGCAGCACGAGCCCACCAGATGGTTGAATATCCGATTGCCGACCCTAGTTCGAATATTGTCCTGGCATTGATCATCAAGGCCAGCTGATACAAAATGCGGCCCACGGCTGGCCCGACAATCGGGATTTTTCGATTGGCGGCTTCGGATTCGATCTCGGCCAACACCTCGTCGCGAGGCGGGAGCAGCGAATAGAGATAGTCTTCGACCGGTCCGACGGTGATTCCGCCCATGCGCCAGGCGGCGTTGCTATCTTTCTGTGATGGCAAGTGCTCTCCTCAAGTCAGGGTTACGCCGGGGCTCATCTCTGCCACTTCCACGCCGGGTACCAGCTTCTGCAAATCGCCGGGCTTGCCAGTCAACACCGGGAAGGTTCCGAAGTGCATGGGAATGACCGTCTTCGGCTTCAGAAGATTACAGGCGTAAGCAGCTTCACGCGGTGACATGGTGTAGTGGTCGCCGATTGGAATCATGGCAATCTGGGGCGCGTAGAGATCTCGAATGATCGCCATGTCGCCGAAGACGTTGGTATCACCGGCATGATAGATCTTTAGCCCGTTGGAAAACTCGATCACATAGCCGCAGGCTTCGCCGCCATAAACGATCTGATCGCCATCCGTGATGCCGCAGGAGTGGTCGGCGTGAACCATGGTGACCTTGATGTCGCCAACGGTCTGGGTGCCCCCCTTGTTCATGCTGGAAACCTGCTTCACGCCCTTTTTTTCCAGCCAGTGCCCAAGCTCAGGAATCGCCACCACCGCCGGAGTGTGCTTCCTGGCGATCTCAACCGCATCGCCGATGTGGTCGAAGTGGCCGTGCGTGCAGAGCAGGACGTCGACCTTCCTGACGGTCTTCTCCGCGTCCGGGCATTTGGGATTGCCCATGACCCAGGGATCCACGATGATGATCTTGCCCGCCGGGGTTTCGATGCGGAAAGTAGCGTGGCCCAGCCAAGTAAGTTTGATGCCGTTCAGGTTCATGTCGAGTTTTCTGGCGATCCGAGGCGCCCCGGCATTTGCTAATTGTCCAGTGCCAATCGCCAACGGCTTTAGTTTAATATGAATCGCCATGGCTGAGCTAAAGGTCCTCCTCACGCGTGAGCAGATCGCCCGACGTGTGGCTGAAATGGGCGCCGAAATCAACCGGGATTTCGCTGGTCAATCCGTGATCCTCCTGGGGGTGTTGAAAGGGGCGGCGATTTTTCTTAGCGATCTGTCGCGTCAATTGACCATCGACGCTACCTTCGACTTCATCGGCGTCTCCAGCTACGGCACGCGGCCCAGCCCCGCCCAGGAATTGAAGTCAGGATGGGACTCCACCGGCGAAGTTCGGCTGACCAAGGATATGGACCAGTCCATGATCGGAAGGAATGTGATCCTGGTGGAGGACATTCTCGACACCGGCCTCACCTTGACCTATCTGAAAAAGATGCTTATGGCGCGCCAACCGCAGTCTCTCAAAATCGCTGCGCTGCTGGACAAGCCGTCGCGCCGAAAGCAACCGATCACGGCGGACTACGTGGGCTTCAGCATCCCCGACGAATTCGTAGTCGGCTACGGCCTGGATTACGCAGAAAAGTACCGCAATCTCCCGGACATTTGCGTGGTGCCACGCGAAGCCTGATGGCAGCACCAGCGTCCTCGCTCGTGCCGCCGCGACAACAGGTCAGCCATCTGGGCTTCCGCACGAGCGAGGACGCTCGCGCCTACATTGTCAAGAACCTGGCAACAGGCTGGCTGTTATCATTGACGTTCTCAAAAAAGGACTTGTGGACTCCGCTTTGACTCAATCCGATCAGCTGAAAGTCGAGCCGCTGCTGCTTGAAGTGGCAGACGTCGTCAACACCACTCTCGATCTCGACACCACGTTGCGCCGCGTGGCTGAACTGGTGCGCAAAGTCATCGACTACGAAATCTTCGCCATCCTGCTGGTAAATGAGAAAGCGCAGGACCTGCGCATCCGCTTCCAGGTGGGGTATGCGCGGGAAGTTGCAGAGCGGGTAAAGATCAAGATCGGCGAGGGCGTCACCGGACTGGCGGCCAAGCGGGGCGAAGCCATCCTGGTCGATGACGTGTCGAAGCATCCCGAATACATTTCTGCTGCCCCTGATGTCCGTTCGGAGCTGGCGATCCCACTGATCGTAAAGAATCGGGTCATCGGTGTGCTCAATCTGGAGACTCACGAAGCCGGACGCTTCACCGAAGAACACAAGCGGTTATTGACGCTGATCGCTTCGCGCATGGCGGTGGGAATCGAGAATGCCCGCCTGCACACCCGGACCACCAAACAGGCGCGGACACTGGTTTTACTGAACGAGATCGCGCGCGAACTCACCTCCATTCTGAACGTGGATGAACTGCTCAAGCGCATTGCCGAGCTCCTCAGCCGCCTGATCGACTATCAGATGTTCAGCATCCTGATGGTGGATCCCGCGGGAGAGAAACTGCAGCACCGATTCTCGCTACGTTTTCAGGAGAATATCCAACTGAAGCACGATGTACCGCTGGGCGATGGCCTGGTCGGGTATGCGGCGCGCCATCGGCAAGCCGTCCTGGTCCCGGATGTGAGTAAAGATCCACGATATATCCTGCTGAATCCGGAGACGCGATCGGAGCTGGCCGTGCCTCTGATTTACAAGGACAAAGTCATCGGCGTGCTCGACCTGGAACATACCAAGAAGGGATTTTTTACCGACGACCATCAACGGACGGTGACCACGCTGGCGGCTCAAGTGGCAATCGCGCTGGAAAATGCCAGGCTCTACGAGGAGATTGCACGGCAGGAAAAACGCCTGGAGCGCGATCTGGCCCTGGCGCGCGAATTGCAGTTTCGCCTGTTGCCCCACTCCCTGCCCAAGCTGCCGAACCTCGAAGTTGCCGCCAAGTTTGCGCCCGCACGGGCCATCGGCGGCGACCTCTATGACTTCGTCAACTATTCCCTTGACCGGCTGGGAATGGTGATCGGAGACGTCAGCGGTAAAGGCGCACCGGCTGCGATTTATGCGGCGCTGGTCAGCGGCATCCTGCGCTCGCACGCTCCCATCGAGCCCGGCCCGGCTGAGATGTTGCGAGCTGTGAATTTTTCTTTGGGCGAGCGGCGCATCGAGGGGCAGTTCGTCTCGCTCATCTATGCCGTGTGGGACGATCGCAACCGCTCCTTGAAGATCGCCAACTCGGGATTGCCGCGCCCGTTGTATTGCCATGACGGAAAGATCGAGGTAATCGAAGCCACAGGATTGCCTCTGGGCCTGTTTGACGATGCCGAGTACGACGAAATCACTTTCAAGGCCAAGCCCGGGGACATGTTCATCTTTTTCAGTGACGGCATTATGGACGCACGCAACAAGGCGGGCGATATGTTTGGGCGTCACCGCACCGAAGCCATCATTGCGGAGTGCATGAACATTTCCGCCGATTGCGTGGTGAAATCACTGTTCAAGGCTGTGACCGATCATGCCGCGGGAGAGGAAGCCTTTGACGACGAGACCGTGGTGGCCATCCGAGTGAAAGGTGAACCTAAGCGCAAGTGACTTTCAGCCCACACCGGAGCGTGGGCCGTCCTCCGGCCTTTTCCTATCGCGAAGTGCGAAAGGGATTTCTGCGCCGCCGCCCGGTTGGGTCCGCGCTAGAGTGCGACGAAGTTCCAGTGGAACGCCTGGCCGAGCGTTACGGAACTCCGCTGTACATTTATTCCGCATCGGCGATCCGCGAACGCATGGCGGAATTCAAGCGAGCCTTCCGCAAAGCTCCTCACACCGTCTGTTATTCCGTCAAGGCCAATTCGAGCCTGGGGATTCTCCGGCTGCTGGCGGGAATGGGGTGCGGCTTCGACGTCGTTTCAGGGGGAGAGCTGGAGCGGGTCTTGCGGGTCGACCGGCGAGCCGCGAAGAGAGTCGTGTTCTCGGGAGTGGGTAAGACCGCCGAAGAGATGGTGGCGGCGCTTAAGGCCGGCGTGATGCTGTTCAACGTCGAAAGCGAAGCCGAACTGTGGCGGCTGGCGGAGTGCGCGGCACGCGCCCGCGAAAAGGCGCGGATCGCATTGCGCGTGAATCCTGACGTTCCGGCCAACACGCACCCTTACATCTCCACCGGACTGCAGCAACACAAGTTCGGAATCCCGATCGGCAAAGCCAGAAAGCTGTATGCCCAGGCTTCCGGAACGAAATATCTCCGGATTGCAGGGGTGAGTGTCCACATCGGATCCCAGATCACCGACTTGCAGCCCTTCGCTCTCACCATGGAACGCTTGGCTGAACTGGTGCGGGTGTTACAGGATGACGGCCATCATATCGAGTATGTGGATGCGGGAGGCGGCCTCGGCATCGACTACCAGGATGCCTCGCCGCAGGAATTCGCCGGTCAAGCCGCCGACTATGCGGCGGCGCTGCTGCGTCCGTTGCGCGGCCTGAAAGTGCATCTGCTGCTGGAACCGGGTCGCGCCATCGTTGGGCCGGCGGGGGCGCTGATCACTCGAGTGCTCTACCGAAAGACGAACGGTCCCAAACAATTTCTGGTGGTTGATGCCGGCATGACCGATCTGATTCGGCCTTCGCTCTATAACGCATATCACGAGATCGTTCCAGCGCAATTGGATCTGAACTCGGCGCGGCACGAAACGGTCGATGTGGTTGGCCCAGTCTGTGAGAGCGGCGATTTTTTCGCCCGCGGCCGCGAGCTTCCGGTAATCAACGAGGGCGAGCTGCTGGCCATTCTGGATGCGGGTGCGTATGGCATGGTGTTAGCATCCAACTACAACTCGCGGCTGAAAGCGGCGGAAGTCCTGGTCGATGGCAAGTCTGTGAAGTTGATCCGGCGGCGGGAGACGATGGACGATCTGCTCCGGACGGAAATGTCCTCGCGGAGCTGATGCTGGTTTTCATTCCGACAATTTTCCCTTGTCATCCTGAGCGGAGTGGCCGCTTCGCGCAGCGCAGCAGCCGCGAAGTCGAAGGACCCTATAGCTAAGAACCGAAGCTGGGCTGCGTACTCCCCTGAAGCCGGCCGCAGCGAATCCTGAGCTGAATCGTCATTGCAATCGGCAGGGATCCTTCGACTCCGCAGGAATTTCGCGAAGCGAAATTCCTGCTCCGCTCAGGATGACAAGATTGGCGCCCAGGATGACAAGGTTGGCGCTCAGGTGACCGCGACGTGCTACTAGCGCTCCGCGAGCTTTTGCAGATCTGCCAGTTGGGCCGATCGGCTCGGATCAGGATGTGTGGCCAGGAAATCCTGCATCGACTTCAGCTTCTGATTGGCTTCTTTTGCTTCCCTTCCTCATACAAACGCGCGAGCGTGGCGAAGGCATCCCAGTAGACCGCGTCCGAACTGCTGCGGAGTGAGGCTGCACGCTGATCCATCGTCGCAAGCAGCTCTGCGGCCTTCTGCGGCTGACCGGCGCGCCGATAACAGCGGATCTGGATGCTCCAGAGTCTCCAATACTTCATCTGGAGTTCGCGCTGCACCTGGCGCTTGTAATCTACCGTGTACCAGTCGAATGGGCGGATGCGCTGCAGCCGCCATTCGTCATCCCGCACCCCCTGCTCGGCCATCGCGGCGATCCGGTCGGGATCACCGTTCTGAGCCAGCAAGCTCTCCGCCTGATCAACTAAAGGACTCGGAGCAGGTAACGCCGTCGGCCGTTGCGTCACCTCGGAACCGGGGCAGAGAGCGAGCGAGCGCTCGCGTTCGGTTTTCTTTCTTGACTCATCGTGAAATTTCGCCGACGCGTAGATCTCCGCCAGCGCGCCGTGTGCCGGAGCGAAGTCAGGATGGTCCGCAACAATTTCCATCATTTGCTGGATGGCCGCCGAAGTGTTGCGACCCATCAAGCTGCGAGCGTACAGATAGCTGTACTTAAAGTCGTCGAGATGCTGCATCGAAAGAACCTGATAGTCCTCGGTCAATTTCCTGAGGTGGCCTTCAATTCCATACTGCTGCACTGCATCCTGGTAGCGTTGGTTCACCCACAAATCATCTGGATAACGTTGGCGAAGCGCGACCAGCGGAGCCAAAGCCTGATCGAAATCGGAGGACGCGGACACGACCACCGTGATCTTCTCGAGCTGCGTAGCGATTTCGTGTGACGGAGCGCAGGGCACGGATTGGCCCCACGAAGAGCCGAGCAAAAGGCACAGCACGCCGGCCAAGCAAGTCGTGCGAAAGACAGGGTGGACCGCGGAGGGCTTCACCAACTCCCTCCGCGATCCGGCGAACTTGTCGGCACCCACATTACAACGAACGCAGGAAGTTCAACACGTCCTGCATCTGTGAGCGGTTGAGCGAATTGAATCTGCGGACCACCGCATTGGCTTCCGAGCCACAGTTTTGACTGGCGAACGATCGAGAACGGAAGCGACTGTCAACGCAATCGGTGGAAGCATGCGCCTGTATGGCTTGCAACAGGTCCGAGGTGCGTCCGTCATGCAGGAAGAAGAGCCGCTGACCGATACCCCAGAGCGGAGCCGTGCGGAACTGGTCGCCATCGGCCGCGCCCTGGCTAATCCCATCCGCCAGCCGCGATCCCATATGGTGCAGAGCGAAGTCGGAGTAGGGGTGATAGGTGACGTTCGACATGCCAGTGAATTTCGACATACCGGTGGTCAGTGTTGCCGTGTGGCACAAAGCGCAGCCCACGCTATTGAACAGACTGGCGCCATTGGTCGCCGAGGCCGACATGGGACCCGGCGTGGGGGCTGAGGAAAGCCGCATGAAAGCGGCGAAATTGACGACGTCCGACGACATCTGCGCCGCTGAGCCGGTGGGGCTGCCGGCTTCGTCGATCACGTTGGTGGCGTCTTCCGGAGATCCGTTATAGACACAGCCGGCCACGGCGGCGCGCTCATTGACGAACTCTTCATTCGAAACGCCCTGCTCGACGTTGTAGGCTTCGCCGGCAAAGACCATCAGCGACTTGTTCTGCGCCTTCCAGCCGAAGCGAGTCACGGTGCCGTCGTTGCCGCTGGTGTTGAGAACGCCATTGATACCCAGCTGGGACTTGACGCTCTGATTCGCCGCCAGGTTGGCCTGCAAAGTTGAATCGGGAGTGGCCTCTACCAGACCGAGACCGAAGGTTGGGGTCGGAATCCGGAAGATCACGTTGCCGGCAGCCAGTTGCTGGGCGAAATTCGGCTGCGTCAAACCGCAACCCTCGGCGTCGGTTCGGCCGCGTATGCTGAACAAGCCATGCACACCGCCGTCGGGGGTGCCGTCGGAATTGCGCACGAAGCGGGCCTCCCGCACCGGGCCGTTGCTCGTGATAAAGGATGGAACAGTATTCAGAGCGCCATCCAGGTTGGCTAGTTGCACCTGTGGATTGCTGGCCGGGCTGCTGCCGCCGATCACCGGGAAGGCATGACATTGGGCACAGCTGTTGCCATTGAAGGTGGGCCCTAAACCCGTCCCCGACTCGCCGGATATGGATCCGCTTACTGAATCGATTTCCATGAAGCTACTCATGGCGTCGGTAAAAAACGACTGCAAGTCCGACGGTAAGCCAGGCAAGGATTGAGGCCCCGCCGCAGTCACGGGACGCGGCCCAGGGTCTTTCTGAGCCGTAACGGTTCCCGGGTTCAAAATCACGCTGAAAGCGATACCGGCGATTGCCAGCAGATGTACTTGTTTCACACTGCACCTCCGTGCACGCGAAGAGACACTCCCGGCGTCAGCCAGGTTCGTTCACAAACTGGGAGAAGCATGAATGCTTCCGTTCCGACCACACCAAAGGGTTTGGTGGCGCTGCCTTCAGTCGAACGGGCTAGAAGTGGCTATGGACAAGGCTTTTGGGCCGTGCCTAGCATTTGAAAAACTTAATGGAAGGTATCCCGCGATGGGAAAGGTGTCAAGATGGCCGTTAGTACATCCTGGGTTGTGCAAAACAATTCCCGCTGCACAGGAATGTGGCCCAATAAGGACATGAGATTCGCCAGCCGAAAGGCGAATATAGGGTCAGTGCCTGGATTCGCTGGATGCGTCCCAGACGATCTTTCCGCCCACGAATGTGGTCATTACCTTGACCTCGCGGATTTTTGCCGGCGCGATGCTGAGGACATCGTCACTCAGTAAAACCATGTCGGCCAGTTTGCCGGGCGTGATCGAGCCTTTGTCTTTTTCCTGAAACTCAGCGTAGGCGGAACCCATGGTGTAGGCCTCGATGGCTTCCGCAATGGTGAGCTTCTGCTCGGGAAACCAACCGTTGGGATTCTTGCCGTCCAAAGTTGCGCGCGTGACGGCCGCGTACAGACCGAGCATGGGATTGAGAGGGGCCACGTTCCAATCGGTGCCGAAGGCGAGTCGCACTCCGTGATTCAGAAAAGTGCGAAAGGCGTAGGTTCGGCTGGCGCGGTCGTGGCCGATGCGTTCCTCGGCCCAGCGTCCGTCGTCGATGGCATGGTAGGGCTGCATTGAGGCGATGACATGCAACTGGGCGAAGCGGTCGAAATCTTTTGCGGCCATGTGCTGGGCGTGTTCGATACGGAAACGGCGGTCCCTTTCGCCGTGCGCCTTCACGATTTCGCTATACAGGTCGAGGATGATGGAAATGCCCTGATCGCCAATGGCGTGGGTACAAATCTGGAGTCCGGCGGCGTCGGCCCTCATCATGCGGTCCTGCATGAGCGAAACCGGATGCATTTCGTCGGAAAGCAGGCCATGATTATTGGGCTGATTGCTGAAGGGATCGAAAAAATATGCAGTGGAAGAGCCGAGCGAGCCGTCGGCATAAGCTTTCAGAGCACCGATGCGAAGAAACGGGCCGCCGAAAGCGTGTCGGATCCCAATTTTTACCTGATCGTCGACACCGGTAATCAGGGGCGCGGCATAGATGCGCGCGGTCAGCTCTCCTCGCTCCAGTAATTCAGAGTAAACCGCAATGTCGGCGTACTCCGGATTCATATGCTGCACGCTGGTGACGCCGAGCGAGGCGGCATGAGCCAGGGCGCGTTTGACCGCCCGCAGCCGGGCATCGTGCGAAAGCGGCGGCGCGACTTTGAAAACATAGTCCATGGCCGCATCTTTCAGCGCCCCCGTGGGATTGCCTCGGGCATCGCGCATAATGACGCCACCGGGAGGGTCCGGGGTTTGGGAGGTGATGCCGGCCAGACGGAGAGTGAGCGAGTTTGCCAGAGCCATATGGCCGTCGTAGCGACTCACAAATACAGGCGTGTCCGGGGTTAGAGGATCGATTAATTCCTTGGTGGGCATGGCTGCCGGAGTCCACTTGGTCTCATCCCAATCGCCACTCATGACCCATTCGCCCTTGGGCGTTTTCCTGGCCTGTTCACCAATTCGACGAGCAAATTCTGTGGCGCTGGTGGCGTCATTCAATTGCACGCTGTCGAGAGATACTCCGCCATCCACAAAATGCACATGCGAGTCATTGAAACCCGGCAGCAATAACTTTCCGGATGCGTCGATGGTGCGAGTGTGAGCGCCGTGCCAGCCCTCGACCTCGTCGTTGGAACCTACCGCCACGATCCGATCACCCAGCACCGCGACCGCCTGAGCCGTGGGATGGTTCTTGTCCACTGTCCATATTTTGGCGTTGCGAATGATGAGATCGGCGGCGGGAGCCGTCTGTGCTCCGAGAAAAGATGGCAGAGTGAAGAGTCCAACGAGGACGAAGAGTGTCGCAAATGCCACGGCGCGAACGGACGCGATTTTCATTTTTTAGTCCTGGGAGACGACCAATCTGGCTTGACGTCGAAGTCAAAGCCAGACGACTGGTAAAGATACAGGATCGTAGCGAGCGATGAAAGGCGGCGAATATTTTGGCAATGGGTCAGTTTGTGAAAGCCATTTCTTAACCATTGTCATTCCGAACCGATTTATCGGTAGGAATCTGCTGTTTTGCCGCCGGCAGAAAGCAGATTCCTCGCCGATAAACCTGACTTCGGAATGACAAGGGGTCAGGCTGTTTTTGCCCCAAATGAACCACTGCCGACAGTTTCACGGTTTCTGGTCTCTAATCTTCAGTTTGTTCTAAGAGTTTTCCTTAACACTTTTGTGCCACGCTGGGCACGACCGAGCCATTGTCGTGAGAAAAACACAAAGTTACACTCAGGGCATTACATCCAAATTTATCTGGCCAGTTTAACGCGACCTAGTTCGACGCGACGGGGCCGCAACGGCGGGGCGATACTGCTCCGGTTTCGGGCTCCGGGTAAACGAGGCTGGCAGACTCGAAGTATGCATATGGCGATAACGACAGCTCATGGTTCGTCACTCCCGGAGGTCAGGGTGCTGGTGGCTGACGACCACGAGGTCATGCGAATGGGCATTCGTAACCTGCTCGAGGTCCAGCCCGGTTGGAGAGTCTGCGCCGAGGCGAACAATGGGCAGGAAGCGATCGAGAAGACGCTGCAGTTCCGTCCGGATGTGATCATCATGGATTTGACCATGCCGGTTATGAACGGTCTCGAAGCCGCTCTTCAAATCACGAAGACACAGCCTCAGATCCCGGTAATCCTATTCTCCTTGCATGTGTCCGACGACCTATACGGCCATTTCCAGACCGACGGCATTCGCGGAGCGGTAGCTAAAGGAGACGCGGCACGAGATCTGGTGCGGGCGGTAGAAACCGTATTGGCAGGCGGAACATTCTTTCCGGGAAAGAAGCGCGGTTCTAATTAGTCTTGGGTTGGAGGGAATTGAAGAGAACGGTTCCAGGAGAAGCAGACGCTGGCCGGTTATGGGGAATTACCAGCGTCTGCCGTTCGCTCCTTCGCGTTGGGGTTATTCCATTATTACTGCCGCAAAGCTCCACCCCGCCATCCGTAAGATACTGTAGTTACGCTTTGAATAATCGCTAAAAGGTACTAGGAGAGCGTTCCCCCTAGGTCGAATAGTCGGCATTAATGCGCACGTATTCCGGGGTGAGGTCGGTGGTCAGGAACACGATGGAGCTGCTGCCTCGCCCCAGTTGAATGCGAATGTCGCAACTGGGCTGGGTCAGAGCCTGATGCGCGCGGCTCTCGTCGAAGGCGCAACCGACGCCGCGCCGGCACACCATTTGATCCCCAATTTTGATCCCGATTTTCGCCGGATCGAGGGCGATCCCCGATCTGCCCACGGCGGCAAGAATACGACCCCAATTGGGGTCGGCGCCAGCCCAAGCGGTCTTGACCAGTAAGGAATGGGCCACGGTTTGGGCCACCTGCCGGGCTTCCGAGCTATTCCTGGCCTGTTCGACAACCAGGCGAATCACGTGCTGCACTCCTTCACCGTCGGACACAATCTGTTCCGCGAGCGACTGGCAAACCTGCAAGAGGCCTTGTGAAAACCGCTTTTTCGCGGCCGGACTATGCGATGCGACGCCGCTCCTGCCGCTGGCCAGCAGCAGCACGGTGTCGTTGGTAGAAGTATCGCCATCGATCGAGATGTGGTTGAAGGTGTGTTTGCAAGACTCTTGCAACAAATGCCTTAGCTGGATCGCGGTGGCGCTCAAATCGGTGAAAAGATAGACCAGCATGGTGGCGAGCTGGGGATGGATCATGCCGGCACCTTTGGCAATTCCGAGAATGCTTACGTCCGCCTTTCCAGAGTTAAAAGTTGCGCAGGCCAGCTTGGGACGAGTGTCCGTGGTCATGATGGCGCGGGCAAAGTCCTGGATTCCCTGCTCCGTCGTTTGACCTGCCGCCACCAGATCGGGCAATTTGGCCACGATTTTATTCACCGGCAGCGGAACCCCAATAATGCCGGTAGAGGACGGAAAAACTTCGCGGGGATGCACTCCCAACAGTTGGGCCAAATCCCGGCAGACATGCTGACAGGCTCGGATACCAGCTTTGCCGGTAGCGCAATTAGCATTGCCCGAGTTCACGATCACGGCCCGCACCTGGCCGCCGCTGGCCGCCAAGGACGCCCGGCCGACTCCGAGCGGCGCCGCTACCACCCGATTCCGGGTAAACAAGGCTGCGGCCGTCGTGCCCGGCGCGGCTCCGACCAGCGCCAGGTCGGGCCGCCCGCTGGCCTTGATTCCAGCACATGCCGCCGCAAAACTAAATCCAGCGGGCAGGCAGATTTTGTCTTGGGATCTAACGCGAGGCTTCATACCTCGATCTTGACCAGCCAGTTGGCGGGCTGAGGAAGCATGGCGAACTTGGGCAATTCGCCGCGCACCATGGCAACTTCATCGCAGTGATCGAAGCGCGGGCAGACGCAACAGTCTTTGTGAATCTTGTCCGGCAAATCTTCGCGTTGCGCCATGGCAAATCCCAGGCGTGCAAAGAATTCCGGAATGCGGGTGAACAGACAGATGGAGCTGACATTGTGCTTCTTGGCCTGCGCCAATAGCGCCCTCACCAGGCGCTCGCCGCCGCCCGAACCCTGGCGCGCGGGATCGACGGTGATGGAACGGATTTCCGCAAGGTGTGGACCGTAAAGGTGAAGCGCCCCGCAACCGATGATGTGGCCGTGATCTTCAAGGACAACGAAATCGCGAACATTTTCACAAACTTCGGCAAAGGTGCGCGGCAGCAGGGTGCCGTCGTGAGAATAGGCTGCGATGAGTTCATGGATCTGTTCGGCGTCGGGCAGCAGGGCTTCACGCGCGCGCATGGATGTCCTCCCGCATGGCTTCGACTTGCTGCCGGGCGTCGGCAATGGCCTGACGAACCCGCGCCGGTGCCGTCCCGCCGGGCACATCGTGGATGGCAAGCACCGCCTGCAAAGTTAGTGAAGAGTAGAAATCCTGATCAAAGGCTGGATTCAACTGGCGCAATTCCTCCAAGGACAAATCTGCCAACTCACAGTTTCGTTCGATGCAGATTTGCACGGCCTTGCCAATTATTTCGTGGGCCAGACGGAAAGGAACGCCGCGACGAACCAAGTAGGTAGCCCCCGCCCATGCGTTCATGAATCCGGACTGGGCAGCTTGCTGCATGCGGTCGTGGTTGAACTCGACAGCCTTCATCCAGCCGGAGGCCATGGGCAGCAGAGACAGAACCGTGCCCGCGGCGTCGAACAACGGCTGCTGCGTCTCCTGCAAATCCTTGTTGTAGGCCAGAGGCAGGCCTTTCACCGTGACCAGCAGGGCCGTGGCGTCGCCGATGATGCGGGCAGCTTTGCCGCGGGTAAGCTCGAGCAGGTCCGGGTTCATCTTTTGCGGCATGGCGCTGCTGCCCGTCGAATAAGCTTCGGGCAGCCGGATGAAACCAAACTCCTGCGAGGAAAACAGGATCATCTCTTCCGCCCAGCGGCTCAGGTGCACAGCCAGAAGCGAAAGCGTTCCTACAAATTCCAGGATGAAATCGCGGTCACTAGTGACATCGATGCTATTGGCGGTCGGAGCGTCGAAGCCCAGCTCGTTGGCCATGGCGCGGCGGTCGAGCGGCAATGTCGCCCCAGCAACCGCGCCTGACCCCAATGGAGAAAAGTTCAGCCGTTTGCGGCAATCGGCGAGCCGGTCCGCGTCCCGCAGAAACATCTCCACGTAAGCCAGCAGCCAGTGCGCGACCAGCACCGGTTCGGCGCGCTGCAGATGGGTATAGGCAGGCATGGCCGCATTTCCCGCTTGTTCGGCGCGATCGAGCGCAACACTTAGCCACTCTGCGATGTCGGCACGCATCTGGTCGATTGAGGCCCGCACGTAAAGACGCAGGTCGGTGGCAATCTGCTCGTTGCGGCTGCGACCGCTGTGCAGCTTGTATCCCGTGTCACCGATCAGCGCGACCAGCTGCTTTTCGACGAAGTGATGTACGTCCTCAGCTTCGTCGTCGTTCAGATAGGAAGGCGATGCCGACGCCTTCTCGCCGATCTGTTTTAAACCTTCAAGAATGGAAATCAGCTCGCTCGAAGACAGGATTCCGACATTCTTCAGGGCAGACGCGTGGGCGCGGCTGGCGGCTAACTCCTCCCGCAGCAAGCGCCGGTCGAAATCGAACGATCGCTGCCAGCGCTCGAAATCGGCATCGAGCGGCTGGCGGAATCGTCCCGACCACATCTTCATCGGATTACCTCGGGCTTGGCGTCGGCGCGCAATCGGGCGCGCGAGCGCGAGGGCAGGCCCAGGATACGGATGAAGCCTTCCGCATCTTTCTGGTCGTAGCTGTCCCCCATGGTGAAGGACGAAAGGTCAGTGCGGTAGAGCGAATTCTCCGAGTGGCGGCTAACCACCGATACGTTGCCCTTGTACAGCGCGAGCGTCGTCGTGCCCGTGATGTCCTGCTGAGTGTTCTCAACGAATGCGTCGAGGGCTTCACGCAGGGGGGTGAACCACAGGCCGAAATAGACCAGTTCGGCATATTTGAGCCCGATATGCTGCTTGAAGTGCATCAGGTCGCGCTCCAGGCAGAGGGCCTCGATTTCACGATGGGCCGCAATGAGCAGAGTTCCGCCCGGCGTCTCATAGCAACCGCGTGACTTAATGCCGACGAAGCGGTTTTCGACCAGATCGATTCGCCCTACGGCGTTGCGTCCGCCGATCTCGTTCAGCAGCTCGACCAGCGAAACCGGGTCGAGCTTCATGCCATTCACTGAGACTGGAACTCCTTTTTCAAAGCCGATGACAACCTGCTCCTCGCGGTCGGGAGCTTCCTGGGGCGAACGAGTCAACTGCCAGGTGCTGGGGAGCGGAGCGTTGCCGGCATCTTCCAGTTCCCCGCCCTCGTGACTGATGTGCCATAGGTTACGGTCGCGGCTGTGAATCTTCTCCCGGCTGGCGGTGACGGAGATGCCACGCTTTTCGGCGTAGTCGAGGCAGTCTTCTCTCGACTTCAAAGTCCATTCGCGCCAGGGCGCGATGACCTTGAGTTCCGGAGCCAAGGCCTGATATGTGAGTTCGAAACGGACCTGATCGTTGCCTTTGCCGGTGCAGCCGTGCGCCACCGCTGTCGCACCCTCGCGGAGAGCGACTTCCACTTGATGCTTGGCAATCACCGGCCGGGCGAGCGACGTGCCGAGCAGATACTTGTGTTCGTACACCGCTCCTGCTTTCAGCGCGGGGAAGACATATCCGGTGAGGAATTCCTCGCGCATGTCTTCGACAATGACTCTGCTGGCGCCGGTCTTGTATGCCTTTTCTACGACAGCTTCGATGTCGTCTCCCTGGCCCACGTCTCCGACCATGGCGATGACGTCATAGGAATAATTTTCCTTCAGCCATGGAATGATGATGGAGGTGTCCAAACCTCCCGAATATGCGAGTACAACTTTTTCAGCCATTGGAATTCCTCGAATTCGTGCGGCCCACCTTGCCGCCAAGCAATAACAACAGGATGGCTTTCTGCACGTGCAGGCGGCTTTCTGCCTGGTCGAAGACGACGGAGCGATCGCAATCCATGATGGCGTCCGTGATCTCCATGCCGCGGTGCGCGGGCAGGCAGTGCATGAAGACAGCGTGAGGCGCGGCGCCGGCCACGAGCTGTTCATTCACCTGATAGGGCGGGAAAATCTGGTTCCGCTCCTGCTCTTCGTGCTCGTGACCCATGCTGGTCCAGGCATCAGTATAGACCGCGTCTACGCCGTCCACAGCCTGTTTGGGGTCGTTGAGTATCTCGATGACCGCGCCCGTCTGTTGCGCCAGATCGCGGGCGTCGGCGACGATTTGCTGGTCGCACTCGTAACCCGCAGGCGTGGCGATGCGGATCCGGGAGCCCAGGGTCGCTGCAGTCAGCAGCAGTGAATGGGCGACGTTGTTACCATCGCCTACATAGGCGAGGCAGATTTTCTTCAGGTCGCCGAAGCGCTCCACCAGGGTGAAGTAGTCAGCCAGAGCCTGGCAGGGATGCTCCAGATCGCTGAGCGCGTTGATCACTGGAATGCAGGCGTGCTCAGCCATTCCCTCGACGGTGCCATGCGAGTAGGTTCGCAAAACTACGGCGTCCACCCACCGCTCCACGTTGTGCGCGATGTCGCTCAGCTTCTCGCGGGCGTCGAGGCGCCCGGCGGTCTGGTCCATGAAGAAGGCGCTGCCGCCCATACTGGCCATTCCCGCTTCAAAAGTCAGCCGGGTACGCAACGATTGTTTCTCGAAAAACATCACCATCTGCTTGCCGGCAAGCGCCGTGCGAAAGTTCGAGGGACGAGCCTTCAGCAATCCCGCGAGATGGAAGATGGTTTCAATCTCAATCGGGCTGAGATCGCGAATCGAGATAAGGTCGCGCCCCGGGAACGTGGTAGTTGCCGGAGGAGTTGCGACTTGCGTAGTTTGGAATGGCTGGCTGCTCACCGTAATTGACTCCTTCTTGGTTTTCCGTTTTTCAAATTCGTTTTTGGCGCAGTGGATGTGAGGGCCGCGTCGAGGGCACGGACCACCAGATCCACATGGGCTTTCTCAATGATGTAAGGCGGCAGAAAGCGCAGTACGGTGTCCTGGGTGCGATTGATGAGGATGCCGCGATCCAGCAATTGGCCGACGACCGCCTTGGCCCGGTCGGCTGAGTCCAGATTCATGCCCAGCATCAGACCCATGCCGCGAATTTCACGGACACCGTCGTGCTTGGCTTTGAGGCCGTCCAGCTTGGCGTGGAAGTAGTCGCCAGTCTGGCGAATGTGTCCCAGCATGCCATCGAGCACGCGCAGGAATTCGATGGCCACGGCGCAAGCCAGTGGACCTCCTCCGAATGTCGTGCCATGCATTCCTGGGTGCATACCGCTGGCCACGCGATCCGTGGTCAGCAGCGCTCCCAGCGGCAGACCTGCGGCAAGCGGCTTGGCCACGGTGACGATGTCAGGCTGAATGCCATAATGCTGGTAGGCGAAATACTTTCCGGTGCGGCCCAGCCCGCATTGAATTTCATCCAGAATCAAGAGCGCGCCGGTGCGGTCGCAAAGCTGACGCGCGGTCTGTAGAAATTCAGTACTCAGAGGACGGATGCCGCCCTCGCCCTGAATGGTCTCCAGACAAATGGCGCAGACGCTGCCATCGAATTGCCGTTTGAGATCGTCGACGTCGTTGAAGCCGACGAACCCGACTCCCGGCACCAGCGGCGCAAAGGGATGCCGATACTTCTCCTGTCCCGTGGTGGCGAGCGAGCCAAAGGTACGGCCGTGAAAAGAATTTTCCAGCGCCAGCAATCGCCACTTGGCTTTATGTCCGTTATTGTTCTGGGTGCGAGCGAAGGCACGGGCCAGTTTCAGCGCGCCTTCCCAGGCCTCGGTTCCGCTGTTGCAGAAGAATGCCTTGTCCAGTCCTGAAATCCTGGTAAGCCTCTTGGCCAACTCGGCCTGGTATTCGTGGAAAAACAGATTCGATACGTGAATCAGGCGGCCAGCCTGCCGCTTCAACGTGGATTGGATTACGGGATGCGCGTGGCCGAGCGCGTTCACCCCAATCCCACTCAGGAAGTCGAGATAGCGCTTGCCGCTTGAATCCCAAAGATAGACGCCACGCCCGCGCTCAAACAGAACGCGCTGGCGGTCGTAGGTGGGAAGCAGCAGCTTGGATTCGGAACGTGCGACGGTGGCCAGGCTCATGCGACGATCACCTCGGTGCCACCATCCAGCTTGGTGAGATAAAACTGCGGCAACGTATCAACCTGGGCTGCCGGCAGAATGCGCACCCGGCCCACGCCTTTGCGCAGCGCATGTCCGCAGGCTTCGAGCTTGGGCAGCATGCCGCCGGCAATGGTCGCGTTTTCTATCATGCCCGGGATTTGTTTTGTATTGAGCCAGGGCATGACCGCGCCCTCGGCATCCTTCACGCCCGCCACGTCAGTCAAAAAGATAAGCGTGTCGGCATGACAGGCAACCGCGCAGGCCGATGCCATCTGGTCCGCGTTCACGTTGTAATACTCGCCATCCGAACCCAGCGCGACCGAGGACAGAACGGGAATTCCGCCCAGCCCCCAGATAGCCTCGAGCCAGCGCGGTTCGACGAAGCAGATCTCGCCCACGAATCCCAGGTCGTAGCCTTGCGTTTGTTTTTTGCGGGCGCGGAATGCCATGCCATCTCCACCACAAAGTCCGATGGCCGGGCGCCCAGCAGCGACAATCGCCGCAACCAGACTCTTGTTAACGATTCCGGCGAGCACCATCAGGGCGACATCGCGAGTCTCGGCGTCAGTGATGCGCAGGCCGTTTACGAAATCGCTTTCCTTGCCCAAAAGCTTCAAGGTGCGCGTCAGCGCCGCGCCGCCGCCATGCACCACGGTGACTTTGTGGCCGTCTTCCGCCAACTCCACAATGGCGCGAGCGCACTTCTGCAGCGTGCTCTTGTCCTCGAGCGCGGCTCCGCCCAGCTTGATTACGATCTTCACTGCAGGCCTTCCTGTTCCTTAAACCCGTACATGAGGTTCATGTTCTGAACTGCCTGTCCGGCCGCGCCTTTGAGCAGGTTGTCGATACACGACACCAGCACCAGGCGGCGTCCATCTTTCGCCAGACAAAAGCCCAGGTCGCAGTAGTTGGTGTGAAGCGAAAATTGAATCTGGGGCAGTTTCGGAGTAGCGAAAATCCGAACCCAGGGCTTGCCTTCATAGAAATCGTGGAAGCACGATTCCACTTCCGCCGGCTTCATCTCCCGCTTCAGATGGACGTAGATGGTGGAGAGGATTCCTCGTGGAATCGGCAACAGGTGCGGAGTAAAAATCAGCTCTCCCGAATCCAGTTTCAGCTGCTCGAGAATTTCTCCGACATGACGGTGACCAAAGACCGAGTACGCGGAAAGATTGTCCGCCACCGACACAAAGTGGGTGCGGGCGGTCGCTTCCTTGCCCGCGCCTGAAACTCCGGACTTCGAATCGGAGATGATTCCCTTCTCGCGATCGACGATGTCCGCCGCCAGCAGGGGGGCCAGCGCCAGAATCACCGAGGTGGCATAGCATCCGGGATTGGCCACCAGCGCGGCGTTGGGAAGCTGGTCACCATTCAGCTCGGGAAGGCCGTACACCGCTTTCTGCATGAGGTCGGCAGCAGTAACGGCATTCTCGTCTTTGAAGGCATACACGGCGCGATTTTGCGCCTCGCGCAGGCGCCATGCTCCGCTCAGATCCACCACCCGTATGCCATGCGCGATCGCTTCCGGTACCAACGCACGCGATACTTCGTGAGGTGTGGCCAGAAAAAGCAATTCGATTTCGCGGCGTTTCAGTTCAGCCCACGACCAAGGGTGCAGCGGATATCCTCCGTTGCCGGAGATGGCGGGATACATGTCGGCGAGATTGACCTCTACGGCCGCCTCGCCGGAACGCTGAAGCATCACCGGAGTTTCCACGCCGGGATGGCGCAGAAGGAGGCGGGCCAGTTCGAAGCCGGAGTATCCGGTCGCCCCCAGGATCGCGGTCTTGAGCTTGGACGCCATCAGGCGAGCATCTCCTGAATGCGCGCGGACAGAACCTTCGCGCCTCGGTTATCGGAACAGACCATCAATATTGTGTCGTCGCCGGCGATGGTTCCGATGGCTTCCTCCCAATCCTGGCCGTCGAGTGCGGCGGCCACGGGCTGCGCGCTACCTACAGTCGTCTTGATGACCAGCAGGTTTTGCGCCGCTTTGACTTCCAATACAAACTCCCTTACCAGGCGCGAGACGGGCGGCAATGCCGGTTCTGAAACCGCTTCGCCCGGAAGCACATACCCTGACCCAGTCTTGACCAGGCCCAGCTCGTGAATGTCGCGCGACAGCGTCGCCTGCCCTACTTTCAAACCCCGCTTGCCCAGCGCCCGCTGCAGGTCTTCCTGGCTGCCGACTGAGCTGCGTTCCAGCACTTCCAGGATCACCTTTTGTCGCAGCGGCTTGCTCATGAATGGCTATTCATCGTACTGAATAATTATTCATTTATGATAACGGCTGTGGGGTGGGTGTCAAGTAGAAATTTCGATGCGGGCAATCGAAAATGCTGCCACGGACTAACGGGGCGGCCGACCTCAGCCGTGTGGGATGGACACTCTTGTCCGCCGTCTTTGACTTTGGTGTCGGTGCGAGAGAAGTCAAAGTCAAAAGCGGCGGACAAGAGTGTCCACCCCACACATTTAATCAGCGCCGTGCCATGCGACTTCGGCCTGGCAGAGGGCGAACGAGACATGCTCCGCGACGGGTTCTGGGTCGGAAAAAAACGACTGGTGCAGCCGTTCCACCGCCTCCACCGCTCGCGATTCGTCGACCAAAAAGCTGATGTTCCGCTCGGACGCACCCTGGCAGATCATGCGAACATCGATATCGCGGATGGCGCGAAATGCCTGGCTGGCGAGCTCCGGACGGCGGCGGACCTGTTCTCCTACCAGGCAGACCAGCGCCTTGTGGTTTTCCCAGCGGAGGTTAGCCATCCCTTTCAGCTCGTCAGCGATCGCAGGCAGCGCCGATACCGAACTGACCAGCAGCGCCAGGCTGCCGCGTGAAGCGGACAGCAGATCCAGATTGTGTTGATGGCGCTCGAAGACGTCGAAGACCTCACGCAACAGTTCGGGCGCGAACCAGCGCACGGGTTCGACGTCTACGATAGCAACGCCTCGTTTAACAGTGATGGCCTTTACTCCGTCGCCTTCGCAGCGCGCCACGATTTCGGTTCCAGGGCAATCCGGATTGAGCGAATTGAGCACCCACACTGGAATATCGCTGCGCATGGCGGGCACCAGCGTCGCTGGATGCAACACCTTGGCGCCAAAATAGGCGAGATCGGCCGCTTCGTCGAAACTCATTCGGGGGACGCGGCGGGCGTCGGGGCAGAGATTTGGATCGCTAGTCATGATGCCGTCCACGTCGGTCCAGATTTCGATGCGCTGGGCGTGCACGCCTGCGCCCACAATCGATGCGCTGAAATCCGAACCTCCACGACCGAGCGTGGTGGGAATGCCGTCACGGGTCACGCCCACGAATCCGCCCAGCACCGGAACCCGTCCCGCTTCGAGCAGGGGCAACAGCACAGCTTGCAGGCGAGTATTGGTTTCTTCCCAGTGCGGAGTAGCCCGGGTATGGGCAGCATCGGTCACAATGCACTGGCGCGCGTCGACCAGGGCAGCGTTCACTCCGGCATCTTGCAGAGCCGATTGCACCAGCTTGGACGAAAGAGACTCGCCCGCCCCTAAGAGCCTGTCCTGGGAGCAGGGAGTGAACGTCTTTTCGGCGGCGATATTTGCCAGCATTTTTTCCAACGCCTGAAATTCGCCGCCGAACTCGCGGGACAGGCGGCGACGTTCCTCGCCCTTCGTCACCACTCCGCTCGCGACGATCTCATGCCGCTGGCGAAGTCCTTGAAGGATCTCGCGAGCGGAGTCGAGATTTCCTGCCGCTGCTGCCCATCCGGCGTTCAGCAACTGGTCGGTGACCTTGGCCAGAGCGCTTACCACCACGACTGGGCGGAGCGAGGGACGTCCCACCAGTCGACACAAGCGTCGAATCGCGGCGGCGTCCGCGACCGAAGTTCCGCCGAACTTCATGACTACGCACTCCGGATACCGTCTTGATGCTTCGCTACTCGCTTCCGCTGGATCGTTCATCTGGTTTCCCCCTCGGGTGTTCCCGTTTGTGTGTTCGGTCGGGGCAAACAAAAAACCCACCGGCCAGTTACTCTGGCGGTGGGTTTTTGTCAGCCGTTAAAGCTCTTTGTTTCTCAGCTCACCCGGCACCCTCCCCCAGACGACACGCGAATTCGTGTCGACGAAATGCTCATCGATGTAATTCGCTTAGCCTTCTGGGTGGTTGCTTTCATGGTTGCTGTTCGCGAGCTTGATCTAGTTGTGCTGTTCCCGGCTCAGTCTCGGATCCGGTTTCTCCGGTTTGAATTCTTCAAAGAATTGCATCAGCCGATCAACCAGTCTGCGCCGGCCTCCGATGACGTGGAGTCCGCTCTCATGCTGATGCTCTTCCAGGATTTTGTTCAATCCACTTTCCAGTTCTCTCATATCGCACCCCCTCAGCTGGGTTCAAGTTACGTTGATAACCGCGAGTGATCCCGATCAAAGCTTCTGAGGCTTCAGCTGAACATTAGCAATTTTCCGCTCAAAAAAGGAAATTGGAAATTGTGATTCCCCGCATCGACAATTTCGATCAGCCCATCCCCGCCTCAATTTGGAGCGGTTGCAGGGGCGGGATGACCGCTTGAAAGGCTCACTTGGAAGCGGTGGCAAGTTGCCGAACGGTACTGATGAAGGTGGTGGTGGCGCGGGTGTGGGTGCGGTCGCGGCGGTAGGCGAGTCCGAGCTCCCGCCATAATTCCTGATCGCGGATAGGGATCAGTTTGACTCGTCCGGCCAGTACCTGGTCTTTGGCGAAGCTGGAACTGATAAGGGAAACCCCCAGCCCGGCGGCTACGAAGCTCTTGATCATGCCCACGCTGGGCAGTTCCATTCGGATTTGAAGATGGGCGGCATAGGGGCGGAACAGTTTGTCCATGACACGCCGGCTGTAACCGGTCTTGGGCAGCAATAACGGCTGTTTGGCTACTTCGCTGACCGGAACCACGTCGAGCTTGGCCAGCGCGTTCTGCGGACTAACCATTAACATCAGCTGATCGCGAAAGATGGAATGGGTCTTCAGGCTGGCCGACTTCACCGGCAGGGTCACAATACCGACATCGATGGTGCCATTCTCCAGCTTCTCGACAATCTTGTAGCTGAAGTTGCGATAGATGCTGATCTGCACTCCAGGATACAGATGACAGTACTTGGCAAAAACGTCGGGCAAGACGTACAGACAGGTGGCCTCGTTAGCACCGATGACCAACGTGCCACGCGGACTCG
Organism: Terriglobia bacterium; assembly: GCA_963822555.1. Taxonomy (GTDB): domain Bacteria; phylum Acidobacteriota; class Terriglobia; order Terriglobales; family Acidobacteriaceae; genus JAIQFF01. Next base: position 1,582,231 of record CAWGHY010000002.1, read on the forward strand.
TGCCCTGATCGGCGACCGCTAGAAGAGATTCGTCCCGCATCTGCAGCAGGCGCTCGGCGTACGCGAACAACACCCGGCCCGCGGGCGTAAGAGTTACATCTTTGCCGGAACGATCGAGCAACCGGTCGCCATATTCCTGCTCAAGCTGACGAATCTGGGCGCTGACGGCGGACTGCGAGCGGAAGACTTTTTGCCCGGCTCGAGAAAAACTGCCGAGCTTGGCCACTTCCAGGAATGTGACTAGCTGGTCGAAGTCCATGGGTAGTGGAAGATTATAGCGGACAAAGGAAGGGTTTCAGAAATCCTGTAGTGGTGTAATTTGAAAATCCCAAAAGATGGTCATTCCGAAGCGCGCGGTGGCCCGCGAGCAAACCGCTATTACGCTGCCGGCGACAAGCCGATTCCTCACCGATACAGCCGGCTTCGGAATGACAAGGCAGAGGGTGGGTTTGCTAGACCACCGCGATGGAACGCGGGTCGGTTGAATGCGGAACGTACACTGCGGTCGGCGGTTCTGCCGAACCCGGTTGACGCTTGAACCGGATGAGAATGGGGGCCCAGGTATCGGCCACCGAGCAGGGTAGGGTCAAGGGCTCTACGCGTAAAAATGGTAGAGAATTGTCGGCATTCAATAAGGTCGCTGCGCGCGGGCTGGCGGTGAGGCGTAAATGTTTGCGCAATACCCGTCGCAACCATAATTCTTCGTTGACCTCGACCGGAGCCAGTCGAACCGACTGCTGGTTGTATCCATAGCCGCCGATCGAATCCCGTAAGACATAGGCCAGGCCGCCGGTCATTCCGGCGCCGAAGTTCATTCCCGCCGGACCAAGGATCACGGCCACGCCAGCGGTCATATATTCGCAACCGTGTTGACCGACGCCTTCGACCACGGCCAGCGCGCCGCTGTTCCGGACCGCAAATCTTTCGCCCACCCGGCCCGCGATGTAGAGTTCTCCGCTGGTCGCGCCATAGAGCAGGGTGTTGCCGGCCAGCACGTCTCCGCGCAGCGAGGCGTCTTCCCCGCCGGTAATCGCGATCGTCCCCCCGGACAGACTCTTGCCTACGTAATCGTTGGCTTCGCCGACTAGCCGGAAGTTCAAACCCTTGAGTAGAAATCCCCCGAAGGTTTGCCCCGCGCTGCCTACGAATTCGTATTTCATGGATCCATCGGGCCGCGGGACTGCCTGGCGCAGCAGCGCTCCGCTCAAATGAGCGCCGATGGAGCGGTCTGCGTTGCTGATGCGGAAGCGGCGGCGGCGCACGGCCCGAAGATCCGATTCTTCGCTTGCCTGATCGATGGTGCGATTCAACTCGCGATAGAGAGTGCTGGTGTCTTCCTTAACAGAAGCCGGATGGGCGAAAGAAACAATCGGTTCGAGCAGCCCGGCCAGAGCGCGTGCGGCTTGCGGATTACGGGGCCGGAGCCGTTCAGCCTGGCCCACGATATCGTCAATCGAACCCGCGCCCATGGTCGAGAGCAGTTCGCGAACATCCGCCGCCACGGCCCGGAAATAAGTCTCAACCATCTCCGGTTTTCCGGTGAAGCGAGTGCGCAGCTTTTCGTCCTGGGTGGCAATGCCGACAGGACAGGTGTTGAGATGGCACTGCCGCGCCATAACGCATCCCAGCGCCAGCAGGGCTGCCGTGCCAAAACCAAATTCCTCGGCGCCGAGCAGCGCGCCGATGATGACGTCACGCCCGAACTTGAAACCGCCGTCCACGCGTAGTCGCACCCGGCCGCGCAGTCCGGTTTTCACCAGGGCAGAGTGTGCGTCGCGCAAGCCAACTTCCCAGGGCAGGCCCGTATTCTTGATGGAAGTAATCGGCGAAGCGCCGGTGCCACCGTCGTGGCCGGCGATGGTGATGACATCCGCTCCAGCTTTGGCTACGCCGGTGGCAATGATGCCCACGCCCGCGCTGGCGACGAGTTTCACTCCGATCCGAGCCCGCGGATTGACGGCCCGCAGATCGTAGATCAGTTGCGCCAGGTCCTCGATGCTGTAGATGTCATGATGCGGCGGCGGAGAGATCAGCATCATGCCCGGCACGGCGTGCCGCAATCGCGCGATGTAGACAGAAACCTTGCTGGCGGGGAGTTGACCGCCCTCGCCCGGCTTCGCACCCTGCGCAATCTTGATCTCCAGTTCGTCGGCGTGGACCAGGTATTCCGCGGTAACCCCGAAACGCGCGGAAGCCACTTGCTTGACCCGGTTGTTGTCCTCGCGGCCGGGGCCGTAGGCGCCGGGATCTTCCCCACCTTCGCCGGTGTTGCTGCGGCCGCCGAGGCGATTCATGGCGATGGCGAGAGTAGTGTGGGTCTCCGGCGAAATGGCTCCCAACGACATGGCCTGCGTGCTGAAGCGGCCCAGGATGGAAGCGTCACTCTCAACTTCATCGAGCGGCAGTGGCTTGCCCGGGACGATGTCCATCAGGTCACGCACCGCGACCGGCTCTCGCTGTTGGCCAAGTTCCTTGAAGGCGCGATGATTCTCCTCGGTCGGAAACTTGATGTAGCGATGCATTCGCCGTACCAGCTCAGGCGAGACCGCATGCTGTTCACCCTGATGGCGAAAGCGATAGAGCCCTTGGTCCTGCAACTGCGTCGTCATCGTCATCGTGGGGAACGTAATCGAAAACACGGAATCGTGACGGTCCAGAAAATCCTGCAGGAGCTCGGTCAGGCCTTTGCCCGCGAGAGAGTGGCTGGCATCCTCGAAAAACTGGCTACAGACTTCGGGATCGATACCAATGACCTCGAACAGATGACTGTTGCGATAACTTGCGATGGTTGAGATGCCCATCCGGGCAATGACTTTACGCAGTCCCTTTTCGACCGCTCCGCGGTAGGCCACGGCTCCGCCCGGCTTCATGTGTGCGGCTTGCTCCAGCGCCAGGTGCGGAAACACAGCGCTCGCACCCGCCGCCACCAGCAGAGCCACGTGATGGGTGTCGATGACCTGTCCGGTTTCGACCACCAGCGGTATGTGAAGAGCGCCAGCCTCCACCATGGATTTCCACGCCGCGGCGACGGCCAGCAGTGCGGGCAGCGCCGCACGTTTCGTGTCCACGCCGCGATCGGTCAACAGGATCATTCCCGGAGCTTTGCCTGCAGCGGCTTTTATTTCCTCGCGCAGACGCGCGAGCGCAGCCTTCGCCGCCTCCACTCCGTCTTCTGCCTGGAAAGTGAAGGCGATTCGTTCGGTGGAGCCCAGCTCTTTTTTCAGCAATTGCAATTGCCCGCCATCAAGCAGCGGCGAGTTGAGCGCGGCGCGGCCAAGAAATACCTTCAGCGACATCACGTGGGTTTCGCGCAACGAGTCAATGGGCGGATTCGTGACCTGGGCAAAGCGCTGCTTGCAGTAGTCCCACAGAGGACGCCTGAAGCTGGACATCGAAGCCGGCGGCGCATCATCGCCCATACTCCAGACTGCTTCCTGTCCTTGCTCCACCAGGGGTTGGAACAGCAGACGGAACTGATCTTCGCTCCAGCCCAGCGCGGCCATGGTCGGTTTCGGGTCGGGGGTTCGATCCAGAAATGCTTTTTCAGTGGGTTCAATCACCACCGGCGGAACCGAAGAGATGGCGCGGATTCCCTCTCGCAATCGCAGCGAATCTTTTGGACGGACGAGGGCGCCGCTCTCGGGATTCACCAGCAGAACTTCTCCCGGTCCGAGCCGCTGCCGTTCGGCAATCTCTTTGCCATGGAGATCGGCAATTCCCACCTCGGAGCCGACCACCAGCAGACCGTCCGCGGTCAGGGTGTAACGCAGGGGACGCAGACCGTTGCGGTCGAGCTTCGCGCCGATGGTGCAGCCGTCAGTGAATACCAGCGCTGCCGGGCCATCCCATGCCTCCTGGTGGCGGGCTTGGTCTTCGAGAAAATTACGCAACTCGGGCGCGGCCTCTGGTGATCGTTCCCATGCCGGAGGCACCAGGGCCAGCATGGCTTCAGCCGGGTTGTAGTCGCGGCGGAGAGAAAGTTCAAAACCGTTGTCGAAACTGGCCGAGTCGCTGACCTTTTCTTCCAGCAACCGAACCTGGTCCGAGAAGCCCAACTCCTGACGCAGTGCCGGCGCTTTGGCGCGCAGCCAGCGCCGGTTGGCACTGATGGTATTGATCTCGCCGTTGTGCGCGACAAAGCGGAAGGGCTGTGCCATCGACCAACTGGGTTGGGTGTTAGTGGAGTAGCGCTGGTGAAAGATGGCGAATTGAGTTTCGAAATCCGGATCGCGCAGGTCGGCATAAAACGCCGGGAGCTGAGCAGGAGTCAGCAAGCCCTTGTAAACCACCGTCCGACAGGACAGCGAACAGAAGTAGGTTCCAGCCGGTGCGACGGCTTCCGCCTCTTTGCGGAAATGGAAAAGAAGAAATTCCAGATTCTGGGTTGCTGATTCCGGAGCAAAAAAGCATTGCTCAATCACGGGCAGCGCTTCATGAGCGCGGGGGCCGGCAACTTCCGGATTGGTCGGGACCGGACGCCAGCCCAGACATTTCAGACCGCTCTTCGTCGCTTGAGTTTCGATCGCGTGGCGGGTTGCTTCTTCCAGGCCCGGCGGCAAGAACATCATTCCAAGCCCGTAGCTCGCGGGCAGTTTGATGCCGCATTTTTTCGCCTGTTTACGAATCAGTTTGTCCGGGATGCGAGTGAGCAGACCAGCGCCGTCACCGCTTCGTCCGTCGGCATCGACGCCTCCGCGATGCGCCAGCCGAACCAAGGCTTCGAGCGCGCGATCCAGTATCTCGCGCGAAGCGGCTCCGCCGATTTGGGCGACCAGGCCGACACCGCAGGCGTCGTGGTCTGTGGTTAGGGGACTCGGACTCATCTTTACTTTGTGTATCGTCAATGCCGGTTACAAGTACAATCGAGAATTTCGATGACTCGGATGGATTTTTTGGGCGAAATAAGCTTTACGCTAAGGGCTTCAACCACCAAGGACACGAAGGTACACGAAGGAAAACATTGGGCTTAGGATGGATCTCCTTCGTCTACTTCTTGTCCCCGCCGATTTACGACTTCAGCTTTCCTCGCAACCGAATGAGGTTTTGACTTTGATCTCTACCAGCGGGGCTAAGGCCGCTGGGGCTGGCACGTGCAGTCCGCATTCGACTTTGTCGGAGCCGGACCAGCGTCCTGCCCGCGGACTCTCTCCCGGCCGCACAGCTCGGGTGCAATGGGTGCAACCGATACTGGGATAATTCTTATCGTGCAGCGGGTTATAGGGGAGGTTGTGCTTGAGCGCGTAGCTCCACACCATCGGTGAAGTCCAGTCGGCGATCGGGTTGATCTTCAGCAGCTGAAACTTTGCATCCCACTCTACCTTGCGAGCCGAGGCGCGGGAAGAAGTTTGATCGCGCCGGATGGCGGTGATCCAGGCGCGCAGTTCCGTCAGCTTGGTCCGGAGAGGCTCGACCTTTCGCAGACCGCAGCACTTGTCGGGATCGCGGCTCCAAAGCTCGCTGCCGAATTCACGTTCCTGCTCCTCCGGAGTGAATGCGCTGAACACTCTTTCGACCTTGATGCCGTAGCGCTTTTCCACCCGATCCATCAGATCGTAGGTTTCAGGAAACAGGAATTCCGTATCCAGAGTGAAAACTCGAAAATCCGGACGCACCCGCGAGGCCAAGTCGAGCAGAACCATTCCTTCAATTCCGAAGCCCGACGCGATCGCGACATCCTTCCCGTAGGTAGCAAATGCCCAGCTCAACACTTCTTGCGGCCGCCATTGTTCTGCGCCAGCGGGTATCGGCTCTGCCTGGTCTCTCACTCCGCACGCTCCCGCGACACAGGCGACGCCGGGCCTTTCGCGGCGAACTCTACGGCATCGCTCGGCCAGGCGAACTGGCGTCGCAACCCGGCCGGCTCGGCCAGCCGTACGACTTCGCCGACCACCAACAATGTGGGCGAGGGCAGGCGTGGCGAGGCATGCAGATTTTCGACGGTCGTGAGATGGATTCGCTCGTCGGAGGTTGTGGCCTGCGAGACGATGGCGCACGGCGTCGTGCCCGGGACGCCGGCCCGCAACAGCTGCTGGGCTGTGCTGCTGTAGTCATAGCCGGGCATATAAACGACCACGGTTGCGTCCGTCGGAATCCTGGCGGGCCAATCGGCAAATTCTTCGGTAGAGGCATGATGACCGGTTACCAGAACCAGCGCTGATGAAACCTGGCGGTGAGTGAGCGGGATCTTGGCATTGGCGGCGGCTCCGAATGCCGCGGTGACGCCGGGAACGACTTCAAATTCGATGCCGGCCTGGCGCAAGGCGTCCATCTCTTCTCCGGCACGGCCGAAAATCAATGGGTCGCCGCTCTTGAGGCGGACCACCTGCAAACCTAGCAACGCGTTCTGGATCATGAGCGCATGGATTTCAGGCTGGCTGATGCGTTTGCGCCCGAATCGTTTGCCCACGTTCTGGATCTCGGTAGACGACGGAACAAACGCAAGAATTTCCGGCCCGATCAAATCGTCATGCAGCACGACGTCAGCCGATTTCAGAAGTTTCAGCGCTTTGAGCGTGAGCAGTTCGGGATCGCCCGGACCCGCTCCCACCAGATACACCTTACCGGTCATGACAGTTTCTCCAGATTGCTGGGGTCGATATGGAAGTCTGCCTCGCTGGCTTTTTTGAAAGCCTCGCGGCTGGCCAACTCATGCAGCAGGCGACGCCGCTGTTCCGGGTTGATCTTGCTGGCAAACAGCTCTTGCCGGGCGCGCCCCAACTGTTCCAGCCATTCGCCGTATTCCGGACCAAATTGAATTTCCAGCTCGCGCCTGATCCTTTGCGCCAGCGCGGGGCTGTGGCCGTTGGTCGAGATCGCGAGTTGCAGATCGCCGCGGCGCACCACGGCGGGATAGTAGAAGTCGCAGTACTCCGGGTCGTCCACCACATTGCACAAAATATTCCGCTGGCGCGCCGCGTGAAAAATCTCGGCGTTGAGGTCACGATTGTTGGTAGCTGCGATGATCAGGAAAACGCCGTCGAGGTCAGTGATCTTGAACTCTCGCGCTTCCCAGGAAATCGCGCCGCTTTCCGCCCATTCGCCAACCGCAGCCGTGGCCTGAAGCGCGACCACGCGGACCGATGCGCCCGCCTCGATCAGGCTTCTGATTTTGGGTTCGCCCACGGCGCCGGCGCCGACCACCAGGCAGGAGCGACCTTCGAGTTTCATAAACATCGGGAACAGAGTCATGGCGTTCGATGCACCTTAAATTTGTCATCCCGAGCGGAGTTGTTGCTTCGCGTAGCGAAGTAACCACGCAGTCGAAGGATCCCTATGAGCTCCAATTTGACGTAGAACTTCATCGACACCATTCCCTTCCCCTTCAACCGCAGCAAAGCTTACAGGGGTCGTTCGACTCCACCAGCCCGTTCGCAAGCGAACGGGTTGCTTGCGCTCAGGATGACAGTGTTGCTTTTATCCTTCGACCGCATGCGGCACCTTTCCCGGCGAGGGATCGCGCTCGACCGCCGCCAGGAATTTTCCTGCCAGGCACTCACGCAATTCCTCGTCGCTGCGACGGGCGAAATAGTGGCGCAGATTTTCCTCGGGCGACCTCTCGTCGAGGTAGCGGCGTAACAGGCGCTCGATGGCGTCCGGCACTTCGCTGGCCAGGCAGCGGTAGCCAATGGCCCGTGCCACCGACTGGTGCAGTCCCACCGCGCCGCCTACGCAGAAGTAATAGGCATCCTGCTGGCGGCCATCCACCTTGATCTTCTTGCCCTCGATGCCAATATCAGCGATCCAGTGCTGGCCGCAACTATTGGGGCATCCCGTGACATGCAGTTTGAGGTGCTGCTCGAAGCCCGGCAGCCGTTCTTCCAGTTCTTCGACCAGCCAGCGGGAAAAACTCTTGGTCTCGGTAATTGCGACTTTGCAGAATTCCGTGCCGCTGCAGGCCACCACGCCACGCCAGAATGGCGAGCCGCCGACCGGCATCTTGTTGGCTTCGAGTTCACTTGCCAGGGCTGCCGTGTTGCCATTGGGCACGTTGATGATCAGCAGATTCTGCATGTTGGTGGTGCGCAGCTCACCGGCGGCATAACGGTCCGCGGCATCGGCGGCAGCGCGCATCTGCTGGGCCGAGATTCGCCCTCGCAGCACGGCGGCTCCCACGTATGAATATCCAGCTTGTTTCTGGGGATGGATTCCCACGTGATCGCGATAAATGTCCGCAGGAGCTTTTTCTTCCACCGCGGGGTCGAGATGAAACCCGATACGCCGTTCCAGCTCTTCCTGAAAACTCTCGGCCGTCCAGCCATGTTTGAGAAACAGAAATTTGAGCCGCGCCCGCTCGCGGTTTTCGCGCAGTTTTTCGCTTTCGCGGAAAATCTCGGCCACTCCCCTGAGCACGGGGATCACCTGGTGCCGTTGCACAAAAGCATTAAGCCGCACTCCCAGATGCGGATCCGCCGAAAGGCCTCCGCCTACTCGCAGAGAGAAACCGACTTCGGAATCGCCGCTGCGGCGAACCGCGGTGAGGCCCACGTCGTTGATTTCGGGATAAGCGCACCAGACGCTGCATCCGGTGATGCAGACTTTGAATTTCCGGGGCAGATTGTAGAAATCGCCGTTGCCGACAAAGAAGCGGTTGGCTTCGAGCGCCAGCGACGAAGCGTCGTAAATCTCGTCAGCGTCCACGCCCGCGAGGGGGCAACCGGTGATGTTGCGGGTGTCGTCTCCGCAAGAACCCATGGTGGTGAGCCCGGCGCGCCATAATCCCTCGAGGAGTTCGGGCAGGTCTTGAATGGTCACCCAGTGCAGCTGGATGTTCTGCCGCACTGTCAGGTCAGCGGTTCCGCGGGCATATTTCTCGGTCACGCGGGCGATGGTTCGAAGCTGGTGAGAATGGAGCAGGCCGTTGGGGATGCGTATCCGCACCATGAAAAACGGCAACGCCTTCCCTTCTCCGTTCTTGCCGCCGATCACGCCCACGCCGTCGCCTTGGGTATATACGCCCCACCAGCGGAAATATGTGCCCAGCCATTCGGGGGTGATCGAGTCGAAGCCCTCGCGGGCGAACCTGCGGATGTCGTCGAGCCCTTCCCACGGATTCTTCTCCCGCTTCAGCCGCTCGACCCGCTGCGCTTTCGTTTCTGTGACTACATTTGCCATAAGCTTTTTTGCACAAAAAAACCCACCGCCAGTGAGCTGCACTGGCGGTGGGTATAATTGCCGATTTCTAAATGAGTCTTAGGTCAGCTGCCCCCGGGCGCCAGTGGATACACACATACAACAACAGGTACAACACTGGCAGCGCGTTAGGCAGGAGGATGACATTAACTTAGTGATCGTAGAGAACCGGGTAAAGCCTGTCAATCCGGTTCTGGATTCATTCGATGAAAGTTTTGAATAGGACGAAGCAATAAAATTGCATCAGTCCCGCAGCCAGTTCCTGGCTGGGCAGTATCTCAGAGTGTTCTGTTGCGTGCAAAGGGTTGTATTCTCTCAGCATTGGGGCACTTGAGTAGTGCAGCGCCGGCGTCCCGCCGGCCCGATGGGCGGGCAGGATGCCCGCCAAATAGCTGGCACGAGACCGGCGCAAGTTTCCAGTATCCAGGCGAGGTAAACATTTGACCGCCGCAACTTTTCGACGTATCGCGCTTCGCTTGCCCGGGGCGGTCGAAGGTTCGCATTTCGGCAACGCTGACTTCCGCGTGGAAGGAAAGATCTTCGCCACCCTCTCGCTTCAGTCTGAAGGCTATGGAGTGTTGCTGCTTACTCCCGAGCAGCAGGCCGGTATGGTGGAGGACGCACCCGAAATTTTCTCGCCCGTTCCCGGAGGCTGGGGGAAGAAGGGGTCAACCCGGGTGCTTCTCGCCAAGGTTCCGCCGGACATTCTCGAGGCCGCATTACGGACTGCCTGGCTGCGAAGAGCTTCCAAACGCAAGTAGCGGTGAAGTTTTGAGCGGAAAAACCGTCGCCCTTGTCATTCCGAAGCCAGTTTTACCGGCGAGGAATCTGTCTTGCTGCTGGCGGCGAAACAGCAGATTCCTCGCGCGATAATGCCGCGCTTCGGAATGACAATTCTTTGGTAGTGGCTCAGTTGTAGTGGCTCAGTTTGAATCTTTCTATTTGATTCAGGGGTCATCCTGAGCTTGCGAAGGATCTTCGTGCAGCGGATATGGCACGTTCGCGGCAATTGTGGCGGTACACGCGAGACCCTTCAGGACTGAAAGCCCTTCAGGATGACGCCGGTGTGGTAAGCGGCTTTAAGGCTGTGCCGGCTCGGAATCGACCTCGGTTCCCGATTTCTTGAAGCCGAAGTGCAAAATCCACGCGCTCGGCGCCGCAGCCGGCGCAAACTTCCATTGTTGTGCGGCCTGCATCGCCTGGCGGGCGAAATACTTGCTCGGCCCCTCGGTGACGAATGACGCGCTCTCTACGTTACCTGCGGCGTCGACCAGCACCTTCACGCGGATCCTGATGGTGCCGGATATTGTGTTTCGCGCCGATTTGGATACAACCGGTTCAACTTGCTGCAGAACTTTCCCTTGATCTGCAACTCGGGCAGAGGATGGGCTCGACGCAGACGTAGCAGGGGCAACGGCGGGTACAGCCGCTTTCGAAATCTTCTTTTCCTCGCGCTGCTTCATCGCCGAAGGCTTGGCTGCAGTCGTCTCTGCCGGCGCCTCCTGCGCGGCAGGAGCGCTCGGAGCAGGCGAGGCCGGAACCGGAGAGGAAACTGAATTCGCGAGGGGAACGCCGGGCTGCGGCCTGCGCAACCTGGGAGCAATCAATAAAGCCGCAACCGCCAATGCGACGATGGCTCCGGGCAGCAGATAGCGCCACTTCGCCGAGGCCGCCGGTATTCTAACCTTTGAGGGCTGCTGTGCCGCCGGCGCGCCCGATTGCAGCCTGGCGGCAATGTCGGACACGTTGCAACGGCGCTGCGGATCACGCCGTAGACAACAGTGCGCGATCCCCATGAAAGGCGCGGGCACGGTTTCCGGCAGCGGTTCCGTCATGCCTTCCACTGCGGGCAGACGCTGGGTCAAGGCTTCCATCAACGTCATACCCAGCGACCAGGAATCGGACGCCGGCAGAATGTTTCCGGTTGCAACTTCGGGCGCGTCATACACGCTCGGTTGACCTAGCCGACCGGCAGAATCGCCGCTCCGGAACAGGCTGTCGCTGGATAGTTTCAGCTGGTCGTGCGCCGCCATGACGTTGGACGGTTTCAACCGGCCGTGGACCATCGATTTCCCGTGAATAAACGTAAGAGCGTCCAGCGCCGGCTCCAGCAGGTCGCGTACTTCATCGGGTGCGAGCGCCCGGTGCGGCAGGATCTGTGCCAGATTGTCTTCGGCGTATTCCATCACCACATAGAGCAGGACCACTTTATCCAGCTGGCAACTGCCCGTCTCGAAAAGGCGGAGCAAATGGGGATGGGACAGTTTGGCGGCAGCTTCCCAGCGTGAAAGTTGTACGCCGGTGGTCGCCGGCTCGGCGGCAACGAGCTTGATTGCGGCCTTTTGCGGTTCCCGCCCGCGGCGCTCGGTAAGAAAAACCGCGCTGTATTCGGAGCCGCCCAGATATTGGCGGAGCGGAAAGGTGCCATTCACAACCTGGCCCTCCCACTGTTTCCAGTCCCGGGTCATCTTGGTTCCCTGTCCGCTGGTCTGCATTCTCGCTATTGTAAGCGAGCATTCGTCCGGGTGGCCCCGGCATTAAGACAAATAATTTATGGTTATGGAGGAATGCTGCGCCATCGCTCCCTGGCTGGCTCGCCATCGAAACCGCGAAGCCCGAGAGCCGCCGAGCCGGCCCCGAGCGTAGTCGAAGGGGCGGCGCTACTCGATAACTCAACGGCTCAATCTACCCCTCGCTCGTTGCGCCATCTCTCATCCTGTTGCCGCATGATGGCATAGCACTCGCAGGTGGCGCTTTCCAGGCGGCTTCGGTCGACGATCTTGACATGGCCGCGAGAGTAAACAATCAAGCCTGCCTTTTGCAGCATGCCGGCAGCAACCGTGACGCTGGCCCGGCGTGTGCCCAGCATGTGGGCAAGGAATTCCTGGGTGAGGGGCACGAAGTTGGAGTTGATCCGGTCCTGGCACATCAGCAGCCAGCGGGCCAGCCGTTCATCGACTTCGTGCAGCCGATTGCAGGCTGCGACCTGAGTTCCCTGCATGCCCAGCATCTGCACATAGCGCTGCAGGCGGTTGGTCAGGACAGGGTTTTGGCGCAAGGCTTGTGCGATGGTGCGGGCGCTGATCCTGAACGCGCTGCCGGCGATCTGAACCACCGCCTGCGTGGGGCCGCTGCTGAAACCTACGATCAGGGGCAAGCCGACAAAACCATCCTTGCCGGTCAATCCCACTTCCACGCTCTTCCCTTCGGCCAACACGGTCAGAATGGAAGTCATGCCGGCGTTCATGAAGTACCCGAACTTTATGGGCTCACCGGGTTCATGCAAGACATCGTGGGTGCGCAATTCAACGAAAGTCAGCTGGGAAAATATTGCCTCGCGCTCTTTCGGCGGAAGCGCAAGCAGAATCTCATTCTCAACCTTCTGACCATCGATGACGGGCGGAACGGACCCGTCTGACTTTACTCGTGCGCGGGAAACTTTTTCAGGCATCGCGGCTCCTTGCGAACGGGACAACCGTCTGATTTCGCAGGGAACCGTCACCGTGAGGCGCGGCGGGAAGATGCGTCAACGAGACTGCTTAACACTACGCGCTAACGGTATTGTTTACTACAGAATAATCATGCCAACCGAAGTAGCTCAATTCGCAGGAAGGATCAGCCTCCGCGGGGGAGAGTGGTCCAGGCCGCATTGCGTTTGGAGGATTCAATTACCGCAGAGATGAAGCGCATGCCGGCGACACCGTCCTCCACAGTCGGCACCAGCAAAGAAGACGAAGCTGCGGGACGATTCTCCAGCCGGGCACTGATCTGTTCCGCCATGTCGACATAGAGCTGCGCGAAGGCTTCGAGATATCCCTCGGGATGGCCGGCCGGAATGCGACTGGCATGCGCCGCGACCGGAGTTGTTCCCGCTCCAGCGCGATAGATGAGAGTCGGAGTCTTACCCAGCGGCGCGAACCACAAGCAATTGGGATTTTCCTGCCGCCATTCGATGCCGGCTTTTTCTCCATAGACACGCAAGCGCAGGTTGTTCTGGTTTCCGGTCGCGACCTGGCTGGCCCAGAGCGAACCGCGGGCGCCTTCCGCAAAATGCAACATGATTTGAACGTTATCGTCGAGACGGCGGCCGGGAACGAAGGTGTGCAGCTCCGCAGCCAGCTCGCTGCAAGTGAGGCCGGTAACAAAACTGGTCAGATTGTAAGCGTGGGTGCCAATGTCTCCCAGAGAACCTGCAGGCCCACTCTGTGCCGGATCGGTGCGCCAGGCCGCCTGCTTCTGGCCGGTTTTTTCCAGGGGCGTGGCCAGCCAGTCCTGCGCGTATTCCACCTGCACCACGCGAATCGGCCCCAATTCGCCCTCGGCCACCATCTGGCGAGCCTGTCGCACCAGAGGATAGCCGGTGTAATTGTGAGTCACGGCGAAGAGAAGGCCGGTGCGGCGCACCGTGCGGGCCAGGTCCTCAGCGTCAGCCAAAGTCGTGGTGAGCGGCTTGTCGCAAATCACGTGGATGCCGGCTTCGAGAAACGCTTTCGCCGGCGCATAGTGCAAATGGTTTGGAGTCACGATGGCGACGGCATCGATGCGATCTTTTCTCTTCGCCTCGGCTGCAGCCATTTCCGTAAAACTTCCGTAAGCCCGCTCCGGCGCGATATGGAGATCCAGCGCAGCGGCTCGAGCCCGCTCCGGATCGGAAGACAGGGCCGCCGCCACCAGTTCGAAGCGGTCGTCCAGCCGCGCGGCAATGCGGTGCACCGCCCCGATGAAGCCACCCGGACCACCACCCACCATGCCTAGACGCAGGCGTCGTCCTTTTTTGTCGTCAGATTTTATTTCGAGGCTCACAGATTTGACCTCACCAGATTTCAGATTTCGGTTCTCGGTTCTCAGTTAAGCCCTTCAATCCAGTCCCAGCATCCGTCGATTGGCTGCCTGGTCGGATCCGGAACCGGCAAAATCGTCGAATGATTGCTGCGCCGCCTGAATAATATGACGGGCGATGAAAGGGGCGCCTTCGGCCGCACCCTGTTCGCTGCTCTTGATACAGCATTCCCACTCCATCACGGCCCAGCCTCCGAAACCGTATTGTGTGAGCTTGGAGAAAATGCCGGAGAAATCGACCTGTCCGTCGCCCAGCGAGCGGAAACGCCCGGCGCGTTCGATCCAAGGCTGGTAACCGCCGTAGACGCCCTGGCGGCCCGACGGATGAAACTCCGCATCCTTCACGTGAAACATTTTGATGCGAGCGTGATAAAGATCGATGAACTGTAAATAGTCGAGTTGTTGCAACACAAAATGGCTGGGATCGAAGAGCATGTTGCATCGCGGATGTTGGTTGACACGGTCAAGGAACATTTCGAAGGTGATGCCGTCGTGCAGGTCTTCTCCGGGATGGATTTCGAAACACAAATCCACTCCCACTTCGTCAAACGCATGCAGGATCGGCAACCAGCGCGCGGAGAGCTCCTCAAATGCGGTCTCGACGAGTCCGGCAGGGCGTTGCGGCCAGGGATAGATGTAAGGCCACGCTAACGCTCCCGAAAAGGTGGCGTGGGCTTTGAGCCCGAGGTTGGCGGACGCCTTCGCCGCAAACAACAGTTGCTCGACTGCCCACTCCTGCCGCGCTTGCCGGTTTCCCCGAAATTCTTCCGGCGCGAATCCGTCGAACATCAGGTCGTAAGCGGGATGTACGGCAACCAGCTGGCCCTGCAGATGTGTGGAAAGCTCGGTCAAGTGGAGGCCATGCGTGGTCAGAGTATCGAGCACTTCTTCACAGTAGGTTTTGCTTTCCGCCGCCAGCTTCAGGTCAAACAGACGGCCATCCCACGACGGAATTTGCACGCCCTTGTAGCCCAAGCCGCTCGCCCAGTGCGCAATATTTCGCAGATTGTTGAAGGGAGCGGCATCACCGGCAAACTGGGCTAGAAATATTGCCGGCCCCTGAATCGTCTTCATGCTCATCGCGAGTTCGCTCTCCCAAATATTCGCCAGCTAATTTACACCACTCCGAAGACGAAATGTGGGCGCGAGCGCCATCGCTCGTGCGGCAGCGCCCAAAGCTCCGTCGCATGAGCGAAGCGCTCGCGTCCACATTTCGCTTCTTGTGCGAATACCCAGGCTGGGCGAGACTTGTCTTCGCTCCAATTCCGTGTCTTTCGCGATCGCTTCGAAGGGAGTTTTTCATGCGCCGTAGCCTGCATTCACTTATTTTCTGCCTGCTCCTCTCTTTCTCTTGTCTCGCTCAGCAGACACCTGCTGCTCCAACTGTCGCCAGCCCTTCAGCCCCCACTCCGGACGAGGCACCGAAGGCCGCGAAGCCGAGGCTGAAGATTGGGGTCGCGCTGGAAGGCGGAGGCGCACTGGGGCTGGCGCACATCGGCGTATTGCAATGGTTTGAAGACCATCACATTCCAATCGACTACCTCGCCGGAACCAGCATGGGAGGTTTGGTAGGCGGACTCTACGCCACCGGAAAAAGCCCGCAGCAGCTTCGCCAATTGGTTGACGCCCAGGATTGGGACGTGATCCTAGGCGGAACGCTTCCCTACCAAGACTTGTCTTTTCGGCGAAAGGAAGACCAGGTTGCCTTCCCCAACTCCATTCTGCTGGGCCTGCGCAAAGGCCTGGTCTTGCCCGGCGGACTGAATGCCGGCCAACAGATCAGTCTTTTGATTGATCGGGAAACACTGGCTTACTCGGGTGTGCAGTCGTTCGACGATCTGCCCATCCCTTTCCGGTGCGTGGCCACCGACCTGGTCTCGGGGAAACAAGCCGTGTTCAAGGATGGCCCGCTTTCGCGCGCTATGCGGGCGACCATGGCGATTCCCGGCCTTTTCTCTCCCATCCGCGATGGGGAGCATGTCTATGTCGACGGCGGACTGGTGGGCAATCTGCCGACCGACGTGGTGCGAGAGATGGGCGCCGACATCGTGATTGGTGTCCATCTGCAAACCTCGCCCGCCGAGGCCAGCAAGATTCAATCCCTCTTCGCTATTCTGGGTCGTTCGATTGACGTCGTGGTCGCCGGAAACGAGATCCGCGGACTTGCAGGGGCGGACCTGGTGGTGAGTGTTGGGCTGCAGGATTTCAGCTCCCTGGATTACACGAAATCAAAAGAGATCATCGAGCGCGGCACCGAGGCGGCCGCACAAAAATCCAAACTACTCGATGCCTACACACTCGATGACGCCGCCTGGACGCAATATATGGATCGGCGGAAGGCACACCAGCTCAGCGACGTTCCGGTCCCCCAGTTCGTGAAGGTGCAGGGTACAAGCCGGATCGCGGAGGAGAACATCGAGCGATTTCTGAGCTCGCAGGCGGGAAAGCCAATTGACACGAACCGGCTCGAGAGCCTGCTCACGCGCTTGACTGGAATTGGGCGGTACGACACCGCTGGATACCAGATTACGAAACAGAATGGACAAGACGGGCTGCTCATCACGATGCACGAAAAACTCTACGCTCCGCCCACCCTGCAACTGGGATTCGAGGTCGATGGATCCGAGAGCAATGATGTGGACTTCACGCTGGCCACCCGCCTGACTTTCCTCGATGTGGCGGGTTACCGCTCGGAATGGCGCACAGATTTTATTTTTGGCAACACCTACGGAGTGCAAAGCGAGCTTTACAAACCATTCTCGCCCTCGAGCCGTTGGTTCTTTTCGCCGCACGCGGGTGCCAGCAGCGCCGCCTTCAAGATTTACCGCAAGAGCGACCCGCTGGCTGAATATCGGCTGAACGAAAGCAACCTCGGCGCGGACATCGGCTACGGCTTCAGCCGCTTCAGCGAGATCCGTTTTGGCTACGAGGTGGGCTCGCTGGATGCCCGCTTGCGCCTGGGCACCCCGGAATTTGCCTCGCTGGGCGGACGAACCGGCGCAACCCGATTTCGTTGGCTGTTTGACCACACCGATGACCCCGTGATTCCGCGCAGCGGAGTGAATGCAGAATCGAACTTCCGCTGGTATGACACCAGCCCCGATGGCGGCGACCGCTTTCCCGTGGCGGATCTGCGGATTGGTCTTTTCAAGCCCATCACCGAACCTGCATCTTTATTCCTGGTCAGCGAAGGCGGAACTACTTTTGGTCATTCGACCGACAATTTTCCCCAGTTCTTTCTGGGCGGATCGAACCGGCTGAGCGCCTATGGCACCAACGAACTTTTTGGCGACCAGTACTACTTTGTACGGGCAGGATACTTGCATGACCTGCTGACCCTGCCTCCGTTAGCGGGGAAAAAGGTCTACGCCATCGCGGCCTACGAGTTCGGAAAAATGTACGGGTTTCCCGACGCCAGCAGGTTCCCTAACGACATCGCTGTCGGCGTTTTGGCCGAGACCGCGGTTGGGCCTTTGGTCTTGGGCGGGAGCGTGGGTGACAGCGGTCACCGCAAATGGTTCTTCCAGCTCGGCCGCGTGTTTTGAAGTCGATTGAACATTCTTAGCAATGGAGGCCGGGCGTCCTCGCCCGCCTGGTATGGCGGGACGCCCGTCCTCCATCCCCGGCCTTAATTGCCTTGAGTTCCCGGCGGAGGCCAGCATAAAATTCCCTGGGTTCGCAAGCATCGCACGAGGAGAATCCAGTCCATGAAGCGTTTCGTAGGGTTTGCGTCAATGTTGATTGTTCTTGGGGCTGCACTCGCCCCCGCGCAGCGGGTGAATGACAAAGACATCGAGACCATGATGAGCAACCTTAAATCCGATGCCGGGCGCTTCCGCTCAGCCTTCGATAACTCGGTCAAGAGCAGCACGATTCGGCATACCAGCCAGGCCAAGGATTCCAGGAATCTGGTGCAGCGTTTCGAAAACCAGACCAAGGGCATGCTGGACCACTTCAAGAGCCATCAGAAAGCGGACGCTGAACTCTCGGCGGTCATCAGCACCGCCAACCAGATCGATCAGCTGCTGCACGACGTCCGCTTCGACGATCGCACCAACGCCTCCTGGGACAAGGTGAGAGTCGAACTCGGCCAGTTGGCTGATGCCTACGGCGTGCAACCTCCGAACTTCTCTCGGCCCCAATAGAAGAATCAAGAAAGGACAGAAGATGCGAAAGAACCGTGATCGCTGGGTGATAAGCTTCGTGTTCATCCTCGCCCTCTGCACCTCCCTGCACGCTCAGAGGGGACAGTGGGTCTACCTCGGGGACGCCCACGTGGACGGCTCCCAAGACCATGACAGCATCAAGGTGGGCAGATCGGCTGGCGCCTATCGTGCCATCCAGTTGCGAATCAGTGGTGGCGGGATTAATTTTGAACGTGTAATCGTCCGCTACGGAAATGGGGAGAAGGAAGAAATTCCGATTCGGGCTCGCATCCCTGACGGCGGCCAAACCAGAGTCATCGACCTGCCCGGCAAGAGGCGCATGATTCGGAGTCTGGATCTTTGGTATGGCAAGGACAGGTGGGAGGGGCGCCCGAAAGTCAGCCTCTATGGATTAAGCGATTGAGCTAATCCAGCAAAGCCATAGAAAACAGAAAAATGCCTGGCTTGGAATGAACTCAGGAGCAATCCTGTTTCACGGTCCAGCCAGGCATTCTCGGTAAAGAGTCTGTCGAAACAGCCCGCGCTATTTCGACATGTTCTTAGGCGATCTTTTGGTCAGCGTAGCCAGCAAGAGATGGGCCGACTTGGGGGCTGGTACAGCCCTGCTGAATACAATTTCCTTCGCGCTTACTTCTTTGCCGTAAAGCTTCTTGTTGGCATCGTTATCAGGACGAAGGGTCGATCCCGCCAGCGATATTCCGGCGAACAACCCTCGAGCGCGAGAGTAGGAAAGAATTTCGGCCCGCATAGTGACATCAGTTTCTGCCGAGAGATTCCGCCCCACAGGTCCGGCGGCTGCCGAAACATCCCCACCCAGCTTTACCTTGCTTTCGAGGATGCTGGCAGCTGATTTTGGGCTCATCAGCAACAAGACGAAATCGGTGGCCTGACCGCCCAGTTGCAGTCCAAAGCTGCCGCCTTCAAGGGCCATCATGGTAGGAGCGCTCCAGGGGCCATGAAAAGTCTTGCCGCCGCGGCAGGTCATCACGCCGCGACCGTAGCTGCCACCGATTCCGATGGCGAACTTAATCACCGAAGGTAAGACCACAACACAATCCGCTTTATCGATTACATCCTGCGGGACGTTGTCTGGAACGTTCATAATTTCCTGGATAACAGTTCCCGCCTTTTCTACGCGATCTTCTTCCTTGTCTTGGGCCAATGCCGGCAGCACCAGCAGGGCCAACACACCGAAACCGAAAATGACTCTCTTCATATACTTTCCTCTATTCCAAATAGTTTGTTTAGCCGGAGCGTTTTGTAGGCTCAGGGTTGATCTCTGGCCGAAAGTGAGTCGTCATGATAGCAAAATTCGGCCGAGCAGGCTTGTCGCACGTTTCGCGGGTCGTGGTGCAGTTTGCGCAAAAACGGTCTCCTTGTCATTCCGAAGCCAGCCTTATCGGCGAGGAATCTGCTTGCCGCCAGCAGCAAACCAGCAGATTCCTCGCGCGACAACCGCGCTTCGGAATGACAATCCTTTGAGGATTTTTCAAACTGCACCACTACCGTTTCGCGCACGCGAACCGAGGGCGGTACGTATCTGCGATCGGAGATTCTAAAAGAGGTGGGTGGAACTCTGGTTTGTCACTCGGCAGGTTCGGTGATTTTCAGGGTCTGGTTCTCGTCCACACCGGTGCTCAACACCTGCTTGTGCCCGGATGGCCAATCGACCTCGACGCGATTTATCTTGCTGGCATCGCCGAGGCCGAAGTAGAGCGGCAGGACGCTTTGCGACAAGTAGCCCGATTTGCCGTCGTTGTAGCGGGTGTAGGTCTCCCCATTCGCCTGCACGCGAACCGTCGCCCCCAGCCCGTTCCGGTTGGATTTTGTACCGACGAGAACGACCTTCAGCCAGTGAATTTGTTTTTGCTGGGAGAGATCGCTGATCAGCACCTGAGGTTCTGAGTTGAAGTCGTTGGTGACAATATCCAGGTCGCCGTCATTGTCCAGGTCGAAGATGACAGAGGACCGGCTGGATTTAGGAACACTGACGGTAAATTTGTCCGTCCGCCCTGCGCAGACAGCCTTGTGTAAACCCAGATTGGGCAACATCTCGGGGTTAGCGCAGTCCATCACGAACCACGGAGTGTACGGTTCCGGCCGGGGCTCGATTCCCAGAATAAATTCCGAGTCGAGGAATTTTTGGCCCCGGTTGTTGAGCAGCATCGAGTTGATTCCATAGCGAAACGGAAAATTCATGCCGGCGGTGATGAACATGTCCTCCCAGCCATCCGCGTTTACATCGCCAACGCTGACGCCCCAGGGCCAAAGCTGTTCAACTCCCATCTTGTCGGACACCTCCTCGAACTTTCCTGCACCGACGTTGTGGTAGAGAGCGTTGCCAAAGATGAACTTGTCCGCCGGCCCACCCAACATGTTGTCCGGACGAGGATGCTGGATCTTTTCCTTTTCGTGATATGGGTCCTGTTCTTCCATCATGTCCGAGTGCATGTCGGTGATGACCAGATCCATTCGGCCGTCGTTATCGTAGTCAAAAAACTTAAGTCCCATGCTCCCCCACGGCGTCCGGGGAAAAGACTCCTGAGTTTTCTCGACAAACTTCCTGCCTTGCACGTTCTCGAAATAGTGGCCGGCTCCTTGCATGTTCAGGAGAAAGATATCGGGCAGGCCGTCTCCGTTGAGGTCGGCAAAGGTTGCATCTCCACACCAACCGCGGGGCTTCAGTCCAACCTCGGCGGTGACGTCTTTGAATTTGTGATGGCCTAGGTTTTTGTAAAGCACCGGGTATTCAAAACGCTCCGGGTGCAGATGCCCCGTGAAAGCGTCGGGCAGTCCAACGTATTCTCCTTCGGGCCCCTTATTATTGCTGGTGTACACACCGGCGTTGCAGACGAGAAGATCGACCAGACCATCGTTGTCATAATCGAAGAACATCGCCCCCGACGAATGGGCGACCAAATCCAGGCCCGCTTCTTTTGTAATGTCCTTGAAATTGCCGCGGCCATCGTTTTCAAAAAGCACATTCCCCTGGTTGACCGTGGTCACGAAGAGGTCCTGATGACCGGTGTTGTCGATGTCGGCAAAAGACGCGCCCACACTCACTCGATCTTTCAGGCCAACCCCCGCCGACTCCGTAATATTCTCGAATTTTCCGTTGCCCAGATTTTTCCAGAGTTCGTTTCCGCCGAGTTGATTCACGAAGTAGATGTCGTACAGGCCGTCCCCGTCCACGTCCGCCACCGCAAGACCTGTGCCGTGATCGTAGTGGACTTGCATGTAGTCGGCTGCGGCCTCGGGGACGGCGCGGTGGACGAAGGTAATTCCGCTTTCTTTTAGCTCATCCGTAAAGTGAAACTGATAAAACACGTTGAACTGGCCGACCGATTCGAGTTCCAAATTTTTTCGCTGCGGCAGAGCCTCCAGCCCGTCGTCATATCTTGGAAAGCGAACCTCCGGGGGAGAACTGCCTTGAGCGGGTGTCTTCGCGGGTTGGGAGACCGGGCTGAATGCGGCCATGGAAGCCGGATTTGCCGCGGCTTGTTTATTTTGAGCCTGGAGGATTATTGAACCGCCGAGAAGGATGAGCCCACAGACTACTTCTGACGATCGATTGAACATTGGCCTGGTGCGTATGCTAGCCGCCAGGAGACGGAACCGAAGTAAAGAGTTGGTAAACGAGAGTAAAGACTTGTAACCGCGGAGAGGTTTTTCACAGAAGCGGCCGAAACGAGACGTTGGCTGGAGCTTGAGAGAGGGTTCTTAGGGATTTTCCGTCGACTTAGACTTCAATCGGCCAAGAAGGAAAGTCAAATCGTGGTGAGCGCGGATGGACTCGAACCATCGACCCATGCCTTAAAAGGGCATTGCTCTGCCAACTGAGCTACGCGCCCACTTTCTTCAATTTAACATAGCCCCAAGAACTTCGTGGCGCCTCGTCCTTGCAAAGTCGTGAAGCACTGAATAAAGTAGGGGCGAATTTCAGCACGCCAACTCTCGGAAGGTGCCACCCTCTTGTCCTCTTCACGATGGATGTTTCTTCCTCCATTCCGCCAGTCAGAATCCGTCCTTTCACCGGACAAAATGATGAGCTGGAAATCAAAGCTGACGATGTTTCTGGGCTTCGGCGCCATGCTGATATTGGTCTCCGGCGCGTGCGCACAGCCAGCACCCGGCACAGCGCAATCTGTGAGCGCGTTGCAAAAGCTCTCTTCTGATTTCTGGGAGTGGCGAGCCGCCGAACAACCGTTCTCGTTCGATGATATTCCCCGGCTTGATCGTCCCGCCGGATGGTCGCCGGATTGGTCCGCGGCTACCGTCGCGAAACGCCGCGACGAATTGTCGGCGTTCGAGAAGCGCTGGCAGGCCCTGGGCCAAAACGCCAGCGGCCGCTCTCGCGCCGAGACTGTCGATTATCTTCTTGTCGGCTCCGCGATTGCGCGGGCGCGCTGGGAGCTAGATTACGTGCGGGGATGGCAACGCAATCCCTGGTTTTATCTGGACCAGGCCCTGGCTTCGGTGTTCGTCAGCCTGACCCAACCGCCGCCCTTCGACGAAGCTCGCAGCGCCGAGATCGTGCGCCGGATTCAGGCCATTCCTCAGATCATCGCCGATGGTGAAGCGAATCTCAAAGACCCTGCCGGCCCGCTGGCGCAATTGTCGATCCATCAGCTCAGTGACATTCGGCCGCGGCTGGAAGAGATGGACCGCGAGCTAAAA
Source organism: Terriglobia bacterium (assembly GCA_963822555.1). Lineage (GTDB taxonomy): Bacteria > Acidobacteriota > Terriglobia > Terriglobales > Acidobacteriaceae > JAIQFF01. Next base: position 1,605,042 of record CAWGHY010000002.1, read on the forward strand.
CCTTTTCTCCCAGCCGGTAGTGCCGGGACACTTCATCTCGCGGTTCAGGCTGCAATCTCGGCGTTGGAAGGCTATCGGGCCTGGCTCGAACAGAGATTGCCGTCCATGTCTAGCAATGTGGCGGTTGGCCGGGACCGCTACATCTTTTTCTTGAAGCACGTCGCGCTGATCCCGTACACGCCTGAACAATTACGAGCCATGGGTCGCCAGGAATGGGAGCGCTCGGTTGCCTTTGAGGCCTACGAGAAGAATCGCAACGCCAAGCTGCCGGAACTCGCTCTGGCCAAGGACCAGGCAGCGCAGATCGCACGCGAGAAACAGCAGGAGCAGGAGATTCGCGATTTTCTCGAGGCGAACAACATCCTCACCGTGCCGGCCTGGGTACAGCACTACCACAATCTTCCCTTCCCCACGTATCTGGCGCCGCTGGCCGCGTTCGGTGTCGCCGACGATCTCACCGGCCCTACCCGTCTGAAGGATGGCGCGACCAGTTACATCAAGACCCCTTCTCCCGATCGAGGATATTTTGATTTATCCACCGCGCGCGACCCGCGAGGCATTATCGTGCACGAGGGTATTCCCGGGCACTACTTTCAAAAGGTGATGTCGTGGAATAACGAGGACCCGATCCGCCGTCATTATTACGACTCCAGCGCCAACGAGGGCATCGGCTTTTATTCGGAAGAAATGATGTTGCAAGCCGGTCTCTTTGAGGACAGCCCACGCACCCGCGAGATCATTTACAACTTCATGCGTTTTCGCGCGTTGCGAGTGGAAGTCGAGGTAAGACTGTCTACTGGAGAGTTCACCATCGAGCAAGCGGCTGACTACTTCATGAAAACGGTTCCGCTGGACCGGGCAACGGCCATGGAGGATGCGACGTTTTACGCATCGGTGCCCGGCGTGGGAATCTCGTATCAGACGGGCAAGTTGCAGATCATGAAATTACTGGCGGAGGCCCGCCTGGCCCAGGGCGACAAGTTCAACCTGCGCGAGTTCCACGATTTCGTATGGAAAAACGGGAACGTGCCCATCGCCCTGCTGCGGTATGAATACCAGGGCAAGACGGATGAGATCGAAGCTTTGGAGCATTAATCGTCGATCTTGATCTACGGCGTCATGCTGAGCTTGCGAAGCGTCTGGCGTGGAGCGCATGGGCCCCAACCTGAGCGCAAATGATCCTGAGATCCTTCGGGCCTGAAGTCCCTCAGGATGACTTCAAGTCTTGGGGGCGGGGTCTAGGGACGCTGGTCTTTGGCGATGGCCGCCAACTCCCGGACAATTTCCTGAAGGCGTGTGCGCCGCTCTTCGTTGGCGCGGGAGGCCATAGGCGCGGGATCCTCCTGGGTGGCGTAACGGTCGTTCAGGTCGCGCAGGTTGGCGATTTCACTACGGAGGGCTACAACGTTTCTCAACACATCGGCGGTATACATAGTTACTAGGATACGCTAGTTGAGCTCGATTGGGCCGAGCTCGTTCGCGGATTCCGGATTTCGGAAAGCTAATCCATGATGCGCACTTGGACCCGCGGCCTGGGCCTCCTTCTTCTGCTTACCTCACCGTTGCTTTTGCCGGCGCAGAAAGGCGCGCCTGGCCCCTGGACGCGTATATCGAGCAATCCCATTGTTTCTCCGCAGGGAGAGGGATGGGAATCTGCCGGCACGTTTAATCCAGCGGTCATCGTTCACAATGGCAAGTTCGTCATGCTCTACCGCGCCCAGGACAAGCCTGGCACCTCTCGCCTCGGATATGCCGAAAGCAGCGATGGAGTCCATTTCACCCGCGCTTCCCGGCCCGTGCTCTCTCCCCAGGCTGATTATGAAAAGGATGGCGGCGTCGAAGATCCTCGCCTGGTAAAGTTCGGCGATACCTACTACTTGACCTACACCGGCTACAACAAGAAAGACGCGCAGTTGTGCCTGGCGACTTCGAAGGATTTGATTCACTGGCAACGGCAGGGCGTGATTCTGCCGGCTTACAAAGGAAACTGGAATGTCGGTTGGACAAAGTCCGGCGCCATCGTGCCGGAAAAGGTGAATGGCAAATACTGGATGTATTTCCTCGGCACGAGTGCGGATAAGACGGATCAAATGGGTCTGGCTTACTCCACCGACCTCATCCACTGGACGGAAGCAACCAATGTACCTGTCCTGCCACGTCGTGCCGGCGATTTCGATTCGAGAGTCGTCGAGCCCGGGCCTTCGCCGACCGTGACCAAAGACGGGATCGTGCTGGTTTACAACGGAGCCGATGACAAACTGGTTTACCGTACCGGCATCGCAATATTCGACCGCAACGATCCGCGCAAACTGATCTGGCGGTCAGACCAGCCGGTCTTTTTTCCCGAGAAGAGCTGGGAAAAGATCGGCCAGGTTCCGAACGTAGTCTTTGTCGAAGGAATGGCAAGGCGGGGCAACCGCTATTTGTTCTATTACGGCGCTGCCGACAAGTATGTCGGAGTGGCCGAGGCCCCAATCGTTCCCTGATCACGAAGCACGTGGTCTGCGCTGCTAGCCTGTCTTGCGGCGCTGGTCGGCTTCTTGTTGCGAGATATAGCGCAGCAGAATGTCGCGCGACGACACTAATCCTTTAAGCTCCTTGCCATCCACGATGGGGAGATGGCGAAAGCCAAATTCCCGCATGAGGTAGAGACAGTTCTCGACCGTTTCATCGACACTGACTGCCTTGGGATTGGCGGTCATCACCTCTGAAATCCTGGTGCTTCCGGGCATACGTCCCAGGGCTACAACCCGGTTCATGATGTCGCGTTCCGAGAAGATACCGACCAACTCGCCATTGCGCAACACGGGCAGAGCGCCGATGCGATGCTCCATCATGAAACGAGCGCCTTCGAGAACGCTGCTCTCGGCATCGATGGAATAGACTCGCCGATCCTTCACAAGATCGTAAATAGCCGACATGGAGGACTCCTTTCGGAATCAGCTGGGGAAGCTCATTTCGGGCGATGAAGTGCAATACTCTACCACGAGCGAAGTCTCGTATCCATGGCGGGAAAAAAGAAACGGCAGCCTCGAAAGGCTGCCGCCGGGCCGGTCGAATTCCAGTCCTAGAACCGGAATGCCGGACCAAAGGTTACTTTCAGGTTGTTGTGAGTGCCGTTATCGAAGTAGATTTCGTCGCCGGCCTCAAGACGCAATCCGATGGGGCCCCAGAATCCTTCCACCCCCGCACCCGGATACGCGGCAAAGCGGGTATCCCCGGTCTGAACGCCGCCCAGCGCTCCTATGAATCCGCTGCCCGCGTTCTGGTCAGAGACGCTGAAATTAATGAAGCCAAGTTTCCCAGTCACGTACGCCCGGAAGGGTCCCGAACTGGTCTGAAATTTAGGCCCAAACAGCGCGGTGAGAGGGCGGAGATCGGTATTCACCAGCTCTGTGCTCACGCCGTTCGAGAAGACGCTGGAGAAACTACGCTTGAAGTCGTAGGACATCTCGGCTTCCAGCTGGACGTTGGGATGAACGTTGAAAGCCGCCCGGCCTCCGACGCCAACGAAGTTGATATGAGGATCGGTCGTGCTGAGGTTGAGATAGTCGGCGAAGACTCCTACTTCGACATGATCGGAGTCCTGCGCCATCAGCGCCGAAGGCAGAGCCAAGCCACAACTGAGTACGAGCACAAAGATGAAGGCTTTCATTGCGTTGTAATTCCTCCTGAAATGCGTTTCTCTGGCTTACACACTTTTCCCCAAGCGAGAAGAGATGCTGCAGGAGCGGTGCAGGCGGGTAAGCAGGCGGTTAAGATGCAGCGACCTGTTTTGGGGTTGGGCGCGGCAGGCCCCCGTTGATGCCGATCGGGGAGGGGTTCGGCGAGAGCTCGCAGCTATCTTCAATTGTCGTTAGAACAGAGCGGCCCCCACAAAACGACGTGAGCGCGCGGAAAACTACCAAGAATCATAGCTATCAAGAATTAACTACCAAGATCCATAGTTGACGTGGTTTGCCCCTCCCCGATAGGCTGCTGATTGTTACCAAGGTCATCCCGCAGCGTTGGGCGCAGGCTGGACGAGGGTTCCGGCTCGAAGCGGGTTCAGGTCAATGTCAAACCCTGCAAGCAGTACAACGAAAAGATAGTTACGCCGCATCTGATTTAGTGCGGCCGGAAAAGGCGACTTGACGGACGCGAGAAAACTACAGGGCGACAAGCTTTCCGAAGCTGAAGCGATCGAACGTGCCAAGCAGGGTGATGCAGAAGCTTTTCAGCTTTTGTACGGACTGCATAAGCGGCGCGTTTATTCGCTGTGTCTCCGCATGACGGCAAACACTGCCGAAGCTGAAGACCTCACTCAGGAAGCTTTTCTGCAGTTATTTCGCAAGATTGCCACTTTTCGAGGCGAATCAGCCTTTTCCACCTGGCTGCACCGGATGGCGGTAAACGTTGTCCTGATGCAGTTGCGCAAGAAGAGTCTTCCCGTTGTTCCGCTGGAAGAGACGCTGGAAAACGAGGATGAGGCTCCTAAAAAGGAACCGGGCGCGCCAGACCCAGTGTTGTCGGGTTCGATCGACCGGCTTCGATTGCAGCGGGCCGTGGAAGCGCTGCCGCCGGGATATCGAAGGATTTTTGTACTGCATGACGTAGAGGGATTCGAACACAACGAGATCGCTGCTATGGTGGGATGCTCCATCGGAAACAGCAAATCTCAGCTACACAAAGCGCGCATGAAATTGCGCGAATCGCTCAAGACGAGCAGAGCCGAAAAGGCCGTCAAGCCGTAGGGAGCGATAAAGGCGGTATTTTGGGGGAGACGAAGTATGAACTGCTCAGAGTTTCAGGAGTCTTTGCCGGAAGCATTTGAAAGTGGCCCGACAGCTGAACAGGATTCGCATTTGAAATCATGTTCCACCTGTTCAGATCTGGTCGCGGACCTGGATCTGATCGCACGTGAGGCGCGACAGTTGCAGGAATCGGCCGAGCCCAACCCGCGGGTGTGGAACTCGATTGAAATTGTCTTGCGGCAGGAAGGGATCATCCGCGATCCCCATCTGGGCCCTTCGCTGGTACCGGCGCGAGCGCGGCGCTGGAACATGGCTTGGCTGGCGCCGGTCGCCGCTATGGTTCTGGTCGCGTTCGGAATTGTCATCTTCCAAAGAGGATCGGCAGATTCGAGACTTTCGGCACATCTGGACACGACTTCTTCCGCTCTGCCCGCCGCGCTGTCGACTTCTCAGAGGGCCCCGATCGCAAATAATAACGACGACGACCAGGTGCTGGCCGCCGTGGCTTCGCGGTCTCCTGCGATGCAGGCGCAGTACGCCTCCAATCTGCAGAATGTGAACGACTACATTAAAGATGCCGAGGCGTCCGCACAGGCTGATCCCAATGACGAGGAAGCGCAGCAGATCGTCATGGACGCGTATGAGCAACGCGCGACGGTCTACGAGATGGCTTTGGACCGTTCGCTGCCCTAGTTGGCTGGACGAGCAGCAGGATGGGAAGTGTAAGTGCAGGCCAGGAAGCTCATAAGCTCACCGGTTTAGTGGTTCCGGTCTGTGAGAGGGGAACTTATGGCGAGAGCGCGGCAGCTACAACTGGTTTCATTCGTAATTCTGGCAACGGCGATTTGCGCCTCGGCCGAAGCTCGGAAAGAATTCCGATTCACGGTGGGTCCCGGGGCAGTTATCTCCATTACCAATCAGTATGGGCCTATTTCTGTGAAGCCAGGCTCGGGCAGTCAGGTCATCGTAATCGCCGTCCTTCATTCCGACCAGGTCGAGATTGATCACAGCCAGAACGGAAACCGCGTGGACGTGCTCAGCCATCTTCTTTCCGAGGCCAATACCGACGCCGGGCGAGTGGACTATGAAGTGTCGGTACCGTCCGATGCCAGCGTGACCTTGCGATCGTCCACCGGCGTGCTTCATGCGGAAGGTCTGCACGGCGATGTAACTCTCGAAGGCAGCCAGGCCAACGTGGAAGTGCGCGACATCAGCGACGCTCACGTGCACGTTCGGACCCTCAACGGCTCGGTAGCCCTGAATAATATTCGCAACGGACACGTGGAGATCACGTCGGTCAGCGGAGATGTAGTGCTGAACTCGGTGAATGGCCCCCTGGTGCAGGTAAATTCCACCAGCGGCAAGATTCACTACGAAGGCGATTTCGGCAACAGCGGCGAATACATGCTGACCAGCCATAGCGGAGATATCGAGGCCAGCGCTCCGAACGATGCCTCGATCGATGTGACCGCACGATCTGTCCGGGGCAAAGTGGAGAATGACTTTCTGCTGGAACCCAAGCACACTCCGTTCGTGGTCCGGGCAGGGAGTGCCTTCGCAGGTACGATGAACAAGGCAGCATCTTCGGTCCGGTTGTTTTCCTTCAGTGGTAAAATCCACCTCAAGAAGCGTCAGAACACGCTCTAAAACGGTCTAAAAATTAAGATAAATGAGAGGCTGGCGGGACGATCCGTCTCCGCAGATTGCCGCCCTACATGAGCAAACGCCCCGGTGGGCCGTTCGACACCACGAAGTCCAAGCCTGTCTCCGGGGTTCGAGCCGTGGTGCTGGTGGGATTCATGGGCGCGGGCAAGAGCAGCGTGGGCGCGGCCTTAAGCCGTCGGCTGGGCTGGCCTTTCGAAGATCTGGACGAGCGCATCCAGGCTCGGGCACAGCGGTCGATCGAGCAGATTTTTAGGCAGTCGGGCGAAGCTGTGTTCCGAAAGTTGGAACACGAGGCTCTGCGGTCGCTGGTGGGCGAACGCCAGCCTTCCGCCAGGGTCATCGCTTTGGGAGGTGGTGCGTTCGCGCAGGCGGACAATGCCGCCTTGCTCGAAGAGGCGGGATGGCCAACCATCTTTCTGGACGCGCCCGCTGAAGAACTGTTCCGCCGCTGCCGGGAGCAAGGTTTGGAGCGCCCGTTACGGGGTGATGCGGAGGAGTTTCACCGGCTCTATGAGAGCCGCCGGCCTTGCTACCTGAAGGCTGAGTTACGCATCGAAACGTCGGGCAAAGATGTAGAGGCGGTAGCCGTGGAAGCGATTACCCGCCTGGGACTTCGATAAGCGGGCGAATCGGGTTTGCCAGTCGAAGTCGACTGAATATCGCATAGCAGATTTCGAAGGAGTGCGACGTGAAGTTTAGAACGGCTCTGATGGTGGGAATCTCCTGCCTTATGGCGATCTCGGCACCGGTGCTGGCGCCGGGCAAGGATAAAGATAAGGAACCTGCGACCCAGACCGTGGATGCCGGCTCTTTTGGCGTATTCATGAATGGACGGAGGATCGCCACCGAGAGATTTTCCATTCAGCAGAATTCGGCAGGAAGCATTGCCACCTCCGAATTCAAGACCGAGCCGGGTGTAGACCCCGCGGACCAGACCTCGGAGTTGCAACTCTCTCCCAACGGAGATCTGCGGAAATACGAGTGGAAAGAAGTCAGTCCCGGGAAGGCACAGGCAGTGCTTCTGCCCAATGACAGCCTTCTGATCGAACGCTCTAAGAATAATCCGCAAGAGAAAGAGGAGGAGCATCCCTTCCTGCTGCCGGTTTCGACCAATGTTCTGGACGACTATTTTTTCGTGCACCGGGAGATTCTGGTTTGGAAGTATCTGGCCAGCGGCTGCCATCAGGACAAGGGAGTGGTCGCCTGTCCGCAGAACCAGCAGGTGAAATTCGGCGTCGTCAATCCGCACCAGCGTTCTTCCCTGCTGGTAAGCCTGGCTTTCAGCGGAAAAGACAAAATTTCGGTGCGCGGCGCGGAGCGGGAACTCAGTCACTTTGTGTTGAAGAGCGACGCGGGAGACTGGTCGCTGTGGCTGGACGATCAATTCAAACTGGTCCGGATTCTGGTGGCGGCCGATAATACAGAAGTAGTGCGCGACTAGGTGGGGAAAGGCTTCAATGTCCCTGATTGACGTACGTACGTCGCGGGTCCTGTTCACGGTGCTCTTGTTCGCGCTGGCTCTCGGATTTCTCTACATCGCGCGCCGCACCCTGATTGCATTTCTTTTTGCCGTCTTTTTTGCCTACCTGGTTGACCCCGTGGTCTCGCGGGTAGAAAAGTGGGTGCGGGGACGCGGGCGGGCAATCGCCGTGATTTACTTGCTCCTGCTCGCTCTCCTGATTACATTCTTCTTTTTCGTGGGCCCGCAGATCGCGCGCCAGGCACAGCGTTTGAGTGAGTCCCTGCCCAAACTCCTCGAAACCGTCAGTTCTGGCCAGATCGCCGAACAGATCGGGAAAGAGCAGGGTTGGAGCGTCTCCACCAGGGTGCAGGTATCAAACCTCTTGGCCAACCATCGCAATGAACTTCTCGGTCTGGCGCAGCGCATCGGTTTGCGCGTGGCCGATGTGGCCCAGCAAGCCTGGTTGCTGATCGTCGTGCCCATTCTGGCCGCGTTCTTCCTCAAAGACGGTCGCTCGTTCGGCGAAGTCTTGCTCTCCCTGGTGCATTCCCGTCCACAGCGCGAATTTCTCGAGGGCGTGCTGGGAGATCTCAACCAGATGCTGGCCCAGTTCATCCGTGCCCAATTGACGCTGGCGGCTTTTTCGTTTGTTGCCTATTTAGCGTTTCTGGAACTGGCGGGCGTTCCTTATGCGCTCGTGCTGGGTACGGCGGGCGGCATGATGGAGTTCATACCCGTGGTAGGCCCGCTGGTGGCGGCTGTTCTTATTTTCAGTGTTGCCATGTTGATGAGTTATCCCCATTGGTTGTTGCTGTTGGTTTTTCTGGCAGCGTGGCGCCTGATCCAGGATTACGTGATTTCGCCCCGGGTGATGGGGCAAAGCATGGAGCTTCACCCCTTGGCCGCGATCTTTGGAGTGCTCGCGGGAGGCGAGATCGCGGGCGTGCTGGGCATCTACCTTTCCATTCCAATCATGGCCAGTTTACGAATCGTGTGGCGACGCTGGCGCCTTTATGCCGAGAAGAAACGCTTCGGCCCGTTGAATGAATACTCATTTGGCTCCGAAATTACTCCCCGAACATAACCGACCACGTGGTGGTATGTCAGCGCTTAACATTGACACTGGTCGGTAACTGTTTCGCTCCCGGCTCCGTGGGTCTCACGCCATCGTTGTTGTAAAATCCCAACACACCTCTATGACTGCAAAAATTCCCATCGGCGTTCTGGGCGCCACCGGCATTGTGGGGCAGCGCTTTGTCCAGTTGCTGGAGCATCATCCCTGGTTTGAGATAGCCTGGCTGGCGGCTTCCGACCGCTCCGAGGGCCGCCCATATGCCGAAGCCGCCCGCTGGAAGCTGAAGACGGCTATTCCCAAACAGATTGCGGAAATGCGGGTTGCGCCGGCCACTCCGGAGGGCGCGCCGAAAGTTATTTTTGCCGCGCTCGATGCCTCGGTCGCAGCCGAGATGGAACCTCGTTTCGCCGAAGCCGGATGCGCCGTGATCACTAACTCCAGCGCGCTGCGCATGCAGAAAGATGTACCCCTGGTCATTCCGGAAGTGAATCACGATCACGTCAAGCTGCTGGAATGCCAGGCGTGGCGCAAGAAGTCCGGCGGCTTCGTGGTGACGAATCCGAATTGTTCAGCGATCGGGCTGGTCATCGCGTTAGCGCCTTTGCAGGACGCGTTCGGTCTGGACACGGTCATGGCGGTCACTATGCAAGCCGTGAGCGGCGCCGGATACCCAGGCGTCGCCTCTCTCGATATTCTGGGCAATGTGATTCCCTACATTTCGAAAGAAGAAGAGAAGATGGAAGAGGAGACTCGCAAGCTGCTGGGCAAACTGAATGGCTCGGGCATTGTGATGGGCTCATTTGGCATGAGCGCCCAGTGCAACCGCGTGGCGGTCGAGGACGGCCACACCGAATCGGTCTCGGTGAAATTTAAAAAGAAGGCCAAGCCCGAGGAGATCATCGAGGTGTGGAACAAATTTCGCAGCCTGCCGCAGGAGATGAATCTGCCCAGCGCGCCGGCACAGCCGGTGCAGTATATGACGCCGAGCGACCGTCCCCAGCCGCGTTTGGATGTCGACTCTGGAAACGGAATGACGACGACGGTGGGCCGGCTGCGTCCGTGTGGCGTGCTCGATTGGAAGTTCACGGTGCTCTCGCACAACACGATTCGCGGCGCGGCCGGCGCGGCGCTGCTGAATGCCGAGTTGCTGAAGGTGCAGGGCTATCTCGAGTGAGCGGCGCGCTTTCAATGCTTGAGCGAGGGTTCCCTTCGTGTAACTTCGTGTCCTTCGTGGTTTTAGTTTTTAAGAATGCTCTCGTCCTTGCTTCCCCCTGTCTGAGGGATCTACCTCAATGATCGTCATGAAATTTGGCGGCACCTCGGTACAGGATGCCAAGGCGATCGAGCGTGCGGGCGCAATCGTTAAAGGCCGCCTCGAGCAAAAGCCGGTAGTCGTGGTCAGTGCCATGGCCAAGGTGACCGACCAGTTGCTGGCGATGGCACGCGCCGCTGGGGCCGGGGATCGCAAGACGGCGCTGAAGCTCTGCCGCGCTTTGCAGGAACGCCACTACAACACTGCCGGAGAATTGCTGGGAACGGCTCTCTTCACCCAGTTTCACAGCGATCTCGGAGCTGATTTCGAGACGTTGGAAGAATTGCTGCGTGGCATCTCCGCCGTCGGCGAATTGACACCGCGCACCACAGATTACGTTTCGGCCTTTGGAGAAATACTCTCCAGCAAAATCGTGGCGGCGGCCTTCTCGGCGCTGGGCATGTCATCGACGCTGGTAGATTCCCGCGAATGGCTGGTAACGGACAGCGCTCACATGCGCGCCGCACCCCAGTTCGAAGAAACCAATCAGCGCTTGCAAGCGAAAGTCGCGCCGCTGGTGGCGGCGGGGAAAGTGCCGGTTATGGGAGGCTTCATCGGAGCGTCTAAGGCTGGTATTACGACCACAATCGGACGCGGCGGCTCTGACTATTCCGCCGCCATCGCTGGCGCCGGTCTGGGAGCCGAACGCATCGAGATTTGGACCGACGTCGACGGCATGATGACCACCGACCCACGCCTCTGCGCGGATGCTCACCGAATCAAGGTAATCAGCTTCGACGAAGCAGCGGAGTTGGCCTACTTCGGAGCCAAGGTCCTGCATCCGGCGACGGTGTTGCCCGCTGTGCAGAAAAATATTCCGGTCTACATCCTCAATTCCAGCAATCCGGATTGCGAAGGAACCCGAATCAGCGCCCGCGTGGCCCAGTGCCGAAATTCCTTTAAGGCCATTGCGGTCAAGAAGCGCATCACCATTGTGGACATCGCCTCTCCCCGCATGCAGATGGCGCATGGTTTTCTCAACGCAATTTTCGCCGCCTTCGATCGGCATCGTGTGGCGGTGGACGTGGTCTCTACTTCCGAGGTAAGCGTGTCGCTCACCGTGGACTCGAACGAATCCATTCCGCCGCTGGCAGCAGATCTGGCCAAGCTGGCGGACGTAAAATATGAAGGACGCAAAGCCATCGTCTGCCTGGTGGGAGAAAATCTGCGCGATACTCCGGGCATTGCGGCTCGCGTCTTCGGCGAATTGGCGGACGTCAAGATCCGCATGATTTCGCAGGGAGCATCCGAGATCAATCTGACGTTCGTGGTTGAGGAGGATGTCGTGTCAGACGTGGTGCAACGCCTGCACAAGACTTTCTTCTCGGATTTGGATCCGGAAGTTTTCGCATAGTCGCGTCTGGAGTAGTTGGAAGGGCACGACTTCAGTCGTGCCGCAAACGGCTTCGTGACAGAACGGCTTCAGCCGCTGCGGTTGGCTTTGTCGCGCTGTCGGCACAGAATCTCGAGGAACTATTTTGTGAACCTGCTTATCCTGGGTCGCGGTAAAACCGGCTCTCTGGTCGCGGAAGTGGCGCGGGAGCGAGGCCATGGCATTGCATTGTTGTCCGCCGCGGAAAATCCCAACGCGTCCGCCCTTACTAGAGAGAAATTGCGCGATGTAGATGTCGTAGTCGATTTCACCACACCGCAGGCCGTCCTGGGAAACATTGAGGCATGCGTACAAGCCGGCAAGAACATGCTGGTGGGCACTACCGGCTGGTACGGCGATCTGGGAAAGGTACGCCAACTGGTCGAAAAGAATGGGTCTGGGTTCATGTATGCCGCGAACTTTTCCATCGGAATCAATCTGCTTTTCGACGCCGCCCGCACCGCCGCGGGAATCTTGCAGCATCAATATTCGGGACAGATATTCGAGCGTCATCATGAGCAGAAGAAAGATGCGCCGTCCGGGACGGCGGTGACGCTGCAGAAGATCATCAGCGACGCCTCCGGCAAGGAACTGGAGATCACCTCGTTCCGCGAGGGCGATGTGGTTGGCCTGCATGAGATCGTGCTCGATTCGCCGAACGACACCATTTATCTCTGCCACGATTCCAAGTCCCGACGGGGATTTGCCGAAGGCGCGGTGCGGGCGGCGGAATGGCTGGCGGGGAAAAAGGGCTTTTTTGATTTCAAGGATATTTGGAGAGAGACGTAACTCGCCGAGCTTTGCTCGGCTGGGCGGGGCGCCCGCCCCTACGTGGTTCGAGCTGGCCCCGAAATCATCTGCAGTTTTGCTCCCACCCCGATTAGCGTTATCTTTATCTCATGCAATTCCGTGGCTGCGGTACGGCTTTAGTCACTCCGTTTCGACAGGACGGGTCGATTGACGAGACTGCCCTGCGCAACCTCGTCGGCTGGCAGGTGGAATCGGGGATCGATTTTCTCGTCCCCTGCGGCACCACTGGCGAAACCCCGACGCTGTCCCATGACGAATGGCTGCAGGTCATCGCTATTACGGTTGAAGTGGTTGCGGGGCGGGTGCCCATTGTGGCCGGCGCAACTTCGAACTCGACTCAGGATGCGGTCGACAAGGCCAAGGAGTTGACTGCGCTGCCCGGAGTCAACGGCATCCTCACGGCTTCGCCTTACTACAATAAGCCGACCCAGGAAGGGCAGTACCGGCACTTTCGCGCCATCGCCGAAGCCGTCGATAAGCCGATCATTCTTTATAACGTGCCGGGTCGCACTGGAGCGAACATCGAACCGGGCACGCTGGCGCGGCTGGCAGAGGTCCCTAACATTGCAGGAGTGAAGGAAGCCAGCGGCAACATCAGCCAGATGGCCGAAGTTTGCAACGCGGTTCCGGAAAGCTTTGCTGTCTTGTCAGGTGATGACGCCATCACGTTACCGCTGATCGCGCTCGGCGGCGTGGGCATCATCTCCGTGGCTTCCAACGAAATTCCGCGTGAGATGTCCGAAATGACTCGGGCTGCGCTGAACAATGATTGGGAAACTGCCCGGCGCATTCACCGGAAATATCTGCCGCTGATGCAGGCTAACTTCATTGAGTCCAACCCGCTGCCAGTGAAGGCGGTGCTGGCCATGATGGACAAGATCGAAGAAGTGTACCGGCTACCTATGCTGCCCATGCGGCGCGATACCCGGTCCAAGCTGCAAAAAGTCGCTGCCGAAGCGGGGTTGATAAGCAAGCCGGCCACCGCTGCCGTGGATGCGGCCGATTTTTACGTTTACGAAAACTGGCTGGCCGGTCCGCATAAGATCGTCCTGCACCGCTCAGGATGCGGGCAGTGCAATCACGGCAAAGGGCGTCCGGCGGGACACGATGCCAACCATGCGCGCTGGCACGGTCCTTATCCGACGCTCTCCGAGGCGCGCGAGGCATCGCACCACATGCCGGGCGTGCTGATTCGGAGCGAGTGCAAGTGCATTTGAAGACCATTGTTCGGGAGTCTTGAGTGAGGGCGGGATGCCCTCACGACAGCCGGTGGGACGCCGGCGCTACCAGTTCCTTTATACTTCCCTTCTCATGCCTTCCCTGCAATCTGCCATTGAGCGCCTTGCCACACTAGGCGAGGTCGAACAGAATCCGGACGCCCGCAAGACGTTTCTCGAATTTCGCGAGCAACTCACGGAGGGAAAGATCCGCGCAGCGGAAAAGCTAAACGGCGACTGGAAGGTGAATGCCTGGGTCAAACAGGGCATTCTGCTGGGCTTTCGCCTGGGCGAGCTGGCCAAGATGGGCGATGCCACGCTGTCGTTCGTGGATAAAGACACGTTCCCCGCCCGCCAGTTCGCGGTGACTGACAAAGTACGTGTGGTTCCTGGGGGATCCTCGGTGCGGGAAGGAGCTTATGTCGCGCCGTCGGTAATTTGCATGCCACCCATGTTTATCAACGTCGGTGCATACGTGGATGAAGGCACGATGGTGGATTCGCACGCTCTCGTCGGGTCCTGTGCGCAGATTGGCAAACGGGTACATCTCAGCGCGGCCGCCCAAATTGGCGGGGTGCTGGAGCCGGTCAACGCAGCGCCGGTCATTATCGAAGATGATGTGCTGGTGGGCGGCAATTGCGGCGTGTATGAAGGGACCCTGGTGCGAACGCGAGCCGTGCTGGGCGCGGGTACGATTTTGACTCGATCCACGCCACTCTATGACATGGTGCGCGGCCAGGTTTATAAGGCGTCGGGTGACCAGCCCTTGGAAGTACCGGAGAATGCCGTCGTTGTTCCCGGATCGCGAGCCGTGAAAAAAGGACAGGCGGCGGAGTGGAATCTTTCCCTGTACACGCCGGTCATCGTGAAATATCGCGACGAGAAGACCGATCGGGGAATTGAGTTGGAAGAATGGCTGCGCTGATTCTCGCGACGGTTTCTTTCGCCCCTTCGGGGCTGTGTCATTATGGGTGTTAACCCCGCGCTTGCGCCCGGGGCTTCATTCTTGCGCCGCTTCGCGGCTCTTCACAGGACTTCCAGGTAGCTGCTCCCTACGGCTGAGCCGAGGCGCGATCTATTCGACGCCCACCGTTAGTCCTCGCGAGCGACCTGAGCCAACTCTGATCTGCGCGAGTTTTTCTACGACCGCGTCGGCTTCCTGCAACTCCGTCGCCGGATACGTGCTGGTGATGGCAACGGCTTTCATGCCTCCGGCGTGGGCTGCGCGGATGCCGGCGGGAGCGTCTTCGATCACAAGGCACTCGACGGGATTCACGCCCAGCAGTTTGGCTCCCATCAAATAAGGCTCGGGGTCGGGTTTGCCTTTCGCCACGTCGTTGGCCGAAACCAGCACCTTGGGCGTGGGTAAGTTTGCCAGCTTCAGGCGGGCCGTGGCCAGATAGCGGGTGCCGGACGTCACCACGCACCAGCGCGCCTCGGGGATGGCTCGGATCAGGTCGGCCGCGCCGGGCATGACGGCGACACCTTCCTGATCGTCGGCTTCGCGCTTTTCCAGTTTCGCAACTTCGGCAACCGCATCCAGGTTTGGCGCCAGCGTTCGTATGATTTCGATGGAGCGCACGCCATGCGCGATCTCGACGACCCTTTGGGGATCGATATCGTGTTCCTCAGCCCACCTGCGCCACTGCCGAGTAACCGAGCGAGTAGAGTCGACCAGAACCCCGTCCAGATCGAAGAGAATAGCGGCGCATTCAAACGTTTTCATGGCTGGTTGAATTTTCTTTGCGAACCTTGCGGATTTTCTTTGCGAGCTTTGCGGTCAAGAGCTTCTAAGCCGCGTCATCCTGAGCGCAGGAGTCGAAGGACCCGTATGATCTATACATTTTCTCTCTCTAGTTGCAACTGCTCACGACTGCAGAAAGCCGTTGCGCTCATAGGGGTCCCTCGACTGCGCCGCGGCTTCGTGAAGAAGCCGCAACTTCGCTCAGGATGAAAGCTGTGGATCAGACACCACGATCAGTTTTCCTTCCACCATGCGGCTGCGGATCTCCATGTGCCGTTTGCGGAAGTGGGAGCGGGCGCGTTCTCCCCAGGCGCGCACGAAATAATAATTCAAGCCGGCGCCGATGATGGAACTGGCCAGAGGAATAATGCGTCCAGACCATTTTTCCACGACTTCCCTGCTGGCTTGCGCGGCGATGCGCTGGATGACCCGAGGCACGAACTTGCTGACCACTTCTTTCTCCAGTAACTCACGGCTGATGTCGACGCCGGCGGCGCTGGCAGCGGCAATCCACAGTTCGGCGGTCTCTTCTTCGGTATTGAATTCGAAACCGTAAAGCAAGCTGAGCTTTTGAATGGTGCGCAAGGTCACACCCGAAAGAATTCCTAGATCTGGAATGATGGTGATCAGGCCACCCAGGCCGAATCCAGCGCCTTCCGCGGCCGCGACTTTCATCCCGCTGCGAATTACACGGTGCGCCAGGTCATCCAGCTGGCCGACTTCCAGCGAATAGACGCCTTGAAAGTTGGTGATCGGCAGTCCGTAAGCGGCCCGCACTTGCAGCAGAAATTTGGCGGGATCGACCTTTACGGTTTCATAGGCACGCTGGAAGCCGCGACGCAAGCCGTCCTCAACCCGTCGCCGCAACCACGTCTTGCGCTCTCGCTCAACCATGTTCTTCCACCTTACCGCAGATAGCACACCGGTGGGAAGATTACGATTGAGGTGTAGCGCGGGCGCCCTCGCCCGCGCGGGAAACCTAAACAGACGATTAGATTGAGGACGGGCGTCCTCGCCCGTCGTGCAACCGCCCGTACAAGACGGGCGGGACGTCCGTCCTCCATATTTCTAGCGGCTGTCTCGCCCGCAGGATGCTGGCGCTACTGTGCTACGATCAATGCACCGCATGCCAACTGGAAAATTGCAAATTGTACCCCTCGGCGGCCTGGGCGAGTTCGGAATGAACTGCATGGCCGTGCGATGGGGTGACGATATCATCGTCATCGACGGCGGCCTGATGTTCCCCGAGGCCGAACTGCTGGGCGTCGATATTGTTGTTCCCGACATTTCGTATCTCATTGAAAACCGGCAACGGGTAAAGGGTATCGTGCTCACTCATGGGCATGAAGACCACATCGGCGCCCTGCCCTGGATTCTCAGCGAATTGAACGTGCCGGTTTGGGGCACGGAGTTCACCCTGGCCTATGTCGAAGACAAGCTCGAAGAGCATGGATTGCTGGACGACGCCGATCTAAGGGAAATCCGCCCGGGCGAGAGTTTCAAGATTGGCCCGTTCACGGTCAATCCGATACAGGTGACGCATAGCCTGGTGGATTGCGTGGCGCTCGCCGTGCACACGCCTTTGGGCGTAATCATTCATACCGGCGACTTCAAAGTCGACCCCACGCCCACAGACAACCGGCTGTTCGATCTGCACGCCTTCGCCGAATACGGCAAAACCGGAGTGCTGGCGCTGTTTCAAGATTCGACCAATGTCGAGCGCAAAGGCTATACGCCGAGTGAGCGCGCGGTGCGGCGAAAGTTTGACGAGGTGTTTGCGCACACCAAGCGCCGCTTGTTCATCTCGTGCTTTTCATCTTCCATTCATCGTATCAAGCTGGTGGTGGAGATGGCGTCGCAGCACGGACGCAAGGTGGCATTTGCCGGGCGCTCCATGAACAATTCCGCTGAGATCGCCGAAGATCTTGGTTACATCGAGATTCCCGAGGGCTTGCTGATCCATCCCGGCGAGATGAAGAATTTTCCGCCGGAAAAAGTATGCGTGCTGATCAGCGGTACCCAAGGCGAGCCTATGTCGGCGCTCTCGCGCGCCGCCGTCGACAATCACAAGCACGCCAAGATCGAAAAGGGCGACACCGTGATGCTCTCCTCCCGGATCATTCCGGGCAACGAGAAAGCCATCTATCGCATGATCGACCACCTGTTCCGGCGCGAGGCGCATGTGATCTATGACGACGGCTCGTCGCCACCAGTACATGTCAGCGGGCACGCCAGCCAGGAAGAATTAAAGCTGATCATCAATCTGGTGCGGCCGAAATATTTTATTCCCATCCATGGCGAGTACCGGCAACTGAAACTGCATGCCGAGATGGCAGCCGCGATGAAAGGCTCGGTCGGCAACGTGATGCTGATCGAGAGCGGCGATGTCCTCGAGTTCGATGAACTGGGGGCGCGCAAAGCCGGCCGCGTGAATGTGGGCAGGGTCTGCATCGACTCCGGCTCGCGCACCGACGTGGTGGAAGATCTCATCGTAAAAGATCGCCGGCATCTGAGCGAGGACGGCATTGTGCTGCCGATCATTGCCATCAATAAACTGACGGGCAAAGTTGAAACTTCGCCTGAAATTGTGACGCGCGGCTTTTCCCCAGGAGAAGATGGCTTCGTTGATGGAGCACGGCAGATCGTGATGCAAACGCTGGACTCATCGAGCGCGGAAGAAAAAGCGGACTATGGCGTGATTAAAGAGAAGATTCGGGCTGATCTGAAGCGCTATGTTTCCAAGCAAACACAGAAACGGCCACTGATCATGCCGGTGATACTGGAAATTTAGCTGTCATCCTGAGCGGAGTGGCTGCTTCGCCTGGGCGAAGCGGCTGCGCAGTCGAAGGACCCCTACCTTCGGCACTGTACTCAGTTATAGGGGTCCTTCGACTTCGGTTGAACTTCGCAAAGCGAAGTTCAACCTGCGCTCAGGATGACAAATGGAGACACCCTCATCGTCACCCTTGATGACATTCGCGAAGCGCAATCTCGTCTGCGCGGCGTGGCCGTCCATACGCAGCTGATTCCATCCCACATTCACGAGTCGAGCCAGCAAAAGGACGGACGGCAGCTTTACCTGAAACCGGAAAACCTGCAGCCCATCGGTTCGTTCAAGTTGCGTGGCGCCTATAACAAGATTGCTTCTCTTCCCAAGGAAGCGATTAAGCGCGGCGTAATTACCTATTCCAGTGGTAATCATGCTCAGGGCGTCGCCTATGCGGCGCGGGCTCTGGGGGTGAAAGCAGTCATCGTGATGCCGGGAAATGTGCCGGCAGTGAAGCGCGAGGCAACCATTGCGCTGGGTGCGGAGATCATACTGGTGGGTCCGGCAAGTTCCGAGCGGCAGGCCAAAGCCGAAGAACTGGCCGCGCACCACGGCTACGTGATCGTGCCTCCCTACAATGATGAATTCATCATCGCGGGACAGGGCACCATGGGACTGGAGATCCTGGAAGACTTGCCTGACGTGGAAACCATCATTGCGCCGGTGGGCGGAGGGGGAATGCTCAGTGGAATCGCTACCGCCATCAAGCTGAGCAAGCCTGGAGTGAAAGTGATCGGCGCCGAACCGGAACTCGCAGCCGATGCCCAGGCCAGCTTGCGTTCCGGCAAAATCGTACAGGCCACGGCCGAAGAAACGACCCGGACTCTGGCCGACGGACTGCGCACCCAAAGCATTGGCGCCATCAACTTTGAACACATCCGCCGCTATGTCGATGACATTGTCACCGTGAGCGAGGACGAAATCCGAAAAGCCATGCAGCGCCTGGCTGCTGATCCGAAAACGCTGGCTGAACCGAGCGGGGCGGTAGCCGTGGCGGCTTTCCTGTTCCACCGCGACCAGTTGCCGAGAACGACGCTGAACGTGGCAGTAATCAGTGGCGGAAACGTGGAAGCGCAGATGCTCGCGGAAATTAGGAGCGACAAGTCGTGACGGCCGATGCACTTTGTCATCCTGAGCGTAGCCCAAACTTCGCTGCGCGAAGTTTGGGCGAAGTCGAAGGACCCCTAGCGCTAAGAGCCATTGCCGGGAGTAGGGGTCCCTCGACTCCGCCGCACATTCGTGAACGAATGTGCGACTACGCTCGGGATGACAGCCCTCGGCGGGCCGGACGCCCCCCGGACAGCCTCCGAGACGGCGCTACTTTGTGCAGGACATTCCTATCCATCGGTTGCATGCTCGCGCTCTTCTTCGCCCTTCCTGCCAATGCGGCTGACTTCCAGCGAGGGGCTATCGTACGCGTCGCTCAGATCTATCTCTCTCCCGATACCAGCTCTGCGAAACTCGCTGAAATGGACCGCGGGCGCGAAATCATTGTGCTCGAAACCAGCCGGGAGTGGGCGCACGTCGAAGCCAATCTCACTGAGGAACGCACAGTCACCGGCTGGGTACTCGACAAGGGAGTGATCCGATCTTCCACTCCAAACGGCGACAAAATATTGTTCGGCGAAGCCGTCGACTCCGAAGATCAGGCCAGCCGGAGGCACGGACGCAATGGCGCCGCGCAGGATGCCATGCGCCTCTATTACTGTGTGGCCGATTACTTTCCCACTTCTCCATTGGCGGGCGAGGCCATGTATCGCTCCGCCGATATTCGCTGGCAACTCGAAAAGATAGACGTGTCTTCGCGCCCCTCCGCCCGGGAGCGCGATGCCTACCTGCGCGAAGGCATGGAAGAAAAATATATGAAAGAGGTCATCAAGAAATTTCCCGGAAGCAAGTGGGCCGACCTGGCCGCCTTCCAGCTTATCGACAACAAGCTGTGCGGTGATTGGCAGGGCAGTTCGAAGTGTCCCGTGAAGGAATCGGAGATTTACGAGAAGTACGCTGCCGACCATCCTCAATCTCCCGCCCTAGGGGAGGCCCTGTATGACGCCGCCTGGCGTTGGTCAGCGCTCATCGAAATCTACAAGACGGAAGAAGAACCGAAAAAGTCGGAGGAGGCGCACGCCAAGGCGGTAGCACTGGCCCAGAGAGCAGCGTCGCAGTCCACGTCTGAAGACTGGGCAGCGCGCGCCCAACGGCTGCTCTACCTGATGGAGCAGGGCATCCCGACCTACGGCAACGTCACGCAATGAGCCAGCGCGGCGCAGACCGCCGTCTCCTGGTAAAGAGCAGCCTGGTTCTGCTGGCTGCCATGCTTTCGGCGCAGGTGGGAATAGCGCAATCCTCTGGATCAAATCTCAAGAATGCTCCGCCCGAAGTAAAGGAAGTTCAAGTCCCCTTCGCTTCGCTTAGGCCTGAAGCCGTTTTCAAGGTCGGTAAAGACGCGGACTGGGTACAAATCACAGACGATGCCGTCTGGGTCGCCAGTTCGAAGCCTGCCTCGCTTCACCGGATCGATCCCGACACAGATAGAGAAGTTGCCGTCATCCCACTGCCGGGTGTCCCCTGCGCAGGTCTGGCCTTTGGATTTGAAAGCCTGTGGGTGCCGCTGTGCGGCCAACCCAACTCGATTGCCCGCATCGACGCCAGCGCCAATCGGATCAGCGCCATCCTTCCCATCGGACCAGCCGGAGAAGAGGGCGGAATCGCAACCAGCTACGACAGCGTCTGGATCGTCAGCGATGATGCAGGTACGCTGATTCGCATCGATCCTGCCACCAACGAGGTGCGGAAGAAGATTTCCATCGCGCCGGGTTCCTACAATCCACGCTTCAGCGATGGCGCGGTATGGATAACAAGCGGGACTGGAAACCTGTTGACCGCCGTCGACGCAAGCACAGGCGAGGTCATAGCCACAATTCCGGTTGGTCCCAAGCCGCGATTTCTGACCGCTGGCAAGGGATCGATCTGGACTTTGAACCAAGGTGACGGCACGGTGACGCGTATCGACGCGCAGAGCAAGAGGGTGACCGCCACCATCGCGGCCGGAACTCCCGGGCACGGCGGCGACATCGCATGGGGTGCAGGTTTCATCTGGGCTAGCGTTTTCGATATACCACTCACCGCCATAGACGCCACCACAAACAGAGTGGTGCGCCAGTGGATCGGTCCGGGTGGGGACTCTCTGCGTTTCGGGCACGATTCGATCTGGCTCACTGACTATAAGCAAGGCACCCTGTCACGGATCCCCTTACGCCAGCTGCTTAAGCCCAAAGAAACCCAATAGACCTCTCGCGGCTGCCCTCGTGAGGGGAGTCTGCGCTGCCAATTTAAAGGTATTGCAACCTCTGCCATACTGTCTTCTCGTATTTTCCGGAGGAAGCTTGAACCATTACCTGCTGTCTGTAGTCCTGGGAATTATCGAGGGACTCACGGAATTTCTGCCCGTCAGCTCGACCGCGCATCTGCGAATCGCGGAAGCGCTCTTTCACATCAGCATGTCCGACGGCTATTGGAAGATGTACAGCATCGTCATTCAACTGGGCGCAATCCTTTGCCTGCCGGTCTACTTTCGCGAGCGAATTGCGAAGTTGCTCTCGACGTTTCCTCAAGGCGAGCGCGGAGATCGTAACTTTCTGACCCATCCTCTCGGCCTGACGGCGGTGGCTTTTGTAACCACTGCGATTCCGGCATTCCTGCTGACCAAGATCATCGGCAAACATCTGGAGAGCCTAACCATAATGGGCAGTTCCCTGCTTATTGGGGGAGTCGTGATGTGGATCGTCGACGCCATGAATGCGCCGGCGGAAGCCGCCGGGCCCGCCGGTGCGGGCCGCATCCACACCTGGACCATGGAGGCGATGAGCTTGGGCCAAGCCGTCTGGATTGGCGCTTGCCAGATTCTCTCGGCGGTCTTCCCTGGAACTTCACGATCCATGTCAACCATCGCGGCCGGGCAATTGGCTGGAATGTCGCGGGCTTCCGCGCTGGAGTTTTCGTTTTTCCTCTCCATTCCGACCATGGTGGCGGCTACCTGCTATGACCTGCTGAAGTCTCTGCGCGGCAAGGGTGCGAATCCGATCGGAGTCTCGCAGATCGATCCCCATGGCTGGGTGGTGCTGGCGATTGGCTTCGTGGTTTCATTTCTCGTGGCGTATGCGGCGGTGGCATGGTTTATGGCCTGGGTGCGGAAGCACGGCTTCGCTCCGTTCGCGGTGTATCGAATTGTGGTGGGGATTCTGGTGCTGGCTTTCGCCGCGAAGTTGGCAGGCTAGCCCGCTTTGGTGACAGGACCTCGCAGTCCGGCGGGCACTCTGCCCGCCCCGCACGAGCGGGACGTTCTCGCCCACATTCCGGCGAGACGACGGCGCTACCTAACTCGATACTCTTTCTGCATTCCTTCATTGTCGGGCTGCTCGACTCTTGTCATAATTACTGGGCTCCGGACGGCCCAACGCGCCTCATGAAGTATTTCTCACAGATTTTCGCTCCCACGAACAACCGGCGGCTCAACGAGCTGATCGGATTCGTGCTTTGTATCTCGGGACTGCTCTTATTCCTGGCTCTGGCATCGTATTCTCCGCTTGATCCGTCGTTCAACAGCGCCTCGGTGCTGACCGCCTCGCAGTCTGCCCGCAACTGGGTGGGGCTGGTGGGAGCCATCGTCTCCGACCTGTTGTTGCAGGGTCTCGGCATCGGAGCGTTTCTGGTTCCTGTGTTTCTGGGAGCGATGGGATCGCGCTGGTTCCGCTCGCGCAAGATCACGTCACCGGTGGCGAAATCTCTGGGAGCCTTCTGGCTGCTGGTGTTTGTCCCGGCCCTGCTGGCCCTGATGCCCGGTCACGTGCGTTGGATGGGCGTGATTCCGATGGAAGGCCTGGCGGGCCGCATCGTCGGCGATGTGCTCATCCATTACTTGAACCCAGCTGGCGCATATATCGTGTGTGCCACGATTTTGGCGGTGGCGCTGTATCTCACGACGGCTTTCTCTTTTGCCTCATTGCGAGTCTGGGCTCCGACCCGCTTCGCTTTCGTAGTCGCAATCTGGAACCGTTACAAGGATTGGCAGGAGAACCGGGCGAAAAAGAAAATGCAAAAGGAGCTGGAAAAACGGCGCGCCACTCGTCCCACAGTCACGCCGCAGCTGATTCCGGCGCGCTCGGCAGCGGCTCCGGCGCAATCCTATGAGCCTGTGACGCTTCGACCGACCGGCATCGACCGTATGACCGTCTCTAGCCGTGGCGAGGAGAATCCTCCTGCATCGCTACCGCCCAGCCCCAATCCGGAAGCCATTATTCCCGATGTTGAGGTCACAGAGCGCGCCGACACCGGAGCCAAACCGAAGACGACCATGCCCCGCATCGCGGCGGGTGGTTTCAAGTTGCCGCCCAGTAGCCTGCTGCACCGCCCCGACGGGCAGCAGGTGATCGATGCCGATGAGTTGAAGCTGCTGGCGCAAGTGCTTACCGAGAAGTATTCCGAATTTGACGTCCATGGGCAGGTGACGCAGATCAATCCCGGGCCGGTGGTTACGACGTTTGAATACAAGCCCGAGGCTGGCATCAAGTACAGCCGCATCACCAATCTCACCGATGATCTCTGCCTGGCGCTCAAGGCCGAGAGCATCCTGATCGAACGCATGGCGGGAAAATCGACGGTCGGTATTCAGGTGCCGAATCGCGAGCGTGAAATCATCTGGCTGCGCGAGAACATCGAGTCTTCGGAATTTATCGGCACCAAATCGAAGCTGACCCTGGCGCTCGGCAAGGACATCAATGGACGCATCGTCACGGCCGACCTCGCGGGAATGCCGCACCTGCTCATCGCGGGTTCGACCGGCGCGGGCAAGAGCGTGGCCATCAACGCCATGATCATGTCCATTCTGTATAAGGCCACTCCTGATCAGGTGCGTCTCATCCTGGTGGACCCCAAGCGCTTGGAACTGGGAAATTACGAAGGCGTGCCGCACCTTTTCACGCCGATCATCACCGAGCCCAAGCTCGCCGCCAATGCGCTGCGCAATGCCGTCCGCGAAATGGAACGCCGCCTGAAACTGCTGGCAGAAAAAGGCGTGCGCAACATGGAGCAGTACAACAAACTGTTCGACGATGAGGGCACGCGCAGTCTGTTTGGCGAAGATTCGGAAGACCGGCCATTGCCTTACATCGTCATTATCATTGACGAGTTGGCTGACTTGATGATGCTGGACTCGGGCAATGTGGAAGAGTCGGTCACCCGGCTGGCGCAAATGGCGCGCGCTGTCGGCATTCACCTGGTACTGGCGACCCAGCGTCCGTCGGTTGACGTGATCACCGGCCTGATCAAGGCCAACTTCCCTGCCCGCATCTCCTTCCGCGTTGCCACCAAGGTGGACTCGCGTACCATTCTCGACGCCAACGGCGCTGAGGCCCTCCTGGGCCGAGGCGACATGCTCTACCTGCCTTCCGGCTCATCGCGCCTGCATCGACTGCATGCGCCCTTTGTGACCGAGAAGGAAATCGCCGCCGTGGTCGAGTTCTGGAAGTCCCAAGGCTCGGCCGAGTACGAAGAGAAATTCCTGCAAGCCCCGAAAGACGAGCGCTCCCCCGGCGAAGCCGGATCCGCGGGCGAAGATGGAGCCGAAGAAAACGATCCGCTCTACAACGATGCGGTGCGACTGGTAGTGGAGTTTGGCAAAGCGTCCACTTCCCTGCTGCAACGCCGCTTGCGGATCGGCTATGGGCGAGCCGCACATCTTATCGATCTGATGGAGCGCGACGGGATCGTAGGAGCCGCCGATGGCCCCAAACCGCGCGAAGTTCTGAAGCGACCTGACTGGATTTCGGAAGTCGAAGAATCAATGCGCTAAGTTTCCTGTCATTCAGCTCACAATCCTTGTCATCCTGAGCGGAGGCGGCACTTCGCATCGCGAAGTGCCCCGTATTCGAAGGACCCCTACTCGCGCCACTGCATCGTAGCTATAGGGGTCCTTGGACTCCGCAAGAATTTCGCGAAGCGAAATTCTTACTGCGCTCAGGATGAGAGAGCTTTGGCTTTTAATCCTCTTAGGGCCAGCCCTGCCAGAACGATCACTGCCACTAACATTGCCAGCCACAGTATCGCCTTGTGGCGCTCTGACCAGGGACGGTCATCCGGACGGCCGCTGTACAGCGGGTTATGACTCCCCTGGCCGAGCTCCGCTTTGGACGCTGCCGCGTCCGCCTTGAAGAAACGGGCGTAATCGTAGACCGGCGATTCGAGTTTGGGATCGCCGTAGTAAAGCTTGAGCTGCGATTTACCTTGCGGATCGAAATATACGCGGCGTTCCACCGACAGCAACTGAACGCCTGAGATCGCCAGCGGAGGATTGTCGCCGTTATCCAAGGTGATCTTCATTTCGCCGGATCTGTGGCCGGCGATCGGCACATCCAGTTCTTCCGAGACCACCGTCGTACCGGCTCGATTCATTCGCACGCGTGTAATATCGCCGCCACTTTCGTAGAGATGGCCCCCCGCATCCGAGAGAGCCACTGCACGCCGGAAATTGACTTGCATTGGATCCACCGCGAAGCGGACGCGATCCACCGGGACGTGCGGGGGAACTTGGCATCTGATTTCCGTTGTACGCGCGAGTTGAGAAGGCGCACCGCACGATCCCACGCTCGTCCAGACAGCCTTCGTTTCCTGCAGGTTGTAAACCGCCGCGCTCTTGACCTGAGCGGGCAAAACTCCGGCTGAAAGTTTGACGTGCAAATAACGAAAAGTTGAAGGCGGCAGCTTCAGCACCGGATTGGAACCCAGTTCTTCGCGAGTGAAGTCGTAGAGCGTCGCCGGTGGAAACTGGGTTGCTGTTTTGCTGCCGAGTTCATTGCTGCCCGCGACCGATGCGGTCACCACGAAATCCTTGGCGTCAAGGCCGAGCCGGATGCGGTCGTATTCGCCGGTTTGCCCGGTGCTCGTATCGGAAAGGTCGAGATCAAACTCAGTACGTCCCCCGACGCTGCCTAGGTTCAGGATTCTTGCAGCGACCTCCTGGCTGGAGGTTCCCCCGCGCAGTTCGCTGACCGCGTATTGCACCTGAGTTTCGCCGTCGTAAATTCGAATATCCGCCAGATCGGGGCGCACTCTGCTCCAGATTTCTTCATCCACGGCAAAGTAATTCTGCAAACCAGGCTGGCTCACGCGGATGTCGCGGACATTGGTGAAATAGGAAAGCGATGGACCGAGCGGTGAAGCCGCGCCCAGAACCGCCAACAGCGCGAGCGCAAGGGACGCGGCTTTCATCGGCTCGCGGGACTTTCTGAGGAATTGCTGCGTCCAGAGAGCCGGAGCCAGTCGCGCTGGTAGACAAACGAAATCGCCAGCAACAGCGCTCCCAGAACGATGAAGCTAACGATGCGGTAGCCGCGATCCAGTTCCGATACATCGTAGAGGAAGACTTTGCCAATCGTGAAAGCAATCAGAACCAGAGCCTGCCAGCGCACAAACGCCGATCGCCGCCAGAAGCCGACCAGCATCAGCATGGCGCCGTAGGCCATCCAGAGGGCGGAGTAGGTGAAGTCGCGGGCAATCTTCGCATGTTGCCACTCTGTCCATGCGGCTGGGTCCCAGCGTCCTCGGGGACGAAAGCTGATCTCTTGCGCATAGTAGTCGGCGACTTCGCGGCTCAACGCAATCAGGGCCAACAGGTTCAACGCAACCACGGAAATGGCAGCGGCGACCCGTCCGTTTTCGTCGTTCCGCCGGCTCCCGTACAACGCCACCGCACCCAACACGGCAATTGCAACTGCATACGTCGCCATGCGGCTGTTGAAGATCGGTTGGGTGATGACGAAATTATCGATCAGCAGCAGGCGGCCTACCCCAAGTATGAGCGCGCCGATGACAAACAGGTTCAGCAATTCCGAATGAATCCGCTCGGCAACCCATAACAGCACCGCAGCTTCGACGAACCATCCTATGGTGACCCAGTGAGCATCGAGACGTATGGGAATGGCGACGGTGATGAAGCCGATGGCCAGCGCGAGATGCAGGAGGTCGACGACCCGCGCCGCTTCGGGATTGTCCCTGCGGCCGCGACTCTGGCGGCTGAGCAAGATGTACAGAGCCGCCAGAGCCAGGGCAAACCATGCTGTGTCTTTGGTGCCGACTTCCTCGAACATGATGTAGATCTGCAGAAAGTATCCGGCGGCGTTCGCCACGGCCACCAACGGAGGCACCGAATCGGACATCCATCCTTTCGCCGCGGGCTGCGCTAACAATGGCGTTACGGCAAAGATGGCGAAGAAGAGCGTGGCGAAAGCGACTGTCATCCGCAACTGGGTGAGGTCGTAGAAGCTGGAGTACCAACCGATATACAGCCCCAGGGTTCCGAAATAACTCAAGATGAGCAAACGCCGCCAGGGCTTCAGAATCACCAGCGCAAGCGCGCCCAGATCCAAAACAACAACATAAGCGAACAGCGCAACTTCACGGTTCTGGCCGGTGGAGAGCAACGCCGGAGTGCTAAAGCCGCCGATCAGCGCAAACGCGGCAAGAACTTCCGCATCCTGGGTCCAGGCCATCAGGGCCGTCGCCGCAGTGACGGCGAACATCATGATGAAGGCCACGCCGCCCGGCACCAGGCTGTAAACCTGGAAAGCTGCGTAGAGCGAGAGATAGAGCACTCCAATTCCAACCGCTTTGAGCGAATAGGAAAAGATGACGTACCCGCGATGGCGGAAATTCTCGCTCCAGATCACGACGGCGATGCCGGCGAGCAATCCTATGGCAACCCGGCCAGCGGGTCCGATCCAGTTGTTGTCGAAGGCGAATTTCAGGAAGTATGAAACGCCGATAAGCACCGCGGTGATGCCGATCCGGTTCAGCCAGTGCGATCCGATGCGGGACTCGAGATCCGCTCGGGCCGCACTGGATGGCACACTGATTGGAGGCTGCGCAGGAGCGGACGATGCCACACTGGGCGTAATCGGTGCCACCGGCTTTATTTCTGCCCCAGGCGCGGGCGGCGAAGTCTGGGGTCGCAGCGTTTCCGCCGCAGCCTTGGGAGGTAGGTGCAGCGACTGCTCAATACGAAATACCCGCGTCGTGAGTTCAGCGACAAGGTGTCGCAGCTCTTGCAGTTCGTCGCCGGAAGGATCCACACCACCCCCGTGAAACTGATTTCCGGAGCATTATCTGCGAAACTAGTCTGGCTTTCACCAATTATTAAGAGGACGAATCATGAAGTGTCTTACTGAATACCTTAAATTTCACACCCGCTCCCACCGGGCTTATGTCCATATCACGCCGCAGGTGGAGCAAATCGTGAGCCGGAGCGGCGTCAAAGAAGGCATGGTGCTGGTTTCCGCCATGCACATTACGGCTGGAGTCTATGTCAACGACAACGAGAGCGGATTGATCGAGGACATCGATCAGTGGCTGGAAACTCTTGCGCCTTTTCGCAAGGACTACAAACATCACGATACGGGGGAGGACAACGGCGATTCGCACCTGAAGGCGCTGCTCATTCATCATGAGGTTATCGTTCCCATAACCGCGGGCAAACTTGATCTGGGAACCTGGCAGCGGGTTTTCTATGCGGAGTTTGACGGCCAGAGAGACAAGCGAGTGATCGTGAAAGTCATGGGCGAGTAAAAGCCCATCCGCGCAAATACACGCCTGCTATCGAAGACAGTAAGCGGGTGCGCAGGTAGTTGTTGTCCAGACTGCGGAGCAGCGATCAAAACGAAAGGGGGAAGTTTTGCCAATTCTCTACGGCTTTATCTTAATGCCGGGATCGCTCGCCAAGGCCAACTCCACATTCTGAATGCCGTAATCGTAGACTTGGCCCGGTTGCACCGAAGGTTTGAGCGCCCCGGAATTCGCGCTGCCTCGCGCCGGAACCGTAAATGTAGATCCGGCCTGGAATGGGCTGTTGGGGAAAGTTACGGTGAAGTCATAGTGATGCGGGTTCTGCCATATCACTACATCTCCATTGCTTAGACTGAGATTGACGACCTCGTTATCCACATCGCCATTGTTGTAAATGTTCACGGGAAGATATCTCATACGGGCTCCTTTGCCATGAAAATTTGTGGGCCTGGGGGGAATCGGACACTGCGCGCCAGAT
Organism: Terriglobia bacterium; assembly: GCA_963822555.1. Taxonomy (GTDB): domain Bacteria; phylum Acidobacteriota; class Terriglobia; order Terriglobales; family Acidobacteriaceae; genus JAIQFF01. Next base: position 1,634,351 of record CAWGHY010000002.1, read on the forward strand.
TATTTCAGCTAACGCAGCAACTCTTGCACCCTGGGATCGCCGCTTAGGTGATCGAAGTCGGGCGTGCCGCGTATCAAACTGGCCGACGTACCTGCTGCACGGGCCTTCTGCAACCATTCGATGGTGCGGCCGGTGTCTCCGAAATGATTGTAGACCAGCGCCGCCCGTAATCGAACATCGGGGTCCTGGGGCGAGAATGATAGCGCCTTTTGCAGGGATGTCAATGCTTCATCCTTGCGGTCCAGCATAGCCAGGTAGGTGGAGCGGTAAGCCCAGGTTAGACCGTCCCTGGGATTGACTTTCAGATTTGCGTCCGCCAATTCGATCGCTTTCCCGTAAGCGTTCATCGCCTGGTCCCGCCTGCCCGGCAGTTGGTAGCAAGCGTCGGCAAAGTTTCCCCAGCTCAACCAGTCGTTTTCTCCCAGCTTCAAGCCCTGTTCGTAGTCGCTGGCAGCGCTCTCAAAATTCCGCTGGGAGAAATAGGCGGTGCCGAGATTGAGATAGGCGTCTCCGGTAGGACGAATGGAAACCGACTTTTCGAGAGCGCTGGTGGCATTCTGATATTGGCCCATTGCCACATAAATGCCGCCCAGGTTGGAATAGCCGCGAAAGTTGTCTGGAGCCAGCGTAATGACCTCTTTGAACATGTTCGCGGCATCGGCATACCGGCCGCGATCGTAGTAGAAAGCGCCCAGCCAACTGTATCCCGCCCAATATTGCGGCCTCAGGCTGATCGCTTTGCGGAACGTGGCCTCCGCCTCGGCCGGACGGTTCAGTTTCTGGTAGACCTCGGCCAGGCCGCGGAAGGCATCATCGCTCGTGGGATCGAGCACCGTAGCCTTCTGAAAGTTTGTGACTGCCTGCTCGTATTCTCCGGTTGCCCGGTAAACGATGCCGAGACAGGTCCAGCCTTCGGCCAATTTGGGGGCAATCGCGACCGCGCGGTCACAGGCCGACCTGGCTTTTTCCACCCACTTACTGCCGGGTTCTTCCTGGTATCCCAGCCAGTAGGCTTTGCCCAGCGCCGCATAAGCTTCGGCATATTTGGGATCGAGAGTCAGGGCGCGATTAAAGGCAGAGATAGCGCTATCGATGTTCTCGTGCTTGTGGTAGTCGAGCAAGTATCCGCGGCCGCGCAGATATGAATCGTAGGCCGTGGGATCGCCGGTGCCGTGTGCCGCCAACACCACCCGGTCGTCGCCCTTGATCGCCAGACCCAACATGCGCAGCGTGCCCTCCACCACCCGGTCTTCGACTCCGAAAGCATCGCTGACATCGGCGTCCACCGTTTCGGCGTGCAGCTGGCGGTTGGTCTTCGCGTCCACCAAGGTGTAGGCCACTCGCACCTGGTTGCCGGAACTGTGCAAGCTTCCTTCGAGAACCAGGCCCACGCCAAAAATCTTTCGCGCCTGCTCGACACTGTTCACAGCTTCAGCGCGTATCTCCGTGCTGGGGACGATCTGCAAAGGATAGCTGTCGGTCAACTGGGTGAGCTTGGCCGTTAGGGTTTCAGTCAAGCCATTACAGAACGCTTTGCTGCCAGGATCGTCCGCCATCGGCGCAAAAGGAAGCACAGCCAATTGGGCCGGCGTGGAGGAACTTACCAGATCGGTGCGGCGACTCGACCTGGCCCGCCAATAAAGACCTGCGCAGATGACCAATGCCATTGCCAGCACAGCCGCCCAGAGCCAGATCCGGTTTTTTTCCGGGCGCGATTCGACCCTCGGGGGCACGACCCGTGCGAGTCCGGTATCGCTCAAGTCGCCATGCACCCGGCGCAGAGCGTTCAAGAGTTCTTGCGCGCTGGCATAACGCTGCGCGGGGTCCTTGGCGATTGCTTTGTTGACCAGGGCCTCCAGTTCGGGGGAGGCCGCGCGATTGAAAATACGAATGGAAGCCGGAGTCTCGCCGCGAATGCGGTCTGTGGTAGCCACGAAACTGTTGGCGAGAAAAGGATGCTGGCCGGTCAGGACCTCGTAGAAGACCACGCCCAAGGAAAAAATGTCGGCGCGGCCATCGGGAACGCGTTCCAGCAGGACCTCTGGCGACATGTAAGCGGGCGTTCCGGCGAAGGTGCCGGCGCGGTCGACGGTCGAGCTCTGGTCGGATCGCGGCAGGTGCTTGGCCACTCCGAAATCCAATATCTTGACCTTGCCGGCGCTGGTCAGCATGATGTTTTCCGGCTTGATGTCGCAGTGCACGATGCCATCGCCGTGCGCCGAGACCAGCGCTTCCGCGCATTGCATCGCAATCTTGAAGAATTCGTCCAGCGATAAGGGCTGACGCAAACGCTGGCGCAGGTTCTGGCCTTCGACGTACTCCAGAATCAGAAATATCTCGCCCTGTTCTTCCAGGACATCATATACGGCAGCCACGTGGGCATCGACGAAGCGGGAGGCGCGCTCCGCCTCCTCGAGAAAACGGTGGCGATAGAGGGAGTCAGCGCGCAACGAAGGCGCCAGACGCTTGAGCGCGACGGTACGTTTGAGCTTGGTGTCCTCGGCGCGATAGACCTCGCCCATGCCGCCTTTGCCCAGCCGTTCCGCAATGCGGAAGCGGCCAATCACCCTACCGCTCAGGGAATCCTGGGATTCGGTCGAGCTCGTTGCAGTGGGCTGGGAATCGGCCATAAGACATGATCAGGGTGAATGAGCAGCGCCCCGTGGCTTTAGGGACGGCTGTATCGGGCCGCCGCCGTGGCGCAATCTTACTCCTGGGCCGATAGCCGGGCAATCGTGGCCAACGTCGGGTAGCAGTCAGGTTGCATCGTCGCAGGAATTGTCATTACGGAGCGCGGCCAGCGCGAGGAATCGGCTGTTTGGCGCAAAGCAGATTCCTCACCGATAAATCGGTTCGGAATGACAATGCTTAAGAACAGTGTGTTTAGAAGACCGACCTAGCACCCCGCCGTTGGCTGGAGGCAAGGCTGAAGGCTTGGCTCAAGAGATGACGCCGGGTCGGCAGATGTGACCTCACTTCGGCATACGACGTCTGTCCGAAACCAGAGGGCCTTAATGGTTCAGTGGCTTACGCCATTTCCTTCATCTGCAAGGTGCGGCCATGCGCGTGCATGATTGCTGCCATCCAGACCAGCATGGTTCACGGCTCACGTTTCCAGGAGACCCTCGGTGCTTCATAAGTGCGCAAATCCCGCCTGTTCCAGTTTGTTTCGCAGTCTGAGCCGCGGCAAGCTGTTCTTGGTAGATATCGATCGTTCGGCTGCGGTCGCGCCCCGAAGCGCTCCCGCGATCCGGGCTCGGCGGTCAGCACACCGGGTCGAGCGCTACTGGTTATGTGATGGCTGCTGCTCCCACATCACCCTGACATTCGAACGCGATCGGGGGTTGGTGACAGTTCCGCTTCCGGTCCGGGATACTTCCGCGCCTGCCTTGCATCTGAGTCAAATGTTATCGACGGTGCCAGTCTATCGGGCAAAAGGTGCCTTATGAATCATTCCAGAATTCCTCGGTGTGCGATCTGCGGCGAAGAGCGGTCCGCTAACCAGCCTCGTTTTCTGGTCGCCGAAAACGACTGGGAAGACAAACTGACGATTCTGCAATGGAACGAAGCCATGGCATCCCGGGCGGGGGTCAAAGTCGCCTGCGGAATCGGTCATGTCGAGGAGCTCGTCGTTCACTGGATGACGACGGGCAGACTTGATCATCCTTTTGCGCGCACCCCACTGGGCGTCGCCGGCTGGCGGCCGACTCCGATTTCCGGCAGCCGGGTTGACATTAGCGGTGTGCGGGCCATCGGAGAACTGGCAGTGCATCGCGAAAGCCTGGAACGGATACTGACGGAGAATCCTCAATCCTTGCAGGGCATCCTGGATGCGCTGCTCGACGCCCTGCGGCAGGAAGTTACTCTTGAAGCTAAACCCGTTTCACTCGCGGAACGAGAACCCAAAGAAGAGAAAGAGTTATTAGCGGTTGCGAGCGAGCCTGAATTTTAGGATGACAGAAAACTCCCGACCTTCAGGACTTAAATGATTTCTTCCAGGCGCGCCAGTCTCGCGTAACTGAATCGGCCATGCTCCTGGCCGAAGTCAGCAGCCAATCCGGCTTCAGGCGATCGAGATGCTGGCGAATCTGCTTTACCGCAGAACGGCTGCCCAGGTGAATATTCGCAGTTTCCCATCCCATGGCAAACAGCAGCCGCAGTTCTTCGCGACCCTGGGGCAGAACGCTTAACTCGATGCGACAACAGTGCGGCGACAGGCGGCGAACGATCCAACGCCCGCGCATCTGCACGAACGGATCAGGAGAGCGCACCGCCCGATTGATGATGACCTGATACATCAGCTCCGGCTGGTCGGCGCCATGCGCCCAATAAACCGAGGACGGCACCAGCGCCTTGGCTTCGCGGGCAATCCTGCCTCCGTTACATTCCGCCAGCGCCACCAGACGTATGCGTCCCAGGCTGCCCAGGCCAGCCACGCGGCTCACCAACCGGTAATCCAGACCGTGCTCGGGCAGAAGATGTTCCAGCGCGTCCCTGGCGCTGACCGGGATTTCCACCCGCACGCGCGGCAAGCTTTCCATCTTCTTCCAGAAGAGCACGGGATCGCGCAATTCGCTGAGCGCGATCTGGCGCAACCAGCGATGCTCTTCCTCGAGCACAAATGGATGCCCATGTTCCGCAAGTGATTTGCGATAGCCATCAAGGATCGCAGCGCAGGCATCCTTGGCCTTCAACGACAAGTGTCCGCCTTCGATGGCGAGTAGCGCGCTGCTGGCCAGCCTGACCAGGTCGTTGGTATAGGGCAGCTCCGCTGCTTCATCGAAGTCATTCACGCCCCACACCAGGCGGCCTTCCACATCCCGCCAGGTGCCGAAATTTTCGACATGAAGATCGCCCACTGCGAGCACATGGGGAGCCTTGGTCAGGTCGGGACAGACCTCCGGCCAAATCTGCATCCAGCGATAGAAGGTAGCCCGCAGAAAAGGAAACGCCGCCTCGGCCATCCGTTGATGCTTCAGCCGCAGATCTGCCTTCACAATCGGAGTGTGCGAACCGAGCCAGGCCTCATAGCGGTGGGTTGATTTGACGATATTCACTGCGGCTAGATGTTACCCCGAATAAGAAGAGTGTGGGGCAGACACTCCTGTCCGCCGCCGTTGACTTTGATTTTCTGGCAACGTCAGCCTCTGATTTCTTCCGCACCGAAAATCAACTTCAAAAGCGGCGGACAAGAGTGGCCGCCCCACACACCAGTCGGACTGTGTCAGGGTTGACACGGCGTCTTTGAAGATCCACGATTGAGATAACGAAAAGGTTAGCAAGTCTTTATTAATCAATCCTCTACGGTTGGCAGATCGTTCGCTACATGAAATGCGTCCGAACCGGAGGAAATTATGGAACTCTTATTCACGACTGTCGCGGTTATCGGTGGCATGACCTTCTCACTGGCTGTCGCCATCCTGGTGGAAGAACTGATCTTCGGCAAGGTGCTTGGCGTGTTTTTCAGTCCCCGGAGACCACAACCCAAAACCGCAGCTCAAAGCTAGCACCCGGGGAATTGACTGGGAACGGGAACTTCTGCCCCTGCGGTCAGGTCAGTGTTGATAGGGGCAGCCAATGCTCCAATCGCGAATCCAGACAGTACCGGGAACGGAGTCCAGAGCCGTGGAGTATGCAGCTTATAATTCGCCCATCTGTTCACACTTTAGAGCGCGCTGCCTACGAATGTTTATCCCCTTCCCTGCACGATTTGTCGGGTTTGTGTTGCTGACTCTGGCATCCCTGCTGAGCGCGGCAACCTATGCACAGAATTGGGACGGCGTGGAAGCGCAACTGGCAGACAAGATTGTGTCCGTCACCGGCCTGAAGACGATGGCTCTCGAAGTCGTGAGCCGTTCGTCCCTCGGCGCGTCGACCACCGACAATATCCGGCGCAACCTTCTCACCCAGCTGGCGGTAAAAGGAGTACGTTTCGCCCCGACCGAGCAAGCTGCGCTGACGGTTCGAGTCTCCCTCTCCGAGGACTTGCAAGGTTATGTCTGGGTCGCGGAGATTCGTCAGGGGACGAACTCCCCCTCGATCGTCATGGTTTCTATTCCACGATTGGTTGGACAAACAGCGGAACCCCCTGTGTCGACGATGGTGCTTCAAAGGATTCCTTTATGGTCGCAGGAGGATCGCATTCTCGATGTCGCGGTCATCGATGGCAACCCGGCACGCATCTTGGTACTGGATGGAGAGAGCATAACCGCTTACCGTCTTCAGGACAGTCGCTGGCAACAGGAACAATCGCTGCCGATTGTCCACTCGCGGCCGTGGCCACGCGATCTGCGGGGGAGGCTGATCCTGGCCAAGGGCAAAGACAAGGATTTGTCTCTCGAAGCTTACCTGCCGGGTCTGCATTGTCGAGGCACGGCGGGTACGCCTCCGGCGCTGACGTGTTACGAGAACGACGATCCGTGGCCAATTGGGACGGACTTGTCCAGCCTGAGCGCGTCTTTCGCTTCGACGCGTAATTTCTTTACCGGCGCATTGTCTCCGGGAGTGGGTAAACAAACACTGGCCCCAGCGTTCTATTCCGCAGCGGCGGTACCGCGAGATCAAGCTGCCGCGTGGCTGCTCGCAACCGTCGGCGGGCAGGTCCATCTTCTCGACGGCGACAGTGACCAGGTCCTGGAAAAACTGAGCTGGGGCAGTGATGTCGCCAGCGTGCGCAGCGGCTGCGGCTCGGGCTGGCAAGTTCTGGCGACCGGGACCGGCAGCGGCGCAAGCGACACAGTACAAGCTTTCGAACTCGTAGGCCGCGAGGCGGTCGCGGCCGCCACACCTCTAAAGGTGAACGGACCCATCACCTCCATGTGGAGCGAGTCCAGTGGAAGCGGGGCGGTGGCGGTGGAGCAGAATTTCGAAACGGGAAGATATGAAGCCTTCCGGCTTATTCTTACTTGCGGCCGTTAGCCTGGGCTTGTGTATCGCCTCGGCGGCCAGCACCCGCCCGCACTATGGCGGGACGCTTCGGGTGTCGATCCAGGAAGCTCCGGCTTCGCTTGATCCGGCGGACCCAGCTCAGCCTGGAATGTTCGCTGCGACTGGCCTCTCACGGCTGATATTCGACACCTTGATTACAGTGGACGAGCACGGCCAGGCCCAGCCGGCACTGGCCGTTTCATGGCAGCCCGGTCCCGGTTATCAGCGCTGGCAGTTCACCATCCGGCGCGGAGTTACCTTTCACGATGGAACGGCGGTGAGCTCGGACGTGGTGGCGGCATCGCTGCGAGCGGTAAATCCTAACTGGAAAGTGTTCGCCACCGGAGAAGCGGTGGTTGTCGAGTGCGACGTTCCCACTCCACAGCTGCCCGCAGTGCTGGCGCTGCCTCGCTATGGCATCGCCAAACGCACTGGGGGAAAACTTGCGGGCAGCGGACCTTTTGCCATCAACCGCTGGGACCCGGGCAAGAAACTTGTGTTGACAGCCCGCGACGACTACTGGGGCGGCCGCGCATTTGTGGATTCCATCGAAATCGAAATGGGCAAGAGCTTCCGCGAACAGCTGATCGCGCTCGATCTGGGAAAGGCCGACATTGTCGAGTTAGCGCCCGAGCAGACGCGGCGCGCTGTCTCGGATGGCCGCCGGGTTGAGAGTTCCGCTCCGGCGGAATGGATGGCCCTGGTCTTCAGCCGCGATCCCCAATCCGCCGAGGATGGGAAATGGCGCGAAGCGCTGGCTTTCAGCCTTGATCGCGACTCCATGAGCAACGTTCTCTTGCAAGGCGGAGGCGCACCGGCCGCGACGTTCCTGCCCAATTGGATGAGCGGCTATGCGTTCCTTTTTTCCACGGCTGTCGATCTTGAGCGTGCGCGCCAGGCGCGAGACGCCGCTCATCAGGCACCGGCGCGTACCCTGGGCTACGATACGTCCGACCCGCTGGCGCGAGTTATCGCTGAGCGGATTGTCCTGAACGCGCGCGATGCCGGACTCACACTCCAGCCTGCAACCACCGGGGCCGCCGACATACGGCTGGTTCGTTTGCCGCTGCCCTCGCTTAACGCGTGGGTTGCGCTCGCTGAACTGGCGCGCAGCCTGGGATTGCCCCAGGCCAAATTCGAGGGTGATCCGATGAACTGGAGCATAAATGCATCTCGAGTGTATGCCGTCGAGAACACCCTGCTGCAATCCCAACGCGTGATTCCCCTGTTGCATTTGAAAACCGCCGCTGCTCTAGGCGCTAACGTGATGGGTTGGCAGGAAGATCCAGACGGCAGCTGGCGCTTGACCGATGTCTGGCTGGAAACGGGGAAGCCTTGAGCTTTCGGCGCAAACTTTTACTGGTGTTCGCATCGACGGTCGTTCTCTGTGTCGGAGCCGTCACGTGGATCGTCTCCGCCATGACCCGGCGCGCCTTCGAGCGGGCAAATGATGAACAGACGGCGGCTCTGGTCGCGCAATTCCGTCGAGAGTTTAGCCGCCGCGGCGACGACGTTGTGCACCGCGTAGAAACCATCGCAGCCAGCGATACCGCGACCCGCATGGCGCTGGCCGTGAGCCGCGGCTCCGCCGACTACAGTTCGTTCGTGAATGAAGCCAAGGGTCTCGCCGATAACCAGCAGTTGGACTTTCTGGAATTCGTCGACAACAGCGGCGTCATTCTCTCGTCGGCGCAGCGGCCCGCGAAATTCGGATATAAGGAGGCTTCCCTGCCGCTGGGAGCGCCGAAGGACGCCTTTCTGCGGCAGGAGGAACTTACCGACGGCGTCGCTCTCAGCCTTTCCGCTATTCGACAAGTGCAAGTCGGGGACAAGCCGCTTTTCGTGATTGGTGGCCGGCGGCTCGACCAGGATTTCATGCGGAGCCTTGAACTTCCAACCGGGATGCGGGCCATTCTTTATCCCAACCTGGCAAAGGGTTTCTATCCTGATCTGCTGATCGCGACTTCGGGCAATGTCGAACAGCCGAAGCTGCTGGCCCCCCTGATCGTACAGGTTCAGCAACAGCGACAGGACGCCACCGCGATCCTGCATTGGTCCGACAACCCGATGGAGGATGAGAGCGTGCACGCCATCCCGCTGAATGGTGAGGACAGCAACCAACTGCTGGGTATTTTGCTGGTGGGCAACGCCCGCCGGCCGTATGTTGAATTGCGTAACAGCATTCGCACGGCGGCCCTGGTCGCGGGAAGCATCGGCATCATCCTGGCGATCCTGTTCAGCGGCTGGGCGTCGTCGCGGGTGACGCGTCCAGTGGAGCGACTGGCAGATGCGGCGCGAGAAGTCGCGTCCGGGAATTGGAATACCCAGGTCGAAGCAAATTCGGCCGACGAACTGGGGGCGCTGGCCGAATCCTTTAACGTCATGACCCGCCAGATTCTCGAGCAGCGGGAGCTACTCGTGCAGGCCGAGAGGGTTGCGGCCTGGCGGGAATTGGCCCGCCGCCTGGCGCACGAACTCAAGAATCCTCTATTTCCTTTGCAACTGACGGTGGAGAATCTGGTGCGGGCGCGGGAGCAGAGCCCGGAGCAGTTCGATGAAGTCTTTCGCGAAAGCTCTTCCACTCTGCTGGCGGAAATCGCCAACCTGAAAAATATCATTTCGCGCTTCAGCGAATTCTCCCGCATGCCACAGCCGCAACTCCAACGCGTACAGATCAATGAGACGGTACAGAATGTGGCGCGCCTGCTGCAGGCGCAATTGCAAGACCCCACGCATCCTCCCATCGAATGCCGGCTTGAAGTGGCGGAGAGTCTGCCCCCGATTGCGGCAGACCCCGAGTTGCTCCATCGTGCGTTTTCCAATCTTGCGTTGAATGCGCTGGATGCCATGCCGCAGGGCGGCACCCTCACACTCCGTACCCGGCAGACCGGCAATCGGGTCGTGGTGGAAATTGCCGACACCGGCGCCGGCCTGACTGCCGAGGAATGTGAACGCGTGTTCACGCCCTACTACACCAGCAAAGCCCATGGCACCGGACTTGGACTGGCCATCGTGCAATCGATTGTCAGCGACCACGGCGGCAGGATCGGCGTGCACAGCCAGCCGGGACGCGGCACAACATTTATGATCGAGCTGCCGGGCAATCTGGATAAGCTGCCGGCAACGAGTTGAAGCCAACTATGGCGCCTCAAAAAGCACGTCTATTGATCGTCGACGATGAAGCCAATACGCTGGCTTCGCTGGCACGAGCATTTCGTCTCGCCGGGCACGAGGCTACGGTCTGCGACAACGCCGCCAAAGGCCTTGAGCTGGCTCGCTCGCAAGCGTTCGACCTGATCCTCTCAGACGTCGTGATGCCGGGCAAAGATGGGCTTTCCTTTCTCGAAGATCTGAAGTCGCAAGGTGTAATCACTCCGGTTGTCATGATGTCCGGCCAGGCGCATATCGATATGGCAGTGCGCGCCACGCGCCTGGGTGCGCTCGATTTTCTGGAAAAGCCCATCTCCACCGAAAAGCTGCTGCTTACCGTTGAGAACGCACTCAAACTGCAGCGCCTGGAATCAGAGAACCGGCAGCTTCGCCAGCGCCTGGGCAAACACGAAATTATATGGACCGGCGAGACCATGAAGAAGCTGATGGCCCAGATCGAACGTGTCGCTGCGAGCGAGACTCGGGTCTGCATTCTGGGCGAGACCGGAACCGGCAAGGAATTGGTAGCGCGCACTCTGCATGAGCGCAGCCCGCGAGCTTCAGGTCCATTTGTTACGTTGAACTGCGCCGCGGTTCCAGCCGAGCTGATCGAGTCCGAACTATTCGGTCATGAGAAAGGTTCTTTTACTGGGGCTGCGGGCCGCCACATGGGCAAGTTCGAGCAGGCCGAGCTTGGAACCATCTTCCTCGACGAAATCGGCGATATGCCTTTGCCCATGCAGGCCAAGCTTCTGCGGGTGCTCGAAGAAGGCGAAGTGGAGCGCATCGGCGCTGACAAGCCGACCAGAGTCGATGTCCGGGTGGTGGTAGCCACGCATCGCAATCTGGAATCTCTGGTGCGCGAGGGCAGATTCCGGCAGGATCTTTTTCACCGCGTCTATGTTTTCCCCATCCTGTTGCCGCCGCTGCGTGAACGCAAAGAGGACATCCCCGGACTGGTGCAGCACTTTGCGGAACAGGTCTGCGCGCAGAATAGCTGGAAGCCGATTTCCTTCACTCCAGAGGCGATAGACAGACTCAAGGCCCACTCTTGGCCGGGCAACGTCCGCGAACTACGCAACGTCGTAGAGCGGCTGATCCTGCTCGCAACCGGCGCTGAAGTCACCGCGGATACCGTTGAAATGGCCTTGCCGCGGGGGGTAGCAGCGCAACCGTCCTTCGCGGGATCGGGTACGCTGGCTGAACGCGCCCAAAGTTTTGAACGCGACGTCATCCTGGCTGAACTGAAGCGTCATCAGTTCCATGTCACCAACGCCGCCAAGTCGCTCGGCCTGGAGCGCAGCCACCTCTACAAGAAAGCGGAACAGCTAGGAATTGACCTGAGATCGTTGCGGCACGAACCAAGTGAGGGAGGAGATAAGGCATAAAATACAGGAAACACTGTATTGGTCCGTAGGACTGCAGTGTTAATTTCGCGAATAGGTCAGCTCCGTGCCGGTAGTAATTACACGGCGTCTGGTTTTCCGGAATGGCTAAAGCGTTGGAAGTCTTGGAGCTTCCCGGTTTGGCAACCACAGTGCTTACATTTACGAAGGATGCGGCTTGTGTCACTTTGCGACGTTGCGGCGACGCGATCGGCACGCTAACCAGAAAGATTCCAGGAGGTAGGTGATGGCTGCGTTCCGAATATTCATTGCGGATGATCACGAAGTGGTACGCAAGGGCTTATGCGCTCTGTTGCAAGTCGAACCGGGCTGGCAGATATGCGGCGAAGCTGCGGATGGCCGCGAAGCGATGGAAAAGGTACGCGAGCTGAAACCGGATGTAAGCATTCTCGACATCGGAATGCCCGGTCTCAATGGGTTGGAGGCGACCCGGCAGATCATCAAGGAAGATCCGCGCGCCAAGGTTCTGATCTTGACTTTTCATGACTCTGACCAGGTAGTACGAGACGTTCTGAACGCCGGGGCTCGAGGATTCCTTCTCAAAAGCGACGCGGCCCGCGATCTCGTGGTCGCGGTCGAGGCTCTGAAGCGCGATAAGACATATTTCACTTCCAAAGTGGCGGCCATGGTGCTCGAAGGATATTTGAAGGGCGGAACCAAGGCGGCGGCAATTTCGCTGGGACGCGACCGGCTCACACCCCGCGAACGTGAAGTCGTGCAATTGCTGGCCGAGGGCAAGAGCACGAAAGAGGTCGCGGTGGCGCTGGGATTGAGTGTGAAGACCGCCGAAACTCACCGCTCGAATATTATGCGCAAGCTGCAATTACACTCGGTCAGCGATTTGGTGCTCTACGCGGTACGTAACAACATCGTGCACGTAATTCAATCCACCATCGAGTAGCAATAAATCATTACAAGTAACGTAGGGGCAGATGTCCTCATCTGCCCAGTCGACCGAAGGTCGACATATCTTTTTCCGACAAATCTTTCTCGACAAGTCTCTTGATGAACGCGTGGCTTCGCCTCGTGGGAAGATGCGAACAGCTGCCCCTACGCATTTCGTGGCACCGCCATTCGGTACAGCAGTTTCTACAAACGTCTACAGCTTGCTCCGGATAGACCGGGAGAACACTAGACCCTACTCTGGCTGTGGACATAATCAATGCGCGTGGGTCAACAGCCCGGGAAGGAAAGAATAATGAAGCAAGACATCATGACGAAGGATGTAGCCGCGAGCGAGGACTCCAGCACCCGTCGTACCACCTACTCGGACGTTGAACTGGTAAAGCGGGCGCAGCGGGGCGAGCCCGAGGCGTTTGCCGATTTGTTTCACGCTCACAAGGCGAGGATCTACTCGATTTGCTTACGCATGACCAACAATACGGCGCAAGCCGAAGACCTGACCCAGGACGCATTCCTCCAGGTCTTCAGAAAACTTTCCACCTTCAAAGGAAACTCGGCATTGTCTACGTGGCTCTACCGCATCGCGGTCAACACGGTTCTGATGCACTTCCGCAAGAAGGCCTTGAAGCAGATTTCCCTGGACGAGCCCTCCAGCCATGACGCCACCACGGTCCGCCGTGAGTACGGCAGCCGCGACTGCCGCCTGTCCGGAGCCGTGGATCGCATCACGCTGACCCGTGCCATCAAAGATCTGCCGGCCGGCTATCGCACTATTTTCCTGCTGCATGAAGTGGAGGGCTACGAGCACCAGGAGATCGCAAAAATATTGGATTGCTCGGTGGGAAATTCCAAGTCGCAGCTGCACAAAGCGAAACTTCGTATCCGTGAATTCCTGGCCGAGCCGGGAGCGAACGCAGTCACGGTTCAGGTACAGGATGCCGATGAGGAGAAGGCCGTGCCGTCGCGCAAGTCATCTCGTGCCGCGATCAACTTTGCAGAGGCAGCCTCCGTCCTAAGCTAAAACATTTAATGTGGGCGCGAGCGTCCACGCTCGTGCGGAGACGTCAGGAACGACTCCGGACGAGTATTGGACACTCGCGCCCGCGCCAACCGACTCCACGAGCGGGCGTTCCTATCTACCGCTGACCCCATTTCAATTTGGTGCGTAGCACATCAAAGAATGTTCCCTGGGTATGCAGCAGCGTGACTTGATGCTGCGATTTGCGGCAAAGCACCCGGTCGCCATCGAGCATGGGCATGCCGATTTGGCCGTCCACGCTCAGGTAAGCTTCGTCTTCTCCGGTCTTGACCACGATTTCGATCTCCGAAGTATCGCGCACTACCAGGGGACGGTGGGTAAGCGAGTGCGCCGAAACCGGCGTGACCACAAAAGCATTTACCGAAGGCATCAAAATCGGCCCCCCCGCGGCCAAGGAATACGCGGTTGACCCTGTGGCAGTGGACACAATCAAACTGTCGGCCTGGTAGCTGGAGACAAATACCTTATCGATGTAAACATCGCAGTGATTCAAGCGGGCGATGGTGCCTTTGCCGACGACAACGTCATTCAGCGCATCGTAGCTGCCCACACAAGCATCTCTTCGGAACACCTCGCAATGCACCATGGAACGCTTGTCCAGGTTGCAGCAGCTTTGCTCGATGCTCTGCAGGGTAGCGTACAGATTTTCGAGCGGCACTTCCGTCAGAAATCCCAGCGAACCCAGGTTGATGCCGAGAACTGGAATTCCGGCCTTGGAAACGGCCCGAGCCGCTGACAGCAACGTACCATCCCCGCCCAGTACGACCACGAAGCTCAGGGGACGGGAAGCCATTTCCCCCCGCGCCAGCACTTCTATCCCAGGAGCGTAGGACGCCGTCTCCGGGTCGACAACGACCTGGTATTGATGCTCGGCAAACCACTTGAGCAAAGGTGGAACAATGTCCGCGAGTTCGGTCTTGCCCGGCTTCGACATTACGCCGGCGTATTTTTGGGTCGATGCTGCGCTAGTCATGGTGAGAGTCGAATTGTACAGAAAAAAACCTTACCGCAAAGGTCGCCGAGAAATACCGCAAAGAACGCAAAGAAACTCGAATCAAGAATCTCAGAAACGGGCATACAAGAGGAATTCGCGATTCCCCTCGCCGCCCAGGATCGGAGAATCGATCACATCTGTCCCGGCGCATCCCAAGGCAACCAGGGCCTGCCGTACTTTTTCAACCGCCGCCTTTTGCACTTCCACGTCGCGCACGATGCCGCCCTTCCCTACCTGTTCGCGGCCGGCTTCGAATTGCGGCTTTACCAGCACAATGACTTGCCGCCCGTCTCGTTCGGTGGATGGAGGAAAGGCGGCTGCGATCACGGCTGGAAGAACCAGAGTAGCGGAAATAAAGGAGACATCCATGACTACCAGATCTACAGTCTCGCCGAGTTGCTGTGCAGTAAGATAGCGGGCATTGGTTTTTTCCAACAGGCGGACACGGGCGCCCTGACGGAGACGGAAGTCGATCTGCCCGTGGCCTGTATCGACGGCAATGACGCGCGCTGCTCCATGCTGCAAGAGACAATCGGTAAATCCTCCGGTTGACGTGCCCACGTCTAGACCGACTTTGCCCGCCACATCAATCTGCCAATGCTTGAGCGCTTCCTCGAGCTTCAGGCCGCCGCGGCTGACATATTTTAGATCCTCTCCCAGCAAGCGAATTTCAGCCGCGCCTTCCACACCGGCGCCGGCCTTTTCAACCTTTTGTCCGTCCACCAACACTTTGCCGGCAAGGATCAGCGCCTGAGCACGCTCCCGCGAGGTGGTCAGGCCGCGCTCCAGCAGCAGTTTGTCGAGGCGTATTTTCAAAACTAGCTCCGCCAGCAGTGCACAATGTAGAAAGCACTCTTGGCAAAGAACTTATCAGGGTTCTTTCCGGCTTTCCCACAGAATTTTCCACAGCGGTGTTGAAAAGTTTTAATTGTGGGTATCAGCGGAAGGCAAGAAGTGTAGATTCGGCGTCCCATAGGAACAGCTGAACCGCGCACATCGGAGGTCCATTTCATGTGTACCTCCGGCACGCGCATCAGCTTATCCGCTCTCACCCGCCAATGAACTGGCGGGCTGCTATCACTGGTCCCTATTGGGATCAAAACAATGTTTAGGATTTTTTAAAAGGAAAGGAATTGGGGCCCGCCGTCTCAGGCGGCACTGCGCATTCGCGCTCAACGCATGATGTTGGATCTGGGGCCCGAGGTCGCGGTTCGGCACCCGGAGCCGCTACCCCGCTACTTCTTCCAGAAGTTTCTGGTCGATGTCGAAGTTGGAGTGGACGTTCTGCACGTCGTCGTGCTCTTCGAGGGCTTCCATCAACCGGATCATCTGGCTGGCCGCCGCGCCTTCAAGCTTGATGTAGTTTTGCGGAATCATCGACACGCTTGAGGACACGGGTTCGATCCCTGCTTTCTTCACGGCTTCGAGAACGGCTTCATGCGCAGAGGGCTCGGAGAGCACCTCCCAGTTGTCGCCATCGTCGCGTAGGTCCTCGGCGCCGGCTTCGAGCACGATGCCCATCAGGTCATCTTCCTTGGCCGCGCTCTTGGGGATAACAATGTCACCCTTCTTGTGGAACATCCAGGAGACCGCGCCGGCTTCCGCCATGTTGCCGCCATTCTTGCCAAAGGCATGGCGGATCTCGCTGACCGTGCGGTTGCGATTGTCGGTATTGATATCGAGCAGGACAGCCACGCCCCCCGGACCGTAGCCTTCGAGCGAGAACTCTTCATACGTCGCCCCGGGAAGTTCACCGGTGCCGCGCTGGATGGCGCGCTTGATGTTGTCGGCGGGCATGTTCTCGGCCTTGGCGGCTACAATTGCGCCCCGCAAACGCGGGTTGGTGTCGGGATCTCCGCCATTTTTGGCGGCAATCGAAATTTCCTTGATGAGGCGGGTGAAAATCTTGCCCCGCTTGGCGTCCAGGGCGCCCTTTTTATGCTTGATTGTGGCCCATTTTGAATGGCCGGACATGGGAATACCTCGTATCTAACAGTTTTTAATGGCGCGGAACTGGCCCGTCGAGGAGATCAACGGATTGCCTCAGTGAATGCCGCCGAACGAAAAATTATAGCATGGCACCCACACAAACAGGCTCTCCCAATGCCGTAACTTATGGTGTTCTTTGCGACCTTTGCGAGTTTTCTTTGCGAACTTTGCGGTAAAGGGTTTAGGGACGGCAGAGATCAAAGTCTTTAACCGCTAAGGTCGCAAAGAAAATCCGCAAAGGACGCAAAGAAAACAAAGGCCTCGCACTACGGCACTGCCCGGGCCTGCCGTGCTTTATACGCATACAGGACTGCTAACAACGGCGGCGCCAGCAGGACTCCCCAGAATGGAATGATAATCCCCAATACGATTGGCGCCAGAATCGAAGCCCAGATCGGCACTTTAGCCGTACGCTTCATGATGAATGGCTGCAGCACGAAACCATCCACGATGGCGATCAACGCGTACAGCATGAGCACATAGAGTGGGTGCTCCCAGTCGCCCCACTTGAACATCGCGGTAAGGGCGGGGCCGATGACACCCAGCACGGCGCCGATCTGTGGCACAAACTGGAAGAGCGCAGCCAGCAAGGCCCATAGCGGGGCACCCGGCACTCGAATGAGGTACAGGCCGATCAACCACAGCAAGCCGACCGCCAGCGAGTCCTCGAGCTGCGCGATGAACCAATTCTTCAGCGCTCCACCGGTGACGCGAAAGTGTTCTCCCAGGTTCATGGCGGGCTGGCCGCAGGATTTTGGGCCGCAAAATCATGTTAAACTGCGATGTGTTCCGCTACAACTGAATCGGGCGGGAAGCTACTGCCTGAGCGAGGTTTGAACGGCGATGAAATTCGGCGTCATCATTTTCCCAGGATCCAACTGTGACCATGATGCGTATTGGACGATTCAGAACGTCGCGCGGCAACCGGTCACCTTCCTCTGGCACGAATCCCACGATCTCGAGCATTGCGACGCTATCATCGTGCCTGGCGGGTTCGCCTACGGCGACTATCTGCGCACCGGGGCGATCGCCAAGTTCTCTCCCGTCATGGAGTCAGTGCGAAAGTTCGCCGACGGAGGCGGACTGGTTCTCGGTATCTGCAACGGGTTCCAGATCTTGTGCGAATCTGGCTTGCTGCCGGGAGCGCTGATGCGGAATGTAGGACTGAAATACGTCTGCAAACCGGTTCAGGTACGGGTGGAAAACGCGGAGACTCCGTTTACCGGGGCGTGCCATCAAGGCGAAGTCCTGACCATTCCCATCGGGCATATGGAAGGCAACTATTTCTGCGACCAAGCAACTTTCGCGGAGTTGCAGCGCAACCAACAGATTGTGTTCCGTTATTGCTCCCCGTCGGGTGAGATTACGGCGGAAGCCAACCCCAACGGATCTCTGGATAACATCGCTGGAATCTGCAGTCCGGGCCGCAACGTGCTGGGGATGATGCCGCATCCGGAGCGCGCCAGCGAGCCCGAGCTGGGCGGCGTCGAGGGCTTCAAGATCTTCGAGTCCATGGTGGGAGCCATGGCGATAAAATAAGCGGTTTTGCGCATCTTTTTGGGGGTTTTGCCTGCATCCAATCCATCGGGGAGTTCGTACGGCGCTGCGCCTTCGCCTGTGTGTTTATCTAGGAGATTCCAGTAATATCCCATGAAAGCCTTTCCGGCTGTGGCTCCGCCTCTAATTCAGTCGAAGCGTCACGTCGCACTGGAGAGAATTCCAGGGATGGCAGCAACTTTTCTTGTGTTGCTCCTGATGCTCGGTATGGCATCGCCGGCGGGCGCGCAGGACATGCCAAGGGTACAGGTCTTCGGCGGCTATTCTTACCTGCGCTACGACACTGCCTCCTTCGGCTTCGCCAACTCCACCGGAGTAAATGGGTACAATTTCTCGCCTGCCTACAACATTATCCGGGGATTCGGCGTTGTGGCCGAGCTCAGCGGACAATATAAAACAAACCTGAATTTTCGCGATCTCGCGGTAGGACCGCAGTTTGTTTATCTCAGAGGCAAGAAGACGTTCATCGCGCATCTGCTCGTTGGCGACTCGCGCTCGCTGATCCAGGCGGGCACACCCCAGGAAGATACGGCGCGCGTCGTGGCCTTCGGCGGAGGCATGGATTACGATCTCACTCCCCGCTTCGCCGTGCGAGCCTTTCAGATCGATTATCTGCACACCACCTTGTTCAACACGACACAGAATAATTTTCGGTTTTCGACCGGCTTGGTGTATCGCTGGGGCACGATCAAAAAGACGCACCGGACCCTCGCACCCAATCCGTAGCGGCACCGGTCAAGAGTTCGGAAGGGACTTGATGATATTGAACAAACAGACGGCCTTGCTGGCGGCGATCTTTGCGCTGGTTTCGATAACGGGCTGTGGCGGTGGCAGCAGCGGAACCACTCCCTCGAATGGCGGCAACGCCTATGTGGCCGTTCCTGAAGCCAACGCGGTGGCCTCCTACCGCGTCAGTACGGGATCCGGCGACCTGAAGGCGGTGCTGGGTTCGCCCTTCGCCGGAGGAACTTCACCCATCTCGATTGTGGTCCATCCTTCCGGGAAGTTTGTTTATGCCGCCAACCAGGGCAGCAATGACGTTTCGCTGTTTACGGTCAACAACAGTACCGGCCAGCTTACTGAAGTCCTGCCCCGCGCGCCGGCGGGATTGAATCCTTCTTCGTTAGTGTTGGACTCGGGAGGCGACCTGCTGTTTGTCGCCAATCTGACATCGAACAATATCTCCGTCTATTCCGTCAGCTCGGGCGACGGCACTTTGACCGCAATCGCAGGATCGCCGTTCCCCACGGCTTCCCGGCCGGTTGCACTGGCGTTGACTCGTTCCGGAAAGTTCCTCTATGTCGCCAGTTCGAATCTGCCGCAGGTATTTGGCTACACAGTGGCCTCAGGAGGAAGTTTACAGTCAATTGCCGGATCGCCCTTTGCTGCCGGCAACGGACCGAACGCCTTAGTCGTGACTCCGTCGGAACGTTACTTATACGTGGCCAATTTCATCGATAACACGGTGTCCGGATTTAACATCGACTCCGCGACCGGTGCCCTTACCGAAGCCTTGGACTCTCCCTTCGCGGCGGGGATGGGACCATTCGCGGTTGCGGTCGACCCGGCCGGAGCTACGCTGTACGTCACTAACATCAGTTCGAATAATGTCTCGGCTTACACCATCGACGCCAGCACGGGCGCGACCACCATGCTTACGGCTTCGCCGTTCGCCGCCGGCACCAGGCCCGTTTCGGCAACCGTGGATTCGGCGGGCGCGTTTCTCTACGTTTGCAATCAGTCCTCGAAAAACATCACCAAGTTTCAAATCAACCCGGACACAGGCGGGCTTCCCGCCAGTTCAATTACAGCCACAACGCAGCTGGCTCCATCGGTCCTGGTACTGGCCAAATAAAACAACCTGAAGTGCGGCGGGCGAGTTGTCCGCGATCAGATGGTTATTCTTTGATTCGCTTTGGCATTCTCGGCTTCGGCTTGCACGCGGTCAAACGGTTGATGCCGGGCTTTGCTCTGGCTCAGAACTGCCGCGTAACCGCACTCTCCCGTCGCAGCGCCGAGAAGGCACAAGCGTCGGCCCGCCAGCACAACATCCCGCTGGCATTTGATTCGGCCGAAGCTCTTTGCCGGTCGCCCGAGGTGGATGCGGTGATCGTCACCACTCCGAATGCCTGCCATCTGGCCGACGTCTTGCTGGCCGTCCAATGCGGCAAGCCGGTGCTGTGCGAAAAACCCATGGGGGTGCAGGCCAGCGAGTGTCGCCAGATGGTTGAAGCCGCGCGAAGCGCCGGGCTACTGCTCGGCATCGCCCAGGTATTCCGCTTCGAAGAGAGCACTACTCGTTTGCGTGAGCGCGTTGCCTCCGGAGCCATTGGGAAAGTTGTTTTTGCGCGCTCCGAGTTCTCCTTCCCCGGCGGCGCAGGACACGCACGCGCCTGGTTGCACGATGCCGCGGTAGCCGGCGGCGGACCCATCGCCGACGTCGGCGTTCACTGCGTCGACGCCTTGCGCTACATTTTGCAGGATGAAGTTCTGCGGGTGAGTGCCCGCGGACAGTACGGTCCTGGCAGCGTGGAATCGGCCGCCGTGCTTACGCTGGAGTTTTCTCGCGGCACGCTGGCCACGGTCGTGGTTTCCTTCCGGGCCGAATATCGCACGCCGCTCGAGTTCGTCGGAGAGTCCGGAACTCTCAGGGCTGAAGACGGGCTAAACGTGGAACGGCCGATCAAGATCGAGTTGCGCCGCGGCGGCTCGGTCGTCGAGACCGATGAGGTTTCGAATCGTCTGGCCTACGCCAGGCAGGTTGACGCCTTCGCGGACGCACTCGAGGGCAGAGCCAGGTTTCCTGTGACGGGCGAAGAAGGCTGGCAAAATCAGGAAATTCTGGATGCAGCCTACCGAAGCATGAAGAGCGGCAAAACTGAAGACGTCGCCCAGGTCGGTTAGGAATCCCCGATTACTGGGTTGTCGTGGGCTGGGGCTGGGACTCCGTCTGCGGTTCAGTCGTCACCGGTTGCGAGCGAACGCCCTTGGCTTGAACAATTGCCCAATGCCACTCCTGATCCTGGCCTAACGTACTGCCCAGAGTTTCGTGGAAGATGGTTGTGCTGGCGGGCGCGGCCGACCCTTTCAAGTGATACAGAACGGTTGAGTCGGGCTGTTTTTCCGAAAGCAATGTCGTGGTTTCTGCCGCTGGTATCAGGCGGGCTCGCCGCTGCGCCGTGTTTGCTCCGGACGCGCGCAGGATCGTCACTCCCACCGTTATTTCCTTTATGTTCCAGGTGGTGCCGTTGTGCACGGAAATCTGCAAGGTGTCTCCGTTAATTTTGGCAGGACCGTCGAGCTTGGCCAGTTCAGCCTCCGGCAAATCCTGCGGCGCATAGGGGTCTGACAACAAAGAAGTGGCCGACCCGCTGAATGAGAGATCGCAGGTCACGTCCGGAGAAGAAACCTGAAACTTCTTCCCTGCGCCATCGATGCTGAATACGAGTTTCCCGTCGAGCTTGCGAGTCTGCACTTCATCCATAACCTGATGCAGATTGTCGTTGTCGATGACCGGATGCTCTGCGACGGCTTTCGCTTTCCGGTACTGGCGAGCCAAGTCACCCAGAGACGGCTCCGCGCTGTCGGACTGCGCCCCGGCGCGCACCGGGAGAAAGATTCCCAGCAGAATGAAGGCAACCGGAAAGATTAATTTGCGAGCCATGAAGTGATCACGGAACAGTTCTCTTAGCATTGTGCCGTAACGAGCGGAGCCCTGCTCATTGTCGCTGCGGCCAGCATTCAGTTGATTACTAGCGAGAAACTGATCCTGACAAAATTGTACTCAGGGAGCGGAGCGGAAATGACAGGACGGGTACGAACGATGGTCGTAGAACCTTGGAGCGCCAAGCAAGTCTCTACAGAAATGGCGCACATAAAACACGGGCGTGCGGAACTCGAAGGGCACGCAACGGGCGCCGCAGGCCCGAACGTTCCACGCTTCTAAAGCAGGCCAGAAGAACGGAAGCGCGTAACCGGATCCATGATCGGAACAGGTTGTCGCTGGAAGATCCAGCGGGCCACCGCATAGCCCAGGGCCGCATAGCAAACATAGACCAGCTTCATGGCTCACCCCAAATGGTTAGATGCTCTTTCGCCTTTGGGGGGAGTGCGACAAGCGCACCTTACGACGACAAACTTAACAAGCAGGCACCACTAGGTCAATGAACCACTGGTGCCATGCCTATGGCACAAAAGTAACAGAGCGTAACCGGCTCATTTTGAAGGTTTCTTTGCGGCCTTTGCGAGAATCTTTGCGGCCTTTGCGGTTAAGATTTCGTGCCGATTTCCTGCAATATCAGATACTTAACCGCAAAGGACGCAAAGGACACCGCAAAGGCCGCAAAGAAAAGCAGTCGCGGAAGTAGTGCCTAGACCTGGAGGACGTCGCCCTCCTTGGCGACCAGCTCATACAGCACCGGATTCACGAAGAAGCCGATGAAGAGCCGGGAAATCAGCCCGGCTACAATCACGATCGCGAAAGGCTTCTGGGTATCCGAGCCTATGCCGGTCGAGAGGGCCGCCGGCAGCAATCCGAGGCAGGCCACCAGGGCGGTCATCATGATGGGACGCAGACGCAGCAGGGACGCCGTGCGGGTCGCAGTCGGGATGTCCATCCCCTCCAGCCTCAGCTTGTTGATATATGAAACCAGAATCACGGCGGTCTCAACCGAGACCCCCAACAGCGCCAGCAGTCCCAGAACTGACGAAACGCTAAAGGGTGTGTGAGTCAGTTTGAGCGCTAACAACGCGCCCACAGGTTCGGTCATGATGACGCCCAAGGCAATGGTCGCGGGAAACTTGAAATTCCCGTAAAGCGCAAACAAAATCATGAAGATCAGCCCGAGAGCAAGGGGAACGATGATGTACATTTGCGATCGGGCTTCGAGGAACTGGCTATACTCGCCGCCCCACGTCATCCAATACCCCTGGGGCAGTTTTATGACCCTGTTCACGGCAGCTTGACCGTCTCGCACCGCCCGCTCCAGATCGCGGCCTTCAATGCTGTACTGCACGCCGATGTAACGGGAGTTATTCTCTCTATAGATGAAGGAGGCGCCGTTGCCCTGACTTATTGTCGCCAACTGGCTCAATGGAATCTGCTGGCCGTCCGGCGTACCCACTAAAAGATTTCCAATGTCATGCGCGCTGCTGCGAAACTGCGGCTGCATGCGCACCACCAGATCGAAAAGCTTCTCTCCCTGGATGACCTGAGTGACTGCCTGCCCGCCCACCGCGGCCGAGATGACAGCTTCCACATCGGCGACATTGATTCCATAACGCGCGATCTTGTCGCGGTCCACATCGAGCAAGAGACTGGGCTGACCAAGTTCACGCACCACGGTCAACTCTTTGAAGCCGGGAATCCCGGCCAACACGTTCTTCATTTGGACGGCTTTATCCTGCAGCACGACCAGATCGGGTCCATAGATTTTGACCGCGAGCGAACTCTTCAGCCCGGTCAGAGCTTCGTCCACCGCGTCTTCCGCCGGTTGCGTGAAGTTGAAGATGATTCCCGGAAAAGCGCTGAACTTCTTGTCGAGCGATTCGATCAGTTCCTCTTTGGTGCTGACGTTGCCGCTCCAGGTCGCGTCCTTGTACGGTTTCAGCCCGACATAGAACTCGCAATTGAAAAAGCCGGTGGGATCAGTGCCGTCGTCAGGACGTCCCAACTCCGAGCCCACCACCGTGACCTGGGGATACGACATCAGGATCGCGCGTATCTGGGGAGCAATCTTGCTGGCCTCTTCGAAGGAGATGGTATAAGGCATGGTTGCCCGCACCCAAAGCGCGCCCTCATCGAGGTGAGGCATGAATTCTCCACCGATGAATGGGATCAGCAGCAGCGATGCGGCGAAGATCAGGGTGGCGATCGCCATGGTGGCCTTGGGACGGGCCAGCGACCAATCCAGTTGGCCGGCGTACTTTTCCTTCATCCACTCAAAAGCGCGATTGGGCTTCTCGCGAATCCCTTTCTTGAACCAATACGAGGCCAGCACTGGGATCAACGTCAGCGTCAGAATCAATGCGCCCACCAGAGCGAATGACATAGTCTCCGCCATGGGGTGGAAGAGTTTGCCCGAGGGCCCAGTCAGCGCGTAAATCGGCAGATACCCGGCGAGGATGACGGCGACTGAATAAAAAATGGGGCGGTCGACATCTTTGGCGGCTGCCAGAATTACTTCATTCAGGTTGTATTCCTGCCCTTCGCGCAGCGCGAGTTCACGATAGATGTTCTCGATCATGACGACGGCTCCGTCGATCACAATTCCGAAATCGATGGCGCCGATGGAAAGCAGGTTGGCAGCCACATCGTGAGCATGCAGCACGATGAAGGCGAACAGCAGCGATAGCGGGATAGTAAGCGCAACAATAATGGCGGCGCGAAAGCTGACCAGAAAGAAGATCAGCACAATCAGCACCAGCACCATGCCACGAAGCAGGTTGGCTTCCACGGTGTCGGTGGTGAGCTTTACCAGCTCGCTGCGATCGTAGAAAGGTTGAACTTTTACGTCGGGCGGAAGGATCAGCCGGTTCAGTTCATCGGTCTTTTTCTCGACTCCCTTCAAGACCGTCTGCGTCTGCTCGCCGCGACGCATCAGGATTACGCCTTCAACCGCGTCGTCATTTTTTTGAAAACCGAATTCGCCCAGGCGGGGCGCGTGGCCAATGGTGACTTCGCCCACGTCGCGCACCCGTATGGGCACACCTTTATTGCTGCCGACCACGATGTTGCCAATGTCATCCGTGTTGCGGACCAGGCCGATGCCGCGGACGTAGTAGAACTGGCCTCCCTGAGAATAGAAGCCGCCGCCGGCGTTGGAGTTATTCGCAGCCAACGCCGTGGTAACCTGCGGAACCGTCAGGTGATATCCAAAGATGCGCGCGGGATCGAGCAAAACCTGATACTGCATTTCCGTCCCGCCGAAGCCTGAGTCGTCGGCTACACCCGGGACGGAGCGGTAGGCGCGCTCAACCACCCAGTCCTCAATCGTCTTCAACTCCTGCGGACTGCGATCCGGACTCACCAGCACATAGCGGTACACCAGTCCGCTGGGACTGAATAAAGGCGCGAGCGACGGGGTCACCCCCGTGGGAATCGTGGCCTGTGCCAGACGCTCGAAGACCACTTGCCGGGCCAGGTAGTCGTCCGTGTTTTCTTCGAAAGTCAGAATCACATCGGAGAGGCCGTACAACGAGATCGAACGCATGATCAACATGTGGGGCACGCCGTTCATCTCAAGTTCGAGCGGCAGGGTGACCAGGCGTTCTACTTCCTCGGCGGCGTGATCGGGCCATTGCGTAATGATTTCGACTTGCGGCGGAGAAAGGTCGGGATATGCGTCGACCGGCATGCGCTGGAAGGAAAGGATTCCACCGACCGTGATGAAACCGGTCAGCATCAGCACCAGAAACCGCTGGCGCAGCGCAGCTTGGACGATTCGGTGGATCATTTCGTCGAGATCATGGGGTTAAAGTCATTTGAAACTGCATTCAATGGAGGACGGGCGTCCCGCCCGTCGTATCCCATCCCCAAACCAGACGGGCGGGACGCCCGTCCTCCATTAACTTTTAACGCTGCAGGGAGTTGGCAAACTGCAAGAACAGGCTGCCATCGCCAATCACATGATCGCCAGGCTGCAAACCTGCAGTGATCTGCGTCTGCCCTTGCAAACTTTCCCCGAGGGTGACGGAACGTCTCCCAAACTGATTGCCTGAGACCTCGGCGTAAACGAACGGCTCATTTTCGCTGTCGCGCAAAACCGCCGAGTCCGGCACGGCAATTGCGTTCTGAATCTTGCCCGCCTGTACGGTTGCAGTCACATACATGTCTTTTTTCAACTTCTCGCCGGGATTCAGCGTCTCAATTCGCGCCGGCAAGGTGCGAGTGGTTGAGTCGAGCGATGCCGCGATGTAGGAAATGCGTCCGCGGAAAGAATCCGGGTAAGCATCGGTCTGAATCGTGACCGTGTCTCCCACGCGCACATAGGGCAAGTCTTTTTGGTAGACGTTCACCAGCACCCACATCGTGCTGGTATCGGAAATGGTGAAGCATTGCGAGTTACCGGGCTGGAGAAGCTGCCCGGCGGAAACCAGCTGTTCGACCACCTCGCCGCCAATGGGCGCTCGCACCGGTACCTCGTACGAAGAAGGTCCCTTTTCCACCGCATCGGGATCGGAGACCCCCATGACGCGCAGCGCGGCTTCGGCCGACGCCAGGTCGCCGCCGGCCTGCACCTCGGTGGATTCCGCCTGCTCTAAATCCTTTACCGCGATGGCATGATGCTGATACAAATCCTGCGATCGAACGTAGGTTTTCTGCGCCAGAGCGTAGGCATCCTTGGCTTTCAAATAGTTCGTACGCAGTTGGGAGTAGTCCGGACTGGCCACGTACAACATCGGCTGGCCCTGCTTCACTTTCTGGCCGGGAACAACCACCACGCGGCTTACCGGGCCGCTCACCTGGGTAATTACCGGCGTGGTGCGAAAGCCGTTGTACGCCACTGCTCCGGTCAGGCGCAGGGTGCGAGTCAGAGTCGTCGGCTGGACCGTCACCACCTGGATGTGCGACATCTGTTCCGGCCGGATGGTAAACAGTTCGGGATGGTCGGCGCCGTTGGCGCTATTGTCGATGGAAGCATTCTGTTTCGACGCCTCGCAACCGGCAAAGACCAGCAGGATCACCGATAGGGCCAGCCCCAAGGCGGGACCCGGCCACAACCCCATGCGGTTGCGAGCTTTGCGAATCCACATTCTCATGGCAGATTCCTCGCTCCCACCGCCTGTTTCATTTGTTCAAGTGCCGTCATATAGGAGGCCAGGGCCTGGCGATAGGCCAGTTGAGCCGCCCGGTAACTGCGTTCCGCGTCCAGAAAATCCAGCAGGCTGGCTGCGCCCGCTTTGTAGGCATATTCGCTGATGTCGCGAGAGTCCTGCGCCTGTTTTAAATATTCAGAGGTGTAAAGCTGGACGATTTCGTCGTTGCTGCGCAGCGCCTCGTAGGCATTAGCGACATCGGACATGACCTGATCGCTGGCCGATAGCTTCGTCTCCTGGGCCTGGGTGAGCGCATAACCGGTGCGCGCGATCTCCCCCTGGTTGCGGTTGAAAATCGGCAGGTCGAAACCGGCGAAGATCGAAGCCGAATTTTGTCCTGCGGTGTGAGTGAAGTCGTAGGTGCCGTTCACATCCACCTTGGAGTTGGCCTTCGCCAGGGCGATCTGGCTCTGGGCCGCGGTTACACCGAGCAAGGCGGCCTGAAAGTCAGGGCGCTCGCGCAAAGCTCGGGCCTGCAAATCCTCCAGATTGCCCTTCAGCGGTTGGTACGCCAGGTCCCCTACAACGTCATAATTGGCGGGCACCGCGTCGTAACCCAGCAGCTGGCGGAGGCCCACAAGTGCCTGGGCTCGGGCCAGGCGGGCCGAGGACAAGTCGGTCTGAAACTGGAGGAGCTGCAGCTTGATCTTCAGATAGTCGGCTTCACTGATGGCGCCGGCTTTGAATTGAGCATCGGCGATATCGACTGTCGTCTGAAAATCTTTCAAATCCTGCTGCGCAAATTGCAGCGTCGATTCGGCCAGCAGCACACTGACGAACTGTTGCCCCACATTGAAAGCCAGGGTGCGCTCTGCATCCGAGACCTGGGCGCGCGTGACGGCGGTCGCATCACGGGCGGCCTGCAGGCGGTGCTGCCGTTTACGACCGCGCTCGAACAAATACGAAATCCCAATGTCAAACTGCTGGGTCAGATTCAGATCGTCAGCGGAAAAATCGCCAGGACTGAAAATAGGGATGAACTGGGAATCAGCTCCGAAGCTCGGGTTCGGACGCAAATTCGCGGTGATTTCCTGCGCCTGATTCTGCAGGATCAAAGTCCGCGTGGCTTTGATGGAATGATTGTGCGCCAGCGCCAGATCAATGGCCTGGTCGAGAGTAATCACGGTCGCGCTTTGCGCCGCACTCGCGCCACTCAGAAACAGGCAGAGAACTCCGGTTGCGGCGAGAGTCCGTAGGAGCGCGAAGCGCGTCGCTCCGGCACTCCGATTACTGTTCTTCAAAATTTTCGAGCACCCCACCCAGCTCTGGCGTTCGTATCATGCTCCTTGACTGTAGAAATGCGGTCCAACACGGGAACCTATCAAATCGGGAGAGGACTTAGGCCAGGGCGAGCGGAGGAGGGCGAATGTACAGCCGGAAAGAATAAAGGACGGGTTTGGGACGCATTTGCAGGCCACCCACGAATAACGCGCTGCCCGCCATGATGAAAAACGCAACCAGCAGAACCAGAGCGCTGATCGATGGCGCCATCAGGCAGGTCAGGCAATTCGAGCTGCCGGACGGAACCGGATCCAATGTCACCGAAGTCTGAGCGTATCCGGAGGACAGACCGCAAAAATGCGTGGTTTGAACGGTTACAGAAAGCAGTACACCGGCTAAACACAGCACCGCCACACAGCTCATTGCATTCGTCGATCGGTTCCGGAAATTCACTTTATCTGGGATGCGCCTAAAGCTTGGATGCGGCCACCCGACCTCTTAGTGGTTCCCATCCTTAAAGAATCGCTCGATTTTAGCATCGAAAGGCTGTCTCGACCCCCTTTTCGGTTAAGCTGCCGGTTTTCCGGTAGTGGGTCAGTTTCCGATTGCCCGACGACCCTGAACCGAGTCGAGACCGCGAATACAGCCGGATGGGGAGGGCCCGCAAATGGTCGGACGGTACGGCTGCACCCGTGGACGATCACTGACCACCGGTTTCGAGAAGCAGTTTGCGAGCCGCTTCCAGCTCTTTCCGCTTCCGCGCATCGGCTTTGGGATACGACAGTTTCAGGTCGTCGAGCGCATCAACCACGGCCGCTGCTACGGCCGCGCGAGTGAACCACTTGTTGTCCGCGGGAATGACGAACCAGGGGGCTTGTGGCGTTGATGTGTTTGCAATCATCTCCTCGTAAGCGTCCATGTAGGCGTTCCAACGTTCCCGTTCGCGCAGATCCGCTGGAGAAAACTTCCAGTTTTTTTCGGGCCGCTGCAAACGATCGAGAAACCTTTTCTTCTGTTCTTTCCGAGACACATTGAGAAAGAACTTGCGGATCACGGTGCCGTTGCGGGAAAGATAGCGTTCAATAGAGCAAATATCCTCAAATCGCTCTTCCCAGATCTTCTTTGTGACCAGAAGCGGCGGCAATCTCTCGTTCGCCAGAACCTCGGGATGAACCCGCACCACCAGCACCTCTTCGTAGTAAGAACGGTTGAAGATGCCGATACGGCCGCGCTCAGGCAGGTTTTTCACGACCCGCCAGAGATAATCGTGATCGAGCTCCTCCCCGGAAGGAGTCTTGAAGGAGTACACCTGGCAGCCCTGCGGGTTTACACCCGACATAACGTGCTTGATGGCACTGTCTTTTCCCGCCGCGTCCATGCCCTGAAAGATCAAAAGCACGGCCCAACGGTCCTGCGCGTAGAGCTTATCCTGCAATTCGGTCATGCGCGCGATGCCCTTGTCGAGCAGATCTTGCGCATGTTCCTCTGAACGGAGGTGGGCAGTATCGGCGGGATCGCAATCTTTCAACCGGAACTTTTTTCCTTGGTCTACGCGGTAAGGCTCGGAAAATTTGCTGGCCCAGCTCATTAAAAACCTCCAGCCGAATTTATTTCTTGACCAGCTTCCGCAAAGCCGCCACGTTCCGGCGATCGTCTCCCGGTTGGTCAATGGGAGTCTCGGCAATAAACGCGGCGCCAGCCAGGCGCGGGTCGTTCAACAGGCGGCGGAACGTCTCCAACCCGATGCTCCCCTGCCCGATGTGCTGATGACGATCCAGCTTCGATCCTCGGGCAGCTTTGGCATCGTTGCAATGCCAGACCGGCACATTTTTCAGGCCGACGGTCTCGTCCAGATGCCTCAGCGTATCCTGCAACCCCTGCGGGCTTACGATCTCATAACCGGCCACGTGGGTGTGGCAGGTATCGATGCACGCGGCGACCGGCACCAGGTGGCGCAGGTATTCCAATACTTCCGCAACCTGCTCGAAGCTGCCGCCCAGGGAATATTCCGCTCCCGCGGTGTTCTCGATCAGGATAGTAAGGCCGCTTTTCGCCAAATCCAATCCCTCGGCGGCGGCGGCGATCGCGGCTGCCGTCCGTATCAAGCCTTGCTCCCGATCCGATCCGCGAAACGATCCCGGATGCAGCACCAGATATTCCGCACACAATGCCAACCCGCGCTCGATCTCGCCGCGGAAGGCCTCGACTGATTTCTTGAGGAAAAGCTCGTTCACCCCCGCCAGGTTCACCAGATAGTTGGTGTGGATCACCAGCGGCTTCAGATCGTACTTGTCGCGCAGCCGCTTCATTTCGTCACAATGCGGACGGTTCAGCTGGTACGGCGCCCACTGGCGGGGACTGGAGGAAAAGATCTGAAATGTATTACATCCCAGGCGGTAGGCTCGCTCCGCCGCCAGCTGCACGCCGCCGGCGCTCGAGGTGTGGATGCCGATTCGCCGCGAAGTAAGCGCCGGCCGGCGTTTAGGCAGCGCCTTGAGGATGTCTTGTTCGCGAGCCAGCGAATGGGGCACTTAGCCAGTTTGCCACTTTCAAGGTTGTGGTTTCCAGTTTTCGGGTCTTTTCTCAGCGTAATCTGAAAATCCCCCGGGAATTGTCATTCCTAAGCGAGGCATCCCGCGCCAGGAGTCTGCCGTTTCGCCGCCGGCAGAAAGCAGATTCCTCGCCGATAAAGCTGGCGTCGGAATGACAAGGCGTAAGTTTGTGCTCGAGCAAACTGAACCCGTCTTGCTCCGTTTGCGGTGCAAAGGGCAACAACGATAAACTCATGGCGGACGCGCAGCGGGGGAATCCATGTTAGTCGTGATGAAGGCGCAGGCCACCGAAGAGCAGATCAGCGCCGTTTGCCGCAAGATTGAAGAATTGGGATACCGGGCCCATTCCATGCCGGGCGCCCAGCGTACCGCCATCGGCATCACGGGAAACCGGGGCGAAGTCGAACCCGGCACCTTGGACGAAATGCCGGGAGTGCAGGAACTTATCCGCGTCAGTAAGCCCTACAAACTAGTTAGCCGTGACGTAAAGGCCGAAAACACGGTCATCACTTTCCCCGGCACCGATGCCACTTTCGGCGGCCCAGGCTTGGCCGTCATCGCGGGCCCGTGCGCCATTGAGAATCGCGACCAGACCATGGCCGTGGCCGAGCAGGTATTCCGGGCCGGCGCTCAATTCTTCCGTGGCGGAGCATACAAACCACGCACATCGCCCTACTCGTTTCAGGGCTTGGGCGAAGCCGGCCTGCAGATCATGGCTGAAGTTCGTGACCGCTTCGGCATGAAGATTGTCACCGAGGCCATCGACAACGAATCCCTCGAGCTCGTCGAAAAATACGCTGACGTGATACAGATCGGCGCCCGCAACATGCAGAACTATTCCCTGCTCAAGCGGGCAGGACGTGCCCGCATCCCGGTGCTGCTCAAACGCGGCATGTCGGCCACCCTGGAGGAGTTCCTGATGGCAGCCGAGTACGTGATGAGCGAGGGCAATTACAAGGTGATCTTGTGCGAGCGCGGGGTGCGTACTTTCGCCGACCACACCCGCAACACGCTGGACCTCAGCATCGTGCCCGCCGTGCAAAGGCTCAGCCACCTGCCCATCGTGGTCGACCCCAGCCACGGCACGGGTAAGCGCAACAAGGTCACGCCGCTGTCACGCGCAGCCATCGCCGTCGGGGCTGACGGGCTGATCGTTGAAGTCCACCACGAACCGGACCGGGCCATGTCCGATGGCATCCAGTCCCTTTACCCCGAGCAGTTTGACGAACTGATGAAGCAAGTGCGGCAGATCGCGCCCGTGGTAGGACGCATGGTGCCGCCGATTGGAAATTACCCGCGAACGTCTGAAGCGTTGCCGGGACAAGGCGTGCGAGCTGCCATCAGTCCATTAGCTTGAGAAAATTTCTTCTCCTCGTAGTTTCGCTTCCGATTGTCGGGGGTCTGGGATGGTGGTATCTGCAAGAGCGCCAGCTCCCCACCTACGGCCCCGCCTATCGTGAGTACGCCTACGTCACCAACGGCAAGAGCAACACCGTCTCGGTGATTGACCTGCGCACCTTTCAGCCGGCGAAGACGATTCGAGTCGGCAATGAGCCGACCGGGATTGCAGCGAACGATAAGAAGAACGAGATATACGTCGTCAATACGCAGTCCAACAGCGTCAGCGTGATCGATGCGGAACGTAACGAAGTTGTGGCTACCATCGGGGTGCACGCCGGACCTTATTTCGTCGACGTATCGGCAGACGGAAAGCGGGCCTACGTCGCGAATTCCAAATCCGCGAATGTCTCGGTCATCGATCTGGACAAGCGCGTGGTCCTGGGAAACATCCGGGTAGGCGCATCTCCTGGACTGGCGCGGATTTCACCCGACGGTTCGACCGTGGTGGTCAGCAATCGGGGCGACCAGACGGTCTCTATCATCGATGCGCCACAACTCAAAGTCCGGAGTACGGTTACGGCCTGTCAGGAGCCGGAAGACATCGCCATCCTTCCCGACAGCAGCAAGGCATTCGTAGCTTGCGCCGGCTCGGCCCAGGTGGCTTCCATCGACCTTAAGACTGACAAGCTGCTGGCCCTGCTGGACGTAGGCAAGACTCCCACAGACCTGGCGCTGAAACCAGATGGCGGCGAACTGGTGGTGACGAACTTCGATTCCGATAATATTTCGATCATCGAAACCTCGACCAACGAAGTCGGGGGCAGCTACCTGATCGGCACACACCCAGCGCGGGGTCTGGTGACCTCCGATAGTTCGCGGCTGTATGTGAGCAACTTCGGCTCCAACACAATCGCGGTTTACGATATTGATATCGGCAAGCTGATCGCAACCCTGCCGGTGGGCAGTCATCCGGACGGGCTGGCGCTTTCGCGCAGCGAAAATTACTTACTGGTGCTGGACTCGCAATCCGGCGACGTCACGGTCATCCAGAAACGCGACCCCACCAAGCTCGAACCTAGCCCGTATTCGCTGCTGACCATGATTCCGGTGGGAGTGCAGCCTAATAATATTGTGGTGAAATCGTTCGTGCTGGCGAAGCCGGCGCCGTAAACTTCAAAAGCCCACGGATCACGCGGAACTTCGCGGATTGAACCCAAGTCATCATCAACCACATTGTCATCCTGAGCGCAGTCTTTCCATTCGCTTTGCGAATGGAAAGACGGAGTCGAAGGACCCCTACGAGCTTAACCGTAGCGCCGCCGTCCCGGCGGCTGTCGTGGGGGCGTCCCGCCCCCACCGTCGAGGGCAAGATGCCCTCGGGATAGCCGGTGAGACGCCGGCGCTACAGGTTTCGGTTGCTAAGTTGGTAGGGTTCTTCCGCTCCGCTCAGGATGACTGGGCGCCGCAGCACTTCTTGTATTTCTTGCCGGAGCCGCAAGGACATGGGTCGTTGCGTCCGACTTTGGCAGTGCCGCGCACTACTTGCTGGACAGTTTGCGCTTCTCCGGAGCCGGCCATGCGAGCTTGTTCCAGTTCGCGCTTCTTCTTCCGCTGAAAAGACTCTTCAAGTTCGTCCACTGAAGTGGAAACATTGCGCGGAGGCCGGCTTCCGTTACCATCCGCTCCATGCAGCTGAGCTTCGGGCGTTGCAGCTGGCCTCTCCAGAATCTGCATCAGGTAGAGATAGCGGGCCGTCTCCTCCTGAAAGCGCGTCATCATGGCTTCGAACATATCGAACGATTCGCGCTTGTACTCGACCAGCGGATCGTGCTGTCCGTAACCGCGCAGCCCGATCCCCTCTTTCAGATGGTCCATGTCCCGCAGATGGTCTTTCCACTGCGAGTCGAGAACGCTCAGCATGATCATGCGCTCGTGGTAGCGCATGGCGTCGGGACCGATCAGTTTCTCTTTTGCGTCGTAACGTTCTTTGAGCTTCTCAAAGATGGCGTCGCCCAGCTCCTGGCGGCTCATTGACTCGGGTTTGATTCCCTCCGCGAGAATGTCGACGCCGAAGCGGGTAAAAATCGAATCTTTTAGTCCCTTGATGTCCCAGTTATCGGGATGGACTTTCACCCCGCAGAACTGGTCCATCACGTCGCTGAGGATGCCGGAAACATAGTCTTCGAGGATGAGTTCTTTCTGCTCCACGCCTTCGAGCAACTGGCGGCGCAGGCCGTACACAGCCTCGCGCTGCTTGTTCATGACATCGTCGTACTCGAGCAGATGTTTGCGGGCTTCGAAGTTCTGGGCTTCAACCGCTTGCTGCGCCGTGGCAATGCGGCGCGTGATCAGCCGCGATTCGATGGGGATGCCCTCTTCCATGCCCAGCCGCTGCAGCAAATTTGAAACCCACTCCTTGGCGAAGATGCGCATCAGGTCATCTTCGAGCGAGAGATAGAAGCGGGAAGATCCGGGATCGCCCTGGCGACCGGCGCGGCCGCGAAGCTGGTTGTCAATGCGACGCGCTTCGTGGCGTTCGGTGCCGAAGATATGCAGGCCGCCAACGGCTGTCACTTCATCGTGCTCCTTGTCGGTCTGAACCTTGTAACGATTAAATATTTCAGTCCACTGGTCGGTCGGGACGACGTATTCGTTTCCCGCGTAGTACCAGACCGTGCTCTTGGTCTCGTCCACATCAATCTGAATTTTGCCCTGGGCGGCGCGTAGCGGTTGCGCGATTCCCTTCTTCACACACTCCTGCTTAGCCATGAACTCAGGATTGCCGCCGAGCAGAATGTCGGTACCGCGGCCAGCCATATTGGTGGCGATCGTGACCATGCCTTTGCGTCCGGCCTGGGCCACGATCTCGGCTTCGCGCTCGTGATACTTGGCATTGAGCACCACGTGTTTGATGCCCTTCTTCTTCAACAGCTCGGAAAGCCGCTCTGACTTTTCGATGGAAGTAGTACCGACCAGCACCGGGCGTCCGGTGGCATACAGTTTCTGGATCTCATCCGAGGCGGCAAAGTATTTCTCTTTTTCCGTCCGGTACACTACATCGGGATTCTCCAGCCGCAGCATTTCCTTGTTGGTCGGAATGACCATGACTTCCAGGCGATAGATTTTCTCGAACTCGGCCGCTTCGGTTTCCGCCGTGCCGGTCATGCCTGCCAATTTCCGATACATGCGGAAATAATTCTGGAAAGTGATGGTCGCAAGCGTCTGATTCTCGCGCTCGATCTTGACGTTTTCCTTGGCCTCGACCGCCTGATGCAAGCCGTCAGACCAGCGCCGGCCGGGCATCAGGCGGCCGGTAAACTCATCCACAATGATGACTTCGCCGTCTTTCACCACATACTCAACGTCTCGTTTGTATAGCGCGTGAGCTTTAACCGCGGTATCGACGTGGTGCTTCAGGTCCCAATTTTCAGGGTCGGCAATGTTCCCGATGCCCAGGAGTTGCTCGACTTTTTCCCAGCCGGCATCCGTCACCGTG
The DNA here is from genome assembly GCA_963822555.1 of Terriglobia bacterium. GTDB lineage: Bacteria > Acidobacteriota > Terriglobia > Terriglobales > Acidobacteriaceae > JAIQFF01. The sequence goes on from CAWGHY010000002.1 coordinate 1,669,743, forward strand.
ATGCTTTTGTGCTTTTCATCCACGACGAAGTCGCCGGTCAGCTCCTTGGGTTCGCCGGGCGCGGTGTCAATCTCCTCGCCTTTTTCGAGCTTGGGAATAATGCGATTCACGCGGGCGTACTTGTCGGTCGATTCTTCGCTGGCACCGGAAATAATCAAAGGAGTACGCGCTTCGTCGATCAGGATGGAATCCACTTCATCGACGATGGCGAAATTGTGTTTGCGCTGCACGCAATCGTGAAGATCGAACTTCATGTTGTCGCGCAGGTAGTCGAAGCCGAACTCGTTGTTGGTGCCGTAAGTGACGTCGGAGGCGTAGGCGTCGCGGCGCTCTTCGTCGTCGAGGTCGTGAACGATGACGCCGACGGTCAAGCCGAGGAAGCGATAGAGCTTGCCCATCCACTCAGAGTCGCGTTTGGCAAGGTAGTCGTTGACCGTGACCACGTGGACACCGCGTCCGCTCAAGGCGTTCAGATAAACCGGCAGGGTCGCGACCAGGGTTTTGCCTTCGCCGGTTTTCATTTCGGCGATCTTCCCCTGGTGCAAAACCATGCCGCCGATCAGCTGCACATCAAAGTGGCGCATGTTGAGCACCCGGCGGCCGGCTTCGCGGACCACCGCGAAAGCCTCCACCAGAATCTCGTCCAGGGCCTCGTTGATCGCCTTGGTGCGCTCGTCTTCGAGTTGCTTCAAGCGGTCGGGATCGGCGTCGGGTTCGTCGGGAAGGCCAGCCAGACGTTGCTGGATACGCTGGCGGAATTCATCCGTCTTGGCGCGCAACTGCTCATCCGAAAGCTGCTGCATCTGCGGCTCAAGCGCGGTAATGGCCTCGACCTGAGGCATCAGGCGCTTGATTTCGCGCTCGTTCTTGGTCCCGAAGACCTTACCTAATAGAGTGTTAATCAAATCAAAATACCTTCTGGAGGCAGCACGGCCCTTAACTAGAAGCCTAGCATATTAGATGCAGCGGCAACGGGTTAGTCGCTGGGAGGAACCTCAAATCGCGGACCACTCATTGCGCCGGCGTTGTCTGGCCGCGGAGCGGCGGGGAGAATATAGCCCGGGGCGTAAGCCCCGGGTACCGAACGCGAAAAAGCAAAGCCCCGAGGGGGCGAAAAAACGCTCATCCTCAAACTCGGCGATCAATGATGGAGAGCAGGCGTCGTTGACCTTCTGGCATCGGCCGGTGCATGACGGGCGAGGACGCCCGTCTTCCGTTTCAGGCTTTGGTCTGTGACCGCCCGTTTCATGTAATATTTCCCGCGAACCAATGCCCACATTTTACGATCGCTTCGTCGAGTGCGTTGAGCACTGGCCTGAGAACGTCGCGCTGGAGATCCAACGCCGCGACAAGGTCGAGAGTTGCACCTACGCCGAGTTGCGGCACATGGCGGAATCGGTAGGCTCCTGGCTCGGCAAGAACGGATTTCAAGCCGGCGCTCGGGTTGTCATTCTGGCCGACAATCATCCCCGCTGGGTGGCGGTTTTCCTGGGTGTGGTCGCATCCGGCTGCACCGCGGTTCCGCTCGACACCGCTTTGCACGCCGACCAGATCACCACTCTGCTGAAAGACAGCGGCAGCTCTCTGCTTTTTTGCGACGTCAAACATCTGGCCACCGCGCAGGAAGCCATTGGAGCGCTGCCGATCAAGCTAGCCCTGGTCAATCCTGCCGAGCTTAAGGGTTTATCAGGGAAGCCCGATCACAATCCGGCCACGCCAGGCCCCATCGCCGACCTCGACAGCATCTTCGGTACGGGCCCGAGCGGCTTTTCCCCCGCCGCCGTGGAAGCCGACGTCGTCGCCTCTCTGCTCTACACCTCCGGCACCACTTCCGATCCCAAAGGCGTAATGCTCACCCACGCCAATCTGCTGGGCGAAGTTGAATCGGTGTTCAAGTGGGCGCACGTCGGCCCGGAAGATGCTGTGCTCGGCGTCTTGCCACTCTTTCACGTGCTCTCCCAGATGGCTAATCTTCTGTTGCCGTTGGTGAAAGGCGCTCGGGTGGTTTATCTGGAAACCCTGAACACCACTGAACTGCTGCGGGCACTCAACGAGCGCCAGATCACTATTTTTGCCGTGGTGCCGCAATTCTTCTACCTGATTCACGAGCGCATATTCAAAGAGGTCGCCAAGCGCGGCGCGGTCGCGCGCTGGGCACTGAAGGCCTTGATGTCGCTCAATCGCGGCCTGCGCTCGATCGGCTTTAATGCCGGACGCATCTTCTTCGGAAAACTGCACAGTACCTTCGGCGACCGCATGCGTTATTTGATTACCGGCGGCTCGCGCTTCGATCCCCAGATCGGATACGACTTCTACGCTCTTGGCATTGACGTGCTGCAGGCTTACGGTCTGACAGAAACGACGGGCGCGGCTTTCGCGGCGCTGCCTCATCACAACGTCATCGGTTCGGTCGGACCGCCCTTGCCAGGAGTGGAAGGAAAGATTGTCGACCCCAAACCGGGAGAGGACGGCGGACCGCAAGTCGGCGAAATTGCCATCAAGGGCGCCATCGTGATGAAGGGTTATTGGAACCGGCCGGATGCCACGGCCGCCGTCCTGAAAGATGGCTGGCTGCATACCGGCGACCTCGGCTACTTCGACTCCGGCGGAAACCTTTTCATTACGGGCCGCGAGAAAGACGTCATCGTTCTGAGCAATGGCAAGAATGTCTATCCCGAGGAAATCGAGGCCTACTACCTGAAATCTCCGTATATCAAGGAAATCGGTGTGATGGCGCTGGAGAGCGAACCCGGCAATCCCGCGTCTGACCGGCTTTACGGGGTGGTCGTGCCGGACTTCGACGTCCTGAAAGAACGCAAGATCGTCAACGCCAAGGAAGTCATTCGTTTTGATATTGAAAGTATCTCATCCAAGATTCCATCGACCAAAAGAATTGGCAGCTACGAAATCTGGCAGGACCCTCTGCCCCGCACCACCACGCGCAAACTAAAACGCTTCGAGCTGGAAAAACGAGTGCGCGCGAACCAGAAAAAAGGAGAACCGGATTCTGAAATCTCCACGGCGGCGCCGCTGAGCGCCGAAGATTCGCAATGGCTGGAACAACCCGACATGCAGCAGGCGCTGAAGATCATTCGCGAATCCAGCAAGACCGCGCCCGAAGTAATCCGCCCCAGCGACAATCTTGAGCTCGATCTCGGCCTTGACTCCATGCAGCGGATTGAACTGCTGGTTGCGGTCGAGAAAGAACTGGGCGGAGACGTAGAAGAATCCGCCCTGGCTGAGATTTACACCGTCCGTCAACTGGTCGACGCCATTCGGGAGAGCGCAGCCGCCGGGAAAACGCGTTCAAGTTCGAGTCAGGAACCAGCCGGATGGAAATCGGTGCTGCGGGAAGACCCCACCGATCCCGAAGCTCTGGCGCTGGCCAGGTCGAGTCGACTGACGGAACGCTTTCTGTTTGCCGGCTTCCAGCCCATCGGGATTTTCGCCTCCGACCGGTTTCGGCTGAAGGTGAGTGGACTCGACAAGCTTCCCGCGGAAGGCCCTTACATCATATCTTCCAATCATCAGAGCTATCTCGATCCGGTAGTGCTGGCAGCGGTTTTGCCCTGGCGAGTATTTCGCCACTTATTTGCCGTAGGCACCAGCGAGATTTTCGGGTCAGGTTTTATGCGCCGACTGGCGCGCTGGCTGCGGGTGATCGTGGTCGATCCCGACGCCAACCTGGTTTCGGCCATGCGCGCCGGTGCGTTTGGACTGCGGCACGGCCGCATCCTCATTCTTTATCCGGAAGGTGAGCGCAGCATCGACGGCACGCCCCGCACCTTCAAGAAAGGCGCCGCCATCCTTTCCGTACATTTGCAGGTGCCGATTGTGCCAGTGGCGATTGAGGGCTTTTACGACGCCTGGCCTCGAGGCAAGGCATTTCGGGGTTTCGCGCCACTCGAAATTCAATTTGGAGATCCTATCTATCCCCCGCCTGAAGCGGAAGCCTCGGAAGCGGTTTACGCGGGAATCACCGCTGAGTTGAAATCGCGGGTGGTGGAAATGTGGAAGGGACTTCACGCCAGGAAGGAATCGGCGTCAGATCCATCACCGCATTCTTGAAATCTACTGCCCGGCCGCCTGGGCCTTTTGCCCAAAGGCTTTCACGAAAGCGTCGATGATCATCGAGTCATAATCGGCGGCAGACTCTTTAGAGATCTTCTCGACCGCCTGAGCTGCCGCGGTTTTGGCAGCGCCGGGCGCATTGACCTGCGCGTCAAACTTTTCCGCCAGATTCAGGACCTGCACTTCGATCATCGACTCGGCGGGACTTGCGCCGCTCACACGTAGCTGCTGGGCCGCTACCAGGATTGGGATCGCACGACGCAGGGATCCACCCATGAGCTGGGCGTTAGTCGCGCCATCGTTATCCGCCTTGCGCATACTCTTTTCCAATTCTTCCTGTGAAAGGTTGGCGGCTTTGTAGAGAATCTCGTTGCTGATTCCGATTTCGTTTACATTCCGCAACAGGGCCGCGGTGCGAAGATCTTCCGAACTCTCCGGATCGAGCCCCAGGGCGCCCGCGATTTTCGTTGCGTAGGACGATACGCGGAACGATTCGGCCTCGCTGCTTTTCTGGTTACGCAGAAACTGTTGCAGGATGACCAGCATTCCGTCGTATCCGTCTTTCAACTCTTTCAGGCTTTTCTGGTTGCGCTCGTACAGCGTGCCCATGGCGTAGGCGGTCACCACCAGCACTCCACCCCAAACCGTGATGTCAAACCAGCGGCTGTCCAGCGGCATCGATTCGGTTCGATGATTGAGTACGGCGGGATTCATATAGGTGATGAGAATCACGATGCAGACGCTGGCGCAGGCGGTCAATGTGGCGTGGCGACGCCCGAAGTGGTAAGCCGAATAGAGTGTTGGCAGGAAAAAGAAAACCAGAACCACGGCCTGGGAAGCCACCAGGAAATGAATCATGGCGGCGATCAGCACCAGCGACAGCAGCAACCAGAGTTCTTTGTTTATCTTTCGCACGTTTTTCACGGGCTGAAGCTCGCCCAGCCTAGCTATGGTGGATCAAAGATGGGGACACTCCAAGTTACCCAGGTAATCGAGCGCCGAGCACGCCCCTACTTCGCCCTGGGATGAGTCTGGTCGTAGACCTGAAGCACGTGCTTGATGGAAAGTTGAGTGTAGCGTTGCGTGGTTGAAAGCCGCTCGTGGCCGAGCATCTCCTGAATGGCCCGCAGGTCAGCGCCCTCTTCCAGCATGTGGGTTCCAAAGGCATGCCGCAGGGTGTGGGGATGAACATCCGGAGAAAGTCCCTTGGCCACCGCAATTTTCTTGATGATCCGCCCCACGCTGCGGGTGGTGAGCCGGCCACCCCGGCGATTGATCAACAGCGCTGACGAGATCTTCCTGCGTTCCGACAACATTTGCAGCCGAGCCGGCAAGTAAGCCTTGAGCGCCATCTTCACTGCGTCGCCGAAGAGCACATAGCGCTGCTTCTTGCCTTTGCCCCGGATGAGAATGGCTTCGTCGCTCAGACGGATGTCTTCGAGATTAATCCCGATCAACTCCGAGTTGCGGATGCCACAGCCGTAGAGCAATTCCAGCATCAGCCGGTCCCTCTCGGGAAAGGCCGCGGCTTCGGGCATCTGCCCGTCGAGCACGACGTTCATTTCTTCGATGGTCGGGACACGCGGAAGTTTCCTGGCCAGCTTCGGGGTTGACACCAGGGCGGCGGGATTCTGCTCCACAACTCCTTCCTGCGCCAGCCAGCGATAAAGCGACCGCACCGCCGCCAACGCGCGTGCCACCGAAGTCTTGCCCAATCCCTGTTCGTAAAGACGGGATAAAAATCCGCGGACAGTGACGTGGTCAATTTGTTTCCAGTTGCGCGACCCGACGTAAGTGGCGAACTCTTCCAGATCGCTGCTGTAGGCCTTGATGGTATGAGCCGAAGCATTACGCTGTCTCAGGGATTGCAGGAAGTCGCGCACGGCTTTTTGGACCACTGTAGATTTCATGTCGGGTGCCCCGTAGCGCCGGCGTCCCCGCCGGCGCTACACAACCCTCGCTTTTGCTCTCGGATGATGCTTCTGATACACGCTCTTCAGCCGATCGAGCGCCAGATGCGTATACACCTGCGTTGTGGAAATATCGGCGTGGCCCAGAATAGTCTGTACCGTCCGAAGATCGGCGCCGTTCTCCACCATATGCGTGGCGCAGCTGTGCCGCAGCATGTGCGGACTCGCGCTGCGCCCCGCGCTGGTTGAAGCTGCGCGAACCATCTGCCAAATCCTCTGACGGGTCAGCTTCCTGCCGCCTCGTCCGAGAAACAAAAACGGCGAACTCTTCCCTTTTGCCAGGACGGCGCGTGCGTCTTTCATGTAATGCATCAGGCCGTCCTGCGCGCCTTTTCCCAGCGGCACAATCCGTTCCTTGTCACCTTTGCCGCGCACCAGCAGGCACCCCAAATCAACTTTGAGATCTTCCAGTTTGACGTTCACGATTTCCGAAACTCGCAGCGCTGCCGCGTAAAAGACCTCGAGCACGGCGCGGTCGCGGGCCGCTATCGCCTCGGCCTCCCTGCGGTTCGAATGCGGAAGCGGGGTGGCCAGCATAGCGTCCACCTCGTCCCGGGCCAGCGCCTTGGGCAACACCTTCCATTGCTTGGGAGAATCGATGTTCAGCGTGGGGTCATGCTCCACGATCTTGTCGAGCAGGAGATAACGATACAGGTGACGCAGGGCGGAAAGTTTTCGGCCCACGGAACGTCCATCGACGGCGTTGCCGAATAACTGCTGGATGAATTCCCGCACATGCTTGCGTTGCGCGTTGAGCAGAGTGCGCTTATGCTTCTCCAGAAAACTGGCAAACTGTCCGATGTCGGTTGTGTAGGCCGCAACGGTCAGCGGAGCGAGCCCTTTTTCGATCTTCAGATAATCGCGGAAATCTTCGACAACACGAGAATTGGGCGCGGCAGTCACACAAAGAGTATGCGCGTTATCGGACGCTAACAGAAGTAGCAAACCAGGTTAACCACGCACGACACGGATTCTTCTCCGTAGTTAATGAATTTCCTTGAGAATCTCCACGGCATACAACGCGCCCTCTGGTGTTTCTTCATGCTTGAAGTAGGCAAATACACCTCTTCCCTGCCCCAGATGTTCCCGCATTCGATCCACCATGGCGCGGCGCTCGTCGGCTGTGTAAGAAGGCTTGCGGTAGCGGTAGTAACAGAAGTCCGCCGTCACCACGTCGGGCGTGACTCGCTCTTCGGTTTCGGCCACGCACAATGCCCGGTTCGAACTCTTCAACAAATTGAAGACTTCATCGTTGAACCATGAGGGATTGCGGAATTCAAACGCCGCCTGCAGGGCTCGCGGCAGCGCGGCAAGGAACTCCTCCAGCAACTTCCCATCGGCTTTCAGGTTCGGCGGCAGCTGAAAAAGGACCGGTCCCAATTTTCCCGCCTGCGCTAATGGCTCGATCGTGCTGAGAAAACGAGGCACAAAATCAGCCGTCCCCTTGAGCCGCTTGATATGGGTGATGACCTGGTGCGCCTTCACTCCGAAGCGAAAACCGGCGGGAGTCTCGGTGATCCATTTCTGGGCGGTCGATTCCTTAATCAGTTGCCGGAAGGTGAAGTTGACCTCCACCGTGTTCAATTGGGTGGCGTAGTGTTGCAGAAAGTTTTTCTGGGGAAGCTTAGCGGGATAAAAATCAGGCTTCCAACTGGGATATGCCCATCCCGATGTTCCCACGTAGAGTTGCGCCATGTGTGACCCTTGAGCGTTTGATCTGGTTTGCGTGCGCGGGGCAGATTATATCTTGCGGGTCTTTTTGGCCGCCGCTGCTTTTTTGCCTGGAGGCTTCGCGGTCTTTTTTTTGCCTCCCGCTTGGGCTGCGATTTCCAGGCCAGGGGCCGAGGCTGCCCGGGCCCAGCGACCTTCGGTCGCCGCACGAGCAGAGGCGCTCGCGCCCACATTCTCAGCCAGCTTGGGCAGCTTCTGCTTCAATTTCAAAGTGGGTTCGAAAAGATCTCCCATTTTCTCGACCCGCTTGACCACTTCCCCTGCTTCGAATGCCAGAAAGGTTGGGTCTTTCTTCTTAAGCAGTTGTTCAACTTCCTCCCACTTCACCGGCGTCGAAACCGTGGGATGCTCGCGTGCCCGCAGGGAATAAACCGCAATCGTGGTCTTGTGCTGGTCGTTCTGGCTCCAGTCCACCAGCACTTTGCCTTTGCGCAACTCTTTTTTCATGTCGGAGACGACCAGTTCGCGATGCTGGTCTTCCAGCAAGCGGGCGAGAGCATTGGCAAAAGGCTTTGTTTCTTCGTAGCTGGTGGGAGTGTTCAGAGGAACATAAATCTGCAGCCCCTTGGATCCCGAGGTCTTGGGAAAACTCTGCAATCCGAAATGTTCAAAGATCTCCCGCAGCCACATTCCTACTTGCGCGCACTGCACGATGGTCGCCGGCGGACCGGGATCGAGATCGAACACCATCATGGTGGGACATTCGATTTTCTTCGCCATGGAAAGCGAAGGATGGAGTTCGATCGCAGCCAGGTTCGCCATCCAGACGATGGTGGGCAGATCGTCCGCCAGGATGTAATTGACGTTGCGCCGGTTGCCTTCGCTCCAGATGGGCGCGGTTTTGACCCACTCGGGCCGGTGCGCGGTTGCGTTCTTCTCAAAAAAGAACTGGCTGTCCACCCCGTTGGGATAGCGTTTCAGGGTCAAGGGCCGTCCCGCGAGGTGGGTGACCAGGACCGGTCCGATGTGGGCGTAGTAATCAATGACCTGTCCTTTGGTAAAGCCGGTCGCGGGATAGAGAACTTTATCCAGGTTCGACAGCTTCAGCTGCCTGCCCTGAATTTCGACCATGGGTGAAGTGCTCACGCCATCAGTATAGCGGCGCTTTCGGCAACTGTGTGGCGCGGGCGCCCCCGCCCGCGGCTTTTGACTTCAACCCTCGCGGGCGAGGTCGCCCGCGACCACACACTCAACAATCGTTCACGCGTTTGACAACTTCCCTGCCCGCCACGTAACTTCAAGTTCTTCCCGTCATGTTCTGTCCAACCCGCTGTGGAGGTTCGATGAAATACCGTGCACTCAAGTCCGTCGCACTGCTTCTGACGCTTTCCGCTGTGGCCGCAGCGCAAGATCTCGCCGCTTTTGAAAAGAGAATTACCGTCAAGAAATTGGACAACGGCCTGACCGTGGTCATCTGCGAACGTCCGGGAGCGCCCGTCTTCTCGTTCAACACTCACGTCGACGCCGGCTCGGTGCAGGATCCGATGGGTCAGACGGGACTGGCTCACATGTTTGAGCACATGGCCTTCAAAGGCACGGACAAGATCGGCACCACGGATTACCCCGCCGAGAAAATCGCGCTCGCAAAAGTTGAGACCGCTTATGCCGCCTATATTGAGGAGCGCGACAAGCGGGTTGGGAGGAATGAGCAGAAGCTGAAAGAGCTGCAAAAAGGCTGGCAGGACGATATCGCAGAGGCGCAAAAGTACGTCAAGCCCAACGAATTTCCGCAAATTCTCGAAAGCAACGGCGCTGAGGGTTTGAATGCTTCCACCAGCGAAGACCAGACCGAGTATCACTACTCCTTCACTGAAAACCGGCTGGAACTTTGGGCTTACCTCGAGTCCGAGCGCTTCCTGCACCCGGTCATGCGCGAGTTCTACAAAGAACGCAATGTGGTGATTGAAGAGCGCCGCATGCGCACCGACAGCAATCCCATCGGCCGGTTGCTGGAGCAGTTCACCACCGCCGCTTTTCAGGCGCATCCTTACCATCGCCCGACCATTGGCTGGATGTCGGACCTGAATTCATTCTCGGCCACCGACGCCCAGCACTTTTTCGACGAGTACTACATTCCGTCGAATATGGTGGTGGCAGTTGTAGGCGATGTCAAAGCTTCCGAGGCAATGCCCATCATCGAGAAATATTTCAGCCGCCTGCCTTCGCGCCCCCAGCCCGACGAACGCACCACCACCGAGCCGCCGCAGAATGCGGAGCGCCGCGTGGAGCTGCGCGACCGCTCCCAACCGCTCTACCTCGAGGGCTACCACCGGCCCGACTATCGCGATAAAGACGATAACGTTTACGACGCCATCGCCGACCTGATGTCGAACGGACGCACTTCGCGTCTCTACCGCGCGTTGGTGCGAGATAAAAAGATCGCAGCTTATTCCGCCGGCTTTACCGGCCTGCCGGGCATTAAGTATCCGCACCTGTTCGCGTTTTACGCTTTCCCTCTCCCCGGGCACAAAAATCAGGAAGTGGCGGATGCGATTCACGTCGAAATCGAGCGGCTCAAGAATGAGGACATCAGCGACGAGGAGCTGAAAATGATTCGCACCCGAGCCAAGGCCAACCTGCTGCGCGGACTGGATGATAACGAAGGCCTGGCCTCGGAACTGGCGTTATTTCAGTCTCGCTATGGCGATTGGCGCGAGCTCTTTCACCAGGTCGAAAATCTCGACAAGGTTAGCAAGGCGGACATTCGGCGAGTCGCCAACCAGACTTTTGTTCCCACCAACCGCACCGTGGGCATCATCGAAACTGTAGCTCCGCCTCCACCCGCTGCGCAAAGCGGAGGTGGACGATGAAACGGATTTCGCTCTTTCTCCTTGGCTGCGCCTTTGCAATCGGACTAAATCTCCACGCTCTTCCTGCCGCGGCCCAGACCAGTTGGCAGGAGATTAACATCCCTCCGCTTCCCGCTTTTCATCCTCAGGAACCCAAGCGTTTTGTCCTGCCTAACGGGATGATTATTTTCCTGCAAGAGGATCACGAACTGCCGCTCATCGACGGCGTCGCCCGGATTCGCGGTGGCTCCCGCTCCGAGCCCGCGGAGAAGACCGGCCTTGTGGATATGTATGGCGAAGTCTGGCGCACTGGAGGCACCAAGGCTCAAACCGGCGACCAGTTGGATGATTATCTGGAAATCCGTGCCGCCAAGGTCGAAACCGGCAGCAGCGCCGATTCCACCACCATCTCGTGGTCCTGCCTCAAAACGGATTTCGATGACGTGTTCAAGGTGTTCGACGATCTGTTGCGCGGCCCAGAATTTCGCAGTGATAAGGTTGACTTGGTCCAGAAGGAATTTTTTGACGCTATCTCGCGCCGCAACGATGACGTCGATGAAATCGTTGGCCGCGAATCAGCCAAGCTGGTTTACGGCGCCCAGAGCCCGTATGCGCGTGTCCCCGAGTACAAGACCGTGGCCGCGGTTACTCGCCAGGATCTGGTCGACTGGCACAGCGCTCATGTCAGCCCCAACAACATCATTCTGGGGATTGTCGGCGACTTCGACTCCGCCGCCATGGAGGCCAAACTTCGCCAGACCTACGGCGCGTGGCCCAAGGGACCGGCTTTCAAGGAAATAAAGACCGAACCGATGCCGGCCAAGGCTGGCTACTACCTGGTGCAGAAAGACGATGTCAACCAGAGCTCGATCAGCATGGTGGGAGTCGGGATCATGCGCGACAATCCAGACTACTACGCCGTGCGGGTGTTCAACGAAGCCTTCGGCGGCGGTTTCTCCTCGCGCCTGTTTCGCACCATCCGGACGGAAAAGGGGCTGGCCTATTCGGTGGGCGGCGGCATCGGAACTGCATTCGATCACCCCGGCATGGTGCGTCTGGCTATGGGGACCAAAAGCGCGACTACGCTCGAATCCATTCAGGCGCTTGACCAGCAGATTGACGATGTGTCCAAGCATCCCATTACCGAAGCGGAAATCAAGAAGGCAAAGGACGCTATTCTTAACGGTTTTATCTTCAATCTGGATTCGCCCGATAAGATTCTGCGCGAACGCATGACTTACGAATTCTATGGCTATCCCCAGGATTACCTGGAAAAGTTTCGCGTTGGCGTGGAGAAAGTAACAGCGGCGGACGTGGCGCGAGCTGCGACCAAATACCTGCACAAAGACAAGCTGACCACCCTGGTCGTGGGTAATCCAACGGAATTCGATAAGCCGCTGTCGTCGCTGGGGCCAGTGACGAACATCGACATCACCATTCCTCCGCCTCCCGGCGAGCCAACAGAAGCGCCGGCCAAGCCGGGACAGTAGCCCGCCGGGGAATTACAAAGTCAGCCGGATCGAATGGGCAATATCGGCAAAATCGCCGCGCTCGCGATTTCTTCCGTTAGCTCGGCGTCTCCAGAACCGCTGCAGTCGCCGCTAGTTTGGGGAATCGCGGGTATCGCGATCGGCGTGTTTCTTTTTTTCCGCGGCTTCCCATTCCTCAAACGCAAGCAACTGATCCAGGACATTCCTACCTCGACGGTGCGTGGCGCTTCGCTGGGAGCGGTGGAAGTGAGCGGCAGGGTTGTAGGTCCTTACACCCTGATCGCGCCACTCTCCGAAACAGACTGTTTCTACTATCGGGCCGTCGGGCGCGGCAGCTCAAAAGAAGAGAAGGATCCGCGGGAGGAAATTCTGTACGCTCCCTTCTTCCTCGATGACGGCACCGGTCGGGTGATGGTCGATCCCCGCGGCGCCGAGACCGAACTTCGCGCCACCGTCGACGACGATTATTCTCCGTCCTCTGGTGATGCCTTTACCCGGCACTTTCTGGTCCGTCACGGCATTTCGAGTTCATTGCCCGCTCACCTTGAGGAATATTGCATTCGTGCCGGCGATCAACTGTACGTCCTGGCAACACTGCGGGAGAATCCGGGACTGCAAAGCGCCGCCGATTGCCTGGCCGGTGGCGTGGTTCAGCGCGAGCAGGGGTTTCTAAGCACCGAGGCAGCCGACCTGCAGCGGCGGGCCGCGATTGAATCCATGCTGCCGCCGGGAAGTGCGCCTCCGCGGATTCCACAAGACCGGCCGGCGGAAACTGAAGTATTCGATCTGAACCCGCCGGTCGTCCTGATGAAAGGCACGTCGGGCCAACCATTTTTCATTTCCTGTCGCAGCCAGAGGGAAGTAATTCAGGAATTAGCCTGGCGTTCAGCTCTCTACATTTGGGGCGGCCCAATGCTCGCGCTGGCTGGCCTCTGGCTGATCGTCGACTATCTGTTGGCCCACTAGAAAATGTAGGCGCGAGCGCCCCGCTCGTGGGGTCGAGCAAAGCTCTACGGGACAACCAAAGACGGCCGTCCCAAGTTTTTCCTGCCAGCCTCCATTCACTGCTGACCGTTCGCAGGAACGGGTTAGTTTGAATCATTGCAGCGATTGTCATTCCGAAGCGCGGCCGTCTCGCGCGAGGAATCTGCTGTTTTGGCGCAAAAGCAGATTCCTCACCGATAAATCGGTTCGGAATGACAAGGGTCAAGCGTAAGAGTTCGCGAAAGCACCCCCTGCCGGTTCGCAAGATTCTTGACAGCAAGCCGCGGACGGACTAATCTTAACAGCGAACAAAAAGCGAATATGCCATGGCAACTCTTCCCCTCTTACCCGTTCCCGATTCCAAACTCATCGGCATCGCCCGCATGGCCTCCGTGGGAGAATCGCTCCGCCAGGGACACGAAGTCGAATACTTCACCCTGCCCGTGCGTTCCCTGCTGAATCGCTGCACCGGCGTCCGCATGCTCTTCGAATGGACCATCAACCCTTACCGCGGCTGCGAGTTTGCCTGCAAATACTGTTACGCGCGCTATACCCATGAATTCATGGAGATGCGCGATGGAGTGGATTTCGAGCAGAAAATCTACGTCAAGCAGCACGCCGCGAACCTGTTGCGGCAGGAACTGCGACGGGTGAAACCCGGCGAGCAGATCGCCATCGGCACTGCCACCGACCCCTATCAGCCCGCCGAGCGACGCTTCGAGATAACTCGCGCCATCCTGGAAGAACTGGCCCGCCACGAAGGACTGCACATGGGAATCATCACCAAGGGAAACCTGGTTCTTCGCGACCTCGATCTGCTGACTCACATCGCAGAAAAGAACCGGCTGACCGTGAATCTCACCATCACGACTTTGAATGTCGATCTGGCGCGCATCCTCGAGCCCCGCGCGCCGCGCCCCGATCTAAGGATGGAAACGGTCCGCAAGCTGAGTCAGGCAGGAATTCGCACGGGTGTAAGTTGTTCTCCGGTCATTCCCGGAATTACAGACTCGATGCGCAATCTGGAATCTCTGGTTCGAGCCACCGCGGAAGCGGGCGGAAAGCACATCTTCGCCAATCCCCTGTTTCTGAAACCCTGTTCGGCCGCGATTTTCATGCCCTTCCTGGAAAAAGAGTTTCCTCAACTTGCAGCGGACTACCAGAAACGCTACAAAGACCGCGCGTTCCTGCCGAAGTCCTATGGCAAGCGGATATCGCAACTGATGACCCGACTGCGGGAGAAGCACGGCTTGCGGGGCGATGACCGCGGACGCCGCCCGGCTTCAGCGGCGCAGACGGAACCCCAACTAAAGCTTTTCTGAACTTGTCATCTCTGAACCTTGTCATCCCGAGCGGAGCCGAACGATTCGTTTGCGAATCCTTCGGCGGAGTCCAGGGATCTGATGTCATTTTGCAGCACGACCAAAGGCCACAGCCTCGCTGCGTCGTGCCGTCCTGGAGCTGGCGGACAAGCGTATCCGCCGCACACCGGCCGGCTGATCCCGGGCTCGACTATAATCCCTGCTTTACTATGGCGTCATCCTCTTCATCGCCCGCCGCGCAGCGTCCAGGTATCACGACGCAACTCAAACAGTTCTGGCAGCGTGTCACCGAAGGGCTGGAACTCAACCAGCTCTGGACCCAGTTTCATACCGACGCCCGTGCCAGCTACCGCTTTTATAAGCGTGATTATGGAGCACGGGCGCGCCAGGAGACACAACCGCCGGGCTTCTTCCACAAGACTCTGGAATTCCTCTGGGCGATCCTGGAGAAGTTAAGTCCGGCGAGGCGTGTTCTGGTGTTGTTGGGGATCGTGTTCCTGATTCTTCCCGGCGCGGGGTTCAGCCATATGGGGAAATCGGGAGAGGTCGAGGTAGTTGAGGTCAGCTTTCATTTCTGGGGCGGGGTTTTTCTATTTGTTGTGCTGATGCTCGAGGTTTCCGACCGGGTGGTGATGAAGCGCGACCTGGAGATTGCGCGCGACATTCAGACCTGGCTGTTGCCTGCCACTCCGCCCCAGGTGCCGGGCCTCGCCATTGCCTTCGCCACCCGCCCGGCAAATACCGTTGCCGGAGACTACTATGACGTCTTTGCCCGCCCCACGTCGGTTCCGGGTGAAACCCGTTTTCTGCTGGCCGTGGCGGACGTCGCCGGTAAGAGTATTCCGGCTGCGCTTCTGATGGCGACCTTCCAGGCCAGTCTCAAAACGCTTTCCGCGGTTCACTGCTCCCTGGCCGAGCTGGTAACCGGGATGAACCAATACGCCTCCACAAATAGCCAGGGCGGACTGCGTTTTACCACAGCATTTCTGGCGGAGTTCGATCCGGCCAGCCGGATGATGGCTTACATCAATGCCGGCCACAACGCTCCCATCCTGCGGCGAAGTAACGGCACCGTGGAGCGGCTCAGTATAGGAGGCCTGCCGCTGGGAATTATGGCCGGCGCCGAGTACGAATCAGGCAGCGTGCTTCTGCAATCCGGCGATTGGCTGGCGATCTACACCGATGGAGTGATCGAAGCCATGAATCAACGCGATGAGGAGTATGGAGAACCGCGTCTGGTCGCAGTGTTAAACGCAGGCGCGGCCACCGATCCGGCGGGGATGCTGCGGCGGGTGATGAGCGACGTCGATTTATTCGTCGGCCCAACGCCGCAACATGACGACATCACATGCCTGCTGGTGAAGGTGGGCTAGATACGTCAGCTACTTTCTCCTTCGCCGCGCGAAAAGCAGGCCGAGCGCCGCCCCTAGCAGCAACGTCCCCAGCAGCTTCTTCCTGTCACCCACCGCGACGAAGCGAGTTCCCTGCGGACCAACCTCAAAAACGCCCACCGGCAACGCTCCAACTCCGCCCCCACCTCCGCCGCCTTCGCCACGTGCGGTCTTGATTTCGAGTCCGCCACTGCCCGTGCCGCCACCAAAACCGTAGGCGATTTTGGCTACCGGAATAATGGTTTTGTCGCCCGCCAGGATGGGTTCTCCGAAAACGCTGTTGACCTGGGCGCGAGTGGAAAGGCTTTCGTGCAAAGATTGCAGCAAAGTCAAACTGCTCATAAAAACTCCTCATTCAAAGTAGCGACGCTAGGCGTTCATCACTTCCGCATACATTCTATGGAAGGCATGCACTCCCGTCTCCTGCTTGATGCTGTAGCGCCCGCGCTGGTAGCTTCGCGAGTGCAGATTTTTCTGGACGGTCTCGCAGATCCCCACGTCCTCAACCTGGACCTGGTCACTGAATTCCACTGACGCCTGGGCTACGGCGTTGTCCAGATTTCCCTCGGGCAGATACCACTCGAAAATCGCCAGCGACCGGTCGGCCGATACCGGCAGCACGATGTTCAACGAGATATTGTCGGGATAGCAGTTGAGCATCCAGTTGGGAAAGGCCCAGAAATAATCTGTGGTCAGATTTTCGGCGGCCTCCGCATAGAGTCGCGGCGTGGCATCTCCGGGCTGCGCGCCCCGGATCGGACTGAACTGGCGGACATAGCGGGCATGAGGTTCGACCGTGTAAGCGTTGTAATCCAGTTCGCGGTTCAGACCGGGATGCACGCTGGGCAAGTGATAGCCTTCGAGATAATTGTCCACGTAAGTCTTCCAGTTGCACTTCATGTCATAGGTGCGGCGTTCGAACAACTTCATTCCGTCAAAATGAAAGCGTTCCGCCTGTTGGGGAAACTGTCCTAAACTCTGCAGCAGAGGTTCGGCGTCGGGATCAAGATTGACGAAAATCAGATTGGACCATTCTTCGGCTCGCACCGCGGTCAGAGTGAATTGTTTGGGATCGAAGCCCGCCTGACCTTCGAATTCCGGCGCGCTGATGAGCGCCCCGTCAAGTCCGTAAGTCCAGCCATGATAGCCGCAGCGGAACAGCTTGCGCGATCCGCAGCCGTCGGCGGGTGGCCCGGCGCGGTGACGGCAGACGTTATAGAAACCGCGCAGCTCGTTCCTGGCTCCGCGCACCAGCAGCAGCGGTTCGCCCAGAAGTTCGGTGGTAAAAAAGTCCCCCGGCTTTGCCAATTGCCCACGATGTCCGACCACCTGCCAGCTACGCGCAAAGATGCGTTGGTTTTCCAGTGCGCAGACCTCGGAATCGGTATAGAACATCGCTGGAATGGACCACGCCTGCGAAATGTCGGAATCGATCTGAAGTGCAGGCAGGTTGCTCATGGCGTAAGTCCAGACCTCTGACGCCAGGCCTCAGCCTGCGCCATCGCAGCGCGCCCGAGAAGAAGGGCTCTCCGCGCACATTGTAAAACGTGAGGGCTAAGGTCCGATGTCCCGACATCCGAGGCCTTACTTCTTCATGCTGGGGTCGTCGCTCGGATTTACATAATTGACCTGAAGCGGCGCCGCGCCGTGAATCTGGACTACGGTCTCGCCCACGGCCATGCCGTAGTGGTGCATGCTGGGCTCCAGATAGGCGAAACTGCCGGCGGGGAAAGCGCTCATTTTGGAGACCTCGAAACTGTCCCCCATCCCGACCTTGAAGTTCCCCGAAATCACGGTAACGTTCTCGCGCGCGGGATGCCAATGGGGCGCAATGCGATAGCCGTCGGGCATTTTCAGACGAACCGTGAAATCTCCCGCGGATCCCATCGGATCGCCTTCGAGCACCGCCAGTTGAGCTCCTGGTTGCAACACCGGTGGCGCCGGACCGAACTTGATCTGGTCCGGAACGAATGCGTTTTGCGGTGGCGCCGGGGCAGCCGCCAGAAGGGTGGTACACAGCAAGGCAGCAAGCAGAATCGTTTTCATGAGTTCTCTCCAGGTGGAGGTGGCATAATAGCATTCATCGCATACGTAATGGCCTGTTCGGGCTAGGGGCGCGCTCACGACCCGACAGGACGGGGCACTCCGGCTGACAAAATCTGTTAACTTCCAGGACCGCTCGGTTGGCCATGCCCAACCGAGCGATTCAATCATCGGGTAACGGTTACAAACGGCGTTGAATTAAAGCGACTTACTGAACGTTAAAAATTGAGCCTGCGATTTCATCGAAAACGGCATTCGAAGTGCCCGCATATTGGACAACTGGGGCGTGAAGCGCCTACAACATTTGAGACGAGGGAACAAATAGATGCGGAAACAAAAAGGCTTTTCACTGATTGAGTTGCTCATTGTAGTCGCGATCATTCTGATTATTGCGGCGATTGCGATCCCGAACTTATTGCGGGCGCGTATTGCCGCCAACGAATCGTCCTCCGTGAGTTCGATTCGCACCATCAACACCGCGGAAGTGACTTATTCCACAGCGTATCCGACCGTTGGCTATTCGGCGACGCTGGTAGCGCTTGGGCCGGGAGCCGGCGTGCAGGCTTGCCCCGCAGGTGGGCCGACCAGCTCCGCAGCCTGTCTGCTTGACTCGGCGTTGGCCAACAACATCGCTAACGGCGGTAAGAGTGGTTATACCGTAGACGCAGTCGGGACAGTTGTAGCCCCGGCAACAACCAACGTCACTTACGGCATCGGTTCTGCCCCTCTGGTTTTCAACCAGACAGGCGTGCGCCGTTTCTGTTCGTCGTCGGATGCTGTAATTCACTTCGATCCGAACACGGCCGGAGTGACCACCCGTACTACCTCGGGTGTGGCAGCGTGCAGCGCGGCGCCGTACCTTGTTTTGCAATAGTGTTCTGCAATAGTGTTCTGCAAATAGTCGCCGACAAAAACGTAAGATCGTGAAACGGGAGCAACGAGAACCTTCGTTGCTCCCGTTTTCTCATTTTGAAACAAACTGAGGCGATTGACACCCCGGCGCAATCGATTTTGACGAATTCTGTCATAGCGACAGAGCCCGTCACCCTCCCACCCTCAAGGTCTGGATTGAGCCCCAACGTTAAAATTCTCAAATTAAAGGATGTATGGCGCCATGGTTCAACCTGGGCATTCGGGGACCAAATTGGCGGCTGGATTGCAGTATCCAGGACAGAATTCAGGTCTGCGAAAGACCATATTTCAAACGGGGAGAGGGACATTTAGATGCGGAAACAAAAGGGTTTTTCACTTATCGAGTTGCTGATCGTGGTGGCGATCATTCTGATCATCGCTGCGATCGCGATTCCGAACTTGCTGCGCGCTCGCATCGCGGCTAACGAGTCGTCTGCGGTGAGCGCGGTGCGTACCATCAACACTGCCATGGTGACCTATCTGACGGCGTATCCGACGGTTGGCTACTCGGCGACGCTGGTTGCACTCGGACCGGGCGCCGGCGTTCAGGCTTGCCCCGCGGGCGGACCGACCAGCTCGGCGGCTTGCTTGCTTGACGCTGCCCTGTCGAACAACATCGCCAACGGCGGTAAGAGCGGTTACACGGTGGATGCAGTAGGCGTCGTTGTGGCTCCGGCTACCACGAACGTAACTTACGGCGTGGGCGCAGCGCCACTGGTCTTCAACCAGACTGGTGTTCGCCGGTTCTGCTCGGAAGAAGATGGCGTTCTGCACTTCGATCCGAACACCGCCGGTGTGACCACCCGCACCACCGCTGGTACGGCAGCCTGCACTGTGGCTCCTTACCTGGTCCTGCAATAGTCGTAACGCGAAAGTACCTGGGGGAGGTACAAGCCGGGAGCGACGGATAAACCGTCGCTCCCGGTTCGCTTTTTGGGCCTGTCCTCAGGTGACGCGGTTTGGGAGGCGAGTGACACTAAATGGCATTGTCCCCTCGTGCCTTACGATTTCTTAAGGAAAGAGCGGCTCGAACTGGACTCAATATCATCAAAACAAACAGGGAGTGTCATTCGGGGCTCGCTGCCCAGGTTGGCGTCAAGATTGCTAAGATAGTTATCAAGGTGGGTCTACCGGAACCACATTCAGGACGGGGAGAGGGACAAATTAGATGCGGAAACAGAAAGGTTTTTCGTTAATTGAGCTGTTGATCGTGGTCGCGATCATTCTGATCATCGCTGCGATCGCCATTCCGAACTTGCTGCGCGCTCGTATTGCGGCTAACGAGTCGTCTTCAGTGAGCTCGATTCGAACCATCAACACAGCCGAAGTGACTTATCTGACGGCGTATCCGACGGTTGGCTATTCCGCTACCCTGGTGGCACTGGGACCGGGCGCCGGCGTTCAGGCTTGCCCCGCGGGCGGACCGACCAGCTCGGCAGCTTGCTTGCTTGACTCTGCCTTGTCGAACAACATCGCCAACGGCGGTAAGAGCGGCTACACGGTGGATGCAGTGGGCGTCGTTGTAGCTCCGGCCACCACCAACGTGACTTACGGTGTTGGTTCAGCGCCCTTGGTCTTCAACCAGACTGGCGTTCGCCGGTTCTGCTCGGAAGAAGATGGCGTACTGCACTTTGATCCCAACACGGCTGGCGTTACGACCCGAACCACCACTGGCACCGTGGCTTGCACTGCGGCTCCTTACCTGGTTCTGCAGTAACCGCAAGTCGGCACAATACCTGGGGTAGATACCCCGGCCGGGAGCGACGGATCATCCGTCGCTCCCTTCGTTTTTCTGCTCAACTTGAGACCGCTGCCTCGCGAGATACTTGCCATTTTTTGTCTGCGGCCTGACCTTCGGCGTCTTCCTGGGTAAACGCCCTAATCCTAACCTCATTGTTTGTAGTGACTTCCTCGGTAGAGACAGAATTCCACCAGCTCTCTCGTCTGGCGCTAAAAATGCAACAGTACAGATCGAGATGAGCGGCAAGCCAGCCAAATCGGGAGTAAAAGCGCCCAGCGGAGGATTCTCTCTGATTGAGCTGCTGATCGTGGTCGCGATCATTCTGATCATCGCGGCGATCGCCATTCCCAATTTGCTTCGCGCCCGAATCGCCGCCAATGAAGCCTCGGCGGGCAATGCCATTCGCAACATCAACACCGCGGAATTCGCTTATAACACGGCTTATCCATCGATCGGCTATGCCGCCGCCCTTAGCAATCTGGGCGGAGCGTCTCCCTGCGCGCCTTCTTCGACGGGGGCCTGTTTGCTCGATAACTCACTGGCCACTGCTAGCGTCGGAGTGGGCAGCAAGAGCGGCTACGTGTTCGCGGCCACGGGTCTGACGCCTGCCGGCACCGGGTTTTCGGCGTTCGTCTCGGGCGCTTCTCCGGTGGCTTACAACATCAGCGGTGTACGCAATTTCTGCTCGACCGACGACGGCGTGATTCGCTTTAACCCCGGCCTCTCGGGCAGTGTGCCGGTGACCACCACCGCGGCCTGCCAGGCTTTCACGAGTATGCAGTAACAAGTTTGGCTTTGTACTCTGGGGGAGGGTACACCAGCCAACCGGGAACCGAGTTCGCTCGGTTCCCTCTTTTATTTCTGCTGTGTGGAGGACGGGCGTCGTCGCCCGTCAGCAATGGCCAGTGCGCGACGAATGGGACGCCCGTCCCCACCGGACCTGCGGTGAAAACGCCGCCAACGTTAAGGGCCTAACCAACCTTCTGCTGCTCAAACGGGTTCACGACATGACTTCCGTAACCGCATTAACCATTCCAAATGCTCGCATCTTGCTTATAATTTTCTGAGCAGTTTCCCGAGCTCTGCCCATGGCTGCCATCGAAATTCTTGGTCTGGAAAAAACCTACACTGTCGGCTTCTGGCGCAAGCGGCCGAAATATGCTTTACGCCCGTTCGACCTTACGGTGGAGGACGGGGAGATCTTCGGCTTTCTGGGTCCGAACGGCGCCGGCAAGACGACGACGCTCAAACTCCTGATGGGGCTGATCTTCCCCACAGCCGGCTCGGCCCGAATTCTGGGTATGGCGGTTGACGATCCGCGTATGAAGGCGCAGATTGGTTTCCTGCCCGAGCAGCCTTATTTTTACGACTACCTCACCGCCCGCGAACTGCTTGAGTACTACGGACAGCTTTCCGGAGTTGAGCACAAACAACTGTCGTCCCGAGTCAACCAGGTGCTGCAGCGGGTCGGTCTGCCCGACGTGGGTGGCGTGCAGTTACGCAAATTCTCCAAAGGGATGCTGCAGCGGGTGGGAATCGCGCAAGCCATTCTGCACGATCCGAAAGTAGTTTTCTTCGACGAGCCCATGTCGGGTCTTGACCCCATGGGCCGCCGCGAGGTCCGCGACCTCATGGCGCAGCTGAAGGAGGAAGGCAAGACGGTCTTCTTCTCGACGCACATTCTCTCGGATGCGGAAGCCTTGTGCGATCGGGTTGCCATCATCCACCAGGGTGAACTGCGGGGAGTGGGAGCCGTGGCGGACCTCACTTCCAGTGTTCACGGCAAAGTGGAAGTGGTGTGGCAAGGGACGACGATACCGGCATCCTTGCGAGCCCTGGGAGCGGAGTGCCACGTCACCCGCGACACGGTACGGGCCATGCTTTCCGAAGCCAACCAGGATGCCGCGATTGATGCCTTGCGGCGGGAGCGACTGCGTCTGGTTTCAGTGACTCCGGTGCGAACCTCGCTGGAAGATTACTACCTGCAGAAATTGCAGCCTGCCAGCGCGCCAGCGGGTGCGGGGGCCAGAGCGGGGACCACAGTATGAATTCTCGGATCGCACACATCGCCTCCAACACCTTTCGCGAAGCAGTACGCGACCGGGTGCTCTACAACCTGATTGTCTTCGCCCTGCTGATGTCGGCAGCGGCGGTTGTGGTCGGGCAGATCTCGATCGATATCGAGCGGCTGGTGGTCATCAACCTCGGCCTGACCGCGGTTTCGTTATTCGGCATGGTGATCGCAATCTTCGTCGGAATCGGCCTGGTTTCGAAGGAGATCGAAAAACGAACGCTCTATACCGTGCTCTCACGGCCGGTGCGGCGCTGGGAATTTATCGTCGGCAAATTTTTCGGGCTGGCCGGCACCCTCGTGGTCAACACCTTTTTCATGGCCATCGGCGTCTTCGTCGCTCTGCTCTATGTTGCACACCACTTCCAGAAACAGGATGGCTGGGTGCTGGTGGCGTTGTATTTCATTATTCTGCAATTTCTGATCATCACCGCGCTGACTTTGTTCTTTTCCTCGTTCTCTTCGCCGCTGTTGTCCGCGGTATTTGCCTTCTCGTTGTTCGTGATTGGCAGCTTCGCCGAGGACCTGCGAGGCTTTGCCGGCATGACTCACGGCGCCACCCGCTGGCTGGCGACGGCCGCAGCGTATCTGGTGCCGAATTTCTCCGCCCTGAACATCATCACGTCCGTGGCCCACGCCCAGCCGGTCTCGGGCCAACTCGTTCTTTACAACAGCGCCTATGCTCTGGTTTATGCCGCGATGGCGATTTGTGGCGCGGTGCTGGTGTTTGAACGCCGGAACCTCAAATGAGCCGATCAGGGCGGGTCATCGTCATATTCAGTGTGCTGCTGGCGCTTTGCTTTGTCAGTTCGGTAGTGCTGCTGCGCCGCGTGGACACGGTTCGCACCAACGCCACTCTGGAAGAAGTTCTATACATTTCCTCGCCCCAGGCTTTGAAGAGGCTAAGCCTCGGGTACGAGGGCCTGCTGGCCGATATCTACTGGACCCGCGCCGTGCAATATTACGGCAACAAGCATCACGATGGCGCCCGGCGGTTTGATTTGCTGGCTCCGCTGCTTGAAATTACGACCGCGCTCGATCCTCAATTGCTGGTCGCCTACGAGTACGGAGCGAATTTTCTGGCGCCCAAGCCGCCCAACGGCGCTGGCATGCCGCAGCGCGCCATTGCGCTGGAGGAGTTCGGCATCCGTAACAATCCCGACGTTTGGCAGCTGTACTACAACGCGGGATTTATCTATTACATGGAATTGAAGGATTATGTTGGCGCCGCCACTGCATTTGCCCGGGGCGCGCAGGTGCCCAACGCACATCCTTTCCTGGCGGTGCTTGCGGCCAGGATGGCAGAGCATGCCGGCGATCGGCAGATGGCCCGCATGATGTGGAGCACCAGCTACCAGACCACCCGGGATATCAATGTGCGGGCAAATGCCGCGGCGCACTTGCGCGCCTTGCAAGTCGACGAGGACGTAACGAACCTCGAAGCGCTGACCGCGCGTTACCAGCAGCAGACTGGCCACTTCCCTTCCAGCTTCTCCGAACTCGAGGCTGCCGGCATGTTGCGCGGCACTCCGCCCGATCCTCTGGGGCAAAGCTACAAGCTGATGCCCGATGGAAGAGTAGAGCTGCGCACGCCGGACGATTTTCCGTTTATCGAAAAAGGTATGCCTGAAGGATACGTTCCACCGCCATCGCCCAAGATCCTCCCGTCGGATTAATGTAGACACGAACGCTTTAGTCGTCAGTCCTCAGTCGTCAGTCGTCGGCTAATCCAAGGGGTTTAAGCTGACGAACCGACCACTGACAACTTCGCTCGTGTGTCCGCGATCCCTAAAAGATGCTAAGTAACGGGTGGTCTCCGCACGAGCAGGGCGCTCGCGCCTCCACAAGCTAGTTCTGGGCGTTCAGATTTTCGATGATCATGCCTTCGTTATTGGTAACCACCGGCACGTGCTGCTGCACAAGATAGTCCACCGTCCCCTGAATCAGCGTGTGATCCACACTGATAGACACGCAACATGGGTCGGTCTCATCGACGCGGTGGAAAAGAATGATGAGCCAAAGATTATTCGCGACCGCGTAGTCAATTTCCGAAGTGATGTCGCTCAACGTGGTGTTCATATCGGTCTCGGCAGCCTCACTCCACAAGACCAGCGGGAGAGTGTCGTGATAGAGGGGTCCTCCGAACGTGAGCCCTAAGCCCGAGCTGTTGTAGCCCAGATCGGAGTCACGCGCCCCGCGCAGTCCCGCCCCTTGAACTACCGCTTCCACCGCGGGACTGTAGGCTCCGTAAGGGTAAGCCAGCGTGGTCGGCATGATGCCCCAGGAGATCAGGTCCTGCTTGGCGCCGAGGATTTCGTCCGTCATCTGCCCCTGGGTCAGAGTGGTCAGGGTGGGATGAGTCCGAGTGTGATCACCAATTTCGTGCCCGTTGTTGTACATCTGTATTACTTCGTCAAGGGTGACGTAGCTGTCGAGGCCCACGTTTTGCGTAATGATGTACTGCGTGCTTTTCAGGCCAGCGGCATCGAGAATAGGCAGGCCGTTGTCGTACATGGACTGATAGCCATCGTCGAAATCGATCGAGACCAGCCCGTGCTGGCTAATGGTGAAAGGCAGCGCGCTTGACGTACCGGCATTCGGAGCCGGATTCGTCACCGTGACCTGCAGCGGCTGATTGGGAGGCGTCAGGGCGGTCAGCTCGGCTGCTGGAACCGTCACCGTGATCGCGGTCGCATTCACCGAGGACGGAATCAGAATGTTGGATCCAAAATTGACCAGCGCTCCAGGGAGAAAGCCCGTGCCGAAAATGGTAAGAGGAATCAGATCTCCGCTTCCGACCAGCGCCATGGGAGGCGAAATCCTGGTAACTGTAAGCGGGATGCTCGTATCGGGCAGACTGACCGTCAGCGCCGCGGAGTTGCTGCTCGTGCCCTGAGCCGATGCGATGATCTGCACCGTGCCGACCCCTACTCCGTGGACGAAACCATTCGCATCGACGGCAGCAACTGTCGGATCGCTGGACGTCCATGAAAACGCGACTCCGCCCATGGTGAGCCCATTCTGATCGGTAGCCATCGCGCTGAATTGCTGGGTCCCGCCGATGTTGATGGAAATGTTTCCGGGCAACAGGTTGATGGCCGCGACCGCCGGCCCCGGCGGCGGGGGCGGGGGCGCAGTAACCGTCAAGGAGACGGTGGCAGTTACGCCACTGGCGCTCACCGTAATCTGGGTCGAGCCCGCTGCCAGGCCAGTGGCGATTCCCTGATTTTGGCCTTCAGAGTTGACTGCGCTAACGGACGCTACACTGGCGACCGAACTCGACCAGTCGAAAACGATTCCGCCCATCACGTTGCCGTACTGGTCGTAGCCAACCGCGGCAAACTGCTGCGTGGTTCCGGTCTGGATGGAGGCGGTCGATGGAGACGCCTGGATCGTAGTCAAAACGGAAGGCGGCTGATTGACGGTCAGCATGACGGCGTTGCTGTTCACCCCCTGCGCCGACGCGGTGATCTGAGACGTACCCACAGCCACCCCGGTGGCCACGCCTGCGACGCTCACCGTTGCGACATTCTTGTTGGTGCTCAGCCATGAGAACGTGAAGCCGTTCATGGGATTTCCGCGCTGGTCATAACCCACGGCGGTGAACTGCTGCGTCCCGCCGGTAAAAATAGAAGGTGCGGCGGGAGTTACGACAATGCTCGTCAAGACGGACGGCGGCTGCAGAACGGTCAGCGACGCGGGGCCGCTACTGATCCCGGAAGCCGACGCAGTGATGTGCGCGATTCCAGGCGAGACTCCTGTTGCGACATTGGCGTTGAGGCTGACGATGGAACCGTTGTCATCCGATGCCCACGCGAAGCTGACCCCGCTCATCGGATTGTTGAATTGGTCGTATCCCACGGCGGTGTAAGTCTGAGCCTGTCCAGCCGCAATCGACGCCGAAGCGGGGGACACGCTGATCTGGGTCAACACCGGCTGAGGCGGAGGCGGAGCCGTAACTGTGATGGATACTGACGCGGTTTTCCCGCCAGCGCCGACGGTAATGGTGGCACTGCCCGCCGAAACCCCTTTGACCAAACCGGTGCTGCTTACAGTCGCCACGCTGCTGGAGCTGGAAAAAGTAAAGCTGATTCCCGCCATCGGGTTGCCGTTTTCATCTTTCGCCGCTGGCTGCAATTGCTCCACGCCGCCAACTGCGATTTTCGCCGTGGTGGGCGAGACCGCGATTGTCCCCAAACTTGGGGATACGAAGGGATCGGTGGAGCTGCCTGCGCCTCCGCCACATCCAGCCCAGGCCATAACGGTAATCAGAACGAATGAAAGCCGGAGCGAAGAAATAAAAGCTGCGGGATTGAACGTGCGTGAAATTTCCAGGTGATTGCCCGCTGAATTTCTCTGTGCTGACTGATCCGTAATCACGGTCCGCTTACTCCAAATCTCTGTTGCTCATTCCTTGTTGGCCCGGCCGAGCCGCGCGGGCCGGACACGCCTCTTTTGTCTCTCGCGTCTTTGCTGCACCAGGGGAGTCTGCGACCTGTCGGGGGCGGTTTATTGGATTTGCAAGTCGCTGGCGGAGACGTTGGAACCGGGGAAGATCTCGTCCGCGCGTGCATCCGCCGAGTACCACACTGCAATCGCCCGGCCACGGCGTAGTTCCTCGTTCATTCTTAAAGGCAACCGGGCAGGCTTCCAGCTCTGTTGCCGGAAGGCCGCTAAACAAGCCACTTACCGCGCAGGCGGAGTTTTTCAAGGGCCCCGGGCCCATACACTGCCCTTGGGCGGTAACCTCTCGACCGGTTACGTAGGTAACTCGATCTCGAATGACTGTGAAAGAACATTTCCGCGGAAAAGCGAAACTTCTTCCGTGCCGGAAACCAGGTCGATTTGCCCGGCTAATTACTATTTTGTAAGTAGCCCATTCGAGCCATTCCCATCCCGCTATGGAAACGTTAAGTTGTTTGCGAGCAGACTTCGGGGGAGGGCTGTTCGACGAAGCGTCCCATGACTCTATGAGTCTGGGACGTTTTCGTTTGTGGAGGAATTTCGTAGCGCCGGCGGTCGAGATGGCGCGCTACTTTTCCAGGCTCGGCGCGAAAGTGCATCCTACATTTGGGCGGTCAACTGCGATATGGTTAACGTGTGAGAGTCAGCGCTGCGATTTCGTGGTTCATCGTATTGTTGCTGGCCCTTTCGCCGGCCCATGCGGCAAGTCGTTCATCCGATGTTCACGATATCGCGCAAGCCGTGGACAACCACTACAACCATCTGCAAACCCTGCAGGCGGAATTTACCGAAACCTATCGCGGCGCGGGAATTGAACGAACCGAATCCGGTTCCCTATGGCTGAAAAAACCGGGCAAGATGCGCTGGGAATACCGTTCTCCAAAGGAGAAGCTTTTTCTGAGCGACGGCAAGGACGCGTGGTTTTACCTTCCCGGAGACCGCCAGGTGCGGCGAACTTCGATGAAGAAGCTGGATGACCTGCGATCGCCGTTGGGATTTCTTCTGGGCAAGACACGGCTGGAGAAGGAACTGGATGGACTGTCGCTGGCGCCGGATGTGGCTCCGCTTACACCGGGAAACATCGTGCTGCGGGGCGTTCCTAAAGGGATGGCGGAGCGGGTCAGCGAAGTTTTGCTGGAGGTTACACCGGACTACCGCATTACCCGCATCCAATTTGAAGAGGCCGACGAGTCGGTAACCGAGTACCGTTTCAGCGACCAGCGGGAGAATGCCGCAATCGCCGACCAGCGCTTTCGTTTCAGTCCTCCGCCCGGGGTCGAGATTGTGGACGGTGAATTTGGGCAGTAACTATCAAGATTATTAGTTTCATTGTTTTACATATTCTTCATCAGGTGATGGTTTGATTATTACTTTGAGGTTACCAGAGGTACCTCCGAAGGGTAGTCGTTAGGGCATATTCACACTGGGTTAATGCTTATGAATGCTAGACTTGAGAGGGCAAAGGGGTAACAAGACCAGGGCATGGCCCAATTTCTGGTAAAAGTCGCTGATGACCGCGGACATCTGGCGCAGCAGGTGGAACATGGTTACTCGGAATCCGAGGTCCGGGAGCGTTTTGTACAACAAGGTTACCTGGTTTATTGGGTAAAGCCGCGGGGGCTGTTTTCCGGGGGCAAGCTGCAGTTCGGCGGTCGGAAGGTCAGGCAAAGCCAGTTCGTGATCTTCAACCAGCAGTTCCTGACCTTGATCAAGGCGGGACTGCCCATCCTGAATTCTCTGGATCTGCTGATCAAGCGCCAGAAAGACGCGAACCTGAAGTCCCTGTTGTCGAATGTTCGCGAGCGGGTGAAGAGCGGCGAATTGTTGTCGGACTCTTTTGCGGCGCAAGGTGTGTTTCCGCGGATTTACACCACCACGCTCATGGCGGGCGAGAAAAGCGGCAATATGGAAGAGGTGTTGGGCCGCTACATTGCCTTCCAGCGGCTGGCGCTGACGTTCAAGAAGAAGCTGGCCGTGTCGCTGGTGTATCCCGCACTGCTGGTGACGATGGTGCTGGTGATGCTGGTGTTTCTGGTGACTTACGTAGTGCCCGAATTTGCCACACTCTTTGAAAATCTTAATGCCAAGCTGCCGGCAATCACGATATTGATGCTGGCAGTGGGAACGCGAGCCCAGAAGTGGGCGCCGTATCTGGCGGTCGCGCTGGTGGTGATTGGAGTTTTGTTTTGGCGCTGGAAAAGCACGGATCGCGGGGCGGAGCGCCTGGATGGTTTCATCCTGAAGATGCCGCTGCTGGGAGACATCTGGCTGAAGTATCAGGTGGCGAATTTCTCCCGCATGCTTTCGACCTTGCTGGCGGGCGGCTTGCCGCTGGTGCCCTCGCTCGAAACCGCCGGGGCTTCCATGAGCAGCCGGCGCATTCTGAATGGCATCGCCGAAGCGGCGACGCGGGTGCGCGAGGGGCAGACGCTCTCCGGCAGCCTGGAGCAGCAGAAGATGTTTCCCGATCTTTCGGTGGAGATGATCGAAGTCGGCGAATCCACGGGAGCTTTGCCGGCGATGTTGAATTCAGTGGCCGAATTCTACGAGGAGGATGTGCAGACCGCTCTGGGCGCGACCATGGCCCTGATTGAGCCCGTCATTCTTATCATCATGGCGGTGTTTGTGGGCGGAGTGTTGATTTCGCTTTATCTGCCGATCTTCTCCTTGGGCGCGAATATTCACTGACGAGAGTTTGCGGAAAGATTTGGAATGGCAAAAATGGCGGAAACCAAACCTATTGTCGGGCACGGAGGGAATGGTGGAGCTCGGCTGGCTCCGGCTCCCCACGTCGACGACCTGGCCAAGGCCCAGGATATCGCCCGGCGTTATCGCTGCGAGTTCATCGATCTGCATAATTTCCAGCTCCACCACGACCTGTTCAAGAAGATTCCGGTCGACCTGATGTTCCGCTATCACTTCGTGCCCCTGGATGAGACCGAAGACGGCCGCCTGTCCATCGCCATCGCCGATCCCAGCCAGCTGATGATGATTGACGAGATCAGCCTGCTGCTGGGTAAGCGCATCCTCACCAAGGTTTCCACTCACGCGCAGATCGGCGAAATCCTCAAAAAAACGGAGCAGTCGAAGCGCGTCCTGGAAGAAGCCAGTGAAGGCTTCACCCTGGCCGTGGTTTCGGAAGACGAAGCCGGCGGCGAAGACAGCATCTCGATCGACCGCCTGACCGCGCAGGGCGACATCAGTCCGATTATCCGCCTGGTGGATACCACGATCTTTACCGCCTTGCAGCGGCGGGCCAGTGACATTCACATCGAGACTCGCGACGATTCGGTTTGCATTAAGTTCCGCATCGACGGCGTGCTGACCCAGGCCATGCCGCCCATTGGCAAGGAGCATCACTCCACTATCATTTCGCGCATTAAGGTGATGAGCGAGTTGGACATCTCCGAGCGCCGCGTCCCCCAGGACGGCCGCTTCCGCGTGAAGTACGGCAATCCCGAGCGCCCCATCGACTTCCGCGTCTCCATCATGCCCTCGATTCACGGCGAGGACGCGGTGTTGCGCGTACTCGACAAAGAGTCGATGAGCGAGAAGTTTCACAAACTCGTCCTCGACGTGGTCGGCTTCGACCCGGACGACTTGAGAAAATTCCGGCGCTATATTGCCGAGCCCTACGGCATGGTCCTGGTGACGGGGCCGACCGGCAGCGGCAAGACCACCACGCTTTACGCCGCGGTGAGCGAGATCCGCACCGAAGAAGACAAGATCATCACCATCGAAGATCCGGTCGAATATCAGATTCGCGGTATTACCCAGATTCCGGTGAACGAAAAGAAAGGTCTTACCTTCGCCCGTGGACTGCGCTCTATTCTGCGCCACGATCCCGACAAGATCATGGTGGGCGAAATCCGCGACACCGAAACAGCGCAAATTGCCATTCAGTCGGCGCTCACCGGCCACCTGGTGTTCACTACCGTCCACGCCAACAACGTGGTGGATGTGATTGGCCGTTTCCTGAACATGGGAGTGGAGCCTTACAACTTCGTCTCGGCCTTGAACTGCATTCTGGCGCAGCGCCTTGTGCGCTTGATCTGCGAATCCTGTCGTACGGTGGTGCACTACTCTTCCGAAGTCCTGGAAGCCAGCGGACTCGATCCGGGGCAGTGGTCGCAGGTTCCCTTTTACGAAGGCCAAGGTTGCATTGAGTGCGCGGGTACGGGATTCCGGGGCCGGACCGCCATCCACGAACTGCTCGACCTTAGCGACCGCATCCGCGAAATGATTCTGGTCAAGAAGCCCACTTCCGAAATACGCCGTGCGGCCCGCGAGGAGGGCATGCGCTTCCTGCGCGAGTCGGCCCTCGACAAAGTCAGGCTGGGAATGACCACGCTGAAGGAAATCAACAAGGTCACATTCATCGAGAATATGCGGTAGAGCAGTCGTCAGTCGTCGGTCTTCAGCCAATCCCATGCTGGACGCTCCCATGTCAGGCTGACGACTGGTGAGCGAAGACTAGCGACTAGTCGACAGGGTCACATTCATCGAGAATATGCGGTAAGGCAGTCGTCAGCCTGAACCCCTTGGATTTGCTAACGACTGACGACCGACGACTGACGACTGGTCCAGTGCCCTTCCGGTTATTGAAATTGCGCGCTCAAGCGCGTTTTACTTGTAGGATCGATAGATACCCATGAGCCGTCCCCCCAATTCCGGATCCAGGCCGAAACTGGCCTGCGAAATATCCGCTGACCGCGTGCTGGTCGGCCGGGCTTCCGACAATGGCGGACACCGGCTCGAGGGATGCGCTTCCACCGAACTCGCTCCCGGCAGTGTGGTTCCCGACTTGATCGAGGCCAACCTGCGCCAGCCTGACGCCGTGTACGAAGCCGTGCGCGACACTCTGGGCAGCGTAGGGGGACGTTCGCGGGACGTGATTGCCGTGCTCCCTGACGCCTCGGTCCGGGTAATGCTTCTGGATTTCGAGACTCTGCCCGCGAAGCGCGACGAAGCCGAAGGCGTGGTGCGTTTCCGGCTGAAAAAATCCTTACCCTTCGACGTAGACAAAGCCAGGGTTTCCTACCATGTACAGCCTTCGAGCACGGGCGTGCGTGTGATCGCGGCCGTGGCGCTGGCCAATGTCGTCGAGGATTACGAAGCTGCTTTCCGCCAGGCGGGTTACGAACCCGGCGTGGTCATGCCGTCGATGCTGGCGGCGCTGGGAGCGGCGGATGCGCCCAAGCCGTCGCTGGTCATCAAGGTGGACGCTCGCACCACCAGCATCGCCATCCTGGATCGGGAGCAACTCTTGCTGTTTCGCACTCTGGAAAATACCCGGGGAGTGACCATTACCGGTGAGCAACTGGCGGAAGAGGTCTATCCCTCGGTGGTATTCTTTCAAGACACTTATCAAATGAATATTGGCCAGATTTTTGTAGCTGGTCTGCCTGAATCGGGCAGCGCCGCGCCCGCGCTGCGTGCCCAGACCGGAGCCCAGGTTACGGACCTGGTGAACCCGACGCAGCTGGGTGGAAGCGTAGGTTCGATCCCCAAATGGAGAATGGCCGGCGTGGTGGGGGCGTTGCTTTCCTGATATGCGCGTTGACATCAATCTCGCCACTCGTCCCTATGAAGATTCCGGCCCCTTGTGGGTGCGGTGGGGCGGCGCGCTCGCAGTGCTTGGCCTGTTTACCCTGATTCTGCTTTACAGCGCGCTCTCCGGCTGGGCGGCGGCGCGCAAAGACCATGTACTGATCGAGGAACGCCAGCAGCAGATTGCGGCCCGCGATCTACAGAAGGCCAAAGCCGAAGAGACCCTGAATCTGCCGGCCAATCGCGGCACCCGCGACCGCGCCGAGTTTCTCAACGATCTGTTCCTGCGCAAGGCCTTTTCCTGGACGAAAGTGTTTGAAGATCTGGAGCGCGTCATGCCTCCGCGGCTGCACGTGGTTTCCATTCATCCCGACAAGGCGCCCGAAAACCAGTTAAAGATCAAACTGGTTGTGGCCGGAGAATCGCGCGACCGCGCCCTCGAACTGGTGCGCAAAATGGAAGGCTCACAACGCTTCCAGCAGACTCAAATCGAGCAGGAGTCGACCCAGCCCGGGCAAACTCCAGGCGACAACGTGCAGTTTGATATCAGTGCGTTGTATGTGCCCGATCTCACTGGCTCAGATAAGACAGACGATAACGACAAGGCTGACAAGAAACAGTCCGCCAAAGAGCTGACAGACAAGAGTCAACCGGACAAAAGCAAGATCGCGAAGAAGGGTGCGCACTGATGCGCGAGGTCCACGACATCCGGAAGAAGGCCAAGATTGCGATTGCAGCTCTGTTGGCGATCGACATCGTGGCCGTGGTCGTTCTGTTTTCTCCGCTGGTCGGATCGGAGCGCTCCCGCCGCGAACAGCTGAACCAGCTGTGGCTCGAACTGCAGCGCAAGACGCATGAGGCCGAGCCTCTGAAGGATGTAGATAAGAAGATCGCAGTGGCCAGCCATCAGATCGATGACTTCTACCAGACCCGGCTGCCGGCGCAGGATTCGGCAATCTACGAGGAGCTGGGTAAAGTGGCGAAACAGAACGGCGTTCGCATCGGACAGATTCGTTCCAAGTCCAAGGACACGGAGGAGGTTGGTCTGCGCCCGGTCGAGATCGATGCCGATTTTTCCGGCGACTATCTTCAGCTGGTGCGTTTCATCAATGCCTTGGAGCGCGATCCAATCTTTTTTATCATTAACAGCGTGGAACTGGGTGGCGAACAGGCCGGCATCGTGCGCCTGCAGTTGAAACTGGAAACGTATCAGAAAGCGAGCGGCTAGATGCAACTGGGAACAGAAAACCGCAACAAGACGATCGCGGCCGTCGCTTTGATGGTCATAGCCGTGATCTTTGTTGTGGTGCGTTTGATTCCCGATTCCCCCGCCGCTGCGAAGACTCCCACTCCGGTTGTGACCCCGCCGCCAGGGACGCGCCGTATCGTGACCGTAAGAAACGGCTCCGGGAAGAAAGCGGCTGCGAACGCGGAGCCGCGTTCGCTCGACCCCACACTTCGGTATGACTGGCTGAAGGCCAGCGAAGACACCAAGTATTCCGGTACAGGAAGAAACATCTTCCGGGCTGAGGTGGAAATTCCGAAACCGATCGTGCCGGTGCATGTGTCGGCCGCGCCGGTAGTTCCACAAGGACCGCCCCCGCCACCCCCCATCAACCTCAAGTTTTTTGGCTTCGCCAACAAGCCGGGCGAGCCCAAAAGGATCTTTCTCTCGCAAGGTGAGGATGTCTTCATTGCCGGCGAAGGCGACATTGTCGATCGCCGCTACAGGATTCTGCACATCACGCCGGTTTCGGTGGAAGTGGAAGATGTGCTGAACAATAACCGGCAGAGTATTCCGTTGACCCAGGGGTAGCTGAAAAACCGTCGTTGGTCGTTGATCCTTGGCCCTTGGTCGTTGGCCTCTGGCCTTCAGCGGACGGAACGGAAGCCAGGCGCAGCGCCGGTTTCGGCCAGGTATAAAACTCGCATCCTATAAAATGTAGCGTATGTATAAGGCCAACGACCAAAAGCCAAGGACCAACGACGAATCTCATGGCTAAGGCCAACCACCAACGACCGAGAACCAACCACGCCGTCAGCCGCCGCTCCGAGCGCGGATACATTCTTCTTATGCTGATGCTGTTCATTGCCTTGCTGGCGATTGCTGCCGGCGCGGTCGCCCCCACCATCGCTTTTCGGGTCCGGCGTGATCGCGAAGAAGAGCTGATCCATCGCGGAGTGCAGTATTCGCGAGCGCTGCGCAAATTTGTCAAAAAAACCGGGCGCTATCCGTCGCGTATTGAAGAACTCGAAAATACCAATAACATCCGCTTCCTGCGCAGGCGCTACAAAGACCCGATCACCGGCAAGGATTTCAAATTGTTGCATGTCGGAGAAGTGCAGCTCAGCAGCGCCCCCGGCGTAGGCCTGGGAGTGGCAGCCGGAGCCATGGGCGCGAACGCCGCGACCGCCGGTGGGGCGGCAGCCATCATGGGAGCCGCCAGCATGATGGCTGGAGCAGCAGCGGCCGCACAGGCGGCGCCGATTATGCCCCCGAGTCAAGCGGCAAACAGCGGTACGGACGCGAACGCCGACTCCGGGCCCAACCCGAGTCCGGGCGGCGACCAGGCTAAACCGGATTCCAGCCAGCCCGGGTCCGGGAGCTCAGGCAGCCAATTAACCAGCCAGGTCTTCGGCGGGGGCCCGATTGTGGGTGTGGCCAGCACCAGCAAGGAAAAAAGCATTCGCGAATTCAATCACAAGAATCATTACAACGATTGGCAGTTTATCTACGATCCAACCATGGACCGCGGCACCGGCCTGATCACGACGCCGGCGCAACCCGCGTTGCAGATAGCGGCTCCTCCGATACAGCCGAATTCGTCGAGCCCTAACAATCCGTCGAGCTCGCCCAGTCCGTTTGGCGGGATGCAAAGCGCGCCGCCGGTCCAGCCTACACAGACCCCACAACAATAGGACTTGAATTGGCGAGGTCCTCCATCCCTTCTATCTCTTTGCGCTTGCTGTGTTCCTCGCATCCACGATACGTTCCATTTCAATCACGCCGATCCATTGACCCTTGCGGATTTCTGTATAGACCAGGTTTCCACCCAGGATTTGGGCGGCGGCAGCGGGAGGCAGGTCGCGATGGTAGTCGAAAAATCTCTCTTTCCACTGCTGCCACAAAAGCCAATGCTCAAGCAGGGGATGAGCCGGTTCATATTTCGTGGAGAAAACCAGAGCCGCCTCAAAATCCGGGCCGGCTCCACTGGAGTGAAGATCGGCGGCTGACATCAGTTGCTCGGCCGCGAAATGTTCGATTCGCACCACCTGCATGGGGCGAGTGACGTAACCCAGATAGGGATGCGCCAGCTCGTCGCTGGCCGGCCACGCGGTAAGGACCCGCGCCATGGGATAGCGCGCCTCCAGAAATTCTTCGGCATGCTCGTGCAGGAGGATGTAATCCCGGTAGGCCAGGTTATCTTCCGGAGCAAATCCATACGGCGGGTTGATGAACCATCCCGAGACGAACATTAGTCCTACGATCGCCACTACGCTCCGCCACCGGCGGACTCGCCGCCACAGCGTGGAAACGCAAATCAGAATCACCAGCGGGATGACCGGCAGCAGGTAGCGAGCCAGCTCAGCGCCGCCCACCAGGGCCATGGCGAGCACATAAGCCACAATCACCGCGAGCATGGCGAACTGCACTTCCAGCCCGATGCGCGGACGCTCTCCGGCGGGGTCGCGGCGTGGCGGCAACCACATGGCGAAGTACGCCGCCAGGGTGAGCAGCAGCAGATGAAAATATCCCAAGGTTTGCCACAGCCGAACCAGCAGAGCGAGGACAATCCGAAGGGGATTCAGCGTAGCCTGGACGTTGTAGCGAAAGAATTCCGGATTACCGAATACAAAACCCGTCCGCCAATAGTGGAAGCCGTACCAGGCGGCGAGAGGAAGTAGTGGAGTCAGAAGAGCGATGGCGTCCCAGCTTCGAAACGGAGGCAAATTGCTTCTGTCGCGGGCGCGCAACCGCCGCGATAATACATCCCAGGCGAACAGCGCCATCGGCGCCAGAATTGCCGTCTCTTTGGTCAAGCTGGCGACCGAGAACCAGAGCGCCGTCTGCCATTCCCGGCGCTTCACATACGCACGCAGGCCCCAAAAGGTAAATCCGGCGGCTGCCAGGTCGAGGTGGGCGAGAGAGCTCTGCGCAAAGAAAACCGGGTAGACCGCAGTCAAAACCGTCGTCGCCACCGCGACTTCGAAGTTGGCTACCGTCTTCGCCAGCCGGAACAGGCCAAGCAGCGCGAAGGAAGCCGCCAGAAGCATGGCGGTCCGGGTCACGATGGGCGCAAAGCCCGCCAGTTTCCACCACAGTGCCAGATAGGCCATTACCAGCGGCGGATGCGCGTTCGAAACGCTGGAATGCGGAATCAGGCTCCCGGTCAGCAGCAGGTCTCGCGCCGCCGGAACATAGTAGCCGGCTTCGTCCCAGAAATAGGGCAACCGCAGCAGGGGCGCGTGCAGCGCCAAAAGCGCTGCAAACGTCACCACAAAAAACAACCATGGATGGAGGCCGCGCGAGGGCTGGGAATTCAGTTTCAAAGCTGGTGGTCAAAGCTGGCGGTCAAAAAGCACTTCGTCGGGACTCTCTATCCCTCAGTGCACCGGTCCGGGGGCCATCATACGCGGGTCCAGCTTGATTTCGCCAAACGTGCTTTCGTAACCGGCGACGTTCTGTTGCAGGATGCCCGACAATGCCTTGGCCTGCTGCGGGCTCAGATAGATTCCCTGGAAATTATTGACCTCTACCTGGGTTTCGCTTTGCTGCTGCAAAGTCCCGAAGACCAGAAAAAAATCCCAGACGTTCACCCGCACCTGCACGCTGTTGGCGTAGGTCTCCCGATACTCGGGAGTGTTGGTCAGTTTGATGTTGGGCTGAATTGGGTTCGACATAGGAGAGTCAGTTTAACGGGATTGCGGCACGGAAACAACGAGAGCACAGAAGCAAATGGCGAAGAACTTAAAGGGATGCTAGGAGGGACTCCATTTTCGCGGCTTTCGTGACTCTGGCGAGATGCACAATGGCCATGCGCACACCAACAATATTTCGAAGGTCGCGGCCGCCGCTAGTCTTACAGGGTTTGCCCGGGCGGGCATTGCAGAGTGGGCACCGCAGGCCTCTGGGCGACACGGAAATTGGCGCGCTTTTCTTTGCCACAACAAAGACCCTAGCAGTCCGGTTGTCGTGTGTCGGCACTTTGGCGTACGGAGAGGTAATTCAACCTCCATCTCGAATCGGTTAGCAATACGGTGTTAAGACACCGCCTGGAAACAACGACGCAACAGTGCCTACGATTTTCTAAATCAAACTACTGGCGGGTTACGGTTTAGCCGAGCCATCGTCGATTCTGAGCAACAAAAGATTGCATGCATCACATCTTTCGAGGATGGTACCTTACACAGGTTCAAGAAATCCCAAAGGCGGCTGAGAGAACGGATCGGGTTGAGGAATCGCCCTCGGTTCCGTGAGAGCTGCTAAACATTAGTTGCGGCTGCAAGGGACGACACGGCAATGCCAATCAGCAGGCGCGAGTTTGTCGGCAGAATAGCGCGGGCAGGCGGCTACGGCGCTGCCTTTATGACCATACACTCGCTCGGACTTCTGGGCATGGTTGAGACCGAGCAGCAGAAAGACTTTCCCCTGCCGGCATCGACCGGGCGCGGAACGAAAGTGATCATTCTGGGCGCAGGAATTGCCGGACTGGTCTCCGCTTACGAGATGCGACGGGCGGGGTTCGATTGCATTGTGCTGGAAGCGCGCGAGCGTCCCGGCGGGCGCAACTGGACTCTGCGCAACGGATCGAAGCTGGTGTTTAACGACGGGACTTCACAAGCTTGCACGTTCGACGAAGGCAATTATTTCAACTGCGGTCCGGCGCGCCTGCCCTCGATCCACAAGACCATGCTGGGTTATTGCAACGAACTGGGAGTGGAACTTGAGGTCGAGGTCAATTCCTCGCGCAGCGCGCTGCTGCAGAGTGACAAGGTCTTTGGCGGCAAACCCATCCGCCAGGGACAGGCCATCAACGATACTCGCGGCCACATTGCCGAATTGCTGGCGAAGTGCGTGCAGCAGGGCGCTCTCGATCAGGCCTTCACCCAGGACGACCACGCCGTAGTGATGGACTTCCTGAAGTCTTACGGCGCCCTGGGAAAGAGCTACCAATATACCGGCTCTTCGCGCTCCGGCGACCGTCAGCTGCCGGGGGCGGCCGATCAGGTTGAAATCCCGTCTACGCCGCTTTCTTTCTCGGAGCTGTTGAAGTCTCAATTTTGCAAGCCGATGCTTTTTGAGGAAGTACTCGACATGCAGCCCACCATGTTCCAACCCGTGGGCGGCATGGATCGAATTCCTTACGCCTTTGCGCGTTCGCTGGGCGACGTGGTCCGCTACAATTCGCCGGTTACTGAAATCAGAAAAACAACCGATGGCGTCAGGGTGACGTACCGTGCAGGAGAGTCCGGACCGATCAGTTCCGCCGAGGCGCCTTATTGCGTTTGCGCGATGCCGCTAACCATCCTCAGGACGATACCGAATGACTTCTCCCCGCGCGTGAAATCCGCAATCGAGCAAGCTACTTATGACTCCGCCTACAAAGTGGCATGGGAGTCGCGGCGCTTCTGGGAGCAGGATGGGGACGAGATTTACGGTGGTATCTCGTTTCTTACGACAGGACTCATCCCCTTGGTCTGGTATCCCAGCGCGAAGCTGATGTCGAAGCGCGGAGTGCTCATCTCCGGTTACGGCATGGAGAACTTTGGCGATTTCGGCAAGCTGCCTACCTATGAGGCGAAGATCGCGGCTTCCCGTGCGGCGGTGGAAAAACTGCATCCCGGCAAGAGCAAGGAACTGGAGAAGCCGATCTATATGTCCTGGGGCAAGGTGCCTTATAGCCTGGGTTCCTGGGTGAGTCGCGGACCCGATTATCCGGCTTCTGACGACTCGCCCTACTATCGAGGACCCTACCGAGAACTCATCGTTCCCGACGATCGGATGTATTTTGCCGGGGACCACTGCAGTCATATCATCGGCTGGCAGGAAGGAGCGGCCCTGGCCGCTCAGAGGGCGATCACAATGATTGTCAGCCGTATCAGCCAATCCTAAAACTCGAAGTGGAGCGAGCCATGCGAAGAATGATGCGCCGGATGTTTATGGTCACAGTGTTTTCGTCGTTGATTGCCGTCGCGCAGATTGCAGCTGCGCAAACCAACGTGCGCCACATTCAGGAAGATGACCGTCCGATTGCGACCGGAGTCTGGGCTGGAGACACGCTATACCTCAGCGGCCAACTGGCCTCGCCGGTGACTCCTGCCGACGCCGCCAAGGGAACGGCCGCCATCTACGGCGACACCGAAGCGCAAACCATGAGCACGTTGACCAAGATCGAGGCCGCGCTGAAGAGTGAAGGACTCACCATGGGCGACGTGGTGATGATGCACGTATTTATGGTTGGCGATCCGGCGAAAGGCGGCAAGCTGGATTTTCCCGGGATGATGGCCTCTTACACCAGGTTTTTCGGAACGAAGGAGCAACCCAACAAGCCAGCCCGCAGCGCCATGCAGGTAGCAGCGCTCGCCGCACCCTGGGCGCTGGTGGAGATTGAAGTTATCGCGGTCAAATCTGCGGGAAAGCCGGCAAAGTAATTCTTCGCTGGGCGCAGATGCTAGTGTGGTCGCAGGCGGAGAAAAACAATTCCTCCGACTGGATGCGCGCCGTAGGTGGATTGCAAGTTTCCCGGCACACCATACCAGGTAAATTGTCCTCCCAGCCCGATGGAGAGATGCGGGATGTGTCCCACTTCCCGCTCGTAGCCGCCGGTGTAGGCTTGCACTCTGGTGAAATACCGTTCGTCGAATCCCGCCGGTTCAGGATTCTCGCCCAGAAGAAGTTCATTGGTGCGGTCTACGTTTTCGATGCGGGTCCAGATGTAGTTGCGCTCGAGAAAGCGCAGCGTCGATTCCAGCAGATAGCTGTTGCCGACGTTGCCGCCAGAGACATCCTGATTTCTGCCCCACAGCAGCAATGACGACCAGTTCCCTTTTCGCAGGGGACGGTTGTACTGGATCGACGCCGTCATTCTTCTGACGTCTACGCTTGCGGAAAGGGACTCCGGACTATGCAACTGCGCAATGGAATATTGCAGACTCCAGTTTTGGCCTGGGTTTGCCGTGACCCGCGTGGACCAGGAGTCGATTTTTCCCGAGTTGATGTTCCAGCGGAATTCGTCGGGCTCGCGTCCATGAAAGCCCGAGGCCTCGAAGCGTAGGCTGCGATACGTGATGCCGGCGGTAATCACGTCGGCGGCGATGTGGGTGGAGTCCTGAAGATGATGTCCCAGCGGCGCTATTGGATCCTCTGAAGCCGAAGCTCGGTGAGGATACGCCGGCGGCCCCATCGCGGGATCACCCATGGGCGCGGCATAGACGGATAAGAGTGTGTGTTCCGCCAGGTTGTAGTCGTACAAAGCGGCAAGCTCCATGAAAAAGTCATGGGGGTGCTGCCCGTCGACGATAGGAAGTCCGAAGGCGGTTTCGCCCTGCTGGAAGAGCTCCGGATAGCGACGCTCCGAAACCGTGGCGGGCTCAAAGCTGAGCATGGTCCGGATGGTCAGCGTGCCCTTGCCGAATTTTCTTTGCGCCATCGGCATCCACCAGTTGGTGGAGAAGAATTTGTCAGCTCCGCGCGGCCCGCTTTGTTGAATATCGCTCAAGAACGCTTCGCCGTGGAACATCAGCGTCCAGCCCCCTTTGACCGTCATGAGCATGCCGAAAGGGGTGGAGTTGGGCTCGGCGTCGGTTCCGGAGGTGGTGTGCTGTAACAAAGATTCGATCAGCGAGGTAGACTTCATCGTCATCTTTTCGTTGGGAATCTTGTCGGTGTTCATGCCCGTCATCCCTGGCGTTGTCTGCGATTGAGCGGGCATGTCCATGCCATCTCCGCCGGTCTGGCCGGACGCAGGCAGAGACAGAGCCATATAGAGCGACCCGCACATGAGAGCGAACACGGAAAGTTTCCGCACCAATTTCCCCTGGTTCTGGAAAAAGACGACAAGCATCAGGCCGCGAGGCCCGAGGGGTGAAAGATTTGGTGAGGTTCTAAACCCGCAGAGGAATGACGTGGGGCGGATCAGGCGACGAGATCATCAGGCTCTTGAGCGAGCCTTGGAACGGCACGGCAATTGGCGCGTCCGCGGAAGCGCTGGTTGTGATCAACCGGGAGAACGATAACTGCGTGACAAAGGAATTTTGCAGGATGGCGGAGTCGTGTCCTGTCTGGCAGCAGCGGTAGCTCACCGGGGGAGAGGCCGGAGGCTTCATGCCATGCTGATGGCATCCGGCAGGGTGAACCGCGACAGCCACCATCAGCGTGCTTTCCTGCCCTGCCAGCGAAACTGCAGCCACCAGGGTCAACAGAAATATCGGCAGCAGTTTTGTGGTGTGCTTACTCATTTCAGTGATTGGATGCCCTACTCATGGCGCATGATACAAGCGAAAACGGTTAAAATAAAGGGCTAGCGGATGACAGAATTGAGAAGAGCGTTGGACTTAGGAAGCTTTCAGCGCATTTTACTTCCAAGTTATCGTTCAATGACCTTCAGGTTTCTCGCACGAAAAGGAAAATGGCCAGCGGGTCGGTGAAGACCGTTTGAGAGGTCTGAACTTCGCTGAATGAGGAGTACATCTGAGTTTCATACGTCAGCTTCAGTACCGATTCAATCTACAATCCAGAGCTCGAAAATTCGACCTTTTCTGGGGTCTGCTGGAACCAAAACCGGGTGATGTTGTGCTGAATATCGGTGCCACTCCGCCGCACCTGGGGAAAGCCCTGACCGGCCATCAACAGTTCACGGCTCCAGAACAACCGGAGCAGGATCCGCGATGGGACAAGCTAATCGTGTTGGGAGTCAACATCGATCAAAGTAACTCGATCAGTTACGCCACGTACCACAACCGCAGTGACCGAATTGGTTTCACCGGCGATGCCTGTAACTTACCCTTCGAGGACAAAGCCATCGACATAGTCTTCTCCAACGCCGTGTTGGAGCATGTGCCACGCGCGTTGCAGCCAGCGATGGCACGCGAAATCATGAGGGTGGGGAAGAAGTGGTTTGTCACCACTCCGAATTACTGGTTCCCCTATGAGATGCATCACAAACTTCCCTTCTTCCAGTTTCTTCCCGCACGAGTGCAACGTCACATCCAGCTTCGTTACGGAACCTGGCCAGAGTCGGAGATCATAAGCTTGCTGTCGGCGCGGCGAATGAGAAGACTATTCCCTGTCGGGAATGTGGAGACTTTGCGGGTCACGTTCTGGCCGGAAACTGTCGTTGCTTATTACTCGGGCGATGCGGAGAGCGTTGACGGGAGCAGCAACGGCAGCCGGCGAAGCTGACATCGATGACCGACGGCACAATCACAGGCGAACAGGTCTTGAGGGTGTAGCTGATAAACTTGAGCAAGTGCCGGGATGGCGGAATTGGCAGACGCGTTGGACTTAGGATCCAATGCCCAAAAGGCGTGCAGGTTCAAATCCTGTTCCCGGCACCATTTTCGTTTTCGGCTCAATTGAGGCTAAGACATCGGCATTCGGAATGAGCCAATCCCAGGACACCATCTGAGGCCTGCTTCCTGTGCCGACACTTCTTGCTCGACTAGTGATCACACGAAAGCAGGAACCTCGCCCTGTTTTGTGCCGCAAAATCCCTGTCCCGACCGTTAAGACGACCATCTAACCCTCGCCACAGCAAGGGCATCGCGGTTAATCCACGTTTAAAGTTCTGTTTCATTGACTGCCGGCACTCTCTCTTCCAGAATCGCACACGTTGGGATCGAAAATTTAGGAGAGTAACGACCATGCCTCGTAAATGCTTGCTCGCGTTCTCGATCTTGGTGGTTGCATTGTGCGCACCACTATTCCCTTCACCCCTGTACGCCGCGTCGTCGTCTGCGTCTGCATGCAAGGCCATCGACGACGCTTATAAGAAGCAGTTGCTTTCAGGTATGCACTTAAAGCTCACCCGGACATCCACAGGCGCGATGAAGGGTAATTACGGGATGATTTATGGAGCCGGAGACAACACGACCTGCAGCGATGTTCGCAGCGAGGCTACGAACGGGGAGCCGGCGGAAGTGTATCGCCAGCTCCACAAGAACGGGGACGAGACCTACGACACATTAATATGGGTCTCCAAGAGCTCAGGACTTCCACTGCGCCAGGAACAAGACGCCGACTTCGGGAGTGGCAAAAAAGGACACGAAACTCTGACATTCCAATACAGCAAGTAGATATAAATCCGACCGGGGGGCGGCATCGGGAATTAACCTGTCATAACCAGGAGACAAGGGTCCTGCGGGGTGAACCAGCAACCCCGTCGGCTAACTATCTCTCGTCTGGTAACGGCAAGACTAAATCTCGATCTTCTTCAGCTCAGGGCTGGACCGAGTTTAGTCCCAGGTAAACCGCCCACCCGGCGATGACCAGGATCATGACGCCTGAAACCGCGCCCAGCATCTTCACCACAGGAGTGATCTTGTTCACCTTGGCCATCAGTTCCATCTGGTCCTTTGCCATACCGGACGCAGAATCGTCAAGGAAGAGTTGGTCGTCCTCCTGCATGGTCAGGGTGCTACGGTAAATGAGGAGGATAATTAGAACGACGGTGAGCGCGCCCCACACGATCAGCAGCCATAACAATCCCGGTGTCATAGACCACCTCGGTACTGATATCGAGCCGGTCCCGAAGGCTGTTGCAGACAAATTGTGGTTGTGGCCCCCACAACCCAGCTTTCGGACAAGGGCCCCAAGCCGGGATTATAGACCTGTTGGCAAGGTTCAGCGGTTGTTTTTGGCGCGAGCCTTCCAGATGGATACAGTCATCTAACAGGCTGGCAGGCGGTTTTAGGGAACCACTTGTGAAAACGTGCTTCCGGCTGACTTTACGGGATGCGCCGGGGCCGAGCTTTGCTATAATCATAAATGAGTCCTTTCAAGGAGATACCAATGGCCACGACTACGACCCCTGAAGTGAAGCCGGCTGAAACCAAGAAGGCACCCATCAGCCTGACCGCCAGCGCCATTGCCAAGGTCAAAGAGACCATGGCGCAACAGAACCCCGTCCCCAGCGGCCTGCGCGTAGGCGTGGTCGGAGGGGGCTGCTCGGGTTTCTCCTACTCGATGCAGTTCGAAAACGGCGCGGGAATGATGGACAAAGTGTTCGATATGGACGGCCTGAAGGTCTATGTGGATGCGACCTCCGTCATGTATCTGAACGGCTGCGTCGTGGACTA
Source organism: Terriglobia bacterium (assembly GCA_963822555.1). Classification (GTDB taxonomy): domain Bacteria; phylum Acidobacteriota; class Terriglobia; order Terriglobales; family Acidobacteriaceae; genus JAIQFF01. The sequence continues at coordinate 1,714,569 of CAWGHY010000002.1, forward strand.
CGTCGAGACCCTCGAAGGCGCGGGCTTCAAGTTCGAGAATCCGAACGTGAAAAGCACCTGCGGCTGCGGGTCCTCGTTCAGCGTTTAAGTTTCGTAGAGTTTAAGAAGCCCCGTCGCCCAGCGACGAGGCTTTTTGCTTTTGTAGCGCCGGCATCCCTTCGACTATGCTCAGGGCAGGCTTTGCCGGCCCGATAGGCGGGCCTCGCCTGCCAGGGTTTTGCTGGAGATACTCGGGGGGCGAGACGCCCTCCGGACAGCCGGCGGGACGCCGGCGCTACTAAGATTTCATCAAGTGGCAGGAGTAGGTCTTCAGCACCAGCCACACTTCAGATCCAGTCTGGAAATGTAGAGAATCGCGCGCCGCCAGCGTGAGATGGACCTCCATCTCGACTCCGCAATCAACTTTCGCCACCACCATCACGTCGCGTTGCGTGAGTGAGACCACCCGTCCGGGCAGGATGTTGCGGGCACTCAACCCCACCGGCGGAAGCGAAGCCAGCAGGACATCTCCCGCGCGAATTCCAACTCGCAACACGGAACCCACCTCGGCCCGCACCAGAGGCGTCTCAATTTCCACCTTGCTCTCTGACAATCGGCACAGCATGGTGCCCCGGTCTTCGTGGACGGCGATGACCTCGGCATCGAAAATGTTTTCGAAGCCGGCGAGCTGCGCCACCGTCTCCAGGCGCGGCGCGGTCATCACCTGGTGCGGTGTTCCCTGAGCGATGGCCCGGCCATTCTCCAGCACGATCACCTGTTCGCCGAGCGCGAAAACTTCTTCCCGGCTGTGAGTGACGTAAACGATTGGGGCATTGTGAATGTGGTTCCAGGCCCGCAGGTCGTCGACAATTTTCGACTTGGTGACAGCGTCCAAAGCGGCCAGCGGTTCGTCGAGGAGAAGAATTGCCGGATCGATCACGAGAGCGCGAGCCAATGCAACCCGCTGGCGCTCGCCCCCGGAAATCTCTCCCGGCCGGCGCGAAGCCAGATGGGCGATGCGAAACGAATCCAGGATCGCAGCCACACGCAGTTGCCGCTGCTGGCTAGCCAGTCGCGAGAGACCGTACTCGACATTGCCCTGGACTGTCAGATGCGGAAAGAGCGCCAGGTCCTGAAACACGTAGCCCACTCTGCGAAGCTGGGGAGGAAGATTAGTTCCGAGCGCGCCGTCAAAGAGGACGGTTTCTTTGGTTGCGATTCGACCGGCATCCGGCTTGACGAGTCCGGCGACGCAATCCAGCAGCGTCGTCTTCCCTGCCCCCGAAGGGCCAAACAGGATCGTGATCCCAGGCGGCAGCGAGGCAGCGAGGTCAAGTTCGAAGTCTTTTCTGAGCCGCTTGAGGATGTGCAGGGAAACCCCATTAGGGTTCGCCGCTGCATTTCCGGTATTGGCGGTGTTGGCTAGAATCGATTCCATGAACTCTGCCCAATCAAAAAGCAATGACCACAGAGGACACTAAGTTGCACGGAGGAAATCCTGAAGCCGTGAGTGTTGTCTTTCCTTCGTGAGACTTCGTGTCCTTGGTGGTTCTCGGTCTTTACTTCCACATCCACACCCGGCGGTTCACCCCGTACACGACGGCGAGCGTCACAAAAGAGATGGCAAGAAGAACCAGGGCCGTGGCATTCGCCCCGCCGTAATTCATTGCTTGAACTTTGTCATAGATGTCGATTGAAACCGTGCGTGTGACCCCGGGAATGTTGCCACCCACCATGAGCACGACGCCAAATTCTCCCATGGTGTGAGCAAAGCTGAGCGCGACTCCCGTCACGACTCCCGACACCGACAAAGGCAAAATGACGCGGCAGAACGTGCGCAGCCGGGAAGCTCCCAGCGTCTGAGAGGCCGCCACCAGCCGGGGATCGACGGCTGCGAAGGAGGCAGCGAAGGGTTGCACCGCAAACGGAAAACTGTACAGGATCGAGCCAATAACCAGGCCTTCGAAGGTAAACGCCAGGGTGTGGCCCGTCAGCGTTTCCCAGCCGCGTCCGAAAGGGCTATGCGGCCCGAGCGCGACCAGGACATAGAAGCCCAGCACAGTCGGGGGCAAAACGGTCGGTAGAGCAAAGACCGCCTCGGCGAGAAATTTCCAGCGCCAGCGCGAATAAGTGATCCAGCAAGCCACCGGAAGCCCCAGAACTACGAGTATGGCCGCAACCAGCGTCGACAACCTGAGCGTGAGCCAGAAGGCCTGCCAATTCATAAGCTAGTGATTCTATCCTCTCGTCTAGCCATTGTTTGCCAATCATTGTTCGCTAGACATGGTTCGCTAGCCATCGTTTGCCAATCATTGTTTGCTAGACATGGTTCGCTAGCCATCGTTCGCAGTATGCAACCCGCCAGGGATCGTGGCCGGCCCGCGACCAGAGACTGCCGCCCGCCCAGTCAAGTCCACTTTCGTGGAATGCACGATTGCCTCCCTCCCGATAGTCACAATTCCACTTTGGAACCATCTGGTGAAAGAAAAGCGCATTCGCCGCCGCCCGTCACAGAAAGCGGCACGGGGCACGTGATAGTCGTGTGTTTCTATGACGCTTTGGGTTCGCCTCCCCTGGCTGGTGTGTTTGACCTGTTGTGCCGGGTTGATGCCGGCACAGAACACAGGTATTCGCATGACAGCCAGCCAGTCGCTTCGACGCGAGCTGTGGTTCGAGCATGGACGCGTAGTTCCGGGTCAGGCGTCAGCCGGGTTACGCTACCGCGCGCATCGCCAAAAGCTAGCGTTGCGAGCATCGCAGGCTGCCGCCCCGCGCCTCCCCGGAATTAATGCCCTGCCGCGAGTCGCCGTTGGTACCGTCTGGACACCGCTGGGACCAGCTCCGCTCGCCTCTGACGCAAGCGGAGTGGGAGTGCAGGATTACGGCCTGGTCGCGGGTCGCGCCACCGCTGTCGCCATTGATCCCGCTGATGGCTCAGGCAACACGGTGTACATCGGAGGGGCCTACGGCGGGGTGTGGAAATCCATAAATGCCGGGCCGGCGAGCCAAAATCCGTCGAACGTTACCTGGACTCCCATCACCGACGACCAGCCAACTCTTGCCGTGGGAGCGATCGCGATCCAGCCTCAGCTCACCAGTCCGGACCCAACCAGGAGCGTGATCCTGGTGGGCACCGGCGAAACCAACAGCTCCAGCGATTCCTATTACGGCTTGGGTATTCTTCGCTCCGCCGATGCCGGACACACCTGGACCCTCATTTCGCAGGACAGTACGGGCGACCGATCTTTCGCCGGACTCGGCTTCAGCAAAATCGCCTTCAGCACCGTGAACCCGAATCTGGTGGTAGCGGCTGCCGCGGGCGCAACCCAGGGAGTGGTCGAGGGTCTGGAGGACCCGGTCATCGCCAATCGCGGCCTCTACTATTCGAACGATGGCGGACAATCCTGGACCTACGCGACTGTAAAAGACGCAGGCTTGGTCATTGACCCGAGTTCTGTGAGTTCGGTGATCTATAACGCAACCGCCCGGCAATTTTTTGCCGCGATTCAATGGCACGGTATTTATTCCTCGAGCGATGGCATCACCTGGAGCCGCCTGAATAATCAGCCCGGCGGCCTGAGCCCGGTCTCATGCCCCGCGACCCCATCGACATCGACGTGCCTGTTGTATCGCGGAGAATTCGCCGTCGTGCCCGGGCGCAACGAGATGTATTTCTGGTACGTGGACGGAAACAACATCGATCGGTTGATCTGGCAGACCAAAGACGGTGGCAGCACATGGATCCAACTCGACGACGATGGCATCACCAACTGTGGTGATGTGTTCGGCGGCTGCGGAACCGAGCAGGGCGCCTACAACCTGGAACTCGCCGCGGTGCCCGATGGAGACGTGACCGACCTGTATGCAGGAGCGACGAATCTCTACAAATGCAGAATCACCGCCGCTGACCCGGGTTGCGGCGGCGTTCCGCCCGACACTTTCATCAATCTCACGCACGCCTACGGATGTCCGCCAGACTTTGGGTCGATTGCCCACGTTCACCCCAACCAGCACTCCCTGGCCTTCCTGCAGATCAACAGCAACCATCAAGTAGTGATGTACTTTGCCAACGATGGCGGAATTTATCGCGCTCTGGACGGCTACACCGGGCTGCTTACCGGCACCTGCGGTGGCAGCAACCAGTTCGACAGCCTGAACGCCAACCTGGGATCGATCGCCCAGCTGGTCTCGTTCTCCGAGCACCCTACCGACCCGAACACAATCCTCGCAGGGGCGCAGGACAATGGCGCACCCGCCACCAGCAGCTCGCAAAGCAGCACGAGTTGGGTCAACGTGAACTCGGGCGATGGCGGTTACAACGCGATCAATCCGGACAATCCCACCGAATGGTTCACGGCCAACACCGACGTCAGCATTCAACGCTGTGCTTTTGGAGTGGATTGCCGGGCGCAGGATTTCAGCAGCGGGTTGGTGGTTTCAAGCAGCACTGTGGGCGGCGATGCCGGAGGGTTCTTCACCCCTTTCATTCTGGATCCGCAAAATTCCGGCGAGCTATTGGTGGGTACTTGCCGGATGTGGCGCGGCGCGACCGATGGCAGCGGATTCTCCGTTCTGACCGACAACTTCGAGACCGGAGGCACGGAGAGTTGTACGGGTGGCGAGGTCAACATAGTGCGAGCGGTGGCAGCGGGCGGATTGAAAGATTCACTTGGATTTTCCAACGTAATGTACGCCGGAACCGATGGCCTCGGACCGCTCATCCCAACCGGCGGCCATATCTGGAGCGCAACCAACGTCAGTGGCGGGGCAGGCGCATGGATTGATCGCACGGGCGCAACCAATCCATCCGGGTTCCCGGTCTCGGGAATCGCCATCGACTCATCGGATGCCACGGGCAAGACGGCATATATGTCGATCATGGGCTTTCATGTCTCGCACGTGTGGAAGACCGCCGACGCCGGCGCCTCCTGGACAGACTTCACAGGAACTTTGCCCGATGCGCCTGCCAATGCCGTGCTGGTAGATGCGAGCGCGAGCACGGTCTACGTGGGTACCGATGTGGGAGTCTTTGCCAGCAGCACCGCTAATCCCAACTGGAGCGAAGTCGGTCCGGTAGTGACTCCGGGCGCGTCCGCTGGATTTCTGCCGAACGTCGCAGTCACCGCCTTGGGCATGTTCAATTTCGGCGGAACCAAAAAACTACGCGCATCGACTTATGGTCGCGGGATGTGGGAGTTCACACTCACGGAAGGGCCGGATTTCCAATTTGCCTCGCCGGCGACGGCGATAACCACGTTTGCCGGACAGAGCGCGGCTTTCAGCGTCTCTCTGCTCGCCCTGAATAGTTTCAACAGTCCGGTTAATTTGACGTGCACACCGCGGGCTTCGACTTTGCCGGCTCCTCCGACTTGCGCGGTAGTGCCGGCTGCGAAGACACCGACGGTGGCGGGGGCAAGCTTTACAGTGAACGCCTCCGGGCCGGTGGGTGATTATTTGTTCAACGTGCATGGCGTCGGCACCGACACGAACCGGACCACTCGCGACTTCGCGCTGACCCTGCACGTGGTGGATTTCAATTTGACCCCGCCCGCGCCCGGAAGCGTGAGTACGAACCAATCCGGCGCTTCCGGGCCAGTTGCATTTCAAGTGACAGCGGCGGGCTCGTTCAATCAGACGGTGGCTCTGTCCTGCAGTGGCTTGCCCGCCGGAGCGGTTTGCAATTTCCAGCCGTCCGCTTCGGTATCACCGGTTTCCGGAAGCCCGGCTACGGTGACGTTGACCATCAGCGCCGGCGCCAATACGCCCGTCGGGACATCTCAAATTGCGTTCAACGGATCGGTCACGGGCGGGCCCACCCGGAGCCAGAACCTGTCATTGAATGTCACTGCGTTGACCGCCGGCACTCCCACCTTTTCAATTACTGTCAGCAACCCCTCGCTGACCATAAATCCGAATGATACGGCGGTGTTCAATGGCACATTGACCGCTTCGGGCGGCTATAACAGCGCGGTGAACCTGCAATGTGCAGGAGCTGTGCCCCTGACCTGCAGGCCTTCTCCGGCAACGCTGGTCCCGACCGCTGCAGGCACGCCTTTCACGGTCACGGCCAGCAATGACACCCAGAATCATTTCAACTTCACCATCGACGCCACGGGAACGGACGCAGCTCACATCCACCAGTCGACACCGGTGGAACTTATTGTCGGCTTCAATTTCGCGATCAATAACGATTCGCCTTCCCAGACCATTTCGGCCGGTCAGACCGCCAGCTATAACCTCGATGTGGCGCCTCTGGGGAACGGTAGCGTTTTCCCGGGCAACGTAACTTTGTCGTGCTCAAGCGCGGGTTTGCCGCCGTTGAGCAGCTGCACCTTCACTCCGAGTCAGGTAGCTTCAGGACAAGGAGACACCAACGTTCTGCTGACCATCGTGACCACCGCGGCCGTTCCCGCCATCTCGAGACTGGGATCTCCTTACCTGCTGTGGTATGACGTGGGCCTCACGTTCGCCGGGATAGTGATGGCCTTCGCGGTAGGGAAAAAATCTGGCCGGAAGCCGAAGCAGGGCGTGCGACTTGCCATCCTGTCTCTGATGCTCGGGATATTGGTTGCCTGCGGCGGAGGCAGCAGCGGAGGGACCGCGGGCGGCGGCGCATCCGGCGCAGGTCATCCCGGGACTACTCCGGGAACTTACACGATCATGGTCAACGGGGCCGTCGGGTCAGTCACGCGCACCACGGAAGTCGTATTGACGGTGCAGTGAAGAGCGTTAAACCACGAAGGACACAAAAGTTTACAAAAGAAAGCCCACAGCCGACTTGATTTTCCTTCGTGCACCTTCGTGTCCTTCGTGGTTGAAGACTTTAACCAGCCGCTCCCAATAACCGCCGTAACTTCACGCAAATCCACCGACCCTGTATAAAGAATGTGGCGCAGATTTTCCTGCGCCGCTATGCCGGATCAAGCCTTCGACATCGTAATTATCGGCGGCGGTATCGTAGGTCTTTCGACCGCGATGCATGCCACCCGGACGCTGCCGCAACTGCGGCTGTTGCTGGTCGAAAAGGAAGACTCCGTGGCCCGCCATCAGAGCGGACACAACAGCGGCGTCATTCACTCCGGCATCTACTACAAGCCTGGCTCTTTGAAAGCGAAGTTCTGCGTTGAAGGAGCCGCGGCCATGGTGGACTTTTGCCGCGAGCACAATATTCCCCACGAAATATGCGGGAAGGTGATTGTAGCCACGAGCCCAGCGGAGATCCCGCGCCTGAACATTTTGCTGGAGCGCGGACAGGCCAACGGCCTCGCGGGATTGCGAATGCTGCAACCCGAAGAACTGCGCGAAATTGAACCGCACTGCAGCGGCATACTGGGAATACGGGTGCCAAGTACCGGCATCACCGATTACGCGGCGGTCAGCCGGAAATATGCGGAGATCATCGCGGCGCAAGGCGGCACGGTCAGCACAGGAACGGAAGTACAGCGAGTGCTTCCGCGCGGCTCGGAAATGATGGTTGAAACCACTCGCGGAACCTTTGCCGCCAAATACGTGATCAATTGTGCCGGGCTCCATAGCGATCGCGTCAGCCGGATGGCAGGCCAGAAGCCGGAAGTCAGGATCGTTCCCTTCCGCGGAGAATATTATTTTCTGGCCCCGGAGCGGGAGCATCTGGTACGCACGCTTATTTATCCCGTGCCCGATCCTAAATTTCCTTTTCTCGGGGTCCACTTCACGCGCCGCATTCAAGGTGGTGTGGATGCCGGGCCGAACGCGGTGCTGGCTCTGAAACGGGAGGGGTACAAGCGCACCGATTTCAATTTCAAAGATCTTGCCGGCACGCTCGCTTATCCCGGCTTCTGGCACATGGCGGGAAAATACTGGCGCGACGGGGCCGGCGAATACTACCGCTCGCTCAGCAAGGGCGCTTTCGTAAAAGCGCTGCAGCAACTGGTGCCCGAGATCGTGAGCTCCGATCTGGTCGCCGACGGTTCAGGCGTACGCGCCCAGGCGGTGCGTCCGGATGGATCGCTGGTCGATGATTTTCAGTTCGTACTCGCGGACAAGATGTTGCACGTCTGGAACGTTCCTTCTCCCGCGGCCACCGCTTCCCTGCCCATTGGACGGCATCTGGTCGAAATGGCGCGCAAAGGCATGCAAGGCGCCTAGCTCACCTGTCATCCTGAGCGAAGTGACGTCTTCGCGCAGCGAAGACGTCACGCAGTCGAAGGACCCCTATAAGCTCCACGGGTGTGCTCCGGAACTTCCCAAGGGGAAATATCCTGTAAGCCCCATCCATCAACCCGATTTCGTAAAGCTTATAGGGCTCCTTCGACTCCGCGGCTGCTTCGCTGCGCGAAGCAGCCCCTCCGTTCAGGATGACAGTGGGCTCGCGCGCTAACCATGACACGGTACAATTGCCGTCATCCAATTTGAAACCTAGGAAGCAGTCGTTCACGGAGGACACAGCGCGATGAGTTTCGATTTTTCCGGAAAACGAGTGGCAGTGCTGGGCGCGGGCAAAATGGGCGGAATTCTGCTCAAGGCGCTCCTGGAGAAAGGGCTGCTTTCTCCCCAGTCGACGTTTGCCACAGTCCAACATGAAGAACGGGCGCGGGCTTTGGCGGAGAAGCTGGGAGTCTCGGTAGGTACCGACAATCTGGCGGCGGTACGCAATGCCGACATCATCTTTGTCTGTGTGAAGCCGCAAGTGGTGCAGGAGGTGATGGAGCAGATTCGTCCCCACGTTTCCAGCAAGCAGCTCATTATTTCGGTGGCCGCCTCGGTGCCCACCAGCCACATCGAAAAAGCCTTAGGCGGCGAAGTGCCCGTGGTTCGGGCCATGCCTAACACGCCCTGCGCCATCGGAGTCGGTATGACTGCCTTGTGCAAAGGCAAATTTGCCCATGCCGAGCACGTCGACGCTGCCTGCGCGTTGTTCAAAGTTGTAGGTAAAACCGTGGTGGTCGACGAAAAGCATATGGACGCGGTCACCGGGCTTTCCGCCAGCGGCCCGGCTTACATTTACATCATCCTGGAATCGCTCGCGGAAGCGGGGGTAAAGGTGGGATTACCGCGAGACGTCGCGACACTACTCGCGGCGCAAACCACGCTGGGAGCCGCCACCGTCGTACTCGAAACCGGAGATCATCCGGCGCTTCTGAAAGACGCGGTCACCACGCCCGCAGGCTGCACTATTGACGGCATCATGGAACTGGAAGAAGGAAAGTTGCGGGTTACGCTGATCAAAGCGGTGGTCAAAGCGGCGCAGAGAGCGAAGGAACTGGCGTACGGGTAGGAAAAACTGTCGTTGGTCGTTGGCCTTTGGTCGTTGGCCGTTCTTCGCTCCCTGATTGTTTGCCGCCAGAGAGGGCCAAAGACCAACGGCCAAGGACCAACGACGGGTCTTATTCTGGCAACGCAAAGTTCACCGTAATCCTAGTCTCAAACTCGACCGCTTTGCCGTTGAGGTGGTGAGGATTGAAACGCCATTGCCGCACGGCATCAATCGCAGCCTTGGCCAACTGAGGATCGCCGCTGATTACGCTGGCTTCCCGAACCAGGCCGCCGGGCCCCACCAAAACGTTAAGCACTACTGGCCCCTGAATATGCTGTTGTCTGGCCGCCTCAGGATACTGAGGGTCAACCCTTTCCAACAGATAGCTGTTTCCGGACGCCCGGGAAGCTGGAACCGACGCACCGTCACTCTCGCGCGTAGCTGCTTCTTGAATTGCGCCTGACTCCACGACGCTGGGTTCGGAGGGCGAGGGGGATTCTTTTCCTGACGGCCCCATCCGGAAAACCACTTTGCCATGTTCATACACCACCAGACCTCCATTGAGTTCAGGTGGCGTGGCTGGGGCGGTTTTCGGCCTCAGGACCGGCTTGACCGCGGCTAGCGGAACCGGTCTGGAGGCGAGCGGAATCGCCGCGGGCGCCGCTTCTTCGGGGCGGGGCGGAACCGCATGAATGTCTGGCGGCGCGGGTGAAACCTGAGCCTCTTCCGAAGTCATCGGAATCTGGGCCGGCGCCCGGTTGACTGCCATGCTCCAGCCTACGCGGCCCACCATCCAACCGAGCAGCACGGCCAGTGCGAGAACTGCCGCGGAAAGAGCGCCGGTGCGATAATCCCGACGAGACACGTCCGGATCGGGCTGGGGCAAAATTACAGGCGCACCCTCGGGTGGCGCGGGATCGCTTGCGGGCGGTTGGGAAAATGATGCCGCTGCGACCGCTGTCGATCCGTCCTCGACCGCGTCATGCACCGTCGACGATATCTTGCGGCTGAGCCCTTGCAGGGCCTGCAGATCGGATTCACTGAAAGCGTGGGGAGTGGATGAGAAAAGCTCCAGAATGCCCCGCAATTCGCCGCCATCGAGAACCGGCAACACGACGATGGATCGAATCCCCAGATCGCGGCAGGCCACGGAGTTTACGCGAGGATCGGCCAGAGTATCGTCGCAGAGTTGCATCTCACGCGTCTGAACACAGGCGCCCGAAAGCCCGGATCGTGTGTTCAGTCGAACCCCTGCGCTCGGAGCCTTCTCGCCCAAGGTAGCGCGGCACACCATTTTGTCGCCACGCGCCAGAGCGATGACCGCTCCACTCGCAGCCGTGGCCAAGCGGGCCTGCTGCAGAATCTCACGCAACCGCTGATCGAGGACGGGGTCGTTGGGTAACTCCGCCTGCGGCTGGAATAACAGGACATCGTCCGCTTCCGCACCGGTCGGCGCGAACTCCCGCTCCATCCATTCGGGCCCGATACTGGGGGCCTGGACAAGCGAGGGGTAGCGCATTGGGTCAGGCTTCAACATGGTTCAAGCCATACCAGTGGCTGGCGGCGCGGAATGGCTGCCGAGAGGGTGATTGAGCGGAGTTTCGCCTGAAACCAACGCCTTGTCAACACAAATGAACCGTGGTAATTAACACAAAACAAAAAGTTTACCGACCCAAACGGCCGCAAACTATCAAACTTGAGATTTCCCGATCTTCAAATTGTACTTACTGACCGGGGTGAAAAAAGAAAATCTTCCGCACGGAAGGACCATGAATGCCACGAGAGTTCCCGCCGGGGCGAGGCTGACTCACCCGATCTGCGGTGTACACTTCCCCGGCAAGATTTGCTGCGTCACTTGAGGAACGGCCTGACTCCTTCGAATTCAACCCCGGCATCTTCGCTATCCACGTCGCGCTCCGACGCGTGGCATGCCGTGGCCGCCAGCTTTTTGGGCTGGACCCTCGATGCCTTTGATTTCTTCGTCGTGGTCTTCCTGGTGGACACGCTGGCGCTGCACTTCCACGTCGCCAAAAGCGCGATTGTCTGGACCATGACCGCGACTCTGGCCATGCGTCCGCTCGGTGCGGTTCTGTTTGGACTGCTGGCCGACCGCTACGGCCGCCGCAAGCCTCTCATGGCCAATGTGGTTTTCTTCTCCGTAGTCGAGCTTCTCTGCGGATTCGCTCCCACATACACGGTGTTTCTGGTCCTGCGCACCATCTACGGGATCGGCATGGGGGGCGAGTGGGGCGTGGGAGCTTCGCTGGCCATGGAGAGCGCGCCGCCCAGGTGGCGCGGCATTTTGTCTGGCATCGTGCAAAGCGGATATTCCATCGGCTACCTGTTGGCGGCCGTGGCAGCGCGCTTCGTTTTGCCCATGTGGGGCTGGCGCGCCATGTTCTGGATCGGCGGTGCGCCGGCTCTACTGGCGCTATACATCCGCTTCAAGGTGCGCGAGTCGGAGGCATGGAAGCAACGCCGTGCTCCAACCCTGGGAGCGATCATGCGCACCGCGGCCGGCCATTGGCGGATCTTTCTTTATCTCGTCCTGCTGATGACGCTCATGATGTTCCTCTCCCACGGGACGCAGGATCTTTACCCCGACTTTCTGAAATCGGCTCGCGGATTCGATCCCAAAATCGTCGCCTATCTGGTGATGCTGTTCAATGTGGGCGCCGTGCTCGGGGCCATCCTGTTCGGGCATCTTTCGGAGAGTTTTGGTCGCCGCCGCAGCATGATCCTCGCGCTGCTCTTATGCCTGGCGATGATTCCAGCCTGGACTTTTGGGGGATCGTTGATGACGCTGGCGGTCGGGGCTTTCGTGATGCAAGCCGGCGTACAGGGCGCGTGGGGGATTATTCCCGCCCATCTCAACGAACTCTCTCCCGATTCGGTGCGCGGGCTTATGCCCGGCTTTGCTTACCAACTGGGAATTCTCGTCGCGGCTCCCGTCAATAACGTCGTGTATGCATTGCGCAAGCCGCTGGGATATTCGTGGGCACTGGCCGCATTCGAAATCGCCAACATACTGATCCTGATGACGGTCGTGGCTTTAGGGTCAGAACACAAGGGAAAGAGTTTCAGCGGCGGTGATTAAGCCGCCGATTTCTTGTCATCCTGAGCGGAGCGGAAAGTTCGCTTTGCGAACTTTCTACGGAGTCGAAGGACCCCTATAGGCATACCGGAATTGAGTTCACTGGTGAGGCAGACAGGGCATTTTCTATGCATCGTCAAAGTAGCGCGCTCGTTGAGCTGCTAGGGGGTCCTTCGACTGCACAGCGTATTCGATCCGCGAATACGCTGCTCCGCTCAGGATGACAACGGAAGGGGCTTCAGGAAGTTTAGCCTGAACCACCGGCAGTGACCACCGTCACTTCGTCTCCCCTGGAAGAGATGCTAAAGTAATCAGTCTGCTAATTTTCAGAGCGGGATTACCTCGCTTTGCTGCCGGAGCATTCGTAATGCAAGTTGCAATCGTTGGTTCGGGTTATGTGGGATTGGTGGCGGGAGCCTGTTTCGCTGATCTGGGGCACCAGGTAATCGTGGTGGACAATGACCAAGCTAAACTGGCTGCGCTCAATGCAGGCGAAGTCCCGATCCACGAAAAATTCCTGCCCGAGCTCTTGAAGCGGCATCGCGGGCACAATCTCAAATTTTCCGACGATTTGCCAGCCGCCGTACGGGCCAGCCAGGCAATTTTTATCGCCGTGGGGACACCCCCGACCGAGCAGGGCGAAGCCGACCTTTCCTACGTGGAATCGGTGGCGCGCAGCGTTTCCGGAGCCATCAACGGCTACAAGGTCATTGTTGAAAAGAGCACGGTGCCGGTTTACACCAGCGACTGGGTCCGCAAGATTATTCTGCGCAACGCGGCCGCCCCGGACTCGTTCGATATCGCTTCCAACCCGGAATTTTTGCGGGAAGGCACCGCCGTTACCGACTTTCTCTATCCTGACCGGATCGTGGTGGGGGCTGACAATGCGCGCTGCGCCGCGGTACTGCGCGAGATTTACGCTCCCATGACCGATGGCAGCTACTACACGAAGAAGGACGCGATTCCCGCGCCTGACCGGGCTCAGATCCCTCCGCCTCTGATTGTCACCAGCGCCAAGAGCGCCGAGCTGATCAAGCACGCCTCTAACGCTTTCCTGGCTATGAAGATTTCGTTTATCAATGCGGTTGCGTCCATCTGTGAATCGGTGGGAGCAAACGTGCACCAGGTTTGCCAGGGCATCGGCACGGACAGCCGCATCGGTCCTCGCTTTCTGAATCCCGGAATCGGCTACGGCGGCTCCTGCTTCCCCAAGGATCTGATGGCCTTCCGCTCGGTGGCGCGGGAGTGCGGCTACGAGTTCCGCTTGCTCGACGAGGTCATGCGCATCAACGAAGATCAGCGGCAGCGCTTTCTGCGCAAGGTGCGCACCGCGCTGTGGACGTTGCGGGGCAAGCGTCTGGGTGCTCTGGGCCTGGCTTTCAAGGGCGGCACCGACGATATCCGCGAGTCGCCCGCGATTCTGCTGGTCCAGTCGCTTCTACAGGAAGGTTGCCAGATCGCAGCTTACGATCCGGCGGCAATCGGTCGCGCTCGTGAGGTGCTGAACTCCAGCACGGAGTTCGTGAGCGACCCGTACGAAGCGGCGCGCGGCGCCGATGCGCTCCTCATTCTCACCGAGTGGGAAGAGTTCGCTACCCTCGACCTGGATCGCCTGCACAAGCTGCTCAAATATCCCATCGTGATCGATGGACGCAACCTCTACGATCCAGATATGATGGCCGCACGTGGATTTACGTACTATAGTGTTGGCCGCCTGGCGGGAATCCCTGTAGTCCCGGCAGGCGCTTCGGCCCCCCCAGGAAGTAATTTCGAGAAATCATGATTCAGCAACGCGCCCTGGTTACTGGCGGAGCCGGATTTTTGGGTTCGCACTTGTGCGATGCCCTGTTGGCCGAAGGTTTCTCCGTGGTCGTAGCGGATAACCTGCTGACCGGAAGACTTGCGAACCTCGATCACCTGCGCAACGAATCCCGCTTTGAATTTCGGCAGATCGATATCAACCAGCCCTTTGACTGCGGCCCGGTGAATTACGTCTTCCACTTCGCCAGCCCGGCGAGCCCGGTGGATTACCACTTGCACGGAATCGCCACCCTGAAGGCGGGATCGCTGGGCACTTTTCACGCTCTCGATATCGCCCACAAGTACGGGGCAAAATACCTGGTTTCGTCGACGTCGGAATGCTACGGCGATCCGCTGGAGCATCCCCAGAAGGAAACTTACTGGGGCAATGTGAATCCCATCGGGCCACGTTCGGTGTACGACGAAGCCAAACGATTCACCGAAGCCGTGACCATGGCCTACCGCCGCTATCACAAGGTGGACACGCGCATCGTTCGCATCTTCAACACCTACGGACCGCGCATGCAGTTGAATGATGGCCGCGTAGTGCCGAATTTCATGAAACAGGCGCTGCTCGGCGAAGACCTCACGGTTTACGGAAACGGCAACCAGACCCGCAGTTTCTGCTATGTGAGCGACGAGATCGACGGCTTCATACGTCTCTCGAAATCGACGGAGTATATGCCAGTCAATATCGGGAATCCCACCGAGTTCACCATTCTGGAGTGCGCCCAGAAGGTGCTGGCGGTGACCGGGTCGAAGAGCAAGATCTGCCACGAAGCCTTGCCTCAGGACGATCCCAAGCAGCGCTGCCCGGACATCACCAAAGCCCGGACTCTTCTGGGATGGGAACCCAAGGTGAACCTGGAAACCGGACTGAAACTGTCGCTCGACTACTTCCGCAAGGCCGTGGCCTAGGCTATTTCGGGACCACAATCTCCTGTCATCCTGAGCGGAGCTAAACGTTTCGCTGGCGAAACGTCCAGCGAAGTCGAAGGACCCCTATAAGCTGATCAGTCGGCGGAAAGGCAGGCATCCTTCGACTTCGCAGCTGCTTCGCGAAGCGAAGCAGCTACTCCGCTCAGGATGACATGGATTTTCAGATTTTTTATGCGAGACTGTCTTGAGCTGCCTGGGCGGCGATCAACTGTTTTACCTGTTGGCGCTCATCGGCCGTATTGAGACTGAACTGCACACCCATCCCGAAACCGGGATGTACCACCTGCACCGTTCCCCGGACCCGCAGTTTCATGTCGTGAGTGCGGACCACAATATCCAACGTCGTGTGCGCGGGAAATGGAGACTGAGTCTCTACGTAACAGCCGCCCGTGCTCACGTCGCTCAGACTGCAGCGGTTGGGGACGCCCTCGCCCAGGCGGAAAACGTCGGCACTCAAGTGGCAAGCCCGACGCGTCTGGATACGGCGATTCGAAGACGCAGCGGAGAGTCCCAGTCCGGCGAGCCGACTGGCCACCACTTCCGGCGGAGGCGCCTGCTCCTTACGCGGCGCCTGCTGTTCGGCCTGGGCCAGCCGCGCCAGGCTGCTCTTGATCCATTCGTTCATGGTGCGCCGCGAAGTTTGTGGCACATCCACGAAACGTATCCCCACGCGTCCCGAAGAATCCTGCCAGACCACATCGCCGGAGAGGCGGACGGAAGATTTTTCTCCCGGCAAATTAAACTGAAAGTAGACCTTGCAGCGGGGAGGCAGCCGGCGTTCGGATTGAATCGCCAATCCATCCTCGCTCAAGTCCAGAAGTGTAGCTGCCACATTCTCCGCATTGGCGTAGGTGATCGAGGCGGGAGCGTGCAGCGAGACTCGCAACTTGCTGCGTTTTTCGCGCGCCATTAGCCCTCTCGCCGCCCGCAGGCTGCTACTCGCCCGCTCCGCGGAAACCGGTTTGTAGACGATGAAGTTGGCGCCCTGACCAAAAATGTCGCGTACCTGTTCGCGCCCGTCCACCAGTCCAATGATGAGTGTGCTCCGGTTGATGGGCAGCTTCCGCACCCCCGCAATCAACTCGATCGCGGGCAGTTGATCCTGACAATCGATCACAACCGCATCGAAGTGTTGGGCCTTGAGCCGTTCCGCAGCCTGAGCTAAGTCACCGCAATGCTCCGCATCGATGTTCAGCTCCCGCAGAATCTGGCTGAGCACCTGCACCGCTTTCAAGTCAGCACACACTACCAGGGACGTAAGCGCCATACCTCCAGAATGTTAGGGTTCCGCGGTAAGGTGAGACAAGTTACCTCGGTCATCGCAGGGAATTTTTCGGACAGGGGTGACCTTCGTCATCTGGAGTTAAGGCCGGGAAGTCGCTATCGTCGCAATGGCAGTCCACCCCAAGTTTTGCGGCGAGTGCTTTTCTACTTCGCCAAGAAGGCACGGAAGATGTCATCAGGAATTGGCAACTGGTTGATCGGTGTCGGAGCGCTCGTAGCATGCATCGGACTGATCGTGATGCCCGCGGCACTGGGTGAACATCCGGACACGAATCTTCTCATTTTGGGTGCGTGCTGCGTTTCCCTGGGCTCGCTCATGGCAGCGGCGGGCATTTTTTTCAAAGCTCGCGCCGGCCAGCCGGCCGCAGGTACAGCCGCGGCAGCGGGGGAATCGAAGAACTCGAACCGCCGGGTTCGGGGCGGCTGCGATATCTGCCATGGCGACTTGCCGGTAATCCATTGCAAGGTTCACCAGGTCCACATGTGCGCCGAATGTCTGGGACAGCATTACGATGCTCGCACCTGCAGCTACGTGCCCAGCACCCGTCGAACCGCCGGTAAAACCAAGAATCTCGCCAAAGCCCGCGGCGCTTAGGTCCGACGAAAGTCTCCCACCGCTGAAGTTTGTAAGAGCCGAAAAGGCACCATCCTGCTTGGGCTGCAGGAGGGCGCGCGTTTAGGGGTAAAGGCTGTCTTCCTGAGCGGAGTGTCAGCTTCGCTTCGCGAAGCAGACACGCAGTCGAAGGACCCCCATAAGCCGCACGGTCGTTGCGCTTGTCTACCCGCGATCTCCCTTATCGGACGGCTTGTTCCGGCAGAGGCAGCAGGCAATTCGCCGTGATCACCACCCCATCGCACACAATCTTACCGTCAGACCGCTGCGCGCACGGCTGAGTAAAACTCTGGACGCTGACCTTCATACAGCGCGCCGGTATGACGTATGCGGAACGTCGCTCGTGTAAACATCCGGTCAAGCAGACCAGGCCTGCCAGAAGCGCAATCGTCTTTATCATCTTTATCTTCATCTTCGTCACGGCCACATCCTGTGCAGATTTTCTTGAGGCTGGAACTTCGGATTCGGTCAAATCATCGGCAATCCGGGCCCACGCTTTAGCAGCGAACGCCAAGATGCACATGACGACGAGACGTGGCCCTGCCTCCAACCTGCGCGTGTATCATCGTGGTACCGTCTGCTCATTCGCGAGTTCAGGAGGCTGGGGTTTGCCGCAGATCAGCGCCATATTTTGGGATGTGGGCGGAGTATTGCTCTCGAATGCCTGGGACCGCTCCCAAAGAGAGCGGACGCTTGAGCAATTCAAGCTCGACCCGGCCGAGTTCACTGACCGTCATGAAATGCTGGTCTCTTCCCTGGAGCGCGGCAAGATCGGCTTCGACGAATATTTGGACCGGACCATCTTCTACCGGCCTCGGCCCTTTGCCCGCGACGTCTTCAAGGACTACGTGTTTTCTCTCTCGAAACCGCACCGGGAAGTTCTCTCCCTAGCGGAACAGCTCGCCAAGTCCGGAAAATATTTCATGGCGACCATCAACAACGAGTCGAGAGAGTTGAACCAGTACCGCATTCAGACCTTCGGCCTGCGCGAGATCTTTCCGATGTTTGTCAGCTCCTGCTTTGTGGGTTTACGCAAACCCGAACCTGCGATTTACCAGTTGGCGGTCGACTTGTCGCAAAAGGCGCCAGCCGACTGCATCTTTATCGACGATCGCGCCCTGAACCTGGACGCGGCGCGGCTATTGGGAATGCATACGATCGAGATGCTGGATGTGGAGCAGTTGCGGCACGAGTTGCAGAAGCTGGAAATAGAAATCTGAAATCGTTCGAAGTGAAGGATCGCGGCAGGAATTAGGGGATGGAGCGGACCTTCAGGCCTGCGGACGGGCTGCGTAGCGCCGGAAGGCGGCCTTCCATGCAGCGCTAAAGCGCTGCTCCACCCAACCCACTACCGTTTTTGCACAAACCGCGCCGAGATCAAAAGCCTACGGCTTACGGGGCGGTGCGCCAATAGGAGTTCCTGGAGCGGCGGGCTTCACTAGCGACTCGGCTGGGCCTCCCAGGCTCAGGTCGCTGGACCAGCTATCGGCCACTATTTTCCAGTCGCCATTGGCCTGACGATTGAGCAGCACCAGATATTTGCCGCGTTCCTCGCGGCGTTTACCCACGGCACTCGGGACCAGAGCCTTGCAACGGCCGGTCTCGTAACCGTAGTCGCCAAACAATTCCGCTCGCTGCAGATCCATTTCAACTTCACTCATCCCGGCGTCGAGCAGTCCAAAGAACAGTTCGCGAATGGCGGCCGCGCCGCGCACCGGCGGAATGTTCGGGCGCAGCACGGTGGCGTCGGGAACGTAGAGATCCACCAGGTCATCCAGTTGTTTGGTGTTGCAGGCCAGCGCCCAGTCCTGGGTAGTCTTGCGGAGAGCCGTTTCTGCCCGGCTCAGCGATGCCCCGCCCAGCGGCGGACGCACCCGGGCCAGATCGCGACTGGCGCCAGCACCGCCGCCTCCGGCGGCCCGCGCCTCGGGGATCGCCGGCTCCATCCCTCCAGCGGACGAGAAATAATGGTGGTGATAGTGATGATGGTAGTGGTGGTCGCCGGGGGCTTCCGGTATCGCCTTCGCATTCGGGGGCGCGACTTCTATCCCTTCCGATGCCTTGGGTAAAGGAACGCCGCAATTGGCGCAGAAACTGTTTCCCTTGCGATTGGAGCTGCCGCAAGCCGTGCAAGTCTGGCGGCCCGCGCTTTCAGGTTCAAAGGTCACTTTCACCGATTCTTCCACGCTTTGCTCCAGGGCAAAGTGTTGCATGGCCCGGAGCACGCCAGCTTTGGATGGGGCGACCAGTTTGGGATCATCCATGCCTGCCTGTCGTCCCCCGATTGCCGGTCTTGTCCCAGATATACGCGTCCCAGACAATCGGCAGGTGCCAGCATCGGCACCAGTCTGGCTCATTTTAGTCGAAAATTTTCCTGGCGACTGGAAAACTCCACCTTGGCCTCTGCCTCGGTTGGTACACCGTTGCACAGAGCGGGACGATAGCGCCAGAAGCGAACCGCATCCAGAATGGTGCGGTCTTCGTAGGCCCCGGCGCTCTCCAGGATCAGCGCGCTATGCACCCGGCCGTCGGTCCCAATGATGAAGCTGACGCTGACCTTGGAATTGGAGTCGGCTTCGTCCAGCAAGGGGTCGGGCGTAGTCAGCGCCTGCGGAGGCTGTTCCGCACCGCATTCGGCGCGGGCCGCGGGATGCGTCATGGAGGCGAATTCCGAGTCGTGCACCGCCGAGCTCCACACCCGGCCCTCCCGCTGCGCCAGCGAAGCCTGCCCGCCGTCCACGTGCTCTGGAACAGATCGGATCGATGCCAGGCATAACGCCGGTACCGAGACAATCCAGATAAGAATCCACGTCCGAACCAGCATGTTTCTCGTTTACCTCTCGGGATAGCCGGCCGCCATCCCAGTGAAATAACTCAAAGCGCAATCTAAATGCCAAGGAAGGCGATATAAGTCGCTGATACCACAACGCTTATCGCGACAAAGCCGGAGGCCTGGAAGAGTCAAATGAAAAACATTGCAGTTAATGAGGGCCGCCGTCCGGCAAGTACTGTCATCCTGAGCGGAGCTTTCCCATTCGCTTGCGAATGGGAAAGCGAAGTCGAACGACCCCTATAACCACCACGGAACACCTAGGGAACAGCGGTCCCAGCTGTCCGGCGGAGCGAAATTCCGCTATTCGATCCCGAGGGCTGACTGTCGAGTTCCGCTCGACTGGACGGCTGAGGACAGCGTCCGTACGAGGTTTATGGTGATGTCGCACGAGCGGGGACGCTCGCGCCTACATTCCAGGGCCTGCGGACCGTGATATATGATCCTGGCTGATTCTTCGGTACATTGTTCAAAATCATTTCAACCACGGTTCGAACCGGGGGGATCAGCCTGCTTTCTCATCGTTTGTCATCGTTTCGCGGTTCGTGGCTGGCGCAGCGGATCCTATGGATCGGCTTGTTCTCCCTGGCAACGCCGCTGGCGCTATTCGCACAGCCGGCGCCGCGCCAGGTCACCGGCACCGTGACCGATCAGACTGGCGCCGCGATTGTGGGGGCTGAAGTGGTCTTCAGCAGTGGTTCGGTTTCAGCCACTGTCGCCACCGACGAACGGGGCGGCTTCGTGTTCTCCCAACCTTCGGTGGACTCCGGAGCAATAAAAATTTCCGCCTCGGGATTTCAGGATCAGACAATAACGTGGCATGCCGGCGCCGAGCTCCTGCCAATCGTGCTGCTGCCTGCGTCGGCCGCCCAGGAAGTGACGGTGACTGCCAATCGCACCGGCGTGCGGGCCGTGGAAAGCGCGACCAGCGTTGTCATCCTGTCTTCCCAGGATTTGGACACGACCGCGGCGTTCCGCACCGACGACATCCTGCGCCAGGTACCGGGATTCAGTCTGTTCCGCCGCACCACCAGCCGCACCGCGAATCCGACTACGCAAGGCGTCTCGCTGCGCGGCCTGGGCGCGAGTGGAGCCAGCCGTGCCTTGGTGCTCAGCGACGGCTTTCCTTTAAACGATCCCTTCGGCGGCTGGGTGTACTGGGATCGGGTGCCCCGGGAAGCGATTGGCAGCATTGAGGTGGCCAGCGGCGGCGCATCGCACCTTTACGGATCAGATGCCCTCGGCGGGGTCATCAACATTATTCGCACCCCGGTGGACCGCAACGCAATCTCGCTCGAAGCCGCCTACGGAAATGAGAATTCGCCCGATCTCTCCCTGGCCGTCAGCAGAAAAATGGGGCCGTGGGCCATCGGTTTGACCTCGGAACTTTTCCGGACCGACGGCTACATCGCCGTGCCTCCCGACTTGAGAGGCACGATCGACACACCGGTAAATTCGGAGGATGCCAGCGGCGACGTGACCGTGCGAAGAAAGTTCGGCGACGACGCCAGTA
This sequence comes from Terriglobia bacterium, assembly GCA_963822555.1. Taxonomy (GTDB): domain Bacteria; phylum Acidobacteriota; class Terriglobia; order Terriglobales; family Acidobacteriaceae; genus JAIQFF01. The sequence goes on from CAWGHY010000002.1 coordinate 1,735,856, forward strand.
TTTTCGTTCGGGGATCTCTCTTCGGCGAATCGCGGCACAACGGCACGCCGCTGCAAGTCAACAGTACCACTATCCGCGAGCTCGATCTGGGTGGTGACTGGGACGCCCACGAACTCGGCGCGTTTGCGCTGCACGCCTATGCCAGCCGGCAGAGCCTGGACCAGTCTTTTTCGTCGATCGCCGCCAATCGCGACAGCGAGAGCTTGACTCGGCTGCAGACCGTCCCCGCGCAGCAGGTGGGATTTTCCGCGCAATGGCAACGGGTTGTGGGGACGCGCCAGCACCTGGTGGCAGGCGTGGAGGAATCGAACACACACGGCCAAACCGACGAGCAGGGATTCTTCGGTGGCAATCCCACCAACACCTCCGCCGGTGGCGGCCGCGAAGTCAATTGGGGCGCTTATCTCGAGGACATCATCCGCGTCACTCCGGGTTGGCTGCTGACCGCCAGCGGGCGAGTGGATCACTGGCAGAATTTCGACGCGTTCGCGCCGCCCAATCCGGCTCAGCCGGTGGGATCGGCCCCCGTTCCCGATCGCAGCGAATCTTTCTTCAGTCCCCGCCTGGCACTTTTGCACAAGCTCACCAGCAACATCTCACTCACCGCTTCGGGTTACCGGGCATTCCGTGCCCCCTCGCTGAACGAGCTCTACCGCGGCTTCCGGGCGGGCAATGTATTCACCGAGTTCAATTCCGGCCTGCGGGCGGAACGCCTGACCGGTGCGGAAGGCGGCGCCATCGTGACCGGATGGAACCAGCGCGTGATGCTGAGGGGAAATTTTTTCTGGAACCAGATCAACCGCCCGGTGGCGAACGTCACTTTAACTACCACTCCCAGCCTGATCACCCGCCAGCGCCAGAATCTGGGCAGCATACAATCGCAAGGAGTTGAGTTCGAGGCCAGCGGACGCCTGACCAATTCCGTAACTCTCTCCGGCGGCTACGAATACACCGACGCCACCGTGACCAGCTTCACCATTGATCCGGCACTGGCCGGATTGAATCCGAGCCTGGTGGGACTCGATGTTCCGCAGGTTCCGCGCAATCAGTTCACGTTCCAGGCGAGCTACTCCCGGCCCTTTGTGCTGCTTGCGGTGCAGGGGCGATTCGGCGGGAATCAATTCGACGACGACCAGAACACGCTACTCTTGCGGCGCTATTTCGTATTGGACGCGAGCGCATCCCACTCGCTGCGTCGTGGGATCGATTTGTTCGTCGCCGTGGAAAATCTGACGAACCAGCGTTACGACGTATCGCGAACTCCAGTGCTCAGCGTAGGCCCGCCGATTCTCGCCCGCGCCGGAGTACGGCTGCAATTCGGGCCGAGATAGAAGACCTCTCTCGGCATCCCGCCCCGTGTCATCCTGAGCGCAGCTATCCCATTCGCTCGCGAATGGGATAGCGGAGTCGAAGGACCCCTAGGAGCTCACCGGAGTTTGTTCTGAAAGTTTCGCAGCGACCGTGCAGCCAATGGGGGTCCTTCGACTGCGCGGCTGCTTCGCGGAGCGAAGCAGCCCCTCCGCTCAGGATGACAGGGTGAGGCAGCTCAAGATAACAGCGGCCTCAGCCGCAGCTATTCCAACGCGCGGACATCAATCCGCACTCGCCCGGAATCATGCTCCCGCACGCGGTGACGCGCGATTCACTCCAGCACTTACTGAACGGAGCTGCCTACTGACGAGAAGACGTTGTTGGCGTTGCCGCCTACCAGGCGTATGGTGCCGACCACAATCACCAGAATCACCGCCAGCATGACTGCATATTCGGCGATGTCCTGACCCTGATCGTCATTCCACAAATTGCGCACGATGCTCATGATGCTGTCCAGCCTTTCATGCGAACCAGGCTCGCCTGCGCGAGCTGATCCAGGGGAGTTTGAGAGGCAAGAACCTCAAAGGCTGGTGGGTAAAGCGGCTGGTACTTACCGTGATTGCGTGTGATTCTCCTCTTGCCGAGCAGCCCTGTCAAGCCGTATCCGTAAATTATTCAGATCGCCGGCAGAGGAAATCTTTATCGCTTATTCAAATACCCCGGCTTCTTCAAAAGACACTCGAGGAAAAAGCTCTCATTACCGAAGCCCGGTTTCAGAACACCCTTTCGCGCAGCAGTTGTTGCAAGTAGGCGCCGTACGCATTGCCCTTCATCGACGATGCCGTCTGCTCCAGTTGCTGCGCCGTGATGTATTCATAGCGAAAGGCAATCTCTTCCGGACATGCCACCATCAGACCCTGCCGGGTCTCGATGGTCTGTATGAAGAGAGAAGCTTCGAGCATGGACTGGTGCGTCCCGGTGTCGAGCCACGCCATGCCCCGGCCCATGACCACGACTTCCAAGGCCTGCCGCTTTAGATATTCCTTGTTGACTTCGGTGATTTCGAGTTCCCCGCGGGCCGACGGCTTCAAAGACTCCGCGATCTCGACCACGTGATTGTCATAAAAATAAAGTCCGGTCACGGCATAGCGTGATTTCGGTTTCGAGGGCTTTTCTTCCAGGCTCAGCGCTTTGCCTTTTGCATCGAACTCAACCACACCGTAGCGTTCAGGATCGTGCACGGGATAAGCAAATACCGTCGCGCCCGAGTTCTGCTGACCGGCTTGCCGGACGATTTCGGCGAAGTCGTGTCCGTAGAAAATATTGTCGCCCAGCACCAGGGCGCAACCCGCAGCGCCGATAAATTCCCGGCCCACCAGGAAGGCTTGTGCGATGCCTTCCGGCCGCGGCTGCACCGCATACTGAAAATTCAAACCAAAGCGACTTCCATCCCCCAGCAGTTGTTCGAACCTGGGCACATCCTGCGGAGTTGAAATGATGAGGATGTCCCGAATGCCCGCCAGCATGAGCGTGGACAGCGGGTAATAAATCATGGGCTTGTCGTAGATGGGGAGCAGGCTCTTGCACACCGCGTGGGTCACGGGATAGAGCCGGGTGCCCGATCCGCCCGCCAGGATGATGCCCTTGTGCGAAGACGGTCTGAAATTGGTCGTAGACATGAAGGAAATTGGCCATCCCCGATGTGGACTTTCGTTACTTCAAGAACGGTTCGTAATCAGATTACTGCATCGCCGCACTTGGAAGATAGATGCGGCGGTGACTGCGGATGTCCCCGCCGCACGATTTCGCGCGTGCATGAAATCGCGTTCGCCCCAGTGTTTTCGCGGCTTGCGGCACATTCCCGCTCCGGAATCCGCCGGCCTTTTCCGACCCTGCGCTGATCCCTGCGCGACGCCAAAGTACCCCAGGTAACTGCTGTTCCATTTTGGGCATGGCCGTCTGGCCGTCGTCCGCATTCACCTACGGTATCTACCCGATAGCCAAAGCCCAATGGACACTCCACTTGGCTGCACTATTCCACGTTTCAGTCAGTTCCCGGATTGGCACTCGGAATGGTGCAGCGAGCTTATAAATCCCCCGCCGTATGGCCGTACGGCTTAGAGGCCTCCGTGAAGGATTTTGGCGCTCGCGGCAAGTTAGTAGCAGTTCTCTTCGCTTTGACCACCATGTTGGGCTGTGGAGCCCTTGACGCCGGCACGCCGGCGGCGCAGTCAACCCCCGGATTGGCTCCAGCTTCGGCTGTCGTGGATTTCGGCAGCGTCCCGGTCGGGACCGCGCAAGTGCGATCCAATACCATCACCAACAACACCAAGTCTCCGGTGATCCTTACCAGCATTCAGGTCCCCAGCAGCGATTTCAAGATCAACGGACAGAAGCTGCCCCTGACGCTGGCGCCGGGAGCCCACGTCACGCTTCAGATTACGTATTCGCCTCAAAGCGGCGGCAACTCGCAAAGCAAGATTGTTCTCGCCAGCAACGTGACTCGCTTGTTCTCCACCTTTACCTTGCGGGGCACAGCAGTACTGGGAAGCCGGCTGCGGCTGAATCCCACCAGCATAATTTTCGGCAGCGTACAGATCGGCAAGACGCAGACCCAATCCGCAACCCTTTCCAACTCGGGCACGGTTGCTGTGACCATCACGCGCGCCGCCATCGCGGGAAAAGGATTCACTCTGACCGGTTTGACCTTGCCCCGTACCCTGAAGGCAGGAGAGAGCGCCGGCTTCAATGTGAGCTTTACTCCCGCTGCCGGCGGCGCCGCCAGCGGTATGATCTCCGTGTTCGGAACCGTTTCCTTGAACCCGCCGAAGCGCCCGCTTACCTTTGGGGACCGCACCGGGCAATTCACAACGGTGGCGTTGAATACCATCTCGACCAGCCTCACTGCGCCCGTATCGGGCACCGGAACTGGCGTCGGGCAACTGGCAGTCTCGCCAGCCGTTCTGGCCTTGGGAGTAGTAAAGCTCGGAGCCAGCCGGACCCAGTCCGTGACCCTTATCAACTCGGGCACTTCGCAACTCACCGTACGCCAGGCAACGGTCACCGGCCGGGGCTTCCGGATGAGCGGGATCAGCTTCCCCCTGACTCTGGCCGCGGGCCAGCGCCAAAGTTTCATTGTGACCTTCACGCCGCAGGCGGCGGGCACCGCGAGCGGCAACATCGCGGTTACGACCGATGATTCGAGCGTCAGCGTTCCGGTTTCGGCAGACGCAACTGCCTCCGGTGCATTGATCTCTAATCCTTCGAGCCTCAGCTTCGGAAGTGTGCAGGCCGCCCAGGGACAAACCTTGTCCGCCGCCCTCACCAACTCCGGCAATTCGAACGTGACCGTATCGCAGGCGAGCGTTTCAGGCGCCGGCTTCAGCCTCAACGGTCTGAATCTCCCTGTCACGTTGGCGGCAGGTCAGAGCGTGCCTTACAGTGTGACCTTCAAGCCACAGTCGACCAACGCCGTCAGTGGTGCGGTTTCCTTTACCAGCGACGCGGTCAACTCCATGCTCTCGGTTCCTCTGGTGGCGAACGCTACTGCAGTGGGCGTGCTGAGCACCAGCGATTCCAGTCTTAATTTCGGCGGAGTTCAGATCAATGCCACGGGCACTCAGCCGGAGACCCTGACCAACTCGGGCGCTGCCAAGGTTACCATCTCTCAAGCCAATGTCGCAGGCAAAGCCTTCAGCGTTACCGGACTGAACCTGCCTCTGACCCTGAACCCCGGACAAAGCTTTACTTTCGGAGCAGCATTCAACCCCACTTCTGGTGGAAATTTCACCGGATCGATTTCGATCATCTCTGACGCCTCCGACTCCAATGTCACGATCACCCTGGCGGGGACAGCGACCGTCTCGGGCCAGTTGGCAGTGAGTCCCGCTACGCTGAACTTCGGCAGTGTGATGGTGGGACAAAGCAAGAGCCTGCCCGCATCGCTCACCGCCAACGGATCGAGTATCACCGTGTCGAACGCCGGCATGAGCACTTCGGAGTTCACCATCAGCGGGCTGGCGCTGCCGATTACGCTGGCCTCCGGACAGAGCACTTCGTTCACCGTCACCTTCAAGCCCCAGGCCAGCGGCGCCGCCACTGCGACCGGGTCGTATAACAGCAATGCGGCGGTATCATCTGTCGCTCAGGCTCTAAGCGGAACCGGCACACCCGCGCCGCAACATAGCGTGGCACTGTCCTGGAATCCCAGTTCATCCACGGTGGTGGGCTACAACGTCTACCGCAGCGGCGTTTCCGGAGGACCGTATTCCAAGATCAACAACTTGAACCCGGACACGACGTACACCGACAGCACGGTTCAGTCCGGACAAACTTATTTCTACGTCACCACGGCGGTCGATGGATCGGGAAATGAAAGTGCGAACTCAAATCAAACCCAGGCTGTGATTCCCACCCCGTAAAGTTTGCAAACCTTCGAGTAAATGGGGCGTGAAGATTTCACGCCCCATTTTTGTGAACCGATGCGGGCGCGAGTGTTTACGCGGGGTTCCCGCTGCCGAGCGGGGCGCTCGCGCCTGCATGGCTAAGGTCGCGCCACAGCCCGAAGTTATGTACTAGTGACATCTTCTCCGTTCCCGCTTGTCCATTTAACTTCTCGCCATACCCCATCCGGGTTTCGTTACAAACTTGGAAGTCCACCGGCAATCAGCAAACATTTTTTGGGAGGAGCACTGCGCACATGCAGGGACGATTCTTTCTTGGCCTGGCAATTCTGACGACGGCTCTCTCGCTCGGTTGCGGTGGCGGAAGCAGCACGAACCGCAGCGTTGCCGCTGGTGATCTGGCAGTTTCGCCGTCCACCCTCGATTTCGGGCAAGTGGTAGTGGGCGCTAACAAAGGACAGACTGGCACTCTTACCGCAGGCGACTCCAGCATTACGGTCACCTCGGCGGATTGGAACGGAGATGGATATTCGATCAGCGGAATCGTCTTCCCGCTGACCATACGCGCCGGGCAGAGTGTCCCTTTTAAAATAACTTTTGCGCCGAGTCGCGCCGGAAGCTCCGAGGGAAACATCACCTTCCAGAGCGACGCCGAACACGAGGTCAAAGCCACCTTTAAAGGCAAAGGAGCGCAAGCTTCGGGCCACAGCGTCACGCTGGCATGGCATTCACCTTCGGCTTCCACGATAGGCTACAACGTGTATCGCGCCATCGCGTCCAAGGGACCCTTTGACAAAATCAATTCGGTTCTACATCCCAAATCCACCTTCACTGATGCGGCGGTCGCGAGCGGGGCAACGTATTTCTATATGACCACGGCCGTAAACAAGAATGGACGGGAGAGCAAATATTCCAACCAGGTTCGGGTAACGATTCCGAACTCTTGATGCAGATTGGGGGCGTGCCGGCGGTGGGGAAGGAAGCTATGACTCGCGAGGGTCAGAGTCCTTCGGCAGCTTTCCTCGCCGCCGGAATCCGGGTGGCAGGCAGTGAAACCACTTCTCCGCTGCCGATGGCTTCTTCGATCGCAATGGCCGCTTCGGAGACTTCCATGAGTTCCTCGAACGGAATGGGAGAAGCACCGCCCTGGCGGATAGCTTCGAGCGTCGCCTCGATCTCTCGCTCATGTCCTTTGTCGCGCCTGGCCCCGCTCCGCCGCGTCTTTCCGTCGCGCGCCAGCTCCAGCGTGCGAAAGTCGTTAATGCGTCCGACCTTGCCTTCGCAGAACACCTCGAACTGCTCTTTAGAAACTGACCGGTCGCCGTTCGCAAGATATGCGATATTGGCGATCGAACCATCCTGAAATTTAAGAATGACTACTACGTTGTCGCGGTTGTAACGAGCTCCGTCTGGCAGTGCGTCGGCGGAAACGCTCACCAGGCGGCGCTCCACCACGCAGCGCGCCCAATCCACAAAGTGGCAAAGCTCACCCAGAATTCTTCCTCCTCCACTGGCCTTCTGCTGCGTCCAGTGATCGTGCGCAAGATATCCGGCGTTCACCCGAATTTGCACGACCATGGGCTCTTGCCGGCCGGCAAAGAACTGTTTCAATTTTTCGGTAAAGGGCGCGAAGCGGCGGTTGTAACCCACCATCAGAAACGGAGCCGTGCTTTTCTCCATCTCCGCCTGGTAGGCAAAGCGAATCTCGTCCAGTTGTTCGCGATTGATGGCCAGCGGTTTCTCCACCAGCACGGGTTTGTGATGGGCTAGCGCCGCCACCACGTACCCGGCGTGGCTGTCATTGCGGGAAAGGATAAATACCGCATCCGAATCTTTATCCTGCAAGAGTTCCGCGGTGGGTACAGCGCGGGTGAATCCGAACAGCAGACGGGCCGATTCCGAGGCCACGCCGGAGGCAGTCGCCACCGAATGCAGAACGATGCCGCGGGTCTTGCGCAGCGCCGGAAAGAGAACCGCGCGAGCAAAGGTGCCGGCGCCGATGCAGCTCACTCGCAGTTGTCCGCCCGCGGCCCCACGCCCCGGCCGCGCTGCAGCCGCCGGCGCCGCCGGCATGCTTAGGACTCCGCGGCTGGGATACTCCAGCAGAATCGTATACGCGCCCCCGTACTTCAGTTCGTCGTAAGCGGCGCTTCCCTGGTCCACCGGACAACGGCGCTCGAGAAAGGGGGCCACGCGAATTGCTCCCGAGGCCAGCAGATCCAGAAACGCTTCCATGTTGCGCTTTTCTGTCCAGCGCACATGACCGACAGGATAGTCTCGCCCCTCTTCTTCGTACTCCGAATCGTAACGGCCCGGTCCGTATGAGCGAGACAGAACCAGCGAAAGCTCTTTCATGTACATCGCCTTGCGGGAGACACCCAGATTCACCGTGCCCACTACGACGATGCGTCCACGATCGCGCGAAAGGCTGGCCGCCAACTCGACCGGTTCCGCGGATGGGCTAGCCGCTGTAATGATGGCAACGTCGGCTCCGTAGCGGGTAAATTCCTGGACGCGCGCCGACAGATCGCGGTCGGACGAAGCCAGCGCCCGGTCCGCGCCAAACTGGCGGGCGCTTTCAACCCTCTGCTGATCGCGGTCAATGGCGATCACTCGGCAGCCTGCCGCTTTAGCCAGCTGAATCGTCAGCACACCCACCAGGCCGGCGCCGATTACCGCGACGACCTCGCCCAGGACAGCTTGACTCTGACGGAATCCCTGGAGCGCGATGGCCCCAATCGCGCTCAGTGAGGCGGCCTCGAGCGGGACCGCATCGGGGACGTGAACGGCGAGATTCTTCGGGACGAAGTTGACTTCGCAATGGCTGGCATATCCCGCGCCCGCGCAGGCAACCCGATCACCCGGCTGAAATTCCTGCGTTCCCTCCCCCGCTGCGATAACGACACCCGCGCAGCTGTATCCCAGCGGCGCCAACATATCGAGACGAGATTGCACTTTCTGATAGGCCGCTCTTATTCCCGCGGTCCGGGCCAGGTCGACCACTTGCCGCACCAGGTCGGGACGAGCCAGAGCTTTACCCAGCAGCGATTTTTCCGCCTGTTCGCGATGAGCCAGTTCTGTGCCTGAGCTGATGGCGGAAAATGCAGTGCGCACCAGAATTCCGCCCGGACGCAGCTCGGGTTGCGGAACTTCGTGGCTCCTTACTTCCCCGGAGCGAACATCTTCCAGAATGGCCCGCATGATGATTGGTTATTGTCTCATCAGCAGGCCAGCGGCGGAAGCAACTGCTGGGGCAGGGCCCCACCGGCAAGTGCCAGAGTGAATTGTCCGGACCGGCGGCCTCTGCAACAGAAGACGGTAGTGGGGTCAGTTTGAGTCATTGCAGGTATTGTCATTCCGAAGCGCGATCAAATCGCGCGAGGAATCTGCTGTTTTGGGCCGAAAGCAGATTCCTCACCGATAAATCGGTTCGGAATGACAAGGCCTAAGAACAGTATGGTCACGAAACCGACCCAACTACCAGATGACATCGCCATTTGTGTTTGCCCAATGCCTCCAGTAAAATCACTCCAGTGCCGCACGCCACGTCCACTCTCGTCGTAACGACTTCTTGAACAGTCAGTGCAGCTTTCGCGATTTGGACACACCGCTATTTTGACGTTGTCGCCTTTACCATCTCAATATTGAGGACAACCGCTGGAACCGCTTCGAACATCACAGTGCGGGAGAATTCCTGGATGCAGATGATGCCCTGTAAACGTTACTCGTCGCACGTGTGCATGATGATTCGAAACCAGCCTCGGTTTCTGTCGCTTACGGTTGCCTTGGCTCTAGTGTCTCTGCTGCCCGCCTGTGGCGGAGGCTCTTCGTCGGGCTCATCCGGTCCGCCTGATTCCGGCAGCGGCAATGTCTCGCTCTCGCCAGCCAGGGCTGCGGTGACTACTTCTCAATCGCAAACTTTTACCGCTACAAACTCGGGGACGGGATCGCTCAGCTGGTTCGTGGACGGGGTGCAAAACGGCAATGCAACAACCGGTACGATCACCGGTAACGGCGACATGACCGCCAGCTACACGCCCAGCGGATCGACCACACCGGGAGTCCACAGCGTCACCGCCCAGGCGGGCAGCGGAAGCATGAGTTCCGCCGTCTCGGTCGCGGTCACCGACCTCGATGGCGTGTTCACGAATCACAACGACAACACCCGCACCGGCCAGAACTTGAAGGAATATGCGTTGACCCCTACCACGGTGTCGGCATCTACGTTCGGCAAACTATTCTCCTGCCCGCTGGATGCTCCGGGTTATGTGTACGCGGAACCGTTGTACGTCGCCAACCTCACCATGAACGACGGCAAGAAACACAACGTCGTCTTCCTGGCCACGGAAAGCGATTGGGTTTACGCCTACGACGCCGACTCGAGTTCGTGTCAGCAGTTATGGAAGAAGAGCCTGCTCGGAACGGGTGAGACCACGGTTCCGGCGGCCGACACGGGTGAACTGAACGACCTTACGCCGGAGATTGGCATTACGTCGACGCCCGTCATCGATGTCGACGCCGGCATCATTTATGTTTGCGCAAAATCGAAAGACGTCAACGTCTATTTTCACCGCTTGCACGCGTTGAGTCTGACCTCGGGGGCAGAATCCGTAGGACCGGTTTTGATCACCGCCAACAATTTTGTACCCCTGCCGCATTTGCAACGGCCCGCTCTCATGCTCAGTAACGGGACCGTCTACGTGGCGTTCGGTTCGCATGGCGACAACAATACCTATCAGGGCTGGCTCATGGGCTACAACGCGAGCACCCTGACGCAGGAATTCGTCTGGTTTTCGACCGATCCGACCATCGGAAATAACCAAGGCGCGATCTGGCAATCGGGCGGCGGTCCAGCCGCAGACGCGGCCGGCAATATTTATCTGGAGACCGCGAACGGAGCCTTCGATGCCAATTCAGGCGGCGTCAATTACTCGGATTCCGTGGTAAAGCTCAGCAGTGGCGGCGCCGTAATCGACTATTTCACGCCCGCGAATGAGTCCGTGTTGTCGATGGATGACGTGGATCTTGGCTCGTCACCCGCCATGATCCTTCCAGATTCCGTGGGCTCGTCGGCCCATCCTCACCTGGTGGTCGCCACCGGCAAGCCAGGTTATCTTTTCCTGCTGGACCAAAACAATCTAGGCACCTTCAACTCGGTCTTGAACCAGGACGTCCAGGAAGTAGGGGTACACCCCAATACTCAATTCAGCCTGGGTGGCGGCGTTTTCGGCCAGCCCGCCTATTGGAACGGCAACATATATGCCGCCGGGAATAATGATTTCCTGAAACAGTTCACCATTTCGAACGGCGTAATCTCCGCCACGCCACAGTCGCAGTCGACCACTCCCTACAATCGCCGGGGAACCGCGCCCGCCGTTTCCGCGAATGGGACCACCGCTGGAATTGTCTGGTCGATCGATATCAGCGGCTATCCAACCACGCCTGCCATACTCAACGCCTACAATGCGACAAATCTTGGCAATCAATTGTTCAGCAGTCCAGCCAGCGGTACCGGCGCTGCCGGGCTGGCGACAAAATTTTCCGTGCCCACGGTGGCCAACGGAAAAGTTTATGTGGGGACGCAGGGGCAGTTCGACGTCTTCGGACTGATTTCAAAATGATCGATTTTTAGCGGCCGACGGCGCCGGATCGACCTACAGTTGATTCAATACCTCGGCAATGCGCTGACCTGCGCGCCCGTCCCAAAGCGGCGGCACTTTGCCCTGCTTGGGTTTGCCTTCGAGGATCTTACTCAACTCGGCGCGCAGCGTGCCGCCATCGTTCCCCACCAGGATATTCGTTCCCAAAGTCACGGTGATCGGACGCTCGGTATTGCTGCGCAAAGTAAGGCAGGGCACGTTCAGATATGTGGTCTCTTCCTGGATGCCGCCGGAGTCCGTCACGACCGCGGTGGCATGGCGCTGCAGCGATAGAAACTCGATGTAAGGCAGAGGCTCCAGCAGATTCAGCTGGCTGACGTCAATGCCGAAGTCGGCAATGCGCTTGCGAGTGCGAGGATGCACCGGGAAAACTACTTTCACCTGGCTGTTGAGGTCGAGCAAATATCCCAGGATGGTCTTCAGGGTCCGATCGTCATCGACGTTCGCCGGGCGATGCAGTGTGACGAGGACATAGCGGTCGGATAGTCCGCCAGGTTTCTTTTCCATGGCGACGGGCAAAAGGCGCACCAGCGAATCGATCATCACATTGCCGACCCGGAAGATTTTGCCGGCCGGGATACCCTCTCGCGCCAGATTCTGGTCACCGTCTGCGGAGGGCGTGAACAGCAGGTCGGCAAGCTGGTCTGTCACCAGGCGGTTGATTTCCTCCGGCATACTCCGGTCGAAAGATCGGAGCCCGGCCTCCACGTGTCCCACTTTGATCTGCAACTTCGAGCACACCAGCGCGGCCGCCACGGTCGAGTTCACATCGCCGTAGACCAGCACGATGTCAGGCTTTCGTTCGAGAACGATAGGCTCGAAGCCGGCCATGATGTCGGCGGTTTGGCGGGCATGGCTTCCCGAGCCAACTCCCATATTGATGTCCGGAGCCGGAATTTCAAGCTGCTGAAAGAACACGTCCGACATATTGGTGTCGTAGTGTTGGCCGGTGTGAATCAGGGTCTGCTTGATTTTCGGGTACTGTCGTAGCGCGCTCAGCACCGGCGCGACCTTCATGAGATTGGGACGCGCGCCGACGACGTGAAGAATGTGCATGGAAGACCTGTGATCGAGTGTACGGTTGCTGACGCCTAAGCCCATTACTTAAGCAACGCTCTTCTGCCGGAATGCTCTCGAACGTAGCGCTCGACTAGTGGTGCATGAATTTTTTCGACCACGGGATCAAGTCCCAAGCCTGCCAGAAGGCTTTCATGTCGTCCCGGGTGCCGAGAGAGACCCGAATGTAATTATCCATGGGCGGGAAAACTCGTCCGATGAGAATCCTATTCATGCGGAAATGCTCGACGACAGGACCCGCCGGATGCTGGACATTCATCATCACAAAGTTGGTCTGAGAATCGATCGGCATCAACATACGAACCCCCGCCGAATTGACGAACTCCTGGCGATCGCTCACGTTGCGCCGGACAAACTCAGCGACGCCGGCGGTATCGCTCAGAGCGATTCCAGCGACTTCGGCCACAATCGCATTGAGACTGTCATGCGTAATAAATTTACGCATTTGCTCAATTACTTTTGGCGCCGCCACGGCGTAGCCCAGCCTTAACCCTGCCAGCCCATACACTTTCGAAAAGGTGCGGGTCACGATCACCCTCTCGTCGTCCAGCGGACGGTCGATGAAAGAGGCATAGAGCGCCGACTTGGTAGCGTAGTCGTGATAGGCCTCGTCAATCACCACCCGGGCGGTCGCGGGCAGGCGGCGGACAAAAGTCTCGATATCTTCTCGCGCAGTAATCGATCCCGTGGGATTGTTGGGATTGCAGATGTAGATCAAGCCCGTGGACGGACTCACGCGCGCCTGCATGGCGCCGAGATCATGGGCGAAGACGCGATCGAGCGGCACGCCAACCACTTCCGAGCCCAGCGCCTTGGCGTATTCCGCCTCCGCCTCAAAGGTCGGAGAAGCTTCTATCAACTGCTTGCCGGGGCCGAGAAACGCGCAAGCGGCAACCCGGAGGATTTCCGTGGATCCGCAAGCGAAAAGCACTTGCTCCGGTTTCACCTTGTGGAAAGCCGCAATACGCTCGGTAACTTCTTCATACTTCGGGTAGGGATACCGGTTGACCAGGTGGGTCGCGGAGTTGATGGCAGCGGCAACCTTGGCGGTAGGACCGTAAACATTCTCGTTGCTGTCGAGCCGGATGAATCCGTCGCTCTTTCCCACCCGCGCCGGTTCGGCAGCAGCCGCGAAGTCGGCCAGCGGCCACTGTACAGTCGCTCCAACCGCCGCTCCAAAACCTAACGAGCGGAGAAAATCTCTGCGTGATCTAGCCATTGCGGATCTCCATCAGCTCCTCACCAACCAACCCTCGTCGATTTTCGTTTGACTCCGTGATTGCAATGCAACCTCAGATTCTATCGAAGATCGATCCCACCCAGTTCCATTTACGCAGCACGATGGTAACTTTCGGCACTGGGTAACCGGCGGCGTGGCAATGCGAATCTTTTCACGCATATGCGCATGCGGGAAAGTTAAGTAAAATCCCGACTGCTCTTGAAGGAAGAAGGAGATTCCGTATTCCAGTGGACAGCGCCCCCGGCCCTATCAACAGAATAAACGTGATCGCGGCGTTACTGTTAACTGCGATGGCGCTGGTCCTGGGAGTGATGGCCTGGCAGGAATCCCCGGATTACGACGAACATACGCACGTCGCGGCCGGCGTCAGCTATCTTCAGCGCCGCGACGGCCGCATGAACGCCGAACATCCCCCGCTGGTGAAGCTGCTGGGCGGCGCGGGGGCGCTGATGGCGGGCGCATCGGGCGACTACACCTCCGCGGCGTGGCGCTACGCGCGCGAGTTTGATTTCGCCATCGATCTCTACACCCACATCGATCGTGATCATTTGCGCAGGCTGACATTTCTTCCCCGCGTTCCCATGATTCTGATCACGCTCGGTTTGGGCCTCACGATTTATTTATGGGTTTCGCAAGTAAGTGGTCCGGGCGCAGGTTTGCTGGCGCTGGCGATTTACTCAACGTACCCACTCTTTCTGGCCTGGGGAATTTTCGTTCTGAATGATGTGGCGGTTGCGCTGTTTTCGATGCTCACGGGCTGGGCAGCGACAGCCACGTGGCGAAATCCTGGTCCGCGCCAGATGGCAGGGTTCGGCCTCGCGCTGGGTGGGGCTCTGTTTGCCAAATTTTCCGCCGTGCTGTTGTTCCCCGTGCTTGCCCTGTGGTTGATGGTTGTGACCGCGCAGCAGTGGAAGGACTTGCCTCGCGCTCGCATTAAGAAGTTGGCGTGGGCATTCGGTGGCGGGTTGCTGCTGGCTGGCGCAGTGCTCTACATCGCGTACCAGCTGACCTATTGGAACATGGCGCCTCACCAGTTTGTTCAAGTATGGCAGGAACGCGCGCAGGTCCAGGGAACGGCCCGCACTGCCGAACAGCAGCGCAAAATAACCAGGCTTCGGGAGATGCTCGAAGCACATCCGGTGGGCGAACGGTTGATTTCGCCGGTTTTCTTTTACGCGACCGGAATGTACGCCGTCTCCGTCAGCACGAAGCGCCCGTCTTTGATCCTCGGCCACCACTATCCCACCGGACGCTGGTTTTATTTTCCTGTGGTCGCGTTGTACAAGTCTCCGCCCGGATTTTTGGTAATGATCGGGTTCGGCTTTCTGCTCCTCATCGTGCACGCCCGAAAATGGCTGCAAAATCCCGATGTGTTGATCATGGTCCTGATGTTTGTGGTACTCACGGCTGGATACACCTGGTCGGGAATCAATATCGGCATGCGGCACTGGATTCCGTCTGTCGCCTATGGCATTGCGTTGACCTGTGCCGTGCTGGTTCCGGAAATACTCGCCTTCCGCAGCCGATGGCGAACTATCGCGGTAGCCGTTTGCGCGATCGCAATGCTGCAAATTGTCGTATCCGACGTTCTGACTTATCCCTTCTACCTGCCGTACTACAACTTCTTGCGCGACGGCCACACCCGAGGCTGGGTCTCTCCCGATTCCAACGTCGATCACGGCACATACCTGCCCTGGGTGCAAACATTCCAGCAGGAGCACCACATCGACCACATTTCGCTGGTCGCATTTGCTTACACGCCTGGCCTGTGGCTGCCCGACGCGACATTGCTGGACTGCGCCAACCACAATCCGTCCACGCAGTGGGTGGTCGCCAGCGCCGCGCTTTTAGAGGGACCATGTAAATGGCTGGCATCGTACCCCGGAACCGAGATTGCCGGCGGCAGTATGTGGGCCTTCGATCTGGGATCTCCAGATTCTCGAAAAACCGATTGAGCTTGATTTGTGTCCGAAGTTTTCTGACAGAAACCGATTCTAGCGCCGGCTCTGATCGTCGGCGTTGATAGCGGGCACGGTTTGCGCACCCGGGAGAGAAGCGCCGGCGGCTTTTTCCACCGACTGCCGCCAGTCCCGCAACTTCAATGCGACCTGCTGCATGTAGGCTGCGGCTTCGGCAGCATTCGAAATTTCAGCATACGTCTCTGGCTCCGAGGGAGAACTCGGTGCATCCGGTACGGGATGATAGGGCGTACCCAGCGTCTCCGACGGCAGCCCCCAGGTCAGCTTCTGGATATCAAGATCGGCCAGCACCTCATTGACCACGTCCGCGTCGACATTCTTTTTACGCAACGCGCAGGCCAGCGAAAGCGCATTGAAACAGAAATTATTTATGTTTCTGGGGATGCCTTCCGTCGCAGTCGCAATGGACTCGTAGGCATCAGCCGTAAAAATTGGCGCGCCTCGATACCCGGCCACGCGCAAGCGATGCTCGACGTAATTCTTGACTTCGCCGTGCGACAGCGGAGCCAATCCCTGCACGATCGAAACCCGCTGGCGCAACTGGGTCAAGCGGGGACCCGCCAGCTTTTGCGCCAGCGCGGGCTGTCCCGCCAGAATGATGTGCATCAACTTGGCCTTCGAGGTCTCGAAGTTGGAGAGCAGGCGCAGCGTTTCCAGCACCTCGTCTTCCAGGTTCTGCGCTTCGTCGACGACGACGATCAGGCGATGCCCCTCCTGCGCGATCTGCAGCAGGCGCTTGTTGAACTCGTCGTACATCTTCACCAGGTCCTGCGTGTCCTCTTCGCAGCCCAACTCGGCCAGCAGCAGCCGCATGAACTCCTTCGAGTTGCAATGGGTTTGAAAGAGAAACGCAATGCGAGCCGATGAGCGGAAGGTTTCCAGAAGGTGAAACAGCATGGTGGTCTTGCCCATGCCGGGTTGAGCGATCAGGCCGATGAACCCGCGATTGGCCTCGATGCCGTAGTACAACGAAGCCAACGCTTCTTTATGGGCCTCGCTGAGATAAAGAAAGCGCGGATCGGGAGTGACGCCGAAGGGTTGCTCGCTCAGTCCGAAGAAATTTAGATACATGTTCTTCCCTCTGACCCGGCGCGAGCGTGTACTGAATCAAATAATCCATCCCAGCGCGAGCGTGGACCGCAACCAACCATGAAATCCATTATAGGACCGGATGGGCCGTGCTGCGCGCCCCTTCCGGGTTATCTCCCCCTGTGGATTTCCTCTTCATTCCGACAAGCCGGCGGTCGCAACCTGGACAGATACCGCCGATTCGCTCTCCTGTTGACGGACCGATTTCTCCAGGCTGATAGCGTCGATTAAAAATTTGCATGCCCAGTTGGGGTACTGAAACCTGACGTATCCCCCCGACACCGGAAAGCTCCCTTTCACCGCGCCGCGAGTTTCGGGTGGCCCGTCGAGACGCATGGTTCCCATCACGTAGCGATTGGCCGCAAAAGCTGCTTCTCGAAAGCGCGGGTTGCCGGTCTCACGATAGAGCAGCAGCCAGCAGGCCGCCATTTGGGCTGTTCCCGTCAGGCAGGCCCAGGGAACCGCACCTCGCCACTGGCTATCCAGCCTGCCCGGCAGGAAGCCGTCAGGATGCAGTGCCGAGAGCACACCTTCCGCGGTCCTGTTGGCCTTGTCGAGAATGTCGCCATCGCGGGTAAACAGGTAGCCTTCAACCAGCCCGCGCAACGCATAACCAAGCGTATGGGTCAGCGGATTCAGTGGATCGGTGAGGCAGCAACTGGAAAACCAGCCATTGTCTTTTTGATGGGAAAGAGCCCAGACCAGATTTTTTGTAGCGGCTTCCGCATAGCCCCGTCCTGGTTCGACCCGAGCCGCTTCGTAAAGTCCCCAGGCCACGTGGGTCTCATAAGCCTTCTCGCCCGGCGCGGCATACGGCGTGCCGTGTTTACGCCAGCAGCCGTCGGCGTCCTGGGTCTCGACCAGCCAGTCCGCGGCAGCGATCATCGCCGGCCGGTACACCCGGCCAAAATGGCTGACGCCTGCGGCCAGGCCCATCAGTATCTGTCCAGTATTGAATGTGACTGGAACGGCGGGACCGTCGCTGGTCACGCCGCCTCTGAAACCACCCCCCGGCATCTGTATGCTGACCAGCCAGTCGAGCATGGTGCGCGCCCGTTGCAATAATGCCGTGTCTCCGAGAGCTTGTGCTTCGCGAATGATAGTGGGGACGATATAGCCGGTCGTCTCCGGATACGACGCGCCCCATCCGGTGATCAGACAATAGTGCCGCGCCACTCCGCCGTCGACCGATGGCGAATTGTCCTGCGCGCGCCCGATCCACGCCAGCGCCTCGCCGATCGTGCGATCGATGGAAACATTGGTATTGCCTGAGTCTTGTTTTTCGCGCCGCATCTCAGCGCGCGCGGCCATGGAAATGCCGTAGCGCATGCGCGCGGCACGCACTCGGGAGGTTAGTCTTCGAACCAGAGCCTGAGCTGGATTCTGCTCCACGAAGGAAGCTCCTTACCGACAAATTAGGGGAGTTACAAAGCAGGGGAGTGCTTAGGTGGTACACCCATAATAGCCTACCGGAGGTCGAATCCAAAGGGATGAAGAGCCTTTATTTACAGTATTTTACAGCATACAAGAGAGGTATTCCCGAAGGCGGATGGAGGGACATAGCGCTGGACTGGGTGGTGCTTTCTGGGGCAGGGACCGACTCTCGGGAAGGGAGAGAAGAGCAGGCTGGAAGCGGGGATTGCGCTTGCGGAAAGTTTGACCAAGGCGCGGAGCGCACGCCATCATGAGACAGGTCTCACGAGGAGCGTTGGCAAGAAATCATTCTTGATTTTTTTAATTTTTGCTCGTTAGAGCTTTGGCCGTTGAGATTTGTTCATGTACTTTCGAGACCTATGCGATGTGGGGATGCGACGGGCAAAATGAAGTTGCTGCGACGAGAGTGGATCGATCCTGTTGACGCAGCCGTTGTCAATCCCCCGCCGTGTCAAGGTCCACTGGGCGATACGGCATTAAGAGGTCGGCCCGTGAAATTGATTCGTTCCCTCGGAATCGGTAATTCTCGTCCTGCATTTCTTCTCATACTGACGATCGTGATGATGTTGGCCCTCTCGCTGAGTGCGGCCGCTCAGAATCAGTATTACGTTTCGACATCGGGAAGCGATTCGAATAACGGGACTAGTCCGTCCACTCCGTGGCGTACCTGCAGCCACGCCATCTCGTCGTTCACCCTGGGAAGCGGAGGCGCCGTCGTCAACTTTGCCCCGGGAAATTATGGCGCGGTCTGCACCGTCAACCGCGGCGGGTCTTCCCCGACAGTTCGACTGGTCTTGAAATGCACGGCACAGTGGACAGCGGGCGGTTCCACCGGCTGCCGCGGCCTGGGCTGGCTGGTCACCTCGGCCAACAACGTCGATATCGGAGCCATCGACCAGTACGGATTTGAATACACCGACCCCAATGCGCAGGTAGGCGTGGACGTGTCTTGGCAATGCGGTACGGCGGGGACCTGCGCTTCGGGCAACGGCATTCACGTGCTGGGAAATTATTTGCATGACATTGGGCAGAACGCCAGCGGCGAGGGGGTTGGCTGCCCGTACTCGGGTGCGATCCTTGCACCCACAGGTCACGGCCACACCATTAGCGGATTTCAGGCGATCGGAAACCTGATTGACCACTTCGGCGCCAACGGCGGATCGAGCTGCGCTGCCGCGCACGGGATTTACATCGCTTCCGCCGGAGGCACGGTACAAAACAACATCATCACGCGCGCCGCCGCATCGGCCCTTCAGTACTACGATCAGGCCTGCAACGCATCGATCTCCAACAACGTTTTGGCGGCCTCGCGCTTCGGGCTCATTGTCTATGGGGGCAACGGTTGCACCCCGGGACTGAACACGATCACCAACAACATCATCGTCAATAACTCCAGCGCCGGTGTTTATACGGGTTATTCCGGACCGTCCGTTTGCTCCAGCGGGCTTCCGACCTTGTTCTCCAACAACGATTTATTCGGCAACGGTACGGACTTCAACAACCCGGCCGCCTCCTGCGAGACTCGCCGAAATCAATTATCCGAGAATCCTACCGCGACCTTTGTGAACTATACCGGTACTGCGACCGGCAATTATCATCTGAAGTCCAGCAGCGTCGCAGTGGGCGGCGGCACTACCCAGTGCACTCCCGGAGGAACAAATCTCTGCGCTCCTGCTCTCGATTTCTCGGCCAGCGCTCGTACGGGTACGCCATCCCTGGGAATCTTCGAGGCGCAGGGCGACACGAGCGCCAGCGCACCGTCAGCCCCATCGGGCCTGACCGCGAGCGTTCAATAATCAAGGCGTAGAGAGTTTAGAAAAGGCGCGGGAGTCCGCGCCTGCGGCGGGAATTAAAGCTGGTCGCGATCCAGGCGCCAGGTAAACGCCCGGTGCATGGTGTAATTAAAGTAGGTACCAAAGCCGATTGAAACCAGCTGTGCCCCCAGAAGGTAAAGAGACGAAGTACCGAAGCTGGCCCGAAATCTCGCCTGGGAGAGGATCGAGTAAGAGAGCGTTGTAATTCCGATAGCGACCGCCGACATCGGGAAATACATCAGCGCCCCATTCAGCAGCGCACGGCCGTTCCGGCGACGGTCGCTGAAAGTCCAGTGGTTATTCAGCAGATAATTGCTCAGGGCTCCTACCGCGCTGGCGAAAGCGGAAGCTCGCCAATCGCCGGTAAATTTGGCCTGAATGAGCAGAGCCATCACACCCAGGTTTACGAATACCCCAATTCCCCCCACGACGAGAAACTTGAGCAGCCGGCTGGACGCAATAGCGGCGCCGTACGACGCGTTACGGTCAACGCTTGGGTCAAGAAACTTGAAGATCCACTGCCGGGAGAAGTGATCCGTCTGCTTCGCTAGCATGCTATCTGTGCCTGCGCCGATGCCCTGCCGCACCGCGCATTCTACGCCGGTTGAGCCCGATCGAGCGCTGGGTTTGCCCTGTGTCATGGTCTTTCCCCCTCGAATGTCTGCGTTGATGTCATCCGCGGCGACCGCTTCGCGAAGCGAAGCAGTGGCATAGTCGACGGACACTTATAAGCTTAAAAATCGTGTAACTGGATCGCTTGCGCCAAGGAAATTCCCACTACGATGACACCTCTTTAAATGTAGGGGTCCTTCGGTTCCGCAGGCCGATGCGCACGCGAATCGGCGCGGAGCTTAAACCGCTGTCGTCCGCCGGGAAAACATCGCTTGCGCCCGAGGTACCAGGGCGGCCGAGGCCATGAGGACCAGACCCGGCCGGCTGGGGAAGAGGTAACGGGCTTCCGCGTAGGTCATAACGTGAAACAAGGTGAGGGCAAGCCAGGGTCCCCACAGCACCCAGTAATCCAGCAGCGTGTGCCAATGACTCACCACGAACAGTACCGACCCAATCAAGAGCACGATGGTGAACGCATTCACCGCAATGTGAAAGAGAGCGTAGCCCCAGACTCCCCGCAAAAATGCGAAATGAAAATTCTCAGGCTCGACCGAATGGACGAAAGCAAAATGCAGAGCCAGCATCTTCACCGCAGCGGCCCGGACCGTGATGCCGGGATGATGTAGAAAATCTTGCACGATCCATCGCCATCGCAGGGTGGGCTCCGGAATGCCGGTCTGTAGCGACGTCTGCTGGAATTCTTCCAGTTTGCGATTGAATTCGATGAAGTCGGGGTTGTTAGGGACGTCAGGCCAGGTATTGAAATCCCAGAACTCCGTGCGGAACTGGAACCTGCCCTGCAATGCCACCAGCGCGAAGTTGTCGTTTTGCGAGTTGTTACCGACGCCGCCGGACCGCCGAACCAGCGACAGCGTGACCGCGCCGATTACCACCCCGGTAGCCAGCACGGCGGCCAAAATAAATCGCCCTTCCAGTTTCTGCCGGTCTCTCCCTCGCCACACCCGGATGCCGCCGATAAGAACCGCCAACAACAGCAGCAGGACAGAGTTCGGTCGCGAAAGCACAAATATGGAAAGCCCCAGGGCGAGTAGAAAAATATCTCCCCGCGACTGCGAAAGCTCGCGCTCCGAGCTCCTCCATTTCAGATAGGCGTAGGTAAACAGAACCACACCGATGTAAGCCGGAGGCTCAGCAAGAATTCCGTAGCTGTAATAGACACTGAAGGGAGAGAGCAGCGTGAACAAAGCTGCGGTTTTCCCTACGGTGGGTCCGCCCAGAAAGTCCCCGGCGCGGCGAATCAGTACGATAGAAACGCACATCCAAAGCACGGTCCAGATGAAGGCGGCGCGCCAGTAGGCATCATCGTCCGATCCGGGAGAGACGGCCGTGTACGGGATAGCGTAATAAAGCACCGGAACCGGGGCGCGCGAGATGTGAACTTCGCTCCACGGAGCCGCGCCGCGAACCGCCAGTGCCAGCGCTTTGGCCTCCCGATGAAATACGAAGTCACCCAGCTTCTTGGGGGCAAAGGGCAACATCGCCACGCCGAAGAATGTCGCCAGCAACAGGACGATCACGACCACGTCGAACTTATCGATTCCACGACGTGCCCGCCGAGTTCCGGGCGCGAACGGCGTAGTTTGGCCTTGTGCAGGAGACATGGTTTGCACTTCGTCCTTCATGGCTTGCTGGGTAATCATGGCACTGATATCGACGAACGAGCAGGTATCAGTGGAGGTGCTGACTCCCGGCTCCGAAAACGTATTCAATCTCTTAATTGGCTTTATTGACCGGCTGTCCCGAACGAATCGGACTGGAGGGAGGCGACTTGAAGAGGTAACGCAATCCCACCAGCGTTCCCAGTCCGTAAGCGATGTGAAAAAACAGTGTGGCCAGGGGCATGATGGCTACGATCGCCCATCCCCACTCGCGGCGGCGTCTCACGGCCACAAAAAACCCCGTGAGCAAATAGACGGCAAGAAATGAAATCAGGGCAATCAGGGGAAGACGGCCGAACCGTGATGCACCGATCTGAGAGGCACCGATCAGAGACGCGCCAATCAGGCCGAACAGGATGAGCACGAACCCAGCCGGCGCGAGGTGCCTGAATCCCATGGAGCTTTTGTTTTCCCGGATGCTGAAAACATGCCACTGGCTGGTCTTGAAGATTTGTGTCAGCAGGGCGGTAAACGTCGCTACCGGGTGATATTCGGTCTGCAATGCCGAGGTCTGATAAATCTTCCCTCCGGCTGCCAGAATCCGTGCATTGAGTTCGTTGTCCTGGTTGCGCACCAGCTTTTCGTTGTAGAAGCCGATGCGATCGAAAAGCTCGCGGCGAAACGCGCCGAAGGGCACTGTCTCGACAAATCCATCGGCCTGGCTGGTGCGGAAGCGCGAGCCTCCGACTCCAAAAGGATTGCTCAGGATGGCCGCCACCAGCCGAGCGCCGAAAGTGTTGTCGGCAGGCACCGTCAGCCAGGGGCCGCCCACGTTGTCCGCCCCGGTCTCGTCGAGATACCTGATGCAATTCTCGATATAGGTATGGGGATAAAAGTTGTGCCCGTCGGCGCGAATGATCACCTGGCCGCGCGCATTGCGAATCCCGATATTCATCGCCACCGGTGCGATGGCTGCGGGGTTGTCGAGGCAGTGCACATTGGGAAAGTCGCGCCGGATCTCTTCCACGATTTCCCTGGAACGGTCGGAGGACCGGCCATCCACCACAATGATCTCGTAAGATTCGCTAGGCAGACTTTGCTGCAAAAGCGACTTCAGACAAGTGGCGATATATTTTTCTTCATTCCGAATGGGCACGACGACCGATGCGGCAAGAGTGTTCATAAGCGTCTTAAACGTCCCAATCGTCGCAGGTTTCGGTTGCAGATTCATAGAAATATTTACAGTCTTGCAGGCTCCTCGCCACTAGCCAGGATAAATTTGTGTGAATTGGAATAGACTTTGTGCCCTTAATTGTCCCTGGGCTAGGGATGTGCTTTGAGAGTAACCATCTGCATCACCCAATTCGACGACTTGTTAGGCGCAGTGGCGCTGTAGCTGCCGGTTGCGGCGACGGTGCGGTCTTCCGCGATGTCCGCGTCCGGGGTGGTGATGATCCGCGAGACAAATCCGGTTCCAGCGCCGGTGAACGCGGTAGCCGTCATGCCTGCGCCGAAGATCAATTCGTTGGCGGAAGCGGTCGTGGCCGCACCGCTGCTCGCGGTGGTTCCGCTGCCTGCGGCGCCTGCGGTTTGATCGAGCGGACTTGTCGGATCGAGTCCGCTGTACTCCAGCGCCCGGATATCGACGAACGCCGCCGCTTTGTTGAACGTTACCGTCACCGTATTCGTGCCGGCGGCGATGTTCTTGGCGTAATAAATCGACTGCCTCAGTCCGGTTCCGGTCGTCGGTCCAATCGCCAACGTGTAAGTATTTCCCCGGTTGTCCGTGACCGTACTTACGGTCGAGGTCGTGTCGTTCCATCCCACTACTACGATGTTAAGGTTCCCCAAGGTCTGGGCTGTGGTGAACGTCACCGCCACCGACGCACTCGCCGTCTGCGGCGTCGCCGATTTCACCTGCACGAAGGCGATCGACCCACCGCCGCCGCTGCTGGTATAGGTGTAGCCATTGGTCAGTGTGCCGCTCTGAGCATCTGTGTTCGTCACGACGACATTGACCGCGCCGGATGCGTGGGCCGGAGTCTTCGCCGTGATCGATGTAGCGCTTACCACGGTCACGCCGGTTGCGGCAGTTCCGCCCAGGCTCACCGTCGCTCCGCTCAGGAAGCCTGTGCCTGTGATCGTCACTGCCGTACCGCCGGCGGTGGTGCCGCTGTTGGGTGAGATCAACGTCACTGTGGGCGCAGGATTGGCCGTGGTGTAGGTGTAGCCGTTGGTCAGTGTGCCGCTCTGAGCATCCGTGTTGGTCACTACGACGTTGACCGCGCCGGCCGCATGCGCCGGAGTCTTCGCCGTAATCGATGTAGCGCTTACCACGGTCACGCTGGTTGCGGCAGTTCCGCCCAGACTCACTGTCGCGCCGCTCAGAAAGCCGGTACCTGTGATCGTCACCGACGTTCCACCGGCGGTGGTGCCGCTGTTGGGCGTGATCGAAGTCACGGTCGGCGCGGGATTGGTGTACGAATACCCATTGGTCAGTGTGCCGCTCTGCGCATCCGTGTTGGTTACGACGACGTTCACCGCACCCGCCGCGTGCGCCGGGCTGGTCGCCGTGATGGAGGTAGAGCTCACCACGGTTACGCCCGTGGCGGAGTTTCCTCCCAAGGTCACCGTCGCCCCGCTCAGGAAGCCCGTGCCGGTGATCGTGACTCCCGTTTCACCGGCTATGGGGCCGGTGTTGGGCGAGATCGAACTCACCGTCGGCGCGGGATTGGCCGACGTGTAGGTGAAGGCGCTGCTCAGGCTGCCTGACCGACCGGTGGAATTTGTGACGGTCACGGTCACGGCTCCCACTCCCCCCGCCGGGGTTGAGGCTGTAATGGTGGCGCTGTTCAGCACCGTGACATTGGTAGCTGCGTTCGCCCCAAAAGTTACAGTTGCGCCCGCGGCGAAGTTGGTGCCGGTAATGGTCACCGATGTGCCACCGCTCGTGGGCCCGGTGCTGGGTCCGATTCCGGTCACGGTGGGGGTCGGAGCCGATGCCAAAATAAACGTGGCCATCTGCATCACCCAACTGGACGAACTGTTGGGAGCGGCCGCGCTATAACTTCCGGTTGCACTAACTACCTCGTCTTCCGCGATGTCCGCGTCCGGCGAGGTAATGATCCGCGAGGTAAATCCGCTTCCGGCCCCGGTGAAGCGCGCCAGCGTCATGCCCGCGCCGAAGATAAGCTCCGTCGCGGAAGTTGTGGTGGCCGTGCCGCTGCTCGCAGCCGTCCCCGTGCCCGCCGCTCCGGCCGTCACATCCAGAGGATTGCTGGTGTCGAGCCCGCTGTATTCCAGCACCCGAACATCGGGAAATGCGGCTGCTTTATTGAAGGTTACGGTCACCGTATTGCTGCCCGCGGCAATATTCTTGGCGTAATAGATCGACTGCCTCAGCCCGGTGCCGGTCGTTGGCCCGATAGCCAGCGTGTAGGTATTCCCGCGGCTGTCGGTGACGCCGCTTACGGTTGACGTAGTGTCGTTCCATCCCACGGCCACAATGTTCAGGTCACCCGCGGTCTGTGCTGCCGGGTACGTGATGGGAACGGAGGCGGTTGTCGTCTGCGGCGTTGCTGACTTCACCTGCACAAAGCTGATGGTCCCGCCGCCAATGGACGTGAAGGTATAAGCCCCAACCAGGCCTCCGCTTTGGCCATTCGGGTTGGTGACAGTCACCGTGACTGCGCCGGCGGCATGCGCCGGAGTGGTCGCCGTAATCGAAGTGCTGCTCACCACAACCACGTTGGTCGCCAGCACGCCGCCGAAGCTCGCGGTTGCGCCCGCCGCGAAGTTAGACCCAGTAATCGTCACAGCAGTTCCGCCGGCCGCGGTACCGCTGGTGGGAGAAACACCGCCAACGGAAGGCGCAGTGCCGGAGGTCGAGGTTCCGGCCTTGAACGCCACCATCTGCATGACCCACGGTGCCGCGCTGACCATCGGCGACCAAGCGTAGTAGCTGCCGGCGACATTCACCACTCGATCTTCGACAATGTTCGAGTTGGTGGAAGTGAGTGCTCGCGGGGTGAAGGGCGAGCCCGCCACGATATTCTTCGCGCCCACAATGTTGGCGCCGATAATCAGATCGTTGGCATTGGTCAACGTGGCCGAGCCGCTGTTGGCCGTGCTGCTGTTGCCGCTGGCGCCGATGGTCACATCGAGAGGAGCGACGGTATCTACACCGCTATATTCGAGTACTCTGACGTCGGGCGACGCAGCCGCCTGGTTGAAGGCCACCGTTACCGTATTGCTGCCGGTGATGATGTTCTTCGCGTAGTAGATCGACTGGCGTTGTCCGGTTCCCGTTGTCGGACCGACGGCCAGAGTGTAGGCATTGCCCAGCGAATCCGTGACCGACTGGATGGTCGACGTGGTATCGCTCCAGCTCACCACGACGACGTTGAGATCTCCCGCCCCTTGCGCCGACGGATACGCGACCGGAACACTGGCCGCACTCGTCCCCGGCGTGGCGGACGCGACCTGCACGAATTGAATACCGCTCGTGGCGGGCGGAGCCAATCCATAGACCAGGAGTTGACCCGAGAAACTGCCTACGTAGACTTTTCCGTTTGCTACCGTGGGCGGATTGAATTTCGCATAGAGACCCACATCGTCCCGGACCGCGTTTTGCCTGCTATCCCAAAGTTCCGTGCCCAGGTTAGTAGCATCGAAGGCGCGAACGATACCCGGAACAGCCGGACCGGTGGCCACTCCCGAAAGTGAAGCCAGGCTCCATACGATGCCGCTACCGAGCAGGCTGCCGTCCGCCGACAACGAGAGCGCCGCGGCGTTGGAGAAACCCGTGCTGCTTTGCACCGTGCTCTGGGTCACCGGAGTGGTCAGGAAGAGTCCTCCGGTATATTTGTAGGCCTTCAGGAAATCCTTCGGTCCCCACAGGTAGACGACGGGGCCATTGTTGGGACTGTCCCAATAGGTCGCCGCGCCAAAATAAGGACTGTTGGCCGCCGTGAATGACTGCACGTCGCTATCGAAGGCAGAGTTGTATCCACCCATATTGGTGCTGTCCACGACACGAAAAATTTTGTCTTTGCCGATGCCGGCCAACAGGGTCGTCCCCGGAATTGCCACCGGACCGCCGGCTCCCAAGTCTTCATTACCGCTGAACAGAGTGGCCTGATCGGCCGGGGTGAAGTAGTCGGAAACCGACAAACCGTTTGCCGTACCGAATTTTACGAAAGAGTCGCCATAGTCTTTCCCGGAGGTATTCGCGGTGAAGTCGCCGTTCCCGGTCATGGCATAAACGTTGCCGCCTGCATCTCCTACCAGCCCGACTCCGGATTGCCAGATTCCGCCATCGGTGCCATTGGGCGTGGTGCTGAAGATCGCGATCTGTTGCAAGGTCGAGGCATCGTAGGCCATGAGCCAACCGTGGAAGGTTCCGATGTCTCCGCAGGAACCGAAAGCGATATAGATGACACCGTTCAGCCATAGCAGACCCGGGCGCTGCAGATGAAAGAGAGGAGAAAATGCCAGAACACCATCGCTGCTGCCGGCCCCGCTACCCGGAACCTGGCCGGTAATTTCCGTCGGCCCTCCCAGTTGTTCCGTGCCCGCGATGAGGTCCAAGGCATGCAGGAAAAAATGATACGTGCTGTCGCTCGTCCTTTTCGTTTTGGCGACTACGTAAATGATTCCCGCCGTTCCCGCCAAAGGGTCGATCACCGGTGTGCTGGTGATCCCGACCTCGGGGTTGATGTCGAGGTAGGGACAGTCGCCGGGATTCGTATCTCCACTCACGATGCAGATGTCCTGGCTGGGCACGGGCGTACCCAGATTTACCTGCCACAAGGGCGTGGCCTGCGTGGGATCGTCGGCATCGAAGGCGTAAACGCTGTTGTGTTGCGTAGCTACGTAGACCACGTTGCGGGTCTTGCCCTGGATGTTCAGACCCGGAACATAAAGAGGTTGGGCATAGATCATGCCATCGACGGTGCGCCAGAACAGCTTGCCAAAGCCGCCCACGTTCACGTTCGAGGTGTTCAGTACCGTTTCATTGAGGTTCTGGCCGGTGCGGGAAATGTCGTTGTGCTGCGTCAGCACGGAAACTTGTGCCATGCCAACAGCCGTTGAAAAGAGTGCAAGGCCCAGCGTCAGAATGAACTTGAGCCCGGTGCGCCGCCTTCCCCGCTTATCGACAGACACCACGGCCCGCAAAGGACGAGCCTCTGGAATATTCGCGCCTGAGCTGTTTGGATGGGACTGCGTTAGCAAGAATTTCACTTTCTCTCAGTCTAGATAAAACAACAACGAAGCGGCCGGCTGATTGCCTAAAGAGCCGAGATCTGATGCGTCATGCTCCCTCTTACTGTTGGAACGTCACCATCTGCATTACCCAATTCGACGACTTGTTAGGAGCAGTGGCGCTGTAGCTGCCGGTTGCGGCGACGGTGCGGTCTTCCGCGATGTCCGCGTCCGGGGTGGTGATGATCCGCGAGACAAATCCGGTCCCGGCGCCGGTGAACGCGGCAGCCGTCATGCCTGCGCCGAAGATCAATTCGTTGGCGGAAACGGTCGTGGCGGCACCGCTGCTTGCGGTGGTTCCGCTGCCTGCGGCGCCTGCGGTTTGATCGAGCGGACTTGTCGGATTCAATCCGCTGTACTCCAGCGCCCGGATATCAACGAATGCCGCCGCTTTGTTGAACGTTACCGTCACCGTATTCGTGCCGGCGGCGATGTTCTTGGCGTAATAAATCGACTGGCTCAGTCCGGTTCCGGTCGTCGGTCCGATCGCCAATGTGTAAGTATTTCCCCGGCTGTCCGTGACCGTACTTACGGTTGAGGTCGTGTCGTTCCATCCCACCACCACGATGTTCAGGTTCCCCAAGGTCTGGGCTGTGGTGAACGTCACCGCCACCGACGCACTCGCCGTCTGCGGCGTCGCTGATTTCACCTGCACGAAGGCGATGGGCGCACCCCCGCCGCTGCTATAGGTGTAGCCGTTGGTCAGCGTGCCGCTCTGTGTATCGGTGTTGGTCACGACGACGTTGACCGCGCCGGACGCATGCGCCGGAGTTGTCGCCGTGATCGATGTAGCGCTCACCACGGTCACACTGGTTGCGGCAGTTCCGCCCAGAGTCACCGTCGCGCCGCTCAGAAAGCCGGTACCCGTGATCGTCACTGCCGTCCCGCCGGCGGTCGTGCCGCTGTTAGGCGTGATCGAAGTCACTGTGGGCGCGGGATTGGCTGTCGTGTAGGTGTAGCCATTGGTCAGTGTGCCGCTCTGAGTATCCGTGTTGGTCACCACGACGTTGACCGCGCCGGTCGCATGCGCCGGAGTCTTCGCCGTAATCGATGTGGCGCTTACCACGGTCACGCTGGTTGCGGCAGTCCCGCCTAGGCTCACTGTCGCGCCGCTCAGGAAGCCGGTACCTGTGATCGTCACCGACGTCCCACCGGCGGTGTTACCACTGTTGGGCGTGATCGAAGTCACGGTCGGCGCCGGATTGGCCGTAGTGTAAGTATAGCCGCCGCTCAACGTGCCGGTCTGAGTGTCCGTATTCGTGACCACCACGTCCACCGCGCCGGTTGCGTGTGCCGCAGTGGTTGCCGTAATGGAGGTTGCGCTCACCACCGTGACAGCTGTCGCGGGCGTTCCGCCCAGAGTCACCGTGGCGCCGCTCAGGAAGCCGGTGCCGGTGATGGTCACCCCCGTCCCGCCGTTGGCCGTGCCCGTGTTGGGCGAGATTGAACTGACGGTTGGCGCTGGATTGCCCGAGGTTTGTCCACTGGCAATGAACGTCGCCATCTGCATGACCCACTTCGCCGAGCTGGTCGGCGCGGTGGCGGTGTAGCTGCCCGTGGCACTGACTGTGCGGTCTTCCGCATTGTCCAGATCTGGGGTGGTGATGATCCGCGAGGTGAATCCGGTTCCCGCCCCGGTGAAGCCGCCGCTCGTCATGCCGGCGCCAAAGATCAACTCGTTAGGCAAGGTGGTCGTGGCCGCGCCGCTGCTCGCGGTGGTCCCGCTACCCGCCGCCGCCGCTGTCTGGTCCAGAGGATTCGACGTGTCCAATCCGCTGTACTCGAGCACTCGGATATCGGCGAATGCCGCCGCTTTGTTGAAGGTCACCGTCACCGTGTTCGTGCCGGCGGCAATATTCTTGGCGTAATAGATCGACTGGGTCAATCCGGTCCCAGCCGTGGGTCCCGCCGCCAGGACATAAGTATTGCCGCGCGTATCGGTCACTCCAGTCACCGTCGAAGTGGTGTCGTTCCACCCCACCGCGACCACGTTCAGGTTCCCTGCCGTCTGCGCAGCGGTAAATGCAACCAGCACCGACGCGCTCGCCGTCTGCGGCGTCGCTGCCTTCACCTGCACGAAGGCGATCGCTCCACCGCCGCCGCTGGTATAGGTGTAGCCATTGGTCAGCGTGCCACTCTGGGTATCTGTATTGGTCACGACCACATTCACCGCGCCCACTGCGTGGGCCGGAGTCGTCGCCGTAATCGATGTCGCGCTCACCACCGTCACAGCAGTGGCGGCGTTACCGCCCAGACTCACTGTGGCGCCGCTCAGGAAACCCGTGCCTGTAATCGTCACCACCGTCCCCCCACTCGTGGTGCCACTGAGCGGTGAAATCGAGGTCACTGTCGGCGCCGGATTGGTGTAGGTATAGCCGTTGGTTAACGTGCCGGTCTGACTGTCGGTATTCTTTACCACTACGTTCACCGCGCCGGCTGCGTGCGCGGGAGTTGTCGCCGTGATGGAGGTCGGGCTCACCACGGTCACGCCTGTCGCGGAGCTCCCGCCCAGGGTCACTGTGGCTCCGCTCAGGAAGCCGGTGCCGGTGATCGTCACGGCCGTCCCGCCGGCTGTTAGGCCTGTGGTGGGCGTGATCGACGTAACCGTCGGCGCCGGATTGGCCGCCGTATAGGTGTAGCCGTTGGTCAGTGTGCCGCTCTGCGTATCCGTGTTTGTTACCACCACGTTCACCGCACCGGTCCCATTCGCCGGGGTGGTCGCGGTGATGGACGTGCCGCTCACCACGGTCACGCCCGTCGCGGGGGTCCCACCCAAGGTCACCGTGGCTCCGCTCAGGAAGCCCGTACCCGTGATCGTGACCGCCGTGCCGCCACTGGCCGTGCCCGTGTTGGGCGTGATCGAGCTGACTGTCGGCGCCGGGTTGGTGTAGGTATAGCCCCCACTCAACGTGCCTGTCTGTGTGTCCGTATTGGTTACCACCACGTTCACCGCACCGGCTGTGTGAGCTGGAGTTGTCGCGGTTATGGAGGTGCTGCTCACCACCGTCACGCCGGTCGCGGCCATTCCACCCAAGGTCACGGTCGCTCCGCTTAGGAAGCCGGTGCCTGTAATCGTCACGGCTGTGCCGCCGGACGTAGTGCCGGTGTTGGGCAAAATCGAACTTACCGTCGGAGCTGGATTGCCCGAGCTTTGGCCGCTGGCACGGAAGCTCGCCATCTGCATCACCCACTTCGAATTCGAGCCTACGGCGGTGGCACCGTAGGTGCCAGTGGTGCTGACCGTCTGGTCTTCCGCGATGTCGGCATCCGTAGCGGTGATGATGCGCGAAATAAATCCTGTCCCAGCGCCGGTAAAGCCGCCGGCCGTCATGCCTGCACCAAAGATCAACTCGTTCGCTGAAGTGGTGGTGGCTGTGCCGCTGTTTGCGGTGGTCCCGGTACCCGACGCGCCGGCGGTTATGTCCAGCGGATTCGTGGCATCGAGGCCGTTGTACTCCATGGCGCGAAGATCCACGGCCGCCGCCGCCTGATTGAATTTGACAGTTACGGTGTTGGAACCCGCCGCAATATTCTTCGCGTAGTAGATCGACTGTCGCAGGCCGCTGCCAGTGGTGGGCCCGATCGCCAGGACATAGGTGTTCCCCTGGCTATCAGTCACTCCGGTCACGGTGGAGGTCGTGTCGTTCCAGCCCACGGCCAAGACATTCAGGTTGCCCGCCGTTTGCGCCGACGGATAGGTGACAGTCGCCGTCGCGCTCGCCGCCTGCGGTGTGGCCGAGCCCAATTGGACAAAATTGACGATCCCACCGCCCGTGCCCGAGCTGTAGGTATAGCCGTTGGTCAACGTGCCACTCTGGCCATCCGTATTAGTCACGACCACATTCACGGCTCCTGCCGCGTGGGTCGGAGTGGTGGCAGTGATCGACGTGCTGCTGACCACGGTGACTCCGGTGGCTGGAGTCCCTCCCAGCGTCACCGTCGCTCCACTCAGAAAGCCGGTGCCCGTGATGGTCACCGAGGTGCCGCCGGATCCCGTGCCCGTGCCGGGCGCGATCGAACTCACAGTGGGCGCCGGATTCGATCCAGCATTCAACAGAACAAAAGGCGCCACCGAGGGCACTCCATTGTTGTTGATCAGGAACAGCATGTAATATCCCGGCGGCGCAATCTTGCCGTTGGGCGGCGCCGTGACCGTAAGCGTTCCCGATCCGGCGGTGAAGGTCATCCCGACCAGGCGCTGATCCATGTCAAAGGCGTGGGTCGATGAACCTGGGCGCATCAGCACGACTTGGGAAATGTTGGCGGCATCGGGTGTCGTAACCGAGAACTGCCCGCCCCATTGAATGGTTCCGGGCGCGTTCGTGATCGTCGGCCGGGTGGCAAGACTGCCATCGGAATTGAAGAGATATGGGGGCTGATAAATCTCCATGTGCGGCTCCCAGGTCCCGCGCACGGGGTTGCTTCCGGCACTCCATATGGTCGCGTCCGGCAAAAGCAGAGCTACCGAATGATAGAGCCGGGCATAGGACTGGGTTCCCGCCGAGGTTCTGGTAAGGGCCACGGGATCGTACAAGTCCGCATTCAGGCTGGCAGGTGTAACTTCGTCGCTGGCCGAGCCCCCCAGGGCGACAATCTTCCCGTTGGGCAGAAGCACCGCATCCATCTCAACCCGGGCCGCGCTCATGTCCGGGCCGAAGGTCCAGGTCGGCGACCCCGCTCCCAGATCGATCCATTCGGTGGTTTGCGTGGCTGAAGTCGCTCCGCCGAAAAGCATCACTCTCGGATCGTAGTTATTAGCTGGAGTCAAGGGCAGCAGGACAGAACTGCCAAAAGTGCGAGTGCCGCCATATTTCGTCGTGGCGACCGGGGTCCAGACCTGAGTGGAAGGATTGAAACTATAGGTCGTGGGGGCGGGACCGGAAACGAAGACATTCCCGTTGGGCAGAAGATGCTGCCGGGGATACAGCGGCGGCGTCCAGGAGGCTGTGTACGCCGGACTCCATCCGGTTCCGACGGTGTAGATTTCCACCCGGTTATTCGTATTGGCATTTTCGTCCTGCCCGGAGAACGTCATGACCCGTCCGTCCGGCAACATGGTCACGGTGGGATACCAGCGCCCGTGCACCATGTTGGTGGGCGTATCGGTAAAGGTGTTGGTGGCGGGATCGAATATGCTGCTTTTTGTCTGTCCGAGAAACGGATCGTAGGCGACGGTGCCTCCGTTGACGAAAACTCGTCCGTCCTGCAACACCGTCATGCTGTTGCAGAACATGTCCCACGAGAGCGTCAACTGGGTCAGGGTCTTCGCGACTGGATCCAGCACCGTCGCGCCGGAGTGATTGGTCCCGCTATACGGCGGGCCCGTCGGGCAACCCGATTGCGACGGGGGACAGTTCCCGGAGCCGGCGATGACCAAAATTTTGCCGTTATGCATCAACGCGACGTGCACCGGATTGATGGTCATCTGATAGTTCAACGTGCTCCATTGGCCGGTCACATTCGCCTGCGCCATCGCGGCTGGCGCTGACACCCCGAGCAGGATCATCAACAAATAGATTAAGAGTGCGGCGCGAAGGACGGGCCTGGACGTTCGACGTGTCATGCTCACCTCAGAACCTGAGAACGCTCGGGAATGGCTGGGAGGCACACTCCGAGACAATTGCATTACTGCGTGTGGCAAATGGAGTTTCGACGAGGGGCGCACTCGCCCAGGGGAGTTATTTAAGTGGCTTTATCAGAGACCATGGAAGCGCCATTGTCAAGCGAAAGAAGCCGCCAATGCTGGCTTTCCGTCGCTCGGATGGTCCAGGCTGGGGCGGCTTGGAACACCATTCATTGCGATGCAATCGGCTGCGGCTGAAATGCATTCCTGGGGTAAAAACATGCTCCGCTTTTCACCGAATGCTGGCAGGAGCGCGCGGGGACTTCTGGGGCTTTGCTCCGTCGACCACGCTATCCAGTACCTGGGCAAAGCGGCGGGCCATGTTGGGATGACCGTACTCTTCCACCGCCTGCTTTTTACCGGAATAGGAAACGCGGCCTTCTTCCTTGTATTCGGCATAAGCAGACTGCAGAAACTTCTGCACCTGTTCCTTCGACAAGGCGTGGAAGCCGGCAGCGGCTGCTTCCAGGGTCTCGGTGATTACTCCCCGAGCTCCGCCGATCGCGAGGATTGGCCGCCCCGCCGCCAGGTATTCGAACAGCTTGGCGGAATGGTGACCGGTTTCTTTGGGATTACTCCACGGCAGCAGCAGCAGAATCTGCGACTCGCGCTGGTGCGCCACGGAATCAGGACGCGGGGTGGGACCGTTGAGTGTAACCACGTGATTGAGCTCAAATTTATCGATCAGAGCCGGCAGCCAGGGTTCGATGCGGCCGTAAAACCGCACCCGCAAATCGCCCGCGGAAATAATTCCGTCTTTGAGAAGGTCGCGCAGGACTTCGAACAAGATCGTGGGATCACGCTGCCCGGCATAGAGTTCGCCGGTATAAGTAATTGAGAACTCCCGGGTCAATGGCGGCGCGGGGCTGTCGAAATCATCCGGATCGAAACCGTTGGTGATGGACCAGATTTTCTTCTCCGGATAGCGTCGTTCCAATCGACTGGCCCAGGGATCGGAGACCGTCACCAGCGCGTCGGCCTGTCGCAAAGTTCTTTTTTCCAGTCCGATCTGCAGCAGGTTGGAATTGCGTTCCCCCAGATTCTGCGTCCACAGGTCGCGCAAGTCGGCAATCCAGGGACATCCCAGAATGTTCTTGGCTTCTCTTCCGATCAGGTGCGATGAAATCGGAGGAGACGTGGTCACGATCGCCGCGATATCCAGATTCTGGCGATGGATCTCCCGCACCGCAGCCAGAGCGAAGGGAGTCCATCCCTTGGTGTGGTCCGGATAAGAGAGAAAATATTTTGCCAGATCGAGCGCGCGAGTATGGATCGGGACCGCGCCAGGTTTTTTGGCCTCGGGAAGTCCAAACTTCTCGTGCACGCCGCGTTTGCGGTCAAGATGCAGCCTGGCCTTCCAATCTTCGAGGACATCGCGGTAGTCGGTCTCGACAATCGAATCCGATGGCCTTCGAGCGGCCTGCAGCCTGGGCGTCAATACCAACGCTTCCCAGCCAAAGCGCGGCAGATATTTGGCCAGCGCCGCCGGTCTCACCGACCCTACGATCTGCACCGGAGGATAGGCGAAGGCAATGAGGAGCACACGGCGCAAGGCCGGGAGTGGTTCGGCGCGAATCGGAACAGAGCTCATAAAAAAAGCCGTTTGGCTGGGCGCAAAAGTGACAATCCTCGCGCTTTCCGTGACGGCAAATATCCTCTCAAATTAGCGGCTGGCGGGCGATACAGCGTAAGACTGCTGGGAGTTAGAGACGCCGGCTGTATCTGGGATTTCCATCCCCAGTCCGCTCATGATGGTATGGACCATCTTCGCGACCAGTCCATCCCAGTCGAAGTCGCGTGCGACCCTTTGGCGACGGGCGCGCTGCTCCGTAGTATTCTCCGCCGGGGTCAGCGCCTGCTCGATTGCCCGCGACCACTCTTCACGGTTTCGCGCCAGCGAAATCACATGCTTGAAATCTTCCACCGAGCGGATCGGCGAGGAGACTACGGGCCGGCCCCCGGCCAGATATTCGTGCATTTTCAAAGGGTAAACGTAGCGTGTGTAGTCATCGACCTGGTAAGGCATGAGACAGACGTCGAAATGCTGCGGGTAAGCGCCCAAACTCTTGGTGGGCTTCCCGCCCAGGAAGTGGACATTAGGCAGCTGCGACATCTTCTCGATGATTTCGTCGATGTCGGGGTGCGGACCCTTCGGTCCCACAAAAACAAACGACCACTCGGGATGAGTTGTGCTCAGGTCGAGCAACAAGGGCCAGTTCAACATCCGCTTGAGGTGCCCCATGTATCCAATTCGGGGATAAGGAATGTCGCGAAGGTCATCGGGTTCGGGCACGGGCGTGGAGAACTTTTGAAAATCCACTCCCATCGGCAGGAACTCGGTGTTGGGATTGAATCCGCCTCTTTTTTGCATCAACGCCGGCGAGGTCAGATACACGTGATCGACCGATCCCAGCACTTTGCGCTCCGTCGCCGAGAGTTCTACCTCGGTGGTGGTGAAAGAGTATTCGTCGCTGACGTAATAGATGCTGAAGTCGTGCGCCAGATCGTCGAGAGCTACGCCGTACTCCGGCTGGCAGACAAACAGAACCACTTTGGTGCAGCCCCGGGCGCGAAGCATGTCAGCTGCCCGCTTCAGGCGCTCGCGCGAAGTGAATCGCGCCAGCCACGCCGGCCGCCCGATGCGAGGCAGCCAGGCTTCGGGTTGGTAGACCTGCAAACCCGCCGGCCGCGCCGCATCCGCTGCCGGACTCAGGCCGCGTGAACCCAGGCTGGACAAGGACTCCCGCCAACGCGGCTGGGTCATCCATACCACCTGGAAATATCCCGCCAGACGGCTCAGCAGATAGTGGCGGTCCATCCACTGCGCGCTCCACGGATCCGGCGACAAAGCGATAACACCAACTTCACCCACCAATGGTTGTGACAGACTCATACTCCTTGACTGGAAGATTCGACGCGTTGCGCCGCTTGTACCACGCCCGCGCCTGCGCCCAAGCCCCCTTACGGAATATTAACGCCAGGGTCAAAGGGAACAAAGGAAGCAGTGCGGCAATCTGCAGGAAAAATACGAACAAATTGTGGACCGGCCAATAGCGCTCGGCCAGCACACATCCCAACCCAAAGGGGATAATCGCCAGCCCGGTTCGAACCCAGGTCTGCCACAGGTAAGTTCTGACTGGAATCTCCACCAGTTTCGAAACGTAACCGGGCCAAAGCAGCAGTTCGATAATCACGCTCGGAATCGCCGTGCCCCAGGCCACACCGTAGATTCCGATTTTGCGCACCAGAATCACGCTGAGCACAAGATTCGCCACAGCCTCGCCCATGGCCCAGAGCGCCAGGCGCTTGTGCTTCTCCATGCCGTACACGATCCCGGCGCTGGTAGTGTTGGCTGATCCCAGCACCACGGAGATGAGCAGGATCTGCATCACCGTTCCCGAAGGCTGAGCATACTGCGCGCCCATCCACAGGCGGATGAAGGTATGTCCCCGGAAGAACAACGCAACTTCAATGGGAAGAGAAACAATCAAGGCTGCCCGGGTGCCATGAATCAGCAGGCCGCGCAGGTTCTGGAACTTCCCTTCCGCTTCGAAAGTGCTGGCCAGCGGCGTAAACGTCGTGGTCATCGACGAGACGATTTGCCGCGAGTAGCTGATGAGCAATCCGCCAATCGCGTAAAGCGTCACTGCCGAGGGAGACAGAAAAACACCAACCACCAGATTGTCGGTGTAGTAGACAACCTGAATCGCCACATTGATCAGGAAGGCATAAAGGCTGTAATTCCAGATCTTGGTGAGGGTGGGACGATCCGGCCGGGTGAAGACCACCTTGAGCCGCGGGTAGACCCGGAAACAAAGAATGATAGTGGCGGCATTGGCGGCGAGCGATGTACACAGATCCCAAACCGCAAGGGCCAGAATGCCATGCCCCGTCCGCAACAGAAAGATGATGCCGGCGGCGCGGACGCAAGTTTGCAGAATGGAAACAGCGCTGGTCAGGTCGTAACGATGCAGGGCGACGAGCACGCCGCCAAAGACACCGCACCATAGATTGATGGCCACGGTAATGGCCGTGACCAGAACCGCAATCCGGGCGGGCTGCTGCAGCTCGACCGGAATTTTGAACATGTGGTTGAGCGCGACGGAGAAGACCACGCCCGCCGCAACCACCGCCAGACTGATCCAGAGCCGGATCCAGAGCGCTCCGGAAACCACCCGGCTGGATTCTTCATGATCTTCCTGCGCCGTGCCCTTCGAAACAAAACGAGTAACCGCGCCGCGCAGCCCGAGATCGAGCAGGTTCATATAGGCGACGAGTGACATGACAATCACCCAGACGCCATAGGTCAGATTTCCCAGGTAGTGGACGACCAGCGGCGACAGGAAGAAGCCCACCACCGTGGTGATGGCGAGCGCCAGCCAGTTCGACAACACGTTCTGGGCGATTCGTCGCGCGCGAGGCATAAGGAAGAGGCTTACGAAGTTCGGGAAAAACGTGGTTAAGCGCTGCGGCCGTTGGTGGCGGCGCGGGCTCGCGACCCCATGAACGGGCGCAAAATCTTCCGCAGCAGATGGATGGCGACATCCTTTATGTCGCGTATCAAGCGAATGCGGTAGCGCCAGAACCAGGCCAGCATGTCCCCGTAGCAGAGCATGCGATCGCGCCAGCCCAGAGGAGACCGGTGGATGCAGAGCATGTACTCGCCAAACTGCCGGAAATGTGGAAACACGATCTTGCCGGCTTTTTCCGGAAGCAGGATCGCGGTCCGTTCAAAACGCGATTGGGGATACGCGCTGGTGGCCCGCTGAGGATGCTCGCGATGCAGAAAAAGAAACTCCGGAATCCGGGCGTATCTCCCGTACAGGCTCAACTCCGCCAGCATCACCCGGTCGGAATCCGCCAGGTCGGGAAACACACGTACGTTCTTCAGGGCGCTGACCCGCATGAGTCCGAAAATCGATTCGCAGTTGTGTTCCAGACGGCTCATCTGGCGGAAGCGCTCGCGGGGCTTCGAGGACTCGGCGTTCAGGATCTGTTCTTTAAGTTCGAGCTGATTGCCGTGTTCGTCGATGTCAATCGCCTTGGTATAGGCCAGAACCGCATCCGGTTCGGTATCGAGCGCACCCACACAACGCTCCAGGAATTGCGGCGCCAACCCATCGTCATGGGCCAGCCACATGAAATATTCCCCGCTCGAAAGTTCCAGGCCGCGTCTGAAGTTCCAGTAGACTCCGCGGTTCACCTCGCTGCGGAAGTAGCGCACGCGCGGATCGCGCTCGACAAAGCGGCGGCAAATCTCCTCCGTACCGTCGGTCGAGGCATTGTCAGAAATGACAATTTCAAAATCCCCAAAGGTTTGCGCCAGCGCCGTCTCCAGGGCGTATTCCAGATAGTTGTCCCCGTTGTACACCGGCACCGCAATGCTCACCCTGGGCTGCTTACCGCTCATTTTTTCCACTCCGATTCGACCCACTGTTCGGATATTGACTGCCGGAACCTCCCC
Organism: Terriglobia bacterium; assembly: GCA_963822555.1. Classification (GTDB taxonomy): domain Bacteria; phylum Acidobacteriota; class Terriglobia; order Terriglobales; family Acidobacteriaceae; genus JAIQFF01. The sequence goes on from CAWGHY010000002.1 coordinate 1,775,445, forward strand.
GAAGGTTGGCCGCGGCCTGAGAAATTTATTCCGTCGCCAGCGTCAGCTTGCGACAGTAGAACGCTTCCGCGTACTTGTCGGCGGCCTGGCACTCGACTCCCCGCAAGCGCATGATGGCCAGAAACGTGTCTTCGGTCAGCCATCCCTTGACTTGCTGGGTCTTGAACATTTCGCAAATGTATTTGATCTTGCGCTGGCAAACTTTCGGCTTCAACGGAACAAACCAGTTCGGTGATCCCATATCGCCGTCGTACTTGGGAATCTCATACTCCAGAATCAGATGCCGGCGAAAGGTGTTCCAGGTCAGATCGCTGATTACACGATGGTCCTGATGACGGTCGTCGCGATAGTGGGTGAAGATCAGGTCCGGATCCAGTTTCTGGTCTTTCTTCATTCCCTCCAAAGACTCCTTGATCTGGGCTCCGTCGTAGGGAAAGAATCCGTCGCGAAAAGTTTTTACGATGACCTTCTTGCGTTTGGCTTTCTTCAGAAAAAGCTCAGCGCTGTCCCGGGCTTCGCGTTCGCGTTCGGGGTTCGAGCTGAAGACAATCCAGCGCACATCCACGTTGGAATAACCGGAGAGCAATTGCAGGATGGTGCCGCCGCAGCCGATTTCGATGTCGTCGGAATGCGCCCCCAGGCACAACACCTGGAGCGGCGCCTTCGGATCACGCAATAAATTCAGCGGCAGCATGCTACCCCGGTACGAGCCCTCGCTAGCCTAGCCCTTGCCATTGGTCTTCCAGACCTCCCAGGGAGCCGCGCCGCTGGCGTACAAACCTTCCAGTTGCTGCTTGTCTTTGAAGGTATCCATGCTGGCCCAGAAACCGTCGTAGGGATAACCGATCAACTGCTTTTCCGCCAGCAAACGATGGAACGGTTCGATGACCAGTTCCTCTTTATCCCGCATGTACTTGAAGATATCTTTCTTGAAGATGAAGAATCCGCCGTTGATCCGCACGCTGCCGTTATCGATGGCATGGATCCCCGAAACCAGGCTGCCGTTGCCCTGTTCGAGCGAGACCAGGTGATAGCTGAGATTCGGACGGACACAGACAAAGCTCGCGATCTTGCCCTGCTGGTGGAAATGCTCCAGTTGTTGCGGCAGGGGCAGGTCGGTAAGCCCGTCACTGTAGTTGGCCAGGAATTCTTCTTCGCCTTCGAGATATTTCTCCACTGCTTTTAAGCGCATGCCAATGTTCGACTGGATTCCAGTGTCGGCGAAGGTGATGCGCCAGTCGTGGATATCACTGTTCAGCAGTTCGAGGTTTTTGGGGCCGCCCGAGAGAATGAAATCGTTCGAAGCGCACTCGTTGTAGTTGAGAAAATAATTCTTGATGGCGTCGGCGCGATGTCCCAGGCAGAGAATGAAATCCTTGTGCCCGAAATGAGCGTAGTACTTCATCACGTGCCACAAAATGGGCCGGTAGCCAATATGCACCATCGGTTTGGGCAGATCTTCGGCATCGCGAATGCGCATGCCCTGCCCGCCGCAAAATAGAACGACTTTCATAGAGATACTCCGGCTTCGCGCATCCTTACTTGCTGCCTGCCATGGCAGGAGTTCCGACAATCTCTTCCAGCCAGGTTTCGCCGCGGAAATGACGGTATTGTTCGGCGCGCAACTGGTCGCCTAACCGGTTGGGCGGAAGCATTACATCTTCGTAGGTAAGGACCGTGTCTTTCGCCACATCACGAGTCAGTACGCAGCCCTCGACCAAACCTTCCGGCAGATAATGTTTGTCACACATCTCGTCGGCATTCACCGCCTCGCCGTAGGTCATGTACATACCGTAGTCGTCAAGGGTCTCGCCCGCATTCAAATCGCGCTTGGCTACGGCGCAGACTTCGACAACCGGACCGCCCAGCGGCTTGGCCACGGAATCGCGGAACAGCACCACTCGCGCGATCGAGTTCGGCACTTCGAAGTGGACCAGATGGTAAGGATGGAAGAATGAATACAGCGGGCCTTCCCCGATTTTGTACAGGCTCAGGTAGTGCTGCTGCTTGGGATCGGGATGCTCGGCCAGCACATAGAATTTCGTCAACGGAGTGCCGACAACATAGTCCACCACGCCGCCCAGTTTGCGCACCTGCTCGATGTCGTACAGCTTGCCGATCTTCGTGACATCGTCCTTGTACTCTTTGCCCCGCGACATGCCGCGCGACTGCACCTTGAATCCGGTGGCGTTGGCGACGATCGCCTGCTCGAAGCTGATCTTCGAACCATCGGCGAAGCTGGTGACCATGGCAGGATTCTGTTTCCACTTTTCCGCGAAACCTTTTTGCGTGGTGGGATTGCGATACGGATCCTGTAGTCCCTTGACGTTGCCCACCACCCGCGGCGTCAGCCCCATACCCTTAACCCAGCGGTAAAGGTTCATCTGCAAGCCGGGCTCATCGCCATCGCAGGCCGAGAAGATCACGCCATTCTTCTCCGCGTAAACTTGCAGGATCGGACCGACCGTGGCGTCGATCTCGGCATTTAGCAGAATGACGTCTTTGCCATGGCGAAAGGCTTCGAGAGCCAGGCGCGCGCCGAATTCGACCGAGCCGGTCACATCGACCAGCACATCCACTTCAGGGGAGCGAGCCAGCAGAAAAGCGTCCTCGGTCACCACAGTCTTGCCTTCGCGGATCGCCCGATCGACTTCGTTCTGCCGGACAGGCGCCACGGCATCTTTGACGCCGCAGTATTCGCACAAATCGTAAGCCCGTTGTACCCGGCGGTTGTACACCCCCACCATGCGCATTCCCACCATGGTGTTGACGATATGGTTCCCCAGACCCTGCGACATGAAACCGGCGCCGATCAAGGCCACCCGAATAGGCCGCCCTTCGGCTTCTCTCGCTTTTAATGCGTTATCAACAATGATCATTTAAAGTTTCCTGGATCCTTAAAAATGCAGACTGCAGAATGCCCGCCCCAACCCTTGTCATTCCGAGGCCAGGTCCGTCGGCGAAACCCTGCGCTTCGGAGTGACCATGCCTGAGAGCCCGATCACACCGTCGCCGGCTCCCTCGCCCCCATGCTCATACGGCGCTTGATCTCCGGCTCCTGTTGCTCCAGCAGCTTCCAGACCGCGTCTTTCTCCGAAATCACCGACACCGGCAAAGGCCAGCTCAGTTTCAGCCGGGGATCGTTGTACATCAACCCACCTTCAGTGCCCGGCGTGTAAAACTCGCCGACCTGATAGCTGGTCTCGGTCTTGTCCCGCAGCACCTGGTAGCCGTGGGCGAAGCGTTCCGGGACGTACAGCGCCCGGCCATTGTCTTCGCTCAATTCGACGGCGACGTGTTGCAGGTAGGTTGGGCTTTCCGGCCGGAGATCGACGATGATGTCCAGAATCGCCCCCCGGGTGGCGCGCACCAGCTTGGTTTCGGGTGCAGGCGGAAACTGGAAGTGCATTCCGCGCAGCGTTCCCTTTTTATGGTTGAAAGCGATATTCGCCTGTGCGATCGTCGGCTTCAGGCCGTGCGCCTCGAACTCGTTCTGGCAAAAGGTGCGGGCAAAAAATCCGCGCGAGTCCTCACGGTGCTCGATGTCAATCACAAACGCGCCTTTCAACTTGGTTTCGGTAAAGATCATCCTTTTTGTTTCCTCTTCCCTTGAGAGTGGTCTGGCACTGCACGTTCACTTGCTGTTTACTGACCGCATCGTCTTCAGCGCACGCCTGCCACCGTTTCCGCTGCGGTCCAGCGCAACCCGGAATCCAACTGCTTGTCCCGCAACAACCCGCGAATGTAATCGATCCGCGAATAGCGCGTGCTCTGGAAGTCTTCAAGCGTCAGGTTTACGGCGCGGTAGGCGTCGTACAACTGGCGCACTCCCTTGCGCGCATTCCATTGCGGCTGGAAAGCTGGCACCAGACGCTTGATCTTGCTGCAATCCACCCGGTAGCAGCGCTTGTCCGGGCCCGCGCCCGGAGCAAACTCGATCTGGCACCCCGGCACAACTTCCTTCACCATGTCCGCCAGTTCATGGATGCGGTAATTCTCTTCGTTGATTCCTACATTAAAAGCCTGATTAAAGACCACGTTCGTCGGCGCCGTCATTAACGCCAGAAACGCGCGTGAAATGTCTTCGATATGCACGATGGGCCGCCAGGGCGTGCCATCGCTCTTCATCAAGACCTGACCGGTGGTCAGGGCGAACGCCACCAGGTTATTCAATACCAGGTCGAACCGCAGCTTGGGAGACACCCCGTAGGCGGTGGCATTCCTTAGATATACCGGGCAAAAGCGGCCGTCTGCCAGTTCCGAAAGGTCGCGCTCCACCAGCACTTTCGACTGCCCGTAAGGGGTCACGGGATTGAAGCTGCTGGTTTCATCCAGCATATCGTCGCCGGCCGACCCGTAGGTGCTGCAGGACGACGAAAACAGGAAGCGCGGCACGCCTGCTTCCTTGGCCTTGCGGGCCAGGCGTACCGATCCCAGATGGTTGATATCGAAGGTCAGCTGAGGGTCGAGATTCCCCAGCGGGTCGTTGGACAACGCCGCCAGATGAATGACGGCATCGAATCCCTCGAGATCGGAGGTTTCGACATCCCGCAAATCTTTCACGATTTCCGGAATGGCAACCGGCTCCGCTCCAAAGGTGCAGGAACGATAAAGATGGGTATCCAGGCCCACCACGTCATGACCAGCTTTCAGAAACATCGGGACCAGAACCGTCCCGATATAACCTCCATGCCCCGTAACCAGTACTTTCATTGCGTGTCCTTTCCCCGAGAAATCCTTGCCTTATATCCTCGCACTCAGTCCAATTGCAGACTATGACTCAGGCGATTCGCCCTGCATCCTGCTAACCCAGTTGACGTCGGCCATAGACGTCGTCATAAATGCTGATTAGAGTCTTGGCGCGCCACTCCGGTGAGTACTCCGTTTCAACCTTCTTCCGCGCCTGCGCGGCCACACTCGCCGCGGCAGCCGGATCGGAAATCAAGCGCTCGAGGGCTCCCGCCATGGCCGCGGGATCGCGCGCCGGCACCAGCAGCGCGGTCTTTCCGTTGGTTACGATTTCAGGAATTCCTCCCACCTCGGTCGCCACCACTGGCACACCAAACGCCATCGCCTCCAACAGCGCATTCGGCGACCCTTCACTGAGCGATGGAATGGCCAGCACATCGGCCGCCTCGTAATAAGGAGTGACGTCTTTCAAGTGGCCAGTAAGTATGATGCTCTCCCCGACGCCGGCAGATAGAATGGCTTGCTGGATGCGCTCCCGCTCCGGGCCGTCCCCGACAATCATCACCCGCACCGCAAGATCGGGTCTCGTCTTCCGCAGATGAACCATGGCACTTACCAGATCGATCTGCGCCTTTTCCTGTGACAGCCGGCCGACACATAAAATCAGTTTTTCGTCCGGTGATACTCCGACTGCGATTTTCTTCTGCCGGAGGGCGGAAGCGTCGCTCTGAATCGGTTGACGCAGCTGTCCTTGCACGGCATTGTGCACAACCGTAATGCGCTCCCTGGGTACGCCGTGCCGCAGCAACTGCTCTTTCGTGGCCAGGCTCACCGTCACAATCCGGTCCGGAGCCTGCAACGACCAGCGATCGAGGCTGTTGTAAATCGGCGAACGAAAATCGGTGCTGGTGTACCCGTGATGAAACGCAATCCACGGCCTGCTCTTCGTTACGCCGGAACAACGCAGCAGGAAATGCGATTTCGAGGCGTGAGTCTGAATCAAGTCGGGGTTGAAACGCTTTACCAGCTTGCGCAGGCGGGAGACGACCTGCATGTCGAACACAAAGCGCTCCGGAATACGCTCCACCGCGACGTGGGCCTGCTGAGCGGCTTCGATGAGCTGGGTATCCTGGCTACAGTCGAGCGCCAGCGAACGGTGGAAGGTGACCAGCGTGAGATCAACCGCAGTGCCCGTCGAAAGCGTTCGCGCCACCCGGCAAAACTCAAAAAGATTCTTCGCCGGGCCCGAAACCATCGAACCCTCCAGCACCGCCAGCACCCGCAAGGTGGATCGCTGCGCGAGGTTTGGAAACAGGTCCACGTCCGTCAGGCTGGGGTCGATCAAGAGGCTGTCGACTGCTGGAAAATTTCTCATCGGGTAAGGTAATCGCGCCCGCGCTCCGCCCGGACCGCGTCGTAGAGAGCAACCGTCTTTTCCGCGCTGCTCGACCAGGCCAGTTCCGTCCGCGCCAAATGACTGGTCGCTTGCTCCACGGCGAATCTGCGAGCCGGGTCCGCCAGCAAGCTCTGCAGCGCCCCCGCCAGCTCCTGCGCGTTGCCCGGGGTTACCAGAATTCCGTTGACCCCGTCTTGAATGACTTCGGGGAAACCTCCGGTGCGGCTGGCGACAATGGCCTTGCCGAAGGCCACAGCGGTCATCAGGACACCACTCTGATCGATGGCGCGGTAGGGAAGCGCCACGATGCTCGCCGCGCGGAAGAGCTCGGGAACTTCCTCCTCGCGAATGTAACCCAGCCTCCAGACGATGCGTGATTCGATCTTAAGATCTCGCGCCAGCTTTTTCAGTGCGGCAATGTCGGTGTTGGGAGAGCCAGCGACCAAAAGCTGGGTACGCGCCTGCAGGTCGGCCGGCATCAAGGCGAAGGCCCGGATCAGCACATCCAGCCCCTTGTAGGCTTCGATGTTGCCGAAAAACATCACAGTCTGGTTCCCGTTGGAGAGCGGCGCCGTCTCACGGTTTTCAGCAAAGGACAGGTAGTAGTCGAGCACGCCGTGCGGAATCACATGAAGGCGGTCGGCCGGAGCCCAGTTCATTTCTACGATCTGCCGCTTGGTGAACTGGGAGTGCACGATAATCGCCTGAAAATGCCCCAGGATCGCCGTCCTGCGGAAATCCTGAAAGAGCCGCTGCATCAGGCTGCCATGCGGACGGGCATTGTGGATGGTCAGCACCAGGGGTGCAACTTTACTCAAGTCGCTGAGGAAGAGCCCATCCAACAGGGGCACGGGCAGCCACTGAAAATGTATGACGTCGGGCTTCAGCTGGCGCATACGGGGCACGAACTGCCGCATGTCCACCAGGTGTTCTCCCGCCTTGATGAATCTCCATAGCGGAGCGAAAACTCCGCGGCGCTTCTTGCCGTGGCTCAAGCGATAAAAGTGGTTCCAGCTTTCGAAGCCGGACGCACTGCGCGTCCACTCTCCCGCCAGAAATTCACTGCGCGCCAGAAAGACCCGGCATCCCTGTTCGGCCAGCGCGTCGCACAACGAGTAATCGTAAGGCAGAGTGAAACAGGAGGCATCCACCACCACGCTGGTCATCGCCGCCGATGGTTGAGACATCGGGCGGGGGATCGTGCCTTCCTTCGACGACACATCGGTAGCCATTCTGGTCATGAGCAACGGTTAGTTCTGGGGCCCAATATCGCTCTGATTTTAGAACGTGGCGAAGCGGCAAGACCCGGCGACACAGCAGCGCGGGTTACAGAAAGGCCGGGTTTCGTGGTCTGACCCTGGCGGGTTCCGGGGATGGCGAGTGGTCGCCATTCTGGAAGCTGTTCTTGTAAAGCTGAGTGCTGAAAGCGACCATGATCCAAAGCAGCCAAAAGCTTTTTTCCCAGAAAATGTGGGCAAACATCGCCGCCGTCATGATCGACCAGCTGGCCGCTTCCGCGGCGATCAGCCAGGGATTCGGTTTGCCCAGGCGGCGGCGGTTGATTCTTCCCGTCCACAGCTGGGTTCGAACCGCCATCAGCAGGAAAAACATTCCAATCAATCCGGCTTCGACTGACATCTCCAGATAGAGGTTGTGGGACGCGCGATCGAATCCTACGAAGCGCGGCGCGTATCCGGCGTAAATCGAGTACACGGTGGAGAAATTGCTGATTCCGGCGCCGTAAAGGCCGTAGTGTTTCAGCATCTCCCAGCCGACCAGCCAGATATCTAACCGCCCTGCTCCGCCGGTCTTGGCAGCATTGCCGAAGCGCGTAAAAAACTCGGTGGGCAGGGTAAGGGTGATGCCGCCGAACAAGGCGCCCACCGCCAGGATTCGCGCATTCACGCCGAAGCGCAGCAAGAATACGAACGCCATCACCAGTACCGCCAGCGCCGCACCGCGTGACAGGGTCAGCAGGATGGCCAAGGTCAGGAGCGCACTGCAGCCCAGCGCAATGGTCTTGAGCCAGATCTTGCGCACCGAAAAGAATGCGCCCACCGACAGCGCCAGAGGCAAGAGCAGTCGAGTGGCAAAGATGTTGGGATTGATGGCCTCATCGCCCATGACCAGCGAGCTGCGCACCGTGCCCGACCAGCCGACGTGGTGATAGAACTCGTACGAAGAATAGAGTCCGGCCAGGCATCCGCCCAAAATCGCAGCCACAACAATTCCCCGGAACTCGTTGTCGCGCACCCGCAGAGAGGTCGCGGCCAGATACAGAATCAGACAAGCCGCCGCGCTCGGCAAGCGGACCATCGAGGCGCGGGGATCGACCGCCCACAAATAGGTGAGCGCATACCATACGATCAGCAGTGTCCACCATAGCGCGGCTCGGGGCGGCTTTTGCAGGCGGCGTCCCGCCAGCGCGGTGACAATAAGAATGGAAGCCGCCGCCGCGCCTACCACAAAGTTCAGCGTCGTTCCGTTATTTCCATCGCCCCGGGAGAAGGTCGCGCTGTCGAAGGGAATCAACAGGGCAAATGCTCCCAGCGCAACCTGTACCGGCCAGAGAAATACCAGTGGAGCTGCCACCAGCGCGGCCGCCAGTAGCCATTGCCCTTCCGCCACCATGACGCCGAGGACCAATGCATAGAACACAGTCAGGGTGATGGCCAGCCAGCGGTTATCTCCGGTGCTGGTGAAAACGTTTTTTGTGGTTGCTGGTGATGCCATGCTGGGTGGCCCGGTTCTCTCTTGGGCTGCGTGTCGGTTACGGTTGGTTTAGATGCCGGTTGTGACGGATGTTATGGCCAGTGATTTCGCCATCTAGACGTGCGCGGCATTGGCCTGCGATACACTACCCGCGGTGACGCCCTCGAGGATATCGGCGAACTGCGACGCCATTTCCTCATGCGTATAGGAACGTATTTTTCTCTCTTCGCCGCGAAACAGAACCCGGCCGGTCTGGCGATACTCGGCGTACCAGGCGCGCAAGGTACTCTTCAACTCTTCTTTCGAACGCGCATGCACTCCGGTTCTGGTTTGCTCGAGCAGGTCGCTGACCACCCCGCGACTGCCTCCAACCGCAATCACAGGTCGCCTCGCGCCCAGATATTCGAACACCTTTCCGGTGTGCTGTCCGGTCTCGCGCAGGTCTGACCAGCAAAGCATGAGCAGGGCCTGGGATTCCCGCTGATGGCGTAAAGCTTCATCCCGGCTGACCAGGCCAGCCACCTGAACGACATCTTCCAGGCCGAAGGACTTGACCAGGACCGGAAGCCAGGGTTCGATGGAGCCGTAAAACCGGACTCGAACCGCTTCCCGCTCCATCACGCCCTCCCGGATCAATTCCTGAATGGCTTCGAAGAGCGGAGTCGGATCCCGTTTGCCTTCGTAAAGCCGTCCGGTATAGGTGATGGTAAAAGCCGGCGTAAGCGCCTCGGCTTTGCTTCGGAAATCATCGGCATCGAAGCCATTGGTAATACTGAAGACCAGTTTGCCGGGATAGCACTCGCGCAAACGGTCCGCCCAGGGCTCGGAAACGCTGACCAGCGCATCCGCGTCGCGCAAGGTCTTCCGTTCGACCGAGCGCTCCAGCAGCCGCACCAGATCGTTGCCTTGCGCCAGATTCTGCGACCACAAATCGCGCAGGTCGGCGATCCAGGGACAGCCCAACATTTCTTTGGCTTTGCGCCCAATCATGTGAGCCGAAACCGGAGGCGACGTGGTCACAATGGCGTCGACGCTCATGCTCTTCTTCACGTCTTCGAGCGCCCGTAGGGCAAAAGGAATCCAGCCCTTGGTGGCATCGGGAAAGGTCAGCAGGTAGCGCATCGCAAAGAGGATTTTGGTATGCACCAGCCGGGAGTCGCGTTTCTGCGCCATCGGCAAGCCCAGCTGTTCGTGCAGACTGCGTTTGCCTTCGAGGCCAAACCTCATCTTCCAGGTCTGCAGCACATCCTCGTCGCCGGTCTCAACCACCTGCGCCGTACCCGGACGCGGGCCGGGAAGTTTCACGGTGAGCACCGTGGGTTCCCACCCGAAGCGGGGCAAATACTTGGCCAGACCCGCCGGCCGCAGCGCCCCAATTTCATTACACGGGGGATACGCATAAGCGATGAGCAGAACACGCTTCATAAAGAGGTAAATCCAACCTTCTTTAGAAATGATTCTGATCGCCGCGGGGACTGGCGAACAAAATGTCCAGTGGCGGACAGGGCCACCGGTATTGCCGTACGACTAAACCTTTACTACTAAACCAGGGGCTCTATTTCTGATCCTGCGCCGATGCGATCGACTGCCACCAGGCGCGACGACGACAGCTGGAACACGGTTCCATTGTTGGTTGCACCGTCGGTGCGGCACACCAGCAAAAGCCCGCCATCCTTGAGCCGCTCCTTGAGCGTATTCAGCATAGTGCGCAGGGTCGACTCTGCGAAGTACGCCAGATTCAGAATGTTCGCTGCTCGAATCACATGAAAGGCGCGCTGGAAAGCCGGAGGATTGGCCTGAGCCAGATCGTCTTCTACAGCGCGGCAGCGCCCGTTATCCGAAAATCCCCGGCTCAGAAGCTTTACCGGCGTGGTTTCTATCTTGCCGCCGAAGGCCGAGGCACAGCGAAAGACTGAACTAGTGACCAGCTGACGCAGGTAGTGAAACTTGATGCCACGCTGATGCGGCGGCCAGCCTTTGCCCCAGAGATCGAAATGCAGCAGGTTGCCTTTGCGGTCGAACAGCATTCCATAATTCGAGTACGAGTAAAGCAACGCATCGATGGTGAGGTCGGTTCCGGTCAGGTCGAAATCAATCTGCTGGGCCGCCAGCTGATCTCGCCATTCCGCGGTGCTGATGCCCGAGGACATGCCGACGTCCATGATTTTTACCGGCGACTCGTTAATCTTGGCGATGTGCCGGAAAGCTACCGCGTTCAGATCGTCCAACCGTTTCGCGTAAGTGGTTTTTACGCTGCGGTTGGGAACAAATACGCGTGAGAAGAACGCCTTCTCGACGGCATCGTCGGAGGAGGCCAGGAACTCTTTGGTCGTAGGCTGAAGTTGGGACATGGTTACAAAATCGAAATGCGATCCGCCGCCCGAGCCCGCGACGACTATACTCCAGTCAAAGTTCGCAGGATAATTTTCAGGTCGCCGGTGAAGGACGCCCGGTCGGCGTACGCCAGGTCCAGTTCCGTCTTCTGCGAAAGAATGTGCTCGACGTAGTAATGCGTAGTCTCGCCCTCCGGAACCGCCGCCAGAATCTTTTCTTCGTCCCGGAAATGCAAGGTCGCCCATCCCGTGATGCCCGGCCGCAGGGCGAAAACCCGCTGCTGTTCCGGACGCACCGCCTGGCAGAATTCCGGCAAGTCGGGACGCGGCCCCACCAGGCTCATGTCTCCCCGCAGCACATTGAAGAGTTGCGGCAATTCGTCCAGCTTCACCCGCCGCAATATCCGCCCCATGGCGGTCACTCTGGCATCGCCTTTGCGCGTGACTCCGGGACCGTCGCCTTGGGGGCGGTGAACCATGGTCCTGAATTTTAGAATCTCGAACAGCTTGCCTTCTCGGCCCACCCGCCGCTGGCGAAACAGAACCGGTCCGCTGGATGTCAGTCGAACCGCCACCGCGATGACCGCCATCAGCGGCAGGACCACGGTCAGGCCGACGCCGGCCACCGCGGCATCCAACCAGCGTTTGCCTGGCGAAAAATTCCACGCGCTCAGACCGCCGCTTGCGCTCGCCATGCGGGGCATGCCGGAGATTGTATCGACCGTGTTCATACCGCGGCGAACTTGCGGCTCCGGGTAACGATGTTGGTGACTGCTCCCACCACCTGGGCCATCTGCGCCTCGGTAAGGTCGGGATAAATCGGCAGCGAGATGCAGCGCGAGTAGGCATCCTCGGCCTGCGGGAAGTCGCCCGCCTGGTAGCCGTAATGCTCGATGTAATAGGGATGCTGGTGCAGCGGAATGAAGTGCACGCTGGTTCCGATGCCTGCCGCCTTCAACTCTTCGATAAATTCATCGCGACCGATGCTCAGCATCTCGGGCCGCAAACGCAGAACGAACAGGTGCCAGGAGTGTTCCGAGGGATCGACCGCGCACGGCGGCAATTGCACTTCCTCAATCCGCGAAAACTTTTCCCGGTAATAGGCTGCGATCCGGCTGCGGCTCTTCCAGAACTGCTCGCATTTTTTCAGCTGGGCCACGCCCACTGCCGCCAGCAAATCGGGCAGATTCATTTTGTAGCCGGCGCGGTGTACTTCGTAGAACCACGAACCGGCTTTCGAATAGCGCTTCCAGGCGTCGCCTCCGATGCCGTGCAGGCGCATCATCTTGGCCCGCTGCGCGTAGTCATCATTGTCGGTGGCCAGCATGCCGCCTTCACCCGTGGTAATGGTCTTGGTGGCATAAAAGCTGAACGCCGTCATCTCGGAGATAGTTCCGATCTGGCGGCCGTGATACCAAGCCGGCAAGGTGTGCGCGGCATCTTCAATCACGTGGATGCCGTGGCGACGCGCCATGGCATGTACGCCGTCGAGGTCGCAGGCTTCGCCCGCAATATGGACCGGAATAATCGCCCGCGTCTTCTCCGTGATTCGCCGCTCGGCGTCAGCGGGATCGATATTGAAACCTCCGGGCACGCTGTCGCACAGCACCGGACGGGCTCCGAAATAGGTGACTACTTCCGCGGTCGCGGTAAAGGTGTAGGAGGGTACCAGAACCTCATCGCCCGGTTTCAGGTCGATGGCATCGAGCGCCAGTTGCAACGCTGCCGTGCAGGAATTTACCGCGATGGCATGTTTGCAGCCCACGAAGGCGGCAAACTGCTTTTCGAATTCAATGGCGACCGGTCCGGTGGTCAGCCACCCCGAGCTCAGGACTTTCTGCACGGCGTCGCTTTCTTCCTGACCAATCGAAGGACGATGAAATGGAATATAGGATTTTTCAGTCATAAGAGTCATGGCAACAACCGGGGGAGGGGTAAGCCGGGGGGAGGGCCGATTCGGTTCAGGCCGCTGATTCAGCGGATTGCGACGCCGACGCCAGGGTGGCGCGGGCCAACTGGTGATTCAGCGCCTGATCATGGCGATCGATTGCGCCCAACGAAATAATCTCGGGACTCGGCCAGTACTCGGGCACGATGGTCACCAGCTTGGTCACCAGGCCGTGCACGTTTTTCGCCTGCACCAGCATGGAGAGTTCATCCAGCCAGGCCGACATCTGTTCGAAGGTGGTTCGGCTGCCCGTGAGCAGGCGGATCTTCTCATGCGCGGTCGGCTTCACGTCCTCGCCTTCCAGCTTGAGTTCTTCGAACATCTTCTCTCCCGGACGCAAGCCCACGAAGTCGATCTTGATATCGCGATCGGGTTCGAGACCCGAGAGCCGGATCAGATTGCGCACCAGGTCGAGAATACGGACGGGCTCGCCCATATCGAGTACGAAGATCTCTCCACCCCGACCCATGCTCGAGGCCTGCAATACCAGTTGCACCGCCTCGGGAATGGTCATGAAGTAACGCCGGGCATCGGGATGAGTGACCGTGACCGGACCGCCGGCGGCAATCTGTTGCTCGAACAAGGGCAGCGCGCTGCCATTGCTGCCCAGCACGTTGCCGAACCGGACTGCCATGAAGCGGGTGGTACCGTCTTCCTGCAGACCTTGCATGATCAATTCCGCGACCCGCTTGGTAACACCCATAATGTTGGTCGGGTTCACCGCTTTGTCGGAGGAGATCAGAACGAAATCTTCCACCCGGTACTGCCGCGAGAGCAGCGCCACGTTATAGGTGCCAAAAATATTATTGGTGATCGCCTGGAAGCAATTCCGCTCCATCATGGGCACATGCTTGTAGGCCGCGGCGTGAAATACGGATTGCGGCCGATGCGTCGCGAACACATCGCGCAGTAAGGTTACGTCCTGAATGTCGCCGACCACGGGAACGTAATCCAGCTGGGGAAATTTGCGCGAGAGTTCGTGGCCCAGTTTGAACAAATCGTTTTCCGAGCGGTCGAGCAAAACCAGCTGTCGGGGATTGAGTGCAGCCGCCTGCCGCACCAGTTCCGAGCCAATCGAACCGCCGGCCCCGGTCACTAGCAGCACCTTGTCTTCGATGCGGCCGCGAATCTGGTCCATGTCGAGCGCCACCGGCTCGCGTTCCAGCAGGTCTTCCACCCGCAGCTGGCGAACCTGGCTGACAGAAGGCGGTTTGTTGATCAGCTCGCCGATGGGAGGAAGAATCTTGAAATCCACCTTGCACTCCCGGCATTTGGCGATGATTCGTTCGATCAGCCTGCCCTTGGCCTGGGGTATGGCAATCATCACGCAGTTGACGTGGTGTTCAAGGACCAACTCGTGCAGCTCGTCGGTGCCGCCCAGAACTTTGACGCCGTGGATCTTGACGCCCTTCTTGCTGAGATCATCATCCACAAACCCGACCGGGTTGTAGTTCAGAGCCGAGTTCTGCTTCAACTCGCGGACGATGGCGCTGCCCGCCTCTCCCGCTCCGACCACCAGAGTGTTGCGTTGCGCCCCGTAAGTGCGGGCGCGTTCGGTGTAGGCGCGGACCGCGAAGCGGGCGCCGCCCAGTGCCATGATGGTCAGAAACAGGTCGATCACCACCACCGACCGAGGATATCCCGGCAGCCGCAGCACGGCTTCCACCAGGCAAAAAATCAGGGAGGAACTCAGCAACGACGCTTTGCTGATGTCCAGCAGGTCGCTGATGCCCACATAACGCCACCAGCCATGCATCAGGCCACACTGATAGGACAACACCAGCTTGATGACCAGAACAAAAGGCAGGGTCTTCCAGAACATCGCCCGGCTGGCCGCGTCGAAGTCGGTGTCCAGACGCAGCAGGAAGCTGGCGTAGTAGGTCAGCACGATGAGCACGGCCTGCGACGCAAAAATCAGCGCAGAACGGTATTTCAAAAACCCGTTGCTCTCGGGCTTGACCTTCAGAGCATTACCGACATGTTCCATAGTTCCGGCGGACATAACTTTGTCCTCTCTCGTCAGTGTTCGAAGTTGCATTCGGCTACTTTTCCAACCCCTTATGGTTTACGACCGCAAGCGAAAACTGGGGCCCGGGTAAGTCTTTAAAGATGTCCGCGAATCGCGTCGCGGACACCCACATCAACGTGGCGCCGTATCTTCGTAGGTATAGCCGTACCCGTAATGCTTGTAGTCAATGGAGTTCGACTGGGCCGCGTTGAGCACGACCTGCAGAATGGGGGCTCCATGAATTTCCGAAAGCAGCTCGACGCTGCGCCGCATGGCTTGACGGGTGGTGATCCCCGAGCGGCCGACCAGGATCACTGCGTCCGCCAGAGTGGAGAGAGCCCGCCCGTCCACGAAGGGCAGGATGGGTGCGGAATCAATGACCACAAACTGGAAGCGTTCGCGCAGCTCCTGCACGATTTGCTGCATGGTCTGGGAGCAGATGAGCTGTCCGGCATTTCCCTTCAACGTGCCGGCCGGCAAAATCGACAAACTGCTCATGCCCGGGACTTCAAGTAAAGCATTGTCCAGGCTCATGTCCTCGCGCAGGACTTCGCTCAAGCCCTGGTTCGAAGTCAGGCCAAACGCCCGCGCCAGCCTTCCCTTCCGCAGGTCGGCATCCACCAGGCAAGTGCGGCCCTGTTTCGCCAACGCATAAGAAAGGTTCAAAGCCACGGTGGTCTTGCCTTCCCCCGGGAAGCCCGAGGTAATCAGCAAAGCCTGCGGCGGGTGGCCATGCCGCGACAGCATGATGGAACCATAGAGAGCCTGCACCGCTTCGCCTTCCGGCGAGTTCGGCCGCTCCAGGAAGAAGCTGTTGGTCAGCGTATCTTCGGTGGTGGTCGCGGCCGTGGGCAGGAATCCCACAATGCGCTTCGACCAGGTCAGACGCGCTTCCTGACGCTCCGCCTCGCCAATGACCGGAATGATGGAGACGTTCGAGTTTCCAATCCATTCCTTGATGTCCTCCGGCGAACGCAGCTTGTTGTCCAGCTCTTCCGCGACGAAAGCCAGCATGATGCCGCCAAACGCGGCGCCCAGCAGGCCCAGCGCCAGATTCAAAGCCCAGCGCGGCTTGCTCGGAGTGTCCGGCACCAGGGCGGGATCGACGATGCGGATGTTGGCCGATTTCGAGGCGGCCGCAATGCCCGCTTCCTTGATCTTGGCGTATAGCGAGTTATACAGATCGACTTCGGTCTGCACTTCTTTCTTGAGCGCGGTGTATTGCGCCATCTGGCCGATTTCCTTGGTGGTGCCTTTCATTTCGGCGGCCATCAGCTGTTCCCGCGCTTCGGCTGCCGCATAACTCGCCCGCATCGAGTTGACGATCGCGTGCTTCTGGCCGTTCAACTGGTTCTGCAATTCGTCGACCTGGCTTTGCAGCTTCTTGACCACCGGGTGATTAACGCCGTAGACCACCTGCGCCTGCGAAAGCTCAGCCCGCTGTTCCGATAATTTCTGGCTCAACTGCTGCACCACCGGACTGGTGCGAACCTCGGGAAGCGAATCCAGATTGCCCTGATCGTTCTTGAGCAGCGCCTGCAGTTGAATCCGCTCCGCCTCCGCCTGGGTGAACTGGCGGCTGAGTTCGGCCATGTGCTCGGTATAAGTGCTTCCGCCCTCGACGTCAGACACGCCAATGGCTCCCTGGAATTCCGCCAGAGCGCGGCTGGAGGTCTCCATCTTGCTGCGAATGTCGTCGAGTTGCTTCGACAGCCACTCCGAAGACTTCATGATGGCGTTGTGCCGGTTCTGAAAAGTGTCGTCAATAAAGGTCTGCACCACGGTGTTCGCGATGAGAGCCGCGAGTTGGGGATCGTGGCTGGAAAAACCGACCAAGACCAGGCGGCTGGCGGTATCGCGGCGGACCGTCAACAGGCCCGAGAAACGGTGCAATGCGCGCTTTTCCCGTACCGTCAGGTCCATGCCGCTGACGCTTGAATCGGGCGCCGGAGCGGTCGAATTATCGTCGGGATTGCCTTCGCCCACGAGTTCAGGATTCTGGTCGAGATGCAGCTTGCGGATGACATCGACGGCCACACCGCCACTCTGCAGCACCTGGGCCTGGGTTTCGAGGTACTCCGAATCGGTCGATCCAGCACTGCCGTCGAGAGAAAAGGTTTCGCCCGAGGGATCGATCTCCATGCGCGCGGTGGCCTCATACACCGGCCGGGTGAAATAGGTGACCCCGACCACGGTGAGGAAGACGGCGATGGCAAAAATCGCCGACAGCCGCCAATGCTTGGCCAGGATGTCGAGCGCACGCCGCCAATCGAGAGCATGGCTCTCGACCGCCGACCCCAGGACGGAGGGCGACGGCAACTGTTCCGCATGAACGTCAAGATAAGCTGGCTGCTTGCGTTCAAAACCGTTTCCTGCTCGTCGCATCAATTCAAAGTTCTTGCTCACGCCGTGCCTCCGTAACCCGCGCTAAATTTGCTTTCGATCTGGCAGCCGGGATTGTGATTCTTGGTTGTGGCTGGACTACAGTGACAAATTTGCGGTGACCGGCTTATGGCCGGATTCCGTAAATGACCAACCCGGTTGCGGTTGAAATAATCGCGTCCAAGCTGCGTTTGCCCGCACTCTTGGCTGCGCTGTTGGGTATGAAAACGATGTCTTCAGCCTGCAGGTGGACATCGGGGGCTTTCGAGGCAAACATGTCCTTGAGCCGCAGCGGTATTTCCTGCGGTCCGTTGGGCGTCCGGCGAATCAACTTGGATTTGTTCAAGGCGGCGTCGGGCAACACGCCTTCCGCCATGGCAATGGCTTGCAGTACGGTCATATCCGAACCGTTCTCCATGATCACGCCGCTCGGCTTGTGCACATCACCCGAGACGTAGATCACGCCCGCCCGCGACACCACGATGGTGTCTCCGGGGAAAACCTCAACATTACTGTGCACCGATTCGGCAGCGTTATTCGACATGGTCACCGTGGTCGGCTTCTGCGGATCGTCGCGGTGCGTAATGCTCACCAGTTTTCCCGCCCGGTTGGTGGTGCCGCCGGCCAGCGACAGAACGTCAAACAAAGTGCGCGCTCCCAGCATGGGATAGACGCCCGGCTTCTGCACTTCTCCTAAAATTGAAACTCCCTGCGTGGCATACTCTTTGGTAAAGACGGAAACCTGCGGATCTTTAAAGAAGCCACCCGCAATCAACTTTTTCGCGATGATCACCTGGGCCTGCTCGGTGGTCTGTCCGGCTACCGCCACCGCTCCGATAAAGTTCAGGTTGACGGTGCCGTCCGAACTCACCCGCACCTCTTGATCGGACTCAGGCGCGCCGAGGATGCTCACTTTAAGTAAGTCGCCGCCCCCAATGACGGGTATGGATCGGTCCCTGTGCGCAGGGACGACGGATTCAGCCGGTGCGGCCGGACTCGCCGGCGCAGCGGCTGCCTGTTCCACTTTCGCGCTGGTTGCGGACGACGGGTTCTGAGACCACGCCTGGGGATTCCCTGCTCCAGCCACAAACGCCAGCAGTAGAACCATGAAAAACGGTACCCGGATTTTTTTTACCAATTGCTGCATGATGGCCTCGAGGCCGGTCGTCCTGTTGCTTGCGACGTTCGCCGGTCCTTTTAAATGTCCTGTCAAAAAACTAAATCTCGATTGTGGGATGCTTTTTTCACCTACGCCGTCGGCCTTGCCGCCTAACCTTTTTGATACACACCGCGCTCCCTGAGTCCGCCATTGCCGCTGCCGTAACCCGACAGATGGCCAGCCGGAGGCGTCATGTGGTATTGCTCGATCTTGTAGAGCAAAGTGCGGTAACTCACCTTCAGCAGCCGGGCCGCCGCCTTGCGGTTCCAGCGGGCCTGCTCGAGCGCCGTGGTGATGGCGTTGCGTTCGGCTTCGCCCTTTACGCTCTGCACCAGCGACTTCAAACCCGAAATCGCGGACGCCGGTTCCACCGGCTCAAGCATCAGTCCCGACTTTTCGTTCTCCGGCAAATAGGCATTCCAGAACGCCATATCGCCGTCGGCGTCCGCCCTTGCCAGATTGGTGGTTCCGTCACCCACCACCAGGTAGCGCTTCACAAATTTTTCCAGCTCACGCAGATTTCCCGGCCAGGAATGCTGCTGGCAGGCGGCCAGTGCGGTCGCCGAAAAGATTCGCGCCGGCAGGCTGTAACGGCGGGCCAGCTGGTTCATAAAGTGGCCGAGCAGAAGCGGGATTTCCTCTTTACGCTGGCGCAACGCCGGCATATGCACGGTGAATGCGCTCAAGCGGTAATACAGATCCTCGCGCAGTTTCCGTCCCGCGATCGCCTGCTCGATGTTGCCCTGGGTAGCGGCCAGTATCCGCACATCCATCTCGATGCGGCTGTCTCCGTTCTGCCGGAAAAAATATCCATCCTGCAGCACGTGCAACAGCTTGGCCTGCAGGCTCATGGGCATTTCTGTAATTTCATTCAGGAACAGCGTGCCTCGTTGGCAGAGTTCGAGCTTGCCCGGCTTGCTGCGTCCATTGCCGCTCACTCCGAACAGCTCGCTCTCCTGCACGTCGCCGGGCAGGGTCGCGCAATTGATCTTGAGGAAGCGGAAGCCGGAGCGCACTGACAACTTATGAATGAGCCGGGCGGCTAGCTCCTTGCCGCTGCCGTTTTCTCCCGAGATGAGAACCGGCGCGCTGGTTTGAGCCAGCAGTTCGGCCTGCGCCCGCATCTTGCGCATGCTGGGGCTGGCCGCGACGAAGAAGAGGTCGTCTCCGATTTGTTCGATTTCGTCAGCCGCGATTTCGCTCTCTACACTTTCGCTGTCGTAAAAGAGCGAACGGCGGATGGCGCTGGCGAGCTGTTCCGGACGAAGCGGCCGCACCAGATAATCCTGTGCACCCAGGCGAATCGCTTCCAGCTTCTGATCTGCATCGTCGGCGCCGGCCAGCACCACCACCGCGAGATCGGGACGCACCCGGCGCAGCCAGCGCAGGGTGTGCAGCCCCTCGCCATCGCCGCTTGCCAGATCCAGCACGATAAGGTCCGGACCGGGTCCGGCATGGACGCGCTCCAGGGCTTCCCAACCGCTGCCCGCGGTTTCGAGCTGCCAGCCCGGGTTTTCACCCGGAATCCAGTCAAGATCGAGAGCAGATCCGGGCTTGCTTACTACTAAAATTTTTGCGGATTCCATTGAATTTTCAACCACAGGGGGAGTCTCCTTGCAAATCCTGGCAACAACGGGGGGAACTAAAGCGCTTCGACGTCGTAACCTTCGACGCTTACGGCCAGAGAACGTTGGATGGCATCGACTGAAATTATCAGCGTGCGGTCGCCATTGCGCGAGAGCAGCACCCCTTCCACGCCTTCAAGAGAGCCGCCGCGAATACGCACTCGCTGACCAATCTTCAGAAAGGGATGGGCTGACCAGGGAACCTGTTGAGTGACTACGGTGCGCAGCGCATCGATCTGCTCGTCAGGAATCGGAACGGCTTCGCCGCGCATGCTGACGATGCGAAACACTCCACTGGTGCGATACACCCGCATGCGCTCGTCGTTGTTGCTGAAGGTCAGTTTGACGAACACATAACAGCTGAATAATGGAAGCTCAACTTTTTTCTTGCGATCGCTCCAGCGCCGAACTTCCGTGACCAGCGGCAAAAATGTCTCTAAGCCCTGCTCCTGAAGTCGTTCGCAAACTACTTTCTCGTTGCGTGCCCGAGTCTGCACCGCATACCAGTTTGCCGGCTCGTGCTTCGTCATCGTGTCCGCACCGGAGAATTCCGAAAGTTGTTGACCTATACTGATAGCTTCGCCCTCTGAGTCACATGTGACAGAGTGACCCTGGCATGACGCGTGGAATTGTCTGGAACTGGGGCAACACAGGGGGGAGAGACTGATCGGAACTGCCCTAACAACTACTGCAGACTAATGCCGGATGCAAGCTGCTGCAAGAGGCATCTTAGCCCGGTGTAACTAGTCTCCTGCAGCCAGAGAATCTATTATCCATATTAGAGGATAACCGTACTAGAGTATATAGTACTACGCTATCCACTCTAGAGCTGCATACTTGGATTCGGCGCTGGCGTTCCAAATCCACGGATTAGACTGATATCTATACATTTAGTTAGGCAGCCGGGGACTTTTGACCTATTGCCTGGTTAGCCTTACATGATCTTTGGTCATGTTTACTAATATCATAATGAGACATTAGTCCTATTTCCCCAAAAGGTTGCAATTCGTTTCAACTCTTCGATTGCTTCGCTTTGCCGATTTGCGCTAAACTCTTAGCTGCCCAGAGATGGGCCTCCCCCCGAGTCGCTTTTCTCCCATCCTTTTCCCGGAGAAAAAAGACCTCCGTAAGAAGTCATTGTTCTCCAGACGGCTGGCGTCGATACCAGCTGGTAGCTATTTGACTGATTTGTGACGGGAGAGATCATGCAGGCGACACCAAACCCAGGGGTACAAACGATCCGCGTTCTGGTTGCGGACGACACCCGGATTCACACCCAGTTGCTGGCGGACGCATTACGCCGTGATCCGCAGCTCGAAGTGATCAGCCCCCCCGCACAGTCCCGCGACTTGGTCGCAGCCGTGAAGTTGCATCGCGTGAATGTGGTCGTCTTAAGTTCCAATCTCGACGAAGAGCCTTTGCGCGGCTTCGAACTTTTGCGGGAATTGCGCGCCTCGAACCCAGACATGTTTGCCATCATGTTGTTGGACTCTTCGAAAAAAGAATCTGTGCTGCAGGCTTTTCGCGCCGGGGCCCGCGGAATCTTCAGCCGCCACGACTCCGTTGAGACTCTTTCGAAGTGTATCCGCAGCGTTTACGAGGGTCAGATCTGGGCCAATAGTGAACAATTATCCTTCGCAGTGGAAGCGCTGGCGGCTTCTCCGGTAGTGCGCGCCGTCGATTCCAATGGTCTAAGCCTGCTGTCGAAGCGGGAGTTGGATGTGGTTCGCAGCCTGGCCGAAGGACTCACCAATCGCGAGATTGCGGAGCGCCTCGGACTGAGCCAGCACACCATCAAGAATTATTTATTTCGGGTGTATGACAAGTTGGGCGTATCCAGCCGCCTCGAACTTCTGTTCATGACTCTGACTCAGGCCGGCACGAAGCCCTCTCCCACCGCGTCCGGCGCGGGAGGAGCAGATCAATCCGCGGCGAAGTTTGGCTCTTTCTCAAGAGCCGCGAACCCGCAGAACTCGAAACTTCCGGAAGCCGCCGCGGAACGCTTTGGACCCGCGCCCGCCCAGAAGGAAGGCGAAGAACGGGGCCGGCCAAGGTCCCGTACCAGCTCGTTCCTCGGCACCGATCCGCTTGACTAAGAAACTTGACCGGGATCGTCTTAGCTGCGGGTCGTCGTGCCCGCCGCCGCTCGAAGCGTGATCAGAGTTACCTCGGGCGGGCAGTTTAAACGCATCGGCACCCAGATGGTGCCGATGCCGATATTGGTATACAGAGTGAGGGGACCAAGGCGGCGCAGCCCTCGCGGATAGGCTCGTCCCATCACCGGCAGGTAAGGAGCTCCAATCAGCGGGAACCGGATCTGCCCTCCATGGGAATGTCCGGAGAGCTGCAAGTCGACATTCTTCACGTAGTGCGCGAAGTCTGGCTCATGGACCATTAGAACTACCGGCTCGTCCTTCGGAACATCCTTCAGGGTCAGCTTGAGGTCGTACTTCCCTCCCAAAACGTCTTCCAGTCCCGAGAGCCAGAGCCGTTTGCCGTCGCGCTCGAGAGGAATTGAGCGATTCCGCAACACCGATATTCCACGGGATTCGAGAACTGACGTGATATGAGCCGGGTCTGTATTTGCATCATGATTTCCCAGGCTGGCGTGAACGCCGCAAGGGGCGTGCATCTGAGCCACCAGTTCCGCACAGGGCTCGATCGCTTTGGCCGCCTGGATTTGCAGCCGCCGGCGTCCTAAAAATGGTGAAGTGATAAAGTCGCCGGTGACCAGCACCAGGTCTGGTTGCAGCTGGTTGACCAGATCCACGGCTCTCCGGATGGGTACAACTGAGAAGTGGCTGTCGTAATGCAGGTCGCTGATTTGCGCAATGCGGAAACCGTCCCAGGATTGGGGCAGCCGGGTTAAGGGGATTTCGATGGAGACGACCTGTGGGCGATTCGCCTCGGAAATCGTGCCCTCGCCCACCACCGCCAGCGCGCCGGTCGCGACCACGGCTGCGCCCGCCTGCAAAAATTTACGGCGAGACGTGGAAAATGCCAACCCGCTAGGTCTCCTTAAAACCCGGAATCGCGCGTCGCCGGCTCGGCGGTCTGAAGTTTCGGATCGTTGCTGCGGTACCACTCGACGGTGCGGCTTAGACCTTCTTCAAAATCTACCTTCGGCTTGTAGCCAAGGAACTGCTCAGCGCGCGAAATGTCGGCGAGGGAGTGCTTAACGTCGCCGGCGCGCTCCGCACCATATTTCACGTCGCCGCTGTATCCGGTGAGTTTCTTCAGTATCAGGAAGGTCTGGTACAGATCGGTGCGCCGGCCGGTGGCTACGTTGATTACTTTCCCGGCGACTTTTCCGCCGTCGGCGCGGCAGGCCAGCAAATTGGCTTCGACCACATTCTCAATGTATGTGAAGTCGCGGCTCTGTTTTCCATCGCCAAAGATGGTCGGCTGTTCTCCGCTCAGCATTTGATTAATGAACTTGGCCAGAACCCCCGAATAGGGCGAGGTCGGGTCCTGCCGCGGACCGAAGACGTTGAAATAGCGCAGGCACACCGTCTCCAGGCCATAACAGCGGAAAAAAGAAGTCATGTAATACTCGCTGGCCAGCTTGGCGGTGGCGTAAGGCGAGATGGGATTAGGCGGCATGTCCTCCCGCTTGGGCAGAGTCGGCGTATCGCCGTAAGCGGAGGACGATGCGGCATAAACCACACGCTTCACTTTAGCGTCGCGGCAGGCCACCAGGAGATTCAGCGTCCCATCAACATTCGCCCGGTTGTTTCCCAGCGGATCCTTGACCGACCGCGGAACCGAAGGGATGGCAGCCTCGTGCAGAACATAGTCCACTCCGCGGCAGGCCTGGTGAAGGGCGTCCAGATCGAGCAGGTCGGCTTCGTGGAGGTCGATTTGGCCTAGTATCTCGGACACATTCTCGCGTTTGCCGGTGGAAAAATTATCCAGTCCACGGACTTCATGGCCTTGCGCCAGGAGCTCCCTTGCCAAAGTGGACCCGATGAATCCCGCAACGCCGGTAACGAGGTAAGTTGCCATAGAATCTCCATCATACAGGATCGTTCCGGGCGCAGGAATAAGCGTCGGACTCTTCGGTAACGCTAGTGCAGAAGCAACAGCTAGGCCGGACCTCAATGGGAACGGGCTGAATGACACGAGTGACTCAGGCAGACTGTGAATGCTTAATGGTCTGAGCCGATTCTGACTGCGGCGGGCATCAGTGCGCAGGTTGCGACGAATCGGATGGCGGCCGATGAGTTCGCCGATATGCTTGTCGGAGCGAGAATTTGTCCCACAATAGCTCTTGCGTGGTCAGGGTGCCGACCTTCGGCACCAGGTCCAGCCGGTACTGAACCGCAAACAAGATGGTGTAGATGGCGCAGAGGGCGACCAGCCCGGTCACGATAACCTTGAAACCAGGACCGAGATCCCGCAGCAGCGTGGCCACTCCCAACCCGATCAGGGGAACGCAGGAAGTCAGCGACCGTATGCCGAAGGACTCACTGTTATGCCAGTTGGTCGGCATCGATCCCATCACACCCACTTCGAGAAAAATCACCAGCAGACAAGGCCAGTACAATGCCGTCGCCTTGCGAGCGCCATAAAGGAGACCCAGCACACCCAGCGCGGTAATCGGGGTCCAGATAAACCAGCCGTGATTGGTGGAGAACAGGACAAGTTGCATGTACTGCGGCGGGATGTGCAGAAAGTCCGGACCCTGCGGAATCGTAAAGAACCTGCCGTAGATAACCTTCCATTCCATCACTTGCGGAATCCAGCAGACCGCAGCCGCTCCGCCGTAGATGAACCAGCGTCGCCAGGGCTCCAGCCTCCGGCTGCGTGAGAGCTCGAAGAGCACTGGAATCCCGAGGTAGAAAATGTCCTGCCAGCGGCAGATCGACAGGAAGCCGCCGCACAGTCCCAACAACGCCCAGGCCTTGGGACTCGAAGAGTCCTTGACCCGCCACCACACCAGCATGAAAGCCGAGGCCATCATGAAGGTTGCGGAATGCGACATCGGCGACAGCGTGTAATACCCCAGCGTGGTGGCGCACCACAAGGCAAAGGTAATAAAAATTGCCTGCAGCGGGCTCATCCCGAAGCGTTCGAGCAGACGGGATAGAAAAATCATTCCCAGAACTACAAAAGTAATGTTCGCGAGAAAGTAAAAGAAGAGCGCCGACTGCGAATATCCGTCGGCGGGCCGGCCGGCCAGGGCGTCTACGGCGGTTCCGGCAGCAAGAAATGGAATGGATAGGATCGGATAGCCAACCGCGAAAGGATTCTCCGGCTTCCCGCTGGCCGGCCGAGCCTGAGTGCGAAATATTTGGTGCGGCTCGAGAACCTGGAACTCGTTGGTCAGGTCAAAATCGCGATCAAACAATAAGGAGTGCGCGGTGGCAAAATAGTAGACCGCATCGACGCCTGTAATCTTTACGATACTGCGTCCGCCGACCGGAGCGCGTTGCAGCGCAAAAAGCGCCGCACTCAAACCAAGACCGAAGAGCACAATCAACAACTGCGGCCAGTATTTTCCGAGGCGGCTGCGAAGGTTCTGAGAGTTCCTGGATTCCCGTTCCGGCATGCGCCCGCCGACCCGGTCTTGCACATCATGAAAAGCCGAGCCGCTATGCTCCATCGCGCAAATCTTATCACCGATTTTTTCGCGGACGGGTTACCGTACCAGTAACGTTACCAGCCGATCGTAACCACGACGACCGGCATCAGCTAACCCTATCCTATCGGTGTGCATCTGACTGCCGGCCCATCTCTTGGGGGTACTCCCTTGGCCACTAATCTTCGTTCTCTGATTGGATAGACTATGACAATTATGTCTATTTTTGCTCGCACCTCTGCACGTTCAGCCGCCACTTTTCGAATCGCTACTCTCCTGATGGGATTGTGCCTGGTACCCGCGCTCGCGGCAGGTCAGGCCTTTGTTCAGGTGAACAGCAATGCGCCTCCGCCGGTGAACACCGCGACCGTAACGGTGAGTTACACAACTCCCGAAACCGCCGGCGATCTCAATGTCGTGGTGGTAGGCTGGGGCGATCCCACTTCTTCCGTGGTATCCGTGGTCGACGACAACACCAACACTTACAAGCTGGCGGGCACAACCGCGGGCCATGGCTTATCGCAGGCAATTTATTACGCCCCGGGCATCGTGTTGCCCAACAACACGAGTCCTACGATCACGGTGACTTTCAACCAGGTGGCCGCCTTCCCTGACGTGCGCATCCTCGAGTACAGCGGACTGAGCGCTACCTTTCCGCTCGACAACTGGACTGGCCTGACCGGAATCTCCGGAACCGCGGACAGCACCAGCGCCGCCACGACGGGCACTGATCTGATCCTGGGGGCTGGCACCACCAGTTCAGGATTCACCGCCGCCGGGGCGGGATTTACGTCGCGCGTGATAACCCCCGCGTTCGGTGACATCGTCGAGGATCTTAACGCCGCTCTTCCCGGTTCCTTCAACGCCACGGCCGCTTTGAGCACTGGCACGTGGGCGATGCAGATGGCAGCTTTCAGCACCACCGCAGTCCATCCCACTGCTCCAGTCATTGATCCCGTCACGCCGATCTCGCGGATCAACGGACCGAGCACCGGTGGAACCCAGGTAACGATCTTCGGCACGAACTTTTCGCCGGGCGCGGTAGTTCTCTTTGGCACGGGTCCCGGCGCCTTCTCGGCTTTGAATTGCGCCGTGGATGGCGGGACTTCAATCTCCTGTTTCACTCCCGCTCATCCCGCAGGTGCCGTGGATGTCACGGTGGTGAATGTGGATGGCCAAGTCTCCACTGCCGCGGGTGCCTATACGTTCGTACTCATTACTCCGCCGACATTCACGTCGGTCGCTCCCGTAACCGGCCCGACCAACGGTTCGACCGCAATCACCATCACCGGCACGCTGTTTCAAGCCGGAGCCACCGTCGCCCTCAACGGCTTGCCGGCGTCTAATGTGACAGTAGTCAACCCAACCTCGATCACCGCAAACACGCCCGCTCTTCCGACAGGTCCGGCCGATGTTACGGTGACCAACCCCGACGGCGGAACTGTCACCGGCCCGGATGCCTTCACTTATGCCGTGGGGACCGGACCGATCAACTACATTCAAGGGGTCACGGCGGCCTCGGGCGGAATCTTCACGTCGGTTCCCGCGACGCTGCCTAACCCACAGACCGCCGGCAATCTGAACGTTGTGATCGTCGGCTGGAGTGACGCGGTTGCGACCGTTTCATCCGTCACCGATACCGAAGGCAATACCTACAGCGTGGCTGCCTCTCCACAGGTGGGCGGTGGGTTGAGCCAGGTCATTTACTACGCCAAGAATATCGTGGGCGATACGACTACCCCCAATCAGATCACGGTAGCGTTCAGTCAGGCGGCGCAAGCTCCCGACGTGCGCGTGCTGGAATATAGCGGTCTCGATATAGCAAACCCGGTTGACATCAGTGTCGGCGCCATCGGTTCCTCGGCCCTTGCCGATACCGGCGTCTGCGCTACTGCAACACCGGTGGAATTGGTGGTTGCGGGAGCCACGGTGGCGAACACCGTTACCGGTCCGGGAGCGGGATTTGCGCTGACCTCGCTGACGCGTCCGAACGGCGATAACTCGGAGCACCTGATCACGGCGGCGATCGGAAGTTGTGAAGCCACGGCTCCGGTCGTTACTGGTAACTGGGTCATCCAGTCTGTCGCATTCAAACTCGCGCCGGATTTCACACTCAACGCGACGGCGCTCACCCCCGCCACAGTATCGGCTGGATCGTCTGCAACGTCGACGGTTTCGGTCGCTCCGTTGAACGGTTTCACGGGCAGCGTGGCTTTGTCCTGCTCCGTCACTCCCGTGGTGGCTTCACCGCCGACGTGCGCTTTTGTACCCGCTTCAATTCCCGGCGGCACCGGAAACTCTGCTTTGACGGTCAACACCACAGCGACAACCCCGGCCGGCGGATACACGGTGACGGTTAACGGAGTCGGCTCCGTTACCCACACCAAGGCGCTGAGCGTGACGGTCATCGCACCGGATTTCACCATCAGCGCTTCACCGCTTGCGCCGGCTACAATCGCGCCCGGCGCGGCTTCCACTTCAACGATAACCATCGCGCCGGTGAACGGTTTCACTGCCGCGGTAGCTTTGACGTGCACCGTCGCACCGTCCGCCACTCGTGGACCTACGTGCGCCTTTAACCCGGCTTCCGTGAGCGGCGGTACTGGAACCTCGACCTTGACCGTGAGTACAACCGCTGCCACCACATCGTCGCTCGAGCGGCGGTCAAACGGCATCTTCTACGCCATGCTGCTGCCGATTGCCGGACTCGCACTGCTGGGAACGGGATTCACTTCTCGCAAAAAGAGACTCTTCGGTTTCCTCCTGGGCTGCGTGCTGTTCTCCACCCTGATCATTTTGCCGGCCTGCGGCGGTTCTTCGTCGAGCGGCGGCGGTGGTGGCGGGCACGCGGGTACGCCTGCGGGAACTTACACCGTCACGGTGACCGGTACTGCCGGATCGACGATCCATACTGCGACGGCCACAGTCGCGGTTAATTAAAAGCGTTAGAAACTACATCGCCGGGAACCTGGGCAATTTGCACAGGCTCCCGGCGATTTTTCTTGCTCACCTCTTGGAGCTTGCCGAAGCAAACTCTTTCTTTGATTTAGTGGACGTGCATCTCCTTGCGCATGGGCAGAGCCGACTCGGTCACATGCTTTCTCTGGAATACGTAGCGCGGTGTAGGCACTCGTTCGGGATGCAGTTCGACATTCGCTATCGGAGCGGCCGGACCCGAAACCTGCACCCAGCTTGCCAGTGAAGGAGTTCCCGCCTGGTTCACCAGGAACATCATGTAGTAGCCGGGAGGAGCGATGTTTGAATTCGGCGGACCGGTTACCGTCAGGCTTCCAGAGGCAGCCGTGAAGGTCAAGCCGACATAGCGCTGGTCCATGTCGAATGAATGGGTCACCGAACCCGCTTTCATGAGAACCACGGATGCGATGCTGGCCGCGTCCGGAGTGGGCACCGAGAACGAACCGGCGTACGTGATCGCGGCCGGCGCGTTCGCTCCGATCGTGGGCCGGGTCGCGGGGCTGCCATCCGTGTTGAAAAGATAAGCCGGCTGGTAGATTTCAATATGGTTTTCGAACACGCCTTGCGCCGGATTACCTCCAGTAATTGCGACCGTGCCATCCGGCAGCAGCAGCTGGACGTTGTGGTAAAGCCTGGGGTACACGTTCGAGCCCGCCGATGAGAAGGAGTTTGTGGCGGGATCGTAAATCTCAGCCTTCAGGCTGGCCGTGCTGGCGTTTTCATCCTGCGCCGAGCCGCCATCTACCAGGACCTTGCCGTTGGGAAGAATCGTAGCTTCCATCTCCACTCGGGCCTGGGCCATCTTCGGTCCCTGCACCCAGCACGGGGCGAAGCTCGGGCAACTGGCCGACAGCTGGAAGCCGGCCGGACTCAAGTCGATGAGCTCCGTAGTGTCGGTGCCAGGATTGTCGCCGCCCATGATCATCACTTTCGGGCTGTAATTATTTTGCGGGGTAAGCGGCAGCAGCACGGACGAGCCGTAGGTGCGCTCGCCGTTGGGATCGTTTAATCCGGGATAGATTGTCCACGCCACCAACGTCCAGGTCTGGGTGGTGGGACTAAAGTCGAGAGTTGCCGACGACGGCGCCGAATAAAAGACGTGGCCGGTTGGCAGCAAATTCATTCTGGGATAAAGCGGGAATCCAAATCCCGGGAAGTTCGGGATATTTGGATTGCCGGGAATTTCCGCTCCCCACTTCGTACCGTCCCAGATCTCGCTGGTGTTGTTGTAATTGCCGTCGGTATCGTTCAGTCCGCCGGTGGTCATCATGCTGCCGTCGTTAAGTTCGGTGACGGTCGGGTACCAGCGTCCGTGGGCTGAGGGAGTCACGTCGACAAACGATTCCGTGCTCGGATCGAAAATCGAAGTGTTAGGCAGGCCGGTGAACGGAACTTCACCCTGAACCCCCACTACCTCGAGAGCTCCATATCCTTTGGTACCGCCGTTGATCAGAACTCTGCCGTCCTGCATGATCGACATGCCGTTGCAGAACATGTCCCAGCCGACAGGCAGCGTAGTGGTCTGATTGGAAGCCAAATCCAGCAGCGCCCCGCCTTGCGGGTACTGCGGTCCCGACGGGCAGCCCGCCAGCGTGGGAGGACAGTTGCCGGAGCCGGAGATGATGAGAATCTTGCCGGTGTGCAGCAGGGCCGCATGCACCGGATTAATCGGCATGCTCACGGGCAATGTGGTCCACATGCCGGTCGGGTGACCGGTCACAGTGTTCCCACTTTGGCTCGGGGTTGAAGATGAAGAAGAGGAAGCCATGCTGCCGCCGCCGCATCCCGCGAGCGAAAGCGAAATCAGGACAATCAGCGCCAGCATCGGAAGTCTTCGATTCGTACTCATGTCTTTCAAGGTCTCCAGGGCGAATCCAAATCTCGAATTCACAGCTTTACGGTTGTTGGAATCATGGTTAATCATTGCGCGGATGCCGTTTCTACCGGCGTCGTAGCCAGCCGCGTAACATAAGGAAAGAACGGAGTAACTTCGAACGGCATCTTTTCCTGCGGCGAGAGCAGAACCACCGCCTTGGTCTTCAGCATCTCCAGCCGGTTGCTCCAGGGATCCAGCTTGACTCTGCCGCCCAGCGGAAGCGCCGCGATCTGATCGATGCGCTGCATTTCGAGTTGCGGCGCGTTACTCAGCAACGCAGCCATCCGTATGTTCTTTCCGTTTTCCAGGCGGTTGCCCAGGTGCGGCCGGATCAGGCTGGTGAGTTCCGGCGCGCGGCTCTCGAGCGCCTTCAGGAACAGTCCGGCATTGGCCAGCTTGTCCTTGTAAGGAGAGTTCGCCAACAGCTCCATGGCTTTGTTGTCGGCGGCTTCTTCCTCGGCCGCGTTACGGCTGAAGTCCATGCGCTGGAAGGTGGTCTGATCGGGGAAAAAGAAACGGTCGTTAAAGGCAAACCGGGTGTCGATGCGGTGGCCTAACGCGATGTGGCTGAGTTCGTGAGCCAGAGTCATCGCCAGGGCGCCTTCGTCGGGCAGTACGTCGAGCAGGCCGCGGCTGATCACGATGGTGTGGCCGACCGTGAACGATTCCAGCGGCGAAGTCAGCAGCACCCGGCAGCGCACTTCAGGAATGATCTGAAGATTATTGGTGATGATCAGGTTGTTGACCACGGTTTCGAGAATCTTGTCCACATCGCCCGAGGGCGCCAGCAGTCCAACTTTCTGCAGATGATCGAGGGCATTGTCTTCAGCCGTGCGCTCCCACATGCGTTGCGCTTCGACGGGGCCGGCTTCCCTGGCGGCGTCGGTCTGATCGGTAACCGCATCCACCTGGATTTCGGCAAACTCCGCGTCATGCTTGAGCGGTTCCGGATCGTAGCTCCACAGACGGGTCTGTGCCTTGAAATGCAGGCCAGGGAGCAGCGGGCCGGCATTTTTCAAATTCGACTCTTCTATGAACACGTACGCCGGCAGCCACACGCCGGCCTGAAGGTTCAAGCGCCAGCTGTCAAAATGCAGGTAGTAGTTGTAGCGGGAATGCGGCGAGTAGGTTCCGTTAAAACGGACGATGTTGTAGTCGTGATCTTCTACCCAGATCCTGCCCAGGAACCGTCCACCCGCGTTGCCTTTGGGTTGAACGTCGAGCACGATGCAACGCACTTCGCCCAGAAATTCCTGGCGCACGAATTTGAAGTCATAGTTCTTCTTCTGAAAGTCGCGGTCCAGCATGACCATCTGGGCGAAACCCTGAGGCAGGAACTTCCGCGAAAACAGGTTGGGAAAAGCGTTCATGGCCTTGAGCTTGAGACCGGTCTGTTTTTCGAACAGCTGGTCTTCCACGCCGTCGCTCAGGTCGAGACGTCCCAGAAAATATTGATCGCTGGTGGGCACGACCAGTGAGTCTTTGTCTGTCTTCAGGTTCTGGATATAAGTCTCAGCCAGCGGATGCCGATGCTTCATATCCGCTACGAATGCACGCTCGCGCTCAATGACGCGATCCGCCACTTGATCGATTGGAACGCGAGGGGTCACAGCCAGCGATTCACTCTTGGTGACGCCGTAGTTGCCATAAATCGTGACCGAAGTTGCGTTCGAAACCTTCACCGGGAAAGTTGCGCTGGTCGCGCCGGCTGGGACGACGACGCTGGTCGGCACAAAAGCGGAACCGGCAGGATCAACCGCCAGTGACACCTTGGCTCCATTGTTGGGAGCGGCCATATTCAAAGTGACGGTGGCTTCGACCGAGCGGCCTTCGGTGACACTGGCCGAGCTCAGGTTGATCGAAGACAAAAGTAAGGGCGAATCCTGAGCGGAAACCGAGCTCGCCAGGCTCAGGCTCGCCAGCAATGCAAGAATGATGGTTCCAATTACGCGCATAAGATGTTTTGACCTCGCTGCCTCACTAGTCTTGGCCAGCATGTGAATAATCGCCGAGATACTTCCGATACCAGGAAATGGCATGCTACCGACCTGCCTTTCGACCCAGAAGATTCCAGTTGAAGGAGAAGTTTGTGAACACCGAGATACCGCCCGCCGCCAGGCCAGACTGGAAACGGTTCTCGTGCAGATAAGCCGCGCCGACTTCGGTGTAGACGTCGTTTCGCGGGAAGACCGCTTTCACTCCGCCGCCGACGCTGGCTTTGTTGTCCCAATCAAAACCTTTGCTGTCGTGCGCCACGGTGGCTTCGAGGTATGGCACCACGGTGAAGCGGCTGAATCTCTTGGCCACGACTCCCTGCGTGATGTAGCCCATGCCGAGAATGTTTCCCTTCTCGACCGGCGACAGGTTGCCCACTTCGATCCAGGAGGATCCTGGGAACCGGCTATTTTTCTCTGCTATCGGCTGCCAGCCAAACCAGTCCTGCACGAAAACCGTAAGCCCGCTGCTATCGATATCTCTGAGACGCTCCTCGTAGGAGTAAGCGGAACCGATGCTGATCACGCCTTTAGCAAAGTATTTGTTCACCTTCACGCCCAAGCGGGGCAGAACTTTGTTATTCCAGTCGTAGCCTTTGGTATCGAGAACCAGGCCCACACCCACGAAGGGAGTGACTGTGACCGATCCCGAGTAGGTGGAAAACACCGCGGCGCTTTGCTCCATGTAGGACTGAAAGTAAAAATTGTTGTGCTCGATGGGACTCAGGTTGCCGATCGAGGTCCAGCCCTGTCCGGGCAAACCGACGGAATCAACCAGGCTGCCTTGCAGCGCCGACACCGCGCCCTCTTGAGCGGCAGAAAACGTCGTCAGTGCCAGAACTGCGATCAGCGCAAACCACAACTTGATTTTCATAACTCCACTTTTCTTGTTAGTACCGTTTAACAGCAAACCAACCTCTAACCTGTTTCTTCTGAACCACTACTTTCCAGAAGCTGTACAGGAAGACAGAGCAATCCACGAAGCGCAGCAGCGGGTACATCGGCGAAAAGATGAAGACATCGCTGCGGCGGTCGCAAACCGCGCAAATCATCGACAGGAAAATGAGGACAATCATGTCCATGCCAACGCCGTAGAACGCGAGTCTGGGATAAAGCAGCAGCCAGACCGGCATCAACAGAAATAAAGTGGCGAAGATTACGCCCTCGCCCATCAACAACTTGTATTCCAGGTCAATCTTCGAGAGGCCAGTGAGCATGCCGTACTTGAGCCCCACCTGCCACGCCCCGGTATGCCAGCGATACATCTGCTTGATGTAGTCGCGCATAGTGCGCGGGTCCTGCGTGGAAACCACGGCGTGCTTCTGGTAAACAATCTTGCCCAGCTTCTTGCGATGGACCTGAATGGTGCAGTCCATGTCCTCGACGATGGTGTCATTGCTCCAGTCGAGTTGGCCGAACGCATCGGAACGGAAGGCCGCGGCGCAACCTGGGGTCACCGTGATCACGCCCATATTGCTCTGGCCGTCTTTGTAGATCGCGTGCGAGATCCAGTACGCCAGGCAACGATAGGCGGTCAGCCAGTTGTGCGGAGTGCTCTTCGCCCGACCGCACACCACAGCCACTGCCGGCGTGGTAAAGCTTTTCTTGACCGACTGAAAATAGTCGTCGGAAACCTGCGTATCGGCATCCATCAGGCAAACGTAGTCGTAGCGCCGGACCAGCTCGAACGTGGAAGCCAGGCGAGCCAGGCTGTGCGCCTTTCCAATATTCTTTTCGTTTCTGGCCACGTTCACGCCGAACGAGCGGGCAATGTTTCCCGTGCCGTCACTGGAACCGTCATCGATGACGTACACATCCGCGGGCAGAAGGCCGGCGCGCAGGATGCTTCCCAGCGTTCTTCCGATGCCCACCGCCTCGTCCTTCGCGGGCAACATTACGCAAAGCCTTTTCACAGTTGACCTTTCACAACCAACTCGCGAGCGTCGAAAGCCAAAGCGTAGATTCCGTCCTTGCCCCGGTGCAGCTCATGCCCCGCCTGATACACATGAGCGTGAGTTGAACCCTCGACCGCAACCTTCAGGACGACCCCGTGCGGAAACGGAGTCGGAACCTGCCAGGTATATTTCTTTTCTCCGTTCGCCACCTGAGGCTGCGTCGCCTCCAGAATCTTCTGAGCGCGAAAGTAAGCGGCAACTTCACCGAAGGGCGCGATCCAAAGCCCTCTGGTCTCCGCTGCCTTCGCATAGTCCAGAAATTGAATGAAGGTGTTGCTGGGAATCGGTTCGAATCCAGTCGAAGGATCGCCGATGCCATGGATCTGAAGAATGGTCCAAGCCTTAAGCGAGAGATCTTTGTCGACCCAGCTCTGGTACGTAGCCGCGTCATACTTGGTGTAGCTGGGCTGGCTGGGCAGGTTGTACCAGTCCGGCTGGATGTCAGACTTGATGTAGACCAGGCTGCCGTCGCCACGTCCACCGCGCGCCGCAAAGTCGTAGCGCTTCACCCAGTACAGCAGGCCGGGTGAAACCTCGGTGTAGGGATACGCGAAAGTGATGACATCCGTTTTGAAATTGCTGTCCAGAAACTTCTTGGCGTCCTCGACCTGCAGCTCTTCACCGGCTTTGTTCAAATCGGCCGTATGCTCATGCGTCACCGAATGATTGCCGATCTCGTGACCTTGCGCCTGGACTCTCCGCCAATCGTCTAACCGGGTTGTCTTCGAAACAATAAGAAAGAAGGTGGCCGTGAGGTGCCGCTTGTTGAGTTCGGGAGCTACCACGTCCAAATGCACCGCGCGCGAATCGTCAAACGTAAGAGACAACGCCGCCGGGTGGTTGTTCCAGGGGAGAACCTTGAGCGTGGAAGTTTGCGCAGAGCAGCATCCGACCAGCAAACTCGCGATCAAGATCAGGTGGACAAATATTGTCATAACGTAATCGAGGAACTTTCATGCATACACGATGCAACCGCGATGCCAACGCGCAGAAGTGACCCTGTGCGGTTCTGTACATTTCTGTTAGCGCATGATGCATAGCTTGGAATCGTTGCCAGCGACAGTACTTAGCGTGCACGCTCGACCAGGAAGCCGCGCTGGACGCGGCCTCCAGGTCACGTGCTGAAAGCGCGCGGAGATTACCGGGTTACGTTACCAAGGTAACGAGCGCAGCTCGCCGGCACGGAAGAGCATTTACCCACGAAGGAAAACTTCTTCCACATCGGCGCGCACCGGTGACAGGGAGGTGCGGAGTTGCAGCGGTGAAAGCTGAGCAATTAACTCGAGAGCGCGGACGCGGCGCGGGCTTCGATAGATGACGCTCGGTCGAGAACAACACTCAGTGATGACGAACCCGAACGACTTCTACTCCCGATACGCTCCTGAATCGCTGCAGCGCGACGGCCGCATGTTCCTACTGACATCGCGATACGCGGAAGTACAGTTCCAGACGCACTGTTCAGCGAACAGGTTGCTGGTCTTCGGTTTCGTCATGATGCGAGTTTTTCCTCACCGTCTTCGGACTCCTGACGATGGTTGAGACATGTCACCTCTGAAGAGTTCCCCCGAACAACCCCAAGGACGCCGGATTCGACCGCTGCGTCGTTTTCGAAGTCTCCGCTGCAAGAACTTCAAATATTTTCTTGGCGCTGCCCTGCTGCTTGCCATCGTCATAGGCGCCGGTCAACCCACCTGGGCACAGACCTGGATCAGCGCGATTGGCGCCACCACCACGGGCAACACGGCGAAGGTTACCTGGTCGACCGCGGTGCCGGCGGACTCCCAGGTTGAATACGGGACCACGGCAGCTTACGGAACAGTTACGGTTCTGGCTGCCGCCAAAGTTGCGGCTCACTCAGTTGCGATAACCGGTTTGACCGGGGGAACGACTTACCACTTCAGGGTTCGCTCTAGTGATTCAAGCGGTGCGCTGGTGCTTGGGCCGGATTATTCCCTTACGATATCGCTCCCGATCTCGGTTACGCTTTCGCCTCTAAGCGCGACAGTTGCCGCCAATGGAACCCAACAATTCACGGCGACGGTCGCCAATGATTCCAACCAGGCGGTCACCTGGTCCGCAACCGCGGGCACGATAAGTTCGACCGGAATGTTCACCGCGCCCAGCGTCTCCGCCACCACTCCGGTCACGGTCACCGCTACCAGTCAGGCCGACTCGACCAAGACCGCATCGGTGACGCTGCGAATTGGCTCCGCCCAAGGCGCAAATTCCATGCTGCTCGGCCATGCCACAATTGAAACCGCCATAAACGGTTTGCCCGCCGGACTGGCAGAGGGCTACCAGATAACAGCCGCGACCACCGGCTCCCTGACTTCACTCAGCTTTTATCTCGACGCCGCAACCACGGCGACCAAGATGTTTGTCGGACTCTATAGCGATAACAACGGTCATCCCGGCACGCTACTCACCAGCAGCAGCTCCGCAACCTTACAGAAATCAACCTGGAACAACATTCCGGTGCCTCCGGCGAGCGTTTCTGCCGGGAGCAAATATTGGTTTGCGCTACTCGGCACCGGCGGCACAATCAGGTTCAGGTGGAAACCCGGTACGGGCGGATGGATTGACGAACTGAGCTCGCTCAGAACACTGACTGCGCTGCCGCCCACCTGGACGACGGGGACGATCTATTCAGCGGGCGCTCTCACCTCGGTGTACGGTTCCGGGGTCAGCAGTGGCGGGGTGGCGAACACGACTGCTGTATTGGCGGTAAGTCCGGCAGGCTTGAGTTGGACCGCGAAGGTCGGGACATCCACACTGGCGCCGGGTAGCGTCAGTGTCACCAACACTGGTACAGGGTCGCTTACTTTTTCCGGGGTCAGCGATCAACCCTGGCTGGCAATTTCCTCCGGCACCGGAACCGCGCCCGCTACGGTGCAGATCCTTCCCTCCACCACCGGGCTGGCAGCAGGCACGTATACCGGGCATGTCACCTTGAGCGGCGGCGGAGCGTCGAAAACAGTAACGGTAATTCTCAGCATGACATCGCCGGCCCCGGTGCAGCACACGGTATCGCTCTCCTGGAAAACCCCGACCGCCGGCACGGTGGTGAGCTATAACATGTACCGCTCGACTATCCATGGTGCGTCGTATGGCCTTGTGGCCAGCGCCATCGGCGGAACTTCGTTCACTGACCAGAGCCCCCTGTCGGGAACTCTCTATTATTACGTAGTGACCGCTGTCGACAGCCAGGGACGCGAGAGCATCTACTCCAACGAAATAAAAGCTACGATCCCGTAGACCATCAACCCGTGACTCGGCTCGGCGTCGTGCCGGGTCACGGTTCTCTGGACTTCCTTAAGAAGTTTGAGCTCGCAGGCGGCGACATTCCGTTTTGAAAATTGGATCGCAATCGCATGAATCGATTGTCCGTTCCCTCTGTTAATGCCGCTGTAGATTCAGCTCCGGGTGTGCAAATTCTTGCGCTGGCCCCGGTTGACAAACCCTCCGAGATCAACTATTAAGGTATTGAGTTCATCCGTCTTTTGACGGACGATCGCTCTCCCCCACGGTGAGTTCCCCCGCTCTCCCAGTCTCCAGACGCTAGCTCGCGACGCGTCCCAGCGTGTCCGGGCGAAAAGCAAAACTCGGTAAGCGATGAACGAGGCCAATCCCATGTCCCGTGGTGTGTCTGTGCGTTTAGCTCAGATCTTCCTGGCACTATTGCTGGTTTTCGCGGCCCTGATTCCCCAAGCCATGGCCCAGGCGAATGTTCATGGTCAGTGGAGCACTTTGAACTACTCCATGACCATCAATCCCATTCACGTGGCCTTATTGCACAATGGCAAGATATTGGCGGTCACTGGTTCGGGAAACTGTCCGCCTTCGCAATCGGGCTGCCCCTCGGGTCCACCGTTCAACGGATCAAACCACTCCGGCGCAGTGGTGGTTGATCCGGTCGCCAAGACCGTTACCCAGCTTTCCGTGAATTGGGACATGTTCTGCAACAGCATGACAGCGCTGGCGGATGGCAGAATGCTGATCGCTGGCGGCACCATCTCTTACGACCCGTTTCTGGGAATTCAAAAGGCCAGCATCTTCGATCCCTCGAACAACAGCTTCACCGATGTGCAGAACATGGCCCACGGCCGCTGGTATCCGACTCTAATTCTGCTCAACGACAGCCGGGCCATGGTTTTCTCCGGGCAAGATGAAAACGGAAACTCGAACGTAACCTCGGAGTTTTACACCGTCGGGTCGGGATGGAGTTCCCCGGTCTCGGCAGGATGGACTCCGCCGCAGTATCCGCGATTGCACCTTTTACCCAGCGGCAAGGTCTTCTTTTCCGGCTGGACTCCGACGAGCTACATGTTTAACCCGTCGAACCAGAGTTGGAGCACCGTCGCCAACACGAATTTTGGCGGCACGCGCACCTATGGCAGTTCGGTGCTGCTGCCTTTGACACCGGCCAACAATTACGACCCGAAAGTTTTTATTCTCGGCGGAGGCAGTCCGTCAACCGCCACCACCGAACTGATCGACCTGGGCGCGTCGTCGCCGTCGTGGAGCTGGGGTCCGGACATGTCCGAACCCCGCATCGAGATGGATGCGGTCCTGCTTCCGAACGGGAAAGTGCTGGCCTTGGGCGGCTCGGCGAATGACGAAGACGCCACCACCGCCAGTCTGAATGCCGATTTGTACGATCCCAGCAGCAACAGTTTCTCCTCGGCGGGTGCGAATTCATATCCCCGCCTCTACCACTCGGTAGCGCTGCTTTTGCCGGACGCGACCGTATGGAGCGCCGGCAGCAATCCCTCGCGCGGAAGCTGGGAATCGCACATGGAGATCTACCAGCCGGCATATCTCTTCAATTCCGATGGCAGTCTCGCGACCCGGCCTACGATCGCCAGCGCGCCCTCGAACATTACCTGGGGTGGGCAGTTCACGGTTTCGACTCCGGACGCCGCCAACATTTCTCAAGCCGTGCTGATGCGTCCGGGTTCTTCGACTCACGCCTTTGACATGGATCAACGCCTGGTAGGAATGACCTTCTCGGCGGGATCAGGATCGCTCACCATCACCGGACCGCCCAATAACAAGATTGCGCCGCCCGGTTATTACATGCTGTTCTTGCTCAACAAGAACGGCGTGCCTTCGGTTGCAAGCTTTGTTCTCTTGGGCAGCTCCGGATCAAATCCGGCGCCCACCGTGAGCTCGATTTCGCCGGCCTCTGGATCAATCTCGGGTGGCACGGGGGTGACCATTACCGGAACCGGGTTCCTCTCCGGAGCTACGGTGAGCATCGGTGGTACAGCGACTGGCGTGAATGTGGTGAGCAGCACTTCGATCACGGCCACCACTGCCGCGCATTCGGCCGGATCGGTAAATGTCGTGGTGACCAACTCCGACAGCCAGACCGGCACCTTGACCAACGGTTATAGCTACACCAATCCACCGCCCAGCGTCACCTCAATCTCGCCGGCTTCGGGGCCCGCGACCGGAGGAACGAGTGTAACCATCACGGGCACGGGTTTCCTGAGCGGCGCCACGGTTAGCATCGGCGGTACAGCCGCGAACGGCGTAACCGTGGTCAGCGGCACGTCGATCACGGCCACGACTCCCGCTCACGCAGCCGGAACGGCAACTGTAGTGGTTACCAATTCGGACGGCCAGAACAGCAGCCTGAAGAACGGCTACACCTACGCCGCCAATCCAGCGCCCACGGTGACATCGATTAATCCTGGTACCGGACCGACCAGCGGCGGCACAGGATTGACCATCACCGGCGCCAACTTCGTGTCCGGAGCCACGGTAACTTTTGGCGGCACACCCGCGACCGGAGTGACGGTGGCGGGCAGCACTTCGATCACCGCGACCGCTCCATCACACGCGGCGGGAACCGTGGACGTCGTGGTTACGAATCCAGACGGACAGGCCGGCACTCTGGGCGGCGGTTATATTTACTCCGCGGCGGAAGCCAGCCTGGGGTTGGGTGTGCCCTACGGAGATTCAAATTCGGCAACCATAGCCGCCGGACAAACCGCTTCCTACACTCTTTCCATTGGGGGTGAGGGAATGAGCGGAACCGCATCCCTCAGTTGCACCGGAGTGCCCGCGAGCGCAAGCTGCTCGTTGCCCGGCAGTCTGGCATTCAACGCGACCACGCCCACAACCTTCACCATTAAAGTGGCGACCACCGCACGGGTCACCTCAGCCCTTCCCCGGCCTGCTTTCCCGACGTCAATGCCCGCGTCGTGGTTGTGGACACTGTCGCTGGGAATGTTGTTCGTGCCCGGAGCGCATGTGCCCAGGCGGTCTCTGCGAAGATGGCGTAGATATCTCTGGTTCGCACCAGTCCTTCTGCTGCTGTTTGTCACAGCCTCCTGCGGAGGCGGCGGCAGCATGGGTAATGCGCAACCGCAACAGACTGGAACTCCGGCCGGCACTTACAACGTGATTGTGAAGGCCAGTTCTAACTCTAAAACAGGATCCACTACTCTGACCTTGAACGTGCAGTAGAACGACCACGGCAAATTACCAGTGAGCGCTGACCGCGTTCAACGCGAATCGGCGCTCACGCCTCCTC
This sequence comes from Terriglobia bacterium, assembly GCA_963822555.1. Lineage (GTDB taxonomy): Bacteria > Acidobacteriota > Terriglobia > Terriglobales > Acidobacteriaceae > JAIQFF01. Next base: position 1,816,620 of record CAWGHY010000002.1, read on the forward strand.
CAGAAATGAATGCTCCGGATTGAACGAGCCGGTTGAACGAAAGATATCTTCAGACTCCCCACTTTCGACTTACGAACACCCCGAATCTCCCAGCACCCGGATGCTACAATCCGGCTGATTGGCTACTAAGACTCTCAATCCGGAACTCATGGGCGTAGACTCGACCACTCCCGATCAACTGCTGGGTTACAGCATCATCATCCCGGCTTACAACGAAAGTGCGCGCGTCGGCGCCACTCTGGAGAGAGTGCTCGCCCATGTAGCGGAGCGGGGATGGGATGCGGAGATCATTGCCGTCGATGACGGCTCGCGCGATAACACCGTAGAAATTATCCGCGCTTACGCGGAAAAGAACCCGCGCTTGCGCTTATTGCAGAACCCGGGGAATCGAGGCAAGGGATACAGCGTCCGCAACGGGATGCTACACGCCAAAGGCGAATTGCTGCTGTTCAGCGATGCCGATCTTTCTTCTCCCATCGAGGAAGCGGACAAGCTCTTCGGCGCCATCGCCGGCGGCGCGGACATTGCCATCGGCTCGCGCTGGCTGCGCCGCGATCTGCAGACGCAACGCCAGCCCTTCTACCGGCAGATTTTCGGACGCGTATTTAACCTGATGTTGCGCATCACCCTGGGCCTTGGTTTCAAGGATACGCAGTGCGGCTTCAAGGCATTTACCCGCGATGCCGCCAGCAAGATCTTTCCCCTGCAGAAAATTGAACGCTGGGGTTTTGATCCTGAACTCCTCTATCTCGCCCGCAAGCTGAAGTTCAAAGTCGCGGAAGTCCCCGTGGAATGGGCCCATAGTGAAGGCACTCGCATCAGTCCTTTACGCGATGGGATCCGGATGTTCGTCGAGATGCTGAGGATTCGCTGGAATGGAATTACCGGAAAGTATGACGTTGCCGCGGGATGACCGCTCTGGTCAGGCGCCGGCTTTGGCCGCGCGCGCTTGCGGCTGAACCGCCGACCACTTCTCCAAACACTCAGTGAAGGCTGCAGTCGCGTTGGCAAAGCGAATTCCCATGCGGCCTTCCACATCTCTCCACACTAACTCAACGCCGGTAGCCAGATTTTCTTTCTGGCCCGGCAGCGAAAACTCGATGGTTTGAATCGACGACGAAGGGATGTCCTGTCCCACGTATAACGCCGCCCCACCCGCGCTCAGGTTGGTAATAAAAGCCAGGGTCTGATCCAGTCCCGCGCCCCGCAGTGTCGCCGGAATCCGAATGGCAGCGCGTGGTGTCTCGCGCGCATCCTCGCCCTCGCTTCTCAGGCCCAGAGCCGACTTCACGCCTGCCCGGAGCCGGTCCGCGGAGAGCGGACGATAAAGAACCATGTGACTGCGCGCGCCGTCTGCCAGTCCGATGCTGCTGGGTGAAATCGCCAGCACGATGCCGATGGACTGTTCGCAGGATGGCAGGGATTTTGCGGCAGAAAGAATTGCCACAGCGCCGCGCGCGTCGGCATTGTCGACAACAATCGCGTCGAACTTGCTGTTGGTAAGCCTCTGCACGGCGTCCTGTGCCGTGCTGGTCTGCACGATCTCGATGTCGAGGGATTTCAGAACCTCGCCCGCCAGATCGACGATCCCCTGGTCGCGCGAAAACAATAGTGCGTGCAATGCCATGCTCGGCGAACTTTATAACCTTCGCAGACCACTGGCAAGTTACCTAAGTTGGTCAGCGCGGATTGGGCCACCCCGATTACCGTTTTCTCTGGCGGAAGAACTAGTTGCAGCCCTGTGCGCAGTTGCAGAGGCTTGCAATCATGATGGGGCAAATCTCGACCCCAGCAGTATTCTTTAACTGCAACTTCTTTACTCTTCCCGCGAAGACCGGACTCTAACTCCCTCGTATCCTCTGAAATCCGCTCCCATTAAGGCTTTTGGGGCGGTGGCGCTCTACTTGCTATCTAATCTCCGGATAGGTGCCCATTGCGGAGTAACGCTGCGGAATACTCGGTCCAGAGCCAACTCGTGGGCCATTTCGGGTTGCGGGAGAACGCGTTCGGAGTCACGCCGGATCCACGATTCCTGTTCCTTAGCCAGACGCATCGTGAAGCCCTGGCGTCGTTGGTCAACGGAATCGATTGCGGATTCGGCTTCCAGGTGCTAGTTGCCCAGCCCGGTATGGGCAAGACCACACTGCTCTTCAATTTCCTGGAGAGGTTTCGCACCACCGCTCACACTGCGTTTCTGTTTCAGCCCCAGCCCAATCCCGTCGAGCTGTTGCAATCGGTGTTGCTCGAACTGGGAACCAACTCCGAAGAAACATCGATGCGGAAGTTGTCGGAGCAACTCAATCAGGTACTCACCCGGTCGGCCGCCGAAAAAAAGCGGGTAATCGTTGTGATCGATGAAGCTCAAAACCTTGACTTCACCGTGCTCGAAGGTCTGCGTCAACTTTCGAATTTCGAAACCGCATCTTCCAAACTGATGCAGATCGTTCTGGCCGGACAACCGCAACTGGCGAAGCGCCTGGCGTTGCCCGAACAGGAGCAGCTGATGCAGCGGATCTCGGCCTTCGGCCGGCTTAGCCCGCTGGCGCTGAATGAGACCCAGGCGTATGTCGATCACCGGCTTGCCACGGCCGGATACCAGGGGGGCCATCTTTTCACCCAGGGCGCAGTCCGCATTATTTGGGACCACAGCCGGGGAGTTCCACGCAACATCAATACGCTGTGCTTCAACGCCATGCTCCTGGGTTTTGCCGAGCACACGAAGTCGATCGATGCGCGGATCGTCGAGGAGGCGGCCCGGGATCTGGATCTGAACCGCGTGCTGGCCGACGTGTATCAGATGGAGTCGCCGAGGCCGCTCTCGGGCGGCGAGCGCAAGTTCCCGCCGATGCGGGAAACGAGTTTGCCGGAGCCTGTTGCCGCGGGGCCACAGGCTATGCCAGCTGCGACGGTTCACCCGGCAGCAGCCCTTGCCGGTATCTCGAAGGGCCCGGTGACGGTTACCCCGGCCCCGCCGTCCAGGGACGTGAAACCTGCAGCCACCACGGAAAATATTCCAGCTCCGGCAGTGGCCGCTCGCCCACAGATCAGCCTGGTCGGAGATGAACCGAAGACAGCGCCAGTGGCGAAATCGAATCCACCGGCCCAAACTCTATCGAAAGTCGCAACCACACTGGCGACAGTGCAGACTTCGAAGGCGAAAGCCGTCGAGGTTCCGGCAAACTCTGCCAAAACCCCGCAGCTGAAAACTTCCACTCCAACCCAAAGCAACACGACGGCCGTGCTTCCGAGTAGGCCGGTGCAACCGGGAAAGAGTTCTCCGCCGAAGAAAACCGAGGAACCAGTCCGAGTGGAACGTGAGCCGGCAGCGGTCGCGGCGGCGCTGAACAAGAAGATTAAGGAGAAGAGCTCGGAGAGCCGTATCTGGTGGACCAAAGCGCTGGCTTTGACCGCTGCCATCGGTGTCCTCGCCTTCGTGCTGGGCGAAGAATTTACGGCGCAGCGACCCGAACAAGTCCAGGCCAACGCGGCCGGTGGTTCAGCCCTGACGCAATCCGGTTCAGGGGATTCGGCTCCAGGCGACGCGTCCCCGGGCGGCGACACTCCCAGCCCGCAACCCAAGAACACTTCTGAGTCACGGGCCGCGCGGAATGCGGACTCGGACGGAGGCAACGACGTCACCGTGCGGAAGTTTCCCTCTGAATCAGACTCTGCCCTGGAGAATGTGGGCAAAACCCGCAAGCTCGAAACAATTTTCTTCGAGCAGGATAGCGCCTTGATCGGCGCACAATACGGCCCCTATTTGCGCCGCATCGCCGACGCCCTGGCCGAGAATCCGGGGGCCAGCGTGATCATCGAGGGACACACCGACAATACCGGGCCGGAAAGCTACAACCAGGAGCTTTCCAGCCGCCGCGCCATCGAGGTCAGGAATGCGCTGGTTGACGAACTACACGTCTCCACCACCAGGCTGACCGCCGTAGGTGCGGGGTCCAATTCTCCGGCGCAACCTAATACCAGTTCGGCCGGACGCGCCTACAACCGCCGGGTGGAAGTCCGCCTGGTCCACCTGGACGAATGAAATGCGGCTCCGCAGTTCTTGGCTCTTTGGTCTTGGCTCTTGGTCTTGGAATCGCAGGCTTGGGCCGGTCACCCCTCCGGACTTATCCACAGCCAGATTCCGGGATGAAAAGTGTTAACTTTGTTCAAGCCATACCGTTCTCCTGCTTGAACATGTGACCCCCGTAACCTTGCCCGTAAAGGGTTGGGGGGCAAACATGAACGACATGGCTCAGAAGTCTACGATTGCGCACGGCACCCAGCCCCACCAGCCTGGGGCGCGGAAGTCGGTATCTTTTCGTCCGGACATCGAAGGCCTGCGTGGCATTGCGGTATTGCTGGTCGTAGCTTTTCACTCCCATCTCCTGCTATTCCGCGGCGGATTCCTGGGCGTCGATATATTTTTCGTTCTCTCCGGATACCTCATCACTGCTTTGTTATTGCAGGAACTGGAAACCACCGGAACTCTGAGTCTGGTGGGATTCTATGCCAGACGCGCGCGTCGCTTGCTTCCCGCCGCGGCAGTCGTCGTGGCCTTCATCGTGGTAGCAGGCATCTTTCTGCTGTCTCCCATCGAACAGCTTCTCTATTCGAAAACCGCACTGGCCACCACGCTGTATGCCAGCAATCTTTGGTTTATTCATCAGAGTTCAGATTATTTCGCGGCCGACACCGCTAACAATCCACTCCTCCACACCTGGTCGCTGGCCGTGGAAGAGCAGTTCTATTTTGTTTGGCCCATTCTGGTGTGGGTTGGATTCCGTTTGACGCGGTCGCGAAGCGGCCTGGGCAAGATCCTGGGAGCAATCTCGGCTCTTTCATTCGTCGCCTGTATCTGGCTGACCCGCACCCACCAGCCATGGGCATTTTTCGGCTCGCCGGCGCGAGCCTGGGAGTTTGGCGTGGGCGGCATCGCGTGCATGATTCCGGTCGCCATGTTTACCAGCCGGAATTGGAAGATGATCGTCAGCTGGACCAGCCTCGCGTTGGTGTTCGCCGCCGCCATGTTATTTCACCCTGGGCTGGCGTTTCCGGGATGGATCGCAGTGATTCCGGCTCTGGCTACAGCCATGTTGTTGATCGTGGGCGCGGCCGAGGTTACGGCCGGCGCCGGGAAGATGCTGGCTCACCCGATCCTGCAATGGTTCGGACGCCTCTCCTACTCCTGGTATCTGTGGCATTGGCCATTGTTGATTTTCGCCATGGTGCTTTTTCCAAATATCTCGACGTATGGGCGCTTGCTGGCTGTGACCGTCGCGCTCCTCGCGGCTTTTGTCACTCAGCGTGCCATTGAAAATCCGGTGCGTTTCCACCGCGGCCTGTTGACCCGTCCGGTCCTGTGCCTCGGGCTGGCTGCGATGCTGATGGTCGTGAATATCGGCATATCATTCGGCAGTTACCGCTTGTCCCGGAACCGCGAGATGATTCCCGGGCAACGCGAGTTGGAGGCCGTCGTGGACGAGTTCAGTCCTTTATCCAACTCAGGATGCATCGCGAACTTCGGAGAAACTCACGCCCGGCCCTGTGTGTTTGGAGATAAAGAGGCCGTCACGACGGTGGCGTTGTTTGGTGATTCCCATGCGGCTCACTGGTTTCCGCCGATCCAGAAGATCGCACAAGAAAAGAAGTGGAAGCTGGTCACATTCCTGAAATTCGCCTGCCCGACGGCTGACGTCGCTGTCTACAATCCCCACTTGGGACGCGTGGAAACGGAATGTGCGCAGTGGCGGGCCGAAGCTGTGAAAGAGATCGTCGCGCTGCATCCCGATTTGATCATCATCGGGAACTCAGCGGGCTACGTGCAGGCTCCAAACCGGCAGGACGGGTATGGCACATCTACCCCGACGGAGTGGGAAGAAGGCATGCACAGCACGGTGGCCACCTTCGATCGGGCGCGGCTTCGGACCGTGGTTCTGCACGACGTCCCGCTCCCCAGGATGGATGTGCCGATTTGTCTGTCGCGCGTGCTGGCGCACCGCTGGTATCCCGCAACCTGGTGCACACCATCTCGCACCGAGGCCCTTGATCCTGACGTGCTGCGGGCTGAACAGGGCGCGGCTCGAGGGCTGGGTAGGGTTTCCGTGATCGATTTGTCGGACGTCTTCTGCGACGCTTCCACCTGCAAGGTCGAGGAACACGGTGAGCCTATCTATCGCGACCAGGATCACCTGGAAGCGACGTTCTCGCGGTCTCTTGCCCCCCTGCTTCTGGTAAAACTCTCAGGGTTAGTAAATCCCACCTCGTTGACCAGCCGGTAAGGTTGAGGCCGCAGCTATAAGCGTGCTCTCGGTTACGCGCTCGAACCAACAAAGGGTGGAGCAGGCTTTCAGGCCTGCACCCGCCCCGAGCGGTCGTGGGTCAGTTTGATCGCTGCGGGCATTGTCATTCCGAAGCGCGGCCGTAGCGCGCGAGGAATCTGTTGTTTGGCGCCGAAGCAGATTCCTCACCGATGAATCGGTTCGGAATGACAATGGTCAGAGTAATGGATTTCATGAAACTGACCCGCTACCCCCCGAGCCAGGGCTTTAGCCCCTGAGGACTTTCCGCGTATTATATGAATTCGCTGAGAAACCATTCATGACCGTATCCGTCATCATGCCGGTCTACAACGAGCGCAACACCTTGCGTGTAGTGGTTGAACGGGTGCTGGCGGTCCCGCAGGAAGTCGAGTTGATTTGCGTGGATGACGGCTCGAGCGACGGCTCCCGGGAAATTCTGGCCGAGCTGCAACGTCAGCACTCCAATCTCAGAGTGTTGCTGCAACCGAAAAATATGGGGAAAGGCGCTGCCCTTCGCCGCGGCATTCAGGAAGCCACTGGAGATTTTGTACTCATTCAGGATGCCGACCTGGAATACGATCCCGACGATTATCCCAACTTGCTCGAGCCTCTGGTCGAGGGCAAAGCCGATGTGGTTTACGGCTCCCGTTTTCTGGGCAGCCGACCCCACCGCGTTCTCTACTTTTGGCACTCGGTGGGAAATCATCTTCTCACCTTGCTTTCAAACTGCCTCACCAACATCAATCTGACCGACATGGAAACCTGCTACAAGGTCTTCCGCCGGGAGATCATCCAGGCCATTCCCATCGAAGAAAACCGCTTTGGCTTCGAGCCCGAGATCACCGTTAAAGTGGCAAAACGCCGCCTGCGGATCTACGAAGTCGGTATCAGCTACTGGGGCCGCACCTACGAGGAAGGAAAGAAGATCGGCTGGAAGGACGGCGTGCGTTGCCTCTGGTGCTTGCTGAAATACTCGATCAAGGAACGTCCCGTCGCGCTGGCACGTTCGGTCGCGGCTGAACATCCCAGCCTGGTGGCCCGCCGGGATAGACCGGATTCCAGAGCCGGAGATTAGCTCGTCCCCTCAAGTTGCCCCCCAATCGCCGGATAGCCACCAAACTCATCACACCCAACGAGCAGCCGAAACGCAAATTCCTCAGGGCGAAAAAATATTGAAACATTGGATGCTCTAATGGGTCACTTTTGCTACACTATGCGCGCCGCTTATTCGTCTATAGCTTTAACTGTCGTTCCGAGTCCGCAGCACCGACTCTAAGAAGTCTTATCGCAGTCCGATCTCAGCAGTTCACCTCTCGCTATGCCCTTCGGTAACGAGGGGTAATAACGGCATGGTGTTACTTTTGGTTTTTGAAGGTAACACGTGAACACCTGCCAGGGTTTGGTAGGCGTGCCGTGGGGGATCGAACTGGCAACCGAGAGCAAATCTTCAGACTTCAGCAATCTGAAGTTTGACCTGTCTTTGGGCCCCGCATTTTCTCTGGCCGAAAAGGGATTCGTCTATGAGTCCCTATCCCCGTTTGAAGGGAATTGAATGCTGCGGATTAGTATTTTGGGGTTGATCGGCCTGTTCCTTGTCGGCTGCGGCGGAGGCAGTATGCCTTTTACACCTCCTCGCAGTAGCGGAACGTCGGGCAGCACTAGCTCGACCAGCGGATCTTCGGGTAGCAGTAGTTCGAGCACGGGCTCGTCCAGCGGCAGCACTTCGAGCAGCGGATCATCCGGAAGCGGCAGCTCCAGCAGCAGTTCATCCGGCAGCAGCAGTTCCGGTTCGTCGGGCAGCAGTGGCTCATCTGGCAACAGCGGTTCGGGTTCGTCCGGCAGCAGCGGTTCGTCTTCATCCAGCAGCTCTGGCTCATCCGGCGCACCAACTGGAGTGACCGGCCCCAGTACCTTTAACTTTTCAGGATATTCCTGGGGAACAGATGGCGGGACCGCTCCCCCGGTCGGCAACGTGAACGGCAATGTCGGCACGTTCGACCCCAACAATGTGACCGTCGGGTCCGAGCTGGCTCTGGCGCTGACGCAGACCCAGAACGGTAGCCAGATCAACTCTGTCGGGTCAGAGGTCATCACCAAGCAGACTTTTACCTACGGGACATTCGAGTTCACCTCCCGGGTGTCGCAGGCTCTTTCCGGGTCTGACGCCGGCGGCTTCCTGTACGCCTCCAACTCCGCCACCGAAATCGACATGGAGCAGGTAGGCAATAAGGCGGATGCGGTCGACTGTACGAACTGGCAAGGAGTGTCAAACTTCCAGGACACGCAGGTGTTCGGATTCGATCAGACCAACAGCCACGATTTCAAAATTGTCTGGCAACCTACCTACGTCGACTGGTATGTCGACGGCCAGCTGGTGGTCCACCATACTGAGGCAGTGCCGAGCGCTCCCGCTTACTTCTTATTCAACATATGGGGCACGAACAGCTCATCCTGGGGAGGCACAGCCACGATCGGACCGACGCGGTACATCTACGTCAGCAGCTTCAAATACACGCCGTAGTGGGAATCCGGGGCAGTGCCGTAATCTGAAAGTTCCTCAAGAGAATTGTCATTCCGCAGCGCGGCATTTCGCGCGAGGAATCTGCTGTTTCGCCGCCAGCTGCAAGCAGATTCCTCGCCGATAAAACCGGCTTCGGAATGACAACATGGTGAGAGTGTTAGTAAGCTTCTAAGTTTTTTTTCGCAAAGAATCGGGCGATCCCGTCCACGACCACCTTCTGCTGTTGTTCGGTCATCTTGGGAAAAATGGGCAGCGCCAATACCTGCTGGCTGGCCTTCTCCGATTCCGGAAACGCGCCCGCGCCGTAGCCCAGATAGGAAAACGCCGGTTGCAGATGAAGCGGCGCAGGATAGTAAATCTCGGTGGGTATGCCGGCGTCTCGAAGGTATTCGCGCAACTGATCTCGTTCTGGCGTGCGAATCACGAATTGGTTGTAGACATGATGCAGTCCCTCGGGCTCGACCGGCAAGGCAATCGATTTATCCAACCCGGCCTGCTGAAACAGCTGCCGGTAGCGATCGGCGTTGCGGCGCCGAGCCTGGGTCAGTGCTCCAAGATATTTGAACTTCACCAGCAGGATGGCGGCTTGCAGGCTATCCAGACGGCTGTTCATCCCCAGCAGATCGTAGTGGTATTTCTTGCGGCTGCCATGGTCGCGCAGCACAGCCAGGCGCTCCGCCAGTTCAGGGTCGCTGGTCGTAATCATTCCTCCGTCTCCGGCTCCACCCAGATTCTTCGAAGGAAAAAAGCTGAAGCAGCCGCAGGCTCCAATGTTGCCGGCTTGCTTGTTATGGTAGCGAGCGCCGATGGACTGCGCCGCGTCTTCAATCATAGGCAGATGGTGGGCGTGCGCGATCTCAGCGATTTTGTCCATTTCCGCCGGCAGCCCGAAGAGATGGACGGGCATGATCGCCTTGGTCCGGCCATTGATGGCAGCTTCAAGTCGCGCTGCATCCAGGTTGTAGGTTTTGGGATCAATATCGACAAATACCGGCGTGGCCTGCAGCCGCGCGATACTTCCCGCAGTGGCCACGAAGGTAAATGGCGGGGTGATGACCTGATCGCCCGGGCCAACTCCCAACGCCATCAGCGCCAGCAAGATCGCATCCGACCCAGAGGCGCATGCAATCGCGAAGCTGGAACCAACATAGGCCGCGATTTCGGCCTCCAGTTGCTTCACCTCCGGACCCATGATGAATAGCTGGCTCTCGAGGACCCTATCCACCGCGGCGCGGATCTCTTCCTTCATGGTGGCGTACTCGGCCTTCAGATCGAGAAACGGGAAGAGCAATTTAGGTGTACCGTGGCCGGCTACGGGGGGCGACTTGGCGAGAGATTGAATGGAGTTCACACCGGCTCCAACGAGCAAAATGGAGCTTAGTAACTATATCGATTGTGCCAGCTTTGCGCGACCCGCGAGTGTTCCATGATCCCAATCCAGCAAGGGTAATCCAGGTCCGCACGGACAGTGACCTTCGTACTCAGGCTGGCCTCGGAAATAGCCCGTATAATCAGCTTAAATCGGAAAGATTTTGCGCAAAGGATAAGGGTGGACCCTGTTCTGGCATCGGCGATTTTCGTCCTGGGGCTGGCTTTCGGCAGCTTCCTGAACGTGTGTATCTATCGCTTGCCGCGTGACTTATCTGTGGTCCATCCGCGTTCGGCCTGCCCCGGCTGCGAGCGGCCCATTGCCGCTTACGACAATATTCCGGTATTGAGCTGGCTCATCCTTGGCGGCCGCTGCCGCGATTGCAAGACTCCCATTTCACCGCGCTACCTGGTGGTCGAGCTTCTGACCGGGGCGATCTTCCTCGCCACCTACGCCCACTTCGGTTTCAGCCTGGCGATGCTCAAATATTGCGCGTTCGGATTCCTCCTGCTCGGCTTGATTTTCACCGACGCCGAAACCCAGCTCCTGCCCGACAAGATGACCCTGACCGGGCTCGCCTTGGGATTGGTTTTCAGCCTGTTGGTTCCGGTGAATGATCTGGCTTCGCAGCTGCTGCCGGGTGTGGTCTCGCTCCCGGTAAGTTCGGATGTTTCCTGGCACCTTCTATCCCTGATTGACGCCGTTCTGGGCGCGATCGTCGGGGCGTCATTCATCTATGGTGCGGGCGCCATCTATCTGCGAGCCCGCGGGGTCGAAGGCATGGGCTTCGGGGACGTCAAATTGATGGCCATGATAGGCGCATTTCTTGGCGCTAAATTGACCATCTTTACGCTCTTCTCGGCCTCGATTGCCGGATCGCTCTTTGGTGTGTCCACGGTGTTGGCGGTTTGGATCAAGCGCACGCGGCGACGCATGGCGCGCAATCATGAAACCGCTGCGGAGGCGCGGAGGCGCGCCTGGGAATCGGCCGCGATCGCATTGCGCCGCCATCAAATGCCCTTCGGAGTCTTTCTGGGCAGTATGGCCATGGTCGCGCTCTTTTATGGCAACAGCTTCCTGCGCTGGTACTGGGGGTTGCTGTGAGACTGGCCACCAATCCCATCGTGCTGCGCATGCTGCTGGTGTTCGTGAGCGCGGGCTTTGCGTTTATTGTGGGACTACTTTTAATGCGCCGCATGCGCCGCAGTTTCAGCCAGGCCGGATCGTTTCCCGGCGCCGCCTCGGCATCTGAAAGTTTCCCGCTGCATACCTATCACGCGGTAATCCAGCAGTTGAAGCAGCAGAAGTATGAATTGCAAAACTTGCAGCTGCTGGAGCGCCGCCGGGCCAAGACTTCGGAGAACATTAGCGCCGCCGTGCTCTCGCATCTCTCTTCGGGCGTGCTCTTCTTTACACCGAACGGGCTGGTCCGCCAAGCCAATGTCTCGGCCAAACAGATTCTCGGCTTCGCTTCGCCCGCCGGAATGAGCGCGGCAGAAATATTTCGTAGCGCCGAGCTGGTCTCGGCATCTGACGCCGGCTATGCGAATCTGGCCGACACGGTAAACGCCAGTCTGCGCGAGAAAACGCGATTCCGGCGGCTGGAGGCGCGGTACCGCACTCCCACCGGCGAAGAACGTAGCCTCGATATCACGCTCAGCTCAGTGCATGCACCCGATAGCGAAGCCTGTCTGGGTGTTGCTTGCCTGATCAACGATCGCACCGAAGTGACTGAGATTCGACGCCAGCAGGAGCTGCGCGGCGAAATGTCCGGCGAGATGGCCCTGGGGCTGCGTAACTCGCTGACCACCATCGCGGGATATGCACAGCAACTCGCAGCCAGCCGGGACGCGGAACTGGCGCGGCAGTTGGCCGCCGATATTGCAGCCGAAGCGGCACATCTGGATCGCACGATTGGCGGCTTTCTCGCGGGCGCAAGAGCCGCGAAAGCCGGTTCGAAAGCTTGAATTGACTACGTCGATGCTGCCTTCCATGGATTGGGGGCGGCAGGACTAAAAGAAACGGAGCATCCTATGAAACGCATTGCATACGTTTTTCTGGCCGAAGTCGTTCTGACCGGCGTGCTGGTCGCAGTCGCAGGCGCCCAGGACCAACCTCTGGGCGACTATGCCCGTTCCGTCCGCAAGGACGACAAGACTGCGGCGGCCGCCAAGAAGTATGACAATGACAATCTGCCGAGCAATGACAACATCAGCGTCGTAGGCAACAGCACGGACTCGGCCGGCCCAGAAGACGCCAATCCATCGCCTGACGCGAACGCCGCCAAGCCGGAAGATGGCGCCACCGCTCCGGAGTCAAAGGACGCTGGTAAGAAGCCTGACGCCTCCGACGAACAGAAAGCCAACGACGAATGGAAGCAGAAGATTGCCGATCAGCAGGGCAAGGTCGATCTGTTGTCGCGTGAACTGGATGTCACCCAACGCGAGTATCGTCTGCGCGCCGCCGCCTTCTATGCCGACGCCGGCAATCGCCTGCGCGGTTCGGCTGCATGGGACAAGGAAGACGCCCAGTACAAACAGCAGATTGCCCAGAAACAAAAGGCCGTCGACGACGCCAAGAAAGCTCTGGATGATTTGAAGGAACAGGCCCGCAAGGCCGGAGTGCCGGCCAAGATGCGCGAGTAGATGGATGCCCCACTTCTCGCCTCTTTTGCGAGAAGTGGGTCTGTCCAGAACGACGACCGTAAGCTTTTTAGAGAGTGACTGAGACCCACACCCGTTCCGCAAAACTGATCCGTCCACCATAGACTCCCACGTCTCGCAAAAGATGCGAGACATGGGGCACCCCAGTCACATCGATGTTCTTCGCTGGAGAATCTGCTTTACATGATGGCGCCCGTGGGCCAGATGAAACTTTCGCCACTGCCTCGCGGTCAAAGGCCCCAGCACAGGATGGTCCAGCACCTTCACCCGCGAACCGTAGCGCCCCTCGCATTGGGCGATGATTTTGTCCATCGCCACGATCTGTGAACCGATATCGGCTACGACTTTCTCAACCGGCAAGCCTCTAGGACGAACCTGCTCAGGAGATTTTCTTCCCTTGGGGAAGTAGCCGAACTCTGTGACCGCCGCGGTGGCTATTCTCTGCCCGAAAGTGGGAGCGCCACCCAGAGCCTTACCGGCTTTCAGGCAACGCTCAAAAGCCTTTTGGGTTCCGGTGTATGTCAGATAGAGATGCTCCAGTACTTCTGCCGCGCTCCACTTCCCTTCTGGTTTACGACTCAATTCCTCCGTGTTCATCGTGCCCGTAAGCGACGCAATCGCCCCGCGTAAATGCTCCAGATACGAATCCATGGCTCCTCGAATCGCTCTCTCTAGTAGAATAACCCCGGCATTTCCGGTTGCACAATTTCATACGCACGACAGGAAGGTGGCTATGAAGAAGTTGCTGATGGCAATGCTTGCGCTGCTGATGATAACTGGCTGCTCGTCAGCACCGACGACGCCGGCGCCCGTCGAAAAACCTCAGCCCAAGCCTGCGGAATTCGTCACCGGACGAGTCGCCTTCCAAAAGCTTTTGATCGCGGCGCGAGGCTGGGCGCGTGATGCCCAACCCTACCGCATCGAATCTGTGATCACGGACGACTCCAAAGGCAAGGACGGGAAGGCGGGAATATGGCGCGCGTCTTTCGCCTCTCCTTTGCAACGCGGAGTAAAAGCCTACACCTGGTCAGGTGAAGTCGGCCCCGACCGCGGCATCAATCCCGGCACGGAAGATACCTATAGTCCCACCAATACCTCTACCCAAATTTTCGACGTGGCTTTCCTCAAGGTGGACTCGGACAAAGCGCTCGAAGTAGCCCAGAAACATGGCGGCGATAAACTTCTCGCCAAGACGCCGGATGTGCCGATTCTCTACATGCTCGACTGGAGTTCGGCGACCAACGAACTGATCTGGCACGTCATTTACGGTGTGACTCGCGACGACTATAAGCTGAAAGTGGCCGTGAATGCATCCAGCGGAGATTTTATCCGGGTGGAGAAATAGAACATTCGCAGCCTAGGGAAAGATTCCGCTCAGGATGACAGGGAGAGCCTACTGCTTGGCTTGATCTTTTTCTGACGGCGCCTTGGATTTGATCTTCTCGAGAGCTTTCTTCGCTTCTTCTGCCTGGGGACCGTTGGGCAGTATCCTCAAATACTCCTGATAGCGCTCGGCCGCTTCGTCGAGCCGGTTCAGTTTTTCCAGGGCCTGGGCTATGTGCAGGTTGGCAACGGCATCGTTGGGCTTGTAGAGCAGGGACTCACGGTAACGCTCCAGCGCCGCAACGTAATTTCTCCGCTTGAAGTAAAAATCTCCGACTTCGATATCCTTCGCAGCCCGATGCGGATCGAAAGTGTGGAACTCCTGCACGTCCGCGGGTGAGTTATCGCTCGAGTCATCGGGTGGCAGAGTGCTGTTGGGATGATCCTTGGCGTCGTTGCTGGGCGGGGTGAGGTCGATCAGGGTATCGCGGCTCGAACTCTCTCCCGCTTCCTTACTCCGCTCCGAGCGAGGAGGAGGTTGGTTCTGATTTGCGTCCTTCTGGCCTGCCTCATCCTGGGCGGCGCCGGGAACGACCAGGCAAAGAGAAGCTGCCAGAAGAAAAATCAGTCGCCGCATCGATCTATTGTAACGCTGAAAAAGCCGCCCCCGGGCATCGGACTTCCAGTCGAATGCGGTTCGCAGTTCCGCAAGAACCCAACTCCTTGCCATTCCGAAGCCAGGTTCACCGGCGAGGAATCTGCTTTTCTGCTGGCCGCGAAACAGCGGATCCCTCGCGCGATAAGGCCGCGCTTCGGAATGACAACTATCGAGGCGTTGACCTGCATGACTAACTGGACGCTGGCAACACGTCCGTCCGCCACACTCCGCACAAAAAAGCTGCTCCACGGGGACGTGGAGCAGCGGGGAGTTAGAACCCTGGAAAGTCTTTACAGAGACGGCGGAGCCGTGGCTGCCGGCGGCGTCTGTTGCGCAGGCGTCGTGCTATCAGTCGAATTGGTCATCAGGCGAACGTCCACACGACGGTTCTTGGCGCGTCCGTCGCGGGTGGTGTTCGGCTCGACCGGCTTGTCTTTGCCCAGCCCGATCAAATAAATCTTGTGTGCCGGGATGCTGTGCTTCGAAGCCAGGTACTGAATCACCGAATCCGCGCGGCGTTCGCTCAAAGCGTAGTTGTATTCCGCATCGCCTACTGAATCAGTGCCGCCTTCCACGGTAATGATGTAGCCCTTGGTGTTGGCTACGTCGGTGGAAAGCTGGTCCAGCGCATCCTGCGCCGTCTTGGTCAGGTTGTCTTTGTCAAAGCCGAAGTGCACCGAGGTCTCGGTGACTACGCGATAGTTATCCAGATTGGCTACGGTGTTCTGCAGCGTATCGACGCGATGAACGGCGTTGTCGGCCTGGGTCTGTGCCTGTCCCGCCTGGTCGGCAGCGGCTTGCGCCTTCTGATCGACCGCGGCGGCCTTCGCCGTTACCTCTTGAATGCCGGCTTGCGCCCGCGCATCCACATCCTTGATGGCGTTCGTATTCTTGGCAGTCAGATCATCCAGTTCGTTGGTCTTGTTGATCAGCGGCGTGGTCTCTTGACGGACATAGTTCTTGCTGGCGCATCCGACCGTAGCCGCCATGCTGGTTGCCAGTAGAAAGATTAACGAAGTGCGATTCATTGTAGGAGGGCTCCTTCCTCACTCATCTCGCAAACTCAACTTCTTTGATTCAAAATCCTGTTCACGCGGTTAGCCGAAGAGGGCTTCCACTCGCGCTCAGATTGTACAAGAGCACGGAGGATGCCAATAGTAGTAACCCGGGATTCCGGCGCTAACATGTTAATGAATAAAGACTTAACCGACTGGAACAGATGAGCTGCGCGCCAGGGAACAGCAACTTTCGTGCAAAGGCGCTATCCACTGAGGAAATTTTATATGGTGCAGCTTTATGCGGTCGGGAGCGCAAAACGAATCTTGCCGCCGGGTTCTTTCCTCGATGGAAAGTTGTACAGCAGCAGATGATTCAGCAGCGTCAATTTCATGAAGGTCGAGAAGACTGGAAACTGGTTGGCCAAAAGGAAGGTGACGTAAGAAGTGGCTGGAGTATCTTCGCGCAGTGCTTCATATAGCCCGTCAATCGTGAGGCCCTCAGGATGCGCGGCGAACTCCTTCTCGACTGCCACGGAAAACTGCCCGGACTGGCCAACGACGCGCTCAAGAGAGCCTCGCACCTCTCTCGGGTCTTTCGATGGAACCATGGGGAAGTGTCCCGCGCAGAGCCATTGCAGCGCGCCGTTGTCCAACATGGTGAGCGCCTTCTGGGCGGTGCCGATGACGCGGCGTGGATCGGTGTCCGGCCATATCGGAATAGAGGTCGTCTCATCGGCGAGCATAAGGAACTTATGTTCCGGGATGTAGAAGACAACGCCGCCCTTGGAGTGTCCGCCCGAGCGCAGCACATAGACTTCGGGCGTTCCGTCGCCCAGGCTCCATCCGCTCCACTGCGCGCCGCCAATCTTGATCGGACCGGGAGCGGAGATATCTTCCAGAAAGGTTATCGTCTCCAGCGATGGAAACACGTCCGGGTAGGTCGCCATCAATACATCGACCACGATCGAAGGCATGAATTCATTCAGAGCTGGCAACACGCCAGACTCCCGGATCTTGCCGCCAAGCTCTTCAAGAACTGCAGGACCGATCGAAGGCGAGCCGAGCGCCTTGAGCAAGCCGCTGATCTTGTCCGCTGGCAGAGGCAGCCCGTCAATATAACTGAAGTAGTCCTTGCCTCGGCCATACATCTCATATAGCTCGGCGCGAATATCCGAATCAGGAGCGGCCTCCTTTGAGATCAGGTGGCGTTTCTTCGGGATCGCCGCTTGCTGCAGAAGATCGTTATTGCCCAGGTGATCAAAGTGTCCATGGCTGTTGACCAAGACAATCTCTGCGGCTCCCCGCCCGAGGGCAGCGATCTGGGCTTTAAGCACAGCCCTCTGCTCGGGTCCCACACCGGTGTCGAGGACATACAAAGTCTTGCTGGCGCGATATACCACGATGGAGGGGACATCACAGGCCTCCCACAAAAGCGTGGGGTGACGACCCTCAATGACAACAAGATTTGCCGCTAGCGAATGAACGTCGGTGAACACGTCCTTTTATCCCTCTTTCCTTGCCGAGAACGCTTTACTGATGGGAGATTGCATGATGAGCATGCCACTATCGAATACATACCACCCCTCCGCAAGCAGGCCATCCTTGACCCGCACCAGGCCAATGGCCGGCATCGTAATCGGGGCGCCCGATGGCGGAATGCCGTGAAAGTCATGGAGATGTGTGCCGTGCACCGTATATCGCAAAGTCGCATATTCCTCGGTTGCCACGATCTGCTGGATTTCGAGGCTCATGTCGGGCACCGCTTTTACGACAAGCTGCAGCGTGGCCACGTACTTTTCAAGCCCAGCCTCGGGGACGCCCGGCGCATGGCGAATGTAGTCGGGTTGACATACGCGACGAATTCCGTCCCAGTCATGGCGACTGAGAGCCTGAAGGAGCTGTTCACCGGCCAAACGTGCTGATTCCATACCTTTTGAGGGCGATCATCCTAGCACAGATCTGTTTCAGCTTTATTACCGATCCCCGTTGGCACGCGGCTTCGCTGCTGTTTTTCGCGAGAGTCATTGACTCCGGAGAAGTGTCGCAAACGGTTCAAACCGGACTCATCTAAAATAGATATACCGAGTGGATCTCCAGGCCAAAATCCGCAGCTTGCCCGCGTCCGCCGGCGTGTACCTCTACAAGAACGCCGAGGGTGACGTCATCTACGTGGGCAAGGCCAACAATCTGCGCAGCCGTGTGTCCTCGTATTTTCGCGAAGGCCGCTGGGAAGATGCCAAGACCGACTCCCTGGTCCGCGAGGCGGTGGACGTCGATTACATCGTCGTCGCCAACAATAAAGAAGCGCTGGCGCTCGAAAACCACCTCATCAAGCAGAAGCAGCCGCGTTTCAACATTCTGCTGCGCGACGATAAGACCTATCCCTACGTAAAGCTCACTCTGGGCGAGCGCTATCCGCGCGTTTACGTCACTCGGCAGCTGCGCAAGGATCGCAGCTCGTACTACGGTCCGTACTTTCCCGCGAACCTGGCGTATCGCATCGTGGATCTGATCCACCGGCACTTTCTGGTCCCGTCCTGCAAGGTCGACCTCACCCGCTTTCATCCGCGTCCCTGCCTCCAGTACTACATCAAGCGCTGTCAGGGACCATGTGTTGAAGGACTCACCACGCCGGAGATTTATCAGGAAGCAGTGCGCGACGTGAAGCTTTTTCTCGAAGGCCGGCCGACTGATTTATTACGCTCTCTGCGCCAGCGCATGGATCAGGCCGCAGAGGCCGAAGAGTACGAGCGCGCGGCCAAGTATCGTGATCTGATTTCGACGGTTGAGACATTGCAGGAAAAACAGCGTATCGCCGCCGTCGAAGGCGACGATGCAGACGTCTTCGGCTACCACTACGAAAACGGAATGCTGGCGGTGAATCTGTTTCACATGCGCGGCGGCAGGGTTCTCGACCGGCGGGAATTCTTCTGGGAAGACCTCCCAGAAATCGCCCAAGACCACGTAGGGGCGGGCGCCCCCACTCGTCCCGCCGAGCAAAGCTCGGCAAGTCAGGCTGGCAGCGGGACGGGCGAGGACGCCCGTCGCTCCATTGATTCTTTTCATCCCGGCGAATTCTTCTCCGCTTTCCTGAACCAGCTTTACATCGGCCAGCCGTATGTTCCGCGGAACATCTACGTTCCCGTCGATTTTGAGGACCGCGAGGCGCTCGAAGACCTGCTCTCCGAGCAGGTGGCGGGCGAGAGCGCCCGCCCCACACGAGTTCATATTCTGGTGCCCCAGCGCGGGGACAAGCGAGGGCTACTCGATCTGGCGGGCAACAATGCCAAACAGTCCTATGATCAGCGCTTCCGGGTCATGAAGCCCAACGCCAAGGCGATCCAGGAGGCATTGCAGGACGTTCTCGGTCTTCCCGAGCGCCCGCGTCGTATCGAGTGTTTCGACATCTCGCACATTCAGGGAGCTGAAACCGTTGCTTCAATGGTGGTCTGGGAAGACGGGCAGATGAAGAAGTCCGATTATCGCAAGTTTATTATTCGCGATGTGATTGGCGTCGATGATTTCGCCTCCATGCGCGAGGTAGTAACACGCCGTTACAAGCGTATTCAGGAAGAGAACAAGAAAATGCCCAGCCTGGTGTTGATCGACGGCGGTCTGGGACAGTTGCATGCGGCCGCCGAAGCACTTGAGGCGCTGGAAATCATCAATCAGCCTCTCGCCGCCATCGCGAAGCGCGAAGAAATCATCTACGTCTACGGGCAGGAGAGCGAACCAGTGGCGCTCGATCATCACTCTCCGGTTCTCCACCTCGTGCAGTTGATCCGTGACGAAGCTCACCGCTTTGCTGTGACCTTCCATCGCAAACGACGGCAAATGCGAGATCGCGCTACTGAATTGCGGGAAATCCCGGGCGTCGGGGAAAGCACGACGCGGCGTTTGCTGCAGCATTTCGGCAGCGTGCAAGCGATCCGGCAGGCGGATTCCGCCGCGCTCTCATCGGTCGTTACTCGGGCCCAGGCGGAGGCCATTCTCGAACACTTCAAGAAGCAGGATGCGCCCGTGCAATAAGTTTCCGCGATACTCCCGCCGCACGCGCCTCAGCCGACAACCCCTTGGCGCATGAAAACAGAACCGGTTGCCATATACTGCATAGCCATAGGCAACGTCAGGAGGCTGCACGATGAGATTGAGCGCCGGCTTGATGATCGTGGTCTGCTCGATGACTTTGTTGACGCAGGCTCAAGATGAATCCGAATCCGCTCTGCGATCGAAGATCATCGCTTTGGAAAAGGCCTGGAACCAAGCCTACAAAGCCGGAGACGTCCGAGCGCTCGACTCGATTCTTGACAACGACATCGTACTGATCAACGACGACGGCTCGGTGCAGAGCAAGGCCGAATTTCTGGGAAGCGTGAAGGCCACCCGCAACAACTCTCAGGAGCAGCAAGTCTCGCCCGAATCGATGAGCGTGCATGTCTTCGGCAACACCGCCATCGCCACTGGAGTATTTCGAGCCAAGGGAGTCGAAGGCGGCAAGAGTTACGTGCGCCGGGAACGCTTTGTCGATACCTGGATGTACAAAGAAAACAAGTGGGTATGCGTCGCCAGCAACGCCACCCCGGTCCTGCATTAAACAATGTGGGCGCAAACGCCCGCGCTCGTGCGGTCGAGCTCGCCAAGTTTTTTGTTTAGCCCCTTACTCGGCGCCCCGATTCACAATCGCCACCCGAAACAGCGGCTTAGCCTTTTCCGCCGGCTCCATTTCATAGGTCTGTTCGGTCTTGGCTGAATCGTAACCCCGCCAAAGCCAGATCATCTCCTCGGGAAATTCCGCTGCACCCTGCCCTGAGTTATGCGTGCCCTTGCCGAAGCTAAAGTGAAAATCGTAATCCTTGATCTTCAGGGCATTGGCCATACGCAAATTGGACAGAGGCCAACTTCCCCAACGTTCATTTTCCACGTCTTCAGAACCATCCTGCAGCCAAATTCGAAGATTACGCTTGGGCTCGCGCAGAACCTTGTCGGGAAAATCCTGGCCTCCATCCGGCACGCCTGGATCTTCTTTCCACTGGATGCTGCCGAAACTGCCGATCCACGAAATCACCCGGCTGAAGCGATCCGGCATCTGCCACGCGGCATTGAACGAACAGATTCCGCCCGACGACAAGCCGGTAATCGCCCAGCTGTACGCATCCTTCCTGATGTTGTAGCGAGCCTGCACGTCAGCCAGAACTTCATCGCACAGAAAACGGACATAGCGGTCGCTCACCGTGTCATACAGCGTGCTGCGCATCGCATCTTTGAGCGTGCGGTGCCACTTCTCCGAATGTGCTTTTACGAAATTGTAGGTTGGAGTTCCCGGAGAATCCGTGATGTCGCCCGGATTAATGAAAACCGCGATCATCACCGGGATTTTTTTCTGCGCCATCAGGTTGTCGAGCACATTCAAGGTTGGATTGTTCCCGTTACGATCGGTGTAGCCACCACCATCCTGGAACACCATCAGCGCCGCCGGTGTCTTAGCGTCGTATTGCGCCGGCACATAGACCCAGTATTCGCTCTTCATGCCGTCGTAAATCTTGCTGGTGTGGACAATCTTCTCCGAGAGAGTGCCTGAGGGCACCCCGGGTTGAAGATAAGAAAGCGGACCGAAGGCCGGCATATCCAGTTTGCCGCCAAACTTCGCGCCGTTGACCAGGTAGTGGAATGAGTGCAGTCGGCCCACGGGTTCAACATGGGCTACCGCGTACCAAAGATCTGAACCAGCGAGCGTCCGCATCTGCGGCCCAGGAGCATCGTCAATAAACAACATCGGCTGCGAGGCTGCTTGGGTGGCGAAAAAGAAATCCGCCCCTTTGCCTGCCCAGGCCGTACCCTCTTTCAAATCCTTGGCGTCGAATGTGCTCGCGATGGCGTCGTGAAGACCGGGGCTATTGGATTTCGCCAGGTCAATCAATTGCGGTGCAGACATCTTGTCGGCTCCTAAGGCCTGGAGGGCAAAGCATATGAGCAGAAAGACATATTTCAGCATGGCGCAAACACTATACACGTCCAGCAATTGCCGATATAACTGCCGCCCACCCTATGCGACGAACGCGGGCAGAATGCTATCCTGACTTATATCGATCAGGGACAATACGAACATCATGCCGAATCCGACCTCTCCGGAACCGAATTCAGTCGTCGAATCCACCGAGTCGTTTGAAGATATTTTTTCGCAATATGAAAAGGCCCACTCCCGCCAAAAAGAGGATGGCGGAAAGCAGCTTGAAGGAACCGTAATCGCCGTTTCTGCCGAGTCCGTTTTCTTTGACATCGGTTTCAAGACGGAAGGCATCATCCCGCTTGCCGCGTTCCATGGGGAAGCTGTGAAACCCGGCGACAAGATGCCGGTTTCGGTCAAAGGTCGCGATCCGGAGGGCTACTACGAACTCTCTCGCCAGAAAATCGCGCAACCCACCGACTGGTCTTCGTTGGAACAAGCCTTCGCCGACAAAGCCACGATCGTAGGCACGGTCACGGGCGTGATCAAGGGCGGCTTCAGCGTGGACGTCGGCGTACGCGCGTTCATGCCGGCCTCGCGCAGCGGCGTTCGCGATGCCGCAGAAATGGAAAAGCTGGTCGGTCAGGAAATCCGCTGCCGCATCATCAAGCTCGACGCAGCCGACGAAGATGTCGTAGTCGACCGCCGCGCGCTTGCCGAAGAAGAGGAGCGCGGCGTGAAGGAGCGCCGCTACTCCGAGATCCGCGAGGGCGAAACGGTCCACGGCACGGTACGCAGCCTTACCGATTATGGCGCTTTTGTCGATCTGGGCGGGATAGACGGCCTGCTGCACGTGGGCGAAATCTCCTGGAGCCGCGTAAATAAACCCGCCGACGTGCTCTCGGTGGGCCAGCAGATTGAAACCAGGGTGCTCAAGGTCGATCCCGAAAAGCGGCGCATCTCGCTGGGCATGAAGCAACTGTTGAAAGATCCATGGGACTCGGCCGTAGATAAATACAAGCTGGGCGAGCGTGCGCGAGGCACAGTGACTCGAGTGCTCGAGTTCGGAGCCTTTGTCGAGCTGGAGCCCGGAATCGAAGGCCTGATTCATGTTTCGGAAATGTCATGGGCCAAGAAAGTCAGAATCGCCAGCGACGTGGTGAAGCCGGGCGAGAGTGTCGAAGTCGTGATCCTGGGTTTGAATCAGGCAGAACACCGGATTTCTCTCGGCCTCAAGCAGGCGCTGGGGGATCCCTGGGCCAATGTGCCGCAGAGTTTTCCGGTCGGCTCGGTGATTGAAGGGCCGGTAACGAGCCTCACTAAGTTCGGTGCTTTTGTGCGGCTTGCCGAGGGTGTCGAAGGCATGATTCACGTCAGCGACATCAGCGCAGAAAAGCGCATTGAGTATCCGCAAGACGTCTTGAAGGTTGGACAGCTGGTCAAAGCGCAAATCCTGTCGGTGGACGCCACAAAACGCCTGTTGCGACTGGGCATGAAGCAACTCGTTCCCACCAGCCTTGACGAATACATCGCCGAACATAAATCCGGAGATGTGGTTACCGGTCGTATGGGCGAGATTTCTGGTGGAAACGCTCGCGTCGAACTGGGAGACGGCATCAACGCAATCTGTCGCATCGCCGCTGCCGCAGCACAATCGGATGAGGCGACGCTGCAATCCACCTCAAAGCCCGATCTGTCGTCACTGAGTTCGAAACTCAAAGCGCACTGGCAGGGCGGCGCAGTCTCGGTTGAATCCAAGCCTGAAGCGCTTCGCACCGGACAGATTCGCAAATTCCGAATCACCCGCCTCGAGCCGGCCACCAAGAAAATTGAACTGGAGTTGGCCTAACCGGTGAAAATCATAGGTGTGCTCGCCGCCATCCCGATATTGCTGAGTACTCTTCTGACCGCGCAGACGGATCCGGCAAACAAGCCGGAATGGTGCCGTGCTCTTCCCCGTCCCGAATACAAAACTCTTAAGGCTGCGCCCGTAACCGATCCCTGGTTCGAGGTCTATGAGGTGGTTCCGCAGGTCTTCGCCATTTACGAACCGCATCAGGCGGAGGAAACCATCGCCTATCTTATTGTTGGCGACAAACGGGCGCTGCTCTTCGATACCGGTATGGGCATCAGCGACATTCGTAAAGCTACTGGCGAGCTGACTCATCTGCCCATCATCGTGCTTAATTCCCACACTCACGATGATCATGTGGGCGGCAACTGGCAATTTGACACTGTCTATGGAATGGACACGGATTTCACTCGCACCAATGCAAAAGGATCACGCCAGGACGCGCAGGATGAGATTGGCTCGGGAATGATCTGCGGTGAGCTACCGAAAGATTTCAACCGCGAATCGTACGCCACCAGGCCCTGGAAGATTTCTCGTTTCCTCCACGGTCATGACCAGATCGATCTGGGCGGCCGAACCTTGGAGATTATTTCCACTCCCGGCCATACTCCCGACGCGATCGCACTTCTCGATCGCGCCCACGGCCTGCTCTTCAGCGGTGACACCTACTATCCGGCGCCGATATGGCTTTTTCGGCCGGAGACCAATCTCGATGACTATGTCGCTTCGGTCAAACGCCTTGCGGCCCTCGCGCCCCAAGTCAAGCTCGTACTCGGCGCGCACAATGTACCTTACGCACAACCCTCGGTGTTGCCGGCGCTCGTGATGGCGATTGAAACCGTCCGCGCCGGCAAAGTTCGCGGAGAACTTCAGGAAGACGGTAAGGCCCTTTACCGGTCCAACGGAATTTCTTTTCTCATGCTGGCCCGCTCGCAGGAAAAACCGTAAGCCTGCGCATTACTCCCGCGGGAAATCGTCCGCTCTTGCCGGCGGAGACTTACCCAACCCAGGCGTGCTGAAATATTGCGGACGAGCTTTCTCCCACTCCACCATGCTCAGGCCCGAAGGATCGTAAAGGATTCTCCCCGCCCGCATTGTCATGCGCGCAATCAGCTTTCCCGTTCCGTCCATGCGAGCGAAGCCGCAGTCGATGTAACTGAATTTCCCGTTGAGTTGTTCAAGCACCGCAATGTCTGCTTCCCTGCCCACCGATAATGTTCCCAACTCCGGCCTGCGAATCTCCCGCGCCGGGTTCACCGTGGACCGCCGGATGATTTCATTTAGCGGCACGCCCATCGCCACAAACTTCGACATCACCTGCGTCATACTGAGCACTGTATAGTTCAACGCATGCAGATCGGTGGAAATCGAATCAGGAAGAAAACCCTGCCTCACAGCCGGAACCGCATTGCGGAACCAGAAGCTTCCCGCACCGTGGCCAACGTCGAAAATAACTCCGCGCGCCCGCGCCTCCGCCAGGATTGGATTAATCTTCCCATCGCCTCTCGCATCACCCACGATGATCGGGAATTGCTGTGCGAACACATGGGTGTGAATATCCCCCGGCCGCATCTTTTTCAGAATCAGTTCCGCGTAAGTTCGTTCCGGTCGCGGCCAGAAATCGAACATGACAGGCAAGCTAACCATCTGCGCGCATTCGATAGCCCGATCAACCGCAGCCCATGGCGGATGCGCCGCGTCCCACGGATCGTCAGTCCAGTAGTGCGCGGTCTTCACTCCCACGATGAGGTCCGGGTACTTACGGATCGTCTCCGCGCAGCTCTTTACATCCATCTGGTCAACGGTTTGCTCAAGCCCACCATTCATGCCGTTGCCCACGATGTTTAAAAACGCGAGCACGCGGACTTTCGCCTGATCGATGACTTCTTCTTTCTCCTGAAGAAAGGTTTCCGCCCCCGCGCTGCCGGCGTCAACCATGGTGGTAACCCCCGATTGCAGGGCCAGGTCGGCTGGAATTCCCAGGGGCTCGATATGAGCGCGGGCATCGGGTGCGAACCAGTCGAGCGGCGCGCCGCCGTGACCGATGTGAGCGTGAATATCCACCAGGCCCGGCGTGACATAGAGGCCCGTGACATCCACCACCTTGCCCGCCTGATCCGCGGGAATGTTTTTTTCAACGGCGGCAATCCTGGCGCCGGAAACCGCCACGTCAAATATTCCGTCCAAATTGTTGGCCGGATCGATTACGTGCCCGCCCTTCAACAGTAGATCGTAGCGCGGCGTTTGTGCGTTGGCGTTGGATGTAAGGACGGTCATGAGAAGTATAAATAACACTCCGCAACATGATTCGATCGCTTCTCGCATTTTCAGCCCTCTAGATGATTGCGGCAACTGGTCTGTCCGAGGCGACTTCCGGATCGCGCGCCCTCAGTATCCGCGTGGGATCTACCATCAGCCATGTGGACCCACCCAGCAAACACAGACTGGCCGCCACCAGAAACGATGCCGTCCATCCGAAACGAGCGGCGATCGCGGGTGTGAGCGACGCCGTCACTGCGCCGCCAATTTGCGCGCCCATATTCATGAAACCAGAAACCGATCCCGATGACTTGCCCGCAATGTCCGCGCTCACTGACCAAAACGAACTCTGCGATAGATAAAGCGCCCCGGCTCCGCCTGCAAGCACGAGGCTGGCGACACGAGCGCTGTCAACCAGAGAGCCGCAGGCAATAAATAGTCCTGCCAGCGTGATGCTGAATGCCGCCAGACGGCAGCGTCCCCAACGAGCGCCGCGCCACTTCGTCAGCCGATCGCTGATGGCGCCGCCCAGCAGGCTGCAGCCTGACATCGCGACCGGCGGCAGCATGGCATAAAACGCACTCGCCTTAAGATTCAGCCCGCGCACCTGGGCCAGATAGATAAAAAACCAGCTAAAGAAAATCCAGGCAGTGTATCCGAAGCAGAAATAACTGACAGTGATGGCGCGCACTTCCCTGCTTCGCAGAACGATCCGCCAGGGAACAAGTTCACCATCCTTCTTGCCCGAGTGGGCCTCGATTGGCAGCCCAGATCGAATCTCAGTCAGTTCAGACGCAGAAACACCCGGGTGCTCTGACGGTGTGTCGCGTGCCCCGAGATACCAAACCGCGCCCGCGACCAGGCCGATGACCGAGCACGCCCAGAAGGACGATCTCCAGCCGTAATGCAGCATGAAGTAGGTAATCAGCGGCGGTGAAAGGCCCGCGCCCGCTCCGACCCCCGCGAAAATCCAACCATTGGCAATGCCCCGCTCGTGCGCCGGAATCCATCGCGCCACAAATTGATTCGACGAGGGATAAACCACCGCCTCCCCAGCGCCCAGCAAAAAACGGATGGCCATGAACAGAAACAACGCCCCACGTATGGTGGCTGGCACCAGCGCGGTCAACGCGGTGAATACCCCCCACCATACGACTCCCGCAGTCAGCACACGGCGCGGTCCAAAACGGTCGGCCAGTCTTCCACCCACGGTTTGAAACAGCGCATATCCGATCAGCATCGCGCTGAACACGTAACCCAACTGCACGTTGCTCAGACCGTAGTCCGCGGCAATGGAACGTCCGGCAACCGCAATGTTCACCCGGTCAAGGTAGGAAACCGCGCTCAGAATGAACAGCCAGCCCACCAGGAACCAACGCACATGGCTCGTTCTGGCAATCGTCACCGTTGCGCCTCCGCACTGATTTCGTTCATTGGAAGGGCACTGTTCCTCTCCGAGATAATGCGATCATGCGGAAGGTTCGCGGAGTAGCCGAACCCGCAGACTGGCGAACAATCTTATCTTCTTCGAGGTTCAGCGTGAATGAATTTATGGCGCCAGGCAGGTGAAGACTTGATTATCGCGAAGTAGAACCAACGGCGGGCTCGAGAGCAGTCGACGTTTCCTCAACCTGCTTGTTTCCCGCCATCAGCCATCGAAAGAGTGCCGTCGCGGCCAATCCTCCGGCCAACTGGGCCATGGTGAACGGCAGCACGTCCCGCGGCCGTATCCCTGCGAACGTATTGCTGGCGGAGCGAGCCAGCGTGACCGCTGGATTCGCAAAAGAAGTCGAGGCAGTGAACCAGTAGGCAGCAGTGATGTAGGCACCGACGGCGTATGCAGTTGCGCCAGGCCGGAAGCGCGAACATCCCCAAATCACAAACATCAGCCCAAAGGTGGCCACGGCTTCGCTCCACACTTGGGCAGCACCATGTCGGACATGCGTGGAGGCAAAGAACAGACGCATTCCGAACATCAGGTGTGCCGCCGCAACTCCTGCGAATGCGCCTGCAAATTGGGCCGCCAGATAGTTGGGGACCTCACGCCAGGGAAAGTCGCCTGCCCAAGCCGTCGCTACCGTGACTACCGGATTGAAATGTGCCCCGGAGATCGGACCCAACGTGAGGATCAGCACACCGAGCATCGCCCCCGTCGCCAGAGTGTTTGCCAGCAATGCGATGGCAACATTTCCCCCGGCTAATTGTTCCCCCATAATTCCCGAGCCTACAACCGCCGCCAGCAAAAAGGCGGTACCCATGAACTCCGCCAGCGTGCGAGCTTGTAAATTGAATGTCATTGCTGGCCTATCTGGTCAATTTCTCGCTTCAGGGCAAGCCGATCCAGACTGGCGAGCGGAAGAGAAAGGAACAGGCCTATTCGCCGGTCGAGAATAAAGAAAGCATCGCGAAAAGCTCGCTCGATTTGCTCAGTGCTCCCGCGAACGGCGGCGGGATCGGGAACGCCCCAATGCGCAGTCATGGGCTGACCCGGCCAGACGGGGCACGCTTCCTTGGCCGCGTTATCACAAACCGTAAACACAAAATGGAGTTCGGGTGCGCCGGGCTGCGAGAATTCATCCCACGCCTTACTCCGCAGCCCTGCAGTGGGCAGGCGTGCAGCTTCGAGTTGCCGTAAAGCCTCGGTTCGAACCGTTCCTGAAGGATGGCTGCCCGCGCTGTAGGCGGTGAAAGTTGGCTTTCCGCGATGATTCAGGATTGCCTCGGCCATGATTGAACGGGCCGAGTTTCCCGTGCACAAAAAGAGAACATTGTAGTGTTTCTGCATGGTCTCTCCGGCCTTCCCTCAGTTGCAGCATTCCTGCCCACAGCAGGCCTTTTCACCGACGCCGGCCGGCTTGACGGCGCGAACGAAAGCGCTCATGAACTTCTCGTCGACCTGCGGAGCTATGGCGTCAACGTCCACTCCCTCTGCGGAGAGAAACTCGCGGGCGTCCTCAATCCGGTAAATGCGCGTCGGTTCGATCTCAATCTGTTCGAAGCCCGCCGCCGCGAGCTTGTCGCGATACTCAGTCTCGTCCAGCGCTCCCGCGATGCACCCCACCCAGAGAAGAACGCTTTTGCGTATCTCGTCGGAGATAAGACCTCGGGTGACAACGTCCGAGACGGCCAATCTGCCGCCCGGTTTAAGCACGCGGTATGCTTCGCTCAGAACACGATCCTTGTCCGCCGAAAGGTTGATCACGCAGTTCGAAATGATGACGTCGACCGAACTGTCGGGTAGTGGGATGTTCTCGATTTCGCCTTTCAGAAACTCCACATTGCCGGCTCCCGCCTTGCGCTTGTTCTCGTTGGCAAGCGCCAGCATCTCGTCCGTCATATCGAGACCGTAAGCTTTCCCCGTGGGTCCAACCCGTTCGGCCGAGAGCAGAACGTCAATCCCGCCTCCGGAACCAAGATCAAGCACAACCTCTCCTACACTGAGCCCTGCCAGGGCCGTCGGGTTTCCACATCCCAGCGAGGCCAGCAGCGCTTCTTCAGGAATCTGCCCCGCCTGAGAAAGGTCGTAAAGGTTCGAAGTAATGGGATCGCAGCACGAGTCGCTCGCCGCCGTGGCCCCGCAACAGGAGCTGCCCCCACTCTTAACTCGAAGAGCCGCCTGCCCGTATTTCTCCTTCACCACCGTTTTGATATCTGTTCCTGCCATGCCACCTCTCCTACTTGCAAAGTTGAACGATATTCTGCGGCTTGATCGCCCGGTTACGGGTGCAGCACTCCGCATAAAGGAACTGCAACAGCTCTTCCAGCGCCGCAGTGTTGGCGGTGTAGCGCAGGAATGTACTCTCGCGGGAGACGCCCACCAGATTTTCAGTCCTCAGTTTGTCGAGATGATGGGAAAGGGTCGAGTTCGGAATGTCCAGCTCTTCCTGAATCTCGCCCACCACCAGGCCGTCGGGATGCGCGGAGAGCAGCAGCTGCATGATGCGCAGTCTCGGCTCCGTTCCCATGGCGGAAAACATGTCCGCGTACTTCGCGACTCTTTCGGTGCTTTTCTTGCTTTGAACCTCTTGCATATTTCGATATTTGCAGAACTACAGTAGGTTGTCAAGCCCGAGGCCCTTGAATTCAAAGCCCCAGCATTCTTTTGCCCCGCCGGAGCCAATGATCTTCGTGTTCTAATCCTGCTATGTTGCGCGGAAGCTCACGGCTCGCCGCCGTGCGAAGACCATGAATTCTCGGACAATCCAACTGATCTTGACGCTGCTGGCACTGGCCTTGCTGGCTGTGAGGTTTCGCCTGAAGCCCGACGACCCGGGAGACTTTTTCCCCGTCTGGGTCGGTGCCGGCGAGGTGTTGCACGGTCACGATCCCTATAGTGAAGAAGTTTCGGAACGCATCCAACTCCGGATGTACGGACGAACCCTTACCCGCTACGAACTGGAGCACGGCAAAGACCAGCACCGCTTCGCTTACCCCGCCTATACCGCTTTTACCGTGGCCCCATTTACGCTGTTAAGCTACAACAGCGCTCGCGCTCTGGCCTGCGGCACTTTCGCGATGCTCATTGCGCTGTCCATCCCCTGCTGGATGCGGACTGTCGGGTGGCGTCCCCCTCCGGCGATGTTGGCGTGGATCGTAGTGATCGTGCTGCTCTCCCCGGTCAGCACGCGCGGGCTGCAGCTGGTTCAGATCGGACTCCTTGCGGGATTTCTCTTGTCGGTCGCAGCTCTTGCAGTGGCCAGAAATCATCTTCTTCTGGCCGGCATATTAATCGCAGGGGCGTCGATGAAGCCTCAATTAGCTCTCCTTCCCACGTTGTGGCTTGTTCTTTGGTCATGGAGCTGCCTCCAGAAACGTTGGCCTCTGCTGCTCGGCCTCGGTTGCACGTTTTCCGCACTGATCGCCGGCTCCGCAGCCTTAGTGCCGCAGTGGGTTCCACATTTTATGAGTGGTCTGGCAGCCTACCGACACTACACCGGAGCGCCGTCGGCGTTTGATGCCATCTTCGGCCGTCCCTGGTCGATAGTTCCCAGCGCCCTCGCGTTTGTCGCCCTTGCCGTGGCCGCATGGAAAGCCCGAAGCGCCGAGGCGTCCACGCGATCGTATGCTTTGGCGCTGGCTCTAGCCTTGGCGGTCACAGTGTGGGCGGTTCCAGCCAACTTCGATCCCTACAATCAGTTGCTTTGTTTGCCGCTGGTCTTCTTATTTGGCCGAATGTTGAAAGAGAGACTCTCGCCCGCGACCCGTTGAAGAAAACAGGCTGTCGTCCATCCTTTAACTTTTGACTTTGCCGACGCCAAACCGACAAGGGGTGCCCCATCCTTCGCGTTTTTTGCGAAGGGTGGGAGGCAAAACCTCAGACAGCGAATCGGCGAAGGTGGAAGCCAAACCCTATTAAACACCAACCCCGTTCGCAATCGCCAGCGTGGAGTGCGTGCCTCCCACCCGTCGCAAACAACGAGAAGGGTGGGGCACCCTCCGCTGTAAAGCTGCGAACAACAAACTGCCGCCTCGATTGAAAGGCATACGCCGTGACCTGCCTTTATGTATCATGTTCCGTTATTACATGCCCATGGACGCGCTGATCCTCCACCGCTTGCATTTTGCGTTCACGGTTACCTATCACTATCTCTTTCCCCAGCTGACCATGGGGCTGGCACTCCTGATCGTTGTGCTCAAGACCGTTGCCCTCACCCGTCACAACGAGCGCTACAACGAAGCGGCCCGTTTTTGGGCAAAGATATTCGCCATCAATTTTCTGATTGGTGTGGTCACTGGCATTCCCATGGAATTCCAGTTCGGCACCAATTGGGCGCAATTCTCCCGGACCACCGGCGGCGTGATTGGACAGCCGCTGGCCATGGAAGGCGTGTTCTCATTCTTCCTGGAATCGGCCTTTCTTGGCCTCTTCTTGTTCGGCGAGAAGCGCCTTTCGCCGTGGGCACATTGGGGTTCGGCTTTCCTCGTCTTCGTCGGCTCGTGGATCTCCGGCTTCTTCATCATTGTTACGAACGCCTGGATGCAGCATCCGGTCGCCTATACCGTCCTTCCCAACGGATCGTTCGAGGTCACCAGCTTCTGGGGTCTGCTGATGAATCCCTGGGCGCTGATTGAGTATTCGCACAATATGTCCGGCGCGGTCATCACCGGTGCGTTCGTCATGTCCGCAGTGGGCGCTTTTTATCTGCTGGAGAACCGGTTCACCGAGCACGCCAGGATTTTTGTCCGCGTCGGCGTGATTGCGGGAGTCATTGCGTGCATCTTCCAGATTTTTCCCACGGGAGACATGCATGGCAAATACCTTGCGAAGCATCAACCCGCGAGCATTGCCGCCATGGAGGGACTGTTCAGCTCACAAGCAGGCGCGCCGTTGGTCTTGATGGGACAGCCGGACGAAGCCACCCAAAGCATCGACAACCCCATCGTGGTCAATGACCTGTTGAGTTTCTTAATCTACGGCACCACCCGAGCGGATGTACGCGGGCTGGATCAGTTTCCCCGCGACCAGTGGCCGTCACCCTTGCCCCTTCTCTTCTACGCCTACCACATCATGGCTGGCCTGGGCACTTACTTCGCGCTGCTGATGGTCGTGGAGGTGTTCCTCCTGTGGCGCGGGACACTGTTCGAAACTCGCTGGGCTCTCTGGCCTTTGATGCTGAGCTTCCCCCTGCCATACATCGCGAACACGGCCGGCTGGATGACCGCCGAGATCGGCCGCCAACCGTGGCTGGTCTACGGACTCATCCGCACCTCCGACGGTTATTCCAAAAACGTATCGGCGGGGAATACGCTGTTTACACTTCTGGGCTTCATGGGGATGTACACCGTACTCTCGATTCTTTTCATCATTCTCGTATACCGCACCGTGGGTGAAGGCCCTTTGACAGGCGAGCAGCACCTGGGTACGAAAGCAACGCCGCTGACTGTGGTGTAAGGAAAGACAATGGGAGTCATCTGGTTCTGGATTGTCGCCGTCATGCTGACCGCGTACGTTGTGCTCGACGGCTTCGACCTCGGCGTCGGAATTCTTTCTCCCATACTGAGCCGAAGCGAATCCGATCGGCAGGTCATGCTCCGGAGCATCGGCCCGGTTTGGGACGGCAACGAAGTCTGGCTGCTGGCCGCTGGCGGAACGCTCTACTTCGCCTTTCCCGCGCTGTACGCATCCGCATTCAGCGGATTTTATCTGGCCCTGATGATTGTGCTGTGGTTGCTTATCCTGCGTGGCGCCAGCATTGAATTGCGCATGCACATCGATGACGGCCTCTGGCGATCTTTTTTCGACGCTTTATTTTTCCTTTCAAGTCTGCTGCTGGCCGTCTTCTTCGGTGCAGCGCTGGCTAACGTGATTCGCGGCGTACCGTTGCGTGAAGACGGCTATTTTTTCCTTCCCCTTTGGACCAACTGGCGAGTCGGCCCCCAACCCGGCATTCTGGATTGGTACACCGTAATCGGCGGAGTCGTCGCGCTGGCCGCTCTTGCCTTCCACGGAGCTCTTTACGTGGCGGTGAAAACCGAAGGTGAGCTGCAGGCGCGCGCCCGCGCGTTCGTCCGCCGGTATTTGATTGTGCTCTTCATCCTCACGCTAATCAGTCTGGCCGCCACCATGGCGATTCGACCGGAAGCACTCGCGAACTACCATGCTTATCCCGTGGCCTTCGTGATCCCACTCGCGGTGGGTGTTTCGTTGGGCGGTATGTTCCATTTCTGCCGCAGCGGACTCGATGGCAAAGCATTTGCCTCATCGTGTGTATATCTTGGGTCCATGCTGGTGGGCGCGGTTGTCTCCCTCTATCCGCGACTCCTGCCTTCGAGCAGCGACTCGGAATACGACCTCACGGTGCAGAACTCGATTTCTGGCCCTTATGCATTGCGAGTCGGTCTGATGTGGTGGGCTGTTGGCATGGCCCTGGCGCTAATCTACTTTGTCGTCATCTATCGCCTCTTTCGTGGCAAAGTGAATCTCGAGGGAGGGGGCTACGGGCATTAGCTAAGCTCTTCTCCGATAACTGGATGAATACTCTGGAATTCACCTCCCTGGTTTTTGCCGGCTCAGTGATCGCCGGACTCCTTGGATCGTTAACCGGATTGGGCGGCGGCGTCGTCCTGGTGCCGCTGCTTACCCTGTTTTTCAAGGTCGACATCCGTTATGCAATTGGTGCGTCTCTGGTCTCCGTGATAGCGACTTCATCGGGCGCGGCCGCCGCCTATGTGAAGGAAGGATTTTCCAACATCCGCATCGGCATGTTCCTGGAAATTGCCACAACTCTTGGAGCGTTATCGGGCGCGTTCCTGGCCGTTTGGGTGCCGACCAAGGCAATTGCCATCATTTTCGGTCTGGTGCTTCTCGTCTCTGCCTTTCTCTCCCGCAAGCCGCGCTCGCCGGCGCAACGCAACTCGCCGCCCGATCCGCTGGCCACTCGCCTGCGTCTTAACGGCAGCTTCCCCGATCTCGAAGGAACGCGCAGCTACAACGTGCAGCGCGTGCCGGCAGGCTTTGGCATTATGTTCGGAGCCGGAGCTTTGTCCGGACTTCTCGGCATAGGCTCGGGCGCTCTGAAAGTTCTGGCCATGGACCAGGCCATGAAGATTCCATTCAAGGTCTCGACCACGACCAGCAATTTTATGATTGGTGTTACCGCCGCCGCCAGCGCTGGCGTATACCTGCACCGCGGATACATCGACCCCGGACTTTCCATGCCCGTGATGCTGGGAGTTCTTGGCGGCTCTCTGGTGGGCGCTCGCATCCTGGTGCAGGCAGAGACGAAATGGCTGCGCTTGGTATTCAGCGCGGTAATTGTGGTGCTGGGAATTGAGATGCTTTACAAGGGTTTTTCAGGGGGAATCTGACATGCCCATCGATAGCGCCTGGACTGACAGGCGGATAGAAAACATTCTAGGGAACCTGTTGCGCGCGGGTGTGACTCTTTCCGCGGCAATCGTTTTTTGTGGCGCGGTAGTTTATCTCGTCCGGCACGGCCACGGGCTCGCCGATTATCGGGTATTCCAGGGCGAGCCTTCCGATCTTCGCAGTGTACCCGGCATTGTGCGCGATGCCACGCAGCTCAGCGGGCGCGGCATCATCCAATTAGGCCTGTTGTTCCTGATCGCGACTCCGGTCGCGCGCGTAATACTTTCGATTTGGGGTTTCGCCGCCGAGCACGATCGCATGTATGTAGTCTTCACCGTGATCGTGCTTGCCATCCTCATTTTCAGTCTGGTCGGCTCGTCACAAATGTAGTGCCGTTAGAGCGATCCCACATCTGTAACCCGAGTTCTGGCTGATATAATTCCGCGTTGCCGTTTCGAAAGAGACTGCTGACCCATGCCATCGCTCAGGCCCCTCCTCCCACTCTCTGTTCTCGCCCCCATACTTCTGATCTTACCCGCGCGCTCTCAAGACTCGATCCTGGGCTTCACTCGGGCCGGAGCTGCAAACCAATCCGCGCTTGAACAGAAGTTCAAAGCCATCCCCAACCCCGACGAAGAACGCAGTCAGCATCGCATTTTCACCGCGCAGCCCCACCTCGCCGGCTCCGAACGCAACAACGAACTCGCCCGCTACATCGCCGACGAATGGCGCAAACAAGGATTGGAAGATATCGTCCTGCGCCGCTACGACGTTTACAGCACCGCGCCCAAGAGCTCTTTTCTGGAGATGGTGTCACCGGTCCATTACCGGGCAAGTCTGCACGAGCAGTCTTACGCCGAAGATCCCGACACAAAAGATCCCTCCATCAGTTTGGCCTGGATGGGCATGTCTCGATCCGGTGAGGTGACGGCTCCCGTCGTCTATGCGCACAGCGGCAATCCTGCCGATTACGAACTGCTGCGGAAAAACGGCATCGACGTAAAAGGCAAGATCGTTCTCGTCCGATATTCGAATCCCTACAGCTACCGCGGCTTCAAGGCGCTCACGGCGCAGAAGGAAGGCGCAGCCGCGATATTGATCTACAGCGATCCCGCTGAAGACGGATACAAAAAAGGAAAAGTCTTCCCCGATGGGCCGTGGGGACCGGAGAACCACATTCAGCACGGCGCTATCACTTACGACTTCATGGTGCCGGGAGACCCGCTCACTCCCGGCTGGGCGTCCGTTCCCGGAGCCAAGCGCATCCCGGTTGATGAAGCGGTGTCGTTGCCGAAAATCATGGCATTGCCTCTTTCCTGGCACGATGCCAAGCCGTTGCTCGAAAACATGGGCGGCCCGGCCGCGCCCGACGATTGGCAGGGCGGTCTTCCCTTTCAATATCACCTGGGCGGCGACGCCCGCGTTCATCTGAAGATTGAAGTCGACAATTCCACCAAACCTTATTACGTGGTCGAAGGCCGCATTCGCGGCTCCGAGCTACCCGACGAGTGGGTTGTCCTCGGTAATCACCGCGACGCCTGGGTTTACGGCGGCGTCGATCCCAGCAGCGGCACTGCCTCGATGATGGAAATGACCCGAGCCTTCGGCCAGCTTGCAAAGCAAGGTATTCGCCCGCGCCGCACACTGGTGGTATGCAGTTGGGACGGCGAAGAGATCGGTCTTACCGGCTCCACAGAATGGGGCGAGCAGTTTGCCGACGAGTTGCGGAAGAAAGCTGTCGCCTATCTCAACGTAGATTCCTCCACGTCTGGACCGAACCTCGAAGGCAGCGCAGTCGCGTCGCTGGTGCCGATGCTGGTCGAGACCAGCCACTCACTACAGGATCCGTCCGGAAAGACGTTGTATGACGCTTGGAAAATATCGCAGACCCGCGAGCGGCAGGAGAGGAAAAAAGACGACCAAGTCACTGACGCTAATCTACCCAATACCCGCATCGGCAGCGGCTCCGACCACACCGTCTTTCTCGACTTCGTGGGCCTGCCCGTCATGGAGCTTGGATTCAGTGGCGATTATGGCGTGTACCACTCGATGTATGACGACTTCTACTGGATGAACCATTTCGGAGACCCCGGCTATCGCTACCACACACTGATGTCGCAACTGTGGGGAGTGCTGGCCCTGCGCCTGGCCAATGCCGACATCCTGCCTTTCGATTTCGCCAGCTACGCCAGAAATATTCGTCAATTCGTCGCCGAGCTGTCGAAAGACAAAGACATGAGCCACCTCGATCTGATAGCGGTTTCCCAACAGATCGACGCATTTGAGGCGGCAGGCAAAAAGCTGAACGACTCGGTCGCCACGGCGCTGGCTTCCGGCACACCAGATCCCAAACTCGCCGAGACTCTAAATCGCGGACTCATGCAGGTCGAGCGCAACTGGCTGAACCCCGACGGCATCCCCGGACGGCCCTGGTTCAAACACATCCTGTACGGCGCTCGCTACACCTACGCTCACCTGGAGCTACCCGGCCTGACCGAAGCCACGGAAGCAGGAGACTGGAACACGGCTCGTCAGCAGGCGGCGATTCTGCAACGCGCGCTCTCTAGCAATACGCAATTGCTTGAACGGCTGAACTCCGACTTGGCGGGAAAGACTTCGTCCCAATCACTGCAGAACAGCCTGGAAAACATCCGCAACCAGTTTCCCGGAGACATTTCGATCTACATGAAGAATCTCGCGTCGGGCGAAGAAATCGCGCTCGATTCGGATACGGTCTACGAAACCTTCAGCGTGATCAAGCTGGCCATCGCGTCAGAACTCATGCATCAGATCCAGGCCGGCAAATTCTCGCTCTCCGACCGCATCACGCTGAATGCGGGCAATCAGCGTCTTCCCTCCGGGATTCTCTACACCATGGACCCCGGACTGGCGCCCACCGTCCGCGACCTGCTCACATTGATGATCATCATCAGCGACAACGAGGCCACGGACGCGCTCGGCGACAAAGTAGGCCGCGCCAACGTGACGGCCTACATGCACAGCCTCGGCCTGGAGAAAACCTCAATCCAGTTCTCCGATATCGACTGGGACCGAACCTGGCTGAGTACGCTCGACCCGGCCTATCGCAATGCCACGGGCGACCAGACCGTCAACTTTCCTTTCGACAAATACAGCGGCGCTCAAGTGCAGCAAGCCTTTGGACACACCATCTACGATGCCGGCATCTATTTCGGCCATAGCACCACCCGCGACATCGGTCATCTTTTGGAAATGATGGTGTCCGGCAAACTCGTCTCCAAACAGTCCAGCGATCTGATCCTGGGCATCATGGAGAAACAGCAGGTCAACGACCGCTTCCCACGCTACTTGCGGGATACTCGCATTGCCCACAAAACCGGAGACGGCCAGCCCTTCATCGCCAATGATGCCGGCGTGATCTGGGTGAACGGCAGCCCGATCATTCTGGTCGTCTTCACGGGACACCACCGCGGAGACACGGCGTCGTTGCACGAGTCGATTGCGCGTGTCGCCGCCCTCGTCGTACAGCACTACGGTGGCCAAGTATCTCCCGAGTTCAAGAACTAAACCGAGAGTGGAGGGCTTTCATGGTCCGTTCGATCGTTCTGCTGCTGTCCCTGCTTCAAGCTGGTGCAGTCCTATCGACGGCGCAGTCTACTCCAGCTCCAGATACTCCCGAGCCCGGCTCGGTTGAGGCCATCGCCGCTGCCACCGGCGACAAACATTTTCTCTCACCGTGGGTTTCCTATCTGCCACAATCGGCCACGGTCCCATCGCCGCTGCACTTTCTGGGGAGGATCGCCGGCGCGCCGGGCGAGTTTGTGGATTCCGAGAAGGCCTACGCTTACTGCCGCGCTCTGGCAGCGGCTTCTCCCCGGGTTCGCGTTTTCACCATCGGCCACAGCGAAGAAGGCCGCGAGATTCTCTTGCTCGCTATCGCAGATGAAAACGGCATCCGCGATCTCGATCGCTTGAAGAGGGAAACTGCAGCCCTTGCCGATCCGCGTCGCACCGATCCTGCCGCTGCCGAACGTCTCATCGCCAACGCCCGGCCTATCTACTATTTCAACGCGGCCCTACACTCCGACGAAACCGGTTCAACCGAAGCCATGCTGGAGATGGCCTACCGCCTGGCAGTTTCCGAGCAGCCGATGATCCAGCGCATTCGTCAACAGCTTGTCGTCCTGATCAATCCTGTTTCAAATCCGGACGGCCGCGACAAGATGGTGGAGTGGTTTTACCGCTACCTCAAAGGCAAGACCGACCGTGCCACTCTGCCGCGCCAATCTCCGCCCTATTGGTCGAAGTACGCATTCGTTGACATCAACCGCGACACTCACCAGCAGACGCACGAAACCACCAAGGCCGTGCACCGCATGTTTCACGAGTGGCATCCCACCGTCGTTCATGATCTGCACGAAGGTTCGCCGTTCTTGATGACGTGGAATGGAACCGGCCCTTACAACCCCAATATCGATCCCATCACCTACACCGAATTTCTGGAGTTGAGCTTTCACGAAGTCGAAACCTTGACCGCAATGGGCATGCCCGGCGTCGCCACCTGGAATTTCGGCGAAGCCTTCGCTCACCTTTTTCTTGATTCAGTCGCCATGAATCACAACAGCATCGGCCGCGGATACGAAACCTGGGGAAACGGCACTGCCGAAACGCTGCTTCGCACCGTCCCTCCGCGAGACACTACTGCCGAGTGGTATCGGCCCGTGCCTCCTTCCGCCGGAGAAGTACTATGGTCCGCCCGCGACAACCTCAACTATCAGGAGACCGCCGCACTCTCTGCTTTGGACTATAGCGCCGGTAGCGCCAAAGCCATGCTGCGCAACTTTTACAAAAAAGGGTGGGACTCCTGGCAGAAAGGCTTGAATGAACCTCCCTACGCGTTCCTGATTCCAGCCGATCAGGGCGACCGCACTCGCGTCGCACAAATGGTTGGCCGATTGCTGGGCCAGCACATCGAGGTCGCGCGCGCCGAGGCGGAAATAAAACTGAAAGATGGTGACTATCCCGCCGGAACTTACGTCGTCCGTCTCGACCAGCCTTACCGCAACTACGCAGTTGATCTGCTTACGCCGCAGCGCTATCCCAAAGACGGCGGCGAACCCTACGACGACCTCTCCTGGGAGTTGCCTGCCAACTATCACCTGCAGGCTATTCCCACCGCTGATGTTGCCGTGCGCTCTGCCGCTCTGACTCCGCTCACCGAGCAACCGCGTCCCGCAGGCAACGTATCTGGCGACGGTCCAGTGTTCATTGTGAAAGACACCGGCCAGGAAGAACTGCTGGCGGCGCGTTATCGCCTGGCGGCTTTCAACATCGAAATCGCAGAGCACTCCTTCAACGCAGGAGGCACAGACTTCCCCGCCGGCTCGTGGATCATTGCTCCGCAGGATGGCCTGGTCGACGCAGTCCGCAGCACCGCCCTTGAGTTGGGTCTCGATTTTTCGACCGCCGCCGCCGTGCCTGATGTTCCTCGTCACGCCGCCAAAGCCCCGCGCATCGGCGTTTGGGTGCCCTGGGCTGACACGGATTCCATCGGATGGCTCCGCTATTCGCTCGATCAACGCAAGGTACCCTACACCTATCTTCGCGATGAAGAAATTCGCGCGGGTGGATTACGCGATCACGTCGACGTCATAGTTTACGGACACGTAGATCTCGAACTTGCCGAGCAGATTCAAGGCTTACCAAAAGCGTGGGGACCAATGCCCTTCAAGAAAACTCCGCAGACGCCGAGCTTCGGCACACCCGCCGAATCCGACGACATCACTGGCGGCATCGGATGGGAGGGTCTGGCCCAGTTGCAACACTTTGTCGAAGATGGCGGCTTGCTCGTGACTCTGGGCAGCGCATCCATGCTTCCGCTGGAAGGCGGGATGGTACGCGGCGTCCGCCGTTCTTCGGGCGGCGTGCCTCGCAGTTCGCAAGGCGGAGGTTCCGACGCCGCCGCAGCGGCGCAACAAGCTGCCACGCGCACCCCCGGCGCGCATGTGCGTGTGATGTTCGACCAGCCTGATTCGCCGCTGGCCTATGGATATCCGCCGCAGACTTACGTCTTCCGGCAGAACTTCCCGCTCTACGACGTGCCGCGCCACTGGCTGCGCATGGCTTACTGCACCACTTGCCTTGACGGTCCCGAGGACCGCAGCCACATTGTCATGGAATGGGGCGACCACAGCGGCGAGCCATTCGTGATCAGCGGCCAGGCCTGGGGCGAAGCGCGGCTTATCGGAAGGCCTGCGATCCTCGATATGCCCGCCGGACGCGGTCATCTTGTGACCTTCAATTTCAATCCCATGCATCGCGACATGAACCGCGGCGATCAGCGCCTGCTCTGGAATGCGATTATTAACTGGCAGGCGATTCTTGCGGGCACGCTGGCTCATCCCGCCATGACCGGTAATCCAGATCGCTGAAAACATTTTGTGCTGGAAGATTTAAAAATAAAAACCAGGGAGGAATAATGAAGTTACTGCGTTACGGTTTACCCGGCCAAGAAAAGCCCGGCGTTCTCGCATCCGATGGCACGATTCGCGATCTTTCCAACCTTATCCCCGATCTTTCCGGACCGTCGTTGCTTCCCGAGTCCATTGGAAAATTGCGCCAGGCTGACATCTCGGCTTTGCCTCGCGTAGCCGGCAAGCCTCGTCTCGGTTCTTGCGTGAGCGGCGTGGGAAAGTTCATCTGCATCGGTCTGAACTATTCCGATCATGCGGCCGAATCCGGCATGGCCGTGCCCGCTGAACCCGTGCTCTTCATGAAAGCCACGTCCGCTATCTGCGGGCCCGATGATGACGTGGTCATTCCGCGAGGATCGAAAAAATCCGACTGGGAAGTGGAACTCGGCGTGGTTATCGGCAAGCCCGCCAAGTATGTAGAGAAGGCGGATGCGCTATCGCATGTCGCCGGATATTGTGTCGTCAACGATCTCTCCGAGCGCGCCTTTCAGCTCGAAAGTACCGGACAGTGGACTAAAGGCAAGAGTGCGGACACCTTCGGCCCCATCGGCCCGTGGCTGGTTACACCCGACGAAGTTCCCGACCCTCAGAATCTGGACATGTGGCTCGAAGTCGACGGCCACCGCTATCAGAGCGGTTCGACCAAAACCATGGTCTTCGGCGTAGCGCATTTGATCAGCTACATCAGCCGCTTCATGAGCCTGCGAACGGGCGACATCATCTCCACCGGAACCCCTCCCGGCGTAGGCAATGGCCAAAAACCGCCAGTATTCCTGCGCGCCGGTAACCGCATCAAGTTGGGGATCTCGGGTCTGGGTCAACAGGAGCAGAAGGTCGTCGCAGACTCGTAGATCTAGATCGCACGTTCCTGTATCTACGCCTGCTGCGTATTGGGTTTCAATTCACCGACCACGAACCAGTAGGCCAGAAGACCAACAAGAAGTATGCCGACGCCCAGTTCGAAACCCGGAACATAAGAACCGCTCCGCTTGATGAGCAAGCCTACCGCTAGCGGAGCGGCGATTCCGGCGAGATTGCCGGCAAAATTTTCGGCGCCCGTCCATATTCCGACTTTGTCGAATGGCGCACAGCACTGCAGAATGACCAGCAGATTGCCCGTCGCCAGCCCGACCAGCGAAGCCGCGACCAACAGCCAGATCGCCAAGCCAGTATTCGAAGCTCGCATGGCTGCGACCATGAACAGACCGGCGAAGAATGCAAATGTAACGATTCCCTTCCGCGTCCGCGTTTCATTCCAGCCCCGGCGGATCAGGCTGTCCGCGATCCATCCTCCAATCGGCTCGCATATTCCGAAAGTGAAGAACACCAATGAGCCATACAAACCGGTCTGCACAATCGTAAGCTGGCGAACCGTCACCAGATAGTCAGGCAGCCACGTAATCAGCACATACCAGTAGTAGTCGAAACAGAAAAATCCGAGGCAGATGCCGAACAAATTACGATTGAGAAAAACTCTCCAACCAAATGGCGGCTTACTGCCAGGCGTGGCAGAAACCACCGTGCGTGTCGCGGCTCCGAGCTTTCGGGGAAACACCAGCAGCCACGGCACCAACCACAACATCGCAGTGAAACCCAAAAGAACGAATGTGGGTCGCCAGCCATAGCGGGTCAGCAGCCACGGCACCAGCAACCCTTCAAGGATCAGCCCGGTGCGGGTCCCAAAATCAAAAAGTCCCGAGGGCAGGCCGCGGTCCTTCCCGCTAAACAGCAAGCTGACAATCTTTACCCCTCCCGGAAGATAAATCGACTCTCCCACGCCGAGAAGAATGCGGAAGCCGATCAGAACCGAAAGACTTCCCGCCAGTCCCGTCAATCCCTGCGCCAATGACCACAGGGCAAAAGCCCCGGCGTAGAGCCAACGCAAATTGAGGCGGTCGGCGCACCATCCGATGGGAACCTGCATGAGCGCGTAAGACCAGAAGAAAGAAGAGAGCAGCAACCCCTTGGTTTCCGGCGTGAGATGGAAATCTTTCGAAATCAGGGGCAGCGCGAAGGATATGGCGGCGCGATCGAGATAATTGATTAACGATGCGGTAAAGAGCAGGCCGACGATTCCCCAACGCCGCGAGTTGGAAACCACCGGCAGATCCATTCCGCTCCCTTTGTTCTTAGCCCTAAAAGAAATCTTTGCTAAACGGACGGACGAAAGGCCGCGAGGCTGCGGCGGTAGTCAGATAAGGCGGGAGATCCCGCCGGCTGTTAGCGCGTGTTCAAATCTACATAGTGACCGAAGCTGGAGAGAGCGACCTGATCATTGCCCGGAATATAAAAACCAAACCTGCCCAGACTCAAATTACTCCCAGCCTGAGTGAAGCGATCCAGAAGCACCCAGTTCTCGCCCTGCCTGATCTGGTGCGTAATTTCATTCGGTCCCACTCGAATCTGGAAAGTTCTGAAGGCTTTTTTGTCCCCCTTGTGGGGAATCTTGACTTCGTCTCCTTTTTCGCCGTTTCGGATGACAGTACGGTAGAAATTGTTTTCGTCCATCTGAAAGAGGATGTAATTGTTGGCGTCGACGCAGTTGAGTACCCATTGCAGCCGGCGGCCTTTGCTGAGCATGGCGGAAAACACAAAAGTGCCGGTCGTGGGCAAGAGGTTATACATTACGAAATCGCCGCCCTTATGAACAAACGCTCCATTCTCCGGCTTCCAGCCTGTAGGGTCGTCCCACTTCGACATACCGCTCGGTCCCAGAGATAAATCCAGATTTCGGGATTGACCCGCCGTAAGTTCCACCGTAGACGAGCGAATAAAGTTGTCTCCGGTCTTCGCGGTGAGCGTGTAAGAACCGGCGGGCAAGCTCAGCGTTCCGCCGTTCGCCACTTTCGTCGGAGTCTCGCCTGCTTTTCCCAGCGTCACCTGAGCATCGGCCGGAGTAAAAGTAATCTTGAGATCGGCTGGGGCAACATCCAATGCCAACTCCGCAGCCGCCAGGGAAACCGTTCCCCCGACGACGAACGTCTTCTTTATTTGCCTGGGTTTGAACCGGTCTTTGCGCAGTTCGATGACGTGGTCTCCCGGATTGACCGTTGTAATCGTAAACGTACCATCCGCTTGTATCGTTCCTGCCGGAGCCTGGTCGATAAGAACCGCAGTCCCCGGAACTCCGCCCTGGATCGCCAGCGAGGCAAAGTGCGGCACGGGTTGCAAATTGAAAGTCAGTTTGCCTTGCTCGCCTTTGCGAATCCGGATTCTCTGATCGGGCGCTTCCTGGAATCCGCTCTTGGAGACTCGAACCACGTAGTCTTTCAACTCGAGATTCGGAATACGCAGTTGACCCTTTTGCGTGAGTCGCGGTTGCGCGATTCCGTTGAGAAACACTTTCGCTTTGTCCTGGCCGGTAACCACGACGAGTGTTCCCAGATTTTGCCCCGATTCCAGAAAAGTATTCAGTGTGGGCGTCGTTCCGGCGTTAAGGTCGAGCTTGTAGTGATACTGATCACTGCCGCGAGTCACAGCCAATTCGTGCGGGCCGGCAGAAATCGAAGAAAGGTCCAGGCCGCCAGGAGGCAAACCGACTGCCGGCTGACCGTCGACGCCGATCTTGATGGCAGCGTCGCTTGAGTACACACGCAGCTTGTCCGCCATGGTGCTGACAATCACCGCCAGTACGCCGTGCGCAGCAATGGCGCCCTTGACCGTCGGAGCCGCTCCCTCTTCGTTC
The DNA here is from genome assembly GCA_963822555.1 of Terriglobia bacterium. Classification (GTDB taxonomy): domain Bacteria; phylum Acidobacteriota; class Terriglobia; order Terriglobales; family Acidobacteriaceae; genus JAIQFF01. The sequence continues at coordinate 1,861,449 of CAWGHY010000002.1, forward strand.
AAAAAAACGAAGGAAACTTCACCTTGTGGGCTCACGACTTTAAGTTTGTGTTCTCCCGGTGGCAGCTTCTCGAGTGTCCACTGCCCATCCTGAAACTGTTCCGCCGGCTGATCGTCGAACGTTACCTTGCCCGTGCCCGTATCGGAAGACAACTTGAGCGCCGGCGGCGCTTCGGGAGGCTGTGGCGCCGGAGCTGGCGTCGCGGCTACCGGAGCCGCTTCGGTGGGCGCGGCTGCCGGCGCTGCAACCGGCGGCGCTTGATGCTTTCGCCCGAACATGACAAATATCGCTACCAGCAAAATCGCGCCGGCTGCGGCGAGAGTCGCCGCCGTGTAACTTTTCTGTCCCGTCGCCGGCGGTTTGATCTTGGAAGGCGCAGTTGCCGGTTTGGGCGCCGGCGCGACCGGCGTTGCCGCGGGAGCGGGAGCGTTTGCCTGCGCCGAAGCAGGAGGCGGCGGAATCGGCGGAATCGGCGCCTTCACCGCAGTCGCGTCCGAAACCTGTGCCGGCGCTGGAACCGTACTCTTCAGCGCGGGCAAGGGCTGGGTTGGGTTGACTCCCCCATGAAATGTAAGAGTCGCAGTTTCGTTCGCGGAGGGCGCAACTGGAATCGCAGTGTTGCGGGTCGCCTCAAGCAGACCCAACCGCTGCAGAATCCCATTCGCGATAGACAACAGTTCAGCATCGTTCGGATACTTGTCCGCCACCGCTCGCGCTCGATCCACCAGGGCCTGCTTCGACGCTGCATCCGTCGCGGCCTCGACTTCACCCTCCATATTGCGCAAGTCTTCGAGGTCGCGCCGTCGTGACTGGCGGCGCTGGATTTGCAGGTCGCCCTGCATGATGTCCTGAAGCTGCACCAACCTGGGCTCGCGCGGATAAGCGGCCAATCCCTCTTCAATCCGGGCCAACGCTCCCGCCAGGTCGGCCGAAGCCTGCAGCTTGCGCGCCTGCGAAATACACTCTGCGATGGAATCTTCCCGCTTCTGATGCTGAATCTGGGTCCGAATGGTTTTGGCCATCGGATGCCCCGGATTCAGATCGAGTGCATCCCGCGCCAGCTTCTCGGCTTCCTGCCAATTGGTCTCCACCGTGGAACGCGCCTGCTCCACCAAGGCATTGGCCAGAACGGCGCGGGGCAGCGGATTGTTCTCATCCAGCTCATAAGCTTCCCGCAGCAACTTGATTCCTTCGGCGGATTTCTGCTGCTCGCACAACTCCTGCCCTTCGGTCATCAGGCGGTGGGCTTCCGTCTTGCGCTTTACGCCGTCCTGGGCCAGCTTTTCGAGCTCAGTCAACTCCGCGTCATTGGGAAATTCCGCGGCCGCTTTCTGCAACAGATCGAGGGCGCGAACGTAGTCACTGGAATGCAAACAGGTGTCAATCTGTTCCACCAGACGGGTCTTGGATTCGATACGGACCTGCTGCTCGCGCCGTTTCTGCAGACGCTCAACTTCGAAGGTTAATCCCGGATACTGGCTGTAGATGGTGCGCAGGATCTCCCAATCATTCAGGGCGTCGCCGAATTGCGCCTGCTCCTCATGCAGGTGCGCCCGCGCCACAATCGAGTTCACCAGGTCGCGCTTATCCTGCACCAGGCGCAACGCGCCTTCAAAATGCGATTCCCCGGGATGCTGATCCAACGCCTCTCGCAGAATATTCACGCGCTTGTCCAGATCCGGTTCGGCTTCGACCTGGCGGTCCACGGACGCAATAAAAGCCGAAAGCTCCTGCCGCTGATGCTCCTCAATGTCGTATTTGAGAGCCTGAAAAATCGCGTTGTTCGGATACTTGACCAGATAGGCCTGGCAGGCCGCCATCGCGCGGCTAAAATTATGCTCAGCCAGATTTCTCCGCGCCTCGGCATAGGCCGCGTTCATGGCGTCATGTTCGGAACGCACCTCATTGTAAAAGCTCTGATAGTTCGCGCCGCTCTCGCGATTGATGGAATCCGGCGCGCGCCGGTCCAATTCCAGCACGACCCCGAGTTTGGCGAGAGCGCTGCTCACGTCGCCTTTCTGCCAGGCAAACATGGCGGCGCTGTGCAACTGCTCTTTCTCCTGGCGAAGCTTTTTGTATTCCTGTTCCTGGCGGTCGACTTCCGCCAGCAACTGTAGCGCCCGGGCTTCGTTGGGCCGCAGCTGCAGAACATTCTGCAAAGCCTCGCGGGCATACGGATAAGCGTGATTGTCGATATGCTGCCGGGCCAGGCGATACCAGTTGTCGATCTGGCGTTCGCTGCGCCGGTTTTCGATCCGGCTCTTCAGCGACAACGCGGCCGCGTTGTCCGGTTCAATCTGCAGCACCTCCTGCAACTTCTGCAGGGCCAGCGGATCTTCCTCTTCATCGAATCTCGCCCGCGCCGCCTCGAGCAACTGGGAAAGCGTCTTTCGCCGCACTGCGCCATCGAGCTGGCGGCGCAGAGAGCCGATGGAATTATCCATATGGCCCTCGGCTTCGAGTTCACCGAGAATCTCGCCGGCAAACTGAAAGTCGCCTTCTTCCAAAGCTTTGGTCGCGCGTTGCAGTCTTGGGCGGGTGCGCTCCGGATCGAAAAACTCGATGGGCTCGTTACGCAGCGCTTTGTTGAGCGTGTCGCCAAAATCTCGGGCGCTCGCAAAGCGGTGCCATGATTGCTTGGCCATCGCCTTGTGCAGTACGCGGCTGACCGGCTGGCTGATGCTGCTATTCAATTCCGCCGCCAACGGCGGAATCTGGTGCAGAATTGCGTCAACCACTTCATCGGCCCGCGCCCTCTGGAACGGGTTCCGGCCCGTCATGGCTTCATAGCAAACTACGCTGAGAGAAAAAATGTCGGAGGCCGGGGACAGCGCCTTCAATTCGATCTGCTCCGGAGACATGTAGAGAAGCGTCCCTTTTTGCGCACGCGTGGTATGAGCATCGCTCATGTGCGCCACGCCAAAGTCGATGATCTTTACCGAGTCGTCTTCCATCACGAAAATGTTGCTCGGCTTCAGATCGCGATGCACCAACCCGCGCTCGTGCGCCGCCTGCAAACCGCGGCAGGCCTGAGCCATAATGTCGATGGTGCGCTCCACCGTCAGACGATGACTGGCATTGCGAATGAAATGTTCCAGTGTGGTGCCGGGCAGCAGCGGCATCACGAAGTAGGGCTTCTTCTTGCCGTCCTCCTCAAACTCCCCAATGTCGAAGATCTCGACGATGTTAGGGTGGCTCATGGAGGCGAGCACGTCGCACTCCTTGTAGAACAACTGGAGCGAAGCCGGATCGGGAATGTCGAGGATGGTCTTGACTGCTACTTCGCGGCGCACCACGGTGTCGTAGGCCCGGTACACAAGACCCATCCCGCCCTGCCCGAGAATCTGCCGGACTTCATACCGGCCTGCCAGTTTTTTAGGTGAAGAGGGGTTTTCCATGGCGCACCCCGTGCCGGGGGCCATAGCATATTAACCCACATTTCCCGGCTGATCCTAGCTCGGACACGCGATTGGGATGGCTCCGCGAGCACTCCGGTAATCATCCCATCACTGCCCCAGAAACGAGGCAAGTGGCCTTAGACTTCCCCCGGAAGCTAGCCCGGGACAACTCCGTAAACGCTTGAGTTTCAAGGTCGACGGAGCCGTGGCATGGGTGCACCAAAAAAGAGGCAGGCGCGGCCGCCCGACCCAGCGCGCCAGACGAAAGGATGAATTGGCTACTTCTTCTTGCTGAGTTTGCGGCGAATGTCGGGCCAGAACTCTTTTATGACGATCGTGATCGTGTCATAACCGACCTGGCTTCCCCACACGCTGGCGGTATTCCGCAGATTCCGATCATCTCGGGGATGGTAGCTATAAGTCGAAATACCCGCCGCCATCGCGCTGCCCATAATTTCAGAAAAATTGAATTGCCGGTGTCCGGCGTCGGTGCGAGTGATAAAAATTCTGCTGACCGCGTAACCGGTGCGGTGCACAAAGCCCCCCTCGCCGGATTGAAAATAACGAGGGTCCTGGCGAAGGAGGGAAGGAAAAACTGCGCCCGTCAGGAAGTTCTCGATCGTGCCATCGGCGGCATACGCCCCCAGGCGCTTGCCGTAGCCCTCCATCCCCTGGCCATAGCCGGGTTCGCTGTTTTCGGCCTGGCTTAATCCCGCCAGGAAAGCGTACCACGGCAATTGGATGTAATCGAACGACCCACGCGCTACCACTTTAAATTTTTGTCCCACCGTGAGCGGCGGCACGTTCTTGGTTTCAACCGTCAGAAAATTCGGCAACGCATAAAACAATCTGTCTTTCGATGTCCCGGTTTCTTCCTGCGCCTTGATCTTGCTATTGTCAGTCCCGGCATTCTTATCGGCGGGTTGGGACTGCGCAGGGGAAGTGGCGGGCGGCGCCGCTGGCGCCGTTTGCTGGGCGTGGGTAAACGATGAAATTACAACCAATAAAAACCAAGAAAAGGCGAGTCGCAAAATCCTCAATGAAAGGCTCTCCGTCGGTCAGGCAAGTATAGAAGGGCAGAAGTTTCAGTCAAGTGCTCTTCCTTCAGATGCGATTCCGTCGGCCATACATTCACATAGTTTTCTAGATTTACATTTCTTTACACGCGCTGAGGTAGTTAAATTGCGAAAGCCTCAGCATCGCCCTCGAAAACTGGCTAGCGGTATCCAATTCGCCCCGGCGTGCGGTGTTCGCAGCTATCGCCTCGACGTGACGGACCCTTACATCTGACGAACTATTACTCTTCTTTACCGAAACTTTACTCTCCCAATATCTCAAGCGTGTTTCTAACTCACTGTAGGCCAGATTATTCGGAACGCCTTTTTGGCTTGGGCCCGAGGCAGGGCGGAAAGGGCCATGGACATGATAACGATCTCTGGACGGAAGCCGGCTCGTTCGGTATGGTTTGCCGGCGTTGCACTTTTGCTCTTCGCTCTCCCCATTGCGGCCTTCGCCGAACTGGGGGGAGATGCTGCTTCGGTGCAGGCCGATCAAGCACGTATGAAGGCCACGCTGAAGACCACGCAGGCCGAGGCTTATACCGTCCACGAAATTCAAGCTCCATCGGGCACCGCGGTGCGTGAGTACGTTTCTCCTGCTGGGAAAGTATTCGCAGTTGCCTGGCGAGGTCCGTTCTTGCCGGATCTACACCAGATCTTGGGTGCTTCCTTCACCACCTTCACTCAAAGCGTTCAAGCCCAGCGGATGCAACGGTCTGGCCATGGCCCAGTTTTGGTCAAGCAGGATGCTCTGGTCGTCAAGTCGCTGGGGCATGCTCGCAATTATTTCGGGAAAGCCTATCTGCCAGAGCTCGTGCCGCAGGGAGTGCAAGACAAGGACATACGCTAATGCGAACCCACAAAGCCGGCATCTTTCTGACTACAATTTTGTTTGGGGCATTGCTCCTTGTCGCAGGATGTGGCGGAAGCTCACCGGTAGCGACCCCGCCCCAGACCATCACCAACACCGGGTCGAATGTGCAGCCGATCTCCGTCAATCCTGGACCAACCGGCAATTACCCTGATGGCGTCTTCACCAGCGTCACCGTCTGTGCGCCCGGCAGCACCACCAACTGTCAGGTGATCGACGATGTCCTGGTCGATACCGGTTCCTTCGGACTTCGCATTGTCGGTTCCGCTCTGGGATCGCTTGCCCTGACCCAGGAAACGGTCAATGGCAACCCGCTTGCCGAATGCTTCTCGTATCTCGACGGTACCTACAATTGGGGGCCGGTGCAGTTAGCCGATGTACAGATATCCGGCGAGCTGGCTAGCTCCGTTCCGGTTCAAGTGCTGGACGATGCGTTCTCCGTGATTCCGTCCGCCACTTGCACGGGAACTCCAAACGACACGACCGCCACATTGGGAGCCAACGGCGTATTGGGCATCGGACCGATGCAATACGATTGCGATTCGGGCTGCACGAGTGCAATTCCAGCGGTTGACCAGTACTACCAGTGCACCACCGCTGCGCCCGCGAGCTGTGCGGTGTCGAGCGCAGCTCTGAATGTGCAGGTGCAAAACCCGGTGAGTCTCTTCGCCACTGACAATAACGGCGTGATTATCGAGCTGCCCGCGGTCACCAACCCGCAGGCTACCCTCACCGGCTCTATGGTTTTTGGCATCGGAACTCAATCCAACAATGGGCTCGGCAGCGCCACGGTTCTGCCCATGGACCCGAACGCTCTGACTTTCTCGACCAACTTCGAGAACACGACCATGGCCGATAGTTTCATCGATAGCGGCTCCAACGGTCTGTATTTCGATAGCAACGACAGCAGCCTTCCTGAATGCTCGGACGTTGCCTACTACTGCCCGACATCTCCGGCCAATCTTTCGGCGGTGAATTCGGGCACCACCGGAAGCGCATCCGTCCACTTCAGCGTCATCAGTGCCGACCTGCTTTTCAGTTCGGGCGACGCCGTGCTCCCCGGTCTGGCCGCACCCGCCGATGGCAGCTTCACCAGCTTCGATTGGGGCCTGCCCTTCTTTTTCGGGCGTAACGTGTACACGTCGATCGAAGGAAAAACCGCGCCGGGGGGAACCTCTCCTTACTGGGCGTACCCGCCAAATTAAATTTAATGATGGAACCAAGCTGGAATAATGCTGGAAAACCGCTAACCATCTGTTCCCCACGTTCGGGGCGGAACGGAGATTGACCTCGACCGGCCAGAGCCGCAGCTAGTACAGTATGAGTCGGACCCTGCGGGCTGCGAAAGTCACCCTGCCCAACCCTAAGCTCCATTTACGGATGCTGTTAAAGGATCACAGCCCAGTTCCGAACTTCGGCGTCGCCAACATTTTTCATTTCAACGCCCGACTCTTGCCGCCCTGGAAGTTGTGCCGGAAGGATCACAGCATCGGGATTCTGAACGGTTCCACCGCCCTGATCTCGGGATTAGTTTCCTGGCTCCATTATCCTATTGATCAATACTTCACTCCCAGTTCAACCCCTCCATGGTGCATCATAGATCGTAAGCGGGGCGGGCGATGCAGGATTGAGTTGGACATTCAACTCAGACTGGCTTTGGGGCGCAAGGGGATCGATTGAGACAACCGCTATCACTTCGCCTCGCTGTACTCGCAGGCGCGCTATTTCTCGCTGGAATGGGTGTCGCTTGCTCCGGCGATCCCAAAACCCCTCCCACCAAGGCTGAAGTCGTACTCGATCCCAACCTCTACACCGTTGAACATCCGGAGCTCTTCAAACTAGCGACAGTAGAGACCCGCGAATTGCCCACCCTACTGAACGCCAACGGAAGCGTCACTCCCGACGTGAACCGCACCATCCACGTGACCTCGCAAGGCTCCGGGCGGGTTGTCGATTTAAAGGTACGGTTGGGTGACTATGTTCAAAAAGGCCAGATGCTGCTGTCGATCCGCAGCTCCGATCTTTCCGGCGCGCTTTCCGACTACCAGAAGGCTGCCGCCGATGAAGCGCTCGCGAAAAAAGAGCTCACTCGAGCGCAAACGCTCTACTCGCGCGGCGCTTTGGCGGAAAGAGAGTTGCAGCAGGCGGAAGACACGGAAGCCAAAGCCCAGGTAGATCTCCAGAACGCCGATCAGCATGTCCGCATTCTCGGCGGCGATCCGGCCCACCCCGGTTCACTGATCGAACTGCGCGCGCCCGTCTCTGGAACCATCGTGGAGCAGAATGTCGCAGGCTTCGAAGGTATCAAGAGCCTCGACAACAGTCCCAACCTCTTCACCATCGCCGACCTGAGCCAAGTGTGGGTACTGTGCGACGTTTATGAGAACGATCTGGGCGAGGTCCGCCTGGGCGATGCGGCGGAGATCCGGCTCAATGCTTATCCCGACCGGGTTTATCACGGCACCGTGGCCGATATTTCCCGCGTTCTCGACCCAGCCACTCGATCGGCCAAGATTCGCATCGTGCTCCCCAATCGCGACGGGTCGTTGCGTCCCGGCATGTTTGCCGTAGCCCGGTTCCGGTCGCGCAAGTCCCAACCCAGAGTCGTTGTTCCCTCGACCGCGGTCATACGTTTGCAAGATAAAGATTGGGTGTTTCGCAAAGAAGGGCCCAGTCAATTTCGCCGTGTCGAAGTGCAGTCGCGGGGAGAAATTGCGGACGGGCTGCAGGAGGTAGATGACGGCCTCACCCCGAAACAGCAAGTTGTAGCCAACGCATTGGAGTTCTCCACGGCGGTCGCGGAGCAAGGTAAGTGATCCCTTTCCTGATCGACTTCGCTCTGCGCAACCGCATCCTGGTTTTGAGCGTGGCGGTGGTGCTCTTCGTCTGGGGCATCATTTCATTCCACAATCTGCCCATTGAAGCCTATCCCGACGTGGCCGACACCTACGCCCAGGTCATCGCCCAATGGCCCGGCCACGCGGCGGAAGAAGTCGAACAACAGATCACCGTCCCGCTCGAAGTTACGCTCAACGGCGTCGCCCACATGACTCATCTGCGGTCGACGTCGATAGCGGGACTCTCGGTGATCACGATCATCTACGACGATGAGACCACCACTTTCAACGCCCGCCAGGAGGTGCTCGACCGCCTGCAGTTGGTCACTTTGCCGGCCGGCGTGAACCCCGCTCTGGGTCCGGATTACAGCCCGACCGGCCAGATCATGTTCTACACACTTCAAAGCAGCAATCCCAAGTATGACGTGATGGAACTGAAGACGCTCAACGACTGGTATGTCGTCAACCAGTTGAAATCGGTTCCGAACGTGGTAGACGTGAATCCCTTTGGCGGGCCCACCCGCGAATATCAGGTCCAGATTGATCCCAACAAACTGGTTTCCTACGGCCTATCGCTCAGCCAGGTCGAGCAGGCACTGGCGGCGAACAATACCAATGCGGGCGGAGGCTTCATCGAACGTGGCGAGCAGGCGCTGAATGTTCGCGCCGTGGGTCTGATGCAAACCACCGACGATATTGCTGCCACGGTCGTCAAGGTGCAGAACGGCACACCTGTGCGCGTGCGCGATCTCGCAGTCGTTGTACAGGCCCCTAAGGTGCGGCTGGGGCAACTCGGTAAAACCATCCATCGCTCCGACGGAACGGTGGTCGATGCCGATGATGTTGTAGAGGGCATCGTGCTTCTGCGAAAAGGCGCCGAGGCCGACGCCACTCTCGACGCGCTGCACGAAAAGATCTCCCAACTCAACGAGCATCAACTCCCCGCCGGCGTCAAGCTGGTTCCTCACCTCGATCGCAGCGACCTGGTTCATTACACGACCCGCACCGTGCTGCGCAACCTGACCGATGGCGTTCTGCTGGTCACGCTGGTTCTCTTTCTCTTCCTTGGCAACGTCCGCAGCGCCCTGATTGTCACGATTACGATTCCTTTTGCCCTGCTTTTTGCCGCGATCTTGCTGGATATCAGCCACATTCCCGCCAACCTGCTCTCGCTGGGTGCGTTGGATTTCGGCATGGTGGTCGACGGCTCGGTAGTGATGATCGAAAATATTCTTCGCCACGCCGAGGCAGGCCGCGGCAAGAAAACGTTCGTTGAAATGATCGGCACGGCGGCGCACGAAGTACAGCGCCCCGTCTTCTTTGCCCGCATCATTATTATCGTTTCCTATTTGCCCATCTTCACCCTGCAACGCGTCGAAGGCCGTCTCTTTCGCCCCATGGCGTGGACCGTGGCCTTCGCCTTGCTGGGAGCCTTGCTCTTCGCTCTCCTGATCGCGCCCGTGCTCTGCACCTTCCTGTTCAAGGGCGAGATCAAGGAATGGCGCAACCCGGTATTCCGCTGGCTACAGGAGCACTACAGCCGATCCCTCGACTGGTGCTTCGATCACATGAAGGTCACGCTGGGCGTGGGCGTCGCTGCTCTCGCCGCCATGCTGTTTCTGGCGTTCAGCGGTGTAGTAGGTTCCGAGTTTCTGCCTCACCTTGACGAAGGCGCCATTTGGGTCCGCGGCACTTTGGCTCCCAGCACCGGCCCCACCGCGGCAATTTCGCTGGCGGCACGAGCCCGCCTGGTCATGGCCGATTTTCCCGAGGTCAAGCAGGTCGTGAGCCAGGTCGGACGCCCCGACGACGGCAGCGACGCCAGCGGTTTTTACAATACGGAATTCTTTGTTGATCTGTTGCCCCGCGCCACTTGGCGTACTCAGTTCAAAACCAAAGACGACCTGATCGCCGCCATGGACCAGCAACTCGAGAAATTCCCTGGAGTCGATTGGAATTTCTCGCAACCCATTTCGGACAATGTCGAAGAGGCAGTCAGCGGTGTAAAAGGCGAACTCGCCGTCAAACTTTTCGGCGCCGACTTGAAGGTTCTCGAAGCCAAAGCCAACGAAATCCAGGACGTGATGAGCGGCATCCCCGGCGTCGCTGATCTCGGAACATTCCAGGTACGCGGTCAGCCCAACGTGAATCTGATTGTCGATCGTGCCGCCGCCGATCGCTTCGGAATCAACGTCAGTGACGTGCAGGATGCGGTCGAAACTGCCGTCGCCGGTAAAGCCGTCAGTCAGATCCTCATTGGCGAGCAGCGTTACGACTTGACCGTGCGTTACTCGGAGCCGTTCCGCAAAACGGTGGAAGACATCGCCAATGTCCGCGTGCTCGCTCCCTCCGGCGAGCGCGTCTCCCTGGGCCAGCTCAGTCAAATCAAACTGGAGGATGGCGCCTCCAATATCTATCGCGAGGGCAATTCCCGCTACATCGCCATCAAGTACAGCGTGCGCGGCCGCGACCTGGGCAGCACCGTCCGCCAGGCCATCGAGGAAGTCCGCCAGAAAGTAAAATTGCCGGAAGGCTATCACCTCGATTGGACGGGAGAATACGAAAGCCAGCAGCGCGCCAATCGCCGCCTCGCCGTCATTGTTCCCATCACACTCTTGCTGATGTCCTTCATCTTGTACTCTGCCTTCGATTCGTGGAAATGGGTTGGCCTGATTCTTGCCGTGGTCGGTCTCTCGCCCCTGGGCGGATTTCTCAGCCTCCTCTTGACGGGCACGCACTTCTCGGTTTCGTCCGGCCTGGGTTTTCTCGCCTTGATCGGCGTCTCGGTCGAGATCGGCGTCATCATGGTCGAATATATTAATCAGCTGCGCACTCGCGGCCTGAATCCGCGCGAAGCCGCCCGCGAAGGCGCATCGCTGCGCCTGCGGCCCATTATGATGACCATGCTGGTTGCCACATTGGGACTGCTGCCTGCCGCCATGTCGCACGACATCGGCTCCGATTCGCAACGGCCTTTCGCCATCGTGATTGTCGGTGGATTGATTGTCGAACTCTTCATCAGCGTAATGCTGTTGCCCACGCTTTACGTCTTCTGGGCCAGGAAGGATGACAAACTACCTCCTCCCGAGATGGCCTTCCTCGAAGAAGGCGAACACGTCGACTAGCGGCGAACCCCTGGAGATCCGCGTAAAGCACTTCATAAAGGAAGACCGATATGTCTATCAGAAGATTCGAGATCGAACGATTTAGCATTACCTCCCCCAAGTCATTCGAAGCGGTCATAGCGGCGCTCAAAGCCGGCGTCGGACGCCTCGACACAGTCGAATTCGCCAAGGTGTCCCGGGGAGCAGGGACTTTCGCCGAGATGGAAAGCGTAATCAATAAGCATCCCGGCAAAACCGGACTGATGTTGTTCTTCGAGCTTGATCACGGCGCTGTGCTTCGTAAAGAATCGGGACTGCCAACGCCGAAGATTGTCCGGCTCATTATCGGCAATCCGCTGGTCATGAAAGAAATGGCAAAGCATGTGCCCGACGCCGGAGCGTACGCGCCGATAACGGTTCTGGTGGACGAGCGCGCTGACGGCGTGCATTTATCCTACGACCGGATGGCCAGCTTTCTGGCTTCTTACGGAAATGAGGAGGCTCTTGCCGTGGCTCGCGATCTGGATTCAAAGGTCGAGAATCTCCTTCGAGACTCTGCGTCTTCATGACATTTCTCTTCCCTGAAGAGTTTGAAGTCCGGAAGGAACAACATGACCGAACAAGACATACCAGGTTCTTCGAAAGCTGGTTCGCCTCAAACCGCTCATCCGCTCGTCCAGAAAGTGCTCGCTTCCAAGCCTCCCATCGCGGACCTCATAGGCTTTGACATCGAGGAAATCGGTGACGGTCGCGCAGTCGGATCGCTGCAGACTGGGCCCCAGCACGCCAATCCCATGGGAACGCTTCATGGCGGAGTGCTCTGCGATCTGGCGGATGCCGCCATGGGCATGGCCTTCGCATCGACGCTGGCGCCAGGCGAATCCTTCACTACGATGACGCTGAACATCAATTTCTTTCGCCCGGTCTGGCAAACCCGCTTGCGAGCCGAAGCCCGGGTGCTCAACCGTGGAAAAAACGTGGGCTACATCGAGTGCGAAGTTAGCGATCAGGATGGCAAACAGATCGCCAAAGTAGACTCAACCTGCTTTGTTTTGCGCGGCGACCATGCCAAGCAGCGGTGAAGCGAGTCGTGCACCGCGGCTCGCTTACGATCGCCCAGCGGAGACTGGTGATTGGACCAGCGTTGACCGCAGCCAGCCCGCTATCTCGCGTAGCGTCGCATCAGACTGCGGGAACCGTGCCACAGTCCCCGGATGCACCGGGAAATCGTGGCTCATGTCCGCTGCGTGCAGGTGTGTCACCGCAACCCCCGCCGCTCTGAGCTTCTCCGCATAAGCGATGCCTTCGTCGCGCAGGACGTCGTACTCCGCTGTGGCCACGAGTGTCGGTGGAAGCGGAGGCAACTTCTGTAAGCGTAGCGGCGAAACGCTCGGATCCTCAGGCGAAATGCCGGGTGCATAGACCTCCCAGAACCAGCGCATGAAGACCGCTTCCAGCCCGAAGCCGGTAGCATTCTCCGCGTAAGAAGGGTGGTTCGCACTGGGATGGTCGAGGACAGGATAGAGCAGCAGCAGACCGCGCAGCACATGCCGCTCAGCCGTATCGCAAAATTGGTTGGCCGCCACCGCAGCCAGATTTCCGCCCGCGCTGTCCCCCCCAAGGGCCAAGCGCGACCCATCACCACCCCACTCGGCGGCGTGATCGGCTGCCCAATGCACCGCCGTTAACGTGTCTTCCACCGCCGCAGGAAAACGATGCTCCGGCGCAAGCCGGTACTCGATCGACGCAATCATGATTCCCGCGGCTTCGCTCAGAAGACGGCAGAACGGGTCGTGGGTCGCAATCGATCCGACAGTCCAGCCGCCGCCGTGCAGGTAGACCAGCACCGGCAGCGGCGATCCGGTTCCCGGCGGTGTGTAGAGGCGTGCCGTCAGCGAATCAGTTATCGCAATGTCACGCGTCGCGACAGCATTCGGCAGCCCCGGTATCGGCCCACGGCTCTCCAGCACTCGCATCATGAGGGCTCTCCGCATACGAACCCGCTCCTCATCCGTCATCCCGGCAAAGTCCGCCGCAGGCTGTTCATCCAGGAAACGTCGAAGCTCCTTATCGATCGGCTTTCGTTCCCTCATCGTTGTCCTTTGCGCCCAACTAACCTGTCGTGGAGGCTCGTATAAAACCAGCATCTTGCCAGCCCCAGGGGCGTGTTCTACCCGCCAGATGTCCGACGAGTATACGCGGCGCCAAAAGGTCCCCACCAGAAGCATGAACCGGAAGGTTAGAGAATTATCCGAACAGATAGTCGACGCTGCACCTTCTACTCAGCAACGAGTCGGCAGTGAAATCCAGGCACTCCTACGGGTTATCATCGAAAAAAGAGTTTCATCGGGTCAGGACTTAAATCCTCATTTCGCGATTGGCACGCGGCGTGCACTTGATCGAGGGGGCGGACGTCTTTGTGTCTGGGAATTAAATCGAGACGGAGAGTTCCATCCGCCCGATTCCATGAAAGGAGCACCATCACCGTGCCGAACTATCGATTTGGAAAGCATCCACCCAAAGTGGACTATCGAACCCTGCGCTTCAAGAATTACTTGTCGCCAACCATCGCTCCACCTCCGGCTTCCGACAATGTACTGACCCGGGTGTACCAAAAGCTCAAGGTAACCGACCCGGCCAAACTGTTTCCCATGGATGGCAACGATACTCTCGGAGACTGCACCATCGCAGCCCTGGCGCACGCGGTCACGGTGTATCGCGGGTTGCTGGGCAAGAAAACGATTATGGCGAAACAGGATGTGATCAAGCTGTACATGCACCTGACCGGCGGCGTCGACAGCGGGCTGAACGAGCTCGATGTCCTGAACTACTGGCATCAGAACAAGGTGGATGGCGACGAGATCATCACCTATGCCGCCATCGATGTAAAAAATCATACTCACCTTGAGCAGGCCATCCATCTCTTTGGCGGGGTATATCTCGGCTTTCAGGTGCAGGAAAATTGTATACAGGAGTTTGACGCGCACAAGCCCTGGACGCCCGGCCGCCTGACCAGTGATGGCCACGCGGTTTTCGCCGTCGCCTATGATCAGAAAGGGGTAACGGTGTTGACTTGGGGTAGCACGCAGCAGGCTACATGGGCCTGGTGGGATGAGTGCGTTGACGAAGCCTACGCCATTCTCTCGCCGGAAGCGCCAACCTTCGAAGGCTTCGACCTGGCACAGTTAAAAGCGGATCTGGCGGCGGTGGCGAACTGACTAGGCGACCGCCATCGTCATTCATCTCTTTAAGGGAGCCTAAGGGCTCCCTTAAAGTTTTCCTAACTTGATTAGCCGACCATCCATCGATGTTCGGGGTCCAGCCGGCCTGCGCCCCAGATCCTTGCCTTCCCTGTTCGCGCCGCACCTAGCTTGATAAGATCATCGGCGACAACCGGGCTGGAGAGCCTCGCCCATATGCTCGATCGCCGAAGCTTCATCATCGCAAGTGGCCTGACCGCGCTCGCCTCCACCAGAGTGCTTGGCGCAAACGATACCATTCGCATCGGAGTCATTGGAGCCGGCGGCCGAATGCGAAGCTTGCTCGATGCCGCCGACAAAGTCGGCCCTTACCAGATCGCCGCGGTCAGCGACGTTTATGCGCCCCGCCGCGATGCCGTCAAGGAACGGTCCCAAGGCGTCGCGACTACCCACCTTGATTATCGCGAGGTGCTTCAGCAGGATGTCGATGCGGTCTTCATCGCTTCCCCCGACCACTGGCACGTTCGCATGGCCGTTGATGCCCTTGCCGCCGGGAAAGACGTCTATCTCGAAAAGCCTGTTACCCACACCCTCGAGGAAGGGCCCGTCCTCATGCGCGCGGTTCGTTCCAGCAAGCAGATTCTGCAATGCGGCATGCAGCAACGCAGTTGGACGCACTTTCGCGATGCCGTCGATCTGATTCAGGGAGGCAGCCTCGGCCGCATCCCGCAGGTGCGTACGTATTGGTGGCAGAACTATCAGCGAGACTGGGCGCCCAAGCCCATCGACACCCAGGCTCTCGATTGGAAGCTCTGGCTGGGATCCGCTCCCGATCAGCCCTTCAGCGAGGAAAAATTTAATCACTGGCGCTGGTTCTGGAATTTCGGTGGAGGCGCCATGACCGATTTATTCAGCCACTGGATCGACGTCGTGCACTGGGCCATGAAATCGGACCAGCCGCGGGACGCGCAAATGCTGGCTGACAAATATGTTTTCGATCAGTGGGATTGTCCCGACACCATTCAGGCCGCCTTCCGCTATCCTGGGTTTGACGTAGTGTACGAGGGCATGATGAGTTCTTCCATCGATGACGGCGGCCTGGAGTTCCGCGGCACCGAGGCGACCTTAAAGATCAATCGCAGCAGCTTCTCCGTTTATCGCGAAGGTGTGCAGGACGCGCAAAATCCGATTCTGACCGAGCGCAGCTTCCGTGACGGTACCATCAGCCACATGGAGAATTTTTTCGAGTGCATGAAAACCCGCAAGGAGCCGAACGCGCCGGTGGAAACCGGTGTTGCGGCGGCACGCGCCGGACACATCGGCAATTTCGCCTACCGCCACGGAGGTCAGACTGTCTGGCCTCCGAAGACTGCGGGTTGATTGCTTGGCTGGTGTACAGCTGACACTGAGAAACTCCGCATAGAAACTACTGTCCTTCGCCCAACTCGCGAATCCAGATATTTCTGAAGCGCACCGGGTTGCCGTGGTCCTGCAGACTGAGCGGCAACTTTTCCGGCGTAGGTTGGTAAGGCGGCCGCACATGATGGCCGGTTGGTCCAGACAACTCCACGTTGTCCTGCACCAACACTCCATTGTGCAGCACGGTCACTCGCGCCGGGCGCAGCAGCTTCCCGTCTTTATCAAACCGCGGGCCGTGAAAAATAATGTCGTAAGTTTGCCACTGTCCCGGCGCCCGCGAAGCATTCACTTGCGGGGGAAACTGCCCGTACACCGCCGAGGCCTGGCCGTCGGGGTAAGTGTTGCTGTGATACGAATCCAGCACCTGAATTTCGTACAATCCCATCAGAAACACTCCGCTGTTTCCGCGTCCCTGATCCTCCCCAACCGGAGGCATTGGCTCCGCGAACTCCACATGCAATTGGCAGTCGCCGAATGGCTGGCGCGTGTGGATGAACCCGCTGTGCGGAACCACTTCCAGGTAGCCACTCGCCACCTTCCACTTTGCGGCTTGCCCGTCTTCGCCCACCCACGGGGAAAGATCCTTGCCGTCGAACAAGACGATGGCATCGGATGGAGGATGCCCCGGCATCTCCTGCGTGCTCGCCGTTCCCGCCTCAATGACCGGAGGCACCGGACGGTCCGGATCGTTTGGCTTCCAACGCGGGTCAACCTGCGCCATCGAAAGCTGCGCCATGCAAAGTGCCAACACCGGCCAAAAGACAATGGTCCTCATTCGGTACCACCTCATTCCCTGGAATAGATCGTGTCCCAGCTCCTTTGCGACCTTTGCGGAATCCTTTGCGACCTTTGCGGTTCAAGGTTTAAGGTGTGGTTCTGCAGCGACCCAGCAACGCACAAAAATCGCAAAGGAACCCAGCACCGGAATTGTAACGGCGCTTTGCATCAGCTCCCCAACAAAATGCAGGTGGCGCTTTATTGGGGTGGGGGTCAGTGAATCACGGCAGAAATTGTTCATTCCGGAGCAGCTGCCGAATCGCGTGAGGAATCTGCTGTCTCAGCGCCAAAGCAGATGCCTCACCGATAAATCGGTTCGGAATGACAATGATTAAAGGTTAGTGGTTTCACGAAACTGACCCACTACCTTTTATTGACTTGTGTTCGCCTTCTGCCTAAGATTGCCCAACTCCCGTGGTCGGCCGAACCCATTGCAGTATCCTTATTCCCCACGAGATCGCTACGTACTCGGTGATATTCGGCAGTCTGCCCTAAGAGCAGTTCGAAGCTCGGAAAGGAGCTTGGCTATGCTGGAGATTCAGACCAAGCACCGGCCTCCTGACATTGTCGTTCTGGAAATTGCCGGCAGAATCAGCATCGGCAGGGATTGCCAGCACTTGGAATGGGCCACTCAGGGCTTGCTGCGCGAGAATGAGAAAAAGATCGTCTTCGACCTCTCCGGCGTCACCCATATCGACAGCACGGGAATCGGAATCATCGTGATGTCTGCCGGCCAGGTAAAGGAAGCCGGAGGAGAATTGCGAATTTCAGGCGCCGCAGGGCATGTGGAACAAGTATTGAAGATGACGAGTGTGGATAAGCTTGTGACATTGCACCCCACCGTTAACGATGCGGCTCTCGACTTCTAGGCTCTGGCCCGGCAAGGCGAATTGTTCCGTGCAGCCAAAGCGACATTCCTCCCGGGCACTCCCACACTGACTTCAGCGGCGGACAGCCCAGGCCAGACCGTCCGGCTCGCTGCCTGCCTCTATGTGGCCGGTTATTTCCAGCGTCCGAAGATCAATGACAGCAACGTAGTTGTCGGGCCCGCAGGAGACGAACGCCCGCGCGCCGTCGGGCTGTATCAGAACTCCGCCCGATCCGTGACCAATCGCGAGGCGCTTCACTTCCTCGCGGGTGTGCCCATCGAGAATAACCAGTTGCGGACCGCTGGAAATCAGTACGAGCTTTCCATCCGGAGTGAATTTCAGCCGGTTCGCGCCGGGCACGTTTGCGGCCAGCGTCTCAGTCACCTTCTTGGCT
Source organism: Terriglobia bacterium (assembly GCA_963822555.1). Classification (GTDB taxonomy): domain Bacteria; phylum Acidobacteriota; class Terriglobia; order Terriglobales; family Acidobacteriaceae; genus JAIQFF01. The sequence continues at coordinate 1,879,376 of CAWGHY010000002.1, forward strand.
CGCCAATCGATCACGGATACAGTTCCGTCCTGCGCATTCGCGACCCATATTTCTTTGCCGTCCGGAGAGACATCTAAGCCCTCGGAACCATTGCCCACGCGAACCACAGTCTCATTCCAATCGGTACGCGGCATGGGGCGGCCGGGAGGTGGCCCCGGTGGCGGCATGGCGCCTCCGCCCGCAGGCGGACGCATCCCCGGTGGCGGACCGGGCATGTGAATGGGCTCCTGCTCGATGACGCTCACCGTTCCGGAGCTGACATTGGTAGTAATAATGTGCTGGCCGTCCTCGGAGACATAAATCATGTGCGTCCGATTCTGTCCCGTGCCCAGAATCCAGTCGACCTTGCCAGTCGCGGGGTCATAACGCCCAATCGCCTTGGCGGCTTCCGCAGTAAACCACGTCTTCCCCGCGGCAAAGGTGAGTCCGTGCGGGCCGCGAAGCGGCCCCAGGTCAATCGGAGCGAGCGCCTTCTCGGCGACGAGGTCAACCACGGCGAGTGTATTGAAGGCGCCAAACCCATAGTTCGAAACGTACGCCGTAGCACCGTCTGCCGAAGCAATGACCTCATGGGGATCATTCCCCACCGGCACTTTCGCCACGACTCGCAAACTGGATGCATCGACGATGGCAAGTGTATGGTCGCGCTTCGAGAGCACAAGCAGTGACGTCGACACCGTGCTTTGCCCGTACACAATGCTGGAAGCACAGAAACAGACCCAGAGGGCGATAGCAATAAAAGCTTTCATGAGATGAGATTACTGCCGATCCGCGACAAAGGCCAGAACGGGGTTAGGCTTCACGGTCGTGGCGGGCAGTGACATCCTGTCCCGGCTTCCGCTACCATCCCCAATTGCCGCATCGGTTGTCGATCTGGAAATCAAGGAGTAACCCAGTGACGACAGTTGGAGGGGTGAGGTGAAAAGTCCACGATGTTTCGACGAGGATCAGGTCCGCGAGCGCTTGCCCATGGCCGATCTGATCGAGGCCATGGAACAGGCCTTGATCGAATTTTCCGCGGGAAGAGTTCAGCAACCGGTGCGCACGGTCTTCGCCTTCGGTGCCGAACCTTCGTTTTTCGGCTTGATGCCGTCCTACGTTCCCTCGTTACCGGCGCTCGGCGCGAAACTCGTAACCGTGTGCCGGGGCAACACCGCGCGCGGCCTCGGAACCCACCAGGCAATGATCGTGATGCTTGACCCCTTAACCGGTGTTCCGCAGGCTATCCTCGATGGACGCTACATCACCGAGGCTCGCACCGCCGCTGTTTCCGCTGTGTCCGCCCGCCGCCTGGCGCGCAAGGATGCCAAGGTACTTGGAATTCTTGGTTCCGGAGTGCAGGCCCGCAGCCACTATGAGGCGTTGAGATTGGTGCGGCAATTTCGCGAGGTGCGAGCGTGGAGTCCGACCGCCGGCCGTCTACGGCAGTTCGCCGCTGAAACCGGCGCACGCGCCATGGAAAACGCCGAGGCGGTGGTGCGCGGAGCCGATGTGGTTGTGGCTGCGACGGCGTCGCCCACGCCGGTGGTCCAGAATGAATGGGTGGATCAAGGCACGCATGTGATCGCAGTTGGCGCGTGCCTGCCGTCGCAGCGGGAACTCGATCCCGCGTTGGTGGCGCGTGCGCGGTTAGTTGTCGACTCTCGGGCTGCTGCGGTTCAGGAAGCCGGCGACGTAATCATGGGAATCGCCGAAGGGCGATGGACGTCAGAACACATCGCTGCGGAACTCGGTGAACTGCCAACCCGCCGCGATAATCGCGAAATCACGGTATTCAAATCCCTGGGCCTCGCGATCGAAGACCTTTTCGCCGCCCACTTGGTCTTGACTCACCCCGACCCATCGCGAGACGGAGCCGCTTGAACGCGAGCCTCGCCCCTCTACCCAAAGGCCGTCTGGGTACCGGGTCGGTTTCGTGAACCCACTGTTCTCAACATTTTCATTAGCATTGTCATTCCGATTTATTAGCATTGTCATTCCGAACCGATTTATCGGTGAGGAATCTGCTTTTCGCGCCAAAACAACAGATTCCTCATGCCCTGCGACCGATCTTGGATGACCGCGACGATTCAAACTGACCCTCTACCCGCGTCTTAATCAGGTTTAAACGGGCGAACATTTTGAGGTAATATATCCGCGTGGCGAATTCGAAACTTCTAATCGAAGATCTTGTGAACTTGCCAGATGGGCCGCATATCCTGCGCTTGACCGGACCTCTGACTTTGACCACAGTGCCCGAATTCCAATCCAAAATCGAAAGGGACCGTTCGCCCAACCTGATTCTCGACTTCACCCACGTGCCCTATCTCGACTCCATTGGCATGGGCACTTTGGTTGACGTCAATATCCGGCACCGTCGCGACGGCAATAGCGTCTCCCTGGTGGGCGCCAGCGAGCGGGTGCGGTCGGTTCTTAAACTGGCCCGGGTCGACCGATTCTTTCGCTTCTTTGACAGCCTCACCGAAGCTCAGGCCAAACCCGACTGATTTAACGGCGCCAGGTCAATCCCCTTTTGGAGAACGAGTGCTTATGGGAAGTTTTTGCCGTTCAGCATTCCTGTGCCTCCTGTTGGTGACCGCTTCGCTCTCTTCCCTCGCGCGCGCTCAGCAAAACCCTCGAACCAATAGCCCGGAAGGCCGCTTCAATGTTCTCCGCGAGCTGGACAATGCCATGGAGAACCTGTCCGAACTGGTCGGCCCAAGTGTTGTCCAAATCCAGGTAAGCGCCTACGGGCCTAAAGAAGAGGAAGATTTCGGCGCGCAGGAGTTTGTCTTTCTGCATGCCATTGGATCGGGAATCATCGTCGATGCCGATGGCTACATCATGACCAACAATCACGTAGTTGCGGGAGCACAGCGCGTACGCGTGATCCTCCCCGTCGTGCCCAAGACGTCAGCCGACGCACCCGGCGAGCGTAACCGGATTTACGATGCAGACATTCTTGGAACCGACCCCGAGAGTGACCTCGCTCTCATCAAGATCAATGCGCACGGGCTTCCCGTGATCTCGTTGGACAGTGCGCGCAGAGTGCGCCAGGGACAACTGGTCTTTGCCATCGGCAGTCCGGAAGGCCTGCCCAGCACCGTGACCATGGGAATTGTCAGCGCCGTCGCCCGCCAGGTCGAGCCCAAGGATCCCATGGTTTATATACAGACCGATACTTCCATCAATCCTGGAAATAGCGGCGGCCCGCTGGTCGATCGCGATGGCTATCTGGTCGGCATTAACACTTTCATCATTTCGGAGAGCAAGGGCAGCTCCGGATTGGGTTTTGCCATTCCCACCGCCCGGGTGAAATTCGTCTACGACAGTCTTCGGCAGTACGGCTTTCTTCGCCGGGCTGCGATCCAGGCCTTGCCCCAGGCCATAACTCCGGCCCTCGCCAAGGGCCTGGGGCTGGGGCGAACCACCGGAGTGATCGTCTCCGACGTTACGCCCGACGGCGCGGCGTACATGGCCGGATTGCGCGAGGGCGATGTCGTCCTCGCTCTCGATGATCAACCAGTGGACAGCGTTCCTGCCTACTACAACGCTCTCTACATTCACAGCATCGATCAAGTGCTTAAGATGAGCATTCTTAGGGACAACCAGCCCCGAACAATTTCTATTCCGGTGGTTGTGCATCACAAGGACATCCAGCAGCTTGCCGAGCTGGTTGACCTGAAGACCAGCATCGTCCCCCGCCTGGGATTCGCCGGCCTTGAACTCAATGACAAGACCCGAGAGCTGATGCCTGGACTGCGATCTCCCTCTGGCGTCGTCGTGGCGGTGCTCGTCCCCGACTCCAGGGACACCGATACCGGGCTGCGTGTCGGAGATGTGATCTATTCCCTGAACCGGGAGCACATCGACTCGTTCGAAAAACTTCGCAAGGCCGCCCTGGCCTTGCACGACGGAGATTCCGTCGTCCTCCAGATTGAACGTGATGGACGCCTGCAATATGTTGCCTTCGACCTGGATTGACCGACGAGCGACATTTTTCGTTCTTGTCATTCCGAGCCGATTTATCGGCGAGGAATCTGCTTTGGGCGCCAGGCCAGAGGATTCCTCACGATACCGCTTTCCTCCGGAATATAAACAAAACGTAAGTGCGCACAAAAATGCACACCAGCCCTCTTGACCTCGACTTTTAGCCGGAACGATTCTCTGGTATCTTCAGGTCGCCCCAAAAAGGTGTCCTCGCAGGTAAAGATAAAAACTCAAAGACGCCCAGCCTGTACTGGGAGCACTTTGCGCGTTCGATCTCCAGATTGGGCTTGAGCAAATCAGAAACATGCGTCGGTTCGGTGCAGCCAAAGTCCGTCGTCTCATTCTGGTTGCGCTTTGCTTCGCGTTCCTGGTGAACCGCTCCCTCGCTCAGGAACCCGCTGACAATATTCCGCTGCTTACCGTGGACGAAGCGGTCAAGCTCGCAATCGCCGACAATCTCTCGCTGAAGATCGCCGGGCTGGACGTGGACAAATCCAAGTGGCAGGTCACCGAAGCCAAGACCAACCGTCTGCCCATTTTCAAAACCTACTTGTTCGCTTCGAAGGACTTGAACTCTCCCGAATTCACTTTCAAACAGGGGACGCTTGGTCCCATCAACGGCGTGCCGTTTCCCACTCAGGACAGAAAGATTCCGCTCTCGCAAGGTCTTACGGGATCCGCCATCGTGCAAGTGACCCAGCCGCTCACTCAGCTCTACAAGATCAACCTGGCAATCAAGGAACAGCGACTGGGTCAGGACCAGGCCAGCCAGCAGTACCGCGCCCAGCGCCAGACGCTGGTGGACAACGTCAAGCAGGGATACTACGGCATCGTGCAGAGTGAGAGTGCGCTCGAGGCCGCCCAGGCCAGCGTGCAGCAATACGAAGAGGCGGAGAGAGTCACTCTCCAATATCTCGGCCAGGAGGCGGTGCTGAAGTCCGACAGTCTGGACGTCAAGGCCAAACTTGCGCAGGCGAAGTATCAGGTCATCCAGTTGCAGGACCAGGTTCAGACTCGCAAAGAACATCTCAATGACTTGCTCTCCCGCGATCTGTCGATCGATTTCCGCACCGAACAGATGCCTGCGGAATCGCCCGAGGAAACCGACCTGAAAATTGCACGGCAAACGGCGCTGGCGCAGCGTCCCGAAATCGCGCAGGCGCGGATCGGTATGCAGAAGGCCGGGTACGACCGCAAGCTGGCAAAAGCGCAGTACATCCCCGACGTCGGCGTCGCCTTTCATTATCTTTCGCCGCTGACTTCTGACATCCTTCCCCCGAACATTTTTGCCGCCGGCCTGGAATTGAGTTGGGAGCCTTTCGATTGGGGACGGCGCAAGGACGAGGTTAAACAGAAAGAACTCGCGATCGATCAAAGCCGTTATCAGATGCAACAGGTGCAGTCGCAGGTCTTGCTGGACGTCAACAACCGTTTTCGGACTCTCCGCGAAAGCAGGGCCTTGCTCGAAGTGGCGCAGGCCTCGCTCGAAGCCGCAAAACAGAAGCTGCGCGAAGTGACTGACAGATTTTCCAAGGAAGCAGTTCTGCTTCGCGACGTGCTGCAGCAACAAGCGGCGGTGGCGAACGCCAACAACAACTACCAGCAGGCTTTGCTTTCCTTCTGGTCGGCGCGGGCAGATTTCCAGAAAGCGCTGGGAGAGGAGTGATCATGGAATCCCAAGGCTTGCGGCGCGGTGTATGCGCAACGGTAGTTCTCGGCGGAATCCTTCTCGGCTTGACCGGCTGCCACGATGCAGCCTCCGAGGCCAAGCCGCTCACGTCGGTCCGCGTCGCCACAGTGCAGGCCATTCGCGCCGGAGATCAGAACCGGTATTCAGCCAACATCATTCCCTATTCCCAGGTCGACCTGGCGTTCAAATCTGGGGGATACGTCACGAGCATACGTCAGGTCAAAGGCGCGGACGGAAGAACCAGCAACATTGACGCGGGAAGCTGGGTCACGAAAGGCGCAATCCTGGCCGTGGTCGACCAGCAGGACTACCGCAACAAGCTCGAACAGGCCAACGCCCAGCTGGCACGCGCGCAGGCGGAATATGACACCGCCAAGTTGAGCTTTGACCGCACGCAAGCTCTGTACGCCAGTAAGAGCGCCACCAAACCTGACTATGACTCCTCGAATGCCCAATTCCAGAGCGCGGGAGCGGCGGTATCGAGCGCCAAAGCGCAAATTGATGACGCCCGCATTGCGCTCGGCTACTGTGAATTGCGCGCCCCCTTCGACGGCTGGATCGTGCAGCGCAGCGTGGACGTAGGCAGCCTGGTCGGCCCGGCGACCAAGGGCTTTTCCATCGCAAATACGAATTCCGTCAAGGCGGTATTCGGCGTCCCCGATATCTCGATGCATCAAGTCAAGCAGGGCCAGCACATTACGATCACGACCGAAGCCCTTCCCCAGCAATTCATCGGCAGGGTGACGAGCATCTCGCCGGCGGCCGATCCCAAGAGTCGCGTCTATTCAGTGGAAGTCACAATTCAAAATCCGCATAACCAGTTAAAGTCCGGAATGATCGCTTCCCTTTCCCTGGGCGGCGGACCGCTGCCGGCGCCTGTGACCGCCGTCCCTCTGACCGCTGTGGTACTGGATAGTCGAACCGGTGCAGGCTTTGCCGTGATGCTGGCCCAGGGCAATAGTGACACTCCGACGGTCCGCCTGCATTCGGTGGAACTTGGAGATGCTCTTGGCAACATGATCGCAATTACCAAGGGCCTCGCAGCCGGAGACAAGGTAGTCACCACTGGCGTCAGCCTGGTGAAAGATGGAGACGTGGTTCGCGTCATCCCCTAGCGGGCGGGTTGGGCAACATCGTAAATTCTCTGAAATGCGCATGCGTATTCGTTCATGACTCATAAATCCGAATCCGACCTGATCGAGCATTCGCACAACACTGCGCGCTTTTTTACTGAAAACCGCCAGATCTCCCTGATCCTGTTGATTGCCGTCTTCGTCTGGGGCTGGTACGGCTTTCAGAAAATGCCCAAGCGCAAGGATCCCAGCATCCCGGTGCGGGTCGCAGTCGCTAGCACCCAATGGCCGGGGGCGACCGCGCAAGAGGTGGAGCAACTGGTCAGCCGGCCGATCGAACAGACCATGGCGCAGAATTCTTTCATCCGGCCACCCTCGGCATCCGACTTCGGTATCCGCTCTCTTAGTTTTCCCGGCCTGTCGCTGGTCTACATCCAGCTAGATGACACCGTCAAAGACACAAAGAGGCAGTTCAGCGACATCAACCTCAAGCTCGACGCCATCAGCAGCCGCCTGCCGCAAGGCGCGGGGCCAATCCAGTTCAACAGCGATTTCGGCGACACCTCCGCCTTGATGCTGACCGTGGCCAGTCCGCCCGCCACCGGAGCAGAAATAGCGGTGCGAGCTCTTTCAATTCGCAGAGCAATCGAGGATGCGCGACGTTCGCGGCCTCCCGGTCGGGAGCCTCGAGTCAGCGTGGTCTATTCATTTCCGCAATCGGTAAATGCGGATTTGGTTCGAGGCATTTTCGAGCCGCTCGTGAACCTTGTCGAGCAGGAGAAGATCATCTCTGGATGTCGCGTCTTCGAGGGAAGCGGTTTCATCGGAGCCGATTGCCTGTCCGACCGAACCAACGAAGAGATCGGCGCGGCGGCTGACCGCGTCACCCAGGAAAGACTCCACCGCGCCGAAATTCATCCTGACGCCTGGCAGTCCGTCCTCATTCGCGATCCGCAAGAGACTACTGCGAAACTCGCCGCCGTTGCCGGTGACCGCTATTCCTATCGCGAACTCGACGACTTCACCGATCTGATCGCGAGGACAGTTCAGGGCGCTCCCGAAGTTGCCAAGGTCGAACGCAAAGGCGTGCTGCCCGAACAGGTCTACCTCGACTACTCGCAGGAGCGCCTGGTAGAGTACGGCGTCAAGCCCGCCGATCTGAAGAATATTCTCGGGGCCCGTAACGCGACTCTTCCCGCGGGCTCACTTCAAGTCGGTCCCCAGGACATTCTGATCAATCCTTCGGGAAAGTTTCAGAACGAGCAGCAGATTGGCGACGTAATTATCGGAACCTCTTCCGCCGCCGCAAACAGTCCGGTTTATCTGCGGGATCTGGTCAATATCTCCCGCGCGTACCAGAGTCCACCGCGTTACCTGAACTATTTCACGTGGTTGGCCCCGGACGGCCGTTGGCATCGTAGCCGCGCCGTTACCGTGGCCGTCCAGATGAAGGATGGCCAGCAGATCAACGCCTTCGGCCAGAGTGTCGATCAGAAGCTTGCCGCGGTCCGGCAATACTTGCCAGAAGATTTGATCATCGCCCGCACTTCCGACCAACCGCTGCAAGTCAAGGAAAACATCGGCCTGTTCATGGACGCCTTGTACGAGGCCATCATCTTGGTCGTGCTGGTTTCGCTGATTGGCTTTTGGGAGTGGCGCTCGGCTGTGTTAATGGCGATTTCCATTCCCATCACCCTGGCCATGACCTTCGGCATGATGTACCTGGTCGGAATTGATATTCAGCAGGTGTCGGTTGCGACGTTGATTATCGCGCTGGGCTTGCTGGTGGATGACCCTGTTGTGGCCGGAGACTCGATCAAGCGTGCGCTGGCCGAGGGCCATCCCAATATTGTCGCCGCCTGGTTGGGGCCGACCAAACTAGCCACTGCGATCCTATATGCCACCATCACTAATATCGTGGCTTATCTTCCCTTTCTTCTGCTGAACGGAAGCACCGGCGAATTTCTCTATTCGTTGCCCGTCGTCATGACCTGCGCTCTCGTCGCCTCGCGCCTGGTTTCGATGAGCTTTATCCCATTCCTCGGCTACTACCTTTTGAAACCGGCAAAAGAAAAGACAATCGAAGAGCTCCGCTCCACCGGGCTGTTGGGCTGGTACTACCGTGTGGCCAAGAGCTCCATCGAACATCGCTGGAAGTTTTTTATCGGCTCCCTGGCATTTCTGGTGATCGGCGTCGTCCTGTTCGGGCAACTCAGGCTGGCGTTCTTCCCCGAGGATGTCCAGTACTGGTCTTATGTTGACGTCTGGTTGCCCAACGGATCCAACCTCGATGCCACCAACCAGGTTGCGCAGAATGTAGAACGAGTGGTTCGCGAGGAGGCCGCGCAGTACGAACGCGAACATCCGTCCAAAGACGGAAAGCTGGACCAGATCCTTCACTACGTCACGACTTTCGTGGGTGGGGGCGGGCCACGCTTCTGGTTTTCTGTGTCGCCCCAACTGCAGCAGCTCAACTACTCTCAGGTGTTGATTGAGCTGAAAGACAAGGACGCCACGCCGGAATTTATCGACAAGTTGCAGCCCCGCCTCACCGCGGCAATCCCCGGCGCGCGTATGGATGCCCGTCAACTGCTCACCAACCCCATCGACTATCCCATTGAGATTCGGTTGTCGAGCACCGCCGACGTGAAGGCGCAACAGGAGGAGCAGGACAATCGCACTCTCCTGAGCTTCGCGTCCAAAGTTGAAGACATCCTGCGTTCCATCCCGATTGCCGAGAGAACGCGCAACGAGTGGGGCGATCCCAACCCGCAAATCGCCCTCACCATCGATTCGGACCGCGCCAACCTCGCCGGCGTCACAAACATGGACGTCGCCAACTCTTCGGTTGCCGGCATGAGTGGAACCACGGTGGCTGCGCTCCAGGAGGGCAACAAGCAGATTCCCGTGGTTGCCCGGCTCAGGATGGACGAGCGCGCCCGCCTATCTGATATTCAGAACCTTTACGTGTATTCCTCGGAAGCCACCACCAAGGTTCCGCTGCGGCAAATCTCCAATATCGAACACCAACTGGTGGCAGGCCGCATCGTCAGACTGGAGCAGTTCCGCACCATCAACGTGCGCAGCTTTCCCACCAGCGGCCACTTGAGTTCGGAAGTACTCAAGCTGGCGATGCCGCGCCTGCTCGAATTCCAGAAATCGCTGCCTCCCGGCTATCGCATGCAGATCGGCGGCGAATTCGACAAAACCAAGAACGGATTCACCAACCTGGCACTGGTCATGCTGGTCTCGACTTTTGCTATTTTCCTGGCGCTGGTCTTCCAGTTCAGGAATGCGATCAAGCCCATCCTCGTATTGGCGGCGGCGCCGTATGGAATGGTCGGGGCCTTCGCCGCGCTCTGGATCATGCATGAACCCTTTGGCTTTATGGCCTTTCTGGGCGTGGCCAGCCTGATCGGAGTGATTGTCAGTCATTCCATCGTGATGTTCGATTTCATCGAAGAACGCCACATAGCCGGCGACGATTTTGAGAATGCCGTGATCGACGCCGGAATCCTTCGTCTGCGGCCGGTGTTGATTACGGTGTTCGCAACCGTGCTTGCCCTTTTTCCGCTAGCGCTGCACGGCGGACCTTTATGGAAGCCATTGTGTTACGCGCAGATCGGCGGTCTGCTGCTGGCCACGCTGGTGACTAAGCTCCAGGTGCCGGTGATGTACGCCATCTTCGTGCTCGATTTCAAGATTTTGAAGTGGGACACGAAAGAGAGCCAGGAATTGCCGGCGCCTCATGGCATGCTGCCGGCCGATTCGCCCGCGCCAGAACGGTAGTCAACAAAACACGCCTTTCATTCAGAAGCACAAACGTAGCTTGATTTCGTCAGAGGAGACGATTGATGAACGCTCGAAGTGCTATCCGCTATTCCACATTGTTTCTATTGCTCACCTTCACCGTGGCTCTCGCTTCGCAAGCCTACGCGCAAATGACGGGAGCTGATTTCGCCGCCAGGATGGCGGAGAACACCGCAAAATTGAAGCAGTACACCTACACCCAGAAAACCCAGGTCTATCTAAAAGGAGAATTAAGAAAGACCAAACTGGCTCAGGTGCACTTCGATCCCGCGACAGGCGAGAAAGTAGTCGTTCCCATGGGCTCGGACGATGCCGATCAGCAGCCGGATCAGGGGCGCGGTGGCAGGCTCAGGGCGCGCATCGTCGAAAAGAAGCGGGACGAAATGAAAGAGTACGTCGAACGCCTGGTCGGCCTGATGCACCAGTATCTGCCGCCTAACCCCGACCGCATCAAGGCCGCGATGCCCCGCGCCCAGATCACACCGCCGACAGGTGGCAGTGCAAAGATCGCGCTAAGCGATTACCTCAAACCGGGTGACACCGAAACTTTCTCCATAAATTCCGAGTCCAAGAGGCTGGATCAGATTGCCATCAGCTCACGTTTGGATGATGATCCCGTGTCTTTCATCGTGAACTTCGCCCGGCTGCCAGACGATACCAACTATCCATCCCTGACTACTATCAAGTCCGAAGCCAAGGGCCTGGAAATACGCGTCACCACTTCCGATTATCACAAGTAACGGATGCCGGCCCTGACCAGACCGATTGCACCTCCGGAGTGGAAGGATCTTGCATCGTGAAAACACTTCTCGCCGAGAAAATGATGCCCGGTCTTTCCCTGCTCAAGCCGCAGGTCGTAGCGCTTCTGCTTTTGTTTTTCATCCTCCTCTGCGCTATGCCGTCGTACGCGACCCTGGGCGTGATGGTCATGAGCAAGGATGGAGTCGCGATTGGAATTGACAGCAGGATTACCGGCGGCCGCCATCCCGGGCTTAACTGCAAGGTAGTGCACCAGGGCAACATCGTCATCATCGCTTCGGGGACGTTCGACTTCCTGGTTGATCCCAACCAATTCGAATTTTGGGATGAAGCCAGACAGGTTCTCGCGCAACCTGCCTCGATTAAAAGTACAGCCGCCACCCTTGACGCTAGAATCGAGCCACTTCTTCAAAGCGGGCTCAACACGCTCTACAACACTCGGCCGTACTATTACCGGCTGCACTACCGCAAACGTTCTGTGCTGGAGTTTATTGTGGCCGGCGTGGATGAGAAAGGTTTGCTCTCGGCCTACCACTATCGTTACATGGCCAGAACCCCGGCGGAATTCAGCTCCGTGAAGCACGAGATTCTCTCGACCGATAGCCCGGAGCTCCGCGTCGAAGAGATTCCCTTTGTGAACGACTATGCGGCCTTCAATCCAGCTCCCACGAGCACGCTTTCCCAACTGGCGGGCCAGATCGTGGAATTTATCGACGCTGCCAAAGAACAATTCCCCGACGCCGGAATCGGCGACCCCATTACTACCGTTCTAATCGACAAGCACGGCGTCAACTTCCTGAATCCCGGCAAATGTACTGCGAAGTGAATCCGGCTCGCGCCCGCTCTTCAACTCGATCATGCAGAAATGCCGGCCAGCGTGCTCTTGTAGAGCGCGTCCGTGATTCCAAGTTGTGCCCGGCCCCGTTCGTCTAAATCCGCCACCGTGCCCCGCCCGGCAAAATTCACTTCAAAATTATCCGCGGGAAAATCCGGCGGAGTTTTTCCCGCGAGGAAGGCAAGCGCCTGCCTTTCGAGGTAAGCGCTGTTCTTGGGACAGCCCGGAGCCGAGGGGATGTACATGACATTGCTGTAACCGCGTCCCCGGTGTTCGTTTTCGACCGCGTGCACCACGTCGCAATGCCAGAAGATCGTGTCCCCCGGCTCCATGAGCGGGATGGAAGACAGCGCCTTCACCAGCGTGCCGTGGTATTGATCGTTAATCGAAAGCGCTCGTCCGGGTAGAGCGCCGCAAAGATCATCTTCGGGCACATCGTCTTGAATGGCCCGCAGCAGAACATAGACCATCGATTCGGCGATGGGGATCAGTTGCAGGGTTCCATCGCCCGGGCCCTGGCGGGTGAGAGCGGTCCAACCCTGGAAGGTACGAAACATCGAACACACCGCGGGTGACTCCACTTCCTGCACCTGCGGACGGAAGGCGGCGGCGAAGGCGCTGTACTTCCGCCAGTCGCCCGCGAACACGTGCCGGTACACCTTGCGGAAATTCGGATCGAGCCAACGCTCGACCGAACCCCCGTCCACATGTGGCGAAAGCCCGAGCGACGCCGAACCGGGTGGCCGCCGGCGGATGCGATCGGCATAAGCCGGAGTTTCATTCGGATCGATATAGCGGACTCCCTCGTGCTCCGCCAGCCACAGTTTGTTCAGGAAAACACGAACGTTGGTCAGCGCCTCCGACTGCCGTGCCTCGACCTGGGGACGTGACCAGTAGATTCCGTAAATCTGGGGCTTCGCCGCCGCCAGTGTGCCAAAGTACTTGTCCTCAGCCCGATTTGCGAGCTTTGCGTCCAGGTTGTTTCTGTCGACATACGCCGCGATTTCATCATCCCAGCCGGTTGCCACCTCTCTGCTGAAGGTGCCGCGCACCACGCAGGCGCCGCGCGAGCGGATCTTCGCAATCAATTCAGCCGGGAGTTCACCTGAAGCAACGTCCTTGTATTGGGCGACGGGGATGACGTCGCGTCCTGATACACGCTCGGAGACAATTTCCTCCACCCGCCGCCGCATCTCGGCCTCTACTTCGCGGAAGACTTCTTTGTACTGAGGCAACGCGGCCCGAAGCTGTTGTTTCGTAGTCCGGATCGCCTCCGGCAGATTCTCAATGACTAAAGACATGTGGTTACTCCTTTGCGCGAACTCACCAGCTTGACTCAAGAGCCTCGCTGAACTCGACGCCTCATTCTAGTGCAGGTCGCGCAACCCAAAGCGATGATACTTTCACGCGGCTTGATAACCAACTGGAATAAGTTAGGTTGAGGAGCGGGCTTTTCCGACTGCCATCACCACCTTTTGGAAGGGCTCGATGATCTCGCGGCGGTCTTTTCGCCAGATCAATCCGATGTTCCAGCTTGCCGACGCGCTCTTGACGGGATAGAAGCGCACACCCGGCACCCGCATTTTACGTACCGTACCCGGAACCAGGCTGACCCCAAGGCCGGCTCGCACCAGGTTGAGCACGGTGAACAACTCCTTGGCCTCCTGCACGACGTTGGCGGTGAATCCGGCGGCCAGGCACAGACTGAGAGCGTGGGCCTGAAAAGTCTCGGAAGTAGAGCGGGCAATCAGGACAAACGATTCGTCCTTCAGTGATCGCAGGCTGACCGGCTGCTTGAATCGCACTGCCGGAACCGCCATCAGCATCTGTTCCCGCAGCACGACAGCGCTTTCCAGTCGAGGGTTCGAGATCGGCATCCGCACAAACCCGACGTCAAGGCTTCCGTCGAGCACCGCCTCCAGTTGATTCCGGCTTCCCAGGTCCTGCATCTCGAGTGAAATCCCGGGGTAGGATTTCCTGAACGCGATGACCGCCCGTGGCAGCAAATCGCCAATTGCCGCGATGCCAAATCCGATGCGGAGGCGTTCCAGGTTCCCTTGCATCGCCCGCTTCGCAAACGCCTCCACAGCCGCGGCCTCGGTAACCAGAACACGGGCGCGCTCCTTCAGAGCATCCCCTGCTGGCGTAAGTTGAACCCGTCCCGTGGTGCGTTCGAACAGTCGGCCGCCAATTTCAGCTTCCAATCGTTTGATCTGCTTTGTGAGCGCCGGTTGCGAAACATGAAGCCGCGGCGCCGCGCGCCCAAAATGTAGCTCCTCGGCGAGCACCACAAACGATTTCAGCGCGTCGATGCTGAGACTCATTCCCGAATGTTATCACCACGAAAAACTCTGCGGCGAGCCACGCTGGGGTCTAGGCAAAGTTAATATCGACGAAGGCGGGAGCATGCCTGACATCAGTCGAGGAGCGTTTGCGCGCCTCGCTCAAAAGTCTGCCCGTACCCTGCCCTGCCGCACTCCGCTACTCTCGAGTCATCTCACTTCATTCCGACGCCCGTTTGACCGTTGCCGTACTTATGTTGGATATTAGGACGGAATGGACGTTGAACGCATCATTAACGAGATCGAACAGCTACAGGAAATGTTCGAAGCGCCGGACATTAGACCACTCAGCGCAAACGACATCTCTGCTGCAAATCGCAGGCACGACGAGATGAATGCGCATAGCCCGTGGTTTCGTCTCTGGCAACACTACGGCGTCTGTTGCCGGCCCGAGCCTCCGACCCTGCGACTGGGCGACACGGAGAGCTAACTTCGTCGCACTAACAGCGCGGCTTGCGGAACTCGCGGAAGTTAATTCCTCGCGATTGATTGCCTGCCTTCGCGACTATCTCTCTTTTCGAGCGTCCGTTTCTTCCCATGCGCTGTGCCAGCTTTTGAGCCTTATAGTCATCGCGGTGCCGAGGGCGCCGTCGTTGGTCTGCCTACGCCCCCGGGGTTTTTTATCACGACGGAAACGGCAGTCCGTCCCTATATTTGATTACGACACCCCAGCCATTGCAGGATTGCTGCTAAAACAATAATGGACCTCGCAGGCATGTAGTGGGAAACTCCAAATGGGGGAACCCCCGGTGAATTCGAACCGTCCAAACCAGAGCCTTGGCCCGGCGCAGTTCTATTTTTTCTTTTTCTTGGTTTCCGGGTTTTGCAGCATCCTCTACGAAGTAATCTGGCTTCGCCTTGCCATGGCGCAGTACGGTGTAACGACCCCGCTGATCTCGCTCGTGCTTTCGATCTTCATGCTGGGTCTCGGGCTAGGCTCGTGGGGTGCGGGACATCTCGTCAAACGCTGGGCAGACCGGCTTTCTTTCGTGCGTCTCTACGCTTTGACTGAACTGTTGATCGGGATTTCCGCGCTGGTGGTGCCCCTCGAGTTGACCTGGGGAAGACAAATCCTCGAACGGCTGGAAACCGGCGGACTCTCGAGCTCGGGCTTTTATCTGGTAACTGGAATCTGGATTTCGCTTTCGCTTGTGCCCTGGTGCGCTTGCATGGGGGCCACATTTCCGTTTGCGATGTCCGCAATCAAAGAGGAAATTGGCGCCGGGGCTGACCGATCGTTCAGCTACTTATATCTGGCGAATGTGTTCGGGGCCGTGGTGGGAGCCTGGCTTCCATTGCTCCTGATTGAGGCCTTTGGTTTTCGGGGGACTCTGCACGTTGGAGCGGTACTCAACTTCGTTTTGGCCCTCTCCGCTTTCACTCTCTCATTCCGCGCACCTACGACTCCAGTTGCAAGCCGTCCGGAAGAGCCCTCACTGGCTACCGCTCCTCCGTATTCCAATAGCGGCGGTCTGCTCTGGTTGCTCTTCGGAACAGGCCTGACCAGCATGGCTGCGGAAGTTATCTGGGTCCGCATGTTCAGCCGCTGGCTGGGCACGGTGGTTTACGCTTTCGCCGCAATTCTGGGATTTTATCTGGCCGCTACATATATCGGATCGCTGATCTACCGTAGGCGACTATTTCGCGTTGAACTACGCGGTGCCTTAATCTGGGCACTTCTCGGGTTCGCCATCGTGCTACCTCTGCTGGCTGCGGATCCCAGAATTTTCGGCAGGCATGAATTTATTCGCCTGGCTCTGGGGGTAGTCCCATTTTCTGCGCTGCTTGGGTTCGTGACCCCGGCCCTGGTGGACTTTTTCTCTGGCGGTGATGGAGAGCGCGCAGGCCGCGCCTACGCGGTCAATATAATCGGCTGTATCCTCGGACCGCTGTTCTCAGGATTCATGTTGTTGCCCTGGTTCGGCGAACGGGTTTCATTGTGTGTGCTCGCACTGCCCTGGTTTGCGGTTGGGATATTCATGACCAGGTCTCCATTGTCCTCCCCGCAGGCAGCGCCTGCTTCGGGCAGAAAGTGGATTGCCTCCCTGGCGGTTCTCTCCATTCTCATGTTCGTTGCCACCAGGAGTTTTGAAACAAAATTCGCCCATCGTTGGGTCAGGCGCGATTACGCCGCCACTGTGGTGGCGAAGGGAGACACGCGAGAGCCGAAGCAGCTCCTGGTCAATGGCGTGGGCATGACGGCACTGGTCCCAATTACGAAAATGATGGCGCATCTGCCGCTCGCGATGTTGAGCCGGAAACCAGAGGACATGCTGGTCATATGTTTTGGGATGGGCACAACCCACCGGTCGGCGCTTTCCTGGGGCATTTCTTCCACGGTGGTGGAACTGATTCCCAGTGTTCCGCAAGTCTTTGGTTATTTCCATGAGGACGGCCCCAGGCTGCTGCAATCACCGATGTCGCACGTAGTGATTGACGATGGCCGCTTTTTTCTCGAACGTACATCTGATCAATATGACGTGATCGCCATCGATCCGCCGCCGCCCGTCGAAGCCGCCGCCTCCAGCTTGCTTTACTCCAAGGAGTTCTACGTCCTTGCCAAGCGCCATTTGCGTCCGGGTGGGATTTTGCAGCAATGGCTGCCGAGTGGAGAACCGATCGTGATCTCGTCGGTGGCGAAGGCTCTGCAACAATCATTTCCCTACGTTCGAGTCTTTGGTGGGATTGGGGGAGGAGGTTATCAGTTTCTCGCGACTATGACTCCGATTCCGTGCACGACTGCTGACGAATTGGCCTCCCGCATGCCCGCAAAAGCAGCGAACGATTTAGTGGAGTGGGGTCCTGAATCTTCTCCCGAGCGTCAATTTGCAGTGGTCTTGCGCGCCGAAATTCCGTTGGAACAATTAATTCAGATGGACCCCGACGCGCCTGCGATGGACGATGACCGCCCAGTGAACGAGTACTATTATTTGCGCCACAGCCCAGTTCTTTTCGGGCGCGTGCTGTCGATGGTGTCCAGATAAGATCTCCAGCCGGCGTCGAACTGGAATATCTTATCGATGAGCCGCTCGGCTCATTGCCGGTCAATCCGAAGAGGTCTAAAAGACAAAGGCTCGTGAAGGGCAGCCGCCTACCCCTGTGTTGCCCTCGTGATCTCACGCTGGGGGAAGAATCTGATGATGATACGGGCGACAATTTCTTTGGCGGTACTCGCCTCGCTCGTCGCTCGAGCTTTAAACATTCCTTCTCTATTTGGTGCCCACACCAGGTCGGAAATGCCACCGCCAGACGGCAGCAACGCAGGGAGCGGTTTCATTCAGCGGCTCCGACAAAGTGGTTTTGCGTCCCGCACGAACTTGCGACGCGATATACATACTGATTCACTGATTTTCCATAGAAGTTCCCCGACTCGGTAGCGTCCTGAAGGATTAGGCCCCCCTGCTATACGAGTAAAGTGCCCTTCGTTGTACGACGCACTTACAATCACCCTGAGATATTCGGTGGCGCGTGACTGATATCACGCCCAAAAGTGAAATCTATCACGCTTCAATCCCGAGCAAGCTGAATTTGGCGAGCACCTCGTTGGCCAAAACCATGGCGAAATAATTGCTGCAGTACACTGGTAGCGAAATTACTCTTCTTGTTTGCCGGAAGGCTGAATTTGCACAAACTGCCAGCCGAAACGCCCTTTGATGCAAAGATTGCCGTGAGTTACGCTGTGGTCCATCGGCGAGGTCACACGAACGATCTGGCCTTCCTGTTGGTGCACAGTGAGGTCGCAGCCCACGCCGCAGTAAGGGCAGATGGTGTCAGTCTGGGTCTGAAGGCTTTCGTCCCATGTATCGGCCAGGCGCATATCATATTCGCTCTTGAACATCAGCGCGCCGGTCGGGCAGACACCGATACAGTTGCCGCAATAGACGCAAGCTGAATCGGGAAGGGGGACGTCAAACTCCGTGGCTATATGGGCGGAGAAACCACGGCCGGCGACGGCGATGGCAAACGTATTCTGCGCGTCCACGCCGCAAGCTTCCACGCACTTGTAGCAGAGAACGCACTTGGAGTAGTCGCGGACGTAAAGATCGTTATCAATCTTCACGGGCTGGGCGACGGTGTCGAGGACTGTGCCGAAGCGCTCGGGATGAGCGCCGAAACGCTCGATGTACTCCTGCATCGCCGGTGCCGTGGAAAGGTCTACGGACGAAGCCAGAAACTCCAGCACCAGCCGCCGGCTCAGACACACGCGCTCAGAATCGGTCTTGACCGACATGTTGGGTTCCACCTTGCGTGAACAAGCAGGAACGAGTGTCCGCGAACCTTCCAACTCCACCACGCACAAGCGGCATGCTTTGACGGGAGTGAGGCTTTCCAGGAAGCAGAGCGTGGGAGTGTCAATGCCGAGCTTCTTAGCGGCGTCGAGGATGGTCGAACCCTCAGCCACTGAAACCGGCCTGCCATCGATTTTGATTTCGATAGATCGGCGCTCGGGTTGCGGCGGGGCCTGTGGCGCCGGGCCGCGCGGAAGCGGAAGTGTAGGCTGGGGCGCATCCATCGTCTGTTTGGTTTCTGATGCGGCTTCAGTCATGCGAACAGACTCCAGCGTTGCAGAGCAGATTCCAAAGCGCTGGCGGCGGTCTGGCCCAGGCCGCAGATTGAGGCATCGCGCATGGCTTGCGCCATCTCACGCAGCATTGCTATTTCGCGAGCTGTCGAGCCAAGCGGCGTTGCATTGACCAGGCGCAGAAGCGCTTCTTGCTGACGCACTACGCCGATGCGGCATGGAACACATTGGCCGCAAGTTTCATGGCGGAAGAAGCTAGCAATGCGCAGCAGGATAAGTCGCAGATCCACCGTGTCATCTAATAGCATGACCACCCCAGAACCTAGAGTCGCTCCGATGGCGTGCGTGTCTTCGAAGGTGAGCCTCGTATCTAACTCCTCGGGAGAAACAAAGGTTCCGGCCGCGCCGCCCAAAAGAACTGCTTGCACCTTGCCTCCTCCAGCTACACCCCCGGCAAGGTCAATGAGCTGGCGTAGCGTTGCGCCCATGGCAATTTCGTAGACTCCAGGGTGGGCCACGTGCCCGCTCAGACAAAAGAGCCGGGTTCCAGCAGAGCTTTCCGTACCCAGCTGGACGTAAGCCGCTCCGCCTTCGCGGATGATGTGGGACACGTTCACCAGAGTTTCCACATTGTTGACTGCTGTCGGCTGACGGAAGAGCCCGGACTGCGTGGGGAAAGGTGGCTTGTTGCGTGGTTCGCCGCGATAGCCCTCGATCGAGTTGAACAACGCAGTCTCTTCTCCGCATATGTAGGCGCCGGCGCCACGGCGAATTTCGATGCTGAAATGAACGTCGCCGCCGAGAATGTTGGCGCCGAGGAACCCATTTTCATTCGCAGAATCGATGGCTAGTTGCATCCGCTCGGCGGCCAGCGGGTATTCTCCACGGAGGTAGATATAACCTTGCCGCGCACCGGTAACGAAACCGGCAATCGTCATGCCCTCGAGAACGGCGAAGGGATCGCCTTCCATCAGGATGCGGTCTTTGAAAGTGCCGGGCTCGGATTCGTCGGCATTGCATACGACATAGTGCGCGCGCCTTGGGTCTTGTCGCAGCAGATCACGCTGCAGGAAGAGCGCTTCCCATTTTTTGGCCGTCGGAAACGCCGCACCACCACGACCCAGTAATTTGGAAGCAAAGAGTTCGCGCAGCGTGCCCTCAGGGCCAAGCTCCAAGGCTTTGCGCAAGCCCGCATAGCCGTAATGTCGGCAATAGTCTTCAAGATTGCCGGAGCAACCGCGGCTGATTCGATCCAAAAGCCGCAACTTTCCAGATCCTCTTTGTGGCGTAGCGGCCTGCGGAACACTGGCGTTGACGATGAAAGAATCCGGCTCGGTCGGCATTCGTCCTGCCACAGCATCAGTCACAAAAGACTGGACAGCTTCCGCCGACGCCGGAGCCAGCACTCGTCTATGCGATTTTTCGCCAGCCGAACTGACCAGTGCTGCCGGAGCACGCTCGCACAGCCCAAGACATTGGCTGCGAAGCCAGGTGGCGCGTCCTTCGGCGCAAGGTGAACCTGCGGGTCCAAGCGTGTGTTGCAGTTCAGAACAAAGTTGATCCGCGCCACGGGTGAGGCAGGCAATGTCATCACACACGTATGCGACAACGGGAGGACGGGACTGGAGCGAAAACATCCCATAGAATGACGCCACCCCGTGAATTTCGGCGGGGGCAACATCTAACCGCAACGCGACATAGTTGAGCGCACTGGGGCTGATCCAGCCAAGGCGGTCGTGCAAAGCGTGCAGCACAGGCAAAAGTAGATGGCGCCGGCTCTGGTTGTGGCCGTTGCCGTCAAAAACCGCGCGCGTGTCTGCGGTTTGCCGCTGTCCGCCTTGCCAGCTTGATTCGGGCGCGCCCAGCTCAGAGTCCACGGCAGCGCGTTCTTCTGTGGTCGCTTGCGCGCTGGTTAGATGAAGGTCCACTCAAGTCCTCTTATATTTTTTCAATACGGATAGCCGATGCCTTGAACTCTGAGGTTCCTGATTTGGGGTCCACAGCATCGATGGTCAGATCGTTGGTTGCTATCTGATCGTGAGCGTGGACGGATAGAAACGCGAGGCCCGGACGTAACCCCGAATCGAAGCGAACCGGAGCCAGGAGCGATCCCCGGCGCGACGTCACCCGGACTTTCTCTCCCTCGCTCAACTTGTAATGCAGTCCATCTTCCGGAGAAATGTCCAGCGCCTCCTTACGCCGCAGCGGCGATGAATATTCTCTGGTTTGGACGCCGGTATTGTAGTCATCCAGCCGACGGCCG
Organism: Terriglobia bacterium; assembly: GCA_963822555.1. Lineage (GTDB taxonomy): Bacteria > Acidobacteriota > Terriglobia > Terriglobales > Acidobacteriaceae > JAIQFF01. The sequence goes on from CAWGHY010000002.1 coordinate 1,900,639, forward strand.
GTGGTGAGACGGATAGGATACTGCTCGTCAAGCTGGTCCACTGGCGGCTCGAATTCCACCACGCTGAATGGAGCCCGCGGACCGATCAGTGGATCAGCCCACAACCTTCCGTGGAGAAACAATTCTCCCGGGTGCGACTCGTCATAGCACGGCCACTGAATGCCGCCCATCTCTTCCAGACGACGGTAACTCATACCGCCGTGCATGGGACTCAACTGGCGCAACTCATTCCAAAGAGCTTCGGAATTGGGTTTCCCCCAGTCATGGCCGAGGCGGCGCGCCAGGTCGAAAATGATATCCAGATCGTCGCGAACTCCCGCGGGTGGTGGCACCGTACGCCGCACCCGCTGCACACGGCGTTCGCTCGAAGTGACGGTGCCTTCGCTCTCAAAAGCTCCGGCAGCGGCGGGGAGCACAACGTGCGCCAGTTCGGCTGTCTTGGTATAGAAAAGGTCTTGGACTACAAGGAATTCAAGTCCGCGCAGTCGCTTGAGGGCGCGGTGCCGGTCGGCTTCGGAGTCTGCTGGATTTTCACCCAGGACGTAAAGCGTAGTAAGGCGCCCGTGCTCCATGGCCTCAAACATATCGCTGAGATGCCAGCCCCGTTTCGGCTGCAGTTTCACATTCCACGCTTTCTCAAACTTCGCACGCAGTTGGTCATTCTCGACGTGCTGGAAGCCGGTGAGGCGGTCAGGAATAGCGCCCATGTCGCCGCCACCCTGGACGTTGTTCTGTCCGCGCAGGGGATTCACTCCGTTGCCGTAACGGCCCACGTGCCCGGTGAGCAGCGCAAGGTTGATGAGGGCCACCACGTTGTCCACCGCGTTGTGATGCTCAGTGATACCTAACGTCCAGCAGAGTTGCGCGCGTTGAGCCCTGCCGTACGCATGCGCCATTTTGCGGATGGCTTCAGCGGGCACGCCAGTATCACGCTCAGCCCGAGCGAGCGTGTATTTCTCAACGTGTGCTTTGTAGGCTTCAAATCCGCTGGTGGCGTGGCGTACAAACTTCTCGTTGACCAGACCGGCAGCGATGATTTCGCGGCCCATGGCGTTGGCGAGCGAAATGTCAGAACCCACGTCCAAGCCCAGCCAGAGATTGGCCCAGCGAGCGGAACTGGTCCGCCTCGGGTCCACCACGTAAAGTTCGGCGCCACGGTATATACCCTTTACCAGATGGTGGAAGAAAATCGGGTGTGTTTCCCGCGCGTTCGAGCCCCACAACAGGATGACGTTGGCATCTTCAATTTCGCGAAACGAGCTTGTCCCCCCACCTGCTCCGAATACCGCCGCCAGACCGGCGACGCTGGGGGCATGTCAAGTCCGGTTGCAGCTATCAATATTGTTGGTGCCCATGACACTGCGAACGAACTTTTGCGCCGCGTAATTCAGTTCGTTAGTAGTCTTGGAGCAACTGAACATGCCAAAGTTCCGCGGATCGTTTTTCTCGATGGACTTGCGGAACGCCGCCGCAACGCGGTCCAGGGCTTCATCCCACGTAGCGGGACGATGCGAACCATTCTCGCGCACCAGCGGTTGGGTCAGGCGGGCTTTCGTTGGTCTTGGCATAATGCCCCCATCAGATGTGAGGAGAATCGTAGCACTTTTTGATCTGGTGTCCGTTTTCAGGTCAGAACGTTACCGTGCCAATATGTTTGCCAGAGCGAGGAGTCGCGGGTCTAAAGGCTTTCTTTTCTCGACCACATCCGCTAGCTGCGTCGTGGCAATTTCTCCGTCAGTTAACCCAATCAGCACACCTTGGTGGCCTTCCGAGACTTGTTCGACGGCAGCGGCACCGAATCGGGTGGCGAGCAAACGATCGAACACTCCTGGGGCCCCGCCCCGCTGGACATGCCCGAGCTTGGTTACCCGCAGTTCGAACCCCAGGCGCGCCCGATGTTTCTGAAAATAATCTGCCAGTCCTTCAGCGTTATAGCGGGCCCCCTCGGCGACTACTACTATGGCGTGTGCTTTACCACGTTCATAGGCTGTGCGGAATTCGCTGGCAACGGCTTCGGGATCGGTTTCGACCTCCGGTATCACGATTGCTTCTGCGCCGCCCGTGATACCCGTAATAAGCGCAATGTATCCGCAGTCTCGCCCCATGACTTCAACCAAGAAAGCACGATGGTGAGAGGATGCTGTTACCTTCAGACGATCTATAGCTTCCAAAGCGATATTGAGTGCGGTATCTACACCGATTGTCATTTCCGATCCCGCGAGATCATTGTCAATCGTGGAGGCTACACCCACCACAGGAAAGCCTCTCTGGGACAGCGCATGTGCTCCTGCTTGAGAACCATTTCCCCCAATGACAACCAGAGCATCAATGTGATGATCGTGAAGAACCCGCAGAGCTTCTACTTGTCCACTCTCATTCTTGAACGCTTCACATCGAGTGCTACCCAAAATGGTGCCGCCCCGCTGGATGATGCCGCCAACCGCCCGTGCCCCCAGGGGCACAAAGTCGGCAGCAATGAGTCCGGCGAACCCTTGTCGGACACCGAACACTTCCAGGCCCGTGGCGATCCCTGTTCGCACGACCGCGCGGACGGCCGCATTCATTCCTGGCGCGTCACCGCCACTGGTTAGCACTGCGATCCGTTTCATCTCTCACGCTCTCCAGATTTTCAAGCCTCTCAATTCAATACGACTGACTTGTCCGGCTGTGCAGTCTAGCAACAGAGGGCCGGTATTGTTGTTCTCGAAATGTCAATTGTTTCCGCCTCCAGCCAGCTCACGAACGATGTCGTTTACGAACGATTTGGCGTCTCCAAACAGCATCAGTGTCTTATCCAGATAGTAGAGGGGGTTGTCGATACCAGCGAAGCCGGGGCTCATGCTGCGTTTGATGACCATGACCGTGCGGGCCTTGTCCACGTCGAGAATGGGCATGCCGAAAATTGGACTGGAGGTGTCTGTACGGGCGGCCGGATTGGTCACGTCGTTGGCACCAATCACCAGTGCAACATCGGTCTGCGAAAACTCGCTGTTGATGTCATCCATCTCAACCAGCCGGTCGTAGGGAATGTCGGCTTCGGCGAGTAGCACGTTCATGTGCCCCGGCATGCGTCCGGCGACCGGATGGATTGCGAAGCGCACATCCACTCCGCGCTTGCTCAAAGCGTCGTAGAGTTCCCGCACCTTGTGCTGGGCCTGGGCCACAGCCATCCCGTATCCCGGAATGATCACGACCTTGTCAGCGGCGGCCAGGATCGCGGCGGCTTCTTCCGCAGTAGCGCTGCGCGCCGTCTTGGCTTCCTGTCCGGCCACAACCGCAGACTGGACCTGGCCAAAGGCCCCAAAGAGGACGTTGCCGAACGACCGGTTCATCGCCTTCGACATGATGACGGACAAGATGAAACCGGAAGACCCGTCGAGCGCTCCCGCAATAATAAGGAGCTTGCTATCGACCACGAATCCCATCGCTGCCGCGGACAACCCGGCGTAGGAATTGAGCAGGGAGATGACGGTCGGCATGTCCGCCCCGCCGATCGGAATGATCATGAGCACTCCGAACAGAAGCGAAACCCCCATCATCGTCGGGAACACTTGTCTGGCACCGGGATGCAGCACGAGATACCCGGCTCCGGCCACAGCAACTGCGAGAAACAAGAGGTTGACCAGGTTCTGGCCTTTATAGGTGAGCGGCCGCTGCGGCAGAATCTCCTGCAGTTTTCCCGCTGCCATCAGGCTGCCAGTGAAGGTCAAGGAACCGAGGATGACCTCCGCGGAGAGAACCGCCATGGTAAAGCGGGAGATGCCCGGACTACGCAGATAGAATTCGGCGGTGCCTACCAGGGTGACGCAAAGCGCCCCAAAAGCGTGGCTGAGGGCAGTCCGCTGGGGAACGGCGGTCATCTGCACCATACCAAGAGGGATGCCGATGCAGGTCCCCAGCACCAGAGCGATCGCAATCCCCGTGTAATCGACGATGCCATGCTGCAACAGCGTCCCACCGATGGCCAGCAACATCCCAATTTCGCCTGCCCAAATTCCGCGTCGGGCCGTACTCGGCGAACTCATCCATTTCAGCGACAGGATGAAAAGGACACTGGCCACCAGGTACGTAATTTCGATGACCGGCTGGGTTACGGGCAGGGTGTTCATGGCTTGGTGGGACGGCTGCTCTTGAACATTTTGAGCATGCGGTCGGTAATAAGAAAGCCGCCCACGATATTGCTGGTGGCAGCAACAACCGCCAGCATGCCGAGCCAATAAGAAAGTCTGCTCTCGTGACGGCCCACAAGCACGATGGCGCCCACTACGGCGATGGCGTCGAGAGCGTTGGTCAGCGACATTAGCGGAGTATGGAGTAAAGGGGAGACCCGACGAATCACTTCAAACCCGATGAAGGCCGCCAGCATGAAAACGAAAAGACCATTGATCAGCGTGGAACTCATTCTTCCTCCGCCCGAAAGAATATTCTCGTGCTGCCGCGGTTCACGCCCGGCGAAATCTAATTCCCGCTACCAGAAACCGGCGTGGATTGCGCGAAGAACTCTCGCACCCGTCGATTGACTACATCCCCGCCCCGGGTGAGCAATGTTTCGCGAATAATTTCATCCTCCAGGTCCAGTCGCAGCTCGCCGTCCTTCACCAGGTGCAGCAAAAATGCGGTGATATTACGCGCGTACATCTGGCTGGCATGGTAGGGCACGCCGGTGGCAACGTTGATGCGCCCAATAATAGTGACATCGTGGACAACTACGGTTTCGCCGGCGCGGGTCAGTTCGCAATTTCCGCCTCGCTCCGCCGCCAAATCAAGAATGACCGAGCCTGGTGCCATCCCATTCACCATCTCCGCCGTTACCAGCACCGGGGGCTTCTTTCCTGGAATCACAGCCGCTGTAATCACCACGTCACTTTCCGCCACCACTCGCCCCAGAAGTTCGCGCTGCCGTTGATAGAAGGATTCGTCCTGTTGCGTGCCATAACCACGCGCGTCCTGGGCATCCTTGGCCTCGAGAGGAAGCTCAATGAAGCGGCCTCCCAGGCTCTGCACCTGTTCCTTGGCCGCGGGGCGCAGATCATACGCCATGGTTACCGCGCCCAGTCTGCGCGCGGTTGAAATTGCCTGCAGTCCGGCAACGCCTGCCCCAATCACAAACACGCGTGCCGGCGTGATGGTTCCCGCCGCCGTGGTAAGCATGGGGAAAAATCGCGGCAGAGTTTCCGCCGCGATCAGCACTGCCTTGTAGCCGCAGGCGGTTCCCATAGAGGAAAGCGCATCCATACTCTGCGCGCGCGTCGTCCGCGGTACCAGTTCGATGGCGAAAGATGTAACCCCGGTGTCGGCGAGCCGCTGAGTCACTTCCAGGGATCCCAGCGGACGCAGGAATCCGATAAGAACCTGCTCCCGCCGTAGAAGAGGGAGATCGGCAGCGCCGGAGACATCGTTAGAGCCGTAGCAAAGAACCTGGACAACGACATCTGCCGCACCAAACACGGCGGCTCGATCAGGGAGAATCTTTGCTCCCTTTTCGACGTAGTGTGCGTCCCGGTAACCCGCTTCGACCCCAGCCCGAGTCTCGATGACAACTTCAAAGCCGGCTTTGACCAAACTCGGCACGACCATAGGAACCAGCCCCACGCGCCGTTCACCGGGGTAACTCTCTCTCGGAACGCCGACAATCACTTTGTCATTTTCCTCATTGTTTTGGTTGTAACACAATTACCGAATGCATGCCGGGTTACACTCGCCGGCCCTCGTTCTTGTCGCCTACTTCTTCCCTGCCGTCAATAGCGCAACAAGGCCGCTGCGCCGTTGAAGCCAGGCGCCGAATCTGCTTCAACGAATAGGATCTCCGCGTCAGTCAACAGAGCTCGACGAATCAATCCTTCTTCCGCAGCCATGTAAAACCCTTCTGCGTTTCCACAAGCAGCGCAATTGTGACCGGGTACCGCCGTCATCCGACCACAGGCTTTGCCATCGGAAATCGTCTGTCCGGGAAGGCGGCCCACGACGAGCTTCTCGACCCGTCCCGCCAAAAGCGCCTCCAGAACATCCTTGACTCCAGTCGCTCGGCGAGCCGGTTCCTCATTGATTTCGCGCAAAACGGTCGACACGCGCGTTCTCTGTCCCTTTGTAAACACCGGCATTGCCATTCGCAGTACTTTGCTTGGTTGAGTGTCAAAGTGAGCCAGGTGGAAGCGTCCCATCAAGAGCTTATCAAGATGAACAAACTGTGGCTCGACTTCGCCCCAGAGATCCTGATGGCAACCAAGTACCAAGCCGATGGCCTGCTGTTCCGACACCAGCTCTAGCAGTTCCTGGGACAGGTGTTTGAAATAGCTTCTTTCGTGTTCCGTCTTTTCCTTAATGACATGCTTCGACCAACCGACTCTGGGGTCATCTCGCTGCGAACTCAGTTCTTTGCTTTTAATCCGTCCGGTGAGCTCTTGAATCTCGGTCCCCCGGACAACAAAGGCCCGAGCTTTACCAGATTCAATGATGGCCACACAATAGGGAGCAATCGATTGCAGGGCCAGCATAAGCGGCGCCACATGGAAGCCCCGTCCCACATTCAAAAAGCTTTGAGGCCCGGTCGACGGAAGGTCGAATTCCCGCCAGAAATCCTGGCCTCTGCAAGCAAACACCAGACGCAGACGGGCAGGGTTGAGCCGGATTTCCTCAGCGACCTCAAGTATCTGTTCCAAATCCTTCGTAAGGGTGAATGGGACCGGTTCGGGAGCGAAGTGGGCAATTGCCTGTTGGACCATTCCCTTAATGGCAATGACTTCTTCATGGTGGGATTCATCCGGTGTTGTCACATGCCCAAAGCCAAACGACACAGCGGTCGCATCTTTGTCGCAAAAATTCGCGAGGGTTAAGAGATTTTCTCGCGTAACCACCTGTTCAACTTCGCGATCTTTGATTAGACCAGTGGTACCTTTCATAAAGCACCTCGAACTACCCTTACTCTAAGAATGAATGAGCCGATCTTATGTGACGCTGGTCACTGAGGCGAGTGTTCCAATTCGCATTTGCGCCCGATTCGATGCGCGGCTGGTTGCCCGTGTGACCGCGATCACCGTCAATTGCAGTGAACCGCATATAGTCTGTTTGAAACCGCTCACAGGACTATTTGTGATATCGACCGCGCACTTCAACGATTGGAGGAGGTAATGAAGCTCTCAGTCACAATCGACTCTTCCTGGGGCGTCGAGCACCGTTGTATCCGGCCGACGCAGCCACCTGGAACAGCGAGTTGCTGTTCTGAAGTCATTTTCAATCTGAGAAATAAATGAGCGCGGATATCCCTGCAACTGAACTCACCGCCGCCTTGATCCTGCAGGTACTTCTACTGGCATGTGCTCTACGAACCACTTGGCGGCTATTGTTCCCACCTCTTCCAGCGCTCCGGGCTCTTCAAACAGATGTGTCGCCCCGGGAATGATGTGTAACTGCCTAACACAGTGCATTCGTCTGGCAGCTCGTGTATTCAGGTCCAGCACAGTATGATCCTCCCCGCCGACAATAAGCAGAGTTGGAGCTTCTACCTGTCCGAGCGCATCCTCGGCCAGATCCGGGCGCCCCCCGCGAGAAACGACTGCCGCGATATCCTCCTTCAAGGTTGCTGCCGTAATGAGTGCTGCCGCGGCTCCTGTACTTGCCCCAAAAAGACCTATCGGCAAGTGCCGTAGCTTCGGCTGTTTCATGGCCCATTGCGCCGCCAAAGTAGAACGCTTGGCGAGCAGACGGATATCGAAGCGAAGTTGCATCGTCCGCTCGTCTATTTCCTGTTCTTCCCTGGTCAAAAGATCAAGCAATAATGTTCCCAGTCCAACTTGGTTGAGCAGTCCGGCGACCTGCCTGTTTCTGCTGCTAAAACGACTGCTTCCACTTCCGTGAACGAAAATAATAAGTCCCTGGGCCTCGGCCGGAAGCTGGAGGTCTCCAAAGATGGCTATACCATCCAGGGCAATTTGGACCGGTATCGCAACGTCGGTTTGCGTCTTTGTGTTCTTTGTACTTTTCATAATTACCTCGTGAGCGCTACGCCCAAGGTTAGCCGCTCCGCTGCGCCAACGCGAAGAGCTGTTCTAATCGCTGTATCAGGGTTGAGTGAAATCGAATCGATCTCCTGCTCAACCAGCCATTCTGCAAACTCTGGAAAGTCGGACGGGGCCTGTCCACAAATTCCAATCGGCTTCCTGCTCGTATGCGCGGCGCGGATCACCTGCTCAATCATTCGCCGCACCGCACCATTGTTCTCATCAAACAGGTGCGCCACGGTTGCTGAGTCGCGATCCAGTCCCAACGTGAGCTGTGTCAGATCATTCGACCCGATAGAGTAACCGTCAAAAATCCTCAGAAATTCATCCGCCAGAATCACATTGGCCGGGATTTCGCACATCGCGTAAACTTCGAGGCCGTCCTGACCTTGCCGCAAACCGTTGCGGCCCATGATTTCTAGGACCTTACGGCCTTCCTCCACGGTGCGACAGAACGGAATCATGACCTTCACGTTTTTCAGTCCCATTTCCCGGCGCACTCGTGCGAGGGCCTCACACTCCAGGGCAAATCCGGCCGAGTACCGTGGATCGTAGTACCGCGACGCCCCACGAAAACCGATCATTGGATTCTCCTCGTGAGGCTCAAACTCCCCGCCCCCCAGCAACCGGGCATACTCATTCGTCTTGAAGTCGCTCATCCGAACGATAACCGGCTTGGGGTAGAACGCGGCTGCGATCCGCCCTACGCCTTCGCTTAAACGGCGGATGAAAAACTCTTTGGGACTCTCTTCGCCGATCCACTCGTGAATCTCCTTCACCGCTTTCGGATCTTTGAGGTTTGGGAACTGTGCGAGCGCCATCGGATGAATGCCGATGTGATTGGTTACGATGAATTCAATCCGGGCAAGGCCAACGCCCTCGTTGGGAATGCCCGCAAGATGAAATGCCTGCCCTGGATCACCGAGGATCAACATGATCTTGGTTCGGGTCAAAGGAACGGCGCTCGCCTCAACCGGCGCGATTTCGAACGGCACCCGACCCGCATAAACATGCCCTTCACTGCCTTCCGAGCAGCAAACTGTCACATCTCTTCCAGATTCAAGGATGTGTGTCGCGTTGCCGGTACCGACAATGCAAGGGATGCCGAATTCCCTTGACACGATGGCCGCATGAGCCGTGCGTCCACCCTGGTCCGTAATGATGGCTGCAACCTTACGCATCACCGGCTCCCAATCTGGATCAGTGTTTTCAGCTACCAACACCTCTCCCGGTTGAACCTCCTGTAGTTTGCGAACGTCGGTCACCACACGAACTGGACCGGCGCCAATCTTTTCGCCCACCGCCTGGCCCACTACGAGTGGCTTTCCCCCCTTGACCTTCAAGCGATAAACCTCTGCGGCGATCTTCGTCGATTTTGCTGAATGCACCGTCTCGGGACGCGCTTGCAGAATGAATAGTTGGCCGGTTAAGCCGTCCTTGGCCCACTCGATGTCCATCGGCTGCGGATGATGAGCCAGTTTCGAATAGTGGTCTTCAATCAGGCACGCCCATCTCGCCAACTGAAGGACTTCCGCATCGGTCAGGCAGTAGCGTGATCGGTCCGCAATGGGAGTTGCCTCGCTGCGTGTCGAGCGCGTGCCCGCCGCATACACCATCCGGACTTCCTTCGATCCCAGTCGGCGCCCAACGATCGATTCGCAACCTTGGCGTAACGTGGGTTTGAACACTAGCCATTCGTCCGGAGTGACCACGCCTTGCACAATGAACTCACCCAGCCCGTAAGAACCGTCAATGGTCACTACGTTGCGGAATCCTGATTCTGTGTCCAAGGTAAACATGACACCGGAGCTGGCGAGATCGGACCGCACCATAGGCATGACACCCACGGATAGAGCAACCTTCATTTGCGGATAGCCTTGACGCGCTCGGTAGCTGATGGCTCGATCCGTAAACAGCGAGGCGAAACACTGATGCATAGCGCGCAGCAAGGCCTCTTCTCCACGCACATTCAGGAACGTCTCTGCCGCACCTGCAAAAGATGCCTCTGGCAGGTCCTCGGCGCTCGCCGAGGAACGCACCGCCAACTCAGGTTCTCTTCCCAGCCGCGCCACAAGCCCGTGGTAACCCTCGAGAATGGCGGCTCGCAGGTCCTCAGGAAACGGCGTCTCCAGTATTTTGCTCCGGGCTGTATGTCCCCGCGCGGCCAGTTGTTGCAGGTCTTCGGCATCAAAGTTGCTGAACAGCGCTTCCAGTTCGCCCCGCAAGTTCTGCTGTTCGAGAAGACGCCAGTAGGCATCGGCGGTGAGAGCGAATCCGTCCAGAACACCGACCCCCTGCGGTTTCAATGCAGCGAATAATTCACCGAGAGAAGCGTTTTTCCCGCCTACGCGCGGTACGTCGGTCATTCGGATCTCGGAAAAGTTAAGACCAAAGGGGGTGTTCATGGAATCTCCTTGATGGCTGCTTGAAGCGACGAGCGAAAAGCCAGCAGATATCTGCAAGAACAGTAATGAATGGATGACGCGGCGGCTGCAACATAGATCACTTCCGGGGGTGATTCTGATCACCACGCAGATCAAGGGCAGATCGCAGGCGAGCCAATCCATCGTCGAGTTGCTATATTGAGAGAATTAAGGAGAGACTCCGATTTCGCGTGCGTGCACGATGAATCGACTCGGAGCCGGACCGACATAACTGAATGGGAAGCAAGTGATCAGCGTCAAGTCTCGGCCGGTTGATGCTCTCAACACACGCCATTCATGTGGCGGGACGACGCGGGTGGAGTCTACTTCGTAGCGAAAGTGCCGGCCCGGCAAATCGAATGTGACGATATCCCCCGTACGAATCTGTCGCAAGGGACGAAAGAATGTGTCCCGGTGGCCCGCCAGCGCTACATTTCCAAATTCACCCGGCAAAGCCGTTCTCGAAAGGTGCCCGACGGCACGTCGCAGAATCCCGGGTGAATCGCCCTGCACAACCATCGCTTTAAGGCCAAGGCGCGGAACTTGGATCTCGCCAATCACGTCGCCTTCAGCCAACGCCCGTACTTGCATCATGGGTTTGGAGTTTTCGAATTTCCCAATCTCAATTCTCTGATAGGCACTTGCCTCGGTGATGACATATCCGGCATAAGCCAGTGACAGAACCCCGCCAGCCAGGAGAATCCACGATATTGCCAGCACGATCGATGCTTTCGTGCGAGAGCCAGCGGCCCTAGGTGAGAAGATGCTCGTCATGCCGGCCCCTTGGATGGAAGAGGAGACTGTTTCTCGCCGGCAGTCACATAGCCGCGCCGGGTCCGCACTTCCATCTTGCCCCGGCCCGGAACTGAAACCTTGACCTGTATCTTGTGAAATACACCGGCGTGGCTGCGCTTTGCGGGCGCATAGCCCAACGTGTATTGTTGTCGCAAATCCTGGGCGATTCGGACTGAGATTTCTGTCACCGTCTCAACTGTTTCCGGAAAGAATGCGAGACCGCCGGTGTCCTTGCACACGCGTTCGAGAATTTTGGGGTCTTCTTCCGCGCCTGATCCCTTGATCAGGCCGATCGCATAAATAATCGCTTGCGACTGCCGGGCCAACGCCAACACTTCACCATATTTTCGGCGGCTGGAATTGTCTCCTCCGTCGCTCACAATAATCAGGGCTTTGTTGTTCCGGTGTCCCAGGCGCAGGCGATCAAGCCCTTCGTACACGGCATCGTAAAGTGCGGTTTGTCCCTCCGCAGTGACCGACAGGGCAGCGTTTTCGAGAACCTTAGAGTCACTCGTGAAATATTGCCCGCCGAATAGTTCTGGCCAGACGCGATCACTGAAGTCCACCACGAACATTTCATCTGCGGCATTACTGGAATGGGCAAAGCTTGAGATTGCGGCAGTTACTGCTGAGAGCTTGGGGCCCATACTTCGGCTGTGGTCCACGATCAGGCCAACCGTTACAGGAAGGTCTTCGCGTTCGAACAGGATGATTTGTTGGGGCTTTCCGTCCTCGTACACACTGAAATTCTGCGATGTCAGGCTGGAGACAAACGCACCACTTGCATCGGTAACACTTACCGGCAATTCCACCAGTTCCGTGGTTGCCGAAAATGTTGTTTGCTCTTCCTCCCCCCTGGAGGAGTTGGCGGATTGTGAGCTCGATTGTGCACCAACCATGACAGGGAAAAACAAAAGACCCGCAATGAAGAAGCGGAACCAGAGTGCTCCGTTGTGATTAGACTGGCGCGAGTGAATCATTTGGGTACCCCTCTTGTGCCGCGGCATAGGTTGTCGTTGTCTATGCCGCGGCGTGAGGAAAGAGACTTCTAGGAAGCCCGCTTTACCAGCAGCCTGAGTCCGAATGCGAGGCCTAGAGATACGAGACCCAGCAGTCCAATCAATGGGACGGGACTCGCGGTCTTTGGCAACTCTTTTGCCTCGGCCACCATTGGAGCTTCAGAGGCCGTTTTCTCCTGTGCGGGCGCGACCTCAGCGATAGGCTCTTCTTTCTGGCTGGGCGTTACCGCGACTAGCGGAACCGTCGCCAGATTTTCAGCTGTCGGCTCGGCGGTTTCCGCCGGGACGGCCACATTCGACGACTGCGCCAACTGAAGGGCGCGGGTTTTGGGATAAGCGAACTCTTGTCCAAAATTGTCCCCTGGATAGAACCATGCCCGCAGTGCTTGCGGTTGGTTCGCCGGGCGTTCCGAGAAGTTAATGACCGTTTCACCGGTTGGCTTCAACCGGTAGTTCGGAATGGCGAGAATCGTGGTGAACAGGTGGTTCTCGTCTTCATTCCAGATCTGAACGATGTGCCGGTCGGAACTCGAATCGAGCAACTTGAATACATATTTCCCAGCGGGAAGAGTCATGTTGCCAGGCACTTCCATCGGCTGATTGAAAGTGACAATCGTCTTTTTATTCCACTGATCCGCTCGGGCCGGCGAAGCAAGCGCGGCGCCAACCAAAAGCAGGATGAGCATTAACCAAGCCGTCTTTGCGAATTTCATAACTAACTCCTTTCAAAAACAAATGGAAAACTGTGAAATACTCCAACGCCACCCTACTTGCTTTGCCGCGAGGAATCTGTAAGTCGTGTCACCGTGCGCAGTGATAGCAATCACGACAGGCAATTTGCTCTTTTCGCAGGGGTTAACACCGAACTGGCATCGCCATTCGCCCAGGAATGCCCTGGGGCATGACGGACGAGCCGGGTGATTGGCCTTACGGCTGATTGTGATGTCCATCACTGCACGGTCTTGAACCAAATGCGACCATGAACACGCGGGAGAAGGATATGGCCGCACTCGAAACAAAAGATTTGATTCGCGGTGCGAAGGCTTCAGCCATTCCCCGGGCGGGGACCACCCAACACGTCAGACTTGCCAATGCTCTGTTGTTGACTGATTTTTCTCCCAGCGCCGAGTTGGCGCTGCCTTACGCCGTGGCACTGGCCTCACGCTATGACGGCAAGGTTTATGTGGTTCATGTCATTTCCCCCGAAATGTACGAGTACCTGCCACCTGCGGTTGTGCCCCAGGTGCAAACCGAGATTCAGAAGTATGGACAGCAACGCATGCAGCAGCTCCTAACCCATCCGGAACTTCATCAGGTGCCATGCGAAGCGTTGGTTCGCGAGGGAGAGATTTGGGACACGCTCAGAGCTCTGGCAGAGGAATTTCAGATCGACGTCATCGTAGTCGGAACACACGGACGGCGCGGCCTGAAAAAAGCGCTGACTGGAGCCATCGCTGAGGAAGTTCTTCATATGGCGCTTACTCCCGTCCTGACGGTGGGGCCACATTGCGGTCGAATCGCGCCCGAACACAGGCCGAAGCGTATTTTGTACGCAACAGATTTTTCAGCGGATTCAGTTCGAGCCATGGCCTATGCGGTTTCCCTGGCCGAGACCTTCGGCGCTCTTCTGATTCCGACATACGTTGCACCTCAGATCGGGGACGATCCTTCCGCAGGGACAAGATTTGAGGAATTCTTTGAGGAGCGTTTGCAGGACTTATTGGAGGGACAACTTCGGGCCAAGCCACAATGCAAATACCGGGTGAAATTTGGAGTTCCGGCCGAAGGCATCCTTAAGGCCGCGGAGGAAGAAAGCGCCGATCTGATCGTCATGGGAGTACGCGGCGCCGGCTCCCTTGCTCGTGCCGCACACCATATCGGAGCAACCACCGACCGGGTCGTCTCTGAGTCGTGTTGTCCAGTGCTGACCGTGCGCGGGCTGGGTTGATCCTTGGTGGATCCGGCATCAGGCTACCGAGATCAGAATGGATGACTTCCTTAGGACTTGATCAATACAACCACGGAGCGCGCCTTTACTCGACAACTCGAGCTGGTTAAAGCATTCGCCGAATTTGGTTCACAGAAATCTGCTGGACTCGGAAGGCTCGTGTCCACGACCCGAAGCCAATCTTTCGCTTGTCCTTCCTGGACCACAAAAGTCAAATCTTCCCAGAAAGCGTTGATCATGACGTATAGATCGCTGTCGTTCTGAGATGCCCCGTGCAAGCAGTACGCCAGCGTATGGGAATCGAACGACAGATCGGGTGTATCTCCAACTCCGTACCAATGCACGTCCTCTCTCCAGAACCGGCTACGCGCGATGGACGGGTGGGATTTTCGAAATGCAATCATTTTCTTGAAGAACACGAAAGTATCGTGGTTCTTATGCAGCAGATCCCAATCGATCCAGGTAGTCTCGTCGTCCTGGTTGTAAGGATTGTTGTTGCCCTGTTGCGTATTCAGGAATTCATCACCGGCCCGGAACATGGGCGTCCCGTTCGACAGAAAGAGAAGGCAGCAGAGGTTCTTGATTTGCTGCCTGCGTAACGCCATCACCTCGTCCGGAACGTTGACGTCTCCTTCCCATCCGCAATTCCAGCTCAGGTTTTGATCGGTGCCATCGTTATTATTTTGTCCGTTCGCTTCGTTGTGCTTCTGGTTGTACGCGACCAGATCATAAAGACAGAAACCGTCATGACAGGTGACGAAATTAACACTCTGGTATGCGTGATAGGCATTCATCACGTCATCTGGAAACAGGTCGCTGCTTCCATAGATCCGGGTCATGAGTTGGGAAACCATTCCCGGACCGCCTTTCACAAATGAACGTATGTCATCGCGAAATCTTCCGTTCCACTGCAGCCACGAAACACCAGGAAATGTTCTTCCCAACTGATAGCTGACAGGGTCCCAGGCCTCCGCGATGAGCCTAATGCTGGCGAAATCGAAGGCCCCGCTGACTGCCGCGATGACCGGAGGATCATCGGTATTGATCGTGCCATCCTCGTTCCGGGTAAAGATGGATGCAAGGTCAAAACGGAATCCATCCACATGCATCCCTCTCACCCAGTAAAACAAGCTGTCCACGATCATTTTGCGCACATAGCGATTGGCGCAGTTGAGCGTGTTACCAGCGCTGGTGTCATTGCGATAACGTCGCCGGTCGGCTTCCAAGAGGTAGTAGGTGCTGTTGTCAATTCCTTTGAAGTTGTAGGTGGGGCCACCTTCACCACCTTCGGTGGTGTGGTTATACACAGCGTCGAGGATGACCTCGATTCCCGCTGCGTGAAGCGCGCTCACCATGCTGCGGAATTCGGTAAGAATTTCCTCCGTGGCATCAGCGCTCGAATAGTCGTGGTGCGGAGCAAGAAATACCAGCGGCATATAGCCCCAGTTCCCACCTTCCTGTGGGTCCTGCTGGGTGACCGGCATCAGCTCCACGGCCGTGATCCCGAGATCCTTCAGATACGGGATCTTCTCGATCAGTCCGGCGAATGTACCGCGCTTCTTGGCGGTCACGCCGGAGTTGTCCCGGGCCGTGAACGCCCGAACATGCATTTCGTAGATCACCAGGTCGGAGGTGTGGATGGGCGGGCGATCTGCTGTAGGGGGGAACTCCGGTTCACGAACGAGAACACCAAGCGGGGCCCTGCCCGCGTTACTTCCTGCCATTCGCGCTATTTCTCGGCTGAATTGGCGAGGGAAATATACCGAGCGCGCATACGGGTCAAGCAGAATCTTTTGATCATCGAAACGATGTCCTGCTCCAGGCTCGTTTGGTCCCGATATTTTGTAAGCATAGTAACGGGCGCCTGCTATCTCACTGGCCTTCAGCCGGCAGTGCCAAACTCGTTCAGACTTATTGATGAGTGGGTTGAACTCATATTCGTGCAGCGGATGCGTGGTGTCTTCGCGTGAATAGAGCAGTAGCCTCACTTCAGACGCATACTTCGAATACAAAGCGAAATTGAAAGCCCCTTCGGCGGCGATCCAGGTTGCGCCCAGTGGTGACGCAGACCCTTCTTGAGCGAACCAGTTTGTGGGCATGGTTGTCGATCCAGAATTACACCCTGCCAGTGTGAACCTTCCTTAATTCTCGAGTCCTCGGGACGCAGGACTACAGTTGAAAGGATGTCTCATCACGCAATGTCGTCGATCATCTCCGGAAGCATGGCACACCGGAACCGAATGATCGTTGTGCTCCCATTGGCAGACTCTAGTTCCAGCCCTTCATGTGCCCCAGCCCACGTTCGTTTGAATATGATCCGCCTTGGGCTCTCTATAACATGGGTAAGGCATTGATCTGGAGTGTCACCCACTTCGACATATGCGCGCTGCTTACCATCTGCGTGATCGATGCTGACACCTCTTAGCGGCCGGTTCACAACCTCTGTCAGCTTTCCGCCAGGCATGGCAACTTCGATGCTCGCCAGCCAGCCTTCATGTTGACGGCTAAAGCTGTCCAGGAAGGAAATCCACTCCTTCGGCTCAACTTCCGCGTCTCCAGTCCTGCTTTCGATTCCCCACATAGATCGGCTCCCAACTCATCAAGCCGCTGGCACGTTTTCAGTTTTCAATTCACTCTTCGTCACCTCATGGCCGCTGACCTTTGCCTTACCCAGCTCAAATAGGGACTGCAACTGAACCATGTCCTTGTCTAATGCGCTCTTGGGATCCAGTCCAAGCAGCGTCGCAACCGCGTGACCGAGCAGACCTGCGGGTGGGTTGTAGGTCATTTCAATTTGCACTCGGGTTCGGCCATCTTTCTCCGATTCCAGGTGGATGACTCCATGGTTTTCAATGATCGATTCCGGCAAGCTACAGAACTCAATACGTTGGCCTGGAACCATACGCGTAATTCTTCCCCTCCAGGTGAGCGGCACGCCAGCCGGGCCAGCAACCTGCCACAAGAAAATTCCGTTCTGCTCGGCCGTGATCTGTTTTAAATGCGCGAATACCTTTGGATAATTTTGCGGGTTCTTCCAGAATTCATAGAGCTCCGCCGTAGTACCGTCAACATAGGCTGTTTTCTGGATGCGGATGCCTGTGGTCTCATCGGCTCCGATTATGCTTTTCAGAGGAGCATTCAGTACCGAACGGGCGAGGAGGATCGCGCCATTTACCCCGAGGGTCTTTCCGATCAGCTTGCGATGAGTGGCGCCATAAGCGATCAGCCCAGCGCCGGCGCAGCCGGCGAGAACACGAGCCGTGGGCGACCAACTCTGCTGCAGAAATTCCGGTAGGCGTCTTCGCCGGCCCCCTCCCTGCAAATCTGAAATGTGCTCGGGATGATCGGTCGTATTGAGGAACGTGGAGAGTTCTTTCACGCCCCGGACGGACCTCACCGCGCTGGTCAACTCGGCGACCTCGTCAGCCAACACCCAGCCACCCAGAAACACCGATCCACCGGTGCAATTAACTTCAACGGCATGAGGGTGCGAGACCGCCCGACCGACAGTCGTCCGAACGCGCTGCTCCAGGACACCATCGGATGCGTCGTCTTCACCTTCAAACATGCTGCGAGTTACAGCAATCGCACCCTCAGTGCGATGCTCGATATCGCGACGAAAGCGTTTGGCGAATCTCTCTACCTGATGACCGGAATGCACAACTGCATCCCTTAAAGTCGCCCGCCGGCGTTTGCCGCGGTTCGGATCAGCGATATACATGGTCAGAGCACCGGCGCCAAATGTCCCCAATAATGTCCAACCCAAATCTTTCTTTTTCATAAAGCCCTCCGATATCAAGTTCACGTTATGCGCGCCCTCGCGTTTCACTCCGTGACGCGACTCACCCGGTGCCGTGACCGACGACACATCTTCATCACAACGTCTTTGTCATCCTCCAGTTGTCAGTTCGACGTTATGGAAGGATCGGTAGGAGGTCACAATGCGAACCCAGAGCGATTTCCACATTGTTAACGCAATCCGCCGCGCGGCACAGCCTCTGACCGGACAGTCAAGCGACTTCGATCCTTTACTTAACATGATCGGCGATGCGCGTTTTGTTCTGATTGGAGAGGCCTCGCATGGCACCCATGAGTTCTATCGATTGCGCGCAGAGATTACGAAACGGTTGATTGCGGAAAAGGGTTTCAACGCGGTCGCGGTCGAGGCAGATTGGCCGGATGCTTTTCGTATCAATCAATTTGTACGATTCCAAGGCAAAGATCAGGATGCGATCGATGCCCTTGCTGGCTTCCAGAGATTTCCCGCCTGGATGTGGCGCAACGCCGATGTGCTCGACTTTGTAGGCTGGCTGCGAAATTACAACGAACTGCACCCTGCCTCGCGCCGTGCCGGCTTCTATGGATTGGACCTTTACAGCTTGCATGCTTCCATGCGAGCGGTCCTTGATTTCCTGGATAAGGTTGATCCCGAAGCTGCCCGCCGCGCCCGCTATCGCTACGCTTGTTTCGAGGATTTCGGCGAAGATACCCAGGCTTACGGATACGCCGCCAGTTTTGGGCTGAGCAAGAGTTGCGAAGACGAGGTCATCAGCCAGTGGATGGAGATGCGCCAGCGCGCCGCCGACCTTGCTCGCCGCGATGGTCACGCCTTTCCCGACGAATTCTTCTTTGCGGAACAGAATGCCCGGCTGGTAAAGAATGCCGAAGGATATTACCGCTCCATGTTTCGTGAGCGAGTCGCGTCATGGAATCTGCGCGACACTCATATGGCTGAAGCACTCGACGCGCTGGCTCAGCACCTGGGCGGCGCTCACGCGAAGATCGTCGTCTGGGCACACAACTCTCATCTCGGCGATGCCCGCGCCACCGAGATGGGTCATCAAGGTGAGTTGAACCTCGGACAGCTTGTGCGCCAGCGCTACGGCAAACAATCCGTTTCAATTGGTTTCAGCACTTACACCGGCACCGTAACGGCAGCCTCCGAGTGGGACGGTCCGGCAGAGCGCAAGCATGTCCGGCCTGCCTTGCCCGGAAGTTACGAAGCGCTTTTTCACAACACCGGTATGCCGAAATTCCTGCTGCTCCTTAATGAGCACGACAAAGAACACGAAGAAGCCAGGTCACTGTTGCGCGAACCTCGCCTGGAGCGGGCGATTGGGGTGATTTATCAGCCCCGATCGGAACGCCAGAGCCACTACTTTCATGCCCAGCTGCCGGATCAGTTCGACGCGATTCTGCACTTCGACGAAACTCGGGCAGTCGAGCCTTTGGAGCGTACCACCGCGTGGAAAGCTGGGGAGGTCCCCGAAACCTATCCTTCGACGTTTTGATTCGTAACGCCGGAGCCGCACTGGCGAATCTGGAACAAAAACGGGGATTCGGGTCACTCGGCCGGGTGACGCCCCCTACATACGACGGCTTCCTCTTTTGTCATCGTGGATGAGTAGAACCATTGAGGTGCAATATGATTTTCCCCAATCGAACCGAAGCTGGACGCCGCTTGGCTCTGCTGCTGCGTGAATATGCAAACCGGAGGGACGTTATTGTCCTGGGAATTCCTCGCGGAGGCGTCCCGGTGGCGTTTGAAATAGCCCGAACGCTCAAGGCTCCGCTCGACGTGCTTGTGCTACGCAAACTAGGTGTGCCAGGGCATGAGGAACTTGGATTTGGAGCCATCGCGAGTGGCGGCATTCGTGCCCTCAATTCAGAAATTGTCGAGGCGTTGCGAATTCCACCCCGGGACATTGAGCTGGTGACGGAGCGGGAAGCAAAAGAATTGAAACGGCGTGAGCACGCCTATCGCGGCCGCCGTCCGCCCTTAGACGTAGAGGGACGCACCGTAGTCCTCGTGGACGACGGTATCGCGACAGGTTCCGGGATGCGTGCCGCCATTGATGCCTTGCACCAGATGAAACCAGCTCAGATCGTAGTAGCTGTCCCAGTGGCGCCGGCCTCCACCTGCGACCGCCTCAGGGGCGAAGTGGACGAGTTGATCTGCCTGGCTACGCCGGATCCGTTTTATGGCGTCGGGCAGTTTTATTATGACTTCTCGCAAGTCTCGGATGAGGAAGTCAACGAAATGCTCGATCGCGCAGCCGCCGAAATCGACAGACGTGATCACCATTTGGCCGAGATCGCGGTGGGATAAGCTTAGGCGACAACCATTGCTTCGAGCCCCGGCTTGTTTCTGATGGGCACGCACGCCGGACGAAATCTACTTGGCATGGTTGAAGAGTCTCGGCAGTAACTTCATGAGGATCTCCGGAAAGGGCGGAATACAGGCCCAGCAGTTCGCCCGCCTCAACGGCCTAGCCACAGCATAGAGGGGTAACCCTAGCCATACTTGGCCGATAGCCGTCACAACCACATATAGTTAACCTTACTTTCCAACGCGGGCTCATTCACACAGTGGCTGCGAACGAACCATGTTTGCAATATAAGGGTTTCTTTGTCATCGATCGTTAACAAACGAAAGGCGAGATTTTTTAGGTCTCGTTTTGCTTTGCCCGTTCTAGTGCTGGCATCCCTGCCATTTGGAGGTGTGGGGATGCCCATGAAACAGAGTCAATCTGACTTCGTCAGCCTGCCTTTTGCGCCACAGCCGCTGACTGCAATGGGCAGGGCCCAACTAAAGGCGATCCTCGACGCTGCGGAGCTCCCGGACCTTCGATGGCCAGCTTTTGGAACCTATCGAATTGACGTGAGGAAGTTCTACGGCGCCTCTGACGGATCCCTGTCCTGGACGCGCGGGTCCAGACCGAGATCCCAAGCCATTG
The DNA here is from genome assembly GCA_963822555.1 of Terriglobia bacterium. Taxonomy (GTDB): domain Bacteria; phylum Acidobacteriota; class Terriglobia; order Terriglobales; family Acidobacteriaceae; genus JAIQFF01. Next base: position 1,921,558 of record CAWGHY010000002.1, read on the forward strand.
CGATTATTCAAAAATTGAAAAATGCTGGCAATGAGGGACTTAACCCCGAGGACTACGACGGCCCACGATGGGAGAGCCGTATCAGCGATCTTCAGCAATCCAGCCCACCGCCGGAATCGGAACTGGTTCGATTCGACGTTGCTCTCACGGTCTCTGCCATGCGGTACATCTCCGACCTCCATGTGGGACGAGTGAACCCTCGCCGCTTTCACTTTGAACTGAAGATGGACCAGACAAATTTCGACCTGTCGGAATTTCTGCAGCATCAGGTGGTCAACGCTACGGACATGGACAGTGTCATCGCGACAGTCGAACCGCCATTCCCTACGTATCACAGGACCCTGAATGCACTCAAAACGTATATCGAACTGGCCGTCCGTGACGACGGTGAGCTTCTTCCGGTCCCACAAAAAGCGATTAAGCCGGGTGATGCATACGTTGGATTACCGCGACTGACGCGGTTTCTAGTACTCGTGGGAGACCTGCCGGAAAGAGAGGAACGCGTTTCTCCTTCTACTCTGTACCAAGGCAATCTGGTCGCGGCGGTTACGCGCTTCCAGCAGCGCCACGGTCTGGAGCCGAATGGTCTGATCGATGCACAGACGCTTAAAGACCTCAACACTCCCCTCAGCCACCGTGTAGCTCAACTCCAACTTACCTTGGAACGACTACGCTGGCTGCCACATCAGTTTCAACGGCCGCCGATCATCGTCAACATCCCAGAATTTCGTCTCCGCGCGGTTGACGAAAAATACCGCTGGACGCTCTTTATGAAGGTGGTGGTGGGCAAAACCTACCGCCATCGGACTCCGGTCTTCGCGTCCGATATCAAGTCCGTGATCTTTCGGCCCTATTGGAATGTCCCGCTCTCGATTGTGCGCGCCGAACTGTTACCCCATATAGAGAAGGATCCTGCATACCTGGTGAAGAACTCATACGAAATCGTTGACAACGCGGGGGTGGTCGTGGGTTCGGGCCCGGTCAACGAAGAAATGAAACGCCAGCTCCGCTCCGCAAAACTGAAGATTCGACAAACCCCTGGTCCCAACAATGCCTTGGGATTGCTCAAGTTCGACTTCCCCAATGGGCATGGCGTTTATATGCATGGCTCGCCCGCCCTGGAGCTGTTCTCGCGTTCGAGACGTGATTTCAGTCACGGCTGCATCCGCGTGGAAGATCCAGTGGCGTTGGCGGCATGGCTCCTCCAGGATCAACCAGAATGGACTCCAGATACCATTCGTAGCGCTACACTGGCGGACAAAACCTTTCGGGTGGATCTCGAACGACCCGTCCCGGTCTTGATTGTGTACGGCACGGCCGTGACGATGGAAGATGGTGAAGTGCATTTTTTTCGGGATATCTACGGCCAAGACGCAGCTCTGGAGCAGGCCCTACTTAACCACGTCTACTGAGTAGGGCGATTCAAGGCTTTCGATCGTTCGGGCTCACGGTTTCGGGACGACCGCGCGGTACTCATGGACAAAGCTCCTACGTGGCGTGGATTTAATTGTTCTTGGATTGCATAGCAGATATTTATTTGAGCGGCTGGTCTTAGGAAGAGTGTCCGAGTCGGTTGGGCTCGATATCGAGTGCCTCGGCTGACGTCATTCGCGGGTAAAGGAACATATATCCATGGTATTGGAGCCGGCCAACATTTCCCCATCGCAGCTAGCAATGATCGCCGCTACCAGCGGCGAACTCGACCGACATCCACATGAACAAAGTTGGATTTCGCGTAGTATCCGACTCCTCCACGGGAAAGTGCAAGCGCAACATCGCGCAATCTAGACGTTGCAATTCCTGGCATACGAATGTCGATAGCCTCGGCCTGCATGTGCAGGCTATGCAAGGCAACGCCACTACTGTTCCGGCGCAGAAATTCATTGCTCCACGACGTGCGATATCCGCAAATAACATCGATCTCGGATCCGGGGCGACCGACCGCCATGCTCAAGTCGTTCAGTAAGTCGAAGACTTGGGGATTGTACCGATGAACTTCGCCGGTCCGATGATCGCGGAGAAACTGGTTTAAGCGATCAATCGCTCCCGGCACATAAGCATCGCCGTGCCGGTAGACAATATCGATTCGCTCATTGGTATGCGTATGGTAAAGCCGCAACCGATACTCTTCGCTCGTGTCCATGGAGGCAACGATCGATTGCCCAAGTAGCGGTAAAGCGCAGACGGACAAAACCAACACCCAAACAATTTGGGAGGCAACTGTTTCCAGATTCAATGTCTTCGCCTCGCTCGCAATTTGGCGCTAACAAAACCTTTTCTTCAATCCTACATGACCGTCTTGGCATCGGCCGAACGAATCGTTGGGTTTGTAATCCAACGATCCATGGTGGCACACTCTCGGCGCATAGATCCTTGTGGTCACCGACATCCGCGTTTCGGGTTTTCTGTTCGACCGTACCGGACCATGGTGGTTGTGGCCCAGTGCCTCGGGTTGCGGGTCAGCGAGATACTGTCTCTCCAGTGGAAAGATATCCACTTCGACGAACTCACCATGCAGGTCACTCGCGCGGTGGTCGACGGAGTGGTCGAGGATGTCAAGACCGAGTACTGGGGAGATGATCTCCCTCTCGATCCTGATCTCGCCACGGTTCTGCACAACTGGAAGCAGCGATGCCCCAAGTCGGAGGATGGCTATTTCCCAGCACGATCACCGGCCGGTGTTATCACGCCAGTCCCATCCAGCAGGATTACATCCGCCCCGCTGGACGAAGTCTTGGTTTGGGGGACATCGGTTGGCACACGTTCCGGCACACATACCGATCGTGGCTGGATTCGGTGGGCACATCAATCGGCGTGCAGCAGAAACTCATGAGGCATGCTCAGGTCGCGACCACCATGAACGTGTACGGCAACGCGCTGATGACGACCAAGCGCGAGGCCAACAGCAAGGTTGTGCAGATGGTGCTGCGTCCTGCGTTGAAGGCAGCAAAATAAAAAGGGCCGCCGAAGCGCCCCTTTCTGTCCCTTCTTGAAGAAGTGCTCTTTACTGGTAACCCAATGATTGCGTTGGTTGCGGGGGCTTACAGCGCGCTCAAGCGACCGACGCTGTCTTTCCGGTACAGATTGGCCGTCAACTACCGCATTCCATTGGGTTTTCGAGCTTTTCGCGCCGGAGGGGAATCTTAGAAAGCTACCTTGGCACACTAGCTCGCTGATCGTCGCATCCAAGGATATTTCCGTTCTGGATGCACGAACTCGTCAATGGACTCGGGAAGGTCAGTCAGTGGATCTAGAAAATCAGCATACTTCTCTGACCACTCCAGCACATGCTGAACGTCGAGCTTCTTGTCATCTGATAAGTCTAGTTGGCTGGCGGCTTCTGTCAGCGCTTTAACAAACGTCCGCATCCGGTTGGCCTTTTCCCAATTGTTAATGAGTCCGCCGATAAATTCGGCCCTTCGCTTGTGCTCTTCAGCCCGCCGCCGTTGTTCTTCCTCTTTCCTACGTTGTTCCTCCCATCGCCGATCCCACTCCTCACGTTCTAGGCGGCTCTTTTTGATTGCTGCCGCCGCAACCTTGAGTCCAACGATGAAGTCGCCGATGCAGTTCTCAACGATCTGAACTCTTCCGTCTGCCCATGTGGCACGGACATGGGAGTTATAGGGCACCGTATCGATTGAGAGGCGCAACCGGCCGCTCAGCGAATAATCCCATTTAGGAGCCCTCCATGAGTGCTTTTCTTCGGCCGGAGTCAGGACATGAGGCTCGCTATCGATGATTTCCTGCATACTCACTGCGACACATTCAGCATCGACAGTGACCGTCAAGTGTTCTCCCTCGTTCTTCGGCCATGAAACCACACAACCTTGTTCTTCGAGAGCCAAGAACAGTGCATTCATGATCCGCAGTGCGCGTTGCAACTGCTGGCGTGAAACAAGGAGATGCGGCGCGGTTCCAGTTTTCGGCACGATCAGCTTCCTGTCGTTCTCTTTCCCGGAAGCGAGAAGCTAGTTCCTGGTCTTTACGGCTTCGTAAATAGTCAAGAAGTTCGTCTACCACAACGAGCAATCCCTGCTCTGGATATTTTTCATTGAACCGCGCCATCATCTCCTCGAAGGCGCGTTTGTTGTTAGGGATGCTACTGACAGGAGGGAAAGAATAGCTGACACCAAACTTTGCCAGGTGCTCTTCGATCTCGGCAGTTAGGATGTCGCGGAGAGACATCGTCACTGCGCCGATCTCAGTTCGGATTACCTTAAACTTGCCAGCAATGCGCTGAAGGGCGCCAGCGACCGACTCATTTCTGATCAGACGTAGTGTGCTGGGGTCCTCAGCAACGGCAGACAGTACTGACATCAAGTGGGACTTGCCGGTTCCATAGTTGCCGACCACCATCAACCCTTTGTTGTCTGAGGGAGCGTCGAATTGTAGGTCCGGGACGACCAGAGACGTGATCTTTTCCGCCATTTCCTCGGAGATCACGTACGTGGAAACGAGTTGTTTTGCCGCGTTCAGTTGATCCGCGTTTCGAAGCTGAACCACTGTTTCAATGGGCTCGAATTGTATTAAGTCGCCGTATTGCATCTGCTTGCCTTTTACACCTGATCCGTTATGCCTTTGACCCGACGAGCGTGACAGCCAACAGCCCTTCTGACTGATATAGACGGAATTCCGAATGTTCGGGCGTTGCGTAAGTTAGAGATTGGCCATCCAAGATGCCTAGCCAACTAACGATGACGGTCCTGTTTCTAGAAAGCCCCTGGAGCAATCGGAGCGGATCCTGTTTGAGCGTCGGGTTGAACAGGATCTCTGTGTTGTCCAAGACGACCACATCATGCTTCGATTCCCCAATCAATTCAGTCAGCAAAGATGGTAGCTCAATTGTCCTTTGCCGTTCCGTTAGGTCCAACAAGCGACGGGACAGCTCCACGCCTACGTTGACTACCGGATACCCGATTTGGTCGGAGAATGCCCGAAGAGCGCTGGTCTTGCCACTCCCGGTTGGGCCGACAACAAGCAACAGACGATTATAAAGTTCAGAGACGCCCGACAACCGGTCCCGAATTTGGTCGGCGATTCTTTCGGGGTTCATTCAGATCGGCTCGCTTGGCCAATCAGCGACACGTTTTGTCACGGATCCAGCTGGCTCATGATCAAACGAAGGTTTGAGCACGCTGGCGCCTTCGAAGGATGTTCATTGCCGATGACAATGTAGTGTAGACAACTTCCTCGGTATCCGTCGAGCCGACAACTATCTCTGGAACGGCGGGTTCCACAAAGAGAGCCATTCTTCTTCACATGAGATTAATGCGGCTGGGTGGCAAACCTTGCGTGTATTGCCTTGAGACGATTGCATCTCCCCTGAAGTCTCTTTATCGCGGGTTCGCAGGCGGAGGGAGTTGCCCGATAAAAGGGGCGCCCGATTTCGCGACCCGAGAACGAATGGAAACGCCTCTCAGTACCAGACCTCGCGATTGTTCCCGCGGAACTCTGGCGTGCTGTGCAACTTCGATTTCGGTCCTTTGTCGAAGCAGGAGAGGCCGACCGCAAATGTGGATTGGTTTCCCGCTCAATAACGAGTCCGTACCTGTTCAGCAACCGCCTGAAATGTGGTAAGTGCGGCAGCAACCTGATCGTCTCAAGCGGCGGAAAAAAGAATCCGAAATACGTCTGTACTGGATACCTCAATCGCGGTATCTGCTCAAACAACTTGCGAATCGGAGCCCACGAAGTCGAGAGCCAGTTGCTTAGCAAGCTCCAACAAGATCTGTGGCAGCCCGACAGGATCAATCTCGCAGTGGAAGAATTGGGCCGCCAGTTGCGTTCTTCGCTCGGAAGCCTGTCTGGCGAACTGGCTCACATGCGTGTACGCAAGGAGAAGCTTGAGCGTGAGATTCGAAATCTTACCGAGGCGATTGCTGAGAACGGTCCGTCGAAACACGTCCTCCAAGGAATTGCTGAACGCGAAAAGGAAATTTCGAGCCTCACCGATCGCCTTCTCGCTTCAGCCCCTGACTCAATCGAGACACAGATCGAGGATCTGAAACGGTTGGTCGAGGAAGGAATCGAGAACCTCGGCGACCTTCTCAGGAAGAACGCTCCTCTCGGGAAGCAGGAGTTGCACAGCCACCTGCTTGGGGTGCAAATGTACCCAACGGAAGATGGGGAGGGTTGGTGCTACTTTGCCGAGGGAACTTGGGATCTTATGGGAAACGCACCGGTTGGGCCGATGCTCGGACAACCCGAGGACGTGCGGCGGTTTGAGATGGTTGCGGGGGGTGGATTTGAACCACCGACCTTTGGGTTATGAGTTTTACAAGAAACCGAAGTTCAACGAGTTAGCGGGCGTGGTTGTCCGTACCAGAGAGTGGAAAAGAACATAGAAGAGCGATCGGGAGCTGCTATTTTGGGTTGGTTTTGGGTTGGTTTTGGGTTGGTTTTGGGTTGGTTTTGGGTTGGCACCAGTGTTGTCTCCCCGGTGTGTCCTCGGTAGAACAGCCCGCTGAGACCCCTCTTCGCTGCCACGATCAGGCCTTGCAGTTCGCAGAACGGAAATGGCGGAGAGGGAGGGATTCGAACCCTCGGTACTGGGTATTAGCCAGTACAACGGTTTAGCAAGACATTTCAGACCCAAAATCTAAATCCAACCAAGAGAGGCACTTACCCTGCATCTCTTTTTTTATGCTCTTTTTACGAGTTGTGCCAGGTTGTCCCTACTTGTGGCAGGATGCGCCGCATCGCGGACACAGAGCACACAAAAAAGCCACAAGACAAGCTGGCTCCAAGGTCCTTCGCCGTAAACTATCGACCCCTGATTACAAGGGGATTTCTTTCAATCGAACCAGCAGAAACAATAAAGAAACTGCTGGACTGTGCCGAACGGCGTGCGATGCAGCTAACTTCCTGCTTGCCTGTCAACCGGGGCAGTCGCGATCACTTCCCATAAGCCGACTTGAACTTAGCCGCTTTGCGGCGGACGCATTCGCGTGTTGCTGAGCCGACGGTCGGGTGATCTGAGGTAGTTTGTTGTCGCAGAGGAGGAACTCTCTGTGACCCATCTTCGCCAGATCATGCTAGAGGAACTGCGGCGGCGCAACTACGCCGAGTCCACCATCAACGCTTACATTCACACGGTCGAGCATTTCAGTCGGCACTTCCATCGTTCACCCGATCAGCTTGGCCCCGAGCATATTCGCCAGTATCAGGCCGCGTTGTTCACGCGTTGGAAGCTGGCCCCGAACACCGTAACGCAGCTCTTGGCCGATTTGCGCTTCTTCTATGTACAGGTGTTGAAGCGCGGCTGGAGCGTTGCCGAGACACCGTATCCGAAGAAGACAGCGCGGTCGGAATAGATGGCTTGGCGGCCCATTTCAGCCCTGTGCTTGCTCTGCCGATACAACTTAAGGGCAATGTCTCAGAAGTTGTAACCGAATATTAAACGCAGTTTCGGCGCCGGCCCAGAATACAGACTGGTTTTCAATTCAACGAATGTACCTCTGCGGGATTGCATTCCCGCCAAGATATTCAGACCAGTTTCGTAATCGAAATTACCAAAATCAATCTGTCTGCCCTTCTCAAAATTTTGGTGAATAAAGGTAAGGGACGGTCCTCCTCCAAGATACGGTGTCCAAACTCCCCTTCGAGCAGAAGTTGAAAAGCGATAAACGGCCTCCAAATTCAATGCGATCAGATCGGTTACTTCTCCAAAGGCGAATTCCGCATTGGGCCTAAAGAATACACGTGGGTGAAAAATCGGTCCCATATGGGACTGCACGCCGAACATAAAAAGCTCCGGATCAAAGGCTGCGCCCGCACGAACGCCCGCCCGCCAGCGCCTGCTTTCTCGCTTGATATCACTCTCAATTTCACGAATCTTTGGTGGAACCGTAGCTGCTTGCGTATCAGCCGCTGAATCGGCGGTTTTTGCGTCCAGCACAGTAACTTTGCTCGCGAGCCTCGTGCCGTTCTCGTCGCCGGAACCGGCGACCACCCGAACTCGCGCGCCTCGCACGAGCGATCCCGCTCGATGCGAGTAACGATCATAGGTAAATAGGTGGAATTCGTTGTCATCGGTTCTCACAACCAAAGTGTCCCGGGTCGCCGAAACCACTGTACCTTCAATCGAATTCTCATTTTCAAGCGAGGATGTGGTTTGGCATGGAGCTGAGACGGTTAGGAATAGTGAGATTAATAGGACGGAACAAGCTAGAAGAAACATCGACATTCGCATATGCTTTCCTTTACTGCGGGCCCGCATACAGAGACGACCCTGGCGAACTGCAGTTGATCAGAGAATATGAGGCGCAGGGATTAAGGTCGATAAGGTGGGAACCGTATTTATAGACGCTAGATCGTGTAACCTATGATCGGCGTAGCAGGCGAGACAACTGAGTAGAGCAAGATGGGTGCGAGCGTTTCACAATCAGATCCAGCGTTCACAACAAGAAGGGCGCCCGAGTAGAAGGGGCGCCAGTTGAGGAGAGGATGATTACGCTACACGCCGGCTATCAATGCCGCGAGCCTCTGTGGTATTGCGATTAGTAGCATCACGACGACGGATAAGTCCGCTTAAGCCCAATAAGCCCAAAAGCCCAATCCAACCGTAATCGTATCGGGGTTTGGTGGTATGGAGGGCAAAGTCAGGTCAGTGCAGAATACGAACAGCATCAAAGAGATCCTGCGTGTGAACGTTCAGGACTATGGGATTTGTATCTGGATGAGCCGGTCGTGATCGTTTGCGAGTTTGCCGTTGCGGTCAGCAAGTGCATCGGCTGGAATAGACCTTCAAACATAAATCCTCTCTATCGTGAGACTTAAGAACCAACTCCTTAAAACCGAAACTCGCCTCAGGAAACAAAGAAAGCTAGCGGGGCAGTGGTTGTTCTTGGCTCAGGCCGAGATTTCTAGTCCAACGCGACGCAGAGCTTGTAACGGATTCACGGCTTTCGCTTCTTGTCTATACAAAAGTGCCGGAGGAGGAATACCTGCACCTTTCGAGGTAATCCTCCGCCGGCTGCGGAGAATTCGTTCAGAATCGGATGTGCGGACCAAATGTCATTTTCAGATTGTGATGAGCTCCGTTGTTGAAGTAAATCTCATCCCCAACGTCGAGTCGCAACCCAATGGGCCCAAGGTACCCTTCCAATCCTCCTCCTGGATAGAAAACCGCATTGCCGTTATTGTCCCGTCGCAGATTGTCAATCGCGCTGGTGAACCCGGAAAGCACACTAGCGTTAGAGAAGCCAAAATTTACGAAGCCGCCCTTCGCGGTCACAAATGCACGAATTGCGGCAGGACCCTGTTTGCCAAACTGTAATTTGGGTCCGAACATTCCGTGCAGCACTCGTAGGCTCGATCGCTGGATCGAAGCCGTGCCGGATCCGTTGTCGAATCCCTCTGCAAATCCGCGCTCGAAGTCATACGCCATCTCGGCCTCAAGTTGGACATTATTGTGAACGTTGAGCGACAAGCGGCCACCTAAGCCGAACAGGTCCCGGGGAGCCGCCTGAAGACGGAAGTAGTCGGCAAATACGCCGACTTCTCCGTGATCGTGATCTTGGGCCAACAGCATTGGGGTCACCGTCAGCACAAGCGCCAGAATCAGAAAATATTTGTTCATTATTCGTTCTTTCTCGCTTTCGCAGCGCAAGCTTAGACGGTCTTGATGTTTCCGTTCAGTCCATTGGGGAAAAAACCACCACTGCTTGTCCCCGCCGCAGGGTTGGCGTAAACGATTGCCAATACTTGCGAAGTGGTACGCTTAATCGCTAGGGCGTTACTATCCACAGGAAAGAAATGCATCTGATCCGGCGGTACATCCAGGGAGTCGGTGGCAGGAACGGTAATCCCCTTCTGCTCCACCTCCAAGCGGATGTTGCCCGCGTGGTATGCCTCGACGGCCAGAATCTGCGCCGCGGCCTGTAGGTTATTGCCGCTGAGTAACGTCGCCGCCCCGGCATATGCGCTGACCCCGGTGTCTTCAAAGGCCCGTGACAAGGTCAAAAACTCGTTGTCATTCGCGAATCCGATTCCCAAGGCACTCAGATTGATATTGGGTTGTGCGACCGCCGCATTGCCAAGAGCAGTGCGAAGAAAACGAACGTGCAAGAGCTCGTCCTGAGCGATTTCCGCTGCAATCTTTGCCAGCGTTGCATCGCTGAACGACACTTTTGATCCACCGCTAACCGTTCCCGCCCCGCCGCCGGTATCCGAGGAAGAGAGCGGCGCACCATTGACCGCGACCTGATAAAAATTTGCTTCCAAGTACTCCAAGTTAAGGGCGAAATTCAGCACATCAACCTCAGGCACAGCCTGAGCCGACACCACCGCGCCGCTGCCCAGGCAACTGGTCAAAATACTGCCGGCCGCTGCGCTAACGCCAGCCAGACCTACCCTTGTCATGAAGCCTCGCCGTCCCAGTGCCTTCCCATATCGAGCCAGATTGAGCTGCTGTTCCGAACTAGTAAGGTCTGCTTGTGGCCCCCGATTCTTATCCCTTAACATGAGTCCTCCATGACTGTTTTAAAATTACTTGCTGTGCGCCAACGGGAGGAGCCACTGCTGTAGGTCGCGAAATACATTTCTCCCGCCGACGCGCGATTATTCGTTGCGTAAATGTTTCCACTACGAGGCCCGGCTGTACGCATCCGAGCCGTGCTGCTTAACCATTTTGTTGTAGACACCCATTAGCATGAATGCCGCCGGCCACTGTCCCACGAAAAGTGCCCAATCGTCCTTACCGACGATCTTTAAGATGGCTGAAGCGGCGATGGCTCCAAACGCTGCCGCCAAGTATCCTGAGCTTGGAATTCGTGAAGTCTGCGACTCGATGGCTCCGGTGATACGATCTTCTGCAACTCCATCCCGTACTTTGGTTTCCATGTATCTATCTCCTGCTTTCAGTTGACAATTGTCCCGCACTTCATGCACGCCAACGTCAAAAAGCGTGTGAACTGTGCCGAGGAATTAGGAGGAAGGGTAAAAACTCAACTGGCGAGCAAATAGCCAATCCGGATAATTCTGATACGACAATGCTCTTTTTAAAACCAGAATGTAAATACCTTTCATCCAGTAGACGCAGCAGCAGATTTGCTGTATGTGTAACCCAATTTCGTTGGCGGTCTCTTTCCTAGGACTAGAACGCTAACGAGGGAAATGTGGGCGAGGATATTCAGAGGCTACCGCTATGTATGCTCCGGCAGGGCCCATTGTCGAGATAGTTGCCCGTGTGGGCGGGCGGCTTTGCCATATCGCTGCCAACATCTTCGCGCGGGGCCTGGTCGGCACTAACACCGACGGAACGAAACAGACGGAAGACTTGCATCGCAATCAACAACAATTTCGGGTGTTCGCCGATTCCATTCCCGAACTGTGCTGGAGTGGCACATCCGGACGGCCACATATTTTGGTACGCCGAGCGTTGTAACGAGTACGCCGGTACCCGTCCGGGAAGTTCTGGAAAGGTGCTATGAGGGCCAGCCATTCGAGATGGTGTTCCCCCCGCGTGCCGCCGATGGCGGATTCCGCCCTTTCCTCGCTACGCTGCGACCTCTTCCTCAAACTTAATCAAAACCTTGGTGTAACCCTCGATCCGCTTGTCGAATTTGTCGTAGGCATCTGGCGCCTCGTCGATGTGAATGCGGTGGCTGACATCTTGCTAGGCTTCGCTCGCCCGTTCACAATCAGATCGCGAAGATACTCGTTATACTTCTTGACCGGCGCCTGGCCGCTTCCCATGGTTATGCCCTTATCGAAGAAATCAGCAACGGGGAAGGGATAGATGCCTTTCTTTGCGTCGCCCTTGGCGCCGGGATCAGGGGCGATATACACGCCAATTAGCCCAACGTGCCCGGTGGCATTTACAAATCTCAGACAGTTTTCTAACACTTGGGTCGACTTTTCCTGCTTTGGATGGTCATCGTTTCTTGCCTGATAACCGACCGCATCAATAGCACAATCGACGCCCTTCATTTTTTCTTCTCCAGGGCGAAAGCCCTGTTAAATTCCCTTGTTCTTCTTCCTGAGCTGGAAAATCTGCTCCACGGGATCGCCGGCGCTGAAATCAACGGAGGTGGCACCGAGTTCTTCTGCCTTTTCCAGTCGTTCCGGGATGTTGTCCACTACATAAACCTCGGAGGCGCCTTTCAGAATGGCACAGTAGGCCGACAACAGACCGACTGGTCTAGCGCCGAAAACGGCAACGGTCTTGCCGGGAGTTACGCAGGCGAGTTCGGTTGCGTGATAGGCCGTGGGAAAAACATCAGAGAGGCAGGAAATCATCTTCTCATTGGTCTCCGGGCTTTCCGGGCAGTTTAAGACAGTTGAAATCGGCCTGCGGCACTACCACGAACTCTGCTTGTCCGCTCTTATAGGGCCCCATTCCTGCATATCCATATGCTGCATGGGGCGCCTCGGGGTTCATGGTGAGACAAGATTCGGTGTGACCGCGCACGCAGTTAAAACAAAACCCACACGCGATATTGAAAGGCAACACGACGCGATCGCCCGTCTTTATGCTTTGGACCGCTCCTCCGACTTCGTCGATGACACCCATGATCTCGTGTCCGACGACTGTTCCTTCTTCCAAGGGAGTGCGTCCATCATACATATGCAAATCGCTTCCGCAGATTCCGCTCGTTGTCACTCGGAGCAGGGCGTCAGTGGGCAAGTTTAGTTTTGGTTTGGGATGATCTGAAACAGACATGGTGCGAAGACCTTCGTAGCTAACGGCTTTCATTTCTAAACTCCAAAAGTGTGATTTATAAAAGTGTTGTTAGGATGAGTCACACGCCAGACGGGATGCCCATACCTTTCACTCCGTGCGCTTCGAACATGCTGAAGGCCGCCGACTACTGCGCCGACGATTCTTAAAGGCGATATCAAGGATCATGCCTTCGCCGTCTCATTAACAAGCTCGCTTGCGATAAACACGGCGACCAAACCCAACTCAGCCCGATAAGCTACTCAGAGGCAACCGTGCGATTACAGCTGTGTCCTGAGCATGAGATGAAATTTCCAGCTGTCCTCCGAGTTGCCGAACTCTTTCCCGCATCCCCATAAGACCCACTTCCCTCATCCCTCCGGGCTCGAAGCGTGCCTGAATCGTTGGACTTATACCCTTACCTTCGTCCTCTACTACGACTTGCACCTCATCAGGGGAACGCACGATGCGAATCTAGCTATAGGGCTCCCGGAATGGCGGTGGACATTTGTAAGCGATTCCTGGGCGACTCGCGCGCGATCTGGGAGATTGTGATCGATGTCTGACGAAATTTTCTAGAGTAGCCTTTATAGAACTGCGTTCCGCTAGCCCCTCGACGTAGCAATGAAGTGCTGACGCCAGACCGACCTCATCCAGTAGCGGTGGATGAAGCAGGTAGGGCATGGTGCGCAGCTCTTTGGACAGGCAATCGATCAAGGCGGTGCTTTGAGAGGTGGCTAAGGCTGCCTCGGGACTGAGCACTGTGGCTCCATTGCAAATGGTGTTCAGGTTCAATTTGAGAGCAACGAGTGTCTGTCCCGAACTGTCGTGCAATTCGCGAGCAAGACGCTTTCTCTCTTCATCTTGAGCTTGGAGCAGACGAACGGAAAGTTCTCGGAGTTCCTGCTCTGCCTGCTTCCGTTCACTGATGTCGGTGTTTATCAATTCCGGACCGAGCTTGTCTTTGAAGATTTATCTGTTGGAAGAATGTGGACCAGGCACGGGAATCGCAGTTCAGTTTGCTTCGTGAGTGATTTTTTTCGGGAGTTTCACCGAGAATCGGAAACCAGCAGGAACAGAATTGGCCCAGCGCTCCCAGGTTTCTGACTTGTGGGAACGGTAAAATGATGAATTGATCTCGCAGCAGCTAAAGAAGTTGGAATAACGACTCAGATGTCTGCCAGCTCCTATGAAACGTAAAGCGGCTTGCTTCGGAATAGTCCATCCCGAACATCCAACTCGAACGGGCTGATCAGAACCGCTGTAATTATCCATGGCGATACCCGGTGGCGAGACGAATTCAATCAACGCCGGCCAAGCCGAGCTGTTCAAGGTGCATCAGCATGTCGGCGGGGTCGCAGTAGACACGAAAAGCTCCTGCCCGCTCTAACTCATCTGGCCCGTAGCCGCCCGACAGCAGCCCGACGCCCAGAGCGCCCTTGCGTCCGGCCGCAAGCAAGTCCCAAACACTATCGCCGACCACGATGCAGTCGTGAATTGGTGCTTTCAAGGCTTGTGCGGCCGCAACGAAAATATCGGGGGATGGCTTGGCGCGTTCGACGTCATCCCCGGTCACGACGGGCGTTCCCGACGGGACTCGCAGCTTTTTGAGGAGAAGTAAAGTCTGTTTCCGGTTCCCGGTCGTCGCGATTGCGACACGAACCCCGGAGCGGTGAAGATGCTGGAGCAGTTCGCTAGCCCCGGGCAATGGTTTCAAGGTCGGTATCATGCGGCCGAACCTCTTATTATGCCCATTTTCCAGGCCAGTCAGCTTTATACCGCGACGTTTTAGCGCGATTTCCCGCAGCATTTCTCGCAGAAAGGATTTTCCGCTCATTCCCACGCGGCGATGAATCTTCCATATTGGAAGCGTGATTCCCTCATCTCTTAGTGTTTCGTGCCACGCTTGCACATGCTGGTAAACGCTGTCGATGAGTGTTCCGTCCAAATCAAAAAGCACAGCCGGCAATTCGCTGGTTTGCGCCCGGGCAGGCTTTTTGGTTTTGATTCGTGCGCTGGATTCAGAACTTAGGCCCCGCGGCATAGGGCGCCTCGCGCGCGTGCGAGGCGTTCGGCATCTACTCTCGGGTGCTGCCTCTCCGCCCCTTCCGTGAGGTCGCCGAAATTCAATCCATCAAGCCATCGGTCGCACCCCGCTACCACGGAGAGGGCGCGCCACAATGCCCACTTCCCATGTATGCCAAGAACCAGAAACTCAAGAGCCTCAAATGTTTTGAGATCGTCCCCGGAAGCTTGTTTAAACTTCAGACGGCTGACCTTCTGAGCAAGCCAGGCGCTCCATTCCTTCGGCCCTCCCACCGAGCCACCCAAGCTTTTGGTCAGGTTCGCCACAATGACTCGGTTCGATTTCTACCAGCAGTTCGGTTGCAAACTCCCCCAGTGGTTCTCCGGCGTAATGCTCAGCCATCGCTTTCAGCAGTTCAATCGCCTGGAGCGCGCCCGCGAGATGGTCTTGGGGATGGGTCGTAAGCGGATCACTCATCACACATCTCCGGCCGATTACTCAGATCGGTCTTGCAAAAACGGACAAGACAGGCGAGCTAGCGATTGGCGAGGAGCTCCTCTTCCGCCTGGTACCAATCTTGGTCGGCTCGGTTATCAATCCGGCCATGCTGAACATAAAGTTCGTAGGCCCTTGATCGAATACGTTCCTCAAGGGGTCTATCAAACATGTCGCTCAATAACTTAGAGGTTTGGACTGGGTCATCCGACTTTTTTGAGGTTGAAAAAGTGCCCTCCTGTCGAAGGAATGAATTACGATCATTCTGTTGTTTCCCGGTGCTCCGGCCGGATTTCGGCTGAAATACCGTCCTCTTTTAACCGCGTCAGCCAGATATTCGCCGACGAAGAGATTTTGGAGGTGGGCTCGCATATAAGAACGATCTTCTTCGGTGCGGGAGTTGATACGTGTCGCTTTCGTTCCAACGTTTCACGAAGACAGAACTCTATCGCGTCGCCTTCCTGTTCCCCAAAAGGCCGAACATCAAGATATATGTGTTCGTCGTCCTCTGTCCTTAGCCGCTTCTCCTTGAACTGCTTCAAATCCATTGCCCGACCTTCCGTTTGCGTGTATAGCGTTTCGAAATAGTCCGACGCCGATCTTGGTGCGCGGTCTGTCGATCTCCAGATTAGTGCTTTCCCTTGTCAGAGGCAAACAACTGGCACCCGAGTCGAACAGGCGCCAGTGAGGAGAGTACAACTAGGCTACACGCCGGCTATCAATGCTGCGGGCCTCTGTAGTATTGCGAGTGGCAGCGTCGCGACGTCGGACAAGTCCGCCAAGGCCCAATAAGCCTAAGAGCCCAACCCACCCGTAATCGTGACGAGGTACATCGCCGTCGTACTGTGATGAGCTTTCGTTCGACGATTGCGGGCTGGTATTACCTTGCGCCAAACTTAGTGTCGTGAAAAGCACCGCTGTGGCGCAAACTGCTAGAAACTTTTTCATAGATCCTCCAGCACTCATCCTGCGTCAATATGGACCAATAGTACATACCCAGACATACTGACCTTAAAATATAACTTCCAGTAGTTCGCGTGTCGTGATCTAGGATTGCTTTGGTCAAGTCCAGGCCG
The DNA here is from genome assembly GCA_963822555.1 of Terriglobia bacterium. Classification (GTDB taxonomy): domain Bacteria; phylum Acidobacteriota; class Terriglobia; order Terriglobales; family Acidobacteriaceae; genus JAIQFF01. Next base: position 1,937,816 of record CAWGHY010000002.1, read on the forward strand.
GCTAGGCAACAAACCTCTGCACTCGTGAACAACAGTTCAGAAAAGATGCTCGTGCAGATTCGCTATCTCTATTGGATTCACCTTTGGCTTACGATCGTAGGTCAAGAGCCCGTTGGTTTCTTGCTCTACGTCGGCCAACTGCGTGTAGCAGAATCCTGCAACAAAGCCTAGCGAGGCAATCCCTTCCATCAGATCGCGATACTTCGTCAGCAATTCTTCCTTATCTTGGCAGCTGCCATAATGCTGAAAAAGCATGTCGCGCTGAGTCGGGGCCAATTGGTCGGGAATCTGTAAAAACCCTCCCACCTCCGACAATAGTATTGGTTGACCTCGATAACGCGACCCGAGTACAAACAGTGGCCTGTTGCCAATCCATACGTGTGCGGGTAAATCTCCACCCTGGGATGTCTGTTGATAGCGCTCGCGCAACAAGGTCGCTGTTGAAGTGTAGTCATGAATTGCGCAAATATCGGTAATGTCAGAGTGCTCCCATCCATCATTATCGATGACTATGCGATCAGCGTCGATTTGCCGTGTAATGCCGACCATTCTCTCAACAAAGGAAGATTGCGCGGGATGACTCTTGGTTAATTCTGGAAAGCCCATACTCTCATTTACCGGCACCCACGCGATCACACAAGGATGGTTGAAGTCGCGTTCCACGGCGCGCCGCCACTCGGAAGCCAGCCGTTCCTCGGCTTGCGAGGACCATTCCCTCGCATTGGGCATCTCTCCCCACACGAGCAAGCCCAAACGATCACACCAATACAGCCAGCGGGGATCTTCGATTTTCTGATGCTTGCGCACGCCATTGAATCCAAATCTCTTTACCCACTCCACGTCGTTACGCAGAGCGTCGTCAGTCGGCGCCGCCAGATATCCGTCAGGCCAATACCCCTGGTCTAATACCATGCGTAAATAAGTCTCAACTCCATTGAGCCTGAATGAACCGTCCCTCAGCTCGATACTTCTGAGTCCACAATAAGACAGGACTTCGTCTAACAAGATATTGGAACCGTAGAGCCGGATACGCAGATCATAAAGATGGGGAGACTCCGGGGACCACACCTTCGGATGGGGAATTGGAATTGTGAAGCGAAAAGTGGCGCTGGATTTCTCGCTGGAAGCTTCCGCTACTACTTCCTCTCCGTCTAATACTTCCACCGCGAGGCGCCACATCTGACACGGAGCGTGTAGAAAGACTGTGAGGTCTAAAGCGTCGTCCTCGAAGGAAGAACGTACACGCAGCGCGTCGATCCGCATTGCCGGCACCGGCTCAAGCCATACGGTTTGCCATATCCCAGAGGTGCAATAGTAATCGATGTCATGCGGCAAGCCGGACACTGATTGCTTGCCGCGTGGTTGGGCAGCACTTTGTGAATCCAACACTCGCAAGGTCAACCGGCAGACAGCACCAGGATCAACGTACGGTGCGATATTAAATTCAAATGGAGTGTGCCCGCCTCGATTGTGTCCTACCTCTTGGCCGTTCAACCAAACGGTGCACTCGTAATCGACGGCCCCAAAGTGCAAAAGCAGGTTCATACCGGTCCATTCCCGGGGCACCTCGAAGGGACGGGAGTACCAGATTATTTCGTGGATCTTCTTATCATTGATTCCTGACAACTCGCATTGGTAAGGAAAAGGGACGAGAATCCGAGTCTGACGCGACTCGGGAAGGCTGAACTTCCAACCTTGCTGGATGCCTTCGTCGGCATCGTCGTAGGCGAACGCCCACTCACCGTTAAGATTCATCCATCGCGGCCGCACGAATTGCGGACGGGGATATTCAGGTCTGGGGATCATAGCTCCTCCGGACACCTGAAATCACTTAAGCCGGAGGCCATCCGCGGGGCCAACACATATCGTTTGAACATAGTAGATTGCGCCTTCCAGTTCTTTCTAAGGTGAATTCAACACTAGACGGCTGAGCTCAGTAGAGCGAGGTCTGGACTAACAGGCGGGTACCTGAACCTGCTCGGGTCCTTCCACCATGCGGTCGCATGGTTGGGAAGAATCGGCGACTCGGGTGTCCGGTCTCTAGCCAGACCCCGGAGGTAGTTCGCAAGCGGCGTGGGCTGTGGCTGCCCATTTTTAATTTCGAATGCGCCACGTTCATAGTGGTGGTTGCGCTCAGTCAGCAATGAGTCCCAATCATAGGCACCAAGCAGGGCCCACGAAGTTACCGCAATCAGTTCCACTCCGCAGTTCCGTTGCAATCGCGCAGATTCCCAGGCATCCTGGAACCAGAGCAGTTGCTGATGCGGATCAATGCACCCGAGATGGGATTCAGTAATCGCAATTGGCTTGTGGTAACGGACCCACGCCTCCGCAATGCGCCGCTGCAGACCTAGATCCGCCGAGTCAAGAACACGAACCGCCTCGACATCCACATAGTTGTGACGCCCGTTTCCGCCATGGCTCGCGGCCGGATACTGCTGCACATCTTCGTCTATATAACGCTCACTTGTAACGTAGTAGTTGATTCCCAGAATATCGGGAGGACAGGGATTCTCCTGAAACCACATCAGGTCCCTTTCGCTGATTTGTGCCCGGCGGAAAAATTCCCACAGTGCGTGGGAGGAATCGAAACGCCCGCCGAGCAGGTCCCAGGTCAGCCAGCGCCGGGAGTTGTCGAACTCGGCTTGGTAGCGGAGAACGGGTGAAGCGAAAGTTTTACCCAAATCCTCTGTCTGAATGAGCCGAGCATCAGAATTGACAGCGCGAATCGCCCGCATCGCGAGCACGATAGCCTGGCATTGCAATAGCAATGCCCTCGCAAACGAGGACGAATCTGTCCTGTGGGGATACCAATGTCCGTACAGACACGAAAACCTCGCGGTGGTCAGGGGCTCGTTAATTGGGACATAGTTCTCAAGCCATGGGTAACGCTGAGCGACCGATCGTGCATATTCGCTAAAGCGCCGCGGGAAATCAGGGTCAATCAAGCTGGTGATCTTGGGGCCGCTGCCGTGATGCAACAAACCCACAATTGGCGTGATCCCGAGCTCCCGGAGGTGATGAAGGCGCTGATCCGGCCACTTCCAATTTGCCTTCCCTTCCGGCGCCGTGCGCTCCCAGAGTACTGGATAGCGCATCGCCTTGATTCCTAGGTTCGCAAATCTGTCGAGATCATCTTCGCGAGTCTCATGGCCGGTGAGATGAACCTGATCACAATAGTAGTCGCGCACTCGATTCACCGTGCATTCCACTCCGCCCCACAGCTCAATCGGCATAAAAGCCATTCAGCGACTTCCTGCCGACAAAAGATGGATCGCTGATGCCGCAGGTTTGGGCTGGTAGTCGACGGTGGTTGCCATGTCCTCTTTGGAGACACGAGATATATCAGAATAAATCTTGAGTGATTGGGCTACTACTTGGTCCATGTTGTAGTACTTGTAGGTTGCGAGGCGACCGGCGAAGAAAACGTCCTTGGTCGACTGCGTTAGATCCTTGTACTTTGCGTACAACGCAGCATTTTGCTGCCGCGGGACTGGGTAATAAGGATCGCCTTCAGCCTGCGGAAATTCGTAGACGATGCTGGTCTTGGGGTGGTATTGGCCAGTGAGGTATTTGAATTCTGTGATTCGCGTGTAATCGTGCTCATTGGGAAAGTTGACCACTGGCGCCTCCTGAAACACTTCGGCGCCAATCGTCTCGTGATTAAACTCGATAGAGCGGTAGGGCAGCTTGCCAAAACGATAGTCGAAGAATTCATCGATAGGGCCGGTAAAAATCATTTTTCTGAATTTAACTTCTTTTAACAACTCACGATAGCCAGTATTCACAATGATGTTGATGTTCTTGTGATCGAGCATGTTTTCAAACATGCGCGTGTACCCGTGCAGTGGCATGGATTGGTAAATGTCCGTGAAGTATCTGTCATCGCGATCGGTTCGGACGGGAACGCGCGCAATAACGGAAGCGTCCAGCTGGGAAGGGTCAAGGCCCCACTGCTTGCGCGTATATCCGCGAAAGAACTTTTCGTACAATTCCCTTCCGATCTTGCTGACAACCACGTCTTCGGAAGTTTTGATCTTGGCGGTGGGCTCGGCCAGGGTTTCGTAATAAGCCTGAAGCGTAACCGGGTTGAGATTCAGGCCGTAGAGCCTGTTGACCGTGTCCAGGTTGATTGGGACAGGTAAATTCATCCCATCGACTCTGGCGAGAACTCGGTGTTCATAAGGTCGCCACTTGGTAAAACGGGACAGATATTCAAACACCGCCAGTGAGTTGGTGTGGAAAATATGGGGCCCATATTTGTGCACCAGGATGCCACTGTCGTCGTAATGATCGTAAGCATTGCCCCCAATGTGAGGGCGCTTGTCGCAGATCAGTACTTTCTTATGAGACCCGCGTGCTAGTCGCTCCGCCAACACACTGCCGGCGAATCCTGCTCCTACGATAAGGTAATCAAACACGAGTCCTCACTCCTATGGCTACTGCCACCTTTAGCGGCCGGAAAATGAACATGGCGCAACTAAGATGCTTCTTGTTTGTTGGGAAGATAAGCACCTTTGGCCAAACCTCTGCTCAATGTTCCAGGAGCCAAAGAGGAGGGATAGCGGGGCCCGGAAATTGCAAGAACCCGCTGCAGAGATGCATCTTCCAGCAGCTCATTCATTCGACCCCAGGTCCGGGCCCAGGAATTGTCCGCTAAAAGATCGTCCACTTTTTCAAGTCGCATACCCCGATCCTCTTTGAGGGCTTTTTCCACCGAGATGATAAAACCATTGACGTCGTCGGCAATGTGAACTAGGCCCCGGTCGCCGTAGCCTCGAACCACGTCGCGAATTGAGCTGGACACCACGGGCAACCCAGCCGAAAGATATTCGGGTGTCTTAGTAGGACTGAGGAATCTGGTGGATTCATTAAGCGCGAACGGCAGCAGCCCTACATCCCAATTTCCGAGGTACGATGGGAGGTCCTCATAGGATTGCATGCCGAGGTAATGAATATTCTCGCTTCTGGGCAGCGTTGCTTCATCAATTTTTACGACGGGCCCGAGCAGCACAAAATGCCAATCCGGACGCGCCGCAGAGGCCTTGGCAAGTAGATCAAGATCCATGCGTTCGTCGATTACGCCGGCATAGCCGAGGCGCGGATGAGGAATATCCTTCTGGTTCTCCGGATCGGCACATGCACTGCGCCCCTTGGCGAAGTGAGCGAAATCGATGCTGGAGGGAAACACATATGCGTTCGAGTGCTGTCCTCGTTTTGCTTCAAATAGTGACTGTCCGCCCATAAAAACGACGTCGGCCCTTTTGAACAACTCTCGTTCCCACTCGCCCAAACGCTTCGGGGCACCTTTGAACAGAGTCAGCTCGTCCATGCAATCGTAGGCTAGCGCTGTTGGGGATAAGTGGTTCGTCCATTCCAACGCCATCGGCGTGTAGTACCACAAGGCATACTTGGACAGTGCACGCTCCTCAAGCATTTCATCGAGCAATCTGCGCAACTCCCCGACTCGAAAGGGTTCTGTAAGGTGCGGAACAATAATTTCGACACCCGAGGCATCAATCGTCCGCTCCAGGCGGGACCGCGCTGCCGTGGTCACAGGTTCTTCAACGAAAAGAACGCTCCGACTGGCAGCAAACCGCGCCATCAAATGCTGTGGGCGCTGGTAGACGAAGTTCCAGCGCAGATGGGAAAAACAAATCAACGTCTCGGGACGTTGACGACGCCGGCGGTCGACGAACGGCTGAAGCTTTTTAAGCAAAGGCATATCGCGATCATACTCAAACGAAACACTTCTCCATATCGGGTTTATCCGGTACGTTTGAAAATATTTCCTTTGTATGGCGAGCCAGGCCAGCCGAGCCGAGTTCTGTGAAGGAAAAGACTGCACGCGTTTCTCGTTTACGGAGGGACTCCGGAAGGACCGTTAACGCTCCCCGCCAAGCGCCAAACCTAAGTCGAATGCGCGATGCTGCTTAACCCGCCATTCGTGCATCTGAGATACTGCAGATCCAAACACTTATTTGTGGAGGAGTTATGCCAGAAGGATTGAGAGAGCTTTATATCGACGAACTGAAGGACCTTTACAGCGCCGAGAACCAGCTCGTAAAGGCCCTACCGAAAATGGCCAAAGCTGCATCGTCCGACGAGTTGCGGCAAGGCTTTGAGAAACACCTCAAACAAACCCAAGGGCATGTCCAGCGTCTAGAGAAGATCTTCCAGGCTCTGGGCGAGAGCCCCAAAGGCAAAAAGTGCAAGGGAATGGAAGGTCTGATCGAGGAAGGCTCGGAAGCGATGGAAGAAGACTACGAAGATAGCGTTCTGGATGCCGCTCTGATTGGGGCGGCGCAACGTGTCGAGCATTATGAGATTGCCGGGTACGGCACGGTTCGAAGTATGGCTGAGACGCTTGGCGAGACTGACCATGTTTCGTTTCTGGAGGAAACGCTTCAGGAAGAGAAAGAAACCGATGAGAAGCTCACCGAACTGGCTTCGCAGATCAACACCGATGCAAATGCAGAGGGAAACGAAGAACAGTCTGATATCCAAGACAAAAAGAAGACTAGGCGAGTCGCGTAAGGTAAGTGAGGGCTAAAGAAGCGTCTTGGCGTCTGCTCGGTGCCAAGGCGCTTTCTATTTGGTCTGTAAAGCATCATGGTCATGCTCGACGTCTGCCACGTCGAAGCGCGAACGGTGCGGGCAAGCTTTGAAGGCGGCCGCGTTTCAACAGCCGTTTCGGCAATGGCCACAAGGAACACGAACTCACTTTAAGGCGCGATTAGAGCTGGAACGGGATCTTTTGCTGGTGGATCGGTCACGGAATAGCGGGATCGCGGACCTCTTATTGCTGCTTGCCGCCGGCCTTCCGGCATGTCGGTCGAACTCTGATCACAAGTCGTGAGCCTGACATTTTCCCGGTACCGCCGAGAAAGTCGAAGAATCGGGTTTCTACCCGATACTGCTTCAGGTCTCGGCGTGAAAGGTTAAGCAATATCAAATCCAAGGAGGCAACAATGGAAACCAGGGTGGATCGAGGACAAGTAAAAGAAGATCGTATAACGGGAGCGATTGAGCGTCGCACATCAGAGGCGCCGTCCAGTTTGTTCCTGGGACTGGCACTGGGATCAATGGCTATTTCAGCCATTTTAAAAGTCTCGGGCAAGAATGACTGGGCGCTATTCGTAGGTCAGTGGGCAGCCCCGTTTCTCATCATGGGAAACTACAACAAAATGGTGAAGCAGCATGGATCGGACGCAACAGAGCTCGCTGCAGCAGCGTAGCCGCCCCGAATCCTTCGCTACACCGCAATCCTTCACGCAAATCTACCTGAATAAAGAGGATAAAAATTATGTACCACCATATCAAGAAGCTAATGTACACGGTCAATGTCGGAACACCTGACCCTAGATTCGGAAACATGCTACTGGAACAGTTCGGCGGAGCGAATGGAGAGCTCGCGGCTGCGATGCAGTACTCGATTCAAGGCCTTAATTGTGACGATCCAGAACGCAAGGATCTGCTTATGGATATCGGCACCGAGGAGCTAAGCCATCTCGAAATTGTCGGCACTCTCGCCCGCATGCATCTGAAACCGATGAAGACGGACCGAGACGCAGCCGAAGTCGACCCGCTCATTGCCATCGCGGGGGGTGGAGGGGTCAGTTTGTTCAATTCGGTAGGGGATGCCTGGACGGCAGACTACTTGAAGATTACCGGAGAGCTGGATGTCGATCTTCGTAGCAATATCGCCGCTGAGGCGCGGGCCAAGATCGTCTATGAGCGACTCATCAACTTCTGTGATGATCCGGGTTCGAAAGATGCACTGCAGTTTCTAATGACTCGTGAGATCACCCACATGAAAGCTTTCACTGCCGCTCTCGAAAGCATGGGTAAAGATCGCTTCTCCATCGGCGCAATTCCTCCTACGCCGGTCTTGGTGGATCAATACTTCAACGATTCGACAGGCGTCGGAGACGAGGGAGAAACTGATTCTCTTGGTCCATGGAACGAAGGCGGGGATTGGGAAATCGTCGAAGGTCCTCAGCTCGAACAAGGGGTTGAAAACCTTATCGGCGCAAACAGGGCGGAAGAAACCGGTACAAAGAGAAAAACGTCTTTGAAAAACGATACGAAGGCTCAAAAACGGGCCAGCTAATCCAGGAAGCCTCCACTAAACAGTGGGGGCCTTCTTACCGCCTCGTTCGGAGTCTGGCCTGGCCATTCTATCCCTCGATCCGGGCGATAACCTGGACATCACAAACTACGTCGTCGCGACTCCCTTTCCATTCGTAATTTCCGAACACCTCGTTTGTTTTCTCCATAGACGCCACCCTGACGCCCATTTTTGGGCGAGACAGCCCTAGTGAAAAGGTCAGTTATGCTGGGTCGGCGTCACGAGGTTCGTTCCCAGGTGCCGGCTCTCGATTTTGAGCGCCGAGAATTATTTGTTCGCCACCTGGAGGTTGTTGGTGATGGAGAAAGTTCCGGGCACACTGCTCGCCTGAATATTGGCGACGTTCTTGTCGCTCTCGTTGTCGACTACGCCTTCGAGGGTGACCTTGCCATTCTTGACGATAATGCGGATGGGCTGCTGCACTCCCAAAGCATATTTCTGCAACGAAGGGAACCCGTAGATAGCGCGATAGAGCTGCACCCGAAGCCCGTCGTCCATCGACGACGGAGGTAATACTTCGATCTGATTGTCAATGTGTTCGACGCCTTCGATTCTCTTGACCACGTTTTCGGCGTCTGACTTTAAGGTAGGCCGCGTGACTTGTCCAATCAAAGTCACGTTGTATCCATCTACTTTGTACGCGAGATTATCGAACACACTGAAATAAGGTAACATGACCAGCTCATGCCTAACTTCCTTCGTAATTCGCTCCGTAGTGGGTGCCGAAGCAGTAGTACTGGCCGCTTGCTGGACGAAGGCTGCTGAACCCAATGCCAGCGTCAGTAAAACAAAAAGAAATGTTGCACGGATCATAAAATCTCCTTCGCAGGTTTATCTGCACGTCAACTTTAATCAATAAAAGCGGTTTTATCCGTAGGGTTCATGCTGTAGAGAGGTTAAACATATCCTCTACCTCTTTGACATGGCGCAGACAGCAGCGTTTACGGATTGCCGTTGGGCTTGCAAACCCACCAGAACGGGATGCCAGACTACACGACCGGCAACATTTATGGAGCTGTCGGAGGCAAGGGCCAACCGTAAGGGTCCACTTTTCATGCGGGGAATTGGCAGTATTTATCCGTTATGAGAAGAAAGCCCGCCCATCAGATTGTCAGAAATAAAAATCGTAAATATCGGGGCAATGCGGTATTGATCGTCCGCGGTCTCCAAGGCACAATTTCTATCGGAAAGGATCTTCCCTATGCAAGTGCAGCGGCTTTTTCGTTCTGGCGACCTGGTGGTCGACTCGGGAGTATACGCGGTTTTGCACTCAACTCCCCATAGCCTCATTGAGCACGAGACGCACATCAAGGGCGCTCACTTCGACCGTTGCAAATTCTGTCCGCTGGGCGTTTGGTATCGTCTCGAAGCCTCGTGCCTTCCCGAGTATGAAGAACGCCTGTGGGGAGCGGCTGTGGCATAGTAAATCCCCCCACGCTCAATTGCCTTCCTCTTTCTCGGGAACTTTTACTTTTGTCCATCTGAATGTATTTCGTCGACCCCTCTAGTGCGCCCGACAGCCGAATCAACGGCATGTGATTGTGTCCATCATTCTTTGCACAGAAAGTCCCGTCGTGCGGTTGACGCCACCGTACGCGAAGAGTCAAGTAGCTCGCTGTATTCCAAAGATATCTATCCCGCACGCTTTATATCCAGCGATTGGGAAACACGTTCTCGCAATGCGGCGGCATCGACGGGAGCTTTGACCTTTCTGTCGTTGTCAAAGTAGACGAATACGTCGCGGTTTCTTCGCTTCACGGCACGAGTGCCACTGGCTTTCCTGCCATCTGTGACTTCCCCGCCGGTCGCCCAAGTTACTAACCGATGCGCCCAGAGGGTGAGTGCCTTATCGTCATAGCCACTGGCATACAGCTCTTCGCTGCCGTGCAGGCGGCAATACACAAAATCTGAAGTCACGTCCATCAACAGAGGCCACTCCACGGTGTCCGCGACAACCAGGGCGATGCCATGCTGTCTAAGCGATTGGATAAACTTTTCACACGCGAAGCTTTCGTGCCTGATCTCAATGGCATGGCGCAAAGGCGCGTTTCGTGTCACCTTCAGCCAGGCTCGGTGACGGAGACGGTCGTCATGGCTTCGGCCGAGTTCGGCAGCTTCGACATGGGTCTTCGGAAGCAATGAGAAAAACTTTTCCAGGCTTACAAGGTCAAACTCCATGTTCGGGGGAAGCTGCCATAAGATTGGTCCGAACTTGGGACCGAGTTTGAGCAAGCCTTGCGCAAAAAAGTTAGCCAGGGGAATCTTTACCTCCTTTAAGCGAAGCATGTGGGTGATATAACGCGACCCCTTGATCGAGAATATGAAGTTCTCCTGCGTGTCAGCCGCCCATTGTTCGAAGGTCAGCGGACGTTGGAGAGAGTAGAAAGATCCGTTCAATTCGATGGTGTCGAACTGCCGCGACGCGAAGACCAACTCTCGCCGTTGAGCCAGGCCCTTCGGATAAAAAACTCCTCGCCACCCTTTGTATCTCCATCCCGAGATTCCAATTCGAACATTGGAAAGTGTGCCCATGGTTTACCCAGATCGAGTGATTGACACGCGACAAGCCATAAGATGGCTCGTGCGTAGAGGGTGGGACCTGGAATTCCATTTATTCTGCAGGATGGCAACACAGCGAGCCTGATCGACCACTGCGGGTTGAAGCAGTTGCCGTCAGCACTGCTACGATTGTTATCCGATGGGGCAAGCTACTGCCAGCGACATAGCAGATGCAAACGCCTTTTATGTTGCACCTTTCTTCACCAACTTTCTGACGTCAGTCAACCTTATATACCAATGGCGCAACTAAGGTTAGGCGCGTTGTAGCATCGAAGTGTGCCTTCAATTGATCCCGACGCAGTAATGATCTGATCAATTGCCTCAACAGGTGATGATCCCAACAAAGAACAGAATGATCACGCGCAGAGTAGTGGACAAAGCGGCTAGCAATATTAAGAGGAGGAGTTTATGTCGAGTCCGGCAAGTATCAAGAAACACCCGGTGCATCCAATGTGCTGGTGGGATTTCCGATCGGATTGTGGAACTTTGCGCTGGTTTGCGACGTAATTTACGTGATCAGTGGTAACGCTGTATGGGAAACAGTCGCGACTTACTGCGTGGCGGGCGGAATTGTGGGCGCAATTCTAGCTGCGGTGCCGGGCTTGATTGACTACCTCTCTATCGATGAAGCTCAAATGAAACGCATCGCCAACTTCCATCTGGCAGTCAACTTGGGCGCGGTTGTCATTTTTGCGATCAACCTGTGGCTCAGATCCCGGTTGCCAGGGGACAGCCGTCTGCCCCTCGTGTTATCAGTCGTCGGAGTGGCAGCTATTGGCGTGGGGGGCTGGCTGGGCGGCGAAATGGTGTATGTGAAGGGCATGGCGGTCGAGGCCGTCGACGAACTGGCGAAGAAAGTCGAGAGACCGACGCCACGCCGGATCGCTTGACGTCGCTGGTCGGAGGTCAATCCTTTTTGAGCCATCCCTCTTTATCCCCGGTGCATCACAAGGGTCCCGAAAGTCATCGCGAGAGACTTATTCAGGACTGGGTGTAGGACATTCAAGCTGCCTCGGCGGGTCCCGCGGCGAGAAGAGGACGAAAATGGCAGGACAATTTGCGATTGTAACGGGTGCCTCGAGCGGTATTGGACTTTCACTAGCAAAAGAACTCGCGACACGCGGCTACGATCTGGCAATTTGCTCATCCGGACAGCGGTTGCAGGCTGCCGCAGAGGAATTGCGTGGGCAAGGCGTTCGGGTCACAGAGATTCAAGCCGACTTAGCTAGGCCGGAGGGCGTGGACCAATTCTGGGAGCAAGTGGAGTCGATGGGACGAAGCATCGATGTCGCCTGCCTCAATGCAGGCGTTGGTGTCGGTGGCCTTTTTGCCGAAACAGATTTGGAAGCCGAACTGAACATGGTAGACCTGAATTGCGCGGGTACGGTGCAGCTGGCGAAGTACGTGGTTCAACACATGCTCTCCCGCAATGAGGGGAAGATTCTTTTCACGGCGTCCATAGCCGGAGAGATGGTCGCGCCCCGTGAAGCAGTCTACGCAGCCACCAAAGCGTTTGGATTGTCTTTCGCGCACAGCCTCCGCTACGAGTTGCGCGATACGGGGATTTCGGTGACCGCTCTCCAGCCGGGACCCACGAACACAGACTTCTTCCACCGCGCGGGCATGGACAACACGAAGGTCGGGTCCGAAGGGAAAAATGAAAGCCAACCGGAAGATGTCGCGCGCCAGGGCATCGAAGCCCTGCTGGACGGCAAAGACCACGTTTACGCTGCGTCGGCGAAGACAAAAGTCGAAGGCATGCTGGCAAATCTCACTCCCGGCAGTGTAAAGGGAGCGATGCACGAAAAGATGGCCAGACCCAAGGCCAGCTGACCTTGGTAAACGACAATTCTGCAGTAAAAACGTCAGGAGCCGAGATGTCGAAAGCATTAAACGAAAAGCCAAACGCTGAACCGCTTCCCACTGTTGCGAGCGCAGGAGTGATCCTGAACGGCCGGTATTTGCCGCCACCCGAGGCTAAGGACGGGAAAGTGTGGGTCAGAACCAGCGTCCTGATCCATGCCGATGCCGAAGATCTTTACAGCATGTGGCGCGATGTTGAGGGAGCGCCACTGTGGCAGGAGCAGATCGAAAAGGTCACTCTCACCGGGGGAACAACATCGCACTGGGTCATGCGAACCGGAGATACAAACTCCGAAGATACAAGTGAGGACAAAGATACAAAGGATAAGACTATTGAATGGGACTCCGAAGTCCTGATGGATGAACCAGGCCGGCGCATTGCATGGCGATCGATCGGCGGCGAATCGGACAACGCGGGCGAGGTCGTCTTTGAACCCGCTCCCGGCGGGCGGGGGACCATGGTCACCGTTTTGCAGGAATTTCGCATGGGAAAGCTATCAAGCCTGTGGGAGACGATCGTGGGTCGAAATCCAAAACAGGCCGTGATTGAGAATCTTCGTCATTTCAAAGCTCTCGCCGAAACCGGTGAGATTCCTCGGGTCCAGGGCCAGCCTCATGGCCCGCGAGGATCGGTTGCTGGGATCAAGAAATCGATGTATGGCGAGAACACCACTACGCCGCCCGGGTTAAACCGCAAAGCGAGTTAAGCAAGGTTCTTAGACTTTATCTTTTATCTAGCGAATTGGAGTAAATCATGAAAGCGCTTTGTTGGATGGGAAGTAGCAAGGTGGAGGTTCACAATGTCGAAGATCCGACGATCCTGAACCCGCACGACGCCATCATCAAAATCACACGCACGGCAATTTGCGGATCGGATTTGCATCTCTATGACGGTTTCATCCCAACCATGGAAGAGGGCGACATCCTGGGCCACGAATTCATGGGAGTTGTGGAGGAAACGGGAAAGAGTCTCACGAACCTCCGGCGGGGTGACCGTGTGGTGGTGCCATTCACCATCGCATGCGGCAACTGCCAGTTTTGCAGGAAGAAGATCTGGGCCGCTTGTGACAATACGAATCCGAACGCCCATCTCATGGAAGCCGCCTATGGATATTCCGGCTCCGGCCTCTTTGGATACTCCCACATGATGGGGGGATATGCCGGCGGGCAGGCTCAATACGTGCGAGTGCCTTTCGCCAATGTTGGCCCGCTAAAGATTGAAAGCGATCTTCCCGATGAAAAGGTATTGTTCCTTTCTGACATCTTTCCGACCGGCTATATGGCGGCCGAGAACGCGCAAATCCAGGAGAACGACACGGTCGCGGTTTGGGGCTGCGGTCCTGTCGGACAGTTCGCAATCGCCAGCGCTTTCATGTTGGGCGCTGCGCGTGTTATCGCCATCGACCGACTCCCCGAACGCCTGGAGATGGCACGCTCGATCGGAGCCATAACGGTGGACTATTCCGTCGAAGACGTGAGCGTCCTTACTGCCTTGAAAGATTTAACCGGGGGGATTGGGCCTGATTCCTGCATTGACGCGGTGGGTCTCGAAGCTCACTCCGCTCAGTTTCAAGGTATTTACGACAAAGTGAAAACGGCATTGATGCTCGAAACTGACCGGCCGATCGTACTCAGGCAGGCGATTCAGGCTGTCCGCAAAGGCGGCACAGTTTCCATTCCGGGAGTGTACGGCGGCCTGTTAGATAAGGTCCCGTTCGGAGCCGCCTTCGGCAAAGGCATCACGATGAAAATGGGGCAAACCAACATGCACAACTATATGAAGCCTCTGTTGGAGCGCATTGAGAAAGGCCAGATTGACCCGAGCTACATTATTTCTCACCGCATTACTCTCGACGAAGCTCCCGAGATGTACAAGGTATGGCGAGATAAGGAGCAGAGCGTTACCAAGATCGTGATCGATCCTTGGTCGGAGGGGCAAGCCGTTGCACCTCGTACTTAGGTGCCTGACGGCATGAACTGGACGAGCAGGCGCTCAGCGATGCTGGAGCAAGCCTAAATATGGCTCAGACTGAAAAAAGGTACGCGCCTTCGGCGTGGAAATGGGTGGCTGGCCTGATGCTGGCGGCGGCCGGAATTGCCGCTCTTATCGCTGTATACGTTTATCTCAATTCGCCGCGGTGACGAAATTGGAACCAGTCACATGACTAATGATGCCCTTCCTACGTATCTGCAGGATCACCTGGCTGGTGCGTTGCATGCCATTGAACTACTCAAGTCGATGCGCGACCATTATGCTGGCGAACCGCTCGGGACATTTGCAGCCGAAGTGCTCGCGCAGGTCGAAGCCGACCGGGTCGTCCTTGCGAGGATAGTCCGAAACCGACTTGTACCCGATCGTGGACCCGTTTTCTTGATCGCTCTAGCTACCCAACCCTTCCTGGCGGCTGTGGGCAGGATAAAGGAACCGTGGCCTTCGCTAAGTCTGTTTCGCGCTTCCTTTGACCGCGTGGTAGATCACCAACACCAGGACCGAGCCAATCACGGCTACGATTAAACTGTAAATGTTCAGGCCGGTGACACCGTTCGCGCCAAACATGCTGAAGACGTAACCACCGACTATCGCGCCCACAACGCCGAGGACGATATCCAGGAGTACACCTTCCCCTGTTTTATTCACCAGCTTGCTTCCAACGAACCCAGCGATCAATCCCAATAGAATCCAGGCCACAATAGACATATTTCCTCTCGCTTTGATCCTGCATTATTTTTTCGCTCCCCGCGAACAGACCAGGCGGGCGAAGACTCTCGTCATGCAGCCTGGCTGTATGCATCCGAGCCGTGCTGTTTGACCATTTTGTTATAGACGCCCATGAGCATGAATGCGGCAGGCCACTGTCCTACGAAAAGGGCCCAATCATCCTTGCCAACCATCTTCAATATGGCTGAGGCAGCGATGGCTCCAAATGCCGCCGCCAAATATCCCGAGCTCGGAATTCGCGATGTCTGCGACTCGATTGCTCCGGTGATGCGATCTTCTGCAACTCCATTACGTACTTTGGTTTCCATGTATCTCCTGCTTTCATGAAGAGCTGTTCTCCCCTCGACCGGATTAGGCTGTGAGGGGATGTATCGTACCGAGGAATAAAAGGACGGGTAAAGACTCAACTCGCAAGTGAAATAACCATCCCGATAATCCTAGTAGCACAATGCGCTACCTTCGCCAGCTCGCAAATACCCTTCACACGGTAAGTCCAAAAATCGTTTGCTGTACGGGAGGCTACTTTCGCTGGTGTCCTCCTGTTCTGAACAGGGCCAAAGGTCATGGCCGCTCAGAGATGTCGACTCTCTGTGAAACAGAAGGGCGGTTCGCGCCAGTCCTTTAGATCATGCGTCTTGCGGTGCGGCCCCACCCTTCGTCTAGCGAAGAGTGGGACAGCGGTTGCATCCGAGGGATGGATGCCGCTGCCACCGTTCTGGATGAAATCATGAGGACGCCAGACAAGGGGATTCCCGAAGAGCTTCTCGACTCCGCGAAGTATGTTGCGGTCATACCATCCATGGTCAAAATCGGCTTTATCTTCGGAGGTCGGCACGGAAGAGAACTAGCTACGTGCCGGACTAGCTCGGGATGGAGCGCACCGGCAACGTTTTCGCTAACCGGAGGCAGCTGGGGACTGCAAATTGGCGGAGAAGCAGTGGATGTGGTCATGACTATGAACGACCACGGAATGGAACGAATGCTTTCCAGCAAGTTTAAGATTGGAGCCGACGCTTCGGCCGCCGCCGGCCCCGTGGGGCGCCACGTTCAAGGCGAGACTGACTGGAAGGTGCGTGCCGAAGTACTGACCTATTCTCGCGCTCGTGGCGCATTTGCGGGAGTGACTGTAAACGGTGCATCGATCACCCAAGACAAAGACGGAACGCGCATTTTGTACGGTCGCATGATCCCCTCGGCTCGCATACTTAAGGGGCAGGTGAAAGCGCCGGAAGGGTCCCAAAGATTTATGGCGACGGTCAAAAAGTATGGAGCGGAGGCGAGCGTTGCCGAGACCCCAAATCGCCGGACTCCGACATCCCCTCTTGACGGTCGTCCGGAGAGCTCGGGGTCCCTAGAAGCCAAGACCGCAATCGAGGAAAAGCTCAAAACAGAGCCGGGTTTGGAAAGCAAAGATATTCAAGTCACTTTGACCGAGAAAAGCGTGAAACTCGCTGGATCGGTTCCCACCCCTGACGATCGCGACAAGGCAGTTCGGATTGCAAAACTATATGCCGGTGATCGTGAAGTGGAAGATCAACTGACAATTCAGGAGCGGTAATTGCGAACATTTGTGCCTGAAGCCCATCTTTCGTTTCGGCTTCAGGCGCACTTGATTTTCCTGATACTCGCCACCAAATCTTCGCAAAGACGACCTTTGTCTATGCAACCGTCCGCACCTGCTGCTATGACGCTGGGCAGCAGCTGAGTTGGGTCATGCTGACTAATCACTAAAATCTTTGCCTGGCATACTTCGTTCCGGAGAAGTCGCGCCGCTTCCAGCCCATTCATCCCTGGCATACTTATATCGAGCAGGATCAGGTCGGGCAAAAGTTCCCGAGCTTTCTGCAGTGCCTCCGGTCCATCCCTGGCTTCTCCGCAGACTTCCAAATCCTTCTCAGCGGACAAAATTCCACACACACCACGACGAACAACGCTACTATCATCGGCGATGAGAATGCGCATAACGCCGACCTCCGCGAAGAAACTCATCCCGCAGTTCTAGTTTATGAAACCATGCTCTCAGGTTGGGAAACAACATCCATGGGAACCGGCAACGTGACCGAGATCGTCGTACCTGAGGGGTTCGATTGAATGTTCACAGTTCCTCTCAGGTGGCGGACTCGCTCGCGTATTCCCGCAATTCCCACGCCTGCGTTCTGCCCCTGAATACTAACCAATTTTTCTGCCGGTATTCCCTTGCCTTCGTCCTGAATATCCAGGGATACAATCTCTGCCTTGCGCACAATCCGTATTATCGCCTTCTTGCTGCCGGAATGGCGATGAATATTGGTAAGACATTCCTGCACAATACGAAACAGCGCCATTTCCACTTCGCAGGGAAGTCTGCCAAAGGTGTCGGAGATGCACAGCTCGATCTTCAGATCGCTGCGCCCCTCCAGACCTTGTACGTACCAACGAATCGCTTCGGGCAAACCATTCTCGTCAAGCAGAGGGGGATGCAGCAGATAGGACGTTGTCCGTATCTCTTTGCTCAGCTGCTGAACAAGTTCCCGGCTGTCTTGCACCCCTTCGGCAAGCTGTGGATCATGTCTTACACCCTGACCGATGTTACCAAGCCTCATGCCCAGGGCCGTTAGAATTTGGCCTGCACTGTCATGGAGTTCCCGCGCGATGCGTCTGCGTTCGTCGTCCTGGGATCGCAAGAGCCGGTTTGAAAGGTCACGTAGTTGCTCCGACTGGTCCAGCACTTCCGCGTTTCGTCGCTCCAGTTCCCGGGTCCGGAGGCGCACTTCGGTTTCAAGCCCATCCGCAAGCGAACGGAGCCGCTCCTTACTCTCTCGCAACGCTTGCTCGGCCCGCTTTTGCTCAGTGACGTCCCGCGCCACTTTCGAGGCTCCGATTACTCGGCCTTCGCCATCTCTCACCGGTGAAATTGTCAGTGAGATATCAAGTGGCGTGCCATCTTTGCGCACGCGCACAGTTTCGAAATGGTCGACGCGCTCGCCCCGTTTGAGCCGCTCAAGAATCATTGCCTCTTCCTGCCGGCGGCCCGGCGGAATGATTAGAGTGATAAGTTGCCCAATCGCCTCGTCCGCACTGTATCCGAACATCCGCTCCGCACCTTTGTTCCAGCTACTGATCACGCCCTCAAGACTCTTACTGATGATCGCATCATCAGAGCTGTCCACGATCGCAGCCAGCAAACCGGTGGTTCGCTCCACCTCCTTTCGTTGAGTGATGTCTCGCGGCATTCTGGATGCCCCGATAATATGCCCTGCGGGGTCCGTCACTGGCGAAACTGTAAGCAATACATCGAACGTCGAGCCGTCTTTGCGAACCCGGACGGTCTCGAAGTGCTCGATGTGCTCTCCCCGTTTGAGGCGGTCGAGAATCGTGGTTTCCTCCTCCCGATGGTCCGGCGGGATGATTAGAGCTACGTTCCCCCCGATGGCTTCTTCCGCTTTGTGGCCGAACAACCGCTCTGCACTTCGATTCCAACTGGTGATAATGCTATCGAGATTCATGCTGATGATCGCTTCATCCGATGAATCGACGATCGCAGCCAATAGCCCGGTGGCTCGCTCGGCTGCCTTTCTTTCGGTGATGTCCAACAGCATGTTCATGCCGCCGACGATCCTGCCTTCGCCATCGTGCAAGGGCCTGGGGTAGGGCGTGAACCAAACACGCTTGCCGTCGGGTCTCTCGGCGATGCATTCCGCACCGTCAATGACGCGGCCCTCCTTGAGCACGACCGCCATCGGGCACTGGTCGTGCGGCAAAGGGGTTCCATCTGGCAGGAACATCTTCCAACTAACACACCACTGGTCGGTACCTAGCTGGGGCACACGACCGGAGAATTCGACAGCGGCCGGATTGAAGTGCGTGAGACGGCCTTCGGCATCCGTCGTATAAATAGCGGCGGGAAGCAGGTCAATCATCTCGCGCAAGCGTCGCTCGCTCTCGCGCAATTGGTCTTCCACCTTCTTGCGATCGCTGATATCACGGGTGAAGCACCGCGTATGTACGAACTTTCCGTCCTCGAATAGCGCACTCGAATCGATGACCACGTGGCGAACTGAGCCGTCCTTGCACCGCAGCCGGGCCTCGTACTCGCGCAAAACTTCTCCTCCGCCCAAGCGCTGGAGAATGTCCTCAATCACGGGCGCATCCACGTGAAATTCCGAGATGTGCTGGCCGACATACTCCTCCGCCGTGTAGCCGAGAAGGTTCAGTTCGCTCCGATTGGCCCAAAGAATTCTGCCATCGTGCCCTACCCAGTGCATGCCAATGGTTGCATTCTCAAGAAAATCACGAAGGTTTGATTCGCTCTTTCTGAGGGCCGCTTCCGTTTCTCGGTGCTCCGCAACTTCTATCTTCAAGGCCTCAACCCGCTTCAACGTTTGATATGCCGCGGAAGCGAATTTGCCCAGGGAACGCATGATTCGCTCATCCTCAGCGTCAAACTTTAGGCTCTCATCATGAGCGATAGCCCAAATCGTTCCTATCGGTTTGTCAGCGACGTGGAATGGAATGAGCAACACTTCGACAATAGGCGGTGTGATCGTAGAAGGGATCGGATAATACCGCTCAGGGTGAAATAGAAGGAGGCTGTCATTTCGATCTAACACCGTGCCACAGGGGCTGGCATCGCGCAACATTGTGCCGCCAAGATACCCGGCCCATTGCCCGGCTACAGCGTGCCACCTGAAAATTTGTCGTCCTTTTTCCTCTTCGAGAATGCTGACCCCCGCCGACTGACCCCGAGTAAGTTCCAGCGCGACATCGACGAGCTTTTGCAATACGTTCTGGGGCGAATTGGCCATCTCCTGAGCAAGCGCCGATAGCGCGCGGCTCTCTGCTTGGTAGTCCGGCGATCGCGATGGGCGTTTTTTCAGCTCGGGCGTACTAATCACCGACTCCAGCGGCACGCGGAAGTTATGGCCTAATGAAGACTCCGTCGTCACCCCTGACGACATCCGCTTCTCGGAACTTTGACGCTCAACCACTCTGTTCATAACGGTCACCAAATTAAGAGCGAGATCGGCCTTGGCGAAATATCCGCTCGCTCCGCTTTCCGCTTGCCTAGCTACGATTATCGGATCATTCTGACTGATCAGGATAACCGCAGACTCAGGAACTTCTAGGCGAATGATTCGGGTTGCCTCGATCCCATATCATTTGAGGCATGGAGATGTCCATGAGAATGAGATCAGGGCGGCAGGGATCTTGCCTTCTCAACGGCTTCAACTCCGTTTATCCCCTCCCCACACACAAGCCACCCGGGATTTAGTGACAATAGGGAGCGGAGTTCGCGCACGACGGCTTTACTGTCGTCGATGAGGAGAACACGTACCGACACAGAACACCGCCCCAGCTTGACCCTTGCTGAATCAGAAGTATACGCTCGTATCGTAGAGCAAATACATGATTAGCAAAGGTAAAGAGCATACAGCGCTCACCTTAGCGCGCCTACATGTCATCCGAATCATCGCACGCGCCTCCGGGACATTAAATCGCCAGGATCATGTCTAGGACGAACAATCATTTGGCGAGAAGGTCCAGCTGGAATGACCCAGGGATGGACTTATCTACTCATATCAGAAGACAGTAAAGTGCTGATGAAACGATAGTTGTATCGTTTTATGTCATATTTTGTAGCAAAAAAACTTGACATCCACTACGCAGCCCTCGATACTACCCCTATGCCCAAAGCCATCCACGGCCCCGAACGCACAAGCAAAGTCGCCCTCTCTGTCCGGCAACGGATCGAACGGAAAGGAGAACGCCTTTGGCGCTTGAAAGATTTTGACGATCTACCCTGTACCGCCGTCGCGCAGGCCCTTTCCCGGCTCAAACAGAAAGGAATCATTCAGCGACTCAGTAAAGGCGTTTACTATCGTGCTCGCCCAACCAGCTTTGGCCAAAGCCGCCCCAACCCCGCCACTCTCGAACGCATGGCCCGGGAAAAAACACCCATCTTTCCCTCAGGCCTCGCTGCGGCCAGCATGCTCGGCTTTACGACCCAGACAGCAAAGCGGAATGAGGTCGCGACCCACGCTGGGAGCCTCCCCAGGAAACTCATTGGCGGCGATACCATTGTTCACACCCGGCGGCCCGATGCGTGGGCGCGTCTTTCCTCGCAGGATGCGGCACTTCTTGACTTCCTGCGCCAAGGCGCTAAATTCAGTGAGTTGTCGCCGGAGGCGACCGTCCGCAGGACGGAGAAGCTCTTATCACAGCCGGGAACCTTCGAACGTCTCCTAAAAATCTCGCGGCATGAACCGCCACGAGTTCGCGCCATGCTTGGCGCCTTCGGCGAACAAATCGGCCAAAAACCAGAAGTCTTGCGGCAACTGCGGGCCTCTTTGAATTCATTTTCCAAATTCGATTTTGGAATGCTCGCGGCGCTCCCCAACGCGCGCGCCTGGCAGGCCAAGGGAAACCGCTGAATGCGACTGGCGGAGCACGCTGATTTCGAACAAGCCATCCTGCGTGCTGCGGAACACTTTCAGGCCAGAGGACTTCGATCTTCCTTCATTGAAAAAGACTATTACGTCACCGAAGCCCTTCGCATCATCGCCAGCGCTTACGAGAACCAGACCATTTTCAAAGGGGGGACCAGCCTGTCCAAAGGATGGAATCTGATCCAGCGGTTTTCCGAAGACATCGACATCTTCCTAGACCCTGGCGCTTTTCAGCCTCCTCTGCGCAAGAACGGCATCAACCGCGAACTCAAACGTCTGCGCGATGCCGTCGCAGCCCATCCCTCACTCACCTTGCTCGTTGAGCAGAGCGCTACCGTCGGCGGATTTGGCCGCAGTGACTATTTCTCCTATCCGCAGCGTTTCGGCGGCGCAGGCGCAATCGCCAATCGCGTTTTCGTCGAAGCCGGCACGGCCAGCGGGCGCGAACCGGTAGTGGTCATGCCGCTCAGTTCGCTCCTCGCCCAATTTCTGCAGGAGACCGGGGTCTCGCTCGGTGCTGATGACGAAGCGCCATTTCCCATGCGGCTCCTGCACTTTCGACGGACCTTCGTCGAGAAATTGTTTGCGATTCATGGCAAGGTTCAACTTCTGATGCGCGATGGGCAGGCCCTTGGAACGTATGCGCGTCATTATTACGATCTGTTTCAGCTTTCCGGGCAGGATGAAGTGATTGCCATGCTTCGTTCCGAAGAATATGCCACGATCAAAACCGACTATGACCGGATCAGCCAGGAGCATTTTGCCAAACGATACTTCCCGCCCGCGGAAATGAGCTTCGCCCAAAGCGAAGCTCTATTCCCCTCGGCGGATCTCGGAGCGGTCATCGGCAAGGAGTACGAGGAACAGTGTCAACTTCTTTGCTATGCGCCGCATCCTTCGTGGGACGCCGTGCAGATGCGATTTCGTGAAATCAAGGAACTTCTCTAATCAGGTTGGAGAGTCAGCCGGCTCTTCCGGACCTTCAAACAAAGGCAAAGAAGTATTTTCGGCTGGAACTTCCTGGGCACACTCTTGGTCATCGTTCTCAGGACGGTTTACGCGGTTCCTCACGGGATACTTCTTCATCAACCTGGGATCAAACGGCTGGAGACAATCGGCAACGCGGTCAGGGTCTATGATTCCCGGATCAAGCCAGCGATCGTAGTCTTCTTCATGCAAAATGGCCGGCATCCGGTCGTGTACTTCGGCCACGACTGAATTCGGCGGTGTCGTCAGGATTGCACAGGTCTCGAGTATCGTATTGTCCGGTTGGCGCCAGCGGTCCCACAATCCCGCGAACGCGAATACGGAGCCGTCGAACGTGCCAAAGTTGTACGCCTGCTTCTGTTTCGGTCCGATTTTTTTTCCATTCGTAGAATCCGTCCGCGGGAATCAGACAACGCCGGTATTTAAAAGCATCGCGGAACACCGGTTTTACAGCAGCAGTCTCCGACATCGCGTTAATGGTCTTGAGCCCGATGGATGCGTCTTTTGCCCAATACGGAATCAGCCCCCACCGCATGAGACTGAAAATACGCACCGGTTCCTTGGGATGCTGCCGGATGGTTGGGATCATTTGCGTAGGCGCAATGTTCCACCGGGGCAACCATTTGACTCCGACGTCCAGACCGAAATGGTCGCGCAGGTAGCGCTCTTTCGCGGTGAGCCGGTAGCGTCCACACATAAGAACGTCAGTTTATCTCTTTGCCCTAAGTGCGCGTGCCGCCGTTGCGTCTCGATCCTGGGAAAATCCAAGGGAAATAACTGCTTCGCATTGATAGACACAACGAACGCACCACGTTCTTTTGCATTTTCTACTTTCTGCAACGTCCCTTGGACACGCAGGAATCTGTTCTTCTTGATGAGCGCCCGATGTTCCTGATACACCGCGGGCTTGATCACCACGTCACAATAGCCGGTCTCATCGTGCAGCGTCATGAACATGATTCCTTTCGCCGTTCCCGGTCTCTGCGTGACGGTGACTTCGCCAGCCGTCTTCACAAACTCTCCCGCATTGCTGTTCCTGGCGTCATAAAGGGTGGACAGATGCATGCGATTCAGGTCCTCTCTTCGATAGGCCAGGGCGTGCCTGCCAATCGTGAATCCCGAAATATGGTGATCCGTAATCAGCCTCTCCATATCGGTCATGCGCAAAAGAATCGAAGTTGGATCGTAATCTGGAATGTCTTTGAATAACGGCCCAGTCGGCATTCCGAACTTCGCAACCTGCCAGAGAGCGTCCCGTCGATGGAGCTGGTTTTTGTTGTCGAGCGGATTCAGCGCGCCGCAGGCCGCCAGGTTCTGCAACTCATCTCTCCGCAAGCCCGGTACCCGGCGCGTTAAGTCTGGAATGTCCTCAAAGCGAGCCTGCTGTCGCGCAGCCACAATCGCCTTCGCGCTATCCTCCCGCAGCTTTCGCACGTACCGGAAGCCAAGCCGTAGAACAATTTCTTGCTCTTGCTTTTCGAGAATACAGTCCCAATCGGAACGCAGAATGTCGATCGGTTTCACCTTTAACCCATGGGCCTGGGCATCCTTAATCAGGACACTGGGCGCATAAAATCCCATCGGTTGCGCGTTCAACAAACCCGCGGTGAATGCCGCCAGATAGTGGCACTTCAAATAGCCACTGGCATACGCGATCAACCCGAAACTGTAGGCATGCGATTCGGGAAAGGCATAGCCCAGAAAGCTCTCAATGCAGTGGACAATTCTTTCCTGGGCCTCAGCATCAATTCTGTTTTTGAACATGCCTTCGCGCGCGCGCTTGAGGATCGGGTCCATCAATTCTCGGGAACGCTTGTGGGTCATGGCGCGTCGAGCCTGCTCGGCTTCCGCAGCGCTGAAGTTGGCAACTTTCATCAAGACCTGAAGTGCCTGCTCTTGGAACAGAATCACTCCATAGGTGCGCGCCAGCGTGTCCTCAAGGACGGGATGAGGATAAGAAATCAGTTCCAGTCCTTGCCTGCGCTTGATCAGCGGATTAATCATGTCACCCTGAATCGGCCCAGGGCGGATCGATCCTGTGCTGATCACAATGTCGTAGAAGGTTTTGGGGAAGAGTCTTGGAAGAAAAGAAAGCTGCGCCCGGCTCTCCAGCTGAAAAATTCCGATGGCGTCGGCTTTCTGCAGGGCGGAAAAAACCAGAGGATCATCTTGCGGCAGGTGCGCAATGTCGACCTTTTCGTCATAATGAGCGGGAATCAGCTCCAGTGTATTTTTCATCGCTTTGAGCATTCCCAGACCCAGCAAATCAATTTTGATCAAGTCCAAGGCAGCGCAGTCGTCTCTCCGGCACCAAAATTTAAGAACGACGCTGGAGATTTATGCCAAGGCCATGACCGAAGACAAGCTCGAAGCCCAGGGGATGTTCCTCGAAGAGCTCTTCAGCCACGATCCGAAAAAGAAAAGCTCACAAGAGGAACTGGGTTCTTCTGACTTGTCGAAGGTGGAACCGGTTGTTTCCACGGTCCAGTAGGGTCTTGGGAACTCAGCAGGTGAAGTGCAGGTAACCAGCAGGTGATATGAGAAATGGAAAATGGAGTTAACTGCTTTGAAATGTGGTGGCCAGGGACGGAGTTGAACCGCCGACGCCAGCCTTTTCAGGGCCGGTTTAGCCTAGACGAAGGTCTTCGATGTGTTCCAGCATGTCGGCGGGGTCAGCATAGACGCGAAAGGCGCCAGCTTGTTCCAGTTCGGCCTGGCTGTAACCACCGGAGAGAAGACCCACCGAAAGCGCCCGCCTGCGACCTCCGGCAAGCATGTCCCAAACGCTGTCGCCAACGACAACGCATTGTTCCACTGGTACCTTCAAACGCTTGGCCGCGCTGACGAATACATCCGGAGACGGTTTAGCCTTGGCAACGTCATCGCCGGTAACGACCACCGTCTTAGCGGAATTCGCAGCGCATGGAGCAGTTTGTTCGTTTGTTGTTTTCCGCCGGTCGTTGCAATCGCCCATCCCACACGATGCTGCGTGAGGTACCGAAGCAGTTCTTCTGCTCCCGGAAGCGGCTCGATAGTACTTATTGATTGATTGAAGGCCTTATCGTGTTTCTTCTCGAGTTCCTCCACATCGATCTTGGAAGAATGTAATCCGTGCTCGCGAACCAGTTGACGGACCAGTGAAGACGTTTGCAATGTTGCGCAGGCTTCGGCATCGCGGAATCTTGAAAGTGCGATGGGTCTTCCTTCACATTCGCGGCAGCCGCTTAATCTAGTTCGCATGCGAAATATAGCGATTCGAACGAAATAATCAACGGGCAAAGCGCCAGCCCGCCGCGAAAGGTCAGTTGGGCACCGAGCGATTGCTCCGAAGATTCTTCGATGACTCACCAGATTGCAGAAATCGTGTAGGAATCTATGTCGCGATAACCCTTTTTCCGCAGCCTGCTAGGGACGCCGCGTTCACGGCGCTGGGTTTGCTTCGACCTGAATGGGAGTGTTCCAGTCGTAGAATATGTATTCAACCTTCTCGTACCTAACGCGCCGGGGGAGATGATCATCAAGGCCGATACAGATTTGTGCATCATCAAAAGGCTGTGCCGGAGCGAAACGGCCAGGAATCACGCGAACTGTTGTCCATTCCTGGCAATTCAGACCTTCGACTGACTCGATTGCCCCCTTAATGATTTTGGTGTGCTTGATCAGATGGTCATAGTCCGGCAACGGGTAAGGAAATTCGCCGTGCAGCAGTTTTTCGCAAGGCGCAGTTACCTTGCGGACATTGTCCGACTTATCGGGTAGATTTCCTGAAACTCGAAGGTGAGAACTAGGACCATTTTCAACCGATTGAACCCTCACGCCAATCGCCGCGCCATCTTTCGAATGGGAAGCACTCATGTCCGGCCCGCGCTCATCGTCAGAGCACATAACTTCAGCCTGCTGGTTAACCTGGGCCCCCACTCGGGCTTCCTGCCGCCAACTGGTAACGTGTCGTAAAGCCTGCTGAGACTCCCTGAATTCACGCTCTCCCTCTCCAACCCGAAACATCAGCCAAACCGCGAAGGTGGCGAACACTACGATCAGGATCTTGTAGATCACGGAAGAACGCTCCCGATGGCGGCCCGCATTCGAACGACCCGAGATTTTCACTAGACTTGGAGAACCGGGGACACTGGAGTTCAAAACTTCAATCCCACGATCGTATTTGATTCCTTTGTAGCGGCTTCGTAGTGCCAGCTTTTTACTGCCTTCAATGCAGACTCCGCCAATACCGGGTGGCCTCCCACGTATTCCACCCGGCGCACCGTACCGTCCGGACTAATCCAGATCTTCAGTTTGACCGTACCGTGAAGATTCAGCTTCATCGCAAGTTCCGGATACTCCGGCTCTTCACGATGAGTAATCTTCCGTTCCGTCTGGGCAGTCGCGCTCATTCCGCCCGCGAGGAGCGCTACGAGCAATAAAAGGTGTCTTAGTCTCGTCATCCTCATGTGCGGTCAGAACGGCCGGCGCTAAAAAGCAAGCCGCAATGCAACCTGAACCAGCCTAGGGTCTCTCGCCCGGTTTACCAATCCGAAGGTTGATCCTCCCGTAATGTCTCCGTCGGGGTTAAAAAATTGCGTATGATTAAACAGGTTGAAGAATTCGGTGCGAAATTCCAGATTGCTGCGCTCGCCTAAGGCCACAGTCTTGTGGAAGGCGAAATCGAAGTTTATGATCCCGGGACCGCAGCATACGGTGCGTGGCGCGTTGCCGATCTGACCGAGAGAGCCATCGACGAAAGATGCGGGATCGAAGTAGTAGCCGCCTGATGTCCGCGGGTCCAGGCGGCGGAATGGCGCGACCTGGTTTGGCTCGCCCGGGGCCTCAAAATCGAAGCTGCCCATTAGTTCCTGATCGCCGGAAGATGTAATTCGAACTGGAAATCCCGACTGCCAGGTGGAGATCGTAGACACCGCCCACCCATTGATGATGTGCCTGCTCCAGTTCGACATCTTCCAGTCCGGGACCCGCCAATAACCGCTCAATACGAATCTGTGGCGAGCGTCGAACAGAGACAGGGCTCGAGACCGGCTCGGGTCGATTGGATTAACTGAATTCTCGAAGCTGGAAGCAGTGTCGATCGACTTGCTGAAAGTGTACGAAGCCAAAAGCTGCAGTCCATGAGAGAAGCGTTTGTTGAGTTGCGCCTGAAGCGAGTTGTAGGCCGAGTTCGCAACAGGCTCCATCGCGAACAGACTGCTGAACACCGGGACACCGTCAGGCGGACAACCCGCCCCGGTAGTGGGCTGGCATAAAGGAGACGAATACTTGCGCAACCCAACCAAAGTGATCGGGCTTGCATTCGGACCAGTAACGCTCGGCACCGAACCATAAGGTAAGTGCAAGGTGACGCCCGCAGGAATTGCGCCCGCTGGAATCGAGTAGGCGGTGTCTTCGCCAAATGGCCCGCACGACATTCCCGGGATCTGGTTCAGATCAAGGCAGGTCCTGGCGTTGCCGAAATTCTGGTCCAGGCTGGCCAGCAACCGGTGACCCTGGCTGCCGACGTACCCGAGCTGCAGCATCATGTCTTGCGGAAGCTGGCGTTGAATTGTGAAGTGATACTGCTCCGCATATTGGCTGCGCAGCGTGTCGGGAAAGTTCCCAAACAAGAGAATAGGACGGAAGAGCGCGAAATCTACCGCCGAGCCCCGAGCTGGATTTGAATAACCGTTAAACGGGTTCGGCGTCACGGTTCCATTCTGGCCGAGAAACGGAGTATTGAAGAAGACATTGCTGATGAATGTGCTGCCGCCAAATGGAGGTTGTGCAGCAAAAGACGCCAGCATCAACTCCTCATTGCTGTCGTAGAACATCCCCCAGCTCATTCGCACACTCGACTTGCCCGGGCCGCCCGAGAACTTCGCTACCCAACCATCCGTCCAGTCAGGCGACCAAGCCAGGCCGAATCTCGGAGCGAGGGACTTGAGATAATTATTGGTTAGACCCACGGGCACACCCTTGTCCCCTGGCAGCACCAATCCGAGTGGAAAAACCGATGCCGCAGGTCCGGTTGGTGAGCAGTCGTTCGAACCAAAAGTCGCCGTCAATGGATCCGAGGCACTCAGCTCACACTGGTAGATGCTGCTGGCCTGGCCCGGGCGAAAAGCCTGAATGCGCTTGCCCGCGTCCTCCTGCGGCGTGTTCAACTCCCAGCGCAGCCCGTAATAAAGCGTGAGGTTGGGCTTCACCTTCCAGGCGTCTTGCGCGAATATCCCAAGCTGGGTGGTACGGACGTCGACCGCGTTCGCGGAACCTTGTGAGTAGGTGTCCGGAAGCCCCAGAAGATAGTTAGGGACCAGGTCAGCGAAGCCCACATCGTTCGGACCGCCACCTGAGAATTCAAAGTTCCCGTTGATATTGTAGAAGTAGGTCTGGTGAAAACGTTGGTTGCGGACGTCCGCCCCAAATTTCAGGGAATGCTTGCCGATGATTTTGCTGACGCTATCGAACCCGTGATAAACGTTCCCCGTCTGGGCGAAACTTCCGTTGGCATTGTTACCGAGCGCGAATCCACCCGCCAGAGAGACAAACGGTACACCTTCGTGACTGGCTCCATATCCGGGAGTGATACCGAGGCGCGGGTTGGAAGGGTCGGAGAAGCACTGGTCCGCCGGTACAGTGGCGCACGAATCCTGCACCAGGCCGGTGTGTTGGGGAGACAGGAACTGGCCCTGCGCGCCCCGGTAAAACACAAAGCGGGCTTCATTGGTCGTCTTACCGTTGACCATCCAGTTGTGCGACAGATTGAGTTGCTGAAAACGGTCTCGAGTCAGGTTGCCAAATTCAGGAAGGTTCGACCCTGCCGCCTGGAATCGAGAGAACGGTTCACCATCAAGTCCATCAGCTCCGTAATAATAAAAGCTGAGCTGCTGCTGGCTCGTAAGGTTGTGGTCCAAACGAAGCGTGATCTGGTCCTGGCGAACTTTAGCCTCGGGGACTGAAAGAAACGTCTGAGCGCCAACGTTCGGCATCGGAACAAATTTGTTCATCAAGTCTGCTGCCGTCGGGTCGAAGCACGATGCTGGAATGACGTTCCCAGGGAAGATGCTGGCATACGGAGTACCGGTTGCGATCGCGGCTCCGCCATTCGCCGCGACTGCCGAGGTGCATCCGGGACGGCTGCCAAGTTTGGTTGCGACGGAGTTGTCGCTCAGTATGCCCGTAAAAGCCGGGCCTGCCGAGAAGTTGCCTCCGCGTTCTTGCTGCGTTGGTACAGGCACAGCGTCGGATGTAATTCCCTGCCGCACTCTGCGACCTTCATAGGAAGAGAAAAAGAAAGTCTTATCCCGTCGGATAGCCCCGCCCAGGATGCCGCCGAACTCGTTCTGTTTGAAGTCGGGAGTTTCTGGGTCAAAATATCCTCGGGCGTTCAGCACCTTGTTGCGAAAATATTCGTAAATGCTGCCATGAAGCGTGTTGCTACCAGATTTTGTGATCACGTTGATCACGGATCCGGAATTACGACCCAGTTCGGCGTCGTAATTGTGTGAAATAACGCGGAATTCGCTGATTGAATCCGGAGAAGGCTGGATCGAAGGGGCGTTAATGAACTGGTCCCCTGAGTGTCCGCCGTTGACGTTGTAGTTGTTCGAGCGTGCCCGCCCGCCGTTGACGGAAACCACTCCAGGCTGATCGCCCCCAAAGAAGAGGTCCGCGCCTAACGTACTTTGCACACCCGGCTGCAGTTGAAGTAACTCGAAGGTGTCGCGGGACTTGAGTGGAAGATTGGATACTTCCAGATCGCTCATCACCACGCCAAGTTGCGTATTCGATGTCTCAACCACCGACGTGCCAGTGGCATGAAGCTGCGAAGAGTGGACGTCATTGCTGCCGAGGACGATTCCAATCCGAATCACTTGTCCGATGCTTGCACGCAGGTCACGAATCTGGGAATTGGGAAAACCGTCAGCTTTTACTTCGAGGCTATAAGTGCCGACTGGCAATGAAGTGAACTCGAAGTTGCCGGAGTCGTCGGTCGTGGCTGCGCGCAATAATGAGGTGCTGTTGCTGCTAATAATGACAAACGCGCTTACCGCGGGGTGGCCAGCGGGATCCAAAACGCTTCCCTGTAGTTCGGCTGTGTTTTGCGCCCGCCCGGAAACAGAAAAGAGCAAGAAAAAAAATGTTAGAAGTGCGATCAGTCTGCTCACTGGGTGAGTCATAGAAGTCCAGCCCCTGGTCCCGTTTCTGGAATCGACGTTAGGCGAACCCGAGTGACCGCAGCAAGTAACTGAAGTAATCGGCATCCCTCAAGGGCGCTTGCAAACTCGTCGGTAGGAATCCACAGAGTGGTAAGGCTACGTTACCTAGGTGTATCACTCATGAACGTTATTGGGCTGCGTGAAGACCGACGAGAGTATTTTGCTAGAGAGACTAAACGGCCTTTTGCCTTGTCGGGTCAGAAGACGGCGAATTTCTCCAACTCATGAAGGAAACTTCTACAAGAATGCCCAAGAACCGCCAGTTCACCTTGGCAGGCTTCAAGGTTGACCCCAAGCTGCTGGTCGGCTTTGCTGACTCGTTCGAAAGGCTTAATGTGAGCATTCTCACTGTGGATTTGCGATCGGGTCAGACCGATCACCATCGTGAGATCAACGCCTGTGTGCTACCTCTTGTCGGAACCGCCGTAGCCGGGCTAAGGAATTCGCCCTGGTTTGTGCCGCGCCGGACAGTAATCTACGGAATCGGGGGGCCAAAGGAAGCGAGGCGGTTCGTCGAATTGGGGATTAATGCCTTGTTGCAAACGGACAGTGATTCGAGTGTTCGAGCGGCGGTCGAGGCAACTCAGTCGCTGCTCTCCCGCGGCGTGGGGGCGTGCGGACGTGTACCAATCGCAACTCTCGTCAGAATTGATGGGGGAGGAAGGACACTAACCGGTATCACGAAGAACGTCGGTTACGGAGGCATGGCTATACGCCTCCTGCGGAATGCCGATCTCCCTCAAGAGATAGGACTTCATTTCATTTTGCCGTACGCCGGCTCCTTCTCCCTTGCAGCATCTCCTCGGTGGTATTCGGGCCGCCTGGTCGGATTACGATTTCAGCCATCCGTTCAGGAAGAAGCCCTCAAGCGATGGGTTAAAGATTATTCATTACTTGGCCATACTGACGGCCGACCACTTCGTGCAAGGGGCGCATTTGCGTGAGCACTCCACATTTGCGCTCAGCGGTGGACTTC
The DNA here is from genome assembly GCA_963822555.1 of Terriglobia bacterium. Lineage (GTDB taxonomy): Bacteria > Acidobacteriota > Terriglobia > Terriglobales > Acidobacteriaceae > JAIQFF01. The sequence goes on from CAWGHY010000002.1 coordinate 1,969,680, forward strand.
TAGCCTCGCACCTAAAGTAATTGCCTTTAGGCATGACCATCGTCACTTTCTGCTCCCAGATCACTACGCTACGATTTACTGCGGGTTGTTAGCAGTGCGAAATGTATAGCATCCAAGAATTATCATGGTTGATGGCGCACCTTCATCGGGAGAACATCGACAGCCTGCCAGCCCGTCCGGTTACAGCCGGTCACTGACGGGCGGAGCTGCTGCTGCCCCTGCACGTTCTGCTGTTCGCGATCAAGATGAAGTTACCGGCTCCGGGTATCCCTTAAACCGCGCCCCAAGGGAACAAGCGTCTGAGATCCTAACTGCAGATTTCACCGCAACCCTTGTTCCCAAAAGCTTGGCTACGGTCATTCGCTCTGCCGCCAACACTCTCAAAAAAAGCTGGTTTTGGTATTCGATTGCCGCATCATTGTGCTGGACAGCATGGGCATTTACCGCCCGGCTCGGTTCTGAGGAGATTCCTCCGACCACCATGCAGTTCGTCTCTGCATTTGGATTTCTGCTGGTTAGTGTGGTAATGGTGGCAGTGCAGAGGCCGCAACTGAAGCAAAGTCTGCGCGGCAACACTTACGCCCTTATCAGTGGCTTGCTCCTCGGACTGGGCGGCATCGCGTTATACGGCGCATACCGCGCCGGCGATAATGCTTCCATCGTTACGGCAACTACTTCGCTGTATCCGGTTGCTACTGTGCTCCTCGCAGTCACATTCCTGCGGGAAAAAATCAACAAACTGCAACTCCTTGGAGTATGTTTTGCCATGGTTGCAATTCTGCTGCTCTCTTTATGAAGGGACTCATGCTTCCGACATGGATCTGGTTATCCGTCCTGGTGCTGATGTCATGGGGCACTCTGGGGCTGTTTCAAAAAGTGGCCATGAACTATATCTCCGCCTCCGCAGCTTTGGTTTGGGCGGCTGCGGGATTCATGCTTTTGCAGCCATTGCTGTTCCCGGGGAACTCGATTTTCGAGTATTCAACCAAAAGCCTGGGCTGGGCGTTGCTGAATGGCGTTTTCAATGGTCTGGGCTTCTTGAGCTTGCTAGCGGCGATGCGTCAAGGTGGCAAGGCCTCGATCGTCGAACCCCTGACTGCCTTGTATCCTGTCTTCGTGGTCCTGCTCGCCCCTGCCCTGCTGCACGAGAACATAAAGCCGCCTCACGGGCTTGGAATAGCTTGTGCAGTAATCGGAGGTATGCTCCTCTCCGCGGAAACAGCTCCGGCGAAGTAAGAGGCCAGGCTACCGTATTGTCGGAGTCACGCCTGCCTGTAGTATTTGCAACTGCATTTCCGTATCTCCAACTGCATTGCTATCTGAGCGAAAATCAAAGGCTCCAGAGATGGCACACCGCAACGCAAGTGCCGCCGGTTTTGCCTTGATGGGCGGGTCACGATCACCGTCTTTCGCTCGGCTGGGAAGTCTGATTTTTGGGGGCGAATATCGGATGTGAATGAGGCGGGAATGGGAGCCATGGTTTCCGGAGAACTTGAACAGGGTGTTCAACCGCGATTTTCTCTGTCGTCCTCATCGCACGTTCTGGAACTGCGTGCTCGCGTCTGCCACCGGCGCGGATATTATTGCGGCGTTGAGTCCCTAATTGTCAGTGACGCGCAGCGCGAGGCACGGTACGATGTGGTTCGAAACAGCTCGCGGTATTGCCTCCGCGCGATAACCGCAGTCGTCTAGTACGCAATCAGGGCGGAGTGCGGACGTCCTCGCGTTCCCGCAAATATGGGATTGCCTCAATAAGTGCAATTACTTGTTGAGAGTTGTTACGATTGGCTCCGGTCAGTTGTATCGCGAGAGGAACCCCGTGCCCCTCGCGTCGCAAATCAGGTGGCGTTTACTGCCGAGTTTGAATGGGTCGGTGGGATCCCCAGGAACAGCCCGCACGGAGCTGCCATCCACGACTTATGTCGACGTAGCCATAGGCGGCGCCCGCCTCGATTGGTTCACTCTCCAAGCACACCCTAGCCGTCCCTCCTTGCGATTACGGCGTCTACCCGCAAGCTATGTTGAGGGCACGGAGACTAGGTCACCGACCTTGATAATGTATGCGCACTTTCAAACAGCAGTTTGCAAGGGCTCAGTCTTCCTCTCTTCTTCCCAAGGTTTGGTTTTGGGAATTGGGATCATTACGAATATATGCGTACCAAAACTCCCGGACTCGATATTCATCTTGCCCTCGACTTGCCGCAGCCTTTCCCGCATACCTCTTATTCCGACTCCCGAGCGTTCCGATTGTATCTCGGCTAACCGTGCTGGTGACATCCCCGTGCCTTGATCCCTGATTTCTAAAGTGATCTGAGTCGCTTCTCGTGCCATTCGGATCGAAGCAGTCTTACTGCCGGAATGTCGATGGACGTTCGTCAGGCATTCTTGCACCAAACGGAAGATGACTAGTTCCATATCGCCGGGTAATCTCCCAAAACTCTCAGAAATGTCCAACTGAATGTCCAAATTGCTGCGTTCGCGAAGCCCCTCAACGTACCAGCTAATCGCAGAATACAAACCATTTTCATCGAGAAGCGGCGGATGCAACAGGTAAGAAGCAGTGCGTATTTCGCGATGGAGTTGTTGAACCGTCTCTTGAATGTTTCCGACGTCAGTCGCAATCTCGGGTGCACGTCGGCCAGTCTTCTGGGCAAGCTGGGCCAGGCTTATGCCAAGCACCGTTAAAGTCTGACCCGCGCTGTCGTGCAACTCGCGCGCGATATGACGGCGCTCCTCGTCTTGTATTTTCATCAGCTGCAAGTTTACGTCGGCTTGTCGGGCCTTGTCTGCCGCTTCTTTTTGATCGTGGATATCGAGGCATCCGCCCACATAACCTTCAAACGTTCCGTCCGGTGCGTAACGTGGCGTGCCGTGGTCAGTAATCCAACGGTATTGACCAGTGTGATGTCGCAACCGGTACTGCATCTCGAATGGCTGTCGAGCATCGAAGGCGTTGACGTAGATTTGCAGGCAGCGATCAAAGTCCTCGGGATGGACATTCTCTGCCCAGCCATTGCCCGCTTCCTGTTCCAGAGTGCGACCGACGAAGTCCAACCATCCTTTGTTGAAGTAGTAGCAAAGTTTGTCTAGTCCCGACATCCAAACCATGATCGGCGAGGCATCCGTGACTGCCCGATAGCGCTGTTCGCTTTCCCGCAACGCGAGCTCCGCCCGCTTGCGTTCCGTAACGTCATGTGTGATGGCCAGCTGCACGATGCGGCCATCCGGATTATGGAACGGTGCGGCATGCGTTTCCATGTGATGCCGCGTACCATCGAGCCCGATCATGTCGAACTCAAACGAGTCCTTGTCACCACCGCAGATACGTTCGTTGAAGACCCGGAACTTCTCGCGGTCTTCAAGAGCAATCAAGTCGTAGATACTTTTGCCGACTATCGTTTGCGCGAGCTTCGCCCCGACCATCGCTAGCCCTGCTGAGTTCATGTGCAGCAAAGTACCATCGGGGGCCACTACCTTTACACATTCGGGTGTGGTCTCGACCATCGCGCGGAAACGCTCTTCGCTGTCGCGCAAAGCTCGCTCGATTCGCTTCAGGTGCGTAATATCGCGCGCTACGTTAGAAGCGCCGGTCACCCGCCCTGTCGAATCTCTGACAGGAGAGATGGTGAGCGATAGATCGAGCGTGCTGCCGTCTTTACGGCAACGGACCGTCTGGAAATGGTCGATCCTCTCTCCGCGCCGTAACCGTGCGAGAATGTTCTTTTCCTCGTTCCTGCGATCCTCAGGAACGATGAGCGTGATGTGTTTTCCGACTGCTTCCTCAGCGGTATAGCCGAACATGTGTTCGGCACTCTTATTCCAGCTTTGGATAATGCCATCGAGGTTCTTGCTGATGATGGCATCGTCGGAGGAAGCAACAATGGCGGCCAAGTGCACCGTCGCGTGTTCAGCCTGTTTGCGTTCGGTAACATCCAGCAGCATGTTAATGCCGCCAATAATTTTGCCCTGGATATCCCTGATCGGAGTCGGATATGGAATAAACCAACGACGGGTTCCGTCGGGCCTTTCTGCAATGGCCTCGGCTCCTTGAATAATTCGGCCTTCCTTCAAGGCAATGGCCATCGGACATTCATCATGTGGCATTGGCCGGCCATCGGGGTAGTAAAGCTTCCAACTGACGCACCACCGATCCGTTCCCAGTTCTGGCGTTCTGCCGGAAAAGTCGACTGCGGCAGGATTGAAGTGAGTTAATCGCCCTTCCGCATCCGTGGTATAGATGGCCGCTGGAAGAGCATCAATCATCTCGCGGAAGCGCCGTTCACTTTCGCGCACTGCCAATTCCGCTTTTCGCTGCGCCGTGACATCCGTATTAGTGCCAAACCAGCGGGTCACGGCGCCATTCTCGTCCTTTACGGGATGGACTCTGGTTAGGAAATCACGAAACACGCCGTCGGCTCCGCGTAGTGGGAACACCATTTCAAACGGCTCGCCTTTTGCGATCGAGTGCTTCCAACCCTCGAGAACTTTCGGCAGAACGTTGGGATCATGCACCGTTTGCCAGCCCCACCCTTCCATTTTTTCCGGTGTCGTGCCGGTGTACTCGTACCAGCGCTGGTTGTACCAAAAGATGTAGCCATCGGGTTCTGCCATCCACACCAGTTGAGGAATTGACTCCGCCAGCGTGCGGAACTGTCGCTCGCGTTTTTCGATTTCTTGCCTCGCCAGCACTTGCTGCGTAACGTCATTCCCGTGAATTAAAATCCCCTCGACCTGCCCGGCAGCATCCCGTATGGGTTGATATATGAAGTCGAAATACGTGTCTTCGGGTTGGCCCTTGACTCCCCGATTCAAACTGACTTTTCTCGCTGTGCCTATGTAAGGAATTCCGGTCTGATAGACCCCATCGAGTAGTTCAAATAGCCCCTGTCCTTCGAGTTCGGGGATTGCTTCACGCACCGTTTTACCAACAAAATCTTCGGCCCGTTGGCGTCCTGTCAATTTCAGGTAGTCGAGATTCACGAACGTGAAGCGGTGCTCGGGACCACTCAGGAACCCGATCGCGGCCGGCGCTTGCATAAAGAGCTCGCGCAAACGGCTCCGCTCGGACTCAGCGGCCGCTCTCAGCTTGCGTTCCACCGACTCTGCTTCTGTTCGCAAGCGAGCAGCTTGCAGCGCCACTGCAGCTTGGTTCGCCGCTACAGATAGCAGTAATACCTCTGATTCATTCGGGAACCCAGGACTCGCACAGCCGACGACAATGAAACCATCGTCTCCCGAAATGCCGAGTGGTTGCATTGCGACCCTTAACGCGCCCGGCCATGCGGATCCGGCAACCCTGTCAATGTGCAGGTTGCCAGTCGCCGACCGTGGCCACAGGCCTCTAACCTGATCCCTAAATCCAGGATGCACAGGGCTACGAACCACCTCGATTGTTTTTGGTGACTGCAGACAGACATATACCGCGTCAGCTCGTAAGGTATGCAGGAGGACATCGGCGAGACTTTCGACAATCTGGGCTCGATCGCGCCCTACCCACCCTGCAGGCGTCGTGGCTAAAGCCACAAGATCGCGAAGCAGGCGCCGGAGCTCCCGGATTTCTTTCTCATCGTTTCCCATCTCGTTTATCCTGCCGTCGGGCGCGAGCCGTAGGCTCCACGTTCCCGGAGTTCCGCCAGAAACTCTGCTGGAGGCACGAAGAACGGGTTCTTCTGAAGTACGCCTCCAAGGATCACCATGGGGTGCGTCCTCAAAATATCCATTGCAATGCCGGCGCCAAACTTGGCGCAGTCATACGTTCATATAACGGGGTCTTTGTACTTCGGCAAGATGAAATTCAGCCGCGTTTCGTATTCAACCAGATCATTGACACCGGGAAAGTCTTCCAGCGCCCAGTCCATATGGGCAACAAGCCGAGTTAGTGGAAAGCCCTCCTTAGGCCCTGCAGACAGAACTTCTTCGATGAGGGACAACATACGGTCTTGATCAAAATGACCGTCGCGCAAATAAGCATCCTGCCAGCGTTTCACTACCAACTGTCCCCGCTGGCCCGCCGCTTCAGTTTCGATTCCCGCCTCTCGCAAGCGACGAAAATGGTCTTCCATGGTGCGCGGATCCACGATGTGAAAGGCCTTCTCCCCACGTTCGATTCCTTCGCGAATAAATGGCAGGAGCACCCTGTACTCTTCATCCGAGGAGTGAAAGAACGCGCAAATGTGACGCTCGGTTCCGAGCGTCGCGTTTGCAAAATGGATCGACTGCTCGCTGATGGCCATCAGTTGTCTCCTATACAGCGCGTCTGTTCGTTACTCGACGGGGATCCGTTCAATCGTGCTGCCTACTGGTTTTGGTTCCAGACGTACAGGTAATTGGTGTCAGTGGCGGTCGCAACGTTACGACTCCCTTTGCGGGTTGCGCGATTCAACGCTGCACGAACCCTTTCCTTGCCTTCCGCAAGTTCAGCCAAGGGCACCTTGAGTGCAACGCCCTCTTTCAGTTGATCGAGATCAGCGAGAATTTTGGTAACGATCTGTTTGTGCTTTCCATTTCGACCTTGTGGGACATCCTTTTGCGACATCGTTTTGAAATTCATGGCTCGCGGGCACATATAAACTCCCTGCTTTAGACCAACACCTTAACGTAACGTCTCGTAATCGTAATCTCAAGGTTGCAAGTGCGTCAAGAGAAATTAAACGCAGCCACGATAGGCTCACCGCTACGAGCACTCGCCCTAAAACGATGACGGTACAAATCTCGTTACTTCAATGGCTTATCGGCGGCTGAATGAAATTCCGTTTCCGCTAACAATATGACCCGTACGACTTCGCGCCTGCTACCGTTTAGAAAGATCAGAAGGAGGTAATCGCTATGCAGAAGTCCGAGACACATTTCGAGCAGATTCCAGTAGAGCTTGTGAAGCAGATTGCCAAAAAGGACCTCCCCGGTGACAAGGACGGAAACGACCGTGCCGAAACAAGAATTCGAACCAGCAAGTTGAAGCCGCATCGCTTGCCTTCGTTGGCGAAAAACGGAAGAGGGTCTAACGATGCAACTCAGCGCCGATGTTCGCCTAAACGTCGGCTTCTAGAAGAAATTTAGACCGTTTCGAGAACTTTCTCGTGAACTTTTCGGTGCAAACGGTTCCCTCTTTTTCTTACGTGTACAAATCACGGATCACAACCTATCAGAGAATTAGTGATGAAAATATTCCCACAAGTGTCGATCAAGGTTTCTTGCCGAGAAAATGTCCTCTGACTCTCGCCACAAAACCGCATCCTCACTGTGCGACCGTCCGCTCATAGAAATACTTCTACACGCCAGCCCGCTCTCAATTCGAGATAGAATTGCAAACGCACCAGGACGCCACGAGCAGGGAGGTTTCGGATGGATTCATGGACAACATTGGTCACCTTGCTGCTCCTTATCCCTGTCTCATCCCCGCAAGAGACACACAGCCACCACGCACCTGAGCAACTGGGAAGAGTGTCGTTCGCGATTTCCTGCACAGCATCCGTTCATGAGCAGTTCGACCGAGGTGTGGCTCTGCTTCACTCCTTCGCTTATAACGCGGCCGAAGATGCATTTCGAGGCGTGGCCGAACGGGATCCGCGGTGCGCGATGGCACATTGGGGAATAGCCATAACGTACTTTCATCAGCTATGGGATCCGCCGCTAGTGCCGACCGCAATCCCGATTGCGCAAAAGGAGATCCAGTTGGCGCGGCAGATCAGCGCAGGCACCGAAAGGGAGCGCCGGTTCATTCATGCCCTGAGCTTCATCTATCACGATGCTGATACGGTTCCCTACCACACGCGGGCGTCGAACTACGAGCGCGCCATGAGTGACCTCGCTTCAAAGAACCGGAAAGATGTCGAGGCCCAGGTTTTTTACGCTCTCGCGCTCTTGGCGAACGCCTCTCCTACCGACAAGACCCACACGAAACAGAAGCAAGCAGCCGAGCTCCTCGAGCCGTTGGATCGCACCTTTCCGCAGCACCCGGGAATCCCTCATTACCTCATCCATGCGTACGATAATGCAGAGCTTGCGAAGAGAGGTCTTTCTGCAGCAAGAGCCTATTCTCAGGTCGCGCCCTCAGCTCCACACGCCTTGCACATGCCATCGCACATATTCACGCGACTCGGCCTGTGGGACGACTCGATCCATGCCAACCTAGACGCGAGAGAAGCGGCACACCGCCAAGGCGATTCAGGAGAAGAGCTGCACGCCATGGATTATCTCGTGTATGCGTATCTGCAGGCGGACCGCGATAGTGATGCCGCTCAGGTACTTCATGAACTGAAGAGTATGCCGAAGCTGGACGAAACCGATTCCAAGATTGCCTATGCTTCTGCTGCAATGCCGGTTCGCTACGCAGTGGAGCGCCGCCAATGGGCCGAGGCCGCCTCTATTGTTTTGCCTACAGATGCCCCGCCTCACGTTATCGCAATCGCGGCGTGGGCTCGCGGCCTCGGACTCGCGCGCAGCGGACGGGCTGCGGAAGCTCGGAGAGAACTTGCCGAGTTACGGAAGATCGAACAGCAACTTCGTACATCTGGCAACGACTATTGGGCCACTCAGACCGGTATTCTTCTCCACGAGGTGGAGGCGTGGTCATCTCAGGCCGATCACAAGGCAGACGAGGCCGTAGCGATAATGCGTCAAACAGCCGACGACGAAGACGCAATCGAGAAACTTCCGATCACTCCGGGACCAATTGTTCCGGCCCGTGAACAGCTCGGAGATCTTCTCCTGGAACAGAATCAGCCGCGTCTTGCGCTAGTAGAATTCAAAGCAGCGCTCGCGAACAGCCCGGGACGGCACGGAGCCGTGCAGGGCGCCGCCCGTGCCGTCGAAACCGCCGGTCAGTAAGGTCCATTACGGTTTGTCGTGGCGCGGCGTCATGGAAACTACGCTGTATTCCCGCTCTTTGCTATCCACATCTTCCACTTGCAGCAACATTTTGTCCTTCTGAATACGAAATTGAGCTTTCTGGCCTACCGGCAACAACACAGGATGCTTCTCGTCCCGGGGACGAATACGGTAGGTGACAGTATCACTCTGTAGAAGATATTCCTGGCAGAGTAGGGCGTGGGTTTTCTTGTGGGCCGAATCAGTGCCCACTATTTCGCCGACAAAGCTCTTACCGCTGTTTTCATCAACCCCACACTCGGTCGAGTCCATCTGCAGCAGGGTGCCATTCTGATGCACCCTCGGCTCCTTCGCCTCAGCCAAAGAAGCAAACAGCAGTGCTGCAATAAGAATCTTGAATTTCACTTGCTCCTCCTCACCGCTCTGGCAAAGCTTCCACCAGATCTGCGCTCGTTGAACATTCTCATACTGTTACGCGGACGGTCGAAAGGTCACTACAGTCCTTGTTCCCCGGTAACGGGCAACATGATGTTTTGGAGCTCTTTTCGCGGGGATTACTTTCGTAACGTCGCCTCGGCCGAATAGAGACCCAGTTTCGATCTCGCACGCCGCGAGCGGATTTTGTCCCGGCCCACCTGACAGTGCGGCCGCTTTCTTTCAGAACCAAAAAAAGTCTGCCCTGTCTGTAAAGCGTATTTCTATCCCAAGCACAAGAACCCGATATCGGATGACTGAAGATTATCGGCGTAACGTCGCGATTACACTCATTGACCGAGCGCGCCCCCGTACATTTCCGAACCGTTGCACGGGGTGAACATACGTCGCTCCGTGCAAGAGTTTGCCTAACTCGGTGAGCGGCTATGTCGCCACGAGCCGAAGCCGAAGGGCCTCGCTTCAGCCTGGAGATGCAGGGCTGTCTGCTCGGCCAGTTGACTCTGAAATCCAACGGTCGAACTTTTATTCTTCACTTCCTCAGCTACGACCACCAGGCCCAATAGAAGACATAAAAGGCTGGCTGAACCTGAGCAGGTTAGTCCATCTGCGAAAATCAAGGACTTGTGCCGCTGAGAGGTCAAAGTCCTTCCACCGGACGTAACCGAGCCTTAGTTGGATGGGCTCTCCGTGCGGGGCGTTTGCGGTTCGCCTTAAGCCAGATCGGTCTCTATGCGGTGGTGAGTTTCTCGGCCATGTCGGGGCCCGTAGTATCAGGTGACATTCCTTCTTCCACACGACCAGACAGCCTCGAAATCACGAGAAGCCTGCAAACCGACTTTGCAGCTAATGTGATGTCGAAGCTCTGGTTAGTCTCGCATTTCTAACGTTGCTGGCCGACCACGTTGATGACCGAACATCTATCGCAACTCGTACAAGTTGTTGAACGGATCCTGAAAAGCGCACCGAATCTCACGATAGCCGGCGACTGCGGCGTATTCGCGCAGCCGGTGCTCGTGGAGGCCGAGCGTTCCCAACCCGGCGCCACCATTCGCGAGCGACGTCGTCATGCAGTAGAGAACGCTGATGCCGTGGAACAACGAGGCGGAGGCTGCAGAATTAGTAGGGCATCGCTAAAAGACCCGGCCCCTTCTGTCCAGCGGGCCACGGCGTTAACAGTGCCGTCACCCGCCCCTGGCCACAATGATTTGGCTCTTTTCGATGACAGCCCGACGCGCCAACTCAGTGATTTCAGCGCCGCTGGGTGCCAGGAGAAAACACCCTCGAAAGATTTTTTTAACGCTACTCCTTCTTCGCGCCGATAACCGAAACGAATCGATGAGATGAGTTCCAGTTCGGGCATTCTGGCTGAAGTTTACTCGCCAGGTTATCTGCAACGACAATCGCGCGCTGGATGCCGAGTCGGGTCACACAGAAAACAGGAGATGCGAATGGCCATCAAAGGCATATCCAGTGCAGGGCTGGTCAACGCCCTCGCAGAGATCATCGCTCTTTCGGTGGAAAATCAGATCAAGCTTGACGCCCTGGAGCAGGTTTTTGAAAAGACGAATCCCACTGACCATGAGCTCTATCTGGCTGAGATAAAGATGCTTAGAGACCAAAAAGCCATAAAATTAAATCACACGTTCGCTGCAACCCTGAAAGAAAAGTTAAGAGAACGCTAAGGAGGCTCACTCGCGGAGAACGCAATGCCGAACCAACGAATCTGAGCAATCCCGACGTTTGGAACCAGGCAGGAAATAGCCACCGCGCCGATTGCGCGAACCGTGCTTTTCCTCACCCCCTGCTACCCCCTTCTACCCCCTTTCTCCGGAATCCGCTCGTTCCCTTTAACTTTTCCGGCTTGTTTCGTGCCGCCGCTCCTTGTCGGGCGTCATAGAAAAGGTTATTTCTGAGATTGAGGTTTCTGCAATACTGAGCCTCTACCAATTAGGCGAGTTGCGAGCCTTTGCAAACGCCCGCGCGGAAGTTGGATGAAGGTTCGACTTTCGAACACCGGATGCTCACCATGGCAGGAGAATTCCGATCAGCAGCGGGATTTCGAATTAGTCCTACAGATCCCCTCGGAAGAGCGATTGAACCTGCCGTGCTCGATGCGGCAGAAGAAATCGGCCAAAGAGCAGTCCACTACGCGGAAAAGCTAGTCGGTGATCCGGCGCTGGCGACAAATCTCCTGGAAGAATCGGCAGCGGCTGTTTCTCGGGTGTTGCGAAGTCAACAAGCCCACAACGAAGTCCAGGTTCACGACTTGCGTGCTTACTTGTTTCGCGCTTTCATCCGGCGGGTCAACAAGGTACGGCGAAGACAATTAGTCATAGGAGAACGAAACCCGACACCTCCAAAAGGTTCCTCCGTATCCAGTGACTTGGAAACGCAGATACTTGTCGGCGAGTTCCTGACGCGATGCGATCCGGTTACACGCGATATGTTCTACCGTCGTAGTCAAGGATTTTCGTGGAAAGAAATCGGTAGAGTTTATGGAATCTCGGCGCATGCAGCCGAATCGCGCTTCAGCCAAACACTTCAGAAGGTCCGGAGAAGGCTTGGGTTGAAATGAACGGGCGATGGCCCGCGGCAAGGTCTTGAACAGTGAGAACACGAATAAGAGAACGCGGCTTCTTCGAGAAGGAAGGGGAGTTGCTCGATTTCGCACGCTCGTATCTGTCCGAGGCTTTTCCGAACCCCAACCGCATGGGCTGCCCGTCCGATAACGCACTCAGATTGCTGGCAATTCAGCCGATGCAAAGCGACCCGTCAACGGGCGAGCACTTGACCTCCTGCTCGCCATGCTTCACTGCGTACATGGTTCATCTCGATCGTGCAAAGGCTGAAACAATTCAGCGTCAGAGAAATCGGCGCGCTGTTTGGATCAGGCGTTCCGCGACCGCTTCGGTAGTCGCAGCTATTTTGGTTACCGCTGTTTACGTGATCGTTACCAGACGCCGCACTGAACCGATCGCCGCCCCACGCATCCCGGCACCAATCACTGCGCCTGGGAACCCAACTCACCCCCAGGCTACGATGTACGTTCCCTCTCTAATTGATCTCAGTAACGCGTCTCCGACACGCGGCTCCATACACGGCACCGCCGGCTCTGTTCCACAGATAATCCTGTCAGATTCACCGTTGGATTTGACCTTGCGTTTGCCGCTCGGAAGCGACGAGCGCCTGTACTCGATTACATTGAGGTCGAGACAGCACATCGTGTGGTCGGAGTCAACACGAGCACGCCGGCAGAATGGCGACGTGCTTTTGCGGGTGCGAGCGGATTTCAGCCATGTACCCTCCGGACATTATGACCTGCAAGTTGCTTCAAACGGGCGTCACAAGATGACGGTAGGGGTCTTGATAAAGGGCCGCCTGCCCCAAGAGTCGGAACCAAAGCCATGAGAATCGTTCGAGTTGCCCACTGCCTATTGGCCTATGGAATCATTTGCGTGATCGCGAATGCGCAAACATCTATGGAGAGCCCAAGAAAATACCCGCCCGCCACCGGACAGCCGGAAGCACAGGGCGTGCATGAGAATACGGCAGAAGGTCTTTTGCAACGAGGGCTGTATTTCTCAGACTTATATAACTGGGTCGCTGCGCGTCCCTACTTGATAAAGGCCCAGCAATTGTTCGAAACGGGCGGCGATAAAAGGAACGCTTTGTATGCTGAATTAGGGGCGATCAGAGCCGGCGCGGTACCCGCTTCGTTGCCGGAGCTATCGTACAAGCTTACGCAAGAACTGGCGACGAATCCCATCTTGCAATCCGACAAAGATCTCCGGATGTTTTGTGTAGTCGTCAAAGGCGAGCTCGATGGTGAGATCGACAGCGCCGCGATGCGGCGAGACTGGACCGAGGTCAGTTCCCTGGCGGGAGAGCTGGGCAATGCAAAATGGCGATACCGCGCTCAGGGTCAACTCGGCTTCGCAGATTTTTATGACGGCGATCTTCCCGGCGCCCAGAAAAACGTGGCGGAAGCCCTGATTGGAGCCATGAAGGCTAAAGACATCGGTGGTCAAATCTTTTACTTATCGACGACAGCAACGGGTCTGGTAAGCCAAGGTATGAATGATCAGGCATTACAGTATGCTGATCGAGCCATTGCCGTAGCCAATGCAACTCCGGACGCAGGGTATCCCATAATCGCTGAGGAAGCACGATTGATCGCGTTGGTGAATATGGGACGAACTGAGACGGCACAAGCAGAATTGAAAAAAGCGCTTGCTCACGCTCAAGCGGAAAATAGCCATGCCGAGCTGGCAGATTTGAACTCGACGGCAGCAACAATCGCCCGGGCTCGGAACGACATCCCAGACGCCATTGCATATCTCACAGAAGCGCTCCGTCATGCAACTGTTTATAACGGCAGAAAAGTTATTCCTCAGTTTCAGAGCGAGCTCTCAGATCTATATAGGTTGAGTGGTAACCTGCCCAAAGCCGAGACGCTTGCTAACGAAGCCGCAACATCGGCGCAGAGCTTTGGCTATATTCCTCTGATCCCGAGGTTCCTCGGCGTGCTGGCCGAGATCCAGATAGACCAGCATAAGTACACTGAAGCCGACCACACATACGACCGAGCGGCAGCGATCCAGGACATGATGATCGGAAAGGCCGACAGTGAGCTTGGGAAGACAGCCCTTATTAAGGGCGCAAGTGACCTGTACGCGAAGCACTTTGCCCTGATCGCTGAGCACGGTGGTGATGCCGCAAAAGCCTTCGCTATTCTCGAACAGGTTCGTGGGCGCGTAATGACAGATCTCTTGATGTCGGGAGCGAAGACATCGCCCGACTCTATTGCCGCCGAGAACAAGATTGCACAGCTTCGTCTGAAGCTGATGGCCGCCCATTCAGACCGGGATATTAAACAACTCCGCGATGCCATCTTCCTCGCCGAGCAATCACGGTCGATCACCCCCGAGATCAGCATACTGAAAGCGAACGAGCATCAGACAATCACGCTGGCACAACTTCAGGGAAACCTTTCTCCCTCGGAAGCTGTACTCGAATACGTTATTGACGACCCCGCGTCATACTGTTTGATCATTACCCGAAAGAAGTACCGACTCGCAAAGCTGGCTGGGAAGAAGACGATTTCGCCTGTTGTAGCTGCCTACCTGAAGGAGGTAAAAGCCAAGCACGCCGCGCACGCCGAGGCCCGTAGGTTATATCAGCTGCTGCTAGATTTAGTCCCCGAAGCACAAAGCAAAGAGCAAGTCATCATAGTTCGTGACGGACCACTCCATCTGGTTCCGTTCGACGCCCTCGTTGATTTCCGTAACCACTATGTGGTCGAATCGCGAACAGTGGTTTACGAACCTTCGGCAACCAGTTTTTTCTTATTGCGCACGGCATCGCGGCCTCGGAATGCGAACCAGGGTCTTCTCGCCGTCGGAGGCGTTCCGTATGACAAAAGCGGTTTAAAGCAATCTGCCGTAACTCGCGGCTTCGGCGACGCCGGCCTCTCTGATCTGCCAAGCTCGGAAGATGAGGCACGCGCTGCGGTCGACGCTCTGCCGAATACATTAAATACTTTGCTGGTAGGCAACAATGCGACAGAGACCGCATTCAAGAGGGCAACCAATCATCGCATGATGCATTTTGCGGTCCACGCCATTGCAAACGAGGCGCGCCCCGATCGCGCAGCTCTTGTGTTGCTCAGCGATCCACCGAATGGAGAAGACGGTTTCCTGCAAACTTCCGAAATCGTGCAACTACCTTTGAATTCAGACCTGATTGTCTTGTCGGCCTGTGATACGGCCGTAGGACCAATCGAAGGACAAGAGGGAATTACGACCCTCTCTCGAGCCTTTCTGTTAGCTGGTGCTCGTACTGTAGTATCAACCCTCTGGTCTATTGATGACGACACTGCGCTCTATTTGATGAAAGACTTCTATGCCGAACTAGCTCGTAAAAAGTCTCCGACATACGCATTAAGAATCGCAAAACAGAACATGCTGAAGGCCTTTGGCCCAACCAAAGCATTTCCTTACTATTGGGCAGGATTTACTGTAGAGGGCCTTGCCCAACCACCTGCTGAAGAGTGAACAAGATGCTTCACCCCACTGCGCGTCTTAGAATCATTTCTCGAATCAAGACCGTGGTGTTGAAACACCACTTCAATGTCGGAAACATTGATCTCGCCGGGTGGTGCAGAGAGGTCAATGAGCAGATCCCCGCGCTTGTCGAAACAGAGGACGACAAGATGTTTGAGGAGGGCATCCATGACCTCTTGTCGAAGCTGAAGTCGAGCCACACTGACTTTTATAACTGTGACAGAAATCCGACCAAACCAGAGCACGCCATTGGTGCTACCCTCAGTTCAGTAACCGATGTCGGAACGCGAAGGTGGATGTTTCTGGACGTATTCGAGGATGGTCCTGCAGCGCTCGCCGGCCTGACGCCGGGTTATCTACTCATGAGCGTAAACGGTACCCCTTCCGCTCCTCCAACGCTTCCCACCTTCCGCTTCGGAGAAAAACACGAACTGGCCGTTAAACTGCCAAATGACACAGGAACCCGAATCATCGCCGTGATGGTTCCTCAGAGGAAATCAACACGGCCGCGGCTCCCGTTCGTTGAGCCAAAGAGCGTCAGTTATAGGATGCTGACAAAACAGGTCGGCTTGGTAAAAATCACGTTCTTTTCAGGGATGTTTGGTATCCGCTTCTCAAGGGTTCTCGATGCAGCGATCGAGTCACTGAAAGCACAAGATTGTGATCGTCTGATCATTGATCTGCGGGGCTGCCTTGGCGGGAGTCTAGGTTTCGCGCGTCTTGTCAGCTATATGTGCCCGGGCCGAATTCCTATCGGCTACGATGTCACCAGAAAACGGCAGCAAAGACGGTACAGTGCCGCCCAGCTTCCCCGCGTCAGGATGCCGGATACCAGACTCGGACTTCTGTTCCGCCTTGCCCAGTTTTCAGTTCGAGACAAGTCACTAATGCTGCTCACGCAAGGATTGGGTAGACAGCCCTTTCATGGCCATATGGCAGTCCTAATAAATGAACGGACTAGCTCTGCGGGCGAAATGGCTGCTCAGTTTGCGAAGGATACGAAACTCGCAACGCTCATCGGTCAAAAAACAGCGGGCTTGGTGCTTGGTTCGGAGATGTTCGATGTTGGGAATGACTATACTCTTTATCTGCCAGTATTCGGTTGGTATAGTCCTAATGGAAGCCACACGGAGGGCTCAGGAGTGGCACCCGACGTACTTGTGGACGTTGATCCAAAGCGTTTGGCTGAAGGAGATGACATCCAGCTAAATAAAGCTCTCGATATACTTCAATAAACATTCCAGTTCGTTATATTCTCCTCGCGAACCACAAACACAGTCCAAGCACTTCGCGACACCGTCGAACGAGTTGCCTGAAGCAATCGCAGCTCCGGCCAGATTCAGACACCTGTCAAACTGTTTGGCAGCAGGCAGGCTTCGAAGCCAATGCCTAGCTTGAGTGGAACCTGACCGAAGGCATTGAGGTTTTCACATCCCACATCCTCTTCCAATGTAGGGGAACACCACCAGATTCGTGATTTCCAGCCGTCCGTTGTGCTACTTCAAGAGGTCGGTCGTACGTGCGTATGCTCCTGATCAATCCAATGCGGCGATATGACATGGATGGAATGAGTGTTCAACACGGACTTCAACCGGCAGGCCGGCTGAGTTGGACGCCAAGAGCCAATTTTGTAATCGTGCATTTGGCAGTTCCTATTACTTTTGAGTGTTCGGTCAACGGAAAAACGTGCGTGCGACGAGTAGTGCCGGGAGACGTTCACATCATTCCGGAATGTACAACGCTCGGAATCCAGCTTTCAGGACCGGCTGAACTCGGCCTTCTGACCTTCGATCATCGCGCCCTGCAGGCTGTCGCCCACGATGTTTCCATGAAAGACGCCCTACGATTGACGTTCCAGTTCAGCCTACGGGACACACAGATCCTGAGCTTAAATCACGCATTGCAAGAGGAATTGAAATCTGGTTGTGTGACCGGCGAATCCTATGTTCGGCAACTCGGGAATGCTCTGATCCGGTACGTAGCCAGCCGATACTCGACCCAGGCCTATCATCCGGTCGTTCTCTCCGGCGGTCTTCCACCCAATCGCCTGCGCTTCGTATTGGACTACATTCACAGCCGCATTGAAACCCGCCTGGGTCTGGCCGAGCTAGCGGCTAAGGTGCACATGAGCCCACAACATTTCGCCAATCTCTTCCGCAGGAGCACGGGTCGTGCACCCCACGAGTATATCGTCCATGAACGAATTGAACGGGCCAAGCGCTTGCTCGCAGGAACCACGGAACCTTTGATGGACGTGGCCTTCGAGGCGGGTTTCGCCAACCAGAGCCACTTTACGGACGTGTTTCATCGGCTCACAGGAATGACTCCCAGGCGCTACAGACAACTTTTTGAAGATCCGGCACGGCTCGATGATGGACCCGGCAGAAAGCGTCCTAACGCACGCATAGACCGAATTCAAACCGGCGCTGACTGTACCGCGCGTCGCAGGCTCTTGTGAGTATCATCACGGAACATCCAGTTGGACTCATGAACGTGAGTCAGCGCTCCAGCCCGGAAGCGTTGCCGCCTCGTAACGAAGCTACGGCCTTTTTAACCGTTCGCCGCGCGTAATCCTCAGGACTAAACTTGTCCGCACGCAAAATCGTCAACTCCTCGATCAACGCTTCTGGGGATGCACCCTCCCTGAGCTCCCTCCTCACTCGAGCCCAGTCTCTCTCCGATTGCGTGATCTTACCGGTTGGTAGACGAGATCGCGTACTGTAGATTGGCTTCGTGTCTCGGGATTCGAAGTCCGAGCGCAATCTCGGAAAGTGCTCCGGTCCGCTGATTTGGCTGGAGCGGCTCTCTACAACCACCATGTGCGGCCGCGAGTATTTGTGATTGTAGAATCCTGGTAAACGCAACACGCGGGCAATGTCGACGACGGCTGGGTCGGCCCCGGTATCAGCTACTAACCCGCGCTCGATTTCTCCGGCTTCTCCTTTGCCACAGCCGGCGATCTTCCAAATCACCTGCCATTTGTCAGGTGAGCTGTTGATCAAGAAATTCGGTTCCGGCACATCCGTGCGCTGCAGCAACTTCCGTACAGCCGCCGTGCCGTCCTCGTCGAAATCCAGATAGACGTGGCGGATTTGGTCTACATCGGCTTTTGTTCGTCGATGAGTTCCCTCCTTCAGTGTATTCATGGAGATGTAGACTTCGTACTTTTGAGCGTTCATGTGGCGCAGCCAGGCCTGATATTCCGGCGCAACAACTCTCTCAATGGGTGTGACTCGTTGCAGCACGGCCCCGCTTCGCTTGTTTAACAACACCACCGCAATGCGATCCTCAACCTTGAAGTTGTCGCGGAGGTAACTAACAGAAATCTCGCTCTTTGCGATCGATGTCATGTGTTGCGCGAGTCGTAAACCGATTCAAAGTCATAATTGTCCTGACCCGCGTCGTAACGTATAAGACGAAGAAGCTGGGCGACATAGCGGCACCCGTTGCGTCGCTCAATGTGGAGCAAGAATTGGACGGCATCGCCGATGTTGCTGCGAATTGCCCTGTACGGCAACTCGATTCCAGATTGCAAGACGCAGCTGGTAAATCGAGTTACCGCCTGTTCGGCCGAGTTGGCATGAATGGTTGAAAGCGTGCCGGAATGGCCGGTGTTAAGCGCCTGCAGAAGATCAAAGGCTTCTCCGCCACGCACCTCCCCCAGAATAATGCGATCGGGCCGGTGCCGCAGTGTGGCCCGGAGGAGATCACGAACAGTGACCGCGCGTTGCTCGGGCCGCTCTCTTCGTGCCTCAAACTCCACCAGGTTCTCCAGCGAGATCTGAATCTCCGACGTGTCTTCGATCAGCACCACCCGTTCTTTCGGATCGATAAACGATGCCAGGGCATTGAGCATCGTGGTCTTTCCGCTTCCCGTACCGCCCGAAATGATAATGTTTCGATGCTGCTCGACCGCGTCTTTCAGATGGTCCATCACACCTAGCGCGACGGTACCGATGCGTACCAGTTCTTCAGGGGTGAACCGTCGAGATTGGAACTTGCGAATGGTCAGGGTCGTCCCCCGGCGCGAGCACGGCGGGATCGCTGCGGCAACTCGTGAACCGTCCGGCAGGCGTGCATCGAGCAGTGGCATCTCATCGTTGACCTCATCCCCCAGTGTGCGGGCGATATTTCGCACTGCAACCTGCAATGACTTCTCTGAAATTGAGGCATCGGGGATCGGCAGCAGTTCGCCGTGCTTCTCAATGTAAATTCGCCCCGACCCGTTCACCATGATTTCCGAAATCTCGCCGTCCCGGATCAGGTGCTCGATCGGCCGCAAGAAGGGCAAGATGACCTCAAAGCTCATAAATGACCTTCCGCCAACTGTTCGAAATATGTCGTGTCCGGATCGAGGTAATAGGGTTTCAAATAGCAGTAGCAGGGCGGCAGCGGATTAAGCCCGTCATAGGCTAAAACGATGCTCTGCGCATTTTTGAGTTCCGCAAAGACCTTGGGTTCAAACACCCAATCCCGCTGTACGCTATAGCTCTTGGACGTTGAGATCGCTGCCCGATGTGCTGTGGCTCGCCCCGTCAATATGCTGACTCTGGCATCATGGCCGTTTTCGCTAATCGAGTAATTCAATTTCAACTGCTCTTCTTTGCCACATAGCTCGCTGGCCGTCCTGGCGCTGAAATCATCACTCAGTGTGAGGAAGATTTTGGTACGAAATGTCTGCAGCAGTGTTCGCCACGTCTCTCCCGCCAGAGTCGAGCGCAATGAGCTGATGCTCTGCGTGGCCACGACCGGGATACAGCGCGCCTGGCGAGACAGTGCAAAGAACTTTTCATCACCCGTGGGGTCACTCTCCCCGGTGGTGGCAAAGGAATGATACTCATCGCAAAGAAACAGTACCGAACGCCAATGTTTTTCGGGATTCGACTCGATCTGGGGAATGCGTCCGATCATCGTCCGCTGGAAATCTTGTTTCAACATCGTCCCGACCGCCCGCGCCAGGCCCGGATTGGCACCGATGGGGAAGTTCAAGGCGCATACCTTCCCTTGCTCAATGAGAGAACTAAACGGTGGCAAAGGTGTACCGTAACGACCATCGCAATTTCGAACCGGATCGTAGCATTCTTTGGGTGGGCAAAATGTCCGCTTCACAGCAGGGTTGTCGTCAAACAAAGAGAGGAAGACCGAGATGCCTTCGACGATGCTGGTTCTCAGTTTGGGCTCGATCCGTCTCCAATCATCGTTAAACCAGCGCTTGACCGCTTCAAACCGTTGCCGGCGCTCCTCGTACGATTCATCTCGGGAAGGAAACCGAGGGCCACTCTCGGTTTGGATCTCGCAGGGAATGCTCTTTGCATCCAGAATTCGTCTCAGTTCATCAGTTGCTTGGGCCTTCATCCAGTTCGTTCCCTCGATCCGCTCCCAAGGAAAACGACTCAACTCGCGATGCGCCACGTAGACTGAATCGTCAATCGAAATGTAGTCGGCGGTCGAGAACAGCTCTTCGCCTTCGACTATTTTTGCCTCTAACTTGTGCGGATTGATCGCACACTCGTAGACATCAAATAAGGTCACGTAGTCGTATAGAACTTTGTGGAGGAGAATGATGAATTTCACCAGGTTAGTGTAGGCCTGCTGCCAGAATGGCTCCTTGCCCCGTCCGAACAAGTTATTCAGCAAGGAAGCAATCCCGTATGCAAGGGCGTAGGCCTCGAGCTCATTGTGCAGCGGATTGTAGCGATAGAGTGAGGCCAGAGAAATCTCGACGTAATCGTCCGCGCGGCCATATTTTTCCAGGATTCCACGGACCTTGTGGCAAAAGTCGCCCTTGACCTCAAGCACCAGACCCGAAACCCGGCGTTCAGCATCAGCGGCACAATATGCGAACACCTGCTCGGCAAAGGGATACATGCATCCCGTGGTCTTACCACTTCCCACCGCGCCGAAGATGGCGATCCCGGTAAAGAGGCCACGCTCCGGCACGATGAGCCACCGGGGAGACGTCGCCGGCTGGGGGCGTTTAGGATGATGGAGCTCGCCGACTACTAGGTAAAGTTCTTGACGCCTTTCTGGCGAAAGATATGGTGCGAGCCGCCTCGCTCCAATTTGTTCTTCTCGCCGTATAGCAAAAATGTATGTAAATGAGAATAGGATCGAGAATGCGATGTACGGTGTTGAAAACAGCATGGCAACAAAGCCATACTTGATTCCGTAGAACAGATACGGCTTCTGAAGCAGCACCATTTGGAGCAGATCGTTTTCAGCCGGAAATGGCCAGTTGCGAAACAGATACAGACCCACGGCTGTACTCACCACAAAGCTCACTAGATTTCGGCTCTCGACCGCTCGCCTCACAACTCGATCCTCC
This sequence comes from Terriglobia bacterium, assembly GCA_963822555.1. GTDB lineage: Bacteria > Acidobacteriota > Terriglobia > Terriglobales > Acidobacteriaceae > JAIQFF01. The sequence continues at coordinate 1,991,328 of CAWGHY010000002.1, forward strand.
ACTGGCCTATGCTGATTCTGTTTGCATCTCACCCACGACTTCTGTGCGAGTACGCTTTCCTCTCTCATCCCGCTGCGGTCCAGAGGGTGGTGCTGAACCAGTAGATTCGTTGCGGGTGGTTCGTTCCGCACTGCTTCCAGCATTTCTGTCCAGCTCGACCCAGCGGGCAAATTCTTTGTCCCGCCTGAATACCAGTTCCAGGGCCTGGCTGATGATGTAATCCCGGCTGTCATCGATGAATCGGCCATACTTGTCGAGCATAGCGAGCTGGTCCTGGTAGAGCTTCACTGTGATCTGCTGCTTGGCTCGTTTAATTCTTTGGGGAATGAATGAGGATGTCATGGTTTTTCCCTCCTGACTTCACTGCGTTTCTATTAGCGCTTCTAAGTTCTCATCACTCGAGGAATGCATTACTGACGGCAGTTCCTCAAGGGCGGGAGCGACCCACGAAGTGACGATAGGAACGAAGCGGGTTTGTGGCGGCTCAAGGGCCGCACAAACCGGGGTCGCTCCCGCCCTTGAAATTCTTTCCTGGCGTCTGTGCTTCCCGTATGAGTTCGTCTCCTAGCACTGTCCTACCTGGCTCTTCTAGGCAATGGATCCGGATCGTGGGCGGACCGCTTACCGGATCATCATGTTTGCCGCCATGGTCCGCGATATCCCACATTGGTTTCATGCTGGTATCTTCCTGCTCAGTTCGCCGAACAGCGCATAATCGTGATCGACGCGGTATGTCGCAAAGCCTCCTGACCCCTTTTCCGGACTTTCTGCACCCCCACCCAAAATGCAATCACCGCGTTCTCGCCATTGGCAATACATGGCTTCATACTCGGGCCCTCCGAACTCCGCCAACTCCTCTCGCAGCCGGTCGAGCCCCGCCTTACCAAAAGAACTCGTCTCCCGTCGTTCAAACAGATCACGAGCCCGAAAGTGTTTGCGCAACCGCTCGATATCCCGATCCCCAGGAACCGACAGTGCCTGAGCTCCATTTCCGCACACCCGGTCAAAGATCCGCTCCGCCTTTGCAAACATCCGCTCATCCCCAGCGATATAGATGATCCCAAAACGGTCTAGCCGACTGAATAAGTCCTGGTACTGCAACAGGTAGGTATCGAACCCCGAAGGCTTCCCTGTGCTGCCGTCCGCATAACAAAACCCGACCACAGGAGATGGCGCGCTCGACGCGCCAGAGAGAAACAGCGGAAACTTGTCGACGAAATAGCGTGTGGTGATATTGCGGCCGTGCCGCGACCGGTAGGTACGCTGCGGAAGGTGGCTGCGATTCAGGCCCAGTCTGCCAGCAAAGTAGTCGAGCTTCTCGGCTTCGGTGGCTAAATAATGATGCTGAGGGTGGGCGAGAACGAAGTCCAGACCCATCAATTTGACTTTGACCGGATAGGGCTGCCGCCAGCGTCTATTGCGGTTGTCTTCTTCCCCAATGGCCTTAAAAAACGACTTGGTTCCCACATGATAGATCTGTGTCCTATTGGCTGATTCGTGAACGCGGATGTGACCTTGGAGCGCCCCTTTCTCGATCAAGCGGTCCGCATTCCCACCGCGATGGCATTCGAGGAAAGCGTTGTACTGGCGGCGGAGGAAGTAGCCGCCATGAAGAGCCGCGAGGCATAAGAAATCGGCTTCGCGCTCGGTATACCCGAACCTCTGGATCGCCACCTTGCGTTCGTCATTTCTCATGAGCACAATCGTCATAAAGACAAGATCGCGGCGGTCAATTCCGGGCCGTCGTAAACCGAGCTGCGACCGTAAGTAAGCGAAGTATTCAATCGCGATGCCGATGCTCGATCGGCGTAGACCTTGAATCCCGCCTTGAGCTTTCCGGCGGCGTGAGCTCCGTGGTAATGCTCGGTGGCGAGCTCTAGGTCAACCTTTGCCATGTCGCCCTCTGCGGTTTCGTATTCAATCCGCAGATCCGGCAGCGGGATCTTGCCGTCGATTACTTTCAGTTCATTGTCTGCCGCCACCTCCGCCTGGCGTTTGGCGTATTCGAGCGGAGGCAGGTTTCGTGCTTTCGCGAGTGGTTTGTAGACATTCTTCTTGAGCTCGTAGTCGAGAACGACCCGCTTAACCGATCCACCTTGCTTCTCAATTTCCGCGGCTTCGACTTGGTACATGCGGTAAATGGCAGCATCATGCGCGACTTCGCGGGGCTTCACGAGTCCCGCATAGAACCTCTGTCCAGGGGCGGCTAGATATTCTTGCTGCACGAGATGCTTGCCCTCTCTTGTCAGCACCAAGACTGAGAGCTTTTCCTGCCCCTTGCCGGCCATCACCCTACGCTGCCGAATGAGCTTCTGGGCTTTGAGGTTGAGAAGATCCTGCCGCAATTTGCCCTCGTCGTTGGGGTAGCGGTGGCGGGAGAGATCCGCTACTGCAATGGTGCGAAATTTCCCGATCTCGGTCATCATTTCCCGCTCCGCTGAGCTGATGCGATAACCGCGATTTCGCACGAACACCAGGTCGCGGGAGCGGATGAGAGCGGTGGTCTGCTCGCGTGCGGGAACAACAATGGACAATGGTCGGGACTCGGCAGTCAGCTGTCGATTTGAACGGGGACCGGGCTGCTCTTTGGCTTCATCGCTGGCCGATATCGCTCCTCCACTGCGGCCCTGGGACAAAGCCAAACTGCGCGGCTCCGGAGCTTCGTTCGCCTGCTCGCGCTCGTCTCTACTTCCGCTGCGGCTCATCGTCTCCCTCATTCCTCACTTAAACGGCGGCTTAGTTCTTCCGAAATGCTCTCCCCCGTCCGCAATTGCTTCTCGATGTGAGCGAGCTTGCGGCCGGTATCTTTTAGAAACAGCTTGCGCGCAGCAACGTACACACCGGCAAACACATTGAAGAAAACGGCGGCTCCGTAAACCGCGACTTGGGAACCGTACTTTTCGATCAAGAGTCTGCGAAACGGAATCAAGAACGCGCACTCCTGGACGAGAAAGAATAGAAGAGCTATGAAAAGGATGGTCGTCGCAAAAAGGACATTGGCAATCACCAGTGCGCCTCCTTACTGGATAAGAGGTGCCCTATGCGGGCACCCCGTCCTGAACCGGTTCGGCTTCGAGGTTTTCGGCGGCCGAGCGCGGAGTATGTTCGAGTTTCGTGATCGAGCGGGCCCGCACTTCGGAAACGCGACGCTTGGTTTCGCCCGACACATATTCGCGGCCCTGAAGCTGGCCTTCGACTTCGACGTATGCGCCCTTAGTGAGCGACTTGGCAGATTCCGCCAAGCGGCCAAAGGCGACTACGCGATGCCAATCGGTGCGCGAGACGAACTCGCTCGACTGCTTGTCTTTGTAGGAGCTCTTAGTTGCGAGCGAAAGGACGACAACGGGTTTCTGGTTAGAGTTGGTGTGCTCGACCGCGTTCGTGCCGAGGAAGCCTTTGAGGGTGATCGTGTTGCTGTAAATCGACATGTTGTTTCTCCATTTCTGTCCTGATCTACTCAGGGCACACCCGGGCGAAGCCATGCGAGAGGGCCCGGCTCCCAAGCCCAACGTCTGCTTTCTCGGAGGGACCCGCAAGAAATCTCCCCACAGGGCTCGGCCGCGTTTTTTGCGGCAGATTTGTTGTGGGAGACCGAGACCCTGAGGGCCAGGGGAAGCAGAAGACGGCCGTGGCGCCGGGCGCCGGACAAGCCCCGAAGCAGTGCCTGAGTAGAGCGGGGCGGAAATGAAAGCATGTTCGAGGCCAGACGCGATCACCTTCTCCGTGGCCCCAGGACGCGATTATCCCAAACCGCGACTTAACGTCCCAGGCACCAGGCGAAAGTGAAAGAGCAAGCTCAGAGCTCCGCTGTGATAAACACCATGCAGACTGCATCATGCAGGAGAGCTTAGCCGTGCCTGGGAACGAATTCTTTCACGTGCTTCGCGCGCATGTCGGATGTGATGGAAAGAAGGCTGGCCTGAAAGAGTGTTGCGCGAAGATCCTTTTAAGTCTAAGCGACATTGCGGAAAACAGCGGCTCTGAATCGCACGAACCCTGATAGGCGACTCTGGAATTGCATCGCGTGGTCGCCGTGCTCGGTATGACAGCACCGAGGGTAGCGAAAGGTGTTGATTTGAGAGCGGCAGCACCTCCGCCCTCTCCGAACGCTTCTAAGACCGGAGTTGGTGCGAGGAGATATCCGTAGATTGAAGCCGGTATCCCTTTTGGACCGGAAAGCGCACCTTGAATGCCTTCAGCAGCTCCTGTTTCCTGCTCTCGATCCAATCCCGGTCATTCGAAGGCCTGATCCTCTCGGAAGTAGATAATGGTCAAGCCAAGCGGGTTAATGGGAATCAGCGCGTTGGGCACGCGCTCTTTGACCACGAAGACGAAGTGTCCGACATAACGCTCCTTCTTTGTCTCGGCGTGATCTCCGGCGGTGTAGAAGACCTTTTCAAACTCGACCGTTGCCTTATAGGGTGAGTTTCGGAGATCTTCGATCGCGACGTTCTTTACATTGACTTCGATCTCATCGCCCCGGGAGGCGAGAAACGTCTCGATCGTTTTGTTCTTCTTGTTCTCTTCGATGGTCGCGTCGGCCAGTCGACCGTCCAGATAGTAGAGCGATCGCGCATAGTTTTCGCGGACGGTGGCTCGTACACGGCTGTAATGGCGCTGCACAAAATCCATCAGGAAGTATCGGATCTCTGCTTCCCGCGGCTGATATTGGAAGCTTTCGTAGGTAATGGCCTCGGCCCGTCCTACATCATCGATACGGATAATGAGAGGCTTCAATTCATGGAGTGCGCGCGAGGTGCGGATGTTCAGCAGTACCAGCGCTATCGAGACGGCAGTTAAGCACACCACCGTGATCTTCAAATAGCTGTTTGAGACCAACGCCGCGCCAAACTGCTCAACGTAATGACGCTTGGCGGCATTGAATTCCTCTGTCGGAGGCGGCAAGGCTTGTGCTGCAGACATTGGGATCTCCGTAGTGCCATTAGTGAGCTAGCGCCGTGGATTCACCTGAGCGCCCCGTAAAGAGCGAGCTCACCAGCGAAGGAATCAGCAGTACTCCCCATGTGAAAGCAATCAGCAGAAACAGCAACGGTAGAAACAGCACGGCGAGTGTGGCGCCGTCATACGGCGGTGGATGGGAGTCAACGAAGTGGATGAGAAGCTGGCCGAAAACAAAGACGTAGGCGTTAGCCACGACGGGATAGAAAGCATACTGCAGGAGCGCCTTAAGCCAGCCCCAGAAGAGCCATTCCATCTTGGGCACGATGAAAAACGGAATGAAAATGGGGCCCAGCAAGACAGCAATAGCCGCCGCGATGTAGCCGAAAGCAATCACGACAAAGGATGCGATCTCGGCAGCCGCGAGAGCCAAGATCGTGACCACATAGCGGAGGATTTCGAGGGCATTGATCGCGATCGAAAGCCCCGGCTGCTCGGTCTCAAAGTAGATGGAGTTGAGCCGATCCCACAGCTCGGTCACGATTCCATTGTTCAGCGCATTGGCCAGGTTTGTTCCTTGATCGATAACGAGGTGGTAGAAACTAACCCCCATCCCAGGCAGCGGTCGGGCATAGAACGTGATCATCGCGAAGCCGAAAGAGATTGTCATCAACAGAGCTGCAAAGTGATCGAGCTGAAAACCGACACCTCCGGAAGCTGACGCAAGTGCGCTCTTCACCCCGAACCATACGATCAGGATGATGGCCAATGCCCGAAACAGGTTCAAGCCCAGCGCCTGGAACATGTCCGCGCGGGTCGTCATGAGGTTGGTCAAGAACGCAAAGAGATCATTCATCGTTTCTGGCGGCATTCATCGGCTCCGAGGCTCTCGTGGGTCAAAACGGACCCGCCTGGCTCAAGGCATGCGGTAAGCGAGCATGCGTGCGCTCGGGTCACCGGTCTGCGCGTGCAGCACCGCCTGTTCTTGTGTCATGAATTGAATATGGCTGTTGATCGCTGCGGCCTCAGCGTCGCGCTTCCGCTTGGCCTCAATGATTTGTTGTTCCGCCAATGTGACTAGCAGCTTGTTGGTGTCCTGGCCGTTGCGCAGGGCAATTACGTTGGCAGCATTAATTTTGTTGAGTACGGAAACCTCAGTGTTAAGGTCCGGGTCGGTTGAGAGTGAATCATCTTCCAGGCTCTGGATGGAGTTCTCTACGTCGGGAGCATTCGCACGTAGACGACCGACAAGATCCATTCCGCTCTGGTTAGCACCATCTGTCAGTTCCACCGTTGCATAGCTAGTTTCGACACGATCAAGCTGGTCGGCGGGGATGTTCCCCAGGGCCGCGCCGTATGCGTTCAGCCGCTGGATTGCACGCTGATAACCGCCTGGGACATCGTTGCCGGTATTGATGGCGGCGACCCATCCTTCGGTGGTTCCGTAGGTGTTGGTGGCTGCAGAGTTGCGCCACGGAGTGATCAGCGAGTGGTAGTGCGCACGCAGATTGGCCGGGATCATCTTTGCCATCACAATCATCTGGTTGTACTGGGCAGTGACCACCTGATAGGTCTGAACCAATTGCGTGTATTGCTGCTGCATTTGCGCTAGCTGCTCGACCAATTTCCCGAAATTCGTGGGATCAAAGACGATGTCTCCGAGGCCCAAGATGGCTAAGGCAGCAGGGGCGATGATCGCGGTAATAACGATGACGATTGCGATTTTGCGAGGTCTCGTGAGCTTCATTTTTGGTGGCTCCTTTCGTTAACTCATTCCTTTGTCTTATCGGTGTACTCCTGCACGAAAGAATAGGTAAAGCCACGTGAGTACGCCGGCCACAGCTACCCAGCCGACTCCGCGAAAGATGTAGCGATACAGCCAATGAACATTTGATCGAGCTTCTTCTTTCTTATTCATAGATCTCCTGGCATGCGATGGTTCTGGTATGCGGGAAGCAGCAGATCGTCGGATAAATAGACTTTGACCCGATGCCCCTCGCGAATGGTTACAGTTGGGAGGACGTTGAGATAACGGTCGAGAATGCGGAGCGAAGACTGCGAGAGGCTACTGGCGACACCCTGGCGATAGGCGTCGGTTGACGATTGGAAGGCACTCGCGCGCGTGTCTGCCTCGGCCAGCCCTGCAATGGCTCCGATCGCGAGTGAAGTCCCGAAGATCTGCGCATAGTGGTGATTGACCTGATCGCGCAGACCGGTCTCGCCAACCTGATTCAGACCTTTGAACTGATCGAGGCTCACCGAGTACCCATCGGGCATGGTCACCCGATGAAAGAGAACTGCCAGTCTCTCTTGGCCGAAGCTGGTTACTCGCTTGGCTTCCCCAAGAATGCGGCTGCCTTGCGGAATCAGCAGCTGCTGGCCATCATGCGAGTAAACATTGGACGTCGCCATGCAGTTGACCGGTCCCGCGAACGAGCCATTCAGCCGATTCGTCAGTACTGCCTCTAGAACCGTTCCTTCGAACACCCGGTACTGCTTGCCTTCGGACTGATTGAGGTCGGCGAACCTATCGCGGGCGTTTTTCTGGCCAGTTCTGGGCGCACTGTGCTCGTCCGAATTGCTCCGTTCAGTCTCAGCTTCCTGGCTGCCCTGGTCGCTCCGCGAGGATTCGGCAGCTGCCTGAACGCCAAACGGAACGAACATTCCGTAAGGCGTTTCGATCGGGGAAGCCGAAAGCTGGGGCTGCGTTCCGGTGCTCGCGTTCGGAGCGGGGTTTTGAGCAGCGGAGAGCTGATTTTCTTTGCGATAACTAAGGGCAACGTTCGATGCGAAAAGTGATAGGTAAGCCCGCCGCTTGCGGTCATTCTCAATGCTGTTTTCGTCTGCATGGCTGGCGGAGACCGTGGAGCTCGCTCCCGGCTCGGTCCCGGCCGCGACAGCGAATTGCTGCTTGCTCTGGAGAAATTGCGCTTGTTCGGCTGCCAGCTTGCGCGCCTGCTCGTCCAGCCGTTGCCGATATTCGGCAATTCGCGACTGGTTGGGATCGACGACAGCACTTGACGGCAACGTGGGCTTCGTTGTGGTCTTGGGAGCACCGGAGCCAGAGAAAGCAATTGCACCCACCATTACAGCGGCAATTCCAGCGATGACCATGGCTTGGGTGTTCTTCGGCAGAATTCCAAGAGGCTTCGCGGCGCGGTTCTCAACCATCGCCGGGGTTGTTTGTTCTGCCTTCCCTTCTGCCATCCGTCACCTCCCACTCAGTGTTCACCGCGGTGTGTCACTTTTTGTCTTGGCGGCCAATGCTACTATTCCTGGCGAACAAAATTCATTCGCGCTTTGCCGATGGTCAGGTATCCAGAATCAAGAATCTTGCTGACGATGTATGTCCCATTGCGATACTCGAAATTGATCAGATTCGGCTTGCCATCTTTGATTTCGTAAAGCGCGGGTGTCTCCTGAGGATTAGCGCGGATGTAGGTGAATTTGTCGTCGTGATAGATGGCGTCTACCAAAAACGGTTTCTGCTCACGCTCGAAGTGATAGACAAACTTGAGTGCGGTCGGATACTCACTGCGGAATCTCGTCACCTCATGGTCGATGGTTGATTGAGCCGTGTTTTTCGTCTGGCGCGTTTCTTCCTTCGCCATCTCGATCTGCTGACGGTAGTCTTCGACCTGGGTTGCGGAAACAAACTTCGGTGCGCCATTCAAGGCGGAAATCATTGGGCCGTCTTTGGGCTGGACGAAGACCTTGAGATCCGGCTCCAAACCCGCGCTACCGGAGACTTCGCTCAACACGAACGAATAGACATTGCCACTAGCGGTAATGAGGTTGAGGTTAGTCTGTGAATTGGCCCTTGCTGGCTTCACATAGGCAAGGTTCTGGGTGCCATTTACAATCCAGAATTCCTTGTCACCGCAGGTAAAATCCAAGATCTGCTCGTTTTTCGGGAGAACGATGAGAGTCGTGTAGCGCAGCTTCGCCTTCAGTCGCAGCACGTCTCGCTCGCCATATTCCACGACCGTTGCAAAAAGAGCGGGAGGGACGACTGCCGCAGCCTCGAATGACTTGGCCGAGGAAGCCGCAGGCGCTTTGGGGGAGGGAGATGATTGGGCGGATAAGGCCGGACCACACGCTGCGAAAATAAGAACGAACGACTGAACCAATCTGGTTCTCATGCTGCTGTCTCCTTGGCGAGAATTTCCAATCCGCGCTCGAATCCGTGGCGTTCAAAGGCTTCGCGCCGCCGCGCGTTGTCGTAGGGGCTATTGGTGTAAAGCCAATACCCAGTAGAGTCCACGTGCAGGTTGACCACCTTAGCCAGGTCTGGGCGTTTGATCAGAAATTGTTGTTTGGGAATCAGCCGAGCGATCAGTTCGGCTTCGGTCTCATTCAGGTGGAATCGCTCGCGGTATTCCGCGCGGTCCATTCCCGGATTGGCGAGAAATATCTTGGTCGCGCAGGACTCAACGATCACGGGCAAGAGGTCGGATCGATTTAGATCGTCGCCTGACTGGGTGGCCAGGATCATCGCGGCGTTCTTCTTCCGCCACGTCTTCAATGCTTCAACGACATACTGCTTGATGGTCGGGTTGCGGAAAAAGCGCCAGGCTTCGTCCATCACGAACATTTTGAAGGTTGTCGCCAAATCAAGGGCATGGACGGAGGCGTTTGCCCGGTGCAGGATGTAGAACAGAAGCGGTTCCAAGACCTGCGGATATTTGTCCATGCCCTCGAAGTCAAAGCACTGAAACTGGGCCAACGTCAGGTTGTCTTCCGGGTTGTCAAATAACGATCCGTAGGGGCCGTCTTCTACCCATTTGTGCAGGCGCTCCGACAAGCGGCGGTTGAGGATGTTCCCTAAGGTAAACAGTCGCCGCATACTAGGCTCGATCTGGTACAGGTTCTCGATCCGTTCGTATAAGTCACGCTCATCCGCGCTGGTCACCTCGTAACCGCTCGATTCGACCAGCACCCGAACAAATGAGTACAGGAAGTGCAGGTTCTCTTTCGTCGGTGGCAGGGAGAATGGGTTGATAGTGAAAAAGCGTTTTTCCAGGCCCACCTGTAAGTAGCTCCCACCGAAGAGCCGCGTCAGGCTTTCGTACCCGCCGCCCAGATCAAAGATGACGGTGTAGGGGCGATATTTCTGCAGGTTGGTCAAAAGGAAATTCAGCAAAAAGCTTTTGCCCGCGCCTGTCGCGCCGAGGATGACAGTATGTGCGTTGTCGTCGTAATGGAGATTTAGGTAGTAGGGCGTCCCATGATTGGTTTCAAGAACCGCAAGATATTCCTGATTGAGATGACGGTTGTGAGGATCACCCGTATGCAGGGTGAATACCAAGGAGAGATCAGCACTGTTCGTGTTCAGCAGATACAACCGTCGCAGGTTGTACTGATGATTTCCGGGCAGGGCTGCCAGCCAGGCGTTCAGCAGGTTGCAACGTTCTTCAATAACAGCGGCATCTTGTGTGGCGAAGACCTTGACGCACTCCGCAACCGAGCGGTCGAGGACGGTCCGGTCGAGGTCGTACAGGATTACCGTCATCGACCATTCGCCAAAGTAGTTGCCGTTTACCTCTAGTTCCCGCAGGGATAGACCGAGTTCGTTAACTAGAGACTCGTCGGCATCATCCACCAGCAGGTGACGCTCTGACGGAGCTGAATCGTGGAGGTAGTTTGCCAGTGAGGTTTTGCTGTTGTGGAAATGCCGACGTTTGCTGCGGATCAGCTTGCGAATCCTGGCATTGCCGGCCCGCTTCCATTCGCTGGCCACGATCACGTTTGCTGGCAACTCCAGCAACGCTCGGAGCATGTGGGCGAAGGTCTGGGCAGGAGGTTCAGTCACGCTGAGGCCCTTAATGTGGTAGTCGTCCAACCGAAGATGGTCGCGATGGCATTCAAGGGATGAGCCTGCCAGCTGCTGATCCGTGAAGAGGTCATACTTCAGCCGCATGTGATCGGCTCGATACGGTGCGTAATTGACCAAGCGGCTTAGGAATTTGAAGGCCTCGTCTTTCTTCAGCAGCTCGGCATTCACGAGATCCCGGAGCTGCACAAGAAAGCTCGTCACCTTGGAAGAAAGTGCCTGCTGAGCGCGAGTTAACTCCGATGCGAGAACGGTGAGCTGTTGCTCTGCGGAAAGAGACGTTTGGACAAAGTGACCTGGATCTCTCACAAATTGCCTCAGTCGAGCCTGAGACTTGCCACGTTGTCGCCACCCCTCATAGGTCAGGACAAAGTACAGCTCCAGGGAATAGAGGCTGTCTGCTTTGCCGTCGAGAAACCCGATCCGGTCCTGGATGGCGCGGTCGACGACAGGCTGATTCCTGTATTCGCGATGCGGAATGGCTGGTTTGCTGCGCTTGAGTAGATATTGGTACAAACGAAATTCCTCAGTGAGGCTGCGGAGCGCCGCTTCAAAGCGACGCGCGAAAGCATTGATTTCAGAATGGTCAAGACATTCGTAATCAATTCCCTGGACCTTAAAGACCACTCCAAGATCGCCGCTTTTGGTCAGGAATGTGTGCTCATCAATGAAGGAGCAGACATTGATGAGAGCGTTGAGCGCACCAGCAGCTTGGTGCTCCTTCCTGATTTCGCTCACCTTCCGCGGCATCATCGAACCACCTCGACCCGAAATCGTTCCCGTTTGCCCGCGTCATACTGCGGTTTGTACCTTCTGGAATTCAGCAGGATACGAAGCATCTGAATGTCTGTAGCCGTTGCCCAGCGAGCTGCCAGGAACAGGGCCAAGAACATCACGATTCCGCTCACGAGACTGCCGAAGAAATTAAAGGTAGCGCCACCCATAATCAGTGCCAGAAAGAACAGTCGCCGCTCGGCGCCCCAAACGGTAAGCGGCTTGTTGATGGCGCGGTAAACGGGATGAACTTGGACTTCATTCGCCATGGTTACCATCTCCCTATTAGAGCTATGGAAAGAGCCATGCCATGAAATTCACAGCACCGATGGACATGCCAACGCCAAAGATAATGCCCGCTAGGGTGCGCTTGGACTGACCCTCACCAAACGCGAAAATCAACCCGCCAACAACAATCGCAACCAGCGAAAGTCCACGCGCAATAGTCGAAGTGAATGCCGTCTGCAGAACCTGCACGGCATTCTCCCAGGGAGAACCACCGGCCTGCGCATAGAGCGGTACTGCGGCCAAGAGGACACATGCGCCGAATAACAAGCGCTTCGATATGGCAAGGTTCAGGGTCCTGGCTGCAATTTGTCTTGTGTACCGAGCGAAATCCAAAAAGCTTTTATGCACTCTCGGCCTCCTCGAATCATCCAGATCGAATCGGATGATTCCGCCGAGAGTAACGGGCAAGCCCCCTGAGTTCTTCTGCCGCTTTAATCACCCTGTCGAATTCCATGAAGACTTGAAGCTGGCGGCCAGTTCTTCAAGGCTCTTTACATCAAATTGCTTGCGGGGATTGGTGGCCGATTCCGCCATCGCGGTGGATCGGAACGCTGCGATAGTCACCGTTGTTGACTGCATTTTGCGTACTCGGCATGATCTGTTGTCCTCTCATATGTCTTTGCTTGTGAGTTGATGGACTCGGCGCACACGTCGGGTGTGAAAACCAAACGGTGCAGAATTGGGTTGTTATGCGGCTGCGAGTGCCGCTGGCTCGGGGGCAATGCCCTGGGCAATGCCCCCGAGGATCACGGCAGCGGTTTGTTGGACGGCTTCCAAGCTATCGCGCAGAAGTTTGGCATCTCCGTGCCAAAGCTGGATGTAGTCTTGGGATGCGGTTCCGTTCTGAAGTCCGACCGATTGGCAAACTACAAAGGCCACGGCTTCCGCCTCGGTTTCGCGGACCTGCTTGGTGGTCAAGGTGCGACGGTCGCCGCGATGCAGCATTTCGTGGGTAATCTCGTGGACAAGGGTCGAAAACTCCTCGGCGGGCTGCATCCCTGATAGGAGCGTGATCTTCCTGCCATGCGAGAGACCCTTCGCGGGAGCAATTCTCTCGGAGAAGCTAAGCTCGACGCTTTGCGATTCCACGAACTTGAACAGCCGTTCGCGGTATCCGCTCACGTCGCCATTGACTTCGGTCAGTGTGGGGAGTTCTTGGCCGTCGGTCTGACTGATGTCAAAAACGTAGACGGCCCGAAATCCGTAGAGCGTCCGCTGACCCTCCTTTGTTGCGTCTTCACTTCGCTCGTCGGTTGCTACATCCTTCGTGCTTCGTCTTCCGACCATCGGGGCAAGAATGAAAATGCCTTTTTCGCCCCGTTTAACGAAGCGGCCAAGCGAGTTCCATGTCCGAAGTCCGGCCACGTTGGTAGCATCGGGCTTTTGGCGGGCGATGAGCATGATGTTGCCGAAGCTATAAGTGTGAAACTTCGCCATAGCTCCGAGATATGCGGTAAGCACTTCACTGTGACCGGACTCCAGCGCTGCGACGAGGAAATCTACGGCCTCTTTGGTTCGTTGGTTGACTTCTTCTAATTTCATTGTTTTTCCCTTTCTGCCGTTTCCGGCTTGTTTCTTTCTTCACTTCAGCGCAGCGGGAAGAAACAAGTCGGAACGGTGAAAGGAACAGAACGGTGGCCGGAGGAGGGTGGCAGGGCGTGAGTGAAAGCGCGGTGAGTGCCAAACTCGGTTGGGTTTATTTTGGCGCGAAACCGGCGCAGTCCGAAAGGACCGTCCGAGCCCCGGCTGAGGGGCGTCCACCCGGAGGCGGACGTAGTGGGATAAAGATGGCTTAACCTTCCGTTTGAGATTGAATGGCGGGTTTGGGTCCGTGCGGGTAGCTCGACGGTATCAAATATCCCGAAGCAGCACACAAGTGGCACGCGCGGGAATTCTCAACGTAGTGCGCGTGGGTGCTCGACTGACCGACATCCATGTAAGTCTTCTGTCAAGGGAAAACACGGGTGCCCAGGCGCGCTCGGGAGAGCGCGCACTGCTCGGATGCAGAACCGCTCAGCTCGCATGTGTGCCTCTCGGCGGTGGCTCCTGCCTTCGCAGAACCAGACATCCATTCGCTGTCTCGGGCCCGAAGGCCGTCACAGAAGATTGAGTGTGTGTTCTCTGCCAGTCCTGAAACAGTCAGAAGGAAGCCTCGGGAGGTTCATCTCCTTCGCTCAGTCGGTCAGTGGCAGGACCTGGCAGTCTGCTTCGCTGTGTGATCCTGGTATTTGTGTCTCGCCGGCACGGTTTCTAGGCAGCGGCGTTGCTGCCATGCTCCACGGGTAGAAAGTCCCGTTTGCCCCTATCCACGGCGAGCAGATACGCGACCATCTTGCGAGCTACCGCAAGCGTCGCTCGATTAGCGTGTCCTTTCTCCTTCTCTCTCGCATAGAGCATTGCAAGATCGTGATCCTGTCTGGGAGCCAACTTCGCTGCCTCGATCAGCACAAATTGGATATTCTTGTTGCGCTGCTTGGAAATCGGCGTGCGAATCGACTTCTCGGCTGAACTTCTTTCGTCACCGCAGAGCCCGCAGTAACTGATCGCTTGTCGGATCGATGGGAAGCGCGAAATCTCGCCCATCTCCAGGGCCCAGGTCAGTGCAGTAATGGGCCCAACTCCTGGAACAGTTCTAAGCCTTTTAATTCTCTCGGTCAGCAGGGGATCTCGCTGCAGTGAGCTCACGAGGGCTCGTTCCGTTTTCTGCAGTCGCGCGATCGTGTCCCGGCTCAATCGGAGCAGGGGTCGAATACTCTCACTCACTTTTTCGTTGCTCGCGAGCAGTTCGCGGAAATATCCCACTTTGTGCAGCCGCTGCTTGTTGTGAGTCACGCTGGTTTCCATAAGCAAACCTGAGATCCGATTCTTCGTCTGCACCATCTGCCGTACCAGCAAATAGCGGTAGCGCAACGTTCTCCGTCTGTCCCGAATCTCGGTTGGTGCCATGTAGCACTCCGGCAGAAAGTCGCAGCGCAAGCAATCGGCAATCTTGCTGGCGTCGACCCGATCGTTCTTTTTCTTGGCAGCTGCGATTGCGCGCAGCATCAGGGGATGCGCCACTTTGATCTGTGTCGCATGCGGATGCAGATGATCGTAGATCCAGCCGGTGAAAATCGTTGCTTCCATCGCAACCGTCCAGGGCTGCGGAAGAGTCCTCATCCAGCTGTCCAGCTCGCAGCGTGTTGCCCCAAGCTTGCCTTCCTGGTGAACTCGACCGCTTGCATCCTTGACGCAATAGCTGATGGTCTTATTGTGAACATCCAGTCCGATGTAATACATATGTCCGTGAGGAGCCTCCGTGGTTGTTGTCTGAATCAACGTTCCCGTTGAGTTCAGCCCTTTCTACACCACGTGCTCCTCTTGGACTTAGCATTCAAACAGGCAGTCGGCACGGTCAGTACTCTGTTTCCCAGAACGCTGCCGTGATAGTCTAAGCGTCGACGTTTTTTCCAACAACTTAAACTCCCGCGAGGGTTACCCAAGCGCTCTAGTCACGTAGGAATCCGAGTCTTCTGGAATGATTTGTGGAATGGGATTCCCAGCCTACTGACCCAGGCCCTTCATCAAATCGTTCGCGATCCTGACTCCCGCATCGGCACCCTTTTCATTCCCTGCCGCAAATATCAGGACAAAGAGAAGCCCCCTGGAGTTATAGAGAAAACCCGGCCTCGCTACTGCAGGGAATTTTCCCTTCAGGCGCTTCATGAAGAACTCAGTGATTTTCTCCTGATCAGCAGTCTTATAGGTCCGCTCGACGCGATTGTCTGGATCTATAAGTGACTTCCATGAACTCGTCGAATAGAAGTCTTTCATCCATTGGTCAGTCCCGAAAATACGCGTCAGCCTGTCCGCCCATGCTTTAGGCGGCATGCCCTCCCTCACGAGCATTCTGTTGATCGCTGCGTAAGGGAACAGAATCCACAAGTCCACGGCCTTGGTGTCGGCGATGGCCGCTATGACCTTCCACTCCACACTAGCGCCGAACGGGTCAAGAAACACTACCGCACGTTCCTTTTTGATGTCGAGCTTAGCGCACCAGTTCAGTAAAGCTGTATTCGCATCCTCGTTGATGATCCTGATGTCGCGATTCGGAAATTCCTCTTTAAGCGCTTCCAGTTCCTTGCATTTCGCTGAGTCCTTCTCAATGAATACGTAATGGTGAATTAGAGGCTCAACCTCCAAAGCGCGCTTTACACTTCCCTTTCGAAATTCCTCTTCCGCCTTGAGCAGGTCTGGATCATCTTTGAAAAACCCCTGCAGCTTACGGCGGGGGATTTCCCCTGTGCCTGCAAAGGCATCAACGTAGCTGGTTTCAAAGAAGCGGGCTTTCGGATTCTTGTCGAATATCCGCCGGTAAGCGCGCAGGTACTTGCTGAGGATCTCCAGTTTCTGCTGGGTCCACGAGCCGCCGAACATCTCTTGTTGGCTCAAGGTCCAATTGTCCCAGATGTAACCGGCGAGTCAAGCCACGAAACTGGGACAGCTCATGCGTACCGACAACCCTATGGCGAACAAAAGGCGAATATTGTACACTCTGTTTCATGGCGCGTTGCCGTGTCTCGTTCGCGGACTCGGACGGAGTGATGCAACGGTAGGAGTTGGCGCGAGTTCTGTGTACGAAGCGGTTGCGCTTGCGGTTGTGGAGTTTCGCTCCGATACGCTATCGGAGCCTCCGGATACATCGACGGAGTTTACCATCTCAATCGCACGGCCGCCCGTGGAGCACAGAATCCGAGTAGGACAGGTGACCAAGTGGACCGAAGGAACTCGCGACGGTCCGGCGGGACTCGTGAAAGACAACGGGTTAAGGAGTTACTCGGAAAGCGCTGCTGACATCGCAACACTTGCCTTCGCGCTGGTAGTTGCTACTATGGAAACCGATGGAAGGTCGTAGGGAACCAGCATGAGTGAGAATTCCAAAATCGAGTGGACGGACACTACGTGGAATCCTCTTAGGGGTTGCACAAAGATCAGCCCCGGCTGTAAGCATTGTTACGCCGAGACGTTCGCCGAACGATTCCGTGGCGTTCCCGGTCATCCTTACGAGCAAGGCTTCGATTTACGCTTGGTGCCTGAGAAGCTTGCAGAGCCTTTTTTGTGGAGCAGTCCCCGCACCGTTTTCGTCAATAGCATGAGCGATCTCTTCCAGCCTGAAGTTCCCGATGCTTATATCGAACACGTTGTCAGAGTCATGGTGGAGGCCAACTGGCATACCTATCAGGTTCTGACAAAGAGATCCGAGCGGCTCATGGACATGCTCAACGGATCTCTGCGATTCGCAGCACATCACCCGCACATCTGGTGGGGTGTGAGCGTTGAGGATAAGCGCTATGGACTCCCACGGGTGAAACACCTTCGAAAGTCTCAAGCGGCAGTGAAATTTCTTTCCATCGAGCCCTTGCTTGAGGATCTTGGTTCTTTTGATATTTCAGGTGTTCATTGGGCTATCGTCGGAGGAGAGAGCGGCCGCGGCGCCCGACCAATGAAACAGGAGTGGGTCGAAAACATCCTTCGCATCTGCCGTGGCGAAGAGGTAGCGTTCTTCTTTAAGCAGTGGGGCGGAGTTCATAAGACTCTTCGAGGCCGTCGGCTACATAGGCGCACCTATGATGAAATGCCTAGGCTTCACGCCAATCCTATGCCCTCGCGACATCAACGTAGCACAGCAGCAACCGTATGGGATCAGCGGAGCACGCACTGGGTTTATCCCTCTAACACATCACCCCTTGTGTTTCTGCAGCCAGCGGTCGCGGTATAGCCTTTCACCGGAAATTCTACTCGCCATGAATCCCCAAAGGCCCTCACTCATGGACGCATCGCATCCACAAATGTGGCCTTTCGCGGAGAGGAAGAGATGTCTTGGATGTCCACCATCGATACACCGAGGTGATTGGCGATCTTCGCCGATGCTTGGCCACGAAGCAGCCAATCCAAGTCGGCCAGCGTTACACCGGCGAGATTCGCGGTCTCTATGTGGTTCATCAATCGACTTCCTGCTTATTTCGATAGCTGCGTGATGGCAGCCTGGAGGACTTGCCAGCAAATTCTTGCCGTATGTTCGTCTGGGTTGAACCCAGATGACATCTGCTGGTATGGGTGTATGTAGTTTCTGAAATCCCGCAACGCATGGCTGAATTTCTTGACGTCCTCTCCGACCAAATTCAAATCACGAGCGACATTGATGAAGTCACTCAGCGTCCATTCCGGAAATTGCTTCACTTTTCCCTGTTGATTTTTGGGACTGGCTGGCGATTGATTGAAATCCTTTGGTCGAGCGCACGCAACACCGAGCAATATTCCTTCTAGTGTGCTGCCACAAAGGAAAATCACCGCCAGGGGAGCCTTTGCGGTGAGGCATTTTCTGATTTCATCTATCCTCTGCTTGAGAATCCCGGTGACAACAGAATCCAGCCCGATTTTTTCAATGGAAACAGCGCCAAACTCCTTAGAGATGAATTCCTCTTCACTTGTATCGGGCGCTGCCGGAGCTACCACTTTGCGCCCCATCAATCGGCAGGCGATATCTCGTCCTCGCCGGATGAGCTCCGGAGGAAAATTTTCCTTTTTCAGGTTCCCAATTACGATTTGGTTATCGATGTACTCGATGAGCTTTTCTGTGGATTTTCCAACGAGAGCATCGTCGGCAACCTGCCAGAATCCTCTCATGCGGTTCGCCTTCGAGCCGCTTGCATAGTTGTAGTTCTGGTCGAATATCTTTACCCCGAGATCATCCCGAAAGAACTCCCCGAAGGTTCGGTCGGAGAAATTGAGAACGTAACCGTCTCCCATCTGGAAGAGCTTTTCCAGAAGTTGTTTCTCGTTGGTATTCAGAGCTGCCATCTGCGTGCTGTAAGTACACTATATTCGTTGGCGACAATTCGCTGCCAGCGCAATGTCGCTATGGATTTGAATTTGCTTACGGCGAGTGCACCCTGCTCATTGAGCGCTTTCGATCCGGGCTTTTGAGAACCGGCGCGCGGTCGCTTCGAAGGTCTCGTCCAGCGAGGACGAGCAGCACGGCATCCCACTCTTTCGTGATGTCGATCGAGCCTACCCGATGACCGGGCTTGCAGTCGGGCGGCAGGGCAGGGGCCTTCTAACCTCCTGCGAACCAGGTTGGGAGGCACACTTCCTGCACACGGCGTGCGGTCGAAGCATGGTATTCATCGTTTGGTCGTGCAGAAGATGACTATTCGGCCGTCTGTCGGCTCAGGTCGGTGAGCCGAGCGTCCGAAGAAGCATTGAGACCCGTGTCCCAAGCAGCAGAGAGAGTGGGCGATTCGGTGATGACTTCGAAAACACAAATCCAGGTTCTCTTGGAGAGTATTGTTTTCCGATTGAACTCGACAGCCCCTTTATCACTCCGGAAGATTCCCAAACTATACCAACTCGATAATCTGCAAGCCTTGCAATGATGCATGGGCGAAAAGAGGTGAATCGTGGCTCGGGGCGATGGCACACCCAAAACGGCTGCGGTTGTGTTTGAGCAACTTCTAACATTGAGAGAAGCGGCGGATCTGCTCGGCATCCACTGGAAAACCTTGGAGATTCAGGCACGCCGTGGCGAGATACCAGCAACCAAAATCGGTAACAGATGGCGGTTTCGAACCAGTGTGCTTGACAAGTGGCTTGCCTCGCGCTTTGGTCCAACAGGAGCCCAGAACCCCGTGACATTTGATGCTAAACTTGCAGCACAACCACGCCGCGCTAGCTAGAAGGAGCATTCCTTGAAGTTTACGCGGCAGCGCTTTCAGCGTGGCAGTCTGAGACGAATCAGGCGGTCACAAAACCAGTGGGCGTGGGAATACCGGTACAAGGACCCCACTACCCAACAACAAAAATCCATGTATTTGAGCTGCGAACAGTTTCCAAGTCAAGCCGTGGTCGAGCGGCACTTGGAGGCATTCGTGCTCAAACTTAACTGTGAGAATCCGATTTTGGCGGTTCACGAGCCAACGTTTGGTGCGGTGGTCGATCGCTTCATAGAGGAGGAGCGGCTTCTGGAAATTAAGAAGCAGCGGCCTGGAGAGCATTGCGATCACGGGCTGAGCTACGGAACCGTGAGCTCTTACCTCAGCGTGCTCAAGCGCATTCGTGCGAAATGGGGCGCGACACGCCTTAATCGGGTGAAGGCGGTGGCGGTACAGGAGTGGCTCAAGACTCTCGATGCCGCACCGAAGACCAAGGGTCACATGAAGGCTCTCATGCACCGTCTGTACGAAAAGGCGATGTTATGGGAGATGGTCGAGCTCAACCGAAACCCGATGCAGCTGGTCGAAATCAAAGGCATTAGCAAACGCCTGAGGAAGCCGCTGATTTTGACGGTCGAGCAGTATTTCAGACTGCTTGATCTTCTGCCTGAACCCTATCGCACGATGGTCGTTGTGGCGCAATGCCTCGGGCTGCGGGCAGAGGAAGTTCTGGCGCTGCATTGGTCAGACATTGCTTTCGACCACCTTGTGATTCACGTGTCGAGGGCCGTGGTACACGGCCGGGTCAAAACGGTAAAAACAGAGTATTCCGAGGACGAGTTACCCCTTGACCCGGATTTCGCCACAGTGCTGCTAGCCTGGAAGTCCCGCGCCCCGCAATCCGAACTGGTCTTTCCCAGCCACGTGACGGGGCGAAATTTCCACGCGAGTCCGATCCAGCAGGACTACATCCGTCCCGCAGGGTGCTGCCTGGCACCGTGCCCGACGTGTTCGGCTGGCTCCGGGATCTGGTGCATGGACCAAAACGGAAAAAGGCGGGGGCTGCATGACGAGCGCTGGGACGCTGCTGGTGTCCTGGGGCGAGTCGGGTGGCATACATTCCGCCACATGTACCGGTCATGGCTCGATGCGACCGGAGCTCCTCTAGGCGTGCAGCAGAAGCTGATGCGGCATGCCCAAATCTCGACCACCATGAACGTCTACGGCAACGCGCTGATGGATTCTAAGCGCGAAGCCAACAGCCGGGTAGCACGAATGGCATTGGGAACGGCATGAACCGAAAGGCTCGCAGCCACGGCCTAACTTCCGCTGACTCTTGGACGCCGCTGTTATTTTGGGTTTTCTTGGGTTGGCGAAACTTGTAAGTGGTTGCGGGGGGTGGATTTGAACCACCGACCTTTGGGTTATGAGCCCAACGAGCTACCAGACTGCTCCACCCCGCAGTGTCATCATAACAACGTCGTTCGGAGCGGTCAAACTTTGGGGCGGTTTGCTTAATGCTTGGGCGAACCAGTACATTCGTTTCCTAGAGATCTTTCCTCATCGCCCATGAGTTTGCGGACACTTAACGATGTTTTTCTGGCGGTGGCGCAGCGTCAGCATGCCAAAGTCATGTTGCAGCGACTGGGGAATGAGTGGGTTCCGATTTCTTCGCAGACGTTCCGCGAGCGGGTGCTGGGCGTGTGCGGCGAGCTGCGAAATTGGGGGATTGGCAAGGGTGACCGGGTTGCCATTCTCAGCGAAAACCGGCCGGAGTGGACGATTGCAGACTTCGCTTCCCTGCTGCTCGGAGCCGTTACCGTTCCCATCTATGCCACCCTAACCGCCGAACAGACCGCCTACATTCTGCGGGACTCGGGGGCGCGCGTCATTTTTTTATCCAGTGAAGCGCAGTTGCGTAAAGTGCTTTCGATCCGCAGCCAGACCGCTTTGAAACAACTGGTCGTGATGGATACGGTCGAAGGCGCGGACGCAGTGCGCATGGCTGAGATGGAATCAACCGGACGGGCTAACCTCGAAGCTGGGTCCGAAGCTCAACGTTTAGAAGCAGCCGCCGCGGCGGTTTCGCCGGATGATCTGGCTACCATTATCTATACGTCAGGCACGACCGGCACGCCCAAGGGCGTAATGCTTACTCATGGCAACATGGCATCGAATCTCAACTGTTCGCTGATTGAGTTTCCGGTGAAACCGGGTGATGTCAGCATTTCATTTCTTCCGCTTTCCCATGTCACCGCGCGGCACGTGGATTTTGCGCTGCTATATCGTGGGGTTACGCTGGTGCATCTGGGACTGGCGACCCAACTTCCGCGCGCCTTGCTGGAAGTGAAACCTACGTTCTTTGTTGCCGTGCCGCGGGTATACGAAAAAATACACTTTCAGACGGAACAGAAGGCACAGGGATTTCCGAATTCGACTTTCTACAAGTGGGCGCTCTCGGTTGGCAGGGAAAATCAAGCTGAAGTTCTGGCCGGCCGGAAGCCAAACTCAAAATCCTGGAAGCTGGCGGAGCGGCTGTTGTATTCGAAAGTGCGGGCCGGTCTGGGCGGACGGATCGAGATTTTCATCTCCGGCGGTGCGCCCCTGGGACGCGAACTCGCGGAATGGTATGCCGCAATCGGAATCCGCATTGATGAGGGTTACGGTCTGACGGAGACTTCTCCGGTGATCGCAGTCAACACTCCACAGGCGCACAAACTTGGCACGGTGGGAAAGCCGTTGCCGAACCTGGAGGTCCGCATTGCGGAGGACGGCGAGGTGCTGGTGCGCGGCCCGTCCGTGTTCAAGCAATACTGGAACAAACCCAAAGAAACGCAGGAAGCCTTCGTGGATGGCTGGTTCAAGACCGGCGACATCGGCAACCTGGACGCCGACGGATTTCTTTCCATCACCGATCGCAAGAAAGATTTGATCAAGACGTCGGGGGGGAAGTTCATTGCGCCGCAGCCGATTGAGAATTCGCTGAAGCACAATGCGCTGATCGCCGAGGCGGTGGTGTTAGGCGAGAAGCACAAGTTTCCTTCGGTGCTGATCGCGCCGAATTTTCCTTTGCTCGAAGAATGGGCTCGCAGTCACGATCTGCAGTTCGCTTCGCGTGAGGAGCTAGTGGCTCATCCCGAGGTGCGGGCGTTGTACGAAAGCGTCGTGGAGGAATTGAACCGCAATCTGGCGCGGTTCGAAAAGCTGAAGAGGGTGCTGCTGGTGGGCGATGAATTTTCCGCCGAGAACGGGACACTAACTGCCAGCATGAAACTGCGGCGCCGGGTGGTGGCGGAACGCTACAGGCAGCAGATTGAAGAGATGTATGCGGGGGCAGAAGCGGCTGGGCCGGTGACCACGAGTGAGTAGGGTGAGGAATTCGGTCTAGGCGAACGTGGAGGTCCCACGTCTCGAAAAAGCGTCGAGACGTGGAACACCCGGCTTTACTCCGAAATCCTGAGCGTAGCGTCGATGTATCGACGATTTACCAGATGAATAGCTAGTGCGTCTAATTCGCTAACAGTTTCACGACCGGCTGAGGACAGCTCAACAACAGGAAGCTTGCTGGTTTCTGTTGTCTGTGCTGCGCCATTGCCGTTGACTAGGATTTCGTAGCTCCATTCCAGAATGTTTGGTTGTCGTCTCAGGTAGTGCACAAGATGGAACCAGATTTCCTGCCCCTTGATTTTTCCGTTTTCCGTCTCCAGCAATCTAGGCTCGGGGACTTTCGCGGAGATTTCATCCCAAAGGGCTCTAGCCCTTATAGCAAAATCAGGCTCAATGCTCACGTTGCTCTGATCGAGAGCCGCGATCAAAGGCGAGGGCAATCCTGTCGTGTCCATAATTAGGGTGAGGGTCACCGTATTTCCCCGCTTATGAAGCGTCCATCCTTCGGACAGCTTCCCACTGGATAGTCGCTCACGAATATCAAACTCAGGCACATGGTCAGCCGTCCCCTGGCTCTTTTCAGACTGCTCGATGCTATTCGGACTCTGCTGGGCACTAGCAGGTTCAGGAGACGTTTCCAGAACGAAGGCGTGCGCTAGTATCCCATGTATACCATGGTCGTCGACGGTAAACCCCGTGCTCGTGAAAGCGACAATTGTGATTCTTTGTTTTCCAATTTGCAAATCCCTAGGAAGGTCGTTGGGCCCGATAACAACTCCCGGTGGTTCGAAAAAGAGTTTCCGCGGTCGCGCCAAAATACTGATCTCCTGTTTCCCAACTCCGCTGGTATTGATGCCAACAGAGCGGGCCCCGGCAGAGTTTGGCCCCGGAATGTAAAGAGCGGTCACACCATCTGCGATTTGAAGTCTTTCGGACGGGCCGTCCGTACGCTTCTCTTGGGCTCCACCCGAGCTTCTGTTGCTGATCTTCTTCCCGCCAGGAACCGATTTCACCAAGCGGGGCGTCCAAGGCAGCGGCGAAACAGGCACCTCTTCCTCATAAACAACGTAGCCATACTTTTGAACTCTTATTCGCACGACCTCGCCTTGCTTTACGTCGTCTGTGAATAGCAAAATAAATCTTCCCTGTGAGTCGGTGACCTCGTCTTTTATCGCCCGATTACCGACAACCGTTATGCGTGCCCCGGGAACCGCACTCCCTGAATGGTAATCCGACACCACGCCTGAAAGCTTCGCATCAGATGGATTTGCCATCAGGTCACGAGCCATTGCAAAGGCCAGCACCAGACAAACTTTCGCAGCGATTCTCATAGCTTCTGCAACTGGACTATCAACGAGTCCAGCGGAGGGATGACGCTCTGATCATAAGGTTTATAACCCCTCTTGTTGACTCGAACTCGCAGACGCCGAGCCTCATCCTCACTGCCGGTTATATCAATTCTGAAGTTCCCGTTGTCCTCCGTCACATAAGCCTCGGTCCGGCCGGAGAGTATTATCTGGGCTTGTCCGATCCCCACATTGGTGTCGGCGTCGACTACAGTGCCGGCAATATGGAGATTAACCTGGGTAATGCTGCCATGCCGCAAGGCCGGGTAAATTTGAATGATAGCAACAAGTATCGTAGCAATCGCGCCGACAATCGCCACGATCACAGCTGGGTTGTGCATGAGTTCTCGGAATCTGTCGCTTGTGCTCGACGTCGTAACTTCGTCCGGGTTCGATGTCGTCATAGTCTCTCGCTCATATTCGTTCTCCAGCGTCTCGGGACCTCTTTCAAGGTATCGACTTCGTTGGAAGACGTGCTCATTCCATGCATTTTCAATTTTTTTTTGGTCGAAAGTTACGATATTGTCCGCAACGTCAAGATTAACAAGTTCATTCGCAGAGTTGTAGCCACATGCTTTCAAGACGCCAAACTCGCCAATCAGGCACAAACCAAGTGAAAATGCATCCATGTCAAGCATCGGGCCATAAATGGCCCGTGCATGCTTCTCCACATCCGCCTGCGTGAAGCTTTTATTGTCCGCGTCAGTTTCGAAAAGTCTTTGAAGCGACCTTATTACGATCGTTGCGCCGCTCTTCGCCAACTTCAAAGCGTCTTGATCGCCGCAGTACTCGAATGCGAGCGTCGTGGGTAACAGTGTCTCATTGCTGTAGTTAAACTTCATGACGCCACACCTCACCATTTTCTCAATAGCGTCTGGTTGCCTAAACTCAGTTAGAAGAGACTTTTTCGAGGTGGGCTGTCTTAGGCGCAGAAAGCGATTCACGACTTTATTAGCGATGCCACGTTCGACATCATTCAGCGGCGACATGGCGCAATTGTATCGCTTCAGGGGGATAGACTTTGAAACCGCGAGCCGGATGGGTCTCGCGGGCACACAAGGCGAGATGTCCTTCCCATTTCTTTGGTCGGGCTATTTTCTTGACCTCACTTCTTGGTTGCGTGATAACGGAAGGATGACCGCGCAATCTTCCGATCCGGATGCACCGTCCGACGAGCTCGCGTCTGAGTCTAAGAAGGCTCGCAACACCAAGCGAACCGGGGAGCTTGCCGAGGCGGCGTTTCTGCATAAGGCGGTGGGGCTCGGGTTCCGGGTAACCAAGCCGTGGGGCGACAGCGAGCGTTATGATTTTGTGCTGGATTCGGGGAGGCGGTTGTGGCGGGTGCAGATCAAGTGCACGGCGGTGGAGCGGGCGAGGGGATACCATATTCAGCCGATCCACTTTGTTTATGGGAAGAACAAGGTGGTTTATACGAGCGCGGACATTGATGTGCTGGCGGCGCAGGTTGTCCCGCTGGATGTATGGTATTTGGTGCCGGTGGAGGCGCTGGCGGCGGGGTCGAGTTTGCGGCTTTATCCAGATGATGGGTGCAAGACGGCGCGGTTTGAGAGGTATCGCGAAGGGTGGGATTTGTTTCGAGGCGTAAGGGCAGAGGCGAACGAGGAATCTGGCACGGTGGGGGCGCCAACTTCGCAGGATGAGTTAGTTCCGTTCGGTTTTGCCCGGCGTCCTCCCATCTGGAAGCCGCGGTTTTTTGGGCGTTAGGGGCTGTGACCTTACTCCCACCGTGTGTTTCTCCAGAGGCGGGAGACGAAAGTGGGGCCCCGTTCAGTAGTACGAGTAAGGAATTTGGTCTCGGCGACCGTGGTAGTCCCACGTCTCGAAAAACAATCGAGACGTGGGGCACCCGGTTATGTCTCGCTCATCGTCACATCAGCGCCTTCACGGCTTGCGGTGGTTCGAAAAGGGAGTCGGCCAGAGGCTCGTAGGTTATGGACTGGTAGGTGAAGGTCTGTACCTGGTCGCCGGTACGAAAGGTTAGTTTCGTCGCGACCAGCGGCCCGCCGAAGTTTTTATAGTCTTGAAAGACGGCGACCGTGACCGCCGGGGACGAATCATCTGCCTGAAATCGGTAGCCGGCGAGCAGTCCGGTCTGGACATCGTAAAACTGGTTATTGTCCTTGCCCCAGTGGGTGGTGCCGTGAAGCCAATAACAGCGGTGGCCTTCGAAATCGGTGACCCCGGCCAGTTCCAGTTTCTTGAAGTAGTCGGGCTGGTGCAGCGGATATTGCAGGTCGGCATCGCGGCGTACGGCTTCGAGGGCCGTATCTTTGTCGATGCTTGCTCCCTCAGGGCCGACCGACCATGAAACGCTTCCGTCAAATCCGACGACGATCTGGGTGCCGTTAGCACGCGTGATGTTCATCAGCGTCTTGAAGGGCTTGGCGCGATAGACAAAAGTCGCTTTTCCGGGCTTACCGCTGCTCTCTATTTCTCCGCGAACGGTTTCGGATTGGACCCTGGCGATGGCGTCCACACCCCCCAGGGCTTGTTTGTAGCGGTCGAGAACGGCGTCAGCGGTTTTGAGTGGGGCCGCCTGCGGCCAAACCGGCGCTACACTGGCGAAAATGACAATAGCCAATTTAAGCAAACGCATGTGAATTAGACGGAGCTTCCCACGAAGTGTTACCGGCAATTTTGTTACTGCAATTCCGAAGCGGGTTGGGCAGTGGGATCACACTCTTGCGCACCACTTCGAGAGCTGCTACATCTTCAGGGCCGACTGTCACATCCAATAACCGTTCGCCGGGAGCAAGAGCGTATGTCCACTAAGCCAGGGTTGGATTTGAGAACCTTGATTCTTCCACTGCTATTTGTCGCCACCCTTAGCCTTGCCCAGCAACCTGCGGGGAAGGCTTCGACCAGCAACGCGCCCGAGAGATCGAGCCCGATGGCCACCGAGCCTCATCTTGCCAATACTCCGGACATCCTGCGCCAGGTGAACAGTGCGTTGGAGGACCTGGCGGCCAGGGTTTCTCCGGCAGTGGTGCAGATTCAGACGACCGGGTATGGGCCGCTGAGCGACAATGAAAGCGACCGGGGGCGGACCGCGTTGATCGTGCGCCAGCACGCGCTCGGTTCGGGCGTCATCGTGGACGCGAATGGTTACATCATGACCAATGCCCACGTGGTCGAAGGAGCGCATCGCATTCGGGTGGCTTTGCCGATGTCATCGACCGGCTCTCCCGCAAATACTCCGGTGGGCAAACGCCAGTTGGTTGATGCCAAGGTGCTCGGGGTTCACAAAGAGAGCGACCTGGCGTTGCTCAAGATCGACCAGACCGATCTGCCGACGCTTTCGTTGGAACAGCCGCAAAATATACGCGTGGGCCAGATGGTGTTGGCCGTGGGCAGTCCCGAGGGACTGCAGAACTCAGTCACGATGGGCGTGATCAGCGCGGTGGCGCGCCAGGCCGATCCAACAAAGTCGCTGAACTACATTCAGACCGATGCGCCGATCAATCCGGGCAACAGCGGCGGACCGCTGGTGGACATGAACGGCCACGTGGTGGGCATCAACACTTTCATCCTGAGCCAGAGCGGCGGAAGTGAAGGCCTGGGCTTTGCCATCCCGGCGCGGGTGGTGAATTTTGTTTATCAGAGCCTGCGCAAATATGGACACGTCCACCGGGTAGAGATCGGCGCGGGCGCGCAGGAGATTACACCGACTCTGGCGGAGGGCCTGGGACTGGCGCAGTCGTGGGGCGTCATCGTGGACGACGTTACGCCGGACGGCCCGGCTGCCTCCGCCGGGCTGCAGGTGCAGGACATTATTATTAGCGCCGACGACCGGCCGATCGAGACTATGTCGGCGCTGACCGCTGCCACGTATCTTCATAACCCCGACAAACCGGTGAAGCTCGAAATTCTGCGTGGCAAAGAGAAGAAGACTCTCTACGTGCCCGCCGTGGAAAGGCACGATCAGATGGATCTGCTGATGGATGCGAGCGATCCGGCAAAGAGCCTGGTGTCCCGGCTGGGCATTCTGGCGGTGGATATTACCGACCAGATTCGCTCGGCGATTGGCACGCTCCGGCTTCCGGGCGGCGTCGTGGTCGTGGGCCGCGCAGCTAACCTTATTGTGTCGGATAGCGGGCTGCAGACTGGAGACATCATCCATGCGCTTAACACCAAGCCGATCGATTCTGTGGAAAGCTTGCGCGCCGCGGTGCACGTGCTCAAGTCTGGAGATGCGGTGGTTTTGCAGATTGAGCGGGATGGCGGGTTGCAGTATTTGCCGTTTGAGATGGAGTGAATCAAAGATTAACGGAAGTTGCTGATCAGGATTACGTCGCTGGTGGTGTTGCCTCTGGTCATGAAGAGTTGTTTTCCGTCGCGGGACCAGGCGAAGGCGGCGATCCGGTCGGAGGTGAAGTTGGTGATCTGGTGAGGTGGTCCGCCGGACAAGGGTTGTTCCCAAATGTTGGATGCGCCGTTTCTGAGGAAGCCGACCTGCAGTGCTTTTCCGGAGGGTGACCAGGCCAGGCCACGCGTCCCAAGTGGGACCTGGGTTACGACGTGCATGGGGCCGCCGGCGACCGGAACTGTCGCGATTTTGGGACTGGGCATCGGGTGGCCTTCCTGGAAGCCGAAGGCAAGCTGCGTGCCGTCCGGTGAGACTTGCAGGGAATTGCCGCCCTCGGGAACTTTCGCAAGTTCGACCGCGTCGCCACCTTCGGCCGGCATACGGAAAATCGCTTCCTTGGTGGTGTAGAAGATCCACTTGCCATCGGGCGAACACACCGATTGTCCGGCCTCGACGTCTGCGTCGATGATCTTTTTGCCGTTTGAACCGTCGGCGTCGGCGCGCCAGATTTCCAATTTGCCGTTACGGTAGACGTCATATACGACGTAGCGGTCCCCACAGGCGGAGATGGCATTCGTGTTGTGCGCTTCCGGAGCAAGGTCAGTCGGTTGGCTGCCATCGGCGTTCATGAGCCAGACATCGCCATTTGTACTTGTGGCCAGAATTTTGCCGGAGGGGCCGGGAGCGATCAGAGTGTAAGCGGGCTCGCCGGAGGTTAGTTGGCGAGCTTGAGACGAGTCCGCTGCGGGGGCAGTCCACACGTTGGAAATACGGGTGCGCTGAATGGCCGTCATGATTTTGCCATCGCGCGTGACATCGAGGGGTGCGGTGTAGTCGGAGAGATCGTTGGTGAAGCGATGCAGCTCGCCGCCGGGGTAGTCGATGCTTTGCAGTTGGCCACGGCCCAGCGTGGTCTCTGCTACCGCGGCGATGAGAGAGTTGCCGTCCGGCATCCAGACTGCTCGTCCGATGCCTCTTCCGCCGCCGTTGAACAATGTACGAACGTGTCCGTCCGCGACATTAATGGCATTTACTAACCAGCTGCCGTCCTTGCCCACGCCAAGCGTGGAGACCACGAGGGTTTTGCCGTCCGGGGACCAAGTTGGTCCGAACATGAAGCCGGCATAGGCCGAGAGGGTGGCCACCAGTTTTTGCACGCTGCCGTCTGCCTGCGCCATCCAGACTTCAACCACACTGCGATCGGGAACGCCTCGCTCGAAGACGAGGCGGCTGCCGTCGGGGGAGAAGTCGACGGTGGAATCGATGTCGCGAATGAGCTGTCGCGGCGAACCTCCGAGCACAGGCATCTGGTAGAGATAGCGAAAGTTCTCGGTGCTCTTATCCGAACGGACGAAATAAATATAGTTGCCGTCGGGAGAGAAACTGACTCCTGGGATCTCGACGACATCGGGAGCGAGCACCTGAACGTCGCTCTTGGTAGCGACGTTGCGCACCCACAGACTCTGCTTTTCGCCGTCGCGCATGGCATAGACGATGTAATGGCCGTCGGGCGAGATCGCGACCTGGTTGGCTTTGCCGTTTTCCGTCAGCTTGGTGATCTGCATATTTTGCAGATTGAAAGCGGGCGGACGATTGAGAAATTTGTACCCGCCGAATGCGACGGCTACCAGCACCACGGCCGCAATTCCGGCAATCAAAACTTTCGAGGTTCCGGATTTCGCCGGCGCGACTGCGCCTGAAGGCGGGGCAGAGGCTGGACTCGAGACTTGAGCGGAACTCTGTCCCGAAACGTGAACCGCGGACTGCGACGAGCCGGAGCCGGGCGAGTTGCCTGCAACCGGTAAAGTCGCGGCGGACTCGCTGCTGGCGCGAACCCGACCGGAGCCGCTGTCCCGTTGCAGGCGTTTTAGATCGGAACGGATCTCGGCGGCGCTCTGGTAACGCAGCTCACGATCTTTTTCCAGAGCCTTGTTGATCACCTCTTCGAGCTTGGGCGAGAGATCCGCGTTAACGCGGATGGCGGGAGTGGGCTCGCGATTGAGAATCGCATCGAAGATCACGGCGGAGGTGTCGCCGCGGAACGGCACGATGCCGGTCGCCATCTCGTAGAGTACAGCTCCGAAAGAAAACAGGTCGCTGCGGGCATCAAGTTCCTTGCCCTTGGCCTGCTCGGGGGACATGTATGCGACCGTGCCGATGGCCGTGCCCGGACTGGTGAGAAACTCGACGCTCACCGCGGCGGTGGCTTGGGTGTGGGAGCTTGCGGGCGCCGCTGGATCGGTAGGACGGGCGGTAACTTTTGCGAGGCCGAAGTCGAGGATTTTGGCGTGTCCGCGCTTGGTGACGAAAATATTGGCGGGCTTGATATCGCGGTGGACGATGTTTTCGCTATGAGCGGCATCGAGCGCATCGGCAATTTCGATGGCCAGGCCGAGCAGCACGTCCATTTCCAGAGGACGTCCGGCGATGCGATGTTTGAGAGTCAGGCCATCGAGATACTCCATGGCGATGAAGGCCTGGCCGTTCTCTTCGCCGATGTCGTAAATAGTGCAGATGTTGGGGTGGTTGAGGGCAGACGCGGCTTTCGCTTCGCGACGGAAGCGCTCGAGCGCCTGACGATCCTGCGCTACATCTTCGGGAAGAAATTTGAGAGCGACGAAGCGATCGAGCCGGGTGTCTTCGGCCTTGTAAACCACGCCCATGCCGCCACCGCCCAGCTTCTCCACAATGCGGTAGTGCGAAATGGTCTGGCCGATCATCGTCGATAAAAGCGCGGTTGAAGAGACGCACTTCTGGCGACTCATCTTAGGCGGAGGAAGAGGACAAGTCAACGCGAGGCGGGATGGCTTTTCGGCGTTGTCACGATGTGCAGGTTCGCACATTTCACATTGCGATATCGCCATTTTTTACGTGCATTACCGGACTCATTGCAACTACTCGGACAGGGATTTGGAGAAAAGCCAGGGAAATAATTTTGGATCGTCGTAAGCTCTGTCCCAGCAAGGATGTCCGACACCTGGATATTCGGTGTAGTGGACTTCGGCGCCGATTTTCTTCATGGCCTCGGTCATCCTTCGAGATTCGGCGACGGGAACAATGTCGTCTTCGGCGCCATGAAAGATCCATACCGGAGTTTTGCCGACTCGCTCGGCTGCAGCCAGGTAGCTACTAGGCGAGTCCGGCGGCGTGATTTTCGCCAGATTAGGGATGGCATTCAGCGCGGGGGATGGAGGGCGAATACCGCCGCAGATCACTACCAGAGCCGCAAACCTTCCCGGATATTTCTGAGCCAGATGCCACGCACCAAATCCTCCCATAGATAGCCCGGTGAGATAGGTCCGCCGAGAGTCTCCGTGGAATTCTTTTGTCGCCTGTGTCAAGGCAGCGATGGCTAGGTCGTCCATGGG
This sequence comes from Terriglobia bacterium, assembly GCA_963822555.1. Taxonomy (GTDB): domain Bacteria; phylum Acidobacteriota; class Terriglobia; order Terriglobales; family Acidobacteriaceae; genus JAIQFF01. The sequence goes on from CAWGHY010000002.1 coordinate 2,023,241, forward strand.
CGGGAGTGTCCACCAAAGATGTTTGGCACACTGCGGCATGACTACGATGGCCTCGATGGCGCTGCGGTTGGATCGTATGGCCGTGCCGATGCCTACGTCGCTTTGCCGCAAGCCGTCGTCCCCCCGCTCGCCGGCACCATGAAGGGCAAGAATCACCGGCCATTTGTGATGAGGTGTCCAGTCCTCCGGAACGAATACCTGATATTTGAAACTAACGGCTTGGATGGTAACGGTGCGGTCGATGAAGCCGGTTTCGTATTTCTTGGCGTCCGCGGAGGATGGGAGCAGCAGAACTAGAAACAAAAATGTTCGCAACGCTTTTGAAAAAACGGCCAAACCATTCCTCCGAGGGCTAGACTTTAACACGTAATTTTTCGTAAAGCCGCAGCCTGTCGTATTTGAGTGTCGAATACGAGTGACGGTTGGCTCCCAGATGGCGTCTAAGTAATGTGAGCACGGGACGCCGACTCGAACTCGATGCGATGCGGGGAGTGATGCTGGTCTGGATCGCTTTGACGCATCTACCCACGGCCGCAAGTTCGTGGGTAAATCAGCCCTTTGGCTTTGTGGGCGCCGCCGAAGGCTTCATTTTTCTTTCGGCGCTCTTTACTGGACGAATCTACTTCCGCATCGCGGAACACGACGGCTATGGTGCGATGACGCGGAAGTTGTGGATCCGCACGCTGCGCTTGTACGGTTATCACGCCCTCTTGCTGGCTTTCGCGTTCCTGGTGGCAGTGCCCATTGCCTCCCACGGCGATCGGCCAGGGCTTCACAACCTCCTGGATTTTTATTTCATGGCCGGAGCCAGGCAGGTGGTTACGGAAGCCGCCCTGCTTATTTATCGGCCGCCTTTGCTCGATATCCTGCCCATGTACATTATTTTTCTGATGTTCACATCGATAGCAATTCCGCTGGCGCGGAAGATCGGATGGAAACCGATCTTGTGGACATCTTCTGCTTTCTGGGTGCTGGCTCAGTTTGGCTTTCGCGCCGCCGAACACACCTTCATGATGCGATACATTCCGACTCGAATTCCGATAAACGAGATGGGGTCGTTCGACCTGTGGGCCTGGCAATTTCTCTGGTTTGTTGGGGTATGGCTAGGGGTGCGTTGGGCCGAGGAGAACCTCCCGGTTGAAACGTGGGCCAGATGGGCGGCTGTTCCAGCCGTAGTGATTGCTGTCTTTTGCTTCATCATGCGGCGAAAACTCGTGCACGGTTTGGAATTGGGAGCATTCGAGTTTCTCTTCGACAAGTGGCACCTCGGACCCATGAGGCTGCTCGATTTTGCGGCCGTGGCAGCGTTGCTGATCCTTTCGCAACCGGTGACGAAAACCGCAGCGATAAAGCCGCTCGTACTGTTGGGACAATCTTCGCTGCAAGTCTTCTGCGTCCACCTTCTGTTTTGCTTCGCCGGCCTCACCTTGATGGGCAATGCGTCGATGCTGAACGGATGGCGGCAATTCACACTTATTGGACTGACCTTTGCCGCGATGTGGATCACAGCAAAGATTTTCTCCAAGAGCGAGGCCAAGAATGAACGGCAACGGCCAACGCACATACCTTCGCGACCAGCACTCGTAACGCCCCTGAACATGGAGCAATTAGATTTACCTCCACGCTCGAAGCTCGGTTAAAACGAGTCGCGCGATTACACTTACTGATCATCCGGACGAGCGTGAGGCGCGGTTGGTGTGATGGCGATGTTACGGGAACAATTCTTTTACAGATACCGTCAACCCACCGCCTTTCATTGACTTGCCTGCGCTTCAGCCATAGGATGGTTTGCCAATGATCGGCCAGACTATCTCGCACTACCGCATTGTGGAGAAACTTGGCGGCGGCGGCATGGGTGTGGTCTACAAGGCCGAGGACATCAAGCTTCACCGCTTTGTCGCCTTGAAATTTCTCCCCGACGACGTATCTCAAGACCCGCAAGCGTTGAGTCGCTTCCAGCGCGAGGCGCAGGCCGCGTCCGCGTTGAACCATCCCAACATCTGCACCATCTATGAGATTGACGAGCAGAGCGGGCAAGCCTTCATCGCCATGGAGTATCTGGAGGGGACGACCCTCAAGCATGCGATCGCCGGTCGCCCCATGGAACTGGAAACTTTGCTGGCGCTAGGCATTGAGATGGCGGATGCGCTCGACGCGGCACATGCCGAAGGCATTGTGCATCGCGACATCAAGCCGGCCAACATCTTCGTAACCCGGCGAGGGCATGCCAAGATTCTGGACTTTGGCCTGGCTAAGGTGTCAGCCCAGCAACAACGCCGTGAGAATGAGGCCGGGTCTTCGATGCCCACGATGGACGAGCAGCATCTGACCAGCCCGGGGACGGCGCTGGGGACGATGTCCTATATGTCGCCGGAGCAGGCGCGGGGCAAGGAACTCGACGCCCGCAGCGATCTGTTTTCTTTCGGAGCCGTTCTATACGAAATGGCCACCGGCACATTGCCGTTTCGGGGAGAAACTTCGGCAGTTATTTTTCACGCCATTCTGGAGAAGACGCCGACCTCGCCCATCCGGCTGCACCCGGACATTCCACCGGAGCTGGAACGGATCATCAACCGCGCATTGGAGAAGGACCGCGAACTGCGCTACCAGCATGCTTCGGAGATGCGGGCGGAGTTGCAACGGTTGAAGCGGGATTCGGGATCGGGAAAGAGAGTGGCGGCGGAAGAGCCGGTGGAGGCAGGGGGTTCGGGTACTTCAAAGGCTCCGGTTTCGGCACCTTCTTCAGCGATTTCTTCGAGATCGTCGGGCCGTAGCGTTGCTGCTGGCTCTTCCTCAGGGTCAGCTGCGCGGGCGGGAGTCTCTTCGACTGACGCTCAGGGCAGGTCGGTGTCCCACGAATCCGTGCCCCACGAGGTTGACGAGCTGCGCTCGTCTGGGCGGACGAGGGCGTCCGCCCCTACGTGGCTTCTGGTGGTCGCGGGGGTTGTAGTGATTGCGGCTTTATTGGCGGGTGGGTTGTACTGGCGGTCGCGGTCGACGCAAAATCTTAGCGAGAAAGATTCCATCCTGTTAGCTGATTTCGTCAACACCACGGGGGACCCGGTTTTCGATGGGACCCTCAAGCAGGCGCTCGCCGTACAGCTGGAGCAATCGCCATATTTGAATCTTGTGCCCGATCAGACGGTCCGCCAGGCATTGCAGTTCATGGGACGACCCGTCGATGAGCGAGTGACCGGGGGCGTGGCGCGCGAAATCTGCGAGCGCGAAAACATCAAGGCCATGTTGAGTGGCTCGATTGCGGCTCTGGGAAGCCAATACGTGATCGCCCTCGATGCTACCAACTGCACGACCGGAGCTTCACTGGCGCGCGAACAGGTGACGGCAGCAACCAAAGAAGCGGTCCTGCCGACGGTGGGAAAGGCGGCCTCCAGCTTACGCGGAAAGCTGGGTGAGTCGCTGGCGTCGATCCAGAAATTCGACACGCCGGTGACGGAAGCGACGACTTCGTCACTGGAAGCGCTCAAGGCCTACGCCTCAGCCGACGCGATGCGAAATGGCGGAGGCGAGGCAGAATCCATTCCTCTATTCCAGCGCGCTCTCGAGTTGGACCCGAATTTCGCCATGGCGTATGCGCGACTCTCGGCCATCTATACCAACCTCGGCGAAGAGGATCGGGCTGTAGAGGCGGCCAAGAAAGCCTTTGACTTGCGAGGACGCGTCAGCGAGCGCGAGCGCTTCTATATTGACGACCACTTCTATACGGTAAATGGCAACATCGAAAAAGACCGCGAAAATTTGGAGTTGGCCATCCGCGCCTATCCGAACGATAGCAGCGCGTATGCGAACCTGGCGTTAGTGTATGACCTTTATTACGGGCAGTTCGACAAGGCCATTCAATTCGGAGACGACTTTTCTCGCCTTGAGCCCGCCGCTCCGTTTGGCTATGCGCACACCGCCGGAGCCTACATGGCTCTTAACCGTCTGGAGGAAGCGCGGTCCACTCTGCAACGGGCGGTGGATGCCAAAGCGGACAACCTGTTTATCCACCAACAGCTCTACCAACTGGCGTTTTTGACCAACGATGTCGACGGGATGCAGCGCGAATTGAAATGGGCTGAGGGTAAGCCCAGCGAATACCTGTTGCTCAACGAAGCAGCGGGCGCGGCCTCGTCACACGGGCAGATGCAGAAGGCCGAAGAACTCACACAGCGTTCGGTGCAGGTGAGCGACCGCCTGGGATTCAAGGAAACCACAGCCGATACCAAAGCAAACTGGGCTCTTATCCAGGCCTCAGTCGGAAACAATTCCAAGGCACGTGAACTGGCTGCAGCCAGTTCCAGCCTGGCGCAAGGCCGCAGCAACCTGGTGCCCGTCGCGCAAGCATTGGCCATATGCGGAGACAGCAGTCGTGCGCAGAGCATCATAGAAGAACTGGAGCGGCGGTTTCCGAACGACACGCTTCTGCACAGCGTAAGTATCCCTTCGGTAACAGCGTTGACGGCACTGAATCGTAAGGCGCCGGAACAGGCGATAGAAGCGCTTCGCGCAGCGACGCCTTATGAACTTGGCAACAGCCAGGGGCTGTTTCCCGTCTACGTTCGAGGGCTGGCATACTTGCAGGCGAAGCGCGGGCCGGAGGCGGTAGCGGAATTTCAGAAGATGGTCGATCACCGCGGAACCGACCCCACAGGCGTCGAACATTCGCTGGCCAAACTGGGACTCGGCCGGGCGTATGTGATCAGCGGAGACACGGTCAAAGCGAAAGCCGCCTATCAGGATCTCTTTGCGCTATGGAAGGATGCCGATCCTGATTTTTCCATCCTGAAAGAAGCCAAGGCGGAGTACGCGAAGCTGCAATAGCCGCCCGGTTCCACCTGCTCAGCAGAAATTCCTGACTGTTGTAAGCAGGCGATGACAAAGCTTTTTACCGCAAAGAGCGCAAAGAATCCGCAAAGGGCGCAAAGGGTCCGTTTCTTTTCGCAAATATTTCATCGGGCAAATTTTTCTGAATCTTCATGATGAACGACCCAGTACTGATGGATGAATGGCTGGCGGCGGGCTGGTCGGCCAGTGTGCGGCCGGGAGAGCTCACGGCGCGGCGAGTGCTGGGGCGGGAGATTCTGCTGTGGCGAAGTTCGACCGCGGTTCATGCCTGGGAGGATCTGTGCATTCACCGCGGCACCCGGCTTTCTCTCGGTCAGGTGAGAAATGATTGCGTGGTTTGTCCTTATCATTTCTGGGAGTACGACGCGTCCGGGCAATGCGTTCGCATTCCGGCGCAGGCGACTTTGGCTCCGCCGGCGCGGGCACGCGCCAATGTTTTTCATGTCCAGGAAAGATATGGATTGATCTGGGTGTGCCTGGGAAATCCGCGCGGCGAGGTTCCGGCATTTGCCGCAGGAGAGGATGACACTCACCGAAAGGTTCGGGCGGGACCGTATTTATTCCGGGCAAACGGTCCGCGAGTGATTGAGAATTTTCTCGACGTGGCTCACCTGCCTTTTGTCCATGGCGGATTGTTGGGAGATCCTGCGATGCCCGAGATAGATGACTATGAAGCGCAGACCACGCCGGACGGGGTTGTAGCGCGGGACATTAAAGTGTGGCAGCCCAATCCGGATGGAACCGGGCGTCCGGCACAGGTGCTTTACAACTACCATGTGACTGCCCCTCTGACCGCCAGTTTCACCAAAGCACAAGGCGAACAACAATTTTCCATGCTGTGCACGGTCACGCCGGTGGCGCCGTCGGAAAGTCTTTCGTGGCTGGTGCTGGCCTTGAACTACGCGCACGACGTGGCGGAGGAGGAGCTGCGCGGCTTTCAGGATCGCATCAGCAATCAGGACATTCCCATTGTCGAGTCGCAACGTCCGGAGCTGTTGCCGCTCGACTTGCAGGCGGAGCTGCACGTGCGCTCCGATCGCATGGCGATTGCTTACCGGCGCTGGTTGAAAGAACGAGGCCTGCGCTACGGCACGGCGTGACGCGCAATCTTCGGAAGGAACAATATTAAGGATGCCTTCGGCGATACAGACAGAATCACTTCCCTCGGCAAAATGGTTTGTCGCGGGAGATATCGAAGGATCGTTTGGACTCTTCTTCAGCGGCTTTCCAGACCTATTGCTCATCGCCGGTTTGGCTCCATTGTGCGGGTTTTCTCCCACGCTGGTGGCGACGCGCATCCTGCCCGGAGTGGCGATTTCGATTCTTGCCGGCAACGTGTTTTACGCGTGGCAGGCGCGCCGACTGGCGAATCGAAGCGGACGCCGGGACGTCACTGCCATTCCGTTTGGCGTAAATACTCCAACTATTTTTGCTTACATCTCGCTCATCATGCTGCCGGTTTACCAGCGGACCCACGATCCCTGGCTGACGTGGCAAGTCGGGGTCTTCGCCAGTTTCGTGAGTGGGCTGGTGCAGACGGGCGGCGCGTTTTGCACGGACTGGATGCGGCGGTATGTGCCGCGGGCGGCGCTGCTATGTCCGCTGGCCGGAATTGCGCTGGCCTTCTTGTGTCTGGGTTTCATTTTCGGTGTGTTTCAAACGCCGGAGATTGCGCTGCTGCCCGCGGTGATGATCATGACCGTGTACGCTTCGCGACTGCGCCTTCCCTGGCGGCTTCCAGTCGGACTGGTGGCGATGGCGGTGGGCGCGATCACGGTGGTAGCGCTCAGGACATTGCATCTTTATTCGCAGCCCGCAGGTCCGCCCCTGATGCCGTTGGGAGTGCATCTGCCGCACGTGGTGAACCTGTTTCAGTTTTTACGGCAGGGCGAAGGTTGGAAGTATCTTTCCATCATTCTTCCCATGAGCGTGCTGGACACGCTGGTGTCGCTGCAAATTCTGGAGAGCGTAAAGTTGGCCGGAGATGATTACCCGACGCGGCCTTCCCTGCTGGTGAATGGCGTGGCCACGCTGGTGGCGTCGCTGTTTGGCAGTCCATTTCCTACCACGCTTTATTTTGGACACATGGTGCACAAAGCGAACGGAGCGCGCGCGGGTTATTCGATCCTGAGCGGAGCCGTGGTCATGCTGGTGTGCATCACCGGACTCGTCCCGGCGGTGCTGCATTGGGTGCCGCTCGCGGTGGTGGCCATGGTGATTGTGTGGTTTGGGCTGGTAATGGTCGGGCAAGCGTTTCAGGAAGTTTCGAAGGAACATTGTGTCGCGGTGGCGCTGGGACTGGTGCCTATGCTGGCAGCATGGGCGTTAGAACTTTTGGATCTGACCGCGCATAAGAGTGGGTCGAGCCTTTTTGATATCGCGCCGAAATTTGGGGACGAGTTGGCAATCTACGGCATGATCGCTCTCAGCCAGGGATCGTTGCTGGTGTCGATGATCTGGGCGGCAGCGCTGGCCTGGATGTTCGACCGCAGATTCTTGCATGCGGCGTTGTGGCTGATGGTGGGGTCAGCGTTGTCGTGCTTTGGCGTGGTCCATGCTTATGCGCTGACGGCGCAGGGGGTGGAGAACCGGCTTGGGTTCTGGGTGGCTCCGGCTTTCACCATCAGTTATGCGGCTGGAGCATTGTTTCTGGTGGGCTGTCATTATTATGCGGCGCGATCGAAGGCGGCATTCGCCGTGGCGGAGTAGCCGCGAGTTTCATAAATGCCTGCGCCTGAACCCGCGTGCGGCAGCGCCTGCGGAGCTGATAGGGGTCCTTCGACTTCGGAGTTGCTTCGCTTAGCAAAGCAACTCCTCCGCTCAGGATGACATGGGCTGCGACCACACACTGAGTCACAAGCCCACAGGTTTACAATAAGACTATGTCTGATCCATTGATTATTGCTGGACGCGAGTTTCGTTCCCGGCTCATTGTGGGCACGGGCAAGTACAAGTCGTTTCAGGAGACGGCGCGCGCGCTGGAAGCCAGCGGCGCGGATATGGTAACCGTAGCGGTGCGGCGGGTGAATCTCGACCGGAGCAAGGAGTCGCTGCTCGACTATCTGGATCCGAAGAAATATTTTCTGCTGCCGAATACCGCGGGTTGTTACACCGCGGACGAAGCTATCCGGGCGGCGCGGCTGGGCCGCGAAGTTGGGCTGTCGGACTGGGTGAAACTGGAAGTGATTGGCGATCAGGCCACGCTCTATCCCGATGTGCAGGCGACGCTCGAGGCGACTCGGGTGCTGGTAAAGGAAGGCTTTACGGTTCTCCCGTATACATCTGATGACATTGTGTTTGCTAAACGGCTGCTGGACGCAGGAGCGTCCACGGTGATGCCGCTGGGAGCGCCCATTGGGAGTGGCCTGGGGATACAGAATGCGGCCAATATTCGCATTCTGCGGGAGATGATTACAGGCGTGCCGCTGGTCCTGGATGCGGGCGTGGGCACGGCTTCCGATGCGGCACTGGCGATGGAACTGGGCGCGGATGCAGTGCTCATGAATACGGGAATCGCGAATGCCCAGGATCCGGTGCTGATGGCCGAAGCGATGAAGCACGCCGTGCTAGCGGGACGCCAGGCTTATCTGGCGGGACGGATGCCGCGGAAACTTTATGCGACGGCTAGTTCACCGCTCGAGGGCGTGGTGAGGTAGGTTGGCGCGAGCCGTTGAACGTCGGATAAATCGCGATTTCGATTTGCGTCAACTGCTATGCCAAGTTACAAGCCGAGCGGTCGGTCCGAGGCGTTCTTCTTGGACGTTGTGGTATCGTCGTCTCCCACAAAGAATAGCCACGTTGTGTAACCTACGGCTCCATAAATAAAAGCGTTGGCGGGGCCGAAAAATAGCCAGATGCTCTCCGTGTCCGGATCCGTCATCGTAACTGCTGAAAAAATGCCGGGCGGGCAGAGAATCCAGTCGACTATCGGTGACATCCAGCGAGGTAAAGATGCTGGGCTCGCGGTAGCGAGGAAAGCCGCGACAGCGAATCCAATAACCGCGCAAACTAAGCCACAGTAGATTGCGTGTTTCATTTCATGCACTCGACGTCCTTGGGGCGGGATTGTGATCCGGGTTCAGTTCCGTCGAGCGGCAGCCTGACCTCAACCGTAGCATCCGGGCAGTCGCGCACGATCTGAACGTCCTTCGGCACGAATTCAGGAGGCAGCAATGCGCGATTGCTGTCAACGTATTTAGTTAGATATTCGTAGTCGAATACCGCGCCTTCCGGCAATTCCCACGCTGCGCGAAGTTTTTCAGCCAGTTCTTTCTTGGCGAAGATGTCCAGTTTTCCCATCCGGTATTGCGGACCTTCGATGATGGCAAGACTCACAACGAACGCTCCGTCAGAAAGTTTACGAGCATCGGCACTCGCGAGCCAATCTACGTAGCCATTGGAAAAGTAGAGATGACGAACACCGTCGATACCGGTAGCTATTTTCTCTCTTGCGAACAGGTCCCCATTCTTGAGAGAGAACTCACTGCGCAGCCGGGGCGTGTCGAAGACGTGGTTTCCGATGAAGTCGATCTCCCCGACAGTAAATTTCTGGCCCTCGATGACCTCGGCTTCAAGAGATACGGGTTTAGGCAGCGCCAGTGGATCATTAGGCCTTATCTGCAGGTTTTTAACCACCGCGTCTGCGTATCCCAGGTCTTTAAATAAAGCTTCAATACGTTCTTCGAGTTCTTCGGCGTTATCATCAACACATTCGCCTGTGAGCTGGTTCGTAATCTTCGCGAGTGCGGCAGAGTCTATGGTTTGCGTGCCAGTGATCGTGAAGTCAGTAATCAGAAGTTGCGTTTTGGTGGAGTGGTCCTTCTGGTCGCTTGCGCAAGTGGCGTGCAGAAAAGTGGTAAGGGCAAGATATGCCAGAAGTGCCGTGAAGACTCGGGTCCGCCGCATCGTTTGACCTCCTGACGCCAAGGCTGACCGGGGGAAGTCTACCACTGCGTCGCTGGCGGGCCATCCGTAAGGATAACCTTGCTGACTACACCAAGCCGCCTTCGCGTGCAAGTTTCAACGCTTCGATTGCGGCGCCTCGGGCCCCGGCGGTGTCGCCATTCGGCATCACGTAGATGGGAATGGCGGCTTGCTCTTCGCGTTGCATCGGCATAGCGATTCGGATCTGTGCGATGAACCAGTCCTGAAAAGGCTTGCCGGTTTCGAGCGCGCCACCCCCTACGATGAAGGCGTCGGGGTCGAAGGTATTGACCATTTCGTCGAAGAAGAGACCGAGGGCGTGAGCCTGCACTCGGAAGACTTCCCTGCTGAGCGGATCGCCCTTTTCGGCTAGGCCACGCACCAGTTTCGCCGCTTGATGCAGGTCAACCTTCGCGAGATCGTGACCAGGATAACGCGGCAGAAGATAGGGCAGAATATTTCTCTCAATCGCTGTTAAAGAACAAAGAGATTCGAGGTCGCCGGTGCGTCCGCAATTGCACTGCGGATTCATTCCACCGATGCCGGCGATGCTTTGATAAGGAATGAGCACGTGGCCGAGTTCCCCGCCGAAGCCGTTTTTGCCCTTCACCACGTTGCCTTCGAGGATGACGCCGCCGCCATTGCCGGTGCCGATGACGCTCGAGATCGAAGTCTCGCGACTGTTGGAGCCGAAGATGGCGTAATGTCCCCAAAGGGCGGCCGCGTTGGCGTCGTTTAAATAAGAGACCGGCTTGCCGAGTTTACGGGCCAGGCCGTCGCGAATATCGTATCCGGCCCAGTCGGGATGAACGAAGTTGGTGGAACCGCGGGCGCTGAGCTGGCCCGCGGAACTGGCCGGTCCGGGAGTGTCGAGGCCGACGGCGACGATGTCGTCCAGAGAAGCGCCGGCTTTTTCCGCGGCGAACTTGAGACCGTCGGCTATCTGCTGCAGGCAGGTGTCCGGTCCGTGCCTGGCTAAGGCGGGGTGTTCGAACAGACCCTCGATGAGGAATTTTTCCTGCTGGTCCAGCAATGTGTAGTTGATGGCGGTTCCGCCCAGATCCACTCCGGCCACGACTTGCACAGTTCTCTCCTCCACCGGCTCCGCCACAGCTTAGCAGAACTTGGGGCGATGGCTGTTGGGGAGGGCTTACCTTCAGGGGCGGCGATCTTGAGATCCCCAAAAAGAATTGTCATTCCGAGGCGCGGATTGCCGCGCGAGGAATCTGCTGCTTCGCTGTCGGAAGAAAGCAGATTCCTCGCCGATAAAGCCGGCTCGGAATGACAAGGGGACAGGGGTCGCTCTTGCGCAACCTGGAGTTTGTGCAGTTAGCGGGGCTGACGAACTGCTGCCGGCTTCTTGCGCAGCTTGCCGGACGGCATATGCGGATTGGTCGATGGCGTCCCGGGGTGGGATGCGTTGGCCAGGAGGAGATTTTCGCGATCGGAAAGGGCCAACAGCTGCCTCATGATGTCGGCCTTTTCCTGCCGCTTTGCTTTCGGTGGCTCATTTCTCCGTATCTTCGGCAATACGAGATACAGTGCCAGGGCTATCGCAAGGCTGATAAGCAGGATGGTGGTCATCTTTGGTGCCTCCTTCGCACGCCCGACTCACTGGCATGCCGGATCGGAGCGAAACGTCATTTCCAGACCCTTTCCAGGATACGAGTGGCCAACGCTCCGGTCAGAATGCAGATCAATCCCACGATTATTTCCGGCTTGTGATCTTCCAGCCATCTGCCCACGCCAATTCTGCGCGGATACCGCAGGTAGACGACGCTGTGCGAGCTGATGAAGTAATACAAAATGGATGCCATCACAAGAATGCCCGCGATCAGACGATTGATTTCGTCGACGGAAAGAGGCTTCACGGCATGCGGGACAAACATCCACAGCGCCAACGACAGGAGGCACAAGCCCGCGAACAGCAACGGAGCCGCAGATAGAACTACTGACTTCAGTCTTAGCTTTCTTCTTTCAAAAATCGCAGCCACGTTAACGTACTTCGACCACGCCACTAACTGGTCGCCGACCTCATCGATGTGTATGCGGGTCGCGGAGGGAGTGAGTTCGAGAGTCTGATGTTTCTGGGGCGAGGAAACGTTGATGACGAAGCGCGTGGCTCTTCCTCGCAGTTCTTTTAGGTCGTCCAGGCTGTCGCACTTAGACTGGCCGGCGACGAAGGTGGCATGACAGTCCGAGGTCGAATCGGTGAGGATCTGCAGGATCTCGTGGATGTCATCGAGATAGAGCTTCGCCGGGGGAAGCTTGCTGGGTATGGCATGCGGCAACGGTTTTATCGCCAAACTGTCTCCTGCGGTTGCACGCTCTCGGCAGCGCCATCATTTTCGCGTCTTGCGTTCACCTTGCGGGCGTAGACGATGCGGTGCAGCTCACCGAGTGTGGTCAGCGCGTCGCTGAGCGCGATGCGTTCCGAAAATGCTCTTTCGTTCCCGCTGTGATCGTTCATCAGGACGTCGAGTCGCTGGGTGATGGCCTGTTTCGCACGTACGATGCGCTGCCGCAATCGCGCGCGGCCGGGCTCGAACAACGCGACGTCAAAGAGGTCGCGCCAATCTGCGGTGCTGTTTGTGGTCATGTATTTATCCCCGACGAAGGGCGCGGGCGCAGGGAGTTCAGGTCCAGTTGCTGAATTGGTTGTGGGCTTTTACGGCAACGGCCCAGCGGACGATCCGGCGCCGGGTGGTGGGAGAACCGTTTTCCGAGCCCAGCCTGATCGATGCCAACAATGACAGGAGGGTGCAGGTGGTTTTCAGCAAACCGAGCATATTGCATCTCCGGGAGAAGGGCGCGTGACCATCTTAGTGACGGGGTTGGGGCGGGGCAAAACACCAAGGTCTTCTGCGGGGGATGTCCGGGAGGACGATTTTATCGCGGAAATTTATGGTTACCCCTCTGGGGTTTCGAGCGGAGGGTACGCGAACGGATCGGATAACCGAAGATGGAGGCGGCAGACTGCGGGCGGGTCGTTTCTTCGGGATCTCTCAACAGGTAAGTTTGTAGCGCCGCCTTGTCCCCGCTTGCTGTCCTGAGGACCTTCGCCCGTTTGCGAGGGCGGGACGCCCTCACGACAGCCGCCGGGACGGCGGCGCTAGGTTAACTTCACAACATCTTGACGCTTTCCACGTGAATAGAATCGCCTTTGACGTGTCCGGTGACGGCTACGTGATGGCCTTCGTGCCCCTTGAGCGCGTCGGCGTTGTCGACGGTGAGGACCTTGTTGTCGCCATCGGTGACCACGACTTCGGAAGCGCCGCCTTCGATGCATTTCTTGGTGCAGGCGGCTGCGCCGGCGTTGGCGCCTTTGGCTCCGCACTTGGAGTCGCTGACCCAGCCGTTGACGGTCTGGGATTTACCCATGTCGTCGGCTGCCACCACGGCCACCAGCAGAAACAAAACGGAGAGGGCGATACAGATTACCAGCAGTTTCTTCATGGCTGAATTCCTCGAGTTTTGGGCGGCCTGTCAGCCGCGGATTGCAGCAACGCCCCGCTGCGAGCGTCTCTGTGCTACTTGATTGACGTAACCAGGTAGCAGTTGGTTACTCCTTAATTTCTACAACTACGATTTTCGCCACTATACCACAGGGGCTGGAGGACTGGTCCGGCGGCAGTTGAGGGGTAAGCCGATTTGCGCGTCGGTTCATTGACTCGGCCTCGTTTGCTCTCTAACTGGGGTTGGCGTTAAAAAGTAGACGCAGTAGTGGAGGAAAAATGTCGATGCAAACCCTTGAACCAGCTCTGCAGGAAGTACTGCGAGGACGCTACATCGCTACCCTTGCGACCGAGAATGCAGATGGAAACATCCACCTGACGGCGGTCTGGTATCTCTTCGAGAATGGCAGCCTGTTCGTGGCCACCGCGGGCAAGAGCCGGAAAGCACGCAATATCGCAGCGCGCGGCAAGGCCTCATTAATGGTGGACGTGCGCAAGCCCGGAGCCGAGCGAGGTGTAAACGGAGCGGGGAAAGCGGAACTGATTTCGGGAGAAGCGTCGCAAGCGATTAACCGGCGCATACACCAACGCTATCTCAGCGCAGAGGCTATTGCCGATCCCGGCATTGGGCCGGTGTTTGCGTCGTTTGATGATGTCACGATCAAAATCACACCGGGTTCGTGGATCTCCTGGGACATGGCAACATTGGATGCCCAGGCTTTTGGAGGACGCCTGGGAAAGACGCCCGGGCTCTTGCTTCCGCTGGATTGAGAAAAGGTCCTCGCTACGCTGCAGGCGCGGCGATGCGGCCGCGGATGCCAACCAGAAGCGGCAAGACTCCGGCGATGACGAGCGCGACTACCAGAACTGCGAAGCCTGATCGGAAGGAGTGGGTGCGGGCGGCCTGGTAGCCGACCATGGCTGGACCTAGAAATCCGCCCAGGCCCGCTGCTATGCAGTTGATTGTGCCAGTTGCCATGGCGGCGGCGGAATCGCAGAGGAATGCGGACGGCATGGCCCAGAAGCTGGGCAAGAAGGCGAGCAGGCTGGCGGCGGCGATGGAGAACAGGAGCAGAGAAGGCACGGTTCCCCAATCGGCCACGCTCAGCACCAGCAGCGCGGCCGCCGCTACCCACAGGGGAATCGCGGTGTGCCAGCGGCGTTCGGCGGTGCGGTCGGAGTGCCATCCGTTTACCTGCATGGCAACGAATCCCAGCAGGTTGGGCAGGGCCACCATGAGCGTGACTTTGAAGTCGGTCTGTCGCGACAAGGTCTTGAGCATGGTGGGCAGCCAGAAGGCCAGAGCGTAGGCCGATCCATTTTGTACGAAGTGCAGCGTCGTGAGGATGATCACGTCACGATGGCGGATGGCTTGCCAGATCGTGTAGGCGTGGACCGATTTCTTGGCTTGCTTCTCGCTTTCCAGTTGATGGATGACCCACTCGCGTTCGTCCGGAGGCAGCCACTTGGCCTGGTGCGGCCAGTCGGTCAGATAAAACCAGGTGACTACGCCGAAGATTACTGCGGGGATGCCTTCAAGAATGAACAGCCACTGCCAGCCGTGCAGGCTGCCCCAGTGGACGCCGAGGAGCAGTCCCGAGACCGGCGAGCCCACCGCAAACGACAGAGGAATGGCAGCCATAAAACCGGCCACGGCTTTGGCGCGATCTTCATAGACGAACCAGTGGGTGAGATAGACGATGATGCCGGGGAAAAATCCCGCCTCGGCCAATCCGAGCAAAAAACGCATCGTATAAAACTGATGCGGGGTGCGGATAAAGGCCATGCCGATGGTGACCAGTCCCCAGGTGAACATGATGCGGGAGAGCCAGCGCCGCGCACTCCAGTGCTCGATGATCATGGTGCCGGGAATTTCGAGAATGATGTAGCCGAGGGCAAAGATGCCGGCGCCGAAGCCTATAACGCGATAGTCGAAGCCGAGATCGTGCGGCATTTGCAGGGCCGCGGTAGCCAGATTGTTACGGTCCAGGTAGGCGATGACGTACATCAGGAGCACGTAGGGCAGAAGACGCCAGGCGATGCGACGGCGGGCGCGGCGGGCGACGTCGTTGACGACAGTGGCCGAAGCAGGCAATTTTCTATTCCGCGAGATGGGATTTGTGGGGCTGAGCGCGCCGTCCGAATTGCGGGTTGATTATACCGGGTTGGGCGTGGGGCAGGATGGAGTTGGTTTAGTTAGACAGGCCCAAGCCGCGAACCAACTTCTGAAAACGGGGATCGGAGTGAAATTGATCGAAATCTGGAGCGACTTTCAGGTAGATGATGGCTGGGTCATGTTCTTGGTAGGCCTGCTCCAACGCGGAAAGCGTGCGTTCCCGGTCACCCAGTCCCAGATATACGACCGCCAGGAGAAAGGGAGACACATACGTCTTTTTCGATCTTTCGTTGAGTTCGGCCAACACCTTCTCCGCCTCCTGCTTCTTGCCCTGGAGCCCATAAACCTGACCTAGGCTTGCCAGAACATCCGATGGCAACTGGTCACCTTTTTCTGCCTCTAGCTCGGTGATCGCCTCGGAATATCGCCCCGTAGCGATATAAACCCAAGCGAGGCCAAGGTGATCGGAAGAGCGACGGAATATTTTCTCTGCCTGCTCATATTGGCGCGCGGTGTAGAAAGGATAACCGACAGCATTTTGCAGATTTACGGGGTCCAGTTGAGCTGCTTTTTGCACCTCGCGCACCGCTTCGTCCGTTCGGCCTTGAACCTGCAAGAGCTCTGAGTACCAGTTGTGGGCCTGCGCGGAATTCGGATCAAGGGCAATGGCACGTTGATATTCCTCTTCGGCTCGTCGCCAATCCCAATCGTGCAAGACCAATACGTGGGCCAGGGAAACGTGCGCTTCGCTCAAGTTACTCGACAGTCTGATTGCATTTTCGGCGGCAGTCTTCGCCTCCTGCAGGGCCTGCCTCGGAGGAAGACTGCCGATCCAGGGGTTACCCAGGCCGATATACGCGTCCGCCAATCCAGCGTAGGCTGGCGCAAAATTTGGATTCTTGGAAAGCGCCTGCTGGAAGTAGTCGATGCTCGTCCGAACGTCGTCGGTCGTCTGTTTGTCGAGGTAATAACGCCCACGAAGATAGAGCAAGTACGATTCTGAGTCCTGTGCTGGAATCTTCTCCTGAGCACTCTCCATCTGGGGAGACAGCCGCAGCTGCAATTTGCTGGACATGTCTCGCACAATTTCCTGATTCAGATTCCCAATTTCTGAAAGTTTCCGGTCATACACCTCTCCCCATAACTCAGAGCCATCGCTCACGTTGACCAGCGCGGCGTCAACATGAAGGCTCTCACCCTGTTGGATAACGGTTCCGGTTAGTACGGCGCGCACATTTAAGTCGTGTCCAACCTTCTGAGGATCGGCTTGCTGCCCCTTGTAGTGGACTACGGTGGCCCGCGCCATGACCCGAAGCTTTGGCACTTGAGACAGGGTGTGAATCAGGCCGGCGGTGATGCCGTCACTAAGATAATCGGTGTTTGCATCCGAACTCGCGTTCGTGAACGGCAGGACCGCGACAGAATCAATGACCGCTCGCTCGGAGTTGGATCGTACCTTCAACCCTACCAGAGCAGTGATTCCAATTGCCGCCGCGAGGACTCCGGCCCCGACGATGAGCCGCATTCTACCGCGCGAGTGAACCTGTGGCACCGCGATTTTCGAGCTAGAATCCGCGTCTCGCTTCAGCCGCTTCAGATCCGCTCTCAACTCGCCAGCAGACTGACAGCGTACTTCCCTGTCCTTCTCAAGCGCCTTATTGATGATCTCCTCCAGCTTGGGCGGCAGATCGGGATTCACCTTGCTGGCGGGCACAGGCACGCGATTGAGGATGGCCTCGAAGATCACCCCCGAGGTGTCGCCCCGATACGGGGGCAGGCCGGTTGCCATCTCGTACAACACCGCTCCGAACGAGAACAAATCGGTCCGCGTGTCCAAGTCTTTGCCTTTTACCTGCTCGGGAGACATGTAAGCTACCGTGCCGACGGTTGTCCCTGGGCTGGTCAAGTGTTCGGGGGCGTCGACGGTGGGAGCATCCATGTCGACCATGCCCTTCTCGGTGCAGGCGAGCTTGGCCAATCCAAAATCCAGTATTTTCGCTTGTCCGCGCGTGGTAACGAAGATGTTGGCGGGCTTGATGTCACGATGGATGATCGCCTTGGCATGGGCGGCATCGAGGGCGTCGGCAATCTGCGTGGCCAGATCGAGCAGCGTATCAATCTCGATCGCTTTGCCGTTGATCGTCTGCCGGAGGGTTTTCCCTTCGAGCATCTCCATAACGATGAAGGTGTGTCCGTCGGCTTCGTCAATCTCGTGAATGGTGCAAATGTTGGGATGATTCAGTGAGGACGCGGCCTTTGCTTCTCGCCGAAAACGAAGCAGCGTTTGGGGATCTCGGGCAACCTCGTCGGGCAGGAATTTTAGAGCCACAAAGCGGCCAAGTCGGGTGTCCTCCGCCTTGTAGACAATCCCCATCCCCCCACTGCCGAGCCTCTCTATGACGCGGTAGTGCGAGATTGTCTGCCCGATCATGCGCAAGCATGCTATGGCGGGAGCATAGACAAGTCAATGAAAGCCGGGGGTGGCCGCAGTTCAAGAGGTTTGTTGTTGTAGTATCGCGATTACACTCAGCGACGGGGGTTGTGAGTCTGAACGCCCCACTTTCCCCGCATGGGAGACTGAAAGGCTGACGATCAGCGTTTCAAAACCAAAAAACTAAACAATGTCTAAAGACTGACAGGCATTCCCTCGCCATCACGGCTGCGCGGTGATGCGCCCACCCAAGATGCTGTCGATCTGCCGAAGATGGTTCAAGTCGTGTGCCGCTTCCAAAGTGACGAACTCCTCAACCGTTTGCCGTCCGCGTACCTCGTGGAACCCGTAGCACTCTACCCAGCGGATGCGCGGGACCGACTCCAACAGTCGCAGGTTGCTCTCGCGCAGCGCCCGAAAGACGCCCGCCGAAAGGCTGGCATCCTGCTGCCTGTAACCCAAGCGTTCTGCCCATACGGCCTCATCCCACCAGGTCAAGGCCACGCCCGGATTCGCCAGCATGTTTCGCAATCGCCACCCCATTGCCAGCTCGGCGTCCGCCAAGTGCGCTACGATCTCGGCGATTGACCATTTTTCAGGTGCAGGACGTCGAATCAACTCCTCGGGCGCGACATCGCGCAGCCGCCGCTCGAGCCGGGATGGGGTGGCTCGTTGGACGCCGATGGGCTCCTGATCGCCAAGATAGCTCAGGATACGGTCCCGGTATGCTTCGAACGACTCTGCCATGAGTCTCTCGCTAGACTGTATGCCAGGGAACTCGTGTTGGGGAGGACCGCTCTCGCTGATTCTACGTGCGGCCGCTCGACATAGTTGCCTAGCGGCGCCATTTTACCAACTGCGGCTCCCAACCCACGCCTTCCGACGAGTCGATGGGTATAAACCCTGATTACAACAACTGACGCGGCAGGGTTACTGGGCGCATAATATTCTCTGCTTATGAAGCGGTGGTCGGCTTACACGTCGGACTACCCGCGTTCTGAATGCAATCGCCTGCTTCGATCAATCGAAGCTCAGTGAATATGTCCGAGGAGTTCGAATGCAATCTGAAATTAAGGTAGGGCAACGTTTCAAGTTCAAAATATTGTCCGACAACTCTTCGCAAGAGCGACTCGCGGCTGTAACTCGCGTACTCTCTGATAGAGAGGAAGGATTCGGTCCGGCGGTGGATTTCTATGCTGCCTATTGGGTGGAGGCCCATGAACTGCCAGAAACAGAAACTCCGAAAACTTTGGTGTTTGAGCGTGGAACTGATGGAAACGTATATCTAGACGGACGCCAGGTGAGCATCACTTTGCTGTGATCTTCCGCTCAGGGACATCGACATTCCTGTCCTCTCGATCTGGACCCCAGCAAGTCCAAATTTGTCGAAAAACCGCGCTCTTACTGACAATTCAGCCTTGTCAGTGGATCTCTTTCATTTCCTTAATTTCCGTGATCACAATGGCCTGCGTCCCGGTCCGCTCAAATACGGTCCCGCTGGCCTGCACGTACTTGCCGACGAATGGCATCAGTTTCTGCCGCTGATCGGTGTCAGGCATTTTGTTGGAGATGGGGAAATACAGGTGACCATCGTTGGTCAGAATAACCAGCGGAGAACCGCCTCTCACGCATTCCCTCACGCATTTGAGGCTGAGGTTAGTGGGAGTTGAATCGAGGTTTTGAATGGGACAGGCAAGGTCTCGAACCAAGCCTTCGATGGTTGCTTGCGAAGCATTGGCCCGGTCGCCGGCCATTGAAGTGCGCTGGGGAGGCTGAGATGCCGCCAGGAGCGAGACTATCCCGCAGGCTGCAAGCAAGCAAATACTCAGGAATCGGTGCATCGGTTCTCCTTTTCATGGGGCTTTGCCGGCGCTACTCTTTCACGGTGCGGCTCATTGTAAAATAGATGGTCGCATCAAGTTCTCTCCTCTATATATGCCGCAGGAAGAAAAGACTACCGCCGTCCGCGAGGGTCAGAGCGATGACCGCTACGATGCCCAGCGCATCGAGAGCAAGTGGTCGGAGCGCTGGCAGCAGGACCCGTCTCTTTACGCCGCCGAACCGCACTCCACCCGGCAGAAGTATTACGTGCTGGAGATGCTGCCTTATCCTTCGGGCGCGTTGCACATGGGACACGTGCGCAACTACGCCATCGGCGATGCGCTGGCGCGTTACATGTGGATGAACGGTTATAACGTGCTTCATCCCATGGGATGGGATTCGTTTGGATTGCCGGCGGAAAACGCGGCGATTCAGAACAATACGCCGCCGCGCGAGTGGACGCTACGCAACATCGCCGCCATGAAGGCGCAGATGAAACGGCTGGGCTTCGCCTACGACTGGTCGCGTGAAGTCACGACCTGCCTGCCGGACTATTACAAGTGGAACCAGTGGTTCTTCATCAAGCTGTTCGAGAAGGGCCTAGCGTATCGCAAAAAAAGTTTGGTGAACTGGTGTCCGAAGTGCTGCACCGTGCTGGCCAATGAGCAGGTGGTGAATGGCCGCTGCTGGCGGCACGAGGACACGGTGGTCGAGCAGCGCGAACTGGAGCAGTGGTTCCTGCGCATCACCAGTTACGCGGAGGAATTGTTGCGCGATCTGGACCGGTTGCCCGGGTGGCCGGAAAAAGTTCGTACCATGCAGCGTAACTGGATCGGCCGCAGTGAAGGCACGCTGGTCGATTTCAAACTGGATGGTGCCACCGATCCCGCAACGGCTACGATTTCCGTATTCACCACGCGCGTCGACACAATTTACGGCGCGACTTCGCTGCAACTGGCGCCTCAGCATCCGCTGATCGCGCGGCTGACAAAGAATAATGACTTGCTGCGCGCCGAGGTCGATCGGCTTATCGCCGAGCAGCGCAAAGCCAGAGAAGTGGGCGACATCGGGGAGATCGAGAAGCACGGCGTGAACACCGGACGATACGCCATCAATCCCTACAACGGCGAGAAGGTGCCGATCTGGGTGGCGAATTACATCCTGATGGATTACGGCACCGGCGCGATCATGAGCGTGCCGGCGCACGATGAGCGCGATTATGAGTTCGCCAAAAAGTACAAGCTGGAGATCCGGCTGGTGATTTTGCCGCAGAATACCGATCCTGAAGAAACCGCGGTTGAACCCGTGCTTCCCTTCACGACCACCGAGGGCACGCTGGTGAATTCGGGACCGTTCAGCGGCATGGATTGCGCAGCCGCCATCAAAGCCATGGCCGCGCACGCGGAGAAGAACGGTTTCGGTAAGGCCACGGTCACTTTCCGTCTGAAAGACTGGGGCATCTCGCGGCAGCGTTACTGGGGCACGCCGATCCCCATGCTTTATTGCGAGAAAGACGGCATTGTCGCGGTGCCGGAAAAAGATCTGCCGGTGATTCTGCCGGAAAATGTGGACATCACGCTGACTGGAGGCTCGCCACTGAGTCGCGTGCCGGAATTCGTCAACGCCACTTGCCCCAAGTGCGGCGGCCCGGCGCGGCGGGAGACCGACACGATGGACACATTCGTCGACTCGTCCTGGTACTTCTATCGCTATACGGACGCGCGCAACGACCAGGCGCCGTTCGACAGCGAGAAGGCCGGATACTGGTTTGGAAATCGCGGAATCGATCAGTACATCGGCGGGATCGAGCACGCCATCTTGCACCTGATTTATTCGCGCTTCTGGACCAAGTTCATGCGCGATATGGGATTGATCAAGAATGACGAACCGGCGGAGCGCCTGTTCACGCAGGGCATGATTATCAAGGGCGGAGCGAAAATGTCCAAGAGTCTGGGCAACGTGGTTTCGCCGGATGAAATGGTCGAGCGCTACGGCGCGGACGCAACGCGCATGTACACGTTGTTTGCCACGTCGCCGGATCGCGAACTGGACTGGCAAGACGAGGGCGTGGAAGGCATCGAACGCTTTTTGTCGCGCGTCTACCGGTTTGCGATCCGGAATACGCACCTTGGGGACCCAGGGTGGAGCGGAGCTGTGCCGGAGAATCTGAGCCCGGCAGCTCGCGCGGTGCAGCGCAAACTGCACCAGACCATCAAACGCGTGAGCGACGACTTCCAGGGCCGGTGGCACTTCAACACCTGCATATCAGCCGTCATGGAACTGGTGAACGAACTGTACGCAAGTTCTGGCAGTAACGTGGGCGATGCGTCTGCGCACGCGTTGCCGCTGCCTTTGTTGCGGGAAGTTCAGCGCAGCATCGCGCTCATGCTGGCTCCCTTCGCTCCCTACCTGGCGCACGAACTATGGGAGATGCTGGGAGAAAAGACGAGCCTGTTGCGCGCTCCCTGGCCGAAATACGATGCCGCGCTGGCCAAGGAAGATGAAATCGAAATACCGGTGCAGGTAAACGGCAAACTGCGCAGCCGTATCGTTGTGCCCGCCGATGCACCCGAGAGTGATGTGCGCGCCCGCGCGCAGGCTGATGAAAAAATCGGAACGATGATCGCCGGCAAGCAGATTGTGAAAGTGATCGTGGTTCCGGGCAAGCTGGTCAATATCGTTCTGCGCTGACTTCGAGCAACCCATATCCTCGCCCGTCGGGCGACCGCCTTTGCATGACGGGCGGGACGCCCGTCCTCCACGGAAAGGCCGTTCCACGCTAGTGCAATATTTTGCACATTTCTCACCTCCAGCCACGGAGGCCCCATCGCTGGTGCAGATTGCGCGGAGCCGGAATTGCAATGAAAGTTCGGATGCCGTCACGGAACTGGCGAGTCGACACATTGCGGGGCTATTTCCTCGTCATCATGACGCTGGCGCATCTGCCCCCGACCCCGGTACAGCGTTTGTTCTCCTATACCTTCGGCTACGCTTCGGCTCCTGATGGGTTTGTCTTTCTCTCCGGGCTGGTGTCCACCTGGGTTTATCTGCGGGTGCGCAGCAAGCACGGACAACCTGCCCTGGAAAAGCGCGTTCTGCGGCGAACCCGCGACGTGTACATGGTTCACATCCTCCTACTCGTTATCAGCATCGTGGGGGCGGTTTTTCTGAGCCACAACGGCTTTCAGGCGGCGCACCCGATTCAAACCTTCGTTTCCGGATCTCTGCTGCTGTATCAGCCCACGCTGAGCGACATTCTTCCGATGTACTGCGTCTTCCTCTTATTTACTCCGCTTGTGCTCGATCAGATGATGAAGGGCCGCGCCTGGTTGGTGGGTGTGGTCAGCGTCGCTTTGTGGTTTAGCGCGCAACTGGGTTTCGGGGATAGCTCTAACGTGGTTCCCTGGATCAGCCTGGGCAGCTTCAATATTCTGGCGTGGCAGGCGTACTTCGTGGCGGGCCAATATCTCGGCTATCGAAGCTTGCGCGCGGAAGAGGAAGTGGTTCCAAAGTCGCGAGGATTACTGGCGGTTTGTCTCGTGATTGCGCTGTTCTTTTTCCTGGATCGTCACCGCGAATTCCTATTCGGCGTCGCGCCCCTGCTGAAATTCTCGTTTAGCCCCAGCCGGAATCCCGCGAGATTCGTGGATGCGGCGTGCCTTGGTTATGTGATCTGGTGGATTCCGAGGACGGTTGATCTGAGGCTGATGAGACTGCGGCTGTTCAGTTTCTTCAACCTGCTGGGGCAACACTCGTTGCAAGTGTTCGCGGGCTCATTATTGATCACCGCAGTATTCTCGAAAATCGGGCACTACTGGGCTGATCTCTCGGGAGCGTCCAGGATGGGTCTGGCGCTGGCGGCGGTGGCTGGCCTGGCCATTCCGGCGCGGGTGCATGCCATGTACCGGACACGCAAGCGAGAAAAGCCAATCCAACGCGTTGGATATCCGGAGATCGTGCAGGCGCGACCAGTCTTTCTGGTGACCCCCAGTGTGGTGACCACCGGTAAAGAACAAGCCTGACGCCGGTGGGAGATACGTCCCGGAATCTTTCCGGGTGAAGATGATACGAGATTCCAGGAGGCAGTTGATGTCGAATCGAATGTCCATTGAAGTCAGCCCACTTCGCAGTCTCATCGATCAATATTTGGAGGCGTGGGCAGGAGGCGTCCCGGAAGAGGTCTTAAGCTACTTTAGCGAAGATGCGGAGGTCAATCTAGGAACCGCAGGCACTCTCTCAGGTAAGAAGATGGTGGCGGAGAAGTGGGTTATCCCGATGGTGATGAACTATCCGGGCAACACTCACCACGTCAAAAGCTTTCTCGAAGCAGGCGATCAAGTGGCGGTCGAGTGGGTCTTCACCGGAGCACATGCCGCGACCGGAAACGAAGTCGCCATAAAGGGCTGCTCCATCTACTGGTTCGCAGGGGGTCTGATCAAGCGCGGGCACGTTTACGTCAACAGCCCTCCGCCCAAACGCGAACCGGCATTTTCCGCTTTAGAAAATGACCGTGACGGCCGGCTAAACCAAGGCGGGTTGCAAGCGTCATCCAATTTTTGACTGCTCTGGCCGAAGTACGCTCTCGCCCTGGTCAAGGAGGATGAAGCGCCCGAAAATGATGTCCGAGACCATACGCCGACGAGAAAATCGGAACCACGATGCCGGCAAGGGTTGTGAAAGTGATCGTGGTTCCGGGCAAACTGGTCAATATCGTCCCGCGCTAAAGGAGCGAGAGAAGGCGGGCTCTCGCCCGCCTGTGTGGAATGCTGTCGTGGCTAGTTTTGCCCCGACGGGGTTAACCGTAGGCCTTGTTTCTGCTTGGCAAAATCAATTTCTTCCAGAGTCTGCTTTTGAGGATCGTCGGCCGGATGATGGGTTATCGCCTCGTCCTGGTGGTCGGTGTAACTGACGACCGTGGCGGGAACTGTTGCCACCGTTTTGTCGCCTTGCAGAATATCGACGTTGGCCGTCGAGCCTGAGTCCTGCCATTCAACTTTGTAGGTGCCGGGCTCGAGCATGGCGGATCCGACCTGTACCGGGCTGGATAGCATCAGAGTGCCCTCGTTCTTGTCTTTGTCTTTATTTTTATCCTTGGCAAAAGTGGTTGCAGGCAACAACAGCAATAAAGCAAGCGCCGCAGCGCTCAGGTACTGAATGTGTTTCATGATCTATCTCCTGGAATTGTGCACGAACGGTGAAGGTAAGAAGGCCGCTTCGCGTGAGGCAGGCACATCTGGCCGGGTTAATAAAATACAACGTGCTTCAATAGGAAAGATGCACTAGCGGCGGCGTAAGTTGCTGTAAAGATATGTGATGTTGAGGGACGTGCAAATGGTCAGACATCTTCAGAATCCGAGGCAGCTATCGCGGTTGAGTTATCCTGATAACACATGAAGCGTTCGCCCACGCTCGAAGGTTTTCAGACCATGTTTCGCCTTCCTCTGCTCGGGTTGGCTGAAGTCGCCTGGCGCTGGAGTTTTGGATTGGCAGTGGGAGCAGCGCTGGTATTCATGATCCGCGAATATCTGGCTACGCTACCGGTTACGGCGGGAGAGATGCTTTTGCTGCGGACCCGGCAGCCGGCATTGATGGCTCAGGCCCTGGCTCGAATCTTTCAGGGAAGCGCGCCGCGCGCGTTCGCGGCCCTGGTTGTGCTCCTGCTTTCTCTGACCTTGGCGTGGATTGTGCTCGCGTCTCTGGGCCGCGCCGCCACACTCAAAACACTCATCGAATACTTCCGGTCTTCCGGTCGCATGCCTCTGGCGCGCGAGCCCGAGGTGTTGCCGACCTCGGCCGGGCGGGGGCTAGGCTCGCTCATGATTCTGAATTCCCTTCGTGCAACCGCCCTGCTGGCCTCGACCGTCGGCCTGGTGGGTGCGATGCTTGTTGCCCGAATGGCATCGAGGCCGGACGATCCCTCACCGGGAATGGTGCTGCTGATCTTCTGGATGTTGATGATGTTGATCGGCCTGGCGTGGGGCATGTTGAACTGGTACCTCTCACTGGCGGCACTCTTCGCGGTAAGAGATGGAGCGTCCGCATGGGGAGCGCTGGCTCAAGCCATGGACCTGTGCCTCGGGCGGATGGGCGGGCTGATTGCCGTGGCGACCTGGTTCGGCATTGCGCACGGCATCGTCTTCGTAGTTGCCACCTCGGCCGTGGGAATTCCTCTGGGCTTTGCCGAGTTTCTTCCCGGCGGCGTGATTCTGGGAGGCGTGCTGCTGGTTACGTTGCTGTATTTTGCGGCGGTGGATTTTCTTTATGTGGGCCGTCTTGCCAGCTATGTGTTCTTGCTCGAACAATCCGCGCCGGAACCTGCACCTATTGTGTTTGCCCCATCGGAGGATGACATATTGAGCGATATCCCGGGATTCGGTCCTCCGCTCGAAGCCGCCGAAGGTTAAGGCGCAGATACTTGCCCTGGGGGCTCTCATTTTTCAGTGGCCAGTTCCCAGTTCTCAGGAAGCTCACCAGACGCTCGTTCCCCTTTACACGTCTCGCGCAATTTGAGAAACTCGTCCGTGGAAACACAGTCGATCGTCGTCCTCGATTTCGGGGCGCAATATTCTCAACTCATCGCGCGCCGCATCCGTGAACAAAATGTTTTTTCGGTAGTGCTTCCCTGCACCGCCACGCTCGAGGAAATTCGCAGCTACTCTCCGGTGGGCATTATTCTTTCGGGCGGGCCGTCGTCGGTGTATGACGCGGACGCGCCGCCAGCCGATCCGCGTGTGCTCGAGTTAGGGTTGCCTGTGCTCGGGATCTGTTACGGACTTCAGTTCATGGTGCATGCGCTCGGAGGCAAAGTGCGGGCCGCGGACAAGCGCGAGTACGGACATGCCGACGTGGAGATCAAGAACGGCTGCCGGCTTTTCGAAGGCTTGCCCGCCAAGCTTTCGGTGTGGATGTCGCATGGCGATGAAGCCGTCGAATTGCCTGCGGGCTTTCACCTTGTGGCCAGCTCTCCCAATGCGGTGGCTGCGATCGAGGCGCCGGAGCGAAAGATGTGGGCGGTGCAGTTTCACCCCGAGGTGCACCACACTCAATCGGGGACCGACATTCTGCGCAACTTCGCCCTTAATATTTGCGGCGCGAAACCTACCTGGACGGCGCAGCACTTTATCGACGCCACCATCGCCAGCGTGCGCCAGACCGTGGGCCAGGGGCGCGCCATCTGCGCGCTTTCCGGAGGAGTCGATTCGGCGGTTGCGGCGACCTTGGTGGATCGGGCGATGCGGCGGGCGGACGGCTCGTCGCGGTTGATCTGCGTCTTCGTCAACAACGGAGTGTTGCGCAAGAACGAATTCGAAAAGGTGCAGCGCGGTTTGCGCGACAACCTGGGATTGCGCCTGGTTGCGGTTGACGCCACCGAACGTTTTCTCACCAAGCTGGCGGGCGTGACCGATCCGGAGACCAAGCGCAAGATTATCGGCAACGAATTCATCGCGGTTTTCGACGAGGAAGCGCAGCGCATCGAGCAGGCGGAAGGGAAGGTAGAGTGGCTGGTGCAGGGGACACTCTATCCCGATGTGATCGAGTCGCGTTCGGTGCGCGGCCCGTCGCAGACCATCAAGACCCATCACAACGTCGGCGGCCTCCCGGACAAGATGAAGCTCAAACTGATCGAGCCGCTCAAAGATTTGTTCAAGGATGAAGTGCGAAAGATTGGCCACGACCTGGGCATGCCGGAAGAAGTTCTACAGCGCCAACCGTTCCCTGGACCAGGTCTGGCAGTGCGAATTCTCGGTGAAGTTACACCCGAACGATTGACGATCCTGCGCGAATGCGATGACATCGTCGGCAGCGAAATCAAGAAGGCTGGTCTCTATACCAAAATCTGGCAATCGTTCGCCGTGCTGTTGCCCGTGATGTCAGTGGGAGTGATGGGCGACCAGCGTACCTACGCCTACACCTGTGCCGTGCGGGCCGTGCACTCGGAAGACGGCATGACCGCCGATTGGGTTCCGCTGCCGCATGAAGTGCTGAAGACAATTTCCAGCCGAATCGTGAATGAGGTAAAAGGAGTGAACCGGGTGGTGTATGACATTACGTCGAAGCCGCCGGGAACGATCGAGTGGGAATAAAGATTCCGGTGTCATCCTGAGCGGCATCCTTCCCTTCGCTGGCGAATGGAAGGATCGAGTCGAAGGATCCCTACCTTCTGCCCATGGCTGCGCCTTCTTGCAGCTTTCGCTGTAGAATCCCGTGAGCTTGTAAGTCCTTGGAGTGGGTTGGGTCCTTCGACTCCGCCGTTGCTTCGCCATGCGAAGCAACCGCTGCGCTCAGGATGACAAGACGTGTGGGTGCCATGAGCCGGACATTGCTAGGAAAGATCGTCGCCTGCGTCGTAGTCGGGGTCGCCGCATCGGCAATTAGTCAATCGCAAACTTCCCCTGTCATCCAGCACGCAGGCTCCGAACAACTTGATTGGCCGGTTTATGGCGGCGCGCCGGAGAATAACCATTACTCTCGCCTGACCCAGATCAATCGCGACAATGTGAAGCAGTTGCAGGTCGCATGGAGCTTCGACACCGGCGAATCGGGCGGGCTACAAACCAGTCCGATCATCGTGGGCCATGTGCTTTACGCTTACAGCCCATCACAAAGAGTGATCGCGCTCGACGCCGCCACCGGCAAGCTTTTGTGGAAGTTTGATCCCGGTGTGCGGGGATGGCAGCCGGCCCGCGGACTGGCTTACTGGAGCAATGGCAAGGAAAAACGAATTCTCGCGGGCGTGATGAATTCGGTTTACGCGCTGGATGCGGATACGGGGAAGCCCGTCCCAACTTTTGGCGACAACGGTCGTATCGATCTGCGCAGGGATCTGGGGCGAGATCCGGAGAGCCAGTCCATTGCGATGACCAGCCCCGGTGTTGTCTATAAAGACCTTCTGATCGTGGGCGGGCGCGAGCCGGAAACGCTGCCGGCGCCTCCCGGCGATATTCGCGCTTACAACGTCCGTACCGGCAAGCTCGCGTGGTCGTTCCACACCATCCCGCATCCCGGCGAGTTCGGGTACGACACCTGGCCCAGGGACGCGTGGACATACAGTGGCGCGGCCAACAACTGGGCCGGCATGACCGTCGATACCAGACGCGGAATTCTGTACGTGCCGACCGGCTCCGCGGCGATGGATTTTTACGGCGCGAACCGGCTCGGCGACGATCTGTTTGCCAACTGCCTGCTTGCGCTGAATGCCGAGACGGGCGAAAGAATCTGGCACTTCCAGGGCGTGCGGCACGATATATGGGATCGAGACTTTCCGTCGCCGCCAATTTTGCTTACGGTTCGGCGCGATGGAAAAGAAGTCGACGCCGTGGCCCAGCCTACCAAGCAAGGCTTCGTCTATCTTTTCGATCGCAGCAACGGGCAAACCCTTTTTCCCATCGAATACCGGAAATATCCTCCCAGCGATGTGCCCGGAGAAGTTGCGGCCATGGAGCAACCCTTGCCGGCGAGGCCCGCGCCGTTTGCGCGCCAGCGGCTCACCGAAGATTTGCTGACCACTCGCACCCCGGAGGCCCACCGCTGGGCGGTAGAGCAATTGCGCAAGTTCCGAAACGATGGCCCGTTCGTTCCGCTCAGCGTGGGCAAGGACACAGTTGTGTTTCCCGGATTCGACGGCGGCGCCGAGTGGGGTGGATCGGCGGTTGATCCGGCGACCGGAATCCTTTATGTGAACGCGAACGAAATGGCATGGACGGGCGCGCTGGCGGAAAACACCGGCAGCGCATCCAGCGGCCGGGGGATTTATCAGAGCCAATGCAGCGTTTGTCATCGCGACAATATGACGGGCTCTCCACCGCAGTTCCCTGCTCTCACCGGCATCGCCGACCGGATGGGACCGAAGGACATCGCAACCACGATCACTAACGGCAAGGGAAGAATGCCGGCGTTCACCAATTTGACCGAAGAGCAGCTCTTTGCGGTGATCGAGTATGTGATGAGCGGCCAGAGTAAGGAACTACAAAGTTCAGGGGCTGCGCCGGCAGAACTCAAGTACCGGTTCACCGGATACAAGAAGTTCCTCGATCCCGAAGGCTATCCAGCCATCGCACCGCCCTGGGGGACGCTGAACGCGATCAACCTGAACACCGGCGAGTATGCGTGGAAAATTCCACTGGGAGAGTATCCCGAGCTCGCGGCGCAGGGATTGAAAAATACCGGGAGCGAGAATTATGGCGGGCCGATTGTGACCGCGGGCGGGCTCCTGTTTATTGGAGCGTCCAATTTCGACCGGAAATTTCGCGCCTTCGATAAGTCGACCGGCGATCTGTTGTGGGAGACCACGCTGCCCTTCTCGGGCAATGCCACGCCAGCTACTTATGAGATCGATGGACGCCAATATGTCGTCATCGCCGCCGGCGGCGGCAAGGATCCCAGGCAAGGGTCGGGTGGAATTTACGTGGCATTCGCGCTGCCAAGCACACCTCCCCGGCCGAAGCAGAGATGAAAACGAGTCCGGATTTCGGGACTCTTCCAAAGGCTTAACCGCGAAGGTCGCGAAGAAAATCCGCAAAGGTTGAGGACTTTTACTCCACGCTTTCCGATACCCAGCGCGACACCGCTGTTGCCAATTTCCTAGGCGAGAAGCGAACGGATTCGGCGACCAGCCAGTTTCGAAATCCTGGAATCACCAGCGTCTTGCCCTTGAGCAGGCCACGGTAGCCGGCGCGAGCCACGGTCTTCGCATCCATGGGGCGAAGGCTTTTGAACAGACGCGTCTTGTCGTTTCCGGCGCGGGCAGCGAAGTCAGTTTCGGTTGCGCCCGGACAGAGGCAACTCACAATGATGCCTTTTCCAGCCAGCTCGTTGGCAAGCGCCTCGGAAAATGAAATCACATAGGCCTTGGTCGCATAGTAAACCGCCATCAAAGGACCGGGCTGAAAGCCCGCGGTTGAAGCCACGTTCATGATCTTGCCGGAACCACGTTCCAGCATGGGCCGGAGAAAAAGCGCGGTTAGTTCAGTCAGCGCGGTAATGTTAAGTTGAATCTGGCCCAGGCTATCTTCCACCGAAATATCGGCGAATTCTCCAAACTTGCCGTAGCCCGCGTTGTTGACGAGGATGTCGACCGCAATGCCATCGCTTTGCAATTGGGCGAATAAGGAGCGGGGCGTGGCGGGCTCAGTCAGATCGAGAGCGACTGTCGTGACCGTGATTCCAAACTGGCGCTGCAATTCGTCGGCGATTTGTTCGAGCCGAGGTCCGTTGCGCGCTACCAGCACCAGGTTGTGATGATCTTTGGCAAAGAGCTTCGCTAGTTCGTATCCGATACCGCCGGAAGCGCCGGTGATCAATGCGGTCAAGGTCGGAGCATTCATTCTAAGTGTGATGAGATAGTCGCGATGTGAAGAGAGGGCATGTGCTCGCGCCGGTGCGGGCGGGACGCCCCCACGACAGCCGCCGGGACGGCGGCGCTACCCTGAGTCCTCCAGGGAAGCAGGCCAATCGACCCATACGGCTGCCATTGGCCCACAATCGGACCTAGGCGGTGACCATAGCCGGCTCAACCCCGTAAATGGAATACCAGGAGGTCGCAGCCTTCAAACGGGCGTTCACGTTATTGATATTGGTCACGCCTTCGGATTCCAGCCACGCGCGGAAGGCGTTGGCGCCCTGCTTGGCGTAAACCGAGATACCGTCTTTCCAGGTTGCCCGCCCGCACAATACGCCATTGAACTTCACCCCGGACTCGGCAGCCAGCTCGAGCGCTTCCGTGAACTCCGCGTTGCTCACGCCCGCGGATAGATAAATGAAAGGCTTGGTGGTAGCCGTCGCCGCTTCCAGAAACATCCCCATGGCTTCTATCTTGCTGTAGGCCTTCTGTCCGCCAAAAGCCCTGGTGCCGTCCACGTATTTCATGTTGATGGGGACTTCGACTTTGAGCACGTCGACGCCGTAGCGGTCCTTACTGAATTCCTTCATGCTGGCGGCGACGATCTTTGGCTTCTTTTTGGCGTAGTCCAGGCCTTTTTCATCGGCGCCTTCTTCGTAGCCGACAAATTCCAGGAAAAACGGAATGTCGTTGCCGCGGCATTCGTCGCCGATGCGTTCGATCCAGGCATGCTTTTTTTCGTTTATTTCTTTGGGATCGAAGGGCGAGTAGTAAAGCAGGATTTTCACGCAATCCGCGCCCGCTTCTTTCAGGCGGCGCACCGACCACAGATCAAGCAGATCGCCCAGACGTCCGGCACCGGTCTTGTCGTATCCGGTCTTCTCATAAGCCAGGAGCAATCCGGCATTTTTGGCGCGGCGTTTGGAAGCCGGCAGTCCCCACTCGGGATCGAGCAGGATCGCACTGGCGTGGGGCGTGAGCACCTCGGTCACCAGCGACTTAAACTCTTCCATCATGGCGTCGCTCACTTCGCCGCCCTTTTCCTTGGAGAGCGATTTCTGCAAGGAGCCGCGCTGGTCCATGGCAGCGGCGGCAATGACCCCGCGCTCGTTCGAAACGTTCTTAAGGCCAAGCAGCTTTCCTGGGGTGAGTTTCATAATCCCTCCGACGGATGCGTAAAATTCGCACCAATTGTAAACCATGGAGTAGGCAGCTGGCCTGGAGGACGGAAATTCGGTAGTGAGTCAGGTTGCGCAAAAACGCTCTCCTTGTCATTCCGAAGCCAGCCTTATCGGCGAGGAATCTGCTTGCCGCCAGCAGCAAACCAGCAGATTCCTCGCGCGACAACCGCGCTTCGGAATGACAATCCTTTGAGGATTTTTCAAACTGCACCACTACCGGAAATTCGGTGGTGAGTCAGGTTCGTGAAAAGCATAGGGTTTGCCCCCGGCCTGTCCGTCGCGGTTTAATGGCGCATGCACATGACCTGGATTCTGATGCCGGTTCTTTTGGCGACCACGGCGGCGCTGCTTTTTATTTTGCGTCGCACGCGAGTGGGCTCCCTGCTGCGAGAGCACATTGCGGACCGTCCGCGAAGGCGGCTGTTCGTGGCTTCCGTCAGCTTCTTTCTGACTTTTGCCATCGTGCGCGGCATGGTGTTTTGCATCGTGCACGGTATTCCACCTTTTCACTACGTGATTATGGACGGCCGCCATATCCATCACCTGGTGTTCGGGATTTTTATCCTGTTGTTCGTGGGCTACGGCTGGCTGTGCGAGTTCGGCAACGGCAGCGATTCCTCGTCGATTCTAGCCAGCATACTGATGTCGCTGTTGTACGGGCTGGGAGCGGCGCTGACCCTGGACGAATTCGCTTTGTGGCTGAATTTGAAAGACGTTTATTTCGTTCGTGAGGGACGGTCCAGTTTTGACGCCATCGTTCTTTTCGGCGCGCTGTTGGCGATCAGCGCCTGGGGGGCTCCGTTCTTCTCGGCATTGGTGCGGGGCAAGAGCGCCGGGAACGGATCACAGCTTTAACCCGTTTAACCACGAAGACACAGAGGAACACGGAGGAAAACCCAAGACCGGCGTTGCGCCGCTCGTACCTGCTTGGCACTGTCGCGCGAGGTTCTACTGCCGCAGGGTCAGCGTTCCTAGCACCGCTTGCTGTTTGGCGATCAGCGCCTGAACACCCTGGCTGGCCAAGCCGATCATCTTCCCCAGTTGTTCTTCGTCGAAGACCTGATGCTCGGCTGTGGCCTGTACCTCGACCAGCTTGCGGCCGGCGGTCATGACGAAATTCATGTCCACGTCGGCGCGTGAATCTTCTTCGTAGCAGAGGTCAAGCAGGATCTCGCCGTCCACGATGCCAACGCTTACGGCGGCGAGGTAATCGCGGAACGGAACTGAAGTCAGCGTACCCGCCTCCACCAGTTTTTCCAGCGCCAGCCCGAGCGCAACGAAAGCGCCTGTCACCGAGGCGGTGCGGGTGCCGCCGTCGGCCTGGATCACGTCGCAGTCAATCCAGATGGTGCGCTCTCCCAGGCGTTCGAGATCGGTGACCGCCCGCAGGGAACGACCGATCAGGCGCTGGATTTCATGGGTACGCCCGCTGGGACGTCCTTTGCTTACTTCGCGCGGCGTCCGAGTCAACGTAGCCCTGGGCAGCATACTGTACTCGCTCGAAATCCAGCCTTTGCCGCGATTGCGCATGAACTGCGGTACGGTCTCTTCAACCGAGGCAGTGCAGATCACCCGGGTATTGCCGAGTTCGATCAGGACCGATCCCTCGGCCGTGTTGATGAAATTAGGGATGATATTGACGGGCCGCAGCTGATCGGGCGAGCGATTGTCGGAACGATAGAACATCGGAAGATTCTAGCAGCTGGGTGCTTGGCAATTAGCAATTTAGCTATTGGCAATTGGCGACAAAATCTGGAGAGTATCAGTTGTCGGTATGCAGTTGTCAGTTCTCAGTCGGCTGAACTTGATTTGGCTAAGTGCCAATTGCTGATTACTGCAGCTGCGCCACCATCTGACTGACCGCCGACACATCGTAGATACACGACAGGTCGGCATGACCTGCCAGGGTCTCGCGTTCCCTGCCACCGACCAGAATCTTCACTCGATTAATGCCGGGGACGCCTGTGGCCAAAGTTTCCACCAGTGAAGCTACCGTAAGTTCTTCCACCAGGATGCCGGAGCGGTGGCTGTCGGCGAGGGCGTCGTTGATGTCGACGACCGCCAATCCGGGGTCCACAAGGTAAACGTCGCGGATTTCGGATCCGGAGCCCAGGGGATGGGAGGAAGATTTGTCCATGTAGAGGGCGAGCAGCGCCCGCAAGAGCTCCTGTGCCCGTTCCTGCCGCCCAGCCGGCAGCGGGATGCTGGCCGATTGCGCCCGCAGCACGCCGGGATCGTCGAAGGCGACGTAAAGCGTCACCTGTTCCGTGGGCCCTTGAACCGGGGCCGCCAGAGGATGAGCGTATTCAATCGGGGTCTCGGCCTGATTAACTCGGCTTCTCATCCGCCAGGCGTAGAAGCTCATTCCCGCCGCCACCGCCAACATCACCACGATGCCGATCACGAGATGGCGCGGAATCATCGGGTTGCTCCCAGTTGGTCACGCACGGATTCAATTCCGGCGGTGACCGATTCCGCCACCAGCTGCTGATAGGCGGGGGAATTCAGGCTGGCAAGCACGCCGGCCGAAGGCGCGATCTCGATCGCCACGGCAGCGGCGGTGATGTTGTTCAAAGGACGTAAGGGCGCGAGCATAGTCCGAACAGCAACCTGCCGCTTCCCCAGTTCGGTGGCGAAACTGGTTTCCGCGGTCTGGCTGGCAGCGCGAAATCCTGACTGGGCCGTATTCCAATCGAGAAACGGTCCGTGGCCCTCGGCTCCAACCGGCAACAGGGCGGTGTACAAGCGGATTCCACTGCCCTGCGACGCCGCGTGCAAACAGACATAAATGGCCGGATGAGCTGCATTTGTCATATTGGCGCGCTGGTCCAGAGTCATGGTGGTATCGCCTTCGCGCAACATGAGCGTGGCAAAACCGCGGGCTTGCAGCTCTTGCCGCAAACGTTGAGCGAAGGCCAGGGTGACATCCTTTTCCGCCAGCTGGTCGCTCAGCGCCGCGCCGCGCTCCTCGCCGCCGTGACTGGCGTCCACTACCACGAAATATTGCACCGGGCTGGAGGGAGGAGCCGGAGCGGATCCCGCAGGGGACGTCGGAGCCGGAGCGACTGGAGGAGGAACTACGGCATGGGTGGCTGGAACCTGGGCGTGTGCTGCCACCTGGGGAGCAGGCGTAATCGTGATGGTGCGGCCGTCGTTGCTGAAGCTGGCGAATAACGGGACCGGCCCACTGACGGCGATCTCCGCAGCCCCGTTGTTTTCCTGAAAGGTGGCGGATGGAATGGTCGGGCTGTCGAAGGTCAAGGTTTGGGATCCGGGAGGAACCAGCGCTTCGCGGCTAAATACCATGCGCAGTTTTCCGGGTTCGGTGGCGATCATCGGATTCACCGGAGAGGTGAAGTTCATAACCAGGGTGGGAGGATTCGTCTGGTTCACCTGCGCCGTAAAGTGGACTGCCGCATTGCCGACGAATAATCGCCGCGATGCCTCATGGAAATTTATGGAAACTCCCAGGAAGCGCTGCAGGAGGCCGGGCAATGAACTCAGCGGGACCAGGCCGCGTCCGTTTTCAAGCAGGAAGCTGCCGGAGAGATCAAGATCACGGCCCTGAATCCGCGCCCGAGTCTTACCGGGAGTGAACTCGCTGACTGCGCTGTTGAAAGTCAGCTTCCAGATCCGGCCGTCCGTCCGGGCACTGACAGAGCCCAGAGGCTGAAGAATTTCGAGCAGGCTCACGTAATCGGCGCCGCTCTTCTCCTGGATGGTGAGCGAATAGCTCGAGGAGCCAGAGTAGATCGTAAGGCGTCTCTCCTCGGCGAAACCGGACACCGCCAGAACCAGGGCGAACAGCAGGGCGAGGCAAGAGATCAAGAATGGGGCAGTTCGCCGGGCTCGTCGCTGACTGCGGCGCCGGTCACGACGGGGCCGGCTACTCCAAGGCATAAATTGTTAAACCGGTGAGCAGCTTGGGATAAAAGTCGGTGGACTTCTGAGGCAGGACTTCGCCGGCAAAAGCGATGTCTCGGACTTGCGACATGCGGGCGGGATTCATGAGGAAAGCGACGTTGGCCACGCCGCTTCGCACCTGGGCCATGGCTTCGTCGATATCGCGGATGTAGCGGACGTTTTTCTGGTCACGAATGGCTTCCTCCGAAATGCCGAGTACGCCTTCGAGCAGGCACTTGTGCAACTGGACGACGTCGAGCGCTTGTTGCCGCAGCGACCATCCGGCAAAGACTTCGGGTGGCACCAGCTTTGCCCGGTCGAGGAGGAAGACCCGGTCGGCGGCAACGGCGAGCAGCGCCGTCCCCATGCGCCCAGCTTCGCGCAGGATGACCTTGGCGCGGACGGCATCGACAGAGGGATCAACCTCGTCGACGCTGAAGTAGGGGCTGGCCGCTTGCCGAAAAGCCTCTGCGGAAAAGGCCGGAAGGCCGTGCACCACGCGATGGGTAGGCAGAATGACCAGGCCCGGGCTATCCATATTGACCAGGGTCATCATGACCAGTTCGTAAGGCGCCGGGGCGGCGTTGGGAGACGGGCCCGGATCACCGGCAGCGGCTCGCCTCTCGTTGCGATAATTCAGGGCGGTTTCGTAGCGATGATGACCGTCAGCGATGATCAGTTTCTTGTCCCGCATACGGGTCTGCACCTGCTTCACCAGGGTGGGGTCGGAGATCTTCCAGACACGATGCGACACCCCATATTCGTCTTTCGTCTCAAGATCAGGGTTGCCCGTGGGTTGGAGGAGGGCGTCGATCTCGGCAGCCGGGTCACTGTACAGCATAAAGAGCTGACCAAAGTGGGCCCGCGTGGCCCGTAACAGGTTCAGGCGATCAGCCTTGGGCTTGGCGAGAGTTTGTTCGTGGCGGAAAATCACCCCGGCCGAGTAGTCTTCGATCCGGCCCAGGGCGATGATGCCACGGCGCTCCATCTCGGTGCTTCCGCCGGGGGCAGTAAAGCGCTGCACATAGAGATAGAGGGAGGGTTGTTCGTCCTGCAAGAAGATGCGTTGCTGTCGCCAATCCCGGAAGGATTGAGCAGCACGGGTATACCGATTGTCGGCGGTATGGTCGTTGGCGTGCTCTTTTCCCAGGATGACGCGGACCAGGTTATGCGGACTGGCAGCGTAGTAGCCATCGTGCATCTCAGGCGTGATCTTGTCGTAGGGTTGAGTGACAACTTGTGGAATCGAGACCCGTGTTGGGTCATAGCGAAGCGCGCGAAAAGGTTCGATGTGGGCCATGGTCTGGAAGTTGAGTATGAAATTGTACAAGAGCTTCCAGCCGCGCGGGCGGTTGGAACCCTAAGCTGGTCGAGGTAAGGCGAGAAAACGGGACGAATGCGGATCAGAAACTAGGCAAACCTTTGCAGCGTTCCAGACATCGCACTATTAATGACAAAACGTTACAGAACCGTGACAAACCGATTTAAAGCTATGGTACTATCAGCCCCAATGAGGTAATTATGGCCCGCCTTTATGGGCGCTGGTCATGCCGCCCATCGATCCAAGCTCGCTGGTCACGCTTGGCCCTACCCTGGACCCTGAGAACCCTTATGTTGCCCAAAGAGCAGGTTCGTACCGTTTCTAGAAGTCTGTTTGCGATTCTGGCTGTGATTTTGATTGCACCCGCGGTCTGGGCCCAGAGCCCGGTGGACGATGTGCACGTCAGCCCGAGAGTCCAGCCTCCGCCGCCGGCCGAGAAAGAGATCGTGGATCCGTCGCTGAGGACTCATACCAAGCCCCTCAAAGTGGATGTGGATCTGGTGCTGGTACCGGTCACGATTACGGACCCCATGAATCGCCTGGTCACTGGGCTGGACAAGGAAAACTTCACGCTCTATGAAGGCAAGGATCTGCAGGACATACGGCATTTTTCCAGTGAGGATGCGCCGGTTTCCCTGGGCGTGATCTTCGACATGAGCGGCAGCATGAGCACGAAGATCGAACGCGCCCGCGAAGCGGTGATTGAGTTTTTCAAGGCCGCGAACCCGCAGGACGAATTCTTCATGATCACCTTCGCCGACAAGCCGGAGGAGATCTCCGATTTCACCCAGTCCATTGAAGACATTCAGGGGAAGCTGGTCTATACGGTTCCGAAGGGCCGGACTGCCCTGCTCGACGCCATCTATCTGGGCGTGAGCAAGATGCGGCAGGCGAAGTATCCCAAGAAGGCGCTGCTCATCATTTCCGATGGCGGCGATAATCACAGCCGGTACACCGAAGGCGAGATCAAGTCCGTGGTGAAGGAAGCGGACCT
The DNA here is from genome assembly GCA_963822555.1 of Terriglobia bacterium. Lineage (GTDB taxonomy): Bacteria > Acidobacteriota > Terriglobia > Terriglobales > Acidobacteriaceae > JAIQFF01. Next base: position 2,061,569 of record CAWGHY010000002.1, read on the forward strand.
ATTGATTTATGCCATCGGACTTTACGACCGTTATATGTCCACGCCGGAAGAGCAATTGGGCCCCGCCCTGCTGGCCGATCTCACCGAACTGACTGGAGGGCGAGCGTTTACCATCGACAACCCCAATGACCTGGCGGATGTCTCCACAAAAATAGGGATCGAGCTGCGCAACCAATATGTGCTCGGATACCGTCCAAAGAACCCAGCGCATGACGGCAAATGGCGTAAAATAAAGGTCAAGCTGGTGCCCCCAAAGGGTTTGCCGCCGCTTCGCGTGTATGCCAGGACGGGTTACTATGCACCTACGGAATAGTCGGGTAGCGCTGCGGCTGATCCTCTCTCTACTTGTATTGCAGCTGGCATTATGGGCCCAGAATACAAACCCGCCCGAAGCTCCGCCACGCAGTTCGCAGCCAGTTACCACTCCAGCTCAACCTGACGCCCAGCCTGCCCCTGAAGGAACACCCGAGGGACAGCCGAGCACCGAGTCTGGCAGCTTCGTGTTCCACTCGGATGTGCAGGAGGTGCTGCTGCACGCCACCGTCGTCGATGACAAGCAGCGCATGATCACCAACCTCGACAAGAATGCGTTCACCGTGTTTGAGGATGGCAAGCCACAAGTCATCAAGTCCTTCCGCCATGAGGACATTCCTATCTCCCTGGGCATCGTGATCGATAACTCAGGATCGATGCGGGAAAAGCGGGCGAAGGTCAACAAGGCGGCATTGAATCTGGTGCGCGCCAGCAACCCCCAGGACGAAGTCTTCATCGTCAACTTCAGCGACGAGTTTTTTCTCGACCAGCCCTTCACCAGCAAGATCAGCCTGCTGCAGGCGGCGCTGGAAAAATACGAGACGCGCGGCGGCACCGCCCTGTATGACGCGGTGGTGGCCTCGGCGGACGAGTTGAAAAGGCATGGCAAGCTGCAGAAGAAAATCCTGTTCGTCGTGACCGACGGAGAGGACGATGCCAGCCGCGAATCCCTGGAGCAGGCGGTGCGCCAGTTGCAGGAAGAGAACGGCCCCACGGTGTACGCGATCGGCCTGTTGGGCGACGAAAGGGCGCGACGCGCTAAACGCGCCTTGCAAACCATCGCTGAGCGCACCGGAGGCATCGCCTTCTTTCCGCGCACGCTGGACGAGGTGGATGAAATCAGCAGCACGGTGGCGCGTGACATCCGCAATCAATACACCATCGGTTACAAGCCCACCACGCCCAAATCCGCCGGCGGATATCGCACCATCCGGGTCGACGCCCGGGCGTCCGGACATGGCAAGCTCACAGTGCGGACCCGCAGTGGCTATTACGCTGGCCAGGAGCAGGCCGAGGGCGGGGGAAATTAGCTCTTAGCTTTTAGCTGTCAGCTCTCAGCTAACAACTTTGCGAGGTCACTGAGGGCTGACGACGGCGAGTCAAGGTGTAATTTTACCCTCTAAGAATTGTCATTCCGAAGCTGGCATTATCGCGCGAGGAATCCGCTATTTTGCTGCCGGCAGGAAAAGCAGATTCCTCGCCGATAAAACCGGCTTCGGAATGACAAGGGTTGGGTGTTCGGCGGGCGCGGGGTGTTGTGCGGAAATTGGCTTCAGTTCTCAGCCTTCAGCCTGGCGGGTTTACTGATGGCTGATCGCGGAAAGCTGATAGCGATAACTCTCTTCCTAATTGACGCTCTGCTTCCGCTTCCGTAACCTGTAGGGTGCAGACAAACAGCATCGAGGGCAAGCGCCTGCGCGTCACCGACGACATCTCTCAGCTGGTCGGCGATACTCCCATTCTCCAATTGAAGAAACTGGTTCCGGATGAGGGCGCAGGTGTGTACGCCAAACTGGAATACCTGAACCCTGGGGGCAGTGTGAAGGATCGGGCTGCCAGCGGAATTATTCTGCGCGCTGAAGCCGACGGCCAACTCCGGCCGGGAGGCACGATCGTTGAGGCCACCGCCGGCAACACTGGGATCGGATTGGCGCTGATCGGAGTCCAGCGCGGTTATAGAGTCGTTTTGTTCGTACCGGAACGTTTCTCCGAAGAAAAAGTCGCGATCATGCGGGCCCTGGGCGCGGCCGTAACCCGTACGCCGGACGCGGAGGGAATGCCGGGCGCGATCCGCCGGGCCAACGAGTTTACAACGGCCACGCCGGGCGCATTTATGGCCGGCCAATTCGAGAATCCCGCCAATCCTGCCTATCACTACGAAACCACGGCCCCGGAGATTTTCGAGCAGATGGAAGGTCAAATCGACGCGCTGGTGATCGGGGCCGGTACGGCGGGCACATTTACCGGCGTAGCGCGTTTTATGAAAGAACGCCTACCCCAGGTGCTGGCATATGCGGTCGAAACGCAGGGCTCGATTCTGGGGGGAGGCAAACCCGGGCCACACAAAGTGGAAGGCATTGGGGCCAGCTTTATCCCGGGAAATTTTGACCGGTCGGTATGCGACGCGGTTTTGATGGTCACGGACGCGGATGCCTTCGGCATGGTGAAACAGCTGGCGGCGCGCGAGGGCGTGCTCTCCGGTTCGAGCGGGGGAGCCAACGTCGTGGCTGCGGTGCGGGTGGCAGGCTGGCTGGGACCCGGAAAGCGCGTGGTCACCATGATTCCGGATTCGGCCGAACGATATTTGTCGAAGAGGATTTTCGACGGCGGAATTTGATCGAGAGGCCGCACATTCCTGGTTTCTTGAACATCAGTTTTCAGTTTCTTGTTCTCGGTTCTCAGTGACTCGCTGACCTATGTCTAAAGATAAACAGGTTGGTTTTGCTACGCGTGCCATTCATGCCGGTCAGGAGGCTGATCCTGAAACTGGCGCGATCAGTGTTCCCATCTATCCCACGTCAACTTATGTGCAGCAGGAGTTGGGGAAAAACAAGGGCTACGAGTACGCCCGGGTTTCGAATCCCACGCGCACCCGGCTGGAGGAAAACCTGGCGGCGATTGAGGGAGGAGTCGCGGCTCGCGTGTTCGCCAGCGGCATGGCTGCGATCAACGCCATTTGCACGATGTACAAGTCCGGAGATCACGTGGTCTGCGGCAACGATCTCTACGGTGGCGTGCCCCGGCTGTTCAACCAGGTTTTGGCAAATTTCGGCATGGAATTTACCTACATCGACACTTCGGACGCGAAGAACGTCGAGCGAGCCATGCGCAAGAATACGCGCATGGTTTATATCGAGACCCCGACAAATCCGCTGATGTCGTTGAGCGATATCGCGGCCATCAGCAAGATTTGCCGGCGCGGGAAGGTAGAGCTGGTGGTGGACAACACTTTCATGTCGCCGTACTTTCAGCAGCCTATTGCTTTGGGAGCGGACATGGTGGTCCACTCCACCACAAAATTCCTGAATGGGCACAGCGATGGCCTGGGCGGGGTTGTGGTCTGCACCACTCAAGAGCAGGCCGACAAGCTGGCGTTCGTGCAGAAAGCCGCGGGAGCGATTCTTTCACCGTTCGAGTGCTGGCTCGTGCTACGCGGGGTGAAGACTCTGGCGGTACGCATGCAGCAGCATGACCGCAGCGGCCGAGTCGTGGCCGAATTTTTGGCTCAGCACCGAAAGGTGAAGAAAGTTTTTTACCCTGGACTGGCGGGACATGCGCAATATGATCTGGCACAACGGCAGATGACCGGCTTTGGATCAATGATCACTTTCGAAACCGGGTCACTCTCCAATGCCAAGAAGTTGTTGAAGAAAGTGCGGGTGTGCTCGCTGGCGGAGTCGCTGGGCGGAGTCGAGACTCTGATCTCGCATCCCGCCACCATGACTCATGCGGCTCTTGGTGAAAAGGGGCGGCGAGAGATTGGAATTACAGACGGCCTGGTGCGTATCTCCGTGGGAATTGAGAACGTGGAAGACATCGTGGACGACCTCGATCAGGCTCTCGCCGCTATCTAGGCAGGTATCCGTGGTTCAATCCTCACCTCAAAGCCGCGAGTGGAACTCCTCCGAATATCATCGTCTCTCGGGACCGCAAGTCAGTTGGGGGAAACGAGTGCTGGCCCGATTGCGATTGCGGGGCGACGAGTCGCTGCTCGATGCCGGCTGCGGCACCGGCCGCCTGACTGCCGACTTGCTCCAGGCCTTGCCGAACGGTCGCGTGGTCGCTCTCGACGTTTCGCGGAACATGTTGCGATCGGCGCGCGAGTATTTGCGGCCACAATTCGGCAAGCGAAGCCAGTATGTGGCCGCCGATCTGTCGAACCTTCCTTTCGAAAACGCTTTCGACGGAATTGTCAGCACAGCGGCCTTTCACTGGGTGCTCGATCATGACCGGCTGTTTTGCAATCTGCATCGCGCCCTCCGGCCTGGAGGCTGGCTGCAGGCGCAGTGCGGCGGATTCGGAAATATCGCTCAGCTGCGGGAGCGGATGGCCAGGCTTGCCGTTTCGCCTGAGTATGCTCCATACCTGGCCAACTTCCCTTCTCCCTGGCTTTTTCAGGATCCCGAAGATGCAGCGGCGGCGCTGCGGCGGGCGAGTTTCGTCAACATCCAGACCGGCCTGGAACCGGCTTCGATTGTTATGGAAAGTCGTCAACAATTTACGGACTTCTTGCGGACGATGATTGTGCGAACTCATCTCGAGCGCATTCCTGATCCCGAGTTGAGAGAGCGCTATGTTTCGGCTCTCGCGGATCAGGCTGAAAAGGATGATCCGCCATTTCTTCTGGATTACACCCGGCTCAATCTCAGCGCCACCAAGCCTTGAGGATTTCGATACCGGCGCTTTGAAGCGTCAGTGGCAACCTGTTCAGATTTTTTGTGGCTCGACTGCGAGGGCGGGACGCCGGCGCTACGGGGTCGAAGCCAGCGGGAGCGCAACCACCACTCTGGTTCCGTTGTCGTCGGAGAGGATCTTGAGCGTGCCCCCGAACTGGCGGACTCTTTCCTGCATGCCGCGCACTCCTACACCGGTGCGGGCCGCAGCCATTTCTTTTTGTTTTTCCGGCGAAATTCCCTTGCCTTGATCGCTGATTTCGAATTCCACGGCATCGTCCGAGCAGGACAGTTGGATCCTCGCCGAGGAGCTGTTGGAATGCCGGTGGATGTTGGTCAGGCTCTCCTGTACGACGCGAAAAATGACCAGCTCCAGATCGTTGGGAAGCCGGTCCATGTTTTCCGGCAGCTGAAGTTCGACTTTGATCTTGCTGCGTTCAGAAAATCCTTCGACGTACCAGCGCAATGCGTAAACGACTCCGGCTTCGTCGAGAAGGGGCGGATGCAGCAGGTAAGAGAGCGTACGAATTTCCTTCGACAAAGCGTCCGAGAGTTGCTGGCTTTCAGACGCCAATTCGGAAATTTTGCAATCTTCCTGGTTCTGGGCAACGTCGCGCAGCGCGGCCAGGTTCATTCCCAGGGCGGTCAGAGTCTGCCCGGCGTGGTCGTGTAATTCTCGGGCCATGTGGCGGCGTTCTTCGTCCTGGGTGCGCAACAACCGGACTGCCAGTTCGCGCAGGCTGGTTTCCGCGCGTTGCCGATCGAGAATTTCATTTTCGAGTTCCGCGGTTCGCTCCGTGACCTTTTTTTCCAAAGCATCATTGGCTTTTCGGAGGGCTTCCTCCGCCGTTTTTAACGGAGTCAGGTCAGTCACAAAGGCGGCGACTTCGCCGTTATGCCCCGAACGATCAATCACGGACGCCCCTACCAGGATGGGAATCCGGCGGCCATCCTTCGCGATGTAAGCTTTTTCATAAACATCGCAGACTCCGGTTTCGCGGAGCTGTTGCACGGCGCGGGCATCGGCCTCGGCGTACTCGGGTGGGGTCAGCTTGTCCCAGCGCACCTGGCCGGCGCGAACCTCAGCTTCGGAATAGCCCAGGGTCTTCAAAAAAGCGGAATTGACGTAAGTCAGTTCTCCGGTAAATCCACCGATAACCATACCGAAAGGATTGGCTTCCGCCAGACGGCTGAATCTTTCCGCGGCCTGGGCTCGTTCTATCTGGTGGACTTCGGCTTGCAGCAGGGCGGCAATCCGGGTTCCAACCAATTGGAAGAATGTCCGATAGCTGCTGGCAAAAGGCAGGCGCGGGCTGATGCCAAAAATCAAAACCGCTTGTACGGATGAACCCTGCATCTGGAGCGGCAACAGGTAGGCGCACTTCACAGCCTCAGGCCAGGGTGCGACGACGACGTCTCCGAAGCGTTCTTGCAGGTCTTCGATCAGCAGCGGAGTCTGCGACTTCACTACTTCTTCCAAAGGCCAATACTCAGGAGCGGCTAAAGCGCCCATGGAATCGGTGCTTCCGGCCTGTAGAATTTGATCTCGGGTGAATAGATAAAGCCCGGCAAAAGGAAAGTCGGCGGGATCCTGTTCGAACTCCCGGACGATGGTTCGGGCGAAGTGCAACAGCGGCTGAGAGGCAGGGTTCTCGTTTAGCGGAGAATCCGCCGCGATGGCAAGCAGGGTGCGCAGGCGGCGTTCGCTCAGCACCTGCTCGGTGGTCTCGCTGCATACGACGAGTGTGCCCTGGACGATCCCATCTTTGTCTCTCACCGGACTGTAGCTGTAAGTCCAGAACACCTCCTCGAGCTTGCCGTTGCGATTGATGGGGACGAGCTGATTGGTATTCCAGGTAGAAGCGCCGCGGCGCATCACCGCTTCGATCTGAGGACCGATAATCGGCCAGATTTCGGGCCAGCATTCGACGCCACGCTGCCCGAGGGCGGATGGATGTTTATCCGCGCGGAGACTCGGTCGATAGCCGTCGTTATAGAACTGCACCAGTTCCGGGCCCCACCACAAGAACATGGGATGCCGGGACGCCAGAATCAGGTTGACGGTGGTAATCAGGGTATCGGACCACGTCTCGACCGGCCCGACGGGGGTCCTTTCCCAGTCGAAGGCGCGCACCAGGCCGGCCATTTCACCCTCCCCGATGATGTCGCGCCTCGATGCGATGGTAAGGCGGTGATCGGGGCTTTGCGATGAGGATGACATGTAATGCCAGCTCGGGCTTATCGGCCGCCACCTTCTGACCTGCCGAAACGGAAACGAGCGACCGGCGCGCGAGGCCAATTGGCCGACTGCAGCTCAAAATGACGCGCGCTCATTGTGACCGTCCCAGGCTGCGGAGGTCGCGATGCTTTTTGCCCGTTCAGTATAGCAATTACCGTCCAATCAAGGCCGCCCGGAGCGATCTCACTTGACGGATTGCCCGATCCAACTCAGGTATTCCACGCTGCCTTCTTCAATCGCGACCGAGATGCACTCCGGGACCTCATAGGAATGAAGTTCGTGGATGGCCTCTTGCACCCGTGTAAACGCACTGCGGGTGGTCTTGATGATGAGCATGCACTCCTCGGCTTCCTCTATTTCGCCTTCCCAGCGATAGATCGATCCCACCTGGGGCACGATATTCACGCACGCGGCCAGAAGGCGTTCCACCAGGGCACGGCTGAGCTTGCGAGCTTCGTCTTTTGAACTGGCTGTGGTCAGGACTAGTATCTTGTCGGTCATATAGAATCAGCCTTCAGTTTAACGGCTGACAGGGTAGCACCCGGTCGCGATCGAGGGGAGAAACATGGCTACGGAAATTCATTTTGGGACCTCGGGATGGCGCGCCGTCATGGCGGACGAATTTACGTTCGCTAACGTACGCCGCGCGGTAACCGGTATCGCACGCTACGTCGTTTCGCAGAAAACCTCCGGGGCGCGAGTGATTGTGGGACGAGATCCGCGCTTCCTGGGCGAGACTTTCTGTTCCATGGCGGACGAGATTCTCGCCGGCCACGGCGTCACGCCGCTACTCATCGCAGAGCCGGCGCCGACCCCGGCGATTTCTCACGCCGTGATTCGGGAAAAGGCGGACGGGGCAATTAATTTCACCGCCTCGCACAATCCTCCGGAGTACAACGGCATCAAGTTCTCCACCCCCGACGGGGCGCCGGCGCTGCCCGAGGTCACGAAGCGAATCGAAGCGGAAATCAAGGCCAGCGATGCAGAGGGCGGAAATGTGAAGCCTGCGCCAAAGCTGGTGAGCGCGCAGCCGCTCGAACCTCGCGCCGCATACCTGGCGCGACTGCGGGAGATCGTCGATTTCAAGGCCATTCAGAAGGCAAAGCTGCGGGTTGTCTTCGATCCCTTCTGGGGCGCGGCGCGGGGATACTCAGACTCCTTGTTACGCGAAGCTGGTGTGGACGTATCAACCGTCCATGATTGTCGCGACGTGCTCTTCGGCGGGCACGCGCCTGAACCTGACGACCATCTGCTCGAGGGTTGCCGGGCGGAGATGCGTGCTACCGAGGCAAACATCGGGATCGCCACCGACGGCGACGCCGACCGCTTTGGCATCGTGGACGCCGATGGCACTTTCTTCAGTCCGAACTACATCGTCGCACTACTATTCGATTACCTGGTGGATAGCCGAGGCTGGAAGAACGGCGTGGCCAAATCGGTCGCCACCACCAACCTTATCAATGCTGTCGCCAAACATCACGGCGTGGAACTGCATGAGACGCCGGTGGGATTCAAATACATCGGTGAATTGATCAAGCAGGACAAGATCGCAATTGGCGGCGAAGAGAGCGCCGGACTTTCGATTCGCCACCACGTTCCGGAAAAAGACGGGGTGCTGGCCGGTCTGCTGTGCTGTGAGATGGTGGCGCGACGCGGCAAGTCCCTGGGTCAACAATTGCAGGAGCTATTTGCCGAAGTTGGTTCCTTTTATAGTTTGCGCGAGAACTTTCACTTGACCCGGGAGGTGCAGGAGAAGTTCACTGAGAAGTTACGTGGAGAGCCTCGCGATCTCATGGGCCGTAAGGTCACTGAGGTGGTTCGCACGGACGGGTTGAAGCTGCTGTTCGCGGATGGCTCCTGGGTTTGCTACCGTTTGTCGGGGACGGAACCAGTAGTCCGGGTTTATTCGGAAGCCCGCAGCACCGAAGATTTGACAAAACTAAGCGCGGCCGCCAAACAATGGGTATTCGAATAGCGCCTCCGAAGATCAGAGTGATGCCACGAGCGCAGCGCGGATTGAGCGCGCTGGTTGACCGCGCCCCCCGGGCCGAGGCACTGGGGCAGCGGGTGAAAGAGAAGCTGCGTCCGGCTTCGACCTGGCTGTATAACTCCCGGCGCCGGATGGCCACGCTGGGGGTCGCCATCGTCACGGTCTGGCTTTTTCTTCACGTGATGTTCGGGGCCAACGGGATGGTGGTGTACCGGCAGAAGCGCGCCGAGTACCAGAGCTTGCGCCACGAAATTGACGAATTGCAGAAGGAAAGCGACCACTACACGGAACAGATCAAGGCTCTTCAGACCGACCCCAAGACGATCGAAAAAGAAGCGCGCGAGCAGTTGCACTACACCCGCCCGGGCGAAGTGGTCTATGTCGCGCCTGCGCCTGCGGCGATTCCGATCCCCTCCATCAACGCGGCACAGAAGTAGCCGCGTCCAGCTTCGAATGTCTACGCGCAAGATGCTTCGGGACTGAAGTACCTCAGGATGACGGTGGACTGGCTAGATCGGCACTGCCCGGCGGCTATGACTAGACCGATGCTTTTTGGGCGACGGCTTTATGGTTGGGACCTCGTTGCTTCAGCAGTTCAGCCTGAAAGGCCGCGGATGGGAGAGCGCTCTTCTTGCGGAATAGATCCAGCAATGGGTCTTCTACACCGGTTACGGATTTTACAACGCTTGCCGGCTCGCCGATGTCCAAGCCTTCGGGTTCCACCATCAATTCCTGAAGAGTTCCGTTGCTGCTGGTTTGGGCCTGGATAAATTTTTCCAGATCATTGCGTTGCGCGTCGGTCGTGCGGGCGAATTCAATCCCCATGCCAAGGTCGGAATGCATGACCAGCACCACGCCTTCAGCTCTGAAACCTACGCCGGCAACCTTCATGGAGAGGATGATGCGAGTGCGCACCGGGAAAGGCGAAGCGGTCGCCACGTAACAGCCGCCCAGGCTCAGATCGGTCAGTTTGCAGGGAGCAGGCGGATCGTCCTGATCGAACTCCGGGGCGCGGCTTTCGAGCCATGCGTTCAGCCGGTTGGCCATCGCGGGGGGCAGGTTCAGGAAGCGAAGTCCAACCTGGCGGCCCGGGTTCTCCCAAGCCACATCCCCAGCGCATTCGATGTTGTCTTCGGTCCCGGGAAGAACAAATTGCAGTTTGACGGCTCCAAGGTTCTTCGGGCGATGAGCAAGCTGGATGGCGATACCGCCTTCACCGATGTCGGTGCTTACGGCGCGCAGCTGCCCAGCGCCGTCGTTGACCTGAATGGTAACTGGAGTTTCAACGGTAATGCGGGCATTACGGCGGCGTTCGCGCTTCATCAAGGCGCGCACCGCACGAAAGCTGGTTTTAGCGCGCTCGGGAGAGAGCGGCTGATATAGAACGAAGTGGGCTCCCAAGTCTCGGGAGTCCCCCAACGAGCTCTGGGCAGCGACGATGGCGACCGCCACGGCCCGCTTGTTGCAGGGAGCGGAGCGGGCGCTGCGAAGCACGCGCGAGGCAGTGGCCGGATCGGCGCAGTCCACAATGACGGCTTCGAACCTGCCGCGGGTCAGTTTATGAATGGCGGATTCGGCATCGGCGCATAGCTCCATACCGATTTCCAACTCACTCAAGACCCGCCGCAGGACGCGGACTACCTTCTCATCGGCACAATAAACCAGCGCTTGTAAACTCATAAGACGCCATCAACTTGGATCGCTAAGGACAAAGCTTAGCCACGGCCGGCGGCCGCTTCGGCTTCATCCCGCTCGTCATCGAGCAAGTGGGCCACGCCGCGGAGCTGTTCCGCCGCAGTCTGCAAAGCCTCGATCTGCTTGCCTAACTGAGCCTGTTCTGCCTGTTTCTTGCGCAGCACCTCGTAGATATCCCTCACAGTTTTGGCCTCCTTATCGCACTCTAGGTAGCTCGGTGGCAACCGTCAATGATCGCTGATCGGCAATGCATTACGGGGGTAACCGGGGAGGGGATCGGGCAGGAGGCTGGCACTTCCCGAAATGGGCAAAAGCTTTGTGCCCAACATTTTGATTATGTGCGGCGGCGTACCAAAGCAAGCCACCGGCAGGGAGAAAAGCCGCCGGAAAGTCCCGGATCGGGAAGCTGCGTGCGCTCTAATTCGTTAATTTTCTGAAATGTGACTTGCCAGATTGGGAGAAAGGCAGGATATTTTGATTGACATACCGAGTCAAACGTCCTAGAATCATTAGCTTCCAGTCATTGGGGCGGGTGACGGCAGTTGCCTGACGTTTAGGATGTATTTGGGGGTGGAGCGTGAATCCTCCGCGCCGCCGACCGAATCTAAGTCTTAAGTTCATTGTTTGCAGTTTTATCCCAGGTACGAGGCATAATCTTCATGGCCAAGCGACGTGGAAATCCAAACTGGGGCAAGCCCGAGCCGATCGGACCGATTACCCCGACCATCACTGAATTCGAACAGGTTGTGCGCGAGTACAAGCTCTCGCCTGACCAGTATCTGCGTTCGACCCGGCTGCGGGAATGGGCGCGGCGCAACAAGAATTCCAAGTACATCCCGGAGCCTCTGCTGGAGGCCTGGGGATTCGAAATCGAGTCCACGCTGTAATCCAGAGCAGTCGAGAAGCAGAGCCGCCGTTATCGGCGGCTTTTTTATTTGCCGGTTCGGACGGAAAAAAATTGGCTGTGAGCCATCGATCCGGCGGACTATGCTACTACCCGCGTGAAATTCTCTCCCGATGAAATCGTAGCGACCGTGGTGGCGACCAGCTTCGCGGCCGGACTGAACGTCTATGCCACGGTGGCTACGCTGGGGTTGCTGGCCCATGCGGGCCTGTTGGCGCTGCCGCCGACGCTGGGTATCCTGGCCAGCTGGTGGGTGATTGGAATCAGCGGCGGGCTTTTCGCTATCGAATTCTTCGCCGACAAGATTCCCGCTTTCGATCTGGTCTGGAACACTTTGCACACTTTCATCCGGGTTCCGGTAGCGGCGTTGCTGGCGTATCGGGCGACCGCTGCGCTGTCGCCATGGGAGCAACTGGCGGCGACCGCAGCTGGGGGGCTGATCGCGTTTGCGGCGCATGGCGGAAAAACGGCGGCGCGGGCTGCCGTGACCGCGTCTCCGGAACCGTTCTCCAATGCGGCGTTGAGCCTGGGAGAAGACGGGTTGGCTATTTTTCTCACCTGGTTCGCTACCCGGCATCCGTATTCGGCGGCGGCCGTTGTTGCTGTCCTTCTGCTGATTATCGTGCTGCTGGCGCGCTGGGTGCTGCGTGCGCTGCGGGGGCTTTTCCGCGGGACAGAAGAAGTGCTGGCTGGGCACCAGTAGGCCGATTTGTGGCGAAGACAAATCTTTAATCACGAAGGACACGAAGGACCACGAAGGAAAGCCAACGGACCATGGGTTCTCCTTCGTGGTCCTTCGTGTCCTTCGTGATTAAGGGTTTAGCTTGTCGCTTTTGCTAGAATCAGGCAATCATGATGGCAAACTCGCCATTTACCGACGTTCCTACCGCGATTGAGGAAATCCGCGCCGGGCGGATGGTTGTGGTGGTCGACGATGAAGACCGGGAGAACGAAGGGGACCTCACGCTGGCTGCGGAGAAGGTGACGCCGGAAGCCATTAATTTCATGGCCAAGTATGGCCGCGGCCTGATCTGCCTGGCTATGACCGAGGAACGCCTGGATCACCTTCGCATCGGGCAGATGACGGCGGAGAATACTTCGAACTACGGAACTGCGTTCTGCGAAGCCATCGATGCCCGCGAGGGGGTGACCACCGGAATCTCCGCCTACGATCGGGCCCGCACCATCAAAGTTGCGGTCGATCCTGCAACCCGGCCCGCTGACCTGGCCCGACCCGGCCATGTCTTTCCGCTGCGGGCGCGCAAGGGTGGAGTGCTGGTCCGCGCCGGACAGACTGAGGCCGCGGTTGATCTGGCCCGGATGGCAGGGCTGGTGCCGGCCGGTATCATTTGCGAAATCATGCGCGATGACGGGACCATGGCGCGGGTGCCCGATCTGATTGAGTTCTGTCAGACCCATGGCCTGAAGCTGCTGACCGTAGCCGAGCTGATCCGCTACCGCATGCAGCATGAGCGCTATGTACATCGCGTAGGCGAGGCATTGATCGATACGCAATACGGAGAGTTCCGCCTGATCGCTTACGAAAGCGAAGTGGACGGCGGCGAGTCGCACATGGCGCTGGTGCGGGGCGACATCGAGAGCGGCGATGAACCGGTGCTGGTGCGCATGCACTCGCATTGCCTGATGGGCGACGTTTTCGGATCGACGGGCTGCGATTGCCACGCCACCATCGAAGGTTCAATGCAGAGGATCGCCCGGGAAGGCCGCGGGGCGCTGATTTATCTGCATCAGACGTCGAAAGGCTTTTCGGTGGAGAAACTGCCGGAGCGCACGGCGCTCACCTTTCATCGGGACAAGCGTTTGCCGGCTTTGCCCGACAGCGAGCGCAAGACCCAGCGCGAAGTTGGCATTGGCGCGCAAATCTTGTCGGATTTGAATCTGCGGCGCATACGGCTGTTGACTAACCATCCCCGAAAAGTTGCCGGACTCGAAGGGTTCGGCATCGAGATCGTCGAACAGGTTCCGGTGGCGCTGGATCGGAACCGAAGCAAGGCGTAGCGCCGGCGTCTCGCCGGTTGTCGCGAGGGCATCCTGCCCTCGCACGGCGGGCGAGGACGCCCGCCGGACAGCCGCCGGGACGGCGGCGCTACTTTGCCGGTCCGGAGAAAAATGAAAGTTCCAACCCCTGCCCCGTCCACTTACATCGCCTTGCTTCGTGGAATTAATGTTGGCGGGCACAAGATCGTCAAGATGGACGCGCTGCGAGAAGCGTTTGCTGCGATGGGATTCGGTGACGTAGCCACGTATGTTCAGAGTGGAAATGTGGTTTTCAAAGCGCCGGCGAAAATTTCCGAAAACGTTGCTGCGAAGATCGAGGAGATGTTACTTCGCCGGTTCGACATGTCTGTGCCTGTGATTGTGCGAACCGCGCAGGAGATGCAGGCAGTTTTGGGAAATAACCCGTTTCTAAAAGAAAAAGGGATTGCTACCGATAAACTCCACGTCACATTTCTCTCGCAGGCTCCTCAGAAAGCGGCAATAAAAAGTCTGGATGCGATCGAGGTGGGACAGGACCGATTTCAATGCTGTGGTCAGGAAATATATCTGCATTGTCCCAACGGCTTCGGTGGAACCAAATTGTCGATCAATGCATTTGAGAAGCTGCTCGCGGTGGGCGCGACGACGCGAAACTGGAACACGGTAAACAAGTTGTGGGAGATGGCACGAGGCTAGCTGCAGAATTGCGGCGACTGCTACGAACCCTGAAAGTTTTTACCCATATATTGCGTGCCATGATTCTGCACTTCATGCCCCAGTCTCGGACCAGTCAGTTCCATCTTCGGATCACAGCCTGCTGTGTCGTTCTTCTGACGTTGCTGAGCCAAGAATCTCGTTCCATCGTTGCCGCACAGGGCCAATCCTCAAATGGACTTACGTGGCGTGCCGATCATCACATGCATCTGGCATCTCCCGAATTGTGCCGGCTGGTAGGCGAGTGCCTCCCGTCCAACAAGCCGCCCGCGGTATTCGCGGCTGACGCGGTTCGGGCGCTCGATGAGGCTCACGTTTCCAGGGGAGTGATTTTGTCCTGTGCCTATCTTTTTGGCTTGCGGTCATTGCATGTAAAACCCGGCGACCTCGCGGCGATGATCAGGCGTGAGAACGAGTTTACGGCGGCACAGGTGGCGCAATACCCTGACCGCCTTGTGGGATTTTTGTCCGTAGATCCCCTCGCTGATTCCGCCATCGACGAGATCCACCACTGGAGCGGAAGCCACCAGCTGATTGGATTAAAGCTGCACTTCACCGCTTCCGTGATCGATGTCCGCAACGCTGCACATCGTCGCCAGGTCGCGAAAGTGCTTGGTGTCGCTGCGGCGGCGGGTCTGCCGATCGTGATTCATGTTGGGGGCGGCAAATTTAATGCTGCCGACGCTGAACTCTTTATTCGGGATGTCCTGCCCAGCGCCGGATCCTCCTGGGTCCAGATCGCGCACGCGGGGGGGTGGGATGCCGCGACAAAACGGCAACAACCTGGCTGTGTTGCGCACATTCGCCGATCATATTGTTAGAGACGACGCGGTGACGCGGCACTTGTTGCTGGACCTGTCATATGTTCCGGCGCCGGACGAAACGGGTCAGGAGGCTGCTGCCGTGGTGGAGCAGATACGAAGAATTGGCTTGAAGCGGTTCCTGTTTGGATCTGACTTTAATGTCCTGACCCCTCTGCAAGAGATCAAAGATATCGGGAAGCTCGGACTGACGACGAAGGAATTGGAAACGCTGCAGCAGAATTGCGCCCCGTGGGCCTGTCGTTAATCTCAAAGGCTGCCTATGGCGGCTGCACAGATTACGGAGACCCAACGAGTGCCGCCACGACGACAAGCTCGTGGGTTGTCTGTCGTGCGATGTGCATGGACTGTCCTGGCGAGAATGAAGCCGCGCCCTTCCGAGGTCAGGAGGGGCCGGGGTCAGCAGGGCTTGCGGATTATGATGTCGCTGTCGTTGATGAAGAACTGCACCGAGCACTGGTCGGAGCCGCAGATTACCGGGAGCAGGCCGGCCAGTTGTTTGCGCGTGATGAGGCCCAGGGTGCCGCAGTCGGGACACGCGAGCACGGCCCAGTAGGGATCTTCCTTTTCGCCCACGTGGCCGGCATTTTCCAGCACGAAGATCGTGCCCGGCTGCATCTGCTCGGGTATCCACTCGTTCAGGACGTTCAGTTCTCCAACCATCTCGCCTCCCGGAGCCAAACTTTTTGGAGCCAAACTTCCCTGCCTATGACGCTTTTCTGCGGGCTAACCGTGGTGCACTGGCACTAGCTTTTTTTTCCGCGCTACGGATTACGGCTCGAACCTGACGCACAGTATCGCTGAGACAAATCGCCAGCATGGGCTGGCGGGAATTTTTGAGGATGTCGACAATCTGGCGCGCCGACGTTTCCAGATAAAGAGTGCGGCCGTCGGTGAGGAGATGGTAGTCAGACGAGCCGGTGACCGTTTCCGCCAGGCGCTTGCTGAATTCGCGCTGCAGAAAGCGCATCACCTTGCGCACCCGCTGCAGGGAAAAGCCGCGGCGGCGCAGTTCGCAGATGACCGCGACCTCGGCCAGATCTTCCGTCGAGTACAGGCGACGGTGTCCCTGGCGCGCGGGAACCACGATGCGGCGCTCGTCCCACCATTGCAACTGACGCAGCGTGATGCCGGTCATTGCCACCACTTCGCGAGATGTGAAGCTGGCCTGCACCATGGTTGCTAAAATGTTTCAAACATTCTGGATATAAAATGTTTGACACATTTTAGGCGCGATGCGGCGGGTGTCAATGGCAGATTTGTGGAAATAGGTGACTAGAGGAGTTCCTCGTCCTAATCAGGGGTACCCGCTAGGGGCGGGACGCCCTCAGAACAGCCGGCGGGACGTCGGCGCTACAAAATTCCCACCGCCCACGAAGTGTACGATTTCCAGACGGTCGCCTTCGGCGAGGTTGGTCTCCGCCCACTTTGTTCTGGGGACGATGTCGCGATTCAGTTCAACCGCTACACGGTCCTGCTTCATGCCGAGTTGTTCGACCAGTACGGCCAGGGTGATCGGGGCGAAGGTTTGTTCCTCTCCGTTAATGACGATTTTCATTACGGCAATTTTCGCAAGTAACGGGCTACGCAGCAAGCAGACGCCTTTTCAAAACCAGTTTTCAGTTTCCAGATCCCGGTTCTCAGTCTCGGAAGAAAGGACGTCTGTCCCTACGTGGCTTCGACTTTTCTTAGTTGGAACTTGCGGGTAGCGGTGCGGCCGGAGTAGCTGGCCTGGACCAGCACCGAAGAATCGGGCAAGGACGACTCGTCAACTTCGATTTTCATTTCGGTGTCACCCGAGGGATCGGTGAGCACCTGGGCGTAGAAAGGAGCCGAATCGGGGCGGGCAAAACGGATGGTCAGACGCGCGCCGGATACTCCGGAGCCGCTTTCCGTCACCCGCAAGCGCATGGTCAGATTGCGGTCGGAGTGGACGGAGTTGGCGTTCAGCCATTGCACATCGAGCTCTTTGACCGCGGCCAAGGTCTCCGGGCGTATCGCGCTTATCGAGGATGTCATCCAGATGCCCATCGCGGATAGCGTCGAGCACCAGGCGGTGCTGGTCGCGCAGGCCATGCTCTTTTTGCTGGTCGGTAAAGCCGCCGGCCAACTTGTCTCCGTAGGGCGTGGCCCGCTTGCCGATGCAGCGGCCGCGGACGAATACCTGAGTTTGCAGCAGAAGCTCGCTCTCGCGGGCCTCGCTCTGCACGTGGTAGACGGTGTCGCCCTGCTTGATATCCGTATTAAACCCGAAAATCATGCGCTCTTCTTCGCGATCCCAAATTCGCTCTTCGGAAAGAGATCTGCCTATCGATTAAAAAGTTTTAACAAAACTGCAACAAAGGCAGCCGGTCGCTTGACACACCAAGTATCGAAATCTAATCTAGAATGTTTACGTAAGGCTTGGCGCGAATTATATATAGCTCTCTCATGCCCGACAATTACTTCGTCCGCTACCTGCCTCTTCTGATTCACTTTCTGGTCGCCGGAGTCCTCGCGGGCGCGATTGTCACGCTTTCGTACCTAATCGGCTATCGTCGTCCGACCCGGGCCAAAATGTCACCCTACGAGTGTGGCATGACCCCGGTAGGCGACGCCAGAGAGCGTTTCTCGGTCAAATTCTATATGGTGGGGATGCTGTTCATCCTCTTCGACATTGAAGCCATATTTCTATATCCCTGGGCCGTGATTTTGCGCGATCTTAAGATGTTTGGTTTCTGGGAGATGCTGGTTTATATCGGCATCATGCTGGTGGGCTTCTTCTACGTCTGGAAAAAGGGCGCGCTGGAGTGGGGCAAGCCGTCGGCCCGGCGAGGCGAAGTCTGATGCCCCTGCAACCTGCCATCACCGATCTCGAGCAACTGAAGAGCCATCCCGCTGTCACGAAATTGATGGCGTGGAATTCAGGCTCGGTTGAAGGCGCGAAGTTCGACCGCGACGAGATGACGATCTATGTCGAGCGCTCGTGCATCCGCGATGCCTGCCTTCTGCTGCGCGACGACCCCGATTGTCCTATTCAATTATCTTGAGGACGTAACCTGCGTCGATTGGTTTCCTTCGGAGCCGCGCTTTGAGGTGGTCTATCACCTGCTGTCACATGCGAAGAAAGAACGCGTGCGATTGAAAGTACGGCTTAACGGCAGCAGCCCGGCGCTGGATTCCGTTACTCCGGTCTGGCCGGCGGCCAATTATTTCGAACGCGAAGTGTTCGACCTCTTCGGAGTGCGTTTCGCCGGCCATCCTTACTTGCGGCGGTTGCTGATGCCGGAAGATTGGGAAGGCTATCCTTTGCGCAAGGACTACCCGGTGGAGGGCTACCGCTAGATCTCGCCATGGCCCATCTTTCTGCCACGCCCGTGCTTGAACCCGGTCAGGATCGCACCATGATCCTGAACATGGGGCCGCATCACCCGTCCACGCACGGGGTGTTGCGCCTGCTGCTCGAGATTGATGGCGAAAATATTGTGCGCATCATGCCGGATATCGGTTTTCTGCACACCGGGATCGAGAAAACCTGCGAAGCGAAGTTCTATCAGCAGGTGGTGCCGCTGACCGACCGCATCGATTACCTGTGTCCGCTGACCAACAATCTTTGCTACGTGCTGGCGGTAGAGAAACTGCTGGGCCTGGAGATTCCGCCCAAAGCGCAGTGGATGCGAGTGATGCTGAACGAACTGACGCGCATTAACTCGCACCTGGTCTGGCTCGGTACGCACGCCCTCGATATCGGCGCGATGACTGTCTTCCTTTATTGCTTCCGCGAGCGGGAAGACATCCTGCGGCTGTTCGAAATGGTCAGCGGACAGCGCATGATGACTTCCTACTTCCGCATTGGCGGGCTGGCGCTCGAACCGCCGCTGGGCTTTTTCGAACGCGTCAAGGATTTCGCCACACGTTTTCCGTCAAAGGTGGATGAATACGAAAATCTGCTGACGGGAAATCCGATCTGGGGCATGCGCACCAAGGGCGTGGCGCGGATCACGGCGGAAGACGCAGTTGCTTTGGGAGCTAGCGGGCCGACGCTGCGGGGGAGCGGTGTGGATTTCGACCTGCGCCGCGATATGCCCTACTCCAGTTACGAGAAATTCAAGTTCAAAGTGCCGGTGTCGCAGGACGGCGACGTGTTTGCCCGCTACGCCTGCCGGGTGGCGGAGATGCGGGAATCGATCGCCATGGTGCAGCAGGCGCTGGATGGCATGCCGGAAGGACCGATCAAGGCTACGGCGCCGAAGGTGATTCTGCCCGACCGCGAAATGATGAAGACGCAGATGGAAGCGCTCATCTATCACTTCAAGATCATCACGGAAGGTTTCGCCGTGCCCGCGGGTGAGGTTTATCAGGCGGTAGAGTCGCCGCGCGGCGAGATGGGATACTACGTGGTCAGCGATGGAACGGCGAAACCGTATCGCGTCCACATGCGGGCGGCATGCCTGGCCAATCTACAGGCGCTGCCCAAAATGTGTGAAGGCCGCTTGCTGGCGGACGTGGTGGCAGCGATCGGGTCGATCGACATTGTGCTGGGTGAGATTGATAGATAAAGCGTGAACCACGAAGGACACGAAGGTCCACAAAGGAAATCCTTCGCTGTGGGTTTTTAGTTCGTGGTACTTAGTGTCCTTCGTGGTTAAAGGTTTATGAGGTTTTCTGAACAATTCGAAACGCGCTTCGCGGAGATGTTGACGCATTATCCGACGAAGAGGTCGGTGCTCGTCCCGACGCTGCTATATGCGCAGGACGAGGCCGGATATCTCTCGGACGAAGTGATTGACGAGATTGCCGGGCGACTGGAATTGACGTCTCTCGAAGTGCGCAACGTCATCAGCTACTACTCCATGCTGACCACCAAGCCACGCGGCAAGTACAACGTCCAGATTTGCACCAACATTGCCTGCATGCTGCGCGGCGGTGAGGAACTGCTGGAGCACTGCGAGAAGAAACTTGGCATCGGACACAAACAAACCACGCCCGACGGTCTGTTCTGCCTGGAAGAAGTGGAGTGCATTGGGGGCTGCAGCTGGGCCCCGGCGGCGCAGGTGAATTACGATTTCCATGAGAACCTGACGACGGAAAAGATGGACAAGGTGTTGGAACAGTACGCGAAGAAAAATTGAGCGAGGGAACAAATTGAGTAATTGGGAAATTGAGTAATTTTGTAATTGGAAAAGCAAGGCCGTCAGCTTGGCGCAGCGCTTTTTAAATTGCTCAATTACTAAATTACACAATTACCAAATGGCATCATGGCTGATCTGGTTTCCCATCCCGATGAAATAAAGGTCGTCTCCCGGCGCTTTGGCCTGGGTGCGACCAATATTGATCGCTACCTGGAGCTTGATGGCTACAAGGCGGTGCAGAAGGCTCTGGGCATGGGTGCAGACGGCATCATCAATGAGGTCAAGAACTCCGGCTTGCGCGGACGCGGCGGCGCCGGCTTCAGCACCGGGTTGAAGTGGTCGTTCGTTCCCAAGCAGGCGTCGAAGCCCAAATATATTTTGTGCAACGGTGACGAGAGCGAACCCGGCACCTGTAAAGACCGGTTGATTTTCGAACACGATCCGCATTCCGTGATTGAAGGCGTGATGATCGCCGGACTCGCCGTCGGCTCGAAGACTGGCTACATCTATGTTCGCGGCGAATATCGTTACCTTCTGGAGATTGTGCAGAAGGCGATTGCCGACGCCTACGCGCGCGGTTTTCTAGGCAAGAACATCTTTGGCAGCGGGCAGGATTTCGACATTTACTGGCACGGCGGCGCGGGCGCTTACGAAGTGGGAGAAGAATCGGCGCTCATGGAATCGCTCGAAGGCAAGCGCGGCATCCCGCGCATCAAGCCTCCCTTCCCTGCGGTGGTCGGGCTGTGGGGCGGGCCGACGGTAATTAACAATGCTGAAACACTGGCCAGCGTACCCCACATTATTCTGGGCGGGGCGGAGTGGTACGCCAAGCTGGGCCCGCCGAAAAATGGCGGGACGCGCCTGTTCTGTCTCAGCGGCCACGTCAAGAAGCCCGGTGTTTACGAACTACCGATGGGATACAACCTCAGAAAGATGATCTTCGAGGTGGGCGGCGGAATTCCCAACGGTCGCGCGCTCAAGGCGGTCGTGCCGGGAGGATCGAGCACGCCGATATTGAAGTCCGACGAGATCGATATTGCGATGGATTTCGACAGCGTCGCTAAGACCGGATCGATGCTGGGTTCCGGCGGTGTCGTAATACTTGATGACACCACCTGCATCGTCAAATTCGCCTTGCGGACGATGAAGTTTTACCAGCACGAGAGTTGTGGCTGGTGCATTCCCTGCCGTGAAGGTACGGACTGGCTGAAGAAGACGCTGATTCGCTTCCACTCGGGCGGTGGTGTGAAAAAAGATATCGACAACATGTACTACCTTTCGGAAAACATGCTGGGCCGGACGTTCTGTCCGCTGGGCGATGCGGCGGCCATGCCGACCATGGCGTTCATAAAGAAGTTCCGACAGGAGTTTGAGGATCATTTGGATGGAAAACCTTGTCCGTTTGAGAAGGCGGCGGAGCCGGTGCTGGCGTAGCGCCGGCGTCCCGCCGGCCCGATAGGTGGGCGGAGCCCGCCTGGTTTTTGGTTTTGAAGTTGATTGAAGAGCGGAGGGCGGGGACGCCCTCCGGACAGCCGGCGGGACGCCGGCGCTACACAAATCTTATGGCTGATGTAAATCTCACGGTGGACGGCAAGAAAGTCACGGCTCCGGCCGGGACTTTGCTGATTGAAGCCTGCAAGAGTGTGGGCATCGAGGTACCTTCGTTTTGCTACTACCCGAATCTTTCACTGCAGGGCGCGTGCCGCATGTGCCTGGTGAAAGTGGAGAAGATGCCGAAGCTGCAGACGGCGTGCACCACCGTCATCAGCGAAGGCATGGTCGCGATCACCGATAGCGACGAGGTCAAGCAGGCACGCAAAGGGATGGTCGAATTGTTGCTGGGCAATCATCCTCTGGATTGTCCGGTGTGCGACGCCGGGGGCGAGTGCGAACTGCAGGACATGACATTTTCGTACGGCGCAGCGGAATCTAAGTACATGGAACCCAAGAACCACAAAGAGGAGCAGCAGTGGTCTCCCGTGGTTTACTTTGACCGGCCGCGCTGCATTCTCTGCTACCGCTGCGTGCGGGTATGCGGCGAGGGCATGGACGTTTGGGCTTTGGGGGTGCAGAACCGCGGCGTGGGTTCGATCATCGCACCCAATAAAGAGGACCACCTGGAATGCGAAGAGTGCGGCATGTGCATCGACATCTGTCCGGTGGGAGCGCTGACGTCTGGAGCTTATCGTTATAAGACGCGTCCCTGGGAGATGACCCACGTGGGCACGACCTGCACCCATTGCGCGGACGGATGCAAGACCACGCTGGGCGTGCGCCGCTCCGAAACTGGCATGGAGATTGTGCGCGGCGACAACCGCGACAAGAGCGGCATCAATGG
The DNA here is from genome assembly GCA_963822555.1 of Terriglobia bacterium. Classification (GTDB taxonomy): domain Bacteria; phylum Acidobacteriota; class Terriglobia; order Terriglobales; family Acidobacteriaceae; genus JAIQFF01. The sequence continues at coordinate 2,084,085 of CAWGHY010000002.1, forward strand.
CGATTTCCTTTGCATCAAGGGGCGCTACGCCTTCGACTTTGCCAATCGCGAAGATCGTTTGACTCAGCCCCTGATTCGTAAGGATGGCCAACTGGCGCCGGCCACCTGGGAAGAGGCGTTTGCGCTGATCGGAAAGAAATTCAAGGAAGCTCGCGAGCAGCATGGCGGACAGGCGATTGGGGTTGTGGGATCGAACCGAACCACCAACGAAGAGAACTACCTGTTACAGAAATTTGCCCGCGTGGTTTTGCAAACCAATAACATCGACCATCATCGGACGGCGGACTTCCCTGCTTTTGCCTCGGCGCTCGCCGGAAAGCCGGAAGCTACCGCAAGCATGCGCGATGTCTACAATGCGCCGGCGATTCTGCTGATTGGAAATGATCCTACGGAACAGCATCCTTTGCTGGCCTGGCAGATTCGGAACAACGTTCGGCTGCACAATGCGAAGTTGTATGTGGTGAATTCGGCGGAGATCAAGCTGACGCGACAGGCGGCTGGATTTCTGCAAATTCCGGCGGGTGCGGAGGGGCGGTTCGCGGCGTTTTTGAGCGGGGATGATTCTGCGGCGGAAGGGCTCGGGCCGGTTGCGGGCTCCGGCGCGGGCGAGGGCGCCCGCGCCACACAGGCATTTCGTGACCAACTTCGCAACCAGCAGAATCTTGTAATTATCTTTGGCGCGGAGATTCGCGGCGGCGATATCGCTTCCCTCGTGAAGTTTGGCTCGAGCATTCCGGGAGCGAAATTTCTTTGTCTGGCTGACTACGCCAACTCACGGGGCGCGGCTGATATGGGGCTCTATCCTGATTTGCTTCCGGGATATCATCCCGTCGCCGATTCGGGAAAGTTCCGGGAAGAGTGGGGCGGAGTCCCGCAAACCGCGGGACTAACACTGCCCGAAATGGTGGAGAGCGCGCGGTCGGGACAATTGAAGGCGGTTTACGTGGTGGGCGCGAACCCCGTCGGGCGATTCGATATCGATCCTTTTGTTTTCTCGCAGAGTTTCGTGGTCGTGCAGGACATGTTTCTGACCGAAACCGCCGCTCTCGCGGACGTGGTCTTGCCGGCAGCCAACGCCTACGAAAAATCCGGAACCTTCACCAACACCTGCGGAGATTTGCAGCTGGTGAAGAAAGCGGGAGAGGTCAGCGGCAGCAAATCCGATTTCGAGATGATCGTCCGTATCGCCGATGCGATGGGAGCCGATGTCCATAAACTGGTTCCGTTCGGCCGGGGCGAGTCGGCGGACATGGGACAATCGCGCGGCGCGCAATCGGGCGAGGCCGACCGGCACGCGGTGTGGCTGGAAGCACACGGGCTGGAACCGAAGCTGAGTCCGTTTGAGCCAACCGCGATCCTGGACGAAATTCAGCGGCTGGTGCCGGGATACGAAGTTTCGCGGATGAACCTGATGGCGGGGAACGATCAGCACACGACCTTGGTGAGTGGCGCGGCGGGTGTTGCCCAGGATCCCGGGCTCATTGTTCCGGCGAATGACAATCTGTTCAGCTCGGGGACGCTGGGACGGTATTCTCGAACCTTGAATTCGGTGATGGAGAACCACAACCCGCAGCCCGCGGAATCTGAAGTTGCGGCGGACTGAAGAATTCTTTCTGCGCATGATGGCCGAGGGCGGGACGCCCTCAAAACAGCCGGCGGGATGCCGGCGCTACTCGGAATAGCTTGAATATCATCACCTTCATTATCGTTTCTTTTATTAAGACTGCGCTGGCACTGTTTGTGCTGCTGACGGCCGTGGCTTACACCGTCTGGCTGGAACGCAAAGTTGTGGGCCACATGCAGAACCGCTGGGGACCGACCCGAGTGGGACCGTTCGGGCTGCTGCAGCCGCTGGCCGATGGGGTGAAGTTCCTGTTCAAGGAAGACCTGACGCCGCCGCACGTGTACAAGCCACTCTACGTTGCGGCGCCGATTATTGCCGTCATGTGCGCGCTGACTTCCATTGCAGTAATTCCAGTGGGCAACTGGATCAACATCGGCAGCCTGCATATTCCGCTGGAGATTGCCGACGTCAACATCGGGCTGCTGATCATTCTGGGCGTGACTTCGCTCGGAGTCTATGGCGTCGCGTTGGCGGGCTGGTCGTCCAACAGCAAGTATTCCCTGCTGGGCGGACTGCGGGCCAGCGCACAGATGATCAGCTACGAAATTTCGCTGGGGCTTTCGCTGTTGGGAGTGTTGATGCTGACCGGCAGCTTCAGCTTGCGCGATATCGTGGATGCGCAAAGTGGAACGTTTTGGGGATTCATTCCGCGCTGGAACATTTTTTACGGGGGGCAATTCTTCGCCTTCTTTATTTACCTGATTGCGGCGTACGCGGAGACCAACCGCATTCCGTTCGATCTGCCGGAGGCAGAGACCGAGCTGGTGGCGGGATATCACACCGAATACAGTTCCATGAAGTTTGCCATGTTTTTTATGGCGGAATACGCGAACATGATCACGGTCGCGGCCGTGGCCTCACTGCTTTTTCTAGGCGGCTGGCATGGACCGGTGTTTGGACCGCCGATTTTGCGCGCGCTTCTGCCGGTTTTCTGGTTTGCATTGAGAATCTTCGGCTTTCTGTTTGTGTACATTTGGGTGCGTGGAACGTTGCCCCGGTTTCGTTATGACCAGCTCATGGCGTTCGGCTGGAAATTTCTTTTGCCGCTGGCGATTGCAAATTTGGTGATTACGGCGCTGGTGGTGGCGTTGCGGTCTTAAGAGACCAGTTCCCGGTTCCCGGTTTTTAGTTCTCAGATCAAATGACTCATCTGGTTATATTTTTGTTTTTCGGAGCGCTGTGCGTGGCGGGGGCGGTGAACCTGCTGGTGCAGCGGCATCCCATCAACAGCGCACTCTCGCTGGTGATGGTGATGGGATCGCTGGCGGTGGAGTATCTGCTGCTGGGGGCGGAGTTTGTGGCCGCGGTGCAGGTGATTGTGTACGCCGGCGCCATCATGGTGCTGTTCGTCTTTGTCATTATGCTGCTGAATGCGGGAGTCGAGGAACACACCAAAGGCAGCCGCGTGGCGATGCTGTTCGGAATCCCCGGGATGCTGGTGGGAAGCGTGATCGTGGGATGGGTGCTGATTGAGCGCACCGGCAGCCAGACCGTATCGGCGGGAGCTTTGCCGGGCGCGCCGCGCACCATTGGATGGCTGCTGTTTCATAATTTTTTGCTGCCCTTTGAAGTGACTTCTATTCTGGTGCTGATCGCCATCATGGGCGCCGTCGTTCTGGCCAGCCATCCTGAGGCGGACTCGGGAAAGAAGGAAAGCTGATGGTGCCGATCTCGTACTACCTCATTCTCAGCGGGATTCTGTTTGCCTGCGGCGTCACCGGCTTTCTGATCAAACGCAACATCATCAGCATCTTTATGTCGATTGAGCTGATGCTGAATGGGGTGAACCTTTCCTTTGTCGCGTTTGCCGCGCAGTGGCACGCGCTTAGCGGACAGATATTCGTGTTCTTCGTCATGGTGGTGGCGGCGGCTGAAGCGGCCGTTGGACTAGCCATCATCATCGCGGTGTACCGCACCCGTGAAACCCTGAACGTCGACCAGGTGGACCTGCTCAAACTATGACGCCCAACTTGCATCTCTGGATGATTCCGGTGCTGCCGCTGGTGGGCGCCGCCATCAATGGTTTCTTCGGCAAGAGGTTCTCCCGGCAAGCGGTGGTCGGGGTGGCCCTGCTGTTCAGCGGAGCGGCATTTGCCATGGTGCTGTTTGTGGCTTCCCAGTTCTCGTCGTTGGCCACGCCGCACACCGAGTTTCTCGCTACCTGGATCCGGGCAGGCACATTTCAGGTGGACTTCTCGTTTTACCTCGACCAGCTTTCGCTGGTCATGCTGCTGGTGGTGACGGGCGTAGGATTCCTCATCCATATTTATTCGGTGGGCTACATGTGGGAGGAAGGCGGATTCTATCGCTTCTTTGCCTACCTGAATCTGTTCATGTTCTTCATGCTGACGCTGGTCCTCGCCAGCAATTACCTGCTGATGTTTATCGGCTGGGAGGGCGTGGGCCTGGCGTCGTATCTGTTGATCGGGTTCTGGTTCACTAAAGATTCCGCCGCATCGGCCGGAAAAAAAGCGTTCATCGTCAATCGAGTGGGCGATTTTGGATTCCTGATCGCACTCTTTCTGCTGATCAAACATTTCGGCTCGCTGAACTTCGACCAGGTTTTCCAGAAAGTCATTCCGATGGGCGTGGAGACGGCGGGAGCCGGATTGCTTACGACCATTGGCCTCTTGCTGATGGTGGGGGCGGCCGGCAAGTCGGCACAGATCCCGCTTTACGTATGGCTTCCCGACGCCATGGAGGGCCCAACTCCGGTCTCCGCTCTGATTCACGCCGCGACCATGGTCACGGCGGGTGTGTATATGGTTTCGCGGTCGCACGTGATTTTTGAGCGGGCGCCCGCCGCCTTAACTGTGGTGGCCATTATCGGGACGCTCACAGCTTTGTTCGCGGCGACCATTGGCATCACGCAGACCGACATCAAGAAAGTGCTGGCGTACTCCACCATCTCGCAACTGGGATACATGTTTATCGCCTGCGGCGTGGGCGCGTTCTCGGCAGCAATCTTCCACCTGATGACACACGCCTTCTTCAAGGGACTGCTCTTCCTGGCGGCAGGGTCCGTAATTCACGCGGTAGCCGGCGAGCAGGATATGCGGCAGATGGGCGGGCTGCGCACGAAAATTCCATGGACCTTCTGGACCATGACGATCGCCACTTTCGCCATCGCCGGAATTCCGCCGTTCGCCGGCTTCTTCAGCAAGGATGAAATTCTGTGGCGGGCTTACCAGGCCAGCTGGGTTTACTGGTTTATCGGGTTGTTCACGGCATTTCTCACTTCTTTTTATATGTTCCGATTGTGGTTCATGACTTTTTTTGGGGAGTATCGCGGGACGGCGGAAGCGCATGCCAATCTAGACCACGGACATGGAGATCACGACGACACGGGGGTGCCCGCGCCACATGGGCATGAACATGGGCATGGCGGGATTCACGAGAGTCCGCGAGTGATGCTGATTCCGCTCGTGGTGCTGGCGTTTCTGTCTCTTACCGGCGGCTGGATTGGGGTACCGGGATCGCTCGGCGGCAGCAATCGCTTCGATAAATTTCTCGGACCAGTGTTTCACTCCACGATCGCAGCCGGCGCCGAAGGCCATGGGGTGGCGACTCCTCCGGAGAAGGAGACCGAGGGCCCCGAACCGCAGACTGGCCACGCAACTGAGTTGATCTTCACCGGGATTTCAGTGTTTGCCGGGCTGCTCGGGTTTGTGTTGGCGTGGCAGCTTTACTATCGCGACCCGCAGTTGCCACAGCGGATCGCGGCTGGCCTGGGCGGGCTTTACGAGGCCGTGGTTCACAAGTATTACATCGACGAACTGTATGCGACTTTGTTCGTAAAGCCACTCATCGCGGGCTCTGCCCTGATTCTGTGGCATGGCATCGATCAGGATGTGATCGACGCCGGAGTGGACAACAGCGCGCATGGCGCAAACGAAGTCTCCGATTCGGTTCGCCACATGCAATCCGGCAATCTGCGCTCTTACGCCGGATGGGTAGCGGCGGGGGCCGCGGCGGTCATCGCTTACATGGTCTGGATGGGAACCCGATGATTCACTCCATGGAGATGGACAAGTGGAATCCGATTATCCTCACGCTGGTGACTTTCATTCCGCTGGCGGGGGCGCTGCTGCTGCTGCTGTTGCCGCGGCGCGATCGGGACATCCGGGTATTTTCCCTAGTGGTCACGCTGCTCAATTTTGTCCTGTCGCTGCATCTGCCGGTGCACTTTCACCGGGCCCAGAGCGGATTTCAATATGAACTGGATCGCGCCTGGATTCCCATTCCCAACATTCACTATCACCTGGGGGTGGACGGCATTTCCATGTGGCTGGTGGTGCTGACCACCTTTCTGACCCCGCTTTGCGTGCTGATTTCGTGGAAATCGATTCACGAGCGGGTGAAGGAATTCTTCATCATCCTGCTGGTACTGGAAACGGCTCTGATCGGCGTATTCGTGGCGCTCGATCTTTTCATGTTTTATTTCTTCTGGGAAGCCACCCTGATTCCGATGGCATTACTCATCGGAATGTACGGCCATGGGCGCAAGGTTTATGCCGCGGTCAAATTTTTCATGTACACCATGATCGCGTCGGTGTTCATGCTGGCGGCCATTCTTTGGCTCTACGCCAAAGTTGGGAGCTTCGATTTTGTCACCATCCAGAATGCGATCCGCAGCGGACAGGTGGAGAATTTTGCCAGCGCGGCGCAGTGGCTTTTCCTGGGATTCTTCATCGCCTTTGCCGTCAAAGTTCCGCTCTTCCCTTTTCACACCTGGTTGCCGGACGCTCACGTCGAAGCGCCCACGGCGGGATCAGTATTGCTGGCCGGGGTGCTTCTGAAGATGGGAACGTACGGCCTGCTGCGCTTCAACCTGGGGTTATTTCCTGATCAGGCTCGCGCCAACGCCTGGTGGGTGATGATTCTGGCGCTGATCGGCATTATCTACGGCGCACTGGTGGCGCTGGTCCAGCCCAACATGAAGAAGCTGATTGCGTATTCTTCGATCAGCCATCTGGGATTCGTAGTGCTGGGGATTTTCAGCTTCACGCAAGCCGGCCTGGATGGCGCGACCTTCGTCATGCTTGCACATGGCGTATCCACTGGAGCCCTGTTCATGCTGGCCGGCATTTTGTACGAGCGCCGTCACACTTACGAGATTTCGGAATTCGGCGGGCTGGCGACTTCGATGCCGGTGTATGCGAGTTTTTTCCTCTTCGTGGTGCTGGCTTCGGTGGGACTGCCGCTGCTCAACGGCTTTATCGGCGAATTCCTGGTGCTGAGCGGAGCCTTTCAGGACCGCGCGATTTACGGAATTCTGGGCGCGACGGGCATCATCTGGAGCGCCGGATATTTGTTGTGGATGTATCAACGAGTTTTCTACGGAAAGATAACGCACCCGGTGAACGAGACTCTGCCTGATCTGGATGCGCGCGAGCGTATCGCGCTGATACCGGCGGCCGCAGCCGCGCTGGCGATGGGCGTAGCGCCGCTGCTCTGGCTGAACGCCATCGATCCCGCAGTGCAAACTGCGTTGGCGCCCTTCGCGCAGTTGGCCAGCAAGGTGGTCGGACAGTGAGCACCGCCGCCATCGCTCAAACCGTACCTCAGGGCGTCGAATACGTTCGCATTCTGCCGGAAATTGTGCTGTCGCTGTTCGGCATGCTCATCATGGTGCTCGATCCACTGCTGGACGAGCGCAGCACGCAGAAAGTGCTCGGTCTCATCGCGCTGATCGGATCGGTAGGGGCGATTGCGGCAACGCTTTACCAGTCGGGGTTCCCCGGACTCGCGTTCTGGGGCATGGTCAAGGTGGACGCGTTCAGCACGTTTTTCCACCTGCTGATCACTGTCATTACGGCTGTCGTCATTCTCAGTTCTTTCGAGTACATGCAGGTCCAGCAGATACGCGCCGGGGAGTATTACGGGCTGGTTCTTTTTGGCGCGGTCGGCATGTGCCTGATGTCGTCGGCAGTCGAGTTGGTACTGGTCTTCATCGCCCTGGAGATTTCGTCGATTTCCACTTATGTGCTGACGGGCTTCCGGCGGCGGGCAGCGATCAGCAGTGAGGCTTCGCTGAAGTATTTCCTGCTGGGCTCCTTTGCTACGGCTTTCTTCCTATACGGCGTGGCGCTGATGTTCGGCGCCACCGGGTCCACCAGCATTGCGGTCATCGCGCATGCACTTCGATCGAATCCGGTTCCGGTGCTGGCCTATGTCGGCGTCGCATTCATGTTTGTCGGCCTGGGTTTCAAAGTGGCAGCGGCTCCTTTTCATATCTGGACGCCGGACGTCTACGAAGGCGCGCCTGCGCCCGTGGTCGGTTTCATGTCGACTGCGCCCAAGGCGGCGGCGTTCGCGGTATTGTTGCGGGTGATGTTTGAGGCCAATGCGCCCGGAAGGCTTTGGCTGATCTGGGTGGCAGCGGCACTTTCCATGACCCTGGGGAACGTGGGGGCGCTGGTGCAGCAGAACGTCAAACGACTGCTGGCGTACTCTTCCATCGCGCACGCCGGATATACCCTGGTGGCTTTTGCCGCGCTGCCTAACAACGGCGTGCCGGCCGCGATGTTCTATACCGCCTCTTACGCCGCCATGAATGTGGGTGCGTTTGCCGTGATCAGTCACGTCGCGGGCGCCGGCGAACGTTACGTCACGCTCGATGATTATGCGGGACTGGGACGCCGCTCGCCGCTGCTCGCCGCCACGCTAACGATTTTTTTGCTGTCGCTGATCGGAATTCCGATGACCGGCGGCTTCTTTGCGAAGTTCTATGTGTTCAGCGCGGCACTGCAAGCCAACCTGGTGGGGCTCACGATCATCGGCGTACTCAACAGCGCGGTGGGCGCCTACTACTACCTGCGAATCATCGTGGTGATGTATATGCGTGAAGCACGTGAGGAACTCCCCGCGATTCCGGTTCCCCCCGCTCTGGGCGCGGCGCTGGCCATCTGTGTGGCCGCCACTCTTTATCTTGGCCTGCTTCCCGGGAAGGTTCTGGAATACGCTTCGCGCTCGGCAGCCGACCTCTTACATTAAGTTTCCACGCCCGGGTTGTGTACGGTAACGGGTTACCGGGGTTATCCCAGACAAGTGGTTTTGCGCCGGCCTGAATCCTTCCAAACCCTTGCCCAGCGCAGGTTTCAGCTCTATAAAAAATTACCCGGATGGGCCGATGAGCATTTGACAATCGCGCCTTATGCGTTCATCATTGGTTCCTAATCGGGATCACTTGGAGCATTGGAGGTCAGTAATGAGGAGCTTAATCCAACGAATCTGGTCCGAAGACCAAGGACAGGACATCGCGGAGTACGCGGTCATGCTCGCGGTCATTCTCGTTCTGGTGGTAGGAACGATACGGCTTGTCGGCTCTAATGCCAACACGGTGTTCTCCAACGTCGCCAGCTCAGTTCAGTAACCATCAGAATCCGTCATCTGGTACCCCATTTTTTAGCCGGTAAAGGATTTCCCCGGCATGGGGGACCAGTTTGACCCCCTCACTTTCGCGTCCCTGCCAATCTTCAAACCTGATGGTTTGGGGATCGATGTAATTCAGGTTCAAGCGGCGGCAGCGTTCTTCGGAAATGCCGGTGGCCAGGGTGACTTTTATCCGCAGTGTCTCGATGCCGCTCGTCGCATTGTAGGTTCCCTGTCCGATCAAGTGGGTGGAATGAGCGATCGCGCCGCGCGGCACATCCCTGAACCGGTCCCACTGTTTTAGAAAATAATCGCGGCAGTGATAACCGATGCGCTCAAGGAAAGCTCCGTGGGTGTAGCTGAATTCCGTGATGTGCGGAGCGTAGATAATGACCTCGCCACCGTCCGCGATGGCCGGTTCGAGCTTGTACATCCCCTTGGCGCCGGTCCAGATATCGTCGTACATCTCAGGCAGAACGGAAAGAACCCGCTGGAACGGACGTTCCTCCCAGCGCACATGCTCTCGCGCTGAAAGCTCCGCCGCCTCTTGCCAGGCCTCGCGCGCAGAACCGAAGTAGATGCCGGCAACCTCTTGCTGTCTCAGGACCAGCGCAAAGCATGCGACCGGGACGGTAATTCTTGCGGCGGCTTGATCGATAAGGGCGCGGACCGGAGTGTGAAATGTGCCGATAAGGTTGTAGCTGCCCAGCAAGGCGCCGAGCCAGTGGGTCTGGTTGATCATCTCCCCGCTGCTGACTCCCGGAAACAGATACTTGTTGCCTCCCGAAAATCCAACTACCTCGTGGGGAAACACCGGCCCGCAAATCAAGACCTGGTCGTAGTCGAAGAGCAGACGATTGATCTTGACCAGAATCGGCTCAGACAAGAGGCCGCCCGAGGCCTGGGCAACTTGATCGGCGGGGATCGTACCCAAATCCACGAATGTGTCAGGAAGGTCCCAGCGATGGTTGAACACGCGCGCCTTGCCGCAGGTTCCGTTAACGACCGGGCATCCCAGCAGCCGGGTGAGTTGGGCTTCGTTCATCAGCGAATGGGTGCCGAGGGCGACGAGATAGTCGCAGGCAGCCGCTTGTGCGCCGATCTCTTCTTGCAAAAGCTGGAACATCAGAGGCATCGGCATGGTGCGAGTGCCGTCGGGAATGATGGTCAGGGCGCGCTTGCCTGCGAGCTTGAGTTGGACGGCCGCCTGGCGAACAACCTGGCGGACCTCGTCGTGAGAGAGCACTCGATCGGCCGCGCTTTTGCCAAGGGTCATCGGTTGGAACTCTGCCAGTCATTATGCCACTCGCCACGAAGAACATAGGGCGGGACGCACCGGTGGAAGACGGGCGTCTCGCCCGTCCGGCCATGGCCTGTGCGCGACGGGCGGGACGCCCGTCGTCCACCGTGGTTCCTATTGGTTGACGCCGCTGGCCAGGAAACCTCCGTCTACCGTCAACACGTGGCCGGTGACAAAGCTGGCGGCTTCTGAAGCCAGGAAGACAGCGGCGCCGCCGAGTTCATCGACCTGGCCGAATCTCTTCATTGGAATACGCAACAGGAACTCGCGGCCGCGCTCCGTGCCGTCGAGCAGGGCGGCGTTCAGGTCGGTGCGGAAGACGCCGGGAGCGATCGCGTTCACGCACACTCCTGACCGGGCCCATTCAATAGCAAGCGACTTGGTCAGCGAAGCCACGGCCGCCTTGCTGGCGCTGTATGCGGCCACCTCGCAGAGCGACACCAACGAGGCTACCGAAGCGATATTGATGATGCGTCCATAGCCGCGTTCAACCATAGGGCGGCCGAACACCTGACAGGCGCGCAATGTTCCGTTGAGGTTGGTGTCGAGGATCGAATTCCACTCGGATTCCGGGACCTGGAGCGTAGGTGTGCGCTTGGTGCGGCCGGCGCAGTTGACCAGTATCTGCACGCCGCCGAGTTCCGCCGTTACGGCTTGCAGGAGCTGCTCTAGGCTGGCGATGTCGGTCACATCGCAGGCTTGGACGAGAGACCGGCGGCCCAGCGCCTTGACCTCGGAGACGGCAGCATCCAGCAGTTCGACGCGGCGTCCGGAGGGAACCACGTTGGCGCCGGCCTGGGCCAATGCCCGCGTAAGGGCGAGCCCGATGCCGCTGGTTCCGCCGATCACAACCGCAGTTTTGTTCGTCAGATCGAGAAGAGGATGACCCATCATTCCTTTCCTGTTGTTTCAGTTTTTTGTTGCACTGAATTATAAGGTCAGTGGAGGATGGGCGTCCCGCCCGTCATGCACAGGCCATTGCCTGACGGGCGATGACGCCCGTCCTCCATTCGGTATAACATCTCTTAGGATGTGAGTCGTTTTGACGGAGGAACCGGTTTGAGAGCCATCGTCCGTATACTTCAAACTTCTCTTGCGATATGCGCCGTTTCAGCCGTTCTTTTGGTCTCCGAGGCGCCAGCGCAGGACGCGAACTTCGATAATGCGCCAGCGTCGGCCAAAGAATTGAAGAACCCTTACGAAGGACAGCAACCGCCTGGCGCGAAGTCACTTTTCCATCTCAAATGCGCCCGCTGCCACGGGGAGAATGGCGAAGGCTCAGGGAATATTCCTCCTTTGAATGCGAAAAGAATCAAGGCTGCGGCGTCCGGCGAGATTTTCTGGTTTATTACGAAGGGCGACGTGTCCAACGGCATGCCGTCGTGGGCCACTTTACCCAAGCAGCAGCGCTGGCAGATCGTGAGCTATGTGCAGACGCTCGGCCAGCCCCAGAGTGCCAAGGCCAGTACGCCTCCGGCCGCGCCGCTGGTGGCCGATAAACTGAAAGCACCGCCTCCGACGCCGCCGTTTACCGACTTCCGCTATGAGAAGCCGGGACTGGTGCGCAAGATCACACCCAAAGATCTTCCTCCTCCGTTCGCGACCCCGTCGGCGGGCAACGGGCCCCAGGTCGTCGCGCGGCCGGAAGGCGCATGGCCACAGGTTCCCGAAGGTTTCAAAGTGGCGCTGTACGCGAGCGGGCTGGATAATCCGCGGATCATTCGGACTGCCCCGAACGGGGACTTTTTTGTGGCCGAAACCAGGGCGGGCGACATCCGAATCTTTCGCGGGATTACGAGTGATGGTAGACCCGAGCAGATGACGCTTTTCGCCAAAGGATTGCATGAGCCGTTCGGCATCGCATTTTATCCGCCCGGTCCCGATCCGCAGTGGGTCTACGTGGGGAACACGGATTCGGTTGTGCGCTTCCCTTACCAGAGCGGCGATTTGCAGGCCCGAGGCGGCCCTCAGTATCTGGCAGACTTGCCCAGCGGATCGGGCCATTCGACGCGCAATGTGCAGTTCTCGCTCGACGGCAAGAAGATGTTTGTTTCGGTAGGTTCCGGCTCGAACGTCGACGATCCCGACACAACGCCCGCGGAAAAGAATCGTGCCGACGTTCTGGAATTCAATCCCGACGGCTCCGACATGAAAGTTTACGCATACGGCATTCGCAACTGCGTAGGCCTTGATGTGAATCCGAAGACGGGCGAGTTGTGGTGCTCGACCAACGAGCGCGACGGCCTGGGGGACAATCTTGTTCCCGACTATATTACGCATGTGCAGGAGGGCGGTTTCTACGGCTGGCCGTGGTGGTACATCGGAGGCCATCAGGATCCACGGCACAAAGGCAAACATCCTGAACTCAAGGATAAGACCATCGTTCCCGATGTCCTGCTGAACCCCCACAACGCATCACTCGGAATTACTTTCTATGATGGCAAACAATTCCCGGCGGAGTATCAGGGAGACCTTTTCGCCGCCGAGCATGGCTCGTGGAACCGCGCGGTTCGTGTGGGCTACGAGCTGATCCGTGTGCCTCTGCACCAGACCGGGCATGCCAGCGGTGAATACGAAGATTTCATGACGGGCTTCGTGGTCGACAACGGGCACGTGTGGGGACGTCCGGTTGGAGTCACTACTGCGCCCGACGGCTCGTTGCTGGTGACCGATGACGGCTCGAATTCCATCTGGAGGATCACTTACACCGGGAAGTAGAGGCGGGCGTTCCTTGCCACCTCAATCGGCCGCAACGGTTTCATTCCAGATGAGCGAGAGCCACGATGCTTGATTCCACCTTCTCGCGCCGGACGTTCCTGCGGACGGCGGCTACCATGGCCGGTGGTTCCCTTCTCCCTGGGGCTGCCGCCGCCGGGCAGTCCGCAGTATCGCTCGCGCAGGAAAGCGATTCGCACATTGCTGCTTCCCCGGACTACACCCTTACCATCGCGGCTAAGCCTATCGAACTTGCCCCGAATCGCATTATTTCCACGACCACATACAACGGCCAGTTTCCGGGACCGTTGCTCCGCTTGAAGGAAGGTCAGCGGGTTACCGTCGATGTCCACAATCAAACCGACAGGCCGGAACAATTGCACTGGCACGGCCAGGCAGTTTCCGCCGAGGTCGACGGGGCCGCGGAAGAAGGCACTCCGTTCATCCCACCCCACGGAAGCCGGCGCATTTCATTTATTCCCCAGCCTTCCGGATTTCGTTTTTATCACACCCATGTCCGAGCCAAGGCCGATCTGAGCGCGGGACAGTACTCTGGCCTGGTAGGCCCGGTATACATCGAGCCGAGGCAGCATCCGGGCAATTACGACCGGGAAGTTTTCCTGACCTTGAAGGAGTTCGAGCCCACCTTCAGCCGCGGCGGGGACATGGCGATGGACTTTCTATCTCCGGAAACGGTAGTGAAGAGCCTGAAAGATACTGGAGAGAGTGCCATGAACGCCTCCCTGGCCAAGGGCGCACCTCATGGGTTCGAAGTCGGGTACGGATCTTTCACCATCAACGGTCGCATGCTGGGACATGGTGAACCGGTGCGAGTAAAGCAAGGTGAGAGAGTCCTTTTACATATTCTGAATGGAAGCGCTACGGAGATCCGCAGCCTGGCGCTGCCCGGGCACACCTTCACGATCGTCGCGCTCGATGGAAACACGATTCCCAAGCCCGTGCCCGTCCCGGTAATTTGGCTGGGCACGGCAGAACGGGTTTCTGCCATCGTGGAGATGAATCATCCAGGGATTTGGATTATGGGCGATCTGGCGGACGACGACCGCCATCACGGCATGGGCATCGTGGTCGAATACGCAGGAGAGAAAGGTAAACCGCAGTGGATCGCTCCCAAACCTTTCCGTTGGAATTACGCGCGGTTCGGCGGCGCGGCGGCGACCCCAGAACCAGACCAGGTGTTCGACATGACTTTCGCCAAGCAAAATGCAGCGGCAGATGGCTTTAACCTGTGGACGATCAATGGCATCGCCTTCTCGGAGGAGCGGCTGCAAGCCATGTTCAAATTAGAAAAGGGCAAACGCTACCGTATTCGCATGCAGAATGCCAGCGACGATATTCATCCGGTACATCTTCATCGCCACAGCTTCGAACTGACCCAACTGGCGGGCGAGTCGACATCTGGGGTGATGAAAGATGTCGCGATGGTCGGAGGCTATCAGAGGGTCGATATCGATTTCACGGCGGACAATCCCGGCCTTACGCTCTTTCACTGTCATCAACAGCTCCACATGGATTTTGGATTCATGGCGCTGTTTGATTACGTCTAGGGTCGCGGCGGGGACCTCTTCAAAGCACATCGAATCCCTCAAAAGAGCTGGTTGGAGCAAGGCGGCCGGCTGGTTACAATCGATGAGTTGCCAGTGCTTCTCAAACCCATTGTCGCGGGGCGTTGGCTCGCCTGTAGGCCCGCTTGATTCGCAAATATGATGCCTTGATTCTCGGCGGCGGCGCTGCCGGACTGATGTGTGCCATCGAGGCGGGCAAGCGGGGGCGGCGTGTGGCGGTGCTCGAACGCGCCGAACGGCTCGGGAAGAAGATTCTTATCTCCGGCGGCGGACGCTGCAACTTCACCAATATTCACTGCTCGGCAGCAGACTTCATCTCGGGCAATCCGCACTTCGCCAAGTCGGCGTTAGCCCGTTACACTCCTGCCGATTTCGTGGCCCTGGTGGAGAAGCACCACATTCCCTATCACGAGAAAACCTTGGGCCAGCTCTTCTGTGACCGCTCCGCTCAAGACATTCTGAACCTGCTCGAAAGCGAATGCCGTGAGTCGGGAGTTGAGCTCTTCACGAAGATTCAGATTCAGGAAGTGACACGAACCGATACCTTCATCGTGAACGCCGGAGAAGAAGAATTTCGCTCCCCGGCACTGGTCGTGGCTACCGGCGGACTGTCCATTCCGAAGATGGGAGCCACTAGATTCGGATATGACCTGGCGCGGCAATTCGGGCTGGGTATACGTGAAACTCGGCCCGGGCTGGTGCCAGTGCTGTTCGGTAAAGAGGATGGCCGACTCTATACCGATTTGGCGGGCGTGTCGGCGGAGGTGACGGCTGCGTGTGGGGGCCAGCAGTTCCGCGAAAAAATGCTGGTGACTCATCGCGGACTTAGCGGGCCGGCGATCCTGCAGATTTCGTCGTACTGGAAGAAGGCAGAACCGATCCTCATCGATCTGGCACCGGAGAACGACGTCACCGCCGAACTTCTCGAGGCCAGGGTGCCCCGGAACATCACCTCGCTGCGAACTGCATTGCGTAAATTCTTGCCGAACCGTTTAGCCGACCGCTGGCTAAAAATCCATGAACCCCAACGCTTGACTAATCGTTCTCTCAAGCAACTGGAATGCGAGATCCATGAGTGGGCGGTGGTGCCGGCGGGTACGGAGGGTTACGAGAAAGCCGAAGTGACGGCTGGGGGTGTCGATACCGATGAGTTATCCGCAAAGACTATGGAAAGCCGGAAAGTGCCCGGCCTGTTTTTTATTGGAGAAGTCGTGGATGTGACTGGACACCTGGGCGGATTCAACTTTCAGTGGGCTTGGGCATCGGGGGCCAGCGCGGGGCGGGCTTTGTAGTGGGTCCGGCTCCGAAGAACTTTAACCACGAAGGACACGAAGGTACACGAAGGAAATCGTTGAAGGTAAGCCTTCGTGATACTTCGTGTCCTTCGTGGTTATTGGTTCTAAGACCTGTCCGATGGACTGGCGTAGACCACCAAGTTGAACTTTAGGGGATTGTCATTCCGAAGCGCGGTTTTGTCGCGCGAGGAATCTGCTGTTTGGCGGCGGCAGCAAAGCAGATTCCTCGCCGATAAGGCTGGCTTCGGAATGACAAGGGCCGGGGGGGTCGTCCGCAAACTGCCCCACCACCGGTTCAGCGCTCCTTGACGGCAATCGGAACTGGGTTGATGATCTCTGGTCGGACTTGATCCTTTGAAATTCACTCGGGAGCATCGAACAAAATGACCTGCACTCTTTCCGTATCTTGCAAGCGAACCAAATGGAGTACTTCCCTGCCGCGGATAGTCTGCGTGGCTGTTCTGAGTATCGGGCTCGGGGTCGCATCGTGGGCAGCGCCTTCTCCGCAAACCGATAAATCGCTGCAGATTTACTTCATCGATGTCGAAGGGGGACAGGCCACCTTGTTCGTCACCCCGACGGGCCAATCGTTGTTGATTGACACGGGCTGGCCCGGAAATGAGGGACGCGATGCGGACCGGATCGTGGCCGCCGCTCGTAAAGCCGGGATCCGCAAGATCGACTACGTGCTGATTACTCACTTTCATGACGACCATGTCGGGGGCGTTCCGCAACTGGCTGCGCGCTTTCCGATCGGGACGTTCATTGACCACGGAGAGAATCGCGAGACTGCCGATGCCGTAACCGTCAAAGACTGGCAGGCCTACAAGGCTCTGCTGGCGACTGGAAAGTACCAACGCATCACCGCCAAGCCGGGAGACACTCTGCCAATCAAGGGAATGCAGGCTACGATTGTCAGCTCCGACGCGGCGTTAATCGATAAGCCGCTGCCGGGTGCCGGACAGGACAATCCATACTGCAAGGATGCCGAGCAATTTCCGGCGGACACGACCGAGAACCTGCGTTCGTTGGGGACGCTCATCACTTTCGGCAAACTGAAAATCCTGGATCTCGGCGACCTTACGCATGACAAGGAAATGCAGCTCGTATGTCCCGTAAACAAGATCGGCAAGATCGAAATCTACATCGTGTCGCATCATGGCTGGGCACAGAGCAGCAGTCTGCCTTTTGTGTATGCCCTCGCCCCGCGGGTGGCAATCATGGACAATGGCGCCAACAAAGGCGGCACGCCTTCGGTCCTGGACATCATTAAGAAATCGCCGGGCCTTGAAGACCTGTGGCAGATTCATTATTCCGAAGAGGGTGGTGCGGCGCACAACAGCGCGGCGGAGTTTATCGCGAACCCTGATGGGCCTGACGCCGGGAATTATCTGGAACTGACGGCTCATCCGGATGGAAGCTTCGATGTCTTCAACCCGAGGACGCAAAAGAGCAAACACTATCCAGCGAAATGAGGGCGGTCGGACTCTGCAGTCGCGAGCCCTCGCTCGTGCGTGTCTGTGCTGCTGACGTACGAGCGGGACGCCCGCGCCTACATTGATAACATGCAGTCGGGAGCTTGATGAGAATTAAAGAAATTCGCACGCGTGTGATGCGCTGGCGCGGCAAGACGGTTCCCTTGCCGCCTCATTTCTGCACCAATCCCATGGATCTGCTGAACCTGCCGGAAGCATCCATGCAGACGTTTACCTTTCACGGCTGGCTGGTGGTAGAGATTTTTACCGACGACGGACTGGCGGGGATCGGCAACGCCGCGCTCGCGCCACAAGTCACAAAACAAGTGATCGATCTGCATCTCAAACCGCTGCTGATCGGCAAGGATCCGTGGGACATCGAGTTTTTGTGGCAGCTCATGTATCGCAAGACGATGGCGTTCGGCCGCCGAGGCATCGGCATGGTAGCGATCAGCGCGGTTGATATTGCGTTGTGGGACATCCTGGGCAAATCAGCGAAACAGCCCGTCTACAGGTTGCTTGGAGGAAGGACCAAGCCACGTATTCCGGTTTATGCCAGCCGGCTGTACAGCGTCGAATTGAACGAACTGGCGGCTGAAGCGAAGCGTTACAAAGCCGAAGGCTACAAGGCGATGAAACTTCGTTTTGGCTGGGGACCGACAGACGGCGCCGCAGGCATGCAACGCAATGTGAACCTAGTGCGTACGGTGCGCGAGACCGTAGGCGACGGGATCGATGTGATGTCAGACGCTTACATGGGATGGACGCTCGACTACGCCAAACGCATGCTGCCCCTGCTCGAACCATTCAATCTCAGGTGGCTGGAAGAGCCGGTCATCCCCGACGATGTGCACGGTTATGCTGAATTGAAATCATACGGACGAATTCCAATTGCCGGGGGCGAGCACGAGTTCACCGCATACGGTTTTCGCGACCTGCTGGAAGCTCGCGCGCTCGACTACATTCAGTTCGACACTAATCGGGTCGGCGGGCTGAGCCAGGCGCGCAAGATTGCCGCGCTGGCTGAAGCGTATTCCGTGCCGGTGATTCCGCATGCCGGACAAATGCACAACTATCACGTCGTCATGGCGAGCCTGAATTCACCGATGGCAGAGTACTTTCCGGTGGTCGACGTGGAAGTTGGCAACGAGCTTTTCTGGTACATCTTCAAGGGCGAGCCCAAAGCTAAAGACGGTTTCATCGATCTGGACGAAAACGTTCCGGGCCTGGGTTTGAGCATCGATGAGGCAGCGCTGGAACAATTTGACGTCATCGAATGATGCGTGATGGAGGATGGACGTCCCGCTCGTCGGGCGCGGACCGTGTATGACGGGCGGGACGCCCGTCCTCCATCACAGACTCTTGGGATCAGGATTGCCCCTTGCCGGGCGGAAGTTCCAGCCGCAGATAATCCCGTGCATTCGCAAAGCAGATGTTGCGGACCATCGCACCCAGCAACTTCTCGTCGTCGGGGAGTTGGCCGCTCTCAACATCTCGCCCCAAAAGATCGCACAGAACACGGCGAAAATATTCGTGCCGCGGAAAGGACATGAACGAGCGCGAATCGGTGAGCATACCGATGAAGCGCGAGAGCAGGCCGGTGTTGGAAAGTGCGTTCAGTTGCCACTCGATACCCTGTTTCTGGTCGAGAAACCACCAGGCGCTGCCAAACTGCATCTTGCCCGCGATTGATCCATCCTGAAAATTGCCGATGGCGGTGGCCAGCACATAATTGTCCGAGGGATTGACGTTGTAGACGATGGTCCGGGGCAGTGCATGTTCACGCTCCAGCAAATCGAGATAGGAACCCAAGGCCGCGGCCTGCTCCCAATCGCCGACGCTGTCATAGCCGGTGTCGGGACCAATCTCTCGGGTGCGTCGCGAATTTACGCCGCGGAGTGCTCCCAGGTGAAGCTGCTTGGTCCATCCTTTTTCAGCGTCGAGGCGGCCGAAGAAGAGCATTAGAATCGAGGCGAACTGCTCCTGCTCGGAGTCCGTGGGCACAGTACCGGCGCGGGCCTTGGCGAAAATTGCGGCAGCTTCCCGGTCATCGCAAGGCGTGGCGTAGCAGCGCGCCAGTCCATGATCGGAAAGTCTTCCGCCGTTGGCGTCGAAGAAATCGTGACGCTGTTTGAGCGCGTCTAGAAAATCGTTGAAGGTCGAGATTTCCTTATTGCTCGCCGCCTGCAAACGATTTACCCAGGCATTCCATGTTGCCGGAACTCCTATACGCAATGCCTGGTCGGGACGGAAGGTGGGATACATTCGAATCTCGGCAGCAGAAGCGTTGAGCGCGCGGTGGCTGGAGAGGTCGTCGCAAGGGTCATCGGTCGTGCATACGATTCGGACCTGAAATTTCCGGAGGATTCCCTGGGCCGAGAGGTCGCCCTTTAGCAGTGCGGCGTTGGCACGCTCCCACACCACGCTGGCGGTGCTTTCGCTCAGCGGTTCGCCGATGCCGAAGTATCGTTTGAGTTCCAGGTGGGTCCAAAGATAAAGAGGATTGCGCAGGGTGAAAGGGACGGTGCGGGCCCACGCCAGAAACTTGTCATAGGGCGCCGCGCCGCCGGTGCAGAATTCTTCAGCTACCCCGTTGGCCCGCATCAGCCGCCATTTGTAGTGATCTCCTTGCAGCCAGATTTCCCACAAATCGCGGAAGCGATGGTCGGCGGCAATGTCGGCAGCCGGCAGATGCGAATGGTAGTCGAGAATCGGTTCGGCGGCGGCATAATCGTGGTACAACTTTCTAGCCATCTTGGAGTGCAGCAGGAAGTCATCGTGGATGAGTGCCATCACATGCTCCGGACGTCGAATGATTCGCTTGCTGGCTCGCTCCCAAGACCATGGCTGCACCTCGACATCGTCGACAGCGGTATCATATTAGACTTCCACCAACGTCTTCTGGAAGAATAGCGCGAGAAACAGCTGGAGGGGCAAACCCGATGCAGATCAAAGTCAACGGCGTGGAACGTTCCTACGACGGCGATCCCAACCTGCCGCTGCTGTGGTACGTGCGCGATGTGCTGGGATTGACTGGCACCAAATTTGGCTGCGGCATGGCTCTGTGCGGGGCCTGCACCGTGCACCAGGACGGAAAAGCCATCCGGTCGTGCGTGACCCCGGTGAGCGCGATCGCGGGCAAAGAGATCATCACCATCGAAGCTATCTCAAAGAATGGGCCGCACGTGGTGCAGCAGAAGTGGATCGAGTACAACGTTCCGCAATGCGGCTACTGCCAGCCGGGACAGATCATGCAGGCCATTTCCCTGCTGAAAGACAAACCCAAACCCACGGACGAGGATATTGAAGGCGGCATGGCCGGGAACATCTGCCGCTGCGGCACCTACCAGCGGATCCGGGCGGCGATCAAGGCGGCCGCGGGAGAAAGCGCATGAGCAACCATATTCTGAATGTAAGCCGGCGCGGTTTTCTTCAAGGCATGGTTTCTACTGGCGCTTTGGTGCTGAGCGTTCGTCTGATTCCCGAGGCTCTCTGGGCGGCAGAGAGTGCCGCGGCTTCGCATGTCGATAGCGCCACGCTGCATCCCAATGTGTTTGTGGGAATCGACACCGACGGAACGGTTTATCTGGTGGCACACCGCTCGGAGATGGGCACCAGCAGCCGCACCACGGTCCCGCTCATTCTGGCGGACGAACTGGATGCGGACTGGAAGCGGGTGAAGATCGAACAAGCCATCGGCGATGCGCGCTACGGAGATCAGGATACGGATGGATCGCATTCCGTCCGCGACGGTTTTGTCACTATGCGCGACGCCGGAGCCACGGCCCGCCTGATGTTGACGCAGGCGGCGGCACAGAAATGGGGCGTACCGGTATCGGAGTGCGAGTCCGATCTGCATGTGATCGTGCACCTGCCCAGCAATCGCAGAGCCGGATACGGAGAGTTGGCTTCGGCGGCGGCCAAGTTGCCGGTCCCCAAAAAAGAAGATCTTCAGTTCAAACCCAGGAGCGCCTGGCGGTATATCGGCAAAGGAACCACCAGCTACGACCTGGTTGCCTTGTGCACCGGCAAAGCGGGTTTCGGCATGGATGCCCGTGTAGACGGCATGCTGTATGCATCGGTTGAGCATCCGCCGGTGCTCGGCGGCAAGGTCAAGTCTTACGACGACAAAGCGCCGTTACAGGTAAAGGGGGTCAAGCAAACCATCGCGATCAAGCCCTTTACGCCACCGCATCATTTCCAACCGCTGGGCGGCGTGGCGGTGATTGCCGACAACACCTGGGCCGCGTTTCAGGGACGCAAGAAACTGAATGTGGTCTGGGACAACGGTCCGAATGCGAGCTACAACTCGGACGCGTACAAGAAAGAGCTGCAGGAGACGGCGCGCAAACCCGGCAAGGTGGCGAGAAACATCGGCGACGTGGATGCCACGTTCGCCAAAGGCGGAAAGATTGTGGAGGCGGACTACTACGTTCCGCACCTGGCGCACGCGCCCATGGAGCCGCCGGTCGCATTGGCCGACTATCGTGATGGCAAGGTGACGGTATGGACTTGCACACAAAGCCCGCAGGCTGTGCAGGAAACCCTTGGCGATGTGCTCGGTATCCCGAAAGAGAATGTGACCTGCCACGTAACTTTGCTGGGTGGCGGCTTCGGGCGCAAATCAAAGCCGGACTATGCGGCCGAGGCAGCGCTGCTGTCGAAAGCCACGGGCAAGCCGGTGAAGGTTGTCTGGAGCCGGGAGGATGACATCAAGTTCGGCTTCTATCACGCTGTGGCCGCTATGTACATGAAGGCAGCGCTCGATGAAAAGGGCAAGCCGACCGCATGGTTGCAGCGTTCCGTGTTTCCGCCCATTGGTTCCACCTTCGCCCTGGACACGACTTACGGTGATGGGGGAGATCTGGGACAGGGATGGACCGACTTGCCCTTCGATTTGCCCAATCACAGAGCGGAGAACGGCGCTGCGGTAAACCATGTGCGCATTGGATGGTTCCGCTCCGTGGCGAATATATACCATGCATTTGCAGCACAGTCCTTTGCCAACGAACTGGCAAATGCGTCGGGACGGGACTCGGTGGAGTATCTGCTGGAACTGATTGGACCAGCGAGAATTGTGGACGTGAAGGCATCCGCGCCCGATTATGACAATTACGGCGCCTCTACGACTGACTATCCCCTGGACACGGCTCGAATGCGGCGGGTGGTGGAGCTGGCCGCGGAAAAATCCGGGTGGGGAAAACGAAAGATGGGCAAGGGATCGGGGCTCGGAATCGCCGTGCACCGAAGTTTCCTGACCTACGTGGCCACCGTGGTAGAAGTCGAAGTGGACGATCAAGGGAATGTGAAAATTCCAGCCGTGTTCACAGCGGTAGATGCGGGGACGGTGGTGAATCCGGAAGCAACCCGTGCGCAGTTCGAGGGCGCGGCCGTATTCGGAACCAGCATCGTGCGCAGTGGCGCAATCACGGCCAAGAATGGCGTTATCGAGCAATCGAACTTTAGCGATTATCCCGTGGCGCGGATAAACGAAGCGCCTTACAAGACCAACGTCTACATTGTGGACAGCGATGCGCCTCCGGCAGGAGTGGGCGAACCGGGAGTGCCGCCGTTTGCGCCCGCGCTCTGCAATGCAATTTTCGCCGCCAGCGGAAAGCGGATTCGCGAGCTGCCGCTTTCGAAGGCATAAGCGGGATACAACAGGCTATCCCGTCTGGCTGGTGCGGGTGCGGCGGGCTTCGTAGGCCTTCAAGTGAGTGAAGGCGACGCTAAGGCGCGAGGTTTTTCCCTGAGATAAACGCGCGCCACGCCGCAGCAGGTCGCCAATAATGTGATCGGCCTCGATGGGAGCGTTTCGTTCGATGTCGCGAAGCATCGACGCGGTAAGCTGCGAGCCCGGAGCAGTGAGCACTTTGTTGGCACGTTGCAGGGGTGCTTCCCGCATAGGATAGCCCTCGGCAGCCGCGATCGAACCGCACTCCTCAAGCAATCCAAGAATGAAATCTTTGCCTCCCGGAGATGCGCAGATATCTCCGATGCTGGCGCGCATCAGGCAGGTGCAGCCGGCCAGAGAAGACAGGAACACCCATTTCTCCCACATTTCTTGGAGGATCTCAGTGCTGGCATGCGCCTTGAATTTCACGCCTTCCATCAGCCTGGCAATCCCCTGCACGCGATCGGACCACGTGCCATCGCGTTCGCCGAAAGACAGCTCGTGAGCCTCGTTGAGTTGCACGATCTCACTGTCTTTGACCGCAGCCGCTATGAAGCACTGTCCTCCGAGCACACGGTCGCGACCGAAGCGCTCGTCCAGCACTTCAAGATGCCGGATACCGTTCAGCAGCGGCAGGATCGAGGTCTTCGGCCCTACCGCGGGCGCGAAAGAAGTGATTGCACTCTCGAGATCGTAGGCTTTGCAACTGAGTAGTATGAGATCGAAGGTCTCGCGAAGATTCTCCGCCAGCACGGTGGCCGGTTTGGAGAAACTGGCGTCGCCGACGGGGCTGTGTACGATCAGGCCGCGACTCGCCAACTCCGCCGCGCGTCTGGGGCGTACGAGAAATGTCACGTCCCGATTTATTTCAAGCAGCCGGCCGCCAAAATAGCCGCCAACCGCACCCGCTCCCACCACCAGAGTTCGCATCCGTTGGATCCTCGAACCTTAAGATTACCCCGGTAAGTGGGTGCCCACCCTTCGTTTTTTAAGGGTGGGATGAACGGGAGCTTGATTCCTGGAGTTTTATTCCGGAGCGGTCCCAATCACCCACCCTTTCGCAAAATACGCGAAAGGATGGGGCACCCAGCTTTCAGCTCAATGCGTTAGCCGCCGGCAATGGCGCCCAGGATGACCAGCGGCTCCTTGCCAGTCGAGACGGCATCGGGCAACGGCGTGTCCGGCGATTCATGGGACAGGTCTTCTTCGCAGGCAAAGAAGCGCAAGAAGGGACGGCGCTGTTGCGTGACGTGATCGCGGATGGTCCCACGCAGCATGGGATATCGGAGTTCCAGCGCATCGAGGACCGTGCGTATCGTCACGGGAGCCTCGACCTGGAGTTCGACATCACTGCCGCGCACTTGGGCCAGAGTTCGAAGATGCGGTGGCAGTATGACGCGGATCATGATTGATGTGAGCGGATCAAAATCAAGCCAGCGTCTGCACTTCAACCGAGAGCACGGCGGGAAGATCGCGGACAATGGGAGCCCAACTGTCTCCGGCATCGGCTGAGGCATACACCTGCCCGCCGGTGGTACCGAAGTACACGCCGCACTTGTCCAGCGAATCGATAGCCATGGCATCGCGCAACACGTTGACGTAACAGTCCTGCTGCGGCAGGCCTTTGGTGAGCGCTTCCCACTCGTTGCCGCCGGTGCGGCTGCGGTAAACGCGCAGTCGGGCATCGGGTGGAAAGTGCTCGCCATCGCTCTTGATCGGGACGACGTAAATGGTTTCCGGCTCGTGGGCGTGCACATCAATCACGAATCCGAAATCGGTCGGTAAATTTCCGCTGACTTCCTGCCAGGAGTCGCCGGCATTGTCGCTGCGCATCACGTCCCAGTGCTTCTGCATATAGAGGACGCGCGGACGGGAAGGGTGCATGGCAATGCGATGAACGCAATGGCCGACGTCAGCGGTTGGGTCCGGAATGTGTTCGGAACGGAGGCCCTGGTTGATGGGCTGCCAGGTCTTTCCGCCGTCTTCGGTGCGAAAGGCACCGGCGGCAGAGATGGCGATGAATATTCGCTGGGGATCGCTGGGATCCAGAATGATGGTGTGGAGGCACATGCCGCCCGCACCCGGCTGCCATCGGGGTCCGGAACCGTGGCCGCGCAATCCGGAGAGCTCCTGCCAGTTCTGGCCGCCATCGGTGGAGCGGAACAGGGCTGCGTCCTCGATTCCGGCGTAGACGGTTTCGGGATCGGTTAGCGACGGCTCGATGTGCCAGACTCGCTTGAACTCCCAGGGATGCGGGGTGCCGTCGTACCACTGATGGGTACCGGGTACACCGTCGTAAGCAAATTTATTTCCAACGGGCTCCCAGGTTTGGCCGCCATCGTTCGAGCGTTGGATCACCTGGCCGAACCATCCACTGCACTGCGACGCATATAGCCGGTTGGGGTCGACAGGCGATCCCTTGATATGGAAAATCTCCCAGCCTGAGAAGTGAGGGCCGCTGACCTCCCATTTCTCGCGCTTGCCGTCCGCCGTCAGGATGAATGCGCCTTTACGCGTGCCTGCCAGAACCCGAACTTTGCTCATTGATCTCCCCCTCCTAATGCTAGTCGAATGAGAGACGGCCGGATCGAC
The DNA here is from genome assembly GCA_963822555.1 of Terriglobia bacterium. Taxonomy (GTDB): domain Bacteria; phylum Acidobacteriota; class Terriglobia; order Terriglobales; family Acidobacteriaceae; genus JAIQFF01. The sequence continues at coordinate 2,109,720 of CAWGHY010000002.1, forward strand.
AGATTTATCACATTTTTTTAAGGGTACCCGCCCTTCGTGTTTTGGAAGGGCGGGTTCCCGAAATCTCAGCTGGCCTTCTTTGCCGGAACCTTCGCCCCCCTCTTCCGGGCTTCCGAGAGGCCGATGGCGATGGCCTGCTTGCGGCTGGTGACCTTGCCGCCTTTGCCACCCTTGCCAGACCGAAGTGTGCCCCGCTTTTCGCGGCGCATGGCGCTCTCTACACTCTTGCCTGCGGCTTTGCCGTATTTGGTGCGCCCGGACTTATTGCGTGAGCCTGAACTTTTTCTTGCCGCCATGAGAATCCTCCTGCCTCTTAGAGGTAACCGCCTTCCGGCAGGTTGCCGCGCCCGACGCGAGACCTCACGAGGTTCGACACGAAGATTGTGCCAAGCCAGACCCTACGGAATGAGCAGCAGCTTTCCGGTCGTCTTTCGTCCTTCGAGATCGCGATGGGCTTGCTGCGCTTCCGCCAAGGGATAAATATGTTCGATGCGCAGCTTTAGTTTCTTTTCCGCGATCATGCCAAAGACCGCGGCCGCCCGCGCCTCGAGGTCGTTGCGAGTGGAAATGTAATGGGGTAAGGAGGGCCGGGTCAGAAACAAAGAGCCCTTCTGACTGAGGATAATGGGATCAAAGGGCGGCACGGCTCCACTCGATCCTCCGAACAGAACCATCATTCCGCGTGGCCGCAGGACATTAAGTCCTTTTTCAAAGGTAGTCTTGCCTACCGAATCGTAGACGACGTCCACGCCTTTGCCCCCGGTCAGCCGTTTGGTTTCGCCTTCACAATCCGTCCGGGTATATAGAATGACTTCATCCGCGCCCGCTTCGCGGGCCAACGCGGCCTTCTCCTCGGTGGAGGTGGTGCCGATCACGCGGGCTCCGATGTTATGCGCCATCTGGACCAGCAACAATCCCACTCCGCCGGCTGCCGCTTGGATCAGGGCTGTATCTCCGCGCTTTAGCGGGAAGGTGCTGAAGGCCAGGTAGTGCGCCGTCATGCCTTGCAGCATGACCGCGGCGGCTTCGCGGTCGCTCACGTCCTGCGGAATGTGGACCAGGCGGTCGGCGGGCACGGCGACATATTCGGCATAAGAGCCCATCACGCTGGTCCACGCAACGCGGTCGCCAACCTTGACCGACTTGGCCTCAGCGCCCACCGCCGAGACCGCGCCAGCACCCTCCTGGCCGATCACAAAAGGCAGAGGGACGGGATACCTGCCCTCGCGGTGATAGACATCGATGAAATTCACCCCCGAAGCGGATACCTTTACCACCGCTTCATTGGGCCTGGGTTGCGGAACCGGAATATCCACAATTTCGAGGGCTTCCGGCCCGCCGGGCTTCTTTACCTGAATGGCTCTCATGTGCGCTTGGATTAACCTGGGCACCGGAAGGATTCAAGTCAAAGACACTTTGGCAGCCGCTCCGCGCCAAGCTCATGCGATGTAAGCGAGCACCCCCGCTCTGCGGAATCGCCACCGGTGCTGCCAGCACGAGCGCAGCGCTCGCGCCTACGGCTGGCCTAGAATGGGAGCCTCAAAAAGAACCACAGGAGTCGCAATGAAAACCCTGGGAGTCATCGGAGGCATTGGGCCGGAGTCCACGATTGAATACTACCGGCATCTGATTGCCGCCTACCGCGCGCAGAAGACCGACGGAAGCTATCCGGCAATCGTCATCAACAGCATCAACATGAAGACGCTACTGGACATGATTGAAGCCGACGACCGGGCCGATATGGTCAAGTTCCTGGTGGGCGAAATTGAAAAACTGGCCAGCGCCGGCGCCCAGTGTGGGTTGCTTGCTGCCAATACGCCGCATATCGTGTTTGACGAACTTAGCCGGCAATCGCCGATTCCACTGGTGAGCATCGTCGAGGCAACCTGCGAAGCCGCCAAAGCTCTTGGACTCAGGAGACTCGGCCTTTTCGGAACCCGCTTCACCATGCAGGGCGAGTTCTATCCGCAAGTATTTTCGCGGGAGAAAATTGCCCTGGTGGTCCCGCAGCTGACCGAGCAAAGCTATATTCACGACCACTATATGAACGAACTGGTAAAAGGCATCCTTTTGCCCGAGACCCGGAAGCGGCTGCTCGCCATCGTCGATCGGATGAAGGAGCAGGAGCACATCGACGGCCTGATCCTCGGAGGCACCGAGCTACCGCTTATCCTGGGCGATGTGACCGACCACGGAATCCCTTTTCTCGATACGACGCGAATCCATGTACAGGCGGCGGGAGCAAGGGTGTGGTCGTGAACGGCAAAGCTAAGGGGTCGACTGCCGCAAACCCGCAGCCTGAAGAACGAAGCCCACCCGCTCCTCAAGCGAAACCTTCGGCAGCTCGACAAGTTCATAGCCAGAGGTTGTGTAGACGGCGACGAGCGCGTCGTAGGTTCGGACCGCTTCGTCGAAGTCCTGCTTGCGCTCACTGTCCTGTCGAAAAATTTCCCGCCACGGCGGGGCGATGAATACGCGGCGGTTGTACCGGAAGACGGCAACCGACTTGGTCACATGTTCTGGCGCCGGAAGACCCGACAACCGCAGATATCCCAACACGTCGGGCACGCCCCGATCGAAGAACACCGGTCCGGCGGCATGCGCGGCGATGCGGTACGACCGTATTTCCCAGCTCAGCATGAGTTGAGCGAAAAGCATGCGATCACGCCAGGGCAACGCCTCGCCACCGATCGCCACCTGATCCTGAATGATGCCCCGGCCGGCTTCGACGGATCCGGCGTATCCAATTTTTTGCAGCCGGCCAATGAGCGAACTCTTCCCCGAACCCGGACCGCCGGTCACAACGAAAAAGCGATTTGCTCGTTCACTCAAGATGGACTTCTCCATTTAACGCCTTAGGTTTGCCGCTATCCTCTATTTGCAATTCCTCTGTTACAATTTAGGTCCGTCGCAGGGACAGATGTGCCGGGATCCGAGGTCTCAGCCAGGGCTTTGGAATCAGGAAAATAGCGGGTTTCCCACAAACCCGCTGCAGGCCAGTTGGGGACGTAGTTCAGTTGGTTAGAACGCTGCCCTGTCACGGCAGAGGTCGCGGGTTCGAGTCCCGTCGTCCCCGCCATTCCTTCTGGTCAAATACCTGCCGATTTCCAGCCGATCCAGAATCAGATGCGATTGCCGAAGATTTTATCCAGCCAGTCATAGATTCGACCAAATGCGAGACGGTGTGCTCCCACCTGGCAGTGGGCGCCCGCTCCTTCCGCTGTGGTGAATTTAATCAGCGTCTTTGGGCATGTGAGGTGTTTGTACAGCATCTCGGGCTGTCCTTTAAAGAATATGTCCTCTTCGGCATCGAGAACCAGGGTTGGACAGGAGATCTTCTCAGCGATGCCATCGCGGAGGTGATAATCGAGTGTCGCGGCAATATAGGCACGCGGCGTGGCGGTGCCAGTGACAAACATTCCGTGCGTGAATGCCCACGCGCCTGTGGGCGAATTCTTCATCGCCTCCTTCAGCATTCGGTCAATTTGGGGCGCTTCCCTGGCTCGCACCGCCTGCACCGCGGCGTCCCTTTTGTCAGAAGGAAGGGGAGCAAGATTTGCTGCTCCGTAATCGTAAACACCGTCATTCGCGATGACCGCGGAAATGCGCTTTTCGAAGGCAGCCGCGCGCGGCGCTAAGTATCCACCCAGGCTAACCCCCATCAGCGCAATTTTCGCGGTATCAACGCCGGGTAACCTCAGCGCGAAATCCACAACTGGAGTGACCACCTTCTCCCAGTCGGGACGGAAGACAAGACGCTCGCGATGAATCGGGCCGTACTGGCCAGGCCCGTCGAAAGTGAGGACGTTGTACCCGCGCTCGATGCCGGCGCGCGCGCCTTCGGCGTGCAGTTCTTCGGCAGAACCATCGAAGCCGGAATGCATGAGGAAGAGCGGGCGCCTTCTATCGGACTCGTCGACGCGATGGAAGTAACCGGGGAGGGTGGTGTTCTCGTAGGGGATTTTTACGGGAAGAACGGGAGGATCGCAAAGGGCGCAACCGGACTTGTAGGCCTGAACCGATTTCTTGTAAGCACTGTAAATGCGTGGATCGTCGGGATTACCGTGGAGGAAAAATTCTGAACTGCGAAAGTAGGTCGTCGCCCGGAGGTAACCGTCGCGGGCGCTGATGCGATGACCGTCTGCGAATTGGGTCTCAGCTTCGGCTAAGACTCTCTCGGCGGTCGTATTCCATTCGTTGTACCAGCTATCGGCATCGCCGGAAGTAATGCGGTTTACAGTAGCAAGAACTTCGCCGAATTCGCTAGCGCCATAGCTACTGGCCCCGAAGGCGCGCTTGGTTTCATACCAGAACTGAATATTGTCGGGAAAAAGGGGAGGTTTGGGAGTAGAAGTCACGAAAAACTCCTCTCTGAGTCTTCAATGGCTCTGAATCTTTAACACGTCCAGGATAGTTATCGCAAAGGCAAACGCAGGCAGTATTCTCTTCGACTGTCAATGAGAGGAGCAGAACCCCAGCCATGGAACTATACGAATGCACTCGACTGCTACCAAGGGGTTAGCAGAGTAAGTATCAATTTATGACAAGTGTTTTGACCACTGCGAGCCAAATAATGAAGAAGAGCAGGGCCATAACAACGTGGGTTGTCAGAACTCCGCCCTTTCGGACTTGTTTCAACACTTGGTACTGCCCCATCGCAACGCACTCCAACTCACGGCAGACTTCAATGCAACGGTCTACTTCTGCGGCACTCTGCCTCAAAGCGACGCCCCAGAGGACACTAGCGGTCAGACCTGTCCAGGCAACGATTCGTGCGGCATGGGAAGCAAGCCAACCGGTTCCAATGAAGGGTGTCTTCGCGAGCGCTCCCGTCAAAGTAATCAAACCGATATTCAAAGCCATAAAAAATTGGGTCTTGGTCCAAGTCATTTGGCGTACGACTGCCAGGTATTGCAAAACGATGTCATATCTGCGCAAAGCTACATCCATATCTCGATCACTAGGCGAATGTCTTTCCATGAGTTGCCGATGATAAAAGAGTGAAGACGGTCCTCACAACCAATTTTTGCGCTTGCACGGAGCAAGCTATCCCTGGTCGAAGCTACCTCTCTCCGAATTCCTTCAATCATCTGTCCGGTTGCGAGGCTCACTCATCACCACCAAACGTAAGAAGCGTTTTATCTGCATTCCACATTCTGGGCTAAAATAAGCACCCTCTCCTCCGTGCAGGTGCGATAGGGCACGAACTGCCACGGCAGGCGCGAGATTTTTCTACCTCGACTGGAGCCTCGAACGGTGGGTATTTTACTCGGCTTTGCCCCCTTTGGCGTGTTCGCTTTGCTCTCCCGATTCGTTCCCGCCAGCATAAGCCTGTGGTCAGCTGCTGCGGTTTCCGCCGTGCTTATCTTGCGCCAGAAGATGCGCGGCGGGTCGATGAAGATTCTTGAGGTTGGGACATTCGTTTTGTTCGCGGCGCTAGGCACCTACGCGTTGCTCAGAGGCAACAACTGGGACGTTCCGATGGTTCGCTCGGTGGTGGATGGCGGCTTGCTCCTTATCATCCTGTTGTCCATCATGGTTAGCCGCCCGTTCACACTGCAATACGCTCGCGAGCAAGTACCCGCGTCCGTACAGGATTCTCCCAGGTTCACCCGAACGAATTACATCATTTCGGCAGTATGGGCCGTCGCAATGGCTGTAATCGTCCTTGCGGATCTCACCATGCACTTTGTTCCGAGCCTGTCGATTCGGTTGGAGGTCGTCGCCATTCTTGCCGCTCTCGGAGGCGCATTCTGGTTCACCAATTGGTATCCAACACAACTCAGCCGAGGGAAAGTGACTTCATGACCGCTCGTCGCGCAATTTTCTCTGTTCACATCGTGTTCATAACCTGTATGTTTGCCGTCCTGCCTTCGTTTGCTCAGAACACTGCACAAAAAATATTCATCGGCGATACGAAGGTGACAATGCTTCACAGCTATAGCGGGACGGATAAGCTGCCGAAGCCGGCCCTCGTAACCGTCTTCGACTTCGCCGTTCCGCCCGAGGTCGTGACCGTGGACAAGTCGGTTCCAGCGCATGTCTTAGACCATGACCCGATTGCACGCATGAAGCGGACTGCGGGTCAGAAATCCGACCCCGCAGCGGTCGCTGCGAAGGTCCAAGCAGCATTTTCCAAACGGCTCATCAAAGAGTTAAAGAGCATGCCCATTCCCGTCAGTTCGGCGGCATCGAATGGAAACTCAGCGTCGCTCCCCAATGTGGTGACGGTTCAGGGCGAATTTACCGCAGTGAAGCAGGGGAACGAGGCCGTACGCATGTTGATCGGTTTTGGCCGCGGGGCCAGCGACGTGAAGGCGCATGTGGTGGTTTCGCTCACGACTCCCACGACCCCGGTCGTGCTTGCTGAGTTCGATCTTTCATCGGAGAGCGGCAAGAAGCCTGGAGCAGCCGCGACCATGGGTGCAGGCGCGGCGGCAGGAGCCAGCGTGGCAGCCAGCGGGGCCACGGACAGTAAAGCGAGCGTGGAGGGCGATAGTGCACGAATGGCCAATGTGGTCGCGACCGAGATTGAAAATATTATGGTCGCGCAGCAATGGATCGCTCCCGCGAAGAACGCAAAACGGGTTCAGACGGCGCAGGGACAACAGGCTGCCAAACCTGTATCACTGCCCTGAAGAGACTTTAAAGGCTCAACCATAGTTTGTCGCCGACTACAAACGCGATTGGCATTCGCTCCTTCTAAAACGTCATCGTCAATCGCGAATCTCTCCACTATCTGATTACTTTCTGGTCGATCTGCGTTTACAATATCGCTTGCACTACATTACACCTTATGGTGTAATCTTGCCATGGATCAGTTAACCGATGTTCTGACCGCCATTTCGCACCCGACCAGGCGAGCGATTATTGGGCAGCTAGCCAACGGGCCTGCACGGTTTCTCGATGTCGCAAAGCCCTTCGACACCGCCTTAAACGCAGTGACGAAACACCTCAAGCTGCTCGAAAGAGCGGGACTGATTGAACGTGAGAGGCGGGGTCGCGAAGTCTTAATTTCCTTTCGCGGCGAACCGCTTCGGGAGGTTGCGGGATGGGTGCATGAGTACGAACGGTTCTGGAACCAACGCCTCGACCAGTTTGAACATTATTTCAAGGAAAAAAAGAAGACGGAGAAAAAGCGATGAAGAACTCTAAAAAGACCCTTGAGTTTAAATTCGAACGAACCATTCCTGCGCCCGCGGCCGAGGTGTTTGACGGGTGGCTGGATCCGAAGATCCCTGGAAATCCGTGGAATATGGCTGAGAAGTTGCTTTTGAATCCGAAAGTCGATGGGTTCTTTTACTGGCTCATCAGGGGAAACTCCCACTACGGGCGATTTACCGAGATGCAGCGACCGGCCCGAATTCAGCATACCTGGATGTCGCGCAGCACCCTGGGAGAAGAGTCGACGGTTACCGTGACTTTTCAGAAAAAGGGAGAAAACACTCTGATGACCCTGGTGCACTCCGGGATCCCGGATAGTGACGCCGGAAGAGGGCACGAGAAGGGTTGGAACTACTTTCTAGATATTTTTCCGCAGCAGTTTGGAAACGGCTCGGGAAAGGAGAAGTAGTTTATGAACTCACAGAACAGTACGACAATGGAAGCCAGAGGATACGCGCCAATCAACGGCCTGAAGATGTATTACGAAATTGAGGGCACCGGCGATCCGCTGGTGTGTATCCCTCCTGCCTTCGGATACGCCGGCGTGAACCCGTATCCTGCCTTGGTTCAAAACCACACGGTCATTACGGTCGATCTTCAGGGACACGGTCGCACGGCCGATATCCCGGAGCGTCCGCTCTCGATCGAGCAATATGCGAAGGATGTGGTGGGCTTGTTGAAGTATCTTGGAATTTCGAAGGCCGACTTCTTTGGTGAAAGTTACGGCGGCAACACAGCGGCCATGATTGCGATTCGCTACCCCGAGGTTGTCGGTCGTGTCGCCACCTACGCAGCCACCTTTGGCCCTCCCCAGATTTCTCTAAACCCTCGGACAACGCACTTTGAGCACCCGCCTACCGCTGATTCCAGGAACATCCAATTTCAGAGAGAAAATTACAAGAGAGTGGCTCCTGATCCAAACTACTGGCCCAAGATTTTCGACAAGCTTTGCAGCATTCAGTGGCAAGGATTTTCGAACGAAGAGTTGGGCTCGATCAAGGCGCCGATGCTCATCCTTCTCGGAGACTACGATTTTGTCCGCGTGGAACACGCCGTGGAGACCGTCAAACTCATTCCCAACGCCGAGCTCGCCGTGATCCCGTCCGCCAGCCACTTCGCCCTGTTTTCGGAACCGGAGAGGGTAATCCGGATAGTCAAACATTTCCTCGAAAAGCCTGCGAAGGGTATTCCTTTGGCGACCGCTGAAACTGGCTATCACCCCGGCGAAACCAGGTGACGCTTTACGCCGGGAGAAACTGATCATCCGGTTCCCTGCCTACCGATGCATGTTCGTTTTTTATTATATGCCTTGACACGTATATACTCTTTGGGGTATATCAAGGGAATGGAATCTGTGTTCGAAATCATCGCGGAGCCCAACCGCCGCGCGATATTGAGCCTCCTGGTCTCATCTCAACAGTCGGTGGGAGAGATAGAGCGCCAGCTTCGTATGCCGCAGCCGACCGTGTCCAAGCACCTGCGAGTGCTGCGCGAGGCCGGTTTCGTGGAAGCCACCGTGGATGCACAACGCCGTCTCTACCGTTTGAAACCAGAACCACTTCGGGAACTGGACGCCTGGCTGGCTCAGTTCCGCCGCTTCTGGTCTGCTCACATAGATGCTCTCGAACGTCACCTGAATCGGATGGATCCCGACCGCAAGGATCGATCAACCCCACGGAAAGATAAAACCAAAAAGCAGAGGACGCGGCCCAAACCGCGAACGTGAACAAGGAGAAACGAAAATGAAAATCAAACTCAGCAGCGTGTACGTCGACGATCAGGAGAAGGCCCTGCGCTTCTATACCGAAGTGCTTGGTTTCGTGAAAAAGGCCGATTTCAGTCAGGGGCCATTCCGCTGGCTCACCGTGGCCTCGCCAGAACAACCGGACGGCACTGAATTGCAGCTGGCGCTGAACAACAATCCCGCAGCCAAAGCGTATCAGCAGGCGATCTTTCAACAGAACCAGCCTGCGGCCAATTTTTTTACCGACGACCTCAAGGGCGACTACGAGCGCATCAAGGGCCGCGGCGCCGCGTTCACCATGCCGCCTACCGACGTGACCTACGCTACCATTGCTATGCTGAACGACACCTGCGGCAATCTCATTCAGCTCACCCAGCTGGCGCGCTATTCAGGCTAAGGAGAAGAAGGTGGCCAATCGCGAGCAGTACGCGCCCGGTCCCGCCAAGGGGGCGCAGGTACGAAAAGACCGGGGACAAAAGGGTGAAGAAAAGTGGACGCTCATTCTCGTCAGAGAACTGAGTCACTCGCCGGAAAAAGTCTGGCAGGCACTGACCGACCCGGCGCATCTGCGCGAGTGGGCCCCTTTCGACGCCGATGGGAACCTGGGCACGGCCGGCGCCACAGTAAAGCTCACAACGGTAGCAGCGCCCACTCTGCAGGTTTCCGAAACAAGAGTGACCCGAGCCGACGCTCCCCGTGTGCTTGAGTACAACTGGGGCGCGCAGGATATCCGGTGGGAACTTGAAGCCTTCGACGGGGGCACACGTCTGACGCTGTGGCACAACATCGATCGCCGCTTCATCTCCATGGGTGCCGCGGGATGGCACATCTGTTTCGATGTTCTGGATCACCTCCTCAGCGGAACTCCCATCGGCCGTATGGTTGGTGGCGAGGCCATCAAGTTCGGCTGGCAGCGGCTGAACGCGGACTATGCCAAGCAGTTCGGTATTGAACCGCCCAACTGGCCGCCTGACGCCCCGAAGGGTTGAAACGTGGAAAATCATGTCAAAGAACGGTGGGGTCATCGGGGTATCAGATCATGGAGGCTGGGCCGTGCTGGTGACGGTGGCGCGTGATGGAACGCTGCTCGACCGTCGCCGGGTGGAACTGGTGGATGAGGGCCTGCCGAAACTCCCGCACCACAGCGAAGGCCAGGGGCTCCCGCTCGACCAGGCCGTGGAGTTAGTAGAGCGCGTGCGAGTGTCGGCGGAGAAGCACGCGGTGCTTGCCTTGGAAGCGGTCACTACGACGGTGCCGCGTATCCTGGGCATCGCGCTTCGCAAGTGTCAACCGCTTCCACCTACGATTGCCGAGCGAATCAAGGATTACCGTGCGCAGAACGTTGCCGACTGGGTAATGTACCGCAAGGCCCTGGCCTCCGCGGCCGAGGCGCGGGGTTGGCCCGTCCACTGGTACGACGCAAAAAGCGTATTGGAAACGGCGCGCAAGGCGCTCCGCGTAGAGAACCTCGACGCGCACTTCCTCCAGGTGCGGAGGACCGTCGGGCCGCCCTGGAACAACGACCACAAGCTCGCAATGGCGGCGGCCATCGTCTCGGCCAGCGCGGTCGTGGAGTAAGCCGCGGAACGTATAGTCTTGGCTTGAGTGGGGGCAGTTCTACAGCACAACAAAGGTCTTTCTGAACTCGTTCGAGTTTTCGCCCGCCTGATACTCTGCCTTCAAACGCCCTGATAGACCCATCCCAAAAACGACTTGGGAGTCTGAAAAGACTGTCCCCATTCCGCGTCGTATCGGGCGGTCGGTTTGGATGCGATTACCTCTTCCAAAGTCCTGCCCTGCTTTTTGAGCTTGGCGACTTTGTCGCGTGCCTCCACGAGCACATCGCGAAACAGCGTGAGGTCGGCCTTCCCCGTCGTGACTGCGCCGTGACCTGGAATCACGATCGTGCTGGCGCTCACTTTCGCAAGGTTGGCTTCCGCTGCGTGAATCTGGCCATCGATGCTGCCTCCGGTAGAGTAGTCGATAAAAGGATAGTTGCGGTTCCAGAACGTATCTCCGGTGTGCAGGACATCCGCCTCGGTAAAGTGCACCGAGATGTCCGAATCGGTATGGGCGGGGCCGTAGTGCTTGAGCGCGAGTGTGGACGCGTTCGCGCGAACCGTGTGCTCGTCCTGAAAAACCGTTGTCGGGATCGCTCCCGCCGGCGCGGCCGGGAAGGTGTACACCCAGCCCTCGACGCGCGTGTCCACGGAAAGATGCTTGCGCGTTTTCTCATGAGCCAAAATGCTAGCGCCTGCCTGGTGCAACCAGTCGTTTCCCCCGGTGTGATCGAAATGCCAGTGCGTGTTGATGAGTTGCTTGATGGGATCTGCGTTGATGCTGGCGAGAGCCGCCGCAACGTTGGGCCGTGCAGTTACGATTTCGGCATCGATGAGAAGCTTTCCGTCCGGTCCCGTAAGTACGGCGATGTTTCCCCCGGGACCAAGCAGAACGCTGATATTGCGGCGAAGCGTTTGCACCGTCACCTGGGCTGTGGCGGATGCTTTCAACGCTATCGCAACCAGCCCTTCCTGGGCAAAGAGCCGGGGAGGGACAAGACACGCGGCCGCAACCGCGACTCCGCTCGAAATAAGAAACTGACGACGCGAAACTTCGTTGACGACTCTGGTGTTCATCGATTGGCTCCTAGTTGCGCCAACTATTTAGACATCGGGACCGACACCGCTTCGCCCGCGCCGCACTCCGGAATCCAGATGTTAAAGACGAAAACGGCACAGGCAGCGAGGTTTGAGTGTCTCACACACACACTGTGAAATCTTTTCAGGGCGGATTTTGTGTCGTCCATCATAATCCATTAGCGGGCGAGTGGCTTATTCAAGCCCGATTTTGGCTTTGAGTGGGCGGTTCGACAAAGTGGGCAGAGTCTTGCTGCGTCCCCGGCGTTTTCGTGCAGTGTATTCCGGCGCAATCTTCATGCGTCTAACGCAGACTTTAAACACATGGTCCCTCCACTCCGCAGATCATCGCCTTCGCGATGATCTTCTCTGGTCGGAATGACAGGATTGAAGAGATCTGAACCTCCCCACTCAAGCCAAAACCGGGCATGAGTGGGCCATTCGCCAATTGCGGGGTTGCAGGTTAGGCTGCGCGCAGCTACATTAGGTGCGAGAGAAAAGGCCCGTCCCGGTGGAATCTGCCTCTGCATTCATCGACGAGAAGGTCAAGGAACTGGGGGACTGGCGCGGGAAGACGCTGGCGAAAGTGCGCGGCATCATACACGCGGCGGATCCAGAGATTGTCGAAGAGTGGAAATGGATGGGGACTCCCGTTTTTTCCCACGGCGGCATCGTGTGCACGGGAGAGACTTACAAGCACGTCGTCAAAATGACATTTGCCAAGGGAGCTGCGTTACCGGACCCTTCCGGTCTGTTCAACTCCAGTCTTGAGGGGAATGTCAGGCGCGCCATCGACATCCACGAGGGCGACAAAATTGATGAGGCGGCCTTGAAGGATCTCATACGCGCTGCAGTGGCGCTCAATCTCAAGGGCAAGGTCAAGACGAAGGCCAAGCCAAAGCCTCGGCGAAAATCCCCACTCTAAGTTACTTTGGAGAAATTGGGCCCAGGCAGTTTGATAGAGTTCGAATCCGGCCATTTTTAGCTGTAAAGAAATTTAAAAATACGAGGAGGGTATAAATGCCGACGATTACTACAAAGGACGGAACTGAGATTTACTACAAAGATTGGGGCAAAGGTCAACCCATCGTCTTCAGTCACGGCTGGCCGCTGTCGGCCGATGATTGGGACAACCAGATGATCTTCTTCTTTAATCAGGGCTATCGCGTCATCGCCCACGACCGGCGTGGACATGGCCGTTCTACCCAGACCGGTGGCGGCCATGACATGGATCACTACGCCGACGACCTGGCGGCGCTGACCGCCCATCTCGATTTAAAGGACGCGATCCATATCGGACACTCCACGGGAGGCGGCGAGGTGGTGCACTACCTGGCTCGCCACGGCGAAAGCCGCGTGGCCATGGCGGCAATTATCAGCGCAGTGCCGCCCTTGATGCTGAAAACGGCGGCCAATCCGAACGGCCTGCCCAAAGAGGTGTTTGACGACCTTCAGAGGCAACTCGCCGCCAGCCGCTCCCAGTTCTACTACGATGTGGCGGCTGGACCGTTTTACGGTTACAACCGACCGGGCGCGAAAGTGTCTCAGCCGGTGATCTGGAATTGGTGGCGCCAGGGCATGATGGGAGGCGCGAAAGCGCACTATGACGGCATTGTGGCCTTCTCTCAAACGGATTTCACCGAGGACCTGAAGAAGATCACGGTGCCCGTGCTGGTGATGCATAGCGAAGACGATCAGATCGTTCCGTACGTCGCCGCCGGACCGTTGTCGGCAAAGTTGCTGCGCAACAGCACGTTTATAAGCTACAAGAACTTTCCACACGGTATGCCCACGACTGAGGCCGACACGATTAACGCCGACCTGCTGGCATTTCTGAAGAAGAGTAAGCAAGTGGCCGCATAGGACTGATCCGGCCTTCACTCTGCTGTGAGGGCCGGATGTTCTGCGGTAGTTCAGGCAGATAGTTGGACGGGTCCCATTTCTCGCAAAAGACGCGAGAAATGGGGCACCCTCGCCTTCGGTCTAGAGCTTGTTCAGACCGTCGAGCGCGGCGACCTTATAGGCCTCCGCCAGAGTGGGATAGTTGAACACTGCGTCGCGAAAGTATTCGATACTCGCCCCCAGGGTGAGGACGACTTGGCCGATGTGAACGATTTCCGCCGCGCGATCGCCAATGGCATGAACCCCGAGCAGCTTTAAAGAATCAGGATCGAAGACCAGTTTCAGCAGGCCTTGATCGTCTCCCAGCATCTGGCCCTTGGCCAGTTCCGCGTAGCGAGCCAAACCTACCTCGTAATTGATGTTCTCTTTGGTCAACTGTTCTTCCGTCTGGCCCACCATGGAAATTTCAGGGATGGTGTAAATGCCGTATGGAATCAGGTTGGGAGGCATCTTGCCGGGCTTGCCGAACATGTGACAGCTGGCGAGGCGTCCCTGTTCCATGGAAGTGCTGGCCAGGGCCGGGAATCCAATGACGTCTCCCGCGGCGTAGATGTGAGGGACAGAAGTCTGAAAGTATTCGTTGACCGAGAGCTTGCCACGGCCTCCCGCGTTTAATCCGGCTGCTTCAAGATTCAGCAGATCGCCGTTGGCTTGCCGGCCGATGGTATAGAGTAACCCCTGGCCGTGAACATTTTTGCCACTGGCCAGCTTGGCAAATACGCGTTCCCGCTCCTGGTCGAAACCAACTGAAACGACTTTTTCACCGAGCCGAAATACGGTTCCGAGCTGCCGCAGCTGGAAGCACAAGCTTTCTACAATTTCACGATCGACAAAATCCAGCAGGATGGGACGCTGGTCGAGTAGTGTGACCTTCACGCCCAGGGCGGCGAACATGGATGCGTACTCGAGGCCGATAATGCCGGCTCCCACCACAATCAGGTCGCGGGGAATTTCCTCCAGGCAATGCACCTGATCGGAATCGAAAATGCGGTGGCCATCCATGGGGATTTCCGCGCTGTGGGCGGGGCGTGTGCCACAAGCGATGAGGATGTGCTGGCCACGCACCAGCTGCGAACCTTCGTCGCTCTTGACCTCGAGGGTGTTGGCGTCGATAAAACGCGCGTCGCCTTCGAGAATCGTGATGTAGTTACGGCGAAGCTGCGACTTTATGACCTCGACTTCACGGGCCATGACGGCCTGCGCGCGGAAGATGAGATCCGACATCGCGATGCGGTCTTTCAATACATAGCCGCGGCCATAAAATGTGCGTTGCCGGAAGCCGCTCAGATATAAGACCGCTTCGCGCAAAGTTTTGCTGGGAATGGTTCCAGTGTGAACGCAGACGCCGCCCACGGTGTGCTTGCGGTCAATAATGGCAACTTTCTTGCGCATTTTGGCGGCACAGATTGCGCCTTTCTGCCCCGCCGGACCGCTGCCGATCACTACCAGGTCGTATTCGTTCGATTCCATGAACGAGAAAAGTTATCATTGCACGTTCTGAAACGAAAGCTAAATGCGGCTTTCGTAACAATCTATTAACAATGCCGCGCTACCATGCCTGCGGAGGGAGATCTCGCCGATGGCCCGGCCCAGCCTTAGCGATCCGCGCTATTACTTCAATCGCCACGAGTCCTGGCTGGAGTTCAACCGCCGGGTTCTCGAGGAGGCGCTGGACGAAGGCAACCCGCTGCTCGAGAGAGTCAAATTTCTGGCGATCACAGCCAGCAATCTGGACGAATTTGTCGAAGTCCGGATCGCCGGTCTTTTGCAGGAGGTAGAGCATGGAAATCCGCTGACCGGTCCGGATGGACTTTCGCCGCAGGAACAACTCAATCGTCTGGCGCGAGAGCTGCATTCCTTCGTGGACGCGCAATACGAGTGCTGGAATCAGCAATTGCTACCCGCATTGCGGCGCGAGGGAATAAGGATTCTTTCGGTGGCGCATCTGGACCGTGCTGGCCGCGATGCCATGGACCTGTTCTTTACCCGGCAGGTAGACCCGATTCTGACGCCGGTAACGATCGATCCTTCGCATCCTTTTCCGCACGTCCTGAACAAGGCACTGTGCGTGGCCTTCCAGTTGCGTCGGAACTCCAAGCCGGGAACGACTTTCCTGGGCGTGGTGACGGTGCCGCGAAAACTTCCCCGCCTGGTTCGGGTGCCGGACAAGAATGGCAGCATCGATTACATATTCCTGCATGACCTGATCGAGACCCACACCCGCAACCTGTACAAGGGCTACAAGGTGTTGTCTTCGGCGGCATTTCGCGCCACTCGCAACAGCAATCTTTATCTTCACGAGGAAGAATCGCGCAACTTGCTGGAGCTGGTGGACAGCCAGTTGCATAGCCGCCGCAAGGGCGATGTGGTGCGGATGGAGATCGAAGCCAGCGCGCCGGCGGAGATTGTCGATCCTCTCTCGCGTCAATTCGTCTTGCAGCCGTGGCAGGTATTCGCAACCAAGGGGCCGGTGAACCTGTCGCGACTGTTTTCGCTGGCAGAGCAGACGGCGCGTCCTGACCTGAAGTTCACGCCCTTCACCTCGCGCAGCCTGAGTTTCGCGCCGAAGGTATCGAATTTGCTGGAAGGCATTGGGAAGCAGGACATCCTGCTGCATCATCCTTACGATTCTTATCAGCCGGTAGTTTCTTTTGTCGAGACTGCGGCGCGTGATCCACAGGTATTGTCGATCAAGCAGACGCTTTACCGGACGAATGAGAATTCGCCCATCGTACGCGCGCTCATTGAAGCCGCCCAGACCAAGGAAGTCACGGTGGTGGTCGAGCTCAAGGCGCGTTTCGATGAAGCTTCCAACATTCGCTGGGCGCGTTCGCTGGAAGAGGCAGGCGTGCAGGTATTTCATGGACTCGTGGGTTTGAAGACTCATTGCAAACTGGCGCTGCTGGCCCGGCAGGAGCCGGGCGGAGAGATACGGCAATACGCTCATCTGGGAACAGGCAACTACAATCCGTCGACCGCGCATTTTTATTCCGATTTGAGCCTGTTCACCTGCGACCCGGAGGTGACCTCGGCGGTGCACGCGGTGTTCAACTTTCTCACGGCGCGTTCGGAGCAATCGGACTACAAACCTTTATTCGTTTCGCCAATCGACCTGGCGCGGAATTGTATTGAGTTGATTGACCGGGAAGCCGCGCACGCCCGGCGCAAGCGGCCGGCACGGATCATCGCCAAGGTCAATGCGCTGCTCGATCAGCCGGTGATCGAGGCGCTGTACCGCGCTTCGCGGGCGGGAGTGGAGATCGATCTGATCGTGCGCGGCGCCTGCGCCTTGCGTCCGAATTTGAGAGACGTAAGCCACAGAATCCGGGTGCGCAGCATCGTGGGAAGATTTCTGGAACACAGCCGGATTTTTTATTTCGCCAACGGCGGCGAGCCGGACATTTATCTGGGCAGCGCCGACTGGATGCCGCGCAATCTCTATGAACGGGTCGAGGTAATGTTTCCCGTCAAGGACAGCGCCCTGCGCGCACGTATCTTCGAAGAAATCCTGCAAACCTATCTGAAAGATAACGAGAAGAGCCGCATGCTCCAGGCAAATGGAACTTACGGCCGCGCGGTCACTGCCGAGAATACGCGATCGAGGAGCAACGGGAACCGTTTCAACGCGCAGGCGTTTTTCGTCGGTCTGGCGGAAGGCAGGAGCGAGACGGAATCAACCATTGATGAGTTGCAAGGTCAACCAAGGCTAAACGGATTGCCTGCGGCGAGCTGAGGAAACTTCCTGCCGCCGGAAAAGTGACGTTTCGAAAGTTGAGGGTGACAGAATAGAAACAGCTAGGCTGCGGTAGAGGCGGATTCCCGATCTTCGGCTTCCCGCATCTTCTTATCGAGTCGGATCCTGAGTTGTTCCAGTTGCAAATCTTCGCTGCGGCGCTCGTAGATGATCGAGGCTGCTTTGACTTCGTAAGGCGTCCACTTGGTCACTTGGCTGGTGGAATGCATAGGTCCTCACTGGATGGAGAAACGAGCGCCAGTATAACCGCCCGAATCGGGTTAGGCAAGTGTGGGGCGCAGGCGAAAATCACAATGTTTTCTTGGGCTTAGCTCTTGCCGAAAAATGAATGGTGGGCAGCAGGACTCGAACCTGCGACCTCCTGCTTGTAAGTAGGGCGGGAGGAAGGTTTATGCCGCCTGAAGCACGTTAAGGGGCAAAGACAAGGTTATGACCGCTCCACCTCCCGAACGATCCGAGACCGTGGCGAAGCCACCATGCGCCTGGGCTATCGCGTCCACAAAGGCAAGCCCGAGACCATGTCCCGGAGAGTGGGCGCCCTTCACGAAGCGCTCGAAAGCCCGGCTGCCAATGTCGGGCGGGAATCCCGGACCATCGTCTTCAATCACCAGTTCCGCAGATGCTTGAAGCGAATGCAGTCGAACCGTCACTCGGCATCGCTCGGGCAAATGTGTCAACTCGTTTTCAAGAAGATTACTTACTACTCGATTGAGCAGAGACAAGTCAGCGTCTACGACCACATGATCTTCGATGTCAGTCGTCACCTGGTGGTGACGCTCAGCCATGGCGGGGTGGTAGATGTCAACAAGTTGTCTTACGACATCGGAAAAGTCGACAGGTTTATGAGTCATGTGAAGCGCGCCCGCCTCGGCTTCAGCAAGATCGAGCGTGGTGTCCAGTAACTGCAAGAGTCGATCCAGCTCTTCGATGGCTTCGCCAACCGAGTCACGCCACTTCTGGTTCCCTTCATCGCACAATGCGGATTCGAGCGTCCCGCGAATCGAAGTCACGGGGCTCTTGAGATCGTGTGCCACGGCGCCAGTCAAAGTGCGGAACTGATTCACCGAAGACTGAAGCCGGTCCAACATACCATTGAACGTCCTGGCCAATCGGGAAATCTCATCCGAATTCAAAGTTTCAGGCAGCCGTTCCTCGAGGTCATGGGTGCCAATTCGCGCGACAGTCTCGGTAATGCGTTCGACCCGGAGCAGCGTACGGCGGGCGCTCCAGTAGGAGATCACGAAACCGAGGACAAACATTCCGCCCCATACCATGAGGAAGCGACCAGCCAGCTCGCGTAGTAAATGCTTAGACCCACGATCGGAGAGACCTATATAGACAGCCTTTCCGTCTTGCACCTGGAAAACGACTCGAAAGGTCTCGTCCCATCCCTCCACCCGGACTGAGCGCGGAGTTCCCCGAACCAATTTTGCCTGTTGCAGCGCGCTGACAAAGGCGTCCTGGGGGCCTGGCCCGACCCACAACGGAGGATCGCTGCTGTTGGAGTCGGTCCCCAAAAAGAAAACGGAATTCAGTCTTTCCCCTTTGGCATTGCGCTCATCTGGTACTTCCTGCGTGGCAAGTTCGGCCACCTCTGCAACGACTCGATGGTACAGATGATCTTTGGGAGTATCGGCAGAGACGCGTGCCAGAACTTCGGCTTCGCCGCTAAGCCAGGTGTCACTGCGTTTCCGAACACCCTGTGCGACGAGGAAATAAACGATGGAAAAAGCCACTGCAGTACCCAGCGCAAATGCCAGGGTTGTCCAAATCGAGATCCGCCAAGCGGCGGTTGTGTTCAGGCTTTTAGACATTTTTGAGAACGTAGCCAACACCACGAATCGTGTGAATCAGGGGTCGCGTCGTTTCATGGTCCACCTTACTGCGTAGACGATATATATGAACATCCACGACGTTGGTTGCCGGATCAATTTGCATACGCCAGACATGGTCCAAAATCATGGTGCGGGTAACGACGCGACCTTCGTTCCGGCAGAGATATTCGAGCAGGGAAAATTCTTGGGGAGTCAGTTGCAGAAAATGATCGCCCCGCCGGGCTTCCCGCCGTACCAAATCGAGCTGCAAGTCGGCAGCTTGCAGACGTGCCGACTCATTTTGCGGAACGGCCGACCGGCGCAGGAGGTTCCTGAGCCTTGCCATCAATTCTGGAAGCGCGAACGGCTTGGTGAGGTAGTCGTCTCCGCCCCGCTCCAATCCCTTGACCCGGTCATCCACGGAACGCCGGGCCGACACGATCAAAACGGGCGCCAGACTGCCTTGAGCACGGCAGCGGGCAATCAATTCCAATCCATCCATGTCGGGAAGGCCAAGGTCAATGATGAAGGCATCGTGAACCCCTTCCAGGGCTGCGGCTTCAGCGGCTTTGGCATTGCTGGCCGTATCCACCTGGTATCCGGTTTCCACTAAAGCCCGCTTCAGGAATCGCTGAATCGGTAAATCATCTTCTACCAGCAGTAAACGCATGGGAGGGTGTTCCCCGATCCAAGACTTTACACCCAAAAGTGGGATGCGGGAAACTGCGATGCCCTGACGGGGGATTGCCTCCGATGCCGGCTTTGACGCAGGGCCAAGTCAAACATCCAGGGGCCTCGTCGCGCTCGCGCTCGGGGGATGGGGAGAAAATTAACCGCGAACCGAAGGAATGCTGCGCACAACCAGCCTGGCCAGCGTGGATGCACTGGCGGCGGCAAGCTTGCGGTCCTGCCGGAGAACGCCTGGACGCATAAAACCGAACATAAATCCGAGCACGGTTATAAGTTGGATCATCGCATCCAGTTCGGTGGCGGGCAGCGCTTTGCACTCTTTGAATTTCCTCAGCCTCCGGGCGATCGCTCGGGCCTTCTGCTGTGGACCGAGTCTGAGCAACGCGCGCCCGAAGCTGGGATCGAGCACTGCGCGTGGGATGGCCACCCGTAGAAACTCGCGATCCGCCCACATATTCTGTACTGCCCAATCGACCAACTGAAGATATTCATCTTTGAAGGACCGGGCGGGGCCGACGTGGTGCGCGAGGTCCGCCACCTCCTGGGAAATGCGGTGGCCGATTAATGCCGACAGCAAGCCCGCCTTGCTCTTGAAATAGCGGTGAATCAAGCCTTCGGAGCAGCCGGCGCAAGTGGCGATTTCACGGGTGGTCGTGGCATCGTATCCCTTGCTGGCGAACAGTTTGAGGGCAGCGACGATAAGGGCTTGCTGTTTGGCGTCACGATCCCGCATTCGCCCCGATCCGGACTGGATCCGGACAATTTCTTGCCCCGATGAGCCGCGATTGGATGACTTGCCCGGCAACTTTTCCACCCAATTTGACGGAAAGACTAGCACTCATTTTGTGCGTCATTTGTAAAAGATTTGTCTCCGTCCAAAAAAACTGCGAGTTTGGTCCTGGACAACGCTCCAAGGAATTGCAAAAACAGGTCGCCTCTTGATCCATCCGGTATTGACAGCGTCCCGCTCTCAAGCGTAAGGAATCAAGAGATGGATGCAGTGGCAGTGCACGCCGACCAGAATCCTGGGTTCATGAGTCCCACCGTTCGAGAGAAGCCGTGGCACGTCTTGTTGCTTTCCGCCGGGCGACGCCGGCCAGCCTCCCACCATTTCTCCGTTGCGAATTTCTTGATAGTCACCGTGTTGTTTGCGGTGTGCTGGCTAACGGTGGTTCCCCTGGTTTACGGCCGCGAACATCACAAAAAACCGAAAACGCAGGACTACGGCTTGGGTTTTTCCACCGAGATCGACGCCCCCGAGAAGGAAGTGGTGCAGGCCGTGGAAGATGTCGTGAACGATGGCATCATCCAGGGCAGCAGGGAGTACAACAAGGACAAGTACATTGAAAGCGCCACTCCGGCTAGTTCCTCGTCGCTTTTTCCCGAGTGGAAGGGTCCGGGGGAGGTTTATTACAAGGTCCGCACCGGGGTGCTCGCTCCGCTCAATTTCAAAGAAAGCAATGACCAGGGCACGTTGGCTGTGCGCTATGTAGTGCAGAGCAAAAGTGAATCCAAGACTATCTTGCGCATCGACGCAGTTTTTGTAGAAGATCTCCGGCGCACCGTGCATCCCTCGGATGGAAGCGTGGAGAACGCCGAATGCCAGGACATCCAGGATCGCGTCGACACGGTTGAGGCAACGAAGAAACAAGCCGAGGAACGCGAAAAACAGCGTCAAGAGAAGACCGCCAAAGAGCTGGAGGAACAGAAAAAGGAAGCGGACGAAGCTTCCGCGCTGACGGCCGCGCAATCCTCGGCGCAGACCTTGGACCAGCGCGTCGAATCGCTGCGCCGCCAAGCGGAGCGTGTAGTCAAAGCCCCGGGAGGTCCGCTGAAGTCCGCTCCCTTTCAAAGTGCGAAGAATGTGAAGGTTCTGGACGCCGGCGCGGAAGTCGTAATCCTGGTCGTAACTCCTTATTGGTATGGTGTGGAAACCACCGATGGGCAACACGGTTGGCTCAACCACAACCAACTGGAGCCGCTCCCATGAGAGCGGTGCAGCTCCGATTCCTGGGCCTCGCAAGGCAGCTACGGTTTTCTTTCTTCTGCGCAATTCTGACAATAGTCTTCACCCATGCCATGGGTGCTCAGCGCGTTCCATACGAGCGCACATTTCCACAATCCAAAGCGACGGTGGAGAAACGTATGAAGGAATCACGGTTCTCCTCCGGGCGACTTCCGGTCTTGGACGGATTTATCGCGCCCACCGATCTCCCCTTGAATCGCTTTCAGCGTGCCTATTTTCAATGCGAGACGCAGGTGGTTTCCACGCCGTCGGGCGGATCAATGGTGCGGGTGAACGCGACCATCACCGCCTGGTACACCGATCCCGTTGCCGGGAAATCCGGCTATCAGGTGCTCCCTTCCAATGGCCGCCTGGAAAATGATTTTCTCGACCGCTTACAGGAAGAGCTGGGCAGCGTCACCCCGAATGCAGGCGCGAGTATGAGGACGCCAACGCCCGCGCCCAATCCCGAGACTGAGCCGACGATCTCCGCGCCAGCGCCAGGCAATGCGACGCCGATTGTGCAATCCAGAATCGCTCCCGCCGGTTCGCCATTCAACTTGAGAAAACCCCTGGATGCAAACCAAGTCGCGGAGCTGGCGACAGAGAAAGCAATCGTCGACAAACACACTCGGGAACAGGAAAAAGAAGCCAGTGCTTTAGAAGAGATCCTCCAACATCAGGTCCACCCCGGCAACCTGGCGGCCGTCAAGAAAGCGCAGACGCCGGTGTTTACGGCTCCAAGCCAAGGAGCCAAGGTTTTATTTCAAGCGGCTGAGGAAGATGAGTTCGAAGTTCTGGATTCGAATCCAAACTGGGTCCACGTCCGAATCTCCGGCCTTTCCCGAGGGTGGATCCGGCGTTCGAGTCTGGAGATGCCAGGTGCTGGGGCCAGCGCACCAGCGCCCGCGATCCAGCCCGAGAAGCAGACGCCGGGACAGGCCGCCGTCGCCCAACCGCCATTCCAAGTGCAAGGCGAACAGATCGCATCCTTCCCCGGAGATTGGGCTCCGCTTCGCGGTAAAACGGTCAGCATAGTTTCGGTTCAGAAGACCGACAGTGCAACTGACGGCGGGCCGGCAGCGAAACTCGCGTTTGCAAAGTCCTTATTTGATAAAGCCTATGCCGATGCTGCGAAGGGTTCGACCGGTATCGATGGAGTTGTGGTTATTTTTGATTCAGAGGACGGCGGGATGACGGCTGCAACCCTTCCCGCCCTCCGGCAGTGGAAGACCGGCACTCTGTCGGAGCAAGCGTTCTGGCGGCGTTGCTTCTTTGATCCTCCCGAAGCATTTACTGCAGTCTCCAATCCCTAAGTGGCGGCGATTCCATATCCTCCGGCATCTGCGGCCGGAAGGAACCTCGCAATCCGTCAAGATGAACAAAATGTCATCTTGCTGCAATGTTGCGGTAATGTTTCGGACCTATTGTGTTTCAGTGCGTTTGCCGAAGCACGGTTTCGTCACGCGATCCGAGGAAGGGTTGAGGAATACCTTCTCCGACCGGTTCAGTGAGAGTTCTGCTCGCAAGGCTTTGTGGTCACGCCATTCTCATTTCCTTTTCAAGAAGAGCTCCGATGATTGGCAGGGAGGCCTGCTGGGCCAAGGGATACGCCTGGCAAGCTTTTTACGGTACAGGTTAGTAAGTGCGTATGCACGCACATCAGGAATCCGTGGCCGATTCTATCGACGTCCCGAACCAGGGAGTGTACGCCGGAGCGGCGGGATGACTGAGCTAGAAAGTAGCATGTTTACAACCCAGGGTATGTTGTCTTTTTGCAGTTGATGCTGTCGCGCCACGTTCGCGTCGCTCAGGAGGACTGCATGAGCGCTCTTCGGAAGACTGTCGTAAGCAGTTTGCTGTTGGTCCTTT
This sequence comes from Terriglobia bacterium, assembly GCA_963822555.1. Lineage (GTDB taxonomy): Bacteria > Acidobacteriota > Terriglobia > Terriglobales > Acidobacteriaceae > JAIQFF01. Next base: position 2,133,301 of record CAWGHY010000002.1, read on the forward strand.
TCTCCACTTTTTTTGCCGACCGTGCCCAAGCCCTTCCCGCCTTTGCCCGCAAGTATGGCCTCCGTTGTTCGGCCTGCCATGAAGCATGGCCCATGCTCAATTACTTCGGACAAAAGTTTAAGGACAATGGCTATCAGTTGATGAACGATCGGGATGCTCCGATCTGGCAAAGCAACGGCTATTGGCCAGTGACCATGCGCATCACCCCGTTCTGGCACCGGGAGAGCACCGACAAGGTGGCCGTCGACCAGGCCCCGACCGGAGAGCAGCAGATCACCGCCCACGGCTTCGACGTTGGCGGTCTCGATATCCTTTCGGGCGGCACGCTCGACAAGAATATTTCCTTTTTGTTTGTCCTGTCGTCGGATGAGACCGCCCTGTTCCACTTTGAGTCGGTCAATGCTCGGCTGGATAACCTGTTTGGCAGCCCCTGGCTCAACGTCAAGATGGGAAAATTCGAACTGGATAATATCGTTTCCGAGAAACGTGGGCTGACTCTTACGGCAAATGGCGGCGGTTTCCAGATTTACCACTTCATTCCGGTTGGGGACAACAACTTCTTCGGGCAAATCGGCGACAACCAGTTTGGACTGGAATGGATGGGCCATTCGGCGAACGACCGCACTCGAGTTTCCGCCGCCCTGCTCAGCTCGAGCGATGGCAACGTCGACTTGCTCAACAGCAATGCCTATAGCGGGTTCTTTGCGGGGAGTCAGGCCTTCGATGCCGGTAGACTCGGGACTCAGCGCGTCGGCTTCTACGCCATGGTGGGACAGGTGCCGACAGGTTTTCTGACCTCGGGAGGGGCACCAATCGCGGGCGGTGGTTTCGGGAACAAGACCTTCAGTCGCGAAGGTTTTAACGGAATATTCTACCTCGGCAAGCTGGATTTCCAAGTCGTGACCCAACACGGCTCGGACAATGCATTCTTTGCCACCAGTACCGCCGCCAATTCACCACTTCCGACCGGCGCGCGGTCGGCAGTTTGGAATGGCGAGTTCGTCGAGACCCATTACGTATATAGTCCGCAGCTGATCTTCATCCAGCGGTCAGAATGGATACGAATGTCGCAGCAAGCCATTCCTGGTACGGCTTCCAATCTGGGGAACATCGACAATTACGTGTTTGGGTACAGGTATATGCCGATTATGAACAGCCGCGCCGGATTCGCCTTCCATAACGAGTATTCCTGGATCCGGCAACGCGGAACGGCTCCGGATGGTACCGACCTGACCAGCAGCAGTGTGCTGTTGGGATTCGACTTCGACTTTTAGACGAGGGAACGCCGATGCGAAGAATGATATGGAACGGTTCGCTGATTCTGGCGGCGGTGGCGGTGGTTGGTCTTTGCAGCTTGTCGTGGGCGCAGGCGACGGAAGCTGAGGAAAATCAGCGACTGGGAATGGAAAGCCACATCGGCGGCCTGACCGGTCATGCCGCGGCCGCCGAAGGCAGCTACCGCCGGTACTGTGTGGGTTGTCACGGCGTGCTGGGCGACGGAGAAGGAGAAAACGCCCAATGGATCGACCCCAAACCGCGCAATTTCACCCTCGGAATATTTAAATGCCGGTCCACAACTACGGGAACTCTGCCGTTGGACTCCGACCTCTACAACACCATCGGACGCGGTCTGGACAACTCGAACATGCCATCGTGGAATGCCCTTTCGGCCCAGCAACGAGCTGATCTGGTGGCCTACGTAAAGCACTTCTCGCCGCGCTTCGTATCTGAAAAGCCGGGAACGCCGATTCAGGTTCCGCCCAAGCCTGAGATTACTGCCGACAGAATTAAAGCGGGGCAGGCGGTGTTTCAGAAGGTGGAATGCTGGAAGTGCCACGGGCCGACCGGAAGGGGAAATGGACCCTCCGCCGCGACCCTTACGGATGATCAAAACCGGCCGATTCAGGCATTCAATTTTCACGATGGAAAACGCTTCAAATGCGGTACGACCGATGAGGATCTGTACACCATCTTCATGACCGGGTTGGACGGAACGCCGATGCCTTCCTGGTCGGACAACATCAAGCCCGATGAAGCCTGGGACCTGGTGTTCTACTTGCGTACCCTGCAGCCCATGAAGAGCAAGGAAAAGGAGATCGCCCGGCAAATCGGTTTGAAACCTGGAGCTCCCGCGGCGCCCGCACCAGCTCCATAGCAATGAACAAGTCTCTGTAACAAAGGGAGAAGCAAATGAGAGTGCACTACAAAGTGGCAGGCCTGACCTCAATGTTGCTGTTGCTGGCATTCGGTCTCTTGTGGTCCACGCGAAGCGTGAGTGCGGCTGCTGAGGGAAAAATCACGGGCACAGTCAAGTTGGACGGCGCGGCCCCGCACATGAAGGGCATCGACATGTCGAAGGACCCGTTCTGCGTCAAGCAGCACGAGAATAGTCCAGCCCACCTCGAAAATGTGGTAGTGGGTGCGGGCGGGGGCCTGGAGAACGTTGTGCTCTACATTTCCGAGGGGCTGAGCGCTGCCGAGGCGAGCCAGACACCATCGCAAGAGCCAGTGTTCGACCAGAAAAATTGTATGTACACGCCTCACGTGCTGGCGATGGACGTCAACCAGAAATTCAAAGTCACGACCAGCGATCAGACCACCCATAATATTCACCCACTGCCCAACCCGTTGGCAGGCAATATCCCGTGGAACAAGTCGCAGCCGCCCGGAGCGCCGCCGATCGAGACGAGCTGGAAGACGGAAGAGGTCGCGATTCCCGTAAAGTGCAATATCCATCCCTGGATGCACGGTTATTTTGTGGTGGTCAAAGGACCTTACGCGATGACCGACGATAAGGGCTCCTACACCATCGAGAACGTTCCTCCCGGGAACTATACGGTGACGGCATGGCAGGAAGAATACGGAACTCAGACGGCGAAGGTGACGGTGGCTGCAGGTAAGCCGGGTACTGCCGACTTCACATTCAAAGCCAAGTGAGGTAGTCGAGACGATTCGTTGGCTGGAGAAATTGCCAGTGCCTGAACGACGTCCCGCCCGAGCGTCCCAGATACGTACCTCGACTGGAACCCTGACGGGGTGGCAAGGAGGACCTAGATGGAGACTGCGATCGGGGTGTTTGCTTCGCGGGATAGCGCCGAGGAGAGCGTAAAGGAACTCCTGCAGAAGGGTGTTCCTGAATCGTCCCTGGTGTTCCTGACTCGTTCCGAAAGTGAAGCCAAGACCGTAGGCAAGCAATTGGGGGCCTTCGCCGGAGGCTTTGTGGGCGGAGCCGCAGGCATGACGGCAGGAGTTGCGGCCGCCACGCTGCTTCTTCCCGGTATCGGAGCGGTGTTTGCTCTGGGCTTTGGCGCGGCCGCTCTACTCGGACTGGCCGGCGCCGGGGCGGGAGCCAGCACCGGCGGGGCGATCGCGCACGAAGCCGGGGCGCCCAAACCGACAGCCGATCAGAAAGCTTCCGACGATGCATCGTTTTTCCGCGAAGTCCTCAAGGAGGGGCGCTCGCTGGTCGTTGTGCGGACGGAATCGCAAGAAATCGCCACCACCGCCTGTGCCATTCTCGATCATCGCGCTCTCAGCATGGAGGGCCACGCTCCCATCAAGATGACCACAGTCACGCGGCAGATTGGTAATGTGTTCATCCTGGACGTGAGCGGAAGGATCACGCTGGGCGAAGGCAATGTGATGCTGCGTGAGATCGTACGCGACCTGGCGGATAAGGGTGCCAATAAGATCGTGATGAATCTGGGCGAGGTGGTGTATGTCGATAGCTCAGGTGTCGGTGAACTGGTAAAGGCCTTCACCACCATTCGGACCAAGGGAGGCAGGCTGAAATTTGCAAACCTCAACCAACGGGTATTGGACCTGCTGCACATGACGCGTCTCTCCAATGTGTTAGATATTGAAAAGGATGAGGCCAGCGCGCTGAAATCTTTCGCGGCTGACTCCTCCGAGGGTGTGGCCTGAGGTCATCGCAGGATGGGTTGAAACCTGGTGCTCCTCTCGCGACTGAACAGAGTGGATTCGAAGTGAATGAACAAATATCCATGGAGAGTTCAGCTCGCGTTTAGCTCGTTCAGGTAGCATCGCGGGCGAGCGGCACGGATGGAATCTGGAGATTCGCTCTGAAGGGGCGACGATAGGGCCGAGATCAGAACACTGGCGGAAACGAAATATCATGGCGAAATTCTTCGCGCTGACCATTATCGTGATTGCAATCGCTTCGGCGATTCCCATCCTGCGCCACACCTGGCCCGAGCCTCAGGACATTTCGGTTCACGGACATCTGATCGATGAGCAGATGTCTGAGACCATGGCGGAAGCCGGAATCTCTTTTCTGGCGGCACAGTTTATTCTCGCCATTTTTGTCTGGAAGTTTTCCAACCGCCCCAAAGACGCGAAAATCGGAAAGTTTCCAGGCGGAGCCAGAGGGCTGGTCATTGCCGCCTTCCTGCTGGTGGGAACTGAAGTTCTAGCGCTTGGAATTTTCGGAACCAGGGCGTGGGCCAGCGTATATTTCACCCCGCCCTCCGCCGATGCGGTGCAGATCCAGGTGCAGGCCGCGCAATTCGCCTTCTATTTCCGCTATCCCGGTCCTGACGGAAAGTTTGGACCGCTTCATCCCACGCTTATCAACGAGGCCAACGAAAACTTCTTTGGTCTCGATCAAACCAACGATCAGGATTCCAAGGACGATATTGTCACCGCTGAAATGGCGATTCCGGTGAACCGGGAAATCCATCTGCTGATGCATGCGCGGGATGTGGGACATTCTTTTTACGTGCCGGAGTTGCGAGTCCAGCAGGACTTCGTCCCCGGCCTGGATCTCTCGATTCATTTCACGGCCACAAAAATCGGGAGATACGAAATTGTTTGTACCCAGCTCTGCGGCCTCGGGCACTACAACATGAAGGCCTATCTTTCGGTGTATTCGCAGGCAGATTACGACAATTGGCTGAAAAAAGAGGCCGCGCTGCAGTAGCTGGGCGCTGCGCTCGAATTGGCGCGACCAAGGCATTTCTGGTTTGAGGTAAATTACATGCACGATGTCTCGGCACATGCGGCGCAACATCATGCTCCGCCCCAGGGCTTCATTCGAAAGCACGTCTTCAGCCTCGACCACAAAGTGATCGGTAAGCAGTACTACGTCCTGGCCCTGGTGGCGGTCTTCGTGGGCATGGTGCTTTCCTGGATCATGCGCTTGCACCTGGGGTGGACAAATTTAGCCATACCCGGCCTGCACTTTCTTTCCAAGACCGGGGCGCCCGGCAACATTATGACCCCGGAGTACTACCTTCAACTGATGACCATGCATGGAACCATCATGGTCTTCTTTGTCCTGACTACGGCGCCTTTCGCGGCGTTCGGTAATTTCTTCCTGCCCATCCAGGTGGGCGCGGAGGACATGCCTTTCCCGCGGTTTAACATGATGTCGTTCTGGGTCACCTTCGTGGCTTTTATCGTCATGATGACGTCCTTCTTCGTAGGCGACGGGCCTACCCTGGGTGGCTGGACGCAGTACGCGCCTTTGAGTGCGGTGGGTGCGGTAGCCGGCCCCGGTCAAGGTCTCGGTGTCGTTCTCTGGGCGGCTTCTATCGCGATCTTCTGCATCGGCCAGTTGCTGGGCTCGTTGAACTTCATCACCACCACGCTCGATATGCGAGTGAAGGGCATGAGCCTGATGCGGCTGCCTCTCACTGCCTGGGCATGGTTCATTACGTCCTGCATGGGCCTCACCGCGTTTGCCGTGCTGATGCCGGCCTGCATTCTGCTGATTCTGGACCACGTGGCGGGCACAAGTTTCTTTGTTCCGTCGAACCTGGTGATTAACGATCAACTGCAGCCGCACTCCGGCGGCTCCACGCTGCTTTGGCAGCACCTGTTTTGGTTCTTTGGACATCCCGAGGTGTACATCGCAATCGTGCCCGGGATGGGCATTGTTTCTCATGTCCTGATCACCAACATGCGCAGGCCGCTGCTCAGCCACCGAGTGATGATCGGCTGTATGGCGGCGATTGCCGTTCTCAGCTACATGGTCTACGGACATCACATGTTCGTCAGTGGGATGAATCCTTTCTCTTCGCTGGCATTCTCGTTTCCCACCCTGATCATCACCATTCCCGCGACCATTATCGTATTGATGTGGATCGGGAGCTTGTATGGCTCGAAGTTGCGGATCAATACCGCCTCGTTGTTCGCGCTGGGCTTTATTTCGATGTTCGTGAGCGGCGGCGTGAGCGGCTTCTTTCTGGCGCAGCCCTCGATTGACATCATGCTGCACGCCACTTATTTCGTGGTGGGCCACTTCCACATGGTGATGGCAGTGGCGGCAATCTTCGGAATCTTTGCCGGAACGTATTTCTGGTTCCCCAAGATGACCGGGCGCATGATGAATGAAACCCTGGGCAAGATCCACTTCTGGCTCAGTTTTGTCGGCACCTATTGCATCTTCATGCCGTTCCACTATCTGGGGATCGCCGCCAACGTGCGTCGTTACCAGGCCTTCGTGGACGACTATCTGCAGCCGCTCATTCCGGTGCACAGATTTATTACCGTCGCCGCGATCGCGACCGGCGTGGCCCAGTTCATCTTTCTGTACAACCTGATACACAGCCGGTTCTGGGGCAAGCCTGCCCCCGATAATCCGTGGGAAGGCACTTCGCTGGAGTGGAGCACGGCATCGCCCCCGCCTTTCGACAACTTTGGCGGAAAGCATCCCGTGGTCTATCACGACCCGTACCAGTACGGGGTGCAGAGTTCCACGGGCGACTATGTGATGCAGACTTCGTCCGAACAGGTTACGACCGAGCACGACGAGAACTAACGCGCGAAACTTTGCAGTCTGAGGAGGAGTGAGCGACTTATGGCGACGACGGTTCACGAACCACCGAAAATCGAACCGCGGCGTCCGCGCGAATCAGGAAATGGTGGCTGGCGGAATCTGGTCCCGGCGAATGGAGAGCTTCTCGTACAGAGTTACTCGCCGCCGCCGGCGAGCACCGGCATCTGGGTCGTGGTGTATGCCATCTCTATGATGTTTGCGGCGCTGACCAGCGCCATGATCGTGCGTAAGGGCTCATCGCTGGACTGGCAAAGCTTCAGCTTGCCGTCGATCCTATACCTGAATACCGCACTGCTTCTGGCCAGCAGCGTGACGCTCGAGGTAGCCCGCCGCCGCGTGGCAAGTTTCATGGGCGGTATCGCGATCCCGGGGGAGAGCCCGGCGCGCTGGCTTTATATCACTCTGGTCATCGGCTTACTCTTCGTGATCGGCCAGTATGTGGCGTGGGCCCGGCTCAGCGCCGAAGGTTTTTATCTCGCTACCAATCCCAGCAGTTCCTTTTTCTATCTGTTCACGGTCACCCATGTGCTGCACGTACTGGGAGGACTGGCCGGCTTGCTCTACGTCATCAGGAAGCTGGGAAAGTCGGAGCTGCGTCGCAGCACACTGGATGCAACCTCGCGCTACTGGCATTTCGTCGATTTGCTGTGGGTGTATCTGCTGTTGCTGCTGTGGATGAAAGTTTAGCGTTAGCACAAACAGGAGACGCGCGTGAGTCAAGCCGATTTGACGATCCCAGGACACTCCGCAGGTCTGGTGGCAGAGCCTCCCTTCTCCATTCCCACCAAGAAACTGGCGATGTGGCTGTTCATCATCGCTGACACGATGACGTTTTCCGCCTGCCTGGTAGCCTATGGATTTCTGCGCAACTCCACTCCCAACTGGCCGCGACCTTTTCACAGCATTGTCAATGTGGCTGTAATGACGTTGATCCTCCTCACCAGCAGCCTGACTATGTTTCTTGGCGTCCGAGCGGCGAAGCTGGGAGACAAAGCCGGCGCCTTTCGCTGGACGATGATCACCGCACTGGCTGGCGTTGCATTCGCATTTTTGCATATCCGGGAATGGCTGGGCCTGATCGGCGAAGGGATGACAATGTTCAAGAATCCCTGGGGAACGGGTCTGTTCGGTGCATCGTTCTTCAGTGTTACCGGATTGCACATCACCCACGTCATTGGAGGTGTGATCGCCCTGCTGATCGTTGGTTTGCGTTATCGGGGTGGCCGTTATAACGCGGATGACATCGAAATTACGGGACTCTACTGGCATTTCGTCGATCTGGTCTGGATGTTCGTCGTACCGTTCGTGTATCTGATGAATCTCGCCCACTAAAGGCAGGGAGCGCGACGCCATGGCAACCGACGCACAGCGCAAGTCTGAAGGAATTGGAAAGTATCTTGTCGTTTATTTCTGCATTCTGGCGTTGGCGGGTCTGCAATTCGTTATCGCCTATCAAAATATCAGCCCTGCGCAAATGTTTCGGCGCATGTTCTCCGTGGCTATCGTCGAGGCCGGAGTGGCGGTGATGGTTTTCATGCACCTGTGGGCGGAAAAGCGCGGGTTCTTGTTGTTCGTGGTGCTGTTCACAGTTTTTGTGCTGCTTTCAATGCAGTTTGGGTGGACCGACAGCTTCCGGCTCGCGCACTGCGGAGGTTATTGTTCGTGATCTTAACCGCCGTTTTGCTGTCCGCTCAAAGCTGAATCGCAGAAGAATGAGAAGGGATTTTGACGCAAATGAGACGTGAAGCATTGCCAACAAGACTGGCGCTGATCGTGGCCGCGGCGCTGGTTGTATTGGCGACCCCGCTGCCAGCTCTGGCGCAGAGTTGTGCGCTGTGCTACACCCAGGCTGCTTCCTCGGGCGCGCGCATGATCCAGGCCTTGCGGAGCGGAATTCTGATCCTGATAATCCCGCCTACTCTGATGTCGCTTGCTATGATTTTCATTATGTATCGCAACCGGAACCAATGTCGGGACACGGCGGAAGCCGACCCGCTCTGGAAGACCGCCGGTGTTTCCAGTCCGACCCCGACCTTATGGCCTCCTCCCGCGCAGTAGCTGATCCTCACGCAGGCAATACCCTGGCTTCCAGGCTGAGGGATTACTACGCGCTGACCAAGCCTGAGGTAAACCTGCTGATCCTGATGACCACATCGGCGGGCTACTATCTCGGTTCTGAAGGTCCGTTGCGGGTCGGAAGGCTGGTGACCACTCTACTGGGAACATTGCTGGTCGCCAGCGGGACGGCGACTCTCAATCAGCTGATGGAGCGCTTCCATGACGCCCGGATGCGGCGCACCGCGCAGCGGCCCCTGGTCGCAGGCAGACTCAGTGGCAAAGAGGCCTGCTGGTTCGGGCTCTCGCTGAGCCTCGCCGGTGGCGCACTCCTGGCGGTGTCAGTGAATGTCCTGTCGGCTTTGCTGGCTATCGGAACTCTGCTGGGATACCTCCTGGTTTATACGCCGCTGAAGAGGAAGACAGCGCTGTGTACGCTGTTAGGCGCGGTACCTGGCGCCATGCCTACGCTCATCGGTTGGGCGGCTGCGTCCGGTAGTGTCGATCGCAATGCATGGTTGCTTTTCGGAGTCCTCTTTCTGTGGCAGTTCCCTCACTTCCTGGCGATCGCGTTGCTATACCGCGAAGACTACGCCGGAGCGGGTTTTCGAATGCTGCCCCGGTTCGATGTCGACGGCCGATTTACCAAAGCGGAGATCATCTTATTCACGCTGGTTCTGGTGCTGGTCACCCTGCTGCCTGTGGCGGGTCGGCATGGTGCCGTCTATTCGCTGATTATGCTGGCCGCGGGCGCGTTTTTCATCTATCACACGGTCAAGCTGGCCGCTTCGGGCTCAAGAGTGCTGGCAAGCCGTGTCGTTCATGCCTCGGTGATCTATCTGCCGGTGGTTCTTGGAACCATGATGGCGGGAAAGGCCTGAAGCCGGGACCGGTCCGGGTCTACCAAAGAAAGACGCGGGCGGCAACGATGGTGGAGCGTGCGGAAAACAGGGCTGGCACGTCTGGGATCTCGTTCTTGGACCCTCTATTTCGTTAGTGTCGCCGCTGTCCTGGTGTCCGCCGCCTTTGGGGAGCTGGCTCGAAGCCAAACGGAGCCGCGAACGCCCGCAGTCGAGTCTCGAGGGTTCCTTCCCATCACCAGCTTTTATTCAACTCCCATTCCGCTTCCTGCAGGCCGGCCGGGCGAGTTGATTCGTTCGGAGAGGTTTGACGATTACCAACTGCCTGAAGGAATATCCGCAGTCCGCATTCTCTATCACTCACGCTCGGCCAACGGTGGCGATGTGGCTGCGTCCGGCGTCGTGCTGGTGCCGGACGAGCCGCCACCCACCGGCGGCCGGCCGGTCATCGCATGGGCCCACGGATTTACCGGCGTGGCCCGCCAGTGCGCCCCCTCGCTCATGAGAAATCTGAACCAGGGTCCATTTCTTTCCATGTACGTCAAGCTGGGTTATGCGGTGGTGGCGGCAGATTACGCCGGACTGGGAACAGATTTCCGAAACGCCTCGGTTGATCTGCAAACGAACGCGACGGATGTGCTCTATTCGATTGCCGCCGCGCGCTCTGCCGTGCCCGCCTTGGGCAACCGATGGATCGTGATTGGAGAATCTACGGGAGGCCTGGCGGCGTTAGGAGTAGCGGAACTGGAAGGGGAGATCCGCGATCCCGGCTATTTGGGAGGAATTGCAGTTTCCGCTGTCGCGGATGGGAAGGATGTCGACGCTATGGTCTTCGAGGCAAGTTCCCCTGGCCAGGTGTTGGCCTTGGTGTACGGAGTTCAAACGCTTTACCCGACATTTGAAGTAAAACGTGTGCTTACAGACAAAGCGCTTTCTCTTTATCGAGAGATTGAGAATGCCTGCGCGGTGACGGTCCCGGACTCCGAACTTACCGCCGGCCAGCTGCTGCGGCGGGATTGGAAGGAGAACGGCCTGGTACAGGAGTTTCTTGCCAGAAATACTATCGGACGAAAGCCCGCGCGTGGGCCACTCCTGATCATTAGCAGTGGCTCTGATCCGGTGGTCCGTACCGGCATAATGGCGCGGATGGTTGCGGGTATGTGCAAGCAGCGGGACGTGGTGCTATTCCACCAGTACCAAGACTCCGACTCGGCAGGCCTGTTGGGAGACTCCGTGAGAGATCAACTGACCTGGATTCAGGCTCGCTTTGCGGGGCGTCCCGCGACCAGCAATTGTCACTGAGCCGAATTCTGGTTCGAACCTCGAGTCATGAGAATGCGGGAATGCGGGAGCTTTGCGTCAGGACTACTTCTCGCTCAGGACAAAATTTATAACAGCGTTTCCGTCGGGAGCGACGGTAACCGGTTTCTCCCAGGTTCTCGGGTCGGAGAAAACGGGACGCCTGATTTTACGTTCGGTAAGGACGTCGAAAGCGGCTTCTTCTCGTTCAAGTTTCCAACCTTCGTGCCAGGCCACGATCTGATACTGACCCGGCGGCACGTCTGTCAGTTCGAACTTTCCGTTTTCATCAGTCACGGTGTAATAGGGATGAGGCACCACCATGATCTCAGCATTCATCCAGGAATGGCCGCCGTTACATCTCACATTGACCAGTCCAGGGGTGGGCATGGTGCGAGTGATCGTCCGGTCGACGAAAGGGAACGGCAAGTTATAACTGGCTGCGCCGTCCATGTGAACCGTGTGCAGGACCGCATCCGAACTCCTCAGCTGAAGCGGCCCATTCTCCGGCACCAACAGGATATGAGGCTCATAGCGGCATTGCTTCTGATTCAAGGAGCGCAGGGGCTCGGGGATGTCCATGGCTTTTCCGCGGGAGATGTCCTTCAGGAAAACGACGGTATTCGCCACGCCGTTCTGAGGACCCACGACTAACCGCTCAAGATCGCGAGTCTTTTGCGCGTCCGGATCGCAAACCTGCGGATCCTTATCGATGGGAAAACTGGATATGTGGGGCAACGGGCCTGACCATTTAACCGTGCCGGAAATCGTCCCGCCTTGGGTGACCTGAACCACCTGGTAACCACTTTGCGCGTAGGCACCGACGGAGAGCGTGAGCCAGGATAGAAGGGCGACGATAGTGACGGCTCGAGACATCAGTTACGTCCATCCGATATTTCAAGATGGTATTCCTCTTCCGGCCTGTCGCAAGTCACGAAGGTAATGCTGGACGGTATGAAGCAGTTTGACTAGAGTGGCGGATGGGAGGCGGTTAGAGTCCTGAAGGTCTAGCTTCGAGGCGATCGCTTGATCGCCCGCTCCAGATTTCGATCCAGCGTGGCCCGGGCGCGCGTGTATTCGGGCGCTGAAATACCGCCTTGCTGGCGCCGCACTTCGAGTTGAAACAACTCATCCTTGATTTGTTCAAAGGAAAGATCGGAACGAGCGGCCGCCACCCGCGCTTGAGGGGTTCGGTCGGATTTCTGCATAGTTGAGGTCCGCGCACGGCTCGGCGTCGCGGCTCGGGAGCGGTTTGTAAAGTAAACAACCGCTGCGGTCAGCAGCAGGCTAAAGGCTCCGAGGATGTACCAGCGATATTTCTTCAGCGACTCAGAAGCGGGCACCGGAGCTCCCGACGCTTCTTCGGACGGGGAATCGGGTGCCGTCTGATTGGCGGCGTTGTCCTCTACGGGATGCGGAGTTCCCTGACTATCATCTCCGGGCTCACTCAAGGTGCCGGTACCCGAGATCTTGAAATTCAGCGGCTGGCCAATCCGGGTGTCGGAAACCACGCGGACCAAAGCGTCGGACTGGCGCGGGTCTTCCATGGACTGGAACTGAACGCCTGGCGCCGCGATGAACTGCATGGTTTTTGCCACCATCACGACAAAATGTTGCGCGCCGTGGAGCGGCTTGGGATCGACGCTGAGTTCTCCGCTATAGCTCATATGAAAAACAACTTGAAGTTGGGTCTCACCCGGGCGCAGTGGCACGACAAATCCGTAGCGGTTCTTTTCTTTTTCGCGGACCGGAGGAGAATTAACCGGCTGGCCGCCACGGGTCATCACCATTCCCTGATCGATCTCGGCGCCATCGGGGAGAAAAAAATCGAAGTTCTTGCCGTGCAGTTGGGTTCGCGGAGGGGCGGAATCGTTATTCACGGCAAACAGACGGATGCCCTGCAATTCATTACCCTGGGCCTGAAAGCGCATGACGTCGGCCGTAACGCCAATATCGGCCACGTCTCTCGACACATCGAACACCTGCATTTCAACAGAATTTGCCGCAGGTGGGACCTCACGATCGTAGCTGACGCCCTGGTGGATGGCGCGAACCAGATGCGGCCCCGCGTCGGGTAGAGGGAATTTGAAGCGGCCGCCCGCATCGCTTCGGGTGCGTCCCACTTCCTTCATATCAGGGCCCGGGCTGATCAACGCCACTTCCTCCCCGGCAGCCGACTTGCCCGTGGTCCCGTTCGTAACCCTACCAGCCAGGGTCTGAGCCGAGAGTGATGCCGACAGTACGAGCAAGACGCCTGGAATAATGATGACGGCCAAGCCCCGCCGGAAAGCTACGTCATTCGAAAGTCTCAAGCCCTGTTTCCTTTTCCACTCTGGGTTAAAAAGTTCGCCGTCTCTGGCCGAGGAAAGCAGCCTTTCTGGCGGGTGCTTGCGAACCGGTAGTATGAACTTCCTGCCACAGTTTTCGTCGTGGTACAACCGACATCGATCAGAAATTGAATCGGTAACCCAGGATCATCTTGGCAATCAGATGGTCGGTTGCCCCCGTGAAGCCCACGCCCAAGCCGAAATTGATTTCCCATTGCGGTGCGATATTCAAATCAATCGCAGGAAAAATCTGGTGCTGCTGTTGGGATAGCGGATCGAAGCCGGTCACGGGCCCCACCGAGCCATAATATTCGAGGCCGGCGGCAACTTTGTGGGTCAGGTCGTAACTGAATTTAGCATTGGGTGAGAAAACGACGCCTTGCGGTACCGACTCGCCGTGGAAAGACCGGTCAAGCGTGGGATTGAGAGACCAATACCATCGACCGGCCTTTTGATCGACGATGGGGCGAATTTCCCAGGTCCACGTATCCGGTGAATACTGCCGCCTCTGGTATCCAATCTCATTCGACAGACTGACTCCGACGGGCCAATGCCATTTCTTGGGGACAGCGACACGCGGCCGAATGTGATCGCCCACCCACTGCCAGCCCTGGCCTTCCGTGATTGACGTAAATATATAAAAACCGCACTCGAACCAGTCCGTGAAGCCATGAGTGATTTCGACCGTCTCGTGCTCGGCGTGATTGGTCGGATAAACCCCATCGACGATCGCCTTGGAGCCATCGATGGTGAAGTTGCTGTGCAGTTCGACCATGGTGTGTCCAGGGTCGACCAAGTCGTATCCGTACACCTGGATTTCGTAGTTGTCTTGAGCACTGGTGCGGGTGGTAATAAGGAGGGTGGCAAGCAAGCTGAACCCGAGAGTCCAGCCAGGTGCAAGCCTGCGCCCAAAAACACGATTCGAATGCCGGCTTTTTGCCGCCAACCAGAATATCTCAAGGATTCGACCGGTTGAAGGAGGAATCCTGAAGAACAGCGAAGCAGGCTGGTCCACGGTCATTGCCATGCGGTTCGGCAGCTACATAACCCATGGATTCTACAATGATTCACACGCAGGCCGGCAGAATGGATGTGTCGTGAAAATGACAAGTTGTTCATGTTTATTCTTCGCGACGACCGGGTTGCATCAAATCCGGGATGGGTAGGGCGTGGCTGTTTTTCCTTAAAGGTCTAATCCGCGATGCAGCCGCACGCCCTGGAACCCGGCAAACCCTCTGCCGAAATCGCCTGATCCTAAGCGCTCGCTCCCACATGCGTTATGCGTGGGTTACTGGCTCGCCTATACAGCACTCTGCAGCTCGTGCCTTGGCGGTGCGCCTCGACTGAGCTCATCCCATTCCTTCAGCGTGCGGAGACTCGTAAATAACCATGGCCCTTGCGCAATACATTGCCACCGACGCCCTTTACTCCCGACATGTGAACCCCCAGTGGGTGAAGTTGCTGAACGTACTTGAACTCTCGGTCAGCTATCAACGTTGCCTGGGAGCCGAGCTGTTCACGGCCGACGGCCGTCGCATTCTCGACTTTCTTTCTGGATACTGCGTTCACAACGTGGGCCACAATCATCGCGACGTTTTGGCCGCCATCGTGGACGAGTTGCAAAAGTGCGGCCCGGTTATGCTGCAGAGCCACGTCTCGGAACTAGCGGGCGAACTGGCGGAAGGTCTGTGCCGCCGCGCCGGAGGACAACTCGCCAAGGTATTTTTTGCCAGCTCGGGCAGCGAAGGCATCGAAGCCGCTATCAAATTTTCCCGGGCGCATACGGGGCGGAGCGGTTTGCTCTACGCCGACCGCGCTTTTCACGGTCTGACCTGTGGTGCGCTCTCCCTTATGAACGGCGAGTACTGGCGCGACGGATTTGGCCCTCTTCTTCCTGATACCAAGCCTGTCCCTTTCGGAGATCTCGAAGCCCTCGAACAGCAGCTCTCCACCCGGCATTACGCGGCATTCTTCGTCGAGCCGCTGCAATCCGAAGGCGGCATACGGGTCCCGCATGCCGGCTATCTTCCTGCCGCACAATCGCTGTGCCGCCGCTACGGATCGCTCTTTGTCCTGGACGAAGTGCAGACCGGCATGCATCGCACCGGCCCGTTTCTGGCGGCTCACCACTTCGGACTCGATCCCGATATGGTCGTTCTAGCCAAGGCGCTGAGTGGCGGCCTGATTCCCGTCAGCGCAACCTTGATGTCCGATGCGGTTTATGGCTCGGTGTACCGCACAATGCAGCGGGCCATCGTGCATGCGTCTACGTTTGGTGAAAACAGCCTGGCTATGCGCGCCGGCTTGGCTACGCTCGAAGTGCTCGAGCGCGAGAAACTGGGAAGCCGCGCCACGCGGATGGGGGAAGAGCTGCAACGCCGCTTGGCAGACGAACTATCCTCCTACGAGATGGTGAGAGATGTCCGCGGCATGGGACTGTTGCTGGGGATTGAATTCACTACTCCTGCCCGTCTAAGCCTGCGAGTTCCGTTCGAGGCATTCGCGAAGATTCATCCCGCCATGTTTGGTCAGATCATGGTGATGCGCCTGTTTCGCGACCACGGGGTTCTTACCCAGATTTGCGGAAATGACTTCATGGTGTTGAAAGTCGCTCCGCCTCTGGTGATTACCGAAAACCAAGCTGACGAATTTGTCGCCGCGATCCGGAGCGTGGTGGAGCTCGCTCATTCATCCACGAAGTTCTGGTCTGAAGCGCTCGGCCTGGCGCAGCGAGCTCTGACCCTTTAGCAACAGCAGGAAGCGAGCTGGTGAACGGCTCTGAGGCGGAGTCGATTTTTCTTACAATGGCAAATTCACCACATAGGCGGGACACTGACGTTTTCATCATCGGAGGCGGCCCGGCCGGCCTCGCGGCCGCGATCGCCGCGCGTCAGCGCGGCTTCGAGGTAACGGTCGCCGATGGCGCGATTCCACCCATCGACAAACCTTGCGGTGAAGGCCTCATGCCAGATGGAGTGTGCGCCCTGGCCGATCTCGGTATCAGCATCCCAGCCGATGATTCCTATCCCTTCCGTGGCATCCGCTTTGTCAGTTCAGGGCTGCAGGTCGATGCCAGTTTTCCTGCCGGACAAGGGATCGGCATGCGCAGAACCAGGTTGCACCGCCTGATGATCGAGCGTGCCGCCGCGGCTGGAGTCAATCTTCTATGGCAGAGTGTTGTCACCGGGCTTCATACCGACGGGGTTTGGTTGGGTACGCAACTGATCCGTTCGCGCTGGATTGTCGGAGCGGACGGCGCTCACTCTCGGGTGCGCCAGTGGGCCGGTCTCGACGAAAACATTACCTCCCCGCGGCGTTTCGCTTTTCGCCGCCACTATCGGGTTGCGCCGTGGACAAGCTGCATGGAAATTCATTGGGGGAATCGTTGCCAGTTGTATGTGACCGCGATTGCACCCGACGAAATCTGTGTCGCCGCCATCTCCCAGGACCCGCGACTGCGCCTCGACGCAGCGCTGGAAGAGCTTCCCGCTGTGGGTGGGCGGCTGAAAGATTTGGAGACAACATCCGCGGAGAGGGGCGCGATTTCGGAAACACGAAAATTGCGGCAGGTGTATCGCGGCCGAATCGTGCTCATCGGCGACGCTTCCGGCACGGTGGATGCGATTACCGGCGAGGGCCTGTGCCTGGCATTCCGCCAGGCCATCATCCTGGCTGAGAGCTTCGCCGCCGGCACTCTGGCGCCCTATCAGAGACGGCACCATATTCTGGCAAGACGCCCTGCGTTGATGTCCTGGCTCATGCTGACACTCGAAAACCGCGACTCGTTCAGGCACCAGGTGATGCGGGCCTTCGCAGCTCGACCGCGGATCTTCGCCAGAATGTTGGCCCTGCATGTCGGCGCTGCGCCCGCTCTTGCCCTGGCGGGGATTGGACTTTCGTTGGGCTGGGAAGTCCTGACCACATGAAAACGCTGACTCGCCTAATCTTCGCCGCCCTCGCCCTTCTCTGGCTGACCGCAACGTGTCTCGCCCAGCTTCACTCGCGCGAAATCGACCTGAATTTTGCCCCAGCTAAGACGAACATCGACTTTACGTTGGGCGATATTCTCCATACCGTCCACGGATCTTTTAACCTGAAGCGCGGAACGGTGCACTTCGATCCGGCAACCAACACGATAAGAGGAGAAATCCTCGTCGACGCCGCCAGCGGACACAGCGGCAGCGACGGTCGTGACAAGAGAATGCAAAATGAGGTGCTGGAGAGTTCCCATTATCCGGATATTGTGTTCCAGCCCGATCACGTAGAAGGTCGGGTTGCGGACATGGGCGTCTCCACCATTCAGGTCCACGGAATATTCAGCATCCATGGTGCCGCGCACGAGATTACAATCCCTGTCCAGGTCGAGATGGCTCCGGGACAGTGGACTGCTACCTCGCACTTCGCCGTGCCCTACGTAGCATGGGGTATGAAGAATCCAAGTACATTTGTCCTGCGGGTAAGTCAGTCGGTAGACATCGAAATTCGAGCTACGGGCGAGATGCCGTGAGTATTTTCAGCCGACCAGAAATAAACAGGCCGTTCAGGCCATAGCAGCCTGAACACGTGTCCGCTGTTGTGCGCGGGATGAACTGAGTCCGCAAATTGTTGGGTTTAAATATGGTGGGCAGTGCAGGACTCGAACCTGCGACCTCCTGCTTGTAAGGCAGGCGCTCTAACCAGCTGAGCTAACCGCCCATTTTCTCCAGCGGTCAATCTGGACTGCGACAATCTTACCAAGAAATGTGGTTGCGTATTGGAGTTCGATCTTATGGTTGCGAGCTTGCTTTCGCCCCTGCAGGGCTTGGTCCATTTTTTTCTAGTCACCCCGGGCTTGCGCCCGGGGCTACATTCTTTCGCCGCTTCGCGGCTTCGAGCGAACTGGTTGTGGAGGCCGGGCGTCCTGCCCGGCTGGACGGGCGAGACGCCCGTCCTCCATCGCAGGAGCTAGTTCGAGTAGGTTTGCAGCAGCTATGTCCCTTTCGCCGTGGGCGACAACTTGTCGCTGTTACAATCGGCGGCAGGGGGAATCTAGAGAAATGGAGAACTTGTCCCGTATTGTCGGTCAGCTTAAGAAAGAGCGCGACCGGGTACAACAGCAGCTGTCAGGATTGAATGCGGCTCTCGCTGCGTTTGCCGGAGTCTATAGCGGCCGCGGAACCAAGGCGGCGCCGGCTGAGAAGAGGAAACGTCGTCCCATGAGCGCCAAGGGCCGGGCCGCAATCCGGCGCGCTCAAAAAGCCCGCTGGGCCAAGGTCAGAGCGGCGAAAAAGTAGCCAGCGCATCCGACTTCATCCTATGGGTGGTGGAGGCCGGGCGTCCCGCCCGGCAGGACGGACGGGACGCCCGTCCTCCATCATTCTATCGACGTGTCCCTGCTAGACTGGCGCGTGTGCGTCGCCTGATCATCAATGCCGACGATTTCGGACTGACCGCCGGGGTGAATCGCGCCATCGTGGAGGCACACCAGCACGGGGTTGTCACTTCCTCGACCTTGATGGCGAACGGCGCCGCTTTTGCAGACGCGGTCCGTCAGGCCCAGTCCGCGCCGCGCCTGGAGGTGGGCTGTCACGTTGTCCTAGTGGACGGCGCTCCGTTGCTTGAACCCACAGCTGTCCGTAGCTTGGTGGACCGGGGCAGCTCCGGCGAGCCATATTTCCGCGAAGGCATCACGTGGTTTGGCGCGCTGGCATTGCTGGGCCGTCTGGATGAAAGTGAGATTGAGGCCGAGGCTACGGCGCAAATCCGCAAGCTGCAGGGGGCCGGGATCGCGGTCACTCATCTTGACTCGCATAAGCACACCCACCTTTTTCCGCGTGTCCTGCGTCCGCTGCTGCGAGCGGCTGCGAATTGTGGTGTAACCGCGATTCGAAATCCGTTTGAGCGGATGGAGGGCTCGCAGCTGGCTGCCTCTCCCAGCTTGTGGAGGCGATGGGCCGAGGTTGGCGTCCTGCGCGGTTTGGCGAAGCAATTTCGTACCGCGGTCGAAGAAGCAGGAATAGCGACACCGGATGGAACCTTGGCGATCGTGGCGACCGGTTCGCTGAATGAGCGGCTGCTCGAGATCATGATCGAGAATCTTCCGGAGGGAACCTGGGAGCTGGTTTGTCACCCCGGCTATAACGATGCCGATCTGCAAGCGGTGCACACCCGGCTGCATGAATCGCGGGAACAGGAGTTGCGCATTCTGACCTCGCCGGCGACCCGTGAATTGCTGGCAGCTAGAGGGATTGAGATGGTCTCTTTCCGGGAATTGGCCGTGAAGGGATGATTCGCTTCTCCACGGCATCGAAGGACTATTGACGTCCGTAACGGCAGGGCCCAAACCTTCTCATTTATGATTAAATGCTAAGCGGTTCGAGCGACCGGAGCATCTGCGTCCCTGCATGTCCGAAAAGATAGAACCCCGACTGGATGTAGAGTTGCCTATCCGAGTATTCGGCATGGGCGCGGACGGCCGTCCATTCCTGCACAATGCCCAGGCCCGCAATATCAGTCATCACGGGGCCAAGTTGTCCGGCCTCGAGGCCCAGTTGAAGCCGGGAGACGTCATCGGAGTGCAGCTCGGCGACACCAAGGCCCGCTGCAAGGTGATTTGGGTGGTCGACGCCGGAGAAACGCAGAGAGTCTCGGTGGGAGTGAATCTGGTCGAGGGGCAGCCCTGCCCCTGGGACAAGGAATTGCAGCCCACCGAAGATCAACCTGAGCCAGCTACCCGGGTCGCGCCATCCGACGAGGACAAGCGAAGATTTCCCCGCCACCGGGTTCCCTTTCCAATTGAAATACGCGATGAGGATGGCGTGGGCTCGCACATGAACACCAAGTCGGCAGACATAAGCGGCCGGGGATGTTATGTGGAGACCATGCTTCCTCTCCCCCTGGGAAAAGTTCTGAGCGTCAGCTTTTGGCTGGATTCTGAGAGAGTCAGCACACCCGCGGTCATTCGGTCCTGTGATGGCGGCGTTGGAATGGGCATCGAGTTCACCGGGTTGGACGACCCGACCCGGGAACGGCTCCAGCGGCAGATCGAGACCATGGCGGAAGAGTCGGAGACTTCCGAGAAAACCTAAGATAACTGCTGCCGGCTTCAGACTTCCCTTCCTTTGCGTGCTCTGCGCTCTTTGCGGTTAAAGGCTTTTACCGCAAAAGCCGCAAAGTGCGCGAAGAAAACAATAGGGCAAAATATGAATCCCGGCTTTCCACCAGCCATCGAATGTGGAGAGCCCAGGCGCTGATCCGAAAGGGACAGGCATGAAAATCGGCATCACCTGTTATCCGACCTACGGAGGCAGCGGCGTGGTCGCGACCGAGCTGGGGCTGGAGCTGGCGGAGCGTGACCACGAAGTGCACTTCATTTCTTACGCCCAGCCCATCCGGCTGAGCGGCCCACATCCCAACATTCACTACCATGAAGTAGAAGTTTCGCGTTATCCGCTGTTCGAGTATCCGCCCTACGACCTGGCCCTGGCTTCCCGCATGCTAGAGGTTGCCGAGCTGTACGATCTCGACCTTCTGCATGTGCATTACGCCATTCCGCATTCGGTGAGCGCTCTGCTGGCGCGCCAGATGATGGCGGCAAAACCGCGCGGACGCAAGCTTCCCTTCGTGACCACGTTGCACGGCACCGACATTACACTGGTCGGGCTCGACCGTTCTTATCTTCCGATCACACGGTTCTCCATCGAGCAGAGCGACGGGGTGACCGCGATCTCGCAATATCTGCAGGAGCGCACGCTGCGCGAGTTTGATATCCGGAACAACATTCAGGTGATTTACAACTTCGTCAATTGCGACGTCTACTGCCGGGGTGAGGAAGCTTCGGAGCTAAAGCAGGAGTACGCGCCCAATGGAGAACGTCTGCTGGTGCATCTATCGAATTTTCGTCCGGTAAAGCGGGTAACCGACTGTATCGAGATCTTTGACCGGGTGCACAAGCAAATTCCTGCTTCCAAGCTGCTGATGATCGGCGACGGTCCCGACCGCTCCCGCGCGGAATGGCTGGCGGTACAGAAAGGCATTCACAACGACGTGATCTTTTTGGGCAAGCAGGAACAAGTGCAGGAGAAATTGTCGATGGCCGACATTCTGCTGCTGCCCAGCGAACTGGAATCATTCGGGCTGGCCGCCCTGGAAGGCATGGCCTGCGAAGTGGTGCCCATCGCCACGCGCGTGGGCGGAATCCCTGAACTGATCGAGCACGGCAAGAGCGGCTACTTGGCCGACGTGGGCGACGTGGAAACCATGGCGCGGTACGCCATCGAACTGCTGAGCGATGAGAACGCGTTGCGCCAGATGGCAAAAGCCAGCCGGGCAGTGGCGCAATCGCGGTTTTGCGCCAGTCGCATAATCCCGCAATACGAAGAGTTTTACCGGCGCGTGCTGGAGCGCGCTTCGTAGAAGGCTTCTGGAATTGCGCCCGATCCCTGCAGAACCGGCAACCGCAGCCGGACCAGCGTTCCCTTACCTTCGCGGCTGTCGATAGTCATGCGCGCGGTGTCACCGTAGAGCACCTTCAACCGTTCCGCCACATTCGCCATCCCGATGCCGGTTCCACCCAGGCCGCTGGGCCGCTCGATCAAATTGGCCGAGGCCATGCCGACGCCGTCGTCCTCTACTTCGATGATGAGATGCGAGTCGGTGAGGCGGCTGCGCAAGTAAATGCTGCCGCCATCGATTTTCGAGGATAGGCCGTGCTTGATGGAATTCTCCACCAGGGGCTGTAGCAACATGCTGGGAACCATGGTGTCCAGCGACGAGGTCTCGAGTTCCTTCACGACCCGCAATTTGTCTCGGCCGAAACGGACGACTTCAATGTCGAGATAGTTGTCGATGAATTCCAGCTCTTCGCGCAGCGGCACAAAGGCGTCGCTGCTGTTCAGCAGGCGGCGCAGGATGTTGGCTAGCTTGATGATGAGTTCGCGAGCGGTATCGGGATCGAAGCGCACCAACGAGGAGACCGAATTCAACGTATTAAAGAGGAAGTGGGGATTGATCTGGTTCTGCAGCGCCTCCATGCGGGAATGAAGCAGGAGACGCTCCTGCTCTTCCAACTTGATCTGAATGCGCACGCTGTTCCAGATTTTGAGTTCGGTCCCGATGACCGTGACCGAGGTAGCGTAGATCAGTAGCTCGACCCACCAAGTCGGGCTCTCGAGACTGAACGTACGGCTGGGCGCGAAGTGCGAAAGCTCGGTTTGCACGAAGCGCAAACCCACGATGGTGACGAAAAACATGGTCTGCCATTCGAAGGGGTGCGGCTTGGGCAGGTTGCGCCGGATCCAGCGATAGATGCTGAGATCCACGAAGGGAGAAAACGACCAGATATCTTCGCGGTTGGGAGCGAAGATGCGCAGCTGCCCCGCGACAAATCCGCACAGGACGTTAAACGGCAATGTGGCCCACTCGCCATGCCAGACCGCCGGCAGGGCCAACAAAACTCCTCCCAAAATGCCGGTAAAGCGACCGCCGATGACGCCCAGCAGCATGGTGGTTTCGAAGGACAAATCGCCGGCCGCAAAGCTCCTAGCGCCGAAGCGGATCCACACGCCCAGAGCCAGGGGAACGCCAATCCAAAGGACAAGATAGATTTTCTGCTTCCAGTTGCGTTCATCGCGGAACAGCAGCGACTTGAACTCGACCGACCGCCCGAGAATGCTGGCGGCGGAGGCAGCGACGCCCAGCTTGATCAGGAGGTTGATGAGAATGAGTCGCTGTTCCATGGTTCGATGACGCCTGGCTTCCGCTGTGGGAAATGTAGCACGAGGCGATCCTCGTAGCGCCGCCGTCCCGGCGGCTGTGGCGGCGGGCGTCTCGCCTGCCGCGCCGAGGGCGAGACGCCCTCGGGACAGCCGGCAGGATGCCGGCGCTACTCAGTAGGGCCCGATGATGCCGCCGATTTGTCGTGAGGCTGGTGGCTTCGGGCTCTGCTTTCGGCTTTCGATTACATCCAGATACTTCAAGCCTGAGCCGGTATTGAACAGCACGACCGTGTCCTCGGCGGAGAAGAAGCCGTTGGCGCGCAGCTTGCGATATGCCACTAACGATGCCGCTCCTTCTGGAGCAGCGAATATTCCTTCTATCCGGGCCCAGTGGCGGAATGCGTCCATGATTTCTGCGTCGGTTGCGGCGACCGCGATGCCCGCGCTGTCTTTCAGGATCTGGAGGATCAAGTAGTCGCCATAAGCTTTGGGGACGCGAAGGCCGGCGGCTAACGTTGCGGCATCGGGCCAGAATTCCGCGGTGGACTTTCCTTCATCCCACGCTTTAACGATGGGAGCGCAACCGGCGGATTGCACAACCACCATTTTCGGACGGTCGGGACCAATCCAGCCCAGAGTTTCCATTTCTTCGAAGGCCTTCCACATGCCCAGCAGGCCGACCCCGCCCCCTGTCGGATAGATAATGCCCTGCGGCAGCTTCCACCCGAGTTGCTCGGCCACCTCGTATCCCATGGTCTTTTTGCCTTCCACCCGAAACGGTTCTTTCAGGGTGGAAACGTCGAACCATCCTTCTTTCTCTTTGCGCTCGGCGACCATGCGGGCACAGTCGCTGATCAGGCCGTCCACCAGCGTGAGGTGAGCTCCGTAGCTTTCGCACTCTACGCGGTTGGCGAGGGGGACGTCCCGGGGCATGAAAATGTAGGCTTCCAGGCCGGCCGCTGCCGCGTAGGCTGCCAGGGCGCTGCCGGCGTTTCCAGCCGATGGCGCGGCCAGTTTTTTCAGCCCGTAGGCTTTCGCCATGGTGACGGCCGCGGACATTCCGCGCGCCTTGAAAGATCCCGTCGGGTTCAGGCCTTCGTCCTTTATGAAGGCGTTGGGAAATTCCCGGCTGGGCAGGAGTGGGGTGAAACCTTCGCCGAGGGACACGGGCGGGGCGTCGGGTAACACTTCAGCGTAGCGCCACATGGTTGCGGGAAGAGTCGCCAGCGCGGCACGGTTAAAGTGACGCTTAAGGGTTTTCAGGTCGTATCGGGCGTACAGAATGCCGCCGTCGCTGGGACAAATTGTCTGGGGCTGATCGGCGCTGAAGTGTGCACCACATTTGGTGCACTCAAGGTAGGCGATGGCGGACACGTCGAAAGTTTAGCATTCGCTTGGGCTTTGCTGTTTGTGCTTCGGATTACTTCCGCTAAAACCGAGTAATTGAATTCAGTTGTTAGTTTTTAGTTCTCGGTTCTCAGGCTGGCAGTCGGGTCAAGAGGGCGCTAGCTTTGCGGAACCAGGGACGCTCGCGGCGGCGCAGGTATCCCGGCATGGTGGGCTTCTTGGCGAGGATCTGACGGGCCCATTCCCGGGCTTCGGCGTTGTGTTGCTGCGATGCCAGGAAGCAGGCGTAGTTGTAGTAGGTCTCTGATGAGGTCGAAATTTTGGTCACTTGCCGGAACAAGGCCTCGGCTTTTTCGGGCTGGCCGGTGTTGGCGTAGGCATGGGCCAGCAGGCCGGCGGCGCGATGAAAATCGTAGGTTGGATCGGCGGTCGCCACGCGTTCGAGGTCGGGGAGAGCTGCGGCAAAGTCTCCCATCTGAACCGCGGCGACGCCGCGACGGTAGAACGGGTCGGGCGAATCGGTGCGGGATGAAATCGCCTTGTCGTAGGCCTGCCGAGCCTTCGCGAAATGTTCTTCCTCGAGATAGAGGTCGCCCAATTCTTCGTAGTTGCCGGCGGAAGGGTTGTCAATGATGGCCGACTCCAGCTCGCGGATGCGCTTGCGGCGTGGGAAAGCCTTGAACGACTGGCGCAACAGGCCGGCATCGGGCACGGCTTCGACAACGATATAGACAAGGGCGCCGAGCCATCCGCCGATGAGGATAATCCACAGCCAGAAGGTGTCCGGGCGCCGCCGGATGAAGTGGATAATCGCAAAGGCCTGCAGCAGGATTCCCCACCACGAAAACGCGAAAAAGAGTAATGATCCCATGCGAATCCAGCAGTATAGTACGCGGGCGCAGCCGGTCCTGAGAATGCGGGGTTCCGCCGGATGCTAAGATCGTCTCAGTGAAACCTCCCATTCGCCTTCTGGGTATCGATATTGACGGCACCCTTCTGAATCCTGAATTTCAAATCTCTTCCGCCGACATGGCAGCATTACGGCGGGCGCATGCAGAGGGAGTCGAGGTGGTGGTTGTCACCGGCAGGCGCCATACTTTTGCACTTCCTATTGTGCAGCAGCTGGGATTCGATCTTTGGGTCATCAGTTCCAACGGTGCGGTCACGCGATCCCTGGCGGGAGAAACCTTTCATCGTGACCTGCTGCCGGCGGAGACCTGCCGCAAGCTATGCTGGCATATGCTGGAATTTCGCGGCAACACGGTCCTGACGTTCGATAAGGAAACCAAGGGCGCAATCGTGCTTGAGCATATGGATGACCTGAGCGCGAGCATTCAGCGCTGGCTGGAGAGAAACCTGCAATTCATCGATTTCGTCGTTCCGATCGAAGATTCGCTGACCTGCGATCCAGTGCAGGCCATGTTCTGCGGACCGATCCCCCGGATGCAGAGGGCGTTGG
Source organism: Terriglobia bacterium (assembly GCA_963822555.1). Classification (GTDB taxonomy): domain Bacteria; phylum Acidobacteriota; class Terriglobia; order Terriglobales; family Acidobacteriaceae; genus JAIQFF01. Next base: position 2,159,142 of record CAWGHY010000002.1, read on the forward strand.
CCACGCTCGCAGCCAGTAACCTGGACAAGGACATTACCGTGCTCCGTACCGAGTATTTGGGCCGCGACCTTTCGATGCTGGATGTCCTCAACCAGGGATGTTCGAAGGGGCATGCTCTGGAACGGTGGGCGGGTCATCGTGGCATCCCTCGAGATGAGGTCATGGCCATTGGTGACAACTATAACGACATAGAAATGCTTGCCTTCGCGGGAGTGCCATTTATCATGGGCAATGCAGTCGAGGAGTTACGGCGACCGGGCTGGACGGTGACTTTGCCGAATGATCAGAATGGTGTGGCTGCGGCCATTGAACAGGTGTTAGGCGCATCATAAATGTCCGAGGGCGAGACGCCCTCGGGACAGCCGGCGGGACGACGACGCTACTAGCATGGGCCGATTTCGCAAATTCGCTTTTGCGCTGGGACTTTTGCTTCTTGCCATCCCGGCCCTGGGCACCGACCTGGCCATCCTGCATAACGGCTTTTCGATTCGGCATGAGCGACGGGAAACCGTGGGCTCCGTCACTCGCCTCTACCTTGGGACCGGCAAAGACTACGTCGACATTGCCACCGACCAGATTGAACGCTTTGAGAAAGACCAGTCGCCCAGCGTTGCACCGCCTGCCGCGCCGAGCGTGGTACCCGCCGTCGCGACTGCTCCCACGGCCAGGCAGCAGGCCCTGAAACCGCAAGAACTCAAAGAAGTGATCAACACCATCAGCGGCCAGCACCAACTCGATCCTGATTTCATCAGCAGTGTGATCCACGCCGAGAGCGGATTCAACCAGCGCGCGGTTTCCCCCAAGGGGGCGCAAGGGCTTATGCAACTGATGCCCGGAACCGCATCGAAACTGGGAGTCTCGAACGCCTTCGACCCTCGCGCCAACGTCGAAGGGGGCACGCGTTATCTGAGTGAGTTGCTGGAACTTTACAACTTCGATGTGATCAAGGCGCTGGCCGCTTACAACGCGGGACCACACCGCGTGCAACAGTATGGCGGCGTGCCCCCTTACTATGAGACCCGAACCTATGTCGCACGCATCGTTCGCGACTACAATCGCAAGAAACTCGCGGAGCGCAAAGCCGCTGCGGCCACCGCAAAGGCCGCCCGAGTCAAGCCCATTGCACCGAAGACTGCCACAGGCGTCAAGCAAGCCGCCCTTCCCAACGCTGCGCCTCAAGCTTCGCGCTGAGAGGCCGGCCCAACCGGGAATTCCTACTTCTCTTGAGAAACTGAGTTTGACCCCTGGCGCGTTGACCCCCGGGTCTGCCTCGTTTACCTTGGATTGAGCGTTGTGCTCGGTGGTTCGGGTCCTCCCCTGACATGGATAGAAAACGCGTTCTGATCACTGGCGGAATCCTCGCTGTTTTCGGTGTGCTGGTTTACCTCCAGTTCCGTCATTGGCGAAGCTTCGACTGGACGACTTTCTGGGCTGAAACCGAGCAAATCAGGCCCTGGCATATCGTTCACGCTATCGGTCTTATATACGTGGCGTATGTCTTTCGGGCGATCCGCTGGAAACTCTTCCTGCGACCCGTGCGCCCGCAGGCATCCTGGCTGGAGTTGTTGCCCCCCACCCTGATTGGATTTGCCGGACTGGCTCTGCTGGGACGCCCGGGCGAGTTTATTCGTCCTTATCTGATTGCCCGACGGCAACGGCTGCCGGTTTCCTCCCAGGTCGCGGTCTGGGCAGTGGAGCGCATTTTTGACGTCGGGGCCTTTGCCGTCCTGATGGCGGTGGGGATATTCCTGCCTAGTTCCAGAAGGACGCTTCCGCACCCTGAGTACTACAGCCGCTTTCGGGACGGCGGCTTTCTGTTTTTTGGGCTGGTGATCGCACTGACGCTGGGAGCCGTGCTGGTAAGCCGCAAAGGCGATGCCCTGGCGGGCTGGGTGGAGCACCGCTTCTCGCACTGGGGTGCCCGGCTAAGCCACCGGATCGCGCTGAAAATTCGTGAGTTTGGCCAAGGCCTGAATACGATTCACGGCCCGGTTTCTCTGGTGTTGCTGATCATCGTCTCGATTGGGATGTGGTGGGTCATCGCGGTGGCTTACCACGAAGTGACGATTGCCTACCATCAAACCGCGCATTTGTTTGGAGAAGATCCGCTCGATATCCGGCTGGTGCAGGTGCTTCTGCTGATGGGTTCGAGCATGCTGGGGTCGGTGCTGCAGCTTCCGGGCGTGGGCGGTGGGTCGCAGTTGGCCACCATCGCGGCGCTGGAGCACATTTTCGATGTACCCAAGGAATTGGCCGCCAGTTGCGGCATCATGCTCTGGCTGGTGACGTTCGTGGCGGTCATACCGCTGGGTCTGCTGCTGGCGCATCACGAGCGATTGTCGTTGCGCAAGCTCTCTCAGGAAAGCCATCAGGAAGAAGACGATGCTGTGGTTCCGGCGGCGCCTCCCGCTTGATGATTGTTGTTGCGCCACCTAACAAAGAACCAGCGAACGCGGACCCAGCACGGGCGGGACGCCCATGCTCCATTCTCGCCTGTTACAATGCAATCGACGACCTCCCCGTCTGACATGAAGTGTCCTTTCTGTGGCTTTGAAAATGACAAAGTGGTGGACTCGCGCGAGAGCAAGGAAGCCGATTCCATCCGCCGCCGCCGCGAGTGCCTGAAATGTGGCAAACGCTTTACCACCTACGAGCGGATCGACGAGATCCCTTACATGGTGGTCAAGAAGGACGGCCGCCGGGAAAAGTTCGACCGGCAGAAGGTGCTGAACGGATTGCTGCGGGCGTGCGAGAAGCGTCCCGTACCGATCAGCCGGCTGGAACAGATTGTGAACGAGGCGGAAGCTTTCGTCATCGAGTCGGCGGAGCGGGAGCGCAAGACCAGCGAAGTGGGTGAGCTGATCATGAACCGCTTGCGCCGCTACGACAAAGTGGCGTATGTGCGCTTTGCCTCGGTTTACCTGGACTTCAAGGATGTGCAGGAGTTCATGGCCGAGTTGAAAGATTTGTTGAAAACGAAGGAAGTGCCCGAGGTTCGCAGCAAGGGCGCAGTGAAGAGTTAGGGGTTAGTAGCGCCGGCCTCCGGCCGGCCGTTCCGAGGGCGTCTCGCCCTCGGCGTTTGGATCTCGGCAGTGCGGGCGAGACGCCCCCACGACAGCCGCCGGGACGGCGGCGCTACGTAAATCGTTATGGCTTACAAGGTCACACTTATCCCGGGCGACGGCATTGGACCTGAAGTGATGCAGGCCACGGTGCGCATTTTGCAGGCGACAGGAGTGAAATTCGATTGGGAGATTTTTCAGGCGGGGGCTGAGGCCTACGCCAAGTACCAGGAATACATTCCCAAGGAGCTGGTGGAATCGGTCGAGCGCACCCGTGTAGGACTCAAGGGCCCGGTGACGACGCCGGTGGGCGAAGGTTTCCCCAGCATCAACGTCGCCTTGCGCAAGAAATTCGAGCTGTACGCCAACTTCCGTCCGATTCGTAATCTGCCGCACATTCCGACCCGCTATCCCGGCGTGGACCTGATCATCGTTCGCGAGAATACGGAGAGCCTGTATTCCGGGATTGAGCACGAAGTGGTGCCGGGGGTGGTGGAGAGCCTGAAGATCATCACGGAAAAAGCTTCGACGCGCATTGCCCGCTTTGCCTTCGAATATTCGCGCAAGAACCAGCGCAAGAAGATTCATGCCATCCACAAGGCCAACATCATGAAGCTTTCAGATGGCCTGTTTCTGCGCTGCTGCCGGGAGGTGGCCAAGGGATATCCCGAGATCACTTATGGCGAGCACATCGTGGACAACACCTGCATGCAGCTGGTGATGAATCCTTATCAGTACGATGTGCTGGTCATGGAGAATCTTTACGGCGACATTATTTCCGATCTCTGTGCTGCGTTTGTCGGTGGATTGGGGTTCGTGCCCAGCGCCAACCTGGGCGACAGTTGCGCCATCTTCGAGGCGGTGCATGGATCGGCGCCTGACATTGCGGGCAAGGACATTGCCAATCCGACCGCGGTGATTCGTTCGGCGCAGCTGATGCTGCGCCATCTCGGCGAACATCACGCGGCGGACAAGATTCATGATGGGCTGGAGAAGGTCTATCGCACCAAGGACAAGCTCACGCGCGATGTCGGCGGAAAAGCCGGTACTTCGGAGTTTGCCGACGCCATCATTCAGTTCATGGAAACCAGCACGGACGTTCCCGCCCAGGCCGAATCGTCCCACGCGTAAATTCCATATCTAAGCTATCGTGCTGAGCGCAACTAAATTCTTGTCATCCTGAGCGCACCTAAAATTCTTGTCATCCTGAGCGGAGCAACCGGTTCGCGTAGCGAACCAGTTGCGTGCCGGTTTTCTTACGCTCCGGCCACGTCCCCTGCAGATTCCCCCGGAAACGTCCGTGCAAAAGTAGGGGTCCTTCGACTCCGTGATTGCTTCGCGAAGCGAAGCAATTACTCCGCTCAGGATGACAGGTTTATTCCGATCGAGCACTCCCACTGCAACTCTTCGTTGACGCGGCCTACCGATTTTGAGTAACATCCTCCTTCTTCAAGGAACCCCGGGGGATGGCTAACCCAAGACGGCGGCTAGGAGTAGTTCTCTTTCAGCTCGGCGGGCCTGACACGCCGCAAGCGATTGAACCGTTCCTTTTTAATCTTTTTTGCGACCCCGACATCATTGATTTTCCCTTTGCGCGGATCGGACGCAAACCCCTGGCCAAACTAATTTCGTCCACTCGGGCAAGGAAAGTTCAGCATCACTATTCGGCGATCGGCGGGGCGTCCCCAATCCGGCGCTTTACCGAGCAGCAGGCCGAAGCCCTGGAGAACCAGCTCCGGGCGGGCGGTTTGGATGCTCATTGTTTTGTCGCGATGCGCTACTGGCATCCCTTCACCGCTGAAGCGGTCGAACAACTGCGGGCGGCAAACTGCAATGAAGTCGTCCTCCTGCCCCTTTATCCACAATATTCCAGCACGACCACCGGAAGCAGTCTGAATGAATGGCGGCGTCTGTTTCCTGGCGATATGCCAGCGCAGGTCATAGAGACGTTTTATCGGCATCCGCTCTACCTGGACGCTCTGGTCGAGAAGATCGACGAAGCGCTGGCTCGGTTTCCCGAGTCCGGTTCCCCCGAAATTGTTTTCAGCGCGCACAGCGTGCCGGTTTCGGTCATCGCAAAGGGAGATCCCTACCGGCGTCAGATTGAAGAGACGGTCGAGCTGGTGATGCGGCGCGGCCGCTGGCCTTATCGTCACCGGCTCTGCTATCAGAGCAAAGTGGGGGCCAGCAAATGGCTGCAGCCCTCGCTGCACCGGACCATTCGCGACCTGGCGGCGGAGAAGATTCGCGAAGTTTGTGTTGTGCCCATCGCCTTCGTCTCCGATCATGTGGAGACGCTGGGGGAAATTGACCACGAGGCGCGCGCGGAAGCGGCGGAACTTGGCATCCAACAATTTGAGATGACTTCAGGGCTGAACGACTCGCCCACATTCATTGCGGCCTTGGCGGATTTGGTAGTGAGCACGATTGGCGCCGGTTCAGATCAGGCTGATGATGCAGAGCGGCTAGTCGCGGCGGATTAAATTTGTACGCGTAGGGTAGTTCCGGCACCAGGCAGGTGATCACCAGGTCGTGATCGCCGTATTCCTGATTATCAGGAGTGAAGGAACGGATGGCAGACGAGTCTAAGACGGGAATCCTCGGGCATCTACCGCCCTTGCCACGACCGGCACTCAACAACTCCGTGATCGGCATGGAGCAGGCTTATCGTCAGCGTAAAGGATTGCAGCTGCTGACGGACGCCGACATCGAAGCACTCAAAGCTGGCCAGCCCATGCCGTGGGAAGTTGGCGGCACACCGGCTGCAGCCAGTGCTCCGGTTGCGGTCGCGGCGGCGGCGCCTCCGGCCCAAGCTTCTACGCCGGCGGCTCCCGCTGCGGCGGCGGGAACCATCAGCGAAGAAGTCGCCAAATGGGTCGCGCAGGGAAACAAGTGGAGCAAGTCAACCATCGCGGCCGAACAGGCCAGACGCGCCCGCAAGGGTTTGCCCGCGCTGAATAATGCTGAAATGTCTGCCCTGCTGGGCGAGCCCGTGGAAGCGAGCGCTCCGGTGGCCGCAGCCGCGGCTCCGACACCCGCAGCAGCAGCACCCGTGGCCAAGGCGGCGAGCGGGCCAATCAGCGCTGAAGTTGCCAAGTGGGTGGCCGAAGGAAAAAAGTGGAGCAAGTCCACAATTGCGGCCGAGCAGGCGCGCCGTGGACGGAAGAGTTTACCCGCGCTGACCGATGCGGAAGTTGCCGCTCTGCTGGGAGAGCCGGCGGAAGCGCCAGCTGCAGCTGCGCCAGTGGTTGCGGCGGCTGCGGTTGCTAAACCTGCTGCGGCGGCGGCGCGCCCTGCGGCCGGTCCGCCTTCGGCTGCGGCCACGGTTGGACGTGGTGAAGGTTCAAACGCCTACGTTGGGACACCCGCTGTCGGGACTTCGAGAGCAGCCGCATCGGCAGGCGTTGCTTCCGTAGGACCCGAGGATAGCGAAATCAATCAAGGTCGACGACGATTTGCCTGGGCCGCGTTCGCAGCCTTCATGACGGCGTGGTTCATCGCCTTCTTCCGCTTCTTCCTGCCGCGCACTTTGTTCGAGCCTGCGACTTCTTTCAAGATTGGATATCCCGCGGACTTTGGTTTAGGAGTCGACACCAAGTTCCAGCAGAAGTTTCGCATCTGGGTGGACCGTACGCCGGACCGGATTTTCGTAATTTACGCGCGCTGCACTCACCTCGGGTGCACACCGGACTGGAAACCGGCTGAAAATAAATTCAAGTGTCCCTGCCACGGCAGTGGATATGACAGCGAAGGCATCAACTTCGAGGGACCGGCGCCGCGGCCCATGGATCGGGCTAACGTTTCAATCGCGCCCGACGGGCAAATCCTGGTGGATGTTTCCAAGCTTTACCAGTGGCCCAAGGGACAGCCCAGCGCGTTCAACGATCCGGGAGCGTTTCTGCCGACTTAGAGAACTGTCGAGCTTTCGCTCGACCGGCCGGACGAGGGCGTCCGCCCGTACGTGAGCTTGGGAAGAGGTTTCAATGCCTGAAGAAAACGGAAGCGGCAACGGGAACAACGGGAAACGGGTCGGTCTGCTGGAGCGAGTGAAGGCGGGCGTCAAGGAAGACGTCCAGTCGCTCAAGACCGACATGCCGGTGAAGGCCAAGGAGCAGATCGAAGGTCTGAAAGATCCGACCAAGACCCAGGTCTACACTTCGATCTTTCGCCATAAGCATGACGACACGCCGCGCAACCGGGCGCTGGGCGTGCTGTCGAACGTGTTTCTGCATCTGCATCCGGCCAAGATCAACCGCGACGCGGTGCGCTACAGCTATACCTGGGGCATGGGCGGCATTACCTTCTACCTCTTTATTGTGCTCACGCTGACCGGCGTGATGCTGATGTTTTATTACCATCCCAGCAAAGTGCAAGCGTTCCGCGACGTGTTGTATCTCGAGCACGATGTGCCCTTCGGCAAGCTTTTGCGCAACATGCATCGCTGGGCAGCGCACTTGATGGTGATTGCCGTCTGGCTGCACATGTTCCGTGTCTTTCTCACGGGATCGTATAAAAAACCGCGGGAGTTCAACTGGAACATTGGCGTGCTGCTGCTGGTGTTCACGCTGCTGCTTTCGTTCACGGGTTATCTGCTGCCCGACGATCAACTGGGATTCTGGGCGGTGACGGTGGGAACGAACATGGCGCGCGCGACACCCGGCCTGGGCAACGAAGGTCCCTTCGGCCACATGCTGGGCATGACGCCATATAACGATGTCCGCTTCGGACTGCTGGGCGGTTCGATTGTGGACGCGAACGCGCTGTTGCGCTCGTACATCTGGCATTGCATCGGGATTCCGATCGTGGCTTCGGTGCTGATGATTGTGCACTTCTGGCGGGTACGCAAAGACGGCGGCATTTCGGGACCGGCGGCGGTGGTGCTGGCGTCGGAAGTAAAAGAACCGAAGAAGTAGAGGCGCGGATTCTTCGTAGCGACGGCATCTTGCCGGCTGGCTCGGGGCGTCTCGCCCCCGGCGGTGGGCGGGACGCCTACCGGACAGCCGCCGGGACGGCGGCGCTACAAAGTCGGAGCAACTATGGATTGGCGGCAACTTTGGGAGATATGTTCGGCGCCTGATAATGTGCCCATCGTGGGACTGATTCCTCTGCTCGTTTTCTACATCTATCTGGCGTGGAAGCAGGCCAAAGCCAACGATGAGCTGATCGGCGAACTCGAAACCAATCCGGCGATGGCCAAGACCCATCATCGCAAGAGCTGGCCCTTCCGGCCGGGCTGGCAGAAGGAAATTCATGTGTGGCCCTTCCTGCTGCGCGTGGAATTTCTCGCCGCCATGATCGTCACCATCATTCTTATGGTGTGGTCGATCACCTTGAATGCGCCACTGGAAGAGCCGGCGAATCCCAACCTGACGATGAATCCGGCGAAGGCGCCCTGGTACTTTCTGGGGCTGCAGGAAATGCTGGTGTACTTCGATCCCTGGATCGCCGGCGTAGTCATGCCCACGCTGATCATCGTTGGCCTGATGGCGATTCCCTACATTGACACCAACCCGCTGGGCAGCGGTTATTACACTTGGAAGCAACGCAAGTTTTCCATCGGGACATTTCTGTTCGGGTTCATCATCCTGTGGGTCTCGATGATCATTATCGGGACGTTCATTCGCGGGCCGGGCTGGCAGTGGTTCTGGCCGGGACAAACGTGGGACCACAATCGCCTTATTTATGAGGTGAATCGCGATCTGCCGGACTTGTTTGGCATTACATCGAACCTGGGAAAGGCGATTTTCGGCGGGATCGTAGTCGGCGGTTTCTATGCCATCGGCGGGTTCATCATGCACGCTCTGTTCCGCCGCTACAACCCGAAGGATTACAAGCGCATGAGCTTGCTGCAGTATTCCATCATGATGTTTTTCGTGCTCAGCATGGTGGCCCTGCCGGCAAAGATGCTGCTGCGGCTGGCATGGCATATCAAGTATGTCTGGATAACGCCGTGGTTTAACGTTTAAGACCCGTCCTTGCTCGTTGGCCTTTGGTCGTTGGCCGACGTCAACTGCTTGCGCTGGAAGCCAACGACCAAGGGCCAAGGACCAACGACGGTTTTGGAGGACTCGTGCCACCTGTCCCCGAGAAGGACCCGATAGTAACCAAGTCTTACGCGGCGTATTACGTCATCTGCATGATGATCCTCATGGTGACGTTGTTCTGGGCGCTGTGGGACGAATCCTTCGGGCAGCGTCCGTGGAAATCCTTCCAGCATGTATGGAAGAGCCGCTACAGCGCGTTCCTGAACAGCGCGCGGTCGAAATCGTCGCAGTCGGTCAAGGAAGTTGAGGGAGAATCGCAGTACCAGCAGCTGGAACAGGCCTACAAGGACGCCAACGAGACCGCCCGCCCCCGCCGGGATGAACTGCAGAAACAAATCACGGACTTGAGCGCGAAGATTCTGGCGGTGCAGAACGTCTTTACCGATCGCCGGGCTTACGTCAATGCGCTGACCTACGAACTCGAGACTGAGACCAGCGCATCCGGCAAGAAAAGCAAGCAGCAGGACATCGACGATTACAAGAAGAAGAAAGCGACGGTCGAATTCCCCGACGGCCACAGGCAGCAGTTCAACTTCGCCGAACTGGAAGAGACCTACAACTCGCTCAAGGACCAGCGCACCAAGTTGAGCGCGGAGCTGGGTGAAGTGCTGAAGCCGGTCACCGAAGCCAGCAACAAGATGACGGCTTACGTTTCAGACCACATGGTGGAGCTTACTCCCACCCAGATCGACGGTCTGAAAAAGAAGACGGAAGAGTGGGACCCCAAGATCGTCCAGATCAACGTGGCGGACGCCAACATCGTCGACCGCTGCGAGTCCTGCCACATGAATACGCGGGAGCCACTGCGGATTACCGCTGCAGTGATGACGGCGAAGGGGGAGAAGCGTCCGGATGAATACGCCGACGCCTTCACCAGCCATCCCGATCCGGAATTGCTGAGCACGCACGATCCCGACAAATTCGGCTGCTCGCCCTGCCACCAGGGCAATGGCCGCGCTACCACCAGCGTGGAAAAAGCGCATGGCAATTACGAGCACTGGCTGTGGCCACTTTTTCCCAAACAGAACGCTGAAGCCGGCTGCCAGACTTGCCACTCCGCCGATATGCGGCTGATGGTGGGCTCGGTGGGCGACCACATCTCCGACGGCAAGTTCCTCTATCGCCAGCGGGGATGCATGGGCTGCCATCGTTACGAAGGCTACGACAAGGAACCGGAAGATCTGACATCGATCGCGCAGCAGATGAAGCTGTTCGATCAGCAGAAGATCGATAACGCAAAAATTTCGGCGGACCTGATGAAGCAGGCCGATGCGGCCTCGAGCAACGACGAGGCCAACCGGTTGAACCAGCAGGCGGTCGCGCTTCGAGTAGCCAACAGCAAGATCGACGGGCGCATACAGCAGCTTGATTTTCAGACGCACAGCCTGATGCAGGACATGAAGAAGATCGGGCCGAACCTGAAAGACGTGCGGCTCAAACTGAATCAGAACTGGATTCCGGTATGGCTGAAGAAGCCGACTGATTTCCGTCCCACGACCAAGATGCCGAACTTCCGCCTGACCGATCATCAGATTCAGACGATCTCGGCGTATTTGTGGCAGTCGGGATTAACCGATGCTCTGCCGAAACAGAAGCCGGGCAACGCCGACCACGGCAAACAATTATTCGAAACGCGCGGCTGCCTGGCCTGCCATTCCATTGGCGAGGGCGACCAGTTGCAGGGCGGCACGTTTGCGGCGAATCTGACGCGCGAGGGTGAAAAGGCGAATTACGAATACCTGGTGCGCTGGATTCACAACGCACGCGAGCGCACTCGCCCTTACTGTCCGTACGAAAAGAAAGATATCGGCCCCGAGGACTACGCCAAGAAAGGCTTGCCTTACCAGTTCGATCTGGAGCACAGCCAGTGCCCCAACGACGGACACGAGTTGCAGGTGCAGAACATGACAGTGATGCCCAGCCTGCGTCTGAGCGAGGAAGACGCGCAGGACATCGCCACGTACCTGATGACGCAAAAGAAGCAGGAGCCGTCCGCGTACGCGCAGGCTCCCTACATGAACGATCCTGAGCTCAAGGAAGAAGGCAAGAAATGGATCCGGCACTATGGCTGCGCCGGCTGCCACGAGATTTCAGGTTTCGAGGACGAAGGCCGCATCGGTACGGAACTTACATACGAAGGCAGTAAGCCGATCGAGCGTCTTGATTTCGCTTTGTTTACGGAAATCGCACAGCGCGGTGGCAAGAAGTCCGAGCCCATTACCGATCCGGAAGATCTGGCGCGTCTACCCGAGGGTCCGGCCAAGGATCCCTGGTACGACCACAAAGGATTCTTCGAGCACAAGCTTGCGGAGCCAAATGTTTACGACAAGGGCAAGGTCAAGTCGGAGACGGAAGTGCTCCGCATGCCCAACCTGCATCTCTCCAAGCTGGAGATTCAGGACCTGACCACGTTCCTGATGGGGAGTGAAGAGAGTTCCCTCCCCCCGGGCTACCAGTACAAGCCCGGCGACGCTCGCCGCGATATTCAGGAAGGCTGGTGGGTGGTCACGAAATATAACTGCATGGGCTGCCACCAGCTCACGCCGGAACAGGGCACCATTCTGATGGGAATGAAACGCTATCAGGATGCGCAGGAGCAGTTGCCTCCCAAGCTGCTGACCGAAGGCGCGCGTGTCGATCCCGAGTGGCTGCGGAAGTTCCTTTCGAACCCGGCGCTCAGCACTACCGATACGAACCGGAACGGCGTGCGTCCGTACCTCCAAGTGCGCATGCCTACGTTCTCGTTCTCCGACAACGAGCTGCGCAAGCTGGTGCAGGTTCTTCCAGGCGCTGTCGCAACAGCCGATGCCGTACATTCCCGAACAGGTGCCGACGCTGACCACGAAGGAAAACGACATGGCGCGAAGCCTGTTTTCGAGCACGGCCGCACCCTGCCTGAAGTGCCACGCGACCGGCGATCCGCAACATGACAAGATCGCTACCGCGCCCAACTTCCTGCTGGCGAGGGAGCGGCTGAAGCCGGATTGGGCGGAGCGCTGGATTCTGGATCCGCAAGCGATCAGCCCGGGCACCGCCATGCCTTCGGGCTTGTTCAAACGGGAGAACAATCACTGGGTATTCTCGGGTCCGACTCCGCCTTCGTTCCAGGGCTATGAGAAAGACCAGAGTAAGCTGCTGGTGGATTACATCTTCCAGCTCACGCCGGAGGAACAGCGGCGGGTAGCGGCCTCCATGGGACGCAGTCAGGCTTCCGCACAACCGCGGAAGAGGCAGCGGCAGGCTGTCAGCCAGGTCGGGGCCGCAAGTAGCGGTGGTTCGCGGTAGAATGTTGTGTTTTGAGAACTGAGTCGTTAGCCCTTGGTCGTTGGCCTCCAGCCAGAGACGGCGATTTTAGCCAACGACCAAAGGCCAACGACCAAGGACGTTCTTAGACCTACATCTGACGAAAGGGCGACATAATAATGAATAGGAAAATATGGGCGGCAATGTGCGTGCTTTGCCTGCTGGGATTGCTGGCGGGCTGTAGCAAGAAGGAAAATACCAACGAGGAGCAAGGCACTTCGCCGAGCTCAGAGATGAAGCCGACTGCCACCTCGGCTCCGATTGATCCCGCGACCGCAGCCAGCGTAAGCGGCACCGTGACCTTTAGCGGAGCGGCTCCCAAGGGGCAGAAAATCGATATGAGCCAGGACGCAGCCTGCAAAGGCACGAACATGGCCGAGACGATTGTGGCCAACGACGGCAAGCTGGCTAACGTCTTCGTGTACGTGAAGGATGGTTTGGGCGATCGTACTTTCGACGTTCCCAAAGAGTCGACCACGATTGACCAGAAGGGGTGCCAGTATCATCCCCACGTGTTGGCGGTGATGGCGGGCCAGAACATCGAGATCCGCAACGACGACGAAACCACGCACAATATTCACCCCACACCGAAAGACAACCGCGAGTGGAACGAGTCGCAGCCTCCCAAGGCGCCCGCGATCGAGAAGAGCTTCGCCCGCGAAGAAATCATGTTGCCGGTGAAGTGCAACCAGCATCCCTGGATGAAGATGTACGTGAACGTGGTGAAGACCCCGTTCTTCGCCGTCACGGGCGCCGATGGCAAGTACGAAATCAAAGGCTTGCCGCCGGGAGAGTACACGCTGGCGTTCGTTCAGGAAAAGCTGGGCGAGCAGGACCAGAAAGTTACGCTGGCCGCCAAAGACAGCAAGACGGTCGACCAGGGCTTCAAACCGGAATAAGTGCTGAGGTGTAGCGCCGGCCTCCGGCCAGCTGTCCCGAGGGCATCCTGCCCTCGGCGCGGCGGGCGGGACGCCCGCCGGACAGCCGCCGGCGGCGGCGCTACAAGAATCTCCCAGGAGCTCTTCTGCAGGCCGCTGCCATACCGTACAACCGGGCCCATCACCGATTTGCCGTGTTCGCGGCGTCGGTGACATTTGTGCTCATCATTGCCGGCGCACTCGTGACCAGCAACGACGCGGGTCTGTCCGTTCCCGACTGGCCCACTTCGTTTGGCTCGCTGTACAAGATCCCGCACCTGGTCGGCGGCGTGAAGTTCGAACATACCCACCGCATGATCGCGCAGTTTGTCGGGTTACTGAGCATCATCCTCGCAGTGTGGACCTGGCGCTCCGATCCTCGCCGCTGGATGAAGTATATGGGCCTGACCGCGCTGGGTCTGGTGATCGCGCAGGGAATTCTGGGCGGACTGACCGTACTTTTTTACCTGCCGCCGGCGATCTCATCGGCGCACGCTGCGCTGGCGCAGACATTTTTTTGTGTGGTGGTCCTGATTGCCATCTTTACCGGGCGAAACTGGCTGGAAGAGGTTCCGCAAATTGTGAATGACGACCGCCGCCCTACGCTATTTACGCTGGTTTTGCTGTCGATTTTTGTTCTCTACGTTCAGTTGATTCTGGGCGCGATGTTTCGCCATCACGGGTTGAGCTGGTGGCCGCATGTTCTGAATGCCGGGGTGGTGGCCATCGTGCTGGCCTGGACATCGATTCGCGCCCTGCTGCAGTATTCCAGGATTGACTCGGTCAGGCGGCCTGCTATAACTATGCTCGCGCTGATGATGGCTCAACTGTGCCTCGGCTTTGTGGCGTTTCTTACTCGCGTAGCCTGGGGACACGATGCCGTCCAGCCCGAGCTTCCGATGGTGGTTTCAACCGTAGCCCACGTCGCGACCGGAGCGTTGCTGTTGGCGACCACGGCGGTGTTGGCGGTGCAGGTCTGGCGACATAGTCCGGTGGCAGTCAGAGAACAAGTTCGCACTCGAGAACGGAAGCCGGTGGCGGCATGAGTACGGCGACACAACCTCTAGTGGTCGCGCGCAGCGGCGTTCTTACGCTGGCGCGTGACTACGCCGAACTGGCCAAACTTCGCGTGACCACGCTGATTATCATGACCGCGTGGTGTGGATATTACTTCGGAGCATTGAAGTCAGGAGTCTCTTCCCTTTCCTGGTCGCTGTTTCACACTTTGCTGGGAATAGGCCTGGTTTCGGGCGGAGCCGCCGTGCTCAATGAAGTGATGGAGTGGGACACCGACAGCCGCATGCGCCGCACCGCGCAGCGTCCCATCCCGGCCGGACGCTTCGGATTCGTGCATGCCACGCTGGTGGGCGTTCTGATGACGCTCGGCGGCGCCCTCTATCTAGGTCTGGCGTTGAATCCGTTGACGGCGTGGTTGGCGCTGGCAACATCGGCCGTCTACCTGGGCGCTTATACTCCGCTAAAGAAAGTTCACCCGATTTGCACTTTCGTCGGCGCCTTCCCGGGGGCGATGCCGGGCGTCCTGGGCTGGACCGCCGCTCGCGGGCGGCTGGAATGGGGAGCGCTGGTGATGTTTGCCATCGTCTTCTTCTGGCAATTCCCTCACTTTTACTCCATCGCCTGGCTCTATCGCCAGGATTACGATGATGGCGGCATCCGTATGTTGCCGGTGGTCGAACCAGATGGCCAATCCACGGGCAGGCAGATCCTGATTTACTCAGTGGCGCTGATTCCCATAAGCCTCCTGCCGGCGTTTCTCGGAATGTCGGGCAGATTGTATTTCGCCGGAGCCCTGGTGCTGGGGATTATTCTGCTGTATTTCGGCTGGCGGCTGGCTTCTTTAAAAATGGCATCGCATACGGCGCGATCGAAACAGCGGGCACGGCAGCTACTGCAGGCGACGGTGTTGTATTTGCCGCTGCTGTTTGCGCTGATGATGCTCAACACCAAATCATGACCTCGGGGCCTTCCTACTACGGCCCAAAGGCATGTCCAAACCAAGCATAGCTCGACGGTTCCAGCTAAAATACCCTGTGGTCTCCAAAGCCCCCGATTACGTCACGCTCGACCCGGCCAGCAGCGCCGTGCCTACGACTCCCGCCGTGATCTCGGTTCAGGATCTGGTCCACCGCTATGAAGGGCGCATTGCTCTCGACGGGGTGTCCTTCGACGTCCGCCACGCAGAACTATTCGGATTGCTCGGTCCCAACGGCAGCGGCAAGACCACGATGTTCCGCATTCTTTCGACCCTGATGATCGCTGGCGGCGGCCGCGCGGTGATTATGGGATTTGACGCGGCTAAGGAGCCCAACGAATTACGCCGTCAGATCGGGGTTGTATTCCAGGCCCAGAGCATTGATCTGAAATTGACCGCGGCCGAAAATCTCTGGCATCAGGGCCACCTTTACGGATTACGCGGTGCAACGCTGACGTCACGCATCACGGAAATGCTGGCGAGGGTCGGGCTGTCTGACCGCGCGAAGGAAAAAGCGGAAACTTTTTCCGGCGGGATGCAGCGCCGGCTGGAACTGGCCAAGGGTCTGCTTCACCATCCTTCAGTCCTTCTGCTCGATGAACCGACCACCGGGCTTGATCCTGGAGCGCGCCGGGATCTGTGGCAATATCTCCAGATTTTGCGCGACGAGGAAAGAGTTACGGTGATTGTGACCACGCACCTGATGGAAGAAGCGGAGCGGTGCGATCGACTCGCCATCCTCAATGAGGGCAAGCTGGTGGCGCTTGGAACGCCCGCGGAACTGAAACGCGAAATCGGCGGCGATGTCATTCTGCTCGATGCCCGGGACCCGGAGTCCATGGCGGAACGCATCCGCGCCCGCTTCAACCTCGATGCGAAAGTGCTTGGAGGCCAGGTCCGGCTGGAACAGGAAAACGGCCACCGCTTCATTACCGACGTGGTCGAGGCCTTTCCCGGCGAAATTGAATCGATTTCCGTGAGCAAGCCGGCGCTGGAGGATGTTTTTATTCACCGCACCGGTCACAAGTTCTGGACCGAAGAGGCCGAACGACCTTCGTAGCGCCGGCCTCTGGCCGGCTGTCGGGGCGGCGTCTCGCCGCCTCCGCAGAGAGATAGCAATTTTGTGTAGTTCACAACAGACTTGCCTTATTCCAAACGGCGGGCGGGACGCCCACCGGACAGCCGGCGAGACGCCGGCGCTACTCGGAGTTGAACTATGATGCTTGTGCTTTCAGTTGTCCTCGGTTTGGTGCCTCTGGCGGGTATAGTCTGGACCATCCAGAATGGAATGATTACCACGGTGGACGGCCTTTTCATGAGTCTTATTCTGTTGACGCTTTCCGCCATACTTTTCCTGAACGCATTGATGGAAGCACGCCGGAAATTCACTTTGAAGAAGGCGCAGCAGGCGCAGAAATCGAGCTGATCGTGGCGACCCAGACGGCAACCCTCCAGACCTATCCTCTCCCCCGCACGGGCCTCCTGCTGCCTGCATTTACCCTGTGGTGGCGGGAACTGGTCCGCTTCTATCGCCAGCGCGCTCGCGTGGTGGGAGTGATTGCGTCGCCGCTGCTGTTCTGGGTGGTGATCGGATCGGGCTTTGGCAGTTCGTTCCGTTCGGGCGACGCGGCTGGACAGCAGCATTATCTGGATTATTTTTATCCCGGCGCGCTGATAATGATCGTGCTCTTTACTTCGATCTTTACCATGATGTCGGTGATCGAAGATCGCAAAGAGGGTTTTCTGTTATCGGTGCTGGTGGCTCCAGTGCCGCGGGCCGCGATTGTGCTCGGCAAAGTGCTGGGCGGAACTACATTGTCGGCAATTCAGGGCCTGATTTTTCTGGCTTTCGCCCCGTTGGTCGGGATTCATCTCAGCATCACGGGTTTCCTGCTGGTGGTGCTGACTGTCTTCCTGGTCTCTTTTGCCCTGACCGCGCTGGGATTCACCATCGCCTGGTCGATGGATTCGAACCAGGCCTTCCACGCTATTATCAATCTGTTTCTGATCCCGCTGTGGCTCTTGTCCGGCGCGCTGTTTCCCTTGTCTGGCGCTTCGGGATGGATTCGATTTCTGATCCGGATCAACCCGCTGACTTATGGGGTTGAGGCCTTGCGCGACGTGCTATATCCCGCGAACCTGCCGGAGTTTCCGCTGGCTTCGTCGCTGGCGACGCTGGTGCTGTTTTCCGCTTTTATGTTCGGCCTGTCCTTCATCATGGTGAGCCGCCGCACTACCAAGCCGGCCGCATGATGCAAGTCCCCGCCCAGTACGCGATTTATCCTGTGATCGACGCGGTGTTGAATGGCACCAGCGCGGTGCTGCTGCTGGTGGGAAGAAGTTACATCAAACGCGGACGCATGGCAGCGCATCGCGCCGTCATGATTACGGCGCTGGTTTCCTCGACTCTGTTTCTAACTTCGTACCTTTACTACCATTACCACGTCGGCTCGGTGCATTTTCAGGGACGGGGCTGGTCACGCCCGGTATATTTCACCATTCTGATTTCACACACCATACTGGCCATTGCCATTGTGCCCCTGGTGATCATCACCTTGAGCCGGGCGCTGCGCGAGCGCTTCGACCAGCATCGCAAGATTGCGCGCTGGACGTTCCCGTTGTGGTTATATGTATCAGTAACCGGCGTGGTGATTTACGTGATGCTGTATCACTTGTTTGCCGCTTAAATTCGTTTCTTCACCAGGGATTGCCTCATGACAATTGTGAAACTCAAAATCGATGTCTCGGGCACGGTCGGGGATGAGGCGTGGCGTAACCTGCGCCAGTTCGATGAAATCCAGAGCGCGGCTTTCGGTCCGAGATTCGGATCGAGCGGAGCTTGCAAGCATGCCCCTGACCAACCCCATGCCAAAGGAGAGTGGATCGGCGCAGAGATCCGGCTGGAAACGCCGTTGCTGGCGCAGTACGCCGTGTCGCACTACCTCGAGCAGGATCGCGTGCTGGACGCGGACGTAGTCGAGTAACCGGCAATCGTGTCGCCGCAATCTGATATATTTCCACACCGAAACCTATGTCGGCAGTTCCTGACTCTCCTCCCGAAGCTTCCTCCTCCGCAGATGCCCCCGTTCCATCGACGGCCAAGCCGCGCATGTCCACGCGCAACCGCCTGCTTTTCTTCGCCACCGGCTGGCTGATCGTTCTCATGCCATTTCTGTTCTGGTGGAACACCTGGTTTGGAAGGCAGCTTTCGGACAAACAGCTGGCTGAGTATCTGCAGGACGACAAGAAGCCGCGACACATTCAGCATGCGCTGGTGCAGATTGGCGAGCGGGTGACCCGTCATGACCCGACGGTGACGCGCTGGTATCCCGATGTGGTCCGGCTGGCGTCTTATCCGATTGAGGAAGTTCGTAATACTGATGCCTGGGTGATGGGTCAGGACGTGAGCAGCAAAGAAGAAGCCAGCGCTGGATTTCACGCCGCGCTTTTGAAAATGCTGGACGACCCTTCAATCATGGTGCGAGGCAATGCGGCGTTGTCGCTGGTTCGATTCGGCGACGCCACCGGGCGGCCGCAGATTGTTGCGTTGCTGCAGCCGGCGAAAGTCAACGCGCCCGAGGCGGGAAAGATCACGGATTCCAGCGTGGTGGGAACACCGATCCATCAAGGCGGGATCATCGCCAAACTTGACTCCGGGGGAAAGACGGTAGAAGTACGTTCGCCAATCAGCGGACGCCTGCGGCAATTGTCGGTGCAGTCCGGTCAAAGCGTGGGCGCCGGAGACGAAGTCGCGACTCTCGATCCGGGGACGGACCAGGTTTGGGAGGCTCTGCGCGCGTTATACCTGATCGGACAACCCGAAGACATTGCGGCGATCCAACCTTACGAGCGGGATCTGCCGGAGATCCCCGACCATGTTCGCCAACAGGCGGTTGCCACAGAGCAGGCAATACGAGGACGTGCCAGGTAGTTCTGCGTTTCAGATTCCGAGGCATAGATATTAACTTTAGTTGCTAGTTTTTAGTTCTCTGTTCTCAGAAGGGCATGACGCCGACTTCTTTTTCTATTTCGGCTGTATCCACCATCACAATTGCGTCCCAGGGACAGCCGTCGAGGAAGGAACCGTCGGGGCCTTTGCTGGTGCATTTGTTGCAGCCGATACAGAGAATGGGGTCGACCTGGATACGGCCGAAAGGTGAGTTGTCTTCGTCCGGGACCCAGAACATGCAGTCTTCCACCGGACAATATTCCACGCACGCTGGCGATCCGGCGCAGCCGGTGCAGCATTCCGTAATTACCGCCAGCTCTTTGGGTTTTTTCTTGCGTGCGGTAAGCAGACCCTTGGACCTGGGTTCGTGTTTGAACTCGTCGGGCACCATCCCGACGATCCCCCTGAGCGGTTCTTCAGGCATCGGCAGCATTATAACTCAAAGGCAGTGTCGGACCTCTGCCTCCGAGGTCTGACGCCCGACGTCCGTCCTTTCTGGTATAGTGGCGTTCCAGCCCCTCGAATCCCGTTTTATTTTCCCGGCTCCCTGGTCTAATACCCAAACGAAAGGGGCGGAAGGAGCAGCATTTATGGCAGGCAAAAGTCTTAACCGCGTCACACTGATCGGCAATCTGGGCAAAGATCCCGAGGTAAAATTCACTCCCAGCGGAACGCCCGTGGCGAAGATCGCACTGGCCACCAACGAGCGCTTCAAAGACAAGAACGGCGAGTGGCAGGACCGCACCGAGTGGCATAACGTCGTGCTTTGGCAGCGGCTGGCTGAGATCGCCGGAGAGTATCTGAAAAAAGGCGGCAAGGTGTACATCGAAGGCCGCCTGCAAACCCGATCCTGGGACGACAAGCAGACCAATCAGAAAAAGTATATGACCGAGGTTGTAGCCAGCGACCTGATTCTCCTCGGTGGACGGGGCGAAGGCGGGGGCGGCGGCGATTTCGCCGGTAGTTCGCGGGGCGCGAGTGGAGGAAACAATTTCGATCAGCGCATGCCGGAAGCCGAGCCGGCAGCCGCGTCGTCGCCCATCAGCGACGAAGATATTCCGTTCTAGACTGCTCTCTCAGCATTCAGTGGGTACCCCATCTTTGCGCAGTTTGTGCGCAAAGGTGGGATACTCGACCGTCGACATTGAAATGAACACGTCTTCCACACTCATGCATACAAGAAGCCTGATTGCCTCGCTCCTGCTCTGCGCGCTTGTTGGCCTGACTCCATCCGCTTTCGCCAAACATCACCATCACCACGCCGACTCCGAAGCCGGAGCCGGCAATTTCGACTACTATCTGCTGGCGCTTTCCTGGGCTCCTGACTACTGCGCCGGACATCCCACCGACCACTCCAGCGAATGCAGGACCGGCGGCCACACCGCGTTTGTGTTGCACGGATTATGGCCGCAGACCAACAACGGAGCGCCTCCCATGTCGTGCTCCAATGCCCCTCCGGTAGCTGCGGAGACGGTGGATCACATGCTGCATTACATGCCCAGTCGCGGGCTGATCCAGCACGAGTGGCAGGAACACGGCACCTGCAGCGGCCTTTCAGCCCAGGAATATTTCGGCAAGGCTGAGCAGGCGTTCAAGAGTATGCATGTGCCGGAGCAGTATTCGAGGCTCGAGCACGAGCAACAGCTGAGCGTGAGGGAGATTGAGAGTAGTTTCGCGGAAGCCAACCATGCGCCGCCGGAATCGTTTCGCGTCTCCTGTCACGCCGGAGCCTTGGTCAGTGTGGAAGTCTGCGTGGACAAGAACCTGCAGTATCAGAGCTGCACGCAGAGCGTGCGCGAATGTCCAATGAATCAGGTGGACATGCGGCCGACGCAATAGAAGAGGACACTCATGCCCGAAGATCTCGCCAGCCAAACCTGCGTCCCCTGCCGCGGAGGCGTGCCTTCACTGAAGGGCGCGGAACTGCAACTCATCCAGCAAAAGGTTCCGCAGTGGAAGGTGGTCAACCAGCACCACCTCAGCCGGACGTTTACCTTTCCCGATTTCAAGCAGGCGCTCGCCTTTGTAAACCGGGTGGGAGAGATTGCGGAGCAGCAGGGACATCATCCCGACATTCTGCTGGCGTGGGGCAAAGCAGAGATAACCATGTGGACACACAAGATTGACGGCCTCACGCAGAGCGACTTCATCATGGCGGCGAAAATTGACAAGCTCCTGGCACCCTAACCACGGTTTGTGGTGGCTGCCCTCAGCCAGCTTCGGCTGAGACTGTGCTTGGCTTCCCCGAGCGCATGGCCCACGCCCAGAGCAGCGCCGGAAAAATCATGATGAGGCCCGTGGCGGACGCCACGACTCGGGCCGATACTCCCCGATCCAGAAAGATTCCACAGACGTAGGCGCCGACAGCGATGGTCAGCATGGAGAAGCCGAGGTCGGTGGAAAATACACGGCCGCGGAAACGGTCTTCGGTGTTGAACTGCAGCAACGTCGTCGAAAAAACCCACACGGTCGATCCCCCACAGTGGGCCAAGATGATCCAGAGGCAGGCAACCCACACATTGGGCGACATGCCCAGGCCGAAATATCCTGCGCCGATGATGAGATATCCGAACAGAATACCCAGGCGCAGCCGGTTATCGGAATGACCGGCCCATCGCGCGGAGAAGAGCGGACCCATAATGGCGCCAATGCCGCGGGCGCCCAGCAGCAGGCTCATGCCCAGCATGGCGCCGCGCTGGGGATCGATTCCGCGCACACGCACGTGGAAATATTGGTGCCCCATCACCGTGAAGAGCACCCAACTGGGGCCGATCATGAGCTCACCAGCCTTGGCGAACACCGCAGCCAGCAGTCGGCGATCCCGGCGAACGTAGCGTATACCTTCGACTACCGGCGAAAGGTCCACCGCATCGCGCAGGCGCAACGGAGCCGATGCCTGGGCGTGCGGCTCGGCGAAACTCATCCCGCGAATGAGAAGCGCCGAGGCGAGAAATGACAGCGCGTTAAGAATGAACACGGCATCGCGTCCCATCAGAGCCGCCACAACTCCGCCGACGGATGCACCGATCAGCAGATTTACCGACCACGTCGCCGAGGACAGCGTGTTGGCCACCAGCACATCTTCTCGAGCGGTGATATTCGGAATCACCGCGGTGCGGGCGGGCTCAAAAAACGCCGCCATCAAAGTTTCGAGCAGCAGCAGCGGATAGACCAGCCATACCGTGGAACGGGAACGCACCAGCAGCATGGCGAAGACGATGACCATCCGCACCAGGTCGGCGGTGATCATCACTTGTTTGCGGCGCACCCGATCGTTGATTACGCCGGCAGCGGGGCCGATGAGGGTCTGGGGAAGGACTTGCAGTATCAAAGCCAGCGCCACCGAACTCGCCCGGCCGGTCAGTTGCAGCAGCAGACTGTAAATTGCCAGAGTGTAGAACCAGTCGCCAATCTCGCTGACGATCTGGGCCAGCCAGAGCCGGCGAAAGTTACGGTTGAAGCGCACCAGCCGCAGATATGCGGAGAGCGAGATGGAGGTTGCGGCGCGCTCGGGTTGCGGGTCCATGGGTTGTTGGTCGTTGGTCGTTGGTCCTTGGTCGTTGGTCCTTGGTCGTTGGTCGTTGGCCCCAGATCTCAATCTTTCCGTTTCAGAATTATTTGGAGTTGGTTTTGGCCAACGACCAACGACCAAAGGCCAAGGACCAAATGCCAAGGACCAACGACGGTCTTGCTGCGACTATAATCTACGCATGCTTGATGAAAACGATTTTCGCAAGCGCGCCGATGCCGCGCTTGAGTCATTGAAGAAGGCTCTGATGCAGGCCGAGGAGTCGTCCGATATTGAAGTGGAAGACCAGTCGGGTGCGCTGCATATTTCGTTCGAAGACCGCAGCAAATTTGTCATCTCTCCCAATGCTCCGGTGCGGCAAATATGGATTTCAGCACTGGCCACGAGCTTTAAACTGGACTGGTCAGAGCCCAACCAGGATTTCGTTCTCTCCAAGACGGGAGAAAAGCTCAAGGTACTGGTAGCGCGATTGATTAATCAGCAACTGGGCGAGGAACTCGTCACTTTGGTGTGATCTCTCAGGCCGCTCCGGAAAGTGTCTGCTTCAAATGGGCGGCAATCTGCCTCCCGTGGAACCTTCCGTTTTCGATGAATATTTCGTTGGTTCTTGAACCGGCCACGATCACCCCCGCCACGTAGATGCCGGGCACATTGCTCTCGAGAGTTTGCGGATCGCATACCGGGCGGCACTGCTCGGGGGAAAGCTCAATGCCCATCGAACGCAGGAAATCGTAATCAGGGTGATAGCCGGTCATGGCGAAGACGAAATCGTTCTTCAGCTGGACTGGCCCTTCCGGGGTTTCAAGATCAACGTAGTCGACTCCGATTTCCCTGACCGAGCTGCCGAAGTAGGCGGCAATCTCGCGGTTCTTGATGCGGTTCTCAATGTCCGGGAGAATCCAGTACTTCACGTGGTTGTGCAATTTTGAACCGCGATGCACCAGGGTCACGCGCGCGCCGTGCCGCCAGAGATCGAGGGCGGAGATGGCAGCGGAGTTTTTGCCTCCGATGACCACGACATCCATGTCGAAAAACGGGTGCGGTTCACGAAAGTAGTGAAAAACCTTGGGCAGATCTTCGCCCGGAATACTCAGCGGGTTGGACAAATCGTAGTATCCGGTCGAAACGATCAGCTTGCGAGTGCGGTAGTCGTAAATGCGTCCCAGGCCGTCGCTCGCCGAAATCTGGAAATTATTGTCGCTGCCGGTCACCGTCTTCACCCACTGGTATTGGCGCACATCGAGGTGATAGTGCTCGGTGACCTTGCGGTAATATTCGAGCGCCTCTTCCCGCGTGGGTTTCTGCCGGGCGGTGCTGAAGGGGATGTCGCCGATCTCCAGCAGTTCGGGCGTCGTGAAAAACGACATGTTGGCGGGATAGTTGTAGATGGAATTGACCAGGCATCCCTTGTCGATAGCCATGGTCTTGAAGCCGGCGCGTTGGGCCTCGATGGCGCAGGCCAGTCCAGTGGGACCAGCACCGATCACCACCACGTCGGCGGAGGCATCGGCCTCACTCTTGGCCAGGGGACGCGGAAGGGTGTCGGGAATCTGCCGCGTGGCCTCGGAAATCTGCTTGGTCACCAAATCATCGTCTCGGCTGAGGAAATCTGGAGCGCCCGGCGTAATTGGCTCTGCCCTGAAAGATATCGATTCTAGCACGGTAAGAATTTCGAGTCGGCAGCCGGTAACAGTCAGAAAGATTGGTTCCTTTGCGAACTTTGCGGATTCCTTTGCGCTCTTTGCGGTAAAGATCTCTTAACCGCAAAGGACGCAAAGAAACCCGCAAAGGTCGCAAAGGAAATCTCGAACTCTTGTCGCGCTATAATCTTTGGTTGCTCTAATCTGAGCGGAATTACCGGGAGTACATGGCAGCACCCGTAAAACCTAAGACTCGCATTGAATCCGACAGCATGGGACAAATCGAAGTCCCGGGCCACGTTTACTGGGGGGCGCAAACCCAGCGCTCACTGCTGCATTTCGATATTGGCCGCGACACCATGCCGCCGGAGCTGATCCACGCCTTTGGCGTGCTCAAGAAGGCGTGCGCCCTGGTAAATCAGGACCTGGGCAAGCTTTCCGCCGAAAAAGCCAAGCTCATCGTGCAAGCAGCCGACGAAGTCATTGCCGGCAAACTCGACGACCAGTTTCCCCTGCGCATCTGGCAGACTGGCAGCGGCACGCAAACCAACATGAACGTCAACGAAGTCATCTCCAATCGCGCCATCGAGCTGGCGGGCGGGGTAATGGGATCGAAGAAGCCGATTCATCCCAACGATGACGTCAACATGTCGCAGTCGTCCAATGACACCTTCCCCACGGCGATGCACATCGCAGCGGCGGAGCGGGTGAAACGTGCCCTGATCCCGGCAATCAAGACGGTTCACGAGGCCATCGCGGCCAAGGCGAAGGAGTTCAAAGACATTGTCAAGATTGGGCGCACCCACCTTCAGGATGCAGTGCCCCTCACGTTCGGACAGGAGTTCGGAGGCTGGGCGAGCCTGCTGGAACGCGACATCGCGCGCCTGGAATTAACCCTGGACGGACTCTACGATCTCGCGATCGGGGGAACCGCTGTGGGCACGGGTTTGAACGCGCATCCGGAGTTCGCGGAGCGGGCGGCGGCAAAGATCACTGAACTCACCGGCCTTCCCTTCCGCTCGCATCCCAATAAGTTCGCCGCGCTCTCTTCGCACGACGAGATTGTCTTTGCGCAAGGCGCTCTGGAAACACTGGCCGCCTCGCTGATGAAAATTTCGAACGACATTCGCTGGCTGGCTTCGGGCCCAAGATCGGGTTTGGGCGAGCTCATCATCCCGGAGAACGAGCCCGGATCGTCGATCATGCCGGGCAAGGTAAATCCCACGCAGTGCGAAGCCATGACCATGGTATGCGTGCAGGTCCACGGCGCTACCGCAGCCGTCGGGTTTGCCGGCTCCCAGGGCAATTTCCAGTTGAATGTCTACAAGCCGGTAATCATTTACAACTTCCTGCACTCGGTAACGTTGATCACCGACGCGTGTCACGGATATGTCGAGTACATGCTGAAGGGCATAGAGGTAGATCGCGCCAAGGTGCACGCGCACCTCAATAATTCGCTCATGCTGGTGACGGCGCTGACTCCGAAGATTGGATACGACAAAGCAGCAAAGATCGCGCACACCGCCCATGTCGACCACAGCAGCTTGCGCGAGGCGGCGCTGAAACTTGGGCATCTTACGGGTGAGGAATTCGATCAGCTGATGAAGCCGGAGAAGATGACAAGACCGTAGGGCCTATGACTCGTTTAGGCCAAGCAGCGCCTGGATGCGTTCCTGAACTGCCTTCATAACTTCAACCGGGGCAGTCTCGGTGAATCTGGCATTACGCGCTCGCCAGTCAACGCTCTTGATCGCGTCGGCCAGAACAACTCCCGTAGTTTTGCTCTTAACCGGGAGCTGCACTTCGAACGGGTAGCCCTTGGCGCGATTGGTAATGGGAACTACTACCGCGAGTCCGGTTTTGGCGTTGTAGATTTTAGGCGAGAGCACGAGCGCTGGACGCCAACCCCCTTGCTCATGACCTGTGCGTGGGTCCAAATCTACCTTGATGATGTCCCCCGCATCGGGAACATAGGCCGACACTACCAGACTTCCTTGCCGATTGCTTTAGACCACTCCTGCTCCGGGTGGCGATTTTTTCGCGTGATGCCCATTACCAGCGACTCCAGGGTCAGCTTCGGGCTCAACGGTGCAATGGTAATGCGGCCTTCCTCAACGTGGATTTCGAGTTCGTCGCCTTCTTGCAGGCGCGCCTTCTCGACTACGGCTTTAGGAATTCGAACCGCCTGACTGTTACCCCACTTAACGAGTTGCGCGCGAGAAGCCGGCATCAGAATCCTTAACCTCTATTCAGTATATACTTATGTATATACATCTCAAATGGTTTGTTTGCCTGCGTTTTCAATCAGTTGGCTGGCAGCCGATGTTGTGACAGGTTGATCGCTCTTTTTCCTGGTGGTGGTAATCGTAACCACGCTCACCAGCACCAACAATGTCCCCAGCAGGGTGCGCGGGCCTACCGCTTCGCCACCCACAAAGTATCCCAGACACACCGCGACCACCGGATTGACATACGCGTAAGTGCCCACTTTTGTCGGCGACTCGTAGTGCAATAGCCAGACGTATGCGGTAAAGCCAACAATCGAGCCCGCGATGATCAGATAGATCAGCGCGAACCAGGCGTTCCAGGAAACTGACGCCGCGTGGAATCCGGAGAACTCATGGGAAGCGGCCGCCAGTACGAAGAGCATCGCCCCTCCGGTAAGCATCTGTGCGGCTGCGCTCATCGCCTTCGACGCGGGAAGGGGGACGCGCCGAGTGAGGATGGTCGCCACCGACCAGGTGGCGGAAGCAACCAGCAAAGCCAGCGCCCCGGCGCCATCGATGGGCGCCTCGCCCAACGAAAAAGAGTGGTTCATCAGAACAGCCACCCCGCACATGCCTATCAGAAGCGCGAGTGCGAGCCTTACCGTGAGTTTTTGGGTGCGCAGAAAGATAATTTCGAGGAGGGCGATAAATACCGGAATGGTCGCCAGCACTACCGCTGTTATTCCGGAAGGGACTCGCTGTTCAGCCCAAAACAAGCAGCCGTAGTCGAGCAGAAAAATCAACGCTCCGAGTGCGGAAGCCCAGACCCATTCCCGCGGGCGAGGCCCGGGCGTGCCTTTCAACCGCAACCAGGCGTAAAGCACGATGCCGGCGGTAAAAAAGCGCAGTGCCGCCATCAGGAACGGCGGAACCTCACGGACTCCGATACGGATGGCCAGAAAGGTCGATCCCCAGACGAAGTAAATGATGGCGAAGGCCAGGAGGATCTTCCAGGAAGCAGGGCGGCCTTCAGTTTGCGACGTCATCGCGTTCGATCCTGTCCTACGTTGCACACTCTGGGTAATAGATGGCGGAGCATGATTGCGCGAACCAAACCTGTCTTATGAAAGATTCTTATCCGCGGGAGAACTTTGGCTCATGCCCTACCTAGAGCCTGCTTTTGCCAAAGGACAAACCGCTCAATCCTTCGAGTTGCGCCGGAGTGATTCCCTTCGCCGCCAGCAGCACGTGGAAATTTTCTCCCATGCCAGCGGGCGTTACCAGGTGCTTAAGCTGCAGTGCGACTTTGGCCCGTTCCTGAGGCACGCGGCAGTCTTCAAAGGCGTCGGCGAATTGATTGCTCTCGCCGATGCCCATGAGGAATTGGGATTGGGTCAGCAGCGGTTGCGCCTGCATGCCATTTTCTTCCATCGCCGCCGCCAGAGCCGTGAAGTTCACATGTGCGGTGAGGTCTTGCTCGCCTGGAGCTTCGTAGGGGTTCGGACTCGCCGAATGCTGACGATACGCCATCAGGGTTCCACGGTAACGGCCGGCCAACTGTTCCTGACGCCTGTACCCGTAATCAACGGCAATGACCATGCCCTTCTGAATGGATGCAGCCAGTCGCGCCATGTATCGATTTGCCAGCAGGGGAAGTTCGATACGTTCTCCCGGCTCGGGATGGACTCCATAGCGATCGACGAATTCCAACTCCTCGGCGGACGGTGGAACCCACATCTCAACGAAGCGGCCGTCACTCGCCGAAATGCGAAGCGTTCCCTCCGGGCTCAAGATCTCTACCGGCAGGGCATCGAAGAATTCGTTGGCGAAAACGATGACCGGGACCTCGGGCGCTAAAGCCCGCTCGTCCATGGCATTGCCGGGTGCGGCCGAAGTCGTGCCATCCTGAGTCCCGCCCCTGGAGGTGTAGAACGTACCGTCCGGAGAGAGCGTGGCGTCAGCCGTGTCTGAAAACCAGGGTTTCAGCCTCTGATGGGTATGCTTCTCCCCGGCATTCTCGGAAACCGAGGATGCCTTGCCAGTTTCCAGGAATTCCGCAAGCACCGTCCTGAGCCGGTCTCGCAATTGAGGAGAATTCTCCGCCAACGAATAGTGCAGAGCGTGGAAGAACTCGGGGAACTTCTTCTCCGACCAGGCCAGGACGTCCTGCGCGAATAATCCCCGGCCGGGGCCAAGTTCCAGAATTTCAATCTGGGGGGGCAAACCCAGCGCCCTCCAACACTCTTCGAACTGGCGTGCCAGCAAGCGTCCAAAGAGAGCATGCACGTCGCTCGAAGTATAAAAGTCCCCGGCTTTCCCGAACTGCTCGGCGTTGCGCGAGTAGTAGCCCAGTTCGGGATGATAAAGACACAGCTCCATGTAACGCGAAAACGGGATGGGGCCGCGCCCCTTAATCTCTTGTTCGATGAGGCGGCGCAGGCTCACAGGCCGGTCCGCTGGCGCTCGGCCCGGTCCTGGGGCGTGCGGATAAACATTTCGACCATGTAGTCGTGCAGACAGTCGTAGAGCTGGCGCTGGAATTCCCACTCGAACTGAGGATGATCGAGGTCGCGGGGATGAAGTTCAAAATAATAAGTGTGAACCGGAACCGGAGGATTTTTGAAATCGATAATTACCTGTACAGCTTCGCCCTTGGCGCGGGCGGAGAAATCCAGCAACGGATGCTGGTAGAGCTTCAGTTGGGACAGCACGCGTTCCAGCCGCGGATTGGCTTCTTCGGTCACGGGATGATTCTATCGGAGTCCGCTAGTCGGAGGCGGATGGAAGGCCGGATATGGAAGGCCGGGATTTAGAAAACCAGTTTTTAGTTTTTAGATCTCGGTTCTCGGTTATTCGTAGCGCAGGGCTTCGATGGGATCGAGTTTGGCGGCTTTGATGGCAGGCAGCATGCCGCTGATGATGCCCACGAAGCTGAGGATGCCGGTGGACCAGATCAGAGTGGCGGCGTCGATGGTCAGATGGATATCGCCTTCATCGGCGCCCTCTTGAAATGCGCTCCATAGGGTGAGCGAAGGTACGGACCAGGAAACGAGATAGGCGAAAGCCACGCCCAGCAATCCGCCCAGTGCCGTGATCACCATGGCTTCCGCCAGGAACTGGAACAGGATGTGCCAGCGGTGCGCGCCCAGGGCCTTTTCCACGCCGATTTCGCGGGTGCGCTGGGTTACGGACACCAGCATGATGTTCATCAGGCCCACGCCACCGATTCCAAGCGTCAGCAAGCCGATGAAGCCGAGGAGAATCTTGATTCCCGTGGTGATCATACGCAGGTCGAGCAGGTCAGAAAATACGTCGAAGAGAAAGACTGCCCGCTCGTCCTTGGGATCGAACCCGTGATGGAATGCCATCGATTGCCGCAGGGCTTTGACGACCTTGGCATTGTCACCTTCGTATTCCATGACAATCGAGGTCAGGTAGTAGGTGTCTTTCAGGTCGCTCATGGCACTGAAGGGCACGTAAATGTGCTCGTTCAGGTTGTCGTCACTGTTGTTGATGACGTGTTTCAGAATGCCCACAATCTGGTAGGAGATGCCGTCCACGCGGATGCTTTCACCGATTGCATTCTGGCCGGAAAAGAGTTTCTTCTTGGCGTCGGCGCCGATAAAAGCCACGCGCGCGTGGGTGAAATCTTCGGCTTCGCCGAAAGGAGCGCCTTCGGCAAATTCCATGCGGCGCATGCGGGCATAGTTGGCGTACACCCCGCTTACACCGTAGCTGGCGCTGCGCGTTCCCCAGGTCACGTTACATTGTTTGAACACTTCGGGGGAGAGGCGTTTGAGCAACGGCACTTCGTCGCGGATGTAATCGAGATCCTTGACGGTCAGCCTTACTTCGCTGCCCGCCTTGGTACCGCCGGCCTGATGTGAAGTACGGCCGGGAAACACGAAGACCAGGTTGGTGCCGAAGGAGCGGAACGCTACCCACAAGCCCCGTTCGAAACCCGCGCCGTAGGCAAGCAGCAGCACCACTGTCGCTATGCCCCAGGCCATGCCCAGCATGGTGAGGATACTGCGCCGTTTGTTGTGGCGCAGAGCGCTGTAGGCCTGGCTTCCCAGTTCGTGGAGCACGGCTATTCCTGCCTCATGGCTTCGACCGGAGCCAACAGCGCCGCTTTACGCGCCGGATAGATTCCGGCCACGATGCCGGCGATCGCCAGCGACAAGATTGCGGCGAGGGCCGACATGGGTACAATGCGGGGCGTGTCGAATCCCTGCGGCGCCGGCAACTGGGCCAGCGCGGTGACGAATGCGGTAGCGATAAGGAGTCCAATCCCTCCGCTGAAGACGGTGAGAAAAGCACCCTCGACGAAGAACTGGGTCAGGATGTTTTTGTAAGTGGCGCCCAGGGCTTTGCGTAAGCCGATCTCGCGGGTGCGCTCGGCCACCGACACCAGCATGATGTTCACGATGCCGATGGCGCCCAGGGCCAGGGTCACGAAACCCACCACGCCGAGAAAGTAATCCATGGCATCGAAGATCTTGTCCACGCGCTGCGAGTTCTCGATGGTGTCCCAATCTTCGAAGGCATCTTCCAGCTTGGGATCGAAACCGTGCCGGCGGGCAATGATCTGGTGAATTTCCTCTTTCGAGCGCATGTGCTCGGCCTTCACCAGGGGCCTGTAATTAATGAAAGATAGAGCACTCTCAGCATTCTCCAGCTTCAGGGGGAAGAGATTGCGCATGGTTTCGACCGGCACAAAGATGCGGGCATTGGTGCCGTTGTTGCCGTCTTTGCCTACCTTGGCCAGCACCCCTATCACGTCAAAGCGGATGCCATTGAGCAGCATGGTGGAACCGACGGCCGGGCGTCCCGGAAAAACGTTCTTCAGCAGCTCCCAACCCACGACGGCCACGCGGCGGTGCTCGGTATTGTCCTCGTCATTGATCCAGCGGCCCGTGCCCAGCGGCACGTTACGGATCTGGTTATATTCCGGGGTCACGCCGAAAACCTGCCCGTTGGTCGAGCCATAGTCGCTGACCGCGCGAATGTCCTCACGATTGATCACTGGAGAAACAAAGCGCAGGGTATGAGCTTCATTCCGGATCGCCTGGTAATCTTCGTAAGTGAAGTGGTACGTTTGTCCCGATTGCAGGTTTCCCGCCACAGCCGGAATTCTTCCCGGAAAGACGAACATGATGTCCTGACCGAGGGTTGCCAGGTTGCGCACCTGGCCGCTACGAAAACCTTCACCCAAACCCACCAGCAGGAGCAGAGATCCTACGCCCCACGCGATGCCGAACATGGTCAGAAACGAGCGCAGTTTATGCGCCCACAGCGTCGCGAGAGATTGGCGGACGATCTCAAAGAGCACGTTCATAAGCTTAACGCCTTAACGCAAACCGGGGAAGTTGGGCGGAGGGCGCGGGGGGTCATCCTCCCGGGTTCTTTGTTTATTACGCCGCAGAACGACCGTAAGTTCCCCGAATCTTGCGCCTGCAGTCGTTAGACCGGGCTGCCGGGCAAAAGGATAGCCTCATTTTTGGCGCTCTCTTCCCGGAGCCTATGTGCTAACCACGCCGGAGAGGCGGCGTCTAAACGACCGTTCTGATTCGCCCGGGCCAAGTTAATTTCGATAAAACGCAAGTCCGATGGGGAGGTTTGCACCATGTTCAAACTGTTTGTGCGGGTTCTGTTTGCCGTGCAGGGGTTCCTGCTGCTGGGGTCGGTGGCCCAGGCACAGTCCTTCGTGTTGAATCTTCCACGTCCCAGCCAGCATGCGGTGGTGACGCAACGGATTGGAATCACCGATATCACCATCAACTATCACCGTCCGCTGGTGAACAAGCGCAAAGTCTGGGGCGGGCTGGTGCCTTACGGCGAGGTCTGGCGTGCCGGAGCCAACGAAAATACGACGATCAAGTTCACCGATCCCGTGACCATCGAGGGTAAGGCCCTGCCGGCGGGAACTTACGGCCTGCACATGATTCCGGGAGAGAACGAGTGGACGGTCATTTTCTCGAAGAATTCGACCTCCTGGGGAAGCTTTACTTATAACCAAAGCGAAGACGCGTTGCGGGTGACGGTGAAACCGCAGACCGCCGACTTTCACGAAGCGCTTACCTACGACTTCGACGATGTGGGCCCGGATGCTTCCGTGGTCACCATGCGCTGGGAAAAGTTAGCAGTTCCCTTCAAAGTTGACGTGAATACCCACGAAATCGTGAAGCAGAATCTGCACAACCAGCTTCGCGGGCTGGCTCAATATAGCTGGGATGGATGGGACGACGCGGCCAATTACTTGCTGCAGGAGAAAATCGATCTCGAAGAAGCATTGAAGTATGCCGACAAGTCGATCCTGAATGAGGCGCGCTATGACAATTTCATGACCAAGGCGAAGGTATTGGACGCCTTAGGGCGAAAAGACGAAGCCACCACGGCACGCACCAAGGCGCTGAGCATGGCTAACGCGATCCAGATGCACAGCTATGGTCGCCAATTACAGATTGACGGCAAAGCAAACGAGGCGTTTGCCATCTATCGAGAAAATGCAAAGAAGAATCCCGATCAATGGATTGTGCACGTCGGCTTGTCCCGCATGTATTCCGGGCAGGGTGACTTTGCCAATGCGGCGAAAGAGATGAACCTGGCGGTGGCCGGGGCGCCGGACGGGCAAAAACAGCCGCTACAGGCATTCGCCAAAAAGTTGGAGGCGAAAGAGGACATTAATAAGTAGAAGCGCTTGTTGCGGCTGGCTTCTAGCTTCTGGCTTCTAGCTTCTGGCTCGGATCCCATGGGATTGGCCAGAAGTTAGGGGCTAGAGACCAGAAGCTGCTTCACCTCCTCAAACGAGGATCGAAGCGAAAGTCCAGTGGTTTGCCTAAGCTGAGTTTGGCAAAGTCCGGATGCGCCGGATTCAGAAGGAAATTGTTCTCTCCCGGGACCAGCGCACTTGGAACCTGAAGAACAGCAGAACTCCCGTTGAGAACCCAGTTATCGCCGATGGCCCGAAGCTCTGCTGGGCCAGGATCCGACCTCCAATCGCCGGGCAGCGCGGAAGGCTCGATGCGACCGACCAGCGAGTCGTCAAACTCAACTCCAATCAAAACATATTTCGTCAGCAGCTCCGACGAGTCTAGATGGACGAGCATCTCCAGCACAGCCAGTGATTGGGATTGCGCGGTGTAAACCACGGCGGTTCCTTGGTTGTTCCAGCGGCCGCCAAATTCCCAGGCGCCTCTGCCGGTGAAGGCGTGTCTGGCATGTTTTCGCTTGGTAATACGCCAGGATGTGACGATCACGAAAAGATTCCGTGCTCCAGCCGGCCAATCAAATCTTCGACCTCGCGGGCCCCCGGTTCGGTACGGGCGTAGGCGAGGGGAGTGCGATCACCCAGTGCTTTTCGGGGGGTCTTCAGCCAGTTCACGGCAGCCGCGGCGTCGCCTTCAAACAGATCGACCGCCGCTTCGAAAACGGAGGAAATGCGCAGGAGCCGTTCGGATTCATCGGGAGTCAGTCTTCGCGAAACCCGGCGCCGGGCCAGGGTTCGCTCGGGAATTCCAATGACCGTCGCCAGTTGTGACAAGGCCACGCCGCTGCGGGACTCGAGCGTCTGCAGGGTCTTGAAAGAAAACCCTCGCTCCAGTTGGCGAATGAGCTCAGCTGGGTTGGCAGCGGTCAGGCCGAGCGCGGTTCCGCGCAGCCGGGGTCGGATTAACCTGCGGACAGATCCCATCCTAGGTCCTCCCGCAGACTGTTTTGGTTCCCTATGACCCATGGTTAAAGTCTATGAGGGTGGTTGCCACATTGTCAATTATTTCATGCCAATTGGCAGGCTATCCGACCGAAGGAACGATTGCGTCCTGAATGACTACTACTTCTTTCCCCATGCGACGCCCGACTTCTATCGCGGTGGCGAGGGTTTGGTCGTCCGTCTCCCGGCCACGGATGATTTCGAGCCTCTTCTCGCGGTCAACTGGCTCCGCGAAGCGCATTCCCAGGCAATTTTTCGCGCGATAGGTGACGCGGGAGATCTCGGTGATGCTGAGCGTTGAGAGGTGGGAGGCGAGAATCGTGCCGGGACGGCAGATTTTATCGAGCAGGGTGAAAATCTCGATCTTCGATTCCAGTTCTTCGGGAACCGCTTCGATCACCAGATCAGCCGGGCGGGCGGCGTCTTCGACCGTACCCGCGAATTCCAGACGGGAAAAAGCCGCACCGGCGTCGGCTGAAGAAACGCGGCCTGAGTCAACCGCCCGGTCAAGTTGGCTGCGAATCTCGCTCTCCGCCCGGCGCAGCGCGTTCGGAAGCAAATCTTCCAGAATGGTACGGTAGCCAGCGCGGGCTGCCAATTGCGCGATGCCCCGGCCGACCGGGCCGGCGCCGATGACGGCGATGGTTCGCACGTCCCCCGGCACCGCGGCCACTACTACTGCCCCTTTTCCAATTGTCCCAGGACAGAGTTCAGGTTGGTGCTGGCGGAGCGAATATTCTCGGCGAGACGCTTGCGCTCGTCTGCTTCCATCAGCGGGATGGAGGCGCTGATGCGGCGGAGCGTGGTGTTGATATCGTCGACGTAGTTGATGAGACGGATGAGTTCTCCGGTAGCTGCCATAGTTAAACCTGCTCCTGTTGCCTTTTGCGTTATAGGTACATTCTCAATGGTGCGAAGAAATTAGTAAAGGCACGACGGACATGGGTGCGCCCGTTCAAGCAACATTCAGCAAGGGCGCCCTCCTCTAACGCTCCTCAGATTCAGGCAACGAGCTCCGACGAGACCGTTGCGCGGCCGCACGAGCGAGGATTCGCGCCTACATTCTTAAGGCCTTTATCCACGTTATCACTTTGGTAATGCCTCCTATCGATGTTATTTATGGGCCATTTCAGGCCTCGAGGGAATCTAATCGGTATGACAGATAAACCTTTAAAGCGTTACCTTTTTGCCAGCGATTTTGACCAGACCCTCACGTTCGACGATTCCGGCTACGTGTTGAGCGAGCTGGCCGGCATCCCGACTGCGGAATTTGAGCGCAAAGCTCAGGGCATGGCCAAGCTGAACCTGGTGCAGCAGGGAGCGGAGTTGTCCTATCTGCTACTGCATGATCCCGAGTTTCGCAAGAAAGTGCGCAAGCAGCACCTATACGAGGTGGGCAAGACCATCCGCCTGAAAGAGAACATCGAGCTGCTTTACCAGGTGCTCAAAAATGGCGTCGATGGCTACCACTTCGATTTTTATGTGCTCTCCGCGTCGCCGGTCGAGGTCATTCAGTCGGCACTCGAGGGCATCGTTCCGCGAGACCACATTTACGGGACGGAGTTCATCTACAACGCCGCCGGCGAGATCGAGAGCCTGGTGCGGGCCACAGCTGGCTACGGGAAAGTAGCCGCGCTCGACCAATTACAGGCGCAGCTGCAGATTGGACCGGATCACATTATCTACACCGGTGACGGCAGCTCCGACATTAACGTCATGCTGCATGTCAAAATGCGGGATGGGTTCACCATCGCCGTATCGGAAGCCAAGCACATTTCTCAGGTGGCGCGAAGGACGGTGCTCAGCACCAACGCCCTGGCGGTCCTGGGACCGATCCTCGAGGAAACGGTCGGCTGGGAGCGAGCACGGATTCGCCAATTCTTCGAGTCCTACGGAATTTTGATCCAGGAGTGGGACAGCGTACGCACCGACTGGCTGACCCTGCGACCCGCGGTCAAGGAAGCGGCCACCCAGGCCGTGAGTGCCGGCGTCTGAATCCACTGACCCGTTGCTCTCATCTTAGTGACGAGCGTCACCAGCCCGGACGCAGCTTTGGTTGCGCTGTGGCTGGGCTACGCGGACAATAGATCAAACATGCTGCGAGACAAAAATCTGATTCCTCTTTCCCAC
The DNA here is from genome assembly GCA_963822555.1 of Terriglobia bacterium. GTDB lineage: Bacteria > Acidobacteriota > Terriglobia > Terriglobales > Acidobacteriaceae > JAIQFF01. The sequence continues at coordinate 2,195,627 of CAWGHY010000002.1, forward strand.
CAGCACCAGCATTGCCTGGCGCTGTGTGTCCGTCTGGATCGCGCGATTCAGGCGGGAGAGGTTGACCTGGAAGCGTGGCAGGCCGAGATTCAGCAGATCTTCGAGCAGGAGATCGCCTTTCATTTTGCCGCCGAAGAGAAGGAGCTGTTTCCGGTAGCCGCGAAATTTCCGGAGCTGCAACCCCTGGTGCAGGAGCTTGTCACCGGACATATTTTGCTGCGCGATTTCTTTTCCCGCGCTGCCGGCCGGAAGCTGCATGTGGCCGGTTTGCAGTGTCTGGTGGAAAAACTGGCGTCCCACATTCGCAAAGAAGAACGCGAGCTTTTCGAAGGCATGCAGCGCCTGATGTCGCCGGAACAGCTTTCCCAGCTGGGCGCGGCGCTACAGGAATCGCTGGCGGAGGCTTCGAACGCGTGCATGTTGCCGACTGCGGCCACCCGGCTGCGGCCCAAGCAATAAACCTGTCCCCCTGAGGGGACCTGTCCCCTGAGTAAACCTGTCATCCCGAGCGGACCTGTCACCTGAGCAAACCTGTCATCCTGAGCAAACCTGTCATCCTGAGCGGAGCCAAGTCATTCGCTTGCGAATGACTTGGCGGAGTCGAAGGAGCCCTACCTTTCCACGAACGCTCCGATCGATGGTTTGCAATCGCAGCCTGAACCCAGACTTCGTGCAGTGGTTAAGCTTATAGGGGTCCCTCGACTCCGTGATTGCTTCGCGAAGCGAAGCAATCACTGCGCTCAGGATGACAGCGGGTTGCGGATGCTCTCGCAGCTGAATCCCAAACATTGTTTTGTTCATCTAGCAGATATGAACCAGGAAGTAACCCCCATTTCTGCTTTGAACTATTCCGACGCTGCAGTTCAGCCATCGGGCGATAGCCCATTGAATGATTCTGCTTTGCTCGATGCCTATTCCCAGGCGGTGGTGGGCGCCGCTGAGAAACTCAGCCCATCGGTGGTCAAAATTGATGTGGCGCAGGCCGGCAAGAGCCGATCCGGCGAGTCGCGTGAGCGGCAAGGCGGCGGCTCGGGTTTTGTGTTCACTCCCGATGGCCTGATTCTTACCAATAGCCACGTGGTCCACGAGGCCACGCGAATCCAGGTTTCATTCGCCGACGGCCGGCGCTTCCCGGCGCATACCATCGGGGACGATCCGGCGACTGATCTGGCGATCGTGCGCGTGGACATTCCCGATAATGACGCGCCGCACCTGGTGGCGGCTCCGTTGGGCGATTCGAGGAAGCTGCGAGTGGGGCAGCTGGCGATCGCGATTGGCAATCCTTACGGCTTCCAGTACACGGTCACGGCCGGCGTGGTGAGCGCGTTAGGGCGGTCGCTGCGGTCCTACTCGGGTCGCATGATCGACGACGTAATCCAGACCGACGCCTCGCTCAACCCCGGAAATTCCGGAGGACCGCTGGTCACGTCGGATGGCCAGGTCATTGGCGTGAACACCGCAACCATCATGGGCGCACAGGGACTTTGCTTCGCCATTGGAATCAATACGGCGAAGTTCGTGGCGGGACGCCTGCTGCAGGAAGGCAGAATTCGCCGCAGCTACATTGGAGTCGAGGCCCAGACTACGCCGCTGCATCGGCGGCTGGTGCGCTTCTACAACCTGCCGCAGGAAACAGGCGTGGTGGTGATTTCTGTGACGGCTGGAAGTCCGGGACGGAAGGCCGGGCTGCGCGAGGGCGACGTGATCGTTGCGCTTGACGGCGAGCCCGTGGCTGGCGTGGACGATTTGCATCGCCTACTGACCGATGCCCGGGTGGGTGTGAGCAATCCACTGACGGTGCTGCGCTGGACGGAAAAGCTTGAAATGGCCATCGTGCCAGAAGAGGCCAAGTAAGTCTTGTGTGGTCGCGGGCCAGGGGTGCCCCATCTTTGCGCGTACTCTGCGCAAAGGTGGGATTCCATGGACTCATTTCCCTTGGGTGCTTTTGTCCAAAGCTTAACGGGTCGCTATGCTCGCTTCTCCCACCCTTTCGCAAAGAACGCGAAGGGATGGGGCGCCCCGCGTCCGCCCCTACGTGTTCTCAGATGGACGCCAGTCCGTACAGATATTCCACGTGGGAGCGCACTGCGCCGTCGATTCCCTGCAGGTTCGGGTTCTTGGATTCGATCACGAAATATTCGTCCGGTGCGTGCGCGCCGCTGCCGTGACCCATTCCAAAATGTCCTGCGGGCAGATGCAGCGGATCCCCGGTGAAAACATATCCCGGCCACGATCCCGCGCTGCGCGGCAGAATTATGGGATCTATGCCTTGGCTGCGATAGAACGCCACCTGGGCGCGAATCAGCGGCGCGTCAGCGGAAGTGCTGTTGGGATCGTAGCCACCTGTCATATTCACTTCAATGTCGCCGAAGCCGTGCTTGGACAGGTGTGCTTTGAGCGCGGCCAGCGCTTCGTCGGCTTTCATGTCCGGGACCAGACGCAGATCGAGCTTGGCCACGGCGCGATGCGGGAGAATCGTTTTGCCGCCCGGTCCGGTATAGCCGCCAACTAAACCTTCGATATTGACGGTCGGACGCGATTGCAGCAGCTCGAGCGCCTGTTCGTAATCGACATCGTGGATCCAATGATCGGTGCCGTACTGCTTCTTCGCGACATTCTCGTCGAGGCGGCGGGCGGCTTCGGCGATCATTTTCTTTTCCGCAGGCGAGAGCGGACGGGCCTTGTCGGCGAAGCCCTCAATCGCGGGAGTGTTTCCGTCGGGTGAGACCAGGGTGGAAAGGGCTTCCACCAGGTGCCAGGCCGGGCTGTCGATCATAGCTTTCAGGCTGGAGTGAACATCTTTTCGCGGACCTCGTCCCCATTTTTCGCCGCTCGAAACCAGCTCAAGTTCGATTACACCCTTGGCGCCAAGCGTCATGGTGACTTTTCCGTCGAGGTCCTGCTCGGCGGATGGAATGTACACGCCGGTACATTTTCTTAACGCGGCTAGGACTTCCGGACGGCGCACAATTTGCGGGAAATGCGGCGAACCAATTTCCTCTTCGCCTTCCGCCACGAATACCAGATTCACGGGAAGTTTCCGGCCAGAGCCGCGAATGGCGTGCAGCGCGGCGAGGAACGAAGCCTCCGGACCCTTTTGGTTTACCGCGCCGCGGCCGATGACTACTTTGCCCAGGTTGGGTTTTTCGACGATGGAGGCATCGAAGGGCGGCGAGGACCACTCGGACGGATCCACCTGCTTAACGTCGTACATGAAGTAGATACCCAGAGTGCGCGGCGCGCCCGCGTCGAGCGTGGCGAAGATGCCGGGCTGTCCATCGGTGGGAACTTTTGTGACTTGGTCGAAACCGGCGTCGCGCAGCAGGTGCATCGCGAGATCGCAACCTTCGTCCATGCCGCGGTGTTCGGCGGCGATCGAGGGCTGGCGAATCCAGTGCTGCAGCCGCTGTACGGACTCGTCGTGGCGCTTCTCGATTTCCTTCTGGATGGCGGCGAAGTCGGGGTTCTCGGCGGCGAACGAGTTTCGGGAAAAGGCAAGAGTCGCGGCACTGGCGGCAGTGGCTTGCAGAAATCGGCGTCGGTTCATGGCGGCGAGGATAATCGCAAGGGCTGGCGAGTGTAAAGCGCTGGCAGCAGTACAGCAGATTCCTCACCGGCTGAAGCCGGTTCGGAATGACAAGGATGGATGGTTGGTCGCACGTCACCTCGTACCGTGACAGTCAACCTTGCAAATCTGATCACCCCTCGCCCATTGTCATTCCGAACCGTCCGCAGGCGCGCGCAGCGCGCCGAGGGCGAGAGAGGAATCTGCTGTGCGCCGCGAGAAGCGGTACTACGTCTATATTTTGGCCAGTAAGAACCGCGCGCTGTATACCGGCGTCACCGGCTCTCTGATGGCGCGAGTTTTGCAGCACAAGTCCGGCGAGTGTGACGGCTCACCCACAGGTACGAGGTCAACCGTCTGGTTTACTACGAAGTTTTTCAGTACGTGAACAATGCAATCGCCCGGGAGACGGAGATCAAGAAGTGGCGGCGAGAAAAGAAGGTCACACTGTTCAAAGCGGATAATCCGACATGGGAGGATCTTGCGGCGGGCTGGGGCAGGCCTGCGCTCTTGACAAAAGCAGATTCCTCACCGGCTGAAGCCGGTTCGGAATGACAAGAGTTTGCTAAAAGCGTTTGGGAATGACAAAGGGTTGCAGCAGTCCGAGCCCACTATCGGACAAAGGCTGAGGTAAGGCTTCGACCCGTCCCCTCTCAGCTATTGTGAGTGCTGGCACAGCAACACATCCGGTGTCATTGCAACCACCGCGACCCTGTGTTAGCTTCTTGAAACAGCAGAGGTTAGCTTGCAAGCGACGATTCCTGCCGGGCTGGATCGCAAGGAAGCGGAAGTTTATCAGCGGCTCGATCCGGAGCGGCTCCCGAAACACATCGCCATCATCATGGACGGCAACGGTCGCTGGGCGAAACGCCGCCACTTGCCGCGCATGGCCGGACATCGCGCCGGAGTTACATCCGTGCGTTCAACGGTGGAGACAGCGGCGCGCATTGGAATCCCCTGGCTAACGCTCTATGCTTTTTCGGAAGAGAACTGGAAGAAGCGTCCCCGTGGCGAAGTCGATTTCCTGATGGGACTGTTGTGCCGCTATCTGAAAGCGGAAGTACCGACCCTCAACAAGAACAACATCCGCCTGGAATACATCGGACGCAAGCACGAACTCCCAGCTTCAGTGCAAGAAAAAATGGGCTGGGCGCGCGACGCCACGGCGGGCAATACCGGCATGGTGCTAACGCTGGCGCTCAACTACAGTGCGCGTACCGAACTGGTGGATGCATTTCGCTCCATCGTAGATGCGGCGACCCGGAACGGCGGCATAAACCATCTGGATATCGACGAAGACTCGGTATCGCGGAACCTGTACACACGACATTTGCCCGATCCAGATCTGGTGGTCCGCACCAGTGGAGAAATGCGGCTGAGCAATTTCCTGTTGTGGCAACTTGCCTATGCTGAAATCTATGTCACTCCAACCTTGTGGCCCGAGTTCCGCGGAGTGCATCTGCTCGAAGGCATTGCGGAATATCAAAAGCGCGAGCGGCGTTACGGCGGGTTGACCGGCAACGCAGCCAACGGGCACAACTCTCACCCCCACCCATCCAAGACAGGCCGGAGCTAGAACGGCTTGCAATTACTAAAACGAATCCTCACCGCGGTGCTTCTGATTCCGATCGTTCTGTTGCTGGTACTGCGGGCGCCAGTGTCCGTGGTGGCGTTGATTGCCGCGCTGGTGGCGCTGCTGGCGGTGCAGGAACTGCTCAAGATTGCGGACGCCTACAAGATCCGGCCGTTTCACTGGCCGACCTACATTTTTGTCGGATTGTTTTTTCTATTTTTAGCGGTAAATGCCGGGCGGGACACGCCGTTGCTCTCGACGTCCGTCTTTGCCGGGAGCGCCGCGTTTGTGGCGGCGATCGCTCCCTTTGTCTTTCTCGTAATCGGCATGAGGCGGGCTGATCTCAGCACCGGATTTCCCGCCGCGATGACTTCGGCGTTTGCTTTCGCCTATATCGCGCTGCCCCTGGGATGCCTGGTGCAGATCCGCGAGCAGGCATCGGGCGCGTTTCTGCTGTTGTATCTGCTCTTGCTGGTCTGGGCGGGCGATATCTTCGCTTACTTCGTCGGACGTTCGCTAGGGCGCCACTTGATGTCGCCGCGCGTCAGTCCGAAAAAGACCTGGGAGGGAGCGCTGGCCTCGATGATTGCGAGCGTGGGCGTCGGCATGCTGCTCTACAACTACGCACTGCCCATCAGCACCGCGCTGCTGAATGCGCATCTTATTGAGAGAAAGGATGGCTTATTCGCGCTGGAGAAAGCGCCACTGTGGCCGATTATCCTGCTGTCCGCGGCGATTAATGTCGCCGCCCAATTGGGCGATCTGGTGGAATCGCTGATTAAAAGGGGAGCCAACGTAAAGGATTCCGGCACGATTCTTCCCGGCCACGGCGGCATGCTTGACAGAGTAGATGCCTTGCTCTTTGCCGCGCCCCTGCTGTGGTACTATGCGGCTTGGCGCGTGATGCAGTAAGCCGCCCCCCTGGCTGCGCCCCACCCGCACTTCTTGCTCATGAAACGCATTGCCATCCTGGGATGTACTGGCTCGATTGGGCGCAGCACGTTGAGCGTGGTCGAAACCTATCCCGAGCTCTTCCAGATCGTCGCTCTCGCGGCCGGACAGAATGTGGACACGGCGTTTGAGCAGGTCCGGCGCTGGAAACCCAAAGTTATCTCGATGGCGACGGCCGTTGATGCCGAAATTCTGCGATCGCGCTTGCAGACGTCGGGAATGAAAAGCGTGGAGGTGGTCCACGGCCAGGCCGGAACCGTCCAAGTAGCGACTCATCCCGAAGTGGATTTTGTGGTCAGTGCAATCGTCGGCGTGGCCGGGCTTAAAGCCACCTACGAGGCGGTCAAAGCCGGCAAGACCGTGGGCCTGGCTAACAAGGAATGCCTGGTTGCAGCGGGAGAATTGATCACCGCCGAAGCGCGCCGCCAGCAGAAGCCTCTGCTTCCGATCGACAGCGAACACAATGCCGTTCACCAGTGTCTGCGCGGGGGGCGGATGGATGAGGTCGAGCGCATCTGGCTGACTGCCTCCGGGGGACCATTTCTTTACACACCGAAGTCGCAATTTTCTTCGATCACGGTGGCCCAGGCCCTGAACCATCCGACGTGGAAAATGGGCCAGCGCATCACCATCGATTCCGCGACCTTGATGAACAAGGGTTTTGAGGTCATCGAGGCTTGTCGTTTGTTCAACTTGCCGCCCAGCCGGGTGCAGGTGATGGTGCATCCGCAATCCACAATTCATTCCATGGTCGAGTTCGTGGATGGCAGCATACTTGCTCAGTTTTCCGTGACCGACATGCGCCTGCCCATCCTCTACGCGCTGACCTATCCGGATCGCATTCCGTCGGCTATGCGCTTCCCGGTCATGGACTTACGACACCTCGAATTCCTGCCGCCGGATGTGGAAAAATTCCCTTGTCTGGGTCTGGCCTATGAGGCTGCGGAAGCTGGGGGCGCGAAAACGGTTGCACTCAACGCCGCGGATGAAGTGGCGGTTGCGGCGTTCCTGCAGGGCCGTATTGGTTTCGAACATATTCCTGAAGTGATCCGCGAAGTCCTTTCTGCAACGGAAGCCGGTAAATTGGAATCTATAGAGCAGGTATTGAGGGCGGACTCGGAAGCGCGGGAAGTGGCTCGCGAAAGAGTGGAGCAGGTTCGCGGAAGACAGGCAGTGCCGGTATCGACCGCCATGCGGGTGGAGTAGGACAAACTAAATTTATGTCTGGATTTCTGATTGCCGTGCTCTCGGTTGGCGTGATTCTGGGATTCATGATCCTGATTCACGAGTTCGGCCACTACGCGACCGCCAAGCTGCTGGGAGTGCGAGTCGAAGTCTTCTCCATCGGTTTCGGAAAACGCCTGTTCGGCTTCCGCCGCGGCGACACTGACTACCGCATCGCCGCGATTCCGCTGGGCGGCTACGTGAAGATGTCGGGCGAGAATCCCATGGACGCCCGCACCAACGATCCGGGCGAGTTCATGTCGCACCCGCGATGGCATCGCTTCATCATTGCCATTGCCGGCCCAGCGATGAATATCTTGTTCGCGGTCGGCTTGCTGACCTGCGTCTACATGGTGCACTACGAGTATCCCGCGGTGTTCGACGAACCGGCGGTTATCGGATGGGTGGTACAGGACACTCCGGCGGCGAAGGCCGGCATTCAGGTGGGAGACCGCATCGTTCGGATTGATGGCATACAGAACCCAACCTGGGAGCAGGAGTTTTTGCGCGAAGCTTTGAATCCCAACCAGCCTCTGGACGTTCAGATTGAGCGGGACGGGAAGATTCTGAACAAGACCATCGTGCCCGAGGCCTACGGTCCCAACCAGATGGGTTCCGCCGGGTGGGAGCCCAAAGAGCCGAGTTTCCCCATTACCGTGCTCGAGCCCGGCATGCCCGCCGAGAAGGCTGGAATGAAGCTGGGCGATGAGATTGTCAGCGTCGACGGGCAGCCGATCGCCGGGCTCGCAGCCATGATCGAAAGCCTGAAGCGCACTCAGGGCAAGCCAATCCAGATCACGGTCAAGCGGGATGGCCAGTTGCTCAATTTCACGGTGCAGCCGGTTTTGTCCGATACCAGCGGCGACCAACGCTACCGCGTAGGTATCGGCAGCGCGCCCATGAAGGTATCGGCGTTGCCCTTTGCCGCCGCGTTTCGGCGCTCGGTGGAACAGAACAAGCAAGGCTCGCTTCTGATTCTTGAGCTGGTGCAGAAAATGATCCAGCGCAAGATCTCGATCCGATCCATCGAAGGGCCGATCGGCATCGGACGGGCCGCCGGCCAGGCAGCCAGCAAGAAAGGCTGGACTCCGCTACTGGAATTGACCGCCGGAATCAGTCTCAACCTGGGCATCTTCAACCTTCTGCCGATTCCCATCATGGACGGTGGCGTCATCCTGTTGCTGTTTGTCGAAAGCCTCATTCGCCGCGACATCAGCCTGCGGATCAAAGAACGGATCTATCAGGCGGCTTTTGTGTTCCTGGTACTGTTCGCGGTGATGGTGATTTACAACGACGTCCTGAAGATGCTGCCAAGTATTATGCAGAGAACGCCGTAGAGCAGCCGTCAGCTCTCAGCTCTCAGCTCTCAGCTTCTGGCTCCTAGCTTTATGGCTCGTAGCTTCTGGCTCCTGGCTTCTGGCTCGTAGCTTCTGGCTCCTGGCTTCCAGCCACGCGAAGACCTCTGTCATCCCGACCGAAGCGCAGCAAGCGTAGGGAGGGACCTTGCGTTCCCGCCCCAAGCAAGGCATCAAGCGCGATACTCACGCTAACCCATTGAACCATCATCCCTTAAGCACTGAAAGCTGAGAGCTGACAGCTGAGAGCTTCATCTCCCATGTTAAAATAAGCCTTCCCCATGGCAGACATTCACCGCAGGAAATCCGTTACAGGTTCAATCGGAGGGGTAAGAATCGGCAGCGATGCACCAGTTGTGGTGCAATCGATGACCAACACCGATACCGCTGATATCCCTTCCACTGTCAAGCAGGTTGCGGCCCTGGCCAAGGCCGGGTCCGAACTGGTGCGTGTCACCGTCAACAATGAAGAAGCCGCGGCGGCGGTCGCGCCCATCGTCGATCAACTCGAGGCGCAGGGCGTGCGCGTCCCCATCATCGGCGACTTCCATTACAACGGACATATCCTGCTGAAAAAGTATCCGGAGTGCGCGCGGGCGCTGGCCAAGTACCGCATCAACCCCGGCAACGTGGGCATCGGACGCAAAGATGACAATAATTTCCGCACCATGATTGAAGTTGCGGTCGAAAATCAGAAGCCGGTGCGCATTGGAGTGAACTGGGGATCGCTCGACCAGGCGCTGCTGACGAAAATGATGGACGAGAATTCACTGCTGCCGGAGCCGAAAGACGCACGCGAAGTCACCATGGAAGCCATGGTCGTAAGCGCGCTGAATTCCGCCAGCCTGGCGGAGAAATATGGACTGCGGCCCGATCAAATCATTCTCAGCGCCAAGGTCAGCGGAGTTCAGGACCTGATCGATGTCTACCGTTCGCTGGCTGCGCGATGCAGTTATCCTCTGCACCTCGGACTGACGGAAGCGGGTATGGGCGCCAAGGGAATCGTCGCTTCGAGTGCGGCCATGGGCGTGCTGCTGCAGGAAGGTATTGGCGATACCATTCGCGTTTCGCTAACGCCTGCGCCAGGTGGCGATCGCACGGAAGAAGTCCGCGTGGGACAGCAGATTTTGCAATCGCTCGGCATTCGCAGCTTCACCCCCCAGGTGACTGCCTGCCCCGGCTGCGGCCGAACCACCAGCACTTTCTTCCAGGAAATGGCGCAGCAGATTCAGACCTATCTGCGCGACCAGATGCCGGTATGGAAGGGACAGTACACCGGCGTTGAAGAGATGAAAGTCGCCGTCATGGGCTGCGTCGTCAACGGTCCGGGTGAATCGAAGCACGCCAGCCTCGGCATCTCATTGCCAGGGACATTCGAGGAACCGAAGGCTCCGGTCTACGTCGACGGCCGCCTCTTTACCACGCTCAAGGGCGACAAGATCGTCGCCGAGTTTATCCAGATCCTCGACGACTACGTAGAATCGCACTATGCGGCCAAAGAAGAACTGGCCGCAAAATAGATTTCTGGCAGTTCCTGCCTGCCAACATACCTTTGATCCCTTGTCATTCCGAATCCGCTTTAGCGGTGAGGAATCTGGTTTTCCTGCCCACTTCTGTGATAGCAGCCAAAGCAGATTCCTCACGCCTCTCGCCGCGCGAGCGCGGCTTTGAGGCGTTCGGAATGACAATGGTTCGTGAGTTGTTCTAGATCACGCCAATAGCGGCAAATCTGGATTCGCCTTGTCGTCGTAGATGGGATCGGCGATCTTGCTCAGCTCGGGATAGTGCTTCAGCAGCGGTTCGGGAGCCTTTACGCGCTCTCCCGTGATCATGTTTTTCAACTGCAGCGCGTTGACACCGGCCTTGCCCTCGAAGTGATTGTTGGTCACCACGTAGGTGACCTCGGCTTTGCCGGAGATGCGGACGATTTTTTCCTTCCATCCTGCCAGCTCGGCTTCGCTGTACAGATAGTTGTAGCGGTCGGCGCCGGTTTCGGCGTCAAACCACTGATCGTAGTTTCGTCCGTGAAGACGCACGTAGCCGACTGGGGAAGTCACATGCTCGGTCGGTTCGAGCGAACGGCCGATCAGCGGTTGGTCGATGTTGCAGAATGCCACACTCTTTTGGTTGAAGTAACGGATGGTCTCAGGATTGTCCCAACTATCGTGCCGCACTTCGATCACGCGCGGATATTCGATGAACTGGCGGATCAGGCGTTCGACGTACTCGCGATTCAGTGATGTGTTCTTGAACGAAACCGGGAATTGAATGAGCAGCGCCCCCAGCTTCCCTTCTCCGGCCAGGGCCTCCAGTCCTTCGCGCGCCAGCGCTTCATCCTCGTCGTTCGGCTTGATCGACGCCGCCGACGTGGGTTCCATCACCGCCATGGGATTGTGGGTGAAGGAGCGATGCAGCTTGGCGGTGAACATGAAATCCGGATTCACCGATTCCGCTTTTTTCACCCAGAGTTTGGCCAGATGGGGCTTGATGTGTCCGTAAAAGGAAGTGTTGATCTCCACCATGTCAAAGGAGCGAGCCAGAATTTCGAGGGGATGCTGCTTGCGGTGCTGCATGCCCGGCGGATAGAAGACGCCTTCCCAGTCCTTGTAAGACCAGCCGGCAGTGCCGATGCGGATTGGCGAAGGTGTAGCCACAAGAATCGCGTCGCAGGATTAGATGCGAGCAGACTAGCATACGCGTCTGCACATTCCAGGAAGGCTCTCTCGCAATATATGACAGCGATGGGACGGGCACGCGACGCTTGTGGCACGGCTGAAGCCGTGCCCTTCCCCGATCTTGGAACTTTGCAATGCGTCTAATAGAAAAGAAGCGCGACCCAGTACACGCCAGTGGGGTAGCTGGCAGTGCGCGCGTAACAAGTCCCCACCGCAACCGCGTGGACCGACGGATTTGCGATGGCCCGGGTCGCCTCCGCGGGAACGGTTTGAGGCTGAGGAGTGGTATAGCGCACAAGGGCGCGGACGCCGGGCGCGGTGGCTTTCAGCGAGTCGGCCTCCGCCATGGCACAGGCGGTGGAAGCGGCTTCCGTGGCGTCCAGACGCTGCAATGCGGGCAATCGGCTTTGGGCGCGAACGCGGTCCACGCTTTTGCCGGCGAGCACTTCCGCTTCTTCGTCGGAATGGCTGGGCAAGCTGTGTCCGAAGTCCTGGGTCACGTAGAGCAAGGAACCGTTGCGCACCACGCTGAACCCGGCAACGTTGTAGCCCGCATTGAGCAAATTGGCACGGTGAGGCGGAGAATGCATCAGGCTATCCTGCGCCTGGTCGACGCTGCCGGCGAAGGCGACGTTCTCTCCCGCCCGGTCGAGATGAATCTTTGTTTTGGCCGCCAGGCGTTGCTCAAGGTCGGGTTCCCCGGAAAGCTGGTGGGAAAGTTTTTGTTGCGCTGCCATCTCCGTGGCGTGTTCGCGTGCCGCCTGGGTCAGTCCTTCGTCTTTTTGCAAGGGCGAAAGGCCAGCTTTGGCGCGCTCGCGATTCGCCATGTCAAGAAGCTGGCGTTCGGCATCGAGGTCGTAAACAGGGGAGGGCTGGGAATCCGCCGTGGCTGGCTGCTGCGCCGCATGCAGCGCCGGAATCTCTAGCGGCACGACACCGGTCGCCAGCACAATCGCCAAAGATGCTATGAGGACACGGGCCATGTGAGTTGCCATTTCGCACAGCAATCGATGCGAAATCAAAGTTCTGCTTTGCTTCCCTCACGCTAGCCCCTAAAATCATTGTGAGCACCTTACGATGGGGACATTCCTGCTAGGCATACTTGTCGTCACGAACGTAGTACTTCTGATACTACTCATCGCCATTTTTCGCCGCGCCACGGGCTCTTCGCAAACCACTGAAATTACGGACCTTGCCCAGCAGACGGCACTGCTGCGTGAGTCCCTCAATCAGAAATTCAGCGACGCCAAGGTCGACATGGCTACTGGTCTGGAGAGTACCAAGGCGGACCTGCGACAGGGCGTGACTGACCGGCTGACCCTGGGCTTCAATGAAATCCGCAGCTCGGTGGAGGCCCAGTTGAGCGGTGGACGGCGTGAGCAGACGCAAGATCTGCGGGACGCGCGTACTGAGCTGACCACTTCGCTCGCGCTGACGACCTCGCAGCTTAAGGTCGAATTTGAAAATCTTAATCAGAAAACTGCACAGAGCCTGGATTCCATTCGTGATCGCGTCGATGCCAAGCTGCTTGCCATTACCGATCAAGTGCAGCTGAAGCTCGACCAGAACATCAAGGAAGGCTTTGCCCAGTTCGAAAAAGTGCAGCAGCACTTGAAGGCGGCGGAAGAGCAGTTGCGTGAAGTGGGCGCGCTGGGACACTCCATCAACGACCTCAACAATATGCTCAAGCTGCCGCATCTGCGCGGCCAGTTTGGCGAGGCCAGCCTGGAGCGGTTGCTGGCGGATTTTCTACCGGCTCACATGTTCGAAATACAATCCTCCGCCGGCGATGGCAACGGACGCGCCGACGCCGTCATCCAGTTTCCCGATCGACGCCTGCCCATCGACGCCAAGTTCCCCCGCGAGCAGGTGCTGGCGCTCTTTGAAAGCAACGTCGAATCCGAAATTGAAGAAGCGCGCCACGAGTTTGTGCGCGTGATGAAGGTCGAAGCGCGACGAATCAAGGCGTACATCCAGCCCGAGCACGGCACAACGGACATCGCCTTGATGTATCTGCCCAGCGAGACGCTTTACATGGAAGCCATCCGCAACCGCGAACTGGCCGACTGGCTCAATGCCCAACATGTGTTTCCGGTCTCGCCCAATACGCTGCTGATGACTTTGCAGACAATCGCGCTGGTGCACAAGTGGTACGAAGTCGCCAGCCGTTTCGAGAAAAGCCGCCTGGAGTTGGCCAAGGCGCAGAAGTCGTTCGATCACTTCCAGAACCAGTTTGAAACGGTCGGCAAGAATCTGAACAAAGCGCAGGAAGCATTTGACACGGCGCAGCGGCACTTGAAAACCTACCGCGGCCGGGTCACCGCGCTGAGCGGGCAGGAGCAGTTGGAATTGGACGCGGCGACGGCAGTGACGAAAAGCGATGACGAGCCCACGCTGCCGTTGACAGACAAGGCAAGCGCGTAAGGTTTTGAAGAGTAATATCCGGTGCTATCCTACGCAGGACCAGGGAATTTTATGAACAACGCTAAGGAACAGGTCGCGTCACTTCTGCACAAACTCCCGGAGAATTGCTCGCTTGAAGACATCCAATATCACCTTTATGTTTTGGACAAGGTAAGGCGGGGGCTGGAGGATGCGCGCCAGCAGGGTGTCCTTGGGCAGGAAGAGGCAGAAAAACGGCTGAGCAAGTGGCTCACCGAGTAGGCTGGTCTCCGCGCGCGATCGCGGATGTGGAGGCCATCGCTTCGTACGTCGCTTCCGATTCTCCGTCTTATGCGAGGGCCGTTGTGAGGCGGATCGTCGGACTTTCGCGAACTCTGGCGGACTTTCCACTCTCGGGACGCAAAGTGCCCGAGTTCGATGACGAAAACATCCGCGAACTCATCGCGTACAGCTACCGGATCATATACGTTGTGGAACAGAGCGAAGTGACGGTCGCAGCTATAATCCACGGCAAACGTATGATCTAAGGGCGCATCGCGACTCGCTGGAACCTTAGGCTCCGCGCTTGGTCTTCAACTCCGCCAGCAACTGCTCGATGCGGTCTTCTTTTTCCAGCGCCGCCAGGCGCTCTTCTACGTCATCGGCGGCGATTTCGGATTTGGCCTGGCTGTGAGCTTCGGCGTGGGCTACCTTGCGCTTCATGCGGTCGAAGGCATTGGCGCTCGAACCTTTGCCCGCAGCCAGTTTGGCGTCGCTGGCTTTGCCTACGGCGCGTGCTCGTCGATGCTGTGCGATCAGCAGATCGGCTTTGGCCTGGGCTTCGGTGAGTTTCTGCTCCAGCTGGCGTAGCGCGGTCTTCAGATTTTCCACCTGCGCCTTTTGATCGGTTACCTGTTGAGCGAAGCCCTCGCTCAGGTCGCGATAGCTTTCCACTCTTTGCAGGGCAGCGCGCGCCAGATCGTCCTGCTTCTTGTCGACGGACAATTCCGCCTTGCGCATCCACTCCCCCACTTTGTCTTCGTTCTCTTTTTGTCTTTTTGCCAGCAGGTGCTGGTCAGCGATGGCAATCGCCACCTGTGTCTTGACCTGCAGAAGCTGGTTCTGCATGTCGAGGATCACCTGCTTGATCATTTTTTCCGGGTGCTCGGCCTTGTCGACCAGATCGTTGAGATTGGCGCGGACGAGGGTTGCGACTCTTTCCAGTAATGCCATGATGAGACTCCTTTTTTGTAAATCAGCTTCTAGCTTCTAGCT
The DNA here is from genome assembly GCA_963822555.1 of Terriglobia bacterium. GTDB lineage: Bacteria > Acidobacteriota > Terriglobia > Terriglobales > Acidobacteriaceae > JAIQFF01. Next base: position 2,210,627 of record CAWGHY010000002.1, read on the forward strand.
TCTGGCTGCTGGCCTCTAGCCTGATGCCTTTCGTGGACGGCTTCGCACTCGGCGCAGTCCGCGCCGCGAACGTTGCTTCCGATTACCACTCCGATGGCGATGCCGACTCCCAACCACGCCGCAACGTGGCCGGCGGCGATGCCCAAAGCAGCGCCGATTCCGGCGCCGAGAGTGATGCCGAGAACAATCTGCATGAATGGTCTTCATGTTGCTTTCCTTACCTCAATGGGCAGGACGAGCGGGACGCCCGTCCTCCATTGCGCTTCGACTACTTCGTCACTCCGCCGTTTGGCGGAAGCAAATCCGGCCGGGGTGTCTTGTCACCGATCTGGCGGACTTTGCCCAGCAGCTCTGACATCGGCATTCCGGACAACGTTTCGAACAGCGCGGGCACCTGTGCCGCCATCTTCGCAATGTCGCCGGTGATCTTGTTCATCCCGGAGGCGTCGCCGTTGCCGGTGGAAACAATAGTGATCTTGTCCACGTTGGCCAGCGGACTGGCGAGGGCGCGCACAATCTCAGGCATGCCGGTGAAGAGCTTGTCGATGACCGCGGCCTGGTTGTATTCCTGATAGGCCTCGGCTTTCACGTTCATGGCTTTGGCCTCGGCCTCGCCTTTCTTGAAGATGATCTCGGCTTCGGCCTCGCCTTGAGCTCGGATTGCCGAGGCATGACCGTCTGCTTCCGACATCAGCCTCTGCCTTTCGGCCAGGGCCAGAGTTTCAATTCTCTGCCGCTCGATCTCCGCGCCCTTCAATACCGTGGCGATCAGTTCTTTCTCGCGGCGGTTGATTTCGGCTTCCTGCACTTTTACCTGCTGTTCTTTCTCGATCTGTTGCACCTTCACCTGCTCGGCGATGACCTGCTGCTGCATGATGTTGGTCTGGATGTCGTAGGCTTTGTCAGCCTGCGCCTGTTGCCGCTTGGTGACTTCGACGTACTGCGCTTTCTTGACTTCAAGGTCGCGCTGCGCCTCCGCCTGTTTGGCCAGCGATAGCGTCTCCGCCAGCACTCGCTCCTGATCGGCCTGGGCTCTGGCGACAGCAGATTCGCGCTGCGCCAAAGCGCGCTTGATGGCGGTGTCACGGTCGGCTTCGGCCGTGGCTACATCGGCATCGCGCTTGATGCGGGCCACGTCGGGTTTGCCCATGTTGGTGATGTACTCGTTCTTGTCGCGAACTTCCTTGATGGTGAAAGAAATGACCTCCAGACCCATCTTGTTCATATCTTCCGCGCAGGTGGAGCGCATACGGTCGGAAACCATCTCCGGCTGCTTGACGATTTCTTCCACCGTCAGTTGTCCGATGATGCCGCGCAGGTGGCCCTCCATCACGAGGCGGATCAGGCCTTCGCGCTCCTGATCGGTTTTGGTGAGGAATTGCTCCGACGCAGTCAGGATGGATTCCATGTCCGACTTGACCTTGATCTGGGCCACCGCCTCAACCGTGACGGCAACTCCCTGCTTGGTGTATAGATCCTGCTGCGGGGCCACGTCGAACGACATGAGTTCGAGCGAGAGCTCGCGGCAGATTTGCACCATGGGAAATACCAGAGTGCCGTGGCCTTTGACGACGCGCGTGCCTCCGAGGCCGTACACGATAAGCGCTTCATGCGGGCCGGCTTTGCGATAGAGACGGGCCATGCCACTCATCAGGAACAGAATGACCGTCACTCCCAGGCCAACGAAAATCCAAATCTCGAAAATGTGTGAGATACCGAACATATTGCCTCCTCTTTCGGGTGCCCAAGAGCTTCAACCACAAAGGGCACGAAAGTACACGAAGGAACGCTTCATGTACGTTCGCGTGCTTTCTGGGTCTGCCTGATCGCGTTCAAGTCATTCACGATTCTTTCCGGTTCAGCGTGGCCGAGAAATACTTCGCCATCTGAAAGCATGATGCGAACTCCTGTATTGCCCCATACGTAGGCGCGTTTTTCGCCGATCCCTCGAACCCCATAACCGCCGATCGGACTCCAGGGCGCGATGGCATATGCCTTGATGTTTTGCAGCGGGACGGATCGCAGACGGAAACCCAGAGTGCTGATCTCGATCCCGTTGTCCGAGAAACGATAGCGGAAGCCGCTCCAGGCCAGCGCTGCCGCAGCAGCCAACAGCAGAGAGGGGACTATCATCACCAGCTGCAATGCGCGCAACGGAATCATCGCGGCCACGCCCAGTTCAACCACCGTGATGGCCGCAAACGCCAGTGCAAGAAAAGAAGACTTGTGAACTTCTTCGACTTCCAAAGTGCCGGCAGATTTCGGCAGGAGCGCACCCCGCTTAGTACCCAAGGCAATAGCGATCACCACGAGCGCCGCGACCACTACCAGAATCATTTGGGGGACGATGTTCAGCGGGCGGCTGTAGAGGTTGTAGTTCAGGACCGAGGAGTTCACGCTCAGCAGGACCGCGATCGCAACATAGAACATCGCGAGGAGAGACCAGGCCAGAGGGTCCGGCTTGCGGATTCGGGTGAGGACCCAGGTGAAGGTAGCCAACAGGATGGCCACCAGCACCAGGGAGAAAATGAGCAAGGCTTCGCGGGACATCCAGCCGTTGGGCTGGCCAGCCACTCCGAAATGACTCGCGGTTCGCGCCGGCAGCCGATTCCAGACTGTCCAAAACTGGAACGCGGTAAGGGGCAGCGCCAGCCAGAGCAGCGCAGTCATCGCGCGATAGAGCTTGCTGTCCATCGAAGGCTCCTCGTTACCTTGCCAATCCATAGCGGCCAGACTCCTTGCCGCTTGAGCTCGAGCGGGGACGCTCGCGCCTACATCGAATCTTCTTCGCCTGCCATCTCCGTCCACGGGCGCACGTAGGCGATGCCCTTCTCGTACCGTGTAACCATCACTTCTGTTCCTTTGGCGATGGCGCTTCCGTCTTCGCCACGGGCGCCGCAGGTGCGCCTGGTTCCGGCCTGCGAATAGATAATCTCGCCCGTGCCACCATGGCGAATCGGAACCGAAACCCGGCCAAGAACGCCTGTCATCTCGTAGTCGGCGGGATCCATGCTTTCTTCCTGCGAGATCAACACTCGGCTGAGGAAGAGAAAAACTATTCCGCCGCCCACGACACCGCTGCATACCGCCAGCGAGAGCCCGGTCACGAACCAGACACCGGAGAAGCGCGTGAGCAGATAACCGGTCCCGCCGAACCAGGCCAGGAATGCGGTCAGGCTGACAAAGTTGAGCGGCGAAATGTGGGCGCTTTGGTTATGCGTCACAGGCTTTCCCGCGCTCGTTAGATTTGCGGTCGACGGCATGCCGTGTCCCGCGCCGGCGTGAGGAATCGCGGGATGCACATGGGAAAAGTGCGGCAAGTGCAGATGCCAGCGCAGACCTCCACTAAGAAACGAGATGAAGCTGAAGAAAAATCCCACCGCGAAACAGATCAAATAGAAATCCGCCCAGGTCATAGCCGCCGCCTTCCTTCTTTGCCGAGCGCCCGGCTCCGGCTGTGCTGGGGATGCAGCGCTTCCAGCAGCCGATCGGCCAGTCCGGGAGTATCGAGGATTGCCCCCAGCAGGATGAAACAGCGCCGCGTATCTTTTTCGCGCGCCGCCTTGATCAGGACTTCGCTCACCTGGGGATCGCTGGCGAATCGCTCCGAGCCCTGCAGCAGCCAGACATCGAGCTTGCCTTCCGTGGTGCGCAAGTCGGACACCAGCTCGGTGTGGTAGCCCTCCGGGTCATCCACCAGGAATCCGGGATGCACTTTGAAAAACTTGGCCAGCAGAGTGCGGCTGGATTGCGTCATGTGGCGGCGCGCGCCGCCCTCGATCTGCGAGACGTAAGACTGGCTGATGGTTTTGCCCTGCTCCTTGCGGATGGCGCGGACCAGTTCCTGCTGGGTCATGGGGCGTCCCAGATCGCGCAAGGAGCCTTCCACTTCGCGCAGGTAACGTAATTTCTCAGCCAGGGTCATCGACAATCTCGTTATTACAAATCGCTATATTTATATGACCATTTGCTATGCTCCGTCAAGAACTCGATTTCATGGCTTTTCTAGGGGTTGCAGGCGTGGACTTGCGGAGTCGGGCGATGTGCGGCGGACACTCCTGTCCGCCGCAGTCAACGTTTTTGTAAACTGGACTTGGCTCCGGGCAGCGATTCCGAGAATCGCAATCTCGCAGCAATTTCAAGCGGACAAGATTGTCCGTCCCACAACAAATAAAAACGCCTCCGTTTCCGGAGGCGTTTTCAGTTCTTACTCGAGTGCCAAGCCGATTACTGGACGCGGGCGTTGTGCTTCTTGCGATAGATGGCGCCCGAGGCCTGGTTCTGCTGGTGATTGACTTGGCGACGCTCGGCCGCAGTCAAAGTGCCGCCATTGGCTGCACGATCGTTGTGGACTTCTTTATTGATGGCCGATTCGCGTCCTTCCAGATGAGCGGTTTCGCCGGCAGTTAGTTGGCCGCTCTTTACGCCCTGAGCAATTCGCTCCTGCTGATTGCGCTGGCGTTGTCCAACTTCGCTCTTGGGGTCGACATTCTGCACCCGGGCATTGTGCTTGTCCTGGTAAATGTCCTTGGAAACGGTATTCTGCTGCTGGTTCAGCGTGGCGCGATCGGCGGCGGTCAGATGACCGTCGTCGAGTTTGCGCATGTCGTGCTCTTCCCCGTTGATCGCGGATTCCTTCTTCTCCAGGTTTTTCGTTTCGCCCGCTGTGAGTTGACCGCTCTGGATGCCGTTAGCGATGCGGTCCTGCTGATTTTCCTTGCGTTGATTGATTGTGGGCGGTGGGGTTGCAGAAGTCGTGCTGGTGGTTTGCGCCGCCGCAGGCAGCATCAGCCCTGCCACGATTGCAGTCAGAATAAAACCACTCTTTTGTAGTTTCATATTGTTCTCCTTGTGCTCCCTTGATGCGGCTGCAGCGCCCGTTTTTCGGGTCACATCTTTGAACACCAGGAGCCGAGGAATGTTGCGCAGAATCGGACGCAACTACGAGGTCGCAAACATTTGCCTATGGTTATAGAACTCAGGACACGATTCGCTATTTCCGGAGGTTTGAGAATCAGGTGACTTAGAGTCCGGCTTCGATGCGGGATCGCGGATCGAGAAAATCACGCAGCGCATCTCCGATGAAATTGAAGGAGAGAACGGCGAGCATCACAGCGAGTGCGGGAAATAGCACGAGATGCGGAGCGTCGAACAAATGGGCGCGGCCATCGTTCAACATCGCTCCCCAACTGGCTGTGGGCGGGGCCACGCCCAGGCCGAGAAAGCTCATTGTGGCTTCGGCGAGAATCGCCCCCGCCATGCCGATCGCGGCCTGTACGATCACAGGTTGAATAATGTTAGGCAGGATGTGACGGACAATCACGCGCGAATCGCTCGCGCCCAGCGCGCGGGCAGCTTCGACAAACTCGCGTTCGCGCGCCGCCAGGACTTGTCCGCGAACCAGACGGGCGTAGCCCACCCATCCGCCCAGGGAAAGTGCCAGCACAAGGTTGAAAATTCCCGGGCCACGAAACGCCACAAAGGCAATCGCCAGGAGAATTCCGGGGAACGAGAGAAAGGCATTCATCACGACGACATTGAAAAAGCGATCGATATTCCCGCCGTAGTAGCCGGCAATTGATCCTACGATCAGACCCAACGCGAGAGAGAGTGCAACTACGGAACTTCCCACGAACATGGAGATGCGCGAGCCGTAGATCAACCGGGAAAGAATGTCGCGGCCAAGCTCGTCGGTACCGCACCAGTGGGCGGCGGAAGGCGGCGACAGGCGCGTGGGCAAATCGATGTAGGCGGGATCCTGGGGCGCGATCCAGGGGGCGAACAGCGCAAAGATCACGAAGATGACGACCAACAGGGCACCGGTGGCCGCCAGCGGATTGCGGCGGGCGGCGCGAGGCAGCGAGATGGAAAGAGTGGACATCCTCAAAATCGAGACGGAGCGTGCTCAGGGCGTGTCGTTGATCTTCGAATAATGCATGTGCGCCACTTGCCAGGTGTTTCCATGGCGGACCCAAACAATGGTCGTCTGATAATCGGCCTTCCCTTGAGCGTCGGCTGCGTGGTCAACCTCTGTCTGTAATGCGACGTCGCCGTAAAAACGAAACTGATTGTCGATCTTGCGTGAGACCACCTGCGGTTTCTCACGATGGCGGACCTGGTCCAGATGCTGCTGCTTGGTCACCTGTCCAAAATCCGCCGCCAGAGTGAAGTCATCTTCCTCGATTTTGGCGAGAGTTTTCACGTCGCCCGCGTCGTATGCCTTATACAACTCGTCGCGTAGTTGAATGATGGCCCGCTCATCCGCGGCACGTAGGCTTGCAGGAGAAGCACTCTGACTGTTGGCGAAAGTCGGAGCTGTAATCAGGATTGAAATCAGCACCCATCTCATGTGGATATTCTCCGTTTATGCTCGGGCGCGACCGAAGCACGTCGCCGAGCCAATAATTTGTCCACTTGATTGGTTTTTTGTCATTGCCGTATCCGTGGATTCGCCACCGAGTACAGCAGGTCTGTCAGAAAATTTACAGCGACATAGGTTAATCCGATCGCCAAAATGCAGCCCTGCACCAGATAGTAATCGCGATTCGAAATTGCCTGGATGGTTAATCGTCCGATGCCGGGCCAGGAAAAGATTGTTTCGGTCACGATGGCGCCGGCCAGGAGCGCGCCAAACTGCAGACCCAGAACCGTGATCACCGGGATCATGGCATTGCGCAGCGCGTGGCCATAGACCACCTTATTTTCGGACAATCCCTTGGCGCGGGCGGTGCGAATGTAGTCCTGGCCCAACTCTTCCAGCATGGAGGTGCGCACCATGCGGGTAAGGATGGCGGCCAGAGCGCCGCCCATCGTGATCGCGGGCAGCACCAGGTGGGCAATACCGCCGGAACCGGAGACCGGCAGCCAGCCCAGTTCAATGGCAAAAAGCAAAATCAGAATCGGGCCCAGGGCGAAGTTCGGGAAGGACAGGCCGAAGAGACTGATCACGCTGAGCAGGCGGTCGTCCCAGCGATTGCGGCGCTGCGCCGAACGCACACCCGCCGGAACCGAGAGCAACACCGCCACCAGCAGGGCGGCCATGGTCAACTGCAGGGTGTACGGATAGCGCTGGGCAATCAGGCGCGTGACACTCTGGTTGAAACGCAGCGAGGGACCCAGGTCGCCGTGGACTACGCCTTTCCAGTAATTGAGATATTGCCGGCCTAGAGGAAGATCGAGACCATAGGCGTGGCGCGCTGCCTGTACGTCGGTTACTGGTGCGCCTTCGCCGAGCATTTGCAGAATGGGGTCGCCGGGGACGAGGTGAATCAGAAGAAATACAAGCGAGACCACCAGCCAGATTACTGGCAGCGTGTATAGCACCCGGAGGGAGAGGTATCGGAGCATTCAGGCGGTTGTTGTCTGGCTTTTTCTGGATACCGGTTTCTTTTGCAGCAGGTTTTCTTACACCCGGTTTTCAGTTTTTAGTTCCCGATTCTCGGTTACGGGTTTGGGCTCCAATTTTTCGATTTTGACTTTGGCGATGCGGTGGCCTTCGATCTCTTGCACGGTATAGCGGTGGCCATCATATTCGAAATTCTCACCTTGTCTCGGGATTCTCTGCATGCGCGCCAGGATGAAGCCGGCCAGAGTTTCGAAGCCGGAATCTCGGGGCAGCGAAAGTTGATACTGCGATTCCAAGTCGCGAATGCTGACCGATCCTTCCAGGACGACCGCAATCTCCCCTTCCACCAGGGCTTGCTGGGGCGGGGCAACGTCAAATTCGTCTTCGATTTCGCCGACGATCTGCTCCAGAACGTCTTCGACGGTGATCACACCGGCGGTCGAGCCGAATTCGTCCACGACTACCGCCAGGTGGCGCTTGCGATCCTTGAATTCCTCCAACAGTTCAGTGAGGACTTTGGTTTCAGGCACGACCAGAACGTCGTGCATGATCTGGCTGATTTTCATGGATGATACCCGCGCCGCGACCGGTTGATCAGGGGTGGTGGTCAGCCGAAGGCGAGTCCAGCGCATCAGGTCTTTGGCGTAAAGCACCCCGACGATGTGCTCGGGACCGCGTTGGGGATCGTATACCGGCACCCGCGAATGTTGTTCCTCGACCACGCGGGATAGGGCATCGGCGATGGTCAGATCGCCGGGCAGCGAGAAAATGGCCGGCCTTGGCACCATCACCTCACGCACCGTGATGTTATCCAACTCCAGCGCATGGTGGATCATTTCTTCCTGAAAAGGCGGAATCTCACCGAATTGCCGGCTGGCGGTCACGATGAGCTTGAGTTCGTCCGGAGAATGGACGGGACCCTCCCGAATCCGGCGCGAGCCCAGTGCCCGGAGCACCCAGCCTGCGGCTCGGCTCATGACATACAGGAGCGGGCGGGTCAGGGTAAGGAAGACGTCCATGGGACCGGCGACGGCCAGGGCCACCTGCTCCGAGCGCTGCAATGCCAGGGATTTGGGTACCAGCTCGCCGAGAATCACGTGCAGGCAAGTGATCAGGACGAACGAGATGGCGATGGCGATTCCGTGAGCGTAAACCGAGGCGTGCGGAACGTCCTGCACCGGACCCAGCATAATCTGGGCCAACAAGGGCTCACCCACCCAGCCCAGGGTGAGGCTGACGATGGTGACCCCCAACTGGACGCCGTTGACAACTTCGTCCAGGTTGCGGTGCAGCTTCTGCACAATGCGGGCACCGATGCGCCGGGCCGCGATCAGTTGCTGAATACGGGTGTCCCGAACGCTGACCAGGGAGAATTCCGCGGCCGCGAAAAAAGCGTTGGCCGCCACCAGGAGCAGGATGAGAAACACCCGCAGCAGCACGTAAGAGATCATGGAACGCTAATTCTAACATTCCAAAGAGTTATGGCATGACTTGGAAGTTCGCTCTCTTGTAGAATGAGGCATTCCTGCCATGATCCTCCAAATCATGGAGGCTCCCTGCTTCCATTTCACGGTTTCGTGGGTCTAATCGGTGGGATGGTGTCTTGTTAACCCAGTTCCTGCCAACCCCGATGACGCGAAATGTTCCGGGCCTAGGGAATTCGGGAACAAAGTCTGTATCCCATTCGTAATCACTATCGACGCGGGCATAATCCCTTCAGGAGGTAGACGTGAACGGGAACGGCAGCAGCAAGAAACGACGAAAGCGTTTGATCTACGGCGGTATTGGACTCGTAATTGTTCTCCTGATCGCCGGCGGATTGATTGCGGCCACCCGCGGCGGCACCAAGATTGACCCTTCCAAACTGCAAAAGGTGGAAAGAGGCGATTTGGCCAAGAGCGTAGTGGCGACCGGCAAAGTCACTCCCATCACCAAGGTTGAGGTTAAGTCGAAGGCCAGCGGTATCGTCAAGAAGCTGCTGGTAGATGCCGGCGACAAGGTCAGGAAGGGCCAGTTGCTGGCCCAGCTGGATAAGGAAGAAATTGAGGCGCAGGTAGAGCAGTCGCGGGCCGCAGCGCAGGCTGCCGAAGCCAGTCTGACCAGCTCTGAAGCCGATTACGAGCGCGCCAAGGTAGATGCGGAAGGGCCGGATGTGCCCTTACTCAAGCGTGCCTATGATCGCGCCATCGGGATGGCCAAGGAAGGCGTGGTTTCGACCTCCGCCCTGGAAGACGCCGAGAAGAACTACGAACTGGCGCTGAACAAGCAGAACGTATCGAAGGCCCAGGCGACGGTGCTGAAAGCGAAAATCGCCCAGTCTCAGGGTCAGCTGGCGCAAGACCGTGCCAATCTGAAACAGCTCGAAGAACAACTCAGCTACACCGACATCGAGTCGCCGATCGACGGCGTGGTTCTGTCGCGTGACGTCGAGATGGGCGATGCGGTCAGCTCGATTCTGGTTTTGGGTTCCTCCGCGACCCTGGTGATGACCTTGGGAGACACCAGTTCGGTTTACGTGAAAGGAAAAGTCGACGAGAGCGACATCGGCAAGGTTTATCTGGGCCAGCCGGCACGAATTAAAGTGGAGTCCTTCAAGGACAAGACCTTCAATGGCGTCGTCACCAAGATCTCGCCCATGGGCGTAGAAAAGGACAACGTCACAACCTTTGAGGTACGGGTGTCCATCAACAACCCCGGCGGCGAATTGAAAGCGGAAATGACCGCCAACGCCGAGATCATTCTGGAAGAACACAAGAACGTGCTGCAGATTCCCGAGGGCGCGATTATCTACGACAAGGACAAGAAGGCGTCGGTTGAAGTTCCCGACACCAGCGCCAAGGACGGCAAGAAAAAGATCGCGGTCAATATCGGCATCTCCAACGGCGCCAAGACCGAACTTCTGGGTGGACTCAAAGAAGGCGATCAGGTGGTGCTGCAATAAGAGCTTTGCGAACTGTGCGGTTCCTTAGCGGCCTTTCCGGTTAAGTTCTTACCGCAGAGGCCACAAAGAAATGCCGCAAAGGGACGCCAAGGTTAGTATTTTTTTACGGCCCAAGAGATCCGCAAATCAGATATCCGACTTTGTGGGAGTGATCATGAAACGCCGCTCTGCCGTTCCCTCAACGTTCTGTGCTTGGACCGCCTGTTTCTCGACCATCGCCGCTTTTATCTTTCTTTCGGCTTTGCCGGCGGCAGCCGGAGCAGAAGGCTCCTTCCAGCGCGCCTTGCAGGTCAGCGGGCCAGTACATCTCGACCTGACCACGGGCTCGGGCGACGTCCAAGTTCGCACTGGCAATTCCAGCCAGGTGCAAGTCACCGGGCATATCCGCGCCTCGGAAAAATGGTTCGGTGGAGAGAGCAATAATATCGAGGAGAAGATCAGGCGGCTGGAGACGAATCCTCCAATCCAGCAGAATGGCAATGACATCCGCATCGGCCACATCGACGATCCCGAGCTGCGGCATAACATTTCGATCAGCTACGACGTGGTGGTTCCGACGGAAACGGATCTGCGGATGCAGAGTGGCTCAGGCGACCAGAAGGTCGAGGGCATTCGCGGTCCGCTAGAGGTCACCTCGGGCTCCGGAGGACTTAAGATTTCGAGCATCGGCGACCGGGTGCACGCGGAGACCGGCTCTGGCGACATCGATATCAACCGTGTAAAAGGCAATGTGCACGCCAAGACGGGCAGCGGATCGATCGACGCCAGCGACATTGCAGGTGCTTTTGAGGCCAATAGCGGCAGCGGGCGCATCACTCTGCAGCAGACCGCGCCGGGCTCGGTACGGGTCGACACCGGCTCCGGAGGCATGGAACTTCGTGGAGTGGACGGTTCGCTAGAAGCCAAGGCCGGCAGCGGAACAATTCAAGCCGAGGGCAGCCCCACCGGGGCATGGACGGTGCATACTGGCTCCGGAGAGGTGAACCTGAAGCTGCCGTCAAACGCTGCCTTTGATCTCGACGCCCATACCAGCTCCGGCTCCATCTCCATCGATCAACCGCATACTGTACAAGGCTCGGTCGGGCGCAAGGAAGTCCGCGGCCGGGTCGGCGGCGGCGGCGTGCCGGTGGAAGTAGAAACCGGCTCGGGAGATATACAGATCCGGTAGTGCAGTCGTTAGTCGTCGGTCGTCAGCCAATCCATTTTGCCCTTTGCAGAATCGCTTCCCGAGTTCTGCAGTCAAGAAAGTCTTAAATCACAAAGACCGCAAAATAAAGCCCTGCGGCTGACGCAATGGATTGGCTGACGACCGACGGCTGACGACCGACGATCGCTTTTCAGTTACCTCCGTTCCTTGACTCTGCCCTTCTTACAGGTTACTTTCGGCATTTCCGGGATAATTCTGTCTGCAAGCGAGGGTATAGTGGCGCAACGTCCGATCATCACGCTGACTACCGACTTCGGGCTCAACGATCATTTCGTGGGGACCATCAAGGGCGTCATTCTTTCCATTTCGCCGGAGATCGAGATCGTGGACATCAGCCATTCCGTCCAGGCGTTCGACGTGCTCGACGGCGCGCTGACGATTGCGCAAGCTTATTCGTACTTCCCTTCCGGGACGGTTCATCTGGTCGTGGTCGATCCGGGAGTGGGAACGGCGAGACGGCCGATTCTGGTCAGCAGCGACCGCCATCACTTTGTGGCGCCGGACAATGGCGTACTCTCCATGGTTTACGCGCGTGAAGAGCGGCTGCATATCCGCCATGTCACGGCCGAGCACTATTCGCTCCAGCCCATCAGCAATACGTTCCATGCCCGCGATATTTTCGCGCCGGTCGCAGCCTGGCTGGCCAAGGGCGTGGATTCGGAAAAGTTCGGCGACGAGATTACCGACTTCGTCCGCTTTAATCCGCCCAAACCAAAATCGGTCAACGGCAACACCCTGCGGGGCGTAATCCTGAAAGTGGATCGCTTTGGCAATCTTGTCACCAACATCACGCCCCAGGACGCTCCCATGCTTTTTGGAGCGGAACCTGCGCCTTTCAAGATGGTCGTAGGCAAACAGGAGATCACGTCCATCCTGCCCAATTACTCGGAAGGCTCGCCGGGCGAGGTTTTCGGCATTCTGGGCAGCATGGGATACCTGGAAATCTCGGCGAATCGCGGCTCAGCCGCCAAGATCGTGGGAAGCGGAAAAGGCAGCGAGGTCATCATTACGCTGCAAGGCGCGGCGGCGGCAGGTAACGGAAACTAGTCTCACGCGGGTGCCTCGCCCAAGCAGGGCTCAGACGGTCAGCGGCGTTTTCATCTTCTGGAATCTCGCGCGCGAGGGCACCACACAACTATTAGGGCCGCTTCGGTCCGGGATGAACGTAGCGGTCTATCTCACCAGTCCATTTCAAGAAGCGCCAAAGATTGCCGCGCTCACGCCACATGAACTCCCAAAACTCCAGGAACCCGATTTGCTGCATCTTGACCCCGCAATAGGTCTCGACACGCCAGAGGAGATAGGGGCTGCGCCACGGGGTCAGCCGATGTCCGCGGGTTGCGTTCCAGATAAATCGAAACATGTTGCGCATAGCTATTGCCGAGTATAGCTCCGACTCAGTCGTTAGTCGTCAGTCTTCAGTCGTCAGCCCACTCCATTGCGCCCTTTGCAGTGAGGTTTCTTGACTGCAACGTTACCCAAGGCATTTCTGCAAAGCCAGCATTGAATTGGCTGACGACTGAAGACTGACGACTGCTCCTCAACCTGTTAAGATTTTCCGTTCATGGCTGCCGATCACCAGAAGGCCGAAGACCACTACTACGCCGCCCTCGATCTAGTGGCGGAGGGCGAGCAGGAGCGTGCCCTGGCAGAATATCAACAATCCTTGGCCGCCGATCCTGTCTTTACAGAGGCCATGCACGGCATGGCGCGAACCCTTCAGGATCTCAACCGACTCGACGAAGCCATCGCGGTCGCCAAGCGCATCGCCGAACTCGATCCCGACGACGTGCTGGCTTATACCAGCCTGTCCGTCCTATACCAGAAAAAAGGCATGATTCCCGAGGCCGAAGCCGAGGCCAACAAAGCCAGAATTCTGGGGTGGAAACAGCAACTGAAAGGCAGTCGCTAGTCGTCGGTCGTCGGTCGTCAGCCAATCCATTGCGCAGAAGACTGGCTGAAGACTGACGACTGACGACTAGAGTTCGTACTTCTTTGCCAGATGCCGGAACGAACGGTAGGAAATCTTCAGCACTTCTGCTGCCCGGGTCTGCACACCGTTCGATTGAGCCAGCGCCGCCAGCAGCAGCGAGCGTTCGATATCGGCAACATATTTCTCCATGTCGACGCCTTCTGGCAAAACTGAGCCGGAACCTGCGGAGACCGGTCCGCCTACTCCAGCTGCTGCCGCTCTGGCTTTCGAGCGTTCAACGGGGAGTTCAACCCGCAGCTCTTCTTCCGTCTCCAGTGCGACAGCGCGCTCGATGGTATTTTCCAGCTGGCGAACATTGCCCGGCCAGTCGTACCCGCAAAGCGCTCCCAGCGACTGTGGGTTCACTCTTAAGATGCTTTTGCCCGCAGCCGGAGCATATTTTTTGAGGAAGTGATTGACCAGTAACGGAACATCCTCGCGGCGTTCGCGCAGCGGTGGCACTGAAACCGGAATCACGCTCAAACGGTAATACAGATCTTCGCGGAAGGTATTCTCCGCCACTTGTTTGTCGAGATCGCGGTTGGTGGCGGCAATCACGCGCACGTCGATAGGAATTTCTGTCGTGCCGCCGACTGGGCGCACGCTGCGCTCCTGGAGCACGCGCAACAGTTTGACCTGCATGGTCAGCGTCATTTCGCTGATCTCATCGAGAAAGATGGTGCCCTGATCCGCGACTTCGAATAATCCGCGCTTGTTTTGGTTGGCGCCGGTGAACGCGCCTTTCACGTAGCCAAACAGTTCGCTTTCGAGCAGCGTTTCCGGAAAAGCTCCGCAGTTGATGGAGACGAAAGGCTCACTGGCACGGGGCGAGCATACGTGCACCGCCCGCGCCACCAGCTCTTTGCCGGTGCCGCTCTCGCCATAAATCAGAATCGTACTCTGCGTAGAGGCCACAGTCCGAATCGTCTGTTTCAGTTTTTCCATCGCCGGGCTGGCACCCACGATGTTGTCCAGAGAATTGCGGGTCGCAGCGTCCCGTTTGAAGGCAAAGTTCTGCCGGCTGAGCGTCATCTTCTCGAGAGCGCGGTTGATGGCCAGCTTGATTTCATCTACCAGTCCGGGAGACTTGCGAATATAGTCGGTGGCGCCGCCCGCCTTCACGGCTTCGACGGCGGCTTCGTAGTCGTCGACCGCGGTGATCAGAATCACGGCGGTGTCGGGAGATACCTGATGCGCGTAGCGCAGCACTTCGATGCCATCGGTATTCGGCATCTTGATATCGGTGACGACCACGTCGTAAAGAGAGCTCTCGAGTTTCCGCTTCGCGTCATCGCCTGACTTTACGGTCTCAACCTTGTGACCGTCGCGCCGCAGCGCAATGTCCAGCATCTCGCAGATGGAGCGTTCGTCGTCGCAAACCAGAATATTACCCATGCGCTCGACCTCCTCTGCCCGCCGTAGCCGCGATGGCAGCGCCGGGAACGAGTTCCGGGATTGCAGCCGGCCGTTTCGCCGGCAAGGTCTCTACCGCCGCCAAACGACGCAAGCGGAGAACGAAGACGCTGCCCTCTCCGACTTTGGAGCGCGCCCACACTTTGCCTTCGTGCGCTTGCACGATCTGATAAACGATCGCCAGGCCCAGCCCGGTGCCGCCTTCGAACTGCGACTGGAAGGGCTCGAAGATCTTTTCCACCAACTGCCGGCTCATGCCGGGGCCGGTATCGGCAAAGTTGACCTGCCAGTCCTCGCCCACCTGCTCGAGGGAAACGCTGAGCACTCCGCCTTTGCTCATGGCGCGAACTGCGTTCTCGCAAAAATTCCAGAACACCTGTTTGATCTTGTCGCCGTCCGCCATGATGAGCGCTTCTTTGAACTGGTAATTGCGCTCGATGCGAATACCCCTGTTCTCGGCGTTCAGCCTATGCTCGAGTAAAGTGAGCGTGTCTTCCAGCAGAGGCAGCAGATCAACCGAGGCGAAGCGATATTGCTTACCGCGAGAGTACGCCAGAAAATCTGTAATGATGCCGTTAAGCCGCTCCGATTCCCGGGTGACAATCTGCAACAGTTGGCGATGCTCATCGCTCAAGTCGGCGATGCCGGCCAGCATACTCACCGAGCCAGCGATCGAAGTTAGCGGATTGCGAATTTCGTGCGCGATCGCGGCCGCCAGCCGGCCCACAGCCGCCAGCCGGTCCTGAATGCGCAGATCCCGCTCCAGGCGGCGGATCTCGGTCAGATCATCGAAGGTGTAGACATAGCCGACCGGATTCCGTCCGGGAACCGAAAGCGTGGTGGCGGTCACACGGAAAGTCTTGCAGAAACCGTTCGAGGCCACAAAGCGCACTTCTCCATTGGCCCGGTCCGAATCGACAGTGGGCAACGGATCAAGAAAGAGCTGGCTGACGGGCTGGCCCAGAAAGTCTCGCTCCGACCGTTCGAATAATTCCTGTGCCGCGGTGTTGGCCAGCGTGATGTAACCGTCGAGCCCGGTCGTGATCAGTCCGCCGCTGATGGATTGAATAATGTTTTCATGCAGCGCCTGCAGGTCTTCGAGCGCCCCCCGCGTGTACTTCAGCTTTACGTCGACCTGGCGCAACTTCGCGGCCAGAAGTCCCGCCAGATATGCCACTGCGAGATATCCGAAGAGATTGACGAAGATGATGGCCTGCAGAGCGCCTAACCCGGGATGGGTCGTCGAGTAAGAAGGAATGACTCCGAAATAGGTCAACTCCAGGACGGCGACATACAGGATGAATGCCAGAGCTCCTGTCAAATAGGCCCACACCTTGGGCAGCAAAATGCAGGCGACGATAATTACCAGCGGATAGAAAAAGTTCAGGGAACTATCCACGCCGCCGGTGGCATACACCATCAGCGTGACCATGACCAGGTCGGTGATGACCTGCAGCAGCGACTGGATGCGCCGTTCTTCCCAGAAAGACAGGAGGAGTAAGTAGAAGACTGAAACCGCAAACCACAGCGACATCACATCGATGAACAAACGCAGGGGAAAGGGATTCGGAGTGAGCCGGGCAATGGCCAGCTCGATCGCGAACAGAAGGGTCAGGATAATGATTCGAACCTTGACCAGCCAGGCCAGCCAAAGCCGTTCATCGAAAATGGATTGCATGCGAGACCCGAATCCCTGAATAGCAGTCGTCAGTCATCAGTCCCCAGAAAGCGCTGAAGACTGAAGACCGACGACTGACGACTGGCTTAGCCCGCCAGCTTGGCGATCATCGAGAACAGAGGCATGTAGAGCGAAATCACGATGCCTCCGATCATGACGCCCAACAGACCGATGATGACCGGTTCCAGCATGGCCAGCATGTCCTTGGTGGCGGAGTCGACTTCGTCTTCGTAGAAGTCGGCAATCTTCTGCAGCATGGCATCCATCGCGCCGGTAGCTTCGCCGACGCCGATCATCTGGGTCACCATGTTGGGAAATACTCCCGATTCCCGCAGCGGATCGACGATGGTGCGGCCTTCTTCGATGGCCTTGCGAACCTTCATCAAAGCCTCTTCGAGAACCGCGTTACCCGAGGTCTTGGCAGTGATGCTCAAACCTTCGAGAATCGGCACGCCTGAGGTGATCAGAGTTCCCAGCGTCCGAGTAAAGCGAGCCACCGCGATCTTGCGCAGCAGTACACCCAGAATCGGCATCTTGAGCAAGGCGTAGTCGAAGTAGTACCGGCCTTTGGGATTTTTGCGAATCTGTTTCATCCCGAAAACAATGCCCGCGATGCCGATGATGAAAAACCACCAGAACTGGCCGACGAACGCGCTGAGTCCCATCACGATGCGCGTGGGCAACGGCAGGGCAACGCCCAGTCCGATGAACAAATTGGAGAAGATTGGTACCACCCATTTCAGCAGGGCGCCTACGATCAGGAACGCCAGGCTGACGACCGACACGGGGTAGATCAAAGCCGACTTCACCGCCGCCCGCAACTTGACCGCCTTTTCGATATAGATCGCCAGGCGCTGCAGAATGATGTCGAGAATACCGCCGGTTTCACCAGCTTCAATCATGTTGGTGGTGAGGTCGTCGAAGATCTTGGGATAGAGCTTCATGGCATTGGCCAGGGTGGCGCCACCTTCTACCGTGGTGCGCACGCCGGTCAGCGTCTTTTGGAAATTTGGGTTCTCCTGGTTGGCAGCCAGAATCTCGAGGCACTGCACCAGGGGAAGACCGGCGTCGATCATGACCGAGAACTGCCGGAAGAAAATGGCGATGTCCTTGGTCTTGACTTTGCTCATGCCAAACGTCGGCATGACAAATTCCTTGCCCTTTTCCCGGATGGGTCCGGGCGTGATGCGCTCTTTGCGCAACTGGCTGGTCAGCATCTGTTTGTTGACCGCAGTCCGTTCGCCGCTGACCTTTTGACCGGCCTCGTTCTTCCCTGAAAACGTAAAAACTGGCATGGTACGTCTCCTCGCTACAATTCGTTTTGTCCTTCGCCCCCCTAGCGCTTGCTGGGTGCGGCGCCCTTCGCCATGGCAGCGGGCTGGTTACGATTCAAGCCTGCGCCACGGTTGATCATTTCCGTCAACTCGTCGGTGTTGCTGGAGCGGGCCATGGCCACTTCCAGAGTGATCTGCTTCTGGAAATAGGCGGTCGCCAGCGCCTGGTTAAAGGTCTGCATTCCGAACTTGTCCTGACCGGACTGCATGGACGAGTAAATCTGGTGAATCTTGTCTTCGCGGATCAGGTTGCGGATAGCCGCGTTCGGAACCATGATCTCCATGCACATGGCGCGTCCCTTGCCGTCGGCTTTCGGCAGCAGGCTTTGGCACATGATGCCTTCCAGCACCAGCGACAGCTGGGCCCGAATCTGGGGCTGCTGGTGGGCTGGAAACACGTCGATGATGCGGTTGATGGTGGAAGACGCCGAGTTGGTGTGCAGCGTGCCGAAGGTCAAGTGACCGGTTTCAGCAATACGCAGTGCCGACTCGATGGTTTCCAGGTCGCGCATTTCGCCGATCAGCACCACGTCCGGGTCTTCACGGAGAGCGGCGCGCAGGGCGTCGGCAAAACTCTTGGTGTCAGCATGCAACTCGCGCTGGTTGACCACACAGTTCTTGTTCATGTGCACGAATTCGATCGGGTCCTCGATGGTGAGGATATGATCGTGCCGCTCAGTGTTGATCTTGTCGATCATGGCGGCCAGAGTGGTCGATTTGCCGGATCCCGTCGGACCCGTCACCAGCACCAGCCCGCGCGGCTTGTCGCACATCTTGCTCACGACCGGGGGCAGACCGAGCTGGTTGAAGGACTTGATCTCAAACGGAATCAGACGAAAGACAGCCGAGGTTGCGCCGCGCTGGTTGAAGGTGTTGGCGCGGAAGCGGGCCAGACCCTTCAGGCCGAAAGAGAAGTCGAGCTCGAGATTTTCTTCGAAGCGGTGCTTCTGCGAATCGGTCATGACGCTGTAGGCCAGTTGCTTGGTTTCAGCCGGCGTCATCTGCGGCAGGTCGAGCGGCACCAGGTGTCCGTGCACGCGAATCTGCGGCGGTGAGTTGGTGGTGATGTGGAGATCGCTCCCTCCCATCTCCAACAGCCTTTTCAACAGATCACTTAAAGAAAGCGCCATAGTCTCCCCTTTTTCTTCCCAAACTTAGTGAATGGTCTCGCGTGCCACTTCTTCCAGCGTGGTGAATCCGGCGGCAACCTTGATCAGGCCGCTGCGACGCAGCGTGATCATGCCCCGCTCAATCGCCTTTTTCTTCAACTCGAGCGCCGAAGCGCCCACTAGAACCAGTTCCTTGATCTCGTCATCTACTTCCATCACTTCGTACAAGCCGGTGCGGCCCTTGTATCCTGTGTTGTTGCAAACGCCGCAGCCTTTGCCTTTTTGGATCTTCACGGTCTTGGCTTCTTCCGGGGTGTAGCCCTCTTCGATCAATGCCTGCACCGGCATATCGATGACTTCGGCGCATTCACGACAGATGCGGCGGACCAGTCTCTGCGCGCAAATCAGGTGCACGGAAGTCGCGACCAGGAAAGGTTCAATACCCATGTTCATCAGGCGGGTAATGGTCTCGGGCGCGCCGTTGGTGTGCAGAGTGGACAGCACCAGGTGGCCGGTAAGAGCGGCTTTGATGGCAATTTCCGCCGTTTCAAAGTCACGGATTTCGCCGACCAGAATGATATTGGGATCCTGCCGCAGGAAAGCGCGCAGCGCGGCCGCGAAATTCAAGCCGATCTGTTCCTTCATCTGCACCTGGTTGACTCCAGCCAACTGAAATTCGACCGGATCTTCCGCCGTCATGATGTTGGTGTCGGGCGTATTCAGTCGCGCGATGGACGAATACAGAGTGTTGGTTTTGCCCGATCCCGTGGGCCCGGTCACCAGCACCATGCCGTAGGGTTTCAGAATGGCTTTCTCGAACTTGGTCAGCGACTCCTGCTCGAAACCGAGCTTGGTCATGTCGAGGCGCAGGTTTTCCTTGTCCAGCAGCCGCATGACGATCTTTTCGCCCCACAGCGTGGGCAGCGTGCTGACGCGGAAATCGAGCTGCTTCTTGCGCCCGCCGAGGCTCATCTTCAGCATGATGCGGCCGTCCTGCGGCAGGCGCTTTTCGCTGATGTCCAGTTTGGACATGATCTTGACGCGCGAAATGATGGCGTCCTTCAGTTTGAGCGGCGGCGACATGATGCTCTGTAGCACGCCGTCAATACGGAAGCGCACGCGGAACTCTTTTTCGTACGGCTCCATGTGAATGTCGCTGGCGCCGCGCTTGACCGCGTCGGTCAGCACCAGATTGACCAGTTTCACAATCGGAGCTTCGTCGGCCGCCCGCTCCAGGTCGGCCAGTTCCATCTCCGCTTCTTCCGATTGCAGCTCAACGTCAGCATCGCTGACCTCGGTCATGGACTGCATGACCTGTTCGAGGTCTTCCTGCTGCGTGGTGCCGTAGGCCTTCTCGATGCCTTCGAGGATCGAACTCTCGGACGCGACCACCGGCTCGATGTTGAAGCCGGTCATGAACTTGATATCGTCCATGGCGAAGACGTTGGTCGGATCCACCATGGCGATGGTGAGCGATGCTCCGACGCGACTCAGCGGCAGAATCTGGTAACGCTTGGCCGTTTCGAATGGAATCAGCTTTACGACCGAAGGATCAATTTCGAAATAGGAGAGATTGATGGCAGGAACGCCATACTGCCGGGAGAGAAAGTTGGTAACGTCCTCATCCGTCAGAAAGCCCAGCTTGACCAAAGCCGAGCCCAGACGACAGTTGGTCTCTTTCTGGACCTTTGTCGCCTCCGCCAGCTGCTCCGTGCTAATGACCTTCTCTTTGACCAGAAGATCACCCAGCCGTTGAGACATACCTCGATCTCCTATCTGTGCGTCAGATAATTTGGTCTGCGAATGCGGCGCGACAACAGCTGCGTTTCGAGGGGAGAAGTTGCAGCCTATCGCGTTGACACAAATTGTCAACGTAACGGGGTTACGGCACCAGTAACTTTAGTGCGTAAGACTAGTGGGTAAAAGTTCGTAAGTTGCGGATTCAGCTCCCGCAAAAGCCGCTCAAATACAGGGGTAGGGACGATGGTGAAGAACAAAAATATACGAAGCCGCTGGGCGAGGCAGAATGACCTTGGTAATGGGTTGAGGCTGAGTCGTCTACATTTTACGGCGCCGGGAAGCTAGGAGAAGTTCAGAAGCGGGGTGCCCCATTTCTCGCATCTTTTGCGAGAAATGGGGCACCCCCTTTCCGTTCCTCTTAGCGACCCTGGTGGTGTGAGCTCGCCTGAGCATGCCTCGTTACTCTCAAACCCAGCGCCGGAGGCTTATAATGAACTACTTACGTCCGCATCTTCATTGTGGAGGATTAGCCCTCCGCCGGATTGATCGCTGTGGCCGCTCCCAGTCCAACCCGAAATAAAGAAACGACGAGCCGCAAGAAAGTCATCATCTTGCTGGCCATCGGGACGCTTTTGCTGTTTGGGATTCTGCTTTCGCAGTCGTCTTTCGACATTCCGTTTCTCAACCCCGAAACCGGCCAGCAGCGCTTTCCGCTTCTCTTTTTCGCCGCGCTCACCATTCTCATATTTTTGCTGTTCGTGGCCCTGACGTTCGTTCTGGCACGGAATCTCCTGAAGCTTTTCGCGGAACGGCGTCTGGGTGTTTTGGGTTCCAAGTTCCGCACCCGCCTGGTGGTCGGCGGACTACTGCTCTCGTTTCTGCCGGTCATCATGATGTTCTTTTTCGCCTACGGCCTGATGAATCGCTCGCTGGAGCGCTGGTTCTCACGTCCGGTCGAAGAGGTGCGGGAAGACACTGAGACCGTCGCATCGCTGGTATCGAAGTATGCGGCGCAGAATGCGCGCGCCGAAGCTGACTCCATCGCCGCGTCGCCAGAGACGCAGCGCGCCTTTGCCGGCCACAGCTTCTCCAGCGTGATGAATGAATTCCGGCGCCATGAGACCACCCTGCAGGGCGGTTTCGCGCTCGCCCTGGAGGACGGCAACGCAGAGGCCAGCCTGAATGCTCCCGCGTCGTGGCCCCTGATCAAGGGAAAGATTCCACTGGAGCGCCTGACCTCCGATTCCGTTGTTTCCTTCAAATGGGAGAACACCGACTACATTTTGAGTGGCGCTCCGGTTGCCGATCGAGGTCTCATCGTGGTGGGCATGCCTCTGCCGCAGAAGTTTTCCGAGACCGTCAAGCAACTCGATGCCAGCCAGCACCGCTATCTGGATCTCTACCGCCAACGCAGGCTGGTGCGCCGCATGTATATGGAGTTGCTGCTTCTGCTCACCGTGCTGGTGCTCTTTTCGACGACCTGGCTGGCGCTGTACCTCTCGAAACTCGTGACCCGGCCGGTGGTGGCATTGGCCGAGGCCACGCAGGAGATTTCGCGTGGACGTCTCGACTATCGCGTTGAAGTCAGCGCCGCCGACGAGATTGGCGACCTGGTGCGGTCCTTCAATCGTATGGCGGAAGAGCTGGAAACCAGCCGCCGCCAGATCGACGCCTCCAGCCACGATCTTGGCGCCGCCAACATTGCGCTTGAGCAGCGCCGCCAGCATATCGAGACCATTTTGGAGAGCATTCCCACCGGCGTTCTTTCGCTCGACGCGACTCGCCGCATCACGCATGTGAATCATGCGCTGATTCGTATGTTCAATCCCTCCGGTCCAGAGTCCGCGAATGTGATCATGATCGGCGCGTCTCTGCGGGAGGTGTTTCCCCAGGAGATTCTGGAAGACCTGGAGCCGCTGTTGCGGCGGGCTGACCGTATGGGCACGACCACCACCCAACTCGAAGTGACCCTGCAACGCTCACGTTTCAACGCAGCGGTCACCGTGGCGACGCTGCAGCACGGCGGCCAGGGGTTGGGTTACGTTCTGGTATTTGAGGATTTGTCTGATCTGCTCAAGGCCCAGAAGCAGACCGCATGGCGCGAGGTGGCACGCCGGGTGGCGCATGAGATCAAGAATCCACTCACTCCCATTGCGCTTTCTGCGGAGCGCATTCGACGACATCTCGAGCGCGGTTCTCCGCCCGATGCGGCTTCCATGAGAGTGCTTAACGGTTGCGCCGAAACCATTGGCGGCGCGGTCGAGACTCTGCGCGCGCTGGTGGATGAATTTTCCACCCTGGCACGCTTCCCCACCGCGCAGCCTGCGCCCGCCAACATCAACGCGATCGTCGACAGCACCCTGGCTATGTTCAACGGGCGGCTGGACGGAATTCACGTGCAGACATTCCTCGCGCCGGACCTGCCTAAGGTGATGGCTGACGCCGAAGCCATCAAACGCGCTCTTGCCAACCTGGTGGACAATGCCGCCGAGGCGATGCAAGGCGCGCTGGTCCGCGACATTCAGATTTCCACCGCCCTGGTGGCCAGCCGCGACGCCATCGAAATCGCGGTCGCCGATACCGGGCACGGGGTCACCCAGGAGTTGAAAGAGAGACTCTTCCTGCCTTATTTCTCGACCAAGAAACGCGGGACGGGGCTTGGCCTGGCCATCGTGAGTCGCATCATCGAAGACCACCGCGGATCGATTCGCGTCGAGGAAAACCAGCCCGTCGGCACCCGGTTTGTGGTCGAGCTGCCCGTCGCCGCGGAATTTATTCCCGCGCCTCTCACCCGCCAGCATGCATAACATCCTGATCGTGGACGACGAATCCGGCATCCGGCAATCGCTCAAAGGTGTGCTCGAAGATGAAGGGTACAAAGCCTCCGTCGCGGATAGCGGCGAAGCCTGTCTGGACACGTTGCGCAAGCGCTCGTTTGACGTAGTGCTGCTCGACGTCTGGCTGCCGGGCATGGACGGCCTCGAGACTCTGCAAAAGATTCACGATATCGAAAACCCTCCGGAGGTCATCATGATCTCCGGCCACGGCACCATTGAAACCGCGGTGCGCGCTACCAAGCTGGGCGCTTACGACTTTCTGGAGAAGCCGCTCTCCATCGACAAGACGCTGAGCCTGATCAAGCATGCCATCGATGCCCGGCAGATGAAGCAGGAAAACCGGGAGCTCAAGAAACAGCTCACGCCGCGCAGCGTGATTGAGGGCGAAAGCGTGCCCATGAAGGCACTGCGCCAGCAGATCCTTCTCATGGCTCCGACCAACGGCCGGGTGCTGATTTACGGTGAGTCGGGCACTGGCAAAGAACTGGTGGCGCATGCCATCCATGCCCAGAGCCTGCGCAAGAACGAAATGTTCGTTGAGCTGAACTGCGCCGCGATTCCCGAAGATCTGATCGAGAGCGAATTATTCGGCCATCGCAAAGGCTCGTTTCCGGCGGCCACCGCCGACAAAGAGGGGAAGTTTCATCGTGCCCACGGGGGAACGTTGTTTCTGGATGAGATCGGCGACATGAGCCTGAAGACGCAGTCGAAAGTTTTGCGCACGCTCGACGAGCAACGTTTTACCCCGGTAGGCAGCGACGAACCGGTGACCGTCGATGCGCGCCTGATCGCATCCACCAATAAAGATCTGGACGAAGAGATCTCTCGCGGCAATTTTCGCGAAGATCTTTTCTACCGTCTCAACGTGATTCCCTTTTCTGTCCCGCCGTTGCGCGAACGCCAGGAAGATATTCCCCTGCTGGCACGGCACTTTCTAAAAGAATTCTCCGCCACCTATGGGCGCAGGCCGCGCGAACTTACCGACGATGCGGTTGACACCCTGATGCGATATTCCTGGCCGGGCAATGTGCGCGAACTGCGCAACGTAATCGAGCGCATCGTCATCATGAATCCCACCACAACGCGCTTCGATCGCAAACACCTGCCGCCGCTGGTCCATCGGGATGGCACGCGGCGCTCCATCGGCGCCGAATTTTCGACATTGCACCAGGCCCGTGCTGCCTACGAGCGTGACTACATTCTGAAAAAGTTGGATGACAATCACGGCAATATCAGCCGCACAGCGGAAGTGCTGGGCCTCGAACGAAGCCACCTTTACCGCAAGATGAAAACACTAGGGATTGCCGTGAAGGAGTAAAGTTTGTAGCGACGGCGTCCGCCGGCCCTGGTGAGCATCTTGCCTTCACTGGAGGACGGGCGTGACGACCGTTCTCCACAAAAATCCGCCGGGACGGCGAAGCTACTTTTTGATCATGTGGATTTCCGTGCCGTTCTTGAGGAACTTCACTTCATCCATGAGCTGGTTGATCAGAAAGATTCCACGGCCGTGATCGGAGTACACGCTTTCGCCTTTCAGCGGGTCGGGAATTTCGCCGGGCTTGAATCCGGTACCCGGATCGCGCACCACGATCAGGATGCTCTCGTCTTCGTTGCGAACTACGTCGCATTCCACGATCTTCGATGGGTCGGCCTTGGCGCCGTGCACCACCGCATTGGCTAACGCTTCGGTTAGCGCCAATTCGATGGCATCGTATTTGTCCGAGTCACAGTGCACCTGTCGGACGACATCCATGACACTCTGGACCACGGGGTCGACCGCATTCCGGTCGGCTGCCAGCGTGACTTTCAGCTTCAAGGTGCCGCTTTCGAACTTTTGAATCTCGTGGTTATCGGTCATGGCCTGCTTTCGCGTCGATGAACAGACAATTGTTGGATGCTCTTCTGCGCTCCGGGATTCTACAGGGATCGGCCCATTCCGGCAAAGTGACTCCCGCTATGACCTGGTAATACCAGCCAACCGGTCCACTTGGCGGCGCCAATCGAGATCCTCCACGAATTCGTGCGACTCGCGCCAGTTTTCGCGGACCTTGACGAAAAGCTCCAGAAACACCCGTTTCTCCAGCATTTTTTCGATCTGCAGGCGGGCCGCGGTGCCGATTTTCTTCAGCATCTGGCCGCCTTTGCCCACCAGAATTCCCTTCTGCCCGTCGCGTTCGCAGTAAATCATGGCCGCGATGCGAGTCACCCTGGCGCCTTCCTCAAACTGCTCGATAACCACGGTGGTCGCATACGGGACTTCTTCTTCCGTCGCCACCAGGACCTGTTCGCGGATGATTTCTGCCACCATGAAACGCACTGGCTGATCCGTGACCTGGTCTTCGGGAAAATATCGCGGGCCTTCCGGCAGGAACCGCAGAACCTTTTCCAGAAGGACATCGAGGCCTTCTTTTTTTCGGGCGGAGAGGGGGATGATCTCCCGGAAATCGTGGAGCTTGCGATACTCATCCATGATGGGGAGCAGTTTTTCTTTCGTGCCGCGCAGAAGGTCAATCTTGTTAAGCAGCAGAAATACTGGCGTTCCTGACTTCTTCGCCATCTCGAGGACAAACTGATCTTCGCGGGTAAATTTGCGGGTAACGTCCACGATCAGCAGCATCAACTCGCAGCCGACCATGGCTTCCCGCACCTCCGCCATCATCTTGCGGCCGAGAGAAGTATCCGGCCGGTGAATGCCGGGAGTGTCGATGAGCACAATCTGGCCGCCCAGTTTGCTCTTCTGCTTGGGCACATGAATGATTCCCATGATGCGGTTGCGCGTGGTCTGGGGTTTGGGGCTGATGATGGCCAGCTTCTCGCCGACCAAGGCGTTCAGGAGCGTGGATTTGCCGGCATTGGGACGACCCAGAATGCAGACGAATCCGGAGTGAAAGGCCATAAGATTTTTGTAGCGCCGGCATCCTGCCGGCTGTCCCGGAGGGCATCCTCCCCCCGGCGGCGGGTGGGACGCCCGGCGGACAGCAGACGGGACGGCGGCGCTACGAGAACCCTGACTATATCAGCTTCATTTGTTGCGTCGGTTTTGCGACCGAGATTCTTACCCGCTCCACACGCCGCTCGGTGGAGTCCAGCACTTCAAAGCGAAGGCCATCTTCTTCAATCACTTCGCCGCGATGAGGGATGCGACCCGCCAGTTCGCTGACCAGTCCTGCGACCGTGGCAGACTCTTTGCCTTCAGGGCGTATTCCAAACAGCTCCACCAGCCGGTCCACGTCCATGTTGCCGGGCACAATGTAAGAGTGTTCGTTCTCGCGGACGACTTCGAGCTTCTCGTGTTCGTCCCGAATCTCACCGACAATCTCTTCCACCAGGTCTTCGATGGTGACCAGCCCTGCCACTCCGCCGTATTCGTCGACAACAACCGCCATGCGAATATTATTCTGCTGCATGTCGCGCAGCAGATCGCTGACCAGTTTGCTCTCCGGCACGAAGTACACGTCGCGGCGCATGATTGTATCCACGGTGCGATAGTGGGCCTCAGTGTCCGGCACCTGCAGGACATCCTGAGCAAAGACGATTCCCACGATGTTATGGATGGTGCCTTCGTAAACCGGCACCCGGGAGAAAGGTTTCGTGCGCAGCAGCTCGATAAACTTCTCGACCGTGGTGTTGATAGGAACGGCTACGATTTCAGGCCGCGGCTTCATGGCCTCGCGGACTGTCTTCTCGCTGAACTCCACCACCGATTGGATCAGGTCCCGGTTGCTTTCATCGAGGATGCCTTCTTCCTGCCCGGCTTCGATGAGCGCGTCAACGGCTTCCGCCTGGGTTTCCGGGGTTTCGTCCGAGTGCTCCTTGGTCAATGCCGTTACGGACTGCAGGAACCCCAGCACCAGCGTGACCGGCAACGCCACGTAAATCAGTATGCGCAGAACGGCGGTGCAGCGCACCAGCCAATCCCCACGCGTCCGGGAAAAGAAAACAAAGGGCAGAAAGCGGTTAAAAAGGATGATGATGAGGACCAGGCTAAGCGTGGCCTGGAGAATTTCGTAGAGACCCCAGCCGCGTTCGCGGAACACCGCGAAACCTACCAGCAAGGCGATGGCGGCGGTCATGATCTGGGTCAGCACCGCCATGGAAAGCGCGGCGCGGGCCCGACTCACCCCCAGCCGGGGCTCAACCTTCTGTTCGAAAGTGGCTATATTCTCCTGGAACTCGCGGGAGAGGAATCTTCCAATCTCGGTGTAGACGCGGTCCGCGTAGGAGACCAGTGTCAGCAGGCAGAGCAACAGGAGCAACGCGGCTGCAATCGCATAATTCATCGAGATCGTCTGGCCCGTGTGGTCGCGGGCGACTCGCCCGCGGCTTTGGCCTGTACCCGCGCCGGACCCTTCCCCATCTTTTCATTTCTCTCAATCAAACCCAGGGGAAGACCAAGCGCCCGCCGCAGTTGTGTTTCCTTGACCGCCATCGTGCCCTGGTCGGTTTCGTGATCGTAACCTACGAGATGAAGCACCCCATGCAAAGCCAGTATCTTGATTTCCTGGGCCGCGGAATGACCCAGGCGGCGAGCATTCTGCCTGGCGATGTCTGACGAAATCGCTATATCGCCGGCCAGCCCGTTCACAAAGATGGGTCCGGGCGGGAACGAGAGCACGTCCGTGGGCTGATCTTTGCCGCGAAAACGCCGGTTCAGCGAGCGCAACTCCGCGCTACTGGTCACCAGCACATTGACTGTGCCCTCGAGCTTGCTGGCGCGGCTGGCCCGCGCCACAAACTTGGCCAGGGCGGTATCGGTCAATCCGGCCACGGGTTTTCGTAGTATTACCAAGCTTCTTTTCTCAGTCTCGTTAAAAAAACAAACAGGAGGGCCGCGTTCAGGCGCCCTCCTGTTCAATCTTACCTGCTCTACTCGCTGGTTTCTACTTCCGCGGAGGGCTCGTTGTCCTTTTCAGGGGGTGCCATCTCGATCCCATTGGCTTTGCCGTTCGTCCTGGACTCGAGCAGCGGTAGCTGTTCGGCCACCTTTGCCTTGTGTTCGTCATAGGCTCGAATGATGCGCTGTACCAACTGGTGCCGCACCACGTCGGTGTCGTCGAAATAAGCGAAAGTTAAGCCCTCGACATTTTTAAGAACCTCCGCCGCTTCCAGCAGACCGCTGCGCCGGGCGTTGGGCAGATCGATCTGGGTGACGTCACCGGTGATCACCGCCTTGGAGTTAAAACCCAGCCGGGTAACGAACATCTTCATTTGCTCCGAAGTCGTGTTCTGCGCCTCATCCAGGATTACAAATGAATCGTTCAAGGTCCGTCCGCGCATGAAGGCAATGGGCGCGATTTCGATCACATTCTTTTCCAGGTAGCGATCTACTTTCTCGGGCTCGAGCAGATCGTAAAGCGCATCGTACAAGGGACGTAGATAGGGATCGATCTTGTCCTGCAAGGTTCCGGGAAGAAATCCCAGGCGCTCGCCCGCCTCGACCGCAGGACGGGCCAGAATGATCCGGTTCACGCGTTTCGCCTGCAGGGCGGAAATGGCCATGGCTACCGCCAAGTAGGTTTTGCCCGTGCCCGCGGGACCGATACCGAAGACCATGTCGTGATTGTCGATGGCTTCGAGATAGCGCCGCTGGTTCACGCTCTTGGGCTGCACCGTGCGCCGCCCGAAGGCGCGCTGGCGTCCCGCATCCGCCAGTCCGCGCAGGGTGGTCTTGGGATCGGCCAGCACAACCCGCAACATGCTGCCCAGGTCGCCATTATTAAAGGTGTAACCGGAGCGCTGCAGGTGGTCGTAGTCGGCAAAGACCTGTTCCGCCCGGGCCACGTCACGGGCCGATCCTTCCAGTTCGATGGAATCGGATCTCAGGTCGATATTGATATTCAGGCCGTCTTCCAGCAGGCGCACATTCTCGTCGCGCGTGCCGAACAGAGTTTCTATCTGGGGACTGATTTCAATGCTTTTCTTCATTCGGTATTTGGCGCTTCCTCCGGCGCATTGGATGCTGAGTTGCCTGTGCGCGGAGGCCGATTTTGCCTTCCGCGGGACTGGCAGGAACACTCCTGCCCGGGCACGTAAAAACGGTTCTCATGTCTGGAGGTGGAACCAGCCGAGGATGCTCGCCCCGAAGTGCAAGCAACTGCCATTGAGGTAAAGGGTACCCCTGCCCGATGACGGGAGTCAATCTAACAAAATTGGAATTTTTACTGCAAAGGAACTGAGTCCAATGCATGAACCACCAAGGAGACGAAGGTACACGAAGGACCCCCTGATCTTCCTTCGTGTACCTTCGTGTCCTTGGTGGTTCATGCATTTTAGGAGCCTCCTAAGGAGTCACTCAATTGCAGGTTGCCCGTGACTCCAAGTATCATGCCGCCACAATGAAACTGAAATGGTCGTTCCTGCTTGCAACATTAGCTGTATCGGGCTGGGCTCAAACCTCGTCACTCACCACAGAAGTACAAACTGTCTATCCCGACGCCCACACCCTTTATATTGACCTTCACCAGAATCCGGAGCTGTCTTCCCACGAGACCCAGACGGCAATGAAGCTGGCAGGTAAACTGCGCGACCTGGGCTATACCGTCACCGAGCATGTGGGCGGCACCGGCGTGGTCGCCCTCATGAAAAACGGGGCCGGCCCAACCGTAATGCTGCGCACCGAACTCGATGCCCTTCCAGTTGAGGAAAAGACCGGCCTTCCTTATGCCAGCAAGGTCCGCACCAAAGATGATTCGGGACGGGATGTCCCCGTCATGCACGCCTGCGGACATGATTTGCATATGGCTTCGCTGGTCGCGACCGCCGCAATCATGGCGCACAGCAAGGGCAGTTGGCACGGGACTCTCATTCTGATTGGCCAGCCTGCGGAGGAAACCATTGCAGGGGCGAAAAAAATGATCGAAGACGGGCTTATGACCCGGTTTCCCAAGCCGGACACCGCGATTGCTCTGCACGTGGACAACCTGCTTCCCGCCGGAAAAGTCGGAGTCGGATCAGGCTACCGGTATTCCAACGCCGACTCCCTGCGCATTACGATCTATGGCAAGGGCGGACACGGTTCGACACCGAACAATACGATAGATCCGGTCGTGATCGCCGCCCGCGTCATAGTCACTCTGCAAACTATCGTCTCGCGAGAAGTAAAGCCGGGCGAAATCGGCGTAATCACTGTTGGATACATTCAGGCGGGCACAAAAAATAACATCATCCCTGACCACGCAGAACTGGGAATCACTGTTCGCAGCTATAAACCTGAGGTGCGCAAGCAGATGCTGGCCGCCATCGAGCGCATCACCAAGGCGGAAGCGAATGCCGCGGGCGCGCCCCAGGAGCCCAAGATTGAGCACATCGAGGCCACGGATGCCGTGTATAACGATCCGGCCCTGGCCCAGCGCATGCAGAGCGTATTGGAATCGGCTCTCGGCAAAGACAACGTTGTCATCCAAGATCCGTTGCTGGTTTCGGAAGACTTCTCCTATTTCACCGCCCAGGGCGTGCCATCGTTCTACTTCAGCTTGGGTGGGGCGGATCCGGAGAAATATGCAGAAGCGAAGGCAGCGGGAATGCCCTTGCCCTCCAATCATTCGCCACTATTTGCGCCTGACGTGGAGCCCGCGATGCGTACGGGAATCGAAGCTGAGGTAACGGTGCTGCGGAATCTGCTGAATTAGCGGATAACCAAAGATTTGTCATCCTGAGCGGAGTGCGTGCTTTCGCGTGCGAAAGCACGCATGAAGTAGGGCCCCTATTAGCGAAACGACTCCTTGGTTCAGGGGATTTACTGGCTCTCAGCGTCCTCACGGCAAACTCGCCAGCGCGCGTGCCGCTTATAGGGGTCCTTCGACTCCGCGGCTGCTTCGCGAAGCGAAGCAGCTACTCCGCTCAGGATGACAGTTACCTATCAGGCGCCTGCGCCTTTTGCATCTGCCATCGACGCCGGCACTGCCCGCAATCGGGCCCACGCTCTGAGTTCTTCGATCTCTTCAGACCTGGTGATTGACAGCGGCACAGTCGCCTTGAGCGCATCGAGCAAGCCTTGCGTGGTAACGGCTTGCTTGCCGGAGAATGCCGCGTACAACGCCGTCTGTACGGCGGCTTCAATCTCGGCCCCCGAATAGCCTTTGGCGGCGGCCGCGACGCGGTCCAGATCAAACTCTGCTGGATTACGTTTGCGCCGCGTTAGATGAATGGCAAAGATCTGCTTGCGCTCGGCCTGGTTGGGCAGATCGACAAAGAACAGTTCGTCGAAGCGTCCTTTTCGGATCAACTCCGGCGGCAGCACAGTAACGTTATTGCAGGTGGCAGCGACGAATACCGGGGCCTTGCGGTCCTGCATCCAGGAAAGAAACGCGGCCAATATGCGGGAAGAGACTCCGGCATCGACCGAGGCTGAATCGGCGCCGCTTCCGGCAAAGACTTTTTCCAGTTCATCGATCCAGAACACGCAGGGTGCCAGGCCTTCTGCTACCCGAAATACTTTCTGGATCCGCTTTTCGGTTTCGCCAATGTACTTGTCGTATATAGCGGCGGTGTCGAATTTGACCAGAGGCAGCTTCCACTCCCCGGCGATGGCGCGGGCACACATACTCTTGCCGCAACCCTGCACGCCAAGAATGATCGCCCCGCGCGGCGGCTCCAGGCCGAAGTCGCGGGCAGCCTCTTCCCAGGTGCCGCGGCGTTGCGCGAGCCAGCGCTTGAGATTGTCGAGACCGCCTACGCTTGCCAGATTTTCCGGGACGTCATTTCCTGCCGGGTCAATGAACTCCAGCATCCCGGAACGACGCAACAACTCTTTTTTCGCTTGCAACACATCGGTGACAGTTTCCGGCGTGACTCCGTAGCGAGTGACAATGGCCTGCGAGGCGGCGCGCTCGGCTTCTTCTTCGGTGAGGCCACGCAGATTGTTCGCCATAGCATCGAGGCCAGCCGTATCCAAAGTACGTTTCAGAGTGCGAGTCTTACCCACTCGGACGCTCATCTCGTCGATGATCTGGCGCAGGCGCAGTTTGTCAGGCAATGGTAGTTCCAGAAATTCAACCAGGCTGCGTAGTTCCGCTGGAATCGTGATCGACGGAGCGGTGATGATGACGGTACGGCGGTTGGCGGAGAATTTTTGCCCGACATCGCGCAACCGGCGGACCACAACCGGGTCATCCATGTGACGATGAAAATCTTTCAGTACAAATGCCGCTTCGAGCGACATGGCCTCCAGATTGCTCAACGCCTGCGCCGGCTCCTTGCTGTTGTAAAGCGCCTGAGCACCTGACTGATCGTGGCCAGCCCCGCCGGCGGGATAGGCCGCTTCGGTGACCAACTCTCCGACATCGCTGCCGCAGCGGACCAAGCCGCTGGCGATGCTCCACTCGAAAGTGGCCAGATTCAACGACGAACACGCCGCCCGGACCAGGCGCACCGCCCGCATCTCCTCCACGGTTTCCATGACCACGATGGGCGTGGACGAGCTGAGCAGAATTTTCAGGCGCTCCAGGGTATCGGGCATAAGGGTTTAACCAGATGTTGCAGACATCAGATTGGTTCAGTCCGAACAATCATTAGAATTTGTCATTCCGAAGCGCGGCGGTATCGCGCGAGGAATCTGCTGTGGTGGCTTCAAAAGCAGATTCCTCGCCGATAAATCGTCTCGAAATGACAAAGGGTAAGATTGCTTTCACCAAACTGAGTCATTGCGTTAACCATCTATCGTTTGACCGGCAGCGACTTACTCCCGTAAAATAGCCTATTCGAGAGCGGTCCGAACATCTCTCCATAGAAACGAAGGTAACGAACCAGACATGGCAAACCATTTTTCGGCGCTGAAGCGTGCCCGCCAAACCGAGACCCGATCTGCCCGCAACCGTGCCAACACC
Organism: Terriglobia bacterium; assembly: GCA_963822555.1. Taxonomy (GTDB): domain Bacteria; phylum Acidobacteriota; class Terriglobia; order Terriglobales; family Acidobacteriaceae; genus JAIQFF01. Next base: position 2,244,027 of record CAWGHY010000002.1, read on the forward strand.
TCCCGCCTGCGTGGCGCGTTGCGTGAACTGCGCGAAGCCCTGACCAAAGGCGACAAGACCGCAGCCGAAGATGTTTTCAGAAAGACGGTTTCCGCCCTCGACAAGGCCATCCAGAAGGGCGTGATTCACGAAAACACTGCTTCGCGCTACAAGTCGCGGTTGAGCGCGCGGGTGAAGGCGCTGAAGTAGAATCGGCTCCTAGCTGCTAGCTTCTAGCTCCTAGAAAAAAACTTACCGGAAACGCGGAATCAAAAAACCCGCGTGCTTCTGGTGTTCGTGGAAGGCCTCGCCGAATTGCTGGGTTAGCATCGTTTCTTCCTTCCTGGCCTTGATGCAAAATCCGGTCACTATCAGGCACACTCCAAGCACGCATCTCCACTGATCAATTACGACTGCCGAACCGATCGCTGCCAGGATTAAGCCGGAATAGATGGGATGGCGCAGGCGGGCATAAGGGCCGGTACGGATGAGTTGGTGATCCTGTTTGATTGTGATCCTCGCGCTCCAATTCTCCGCCAGGTGATAGCGCGCCCAGATGGCCAGCCCAATTCCCATCCAGGTGAGGATCGAGCCCACGATCGCACTCGCCAGGGTGCGATGCATGAATCTGCTTCCCAGAAATCCGATTCCCAATGAATGGCGGAATAGCAGAACGAATCCGGCGATCTCAAGAAAGAGAACGGCGTATCGGGAAGCTGAGGACTCCGTTCGAACGGTGTCACGAGTGCGGATCGCGTTGACAATCCAGTAGAGGACGAAAACGACCCAGGGGACTTCGACCAGCAGGTGGAAAACTTCCTTTACCGTCATCGTGCAATTCCTAAACCGGCAGCTCTTCCTGCGACCATCCGGGGATTTCAGGTTTGACCTCGGCGGTGAGGTCGAGGATCAGTTTCTCCAGCACGAAGCGTTTGGTCGGCGGATTCGAGCGCAGAGCCAGATCGGTCTTGGCCACCAGTCGAATGGCGCGTGTGAGTTCACGTTTCGACTTGTAACGGCGGGCTTGCCGGATGATGTCGTCGGCGGCAAAGGGCGGTACGCGGAAGCCCTGCCACAGGGCAGCCCACAGCATGCGCTGGTCGCGCACATTGCGCTCCAGGATCACCAGCATCTGACGGAAGGTCTTGGCCAGCATGTAAAGATGCCCGATGGCGGCTTCGTCGCCGTCCCCCGTGCTCAGGATGGCATCCAGCATCTGCAGAGCCCGTACCCGGTCTTTCGAGGAAATGGCGTCGGTCAACTCGTACAGTGACCGCTGCTTGGCCGCGAGCACCATGGTTTCCACGTCGCCCAGCGTGATTCGTTTCTTCTCGCCGACATAGAGAATCAGCTTCTCCAGTTCGTTTGACACCATCATCATGTCGCCGCCCAGCGCGTCCACCAGTTCGCGGGCCGCGTCGGCGTCCATTTTTACGCCCTGCATGGTGCAGTATTCGCCGATCCAGCGAACGGCTTCGCTTTCTTCGACTCGCGCCAGTTCGACGATGGCGCAAAATTCGCCCATGGTCTCCCGAATGCGCTCGTAGCGTTCCTTGTCGGTCATGTCCATGCGCCGGGCATCGGCCGGAATGCTGATGTGATCGGCCACGAAAATCAGCACCGCATCGGGATTGGGATCCTTGCAGTAGGCTTCGATGGCGGCCAGCTTTTCATCGTTCGATCCGCGTCCGAACAGGGTCTTGACGCCGCGTACGAAGAAAACCTGAAAGGGCGCCATCAAGGAAGGGGTGCGGGCACGGTCAAGAACCTCGGCCAGGTCGGTCTCGGACAGATCGAAATCGAAGAGGCTAAAATCGCGCAGGTCGGCGGGCACCAGGTGTTTGAGAATGGCTTCGCGGCAGCGCTTGCGGAAGAAAACTTCGTCGCCCACGAACACATACGCGGGCCGCAGCTTGCGGGCTTCGACCTCGGAGACGAAGCGATCGGATTGGGCGAAGGCCCGCATCAGGAAGCCTCCATATTCAGAAACCCTCCAGTACATTGCTGACCAGGGTGCGCGCGAAGGCACGGGACAGCCGTTCGAGGGCGGGCGAGTCTTCTTCAAAGAAACTGGAGAGTTCCTGCGAGACCTGATACTCCTCGCGAAAGAGGTAGGCCGGATTTTCGTAAAGCACCTTACCGTGGCGGTCGGTCAACGTCACTTTCGCGGTCACAACCACCAGCGCGCTGGACGCTCGGCCGGTGGTCGAGTCGTAGGTCAGCGGAGACGTCGAGGTGGTGATCACGGTGCCGCGCAGCGTGGCGTCAGCGTCGTCGCTGGGTTCATTGATGATGTGGTAGTGCGTCCGTGTGACCATCTCCTGTACCACCGCGGCGGTCAACCTCTGCTCAATTTTGTAAGTCTGAGTGCGGTTGACGAAGGCTGGAATGGCAATGGTCTGGACATCTGCGGGCAGGGTCACGGCGTGGCCGGCTGTGTGATAGCCGCAGGCGGTGGTGAAAAACAAAACCAACATCAGAGACAGAAAAATAGACCGACGCGGCGAACGACCGGAACCAAAAAATCGCAGGTTATTCTTCCGGCATTTAGCGGGCGAGGGCGCCCGCTCCACACGGATCATTGGATCTTTCCTTTGGGGCGGGTGGCGGCCATGTTTTCCGCGCATTCGACGGCAGTTGCAGCGGCAATTCGCAGATTGTCCGCGGAGGCCCACAACCACACCCCGTTTGCCAGATTGATATCCGGCTGGATCGAAACCAGAACATCTCCTTGTCCGGCTGCGTTCACGTTGCTGGGGGACTCTTCCGCCAAACCGGTGATGGTCACGTGTTCCCCGGCCAGGGCCTTTGAAATGGCATCGATCTCGACCGGCCTTTCCATCTCGACGTAAACGGTAAAAGCGTATCCGTGAAAGATGGGCGCCTGCACCATGAGCAAGGACGGCGTTGGCGCATCCTTGCCGGCGATCCGTTTGTAGTGCTTCAGGACTCGCCGCTCCACTGCGGCCAGCGCCTGCACGGATTGTTCTCCGTAACGCGCCACCATGTTGAAGGCTACCTGGGTGTCAAATATCTTTTTGGGCAGCGGTTGGAAGGAGAGCAGGTTCACAGTCTGCTCGTGCAGTTCATCCATCCCCTTTTGTCCGTGTTCCGAAGCGGGTTCAAAAACCGTGGCCACCACACGTTTCACCGCACCACTTCTTTGTATTCGCAACAACAGGAGAGCCAGCACGACCGCGGCAGGGTGCGCCACGACCGCAGGCCCGGGCTGTAATTCCGGAGTCAGCATTTGGCCCAGCTGACGCTGAATCCAGGGCGACTTTACGTTGGCGTCGGGCTCGTCTTCCAGGGCGTAGGACAGATCGACGATGACGCTGCCGGCCTTTTGCGCCTTCTTCCAGTTCTGGCGGGTGCACTCCTGGTCGCAGGCGAAGAAAGTGAAGTCTACCTTCTCGAATTGTTCCGCCCGGACACTCTGAATAAACGAAACCTCATCGCCGACGGCTTCCAGTTTCCCGAGAGAATCGTTATCGTCGAGCAACTTGATGTCGAGCGAAGGAAAATTGCGGTCGCCCAGGACCTCGGCAACCTCCTTGCCCTTGAGCGTGCCCGCGCCGACGATGGCCAGGCGGTAAAGATTGGCTGCCCGCACCGGATCAGCATGGGCGGCGGGAACGGATTTGAAATTCGAACTCATGAAATTTGCCGCGCCTCAGTGTAGGCCGGAGGCGGCGGCGGATTTCCTTTGCGTCGGAAAATCCACTTCAAACGCCAGAACACGCCGGAAAAGACGTAGAGCAGTGCGATCAGAAACAGCACCCATTGCGAGTAGAAGCGAATGGCCGCAAAGAGCAATCCAAAGAGAATTACCAGCCGGAAAGGTTGGCGCGAACGGAAATCAATGTCCTTGAAACTATAAAAGCGCCAGGTGCTGACCATGAGATAGCCGATGGCGACGACCATAAGCATCCAGGTAAGCGCGGTCCACCAGGATGCGATGGGGTCACCGCTGGAAAAATGCACCACTGCGGCGATCACACCCGCGCCCGCCGGAATCGGCATCCCGACAAAGTATTTCTTGCCCGGACGGCCCGGGTTCGAGGGCTGCGGGTTACTGGTGATATTGAAACGCGCCAAGCGGCTGGCGCCCGCCATCAGGAACAGAAAGCTGGCGATAGCGCCGAACTGCAGGAGCTTGTTGTACAACTCGCCGAGATCTGTCGGCAACTGCCGAAATCCCCAGGTCCAGGCCAGCAGTGCGGGGGCAACGCCAAAAGTGATGACGTCGGCGAGTGAGTCCAGTTCCCTGCCAAAGTCGCTGCTGGTTCCCGTCATGCGCGCGATACGACCGTCGAGACCGTCAAACATCACGGCGAAACCGATGGCCTTGGCTGCGTTGTCAAAATGCCAGGAATCGGCAATGGTGGCGTGTGTAATCTGCAGAATCGCGTAGTAACCGAAAGCGATATTAGCCGTGGTAAACAGCGAAGGCAGAATGTACATGCCTCGGCGTAATCGCCGCGGAGTTTTCTCTCCGGTCCGTCGCCTCGGGACTTCCGGGACTTCGGGATCCATCACAGAACTCCTTGCGGGGTGGTTTCCGCCCCCACCGCGGTTAACGACTCAGGCGTCCGGCCCAGGTACGCCAGCACGCTGGAGCCACCCTTCACGCGGTCTCCCACTTTGATCTGCAGCTGGGCGGAGGCATCCAGCAAGACATCGACTCGCGATCCAAATTTGATCAGCCCTACTCGCTCGCCGCGCTGTACTGAGTCCCCGACTCTCTTGGTGAACACGATGCGCCGCGCCAGAAGTCCAGCGATTTGTTTGAACACGATGGTTTGCCCATCCCCTTCCACCGTAACCGCATTCTGCTCGTTGTGCTCGGCCGAGGATGGGTTCATGGCGTTTAGAAATCTTCCCTTTTGGTAGCGCACTTCCCGGATGATGCCTGCCACCGGCGAGCGGTTGACATGAACATCGAACACACTGAGAAAAATGCTGATTCGAGTGCGTGCGATGCCGTTCATCACGACGGAAGACACGTCAGTCACCTTGCCGTCTGCGGGTGAGACCACGGCTCCGGCCGTGTCCGGGATGAGCCTCTCGGGATCGCGGAAAAACCACAGGAAGAACAATGCCAGCAAACATGCCGGCAGCGCCCAGACCGGGCCAGCCAGCCAGCCCAGCAGGACGGCAGCTCCAGCCAGCGCAAGCGCGTAATAGTAGCCGTCGGCAACCATCGGGAGATATCACGAATTATAGTGCAGGCAGGGCGGGTCGGTCGCTACGGAAGCCGAATGATAATAAAAAAGGCGCTTAAGAGCGCCGTGTTCAAAGCAAATTAAACCTGTGGGCGGCCACTGCCGCGATCGATTGGAGAAAATGAATTAAGCGACCTGACCTTGTTGCACGACCATGCGGAATTGCCGCTCAATGGATTCCATCTGGTCCTTGAGCCGCAGTTTCAGCTTCTTGAGCCGGACTTCTTCCAGCTTTTCATCTTCCGTTAGGTAGCGCTTTTGGGTGAGAGATTCGAGACGTTCGGCGTACTGCGTGTGCTCCTGGGCCAGCTTGCGGAACTCATCGTTGCTGACCAGGAGCTGGTCCTTTGGAGTCATCCAGTAGACCCTCCTGAGCGTTTGTACGGCCCTAACCTAACACACCCCCCGGACCGCTTCAATCCTATTTCCACAGATAAACGAGATTTCATAGTGAATAAGATTGCACCGTGCCTGATGCACTTTTAAGCAAAAGCCAGGCGATACAAAATCGCATCCTCCGGGGGGTCTTTGTAATATCCGCGGCGGCGTCCGCTCTCTACAAACGCCCATTTCTCGTACAGAGCCCGGGCCGCTTGGTTGGATTCGCGCACCTCCAGGAACAACGCTGCAGCGTTTTGTGCTCGGGCCAGATCCAGAAGCTCGCCCAGCAGACGTGTCCCCAGGCCTCGACGGCGCGCGGCACCGGCGATGGCAATGTTTTCGATCTCCCATTCCCGGTCCACCACCCTGGCAACTACAAATCCCTGAAGTCCGGCCTCCTCCATGACCAGTGCGACCCTGCCGGAGTTATGGAACAGACCTTCGTATTGCGTCGCAGACCAGTGCGCAGCGGTGGCCGCATGCTTTGCCAGCGCCATCATGTCGGGCAAGTCGCCGATCGCGGCAGCACGGACGGAAAAAGTCATAACCGAGAACGGAGAACTGACTCCTAAGAACTGCTTTTGGAAAACATCTCGCTGGAACTGCGGAGATAATTCGCGTCCAACGATTCAGGCGAGACTATATTTCCGGCGCGGATTTTTTTCCATCCCAATCGCGCAATCACGTCGGAGCGCGGAAGTTCAATCTCGTTCACCGGTAATCCCGCCCCACGTGCCGCCTCAGCCAGGTCGTGGTCGGGAGTCACAACGGTCGATCCTGACGCGGTTTCCATCACCGTGGTGCGGGGCAGCAATCGCTCCTGCACGAGGCTGGCGTCACCCTCGTGAACCTCATATTCGCCCACGTAAACCTCGGCCCGGCCCGCATCCAGGACCGCTGTCACTTTCCCGGAAGAGCCGCCGGAGACTGCTACGGCTTCGAGCAACGAAACGGCCGCGATCGGCTTCTGCAGAACCTCGGCCAATGCTTTGATCGCCGCCAGTCCAACTCGCACTCCGGTAAACGACCCCGGACCGGAGACCACGGCGAAGCCGCCAATATCAGTCTTGCTGAAACCATGTTTCGCCAGCAGGGCGGCGATTTGCGGTACCAATTGTGCCGAAAAGGTTCCTCCCACCAGCGGAACTACCTCAATCACGGTGCAAGCGTGTTCCGGTCCGCAGCGTGCCAGCGCGATGGTGCCGTGCTTTCCCGAAGTATCTGCAGCGAGAAGAAGCATTACCTTGCCATTTGTCGACAGCCGCGAAGCGGCGACGAGAATGTAGCCCAGGGCGTAAGCCCTGGGTGAAAAAGTGACGATGACCTAGCCCTGAAAGGGCGCAAGAAACAAACACTCGATTCGCTCGTGAGGGCGGTGTCTTCCGCTCCTTCGGAGCTGGTCTCGTTCATGTTTTCGACCCAGGGCTTGCGCCCTGGGCTACACTCTTGCGCCTTCGCGGCTCATCCCGAGGAACAGTTTTATTCGACCAACTCCAGCAGCACTCCACCCGCGCTCGAAGGATGCACAAACACGTAGCGATGCCCGCCGGCCCCGATCTTGATCTGATCTGAAACCAGGCGTACGCCGTCTTTCTTCATGCGCTCGACCGCGGCCTCGAGGTCGGGTACGCGCAACGAGACGTGGTGTAATCCCTCGCCGCGCTTGGCGATAAATTTCGCGATGACCGAGTTCTCTGAAGTAGGCTCCAGCAGTTCCAAGCGGCTTTCGCCTAACGGCACCATCACCACACGCACTTGTTCGGCTTCGACGGTTTCCTCAGGCGAGAGATTGAGCCCGAGCTTCTCGTAAATCGCCTTCGCTGCCGCCAGCGACTTCACGGCCACGCCGATATGGTCAATGCTGAACATCAAATGTTCTCCGTCTCAAGTGGTCGCGAGCGACACGCTCGCGCTGACGTGCGGGAGGGCCGTCCTCCATCACGTTTTCTCCAGCGTATTCACGATCTCTTCGACCAGCGAATACGGATCGCGCTTGTGTTCTGCTACCTCGGCCGCGTAGCGTGCGACCGCACCATTGCCTAAGTGCTCGCGTGCCCGCTCCAGCAGTGCGTCACGCAACATCTCAACCAGTCGATTCTGCCAGTTCTCTACGTTATGCTTCAGAACCAGATTTTCCTTGAGCAGGTAGGCCTCGTAGTCGCGGATCGCCGCCGCCAGTTCGGCTACGCCGGTGCCCTCGCTGGCCACGGTCTTCACAATCGGAGGAGTCCAGTTGTCGCTGCGCACGGCCAGCGACTGCAGCGCGCGAATTTCCCGTTCCACGCGCTCGGCGCCCTCGCGATCGCTCTTGTTGATCACGAAGATATCGGCAATCTCCATAATGCCGGCCTTGATGGTTTGTACATCGTCGCCCATGCCGGGCACCAGAATGACGACCGTGACATCGGCCAGGCGCACGATGTCGACTTCATCCTGCCCTACTCCAACCGTCTCGATCATGATCAAATCGCGCCCGGCGGCGTCGAGTACAGTGGCGACATCCGCGGTGGTGCGTGCCAGTCCCCCCAGCGAGCCGCGTGTAGCCATGCTGCGAATATAAATTCCGGCGTCGGAAAAATGTTCCTGCATGCGGATACGGTCGCCCAGGATAGCGCCGCCGGTGTAGGGACTGGTCGGATCGACCGCGATGATGCCCACCGTGCGGTTTTCCTTGCGATAGTGACGGGCAAGTTGATCCACGAGTGTGCTCTTGCCGGCGCCCGGCGGCCCCGTGAGTCCAAGTATTCGCGCACGGCCACTGTGGGGAAAGAGAGCCTTGAGCAGTTCGGGCCAGCCTGGTGAGCGGTTCTCGACGGTGCTAATGGCTCGAGCCAAAGCGCGAGGATCGCCAGCGCGAAGTTGATCGGCTAAAGATTGGATAGTCTGGTCCAAGCCGTTTCAGTGTAAAGCAGAGGCGGGATAAACACATTCTCGGCTCGCTGTCATCCTGAGCGGAGCCGAGTATTTCGTTTGCGAATAACTTGGCGCAGTCGAAGGACCCCTATAGTCGGATCAGTCCCCGGCCCGGTAGGGGTCCCTCGACTTGTTCTCACCGCGCCAGCGCGGCTCGACCCGCGCTCGGGATGACAGCTTTTTTTCAGATAATGAAAAAGGCAACTACGCTGGAACTCCTCCTGGTCGCAGCTTGAGGATCTTCAAAGCGAGTGCTCCCACTACGGGGTATTCCGCCCACTCGCCGCGTCCGGCCTTGAGGCCGTACACGATCGCGGCAATCAGTATCGTCACTTCCACCGCTATCCAGGATAGCAAAAGCACTGGCATCAAAAGGTAGATTTCCGGTGGCGGAGGCCGATGCCCGGACGCAGGAGCGGACGCCGCCGCCAGAAGCATCACACCCAACCACAAAATGACCGCGGAAGCCGGCAAAAGCAGGTGGACAATCTGCAACAGCAAAGCCTGCAGCGCGTGGAATGAAACAAACTTCGAGTTTCTCCTGATCACGAAAATTACCAGTGGAGCGATCCACCAAAGCATGATCTGCAACATATGCGCCAGAAGCGCCACGGTGCGTTCATCTGGTGTTAGCGGAGTCTGCGCCAAATCAGTTTGAGTCAGGCTGTTCGGGATGGGATCGGTTGCCAAGATCGCAGCCTAGTCCTTCAACAACTGCCGCGCGATCACCAGTCGCTGGATTTCGCTGGTGCCCTCGCCGATGGTGCAGAGCTTCACGTCGCGATAAAACTTTTCCGCGGGATAGTCCTTGATAAACCCGTACCCGCCATGAATCTGCACGCCTTCGTTGGCGCAGCGGACAGCAACTTCGCTGGCGTATAGCTTGGCCATGGATGATTCCAGCGTAGTCTTCATGCCCGCATCCTTCATGGCAGCCGCGCGCAAAGTGAGCAACTTGGCCGCCTCTATCTCGGTGGCCATGTCGGCCAGCTTCCACTGGATCGCCTGGAAGTCGCTGATGGCTTTGCCGAACTGCTTGCGCTGCTTGGAATACTTCAACGCCGCCTCGTAGGCGCCTTCGGCCATGCCCAGCGAGAGCGCCGCAATCGAGATGCGGCCGCCATCCAGTACGCGCATGGCATCAATAAATCCGTCGCCTTCCTTGCCGCATAGATTCTCAGCCGGAATGACGCAGTCTTCGAAAATTAGTTCGGCCGTATCGCTGGCCCGCAATCCGAGTTTGTTTTCTTTCTTGCCGGGACGAAAACCCTTGGTTCCCTTCTCCACGATGAAAGCTGAGAGGCCATGGGTGTGGGCTGCGCGGTCAGTCACGGCGATCACCACCAGAAAATCGGCGTAGTGGCCGTTGGTGCAGAAGGTCTTGGTGCCGTTCAGAACCCAGTTATTTCCCTTGCGCACCGCGGTCATGCGGGCGCTGCCGGCATCCGAGCCGGAAGAAGGCTCGGTCAGGCCCCACGCTCCGATGGCCTCGCCCGAGGCCAGAGAGGTCACGTATTTCTTCTTCTGCGCTTCGTTTCCGGCCAGGAAAATGTGGTTTGAACAGAGCGACGTATGGGCCGCGACGATGATTCCCACCGAGCCATCCACGCGCGAGAGCTCTTCGATGGCGGTGACGTATTCAACGTAGCCCATGCCGGCGCCACCGTATTCGGGGGGAAACACGATGCCCAGCAGGCCGAGCTTGCCGAGTTCTTTGACCGTCGCCAGGGGGAATTCGCCGGCTTCGTCCCAGGTCATGACGTGGGGAGCAATTTCGCGCTCGGCAAATTCGCGTACGCTCTTCTTCAGTTGAAGCTGTTCGTCGTTAAGCTGGAAATCCAAGATACGTCTCCGTTTCCGGGGCATTGCGCGCCGGAACAATGCGATTAGAACACAGGAATTTCAGCCCACAAAGTTACCAGCGGGAGCGGGAATGTGTGGGACGGCCAAAATAAATCGTTCGAATACCTCGTTCGATAACAACCGGCCGCGCGCCGTCAAACGAATGACATCGTCCTCGCGCTCGAGCAAGCCCGATGCCACACAGTCTGAAATCGCCTCCGACACCGCGCTGATCGTGTCTTCCCCAAATTCGGTTGCGACTTTCGCGAGATCGACACCGCGGTTCAGACGCAATCCCAGAAAAAAGCTTTCTTCGAATGCGGCCTCCACCGGCACCGCGGTCCGGTTAGGAGGCGCTCCAGCCACATAAGATTCGAGCGTGTCGGGTGAAGCGAACCGCACCGCCTCCGTCGTCTTTGACGCGCTGATCAGCATGGAGTGGGCATCCACGCCAAAGCCAAGATAAGGCTGGCGGGTCCAGTACTTCATATTGTGACGTGAGTCCTGCCCGTGCCGGGCGAAGTTTGAGATCTCGTACTGACTCACCCCGGCTGCGTCGAGGCGATTGCAGGCGATTTCACAGAGGTCTGCCGTGACTTCATCGTCAGGGACAAAGTGTGCGTGGTATCTGGCGCCCCCTGCCATCAGTTCACGGCCGAGGCGGGAATCGTCATCCACCTCGAGCATGTACACGCTGACGTGGGGAGCACCCGTCGCGATCGTTTCGGCGAGGGAAAATTCCCAACTCTCGGCGGTCTGGTGAGGCAGTCCGGCAATCAGATCAATATTAATGTTCTCAATACCGGCGGCCCGCAAACGAGCGATATCTTCAAGCACGGTGCTTCGGTTGTGCAGGCGGCCAACCGACGCAGCCTCGACATCCACGAATGACTGCACTCCCAGGCTTACGCGATTCACGCCGCAGTGTTGGAGAGCTTCAATCATCAGTGGGGAAAGCGTGCCGGGCGCGCATTCCACGGTGATTTCTGTATCATTCCGGACGACAAATTTTTCCGAAATAGTGACAAATAGTCGTTCCAGTTGCGTTATATCGAGTATCGTAGGTGTGCCGCCGCCTAGAAAGATGGAGTCTACCGACGATTCGAACCGGCCGCCCATCTGTTCGGCGGTTTCGCCGGCCCGGTTGACGTCGGCAGCTACCCGCTCCACGTAGCGCTCGAATACGGCGCGGGAGAAGACATCCGAGGCGAAGTTGCAATAGCTGCACTTGGTCTTGCAGAACGGCACGGAGACGTAGAGGCCAAGGGACATCGTGACTAATTATCCCACTTCGCGTAACGTGTACGTGGCAAAGAAGCCAAAGACTTGTCAGCCTGAGCGGAGTCCTTGCTTTCGCTAGCGAAAGCAAAAGACGAAGTCGAAGGACCCCATTTGCTCTAAGATACTCGCGAGTTGAGCAACGCAGGGCTCGACAAAGAGAATGCCCTAGAATTTCGGAGTTGGGTTGCACTTATAGGGGTCCTTCGACTGCGCAGCAGCTTCGCCAAGCGAAGCCGCCGCTCCGCTCAGGATGACACACAAAAACTTATGGTTGCTCGGGTCGTTATCACTGGAATGGGCGTGGTCAGCCCCAACGGTATAGGCAAAGAAGCTTTCTGCCTCGCTCTTCTCGCCGGAAAATCGGGAGTGAAACGCATCTCCCGTTTCGATCCGTCTTCCCTGCCGGTTCACATTGCCGGCGAAATTCCCGAATTTGACGAGCTGGCCTGGGTGGATGCGCGCGAGCGCAAGCATGTCTCCCGGGTTGTGCCCTTGGCCGTCGCCGCCTCGACTGAAGCGATCAAAGATGCCGGCCTTGACCCATCCGCCATGTCGATGGAGGAGAAGCGCGAGATTGGGGTGATTCTGGGCACCGGCGGCGGGGCCCAGGAATTCTCCGAGGAGCAATACCGGCTCTGGCATAGCGGACACGTAAAACAAGTCAGCCTGTTCTGCATTCCTAGCGGCACAATGGGAACGCTGCCCAGCGAAATCAGCATGCGTTTTGGATTTCGTGGCTACAGCCACGTGGTCACGGCGGGGTGCACTTCTTCGACCGACGCCATCGGTTACGCCTTCCAGCATATTCAAGCGGGCGTGCTGCCGATGTTCCTGGTGGGTGGCGTGGATTCGCCGATTACGCCGGGAATTATCAAAGGCTATTCTTTGTTACGCGCGCTTACGCAATCCTGGAACCACGCTCCGGAGAGCGCATCGCGGCCGTTTTCCGCCGACCGCGACGGATTTGTCATCGCCGAAGGTTCGTGGATGTTCATTCTGGAGGATTACGAGCATGCCCGTGCACGCGGCGCGAAAATCTATGCTGAGATCACCGGATACGGTTCGACCTGCGAGGCTTTCCATCGTGTGCGCATGAGCGACTCGCCGGAAGAACCTGCACGCGCCATCACGCTGGCGCTGGATGAAGCCGGACTTGCACCCGAAGACATTCACTACGTCAACCTCCATGGCACTTCGACGGAAATGAACGACCGGGTAGAAACACGGGCATTAAAGCTGGCGCTCGGCGAACACGCCAGGAAAGTCCCCATGTCCGGACTGAAATCACAGATTGGGCATGCCCAGGGTGCCTGCGGCTCGGCCAGTCTCGCTGCCACGCTAATCGCGATGGAACACGGCAAACTGCCACCCACCATTAATCTGGACGCGCCTGATCCGGAATGCGATTTGGACTATGTTCCCGATATTGGCCGCAAAGTACAGGTCGAGCACGCAATTTGCAACTGCGTGGGATTCGGATCCAAGAACTCGGCGCTGGTGTTGAAGAAAACCGCGTAACCACAATCGCCACAGGCCACGTAGGGGCAGAGCCTGCCCTGAGCGAAGTCGAAGGGTGTCCCACCTGCCCGGCGGAGCAAGCTCCGCGAGATGTGGCGAGCTCCGCTCGCCCGCCCAGATGAGGACATCTGGGCCTACGTGCTCCGTAGCACCTAAAGCTTTTCCATCCCGGAGACTTCTTTCTCCATCTATTTAGGGTATCTTTAAGTGAACCCACGCTTAGCCGATGGCTCAAGAAGAAGAGGTACTAGGTAAAGCATATGACAGCCGCCTGATGAAGCGGCTGCTCCGGTATTTGCGTCCCTATAAATGGCCGGTCGGCATCTCGCTGGTATCCATTCTCATCAAGTCTGCGGCCGATGTTCTCGGGCCGTACCTGGTTGCCGTTGAAATTGACCGCTACCTGGCTCCGGTACACCGGAGCACGCCGTTTGATTCTTTTCTCAGCACAAATCCCTACGTTGGGATCGCCCAGATCGCGGGCATGTACGTTGGGTTGATTGCGCTCGGTTTTCTGCTCGACTACTTGCAAACGTACTTCATGCAGTGGGCCGGCCAGATGGTGATGTTCGATTTGCGCAAACAGATCTTCCGCCACCTGCAGCACATGCACATTGGCTTCTACGACAAGAACCCGGTCGGCCGCCTGGTCACTCGCGTGACCACCGATGTCGATGCCTTGAACGAAATGTTCACCTCCGGCGTGGTTTCGATTTTCGAAGACGTGTTCGTGCTGGCCGGCATTACGACCATCATGCTTTGCATGAACTGGAAGCTGGCGCTCATCACGCTGGCGGTTCTGCCGCTGATCGCCTACGCCACCAGTATTTTTCGGGACAGGGTGCGGGACTCCTACCGGCGCATTCGCACCGCCATCGCGCGCATCAACGCCTACATGCAGGAGCACGTCAGCGGCATGGTGGTGTTGCAGCTGTTCAATCGGGAGAAACGCTCTTATGACAAGTTTTCCGAAGTCAACGCGGTTCACATGGATGCTTTCAAAGACGCGATCATGGCGCACGCGGTTTACTACCCGGTGGTGGAAATCCTGTCGTCAACCGCGATCGCCTGCGTCATCTGGTTTGGCGGGAATGACATCATCCGCGAGCTCACCGTAGGCAGCGTTGCCGTAACTTTTTCGCGTCAGCACTTTCTTTCCTTCCAGATAGTTCATACTGTGGTCAGCATCGGAATTCTCACCGCCTTCATCCAGTATGCTCAGCGCTTCTTCCGGCCCATTCAGGACTTCAGCGAAAAATACAACATCCTGCAATCGGCGATGGCGGCCAGCGAGCGCGTCTTTAAGTTGCTCGACACAGCCGCTGAAATTACCTCGCCCGCGGTTACGAACTCGCCGACGGGGCCGGGGCGGATCGAGTTCGACCATGTCTGGTTCGCTTACCGCGACACGCCGATTGAGGTCGGAAAGAACGCGGGCGAGTCGCCCGCAGCCACACCAGCGAAAACCGGCAATGGCCATGTCTCGGAGCCGGACTGGATTCTGCGCGACGTTTCGTTCACCATCGAGCCCGGCGAAACCGTAGCCATCGTCGGCCACACCGGCGCCGGGAAGACCACGATTATTTCTCTGCTTATGCGCTTTTATGATGTCCAGAAAGGCGCGGTCAAAATCGACGGTGTCAACGTCAAAGAAATGGACCTGGGAGAGCTTCGCCGGCGCTACGGCGTGGTGCTGCAAGATCCCTTTCTGTTTACCGGCACGGTCGAGGGCAACATCCGCCTGGGGACGAAATCGATTACAGACGAAGAGGTAGAGAAAGCGGCGGAAGATGTGAACCTGGCCGACTTCATCCGCGCTCTGCCGCAAGGATTCAAGGAAGAGGTCCGCGAGCGGGGTTCGACTCTGTCCACCGGCCAGAAACAGCTGATTTCGTTTGCCCGGGCGCTGGCTCACGATCCCAAGATCCTTATTCTCGACGAAGCCACTTCGAGCGTGGACACCGAGACCGAGATGCGAGTACGCGACGCGCTCAACCGCATGGTCGAGGGCCGCACGTCCGTGGTCATCGCCCACCGGCTTTCGACCATACAGCGCGCGGACAAAATTATCGTCATGCACAAGGGACAGGTGCGCGAGGTAGGCACTCACCAGCAACTGCTGGCGCAGCACGGCATTTATTACAAGCTCTACCAGCTGCAATATAAAGATCAGGAAATGCCAGTCGGTGCCGGCGGTCAAGTCACGGCCGGCGCGGACGACTAGGCTCTTGGTAGCGCCGGCGTCCCGCCGGCTGTCTGGAGGGCGTCCCGCCCTCCGGCTTTTGTAAAGCAATCCCCTAGCTCGAAACTGTGTATTGCCCCTTCCGGATGAGGCGGCGAGACGCCGCCTCGACAGCCGGCCGGAGGCCGGCGCTACAAACCCCACGTCCCCCCTTTACAATGTCCTGCGTGCGAATTCTCATCTCCGCTGGGGAAGCTTCCGGCGAAATGTATGGCGCGATGCTGATGGAAGCTTTGCGGCGTCTCGCGGGCGAGTCGCCCGCGACCACACGAACAGAGATGGCATTTTTCGGGGTGGGTGGGGATCGCATGCGGGCTGCGGGCTGCGACACCGTCGTCGATGCCAAAGATCTGGCGGTCGTCGGCATCTCGGAAATTCTTGGGCATCTGCCCAAGATTTGGGGGCTGTTTCACAAGCTGATCGCGGAAGCGGACAAACGCAAACCCGATCTCGCGATCGTCATCGATTCTCCCGCCTTCAACTGGCGCGTTGCCCGCCAGATGCATAAACGCGGTGTTCCTGTCGTCTACTACGTTTGTCCGCAATTCTGGGCGTGGCGTCAGGGGCGAGTGCGACTGCTGCGAAAGTATGTCGACGAGGCGCTGGTGATTTTCCCGTTCGAAGAGAAGTTCTACCGTGACCGTGGAGTGGACGCCACTTTCGTCGGCCATCCTCTCGCCGACCTTCCCCGCCCCGAGGTCGATCGCGCAGCCTATGCCGATCAGCATCATCTGGACGCCGCGAAACCGTGGATCACCCTCATGCCCGGCAGCCGGGTGAAAGAAGCGCGGTTGAATTTGCCGGTAATTCTGGAATCTGCCGCAACCCTGGGCCCGTCGTATGAATTTCTGCTGCCGGTTGCGCCCACGCTTGATCGCAATTTCCTGCTTTCGCTGATCGGGAACGCTTCGTCTATCCATCTGGTGCCCGAAACTCTGCCCGCCCTGGCCCAATCGCGTGCCGGGATCATCGCCAGCGGCACAGCCACCGTCGAGGCTGCCATGATGGGAACGCCTTTCGTCATGGTGTACAGGGTCTCGCCCCTGACCTACCTGCTGGGGCGGTCACGGGTTAAGGTCCCGTACTTTGCCATGGTTAACCTCATCGCCGGTGAGGAAGTTGTCCCTGAACTGGTACAGCAGGATTTCACCGCCCCCAAGGTTGTGGCCAAGCTCAATGAAATCATCGCCGACGGTCCGGCTCGGAATAAAATGGTGAGTGGGTTGGCCGGGGTGAAAGCCCGCCTGCGCGGGCCGAGTCAGGACGAACGCCACCCGGTAGATCGAGCGGCGGAGGCGGTTCTATCGGTTCTGGGCGCGGGGCGCAAGCCATAAACTGGCTAAACCTTGTCCTACCAGCATCTTTTGGGACACAATCTTCATCTTACGGATTATCGTAGTGTTGTCAGGAGAGAGCTTTTGATCGATCTTCAACCGCAGCGCCCGCGTCGCGCCCTGTTGCTGTGCTTTCTTGTCTCATTCTTTTTGACCTCGGTGCCGTCGTGGGCGGCCGAGAAAATGCGACTGCGGGTGGACGACTACCAGATCGACGCCGAACTCGCCCCTCACACCCACAAAATAACCGCGCGGGCGAAGGTGAAGTTTACCGCGCTGGAAGATTTGAGCATTGTCACCCTCGAGCTTCACAATGCGTTGCGCGTTACCAAGGTCGTCGATGCGGCAGGCAAGCTGCTAACCGCCGAGCGCGTAACCCAGGATTCGACCATTCGCGTTCCGCTCGCTACCCCGGTGTCCAAAGACAGTTCGAGCACGCTCACCTTCGAATATGAGGGTGTGCTTGATTCTGCTGACGACAGTCCGGTACAGGGACTCAAGCTGGCCTACATTGGCGATGACACCACTTATCTTCTGTACGCTGGACGATGGTTCCCGGTGAATGCCTACGGCATCAACCGTTTTACCGCGACCATGACCATCACGGTGCCGGCGCACATGATCGTGATCGGCAGCGGGAAGGAAAGTCCGGGCAGTTCCCCTGCGGCCAAGCGGCCGGCCGGCGCCCTCCCCACCAAGACTTTCGCTTTCACCTGGGACAAACCCAGCTTTCCGGGCACCATTGTTGCCGGCATTTTCCAAGAGTCCAAAAGCGACGAAGCGGGTCTGGACCTGCACGTTTTCTTCAAGCCGGCCCATCAGACTTTGGGAGCGACCTACGCCAACACTGCGGTCAAGGAATTTACCTACTACGTGACGCTCTACGGTCCAGCGCCCTCGACCACTTTGAAGGTAGTTGAGATCCCGGATGACACGGTGCCCGCGGCCTGGGCGCCGGAGATTGCCGCCATCTCCAGCCGTGCCGTGACCGAGAAAGTTAATTACCGGTTGCTGGCAAATACCATTGCGCACCAGTGGTGGGGGGTTTCGGTCAGTCCGTCGTCGCGCGACGACTGGTGGCTGAGCGACGGCTTTGCCCGCTACTCCGAGGCTCGTTACGTCGAACAGGCGGCCGGCCAGGCGGGTTTGGAAGAGACAGTCAAAGATATGTCAGTCGGCGCGCTGGCCTATGACACGGTTCCGCTCTCGAGCGCCGGCAAGCTGGACATCTTTTCGCCGGAGTTCCAGTCGCTGGTGACCGACAAGGGCGCCATGATCCTGCACATGCTGCGCTGGGTCATCGGCGATCAGAAGTACGATCAGACCATGCGTACCTTCGCCTCGAAATATGCAGGCAAGTCCGCGTCCATCGATGATTTCCGCGCTCTGGCCGAACAGAACTATGGCCAGCAGTTGGTCTGGTTCTTCTCCCAGTGGCTCGACTCCACCGGCGCTCCGGAGTTCAAAACCAAGTACACGATCTACCGTCTGGGCAACGGGAAAGGTTTTCGAGTGGTGGGCCAGATCGCTCAGGACCTCGATCTTTTCCGCATGCCGGTGGATCTGAAAATCGACACGGATGGTAAGACCGAGAACAAGCGCATCGAAGTCGTAGGCACAAATTCCGCGTTCAATATTGAAACTTACGGCAAGCCGCGTCGCATCGTGGTCGATCCCGATGACCGGGTGTTAAAGAATTCATCCGAGATCCGGCTGAGAGCTTCCATTCAGCGGGGTCAGGGCCTGACCCAGCAGGGAGACTTGGCGGGCGCGCTGCTCGAGTTCAACAAAGCGCTCGACGTCAACAAGAACAGTTCGCTGGCTCACTATCGCATCGCCGAGGTTTTTTTCCTGCAACGCAACTTCCAGGCTGCAGCCAACGCCTACCGCGATTGCCTGAACGGCGATGGGGAGCCTCGCTGGACAGAAGTCTGGAGCCACATTCAGCTGGGCAAGATCTTCGATGTCACTGGACAGCGCGAGCGCGCCACCAACGAATACCGCCAAGCACTGCAGACCAACGACAATACGCAGGGTGCGCTGGATGAGGCCAGGAAGTATCTGCAGAAAGCCTTTGAGCAGCAGAAGAACGGATAGTTACCCTTTCTTCCTGTCATCCTGAGCGGAGTGACTGCTTCGCGTGGCGAAGCAGTCACGGAGTCGAAGGACCCCTATAAGCTGATCATGCGTAAGTGCGTGCGCGAGTGTCCTCGCGCGTGCTGGGTTCGTGGCGCTGCCGCACGAGCGGGGACGCTCATGCCTGCATTAAAACGCGCCTGTTGAAAGGTAGGGGTCCTTCGACTCCGCAGACCGATTCGTTCCGAATCGGTCCGCTGCGCTCAGGATGACGGGGCTACGAGGTCCGCTTCACGGCCAGGGTGACCATGGCCTTCGAGACCAGCTTCTCTTCCTCATCCTTCAGCGCGAAAACTTCTGCTTCGCAAATCACCAGCATTTTGCCGGCCCGCAGTACGTGTCCGCGGCAACGCAAACGGTCAGCCACGGCGGGACGCAGAAAATTTATCTTGAACTCCACGCTGACCACATCGCGATCCAGACCGACCGCGCCGCGAGCGGCGCACCCGGAAGTATGGTCCGCCATGGTCGCCAGTACGCCCGCATGGATCAAGCCGTGCTGCTGGCGATGACGTTCGGTCGGCACAAGAATGGTCTCGCAATATTCTTCTTCGATGCGGGTCAACTGCATACCCAGGTCGCGCACGAAATTCGCGCTGTCGAAGATGTGACGCACCTGGTTTTTCAGCAGTTCATTCATGGGACGGTTCTTATATGTGTGGGGCGGACACTCTTGTCCGCCGCTTTTGACTTTGATTTGTGTTTCAACTTCAAACCCTCAGATCAACGTCAAAGGCGGCGGACAAGAATGTCCGCCCCAGATAATTTCTAGAAAGCCCAGCGCAGCAAGGTTGCACCCACAGTAAACCCGGCGCCCACTGACGCCAGCAGCACCAGGTTGCCCTTCTTGAGTTTGCCTTCCTGCCGGGCCGTATCCATGGCCAGCGGAATGGTTCCGGCGGTGGTGTTGCCGTAACGGTCGATATTGACGATCACGCTCTCGGGCTTCATTCCCAGGCGCTCCGCCGTGGCGGTGATGATGCGGCGGTTGGCTTGATGGGGAATGAAAGTATCGATGTCGCTGCCTTTGAGCCCGTTTCGGGTGAGGATCTTCTCGCAGAGCTCGGCCTGCTTGCGAACAGCGAATTTGAATACTGCCTGGCCGTCCTGATGAACGTAGTGCATCCGCTTCTCCACGGTTTCTGCGGTTGTGGGATGGAGGCTTCCACCCCCGGGCATGTAGAGTGAACAAGCGCCTGAACCGTCGACCTCGTGGATGAAGTCGATCAGACCTTCGGAGTCGTTCTCGGCAGGCTCCAGGATCACCGCGCCGGCGCCATCGCCAAAAATTACGCAAGTGGCGCGGTCAGTATAGTCAATGATCGAGGACATCACGTCCGCCCCAATCACCATCACTTTCTTGTGGGCGCCGCTGGCGACAAACTGCGCTCCGGTCTGCAGCGCATAGACGAAGGCGGAGCAGGCGGCGGAGAGATCGAATCCCCAGACTCCTTTTGCGCCCAGCTTGTGCTGCACCAGGCAGGCGGTCGAAGGGAAAAACATGTCCGGCGTGACCGTGGCCACCAGAATCGCGTCCAGATCGGAGGGCTCCAGGCCGCGCTGGGCCAGCGCCCGGCGGGCGGCCTCAGTGGCGAGGTCGCTAGTGGCGATGCCTTTATCAACGATGTGCCGCTCGCGGATGCCGGTGCGCTCCACGATCCAGTCGTTGGAGGTTTCCACCAGCTTTTCCAGATCGTCGTTGGTCAGAAGACGCGGCGGGACATAAGCACCCAGGGCGGTAATCTTGGCGCGCACCAGTTGGCTCACTCGTTCAGTTCTCCAGGTTCTGATCTCAGGTTTGAGGACGAACCGAGTATTTTGACGCACCCATGCGGCAATGTCCAACTGTGCGCGCCGCCCTAGCGGTGAAATTTGAAAATCTTCAGGAACTTGTCGTTCCGAGGCGCGGCATTTTCGCGCCAGGAATCTGCTGTTTCGCTGTCCCCAGCAAACGGATTCCTCGCGATACGGCAAGTTTCGAAATGACAAAGGGTTCGGGCGGTCGGATAAAGCGTGCTGTGTTGCAAGTGATGCTCGTGTTTCGGACTCTTTGCGTCCTTTGCGGAATTTCTTTGCGAACTTTGCGGTTAAGAGTTTTGGGTGTTCCCGCTGCGGCAGAGATCAAAATCTTTAACCGCAAAGTTCGCAAAGAAATTCCGCAAAGGACGCAAAGGAGCCCCAAAAACAGCCCCCTCTTCATTACCCGGGTACATGTACCTCCAGCCGTAAAGTGCGCGACAGTGCTGGACCGCTAGTGCTTCCGAATGCCGCGCTGCGAGCCGAATTGGAACTAGTCCCGAAATGGAACCATGGAGACCTTCGCATGCAGGCAACGTTTCATTACTCTTCACCAGCCACTCGAAAAACTTGCGACGCGCCGACGTGACGCGCCCATCAACGCTTCCTCTGTACTCGGATCTTCAGGAAAGGGGATCAGAGATGATCGGAACAAAGAAGTCTTTAAGCGCGAGGTTGGCCGGCGCCGTGGTTCTTTCCCTCGCAATTCTGGCGTGGTCGGGCTGCGGCGGCGGCATGGGAGTTGGCGGGTCGAGTTCGGGTTCGACCTCCAACGGCATGACGATCACGCCCTCGAACGCGACCCTGCGAGCCGGCGACACCACCCAGTTCTCGGCTTCGGTTACCGGAAACAAGAGCCAATCGGTTGCCTGGTATGTAAACGGGACGCCCTCCGGAAATGCCACGGTTGGCACCATTGACGCGACCGGAAAATATCAGGCTCCTTCAGCCCTCCCCACCCCCGCCTCGGTCACGATCAAGGCGGTCAGCGCAGCTGACAACTCCCTTTCCGCCACAGTTTCGGTGAGCCTGCAGAATCCAATTCCCGTACTTCAGACGATAAGCCCCATATTTCTTCCGGTAGGTAGCTTCTCGTTGCAGGTGGGCGGAGCCAATTTCGTCAAGGGTTCGCAGGTTATCTTTGGCGGAACTGCCCTGGCCACTACTTACGTGAGTCCAACGCAGCTCACGGCCACGGGAACGGCTGCCTCAGCCCAGGTAGGAATGGTCAAGGTAACGGTGCAGAATCCCGATCCCGGCAAGATCGCCTCGGTTGCTTCCATGAATGTGCAGGTGGGCGCCTCCGGCCAAGTCTCGGTGGTCGTGATTCCGGCCACGGCGCAGATTGCTGCCGGCTCCACGTTCCAGTACCGGACCGCCGTCAACGGTGCGGCCGGAAATACCGCGGTCCGATGGGCGATTAACGGGATACCCAGCGGCAATGCCACCGTAGGCACAATTTCCGCGGGCGGCCTCTACACCGCTCCGACTACCATCCCGACCCCGAACACGATTCAGGTTCAGGCCACCAGCGTGGCGGATACGACTGCCACTTCCACGGGCACGGCGACCCTCACCAACCCCGCACCCATCGTGAGCGCGGTGCTGCCCACTACGATTCCAATCGGTAATTTCACGATTGTGGTCACCGGTCAGAAGTTTGCCGCGGGCGCGGTTGTGTCCTTCGGCGGCTCCTTCCTGCCCACGACGTTTATCTCCTCCACTGAACTCACCGCGACCGGCACTGCGACCAGCGCACAAGCTGGCACAGTGCAGGTTACGGTGATCAATCCGGATCCCGGTTCCACGACTTCGAACCCGTTTGCGCTGGTGGTTGGAACATCCGCCAACGAACTGAGCGCTACGGCTGCGGCGCGCCTGCTCGAGCAATCCACCTGGGGCGCGGATCCGCAATCGCTCTCTCACGTGCAAGCCGTGGGCATGCAGGCGTTCCTCAACGAGCAGTTCGCCGCGGCGCCTTCGACATTCCCCGCGCCGGCGGCTACCGACGACATCACCGTCGTGCAGAAGCGCTTTTTCACCAATGCCCTCACGGGACAGGACCAACTGCGACAGCGCGTAGCGTTCGCGCTCTCGGAAATCATGGTGGCTTCAGCCACCAAGGTGAATAACCCCAGCGCCTTCGTGCTGTGGTCCAACATGTTTCAGAACGACGCCTTCGGAAACTTTTCAACCTTGTTGAACGACGTCACTCTGAGCCCGGTCATGGGTAATTTCCTGGACATGGTCAACAACGACAAGCCCAACCCGGCCACCAACTCCAGGGCAAACGAGAATTATGCCCGCGAAGCGTTACAGCTGTTCACGATTGGTCTGGATCTGTTGAATCCGGATGGCACGCCGCAACTGGATGGCTCGGGAAATCCCATTCCCGCCTATACCCAGGACAATATCACCGCCTTCGCCCGCGTCTACACCGGCTGGACATATCCCACCAAGCCAGGAGCGACGGCTCACTTCGGCAATCCTGAGTACTATGGCGGTCCGATGGTTTCGTTCGACAGCCATCACGACACCGATCCGAAAATATTGCTCAACGGAATGACCATCCCCGGCGGTGGCACCGCTCAGTCGGATTTGACCGCCGCTTTGCAGAACATCTTTACTCACCCCAACGTCGGACCGTTTATCTGCCAGCAGCTCATTCAACATCTGGTCACCAGCAATCCCAGCCCGGAGTATGTAGGCCGCGTCGCAGCGGTGTTCGCCGATAACGGCAGCGGAGTGCGGGGCGACCTGAAAGCTGTGGTCCAGGCCATCCTGCTGGACACGGAAGCGCGGCGCGGCGACGATCCTACGCAAGCGCAGCCCAATGACGGCCATCTGAAAGAACCAATCCTTTTCATCACCAACATGTTGCGCGCCGTGAACGCCCTCTCGGATGGCAATGGGCTGGCGAACTACGCGTCCAATATGAAGCAGTCGCCGTTCATGGCGCCCAGCGTATTCAACTTCTTCCCCCCGGGCTTTGTGATTCAGGGAACGAATCTGCTGGGACCCGAATTTGCGATCTTTAACACCAGCACCACCATCGCCCGCGCGAATTTCGT
This sequence comes from Terriglobia bacterium, assembly GCA_963822555.1. Lineage (GTDB taxonomy): Bacteria > Acidobacteriota > Terriglobia > Terriglobales > Acidobacteriaceae > JAIQFF01. Next base: position 2,267,746 of record CAWGHY010000002.1, read on the forward strand.
CAACGACCTGATCTACGGATCGGTAAACAGCGGCACCACCACCAGCATCGCCGGCTATGTCCCACTGGCTTTGACACCGAGTCAACTGGTGGAGGCGGTCGCGGCCATCATGCTGCACGGCCAGGTGTCGGACGACACGAAGAACACTCTGGTCACCACACTCACCGCAATCACTGACAGTACCCGTCGTACCAAGGCAGCTTTTTATCTGATTGGAAGCTCATCGCAGTTCCAGGTCGAACACTAAAAGGGGAGAACCAGCCATGGCGTTTTCAAGACGAGACTTTCTCAAGAGAACTTGCTGCACCGCGGCCGCCAGCTTTGCCGCCGCCAGCTTCACTCGATTCGGGCTGGTGAACGCTCTGGCGCAAGGCACCCCGGATTACAAGGCCCTGGTTTGCATCTTCCTGTTCGGCGGCAACGACAGCAACAATATGGTGGTCCCCATGAGCAGCAGCGGGTACGCGTCATACCAGCAGATCCGCTCCGTGCTGGCGCTGCCCCAGGCCAGCCTGCTTCCGATCAATGCTCCCAGCGCAGGCGCATTTGGATTTCATTCCAAGTTTCCTGAAATGCAGGCTCTGTTCAACCAGAAGCACCTGGCCGTGCTGGCCAACGTAGGAACACTGGTGCGCCCCACCACGCGAACTCAGTTTCAACAAGGACAGGTCACCGTCCCGGAGAACCTGTTCTCGCACGAAGACCAGCAGGCGCAGATGCAGACGGCGACCCTGAGCAGCGATGGCCAGACGGGATGGGCAGGCAGGACCGCGGACAAGATTCAATCCATCTATGGGGGGAATTTCCCGGTTATTATCTCGCTGGCGGGAACCAACATTTTTTGTGAAGGTCTGGTCGCGCGCTCGATCGAATCCAGCGGAAACCCCACGACGTTGCTGTCGGGTTTCAGCAGTTCGGCTGAATCGCAGAGCCGGATGTCGGCCCTGCAAAGCCTGCTGACCTTCGACACCGGCGTGTCTTTGATCCAGGCCGCGAGCAATGTGACTACGAATGCCCTGCAGGACAGCAAAACGCTGGCGGCTGCACTTGCCTCGGCTCCAACCCTGGCGACGGCTTTCCCCAGCAACAATGGATTGGCCAGCCAGCTCAAACAAGTGGCGCAGATTATTTCCGTGCGCGGGACGCTCGGTGTGCAACGTCAAATTTTCTTCGTTTCGCTGGGCGGCTTCGATACTCACAGCGCCCAGATCGACACCCAGACCGCCCTGTACACCCAACTCAGCCAGGCCATGAACGCGTTCTACCAGGCAACCGTGGAGATCGGCGCCGCCCCGCAAGTCACCAGCTTTACCTTGTCGGACTTCAGCCGGACGTACCAGCCGGACAGCACCTCCGGAACCGACCATGCCTGGGGCGGACATCACCTGATCATGGGGGGAGGAGTCCACGGCGGAGATTTCTACGGGACGTTCCCGACCTTGGCTCTGGGCGGGCCCGACGACGCCACCAACGAAGGCCGCTGGATTCCGACGACGTCACTCGACCAGTACGCCGCGACGCTGGCAAATTGGTTCGGCGTACCGACCGCGGATCTGCCGACGATCTTTCCCAACCTGGCGAACTTCACGACGCCAGTGCTGAATTTTGTGGGGTAGTAAAAAATCCGGTGAGAGACCAGGCCTGATAAAGCCAGGCACCGGACACCCACTGCACACGCAAGAGCCCGTTACCGTTGCTTCCTTCCGGACCTGGCGGGGTTGGCGAGAGTGCGTTGCGCGGGACCGATGCCTGACCGCTTTCGATTCTAACATCGGAGGAGCGGTCGTCGGGCTTCCGCCGTCAGTCGTCAGTCCTCAGTCCTCAGCGATTCCCTTGTCATTCCGAACCGGCTTCAGCCGGTGAGGAATCTGCTGTTGTGATCACCACAGAACTGTCCCCGTCACAGGATTCCCTCCCCCGCGCGGCGTTCTTCGCGCTGACGTCCATGACCTAATTTTCCGGCAGAGAGTCTTCGAGTCTCTGGGTCAGCGTTTCCACCGAGGTCGCCTGACTGAATTCTTTGAGCTCCTGGTCGTCGGCGATCTGTTTGAGTCCCATGTTCTGACAAATCGCCCGCACCATTTGCAGGAGCTTCGTGATCTCTTTTTCGGATATCAGATCAATCTGCAGGTTCAGGTGATCGCGGCGCTCGGCGCGTTTCGACATTCGATTCTGGCGCATGAGGATGAAGCTGGAGAGCACTACCGCCTCGACCGAAACGATCACCCCGAGAAGAGAGAACGGATATGGATCAAAACGAGGAATCCATCGAACTCCCTGAACGTTGACCAAGACCCAGGTCAGCACCAGCAACGCATGAATCAGGACAAAGACCAGGCTTCCCGCCAAGGCGGCAACCGCATCGCCGGCGCGTTCCGATAGGTTTCTCTTCTCCAGGAACTCCTGCTCCTGTCTGGCCATGGAGTCGATATGCGATTGTGTGTGCTCTAAATTCTGATCCATCCACTGCTCCTCCGTTTGTGTTGCCAGCGTTTTGGTAACTGCGGTGCCCGCTTCCGTTTTCACTCGCGCTCTCGATGCCGGTTTATGGGACGGATATCCGCGTCTGCGGCCGTCCAGGCAGGAAATTTAGATGCCGTGGTGGGCTTGCTGGTGCAGTTGGAGTTGCCGCGCAGGCTGGAGGGCCGCAGGCCAAGTTGTCCTGTGGCCGCTATGAACTCAGTCGGAGTGGGAGAGGCGCTTCGAGATCAGGGTGGCGTAAAGCACACCTTTGTCCCAAATGCCGATAGCGATCACGCGATCATTGTCCTTCACCTGGGTCGGGTCGATGTTGTTGGCCTGCTTGCTGCCGTGGGCCTGGCTGACCCATCGAGTCCCGCCATCATAATGAACCGTCCTCTCAACATTTGAACCCACTTTTCGAACCGTCAAGGTGGACTTGTCAGGGTCGCTCCTGACCACGTTCCCCTCCCAGCGGCCTTCGTTCGCCTTGTTGTTCGTCTTCTCTTGCGCGGGAGCCGCCGTAGTGAGAGAAAAGAGAATTACAGGCGCGCACAAGAGAATGAAGAGCTTCCTGACCATCATGACCTCCGCTTTAAGAATGCTCTGGCTGGGCAAAACGATAGACCTCGGGAGTCGGAAAGAGCAAGCCCTAGCGTCTAAGCGGTTGGGATTGTAGATGCCGGTTAACAATGGCTGTGTCTGCAGCGATCCTGCGATCTATGTAGGCGGAGTTAATTTCTTTTCTCCCGCCGCTCGGTCGTCTGCCGCGTGGCCCAGCTTTCGCAGCAGGCTCGCCAGGATCTCCTTCTCGGAATTATCAAGGCCAGAGATTACATCCTCCACATCTGCGTGCGTGCGATCAGCTAATACCTTGCGGAGCAGCCTTGATCCTTCAGTCGTCGCCGCATCGATCGGGACAATGACGAGAAAGTAGACGGACGCAGCCACTAGCAGAAAAGAGACCACAGCATTGATGAAATCGCCTAGAGCAAAGACGCTTCCATTCACCATGAACCTGATCGCTGAAAAGTCTGGTTTACCGACGATTGCCGCGATCAGTGGTGTCAGAAGGTCTTTCGTGAGCGCAGCCACCACCGCTGTGAACGCGCCGCCGACCACTACTCCGACTGCCATGTCAACCACGTTGCCGCGCAGAACAAACTTCTTAAACCCGCTCAGCATCAGCAGCCTCCAAAGGTTAGAAATATAGCGATTAAAACCTTTGGATTCGACCTGCTTTTGATCAAAAGCATCAAAGTATCTCTTATCGGTGGTTATTCGTTGGAATGGGTATCGTCGAACTGGCGCGCTCGCGTCCGGCTCACTGCAGCTTCGCGTACTCGGTCTTGGCATCCTTCAGGATCGGGATATCGGGGTCAGCGTCTTTCCAGAGGGCCAGAAAATCCTGATAGGCGGCGCGGGTTTTGGCGCCATCGTTCTGCTGGGCATAGGCGCGAGCCAGGTAGAGCTGGGCGATGCCCATCAGCGGGTCTCCGATGGACGCGCCGCGCAGGTTCAATATGGCCTGAAACTCCTGTGCGGCTTGAACGGGCTGGTGACTCAGCAGGTAGGCGCGGCCACGGACGAAGTGGATGTCGGTGGTGCCCTTGTCATACTGTTCGCCGGGCTTCAACACATCAATGGCTTTGGCGGCGTCGCCGTGATTCAAGAAAAGAATGGCCTGCACCACGGGGATGAACATGGTCTGGAACCGGGTGTCCAAAGGCCGGCGGCGGTTCACGTCGTCCATCCAATGGCGGGCCTGGGCTTCATCGCCGGCAAGGGCGGCAATTTCAGCCGACGCGATGGCAACATCCGGGGTGTTCGCGAGAGCCACCGCTGCGGTTGCCTGAGAGACCGACTTCTTCTTGTCGCCGGTATCACCGAACAGCAAATCGATCAAGGCCGGAATCTGAATGGCAGAAGCCTGGTTCTCGGTAAGGCTGAGCTGCTTGGCCAGCTCTCCCTCGCGGGTGTAGATTTCGTGGGCCTTCTGCCGTTGGCCGTGCGCCAGGGCCATTCCTGCTTTGCTCGCTAAGACCCATTGCGCCTCGAACGCCGGTGAGTCTTTGACGAAAGCTTCTTCGCGGTCCTGCGCCGCCTGATCGCCCTGAACCAGGGCAACGTAGTACAAACCGGCATGCAGAACAACTCCGCCATTGGTCTTTTGCAGGCCGGTGTTGAGCACCGCTTTGGCTTCATCGAACCTTCCCAACGCAGCGTAGGCGTAACCCGCGTTCACGTATCCGTACCACGAATCGGGCTCCAGGCGAATCGCTGCGAGGCTATGGGTTAAGGCTTTGTCATAGTCGCCGAGCAGTTGATATGCGACCGAGAGATTGATACGCGGCGTTTGATCGCTGGGATAGGTTTGGGCGTAGAGCTCCATCGCCTGGATGGACTGCTCCAACTGTCCTGTGCCATCGTAATATTTTTCGGTAATGTAGAGTTTTTCGCGTTCGCTGGCGCGCTCTCGCAACTCGAACGCCTTCTGAAAATTCTGGCGGGCGAGATCGAACTGTCCCACGGTCAAATACTGGTTTCCCACGCGGGCATAGGCCATGGCAAAGTTCGGGTCGAGTTCGATGGCGCGCTTGTATAGCGCAACCGGCGGAAGAGCGTCGCCTTTTTCGCGCAACTCATCACCCTGAGTGAATGCTTTCAGAGCCTCAAGCGAAGAAGTGGTGACTTCCTGCAAGGGCTTGTCAAACTTTTGAATCGACGCCAGCGACTCGCCCAGGTTGCTGCGCAGCTTGCCGGCGCCCTCACCCAGAGCGTTCAACACCTGCTCCTTGCTCGCGGCCTGCTCCTGCACCTGTGCCAGGGAATCGCCGGTGGCAGCGTTGACCGCCTCCAAAGTAATCACGTATTCGCTTCCCAGCGGCGCGATGGATCCCGTGAGCATGGCCTTAACGTGGGCGCGCTGGCAGATCTCCCGCCCAATGTCGCTGGTGATACGTGTGTCGGGAGGTTTGCCCATCAGCTTCAGCGTTTGTTGCACCTTGGAATCCGGAATGACATTGAGATAAGGCGATTGGCCCAAGCTCACTGCCAGCGCCTTTTTGAGAGTGCTGTCGAATACCGGATCACCGGTGGTATTGGTGAAGTCGGAGAGCAGGATGGAATCTTTCTCGGTGAGGGCTTGAGTTTTGTGGGAGCGGTAGAAGAGACCACCAGCCACCAGCAGGGCGATCGTTACCAAGGCAACCGGAATCAGCACCTTCCAGCGGCGGCTCGCGGGTTGCTCTGTCGCCACAGCTTGCCCGGAGGAAACGGCGCGCGTCTCCTTCGAGGATTGCCGTGCTGATTGGCGCGAAGACTGGCGACTCTCGGGCGGTGCCACCGCGGCGGGCGCTTCTTCTTCTATGACGCTCGCGCTCGCCCGGCCCGACTCGGTCTCTCGCTTCAGCCGCTTCAAATCGGTTCGAATGTCGGCGGCGTGCTGGTAGCGCAGCTCGCGATCTTTCTCCAGTGCCTTATTGATGATGCGTTCGAAATCGCCCGGAAGATCAGGATTCAACCGCACCGGGGCAACCGGCATTTTGTGCAAAATAGAATCGAACAGAACAGCCGTGGTATCACCGCGAAAGGGCAGCGTGCCGGTCGCCATCTCGTAAAGTACAGCGCCAAAGGAAAACAGGTCAGTGCGCGCGTCAAGCTCTTTTCCTTTGGCCTGCTCGGGCGACATATAGGCCACCGTTCCCAGCGTGGAGCCGGGACTGGTGAGGTGCTCAAGGCTCTCCGCAGCCGTCGCCTGCGCCGAGAGTCCGGCCATTTCTTTTCGGCTGCCGCTGGGTGCGACCTTGGCCAAACCGAAGTCGAGGACCTTGGCATGCCCACGCTTGGTGACGAAGATGTTCGCCGGCTTGATGTCGCGGTGAACGATGCCTTCGGCGTGAGCCGCGTCGAGGGCGTCGGCAATCTCGATTCCAATCGCGAGCAGCACCTCCAGATCCATCGGGCGGTTGCCGATCGTGTGCTTCAGGGTGTTGCCGTCAAGGAACTCCATGGCGATGAACGCCTGGCCGTTCTCTTCGCCAATGTCGTGGATGGTGCAAATGTTGGGATGATTGAGCGCGGACGCCGCCTTTGCTTCACGCCGGAAACGCTCCAGAGCCTGGCGGTCCTGGGCCACGCCTTCGGGCAGGAACTTCAAAGCCACAAAGCGATCAAGCCGGGTGTCCTCGGCCTTGTAGACCACACCCATCCCGCCACCGCCCAGCTTCTCAACGATGCGATAGTGCGAAATGGTTTGCCCGATCATAGAATCGTGCCATGGTAGGCGGGATGCAAGGGCAAGTCAATGAAAGCCGTGGAGTTGGCGGTGGCTCAGAGAATTGTTGGCGTTAGATCGCCGTTACGCTCGTTGCCTACCCGTATGCCCGAATCAATCTCCTCATCTGGCTGCTTGGAGACTGAACATTTCGCGTTCACCGCGCCGCCCGACGTGCCCTCCGTACTCTTCCCTTCCAGCTTCGCTTAGCGAACAATAGACCAGCCATGGCTACCGCCGGCAAACCTCATCCCGCGACCTCACTTTTGCCGGCAACTCTCCAGCGGTACTTCGAAATCGCACTCTACCTTCTGTTGTTTGCCGGCTTCGGAACTCTGGCTTCGACCGGAGGGCTGGGATTGTTCACCGTGTTGCTGGTCGGCTCGGCGCTTTTGTTCCGCGGATACTTGTTGTTTCAGGATCGCGCCTGGCTGATTCCCGAACACTGGACGGCGTTGCTTACGCTGGGCTACGTGCCGTTTTATCTGGCCGATTATTACCTGATCTCGGGCGGATTTCTTAACGCGACGGTTCATCTGGTTCTGTTCGTGATGGTGGTGCGGTTGTATTCGGCGCAGCGCGATCGGGATTACTACTTTCTGGCGGTCATCGCGTTCTTGATGGTGCTGTCATCCGCCCTGCTCACCGTCGATAGTATTTTCCTGCTGGCCTTCGCCATCTTCATGCTGACGGCTGTGGTCTGTTTCATCCTGATGGAGATGCGCCACATTTCCGCCAAGGCCGGCGTTCGTTCGCGGGAGTCGGGGACGGCTCTGACCCAGAGGAAGATGGCCACCGCGCTGGCCGCGGCATCTCCCGTACTTGTGCTTTCCATTCTGCTGGGCGCGGCCGCGATTTTCTTCCTCTTGCCGCGTGCCTCCGCCGGTTATCTGGGAGCGTATGCCCCGGGCGGAGAGATCAGCACCGGTTTCGGCGACACGGTTGAACTGGGACGCATCGGTGAGATTCAACAGTCCGACTCGGTGGTCATGCATGTTCAGATTGATGGAGACGAGCAGGGCAGTTATGACCTGAAATGGCGTGGTATCGCGCTGGGCCACTTCGATGGCCGCGTCTGGTCAAACAACCGGGCGCAGCGCCAGGTGTTTCGGGGATTGGATGGCCGCTTTGTGTTATCACCGCCTGGCGGCGCCCAGACCAAATCCGCCCGCCCGATTTTCTATCGCGTGCTCATGGAGCCGGTGGGCATGAATGTTTTCTTTCTCGCCGACCGGCCGGAGAGTCTCGAAGTCAACAATGGACACGTGGCCGTAGACGATGGTGGCGCGGTCTTCGACCTGGATCCGGAGCATCCCGTCAACCGCTACCGAGCAACTTCAGATATCGCGCAGCCTGCAATCGGGGATCTTCGCGCGGCGGGCAAGATATATCCGCCTGAGGTTCTGTCCAATTATCTGGACCTGCCGGTGCTGGATGTTCGCATTCCACGGCTGGCACAGCAGATCACAGCCAGCTCGGACAATAACTACGACAAGGCGCGGGCGGTGGAAAGCTATCTGCTCACCCACTTCGGTTATACCCTGCGACTGTCGCGCACGGTGCCGCATGATCCTTTGGCCAATTTCCTTTTCGATCGCAAACAGGGACACTGCGAATATTTTGCCTCCTCGATGGCGGTCATGCTGCGGACGCTGGGAATTCCATCGCGCGTGGTGAATGGATTTCGTACCGGCGAGTTCAACGATCTGACGTCGCAATACGTGGTTCGGGCGCGGAATGCGCACTCCTGGGTAGAAGCTTATTTCCCGAATTATGGCTGGGTGGCGTTCGATCCCACGCCGGGCGTGTCAATTCCTATGCGCACGGGTTGGAGCCGGATGTCGCTCTATGTCGACGCGGCGGCATCGTTTTGGCGGGAGTGGATTGTGAACTATGACATTGGCCACCAGCAATCGCTGGCGGTCAGCGCCGGCAACCGCAGCCGTGAGATGTTTTCGGCGTTCAGGCAGTGGTGGTATCGCCACTACGAAAAGCTGCTGGCGGCGGCCCGACGGACCGGAAACAACGTCTCCGGAGCCCCGCTTCGTTGGGGTCTCGCAGCAGCCCTGATGGCGGCATTAATTCTCTTTCTAGCCAATGCGCGGCTGTTGCTGCGATCGCTGGGCCGATTGCGACTGGCAGCGCGCCCGGAAAAATCTCCGCGGCGGGCGGCCACAATCTGGTATGAGCGCATGACGAAACGGGTGGCGCGTCGTGGCTGGCACAAATCGCCGACCCAGACGCCAGATGAGTTCGTATCTGAGATCGACGATCCTGTTGTCCGCGAGAGGGTCGCTGAATTTACCCGGCACTACGAAAGCGCGCGCTTCGACGATTCCGTGGAAGACGTGCGCCGCCTGCCGGAACTCTATGAAGAACTTTCAGGCAGCCGCCATCGATAAAGATTTTCTTGGCGGCCTTTGCGGATTTTCTTTGCGTCCTTAGCGGTAGAGATTTCTGCTGGCCCCGATAAATCAAAACCTTTTACCGCAAAGATCGCAAAGAAAATCCGCAGAGGTCGCAAAGAAGAACTTGTGGGGTTTTCAAAAGTGGTAGACCACTCCGCCGCCCACGAAGAAGTTGTGCTGTCGGCTCTTGCCTGTATCCAGGTTCAACTGAGGTATACCGGAGTAGAAGTCGCGGACTTCTCCGCGCACACTGAAGCGGCTGAACAATTTAACGTCAAGCCCCGCGCCGATCTGCAGGATTCCGGTGGTGGTTCCGGTTTTGCCAGGGTTGGGGCCGCCGAACTCGAGGGTTGAATTCTCCTTGAAATAGCCGAAGCCGCCGCCCAGGCTGACCCAGGGCGAAAGTCCGTTGTCGGGGAAAAGATTGGCGCGCAATGCCGGTGTAACGAAGAACGACTTGTAGTCCTTGGGAACGAGGTTCACGTCATAGTGCACATTCTCGCCAACATTGACCACGAGAGGCACTTCGCCGGTCAAACTTAAGAGTCCGAGGTCCATGAAGCGCCGGCCGTAGTTGACTTCAAAGCTCAGGCCGGAGCCGGAGGTGAGCAGCGCGCCCGGCGTACTGGTGCCCGTGACTCCCTGGTCGCTGACGACTGTGCGTCCGATTACTCCGGTCAGTTCATTCCTGTCCTGGGCGCCGGCAAGTGAAATCAAGGCAGCCAGCGACACCACTACCGCCAAATAAAACAGCGTACGCTTCATTTCCCCTCCGCCAAGTTCCGCCAGACCAAGCTTTGCCTAAGGTTAGCACGCGTACCCTGAGTCAGCAGCGGGAAAGGGATACTCGTTTGGTCCTCTCATCCCTCCGGTAAAGATGTGACAACAGTGTTAGAATCAATAGATTGCATGCCTGCGAAAACCCTATCTGTGCCGGTCCCGGAGGCGGTCGAAAGCGGAACAACCCCCGCGGCTCCTACCCGTGTGGGCTTTGTAAGCCTGGGGTGTCCCAAGAATCTCGTGGACAGCGAAGTGATGATGGGAATGCTGCAGCAGGCCGGAGCCGAACTGGTTTCGGGCGCTGAGGACGCAGACGTCATCGTGGTTAACACGTGCTCGTTTATCGCCAGCGCCCAACAGGAATCGGTCAACACTATCCTTGAAATGGCGAAGCACAAGACCGGGGGACGCGCCCGGAAACTGGTGGTGGCGGGCTGCCTGGTGGAACGCTTCCGCAACGATATTCGGCAGAACATTCCCGAAGTAGACGCGGTGGTCGGAACGGGAGAGCTGGAAGCTATATTGTCGGCCGCCGGAATCGCTCCCGCGCCTGCGGTCGATTCTCCGTTCAGGATTCTGCAATCCCGCGCCGAAGGCGATGCCCGCGCGGCACAAGGCCGCTTTTCGCGCGAGACCTGGGACGGCGCGATCGGCGATCTGCCGAATTATCTTTACGACGAAGCCACGCCCCGAGTGCTGGCCACGCCGCGCCATACCGCCTATATCAAGATTGCGGAGGGGTGCGATCATCCCTGCACGTTTTGCATTATTCCTCAGCTGCGCGGCCAGTTCCGTTCGCGGCGGTTCGAGTCGGTGATCGCCGAAGCCGAGCGCCTGGCTCGCTCCGGTGTACGCGAAATCACCCTTATCGGCCAGGACACCACCTGCTACGGCGAGGATTTCGGCCTGAAAGACGGGCTGGCCCTTCTGCTGGAAAAACTGGCGGGGATCGAAGACCTGCGCTGGGTCCGTTTTCTCTATGCCTATCCCAACAAGATTACGGGACGTCTGCTCGAGACCATTGCGTCCCACGAAAAGATTTGTTCCTACATCGATGTGCCCTTGCAGCATGCCTCGCCGAGTGTTTTGAAACGCATGAAGCGGGGTGCGGGAGCGGACATCTTCCTGCGCTCGATTGAAAAAATGCGGCGTACCATTCCCGGAGTCACACTGCGCACATCGTTCATCGTGGGCTTTCCGGGGGAGACTGAAAAAGAGTTCGAAGAACTCTGTCAGTTCGTGCGCGACTCGGAGTTCGATTGGATGGGCGCGTTTGGTTACTCCGACCAGGAAGGTGCAGGCGCATTCTCCGAAGAAAAGAAGTTGCCCGAGCGCGAAATTGAGCGTCGCCGCAAACATCTGATGGGAATCCAGAGAAAAATCAGCAAGCGAAAAAAGAAGACGCTGATAGGCCAGGAATTTGATCTCGTCCTCGAGGGCATCTCGGAGGAGAGCGATCTGCTGCTCGAGGGCCGAACGCCCATGCACGCACCCGAAATCGATGGAAAGGTATTCGTCAACGACGTGCCTGAAGGGTTGGAACCAAAGACCGGCGAGTTCTATCGCTGCCAGATTACCGAGGCCCACGATTACGATCTGGTCGCCCGCATCATTCGAGAAGCGATCGTCTGAAAAAGGATCGCGCAGGAAGCCCCATGGCTCGCAAGCTCAAGCTGAAGTGCCCCATCTGCAAAAAGCAAGTAACCAGCAAGAATGCGGAGTTCCCTTTCTGCAGCGACCGCTGCCGCCTGATTGACTTGGGCAAATGGGCCAGCGGCGGATATGTCATTTCGTCGCCCGTTCAAGATACCGGTGACGGGATGGAAGATCTCTCGCGAGACCCCGATGAAAACTCCTGAGAGTGGGCGGGACGCCCACCCGACAGCCGGCGAGACGCCGGCGCTACGAAAATCGGTGCCTCACCCTTGACGCCGAAAGACGCTTCCGCTCCCGACCGTAGCGCCGGCGTTCTGCCGGCTGTCGCGGGGGTATCTCGCCCGCGCGCCCCGCGCTGGGCCACTCTGGTCGCAACCTTCTTCGGGATCGGGCATCTCCGTCCAGGACCTGGAACCTGGGGTTCGGCAGCGACGGTGCTCCTGTGGTGGCTGGTGGCGCGCTGGATCGCGCTCCCCTGGCGGCCTGGGATGGCTGCTCTTGCCGCTCTCGCGGCGGTTCTGCTGGGAATTCCGGCGGCTACGCGAGTCGCGCGGGCCAGCGGTCGCGAAGATCCACAGTTCGTGGTGATCGACGAAGTGGCTGGCCAACTCATCACCCTAATTGCAGCGCCGATCACGTGGCAATCTCTGCTGCTGGGCTTTATACTTTTTAGAGCGTTCGATATCGTCAAGGCGCCGCCGGTACGCCAACTCGAACGTCTCCCCGAGGGAGTGGGAATCGTGGTGGATGACGTGGGAGCCGGCCTTTACGGTCTGGCCGTAATGCAGATCGTGCTCCACTTCGGCCTGCTGCCCCGGTAGCAAGCACCTCAGGAAGCTGATTTCATGGGAATTTCCGACCGACTGCTGGGCAAGAAGAACGTGAATGGCCACCCCCACATTGAGGCGGTGCATCCCGGCGCCGCTTTGCCCGGCGGTGAAGTGCGCATCGTGGGCAAGAGCCTTCGTCCTCACGAACTGCGCCGGCCGCAGGTTCGCTTTGGGGATGTCGAAGGCGCCGTGGTCATCAGCTCGGACGAGTTTCTGGTGGCACGCGTGCCGCCCGGCGCTTCTTCGGGACCGGTAGTGGTGTCGACGAACGGCACCGCGAGCAATCCGCATCAGATCAAGGTTGCGGCCCCGATTGCCGAGAATCTGCATCCGGTTACGAATCCTGCGCTCGACGGCGACGGCAACATCTACGTTACTTTCTCTGGATCGCGCGGCCAGAAAGTGCCGGTGGCGATTTTCAAGATCGATACCAATTACAACGTCAAACCATTTCTGGCCGAGATGACCAACGCCACGTCAATCGCGTTTGATCGTGTGGGCCAGATGTATGTCTCCTCTCGTTTCGACGGGACGGTATACCGGGTGGCGCCGAACGGCACCATGTCCACTTATGCCGAGGGCATGGGAGTAGCCACTGGAATCGCCTTCGATCCCAACGAAAATCTTTATGTCGGCGATCGCAGCGGAACGATTTTCAAGATCGGCAAAGATCGCCAGATTTTTGTCTTCGCCACGATCGAGCCCAGCGTTTCCGCCTATCACCTGGCATTCGGGCCGGGTGGCGACCTGTTTGTCACCGGGCCGACGACTTCCAGCTTCGATGCGGTGCACAAGATCGATTCTCACGGCAGCGTTTCTACTTTTTATCGCGGCCTGGGACGCCCGCAGGGCTTGGCGTTTGATATCGACGGCAATCTTTATGTAGCAGCTTCACTTTCCGGAAAGCGCGGCATCGTAAAAATCACACCCGACGCCAAGGCCTCGCTCGAAGTTGCGGGACCGGGACTGGTGGGTCTGGCCTTCGCACCGGGAAAGTCGGCGGTGCTGGCTACGACGGGCGCGGTGCATCATCTCTCGTGGGGAGTGCAGGGCGCGCCGCTGGTGCCGGAGGCGGTCTGAGTGCAGTCGTCGGTCTTCAGTCGTCGGTCGTCAGCGAAAATCAAAAGCTAGATAGGCCACAAAAGATACTGAGGTCACCGAAGTAGCCCAACCGTCGACAACCTACTTTGCCAAAGCTGACGACCGACGACTGACGACTGGTTTAAACTCTTAGCCGTGAATGCTGAAATTGTTGCCATAGGCTCGGAGCTGCTGACTCCCTTCCGCCAGGATACGAATTCCCTCTACCTCACGGAAAAGCTCAACCTGCTTGGCGTCGACGTAATTTTCAAGACCATCGTGGGCGACAACCGCGAGCATCTTACGGGTGCCGCGAGTCTGGCGCTGTCTCGCGCCGGGATCGTAATTTTCATGGGTGGTCTGGGACCAACTGAAGACGATCTGACCCGGGAAGCGGTAGCGGATGCGTTGGGACTCGGACTGCGACGGGACCCCGAGATCGTTACTGCTCTGGAGCAACGTTTTGCGGCCCGCGGCTGGAAGAACATGTCGCCCAATAATCTGAAGCAGGCCGACGTTATAGCGGGAGCTCTGGTATTACCCAACGCGAATGGCAGCGCGCCGGGACAGTGGATCGCCGGCCGCTACGAAGGCGAAGAAAAAATCATCATGCTGCTGCCCGGGCCTCCCCATGAACTGAAAGCGCTGTTCGACGAGCAGTGCATGGAGCGGCTGCGGGCCAAGCTGCCTCCGCAATTCATGGCCACCCGCGTCCTGAAAATTGCCCTGATGGCGGAGTCGCAGTGCGATGCTCGGGTTGCCCCCATCTACAAACGCTTTACCGACGTTCAAACCACAATCCTGGCCGGAGCCGGAGAGATACAGCTGCATCTGAAAACTCGCGCGGCCTCGCTCGAGGCGGCGCAGCAGCGCGTGGACCAGTTAGCCGAAGAGATCGAGGAAGAACTCGACGACAACGTTTTCTCCGACAACGGAGACTCCCTGGAACAAATCGTCGGTTATTACCTGCAGATGCGCGACGCCACGCTGGCGGTGGCAGAGTCCTGCACCGGCGGACTGCTGGCCGAGCGCATTACATCGATCAGCGGCAGCTCACGGTACTTCCTCGGGGGCGCGGTGGTTTACTCCAACCAGCTGAAGACAGCTTTCGCGGATGTCCCGGCGGAGTTGATCGAAAAGCACGGCGCAGTCAGCCGTGAAGTGGCGATCGCCCTGGCCGAAGGCATTCGCAAGCGCTGCGGCTCGACTCTGGGGATCGGTATTACCGGTGTGGCAGGCCCGGCCGGCGGCACACCGGAAAAACCGGTGGGCCTGGTCTTCACCGCTCTGGCCAGTGAAAAAGGAACTGAAGTGGCGGAAAGAAATTTCCCCGGCGACCGCCAACGCGTCCGCTTTTTCGCCAGCCAACTGGCGCTGGACATGATCAGAAGAAAACTGATGTAGACAGTCGTCAGTCGTCGGTCTTCAGTCAGCTAAAACGCTGGGCTGACGACTGAAGACTTACGACTGACGACCGACGACTAACGACTGGCCATGCGGATCTTCATTGCTCTCGATATCGACGACGCCATTCGCGGCCGTCTGGAACAATTTCTGGATGGCGTTCGCGGGTTTGCGCCGGAGGCACGGTGGGTGCGTCCGGAGTCGATGCATGTGACTCTGAAGTTCGTTGGGGAGAAACCATCCGAAGAGGTTGAGAAGATCAGGCAGGCTTTGGGCGCGATCGGGGCGAGAGCGATCGAGATTTCATTTCGCGGTTACGGTTTTTTTCCTACGGCCAAGGCACCCCGCGTTTTCTGGGTCGGAATTGCAGCCGGCTCCGATCTATCGGCCCTTGCGAGGTCGGTGGATGAGGCCACGGCGGCGCTCGGCGTTCCAAA
Source organism: Terriglobia bacterium (assembly GCA_963822555.1). Lineage (GTDB taxonomy): Bacteria > Acidobacteriota > Terriglobia > Terriglobales > Acidobacteriaceae > JAIQFF01. The sequence continues at coordinate 2,283,077 of CAWGHY010000002.1, forward strand.
GGAAGAGCATCAGTTTAGTCCGCATCTAACGCTAGCTCGCCGCGGCGGATCCGGGGCGCCGCGCTGGCGCAAGGGGGACGGTGCCAACCCAGTCTTCCAGCGCTTGCAGGAAAGATTAGCGGCGATGCCTGCGCTCGAGTTTGGTACGATGACCGCCCGTGAGTTCTTCCTGTATCAGAGCCAACTGATGCAGGGCGGCGCGAAGTACACCAAGATTGCGCGCTTCGGGTTGGCGTAGCGCCGGCGCTGCAAAAATCGATGAGTCTCTTTCTCACCGCCGCTTTCAGTTATCTGTTGGGATCGATTCCCTTCGGCCTCATCCTGGTGCGCATCTTTCGCGGACAGGATGTGAGAAGAACTGGCAGCGGCAACATTGGCGCCACCAACGTCGCACGATCTTCACTTGTATTAGGTCTGCTGACGCTCTTCCTGGACGCGCTCAAGGGATTTGGGGCGGTGCTCATTGCCATCGCGTTGAGTGATGCAGACGTGATGGGTTCGGCTGATGTCCGCCTCTTCCACTATGCACAGCATTCGCTGCCCGCGATCGTGGCGATACGAGCAGCCACTGCCGCTCTCTTCGCGGTCGTCGGACACATTTTTCCCGTGTGGCTCAAGTTCCGGGGAGGGAAGGGAGTGGCGACAGGGTTGGGTGCTCTGTCTTTGCTGGCGCCCAAAACTACGCTGGTCAGTGTGGGAGTTTTTATCGCGGTTGTAGTCGCGTTTCGCTACGTGTCTCTGGGCTCAATCGTTGCCGTCGCGCTCTTCCCGCTGCTGGCCTGGCTATTGCATGATTATTCCGACGTCCCGCAGGTCCTGGGTTTCATGGCGATCACTTCCCTGCTGATCATTGCGCGCCATCACCAGAACATCCAGCGCCTTTTGGCGGGGACCGAATCTCGCTTTCAGTGGAGACGCGGATGAGCCGGCTTGCAATCATTGGAGCGGGCGCGTGGGGCACAGGTCTCGCGATCGTGATGGGACGGCGCGGCAATCACCGAGTCCGCCTCTGGGCCCATGAGAAAGAAGTCCTCGATTCGATATCCACTCGCCGCGTAAATGATTTGTTTCTTCCCGGCCAGGCCATTCCGGCAACCGTCTCCGCAACCGGCAGTTTGCAGGATGCTCTGAAAGACGCTGAGGTTGTTATCAGCGTCATGCCGTCACAACACTGCCGCGACCTCTTTCAGCAGATGTTGCCCTACCTCACGCCGCCGATGCTCTTTGTAAGCGCCACCAAAGGATTGGAAGAGACAACGCTCTTGCGGATGACCGAAGTGGTGAGTCAGGTTATCGGATCGGGCAGGGGCTTCGCACCGCGGATTGCGGCGCTCAGCGGACCCTCTTTTGCCAAGGAGGTTGCCCGCGGCGACCCCACCGCCATCACCGTGGCTTCGCAGGATCGTGACCTGGCGGAAATCGTGCAGCGCGAATTCAGCGATCCGGGGTTCCGGGTCTACACCAACGACGATGTGGTTGGGGTTGAGCTCGGAGGCGCGCTGAAAAATATTATCGCCATTGCCGCCGGTGTGTGCGACGGACTGGGACTCGGCCACAATTCCATCGCGGCGCTGATCACTCGGGGTCTGGCCGAGATCACGCGGCTGGCTGTGGCTTGCGGAGGGCGCCAGGAAACCATGTCCGGACTAGCCGGCTTGGGCGACCTGGTTCTCACTTGCACTGGCGGTCTTTCGCGCAATCGCAGCGTGGGCGTCGAACTGGGGCGCGGCCGCAAGCTGCCCGACATTATCGCCGGCATGCACGGTGCGGTCGCGGAAGGTGTGTTCACCACCCAGGCCGCCGTTGGGCTGGCTCGCGCCCGCAGTGTCGAGATGCCAATCACCGAACAAATGGATGAAATTCTGCATCGCGAAAAATCCCCAGCGGAAGCCATTCGCGATCTGATGACTCGCAGCGTAAAGAGTGAAAGAGGTCGTAGCTCTTAGCTTCTGGCTTGGTAGCTTCAAACCCCCCTCATTGTTTTCGCCTTGTTTGCAACGACCAAGCAGGGGAGCCACGGCCGGTTGAGCCGACGTTGCTGAACTTTAGTAACAGACATTGGCCTTCTGCTCTCATCCTGTGACTGCCTTCACCACGGTAAAATTTCAGCAGGAAACTGTTGCCTGCTCTATGAAAGGCGGGGCCTGGCCCACTTTGTCTTGAAATTACCCCTTCCATCTCGCGTCCCCATTTTGTACGTCATTCTCAGTGTGCTCGCGCTCATCAGCGTGGTGCCGATGTATTTTTATTCGGAGCAGGTGGAAGCGATTAACCGTGAGCGCCTGATCACCAACGAACGGCTGCTGCAAAATACGGTAACGCGATCTCTGGCGGACGACATTTCGCAGCACCAGGAATCGTTGCACATGATGCTGGCCAACCTGTCTTCGGCGCTGCAGGTAACCAGCGGCGGAGACATCACGGACGAGCATGTGGAGGCGCCCGAGTTGCGCGCCCTGCTGGAGCATTTTGTCTCGTCTTCGGCTGACCTGGCCTACGCCACTTTGGTGAACTCGGAGTCCAAGGGAATTTCGGCCGGACGGATTGCTCCCGACGCGTTCCTGCAGCGTGACCTGGTACGGGCCTATGAAGCCGCCCGCGAAGGGCGCGCCTACAGCGGCCAAGCGCTGGTGGTGGGCAGTGGAAAATCGGCGCGCACAGTCATGCTGGTCAGCACTCCGGTGATGTATGGCGGACGCTTTCTGGGAATGATCGGGGCCGTCGAAGACCTGGAGTTCCTGATACGCCGCTTGCAGGAAGTGAACCGCGGCGGGCTGACGCCTTACGTAGTCGACAGCGAAGGCCGCCTGGTTGCCGGCGCCACCCCCGATTACGCTACCGGGCAGGACTTGACCAACTCGGAGATCGTTCGCAACTTCCTGGAGCAGGGCGGCCAGGCTCAACTGGTCGCGGCCACCCGAGAATTCAGCGTGACCCAGGGCAAGAAGAGCACGAAAATGCTCGGCACTTACAGTCCGGTGGGCAATCTGGATTGGGCGGTAATCGTACAGAAGCCGCGGGACGAGGCTTACCGCGGAGTCTTCGAGATGCAACGCAGCGCCCGCCTGCTGGCGCTGATGGCCATTCTGCTGAGCGTCGGCATCAGTATTTTTGCCGCTCGGGTGATTACCAATCCGCTGGAAGTTCTCACCGCTTCCAGCCGCGCCATCGCTCGCGGAGACTTCTCGCAGCGCGTCAAGCTGAAGAGTCGCACCGAAATCGGGGAGCTGGCGACAACTTTCAACACCATGTCCGAGGAACTCGAGCAATTCGTGCTCGATCTCAAGCGCGCCGCCACGGAGAATCGCGAGCTGTTCATGAGCTCCATTCAGATGCTGGCGGGCGCGGTCGACGAAAAAGATCCCTACACGCGTGGTCACTCCGACCGCGTGACGCGCTACTCGATGCTGATCGGGAAAGAAATGGGACATCCCGAGGAATTTCTCGAAATCGTGCGCGTCTCCGCCCAGCTGCACGACGTAGGCAAGATCGGCATTGAAGATCGCATTCTGAAGAAGCCGGGCGCGCTGACCCCGGAAGAATTTGAAATCATGAAGACCCACACCACCAAGGGCGCTAATATCCTGCGCCCGGTGGCCCAGCTCAAGGACATGCTTCCGGGCATTGAACTGCATCATGAATCGCTCGATGGACGGGGCTATCCTCGCGGATTGCACGACGTGGACATTCCCCTGCTGCCGCGCATTATTGCCGTGGCCGACACGTTCGATGCGCTGACCACAAACCGTCCTTACCAGCAGGCGCACGATCCGGAAGCGGCCCTGCGCATTATTCACAATCTTTCCGGCAAGCGGCTTGATCCCACGGCGGTTGCCGCACTGACCGCGATTTACCAGCGCGGGGAAATTCAGATCCAGCAACCCATCGTCGCCGTGCCGGCCGCGCCTGCGGCGAAGCCGGCGGCTGCCGTAACTCCTTCTTCCGCGCCCGAGGTTCGAGCCGCCGTGGCGGCTGCCGAAGTCGCAGGGCGATAGGTCCGAGTTTTTAACCGCAAAGTTCGCAAAGAAAAGCCGCAAAGACCGCAAAGCACCCCGACCCCGGTATTTCTTTGCGTCCTTTGCGGTGTTCCTTTGCGAGCTTTGCGGTTATGCGCTCCAGGCGCTGCCACCCCGCCCCCCCGCTATAATTGATTCGGCACTCCCTACATCCCATGATTCAAACCCTTTTTGGCAGTCTCGACGAAGAGCAGAAACCCAGCTTCCTGGATCGCATGAAGGAAGCGGTAACCCGCACCCGGGAAAATCTGAGTGAACGGATCGAACAGGTCGTCTCTTTTGGCAAGGAGATCGACCGTTCCACACTGGATGATCTTGAAGCCACGCTGCTCGGAGCCGACCTGGGTACGACCACGACTCATGAGGTCCTGGAGAAGCTCCGCGAGAAAGCCGATCACAAGCAGATCAAGAACGTTGACGAGCTCAAACGGCTGCTGAAGGAAGAAATTCTCGCCATCCTGAGCAGCACCAATTCTCAACCGGTCACCAAGGTAGATGGATCGCCCGAAGTAATTCTGGTGGTGGGGGTGAACGGCACGGGCAAGACGACGACCATCGGCAAGCTGGCGCAAGTCCTGCGGTCGGATGGCAAGACGGTTCTGTTGTGCGCTGCCGATACCTTCCGGGCAGCCGCCATCGAGCAACTGGAAGTCTGGGGACATCGCACCGGAACAGAAGTCATCCGCACCAAGGCGGGCGGGGACCCGGCGGCGGTGCTTTACGACGCGCTGCAAGCCGCAACCGCGCGACACACCGATTACGTAATCGTCGATACCGCCGGACGCCTGCACACCAAGACCAATCTGATGGCTGAGCTCGAGAAGATGCGCCGCACCGCGCAGCGCATTATTCCCGGCGCGCCGCATGAAACTCTTTTGGTCATGGACGCGACCACCGGTCAGAATGGTTTGCAACAGGCGCGCCAGTTTACCCAGTCCGCGGGCGTGACGGGCATCGTGCTCACCAAGCTCGACGGCACGGCCAAGGGCGGCGTGGTAGTCGCCATTTCGCGCGAGCTGGGGGTTCCGGTGCGCTATGTAGGGGTGGGCGAAAAGGTGGGAGACCTTTTGCCTTTCGATCCTCGCGATTTCGTGGATTCACTTTTCGTTTAGGCGACGTCGCCGCATCCAACCTTACCTGGGCCCAAAAAATCTCCATGACTGCAAAGAAATCAGCCAAACGGGAAAGCCGTAAAACAGCGCGCCAATCTTCGACCACCTCGCGCGTGAGCTCGAGTCGCGAAAGCGATGAACGTTTTCTCCGTCAAGCGCTTGAGCTTGCCCGTAAAGGTATCGGTTTAACCTCGCCGAATCCCTGTGTGGGCGCCGTGATTGTGGATAGCCAAGGTCAGGTCATCGGCGAAGGCTTCCACACATTCGAGGGAGTCAAACACGCCGAAGTGCTCGCTCTCGAACAGGCGGGCGGCAAAGCTCGGGGCGCGACGCTTTACATCAATCTGGAACCTTGCTCTCACCTGGGACGCACCGGCGCCTGCGCCGACGCGGTCATTGCCGCGGGCATGCGGCGCGTCGTGGCCTGTATGCAGGATCCCAATCCGCTGGTGGCGGGTAAGGGTTTTCAACGGCTGCGCAACGCCGGAGTCTCGGTCGCCTCCGGCATTTTGGAAGAAGACGCTAAAGTGCTGAATGAGGCTTTCGCGAAATATATACGGCAGCGCACACCGCTTATCACCCTCAAGTCGGCCATGACTTTGGACGGCAAAATTGCTCCTCCACCAGGCGACTTGCATCATCCGACGGCGCTGGGCGGAGGAGGAGCCAGCGGGGGATGGATTACCAGCGATATCGCGCGCAGCCACGTGCAGGAGCTGCGTCATCAGAACGACGCGATCATGGTGGGTGTGGGCACGATCATCGCGGACGATCCCTTGCTCACTGACCGCAGCGGCCTTCCGCGTCGCCGCCCCTTGCTGCGGGTGATCGTCGACTCACGGCTGCGCCTCCCTCCCGAATCGCGCGTAGTGAAAACGGCAAAAGACGATGTCCTCGTGCTCTGTTCTTTCGCCGAGGAGAAACGCAAACGTCAGCTGCAGGACCAGGGAATCCGGGTCGAGCAGGTGCCGGTGGGCGTGGGAGACGGACGTCCGGACATGGCGCAAATTGCTCGCCGCCTGGGAACCATGGAGATCACCAGCCTGCTGGTGGAAGGCGGAGCCATGATCAATGGCGCGGCCCTGGCCTCCGGCATTGTCGACAAAGTATTTCTTTACTACGCGCCCAAGATTCTGGCCGGCACCGGTTCGGTACCGTTTGCCACCGGCCCAGGCTTTGCCCACATGAGTGATGCGGCATGCGTGAAGGCGATCCGGCTGCACCGTTTTGGCGAAGACTTTGCGGTTGAGGGATACTTGCGAGACCCGTACGGGGAAAGCAGCAATTAGCAATTGGCAAGGCGTTAAGCCAAGTGCGACTCAAAAGAGTAGCGCCGGCCTCTCGCCGGCTGTCGGGTGGGCATCCTGCCCACCCCGTACCATTCAGCCTCACAAATCGCTGGCGGAACGCCTCCGAGCCAGCGGGCGGGACGCCGGCGCTACAATACAATCCATGTTCACCGGCATCATTGAAGAAGTCGGTCGGGTTAACGGCATTGCGCAGCACAACGGCAACCGGCGCCTCACGGTCGCAGCCAACCATCTAAACCAGGAACTTAAGACGGGTGACAGCATCGCGGTCAGCGGGGTCTGTCTTACGGCGGTCGAAATTACGCCCTCGTCCTTCGCGGCGGATTTGGCGTCCGAAACCTGGAAGCGCACTTCATTTTCCCGGATCAAGAAAGATGCGCTGGTGAATCTGGAGCTTCCCATGCGCGCCGACGGCCGCTTCGGCGGCCACATTGTGCAAGGCCATGTGGATGGCACTGGCACGTTCCTCGCACTGGATCAGATTTCCGGAGCCGACGATTACTGGCTGCGGATCGAAATTCCGCCTGAGCTGGCCCGCTACGTGATCTTCAAAGGGTCGCTCTGCATTGAGGGCATCAGCCTGACCGTGGCACAGATCGAGGGCACGAAGGTGAAGGCGGCGATCATTCCGCACACTGTGAGGATGACTAATCTGAAATCGCTCAAGCCCGGAGATGCGGTGAATCTCGAAGTCGACCTGGTGGCGAAATACGTAGAGAAGATGATCAAAGGGGAATCTGCGAACTCATCCCTCACCGTCGAACGACTGGTGAGCGAAGGATTCTAGAGTTCAGGAATTTTCGGTTCACGAAATCGGACACTCTTCATCCGGCGACGCGCTGCCCGGAGCGGAGTTCACCTCGATGGACGCCGTGATTCCCGGCTCATCCAGCTTCAGAAACTCCTGCACGATGGGCTCATCGCACTGCTCCATCTCGCTGTAGGTTCCAACGAAAAGCGCCTTGGCTTCGTGGAGAAACACGACTCGGTCGGCCAACTTCTTGGCCAGTCGCATGTCGTGAGTCACCACCACGCTGGTGAGGTGCAACTGGATCTTCAGGCGCTTGATGAGATCGCCTAGCAGTTGCGCCATCATCGGGTCTACCATGGTTGTGGGCTCGTCGTAGAGCACGCATTCGGGTTGGGCAGCGAGGGCGCGCGCGATGGCCACGGAGCGTTTCATCCCGGTGGATAAGTCCGAGGGCAACTGCTCGCGCATCTCTTTGACTCCAACCATGTCCAGCAAGCCATCCACGATCTGATAAATCTGCTCTTCGGAAAGCTGGCGTCGTTCGCGCAGGGGGAAGGCCACATTTTCGCCGACGGTGAGCGAGTCGAACAAGGCGCCATTCTGGAAAACAATCGTTACTTTTTTGCGGATGCGTTCCAGATCTTCTTCGCCGTAATCGGTGATGTCTTCGTGCGCCACGATCACGCGGCCGGAATCCGGTTTGAGAAAGCCCATGATGTTCATCAGCGATACGGACTTGCCCACACCGCTGCGGCCTAGAATGCAGACCGTTTCCCCGGGCATGACTTTGAAGCTGACGTGGTCGAGAACATGATTGTCTCCGAAGGCCTTGGAGACATCCTTGAACTCGATGTAGGCTGCGTATTTTTCCTCGTTGGACATGAAATAGTCGTCGGTCTGCAGTCGTCGGTCGTCAGCTTTTTTTGCGTCCTTTGCGGCGTCCTTGGCGACCTCCGCGGTTAAAAGCTCTTGCCCGCAAAGGGCGCAAAGCTTCGCAAGTCATCATAAATGTTTCTGATCCCCTGCCGACAGCTTCTGCTTTGCTTCCTGCCATTCCGGTTCAGTATTCAGATTGCGGAACATTTCCTCGGCGAAACCGCTTTGTTGCAACTCTGACTCCTCAACGACCAGGGTGTGAACTTCGGCGAACAAGCTGCCGACCTTGTTATTGCCAGCGCGGAGGGAGCGTTGTGCAACTTCTACAAACTTTTTCCGGTAGATGGCGCAGAGCGGCTGCAGGCCTCCGCCCGCCCTCGGCACCACCACCACAGCGTTGCTTGCGCGCGCCCGAGCAATCAGGTAATTCAGAAAATCGAGCTGAAGAAAAGGCATATCCACCGCTGTAACCAGATTCAGATCGGTGCTGGTCGCGGTCAGCGCGGCCTGGATCCCGCCCAGCGGCCCGCACGCCGGAAACACATCCTCCACCACTGGACCGAAGCCGGCGAATTTTGCTGCGCTGCCGACGATCCAGGTGTTTGCGGTGACGGCCCGCACCTTCTCCAATGCCTGGGCCAGCAAGGTCCGTCCTCCCAGCTCCAGGAAGGCCTTGTCCTGGCCCATGCGAGAGCTCTTACCGCCTGCCAGGACAAACCCGCTTACGGAGTCCACGCGCCGATGATACACGCCCAGATCGCCAGGCTTTTGCAGATCTTCCGTACCCGTCCAAAGCACAGAATTGCCATTATTTCCAGACGGTTGCGGTGCCATACTTTTATAAGACGAAAGTAACCTAGCCCAACTGCCAACCCCTGACGGATGATAGTTATTCCCGGCGACCCCTTCCGGAAGAAACGACCATGCCTCAGAAGTTAATGGATGTCCTCATGCTTGGCCGCTGCTCCCACGAATTTTCCTGGCCTCGGCGCGCTGCCGACGGTCACTATTACCAGGTGTGCCTGCTTTGCGCCGCAGAGTACAAGTACGACTGGAAGACCATGAAGCGCATCAAGCGTGTCCCCAGTGCGACCGAAGCCAGTCCGGAAACGCAGCGGGGAAAGAACGCCAAGAAACCGACCTGGGTTCCGCGAGCGCGGCGTTTGTCTTTGCAGACTGCGGTGCGGTACCGCCCCAAGGGCTTGGGAACGTGGCACGAGGGCACGGTTGAGAATCTCAGCCAGTCGGGCGTGCTTCTGTTCGGGCCACAGCAATTGCCCGACAATACTTTGGTCGAGATGGTGTTCGAAATGCCGGAGGAAATTTCCGGCCAGAAAAACAGCACGGTTCTTTGCCAGGGCCGAATCATTCGCCGGAAGGATATCCGCGATTCCGAGGCGGTCGGTCTGGCCGCGTCAATTCTCGATTACAAATTTCTGCGCCAGCACTGAGTCCGGGCTATTGGCAAAGCTGGGAGCGTACTCAAGCGCAGCCTTCGCGTCAGGCCGTAACCTGCTCTTCACGGTACGCTTACGGGTGTCGACTCCGCCGGTTCGCCAGCCATAATTTTGCCCGAGACCAGAAGCGTTTCTGCATCTAAACTATCTATAATCTGTTTCAGCTCAATCAGGAGCATTCTTACTATGAAGGCAAAACTCTCCCTTTACGTCACTGTGATCACGTTGCTCGCGATCATGACAGTTGGCGTGGGCTGCAGCAAAGCACCGAATGACGCTGAGCTTGCCAGTAACATTCAAACCAAGCTGGCTACTGATTCCGGTCTGCAGGGCAAGCAACTGGGCGTGAAAGCGGAAGGCGGAACCGTAACCCTGACGGGCTCCGTCGATAATGACGTGCAACGAGAAGCCGCGGCACGTTATGCGGCAGCCGAACCTGGAGTCAAGCAGGTCATCAATAATCTGCAGGTGGTTGCTCCGGCAGAAGCGGCACAAACCGCGCCGCCTCCGCCACCGGTCGAGGAGGCCAAACCTACGCCGGCTCCCAAGCCTCGCCGGCACGAGCCGCGCATGCGCAACCAGCCTCCCCCGCCGAGCGACAATACTCCTCCCGCTCCTGTGGCTGCCATGGCGCCTCCCGCACCGGTAGCCGCGGTGCCTTCAACACCGCCGCCTCCACCGCCACCCAAGAGGGTCACCATTCCTTCAGGCACAACGCTGGCGGTTCGGCTGGTTGACACCATCGATTCCGAAACCAGCCAGCAGGGGCAGACCTTCCGCGCCACTTTGGATTCACCGCTGGCGGTCGAAGGCGACACGGCGATTCCCGCCGGATACGACGTCGAGGGTCATGTGGTGAGTGTTCAGAGTGCCGGCAAGTTCGCGGGCCAATCGCTGCTGGTGCTGCAACTGGACCGCATTTCCGCAGGTGGAAAGTATTACAACATTCAGACCGATCAGTATTCCCGCAAGGGCTCTTCGCGCGGAAAGAACACTGCGACCAAAGTAGGAGCGGGTGCTGGCATCGGAGCCATTATCGGCGCGCTTGCAGGCGGAGGCAAAGGCGCTGCCATCGGTGCGGCCGCCGGCGGCGGGTTGGGTGGAGGCGTGCAAGCCGCGACCAAAGGTCAGCAGATCAAGCTGCCCTCGGAGACTGTGCTGAACTTTACTCTGCAAGCCCCGCTTACGGTGGTTGAGACCAAAGGCCCGAATCATGGTCGACGCCGCCTGGATGCCAGCCAATCTGACCCGAACCAGGATCCGAACCAGCAGGACCCGAACCGTCCGGTTCTGAACCGGCCCAATAGTCAACCCGATTCGAGTCAGCCAGATCCGAATCAGTAAAGTTTTGTAAATCTTTGCAAGGCCGGCATTTAGCCGGCCTTTTTCTTTTGACTCGGTACAATATTTACCGACCAAATCAAAAGTTGCAACATCGATATATATTTGCGGGCAGAATAGTCTCAAGGGGCTTTCATGTGGATTGTCGCGCTGGCGCTGCGCCGGCCTTACACCTTCGTCGTTCTTGCTCTGCTGCTGCTGATCCTGGGTCCGATCGTCATCTACCGGACGCCCACCGATATCTTCCCGAACATCGACATCCCCGTGGTCAGCATTTTGTGGAACTACACCGGCCTCAATTCCGAGGACATGGCCAACCGCATTGTGAGCCTGACCGAACGTTCGCTGACTACGACAGTGGACAACATCGAGCACAGCGAATCGCAGTCGCTCAATGGAATTGCAGTGGTGAAGGTATTTTTCCAACCACACGCCAATATTGAAAGGGCAATCGCACAGATTACCGCGATCTCGCAAACCCAGTTGCGGCAACTGCCGCCGGGAACAACCCCGCCGCTGGTGATCACTTATAACGCGTCCACCGTGCCCATTCTGCAGTTGGCCTTGTCGGGACAGAAACTTTCCGAACAGCAGCTTTTTGATTATGGAGTGAATTTCATCCGCACCCGGCTGGTTACGATTCCAGGCGCGGCGATCCCTTGGCCCTACGGCGGTAAGCAAAGGCAAGTGCAGGTAGATCTGGATACCAACGCGCTGCAGGCGAAAGGGCTCTCGCCCATGGATGTGGTCAACGCCATCAGTGCTCAAAATCTGATCTTGCCCTCTGGAACCTCCAAGATCGGGCAGTTTGAATATAACGTCGACCTGAACGGCAGCCCACAAACCGTCGCCGAGTTGAATGACCTTCCTATCAAGAGAGTCGGCAGCACGACCATCTACATCCGTGACGTGGCCTACGTACGCGACGGTTTCCCGCCTCAAACCAACATTGTGCGGGTAGACGGACAAAGAGCATCCCTGCTGACCATCCAGAAGACCGGGAACGCCTCGACCCTGGACATCATCTCCGGTATCAAGGCCATGCTGCCGCGAATCCAGGCCCAGGTTCCGCCGGAGCTGCAAATCAAGCCCCTCGCCGACCAGTCTCTGTTCGTACGTGCTTCGATCAACGGTGTATTGCGTGAAGGCTTGATTGCGGCCTGCCTGACCGGGCTGATGATCCTGATTTTCCTGGGGAGCTGGCGCAGCACGGTAATCATCGCAGTTTCGATTCCGCTTTCAATTCTTACCTCCATTATCGTGATGAGCGCGCTGGGCGAGACCATCAACATCATGACCCTCGGAGGACTGGCGCTCGCCGTCGGCATTCTGGTCGACGATGCCACCGTCGAAATTGAAAACATCAACCGGAATATCGCGGAAGGTAAAGAGATTCAGAAAGCAATTCTCGACGGCGCCCAGCAGATCGCCGTCCCAGCGTTCGTTTCGACGCTCGCCATCTGCATCGTGTTTCTCCCGATGTTCTTTCTCACCGGCGTGGCGCGATACCTGTTCGTTCCTCTGGCAGAGGCTGTCGTATTCGCCATGCTCGCCTCTTATCTGCTGTCGCGGACGCTGGTTCCGACCATGGCCAAGTACCTGCTCCGCGGCCATGAGCAGGAGGCTGGGCACTTAAATACGACCAGCCGCAATCCCCTGGTGCGGATGCAGGTTGCCTTTGAGCTGGCATTCGAAAGGTTCCGTGACAGCTACCACGAGCTGCTGGAGCGTTGCCTGCACCACCGGGGAGCATTCTTGTGGGGCTTTGTTGCGGTGTCGGTGGGCTCGTTCGTGCTTCTGGTGCCCTGGCTGGGAAGAGATTTCTTCCCTAAAGTCGATGCCGGACAATTTAAATTGCACGTGCGGGCCCGATCCGGAACGCGGATTGAAGAGACCGCGAAGCTCTGTGATCAGATCGAAGATTTCATACGACAACAGATTCCGCCGCACGAAATTTCCAGCATCATCGATAACATCGGCCTGCCCTACAGCAGCATCAACCTCTCTTACAGCAACTCGGCCCCTACCGGTCCCGCTGACGCTGACGTCTTGGTGACCTTAAACCAGGACCATCGCCCGACAGAAGAGATTGTCCACGACTTGCGTTTGAAACTGCGGGATCAGTTTCCGGGCGTCGATTTTTCATTTCTTCCGGCTGATATCGTGAGCCAGATTCTAAACTTCGGCCTTCCCTCTCCGATCGATATCCAGGTCACCGGATACAACCTGCCGGCAAATCGTCAGTTCGCCAACAAACTTTTGCAACGGGTCGAGACGGTTTCAGGAACGGCTGATCTTCGTATCCAGCAACCATTCGATGAGCCCCATCTGCTTATTGATGTGGACCGGACCAAGACGCAACTGGCGGGGTTTACCCAGCGCGACGTCGCCACCAATCTGCTGATCTCGCTCAGCGGCAGCTTCCAGACCTCGCCAACCTACTGGCTCAATCCCAAGAGTGGTGTGAGCTACTCCATTGCGACGCAAACTCCCCAGTACCGTGTCGATTCGTTGCAGGATCTCGAGAACATACCGATTACTGGACCGAGCGGTGCCAATCCGGCGATTCTGGGCTCCTTGTCATCCATCCGCCGTGGAACCGGAATGGCGTTGGTCTCGCATTACGACATACAGCCGGTTATCGACATTTACGGATCGGTTCAGGGACGTGATCTGGGCGGCGTGGCCGAAGATATCCAGAAGATCGTGGATGATAGCCGCAAGGAGCTGCCGCGCGGCTCGGAAATGATCATTCGCGGACAAGTGCAGACGATGAAGTCCTCCTATTCGGGATTGATTTCCGGATTGGCGTTTGCCATCCTTCTGGTCTACCTGCTCATCGTCGTGAACTTTCAATCCTGGCTCGACCCGTTCATCATTATTGCGGCCCTGCCCGCGGCGCTGGCGGGCATTGTCTGGTTTTTGTTTGTAACCAAGACCAACATCAGTGTTCCGGCCCTCACTGGATCTATCATGTGTATGGGCGTGGCCACGGCCAACAGCATTTTGGTGGTCAGCTTTGCCAAGGAACAAATGGATGAAGGCAAGGACGCGGTGACGGCCGCGATGGCGGCGGGATTCACCCGCTTCCGGCCGGTGTTGATGACCGCGCTGGCCATGATCATCGGCATGGTTCCCATGGCCATTGGTTTGGGCGAGGGCGGAGAGCAGAATGCCCCGCTGGGCCGCGCCGTAATCGGCGGCTTGATTTTCGCCACCGCCGCGACCCTGTTTTTCGTGCCCGTGTTCTTCAGCCTGCTGCACGGACGGCGGGAAGCCGCCCGGCTGAAGAATGAGTCTGGTGTCTAGGTAAGATCATCAGTATTTCATGGAGTTGGAGACTAATGAAGGTTGAGAGCGAAGGCGGTATATCCACACAGAACGCTTCTGAAGTCACGGTGCCTGTGCTTGATCCCAACCGGCCCCGCCGGTCGCACTGGTGGATTTTTCTGCTGATTCTTGTGGTTGCGGTGTTGCTGGTCGTCTTCGGTATATTGCCGCGTATCCAGGCGCGAACTGCTCTGCGCCAGGAGACTGCCCGCATGGCCGTGCCCACGGTTGCCGTGGTGCAGCCCAAGCGTTCGGCTCCGGCCCAGGAAATTATTCTCCCTGCCAACGTACAAGCCTTTGCAGACGCTCCGATCTATGCCCGCACGAATGGGTACCTGAAACGCTGGTATGTGGACATCGGCAGCCACGTGAAAGCCGGCCAGTTGCTGGCCGAAATTGATACTCCGGAAGTAAACCAGCAACTGCGGCAGGCCCGGGCTGATCTCGCCACTGCGCAGGCGAATCTCAATCTCTCAAGAATTACCGCCGACCGCTATCAAGGATTGCTGAAAACGGAATCAGTTTCGAAGCAGGAATCGGACAACGCCACGGGGGACTACGAGGCCAAGCAGGCCACTCTGCAGTCCTCGCAAGCCAACGTGAAGCGCCTGGAAGAACTGCAATCCTTCCAAAAGATTTACGCTCCCTTCGATGGCGTGATCACGGCGCGCAATACGGACATCGGCGCGCTGATCAATTCTGGCAGCACCGGGGGAAATGGAAATGAACTCTTTCACATTGCCCAACCGGACAAACTCCGCGTCTACGTCAGCGTTCCGCAAATCTACTCGCAGGCGGCAAAGCCGGGAATCACGGCGGACCTGACCCTGGCGGAGTTTCCCGGCCGTCGCTTCCAGGGCACGCTGGTACGCACCGCCAACGCAATCGATCCCGTATCGCGCACCCTGCTGGTCGAGATCGCGGTGAATAATCCCACCGGTCAGCTTTTCACCGGCTCGTATGCTGAAGTGCATTTCAAGCTGCCGACTCCGACGTCTTCCCTGATTCTTCCGGTGAACACTCTGCTCTTTCGCTCCGAAGGCCTGCGGGTAGCGGTGGTGAATCAGGGGCAGAAGGTCGAATTGAAGCAGATCACTCTCGGCCACGACTTTGGCAGTGAGGTCGAGGTGGTCGCGGGCTTGACCGGAAATGAAAACGTCATCATCAATCCTCCCGATTCAGTTCAGGATGGCGAATCAGTTCGGATCGCGCAAAATGCGCAGGGGGGCCAGTGAGCGAGCCGGGCCTCGGGCGTCAGACGTCGGACCTCCGACTCCAGCTTTCGGCGTCCGGGATAACTGGCCGAGGGCCGAAGTCCGCACTCCCAGGTCCGGTTGTCGCCCTGCTCTTAGGTCTGATCGTTGTGAGCGGCTGCACTGTGGGTCCGCGCTATGCCAAGCCCACTACGCCCGCACCTCCCGCCTACAAGGAAATTCCGCCGGACTGGAAGTCGGCGCAGCCCAGCGACCAGATTGCGAAGGGCAAGTGGTGGGAGATTTTCCAGGACCCGCAACTCAACGCACTCGAAGAGCAGATCAACGTTTCCAACCAGAATCTGAAGGCGGCACAAGCGCAATTTGAGCAAGCCCGGGCGCTGGTACGATTTAATCGGGCAGCCTACTATCCCACCGTCTCAACGAATCCATCGGCCGAGCGCGAGCACCTGTCTTCGCACCGTCCTCTGGTGCCGTCGTCCACCGAAAATAATGGAACCGATCTGGTCATTCCGTTCGACGCCTCCTACGAGGCAGACGTTTTCGGACGCATTCGCCACAGCGTCGAGGCGGCTCGTGCGGATGCCCAGGCCAGTGCCGCCGACGTGGAATCGGTGCGCTTGAGTTTGCACGCGGAACTTGCCTTCGATTATTTCGAGATGCGTACGCTCGACGCGGAGGAACAACTTCTTTTATCGAACGTGACCTCGTTCGAGCGCGCGTTGGACCTTACGCAAAGCCGGTACAAGGGCGGCGTGGCTTCCGCGGTCGACGTCGCGCAAGCGCAGACGCAACTGGAGAATACCCGCACCCAAGCCATCGATGTATTGGTCCTGCGGGCGCAGAACGAACATGCAATCGCGACTTTAATCGGACAACCGGCCTCCACTTTCAGCTCGCCGGCTGCGGCCTGGAATGCGCCTCCGCCGGATATACCGCCGGGAGTTCCCTCGGAGTTGCTGGAACGCCGTCCGGATATTGCAGCCGCGGAGCGCCGCGTGGCCGCCGCCAATGCCCGGGTGGGGATCGCTCGGGCGGCGTACTTTCCGATCTTCAATTTGACCGGCTCGGGGGGCTTTGAAAGCACTGCAATCACAACCCTGATTCAGGGTCCCAGTGGATTCCTGACGGTGGGCGCAGCCGCGGCTCAGACTATCTTCGACGGAGGGCGCCGCCGCGCTGTCACCGAACAAGACCGCGCCGCGTTTGACGAGTCCGTGGCTAATTACCGGCAGACCGTTCTCAACGCCTTTCAGGAGGTGGAGGACAACCTGGCCATCCTGCGCATCCTTAACGACGAAGCCGCGGCGCAGCAGGCAGCTGTGGCCGCGGCCGAGCATTCGCTGGAGCTTTCAACCAACCGCTACAAGGGCGGCGTTGTCAGCTATCTGGAAGTGACCACGGCCCAGAGCACGGCTCTGGCCGACGAGCGCGCCGCGGTCGATATTCTGCGGCGGCGCATGACCGCCAGCGTGTCTCTGATCAAGGCATTGGGCGGCGGATGGAATTCGGCCAACCTGCCGGTGGTGAAAGTTGATTCCCGTCCGCAAACGGCGGCCGGCCAGTAACCGGATCGGCCCCATCGTCCGTCGGGCCTAATACTAAAGTAATCCCCTATCTTCCCGATTGCGACACGCTTCATTCCAGAACATCATCTATACGTGTAGCAAATAATCAGGAGTATGCGCCATGCCCCTGATAAGGAATTTTGGTATGGATGATCCCAAGTTCACAAAACAGTTGGAATTGCTGGAGCGTCGTGATCAGTTCATTCATGAGCTGTCAACCGTTATCCTGCCCGCCTACCCAGGTTTTGAAAGCGTTTGGAGCATCGCGAACCGGGTGTACGACAAGCATTGTTCGCGCCCGGCACGGTCACTGAACCGCTGCAATTTTGAGCAGCAGGCCAGAGCGCTCAGCGCGTAGCCCTGACTTCAGAACCCTTTGCGTTCTTTGCGGATTTCTTTGCGACCTTTGCGGTTAAAGACTTTGACTTTGGCCTCGCAAACCAAAATCTTAAACCGCAAAGGTCGCAAAGGAATCCGCAAAGGACGCAAAGAAAACCCGAAACTGTCTGAGGGCGTTGCACCGCGGGCGAAGCGAATGTATGCTCTCCCTCCATGCTCCGCTCTCTTCTCGCTGCTTTCATTCTGCTCTCAGTCGCAACTCTATCGTTGGCCCAGCAGCCGTTTCTTCCGTCTGAACAATGGATCAAACTGCGCGACGAGGCCAGTGGCGCGGCGCCCTATGAAAACCTGCGCTATCTGACCCGACTGCATCGCGTACCGGCCACGGCTGAATTTGATCAAGCCGCTGAATTTATGCTGCAGCGGGCGCGCGAGTACGGGCTGGCTGAAGTCCTAAGCGAACAGTTCCCCATCGACGGCAAGACTCAATATGGCCTGATGCGGTCTTATCTGGCATGGCGGGTTGAGGCGGGCGAGTTGTGGGAGGTGCGTCCTCAGCACTTACTGCTGGGTGACTGGGCGACTGACCCGATTCGCCTCGCCGACTACAGCCACACCGCCGACGTCGAAGCCGCCCTGGTGGATCTCGGCGACGGTTCTCATGAAGCCGACTACACCGGAAAAGATGTCCGGGGAAAGATTGTTCTGGCTGATGGCGTCCTGGCGCGAGTGCAGGCCCTGGCTGTGGTTAAGTACGGGGCGGCCGGCATCGTGAGTGACATGCCGAACCAGACCACGGCATGGTCAGGTCTCGACCGCACTATAGTGCGCTGGGGCCACCTGGATGCCCGCCAGTCCACTGGTTTCGCATTCATGGTTTCGCGCGAGACGGCTGACTCCTTGCGCGCTCGTCTGCGGGCAGGCGACCAGATCGTTCTTCACGCCAATGTAAAAGCTGAAGTGGGACCCGGCCACTGGACCGTGGTAAGTGCGGTCATTCCGGGAACAGATCCCGCGAGCGGTGAAGTGGTGTACAGCTGCCACCTGGATCACGAACGGCCGGGAGCTAACGACAACGGAAGCGGCTGCGTGACTATTCTCGAATCGGCTCGCGTGCTCGCCCGCCTGATAGGTAATGGAACCCTTCCGCGACCGAAGCGAACTCTGCGCTTCGTGTGGGGACCCGAGGTGGAAGGCACCATGGCCTATCTCAGCCGCCATCCCGAAATCCGCGCACGCCTCCGCGCCGACATTCACATGGACATGGTTGGCGGCGATCCCTTCAAGAACAAATCCATTCTGCACGTGACGGAAACGCCCTGGTCGCTACCCAGTTTTGTCACGGACGTTGGGGCCGCGTTCGCCGAGGTCATTCGGGCCGGAGCAGCCAACTATGCCGGAAGTGGTGACGCGCCGGAGGCAGCCGTCATCGAAAATCGGGCCGGCGACCAGGGCACACGCAACCAGTTCTTGGCGGATGTAACTCCGTATTCCGCCGGCAGCGATCACGACGATTACGATTCTTCCACCATTGCCGTTCCCTCGCTCTACCTGCGCGACTGGCCGGACATCTACATCCACACCGATCACGATACTCTGCAGCAGATCGATCCCAGCAAACTTCGCCGGGTTGCGCTGCTCGGCGCCGCGGCGGGTTATGTGTATGCGAGCCTGGATGCGGAACGCTCGCAGGCTCTTCTGCCCTTTTATATATCCCAGGCTGAGAAGCGGCTGGCGCGCCTCTCGCAAGCAGCCCAGCAGCGGGTGCAGGACCCGACCCTCGATCCCAATGCGGCATGGTATGAGGCACGTAACTTGTTACAGCAAGGTCTGCGCCGCGAGAGTGCGACTTTATCTTCTCTAGAGCGGTTCGCTGGCGTCAGCCAGACTGATGCCGCTTCTGAGAAGGTCCTCAGCGATCAGGTGGCAATTTTCAATGCCTGGGTCGACAGTCAAGCCAAGGCCCGAGGAGCGCAGGGTTCGGCGCCGAAACCGGTTTGGGCGGGAGAAGCGGCGGCGCGAAAGATTCCCATGCGCACAGGCGACTTCGGACCACTTACCTATCAGAATGACAACGTTCTTCAGGCGCGCCTGTCGCCGGAGCGCATGGCGAAAATCAAACTTTTAGACAGCGAAGCTACGCCCTTGCTCAACGAGCAGGATCTCTCGGAGCTTTACGCCTACGAGATCGTTAATTTTGTCGATGGAAAACGAAGCGTGGGCGAGATACGCGATGCAGTATCGGCAGAATACGGTCCCCTGGCAGTTGGACTGGTAGAGGACTACCTGAATGCGTGCCAGGAAGCCGGCCTGATTCAGTGGAAATGATGGTCGTGTAGCGCGGCAAGGCCTGTCGCAGGCCACGAACCACCTGGGACACCCGAGGGCGGCTGTCCCCACGCAGCTTGTGGTTACTTACGTTTCCTGAAATTTAGAGCTCAGGGCCCTGAGGTGAACACCCTCAGTTATCACATAAGGCTACTATTGTGATAGACATTATAGACATATCCGGACTATGATGACGATTGGCGGTTTGAGTCATGGAAATCCGATCGATAAAGAGTCGCCCTTCGGAGACCACCGTCGCCATTATCGGCGGCGGCTTCAGCGGCACGGTCCTTGCCGCCCTGCTTCTGCGCCGTTCCCATCCTTCGTTCCATGTGGTCGTGGTGGAGAAAAGCTCATCCGTAGGGCGCGGCCTGGCTTACGGTACCGAGTGCCGTTCCCTGCTGCTGAACGTGCGTGCCCGCAACATGAGCGCCTTGGCTGACGATCCACACCACTTTCTGCGCTGGGCGCAATCGAATTATGACCCCGCCACGGAGCCGAGCAGCTTTCTTCCGCGCCCGGTCTACGGACGCTACGTACAGTCGATACTGAATGAGGCGGTGCAGTCTCGCGGCGCGGAACAACTGGAATGGATCAAAGACGAGGCAGTAACGCTCGCATACAGCAGTGACGGGGCGACGAAGATCCAACTGCGCAGCGGCCGTAACCTGCGGGCCGATCGCGTGGTGCTGGCTCTGGGAAACTTCCCTCCCCGCGATCCCCTGGCATCCTGGGAGTCGGAGACTGGTGCACGGTACTTTCGCAATCCTTGGGCAGCTGAAGCTTTTCAGGGAGTCGAGAAACTTAACAGCATTGCGCTCATAGGTTCAGGCCTGACCAGCGTGGATGCCGCCCTCCAGCTCCGCCTCGGAGGCTTTCGAGGCACTATCCACATTCTCTCGCGTCGCGGCCTGTTGCCCCAACCACACAAGTTAGTCGACGCTTGTCCTCCCTTTTGGAACGAGTCATCGCCCAAGAACGTGCATGGCTTGTTACGACTGGTACGGCAACAAGTGAAGCAGGCCCAAGGCCAGGGCATCGCGTGGCAGAGCGTGTTTGATAGCCTGCGGCCTCTGGTAGCAAGAATCTGGCATTCGCTTCCCCAGCCGGAGAGACGGCGCTTTCTGCGTCACGTGCGGCCGTACTGGGAAGTCCACCGTCACCGCGCCGCTCCCGAGATCGCCCAGTGCATTGCGGGCGAGATTTCGAGTGGAGCGATTCAAGTGCACGCCGGCCGGATCAGCGAGTACGAAGAGAACAGTCGTGAGTCCAAGATTGCCTATCGTGACCGTAAGACCGATCAACTGGCCTCCCTGCTGGCTGATCGGGTCATCAATTGCGCGGGGCCAGAAACCGATTGCCGGCGACTTGAAAACCCTTTGGTGTCTTCCTTGCTCGCCCAGGGTTTGACGCGCCCAGATCCGCTCTTTCTCGGTCTCGACGTCTCTGCCCACGGCGCGCTCATCGGCCACGATGGAGCCATTTCTCACTCGCTTTACGCAATAGGACCGGCCCTCAAAGGCAGTTTGTGGGAGTCCACCGCAGTTCCCGAGCTGCGGGAACAGATTCACAGACTGGTGCAGCACCTGATCAATACTGTCGGCCAAATCCCAGGCGCGTGCGAGTCGATTGATTCACCCCTCACAGAATTCCCTTTCGGCAGCCTCTCGCGAGCGTAAGCCCGCGCCTGTCAAATCGCGCTGGTCGCCTTGCCCACGTGAATCGCGGAACCTATAAAATTAGAGCGCCTGGAAAATCGTTGTCTAGAATCGGGGAATTATGGCGGAACACAATCTGCAGCATACCCTCTCGCTTCTCGAGCGCATACCTGCGACTCTCAATGCGTTTCTGCGCGACCTGCCTGAAGCATGGACACTTCGAAATGAAGGTGACAGCAGCTGGAACGCGTTCGATGTCGTGGGCCATCTGATTCACTGCGAACGCACGGACTGGATGCCGCGGGCGCGCATCGTGCTGCAATTTGGCGAGACGCGAACTTTTGAGCCCTTCGACCGCTGGGCGCAGCTACGCGAGAATCAAAATAAATCGTTAGCACAGTTACTGGATGAATTTGCGCGTCTGCGGTCAGAAAACCTGGACGAATTGCGCGCCTTGAATCTGCGGCCAGAAGACCTCGACCGGCGCGGACGGCATCCCGCCCTCGGAGTTGTGACTCTCTCCCAACTGCTGGCCACCTGGGCGGCTCATGATCTGACCCATCTGCATCAAATCTCGAGAATTATGGCTTACCAATATCGCGAGGCCGTCGGCCCGTGGAGCATCTACCTCGGGGTGCTGCAGTGCGCCGGCCACAGTTCCTGAGACTCTCCAACCTGCGTTGCCCGGTTATCTCTCGATAGTTGTTGGCCAGCGTTGTTGTGCTGCCCTCAGCCGGCTCGCCGCTCCATTTGCCCTTGATTTGAAGCGACAAAGTGTCGGACCAATGCGGCGATCTCATCGGCAGCCGTGTCCAATGCGAAATGGCCGCCGTCGACGATGTGTACTTCAGCGTTCGGAACATCCTTGCGGTACCGCTCCGGCTCGCCGGAATCGAAGGAGAGTTCATACTTGCCCCAGATCACCAGCAATCGCGGCTGCTTCTCGCGCATCCAGGCTTGCCATTTCGGATAGTTATCGACGTTGGTGCGGTAGTCGTAGAAGAGGTCGCTTTGAATGTCGCCCTGGCCCGGCCGATTGAGAAAGTAAAATTCATCGATCCACAGATCCGGGTCGTAGCGTTCGACGTTGGGATCGTTTCCGACATGGCGGGTCTGCGTCGTCGGCAGCGAGAGCAGATTGTCACGAAGCGCGCTTTCATTGACAGCGCGATCGGCCCAAAAAGCTCGCCGCGTCTTCCAATTTGCTCCCAAGCCTTCGTTATGAGCGACCGCGTCCTGCACGATGAGAGCCTCGATCCGTTCGGGATGGGCCAGGGCCATGCGAAAGCCCACGGGGCCACCGTAATCCTGCATGTAAAGCGTGTAGCGCGAGAGCCCGAGCGCTTCGGTGAAGTGATTCATGATCTCGGCGTAATGATCGAAGGTGTACGCGAATTGTTTCGGATCGGGCCAGTCGCTGTGTCCGAAGCCCGGGTAATCGGGTGCTATAAGATGAAAGCGATCGGAAAGCCTGTCGAAGAGAGGCTCGAACATCCGCGATGAAGAAGGAAGTCCGTGCAGCAGGAGAAGAGTCGGCGCGTTTTTCGGGCCGGCTTCCCGATAAAAGATGGAGAGCCCGTCGATCTGTATGGTGCGATAAGACGTCGGATATTCCATGGGGCGTTCCTTTCGGCCAGCTTGGGCCTGCAATTGAAAGTGAAATGATACGAGCATCAGAGAAACCACCAACGCCGTGCGGGAGATCCGCAAGTCGTGAATGCAACGGGACGAGGCGAAAAGACCAAGCTCGATCACGAATCTTCTCATGCATCCCCTCGAAAATGACTTCCAGTTCGACCGGACGCCGAGCGGAAGGCTTGCGACGCCATATACCAGGCGGCACGGGCGGTTTTCGATACCCTTGGTCTTGTTTGGCGTCCCCGGTCGTCACTATTTAAAGTCAGCGATTCATCTGAGACGCTTGCTTTCAGCGACCGCGGGAATCAGAGAATCTGCCGCAACTGAGTCGGGACATTAATCGGGACATTAAGACGTTCCTTGCCAAATTCTTTCCCTTGAGGTGAACCGCAAGGTTACCCATCGAAGGAACACCGCTCAGCGTCCACCACCCAAAGCGGTAAAGAAC
Source organism: Terriglobia bacterium (assembly GCA_963822555.1). Classification (GTDB taxonomy): domain Bacteria; phylum Acidobacteriota; class Terriglobia; order Terriglobales; family Acidobacteriaceae; genus JAIQFF01. Next base: position 2,306,463 of record CAWGHY010000002.1, read on the forward strand.
CGCAGAATTTCCATATCGCCTGTGTGATCGTTGAATCGTGCAATGGTCTTCCCGCGAAGGGTGCCTTCTCGTGCTTCAATGGCATCGTTGTTATGGGAATAGCTGAAAGCTAGGGGGCGGCCACTGAACTCCGCTGTTGCGAAGTTGCTGTACTTTTCACCCGCTGAGACGTGAAGGGTACCTTCATCATGGTACAGAAAACAGTAGCCGATGATCTTCGGAACCGTCGCTCTAACCGCGACCCCGTGGTGGTTTACATTCTGTCGAACGAGCCGGGCCCAAGCAGCAACGTCTCCCGTATCTAACAATCTTTGAGCGCTCGGCATTGTTCACTCCTTCAAGACCTTGAGACGTGAGCGGATTTTGGAGCCTGTCAGCCTCGGATGGTAATTTCAATGGCCTCCGGTGCGACACCGAAAGTGAGCGCCAGCCCTTTTTTTGCCTCGGTCATTGTAAGTGGTTGAAGGGTCTTGAGTGACGCGACGTTGCCGACCGGATCGATAATGGCGGCTGACTCCGGCATCGGTTCCCACGTCAGCGTCGAAGGGTCTATGGCGAGTTCTTCCAGCGTTGAATACTTTATCGGGTTACGGTCGCCCTTCCACACGTTTGGGATGTTCACCAACGCAAAGTCGCTGAATCGGACGAGATGACGGTTTCCCCCGGCTTCTTCGTTTTCTGGTGTTGGTGGGCAAGGCACCACATCGCGCACCTTTCCCACCAGAAAGGCCGCGTGGTGGGTCTCGGATCCCTGAACCCACTTCGCGTTAGCGTTGCGGGTGCATACTGCATAAGCGCACCGTCGAGCGCGACTGCGGTCCAGGCGCCACGCTGAAGTTCCACCTTCCTTCTTGAGAGTTTCGACGCTTTTTGCGGTGAAAACCACAATCACTTCTTCACTCATAATATTTACCAATAACACTCTATCAATACTGTAAAGATATTGTCAATAGTTTATCGAAAGCTTCGGTTTCGAATAGTCGAACGGATCATCCTTTTGGGTTTTGCACCCCCACCCATGTCCCGAAGTTTATTTCTTCGCCTTGCATTCGCCTACCATCTATGACACTTTTACAAGATGGTGACCTGTGGAAATCAAACTCGTTTTGTCGCTGGGAAAAACTGCTATCATCCGTGCTATCAAAAATTCCCAGCCGGAAAGCAAGAACCAAACATGAGCGACCGCCTGTTGGTGCGTAACGTTCCCGTTGAAGTCCACCAGTGGATCAAACAGCAACGCCAACAACAGCAAATGAGCCAGCAGGAGTTCCTGTTGTCCTTGCTCCATCAAGCGAGTGCTGTACAGCAAGGCCCCATGTTGCCGTTCGAGCCTTCCACAAAAGAAGTTCTCGTCCCTGATACTTTACCGTTCACCTTCATAGATTTATTTGCTGGAATCGGCGGATTCAGGATCGCACTGGAAAAACTGGGTGGCAAGTGCGCGTACTCCTGTGAATGGGATCGATATTCGCAGAAGACGTACAAGGCATGGTTTGATGAGACGCCTCACGGCGACATCCGTCAGGTGAAGCCTAAAGACATCCCGGATCACGACGTGTTGGCTGCTGGTTTTCCCTGCCAACCATTTTCCATCGCTGGAGTTAGCAAGAAGAAAAGTCTGGGGAAGGCGCATGGGTTCAAGTGCGAGATTCAGGGAACACTTTTTTTCAACATCGTGTCCATCGTTGAGGTGAAGCGGCCTCCGGTTCTGTTTCTTGAGAACGTCAAGAACCTTCAGTCTCATGACCAAGGCCGGACGTGGCGCACGATCTACAATGCTTTGGTCGATCTGGGATATGCGGTTAACTTCAAGATCATCGACGCCGCAGGGTGGGTGCCACAGCATCGAGAGCGGATTTACATCGTCTGTTTTGACAAGAAGGTGTTCGGCGAAAATCCGCCGTTCGAGTTCCCCAGTCTCCCGCCCCAAGGCCCAAAGTTCAAAGACATATTGGAGCGCACGCCGGACAAGAAGTACACGCTGACCGATCACCTGTGGACGTACTTGCAGGCATACGCCGAGCGCCATCGGTTAAAGGGAAACGGCTTCGGCTTCGGTATCGCTGACCCCGAAGGAGTCAGTCGGACGCTGAGTGCTCGTTACTACAAAGACGGGTCGGAGATTCTAATCAAGCAAGGCACAAAGGCGCCACGTCGGCTCACCCCCAGAGAATGTGCTCGGCTGATGGGTTTCCCCGATGATAAGAAGATAGTGGTGTCAGACACTCAGGCCTACAGGCAGTTCGGCAATGCGGTGGTTCCCAAGGTAGCGAAGGCTGTTGGTGAGCGAATCATTGCAACGATGCGATGGCAGCTTACTCGATCTCAAAACGGCTGCCTGCTGAAGACCGCACCCAACGGACAGCAACAGGCCGTAGCGAGTTGAGCCGATGGCGTCACCAGACTGCGAACGAGCTATTGCCGAATCAGTTCGTGTGGGCAACGCCATCGTCAAGTTCATCTCGCCAAATGACGTTGGTCTCACCGGTGGACATCAGTGCGGCTACTACCTGCCTAAAGCCGTGTGGCAGATGTTCAGCCCACACAAACCCGAGAAGGGCAAAAACCACGAGACTGCCGTCGCTGTCACTTGGCAGGATGGCCGGGTCACAGACTCTCGGGTGAAGTGGTACGGCAAAGGCACTCGGAGCGAGTACAGGCTCACACGGTTTGGCAAAGACTTCCCCTTCCTGACCTTCGACAACGTGGGCGATCTGCTTGTCCTGATTCCCGAGACCCTTCAAAGGTTCAGCGCATTCGTCCTCGACCATGACACGGACATCGAGGAGATGGAAGCCGCGCTCGGTGTTCAGATCACCCAGAACTGGGCAGCGTATCGCCACGGTGAACCTCAGGTCGAAACGGAAGATGAGTGCGTCGAGAAGAAGTTCCGCAAGTTCGTCCTGGCGCTGGATGCGTTTCCCACCGGCGCTATCTTCTCCCAACAGTCCAGGAATGCTCTCGTTGAATGCATCAAGAAGTTCGAGGCACTTCCGCTGGACGAATTACTGATGCAATGCATGGACGCTGAGTATCGTCTGTTCCGCCTCGCGGAGCGCCAGCTTTGCCAGGCAGAGATCGTTCGGGTGTTCAAGGACGTTGACGATTTCCTGCGAACGGCCAGCAGCATCATGAACCGCCGAAAGTCGAGAGCCGGACGATCCCTTGAGAACCACATGGAATACATCCTGAACAAGGCTGGAATCCCTCATGTGGTTAGACCGAAACTCGATGGAGAGCCGGACATCGTGATCCCGAGCGCCGAAGCCTACAATGACAGTTCCTATCCGACCAGCAAACTCATTGTTGTCGGCGTGAAAACCACATGCAAAGATCGTTGGCGGCAGGTGGTACACGAAGCCAAGCGCGTCACTGAGAAGCACATCCTCACAATTCAGCAGGGCATCAGCAGCAAACAATTAACTCAGATGCACGACTCTCACGTCCGGCTGATCGTGCCCGCACGCCTTCACAAGCAGTATCCTAGGAGTCCGATGACGATCCTCGATGTCGGCGGATTTGTGCAGGAAGTGAGACAAAGGCTGGCCTGATGGCGGATGTCCACAATCCAGAGCAACGCAGCCGCAACATGGCTGCGATCCGGGCCAAGAACACCAAGCCTGAGATCGTGGTTCGCAGGTTGCTGTGGGAGATGGGTCTGCGATATAGACTTCATCGCATTGATCTGCCGGGAAAGCCGGATATTGTCATGCCGGGGCGCAAGATCGCCATCTTCGTCCACGGCTGCTTCTTCCACATGCACAAATGCCGCTACGGTCGGGTGGTGCCAGTCACGAATGCCGAGTTCTGGCAGAGCAAGAGATCGGGCAACGCAGCGAGGGACAGACGGAATGCACGACAACTGCGGAAGCTCGGATGGCAGGTGTTCACGATTTGGGAATGTGAAACACGTATTCTGGATAAGCTCAAAAATAAACTCGATGCTCGACTCTGATAGGAACCTTCCCCATTACTACCACGTCAGCCTCAGCGACCGATACGCTGGCAGACAATGCCGACGCGCAATCGCTCACTAACATCGGTTTTACACGAGTTCCGTAATGTGGGTGTGAGCCGAGTGCTTGTGAAGGAACTGGCACTCAACGACAACTCGAAAAACCAGATTTACATTGGCAGAGGCTTTCAAACTCTCAATTTAATACCCGTTCGGAACGTAGAACCCAAAGAGCCGAGAGGGAACGAAAAGCCGATCAACTTCAAGGCCAAATTGGACTGGACCTGGTTAAGCAGCGGTCGTCAGGTCATCGCTCCTCACGCTCAACTCATCTTGTATCCGAAATATCCAGAGGTTCGGGTTTCGGGATTCTTGCGTGATTGTGCGCTAGACGACCTTTCAAGTTCGCTCATGAATAGACGTGCTAAAGGCCGAGTCCTCTTTGTGGGCATAGCGAAACGAACGGAGATTTACGCATGCGTGGGAGGGCGTGGAAGCCAGCTTGTATCGGATTGGAAACGATTCAAACGAAAGGCGACGGACTGGCGAGTAGTATCAAAGGACATAAGACATTGGTCGCTGGTCGGAGAACGACTGGGGAAAGGGCGTGCTGGCTTCTATCGGTTGGAGTTGATCGAGGGCAAACTCCAAGTGGGTTGCATTCGTGAGATTGTGGAAAAACTGCAAGAACTTCATCGACACGGTTGGCACGACGCCAAACGCCTAACGCCATCCGGTACCATCGTGACCTCCTCTGGAAGAAACTCAGGCGGAAATACTTTGGAGTGCCTATTTGACATCGCCTCCAATCCACGCAAAGAACCAGACTACAAGGGCTGGGAACTGAAAAACCTCGATGCCCAAACCGCTCGTCTGACGCTGATGACACCGGAGCCTCAAGAGGGCCTCTACAAGCAGAAAGGTGTGGCCGAGTTTGTGAAACGATTCGGTTATCCAGCTGAGAACGACCGACGCCGAAGGAACTTCGCATCTCCTCACACCATTTCAAAACGAAACCCAACAACTAAGCTAACTTTGACCATCGAAGGATACAGCCGCCGCACGAAGAAAATCACGAGTAACGACGGTGGTATCGTTTTGAAAACCGATGCGGGGGTGATCGCAGCGAAGTGGAGATTTACGGACTTGATGTTCGACTGGAATCGTAAACACTCCCGAGTAGTCTTCGTGCCGTCATCGTCGGCAGTATTTGCCGGGAGAAAATACAACTTTCTCCAGAATGTGGCGATTGCGGAACAGAGCGACTTCTTGCTTTTTCTGAAGGCCCTCAGCGACGGAAAGGTGAATTTCGATCCCGGTACGAACGTTGTGTACACTCGTGGCAGAGCGAAAGCGCATTCGAGAAGCCAGTTTCGCATCAAACCCGAGGACTTGAACTCTCTGTATCGCACGTTCAATTGCGTTAGTATCTGCGAACCAATTAAAGTCCGCAGATCGAAATGACGCCTCCAACGTCAGTGTCTACCCTGAATTCCCGGCGTCAGCCTCGGACGCATACATGAAAAATTGAAGATGACCATCCCCGCGCTCTGACCGGGATGGCACTTCGGGGGTATACCGGCATCCCCTTTGCCCCCCAAAGGATTCCTTCAGGGATGTCGCCATGCTCAATCCCAAAGGCACAGGCCAATCATCGATTGAGAGTTCCTGATCTTTTTCTTCACTTGACAGCCTCGGCCTGCGGAGCGGCTGGCCGACGATGTCACGCTTTGTCGCAATGGTTTCGACTCCGCAATTCTGTGTCAACAATCGGTTCCGATTCCGTTGGACGTAAGTGGCTTCCTTGCAGCAAAGGACTCGTCCGTCGCGCTGTGTCATTTTTGGTTCGATAGTTGCTACAGATCAATCGATGACAAAAGCCACAGACACTCCGAAATTGAACGTCGGCATCTACGCCCGCGTTTCAACCGACAAGCAGGACAACGGAAATCAATTGGAACAACTGCGCGAATTCGCTGACAGGCAAGGCTGGGCGGTCGCTGTAGAGTACGTAGATACCGTCACCGGCTCTGGCAGGAAGACGCGGCCACAGTTTGAACGCATGCTGTTGGCGGCATCGCAACGAAAGTTCGACCTCCTCCTGTTCTGGGCTCTGGATCGACTGAGCCGAGAGGGTATCGTTCGGACGCTCGGCTATCTTGAGCAATTCCGAGGATGGAACGTTGGATGGCGCAGCTATACGCAGCCTTTTTTGGACACGGGCAACGCAATGACCAACGGTATCGTTTTGTCTGTCCTGTCGGCGGTTGCACAGCAGGAGCGGATCACGCTGAGCGAACGCACCAAGGCCGGCCTTCAACGGGCCAAGCGTGCCGGGAAAAGGCTTGGTCGCAGAGCCGTGGAAGTGGACCTCGCGAAGGTTGAGCGCCTCAGATCCGATGGCCTCGGACTACGGGCGATTGCAATGAAGTTGGGAATCAGCGTGAACACCTTGCAGAAGGCACGGGGAAGAGGCTGATGTAAGGATTGGCCCCGCTCACTCTCCGGGAAAGCCTATTTTCTCTATGATCTCGGCATAAAATTTGTCTCCCGGTTGGTGTCCAGCGCGTTGGAGTATCTTCCTCAACATTTCTTTTGCGTCAATCTGCTTGTGGCATTCAGGGCACTCAACAGTGACTACGATTTTCTTCATCTTGATACTTCCTCCAATTTGAATGATAACCCTGTTCCTCAATCTGAGAGACGGAGGCGATCCGGCCTTCGCCCTCGATTGGCGGCGTACCGTGGTACGTTCCAGCGCTCCGCCTAGCGTATTAAGTACGTCTCGAATTCCAGGATGCCCCTTTGCGGGGTACCCGAGCATGCCTAGCCGCCTGCAAAGCATTACAGGGCATCCACTTAAAGACGCCGAGCCGTGCCCACCATGCGCTTGCGGAGTTGGCGTGGGGTGAAGCGCTAGGTGTCTGACTTCGGAGCGGTTACGCGAGAGCAACCGTTCAATCGTAATGTTGCATGTTAAAGCTAGGGCACGCGCTAAGCGGCTCCGGTACGTTTCGAGCGCGTACGGCGTACGCCCGTGGTACGCCCCGAACTTCTCCACCACGTTGTTGCCGAGCCGCCCTTGGGCGATCCGACGTATCCTCGGGTGCCCACGAAGGGCAATGGCCAGCGAGGCCCTGAAGCCGCCGGGCATCTTCGTAGCTCTACACGGGGCTTGTGGGGCTACCGTTGATGGCTCTGCGCGACAACTCCTCGCGAGGTAACCCCGCTAGTAGCCACCCTCAATGTCATGACGAACGTACGGTGATACGCTTTGAACTCTGCGGTCCGGCCCACAGCGAATCCAGCCGGTTTCCACTGCGCCGCTCTCGACAGGCTTAGTCTCCACCCAATTCAGAGAAATTCGTAAACGTTGGGGAGCGGCTTTGGCCACACCGAACACTCGCCCTCCAGGATGACCTCGCCTGTCTTGCGGCCATCGACCGTCGGCCATCCCCACGCTTCTGCGATGAGGTTTTCCAGATCCTGCCGCGAGGGGCCTCCGTCCAAATACTCGGATACATCTTTGTACCCGTCGAAGATCAGGACGCGATATGGAATGTTCCGACTATCCAGTGATTTCACGATGGCCTCCTGGTATCCGCGGCCGGGCTCGTCTGCATCAGGCAGGATGGTCACGTTTTTGCGCTCAAACAACTTGGCGTGTCTGTCTTTCCAACTGTTGGCGTCTCCCGATGTTGTCGCCTGAATTGGCAAGCTCTCGTCATCCCTCAAATCCAGCCCATTCACCCGGTCAGCATCCTTCTCTCCCTCAACGATAACGATGTTCCTGCAAGAGAAGATTCCAGCGCGGTTGTAGAGCGTCCGCGTCACGCCGGTCAAACTGTACACCCAGCCTCCCTGTGTGAAATGCCGAACGACGAACTGCTTTCCTGGTAGTCGAATGACTTGGTACAGCGGAATTTGATATTCATCCGTGTAACTGTAGAACGCTTCTGCATTGGGATACGGTGGCCGAAATAAGGGCTCAATTCCGAGAGCGCGAGAATAATGTTCGATCCCTTTGCTTTCATCCAGGCCATTCAGTTTCATCAAGAGTTTTCTGGTTGTGCCCTTGGCCTTGCACCCGAAGCACTGAAATACACCCGGCCCTCTGCTGGGCTTGTACGAAAGTGAAGGGTCATTCTCGGCACGGAAGGGGCACTTCATCAGAAAATTGCCGTTGCTCTGTTCGACCAAGTCTTCACCTGGGGCCAGTGAGTCCCGTACCGCTTTTAGGCGTGCCGCGGGATCTCCGTTGTTAAAGACAATGCGACGGCCATCCGACTTGAAGTAGTGGGCTGGGTCGTTCGCCGGATTGTACGAAGCCACCACGGGTTCCCCGGTGAGCGGATCACACAGACTAATTTCGTTGTCGTCTGCCACAATCAGCCCTTTGTCCTGAAGCGAATCCATCGCCTTGGCAAATGGCCCGGCGGTACCGCGACCCAGTCTGGACATTTTGCGGAGCAACTTGGCGTCGTTTCTGAACGTGTTACTCCATTGCACGTTAGCGCGGAACAGCAACGTCACGTACAGCGTTGCCTCCGGCGGACTCAATGCCGCGAGTGACCAACGCATCTCGGGCTTCCTGACCAGGCACGCTGGCACCGTGAAATAGACGTGGACGAGTGGTTTCCCGGTGACGGGTGGCAGTCGTTCGCCTGTCTCAGGGTCGAGCAGGAAATATTTGTGAATGCATAGCTCTCCCCGCTTGGGTCTCGCCCGCTTCTCAGGAAGAGGTTCCAGCCATCCCTTCGCAACCAACTCCTTCGCACCTGCGGTCAGCGAATTGCGTCCGTATCCTGTCCTTTCGGAGAATTCCTTCTGACTGATCGCCAGGGGAATGCCTAGTTCCCGTTGGGGACCCTTGTGCTGTAGTTGTTGGTTCTTGCCTTGAGCCCTCACGTAAAGAAATAAAAGCATCTTAGTGGCACAGGGATTCAGCGTTAAAACGTTGTCCTTGAAGATTTGGCAAGGCACTTTGAATTGTTCGAGTCCTCTGCCCCATCGATTGGGCAAGAATTGAACCTTCGACATGAGTTTCCCCTTTTAGTCCCTCCGATCCGGTGTCACCCGGGTGACTGAAAACCGACGATAATTGGCTGAAATTGCGCAAGCTCGGGTCAGACTTCCCGCGCAAATTAAAGCCCCCAGTTGACGGGTCCGTTGGCAGTCTGGGAAATCAAACCCACAGTACTTCTGGCGGGCAGCGAGGTATGCGACACAAGCTCACCTAGTATTACGTTTTGCCACCTAAACGACACAAACCATATGATGACCATGCACAGTGACGTAGATCGAACTGTATTTTTAACGTGCATGGCGATCCCGGCCTTGCCGATACCGAACCTCCGGCTGCGCGGCTGAGGAGTCTTGGCCGACATTCGTATGCTTGACCGTTGACAGGCAGGCGTCGAAATACTGTGCCACGGTCACAGTTTGGTGCACGGCTGAAAAACTGGTCACTATCAATTGTTCGCGCCCCGGCGCTTCCTGCCACATCCCCCTGCCCGCTTCTCCTGAGCTGTGATCCAAGCTGGGAGGCTGGAGTACCTGAACGGAGACCGCACGGCAGACACACGACAGGCATTCGGCCCGGTGTTACAAAACGAAGCTCGTCCTCCGGCTGCTCGGAGGCTGTGGTCATTTTTCCTCCTTGAGCGACGAACATAACCCCGCTCATTAATTTTTCCCAGTGGGAAAAGCCATTTTCGAGGAGACAAAGAAGAATTTTTCTCACAATGGGAGATTCGCTCTGGCTATACCGGCGGAACGAGCGGAATGTCACGGAACATCCTGGCTTCATTTTGAGCGATACCGCTTTCAGTTCGGTAGTGTCACAGGCTACCGCCCTGCCAATCGCGTCGTTTGGAGAGCATGGCGGGTATTCTTTGCTCACTGCGGCAGATGTCCACAACGTACGCTTCCGCGAAAAACCTGGACAACTGTTCACCTGATCCGAAATCTCCCATTATGCGAAACAAAATCGAATTACCCGACGGATCGTCACGATTTCCCTAGCCACGAACACTCCTTCGAATTACGGTGTCCCTGACGGTTCGTTATTCTGAACGGAGGTGACCTATGCCGGGAGTAGTTTGCTACGCCCGCGTTTCGACGCTTGAACAGGCCGAGAATAATAATAGCTTGGCGGTGCAGAACGAGAAGTTCAGAGAATATTGTCGCCGTCACGAGATCGAAATCCTGGAGACATTCGTTGATAAACAATCTGCTCGGACAATTTCAAAGCGCCCTGATTTCCGACGAATGATGGATCTTTGTCGAAAACAGCACGGCAAGATTTCCAAAGTGATCGTGGCGGACTTTTCGAGATTTGCCCGCAATGTGGGGGACCAGGCTACGTCCATGAATGCCTTGAGCCTGCTCGGAATTGAGGTGATTTCGATCGATGAGCCGATCGCTGGAAATACAGCCGCAGGCGTGTACCAGCGGAACATGCTTTTTGTTAATGCCCAATTCTTCAGCGACGATTTGTCCGAAAAGACGAAGCTCCGAATGCAGTCTGCGGTAAAAGCGGGACGTTTCATATGGGTAAGTCCCGTCGGTTATCGGAATGAGAAAAATGGAAAAGGATCAATCATCAGGCCCGATACCGAACGAGCGCCGCTGGTGCGAAAAGGATTTGAGTTGATCGCAACTGGCGGGTACAACGCGGACGAAGCATTGCGTACGGTCACTGCGCTCGGCCTGACCACGCGCAAGCTGCGACCTGTACCGCGTCAGACTTGGTTTTGCATGTTGCGGAATCCAATTTATGCGGGGTGGGTCCGATCTGGAGATGTACTGGTGCAAGGCGTACATGAGGCGATCGTGCCGCAGGAACTTTTTGACAGCGTGCAGGACATACTTGCAGGGCGGTCGAGAACCGCACAGCCACGACGGACCGTTCATCCTGAATTCTCTTTGCGGCAGTTCGTGTGGTGTGCTGGGTGCGGTAAAGGTCTGACCGGAGGCATCGTCAAGGGCAAATTCCCTTACTACTGGTGCTACAGACCCGATTGCCGAGCGGTGCTTGTTGCCAGCACACAGCTTCAACAGGACTTCGTCGGTCTGTTAGGAATGTACGCGCCGACGACAGAGTTGCTGGAACAGCTCCCCGAGATAGCCAAGAGGCGCTGGGCGGTGCGCGAGGAAAGCATTCGGCGCGACTCCGGGAGACTAAGAACGAGGCGTGAGGAGATCAGCCGTTTAAACTCGGCGGCAATCAAGGCCATGCTCACTGGACAACTTTCGTCAGAGGATTTTGATTCCTTAAAAATCACGAACACGGCGGATTTGACTGAGATCGAAAACGCGCTAAAGGCTTTGGAATCAGAACAGAATCTGATGCAAGAACTGATTGAGGAAAGTAAGCGCGAGTTAATTGACCTTGTGACCACCTGGAAAAAAGCCGGAATCAACGGCAGGAAGGAACTTCAAACAGCGCTCTTCCCCGGTGGTTTGGTATGGAGTCAGGAAAATGGCTTTTTAAACCGTCAGAACAATCGAGTAATGGAGGGTTGGAGTGAGTTTTTTCAGTCACTTGGAGATTTGAAGACAACCGCGAAAGACTTCTTTGACATGTTTGGCGTCCCCGACGGGATTTGAACCCGTGTTACCGCCGTGAAAGGGCGATGTCCTAGGCCAGGCTAGACGACGGGGACCACTGAGGAATCAAGCATTTGCATTCTACCATCCTCAGCCCCGGCGCGGGTCAGGATGCGTTTTGAAATCGGCGGATTGGGTCTTCGCGACTGCTTAGGGAATGGCGGCGGGACATTTTGATTCGTGATATAAGTCCACTGTTCGAGAAATATTCCAATGAATAGAACCCTCTCCCGACTTGACACACTGTTCGTCATCGCGATTTTGGCGGTGATTCCCGGCCGGCTCACCGCTCAGCAACCGCCCGCAACCGGAACCGCGGTTCACATGGTGGTGACGGCGGAAGCCCGTCATGGCAATGACGTGCCCGCCATTCAGAAGGAAGACGTGATGGTGTTTCAGGGGCGCGATCGGGTCAAGACGACCGATTGGATTCCTTTGCAGGGCGAGCATGCCGGGCTCGAGCTATTTATTTTGCTGGATGACGCTTCCGGCAGCAGCCTTGGTTCCCAGCTCGAGGACCTTCGGCGATTTATCAACTCCCAGCCCGCCACGACCCGGATCGGCGTGGGATACATGCGCGACGGGACGGTCGACATCGTGCAGAACTTCACTGACGACCATGCCTTGGCGGCCAAGGGTTTGCGGCTCCCGCTGCAATCGGCCGGGATCAATGCCAGTCCTTATTTTTCGGTTTCCGACCTGATGAAACGTTGGCCTGATGCCCCGGTGCGCCGGGAGATTTTGATGGTGACCGACGGGATCGATCGCTACGGACCAGGTGGCGCGTCGGACCCTTATGTCGATCAAGCGGTGGAGCAGGCGCAGCGGGCCGGCATCGTCATCTTCTCGATTTACACTCCGGGAGCGGGCCACTTCGGCCACACTTTCTGGCGGATTAACTGGGGCCAGAATTATCTCTCCGAGCTTTCGGATGAAACCGGTGGCGAATCCTTTTATCTGGGGACGGAAGCTCCGGTATCATTCTCTCCTTACCTCGACGACTTAGGTCGGCGACTACAGAATCAGTACCTGCTGACATTTTTGGCCAAGCCGGTAAAAAAGAGCGGGTTGCAAAGCGTCAAGCTGCGCACGGAAGTGTCGAATGCCGAGCTGGTGGCGGCCAGCAGCGTTTTCGTCCCTGCGTCGGAATGAAGCCCGGCTTTGGCCACGTGCTTCCGACAAAAGCGATTGGCACTCTAATACGACTTGACCAGAGGCCGCATGTGGATTTCGGTGACCTCCACCGATCGCGGCAAAGTCAGGGCATGGATCGCCACGGAGGCGACGTCCTCGGGCTGCATAAGCAGTTCCGGATGGTACTCCCTCTTTTCCGCCGCGTAGATGGCGGCCTGCATGCGGCTCGCGGTGCGCCCTAGAAAAAGACTGAGAACCCTGACTCCGGCGGGATTCACTTCCTCGCGTAGGCTATCCGCAACTGCCTTGAGCGCATGCTTGCTGCCAGCGTACTGACCGACATTGGCTCTGGCCGCAAGTCCGCTGCTCGAGTTCACAAACACGATTTGTCCGTGCTGGGATTTGAGTTGGGGCAAAAGACCCTGGGTCAAGACGTAGGGAGCGCGCAGGTTAATCTTGTAATGGCTGTCGAGGTGGGCGGCGGCTGCGGTCTCGAGAGGCTCCATCCAGATCACGCCGGCGCTATGAATCAGAATATGAACGGACTGATTTTCGCGCTTGATATCTGCGACAACTTTCTCAACCTGGCTATCGACTTCGAGGTCAGCCTGGTAGCAGCGGCATTGCGGTGATTTTCCTTTGGCGGCCTCGGCTACCGGTTGCAGCGCCTTCAGGTCCCGCCCGATCAGGCAGAGCGACGCGCCCTGATGTGCGAGGCCCAACGCGATGGCCTTGCCGATTCCGCTGCTGGCTCCCGTGACGACCGCAACCTGGTTCTTGAGTGCCGTCATGCTTGATGCAACTCCGGAGAGGGAGTTCCCTTATAAAGCTTGAGTAAATCATGGCGCAACAAATTGTCGGCTGCATCCTTGATGACGTCGAAGGGCAGCCCTGACCTCTCGGCGATCTCCAGCAAGCTGTGCTGGCCGTCGCACTGATTTAATACCCAGAGCATGGCTGTCTCCTGCAATTTTTCATCCTGGTGTCCGCCCATGGTGCGGTACAAACCGCGGCTTCCCAGCTGGGGTTCACAGTGCGGGTTCAGGTTCACATAGGTATCGTCGTTTTCTAAAACATAGAATGCCGCGAGACATTTGGAAAAAGAGTCGGCCAGGCTGGCAGGCTTCATAAACTCCAGGTTGTCGGCGGAGCTGTGGTATTCGGGAAACTTGCCATGGGGCGTTCGCATGAAGCAGCCCACGGGCAGGTTGAATCCGGGCGAGCAATATTGCCGTTCATCGTACCCGTAGGGCGAAAACTCCTGAACTTCATAGGGCTGGCCGGAATGTTTCAGGACCTGAATCACCGCGCGGTCGATCACCGCGTTGCCTCGCCGGCTTTTTTTGTAGTGAACCGAGCCGCTGTCGCCAACACAGGTAAGCACCAGGCCGTGCCGGATCTTGTTTACCCGGTCCTCGTTCTGGCTTAACCAGGTAATCGAGCCGATGGTTCCGGGTATGAACAGAAACCGGTAAGAGTAGTGCAGCGGCACGCGGGCAAGATGCTTGGCCAAAAAAGTTGCGACGGTCACGCCCGAAAGATTGTCGTTGCACAGCGAGGGATGGCAGCTGTGGCAGGAGATAAGCACTTCCTCCTGCGACGCTCCCTTCAACAAATATTCGCCATAGGTCAAATGGCCGTTCTGCAAGGTGGAATCGATGCGGACTTCGTAGTTGTCTTCCGGCATCTGCTCCAGCTGCCGATGGGGGAGACAGAACCCCCAGTTCTCCTTGTAATAAGAGGTCCGGTACGGAATTAAATCCGGCTGCTGGGGCAGGGAATGAAGGTGGGGGCGCAACTCGGCGAGCGACATCTCTCTATGGACCGGAATACTGTAATTCACGACGTGCAGATTATGCTGGCGAAAGTCGATGACCCGCTCTCCGCTAGAATTCTTGACGTAAGCATCGCGGATGTTCCATTCGCGGGGCACCGTCCAGTCGAAGACTTTGGTGCCGCTGGCCACTTCATGCGTTTCGAGTGGTATTTCCTTTTTCAACCTGGCGAGAGTCTGGCGGAAGCCATCGCCGGTGATGCTTCGGCAAATCGGGTAGAGCTCTTGAATCAAAGCATGGATTTCCTGACCGACGTCCGTCAGGTCAAGAGTGGCTCGGAGTTCTTTGAATTCGAATGGATTGTTCGGCATCTTCGATTGTAGAATCGGCGCGGCAGAGCCTGGCAACGGAATCGGGACTCACAAGGCCCAGTGCGACGAAGCCTTGCTCACCGATCACGCTCGAACGGACCTCCGACATTATAGTGCGCGGAGTTATAGCGGTGTGAAACTGGTGTTCACTGCGCCGGGGTGACCCTACTGAAAGATGTCCACCTCTGGAATCGGCACCACGAACTTTCCGCCCCACTCGCGAATGTACTGCAACTGCTCTCGAATTTCTTCCTTCAGGTTCCAGGGAAGAATCAGAACATAATCCGGTCGAGTCTCGCGAATTTTTTCCGGAGGAAAAATGGGAATATGCGTGCCGGGAAGAAATTTTCCATGTTTGTAGGGATTGCGGTCGACCGTGTAGTCCAGGAAATCGGTCCGGATGCCGCAGTAGTTCAGTAACGTATTGCCTTTGCCGGGCGCCCCGTAGCCGACGATCGACTTCTGCGACCTCTTTGCATCGATCAGAAAAGCCAAGATCCTTCTTTTGGTTTCCTTGATTCTTTCTCCGAAGGTGAAATACGTCTCCAGGCGGTCGAAGCCGGCCTTTTTCTCGCGTTCCACCAGCTCGCGGACGCGTTCGGTCTCGGGACGCGAAGCGTCCTGCTTATGCCGAACATAAATTCTTAACGAACCTCCGTGCGTGGAAAGTTCCTCCACATCGAAGATGGTCAAGTCGAAGGCGGCCATGATGTTCCTCACCGTGAGAAAAGAGAAGTAGGAGAAGTGTTCATGGTAGATCGTGTCGAACTGGTTGCCTTCGATCAGGCGCATCAGATGCGGGAATTCGAGGGTTATGACAGCTTCGGGCTTCAGTAAGATTTTCATGCCCTCGACGAAACTGCGGAGGTCGGGAACATGGGCGAGCACGTTGTTGCCGACGATGAGGTCGGCTCGCTTCCCTTCTTTCACCAGTTCCGCGGCGGTCTCGCGGCCAAAGAACTTTACGAGGGACGGAATTCCTTTTTTCCGCGCCGCCTCGGCTACGTTCGCAGCCGGCTCGATGCCCAGCACCGGGATTCCCTTTTCCACGAAGTACTGCAGCAAATAGCCGTCGTTACTGGCCAACTCAACCACCAGGCTGTTCTTGTCCAAGTGGAAACGCTCGACCGCAAGATCGGTGTACGCCTTCACGTGCTTCAGCCAATGGGTGGAAAAAGAGGAAAAATAGGCGTATTCGGTGAAAATAGCGGCCGGGCTTACGTATTCTTGCAACTGGACAAGTAAACACTCCTCGCACACAAAGACATGCAAGGGATAGAACTGCTCCGCCTCGTTCAACTGATCGAGGTTCAAGTTGCTCTCACACGGCGGGGACATACCCAGATCGGCAAAGGTATGGCGCAGCGTAGAGCCGCAGAATCTGCAAGACCCAAAGTTCTCACTACTTTTCAACATCGGGACCTCTCCCGACGTTACGGCCCAAGCGGCACTTCCTGCGAGCTTCGCATCAGCACGAAGCTGAAGTAGTGCGGACCCTCGTAACGTTCTACGAAGGTTTAGTTGGTCGAATCTTACCATGTGGAATTGACCGGGGCCAGTGACGCAGTGGAGAGAAGGGTTCCCGAAGTAATCGAGGGTTCGCGCGTAGACCTCTTTGTGCGGCAGCGGACAGTCGCCAGCCATTTTCACAGCAGAAGGTAGCCGCAGAGATCCGCTCAATCCGCCGAATCGGCCGCCAGCCAATCCAAAGCAAGATTGCGGGTCTTGAAGATCGTCATATCCCGGCGGGAAAAGCTTATGAGTTCATCATAAAAGGAGGTTGGCAGACTTTCGATCCCGACCAATGCCGATCTCTTAACGAAAGGCTTGTCGAACACTGCCGTTTCCTTGATCGCGCGTACAGCGTCGCGGTTAAATGTTGCGCCAGTGAAATCGGTAAGCACCAGGACTGAGCCCAAAGGCTGGGCCGTTACGTAGTCGGGAACCTTGCGAACCACATCCTCGACCTGGTCGACCGGGCAGTTTGACAAATCAACCAGGAGAACTTTCTTGCCGTTGTGATCGATGAATCGGATGCGCTCTTGCATGAGATGAATCCAATCACTACATGGGGAAAGGTTCGATCTCTTATAGTACCGAATATTATCATTTGAGAATTTCGCGCAGAGCACTGGGGTTTTTCGAAGAAAGGGAAACTAAAGCGAGTCGATCGCAAACCCGACCTTCCTACTGATCGCAGCGAATCGGTACCTGGTGGGTCACGCCGGCAGAGGTCGTGTGCTGGTAGATCGCAAAATGGCCTAACCCGGAATATTCATCCCCTACCCTGTGCATCTCGCTGTGATCGGCCGGGCAGGAGACCGAGACCGGGCAGGCGAACAGAAGGGTCTCCAGAATTAAAATTACGCACGTTACCTTGAATGACTTCACTTCAGGGCCCTCCTTTATTCCTTTAGATTTCATATCACGAACCTCCGCAAGAAGAGCCTTACGGTGGACCCGTGATCGACCCGTGCCGAAAGTTATGTACTTCCGGTTATCCTGATCCGCTGAGATCGAATTTTCTGCCGGCATGTCTGCTCGTGTATGTTTCTAGATGAATGAACGACCTGCCAGAACACCTCTTCGCCAATCCGGCGTGGCACGCTCTCCAAACCAAGCATCGACACCTGGCGGTGTGCGCGGGTGATGCGTGCCGCTACTCGGCCGAGGTCGCGCCTTTCGTGGCCGTCGCTGCTCAAAGGTCCAGCGCTCTAGGAGAGCTTCACTCGCTGCTCGCGCCGGGTGAATCCGCCTGGCTTATTGGGGACCATTGGCCGCGCGTGCCGGAGCTTGTGGTTGAAGAAACCATGGGGGTCCTGCAGATGGCGCTGCCCGAGGAAATTACGCCGGCTGCCTCGACAACCAAACTGGTCAGCCTGTCTGCAGCGGACGCGGCGGAGATGGTCGCACTCACGAATCTGGCTTTCCCGGGATTCTTTCGTAAAAGAACTCACGAAATGGGCGCGTACTATGGCGTTCGCTCCGAGGGCGAATTGATTGCGATGGGCGGCGAGCGTTTAGTGCTCGAGGGATACTCCGAGATCAGCGGCATCTGCACCCATCCCGCCCATCGGGGAAAAGGTCTGGCCGCGAGCCTGATATGGCAACTGGTGAGCGATCATCGTCGCGACGGAATTGTGTCGTGGCTCCATGTTTCCGCGAGCAATGAACGCGCCATCGCACTTTACCTCCGACTGGGGTTTAAGGTGGTGCGCAAGATCGACTTCAACCGGATCTCCCGCAAGTAGGAGCCGTTTTAATTCTTGCGCCTGGAGCTCGTGCTCGAACGCGACGCGAGCGGCCGTGACAATTTAGAATAGATGCGCGCGGCGATGGCCGCTTCTCAAATGCCCGATCCTCTTTATCTGAGTATTTGGTTCTCCACTTTTGAGGTGGATGACATGCTGCCTCATGCCCTGGCTGTGATGCGCCAGTTTTCGTTTTCGGTAGCACAGCCTGGGATCACCTATCTGGCTCTTCATCCCGTGTCATGGAATGAACCGACCATTCTCGAACGGCGCTTCAGGCCAGGAGTGTCGCCGGAAGAAGCGGTGCTGATCGCCTCCGACCTGCTGCATGAAGATTACGCCTACATGTTTGAAGCCTTCTGGGACCTGTGGGTGGTAGCCGACAATGGAGAGTGGACCCTGCGGCCCTCGCCGGTAAAATTTCTCGTGCACGGCATCGAGTTCGACGAAGGAGTGTACCAGCAGGAGGGCCACGTCCAGGTGGACCTCGGCCTGGACTCGCCTTTTCTACAGGAGGACGTGCCGCTCACCGAAGAGGCCGCGGCGAGAGTACGCGCCAACGTGCAGAAACTTGTGGAGTTCACGAGCAAGGTGGAAAAGAATTCCGGCGCCAATGCGCGGTTACTGTGGTCCGAATCGGAACAGAACTTCGCGCAGAAGCTGATTGCCCGTTTGCAGAAGGTCCAATAACCGCTTAACCACCCAGGACACTGAGTACACGGAGGAGCACAAAGAAACTATTTCGTGCTCCCCTCGTCCACTACTTTGTTCTTCCGCTTTCAACTTTCAACTTATCGGTTGCGGCCGCTTGGGCTGCGGCCAGCCGCGCCGTCAACACGCGGAAGGGCGAGCACGAAACATAGTTGAGTCCCACCCGGTGGCAAAATTCGACGGATGACGGCTCGCCACCGTGTTCGCCGCAGATTCCGACTTTCAGGCCGGGGCGAGTTTTGCGACCGCGTTCGGTCGCCATCTTCACCAACTGTCCGACTCCCTCCTGATCGAGAACGGCGAACGGATCCTGCTTAAGGATGCCTTCCTCCAAATAGGTGGGAAGCACTTTGTTAATGTCGTCGCGGGAGAAACCGAAGGTGGTCTGGGTCAGATCGTTGGTGCCGAAGGAAAAGAATTGCGCTTCCTTGGCAATCTCGTCCGCCACCAGCGCGGCCCTCGGCAACTCGATCATCGTGCCTACGAGATAATCAACCTTTCTCTCCTTTTCCTCGAAGACTTCCTTGGCGACGCGATGGACGATCGCCGCCTGGTTCGCCATTTCTTTCAAGGTCGCGGTGAGCGGAATCATGACTTCCGGGAAGACCTTGACTCCGTCTTTGGCGACTGCTACAGCAGCTTCGAAGATGGCGCGGGCCTGCATCTCGGTGATCTCGGGATAGGTGATTCCCAGGCGGCAGCCGCGATGCCCTAACATGGGGTTAAATTCGTGCAACTCCTCTACCCGGCGCAGAAGCGTTTTGAGTCCCTTCAGTTTGGGAGACTTCGGCTTGGTGGCTTCGAGCACGGCGATTTCGACCATCAGGTCTTCGCGCCGCGGCAGGAACTCGTGCAAGGGCGGATCGAGGGTGCGAATCGTGACCGGGAAGCCATCCATCGCGCGGAAGACTCCGACGAAATCGGCGCGCTGCAACGGCAGCAGTTTCTTGAGCGCAGCGCGGCGATCTTTTTCGGTGTTGGCCAGAATCATGGCCCGCATGTGAGGCAGCTTCTTTTCACCGAAGAACATGTGCTCGGTGCGGCAGAGGCCGATGCCCTCGGCGCCGAAGGCGCGCGCTTGGATGGCGTCGCGCGGAATGTCGGCATTGGCACGCACGCCGAGTTTGCGGAAGGGTTCGGCCCACGACATAAGTTTCATCAGTTCGGGGTCGTCGGGCTTCGCCGCCATGGTACCGAGCTTGCCTTTGATGACGCGTCCCGTGGTGCCGTCGAGCGAGATCCAATCTCCGGCTTTGAAGACCTGCCCCTTGACGCGCATCTCGCGGGCTTTTTCGTCGACTTCGATATCGCCCGCGCCCGCCACGCAGCACTTGCCCATGCCACGAGTGACCACGGCCGCGTGGCTGGTCATGCCGCCGCGCGACGTCAGAATTCCGGCAGCGACTTCCATGCCGTGGATGTCTTCGGGCGTGGTTTCCGCCCGCACCAGAATGACGGGATTTTTTGTAGCTCCGTGGCCGGCTTTCTCCACCGCTTCGTCAGCGGTGAAAACAATCTGTCCGACGGCCGCTCCCGGTGATGCTGGCAGGCCTGTCGCCAGGACTTCGACCTTCGCGCTTTTCTCATCCAGCCGGGGCAACAGGAATTCATAAACCTGGTTGGGGTCGACGCGAAAAATCGCCTCTTCTTTCGTGATCAACCCTTCATCCACCATCTGCAGGGCAACCCGCACCGCCGCCGGTCCAGTGCGTTTGCCGTTGCGGGTTTGCAGCATGTACAGCTTGCCTTCCTGAATGGTGAATTCGAAATCCTGCATGTCTTTGTAGTGCTTTTCCAGGCGGGTGGTAATCTCTCGCAACTGGTCATAAACGGCCGGCATGACCTTCTGCAATTCGAGGATCGGTACCGGAGTGCGAATGCCGGCAACCACGTCTTCGCCCTGTGCGTTCATCAGGAACTCACCGTAAAACTCTTTCGCGCCGGTGGCGGGATTGCGCGTAAAGCCCACTCCGGTGCCGCTGGTGTCTCCAAGGTTGCCGAAGACCATAGCCTGCACATTGACCGCAGTGCCCAACATGTCATCGATGTTGTTGATGCGACGGTAGTGCTTGGCACGGTCATTCTGCCAGGAACGAAACACCGCGTCGCGCGCCATGACGAGCTGGGTATGGGGATCCTGAGGAAAATCGTGTTTGGTATGTTTCTTGACTACCTTCTTGTATTCCTCGATTACTTCCTTTAGGGCCTTGGCGTCGAGGTCGGTGTCGAGTTTGGCCTTCTTCTGCTTTTTCTTGGCGTCGAAGACTTCATCGAACGCGGGCTTGGGGATATCGAGCACCACGGCGCCAAACATCTGGATGAGGCGGCGATAGGAATCCGCGGCGAAGCGTGGATTGTTGCTACGTTTCGCGAGAGCTTCGACACTTTGATCGTTGAGCCCGAGGTTCAGAATGGTGTCCATCATGCCGGGCATGGAAAACTTCGCGCCGGAACGCACGCTCACCAGCAGCGGATTCTCACCCTTGCCCAGCTTCTGGCCCTGCAATTCCTCGAGCTTCTGAAGCGCCGCATCCATCTGGCGTTCGACTTCAGCCGAGACGCCATTGCTGCGCATGTACTCCCGGCAAGCCTCGGTCTGAATGGTGAAACCCGGAGGCACCGGCAGCCCGGCATTGGTCATTTCGGCGAGGCCAGCGCCTTTGCCGCCAAGATCGTCTTTCATCTTGCCGTTGCCATCGGCTTTGCCGCCGCCGAAGGAGAAGACGTACTTGGTGGCGGAATTCTTATCGGTGGTTGCAAGGCTGGTTTCAGGGAGAGTTTGTGTCGCCATAATGGGAGTTGGTCCTTTATTGTTTCGGAGATTCTTTGGATTCTTTGCCTTCGGTCACGATTTCGGAGAAATCGGCGATACGCGTAAATTCTTTCTCGAACAGGCTCAAAAGTGCGAGTCGATTCCCGCGTAGTTCCGAATCGTCGACCATCACCATGACTCGATCGAAGAACTTGTCTAAGGAAGGCCTGAGCTTTGCCAGTTCGGAAAGAGCATCCCGGTATTCGCCCTTCTCAGCGTGGGTGTTGAACGCGATACCGTGAACCGTCAATTCCTCATAGAGCTCTTCTTCTACTTCCGACATGCCCTGGCGCTGCGGCGCCGCGGGGTAATCGATCTTCTTCTCCTTCGCCTGCGCGAGGATATTTTTCACGCGCTTAAACGCGATGCAGACCGATGTAAAGTCCTCAGAGTCGCGGGCTTCGCTGACGGCGCGGGTGCGCGCAACGGCTCCTACCACGTCGTCGGCTCCAGCCGCCAGCACCGCGTTTACTACGTCGTAGCTGAAGCCGAGGGCGTCGCGCAAATAAAATTCCAGGCGTTCACGCAGGAAATGTTTGACTGCGGCACTGTAATCAATAGTGGGAGGAAACTTTGTCTCCGCCGCTGAACCGCGATAGGCTTCGCGCGCATCCTTGAACAACCGGCTGAGGCTGATGGGCAGCTTGTGCTCTGCAATGGTCTTGACGATTCCGTTGGCCTGGCGGCGAAGAGCAAACGGATCTTTCGATCCCGTCGGCTGCAGTCCGAGCGCGAACATGCCGGCGATGCTGTCAGCTTTATCGACGATGGAGAGCACGGCTCCTTCGACTGTCCGCGGCACCGAGTCTTCCATGGATTCCGGCTTGTAGTGATCGTAAATCGCGGTGGCGACGGCTTCGCGGGCATCGGCCTTCATGTCGGGATCGAGTTCCTGCACTCTTGCGTACAAGCCGCCCACAATGCCCTGCAGTTCGGTGAACTCTTTGACTAGCTCGGTGGTCAAATCGGTCTTGGCCAGCAATGCCGCTTTATGGATGACTCCGGGGCGAAGCGCAATTCCGCGCTGGCGAATGCTCTCACAGATCCAACTGCATACCCGCTGTATTCGCAGCACCTTGTCGTAATAACTGCCCAGGTCCTTCTGGAAGGTGACATTCTTCAGCCACGCGGTCCGTTCGCGCAATGAATGCTTCTGGTCAGTTTGCCAGAAAAAGCGGGCGTCGTTAAAACGCGCACGCAGGACCCGTTCGTGCCCATGCCGGATGATGCCGGCAGGATCCCCGTCAGTATTCAGCACCGCCAGAAAATGCGGCGACAAGCTGCCGCGGGAATCCTCAACCGCAAAATATTTTTGATGGTCGCGCATGACTGTGACCAGAACTTCCTCGGGCAGTGCCAAAAATTCAGGATCGAATTCGCCGAGGATGGCCGCAGGCCATTCGGTCAGGTTGACCACCGTATCGAGCAACGATTTATCTTCGCGCCAGCGCGCGCCGGGAATGGTGCGAGTGGCAGAATCGAGAGTTTTACGAATCTGCTTTTCCCTTTGCTCGCGGCTGAGGACTTTGGCCCGCTCCAACGCCTCTATATAAGGAGCTCCCGCGCGAGCGATGGCGACCGGCCCGTCGGCCAGAATTCGATGTCCACGCGATTGGTTGGCAGCGCGGACTCCGTCAAATTCCAGGGGAATGATCTCCGCGTCGAGCATCGCCACCAGCCAGCGCACCGGGCGCACGAAGCGCTCACTGGGTTTGCGCCAGTACATATTCTTGGGCCAATAGATCGAAGCAATCTCTTTAGGAAGGGCCTCGGCAAGCAATTCTGCCGCGGAACGTCCGGTCTTCGTGATCTTCGCCGCCAGGTACTCGCCCTTCGGGGTTTCCGTGCGCTGCAATTGGGAGACATCCACGCCAGCCTTCTTGGCAAAGGCATGCGCTGCCGGAGTCGGCTGCCCATCTTTGAAAGCCACGTTTACGGACGGTCCAGTCACCTGCTCAACGATATCTGGTTGCGCCGGCGGAATGTTGGCGGCAAGAACTGCCAGGCGGCGGGGCGTGTCAAGATAAGTCACGGCACCCGCGGGCAAAAGCCTTTCGCGATCGAGGAGCTTGTGCACGCGCTGGCGCAGCTCCAGCGACGCGGCGTCCAGCATCCGCGCTGGAATCTCTTCGCAACCGATCTCGAGAAGAAAATCTGGCATTCGTTTCAATCCTTGTCATCCTGAACGGTGAAGGTTCGCTTGCTCGACGAGCGAACTCTCGGAGTCGAAGGACCCCTAGCCGTCTGCGATCGTGCCGCTTATAGGGGTCCTTCGACTGCGCGGAAACTTCGCGAGGCGAAGTTTCCCCTCCGCTAAGGATGACATTACTTACGCAGTTGTGGGCGCCACTTCCGGCCGCCTCTTTAGTTTCTCGTCTGCGACAACTTCCTGCTCTAATTCTTCCATCAAGTCGCCGCGCTGTTGATCCACGAAAGCTTTCGCGATTCCCACCGCCAGCGCCCGCACTCGTGCGATCACGCCGACACGCTCAGTCACCGAGATGGCGCCACGAGCATCCAGGATATTGAACAGGTGCGAACATTTCAGGCAAAGGTCGTAGGCTGCGAGCAGGGGAAAGCGCTG
Organism: Terriglobia bacterium; assembly: GCA_963822555.1. Lineage (GTDB taxonomy): Bacteria > Acidobacteriota > Terriglobia > Terriglobales > Acidobacteriaceae > JAIQFF01. The sequence goes on from CAWGHY010000002.1 coordinate 2,330,667, forward strand.
CTTATCGCGTCCAACGCCATTTCCTTTTTTCTGTTTGTCCAGTGCCGCATACTTCTCCAACAGCGTCTTGCATTCACCTTCACATAGTTCAAAATGCTTCCACGCCTTTTCGACGTCAGCTAGTTCGAAGTTGTACACGGAGAATTGCAGCTCGTCGGCCAGGCGAACATCGCCATAGGTCGTACTCTTCCCGGTCTCCGGATCGCGGGCCCACACGATGTCATAGATCGAATCTCTGTCCTGCAGAAACGAGGCGATGCGTTCCAGCCCGTAGGTAAGTTCGGCTGAAATGGGGTCGAGATCGACGCCGCCGCACTGCTGGAAATAGGTGAACTGGGTGATCTCGAGGCCGTCGAGCATGACCTGCCAGCCGATTCCCCAGGCGCCGAGGGTGGGCGATTCCCAGTTGTCCTCTTCGAACTTGATGTCGTGCTGGCGCAGATCGATCCCCATCGCGCCCAGGGATTCCAGATAAAGTTCCTGCACATTTTCCGGCGGCGGCTTCAGGATGACCTGCAACTGCATGTGCTTGTAGAGGCGGTTGGGATTTTCTCCATAACGCCCGTCGGCCGGGCGGCGCGAGGGCTGCACATAGGCCACTCTGTAGGGTTTCGGCCCCAACACGCGCAGAAAGGTCTCCGGCGCCATGGTGCCCGCGCCGACCTCGACATCATAAGGTTGCTGCAACACGCAGCCACGTTCAGCCCAGAAGGTCTGCAGCCGCAGGATCAGCTCCTGGAAACTAAGCGGATTGGGCGTGGGAGTCGGCATGAGACTGCTTGGCGGTGATTCTTCGGTTCTTAATCTTCAGGTCTTGAGTTTCGGTTCCTAATTTTCAGTTCTTAGTTTTCGGCTCTTAGTTTTCAGTTCCTGGTTTTCAGGTCCCAGTTCTCGGTTACACGCTGATCTTTTCCAGCATACCTGCGGTGATGAGTTTCTTCTCAATGTGCCTCTGCAGAATCTGCACCAGAAATTTTCTCAGGTCGCTGCCCTGCTTCTTGGGCCATGGCGTTCCGGAAAAACTCTCTACCGGCGCGCGAAACATTTGAGCCGCGAGCACCCGCGATTCTCCGGAAATCTCGGATGATGCCAACCGTTTGTCGTCGGCGCACATCAGGCCGTCGGTCAGGACGTGAAAAAACGCCCGGCTGCCGTTCAGTGCGCGCCCGCAAACCATGCACTCACCGAGGTCCGGCAGATAGCCCATCAGGCGGGTCATCCACAGCTCAAAATAGGTTACTGGCATCCATACATCGGGCCCGCGCAAACCCGCTATGACTGAAAGCGCCAACCGAAACGCGGCATCATTGACTTCGCGGTCCGGCAACAACTCGTCGAGCAACTCCGCGACATGGGCCAACGCTACCGCCCGCGGATAACCAACTTCTGTCGCTAGCGGAGATTCCAGCACTTCGCAGGAATCCAGACGGGCCAATTCCTGGCGCTCGCGATCCTCGTAGAACGCCCGAACGTAAGTCAGCGGCTCTAGCGCGCCGCCAAAGCGCCGCTTCGATTTCTTGGCTGAGCGCGCCACGCCGCGAACCTTCCCCTCTGCCCGCGTGAACAACGTGACCAGCAGATCGGCTTCGCGTAACGGATAGGTACGCAAGACGATCGCTTCCGACTCCTTAAGCGCCATGGAGGCCCAGCAGACTAACCTTCGATTGTAATGGAGCCGCGGGGAGATGGAAAGGCACGTCAGACCTGGACGTCAGACCTCGAAGGCCATGCTACCCAAATGACGAAGAGCTTCAGCACAATGCCGAAGCTCTTGGTCTCCAAATTGACGACTGAAGGCTGAAGGCCGAGGTCTGAGGCCCGAAGTCCGCTGTTACCGTCCGAAATACTTCGCGTTGCGCTCGGTGAATGAGGCCCACTTTTCCGGGAGATCGTCCAGCGCGAAGATGGCTGACACGGGACAAACCGGCACGCAGGCGCCGCAATCGATGCATTCCACGGGATCGATGTAAAGCATCTCTTCTTCCGCGTGCGCCGGAGAATCTTTTTTAGGATGAATGCAGTCTACCGGGCAAGCGTCCACGCAGGCTGTGTCCTTGGTCCCGATGCACGGTTCTGCGATCACGTAAGTCATTGTTCTTGTCTCCCTGGTGAGCCGAGCTGTACTGAACTGGTTATATTAGCAAGAATGCGGGGTGTGGGTACAAATTTCGCGGGAATTTAGAGTCAGATGGAAGACGCGCAAACTTGCTAATACGGCTAAATTCTGCAAAAATAATGGTTTGTTACAACCTGCCTGAAGCAACTAGGAAAGGAACATAAGCTCTGTGTTAATGATTCGTCTGTCGCGCACGGGTGCGCGCAAGCAACCGCAGTATCGTGTGGTGGTCATCGAGAAGGAACGCGCGCGCAATGGCCGTCCGGTCGAGGTGGTGGGAACTTACAATCCTCGCACCAGTCCCGCCAGTATTGAACTCAAGCGCGAGCGCATCGACTACTGGGTATCCAAGGGCGCCAAGATGTCGGACCGAGTCAGCCGGATCGTGTCCAAGCCCGCGCCGGTCGCCGCTTCAGTTGCCTGATCTCCGGTGCGCGTTACGGCAAATTCCACCGCATATAACAGGATCCTGCCTGGGTCGAACCGGGCAGAGGTGAGCCAATTATGAGCGAGCCAACTGGAGACATGCGCGCCCTGATTGAGCAGATTGCCAAAGCTCTGGTCGATGATCCGGCGCAGGTTTCCGTCAATCAGGTCGAAGAGGGTACGGAGTCGGTGCTCGAACTCACGGTTGGCCCGAACGATCTGGGCCGGGTGATCGGCAAACAGGGACGCACCGCGCGCGCCATGCGCAATCTGCTGGGCGCGGCCGGTTTGAAGTTCAACCGGCGTTTTACCCTGGAGATTCTGGAATAGCCGACGAGTTCATCACGCTGGCGCGCGTTCTGAAAACGCAGGGACGCCGGGGCGAAGTTGCAACCGAGCCCCACAGCGACGTCCCGGACCGGTTTCAGCAGGGTATGCGGCTCTGGGCCCTGCCCAAGGACGGACATGGACCCCGGCGCGAGTTGAAGATAGAGGAAGTGTGGCCGCACAAGAGCCACCTGGTCCTGAAGTTTGAAGGCGTCGGTTCAATCAGCGAGGCTGAAACGCTGATCGGATGCGAGTTACAGGTTCCAGTCAGCGAGCGATCCCAGTTGGAGCCCGGTTGGGTTTACGTCAGCGATCTGGTGGGATGCGCGGTGTTCGACGGCGAGCGCGAGATTGGTTCAGTCGCGGACGTACAGTTTGGAGCGGGTGAAGCGCCGCTGCTGATCGTCAAGGCGGGATCGAAAGAGTACGAGATTCCCTACGCGGAAGCGTACTTGAAGAGCACGGATATCGAGCAGAAGAAGATTTACATGATGTTGCCCGAGGGGATGCTTGAGCTGAATGCGCCGCTGACAGCAGAGGAGAAAGAACAGCAGAGAAACAGCAGAAAATTGTCCTCCTGAGCGTAGCCACTGCTTCGCGAAGCGAAGCGGTTGCGGAGTCGAAGGACCCGTACCTTCTAGCAACATACCGGGTATAGGGTGCTGCGACGCTCTCGCCACGCAAGGCGCGGCTCACTTGCTCGGCATGACAGGGGTTAGGTTCGCGATGAAGATCGACATTTTAACGATCTTTCCTGACTTTTTTCGCGGACCGCTGGATTACGGCATTGTTCGCCGCGCCCGGGAAGCGGGCCTGGCGGAGATCGCAGTTCACGACTTGCGGGCTTTTGCCCACGACCGGCACCGCACCGTGGATGACCGCCCTTTCGGCGGCGGCGAGGGCATGGTGCTCAAGCCGGAACCGATCTTTGAATGTATTGAAGGGCTGGGTATTCAGAGCCGTCCCCAGCGCCTTGCGCCCGGATCGAGGCAAAGCGTGGTGTTGCTCTCGGCCCAAGGCCGGCGTTTCGAGCAGGTCGTGGCGGCGGAGCTGGCGACGCTGGACCGGATCGTCCTGATTTGCGGGCGCTACGAGGGTGTGGATGAACGCGTGGGAGAGCATCTGGCCGATCGCGAGTTATCGATCGGTGACTACGTGCTGAGCGGCGGCGAGCTTGGTGCGGCGGTGATTCTGGACGCGGTCACGCGACTCATTCCCGGCGCGCTGGGTAACGAAGCCTCGACGCGGCAGGAGTCGTTTTCCCTGACCGCGGCGGCGCAGCCAGATGGAGCCGATTCAACTTGCTCCTCAGGCGGATTGCTGGATTATCCGCACTACACCCGGCCTGCGGATTTTCGCGGATTGCAGGTGCCTGAGGTTTTGGTGTCGGGCAACCACGAAGAAATACGTCGCTGGCGCCGGCGGACGGCCTTAGAGAAGACGCTGCGCAACCGGCCTGACCTGTTAGAGGGCGCCGTGCTCGGCGATGAAGATAAAAAAATGCTGGCCCGCATCGCAGACGAGCGGGCTTGAAGTAAGTTCCAAGAATTCCGTTAACTGGGGGACAAGATCGTGACCAATCTGATCATCGAAAAACTCTTAGCCAAGACGAAACGCACTGACATTCCTGAATTTGTCCCGGGCGACAGCATCCGGGTACAAGTAAAGATTAAGGAAGGCGACAAGGAACGCTTGCAGGCATTTGAGGGCGTGGTGATTGCGCGCAGCCGGGGGCCGCAGGCCAGCTTTACGGTGCGCAAGATCAGCTTCGGCCATGGCGTGGAACGCATCTTTCCTCTCCATTCCAAGGTGGTCGATAAGGTGGAGCTGTTGCGCTCCTCCAAGGTTCGCCGCGCCAAGCTTTATTACCTGCGAGGTCTAAAGGGCAAAGCGGCACGGCTCAAGGATGTCGACCGCGAGCAGGCTGTGGCGGAAGTGGCCGCGAAGTAGCGAGTCAGGCATCAGACTTCGGACCTCAGACCTCGGCAACTCCCGAGACTGTCTCGCTGACTTCGGGGGTCCGACGCCTGAAGTCCGTCTTCTATTTGTGGATTTCGAACTGCAGGGTGTCTTCGAAGTGCTTCTCGGATAACTTGCGGATCAGGAATTGCAGGATCTGGCGTTCGCCTTTGCGGATCTTGTGAAATTCGATTCCGAGACCAACATTTGGCTCGGCATGCCTGACCGTGCCCTTCAGCGTCAAGTTCTGATCCTCTACGTGCAGCGTCACCTGCAACTCGGTGCCGGCGGGGACCATCTCGTTGGTCATAACCAGGCACCCAATCTCTGACATATTTTTCAGGGCGACTGTGCTGGCTTTGGATCCGTGCGCGCCCGCTTCCAACAGCTCCGCCGTTCCTTCCAGGCTGAAACGCTCGCGGCGACGGCGGCGTTCGTGGGTGGAGAAAGTTCGAGGCCGATTTGCGCCTTCGACAACCACCGGTTCATAGGTCTCCACCATGTCGCGCAATTCGGCTTCCCACAAAACGCGGTCTGCCTCGACACACTGCAGACCGATTTGACCCTGCAACTCCGAATTGGGTTCTCCGACCCACACCACCCGGCAGAAGGCCTTGCTTTTGCCGCGCTCGATGGCGATGACCTCGCCGGCTTCTTTCACATTACGCAGGCCAGTCACTCGGGCGCCGCGCTCGGAAATATCGTAGGTGCAGGCGAACTCGAGGCAGGGTTTTTGGGCGTCGTCCCAATAGGTAACGCGGATTGGGAGCGCGACATGCAGGCGCTTCTTTTGGCGCTCCGCTGCTTTAGGGTGTTCTTCTCTCAAGTGGGTGCCCGGGTAGACAGTTCTCCGTCTTGAAACTAGCAAGCCGGAGCAGGGTGGTCAATTTACCGCGGTAATGAGGGGTAACATTACCCTTGGGGCATTTCGCTCTTCAGGTAAAGTCTGCCGATCACCGCGTATCTGTCATCCTGAGCGGAGCGGAGAGTTCGCTTCGCGAACTTTCCGCGGGGCTGAAGGACCCATATAGCGCGTCGGTGCACCGAAAATCCTGGAATATCAGCTTCAATCTTAAAACCAGTAGCTCCCACCACAACCGCCGAGCTGATAGGGGTCCTTCGACTCCGCAATTGCTTCGCTTCGCGAAGCAGCTTCTCCGCTCAGGATGACAGCCATACATCTTTTTTCATCAAACAGGTTTTCCACATTGCGCCACAGCTGCGGACTAGGCGAAGATGGTCCTACGATCGCTGTGTCTCCAAAAACCAGATCTGCGCCTGGAAAACCGCTTTCGGCATCGGCCGCCAAGCTTCGTCTGCTCAAGAGACTGCATTGCACCCTTAAGTTTGAAAAGAAAATGTGGCAACTGGGGGCGCGCCTGGTGGCTGGTGTAGATGAAGTCGGACGCGGCTCGCTGTTCGGACCGGTTGTGGCTGCGGCCGTGATCCTCGATCCAGCGTACCGCGTTCGAGGTCTACGCGATTCCAAGCTCTTGCCGGCGGAGCGGCGTGAAATTCTGGCGGAAAGAATCCGCGAGCATGCTATCGCCTGGGCAGTTGCCGCGGTGGATGCCGCCCGCATCGATCAAATCAATATTTACCAGGCCTCTCGTCTGGCCATGCGCGAAGCCGTTTTTGCTCTGGACCCTGGCGCCGACCACCTGCTGGTGGATGCGTTGCGCCTGGACTGCGATCTTCCCCAGCAGCCGATCATTCACGGCGATGCTCTTTCGGCGTCAATCGCGGCGGCTTCGATCCTTGCAAAAGTCGAGCGTGACCGCATGATCGTCGAATGGGACCCGGTCTTTCCGGTCTACGGCCTAGCTTCAAACAAGGGCTACAGCACGCCCCGCCACCTGGCGGCGCTGCGCGAGCACGGACCTTCTCCGCTGCATCGGCAATCATTCGCTCCGGTGTGGAATGCACCGGTTCCACAGGACGTGCTGGCCTTCATGCTGCAGGAAGGCGAGGAATTTAGTAGAGCCGGCCTCCGGCCGGCCTGATGGGGTGGGCGGGACGCCCACCCGACAGCCGGCGGGACGCCGGCGCTACATCGAAGATACAATCCCTGCATGCAGCGCATGATGGTGGTCACCGCGCATCCGGATGACGAAGCCAGCAGCTTCGGCGGGTCTTTGCTTCTTTATCACGAACGTGGCGTGGAAACCTGCATCGTTTGCCTGACGCCGGGACAGGCGGCCACACATCGCGGCAACGCGCGCAACGATAAGGAGCTTGGCGAGGCACGGCGGGAGGAATTTGCCGCCGCCTGCAAAATCCTGAAAGTTTCGCACGGCATTGTGCTCGACTATCCCGACGGCCAGCTTCACCGGCTGGAGATGCAGCGCGTGGTTTCCGATCTCGCGCTGCGCATCCGGGAATTTCGTCCACAGGTCCTGCTCACATTTGACGCGGCGGGCAGCGTCACTGGCCACACCGATCACAGTATGGCGTCGGTGTTCGCCACGCTGGCTTTCCACTGGGCCGGGCGCAGCAACCGCTTTCCCGACCAGTTGACCGGTTCGATTTTGCCGCACCAGATTCAAAAGCTTTACCACACCACGGCCGACTTCACTCTGCCAGGACGGCAGCCCATCACTCTGCCGCCAATCACGACCATCATCGAAATCGGCAATTATCTGGAAAATAAACTCGACGCCTTTCGCGCTCACACCACCCAGCAGCCGTTGTGGGCGATGTTCGAAGAACACGCGCGCAAGCGCGGTGGGCGGGAGTTATTTCATCTGGCAGCGGCGTTGAAAACGGATCCGGTGCTGCCGGAGAGTGATCTGTTCGCGGACGTCACGGGGGAATAGTCGTCAGTCATCGGTTGTCAGTCGTCAGAAACACCCGCTGCTCCGAGACCGGCCCGTCTTTCCTGACGACCGACGACTGAAGACTGACGACTGTCAGTGTGGCTTGATAATGTCGCTCAGCAGGTCGGGCTTGGATTCGTCCCGAACCAGGTGCGGGAACTTTTCTCCGTCGTGATAGTCGAGTTTGTAAGTTTTGTAGTACTCCGTGTTTTCGACCAGTAATTCGAGCGCTGCTGAGTTGCTTTTGCCGGCGCGCAGAGCATCGCCCAGCACGTCCCGGGAAAACTTCTTGCCGTTGACCGCGACCACTCTCATACCCGGTCCAATGCCTGCCCGCGCCGCCGGCATACCTTCGACGGTGTCGGTGATGAGGCCGTCCCCTTTCAGCCACAATCCGATGGAGAATGCAGCGTTAACGGTGTCTCTGTCCATTTCTAACGCCTGCACCAGCGTGGACCGCGTGGCGTCATAGACCAGCTTCCAACCGCTGCCCTCGATGCCGCCCAGCGGTGCTCCCGGACCGTGATTGGTCAGGCGCTCGGTCCAGAATCCCCGCCAATCATGGGGTGCCACCTGGTTCAGGGTGTTGACGATGTCGTCGAACGTATAGGTTTTCACCTGCGGCGGTCCGCTCGGAGGACCGTGGAAAATGTGGCAGAAGTCATCCAGGGATTTCTGGCCGTGAGTTTGCTGGCGAATGATCGTGTCCGCCCACAGCCAGGTAAGTTCATCTTCCGGATAATAGTCAAGGCCGCGCCGCCACGACGCCCACTGGAGAGGCGCATCCTGCATCGCGGGGACGCCGTCGGCGGTATCCTGCAAATTGCGCCAGGCGCGTCCGGGTGTGTGATCCAGGACGGCAGCGGTATAAGCCAGCGAGTCGCGGAATTCTTCCGGGGTTCGCTCTCCCATGCGGCCGGTGAGAATCTCGCCTAGATACTGAGTCAGACCTTCGTAAACCCAAAGCAAGTCGGTCTGCATGGGTTTTTCATAATCCGGGGTGGCCAGGTCGTAGGGACGCCGATACTTTCCGTTCCAGGAATGCACGAACTCATGCGACAGCAATCCCGCGCCCAGAAGGCGTTTCGTGGGATTGACCAGGGCACGCTCGCCCAGCCGGCTGTCATTGGATTCGTGATGCTCCAGGCCGAAGTGGGCCACATGGTCGCTCAAACTAAAGAGGAAGTGGTAATCGCGGTAGTGCTGCGCGCCGAAAAGCGCATCGGTTTGCGCGACCAGATTCTTGTAGTGCTGCCAAACTTCCGCGGGAGGTTCGAGAGCAGCGGCGCTGTCGGCGGCGACGTCCATCTCCACCGGAGGAGTCTGCCCGGCATTGAGCGGAACGACTTTCAAATATTCTCCGGTGATGACAGGGCCATCAACCAGCATGGTCAAGGAAACCGGAGCGAACTTGATTTCTCCTTCGGACTGCGAAGCCACGGCGAGGGACGTGCCGAATTTCCAATTGGCGGGCAAGCGCAGGCTCGCGGTATAGGTCATTTCGTCGGAGGTCCAACCCTCGGGATAAAGCAGCAGGTCGTTCCAGCTCAACACCGCCATCCGATCGGTGGCCGTCGCGCCTCCGGTGTAGATGCCCTCTGAACCAGCCGGCGAGATGAAATCGAGCGAGGCTTCAACGCTGGAGACTCCGGCCGGCACCTCGACGTGAAACGTCCAGCCATCCAGCAGATCGCGGCGCCAGTTGAGAGTCTTGCCATCGGCTGTGAACTTCATTCCGGCGAGATCCTGAACCGGCCCGGTAGGACCGTGCTCGCCGGGAATCCATTTGGGATAGTAAAGAGTGAGCGTGCCCGACTTGGCGGGAATCGTGAGCCGCGCATGAAAAATTTTCCGGGGCGCTTCGGTGGCATCCACAAAAATGCTGACCTGGGGCGCGGCCGTAGCCGCTGCAAACACGGGAGAGACAAAAGCGATCAGCACGAATATATGGCGAAAAATCTTCCCGGAGAAATTGGTCACAAACACGCTCCTCACCCTCTATTGATACGTTTTAAGACAGATGAATATAACAGCCGCTGTCAATCCGGTCATCTCTACGCTGTCATCCTGAGCGGAGCCCAGGCTTCGCGACGCGAGGCCTGGGCAGAGTCGAAGGACCCCTATTGGCTTTCATGATTACGCGTTCGGAGTGGCAGCAGATGTCTATTGAAAAACTAAAGGCATGGTTTCGTGAAGCTGGTAGGAGTCCTTCGACTCCATCCGCCTATTCGCAAGCGAATCGACGGATTGCGCTCAGGATGACAGCCTTTGGATATGGGTGCCCAAGACAAGGCCAGATGAAGTGCCAAATGCCAAGCGCTGATTTATGATTCCGGCTGTGTCTCCCCATACCCATCGCGGGCGCTTCATCACTTTCGAAGGACTCGACGGCTGCGGCAAGAGCACGCAGATGGAAAAGCTGGCGAGCGTCCTGCGCGCGCAAGGCTTGTCGGTGGTGGTCACGCGCGAGCCGGGCGGGACTGCGACCGGAGAGAAAATCCGCCGGCTACTGCTCGACACCGCGACTGCCGGCCTTTCCCCCATGGCCGAGCTGGCGCTGATGTTCGCCTCGCGAGCTCAACACATCACGGAAGTGATCCAGCCGGGACTATCCGAAGGCCGGATTGTGCTCTGCGACCGCTTCACCGACTCTACCGAAGCGTACCAGGGCGGAGGCCGTAAGCTGGGCAGCGAGCCGGTGCTGGAACTGCATCGCATTTTGTGCCACGGCTTGCAGCCTGACCTCACCATCCTCATGGATTCCGATGTGGCAGCCAGCGTGGAGCGCGCCCGCCGCCGCAATAAGGCGGACGCCAGGAACGGCCGCGGCAAGCACGACGAGAACCGCTTCGAGCAGGAGAGTCGGGCTTTTTTCGGTAGAGTACACAACGCGTATTTGGCGATTGCCGCTCGAGAACCGCAGAGAGTGCTGCTGGTGAATGCCCGCGGGACAGCGGCCGAAACTCATGCGCGAATCGTGGAGATTGTAAGGCGGAAAGTGAAGTTGGCGGCGAAGACGGCGTGAAGAGCTTTCAGCTCTCAGCTGTCAGTTAAAGCAATTAGCAATTAGCAATTTGCAATTTGCAAGGGCGATTTGGATCGCGCTGATCTGCTAGACTCACAAAATCCTCTCCCGACCAAATGCCAATTGCTAATTGCCAAGTGCTTTAGCTGTACGCTGAGAGCTGATAGCTTTGTTCAACGACTTTCACGGTAACTCCGACGTCGTCCATCGCCTGCGCGAGATGCTGGCACGCGACCGTTTTCCGCAGGCGGTAGTTCTGGCGGGGCCGGCCGGTTCAGGCAAATACACGCTGGCGCTCATGCTGGCCAAGGCCATCAATTGTCTTGAGCCCATCACCACCGACGGATTGCCTGACTTTTGTGGCAAGTGTTCCAACTGTGTCCGCATCGCGCAATCGGAAGACCTCGCCGCCCGCTTCGAGGAAGCCGTCGAGGCGCGCGAGAATCTGCGCGAGACAGACAAGAAAGAAACGCGGCTATTTGTGCAGACCCATCCCGATGTATTGGTGATCCCGCCCGATCCGCCGCAGATGATGATCAAAGTGGACCAGGTCCGACGCGTCATCGAAACGATTTATTACCGGCCGGGCGAGGCGAAGGAAAGGATTTACATCTTCACCGAGTCCTCTTTTATGAAGGAGGCTGCCAACTCGCTGTTGAAGGTGCTGGAGGAGCCGCCGGAATTTGCCACCATCTTTCTGCTGACTGAAAACCCCGGTGAGCTGCTGCCCACCATCCGTTCGCGATCCATGGTCGTCACTCTGGCCGCTCTACCGGCGGAGGAGATCGAGCGAGATCTCGCCCTGCGCCGTCCGGAATGGACTCCCAAGCAACGCGCGCTGGCGGCGCGTCTGGCGAACGGTGCAATTGGCGCGGCCCGAAGTTTCGATCTCGCCGGATACACGGCGGCTCGTGCCCAAGCCCTCACCATTCTCAATACCGCGTTGCGAGGCGCCGAACACACCGAACTGTTCAAGATGACCGAGACCTACCGTGCAGGCGACGATGGACGGAACAAGCTGGAAAAGCTGTTGCGGACGCTCTATAGCCTGCTGCAGGACCTGACTTTCCTGAATTCCAGTACGCCAGAACTGGTCCGCAATACTGATATCCAGGCTGAGCTGAAGAAGCTATCGGAAGCCGCGGACTTCAACTGGATCGCATTTGCCTCGGATCGCCTCAATGAAGTTGAGCGGGGCATGCGGCGTAACCTGTTGCGTTCACTATCCCTGGACGCGTTCGCCACCACTCTGGAAAGGAGCAGTTAGTGCCTTTGTAGCGCCGGCATCCTGCCGGCCCGATGGTGCGGGCCGGACGCCCGCACGACAGCCGGCGGGACGCCGGCGCTACGAAACTTCCTGATTTGCTAAGTGCTTTTCCCCCCACTAGTTGTCCATTGTCATAGCCGAGGCTGCTGTGCTAGGTTATGGACAACTCACGCCTTCATCCCACAAACACAGCAGCGCGTGTTGTGGCCCGCAAAAAGCGTGTCTAACGGTGGCGCCATGAAAGATGCAGTCGATTCACTTCCAGCCGATCGGCCTGTGGAGGCAGAGGGTTTTGCCAATCGCAAGCTGATCCGCCCTTCGCTGAACCGCGCCGATCACAATCATGCCCAGGCATCCATGAGCGAACCCCGAGAGCGAATGGAACGGCCCGATCGTCCCGAACGCGGGGATAGAGATCGCGGCGACCGGCCAAGCGGCGGTGGAGGCGGCAGGAAGCCCGCCCCGCCGGAACAGACCAACGCCGAGAACTTTTACTACCAGAAGCAGATGCAGTCGAAGACCCCCATGGTCATCGTGCTGCGCGATGGCGAGGAAATTCACGGCATGATCGACTGGTATGACAAGAGCTGTCTAAAGGTGTCGCGAAACGGCCAATCGAACCTACTGATTTATAAGCCGGCGATCAAGTACATGTTTAAAGAAGGCGAGAACAGTAAGAAGTAGCTGTCAGCTCTCAGCCGTCAGCTTTCAGCGGAATCCAAGCCCTGTTGTGACACTCTTCTCGGCGCTGACTCAGATGTCACCATCCCCAAACTCAATTCTTAAGAATAACGTCCGAAGGGGAAGATCAAAAACGCGACAGTGTGCGACCCAAGCAGCTTGGATTCGCTAAAAGCTGACAGCTGATAGCTTCCTACAACTTCGGCAGCACAATTCCCTTTTGCGACTGGTATTTGCCCTTCCTATCCGCGTAGCTGACTTCGCAGACTTCATCTCCGGTGAAGAAAAGAATCTGGCAGAGGCCTTCATTGGCGTAGATTTTTGCGGGCAGGGGCGTGGTGTTCGAAATCTCGAGGGTGACGAAGCCTTCCCACTCCGGCTCGAAGGGCGTGACGTTCACGATGATGCCGCAGCGGGCGTATGTCGATTTACCCACGCAGATGGTCAGCACGTCGCGGGGAATCTTGAAGTACTCGACCGAGCGCGCCAGCGCGAACGAATTGGGCGGAACGATGGCGCATTCCGAACTGACGGTAACGAAGGATCGCTCATCGAAATTCTTGGGATCGACCACCGTGCAGTTGACGTTGGTGAAGATCTTGAACTCGTCGGCCACACGCAGGTCGTAGCCATAAGACGAGAGACCGTAAGAGATCACGCCCTCCCGCACCTGCTTCTCGGAAAAGGGGTTAATCATATCTTTCTCGATGGCCATCTTGCGGATCCAACGGTCGCTCTTAAGCATGCAGCTCCTTAACTCATTGAGTAATTGGGGAATTTTGTAATTGGGTAATTGGAAAATCACGATCGGGTCTTGGTTCCAAATTACCCAATTACCCAATTTTCCAATTGCGCAATCCGCGTCAGGCTGGGTGAGGCCATCTTACGGGAGATACGCCGCCGTTGACAATCTCTCATATGTCCCTTAGCATCAATGACTTGGTAGGTTATTCTCAGTCCGATGACGGGAGCCGCCAGTGATCAAGCTCGACATTATCAACGAAGTGGTGAACAAGACCGGGATTACCAAGACCAAGGCCGAGTTGGCTGTCGAAACCGTATTCGAGAGCATGCGGCGCTCGCTGACCAAGGGCGATCGTATTGAATTGCGGGGCTTTGGCGTGTTTAACGTGCGGCCGCGCAAGACCGGCATTGGCCGCAATCCGCGCACCGGCGCCGAGGTTTCGATTCCTCCGGGCAAAGCGGTTCGCTTCAAGCCGGGCAAGGAGTTGCAGTCCATCGAATAGGTTCGACTGCATTTCTACGAACACTCCTGGCCGCAGCCGGCGGTGCAACCTGCACGGCAACAACCCTCGTCTCCACGTATCATCGTAGCGTCTGAGTTTTCATGTCCGACTTTACTCCTTCACTTCCCGCTCCGCCGCCTGAATACCTGCCTGCGGAAGTGTACGTGGTGCGGCCGCCCAATCCCAGGTACTGGCTGCATATCCTTCTTTTTGCCGCCACGATTTTCACCACGCTGGTGGTCGGCGCAAAAATGGAATTTGATTTCCAGCACAACGCGCCGCCGTTTATCCATGGCGATGAAACCGTTCCCCTGTTTCCGGTGGGCTGGGCGCTTCACCAACCGTCGAATCTGCTGTTGGGAATTCCCTTCTCGGCTACGCTCCTGCTGATTCTTCTGGCGCATGAGATGGGGCATTATCTCTATTGCCGCTACTATGGCGTGTACGCCACGCTTCCCTTTTTCATTCCCGCGCCGACCCTGATCGGTACGCTAGGCGCTGTTATTCGGATACGCTCTCCCATCCGCTCGCGCTGCGCCTTGTTCGACATTGGAATCGCCGGGCCGATCGCGGGATTTGTGGTCGCGCTGACCGCGTTGCTCATCGCCATGCCGCATTCCCGGGTCATGCCGGTGGTCATGGCGAATTCGGATATCGAGATGGGATATCCGCTGATCTTCCGTATGGTGGCGGGTCTGCTGCCGCTGGCGAATGGTCACGGCGGGTCGGCGCCGCTGCAGGATATTTATTTTCATCCCACGGCGATTGCGGCCTGGGTGGGAATGTTTGCCACCGCGCTCAACCTTTTGCCCGGCGGACAACTGGATGGCGGGCACATTGTTTTCGCGCTCAACCCGCGGGCCCACCGCATAGTGTCGCGACTCACCATTCTGGCGCTGATTCCGATGGCATTCTATTTCTGGCTGGGTTGGTTGTTGTGGGCGATCCTGTTGCGCATCAGCGGCATGCGACATCCCATGGTAGAAGAATGGCCGGGAGTGACTCCGGGCCGGCGGTGGCTGGCTGCTTTCGCTTTGCTGATGATGGTGGTGACGTTGACGCCGGCGCCGTTCGCGCACAGTTCGTTACGCCAGGTGGTGCACGCGATTCGCGGGCAGTAGATTTTAGTAGCGCCGCATCCTGGCGGCCCCATGGTGCGGGCGGGACGCCGGCGCTACGGAGAATCAGAATTCCGACTCGCCGAGTACGGTCACTTTCACGCGCGCAGTCTTCAGCGTCATGCTCTCTCCGATTGTGGCGACGGCGGCGACATGATAAACACCCAGCGTTCCTGCGGTGAAAACGCCGTTCTGATTTATGCTGCTTCCTCGCCTCTGCACGTCCGTAATCACCCATCGAACGACCGTCCCAGCCGGTGCACCCTCGAGATGAGCTGAGAACTTTTGGGTTTCCCCGGCCATCAAAGTTGCTCGCGCGGGAACAATCGTCAGTGACATTTCCGCCTGCTTTTGGTTCTGCGGGATACGAGCGGCGAGAGAAGTTGCCAGCAGTACAGGAAGAATCAGAAGGGAGACTATCGGTTGAAAACGGGGAGTTCTGCGCATTTTTCCACCCGCCTTTGAAAATTCTGAGGAAGAATAACACGCCTCGGTGTCTTCTAGTTCTGCGGGTTCGCGGTGACGGTAGGTCCTTCGATTCCGCTCAGGATGACACGGGCAGATTAGTTGTCTTCGACGACTCTTGCAGTCATCTCGATGGACAGCTCGCCGCCAGCGACATCCTGCGCCAGGATCAGTTGGCGGGCCTCGACGCGGATTTTCGGCAGGTGGAAGAAAAACACGACGGCAGCGCCGATGCACGCTACCGCGCCAACCGAAACTGTGAAGGTCGCCCCCAGGTGTTCCGCCGATGTTCCCGCAAAGAGTGAGCCGAAGGGCGCCATCCCCATGAACATCATGGTGTACATGGCCATCACGCGGCCGCGCAGATGGTCGGGAGTCATCGCCTGGATCAGAGTGTTCGAAGACGACATGCCCAGCATCATGCAAAATCCCACTGGCAGCAGCAAACCGGCAGACAACCAGAAATGATGCGAGAAGGAAAACGCGGCTAAGAAGAGCCCGAAGCCGCCGCATGAGAATGCCACCCAGCGTCCCAGTCCCAGAACACCGGAGCGCGTGGCCAGGGTAAGCGCTCCCAGCATCGCACCTACGCCCGTCGCTCCCATCAGAATTCCCAGGCCGCGGGCTCCGCCATGCAAAATTTGATCAGCGAAGACAGGCATGAGCACGGTGTAGGGCATCGCCACCAGGCTCACCAATCCGAGCAGAAGCAACAGGGAGCGAATGGGCGCGGTGTGGCGGGCGAAACGATAGCCTTCGATCAGATGCGCCAGAGCCGGGCCATGCGACGCGAGACGACCTGGCTTGGTCACGCGCATCATCAACAAACCGGTGATGACCGCGGTGTAACTGAGACCGTTGGCGAGAAAACACCAGCCCTCGCCGATTTTGGCTACCAGTATCCCGGCGATGGCAGGACCGATGATGCGCGCGCCGTTGAACATGGTGGAGTTCAAGGCGATGGCGTTCATGAGGTCTTCCTTGCCCACCATGTCCACCAGGAAGGATTGCCGCGCGGGAATGTCGAAGGCATTCACCACACCCAGCAGGGCCGCCAGCACGAAGATATGCCACACCCGGATGACTCCAGTGAGAGTAAGAGTGGCGAAGACCAGCGCCAGAATCATGGAAGAAATCTGGGTGCCGATCACAATGCGCTGGCGATTGAGACGGTCGGCCACGATGCCACCCAGGGGCGCGACCAGGAATACGGGGAACTGGCTGGCAAAGCCTGCGGCACCGAGCAACAGCGCTGAGCCGGTCAGACGATAGACCAGCCATGACTCTGCAATACTTTGCATCCATGTGCCGATCAGAGAGACCAGCTGTCCGCTGAAGAAAAGCTGAAAGTTACGGTGACGCAATGCCCGCAGTGTGGCCGGGAGCCATACTGTTTTCTGCGCCGCTTGTCCGGAGGTCACCGATAATTACCCGATAGATTGGTTGGAGATACCCGAATCGTGCACTTCCAGTCTCGCTGTTTTGCGCGCAGTCCGCAACTTAGTGCGACAGCAAAATCGCTTCATCGCCCAAAATTGGGATTTTTTAACTTGGCGCAGCAACTTCCAGCTTCCGCGTTGGTGCCTCGTGGAGTAGAGTAGTCGATGTTCGGGGCCGGCTTTGTCCGGGAATTTGAACGGTTTCGCGAGCGTCGGCTAACGGAGAAATCATGAGCACGGATCAGGTTCATCTGGAGCGCCGCGCGTCGCAGCGCTTCGAGTTCCAGCTTCCGGTTGGAGTTCGTTTGGCCGGCACCGAGCGCGAGGGTTGCGGCTTTACTCAAGACTTGAGCGGGCGTGGAGCATTCTTCTACACCGATTTTCAGGTTGCGGAAGGCGACGCGGTCGAGCTGACTTTCGTGATGCCCGCGGAAATTACGCTGACGGAAAATATGCGGGTGCGCTGCCGCGGCCGGGTTACGCGCGTTCTACCGGCGCAGAGCAAGTTTGGAATCGCGGTCCACATCGAAGGCTACGAATATCTCTCCGAGAGTGAGGGCGCGGCCAAGGTTTCCACCGCCTTCCCTCGGGTTTCCGGAGCGCATGACGCGAATCAAAGTCGAAAGAACTCTCCCCTGCCGGGTACACCTGGTCTGGCAGCGGAGGGCTAGAGAAGCAGTGCGATAAAGGCGCATTCTGCACCGGAAGGGCTGCCGAGGGCGGTTTTTCCACGGTTTTTACTCCTTCCCAATCCTCCATTTTTTGCTTAAAATGACGGTTACAGATGGAAGAGTGGCTTCGAATTCCTCCTTGCCCCTGTCCCCCGATGATCGTAATGACTCGCTGCCAGTGTGGCTGCGGTTAGGAAAATTCGAGGCTTTCCGAGCAATACCATCAGGTTACAGAAGTCACTTGGCGTAACCCTTATATCTCAATAACATACTGATTCAAGAACAGAGTGAAGCCATGCAGGGTGTCGCGGTAACTCTTCTGACCGAAGACCGAGAACGGCTGTCGGTGCTCCAGCATCGTCTGGAAGCGACCGGGATCGGCCGCAACGTCTTCAGTCATGTAGGATTCCCGACCAGCCCCACGGACCCGGTTCTGCGCCAGGTTCAGGACGTCCGAACCGAAGTGGTTGTAATTGACATTGATGCGCAGAATCCGCAGCGCGCTATCAGCACCATCGAACTGATCCAGGCGAACACCACGGACATCGCTATTTTTGCGGTGGGCGAGATGAGTCATCCGCCCACGATTGTGGCAGCGATGCGGGCGGGCGCAGGCGAATTTCTGGAACGCAGCGCCACCTCCGAGTCTCTGATCGAGGCGTTGACCCGGTTCACGGCTGCGCGCGGCAAGGTTCGCACTTCTTCCGGCCGGGCACGCATCTTCACAGTGATGAATTCCAAGGGTGGAGCGGGCGGCACCAGCGTTGCCGTCAACATTGCCATCGCACTGCAGGAAACCCAGGGTGGAGTCTTGCTGGTGGATTTTGCTCCCCTGGGACACTGCTCTCTTCATCTCAATGTGCGGCCCACCTTCGGAGTAGTGGATGCCCTGCAAAACTTGCACCGGCTCGATGCGTCGCTGCTGGAAGGGTTGATGACCCAGTGCAAGGGCGGACTGCAGTTGCTGGCAGGTCCGCAGCAGCCGCAGGGCCTGGCACCGACGGCGGCTGAGTTGGCGCGGCTGTTTGACTTGCTGGTGGCACACTTCCGCTATGTCGTCGTCGATTGCTCGGGCCGCGTGGACCAGACGGCACGCTTGCTGTGCGATCATTCGAATGCAATCCTCCTGGTGGCGCAGGCCGATGTGGTTTCTCTGTGGAGCGCCAGCCGGATTCGTGCCTATCTGGAAGAAGGCGCCACCCGGGATCGAGTGCGGATCGTACTCAATCGCTACAAAAAGATTCCCGGCTTCACCGACGAGGATGTCGAAAAGGCCACCAATTGCAAGTTGCTGTGGAAAATTCCCAACAACTACCAGTCGATCGCGCCTGCCATCGACAAGGGAGTTCCAGTAGCGTTTCAGGAAAATACGGACATTGGGCGCTCTTTCCGCTCGCTGGCAACTGCGCTGGCACAGGCTTCCCCGACTGCCGAGGGCTCACTCGACTTGTCCTACCGGGACGAGAAAGCTGATTCCAAGAAAACCAGCGGCCGGCTTTTGATCTCGCCCCTGCGCGCGGGGCAATAGAACAGTTTCTGGTTTCTGGTTTCCTGTTTCTGGTTTCCTGTCGCCTGGCTTTTATTCAGCTCCACTAACAACTGCGGGATCCAGGGCTCACTCTTTTACGGTGCCTTCCTTGAGTTCGAAAACATAAAGAGAATGATCGAGGATCTCTACGGGTTTCTGTTCCAGCAGCCAGCGGTATCCTTCCGGTTCGGGCAGGTATTGGCCCGACAGGTTGGTGGCGCTCACGACGACCGTGCCCGGGACGCGTCGCTGTCCGGAAAAGGAATCAGACTGAATTCCGTACAGCTGCGGATCGACGCTTCCGAAGTACGAGAGCGCGATTCGCTCGCCGGGATGGTGGTCTTGATAGTCTCGTAATGCCAGTAGTCCCTGGCCCCAATCGAGATTGCTGTCCGTCAGCAGGCGAAAACTCTCCGATGGGCGCACGAAGGGCGTGAAATACGAGAGATAACCTGGCGCATAGCGCAGGGCATCAGCCGCGTTCAGCGCCGCCAGCAAGATCAGGAGTGCCGCCGCAGTACGCCTGTGCGCGGCCCAGCCCCACACCGCTGCCGCAAACAAAATGGCGAAGGGATACATGGGCAATACGTGCCGGTCTCCCAAGTTGAAGCGCGCGAAAATCGCCATCGCCAAATAGAGCGTGGGAAACGACGCCATGATCCATAAGTCAAGAGGTACGCGTATTTTTCTTCCGAGAGCAATCGCCAGACCGACCAAGGACAAGCCCAACACAATCGTCGGCCACTTCAGCAGGATCACGACTGGGTAATACTGTTTCCACCCACCGTGAGTGGAAATCTGTCCCAGGAAAAATGCAGGTTGGCCCTGCCGGTTGTGGCGCACCAGTTCACGAAGGCCTTCGATGTATTCTCCCGCAGGAATCAGCAGACTGTAGTTTCTCTCACCGTGCACTGGCTTAATAATCGGCTCACTCCAGTGAGGAAAGGTGGCGGTCAAGGTGCCGTCGCGAACGGTCAGATGGGAAACGTGGAAAAAGTATCCTGCCCAGACAACGAAAAGAGCGAGTAGCAACGCCGTTGCCGTCTTGCTCCAGTTCCATCGCTTGGGCGCTTGCATTATTTTGTCCGTACCGAGCGGGAGCATCCAGAGCAGCGCAAGCACGAACATAGGCGCCGTGGAGAACTTGGCCAGCAGCAGCAGACCGAGCAGCAACCCGAAACCGAAGGTGCTTTTCCACGTTGGCTGCCGCCGCCATTGCACGAGTGCCCATGCCGTGGCGAAAATAAACAGGGTTGCGGCGCCATCGGTGGTTGCCATCGAAAAATGCGCGATCAGCGCCGATGAAAACGCAAACAAGGCCAAGGCAAAATTTGCCGCGGCGCGGAAAAATAACCGGTCCGCGGCTCGCCAGACGAGACAGGCCAGCAACAAACCGAACAGCACATTCATGGCGCGTGCACGCCATGCCAGCGCGATCGGATCAGGCGTAATCCGAGTGACGTGAAATGCGTTCGGCAACTGTTCTATTTCGACTTGCCACTTTTGATCGAGCAGCGGCAGAGTACACCACAAGCGGGCCAGCGGAGGGTGATCGTTGTACTGTTCGAATCGTCCGTAGCGCCAGGCGTTGAGCCCTTCTGCAATGTGTACGGGTTCGTCGTAGGTGAGCGATTGAGTGCGGATGAACCAGGCGCATTGCGCCAGATAAACCAAGGCCAGGAGCGCTGGAAGGATCCATCTTGTTGCAGCCGGGAGATTCTTCGGCAGATGCGCGGGAGATGTCGATTGAATATTTTCCGGCCGGGTCATTCTGGGCCCGCCGCGTCGCGGGAGTTCACTTTACTTCAGCGTAGAAGAAAGTTCCACTCACCACGAACCATGGGTGGCGGGTTAGTTTCGAAACCCAGTACCCTCAGCCATTGTCATTCCGAACCGGTCTATCGGTGAGGAATCTGCTTTGGCGCCAAAACAGCAGATTCCTCGCGCGATACGGCCGCGCTTCGGAATGACAATCCCTGGAACGATTCACAGTGACCTACCACGTACCATGCGAGAACCACTTTCGGGCCACGATGAACTGCTAGACTGAGTGACTCGGTTTCATGGTGAGCACTGAACGTATGGATAAGCCGTCGGTCGCGGCGCCTTTGAATGCGGTTTCGCTCCTGGCCATGGGCCTCGGACTCGGAATTTTTGCCGGTATCACTGAAGGTGCAGGGCTCCTGATTTTTCAGCGAATCAACTGGGAGCGCTGGGGCCCCATGATGCACGTGTCGTGGGAGATCATCTGGATTTCTCCCATCGTAGACGTGATTCTCTTCCTATCGCTCGCGCTCCTCTGCGGCATTGTTTCTCGGCTCACACCTCGTCTTCCCGCAACCCCTGTGCTGATCTTCCTGCTGACATTTCTCACCGTCTACGACTGGCTTACCTTGACCAGTCGCCTCTACCTGCGTGCTTGTCTTCTCCTGGCCCTGGGTGTCGCTGTAGCTTTCGCGCGATGGAGTGGAAAACATGAACGCGCCATCCTGCAATTCTGGACGAGAACTACACCGTGGATGGTTGCCGCATGGGTACTCGCGTTCGCTGGAGTCCAGGGCGGCAAGTGGCTGGATGAGCGCAATGCGGTGGCGCATCTTCCGGCGGCCGCGCCGGGTGCGCCCAACGTGCTGGTCATCGTCGTGGATACGTTGCGCGCCGATCATGTTTCGTCTTATGGCTACGCCCGTCCTACAACACCCAATCTCGATCTCCTGGCACAGCAGGGCGTGCGCTTCGAAAATGCAATCTCTCCTTGTTCATGGAGTCTGCCTTCGCATGTTTCGCTGCTGACCGGCCTATACCAGTTCGAACATGGCGTGGGAAGCGTGCAGCCGGAACCGTGGCTGGGATGGGGCAACAAAGGCATGGGCGGTTTCCCCAGCCTGGGAGAGGTATTGCAGCGCGACGGATATCGCACCGCCGCATTTTCGGCGAACCGGACTTACTTTTCTCGCGACCTGGGCTTGGGCCGCGGGTTTCTCCACTTCGAAGATTATTTTCAATCGGCGAGTGACGCATTCGTGCGCACGCTCTACGGGCGAGAGTTTGCCCGGATCTATCTCAAGCGCAGCGAGCATAGCCTGGTCAAACGTACGCTGCGCAAACTCGGTTTCAATTCCCTGCTCGATCAGGATGCGGAAGGTTCCGGCAGTTATGGCGGCGCCTTCGGGGTTCGCAAGCGCGCCGAGGTGGTGAATCAGGAAGTCACGGAGTGGATTGACCGCGACCGCCAGCGGCCCTTCCTGGCGTTCCTGAACTATTTCGATGTGCACGATCCGTATGGTGCGCCGCCGGACTATCCCAGGTCTTTATGGCCTCAGCAAACCGATGTCGATAGATATGACGACGGCGTCAGGTATGTGGACGATTACATCGGGCGTCTGATGCAGGAACTCGGCCGCCGCGGCCTGGAGAACAATACGCTCGTGGTCATCACCTCTGATCACGGTGAGTCGCTCGGGCAGCATCATCTGAGAACTCATGGCAAAGCGCTGTACTGGGAGTTGATCCATGTACCGCTGGTGATCTGGTATCCCGGTCACGTGCCCGCAGGGATCACGATTGCGACACCAGTCACCAATGCGGCGATTCCCGCGACGATTGTCGATCTGCTCGGCGCCACTGCGCGCAGTTCGTTGCCTTCGACCTCTTTGAAGGCGCTTTGGCAAGCCGACGACGCGCCCAACTGGACTGATCCGCTGTCGGAGCTCGCGCACAATGCTATTTCGGACAAGGAAGATCGGGCTGCTCGAACGCTGGTTCCGACGGCCAGCACTGGCTCTATGAAGTCGCTGGTGACACCGCAATGGCAGCTCATCACCCATGAAACCATGGGCGATCAGCTTTACGACTGGGTGGTCGACCCGGCGGAGTCCAATAATCTTGTGCGCGCGCCCCAGGCCCAGGCGACGGTCGGCGACCTGAAGTCGCGTATGGCTGAAGTGATGCAGCAGAAGAAATAGAAAATGTAGGCGCGAGTGTCCCGCTCGTGCAAGAGTTGCCACGGACGACGTAAAGGGGTTCTCCGCGACCTTTGCGGTGTCCTTTGCGTTCTTTGCGGTTGATCTCCCGGCAAACTTCTTTAACCGCAGAGGTCGCAAAGATACCGCACAGGAAGCAAAGAGACCTGCGGGAAAATGAAGCTGTGACGGAAAGGTAAGAGAGGCAGGTAGCCGTTACCTGCCTCTCTCGTGGGGTGAACTCTCAAAACCGCGGCCGGGGATGGCCGAGCCTGAGTTTCTCAATCGCTGTCCTAAAACTAGACCCCTGTGGCTACACCCCGCAATACTGTGAAAATACTAGTAGCCCGCCAACGAAGTAATTCCTTCACCTTCCAGGCATTCATAAGCGCGTCCGGCACTGAGATTCTTATATTCTTCGGTTTCCCCATTCGGCCAATCGATTACAAGGCGGTCAATCTTGTCCCATTGTGCCAGACCAAAGGTCAGCGGAAGCTCGGATTGCGACAAATAGCTTGATCCGCCTTTCAGCATACGCGTCTGGGTAATATCACCGTGAAAAATTCGGACTCGGGCGCCGATGGCGTCCCGGTTTGATTTCGTGCCGACCAGGCGAATGCGAATGCTTTTGTTTGCGCTTAGCAGGTCGTTGCGATACAAATAGGCGGGGCCGTTGTTGGTCGTGATCAGCAAATCAAGATCGCCGTCGCGATCAAAATCCGCGTAAGCCAGTCCGCGTCCGACTTTGGGTTGGGCAAAGCCAGCGCCGACTTCCGCGGCTACGTCGCGAAACTTTCCATGGCCGTCGTTGAGAAATAATTGCGGCGGCTGGGCGTAGCCGACGCCACGAACGTTACGCACCGTGTCATCGATGTGCCCATTGACGACTGCGAGGTCGAGCGCGCCGTCGAGATTCGCATCCAGAAATGTGCACCCGAATCCCAGTTTGTCTTTGGAGGCGAGTCCGACTCCGCTCTGCGCAGCGACGTCAACATAATTTCCGCCGCCAGACGCGCGGTAGAGACCGATCATTTCATTGTCGAAGTTTGTGATGGCTACGCCAGGAGCTCCCGAGTTCGTGAAGTCAGCGACATCGACTCCCATGCCGGCGCGAGCTTTGCCCTCAGCGCTGAAGGCAATGCCGGCGTCCACGGCAACGTCTTTGAACGTTCCGTTGCGCTGGTTGCGGTAGAGCTTGTTGGGTTGCGTATCGTTGGCCACCAGCAAATCGGGCCAGCCATCCTGATCGTAGTCGAGCAGCGCCACGCCCAATGACTTTGAGCTGCTATCGAAAATGCCACTGCTGGGCGTGACATCTTCAAATTTGCCATTGCCCAGATTGTGAAACAGCCAGCAGGTTTCCCCTCGGTAGGCCTCGGGCGTGCAATAGGATTTATTTTTCCCATCGAGACTGCAGAAAACATCATGCTCCGGAGACCACTTCACATAATTGCAGACGAACAAATCCAGCAAGCCGTCGCGATCGAAATCAAACCATAGCGCGGAGGTGCTGAAAGCTTGCCGCCCGCCCAGTCCGCTGGCTTTGGTCACGTCGCGGAAAGTTCCCTTCCCAGTATTCTTGAATAGGACATTCTGCCCCACGCAGGTCACAAGAATGTCGGGATAGCCGTCGTTGTCGTAGTCTCCGACCGCCACTCCCATACCGTACATTTCCACGTCGAGGCCGGCAACGCGCGTGACATCTGTAAACGTGCCGTTGCGATTGTTGCGATAAAGCTTCAACGTGCTGCGCTCACGTTTGTGACCCGGCCAATCCATGCCGTTGATCAGGAGAATGTCCTGCCAGCCGTCGCCGTCGTAATCGAGGAAGGCGCATCCCGCGCCCAGAGTTTCAGGCAGGAGCTTGCCGCCGTAGGCGCCGCTATTGTGACGGAATTGGACACCGGCTGCTGCGGTCACATCAACCAGCCGAAAGCCGGGAGCTGAGGCGGGAGCGGCGAAGGCATCGAGCAGCAGACCTGAAGCGGAGGCGAGGCCGGCCATGCCGCACAGAAAGTGCCGCCGGTTCACGGAAGATTTACCAGGCCATTGCGGATCGCGTAAACCACCAGCTCGGCGGTCTTGTGGATTCCAAGCGCATCCATGATGTTGGCACGGTGTACAGCCACGGTGTTGGCGCTCAGATCGAGAACCGTAGCAATCTCTTTGTTGGATTTTCCTTCCACGATCATTTGCAGAATTTCGAGTTCGCGCGGGGTGAGATGTTCGTCCCGGTCACCTTTCAGCGTAGCCGGGCGAGCCAGCTGCGAATCCAAGACGGTTTCGCCTGCCACCAGCCTGCGAATCGCCGCCCCCAATTCGAGGTCCACGGCATTTTTCAGAACATATCCGCGGGCGCCGGCATCGAGAGCCTGACGCACCAGAGTCTCTTCCGGATGCATGCTGAGCATCAGCACCAGCGCCTTAGGCTGCTGTTCGAGAATTTTCCGCGTGGCTTGCAGGCCGTTCATGTTGGGCATGGCGCAGTCCATCACGATCACATTCGGTTGAAGGTCCTTGGCTAGACGAACGGCTTCCGCGCCATCGCCGGCTTCACCGCTCACCTCGATATCGGGTTCGTCCTCCAGAATGCGCCGGAAGCCGCGCCGCACCAGGCTGTGATCATCCACCAACAGGACCGAGATTTTATCCGCCATGGGACTCCCGCTTCTCTCCCAATTTATCTCCCATTTTTTCTCGTGGAACGGTCAACCGGATCAGAGTGCCGCTCGGCATGGGCCTTGCAAACTCAATCACGCCACCCAATAGTTCCGCACGCTCCCGCATTGCGACCAGCCCGATCCCCTGCTTCGCGGATTGCGCCACAAAACCGTGCCCATGATCTTCCACTTCCAGCTCCAATATCTTCGGCAGATAGCGCAGTCGTACCCAGGCTTCCTGGGCGCCGGAATGCCGGGTGACGTTGTTCAACGCTTCCTGCACCACCCGATATACATGAATAGCAGCATTTCCATCCACGGGATAGGGCGTGCCTGATTTCTCATAGGATATGTGAATGCCGGCCTGTCGTTCCAGCACCGGCAAGTACCAGTCAAGAGTGCTCTCCAGGCCGGTCTCGTCGAGCATGACGGGATGCAGAGCCTGGGACAGGCTGCGCACTTTGTCCAGCGTGGTTTGCGCGATTTCAGCTACCTCGCGTAACTCAGCGCGCAGTGGTGAACCTTCCGGCACCTGATTACCGGCGCGTGACAACATGGCGCCCACCGCGGTTAGAATCTGCCCAAACTCGTCGTGCAGCTCCCGGGAAATGTGGCGCAAGGTGGATTCCTGAGTCGAAATCAGTTTCTGTGCCAGCTCACTGCGCTGCGCCGAGAGCGTCGCCAGTTGCGCAAACAACTGCCGGTTGGAGCGGATTGAATAGAGCCCGGTGAGCAGGATCGCCACGAGGGTCAAGGTTAGAAAGAGATAGACCTGGCGCTGCACCCGGTCGTAAATCTCTGCGATGCGGGCGGCAGCCTGCTCCTCGCTTTCATTGTTCTGCACCAGCAGGCGCGCTACGGCAGTACTCAACGCGGATTGCCGGGCCTGCAAGGAAAGCTGAATCTGGCTGCGCGCCTCGTCGGGCTTCCCGCTGGCGGCCACGGCAAAGGTTCGATCGACCGCATCCCAGAACTGGGCCATGGAATTTTTCAAATAGTCGCGCTGTTCAGGGGTGCGGTCGGCAACCGCAACTTTCTCCTCCTGACGCAAGGCATCATTCAAATCATCGCGCACGCGCTGGAATTGGGCCGACCAAGCGGTCAGGGGATAGGGCTCGTTGTTGTCCAACATGTCGCGCATCGCTAGTGCGAGCGTGTTGAGATCGTTTTGAATGCGGAGTAGTTGCAGTGAATCTTTGCGGTTGCGGTCCACCAGATTGTTCTGCAACTCGCGCAGACCGGAAATCTGGCGGGAAACGTAAAGCGAGCAAGCCACCACAGCGGCCAGCGTAATAATGAGCCCTAAAAAGAGTCCCGGAGCTGGAGACCGATGAGGCGCATGTGGACGCGGCACGACCCGAGGATACAACGCGCTGGCTTCAACTTCCAAGACGGAGAGGTTTTGAAACCAAACGCCCTGTCATCCTGAGCGAAGCGGAAAGTTCGCGCAGCGAACTTCCCGCGGAGTCGAAGGACCCCTATAGCGACGTGAAACGGCGGCTATCTTGGAAGTTGATGTACTCACCGCAATCGTAAAGCTGCTAGGAGTCCTTCGACTTCGACACTGCTTCGCGAAGCGAAGCAGTGTCTCCGCTCAGGATGACAGTTAGTTGTGTTTCTCGGAGGGTGCGTCCAGGTCCTGAGGAAACGACTTGAAAGCTACATCGCGTGACTTCGATAAAATCTTCTTGCTGGCGTCGGTGGAGCTCTGGATGAGCGTGCCCTTCAGTATGTAATAGGCCTCGTCGCCAGGATTTTTTCCCGGCCCGCGTTCGATGGTGCCCTTGAACTCGTACCAGGCGCCGTGCACGGTTTGCGTAACGAAGGAAAGGTTCTTGCCATCGAGTTTGCCGGATTTAAAGAATAGATCGAGAAACTCGCCGCGGTCGCTGTCCAGGTCGCCGTAGCGGGAGATAAAGCCGGTTACGTTACCTTTGTCTTCAACCGTGAGTTGCACGAACTCTCCATCCTGCAGAAAAGAGTACATGCCGGAATAATTGTCGACCGGTTTGGCGGCAGGCGGGCTCGGCGGAGGGCCCTGCGCGTGCGACAATATGCAAGTCAGCAGCAGGACCGGTAGGATAAAACGCAGTCTTACCATGTGCGTATTAAAACATGGAAAACCGGTTCAGTGGGGACGCCGGCGTCCCACCCTGGAGCACCGGGACGAGCGCCATACCGTCCTCCATCTCTCGACACTTGTCCCAAATTGGGCGTGAACCGGTGAGTATCTCGAGTCGGGAACGCAGGCTATAATCAAGTTGCATTGCCCTGCGGTCCTTATTGAATGAAGCCAGCCTCGGTGCTCCTGGAATCGGCGTCGGAAACAGGGTCAGAAGCCAGGTCCACACCGTCCTTCCTGGTGAATCTGGAGCCTTGGCATAGGATCTTCCTGCACAACCTGCGGGACTTGTTTCGACCGCCCCAGCGAACCCCCTTTCTGGTTTCATCGCGGCCTGGCTCTTTTTGGCCGGATGTTTTCGTAACCTCCCATCTCCCCTGGAAACGGTTTGCGCAATCGGCGGCGTGTCACGTCGCTTTTATCGTGCTCCTTTGGGGATCGGTGCGCCTTTGGCCGCAACCACCCCAGGTGTTGGATCGTCCTGCCTTCAATCGCGCCGACGTGATTTATTACGCCCCTGCGGAATATCTGCCACCACTTAACACGGGCGGGTCGCACCGAGCGCTTCCACGAAAGGGCGAGCCGGAACATTCGCCGCAGCCCATCATTTCGGTCCCGGCAGAGGCGGACAATCGCACGCAGACGATCGTGACGCCTTCCGACATCAAGCTGAATCATGATGTGCCCTTGCCCAATATCGTGGCCTGGTCACAGAACAAAGCCCAGCCCGCCGTGCCACTGGCATCGACGAGTGTGGCGGCCAACCTGCGAATGCCGGCGCTATCCGTAACCGCGGTCGCGCCCGCACCGGAGACAATGCCGGCGAACCGCCAGCGGTCGCTTACGCTTACGCAAACGGCGGTAGCGCCGTCGCCGGAGTTGAACGCAGACTCGATGCGGACTGTGCGCGCGCCGCAGGCCGCTGTCGTTCAACCTCCGCCCAGCGTGGATGCGGCTTCGCAGCGCCGTTTGGGGGATATCAATATCGGACGCTCCCAGGTAGTTGCGCCCGCGCCGGAATTACCTGTGGCCGCGCAGTATGCGGCGGCAGGCCGGGCGCGGACTGCGCTCGGCGGCGGCACAGGTTCGGCGGCGGTTCCGCCGCCGCCCTCGATTCAAGGTAGTGCGGGTTCGAATTCGGGCGGACGGATGATTGCGCTGGGCATTCATCCCGCTGCCATGAGCCCGGCGGAATTGCCGGCCGGAAATCGTCGTGGAACTTTTGCCGCAACTCCTGGGGGGAAGGCAGGCGCGCCTGGCACTCCTGACGTTGCCGCAGGCCCAAATCACGGTGGTGGTTCCGGAGCCGGCAAGAATAGCGAAGGCATTCCCTCCGGGCTGATGGTCGGCGCAGGTCCCGACACTCGCAACCACTCGGCGATCGCGGGACAGGGAGACGGAACGGGAAACGGCAGCGGCAGGACGCCGGGCAGCAGCTCCGAGAACTCCCGCCTGATGGCAGATGCAACCCCGCCGCGGGTTACGGCGACTCCGCCGCATCCGCTTACTGAAGTCTCGAAAGATCGAGCCACCGATGTGGATCGATGGATTTTTGGCGACAGGAAGTTCTATGCCATGACCCTGAACATGCCTAACCTGAATTCCGCGGGCGGAAGCTGGGTGATTCGGTTCGCCGAACTCAATCCCAATGAAACCAAGGGTGATCTCACCGCACCCGAAGCTACGCAAAAAGTGGACCCGGCATATCCGCTTGAGTTGATGCGCCGCAACATACAGGGTACGGTGACGCTTTACGCCGTCATCCGCAGCGATGGATCGGTAAGCAGTGTGAGAATCCTCCAGGGCGTGGACGATCAGCTCGATCAGTATGCGCGCGCTGCCCTGGCCCACTGGCACTTTCGGCCGGCCACCAAGAATGGCGCTGCGGTTGATCTTGAGGCTGTGGTAATGATTCCGTTTAAACCCGTCAGACTTAAATCCAGCTTCTAAAATGCAGTTTCTGGTTTCTAGTTTCCGGTTTCTAGTTTCTGGTTTCCAGTCTTGATGCCTTCACTAGAAACCAGAAACCGGAAACTAGAAACTGTCCTAGAAACTGCCTTTCGCGGTTTTGCCTTCCAGCAGGGCGTAGATCGTGGGATTGGTACAGACTTCGTAGTAGCGGCGCTCCGTCCAGTGCTGCAGCGAAAATTTGTGCGGATCGATTTGAGGAATCTGGCTGGAGCGGACGAGTATCTTCTTGAAAATCTCGTTGCCCACGGGCACCAATCCACTTTGCAGTTGAAATTCTTCACTGCCCCACAATTTGGGTAGATCAAGTTGGCAGGGCTCGAGAGAGATTTCCTGCTGCAACCGCTGGAAGGCAGCCTCGCTCAGGCGAATTCCATTCAGATTGTATTTAAGGATGAAATCTTCCGGGCTTTCTCCGGCATCGGCATCTTTCACGGTCTGGAAGGCGTAGACATTGAACGGGCCCTCGACGCCGGTGATCGCCTTGCGCACCCGTTTGTTGCAGGAGGACAGCCGGTCGCTTTCGTTCAGTGCGTCGGAAATCATGATCTGCTGGTCGCCATCCATGAGGTACATGGGCGCCGCATCCTGGAATGAAATCCCGGTTCCGAGTTCCAGCGCCGGCAGACCCGCACGCTCCGACAGGTGATTGTAGCCGCGGACGATGTCGATGATTTCCCGCGCCAGCACGCAGGCCCGGCTCACAGCCAGCGGCGCTTCGCCTTCGTGCTCCAGCAGCGCGACAATGATCGCGTCCCCTTCGACAAACACCTTGCGGGCGCCATATTTGGCCAGCAACTTGTTAACCGGATCGTAAAAATTCAGGCTGAAGTACGAAGCCGGATTCATACCCTGTTCGATCAAGGATCGGGTCAGACGCGACGAGTCCCGGATATCGGCCTTCAGAATCACATGGCGCAGGACTTTGTCTTCGGATGGCTTCTGCTCTTCCGGCAGCAGGAATTCGTAGAGCGTGCCATTCATGGCCGAGAGCTCGCGAATCTTCCAGTTGCCGATCAAATTTCCGCTGTCCATGGTGGAGTTCAGCGCTTCCAGGCGCCGCAGGTCGCGGTGATAGCGCAGAAAGTCGTGCAAAAAACGGGCTGCCATCTTGGAGCGCTCGCTGCCGCGGCAGGCCGCTACTCGCACCATCGCGGCATACAAACTTTGAGCTGAGAGTTTGCTGTGTTCCTGGATCAGCTTTTCGACCCGGTCGCGCTCTTCCCGCGAGATCAGGCCATTCTTCAATTGCTGGGCGTTGATGCGCGGCGAATATTCCGCCAGCAGAGGCACCACTTCGTAGGATGCAATCACATGGTCCATCAACTTTTCGCGTTCCAGCAAATCAACCCACGCCAATAACCTTGCTTTCTGGCTGCGTCCCTCATGAGTGGCTTCGTCAGTCTGTCCGGCGCCTACGAGTTCATGAGAGTTTTCCGGGACGTTGAGCCAGCCATCGATTACGGCTTCGTCCTCGGCCTTCGCACCGAGATTCAACGAGAGCAGGAATTCGCGGGTGACCCGGCGCACATTGGAAAAACGGTCAGGATCGCGATCAAAGTTGCCCAGCATGACGTAGTGTTCGGCGTTCAGGTACGTGTCACAGCCGTCTTCGGTAAAGAGAAGCGGGTTCAGAAACAGCTTGTATTCCAGTTCGCTGTGGTTGCCGAACAGCGATCGCCGCATGCGCGCCAGCGTTTCCTTTTCAATCTCGCGCAAGATGCGGAATAATTCCTGACCGGTCTTGCGCACGATGATCTTCTTGGCCACCTGAAAACTGGCGACGCGTTCGCGATATTCCAGGGCTTTCTGCTGGCGCACGCCTTCGTAACTCTTGAGCATCATGCGGCCGCGTTCCAGCACCTGCGCGAATTGCGAGTTCAGTTCCACCCGCAGGAATTTAATGATCGCCGCCCGCGCCAACACATCGAGGGAGAGATTTTCCGCGGCTTTGGCGCGATTCAGCGCGGAAACATGCAGGTCGGCGAGAAGAGGTTTGAGTTCGGATCCGACGGCTTTGCCGGGCTGCGCTCTTACCACCGAATTCGATCCGATGAAGTGATTGCCGGCGGTCCGCTCCGCACTCTCGGCCGCCAGTAGTCCTTCCATGTCGCCGTGGCGCATGATCAGGCGCGCGATCTGCAGTCGCGCCTGCTCCACAAACTTGGGGCTCAAATGCACGTCGTGCCGCAGGTTATCGACGCCGAGTTGCAAACCTTCAAGCGTAAGTTTCGGCGTGTAACTGCCCAGCTGCGGAGGCAGAGGCGGCTCTGCGGAGCGTCCGAGTCTGAAGATAGGTATGCGTGGCATCGTCGGCGGTCTAGTCTCGGTTCCTTACGGATCGCCTACTCGATCGAGCGAGCAGGTGCAGGTGCCGGCGAAGTGGTTCAAGTTTCGCCACCGCTTCATCTAGAGGGCACCGGCGCGCCCCAGCCGTAGACAACTTACACTCCTTGCAAACTGCTGATTTTCCTACGTGTACGGGAGCGTAGCATGGGGGCAGGGCGAGGCCAACGTTACCCAAGTTACGTATTCGGATTGCTCTTTTGAGGGCCGTCTACTGGGGCCGCGTATCCAGCGGATGGGTCGCCTTTTCGAAGAATTCGTTCTGCAACTTGAGGCTTTCCTGGTCGGCTTTGACGGCCCGAGTGGCTTTTACGATTCCATCGATCCAGGCATTCATTTTGAACTGGCCGAATTCGCGAGTCGCCAGCGAACCGTCCCCGGAGTAGTGATTGGGAAAGCGTGCGTACCACCAGATTCCGGTATAGACGTTGGCGGGCAGTTTTTGCCGCCCCAGATCGGCTCCGGACTCGTTTTTCGCGCGATCCTGATGCACCAGTTCGGGGTGGGCTACCAGCATGGTAGAAGTTTCAGCTTCCCCGGCATGCCAATCCGGACCGATACTCTTCGCCTGCGGTCCACCTGCTGGCGTTTCGACCAAACCCAGGACGTAGACTACGTAGTCATGCGGCTTTTCCAGTTGGCTTTGGGCAAAGTAAGGCAACAAGCTTTCATTTCCACCGTGGCCATTTACAATAAGCACCTTTTTGCAACCGTTACGCGCCATCTCGTCGGTGGTCTCCTGCAGCAGTTGAAACTGAAGCTGTCTGCTATACGCGACGGTTCCGGGTTCGTGGCGGGCTTCGAAAATCTGGCCAAAGTAATATTCGGGGAAAACCACGGCGTATTCCTGCTCGGCGGCGTGCAGAGCCGCGTAACGGACATCAAGGAGATCGGTTCCCAGCGGCAGGTGCGGACCGTGCTTTTCCAGGATGCCGAAGGGCAGCAGGCAGGTGCCCTGGGACTGCTGGATGGCCGAACGGAAATCGTCGGCCGTGAGCTCTTCCCAGTGTGTGGATAGCCTGGTCTGCGCCGAGGTCAACGAACTGGAGAAAACCAGTAACCCAACCGCGATTGTGACCTTGCGAAACAGGTCAGTGCGAAATATGGTCTTGGGAATCATCGTCTTGAGCATGAAATCCTCCCGCGGCTGCGCATTTTAGCACCGCCATGGTCACGTGACTTCAGTCACCGTGCGTAGCCTCAGAGGTCAAGGTATGATTTTCTCGACCGTGACCTCAATGAAGAAACTAAAATTCCTGGTTTCGCTGACCACTAACGACAACGATTACCAGATCGAGCAAGCGGCGGCGGCAGAAGAAGCCGCTCGGCGCTTGGGTGCGGACGTCCAGATTATCTACGCTGAAAACGACTCGATCACCCAAAGTCAGCAGATTCTGAGTGTCATTCAGTCCCGCTCCGACTCACACCCCGACGGCATCATCTTCGAGCCGGTGGGTGGAACTGCGCTGCCGCAGGTGGCAAGGGCCGCAGTGGCGGCCGGAATCAGCTGGGTGGTGCTGAACCGGAATGTGGATTACATCGCCGATATCCGCAAGAACAATCGGGTGCCGATTTTTGGCGTTAGCTCCGACCACGAGGAGATCGGCCGTATCCAGGGACATCAATTTGGCTCGTTTCTGCCGAAGGGAGGAACGGTCCTGCATATTCAGGGGCCATCCGAAAGCCTGGCCGCCAAACAGCGCGCTACCGGCATGTACGAAACCAAGCCTGCCGACGTGCAAGTGAAAGTCATGCGGGCGCAGTGGACGGAAATCAGCTCCTATCGGGCAGTAAGCTCCTGGCTACGACTGTCGACCTCGCACCAGACTCGCATCGATCTGATTGCCGGGCAGGATGACGGCATGGCCCTGGGTGCGCGCAAAGCTTTCCAGGAATTACCCGACACCGCGGCGCGGCAACGCTGGCTGAGTCTGCCTTTTATCGGATGCGACGGCCTGCCCAAAACCGGCCAGGCCTGGGTAAAACGGGGACTGCTGGCCGCAACCATCTTCGCCGGGCCGAATACCGGCGAAGCGATGGAAATGCTGGTAAAGGCCCTGCAGACTGGAATCATGCCCCCGGAAAACACCTTGACCAAACCGCTCTCCATTCCATCGCTGGACGTGCTGACGGCAGGGCAAGCGGAAAAAGCGCGGTTGATGTCAGTGTAGGGCGGGTGCCTTCGCCTGCCGCTTTTGACCTAATTTTCGCAAGCTTCAAACTCTTGCCCTTATTCGTATCGGCTCATCCGGCCGCAATTCACTCCGGAGTTCTCGCACTCAACTTCAGAATCAAAAACGACGGGCGCGGGCACCCGCCCCACACGAGATTCTTGATAAATTGGAAGCCATCTTTTTCTAAGGAGAAGCAATGCCCACTCTGGTCGCTCAGCCCACCCGCATTCGCGCCGCAGGCACCAAACCCAAGCTGATTGACGAATTCATAGGCCGCGTGAATACCAAGACTTCAGGAGTAAGCGTCGCCCACATGCGCAGTCCTCAAGGATGGGAGGAGCCCGGGCAAACCCCGGAATTCGACGAATTCACCATCGTGCTGAAAGGAACTG
The DNA here is from genome assembly GCA_963822555.1 of Terriglobia bacterium. Classification (GTDB taxonomy): domain Bacteria; phylum Acidobacteriota; class Terriglobia; order Terriglobales; family Acidobacteriaceae; genus JAIQFF01. The sequence continues at coordinate 2,365,376 of CAWGHY010000002.1, forward strand.
TCCACGTTAAACACAAGACCGGCGAACTGGATGTCGCCGCCGGGCAGGCTGTGATCGCCCACAGCGGCGAGTGGATTCAGTATTCCACTCCGGCCGAAGGCGGTGCGGAATACATCGCGGTATGCCTCCCCGCTTTCGCGATGGAGACGGTGCACCGGGATAGCTAGTCCTGCCCTCAAGTGCCTGTCATCCTGAGCGCAGCCAAGTCGTTCGCTCGCGAATAACTTGGAGGAGTCGAAGGACCCCTATCAGCTCGAAAGAGGCCGGCGTCCGTGGAATTTGATTTGTAGCTTCCCCTGTCGGCTAGCGCCGCGCTGCCGCTTTTTCAAGTAACCTCCGGAGCGTATCGAATCCGATCTGCTTACGATTTTCGCCGGCGACCGACATGTTGAGATAGCCGCCATCCACCAAAAAGCACGAAGCTGTAAACAGGGGTTTGGCCAGCGGCTTGCCGTCGAATCCCTTGGTCATCTTCAGGCTCATGCACCCGACGTTTCCGAAGTCTTTCGTATTCGTCTGGGGCGATTGCCCGGCTTCGGCCAGCATCATGCGGAATCCCACGAGGCCTTGCTGGATAGAGGCCGGCACGGCGGCCGCTCCTGGCGGGGAGCTTTGCAACTTGATCGCGAGCCCGCCGATGTTCGCCGTGCAAACCGAGGATTCACCGTCGGCGCCATACGGATTCTTGACCTTGCCGCGGAAGGCCGCCTCCAGGTCCGCTGTCGGCATGAGCTTGCATGCTTTCGCTTCTGAACCGTAAGTTTGCGATGTCTGGGCGGCGAGGAAATACGGCGCGGAGAAGCAAGTCAGACCGGCAAGCACCGCAGCGGTCACGTATTTCTGGCGTCGAGACATTTTTTTGGCTGTTTCCTCGCGGCTCGCATCCAAGGTGCGGACTCATATTCGTAGCGCAACTGTTGCGCTGGCACAACCCGGACGGATCGTCGGTAGTGGGTCTTGTGAACCTACTATTCCTAACCATTGTCATTCCGAACCGATTTATCGGTGAGGAATCTTCTGTTACGCCAAAACAGCAGATTCCTCAGCGCGATATAGCTGCGCTTCGGAATGACAATTAACAACGGGAACGAAGCTCCCGCTGCCGGATCATCGCCGGCATGAGACCGAGCATTACAGAATGCTAGCTCTGATTGGGATTTTCGATCCAAAACACGCCTCTTTGTGGGTAATAATGCTGCCCACAGCGCCGGGGACATCCGTCCCGTTCCGGCGATAGAGAGCAGGAAGGTCTCCGTCATGCTCATACGCTTGGGATATGACATTCAATTCGAAATCCCCGAAGCCGTGGCCATGGTCGGGATGTTGCATGTGCATCCTTCTCGTGTCCGAGACTTGCGAGAGCCGGACGAGGTCACGATCAGTCCCGAGGTGAAAGTCGAAAGCTATATCGATAGCTACGGCAACCGTTGTGCCCGCTGGCTGGCGCCGGCGGGGCCGCTGCGGCTCACCAGTTCTGCTTTGATCGAGGATCCGGGAACACCGGATGAAATCGATCCCGATGCGCGCGAGCATCCCGTGAACGAGCTGCCGCCCGAGATGCTGCGCTACCTGCTGAACAGCCGGTATTGCGAGGTGGACCGGCTGTCGAATATTGCGGTGGAATTATTTGGCCATCTGAAACCGGGATGGAGTCGCGTGCACGCCATCTGCGGCTGGATCAAGTGGAAAGTGGCATTCGGATATCATCATGCGCGCTCTTCAAAGACCGCACTCGATGTGTTTACCGAACGCACTGGCGTCTGCCGCGATTTTCAGCATTTAGCCGTGACGTTCTGCCGCGCGCTCAATATTCCCGCCCGCTACGCCACGGGATACCTGGGCGACATCGGCGTACCCAAACAGCCGTCGCCCATGGACTTTAGCGCCTGGTTCGAAGTCTATCTGCAAAACCGCTGGTGGACGTTTGATGCTCGTCATGTCGAGCCGCGGATTGGGCGGGTGTTAATGGCGACGGGGCGTGACGCTTCAGATGTGGCCATCACGACATCTTTTGGGATTGCCAACCTGACTGGATTTTCGGTGGTCACGGACGAAGTAGTTGTGTGATCTTGCTCCTGGTGTGGGGCGGACACACCTGTCCGCCCCACACGACTCTTGCCGAGGACTGACGCCTGACGCCCGCCCTACGGAGCTTCGATCAGCTCCATCTTTCCGTCGCGGGTGCGGTGCAGAACCATGAGCTGACCTTTGGGATCGCGGAAGACGAACACGTCGCGGTCGCGGAAGTGCACTTCTTTTATGGCCTCCTCGAGCGTCATGGGCCGCAAGGCTACGGCGTCCTCGGAGCGGACCAGATGCACTTCGGTGGACTTCGCCACCGCTGGGAATTTGTGTACGACCAGCGAAATCTCCGCAGTCTGGACGAGTCCGATGGCGGTCGGCAAGGCTTCTTGTTGCGCTTCCTTGCCATTCCATTTCTTGAGGTCGTGGCGTTTCTTGCTGCGCCATCGGGTCTTGTATTTGACCGCCTGCTTTTCCAGATGGTCCAGCGCCTCATTGACCGCAGTCTTCATGTCGCCAGCTTGGGCTTCGCCCACCAGAGGTCCATTGCGCGGGCTGATAGTGATCTCAGCCTTGTGGCGGCGCTTCTCGATGGCCAGAATGACTTTGGTATCGAACTTGTCGCCCAGGATTTTGCGGATTTTTGTCAGTCCGGTTTCGACTGACTTGCGGATGGTGGGAGTGATCTCGTACTGCCTGCCGGTGAATTCTACGTTCATGAGCGCCCCTTTTTCGGGTCGAGGGTGCGGAAAAACTGATCGTGTCATCCTGAGCGCAGCAAAGCGATTCGTTTACGAATCACTTTGCGTAGTCGAAGGACCTCTATCGGCTCAACCGCATTGTTATCTCAATTTCGGCCGCTTGATCAAACCCCCAGCATTTCAGCTTTGGGGTCGCTTATAGGGGTCCTTCGACTCCATGGAAACTTCGCCATGCGAAGTTTCCAATCCGCTCAGGATGACAAACTTGAACTCTCTTGCGGCACGGCCGAAGCCGTGACCTTCCCGCTTTATTTCTTCACCCGGCGCTGGTGTGTACTGGGGATGCGCATGTCTTCCCGATACTTTGCCACTGTCCGGCGCGTGACCTGGATGCCTTGTGACTGCAAGATGCGGGTGATCTGCTCGTCGGTCAGCGGGCGGTTCGGATCTTCTTCCTCGATGAGTTTCTTGACCCGGCGCTTGAGGATCAGCAACGAGGTGTTGCCACCCTGGGGACCGTTCACGCTCTCGCTGAAAAAATAGCGCAATTCGAATACGCCCTGAGGAGTATGGGCATATTTGCTGGCGACCGCCCGGCTTACCGTAGACGGATGCACGCCGATTTCTTCGGCGACCTCTTTGATCATCATCGGTTTGAGCTGGTCGATGCCTTTTTCCAGAAAATCCTGCTGCCGGGTCACGATGGCATAGCAGACTTTGGTGATGGTTTGCTTGCGCTGTTCGATGTTCTTGATGAGCTGGATCGCGCTTTTGTAGCGCTCTTTGACGTAATTGCGCGTGTCTTTGTCGTTGGTTTCGCGGGTCAGCAGGCGCTTGTAGGCAGGATTCAGGCGCAGCACCGGAACATCGTCTTCATTCATCATCACCAGCCACTCATCGCCGTGCTTAATAAATGCGACGTCGGGCTCAATCAGCCGCGGCTGGCTCTTGTTGTAACGCAGGCCGGGGCGGGGATCGAGGGTGCGGATGTAGTCCAACGCCTCCTGCACCGCTTCCGGCGTGCGGTTCATGGCACGGGCAATTTCCTTGTACTGCTTGTTCTGCAGGGCGCGCAGATGCTGGTCCACGATGGCTACCGCATCGGAAAGAACCTGCGCGGTGGCCTCGCTGTTGCCATTCTTTTGCGCGGAGAGCTGTGCCTGGTGGTAGCGCAACTGATACAGAAGGCAATCGCGCAGGTCGCGGCAAGCGACGCCCGGAGGATCCATCTGACGCACCAGGTCAAGAGCCTCGTGCAGATCAGTCAGATTGAAGCTGGGTTGAAACGTCGGCTGTGGCGCCTTTCGCACAGCAACGGGTTCGGCTGGCGGCACCGGCGGTGGAACGGCCGGAACCGGTTCAGGGGCCGGTGCAAACGCAGTTCCGTTGACACTTCCAGAACCCGCCAGGTTCTGGGGGTCGAGTTCAGTCCACTCGGCAGGTGATGCAGCGTCGGTCTCGTCTACCGGCAGCTCTGCATCTTCCAACTCTGTGGCCAGTCCAAGGGCGGCAGCTTCCTTGACGACGTTTTCCGCTATGGTCGCGTCGACCTCGGGAGAAGTCGGCGGAGCAATACCCAGTAACTCGTCGTCACTGGCGATCAGGTAGCCGTCTTCGCTAAGGTTGCCGATGATAACTTCGGCGGCCTCGCGTACTTCCGGACTCACCGACAACGCGCCCAACTGCCAAGCCAGGTGGTCGGAGAGCGTGGTGGGCTTGGACAGGAAATTCTCAAATGACGGGCGCTCAATTTCTTCCATCTCGCTTCGGCTGCGATAGCCGGGATCGAGATACTCCTGAAAGAACGAGCCAAAGTCGATTTCTTCGAAGGGATCTTTCTTCTCTTCCGCCGTGACTGTGTTTTCTTCAGGCTTAATCCGTTCGCGATCTTCTTCCTGGCGAGCCGCATCATCGAGCAAAGGAACGGTGTCTTCCAACTCCTCGAGCACTGGATTCTCCACCATTTCGGCAGTAATCATGTCGCGCAGCTCGAGCTTGTTCAGCGCGAGCACGCTGACCATTTGCACGAGGCCAGGCGTGAGGATCTGGCGCTGCGACAGTCTCAAATGCAGCTTGGGTTGGAGAAGAACCATAAATAGTCGTCAGTCTTCGGTCGTCAGTCGACAGCAAAACCTTGCTCGCCCTCCGCCTATCAGCCGACAGCTCGATTGGCTGACGACCGACGACTGAAGACTGACGACTGCTTTACACCAGCGAGAAACTCTCGCCCAAATAAACCTTCCGTACCTGGGGATCGCTGGCCAATTGCTCGGGCATGCCCGAGGCTAAAATTCTTCCACCATCAATAATGTATGCCCGGTCCGTGACCGCCAGCGTCTCCCGAACGTTGTGGTCGGTGATCAAAACACCGATTCCACTGGTCTTGAGATCGCTGATGATCTTCTGCAGATCGAGTACAGCGATCGGGTCGATCCCGGAAAACGGCTCGTCGAGCAAAATAAATGTGGGGTTTATGCACAGAGCGCGCGCGATTTCCACACGCCGCCGCTCTCCCCCGGACAGAGCGTACCCACGATTCTGGCGGATATGCTCCAAGCCCAGCTGATCGATCAGCTCTTCCATTTTTTCCCGGCGCTCGTGCCAGGAGATGGGCTGGGCTTCCAGCACGGCGAGGATGTTTTCCTCAACTGTAAGCTTGCGGAACACTGAAGCTTCCTGAGGGAGGTAGCTTATGCCGTACTGGCGTGCCCTCAGGTACATGGGCACGTCAGTGATTTCCTCTTCGTCGATCAAAACCCGGCCGGTATCGGGGGGGATCAAGCCGACGATGGCGTAGAACGTTGTAGTCTTGCCTGCGCCGTTAGGTCCAAGTAAACCAACAACTTCGCCCTGCCCGACGCGTATGCTGACCCCGTTTACGACCCGTCGACCACGGTAGGATTTGCCGATCTCATCTGTGGCCAGGGTACGCATTTAACGTGCCACTCGCGTGTTTGTCACGGTAGGGGATGAATTGTTGCCTTCGACCAAAACCCTACCATCGTGTCTGAACAAAGTCAACGAAACCCCGGTAATCTTGCCCTGTTCGGCATCAAAAATGCTAGGAGAACCGCCGGTCAGGACAAACTTATCGTCGGAAGCGGTGTAAACCAACTGCTCGCCCGTGGCCCGGCGCCCCGGCTGGACGATAACGACTTGGTTGTGGGCGACGATGTGATCGATCTTACCGGTGCCTGCTCCTGAACCTATGCCTGCGCTGTTTCCCGTAATTGGCTGATTCGAAGTCGCCTGATCGCGAGGCTGCAAGAATACATCCATGACTTTCGAAGTGATCGTCAGTTCGCCGCCTTTGGCTTGCACCCCTTCCTCAAAGTGAGCCTTGCGTTCGCCGTCGATATAGGTCAGCCGGTCGGATGTGATCTTGACCGGAGTTACTTTTCCACTTTTCTCGATTTGGACCAGCACCGTCGACACCGGCTGGGTGGGCGATCCCTGAGCCACAACCGACCGGTGGATGCGGTCAAACTGGATAGATGGAGCCTGAATCACGTTGGCGTTCTGCCAGAGCCGAGCATCGCCGGTATAGAGTGCGATGGCCGGACTGCTGTGGGCCGTCATGGCGCGGGCGGTGACATGAATGGGGTCGGACGCGGCCAGAAGGGCGCCATTGGGTTGCGCTTTCAGGTCGCTGTAGGTGCTTTTGACGTCGCCCTCGGCGAAGGCGTCCCCGGTCGCCCGATTCAACCGCATGGTGCGGCTGGTGGTGGTCATGCCTCCGTCGATGACGCGGGGAGAGCCGGTGAGTACAAGCATCTGGTCGGCCGGAGTGTAGATCGCATGCTCTCCCCAGGCTTTGCGATCGCTGTCTACGTAGGCAACGTTTCCCTGCTGCACGATCGAATCAATGCCGCTCCCCGGGTGGAAAGACGCGTCCAACATGTTGCTGGTGCTGACGCGGTCGGGCTGTCCCGCGGTTTGCGAGACGATGCGGGCGTTCGGAGCGCCATGCAGAGACGCCAGGTTTCCCAGATCGTCGAAGCCCGCTTGAAACTTTCCCGCCGTCACCAGCGTCTGTTGCCCGGTGCCGGGGACTGGCCGGAGAGTGATCTGGGCGGCTCCCGAAGTGTCGGCACGCTGCAGGCGCCGGCCATCGGCGACGACGAAGTCGATGACTGAGGCCGTGACTTCGACATCCTGCGCGCTCGCGGAGTTCGGCGAAGGCTTCTGATGCTGCAGCAGTCGCACGTTATCCTGGCTGTGCACCGTGCTCAGGACATTGTTCCCGGTAAAATTCAGGACGACCCGGCCGGCACTCCCCTGCATCGGTTGCGATCCTGAATTCTCCACCCGAACATCCCCCGAAAAAGTGGCCGTACGCACGGTTTCTCCCTTCTCGGCGAGAAGCAATTCCGCCTGATCGGACTGGACTTTCTCCGATCCCGAGTCCTCGGATTCGACGTGAACATTGCCGGTGGCGAAAATACGCTCAACGGTGTTGTCCGGCCGAAGGAAAAGCGTGCCTTTGTCCGCTGTGGAACGCCGCGAACCGCTCTGCAATCGCGGAAGGTCGAGGTCAACTACCCGGGGATTCTTGGTAATCGTCCCGTGAATAGCGCTGAGCCGGGCCGGAGTAGCGCCGTGGAAGATCACATCGACTTGCGATTGCAAGGTGAGAACGGTGGTATTGGCGACGTAATCCAGACCCAGCGAAGTTCCGTTGGCTTCGGGCAGGCTGAACTGCACTTTTTCCTGGGTGTGCGCGTTCCCTGTCTTCTGATTAAAAAGCAGATTCGACGTGACCAGGTGGATCGGATTCTTCAGCTCCTTGGGCGTTGCCTGGTCGGGGTGAATCAAGCCCTCAGGGTTGGCTTCCAGGTCCATCTGCACTTCGCCCTTGCCGAAAACGTCGCCCGATTGCGGATCGTATTCAAAGTCGGCACCGTAAATCTGGTCGAAACGGCTGGAATCGCGTCCGTACAGCGTAATGGTGACATCATGCAGTTCGACTCGCCCGCCCTCTTTGTATTGCACCGACTTGCTGGCTTGAATCTTGAATATGGTGTGCATGCCCTCGGAGTGGGAATAGGTGAAACCCTGTGCGCTCTGCTGGATTTCGGTTCCAATCTTCGCCGGCACTTCTTTCAACGCATTCTCGACCTTGCCGCGAGCGTAGAAATACACCGCCGCCACCACCAGCAGGAGGCCGATCGTGCCCGCCGCGAACCAGCGACGAAGGTGGGAAATCTGCAGAGCCATGGAAAGACCAGTCTACTTGAAGCGCGACCATAGGCCATGTGGTCAGCCGCCCCCGGCTGGGGGGGCGGAGCGAAGCTCCGCAGTCGAGCGGCGTCAGCTAAAACCGGGTCGAGCTTTGCTCGACTGAGCGGGTGAGGACACCGCCCCTACGTGGTCTGTCACGGAGCACCAGCCATGAATAAGAGTCTCGGCATCGTCTAAACTCAGAAGACCATGAACGCAGAAGACCAGCAAGAACCTGCTCTACTCGACTTGCAAAATATCTCGGTGATGCGCGGACAGAAGGTTGTGCTGGCGGATTTCAGCCTGACGATTCGCGGGGACGAACACGTAGCCATTCTGGGCCCGAACGGGTGCGGCAAGTCCACTCTCATCAAAACCATCACGCGGGAATGCTATCCCGTGGTACGGGACGGTTCTTCGATGACCATTCTCGGTCAGGACCGCTGGGATGTTTTCGAACTCCGTTCGATGCTGGGCATCGTGTCCAACGATCTTTTGTCCAAGAGTTCGGGCGACGCCTCCGGACGCGACGTGGTTTTGTCCGGCTTCTTCAGCAGCGCTCGCATCTTTCCTCATCATGTGGTCGATCCCAGGCACCGGGCCCTGGCAGACGACGCACTTGCCCAATTGCAAATATCGCACCTGGCGCAACGCCCGGTTTGCGAAATGTCTTCCGGGGAAGCACGGCGAGTACTCATCGCTCGCGCTTTGGTACACAGACCGCGGGCCTTGTTGTTCGACGAGCCCAGCAACTCTCTCGACGTCTTCGCCCGGCATAGCTTACGTCAGAGCATGAGCTCGCTGGCGAAAGCTGGCATCGGAATCATTCTGGTCACGCATGATCTTTCCGACCTGATTCCGGAGATCGAGCGGGTGCTGCTGATGTCGAACGGGCGGATTATCGCGGACGGGCCAAAAGATCGAATGCTGCAGCCGGATCGGTTGGAAAGTTTATTCCGAACCAGGGTGGAACTGGAACGGCACAACGGCTACTACCATATGTGGTAACCGCGATATTCGTCATCGATATGGTCTGATTGATTAAAGACAGTTCTCGGATCTCAGTCGGACGAGTTCTCAGCATTGCTCTACCCTCCGGCTGCGGTCCGTTTTTGCTCGCCCGCTGAAATAGCATCGGCGGTTTGCTCCGGTCGAGAAAAATCCTTCAGCGAGAGTTCCAGGCCGCCATATTCGGGGTGATCGTTATTGTCGATGGTAAAGGCGATATCGAGAGCATCGCCGGGGAGCAGAGCTGCCTGCTGGCAGCGTTCCGCCATGTGCCAGCCCAAAGCGTCGTAGGTGATGGCCCTACGCCATTTACCGTCTGCTTCTTGCCGGTTGTCCGTTACCTCCCGCACTTCAGTCCGACGCAGGGCGGCCGAATCGGGATCGCAGCGTGGCGTGGTCAGGATGGCAAGGTCGGGCGCTTCGAAGTTACGCGAGAGTGATGCCGCCGCCGGCGCCAGCTTCAGTTTGATGTGCTTGTCTTTGATAATGCGCGGCGAGGCCAGGAGACGGACAGCACGGGCGGCGAAAACGGGTTGGGGATTGCCGACACCGAATGGCTCAAGCCTTTGCAGGAGGTTGAAGAATTCGGGTGTCACTCCGTCAAGGGGGAGCTCGGCATCGAAGGTGAGCGAAGGTTCGAAGTCAGCAAGAGTCAGGCTGGCTCGGGCATGCTGATCCAGACGGGCTCGTAGTTCGGGTAAATTCGCAGCGGGAAGCGAGAAGCCAACGGCGTGCGCGTGTCCACCAAACCGGGTGAACAATCCCGCACAGGACTCGAGCGCGTTCAACAAGTGGAAGGCGCGGATGGAGCGGCCCGAACCATGTGCCTCCTCGCCGTTCCGCGAAATCACCAGCGCAGGACGTCCGTAACGCTCTACCACTCGGGTGGCAGTGATGCCGATCACGCCGCGATGCCAGCCGTCTCCATCAATCACAATGCAGAAAGCGTCGCGCAGCGCGGGTTGCTCTTCGAAGTTCGTCGTGATGGATTGCAGAATGCGGCGCTCTTCCTCCTGCCGGTCGCCGTTAAGCTGATCAAGTTTGCCGGCAAGTTCACGCGCCCGGACAGGATCTTTCACGCTGAAGAGTTCGATGACGTCGCGGGCCACATCCATGCGTCCCGCGGCGTTGATGCGGGGCGCGATTCGAAACGCGACTTCCCCTGACGTAAGAATCCGGCCGTGTCCGAGCTGCGCCACTTCGAGCAGTGCCTTGAGTCCAGGATTTACGGGAGACTTCAAGCCTTCCAATCCGAGCTTGGCGAAGACCCGGTTTTCCCCGGTGAGTGGCACGGCATCGGCAATGGTGGCGATGGCCACCACTTTCATAAATGAATGCAACAGGCGAGTGCGGTGGTCGCCTTCCGGAAAGCGCCGTTCGATCAATCCCTGGGCCAACTTGAAGGCTACACCCGCGCCGCATAGCACTTTGCACGGATACTCGCATCCTGACTGATTGGGGTTGACTACCGCGAGCGCCGCCGGAACTCCCTGCGGTCCGGGGAGATGATGGTCGGTGACAATCAGGTCGACGCCCAGCCTGCGCGCGGTCTCGGCCGGGGCGAAGGCACGGATGCCCATGTCCACGCTGATGATGAGTTTGATCCCGGCAGCCGCGGCCTGTTCGATGACGTCATCCCGCATGTCGTAGCCGTCGCGGATGCGGTGCGGAACGTGAAAGTCAGCCGCGCCCCCGCACAGCTCGATCGCAGTCTTGAGAACGACGATGGCGGTGGTTCCGTCGACGTCATAGTCGCCGTAGATCAGAATCGATTCTTGGTTCTCGATTGCACTTTCGATTCGGTCGACGGCAGTCTGCATGCCGGTCATCAGATAAGGCGAATGCAAGTGCGCCAGCGCCGGAGCGAGGAATTGTTCGGCTGCTTTACCCTCGGTTATGCCACGCATTACCAGCAGGCGGGCAAGCGTTGTTGCGATTTTCGAGTTTTTTAGCCGAAGCGATGGCTGCGAACTTAGTTCCGCCGCGAGATGTTCGACAGCATGCGGGTCTGCGGTTTTTAGGTCCCAGCGCATCAGGGGAAGGATTGTAGGTATTGATTCTGAAGACTAATTATAGCGATGTGTGCGGTGCCAACTCTGCTCGACCTGACGGGCGGGACGCCCGTCCTACATTTTTGTTGGATCAGTTCTCTTCGTCCTGGTCGGGTTCGTCGATGGGGATGCCGCCAAAATCTTCGGATAGCTCCAGCAGGCGCTGGTAGTGGTCGTACCACTCGGTGGAAGCTTCGTAAACCATCATGATGCCTTGATGTGCGAAGCCCAGTTGCACGAAGCCGGTCTTGCCAATGTAGGTCCGCAGCCAGCGTGCCTCGTCAACGTCTTCATCGTTAGTGAACTCGGCTTGACTCAGTCGTTCGACCATCTGGTCGAGCTCTTCCCGGCGGAGCGTCCACGAGTCCATGGTGAGAAACGGCGCTGCGGCGGCCTTGGCCAACTCCACGAAGTCCTTCCAGCTGTCGGGATTGTCTTCGGTCTTCCAGACTACGCTTTGGACTTCTTCATAGTCGACATAGCCGTGAAAGCGGCGCATGCCATGGCCTTCGATGAAGGCGATCATGTCATCTTTGAGGCCAGCCAGGTTGTCGGGCGCGGGAGACATTTATTTCTGCATTGTATGCCTGTTGGTAGGGCACCTACTAGCCTCTAGCTTCTAGCCCTTAGCCGTTTCACCGTGAGCTGCTAGTCGCGGCCTGATCTCATGGCGGGAAATATTCAAATTACTTCGGAGCGATTGTTTAGGCCAGGAGCTAAGAGCTAGAAGCTAGGAGCACGCGGACGTTCCGCCCGCCTGTGCTACACTACCTGTTTCACAAACGAAAACCGATCGGCGCTATGCTGCTTTCCAAAGAATATGTGGGCTATCTGGCCCGCGAAGTCACCAAAAAGCTGATTGCCGGCGGGCACATCGAAACCAAGTCCGTGCCTGCGGTCACCGAGAAGGTGCATGCCGCCATGCTCGAGGAGCTGTCGCTCGAAGACCGCATCAACGACGAGGTGCGCGTAATTCTCGAAGCTTACTCTGAAGAGATGCGGCGCACCGGCGCCAACTATCAGGAGATGTTTCGCAAGGTGAAGAGCGAATTGACCCGCAAGTACAAGGCGGTGCTGTGAGAATCAGCCGGGACAAAGTGAATAAAGTTGCTCACGTGGTGGCGGATGCGCTGGCTGAAGTTGACGCCGTGGACTTCGTCGAAGATCGAAACACGATTCGGCTCGAAATACGAAAAATTCTCGAAGAGCTGCTCAACCAGGAAGCGAAAATCGACCAGACGGCGCGCCTGAAAATCGAAAGCCAGAAGCGCACCATTCTCGAAGGCAGCCAGGAGTGGGACATTCTGTATCGCAAGTACTACAACGAAGAAGTGAAGAAGCTGGGAATTTAGACTCAGTCTTCAGTCGTCGGTCGTTAGCCCTTTGTCGTCCTGCCTCTAATTCCTTTTCCCCTGACTCAACACCTTGTCATTCCGAAGCCAGGTTTATTGGCGAGGAATCTGCTTTTGCGCAGCGGCGTAACAGCAGATTCTTGACGCGACAAAGCGCACTTCGGAATGACACATTCTCTTGAGACTTTAGAATTGCACCATCACGTTAATGGTCGCGGCGCTGACCGTGCTCGTCATGGTCCCAGTGTCCTTCGCGAATCTGCCAGCCTTGGCGCTGGTGCTCATAGCGCGGACGAGTCCAACGCGCCCCCTGGTAAGGCGGACGGTCCCATCGCCCCGGCACCCATTGATAGCGTCCCCCCTGGGGCGTCCAATAGCCTCCGACCCAGGCATAGCCCGGCCCGGGAAGCGGCCCGCGTCGCTCGTAGCGGACTCGCGGAGGTGGGTGTCCGATGTACACCGAAATCTGTGCGGTTGCAGGTATGGTGAGAGCAGCCGCCAACATCAGTCTGTAAAAGCAATTCAATCGCATCTTTACTCCTTGTGCTACGTACCGTGTATGAAGCTTTAAAAGGTCCCGTACTCGGGAGTCAGGTGGCGGAGTCCTTCTGGCGAGTGGCTTTAACGCCGGTGAGAACTCCAATTCCTACCAACACCAGCCCGCCCACCACGATCCAATGGGTCGGTATGTGCATCAGGCTGGCGCCGTAGATGAGTCCGGCGATCACGACCACGAAGCCGGTCAGGTAAATTCCGAACGACATTTAATTTCCGCCCCTTTGAACTAGTATGTAGCTGGACCCTTGATCATTGGATTAAGAGGCCCGAATGCACATGGTGACGGATCTCGAATCGGGACACGGGCCGATTGCGGACAAATGCCAGCGCAGCGATAGGACTGGATCACAACGAACCACAACAGCCGAATTACGAATCTGGTGAAATACGCCGCGCGGGATGCCGGCTTTGAACTGGCGGGGATCGCTCCTGTCCGCGAATTTGACGAACTGGACCGTTTCCGGGAGTGGATTGCGGCCGGACACGCCGGAGAAATGAAATATATGGAAGGCCGCGACGAAACCGGTTCTCTCAAACGGGCGTCGCTGCACTCGACCGTGCCGTGGGTCCGCAGCGTGATTGTTTGCGCCATCAACTACAACACCGCGCATCCCTATTCAACTCAAGTCGACGATCCCCAGCGCGGATGGATAGCGCGCTATGCCTGGGGACAGCAGGATTATCACGACGCCGTGCTGAATCGTCTGAAGGCGGTGGAGAGTAAGCTGCGCGCCGCCGGTGACTCGCAATTGCAAACCCGCTGTTACGTGGACACCGGCCCGATCGTCGAACGCGTGTATGCCAAGTACGCAGGCATTGGCTGGATCGGAAAAAACACCTGCATCATCAATCAGAAAATAGGATCGTGGGTGTTCTTGGGAGTCATCCTGACTTCGCTCGAACTCGAACCCGACCTTCCGGCGCCCGACCGCTGCGGCACTTGCACCCGCTGCATTGAAGCTTGTCCCACCGATGCCCTGGTCGCGCCCTATCAATTGGATTCGAACCGCTGCATCTCGTATCTGACTATCGAAAAGCGGGGCGCGATTGCCGAGGACATGCGAGCGGGCATGGGGCAGCAGGTTTTTGGGTGCGACATTTGCCAGGATGTGTGCCCGTGGAACCGCAAGTCGCCCTCTACCGGCGCCCCCGAATTTCAAGCCCGGGGTGATCTGGTCAATCCCGCGCTGGAGTGGCTGGCTGGGATGACCGACGAAGACTTCCGGGAAGAGTTCCGCGGGTCTGCGGTGCGGCGCGCCAAACGCAGCGGCTTGCGGCGAAATGCGGTGATCGCCATGGGCAACAGCGGCGACCAGCGTTTCAAGTCTGTGGTCGAGAAGTTGAAGTCAGACGCGGATGCGGTCGTGGCCGAGAGCGCCGAGTGGGCCGCCAAGAGGCTCTCGCGAGAGTCCCGGGCCACGTAGGCAGATGTCCTCATCTGCCCCTACGTGATTCGTGGCAGCTGCGTGGTAGCATCCTCTACATCGGTCGATCCATGTCGAGTCTTTCGCACTGCCTGCGACGCTCTCTTTCCGCCCTTTTGTGTTTCATGATTGCGGCTTCTTCGGTCGCCTTTGGGCGCGGTTCGGAGCCGAAATGGATCCGGATCAGCTCGGCCCACTTCTCCATCCTGACGGACGCAAAAGAAAAGAAGGGCCGCGAGGCGAGTCTGCGCCTGGAACAGATGCGCGACATTTTCTCCCAGCTCTTTTTGAAATCCAAACTGATGTTGCCCGAACCGCTGGATGTGATCGCCTTGCAGTCGGATGAGGAATATATCCGCGTGGCGCCGCTGCGGCAGGGGCGGCCCACTTCCGCGCCGGGATTCTTTTTGCGGGGAGACGATCGCAACTATATCGTGCTCGATCTCGCCGCCGAGGACTACTGGCGAGCGATCTCTCACGACTTCGCGCGCCTGCTTTTGAATTTCAACTATCCTCCCACGCAGGAATGGTTCGACGAAGGCTTCGCCCAATATTTTTCCAGTTTGCGCCTGAGTGACAGTCAAGCCCAGGTCGGCGGCGACCCGACGCTGAGCTTCCCCTGGAGCCAAACCCTGCCAGGGCATGCGCCGGGAGAGACAACCCCGGCCAGCTCCTTTACAGAATTGTTAAGAGGCGCCTGGCTTTCCCTGCCGCAACTATTCGCCATGCGGCCCGGTCCGGCGGGCTATCCGCCAATGTTTTACGCGGAGTCATGGATCGTGATGCACTACCTGATTCGCCAGAACAAGCTGTCCGATGCCGGAGCTTATTTTGGACTGGTGCAAATCCGGAAAGTGCCGGTCGAGCAGGCGATCCAACAGGCGTTCGGCATGAGCGCGACGCAGCTCGAACAGGCAGTGAAAGACTATTTTCAGTCTTTCCCGCCAGCCTCACAGACTCAGTCCCAGCAGGGTGTGTCCAGCCAGGTGAACCAGTTTCCTCCCCCACTCGGACCGCTCGGGGTGGGAGGCAGCGTCCAGGATGTTCCTGATTTCCAGGCGCAGTCGCTGGTGGCGGAAATGGCGGTGCGTCTGCCGGAACATCGCGATCAGGGAGAAAAAGATCTCGAGGCCATCGTCGCCGATCCCAAGACAGACAATGTGATCGCGCACCGCGCCCTGGCCTGGGTGCGCATGGAAAGGAAGGAATTCGATCAGGCCGATGAGGAATTGTCACGCGCCCGGGAACTCGACGGCAAAGACATGTGGACGCACTACTACCTGGCCCTGGTGAAGTTTCGCGCCGCCCAACTGAGTCAAAAGCCGATCGAGGGCGTTTCAAACATGATTCAGGACCTGGTTTTCGTGGTCGACAAAGAACCTGATCTGGCCGAGGCTCACAACATGCTCGCGGTGGCCAGACTTCAGGGCGGGGGCGTTCATTCCGCGACGGATGCGATCAAGGTGGCCATCCAACTCAGTCCGCGCAACGAGGAGTATCTTCTCAACCTGGCGCATATCGATCTCGCCGGGAAGAAGTGGGACGATGCCACTCCGCTGCTGGAGCGTCTGAAAGACAGTTCAAATCCGCAGATCGCGCAGACAGCTCAGAAGAATCTGCAAGACTTGCCGACCTTGAAGAAGTACGGTGTGTTGCCGCAAGACTCGGCGCAGAGCGGCACGGCGAACGCTGTTTCAACTGCTCCGCATGCTCCGCCGGAGAGCGATAGCGACGACGCCAGCTCCACTGCTGGAGTGGCGCCCGCGGAACCGGAGCTCGACCGGCGTAAAGTCCAGTTTGTCCGCGGCAAACTGATCAAAATTGACTGCACTCCGAATGCGACGGCGGTTTTGACGATCCGGACAAATTCCCGAACCATGAGATTACGCACGGAGAACTACAAGTCGTTGCTCCTGGTCGGGGCAGACGAGTTCTCCTGCGACTGGACGGAGCGCGCTGTCATTGTGAACTATAAAGCCGGCGGAAAAGCCGATGGCGACCTGGTGTCCGTCGAAGTGCAGTAGCGCTGGAAACTGCCTCAAAAAACAAACCCTCCCAGGGGAAGCTGGAAGGGCTTGCAGTGGTTGAAACTGGGACCGTTTATTGCACCCGTACCACATTACCTGCCTGAAAGCCCTTCGGCCCCTTTAGCAGATCGAATTCCACCGTCTCGCCTTCGTTCAGTGTGCGATAGCCGTTCTCCTGGATGGCGGAGAAATGAACGAAAACGTCCTCCCCGGTAGAGCGCTGGATGAAACCATATCCTTTAGCCCCGTTAAACCACTTTACTGTGCCCTTCTCTCTCACAAAGAACTCCTTTCGACTCGACTCTGTGATTTAGCTCTCGCATCCTCCGTGAAGCGCGTGCTCCTTTACTAACCCCCTTCAAAGGAAACGAAAGCACAGCCGGACTGCAGCCACGAAGTCAAGCTCACAAAAAAATCTCCGTCTTCTCGAAGCGTGGTGGAAACCACGACCCAAGAACGCCGGAGAAATCGTGCGGGCGCGATATATGACTGCAGGACAATATTTCTACCCCAAGCAACATCCTCGATGCACCAAGCAACGGGCAGCGAGCAAAAGATAATATTCAGGAATTTCATTCCTGGCAAGCAAAGAAATCTCAATGATGAAACGATTAAGCGTGAGGCTTTGCGACCGCGATGGAACAAGACTCCTGGTGGTGAACAACGCGATGTCCTTTCGTGCCATCCGATGAATTGCAACTGTCTGATAGGATTGGGGAAAATGCTTGATGACCAGCAGTCAAGGGTGGCCGACGCGCCGCCTCAGGTAGTCCGACCAAAAGCCTCTCCGCAGCTCGCCGACCCCTACCCGGGATTGGTCAGTTCCACGGTGAAATATCTGTTACGCACCGAGGTACATACGTTCGCCTTTTCCGTGGCAGCCAACGCGATCCTGTCGTTTTTCCCTTTTGTGCTGTTGCTGATGACCGTCATCCGCCGAGTATTTCATTCTCCGGTGATGTATGACGTGGTGGTACAGCTGCTGCGCGACTTCCTGCCGGCCGGACAGGACTTCGTCATCCGCAATCTGAATGCGCTGGTTGATGCCCGCAATCGCGCCCAGGTGGCATCCCTCATTATTCTGCTGTTCACCTCGACCGGAATCTTCATGCCGCTCGAGGTTGCGTTGAATCGTATCTGGCGATTCCCCAACAACCGCTCTTATTTCGGGAATCAGCTCATATCGCTGGCTCTGGCGTTTACCTGCGGCGTGCTTGCCCTGCTCTCGGTGGCATTGACTGCGGGAAATATTGGATTGCTCGAGAATTCCCTGCGCAGCCACGGACCGTTCGTGGTGCGGCTGGGCGGTTTTCTGATGATGAAAGGATTCGCGGTTTCCGCCAGCATCGCAATTTTCTTCTTGATCTACTGGGTATTGCCCAACGGCAAAGTGCCCGCCCGCGCTGTGCTATCGACGGCGGTGATTATGGGGCTGATGTCCGAAGCGCTGAAGTATGCCTACATCATGGCTCTGCCCCGGCTGAATTTTCAGGAAGTCTACGGCCCGTTCGCGCTATCGGTCAGCCTGATGTTCTGGGCCTTTCTTACCGGATTGTTGATGCTGACCGGAGCCCATCTGTCCGCCCGAGGCTACAACCGCCGCGAAGTAATGTAGGCGCCCCGCTCGTGCAGCTAACCACCGCGAGCCACGTGGGGGTTGTTTGCCGGTCACATGCTAATGTGACGGTTGGCACATCATGCGGTGCTTTTTACCTCTAGCATCGCGGTACTCCCTGTCCTGCCTGGTCTCATCTAAACGAGGGTTCTGCATGCGGTCTTGCATTCGGCAGTTCTCTGTCCTGGGGCTGGCGTTGATTTCCATGGCGGCGACCGGACAGAACGTACCCGCAAAAGCACTTGCTCCCGCGATCTCCAACCTGCGGCTGCTGGCCAGCAACTCGGGCTACATATTCGATGGGACGGTGCTGTCAGTGGCGCGAGTTGCCCAGAACAACGCCAACAGCGTAGCCATGATGCAGATCACTTTTCGGGTCGAGCAAGCGATTCGTGGAACTCGTTCTGGCCAAGTGCTGACCATCCGCGAGTGGGCCGGGTTATGGAATTCCAGCGAGCGCTATCGCCCGGGAGAACGGGTACTTCTTTTTCTCTACAGTCCGAGCAAACTGGGTCTCACCAGTCCGGTCGGAGGACCAGCAGGGCGCTTCGCGGTAGATTACGCCGGCAATGCCCTGCTTGAGGCTGGACGCTTTTCTGCCCTCGCTCTGGATGCCGTCTCACAAACTGAGTTGCGGCAGAAGAATCGGGTGAACGCGCGAGCCTTGACGCGAGCCATCTTGGGCGCGGGCACGGAATAGCTATGGCAGTCCGATTCCTTGGTTCCGTCGCGCTGGCCCTGAGTATCGCGATACTGCTATGGCCTCAACCGCTGCGAGCCGGGGGGCCACGCACGATTGCCGGAACCAGCTATTTTGATCCCGCAGTCAAGGGCACCCCGCTGACTTGGAGCCAGGGCGTGGTTAGCTACTACACGGATCGAGGAAATCTGAGCCCGCTGCTGCCAGGTGCCAGCGCTGACGCCTTTGTGGCCACTGCCTTCAGCCGGTGGACGTCGATTTCAACTGCGGCCGTATCGGCCATTCGAGCCGGTCAGCTGGCGGAAGACGTGAGCGGCGCCAACGTGAGTGCCGCCGGCGGAACCGTAACATTGCCCGCGGACATTCTCCCCTCTGCGACAAATTTTCCGCTCGCCGTGGTTTACGATGCCGACGGCTCTGTCACCAATGCGCTGTTGGGAGAAGGAGCGGGCGGCGCGGATTCCTGCTTCAGCAACGCGGCCTACGGCGGCGTGGACAGCTTCAGCAGCGACGCTCACCTGCAGCACGCGCTGGTAATCCTGAACGGAGTTTGCGCCCAGACTTCGGCGCAGTTGCCGGATGTTGAGTACCGCCTGGTCCGCGTGTTGGGGCGTGTGCTGGGACTCGACTGGTCGCAGATGAACCTTAACGTCTTCACCCGTAGCCCGGCGCCGACCTCGGCCGACTACGCCGGGCTCACCATCATGCACGCCATGGACCCGATCAACTGCGTTCCGATTTCCATCTGCTATCCCAATGCCGATCAGCCTGCCATGGACGACCGGGCAGCGCTCTCGCGTCTCTATCCGGTCACCCCGCAAAACCAGGCGGCATTCCCTGGGAAACAATTGTTTTCCGAAAACCGGGTGCGGATTCACGGCGCCGTCTCCTTCGCGGACGCCAACGGACAACCGGCGCAGCCCATGCAGGGGGTAAATGTAGTTGCTCGCTGGATCGATCCCTCAACCGGTCTGCCTTCGCGCACTTTCGCAGCATCCTCGGTCTCGGGTTTTCTATTCCGGGGAAATGCGGGCAACGCCGCCACCGGGTTTGACGACAGCACTGGACAATTGTTGTCTCGCTTTGGTTCGGATGATCCCGCAACGGAAGGATTCTTCGACCTGGCCGGGCTGGAGATTCCGAATGCCGCGAGCAGCGCCCAATACCAGTTGAGTGTGGAAGCCATCGATCCACTATGGTCTCAACCCGTCGGACCCTATGGGCCCTGGCAAGTGCTGCCTTCCGGAACGTTCCAGCCTTTAATCGTGACGATCAGCGAGGGCGGCGATCTGCAACAGGACATCGTCATGCAGGCGAGCGCGCTTCAGACCAAAGACTGGTTCGAGCCTACATCATTTGCCGCGCCCGCAGCCTTGCCACCGTCGGGTGACTGGGCCGGAACCTTGAGTGGGTCGGGCAAGGCCGATTATTTCTGGTTTGTGGCCCAGTCCAACCGCAGCTTGTCGGTGGAAGTCACCGCGGTCGACGATGCTCAAGCCGCCTCCGTGGGCAAGGCGCAGCCCGTCATCGGCATGTGGGCGCTGGCTGACACCGGCACTACTCCTGCGCCGGCTAACACGGCCCTGGCATTCAACAGCACCAATCTCGGCATGACCCGACTCGACGCCACTCTACAGCTCAGCACCGCGTTTCGAGTGGGCATCCTCGATTATCGGGGCGACGGACGTCCGGACTACCGCTATCTGGGCCGAGTCTTCTATGCCGACACGGCGATCCCGGCGCGAGCACGGGTCGACGGCAGCACAGCGATCACTGTGCGGGGTGTCGGCTTCGGAAGTAATGTCACGGCCACGGTCGCAGCCGTAGCTGCGCCCGTGCTGGCGGCATCCGCGAACAGTGTGATCGTAACTGCCCCAGCCATGGCCGACGGAATCCAAAATATTGGGTTGCGGGATGCCGCCACCGGCGCTTCATCGACGATGACCAATGTCCTGACCTACGGCGCCGGACCAAGCGACACCATCAAGCTGATTCAAGGATCGAATCCCGCGACGCCGGTGGGAGGTCAGGCGCCGAATCCGATTCGCGTGCAAGTGTTGGCACCCGATGGGGCCACGCCGGTGGCTGGTGCCAGCGTGTTCTTCATCTCGACTCCAGCGTCTTCTCTGTCGGCGTGTGGCGGCGCCGGAAGTTGTACCGTGCTCACCGATGACAGCGGCGAAGCCTCGACGCGAGTCACGGTACTGCAGGCGGCAGTGATCAATGTCAGTGTCTTGCTGGCGCCTGCGTCTTACCAGACCCCTAAATCAGTGCAGGCAACCATTCTTGGAACTACATCGTCCCTCGATCTTTCGCTGCTTTCGCCCTCCGCATGGGTGGAGCAGGGCGCGACAGTTGACATCACCCTCTCGGCTCGCATGCTCTCGGGAGGAGAACCCATCCGCAACGGTACGGTGAACTATCAAGTCGTAAAAGGATCGGGCACGCTCGCTTCTGCCAGCGCCATCAGCGACGTCAACGGCTTTGCCAACACCACGCTGCACCTGGCGTCCATCGCAGGAGATGTGCAAGTCAGCGCTTGCGTCGCTCCCGCCAACCTGCCCTGCCAGCTTTTCAGCGCGACCGCGGTGCCGCCTTCGATGCTACGGCTGGAACCGGTCGGAGGAGGCGTTCAAATCCTTCCTACGGGCCAAAATTTCCAACCGATCACGGTGCGGGTCACCGATTCCGCGAATCCCACCCATCCGGTCCTCGGCGCCGGCGTTACCTTCCAGGTGGTGGTGTCGCGCCCCGCCACCGCGCCGCCGCCCATCTCACTGGGAGGAATTGTTGTCAGCCAGAATCCGGCTCCGGTGGTGGTGTCATCGTCCCAGGTTGCGGTGCTGTCCGATGAATCAGGACTGGCAACGCTTCAACCCCCGAGCAGCGGAGTTCGAGGAGCGCTCATAGTTCAGGGCACGGCCTCCGCCGGCAGCGGTCTCGTTCCCTTTCAGCTACAGTCGCTGGCGCCGGTGGCGCCTTCGGCATCGTCGGGTTTGCGCGGTCCGGCGGGCAGCGCCAGCGAGAGCGACCGGGTTCAGCCAGCCCCATCCCGGTAAGGTCGGAATCACCGCTCCTTGGAGCGCAACAATCGTCTCCGTCCGGCAACTCGTCGCCACTTCTGGCATCTAACCATAAGAAGAAAACTGCAGCTCTCCTGTGTTCGGCCCCCTGAGCGGAGAGGGACGGGCACGGGGGGAGCCGCGGTGAGCGTGCAGCTTTCCCTCTCAGGTTTAGCTACACTATCTCTATGAAATCGATGCTGCGTTTTGCAGTGGCGTCAGCCTTCTTTCTTGTCTCGACTCTTATCTGGCTATCCTCGCAATCGGCTCTGGCGCAGGAAGGACCTCTCGATCCGTCCCCGCCTAAGGGAGTAACGACCGACGAGATCATCCGGCATTTCGCCGCCAAGGAGAAGGAATTCCAGGGCGCGCGAGACCAGTACACCTACCGCCAGGATGTGCGCGTGATAACTCCCGACGATAACGGGGAATATCACGAAATTTTCGACGTGCTCTTCGATGACCAGGGGAAGCGTCTCGAAAACGTTGTTTTCGCGCCTCAATCTTCATTAGCGATGATCTCGATGTCCCCCGAGGACGTGGACGACATCCGGCATCGGCTGCCTTTCGTGCTTACCAGCGACGAGATTTCGGAATATCAGATTGTCTATGTCGGGCAGCAGCAGGAGGACGAACTGCACTGCTACGTCTTCGACCTCGCGCCCAAAGAGATTGTCGGCAAGAAGCGTTATTTTCAGGGGCGGATTTGGGTCGACGATCACGACTTTCAAATCGTGAAGACGTACGGCAAGACTGTCCCCGACGTTCGCAAGAAAAGGGGCCAGGAAAATCTATTCCCGAAGTTCACCACCTGGCGTGAGCAGGTCGACGGCAAGTATTGGTTCCCCACCTACACAAAAGCAGACGACATCCTGCACTTTTCCACCGGCGACGTTCACATCCGCGAAATCGTGAAGTACAGCGACTACAAGCGTTTCGGATCGAATGTGAAGATCACTTATGAAGGCCAGGAAGTGCAGAAGGCGCCCGGCGGCGAGAAAGACCAGAGCCAGGCACCTGCACCGCCGCCACCACCGCCGAAATAAAGCCGCCAGCTCTCAACAATCAGCTCTCAGCAAATTCGATAGCCGCGAGCGGCGTAATAATACAGCCCACGGCGTAAGCCTTGGGTCTGGGCAGAAGCTTGTCCCGAGCCCCGAAGGGGCGCAAGAGGCATCTTCTGATGTCGGCGGAATCGCCTGTTGAAGTGCGCCGATTTATCGATCATCAATTGTCCGAAACCTAATCGCTGAACGGCAAAATCTCTTTCGCCCTTCGGGGCTGGTTGCGTTCTATGGTGAACCCACGGCTTGCGCCGTGGGCTATATTATTACGCCGCTCGCGGCTATCGGAATTTACTGAAAGGTGAGAGCTAACGGCTGACAGCTGTTAGTAGAAGAGATACTTGCGCCACTTGTCATCCGAGCGTCCCATCAGGCGCATGATGTGGCGGCTGGTATGCAAGTTGAAGGCTCGCGGCTCCCGCATCAATTTCATGTCGGCTTCGATGGGAAATTGATTGCCTTTTTGCCGGTTGCAGGAATGGCAGCAGGCCACGAGATTTTCCCAGGTTGAAGTGCCACCGCGCGAACGCGGCACTACGTGGTCGAGGGTCAACTCACTCGAGGGCAGCACTTCTCCACAATATTGGCAGGTATTGCGGTCGCGCAGCAGGATGTTCTTGCGCGAGAGCGCGCGCGTCTGGTGGGGAATGCGCCGGTACTCCAGCAGTCGAATCACGGACGGCACGCGAATGGCCAGCCGGGCCGCGTGCAGGAAGTGTCCGTTTTCCTCTTCCGTCATGGCCACGCCCTTCAGCACCAGCACGATGGCCCGGCGGGCCGCGCAAACATTGATAGGCTCGTAGGACGCGTTCAGCACCAGCACCGGCGCATGCAACGCGTGGCCGTTGCCTTCGCGATGGGTTCCTTCCCGATGCATCCCCACAGCCACCGGGGCGGGCCCGTGGCTGCGCAGCATCGAGCCGTTCATCGAATTGTTCCACTTCCCTGCCATACCTTCGTTGCTCAACTATCGCGATACGCTCCGTGCTACCCCGCCGCCGCTAAAGTTTGCTGGCCCTCAGAAAGGGCCTGGCTTAGATCGATAGCCTTCGCGTCCGTTTTCAGGGTGCGAGCCACGGTGGCGACAAATACTTTAGATGCGCCTGCCCTCCGCAATACCCGGGCACATTCCGACGCGGTAGTGCCGGTGGTGAACACATCGTCCACCAGCAGAATTTCCCGTCCGGCAATTTCCTCTGGCCGGGCCACCGTGAAGGCTCCCCGGAGATTTTCGCGGCGCTGATGCCGCGTGAGTCCGATCTGGGATTGGGTTTCTCGCCGCCGCTCCAGAATCCTGGGATGCAGAATCATCTTGGCATCTGCCGATCCCAGCTTCAGCGCATGCTGAGCGATCAGCTCGGATTGGTTGAAGCCGCGCTGGCGTAGCTTCTTCCTGTGCAACGGCACGGGGACAACCAATACATCGCGCCCGCTCCAGTAAGGCGCGAGCCCGCTGATGGACTCGGCCATCATCCGCCCCAACACCACGGCGGCAGGCCGCACCTGTTCGTATTTGAGCAGGTGAATCAATTCGCGCAGGCCGCCGTCATAGCTTCCGTAGGCGGTCGCTTTCACAAAGGGTAGCTCCAGCCGCCGGCACAAACCGCAGCGGATTTCGCCTGAGCCGACCGCATAGGGACTCAACACCCGTTCCCCGCAAATGGAACACACGGCGCCCGCGATAGGGCGGACATCCGAAAGGCATCGCCGGCAAACCGGCAGTCGGGAAATGTTGATCAGGGGCGTACCGCAGAGACGACAATCAGACGGGAAGAGAGTAGCGAAGAGACATTCAGCAACACTGCTCACGGACGAGACCAGCTTCGACATTAAAGAACCGTCCCGCGTCAAAACCTGGGTCCCGGTAGCTCGGATTGGGTCCTCACTACTGCTGAAGACGAGCCTCCCGCGTTCGCCCGGTAGTGCCAAGGACGCAGCGGGCAAACCTCAACCTCAGTATAGCGGGCTACAATGTCACAAGCAACGACTCAACCCTCAAGCCGTCGCGTCCTGTGTCTTTTTGGATTCCCGTCGTGGACGAACCTTCACGAAGATCGATTGGTACGAGCGTTTGAAACAATCGCCGCAGCGTGTGGGGCGCATCAGCAGCAGGGGCAGCAGGAACCGCTCTGAAAGATCCTTGGGACGCGAGCGATAACCATTGAAGCCGCCGCAACCCTTGCATTCGAATAACCTGGGGAACATGGGAGTAGACCTCAGGGGGAGCTGGTTGAAACAGCCGCGCGCTATAATAACAGACTTGGCCACCAGAGCGGGATTTGACGCGACCTCAAGCCGTCTTCCGTGGCTGGCAATGGCGTTTTCCCTGCTCCCGCATGGCAGGGGCCAACCCCTTGTAAAACGAGGAACCCACATGTTAACGTGCGCGTTCTCGTTTATCACCTAAGATCGGAAAGTCTAAGGTCCTTACTATCGAACCGCCAGCCGCGATTGCACTTCCGAGGATTCACGCATGAGTTCAGAAGGTCCTGTGACTGCCAGCCCGACGGAAAAAAAATTCAAGCCCTACGTTCCGGAAAATATGGAGATGCGCGAGTTTACCTGGCGCGCGATCCTGCTCGGGCTGGCCATGACGATTGTTCTGGGAGCCGCCAACGCATACCTGGGTCTGCGGGCCGGAATCACGATTGCGGCAACCTATCCAGCAGCGGTAATTGCGATGGCCGCGATGCGGGCCTGGAAGGGATCTCTTCTCGAAGAAAACATCGCCCGAACCGCAGGATCGATTGGAGAAGGCATCGCGGCGGGCGCGATTTTTACCATTCCGGCATTTCTGATTGCCAAGGCATGGCCTTCGTTTCGTCCGGCGGATGCGTACTGGAAATCCACGGCGCTCATCATGGTCGGCAGCATCCTCGGGGTGCTCTTCATTTCTCTGGTGCGAAGATTGATGGTGGAAGATCCCGAATTGCCCTTCCCCGAATCAGTGGCCGCATCGGAGATTCATAAAGCCGGACAACGGGGCGCCGAAGCCGCGAAGTATCTCTTCTGGAATATTGGCGTCGGCGGTCTGATCTACATGCTGGGACGCTTCGGATTGTTTGCCGCCGACAAAGACTTTCATTTTGCCATCGGCAACCTGGGCCGCAGCCAGGTTCGCCTGGGTGGAACCGAAAACCCGAATGTTCTGGCGGCAGGAGGCGCAAGCATGTTCGCAGCGCCGAGCGTAAGCCCCGCGTATTTGGGTGTCGGGTACATTATCGGGCTGCGCTTGGCCTCGCTCCAGTTCGCGGGAGGCGTGTTGGCATGGGGCTTGATGGTCCCGCTGCTGATATTTTTTCTGGGCCCGCAAATCCGGCATTACCTGCCTGCCGATACACCCGAGAATTGGGCGACCATGTCACTCGCGGTGTGGAGATTTATCGTGCGGCCGATCGCAGTGGGTGGAATGCTGGTCGGGGCAGCCTACACTTTGTACAAAATGCGGGCCAGTCTCACGGCGGGACTGGGCAAAGCGTTCTCCGACTTGAGCCAGACCGCCGACGAGCAATCCAAACTTTCCCGCACCGAACGCTATATGAGTTCGAAGACGGTGTTCGGCCTCATCGCCCTGATGTTCCTGCTGATGTGTTTCCTCTACATTCGCATTTCGGGTCTGGTCTGGCCGGCCGTGCTGGCGGCAGTGGTGATGTTGATCGTGGGCTTTTTCTTTTCAACCGTGTCCGGAAGCCTGGTGGGAATGATCGGGTCGTCGAATAATCCGGTTTCCGGCCTGACGCTTTCGACCTTGATTATCGCGGCGCTTTTGATGGTCTCGCTTGGAGTCTCGGGGATTTCCGGTGTAGCGGCGGTGTTAGGCGTGGCGGCGGTAGTTTGCGTTTCCGCGTCCGTGGCCGGCGAACTATTGCAGGACTTCAAAGTGGGCTACATTCTCGGCGGCACCCCTCGCACCATTCAGATTGCGGAGCTGATCGCGGTGGTGGTGGCCAGCCTGGTCATGTACTGGCCCCTGATGCTGTTGCACGAAGCCAACATCCGAGCCGGCGGAATCGGATTTGGCGATCGCCAACTGTCCGCGCCGCAAGCCGGGCTGATGGCTACCCTGGCGATAGGAATTGTCGGCGGCGATATGCCGTGGCCGCTGGTGGTGGTGGGAATCTTTTTCGGCGTCGCCATGATCATGATGCAGGTCAAGAGCCCGATGCTGGTGGCGGTAGGCATGTATCTGCCCTTTGAAACGACATTTGCCATTTTCATCGGTGGAGTCTTCCGTTCATTCTGTGACTGGATGGCCCGGCGGCGTGGATTTAACGCGGCGCAGAAGGCGCGGGTGGAAAACTCCGGAGTCCTCACCGCTTCCGGACTGATCGCCGGAGAGGCCGTCCTGGGATTGTTTTGGGCTGGACTCCAGTTCGCCCCGGCTTGGACCCGCACACAGATTTTCACCCACCCCTCCTATCTCGCGGGCGTCGGCGTAATGATTGTTCTGGCTGCTTTGATGATCTGGTTGCCGCTTTCCAGCGCCGGCGACCCCAATGAACCCGCGCCGCCGACCGCGATGATGTAGATACGGCAATGAGTGAGTATCGGTCCGTGTGAACGGGGTGTCCTTCGAGCTACGCTCGCTCTGGTTTTCCTTCGTGATCCTTAGTGTCCTTCGTGGTTTACTGTTCTGCATGTCCATCGCCCAAAATGTACTCGAGGTGCGCCGGCGGATCACGACCGCCGCACTCCGCGCCGGGCGGGATCCCGCGCAAGTCATGCTGATGGCGGTGAGTAAGACATTCCCTCCTGAATGCATTCGCGACGCCTACGAGGCTGGGCTTCGCATCTTCGGCGAGAGCCGGGTACAGGAATTTACCGCGAAAGCCGCCGCGCTCCGGGACCTGCATGAGGCCGAGTGGCATATGATCGGCCACCTGCAATCCAACAAAGCCGCCCAGGCAGCGGGAGTATTCGCGGCGATCGATTCCCTTGATTCTCTAAAGCTCGCCGAGAAACTCGATACATCCGCCGAAAAACTGGGCAGGACGATCAGCGTGCTGATCGAAATTAATGTCGGCGGCGAGGCCGCGAAGAGCGGCCTGTCCCCCGATTCCAACGAACTGGAAGAGATTTTGACCGCCGCTCCACAGTTTGAGCAACTTCAATTCCGCGGTCTGATGACCATCCCTCCTTTTGCCGAAGACACTCAGGCAGCGCGGCCCTATTTTCGTAAGCTGCGCGCGCTGCGCGACCAGATCGCGGGACGACATCTGCCCGCCGTCCGCATGGACGTTCTGTCAATGGGCATGTCGCATGATTTCGAGATCGCGGTCGAAGAAGGTTCGACCTGCGTGCGCGTGGGGACGGCGATTTTTGGGCAAAGGACAAGGGATTGACCGCTTGGCTCCGCCCGCGGAAGGCCGTGCCAATGAGGCGTGTATCGAGTTTCTGGCGAATCTTTTGAAGGCGCCTCGCTCCTCCGTTACCATAGCGTCCGGCCAGAGCAGCCGCAGAAAAGTGATTCGAGTCAGCGGAGTCTCGTTGGACGAAGTGCACAAGCGATTAGGAATCTAGATGCGGACAGAAGTTCAGTACAACATTCGGGAGCCCCGTTGAACTTTACCGAGCGTCTCCGTGAAATTCGCACCGGCTTCGAGCAACCGTTCTGGGTCGCCAATATTACGGAGATTTTCGAGCGCCTCTCCTATTACGGGGCTTTTGCGTCTCTTGCCTTGTACCTGCAGGAGAAATTGAATTTCTCGACTCAGCAGACGGGAACTCTGACCGGCATCTTCGGTGGCATGGTTTGGTTCCTGGCCATCTTCGGCGGCGCGGCGGCCGACCGCATGGGCTTCCGCCGAGCGCTTTCGATCGCATACCTCATTCTGGCTGCCGCCTATTTCTTGATCGGCTCCATTGGCGCATCTTGGCTGGCGCCCGTCCGTAACGCCGTTCCGCTTGGACTGTTTGTGGGTTTCATCCTGATTCTTCCGGCGCTCGGCATTTCGCTGGTTAAGCCTAGCGTAGTGGGTACTACGGCCCGCGCGTCCAAGGAAAACGTCCGCTCCATTGGCTATTCGATCTACTACACGATGGTCAACATTGGCGGCGCCGCCGGCCCCTACTTTGCTTCCTGGGCTCACCGTCATTTGGGGGTCGAGAATGTTTATCGCGTAGCCGCGCTCAGTGTCTTCGCCATGTTTTTTGTGGTCTTGTTCTTCTTTCGGGAACCGCGCGAGGCCGGCGATACGCCGCCTCCATCGGTTGCGACCGTGGCCCGGAATTTCTGCGTTGTTGTAGGCAACTATCGGCTGGTCTTACCGGTGTTGGGAATTGCCCTGCTGCTGCGCATCGTTACGTTCTGGCAACCCGTCAACGTGCCCTGGTGGATCTGGACCGGGCTGCTGCTCCTCGTGCTCGCGGGAATCAGCAGGTTTATGTGGTTCCTGGTGCTGTTCACTGGCTATTGGGTCGTGTTCTGGCAGCAGTACATCAGTCTGCCCGGCTATATCCACCGCTATATCAATGCCAACGCCGACGTCGAAATCGTTCTCGTCACCGACGGGTTGACGGTAATCACACTCACGCTTCTAGTGAATTACTTCACGCGAAAGATTCCGGCGTTTCAAGCCGTCATTCTCGGCACAGTGATCACGTCGGTTTCGTGGCTGATTCTGGCTTTCGTTCCGACGGTTTGGGGCGCGGTGCTCTCGCTGTTTGTTCTTGCCCTGGGCGAGATCATCCAATCGCCGCGCTACTACGAATACATTTCGCGTCTTGCGCCGCCTGGCCAACAAGGGACGTACATGGGCTTCGCGTTTCTGCCCATCGGCATCGGGTCTCTGATCGGCGGCTGGTTCGGAGGAACGCTCGCCCATCACTTCGTAGAGGTCACGCATCAGCCGGAGCGCATGTGGTGGACGGTGACCGCAGTGGGAGTGGCCACGGCGGGGTTGCTCTGGGTTTACGACAGGAGTGTACGGCCGGCGACCGTAGCGTCGGTAAAGTAAATGACTAAACGAAGGACTACTCCCGCGTCGGTTGCCGACGAAATCCGCCGCGTATTGAAAGCTGGCGGTTCTGCGGAGCGCTCGAGCTCGGTTCAACGCTTTTTTAAAGAGGAAGTGGATTCACATGGCTGGCGTACTGCCGATCTACGTCGCGCGACGCGCCTTTGGCGGCGTGAGATCCTGCAGCAATCCGATCTCAAGTTTCTGCTGCGGGTGGCTGACCATCTATTTGCGGGAGGAATAAACGAAGAAAAGGGCGTAGCCGTATTCCTGCTGGAAAATATCACCGACAAGTTTGGCGATGAAGAATTCAGATTGCTCGAGTCTTGGCTGCCGCGGATCAGCAATTGGTCTGACCACGATGGGCTGGTGCACTACCTTATTGCGCCCATGATGGTGGCGAAACCGGCACGGGCGAGTCGAGTATTCCGCTGGGCGAAGTCGCAAAACCGCTGGTTTCGCCGCGCCGCGTGTGTAGCCTTGATCCAGGGTACCCGGCGCAAGATGTTCTTTTCTGAAGTCGTCCGTGTGTCTGGGATGTTATTGCTGGACGAAGATGACATGGTGCAGAAAGGTTTGGGCTGGTTGCTGCGCGAGACCGCCAAGTTCGATGCGCCCCGGACTGTACCTTACCTGCTGAGTATCCGCCAGGACGCACCGCGCCTGGTACTGCGTACGGCGTGCGAAACGCTTCCCCGAGCAACCCGGAAAACAATTCTCAAGGTCGCATAGGCCAGACTCGACTGCTGTGCCGAGTTTTACTCGGCCGGACAGCCGGGGCGACTGTCCGCACATGGACACATTAAGATTGCCTCAATTCGCTCAAATCGCCGCCGTTGTTTAGAATAGCTCTTTGCCCATGGATCTTCCCGCCATACAGGCCGCACTGCGCGAGCGCAACATCGACGCCTGGCTCTTTTACGATCACCATCATCGCGATCCCATCGCCTACCGGGTGCTGGGATTGCCCGCAGGTCAGATGGTCACCCGGCGGTGGTTCTATCTGATCCCAGCCAGCGGCGAGCCCGTGAAGCTGATGCATAAGATTGAGCCCGGCCATCTCGATTCGCTCCCAGGCAGCAAGCGGCAGTATTCCGGTTGGCAGGAATTGTTCGACCAGGTGAAGGCGCTACTCGCCAATCATCGCGATATCGCGATGCAGTATTCACCCAATAATCTGGTCTTCACCATTTCGATGGTGGACGGCGGCACCATCGACCTGATTCGCGGACTCGGAAAAAATGTCGTCAGCTCGTGCGATCTGGTGGCACAGTTCGAATCCACCCTGACCGAGGAGCAGATCAAGTCTCACTTCGCGGCGCGCGATGCAATCGACGCCATCACCGCGGCCGCTTTCCAGGAGATTGGGCGGCGGGCGCGCCACGGCGGAACGCACGAGTACGAGATCCAGCAGTGGTTCATGGAAGCCTTCCGACGGGAAAATCTCGTGACCGACGATCTGCCACTGGTCGCGGTCAATGCGAACAGCGGCGATCCGCACTACGCGCTCCATCCCGAGACTTCGAAGCCGATTCGTGAGGGTGATTTCGTCCTGCTCGATGTATGGGGCAAAAAGAACATACCCGGGGCCGTCTACTACGACATTACGTGGACAGGTTTTGTGGGACCGTCTCCCTCGAATCGCATGCGGGAAATCTTTCAGACGGTTCGCGAAGCCCGCGACCTCGGAGTGAAAATTGTGTTCGAAGCCGTGAGCGCGGGCAAGGCGATTGCCGGGTGGGAAGTTGACCACGCGGTGCGCGATTCGATCAAGAAGGCAGGCTTCGGGCAGTACTTTATCCATCGCACCGGTCATTCCATCGCAACCGAAGTGCATGCCAACGGTGCCAACATGGATGATCTTGAAATCCATGATGAGCGCCAGTTGTTGGCCAACTCGTGCTTTTCCATCGAGCCCGGCATTTATTTGCCGGAATTTGGCGTACGCAGCGAAGTAAACATGCTGGTCAGGCCCAATGCAGCCGAAGTAACAGGTAGAATTCAAAGTGAACTCGTAATCATCTGAATGGCAAATTCTTCCAAGCTCAGTCCCGCAGAAGCGTCGAGGATCGTGGCACCCGCCCCCCAAAGCATGTCGGTCATCGCGCCGGCGATCGCATGGCTCATTCCAGGCGCGGGACATCTGGTGCAGAAACGCTGGATTCGCGGATTGCTGATCATGGCTTCGATCACCATCATGTTCATCCTCGGCCTGCTGATGCAAGGACGGGTTTACCAGCCGAATGGCGGCGACATTCTGGATATTCTGGGATTCGTCGGCGATGTGGGCGCGGGCGGTCTCTACATCGTGACCCGCGTGCAGGGTTGGGGACATGGCGCGATTGCCCACGCCACCGCCGATTATGGCACCAAGTTTCTGATCGTCGCCGGGCTGCTGAATTTCATCTGCGCCGCCGACGCCTATCACATCGCCATCGGGAAGAAGCCGTGATCGGAAAAACCGAATGACCCTGGAACTCTCCCATTTCACTGCCGCCGTGTTGTTCTCGGTTTTCGCTTCGGTGGTTTTCGGAATCACCCAACGCAGCACCGCGCGCGACCAGATCCGCTACGGCTTGTACTGCTTCGTCCTGTTCGTCGGCGGTGTGTTTCTGGCGGGATGGGTGATGTGGGTGTTGCGCCACTAGAAGGCAGCTTCTAGCTACTGGCTACTGGCTACTGGCTTCTAGCTACTGGCTACTGGCTACTGGCTTCTAGCTACTGGCTCGAAGCCTTCTCCTCTCAATCTCCCCCGCATCGTGAGCGAAGGGCCAGAAGCTAGGAGCCAGAAGCTAGAAGCTAGAAGCTACTCTATCCTTCCCACACGAACGCATCGAACACCCGTTTGATATCGAATCCCAGGCGCTGATAGAGCGTGACCGCGCGCATGTTGGCTTCCGTCACCGTGAGCGACAGCAGAGAGAAGTTTCGTTGACGTAGATTGCCGGTGGTGGCGGCAATCAGTAACTCTCCCAACCCGCGCGAGCGATATTCCGGGAGCACGCACACCTGGGTGACGTGTCCGACGTCATGGCGCACGCGCGAACACAGGATAAGGCCCACCAGGCTTCGCGCTCGCTTGTGCACTGCGACAAATGAGCCTTCCGGATCGAATGTGCCGCATCCCGGGAAACGCACGATGTTGTTCAGAAAACGCAGTGACCCGCTCAGGGTGCGATATTGGTCGTTGATTTCGGAATCCACGTGGCCGCGATAAGCGCTGGTGATCAAAGCCGCGGCGGGCTGATAGTCATGCTCCGTCCAGCGCCGGATTTCGACTTCCGCATCCATGGCGGGTGGCGCCTTGGGCGAGCTGTTCAGCGACAGCACCATAAAGAGTCGCGGGTGGCGCTGAAAACCTTGCTCGACAAAAGGCCGGGCGACTACGCCGGCTTCGTGCACCAACAATTGTGCCTCGATGCGATGGATACCCGGCGATTGCTGCAGAGTCTCAATCACATGCAGCAGAAGCCGCGACTCCACCTCGTGAGGATCGGGCAGACGGCCGCCGTTGGCGACGAACAGGTCTCCGATGACGCCCTTGCTGCCTTCATAAACGAAAAAAGCATAGCCGACGATCCGGCCGCGCTCGATGGCGGCGTAGCCGGGCAGAATTTTGGCATCCACGTAGCGCAGGATCATTTCAGCGGAACCGCTGTAGTCCCAGGAAAGCAGGCGCGCCCATTCCCGGACCTCGTCCTCGAGTAGCGGACGCAGATCGACAGAGGAAAAGTGTCTGAGGTCTAGAATCTCCACCTGGAGGCTCCTGGAGGGTTCTGGCTTGCTAAGCGCGCTCATGGCGGGCTGCGAACAGCGAGTGTAGTGCTTCGTCGCGCAGGAGGCAAACGGTGGGACAAGGATCGGTAACAGGAGAGGCAGCTTCTAGCTTCTGGCTTCTAGCTTCTAGCTTCTGGCTTCTAGCTGTCAGCCATCAGCTCTCAAGCCCAACCTCGGATGTGTTCCCAATATTCAGAACCAAAAAGCTAATGGCGAGAAGCTAGAAGCCAAGAGCCAGAAGCTAGAAGCTAATGGCTGTCCCTCCCCGCTACCCAGTAATAATCCATGCCCTGTTCCGCAAAGCTTCCGATGTAGGTTACCCGCCGGCCGGGCGTCCACTTTGCGATGTTCTTTTGCCATCCTTCCGGAGTGATCAGCAGATGTTCGCCTGCGGGAACCCCTCCGGCTTCGTAGCGCAGGATCTTCTGATTGCGATAAAAATTCAGGCCATATTCGGTTTCGCGCGGAAGGCGCAGAATCGCCAAAGGCAAAGACCGGTTGTCCACATGGTCAATCTCCCGAGCCAGCGGCCGCGCGGAGAGGGTGGCATCGAGCGAAGGCGCTCCCAGCCGCAGCGCCGCCGCGACCGCCAATATTACGGGCACCAGCGTGACGAAGCGCAACACGCGAAGACCCACCGGACGGCGCAGAGTCAGCACGATTCCAACCGCCAGAACCGCCGCAAATCCGGCTGAGATCGCGGTGGCGCGTCCCCACGGCAGAGTATGGTGAAACACAATGTACTGCATCATCAGCGCTGCAACCACCGGCAGAGTCGCAACCACGGAATGCAGGATGACCAGTAAAAGACCCGGCCGATCGTCGCTTATCACCTCGCTTATCACATGCCGGCGAACATATTCGGCCAGCAGCAGCGTACCCGCCGGTATCGCCGGCAAGATGTAGCCTGGCAACTTCGAGGCGGAGAAAGAAAAGAACACCACCGGAACCAGGAGCCAGATCACGAGAAAGGCGGGAAAGGCATCGTCTGACTGGAACAGTTCTCGTTTCTCGGCCCACCAGGCGCGAACCGTTTCTGCGAAGGCAATACTCACAAACATCGTCCAAGGCACAAGGCCGAGCAGAACGACGGGCAGGTAGTACCAAAACGGTTGGGTGTGATGGTAGAGGTCTTTTCCAAATCGTTCGAGATTGTGCTCGACGATGAACACCCGAAAGAATTCCGGATTTCGCAACTGGACCGCAACGTACCAGGGAAGCGCGGTGAGAAAGAAGATCGCAATGCCGGGCATCCAGCAGGTCCGCGCGACCAGGCGGTAGTCGCCCTTCATGGCAGCGAAAATCAAAATAACGACCACCGCGAAGAACGGCGCCACCGGACCTTTTGCCAGCGTTGCCAGTCCCAGAAAGATGTACGACAGGACGAGGTAGCGCTTGCTCTCGCTTTCATACCAGGCATACCACGCCAACAGGGCAATGGTGAAAGTGGCGGCCAGCGGCATATCCATCGACGCCGCGCGCGCGAAGCCAATGACCCCACTGGCAGAGGCCGCCATCAGCGCGCCATCCAACTGAAAGCCCGGACGAAACCGCCGCACGAAGAGATAAACGGCCACCACCATCAGCGTCGCATCGACAGCGGACGGAATGCGAGCAGCCCAGTCGCTGACGCCGAAGACACTGTATGCCAGCATGGCCTGCCAGTAATAGAGCGGCGGTTTCTCCAGCCAGGGCACGCCGCCGAGCGTGGGCGTAATCCAGTCATGATGCGACAGCATCTCGCGCGCTACCTGCGCATAACGCGGTTCATCGGCCCCGAGCAGGCCGAAGTACGCGAGACCGAAGAAAAAAAGAAACCCGCAGAAGCCGGCCAGGAGAAGCCCGTCCATACGTCGCGTTTGCGTCGCGTCCGACGGGGCCGCGTGCGATGTCGAATTTGCGGAGTTTGGCGTCACAATCTGGAACCGAGAAATGAAACTTATTGTATGGAGGTGTCGAGGCGCAGCTCTTCGAGAATGCGAGCGGTCGCCGCCAGCAGCGGACCATCCATGGAGCAACCGCTGGCGCACTGGTGTCCGCCACCGCCAAGACGCTCGGCGACTGCAGCCACGTTCACCTGACCCTTGCTGCGCAAGCTTACGCGAAAGCGGCCGTCGGAGAGTTCACGAAAGAACAAAGCCACTTCCACTCCCTGGATGGAGAGAGCGTAATTCACCAGCCCTTCGCAGTCTTCTTCCTTAGCCTGGCAGCGCTGCATCTGTTCCTGGCTTACCGAGATCCATGCCAGCGAACCCTCGCGGTGCAGATTCGAAAGCGCCGCGCCCAGGAGGCGCATTTTTGCGGTGGAATGTCCAAAATAAATATTGCGCGCACAGTGCGCCGGGTCTGCACCCGCCAGCACCAGTTCCCGCGCCAGTTCAAAGGTGCGTTCGTTGGTACCTTCGAACATGAACGAGCCGGTATCGGTAAGAACCGCGGTGTAGAGGCAAGTTGCGATCTCGGGAGAAATCTTCACTCCAGCTTCGCGGGCCAGGCGATAGACCATTTCTGCCGTGGCTACGGCTTTGGGATCGATCCAGTTCACCTGCGCAAAGGGACGGCCGCTCTGGTGATGATCGATGTTAATGAGAAACTTGCTCTCGAGTCCGTGCAGTCGAGTGCGCTGGATACTGTCACACTCCAGAATGATGGCAGCTTCGTAGTCCCCGTTGACGTTGTCGGAGTGTACGACTTCGCATGCGTAAGGCAGGGGCTGGTAAATGCGAGGCACACCGTCGCGCAGGACAACATCCGCCTCCTTGCCCATCGCGCGCAGGATCTGGCGGCAAGCCAGGGCCGAGCCGATCGCATCCCCGTCCGGCCGGGCGTGCGAGGTGAGCACGAAACGGCTGCGCTCCTCGATGTGCTTGAGAACTTCCTTCAACATAGAAACAGTCGTCGGTCGTCAGTCTTCAGTCGTCAGCCATTCCACGCCCTATGCCGCCAATTTTTTCTGACGACTGACGACCGACGACTGACGACTCATTTCTTCCTCTTCTTCGTCCGGCCCAGCAATTCGTCAATTCTGGCCCCATATTTGTCCGAGCGGTCGAGGTGAAAATACAATTCCGGAGGACGGCGAAGGTGCAAATTCTCCGCCACCTCGCGCCGGATGAATCCCACCGCCGCGGTAAGGCCCTCGAGGGAACGATCGGCTTCCGCATCGTCTCCATCGAGAGTGACGAAAACCTGCGCCGAGCGCGAATCTTCGGCCAACACTACGCTGGTGACGCTGACCAATCCGATGCGAGGGTCGCCCAGTTCGCCCTCCACGATAGTTTCGATTTCTTCCCGCAGGGCCTCTCCCAGGCGCTCCCGATGGTATTTCGCGCCGCGCTTCTCCACAGCCACCTCTTGAGTAAAACGAATGAGAATATCAGAAAACCGTTCGTCGCGGGACGGGGTCGCTGCCGAGCGATTTTCGTAGCGCCGGCGTCCCGCCCGCTGTCGAGGCGGCGTCTCGCCGGCTCAGTAAGTTACAGCAATTCTAATTTCGCCAACGAAGTAATTGCCTATGCTCAGCAGCGGGCGGGACGGCGGCGCTACATGAATTCCACGAACGAATCCGCAATATCCGCGCCGCCGTTATTGGCGATGCGGGTGGCCTGGCGCTCTACGTTTTTCATCAAGCCGTCGAGATAGTCACGCGAATCCGAGATGCCGACCACACCCACCGTGGCCCGGTTCCACAATCCGCTGGGATCCAGTTCGGCCACGGCCACGTTGAAGTGCGCGCGCAGCCGGTCTTTCAGGCTGCGCACCACTTGCCGCTTGTCTTTGAGGGACTGGGCCGCTTCGATGTGCAATTCGAGGGTGAGAAAAGCGATCAAGGCAGTTTCAGGTTTCTAGTTTCCAGTTTCCGGATAGAAACCAGAAACCGGAAACTGGAAACTGCATTTACGCGATGGCTTCGGCCGCGACTTTCTCGGTTACGAAGGCTTCGATCACGTCGCCGGCCTTGATATCGCCGTAGTTCGAGATCGAGATGCCGCACTCCATGCCGTTGCGCACCTCGCTGGCGTCGTCCTTGAAGCGGCGCAACGATCCGACCTTGCCGGTGAATACAACATTGTTGTCGCGCAGCAGGCGCACTTCCGAGTCGCGCTTGATAAGCCCGTCGGTGACGGAACAACCAGCGATGGTGCCGACTTTCGGGATGCGGAACGTCTCCTTGACCAGAGCGCGTCCCTGATAAGTTTCCTTGATGGTGGGCTCGAGCAGGCCGGTCATGGCGCGCTTGATCTCGTCCTGCAGTTCGTAAATGATCGAATGCAGGCGGATGTCGACTTTCTCCTGCTCCGCCAGTTCCTGCGCTTTGCGTTCCGGACGCACACTGAAGCCGATGATGATCGCGTTCGAAGCCGAAGCCAGCAGCACGTCGGATTCGGTGATGGCGCCAACGCCCGAGCGCAGCACCTTCAACCGCACCTTGTCATTCGACAGCTTGGTCAGCAGATCGGTGAGCACCTCGACCGAGCCGCCTACGTCGGCCTTGAGAATGATGTTCAGCTCCTTGGTGCCGGCGGTCTTGAGTTGTTCCGCCAGGCCTTCCAGCGATACGCGGGAACTCTTGGCCAGCGTGGCTTCGCGGGCTTTCTGCTCGCGGTATTCGGAAACGCCGCGAGCCTTGTCGCGATCGGCGACCACCACAAACTGGTCTCCGGCTTGCGGTAAACCTTCCATACCCAGAATTTCAACTGGAGTGGAGGGCGGCGCGGATTCAAGCTGATTGCCGCGATCGTCAAACATAGCGCGCACTTTGCCGTAGACATTGCCGACGACGAAGTTGTCGCCGGTTTTCAAGGTTCCGTTCTGCACCAGTAGCGTGGCCACAGGTCCGCGTCCGCGATCCAGCTTGGCTTCCAGCACAACGCCGGTCGCCGGACGATCGGGTGTGGCCTTGAGTTCCTGCAGATCGGCCACCAGGCAAATCATTTCCATCAGCAGATTAAGATTCGTCTTCTGCTTGGCCGAGACGTCCACGAAAACCGTGGTGCCGCCCCAGTCTTCCGGCATCAGACCGCGATCGGCCAACTGCTTCTTCACTCGCTCGGGCATAGCATCGGGCTTGTCGATCTTGTTTACGGCGACGATGATCGGTACTTCCGCGGCGTGCGCGTGATCGATGGCTTCCAGGGTCTGCGGCATGACTCCGTCATCGGCGGCAACAACCAGCACCACGATGTCAGTAGCTTTTGCTCCGCGGGCCCGCATGCGGGTAAAGGCTTCGTGACCCGGCGTATCGAGGAACACGATCTGGCGGCCGTAGGCCGGAGAATTCTTGTCCACGATGGTCACTTTGTACGCGCCGATATGTTGCGTAATGCCGCCGGCTTCGCCTCCAGCCACGTTGGTAAGGCGGATGGAATCGAGCAACGTAGTCTTGCCGTGATCGACGTGGCCCATGATGGTGACTACAGGCGGACGCGTCACGCCCTCGGTGGGGACGCCTTCTTCGCCCGCGGCGGCTTCGGAAACTTCCTTGGCGGCCTGCTCTTCGAAGGTGATCACGTTGGTGTCCGCGCCGAAGAAGCGCGCCATTTCGCTGGCCAGTTCGGTGTCGAGCGTCTGATTGATGGTGGCGAATACGCCGCGAGTCAGCAGGCGCGCAATCAAATCCTTGGCGCGGAGCCCCAGCAATTCCGCCAGATCTTTTACGCTGATACCTTCGGTGATCGTGATGCTGCGCGTAATCGGTTGCGGCTCATTCGAGAGCGACAGCCGCGGCGGCGGCGTGTAGCCCTTCATCGGGCCTTCTTTCACACCACGCGGCACATAGCGTTGTCCCGGCCGGCGGGACGGCGCTCCGGGCCGGCTGCCCGGCCGGGGCGTCGGTCCACCGGAAGGCACGGCTCCCGGTCCGACTCCCAGCGGACGTGAGCCCGTGGGCGACTGCCGGGTAGGGTGCATCGGACGGCGCTCACCGGGCCGCAACGGCGTCCGGTTGGCAGTGGGCGCGCCCGGACGTGGGCGCTGGAAAATTGGCTGGCCGGGCACCGGACGTCCCGGAGCCGGACGCATCGTGGATCCTGCAGGGGCGCCGGGGACACTCGGCGGCGCGACCGGTCGCAAAGGCGCCTTATAAACCGGACGCGGCCCAGTCTGCGGAACGATCATGCGCGGTGGTGGCGGCGCGGACGATGATGGCGCCGTCGGGGCTACAGGTCGCGCCGCCATGGTTGGCGCTTGCGGCGCCGGAGGCGCAGCTGGCACAGTGCGCGGCGGAGTCGCAATGGGCGGCGCCGAACTCACCGGAGGACGAGGCGGAGCGACGCTTGGAGCTGGCGGCCGTGGCGCAACCGGAGCCACGGGAGTCGCGGATTGAGTGGCCGCGGGCGGCACGGGAGCAGTAAAAGTCGGTCTCGGAGTCGAAGCTGGCACTACAAATTTCGGAGGAGCCGTCGGCGCGGGAGTCGTCGTTTTCGGAACGGTAACCGTGGCTGCGGGCGGGGCGGAAGCGACTACAGGCTTGGCTTCGACCGGAGGCGCAGGCGGTGCCGCCGTGTCCGTAGCCGGTCCTTGTTGCTTGCTGATGATGGCTTTTAGAGCATCGCCGGGCTTGGAGATATGCGAGAGGTCAATCTTGGTCTTGATTTCGTCGGCGTCGGCGCGGGTCGGCCGCGAAGTGCGGCTGGAGGCTTGTGCCGAGCTGGCAGCGCGGAGGCGGGCGCGCACTTTATCGGCCTCATGGTCTTCGAGAGAACTGGAATGGCTTTTCTTCTCGGTGACTCCGACTTCCGGAAGCACATCGAGAATTGACTTGCTCTTGACTTCCAGCTCTCTTGCCAGATCGTTGATTCGAATCTTGCTCATCCGCCCTTTCGCCCTCCGGACTGTTCCGCTAAGTCTTCATATCAACCTCGCGTCAGTTTTCAGGATCGCGCAGCCGCTTCGGTCTGCGCGAAAGAACCGCACTTACTGCTTCTCCTCGGAAGGAGCAGGCTCCTCCGTGGATTCAGCACTTGCTTCTTGCCCAGTATTTTCTTCGACGGCGGGTTCCGCAGCTTCCACCGCCTCAGGCGCGGCCTCGGTCACTGCTTCGAGCTCAGCCGTGTCGTCGGCACTCGCAGCAGCCTCTTCGGCGGCGGGGTCGGCGGCCGCTTCGCCTTCCACCGCGACTGCGCCCGCTTCTCCGCCTTCCAGACTGGAGAAATAATTATTGACCGCCAAGCTGATTTTTTCCACCGTCTTGGGACCAATACCCTCGATGGCCTCGAGCTGCTCCGGCGTCATGTCGGCCAGCGCTTCCACCGTGCTGATACCGGCGGCGCTCAGCTTCTCGATCAGGCCTTCACCCAGTCCGGGCACATTCTCCAGCGGTGTAGAAGCAGTGCCCACCAGCGCGGACATCTGCAATTCCACTTCCTGCCGCTTCTCTTCTTCGCTCTTGATATCAATCTTCCAGCCCAGCAGCTTTGCCGCCAGCCGGACATTCTGTCCCTTTTTGCCGATGGCTAGCGAGAGCTGGCTGTCGTCGACCACCACTTCAAGATGCTTGTCGGCGGAATCAACCACGGTCACACGGCTTACCTTGGCGGGCTGTAAAGCCTTCTCGGCAAACGTCACCGCGTCTTCGTGATACTCGATGATGTCGATCTTCTCGCCGCGCAGTTCGCGGATAATGGACTGCACCCGCATGCCCTTCATGCCAACGCAGGCGCCGACCGCGTCCACGTCTTTATCTTTCGACATAACCGCGATCTTGGTGCGCTCCCCCGCTTCGCGGGCAATGGCGCGGATTACAACCGTGCCGTCGTAGATTTCCGGAACTTCGGTCTGGAACAGGTGCTGCACCAGTTCGGGCGCGGCCCGCGAAACCACGACTGCTGGCCCTTTCGAGGCCCGTTCCACTCTCGCAATCACCGCCCGTACACGCTCGCCCATGGCGAACGATTCCAGCCGCGACTGTTCCTTGCGTGGCATGCGCGCTTCCGCTTTGCCGATGTCGAAGATCACATCCGGACCTTCGATCCGCTTCACCGTTGCATTCACGATTTCGCCTACGCGGCCAATGTACTCGTTGTAAACAGTGTCGCGTTCCGCTTCGCGCACTTTCTGGAAGATGACCTGCTTCGCCAGCTGCGCTGCGATGCGTCCCAGGATGCCTTCGGTCTGCTTGGTGATCTGAAGCTCGCCCCCCAGCTCGACGTTGGGATTGATCTTGCGAGCATCATCCAGGGTGACCTGCAGGACGGGATCTTCAACCTGCTCAGGAGTCTCCACGATCGTCTTTACCGCAAAGGCACGGATCTTGCCGGTTTCCTTGTCCAATTCGGCGCGCAGATTTTCCTGGGTCTTGTAATACTTGCGCGTAGCGACAACGATGGCATCTTCCACCGCGCTCACGACAATTTGCGGATCAATGCCTTTTTCCCGGCTCAGCGCGTCAATCGTGTTATAGAGCTCACTTGCCATAGATAATTCCAGTCAGCAGTACCATTGAGTAATTGGGCAATTGAGTAATTTGGTAATTGAAAATCTAAAGGCCTTCGGTTTTGAAATTACCCGATTACTCAATTGCCCAATTACTCAATCGCTCTCAAATCTCCGGCACCAGGTTCGCCTTCTCGACGTTCTTTAAATCAATTTGCAGCTTGGGCGCAGCGCCCTCATCCGGTCGGCGCTTTTTCCTGGCGGCGTTCAAGTCCAGCGTTAAACGGCCCTGCTCAAAACTTTCCAGCCGGCCTTCAAAGTGGCGATTGCCGTTGACCGGCTGCTGCGTGGTCAACTTGATCCGGCTTCCCGTGAAGCGTTCGTAATCCGCCGGGCGAATTAATTTCCGGTCCAGTCCTGGAGATGAAACCTCCAACGTGTAAGAACCGGAAATCACATCTTCCACATCCAGGATCGTGCCCACTTCCCGGCTGACGTTGGCGCAGTCTTCGTGCGTAACCCCGGCAAGCTTGTCAATCACGATGCGAAGCATGCGAGCTTTGCCTCCGCCGCGCAGCTCGACTTCCACCACCTCGAGCCCGCTGGAGGCAGCCACTCGCTCTGCAATCTCCCGGACCTTGTCAATCTCAAGTGCCATGAAAACAATAGTTTACGGCCAATTTTCTGGTTCCAAAATGGGCCCAAACTAAAAAGTGGGCTTGCGCCCACTGGTGTGTCTCGCCACGTGCTCGTAACTACACAACAGTTCCAGCTATCAATATACGCCGCAGGGAACCAAAAGACAAACCTCCACGGGCCCGTTTTGAAGCGCAGCGGGGTCATTTTTAGATCGGCCCTTTAACTGCCGGGCCGTCATGCTGAGCTTGCGAAGCATCTGGCGCGGAGCGGACTTGCTGCCGGGCGACATTGTGCCGATGCGCGCCGGATCCTTCGGAACTAGAAGTCCCTCAGGATGACTCCGAACTTGGGAGACCCTTCGACCGCGCCTCAGCGACGACGCCGCATTTGCCTGAACCACAAACCGTCTCTAGAATGGAACCCTATCCTTCACGTCGAGAAAACTTATGATCCACTTTCCTGTCCCTGAGGCGCTCACCTTCGACGACGTGTTGCTGTTGCCAGCGCGTTCCGACGTCGTACCCGCGCTGGCCAACACCCAGACTCAGCTTACGCGCAATATCCGCCTGAACATTCCCATCGTCAGCGCCGCCATGGACACGGTGACGGAGTCGCACATGGCGATCGCTCTGGCCCAGCAGGGCGGCATCGGAATCATTCACCGCAACTTGACTCCGGA
This sequence comes from Terriglobia bacterium, assembly GCA_963822555.1. GTDB lineage: Bacteria > Acidobacteriota > Terriglobia > Terriglobales > Acidobacteriaceae > JAIQFF01. The sequence continues at coordinate 2,408,604 of CAWGHY010000002.1, forward strand.
GCAGCAAGCCAACGAAGTGGATAAGGTGAAGCGCTCGGAGAGCGGCATGATCGTAGACCCGGTCACCATGTCACCGGACGCGAAAGTTTCCGATGCTCTCGAGATGATGCGCAGGTACAAAATTTCCGGCGTGCCCATTACAAAAAACGGGAAACTGGTGGGCATTCTTACCAATCGCGACCTGCGCTTTGAGACCCGCTTCGATATTCCCATCAGCAAGGTGATGACCAAGGAAAATCTCATCACTGTGCCCGTAGGAACCACGCTCGAAGACGCGGAGAACATTTTGCATGAGCACCGAGTGGAGAAACTGCTGGTGGTTGACGATCAGTACAACCTGAAGGGACTGATCACGGTCAAGGACATCCAGAAAAAATTGAAGTATCCGAACGCGGCCAAGGATTCGCAAGGCAGGCTGCGGGTCGGCGCGGCCATCGGCGCCACCGGCGACTTCCTCGAGCGCGCTCAGGAAATGGTGAAATGTAAGGTTGATTTGCTCGCCATCGACAGCGCCCATGGGCATTCCAGCCGCGTGCTCGATGCCATCAAGATGGTGAAGTCGAAGCTGCCCGAGGTAGACCTGATTGCCGGGAACGTCGGAACCTTCGACGGAGCCTGTGAACTGACTCGCGCGGGAGCCGACGCGATCAAAGTCGGGATCGGCCCGGGATCGATCTGCACCACACGGGTGGTGACCGGCGCGGGGATGCCCCAGATGACCGCCATCGCCGAAGCCTATCGCGCGACCAAGGACGCCGGCGTTCCGATTGTCGCCGACGGCGGCATCAAGTACTCGGGCGATATCACGAAGGCATTGGCCGCTGGCGCTTCGGGGGTCATGATCGGATCGCTGTTTGCAGGGACGGATGAGAGTCCGGGTGAGTTGATTCTCTATCAGGGCCGCTCCTTCAAATCCTATCGCGGCATGGGTTCGCTGGGAGCCATGGCATCCGGTTCGAGCGAACGCTATTTCCAGAACACCGACGGAGACGCTTCGACCGCCATGTCAGGCGGGCCTGACGACGCCAATCGCCTGGGCAAGCTGGTTCCCGAAGGCATCGAAGGCCGTGTTCCGTACCGCGGTTCGGTGGCCATGATCGTGCATCAGATGGTCGGAGGCTTGAAGTCCGGCATGGGTTACTGCGGTTGCGCTACCATTCCGGAGTTGCTGCAGAAGACGCGGTTTGTACGCATCAGCGGGGCCGGCTTGCGCGAGAGCCATGTCCACGATGTGATGATCACGCGCGAAGCGCCGAACTATGCTGTCGAGTAGGGGCCGGGAAAGCCGCGCTTGAACCCTGCCCAAAAGCACCTGCTGAAAACCTGGATCGCGGCGATTCTGTGGCTCGGCCTGATCGTCGGCGAGTCCACGAATTTTGCCTCGGCCGAAAATACTGGTCGACTGCTTTACCCGCTGCTGCATTTCATCTTCGGGTTGGAACTTGTCCACTTTCCCCTCTGGCATTTCCTCATACGAAAGTCCGGCCACTTCGTCGGCTATTTCACCCTCAGCTGGCTGCTATTCCGCGCCTGGCGGGACACCTTCCCCTACCCTGGAAGAAACTGGGCGATCCAATGGGCAAGGATTTCGTTTTTCATGACTGCCCTGGTCGCCTGTTTGGACGAATGGCACCAAAGCTATCTTCCCAGCCGCACCGGAAATCTTCGCGACGTGCTGCTGGACAGCACCGCGGCGTTGATTGCGCAGATCGTGATCTTCTTAATTCTGCGGAGAGAGACTCCGGAGCTCAGTCCGCGGCTCAAAGTCTCCTGAGCGGCGGGGGAGCTGCTCAGACTCTCCGCGCCCTCTGCGGCCTTTCTTCGTGGCCTTTGCGGTTCAAAATGTTTTGAATGATGCCGACAGATTCTTTACCGCAAAGAACGCAAAGGGAAGCCGCAAAGTTCGCAAAGGAAACCGCCTGGCTGACGACTGACGACCGACGACTGTTTTTAATACATCGAATCGTACTTGGTCACAACCCATTCGCCGTCTTTTCTCTCCAGCGTCACCGAGAACAACTCCTTATACGTGCCCTTCTGGCCGGGGGCGTTGCGGCGCTTGCCGCGGTAATGCAGAATGCGCAAGGGCGGCGTGTCTTCCCAGTCCGCGACCTCCCATGAGATCAGCGGATGCTGCGCCTCCGAGTCGCAGATGAACGCGGCGTACTTCTTTCGATAGTCCTTGGCCCAATCCGCAAGTTCTTCCTTGCAGTTTCCGTCGCGCATGCTGCGGATAAACTTTGCCGCCTCACGCTCCGAACTGCGGTCGCGCAGCGGATTCAGCGAGATCGAGTTCGGTATCCCAGAAAGCGGATCGCGATCTTCCGAGCGGTCGAGCACGGGGCCTTGGCCATTGAGATGAACCAGATAGCCAAAGAAAATGATGAGCAGAAGAGCGCCTGCTCCTGCCGCGATACCGATTTGATTGCGTGAAAACTCCATGGCCCTCACACCAGTCTAGCGACAGGCCAAGCGAGGGCAAGATTACGGCGGATAGACGCCAGGGGACATGTACGAGTGGGGGAATGGGACGACCGTCAGTCGTTAGGTCTTCGGTTGTGAGCCCAGTTACACACACTGGCTGACAACCGAAGACTGACGACTCGATTCTTACTCTTTGTCTTCCTTGACCTTGTCGGCGCCCTCGACGTGGTCGGCGGGATGCTCGACACCCTGCTGGGCCTCGGCTTCATCCATCGCGCGCTTGGCTTCCTCGGCGCGCTTGGAACGGGCCACGGCTCGCTTCTCGCGCTTTTCTTCCTGCAGTTTTTCGCTGCCGAGAAGTTCGACAAACGCGGTATCCGCGCCGTCGCCCTTCCGCCAACCGGCGCGAACGATGCGCAAGTATCCGCCTTCGCGATCACCGAAACGGGGCGCAACGGTATCGAACAGCTTGTCCACTGCGGCGCTGGTCATGAGGTAAGCCAGAGCCTGGCGGCGCGCGGACAGATCGCCACGCTTGCCCAGCGTGATCATTTTCTCAACCAGCGGACGCAGGGCCTTGGCTTTGGGCACAGTCGTCTCGATTCGCTCTTCAACGATGAGCGAAGTGACCAGGTTCCGCAGCAAGGAGCGGCGGTGGCTGGTGTTACGTCCCAGTTTCCATCCTGCTACTTTGTGACGCATGTGATTCCTTCAGTTTCTGGTTTCGAGTTTCTGGTTTCCAGTTCTGGTTTCAGGCGCCCCGAAAATAAATATCCTCAGGGAAAAACTAGAAACCAGAAACTAGAAACCGAGTGGCGCAGAGCGCCACCCCGAAACTGTCTATAAATCGTTGTCCGGACCGTAGGCCGATGCCGGCAGCACCTGGTTCGAAGTCGGCCCGGGCACGGCATTGCCGTGCTCGTCGATCTTCATACCGAGGCTGAGCCCCATCGACGACAGAATTTCCTTGATCTCGTTCAGCGACTTGCGGCCGAAGTTCTTGGTCTTCAGCATTTCGGCTTCAGTCTTCTGCACGAGTTCTCCGATGGTCTGGATGTTGGCATTCTTGAGGCAGTTGTAGCTGCGCACCGAGAGTTCCAGCTCTTCGACTGACCGATTCAGGTTTTCGTTCTTGATCTCCGGCTTGCGGTCGTCGGTTGAGGTGGAAGTCTCGATGTCCTCTTCAAAGTTGATGAAGATGTTCATGTGGTCTTTCAGCAGCTTCGCCGCCAGGCCGATGGAATCAGCCGGAGTGATGGAGCCGTTGGTCCACACTTCGAGAGTCAGCTTGTCGTAATCGGTAATCTGTCCCAGACGGGCCGCTTCCACGGTGTAATTGCACTTGCGCACCGGGGAGTGGACGGAGTCAATGGGAATGAAACCGATGCCGAGATCCTCGTCGAAGTTCTTATCCGCCGAAACGTATCCGCGGCCGCGCTTGAGGCGCATTTCCATGTCGAGCTTGCCGCCTTCACTGACGGTCGCGATGTAGACGTCCTTGTCGAGCACTTCCACATCGGCATCGGCTTCGATCATGCCGGAGGTGACCACGCCGGGCTGGTCGCTACGCAGGTAAATGGCCTTGGGAGCATCACCTGCAAGCTTGAACGGAATTTGCTTCAAGTTGAGGATGATGTCGGTGGCGTCTTCGACCACGCCGGGAATCGACTGGAACTCGTGCAACACACCTTCAATCTTTACGGCGGTGACAGCAGCTCCCTCGATAGACGAAAGCATGACGCGGCGCAAGCCGTTGCCGATGGTGGTGCCAAAGCCGCGTTCAAAAGGCTGGGCCCAGAAGATGCCGTACTTGTCGGTTAAGGTTGAGGTATCGACTGCGAGGCGCTTGGGTTTTTGAAATCCCTTCCAAAGCATTACCTTGTTCTCCTTCGGCCGTTTGGCTCAGTTCTGACATCCCTGAACAGGTCCGCGTTTCATTCAGGTCAAGCGTCAGAGACAGGCTGATCTGGCTCGAATTGTTGGACCAGTCGTCGGTCGTCAGTCATCGGTCGTCAGCCAAGCATTTGCTGACGACTGAAGACCGACGACTGATGACTATTTACTGTACAACTCAACAATCAACTGCTCGTTCACCGGCAGGTTGATATCTTCGCGCTTGGGCAAAGCCAAAACCTTGCCCTTGTAGTTGTCGCGATCGATCTCCAGCCAGTTGGGCGCATTCTGGTGGCTGGCAAATTCCTTTGCCGGCTCGAGAATGGGCAGCTTCTTGCTGGATTCGCGAATCGCAATCTCCTCGCCCACACTCACCTGGTAAGAGGGAATGTTCACTTTGCGTCCATCCACATGGACGTGTCCGTGACGCACCAATTGGCGAGCCTGGCGGCGAGACATTCCGAATCCGAGGCGGTAGACCACGTTGTCCAGCCGGCGCTCCAGCTGTTGCAAAAGCATTTCGCCGGTGACACCCCGAGTCCGCGCAGCTTTCTCGAAGTAGTTGCGGAACTGGCTTTCCTGGGTGAAGTAAATGCGCTTGGCTTTCTGCTTTTCGCGTAGTTGCAGGCCGTAGCCGACGATTTTGGCTTTGCGGTCCTTGCCATGCTGTCCGGGAGCGAAGTTACGCTTCTCGATGGGGCATTTATCGCTGAAACACTTTGTGCCTTTGAGGAACAGTTTCATGCCCTCGCGGCGGCAGAGACGGCAGACGGGATCAGTGTAACGGGCCAAGTTATTCTCCTTATTAGATGACCGGTTTACAGGTTTGGCTTCACCCTTCGTCCCGGACGAAAAATCAGTTTCTGGTTTCTGGTTTCTGGTTTCCAGTTTCTAGTTTCCAATTCCACTGAGAACTGGGAACCAAACAACAAGACTCAGTTGTCGGGTTTCTAGTTCTCTGTTCCCAGTCGAGCTAAAGTCTTTGAAACTGGAAACCAGAAACCGGAAACTGACTACACTCTTCTCCGCTTCGGCGGACGGCAACCGTTGTGCGGAATCGGAGTCGAGTCTTTAATGTTGCGCACTTCAATTCCAGCCGCAGCCAAAGCGCGAATCGCAGATTCGCGGCCGGAACCAGGGCCGCTCACCCGGACTTCAACGCTGCGAACACCATGATCGCGCGCCATGCTGGCGGCGTTCTGAGCAGCCTGCTGGGCGGCAAATGGAGTGCCTTTTCGCGATCCGCGGAAGCCCAGCGAACCCGAACTCTTCCAGGCCAGCACGTTCCCTGCCTGGTCGGCGATGGTCACAATCGTATTGTTGAACGACGCCTGAATGTGGGCAATGCCGTGCGGAACGTGCTTCCGCTCCTTCTTCTTGAAGGTTTTCTTTTTGCCCTTTTTATCCGGCGCCGCTGCTCCGGTTCCCGCTGCCGCTGGTGCTGCTGGTTTTGCCATAGTTGTTCCAGTCGTCGGTCGTCAGTTTTCGGTCGCCAGCCAGGCCTTGCTTCCCGTCGCCAGGTTTTTCCTGACGACTGAAGGCCGACGACTGACGACTGCTTTCTAAGTCTTGGCTGCCGATTTCTTCTTGGCCGCCACCGTGCCTTTGCGCGGACCTTTTCGGGTGCGCGCGTTGGTGTGGGTACGTTGTCCGCGGACCGGCAAGTTCCGGCGATGCCGATAACCGCGGTAGGAACCGATTTCGATGAGCCGCTTGATGTTCATCGAAACTTCCTTGCGCAGATCGCCCTCGACCAGGCCCTCGGCCTCGATGACCTGGCGGATGCGATTGACCTCGTCCTCGCCTAGATCCTGGATTTTTTTCATCGGATCAACGTTGGCCGCGTCCAGAATGCGTGCGGAGCGCGAGTTGCCGATGCCGTAAATGTACGTGAGCGCGATGTTCGTCCGTTTGTTGCGCGGAAGATCGACGCCTGCAATGCGTGCCATAGTACTCCTCTAAATTCCCTAACCCTGACGTTGCTTGTGCTTGGAGTTGACGCAGATTACCCGCACCACACCCTTGCGGTGAATGACTTTGCACTTGTCGCAAATTTTCTTTACCGATGCTCTTACTTTCATAACCCAGCCTTCAGCCGTCAGCTCTCAGCCGTCAGCAAACTCCACGACGGCCGACGAGACAGCATCATTTATAGCGATAGACGATACGCCCGCGGTTCAGGTCGTAGGGCGAAAGCTCCACCGCGACCTTGTCGCCCGGCAGGATGCGGATAAAGTTCTTGCGCATCTTGCCCGAGACATGCGCCAGCACCTGGTGCTTGTTCTCCAGTTCAACCTTGAACATGGCATTGGGCAACGGCTCGACCACCGTCGCCATCACTTCAATCGCGTCCTCTTTGCTCATCGACTCCTTGAAATCAGCTTCTGGCTACTAAATTCTAGCTAAATCCGTGGCTTCCGGTTCAAGCTAGCAGCTAGAGGCCAGAAGCTAGAAGCTGTTTACTGCGTCAAAATCATCGGGCCATCTTTGGTGACCGCGACACAATGTTCAAAATGCGCGCTGTAGCTGCCATCGGCAGTTACCGCTGTCCACTTGTCGTCGAGGACACGGGTCCCGGGGCTGCCCGAGTTCACCATGGGCTCGATCGCCAGCACCATACCTTCGCGCAAACGGGCACCGTGACCGCGCGTGCCGTAATTCGGAACCTGCGGCTCCTCGTGCAGGCGCGTTCCGATGCCGTGTCCGACAAATTCCCGAACCACGCTAAAACCGTTGGCTTCGACAAATTCCTGCACCGAGGCGCCTACATCCCCGACCGCATTGCCGATGCGGGCGGCTTCGATGCCCCGGTACAATGACGCTTCGGTGACCTCGAGCAGTTTCGTCAGCTCGGGCGTGATCGAACCATCCACCGGGACGGTGATCGCGGCATCGCCATAGTAGCCGTCCAGCACCACGCCGCAATCGATCGAAACAATGTCACCGGCTTTCAAAACCCTTTTTTCTGAAGGGATGCCATGAACAATCTCTTCGTTAATCGAAGTACAAAGCACGCAGGGATAATCGAAATATCCCTTGAACGCCGGCTTTACGTTCAGATCCTTGATCTTCTGTTCGGCGGCCCGTTCCAGGTCCATCGTGGTCGCACCCGGCGCCACCAGACCGCGGACGTGGTTCAAGACCTCACGCACGATAGCGCCGCTACGCCGCATCTTCTCAATCTCTGCCGCCGATTTGCAGACTATCGCCATGATTTACTTACAAGTTCGAGTGATCAGCGGCCGGCACACCGCGCTGGCTCTCGATCACTTTGAAAATCTGTTCTGTCACCTGTTCGACCGGCAAGTCGCCATTCACCGAAACCAGCCGCCCTTTGCGCGCGTAGTATTCGGCCACGGGCTTGGTCTGGAGTTCATAGGCCGCCAGTCGTTCCCGGATGACGTCTTCACGGTCATCGTCACGGGTTACCAGCGTGGAATCATCAACATCGCACCGATCAGCGACTCGGGGTGGCTGGGAGTAGACGTTGTAGATCCGTCCACAAGTGGGGCAAGAACGGCGTCCAGTAATCCGGCGTAACAACTTATTATAATCCACGTTAATTCGGATCACAATGGGCAGGCACTGCTCGCGCTCGCCCTTTTCAAAGAACTCGTACTCCAGAAACGCATCCAGCCATCCGGCCTGGGCCGGATTGCGCGGAAAACCATCCAGGATGAAACCGCGCTCGCAATCCACATTTCTTAAGCGCTGCGCCACCATGTCATACATCAGGTCGTCGGGAACCAGCCCACCCCGAGCCATTACATCCTTGGCCGCCAGGCCCAGCGGCGTGCCCCGCTGCACATTCTCCCGCAGCAGATCTCCCGTGGAAATCTGCGGGATGCGATAACGCTCCACGATCTGTTTGGCCTGCGTACCCTTGCCCGCACCCGGAGAGCCGAGCAGAATCACGGGTCCGATGCCGCGCGAGGTTGCCTCCGCCATCGAACTGGTCCTCCCGCCTCCCGGTCGCAATTTCACTTCAACCAGCTCGTTGAATCGGTTTCCGGTTTCCCGTTTCTAGTTTCAAAACCAGAACTAGAAACTGGAAACTAGAAACAAACTTCTCAACTCACCCAATGCTAAGTTCGTACCACTGCCGCACGAGCGACGACGCCCGCGCCTACACCTACGACCAGGTCCGGCGGCCGCGGATTCGCCCGCTGCGCGGCGTGAAGCCGTCATAGTGCCGCATCACCAGTTGGGCCTCGATCTGGGTGACCGTGTCCATGGCCACGCCAACTACGATCAGCAGCGAGGTTCCACCAAAATAAAAATTCACTCCCAGGCCGTTCGTAACCCAGGTAGGCAGCCGCTCGAAAAACGTTCCAATCGGGCCGTAAAGATGGTTGAGGTGAATGCCGGTGATCATCCACTCCGGAATGAACGAGATGATGATCAGGTACAACGCTCCCACCAGGGTGATGCGGGTGAGAATTTCGTTAATGTGGTCGGCCGTACGTTTGCCGGGACGAATGCCGGGGATAAATCCGCCATACTTCCGCATATTGTCGGCAACCTCGTTAGGGTTGAAGACAATGGAGACGTAGAAGTAAGCGAAGAAGATGATGCCAATCGCATACAGAAATGTGTACAGCGGCTCGCCCCATCCCAGGTTGCGGATCAGCTCTCCGAAATAACGGTTGTTGCGCAGGCTATAGCCCACGGTTTGTGGAAGCGTCAGAATCGAGGACGCGAAAATTACCGGCATGACGCCGCCGGAATTTACCCGCAAAGGCAGGTGGGTAGATTGCCCGCCCATGACCTTGCGGCCCACCACGCGCTTGGCGTACTGTACCGGAATCCGGCGCTCGCAGCGCTCCACGTAGACGATGAAGCCAACCACCAGCACCATGACCCCGATCAGCAGGATCGTCGCCGGCGCGGTGAACGCGCCCCAGGCGTCGGTGCGGACCTTGTCGAAGAGATCGATGATTCCCCTCGGCAGCCCGACTACGATACCGGCAAAAATCAGCAGCGACATGCCATTGCCCACGCCGCGCTCGGTGATCTGCTCGCCCAGCCACATGATGAAGGCGCTGCCCGTGGTCAGGGTGAGCATAGTCATCAGAATGAACGCCGCGCCGGGATGGACCACGAAGTCTCCACTCCGTTGCAGCTGCCAGGCAATGCCGAACGACTGGACTGAAGCCAGAATCACGGTCAGATAGCGGGTCCACTGGGTGATCTTTTTGCGCCCGAGCTCGCCTTCCTTCTGTAACTTGGCCAGCGGCTCATAGACCACGGTCAGCAGTTGCAAAATAATGGACGCCGTGATGTAGGGCATGATGCCCAGAGCAAAAATCGTTAAGCGGCGCAGCTGCCCGCCGGAAAACAGGTCGACAAATCCCAGCAGACTGCCTTTGTTCTGCTCGAAGAATTGCTGCAGCTTGTCCGCATTCACACCCGGAGTGGGAATGTGTCCGCCCAAGCGGTACACCGCCAGCAAACCAAGCGTGAACAGAATGCGCTTGCGCAGGTCCGGGATACGAAAGACGTTCGCCAGTTTCTCCAGCATGGGCTACAGAACCTCGAAAGTACCGCCGGCCTTCGTGATCTTCTCCTGGGCCGATTTCGAAAATTTGTGGGCGTGCACGGTAAGCGCCACGGTCAACTCGCCGTCGCCAAGCACCTTCAACTTATTCTTACCCTTGATGACGCCCGCCTTGCGCAACACATCGGGGGTAATGGTGGTCTCGCCTAGCCCCGCCAGTTTCTCCAGGTTCACGATGTTGAATTCCTGGCGGAAGATATTGGTGAATCCGCGTTTCGGCATGCGGCGATGCAAGGGCATCTGGCCGCCTTCAAAGCCGCGCATCATGCGCGAACCGCTGCGCGAGCGCTGGCCCTTGTGTCCGCGGGTGGAGGTCTTGCCCATACCCGATCCCATGCCGCGGCCCACGCGTTTCTTGTTGGCCGTCGCCTTCTTTGGTGCGCGAATGTTTGAAAGGTTCATAAATAAGCTCTCAGCGGTCAGCTTTCAGCTCTCAGCTTTGACTGAGAACTGAGAACCGGCGACTTACGACTGAATGATCTCCACCAGGTGCGGGACCTTCGCCACCATGCCGCGAATGGCAGGATTGTCCGGCCGCTCAATCACCTGATTCAATCTTGTGAAACCCAGACCCTTGACCACCAACTTCTGCTGCACTGGGGCGCAAATGGCCGAGCGCACCCACTTCAGCTGGATCATCGAGGCCTCGCCTTTGTACAATTTCTTGGCCAGTTTGTTCGGCATGATTACAGTTCCTCGACCGACTTGCCGCGCAGGGCAGCCACGTCGCTCTTGTTCTTCAAATGTTTCAGCGCATCAAAAGTCGCTTTGATGACGTTGTGCGGATTGGTGGTGCCAATCGATTTCGTCAGCACATTCTGGATCCCCGCCGATGTCATGACTGCGCGCACCGCGCCGCCGGCAATCACTCCCGTGCCTTCGGGAGCGGGCTTGAGCAAAACCCGTCCGGAGCCGTATCGTCCCAGCACCAGATGGGGAATGGTGGTTTGCGTCAGATTGACCCGCATCAGATTTTTCTTGGCCGACTCGATCCCTTTGCGAATCGCCTGCGGAACTTCTTTGGCTTTCCCTGAGCCGTAGCCCACGACCGCGGCGCTCGGATCTCCCACCACGACCAGGGCTGCGAAGGAAAGGTTCTTGCCGCCTTTGACCACCTTGGTCACGCGGTTGATCGAGACCACCTGGTCTTTCAGCTGGTAGGTATTCGCGTCAAGCTTCTTAATCACAGTTGGCATTGATTCTCATTTCAAAAATTTGGTAATTGGGTAATTTCGTAATTGAGTAATTGAAAAACCCAACTCCAAGATTTTCAATTACCCGATTTCTCAATTCCGCAATTACTCAATTTGTTAAAACTGCAGCCCGGCTTCGCGGGCGGAATCGGCCAGGGCCTTGACCCGTCCGTGATAGATGTAGCCGCCCCGGTCGAAAACGACTTTCTCGATGCCCTTGGCTTTGGCGCGCTCGGCAATACTTTTGCCCACGCTCTTGGCTGCGGCCACGTTGCCGCCAGTGCCTTTCTTGCCTTCGGCGGAGTTGGCGGAGACCAGGGTCGCGCCCTTAAGGTCGTCAATCAATTGAACGTAAATATGATTCAACGAGCGATACACGTTCAGCCGCGGCCGCTCGGCGGTGCCGAGGACCTTCTTGCGGATGCGCTTGTGCACATGCCGCCGATTCGTATTTTTCGATGTCCGCGTAAGCATTGTTTTTCAGTCCTTGGTCGTTGGCCGTTGGTCGTTGGCTCGAACCAACGATCACGACTCTCAAATATTTGATGGGATCACCCATCCCACGCCGTTCGGGGTTGGCCAACGACCCAGAGCCAACGACCAACGACGGGTTACTTCGCTCCCGTCTTCCCAACCTTCTTCTTCAGCCGCTCGCCGGCGTAGCGTACGCCCTTGTTCTTGTACGGATCGGGCGGACGCAGGCTGCGCATTTCGGCCGCCACCTGTCCCACTTTCTGGCGGTCGATGCCGGTGACGCTCAGCTTGGTCTGCTTGGGGTCGACGACGGCTTCGATGCCCACCGGCAGGGGATATTCAATGGGATGCGAGTAGCCCAAACTGAAGACCACGGTGTTCTTGCCCTTGAGCTCGGCGCGATACCCGATGCCCACGATTTCCAGTTCGCGGGTCCAGCCCTTGGTCACACCTTCTACTGCATTGTTGACCAGAGCGCGGGCCAGTCCATGGACCGCGGCCTGCGAATCGTTCTCGCGGATCGCCACCAGGTTGCCGTCCTGCTGCTCCATGCGGATGCCGAGCGGCAGCTGCGTATCCAGCTTGCCCTTGGGGCCCTGCACGTTCACCAGGCTGCCATCGATTTTGACCGCTACTCCCTTGGGGAGCGGGATCGGTTTTCTTCCAATTCTTGACATAGGCTTCTAGCTTCTAGCTCCTGGCTTCTAGCCAAGTCGCATTTGTGCGCTCACAACAATTACTTCTAATTTGTACTTGTGTTCTAGCCAGTAGCCAGAAGCTAGTAGCTAGAAGCTGCCCTACCAAATCTCGCACAACACTTCGCCGCCCACACCCTGCTTGCGCGCCTGGCGTCCGGTCATGACTCCGCGCGGGGTGGTCAGGATGTTGATCCCCAGGCCGCCCAGCACGCGCGGGATCTCGCTGCGCCGCACATAGACCCGGCATCCGGGGCGGGAGACGCGCTCCACGTTCGAGATGGCGGCTTCGTTGTTGTTGCCGTACTTCAAATAAATGCGCAGGACCTTGTGGCCTTCCTCTTCCGCCGGCTTGAAATTGGAGATGTAGCCTTCCTCTTTGAGGATGCGGGCAATCTCCAGCTTCAGCTTGGAAGCAGGAACGTCAACCTTCTGATGGCGGGCGCGTATGGCATTGCGAATACGCGTCAGCATGTCTGCGACCGGATCGGTCAAATTCATCGTTTGCTTCTCCTCCGCCGCCCGTTGGCTTCGGCCCGACTTGCGGTGACCGAAGAACCCGCGGCGACGTTTCCACCCCAACTTGGTTACCCGAGATTCGATTGCGCCGGACCCGGGTGCCCCATCCTTGCACGTTCTTTGCGCAAAGGTGGGGATGTGTTACGCACGCTCTACCACGACGACTTGGCAACTCCAGGAATTTCACCACGCAAGGCCAGACCGCGGAAACACAGGCGGCAAATGCCGAACTTGCGCAGATAGGCGCGCGGCCGTCCGCACAGCTTGCAGCGGTTGTGCCGGCGCGACGAAAATTTAGGCTGGGGCTGTTGCTTGCTCCGCGCCTTCTCGAATGTCGCCTGGATCTTGGCGTCCTTGACTCGTTTTGCTGTAGTCAATTTACTTTTCGCTCCTCGCTTTGGGCACTTGCCCGCAGCCTTTACCTTCACTCACACTTGGTCTGAACTTCAATTCGCCCGGAACGGCATCCCCAGATGTTTCAGCAAGACCCGCGCCTGGTCGTCACTTTGCGCCGTAGTCACAATGGTGACGTTCATGCCCTTGGCCTTGTCCACCCGGGAATAATCGATCTCGGGAAAAATCAGCTGATCGTGCAAGCCCAAGGTGTAGTTGCCGCGCCCGTCGAATGATTTAGTAGAGACTCCCTTGAAATCGCGCACCCGGGGCAGCACCACGTTCAACAGCCGGTCCAGAAACTCCCACATGCGGTCGCCGCGCAGCGTGACCATGGCGCCGATGGCTTGTCCTTCGCGCACTTTGAAGGCGGCAATCGATTTCTTGGCCTTGGTGGTGATCGGCTTCTGGCCGGTGATCTGGCCCAGCTCATTGACCGCGGGGTCGAGAATCTTAGCGTTCTGCGTAGCTTCGCCCATGCCCATGTTGACCACAATCTTGTTCAGGTGCGGCACTGCCATGGGATTCTTGAGCTCGAATTCCTTCATCAGCGCGGGTGCAATCTCGGCCTTGAAGCGGCTCTTGAGCCGCGGCGGTTCTTTGGCGCTGTGATGCGCCTGCGCCGGCTTCGCCTCCGCCTGCTGCTTGTCGCCTTGTTTGTCTCGTTTTTCTTTTGCCATTTGCTTGCACTACCTCAATTTAGCAATCGGGTAATTGAGTAATTTGGTAATTGAAAAATCCGAACCGAACCCGACTTTCAATTACTCAATTTTCAATTACACAATTACTCAATCTCTACTTGTCCAGCGTCGCCCCGCACTTGCGGCACACCCGAACTTTGCGCTCGCCCTGGAACTCGTGTCCGATGCGCACCGGGCGCTTGCAGCTGGGACACATCAAGCCCACGTTCGAGATGGCGATCCGGCTCTCCTGCTCGGCGATTCCGCCCTTTACGTTGCGCTGCGGATTAGGCCGGACATGCTTCTTCACCAGCATCACGTGCTCGACCAGTATCTTGGCGTCGTTGGGAAAAATACGCAGAACGCGGCCTTCTTTTCCCTTGTCGCGACCGGTGATGACACGCACCGTATCGTTGCGCCGCAGGTCCACTCGTTTGTTCGCTCTCTCGACTGTCTTCATAAGAACCCTTCACCGAATTTCGTATCCGTGTAATTTGGTAATTTTGCAATTGAGAACCGGTCCCAATCTGTCGCGGTTCGATCGACTTCAAAATTACTCAATTACCCAATGCCCTTGCCTTACAAAACTTCCGGCGCCAACGAAACGATCTTCAGAAACTTGCGTTCACGCAGTTCTCGCGCCACTGGCCCGAAGACACGGGTCCCTACCGGCTCTCCGGCATCATTGATCAACACTGCAGCGTTGCTGTCGAAGCGGATGTAAGTGCCATCGCGACGCCGGTGTTCTTTTCTGGTGCGCACGATGACTGCCTTTACCACTTTGCCCTTCTGCACCTGACCTTCCGGGGCCGCCTCTTTGACGCTGGCGGTGATGACGTCACCCAGCCCGGCATTCAATCCGGTCGAACCGCCGAGCGGCAGAATCATCTGCAGCTTGCGGGCGCCGGAGTTGTCGGCGACCTCGAGCATCGATCTCATCATCACGGCCATAAACGTATCTCCCTATGCTCTTACTCTTGGCGAAAATGCCCGCCTAGCTGACGTCCGCCACCGTCGTTTCCGGCAACAATGCCGCCTGCCGGACTACTTCTTTAAGGCGCCAGCGCTTGAGTTTCGACAGCGGACGGGTCTCTTCGAGGCGCACGATATCGCCCACGTGGGCCACATTTTTTTCGTCGTGAGCGTAGAACTTCTTGGCCTTCGAGACCACCCGTTTGTAGAAGGGATGAGCCTTTTTGCGAACCACCTGCACCACGATGGTCTTGTGCATGCGGCTCGATACCACTTCGCCGACTACAATCTTGCGCCGTCCCGCTGCCTGCGTCTCCGCTGCGGATTGTGGGTTGCTTTCAGCCATACTACTTTTTCTCCGTGCCGCTGCTGGCGGCCAGTTCACGTTCGCGGGCGATGGTTTTGACCCGCGCAATGTCGCGGCGCAGGCCGCGAATCTTCTTCAGACTCTCGGTCTGCCCCATGTTGAGCTGGAACTTCAGCTTGAACAGCTGATCGCTGAGCTCGCGCTCCTGTGAGACCAGTTCATCCGCCGTAAGATTTCGTACCTTTTCCGATTTCATGTCAGTTCAGCTTTCGCCTTCTAATTTCTAGTGCGCCCCTTCGCGCTTCACAAATACCGTGCGCAGCGGCAGCTTGTGCGAAGCCAGTCGCATAGCTTCGGTGGCATCCTGCTGCGTGACCCCTTCCATCTCGAACAGGATCTTGCCCGGCCGCACCACCGCAACCCAGTGATCGGGCGCGCCCTTGCCTTTACCCATACGGGTTTCGGCCGGCTTCTTGGTCACCGGCTTGTCCGGGAAAAGGCGGATCTGGATCTTCCCGCCGCGCTTGACGAAACGGGTCATGGCCACGCGTGCCGCTTCAATCTGGCGGTCGGTGATCCAGCCCGGCTCCAGCACCTTCAGGCCGAAATCGCCGAAGGCCAGCTGGCTGCCGCGCCAGGCTTTCCCGGTCATGCGTCCGCGCTGCTGCTTGCGGTACTTCACTTTCTTTGGCATCAACATAAAGTCAGCTCTTAGCTTCTAGCCTCTAGCTTCTGGCTCAACCCTTAGAACGCGCCTGCCTGTTGCGGTTCGCGCTTTTTAGCCGGCAAAATTTCGCCTTTGTAGACCCAGCACTTCACTCCGATGACACCGTAGGTAGTGCGGGCTTCGGTAAATCCGTAGTCGATATCGGCGCGCAGCGTGTGCAGCGGCAAACGTCCCTGCAGATACCACTCCGAGCGCGCGATTTCATTGCCGTTCAGTCGGCCGCTCACCCGGACCTTGATACCTTTGCATCCGAAACGCAGCGCCGAGTCTACCGCTTTGCGCATGGCGCGGCGGAAGCCGACACGCTTTTCGAGTTGCAGCGCAATCGACTCCGAGACCAGCTGAGCATCGAGCTCCGGCTTGTGCACTTCCTGGATATCGATGTAAACCTCGCGCCCAGTGCGCTTCTGCACATCGCCCTTGAGCTTGTCGATCTCGGCGCCCTTGCGCCCGATGATGATGCCGGGACGCGCCGTCTTTATGATCACGCGTAGCTTATTGCCGGGACGCTCGATTTCAATCGAACTCACGCCCGCCGACTTGAGCTTGTCTTTCAGCTCGTTGCGCAGCTTGACGTCTTCGAGCAACAGCTTGTCGTAATCGCGCTCCACAAACCAGCGCGACTTCCAGGGCTTGGTGTAGCCCAGCCGAAAACCGTAGGGATGAACTTTTTGTCCCATTATCTGGCTCCTACTTTCTTCTTGCCGGCAGGCGCTTTGCGTTTGGCGCCAGCTTTGGCTTTGCCCCGGACCGGAGCCTTCGCGGTTGCGCTTTCTTCGCCGACGACAGTCGCGAGCGATTCGCCGCTCTTACCCCGTTCCGCCAGCACGATTTCGATATGCGCGATGCGCCGCACGTAGCGGAAAGCTCGTCCCATGGGCGCGGGACGAATACGCTTCATACGCGGCCCGTCGTTGGCCACAGCATCCTTCACGTAAAGTTTGTCCACATCGACGTCGATGCCCTTTTCGCTGCTCAGATAGTTGGCATTCTCGAGCGCCGAACGCAGCAGCTTTTCGACCGTGGCGGCCACGCGCTTCTTGGTAAAGATCAGGGTATTGAGCGCATCTTCCACTCTTTTGCCCTTGATCAAATTCAGCACCAAGCGCGCCTTTTGCGGCGACACCCGGGTGAAGCGGACTGTAGCTCGAAATTCCATCTTCTCTCCTATGCCTTGGGCGCCGGCGCTGCCGGGGCCGAACCCGCCGCCGGAGTGATCGCTCCCGGACCGCCGGGCACACCCGCCGGCCGGGCCGCGGTTTCCGTGGCCGCCCGCATCGAGTGCCCCTTGAACTGGCGAGTAAAGCTGAATTCGCCCAGCTTGTGACCCACCATGTTTTCCGTGACGTACACCGGAATAAACTTCTTGCCGTTGTGCACCGCGATGGTGTGACCCACCATTTCCGGAATGATGGTCGAGCGCCGCGACCAGGTGCGCAGCACTTTCTTCTCGTTACGCGAGTTCATGCCGTCCACCCGCGCCTGCAGGTAGCCATCCACGAACGGACCCTTCTTGGTTGAACGTGCCATAAAGTCAGCTTCTAGCTGTTAGCTCCTAGCTTTTAGCTAAATCCAAAACCTTCCAAACCCTCGTCCTCAATCTCCGCTCTTGTCATTCCGAACCGCCTTGGCGGTGAGGAATCTGCTTTTGCCGACGACTGAAGACTGACGACCGACGACTGAGCTTCTACTTCTTCCCTCTCCGGTTCACAATGAACGCATCCGTGCGCTTGTTGTTGCGCGTCTTGTAGCCGCGCGTGGGTTGTCCCCAGGGCGTGACCGGATGGCGGCCGCCTGAAGTCTTACCTTCACCACCGCCGTGCGGATGGTCGACCGGGTTCATCGAAACGCCGCGGTTCACCGGCCGGCGTCCCAGCCAGCGCATACGTCCGGCTTTGCCGATGGTGACATTTTCGTGATCGAGATTGCCGACCTGCCCAATCGTGGCCATGCAATCCTGCGAAACTTTGCGGGTTTCGCCAGAAGGCAGTTTGACCAGCGCGTACTCGCCTTCCTTGGCCACCAACTGCGCCGAACCGCCGGCCGAGCGCACCATCTGCGCCCCCTTGCCGGGTTTCAGTTCCACGTTATGGATGGTCGTGCCCGGTGGAATATTCTTCAGGGGCAAAGCGTTGCCCACCAGAATGTCCGCCTCTGGTCCGCTGACCACCTTCTGCCCCACCTTGAGGCCCTCGGGCTGCAGAATGTAGCGTTTCTCACCATCCGCGTAGGCCAGCAACGCGATGCGCGCCGAACGGTTGGGATCGTATTCAATCGATGCCACGGTGGCTGCAATCCCGCTCTTGTCGCGCTTGAAATCAATCAAGCGCAACTTGCGCTTGTGGCCGCCGCCGCGATGCCACATGGTGGTGTCACCGCTATTGCGGCGTCCGCCACTGCGCTGTTTCGGCTCAAGCAGCGGCTTGTGCGGATGCCGGGTCGTAATATCGTCGTTGACCAGCGTAGTCCGGTAGCGCAACGTCTGCGTAGTCGGTCGGTATGTCTTGATTGGCATAAAAATCAGCTCTTAGTCTTCGGTCGTCAGTCGTCAGCTCAATCTTGCTTCCATCGGCCTTGCTGACGACTGAAGACCGACGACTGACGACTATAGGTTCTGCGCGTACTCCGGCATCTTCTCGCCTGACTTCAGGCGTACATACGCTTTCTTCCAGTCAGGCCGGTAGCCGGCAAACTTTCCCCGGCGCCGTTCTTTACCGGGATAAGTAGCGGTGCGCACCGACAGCACCTTCACCTTGAAAATCGACTGCACGGCTTGCCGGATCTCGGTCTTGGTGGCGGCCGGGGCTACCTGGAAGACCAGCGTGTTCTGGTTTTCTTTGATCGCCAGGCCTTTTTCCGTAATCACCGGACGGCGAATGATCTGATATGCCGATTTCATCAGGCGACCTCCGCCGCTTTTTCATGACGCGCCCGGCGCCGCGGAGCGCGCGTGGCTTTCTTCGTGCCTTCTTCAGGAGCGTCTTTCAGTTTGCGCTTCGAAGTCGAATTTTTCAGCGAAAGCTGCAGCGCTTCAATCGCGGGCTGCGAGAAAATCGCCCGGTCATAACGCAACAGGTGGTAAGGATGAACCGCCGTGCTGTTGACCAGTTCGACGCCGTCCAGATTGCGCGAGCTCAACGTCAGATTGCGATTACTGTCCCGGCCCGCTTCGACCAGCAACGCCGTCGTCTCGACATTCAAAGCGTTTAACGCCTCGCGGAATAGCTTGCTCTTCGGTTCCTTTACATCAAACGCGTTGACCACAATCAGTTTGCCGTCGGCAAACTTCGACGCCAGCGCCGAGCGCAATGCGCCCATCAGCTTCTTGCGCGGAAAGGCGTAGTCATAGGAACGCGGTTGCGGACCATGCACCGTGCCGCCATGCCGCCATAGCGGCGACCGGATGGAACCGACGCGGGCGCGTCCCGTGCCCTTCTGCTTCCACAGTTTCTTACCGGCGCCCGAGACCAGCTTCTTGTTCTTAGTGGCGTGAGTGCCAGCGCGCTGCGCGGCGCGGTAGTGCTTCACCGCCTCCCACAACAGGTCTTCGTTGATCGCGCCGAAAACCTCATCGGCCAGGTCAAGCGTGCCGACCTTCTCTCCGCTCAGATTATGAATATCGATAGTTGCCATATGTCTGTTCCGTGCGCACCCGCGGTCTCGCTGAGGACTGACGACCGACGACTGCAGACTGTCGTTAAGCTTTCTTCGCCGCCCGTTTGGCTGCCTTCAACGGATCCACGGTGGCCGCGCCGCCAAACCCGCGACGCTCTCGGGGTGGCTTCTTGGCTTTCGTGATCACGATATAACCGCCGTTCGGACCTGGCACACTGCCTTCGACCACCAAAAGATTCTCGTCTTTGTCGACGCCCAGCACGCGAAGGTTGCGCTGGGTCACACGATCCACACCCATGTGTCCCGACATCCGCATGCCTTTGAACACCCGCGAAGGAAATGCCGAGGAACCGATTGAACCCGTAATCTGAAACATCGAACCGTGCGACTTGGGACCGCCGGCGAAGTGATGACGCCGGACCACACCGGCAAAACCGCGGCCCTTGCTGATGCCGACGATGTCCACAAACTTTTCGCCTTCAAAAATGTCGACCAGCACCCGGTCGCCCGCCTTGACCGCCACGGCATCTTCCGCCTTCTCGACTTCAATGGGCACTTCCCGCAGAAATTTCACCGGCGGCAGGTTGTGCTTTCCCAGATGCCCCTTCATAGGCTGGGTCAGCCGCGATTCCTTCATGAACTCGACCAGGCCAATTTGCGCAGCGTCGTATCCGTCGCGGGTCTGGGTCTTGTGTTGCGTAATCACGCAGGGACCCGCTTGCAGAACAGTGGCCGGATGCACATCGCCCTTGTCGTCGAAGAGCTGCGTCATTCCGACTTTTTTGCCCAGAATTCCGGTTACTTTTGCCATTGCTTTCGCTCACCTTGCCCACTCACCACCGGGCTAACAATTTAGCCGCACGGCCCCCAGCTGATCGCTGAGAGCTGACGGCTGAAAGCTATTTATGTTCCTTGCCAAACGCTTTAATCTCGACATCCACGCCGGCGGGCAAGTCGAGCTTCATCAAGGCATCCACAGTCTGCTGCGTTGGCTCGAGAATATCGAGCAGGCGCTTGTGGGTGCGGATCTCAAACTGTTCGCGCGATTTCTTGTCTACGTGCGGGGAACGCAGCACGCAGTACTTGTTCTTCATCGTGGGCAGTGGAATCGGTCCCGCGATCTGCGCCCCTGTGCGCCGCGCCGTGTCGACAATCTCACCCGTGGACTGGTCCAGGATGCGGTAGTCATACGCTTTCAGCCGGATGCGAATTCTTTCTTTTCCAACCATGTTTTACTCTTTCGTCTCCCAGCCTGCCGGGAGAAAAGAACTGGCGGCATGCTGCAAGCCGCTTAAGTGCAGCTTCTAGCTCCTAGCCAATAGCTTCTAGCTCAATCCATCTGAGAACTGAGGACCAGAAACTGATTACCGGGTTTCCGATCACCGGGTTTCTAATCTTTCAGTTCTCAGAAACCAGTTCTCAGTAGTCAGTTCACGTAATCCGCTACTGAATAATCTCGCTGATCGTGCCCGCGCCTACCGTGTGCCCACCTTCGCGGATGGCAAACCGCAAGCCCTTTTCCATCGCCACCGGCGTGATCAGCTCAATCACCAACTGCACGTTGTCGCCCGGCATCACCATCTCCGTCGCCGCCGGCAACTCCGCTACTCCGGTCACATCCGTCGTCCGCAAGTAGAACTGCGGCCGATAGCCTTTGAAGAACGGTGTATGACGTCCGCCTTCTTCCTTGGTCAGAATGTAGACCTCCGCCTTGAACTTGGTGTGCGGCGTGATCGATCCGCCCTTGGCCAGCACCATGCCGCGTTCTACATCTTCCTTCGCGATGCCGCGCAGCAAGAGACCGGCGTTATCGCCCGCCAAGCCTTCGTCCAACTGCTTCTTGAACATTTCGACGCCGGTCACCACCGTCTTGCGGGTGTCGCGGAAGCCGACGATTTCCACTTCCTCGCCCACCTTCACCTTGCCGCGCTCGATTCTTCCGGTAACAACCGTGCCGCGGCCCGAGATCGAGAAGATATCTTCAATCGGCATCAGGAACGGCTTGTCCAGTTCGCGCGCCGGTTGCGGCACGCTCTTGTCTACCGCCGCCATCAGTTCGTCAATCTGCTTCTCCCACTTGGCTTCGCCGTTCAGCGCGCCCAGCGCCGACAGCCGCACCACCGGCACATCGTCGCCCGGAAACTGATACGTCTTCAGCAACTCACGCACTTCGAGTTCCACCAGGTCGAGCAGTTCAGGGTCGTCAACCGCGTCACATTTATTGAGCGCCACCACGATGTAAGGCACTCCCACCTGCCGCGCCAGCAGAACGTGCTCGCGGGTCTGCGGCATCGGACCGTCGGTGGCAGCTACGACTAAGATCGCGCCATCCATCTGGGCCGCGCCCGTAATCATGTTCTTGATGTAGTCGGCGTGGCCGGGGCAATCCACGTGCGCGTAATGCCGGTTCGCCGTCTCGTATTCCACGTGCGCCGTGGCAATAGTGATACCGCGGGCCTTTTCTTCCGGCGCGTTGTCAATCGAGTCAAACGACCGGAACTGGATCTTCGGATTGTGCTTGGACAACACCTTGGTGATGGCCGCCGTCAACGTGGTCTTGCCATGGTCAATGTGACCAATCGTCCCCACGTTGCAGTGCGGCTTATTACGCTCAAATTTCTCTTTCGCCATTTCCTAAGCTCCGTATACCGTGCTCGTGTGATCGCGGGCGGCCTCGCCCGCGGCTCTTGAACTTATCTTTTTGTGCTGCCCTGCGCTTTACCGATGATCTCTTCCGCCGCGCTGCGCGGCACTTCTTCATAGCGCGCAAAGTGCATCGAGTATTCCGCTCTGCCTTGCGTGCTCGAGCGCATGTGCGTGGCGTATCCAAACATCTCCGCCAGCGGCACAATCGCTTTAATCACCTGCGAACCGGCGCGATGCTCCATGCCTTCGATCCGTCCGCGGCGTGAACTCAGGTCGCCCATGATGGTGCCGGCATAGTCTTCCGGCGTCACCACTTCCACCGCCATCACCGGCTCCAGCAGCACTGGAGAGGCCTTACGCGCAGCTTCCTTGAAGGCCATCGAGCCCGCAATCTTGAAGGCCATTTCGTTCGAATCAACATCGTGATAGCTGCCGTCGTAGAGCGTAGCCTTCACATCCACCATGGGATAGCCGGCTAGAATTCCGCCTTCGAGCGCTTCCTGGATTCCCTGGTCAATGGGCTTGATGAATTCCTTGGGCACCGAACCGCCCACGATGTCGTTGACAAACTCGTAGCCCGTACCCGGAGGCTGCGGGTCCAGCTTGATCTTGGCATGGCCGTACTGTCCGCGACCACCGGTCTGGCGGATGTATTTGCCCTCGGCTTCGGCATGCTTGCGAATCGTCTCGCGATAGGCCACCTGCGGCTTGCCGACGTTGGCTTCGACTTTGTACTCGCGCATCATGCGGTCGACGATGATTTCGAGATGCAACTCGCCCATGCCGCTGATGATGGTCTGTCCGCTGTCGGGGTCGGTGTGAACCTTGAAGGTGGGATCTTCCTGGGCCAGCTTGGAAAGCGCCATGCCCATTTTTTCCTGATCGGCTTTCGTCTTGGGCTCGACCGCAACCGAAATCACGGGAACCGCGAATGTAATCGACTCGAGAGCGATGGGATGCTTCTCGTCGCAGATGGTGTCGCCGGTCGAAACGTTTTTCAGACCAACGGCGGCACAAATATCGCCCGCCAAAATCTCGTTGATGTCTTCGCGCTTGTTGGCGTGCATCTTGAGCAAACGCCCGATGCGCTCACTGCGTCCGCGGCCCGAGTTCAGCACCGAGTCGCCAGATTTTAGCTGCCCCGAGTAGACACGGATAAATGTCAACTGGCCGACGAACGGGTCAGCCATGATCTTGAACGCCAGCGCGGAGAATGGTTCGCTGTCGGCCGGCTTGCGGGTAATAATCTCGCCATTCTCGGGGTTGACGCCCTTCACTTCGCCGGCATCGAGCGGCGAGGGCAGAAAATCCACCACCGCATCGAGCAGCGGCTGCACACCCTTATTCTTGAACGCCGTGCCCACCACCACCGGAAATACTTTCAGAGCGATCGTTGACTTGCGCAGCGAAGACCGCAACTCGGCGGCGGAAATGGTCTCGCCTTCGAGGAACTTGTGCAGCATCTCGTCGTCATTTTCGGCGACGGTTTCGACCAGCGCGGTATGAAAGGCTTCGGCTTTCTTCTGCAGTTCGGCGGGAATCTCTCCGGTGATGTACTCGGCGCCGATGGTGTCGTCCTTCCACACAATCGACTTCATCTCGATGAGATCGACTACGCCTTTGAACTTGTCTTCTTGTCCGATGGGGATTTGAATCGCGACGGGTTTGGCGTTGAGGCGCTTGCGGAGGGTATCGACGGCGTGCTCGAAATCGGCACCCATCTTGTCAATCTTGTTGATAAAACAAATTCTGGGGACGCCGTACTTATCGGCTTGACGCCAGACTTTCTCCGATTGCGGCTGCACACCATGAACCGCGTCAAACACGGCCACGGCGCCATCGAGCACACGCAAAGAACGTTCCACTTCAGCGGTGAAATCGACGTGACCAGGAGTGTCAATAATGTTGATGCGAATGTCGCGCCAGGTGCAGGTGGTAGCGGCAGAGGTAATGGTGATGCCACGCTCCTGCTCCTGCTCCATCCAGTCCATGGTGGCAGTGCCTTCGTGAACCTCTCCGATGCGGTGCGTTTTCCCCGTGTAGAACAGGATGCGCTCGGTCGTAGTGGTCTTGCCGGCATCGATGTGGGCCATAATGCCGATGTTCCTGCACCGTTCTAATGGGACTGTTCTGGACACAGCTTTTTTCTTCTCTTCCTTGCGAGACTCTTGTTCGCCGGCAATGTTGGTACCAGTACTCATCTGATTCAGCTGCTAGCTTCTGGCTGCTAGCTCCTAGCTAATGCCTCTGGCTCGTTGCCAGAAGCCAGAAGCTAGCAGCTAGAAGCGCTCTTCTACCACCGATAATGCGCAAAGGCCTTGTTCGCTTCGGCCATGCGGTGCACGTCTTCCTTCTTCTTGATGGCCGCGCCACGGTTGTTGCTGGCATCGAGCAACTCGTTGCTCAGTTTGTCGATCATGCCTTTCTCGGCGCGTCCGCGCGAATAAGTAATGAGCCAGCGGATCGCCAGAGAAGTGCGCCGATCGGCGTTCACTTCAACCGGAACCTGATAGTTGGCGCCGCCCACGCGGCGGCTCTTCACTTCGAGCAGCGGCTTGGCGTTCTCGACCGCCTTCTTGAACAGCTTCAAGGGCTCGTCACCACCCTTCTCCTGAAGCTTGGTCAGGGCTTCATAAAAGATGCCCTCGGCCGTGCTCTTCTTGCCCTGCCACATCATGGAGTTGACGAACTTCGTCACCAGATCAGACCCGTAGACCGGATCGGGTTCCACTTTCCGCTTGGCGATATATCCTTTTCGAGGCATTTAAGCTTCTAGCTCCTGGCTTCTAGCTGTCAGCTCTCAGCTGTCAGCTGTCAGCCCAATTTTTCGACTGACCCCTTCAAACCTTGTCATTCCGAACCGCGTCAGCGGTGAGGAATCTGCTTTCGCCGACGACTGAAGACAGACGACCGGCGACTGCTTTTACGCCTTAGGCCGCTTGGCTCCATACTTCGATCGGCTCTGCTTGCGCCCAGCTACACCCACCGCATCCAGGGTGCCGCGAATCACGTGATAGCGCACGCCTGGGAGATCTTTCACGCGGCCGCCGCGAATCAGGACGATAGAGTGCTCCTGCAGGTTGTGCCCGACGCCTGGAATATAAGTCGTAACTTCAATTCCGTTGGTCAGCCGGACGCGAGCTACTTTTCGCAGAGCGGAGTTCGGCTTCTTGGGCGTCTGTGTGTACACGCGGGTGCAGACACCGCGCTTTTGCGGACATCCCTGCAAGGCTGGACTCGCCGTCTTGTACCGCGGCCGCTTACGGCCGCTTCGCACCAATTGATTGAAAGTAGGCATACTGTTTCTGGTGCTCCTGTTCGTTGCTTCCTGCGCTGCTCACGCACGCATCTTCAGCCAGCGGCCCTTACAGGCACACGCTCGCGGACGATGCACATCCGTTTTTCCCTGATTTCAGGGGCTGGTTGGCGGAAACGCCAACCATGCTTCCCGCAGCGCCGAGCGCCAGCAGGAGAATTTGGTTTCCCGTTCAGACTAAAAGCCGCCGACGGTGGCACCAAGCCCGCAATTTCCGGGAGCTGCTCCGTTTCGTCAGCACCGCCCCGCATAGCCTTTCAACGGGTGAAAGGTGCGCGCAGGGCGTTTTCAGCGAGGGCGTCTCCGGTCTTATTTCCCCGAAGACGTTTGTTGCTAAAGCTCAGCTGCATTGTTCAGGGCTTTCCACACGCGCAAAACGCTGCGTGCAAGAAACCCATTGCCTACAGGCAAGCCAGACTTAACTCGCGGAACCTTACAAATATAGCAATTCCATTCACACATCGTCAATGGCCGTTCCTCGCATCAGACGGGAATGATGGATTTACCGCGGAACAGGAGTGTGGATTTGAAATTGACGAGTCATGGCCCGATATTTCAGGCCGTGTCCGGGGAGCTGTGCTCGAAACAGATCCTTCACTTCGTTCAGGATTTCGCCTGCGGGCTCGGACGCCCGCAACGCGGCTCAACTTGCTGAAAAAAATTCTAGCCTCTACACTTGGGGCTTTCCAGAAAGTGTCCAAACAAGCTCGTCTTGCAGATGCGCAGGGCGGGGAGGGTGCATGGGTCGGTCGTTCGCGATGGTGCGGTTGGCATTCATCTTCATTGTCATCAGTTTAGTCGCGGCCCTGACCGGCTGCAGCAGCAGCGGTCCAACCACCAATACCGTCTTCCCGGTGCCCGCCAATATCCTGCTGGCGCCCGCCAATACCTTATCTCTGGACGTGGGTAGCGCCAATCAGGCCTTCACCGCAACTCCCGAGAACAGTAAACACACTGCCATTTCGACTCCGGTTACATTTGTTTCGAGTAATACTGCCGTCCTGACCATATCCGCCAGTGGATTGGCTTGCGCTGGAACCTGGGACTCGATCTCCACCCCGCAAATCTGCACTCCCGGGCCGGTTGGAGTCGCACAAGTGACGGCGACATCACATGGGGTAAGCAGCCCGCCCACGACCGTGTATGTGCACCAGCACATCGACAATATCGTGATCAGCCCGGTTCCCAACCAGACGCCGCCTACCGGACCCTGTTTCAGCAAGGGCCAGATCTTCAATTATCAGGCCACAGCCTTCAGTCGCGGGCTCGACATCACCTCCAGCGTGGGCCCATTTACCTGGCAGTCGCTCAACGCCCAGGTAGCTACGCTCGCAGTGCCTACGCAGAGCACGCCCGTGACCGGCCTGGTGGTAGGACAGGTTCAGGTCACCGCGAATACCCCGGGCATTACCTCACTGGCGGTCACCAACAGCAACGTCACCAGCCTGCCGCTGGAATTCAACACCTGCGCGGTGCAGTCCATTGCGCTGACCGTCGGCGACAGCGCCAGCAACTCCTTCACCGTAACCACCGGAACCTCGAAGACTCTAACGGCAACCGTGGTGGATACCCAGGGCAATCCCATCACCGGCGTGCCGTTGACCTGGAGTGCATCGAACGCCGGGTCCGTGACCGTGACCTCCCAGGGAGAGGTAGCGACGGTGCAAGCTGGAGGCGGGAGCGTAATCGCATCTTGTACTCCACCTACTTGCAATATCGGCTTGAGCCCTCTGCTGCCGATTTATCCCGAGAGCGCGGTCAACGTGGTGGTCGCGGCTGCTACCAGCACTACGACAACCACCAGCACGACCACTCCCACCGTGTACGTATCGAGCACCGGAGTATCTTCCAGCGGCAATTGCGTGATAGCCGCCGGATGCACCAGTCTCCTGATTCCGATTGCCACTCCTAACAACACCGTAGATAGCCCGGTCGGATTGCCGGCCTCGCCGAATTCCCTGGTCTTTGACCCGCAGGGAACCAAGGCGTACATGGGAACGGATTATTCCTTCTTCGGAAGCCGAGGCTTGATGGTGGTTACCGTCGCCTCTCCGCCTACGGTAGCGCAATTCAAGTCGGTGACCGGAAAAGTGCTGGCCGTGTCTCCCGATGGCAAGACCGTACTTCTATCGGGCGCTGATCCCAACGCGATACCGGTTCCAGGAAGCAATGCGCCTCCTCCGCCGACCCAGGTAATCGTGTTCAACACCGCCACCAATGCGGCCACGACTCTACCGATCGCGGGGGCCACAGCGGCGCAGTTTTCGCCGGACGATCTGAAAGCGTTCATCGTCGCGGGTTCGAACCTGTATGTGTATTCGTCGCAGGATTCCTTGAAGCAGATTCCGCTTACCGCGCCGGCCAACCTGGTGTCGTTTGCTCCGGAAGGTTCGATGGGATTTCTCTCCGGCGGGTCCGCCGCGTCCACGATCACGGGTTTCAGCACATGCGGGCTGACTTCTGCTCTCAGCAATGATGTAATCCTGCCCGCGACGCCTTCGTTCATGCAGGCGCTAGCGACCGATACGCCCAATCTGGCGCCTCCGCCGACCCTGGGCACCGCGACCACGACAACCACAGTGCTGGCGGTAGACTCGCCGGGGGTCGATCTCTTCCGCGTGTCGCGAACCTCGGATGGCTGTTCGCCGACTGGAAGTATCGGTGCCGCCACGTCTTTCAATCTGGGTCAGGGCAGCTTCGTCCCGATCCAGTTGATCGTCTCGCAAGACGGCTCGACTGCCTATGTGGTGGTCAGCGACCGGGGAGCCATATTGGTTTTCAATATCGCCAACCAGACCTCCTCCGCAATTCCCATGGCTGGCGCCGCCATTCCCGTCAGCGCATCGCTGACTCCGGACGGCAGCCGGCTTTATGTGGCTGCGACGGATGGCTTGGTGCACATTCTGGATACCCAAAACGCCGGCGACATTGAGCAACTTTCATTTCCTAGCGATGCCACGACTCTCCTCTCTGGCTTCTGCAGCGGCGTAACCTTCACCTGCAATCCGGACTTGGTCGCGGTCAAACCGTAAAGCAGTCGTCAGTCGTCAGTCGTCAGCAAGCTATGTAGGCGCGAGCGTCCTGGCTCGTGCCACCGGGGACAATGCTAGATTGGGATGTTGGGTAGCTGACGACCGACGACTGACGACTAACGACTGCCTTCCAGTTCTTTGCCCACGCTGTCCAGCACGCCATTGATGAATTGCACCGACTCCGGGCTGGAGAACTTGCGCGCGATTTCCAGGGATTCATTGATCACCACCGCCCGGGGAGTGGCAGGAAAGCCCATCATTTCGGCGACGGCCGCGCGCATCAGATTGCGGTCGACAGCGGCCATGCGCTCCATGCGCCAGTGCTGGGCGTGGCCTTCGATCAAGCCATCGATTTCGGTGGCGCGATCGGTGGCGACGCGGAAGAGATCCTCGGCAAAGCTTTGGACATCGGCGCCCACGTCTCCCCGCTCACGCCAAAAGCTTTGGCGTACCTGCTCCGGACTTTGCTTCCCCATATCGGCCTGGAAAAGCATCTGCAAGGTAAGTTCGCGAGATTTGCGGCGGGTTCCCATGGGAGAAAGTCGTCAGTCTTCGGTCGTCAGTCGTAGGTTAAGTCTAGCAGGAGGCGGGAGTTCGAAAGGTTGGGATCTACTTCCACGGTCTCGTCTTCTTCCTGGATGGTGATTTCCGCTTTTGACTTTTGTTGACGACCGGCGACCGACGACCGACGACTGCTTTCAGATTCGCCATCTCGACCGCCGCCAGCGCCGCTTCGAAACCTTTGTTGCCCATTTTCAAGCCGGCCCGATCGATGGCTTGCTCCAGGGTTTCACAGGTGAGGACACCGAACGCATGCGGCACTCCAGTCTCCTGTGCGGACTGGCCGATGCCACGCGCGACCTCATTGACGATCACATCGTAGTGAGCAGTGTCGCCCCGCAGCAGGCAGCCCAGGCAGATAACGGCGTCGTACTTTCTGGTTTCGGCAAGTGCGCGTGCCGCGGATGGAATTTCGAAAGCGCCGGGGACGCGAACGATTTCAATGGTCTTCGAGTGAACGCCGCATTGCACCAGTCCGTCGTAGGCGCTTTGCAGCAGCCGATCCGTAATAAAGGCATTGAAGCGCGAGACTACGATGGCGAAGCGCCTGCCGGAAGCATTGAGCTTCCCCTCAATTGCCTTGATTCGATTTTTTCGCGTCGACTTCAATCCTTGAACTCTCCTCGAACCACGTAGGCCCGGACGCCCTCGTCCGGGCGGGCGAGCAAACGCTCGCCGGGTTAGCGGAGCTCCGCTCCGCCGGGCGGGCGGGGGCGCCCGCCCCTGCGTGCAACATCACAGCTTATTCGGCTTCGGATTCGCCGGGTCCGAATAATCGTAAAACCCTTTACCAGTCTTCCGCCCATACCAGCCAGCCATCACCATTCGTTTCAGAAGCGGCGGCGACGCGAAACGACGTTCCTTGAACTCGTCGTACATCACGTGCGTGATGTAGTAGGTCGTATCCAGGCCGACAAAATCGAGCAACGTGAACGGCCCCATGGGATACCCGCAGCCCAGTTTCATGGCATTGTCGATGTCATCGATCGAACCCACGCCCTCTTCGTAGGCGCGGATGGCATCGAGTAGATACGGCACCAGCAGCCGGTTGACGATGAATCCAGTCTTGTCGCTGGTGCGGACCGGAACCTTACCCAGTTTTTTCGCAAATTCGTAGGCCGTATCGTACACGTCGCCGGCGGTGGCGATGGTGCGCACCACTTCCACCAGTTTCATCAGCGGTACGGGATTAAAGAAATGCAGTCCGATGAAGCGCTCAGGACGTTTCGTCGAGGTCAAGAGCTCGGTTATCGAGATGGAAGAGGTATTGGAGGCGAAGATCGCATCTTTCTTTGCGATGCCATCGAGCGCGGCGTACATTTTCTTCTTTTCATCGACGTTTTCGATCACAGCTTCGACAATGATGTCGCAGCCGGCCAGGTCCTGCATGTTCGTAGTGCCCTTGAGCCTCGCGCGTACGGCTTGCGGCGTTTCCTTTAGCGTTCCCTTCTCGCCGAATTTGGCCAGCGACTTCTCAATACCGGCGAAACCTTTGTCGAGGTATTTCTGGTCGACTTCGAGAACAGTGACATCGAACCCGGCAGTGGCCGCGACTTGCGCGATGCCAGAGCCCATCAGGCCGCAACCGAGAACGCCAACTTTCTTGATTTCCATAACATCCCTTTTGACCGCGGAGGACACGGAGCACACAGAGCGAGAAAATATCTCTGTGATCTCCGTGTCCTCCGTGGTTCAAAAACCTAGTTCATACTCTCCACCACCATTGCGATCCCCTGCCCGCCGCCGATACACGCCGTCGCCAGCCCGTACTTCTTCTTCCTGCGGCGAAGCTCGTACAGCAGCGTGATCACCAGACGCGTGCCGGTCGCCCCCAGCGGATGCCCTAAAGCAATCGCGCCGCCGTTGACGTTTACTTTTTCGCGATCGAGGCCGAGTTCTTTTTCGACTGCGAGGTACTGCGCGGCGAAAGCTTCGTTCACTTCAATGAGGTCAATGTAATCGAGAGTCAGTCCTGCCTTTTGCAACGCAATCTTGGTGGCGGGCACGGGCCCGCGACCCATTACTTTGGGATCGACTCCGGCAATACCCCAACTGACCACGCGTCCCAACGGTAGAATGCCGCGCTTGCCCGCTTCATCAAGCGACATCACGACGACCGCGGCTGCGCCGTCCACGATTCCGCTGGCATTGCCGGCAGTCACTGTTCCGGATTTTCCGAATGCGGGACGCAGCTTTGCCAGGCCTTCGAGCGTCGTCTGCGGACGCCGGTGATCGTCTTCAGTCAACGATTCCCCCGTCGCCTCACCTTTGGAATTTCTCAACGCCACCGGAACCAACTCTGCCTGCAAACGTCCTTCTTTGTAGGCTGCGTCGGCGCGCTGTTGCGAGCGCAAAGCAAATTCATCCTGCATCTCGCGCGTGATGCCTTGCTGTGAGCCGTACAGCTCGGCGGTGTTTGCCATGTACAGGCCGCAATAGCTGTCGAGCAACGCGACCATCAGCGAATCTTCAATCTTGCCGCCGGGCGCGAGATTGAAGCCGTCGCGTCCCCGAATGGTGAATGGGGCCTGAGACATTGCCTCCATGCCGCCGGCCAGAACCACGTTGGCTTCACCCAGCTGAATCATCTGGGCCGCGTTGACGATGGCCTGAATGCCGCTTCCGCACAACCGGTTCACGGTGAGCGCCGGGGTCTCTATGGGCAGGCCCGCGCGCAACGCCACATGGCGGGCGCCGTAAATGGCGTCGCCGGAAGTCTGTTGCGCGTTGCCGAACACGGCGTGGTCGAATTCCTTGGGATCAAGGTTGACGCGTTCGATGGCAGCTTTGCCGGCGATAGCGCCCAGTTCCTGCCCGGAAAAGTCCTTCAGCTTGCCGCAATAGCGTCCAAACGGCGTGCGGGCTCCGCTTACGATGGCGATGTCGCCAGGTTTCAGCATGTGGATTTCCTGGTGCTCGAAATCAGATTGGTTCTACGTGCAGCACTCAAACTAGTTAGTTTATCAGCGGCGATGCAGTCTCCGCCAACGTGTGGGGCGGACACTCCTGTCCGCCGCTTTTAACTTTGACTCAGAAAAACCCCGTGGGATCAAAACCAAGAACAACTTCAAAGGCGGCGGACAAGAGTGTCCGCCCCACAATCGGGATGAGTGGACTACCCAAGCCGCGAAGCGGCGCAAGAATGTAGCCTAGGGCGTAAGCCCTGGGTGCCAATCGGGAAGCGGCGGAGCCCTGAAAGGGCGAAAGGAACGGTCTCTTCCGCCCCCTTCGCGGGCTCGTTCCGGTTTCACATCCGACCCACGGCTGGCGCCGTGGGCTACATTCTTGCGCCGCTTCGCGGCTCGGTTACGCGACTGCGGCCGCTGCCACCGATGCAGCCAGGCTGACGATCCGCCCCAAGCCTTGTGCCACGGCGCTATCGAGAGCTTTGTCCGCCCGATTGATGACCTCGGTGACGATATCCACGGGATCGAATTGCTGGCGCACCACGGCTTCTGCCAGGCCCGCGCTGAAAGGGACAATCTCGTCCGATAGTTTTACTTCCGCCAGCAGCTTGCGCAATTTCTCTATTGCCATCAGCGCTTCCTTTTCCCCGGTTTCCCCGAGGACCAGCGCGATGGTGGTCTTCTCGTAGCGGAAGGCAAGATCGTTCTGCCGGATGTTGGCGGCAAAGAGCTGTCCAATTTTTTGCATCGTGGCTTCGACGGCCTTTTCTCCGTGCTCTTTCAACATGACCGAACTTTTGCCGAACTGCATCAAGGTCACGGTGAGCGGAGTGCTTTGCTGGACGGCGCGTCGCGTCTCCGCCATCAGCAGGTCGAGGTAGGAAGCACGCTTGAGCAATCCAGACTGTTCGTCGGTCACCGACAAACTCTTCACCAGCCGGCGCAGCCCCGCGTTCATGAGAGCGATCACGATCTGTTCACTTATGGTCTTGAGTACGACGACATCGGCGGAGTGCCAGCCCCGGGCAGAGTTCTGGGCCAGCAGTAGGACCCCCATCTGATCCTGACCGTCGCTGAGCGGCAACGCCAGCAGCGACGTGATTCCCAATTGGACCAGGATTTCGCGAACCTCCTGCAATTCGGGTGCGGCGGGTGCATCGGCAAGCGTCAACGTGCCCTGGCTGATGGCAGCATCCTGAACCACGGTAACCAGGTGGCTTAAGGCTTGCGCCTCACCGGCGTTTACTCCGTCGCTGTGGTATTCCTTGACAGCGCTCGGCACCATGCCCGGCTTACGCGTAGCCACGATGCAGCGGCTGATCTTCCACTGCGCTCCGATTTCGGCAACGGCGGTGGACATGACCGCATCGGCGTTGGTCTGCCGGTAGAGCTTGCGAGTGATGTCCGCAACTTTGGTGAAGCTGTTGACGTCGGCAGATTCCGCCGGAGCGGCCGGGCGCGACGGCGCAGCCGCGGGAGCCACTTTCGCCACGGCGCTCGCAACCGGATGAGGGGCTGAATCCACGTGCTGCGGCGTCATACCGGCTGACAGGTACAACTGCTGCAAATCCTGATTGCGTTCTTCTTCGCGCGGGAATAGCTCCTGAATGCGTTGCAGACGCTCAATGGCCTTGGAGCGCATCCCGTACTGCACCAGGATTTCAGCCTGCAGCATTAAGTCTTGCAAGGCTGCTGCGCCCAGCGTCGGCCCTTCGGTCTTGGCCGGTTCGGACGCCGTCTTGGCCATACTGGTAAAACGCGAAGCGATGACTTTGAAGCGGTTGTCATCAATTTTGCCGCGCAGCATTTCCAGGCGCTTCTGGTGGCCGGGTTCGTAGGCGTCCACGTCGGCGGCGCGGTCGAGACATTCGGCGGCCTTGGCGTAGTTACCCATGCCGCAGTGCAGATCGAAGAGCTTGAGCAGAGTCTGGCAGTAGTCGCCTTCCCGGTTCGAGGCATTGAACAGCTCGCTCATGAACTCCAGCAGATCGGGCGAACCGCGATGCTTGGCGACAACATCCTGCAACATGGCGACGAAGGCGCGGCGGTCTCCCTTGTTGCGCTGAGACTGCTCCAACTTGCGCGCCAACGCGACCGCCTCGGCGTCCTGCTGCGCGTCGACTAACAGTCCGATCAGGTTGACGACCTCTTGCTGGCGGGATGGGTTCTGTTGAAAGAGTTGCCAGACCAGCGGTTCGGCGTCGGTGAAGCGATTCGCGGTGAGCAGCGCGTTTACGTAGCTCTCGCGAATTTCAAGGCTCGCATCCTGCGCCTTGGCCAGCGGCTCGAGGACAAATATCGCCGCGCCGACCTGGCCTTGCGCAATCAGGCTCTTGCCGTAACCCAAGGCGATCTTCGGATCGCTCGGGTCTTCGGTATAGGCGCGTTCAAACCACTGCGCGGCATTGCCTCCGGAGGCCTCGGTCAGCTCGGCCAACTTGAGGAAGGCAGCGGAGGCACCCGCTTTGTCTCCGGTCTGCGAACTGAGTTCTGCCAGCCGCAAAATGTTTGGCTCCGCCGGATCGAGCGCCACCAGCCGCTTGAGGACCATGAGGCAGTCCTGCTGGCGTCCATTCTTGCTCAGGTCTTCCAGAGCGCTCTCGTAGGTCTCAAGCGCGAGTTTTCGATTGGAGGTTTCGAGGATCTGGCCGAAGTGGATTCTCTGGATGCTGGTTGGAACCGTGTAACGGGCCAGTTTCTTGTAAGTGAGGCTGGCGCGAGTGTTTTCCCCAGCCGCGATCTGGCGCTCGAAGAGGTCGCCCAGCAGCTTTACGGCTTCCGCCGTGCGTTGCAACGAAAGGCAGATATCGGCTGCCATCTGGCGGACGTTGTCATTTTGCGGATCTTCGGCCAGCACCTGCATGTACTCATCGAGGGCTTCGCCGGTCTTGCCTTTTTGCAACAGCTTTTCCGCGCGCTCGACTCGGCGCGCGATCTCGGCTCGGTCCATTCGCTTGGTCGGATCTGGCATGGGAGACACGGGTAACGTGCGCAGTAACCCAAGTGAGATTTTAGGGGTCGGTACTCGCAGCGGCAACGAAGTCGCGTACCGCCGAGATTACGAAGGTCACCGGAATATTTCTTTGGCAGAAAAAATGTTTCCGGTATAAGTGCCGGATGCCAGCAGAGCCGATACCGGCAGCAGGCCAGGAGCGGGGACTTCGTCACCAGCTCAGCGCCGGCCAGATGGCCATGGTCGCTGTGGGTGGGTCTATCGGAACCGGGCTCCTGTTGGGATCGGCGGCCGCTCTCGAAATCGCCGGGCCAGGAGTGATTCTTAGCTTCCTCCTGGCGGCGTTCATCACTTTGACCGTGGCTTTGGCTTTGGGCGAACTCTCCAGCATGCACCCTGCGGCGGGATCGTTCGGAGTCTATGGCGATCTTTACCTGAACCAGTGGGCGGGATTCATCGCTCGAGCCGGCTACTGGGCGGCGATCTCGATTTCCATCGGGGCGGAGCTGATTGCCTCCGCTACCTACCTTACTTATTGGTTTCCGTCCGTTCCGGCTCTGGTCTGGGTGGTGCTTTTTTCTGTCTTGCTGCTGCTGATCAATCTG
Source organism: Terriglobia bacterium (assembly GCA_963822555.1). Lineage (GTDB taxonomy): Bacteria > Acidobacteriota > Terriglobia > Terriglobales > Acidobacteriaceae > JAIQFF01. The sequence goes on from CAWGHY010000002.1 coordinate 2,444,072, forward strand.
CGGAGTGTGGGCAACTATGCCCGCTTCGAATACTGGTTCGCCATGATCAAGGTCGCGACTATCGCGGCTTTCGTTCTACTGGGAGCAGGTTTGCTGCTTAGCGGCCGGGTGGCGCCGGAATACACATCTCATGGCGGATTCCTGCCTCAAGGCCCGCTGGCTCCGTTGCTGGCCACGGGTTTCGCTCTCTATACCTTCGGAGGGCTCGAATTCGTGGCCATCACGACCGGAGAGTCGCGCTCGCCGCAGGAAATTCCCCGCGCCATCAAGCTGACCTTCGCGATTCTGGCTACGCTCTACCTGGGAGCGATCGTCATTCTGGTTGGGGTTATGCCGTGGAACCGCGCCGGCGTCACGGAGAGCCCATTCGTCACCGTTTTCCGTCACGCCCACATACCGGCCGCTTCGCACATCATGACGTTCGTCGTACTGACGGCAGCGCTCTCGGGCGCAAACGGAGCGCTGTATGCTGCCTCGCGCGTGCTGTTTTCCCTGGCCCGAACGGGATGGGCGCCCGCGGCGCTCGGCCGGCTGAGTGCATCCGGATCGCCCAGGCCGGCGCTGCTGGCTTCGTCGTACGGCATCGTGGTAGCGCTGGTCCTGGAGAAGTGGGCGCCGAAAGATGCCTTCGTTTCGATTCTTGGAGCAGCGCTGGTGGGAATGCTTCTGTCCTGGCTGGTCTCACTGGCCGCTCACGTCAGCTTCCGCCGGCAAGTGTCGGCCGTCCAACTGGCCGCGCTGCCCATGCGCTCTCCGCTCGGAGCCTGGGGCTCGGCGCTGGGTTTCGTGCTGATCATCGTGGCCATTCTCGAGACCGGCTGGGCTTCCCACTTGACGCTGATCAGCGGCGCCGTATACATGGTCGTGCTGACCGCGGCCTATTTCCTGCTGAAGAAGAACCCCCGCACCATGTAGGCGCGAGCGCCCCGCTCGTGCGGCAGTGTCTGTGGCGCTGCCGCACGAGCGGGGCGCTCGCGCCTACATTGAACGGACGTACAATATCGGGATGGCTGATGAGCTTCTCCGCTATCGACCCCAGTTCCCTATCCTGGAACGCACCACCTATCTGATCAGCAATTCGCTGGGTGCCATGCCGCAGGGCGTTTACGAAGCCATGAAAGGGTACGCTGACATCTGGGCGACACGCGGCGTGCGGGCGTGGGAAGAACGATGGTGGATGTTGGCCGCTGCAGTCGGCGACGAGATTGGCTCATTGATGAACGCGCCGGCGGGCTCGGTCTCGACCCATCAAAATGTCACTACCTGTCAAGCCGTGGTGGCTTCGTGCTTCGATTTTTCCGGCCCGCGCAACAAAGTGGTCTACAGCGACTTGAATTTTCCTTCGGTCATGTATTTCTGGGAGGCGCAACGGGCCTACGGCGCGCGCGTGCACATGGTGAAGACCGACGACGGCATTACGGTCCCGCTCGATCGCCTGCTGGACGCCATTGATGAGCAGACCTTACTGGTCCCCGTATCGCACGTGATTTTTCGCAGCGCCTACATTCAGGATGCGAAGGCCATCATCGAGAAGGCCCACAGAGTTGGCGCTCACGTTGTGCTCGACACCTTCCAGTCTCTAGGGACAGTGCCAGTGGATGTGCAGGCTTTGAACGTCGACTTCACCTGTGGCGGCGTTTTGAAGTGGCTCTGCGGAGGACCGGGCGTCGGCTACCTGTACGTTCGTCCGGACCTGGGGAAGAATCTGCGGCCTAAATTCACCGGCTGGTTCGCGCACCAGAATCCTTTCGGTTTTGAAACCGGGCCTACGCGCTACAGCCAGCCCCCGTTTCGTTTTATGAACGGCACATCCCACATACCCGCACTGGAGGCGGCGCGTCCTGGACTGAAGATCATCGCTGAAGCCGGCATCGATCGCATCCGGGAGAAGTCGAAGCGGCAGACCTCCCGATTGATCGATCTGGCTTTGGCACATGGATGGCGCTTGAACTCGCCTCGCAACGCCGAAGAACGCGGGGGAACGGTCTCAATCGACATGCCCGATGCCGAAGCGGTCTGCGGCGAACTGCTCAAGCGAGACGTTCTGGTCGACTATCGCCCCAAGGCTGGAGTGCGCATGTCTCCGCACTTCTACAGCAAGGATGAAGAAATGGAAACGGCGATCGCCGCGGTTGAAGAAATCCTGAAAGAACGGTCGGTCACCGCAAAGTAGAAACGACCGTAACATGGATTACTTGAGCTTGGACAGCCGAGGGCGGCTGTCCCCAGGTGGGTCGTGCCGAGGTCTGACGTCCGAAGGCTGACGCCCGTCTTGCGAGTGCACCAGCCTTCTCACCTCCCATGCCCCGCATCGCCGAACTTCTCCACTAAAATAGTGGAGTGAGCGATCCCGTCCGCATTGGAATTATCGGGGATTACGATCCCAAGTCTCCGACTCTTCCGGCGATCGAGAAATCGCTCCAGCACGCCGCCGCCCAGCTGAATCTCCCGGTCGAGGGTGTATGGATTGCAACCCCAAGTCTGCTCGAGGCCGGCGCGGAAAAAAAGCTGGAAAGCTTCGACGGAATCTGGGCCGCGCCCGGCAGTCCCTACAAGAGTTTTGATGGAATGCTGAAGGGGATTGAATTCGCCCGCCGGCGCGACTGGCCTTTCCTGGGCACCTGCGGCGGCTTTCAGTACGCTCTCATCGAATGTGTCCGCAATGTGCTGGGAATCAAGGATGCGGACAGCGCCGAGAATAATTCCGGCTCGAAAAACATCGTCATCTATCCCGTGGCCTGCGCCGTTCCCGATCGCGCCAACGGCGCTCCCAAGCTTTCAGGTCCGATCCCGGAGATCCGCCTGCGCCCGGGTTCCTACCTGCAGTCGTACTATGCGCTGGACACCGTCGTGGAAGAATTTTTCTGCAACTTCGAAGTCAATCCCGATTTCGAATGGGCCGCTATGGAAGCCGGGTTCCCGGTAGTGGCACGCGGTCCACAAGGCGAAATCCGCGCGATCGAGTCGCCCACCCACCGCTTCTATATCGCGACACTGTTTCAGCCGCAGCTCTCCTCGAAACCCGAGAAGCCCCACCCGGTGGTGATGGCGTTCGTCCAGTCCGCCGCCGATTGGGGAAGAAAAAAACTGGACGACAGCGTTCTGGAGTAGTGGGACCACGTGGGGACAGCCGCCCTCTGCCGTCCAGGTCGAGCGAAGCTCGACAAATACAAAACAGCCGCAGACTACCAGGACTTAAAAACCCGGTTCTTAGTTTTTGGATCTCAGTTCTCAGAGGCTCGGAATCAATTCGAACGCGGGATAGTTCGGCACCAGCTCGCGAAAAGCCTCCGCCGGCGACCCCGCCGGCACGGGAAAGTACGTCTGAACTTCCCGCCTGAACTGATCCAGATAAGCCTTGAGAATTTCAGGCTTCTCCTGATCCGAGAGCGCGCGCAGCCCGAATTTTAGCCGCTTGCTTCCCTTCTTGAGGGTCACTTCCCCCGCCGCTTCTGCATTGCGCACCCATTGGGTGTGGCCACGAGGGGCCACCAAAAACGTTTTCCCGTGGATTTCCAGCAGATCAATCGGCGTTGAGTAGATCTTTCCGCTCTTGCGTCCGCGAACTTGCAGAACGTAGTTGTAGGAGAAGCCCCCGCCGAGACCTACTACGAATCCGAAAACGCGGTTGAAAATGCGTTCGATCGCGGTGGGAGCGCGATATGCGGCGGGAGGCGAATTCACGATGCTCTATCTTACATTGTCATCCCGAGCGTAGCTTTGCCGCGCTGTGCGCGGCAAAGCAAGTCGAGGGACCTTGTGTTGGGGCTTACGCTTGCTTAACGAACTTCAGGGAAGCCGAATTCATGCAATAGCGAAGCCCGGTAGGCTGCGGACCGTCATCGAAGACGTGGCCCAGATGCGCATCACATAGGGTACAGGCGACTGCGGTTCTTGCCATGCCGAAACTCGTATCGTTGATGTTCCGGACGTTCTCTTCCGCAATCGGCTGCCAGAAGCTGGGCCAGCCGGTGCCGGACTCAAACTTCGTCTCCGAACTGAACAATGCGTTGTCGCAACAAATACAGCGGTAGAGGCCCTTGTCGTGCAGGTTCCAATACTTTCCGCTGAAAGCAAATTCGGTGTCGGCACGACGCGTAATATCGAATTCCCCTGACGACAACTGCTTGCGCCACTCGTCGTCGCTTTTGACCACCTTGGGAACCCGAACCTTCTGCAAGCGTTTCCCGTCGTCGGAAAACTGCACGATGGTGACCTCGCCGGGATCACCCTTCGGCATCGCCGCTTCGATCAGTCGTGGTTTACGCAGCGACCAGAGCGCCGCGCCGGCGATCGCGGAAACGGAAATTCCCAGAAACGCGCGTCGCCTTAGGTTGACCGATGAGGTATCCTTGCCCAGCTCAGAATCAAACATCGCTCACTCCTCCCCGCCCCTGACGCGAACCGAGCGCAATTACTTTCCCGTGTATAGCTCGGGAAATTGCTGCCGGAGGTGAGCCACTTTGGGGGCGTCGTTAAAAACAATGTACGGCTCATCCGGATGCAGCGTCGCATAATTCTGGTGGTAATCCTCCGCCGGATAGAACGCCTTCAGCGGCACCACCTGGGTCACGATCGGCTTGGGAAATACTTTAGCCTGGTTGAGCTGCGCGATGTAGGCTTCCGCGATCTTCTTCTGTTCGTCATTCCCATAGAAAATCACCGAGCGATACTGGGTGCCGTCGTCCGGGCCCTGCCGGTTCAGTTGCGTGGGATCATGAGCCACCGAGAAAAACACCCGCAGCAACTCTCCATACGTGACCTGCGCCGGATCATACGTAATCTTTACCGATTCAGCATGGCCGGTTTCGCCCGTGCTGACGACTTCATACTGCGCGGTTCGGGCCTCGCCGCCGGAATACCCCGAGGTCGCGTTGACTACTCCTTTGACGTGTTGAAAGACGGCCTGAATGCCCCAGAAGCATCCTCCGGCAATGACGGCGGTTTGTTCTCCACCCTTCGCCGTTTTTGGTGCCTCGACCGCCGGACCCGGGATGGCAACCGCGGCGGCATTTCCAGCAGTACACGCCACCATGCCCCCGATCACCACCAGAAACAGCAGGAAAGCAACAGCAGAAAATCTGAACATGAGGGACTCCCCGGGCCGGTTGGCTGGCCCGCACTCCATTAGAGTTCCGAGACGGGCAAAAGTTTCGTCCCCGCTGGCCAACTGTATGTCACTCACTGGATTCTCTTTTTCGCTCATAACCGGGACACGAAAGAACCGGAAGGCGGGGATATTTCTGGAAGCGCGAGTCGGTCAGGGCGAGCTGGCAGAAAAAGAAGACTGAACCCCGGTCGGATTCGATGCGCCGGGAATGAATACAGTCCCGGCAGAGGCCAGGCCCAGTATGAGGCTTCGAATTTTCCGCCGGCAGGATCACTGCTTCAGGATAACAGTCGAGATTTTTTTGGGTTTGATGTCGCGAAACATGCTCCAACACCAAATCATTTGGTACTGTTACTCACGCCGTCTCTTGGCAGACGCCGCGGCCGGCCCGACGCCGGCGCCACCTAGGAGCCTCGATTGAACTATCGGAACCGGTTATTCACCATCGCGTTTTTATTCTTTGGAATAGCTTTATCCGCACAGATTGACGACGCTACCCGGCAGCTTTCCCACGACATTTTCAAACAACTAGTCGAGATCAACACGACCGACTCGGTCGGAAATGTTACGACCGCGTCGGAAGCCATGGCGCAGCGCTTTCGAGATGCCGGATTTCCCGAGAGCGATCTCCACATCCTGGGGCCGAATGATCGCAAGAAAAATCTGGTAGTGCGCCTGCACGGCAGCGGGAAGCACAAACCGGTGCTGCTCATCGGACATCTCGATGTCGTCGAGGCCCGGCGTGAGGACTGGACCACCGATCCCTTTCAGTTCGTGGAAAAAGATGGCTACTTCTATGGCCGGGGCACGCAGGACATGAAAGATGGCGACGCCATCATGGCCACGGCTCTGATCCGGTTCAAGAAGGAAGGCTTCGTGCCCGACCGCGACATTATCCTGGCACTGACCGCGGATGAAGAAGGCGGCACCTCGAATGGCGTGGATTGGCTGCTCAAAAATCACCGCGAACTGATCGATGCTGAATTCGTGCTCAACCACGACGGCGGCGGAATTCTCTCCGAGCACGGCAAACCGAAATTCATGATGGTGGACGCATCGGAAAAACTGTATTCCGACTATTCGCTCACCGTGACCAATCCCGGCGGCCACAGTTCACTACCCCGGACCGACAACGCCATCTATCATCTCGCAGATGGATTGGCGCGCCTCGAGCGCTACCAGTTCCCCTTCGAGCTGACCAACGTCACTCGCGCGTTTTACGAGCGCATGGCGAAGATCGCCACCGGCGAGCGGGCAGCCGATATTCGTGCCATTTTGCAGACTCCTTCGGACATGGCGGCCGTGGCGCGACTATCGCAAGATCCGATCGATAACTCGATCATGCATACGACATGCGTGGCCACTCGGCTGAATGCCGGCCACGCCAACAACGCGTTGCCGCAAATGGCGCAGGCCAATGTGAACTGCCGTATCCTTCCCGGACATCCGCCGGAGGAGATCCGTCAGGAACTGGAGAAGGTGGTGGCCGATCCCAAGATTTCCGTGACGGACGTGGGCGCGATCGGCGGGGTGCATCATCAGGCTTTCGCGCCGCCGCCGCTGCGTCCGGATGTCTTTCAGCCGCTGGAAAAAGTCATGAACAGCCTGTGGCCCGGCTTGCCCGTGGTCCCTGACATGGCCACTGGCGCCTCCGACGGCGTTTACACCAACGCCGCCGGCTTGCCGACTTATTGCATATCCGGAGAAGCCATTGACCGTGATGATATCCGCGCCCATGGCAAAGATGAGCGCATCCACGTGGATTCGTTTTATCGCGCGGTGGATTTTTACTATCAGTACTTGAAAGCGGTCGCTTCGGAGTAGCGTTTTGTCATCCTGAGCGCAGTGGCTGCTCCGCTCCGCGGAGCAGTCGCGGAGTCGAAGGACCCCTATCAGCGAGTGGGGTGCCGGAAGATTTTCTGCTTACTGCCAGGTCATCCGTTACCGCCGGCTGCGGTTGAGATGTTAGGGGTCCTTCGACTTCATCAGCCCATTCGCGAGCGAATTAGCTTCTTCCGCTCAGGATGACAGATCCCCTCAAGTTGTTTCTTGACATTTCGCCTTCCATTCGCCAACAATAATGCCATGGCAATCACACGGCGACAGCGGCAGGTTTACGACTTCATCTCTGAGTTCGTGCAGAAGAACGGGTACTCGCCCTCGTTCGAGGAAATTGGACAGGGTTTGGAGCTTAGTTCTCTGGCGACCGTGCACAAGCATATTTCCAACCTGGAGAAAAAGGGACTGCTTACGCGCGACTACAACCGCAGCCGTTCGATCGATCTGCTGCCGCCCAAAGGACGGCTGAAACAGGCCATGGCGGTGAATACCACGATGGTGCTGCCGCTGGTGGGACGCATTGCCGCCGGTCAGCCGATTGAAGCCGTGCAGAGCAACGAGACGATTTCACTCGCCGATTTTGTGCGCTCGAAGGAAGTGTTTGTACTCGAAGTGCGCGGTGATTCCATGCAGGACGAAGCCATCCTCAACGGCGACTACGTGATGGTGGAGAAAAGCAGGACGGCGCACAACGGAGACATCGTGGTCGCACTAGTCGAGGGAACCGATGCGACGCTCAAGCGCTTTTACAAGGAGGGCGAAAACATTCGCCTGCAACCTTCAAACGCCAGCATGAAGCCTATTATCGTCCCCGCGGCGTCGGTAGAAGTGCAGGGCAGAGTGATTGGGGTATTGCGAAAGTACTAAGGCTGCTTCTAGCTCCTGGCTCTTAGCTCCTAGCTAAAGCCCTGGTTCTCGGCTAACAGAAAGAAATCCATCTACTCAAAGCAACAGCGCCCGGGGATAAAGCCGGGCGCTTAATTTTGCTTAGCCGACGACTGAGGACTGGCGACCGACGACTGGTTTACCCAACGTGCTTGTCGATCGCTTTCTGAATCGTTTCCTTGGGCACGTAGCCCACGATCTGTTCTTTTACCTGTCCGCCTTTGAACACAAGAAGGGTCGGAATGCCGCGGACGCCGTAGCGCATAGGGGTAGCGCTGTTGCTGTCGACATCCATCTTGCCGACTTTGATTTTGCCGTGATAGTCCTTGGCCAATTCGTCGACGATGGGAGCGAGAGCCCGGCAAGGTCCACACCAGGCCGCCCAGAAATCCACCAAAACGGGCTGCTCGGACTTCAGAACATCCTGGTCGAAGTTTGCATCCGTCACTTCCAAAATTCCGTTACTTGCCATTTCTCCTCCGGGAGTGCCGCTCGCCGCGAAACCTTCCGGGAACGGTGGGTCAGCCAAACGCTTGGCTGCGTGTATCGTAACATCTCATTGGATGCAATGTAGCGCGAGAAGTCGCAAGGGGCCGACAACCCTCAGTTGCCGGTTTCCAGTTTCTGGTTTCCGGGTCAGTTTCGCTGCGGCCGGGTATGAAACTAGAACCTCTTAGCCGGGCAAAAAAAAGCGCCCTGAACTTTTCAGTTCAGGACGCCTCGGCAGCCCTCCCCCAGAACTGCCAAACCACGAAATGGATATTAGGCGCACCCCTGTTGGGTGTAAACGTCACTTTGGTAACACACGAAAAGATACAGATCAGATCGGGAATGCAGTCCAGCATTGGGCGTAACCAGACAGCTTCGTCAGTGCCTTTGCCAGGTATTGCCTGCGTCCGAGGTGCTCCAGATTTCGTGGTTGGAGGTGGTCAGTTTGCCGTGCAGACGATCGCTGAAGTCCACGGTGACAATATCGGCGGTCAAGGGCTGGCCGTCGACCACGGGATTGACCTGAACCCAGTGCTGACCGGCGTCAGAAGAGTGATACAGTGCGCCGGCGGCGCCGCCCACCCAGATATCGGAGTCGTTCGCGGCCAGCGCACGGAACACGACATTGTTCGCCACCGGAACCGTCTGCCAAGTTTTACCCGAATCGGAAGAACGCTGCAGGACGCCTGCGGCAGAAAGAGTCCAGCGGGGTACGATGTAACTGGAGTGCGAACGCTTGGCGTAGCCGCCGACGACAACTTGCGACATGGCGGACGAGAGCGCGTCTGACTTCTGATCTCCCGTCGCCCTTGCGCTCACTCCCGCGGCGGCAGCCCGAGTTTCCTCTTGCGATTCGTTCCTGATCGATTCGTCTTTGGCTTTCTGCTCTGAGCTTTGCGACGTCTGCAGGGCCGGAGCCGCACTCTCAACGATAACTGTTTCCGTCATGGCCCCGGGGACGGGCTCGACGGAGTTATTCCGTGCTTCGGATCTCTGGCGAGTCTGTGCCGGGCTCGGCGCCGGCGGAGCATGGGGAGCCGCAGCCGCGATTACAACCGCTGCCGAGGCTGATTTGTCTGCTGAGGTCATGGCAAACGCGTTTGCCAGATGATCGTCGGTCCGTTTTTTCTGCTCGAGTTGGGGTGGCGCGGGTACTCCCGTTTGCGCAGCGACTGTCGCCGCGTTGTCTTGCTTAGCCGGCTTTCCTTCCAGTCCAAGATCGCGATCCGGTTGGAACGGGGCCGGCGGCGGAATTTTTGTCGCCAGCTTCGCCAGCGGCGGTTGAGGGAGATTGTTTTCTGTCGAAAGACTGGCCGTCGCCTTCCCGGCAACCGATGACTCCCCGGCTTGCCTGCGCTGGTAGCGAAGCGTGACCGCCGCGCTGACCACTACGATGCAAGCCGCGAGCGCGCCCCAACGCAACATCGGCCAGGTCAGCCAGCTTGATCGATCTGCAGCCTGGGTTCCGGTTGACTCGCTCGGCGGCATCGCGAGCGACACGACGTCCCGGCAATCGGCGCAGACCCCCAAGTGTTGCAGGACCTGCACCCGCTCGCGATCGTTCAACGATTTTTCCGCGAACGCCGCCAGCAGGTCGGGATCGGGATGGACCCCGGGCTTCGGATTCTCCGGCAAACGGCGTTGCGCGATTTTTGGCAACTGCTCCATTTTTCTTTCGCCCCTAAAGGGGCTCTTCGTCCCTTGGCCGGTCTACCCAGGGCTTATGCCCTATGGGCTTTATTCTTACGCCCTTGGCGGCTACGTGCAGGGCTGCGTTCCAAACTGGCAGCACGCGGGTTCGACGGCGCGGCACAGCTCACACGGCGCGCCGCAACGCCGGCCGGACCTCAGCCCGGAGCCCGAGGTCCGGCGTCCGATGCCGGAATTTCTATCTTCTTCTCTGAGAACGCAGGTGAAACGTTTTCTTGCGTCATCCGGTCCCGGATATTCACGCGCAAGTCACGCACATCCAGGTCGAGGGCCTCTGCGGCCTGGCGGCGGCTCATCCCCTTGCGCTCCAGCGCGGCCAAAATTTGTTTGCGCAGCGACTTGATCAGTTTATCGAGCTTGCGGCTGACCGTGGACTCGTGGACACCCAGTGTGCGAGCGATCTCGGCCAGCGTGCGGCTGTCCAGATAATAAGATGCCAGAATGAAGCGCTCCTCGGCGGAGAGTGTGGACAAAACCTCATCGGTAGCAGCTTCGACTCTAGGATCGGCCATAGTGGCGGGTTCAGAAGCTTTTGCCGCAAACTGGACTCCGTCTTCACTCTCTTCGTCGAGGCTCACCAGCCTGCGCTGGCGGCGAAAGCGGTTCACAAACTCTTGCGCCATCACAGTCCGAAGCCAGCCCTCTAGCGAGCCGCGTCCGGTATAGGACGCGAGTTTCGAAATGCGCCGGCCTTCACGCGTGGTGGTTCCGTAGAGATCGGCGTAGAGCGAATCGGCCAGCTCGCGCGCGGCGGAGCTTTCCTTGGCAATGTAGGCTGCGATGTCGTAGAGCTTCTCACGATAGCGCGCCATGAAGATTTCCCAGGCGCGCTCTTGCCCGGCGGCACAAGCTCGGGCCAGCGCCAGTTCCTCCACCCGCAAGCTGGCGAAGAGATCGGCCGTCTCCTGAGGAGATGCGTCCGCGGGCAGGTATTTGGCGGCTACCTGGTTCAGGATGACGGAAAATTGCTCGCGACTGAGCCCGGAGTTGCCACTCTTCTCGTAAAGCCCGGTGATCAGGGATTCCAATCCAGCGCTGCCTTCCACAATGGATTGGACACCGTGGTCGGTCTCGCTGGGCTTGAACATGGTGGCAGCCATCCGGATGCTATCAACATTTGTGCTGCAAGGAGCTGAATATTTGGCGTTCCTCAGGTAAGCGCAGGCACCGCCCGAAGGGTGGGCCGAGACCATCCGGACAACCGGAAACGCCAGCGCTACACAGGAGGAACACCATGAATCGCAAGCTCTTCGCGTTACTTTCAGCGCTCGGATTGTTGGCCGGAGTGGTTCTATTTTGGCCCGGCACCGCCCCCGCGGGAGGAATGTCGCCTCTATCGGGCTACACCGTCCTCGCACCCATCCGGCACGGCAACCTGACCGTTTTTCCGGTTGTCGCTGCCCGCTCCTTCGACACTGAAGAATTCCTTACCCTGGACGAAGGTCTCCGCTCCGGCGAGGTGATCGTCACCGAGTCGGGAGGTGTGCAGCCCTTAATGCGCCGGCGCCGCATCCCAATTCCACCGGGCCCGCAGGTCAACCAATTGGTGTTGGTCAACAACTCAAAGCGTCCGCTGATCCTGTTGGCTGGGGAAATCGTGACCGGCGGGAAACAGGATCGGGTTATCGGTAAGGACCGCATTATTCCAGCCGAGAGCGATCCCATCGATCTTGGAGTCTTTTGCGTCGAACCGGGGCGCTGGACCGGAAGCAGCGACAGGTTTGGAACGGTGGGAGCCGCCGGGGGCGTACCCGCGCCGATGGCAGCCCCGAACGTCCGCGCCAAGGCGATGGCCGAAAAGGATCAGCAGCAGGTGTGGTCGGAGGTGGCAAAAACCAGGGTAGCCATGTCTGAAACCGTGACGGTCGCCGGCGCGGCACAAGCGATCAACCAGACAAGTTCCTACGCGCGGGTGATGCAGAACGACGAGGTAAAACAGAAAGTCGATTCGGTCGCCGGACCTATCCAGCGAAACTACCAGAGCCTTATGCAACAGCTACGCGATCAGCATGCGGTGGGCGTGGTGGTGGCGGTGAATGGTCAGATGGTATGGGCCGATATATTTGCCAGCACCAACCTTCTGGAAAAATACTGGCCCAAACTGGTGCGATCCTATGCCGCTGAAGCAGTCGTCACCCGAACCCAGAACCGTGAAGCCGAGACCAGCCAGGCGCAGGAGTTTTTGAACCACCTGGATGGACATCACGAGACCGTCGACAGCGAACCCGGACTCTACCGCCACACGGAAATCGCAGGAGACGGGTTCAGGGCGTTTGAGCTGACCTCCCTGCTACCAAAGACTGGTTTTGATTTGCACGTTGCGAAGATGACAGAGTAGCGGAAGCAGTTTCTAGTTTCTAGTTTCTAGTTTCTGGTTTCTGGTTTCTGGTTCGCTAGGGCGTCGGTTGGCGATTGCTTCTGGAAACTAGAAACTAGAAACTGGAAACCGGAAACTGAGCGTCGGAAACTCAGCGTCGGAAACTGCCTTACCGGTTTGCTTCGTACCAGGTTCTCCAGGCCGACGAGTCGTTGGGCAGATTCTGCGCGGTAATGTCGCGTAGCGCCTGGTAGGCCCAGCCGTGAGTCTGTGCGTCCAAGGAGGAGTCGTCGGCATACTCCAGCAGTTGCGGAATTACGCTGCGGCGTTGTTCCTGGGTCAACATGCCGGATTGTGCCAGGCTGCAGGCGGCGCGCTCCCGCACCATCGCCGACGAATCATCATGAAAGGCTTTCAGCAGGGGAGCAATGGTCTCATTGGTCCCGAGGTAGGCCAGCCCCTCCACCGCCCAGTGCCGTACTTCGGGATCGGAGTCCTGAAGCTGGCCGGACAATATCTCATTCACTCGCTGCGGTTCGACTCCACGGTTGCCGAGCAGACCCAACTCCCAAAGCGCCCAAACTCTCTGGGACTGTGGACCGCTTGCAGCGTGCTCGGCCAGGCGCTCCACGGTCGCGGGAGACTTCACCGCCCCCATCGCCGCCAGATCCATTTCGATGCCTGCAGCCCGGACCCGCAGGTCATTGGAATTGAGCGCGGTGGTCATCAGAGAATTAAACTTCGGAGTAAATTTCAGCTTGCCCCACCAGCCGTCGACCCGCGCGGCAATCTGGTCGTTGGCGCCTTCGTAGTGGTTGACGGCGCGCTCCAGCAGGATCTCCGCCTGTCGTTGCGGAGTCAGGCTGTCAAGCTTCTCGATTTCGTGTTCCGAAAGCACTGCCGGCGACGCAGCTTCCGGTTTGCCGGGCAAGGTAAGAATTCTGCTGATTTCGTTGAACGCCGCACGCGCGTTGCCCGTGGCGAAAAAACCGGCCAAAATAATACCCGCCGCCACGGCGAACAGGATCCGCCAGCTCCCCGACTCGGGATCGATAGACCGATCCAGCTTAAGGTTCGAGCTCGACTGTATCGTGCCATACTCTGGCACGGGCTCGGGGCGCGGATCTCCTTCCCAGGAATGCATGGATGCAGTCTAGGAGTGTTTCGGTATAGGGTAAAGTTACGGTCGAGTACCTTGGTCATTACCTTTACATCCATGGTGAAGCCAATGAAGCGCTTGCGACAATTTTGCGCGACGAGGGCCAGCGCCACTCTGGTCACCCTGCTGCTGGTTACGTCCGGTTTGGCGGCAGCTTCGGGCTACCACTTGATGAAAAGCTACAAGCTGGGCGGCGATGAAGGGTGGGATTATCTGGCCTTCGAGAACACCTCGAACCATCTATTCATCTCCCGCTCTACGCACGTGATCGTGGTCGATGCCGATTCCGGGAAGCCCATGGGCGACATTCCCGACACGCCTGGAGTTCACGGCATTGCGGTGGCGCAGGAATTCGGCCGCGGTTTTGTAAGCAACGGTCGCGAAGGAACTGTGACGGAGTTCGATCTCAAAAGTTTGAAAGTGCTCAGAAAGATCAAGGTTGGCGAAAACCCGGATGCGATTCTTTATGACCCAGCCAGCCAACGCGTTTTCACTTTCAACGGCAGAAGCAATGACGTCACCGCGATCGATGCCGCCAGGGGCGAGGTCGTGGGCACCATCAAGGTGGACGGCAAGCCGGAGTTCGCGGTTAGTGATGCCAAGGGCGAAATCTTCGTCAACATCCAGGACAAGAGCGAGTTAATGGCTCTCGATCCCAACAAATTGGCGGTAAAGTCACGCTGGCCGCTGGCGCCGTGCGAAGAACCGACCGGGTTGGCGATCGATCGGGAACATCGGCGCCTGTTTTCCGGTTGCAGAAACAAGCTGATGGCCATCGTCGATGCCGATAGCGGTAAGGTGATTTCCTCATTGCCGATTGGCGGCGGTGTCGATGCAGCCGCGTTCGACCCGGAGTCCGGCCTGGCGTTTGCTTCATGCGGCGAGGGCGTGCTCACCATCATTCACGAAGATTCTCCAGGCAAATTCAGCGTTGCGGAGAACGTCCCCACCAAACCGGGCGCGCGCACCATGGCGCTCGATCCCGTGAACCACCGTATTTTCCTGGTCACGGCGGGCTTCGGCCCGGCGCCTGCCCCGACTGCCGAGCAACCGCATCCGCGGCCGGCGATTTTGCCGGACAGTTTTGAACTGCTGGTAGTGGGCAAGTAGGAAAAATCGTTTACATCACAGCCGGCACACCGATGCCCATGACGGCGAGTACTCGCTTCAATTCTCGGCGGACCACAGCCACGGTTGCCAGGAGAAACTTCTTACGGTCCTCGTCGGTTTCACTGAGGATGGGGAACCGATGATAGAAGGTATTGAACAATTGAGCCAACTGGAATGCGTGCTTCGCCAGGAACGCCGGCTCGGTCGTGCTGATGCTTTGATCGATGATGTAGGAAGTCTTGGCGGCGGCCAGCCATAATTCCCATATTTCGTTGTTCGATTCGCCGGCCAGGTATTTACTCAGATCGGCGGACGCAACACGGTCCACCGGATTCCTGCCAAAGTCTTCCGGATCGTAGCCGCCCTTGCGGAAGATGTTGGACGCGCGCACGACCGCGTACTGCGCATACGGACCGGTCTCGCCTTCGAAGCTCAAGGCTTCCTTGAAATCAAACGCAATCACCGAAGATTTAGTGAACTTCAGCATGAAATAGCGCAGAGCTCCCACAGCAATCTGGGTGGCGATGGTGACGCGCTCGGCCTCCGTCAATTGAGGATGGCGGCTGTCTACTTCATCCTTCGCTGAGGCGATCAGCCGGTCGAGGAGGTCGTCGGCCTTCACCCCAAATCCCTTGCGCCCCGAGACTTCAATGTAGGGGCGGCTCTTGTCTTCATCGGAAAGCTGATAGCCGAGCTCGGCCGCACAACGCGGTGTAAGCGCGACCATCTCGTACGAGAAGTGGGTGTAGTGGTCGGCCTGTTCGTTGTATCCCAGCCCGCGAAGCGCTTCGATGACGGTGTTCTGCGCCTCGGATTGGCGGGCGTCGATCACGTTGTAGATTTCCGACACGCCGCCGAAGTGAGGATGGTCCAGCGCACCCACGGCGGTTGAAATCCAGCAGTCGTGGCCATTCGGATAGCGAAAGAACTTGCGATAACCGAAGTCGCGACCCAGCAGGCCAAACTTCCACAAGTGGTAGGCAATGTCCTTGCCTACGTATCCAACCGTCCCATTGGAGCGGACGATTACTTTCTGATCTTCCTCGGCCACTTCGTCTTGATCTGCGTCGTCGAGAGACGCTTCCGGCATTTCAGACTTCGCCGTTCCCGCCCGCCGCATCACCCAGCAACCTTTATTCTTGCCCTCGGTTTCGAAGAAAAGCACGCCGCCTTCCTTTAGCTTAGTGAAAGCGGCGTCCCAGAAATGAAGGTGGAGAATCTCGCTCTCGCGCGGCAGAAAATCATATTCGACGTCGAGCCGGTCCATGGTCTCGAGATGTCGTCTCAGCACCGCAACCGAGATCACATCGGCAACCGCGGAGCTTTCGTTGTTTCCTTCCTCAATGGCATGCAGCGCTTGCTGGCGGAGCTGCAAGTTCTCTTTGTCCTCGCCGTACCAGTGTGCGACGCGGGCATAAAGATCCCAGCAGTAGTAGTCAAATCGGGGCTGGCGGGCCAACTGTTCGATCTCAGCGCGTGATTTCTTCTCGATACTCAGAAATCCCACAACCACGTCAGCTACCTGGACTCCGGTGTTGTCGATGTAATTCTGGACGTCCACTTCCCTGCCGGAGAACCTGAGCAGGCGCACAAAAGTGTCGCCGAGAATGGCGTTGCGCAGATGCCCGACGTGGGCGGCCTTGTTGGGATTGATGCTGGAGTGCTCAACCAGAATCTTTCCCGCAGGAATTTCGGTGCGCGGCCTTTCATCGGCAATCAGGCTCGCGGCCAGCTCTTCGCGCTTGACTCGCGCGTTGATGTAACCGGCCCCCGCTATCTCCAGTTTCTCAAAGCCCGGGATGGTGCCGATCCCATTGACGATTTCTTCTGCAATCTTGCGCGGAGCCTTGCGTAATTTCTTGGCTAGTTCGAAGGCCAGGGGCAAGGCGTATTCGCCGAACTGCACCTTAGGCGGCTGTTCGATGACAATTTTGGCCAGTTCAAGATCGTAAGTGCGGCGCAGAAATTCGCGCACGTGTCGGGCTAGCCGTCGCTCGAGATGGCGATACAAGAATTCCCCTAAGCTGTTGGTGAAAGAGAAATTGTAGCAAACCGCAGAGCACCGCGAGGTTTGACGCAGGTTGCGGGCTTCCCTATGATGAAAATTGGTCGCTGGTCCTTTGGCCATTGGTCGTTGGTCGTTGGCGGAGCGGCCTTTTTGGGCGCTACCGCGCCTCCGAATCTGATAAAAAAGCCAAGGACCAACGACCAACGACTGGTTTTCCTCCATGCGCATAGCCTACCTCGACTGCTTTTCCGGCATGAGCGGCGATATGTTTCTCGGCGCGCTGATCGATGCCGGAGTGCCGGCTAAGCTATTCGAAGATACGGTGACCGCTCTGAACATTGGAGCTCGCCTGGAAATTTCACGAGTGAGTCGAAGCGGGATCGCCGCGGCCAAGGTTGATGTGTTCGTGCACGGGGAAAAAGAATTGCCCCGCGAGGTATTCGCCGAGCAGCAGAATCGCCCCCAGAGACACGAACATGCGCATCATGAACATGAGCATCATGGACATAAGCACGGACCGGAACATGTCGAGCTGAAAGAACATAATTACCTTCAGTCTGGACACGAGGTCACGCGGGCCGGGACGGCCGCGGCCCACGATCATGAGCATGGGCGCGGTCTGAAAGAGATTTGCGAGATTATCCGCAACGCAGGCATCAGCGACGGCGCCAAGCGTACTGCCATCGCTATTTTCGAGGCGCTGGGCGCGGCCGAAGCCAAGATTCACAACACCGGCATCGAAGAGGTCCACTTTCATGAGGTGGGCGCAGTGGACGCAATGGTGGATATCATCTGCGCCGCGGTCGGAGCTGAGGCCCTGGGAGTGGATGAGATCGTATGCTCCCCGTTGAACGTTGGTGGCGGGACAGTGAAATGCGCGCACGGGGTTTTGCCTGTGCCGGTTCCGGCCACGGTCGAGTTGTTGCAGGGAGCGCCGGTTTATTCCTCCGGCATTCTGGTGGAACTGGTTACTCCCACCGGGGCGGCAATTGTAAAGACGCTGTGCAAACGATTTGCGTTGTTCCCCGCGATGACCATTGAAAAATCTGGATACGGCGCCGGCACGCGCGACTTTCCCGGTCACGCCAACGTGGTTCGTCTGACCATCGGCGAATCTCACGCCGGCATCGCGCAGAACACTTCGCAGGAAACCATTAGCGTTCTCGAAGCCAATCTCGATGACTTGAATCCGCAGGTGTTTGGTTATGTGGTCGAGCGCCTGCTCGAGGCCGGGGCGCTCGATACTTTTGCCGTGCCGGTGCAGATGAAGAAAAATCGTCCGGGAATGTTGCTGACCGTGTTGTCAAAGCCGGAAGACGCGTCGAGACTGGCTCAGATTATCTTCACGGAGACCAGCACGCTGGGCGTGCGGCGGCGCGAAGAGCAGCGCCAGACCCTGGCGCGAAAGTGGGTCAATGTGTCTACCCGCTGGGGAGATGTGCGATTGAAGATTGCCAGCATGAACGGCACCATTACCAATTACGCGCCTGAGTATGAAGATTGCAAGAAAATAGCGGCCGCGCACCAAGTCCCGCTGAAAAGCGTGATGAATGAGGCCATGGAAGCCTATTTGAAGGCCCGGAAGAATTAGGACAAGAGCTACGCTATCCGTAGGGTCCAAGAAAACATAATGAGCAAGACGTTTTACATCACGACGCCGATCTATTATGTGAACGCCCGGCCGCATATCGGTCATGCCTACACCACCATTGCGTGCGACACCATTGCCCGGCGGCAGCGCCTGATGGGCTTCGATACCTATTTCCTTACCGGGACCGACGAGCACGGGCAGAAAATCGAACGGGCTGCGCAAGCCGCCGGGAAAACTCCGCAGCAGCTGACCAACGAAGTCTCCGCCGAGTTCCGCGCCCTCTGGGATCGGATGGGCCTGACCTACGACGACTTCATCCGCACCACGTCCGATAAGCACAAGCACGGCGTGCAGGCTTTGTGGCGTCGTATCCGCGACAACGGCTACATCTACAAAGGAAGCTACACGGGCCAGTATTGCGTGTTTGACGAGCTTTACGTTGACGTTGTCGGCGAGGGCGCGCCCTGCCCGGAATGCGGACGTCCCACCGAGACCGTGAAGGAAGAGAATTATTTCTTCAAGCTTTCCGCCTTCCAGGACAAACTGTTGGAGCTGTATAACAGCCAGCCCGATTTCATCCGACCTGACACTCGTCGCAATGAAGTGATGTCGTTCGTCCGCTCCGGCCTGCGCGATCTTTCGGTGAGTCGCAGCACATTTTCCTGGGGCATTCCGGTTCCTGATGATCCCAGGCATGTGATTTACGTCTGGCTGGACGCGTTGGCGAACTACATCACGGCGCTCGGCTATGGATCGGGCGACAGCGGAAAGTACGACAAATATTGGCCGGCCGACATTCAGATGATCGGCAAGGAAATCGTGCGCTTCCACTGCGTCTACTGGCCGGCGTTTCTGATGGCTGCGGGACTGCCGCTGCCGCAGAAGATCGTAGCCCACGGCTGGCTGCTTTTTGAAGAAAGCAAGATGTCGAAGTCGCGCGGCAATATCGTGCGCACGGAGACAATTCTCGACGTGCTGGGCGCGGACGCCTTACGTTATTTTCTGCTACGCGAAATCGTCTTCGGGCAGGACGGGTCGTTTTCGTTTGACGCGCTGGTGCAACGTTATAACGCCGACCTGGCCAACGGTCTGGGCAATCTGGCCAGCCGCACGCTTACCATGATCACGCGCTACTTCAAGGGCGAAGTGCCTTATCCCTCGCGCGCTGCGACTCTCACAGCTGAGGACCAGGCCATCGCAGAGACGGCTCGGCGAACCATGGCGGAGTTTAATGCCCTGTTCGACCAATGCCAGTTTTCACGCGCGCTGGAAGTGGCATGGAGCCTGGTGGGTGCGGTCGATAAATACATCGTTGAGAGCCAGCCCTGGGCGCTGGGAGAGAAGCAGGACGACGAAAGCCGCTCGCGCCTTGCAACCATTCTCTATACCAGTGCCGAGGCGCTTCGCATCGTGACTGCGCTCGCCCATCCTGTAATTCCGGAAGCCACGGCAAAAATCTGGGCACAGATGGGATTGGGAGACATCAAAACAGTTCCGCTCTCAGAGCTGCAATGGGGACAGCTCAAGCTGGGAACAAAGCTCGGCGATGTGCAGCCTGTTTTTCCCCGCGCCGACAAAAGCGCTATTGAAAGGATGCAGCAAATGGAAGAGCAGGGACGCAGTGCCACGACGGTGGCCGAAGAAAATTCGGCCGAGGAGAAAAAAGAAAAGAAGGCTGATACTCCGGCGACACCTGCCATCTCATCCATGCCGAAACCGGCTTCGACCTCGCCTGACGGCAAGATCAGCATTGAAGACTTCGCCAAAGTCGAACTGCGCGTAGGTCAGGTAAGAGTTGCCGAGAAAGTCAAAGGCGCGGACAAACTGTTGCGCCTGGAAGTCGATCTTGGGACGGAAGTCCGGCAGGTCGTGGCGGGAATCGCCGAGGCGTATGCCCCAGAGACACTGGTTGGGCGCAAGGTCGTGATCGTCGTAAACCTGGCTCCGCGTAAATTGCGTGGACTGGAATCGAATGGGATGATCGTTGCGGCGTCACCGGAGGGCGGGAAGCCGGTATTGGCAGCTTTCCTGGAAGATGTGCCCGTGGGAACGAGGCTGAAATAGATTGAGCAAAAACCGCCGCCGAGCTCCGCTCGGCCTGGACGGGTCAGAGACCATTCTTCACACGGCCATCGCAAATCCTTAGATGGCCAACGACCAAGGACCAAGGGCCAATAACCGTGTTCGTAGATTCGCACGCGCATCTCGAGATGGAGCAGTTCGACACCGACCGTGAGGCGATGATTGCGCGGGCGCGCGATGGCGGTGTTGAAAAAATCGTCGCTATCGGAAGCGGAACGGGCCCCGGCTCCCTGGACTGCGGGGTTAAACTTGCCGAGCGTCACGAATTTATTCTGGCTACCATCGGGATCCATCCCCATGAAGCCAAGCTGGCTACAGATGCCGACTTTGGGGAGCTGGAGCAGCTGGCTAAACATCCCAAGGTCATTGCTTGGGGGGAAATTGGGCTGGACTACTTCTACGATCACTCGCCGCGCGAATTGCAGCAACAAGTATTCCTCCGACAGATGGAATCGGCGCGTGCAGCCAAGCTGCCCATCGTGATCCATTGCCGGCCCTCCGCCGGCAGCGACAACGCGTGGGACGATTGCCTCAATCTTCTGGAACAGCATTGGAAAACCAGTGGGCTGGGAGGAATCCTGCACTGTTTCACTGGCCCATGGCTGTACGCCAAGCGAGCCCTTGACCTGGGCTTCATGATCTCTTTCGCCGGCAACGTAACCTTCCCCAAGGCACAGCCGATCCGCGATGCCGCCATGCAAGTGCCTCTGGAACGCCTGCTGATCGAGACCGATTCGCCGTTCCTGGCGCCGGTGCCGCATCGCGGCAAACGCAATGAGCCTGTCTTTGTAAAGGAAGTAGCCAGGCAAGTGGGCGAGCTTCGCGGTCTTTCGACGGAGGACGTCGGCCGGCAAACCGCCTCCAATTTCTACACCTTTTTCAAACTGGCTTGATCCCTAACAACGGAGGACGGGCGTCATCGCCCGTCAAGCGCAGGCCATTGCCCGACGGGCGATGACGCCCGCCCTCCACAAACCGCCAACAAAGAACTGCGGCGTTGAAACCGCATCTTCTGATAACCTCAGAGGTTACATTTTCATTAATTTCCAGAAAGCGTTACGGACATGCCCGAAAACACCTTTGATATCGTGAGCAAAATCGATTTGGAAGAGGTCTCCAATGCCATCCAGCAGGCGTCCAAGGAAGTTCACACCCGCTTCGATTTGAAGGACTCCAAGTCCAAGATCGAACTTGAGGGTAAGGACGCGATAGTCCTGCATTCGATTGACGAATATAAATTGAAATCGGTGAGCGACATCCTGCAGCAAAAGCTGGCAAAGCGCGGTGTGCCCCTGAAAGGACTGACTCATGGCGTCATAGAATCGGCGCTGGGAGGCACTGCCAAGCAGAAGATCACCCTGCAACAGGGTATTCCGATGGAGAAAGCCAAAGAAATTGTGCAGTTGATCAAGAGTTCGAAAAACAAAGTGCAGGCCTCGATTCAGGGAGACCTCATTCGGGTGAGTGGCAAGGACCGCGACACGTTACAGGCGGTCATCGCGCTGTTGAAGCAGAAGGATTTTGGCATTGATATGCAGTTCACGAATTACCGGACGAACTAGTGAGCATGCCCGCGGCCATCAACGGAAAAGAAATCTTCGAGCTGCTGCGCGAAGATCTGGCGGCTATTGAGCGGGAGTTTGGCCGGGACACGGTCTCGGGCGTCGAAGCCATCACCGAGATTGGCGAATATCTCCGAGGCGGCGGGGGCAAACGCCTTCGCCCGGCCCTTCTGCTGCTGGCGGCAAAATTGTTCAACTACCAGGGACGGGGCGCCATCCGCCTGGGCGCGGTGGTTGAGATCATTCACACCGCAACCCTGGTTCATGACGACATCATCGACGAGGCGCAGACCCGGCGCGGCCGGCCTGCCGCCAATACGCAATGGGGCAATTCGAAATGCGTGCTGGCGGGCGACTGGCTTTACATGCAGGCCTTCAAGGTCGCAGTGCAAGAGCGCAACTTCCGCATTCTCGACACTCTGATTGAACTGACCCAGCAGATGGTCGAAGGCGAACTCCTGCAGATGGAGAAACTGGGCAAGCTTATTTCACTCGACGAATATTTCGACCTGATCTTCCGCAAGACCGCCTGCCTTTTTTCTGTCTGCATGCGCATGGGCGCAATTCTGGGCGGTGCAACTCCGGAGCAGGAAGAAAGTCTGGGGCAGTATGGGCGCGACTTGGGGATGGCATTCCAGATCGTAGATGATGTGCTCGACCTCACCGCGTCGGAAAGCGTACTGGGGAAGCCCGTAGCCAGCGATTTGCGGGAAGGCAAAGTCACCATGGCGGTGATCCATGCGCTGGCACGCTGTTCGCCTCAGGAACGCGAAATGATCGAGACGGTGATAGAAGAGCGGGCCTTCGAGAGAGTCTCTCATCGCGAAATTATCGAAATTCTGGAGCGGTACGGATCACTGCAGGCGGCCACTGCCCGCGCCCTCCAGTACGCCACCCTGGCGCGAAACGCGATTTGCAGCTTTCCCGACAGCGAGTTCAAGCGGGCTTTGTTGTGGGCTCCAAATTTTGTAGTCGCGCGAGAGAAGTAATCACTCCACCCGCCACACCCGGACACTTGGGCCTACGTGCCCCGCACAATCCAATTCTTCCTCAGCACCGTACATCCTTCGGGCACTTGATCGACATCCAACGCCCAACCCCTTAAGGAGGCTGAAAATGAAAAAACTGTTGATCCTAGCATTGGCTCTTTCCGTCATGTTTACGGTGGCGGGATTCGCACAGAGTATGTCCCAAGATAGTGGTATGGCGAAATCCGCGCCGGCACCGCTGAAGAACATCAAGGGCACGGTTAAAGTGGACGGAGATAAGGTGACCTTCGTCTCCGACAAGGACAAGAAATCGTGGGACGTTGCCAATCCCGAAGTCCTCAAGGACCATGACGGCCATCACGTCGAAGTGAGCGCGCACGTGTACGCGGACAAGGGCCAGATTCACGTCATGAGCGTGAAGATGCTCAAGGCCGACAAAATGGACAACATGTCGAAGTAGCTCATCCTGAGCGGAAGTACTCGAGGGCGGCACATGCCGCCCTTTTTCTTTATACTAGCGCAGGCGTCACCCGCCTGCGGATGCAACCTTTACTCTCATCAATCGCACACCATGGATATCTGTTGGTGTTTTTCATTGTGCTTGCTGAAGCTTTAGGAATGCCGGTTCCCGCAGCCGTGGCCCTGGTGGCCGGTGGTGCAGCCGCCGCCTCCGGCTCCCTGCACCTTGTCCGGCTTGTGCTTCTGGCGTTGCTGGCCATGCTGCTGGGCGATTCGCTGCTCTTCGTGGCCGGTCGTTATATGGGATGGGGTCTGCTAGGCTTTCTCTGCAAACTGTCGGTGAATCCGGAAACCTGTATCCTGCGGTCCGCCGAATCGTTTTACAAGCGCGGCAAGGCCACTCTGCTGTTCGCCAAATTTATTCCCGGAATCAATACCATGGCGCCGCCGCTGGCGGGAAGCATGCGCATGCCGCTGGACACCTTCTTGCGGCTCGACCTGTTGGGAGCTTCGCTCTACGCGATGGTTTATATCGCGGCCGGCTATTTGTTCCGAGACTTTCTGGTATCCCTGGTGCACGGCTTTCAGACCGCGGGCCGCGCCGTCGAAGCTGTAACCCTGCTCGCGATTGTCGGCTACACCTTTTACCGCATCTGGCTCTATCGCAAGCACGCCGTCTATAGAGTGGTGCCGCGAGTGCAGGTGGAAGAGTTGACTCGCCGCTTGGCTTCTCCCGACAAAGACAAAGTTCTGCTCATGGACGTCCGCAGTCACGGCTATTACGACGCCGGCAGCGCCCGCATCAAGGGATCGATCCGGCTGGAGCCGAACAACCTCAAGGAAGAACTGAGCAGCATCCCCAAGGACAAAGACATTTATGTCTACTGTACTTGAGCACGCGAAGCGACCAGCGCCCGGGTGGCGCATATGCTGCGGGAGGAAGGATTCAACGCGTTCGTCATCGTGGGCGGACTGGCAGCCTGGCGTAAGGCCGGCAATCCGCTGGAGCCGGTCCCGCGCGATGATTTGGTGAAGCTGCCAACATTTTCTTAATTGCAAGGGAAGCTCCGGGAACTACGTGGGAACATCTGTCCCTACGTGGTTCGTGCTCGACCCGACGCTTATGCCCAACGAAATTGAAATCAAATTTCGCGTGGATGACCTTCGCGAGCTTCAGCGACGGTTGCGGGCGGCGAAGTTTCGCCAAGTGACGCGGCGGACCCACGAAAGCAATACGTTGTTTGATCTGCCCGGCCAGCCGTTGCGCAAACGCGGCGAACTGTTGCGCCTGCGCAAATATGGAAACGTGTGGCTGCTGACCCATAAGGCCAAGGGCAAGGTCACTCAGCACAAGACCCGGATGGAAATTCAAACCGGGATTGAGGATGGCGAGCAGTTCGAAAGAATCCTGTTCGCGTTGGGCTACGCGCCGTCTTTTCGCTACGAGAAATTTCGCGCGGAGTGGAGCGATGGGACGGGGCACGTCGTTCTAGATGAAACTCCCATTGGCTTCTTTGGCGAGATCGAAGGACCGGCACGCTGGATCGACCGGATCGCGCGCGGTTTGGGCATCGATCGCCGGTCGTACATCACGGAGAGCTATGCCGAACTCTTCTTTGCCTGGAAGAAGCGAACGCAGAGCCCGGCCAATGAAATGACCTTCCGCGCCGTACGGAATTCCAAACCCGCGGCCTAGCGCCGGGAAATCGCCACAAACCACGTAGGCCCGTACGCCTCGTCTGGGCAGGCGGGCGCGGCTCGCCTAAGGTTCAAACCCACGCGAAGCTTCGCTCCGCCGGGCAGGTGAGGACACCCACCCCTACGTGGGACGTGGTGCTATCGACTGTTAGGCGACCGGGGCAGGCTTAACGCAGAACTTGTCGAACACATTCTTCAGTTCGGCAGCGATGTCCACGGCCTCGCGATGTTCGATGTCACTGCGATGCATCATGTGGACAACTTTGCCGTCGCGCAACAGCGCAATCGACGGCGAGGAGGGTGGATATCCCACAAAGTAAGAACGGGCGCGCTCGGTGGCCTCCTTGTCCTGACCGGCGAAGACGCTGAATATTTTCTCCGGACGGCTGGAATGCTGCAGCGCAGCCCGGACCGCGGGGCGCATGCGACCAGCGGCGCATCCGCAGATGGAGTTCACCACTACCATGGTCGTGCCGGGCTGGTTCGGTACGGCGCGGTCGACATCCGCTGCCGTGCGGAGCTCCACAACGCCGAGTCGGGTCAACTCCTCGCGCATCGGGACCACCATCATCTCTGGATACATTTCTTCTCCTCAGTGTTTTTTAATACGACGCGAAATCCGGGATTCCCGCGACGCAAGTCGGTTACCGCGCCGACGCCTGCCACCAGCGCCCATTCTCGTCGTATATAGTGAAGCCATCATACCATCATGACGACTCTGGAAAACGTGCCCCTGGCCCCCCTCACCACGCTCAGAGTAGGAGGTCCGGCACGCTATTTTATGGAAGCGAAATCCGCCGGTGAAGTGGCGGAGGCAGTCAACTTTGCGCGCTCGCATAACCTTCCTTTATTTGTGTTGGGCGGCGGCAGCAACCTGGTCATTTCGGACGCGGGCTGGCCCGGCCTGGTGTTGAAAGTTGCGGTTCTGGGCATTGAGGAACGCAAGAGCGACGACAATAACAGCACTCTGTTCGAAGTAGGAGCGGGCGAAGAGTGGGACCGGTTCGTGGCCCGCGCCGTCGCCCGAAACTGTGCCGGAATCGAGTGTCTAAGCGGCATTCCGGGGAGCGTAGGCGGGACGCCGGTGCAAAATGTGGGAGCCTACGGTCAGGAGGTTTCGGAAACCATCGATTCGGTGCTGGTTTTCGATCTTAGAGATGGCCAGATGCGTGAACTTTGCGCCGAAGCCTGCGGATTTCAATATCGCACCAGCATCTTCAACAGCAGCGAACGCGGACGTTTCATCATCCTGCGTGTGACTTACAAGCTCACTCCGGGCGGCAGACCTCGCGTCGAATACGCCGATCTGAAAAGACATTTTGCGGGATTTCAGCAGACGCCCTCCTTGACCAGCGTCCGTGAGGCCGTGCGCCGGATACGCGCCGCCAAAGCGATGCTTATTACTCCCGGCGACGAGGACTGCCGCAGTGCCGGCTCGTTCTTCAAGAATCCCGTGCTTTCGGCGGAACAATACGACGAACTCATGCGCCGGGCAGCCGCCAAGGGATTGCATGTGCCCAGCTATCCCGCCCTCGATGCTCAGAGAAAAGTTTCCGCCGCCTGGCTGGTCGAACACTCCGGCTTCAGCAAGGGGTACGCCAGTGGCCGAGTCGGAATCTCGCGCAAACATGCCTTGGCCATCGTAAACCGCGGAGAAGCCACCGCCGTTGACATTTTGGGACTGAAAGATCACATCCAGCAGCGGGTGGAAGAACTCTGGCGTATTCAACTCGAGCCTGAACCCGTATTCGTAGGCTTCTGACGTCTCTTGCTGGCCGCCAACCTTCGGGCCTCTTCAAATATCCGAATGAACATCTGGCGAGTCAGTTTTCCGGTCTGGGTATTCTGGTTAGAAGGATGGTAGGAGGCCAGCAAGATTTTGCCGTCCGGCATCTTATAGCTGGCGCCGTGGGCGAACGGATAGGGATTCTTACTCGGCAGCACACCGCGGCGCTTGAGATAGTTGAGGTAGGCTTCGAATCCGATTCTGCCGAGCGCAACCACCACTCTTACTTTGCTGAGTCCGTCAATTTCTCGATCCAGATAAGGCGCACAGTTGGACAACTCCTGGGGCAGCGGTTTGTTATCCGGAGGCGCGCAGCGGACGGCGGCTGTGATGTAGAGATCTTTCAGCTCAAGGCCGTCGTTACGGTCAGTGGCGTTTGGCTGATTTGCAAATCCAGTTTCGTACAAGATGGGATACATGAATTTGCCGGAGGCATCGCCGGTGAAAGGGCGTCCGGTGCGGTTTGAGCCATGGGCGCCGGGAGCGAGTCCGAGCACCAGGACGCGCGCGTTGGGATCGCCAAAGCCAGGTACCGGCTTGCCCCAGTACTCCCAGGAGAGGTAGGCGCGGCGTTTCTCGCGGGCGATTTTTTCGCGATATTCGACCAAGCGCGGACAGCGCGTGCAGGAAATCACTTCGCGATTCAGTTGAGTAAGCCAGGCAGGCATTTCAAATGATTGTATGCGGAAATGCCAAGGTAGCTCTAACGCGTGGAGTAAGGCGATCCCAATCTTTGCGACCTTTGCGGCTTTTCTTCGCGACCTTTGCGGTAAGGGTTTTAGCAGGCGGCGGCAAAGGTCAAACCTCTCACCGCAAAGGTCGC
The DNA here is from genome assembly GCA_963822555.1 of Terriglobia bacterium. GTDB lineage: Bacteria > Acidobacteriota > Terriglobia > Terriglobales > Acidobacteriaceae > JAIQFF01. Next base: position 2,471,689 of record CAWGHY010000002.1, read on the forward strand.
AAAGAAAAAGCCGCAAAGATCGCAAAGAGAATCCCGAGTGCCCTTTAACCTGTCGTCGTTAAGGTTACGTTTGTCACCTTCTTTTTTGCCCCGCCAGTTTGACGCTTCTCTCCTCTAGTCTTTACACTCAGATTTACAGCCAGTACCGTTCGAACTTGCGGCCCGGTTCAGGAAGAAGGCGTTTCGAACGGTCAAAGCCTGAAAGGCAAATGTGAGCCCCACTGAAACCACCAGCAGCACCCGGCGGGAAATTGCGGTTGAAATTCCTGTCGAAGAAGTCAATCGCGAGACCGCATCCCTGATTCAGAAGTATCAGAAGCTGGCGCGCATTCCCGGCTTCCGCCGCGGACATGTACCCGCATCCATTATCCGCCAGCGTTTTTCCGAAGACCTCAAGAGCGACGTAGTCGAAGCCCTTGTTCCCCGCTACTTTCGCAAGGAGGCCGACAAGCAGGGACTGATCCCGGTGTCGCAGCCCCAGGTCACGGACCTTCAATTGAACGACAACGAACCTCTGCGCTTCAAGGCAACGTTTGAGGTCATGCCCGAGATCAAGGTCGAGGGCTACAAGGAATTACGCGCCGAGAAGCCAGAAATTACGGTGACGGACGAAGAAGTCGAGCAGTCACTCGCCGGAGTGCGCGAGCAGCACGCCACTTTCACCTCCGTGGAAGGCCGGGCTCTGGCCGATGGAGACTATGCCCAGGTTTCGCTCGACGGTAAACCCAAGGACGGCCCTGATGGCCAAGACAAGCCCGTCCACATGGATGAAGTTCTGGTCGAGATCGCGGGCAAGAACACTATGCCCGAATTCACCGACAATCTGCGCGGGGCCTCGCCGGGCGATGAGCGGGTCTTCGAAGTTACCTATGCACAGGATGCGCAAGAACAGCGGCTGGCAGGCAAGACATTTACCTACACGGTAAAAGTCCAGTCCATCAAGCAAAAGACTTTGCCGGAACTTGACGACCAGTTTGCCACCCAACTGGGAGAATTCAAGACCCTGGACGAAGTGCGCCAGCGTATTCGCGAAGGCATGGAATCGGAGCGTAAACATGCCGCCGAACACGAAGCCAAGGACAAGCTGGTGGCGGAACTGGTGAAGCGTAGCGAATTCGAAGTTCCCGAGGCGTTAGTCGATCGCCAGATTGACGTGCGCCTGGAGCGCGGCTTGCGCGCCCTGGCGTCGCAGGGCATGAAACCGGAAGACATCAAGAAAATGGATTTGAACCGGCTGCGAGTGGGGCAGCGGGAGCAGGCGCTGCAGGAAGTGAAGGCGTCGCTCGTGCTGGACAAGATCGCGGAGGAGGAAAAGATCGAGGTCAGTGATGAGGAAATCGATCGGGAGATCGACGCGCTCGCCACCCAGTCCAAACAGACGCCGGAAGCGATTCGGGCGCGTTTGACACGTGATGGGGCGCTCGATAGAATCCGAAATAGAATCCGCAGCGAAAAGACCCTCGATTTTCTATATCGCCAGTCCGCCTGACGCGGACATTTTCGATCCTCCCAGATAGACAAGTGGTCAGGAACAGGAGTGTGGACGGTGAATGTGAACGATCCCAAAATGATGCTGGTCCCCATGGTCATCGAACAGACCGGCCGGGGCGAACGCGCTTATGACATCTACTCCCGGCTGCTGCGGGACAACATCATTTTCATCGGCACGCCGATTGACGACAACATCGCCAACCTGGTGATTGCACAGATGTTGTTTCTGGCGCAGGAAGACCCGGAAAAAGACATCCAGCTTTACGTGAACTCGCCGGGTGGTTCCATCACCGCAGGCATGGCGATTTACGACACCATGCAGTACGTGAAGAACGATGTCACCACGATTTGCATCGGACAGGCGGCCAGCATGGCGGCCCTTTTGCTTGCCGCCGGCGAGCCCAAGAAGAGACTGGCTTTGCCGAACTCCCGCATTTTGATTCACCAGCCGTCGATGGGTGGGCTTTCCGGTCAGGCGACGGATATCGACATTCACGCCCGCGAGATTCTTCGTATGCGTGAGATTACTAACCAGTTAATGGCGAAACATACGGCTCAGAAGCTGGAAAAAGTCGAAAAAGATGTCGAGCGCGATTTCATTATGAACTCGCAACAGGCTAAGGAATACGGAATCATAGACGATATCATCTATAAGACGAGATAAAGGTATGATCGGGGTTCGCCCGATCAATTTCCGATCAGTCTCGGCGCGAAACGATCTGTCCCGCAAACCGGGAGAGAAGGGTTAACGAAGGAGTAAAGCCGAGTGAAAAACAGGACTGGCACCGAGGAGATGTTGCGCTGTTCGTTCTGCCATAAATCGCAGGACGCAGTGGCCAAGCTTATTTCATCCCCCAGCGATTATCCCAGGGCCTATATTTGCGACGAGTGCGTGGCGGTCTGCAATTCCATCCTGGAAGACGACCGCACGGCTACGCCTCCCACCACCACCCCAAATCAACTGCCCAAACCCCAAGAAGTGAAGAGCTTCCTCGACGAGTACGTGATCGGCCAGGAGCAGACCAAGAAGAAGCTGGCGGTGGCGGTTTACAACCATTACAAGCGGATCTACATGAACCGGCAGCGCGCCGGTGACGGCGTGGAACTGGCCAAATCGAACATCATGCTGATCGGCCCCACGGGGACGGGCAAGACGCTACTCGCTCAAACCCTGGCCCGCATGCTTGATGTGCCTTTCGCCATCGTGGACGCCACCACCCTGACCGAAGCTGGCTATGTCGGCGAGGACGTCGAGAACATCATTCTCAAGCTGTTGCAAGCGGCTGATGGCGATGTGGGGCGCGCCCAGACCGGCATCATCTATATCGACGAAGTGGACAAGATTGGACGGAAAGACGAGAACCCGTCCATCACTCGCGATGTTTCTGGCGAAGGCGTACAGCAGGCGCTGCTGAAAATCCTTGAAGGCACGATTGCCAATGTGCCGCCACAAGGCGGCCGCAAACATCCCCACCAGGAATTCACTCCAGTGGATACCACCAACATCCTGTTCATCTGCGGCGGCGCGTTTGTGGGTCTGGAGAAGATCATTGGGCGGCGCATCGGTAAGAAATCGCTGGGATTCAAGGTAGGAACTGAAGAAGGCGAGCCCGAAGAGACGCCGGCCGCGAGTCGCAAGCGGAACTTTGAGATGTTGAGTGACATACAGCCCGAAGACCTGATCAAATTTGGTCTGATTCCAGAATTCGTAGGCCGCCTGCCGGTGGTGGGCGTGCTCGAAGATCTGGATGAGTTTGCTCTCATCGAAATCCTGACCCGTCCCAAAAACGCCATTATCAAGCAATACCAGCGCCTGTTCGAGTTCGAGAATGTGCGCCTGAAGTTCAGCGATGAGGCCCTGAAAGCCATCTCGCGCCAGGCCATGGCCCGCAAGGTTGGCGCCCGCGGATTGCGTATGATTCTGGAGGAGTTAATGCTCGATCTCATGTACCATCTCCCCAGTCAAAAGAAGGTGAAGGAGTTTGAGGTCACGCGGGAGATGGTGGAGAAGCGCAACGTAACTCTCGCAATGATGGATAAGGCGGGGTAAACTAGGGCTCGCCGGGCGGGACTTTTAGAGGCTAGAAGCCAGCCGCTGGAAGCTCTACACTGCGAACGCAACTCGGGTGGTCGGGAGAATAAGTGACGATCGTTAAGGAAAAATTCGAGACCAAAAAACTTCCCATGATGCCCATCCGCGACGTGGTCATCTTCCCCTACATGATGACTCCGTTTGTTGTAGGACGGGAATCGAGCGTTCGCGCCCTCGAAGAGGCGCTGGCGGCCGACAAGAAGATCTTCCTGGCCACCCAGCACGACGCCAGCATCGATGAACCCAAACCCAACGAGATTTACCAGGTCGGCACGATTGTCAACATCGTGCAGAGTCTCAAGTTGCCCGACGGCAACATTAAAGTTCTGGTCGAAGGCATCGAGCGCGGCAAGGTTCTTCAAATCAGCGAGACCGAAGGCTATATGCAAGTTTCGGTTCGCGTTGCGCGCTATGCCACCGAAACCAATCCGCAGATCGAGACCGGCATGCAGCGGGTCACGGCCCTGTTCGAGCAGTACGTAAAGCTGTGCCAGTCGCTGAATTACGAAACCATGATCGCGGCCGTGCGCATGGAAGATCCGGCCAAACTGACCGACACTATCGCGGCCAACCTGCAGCTTTCCATCGAAGAAAAGCAGGAGTTGCTGGAAATCTTCGATCCCGGCGAGCGCCTGACCCGGATCGGCGACGTACTCGACATCGAAATTGAAAAGTTGAACATGGACCGCACCATCCAGTCGCGGGTCAAGCGGCAGATGGAGCGCGCCCAAAAAGAGTATTACCTCAACGAGAAGATCAAGGCCATCCAGAAGGAACTGGGCCGGGGCGAAAAGAGTGAGTTCGACGAACTGAAGAAGAAGATCGAAGCCGCCGGCATGCCCAAGGAAGTCCGCGACAAGGCGGTGCAGGAACTGAAAAAGCTCGAAGCCATGCCGCCCATGTCGGCCGAGTCAACGGTCTCGCGCAATTATCTCGACTGGCTGCTGGCGGTTCCATGGAAGAAGCGATCCAAGGAAATCCGCAACATCAGCCGCGCCGAGAAGGTCCTGAACGAAGACCATTACGGTCTGGAAAAAATCAAGGACCGCATCCTCGAGTTTTTGGCCGTCCGGCAACTGGTTAAGAATCCTAAAGGCTCAATCCTCTGTTTCGTCGGACCTCCGGGTGTCGGCAAGACTTCGCTGGGCATGTCGATCGCGAAAGCCACTGGCCGCAAGTTTGTCCGCATGTCGCTGGGCGGCGTGCGCGACGAGGCCGAAGTCCGCGGCCACCGCCGCACCTACATCGGCGCCCTTCCAGGGCAAATCATCCAGATGATGAAGAAAGCCGGCACCAAGAACCCGGTCTTCATGCTGGACGAAGTGGACAAGATGTCCATGGATTTTCGCGGCGACCCCTCGGCCGCGCTGCTCGAAGTACTCGATCCCGAACAGAATTTCATGTTCGTGGACCACTACCTCGACGTCGAATACGACCTTTCGCAGGTCTTCTTCATCGCCACCGCCAACGTCATGCACACCATCCCGCCCGCACTACAAGACCGGATGGAAGTGCTCCGTCTGCACGGCTACACCGAGCAGGAAAAGGTTGAGATCGCCAAGCAATTTCTGGTTAAGAAGCAGTTGCTGCAAGCGGGGCTGACCGACAAGAACCTGAAATTCAGCGACGATGCCATTACCTCTCTGATTCGCTCCTACACCCGGGAAGCCGGCGTCCGTAATCTGGAGCGCGAAATCGGCAACGTCTGCCGCAAGGTCGCCCGCAAAGTCGTAAAAGAAGGCGAAACTTATAGTGCCGCGATCACCCAGGAGAACGTCAACGACTTCCTGGGAGTGATAAAGTTCCGCGACACCCTGGCGCACGAGAAGAGCGAAGTCGGCCTCGTCACCGGCCTGGCCTGGACCGAAGTCGGCGGCTCTATTCTCAGCACTGAGGCCACGGTCGTGGACGGGAAGGGCAAACTCACGCTGACCGGTAAGCTGGGCGATGTCATGCAAGAATCGGCACAGGCCGCGATGTCGTACATCCGGTCACGCGCCCATCGTCTGGGATTGCAACGCGACTTCTACCGGTCGCTGGATATCCACGTGCACGTTCCGGAAGGCGCGATTCCCAAGGACGGACCGTCCGCGGGAATTACTATCGCCACCGCGATTGCCAGCGCGCTGAGCAAGATTCCAGTGCGCCGCGATCTGGCCATGACCGGCGAGATTACGCTGCGCGGCAAGGTCCTGCCCATCGGCGGGCTCAAGGAAAAATTGCTCGCAGCACACCGCGCCGGACTCTTCGAAGTAATCCTGCCCCAGGACAACGAGAAGGACGTCGCCGAAGTCCCGGAGAACCTGCGCACCGCCATGAAGATGCATTTCGTCGAAACCATGGACCAGGTGTTGACGGTGGCGCTGGAGCGGCCTTTGCCGGAAATCAGCGAAGAGGGCGCAGAACCGATCGCACCGCCGATTGGGCCCCCCTCGGCTGACAGTCCGGCGGCACATCAGTGAGATCCCTCCCGATCACTTAACATCCAGCCCGCGCAAGCGGGCTTTTTGTTGCCCAAGATTTTCTTTGCGAACTTTGCGGATTTTCTTTGCGGCCTTTGCAGTCAAAATCTCTCACCGCAAAGAGCGCAAAGAAGACCGCAAAGTTCGCAAAGAAACCCAACCTCGCTTCGGATAAAATAACAACAGGGTATTCGTGTGGAACGGAATTCTGAGCCGGAGATCCCCAGGAATCTTCTCCGCGGCGGAGCCAGCCTCATCATTGCCGCGGCGCTGGTCTCTAGCCTGCTGATCTGGCTGCCCGCCTATCGCTGGTTCTTCCTCGGCAGCATCGGTATTGGAGTCGTGGTCGCCGCCATCCTCTATTTCTGGAACAGGTACAAACCACTCAAAGCAGAAGACGTCGAGAACAAGCGGCCGCTGGGATTAAGCTAAATTCGCATTCTTCAAATCTCTATTTTGCGAGCGCCTCACTTGCAACTTCCGGGACGAGGCTGCAAACTAATTTATGCGCGTTCTGGCCCGGTTCATGATGTCGGTAAGCGATCCCAGCCAATTCCCTGCCCCCACGCTGCCTGAAGTCGCCTTTTTGGGTCGCTCGAATGTAGGCAAGTCGAGCGTCATCAACTCTCTGCTGGCGGCCAAAATCGCCAAGACTAGTTCCACCCCTGGCCGGACCCGTGCCATTAATTTCTTTGAGGTCCGCTGGCCGGGAAAACCCGAGCCGGAGCTGATCTTCACCGATCTCCCGGGCTACGGCTATGCCAAACTCTCGCGCGAGATCTCCCAACAGTGGCCGAGTTTCATCGATCCTTATTTAAAGGATCGTCCATGTCTGGCATTGTGCGTCGCACTGATCGACATCAATGTGCCGCCGCAGCAGGCGGACCGGCAGTTGCTGGATTTTCTGGCTGGCATCCAACGTCCGACCCTGATCGTTGCCACCAAGAGCGACCGCATTTCTACGAGCCGGCTGCACAACGCGCTCCAGGCGATGAGCCGGGAATATCCGGAGAGCCTCATCCTGCCTTACTCCGCCAAGACGGGAGCCGGACGCGCGGAACTCTGGCAAGAAATACGCAAGCAGACTTCGGACCTCGGACTTCAGGCCTCGGCACTTCAAGATCCAATATAAATCTGCGGTGAAAGCCCGCGGTCTGAGGTCCGACGCGCGCTTTATTACCTTGGTGATCTAGGGATGGGTTACGCGCCCGGCTACAGTTGTTGCATGACACTTTCATCCCTGGTGCTCTCGCGCGATTTTCAGGAGATCAGCGTTCTCGAATGTATCCTCGGCGGCCTGCACATCGGAGTTGACGTAGAGTCGGAACTGGAACGGGCCCGGACCAAATTGGCCAAGTCGAAGATCGATGCTCTCATTATCGATTGCGATCTGTGCGGCGCATCCAGCTTCCTGCAAGGCTTGCAGGATGGCACCATCCGGAACGCGGTGCCCCTCATCATTGTCAGCGGCTCCGCCGGCCGTAAACAGCTCGAATCGAAGGGCGCTTCATTCGTCTTCGAAAAACCCATCTCGGTGGAGCAGGCGGTTCACACTCTGTCCGCGGCGCGCAATATGATTCTGGACGAGCGTCTGCGCTATCACCGCGCGACGTTGGATGTGCCTGTATCGCTGACCGGTGGATCCAAGACTCGGCAGCGGGCGCATCTCCAGAATTTGAGCCAAGGCGGAATCGGTGTGCGCTTGCAGAGTCCACAAAAAGCTAGCGGCCGAGTGAACGTGAACTTTATCCTGCCCGGCACCAAGCAAGCGATGAAGTTTCTGGGAGAAGTGGCCTGGAAGGATAAGCAAGGCAACGCCGGCATACGCTTCGTGGAGGCCACGCCCAACATGAAGCGAGAGCTGCAGCTCTGGCTGGAGCGGCAGTACTTCACGCACTAGAGCGGACCTCGGGCGACACCTCGAACCTCACCTACTGTCATCCTGAGCGCAGCAGACCGATTCGTGGAGCGAATTGGCGCGCGGAGTCGAAGGACCCCTACATTATAAAAAGTGACGTCGTAGCGGGAATTTCCATGGCGCAATCATTCTTTACGCAATTTCTAAGCTTATAGGGGGTCCTTCGACTCCGCTCAGGATGACATGAAGCTTTAGCGGAATCTTGGGCGGTCTTCGACTGGAATTTCATTGCCGTCGAATGCGTCACCACTAAGACCGGCAAGCCAATCGCCGGGCGTTCCGCCCATCCAGAATAAAAACAGAAAACGATAAAGCACGGTGAACACCGCGGCCACGCCGACTCCCATGACCAGTGCCAGAGGCCAGGGGGGCACGACTCGAACCATCGCCATGCAGATCAAGGCAAAAAGCAGCACGGCCGAGAGCAGGATGAGTCCGTCTACCAACCGCGAAAGAGTCGGCGCGGAAATGGCAAATGGGAACCAGGGCAAACGGACGTCGCGCGGCTGTCTCTCTATTTGGCTCAGCGGTGCGGCCGTGGCTTTCGGCGCCAGGCGGATTGCCGGCCGCGCTCCCGAAGAAAATACCAGCTCGGCGGCTTCCTCACCGCTCTTGCCGTAGAGGAGTGACGAATCTCCGGCGGCGTGGTGGGCCGAAGCCATGAGCTGAGTGAAAATCCATTCTTTCAAGAGCCGAGCGGAACGCGGCCAGAGCGACAGAAATTCCATTCCTGCCTGCCCCGCGGGATCAACCCACGCCACCCGTCCTGTAGCTTCGATGCGGACCCGTGGGTTTGCTAATTCGAAACGCAGAAGGACTTGCTGGTTTATGTAAAGAGGTGCCACCGCTTGTATGGCAATGCCGGAATCGCCGAGATTGCGGATGATACCGCCGTTGCCCTGATCCAGATTGACGTAGGCCAGGGTCTGAATCTGGTGGCGGTAGTGACGTCGGCGGCCGAGCGGGGAGAGACCGACTGTAATCGGAGACGGCGCCGCGCGTAAATCCATGGCGAAATTCTAGCCAAGAGCACGGAAGCGTCTCAGTACCGACGCTGGTTCAACGATGGGGATAGAACCTACAGCTTGTAATCGTCAGGACGCGGGACGCTCTTCTTGGGGATAAACTTCTCCCTGGTGAGCGCGATCCCATGCGATCAAACCATTGATGTCATAGCGATAGGGTCCGTAGGCGCAAAAAGCCTTTTCGTCGAACAGCCGTTTGATCCCACAGCCCATGCAAACCTGGTAGGAATAACCGTGGGCGCGGACTGGCCAGCTCATCTTGTTATGCCAGCAACCCCGCAAAAGCACCACAGCAGCGCCGGTCAGTCCCGTTGCGGTAACGCCCAGGGGCCAGAGCCAGCGCAACTTCTTTTTTTTCGATTCGTCTGCCACAGCCTGTAAACTCCTCTATTTCAGAAGGATACGCTCAGATTACTTCGGAGTGCAAGAGTCGGCGCTCGAGCACAGGGCCAGCTTCGCGACGAAACCCCCTATCGGCCGAGACCTTGCGTGCACGGCGAATATTGCGATCAGAGCAAATCCACTGTAACTTAAAAGGTGCCAGGTCGGCGATCCCCCAATGGCCGTACCGGATGTGTGGATGTGTAAGTCTTGATTCGAGAGGCATTTCTCTCGCGCAGTTGTCTTTGCCGAGAGAATTATCCACAGGAATTCCGCTGCATCGATGAGCGCCAACCCACACAACGCGAGCCTGGGGTTACCCGAGAACGACTTACCGGGTAGTGAGCCGCTGGATAACGAATCGGCCGGTGCCGCCGAGTCAAGCGTCACCCTCCGGGATTCTGCACCCACCTACTCGCAGGGACACGAGGCTCTCCAAGCCTTGCTTGCTTTCTCCTGCCTGCACGAACAATTACGCCAGCGCCGCGCTCTGGAAAAAAATGGCGTACGGCTGGACGCAGATGTCTGGCAGCTGGAGCAATTCGTCCTGGACGAAGTGCTGCAACTGATAGCGGAGCGTGCGCTCACCCTCACCGGCGCCGATGGCATCGCCATTGCGATGGCCGAAGACAATGCAATTGTTTGCCGGGCCTCAGCCGGAAGTATCGCTCCCGAGCCGGGGGCTCGGCTGGATCCGAAATCGGGATTTTCCGGGGCCTGCCTGCGCACTGGCGGAATCGTACGCTGCGACGACACCGAGACCGATCCGCGGGTCAACGTGAAAGTCTGCCGTCTCCTGGGGACGCGCTCGCTTGTGGCAGTACCGATCGCATCCGCCTACGGCACCATTGGATTGCTCGAAGCCTTCTCTGCCGAGGCGCGCGGTTTCAACGACAGCGACGTTCGTAGTTTGAATCTGCTCGCCGAACTGATCCTGGCAGCCCTGAAGCCGGAAGAAGAAAATCGTCTGGCAGAGATTTCACAGCGGTTGGTGGCCGAGGATTCCGACGAGACATCGGCGCAGGGGAGTCCGGATAGTGGCACTACGGCATTGGCTCCGAACGCCATCAACAACGAACCGCCCACAGCACCAGAGAATGGTCAGGAACTTTTTCAGGAGTACGAAAAGAAACAGAAGTCCGCTGCCGCGCTTACCGTGATTGTTCTGCTGGTGGCATTGGTTCTGGCGTTGGGAGCCGGTGTGTGGTGGAAGTTCCGCCACTCACCCGCGGTGAAACCGCAGACGCAAGCGCCCACGCCGGCCGCGGCGTCGACTCCGCCAGTCACAACTCCAGCAGTGCTGGAGAAGCAGCCCGAGCCCGCACCGCCCGTGCCGGCTGCGGAAGACGATTCACCTTCCACCGCGGATGATAAGTCTTCTGCGCGAACCCTGGTGACCGGGATCTGGCACGTCTCCTCGGCCGACTCCAGCACCGTGATTATCGACATGAAGGGCGAAGTCCAATACGAAGCCCACCGGCTGAGTTCTCCGGAGCGAATTTATTTTGACCTTCGCGATACGACCCTGGCACCCGGCATGTTCGGCAAGACGATTGAAATCGGAGACGCACGGATTGCGCGAGTTCGCATCGCGCAGCCAACCAAAGGCGTAAGCCGGGTGGTGCTTGAAACCACCGGCGCTTCCGACTTTTCGGTCAGCCTGCAGTCGAATCCGTACCGGCTGGTAGTGGAGATCCGAAAGGCGGGACCGGCCGAGCATGGCGGCGCGCTCGCCAAGCTGCCGAAGCCCATCAGTTCCCTGCCCGAGCCTGCTTTGATGCCCGTTCCTCCGGCCCGGGCCGAGAACAAGATCAATGGCCAACTGCGGGCACGGGTGCCGAAGTTTCGCTTGGTGCTTGATGCCGGCCACGGAGGCTGGGACCTGGGCACGGTGGGGCGCAAAGGTTTGATGGAGAAAGACCTGGTATTGGACGTCGTAAGGCGATTGGGAAAATTGGTCGAGGACCGCCTGGGCGCGGAGGTTATCTACACTCGCCGGGATGACACTTATCTTCCCCTGGAAAAGCGTACGGAGATTGCCAACCTGGCTCAGGCTGACCTGTTCGTTTCGGTTCACGCGAACTACAGCAACGATTCTGCCGCGCGTGGCGCCGAAACTTACTACACCAATACCTACTCTTCGGTAAAGGCGCGCACGCCCGGCGCCGACGCGGAAGTCGCCACAACCGAAAACATCAACTGGACCAACGTAGATATTCGCGACAAGGTCCAGAAGTCTCGCCGCTTTGCGGTGGCGGTTCAGCAGGCTCTCTACGGTGTGCTGGCCAGCCAGATTCCGGACATGCGAAACCGCGGCGTAAAAAAGGCGACCTACGTTGTGCTCACGGGAACGTCTATGCCGGCCATTCTCGCCGAAGTCTCCTTTGTCAGCAGCCCGGCGGATGAAGAAAAATTGAAGAGCTCAAGCTATCGCGACAAAATCGCGGAAGGGTTGTTCAAGGGCATCGCGCAGTACGCGTCTGCGTCGCACAGCGTCAACGTTGCCAGCGCCGCTGGCAAGCATTCGGGATTGTAATCGGTACGGACTCGCGCCCTACGGCAGCGGCTCGGCATTCTTCAACGCGTCGTTCAGACCCTGGCTGCTTCTCAAAGAACCGCCCTCGATTACCCGCCAGCCATCGTCATAGTGCGCGAAGCCAACTGTCGAATTGTATTCCGTGCCCTTGGCGTAGAGCGCGGCTCCCACTTCGTTCACCGGGGCCCATCTCCACTGGAAATCGACATCCGCGAAGTTTCCGTTCTTGCGGATCCCGCTCAACCCCAGCATCTCGCGCTGCGCCACGGGCACGCTGATGTACTGCGAGGTGGCGGCGGTGGCGGAGACCCAGTCACGCAGAGCGTCCACGCCGAGCGGTGTGATGACGACGTCCCAGCAAGGCGCCACCAGATCCGGTGTGCATGGAGCGGTCGAGCCGGTGATCCAGCCGTGGCGGCGCAGCACCACATACTCCGGAGAAGAGTAGTCCTTGTTGGAAATTACGCCGGTGCGCAGCCAGAATAACTGTGTGGTCTTAAAGGTCTCGGAGCCTGCAATCAGATCGGTGGCCAGCCGCCGCGTGAGAAAGTCGCGGGGCGAACAGGCCACGGTCGAACACAACATCGCGAAAACGAGTGCCGCGCGCCAAGGTCGCATCCTAGCTGGGAATTGTAACCAAACGTGAGCTCTTACGCGGCAAGAAAGCGCCTGCCGCAAAAGGATGATCGGTAACCTGTCCATCAAACCGGGAGGCCCAGCGCCCCGGAATCGCGGTCTGGCATGAGGGACACTTGCCGTCGGGAGTGACGCGGTAATCCTTCACAAAATAACCGCTTCGCCGGATCAGGATGTCGCCGCACCCGTGACAGCGCGTGTCTTCAAGGTCACCCACTCTTCCCGGCCGGTTCCCGGCATAGATGTAACGCAGGCCCGCCCTCTTGCCAATCTCGGCCGCGCGCCGCAGGTCCGCGGGAGTGGTGTTCTCGGGGTCATCCATTTTGTAGTCTTTGTGAAATGCGGTCACGTGCCAGGGAATGTCGGGAGAAACGCCAGCCAGGAAATCAGTCAGACCTTTCAATTCCTCTTCTCCGTCATTGAAGCCCGGGATCAGCAGGGTGACGATTTCGAGCCAGACTCCCATTTTATGCAGGCTTCGAATGGTATCGAGAATCGGGCCTATGCGTCCGCCCAATTCGTGATAGTGACGATCATCGAAGCTCTTGAGATCAACCTTGTAGAGATCGACCCACGGCCGAATGTATTCCAGTACCTGCGGCGTTGCGTTTCCGTTCGAGACGAAACCGGTGATGAGGCCGGCCATCCGGGCCTGTTTAAATATTTCGACCGCCCACTCCGCGGTGATCAGGGGCTCGTTGTAGGTGCTGACCAGAATTCGTGCTCCCTGACGCAGGGCGTCCTGCACCAGGGCCTCCGGTGAAGCCTGGAGCGGCGCTGACACAGCCTCGGGATCGCGCAGTGCCTGCGACGTCACCCAGTTCTGGCAATAAGAACAGTGCAGATCGCAGCCCAGCATTCCGAAGCTGTAGGCCAAGGCACCGGGATAGGCATGGAAGAACGGCTTCTTCTCGACGGGATCGCACTGCACGCAGCCCACATATCCCCAGGGCACGTACAGCGTGCCGCCCTGGTTGTAGCGCACCTTGCAAACTCCGGGTTGCCCGTCGGGAATTGGGCAGCAATGGCCACAAGCGTAACAGCGCACACGGTTGCGATCGAGTTTCTCGTAGAGATCCCCCTCGCGCACGTTCTCGTAAACGACTTCGCGAAGCGTGGGCACAGAGAACCTCCAGGTTTATTGTAGACCGATCAGTCTTGAATTTGTCCTCTCAGGGGTCACTCTGAGCTTGCGAAGGATCTAGCGCAGCGGATATGCACGTTCCCGCACTCGGGGAAGTCCGCGCGAGATCCTTCAGGACTGAAGTCCTTCAGGATGACGCCAGCGTTATGGGCATCGTCGACCACGAGCCTACGGGGTTGAAGGAGGATGGCTGGCGAAATTGCTTAACCATTCGTTGGCTTGCTGTTGTGCCGCCAGCACCTGGCTGCGGCTCATGCGAGAGGCGAGAACGGCGACACGATACTTGCTGGCCTGATCTCCGCCAGCCTGGGCCAGCACCGACCAATAGTAGGCCTTGGTCAAGTCCTGCGGCACGCCCCGGCCTGCCCAGTAGTATGCGCCCAAAGTGGCTTGGGCGAGGATGTGGCCCTGCTCGGCGGCCAGGGTGAACCAGCGCACCGCCTCGGTGTAATCCTGTTTTACTTCTTCTCCCGTGGCATAACGCGCACCCAGCGAGAACTGGGCCGCCGGATCGCCCTGCTCCGCCACTTTTCGCAGGCTGGCCAGGTCGGTGACGCTGGGCGGCAGGGTGGGAGACTTGGCGATTGCAGTCTGTGGCGCCTGAGCATGGGCGTGAGAAGTAGCTTGTCCCGATGAGTGAAAAGTGGTGGAAACCCAGGGTGCAATCAGCCAAAGCAGCGCAAAAACAAAAGTGCCAATTGCGGCGACGAAAAGCGCTTTGGCGAGGCTGGGCTGATTTGACCTTGCCGGAGTCGTCCGGGGCTGATGCGGACTGAGTTCGCCCACCGGCCGGGTCGCAGCGGCAAGCCGTTCGGTGTCTATGCCTGCGGGGTTGGCCGCCGGCCGTTTCTCGACGGAAACGGAACGAACCGGTGGCGGAGCTCCCTCTGCCGCGGGAGCAATACGAGCCTGAGGATCGCGAGTCCGCGCCGGTGGGAGCTCAGCCTGGTCCGGGTTTGGGGGAGTAATGGTTGCGACGATGCTTCCGGTCAATTGCTGCAGCGCGCCGATGTCATCGGCGTTGAAGGCGTAAGGCTGAGGTGAGAATACTTCCAGGAGCCCGACAACTTTATTTCCCTGCCGGATGGGCACCGCGACCAGAGACCGAATGCCCAGAGATCTGCAGTTATTGCGATCGACGCGGTCATCGGTCTCGGAATTATCGCAGCGCAAAGAACGCCCGCTGCGCACGCATTCTCCGGAGAAACCTGAACCTACCTGGAGCCGGCAGCCAACCGGGGGAGAGTCATCGCCTGCGCTGGCGAGACAAGTCATCTCGTTGTCATTGCCCTGGGACAGGGCGATAGCGGCCCCAGTGGCCCGGGTGAGAGTCAGTGCCCGCTCGGCCATCGACTGCAGCGTGCTTTCGCGATCGGACCGCTTCGGCTCCACTTCGCTTTCTCTTTCCGTCGCTCTTTCCCTGGCCGGGCCGGTGTTGGTAAACGCGTAGGGCTCCGCGCCGTCGTTGCCATTGCCTGAAATCAGGGATGTCCCGGAAATAAATTCATCCTTGGGCATAGTATGCGATGGAGGCAGCCGCTTGGAAGCACTCTTCCATTCATTCTCATCGGTCGAAACGGCGCCCGCGTGATCGAAAGCCGTCAGAATATTCACAAACAGCCATTCCTTGAGCTGGTGCAAGGACTCCCTCGACAGCCTTGCAAAACGAATTCCAGCCCGTCCCGAAGACTCTGACCAGACGACCTGCCCAGTCGTTCGAATGGACGTACCTGTTTCCGAAAGATCCAGAGATACATTCAGACTGCGTTCGATCTCTAACCGGGAAGAGGTCTGAACCGACATGCCTTCTTCGCTGATATCGAGGATCTCGCTGAGATCGGTCGCATCCGGATCAGTTGCGTTCAGGCGGGCGTAAGCGGGACTGTGCGCCCGGTGGCGCATGCTGTGGCGGCGCTCAGTTGCAGGTCGAGTTTGCCGGAAATTGCCGGCCAGATTTGGCCCGGTGGGTTCCATACAAAGTTCTTAACATATTAACTCAGACCGGCAGCGCCGGACGCGGAGGTCCGAACCCGGAAGTGCAGACAGCCAACAATTAAACGCGGGATAAGGTTCAGGCGGTCTGGCGA
Source organism: Terriglobia bacterium (assembly GCA_963822555.1). Taxonomy (GTDB): domain Bacteria; phylum Acidobacteriota; class Terriglobia; order Terriglobales; family Acidobacteriaceae; genus JAIQFF01. Next base: position 2,487,461 of record CAWGHY010000002.1, read on the forward strand.
AGAGGAGTGAGGCGGGAAAGCGCCGCGACCATCACGCTCGAAAGCAGCTGCATGGTCGCGACGTCACGCTCCGCAAAGGCGTGCGGCGCGCTGGAGAAAACTTCGAAGACTCCCAGAGTTCTGCGGAAATGGCGGAGAGGAGCAGCCAGGATTGACCGAACTCCGAGACGTTGGCAGACCGCCACGTCCACATGGGGATCATCCTGCGCATCATGACAGAGCAGGACTTGACCGGTGCGTACGCAGTCGGCGGAAATTCCCGAATTGGACTGAAGACGAACCCCCAGGTCAGGCGCGGTGCGCCCGGCGCGTGCCCGGCAAACCATCTCGTCGCCTTTGCGCAAGGCGATGGCGGCGCCGCTCGCGCCGGTCAGGGACTTCGCCCGCTCGGCGATCAAGCTGATCGCGGGTTCAAGATCGACGTCCGCGGGAAATATAGACGGCCCGGAGCCCACCGGCAGAGCCGCAGGCTGTGGCTCTGGCGAGCGTCTGACATGACTGCGCCCCGGGGCCAGCGAGGCGAAGGAGACCGGCAGATGATCGTCCATGACCGGGACTGCGGTGACGGGCACGGTTCGGATCAGTTCGTGCACCAGGCGATCCAGTTCGGCATCCGCAATCAGGTGAGCTGTCTGCTGGCGGTGCAGCGAGCCTCCCAGCACCCGCGACAGGCTGATCAGAGCCTGACTTCCGCAGGCCAGGCAGTGGGGAGTGTTGTTTTCACTGATCAATTCGCAAGCCACGCAAAACACCGCAGTTTGCAGGCCGAGAAAATGAGCGTCACGAGCCTTGAACCAATCCATCTTGCTGTCGTTCTCCTGCTCTGAAGCGAAGTACGAAACTAAACGGAGCTACGCTCATTCAGAAGTGACGCAATTGGTTCAGCCTGTGGATAAACCGGATTTAACACGGCGCTGCATCGCCCGCTGGGCTGGTCATTTGAAGCCGCGCGGCCTCGGCATGGCCCATCGTCGTACTGCCGCCAAGAAGCCAGGCAAGGAAGTCGAGCGCAGATTGACAGAGCTTTTCTTGTCACCAGAAAGCAGCCGAGCTGCGCTCGGCCCGGCCGGGTTTCAGACCCGGTCCCGCGTGGCTCGTTTCACGGTCACTAGTGTTTCGTCTCTGCCGCGCCCGCAACTGGAACCGGCAAGTCGCCGGAACCCAGCCGGCGATGAAAGAAATCGAAGACCAGACCGTAAAGCTGATACGCCAGCTCCGGGTCATAACGGATGCCCTCATCACGCATGAATGCGTGCGCGCCGTTGACCTCGTGCCAACTGAACTTCGCGTTGACCTCGTTCAATCGAGCCAGAACCTTCATCCGGCCTTCCAGAGGGATGTGCGGGTCCTGACGGCCCCAGATCATCAAAAGCTCGCCTTGAATGTCCTGGGCGCGGAGGAGCGAATCGTCCTTCATTCCTTTGCCCAGGCTGCCCTTGTGGATATCCGTCGCGTAAAAGCATGCCGCCCCCGCCACGTCGGGATTCATGGCCGCGCGGAATGCCAGATGTCCTCCGATGCAGATTCCCAGCGCTCCCAGTTGACCGCTACAGTCCGGGCGCGACTTCAGATGGTCGAGTACGGCGCGCGCGTCCGCATCGTAGCTCGCCAGCTCCTTGGTGGTCTTCAGCACATTGCCGCGGTCGGCCCCGGCCTGGTCATAGGCCAGGACCGTCCCGGCAGATTCGAACTCGTGATAGATCTCGGGGACGGCGACGATGTATCCGTGCCCTGCGAGCATCGCGGCTGTTCTGCGAATCGGCCCAGTCACCTGAAAAATCTCGGTAAAGAAAACCACCCCGGGATACTTGCCGGGCGCGGCTGGGCGGGTAATGTGGGTCTGCATCGGCCCGTAGGCGGTGGAGAGTTGCACTCGTTCGTTGTCGATGACAATCATGGGTTCGTGGCTCCGCCTTCGTTCAACCGATCAGGTTCGAGCAGGCTGGCGAGCGCGTATTTCCTTACGCTCGCCAGCCCTGGGCCTTGGTGCAGCGCTACGGCCGAACCTCGAAGATCATGTTGAATGGGGTTTGAGTTGCCCGGCGGAAACGCTTCAAGCCACCGGCGGAGACGACATCACGCAGACGTTTCTCTCCCGCCTGCGCGCCCAGAGCCAGGCCTACTTCCTGGGACAGCGAAGCCGGAGTGCAGAGCAGAGTCGAGGCCCCGTAAAAAGCTCGGCCTACCGGATGGAGATTTTCTTCGATCTTGTCTCCGGCAAAGGGCTCGACGATCATCCAGGTTCCATCGCTCTTCAACGTACTGTGAACGTGGCGGGAGGCGCCGACGGGATCGCCCATATCGTGCAGGCAATCAAAAAAAGTCACGAAGTCGTAATTCTGCCCGGGATAGTCCTTTGCCATGGCAACCTTGAATTCGATTCGATCACCGACCCCGGCGTCCTTGGCACGCTGTTTTGCGGTTTCAATAGACTTGTCGTGATAGTCGAATCCAAAGAATTTGGACTTCGGAAAAGATTGGGCCATCAGCACGGTGGACGCGCCCAGGCCACAGCCGACATCGGCCACGGTAGCGCCTTTCTCGAGTTTCTCCTTTACTCCTTCAAGAGCTGGAATCCACGAGTTGATCAGATTGGCCGCATATCCAGGCCGGAAAAATCGCTCCGTCCCAACGAATAGCTCGGGATGATGCTCATGCCAACCCAAGCCTTTCCCGGTTTTGAACCGCTCGGTGACTTGCTCCTCCGCCCTGACCGCCGCCAACGCCACCTGGAACATCCCCGGTAGAAACGCCGGACTATTTTCGTCCGCCAGGGTGAAGGCTTGCTCTTCGCTGAGAGAGAACTTGCCAGTCTGGCTGTCATAGGTGACATATCCGCCGGCCGCTTGATTACACAGCCATTCCCGGACGTAGCGCTCGGCCGTCCCGGTTCGCTTGGCCAACTCGGCGGGAGTTTGAGCTCCGCCCGCGGCCAGCGCCTTGTACAGGCCCAGCTTGTCTCCGACCCGCACCAGCGCGGCATGAAACACAGCCCCAAAATCCACCACTGCTTTGCCTAGAAATTCATTTAGCTTGTCTGGATTGATGCTCATGGTAAAGCCTCCTTTGCTTAAACAGGGTTCGCCTAGGAATTTCGGAATATTATAAGCGCAGAAAACATTGGCATGTCACGGCCAGGTAAAAACATGCGGGGGTTAAGCCTCGCTTGGCCTGCCAGTCTTCCGGCGTTCTGGTTTACGTTATTTCCGCGACCAGTTAAGCGAGCGTTGCCATTTTGGTCCGGCAACCTCATTCCGCGATGGAACCGGCCCGATTGTAGCTGAAACCCACGCCGGCCCGGTGCTAGGCTCAACTCCAGGGAGTTTCGGAATCTGAGCGCACTCTCGTACTGCGTCTGCCACGGCATTGAGAGTTCTCATCACAAACCGGGTGCTGCTCGACGGATCGGGCACGGAGACCGTGACCCGGGACCTGGCCCTGGAGCTACGGAAGCTAGGCCACGTGCCCGTGATCTATTCCCCTGCCCTGGGGGCGGTAGCGCACCAACTCCAGTCGCAAGGCATTATGGTGCATAGCGACGTCCGGCAGATTCCGTTTACCCCTGACATCATTCACGGGCATCATCATGCTGAAACTTTGACGGCCCTGTTGCAGTTTCCCGATACACCAGCCATCTTTGTCTGCCATGACGCCACCGCCTGGCACGACGATCCCCTGATTTTTCCACGGGTGCTGCGCTATGTGGCAGTGGACTACCGCTGTCAGAAACGCTTCGAAGAAAGCACCAGCATTCCCCGGGAGAATATCCGGATCGTGTTCAACGCGGTCGATCTTTCCCGCTTCAAACCCCGTCCACCCTTGCCCGGCCAGCCCAGGCGCGCCGCCATTTTCAGCAACTACGCTACCCGGCTGACTCACACCGCGGCGGTCACCGAAGCCTGCAAGAGTTCAGGAATTGCCGTCGATGTCATCGGCAAGGGCTTCAAGACCTCCACTGCGAAGCCGGAAGAGGCTCTGCTGGCATACGACATTGTTTTTGCGAAAGCCAGGTGTGCTCTCGAAGCCATGGCCGTCGGTTCAGCCGTGGTGCTCTGCGATTTCGCCGGCCTCGGAGGCATGGTCGATGGCTCTAGTTTCACCGAGCTCAGAAAACTCAACTTTGGATCGGGAACGCTGCTGCGTCCTCTGGATCCTGCGTCGATTGCGGCTGAGATCAAGCGCTACGACGCGCACGAGGCCAGGAGGGTTTCCGAGCGAGTCCGAGCAGAGGCGTCACTCACCAGCGCCCTGCTCGAGTGGCTGGACCTCTACAAGGAAGCGATCGCGGAGCAGCAGGTCTGGCATGAGCAGCCTGACGAAGCCCGGCGGCGGAAGGAGTTGAGCGCGGTTGCGGAATACCTGGTCAATTGGGGCTACGACGCGAGAATCGAATTGGAAAGACAACGTTTCAAGAAACTCGTGAACTGGCCAATTCTAGGCCGCTGTTTCAACTGGGCCATGGAGCGGGAACGGATGCGCCTTCGAAACGTCAGAGTCCCGCGACGGCAGTAGAAGAAAAATACAGTTTCGGGTTTTTCCTGCTGTCGAGCGCGTAGTTCTGGACTGCAGCGAGAATAGGGAGCATATGCTGCTGGTAGCGGATGACCGACGCGTATTTGTCCTCGGCTACCCGTTCCTCTCCGTGAGTTTCGTAATAAGGTTTGAAGGCAGACCCGGATTCAGGGGAAACCTGGGCGACAGGTGCGACCACATTTCTCAGGCATTCGATGCGGAAATATTCCCTTCCCTTGGAAGCGATGGCCTGTTGAATTTCAGCTTTCAGCTCGATGTAATCTGAGGCCGCCGCCAGTTTTTCCCGCAGCAATGAATCTTCCAGCCGCAAATGCCAGCAGTGGTGATCGTGGAATTCGCGGCAATGCTGCTCCCACTCCGTCAAGCAAAACTCATAATTTGCAATGAACCTGCCGGTAACCCGTTGCGCGATGGAGACGGCGGCGTTGAGCAGGGCGCGGCAAACATCATGCGTGGGATTAAAACCTTCCGTTGCATCTCCGGCCACGAAGTCCGTTTCGTTTTCGATCAATGAAGTCGCCAGCCCGTCGACTATGTCCAGAAAGGTCGCGATTCGTTTATCTAAAATCGCGCCGTAGATTTCTGCATCCGACACCCGCCCGAAGACCTCGCCAGGGATGGCTCCCAAACGCTTCAGCAGTGTCGCTGTCGAATGCACCCGCGGAACGCCACCTCCCGATCCATCGGTGAGGATATGCACTCGCGGTTTGCACGCAGACAGCCATCCAAAGATTTTCAACTCGTGCCCGGGATGGGCCACCACCAGCGCGGGGTTGCGAAGCTGCCAAAGATTCCTGGGCCCGCATAGAACCGACAATTGCATGGAAGGACGCCGCCTGACCCGTGCTCTGTCGCGAGGTTATGAGCTGTTCCAGGCATGGTCAAGGCTACGTCGCCGCACGAAGGGACTAGGCGAGGCGAAACTTCCCGAAACGGCAGCGCGGATATTTTTTAGCTCACGATTGTGGCCCGATTTGTAGTGCCACTCCTTAGACTTGTCGCTGCGAGTGACATGACGCGCGTTGCAGCATGGCCTGTGCAGATCCATTTCGATCGGCGTTCGCCACTTTCCCCAGCCCGGCCGAGCGTACGCCCATGCCGATCATTGTCGGCGTGCCTCGATCCGGCACCACACTGCTGCGCTTCATGTTGGATTCTCACCCCTGCCTGGCCATCCCGCCGGAGACCGGCTTTCTGGCCTGGCCACTGCATTGGCTGACTATGTTTGCGCCTCGGGAAAGTTTGTTTCGCGCCGTCACGCGACTTCCCTTCAAGAGCGGACCATGGGCAGATTTTGGGCTGGGGGCGCGGGAGTTTCGCCAGCACCTGCGCCAGGTTGAACCCTTCGATTTGGGAGAGGGGTTACGAACTTTTTACCGGCTCTATGCCGAACAACAGAACAAGATTCGCTATGGCGACAAAACGCCTCTGTATTGCAAACACATGAAGTCGATCGCAGGGTTCCTGCCGGAAGCCCACTTCTTGCACATTATTCGGGATGGCAGAGATGTAGCTTTGTCGCTCCGGACCATGCCATTCGCTCCGGCCAAAGACATACCGGCCTTGGCCGTCTATTGGCGCAAGCTGATCCAAAAGGCGCGCCGAACCAGATCGCAGTGCGGCGCATATATGGAAGTACGTTACGAAAGCCTGGTACAAGATCCAGCCGCAGTCCTGCGATCGATCTGCAGTTTTATAAAGCTGGACTTTGATGTCGCCATGCTTCGCTACTGGGAGCGATCGGCTGAACGATTGCGCGAGCACAGGTCCCGCGTCACAATCGGCAACCGGGTGTTGGTAACTCATGAACAACGAATGTTTCAGCAACGCCTTACCCTGGAAGCACCCGAAGTCAGGCGGATCTTCGACTGGAAGAACAAGATGACGCTGGCGGAGCGGGCGCAATTCCTTCGGGTTGCCGGAGACTTGCTGCAAGAACTAGGCTACGAAACCTGACCGCAATGTTGCTCCGAAAGACGCTGCCGCCCTGCCCGATTGCTACTGTACGTTGATGGGAGCGGTCGGCGAGCAGACGGTTCCACCGCCAATATTCCCGGCTTTGCGATTGTTGGCAGCCGTCGCCAGCAGCCCGCCGCCACAACCAAAACCAGCGACATTGTCGAAGATATCGTTGTTGGAAACACGAATCGTGGCGCCGGTCAACGCTTGCACCGCGGTGGCGTTGCCGGTCAGCATATTGCTTTCCAGGTTTATGACGGCGCTGCCATCCGCGAGCGCTCCCACTCCGGTATTTTCTGCCATCACGGAGTGGCTTACCGAGGTTGTCCCGACCGACGCGTAGACGCCATTGGTCGCGCCCACGATGGAAACATCGCGCAAAGATGCCGTGACCGCTCCCGAGGTGAGACGCACTCCCGCCGCGCCTCCAATAAAACTGGTTTTCCTGACCGACAGAGCTGTGTTGCCCGAGACTGCTATCTCAATGCCGTTTTGGGTGACACCAGAGATAGTGCAATTTTCCACCACCAGCATGCCGGCCGAGATCACGCGTATGCCGTCGAGTCCCAGAGCGGCTCCATTAATCGACAAATTGTGCAGCAGTACCACGTCATTCGGCCCGGCGCTTATCGTGATTCCGCTGGTCCCAGGAGAGGTGATGCCGGCCAGGTCTCCATCTCCATTGAGAGTGATGGACTTTGTAATCGTCACCGCGCCAAAGGTCCCAGGATCGAGCGCAGAGATTTCGCCCGCGGCGGCGGTTTTCGCGATGGCGCCGGCAAAAGTCTTGCAAGGGGCTGTGCGGCTGCAAGGGTTGACGTCGTCTCCCACGCCTGAAATCCAGGTTCGTGTGGCTTGGGCATGTACCGGAGCGCTGGCGCCTAATGCCAGCACTGTAACTACGAAGACTGCAGCAAATCGATTCATCGTAAGCCTTCCTGTTCGAAGTCAGTGGCTGCAGCCGGCCGCCACGCTCTCGGAATGCGTGATGAGCCGAGTATTGAGCTGAGTATCGAGGCAGATGAAGCTGAAGCCTGACCAGGACTTTGTCAGAGAGCAGCCCGGACTGCAATCGTCTTTCGCTCTCCGGGTTATCGCGAGGGTCAGGGTCTGTTTCGTTCTGGAAGTTGTGCTTTATGGGGAATTAGCGCTCAGGAGGGCGAGACTCTGAACGGAAGGAACGCGGGACCGCGACGATACCTTCGAGAAGCACCCGATCTACTGTCGTAGTCCGAAGACAGCGACTCCGTACGTGGTCCCCACGTAGACTCTGCCATTGGCGATGGTGGGAGCTATGAACTTGTTGCCGGGACCGACCTGGTCTTGCGAGAAAGGCGCTTGATTGCTGTTGTAAAGCTCCTTAGACAGATCGGTGGCATCGTAGGCGTGCAGCGTGGCCGAAAAACCGTTCTCCACCACCCACAATATCCCGTTCTTCGTACCGTTGGCAGAAATGCTGGGCGTGGCTCCGGGACTGGGAAATACCCTGGCCGTTTCGCTGGTCGGGACGGATGAAAATTGCGCATTTTTCAGGCTAAACGCCTTGATCTGGTCGTTCACAGCGCCGTAGTAGAGACTTCCGTTGAAGAAAGCGGGAGTCGAGAATACGCGCGCCGGGAACAAGGCGACCTCCTTATGGAAGATCGCATCTCCCGCGGGATTGAACTTTCCCATCGCATCCCGATCGACGATGTACAAGTTCAAATCCTTGCCGGCGCCGACCGCCAAGTGCCACACTTTCCCTGAAGCGTCTGTCTGATCGGGCAGAACCACGGTCCCGCCCGACCCCAGATCCTTGTCGTTGTCATTCTCCTGCTGCTCGGCGGCCATCTCAAAGTAGTCAGCCACGGCCAGTGTGCCACCCTGGGTAGACAATTTCAGGAAGCCGTTGCCAAAATCACCCTGGCCAGGAAAGCCGTTGGCATCGAGCGTGGTATCGAACGTTCCGTTGCCATCCAGCACGTAGATATTTCCCTGACTGTCGGCGGCGGGACCACCCCCGCTCATCCAGATCGCGCCTTCGTTGCCATTCGGCGTCAAATTCAAAACTTGAGTCTGGTTCAGCGTGGTTTCGTCATAGCCGATCACCCAGCCGGTGTAAGGACGCTGGTCGCAATGCGACGCCCAGCTCGTATAAACCACGCCATTCAGCAGCAGCAGAGCGGCCCGATCTTTGTATTGCGCGGGATCGAAAATCACGAACCCTCCGGAGCTGTTGTCTCCTACTCCCGGATAAGACGCTGTGATGGTCTTCGGCCCTCCGAACAGTTCGGCGCCGGTGGCTACGTCCAAGGCATGCAAGCGCTGAAAATAATTGCCCGAGGCATCCTTCGACATCGCGACCACATAAATCGCGCCGTTCGGTCCTTGGGTGCGATCGATCACCGGGGTTGACGTGATTCCAATCTCCGGGCTCACCGCTTCATCGCATCCCCGCGTATCACTCGTGCTCTCCCCCGCTCCCAGCAAGGAAACATTCCACAGGTATTGACCGTTGGCCGCGTCAAACGCAAAGACGCTGCCGTGCTCCGTGGCCACATACAATACCGAGTGCATACCCTGATTGGGGATGTTGACATTGGAGAGATAAAGGGGCTGAGCGTCCACCTTCCCATCCACTGTAAAAAACCCGACCTTGCCGAAAGTGGGGGTACGGACATTCGTGGTGGTCAGGATCGCTTCATTGAGATATTGGCCGGTGCGGGCGAGGTCGTTGTGAAAGGTGAGCACGTCCCCTGCGGTGACTGCTGCTCCCGATGAACTCGAAGAGGAGGAAGTCCGCGAGGAGGTGCAGGAGATTATTAAGATTCCCAGGGAAAAAAGGGCCAGTACAACCACCAAGGCTCGGAAGGGCAAGGAGCGATCACCGTGAGTTTTAGAATTTGACTAAAACCGCTGGCGATGGATTATGGCAAGGTCACCGTCGCCTGACAAGCCTGAAACCTGATCTTTACGCATTTTTACAATTCAACTCCAAGATCAAGCCGGGCAAGCCGAATCATTCACGAATCCGTTTGAGCCAGCCGTGCTGATGAAACGAAAACTGATTTCTCTCCCACAGCAGCTCATCGCTGCGAAAGCGATCATCGGCTGGGAGAAACTCGCGCACCGCTTCCAGCGGGCCCGGGCCAAAACCGCGCTCCACCGGATGACCGTTGATATTAGTGTCTTCAACCACTAAATAACCACCGACCTCGACAAATTCTTTGTATGCGTTCAATTCGTTTAGCACGTGAGATTTGCTGTGGTCGGAGTCCAATATAACAAGTCCCTTGTGACCCCCGGCATCTCTTCGCACCTGCTCTAGAACACCGGGGTCAACCGAACTGCCCTCGATCAAACGAATACGAGGATGGTTCAATTTCCTGGCACTCTCAGTCAGCTGGATGTCGATTCCAACCACAACCGCGTCGGCAGGAGCGGAAATCAAATCGAGAAGAGTAGCGAAATACAAAATCGAACCGCCCTGCGCCACCCCGGTCTGGATGATTAAACGGGGTTGTACATCGAAGACCAGTTCGTGATACAGCTGGAGGTCGAAAGGACATTGATAAATCGGGAACCCGAGAAACCGGTTTTTCGACCAGGTCTTCGAGCGGTAATACGAGGCGTGAAAGGCGTCGGCGAGGAGAGCTCGGCCCCATCGGGTATTCAACACGAGCGAGCTTCCTGCTTTTCTGATAAAAGAATTCATAGATCGGTTTTCTGAAAGCGCTGGATCGGGCATTATAAAGCAATCGTCCGAATTGAAAGAGTTTCCCCGGCGACTCGCTGAAGGAATGAAAGCAGCGAACTACAGTCCGGCGTACTCTGGCTTGATTCAACTTCCTCTAGCGAAACGGCAACAGCCCATTCGGCCGCTGTCCGCCACGCTGATCCTGTCGACCGTATTTTCTTTCTGGGTTTGTTCAGGTCACGTTGCCGTCTCGACTCCGCTGCCGAACAATCAACCAGCCGTCCTTCATTTTGCGAATCCGGACTGCAGTCGTGCGGTGCCTGGTGGCTATACGAGAATCTTCATCGCATATCGTAACGACGGAAAGTCTGGCGCCGGCACCGCATCTGACCCGTTCGACGGCAGCACTGCGGAGAAGTTTGACAGTCTCTTGCGCTCCCGCTCCGAGGCCGGCTTGACCCATCTTATGGTCTGCCTGGGGCCCGGCACGTTTCAGACCGAGGGCAGCCGTGACTATGTTCTCGGCGAAGGCCATCACGATAAAAAGCAGCTGGCGGGCTTTACGGTGAACCAGGGTTGGAAGATTCACGGCGCAGGCGTGGATCAAACCGTCCTGCAGCTGACCGATCTCTATTTCGATACGGCGACCGGCAAATACTTCGGCGAAGAAATTATTACGACATATGACTTGAATTCTTACGGCGTGGAGATTTCGGACCTCACTCTCGATGCCAACTTTCCTCAGCTTAAGGCCCGCTACAAAACCAAGCTGGAGCTGCAAGCGATTTTTCTGCAATCGAACCGCGGAGAACATTGGATCCACGACATCCATGTCATGAACGTTGCCGGAGAATTAGCGGAGGACTTCCCCGTCGAGATCGGCTCGCCGGCTCCCAGCGCTACTGCCAGTACTGGAAATGTCATCGAACACGTCACGCTGGATCACTGGGGCGGCGGAGAGTGCACGGCCATTGCCGTCGGTAACTCCGTATCCGAGATCCGCTACAACACTGTGGTGGGTTACTGGTCCGGCTACGGGGGATGGCGAATCTCGAATGTACACTTTCACGATAACCAGGCGATCGACACCGTCTACGGTTTCAATATCGACAGCTTAAACAACAGCGGCGTAGTGATCTCGCATAATCAGATCGTTCATCCGCAATCGTACGGAATTGTGATCGGCGGAATTGGGCAATTCCGGAATTTTTCCATCTCCGAAAACACGATTACATTGGCTAGCCCCGGCTCGCGCAAGACTCTCTTTGGAATGATCGAGCAAGGGAATGTAGAGGCCGCGCAGGTGATCGGAAATCAAATTATTACCGACCACCCATCCGCGACAGCCAATATCTATGCGTTGTACGAAAAGGGAGACCACAACAGCAACAACGTATTCCAGGACAACAAAATCTGGGGTTCTTTCCGAATCTCAGTCAAGAGCCCATTCTGTGCGCATGGGAACACCGATGAAAATGGCGGCGTCCTGCAAAGTTTGCGCGACACGCAGAGCCGTGCCTGCGTAACCGTACCCTGAATCGGACGCCAGTGAAACTCCGGAACAACTCGCAACCCTAACGGAACAACCGGCTCGTAAACAGAGCTTCGGGAATGGGGACAAAACGTTGCAGCACCCGCAGGTCAAAGGCATCGAAATAACGGAGCAGCAGGAGTCCGGCCGAATAGGCGGCACCGACAGAGATGGCCGTAAGGATCACCCCCACCCAATGAAACTGGCCGACTGGAACCAGTCTGGATGTGAGCCCGATTATGCAGAGGCCCCACGCCAGAGGCAGCACATAGATTTTCAGCAGCCTTCGTATCGAGAAACCGGTCTCTTGGTGAAACATCCATATCAGATAAGCGGCGGCGCTCAGAACGGAGATGCTGGTGCCGTACAAGGCGCCGGTGAAGCCCCGAAGCGAGATCAAAATACTGCTCAGGATCAGAGTGCCAAACATGCCAACCAGGGCAAAGCGAACCGCGGGACCCAGTGTCCCTCTCCCGATGAGAATAAACAGCGCCGGTCCAGCCGCCAGATTCGCGATCTGAACCGCGGTCAGCACGATGAGCGCCCGGGCCGCGGGTGAAAATCCCGGGCCCAGCCATAGGGCAACAAACCGGTGAGCCAACAGGCCCACGACAGCGATCATGGCCACGCCCACGAAGGCAAGATACTTGTGCGCCCGGTAATACATCTCCGACGTTCTGGCGTCATCGCCCCGAACTTCCAGCTCCGCGGCAGCCGGCAGTAAAGGCGTCATCAGCAAAGCAGGTGCGTTACGAAGCTTCAGCGCAAGGTCGTTGGCTATCTCATACCAGCCCACCGGTGTCGGTCCGGCAAAATGCGCCAGCAGCAGTTTCTCGGTATGGAAATAAACCATCGATGCCATTTGCACCACGTAAACCTTGAGGCTGAAAACCGACAATGCCTTGACATCCGCCATCCGAACATGGCCCGGATGAATGCGGAGTTGGGGAAGCAGCTTCCTGGTGAGGATTACATTGAGCAGGAAGATGATCGCTGAGGTTAAAACGATGGCATCGACCAACCCATCGATTCCTCTACCTAACTCGATGAAGACCACAGCGGCTATGGCGGTGATCAGGGCGTTAAGACCCCAGAGAAGATTGGTCAGGTCAAGCCGTTGCAGCCCGGCAATTACCGAAGCGAACGGAAAGGCGAGAAGATTCAGAGCAATCGCTACCCCCAAGAGGCGAATGGCATGCTGAATTTGAATCAGTGGAAGCGCCGACTGCCGAAAAAAAACCGAGATCAGAAATCCGGTTGCCGCCTGCATGGTCAGCAGGCCCGCCAGGGCAATGATCGAAAACATCAATACGCCGGCGTTGATTACCCGGTTAAGACTTAGGTAGTCCCCATGGGTATAGTGCTCGGACACATGCTTGGTAAGTGTCCCCATTACGCCAAAATCAGCGAGAGCGGTTAAACCATTAAAAGATAAGAGAACAGCCCAGATTCCAAACCCGCTGGCTCCGATGTGTCGCAGCAGAAATGGTGTGAGAAGGAAAGGAATAGGAGCCAGCACGACAAGTCTAAGCACTCCGGATGCTGTGTTCCGGATAATCTTGGTTCCGATGGCGCTGTCTGGCAGGGGTGTCTGAATCGGCGGATCGATATGGGACACAGGTAGTATTGTATAGGACTGTTTTAAACTCGCGCCTTGTCAGAGCATGTACGGGACGTCAGGTGAAAGTAAACTGCCCGCCAAGTAGACAGAGAATAATTCCATGCCGATGTACCCCAATCAGAACGCGGCAGATGGCAAGTCCGTTCCCCGTCGGCGGAATGGAAACGTTCCTGAATTGATGCGAGGGTTTGCCAGCATTACCAACCCGAACTAATTCGTGCAGCATACCGGCACGCCTACGAACGGAAGGCTTTGGTTGCCGGGAAGAAGGTCGCGGCCTTTCACCGTCTCAAAGCTAGAGAGCTTGTAGAATCAAACGGCAGCCGCAACGCGCCTCATTTGATCAAAGCGGACTGAATGACGCTAAATCGAGGAGTCAGGATCAGGTGAGTTCTGGGCAAAGCGACCCTCAATCGATTCCGCCACCGAGAGCGGGTGCCTATCCCGATGTCTGTGCGGTGGTGGTGACCTACAATCCGGACTCGAGCTTCGAGGAAAATGTTCGAGCCCTGCTCCCTCAGGTCGGCAAACTGATTATTGTCGATAACCAGTCGGCCCCAGCCGCCCATCCCTTGATCGCTCGGGCCGCCGCTTCCCCTGATGTGGAAGTGATATGGAACGAGCAAAACCTGGGCATTGCCGGTGGGTTGAATAAGGGAATCGAACGAGCGCTCTCGAGTGGCCAATTCTCCTGGGTTGCCACGTTTGATCAGGACAGTCGTGCCCCCGCCGACTACTTTGCCGCCATCTTTGCAGCCTATTCGGCCTGTCCTTTTCGCGACCAGGTTGGACTCATCGGCGCCAACCATACGGAATGGACCGAGCATGACCGCCACAGCTCAGGTCCGCCCGAGCGCTTCGTATTGCGGGAAATCAAGACTGCCATGACGTCCGGGAGCCTGGTGAAAACGTCGGTGTTTGGCTCCTGTGGCCGATATGACGAGTCGCTCTTCATGGACTATGTCGACCACGAGTTTTGCCTTCGCTTGCGCAAGCACGGGTTCAGGGTCATCCAGGCGCAAAACGCAGTGCTGGCGCACCAGCTCGGTTCGCCTACTTCGCATCGCTTCCTGGGGAAACGATTTCGCACCTCGAATCACAGCGCCAGCCGGCGTTATCACAACGCACGCAATCGTCTGCTGGTGTATGGCAGATATTTCAGCTCGGAAATGTCGTGGGTTCTTAACGATGCCTTTGGCTGGCTACGCGAGACCGTGAAGGTGTCTCTGGTGGAGCGCGATCGTGCCGAGAAATTACGCTGCATGGCCAAAGGAGCATGGCACGCCATGCTAGAACTTCTGGGGATCAGGAAAAAAGCTTCAGGCGGGGACGGCGAGCAAGGTGGGCAGTAGGAGTGGTTGGGGATACTCCAGAATTCAACGTGGCTGGGCGCACACAGACGGCGTGGGAGATGGCGAAGCTAGGGTGAAGCTGTCCACTGGGAAATGGGGACCCACGATGGGGTTGTACCGAGGTCACTGACTGCGAACGTGATCGAGCCATTGACCACAAGGGTCGTCGCTCCCAGCAGGTTGATGTTTCCGCCGCTGGCAAAGGTCACGGGCCCGTTGATGGTAAAGAAAGTCGCTGCCTCTCCGGCACCGAGACTGGACTGGATGGTCGTGATCGGAGTGGTTGAACTGGTCAGTCCGACGGTGCGCGCGCCATTAATGGCGATGGTGGAACTTGGCGCCAGCTGCAGAGTGATCCCACTCGTGCCGGGCAAGCTGGTGCCGCCAAAAAACTCGTTGTCTTCGTAGACGATGCTGGCGCCTTGCGTTGCCAGAACCACGGCATCGGCCGGACCCATGATGTGATTGTGCACGAACCGGATGCCGGTTGCCGACGGAGTAGCCACGTTGAGCAAATAGCCGGCTCCGCCGTTCACGCCGCTGCTCTGAAAGCCAGCATCGGAAATGGTAAGTCCCCGGAGGCCGGCCCCGGTGTTCTCCGTGACCCAATACACGCCCCACAGAGACTCGTGATGAGGGCTATAAAAAGAGACGGCCCAGCCTCCGTCAATTTGCACCGCGGTAGCAGCCAGTTGCGTAGTCAGCCGGCTAAAGCTGATGTTGGTGGGAACCGCGAAGGGACTCGGCGGAAATGCTCCCAGAAAGATGTTGGTTCCATCTCCCGGCGCGGTACCGTCGAATTGGCAATCGTTGAAAGAGAGCTCGTAGGCGGCGCCCTCGATTCTCAATCCGTTGCCTCCGCCTTTCGACCGCCACACTACTACACGATTAAATTGCACGAACTGAGTCATGCCACTGAAGTCCGCGCTCGTACCTCGCAGGTGAATGCCGATGCCGGCGAAACCGATGATGGCAATGTCCTGCAATTCCGAGTACCAGACTCCGGAGTCGACGTTTCCGCTGGAGTCCCAGAACATGGCGTCTTCGGAGGAGTTGCCATCCGAGCCAATCAAACGAAACCCGGAGAGGAATACGTTGGTGGCAACGCCGAATGCCACCTGGGGCACGACCACCACGGGATTGTTTCCGTTGACCGATTTCAGAAAAGTGATGCCCGAACCCATCCCGATGATCTTCAGGTCGCGCCGCAGCACAATCTGGTTTACGTAGTAGGTGTACGGGCCCAGGTAAATCGTGATCGTCTTGGTCCCCGGGTCGATGGTTTTCAGGTTGCGATTCGCCATCTGCGAATAGGCATAAATAACGCATCCCAACGCCGGGCAAGCCTTGATGGCGTCCGGAACTCCGCCCACAAATTGCTCGGCGTAGAGCACGTTGGAGGTGTTGGCTGCGGGTATCGAGACCGCTGGGTTGCCAGCAGCCTTGGCATCGGGAGTTTGCGAGTTGGGAACGGCAACTGTAGAACTCCCGTTTGCCGCCTGAACGGAACTGGCCACGGGGGCTGTTCCCAAAGTCACGAGCGCGCTTGGGTTGGCGGCTTCGGCCTGCGGCGAGCTTAGGTTTGAGGGCGGAGGAGCGACTCTGACGAACGCCGAGGGCGGCAACCCACCCAGAGTCTCTGCGTTCGCGGCTTGCAGAGCATAGGGGACGCTCACCAGCAGTACGCGAGGCCGCTCGCTCTCGTCGGGTAACTGGGCCTGTACGCTGAGCCACCGCGGATCTCCGGAAGCAAATAATCCCGCCGGCAGACCCGTGATCTGGGTCATGCCCAGCATGATCGCGTAATGTCCTTGCTCATCCAGATGAACGTTCTGGGTTTCCTGCCACAGGGGCGCGCCCCCGGTGGACTCGCTGTAAATGGCAAATGTGATCCCGACGGTTCCGGTGCGCGGATTCCCTGCCGCATCCTTCAAGACCCCAGCAAACCTCACCAGGCGAGGAACATTCTTCGCACACGCGTCTCCAGCTTCCGTGCATTGGGCGGAGGCTGAAATCGTGAAACAGGAAAGCAAGGAGAAAACCAGGAGACACTTGGAGAGCGTTTTCAGCATGAGATCTGCCAGAAAAAGGCAGCGCTTGCAGCCCGGCTCTCTATTCCATTTCCACGAATGCGCATAGAGCGGGGCCCGGCCGCGAAATCCTTGTCTGGAGCTCTTCTCAGCGGTTGACAATATCACGCAAACTTGCGATTCGGTTGTCAAAACTTGGATCGGTTGATGACTTTTCCGCTAACCTGAGAGGGATATTTTTCTCGCGTCTGTCCCATAAACGACAGCTCAATCGGATAGGCCTGCATCACATCGCCCAGGGCACGGGCCTCGTGGCCGCAGAACTCATCGAAAATAAAATAGAAGGCGGGGAAGCGTTGCAGTACAGCGGTGAGACAGAACAGGGTGGAGGAATACAGATCGGCGTCAAAATGACAGACCACGATGCGATCGCGAATATCGATCGCCTGCAGGCTCGGAATCAGGGTATCGCTGAACCATCCCTTCACGAATGAGATTCTGGGGTCTCGCACCGGCGGCGGCTGGCCATCCTGCGAGAACGTTCCCTTGGGACACTTCGGCGTCCAATCCTCGGGCAGTCCTTCGAAGCTATCGAATCCGACGAATCGGCTGTCGGAGTTCTGGTTCAGCTCGGCAAACTGATGGATGCTGTAGCCATTGAAGACGCCAAATTCCAATACCAGTAGTTTCTCGTTGGCTCCGATGGAGCCGAACAAATCCCGCCACAGACTCTCCCGGGAATCAAACTGCCGGGCGGCGGAGAGGCGGCTGCGGAGATTGTGTTCGAGCACCGACCAGGCCCGGCATCTATCGTAAAAAGTAGGAGAAATTTTGGCGGCGATGGATTTTATGATTCCAAGCATGGTTCAGTCTTGGCTAGTTCCAGCTGTCTAGGAAAAAACTATTTTTATCGCGAAGACATTAGCGCGAGAGCGGGGTCGAGGGGATTCTGTGGAGCGGAGTGCAACGGCAAGCGCGGTGAACGGGTTTGTGAATCAGGTCAACACTTCGCGGTCCGATGTGATCAAGTATTCCTTCAGACCATCTTTCCAGTTTCGAAAGGTATTCAGCCCGATGGACTTCAGCCCCGCATTTTCCAGAACCGAATATTCAGGCCGGCGGACTTTGGCGGGAAAATCTCCCGGAGCAGCAATCCTGAGGCGAGCTTCCGTCCCCGTAAGGCTGAATATTTCGCGTGCGAATTCATACCAGGAGCAGTTTCCCTCGGCTGTGGCATGGTAAAGGCCGAAGGCATCGCTGCGGCTAAGCTTCACCATCTGCCGGGCCAACTCGAGAGTTGCCGTGGGCGTGACAAACTCGTTGTCTACCACCTTGATCTCTTTGCCGTCCCGGGCAAGTTTACGCATCAACTCCACGAAATTCAGTCCGCCCTTGGCGCGGCAGGGGTTCTTGCCATACAAGGCGGAGGTTCGTAGAACGAAGTTCCGCGGCGTCGTGCTGGCAACAAAATATTCTCCCGCCAGCTTGCTGTTGCCGTACACATTGAGCGGTTGCGGGCGATCGTCTTCCACGTAGGGCGTTACCTTGCCCCCATCAAAGACGTAGTCGGTGCTGACATGGAACATGATCGCACCCAGGCGAGCTGCGGTGGCAGCTACGTTACGGACGCCGCCGGCATTGATGGCGAAGGCCTTCACCGGATCCTGCTCGCATTGCTCGACGTGATGGAAGGCGGCGGTGTTTACGATAACGTCCGGTTCGATCTTGGACAGAACATCGTGTACCGTCTCGGAGGATGTAATCTCAAGTTGGCTGTGCCCGAGGCGATGGACTTCATCGCCGTTCTGCTCGAATTCCTGGCAGACATCCACTCCCAGCTGACCGTCCGCTCCGATGACCGCAATTCTCATGCGCTTGCTCAAGAGTCTTAGACCGGGGTCAGGCGGCGGCGGTTCGCGCCAGTTCTTTCGCCTCCAGCGCCTGGAAGGTCAGAATGTTGTAGTAGAGCGGATTGTTCCAGTCCGAGAACTTGTCCACCTGTTCAATGAGATTGTGAACAATGCTGCGGATGTCATGGTGAGGATGGAAGCTTAAGACGTTCCTGGCCTTCTCGAAGCTGACCTTGTAATTACGCATGTCGCGAATGTGTTTGATATTCAGCTTGATTTTGGTGCCAAGCTGCTCCTCGATTTCGGTTTTTACCTGATCGGCTGCCTCTCCGACCGTGTAGTTTCCAGAAGCCACGTTGAAGATTCCGGAGAGGCGCTCATTGGCCTCAATGGCCCGTATGTAGGCGGAGCAGGCATCCTGGATGCTGATGATGGGCCGCCAGATCGATGGGTCGTGCACTGTGATTTCTCCATCGCACATGGCGCAGCGGAACATGGTGTTGATGATGAGGTCCAGGCGCATGCGCGGACTGTAGCCGGAAGCCGTGCCTTTTCGTAATGAAATGACGGAAAAGTTCTCGTCCACCAGGTTCATAACCGCCTGCTCACCCTGCAGCTTCGAAATGCCATAGGGGTAGACAGACGATACCGGCTTGGTTTCATCGTAGAGTTCGTTCTCGGTGTACCCGTAGACCGAGCAGGAACTGGCATAGATGTAGCGCCTGACCCCGGCTTTCTTCGCCATGTAAGCGAGAAACGCGGGAGCGGCAGCGTTGAAGATGAAGTTTTTGCTGGGCGAATACTCCGCCATCGGGTCGTTGGACAGACCGGCAAGAAAAACTACCTGGTCGTATCCCGCCAGATCGCTTACGCTGAGCGAGAAGATGTCCTTATTCAAGACTCCGGTTTCGGAAGGCAAATTATTTCCAAACCAGAACAAGTCCACCACATCCACGGTGTACTGACGTTCCAGCAGTTTGGGGATCAAAGCGGAGCCCAGATATCCCGCACCACCAGCAATTAGAAGCCTCATCTTCTGTGGCCTTTCCAGTTAATTTGTTCCCGATCGTGCATTAACGGCTGAGAATAGTTTGCGACTCGTAGGTAAAATTTTCGGAATTTGGCGATGCCAGCCACTCGTCGAGGGTCTGAGCCTTGGCGTCTTTCTCCGAGAGTTGAACTTCCTTCAGGGGCCAGGCAATACCGATGGCGGGATCATTCCAGCGGATCGCCGACTCGGCTTTTCCGTTGTAGACTCCGGTGCACTTGTACTGCACTTCCACATTTTCGCTCAGAGCGCAAAAGCCCCGGGCGAAACCCGCCGGCGCCCAGACCTGTTTCATGTTTTCCGATGAGGCTTCGATACCGCACCATTTTCCCAGCGCCGGCGATCCCCGCCGAATATCGACCGCCACCAGAAATGCCGTTCCCCGCGTAACTCGCATCAGTTTCCCCATGGCGGGCTGCCACTGAAAATGAAGTCCTCGAACCACGCCCTTGCGGGAGCAGGAGTGGTTGTCCTGCACAAAATTCGAGGGAAGTCCTAACGCCTCGAACTGGCCGGCATGGTATGCCTCCATGAAAAAGCCACGCTCATCGCGATAGACGCTAGGCACAATAACCGCCACGTCCTCGAGTGGCCGTGACTCGATTACGAATCCCATAAAGAATCACCAGTCCTGTTTCGTAATATTGTGCCAAAAAGCGGGAGCAGAAGATAGGAAGCCTCGGCGAGACTGTGGAAATCTCAGCGAGCGTTGGTCAAAACGCTGGTGGCCACGGCCGTCTTCAATCGGGGCACGTACATGCCAAGCTCGCGCTCAGTCGCCGGTTTTTCACCTTCGACCAGGCGATAAAAGTAGTCTTCATACTGATCGGTAATGTGATCCCAAGTATATTCTTCCAGGATTCTTTGCGGAGCGAATTTCCGATAGGTGGCCGCCATGTCGGGGTCGTCATCCACTCGCTGCAATTGGCTGGCGAGGTCCGCGGGGTCATTATTGAACAGAATGCCATAGCCCTCGATCACCTGCCGGTTGAAGGGCGTCCCCAGTGCCAGCACCAGATTGCCGTAACCCAGGGCCTTGAGCAGAGCCGGATTCGTGCCTCCGACACTGTGGCCATGAATATAGCCATAGCAGTTGCAATGCAACTCCTTCACGTGGTCGCTGTTGCCCACATGCCCCAAGAAGCGGACGCGGGGGTCGCGAGTTTGTTTCAGGGCGTCGACGAAGGGACTGCGGTAGTTCGCGTCGCCGGCAATGGCGAGCAACTTGTCGCTGCGCAACTGTTCGAAGCCCTTGACGATCAAATCGGCATTGTTTTCCGGCACCAGGCGGCTGGCAATCAGATAGTACTTGAAGGGTTCGAGACCATAGCGGCGCACGATCCCCGGATCGCTCGATTTCTCGATGTTGGCGCCATAGGCAATGCAAACCGACGGAGTGCCGAACTCTTCCAGATAAATACGTTGCATTTCGATGGCGTCGGTGATGATGCCGTCCGGGCAAATCTTCCCCGCCAGCTTCGCGTTGGTATGAAAATAGCGGCGCCCGATGGCGCTCCACTTCGAACGCTTCCACTCCACGCCATCGACGTTCAGCGCTACCTTCTTTCCCAGCAGCCGGGGCAGGATACAAAATGGGGCGTTGGCGACGTTCGACATCATCATCACATCGACGCCGCGGAACAGCACGTCCAGGCTGCATAGCAGGGTGTGCGTGGGAGTGCTCAGGTTCTTGGTTTCAATGCTGGGCAAATAAATTAGACGCACGCCCCGATAGCTGCGGGGGCGTTCAGGAAAAAGACTGCTGCGGCAATATACGATCACCTCATGTCCCCGTTCGACCAGGCGGGGCGCCAACTCTCCAAAAAATGTTTCCGTACCGCTATAGGTGTGGGGTATTCCACGGGCTCCAAACAAGGCAATTCGCAACGGTCGATTCCTCCGCGGCCGGAGCATGATAAATGCTCGGACGCTACTTCTCAGCTTTCAGCTCTGAAGCAAACACAATCGATTCCATCCCTACTACAGGATACTTCGTCTGGCGGTTTAGATGAATGATTTGATGGGTTCGTTGTGCGGTTCCGGTGAACCACGGCGGCCATTTGCGGGTTTGAGTCATGCCCGGCCCGCTTCGTTCAGGCGCCGCATATTTCATGGTAGATCGAAATGGTCTGCTGCGCCTTGCGTCGACCACTAAAATCGGCCACGCGCTTCAAACCTTTCTCGCGTAGCGATGTCATCAAGTCGGGGTCTGCCAGCACGGACTCCATGACGCTGGCGATTGAATCGACCGACATAGGATCGAACAGGGCCGCAGCGCCCCCCGCGACCTCTTCCAAGGCTGAGCCGGCCGACGTGGCCACCGGCACGCCGCACGCCATGGCCTCTACGACCGGAGCTCCGAAACCTTCACAGATCGAAGGAAAGACGAATAGGTCCGCGGCACTGTAGAAGGCGGGGACGTCGTCCCAGTCCACGTATCCGGTGAATATGACATTACCTTCCAGTCCCAGGTCTTTCACCTTCTGGACCACTTTTTCCCCTTGCCAGTCGGGCTTGCCGACGATCACCAGTTTCTGGGTCACGCCTTTAGCGCGCAGCCGGGAGTAAGCCTCGACCAACCGCAACAGATTCTTGCGGGCGTTGATCCGGCCGACGTAGAGCAGAAAGGAATCACGGATACCGTATTTTGCCGCCAGGCGTTCTTTACACTCATCCCGGTCCAGCAGGTGAAACTCCTCGCGCGGCGCTTCGTCGATCACGCTGATTTTGGCCGGATCGAGGTGGTAGTACTCGACCATATCCTTCTTGGAAGCTTCCGACACCGTAATAATGTGATCGGCCCGACGGGCTGACCATGGAATCAACATGCGGCAGCGGAAGTTTTCAAAGGGCGGAAAGAACTCCGGGAAACGCTCGAACAGAATGTCGGGGATGGTGGTCACCGTTTTGCAATAACAAAATGGCGGAATAATGAACTGGGCATGAAAGACATCTAATTTCCCGCGCTGGAATTCAAGGGGAAAAGAAAGCGGAATGCGGATAAAAGGATTGACCGGACGAATTCGCTTCACCTCGAAATGATCGGCAACCGGAATCTTGGGCAATCCCTCGAGGTGCGTGAAGTAAACGGTATAGCGATTGCCGTTGGGATGGGCTCGGGCCAACTCTTGCAGCAACTGCAAATAATAATTCTCGTTGCCCGACGATTTGCTGCCCAGGGTATGCGCATCGATTCCAATCTTCATAAGCTGCCAAAGCCGCAACCCGAACCGGTTCGCCGGCCACACAATCGCACCCCATCATCCCACGCGGGTCGGGAGAATCTGGGGCCCATCGGCATGCAAAATCAGCGCCACGGCGTGCCTGAGGTCTGGTGCGAGGATATCTGCTCCGGCGTTGCTATCCTCTCCGTTCGACCGCTCGCCGATCAAAGCCGTCCTACATCCCGATCTTTTTCCAGCCTCAATGTCCGCTGGACTGTCGCCCACCATCCAGGATTTTTGCGGATCGATCTGGAATTCTTTCAGGGCCCGCAGCAGCATTCCGGCTTTCGGCTTTCTGCAATCGCAGTTGGTCTCGAGATCGTGCGGGCAAAAATAGATGCCGTCGATGATGCCTCCGTGTTCCACCACGGCCGCGACCAGCTTTCCGTGCATCTCTTCCAGTGCCGCCAGCGTGATCTTGTTTCTGGCGACGGCCCGCTGGTTGGTGACGATGATGACCCGGTAGGACGACTGATTCAGAGCCCGGATCGCCTCGACCACTCCAGGAAGTATTTCGAAGTCCTCCCAGCGAACGATGTATTCGCCTTGCGGCGCCTTCCGGTTAATGACCCCGTCGCGGTCCAGAAAGACAGCTTTATTCATCGAACTCTATTCATGAAACATCACCGCACTTTATTCATCAAATAATGCCCGCTCGACTAGATCGCAGACGATGTGACCCAACATGATATGGCACTCCTGAATGCGGGGGGTTTCATCGGAGGGAACAGTCAGGCAGTAGTCCACGCTGGCTTTGAGCCGGCCTCCTGCCCTGCCCGTCAAGCCGACGGTCGTCAACTGCTTTTCGCGCGCGGTTTCGAAGGCGCGCAAAACGTTTTCGGATTCGCCGCTGGTCGAAATTCCGATGGCGATATCGCCGGCGACGCCCAGCGCCTCGACCTGACGGGAGTAGATACGGTCGAAACCATAGTCGTTGCCGACCGCAGTCAACGCCGAGAGGTTGCCGGTCAAAGCCAGCGCCGGCAAGCCTCGCCGCTCCCGCTGATAGCGTCCCACCAACTCGGCCGCGATGTGCGCCGCATCGGCGGCGCTGCCGCCGTTTCCGAATAGCAAGAGTTTCTTTCCGTTCCCCAGGGCGTCTGAAATCATTTCCGCGATCTCAACCGTTCGGGAGAGCAGATCCGGGTCTTCCAGCAGCTCCTGCTTCACCGCCAGCGAATTTCTGACCTGTTGCCGGGCCAGTTCCAAATATCCACTGGCCACAGCGGCGGATGCCCGGGTTCGACGCTGATTCATGCGCGCCTTACCCCCACCGCGCTCATAACCAGGGGCGCGCTGTTGACCCGCCAGGTCTGTAAACCGTGGTCTTCAAAAGCTAGTTCTGAGAGCGAAGCGCCCATGGCCTTGAGCCGCTCTGCAATCTTGTGCTTGCGCTCGAACGGGCAATAGAACAGCATGAATCCGCCTCCGCCCGCGCCCATGATTTTGCCGCCCAACGCGCCCGCCTGGCGCGCCTCGGCATAGATTTCGTCGATTCCGGCCGAACTGATCTTGGGGGACATCTTCTTCTTGAAATCCCACGCGGTGTTGAGCAGATCGCCAAAATCGTCGAGCCGCGACTGCAGCAGAGCGTTCTTCATTTCTACCGCCAGCTGTTTTTGCGAGCGCAGGCCAGACATTGTATCTTTTTCGCCATTTTGATAACGCGAAGTCTGGTCGTCGATAATCGATCCGGAAAGCCGCGTCGCCCCGGTGAAGCACAGCAGCAGATTATGTTCCAGTTCGTTGACCGTGTCCCGGCTGATGCGCAGGGGATTGACGATGACTCGCGAATCAAAAAACTCGATAAAGTTAAACCCGCCAAACGTGGCGGCATAGTGGTCCTGCAACCCGCCCTTGATCCCCAGTTCCTTGCGTTCGAGAGTGTAGGCAAGTTCGGCAATCTCATACTTGGTCAGCTGAAGGCTCTTGAACTCCTTGAGCATGCCAACCAGCGCCACCATCAGGGTAGAAGAAGATCCCAGTCCGGAACCGGGCGGAACCTCGGTATGCAGAAAAAGATCGAAACCCTCACAGCTCTGTCCGCCCAGGTTGCGGATAGCGGCCTTGGCCAAGTCCAGTCTGCCGTCATAGACCAGTTCGGTCTGCATGTCGTATTCGACGGTCAGCCCAAAATCCAGCGATTCGATTCGAATGTGACCGTTCTCGCGAGGACACAATGTGCCGAAGGCATACTTGTTGATGGTCGCACTGAGGACGCAGCCACCTTCGGTTGCGGGAAATGGCGGCACATCGGTTCCCCCTCCGGCAAAACTTACCCGCAGCGGGGCTTTGGCTCGAATCAACATAGTCTCCTCAAAGTTTATGCCGGAATCGGACTGCAGCGCGGAATCAGGAACTGAGCCCTTTCGCCGGGATCACTCCGCGCAAAGGGACTGCGCCCCGCAGAAAATCCGAGCGCAACTGCTGCAAGCGCTGCGGCGTCCCCATATCGATGAAATAGCCTTTCGTGCAATAGGCGTAGATACGTTCCCCGCGGGCAATCAGCGACGGAAACAGTTTATTTTCGAGGGACTCGACCACACCGGGTCTAATGCTCTCGATCAAACCTCGACTAAAAACATAGACCCCAGCATTGATGTAACCGGGAGATGGGTCGGCAGGGCTTTTCTCGACAAACCCCAGCACCTGCCCGTCTAATATCTTTAGCCGGCCATAGTCGCGGCAGTCGGGCTGATGCAGCGCGCTGATCGTGAGCTGGCCGCCGTGGCTGCGATGGAAGCGCAGCAACTCGTCATAGTCAATCTCCGCAAAAGAGTCGCCGTTCAGTACCAGTACTTCGTCGCCATGAAGTAGCGGCAACGCATTGCGGAGAGCGCCCGCGGTGCCCAGAGGTTGCGTTTCGCGGCTATAAGCGATGGAGAGGTCCAGCCCGCGGCCGTCCGTGAAACGCTGTTCAATGGCTTCACGGCGGTGCGAAACCGCTAACACGATGCTGTGAATGCCAAACGCCCGCAGGTGCAGCAGTTCATGCTCGAGAAAAGGGTACCCTCCGACTTCAACCATGGGCTTCGGAAGGTCGCCGAGTTCCGAACTCAGGCGCGTACCCAGTCCTCCCACCAGCAAGACAGCTTCTAAAGTGGCCAGGGTCAAGTTTCGAAGTCTCCAGCTTTGCGATGTCTGGAAAAGCGGAATATGAAGAAGGTCGCGATCAAGGCTCCGCGTCAACGCCCAATCGACCGATCGCAGCGCCTTCGGCGGGCAGCCGGGTCGATTGCATCAGCTCTTTGGGCAAAGCCTCCAGCTCAGGATTGCGCCGCATACGCCAATACGCCAGCATGCCGGCCAGCGTGCTCCAAGCCGACTTCACGTCGCCCCGCAACAGCGACTTCAGCACCACCACGCCGACATAACGGATCAGAAAGTACGGCCAGAAGGTCAGCCATTGCATGACCGTAGCGTGCTTGTGCATGACCCAAAGGATATTTCTCGTGGCCGTGAACTTGCGCACATGTTCGCCAACGTTTCTGCGAGTAGCAAATCCTTCTTTGTGCCAGAGCTTAGCTGAGGGTGTGTAGCGAATCAGCCAACCTGATTTTCGCATTCGCAACGAGAGGTCAAGGTCTTCCCCATTGGCAAAAATCTTCTCGTCGAAGAGGCCGACTTCCCGCAAAGCGGCAGATTTCAGCAACACGCCGCAACCCGTGGCCCAATCGATGGAGCGCGCGACTTCGTAGAGGCCGCGCTCCACTTCCTTCCAGCCCAGATGCCGGGGAACGCCCTGCCACAAACTAAATGTCCCACCCGCCCACCAGATGCGCTGGGGATCATCGTAATAGTAGATTTTCGGTGAAACCATTGCGGCCCGGGGATGGCGCTCCGACTCGGCCAGCAACTCGGCAAGAAAATCGGGTTTGACCACGGTGTCATTGTTGATCAGTAAAACATAGTCCGCGTGCTCTTCCAGCGCGCGTTTCATCCCCAGATTGCAACCGCCGGTGAATCCCAGATTTCGACCGGCCGTAATCACCTCAACCTGGGGCAGCACGGCACGCAGACGTTCGGCGGAACCGTCCCGGGAGCCATTGTCCACAATCAGAATCTCAAACGATCCCGTGCCCATCTTCTCCATGGCCAGCAGGCTCTCGATGCACTCCCTGGTCATGTCAAAACTATTCCAGTTGAGCACGACGATTACTGTCTTCATAGTTTCACTGGTGCGCCGACTGGAGGTTTCACAATCATGCCTGCAAGAGTGCAGAGTAACGGGACTGGCAAGTGGCGACCCCAGCCGCCAGGAGGCCAAAGTGAACCCAGGTAAAAGCCAGCAAACTGGCTTCGCAAGATTGAAATGTGATGGCGTAGAGAAGCAGGCCGGTCGAGAGCGCGATCAGGGCTACCCGAGTCTTCGGCAGGGCCACACGAATCATCCGGCGGGCGGTCAGTAGTAGCGAACCAACAAACAAAAGAAACGCCGATAGACCGATGATTCCCGTATCGTGCAGGATGCGGAGGGGTGTATTACCGACCCATCCACCCAGGTCCTCGCCCATGTAATCTTGCCAATTGAAGAGCAACTGGAAACTGGCCGTCCCTGTGCCTAAGAGGGGGTGGGCCTGAATATTCTGGACGGCCACCGCCATCTGGACAAGGCGGCCGGCCGTGGTCTCGTCGGAGGCCAGCTCGGTCAAATCCAAATCAATGGTGCTGAAGCGTTCGCGCAACAGGCCGACCAGGAATGGACTCACCAGCAGCAGCACCAGCGCAACCGCCGCCGCCAGCGGAACAAATTTCCGCAATTGAAAACGTCTTCGTTTCAAAGCGATCACAACCACCACCAGGGCCACCACCGGCAGGGCCAGAATCACCGCCCGCGACAGGCTGACCGCCGCGCCCAGCACCGTGATCAGGAAGCCGAAACCGTGCCAGCGCGACCTCTCGCCGAGCAAAAAGAGCACCAGAAACATGATGGCGCAGCAAGCCGAGTAGCTGCCGAAGAGGTTGGGTTCGTAGTGCGTGCCATAGGTGCCGGGAATGCTGCCGTACTGGTTCATTTCCATGCCGAACTCGGTGGCGAAGATGCGATTCGACAGGAAGCAGAGAATCCCGTACCCTGACTCCGCGGCCCCCACCCACAGCATGACATCGAACATCCTCTGAAAAACTCTTTCGCTCTGAACCAGCAAACGGAAGAGGAAATACGGGGCGATGACGATGGCGTTCATGACCGCCCAGCGTAAAGTCATGCGCGGTTCCGGCGACGTAACCGCCGAGGTAAAGAAATTCAGGAATATGTAAACCAGCAAAAGATAATCGTATCGCCGCCACTGCAGCGTCAGCCGCATGCGTCCCTGTAATACCCGTATCGCGACAAAGGCCGAAATCAGGCCGATGACCACATGTTCAGGGCGCACGTGGAGACCGGCCAAAGTCCCCTTGAAGCGGGGCATCACGCTGCCGACGATAACCACCGACAAGGCTCCGATGGGCCAGTCCAGCGTGCCCATCACCAGGGTTGCGATCGCCACGGCTGCACCCAACAGCAACCCCGCGCTCGGCGCCAGATCCTCGGTTGCGATCAGATAAGCCAGCAGTAAAACTTCGACGCCAATCACCAGGTACTTGGCGAAACGAATTTGTCTGCTGGATGCCATCTCGGCTTAGTGCACTGGTGTGGGCCTGGGGAACCTTGTCGGGTATCTAAGAGGTACGCGCGAGAGTGCGCAGTCTGACCGCGCCATGGAGCGGCGCTTGCAACTAGTCTTGAGAATTGCGCCGCCAGCGCGATCGCAGCCGGTCCAGATGCAAACGGGCCGCCGCATCCTGCACCGACTCTCGGCTCTTCTCCCAGATATTAAGGATCAGCATCTTTCGGGGATCCCGCCGATCGATACCTTCCCAGTGATTCGACCCGACAACCCACACCGCCGCCCCGACGAAGGCCATGGCGGTGACGGCCAGGATGATCAGCAGGCGGGGTGGCCATGATTTTTTCTCCGGCAGGTTTGCGGGATCGATGACCCGAATGGTCGGGATCTCCTTGGCCTCTTGAATCCGGGTCAGCTCGTACTGCTGATTCAGCAACTGGTAGACCGTCTCCTGGATCTTGGCTTTGCGGTAAAGGTCAGCCCACTGAACTCCCAACAAAGGCAACTTCCGGATCGAGGGATACATATCGGATGCCGAGGCATCGCTGGCATCGGCAGCCAGAGAAGCATCGGTGCCGGAGATGCGCTCCAACTGGCGTTGCAGTTCATCCATGCGCGCCCGCAGGCTGCGCACCCGAACGTTGTTGCTGGTGTAGATCTGCTCCAGACCCTGCAGTTCGGATTGTGCGGCAATCAACTGTCCCTGCAGTTCAGCCGCCGCTTCGACTTCCGCCTTGGATTGTTCCTTGATATCAAGCGCGGTGTTCTTGCTGGCGAACGCTCCGAAAGTTTTCTCCGCATCTTCGAGGTCTTTCTTGACGCTGGCCAGGCGCTGCTCGATGAAGATCCGCTCGCGCCGCGCCGAGGACGTGCTCACCCGTGACAACAAAAGATCCAATTCCTCGACGTAGGCTTGCGCCATTTCTCGAGCGCGCTGCGGGCTCGAGTCTGCAACCGAAATCGAGATCACTCCACTCTTATGGTCCTGTTCGACGGTGGTACGTTTTTCCAGCTTTTTGCGGGCATCCTGTTTATAGCGGGCCCAATAAACCTTTTGCAGGTCAAAGCGATCGATGATGTGATCTTCCACGGTCCGGCTGTGAATCAGCTCGACGTAAAGCGCTCCCGAACTGCTGGTGCCCAGAAAACTTCCGGCTAACGACGCCAGACCGCCGGACGAGGCTGCCTCGGTTCCGACGCCGCCGGATCTTCCCGCCAGGAGCGACATCAGCGCGCCATGATCTCCCTGCTCGGGCGGCATGATATTGGTGGTGGACTCAAATCGCGATGGAATCAGGAAGACAACGATGGTCGCCGCCAGCAGCGCTCGCAGCGCGACCTTCAAAAGCAAACTGCGATGTTCCCACAGCAGCCAGCCGCGAGCGGTCCATCCCGGCTCGAGCCGGGAGCTTTCTGATTCGCTTTCCTTCCGTACCCGGGAAAATTCGATCTCTGAAATTCCCTCAAGGTCGTGCAGTGGAGTTTCTTTTGCGGAAGCTTCCAGTTCCACCTCGCCGGATTTTCTCGCGTTCATCATAGGCAAGCGCGCCCGGGATCCATCCTTCACACCCCGCGCATGGCGAATATCGAAGTATGTAACAGGATGGCCAAATCCATGAAGAAATTCCGGTTCTGGATGTAATAAAGATCGTACTCCACATTTTCGTGGATCAGGAAGGCGCGGTCTCCGCTCAGCTGCCACAGCCCGGTGAGTCCAGGCTTGACCCGCAAGCGCTGGCGGTGATTCTCCGAGTATTGCTCCACGATGAAGGGCATTTCAGGGCGCGGTCCCACCAGCGACATCTTTCCCTGCAGGACATTCACCAGTTGCGGCAACTCGTCCAGGCTGGTTCGGCGCAGAAACCGGCCGGCTCGAGTGATTCTCGGGTCGTCCGGAACCAGGGGCGAGTAATCGTGGGGCGCGACGTCCACACGCATGGTGCGGAATTTGAACATTTTGAAGAGCTTGCCGTCCTGTCCCACGCGCTCGTGCCGGAAAAATACCGAGCCCGGCGAATCGCACTTGATGAGCACGGCCAACAAGGCAAATAGCGGCGCCCCCAGGATCAGGAGTATCAAGGCTCCGGCAAAATCGCAGACTCGCTTAATCAGCTCATAGGCAATCCGCCGCGTTGACCCTCCGAACGAAGCTAGAAGCACCCCGTCAATGTCCTGATAATCGATCCAGGGATCGGACGGTAGCAGATGGCTGGGCACAAACGACACTCGCACCTTGGCCTTGAACGCCTCTTCGACCACATGCAAAAAGCGCTCCCGTCCGATAGAAGGAATCGCGACAATCAGCAGATCGACTTCATGGCGCGCGATCAGCTCGCTGCTGATCGGTCCGGACAAGACCCCCGCCGAACGCCGGCGCTCATATCCCATTTCGAAGACTGTGGCGCCGGCTTTCGCGGGCTCGTCATCGATAAAAGCCACCGGCTCCAGCCCCAGCTTGGGAGAACGCGCCAGCACGGAAAAGACCCTCCGCCCAGTACAGCCGGCGCCGTAGATCAGCACTCTTTCGATGCCCAATCCCCGGGAATGAAGAGCGCGCACCAGCATGTAGACCAAAGTTTTTTGCACAAACAAAGCCAGCGGCACCAGAGTGAAGCACAACACCAGCAGCCAGCGGGAGAAAAGGACACTGCTGAAGAAAGAAACCGCCAGCGCCACCAGAAATGCCTGGGCCGAAACTCGCAATACTTGTTCCGTCTCCCGCACCCGCAGCAAACTGTTGCCGCGGCGGTAAGCCCCAATGCGGTCCAGCATCAGGACCATCACAACGGCAAATGCGAAAGCCAAACCCAGAATCGCGTGCGTCGGATAGTGGATATGCCGGCCCAACGCAAAACTGGAATAGATGACATATCCCAACAAGACCGCGAGAACGATGGTCAACAGGTCCGCGACGGCTTCGCACGCCACCATGGCGGTCCGGAAGTGAGCCGCCGCGGCGCGCCTCTCTCCGGTGTCGATCAGACGAAGATCGGCAATCAGAGTTTCACTGGGCAACGGTTCCGCGGAGGCGCCTAGTCTGGCTGAAGAATGCATTCTCGTCTTCTCTTCCTTAGTTGTCTCGCTAATCAATTCCCTAAACCCGAACCGTCACGGCATGTCGCGCTGCCTCTGAAATCAGTTTCGGAGGTCTGACTGGGGTTGTCCAAACTTGTCTTTCGGTCGATTGTAGCTCCGCTCCCGCTTCGAACCGGGTTCCTAGTTGAGCACCGGCGCAGCTCCGCCCTCTCACTTACAGAGGGCTTTCGTGAGCTGCCCCATTTCCCGATCTTCGATCCCGGCCAATACAGCTACAACTGTCGCTTCCGCCAGTCCACCGGCTGGAAATTTCCTGGCCGCCTGCCGAAATGCTTCATGGCCGATCTCCGGCTCCCGAAAAGCTGGACGGGGCCTGACGAAAAAGTTTTTGCGGCTGAAACTGAACCTCGATGGTCGCACTCACATCCCGCGACGCATTGGGCCGGATGACCGGGAACAACCAGCGTTCGACCTGAAGCGTGGCGGAGATGCCGAGATTGGGACGCAGCCAATAGTCATTGCGCACGCCGAAGTCCGCCACACTGCCTCCTTCGGGTATGAACTGATGACTGACCTTTTGATGCCGATAGTTGAATTGCAGCCGGTTCCGGCTGGTGAACCAGTAATTGACCCAGGCCTGGGCGCCCTGCCCTTCGCGCCCGATCCAACTGGCCAGCAATTGTCCCTGGCTGGTGTAGCCATTCAGATACCGCGGGTTACTGTAGAAAAAACCGTGGCTGAGATCTCCTCCGGCCGGCAGATCGGTGTACACCCCTTCGAAACGCAGATCGAGCTTCGGTAGGCGCGGCACATGAGAGAAGAAAAGACCGCCGCGGATGGCGGAACGGTCCCAATAGGCAATGGGAGAAATCTCGTCGTCGGCAAAGGCGTCCCCGTAGAACGTCACCCAATCACGCAGCCGGGGCACACGGTACGTCCAGTCCATTCCCGACCGGCGGTCTCCGGGATCCTTCAAAGTTCCGGGCGTTCCATTGCCCAGTCCGAAGAAGCTGTTGCCGAAAGTGTACGGAGTGAACGGGACGCCCTGGCCGGCGAAGATCCCGGTCCGGGAAAAACCAAACTCGAAATTACGCGTAGGCTTGAACGTAAATCGCTCCCCGTGAATCATGGGCTGGGGATGAATCGTATGCGCAAACGTGCCCAGGATGCCGCCCTTGCCGTTAATGAATTGTTGTCCCTCCAATTGCCCGAGAAAAAATTCCAGCCGCAACGGTCCCAGCCAGCCTAATACGCTGGGCAGCTTGAAGGGAGTAACTCGGTTAATGCGGAACATGTTGAGCGGGACGGCATTGTCGCTGAAAATCAGCGGACCTCCATCGCCCGGTCCCCACCACAAGCTTTGCCGGCCAAAAGTCACTTGCCAGTTGGAGAAGGCCAGGCCTACGTAGGCATCCAGTACCTGAAACTGATTGACCGCAGGTTGGCCGACGTCCGGCGGCAGTTGGATCAGGTGGTCGACCTGTTCAATGGTTTGGCGGGCGGAGAGAGGCAACGCCGGTAAACCTGCTGAAGCCTGCCACTCTCCGCGAAAGTAGCCCACCCAACGTCCCCAGGTGGAATACGCGGAAAAACCGTTGACCGTGTTCCAACCCTCGCCGTAGGGACGCCCAAAATCGTTGATCTGCGTCTGCGCGAAGTGAAATCCATCGCGCAGCGGCAGGCCGGAAATGTATCCGGTGCGCGAATACAAGGATTCAACCCGGAAGGCTCCACCATCGCTTTCGTCCGTGGGTTGAAGCTCAGGAGCGAATTCGCGTTCCAGTTGGGTGATGAGCCCCTGCGCCTGACTGTTTTCCTGGTCCGCGGCGCCGGCAAGTTCTTCGGCTTCGTTGAGCAGCCGGGCACACTCGCGGCGGGTCCAGGGACGGTCGCCGGCAAACGCGCTGTCGATCAAGCCAAATCCCGCCAGACGATCGAGGGCGGGATAGATCCAGCTATCGAGTGGCACGTAAGGCGACCCGCGATTCTCGGGCGATGCGCGACCTTCGCCGAACAATTCCCCAATCGATTGCCAGTCACTGCCGCCGAGCTCGGGATCGTGATGGCGGGTATAAATCTGCTGCGCCACCAGGTTGCCGACGATGCTGCCAATAAAAACATCCGACGGAAAGTGCTGTTCTCCTCGAATCCGGGAATAGCTGACCAGAGACGCCAAGCCGTACGCCAGCAACTTCGACATGGGTCCGGGATACTCGTGCGCCACCACGCCGGCCACCGCCCACGCCGCGGCGCTGTGTTCTGAGGGGAAGGACGTGCCTCCCTGAAAAAATCCGCCACCACCCATGCCCTGCAGCGGACGGTCCCGGCCCAGTCCGTATTTGAAGACCTCCACCGGAACCAGGCTGTTGAGCGCGGCTTCGCCCGCTAGCAATCCCGTCTCCCGCCAGTGTTCGTTGTGCGAGGGATAACTCAACAACCACATCCCGGCCGCGCCACCCACCAAGGCTCCGATGCCGGCGTTCGAAAGCGTGCTGTAATGGCTGATGGTGCTGGGAAGGCGCGACAGATGAAGGCTGACGTCGCTGTCGGTCGCAAAAAATCCGTAAGAAATTCCAGCCAGGGGCACAAGCCATTCCGTGTCCGAAAACCGGAGTCGCGAGGGGCTGGTCCAGATTTGTTTTTGATCCAGCACAAAATCTTTTCCCAAATCTTTCAGTCGCAGGTGCGGAGTTTCGAGCTCCGGATCGAACGTCCCGCCATCTTGCTCATTTCCGGTCTTACCATCACTTTTTACCTGGCCTGTGCCAGCATCTTTCTCGGTTTGTTTGCTCGCCGATTGCTCGCCTGTTTGTTTTTCGCTCGCCCGATTCCCCGAATCAGACGACAGTGAATCTTTGGCCTGTGAGTTCTGCTGCGGCTCGCCGAACAGCGGCTCCGCCATTGCAATGCCCACCGCAATCCACGCGCACGCCATCACCAACGCCCTGACCCCCATCGCCTGACTCTTTCTCATTACGGCTTGATATACGCGATCGTCAGCGCGACGGAGGTGGCGATCTGTGCAGCCTGCAAAGCAGTAGTCCAGTTACGAGTCCCAATTTTTGGTGTCTTCTCCGGCACCACGATGGAGTCTCCCGGCTTCAAGGCCGCGCTCAGGGGATTGCCGGCCCACCATCCCGAATTGTTTTTCGAAGCGATCACGGAGCCATCCGCCCGGACGACGAAGACGGCATCCTTGTCCGCAATCTGGGTTAAGCCCCCGGCCTGACTCAAATACCATCGGGCGCTGCGTCCCGGCCGGTAGCTGATCGCAGTCTGATTGAACACCTGCCCCGAAACCATGACGTAGTTTTCCTTTTTGGGAATCAGGAGCACATCGCCGTCGCGCATGGTCACGTCCGCGGCGGTGTTGCGCCAGCGCGCAATGTCTGGCTGAACCCGCACCACAACCCGGCCCACTGGCGTGGTGGACTCCAACTGAGTGAGGGTTGTTTCCGTCTGCGCGATGGCCGTCAGCTTGGCGTTCCTCTGATCGGGATCGGTTTCTGGTAAGGCCTTGAGGTTTACCTGCTCCGACTTTATGCGTTGCACCAGCGCCATGTGCGACTTCATCTCGACATCACGCACTTCGCGGCGCATTAAGACCGCTCCGTAAGGGTAAGCCTGCGGCGAAAAGCCCCCGGCGCGTTCGAGAACCGAGCTCAAGCGCTCACCTGGCCGGATGCCATACGAACCCGGATGCTGCACTTCGCCGCGCACCGTGGCGGTGGCCGCAATGTCATTCCATCCCGGCGTCTGGCGAATGGTGAGCACGTCACCGTCGCGCAATTGCAGGTTATTGGCTTCATTGCCGCTCAAAGCCGCAGAGAGCTCAACCGGCAAACTCTGATATGAGGTGCCGGTTTGCGGACCCAGCGCATAGCGGGCCAGATCGGCCGTCTGAGGGTCGGCGCTTCTCTTCAGGCCGCCCGCCACGTTGACCAGGTCCTCCACGTGCATATTGGTGGTCAGGGGGTAGCGGCCGGGTTTGGCCACTTCGCCTTTCACATAAACCGTGGCAGGTTCCACTTGAGCAGAGTTGCGATGGATCAAGACGCGATCCCGCGGCTGCAGCAATATGTTGTCGGTCGAATTGCCCGCCAGCGCTCCCCCCAGGTTCACACTGAATATCCGCAGCGTGCCATCGGTCTGAGTACGGAAGAGTTGGGCGGTCTCAAGGCCCGCGTCAGTCGAGACTCCGCCCGCGAGGTAAACGGCATCGCGGAGGCGCACCTGCCCAGAGGTTGGATATTTCCCCGGGGCTCGCACTTCACCGCCCACCCAAACCGTGGGAGCGGGTTCGAAGTCGAACCGGCTAAAAATGCGCACGGTGTCGAGCGGCTGCAGCTTCGGAGAATCTGCCGGATTCGCCAGCGCCGCCGACAAGTCAAAGCTTTCTACACTGGGACGGAAGTCGGGCGCATTGAGCCGCACAATCTCAGCGTAGTGACCTGCCGGCTCCGGCAGAAGATCGCTGTAGGACGCGACCAGATCGGTCAGCTTCATTCCATCGTGATAGGAATAGCGCCCGGGACGAAGCACGTGGCCTTGCAGATAAATCGCCTGTTCGTTGTACGGGGCAATGGGGAAGATATGGATCTGGTCGCCATCTTGAATCTTGAAGGCCGCCAGCTCTTTGGTCACGCGATCGGGAGTGCCGTCGGGCGAAAGATCCAAAGTCAGCATGGTGCGCTTCTCATGCGCCTCGAGACGCTGCACCTCGATATGACGCAGGGCGGCCGCAGGCAGGATTCCTCCCGCCAGATCCAGAACCTCGGACAAAGAGGTTTCTCCGCGCAGCTCGTAAACTGCGGGGCGTCGCACCATTCCACTTACCGTGACCTGTCCGCCTAGTGGAGGAACCAGCAGAGAGTCACCGTTTTCCAGTCGCTTGAGATCGGACCCCACGCCATGCAGCAGCAGGTCATAAGCATCGACATCCTCGATAAGTTGCTTGCCGCGGTAATGTTTCAGGTTGCGCAGCGAGCCTCGCGGGGTAACGCCGCCGGCCGCGAACAATGCGTTGAGGGGCGTGGAAAGCGAACTGATGTCGTAGGCGCCCGGCTCGGTCACTTCTCCCACCACGTACACCCGAATGGTGCGGAGCCGGGCCAGGGAGACGTCGGCCGAGATATCGCGGAACTGGGTGCGCAGGGTTTGCTGCACCGTTTCCTGAACCTCGCCCAGGGTGCGGCCGCTGACCAGCACCGGCCCGGCCTCAGGCAGCGTGATCCGCCCTTCGCGGTCCACCGATCGAATCATTCTCTGCGATACGCCGCCCCACAGGTTGATAGCCAAACCATCGCCCGGTCCAACCACGTAATCGGGTCCAACCGGCAGATCCATGGGGATAGCATCGAGCTCCCGCGTTCCGTTACGGAAAATCTCCAGTCCAAAGCGCTGCGGCTCGCGATCGCGCGAAGCCGCCTGGACATACATGTCGTAGAGCGAGGGAATATCGGCGTAAGGACTGACTTTATGTACCATCGCCACCGGTGGAATATCCCGGTCCATTCCGCCCCACATTCCACGCGAGCCGGGCAGCCGCACTGTCCGATCCACGTCTCTCATCGAGGCGGTACTCGCATCCAGCCGATTTCCTGCAGCGGAGAGATCGTCCAGAGCGCCGCGCCGCAGCAATCCATCCATGCCGTCCATGCCGGCGCCGGGCATACTACCGTTCATTCCCAATCCCATTCCGGCTGCCGATCCCATGCCCATAGCGGAACCCGCGCTTGCGCTCGAGCTGCCGCCAGCCGCGGATCGCCGGCTGTCGGAAGCCAGCGTCAGACCGTCCGAGCCGGAGAAACCGCCGGAGTCCGATTGGTCGGCGGAAGAGCGCCGCACTGAACGTTGCGAGGTGCCCGGAGACATCTGATCGGGCATGACCGGCATGGTCATGTCAGGCAGCGTTATGTCGTCCTGATACGAACCTCCCGTCCCCAGTCCTATTCCCGTTCCCGTTGACCTTCTCCGGCTTGTGGTCGCCGGCTCCGTGCAATCTGTCTGGCTGCGAGGGTCGCAGGCCGTCCGTTCAAGTCTGCTTTGTGGCGGTTCCTGCTGTCGTTCTCTTTCCTTTTCGGCGGCCGCGAGTTGAGCTGTCTGTTCCTGATCCTGGCGTTGCGCCATGATGTGGGCGCGTTCTTTCAAGACGAGATCTCGTTGCTTGGCGAGTTCCGAGTCCGGATTTACGGCCGGCATGAGGTAACCGTAACGCTGCACCATGCGGGTGGCGACGGAGCGGAATTCCACATCGCGATCGAGCCGGTCGAAGATGGCCAGATCGGTGAGGAGCGAATCGTCCACCACTTGTCCGTTGTCAGTGGCTTCCTTGGCTACCCAGGTTTTCAATTCGACCAGGATCCCGGGGTCTCGCGCCAGGACGCTCTGAATTTGCGCTGAGGATGCAGCGACACGGGACAGATTTTCCTGGGCCAGATCGGACGGCTCCGTAGTCCGTATCGCAGTATTGCGGGCATCGGGCCGCCGGTCGTTTCCCTGTTCCTGTTGCGAGCGCAGACCGAGAACAGAGGTGAAAATCACCAACGTCGTGAGCACGAGGAATTTGCCGTATTTATGCATGGTCAGCCCCCGTTTCAGTTTAAGATCCTGGCGTTCACCGATGGTTTCGGCTCGCACTCCACCCCTACACCTTCCGCCACATCGCGCACCGCGCTAAGAAAGCCGGCTTCGGACGGTTCAATATCGTCCGAGTGAATGTCCAGCGAGGCCCAGTAACACACGCCGTAGTTTTGATAGGGAGCTACGGCTATGATACGCAGATTGGGATGCACCTGCAGCAAAGCGTCACACAGGGCGGGCCGCTTTCCCGGCCCGTCGACCGCGATCACCAGCAAATCCGGCATTGTCCTCGTTACATACTCGGGAATATCGGCGTCGTTCGAGACTTCACCAACCACCTGAATCCATGATTGATCCGAAAGCGTACCCAGAAGCGCTTCTCGCATGAGCTTGGGACGGTTAGCCACGAGAATGCGGATCGCCTTGTTCATCGCCATCTCCTGTGTTTGGACAGTTAAGTATCGGTGGATTGGCGGGAAAGTCTAAGGCTCAATAAAGGATGGTGGTTCGGCCTAGCGGCAGACGACCGAATGGGAGGCAAAGCTGGTACGCAAACGGACGTAAGGTACTCATGCGAGGGACTAACCGTCGGTACCTTAAGCAACCGCAATGTAGTCCTCGGATTCTAACCTTCAGCATCAATCGAACCTGAGAAATCGTAATCCGGACAGCCGTGTGTACCGGCCCGGAGATTACCGTTGTCGTCCTCCTTCTCTGGAACAAATCGGCTGTGCAAAATCAACCCGGGAAAGGTGTTATTGTGTTGACAGGGAAGGTTGTTACTCAATAGGATTTAGGCAATCAGAGAGAGTTTCCCCGTCGTGGTAGCTGCGAGTTTACAACCTTCTGACGTCAGTCGGGTTTTAGGGTGAACTGATCCGTGCTGCAGACTAGTAATGAAGTTTCTCCCGCAAGTTTGAATGTCTATCTCCTAGCCGAAAATCGCCTGCTTAGAGAAACCTTGGCCCGCCTTCTGCAGAAGCGTGGAGGCATCTCCGTGGTCGGGGTAAGCCGTTACACCGAGTCCTCGGTGGTTGAGATCTGCGCCTCGCGCTGTTCCGTACTGCTAATGGACTCAATGACGACTACCGAGGACATGATCCTGCTCGGCGACCTCTTCGAAAAGGTCCCGGAGATCAAGGTTGTACTCTTCGGCATGGACAAAGATGCTGGCTTGTTCCTGAAATCGGCATATTGCGGTGTGAGCGGCTTCTTGTTAAAGGAAGCCTCAGCTTCCGAAATTATCGCTGCCGTGCGGGCGGTCGCCCAGGGCGAAGCCGCCTGGCCTCCTCAGCTTTGCATGGATTTGGTCCGGCACCTCTCGCACGAGTACCGGATGCGGGCCAAGTTCCGAGTGGCCCAGGGGAGCGCGAAATATTGCCTGACCGCTCGCCAACTGGAACTCATGCGGCTGGTCGAACGAGGACTGACCAACAAAGAGATTGCGGTGAACTTGAATCTCTCCGAGTTCACCGTAAAGAACCACATCAGGCGCGTCATGCGGGAAGTTGACGCGGACGATCGGCATGAAGCGGTCGACGCGATTCGCGCCAGTGGACTTCTACCCGTCGTTTAACTTGCCCTTCGCCCAGCACTTGAACCGTCGTAGCACCAAGGTTACTGCCACGGCTGGCCACCCGGCATCATAATGGACCGCATGCGAGTCAGCCCCACACCGATCGTTTTCAGGCCGATCATTCTCAGGTCGATCGTTCTTCTGGCGCTGTGCGGACTCGCCTCCTATCCCTCGTCATCCCAACAGTTGCGAAACGCCGGTTCGCGCCCGATCAGCCACAATACTAAAAGTTCCGGCCAAAACATTCGGACTTTGACCCGGGATGACGGATTGGCGGTAATCGCGGCTGCCATGGACTCCCACATCCGTTTTGGCCCCGAACCCGATTGTTCACACCTGGTACATGCCATCTACAATCGCGCCGGATTCCCCTACAGTTATGCGCCTTCCTCGGATCTGTATGTCGGAACCCGCGAATTTCAACGCGTAACACATCCTCAGGCCGGTGACTTGGTGGTCTGGCAGGGGCACGCGGGAATTGTGGTCAATCCCAAGCAGCATGTCTTCTTCAGCGCGCTGCGGTCCGGGCTTGGTACCGACGCCTATGACGCACCGTATTGGAAGGAGCGGGGACGGGTCAGATTTTACCGCTATATCAAAGGCAGCTACCCCAGCACCCGGCGGTAAGCGTCGCATCGCTTTCCCTTCTGCTTCATCTAATGCAGCATGGACAACCAGCTAGCGATTTCAGTACTGGACCTGGTCGGCATGCGGAGTGGCGAGTCCGCAGGGAGCGCAATTGCCCGGTCCGTGGATCTGGCGCGGCATGTCGAGCACTTGGGATACAAGCGTTACTGGCTGGCCGAGCATCATTCCATCCCCGGACTGGCTTGCGCGGCCACAGCTGTTCTTATTGGCCATGTCGCGGGAGCCACGAAAACGATTCGGGTGGGAAGCGGCGGAGTGATGTTGCCGAATCATGCCCCGCTGGTAGTGGCAGAACAATTTGGAACGCTGGAGGCGATGTATCCGGGGCGAATCGATCTCGGACTGGGACGCGCTCCCGGCAGTGATGCTCAAACCATGCGGGCCCTGCGTCGCGATTTGCACCAGACTGGCGACGAATTCCCCGCCCTGCTGCAGGAACTGCAAACCTATCTGGGACCGGAAAAGCCGGGACAAGTCGTGAAGGCAATTCCCGGACAGAGCAGCAACGTGCCCATCACGCTTCTGGGGTCGAGTCGTTTTAGTGCGCAGCTGGCTGGAATGCGGGGCCTGCCTTTCGCTTTTGCGGCGCACTTCGCGCCTGAGTATTTGTATGCGGCGGCGCAACTCTATCGCGACCAGTTCCGTCCCAGCGAGGTCTTGGGCAAACCGTATTTCATGGTCGCGGTGCAGGTGATTGCGGCGGAAACAGACAAGGCCGCGCGCCGGTTATTCACGACACCCCAGCAACGCTTTCTGCGGCTGATCCGAAACCAGCCCGTGGAATTGTTGCCTCCGGTCGATTCCATGGAAGCGCTGTGGCAGAACGACATGGAGCGCGCGGCGGTGGAAAGCAGGCTGGGCGCGGCGATTGTGGGATCGAATGCGACGGTAAAAGCGGGACTCGCCAAACTGGTCGATGAAACCGGCGCCGATGAAGTCATCGTCGTGACCGATACCTACGAACATTCCGACCGGCTGCAGTCCTATCAGCGAGTGGCCGATGTCGCTGCGACCATCGAGACCAGGTCCCCGGCAACGTTGAGATCTTAATGAGCCGCGCGTCGCCCTCCGCGACCTAACCGGTTGGCAGCGCGGAATCAGTGAAGGCCCGACCCTGCCAGCCGCGCCTGACGGGCTTCCTGTCTGTTTGCTATAGTCGCTTATCCCGATGGCGCAAAATCTCGGTCAAGCCAGACGGTTTGCTTTCCTTCTAAGCTTGTCCTTGATTTTTCTGTTGCTAGTCGTACCGATTCTCTTGTCCCGTCATCCCGCGAGCGTGGTCGCAACCTTCCTGGTTTTTATTCTCGTTTTCTTCTTCCCTGGTTACTTCTTGCTGACACTCTTGAGGAACTTACCGGGCGGCCTGCGAATTGTTCTGAGCCCGATCGTCGGGATCGTTTGCATCACCACGGTCTACGATATTTTTGCGCGGGCCTCCAGCATTATCTATTTCTTGTATCCGATAGCGGCTCTGTCGCTCGCGGGAATGGTTCTCTTTGCTGGACGATCAGGCCAGGTTCACAAATGGACAGAATGGAACCCGCAAAGCTATGAGACGGCAATTGCCGGCTCTGCCTCGGCTCTGTTGATCGCGCCGCTTTTCTGGAGAAGCGGAAGATTTTCCAACGGTGAGTTGGTTTTCTATGGACCAGCCGGACAGGATCATCTGTACCACGTGACGCTCCTGCAACGCCTTCTGCTGCACGTGCCACCGGACAACTTTATCGTCTCCGGGCTCAGACCGCCGGTCTATCACTACTTCGACGATCTCACGCTGGCGCTGATTCTGCGGGTGCAGAGCGCATTGCATTTCGGCGCAACTGACGTGTTTGATCTGTACTACCGATGCTATCCCGTTATTGTGTATTTCCTC
This sequence comes from Terriglobia bacterium, assembly GCA_963822555.1. Taxonomy (GTDB): domain Bacteria; phylum Acidobacteriota; class Terriglobia; order Terriglobales; family Acidobacteriaceae; genus JAIQFF01. Next base: position 2,529,609 of record CAWGHY010000002.1, read on the forward strand.
ATCGGCGCCTTGGCCTATCGCGCAGGCCGGCAATTGCTGGGATCGGCGAAGGGGGGCATTCTAAGCCTTCTACTGCTTCTCGGCGGGGGCGGGTTGGGCTGGCTCTTCGGCGCTATTCATACTGCCGCGCACGCCACGCAATTTGCGGCGATGCGAGCGTCACTCTTCTCCGACTGGACATCCTGGGATGGCATTAATTCCATTGTCCCGCTGGTTCATCGGCCTGCCCACTATCACAGTCTGCTGATCTGCCTGGCTGCGCTGAATGTCCTCTTGCGGCCGGAGCGCTCCCGCCGCGATTGGAGTCTCGCGGGATTGCTGCTGGGTCTGATGGCAGGATTCAACTTGACCCTGGCCGCAACCTTCGGCGTCGCGGCCGTGCTGGGTGCTTTCACTTTGTTTTTGCAGCGCCGGCAATCGGATGCGCGCGACTTGGCGTGGTTGGCTTTCTTCATCTTCATCGGCAGCTTGCCGGTGAATGCGGGAATGCTGCTAGCGGGCTTTCACAATACCGCGCCCGGCTTTCCCTTCAGCGGTCCGAACCTGCAATTTCCTGTGGCGACCTGGGCATCATTGCTCAGCCGAATTGTTCCGCCAGCGCTGGTGCCCTGGGTTGCGTTGATCGTCTTCCCCATCTTTGCCTATGGGATCAAGCTATCCGGTCTCGGAGCGATGGCACGACTCGATCTCGGTCAAGCTCGGGATCGCTCCGTGGCCATGGTCTTCGCCATCACTTTCGCGCTGTCGTTTGTAATTGGCACATTTTTTCCTTATCAAGCTTTCGGCGGGATCGGAATTGTTTTTCTTCAGCCCACGCTTTGGATCCTCGGTCTCTTCTCGCTACGTCCGATCTATGCCTGGCTCGAACGCGGCGGTGAGAAGTGGCGCGCAGTGGCTCTGTGGGGAATCCTGGGATTGACTTGGGTGCAAGCGTTAGCGGCGTTCAATTTCTCCCACAAAGTCGCCTTCGGTCAGGAAACAGCGCAAGTCTTGCAGGATATTCGCCTGACCGCCGCGCCCGATGACGTTGTGGCCTATCTGCCGAGTGAGCTTACTGCGACTCCTATTTGGGGTCAGCCACGAGAATCCACGAATTTTGCGATTATGGCGTTGACCGGACTCGACGGTTACTTTTCATCCGAAACCTACTCGAAATTCTTCGCCGTTCCCGGACTGAGTGGGCGTACATCCGAGGACGTGCTCTCCCAGGCAGAGGGTCTTTATCAACAGAGGCGTGACGACATCGAATCTTTTGTGAAAGGCGACATTGACGGTGCCGCGTCCGCGCGACTTGAAAGAGACCATGTGCGATGGATTGTCGTATCAGGGGATGCATTGCAGGGCATTTCATCCTCTGCAACACCCTGGCGGAAGACGGGCGAAATTGCGGTTTATCGCTTCGCTCAGTAGAAGTTGGCGGAGGGTGGCTCGCCCGCTTGCAGGCCCGAGCTAGCTGGCGCGAGCCGCCACGGCAGCCGGCTTCTGCTGTGTGGATGCAAATTCCCCGTCTTCTATCCGCTCCAGTGCGTCGGCCAGGGCCACGGGAAATACCGAAGTCAAAAGGTTCACGTCGAGCTGCAAGTCCCCACCACTGTACATGCGATGCAAGGTAAGCGAGCCCCGCCGGTGATTGTTGGCGGCCACCAAACCGAGTGCGAGACTCCACGACGGAATGGTTTCCTTATTGAAGCGGCTGCCCGGCCGCTTCCAGCGGAAATCTACGTTGCCGTCAGAGACGATCTGCAGGCCTTGAGGATCATCCAGTTCGCCGGGCGGACGCAGACGCAGCTCAAAAGCATCGAAGTCGTTGCTGTTGAAAGCGGCTTCGAGAATACGGCAGAGCTGGGGAAAATCGGAAGCAACCTTGAGTTCTTCGGCCGCCCTCCGAATCGCGAGGTTGTTCACGAAAATAAGCCGCTGTTCGAGGGCGCGCTGAGCCACGCGGCGCAACTCTCCGAATTCCAGATAGTTCAGGTGCTGCACTCCCACCCAGATCCCGATACCTGACACCGCCAGCACCAAGCCCAATGTGCTGCCGGTGGGCCACAACAGGAAAAGGCTGAGCAAGGCGAAGATGCCGGATACGCCATACAGAACCGTGACCACCTGCCGCTGCGAAAGGCCTCGCTGCAGAAGCTTGTGATGGATGTGCTCGCGGTCTCCGGTAAACACCGGCCGGCCGCTGATGAGACGCCGCGCCACCGAGAGCGCGGTTTCGAGAATAGGAAGCCCAAACGAAACGACGGGAATGGCGACGGCGACGACCGTGGGTGACTTCTGCATGCCTTGCAAGGCCAGTGCGCTAAGCATGAACCCCACGAACAGGCTGCCACAGTCGCCCAGAAAAATAGTTGCCGGATTGAAGTTGTAACGCAGAAACCCGAGAACAGCGCCCGCCAGGACCAGCGTCATGACCGACACAAACGAGGAATGGCTGGAGAGCGCGGCTACAAATACGACCAGGGTCGAGAAAAACGCGGAACCGGCGGCCAGGCCATCCAATCCGTCAATCAGGTTGAAGGCGTTGGTGATGCCCAAGACCCACAAGATCGTCAGCGGCAAGCTCACAAACCAGGAAAAATGATATCCGCTAAAAAGCACCGGCAGATCGAGAATACGGAGCCCACCGGCGAACAGAATTCCGCCCGCCAGCACTTGGACCGCGAATTTGAAATAGGGTCCAACCGGATGCAGATCGTCGTACAGGCCCAGCAGAAAAATCAGAAAGCCGGGCACCAGGATGGTGAGCACAGCCTTTGCCGAGAAGCCGAAGTTGATACGAGGGTTCCACCAGCTGACCAGACCGGCAATGCCGATGCTGAACAGGAATGCAAGAAAGATGGCAACTCCGCCCAGACGGGGCAGAGGCCGCTTGTGCAGGTGCCGCTCCAGGCCGGGCCCAGCCACCAGACCTCGGGCAGTAGCAAAATCTCGTATGTACCGGGTCAGCACAAACGAAGCCAGCACCGAGGCCGCAAAGATTCCCAGGTAGAAAAACGTCAACCAATCCCCCTCGGGCCGTTGTCGAACGCAGATTTCAGACTTGCCATCTCTGGCCGCAACCCGCGGCAAAGACCGATCAAATCCGATCGACCGCAAATCTGCCGTTCGCGATCTCGAACAGTTCTCGCGTTACCGTCTTCGCATTCGTCCGATGGGCGAACCCACAGGACTCGTGCCGGTCGCGCCGAGAACAAGGTGTTCGTGTTTTGTGGCTTCTTGTTTGCACTATAGCAGTCGGAAAATTTAAGCCGCAACCGCCATTTGGACATGGTTGTGGAAATCGTTAACAGTCGGAATTAAAAATTAGGACTAGTCGGCGGACGAAGTGCGAACGCATTTTGGGAAATCAAGAAATGGAAGAACGCTGCTCCCGAAAAGACAACCGGGGACGGCCATTCGCGGTGATTTCAGTGCTCCCGGCTGTGCTAGACTTCAGTTCTCGTCACATGCTAAGGGGTACAGAGATGCCGTCCTTTCCCAGGATTCCGACTGCTGCGCACTACGCTCTCTCCGTTTTTTTCGTGAGTCTGGTCTTGGGTGTGATGGCAACAGCGCAAGAGCAACCGGCCCAGCCATCGGCAAAACCGCCGGAGCAAGTTTTTCCTTCGGCCGTACCCACAGCCGATCCGCCTGAAAACACGCCGACCGCGGACCAAGTCAACTCCTCCGCTCGGCTCGGCACCGGTGATCTTCTGGAAGTCGACGTCTACAACGTGCCCGAGTTGACCACCAAGAGCAGGTTAGGAAGCAATGGCGACGTGTACCTGCCCCTGATCGATTACGTCCATCTGGCGGGCCTCACCATCGAAGAAGCGCAGGCCCTGATCGAAAAACGGCTATCCGACGGCGGCTTCGTAAAGAATCCGCACGTGACCTTGAACGTGGATCAATCCGCGTCTCAAGGTGTAAGCCTGTTGGGAGAAGTAGCCAAACCCGGCGTGTATCCCGTGATTGGCGAGCCCCGATTGTTCGATGTCATTTCTACGGCGGGCGGTTTTACCGATCGCGCCGGTCAGAGCATTACCGTGACCCATCGCAACCAGTCAGACAAACCCATCACGGTGCCTTTGAGCCGGAAACTAGCCGACAATCCCACGAACAACATCGCCGTTTCTCCCGGCGACACCATCCTCGTGCACAAGGCGGATGTGATTTACGTAGTGGGGGACGTAGGCCGGCCCAGCGGATTCCTGATGGATACGGACAATCTCACCGTGTTAAAAGCGATCGCCCTGGCGGGTGGAACTACCGCAACCGCCAAGTTGAACGCGGTGAAAATTCTCCGCAAGGGTCCAAACGGAATGACCGAAACGCCGGTCGAGTTGAAAAAGATTCTTCAGGCCAAGGCCGTAGACATTCCCATGAAAGCCGACGACATCCTGTTCGTTCCCAGCAGCACGCGCAAGGTCGTGGTGGCGCGAACCGCGGAAGCCGCTTTGCAGGCCGCCAGCGCGGTCAGCATTGTAGCCATCCGCTAAGCATTCTCAAGCCGCAATCGCGCGCCGTTTCTCTTCTCCCGTGAGCGTCCGCAGCACGTCGATATACTTCGACGCGGTCTGGCGGCGCGAAAAATGTTGCAGCACGTGGCGTCGCCCATTGCGTCCCAATGTTTCACGAAGTTTTTCGTCCGCTGCGAGACGCAGGATGGCTTCGACCAGTTGCGATGGATTTCCTGGCTCGATACAAATCCCCGCCTGAGCTTCTTCCAGAATCTGGCTCGCCTGACCTTCGACCCCGAGAATCACCGGACGCGCGCAGGACATGAATTCCAGCATCTTGGTGGGAATCACGGTCTGGAATATCTCATTCTTCTTGAGCAGGACGACACACGCGTCCGAGGCGCCAATATAGGCAGGTATCTTCCCCCGCGATTGCTGATCCACGAAACGCAAGTTAGCGAGACCGCGCGACCTCGCCAGGGAAACCAGCGGTTCTTTCTCGGCGCCTTCCCCCACGATCAGAAACTGGACCTCTGGAGCCGAACTCGCTAACAACGCCGCGGCCTCGACCAGCGTTTGCAAACCATGGGCGTTGCCCATCGTGCCGATGTAGGAGACGACGAACTTTCCCTCCACACCCAGTTCGGTTCGCAGGCTGTTCTCCGTCCTCGGACTGAACAGCTCGGTCTCAACTCCATTTTCCACCACCGAAATCTTCTCCGGCGCAATCTGCCAGTGCTTCACCAAATATTCCTTGAAGGCGGGAGTTACGACGACGATATGATCCGATTTTCTGTAGAGAAATCCGGCAATCCGGGATAGCGTGCGATACACCAACGAATTTTCGTTCCCCACGCCAACGGCCGCCAGTGACTCCGGCCACAGGTCTCGGACTTCGAAGATGAAACGCGAGCGTTTGCAGCGGGCCAGCCACCAGCCCGACAGGCCGACCAGCAACTGCGGAGAGCTCGCAATCACAACCTCGGAGCGTTCCGTGAACAGGCCGGTGCTCGCCGCCGATAAGCAAAAAGAAACGTAATTCAACATGCGCTCGTAGGTTTTACGATTGGGAAAGGGCAATAACCAGGTCCGAACGACGTTCACGCCATTCGATTTTTCACGTGCGATGAGCCGGCGGAATTTCCGGCGATACTCGGGTGGCACGACGCCCGTGGGATGATTGGGAAATCCCGTCAGTACGGTGACTTGGTGTCCATCTTGTGCCCAGTGACGCGAGAGTTCCGCCACCCGGGCGGCAGGCGCCCCCATCTCCGGCGGAAAATATTGTGAGACGTAGAGAATCTTCACTGGTCCCTAGTAATAACAGAGCTTGAAAGCGCTTTTGTAGCATAGGGCGCGAGTTCGCTTGGAGCGGCTGCGTGCATAGGCCGTCCACCGGTCGGCGTAGTGAGAAAACATGTCATCCCCAGTCAGGCGGTGCATCAGCCGCAATTGTGTGATGTGCAGCTGATGATAAAAAGAGCTGGCCACCATCGGCAGAAGCGTGCCCGATTGCTCGTAGAGCGACCAGAATCCCAGGTCGTAGCGATCGAGATTCCGGCGCAGGGTTTCAACCGCCCGATTGAACAACTCCTGCGCGGCTTTGTCTTTGGTAGCGAGAAAGAAGTCGTACACGCCCCATGCGGCCCAGATGAAACCGTTAAGAATATGAGTCGGCGGCGAAACGATGTATTCCTCGAACCAGATGTCGCCGTGTTCATCGGTGAAAACAATTCCACCTTCATGGGCCGGCTTCAAGAAACTGATGAAGGCACGACCGGCGGCCTCGATATACTCCGACCTGCCTGTTTCTTGCGCCACCCTCACCAGCAAAGAGATTCCCTGCCCCTGAGCGAGACCGGAATACCAAGGCGCTTTCAACGGCGTCCGGTACTCCCAATCGAAGAGATGGTTCCACACGGGTACGCCGAAGGAATTTGGCTCCAGATGTTTGACCAGCCAATCCGCCGCGGCCAGGAACTTTCGCTTGTGCACCGCATCGTTCGAGTGCAGAAAAAGATTGAAGTTGCCCAGTCCCCACTGCGCAATCGCAATCGGGTTGTACTGCAGACCAATGTTGCCATGGTAGTCGAGCAGTGGGACGCCATCGCCGTCGTAGGGCCCCGCATAACCAGCCTTCTCGAGGAAGGGCATGTAATATTCGCCGAGCTGGCCGAAGGACGCCTCGGAATTCACCCGCGGTTCGTCGTGCCAAAAAGTAAGCTGGCTCTTCCCCGGCAACAAGTACGCGCTCGAAATGCGACGGTAATAGTTCAGACGAGCCGCAACGGACATAGGAAAACAGGAATTTCGCTGGTTTTCCGAACTATAGCATGGCGAGGGGAAGCACGCGCCAGATCGAAGTCTTGAGATCGTCATGCTCTACCGCGACCGCGGTCACTGCTAAGAATTCCGTGGCGTTGGGCCCATCGGGCAGAACCGCATTGCCATATTGGAACAGCGACATCGGCCAGGAATCTTTTTTCCACTGCATCAGATCGGACCAAAGAGAACCATCGAGACTGCCGTAAAGCCGAACATTCGTATCCAGATTGACCCGGCTGGGCTCGACCATGGTGGAAAAGAACATTCCGCTTCCTGTACGGCACCCGTAAATCGAGGAACTGCTTAACGGTGCGACCTCAGCAAGATTTCCAACCCGGTCAAGATGGTACACGTGGTTCGATTCGAGAGGAGTGTCGGAGGAAAAGTACAGTCCCTCGGAAGTGGTCAGCAACGCGACGGCGCGGGCTTGCTGCTGTCCGGAAAGAACCACGTCCACGGTCCTGAAGTCGCAGGAAGCGCGCAGAATGCGGCATTCGGAACCGTTGTCCCCAGTCAGCACCCAGAGGCAGTTGGCCCACTCGTCGTAAACGATGTTGTGTACATGCCGAACCGCGCCGCGGGGAAAGGTGTATGCCACGTCCCAGGTCGCTCCGCGGTCGGTCGAGGCAAAAATGTGCACCTCGGCACGAGCCGGATTGTCGAAGTACTCGCCCCAGAAGATGCCGTCACCCGGCGTGGCAGTAATGTGAAGCGGGCGCGTGCCTCGCAGCACGCGGTGCGAGATTTTGAACTGGGTTTCTCCCGGGGCGAGAGCAAGGATTGCACCCGGCACGGCTGCAACCATGTGTCCCGAAGCGAGCGTCGCCAGCGCATGAAAGCCGTCACGAAATAAACGGAAAGTAAGGCGCGAGGAGACGCTCAGCTTTCTCCACCACGGTGGAATGTAGCGAGCCACCAGTTGCCATTCGATGGCCTGAGGGTTCGACTTGAAGCTCGCACGCAAAAGAGAGTAGCCACGGGACGCGTACAGCACATCACCGCGCCAGGCCAGAGCTCTCAAACGGGGAAACACGGCGACGGGGGCCAGTTGCGGGACGGGTTGGTGCGCCAGTTCATGGGCAGCCATATTGCTTTTGAGACCCTGACTGCACATTGTAAGACCCGCAAGTAAAAGCTGAAGGTTTTATCAAACCCAGTGCTCGGTTATTTGTTCTCAGTTCTCAGATTTGAGTACGAGGTAGGGTCCGATTGCCAGCACATCCATGCGGGTGCGTTTGAAACAATCGATGGCCTCGGCCGGAGTGCAGACGATCGGCTCATTCTCGTTGAAGCTGGTATTCAGAATCACCGGAATGCCTGTCCGGCGCTCAAAGGCCCGTATCAGGTCGTAATACAGCGGATTCTCCTCGCGGCTCACGCTCTGAAGCCTGCCTGTGTCATCCACATGATTAACGGCGCAAAGCTGCGCTCGCTTCTCGGGACGAATCTTATACACATGAAGCATGAACGGCGAAGGATGGTCATACTCGAAATACTCGTTTTGCCGCTCCACCAGAATCGAAGGCGCAAAGGGACGAAACCACTCGCGATGCTTGATGCGGGCATTGAGCACGTCCTTCATATCGGGCAATCCGGGATGCGCCACGATTGAACGATTGCCCAGAGCCCGCGGCCCCCACTCCATTCGCCCCTGAAACCAGCCGACGACATTTCCCGCCGCAATCTGCGCCGCCACGGCGTCGAGCAGCGGTTCGCGCTCCAGCTTTCGATAGCTCAAGTTCGCCTGCTTGAGGTCGGTTTCGATGCGCGAGTCAGCGAACTCCGGACCCAGATACGAATTCTTCATTTCGAAGCGGCGCTGCTGCCGCAGGCTCGAATGATAGGTGTGCAAAGCCGCGCCAATGGCCAGTCCTTCATCCCCGGCTGCGGGTTGAATCCAGGTCCGGCGAAACGGGGTTTGATGAAAGAGTTTCCCGTTGGCGACGCTGTTCAGCGCACAGCCTCCTGCCATTACCATATCCTCCACAGGCACACGCTCGTGCAGTTTTTTCAAAAGATGAAAAAAGACCTGTTCGAATCGATGCTGCATGGCAAACGCGAGGTCCATGTCGCGCTGTGTAATTTTCGCGTGGGCTTCGCGAGGCTCACCGAAGAGCTCTTGCATGCGATCCGAAAAGTGCCGCGCCAGTTTCACCGTGCCGTCGGCCTGTATCTGCATCCCCTGGTTGCTGCCCAGGGGCATGAAGTAGTCGAGATCAAGCCGAAAGCCAGAATCGTTGAGTTCAACAATCTGGCGAATCTGTTCGCAGTAGGTGTCTTTCCCGTAGGGCGCCAGACCCATCACCTTGCCTTCATCGCCGTACTTCTTGTAGCCGATGAACTCGCAGATCATGGTGTAGAAGCTGCCCAGCGAGTGCGGCAGAAAGACGCGCTCCAGCACGTTGATGTCATTGCCTTCGCAACGAGCCATCATGGTGGAAACAAAATCGCCGGAGCCGTCATAGCTGAAGCCGGCCGCCCGTTCCCAGGGCGAACAGTAGTAGGCGCTGGCAATATGAGCAATGTGGTGCTCAATGTGATGCTCCTGAAAGCGCAGTTCCTTCGCATCGACATCCAGCGCGCCGGCCAGCAGCGACCGCACGTCCCGCATGCCTTCCTTGCGCTGGCGCAGCCGGATGAAATTCAGAATCTTCGCGGGATTCGCCAACGCGTACTGTACCTTCTTCGACAGGTTGGCGTCGCTGTCCTGTCCCACGGACACGTGATCGATATCGCTGATCCGCGCGCCCACGGCATCCAGGCAAGCTTTGACCGCCAGAGCCGGAAATCCCGCGTAGTGTTTAACCCGGTTGAGGCGTTCTTCGGCAATCGCGAACACGACTTCTCCGTCCTGCACGATGGCAGCGGAGGCGTCCGCGTGAAACATGTTGAGACCGAGAATCAGCATGCGGCGATTGATTTTTCCAGGGGCCGGGTCATGCGGTGGCGCGATCCGCCAGGCTCGTCATCCTGCCGTTCGCGCTGCCGTCGAGGAAGGTTTGCATCCAGATTTCAAGAGTGAGAAATTGCCAGATCTGCATCGACCAATCCTGGGTGCCGCGGCGATGCTGATCCACGAACCCGCGCACCGCCTCAGGCCGGAACAAGCCTCGCCCGCGCACCCGCGATTCCGAGAGCAGGTCATCGGTCATTTCTTTCAGATCGTTGGCCAACCAATAGTCGATGGGCGCGGCGAATCCAGCCTTGGGTTGCGATAGCACCTCGCGCGGCAAAATATCTTTCATCGACTGGCGGAAAATATATTTCGTGGTAGGCCGAAACAGTCCTTTCAACTTCAGACTGGGCGGAACGTTCCAGGCCACAAACTCCGCCAGCTCGCGGTCCAGGAACGGAACCCGGACTTCCACGGACGAAGCCATGCTCATCTTGTCGTTGTAGTTGAGGTTCAGGCTCGCCATGAAAATCTTGGTGTCGAGATAGAGCATCTGGTTCAGGAAATCCGAGCTTTCCACGTGCGCGAAGCCGGCCCGGTGACGAACCGCCGGATCGAAGTCCAAAAGCTCTCCTCCAAAAGCGGGCGTATAAAGCGCGCTCTTCTGCCGGGCGTCCAGATAAGTGCAATTCATCATGAAACGGTCGACAGGTGAGAGCGAGGCGCTGCGCGCCATCTTCTTCGTCAGGCGAACGCTCCCCTTGACCGCGGTACCGCGAAAGTTGGGGACACTCGCGACCGTACCGGCAATCAAACCGCGTACCGCGGCAGGAACACGTTGGTAAGCCTCAGCCCAGTAGTGCGCGGCGTGCTTGCGATATCCCGCGAACAGTTCGTCGCCGCCCACGCCGGAGAGAAGCACCGTTGCCTGCTTCCGCGCTTCGCGGCATACCAGGTACGCGGGAATGATCGCTGGGTCGGCGGTGGGCTCGTCCATGTGCCACACCAGGCGAGGCAGCAGGTCGGCCACATCCGGCTCAACCACGATGCCCTGGTTCTCGCACCCCAATCGGCGCGCCAGCCGAGTCGCAACCGCGGGATCGTCAAGCGCATTCTCACCCACGCGGTACTTTGGTGGAAACGTTACGGTGTAAGTACGCACCGGCTGCTGGCTGGCCTGCGACATCATCGCCACGATGCTGGATGAATCCAGGCCCGCGCTGAGGAAGGCGCCAATGGGAACGTCGCTGATCATCTGGCTTTCGACCGATCGCCGGAAACGCTCCCGAATTTCTTCGGCCAGCTCGCTCTCCGACCTGGGATACGAAGCATCGGCAGCCGGAAAAGTCAGATCCCAGTATTTTGTGAGCTTGAGTTGGCCGTCGCGGAATATGCCGTAGTGGCCTGCCGGAAGTTTGAAAATTCCGCGGAACATGGTTCCCGGATCAGGCACCCACAGGAAAGTCAGATACTGGTGGAGCGCTTCGGGATCGAGTTCGGCGTCGATGCCGGGCACTTGCAGCAAGGCTTTGATCTCCGACGCGAAGGCAAACCCGCCGCCCTGTTGTGCGTAGTAAAAAGGCTTGACGCCGAAATGGTCTCGCGCCACAAAGAGACTGGGCGTGCCGGAACGAAGATCGCAAATGGCAAAGGCGAACATTCCGTTCAGCCGCTTCACGCAATCCGGACCTTCGGCCTCATAAAGGTGCAGCACCACTTCCGTATCGCTCTCCGATAAGAACTGATGGCCTTTCGCCCTTAGCTCCTGGCGCAATTCGCGGAAGTTGTAGATTTCGCCGTTGTAGGTAATCCACAGTGTGCGCTGCGGATTGCTCATCGGCATGTGGCCATCGGGAGAAAGATCTAGAATCGCCAGGCGCCGGCTGCCCAAACCGAAGTAAGAGCCGTCGGGAAAATGCTGCTCCCACAGGCCCGAGTCATCCGGGCCGCGATGCGCCTGAATCGACGTCATGCGCGCCAGGATCTCTTTATCTCCGCAATTGGCCAAGCCGCTAATCCCGCACATGAGCCGGCGTCAATCCTTCCTGCTGCGCAATTCGTAGATCTTGGCTTTAATCTGAAAAAACTGGATGCCCTGAAAACCGCAATAAATCAGCCCAGGCACGCCATCGAGAAATCCCAGGCGAAAAAAATACCTGTAGATGAACAGCAGCAAAGACGAACCCGGCAGCGTGAACAAGCGCTGGCGCAACCAGCGCCGCCGCTGGGCCTGGCTTCCCAACAGCGACGGAGGCAGTTCAGCGGAATTCCCTTCGCCTTCTAGCCAGACGTGAGCATCCCAGTTCGAATATTCGTCATGTTTCTGGATGTACCGTGAAATCGATTCCACGTTGTGATGCAGCAGAGGATTTTTCAGCCGCGCACTCTTGCCCGGCACAATGACATGCTCGTGCACTTCCATGTCCGCCATCGAGAGATCCTGATCCTTCAGGCGACACTCGAAGCGTCCCTTCCCTCGTCGGAAAAGAGAAAGCTTGTAAAATCCTGCGCCGCCGTGCCGCAGTAGCCGCCCCAGGAAAAACATTCGCAGCGCAATGTAATAGCCGTTGATGTCCGGATCCTGAATGGCATACCGCATTTCCTCGGCCAGTTCAGGCGTCAACGCCTCGTCCGCATCGATGAGCAACACCCAGTCATAGCCGAGCGCAAGCGTGTCCAGCGCCCACTGCCGCTTCTTGGGCCAGCCGCCCGCGTAATGGAACTGCACCACCTTGGCGCCAAAGGATCGTGCGATCTCCACTGTGTTGTCGCTGCTTTGCGAATCGATGACGTACACTTCACCAACGCCTCGCAATGATTCCAGGCAGCGTGGCAGGTTGATGGCCTCATTCCGCGCCGGAACGATCACGCTGACCGGAAGAGATACGGGCGCAGCTGTCTGGATCGCCCTCGATTCCTCTAATTTCTGCATCGCACTCACAACGGTACGACCATATTACATTGAGCATTCGACTGGAGGCGGCTATGCAGACACCGCATTCAATTCGCACCACTCCTCCAGCACATAAAGTGACCAGATGCGAGACCACGAAGTACGTTGACTCAGGAAATCATCCCAGACCTGTGCAACGGCATCGTAATTGAGCCACGATCCCAGCGGGCCTCGACCAATTTTCGGCAGAGCCGCTTCCATTTCGGCCCGCAAGTTCTCCCGCAGCCAGCGTTCAAAGGGAAGAGTAAAGCCCTGCTTCTTGCGATCAACGATTTCCTTCGGCAATGCTCCCTTCAAAGCCCTCACCAGCAAGGGCTTCGGCTGATTGCTGTCTAGTTTCCACGCGCCCGGCAGGGCCAGCAGCTTGTCGGCCAGCTCATGGTCAATCAGCGGCACGCGCAGTTCGAGCCCGTGAGCCATACTCATTACATCGGAGTCGCGCAGCAGCGTATTCAGCATGTAGCAACGCGCTTCCAGATACGACACGCGATTGATGGGATCGAGCCCTGCCGCGTGATGCAAACTTTTCTGCAGCGGAGCGTTGGCCCGCGCCAGAGCTTCCGGATCGGGGTGGGCCAGCAACGAATCCCGTTGTTCGGGAGCAAAGAGAGCGCGTGCCAGAAAATACGGGTGCAGTGCCCGCCCGTTTTCGCTGCCGAGTGCGGCCAGCTTCCGGTTCTGATCCGTGTTCGCGGAGAGCGAAGAAAACATACGCACCAGCGGACGCCGCAGGATCGACGGAAAACGTCCCCAGAATCGTTCGAAACTTTCCATGCGGGGAACATCGCGAAAGGTAGAGTAGCCGGCGAAGAGTTCATCCCCGCCCAGTCCGGAAAGCGCCACCTTGATCCCAGCAGCCCGGGTCTGCCGGGCGATGAGAAATGTGTTGAGACCGTCGATGGTGGGCTGGTCCATGGCCTTCAGCGCATAGGGGATGGCATCCAGCAAGTCACGCTGCGAAACCAATATCTCCTGATGCTCGGAGGCAAAAGCGCGGGCCACAATTCGCGAGTATTCCGCTTCGCTGTACTCCGCCTCGCGAAAAACGATCGAGAACGTGTTAAGCCGGATTCCAGCTCGGCTCAGAATCCCAGCCAAAGCGCTGGAATCGATCCCGCCGGAGAGAAACAAGCCCACGGGTACGTCGCTCACCGTGTGCATACGAACCGTCTGGTCGAGCGCGGCATAAACTTCATCTTCCAGATTTTTTCGCGCGCTCGCGTTGCCTGCAAGATATCTGGAGGTCGTGCCGCCCTTCCCCTGCGGTGCCATGTCCCAATACATCGAATCGGTCAGGCGCCCGTTTTCCCAAACCACGTAATGTCCGGCCTGCAGGGCGGAGACGCCTGCGATCATGGTCATAGGATCGTAAACCGATCCAAAATTCAGATAGTTGATCAAGCCTGCAGGGTCGAGACGCCGGGGAATCAGTCCCGTGCCCAGCAGCGTGCGCAGCTCTGAGGCAAAGAGGAAATTCTGGCCGGCGGAACAGTAGTAAAGCGGTTTGATGCCCATGGCATCGCGCCCCAGCAGCAGACGCGAACGCTTGGCGTCCCAAATGGCGAAGGCAAACATTCCGCGCAGTTCACCCAAGCACTTCTCTCCCCAGCGGCCATACGCTTTCAGCAGCACTTCGGTATCGGACTGGCTGACAAAGCGAACGCCTTCGTTTTGCAGGCGCGCCCGGAGCTCGCGAAAGTTGTAGATTTCGCCGTTGTAGACGATCCAGTTTCCGTTTTCAGCATCCTGCATGGGTTGATGGCCCAGGGGAGACAGGTCGAGAATCGCCAGCCGCCGGCTGCCTAAACCGATTTCGACGCGCCGGCCAGTCGCGGATTGAATGATGACGGTCCCGCGGTCGTCCGGTCCGCGATGCGCGAGCGAGTCGGTGGCTTGCTCCAGAAGTTTCGGAGAAACTGAGCCGTTACTCGCCAGAATGCCGAAGATGCCGCACATTGGAACCAATGTTAGCTTGAAGCGCGACTCTGCGCATGAGTCCAGCCAGAGAGTCTATGGCGCGTTGACATTAGAATACCGGTCGGTCACGGCGTGGATCAGGCGGCAGGTTTAGACACGGCTACCGCGATGGACGAATTATCCTTCGGCGCCCCCACTTTCTCTTCCCGTCTCCTAAGCATCGGGAGTTCAACAAAGTAGTAGGATAAACATGCCAGGATCAGTGCGAGAAGGGCCCAATATCCATGGCGTAATGAAGGATCGGAGCAAAAAGGCTGTTGCCAGAGGTACAAGCTGTAGCTGATCTTTCCCAGCCACGACACCGGTGGCCAGTTCAGGATTGCGTAAGGAAACTGAACCACGTGAAGCAAGAGTCCAGCAATCGAAAGCCGCAGGGCAGGATCAAGAATAAAGACCAGCAATAGAGTCTTTCCACGAGTGTTTCCTGCGAAGACTGGAACAAGCGTCACCGCTAGAAGCATCATAAGAGCATAGCAGCGCCTGATTAGTGGCAACCGGTGTGCGACCACGGCCAGTAGACAACCTGTGGCAAGGTCCGCAGCCACACCGGGGAAACCGCCGATCTCTCCTCCCTGGATTCTTGCCAGATATAAGATCGTCTGCCCTACGGGGGCCAACGCTATCACCGCAACCAGGACGACCAATCGATATCGATACCATCGCCTGAGAACACTGGGCCACAAGAAATAGAATTGCTCCTCCACACTGAGCGACCACAAATGCCCGAAAATCCAAGGGCGCGAGTAGTCGAAGTTTGCTAGATAGAGGGATGCAGCGGCGATGTTATACCAATGAAAATCGCGCCAGTACACGACCACCATCGCCAGAATGAATACCACAGCTGCTGGAAAAATGCGGTAAGCGCGCCGTATATAGAAAGTTCTTAGGCTAATAGTGGAAGTCCGAGTGTGCTCTTTGGAGAGAATTTTAGTGATCAGAAATCCCGAGATCACGAAAAAGACGCGCACTCCCGTAAGGGCGTAATGATCCCAAAAAATCTGCGGAGCGTGGTGGCTCTTGGCCAAATGTCCGAGAACAACCAACAGAATCGAAATAGCTCGGAGGCCATCAAGAGAGGGGATGCGCTTCACGGAAGCATTTTAGCAGTGCCCTGCACCCTCGCCGGGGCTTCCCGAGACCTTTGGGTCGCACCCGAGTTGGATTTCCCAATCGTGCACAAGTAAGTTCGCAGTAAGATGGAAGTCCGAACTCCTAGCCATGATTGAAGCCGTTCGCTCGGTGCTGTCACGTTCCTGGGCCTACCAGTCTTTTTGGCACGCCGTTGGAGGCGAGGAACGGAACCGCGTTCTGCTGCGGGATTACATTCGTGCCGCACAGGGTGATCGTGTCCTCGATATCGGATGCGGGCCGGGGACCATGGTCCCTTATCTGCCCGGAACGGAGTATGTCGGGATCGACTCCAGCAGCGAGTACATCGAGAGAGCCCGGGAACGCTACCCGCAGGCACGGTTCGTCTGCCAGCGCGTGGGTGAGTACGACCTCGTCGAGCCGGACTACTTCGACATCGTGCTGGCGCTGGGCGTCCTGCATCATCTGGACGACGACGAGGCCTTGATGCTCTTTCAAATCGCACGCGCCGCCATGAAACCGGGGGCGCGACTGATCACTCTCGACGGCGTGTTGATCGACGATCAGTCCCAGGTAGTGAAATACCTGCTTGCACGAGATCGTGGACGTTTTGTTCGCAGCGAGGCGGGCTACCGCAAGATTGCCTCAAAGGTGTTTACGAAAGTTGAATCCAGTATCCGTCATGACCTGCTTCGAATCCCGTACACTGTATTGATCCTGACATGCATGCGATGACATCCGGGCGAAACGGATAACGACGGCGGATAACGACAATCTATGGAAGCCACGATTCATAGCATCAATTCGCGGCCCAGCGGACTTTCGCTGGTGGTGCCGGTTTATCGCAGTGAGGCCATCCTGCCCGACCTGGTCCAACGCGTAGGCAGCCTTCTCAGCGCCATCGCATCCGATTATGAACTGGTGCTGGTCAACGATTGCAGTCCCGACCGAAGCTGGGACGTAATCTGCCAGCTGGCGGCGCGTTATCCCTGGATTCATCCCATCAACCTGATGCGCAACTACGGCCAGCACAACGCGCTCTTGTGCGGCATCCGGGCAGCCGAATACGACATCATTGTCACCCTGGATGATGATCTGCAGCATCCTCCCGAGGAAATTCCGAAGTTGCTGGCGGTTTTGGCGCAGGGCTCCGATGTCGTCTATGGCACGCCGGAGCACGAGGAGCACGGGATTCTGCGGGATCTGGCTTCTCTGGCAACCAAAATGGCATTGCAGAACGTCATGGGAGCCAGCATCGCTCGCCAGGTTTCTGCTTTTCGTGCCTTTCGCGCGGAAGTCGCCGGCGCATTCAGTCACTACGAAGGGTCGTTCGTGTCCATCGACGTCCTGCTGACCTGGGGTACCAACCGCTTTGCGGCCATACCCGTGGCTCACGAACCTCGCAAACAAGGAACCTCGGGCTACTCTTTCCGCAAACTGATCACTCACGCCATGAACATGATGACTGGATTCACCACCCTGCCGCTACAGATTGCGAGCCTGGTGGGTTTCGTATTCACGTTCTTCGGTTTTTGTGTGCTGGGCTACGTTGTGCTCCGGTATTTCAGGCATGGCGACCCGGTTCCTGGATTTCCTTTTCTGGCTTCGATTGTCGCCCTGTTTTCGGGCGCGCAGTTATTCGCCCTGGGAATCATCGGAGAGTATCTCGCCCGCATGCATTTAAGAAGCCTGCAAAAGCCCCCCTACGTGGTCCGGTCTGGCGATACAAATATGAAAGTTGGAAACCGCAGGGCAGGTGGTTCTTCGCGATGACTTCGAAATTTACCCAGGCCGAGGTCTATGAATTCTGGACCAAGCAAGCGCAGGAACACGGGCAATCGTCGGCCGCATCATGGTCCGACCACCGGGTCATCGAGATGGAAATCCACGAGATCACCTCGCGCCTGAAGGATGGCGACCGGGTCCTCGATGCCGGCTGCGCCAACGGCTACTCCTCCCTGCAGTTTGCCTGCGCTCGTCGTATTCAACTACGCGGGGTTGACTATATCCCCGCCATGATTGAGCAGGCGCGGCAGCGCGTTGCCGGCATGGCGGACAAGCTGACCGGTTCGGTCGAATTCGAGGTTGGCGATATCACCCAACTCAAAGAGGCCTCGGGGACGTACGACAAAGTGGTGGTCATCAGAGTACTGATCAACCTCGGCACCTGGGAGCGGCAGGTACAGGGCCTGCGCGAGTGCATTCGCGTACTGAAGCCCGGAGGGATCCTGCTGCTCTCCGAGGCCACCGAGCAGGGATGGCGCCGGCTTAACGCATTTCGCGGCGAGTGGGGACTGGACCAGATCCCCATGCCGCTTTTCAATCAGTATCTCGACGAAGAAAAGGTAATTGAGGCGGCGGCCGGCGAAATGCAACTGGTGGAGCTCTCCAATTTCGCCAGCACTTACTATGTCGGTACTCGCGTGCTCAAGCCGTTGTTAGCTGAGGCCAGCAACGCGCCGGTGAGCGTAGCTGACCCTGACGCGCATTGGAACCGGTGGTTTTCCCAGCTTCCCGCGGCGGGTGATTATGGCACCCAGAAGCTTTTCGTTTTTCGAAAACTATGAACCACCCCATCCCATTCAACCGGCCCTGTCTGGCGGGCAATGAGTACAAGTACATCGGGCAAGCTATCGCTAACGGCCATGCGTCAGGTGACGGCCCGTTCACGCGGAAGTGCCACGCGCTCTTGGAACAGGAGTTGCGGGTTCCCAAGGTTCTGCTCACCACCTCCTGCACTCATGCGCTGGAGCTGGCTGCGCTTCTTCTCGAGTGCGCTCCCGGCGATGAGGTCATCCTTCCATCGTTTACTTTTGTTTCGACCGCCAACGCCTTTGCCTTGCGCGGCGCCCGCATCGTATTTGCCGACATCCGTCCGGACACTCTCAACCTGGACGAAACCCGACTGGAACACCTGATTACCAGTCGAACCAAGGCGATTGTCCCGGTTCACTACGCCGGCGTTGCCTGTGAGATGGATGCCATCTCAGCCCTGGCGCGCCGCCACGGTGTCCGGATTGTCGAGGACAATGCGCACGGACTTTTCGCTCGCTACAAGGGTCGTTACACCGGAACTTTCGGATGCCTGGGCACTCAGAGCTTTCACGAAACCAAGAATGTTACCTGCGGCGAAGGTGGAGCGCTGGTGGTTAACGATCCCGAACTCGTCGAACGGGCCATGATCCTTCGCGAGAAAGGAACGAACCGCAATCAATTCCTGCGAGGGCAGGTCGACAAATACACCTGGGTAGATCTCGGCTCCAGCTATTTGCCGTCGGATCTGCTGGCGGCATTTCTCTACGCCCAACTGGAGGCTCGCATTCAGATCCAGGCCAAGCGCAAGCGGGTTTGGGAATTTTATCGTGAGCACTTGGCCGATTGGGCCCAGGAAACCGGCGCCAGGTTACCCGTGGTCCCGGCAGAATGTGAACAGCCTTATCACATGTTTTATCTCCTCCTGAGTTCTCTGGAGGAGCGCCAGGCGCTGATCGCACATCTCAAGTCGCAGGGCATTTTGAGCGTCTTTCACTATTTACCCTTACACCTGTCGGAAATGGGACGCAGATTCGGCGGCCGTCCCGGCGATTGCCCGCTGACCGAACAAATAAGTGAGCGCCTGTTGCGCCTGCCCTTCTACAACGATTTGACGGAGAACGATCAGGCGCGCGTGGTTTCCGCCATCACCGGATTCCGGGCGGCTCGCCGAAACGCTGCCATTGCCTCATGAACAACTTAGAAGTTGCCGAGAAGTTGGAGACACCGCTGCGGCCTTCCAGCGAAGCCGGCTCTCCGGGCGGATACGACCCATCTTTTTTTCAGCAACTGGCTAAAATCGAAGACCGGCATTTTTGGTTTCGGGCGCGAAATCGTCTGATTTCCAGTATTGCCCAAAAGCTGACTGCCAGCCTCGATCCCGGATACCGGATGCTCGAGGTAGGGTGTGGCACCGGCAACGTACTCAGAGTTCTTCGCCAGGGCTGCCCCGACGGCCAGGTTGTAGGTATGGAGTTGTGGTTCGATGGCCTGCGCTTTGCCCAGCAGCGATCGCAAGGGCCGCTGGTGCAGGGAGACGTCCGCAACTGCCCTTTTGGAAAGCCCTTTGAACTTATCGGGATGTTCGACGTGCTGGAACATATTCCCGAAGACCTGGAGACTTTGTATGCGTTGCGGGATGCGCTCGCCCCGGGTGGAAGGCTCATGCTGACCGTACCGGCGCATCAATATTTGTGGAGTTATTTTGACGAAGCGGCCCACCACTGCCGCCGCTATTCAGCGCGAGAAATTCGAGCCCGGCTGGTCGAAGCCGGATTCGAAGTCGAGTTTCTGAGCCCGTTCATGGCCAGTATTTTTCCCATCGTTTGGTTTTTCCGCAAAATCGGCAACCGGCGCCGGGCAGGCAGCTCCGGCGATGCCAGAACTCTGGCGCTGAGAGAATTTCGCGTGCTGCCCGGGATCAACGGATTGCTCGGGGCCATGCTGAAGCTTGAGACCCTTTGGCTCAGCCGCGGCTACCGGCTTCCCATCGGAACGTCACTGTTCGTGGTCGCCCGAAAACCATAACGGCAGGACGACGCACGTCTTCTCCTACTTGAACGCCTCCACGTAGACCGAATGCGGCAGGCCTGCGGCATCGCCGGGTTCAAAGGCTGGAACTTTCTCTCCGTAGAGCCGGCTCTGTCCCTCAGCCGATTCCACCACCTCCCGGAACCCCGCTTTGTGCAGGACTTCTTCGAGATAGCTGAGATCAAACGCGGTGCGATGCTGTCCATCGCAGAAGACAAAATTGGAAAAGCGGCCTCCCAGGGAATCGAAATGGCGGGGGAAATCGTCGTAGAACCAATCGCGCCGGTTTTGCTGAAACGCCAGGATGGCGTTCGACAGGCTGGGGACGATGATCCTCATTCCCCCTCCACACTTCAGTACGCGCACGCAGTCGCGCAGCAGCCGTTCCAGTTCATCGGGATAAAGATGCTCGATCATGTGGGCGGAATAGATGGAGTCAACCGAACCGCTGGCGAACGGCAGCCCGCGGCGGACATCGAGCCATATATCCGACTTCCGCATCGGGTTGGCATCGATGTTGACGAAGCCGGGAAGGTATTTGGGGCCGCATCCGAGGTGAAGATCAAGCTGCTGTTCGCGAGTCGATCGCCCGGCGCGCCATAGCTTTTTCAGCCAGTAGTTCGGGCGGGTCGCCTGCCCAATCAGAAGGAACGACAGGTCCTTGTAGCGTTGATGGAGCACACTCAACCTCAGCTCGACAAGTCGCGGGGCCGGGGTCCTGGTTTCCGATCGGGGTTCATTGTAGCAAGAAGCTCCGCCGCCAGGTCCACTAGCGAATGGACGTGTTTACTCCAGGAGAAATCCCGCGCCCGCTCCCCTCCGCGATCCGAGAGCTGCTTGAACAACTCGTCCGAAGCCGCAACCTGGCAGACCTTCGCCGCCAGTTCATCGGGTGAAAAGCGCGGGAAATAAACCGCTGCGTCCTCACAGATTTCGCGATGCACGGGCAGATCGGACGCGACCACCGGCAGTCCGCTGGCCATCGCCTCGACCAGCGGATGCGCAAACGATTCCACGTAAGCCGGCGTAACGTAAATGCTGCAAGCGCGATACACGTGGTGCAGCAAGGAATAGGGAATGGATCCCAACTCCACCACCGTGTCTCCGATTCCGAGTTGTTCGACTAAAGCCGCTGACTCGCCGGCACGATAACTCCCCGGATTGTCTTCCGAACGCAGCCGGCAAGTCAGAAAGAGTTTGAGCTTGCGGCCGCCAAGCTGTTGCCGTATCACGGGAAGCGCGCGAAAGAGAGTCCCAAAATTCCGGTAGTAGTTGTAGTGGCTGACGTAGAGCAGGCGCAGCGCGTCTTGCTCCCGATCGAGTTTTTCCCGGACGTCCGCCGGCAGTGCTGTCTGGTCATGAAAAAAGGCCTCGCGGTCGAAACCGTGATGGATCGCGATTACTGCGCCTCCGGACCACTGCCGCAACTCCTGGGCGAATGCCTCGCTCGGTGCGACTGTGCGATCCGCCCAATGGATGGAACGCCGAGCCAGGCTGCCCTTGATCCGGGTATCGAGCCACAAACCGTACTCCCGGCGCCGGCGCAGATCGCGGAGAAAATCCGTGGAAGTATAGAGAGAGTTTCGCGAAAGCAGAATTTGCGGCACCGGCGACTTACGCAGGGCAAAGTTGCCGGCAGAAAGCAGTACGTCGGCGCGGCTTCGCCGGATCGCCGCCGGCAGCGAGGTTTGCTCCTGCCAGAAACGTCCCCCCGTCCCGGCATGAAAGTTGATTTCAGGAAGTGAAACTCCGGGCGGCCCGGCAAGCTCTCGCCGCAACTCCGGATTCACGGCAGCGGTGACCTGCACTCCCTCGCAGGCAGAAAAGTGAGGCAAGACGTTGCGCAGGTAAGTAAGTCCGCCGCCCGCGCTGGCCGCCAGGCCATTCAGAAACAGATGCATTATCGGTCGGGAGCCGCCGCGCTTGCGTCTCGCCCCAGACTACCGAAACCGAAGTCCGTAATGGGACGGTAAACGACGGCTGGCGAGGCCGCAGGCAGAATGTCCAGAAAGGCGAACGCCAGCACCCAGAAAAATACGGTGAGATAGTAGCCAACCGCGAAGAGCCAATCCTCAAAACCTGCATGCACCAGCCCAGCAGCCAAAACCATGGCGACCGGGACGCCGTAGTGACGCAGGTTCGCGGTCCGGCGAAGCCATGCAAACACACCCCCCACTTTCAATGCCAGCATCACCACCAGAGCGAAAAAGGGGACGACGCCGAGCAGGCCCACGCCTTCCATGGCCGCGAGATAACTGTTTCCATGTTCGTGCGTCGCGGCGGTCACAGTCGAGAACTCGCCTAAGCCAATATCTTCCTGCCCGCTCGTCAGACTGGTGCCAAAGCCGCTTCCGAACCAGGGATGGGCCTGGATGACCGTGACCGTTTCATCCCACGGAGTCAGACGCGAGCCCAGCACTCCTTCATTCTCGTGTCCTTTGTACAACAGCGTATCGGCCAGGGATGTCTCTTCGTGCCGCGCGGGCATGTCCCGAATCTCCTCGGAAGGAAGCATGGCCAGCGAGAGGGTGCCCACGCAGATAAAAGCGATTGCTCCCTGAACCAGCAACCGGTATCGCCGCAAAGCCACGCAGGTCAGACAACACGTCACGACGGCCGCCAGAATTCCGGCTCGCGCCTGACTGAAAAACAGAAGGCCGACGCTCAGCAGGAAGGCGAATAACATTCGCCGGTACATAGTCTTCCCCTGGGCGGTGAGCACGCCCCAAAAAAGCAGAGGCACAGCGACCACCCCCATAATGGCTCCCATGGAATTTGGATTGCCATAGATGGGCCTCCGCAAAATCAGGTAAGCCACCGCGGAGAGATAGACCATGATCTCAACCAATAGCAAGAGTCGGGGAAAGAATTTCTCTTCCCGCCCGCTCAGCGCCAGACGGGCGCCGGTCGACGCATACAGAAAAAGCAGCAGCAGGCTCAACGCCTTCAAAAACGACAATCCGGCAAACGAGGACACAGCAGCGGAAACCAGCGCCGCGAAAACGGAAAACATGGCCACCATGTGGAAAGTCGAGAAGCGCGGATTTGCGCTGCGCATGTAGAGAGCGAAACCCACTATCGCGCCCACCGCCAGCACCGCCCAGCGTCCGGCAGTCCACACCCCGCTAAGGGGAACGGACATTCCCGCCCAAAGAAAAACCACTACCAGCAAAGGGAAAAATCTCTGTTCGTATTTCCACACCACCGCCAGAAGCACTTGCAGGAAAATCAATCCTCCCAGGAAATAGGCGCTACTCAAGTACGTAGGACTGTAAAGGGCAACGTAAGCCGCCGCCAGGGCGACGGTAAGAATCGTGATGGGAACGACAAGTTTAGAAAAGCGGCTGTTCATGGCCTCGCACTCTTGAAGGATAACGCCGCCACGGCGATACCGTGGGCACAAGTTTGCGGTGAATACTTCAGGATACGCTCCCGGCTGCGATTTCCCATCTGCACGCGCAGTGCCGAATCTGCTCCCAACTCCTCCATGGCCGACGCCAGCTGTGCCACATCCCCGGGACGCACGATTCTGCCATTCCAATTGTCCGTAACCAGATCCTGGGCGCACCCCGCGGCATCGCTCGAGATCACCGGAAGGCCGCAAGCCATGGCTTCATTCACCACCAGGCCCCATGGATCGCTATGCGTCGGAAAAACGAAAACCTCAGCCAGCGCATAGTAGCTGGCAAGCTGTTCGCGATGGACGAAGCCGGCGCATTGAACCTCTCCGGAATCGATCCGGCGGGCGCGACGAACCAGTTCAGCGCGCGCAGTTCCCTCCCCGACAAAAACCAGGCCGACCGCGGCGCGCAGTTCAGGAGCCAGTTTGCCATAGGCCTCGAGCAGGTCAAAGATTCCCTTTTCTGAAACCAGCCTGCCTACGAACAGGAAGAAACGCTGCGGCAATTGCAGCTTTTGGCGTTGCGTCGCTGCGTCCTGCCGAATGGACGCTGCCCTTTGGGCGAAGAATTCCGTATCCACCGCGTTGGGCGCGGTGAAGATTTGCTCATCTCGCGCGCCATAGCTCTTGACGTACTGCAACGATGACTTCCCCGGCACGACGAAAGCGCTGCAACGGCTCAGAAATTTCTTTTTCAGGAATTCAATCATCCAGTTACGGCTGCGGAAATCCTGCTCCGTGCTTTCCACCCACAAAATAAATTGGCGGCGATTCCGACCTGCCCATCGCATGGCCAGCCAGGACGCCAGATAGTTATAACCCCCGCACAAGATAACTTCGGGATCCGCCCGATACAGCGCCGTCTTCAGTCCCCGGTTCAGCAACAGGTTGTACCCGCCGACCCTTTGCCGCCAGGAAGGAAGCACCTGATAGGAGAAGCGAATCTCATCCTTGTACACCAGCCAGTCGCGCAGTTCGGGATCGCTTTCCGCCAGAAAAATTACGTGCAGATCAATGCCCTCGTGTTGGGCCAGAGCGTTGAACACCGGGATCCGGTAAGGCGCGATAATCTCGCTCAGAATCACCAGCCGCCGGCTCATTCCTCGCACTCCCGATAAAGCCGGAACAACCGGGCGGCTTGCTCCCCCAGGGTGAATCCCTGAAGGACAGTCCTACGCGCTGCGTCCCCCATTCTTTTTCGAACTTCGGCATGCTGCAGAAGCCGCGTGAGAATACCGATCAAATCCTCAAGATCATCCGGCCGGATTAGGCAGCCGTTGATTCCCTGCTCAATCACCTCATCGATTCCCTGTCTGAGGCATGCGATGACCGGCTTGGCGGCCGCCATCGCCTCGAGGTAGACACATCCCAGGCCTTCGTATCGGCTCGGCAGAGCGAAGATGGTGGCGCCTTTCATCGCGTCCGCGACCTGCTGCCGGCTTTGGCGTCCGCGAAAATGAACTCTGCCCGCGACGCCTTGTTCATGGGACAAACGCTGTAGACGAGCCCGCTCCGGTCCGTCGCCGATGATTTCGAGCGAGAGCTCGGGAAATTGATTCTGGATAGCGGCAAATGCCTTCAGCAGCAGTTCGTGCCCTTTGACCGGAATGAGATTACCCACGCTGAGGATCACCGGCCGGTCCGGTTCTCCGTCGGCAGGAGAAAACATTTGAGGATCGACTCCGTTATACACAACGGTAGTTTTCACGGGAGCCGCGCCCTCGATTATCCGATCGCGAACTTTTTCGCTGACGCAAATGACCGAGCACGCGGAGCGATACACAGACCGCGATACGCGGGCGCACCACGTGCCCGCGTAGCCTCCGACCTGCCGGGTGGAGAAGGCGTCCAGTCCGTGAACCGTCACCACAAAAGGTATTTTCAACTCGCGGCTGAGCAGCGAAGCGGCATGGCCACAGGGCAATGCGGAGTGAGCATGAATCAGATCTACCGGATGCTCCGCATGCAGCCGACGCACCTCGGGCAGCAGGCTGGCAAAAAGAAACGCTCCCGCACTTGAAAGACCGAAGCCGCCGGGCAACGAGAAAAAACGCACCCTGCGCGCTGGAACTGAGGACTTGTCGTCCGGCGCGCCCCTGCGATAGAAGGGCTGCGCCAACCTGACTGTATTTTCCACTCCCAAACGGGCGAGCCAGCTTAGTGGTTCTGCCACAAAACAACCCTGGGCGTCGTCCCCTTGCAGCGGATAAAACGGCGTCACAGTCAGCACGTGAAGTGGTTCTCGCGTCGGAGACGGCTTGGCTACGATGGAACTTCCGGCGCTCATGCGGCGCGGGCCGCCGTCTTTCGGGACATGAGATCGAGGAACACTTCCTCCCAGCGGCGGGTGATGGGAGTCCAATCGAACTGCTCGCTACGCCTGCGGCCGGCTTCTCCAAATTTTCGACGCTGCTCCGGTTGCGTGAGCAATTCCTGAAGCCGGGCGAACAATTCATCGTCCGAGCCGACAAGATAACCGGTTTCACCGTCAACCACAGTTTCCGGCTGATAATTTTCCCGCGCAATGATCGGCAACCCGCTTGCCGCGGCTTCCAATAAGACCTTGGGAGACCCTTCCCACATGGAAGGAAATAGAAAAATATCGGCCTGCTGATATTGCTGCTTCAACTGTGCTGCGCCTAACAAACTGATCAGGGTGACGTTGCTAAGCTGTTCGCGTTCGATTCGCGCTCTCAACTCCTTCGCCATAACGCCTTCGCCCACCACGACAAAGTCGGCCCCGGGATAACGGCTCGCGGCGTCCAATAGGAGTTGCGGCTGCTTAAAAGGCCGCAGCGCTCCGACAAACAGAACTCGAGGCCGGGCATTGCCCGGGCGATCCCATGCCGGAGTGAAGAAGCTCGTGTCGACACCCGTGGGCACGATCTCGCTGAGCAGGTTGTACTCCCGTTGCAGACTCCGCTGCACGGATCGGGAATTGCTATACAGATAGTCGCAGCGCAGCACGGTGCGCTCCCACAGACGCACCGCTTCGGCCGCGATCGTAGGCTCATTGCGCAGATCGGCTTGCGACTCGACCGTCCCGACAGTGATGCACTTGTCCTTCCAGCGCCGTCGCCAGGCCAGATACAGTCGGCTGGCAGGAGACGACTTTATGTAGAACAAAATGTCATGACTGCCCAGCACAAATTCGCGCAAAATTCTGACTGTCCGCCGGCGCTGAGGCAAGTGGACAAGCCGGATGTTGGGACGCAGCTCGAGGTTGCGATCCGGAGTGCCTCCGCAAAATACGCTGACCTGAAAGCGGCCTGGATCCAGCCGCCGGATGATCTCGCGGGCGTTGGTCATCTGGGAATTGGTCAGGCCCTGGTCAGCCAGGCTGTCCACGAGGATTCGCACAAGACTCATACGCAACCTGACCAGAGACCGCATCTCCCCGGGCGCAATGCAGCCATGTTAGGCGGACTTCCGTGGGGTGGGGCGTGACCATTCTAGCCGAAGGTCGCGCACGCGCGCCGCCAGCCGGTGATCGGAATTGCGCGAGCGCACCGAATCCGAAAGATGCTTCCGGGCGCGGTCGAGCAAACGCCTTCGAACTGCCTGCTCCGCATCGAGCGGCAAAGGGCGCAGTTCACCCGGGTCGGCTTCCAGGTCATACAACTGCTCGCTGGGCCCGTTGAAGTCGAACACCATTTTGTAACGCGCCTCGCGGATGACAAGCACACGCGAGTGCAGCCGATTCTCTTTCACGAAGGGATTGTTACAACTGGCAACGCACTCGACGATCGCGTCGCTCTCCCAGGGCTTTCTGTTCTGCAGAAGTTTGGCATGACTGCGTCCCCGGAAACTGCCGGGAACGGCGATATCAGCCAAATCGAGTAGCGTGGGAGCCAGATGCATCAGACTGAACGGCGGAGCCACGGTCCCAGGTTGAGTCAGCCCAGGCGCGTGCAGCAGCAGAGGAACCCGGATCAATTCCTCGGTGACTCTCGATGGCGGATGGTAGCGTCCGCCATGATCGAGAAATTCCTCGCCGTGATCCGCGGTCAGGGCCATGATGCAGTTCTCCCACAGACCTCGACTTCGAAGCGCACCCACGAGGCGGCCTACCTGTGCATCCACCCAGCGAATTCCCGCGTCGTAGAGGGCGACAATTTCTTCGCGGCGGCGTTGCAACCGCGCTGTTCCCAGATCACCCCGGTTCCAATACGAATTCAGATATCGAGCCCGCCACGGATCAACCGAATCCCGACCCATCAGCCCGAGCGCTTCTTGCTTGGGGTAGTACGGCGAATGCGGATCCATCAAATGCAACCACAGAAAAAACGGCTTACCGGCGGCTCCGGCAAGCCAGTCCACGGCGTGATCGACGATCACATCGGCAGCGGGAAAACGGCGTAGCTGGTCGAGCGACAACGCGGGCGACGACGCGAGCCGTTGGCAATACTGGAAATAAAGTTCGTCATAGAGCGAGCCAACCCCAAGCGCGTGGGACGCCTTTGCCAAACGTTGGTTCCAGCGGTTCGGAGGGCGTGAATTCTTGCCGTCTCCCGGTTCTTCAGAAAGCAGCTTAGTCTCGGCCTCCAGAAAATCCTTAAAAAGTTGGAAACCGTTGTCGCATCCGAAGCGCGGCGAAAAATAAGGATTGCCGGCCAAAAAAGCCGCCGTGCGATAACCGGCCTCGGCCAGCGCGGAAGCCATCGTCGGTTCTCCCGGCGCCAGGCCAATGACATCGCGCCCGAGGCCGAGGGGATAGCGGGAAGCAATAACGGCAGGAAAGGAAAAATAAGTGGGGGCGCCGGCCACGATGGCATTGGAAAACACCACGCACTCTTGTGCCAGCGAATCGAGGAACGGCGTGGTGGGTTCCTGATAGCCCAGAAACCCGGCATGATCCGCGCGAAAGCAGTCCACCGTGATCAGCAGCAGGGATGGCGGCGACTGCATCCTAGCTCGCTCCCATCGTCATGGATCTGGACTTGTCTCCGGCCTGCTTCACTTCGACCGAAACCGGCCCTCGCGGACCTTTGAACTTTCCTCGCGTAACCAGTTCGTACAAATTTACGTCATGCGCATAGAGCAAATCAGGATGCTTGGCTTCCAGAGCGCCGAGAAATTCATCCAGCACGCGCAGGGCGGTGCCGCGAAAATCTCTCAACGAAGAATGAAAATTGATGGAGTGCATGGACACGATCGCCGGAATGCCACGTTCAAAGCAGCGTTCCGCCAGCTGCATATACTTCTCCACAGGCAGGCCGCGCTCGAAAGGCTCAACGTCGATGGTGCGATGCAAATTCAGCATCTCCCATTCATCCATATGCGGAGGCAATGCGCCGCCGCTGCCATTCTGAGCCACCCGGACACCGCACTGCGACCACGCCCTGTGCGTGTCATCGTTCGCGCGGTATCCAGGGGCGCACGCGGACAACGGAGGTGTGGCAAAAAAATTTTGGTATTCCCGCACCGCTTCGGCAATCAGGTTCTGCTGGGCCGTCGCATCCAGAAAACCCGCTTGCGGTTTCTCGGGATTGTTGTACTCATAACCGATCCACGGCATTCGCCAGTAAATGTAGGGCGTCTCCGCTTTCCACAAAGTGTGCAGCAGATTGTTGCGTTCGCCCGGCAGTGTCAACGCCCGCTCCACAGCCAGCCGGCAGAAATGGGTCAGGCCGTGCAGCGCGGGATAAAAGACGGCGTCGGAAATACCTTGCCGATAAGCTTCAAAGAGTCCTGGACGCTTCCACGCGCCGGGCAATCCCTGGCTCAGGGGTTGCAGATGAATGTCCTTGAATCCGCCGTCCGCGGTCTTTTGGAAATCGAGGTTCGCCAGCAGAAAGTTCATGACCATGCACGCCGGGCGGCCGGTTGAATCACGATGCCGCCTCAACATGTGACGTAGGGCCATTACATCTTCGGCGGTTTCCAGAGAGTAATAGTCATAAGGATTTTCACCCAGGTGGATTCCGCTGGCCCGAAGCTGTTCGTAACCCTCGCGATCGCGAACCCCCACACGCCCCCAGTCATCGCTCTGCAGCAGGACAAGAGGGCGGCTGAAACGGAGCTCGCGGAGCTGAGGCTTCTTCCTGCTCCATCCCCTCAACTTGTCGGTTAGATTGAGCATTCGAGTACGATTTCACTTTCTGGCCAGGGCACAATAGTTTCCCGCCATCTGGTCGTTCGTGCTCGAGGACAACTTCTCCAATCCCAATCCAGCGATATTCACCAAGGGAAAAATCGTCACCCGGAACGACCGTCGCACAAATTCGTACTTGGCGAAGATATTGAGACCGGCGTTTATCAGGCGGCAAAATCCGCCCAGGCTAAACACTTCCGGAACGATCTCGACCTGGGAGAACGGCGAAAGAATCGAGCGCAGTCCAGAGCGCATGTAGCGCCAATGTTCGTCCTCCACAAAACGAGGGCTGACCGCGCCTACGCTGATCAGCAATATGCCTCCCGGCTTCAGTACATCGTAAACCTGTTCGGCGGCAATATGTGGTTTCGGGAAATATTCAAAAACGCCGGTGGCAATGACCAGATCGAAAGTATTGGAGCGGAAGGGCAATTGCTCGCCCCGACCGACCGCGTCCACCAGTTTCGTCGCCACCACATCCAGTGCGACGTATTGCCGGACCCGGTGTTGAATCAGCGGACGGTAGGGCTGATAGCGTCCTCCGATATCCAATACCCGCAAATTCTTCCCGGGAATTTGCTCCAACCACTTGGTGATGAGCCGCGCCCGGCCGCGAAGCACGAGATAGTTCGGATTAGTAATCGAAGGACGGAGTCTGCGTTGCGCCAGATCCTGCAACTCTTCCCGCGAATAGCGCTCTTCCATCCATGCCCCCGCCCTGTCCCATCGAAAACTCGTCCCGATACTCAGATGTAGCCCAGATCGCGCAGTCTCTGCTCCACAACACTCTGTTCGGCTTGGTCCATTTGGGCTGCGTCGTCGCGGAGCAATTCGCGCAGCAGAAACGTCAGCAGTTGCTCCAGGTCGCCGAAGCGCGCGGCGTATCGCCGCTCCGCCTCGCTGCAGAGTTCAGCGGGCAAACGCACCTCACGCAGTTCGCTCGCCATCAGGCACTCACCATGCCGCGTACTCGCGACCAAAGCGCGCGGGCAATGAGACGGTCATCGTCATCCAAACCAATCGCCAGCGCGACCGAAACAAAAACCAGATAAGCCGACGAGAAACCGATGGCCAGCAGCATCCACGGCGCCAGAATTCCGCCGGCAGCGAATCGCAGGAGCAGAAGCACGCCCAAACTTCCGCCCAAAGGCAGCAGCAGCTGAAAATAACTGCGGTTATAAGGAAAGAGGCCCAGTTTGCTCCAAACCTCCCTCAGATACCAGACATTGCTGACGGCATTGGTGAGGGCAGCGCTGAGCGCGGCGCCCATGAGTCCCAGCTTCGGAATCAATAGAAGACTCAGACCCACCATCACCCCCGCCATGATCGCCTGGATTCGAATCAAGCGACGCTGCTGCCCTGACATAAGCAGCAGGTATCCCACCGAGCCGACCCCACAGTTTATCAGCTGGCCTACAGTGCCGATGACCAGGATGGGCCAGCCCGCCTCGAAGTCAGGACCAAAAATGCGCATCAGATCGCGCGAAAAAATGATGATGAGACATCCCAGCGGCAGCGTGAGCCCGAGAATCCATTTGGTAAGGGTCTGGAACAGACGGCCCAGCAGTTCGCCTTGGCCGCGAGCATGGAGGTCCGCGATGGTGGGAGAAAATATTTGGTTCACGGATTGCAGCACAGTTGGAACGAAAGCCACCAGCGCGGCTGCCATGGCGTAGATTCCCAGTTCGCGAGCGTCAAGGTAGAAACCGATGAGGATCTTGTCAGCCTGCGACATAACGAAACCCAGAGCGTCCATGGCGAATACGACTGCCGAGAATGAAATAACTTCCCTCTCGATCGGGACCACGCTGCCGGAAAACGTTCGCGCCTTTTTGGGTGTGAGCTTCCAGACCGCGGCCGCAAGCAGGGCGGTCACCGCCAACGCGCTTGCCACCTGGGCAAAGATATAACCCCAGAGGCTGAGGCCCGCGCCCACCAGCAGCAACGTGAAGACCATGGTCAGAGGGCTGCCAATAAAATTTGTGATGACGGTGCGGCGGGCCACGTCCTTGTATCCGGTCAGCACCTGACCGAGAAATCCCGTCAACGCACCGAAGATCATGATCAGCGCGAACAGACCCAGGTACCGGTTCAACGCGGGAGTGTGATAGACGTGCACCGCCACCCATGGCCCGGCCAGCAGCACCGCGCCGCCCAGCACCAGATTGAAGATCAACAGGAGAAAGACGCCGCGCACCAGAAACCCGCGCAACAAGTCGAACCTTGCGGTCGCTGTATAGCTGGCCACAAAACGCACCGCGGAATAGGGCAGGCCGAGCGCATTGAAGATTCCCAGCAGACCCACAATGGTCATGCCCAGGGCGTAAATGCCGAGGGCTTCCGCTCCCAGCAGCCGCGCTAGATAAATCTTGAAAAGATAGCCGGTGGCCGCGGTGAAGATTGTGCCCGCAAAGAACACGGTCGAGTGTCTTGAGATGTGCCCCATCTGCTGCCGAAAATTGGGCAGGTCCGCCAGCCTGGACGGAGGTTCCAGGACGGGATCGGCAGCGGAAACTTTCTTGACGGGCAGAGCTCCTGGCATAGGTCGGAGTACGCTTACGCTTTTATCGCCTCGGAAAACGAACCGGTTCGCAAGAGCAGCTCCCGCAGTTTTGCCGCATCCATGGTTTCCCACAACGCGGGCCGCATCTGAACCGTCTTGCCCTGCAAGGCCAGCAGCCCGGGGATCTTCTTCAACTCGTCGGCGGAATCCAGGATGTGGCCAACCCCAAATCTTGAGAACTGTTCGACGTATCCCGAGCTGGGGTCCCGCAGCCAGGAACACAGAAAAACCGGAATTCCGAGGGAAGCGCACTGCAGCGCCACGGTGGATTGCACGGTCAAGGCGAAGCGGGTGTTGCTCCATAGTTGCGGCGACGGCGACCCGGCGAGCACTACGATTTCCGCTTCCTGCCGGGGCAGATATTTTCGCAGCATCCGGCGGTGGCCTTTGACGCTTTCGAAGGGATGGATTTTAAAGACAAGCTTCAGCCCACTGCCTTGCGCCAGTGACCATAGCTTCGGCAAAAGATCCCGGTAAACTTCTTCGGCCCGCCATCCGGCC
The DNA here is from genome assembly GCA_963822555.1 of Terriglobia bacterium. Classification (GTDB taxonomy): domain Bacteria; phylum Acidobacteriota; class Terriglobia; order Terriglobales; family Acidobacteriaceae; genus JAIQFF01. Next base: position 2,562,409 of record CAWGHY010000002.1, read on the forward strand.
GCTTGCAATGGTTCGGTGAAAAACACCAGCCAGGGTTCGACCGATGGGCCCGTCGCTCGCACGGGGTCTGGAGAAGATGGCAAGCCCTGGCCGCCCAGCACTATTTTTTCCGGAGCCACGCCGCACGACCGCACCAGGAAGTCGCGTTCGATTTCGCCTTTAGCGAGATAAGCATCCCCGTGCGCCTGCTTCACCGCCATCTTCGAATCCATCGCTCCATGGTGACAAACGAGGGTTGGGATCCCACGGCTCTTGGCCAGCATCAATGGAAGTCGCGTGTAGGGATTGCTGTCGTCGGCACACAGACATCCCACCACGTTTTCCGATCTAAAGAGCTCGTTCCAGGCGTCGCGCACGGCGATGCCCCAGCGCATCAAACCCGAAATCCGGTCCAAGACCCCAGTCGCCTCCGCGGCGGAATATTCTTGCGCTCCGGCAATCAGCCCGATCTTCAGCGACGCCCAGGCTTTCGCCAAAGCTGCCGCTTCGCTTCGGTCCGCATCGACGAAATAGGGATCTAAAGAGGCAGCGGAAACATTCGACGGCAGAGTTTTCAGGCGAGCGCTGTTTCTGGCATATACCAGCAGAAATTTTTCACTGGGCAGTAGCGCGGCGTACGAAGCGGCCGTCCGCGAAACGTTCACGTAGGCCGAAGGCAACAGCACCACCGGTTCTCTTGACCTCCGCCGGATTCGGGCAAGCCGTCGTCGCACGGAATGTTGGCGATCGAACTTGTCCTGAATGGCCTGACTCATCTGCGCCGCGTCCAACTGCGAGAAGGCATCGCGGTAATGCCGTGCCCAACGTATCGCCGGACGAAATCCGCGATCCATCTTGACTTGTTTGTTTCCGGTAAAAGATTGCAGAGCGGTCGCGACAGCATTGGCGCGGCTGGAAAAAAGTTCGCACCGGTTTGGCAGTTGCCGCGCCAGACGCCCCACCAGCATCAATTGGCGAAGGTCGGCCTCGATCATCAGCGAGACTACGTCCCACCAGTCGATTCCGAGGGCATCCACCCACTGGCCCATTCCGGATCGGAGCAACTCACGAACCCGATGCAAGTCCTCAAAGTCGTGGGCGAAATCGTACAAACTGATGACCCGGCCACCCGTCTGCGCACTCCAACGCTCGTAGGTCGCAACCGGCGCCCGGGCCAGGTCGACGATCAAATCCCATTTTCTGCCGGCGCGCTCCGCCGGCAGTTCGTCCTCGGGATGAAGCAGCAGCACTCTCATACTTTTACGTTTTCCGTGGAAGCCCGGCCCACCAGCTTCCTTACCCAGTGTTCCAGGCGCGGCGAGGCTTTCACCGCTGAAGCGGCGTGATAGCGCACTGTTTCCCGGAGCAGCACCGCCTGCGAATTCGTAATTGTAGCGTGCAAGGTGCGGCGATGACCGGTGGCGAAGCGTTCCTTGTAATCCTCCTCGCCCAGCCCCAGGTCGAGCAAGTTTATTTCCGGATCTTCGCAGGCTTGCTCGACCATTTTGGTCAGGAGACAGAAGCCCGGAGAAAACTGCCGCCACCGGGAATCAAAAGTCGGCTGGTAGTAGAACCAGCTTCTCTCAAACTGGAATCCATAATTCCACGCTACCGGCTCGCCGCCGACCAGCAGACGCGTCAGCACCAGCCAGCCCGCGCCGGAAAGAAGTTGGGCGAGCCCCGCGAGAAAGGCCTGCCGTTCTTCACTGGCCAGATTGCTGGCTTTTCCGCCGGCCAGAAAGCGATTCACATGCGCCTCGACAAAGCGGGACAGATTCGGCTCGATCGTGTTCCACTGCGTCAGATGGTCCATCGTGACCTGGCCCGTCTTCTCCAGACCTTTGATGTAGTAGCGAAAAGCTTTTCGTTTTAGCGCCAACTTCTTCAGTTCTTGCCGCTCCGCTGAAGAACCGAGCGTGATTTGCGCACACCGGTAAGCCGGACGGGAAAACAGCCGATATCCCTGTTGTCGGGCGGCGTCTTTCATGATTCGGGAGGTAGCTGAATCAGCCGGCAGATTGGCCAGCCGCAAGATCGGTATATGGAGTTTTGACAGTTCGCCGAGAGCTGCTTCCATGAACTCAGCCCGCCGCGCCGGATCACAGATGAAATCGCAATAGTCGGCGGTATTTCCGCAGAGGAAAGAAACCTGCTTCTCCGCGGCGTCAGTCGCCAGCGCCGCCACGCCGACCAGGGCGTCCCCTTCATGGGCCAGCAGCAAAAGCGGTTTCAACGAGGCGCTGTACGCTTGATTCACAGCCAGTGCCCACTCGCAGGTATAGAAGACCTCCGGACGTTCCATCCGCTGGACCAGAGCATCCCACGGATCGCGGATTTGCCCATCGTGCGGAATCGTGCGGTGCACGGTTATGCGCAAGATTCCCTCACCGCTTCCGCTTTGCTGAACACATAGTAGTACCAGTCCGTAACCAATTCATGGCTGCTCTTGGGATAATCGTCTCCCAACTGCGCTTCGAAGCGAAGACCAAGACTCGAAAGTTCGTCGATCGCATGCCGCGCCGTCCAATAATGAGTGGTCAGTCCGCCGTGCGCGGAATCGAACCCACATCCCTCGCCATGCCAGAAAGTGGCCGTGGGAACGCGCCGCAGGATTCGCATGACCGATCCTGCAACCGCGCGCCAGTACGCGTGAATCGACTTCGCCACCGTAAGCGCACCGACCAGTATCGTGAAGCCGAAGCCAGGTTGTGGAAACAGCCGGCGCGCCAACGCGCGTAGGATTCCCGGATCCCAGCTGGGACGCACCAAAATCGCACGAGGGTTATGAGATGAAAATATAAGCACTCCACCCACTCGGAGCACGCGTTCGCATTCTCGAAGACATTGCTTGCGCTTCTCGGCTGGCAGGACATAATCCAGACCGTTGAACGCGAAAACGATCGCATCGAAAGAAGCGTCCGAAACTCCCGACAGGTCCGAGGCGTCAGCTACAAGAAACTCCAGGTGCGGAAACTTGCCACGGCAGACGCGGACCATCTCTTCCGAGTAATCCACCCCGACATATCGCGAAGCCTTCTGGGAAAGATACGGAGTGGTGCGCCCCCCGCCGACTCCCACGTCAAGAATCGCCATACCCGCTCGCAAGTAGGTCTCGAAAAGATGAAGCTCGCAAGCGGTGAGATAGTCCAGCGACCCGTAATGCGAAGCCACCTCCGTGTTGCGATAGACCTGAAGGTTCGCCGCTTTCGCTTCGACGGGCGCGGCTTGTGCTCGCAGTGGCATGAGGAGACCGGCTCAGGCGGTATGCATAAAGCGCTGGCGCAGCGACCGGTAAAAACCGGAAACATGCGCTTCGAATTCACCCAGATTCATAGCGCCGGTGACGTGCACTCGCGGCAACGCAAAGCGCGGCATCGCGGCGCCGAATCCGCCGCCGATGTTGAGAAATGCACAGGCGAAGCCTGCACGTTCCGCCATTTCTAACTCCCGCTCGGTGACGGAGGCCAAATCGCCAAAGGGATAGGCCAGCGCCCAGACCGGCCTGCCGATGACCTTCTCCAGTTGGCAGCGACTTTCTGAAATCTCTTTCCACGCAGCCTCTGGGGAAATTTGCGAGAGCACGGGGTGAGTCAAGGTGTGAGCACCCACACCCATGCCCGCCGCAACCAGGGCCAGCAGCTCCGTGACATTCAGCATGAGGAACCGTTTGCGCAACGGATCGGAAAGCAGGTGAATTCCCCAGTCGTCGGGTAGAGCCAGCTGCGCTCTTACCTCCTCGATCATCGTCTGGCGCGCATTCGCCTCGTATTTTGAAAGATGCTTTACCAGATTCCACCACAAAGCGCGCTTCTCGTCCTGAGTCAGTGCCCGGTCCCGGGAGCCGGGACGGACAAAATCCAGGTTGACCACTCGCTTCTTGGTAGCCAGGAACATCAAGTACAGCTGCTCATACCAGAGCATGCTCGACACTTCGCCCAGAGAGGCGCCGGTGACGAAAAACAGACATGAGAGCCTATGCTCCTGCAGTACAGGCACCATTTCGGTCAGAGTGTTTCTCAGATCGTCGTCGCAAGTCAGGAGCACGGCGCGCGGCGGCAATTCCTGTTTCGACTCAAGCCAGGCCAGAAATTCTTCAGGAGAAATTACGTTGTACTGGTTCTTCAAAAGCCGGATTTGCCGGCGAAACGATTCCGCTGTCACCAGGCTGCCATCGAGATCGGGATCCATCATCGTGTAACCCCGAGGCATGATTCCGTGGTAGGTCACAATCGCCGGGCCGCCACCATTGCGGTGGCGAAGATATCCCAACTTCGCCAGGGCGGGAAACACTCCGTGCTTCAGGAGAGGACTGACAAATCTCACGCCGGCATCACCGTTCTGACTTTCACCAGGACCTCGTATAAATCCAGAAGCCGCGGGAAGTTCCGGTCCCAGTCAGCGCGCTCGGCAACAATCTTCTGGTTCCTTCGGCTAATCGCTGCACGCTCGACCGGGGTCAAGCTGGCGGCCTTATGTAGCCCGGCGGCAAAGCTATCCGCCGAACCGGCCGATGCCAGCCAGCCGTTTTCTCCATCCTTGACCCATTCCCGATTGGATGCAATATCGGTTACCACCACGGGAAGTCCTGTGGCCATGGCTTCGAGCAGAGAGATCGAGGTGCCGTCGGACTGGGCGCAACTGACATACCCATGGGCCGCCCGAAACCAACCGGCCAATTCCGCCGGCGCAATTCGTCCCGGAGTCAGAACCACCCCCGACAAACCATGCTGATCGATAAAACGATGGACAGTCTCGGCCATCGAACCGTCACCCAGTAGCATCAGGCGCAGCCGTGCGTCCTCGGCGTACGCCTTCCGGAACGCTTCCAGAAGCACATCGATCCTGTAAAGCAATTCCCACGAACGCGTGCAGATCAAACGAACCGCTTCTGGTTCCGCAGTCCAGTTCACGGCGGCCGGTAGTGGCCCCGAGGGCGAAAATGTTCCGCGCCTGACTCCCCAGGGCAGCTGGGCGATTCGTGAATCTGGAATAGAAGCAAAGTTCTTCGCGCTGACGCGCACCGCGTCGCAGTCGCACAAGAACCCATCGGCGCCGCGCAAAGCCACGGTGGTGGCATTCTTCCATTCTTCGTTGCGATGCGCGTCGAGGAGCAAGTCCGAGCCCCAGGAAACCACCAGCAGGGGATGGAAACCTGCCAGCGCGGCAAGATAGGCGCACCCCTGCACCGGCCCGGCGTGGACCAGATCGGGTTGCAGCTCCGCCAGCAGAGCCTGGAATTCGGGCAAGAACTTTTCGTACACGCTCGGATCGGATCCCCGGCGCACCACACCCCGATGAGAAACTCGGCGGACTCCCGCCGGCAGCCCAGGGTCGCCTGCATTGTTCGTCGCTGCATCAGGATTCGCCACATCCAGAAACCACACCTCATGGCCGGCGGAAATCAGCTTCTCGAGGAATCTTCGATTGTGGTCCGAGGCATTGTCGGAAAAATACAAGATCCGCACTAGTTGGCCCCCGCTTCGGTCAGAGCAGCCCAGGTCAGATGCTCGCCAGAGCGTACGTCGCGGGTCAACTTCCTGCCCAGAACCCGCGGCAACTCGAATGGCGCGAGAGCTTCCCGGGGAGCGGGACGCAGCTCCTCCAGCATTTCCGCCCGCAGAACGGTTCCCGCCAACAAGTCGCGGGCCGCGCGCAGGCACCGGCGCTGCACCACAACGGTATCCATTTCGTTCTCCGCCACTCGCTTAAGAGCAGAACCAAGCGCGTATTCCAACTCCCGAGTCCGGTCCACCATGTCACGCCAGCTCTCGGGCGTCATCGAAAAGGGATGATCCGGTCCCTCCCGCCGGTTGTCGTCGGTAAAGTGTTTCTCGATAACTCGAGCACCCAGCGCAACCGCGCCCAGCACGGTGGCATGACCCGGGGTGTGATCGGAGAGTCCGAGAATCGCGGACCGGAACATGGCCCGGTACGTCGTCAGAACATTAAGGTTTATATAACGAAAATTTTCCAGGCTGGCGGTGTAGTTGGTGTTGCATTGCATGAGCACGAGCTGGGAATTGATGCGACATATCTCTTCCACCGCCCGCTGCACTTCTTCAATGTCGGACGCGCCCGTGGCCAGTAGCACAGGTTTTTGTTTCTCCGCGACTTTGCGAAGCATCTCCGGCCAGGTGATGTCTCCCGATCCGATCTTGAACAATGCGACATACGGATCCAGCATGTCGACCGCTTCCAGATCGTAGGGCGCGGAGAAATATTCGATGCCGCAGGCCGCACATTCCTCTTTGAGCGCGGGCGTCCACTCCCAGGGAAGACTGGCATCCTGATAAACCTGAAAAACACTTTTCTTCCATTGCGACTGGTGGGACAGCTGTTTGGTCAGACCTTGAAAACCTCGATCGCTCACAATCTTGGATGCGCGGAAATTCTGAAACTTCGCAGCATCGGCCCCGGCTTCGGCGCACAACCGGATAAGCAGTTTGGCCCGCTCCAGATCGCCATCGTGGTTGGCGGAGATGTCGGCCACGAAGTAGGTAGGATGCTCCTGGCCGACCGTTCTCTTTCCTAAATGTAGGGTTGTCATGCCGCTATAGCCGCCAGGTAGCTCTTGAGTTGTGCGGGATAACCTTCATCGTACAGCGCGCGAAATCTGCGCAGACCGGCTTCGACCGAGGGCATCTCGACTCCCATAGTTTGGGAAATTTTCGTCGTGTTCAGCGAGATGTCGAGGGAGCGGCGCGCCTTCAGCTTGGCTTCCACGATTCGGCTGGGGACCACTTTTGCGGGGTCAAGACCAAAAGTCTTAGCAACGCATCTTCCAAACTCGTATTTGCTGATCCTTTCGGACCCGGCAAGATGATACAGTCCGCTCAAACCACGATCCAACATCCGCAACAACACCCCCGCCAAATCATTCACCAGGATGGGACAGAAAGTAACGTCGGTGAACCCCGGCACTTCTTTTTCTTCCTGGAGTTGTTTTAAGAACCACTCGCCCAGACTCAGCTTCTGCTGCGCATTCCAGCCATAAATATTGACCCGAACGATCAACGCCGAGCCATGGCGCTCCAGAACGGCATGTTCGCCTGCGAGTTTGGTTCGCGCATACACATTGAGCGGACATGGCTTGTCCATTTCGGAATAATTGCCCCGCGTGCCGTCAAACACAGCGTCGGTCGAGATGTAGATGAACTGTGCCTTCAAATCTCGCGCAATCTCCGACAGAAGTGATGAGGCGTGGACATTCAGCTGCTCGCTTTCCTCGGCATGACTCTCGCACCAGTCGAGATTGGTCGCCGCGGCGCAATGAATAATCGTGTCGGGGCGCAGCTCCAGAAGCAGCTCCCGAGTCGTGGCAAAATCGATCAGATTCGCCTGCCGCATTCCAACTCCCGGGATCTGGAGCGGATGCCCGTGGTAGAGGCCAACCACCTCGCGGCCGAGGCTCCGAGCCTGCAGCACTATGCTGGTGCCGAGAAGTCCGCTGCCGCCGGTTACCACAATCATTGTGCGCCATCCCGAATCATGGGCCCGCGTAACCGGCGTTCATTGCCGATACTCAACCCTCGCTCTGTCATCAAGCTTGGTGCAGGGCCTTCTGGGAGACATGCCGATTCAACTCGATCAAGCCCGGCTCCCGCTCTAACAGAGTCAAAACATCCCGCCACGAAAAGAAACCGTCGTTACCCATCCGTTCATATACCGCGCGCAGGAAAACCAGATCTTCCGGTTGGTCGAGCGTCCAGCGATGACTGCTGTAGTCAGTGTTTCCCTTGACCGAAAGAAGTGTGAATTTGGCGGGGTTCTCGTAGATATAAGGTGTCACATGCTCCCGCTGGTGGGGCTGTTTAGCTTCCCGCCAGGAACGGCTGAGTGCCTCTCCGGTCATGATTTCCGTATCCAGCCCCCGCGGGTAGGTTCGCTCCAGCACGTTGCTGGCATAATCCGGGCGGCTGTCGAGAAAAGCGCGAATGGTCGCGTCGGTTATTTCCGGCTCGATCAGCGGACAATCTGACGTGATGCGTACGATCGCCTCCGCTTTCTCGTCCCTGGCTGCCTGGTAATAGCGATCGAGGACGTCCTGCACCTCGCCGCGAAATACCTGCACCGACAAACGCCGGCACTCCTCCACAATTGCATCATCCTCGGGCTCGCGCGTGGTGGCGATGACCACTTTCCCGATCTCCTGGCTCCGTCGCACTCGGGCAACGACACCCGCAAGAACGGTCTCGCCGCCCAAATCTTTCAGCACTTTTCCCGGCAGCCGCGTACTGCCCATGCGGGCCTGAATGATGGCAACAATTCTCATCGCGGTCGCGCTCGTGCGCTGACATCGAGAAGCGTGGTTTTAGTCACAAGGACAGTCCGGAAGGCGTGGCCGCCGTTTTCTTTTTCGACAGGAGAAACATGCAGTCAACGTTCGAATCCTCGAGATAAGGTATCTGCTCCCGGCGGACGGGATCGAGATCGCCGAATAGTTCCAGATAGAGCCCGGCATAATCCGCTTTCCACAGCAGCGACTGATGCCCGCGGTAATTCACTTCCATCGGCTGCGGCGAGTAGTACTCCAGCCCCCATATGTATGCGCCGGCGCAGCGGTGGATTTCACCCAGAGCTTTTGGCAGATCAGGCGGCGCGATATGAATCAATACGCCCGAAGTAAAGACGAGATCGAAAAACCCATCGGGAAAAGGAATCTCGAACGCGGTCGCCAGCGCGAGCCGGCCGTTGTCCAGCCGGTTGCGCGCCCGGCGCAAGGCATACTCCTGAACTTCGATCCCGTAGAGCTGATGGAAGCCCATTTCGCGTAAGGCGCAGAGCTGGTTGCCTTCGTTACAGCCCACTTCGAGGATGCGGGCATCGCGCGGCAGGTTCGCCAGGAAGCGCCGATTGAGTTCGCTCCGGGCTACGCCAAAATTTTTGCGATAAAGAGCGTCGAGGGCAGCCGGGCTCAGAGAATTGCGATCGGTGTAGGCCCGCCCGAACTCACCCCGCCAATGTTGTAGCTGGCTTGTAATCATCCCTGGGCACGCTCAAATGACTCAGGCTCGCGCCCGCTGCGGCGCTACCACGCGCAGCTTCTCGCCCGCCGGAGTCTCCGCTTCGATCAGTCCTTGCAACTCTTCGGAGGTAAGCCACTGCAGGTTGGAATCGCTGCCATAACGAAATCCCTCGGGCAAGGGCTGGCCGTCCTTCCAGTTCTGCTGGCTCCACCAGGCATGCGCCGGCTGGATCACGTACATGTCTTCGAGCTCCACCGTGTTCCTGGCTTCGTCCTCGGAGACCAGCACCTCGTGCAGCTTCTCGCCCGGACGAATGCCGATGCATTCCACCTCGCAGCCCGGGGCGATGGTCTCCGCCATATCCGTCAGCCGCATGCTGGGAATCTTGGGCACAAAGATTTCGCCGCCGTGCATCTGCTCGATGGCGCCCACCACAAAACGCACGCCATGCTCCAATGTGAGCCAGAACCGGGTCATGCGGGAATCGGTGATCGTGATCTTTCCCCGCTTGCGCTGCTCCATGAAGACCGGGATCACGCTGCCCCGGCTGCCCACCACGTTGCCATAACGGGCGCAACTGAATCGTGTGTCCTGCGCTCCGGCGTAGGCATTGGCCTGCACAAACATTTTTTCGGCGCAGAGTTTGGTGGCGCCATAAAGATTGATGGGATTGACCGCTTTGTCCGTGCTTAGGGCCAGAACCCGGCGCACGCCCTGGTCGATGGCGGCATCGATCACATTGCGCCCGCCCATGATGTTGGTCTGCACCGCCTCGAAAGGGTTGTACTCGCAGGCCGGCACCTGTTTGAGCGCGGCCGCGTGCACCACGATCGTCACTCCGGAAAAGGCGCGCTGCAGGCGTTGCGGGTCGCGCACATCGCCAATAAAGTAGCGCAGGCTGGGATGATCGAATCCCGCCGTCCGCATGTCGTGCTGCTTGAGCTCGTCGCGGCTGAAGATGATGAGCTTCTGCGGATGGTAGTCGCGCAGCATCACTTCCAGGAATTTCTTTCCAAAGGACCCCGTCCCGCCCGTGACCAACACGACCTCTTCCTGCCAATTCATCCCGCACTGTCCTCTTTTGGATTGCCTCAGGATTATAGCGGACATTGCCGGCCACTGACGCGCACCGTGAGCAATCAGAAGGGCCGATGTTTGTGAGCTTAGGGCCGTGGGTCGGGGGGCGGGCAAACTATTTTGCAAGTCCTAGACCACGAGGATCTGGAGCAGATCTGAAGCGAGCGTCTGATGCCGATTTGGGCGTGAACCAAATCTGCACTAAGAGGAAATTTAAGCGCAAGAGCTTTTTCCTCCCGGTGCTAGAATGGCCCTAAAGCGGCTCTAAATATATCTGGGAGTGTGAATGGCCTCGGGTCCCTTGATTCCGGTCAATGGTCAGGTTTTGCGCGAAGTTCAGCCGGATCATCCCATCGAATTGAATCGGCAGTTGGGACCGTCGGCCTATTTGACCTTACCCGGCCAGGATTCCGCGCTGCGCGAATATCTCCGCGTCCTGATCAAGCGCAAGTGGCTGGTGGTCAGCTGTGTCGCGATCATTTTTGGAGTGGTGGCGCTGGCCACGCTGCGCAGCACCCGCATCTATGAAGCGGTCGGAAGCATCGCCATCAACAAGACCGATCCCGCCATCCTCAACCTCAAGGATTCCGGGAACAATGGCGCCTCGGATTACTACGATCCCACCGACCTGGACACTGAAGTAAGAATTCTGAAGAGCGATCTGCTGGCGCTGCAGGTGATCAAAGCGCTGAACCTGGATAAGCAACCCGAGTTAGGCGGCACGGACGAACCCTCCTCCGACACTCTGGGCCTCACTACCGACGCGCTGCAGCCGGACTCGGAAAAAACCACCTCATTACTTGCCGGATTCAAGGGCGGGCTGCGCGTCTCGCTGGTGCCCAATACCCGGATCATCGAGATCCGCTACCGCAGCGCCGATAAGAATCTGGCCGCCAACGTGGTAAATACGCTCATCAACACCTACATCGAGCAGAATTTCAAGACCCGCTTTGAGTCCACCATGCAGGCCTCCGACTGGCTATCCAAGCAATTGGTCGACCTCGAGATGAAAGTCCAGACCTCGCAGGAGAAGCTGGTCCAATATCAGAAGCAACATGAGATTCTGGGCATCGATGAAAAACAAAACATCACCACCTCCAAACTGGACGAGCTGAATAAGGAATTGACGGCGGCGGAGTCGGACCGGATGGAGAAAGAATCCATCTATCGCCTAGTCCAGTCGGGAGACCCCGACACGGCGGCGGCGGCCGCCACCAGCGCTGGCACGGCGGCCTCGAGCTCAGGGCTGATGGAGAAAATGCGCGAGCAGGAAGCTGACCTAAAGATCCAGATCGCACAGCTCAGCACTCAATTCGGGACCTCCTATCCCAAAGTGGTCCAACTCAATACCCAGTTGAAAGAAGTCGAAGCCCAGCTTCAAACCGAAACCACCAAGGTGGTTTCGCGAGTGCGCAGCGGCTACCTCGCCGCCCTGCAGCACGAAAGCATGTTGCGCCAGGCCCTGGACAACCAGAAACAGGAAGCCAACAAGCTGAATGAGAGCGCCATCGAGTACACCTTGCTCAAGCGCGACGTAGAAAGCTATCGCTCTCTCTACGAAGGCTTGATGGAAAAGCTGAAGGAAGCCGGGGTCACTGCGGGTCTGCGCTCGAACAATATTCGCAGCGTCGATAAAGCCCGCGTCCCCACCTACCCATCCGAGCCTAACGTGCCGCGAAATCTCATGTTCGCGCTGGCCCTTGGCCTCTCCACCGGAATCGGCCTGGCATTCCTGCTCGAAGGCATCGACAACACGGTGCGCACTCCGGAGCAGGCCCAGGCAATCTCAGCCTTGCCCTCGTTGGGCATGATTCCTCTCGGCTCCAAGGGCGCCATCGAAGCGGCAACGAAACGTCTCACGGTGGCATCTTCCCGTGAGGCCGTGGAACTGGTCACCCAGTCGCGCCCCCAGTCCCAGATGGCGGAGTCTTACCGCGCCTTGCGCACCTCCCTGCTTCTGACCTCGCTGGGCGGACCGCCAAAAGTGATTCTGGTGACCAGCGCGCTGCCTCAGGAGGGCAAGACCACAACCAGCATCAACACGGCAATCGTTCTGGCCCAGAAAGGCACGCGAGTCTTGCTGATCGATGCCGACCTGCGTCGTCCCAGCATTCACAAGACTCTGGGCATGGGCCCGAAGACCGGATTGAGCAATGTCCTGACCGGCAACGCCACCCTGCAGCAGGCGGTGGTTCGCTCCAGCATCCTGCCCACCCTCTTCGTGCTGACAGCGGGCACGCCGCCGCCGAATCCCGCCGAGCTTCTGGCCTCCTCCAACATGAAGGACATCCTGGCGGAACTGCGGAGCGAATACGACCACATCATCGTGGATACGCCGCCCACCCTGTCCGTCACGGATGCAGTGGTGATGTCGACCCGCGCCGATGCCGTGGTGCTGGTGATTCGCTCAGGGCAAACTACTAAGCAGGCCCTGCGGCGCGCCCGCGATCTGCTGATGCAGGTCAACGCCCGGGTCGCCGGGGTGCTGCTGAACGCGGTCGATCTGACTTCCCCCGATTACTACTACTATTACGAATACCAGGGGAAATACGGCCACCGTTACTACCAGGAAGACGAACCCATGGATGAAGAGGACTCGATTTCAAGGGCCACATCGAGCGGTGCGTAGCGTAGTAGCGACTATTAGCTTTCTCGTGAACGCTGATCCGGTAAAGCACTGATCCTGCGAATAAGAACATGAGAATCACGCTCACCCCTGCCAGGAAAATCTCCCTGGTCGCGGCATCCTCATTTTTGCTGGCGGGATACCTGTTTCTCATTGGCCGCGAATTGGGAGCCGCTTACTTTTCCGGAAGGCCTGACCTTGCTAATTTGCAGAGAGCGGTGCGTTGGGAACCGGGTAACGCCGACTATCGCCATCGCCTGGGACGTTATTTCTTCCTGATCCAGCGCTCTCCCCAGGCTGCGGCGGAATCTTTTCGCGCCGCTGTAAGTCTCAATCCTTTTCAGGCACGTTACTGGTTCGATCTGGCGGGAGCGTACCAGTTGCTGGGCGACTTGGAGGCGCAGAAAGCTGCGCTGGAGCGTGGTCTCGTCGCCGACTCCACCACTCCGGATTTGGCCTGGGAGGCGGGAAACTTCTATCTGGTGCAGGGCGACACCGAGAAGGCGCTGCGGGAATTTCGCGTGGTAATGGAGAGCGACCCCTACCTGCCGCCGGCCGCGGTGAGACTGTGCTGGCGAGTGAAGCCCGACGCGGACGCATTGCTAGGCGAAGTCATCCCGCCGAATGTGTATCCCACATTTTTGGATTTCCTCATCTCCCAGAAGGAAACCGCGGCCGCGGCAAAAGTCTGGACCCAACTGGCCCAACTGCGCCAGCCCCTGCCGCCATCTTTGATCTTTCTCTATATCCGTTTTCTGGTGGGGCAACACGATGTCGATCAAGCACGGCGGGTATGGCAGCAGGCCGCCACTCTGAGCGGGTTGTCGGCCTACCAGCCTTCGCCGGGGAATCTGATCGTCAACGGCGACTTCAACCTGAACGTATTGAATGGCGGATTCGATTGGCAATATCACCAATCGAAGGAGGTTGCGCTGGCCCTCGATCCCACCCAGTCGCACGGCGGGCATCGCTCGCTGCTCATCACGTTTGACGCGCAGAAAATCGACGACGCAGGCATTGCGCAACTGGTGCCGGTCCAGCCCTCGACCTCCTATGATTTCTCGGCGTACTTCAAAGCCGGCGACATGCAGGGCGCAGGCGGCCCGCGCTTCGCGCTGCAGGACCTGTACACCGAGACCACCTACTTCGTCAGCGATAAGCTGCGGGATGCGGACTTTTGGAAAGAAGTGAGCGGCAGCTTCACCACCGGACCCGATACCAAACTTTTGCTGTTGCGCATACAGCGCGAACCACCCGCAATGCCGATCAAAGGCAAACTATGGATTGACTCCGTTCGCCTGGTAAGGTCACAAGAATGAAGAAAGGAGCACAGCCGCCTTGCGATCCCAAGCCTCTGCCGCGCTGAATACCCCGGTGAATGCGGCTGCCTTGCAACCCGTCCCGGCCCGGGCGCCGGACCCGATCGTTTTCTACGGTGTCTTCAGTTTGTTGCTCTTTGGACCGCTCGCCTTCGGCGCGGTTGAGCCCTGGTCGATTTTCGTTCTGGAAGCCGGAGCCGCCGTATTACTCGTGCTCTGGATCGTTCGACAAGCCGCCTCGGGTGAACTGGTTGTCACCGGCAGTTCGCTGTTTCCGCCCTTGCTGATCTTTGCCCTTCTGATCGGCGTGCAACTCGCAACCGGACGAACTGCCTATCGCTACGAGACTTTTTCCTCGGGCCTGCTCTATTGCGCCTATGGCGCGCTCTGCTTCCTCGTCATCCAGGTCCTGCGCCGCACCTCGCAAGTCCAGACTCTCACCGTGATTTTCTCCGCCTACGGATTTCTGCTCGCGTCATTTGCCCTGCTGCAGAGTTTGTCCGGGACTTCCAAACTTTACGGCGTGCGTACTCCCCGCCTGGGCGGATGGATCTACGGTCCTTATGTAAATCACAATCACTATGCCGGGCTCATGGAAATGCTGGTGCCGATCCCGCTGGTCTATGCCCTCACCCGTGGGGCTCGAGGTCCGCGAAAGACCATGGCTGGGGTCGCGGCGGCCCTGATGGCTGGCACCATTTTCCTCTCCGGATCCCGCGGCGGCATGCTGGCTTTCGTGGTCCAGATGAGTGTGCTGGCGGTAGCCGTGGTGTGGGGACAGAAGAGTCGCAAGCTGTCGCTGTTGTTAGCCGCCATTCTTGTGCTGGGCGTGGGACTGGTTTTGTGGTTGGGCGGGGGCGAACTGGCCAAGCGTCTGGCTACGATCCATGCCGACACCCGCACTGAGCTCTCGGGAGGCACACGGCTGCAAATTGATCGTGACGGCCTCAGAATGTTTGCCCTCAAGCCGGTCCTGGGCTGGGGACTGGGTGTGTTTCCCGATGTCTATCCCCGGTTCCGCAGTTTTCACACCAACTTCTTCATCAACGAAGCCCACAATGACTACCTGCAGCTGCTGGTTGAGATGGGAGCCCTGGGATTCGCGCTCATGCTCTGGTTCCTAGGGGCCGCCTTTCGCAATGGCATCAGAAAGCTGAAAAACTGGACGGAAGATACTAACGGGGCAGTTGCCCTGGCAGCTTTACTGGGAATCACCGGAATCCTGATCCACAGTTTCGTGGATTTCAACCTGCAAATTCCGGCCAATGCAGCAATCTTTTATGTGCTGTGCGCGGTGGCTGCCAGCGAATCAAAATTCGGTAGCTCACGCCGGAAACCGGTACGCCGCTTCGATGTAATGGGAGAAGGCTCAGCCGAGCGTTCGAGTGCAGATCGTATGGCTTCGGATCAAGAGGAACAACGCCAGCAATTCTGAAGGCTGGCTCCGAACCATGGTTTAAGGCTTGGCGCTGCTCACCGGATTGTTGTCCTGCAACAGTACCCAGGTCAGGAGTCCACCCACCGCGGCAGCTCCTCCGTAAATGACAGCCGGAGAGTCCAGTACGGCTCCGCCGCTGGCGGGTACGGCGCCACCGCCTTTTCTCCGCTTCTTCTTTTTCTTTTCCGCCGAATTGTCGACCGTGGTCGTCTGTCCCTGCGCCAGAGTGGAGGTGTTCGACCCGTCGCTGACATTCACATCGCCCTTTTGCGCGATGATCTGGATGGAGTCATCCGAGACCTGCTTCACTTCAAATTCTGTCCAACCATTCGAAACCGGAGACACGGTCACATCACCGCTGTGCGTGCTCAGCCCCTTCGAGGTCGCTACCCGTAAACTGCCGTGCTCGAGATCCACCGCCGGACCTTCAAACTTGACCAGGGAATCCGCCAGAACAACCACGCTCGAGCCGGACGCATTGATACTGGCCAGGGAATCGAACCGGGTCTGAACCATGTCGCCGGGGAAAACCGCGGAAGTACGGGGCACCGCACCGCCATTGATCCAGGCCGCTCCTCGGGCATAGAGCATGGCCGGGCTGGAATCAGCGGCCCACAACGATACGGGGACGCCGGCCATGATGATCCAGCCGGCAATATTGCGGAGCCCGGAAACGCGCATGCTCAACTCCAATCAGCTTCGGATATTGGCTTTATCCTAAGCTCCTGCCAGCTAAGGCGTCAACGCTCATATTGACTCGTTTGGACGTACCAAACTCGCAAACTTTTCTCCGCAGCCGGTCGCTTGTCGACCATTACTCCCGTAACCGCAATCGGCCGAAATCTCTCAACGAACCGGCGCGAATCTGAAAACCTAGATGGGTCCCCCTCCCAGGGGACGACATCACCAGCGTGTTAAAATTCCGCAGCGAAGAATATTTCTTAAAATGATGAATTCATCTGTAGCCACAACCAATTCGGTCGCTGAACTAAAAACCAAGATTGAAAAGCGCCAGGCGCGCGTCGCCATTATTGGCCTCGGTTACGTGGGCTTGCCGCTCGCCCTGCTGTACAGCGAGCAGAAGGTTCGGGTAACTGGTTTCGATATCGATCAGCGCAAGGTCACAACCCTGAGCCAGGGTGGTTCCTACATCGTCCGCATTCTGCCCAGCGAAATTCAGCAGGCCCGTTCTCGCGGATTCGAAGCCACCTCGGACTACTCCCGGCTGACCGAGATGGACGCCATCATCATCTGCGTCCCCACTCCGCTGAACGAATATCACGAGCCTGACCTCAGCTACATCACCGACACCGCCAAATCCATTGCGCCGCACCTGCGCGCGGGTCAGTTGGTGGTGCTCGAGAGCACCACCTATCCCGGCACCACCGAAGAGGTCATGATCCCCATTCTCGAACAGGGGAATAAGCACGGCCTCAAGGCTTCCCGCGGAGGCCCATTCACCGGACAAGAGATCTACGTCGCCTTCTCTCCCGAGCGCGAAGATCCCGGCAACACCTCGGTCGCCCGACGCGACATTCCGAAAGTGGTGGGCGGCCTCGATGCCCAGGCTTCCGAAATGGCGGCCGCGATGTACGGAACCATTTTCAATCGCATCGTGCGGGTCTCGTCCCCAGCCGCCGCGGAGATGACCAAGCTGCTGGAGAACATCTACCGTTGCGTGAATATCGCCCTGGTCAACGAATTGAAGATGCTCTCGCTGCGCATGGGTTTGGATATCTGGGAGGTCATCGAGGCGGCATCCACCAAGCCCTTCGGATTTCAGCCTTTCTACCCCGGCCCCGGCCTGGGCGGACATTGCATCCCGGTCGATCCTTTCTATCTTTCCTGGAAGGCCAAGGAATGGGATTTCCGCACTCGCTTCATTGAGCTGGCGGGTGAGATCAATATCGGCATGCCTTATCACGTGCTCGATTACGTAGCCAAGGCCCTCAATCAACACAAAAAAGCCTTGAACGGCGCCAAGGTGTTGGTGCTGGGTCTGGCCTACAAAAAGGACATCGACGATCTCCGCGAATCGCCCTCGCTCACCATCATCGAACTTCTGCAACAGCAGGGGGCTGTGGTCAGCTACAACGATCCTTTTTTCCCCACTGTGGGAAAAGGCCGCAAGTACGATCTGCAGATGACTTGCACGCCGCTGGATAATCTGGGCCAGTACGATTGCGTACTGATCGTCACCGACCACTCCGACTACGATTATCGGCGCATTGTGCGCGAGTCGCAGCTGGTGGTCGATACCCGCAATGCCTTGAAAGGTATCGACAGTCCTAAAATCATACGCTGCTGAACCGGGCTTGGCAGAGAACTCGCCGTGCAAGCCAGGTTCAGCCGCTTTTTTCCCGGAACGACACCTGCCTACCCACTGCTATGCAAAATTTTTCCAGTCACCGGATCGGGCTGCCGTAACCTGTTTCTTCGCAAACCTAACTGCCTGCTGCGTAAGCGCTTCGCAGGTTTTCCTCTACCCGGAGTGGCTACATTCGTGCACGGAGAATGGTGAGCTGGGCAGTTACTGACCTGTTTCCAGAGCCGCACAGCTGGCCTTGGAGAGTGAGATAATGTAGCTCACATAATCTCCAGGAAAGCAGCATTTTCGATCTGTGTGACATCAGATCAGTAGAAATCCCCCAGCCCAAACGCGCTATGTCCGAGATGTATCAAAACGCGCCGTTCTCTCTGCTTCCCGACCGGCGGCCGCCCTGGAAACAGTTCGTGCTTACCATGGGCGTGCAGGGCCTCGCATTGTTTTTGTTTGCCTGGGCTGCGGTGGTAAATCTGGCGGTGCTCGACCCGCCGGTTCATGACTACCATTTCGTTCGGCTGGTTGAAACGCCGCCTCCCGAGGTCCACGAACCCGCGCCCGTGAAAGAAATTCCGCGAGTGGTAGCGCACATCGAAACACCCTCGCCAGAAGTTCTTCGTGTCCCGCCGCCCGAGGTAAAGCCAAAGATTGCTCCCGAGGAAGTTCCGGTTGCCCCCAAAGTCGAGATCGCGGTCAGCAAACCGGTGCCGCTCGCGCCGGCTGTGCCTGTAATTCCGAAGCAATTGGTGAAGACTCACGTCTTCTCCACCGGCAGCTCAGCCGAACCTACAATTGCAGCGGCCCCGAAGAACGTGCAGACCGGCGGCTTTGGCGATCCGAATGGTGTGGCGGCGCGTCCGACCAATACCCAGGCGGTGAACATCGCTGCAACGGGAGCGTTCGATCTGCCTACCGGACCTGGCACCGGCAACGGCACGGGAGGCGCCAAGGGTGTGCGAGGCGTAGTTGCCAGCACCGGCTTCGGCACGGGCATCGCCACCGGGGATGGCAAGACCTTACGTGGCGGCGTACAGAAGAGCGGCTTTGGCGACACTCAGGCCATCTCCGTGGCTCAACTTCGTCCCAAACAATCCGACGATTCCGCGGGCAAGATGGTTCCCGCTGAAGTGGTTTTCAAACCCACTCCGGCTTACACCGCCGAAGCCAGAAACCTGCGGATCGAAGGTGAAGTAGTGCTTGAGGTGGTTTTCGAGGCTACCGGCAAGCTTCGGGTAGTACGCGTCGTACAGGGGTTAGGTCACGGTCTCGATGAGAATGCCACTCACGCGGCGGAACAAATTCGCTTCAAGCCCGCCAAGCGGGATGGCCAACCCTCCGACTACACCGCCCTGGTGCATATCGTGTTCCAACTTGCATAGAAGTTCTCATCGACATCGCCTCACCGAGGGTGCCCCATCCTTCGCGTTTTTTGCGAAGGGTGGGAAAGCACTGGCGTATCAACTGAATCTGTAAACGCCAATCCAGAGTATTTCGGTTAACATTTTTCCGACTACCCGCCGCGCTGACTGAGTGCCCACCCACCCTTTCGCAAAAAACGCGAAGGATGGGGCACCCTCATATTTGATGGCGCTGACAGAAATCGGACAGCACGAATTGTCCGATCGCCGACCAAACATTGGTGGCAAAACCGGCGTAGCCTGTAGGAGTCAGTGGGAGTAGTAAGGGGGAACCCTGAACCTCAACCCGGTTGGTGGCTGGGGGACCAACGCGGGCTAGAGCCTACTGAATCGAACTACCGACCGAAGAAAATACGTTGTTGGCGTTGGACCCGATGAGCCGAATCGTCCCGACTACGATCACCAGAATCACGGCCAGCATCACCGCGTATTCGGCAACATCCTGTCCCTGCTCGTCCTGCCAGATGTGATGCAGCAACTTTGCCATCGGCGCCCTCCTTGGACCCGTTCGGCCTGCTAGATTTCTTTGTCTGAGTACACGTCCAGCCCTAACCATCGACGGGCGCTGAACTCAGGGTTAAAGTCTGCTATCAGGTTAGCCGGGGCAAGGCCTAGATGCCAATAGCCCAAATGTGGAAATTCATGGCACCAAAGTGCTACTACTTTAGGCGATGGTCTTTAAGGGCAAGCCCTGATTTACAGCAAACAGAGCCAGTTCCAGCCGGGTAGACACCCCTAGTTTATCGAAGATGTTGCTGAGGTGGTGCTTGACCGTGTCTTCGCTGATCTTGAAGTATTCCGCGATTTCCTTGTTCGAGTAACCCGCCACCACGGCGGAGACTATTTCCAGCTCCCGGGGGGTCAAACCAAACTTCTTCTGCTTGGCCTCTTCCCCGGAAGACTGCACCAGGTTTCTGAGGTATTGCACCAGATTGGATACGCTCTCGCGCCCCACCCAGTACTCCCCCGACATCACGGTATGGATGCTCTTCAGCAGCAATTGCGTGGCGGAGTCTTTCAAAACCACCCCGCGAGCTCCCAGTTGCAGAGCTTCGACAATCTGTTTCTTCTCTGCCGCGGCGGTTAAAAGAATCACCCGGACCGAATGGGCCGGACCTGTGCTCATTTCGCGCAGGGCCTCGAGGCCCGGCATGCGCGGCATGGCCAGATCGAGAAGCATGATGTCGGGCTTCAACTGGCGAGCCATGCGGACAGCTTCGGTTCCGTCGCAGGCTTCGCCTATTACTTTAAGGTCGGACTCGGCTTCCAAAAGCCGGCGCAAGCCATCGCGAAAAATAGGATGATCGTCCGCAATTACGATTCGCACAGGCTGGGGTCTGCGATTATCCATAGGCCGCTTCCGGCTTTTGCGGGACACTGATCTCGAGACGCGAGCCCTGCCCCGGATTCGATTCTATCGTGAGTTCGCCTGCAATAACACGCACCCGCTCCTTGATCACTAAGGGTCCTTTGCCCAACGCGTCGAGGTCCACCTGCGAAAGTCGCCCCGAGAACGGAAAGCCGCGTCCATCGTCTTCAATCACCAGTGTCCAGCGGCCGTTTCTTGCGCTCAGTCGAACCAGCGCGGTCTTGGCTTGACTGTGTTTGCGGACGTTTACCAGTCCCTCCTGCACGATGCGGGTCAATTCGCGGCACACCGGCTGCGGCATGTCTGGCTCTTCGAGATCGGAGGTGAAGCGCGCCGTGATCCCAGTCTCGCGTTGAAATCGTTCCACCGTGTCGCCCAGAAACCCGATGAGTTTTCTCGAATCTACGTCCAGCGATTTCATCTGTTGCATCAATTCCCGGAGCTTCAGCACTTCTTCGCGCAACAGCCCCTGGATTCTTCCCAGCTCCTCCGGGACCAACTCCGAGCGGGTGGTTGATTGACGCCGCAGTACATCGACCTGCATCTCCACCGCGATGAGAGACTGGACAGCCCCGTCATGCAGTTCGCGGGCAAAGCGGGCGCGCTCCAAAGCTCCGGCCCGCAAACGCAGCCGCCGCAACAGATAAACGTTGTACACTGCCGGACCAATCTGGCGAACCAGTTCCTGCAGAAACCTCAACTCTTCCGTGATCTCGACCGTCAGCGCCGGCTCCAGAAAGAAGATGCGGCCCCACCACTCCTTGCCAAAGACGAATGAAACCATCATCAGCTGGTTGAACTTGTGGTGCTGTGCCAGGCGGTCGAGAAATGCGGCAGACGCGCTGGGAAGCTTCTGCCCGCCATGGTCGAGTCCCAGCAGCATGTAGTGTCCGTTTTGGTTGCGTCCATTTCGCCACGCATAGGAGGTTTCCGCCGGATAGTCGAACAGGTAGGTCTCGCGATCCGAGGAGGTCGGGTCAAGCCAGCGAAAGAATGACGCCTCGCCATTGCGCAGCAACATTTCTCCCACATAGACACGATGCCCGGTGGATTCCTGCGAGGCAATCAAGGCTCGCTCCGCGCCATACATAACCAACAGCTCACCCACAATCTCCTGCAGCGTTCCGCTGAGACCGGCCTCCACCCGAACTTTCCCCAGGATGCGCGCGATCACCGCTTTTTCCGAGCGCAGCTGCTTCTGCTGCTCCGCCAGATATCCCAGCAACAGGCCCATCACCAGCAAATAAATGGAGAGCATGAACAGACGTTTGGGTTCGAAATCGGCGGCCTGCACCCCCAATAGCGGCAGGTGATAACGCGCCAGCAGACGGTCGGCTCCGCCAAAGAAACCCAGGTAAAACGCCAGGCTCTCCAGCCATAAGAGAGAAATTTCGAGGGCTGCGGTGGCTACTGTCTCCCACACGCCCCAGCGATAAGCGGCCGCAGCCAGCACGAAAACGAAGAAAAGAAAAAAAGGATTGGCCTGGCCAGTGGCGAAAATCGAAATCAGTGCCGGCCAAACGATGTCCGCCGCGTGCACCAGCCGGCGAAAGGAGACGGTGGAGTGTTCGCGCCGCCGCAGCAGCAGGATGATCACCACACCCTGGGCGATATAAAACGCGAGGAGGCCATAGGCCCAGAAGGAATAGCCGATTTCCCCTGGATCCATGCGGACGGCAACCAGCGCGGAGATAGCCAGGAAAACGCGGGCTGTAGCCAGCCATCGTTCGGTGCGGCGTATTTCGCCGGGATCGATGGGAGCTCTCTGCCGCCACAGAAACCGATGTCGCAGCGCTTGGAATAACAATCGAGTCAACTCACCTGTTCGATGCCAACGATAGTACAGAATGTAGGCGCGAGCGTCCACGCTCGTGCAGCGGGGGCAAAACCTCTAAAAGCTGGAGATTCAGAGAGTGATGACTACTTTTCCCCGAGCATGCCCTTCTTCCAGATACCGGATCGCCTCGGGTACTTCATTTAGTTTGTAATGCCTGTCGATAACCGGCGTCACCTTCCCAGCCTCCATCAGGTCACGCAAGGTATCGAGGTCTTTCTGATTCGGTTTCGCCAGAAGCCCGGCCAGTTTCGGCTCGAGAATTGCGACCACAGAAGGGCTCTGACCGCACGCATCAGCCCCATCTGCCATCGCCCACTCGATCCTCCGGCCATGACCAGGATCCCCTTGGAATTTAAGACCCGCCGGCATGCCGACAGTGAATGGTTTCCCACCGTATCGAAAATCAGATCGTAGCGTTGCCCGCTTCTAGTGAAATCCTCTTGGGTGTAATCGATCACCTGATCCGAGCCGATCGATCGGACCATCTCCACATTCCTGGTGCTGCATACGCCGGTCACGTCGGCCCCGAACGACTTGGCGATCTGTACCGCGAACGTACCCACGCCTCCCGCCGCGCCATTTACCAGGACCTTTTGCCCTGGCTGGATGTGTCCCTTGTCGCGCAGACCCTGAAGTGCGGTCAACGCCGCGATAGGGACGGACGCCGCTTGCTCAAAGGTCAGGTTACGCGGCTTCGCTGCCAGCCCCGTCTCGGAAGCACACGCATACTCGGCAAAAGCGCCTCGGGCCACCCCGAAAACCTCATCGCCAGGTTTGAACCGGGTAACCTGCGCCCCAACGGCTTCAATCCGGCCGGCCACGTCCGCGCCGAGCCGCGGGCTTTTGGGTCTTCGCATCCCCGCCACCAGATGAACCACATAGGGCGTGCCTCGCATGAAGTGAAAATCGTATGGATTGACGGAAGCGGCCCGAACTTTTATCAGGACCTCTTTTTCGCCGGGAGTTGGCTTTTCAATGTCGGTGAACTGAAGAACGTTGGGCGGACCGTAGCGGTAATAAACGATCGCCTTCATGAATGTATTCATATGAAGGTGGGTGGCCTCAAGTCGCGGGAATCATCCGCACCGGATGTTGTTGTTGCCGATCACCTCGAATACCGACATAAGATGGGTGACCCCCAGCAACTGCCGGATCGGTTTCCCGACGTTGTAGAGCTGCAAGGCGCAACCGGCCGATTTCGCGGAAACGTAGAGCCGAACCAGCGTGCCCAGGCCCGTGCTGTCCATGTGGGTGAGGTCCGTCAAGTCCAGCAGGATTCGCTTGCAGCTGGGAATCAACTGGGTGACTTCGCGTTGGAGACGATCGTTCACTCCCGCCACCAACCGGCCGTCGCATCGCACCTCGGCGCAGTCATCAAATCGCTCAACGGTAAGGGTCAGGAGGTTTGCGGCTGCTTGTTCAGGCATAGGAACCTGCCTTCTGGAGACTCTATCGGACTGAAATCGCTGTCGCGCGATTGTACACATTGCAGCGGCAACTGGGACAGTGTCAGGTGTACCGGTCTACGGCGGGTGCCGGGTGCCCCATTTCTCGCATCCTTTGCGAGAAATGGGTGCGGACGGCGAATCGGAATTATTCTTCGCCTGCGGCCAGGTGACGACTGACCCGTGAATACGTCTATTCCTGTCATCTCGGACAAAGCTCACTTCTCGCAAAAGACGCGTGAAATGGGTCGCCCTCGTTTCTTTTGGTTTTCTGCCTACGAACTGTGGGCATCGGCAGATAGTATTTTTACCGCTGCGGAATCTATAATGCCCAATCCACTGCATCTCACGGAGAAAATGAATGCGCTCTGGCCCCCGGCTGTTCTTGCTGGTCTTTTCCTGCTTCCTGCTCCTGGCAGCATCTCCTGAAACTGAACAACCCCTGAGCGGCTATTCCGCGGCCACATCGCGCACGCAGCGCGACTGGGAAGCAAAATTCCGCGCCGTCCCCGAGCCCCAGAATCTACGTGACTTCATGCAGCGGCTCTCTGCCCGCCCCCATCACGTCGGCTCGCCCTACGACAAGGACAATGCCGAATGGATGCTGGCCAAATTCAAGGAGTGGGGTCTCGACGCCAACATCGAAACTTTCGATGCTCTGTTTCCCACGCCAAAGGTGCGGGTCGTCGAACTGCTCGAGCCCACGAAATTTACCGCCAAGCTGCAGGAGCCGGCTCTGGCCGTCGATCCCACCTCCGGCCAGCAGGCCGAACAGCTCCCCACCTACAACGCTTATTCCGCGGACGGAGACGTCACCGCTCCCCTGGTCTACGTCAACTACGGCATCCCCGATGACTACGAGAAACTTGACCGCATGGGAGTGTCGGTCAAGGGCGCCATCGTGATCGCCCGCTATGGAAATTCCTGGCGCGGCATCAAGCCCAAGGTGGCAGCCGAGCATGGCGCCGTCGGGTGTCTTATCTATTCTGACCCGTCGGATGATGGCTACGCCCAAGGCGACGTCTTTCCCGGCGGCGGATGGCGTCCCCGCGACGGCGTGCAACGCGGCAGCGTGGCCGATATGCCTCTCTATCCCGGCGATCCGCTTACGCCTGGAGTCGGCGCCACAAAAGATGCGAAGCGCCTCGACTTGAAAGATGCCAAGACCATCACCAAGATTCCTGTTTTGCCCATTTCCTACGCCGACGCGCAACCTTTACTCGCAGCCCTCAAAGGAGAAGTGGCGCCCGAGGCCTGGCGCGGTTCCCTGGCCCAGACCTATCACGTCGGACCAGGACCCGCGAAGGTTCATCTCAAAGTGCAATCCAACTGGGACATCAAGCCTCTCTATGACGTCATCGTGAAGATTCCCGGTTCGGCTAGCCCGGACGAATGGATCGTGCGCGGAAATCATCACGACGCCTGGGTAAACGGCGCCGAGGACCCGGTCTCAGGCACGGTTGTTCTCATGGAAGAAGCTCGCGGCCTGGCCACCCTCCTCAAACAGGGATGGCGACCGAAACGCACCATTATTTATTGCGTGTGGGATGGCGAGGAGCCCGGCCTGCTCGGATCCACCGAGTGGGGCGAAACTCACGCCGAGGAACTGCGCCAGCACGCCGTGGCTTACATCAATAGCGATGGCAATGATCGCGGCTATCTGAACATGGGTGGATCACACACCCTCGAGGCATTCGTGAACGGAGTCGCGCGCGACATTCAGGATCCGGAGAAAAAGATCACCGTCTGGAAACGCAGCCAGTTGAAGGCCATCGACGACGCCAAAACCCCCGAGGACCGCAAGGAGCTTCGCGATCGCGCCGATCTCCGCATCGACGCGTTGGGTTCAGGTTCCGACTGGACAGTCTTCCTCGATCATCTGGGCGTCGCCTCTCTCGACCTGAGCTACCAGGGCGAAGATGGTGGCGGAATCTACCACTCCATCTACGACGATTTTTACTGGTACACCCATTTCTCCGACACTGACTTCACCTACGGACGCGCACTTTCGCAAACCGCAGGCACAGCCGTGATCAGGCTCGCCGACGCGGACCTGCTGCCCTATAACTTCAACAGCCTCGCCGATACCATCCATCGCTACCTCGATGAACTGCAAAAGCTCTGGCAGGCCAAACAGGACGAGGCCATCGAGCGCAACAAGGAAATTGAAGAAGGACTTTTCACCGCCGTCGCCGACCCCAAGAAAACCTCGGTGCCTCCGCCGGCGCTTGAAGTGCCTCCACATCTGAACTTCGCGCCGCTACAGAATGCCTCCGACGCCCTCACTCGCAGCGCTGAGCGTTATCAGAAGGCACTGGAAAAAGTCAGCAACAACGGCGAACTGACCGTAAGCGCGGCGGAGTTGCAGGCGCTCAACCAGAAGCTGATGCAGAGCGAGCGCAAGCTCACCTCTCCGGAGGGATTGCCGGGCCGACCCTGGTTCCAGCACCTGATTTACGCTCCCGGTCAATACACCGGCTATGACGTTAAGACGATCCCCGGCGTACGCGAAGCCATCGAGCAGAAAAACTGGAAAGAAGCCGACCAACAGATCGTGCGCGTCGCCAACGCCCTGCAGGATGAAGCCGCTCTGGTCGACTCCGCCGCCCAGCAACTGGAAGCGGCCAAGTAGAGGTTTGTGTAGCGCCGGCGTCCCGCCGGCTGTTCCGAGGGCGTCCCGCCCTCGGCGCCGAGGCAGGTCCTGCCTGACGGATTACTCTCGACCGGACTTCCGACTTGCTCAACCTTCTAAACCCGGAATTCCACTCCCGAATTCCCCTAATCGATACATGAAGTCTTGCCGATGATCCAGAGATGCGACTTCCGAATCGCTGGCGCAGTTCTTATCCCCAAGCCCAGTCGAGCTGGGCAAACCTCCGCTCGGATTGGCCGGTCCCGCTCATCACAAGGAAAGTCCGGTGACGCCAATAAACCCGCCAGGGCTCTCATTCTTGAGATCGGGCCAAATCTTCCGCCATGCATTGCTGTCTATTTGCCTGGTCCCGATCTATCTCTTGTTGTGCCGGCCTGACGTCATTTTCTTGACCCGCCTGGGCTTCGTGGCCTGGTATCCGGCCACCGGCCTGGTTTTCGCTCTGATGCTGGGCATTAGCCCCTGGTACGTATTCCTGGTTTGCATCTGCGACACCTTGGCCGGGATGCTTTTTTACCATCAGCAATTCAGGTCCTTCAACCAAGTCTTCAGTTCAGTGGGCGGAGCGGTCTGTTATGCAACCGCAGCCTACTTGCTGCGCGGCCCATTGCGCATCGATTTGGGTCTACGCCGGCAGCGCGATGTGGTCCGGTACTTATTCGTGATCACGGTGGCGGCGATCGTGGCAGCCTGCATGGGCATAGTAGGACTAGCTGCGGATCATGCCATCTTGTGGAAAGACTATTGGGTCTCCGTCCTGAGTTGGATATCCGGCGACGGCATTGGTCTGCTCGGGGTCGCGCCTTTTTTCCTGATCCATGTATTTCCCCGAATTCGCCGTCACTTGTTGGGTCAATCCTTCGCGACCCCAGCCCAATGGGAGCTGACCGGTGCCCGGCAAATAATTCTGGGCGCGACCGTCGAAGCCACCGGCCAGGGTTTGGTCATGGTGCTGGTGCTGTATCTGATGTTCGGTCCCCGCTGGGCATCGCTTCAGCTCTTCTACCTGAGCTTTATTCCCGTGATCTGGATTGCCATGCGCCAGGGCATCCGGCGGATTACCACCGCATTGCTGGCGTTGAATTTTGGCGTCGTAGTCGCCATGAATCTGTTTCCGCCGCCGCCCGCGGTGCTCAGCCGAGTCGGTTACTTCATGCTGGTCGTCTCCGCCATCGGGCTGATCGTCGGCTCCACTGTCACTGAACGTCTGCGCATCGGAATGCAACTTCACGAGCGCACCAGTTATTTGGATTCGCTCATAGAAAACAGCCCACTCGGAATCATCACCCTCGACCCCAGAGGAAATGTGGAATTGGCCAATCCCGCATTCCAGAAATTGTTTCTTCACGATCCGACTGGAGGACACATCGACACTACTTTCACCGAGCAAAAAATTACTGCCTTGGTCTCGGAGCAGGTACTCGCCGGGAAGGCGTTTCACGGAACGGTGCAGCGGCAACGTAAAGATGGCAAGGTCCTCGACCTGGACCTGCACGCGGTTCCCCTGATTGTGAACGGAGTACAGCGCGGATCGTTCGGCATTTACAACGATATCTCGGAGCAGGTCAGAGTCTCCCGGGTCGAGCACGAACACGCGCAATCGTTGCGCCTCCTGGTGGCGGAATTATCCGCAGCCAAAGAAGCCGCTGAAGCTGCCAACCGGACCAAAGGCGAATTTCTGGCCAATATGAGCCATGAAATCCGCACTCCGATGAACGGCATCATCGGCATGACGGAACTGGCCCTGGGCACCGAACTCACCTCGGAGCAGCGCGAATATCTCAACTTGGTGCAGAGTTCAGCCCAGTCGCTGCTGTCGCTGATCAATGACATTCTGGATTTCTCCAAGATCGAGGCGGGGCGGATGGATCTCGAAACCATCGAGTTCAGCCTGCGCCATACTCTGGAAACTATTACAAACACGTTCGGCGCCCGGGCCCGCCAGAAAGGCCTGAAGCTGGTATGCCACATTCCGCCCCAGCTCCCGGACGCCCTGGTTGGAGATCCGGAGAGACTGCGGCAGATCGTCGTGAACCTGGTGGGGAACGCGCTCAAATTTACCTCCCAGGGCGAAGTCATTGTGCGGATCGAGATGGAGGCAGAGACCGCCGGCCACGCCGACTTTCATATCAGCGTATCCGATACCGGAATCGGAATCGCTCCCGATAAACAGAAATTGATCTTCGAACCTTTCACCCAATCCGACAGTTCAACCACCCGGCGATACGGCGGAACCGGTCTCGGGCTTTCCATCTCCTCGCATCTCGTCGCTCTTATGGGAGGCAAAATATGGGTGGAAAGCCAGCCCGGCCAGGGGAGCACATTCCACTTTAAAGTGCACCTCGGGCTGCAAAAGCCGGCAGGACTTGCCGCAACCGTCATGACTCAGCCCGCCGAGTCGCATCCTCGGGGGACCGACCAGCGGCGTTTCACGATTCTCCTGGTAGAGGACAATCAGGTGAACCAAAAAGTGGCAACGCGATTTCTGGAGAAAAAAGGGCACAAAGTATTCTTGGCGGAGTCCGGGCTCAAAGCTCTGGACGCCTGGCGGGAACGGGCCTTCGACCTTATTCTCATGGATGTGCAGATGGCAGACATGGACGGATTCGAAGCGACTGCCATCATTCGTGAACAGGAAAGGTCCAGCGCGAAACATATGCCCATCATCGCCATGACCGCGCACGCCATGGTGGGCGACCGTGAACGTTGCCTCGCCGCGGGCATGGACGACTACGTTTCCAAACCGATCAACGCAGCGGATCTGTTCGCCGCCATCGAACGCGTCATGCCGGCCGCCGCCCAGGCCCATGCCTGATGGGTTCGTAGCGCCGGCGTCCCGCCGGCTGTCGAGGCGGCGTCCCGCCGCCTCAGTGAAAAATGGTCACAGACAAATTAAGCTCCGCGAAGGATCAGCGTTGAGTTCCGGGCAGAGCCGGCGAGACGCCGGCGCGACCGAAAGTTATACGGCGGGCGCCAGCTCCACGGTTCGCTTCAGCTGTCCGCAAGCGGCGTAGATGTCCCGGCCGCGAGGGCGGCGGACGAATGCAGGCACGCCGGCGGCCCGCAAAATATTCTGGAACTGCAGGACCCGCTCCTGGGCCGGGGTTCTGAAATCAATTCCGGGTCCGGGATTCAGCGCGATCAGATTCAGTTTCGCCCGCAAACCGCGAATCAGCTCCACTACTTCCCGCGCGTTCTCGGCGGAGTCGTTGACTCCGTCCAGTAATACATATTCGAATGTCATCTTTTCCCGGTTGCGCAGCGGGAATTCGCGGGCGGCGGCCATCAGTTTTTCCAGATTCCACTTGCGATTGATCGGCATCAGGCGAGTGCGCAATTCGTCATTCGAAGCATTGAGCGAGATCGCAATTTTCGGTCGCACCGGCTCCAATCCGAGATCATAGATCGCCGGCACAATCCCTGCTGTGGAAACCGTCATCCGCGATTCCACGATGCCCACTCCCTCAACCAGAAGATGAACCGCCTTCATGAAATTTTCGTAATTCAGGAAAGGCTCTCCCATCCCCATGAAGACCAGGTTGATGCGATGCAGCGGCAGAGAGACGCGCTGATCGTTCAGCACCGCACACACCTGTCCAACTATTTCTCCCGCGGTAAGGTTCCGTTTGATTCCCAGCAGCGCAGTCAGGCAGAACTGACAATCCACCGCACAGCCCACCTGGCTGGACACGCATATCGTTGCACGCTCCCAGCTTCGGCCTGCGGTTTCGATTTGATCCCCGGCGTCGCTGCCGTCGCCGGCTTCGCCTCCGTCCCCTTCCGGCATCCAGACCGTTTCCACGCTCTGACCGTCCGGACAGGACACTAGATAGCGCACCGTCCCGTCGACAGAGACAAACTTTTTATCGATTGCCGGCAGCCCCACCGTGATTCCCTTCTCGGACAAGCTCTCCCGGAAATTATGGGGAAGCGTCGAAACCTGATCGAGCGTTTCGACCCGCCGGCGGTAAAGCGCCTCAAAAAGCTGGCGGGCGCGATACACCGGCTGCCCGAACTCCTCCACCAACGAGGTCAATTCCGGAAGCTGAAGTCCTAGTAAAGAGGTGTGTGCCAACTGACCCATAACTTTCAGAACTGCTTTCCTTTGCGTACTTTGCGGTCCCTTTGCGAGCTTTGCGGTCAAGATTTCGCCGGGCTGATCCAATTGTAGAGGACAACCGGTCAGTGCGTAGCAACTCATCCAGAAACTATCTTAACTATATGATTATAAAAGGCTAACTGCACATTCGCCCTACCTGCTCGCAGTGTGCAACAATAGTTACATGGTTCAGGAAGTACGCAACATACGTCGCGAGGTCCTATCCAACGGACTGATTCTCATCACGGAAGAGATGGAGCACATCCGCTCCGCCTCGATCGGAATATGGATCAAGACCGGTTCCCGCGACGAAGACCTGCAATGGAACGGCATCTCGCACTTCATCGAGCACATGGTGTTCAAGGGCACAAAGAACCGCAGCGCCGAGAAGATTGCCCGCGAGGTTGACTCGATCGGCGGCAACATGGACGCCTTCACCGCCAAAGAGTGTATCGGCTTCAACATTAAAGTGCTGGACGAACATCTGCCCATCGCCATGGATGTTCTCAGTGATCTTGTACTGAACCCGGTCTTCGACGCCACCGACATCGGGCGCGAGCGCGGCGTCATCCTCGAAGAAATAAAGATGGATGAAGATAATCCCGACTATCTGGTCCACGAGATCTTCACCCAGAATTTCTGGAAAGATCATCCCCTGGGCAAACCCATCCTGGGCACCAAGGATACGGTCAAGAAGTTCGAGCGCGAACCGGTGCTGGATTTTTACAAACAGCGTTTTGCGCCCGGCAACATGATCATCTCGGCTGCCGGCCATCTTAAACATGAGCAGTTCGTGGAGCTGGTGGCCAAACACTTTGGACGCATGAAGCCGGTGAAGAATGGCTTCCACAGCTCTCAACCGAAAATTGTCTCTCGCATTAACATGCGCAACAAAAAGGCGCTGGAACAGGTGCAGATTTGCGTGGGCGTACCTTCTCATCCCATCGCTCACGAAAATCGCCACGCTTCCTACATCCTGAACACATTGCTGGGCGGGGGCATGAGCTCGCGCCTGTTTCAGAACATCCGCGAACGCCAGGGCCTGGCCTATGCCATCTACAGCGATCTTTCGCCCTACCGCGATACCGGATGCCTCTCGGTCTACGCCGGCACGTCGCGCGAATCTGCCAGCAAGGTTGTGCAGTCAGTGGTCTCCGAGTTCCGCAAACTCAAGGCGGAGCCGGTTCCGGAAGAAGAGCTGCGCCGGTCGAAAGATCAACTCAAAGGCAGCCTGATGCTGTCGCTCGAATCTTCCAGTGCGCGCATGTCGAATCTGGCCCGGCAGGAAATGTACTTCGACAAGTTCTACAGTCTGGATGAACTGATCGAACGAATCGAAAACGTAACCGCCGAACAGTTAACTGAACTGGCCAACGAATTCTTCCAGACCGAATCAATCGCGGTGACGGTCCTGGGCAATCTCAACGGTCTGAAGCTGACCCGCGACCAACTCGTCTGCTGATCTCGCGATTCCAACACGAACTACGTTTTCCATCACGAACCGCGTAGGGACGGACGCCTCCGTCCGTCCGGCAGAGCGAAGCTCTGTCCCTTCGTGGTTCGTGGCAGTTCGCAATTTTTGCAGCGGGGATTTAACCCCGCCGCTGCATAAAAGTTGCGCTCCTGAACTTACTGCGCAGCCTGATGCTTCCCGGTCGCGTCCGCATCTAATTAGGTAATTGAGCAGAACGCCTCGCACGGTGATGATGCAAAAAGCAGGCGGACTGCGGTGGATCGGAGGATGGTTATGGCACAGGTGATTGAGTTTTACATTCCGTCACGGTTCAAACCCAAAGTAAAGTGGGTGCCCGTGGAACAGCGGGGAAAGGTGATCGCATTTCCCGCTGACTTGAAAAAGTCGGCTTAGCAAACGACTTGAAAAAGTCGGCTTAGCAAACGACTTGAAAAAGTCGGCTTCAAGAAAGCGCCCGGCCGCTTGGGTTTGCGAGCCGGGCGCTGCTGTTTCTGACCACGCTCGCATACTCCCCTAAGTCTTTTATTATAAATAGATTAGCTAGGCCTTATTCAGGCCAATGCCAACCTCTCGTTTCCATTGCGAACTTTGCGGTAAAAACGATAGAAGCGCAATTACCAAGCCACGCCAACGCCCGCTCGCATGCCCCGCCTCTACTTTCACTGGCCTAGAGGGAAATTTCGAGGCATACTATGCGGCAGGCCCGTCTCCCCTACGGGCGGGAGGGCTCAGCGTAATGCCGTTGCTGGAGGAGAATCGCGTAACTGAAATCGCGCCTTCGGTCGGGGATGACTCCGAAAGAACGCAGCGCCGGCAGATGCTGGTTGCACTTGCGCTGCTGTTAGCCGCATTGATCCTCGTCCTGATCAAGGACCGCGATTTCTGGTTTCCGCCCGAGCCTCCGGCGCAATCCGAAGCGGAGCCGGTTGAAGAACCCTCTTCCGACGTGAAGGCTCCGCCCGAGACGGCGAGTACCACCACTACGCCGCCGCCGGTAGTTCACACCCGGCCGAAGGCAAAGCGCGCCCAGCCCCCGGTCGGCGCAATTCCACGTCCCGCTCCCGCTCTGGCGCCGGTAGTGATGACTCGGGCGGTTTTGCCTCCACTCGAAGTCGAGGTTGTAGCCGGGGACGAACACCGCACCATCCAGGCCACCACCAATTCGGTCAGAGTGGACTTGCAGCCGAGAACACCGGTCACGGCTTCTGCCACGACTTCTTCTTCGCCCGGTTCTTCTTCTCCGGGTGCTGCCTCTGGATCGGCTTCTCCCGATTCAACCGGCATTGCCGACGCTACCGCGCGAGTGCATCTTTCTCCCGGCGCCGCCGATCTCCTTTCCCGCCCGGTGCAGCCGAATTATCCCTTGCTGGCCAAGGAAATGAAGGTGCAAGGCGCGGTCGTGCTGGAAGCGCTGATCGGTCGCGACGGAAATATTCAGGACCTGCATGTGCTGAGTGGACCCACGATTCTGTCGACTGCGGCCCGCGAAGCGGTGAAGCAGTGGCGCTTCCGGCCCTACTTGCAATCGGGTCAAGCGGTCGAAACTGAAGCGCGCATTACGGTAAACTTCACCATCTCGACCCAATAAGAGAAAAACGGCCACGGATTGGGACGGACAAGGCAACTCAGAAGGAAGATTCGATCCCTGAATTCTGTGGCGATTCTTGCATCAAGCGAGAACATCTCGGATGGCGTTTGCGATCTCCAGCACAAGCTTTGAAAATGGCGCCGATATTCCCAGGAAATTCACCTGCGATGGCGCCGATCTCTCCCCCGAACTTTCATGGGTCGACCCACCGGCGGGCACGCTGAGCTTCACGCTGATTGCGGATGATCCCGACGCCCCTTCTGGAACCTGGACCCACTGGGTGCTGTTCGACCTGCCCGCCAATGTCACCAGTCTGGCCGAAGGCGTAACCAAGATTGATGAATTGCCGGGTGGCGAGCGGCAAGGGCGCAACGACTTCCGCAAGATCGGCTACAACGGTCCCTGTCCGCCTCCGGGGGCGCCGCATCGCTATTTTTTCAGGCTCTACGCACTCCAGGGAAAGCTGAATCTCAAGCCGGGTGCCAGCCGGCAGGAAGTCGAACAGGCGATGCAAGGCCAGGTGTTGGGCCAGGCTGAGTGGACGGGAAAATACCGTCGCTGAAAATTCCTCGAATCGCGGCCCAATAATTCCGCTCGCAAAAATCTAACGGGCGTCCCGACTCTTGCGAGTCGCCCGACGCCCGGGGCAGCCCTCCTCCAGACTGCT
Source organism: Terriglobia bacterium (assembly GCA_963822555.1). Lineage (GTDB taxonomy): Bacteria > Acidobacteriota > Terriglobia > Terriglobales > Acidobacteriaceae > JAIQFF01. The sequence continues at coordinate 2,596,687 of CAWGHY010000002.1, forward strand.
CAAAACAAAAATAGAGGGCCGATCAGGTCTTCAGGAATGGCACTTGCGTGCCCGGATACTCCACCGACGTGCCCCCAATCTATTAAGGCGCTGCGCTGGCACGAGCCTGAGACGCCGGCTTCATCTCCGCGGAGCGCTCCACCCGGTTTCGTCCCTTGTGCTTGGCGCAATAGAGCGCCGTATCCGCGGCGCGCAAAAGTTCCTCTCCCGTAAACAGTCCCGCGGTTGGATATCCCCCTACAAGCCCGACACTGATGGTCACAGCAATAGGTCCGGCGCCGGTTTCGACCGGTTTCGACGATACGCAGAGCCTCATCCGTTCGGCGGTAGTGACCAGATCCGAAGACGAATCCTCGGCCACGATAATCAGGAATTCTTCCCCACCATAGCGGCCCACATGATCGTAATTTCTCACCGCCTCACGCATGCGGCGAGCGACTTCCCGCAACACCGCATCTCCGGTCTGATGTCCGTAAACGTCGTTGATCTGTTTGAAGTTGTCCAGGTCGACCATCATCACGCCCACGGGCTGTCCAATTCTCACGCTGCGCTGGGCTTCCCGCTGCAACAGGCCCATGATCGCTCCGCGATTCCACAGGCCGGTCAGCTGGTCATGCACTGACTCGAATTGCAACTCGGTCTGGACTCGCAGCAGCGCGCCCTGGAGTTCCAGAATCCGCTTGCCCGCCCGCACTCGCGCACGCAGCTCATTGACGTCGAATGGCTTGGTCAGGTAATCATCGGCTCCCGCTTCCAGTCCGGCTACCACATCTTCTTTCCTTCCCCGGGCAGTGAGCAGCAACACATATTTATAGGGACCACCCTTGTGACTGCGGATTTTCCGGCACAGCTCAACGCCATCCAGACCCGGCATCATCCAGTCGAGAATCACCATCTGAGGGGCGTCCTTCTGTTGCAGAACGCTCCACGCATCCAGGCCGTTTTCAAGTGAGACGACGTCGTAGTCCCATTTCTGCAGCCAGTTCTCCAGGACCCGGCGGAAAATGGGATCATCCTCCGCGATCAACACCCGGTCTGGCTGCGACGAAGCCATCGAGAAAGCGGGCTCAAGATTCTGCGCGGGTGCCGTAGTGTTCATTGAATGGCTCCAGCAGGATCCGTCAAGGCAAGATGCAGATCCGCCATTTCCCGCTCCAGCAAGAGCAGCGCCTCGGCAGCGCCGGAGAGATTCTCGTCATGCCCCATGTCCTCCAGCTCCCGTGCAACTTGCGAGGCCACCGCGGCTCCCAGATAACCAAGTTCACCTTTGAGGCTGTGAGCTGCCCGCATTACCGCCTGCGCGTCAGCGTCGACAACGGCCTGCCGCAGCTTAAGCAGAAGTTTCGGCGATTCCTCCAGGAAGATCTGGCAGAGTTCGTGCAGCAGCTCTTCATCTCCACCCAGTCGATCAAGAGCCTGGGCTTTGTCCCACAACATCTTTATCTTTGCCGCAGGATTGGCCGTGGGGGCGGAATGTGTCCTTGCGAAATCAGCCAGAGTCTTCTCCAGATCGCGTTGTCTTCCGCTACCAGAATTTGAAGTTTGCGCGCCGACTCGCGCAGTGTGTGCCCAGGCCGTTGTCAAACGAGGCCAGGCCAGTGGAAAGATCGCGCCGAAGCGCAGTGCGCACATTAGTTCCTTCGGCACGAGTCGGCTGGCACTTTACCGACAACCAGCCGTAAAGCGGCCAGCGAAGGTCCCGGCCCAACAACCTATTTCCGAAGGGACATGTCCTTCCGATTGAGGCGGCCCGCTGGTCAATACGCGAAATCGGGCAATTCCGCTAACTTCCCACGGCCCCACCGCTCAAGCCGATGGCCAGACCGCCGATGACTAAGACACATGGGTATTCAGCGCCAGCGTGTCTGCCCGCCCCAGGTTTGCATAGAGCCCAAGTCGGAATTCGTCCATGTCATGGCCTCACTGGAATGGACAGGACTCCTGGCGCCAATCTCGCGGGTCGCGGGCGCAGTGAAAACCGCGGGCCTGTATGGGGTGGTCATCAACCAGCGTCCGGCCGCGAACGGCAAAAAGTCCGCTGGGGAGGGTACATCATGAGCACAACCGGCACCACGATGGGGCGCGAGAACAAGATCGCCGGCGCCGGCAAAACCCAGCTCCACGTCTTGTTGGTGGAAGACGACGCTGCCGACCGGGACCTTATTTTGCGCGAGTTGTCCAAGGGTGAATTCGAGATCATCACCGAAGTGGTCCAGACCGCCGAAGAATTTCGGCATAAGGTGAGAGCGCACTGCCCCGACGTAGTCCTTTCCGACTACAACCTGGGGCAGTGGAGGGGCACCGAGGCATTGGAGATCTTGCGCGAAGAAGGTCTCGACATCCCTTTGATTCTGGTCTCGGGTGCTCTTGGCGATGTGACTGCCGTGGAGTGCATCAAGCAAGGCGTTACCGACTATGTGCTCAAGGATTCATTGGCCCGGTTGTCGGTGGCGTTGCGCGGCGCATTGAAAGACAAAAAGTCGCGCGAAGAACGCAAACGAGCACAAGATTCCCTGGCGCAGAAGGTAGAGGAGCTGGCCCGATCCAATGCCGACCTGGAACAGTTCGCCTACGTAGCCTCCCACGACTTGCAGGAGCCTTTGCGCATGGTAGCGGCCTACACCCAGCTGCTGGCGGAACGCTATCGCGGCCAACTCGACGCTCAGGCCGACAAGTACATCAATTATGCGGTGGATGGCGCAGCCCGCATGCAGAGCCTGATTCATGACCTGCTGGCGTTTTCCCGCGTGGGGCGGCAGGAGACGGAACTCAAGGACACCGACTGCGACGAAGTCGTGGTGCAGGCGGTGAACAACCTGCATGCTGCGATCCTGGAAAGCGGCGCCGTGATCACCCGCGAAACCTTACCCTGGCTCAAAGCCAACGAGGTACAACTGAAGCAAGTGTTTCAGAACCTGATCGGGAACGCGATCAAGTTTCGTGGCACCGAAACTCCTGTCATTCACATCTCGGCGCAAAGGCAAGGAGCGGAGTGGGTATTTTCGGTTGCCGACAATGGCATTGGCATCTCCGCCGAGAGCGCCGAGGACGTTTTCATCATTTTTAACCGCTTGCATACCCGTACCGAATATCCCGGCAACGGCATCGGACTGGCGATTTGCAGAAAGATCATTGAACGGCACGGCGGGCGGATCGAGGCCGTACCTCACGATGGCGGAGGCACCATCTTCAGATTCACCTTGCCGGCGGCAAGGCTGGGCAGAGCAAAGGGATCCCTATGATGGCGACTATGTCCGAGATCCTGCTGGTGGATGACAATCCTGCCGACCTGGATTTGACCATCGATGCCCTGGCGCAAAGCAAGTGGCCGAGCAACGTCAGCACCGTCTCCGATGGGGCCGAGGCCATGTCCTATCTTCGCCGCGGAGGAAGATATGCCACCGCGGTACGTCCCAACCTGGTGCTGCTGGACCTGAACTTACCCCGTAAAGATGGGCGCTCCGTCCTGGCAGAGGTCAAATCGGACCCGACCCTGCGCCGGATACCGGTCGTGATCTTCAGCACGTCGCAAGCTCCGCTCGATATCGAACGCTGCTACGACCTGGGAGCCAACAGTTACGTGAGCAAGCCGTCCACCTTGCGGGATTGGATGGCGGCCGTCAAGTTACTGAAAGAGTTTTGGATTGGCTGTGCCTGCCTGCCACGCGAGGATAACGAATGAGCAACGGGTCGAAACACATCTTATTGATCGAAGACAACCCAGGAGATGCCGACCTGGTTCGACTGCGCCTGGTCGAGGCCCACTCCGATATTGCTGTTTCCTGTGTGAACAAGCTCTCTGCTGGGCTTGCCTCCATGACGGTGGAAACCCCCGCCATGGTGCTGCTCGACTTGAATCTTCCCGATAGTCACGGCGCCCAAACTTACCGCACCGTGCTCGACCGGGCACCCGGTGTACCCATCGTCGTGCTTTCGGGAATGGAAGACGAGGAGATGGCGGCCAGCGCCGTCCACCAGGGGGTCCAGGACTATCTGGTGAAGGGCAGTTTTGACAGCAAGCAACTGGCACGGGCCATGCGCTATGCCATTGAGCGCCAGGCGATGATTACTTCTCTCGATATCAGCCGGCGTAAGGAAATCCAGTTCAAGAATGAATTCCTCTCGCATGTTTCGCACGAATTACGCACTCCCCTGGCCTGCATTTACCAGTTCGTTTCGCTCCTGCTGGACGGGTTGGCGGGCAAGTTGACGCTTGAACAACGCGAGCACCTGGAGACCGTGTTTCGCAGCGCCAATCAGCTCCGTGCCATGATCACAGACTTGCTCGAGGCCACCCGGGCCGAGTCGGGGAAGATCGCCATCGATCCCCAGTGCGTCGTCATCGGCGACGTGATCCGGCAGGCGGTGGAAATGTTACAGGGCAGCGCCCAGGCGAAACGCATCGGTCTGGAAGCCGGCCTCGACATCAGGATTCCGCTGGTTTATGCCGACCCCAAACGCGTGCTCCAGGTGCTCACCAATCTCATCGACAACGCCATCAAATTCACTCCGGCTGATGGATCCGTCATAGTGAAAGCCTGCCTGATGGAGAACGATCCAGACTTCGTGCGCGTCTTCGTCAGCGACACCGGACGCGGCATCAGCCCGGAAGCCAAGGCCATGATTTTTGAACGTCTCTACCAGGACCCCAATTCGATAGACGATAGTCGCAAAGGGTTGGGGCTGGGCCTTTACATCTCCAAAGAACTGGTCCAGCTTCACGGGGGGCAGATATGGGTGGAGAGCCAACTCTCCCACGGGAGCACGTTTATTTTCACGCTGCCCTTGTTCTCGCTGGCAAAATTTCTGGCCCCCATCATTACCCACCAGGGCCGCCTGCGGGATTCGCTTTCCCTGATCACGGTGGAGCTGACGCCCTTGCACACGCCTTTTGTTGGCGACTGGGAAGACGTTCGCCACCACTGCCTGCAAATTCTCGAGCCTTGCATCCTGGGCGACAAGGACGCGATCCTGCCGGCCATGGGCAATAACGGACACAGCGAAAGCTTAGTGGTCGTCGCCTCCACCGACGAGCACGGCGCCAGCGTGGTCGAAAAGCGCATGCGGGAACAGCTGGACCAATCCGCTAGTCTGCGCACCGTCTGCAGCTTCAAACTTTCTTCTATCACCTTGCCGCTGCCTGCCGCGGGGCAGCAGGAACCTGTGGAAAAGCTGGTTCAACAAGTTGCCGATAGCATTACTGAGATGACGATGGCAGCGCTCCGGCGGGAGAACACTCACACCAATTGAGAGAAATACCATCCCCTTTTTTCGAAGATTCAATTTGGAACGAAGAATTCAAGGAGAAGAACACCATGGACAAACCGAAAATACTCATTGTCGACGACGATCCCGACTTGAGGCGCGGTCTTAACCTGCGCCTGCGCGCCAACCATTTCGATACCGCTTACGCCACCGACGGCTTCTCGGCGATAGCCATGGCCCAGAAAGAGCGCCCGGACCTGATCATCCTGGACATTGGCCTGCCGGCAGGCGATGGCTTCATCGTGCTCGACCGCTTGCAACAGAGCGCTCAACTTTCCTCGATCCCGGTCATCGTTCTGACCGCGCGTGATCCGCAGTACAACCGGGAACGTACTCTGAAAGCTGGGGCCTGCGCTTTCCTGCAGAAGCCCGCCGATAACAACGAACTGATGGATGTGATTCGCACCACGCTGAACCCGGTGTGGCCAGGAACGGCGGCTTCAGCTCTACCTGGCAATTAGAAGGCTTGATCGAAGTTTCTTCTGTGACCTTACGAACCTCACCGTCTCTTCAGAGGTCTGCTCTCTTCTGCATCAAAATCGAGAAACCAGGAGGAATCCGCCCCCCACCGCAACCAAATCTTCCAGCAAGGCAATCACCCAGTCCGGCAATCGCGAGGTCTTCACCAACCAGGCACGGACCCGATATCCGGCAAACGCCCCCGCCACTCCTCCTGCTCCTCCGAGTATCGCGCCAACTCCGGAAGAGTAGCCGGCCGCGATGCAGAGTGCCGCCCCCGAAAGCGCGCCCAGTACGATGCGGCCGAACAAAGGCCCGGGCGAGGTGCGGTTAGGAATGAATGGCAGCTTGTCGGCCACCAGTTCACCGAGTGCCAGAGCGGAAAAAGCGTAAGTGGCCACCGTAGATTGCATGAACGTCAGGCGCGAATCTTCCAGATTGAGCCAGCCCAGATGCGCCGCCCAGCAAACCAACGCCGGACCGGTCATCGACCGTAAACCAGTAACGATTCCGATACCAAAAGCCAAAAGAAAAACCAAGCTGGGATTCATCCCGCGTTCCTCCTGCGATTCGAGTCGCAAACACGAAACCCGCCCGAATCTTCCCAGGCGGGCCCCGTGCCTAAAATCTGATGCGCTAGCTACGCCGCTTTCTTCAACTGTCTCACTCGAGCCCAGCGTGCCCGCTGAGCCGCGGCGATCTTCTTCCGTGCCGCCACTGACAACCTTCTGCGACGCGGTTGGGTGTACGACGCGCCATTGTTGAGCTTACCTAAAACCGAAAGAGCAGCGTCAACATGCCTTAGTTGGTTGACCAGACTCGTTCGTTCCGCTCTCAGCTGCGAAACGATCGCCTCCAGTCCTTTCAGATTGGCCATGAATTCCCCCTCGGCCAATGATCTTAACAAACATCCCGACCCGCAACCTGCACACCAGAAGAAGGGGGCTAACAATTCTGTAAGCAGATGGCCGCCCGTTTAGCGAGACTTCTTGACGTGCCGCACGCTGTGGCCCTCAACCAGGTGAAACAGCTCTTCCGCCAGATTCTTGGTGTGATCGCCGGCGCGTTCGAAGGCTTGTGCCATGAAGAGCAGGTTGGTGACCTCGTAGCTCCTGTGCCCGGCTCCTTTCTCCAGATACTGACGGAAAACGGAATGACAGACCTGATCCATGTCGTAGTCCATTTTGATGACCGATTCCGCCAGTCCCAGGTCGCGGCTCACGAATCCTTGATGCACCCGCACCAGCATTTCCTGCAACACTTGCGCCATCTCGATGAGAAATGCGGATTCTTTTGAGTTAAGCGGCGCCGGCAAACCGTGAATTCGTTGCACCACCGACCAGATCAGGTCGCCGATGCGTTCGAGATCAATGGTGAACTTCAGACAGGCCAGCAGCTCCCGTGCCTCCGCCTCCGGCACCTGGGTAACGGCGGCGGGGGTAGCGTCATCGATTTGCCGTTCGATCTGGTCCAGTTCCTTCTCGCACTGTCGCACCGCGAGAAAGGCAATTCGTGAACCGGTTTCGATGTAATCTCGCGCATTGAAAGCCGCATCCTTCGCGATCAGGCAGGCGCGAAGCGCGGTCTGGATGGCTTGCTTGCTCGATTCTGATTTCCCTTTGCGGGTTCGCTTCATGAAAGTACGCTGGCGGCGCGGGAATATTGCCAGTCAAGGCTAGCAGACTCTTGCAACCGAGGCGAGTACCCGATTGGTTTGGTAGTGGATCGGTTGGTAGTGGATCGGTTTGGTAGTGGATCTGTTTCGCGAACCCTGTTTTCAAGCCTTGTCATTCCGAACCGATTTATCGGTGAGGAATCTGCTTTCGCGCCATCGGTTTGCCTTGACGCCCGGTTCCGTTCAAACTATCGCCATGTCAGGATCATCCAAAAGGAAAACCAACAAGTCGGCGCAGAGTCAGCTCGACGGTCTGCTCGACAAGTACACGCCCGAGCTTGCAGCAATGGGGCGCGATTGTTTGAAACGGATGCGGGCACGACTGCCGGGCGCCACCCAGCTGGTTTACGACACCTACAACGCTTTGGGCATCGGCTTCGGCCCGTCGGAGAAAGCGTCAGAAGCCATTTTCTCCATCGTGCTTTACCCTCGCTACATCACCCTTTTTTTCTTGCAGGGCGTGCATCTTCCGGATCCGAAAAAACTGTTGCGAGGCGATGGCAAAGTAGTTCGCCACATCAAGCTCGACTCCCCTGCCGATCTGGAAAAGCCGGCGATTCGACGATTGATGACGGTTGCGTTGTCGAGCGCAAAGCGGCCCATCGATGACGCCGCTCCGGGCGGCCTGATCATCAAATCAATCGCGGCGAAACAGCGTGCTCGCCGGCCCAGTTAACGCCCCATGTAGACGCGACTCCGTAGATTCCTGACTTATACTTGTCGAAGACTTGGTGCAATCCGCCCGATACGGAGATTCCCAGACGTGACCGGCAACGTCCAGGCAGTGGAACTGGTGGTTCTGTTGCTGTTGCTCTTCGTGGTGGCGTTTGGCGCGCTGGCCCGCAAACTTCAAGTCCCGTATCCCATCGTTCTCGTGATTGCCGGCGGACTGCTCGGATTCGTTCCTGCAATTCCCAGAATCGCGCTGAATCCTGACGTCATCTTCTTCGTCTTTCTCCCGCCGCTACTTTATTCCGCCGCCTGGGTCACGTCGTGGCGCGACTTTTCCTTCAACCTGTTCAGCATCCTGCTACTGGCCTTTGGCCTGGTGACTTTCACCGTGATCGGTGTGGCGGAGAGTGCGCACTGGCTCTTTGCCGGGTTCGACTGGAAACTCGGTCTGGTGCTGGGCGCGATCGTCGCACCGACTGACGCTCTCGCCGCCACTTCCATCGCAGAGCGCGTCGGCATTCCCAAGCGGATCACTGACCTGGTTGAGGGGGAGAGTCTGGTGAACGACGCCACCGGTCTTTTGGCGCTTGAATTTGGCGTCGCCATGGTGCTGGGGAACCAGACGCCAACGATTGCCGATGCAACCTCTCGCCTGGCTTATCTGACATTCGGCGGTGTGGCTGTAGGCCTCATCGTCGGCCGGATTGCGGACTGGATTGAACACCGCATCGACGACGGCCCTATCGAAATCGCCATCAGCATCCTGATTCCCTACGCCGCTTACCTCACCGCGGACCGGCTACGCGCCTCGGGAGTGCTGGCCGTGGTGGTCTGCGGACTCTACCTGAGCCGTCGCAGCTCCGAATTCTTTTCTCCTCAAGTACGTCTTCAGGCCTGGGCCGTCTGGGAGGCATTGGACTTCATCCTCAACGGCCTGGTTTTCGTGCTCATCGGGCTGCAATTGCCTTACGTGTTGGCCGGAATTCACGGCTACAGCCGCGGCACGTTGCTTCTCTACGCCGCACTGTTCAGTGCTCTCATCATCGCCTTGCGAATGGCCTGGGTTTTCCCCGGCGCCTACGTTGCCTATTGGACCCGGACGCGCTTGCTTCATCAAAAATACACCTGCCCAACCGTGCCCGGCATTTTGATTTTGGGCTGGACCGGAATGCGCGGCGTAATCGCTCTCGCCGCCGCCATTGCCTTGCCTCAAACTCTGGCGGACGGAAGCCCGTTCCCGCAGCGCAACCTGATCATCTTTCTTGCCTTCTCTGTAATTTTCGTAACCCTGGTCTTGCAGGGGCTGACGCTTCCCTGGCTGGTCCGGTTCCTTGGTCTCGCCGATAAGGCCGGAGCCAACGTCCAGGAGGAAACCGCGCGCCGGGAAATTCTGGAAGCGGCGCTCGCCTATCTGGCTGTCGAGCGGGCCAAGGACTCTGCCGAATTCGATTCGATCTACGATGACATCGCCGGGCACTATCGCCATCGTCTTACCGACGTTATCGGGAAAGACGACACCGATGGCAGAAGCCCCGAGCATCACCAGCGCTTATCGCGCATCTCGAAGGAACTGCTTCACCTGGAGAGACAAACCGCGGTCCGTTTGCGCAACCAGGGTCGCATCAATGACGAAATTTTGCGGCAGTTGGAGCACGAACTTGACCTGCGCGAAGCGGGTCCGGGTCATGGGTGAGGCGCAACCCTAAATCGGAGATTCGACCAGAGGCAACAGCACTTGAAAGCAAGTATTTCCGGGCTTCGAAGTAACATTGATACTTCCTCTGTGCTTCTTCACGATCCGCTGCACGGTATCGAGGCCGAGGCCGGTCCCTTCGCCTACGCCCTTGGTCGTGAAAAAAGGCTCGAAGATGTGGGGTAGAACCTCCGGGGAAATTCCGGGACCGTTGTCGGCAATCTCGATTGCCACGCAAGTGTCATCACGGTAGGTTCGAATCCACAGTTCGCCCGTTCCGCCCATCGCGTCAATCGCGTTGTCGATGATGTTGGTCCACACCTGGTTGAGTTCGCTGCCGAATGAATTTACCAGCAGAGGGATCTTGTTGTATTCGCGGTGCACGGTTATGCCGCGCTTGAGTTTGTGATTCAGGATCGTCAGCGTGTTTTCCAGGCCCTTGACGATGTCGACGTTCTGCGCCTGGGTCTGGTCCATGTAGGTGTATTCCTTGATGGCGCGCACCAGATCCGAAATCCGCGACGTGCTGCTCTCAATTTCGATCAACAGGTTCGCAATTTCCGCCGAAGCTGCGATCCTCACCAGTGCCGCCCGGGCAACATCGGCGTCGAGAGTCGAGAATAATGACTCCAGCACCTCCGGCTTGATGCCTCGTCGCGCCAAATCGGCCGCCAGTTGCCAGAGATCGCTCTGTCCATGGCTGCGCAACAGGGAATCAATCTGGTCTTCCAAATCACTGATGGCCAGCGTATCCAGCGCCGTTTCACTGGGCTTCAGAAACGAGGCTTCCAGCTTTTCAATCTCCGATCTCTGGGCCGGCGTGAGATCGTGCCGTCCCAGCGCCTGGGCAGCATCCTTGATACGATGCAGTGCCTCGCGTAGCAGGCTGGTGGCGCGGGTAGCGGCCGAGGCGGGATTGTTCAACTCATGCGCCAGCCCGGCCGAAAGTTTTCCCAAAGCAGCCAGCCGGTCGCGCTGCTGTTCCAGCCGCGTAACCTCGCGGATGCGGTCGGACATCACACCCACCAACCGCTGGGTCAACTCCGGCATCTTCTGAATCATCTCCGGAAATTTTGCCGAAGGAAATCTGAGGATCCGGGCATCCGTGACCGCGCGCCCCGTCAGCAGGGACTTCTTCATCCTCGAGAAAGGGAGCACACCGGTAACAGCGCCGGCTTCGAAGGGCAGAACCACAGTCTCGCCGGCGAGTTCACCCCGCACCTGAAGTTGCCCTTCCAGCACCACGATCATCGAGTCCGTCGGACCACCCGGGCGCAAGTACACGTCTCCCGGCTTCAGCCTTACTTCCTGGCAATGGCTGATAAACCAATCCAGTTGATCGTCGGGCAGACCTTGAAAAGTCGGGACACTCAGTAACTCTGATTTTTCGATCATTTTAATTCGATCATTTTTCTTCGATCGCTACTTCGTTGATCGTGCCTACCGGAAAGGCTCCTACACCTTGCTTAAATACTGATGGACGAACTGCACCGCCACCGAACCTTCACCAACTCCCGAAGCCACCCGCTTGACTGAGCCATAGCGCACGTCGCCTACGGCGAAAATGCCGGGCACATTGGTCTCCAGCAGGAAGGGATCGCGGTCGAGCGTCCAGCCCTTGGGATGTTGGCCGTCCCGCATGAGGTCGGGCCCGGTCAGAATGAAACCGCGTTCGTCGCGCTCCACCAGGCCGCCCAGCCAGTCGGTTCTGGGCAGTGCTCCGATAAAGATGAACATCGAACTGGCGGGAACCCGCTCGATTTTGTTGGTGTCCGAACACAGCACCGAAATCTCTTCCAGATGAGTTGCGCCGTGCGCCTCCACCATGCTGGCATGTGCCCATATCTGAATGTTGGGCGTTTCCTTGATCTGGTCGATGAGGTATTGAGACATGGTGGCGGCAAGAGAGTCTCCGCGCACCAGAATGACGACGCGCTCCGCGTACTTGGCAAAGTTCATTGCCGCCTGCCCTGCAGAATTCGCGCCCCCGACGACGTAAACAATCTCGCCCGCGCACGACAACGCTTCGGTCGCGCCGCCACCGTAGTAGACTCCCGCCCCCTGCAATCGCGCGACGCCCTCGGCCTCCAGCTTGCGCCACTGCACGCCGGTCGAAATCATGAGCGCGTGACACGAGATCTCATTGCCATCCGCCATCTTGATGATCCGGTACGAGCCTTCCGTGCGGACGCCGACCACTTCCAGTGGAGACAATATTTCCACTCCAAAACGCTGGGCCTGCACCACGGCGCGTCGGGCCAGATCGTTGCCGCTCAGTCCCGCCGGAAATCCAAGATAGTTCTCGATGCGTGAACTCATGCCGGCCTGGCCACCGGGCGCTTCTCTCTCGATCATCACCGTTTTCAAACCTTCCGACGCGCCATAAACGGCCGCTGCCAGGCCGGCTGGCCCTCCTCCCACGATCGCCAGATCGTAAAAGTCAGTCTGCGCCCGCGTGCGCAAACCTACTTTCTTGGCAACATCCGCTGGAAGGCTTTCGAGAAGCTTGGTCCCGTCGGGGAAAAGCACAACCGGAAGACTGGCAGCCTCCGGACCGAGAGCCTCCATCAGCCGCTTCGTTTCCGGATCGTTGGCGGAGATTTCCACGTCGATCCACTGGTAAGGCACGTGGTTTCTCGCCAAAAAATCCCGCAGGTCGTAAGACTTCGGCGACCAGCGCGTGCCCAGAACGCGTATGCCCTCGAAGGTCGGACGGTAAGTAGCTTGCCAGTCATCGAGCAAGTCGTCCAGCTGGGGATACAAATGCTCCGCGGGAGGATCCCAGGGCTTGAGAAAAAAGTAATTGATATTGGCCTGGTTGATGGCACTGACGGCCGCATTCATGTCGGTATAAGCGGTCAACAATGCTCGCTTCGCCTTAGGGAAAATCCGCATGGCCTGCTGCAGAAATTCCACGCCATCCATGCGCGGCATGCGCTGGTCCGCCAGCAGCAAAGCCACGCTGTCATTGCGCACCTTCAACTGCTTCAGCAGGTCCAATGCGCCTTCTGGAGAATCACTGCCGATCACCCGGTATTCGGCGCCATACTTCGAACGCAAATCACGTTCGATCGACCGCAAAACGTCAGAGTCGTCATCCACACTCAGCAAAATAGGTTTCGCCATAATTCCGTCTCAGTGAATGGAAGTAATTCTAGACTGCGAAACGCCCAGGATGGTGTATAGATGCAAAAAACTCGCGCTTGGGATCATGGTTTTCCGCTGAGAACCGCAGGCCACGCCTTTTCAATCCGCCGGCCCTGTTCGGCAATCGTGACAACCAATCCATCGATCTGAGCCTCGGTGACCGCAGGATTCATGCAGGTAAGTTTCAGGCACTGCCGGCCGCCGACCCGAGTCTGTCCGATAACGGCAATCCCCTGATCGAACAGATGCTGCCGCAGCGCCGCATTCAAGGCATCGGATTCGACTTCCGGCCGCGCCGCCAGATAGCGAAAGACGACGGTACTCAAACTAGCGTCATGAACCAGCTCCAGTGAAGCGGTTCGCCGCACCGCGTCGGCGGCGCAAACCGCCAGTTCGATCGTGCGGTCGATCATTGCGCCGAGCTTCCGTCGCCCCAGAAGTTGAAATGAAAGCCAGGGTTTGAGGGCGTCGAAACGCCGGCTGGTCAGCAGCGACTTCGTCACCAGGTCGGGAATTCCCTGGGCTTCGTGCGCCTCCGGGTTCAGATAATCTGCGTGCAATTCGAAAAGTTTGAAGTGAGCGGCGTCCCGCAGCAGAAACGCGCCCGCCGGAATCGGCTGCCAAAATAATTTGTGGAAATCAATGCTCAGAGAATCTGCGAGCGCGATGCCCTGCAACTTGTCCCGATGCTGCGACGAGAACAGCAGCGCGCCGGCGTAGGCCGCATCCACATGAAGCCACGCCCCAACCGATTGAGCCAGCGCAGCGATTTCAGGCAACGGATCCACTGAGCCAAAGTCCGTAGTACCCGCGGTCGCGACGATGGCGAAGGGCAGCAGTTCCTGGTCCCGCATTTCGTCGAGCGCGCGGCGAAGACTCTCCGGCTGCATTCGAAACGCATCGTCAACCGGGACTCTGACCACGGCGTCGGTCCCCAGGCCCAGTTGCGCAGCTGATTTTTCCACGGTGAAGTGCGCTACCTCGGAACACAGGACGCGCATCCGCGCCGCTTGCGGCGGCAGCCCCTGCTTTTGCGCCAGCCATTGGAAGCGTGATTTCAGGAACGCATCCCGCGCCAGAAGCAGGCCCATGAAGTTGGATTGGGTGCCTCCAGTCGTGAAAGTCCCACCGGCGCTGGCCGGCAACCCTGCCTCGGAGGCCAGCCACTGCACGAATTTCAGTTCCAGCATGGTGGCCACCGGCCCCAAATCAAACGAATCTAGTGACTGGTTCATGGCGCTGATCACCGCCTCCGCGGCCAGGGCCGCCAGCAACGGAGGGCTATGCAGATGAGCAATACTACTGGGGTGGCTGACAGCCAGGGAGTTCGAAATGAATCCACCCAACTGTTCAAAGACCGCGTCGGGCACGGCGGCTTCATCAGGGAGAAACGCAGGATTGATCAACGCCGAGAGGGCAGCGGGACTCTTCCCGGCGTAGGGCTGCGCCGGGAAACAGGAACTTATCAGTTCCATCACCCGCGTCATCAGCTCCCGGTAAAGCAGCTTGCTCTCCGGCGTCCCGGTCAGAAATTCGGATTCAAACAAGTCGACGCCTCATCGGGAAGCATAAGTTCACATCACTCAGGAAAACGTAGGCCAAACCTGTCGGGTGGCCATTCTATCGGAAAACTCTAGCATCCCGAGGATGGCCGGGAAGGCGCACGTCCGCCCTTTGACCCGCAATAGGAGAGGCCGCGATACTGGCCGGGAGCCCACCTTGCTCAGGTTAATTTTCCGTTAAATTCGTCCCGATCCAATTGACCCGGATGCGGCACTGCACTACTCTGCCGCACTATGAGCAACGAAGATCTCGACCAACTGCGCTTGTCCTATAAAGCGGCCGTAGACGAGTGGATTGACGCCATCCGCGCCGAAGAAGCCCTGGCCACTCCTGACCACTCCATGATCGCAATGGAGCATTGGGATGCCGCCCACTTCAAGGAGCACGACGCGCACAGCAAAGCCACGGAAGCTCGCGAAGCCTATAAAGACGCCCTTCGCACCGTAAACTACGGCATCTAGTTCGTCCCCGTTCCGAGGAGACAACGGCGCCGATGAGGGCGCACTTTGCCCCCCGCATTGGCTTCGCCGTAGAAATACCCCGAAAACCGGGCTAATTTCCTCGGATTTCCCGCTTTCCCATCTATAATCTAGGACAGAATTGCGGTACCAACCGGCACCCGGCTCGGGACGGGATTTCGTCACTAAGTACGCTTGTAATCAGTATATTAAGAGCGGGTCAAGTCAAATTGCACAATTCAAATTTTGCGCAGGTCACGCCTGCGCGCCGAGGCAATGACCTCATGACTACCTCGCTGGCTTCATTCGCTAAGAGGTTCGACCGATTTTTTGTTTTTGCTCTCTTCAGCTTATGCCTGGTTGGAGTAGGCAGCAAAGCTTACGCCGCCGAACTCGATCAATCCCCGCCGCCAAATGGCTTGGCCCCGATCCTTACTTATATATCGTCAGGCTGGGACACCCTCACCCGCTCCATGATGGAGTGCCAGACCGTGGTCGACCCCAAGCTGACCGAGGCTTCCGTCCTTTATTTACCGGCTGACTTTCCCACCCCTGCCGCGGTACAAGAGCTCCAGAAGCGCTGCAAGGTGCAAGTCCGGCCGCTGCCCGCCATCATCACCGCGCCCGGACAAATCGATCCCGGAAAGATCGCCCCCGGCCTGCTCTACCTCGAGAACAAGTACGTGGTTCCCGGCGGACGATTCAACGAAATGTACGGTTGGGACAGCTACTTCATCATCCTGGGACTGCTGCGCGATGGGCGTGTCGATCTGGCCCGGGGAATGGTGGAAAATTTCTTTTTCGAGATCGAACACTACGGCACCATCCTGAATGCGAATCGCGCCTACTACCTGACCCGCTCGCAGCCGCCTTTTCTCACGTCAATGATCATGGCAGTCTATGAAGCCGACAAAGCTGCCGGACATGAAAACCGTGCCTGGCTGGAGAAGGCGTATGGCTACGCCAGCAAAGATTACGAAACCTGGAACCGCGAACCCCACGTCGCCGGATCCACCGGGTTGACGCGCTACTACGATTTTGGCAACGGTCCCGCTCCCGAGAGCTTGAAAGATGAAGCTGGAATTCACCGCAAGGTGGCGAACTATTTTCTGCTGCATCCCGACGTCAGCCGCGGTTACTTGTTGCAGAACGCGCCCGGCTCGCCCCCGCCCGTTGGCTTTCAGTTTTCCGTGCAACTATGCGACGCGGCCACCACCATGGCCAAAGCTGATTGCGAGAAGACGGACCAGATTTATCTCAGCCCCGACTATTACAAGGGCGACCGCTCCATGCGCGAATCGGGCTTCGATATTTCCTTTCGGTTCGGACCCTACGGCGCGGAAACTCACCACTATGCCCCCATCTGCCTCAACAGCCTGCTTTACAAGACCGAAAAAGATTTACAGGAGATGAGCCAGATTCTCGGCCACAGCGACAACGCACAGAAATTCCAGCGGCTCGCGGAAGAGAGAAAAGACCGCATTCAGAAATACCTCTGGGATCCCGCCCGCAGACTGTTCTTCGACTACAACTTCTACACCGGCGTGCGCTCTTCCTACGAATACGTCACGACTTTTTATCCCCTATGGGCTGGCCTCGCCACCCCGGAAGAAGCGCGAGAACTCGCGCATAACCTGGGCATTTTCGAACAGCCCGGCGGCCTGGCGATGAGCACCACCGACGCGGAAGTGCAGTGGGACTATCCCTATGGCTGGGCGCCAACGCAGATTATCGCGGTCGAGGGTTTGCGGCGCTACGGATTTAACGACGAGGCCAATCGAATTTCGTACAATTTCCTGAGCACGATTGCGGAGAACTTCCGCCGTGACGGCACGATTCGGGAAAAATATAACGTGGTAACGCGTTCCTCCGAATCCGGTGTCCACGCCGGATATCAGCAGAATGTAATTGGATTTGGCTGGACCAATGGCGCATTCCTGGTTTTTCTGCACGAACTCCCCAAGGATTTTGTAGATCGCCTGGCGAAAGAGCAAACACCGACGGCCTCAACTGCTGCCCAGTAAATCACAGTGCGGCGGCCGCTTCTATGGCTTGGCCCCGCTGCTTTCCTGTAGCTGCTGGGCAACTTGCAGTTCACGTTCAGCGTCTTCGTTCCTGCCCATATCTCGATAAGCCTGGCCCAGAAGATGATGGGCGACGGAGTTGTTAGGATCCATCCCCAATGCGTGTTGCAGAGCTCTTACCGCGAGCTCGGCTTCTCCCTTTTTTTCCAGCACCTTTCCCATGAGGATATAGGGGCCGGTTGAAGTTGCATCCAGCCAGATGGAGCGCTGCAGGAGCCTTTCCGCCTCATCGAATTTCTGTACCCGGGAGTAAGCGTCAGCCAGCTTGTAATAAGTAGGCGCGTGCCCGGGGTTAATGGCCAGCTCCTGCTGAAAGTCGCTGATCGCTTCTGGTATGCGCGACTTGTAAAGATGCAGCTCGCCCAGAAAGAAGTGGGACAACGGCAGTTTGGGATCGATCGCAATGGCTTTCTGCGCGTATTCTTCCGCAATCGGATCGAATTCCTGGCGCAACAGCATGCGCGCGGTGAAGAGATAACTCGCCGCCGAATCCTCCGGGACTTCAAACATGCGGGCAAATGACTTCCGCGCTTGCGGGTAATCCTTGGTCTGTATGTAACACAAACCTAAAATGTAGGAAGCATCCACGTTGGCTCGGGGATACCACGCCTGAGCCTTTTCGAGCGAGGGAATGGCCTCCGCCGGCCGGCCGGAAAGATAGTAGGAGAGGCCCAGCAGTTGGATGGCTTCCTTATTCTCCGAATCCTCCGTCAGCGCTTTCTTGAGCGAATCCGCCGCTTTAACGTAATCACCTTTCTGGTAATAAGCGCTGCCCAGTTCGAAAGCCAGGCCTTTCATGGCTGGATTCTTGGCGGATAAATCCGAAAGTAGCGCCAGAGCCTCGTCGTATTTTCCCTGCTGTAACAATTTTCGCGCCTCGGAGAAGTCCGTCGCTGCCGCTGTGTGGGATCGAGGAGCGGCAGCCTGCTGGGCCCCCACCGAAAAGCAGCAGGCGCACAGCAAAACCACAGCCCACCGGGACAGTCTCATCGAAATCGCTCGAGCGCAGTAGCTCATCCTCACAATTAAAACACGCTGGATTGATCTATCTGGAATTAAAACGCACAGGACAAGAGCGCGCCGCTGCCGAGACTCAATTACCGGCCGGTATCAGTTCCCGCAATCGGGCGGCGTGCGATTCAACCTGCGCAACGCGTCCTTCGCCGCAGCCATGTCAGGATTAAACTCAAGCACTCGCAAAGCGGTCGCGCGGGCCTCGTCGAACTGTTTCGTGTCACAGAGAGTGACCACGAGATTCATGCCGACATTGCTTCTACCCGGCGCGTGCCGGAAATCGCCCTCCCACAGGTGCAACGCCTCGCGCAGCTGTCCGCTCTTTGCGTCGATCACTCCAAGATTGTCGGCGGCATCGATCAGGTTCGGGTCGAGCGTCAGCGCTCGCCGGTATAGTTCGCTGGCCTGACGGGTTTCACCATGCCTCTGCTCCATGTAACCCAGTGCGCTCAAGACTTCGGGATCGTTGGGATACTTTGCAGCTGCCGAGCGCAACAGTTTTTCCGCCTCGGGTTCGACTGCATCCATGCCGTTGTCCGCCAGGGACTCCCACGCCAGCGCCAGATCGCGAAGATCCTTCTCGGCGTCGGGTGAATCCGGGAACGGAACCAGGCGTAGCTTTTCGGGCGCAAGCTCCGACAGCCTTGATTCTCCGGCTTCGGCGGCCGGCACCTTCGGAATGCGGTGGTCCGTAACTTGGGTGTGCGCAACATCCGTACTCGCCGCGCCCGGCATATGGCACGACCGGCAGTCGGGCTGCGCGGTATGATGCCTGGTCCCGAAATCGGTACCGTGACAGGCCAGACACTTCATCCGGTAGTACGAGACTTTCTCCGCAGCCGGCGGTTCGTAATGCGGATCGTGACAGCTGGTACACGACATTCGGTCGCCGGACTTCTTCTTGCAGACGCTTTGCGCCATCGCTTCCACCTGGCTGACTCCTCCGAGCCCACCTCCGCGCACGCCCGCCGGAATGTAATAGCGAATGTACTCGGAAAGAGCTTCACCAGGCTGGAAGTCGTATGCGTGCCGCCCGGCGCGTTCGATCGCCACCTTACCTTCGAGATGGCACTGCATGCAGACCGCATCGCGGCGCTCAGGCGAAAGTTTCGCGGGATTCACGATGGGTCCCGCGGTTCCTTTATTTTTGGCCGCGTCGATATGCTCCGCGCCGGAACCGTGGCAGCGTTCACAAGTGACCCCAGCATGCAGGAATGGCGGGACCGGGTAGAGATTATCCGTCCCCATAGCCGGCGCGCGCATGCCGCTGACATGACAGCGCAGGCAGCTGGTATAGGCGGGCAGATTCAATGGAATTTCGCGGGCATTCTGATACGCGGGCGCCATGTCCCAACGGCGGGCATTGCTGTACCAATTCACCGGCGACTCAAACAGGAAGCCATCCTGCGCGAACAGGTAACTCAACCCGCGGCGTCCCGAGCCAATGTAATAGAGCAACTCCCTTTTGCCTCGCACCGCCGGATCTCCCGGCCGCTCGAAGCTGAACCAGACATGCCCATCCTCGGAATAAACACGGTAATGAACTCCCGAACTGGGATGAAAAAAATCGGCTGGAACCACATTCTCGATCGCGGGACCGCTGGCCCGCGCCATGGGAGTGTGCGTGTACGACTGGTAGATCGCTGCATGACAAGCGGCACAGGCTTCGTTCGACCCAGCATTCGTGCTGGACGAGAGCGGAGGTGACGAGAGGGGAGGTAACGATTGTGCCGGGAGAGAAACCGAAGCAGCACACGCACACAACGCTACCGCAAGGCTGACAAGCCGACACGCCAACGCAGTCCTCGGAAGCAGCCCCAAGGCTTTGATGAGCGGTCGACGGGAAAAGTTTCCTGACTATCTGTGGACGAGTTACAAAAAGCTAAGAAAAAAAAGGAGGAAGCCAATGGCTCCCTCCTCAAAAAAGCAATCCTCAGTAAGTCACCGGTGGCTTCTCCTCTAGAAGTCGAAACGAATGGCGAACTGCAGTTGGCGCATCGTCGTGCCATCCTCCAGTGCTGTAATCTTGCCGTTGTTACCGCCTTGGCAGTCGATACAGCCATTGGCTCCGTTGTTCTGGCTGAAAGCATAGACAGGGTGATTGAATACGTTGAAGGCATCCACGCGGAACTGGGCGCTCAGCCTCTCCGTAACCCGGAACTTCTTCACCGCTGAAAGGTCGGAGTAGAAGCCCGCAGGGCCATGGTAGGTGTTGCGGCCGAGGTTGCCGAGGTTGCCGACGCCGGGATCCGTAAAGATTCCCGGGTTAGTGACGATGTTCGCCACCGGGGTGAAGTACGTGATGGTATGCGTGACCGGATCAAGCGGACCCGCTCCAGTGTGGAGCGTGCCCTTGCCCTTGTTCGGACGGCAGATGCCTACGTCCTCTTCCGGACCGCATTCGGCAAAGCTTGGGGTCCAGGGTAGACCGCTGCTCCAGTTGGTGGTGTTACTTACCTGCCATCCGCCAACCACGTAGTCCATGGCGCGGCCTGGGTTACCCATGTACTTCTTGCCTTTGCCGAAGGGCAATTCATAAACCGTGTTGAATACGAATACGTGGTTGCGATTGAAATCCACGGGTCCGTATGCAATGGGGTGGCTGATCGCATAGTAGTTGCTGTCATAGCCGTTGGCGTGCGCAAACGTGTAGTGAGAGATGAACTGCAGGCCATTGTTAAACCGCTTCTCCACCTTGGCTTCGAATGCGTTGTAGCTGCTGGAGGCATCGTTGCCGTAGAAGTTGCCCAGATCGAACGGGATCTTGGTGCAATTTCCCAGCGCGTCTTCCGGCCCGCAGAGCGGTCTGCGCTGGTTCTGCGTATAGACCACACCCGTAACCGGATTGATCTGGTTGAAATTCACGATGGAAACCGGGTTGACGTCGTAGTTGGGTCCGTCACCGGCGAAGCCGTGCGTTCCCTTGCTTCCGACGTAAGCCACTTCCACGCTCACCGTATTGGTGAGCTGGTGTTGCACCGTCGCGTTCCACGAATCTACCAGCGGCAGAACTTGCTTCGTGGGACGGATGTGCGTTCCGGAGACCTGACCGCCCAGCGATGCGAACGGGATAATGCCGTCGGCAGGCACGGCGGGGAAGGTGGCCGCGATCGGTCCGTTGTCCAGGATGAAGACTGGGACTTTGCTACCGGCGGCCAACGGATTGAAAGCGGTTGCGTCAACGTTCTGTTTCAAAAGCACCGGCAGGTTCTGGGTCACCGTGTGTCCGAAGTTCGAACCAAACACGCCGATGTCATAACTGCGTCCGTAACCCAACCGCACGACGGTCTTGGGCGTCAATTGGTACGCGATGCCGAGGCGCGGAGCAAAAGCGGTAAAGGTGTTGTCGATGTTGCCGTTCGAGCCAATGTTGCCGAAGCCCGCGACGCGGATGGCGCCCGTCCCGCCCCCATCAATAATGTTGGCGAATCCGCCGTTGCCTTTGGCGTTGACCGTCTCGGGGAAGTAAATTTCCCAGCGCAGGCCATAGTTGACCGTCAACTTCGAGGTTGCCCGCCACGTGTCCTGGCCATAAAAGAACCAGCGCTTCTGGCGTTCGGCGGCGTTGTTCGCGCCGGGAAGGCCAGGATTGTTGACATAGCGTGCGAAAGAGGTCACCTGTCCCAGCAGGAAAGAAGCCAGGTCCAGACCGCCCGCCCCGCCGTTCGATGTGGCTTCGGGACTGAAGTTGTATTCTCCCGTGCGGTTATTGTCGCTGGGAATACGCAGGTTCATGGCGTAGCGGATATCCCCACCGAACTTGATTTGATGGTTGCCGCGCAACTTGGTCCAGTTGTTGACGAACTGGAACTGCTGTTCGCTCTCCGTCAGCGGGCAATTGCAGCGCGCCACGCCCAGGCCGTCTCCGAAACTGGATACGACGCAGCCCTGGCCGCCGTTGTTCGTGGTGCAACCTTGTCCGCTGATCGGATCCGGTCCAAGCAGGAACGCGCCAAGGCCTGCTGTCTTCGGGTCGGATGTGTTGGCGTTCGGAATTCCGAAGTCGGTCATCGGAGTCCCCGTGTCCGGCTTCTGGGTCTGCGGATTGTATTTGAAGTATCCGAAGCGGACGTCGGTCAAGAGCGAGGTGCTGATCGTCTTGGTAAAGCCGCTGGCCAGACTGTAGTTGTGGGTGATCGAACTTCCCGCCAGGCCCAGCAAGCCATTGCCCGGGCCGCCTACTGCACCCAACAGTCCCTTACCCGACAACTTGAAGTAGTCGAGGCTGAACCGGCCGAAGACACTCAAGCTCGAACTCGCGGCATAGTCAATGCGAGTATCGAAGCTGTTCTGGGTAAACGGGCCCGAACCCGATCCGATCAGATTGTTGAACACAGTCGGGCTCTGCGGCGCAGGAAATACCGCAAGAATCTTTCCTGCCGCCGGCGAAATTCTGTCGATCGGGATCAGGTTTCCAGCAAATGGCGTCCGGCCGGCGCCGGTATTAGGATCGCCGGTCAAGGGATCGAAAACCTGGCCGCCACCGGCAACACCCCCGGTCAGATAGTCGCTCAAGTCGCAGAAGTTAGGCGTCGCGCTGGTGGCGTTGGTGGCCGGATTGCAACTCGTCGCAGCCTTGCTGGTCGGAACCGTAAACGTGCCGCTAACGCCGTTGGTCTGGCGGGTGCCCTGATAATCGCCGAAGAAGAACAACTTGTCCTTGATAATCGCGCCGCCGATTGTACCGCCGAACTGCGCCCATCGGGATGGCGGGATGAAGCGATGGGTGATCGGGTCAGGAGCGAATTGCGTGAAGGGGTTGCGGGCCTGCTGTGCGTCCGAGCGGCGGAAGAGGAATCCGCTGCCGTGCAGCTGGTTGGAGCCGGACTTGGTTTGCGCGGTGACCACGCTGGACACAGCCTTGCCGAATTCTGCGTCGTAGTTCTGCAATGAGACTTTGGCTTCGGTCACGGCATCCAGGTTTGGGTTCACCACGATGATCCCGAGGATCGGGTCCTGATTGTCGGTGCCATCCAGCTCGAAAGCAGTGCCGCTGAAGTGCTGACCCTGGGTGAAGATCTGCAGGCTGCCCTGCGGATTCTCAGTGGCGGCGTGGCTCCAGCCCACCATCTTCTGCGAACCCGGCGCCATCAACTGCAGGGTGGTGAAATTCCGGTTCAGGATGGGAACATCCTGCACGTACTTATCATTGAAGGTGGTGGATACATCGGCCCGATCGGTCGTCAGCTGCGGGGCCTCCGAAGTGACTTCCACGGTTTCCGAGGATCCGCCGACCTGAAACTGTCCGTCCACGCGCGAGCCAGCGTCTGCCGAGACATTGATGTTCTTGGCTTCGAACGCTTTGAACCCGCTGCCTTCCGCTCTGACGTTGTAAATGTCGGGGATCAGGTGAGTGACGCTGTAATTGCCGTCGCCATTAGTGGTCGTGTCGACCGTCGTGCCTTTGCTGCTCGAAGTAACCGTAACCTTCGCGCCGGCTACCGCCGCTCCGGAAGGATCGGTAATTGTTCCGAAGATACTGCCGTAGACTGCCTGCGCGGACGCTTGGGGCGTCCCCATGGTACCCAGGAAAACGAAAACGGCAATGGTACCTAGCAACAGAGAAACTTTTGTCTTCATTACAGCCTCCCACCTTGATTGTCTTTTCTAAAATTCTTTGGAAAAGAAACGCACGCCCTGGGATCTGTCTCTACCCGTGATCAAATCTATTTGGAGCCTGGTTTGGAAACTTCACCGACTCAGAATTAGTCGGTTAGTACAAAAGCACTACCCCTGCAGCTCGACGTGCAGGTAGTCCTCCTAACTCAAAATTGCTTGTAGGGTGTTGATATTGTTGTGACACGCCGAGATCTGCCGCAACAAAACACTATGACATTTGGAAACTTGACTCGGAGGCGATATGAAAAATTAGAATGTCCCAAATCTGTTTTTGTCACGTCAGCGTCCTTCGATATTCCTTAAGTTGCTGATTCAAAATAAGTAACCGTCATTTAGGACAGCCGCCATCAAGCTCTCGTCGCTCACACGCCGAGAATTCCACAGAAATTTTTCGGGCCAAAACATGCCACCGGATGATGGCTTTTCGCAGGTTTCATGAAGTCTGATACGGTTACAGCCCTCAAGTGTCTGGCATTGCAGTTGATATTCGAGCTTGTTACCCTACGTGACAATGAACGTTACACGCGCCCAGGTGCCGCAACGGGAGCAGTACCTGGCACAAATCGATCGGCTCCTCAACAGTCACGTGCTGCATGGCTCGGAATCCCTGTGCAAGTTGCTACGCTATCTGGCCGAACATGCACTCGATCATCCCGGTACTCCGCTGAAGGAATACCAGATTGCGACTGAGGTCTTCGGGCGCTCGCCGAACTTCGATCCTCAGTCGGACTCGACCATCCGCGTGCAAGCGGGACGACTGCGCCTCAAGATTGCCGAGTACTATGCCTCCGAAGGGGCCGATGAACCCATCCAGGTAGAAATTCCCAAGGGCACCTACGTGGTTTCGTTTCACCGCCGCGAACCCACGGCACGGCATCAGGCACTTTCGCAGTTCGCCCGGCCTGGGGAGCTAGCAGCTGAAAGCCAGGCAGCCAGGAAATGGAAGCTGGCGTTTCTCGTACTCCTGCCCGTGCTGATTGTGGCGGTGACTACCGCCGCATGGTTGCTGATCCGGAGCCCACGTGCGGCAGAGCGGCCCGCCGAACCGGCTCCGGCCGCATTTACGACGTTCTGGAAGGCCTTCGCCAGTGGGCCAGAGGAGCCCTGGGTAATTTTCAGCAACGGAGCCTTTGTGGGCCGGCCGGAGACCGGAATGCGCTACTTCGACCCCGCCCGCGATTCGCGCGATGAAATTCTGGAGCACTACACCGGGGTCGGTGAAGTCCTGGCCATCCACGCGCTGGATCGCACCTTCGGACTGCTCCACCAGCAGATTCGAGTGAAGCGCGGAAGCTTGCTTTCGCTCGATGACGTTAAGAACAACGACATGATCTTTGTGGGTTCACCGGCAGAGAACCTTACCCTGCGGGAAATTCCTAGCACGCAGAGTTTTATCTTCCATAACCTCGAGTCCGGACCGCGCAAGGGTGACCTGGCAATCGTCAACGTCCATCCGGGGCCAGGAGAGTCGCAGTTCTGGATTGGCACGCCGTCCCATGCCAACCTGATCGAAGATTATTCGATTGTCGCGCTGGTGCACGGGCTGAACCCTGCGAAATCAGTTCTGATCCTGGCCGGAACCACGACCATCGGCACCCAGGCGGCGGTTGAGTTTGTGTGCCAACAGAACTCGATCGAAGAACTTCTGCGCCGGCTGAAAGTTCCGCTCGGCGGCGAACTTCAACCATTTGAAGCGGTACTCAGGGTGAAGGTGACGCGAGGAGTGCCCGTCGAATCGGACATCATAGCTCTCCGCGGTGGGAACCCGTAGAAGAAGCTGTCAGCCATCAGTTTTTAACTGAAAGCTGAGGGCGACAGGTGAAAGCTGACACCTGTTGATCATGGCGCTTGCTGCTTCAACCGCGGATCGAGTTCCGCGGCGCGTTGAAACTCCTGACCGGCTTCCCCGGTTGCGCCCTTTCTCTGCAACGCCTCGGCTAAATGAAAGTGGGCCGGCGCGTAGCCGGGCGCCAGAGCGATTGCAGCGCGGAACTGCGAGATGGCCCCTTCAACATCTCCCACTTTCAGCAGCCGCGTTCCCGAGTTTGTATTAAAAGTCGCCGCCTGCAGATTTGTCTTATCGGCGCTGATCTGGGCTCCCAGGCGGGCTTCCCGAGCTCCCCCCTCGCTATCGCCCAACTGCCGTAAAGTCGCCGCGAGCGTCGTGTGGGCGCCCGCGAAATCAGGTTGCAGACGAATCGCCTCCTGCAGCGCAGCCGCTGCTTCCGGCAGTTTGCCCTGCTGTTTCAATACCGTGCCCAGTGTGTAATAGGCCTCGGCATAATCAGGTTTGGCTTGGATGGCCGCGCGCAGAGCATCGGCCGCCTGATCGAAATCGCCTTGCTGCCACAACGTAACCCCGAGCGTGTAGTGAATGTCGGCTTGATTGGGATCGAGTGCGGCCGCCTTTTTGAATTCAGCCACGGCATCCGGCAATTGATCCTTCAGTTTCAGCGCCAGTCCCAGGTCGTAGTGCAATGTGGCATCTTCGGGAGCAGTTTTCAGCGCCGTCCGAAACTGGGCGGCGGCAGCATCGAAATCGCTTCTCTGTAAGTACGCGGTTCCCAGATTCGTGCGATAGCCCGTGTCATCCGGCTGCAAACGAAGCGCAGCTTCGAAAGCAGGAATAGCCTGGGTCGCGTCTCCCACCTGGATCAGCGCCAGCCCAAGATTGTTGTGCGCATCGGGATCGTTGGGCTGCAGCTCAACCACCTGCCGGAAGGCTGCGACCGCCGCCTGCGCATCCCCTGATCGCTGTAACAGCAGACCAAGCTGAGTATGGGCCTCGGCGAGATTCGGCTGCAGCCTCACTGCAATCTGGAGTTCATCGATGGCGCGCTCGTGCTGCGCCGTGTCTTCCAGCACGCGTCCGAGATAGTAGTGTGCCTGGGCGCTTTGCGGCAGGCCTTGAACGGCGCGTTGCAGCAGGCCGAGAGCTTCGTCCGTCTTTTTCTGTTGCCACCGCACCACCCCGAGATGCAAGGCAGCCTGCGGATAACCCGGCTGAAGTCGTAACGCCTCGGAGTATTGCTTTGCCGCCTCATCCAATTGTGATTGTTGGGCCAACACGGAACCGAGTTCGTCGCGCAGATCGGCCCGTTGCGGTTGCAGCTCGACGGCTCTAGTTAGCTCCGCGCTTGCGCGGGACAGATCGCCGCGAAAGCTGGCAATTCTTCCCAGGGTTCGGTGCGCATCGGCGTCCTTGGGAGCCAGGCGAACGGCGGTGCGCGCCTCCGACTCGGCCTCCGGCAGAGCCCCATTTTTGACCAGGGCGCTGGCCAGGTTCATATGCGCCTGCGCGAAATCCGGTTTCAGGCGTAACGCGATGCGGAACTGAGCAATGCTTTCGGCAACGTGCTCTTGCGCCAGAAGCACCCAGCCAAGAAGGTTGTGCCCCTCGGCGCTACCTGGGGCAAGCCTCACAACTTCCTCAAAGGCAACCCGCGCCTTACCCAGATCTCCACTTTGCAGCGCGGCCACGCCCCGGCGATAAGCCGCCTCGGGCTGCTGCCGATTGGTTTGCCCTTGATCGACGCCGAACTCGGCCAGCGAAAAAGCAAGCACCGCCAACATCACCAAACCTGGTGAATGCAGGATGAAAGGACGGTTCGCTCGTATGTGGTCAAGCCCGGACGACTGATCTGATTCGAAGGCCACAAAAAAATACTACTACGCCCCATGCTGGCGGACTGCTCTTTCGGAGTGTGGGACCGAGTACGACCGTAGCCGCGTTCCTTGACCCTCTCGAGCCCGCGTCCTAGTATTCAGGCTGGGTCATGAATCCAGCCTTATCGCAGCAGTCTCGTGCTCTCTTCCGCGCTGGCAGACGGGCTGCGCTCCTGGTGATGATTCTCAGTCTTACCGCTTCTGCCGCCGAATCCGCAAAGGCTCCGCCGATTGCAAACTTTGTCGACGTCGCAGACAAGTCTGGCCTGACCATGTCCAATGTCTTCGGCGGGAAAGACACGAAAAAATACATCATCGAGACCACCGGAACCGGGGTAGCGATTTTCGATTACGACGACGACGGCTGGCCCGATATTTTCCTGGTGAACGGGACCACGCTCGAAGGTTTCCCCGCCGGAACCGCCAACGCTCCCAGCAATCATCTTTACCGCAACAATCACGACGGAACATTTAGCGACGTAACCACTAAGGCTGGCCTCAGCGCGACCGGCTGGGGTCAGGGCGTCTGCGTGGGAGACTACGACAACGACGGATGGGAAGACCTCTACGTCACGTATTACGGGAAGAATCGCCTCTATCACAACCAGAGTGGAGTGTTCACCGAAGTGGCCGGACAGTCCGGCGTCGCGGGCAGCGGAAAAGCCTGGGGTACGGGATGCGCCTTCGTCGACTACGATCGCGACGGCCGGCTCGACTTGATGGTGGCGAACTACGTCGACTTCGATGTGTCCACCGCGCCCGCGCCCGGAGAAAGAGCGTCCTGCGTGTGGAAGGGAGTTGCGGTCATGTGCGGACCGCGCGGCCTGCCCGGAGCCAAGAATATTCTTTACCGCAATCTGGGCAATGGAAAGTTTGAAGACGTTACCGCGAAAGCGAAAATTGATCAGACCAGCGCACACTACGCTTTCAGCGTCTCCACTTTCGACTTCGATGACGACGGCTGGCCCGACATTTATGTAGCCTGCGACAGCACCGCCAGCATTCTTTATCACAATAATCGTGATGGAACTTTTACCGACGTCGGCGTGGTAGCCGGCGCCGCGTACAACGAGGATGGCCGCGAGCAGGCGGGAATGGGAACCACCATCGGCGATTATGACGGCGACGGGCGGCTGGATATTTTCAAAACAAATTTCTCCGATGACACGTCCACTCTATATCGCAATAACGGCAACGGAACCTTCGATGATGTGACCTTCGCCGCCGGCCTGGGGCTGTACACGCGCTATCTGGGCTGGGGAACCATGTTCCTCGATTTCGACAACGATGGCTGGCCTGACCTCCTACTGGTCAACGGACACGTTTATCCCGAAGTCGACAAGCAAAACCTTGGCAGCAGCTACGAAGAGCCGCGCATTCTCTATCACAACAACGGAGACAAGACTTTCAGCGACATCTCCGCTCAGGCGGGGCCAGGAATCACGGCCGTGCATGCCGGACGAGGCCTGGCAGTCGGCGATCTCTGGAATGACGGCCGCATTTCGGCGGTCATCAGCAACATGAATGCTATTCCGAGCCTGCTGGTGAACCAGGTGCGCTCGCCCAACCATTGGATCGGGCTTAAGACGGTCGGAACGAAATCCAATCGTGACGGAATTGGCGCGCGAGTCACATTGAAAGTGGGAACGCGTGTACTGGTTGACGAAGTCCGCAGCGGCTCCAGTTACGACTCGAACAGCGACATGCGCATCCACTTCGGTCTGGGACCGGCCACAAAAATAGACTCGCTCCAGATCCGCTGGCCGAGCGGCCTGACCGAGCGCTTTGACAATATTTCCGTGGACGCAATCCACACGTTGAACGAAGGCTCGGGCGTAACCGTGAAGCAGCCGGCAAACCCTTCCTAAGACCGCTTCTGCGTCGCCGCAGAGGCGGCCGGGAATGCCATGCTACGCACAATGCCTTCGCCTTCTTTCACGAAGATCAGTTGATTGGGGTTGATGTCTTTCAGAGAATCCACCTGCCCGCTGGGCCAGCGCACTTCCAGCAGTTGCACCTTTTCCGCCTTGCCCAAGCCGAAATGAACCCGCAGATCATTCTGCGAAAAATAACTGCCGCCGCTGCGGACTTCGTCGATCTGCGAATGAGGTTTACTCTCACCCGCGACCTGAGTCACACAGCGTAGCCGCGCGCCGATGCCGCTGCGATTCGATTTCGTCCCAATGGTCCGCACCTTGATCCAGTTGTTGCCGGACGCGAGATCGCAGCGCAGCAGCTGCGGAAAATCATTCACCGGATTCACCACCACGTCGAGATCGCCGTCGTTGTCGAAGTCTCCGAAGGCGCATCCTCGCGACGCGATCGGTACGGAAATCCCAGGCCCCGCC
The DNA here is from genome assembly GCA_963822555.1 of Terriglobia bacterium. Classification (GTDB taxonomy): domain Bacteria; phylum Acidobacteriota; class Terriglobia; order Terriglobales; family Acidobacteriaceae; genus JAIQFF01. Next base: position 2,626,350 of record CAWGHY010000002.1, read on the forward strand.
TGCATAGAGACATCCTCAAATCTGCCATTCCTCAGGTTGCGATAGAGCAGCTTGCGCTGCGGATATCCCGCCTCAGTCTTGAGTTGTTCGACTTCGGGATAGACATGGCCGTTGCAGATCAGAATGTCCGGCCATCCGTCATTGTCCATATCAAAAAACCCGCATCCCCATCCCAGATACTGAGTGTGTGCGCCCAGGCCCGCGGTAAAAGTCGTGTCTTCAAAATTGGCGTTGCCGAGATTGTGATACAGCGAAGGCGTGTCGCCCGCAAAGTTGGTCTTTACGATATCCAGGTTGCCGTCCATATCGTAATCCGCAGCTGAAAGCCCCATCCCGGCTTGCGGCTTTCCATCGGGACTGAGCGCGCAACCCGCTTCCAGCGCGATGTCCACGAACTTTCCATTTTTCCTGTTCTGGTAAAGGGCGCTGGCGGTCGAATCGTTGGCCACATAGATATCGGGCCAGCCATCATTGTCGAAATCGGCGGTAAGCACTCCCAGGCCGAATGTGCCATTGGCCTGCAAGATTCCACAGGATTCGGAAACGTCGCTGAAGGTTCCGTTTCCATTATTGTGGTAAAGAATATTCTTACCACCTTTGAGTCCAGGCGGCCCGCACGCCACCATCACACTCTTGTACAAACACGGCCCTGATTCCGGCACCGGCGCAGTCGCCAGGTCGAGATCGATATAGTTAGCGACAAAGAGGTCGAGCTTGCCATCGCGATCGTAGTCCACGAAGGCGCAGCCGGTGTTCCAGCGCTTGCCATTTCCGGCGAGTCCGGCTTTTTCGCTTACGTCGGAAAATGTGCCATCGCCGTTGTTGTGAAAGAGAACATTTTTTCCGAAATAAGTAACGAAAAGATCCTCGAAACCGTCGTTGTCATAATCGCCTATGCAGACTCCCTGCCCCCAGCCCGAGTGGGCGACGCCGGCTTTGGACGTGACGTCGGTGAAAGTGCCGTCGCGATTGTTTTTGAAGAGATGTGAAGTGGGTTCCTGTCCGGCGGGAAAACCTTCCAGCCGCCACCCGTTCACCAGAAAAATATCCAGCCAGCCATCGTTGTCGTAATCGTAAAAAGCCACGCCGCAACCCGTAGTCTCGAGCAGATACTTGTTCTTGTGCTCGCCGCCGTAAATTGTTTTCGCATTCAGTCCGGATTCGCGGGCGACATTGATGAAACTCAGTCCCAGGCCGACGGCCGGCTTGGCAGGCCCTTCCGCCACGGCAAGAAGCCCGCTCGATTTGAGCGGACGGGCCAACTCCAGAACGCCATCGAGAGACAGCACCACCGCCGACTTGCTCAAAGACTGGAGAAACGTACGGCGTGAAGAAGACAAAAGTGCGGTACCTTCCCGGAGTTGCATCGTGCTAGAATTCGCCCCTACTTTAGTGAGTGCATCATCACTTTGCAAGTTCAGGCACAGCAATTTTGGAAACGCAGTTTCTTTGCGACCTTTGCGGATTCTCTTTGCGATCTTTGCGGTTTAAGGTGTTGTCTTGCCAAATCAAAAAACTTAACCGCAAAGATCGCAAAGAAAATCCGCAAAGAACGCAAAGAAGACTCTGAGTCGATCTTACACATGAAACACCCCACTTCGCGTTCATCGCATGGCATAGCGTCCCGCTTGATCGTAACCGTCGTTCTCTTATTAGGGTCAGTCGGACCGACGATTGCACAGGAGAAAGCGCTTCCTCTCGAACTCTCACGCGCCGATCGCCCCTGGGAGTTTTTGTCCGCCGTGGGCCAGCGTGCCGGACTGTTTGGAAACGAAGCGGGAAATTTCGAAGCCTGGGTCTATCCCTTAAAGATTCTGCGCGACTTCCATTTGAATTTTATTGTTGACGGTCGCAAGGTCCCCGCTGAAGCGCTTGCTCGCACGCTGACGGTGCGCCCGGAATCGAGCTCGATCCTCTACACCGGAGACACTCTCGCCGTTCGCGAAACGTTTTTCGTTCCGGTACACGAACCAGGCGCAGTCGTCATCATCGACGTTGAGACCGCGCACCCTCTCGACCTGCAGGTCGTTTTCGAGCGCGACTTTCAGCTGGAATGGCCGGCCGCGCTGGGCGGAACTTTTTCTTTTTGGGATGCGAGACTTAACGCCTTCCACTTTGGCGAAGAACAAAAAAAGTTTTTTGCCTTCGCCGGCTCGCCTACTGCCAGCGACGTTCAGGAGGAATACGACACCAACTATTCCAGCTCGCAGGAAAACTCTTTCCACCTGGGCGTCACCAGCAAGGGCAGAGAAACGAAAGTGGTGGTGATCGCCGCCTCGGTTAAGGGCGAGGCAGAAGCCGAGGCCACATATCGTCATCTCACGTCCGACTATTCCGCTCTTCTAAAAGACTCGGCCGACTACTACCGCGCTTATCTCGACAGCACAGTCAGTGTCGATTTGCCGGATCGCCAATTGCAACAATCCTACGACTGGGCCCGGGTGAGTGCGTTGCAGGGGTTGGTCAACAATCCCTACCTCGGCACCGGATTGATTGCCGGTTATCGCACCTCGGGTGGAAGTCAGCGCCCGGGCTTTGCCTGGTTTTTTGGACGCGATTCGCTCTGGACTTCACTGGCGCTCGACGCCGAAGGCGACTTTGCCACTACGCGTCTCGCGTTGGATTTCCTCAGCAAGTATCAGCGCGCCGACGGCAAGGTCCCGCACGAAATCTCACAGGGCGCAAATTTCGTGCCCTGGTTCACCGACTATCCCTATCCTTACGCCTCCGCCGATGCGACGCCGCTCTACATCATCACCATGAACGACTATGCGGTCACGAGCGGCGACATCTCGTTTGTGACTCAGAAGTGGGACACATTGTGGAAGGCCTATCAATTCCTGCTTTCTACTTATGACGCGCAGGGCCTGCCGCTGAATTTCGGGATTGGACACGGATGGGTGGAAGGCGGTCCACTGCTTCCCGTCCACACTGAGCTCTACCAAAGCGCGCTCGGAGCGGAAGCCTTGCGAGCGCTCTCCAACCTCGCCCTTCTCACCGGCAAGGAAGATATCAGCCAGAAACTGGCTGGAGATTTCTCGCGCCAGCAATCGCTCGTGAACAAAGCCTTCTGGTCCGCGGAGAACAATCGGTTTGCGTTCGCGCTCGATCAACAGAATCAGCAAGTGGATGAGCCCAGTGTGCTGGCTACAGTCCCCATGTGGTTCGGCCTGCTGGATGACGAGAAGGCGGCCGCCATGATTAGCGAGCTCGCCGCGCCCGAGCACGAAGCAGATTGGGGCATGAGGATCATCTCGTCGCGCGCCGCAAAATACAGCGCCGGTGGCTACCACTTCGGCTCCGTTTGGCCGCTTTTCACGGGATGGGCATCGGTCGGCGAATATCGCTACCATCGCGCTTTGCCCGGCTTTTCGAATCTGAAAGCAAACTCCGAGTTAGCGCTCGATGGCTCGCTGGGGCATGTCACCGAAGTCTTATCGGGCGATTACTACCAGCCCATCTCAACCAGCTCCCCGCACCAGATCTGGTCTGCGGCCATGGTGGTCAGTCCACTGCTGCGCGGCTTGTTCGGATTGCAGACCGATGCCGGCGCATGCCGGGTGACTCTGGCGCCCCACGTTCCCGCCGACTGGACCTGGTTCACCATCGATCATGTACGCGCAGGTTCCGCATCGTTGCGCATCGCTTATCGCAAAACCATCGGCGATATCTCCCTCACCATCACTCGCAGCGGCAGCGGCAACTGTTCGCTTGAGTTCTCTCCCGCAGTGAGCCCGCGCGCACAGATTATGGGGGTCGAGATGAACGGGCGGAGAATGCCTTTCCAGATCAAAAAGAGTGATGTGGACCAACACATCGCAGTGCAATTCCCCATCTCCGCCGGAGAGAATACGTTGCACATCCGCCTCCGCAACGACTTCGGACTCAGCCTTTCCCCAACCTTGCCGTCTTTAGGAAGCACCAGCCAGGGTTTCCGCGTCTTGTCTGAGTCGTGGACACCCTCGCGCGACACGCTTACCCTTGACCTTGCCGGCGCTTCAGGCAAGCAGTACGAACTTGGAATGTGGAATCCCTCGCAGGTGGCGTCGGTCGAGGGCGCGGAGCTGTCACGCAGCAACGCAGAGAATGCCAGAATCAACATCACGATTCCAAAGAGTGAGTCCGACCCTTATCCTCGTGAGAAAATCATCATTCATTTTACGAGTAAGACGCAGTAGAGTCCTGGTGCAAACATCAAATTCCACGCGGAGAGAGCCCTGATGCACTCATCTCGCAAGACCTGCCTGATTTTTATTTTCGCCATAATGCTGGCCGCTGTTGCCGCTTCCGCAGAGCCCGAGTCTTCCTCCCCAAGCGCCGTTACGCTGGAAGCCGTAACCAGCTCCCAACCCTTACACGATGGCATCGAGATCAAATCCGGAGCGGCAATTCTGCGCATCACCGCACTTCGCGACGACATCCTGCGCGTGCGCATCGCCGCTGACGGCGCACTGCCGGAAGATTCCTCATGGGCAGTTCTGCCCGGGCCTCGAGGAAGATCAGTCGAGGTTCAGCAGAAGTCAACCCCGAACGCTGCGTTCGTCGGCTTTCGCACCGCAGCGCTCGACGTTCGGGTTGAGCGCAATCCTCTGCGCATTGTGGTTCGTGATCTTGCCGGAAACGTCATCTCCTCCGATGCTGTCGGCCGTCCCAGCAAGTTCCAGCTAGGCGGCTTCTCGGTTTACAAGACGATGCCCGCCGACGAACATTACTTCGGTCTCGGCGACAAAGCCGGCACTTTCGACCGCAGAAATCAGGCCTATACGCTCTGGAACACCGACATCGGAACCCAGGAAGCGATCGACCCCATCTACAAGAGCATTCCGTTTTTTCTCGCCATCGGCGGCGCCCGCAGTTACGGGATTTTTCTCGATGACACCTGGCGCAGCTGGTTCGACTTCGGCAAGCAGGCGCGTGACGCGTATTCTTTCGGCGCCGAAGGCGGCCCGCTCAACTATTACCTCATCTACGGTCCTACTCCGAAACAGGTGGTCGAAGGCTACGCCTACCTCACCGGCACTCATCCTCTTCCGCCGCTCTGGGCGCTCGGCTTCCAGCAATCGCGCTATAGCTACTACCCGGAGTCGCAAGTGCGCGAGATTGCCGACCGATTCCGGGCAGACAAGATTCCCGCCGACGTCTTGTATCTCGATATCGATTACCAGTACAGGAATCGGCCCTTCACCGTCGATCCACAAGTGTTTCCTAACTTTCCCGGCCTGGTTTCAGATCTGCGCAAGCAGCACTTCCACCTTGTGCTGATTACCGATCTGCACATCGCGCACGCTCCGAACCAGGGATACGCTCCTTACGATTCCGGCGAAGCCGGCAACCACTTCGTCAAGAAAGCCGATGGCAGCGAATTCGTCGGCATCGTGTGGCCCGGCCCCGCCGTCTTTCCTGACTTCACCCGCGCTCCTACCCGCGACTGGTGGGGTGGCTTGTACAAGGAGTTCGCTCAGAATGGCGTTGCCGGCTTTTGGAATGACATGAACGAGCCTGCCGTTTTTGACGGCCCCGGTAAAACCATGCCTCTCGATAACGTTCATCGTATCGAGGAACCAGGCTTCGCCACCCGCACTGCCACGCATGCCGAGATTCACAACATCGTGGGACTAGAGAATGCCCGCGCCACCTACGATGGCCTGCTCAAGCTGCGGCCGGACGAACGTCCCTTCGTTTTAACCCGCGCCACCTACGCCGGTGGACAACGCTACGGATTTACCTGGACCGGAGACAATTCCTCAACCTGGAACCATCTTCGCCTGGCCACCCAGCAATTATTGAATCTCGGCCTCAGCGGAATTTCTTTCGTGGGTGACGACATCGGCGGATTCAACAACTCGCCGCCGCCCGACCTGCTCACGCGTTGGGTCGAGGTCGGCGCCTTCAATCCTATGTGCCGTGACCACAGCACTAAAGGCTCTCTGATGCAGGAGGTTTGGGTGCACGGACCCGAGCAGGAAGCCATCCGCCGCCGCTACATTGAAACCCGCTACCACCTCCTGCCCTACATTTACACTCTCGCCGAAGAGTCCTCGCGCACCGGCCTTCCCATGATGCGTCCTGTGTTTCTGGAATTTCCCGAGGTCTTCGCGCCGTCCGCTCCCGCCTTCAACGGTCTCGACACGGAATTCCTGCTGGGGCCGAGTTTGCTGATTGCGCCGCAGCCCTTCGCCGAAACTCTTGACGATTATGTCGTCTCATTTCCAACTGGCGAGTGGTACGACTTTTGGACCGGCTTGAAAAACCCGGCGCAGCCGCCAGAACCAAATATCGTGCAGATTGCCAGTGCGAGCGCGGGAACGGTCCTCCGTACACCTCCGAAAATCCATCCCGTGCTCGATACTCTTCCGGTGTACGTTCGGGCTGGCAGTATTCTGCCGCTCCAGCCCCTCATCCAAAGCACCGACGAAACTCCCAGCGGCCCGCTGGAGCTTCGCGTCTATCCTGGCCCGGCGTGCAGCGGTTCGCTTTATCTCGACGACGGCCACACCCTGCGCTATCAGCACGGCGAGTATCTTCGCCAGACCTTCAGCTGCCAGTCCGATAGAAATTCCGTGCGGATCAACTTCGGCGCACGTCAGGGAACCTATGCTCCCTGGTGGAAGACGGTGGAAGTGGTCATCTTCGACTGGCCTTCAACCCAGGCCGATGTGAAGCTGTCGAACAAAATGTCCCCGACTAAAACCTCTTACGACGCACCGGCGAAAGCCTTACACGTAGTCATCCCGGACGTCGCCGGCGAAGCCGAACTCCGCATCGGAAGCCCGCCAGTCCACTAAATTACGAAACGCTGTTCTCAGGAAGGTGAAACGGGGATGAGTAAAAAAGAATGGCTCCTCAGGTAGGACTCGAACCTACCTGGAAGCGTTAAACGAAGGACTTAACAAGTACGGCTGGCAAATCTTAGTCGCTCCAAGTACATGATAGATAATGACGTTGATTCCTGGAATCTAGTTCTGCGTTCACCTCTCCTTACAGGTTCGGCTGTCGAGAGCTCAGCGTCGCGTACCCGGCGACGGCCCGGCAGGACTTAAATCTGGGCTGTTGCCTCCCGGAACGCTACCGGAAGCATGCCTAATGAAGACTCGCTGCCGGAGGCACACAGGAACAGATCCTGGGCACGAATTTTACTTCCATCGACTCTAACTTTGGAGAGCCTCAAATGAACAGAAATGTGCCCAAGAAAATCAAACATCGCAAAATCAATCGCTATGTCATCAAACTTTGGCACAGCGACGGCAAGACTCTGCAATATCTGTATGTAACAAAAAAACAGCTTGAGCACCTAAACGCCATTGAGGTTGGCAAAGAAGTTTTTTTTGAGTCGGTTCTATGCTTCTCAAGGCGGCGATTGCTGGGCTCTCAGAACCAACGACGGCTTGATGTACGTGCCGTGGATGCATGAACGTTCCTACGAAGGCGTCAAATGGTTGAAGGAGTTGTACGCTAACAGCGGAAGATAAACATATCCTTCGCCCAGAGAGGTGAACTAGGCCCAGGTCAGGTTTTCAACCAGTGCGCCACGACTGGCGTATCGCCGATCATGCACTCCGCACGCAAGTACCATTCCTCTCATACTGCCACGCAATTTATGCCTGCGTCGCAGCCTTCGCGCTGAAGATGCCCTTGAAACTTTCGCGGTACTGCAGGAAAACCAAAATCCACAACACGGAAGCGACCAGAGCCGGCGCGATGGTGCCCGGTGATATCGTCAGGTGAAACGCCAGGATGTTGTAGAGCTCCGCAGTCAGCAGTGTCAGCGCAAGTGGCACGAATCGACCGATCATTCCCTCGGCGAAACCCCCGTCCCGACCTACCCTCTCTTCATGTTGTGCCCACCGGTCCTAAAGTAGTCTCTTACCCATGGCTTCAACGGCGGAACAGAGCGTGGCCTTGGGCGATGCTGTTAGGACTCCTGTTTGGAGGTCTTATCCTCGTTTTCACCAACTGGCTGGCGAGATAGCGAAGCCCTATTCCGAAGTAGCTTGACTCCGCAAGGTTAGAGCGGTCAGCTCCGTGAACTGAATACGACGCGGCCCGTTCATTGACTTGCCGCTCGAGCCCGCCTACGATACAGCGATTCCAAGGGCGAAAAGAATCCGTGAAGCGATCCATAATCTTTGTTGCCCTTCTGCTGATTACGCACCGATTCGGGCGAGAGCTCACTATTGTTTTCGGATTGCAAGCCTGGCATCGTCCGACCCTTATCCCCCGTCTGGAACGGCATCCCTCATGAAAAATTGGTGGGCTCTGGTTCTATGCCTTACGGCCGGTTGGAATCTGGCCTGGTGCGCTGACCGCGGAAAGTCCTGGCGCTTGAGTACAGACGACACCGTGGTTGTTCTGACGGAGCAGAATGGAACTGTGTTGCTCACCCAGCTAGGCGCGGCAAAAGATAATTCGAACTGGCTGCAGGGGTCAGTGCCTGAGCTCCTGCTGCCGTCGGTCGCCCAACAGGGTTCGTCAGTTCCCACCAAGTGGGAGTATCAGGGCGAAGATTTCGACCAGCAAAGCGGCCAACTGGTGTTGCGATTCTCGAATGCCACACCGGCGATGGAGCTGCAATCCATCTGGCGCGCCCGGTCCGGCCGCGGCCCTGTGGAACACTGGTTGACGATTGCCAATCGCTCCGGTGCGGTAATCACGATCGGCCATCAGGACAGTCTTGTACTCGGGCCCCTGGCTTTTCCTGCGAATGAATCGCTCGATTCCTGGTGGATCAAGCGCGGCGCCGGCAATGCGACGACCGAGGGCGGTACTCTGGTTCGAAGCGTGGGGAAGAATTCGGACGAAACTCTTACCAGCAGCCCCACCGATGGCGCGAGTCCGGTGCCATGGCTGGCTCTACAAGCTGGTACTTCACACGGTCTGTACGTGGGATGGGAATTCTCCGGCATCGGACGAATACGTTTCCATAGCGTCCGTCCCGAGGGTCAGTCGCCCTCGGCGCCAACCACTGACAATCCGGCACAGTTGGCGATTGAAGTAGGCAACCTCCCTGAATTCAAGACCGATCTCCCGGCGGGCGAGACGTTCCTGGTTCCACCTGCTTTCATCGGTTGTTACATGGGCGACATCGACGACGGCAGTTACAGCCTTCACCGCTTCATCATGGAGAAGCTGCTGCCGAGATTTCCCAAGAGCTATGTGTATCCGACCCTGGCGTACAACCTCTATCTCGACAGCGGCGGAGCGGGAGCGGAAGAGAAAGGTGTTCTGCAAAGTGCCGCGCTTGCGCACGAACTCGGCTTCGAAACATTCGTTGTCGATGCTATGTGGTTTCCACAATCGGGCGCCTGGTTTTGGGACCCCAAACGTTTTCCTCACGGGCATAAACCCATCGAAGAATATTTGCACAGCCATGACATGAAGTTTGGGCTGTGGATGGCGTACACGCAAGGCTCCAACTCGGATGACCCTCGTGCATTGAGCATCACGAAACATCGCGACTGGTTCGTTGCGCCGCCCAAACTCGATCCTGAGGGACATATCAACTGGGACGCACTTGTAGACCTGGGTTACGATCCGGCCCGCGACTGGGTCGAGCAATCGACACAGCGCGTGGTCGCCGAGTACAACATCGATTATTTCAAGACGGACTACTCGCCCATTGTCACGCAGTGTGAGCAGAGCAATCATCGCCATCATTACGGCGTTGACGTCAGCTACTGGTCGACCCTGGGCTATTACGCGGTGCAGGAATCATTGCTGAGTAAGTTTCCTGAACTGATCATTGAAGGATGCTCCGGTTCCGGGCACATGAAGGATTTCGGAAACATCCAACGGGTTCATACCATCGCGATGAACGACACGCTTTCTTCATTGCCAAATCGGCAAGGCACCTACGATTCGACTTTCGCGTTTCCGCCGGCGGCCTTGATGAATTACACGTACGAAAACTTTTACGACACGGTCTCGGATGCTCCCGAACCCTATTTCTGGCGCTCTTCCATGATGAATCAGTGGCAGATCGACCCGACACACAGCGCGACCTGGACGCAGAAGCAGCGCGACGAGGTTAAGCGAGCCACGTACATCTACAAGTCATGGGTGCGTCCGATGCTACCGGACGCGCAAGTCCATCACATTCTGCCCCGGCCGGATGGATATCACTGGGATGGAATGTTCTACTGGAGTCCGAGCCTGAAGCGCGGAACTTTGTATATCTTCCGTCCCGACAGCGATCGTACAACGATGGTCGTTCCCCTAAAGGGCTTGGTGCCGAACACAAAATACAAGATTCGGACCGAAGATCATTCCACCCCAGAAGCCACCTACTCCGGGGCGGAGCTGATGGAGACCGGCCTAGCCATCCGTTTGCCCGGTAAGTACACCAGCGATTTGGTCTATCTCGAAGAGGTTCGCTAGCCAAATAGGAGTGAAGGCCCGCGGGTTCGTCATGAACGTGCGAAGCATCGTGGTGAGCAGGCGGTCGTTGGTTTTCGTCTCAATAATCTTTGCGCCCGAGACAGCCAACAGCCCCAAATAGGTCGAACGTTCGCATTCGGCGTGCGGGATGAACGTAGAACTCATATAGGGCATGGTTTTCACGCCAAGGTCCGGCCACCGGCACCGATCCGTAGCCCACATCGGGCCGTTCCGTCCCAGCGCGTACTCCCGCATCCAGCCGGGTCGTAAGGAGTGAATCATAGATAATCTGGCACTTCATCTCCTCGCGGTACGTAACTATGTCAAGGCGCCTTCGCCCCGTCGTCGGTTCGTAATCGCCTTGCATTCGCCGGATAGGGTCCGCTGAAACTGTACTGCGCGTGTGCCCTCCAGAGAAAGGCCGGCAGATTGAGGCCATTCGACAACGACGTGAGGACCTGATTTCCCTGATACCTCTACCAATTCGTCGGTCATGAATGGTGACTCGACCATTTGAAATTAGATGCATCCGGCCAAAGATCTTTTCGATGTGCTACTTCTCCGACACCGCTTGGTCGGGCATCAATCGAGCAGCGCCAAAATTGACGCTGAACCGTTTGCACCACACCGAAACCGCGCGATATTTCGACAAGTCCACATCGGCACCTAGGGTATAGTTTTGGTCGCCCACATTCCCCTTGATGGTTCCTAAATCGATGAAACCCACGCGCAGCACGCTGGCACTGTCTTTTGCATCGTCCGAGGCCACCATGTAGACGTGCACATCGGGGCCATTGGATGTTCTAAAATCCGTAAAGCGAAGAACACGACTGCCATCTCCCATCCGGTAGATGGTTGCCGTGCCTGCGGTTGGGTGCACAATGCTATAGAACTGTCCGGAGGCAAGAGTCTGCGGCGGCGAGCTACCTTGCGTGGCTGGCATGGCTTCATCGACACGCTGATTAACCACAAGCCGTTCGGGCCGGAAGGCAAACCAAGCGAGAAAAGCCGCGACCGCAGCAACAGGAATCACAAGTTTCCACTTTTTCATTTCCGTATCTCCTTATTATTTGTTAGCCGTTTCTCGATGCTGAATCCTAATTTGCCGAGCACTCTTACGGCACCGGTCTTCCCGCCCTCGAAGTCACTCGAGCCAAGCCGTTGCCCTGTGGCGAATTCATAAGCTGCGCCCAAGATTGCTTTAGGGGGATAACGGCGTTTATCCCAGACCAACTCATAGGTCGTAGTGGGGGCGAAACCATGCTCAGAGAGGAACTGTTCTGGGCCCAGCCGGTCGTACTCGCGTATCGCGCGCAACACGTCACGACGGGTCACGCGACCCCATGCCACCATGTGTTTGTCGACTCCTTTCAAGATGCGGGCCTCAAGCAGAAAGGAACTGTTTGACGAGAACTGCGGTGTCGTCAGGGTTCTCTTCGGGGAAGAAATGGCCGCCCTTCACAGCCTGTCCGTACGCGCGTGGTGCCCATTGCCGCCAAATGCCCAGCGGGCCACCATCTTTCGCATAAAAAGTATCGAGTGGACCACCCTCCGCCCACAGATGCAGCATGGGACATTCGATTCGCCTGGACGCTTCCTTATCCGCACGATCGTGGTCGACATCGATGGTCGCCGCCGCTCGATACTCTTCGCAGATTCCGTGAACGCGAGCGGGGTCGCGATAAGTTGAAACGTATTCTTCGAGAACCTCTGGACCGAAGGAACCTTGTCCAAAGGGATTGTGGAAGACCGCGTCGGGCGCGCCCAGCAGATAACTCTCCGGGAGCGGTTCTTTTTGCGAGAGCAAAATCCAAGGCCAATAAGTCTGCGCGAAGCGCGCATCGGACCGGCTCCATGCTTCGAGGATTGGAATCACGTCGAACACAGCGAGTCGCTCCACGTTCTTCGGGTAATGCAAGGCCATGCGGTACGAGACGCGCCCTCCCCGGTCGTGGCCGATCAGCGCGAAAGTCGGAAATCCGAGCTTGTCCATCACCGCAACCAGTTCCTTCGCCATCGCGCGCTTGGAATAAGGGAAGTGGTCGTCGGTAGAAGCAGGTATCCCGCTGCCGCCGTAGGCGCGTAAGTCCACGCAAATCACGGTGTGAGTTTCCGCAAGCTTGGGCGCGAGGAATCGCCACATCAGGCTCGTCCGGGGGAAGCCGTGGACCATCAGAATCGCCGGCCCATCTCCGTAGCGGCGCACAAAAATCGTGTTTCCTGAAACCTCCACTTGAGAGGTCTTTAAAGAATCCCGTCCCGCTAGGGTTGCTCCAGTTTCTGCCGGGACGGCGAAAGAATTCTCCAGCATTACACCGAAAGATGCGGCCGTCAGGCCGCCAAGAAACGTACGACGCTCCATTGTTTGTCCCCTTCCTCGGCCCCAAATACCCTTTCTTTCAAGCGGATTTGTTGGGAGCAACAGTGTTGCTATTCGCTTGCGTCGACTTGACAAGATCAGCGGCCGACGCTCCCTCGAGCGACAGACCATAGCCAACTTCCCGCACGATGCGCTCTTTTAACGGATGAATGAAGTGCACGCGTGTGTTGCGGCGGGTCACTTCGGGGACCTTTAGGTACAACTCGGCCAGCTCCCGTGCCCGGCTCAGCGCCTTGCCGTTGGGGACAACTTCAGAGACGACGCCCCATTCGTGTGCGATACGCGAAGTCAGCGGCTGCGGGTTGAGCAGGAAGGCTTCCGCCCGTCCTGCGCCCGCGCGATAACTCCAGGTGGTAAAGATTCCGTCGCCCGGCACAATGCCGCCTGCAAAGTGGGGTGCATCGTGGAAGGTCGCCCCCTCCGCCGCCACAATGACACTCGCGAGTAGTGCATATTCTGAATGCACATGAGCGCGGCCCTCGATGGCGGCGATCACTGGCACGCGTATATTGGCTATGTTTTCCAGGATCTGAACGCCCTCGTCGTGGACCTGGCTCCAAACACCGGGATCAGCAACGTTACCGAAAGTTGAAAAATCGATGGCTGGGATGAAATCCCCTCCTGCGCCGGTGAGGATCACAACTGTGTTGACTCGGTCTTGCGCGACACGATAAAAGGCATCGACCAACTCGGTATGGTCTTGTGCCGTGAACGTGAACGCTCCACCGTTGGTGTGAAATTGCGCGATGAGCACACCGCTGGCGTCTCGCGTCAGTTTCAGGCTGCGGTAAGCAGCGAAGTAGTCATTTTCAAACATTGGCATAGGAAATTCCTTCCCTCTCTCTTGGTTCGGTTTGAAGGGTTCGCCTGACGCAGATATCCCCTCTCACGACGGATTTTCACCTTCCCGGCACCATCGACGTAAAGCTACGAGGTTGCATTGCTTGCTCGCCGTCCCTGGCTCTAAATGCTTTTGATCTCGCCGCCATCCATTCGTATGGAAGCGCCTGTCATCCATTTCGCTGCGGGCGAAACCAGGTAACTCATCAGGTCGGCAATCTCCTCCGGCTTTCCCATGCGGGTGATGCCAGCCTGTTCGGGAAATTTCTTAATTGCTTCTTCCACCGTGAGATTGTGGGTGGGCGCCCACTTCTCAAAGAAGGATCGCCGACGTCCGGTCATCACCGCTCCCGGCGATACGCTGTTCACCTGAACACCATCTTTGATTCCTTGCTCTGCGAATGCCTTGGCGAGAGCGTTAATGGCTGCGTTGATGGTCGCAACCGCTGCAAATCCAGGCTTGGGATCGAAGGCTGCGCTTCCGGACATGAACACGACAGATCCCGTCGAGGCCTTCAAAGCGTTCCATGCCTCTATGGTCAAGCGACGCGCTCCGTGCAGCTTGAGAGCCATGCCGTCGTCCCACTGGGCGTCTGTCATTTGGAACAAATCGATTTGCGGCACAGCGCCGGCGATGTTCAGTAGTGCATCGACTCTGCCAAAGCGATCGACAGTCCCCTTGACGATGGTTTTCGCCGATTGTGGTTGGCGTAGGTCGAGAGCGTATATGATCGTTTCTGCTCCAACCGACATAACTTCGGCTGCGGTTTTCTCCAGGTTGTCCTCATCCCTCGCCACCAGCACAACGGCCGAGAAATCGCGGGCCAGCCGGATGGCCGTGGCTCGGCCCATGCCCTGACTTGCACCGGTGATGATGGCGACAGACTTTGTACTGTCCATGTCCCAGTCTTTCCCAATAACAAATTGAGCGTTCGCGCCGGCAGGAACCTAGGACGACAGGGTTTCCCGCGCCGCCTCCAGAATTATGTTGATCACAAGTTTCGGCTCCGTGTACATCGGGCTGTGGTCCACAGGATGCGAATGAACCTTCGCTCGCATACGATCGGCCATAAAGTGCTGCGTCTTCGGATTGATCATGCGATCCTCTTCAGCGATCAGGAACCACGAAGGCTTCGTTTTCCATGACGGCGTCGGGACCGCCTCCTGAATGCACTGAACCGCGATTGGCCGTTGCACTGCATTTGCAATGCTGGTCTGTTCGGCAGAAGCCTTGTGGGCAACCGCGCGCTGAAAACCACCGTCCGGGATCCAAATAAGGCCATGGGCATCAGGAGCCAACTTGGGCGATTCCGGGGGCTTTGGGTCGCGATAGAAAACCTGGGCCACGGTCTCACTCTCATCCGGCGCGAGCGCCGCGATATAAACCAGAGACTTGACTCGGTCTTCTCGTACGGCGGCGATCACGGCGCCAGAATAGGCGTGTCCAACCAGTACCACCGGGCCACTTGTCCGTTCCAGTGCCCAACTCAGAGCAGAAGTGTCATTGGTTAAGGACGTGAGCGGGATCGGCGCGCACATGACGTGCAGACCGCGCTGTTCTAAGGGCAGAATGACGTTACGCCAACACGAGCCGTCGGCCCACGCCCCGTGCACCAAAATCACGGTTGAGTTCGGAGGGAATCCACTTGTCTTCGAAGCCTGCGAGGTCGCGGCAGCCTGTGCCGTGTTCTGCGCGCGGGCAAATTGAGTGAGAGAGCCATCGAGCGCGACACCTAAAGATGCAGCCGTGAGCGAACCAAGAAATTTCCGACGCTCCATGTCTTCTCCTCGTCCCAAATTAGTAGTGCCCCTAAACTCGTATCAGTGATACTTTGGCCCGCCGTCACCGAAGAAAGCAGACGTCACTAATGGTTGGCCCAGCACTCGCTTCGACCGCTCGCCCGGCGAGCCATCCAGATGCACTTTTTCCATGACTGCATTCGCAACCTGCTCTCCGATTATGTTTCCCGCAATCATGTCGTCGCGGAAGTGGACGCCGGCCCACACCCGTGCGTTGTTGACCTCCGGAATCAGGTATTCAAACTCCGAGCGCTCATCAGGAAAAAACTCCTGCAGCACGGCGAAGCCCGCGCCCACATAGGTTCCGTGCCCAGCCGGATACGACGGATGCTTGGGCGTCAGGATGACGGTCGGAAGGGCCGATTCCAGCAGGGCCGGCCGGGGACGGAGATAACGAAACTTCTCATGCCATGTCGTCAGCAGCGAATCGTACATAGCGGCGTAAAGAATCGCCTCGGCGCGCGCGGTCGTCGGAGCATCCCAACCGTACCGGCTCATCAGGCCATCCATGATCTCGGCAAGCCAGCGACCAGGTTGTTCGTTCGCCCACTTGAAGACAATAAAATCTGTGTAGCAGCTGCGGTTGTTCAGCGCGGCAACGATCTCCTCCATGTCGTGCATGGTCTGGGCGGAGCTGTTCACCGGGGGCGGCGGAGCATGAAACAGATCGGTACTTTCCAGAATCAGCGGCCGCCAAGTGCCTGCAGTCGGGTCGACAGGCAAAGCCTGGTTCCAGGGCGGCAAGTCCCCATACGTGACGCCTTGCCGCAGGAGAGGAGCCGTCCACTTTATCGAGTCATCGTATTCGGAATGCGCAAGTTGATAGCGGGAGCCGAGCCGTACCGTTTCCGGCGCCGCAGGCTGCTCCCATGGCATCTCCTTCGCGAAGACCAGTTGGGTCGGGCGCCGGTCTTGCGCAAGTACCGAAAGCACTTCCTCAGCAACGAGATGGCCAAGCCGGCGGCCTGCTTCGCAGTCGCTCTTCAGATAGAGGCCTGAACTTCCAAGAGCACGCATCGATTCATCGGCCAGAGTGCTGATTTGGCCGGCCGCTTCTGGCCTGACGAATAGCAAAATTCGCTCCGCCGCCCCCGTCTCTGCGGCGAGGTCGGAGGGATAAGCGTAGGGACTTAGGCTGGCGACATGAGAATGAATGCCGGAGTCAAGCTCGGCGGGGTGAGGTCTGCGGTAGGCGCGTTGGCGATTCCGCGCCGCGACTTCCGCATCGGCAATTGCAATATGCAAGGCAGCATAGAGCCGAAGAGAGGAAGGGGCCCCGGCGAGATTGTGTAGCGTCAACTGATCGAGAACCTGACGCCACACCCTTCCCTGATTCGGTACAACCCATTTGTTAACCAGGCCCTGCTGGTGCGGCGTGATGGACTGCAGCGCCTCGCGGAGTTGTACAAGTTCGAGCCGTACATCTCTGGAGTCGACTGGCTGTGGTGATGGCACATCATTAGCCGTCGCAGATTCCAGTAGGATAGGCTCCCAATCAGCAGGATCTAAGTTCTTCGCCGATGCAGTCGAGTGAGTGCCTCCACTGCTGGCCTGCGCTGCCGCCCGGATGGTGTAGCAGGCCGTCATCAAAGCGAGCGCAAGTCCGAATGCAAACTTCCGAGACGGGGCCGTCATTTTCTATCCTCTAATCGCTAGGCAATAAAACTTCAAAACGGAGCCAATCCGGCACCAGTTTTTGCCGGATCGGCTCAAGAGTTAACGGCCCTACAGGAAGCGCCAAACGATCGGACAGTTAACAATCAAACCTGTGGATCCAAATGCGCCTCCGTTAGGCCCGGTAATAAATCCTTTTTCCGCGAAGTCGAGGATTTGGAACTCTCCCAGCATTCTTGAGCGATAGCCTTTGTCAACCGACTGCTTCGTCCACACGCCAAGGTTCAAATCCCATAGCGGGCTGTAATCCGTGGCAACCGTGGGAATTCCACCCAGGACGTTCAAAGGCGAGAGCCCGTCACTGAGTGCGCTATTTAATCCTTGACGTTGCGGATTGTCTTTTCCCATAGGGCCATTGGCAAAAAGAAAGATTCTCTCGATTGCGCTGAAGGCACCATCGTCGTGCCCGACGGTGATGTCTTTCAGTGCGGGAGCCAAGGTCGCTCCCTCCAGCGCGGCAGGGACCGCATCGTTTGCATCTAAGCTCAGGTAAAGCACAGGTCGCCCGAAACTGAATCCCTGTGTAAGTTGAAGAGTTACGGTCTCGGCCTTTGGACAGATGCGCACCACCTTGTCATGCACCAGAGAGTAGTCAGGATTTCCCTGGCAGAAGTCGATCTGGCTGGCTTCCACGTTGAAGGCAACGATGGGCGCGTTGTATATAACCCCACCCGCGTTATCGATAGTTATTAAAGGAGAGTAATCCTGATCGCCGACTGAGCCCGGCTCTGCCACTTTAGGTGGGAAGAAATTCGGTGCCTCCCCAGGTACAACACGCCTCTTCGGGGAGAAGTCTACTGTTCCACTCTCGAAGGTAAGGCTGGTGTCCTTTTCGAGAGTAGCGTGACGGGCAGCTCGGCCAACTCGGGCATAATTCAGTTTTGCGGCGTAGTTCAAGCCCAGAGCTGCGGCATTCCCGGCGTCCGTAGTGTCGGTAAGGACGTACCAGACCTTGCGGCCGTCTTTCATTTTTCCCAGATACAGCGGCAAAGTAATGGTTTCAGCACTCAAGTCGATCTTCCCCGATTTGAGTAACTGGTACGGGCCAACGTACTCCCGCTGTACGTCGGAAGGTACCGGTCCGAAGTAGGTAGCGGGTACTGCCGCGCCCACGGAAGGCGGCGGTGGCGGAAATTGCGCTTGTGCCCGTGCGGCGAACATTATGCAGAGTGCCACCCATACGAATAAGCTGATTCCCCTACTAATAACCCCGTTAGTGCTTCTCATGTTTTTCATCCTTTTCACAAATGAGTAGACAGCAATTCTTTTCACGACTTGCCGAGGAAGTCTTTCATCGCGGCGGCGATTTCGATGACGTGCGTCTCAAGCGCAAAGTGTCCGGTATCGAGGAATTGCACCTCCGCGTTCGGCAGGTCCTTTCGAAACGCTTCTGCTCCGGCAGGGACGAAGAAAGGATCGTTCTTGCCCCAGATGGCCAGCAAAGGCGGTTTTGATTTACGGAAATATTCGTGAAATTTGGGATAAAGCTTTATGTTCGACGCGTAATCCAGAAACAAATCGAGTTGAATCTCTTTGTTCCCCGGCCGCTCGAGCAGAGCGGTGTCCAAGGTGTATGACTCCGGCGGAACAGCCTCCGGATTCGCCACGCCGTGGGTGTACTGCCAACGCGTTCCGCCCGCGGTCAAAACACTTTGGCGGAGTATGTCGCGATTCTCGGCAGTGGGCGAGGCCCAGTACTTTCTGATCGGTCCCCACGCCTCACCAAGCCCTTCTTCGTATGCGTTCCCATTCTGCGAAACAATCGCTGTAATCCGCTCAGGGTGAGTCATTGCCAGACGGAAGCCGGTGGGGGCGCCATAGTCGAATACGTAGATTGCGTAACGGTCGATCTTGAGCGCCTGTGTGAAGGCATCGATGGTGAGCGCCAATCGGTCGAAGGTGTACGAATATTGCCGCTCAGACGGAACCTCCGTGAATCCGAAACCTGGGAGGTCTGGCGAGATCACGCGGTAGTCATTGGCCAGGCGCGGAATGAGTTCGCGGAACATGAAAGATGAGGCTGGGAATCCGTGGAGCAAAAGAACAACGGGCGCGGTTAGCTCGCCAGCCTCGCGATAAAACACCTGAACGCCATCGGCTTCGATCCTATGGATGGATGTAGTAGGTACGTTGGATCGGGCGTCGCCCCGACGCAGCATTGGGCGTTTTATCGCGGTTCGTGACGTCGCATCCCTCATGAAGTTTTCTCCTCACTTGTATGGTGTTCACCGCAGGTGGGATACCAAAAGAGGCAGAGCTCAGTCGAGCACAGCACCTTCAGCCCAAGTCATTCTGGTAGTTGAAGTTCGTAAGGAAGGATTTCGGAGGCTCTCAAACCGTTAGCTGACAGGTTTCTGACGGATGTCCGCCGCTGACGGATTTCCGTCGGATCCACTGCTACTGGTTGCGGCGTGCTGAACGGCTTGGAAAGTCAGGCCGCGCCGCCGACGCTGCCCTTCTGCGGGACCGTTACGGGCCGGCGAATACTAAGCTTCTTCATCCTGTAGGTTAACGAGGTTCGCTTCATCCCTAAACGCGTGGCCGCGCCACTGATCACCCAGTTGCTTGCTTCCAGAACACGAAGGATATGATCGCGCTCTACCTTCGCGAGACCATTTATCGGGACATTGGATCTCTTATCGAGCTGGAACGCCTCCAGTTCGGAGGTTGGCGCGCGTAATACCGATTGTGGTGAGAGAATCACAGCGCGTTCAATAAAGTTCTGCAATTCACGGACGTTTCCGGGCCATTGGTATCGCACCAACGCATCCATCGTATCCGGAGCGATTATGTCAATTCGCTTGTTCATGCGTTGAGAGTAGAGCCCCGTGAAGTGCCGCACCAATCTCGGAATATCCTCTATGCGTTCTCGAAGGGTTGGGACGTAGATCGGGAATACTTTTAGGCGATAGTAAAGGTCTTCGCGAAACGTCCCTTGTTTGACCATGGCAGGCAAGTCCCGGTGCGTGGCTGCGATCAGGCGGACGTCAACCTTATGCGTACGGTTGCTGCCGAGCCTCTCGAATTCTTGCTCCTGCAGGACGCGCAGCAATTTCGCCTGAAGTTCCAGAGGTATATCGCCGACCTCATCAAGAAACAGCGTGCCTTTATCAGCGAGTTCGAACCGTCCGGTTTTTTGGGCGATGGCGCCGGTAAATGCTCCTTTTTCGTGCCCGAACAACTCACTCTCAAGAAGTCCAAGTGGGATTGCGGCACAGTTCAGTTTTACGAATGCCTTTTCGCTGCGGCTGCTCAGCTTATGTATCGCACGCGCAACCAGTTCTTTGCCGGTTCCCGTCTCGCCCAGGATCAGCACGCCCGAATCGGTAGGGGCAACGACCGATACCATGCTCAGCGCGGTCTTCAACGCTGGGCTCTCTCCGACGATTTCTCCTAACCCAGCGCGAATTTCCTCTTCGAGGTAGAGCCTCTGTTTTGTTTCTTTATCTCGATCCTTTGTCGCCTGTTCGTACTCCAATGTGTTCTCAACGGCGATCGCTACCTGACCGGCCACCTGTTCAAGCAAGATGACGTCGTCTTTCGCAAAATGATTGTCCGAACGCCTACAGAGCATAAGAACGCCAACCACGCGATCGCGACCAATGAGCGGAAGATAGCAACCTGTCCTGAGGCCTTCCTCCATCACGCGCTCATACAGAAGCCGGCCGTCAGGATTCCCAAAGATTTCAGGATCGTCGCGCACCTCTTCGAAGCTATCGATCCGGATAGTCTTGCCTTTCCGCAATACCTGACCCGAAATCGAACTATTCATCGGCACCAACGAGCCCTCGCGGAACGGCCCTCTCATGTCGGGATTGTGCAAGATATTGACGCGTAACGAGCCGCTCTCGGAGTCGGGAATCAGCAAAGCAGACACGTCACATTGCATGACCCTGAACAGATTCGTCGCCAGCGCCTCAACCATTTGCCGGAGATCCAACCTCGACGTGACGCTGCTCGTGATTTCCAGAAGCAATCGCAGCCGATCGCGTTCGCGCCGCAGTGCTTGTTCGTTCATGTGACGCTCAATCGCGATCCCGGTGATGTAGCTGGCGTTCTCGATCAACTGAAGTTCATTAGCATCGGGGCTGTGTGGCTCACGAGAAAGGATCGCGAAAGTACCAAGGGCTTTCCCTTCACTCGCGAACAACGGTCGCGACCAAACGGAGCGAATGCCATAAGGTTTGAATGGGTGACGATAATCATCCCAGAGAGGATCTGTGAGAATGTCGGTTACATACACCGGTTCCCTGCGATAAACGGCTGTCCCGCAGGAGGCGCCATTCGCACAGACTGCCGTGCGCCCTACGTGAGCGCTAAATCCAGGAAGGCTAGGCGCCGCAACGCAAGAGAGGTGCTTTCCGTCTTCATCGGGAAGCCAGATGGTGCAGAACATACCTTGCCCTTGCGATTCGACCAACCGAGCAATGATCTTGAGCACTTCGGGGAGCGGAGAGCCAGCAAAAATCAATTTTTCCAGGTTGAGAACAGTCTCGATCGAAAATAGCCCGGCGTTGTCTTCCGAGGGTTCGTCCCGCGATACGATTGTTGCGGGAAACTCGATCGCTCTCTCCATAGAATTGCCCCCCGGTCTCTGAGATTCGGCTATTCAAGTCTTGGTACCACAGTACTTTAAGCCAGAACCGGCGAAACTGCCACAACTTGGAAGAGGCGAGTGGATGGGAGGCCTTGCACTTGGCTTTTCCGGCCAGATCAGCTTTGATCACCGGGTGATCGAAACGCTATAGGAAACTTACCTTTGCCGAAGAGTCGATCCCTCGCCGAAGGCGCATCTGCTGTACGGATGCGTCGCGGAATTGTCCCAAATGACGGGCAACCCGGAGTCGTGCCGAGCCACAACTCTACAATCGGACAAATGAATTTCGCAGATTCCCAAGAAGTCGGCTTCTCGGAGATGTCGCCGGATTAGGAACGATAAACGCGTTCGTGGGAAGCGACGAACGGCATCCCCAAGGGCGTAACCAAGTCAAGGCGCCTTCGCCCCGTCATCGGTTCGTGATCGCGTTGCATTCGCCGGATAGGGTCCGCTGAAACTGTACTGCGAGTGTCCGCTCCAGAGAAAGCACGGTCGATTGAGGCCATTCGGTCCCGGGCAGTCCGCTCTCTCCAATCCGCTTTGCGGACGGAATATTGCGAAATACGGGCATATTTTGCGTATTTCGCGACAAAAAGCGGGGCAGTTTCTCTGCAGTTTAGACTGGCTGGCGGAGAGATTGGGATTCGAACCTTCGTTACCTTTCGTGTCGGGCCGCTAAAACTCGACGTGTGCGCAAAATGCAAAGGATTCTGCACCATACACCTCTGATCCGGAGAATTGCTTCAGCACTCGAATAGGCGAAAACACTCCCTTTTCTTATTCCGCCGACGGCCAATGCCTACCGATTGTCGACTGAAGATCGGAAGTCTTGAGGCGCTTCCTGGCGCCAAATTGGTTCGCACGTGACTGCGCGCTTGGCGCGCAGTCACTCATTGTCGCGTTTGGAACACTGAGGGTCTGTACGTCTGCGGCAGTCATATCGCGAAGCTGCTTGCTACCAAGAGCTCGGAGAATTTCCTCGTTGAGATTCCGACGGATATCCCTTGGATGCCTGCGATCTCGCATCACGATTTCTGGATGATAACCAGCCAACTCTCGCATAGTGCTGGCGCTCAAAGTGCCACACGAAGGAGCCGGCTGAATATTCTTGCCAACCCCCTAGCAATACCGCGATGAACGGCATAGGATGTTTGCTCGTTATTGCGA
Organism: Terriglobia bacterium; assembly: GCA_963822555.1. Classification (GTDB taxonomy): domain Bacteria; phylum Acidobacteriota; class Terriglobia; order Terriglobales; family Acidobacteriaceae; genus JAIQFF01. The sequence continues at coordinate 2,649,182 of CAWGHY010000002.1, forward strand.
CCGGGCTGCTCGTCGCAAAAGAGTACAGCATGTACTGCTAACGAGGTTTCCTGATGGGTTCGAATGCAAACCCGGCACCCGACCAACTCCCCGCCGCATACGGACTGGCGCTCGTACGTGTGACCATCGGTGCTATGTTCGTGTCTGTGTTTTTCGAGAATCTGGGGAAAGGCCTCTACCGACCCGCGGGTTATGCGGGACTGATCAGCTATTACATCCAGCATGATCACGCGCCTGAGGTCTGGAAGTCCGTGATGGGCCTGGCGGCAAGCCATGCTGCGATAGCGGCTCCCATGCAGGGCCTGACCGAGATCTCTCTTGGTATCCTGCTGGTCATCGGTCTGCTTACGCGACCTGCCGCATTTGTGGCTTTTCTGTTTCTCGGCAGCCTGTGGGTTTCGGAGTGGGGCACCTCGTGGATCTGGGAATTGCTGGTTCCGGTGGTCGCCTCGCTCGGGCTTGCGATCGGGCGCGCAGGACGGAGCTGGGGTGTTGACGCGTGGCTGTCGCAACGCTGGCCATCTTCTCCCTGGTGGTGATTGGGCCTGGACCGATTGAATGAAGATCACCCAGGTGAAGATCACTTGAATGAAGTTATCGGGAATCCCGATCGCGTCCGCGTCTCCGTCATCATCCCTACCCACAATGAAGCGCAGTCGATTGAGCGTGTTTTAGCGGATCTTCCGTCCGATCTCACGACCGAGGTCATCGTTGTCGACAGCAACTCGAATGACGGGACGCCCGAGATCGCCGCAAGAATGGGGGCCCGGGTGGTCCAGGAACCGCGGCGCGGCTATGGGCGAGCCTGCCTCACGGGCATGGCGGCGGCAAATTCTCCCGGCGTAGTTGTCTTCCTTGATGGCGACTACAGCGATCGGCCCTCTGAACTGCCGCTTCTCTTGGCACCCATCCTTGAAGGGCGTGCGGACATCACACTCGGTTCCCGCCTGCACGGGCAGCGTTCTGTCGGGGCGTTGCCGTGGCACCAGGCATTGGGTAATCGTCTCGCCGCCGGCCTGATCAGGTTACTCTATGGACTACAAATCAGCGACCTCGGCCCCTTTCGCGCTGGCCGCGCCGATGCATTGCGCGCGCTCGCCCTCGAACAGACCACCTATGGCTGGGCGGTCGAGATGATCCTGAAAGGCGCTCTGGCTGGATACCGCGTGGTTGAAGTCCCGGTCAGCTACCACCCGCGGATCGGAAAATCAAAAATCAGCGGGACGCTCAAGGGCACGATCGGCGCCGCCTGGTTCATTCTCAGCCTTATCGTGCGCTATTATTTCCGGCGCCGAAGAGCGGGAACACCGCAGCCAGGGTAGGCTGGGCACGGCTAACCACATCCCTGTCGCCCATCTCGGGACGCCTACGGAGCAGGCGGTGTCCCGCGACAAATAAACCTAAAGCGTCGGCGGCGGCGAGGATTGCGTTCTGGCCCTTCTTTCCGTTGTTCCAAAAAATGATTGCGAAAACTCGCGAGGCCATTCTACCAATTGTTCCGCTGGTTTTTGAGATGGTCGCAAATCTGCATAATTAGCGAAGGATGTTGCATGTTGAACTCAATCACGCCCTTCTCGAAGACCGCATCTTTTGATGGACAAAGTTACCGCCGCGTTTCGCGTTTTCGTGTCGTCTATGTCGGCTCAATCTCGCCCCGTCCTCGCATGAACATCCACACTCAAGCCAAAACCGAGCTTGAGCGGCCAGCCGTCGTATATTATTGCCCCAACAATCATGAAATCCGCAGACGAGACGATAGTGCGTTCGTCAGGCACTGACCGTGTGTTGGTAATCATGGCGAAAGCACCGAGGCCGGGCGAGGTCAAGACTCGCCTGACTCCCAGGCTTTCTCCTGAGGCCGTCACGGCTTTCTATTGCTGCCTCCTGGACGACACGCTGGTTCTGGCGCGGTCCTTGAGCGATGTGGAAGTTGCCATCATGTGCCCGGCCTCGGACGTAAACGAGCTGGCACACTTAGCAGGCAACTCAGCGAGCGTAGTTGCCCAGAAGGGTAGAGGCCTTGCCGCAGGTCTCGATTCGGTGTTTGCGCACTTCGCAGAATGTCATCAGCGGCGCATCATTGCCTTCAACAGCGACAGCCCACACCTGCCGCGTTCTGTTCTCGAAGACGCGTTCGAAACCCTGGCCGCACATGACGTCGTCGTCGGGCCAACTCACGACGGAGGCTACTATCTGGTCGGGGCCAAGGCTTTTCATCCTGCGCTTTTCGCCAGCGACGGAATGGGCACTAGTAGTGCTCTCGAGAGACTCCTGTCGCGCGCTCGAGCTCTTGAGCTTTCCGTAGGTTTCGCAGCCTCCTTCTACGACATTGATGTCGTTGACGACCTGACTCGGTTGGCCGAGGAGTTGCGGCTGGCTCCGGCAAGGGCGCCACGCACGGCGGCGTGGCTTAAAGAGTGGGAGCTTGAAGCGGCACAATCCAGGGGAGGCGCGCGAAAAGTGTGAAGCTCACCCCCGCGCAGCGAGTGTACCTGCTCGGTGCCACTCTGTGCGTGGCGCTGACCATCTGCTCACGCCACTTCGACGACCGGGGTGGACCGCCCTTCATGGCCTTTTTGACGCTGGCGGTCGTCACGTACCTCCTGGCGATCCGTGAATTTTTCGCTGTGCCCGGCTTTGAAGCACGCGTTGCCCGCCGCGTTGTCATCATTGGGCTCGTCCTTGCCGCTCTGTGGCACATCGAATTTCTTCGCCTGCCCGTGGGCCCGGACGATGATATCCATCGCTATGTTTGGGATGGCCGCTTGCAGAGGCTAGGCTACAACCCTTATCTTGTCGTTCCCAGCGATCCTGCGGTGAAAGGGCTGCATACCCCGCAGACCCGCAACCTGAACAACCCGGATCTGCCGAGCCCATATCCGGCAGGGGCGCAGCTTTTTTTCCGCGCCGTAACCGCGATTCAGGAGTCCACCTTTGCGTTCAAAGTAGCATTTGTGCTTTGCGAGTTCGCAATCGTTCTCGCGTTGTTAGATGTCTTGCGTTGTACCGGGAAGGGACCGCACCTGGTTCTGGCCTTCGCCTGGCACCCGTTGTTGGCCATCGAGGTCGCGGGAAGCGGTCACATTGACATTGTTGGCGCGTTATTGTTGGTGGTATCGGCCGCGGCCCTTCTGCGGCGATGGCGGGCCACCGCGGCCGTCGCACTTGGGCTGGCGATAGCAGTGAAATTTCTGCCGGTCGTACTTTTGCCCCTCTACTGGAAACGGGTTCGCATTCGCGACGCAGCGCTGGCGGCAGCCGTAGTCGGACTCCTGTACCTGCCATTTCTTAATCACGGCCGGATTCCCTTCGGCTCGCTGGGTACGTATGTGCAGAATTTCCGGTTTAATGGTCCCGTGTTTGCGGAGCTGGCTCAGGTCGCGCCTCCGCAGTTGCTGGCAGGCCTCGCAGTACTCGTCGGATTAGTGACTTCAACCTGGCAGAGAGTAAGAAGGGCGCCAACGGGGCGGCCTCCGGACCAAATTGCGTGGCCTCAATTTGCGTGGCCCATGGCAGCAAGTCTTTTATGTGCACCCGTGGTATTCCCATGGTATCTTCTCTGGCTGCTGCCATTTCTGACGTCGGCCTCGACGCTGCTGATCATCCTCTGGACTGTGAGCATTATCCCGGTATACGTCCAATGGCACTTGCGCGCACTTGGACGGCAATGGGGGGCGCTTCCTGGCTGGGTCATGCTCCTGGAATACGGATGCGTGGCGATAGCCGGTGCAATTCTAGCTTTGCGCTGGATCACCCAAACGAATAAGGAGTGAACTCTATGAGAAATCCCCGCCGTTTCACTATGCTAGTTCTTCTGTTCTGCGGAGTGCTGGCCCTTGCTCAAAACTCTTCGGCGCCGCAGCGCGCGCCGCTTCTTGATCAAGTCGCCAAGACCTACGGCATCGATTCGTGGGACAAAGTCGAGGCTATCCGCTACACCTGGAACGGAGAGATTACCGGACTTTTCAAAGCTGCGCACAAGTGGGAGTGGGAGCCCAAGACGAACAAGGTAACCTTTGAAGGTGTGGACAAAGACGGCAAGCCGGTGAAGGTTTCGTACGTGCGCACCGACCCCAGCACGCAAGACGACAACGTGAAGAACCAAGTCGACCCGAGCTTCATCAACGATAGTTATTGGACCTTGTTCCCTTTCCACGCTTATTGGGACAAGGCCGCCAGCGCCATCGATCAGGGCAAGTTTAATCTCCCAGTTGGCCCCGGCACGGCCGAGCTACTCCCCATAAAATATCCTGCGGATGGCGGTTACACGCCCGGCGACACATGGGATCTGTACGTCGGTAAAGACAACCGTGTCGTTTACTTTGTCTACCATCGCGGCGGGGCCAAGCCGCCGAGCCGTGTCCTTGCAACTTGGACAGGCTACAAAAAGGCAGGTCCAATTCTGTTTTCGACTGAGCACCGCGGCTTCGCCGACGGCAAGCCTCTGCACATTTTTCTTTCGGATGTGGCGGTCAAGGTGACGGGATCAGATAAATGGATGCCCGCGCAATAAATAATGGAGGACGGGCGTCCTCGCCCGTCGTGCACAGACCACTTGCGGGACGGGCGATGACGCCCGTCTCCATGCTAACGGTAAAATGCACTCACTCCGATGAGGGCTGACGTCGATCTCGATATCGGGCGAAAAACCTTCACATCCGGCCTGCTGCCGGAGTTGATCGCTGCGCTTCGGCGCAGCCAGCCGGGCGATCTGATCGCTTTGGTCGGTGACGAACCGAGCATTGGTCCTGAATTGGAAACCTGGTGCCGCTTCACCGGGAACGCACTGCTCGAAGCCACCGTTGAAAACGGCCGTAAACGTTGGGTCGTTCGTTACGGCGCTGTTCCTGCATCTGCCGGCGACAATCGCCCAGTGGGCTCGCGGCTCTGGCTCTACACGAATTTCGACTGTAACCTGCACTGCGACTACTGCTGCGTGCGCTCCTCGCCCACCGTGCCGCGACGGGCACTGGGGCTGGCACGCGTCCAGCGGATCGCTCACGAAGCGGCTGAAATTGGGGTCAAAGAAATCTTCGTGACTGGAGGCGAGCCGTTTCTGTTGGAAGATATCGGCGACATTCTGCTGGCTTGCTCTGCCACCGCCCCGACCACAGTGCTGACCAACGGAATGTTGTTTACCGGCAGGCGCGCGGAAACCCTCCGAGCATTGCCGCGTGATCGAGTTGTCCTGCAAATCAGCCTCGACAGTCCGACGCCAGAGCTGCACGATCTCCATCGCGGACCCGGCACATGGGCACGCACACGCGACGGCATCCAGTGCGCTCGTGCGCTAGGTTTTCGAGTGCGACTGGCGGCAACAGTTTCGACCGACACCGAGGCTGAGGCATTCCGTCAATTCCTGGATGAAGAGAAGATCGCAGCAGAAGACCGGGTAATCCGCCGGATTGCGCTGCGTGGCGCAGCCAGCGACGGTGTGGCAGTGAGTCGAGCCGATCTGGTACCGGAAGTTACGATCACTGCTGAAGGTGTGTACTGGCATCCCGTCGGGGCGGAAGATGCCGATCTGCTGGTCTCGCCAGATATTTTTCCCCTGTCAGAGTCTTTCGCCGCTGTCCGCCGCGCCTTCGACCGCGAAGGCGAACACGCACATAAACTGGCAAGAATCTTTAACTGCGCGTGAAGGTTGTCGCTGTTAGGGAGAGCGCCTGTGAATGAAATGGCGATTTTCAATTAGCGGGTTCGACTTTGTTCAAACAGATTTACTCCGTAACCCTTATCGGTATAGGAGGTCTACCAGTAATCCATTTCGATTTCTGGCTGTCACCGACAATACCTCGCCAGACGCTGGCAGCCAACATTTGGTCTCCTAAGGGAGCTTCCTTTGCTACCGTGAATTCCCTCCGATAGATTTTCTTACCCTTCGTGAGTGAAACAGCTTTGTCCTCAAGCGTATTAGAAAACAGCTTGTTATTGGCGTCTCGAAAAGAGGCACCGAGCCATATTTCATTGGGGATATCTTCGGAGCATTCAATTTCGTACGTTATCGTCAGCGTCTTGCCACGACAGATCGTCGAGGGTTCGACTGAGGTCGCGAGGAGGCTAACTTTAGGCACGACCTTTACGGAGACAGATGCTTCTAGTTGCAAACCCTTGAGAAGGCCGTTCATCTCGATGCCAGGATAGTCGCCACCGAGAATGGACAGGTCGATTTCGCCCCTCAGTTTCAGACGCAGCCTCTCCCGGCGATCCCGGTTTTGTTGGATGACTTTTCGGTAGTAGCGCACCAGGGAATTACCCAGCTCGCTTGCCGTTACGAGTTGAAGGGTGTAGTCCCCAGTACCGCCAAAATGCGCATCTATTTCCCAAAGTCCCTGTTCCGCCTCGCGAAAAGGCCCGAATTGGGGCCAGTACAACCCGGCCGTGCATATAAACAGATAGGTGTTAGGGCCCGGAGGATTTCTGCTCTTAAATCGAACCGCCTGTTTGCCGTGGCTGTCGTACGTTCGAAGCTCCTGGCCCTCCGTTGGCGAAACAATCGTCGCGCAGAGTGTCTGTTGAGAGCGAATGAAAGCCGCATTTATGGCTCGGATCTCCTTAGACATGTCGTGAGGAAAGAGCGCAACTTCAACCCCGGCTTCCTGAAGGCGCAGCAATCCCTTTCCGGTGACCCCTTGGTTCGGGTCAAGCACACCGACAAGCACCTGCCTGATCTGATACTGGATTATCAATTCCGCACAGCTCTCTAATGGTTTTTTCCGGACGTCCGCCGTGCAGGGTTCGAGAGTTGTGTAGAGTGTGGCCCCAGCAAGCATTGATTTGTTTGGAACCGCGTTGAAGGCATTCCACTCGGCATGTTCATCGTCTCCCTCATTGCCATTACCACGGCGACCGCGCCCGATGACCTTGTTTTCTGCAGCAATAATTGCGCCGACCTTAGGAGTGCTCGCTTTTTTGGGCAGGCAGTCATTCGCCCACGAGATTGCCTCCTTCATAAACTTGAGATCGTCGTTTTTTGCCATGGGCACCTCCTTTCACCGAGAAAATTCTAGCTGAACGGCTGTTGCCATCAGCGTTATCACTAGTCTGGGTGGGGCACAGGCGAGTCAAACACCCCCGCCATCTCGATCCCTTCTTGTCAGGTTGTCTTTACGCCGGCTTGGCAAGTGGTTGGTTTCCGAAGAATCCCTGTTGGGCTGCGGCTTGGCGCAATTCGGCGTAGCCATCCACGTGGGGCGGCAGCCAGCGCTTGAGTCCTTCGGCGTCGAGGATTGGGCGATGAACCGGGTTGTCGTAGCTCATGGCTGAAAGCGCGTCGACGAAGCGGCGTTCGCGCTCCGGGTCGAGATCGGGACGGGCTGTAAACATGCAATGGTTGTATGGCGGAGAGGACCATATCTCCCGCAGCCCACCTTCCGGCACCAGCTTTTCGCTGCGAACTGTGTTCCAGAAAGGGCTGCCGATTGCGCCGGCGTCGGCCCGTCCGTCGAGGACGGCGCGCACCACTTCCACTTCGCTCGTCCCGGTATCGCCATGTTTGCCTAAATCCGTGTTGAAGCGCAGCGTGCGGTAGTCCCGTCCCTCAATCATGCCTTGCTGCTCCAGAAAATGAACGGGAAGAATTGCGGCGTGTCCGCTGTCCCGGCTGCCGATTGCCAGGGTTCGATTTTTCAGATCGGCCAGCGTGGAAATGGGCCCTCCGCTCACTGCGACGATCTTTGTCATCCAGCCGAGATCGGTGTCTCGCATGGCAACCGCGCGGCAGCCGTGGCCGCTCCATTCGTCCGCTTGCAGGTAGGCGAGGTTTGTGTTCCAGGCAATATCGATGCGCGGCACTGCATCGCCGGATTCCGCCAGGAGCGCTGCGACCTGCGCCTCATAGCTCTGGAATAAAACGATCTCGACCGGCAGATGCGCTTCCTCATGGAAGTAGGTCCGCATCCCTTCCCAGATGGTCACAACTTTCGGAGTGTAGGCGACAGCTCCCAGCCAGATTGTTTTGCTCATAATGTTTTCCCGGGTTTGCTGCTAGCTTCTAGCTCCTGGCTTCTAGCTAAGATCTCAAAACTAATGGCTTGCGCCAGAAGCTAGGAGCCAAGAGCCAGAAGCTCTAAAAGAGCGGAATCCCCAGCAGCGACTTCCCGATGAACTCGCGCAGGACGTCGCCGGTGGGCGCCATGACTGCACCAGCATGCGCATCGCGGAAGAGGCGTTCGATGTTCAGATGCTTGGAAAACGCGGCACCGCCGCAAACGCGCATAGCGGTAGAGGTAACGCTGATCGCGACGTCCCCTGCGGCGGCTTTCGATTCAAGCACGCGCAGCATGGTCGTCTCGCGGGGCTTCTCAAGATGGTCAACCAGATCGTCGATGCGCGCCGACAGTCCGTCGGTGTCAATTTGCATCGCCGCGAGTTGCGCCCGTAAAGTGGGCAGAGCTTCTCCCAGACTCAGGCCGAGGTGCTCGAACTTCGCGTTCTTGAGATGCGACGCCGTTCCGGCAACGGCCGCTCGACACAACCCCAGGGCCACCGATGCCGCTCCCAAATTAAACAGCGGCAGTATCACGTTTAACATGGCTGGGAACCCGGCGCCGTCCTCTGTAAGTTGGAGGTCGGACGGGACCTCGCAGTCGTCGAGCGTAATGGGCGCAGAAGCGTTCGCCCGAAGTCCCATACCGTCCCAGGGCCCGGCTACGGAAAAGCCGCGCGTGTGCGCTGTAAGAAGATAGAGAGTCGAATCGGTAGGTCCCGCTCCTTCCGGCGCGAGCGCAGAAGCGACATAGCTCTGCGCATTGCCCGCGCTGGTCACCCACGATTTCCTGGCGCTGATTCGCACGCCGTTGCCATTCCGATGTGCGCGTGATACCGGAGCCCAGAAATGGCTGCGCGATCCGGCTTCACTGAAAGCCAGGGTCGATAGGTGGCGGCCAGCGGCGATCTCTTTCAGTATCGGCGTGACTGCCTGAGTTGCGCCTGGACGCGCCGTCGAGATCGCCGTCGCGCCGAGGATGTGCATGAGATAGACCATGGCGACCGAAGCATCTGCCTCGGCGAGCGTGACGATCACGGCCGCGAGCGTGCGAGGACCTAACCCCAAACCGCCAACATTCGCGGGTAGCGTCAGCCCAAGCAGTCCGGCCTCGCCCAGCGAGGCGATGGCCTCAGTAGAGAATCTTCCCGCCTTATCGTTTTGCCCTGCGGATGGCGCCAGCACGCCACTGGCGATCTCGCGGGCTTTTAAAACCGCGGCGTCATGAGTCATGATCGCTCCTGCCATTCTCGAATCGACTGGCACAAATCTACCGGCAAAAATCTATTGCATCGAGCCAGAATTGTCGCCGAGAATGCGCCACCCGGTCAAACCGTTTCCGGCGCTTGGCAGGCTCCAAACAAATTGATGCGCTACGTTCCCTTTTTGCCGCTTACGATCAGCGTGGATCATTATTGTTCAGGTTAGTTCGAGCTATCAAAAGTTCTCGCCGCCCACCCATCCCCAGGAGACCCGCGCCCGAATTCGGGAAAGTAGTCCCTTTTCCCTATACCACCGAAGGGCGAAGACCTAGCGACGGTCGGACTTAAAAACACGAGTCTGAGGTCCCCTCTACGCCCAAATAGTTAGCACCTGACTGCACGCCTACCGCTCAGTCCAAAAAGAAAAAAATGTCTCCGCGGACAGCTCGTCAAGAAAAAGGCAATGAATAGGGGTTTTCGTAGATTCTTCCCCCTGCTTTGTAACATCACATCCGCCCCCTTGGTTCGGAAACATGACAGTCCCATCGGTCTTTTCCGGGATGCCTGTCATCGGCTCCAATCCTCGCCAAGCGTCAACTTCCCACAAGCCGACTTCTGGCCCGCGACGGGCTTTGGGCGTAATTTCCGGTTTGCCTGTGATTCGGGAGCAATCCAAGAGGCATGTGCAATCGGTTATGAAGAGAAGTAACTCGACGTGCCCCCTGATGTATGATGCAGGCAACACGTTGAGGTCGGAACGTTCCAGCTATCGGCACGTCTGAGCATTGATCTCGTGCGCCGCGCTGCCTTCACTTCCGTGCTGCTGATCCTGGTGCTGGTTACGTCGGCGTCTGCTTGCGTAGCCGGGTGTGACGGTCAGATCCCGCCTTCCCGTCCTCATACGATCAACCGACGGGCTTATACCCGAAAAGAGCCACCCACCGCAATCATCAGGGGTCGCGCCTTCGGTGATGTCCTAAAATCGCTGCCTGCTCGCTGCGGCATGCGTAGCTTCATTCAATTTCAGTTCGTGACTCTCGCCGTGTTCGAGATTGCCGCCCCGTTCAAGCGCATGGGCAGCAACTCGGTGCCGTGTGGCTCAGTAATCGCAGTTTCCTCGATCGGCTCTCCTGAGACCGACCGCGGCCCGCCTCGCTCCTGAAAACCAGTCCAGTTTTGTGCGCATTGAGCTACAGGTCTGTCTCTGCTCATGCGTTTGCTCTAACCTCTCATAATTTTGTTCTTCAAGGAACTATCATGAAAAGGGCTTTTCGCATTCTGCCGTATCTGCTGATCACTCTGACTAGCTACGTTGTCTCGGCGCAAACCAGCATCACCGTCGGTCAGGCGCTCGACACCTGGATCTCCAACTGTGAAAAAGAGGTCGTTTTGGCCGCCGATGCCATGCCGGAGGCGAAATATTCCTTTGCGCCAACTGCGGGCGAGTTCACCGGCACCCGGACCTTCGCCGAGCAAATCAAACATCTCGCCGCAAATAACTACCGGATGGCCGCCCGCATGCTCGGACAGAAGCCAGCCCCAGATCAGGAGGCCGAGACCGGACCCGAAGCTGTACGATCGAAAGCCGAGATCCTCGATTACCTCAAGGGCTCGTTCACCGCGCTGCATCGCTCTGCGGCGACCGTGACCGCAGAAAACGCGGTTGTTCCTGTGCTGCCGGAGCGGTTTGGTACGGTCAAGCAAAACACGCGGCTTCAGTTTGCCGTTGACGCCGTGGCCCACTCCTACGATCACTACGGGCAGATGGTGGAATACTTGCGCATGAATGGCATTGTTCCGCCTGCCAGCCGCAAGTAACTTGATCCCGAGCTGCTCTCGATCCTGTCCTCCTGGAAGCAGAGGACAGAGTTCGGGGATGCAGAGGATTGGCTCTTTCCCTCTCCGGTGAAGCTTGGCCGACTGCCCTACTCGTACACAGGGTATTGGAGAGCCTTGCAGGAGGCCACCACTGCGGCCGGGATCGGTGGGCTCGGCACACATCGCTTCAGGCACACGTATCGCTCGTGGCTCGATGCGGTGGGAACCTCAATCACCGTGCAACAGAAACTCATGAGGCACTCGGACATCCGGACCACGCTCAACATTTACGGGGATGTGGTGACAAATGAGATGGAACAGGCTGACTCGAAAGTTGCTGCTTTAGCTCTCAAGTTTGATTCCAAAGTGATTCCAGCGATGATAAGCCATTGAAAGAATGGCTCCTCAGGTAGGACTCGAATCCGCGTGAAAACGTAAACGCAAGGACTTACAGGGCATGACTGGCGTTCTAAGTACTTCCAAAGCAGTGTAAGCCGCGCTAATGGATCGCTATCGGATCGCGGATATTCCATGGTTTTGACCTTCCTGTCCCCAGGCGAACACGCCCGGTGAGAGAAAGTTCTAAACCGTAAGACCCCAGCTTTAGAACAACGCTCAGCGGTATCCCAACACATTTCAAGTTCTACCCCGGCGCACGATGGCCGGTCTCATTTTCAGCCGCATCTCGCGGCAAGGAGTCCCATGTCCCAAGCAATTCAAGGAAGCCCCAGCTCTGTGTACGGAGCGGGAGACATCATCAACGTCCGCGCCGTGGTCACAGCCATTGAGGGTGACGCGGTATCAATGCTCGTGGAGTCACCGTTGCCGACTGACCTACCCAACGTGACCTTCGTTGCCCAGCTCCATGCCATGAACCCGAGCATAGCGCCGTGCGATCCGGTTGCCGTGGGCCAATCTCTGCTCGTAGCTTGCCTGGTGAATTCGATCACCAATGCCGGTGAGAATGCGCAGGTGAGTCTTCAGGCTTTGTCAGGAGGGAACACCATCACCATCGCGGGCAGCCAAGCCAAAACGATGGGCTTTGCCTTTACTTCCACGCCGGTGAGTGGAGCTGCACAAGCTACACCGACATTTGACCCGCCTGCGGGCGAATACGGCAGTGCGCAGACTGTGGCGATCTTATCCGCAGATGCCGATGCAATCTACTACACGACAGACGGCAGTACGCCGACTACCAACTCTACGTTGTACACCGGGCCGATCACAGTTTCATCCGATGAGACCGTGCAAGCCATCGCTGTGAAAGCAGACAAGAATAACTCTGCGGTAGGTAGCGCAACGTACACTATTTCTCAGGTTCCTCTGGCAAGAGTAGTCCAGGTAGCGAAGCAGATCAACACCAGTGCAGGTGCGACCGCGACCGCAGTATTTGAGCAACCCTTGACTGCGGGCAATGCTATTTTTGTTGCTCTTGTGGCGATTGATAATGGCGCGGCGGGTACGGACGGTCAAAATGGAGCTGACTTCATCTCCCTGTCCGATTCGCAGAGCAACCACTACTTTACGAATATCAATCCAATCACAGCCGATAGCGATGCAGGCAAAACCATCGTGCTCGGCTACTATGTTGCCTCAACAACTGTGGGTTCGACTCTTCCTGGTGGAAGCAACGCTGTGACCTTCACGTTTACGCCTCTAAGTGAGGCTGCTAATTGTCAAATCGGTGTCGTCGCATACGAAGTTTTCGGAGCCACTGGTTTTCTCATTGACAACAACTTCAATGACCACATCCGTACTGATTTCCCTGTTGACTCCACAAAACATCCAACGTGGGGCGAAACACCCGCAGGTGTTCTGCTCATTCAGTCAGGTGCAGCGGTCACGAATGATGGCAGCTTGTTCACAGTGTCTAGTGGCCCCGGTGTTGATGGTGGACTTGGATGGGGCCTTGATGTCACAGAAACTGCAGCCATAGCAGGAGGGCATTCTGTTATCGGTGTAGAGTCTCAATTTTTCACGAGATTGCAGGACTTCGCTGGTTTTGCCACACCGTGGGGAAATAGCCCAGCATCGGGTGTGTGCAATTCGGCCTTCTGTGCCGTCTTCTCGCTGAGCAACCCACCAGCCTAATTGGCTGTTGCCTTCAACGCTCCCGGCCCGATTCTTTTAGAGCCCCAGTCGAACAAATTTCAAGACCGGCCCGGCGCTTCTTACGCCGGTCCCGGTTTCAGCCGCATTCATCGCGGCAAGGAGTCCCATGACATTGAGCGCAACGAACCTCCTGCAGATGCCGAACTTGTTGCAAGAGACCAATCTCTTGCATAAGACTAATGAGCTGCTCGCCGGTACCGCACCGACGCAGCCTACGCCGACATTCTCACCGGACGGTTCTATCTTTCCGTACGCATCCCACGACGTGGTGATGGTCACCATCACCTCGGCCGGTGCCGATCACATTTACTACACCCTTGACGGCAGCACACCCACGCCTTCTAGTACCGAATACACCAGTCCCGTCACTGTGGACGTGAGCTTGACTGTGAAGGCCATTGCCACACGGTCTGGATATAACAATTCTGCCGTAGGTTCGTCTCGGTACACGCTCATCGTGCAGGAACCTGCATTCGCGCCTCCCGCTGGAACGTACACCGGAACACAGACGGTGACCATGACGGTGGATAGTGAATTCGATCACATCTGGTACACGACTGATGGCAGTTTTCCAATCCCGTTCGTTTCGCCTGAGTACACCACTCCAATTTCAGTGGCAACGAGTGAAACCGTGATAGCGCAGGCTACCAAAACAGGCTGGGAAAACAGCAATCCCCACTTTGCGGTGTACATCATCAACTAGCAGCGCTTAGCGGCGCTGGCATCTCTTGAGGAGGTCACATGAACGCTTTGGAATTGTCCGGCTCGACTGCTGATCTCCTACTTGAAGACATCTTTTCTGGAGAGGGAGACATAGACAGGGATTTGCACGTTTGGAGAGGGATTGTCTCCCGACTTTTGCACCAACAGCACCCACACCCACCTGCGCGGCTTGGAGCAGTGCGTTTGCGCAGACCCCTAGGACCGGGCAGCAACCGGCAGTGGTGGGAGTGTTTGGAAGACGCCTCAGACCAGAGCGCAAAGAAAATCGTGGCGTACATCTACGAACGAGATAGTGATCTTGAGCTTGATACAGCTGAGCAACGGCGCGCATTTCGCCAGAACTTGTCCCAGATTATTAACTCAGAAGTCAGCAAATATATAGGAGATTGAAATGTCAGACGCACACCCATCCCCCGATGCCATTCTCGCCGCTCGTAAGATTCGCTTTCTCCGGTTGAACAAGAATCTAGATACGACTCAAACGCAGAACAGCCTCATTCTCAACCTCAGCCCCGCCGATCAGGCCTGGGTCCTGGCCCGGCTTAAACAATGGGAGACCAAGTAAAACAATGCAACGCGACAAATTCAAGTCTGACGAGGAGCGCATTGACGCACTACGGGAGGCCTTTCAAGACAGAGTGGGTACGTGGAGCCTGTCTCCCTGGACGATCACTGAGCAAGAAGCAAATGTGCTATTGAAGCACCCGTTTTCGTTGCTGTTCCATGCGTTCACTCGCGTAGGAACAGAAGTGAAGAGACTCAGAACTGAGGAGTTGGTGTTTCTGCCCCAGGAAGAAATCTTGGAGATGCTTCGCAGGAAGATCAATGTGGAAGTGAAACGCCAAAGAGAAGCTGCACAGGATGTGCTGACTCACCGTGAAAGGCACCCCGCGAGCCGAGTGCCTGCCGCAAAAACAACGGAGATGACCGTTGCGTGAGCATCTGCGCAAATTGCGGCATTCCATCATCACCATCATCGAAGGAATCCAAAAGCTGGAAAACTCAGAGCGCGAGGAAGACGTAAAGCTGTGCGCTGAGCTGCGGAAAGACCTCGAATTCTTCTTAGAGGTGTTAGCGATGGACACCGAAGCAGAATACGAACACCGTAGCAAATAACCAAACAAAATTCAGTACGAGAAATCTCAAGGGTCATTCCCTTGGGCTAGGGCTGGGGAGTGCCTCTAACACTGCTCGGCCCGATTCTTTTAGAGGGAGAAGTGATGACACCAGAGACATTGGTTTTGCGCCAAGCCGAGCTGAGGGCACGCAACTCAACGCATGAAGGCCGCAAAGCTACACGCCGAGCAGTAAAAAGTGTTGCCGAGGCAAGAGCCAGGCTCTCGATTAGGCAAGCCCTCAAGGCGGCTAGGCTGCTCAAGCGCGCCAAGCGCCGGTGGCGCACCCGCTATTTTGAGCTGAAAAGGGACAAGAGAAAATGGTTCTCTGTCCTGCGCGAGGACGCCAGATCGTTGCACGTTGCGGCCTCGGCGCTTCATAAAGAGATGACCGCTGCTCAGGCCCTGCTCAAAGGGGCACGCGCCAAGCATGCCGAGACAACCGTAGATGAACGCCGAGCCTTAGACATCGCCACGGGATACCGCTTGGGATTTGAAGCAGCGCAGAAAGGAACTCAGCACGATGCCCGACCAATTTAATACAGAAGCGAACGATGCGGCCATGGTGCAGGCGGTAAAAGATGCGATGGGAATTACGCCAGCTCCCGAACAGAGTACGGCCATTGTGCCCCGGCCCAGAGATGGAAACGGCCGATACGTTCCGAAGCAGAAGCTGTCGAAGGCTCAGAAATCGCAGCAGACAATGCAGCGTGTGCTTGCAAAGAAGGATGAAACTGGAAAGACCCTTGAGGAGCGTGTTGCCACGCATTTGCTTGAGACAGCAGAGAAGGTAGGCGAGAGTGGCCTGATGGCAGCTGCTAAGGCGTTTGAGACGGTTGAAGCCCGCGCTCACGGTAAGGTGCCGGACAACGAGCAGACTCTTGAAGCTCTGCAGCGTCAAAGTATTCGCGTTGTGGTCCTCGGTGCTCCTGAACTGATGCACCCCGAGCCAATGACAGAGGAACAGCTCAGAGGAACTGTGCCTAAACGTCCCTCGTTCGCTGAGGCCTCGTTCGCGGACAGGGAGCCACTCACGATAGAAGGAAAGTTCACCACGAATCCGGCACCGAAGCTGCCAGAGCCGAAGAAACCGGAAACAAAAACCGAGACCGTTGAGTGCCGATGCGTGGAGGACTCTCCTATGTATTGCCCGGTCCACAAACCGTCCGTCCTAGCTCAGAAAGGAAATGATGAACGTAGCTGAAGCGCAGGAATATGTGCTTTCCGAGCTATCGAGAATTGAGAAAGCAAACCCCGGCAAAGAACTTCGCCCGTGGGCGTGTAACGATACGCCGGAGTCCACAGAGCATTGGGGTCTCGTTCAGCAACGGCTCGCACTCTCAAAACCGAACCCGCACCTCGCACCGTGCTGCGCCGATCTCAACTTGGACCCGCCAACCCGTTCGGCGGCTCAACTTGCCGCGACGGCCGCTTTGGCCTCCCGCCGTGCCCGTACGCCGGACCAAGTAGCGGTCTAATCCGCTCAGGAACCCCTGTTTTGCTCCTAGCAGAACGAAAGTTAGCTGTTTACCCACCCTCTGGGGCCTCCCCGGCCCTCGATACGCCACGCAAGGCATATTTGGAAGGGGGGTATAAAAGACAACGCCCCACGTCGGCCTCCATTTGGCTGCGTGGGGCTATTTTTGTTTTGTCCACGGGTGACGACACGTCATCACTTATGTGAACAGTTTGTTCAAGGCTGAGATGACCTGTTGTGCTCGTTCTAGAGTTTCGACCACTTCTGGTGAATCACCATTGAGCAGGTCTGGGTGCGTGAACAACCAGTCCGCAGGGGTGAAGTGATCGAACTCAGGCGCGTTGGGCGGCAAAACTCGGAAGTACGCTTCTGCCTTCTTCAAAAGCCGCGTAGTATTCGGGTCTGCGTCAATGACCTTCTGGGCCGTGGCTTCGCTTGTACCAGTGAGATTGAATCCTTGATTCAGAACTAGCGCGTACAGCGCAGGATTAAATACATCCTCGATGTCGGCTTCTTCCAATCCAAGCACGCTAGCAAACGTGAGTAGTCGATCACCTTCCATGATCTTGTTCTGGCGTAGTGAGTCGAGCTTCTTCTTGTCAGCCTTCGCATAATCGGTGATTGCAGCGATGTCCAGCTTCTGAGCAGAGAACAGAGCGACGAAGGGTTGAATCTTGTCGATGCCGCCTGCTGGGCAGATCGTCCACCGACGATCAAGCCCAGCCTTGCCACGACGCAGGAGGGCAGAGGACCAAGCCTGTAGGAACAAAATGTCCCCCGGCCCTTCCACCAACAACACATGTTTTCCCACGAACAAGGTCTGCGTGATGTCGTACCCCAGGGCACCTTGTAGTGGGAACAGGGTATCCCGGTCAGTGACTAAGGTGTCATCGCGAACTTTAGTGCCTTCCGAAATCCACTGGCCAGGGCGTGGTTGCAGGATTCTGTCTTCCACAATCCGTACACCAGGCAAATTGTCGGCGGGAACCATGAAAGGCGAGTGTGTGGTGAAAATCACCTGATGGTCTGGCGCAAGTTTCTCAACAAAATACCGAAGCAGGTCGGCCTGTGCTTTCCCATGAAGGGTAAGACCCGGTTCATCAAGCAAGAGAATCAGTTTCCCGCCGTTCTTTTGAACCTGTGCAAACTTCACCAAGAACGAAAAGAACCATATGAAGCCAGCACTGCGCTCCGAAAACGGCACGCTGACTTTGTGCAGATTGTTACGTACCCGCGCTCTCGCAACCACGCCCGCGTTGAAGGGTGGCGGGTCTTTCGGCTCCGCTTTTGTCACCCTCACTTCGACTTCTAAATTCGGATTCTGTGTCCAATACTCTAATAGTTGATGCGTGATGCGGTTCGACGCAGCTTCACAACGTGCATTTAGCCCTTCGTATGTCGTTGCGTTAGTAATCTCGTCGATGGAAGTTCCTGCGTATTCCAGAAAATCGAGGAACACCTGCTCGCCAGCATCTATCGTTGGCGGTTGCTGACCTGCACTTCTCGCTGGGTAAGTGTCAATACGAAGCTGACCGACCATTCTGTCGTAGTATGAGAAGTACATGAACTTAGGCAAGTTCAACTTAAGAACTCCTTCCACAAATCCACGAACGTTCTTGCCCGGAAAGCCGTATAACTTGTCCAGAAGTCTTTGTTGTTTTTCGGTGCGCTCCGCTATTTCTTCAAGGGCCTTTCGCAACTCATCGGAAACCGCAGCCTTGGCGAGGGGTGCCTTTTCTGACGCATTGAGCCGGGCTTCTTCGATCAGGTGCTCGACCGCAGCCCTGTAACCGATAGGCACATCCCACTGCGGTTCCGCATCGCCGTAGCGTCGAAAGATTTTGACCGACTGGCTAGGCACAGCCTTTTCCCCGATCTGCTCAGCAATTGCTGCTTTCTCTTCGGGGGTGATAATCCACTCGGTCGTGACCACCACCGCCTGCTCGCCCTTGTGCCGTGTTTCGTATTCAGTCAGCCAGCGACGCGGATAATCGCGTTCCAAGTCATAGGCAACAGGTGTTGATGGATGCGGATTCAGACCAGCCAGTGCTTGAACAACTGCGGTCTTGCCAGCTTCGTTCTTTCCGACCAGACACAGCACTTGACCCAGGTCGAAATCGCCTGAGTCTTCAACGCTACGAAAATGTTCTACGTGAACTTTCTTCAGAATCATTGCTGTACACCTTCTCCTGCTCAGTGCAGCACTATACCCTTACGAGCACAGACAAGCCATCGCTCCGGCCGGGCGCGTAGCCGAGAAGAGTTTCACGCAAGCCGTCCGACCGTAGCGTCAACTTTTTCCATGACCAGTGTGGCCCACTGTACTGCCGCAGCAATTCTCTTGTCAGTTCGCGGCGAACCCTGCGGCCCTCCGAAGAGATCGTCGGCCACATCCATGTGATGTGCGAGCAGAATCCCGGCGATGATGCCAATTACGCGCTTTCTTCCCTCATCCACAAAGAGATCGTATACCTTCGCCTTTCGTTCGCCAAGGAGAAATTAAGGACTGCATTCGCCCCACCTTCGCCGCTGCTCTTGATAGGCTCTATCCATGGCATTCCAGCCGATGCCGTTGTCTCGTAAGCCCGCTCCATTTGACCACCCCGAGTGGGTGTTTGAGCTAAAGTATGACGGCTTTCGCTCCCTTGCCATCATCCAGAACGGCCGCGTTGAATTGATCTCCCGCAACGGCCATCCCTTCTCGTTCAACGACCTTCGCAAGGCCATGACACTACCCCACGCCGGTAAGACCGTCGTTGATGGCGAAATCGTGTGCCTGGACAGACGCGGTAGGCCCCAATTCAACAATCTGCTCTTTCACCGGGGCGAAGTCTCCTTCTTTGCGTTCGACCTGTTGATGAGTGACGGCCGAGACTTACGCACGGAGAGACTGACAGACCGCAAGCACGAACTTCGGCGTCTCCTCTCCAATGCTCCCGAGTCTCGAATGCGATACGTTGAACACGTCGAACAACATGGCACGGCTCTGTTTCAGCGCGTATGCAAGATGGATTTGGAAGGCATCGTTGCGAAACACAGCTACGGGCCTTACACAACAGAGGCCAACTGCACAACGTGGTTCAAGATCAAGAACCGTAATTATTCCCAGAGCGTAGGCCGTGAGAAATTGTTCGAGCGAGAGCGACACAGTGAGCCAGTCCCCGGTTGGCATTCCTGCGACCTTGCGTGCGCCGATGTCTAATTGCCAGCTCATCTACGCTTCCAGCGACAGCGATGTCGGAATGCTGTGCGGCAAGCCCGCAGTGGCAAAGTGCTCCGACTGCGGAACCGAGATATGCTCTGACTGTCGAATGGAGTGCTGTGGCGAATCATTCTGTGAGCCGTGCTACGACTTCCATGCCGCCCAGTGTCACGTCAGAAAGACCGTCCGATCCGCCGTTGTTGAGCGCGTACACGAAAGGCGTCATTCCCCGTGACGCAAAAACAAAGGACCAGCCCTTGTGGACCAGCCCCCGGTTAATCCTTCGTACGTGGTGCTACTGCTTTGCGCTTTGCTCCTTCAAAGCTTGGCGCACTACGTAATTCCACCGTCTGTTACGAACTTGGATAGCTTCGCTTGCTCCGCTGTCCGGTACGCCTTGCGTGCGGCCCAGACAGCTGGGTCTTTGAAGCGCGCAATGAATGCCCTCAGACGTTCTTCAATTTCCTCAGTAGAAAGAATGTCGATGCCCAAGGTCTGGTCCGTACCAGAGGACGCTACGTACTCATCGCGCTGCTTCTTGTTTTGCTTGGTTTCCCGAGGCAATGCCATGAGATAACCAACGTTTTCTGGGCTGCTCAGATCGGCTTTTGTGATCCCAAGTCGTTCTGCCACGATTCGTGGTGAGCCGGGGAAGAACTCATCGAGCATTGCTTTGAGCTTCCCCTCTGGAAACTTATCGTTTCCCGCAAACACGACACTATCAATCGTCAACCCGGCGAGATCGTGGTCTCCGAGGTAGCCCACTCTTACCTCATCTACCTCTCCCTTCCACTTTGAAATGTGCTCAGCCAGTTTATATACGGCCCCCTCTGACGCCTGGCCGTGAAAGCTCATGCTGGGAATGTGCTCCTCCTCACAGACACTAGCCACCGATTCAATCATGGCGTCCTTTTCGGTGCAGACCACCAAGCGCACACGCTGGCCCAAGCCCATGTCCACATCGAACTGTGGGATGGACTTAGATAAGAACATCTCAGCCGAATCCCAGCCCTTGGGCACATTGAGAGATCGTGTGTTATCTAGAACACGATCCCACTT
Organism: Terriglobia bacterium; assembly: GCA_963822555.1. Classification (GTDB taxonomy): domain Bacteria; phylum Acidobacteriota; class Terriglobia; order Terriglobales; family Acidobacteriaceae; genus JAIQFF01. The sequence continues at coordinate 2,669,877 of CAWGHY010000002.1, forward strand.
GATGGCGTCATCCCAGCACGCCTTTGTGATGATCTCCGCGATGGCCGTGCTGCCATCCTTGTTCTCTCCGTGATCCGCACCACATAGGCCTAAGTGCTTGGCAACGTAATAAGCGTGTCGCTTTGTTTGCGGTCTCTCTCTGCTGATTTGATTGAACAGCCGCACGACCGCTGCGTCTCGGCGTGCGAACAGCTCGGTGTCCCCTTTCGATTGTCCACCTGCCTTACGCTTGCCGGTGAAGCGCCTACGGTCTTCATCGCTGAACTCTGCCATGATGTCAGCGAACTCAGCGGGCACTTGTTTGGACTCGAACACATCGTCAGAGCCGGGCTTGCGGTAGGCCTCGGTAACCTCTCGGAGCACCGTCTTAATGGCCGATTTCTGGTCGCCATAAATCACCAGCGTTGCGCTCTTGGATGAATCAATCGTGTGGAAATACGGGCACACCAAGTTGAGCAGTAAAGATACTTTTGCGTCCTCCTTAATGTGGTTTTCATTCAACCATTCCTCTACTACTCTCGGCAGCGTGATCGCCGGAGTGCCGTTGATGCCAACCACGACTCGCCTCTGTGCAGCTGACTCCGCGAACACACCCTCTGCGAGTAATGGCAAATCGGCGTACGTCACTGTTCTACGTTTGTGAACCTGCGTGCCTGCGATAGCACCATACAAATTCTCGACTGCACTGAGCATCTCTGGCGTGCCGATTAAACCCAGCTCTTTAGGATCAAGGTTGTCCGATTTCTCCTTCATCGCCGCAAGCAGCGCGTCGATCTTGGTGCGGTCGCCGCCCAGCAAATCTGAAACGTAACGCTCAGCCTGCAGGTCTGCTGCGCTGAGAATGCCAGCGATCTCGGACTTGGTGAAGCGCCTGTGTCCGTTCTGATCGAACGTTCCAATGAAATCTTCCAGCAGCACGTTTCTTTTGGCCTGGTTCTCTACGATCTCCTGAAATTTGTCAGAAGGGTACCAAAGGGCAATGCCTGCGCCGGATGTGGACCATTTGTGCCAAGTAGGATTCGTGGCGTCGATCTTCTGACTAGCGAGACCCTTCACTTTGCTCGTGAAGACAAAGTTCACATCTGGATTGAGCACCGAGAAATCCTGCACCAGCCTTTTGATTGCTTGACCGGTAGACAGCTCCTCGCCCAAATACGTGGTCGGTAGCTCTGCAAGCCCCACCCAGCCCCGAACCGTGTTCACCGTTCCACGTGTACGAGTCGAAGGCGCAAGTGTGGCGGGCAGCGACGGGCTGATGTTACTCAGGCCTGCTCTGTCCCGCCCAGGGAACACCGTGAACAACGTCTCGGTATTTTCAATCGACACTTCGACTGCGGCATTCTTGGTTTTGTCGAACACATACGGCACAGCGATGCAGCCGTGACCAGCATGGCCGAGCTTGCCACCAGCGCCGGTACGGTATTTCAAGTTAGAGGATACGGTCTCGTTAAAGTTGAGAATGCCCTTCACAACCTTCGAGGGGATGGAACTCCCATCATCCTCCACACTCATCCAGTCCGCGCCCAGGGCTACGGTGACGGTGTGAGTTTCCTCATTTGCGCTATGCCGACGAAAGTCATCCAGTGAATTGGTGACGTGCTCCATCACCCAAGCCACAGGCCACTGCTCCCGCAAATACCCGAATCTCTGCTCAAGGGTGGATGTATCCCAGAAGGCATCGAGCGCGCTCTGCTCTGTCACATATCGCTGCCGTTCTTCCTTCAGCGGCCCCTTCGTTCGGAACACGGTACTCCCGATCTGCAGAGGAGCGTACTTCGTTTTAGTCTTAGTCATTGGTTGGGTTCCTTTTCCGTTGCACACTGCAAAACAAAAGGGCTGAGCATTCAAGCCCAGCCCCTTCTTACCGCTGCGCGTACGACTTAACTACGAGCCGGTGCCACTCTCTTTCTGTTCTTTGTCGAGGCGCTTGATGAGTGATGCTTGAATGCGCCGGGCCGTATCCTGCAGAAAAGCAATCGGCCGGTCGTGAAATTTGCCAGGCGCGTTGCTCGGCGTTTGGCAGGCGTTGACCACAGCTGTCCACGGTGCGGAGACTCCGATCTTGGAGCCTTTAATCTTGAAGACCAGTCCCTCAGGGGTGAGTGTCAGAACAACGGGTGATTCGATGCCACACACTTCGATCTCTCTGCGTAGCTCTCCGGCCAGCTGAGTAACCATGGGTACCTCCTTAATCCCCCAAACGTTTTACTGCGCTGGTCCGCGCTTCAACATTCTTCTAACTGTCATCTCGACCCAGTGGTTGCCCAACCGAGTTTTGATTCCCAGACTATTAAGGTGCTTGCAAATCGCGTAGTAGCTTGCGCCCTGCCTGTTCATCTCCAAAACGCGGCCCAAGACTTCGCGTTCATGATCGAACTCGTGCCGAGGGTGATGCCCATACGGCCAGCGTCCCCCACATCGTTTGCCTTGTGCTGCGAGGCGCTTTCTTCCGGCCTGCAAGCGGTCAATGAGATCGTGATAACCCTTCTCGCTGACGATGCCACCGATGCCTGACTGAATGTAGTCGGTCACTTGGTTGGTGCCGTCTGGAGTGAGCACTTCGACACGCGGCTCCATGCGTTCGCATTGGCCGAGGAACGTCTGAGCTTGCTTCAGCAGCCCAAGCCGATCCGAGTTGGCGATCAGCACAGTGCGGACGCCGTTGCCGAGAAGCGCAGCCAGCAGCTTCTTACCGGCTGGACGAGCGTCCATGTACACCTTTCGAGATGTGTTCTCATCCACGAACTCTGCCACAAATTCGTACTTCTCCCCGAACGCCGCAGTGATTTGCGTCCTCTGATCCTGCAGGCCCTGCTTGCCGCCACCCTGTGGTCCGTCTTCTTTTGAAACGCGAAGATACAAGTATGCTGGCGCTTTCATTTGCTGTTCTCCTGGCACAAAATTCTCATCCGAGCACCCAGCCTCACGGGCAAGATACTCGATCAAAATTTTGGTGTTTGATTCCCGCTTGCGCGGTCGCAATGTGAAAGAGTGTTTTGCTGCGATATGCCCCAAGTGGAGTGCCTAACAATTCGCCCTCGCCTGCCCCGCTCATCTACGTCGTGCGGTTCTGAGTTGTACGCAACGTTTCCGCTCTCGCTTGCATTCGGTTGTGGTCGCGGCATCCTGTGAAATCCCAGATGCACAGTAGCTCGTAGATCATGGACAGTCCCTGTCGATGCCCTTGGTCTTTCTCGCCTGGCCCCACTGGATCAGCTCTGCTTCTGGCTGCGGCTGCTTCCCCGACCTCGCTTGCCGTCCCGGTTTTCTCTCCGTTGGGCTGTCGCTGCGATGTGCGCCGGTTTATCCGCTGCCTGTCTCGCTCTGCCTACCTCGTCGGGTGCCTCTCTTTCGTCTTCACTATCTTAGATGTGATGACATCATAAAAGACTCATGGAGGATGATAATCTTTGGTACCCAAAGCTGCGGGTTACCCTGGGCGTCCGCTGTGCGCGCCGGGACCCGGCCAGCTCTCGCCTGCAGACCTAGGGAGCAGCTCTCCTGACAGGCCCAGCTCGATCCCAGGGAGCCTGCTCGGGCCGGTGCCAAGCGGGCCGCCTAGCCAATGGCTTTGCCGTATATTTGCCGTCTACGATTCCGGCCAACACACGCTGCTCTCCCTACTAGCTCACAGACAGGCGAAAGCCCTCAGCCGGTGCGGAGCCAGCCCGGAGCCGGTGCCAGGCTTCCCGCCGTCTCTATCCTCATAAACCCCTTCCTAGACCACACAAAAGGCAACCCTTAGGGTGTGGAGTCAATTCCTCTATTTCGTCTCTACCTGATTAGTAGCTAAGCGTCTCAACCATCATCGTGATAACGACTATCAATTAAAGCCGCATGCTCCCCTCAAGCCCACAACCCAAGGAACGCTAGGCCTTCGCTCAGTGTTTACCGTGCGTTTCGCTTCGCCCTTGGTCTGAGGTTGCCCGCCTGGACATCTCTTCACCCTCCCTCCGTACGACCTGCGCCGTACATATACGCCAAACTGAGCGATCCGCCCTCTGCGATCTGGCCGGGTCCCCGGCGTACTCCTGACGGCAGGAAGCGCGCAGCGCCAGGCCCACCAAGTTCGGCTCAGCATGCTTAGTGATGATGTCATCATAAATGCCTATTTGTGATGGTAGGGAAACTGCCCCTTTAGAATCAATCAAGGCGTGCTCTTTGTCCCACTTTCCCCGTACATATACGCTGAGCGTCACGCTGACCACCCTTGCTCCCAGGCCGGTTCCTTTTTGCCCACAGATAGTCAACGCAGAGCGTGCTCGGCCGAACTCTCTTCCTCGCGCTCGTGGTGCCACGGCTATGCTCAGCTGGAGCTTGGCCAGCGTAGGGGATTGCCTAGGGGCAAAGGTGCCACCCGTACCCCCGCCGATTGGGACCCACTGCTGCGCGGGGGCTGACTCGTGCTCAGAAAATCCCCATCCCGTGCGAGGCTCTCCTTAGCAAAGGCAAGCGATCACCCCGGCGCATTCAAAAAGGGGACCCCAGGCAAAAATGCTCAGCGATCCGGCCAGGCAGGCCCTCTTTTTTGCTAAGTCCTGACCCTGGGATTTTTCCCAACCTTGACAGAGCAGCGATTTAGATGTTACTATTTAGTTACGGCCTTTTCCGGTCGTGATCCCAACCCAAAACTGAATCAGGCATACCTCCTTTGCAATCGGGAGCACTGCCCAAAGGAGACCCATGCCCCGAACGGAGCACCAACTCGTCTTAAAGCGCGCCAGCTACGCCCGATGCCGCGCTCGTGACCCCGAAGGCACACGTAAGAAGGAGCGCGCACGCAAGGCTCGACGCCTGGGTCGCCCAGTGCTCTCCTTAGAAGAACGCCGTGAGCATTTCGCTGCTACAGCGGAGGAGCGCGCAGCGAAGAGCCGTGCCGCGAAGGCCACGTGGAGAAAAGCTCGTCCCGAGAAGATCAACGCCATCAAGAAAGCCAGTGATGCTCGACGCCGCGTGGAAAATCCTGAGCGCTTTATTCGGCAGACGGCGAGACAACGCGCCTGGCAAAAACGGAACGTGGAATCAGGTGCAGCAGCTGCGAAGGCGAGAGCGCAACGTTTAGCCGATCCCGAAAAGGTGCGGGCAGCAGAGCGCGCCAAGTATGCACGTGTTGAGCGCGGTAAGAACCAGGCCGTGAAACTAGAAGTGCTCACCCACTACTCACCGGGTGGTGTGCTGGGCTGCAGCTACGGTGAGTGTACCGAGGCCAGGCTCAGCAAATTGAATGTGCACCACAAGAATCACGACGGGAGAGAACAACGAGAGGCTGCTGGAATACGAAACGGTGTCGAGCAGTACCGTCTGATTAAAGCTCAAGGTTTCCCGGCCGACCTGGAGACGCTTTGCATCAAGCACCATGGCTGGCACCACGGCAATTGCAGAAAGCTAGCGAGGGTATTCACCTTCCTGCCGAGCGAAGCGGTCAGAGTCATCGCGGTCGCTGTGCGTCAGCCGGGTTTGCTGCGTCTTGCACCTCAGGCACTTCCGATTGCCGCTTAACGGGGTGGCCCTCATCCGTACCGTGCCGTGCGACCCCTCTATCCTTAGCAGCCCCGGCACCTCCCGAGTTGGCCCCTTCGGCACATGCCTAGCCGGTCCTCGGCCTTATTAAGGAGTAGAATCTCGCGCCATGTGGTTCGCATTTGCCGCTCTCGCGTTAATGGTGTTTGGCAGGATGCTGGGCTGGTGGGTCTCCAGAGTGTTCCTTTACCGTGTGCCGATGTTCCTGGCATTCCTGGGTGCCACGGCTTGGGGCATAGCTGTTGGCGTTTCTATGAGCGGTCTCATCGGTTGGCTGCACCCCGGCACGGCGCTCAGGTGGATCATGGGGTTTGCTCTGGGCGCTTACGTGGCCATTCCAAACTACGGACTCTTCAGGGAAGATACGATCCCAGCCGAAGACATGGACCGTCATCGAGTGATCTCAATTTGCCCGCTGCTTGCTTACGTTGTGATCGAGCTTATGACGGGGTACATGAGATAGCTCCGATGATCGACCTGCAGCGCGCTATACTTCCGACCGTGACTCACCTGCCCAACTGGATTCTCGCCATTGCTGCGCTCGTAGTGCTAACACTCCGTGGGCAAGCACTGGGACAGGATGATAAAGGCACGCCCATCGTCTTCCACGTCACAGCGGTGCGTTCGGAAGACGCGAAGGACTGGTGTACGACCGGCGAGTGCAGTGCGACGAGGTACACAGTAGAGGGCTACTCCGATGTAAAAGGCGATTCCGGCTTCGTAGAATACGTGCTGGACTGCGTTGAGACTTTGGTTGAAAAACCGTCCCCGCACTACACTGCTGTGTGTGGTCGAGTGCATGCTCATAACGATTACCAAGCCAAGTTGTGGAGTGACTCGATCTTCTTTGGCGACGAAACCAAACCACCATCATCCAACGGAGTATTCTTAGTTGCTTATCACATAGTTTCGGAGAGGGAAGCCAGCAAGCAGAAGAAATAGAATGGCCCGTACGAAGCGCAAACCGATTAGCGAAGCCGATCTAAGCACCATCTGCGTCCACTGCTCCTACGCCATCCCGCCAAGAGAAGTCGTTAGGGTCTCATTTGAGGAGGTGCGCTGCCCCAAGTGTGGACAAGCCTTCACCCCCAGTGCGGAATGAACGGTAGGAGGCTAATCATTGCTTCGGAGGAACCTGATAGCCCTGTGCCTTGGCATCTTCCCAGGCTTCCTCGTAGGAGACGCTGAATTGGTTAGCGACTTGACGAATTTGTGCTTCAGTCAGAAGCCTCCTGCTTTTTTCTTCCTTTGTAAAAAGCCCTAGCGGGTCGTACTGGTCGTCGCTCCACGGCTCCAAGCCCTTGGTTTGTGGGTTGTATTTCTTTGCTGCTTGGCCTTTCTTCCACGCTTGCCCATCAAAGCTGTAAGTAAATCCTCGATACGCCTTAGTTGCACCAGCGAGGGATGTGCCCGCCGTATTCGTAGCTCCCGCACTGGGTTGCTGTTGGGCCGCTTTTGTCGCTACGTCGGGCCAACCGTTTGGGAAGTCCACCCTGTACCTGTCCGCTGAATCGAACAGAGCAAAGCCATCCATCTCAGCGAGGCGTCGGTCGGCAAACTGTGTCATTTCTTTCAAGTCGTCGAGCTTTTTCTGAGAGATGTTGAAATCAGAAAGCGGAAATGGCAGCCGCACTTTGATGTTGACCTTCTGTCGTGAAGGTATGAACGAACCCTGTTCCCACGTCATCTCTGGGATATCTCTGAAGCTCATGTCTTTCGCCACGCGCAGCATTAGCTTCGCGTCAGCTGGAACCGTGTAGTCTTTCTCGGTTGTGTTTTCCAACGAATACCTGAAGTCAAAATAGAACTTGTCCGCGTCAGTCACCATGGACAGGTCTGTGAACGTCGCCTTTATTGCCTTATTGTTCCAAGGCTCTTGGGCCTTAGGCCTGCTACTCTGCCATATCCACAGACCCACAACGGCACAGAGCATCAGGGCAAAGCCTGCACCGAAAGCGAAACTCCTCAAAGCGAGTCTCTTCCATGTGGACAAAGCGGACGTTTGCATAATGGGCACACAAGAAAAGCACTATGCCAAAGGTGCTGAGTCTCTCACATTCCACTGTAGATGATTTCCTGCTAGACACTTAGGTACACGCTGGTTTGGTTTCATCCCAAGCACGTTGATCTTATCGCGCCATTCATGGTTGATCCAGCCGTGGAGATCACTCTCCCACACTAGCGGGAAGCGACAAGCAATTTTCCAAGCTTCGTCGTAAAGGAGGGGCCGCTTGTTGCGGCGTAGCACGTCTTCGACCTGCGCGTGCGCTGCGCTGAGGTATCTGCTACGAAGCTTCGTAAGGTGGTAGTCATTTCCTTCCGCGTAATCTTCCGCCTTGAACATCTCATAGTTGTTCGTAGTGTCAATACGCTGACGTTGCCGGGCGTCGGCCCTCGCCAGCTCCATAAATTCACTCGCATTACGCTCGGCCTGCTTGAACACCTCAACACCTTTGGGGTGACGAGTCGCATAGATGAGGTGGTAGTGCGTCTGATCGGTCTGCGGGTTGAGGACGAGACTGGTGCAGAAATACGGGAAATTTCCAGCCCGAGCTACCTGCTCTGCGTACGAAAACGCGGCAGCATCCTCACGCTCTTGGCCGACGAGTCCTCGAATCTTAGCCATTGTCTTTTCCCCGAGCAGGGCTTCAAAATCCTTTCCCTCAACCTCAAGGAAACGTCGGACGTACGAAGTCATGAAGTTGATTAGTACCTCGCACGGCTCGGCTTGCAACAACGGTGTGAGAGGGGCAATCTTGAGAGGTGACCAGCCAGTAGGATCAACAAAGAAGAAAGGAAAGGAACCTTCGCGCTCGGCAACAAATCGCTTGATTTCTGGGATGTGCTCAACGAAGTCGCCAAGCAGAGTTTTTACCGGAATATCCGAGACCCCATCGCAGTATTTTTTCAACTGTGCGTAAGCGATTGGATCTTTTTCAACGAAGACGCAGCGGAATGAAACTATGTGGCCCTCTTTAGCTAGAATCTTGCGCGCTTCTCGTAGGTGCTTTAGCGAGATTCCAATCGAGCTGTCCGATAGGTCGTCAGTAACAGTGTGCCATGGCCCTGAGCAACAATCCACGAACACTATGTCCCGAACCCAGGTGCGGCCCACGATCAGCGGCAGCGGAGTGAGATATCGACTAAGGACACGATGCTTCACTGCGGTCTGTTCCCGACCGTAGTAGGCGGGATCAACAGTACTCATCTAGTCTAAGGCTTGCCCTCTTTAGCCTGCTTTACGCTGTAATCGTACTCCTTTTGCAGCGACTTGCGTAGCCTGTAAGAGTGCGGGCATTTGATCGTAGGTTCGCCCGTTCAACTCGCGCCCGTGCTTCGATTTCTGCACGCCACCCCACTGCTTGAAGAAAAAAGGTACCCGCGCCTTCCAGCACTGGTTCTTTACGGACACAACCCATTCCTTTTGCATCGGCCGTGCGCCGTGCCCGCTCTCCCCGCCCACGATGACCCAGTGAATGCCCGCCAGGTTCATGTTTCCCAGGTCTTCGAGCAGCGGCTCTACAGACAGGAAGCGCATTGCAACGTCAGCCGCACGTAAATGGTCAACCCGTGGCAGCCCGTGCTTACGGTTCTCAACACTGACGCCCCACCAGATGTGAGCAGAGTGAGCCGCGAACTTCAGCTTAGAATTCAGAAGATCACGCATTCGCTCTGAGCGTTTGGTGAGGACCTGAAACGTGTGCCAGTCGGCCGCTTTCATGACCTTCGCAACTTCGATGATGTACTCATCGGGCACGCCCGGCTGAAACAGATCACTCATCGAGTTGACGAAAATGAAGCGCGGAGTTTTCCACTTCAGTGGCTCATAGAGCTTCGCCGGTACCAGGCGCAGATCAAATCCCTGCTCGTAGGCATGGCCAGGTACGCCACGGAAACGCTCTGCAAATGTCTCGGCGTAGCAGTGCTTGCATCCAGGGCTGATCTTGGTGCAACCGCGCACGGGATTCCACGTCGCATCGGTCCATTCGATTGTTGACTTATCTGACATTTCGCGTTTTGTTCGCCTTCGCTGTAGAATACCGCAAGACACGAGCATTGCACAAAAAATTGGGCAGAGCTGTTACCTGTTCAGGTGCCTGCCGTGCGCCGGACATTGGAGTCTAGCAAACTATCATGTGAGTTGGCCGGGCTGCCAGGTGAGCCGATCCGGGGTTAGTGGCGAGGCCCCTCAACGCTTTTTTCCTTCTTTAACCTCAGCTTTATGCTCGTCAAGGTAAGCATCCACTGCGCGCCTGATTGATTCAGATGATTTCGCCCCGGTGGCTTTGAACAGGGCCTCAAGGTCTGCCAGTTGGTCCTCCCGCAGGAACACGGCTGTGCGTTTCATGCCTCATCGTGGCACGGGCACGTCTGCATGTCAACGTGTGCGAGGTAACACCCCTTAGTGGGTACTTAGGTAACTGAAGGCCATGTTGTGTACCTGTAGTCATACATAGTAGACTGTTGGGGAAGGAGATCACCATGAAACGTGAGAGGATAAGATGAAGCCTACAGTGCTCGGGATCACACTTTGGCTCATAATCTTTTTTCCCATCGGCATGTACCTGCTCGTCAAGCGCATCGCGTACAACGCAGCCGAGATCACATCGGAGAGGTTTATACGGGCTTACATTGCCCAGAGAAGGGGCCTCTAACAATGAAGACTGTTTGGATTGCCACACTGGCCTTAGCGCTGGCCTGCATCGGATGCGACCGCCTCGGCTCAGGCTACAGGCTCACTTCCTACAAGCGAGGCAGTGGAGACGTTGCGTCTGTCATAACTTTGCAGCACAACGGGCAGACCCTCAAGGCACAGTGCAAATCTAACTGTGATGAATACGGAGCCATGGTCGGTCAGACTCTAAGCTGCTTCGTGGAACCTCCTGCGGTTGATGCGCACCACCCTTACGGGACGAAACGCCCCATCTTTAACGCACTCGGTGGCAATTTCGTTTGTCATCCCGGCAAAGGTCGCGTGTACATGGTGCGCCGCTATGCTTGTGAGACCGCGCCCAGCTTGGGCAAATACGGCGCACGTCTAGAAGACGAGTACTCTGAGGACTCTCTCTACGTGGATGCCGCAAGCCTAGACAAACTGTACTGCAAGCCGGGCGAGTACTTCCATGACAAAGGTGGAGATACCGTCACTGATGACGGCACGGTTCTGCCCATTGGCTATTCGATTGAATGGTTGGACATTGTTGAGGCGAAGTAGCCATGGTCAAAGTAATCGCCGTGGCGTTCCTATGCTTTTGTCTTCCGGCGTCTGCTCGAACACAGCGCAGTCACGCGGCCCGATCAGCCTTCATGCGGAAACACCCATGCCCATCCACAGGTGAAACCCACGGTAGCTGTCCGGGGTACGTCGTGGATCACGTGAAGCCGCTTGAGTGTGGCGGGCAGGACAAACCGTCCAACATGCAGTGGCAAACGGTAGAGCGTGCGAAAGAGAAAGACCGGACAGAGACGCAGTGCGCTGGGCCTTGGCGTCGTGACCGCGTGTATACTTCTCAGCCAGAGGAGCACACGAAATGAATCTGTTGGGGATCGTGAAGCAGTTGAAGAAAGAGCGCGACCGCGCAGCACAACAGGTCTCTCAACTCGATGCGGCGCTGTCGGCCTTCGTCCGCGTCTACCGCAAACCTGGGCGCACTGCCAAGCGTAAACCGATGTCAGCCTCTGCACGCCGCAAGATTGCTGCTGCGCAGAGAGCGCGCTGGGCTAAGGTGAGGGCGAAGGGGAAGAGATAAGATGTACCATGGCATCTAATTGTTAGTGTCGGAGTACTCACGCCCCTCAAGTTGAAGTCCTTGCCATGTCAGCATCACACTAAACCTTTTGAATAGCTCCAAGAATTGCTCGGTGGTCAACTTAACTTCTATGCTCCGCACTGGGATCGCTCCCTTTGTGGTATCAAGAGCATTTTTGACCGACTCGTGCTTTTCTCCCTGGAACACAAACGCCCTCAAGTAGGGGGAGTTGTATTCGTGCTCCGAAACATAGAGACTTACCGCCACGAGAAACTCGCCAGACTTTATCAATCCATTACTTTCAAGCCATTTCCTTATCGAACTTGGTTGTTCATCTGCCGCAGCCGTGCCTTCCCAATCTCCGTACTGCGTGGAAGCCTTGAAGCGCTCCATATCACCTCCGAGTAGACGCTGACCTAACCCGAAATTATAGCCCCAGAGCAGCCAGGAGACATTTTGCGTTAGGCAGTCACAAAGCAGCTGTTGCAGAAATCCTTGTACCAGAGAATCTGTGTTTCAAGGCCTACAGCGGAGGCCACCGCTCGTAAGGACCTCGCTTGTCCCCAGTCATCCGTAATGAACTTGTCGCAATAGGGTAGATACACGCTCATGTAGAGATCGTTGCTTCCTGCGTCCAAGTCTTCACCTGTGACGGGATCGCGCACTGCATTGTTGAACCACGGCACGAACATGGCGTAGATGAGTGCCTTGAACGGAGGACAAACCCGCATGAACTCCTCGACGGTACCTGCGTCGGAATTAGTTTCGGTGACACGGTCGTAGTAACTCTGCGCCATCGCCTGAATCGAGCCGCCTTCCGCCTTTTCTAATCGCGAGATCGTGGGCTGAAACATGGTGGGCGACAGCTCACCGTGCTTTCCGAATATCGCTTCAATCTTCGGGCGTAGCGAGACAAATCGCTTTTTGTCCAATTCCTTCCGATGCTCATAGAACGCGTGTTGCTCCTTCGCTATCTGAGCATCAGAGATTAATTCGTCATTTCGAATCATGTTCTCACAGGCCGAACACCTGACATTGACGAGCTTCCAGTCGAAATTTGCTGGGTCCTTGGCATAGTGCAGGATCATTTGCTCAGTTAACCAGTTGCTGGGTAGGAGGCATTCGCTCGGGCCGCGCTGAATGGCCTGACAGCTTGCGAAGAGAGCCTTGCGAGATTCGGCCTTCCTGGTGGCGAATAATTCTTCAATGCTCAATGCCGCGAACCGAAACCAATATTCAGAGTTGAGCTTTTCCAAAACGGCGTTGGAACGAGACACATCCTTATCCTGAGCCAACCTGTTGTGGGCACTCGTATCGAACGTCACTATTGGAACATCTCCAATCATAGAGTCGTCTCTCATTCTTATTGGCCCGCCGTCTGAGCCTGAATAGAACGTCGTAGCTTGCGGATCGAAGCGGCGGCTTTACGCCTTCGGAGTGTTTCCAGTCCGACGGAAGAGTTGACGGAATCTGGAGGCTTGATTCACGTTTTCCTGTCGTCTTTGTGCGCTTCCCAATGTCCGTGCGGGTCTTCCATTGCAAACCTGTGATCCCGTTCTTCCTCGGTAGGGAATCTCTCCTTAAGACGGCTGTCAATATTGTGGAGTTTCCACAGGACGAGGAAGAGTAAGACCGCGATCATACCCAGCAGTGTTTCAATGTTCACCTGGTCCCCCGCGTGCTCGCAATTATAACGAACAGCGCGTGCTGAGATCATGGCATCGCAGAACGAAAGCTGCTAGCCACGGAACGATTGCTGCACGGTGGTACCACGTCGCTGTCGCTGCGCACGTGCTCGATTTGGCAGAGATAGCCAAGGTCAACTCCACCCGCTTTGCGATGCTATCGTTTGATGGACTTAGCGAGTGCCATTGCGCTTTGCCCCACCTAAGCGCAGACTTGCAGCCCTCTTGAGTAGGTGATCCCATGTTTGGCGAAGAAGAAAACACGCCCTTCGATCAAAGCACAACATTAGAGCGATACAAGGCCGAGGTCCTAGCCGATCAGGAAAAGCATGATGCCGATCCGTTCCTCGCGGTCAGGGTCGTGCTGCTGATTGCTACAGGGATATCGGCTTTCACGATGCCGTGGATGGTTAGTTGCTTTCTTGCTCTGTGCTGGATACTGGTGATGGTTTGGCCGAAGAGCACTTAAAGTCCGAGTTTCTTACGCTCGATCCCAGGTCTCACTATTTGGCGTGCTTGTTACGTTTGATGTCTCAGAGGCGGGATGTTGCGATCTGAATCTCACTTCCTATTTCCTGCTGGTGGAGTACTTGTCGATACCGGCCTTGAACGTGGCGGCTTTGCCTAAGTTGGATGACTCCAAAACGATGTTAAGACCGGTAGAAGACGACAAGCCGAGTTGCGGATAGAGCACAACTGGTATCTGACGATTGTTCGAGAATCTGCGATCTGGTGTGCCGTTCTTGTTCACGTACCGCCACGTCTGATCCACGATCTGAGCGTCTGATGGCACTCCATCCGCTTCGACGAATCGAGTTTGTTCTAACCGTACGGACAGAGTTTCGTAGCTTACCGCTCCTATCACTCTCCCTTGGTAAACAAGAACCCGGTCAGGGAAGAAATAAAGTGTTTGGTCGCTCAAAGGCAGTGCCCAGACCGCGATCTGAGTCTGGAGACCAGACGGATGAGCCGTCCGAAGGGAAATGACCTTCTTGTCGAGAAGAGTGTTCGCGCCGCCGTGGTACTTGCGGTCAACGCCATATTGACGGCTCGTGATTCGCCAGATTCGAGACGATCCGGCGAAAGCTTGTATTGCGTTCAGGAACTCAACGTAGTGTGCCTGAGCATCCGCATCGAGTTCGTAGTTGAGAGCAACAACTTTTCCTTCGTAATCGTGCAGCGCCAGTACGCCATGGACTACCGAAAGCAACGGAATGAGGGAAATGGTGACCCAGAGAGGCGCATTCGCAACCAACAGCGCCACAATCAGAAGGAAGGCAAACACGGCCGCAATAGGGGCGAGTCGGGCCTTGTCGTACTTTTGCTGAATTTCACTCAGGAGACTCTCAGAAGTTGCGTCATGCAATGCAGAGACCTGTGCCGTCGTGACAGGGACTTGTTCAGCTAGCGCATCACTCGTCGGCGGAGAAGGAACGTGCTGCCTGGCCGGAACAGTGCCTGACGGATTGAGATATTTCTGGTAGTAAACCCCACCGCGACCGAGGCGAACATATTCGCCACGCGGCCCGACGCCGATTCTTGCGCCTCGAACCCCGACCGAATAGCCAATGCCTGACTTGGACAGATTCAGTCTCAACGGTCCAAAGCCAAAGCTCTTTCGCAGATACCATCCCATAGGTTGCGCTGGATTGTACTTTCGCGCAGGTTGAATGACAATGCCTCAGCGTCATATGGCTACGTGTTCGACCTGCAATTCGTCGTGTGGCGACGGAGCGCTGTTCTGTCCGCGATGCGGATCGCTGCCCCAAAAGTCTGCGCGGAAATCGTATGCCGGATCAGTTCTTCTTGGAGCGATGCTTCTGCTGCTTGTTGTAGTTTGGAAGTTTGCCGCTTCGCAAATGGCGTTGGTGAACAACCAACCTATCATCGTTCCGCCACCTCCCGACGACGCAGCAACACTCATCACCAAGTGTGGCCAACCCGACGCAGACAAATTGAGTGGGCCACCTCAAAGTGCAACTCGTGCGCTCGTCTATCAAAAAGCGAGGGTACAGGCTGTGTTTCACCACGACGGCACCTCTGAAGGCGGATGGCGTTTACAGTCAATGATCGACGGTAGGACGATGAAGCCGATTACACCTGAGAAGATGGTGAAGCGTCTCCCCTGCGCCACCCCAAAGTGAAGAGGGGATTCCGGCCGTCCTGGCTCCGGCTCCTTGGCTTCAACCCGCTTAGGCCTGGACTCCCAAGCTGCGTGCTGTACTTAGACAAGACTGAAAACAAAGGACTTGCTAGGCGCCACTATCGCGGTTGCCAATCTGGCGATCCCTGGCGCTACCCGAAACCGCTGTGGCGAGGCTTTTCCTTATGCAGGACGGGCGATCTGCACCGGGACCCAGGCAAGGCCCCATCCCGGCGCTCGGGCGCGTTTATAGGTCAACGTCGCGGGTTTTGCCTTGCAGAGTCCGAATAAAGCTGCTATATTGGCATTCAGCCAGGGCACCGTAATTTGGTGCTTGACTTTGGTGCTGTCTCATGGTACAATTTTAACAGTGGCGGAATTCCTTCTCGTTTTTACCCCAGACGAAAACAAAGCAGTTAGCTCGAAGGAAGGTACACTCCTTCGTCGATTTCTACAGGCGGCCCTTTCTCCAAAAGTTGTCGCCTAGGGTAGAGCAGAAGATTTGCCTCCCCAGGTTCCCAAGACCCCTTGCCAGGAAAAGGCAAAAAAAAACTGGTTCTGTTCTGATCCACCAGAAATTCTAAGTGACACCCACGGCTTGCGTCGTGGCATTTCAAGACTCGGAGACTCACAATGGCGACCCTCGTAGCACCGCAGATCGCGGCACCGACCGCGCAGAAATCCGCCCCGCTATTCTTGGGTACGCCCCAGATTAGCGACCGAGTGAAACTACTGTTCGACAATTTAGAACTCTCGGAGCTACAGCGGCGTGCTCTGTTGGCGTACAGCATGACCAATGAAGAACTCGTAGAGGACTTGCTGAACACCCCGCGTGAGCTGATCCGAGCCACTCCACATTTCACCACGCCGCAGGCGCTGATGAAGGAACTGAGCGTGGCCCAGAGCGACGGTACATGGTACGTCACTGATGGCCTGTCACAGATCAAAGCCGTAGCTGATTCGGAGCAACATGCATACACGTTGCTCGGCCTCATGCAAACGGAAGACTCTCGGCAGTAAAAACTCGGGCAATCTAAAAGGTTTTCGCTTCATCGCGTGAGTGACGTGTCTCCGCGATGAGGCAATTCTTTTCGGACCCCGACACCTGCACCCTGACGTGGTGCTCCCACAAGAATTCGAGCAGTAGAACGAAACCGTTCCACTGATCCGACTCAAAGCATTTCGCAATTGCAGCATGAGACTACGCACGTTTGCGTGGTCTCTTTTATTTTGGCGTCGAATCTTACGCCTCAAGAAGGGAGCGCGCTATGCGGTCAAAGTACTCAGTGCAAGGTTACAACCTCGGCCCTATCGTTGAAGATATCCGCATTGCTGTCTCCCAGGTCGCTGCCGGTAATTTGAGATTTGATCTACCAGGCCAACGGCCGCAAACGAAAATGTACGCGCCAAGCTTTCGACGCGGCGTAAAACCAGAGGGTGCGACCGAGGTGCAGGCATTCACCAGCGCGGCAATCGCGCAGCATCTGGGCATGGCTAAAAAGAATCGTGGCTCCAAGCGCGCAGCCAGCTCCGTTGAAGTCGCCTGTCGTTTACTCGAAATGGTTGAGTTAGGCGCGTTGGATGAGCCAACGTTGGCCGAGGTTTGCGATGGGAAGTGGACGCTTTCAGAACTCAGGTCTCTTTTTCCTCATGCCGATTTAGTCGAAGCCAGATCGACCACAGAAGCTGCAGAAATCTTACCTCCAAATCCGTTTTTGTGAAGGATGAATATGGCCGCTTTGATTGACATAACCGGCAGAACATTTGGCAGACTAGCAGTTATAAAAGAAGACGGTCGTGACAAGGAAAGCAAAGCGTTGTGGTTATGTCGTTGTAGCTGCGGAAATGAGATCACAGTACATAGTGGGAGCCTGCGTAGAGGCCTCACTCAGTCCTGCGGGTGCTTATGCCGGGAGGTGTCAACAGCCATTGGACGACTAAGAAAAGTCCACGGTCACACCATGCACAATTCTCCTACTTACCGATCCTGGCAAGCAGCCAAGCAGAGAACCACGAACCCAAACGCTCCGAATTGGTCACTCTACGGCGGGCGTGGTATCCGGGTGTGCCCGAGGTGGTTTAGCTCGTTCGAGAATTTTTTGTCTGATTTAGGCGAACGCCCACCTGGAACGACTCTGGATCGTTTTCCAAATAAAGACGGAGATTACACACCAACCAACACCAGATGGGCGTCTCCCAAGACGCAAAACAGGAACAAACGAACGACAAAGTTAGACGAATCCAAAGCCGCCGAGATTCGGAGCCGCTATGGGTCTGGAGCTTTTACACATCAAATGTTAGCCAAACAATTTGGTGTATCTAAGGCCCATGTTGGTCGAGTTGTTAGCGGCGAGCAATGGCAAGAGACGGCCGCAGCAGCTGCCGTGTTTCCGAATCCGTTTCTCCAGTGACCCGGACTTCGGGTTACTGCTCAGTGGAGGGAACTTCCCTCTGCTGTTCAGTGGCAGCAACTTGCTGTCACTGCTTCAGTGCCCAGTGAATCCAAGTCGGATTTACTGCTCGGAAACCAGTGATCCCAACTTCGGATCACTGCTCGAAAACAGGCCAGTGTAGCAAAGTCCGCTACACTGCCCAGAACCAGTGGTCGGCACTTCTGACCATTGTTGTCATACCCAGTGGGGGCAAGTTACCCCCACTGCTCATTGACACAGCCTCCGACCAGTCTTACCAAGTTGGTATCACTGCTTAGTTACAGTAGGGGGAACTTCCCCCTACTGCTCAGTGCCCAGTGGAACCATTCGTGTTGAAGCGACGCCTCCACCAAGACTCCATCGAACGGCAAACCAGATTCCCCGGTTCGCTGTCAACGGAGTGGTGCAGCCTAGGCAAACTAGAAGGACGCAAACCCCGGCCGCTGCGAGCGACCGGAACATCCCATCATCCATTCTAGTCAGATTGGTTTTTTGTCAAGCTCTTTCGAGCTTCGCCCGCCGCTCGCCACCAGGATCGGTTCTACTGCTCGGAAACCAGTGCGGGGAAGTTCCCCTCACTGCTCAGCACCCAGTGAGGCAGAATACGCCTCTCTGCTTTGGTACCCAAGTAGATCGGACTTCGATCTACTTCCCTTGACACATACTCCGAAGTGGGGCGCACTTCGCCCCACCTCCATTTGGCGTACCGAGGTGAATAGAACTTGTATTTACCTCCATTGACTCAGATTCCGACACCAGTGACCCCAACTTGGGGTTACTGCTCATTGACACAGACTCCGAAGTGAGGACAACTTCTCCTCACCTCCATTTGGCGTACCCAGTGTTACGGACTTCGTAACACTGCTCATTGACACAGACTCCGAAAGGTGACGGGAACCTCCCGTCACTTCCCCGAAGTGACCCGGACTCCGGGTTACCTCCCGAAGTGGTAGCAACTTGCTACCACTTCCCATTTTGACTTTTGCTCGGCAGCCACCGAGCAACGCGCAGCGAGGCCCCTGAGGCTGCGGCTGCAGCTGCGCACGAACTAGTCATTCGGAGTGCAGCAAACATCTTATGTTTCGCCCGGCTGGGTCTTGCTTCTCCTCGACCCTCACAGGAACCGGACGACCATGGTGCGCTTTGCCGCTACGCAGAGCGCCCTTCACATTTCTGGGTTTGGATTTTATCGTGCGAGTCGCGGCGCTCAAATCCGCGATACCAAGCAACCGATGCAGTACACGCAGCACCCGCAGTAAAAGAAAGGCAACATGAGCGACAACCCAGCATTAAGCCATACGGGGCGAAAAGCTCTGTATGAAATACGCGCTCTGCGCTCTCTGCCAGAAACATCTGGCACCGTGGCAGCGGAACGAAAGATTCTGAACCAATTAAATTCAGTGGATACCCTCGCAATAGCACTTGAGTTGGTTAAAGATGAAGAGGCGAACTGGAGTGGCCGATGACTCGGCCCAGCGCAGAAGACAAGGCGCTGCAAATTCAGCAGCTGCGAGAAGCGGGCGCTGCTCAGGTGGCATTAGGGCGGTTTGTTTTTCCCGTGGTGCGGAAGAGTAAAAAACCGTTCTTCGGAACGCACGGGCACCTCGATGCACAAAACAATCTGCACGCTCTCACCAGGAAGTGGGACGAAGGTCAGTTGGCCAACGTTGGCATAAACCTCATTCGTTCAAACTTGACTGTTCTGGACATAGACAGCGGCCTGACCGATCTACAGCACGCTCTGGAATGGGCAAAGCTCAAGAACATCGACCAGACTTTCATGGTTGTATCTGGACGCGAAACGTTTGGCATTCACTTCTACTTCAGTGGCACGAGGAAGAACGGACGTTTTCAGGACGGCGAAGTCAAAGGCGACATAAAGTGCAACGGTTTCTGTGTCAGCCCAGGCTCGATTCACAACTCGGGACGAACGTACACGCCCGTCAACCAGTTGGTCCCTGCACCCCTACCGGAGTGGCTGCGTGATTACGATACGAAGGCAAAGGCCGAAACATCTGAAGTTGAACTGTCGCGTCCCAACGAGGAGTTGGAGTACGACGAAGAATATGCAACTCAAAAAGTATTCGCTGGCCGCAGGCATTGGTTCCTTTTGAAACAGGCAGGATGGTTTCGTGATCGAGGATGTGAGCGAGACACCATCATTTCTGCGCTGAAAGACCTGTGCATCAACCGCTGTGCTGACGGGGAAGACTACCTCACTCAGAATGAAAGGAGCATTCACGACATGGCGAACGAGGTTTGCAAGCAGCCCATCGGGCGCGCACGGGCGCACAAGGCACCCCGGCCGCGACCGGAGCTGGAGCAGTATCTGGAGGAGCTTTGCCCTCTTGGTGTGACGATGAACAAGAGTGACGTTATTGCGACCGTCACAAATGAGGGATTCTATTTTCCAGGGAATTCTCGGGATCGCATGGCAATCCTTAGGGCAATAAGGTCTTTGAATATAAAGACATGGAAGCAAGGTGGAAAGACATTCTGGCTCCGAGAGGAGGCCCCTGAGCACAGGGTTGAGGGAGAAGAGGGGAGAACACCTATAGCAAGTTCGTGTGACGCCCAGCAAACGTCACATATTGCACATGTGTGCAACGTCACTCCACAGATGAGCCTTGCTGATATTTAGGTCCTGCCAGCACCGATCCGCGCCGACATCAACAACAAACATCCCTGGCTTAGCGGCCAGGCGTAGCCGTGGAGACGTTCGCCTTGAACGAGCGTCTCTGCGCAAACCTTTCAAGGAGGCTTCAAATGTTCGACTCAGGAACAGCAACACGTACTGCAGACGCTCTCGAACGCATCGCACCCGAAGAACATAGTGACCTGGGAGACATAGCATGTTCTCTCAGTACGAAGAACTGGGTGGGTGAAGGAGAAGATTGTGAGGGCACGGTGCTGGACTACTTGTCTCACATCAGCACTCAACTGGAACGCATAGCGAACGTCATGGAGCAAAGAAGCAAAGCGCCGGTGGTGGAGGCTCAGCAATGAGCGTCACCATCGAAAGCATTCAGACAGCCCGCTATTTATCCGAACCACTCTTGTCCGAGCGGTACTGGGCGCACACCCTCGACAAGAACGGTCTTCCTGTCTTCACTTACAAGACAACGACACTGACGGCAGAGCACAAGGTCAATCAGCCCGGCCTGCTCAGCATGGTTAAGGCGACAGTGGTACTCAAAGGCCCTTGCAGTGTATGCAAAGAGCCGGTGACCGTGACGCTGACGGACACTTCCCGCGCTTCGTTAGTAGCAGGAATGAAAATGCACCCATATTACGAGTACTTTTGGGACACCCATCCGTGGATGTGTGATACATGCAGGCTCAACGCACAGGCCAAACAAGCGGAGTATCAAGCGGAGAGCGAAGCCCAAGCCGAGGAAGTAAAGAAGAGGACGCAGGAAAAGCGTGAGCAGCGCAAAGGCAAACTCGTAGCGAAGTATGGCAATCGCTACATCGGGGACTGTCCCAAGTGCGACTCCGGTTCGACGGTGCTGCGAATCAACGGCACCACATTGGAACTCTTCATCGGTTGTAGTGGATATTCCACCGGATGCCAGTTTATGCGCAGTGTTCCGGCCGAAGATGTCAAGGAAGCGCGGGAGCGATTCATGGCCGACCTAACTAAGGCTTGGGAGACAAACGTACAGGCGGCAGCAGCGTGACCGGTCAAACCTTACAAGAGCGTATCGCGGAGCAACGCATTGCGCGCTTGAAGCAGCAGCTGATGTTTTGGCGAAGCCAGGCGGCAAAGTTGGAGGACGTAAATTTACGGGCGTTCGCTGAAAAAGAAGTTGTTGCCGTGCAGGCCAAGATCGAGGAGGCGCAAGATGATCTTGGAGTTTGACGATACCGTACCGCCAGAAGAGGCGCAAGCGTATCGAGATTTCTTCGACGTGCATCCCGAGCTAGATGAACTGTTTATCAATTTGCTGTATCCAGACCCGAATAACCTACAGTCTTCGATCAAAGCGGCCCACACCTTAGTGGCGCTGCTTGACCTTGAAGAAGAGTAAACACAACCGACAACATCCCGAGGCTTAGCGGTCCGGTGAGTTCGCACTCACCAACGCAATGCTCGGTCGGCTCCCGCAGCAACAACTAGCTGCATAAGGCATCCATCCTGCAGCGTCCTTCCAGCGCTTTCGCAGGATACAAACCGAGGCAGACTCCCAGAGCGGCTTACATCCTTTCGCCCGCTTCCATCTGCCTCGGTGACACACGACATTCAACACCAGATTGACGGCCACAAGCCGCCAACAGAACTCCTCACTAATCCGAGAGTTCTTGGTAGGGGCTGACCTGAAGGTGGAGCGCCGCACAGACGGCAATGCTCCTGCCGATTGAACGGTTGGCCCTTTTAATTTCAGAAAGAGAAATAAAACAGATTGAGAACAGACACACGCAAGGCCGCTGCCAAAAAGAAATGGTTGTTGGCCAAAGGAAACACCCAACGTCGCAACCGACGCGATGACGAAAAGATTCAGATCACAAAAGCGTTCAGTGAAAACATCGTAACACCTCAAACAGTGCCCACACCAAGAACAGCGTACGGCAAGGGCGCGCAGGCCCTCACTCCGGCCTATTTCAAGTAAAGGACTCAGAAAGGACGTGTGTGGTAAGAAAATCAGCGCACCTTTGGAACCAGAATACATCGGAACCAGCGCCAGGCCAGCTCACACAGTTTGAGCGGTTCGTTGCAGAACGTGGCATAGCGGAGAAGGACTGGAAGGCCTCAGCAGAGCTGAAGGCGTGGATTCAGAGACACAAAGATTCCAGATACGTTCCGCCCTCGTTGTTGCGGGCATTGAAAATTTCCGTGGCCGAAGATTAGAAGAAAGGACTCAGGTGAAGAACAAAGCAGTAGTAGTCAAGCAGGACGAACAGCAGCCCATTGCGGCCGAAGTTATCGCTCAGTCCATCGTCAAGATCAGTGACGCGACGAAAGCGCTGCTAAGCGCTGGCCTACGGTACGAGACGATTGTGGCCCTTGTGCATGATCGCAGCGGGGTTGCCAAGAGCACCATCCGAATCGTCATTAACAACCTCGAATCTTTGCGAGAGAACTGGACAACGCGATGAGACTCAGGCTTCACTGTTTGTTCGCGTGGCTCAAGTACAGAGCCAAAGCGTGGCTGCGTAGATGTGACGTTTGCGGCCGAAGAAATCCAGAGTCCACCTCATTGTGGTTTCCCAAAGCGCTCTGCCTACAGTGCCATCTCGCACGTGTCAGCCCCGATGGCTGCCCCCTTCGCAGTATCTAACGACGTTGCTGGTGCCATACCAGCTGAGTTGCGCCAGCAATGGGTTGCCGTAAAGCGGCCTTTCCCAAACACGCAGCGAGGCACTGGTCCCATACATCACCACGGTGGTTCCGCAAGGTAAGGACCTTTAACCGGGAGCGGCTTTTCGACCGCTCCCACATTTTTCAAACCCAACGAGAAAGAGTGGTGATCTTAAAAGTGATCCTAGCATCTGTCAGCGCACGCCAAGGGGAGCACATTGACTCTCTGTTACGGCGCTTTAAGTCCGCAGTCGGGCGAGAGGGAATACTGAACGAGTACAAGAAGCACACCTCTTACACGAAGCCCAGCTTGGCCCGACGTATGAAGTCGAGCGCGGCCCGATCCCGAGCCGCAAAGGCTCTACGTTTCAAAAACAGTATCGAACAGCGAAAGGCAGGATGAACAATCAAGAACCCTCTCCACTCGGCAGCGCTTTCCGAGGCATTGCTCCAACAGCGGAGTTTTCCCGGCCCGACACCCGGCGCAGGTGTGAGAAGTGTGGATCGAGGGCAGCGCACTATTCGTATTGCGCAATGTTTAGCCCACGACCTGCCCAGGTTCGCGCACAGCATACGCTGAGTCTCCGTGATCTTGCGCAGCTCTCACAGGATTCCGCCAAGCTGTTCTCAATCACGAACGCTACGGTAAGCCCAGAGACAGCTGAGGCGTGCCGACAGGAACTCGCGCAAGCAGCCCGGCAAGGATTCCGGTGCCAGTGAAGGTCGCAGGGCTGCTGGTGGTCGGTGGCTACCTGGCAGCCATGATCGCGGCCATGCTCCTCCGAAAAGGAGGGCGCAGTGGCCGACACTAGAGCAAAGTTGCTTCAGCGCTGCGATAACGTACTCGCATTGTATCGCCACTATCGAGGCTTGAACTTGAAAGTGAACCGTGCGGAGATGCGTGGCGACGAAGTGAGAGCGGACGAATTGGATATGGTGTGCGATGTCGAAATGGCCGCCAAGCGTGCTCTAAGCTTGGTTGATTATCTTCTGTTCATTCGACTCAGCCTTACCAACCCCAAGCTGCTGTCCGAAGCTGTGCGGGTAAAGCTAGGTGAAGCGTTCAAGCACCTCGATGAGAGCGGCGATTACCGGCAGCTTTACTACAAAGCAAAAAACACCAAGTACCGAGCCGACGCTGATGACATTCAGCGTGCGGGCGGTGAAGAACCAACTCTGACCCACAGGTTGTCGGATGAGGTGAGTGATGAAGATGCAGCATCACTCTTATCCGCGACCGAGCCGACCTTCTTTGTCGGTCAGTAGCAACGATTCAGAACAGCGCCTTAACGGCGTACCAAAACCGTGCGTCTTAGCGGCACAGTCAAACGCTATGTAGATTCAGGAAGGAACACAGTGGCAGATTCCATAGTAGATTTTGCTGGCCTCGACGCCAGCGCGGCAGCAGTAGTACCTGCTGCAGGCAGCGACTCAAACGTACAGGCACCGCCCGACACGACCGAGAACACAGGTGGGGATAACGTCGAGGCAAAAGCTGGCGAGGGTGCGGAAGACGGTGAGCAGGGCGCAGAGAAAAATGAGGACGGCTCTCCGAAAGCAGCCAAAGATGGTTTGGAAGCAGTTAAGTCTCCGAACCTGGCCAGCATTCGTACCACGTTGAAGAACCTGCGCGACAGTGTGCAGGACCCAGAAAGCCCGGAGGGAAAACAAACGCTCTCGGCTATTAAAGAACTCCACGGCTCCTTGGAGAGATGGAATGCCGCGAAAGAGATTTTTCCCAAGGGCTTTTCCGAGATGAAGGATGCTGCATCTTTCATAAAAGAGGTGGGAGGACGTGACGGCTACGCAGCCGTACAGGAACAACTGACCCAAATACAGGCGACTGACGAACTTCTTTATAGTGGCTCACCCGAGCTGATCGAGAACATCGTCGCAGATTTGAAAAGTGAAGGCAAAATTGACGCTCTCGGCCGTATGGCTCCGGCGTTCATGGAAGCCCTGAAGGCGAATGACCCAGCGGGATACGTTTCGACCCTATCTGCGCTCCTGCCCGAGGCACTTCGGGATGCGGAAGTGGATAAGGCTCTCAACGCCGCATTCGCTTCAATAGACAAGGACCCCGCACGAGCCAAAGCACTACTCAAAGAAGTCGGCAAATGGTTCTCTGACTTGGAAGGCCGAGCCGATGCTGAACGGCGCAAGCAGCTCGACCCAG
Source organism: Terriglobia bacterium (assembly GCA_963822555.1). Taxonomy (GTDB): domain Bacteria; phylum Acidobacteriota; class Terriglobia; order Terriglobales; family Acidobacteriaceae; genus JAIQFF01. The sequence continues at coordinate 2,694,882 of CAWGHY010000002.1, forward strand.
AGCGTGTAAAGCTCAATGCCGACAAGAAAGCGTTCGAGACGCAGCAGGTCACCGAGCGAACGAACGGGATTGCCAAGGAAGCGGAAACACTGAGCAATAAAGTTCTCGGGAATGATCTGAAACATTACCTCAAACAACCGTTCTTCAAACAATTCAGCCGCGAGAATCTGGTTCCGCTGGGCAATGCAATCAAAGCCGACATGTATGCCACACTGAAAGCCGACAAGCCTTATCAAGCGGCAATGAAATCTATGTGGGCAGCCAAGAATCCAGATCGCGCCAAGATCGTGGAGTACCACAAGGCCAAGTTGGAGAGTATTTCCGCAGAAACCGTGCGCACCGCAGTGGAACGCATGTATCCGAACTTTGCAAAGGGCGGCGCAGCGGCGGGAAGGGCAGCGGAAGCGAAAGCAAAGGCCGCTGCTGGTCAGAAGGCTGCAGCAGCAAGTAGCCCAACTAAGCCGCGATTCGTCGCTGTGAAGCCGAAGCTCAACGAGATTGACTGGTCAGCGGACCCGAAAGAGTACAACCACATTGCGGGCCGAGCGAAGCTGTTGAAAGACGGCTCGTGGGTAACTTGGAGACGCTAATGGACAACACCACACCCGGAATTCAGAAGCATCTCGCTGAGAAAGCCGCTGCAGCCGATCAGCACACCCGCGAGTTGGCAGATCGTTCCCAGAGACGCATTGACGCTGGCAAAGAGCAGCAGGCCAAAGTTGACCGCATCTGGGCGCAACGACGCGGAGAGAAAGCCGTGCAAGACATAAAGGAAGCGAAATTCCGCATCGCGGAACTTGAACAGAAGATCACTCCTTTTCAGCAACAACTGGCATTCGCAGAGAGTCAACTTGCCGAAGCGATTGCGGGAGGCTATGCAGATCGAAAAGCAGAATTGCTCTCGAAGCAGCAAGCGGCCGTTGATAAAGAAACAGCTGCGCGAGAAAAGCTGCAGGCTCAAGCTCGTGAAGCTGGGGAAAAATCTCAGCGTGACCTAGCAGGTATCCAAGCTGCCCAGGCCAACGCACCTACATATGTTCAATCGAAAATGGTTGAGTGCGAGAAGTGTGGCCAGCAGGTATGGGAATTCTCAGGCTTCCACGAGAAGGACTACAAAGGCAGTTACAACTTTTGTATCCGCGATCCTCACAAAAGCCTTCTCTCCGGCCGATTCAACCGAAGTCAGATCGAAGAGATGATCGGCAGTAAGTTCTAACCAGAGTCGCGGGCGACCCAGCCCGCGCACATCTCAGCGGCACGGTGTACTCAGAACCACCCCGCCAAACAATTCAAAGACACCGCGTCGCACCAGTGTGCGCGCAATTAGGAGAACACATGAGTACGGTTAATTTAACACCTGCGGACCTGCGCAAAAAGATGCAGCCCTTTGCCAAGGCCGGTGCAAAGCTGGCCGCGCCTCAGAGCGGGATCGCGGCAGAGCTTGCTGCGAAGCGCAACCAAATCAACTTGGCCCGCACAGCGCTTGGATTACCTCCCATTGAAGAGGAGGAAGGCCAGGACCTGCAATCAGCGGCCGCCCCAGCGAAAGAAACAGCGCCGCAGGAAACTTACCCGAGAGAAAAAGTAGGCACGCCCGGTTTCGGAAAAGTCGGCGCACCCGAGGGCGAACAGCGCATCGACACGTCCGAGATGACCCGGCCCCTAGGCTCAGCGCTGTCCCCTGCGAGGGCCGCGACGAGTGCCCCTAGTCTGGGTTCGGCGCTCGGCTCCGTGCCCAACCCGCGCAAGCAGCTGATGGACAATGCCGGTTTGGGAAGCGCTTTCTCGTTCCACAAGGACGGCGGCAAGCTCGATCCCGATAAGGTCAACGTCGTAGGAGAAGATGGACCTGAAGAAATTGTTGGCGACGAGGTAATCCCTCTGAACCACACCGAGGAACGCAATCCCAACAGCGCGTACACACCATCTGCCCCACAGGCAACCGGACAGTCCGATCCTGGCTCTGCTTTCGCAGCTCCTGATGCGATGAAGATTCTGTCCGATCAGCGTAACGCACAGGCAGCTGGCAGAGAAGAAGGTGGAGTCGCCGGTCAACTGTCGAGCACCAATGCCGGAGGTCTGCCCAAGGCGTATGTAGAACCGACGCATGACGATTCCTACGCGAGTGCCGTTATTTCACCTCGTGAGCAGGCGAAGCATACCGTCATTAACCACTTGATGAAATCGGCCGGATTGCCTGAGATACCCGCGCTCATACAGTCCCCTCTACTCAACCAACCGGCAGAGACCATCAATGTGAAACCGGAAACCCGTCCGAACGTCGAAGGTTTTCAGACAGATGAATCAGGGCGACAACTGATGCGTACGGCTGACGGTAAGTGGCGCGACTTGACTACAGGCTCCATCGTAGACGTGCCCACTGCCTCTGCTCCAGACGCGGGCGTCATCAAGAATGCACCCGACTACGACAACAGCAAAGTTGGCACCAAGGAGAACCCTTTCGGCCGCATTGACACCTCTACGCCCACGGACAAGTCTGTGACCGATTTGATTGCTGCGCCTCTTCCTGGCGCTCAGCCCAACATGCCGACGTACACGGGGCGTGAACGTGTTGGAAAAGGAACACCCGGTGAAGCAGAACTGCATAAGGAATTTCTCGACCGAAAAGCAAAGTACGACCGAGACATTCAAGCTGCTCGTGATCTTGGCACCACCGCAGGCGACGACCGAGCTGCACATTTGGAAATTGCTAAAGCTGACTTCGAGAAGCACAATCCATTTGGTTCAACGGCTAACCACCCTGGATTCTTAGGCAAGGTTGAGCACGGTCTCGCCTTGGCCGGGAACATAGCCGGAAGTGCGGTTGCACCGGGAGTCATGGAATTGATCCCCGGCACCGACTTGAACAGAGCAGCACGTAAACAGTCCGGCTTTGGTCAGGTCCAACTAGCCGACGAGAGCATGAAGGCTGAAGCAGCTGCCAGAAATGCAACCAACAAGCCTTTGTCTCCAACTGAACTTGCTGCACAACATCACGACGAAGCGCGACAGTTGATGGGGCAGATAGCAGCAGAGCGACAAAAGCCTGGTAACACACCGGAGCGAACAGCAGAGTTAGACAATGCAGCAGCACAGTTGACTGCTCAATATCCCGACCTGTTTCCACCGGAACGCCAGGAGAAGGAAAAGCCTGCGGATGCGACAACGCTGTCCGATTACATCAACCGTGTAAAGGCTTTGCAGCTTAGTTCTTCTGCGCAAAATGTTTACGGCACCGCCCCAGAAGGAATCACGAAGTCTGAACTGGATAAACGCTACGAGAAAGCTGCTCAACTCAAGGGAATGAACAACCAAGAGGCGCAGAACACTATAGCAAACCAGGCCAGGATAGATCAGCGTAAGCAGCACCAAGACGATCTGGACCGAGCACGTGAGGACAAGCTGGTTAACTACCGCGATAGTAACGGAGACCTAGTTTCCGGTACTCGCAGAGAAGCACTGGATGCCGGTGTTCAAGAGAAAGACATTCACGGCGCAACCACAGACGCCGCGCAGCAGAAGGCCCGCCAAGCATACACCCAGTACGGGCGCATGATTGAAAATGCTCAAGACGCTGCAAACACGCTACCGGTTTGGCAAAACGAAGCAGAGCGCAAATTGGCGGTGGAGGTAGCAAAGTCTTACTGGGACCACATGAGTGGCAGCGTGGTCGTAGCTGGAGTTGGAGTCAACCCTGACTACTTACAGCAGAACATCAACTGGGAAGCGTACAAAAAAATGTCTAAGCAGGGCCAAGAGAACATGCAGAACATGTTTGTTCTTTGGTCTGATGCGCTGAACGTCGTTAAGCAGGAGACAGGTGGTGTACCTCGTGGACAGGAAATGTTACGAAAAGAGGACGCCATCCTGCCCCACCCCGACAAGACAGCAGCAATGAATGAAAAAGCAGTGCACGGCTTCGTCAAGCGCATGCGTACGGACGCATCTGAGTTTGCCCGTCCTTCAGACATGGCACCTCTTAGAGGGGGCATTATTCCACCCAATGCCGTAGACGTGAAAATCAACGGTAGAGACTTGGGATACGCGACTCCTGAACAGCAAAAGAAGGGCACCTACACGCCCTGGCCAAAACAGTAAGCGATAGAGCCGTTCAACCTATAAGGGGCAGACCTACTGCCCCTTTTTCTTTTGCTGAAACAATTTCGCCAGAAAGGTTCCAATGTCAGAACAAAAATTACCCGAAGGGGCGCAGTATGGGCAGCCCAGAGATACCAACGTCGATACTGGTGAGGGTACCGCGCTCCCTGAAGGGGCCACCTATGGGCAACCCAAGGTAGAGGCTTCAAGTCCCGAGGCAAAAATGCCTAAGGGCGCACAGTACGGCCAGCCCAACGACACCGCTTACACTTCCGCAGATGTTGCGCCTAACCCCTTGTTGCCCGAGGAGCACGGCCAAGGCACATTGCGTTACTTGGGCGAAGCTCTGATTCCAGACGCTACAACAGCGAAGCGGGCTGCGTCGGGAGCGTGGGAAGGCGTGGGCAACATCGCCAAAGCAGCGTACGGAGGTGTCAAAGACCTTATCAGCGACAAGACTCCTGTACTGCTGTCAGATCAGCCAGAAGACCAAGGCTCTGTTGCTAGACGGATGCAGGGCGACACTCTGCTCAATAAGTACGTGATTGCTCCTGCTGCGGCTGAGAAAGAAAAAGCCCTTCAAGAAGCTGAACAGTTCCATAAGACCAGCGGTCTACCTGCCGTTGGACATGCCGCGTCTTCTTTGGCCCACACTGCGGCAGAGTTTCTTCCTGTTATTGGCCCTATCGCGTCTCATTTGGGGGAGAAAGCAGGTACCGGGGATATCGCCGGGGCTGCTGGTGAGGGCACAGCGTACGCTGTTGCCCCGAAGGTGACCGAGAAAATAGTTAAGGAACTGCCAAGTGCTGCTGGTCGATATGTCAAGGGAAAGATCAAATCCACGCTGGACATTGTTGATCCTTACCGAAGTGATAATCCAGCATCGCAGTATTCTGTCCCCATTAAGTCCAACCCAGCGTTTGATTCTGCTATGGGGAAAGGGACTGAGACACCTGTCCCGAACGACCGTCGTGGTCCCATTTCTGAATCTTATTCAGGCCCAGAGCGCCGCGTAGCTCCTAACAATTCTTTTAGGGTGGTGAACGGTGAGCAGGTCCCCCTTGGAGAAGTTGTTGCACGGCACATAGAGTCACTGATTCCCAACAGAGAGATAACACCGAACCAGGTGAAGTCAACTCCCGGCACGTCCATGAGTCCTGGGGGCCGACTGCCGAGGGTCAACGTGCCCGCTGAAATTGGAAGCCCTAGTGGTCCCACTTCGATTCTAGAAAAGTCCAGACTAACGGGCAACGATCTGATACCTGAGCCGAAGGCGTTTTCGCCGGAGGGTCGGGCCAACACCGAGACGCCGCTAGACGAGCGCACCGCAGACGATTTTCACGGTGACGTGAGGGAACGTGTAGCCAAGTTGGGCAACGAAGACCTTAAGGCTCTCGGCAAAGAGTACGGGCTGAATCCAGGCCAATATGATTTCAGTAAACGAGTGAAGTCTAGCTCAGGTTCTCACCCAGTTGAGCGCGAGAAGCTAGTCGATGATCTGACGAACGCGATACCTGATGAGGATAAGGTCAATTTTGGACGTGCTTCTGAAGATTTGCGTAACAAGCAGGTGTTCTCCGACAAGGACCGTTCAGGAAAAGGCAACGCCGAGCAATCGCGTACGTTGTTCCGCGACAAACTTGGAGTGCCCAAAGCTGATCCTTCATTCCAGCGCTTGAGTGATCGGGAATTGTTGGAGAAGGGCTTCACCCAAAAAGACATTGACGCGGGCAGACATCTGCCCACTGTTAGCGGTGCTGCTGACGCGGAAACCGAGCTATCACGCACAGCGAATGCCTTCCTGCGCCGCAATCGCGGCATGGACGATGCGGTCATTGGAAGCGAAGGCCTAAGCAGCAACCCGCATGAGATGAATGTTAGCGGCAAAGTTGAAGCCCCTGGTGGAACAGGCTTCACCAAGAGCGGTGGAAGCCCACCTCTTGAAAGCGAAGGTGCCGCACAGGATTTCATTGCCCACCAGTACCCCGGTCGGCACTCCGCAGTTCTACCTGAGCACGAACTGATTCCCAGCACGCCGCGTTCAGAAGTTAACACCGCAGCGAACCGATACGTTGTCAAGGTCAGTCAAGCAGCGCGGGAGGCGTCCCCTCTCGATGAGCAGATTAATCAGCTGCATGAGATACGAAAACAACTGGGCTTGAACAACCGTGAAACACCCGAGCCTGGTACGGCTGGCACACAGCCAGGGCCTGAGCAGTTGAACCGATTGAGAACCCGTGCCAACGCTTCGTACGAATATCAGCGAACTCCCGGCACACTCATCAACAACCACGAAGTTTCTATCAAGGGACCAAGCGGCGAATCGTTGGGTGTCGTATCTGCTACGCAGGAACCCGGCGAGAACATTTGGACTGTACGGCACAGCCGAGCAAAAGTTGAAGGAGCCAATCTGGGCCGTGAGGCGTACGCAAAACTCTTCGAGGCAGCACGCGCCGAATCTGAACGCACTGGGCAGCCTCTGACGGTTCGATCTGACGCTACGCTCTCTGATTCAGGTCGCGCCACATGGAATGCGCTTGCTAGGGAATATCCTCAGGTTGAATTGGGTGATCGCCCAGCCGCGCACTTTGAACCCAAGGCTGTGAAGCCTTCTGCTGCTCTGATCCCCGAAAAGGAGACGGGCACGTTTATCGGCCGCGCCCTCAAAAGGCAAGGAGTGTCACCGGAACCCCGGCAAGCGCCTCCGGTCGGAGAAAGCTTGATACCTGACACTGCGCCCGGTCACGAACCGTTTCTGCCAAAGATTTCAAGGGCGGTGAACCACCGTTTCGATGACCTGGAAAACGGTCTGTGGGGTTTTGAGGACATCACCAGGCGCAAGCGTTAAACACATCAGCACAACGACATTCCTTGGCTTAGCGGCTGAGGAGCAGGGCCGAGGGTGCCTATCACATCCCCGGCCCGAACCTTTGATAGGAGGAAAAACCAAATGGAAGACGCATTTCAGACAAGTGGAAATAGCCCGACACCCTGGCTCACGAGCGAGGAGGCAGCGCAATACATCAAGGTGAACCCAAGAACGTTGCTGGCCTGGGCGAGGCAGGGGAAGGTGAAAGCCTTTGCACTGTCGGGGACGCATCGCCATATCTGGCGATTCAAACAGGACGACCTTGATGCTACTATGGCCGCGCCAGTCGTGCCCTTCTCAGAGACCGGGAGGACTCAATGAAGAGGACAGCACGGCACAAGACAGGTAGTGTAGTTTTCGATGCTAGGCGTAGGACGTGGAACTTCTTACAGTGGGTTGACGGCAAGCGAAGATCAAAAGTCATCGGCACACTACAAGAGTTCCCAACCAAAGGCCAAGCATGGCGGGCAGCACAGGCACTCTGCAATTCGATAGAGAACAAAGTCACAAACAGCAACGGAGCACCCACGGTCAAGACCTTGGTTGCTCAGTACCGAGCAGAAAAGATGCCAACACGGTTAGACACGAATCGCGGTTATGAATCGTGGATTTGCGTCCACATCCTGCCGAAGTGGGGACAGAATCTAATCACTGATCTACAGGCACGCCCTGTCGAAATGTGGCTAGAGTCTCTTGCCCTCGCTCCGAAGAGCCGTACTCACATTCGCGGCATTCTCAGTTCGCTGTGGAGTTTCGCAATGTGGAAGCAGGATATACCGCTGCAAGTCAATCCGATGACTCTGGTGACGATCAAAGGCGCGTCGAAGAGGGTACGACAGCCGCGCAGCTTGACCGTAGAGCAGTTCCGTTTGCTCGTCTCTCACTTGAGGGAGCCATTCGGAACGATGGCCCTAGTCTGCATCTGCTTTGGTCTTCGCATCTCCGAATGCTTGGCGCTGCGATGGTCCGATGTGGATTGGCTTAAGGGATTGCTTCGCGTAGAGCGTGGCATCGTAGAGCAGAACGTGGATGACGTGAAAACCGATGAATCACGCAAGTCTCTGGTGATCGCGGATGAGCTTCTCGAACGGTTGAAAGTGTGGAAGCAGGCGACTGAGTTTCCAGCGGACGGTGATTGGATTTTCGCTAGCCCTCTGAAACTCGGCAGACTGCCCTATTCCTACACCGGATTCTGGCGAGAGCTTGACCGCGCTGGCAAAGCAGCGGGCATCGGGCATCTCGGCACACACACGTTCCGGCACTCGTACCGTATGTGGATTGACGCGGTAGGGACTCCAATCGGTGTGCAGCAGAAACTCATGCGGCACGCAGACATCCGCACCACCATGAATATCTACGGTGATGCGGCATCGTCGGATATGCGCGAGGCACACGGCAAGATCGTGCAGCTTGCGCTTCAACCAGTGTGAACGGATCGCAATCGGATCGCGCAGGTTCGTAGCTTACTGAAAAGATGGCTCCTCAGGTAGGACTCGAACCTACAACCCCCCGGTTAACAGCCGGGTGCTCTGCCATTGAGCTACTGAGGAGTATGGTAGGGGCGCGTCCGACGGACGCGTCGCCTGCGCTGTCGTCATTTATATTAGCATCCGCGCGGAGTTGCTCAAAACTGCCCCATCCGAATTTTGATAACCTAACCCCGGGCGCCGTTGTACGTCTGACTCTCTGAGGTGCTTTATGCCAGGAGGTTCCCGTTTGCTCTGGATCGTCGTTTGCGTTTCAATGATGGCCGCACTGGCATGGGCGGAGGACAACTCCGCTTCCACCACCCCGCCGGCGGGGCCGCCCCAGGCCAAAATGGGCGATGTCGTCGATACCATCCACGGCCACAAGATCGCCGACCCGTATCGATGGATGGAGGACGCGAACAGTCCCGACACGCAGGAATATGTGCGGGCCGAGATGGCGTACACCCGCAGCCTTCTCGATCCGCTGCCGGGCCGCGATCGCATCCATGAGCGGCTCACGCAGTTGCTTTCTATTGGCACCATCGGAACGCCGCAGATTGGCGGACCCTACTATTTTTATACCCGGCGCGAGGGCACGCAGAACCAGCCCGTGCTGCTGGTGCGCGAAGGTTTGCAGGGCAAAGACCGCACGCTGGTAGACGTGAACGCGATGTCCAGCGACGGCACGGTCGCGCTCGACTGGTGGTTCCCGTCTGACGACGGCAAATACGTGGCCTACGGCACGTCAGCCAGCGGATCCGAAAACAGCACGCTGTATTTGATCGAGACCGCCACCGGCAAGCTGCTGCCGGACCAGATCGGACAAGCCCGCATCGCCCAGGTTGCGTGGAAGAAAGACAATTCCGGTTTCTACTACGGACGCAATCCCAAGAAAGGTGACGTCCCCGAAGGCGACGACGTCTACTACCTGCACATTTTCTATCACGCGCTCGGGACCGATCCTAGCAAGGACCCGCTGATCTGGGGCGAAGGACGCAAGAAGGAAGAGATCCTGGTCTCGCAGCTGCCCGACGACGATGATCGCTGGCTGTTGCTGACTTCGTATCAGGGCTCGGCCGGCAAGAACGAGCTTTTCTTGCAGGACCTGAAAGACGGCCTGAAGGCCGGAACGCCTCCGCTCGAACTCACCAGCGGCAAGGATTTCCACTACAACGCCGAAATTTTCCGCGGCAAGATTTACATCACTACCAACGAAGGCGCGCCTCACTTCCATCTCTTCGTGGTTGACGCCGCCAATCCCGCCCGCGCCAACTGGAAGGAAATTATTCCCGAGAGCGAAGGCATCCTGCAGGGCACCGCCATCGTGGACGGGAAAATCCTGGCGCAGTACGAGCACAACGCCAGCTCGCAACTCAAGCTTTTCGATCTCGAGGGCAAGCCGCTGGGCGACATCGAGCTTCCGGGCATCGGTTCGATCGCGGGCCTCGGCGGGCGCTGGGACCGCAAAGAAGCTTTCTTCGGATTCCAGTCATTCACCGTGCCGCCGTCGGTCTACCAGGTAGAACTGGCATCGCGCAAAACTTCGCTGTGGGACAAGGTGGCCACGCCCGGCATTAACCCCTCGGCCTATGAAGTGGCCCAACTCTGGTACACCTCGAAGGACGGCACCAAGGTCCCGATGTTCGTCTTCCACAAAAAAGGGCTGACGCTGAATGGCAAGAACCCGACGCTGCTCACCGGCTACGGCGGCTTCAACGTAAGCCTCACGCCGACTTTTTCCGGCGGCCGCTATCTATGGCTGGAGCACGGCGGCGTCTACGCCGTGGCCAACCTGCGCGGCGGCTCCGAGTTTGGCGAAGACTGGCATCGCGCCGGCATGCTGGACAAAAAGCAAAATGTTTTCGACGATTTCATCGCCGCCGCCGAATTCCTGATCGCCCAGAAATATACCGACAAAGATCACCTGGCCATCCAGGGCGGATCGAACGGCGGCCTGCTCATGGGCGCCATGATCACGCAGCGTCCTGACCTGTTTCGCGCCGTGGTCTGCCAGGTCCCGCTGCTCGACATGCTGCGCTACCAGAATTTTCTGATCGCCAAATTCTGGGTTCCCGAATACGGCTCCGCCGAAGACGCCAAACAATTCGACTGGCTCTACGCCTACTCGCCCTACCATCACGTAAAGCCGGGCGCGGAATATCCGGCAATCCTGTTCATGTCCGCAGACAGCGACAGCCGAGTTGACCCCATGCACGCGAAAAAGATGGCAGCGCTGATGCAGGCCGAAGCGGCGAATGGAAGAAGCCGCGAGCGTCCAATTCTGCTGCGCATTGACAGCAAAGCCGGCCACGGCCAAGGCAAGCCAATCACCAAGCAGATTGAGGATGGGACGGATGTCTATTCGTTTTTGTTTTGGCAGCTGGGGGTGAAGCCCTAGGAGTCCGATCATTAGTACAGTCGGCACAAAAACCGGCGACAGCACGGTAGGACTGACTACAGCCCGTTAGCAGCCTTGTAGGTGTCCCAATTTGCGTGGGGCGATCCCATCCATCGAGCGAAATGTGTCAACAGCTCTTCGATTGGGTCGAAAGCGGGATCGGTGAGAGGAATCAGATCTTTTGGGGCTTCAACGCGTGCCGAAGGCTAATGTTGGCGTCTGCGTTGGATGAGCCAGACAACAGACAACGAAGTCTCATTTTATCCCTTTCTGTTCTTGTCCATTGCGGCGGCAATTGGAGGATGCAGGTGCTGTATTGATCGACACATAGAGCCTGATCTACACGGTGGCGCTCCGCTGCGGGCAGCAGTAACGTTTCGAGAGCACCATGGCTGCTATTTCCAACCCTCGGATACGGCAGCATCAGCACAACGATATCGGGGAATTCAGGTTTGCTAGCCTTGCGCAAAGCCGCACCGGGTTGTGGGAATTTTGCTCGGTCGATTTGCCTCTGAACATTCGTAAAATTGGCGTCGGGAGTTTCGTCGTTGTCAGCGACAACAAGTACTGATCGTGGCGTCGGGAACTGGCTCCTTAGAGCTTTCAGGTAACGTTCAAAATCACTATTGCCTGAGACCGAGTCAAATCCAAACCCGGCGATATTGCGAACTTCGCAAAAATACTTAAAGAACGCCTCATCGCCATCTCCTTCGCCAAGAATGAGGTATTGCTCGGCTATTTTCTTGGGAGGCGACGATGGCAAGCCTTCTACCTCACTTCAAAGTGTTCTTTCATTGCTGCTTCAAGGGAGTCACCAGGAATTACCCGTATTTCCGGCTGCGCTATGCCATCGGCTCTTTCAAGGCGCAGCAAACGGAAAGAATCCGCGCCCTTTTCGGCACTCGCCATAACCTCCGCGACTACCTCAAGAAACTCATAACTATGGGTCGTTGCAAACAACTGGACTTTATGTTCATCGCAGAGAGCAATGATGTTCTTTAAGAGACCCCCAAGGTTCTTGTAGTAAAAGCCGTTTTCGATCTCATCGATCAGGATGGCGCCGCCCGGATTGTTCAGGATAGATTGCACAATCTCAACATACTTACTCAACCCTCCGGAGAGGTCGCCAAGTGGTATTTTTTCGGGCAAAGTTGAGAGAGAGACAAAAATCTGCGGTTCCCCTGCCAGCAGTTCCAAGGAAATATCTTCAACCTCCTTGAAAATCGCCGCTACGGCTCTACAGACAGGATCGGCCTTCTTAATTCTGCTCAAGTTGGAAAAAAAGTGGCGTTGTCCCTTCCGCTAAAAGTCCTCGGGGAGATCAGGAAAAGGGGGTAAACCTTCGCATCACCGGTCATTTGAAGGGCACCATCTTTTATTACGACCTGTGAGTGCACTATCTCGTTTCCGAAGTCCCATTTGAACTGTATAGGGTCGATTAGGAACGCTTCCGGTTCCTTTTCATGCTCAAGGGGTAATCTGTAAACATTTGACTTCTTGTAATAAATTTCGAGTTCTCGCTTGCCGAGATCGGAATCTAAAATCCTGATATTCGCCCCCGATTTCTGGTCAAAACCGTAGAACATATCCCGAAACAGGGCCTCGTAAGTCTCCCGCACGCCAAGCTGCATAGGTCCTTCACCAAGGCCGCGCCAGCGTCGGAGACGAAACCAGATCTGCGGGTTGCCTGCTGCTGCCAGAAACAACGCCTCAAGCAAAGCGGTTTTTCCGGTTCCACTCTCGCCAACAATGAAATTGAACCGTTTCAGTCCGTTCAGTTTTATATTCTTGAAGCAGCGAAAATTCCGGATTTCGACTTGGTTTATCATGTGACGCTCAGTCTTGGTGGATCCAGTTTCGGCAGCGACGGTTTGCCAGGACCGCAGTCATAATAGCGGTGATTGTAGCGGAAAGATCCATTCATCTAAGTACCGATAGAAATGCCCAGAAGCACTTGAACCGTCCGCCGAATCTACCTCACATGTATCGTTTCAGGGAGGGTTAGATCGTACTTCAGGAAACAGATCTGGCGCAATGGGGAGTGTGATTCCGCCCATCCTGCGTTTGAAACGGACGCTGGCGTGTCGCCCGCCCTTCATCCTTGAGACGGTTTCGCTTTGCCCTCCTCCGCCTCCGGTGCATCGATGGTCTCCGTCACCCACCCTTTTCGCAGATTGCGCGAAAAGGATGGGGCACCCCTTTCCCTCTCCCCCTCGACTCACCTCTTCTACTCTTTTCTGGTGGATGGTTCCGGTTAGCGGGGGGGGACTGGTTCCTGACTTCTCGTTACCGACTTTGGGGTGCCCTACCCTTTCGCGTTTGTTTGGGAAAGGGTGGGTGCGGGCGCCTATCACTTAAGCCGCTGGAGGCCGAAACTTTAATTCAAATACCTGGGCGGGCTGGCCCACCCTTCATCCTTGAGACGGTTTCGCATGGCCCTCCTCCGCCTCGGGTGCATCGATAGTCTCCGTCACCCACCCTTTTCGCAAAATGCGCGAAAAGGATGGGGCACCCCTTTCCCTCACCCCCTCGACTCACCCCTTCTACTCTTTTCCGGTGGATGGTTCCGGTTAGCGGGCGGGTGGACTTGTTCCTGACTTGTCGCTACCGACCTTTTGGGGGTGCCCTACCCTTTCGCGTTTGGTGCGAAAGGGTGGGTGCGGGCACCTATAACTCATGCCGCTGGAGGTCGGAACTTCAATTCAAATACCTGGCTGTCGTTGAGTCGTACCGGCCCGGCTTCTCCGAAGGCGTAGTTGCGAAAACTGCTCCATGCCCATTGTTCGGGCTGGTCGACCAGGCCTCGTTTGACCGGATTCCGGTGCATGTAGCGGAGCTTTTCGATGCGCTTGCGCTCCGTCCAGACATTGAAATCGTAGAAGCGGCGCTGCCAAATTTCTCCCGCCGCCCAAGGAGACGGCGAGCGCTGCGTTCGCAATTGAGCCAAGACCTGGTGGGCAAAGCGCTGCTTTAGCACCTGCATCACGATAGACGGCGTCGTCTCTTGCGATTCGCTGATCAGCAGATGGAAGTGCTCGGGCATGACTACGTATCCGAGCACGACAAAACGGTGGCGTTGCCGGACTTCTTCTAGAAGGTTGAGGAGCAGATCGCGACGATTGGCGGTGCCCAGGAGCGGAAGCCGGCGGTAGCAACTGCAGGTGATGAAGTGCAGGTCGTGGGCGCCGTGGTAACGTCTGAGGCCGCTCGGCATGAGGGGATTCTGCACAGAGGCAGGAATTTTGTCTGTGATGGTCGTCACATACCCACCCTTTTCGCAAAGTGCGCGAAAAGGGTGGGGCACCCGGCACCCGGCCCCCGGCTTCGCGGCTGTGGTGTCAAGGGGGCTGGGGGTGGGATTTCCTGCAAATTCTGGATTCGAGGGGAGAAAGAAAGTTGGCGGGCGTGTCCCATTTGAGGTGTCCGGCTCGGTATCCTGATAGATAGAGACAAAGTGTGGCGCGGCTCTCGGGCTGCGCCCTTTTTTTGTCTTCAGAATGGGCCTGAAGGCGACTATGAAAAACTCGGAGTTCGCAATCGGCGGAGTCTTGGCTGGGCTGACAGGCGTGGCGGAAGATGACGCTCGTCCGGCGCGGCGCATGACTTCAAAGCGCACCGGGGAAGTGTCGGAGCTGGCGCTGGCGTTGAAGGCGAGGACGATGGGTTTCATGGTGGCCAAGCCTTGGGGAGACAGTGAACTCTATGACCTCTTACTGGGGTGGGGGAGGCGGCTGTGGCGGGTGCAACTGAAGTGCACGCGGGTGATCCGTTCACGGGGATACGAGGTCCAACCCATTCATAGTGTCTACGGCAAAGGCAAGATGGCTTATGGCACGACGGAGATTGATGCGCTGGTAGTGCACATTCCGCCTTGCAATGCATGGTACGTGCTGCCGGTGAAAGATTTTGTGGGATCGAAGACCCTGCGGTTCTATCCGGACATTGAGAGCAAGGGCGCACGGTGGGAGAAGTATCGCGAGGCCTGGGATTTGTTGCGGTGCGAGGGGGCGGCGGGATCGGGATGAGAAGGATGGGCGTGGGCTGAAATTTTGAACTCGGCTGCGGGGATGGCTGCGGCACCCACCCTAATTTCGCAAACTACGCGAAATCAGGATGGGGCACCCCGGCTTTTTCCGAGATGACCGGGGCTGGCGGTACAATGTCTAACTCGCCGAAGAAACCCAAATGGAACCGACCAGCACCACGATGAAGCTAGTCTCGTTGAATACCGGGCTTCCGCGCGACGTGATGTGGCACGGCAGAAACGTGACGACGGGGATCTTCAAGGCACCGGTCGAGGGGCGTGTCGCTTTGCGCAAACTTAACCTCGATGGTGACCGTCAGGCGGATCTCGCGGTGCACGGCGGCGAGTTCAAGGCGGTGTACTGCTATCCGGTGGCGCACTACGATTACTGGCGCCGGGAGCTGCCGGGACACGAGTTGCCAACCGCTATTTTCGGCGAGAACTTTACCGTCGATGCCTCGGAGATAGAGTCGGCGTTCGAAGATTCGGTCCATCTGGGCGACAGATTTTCTGTCGGCTCGGCGGAAGTGATCGTGACCCAGCCCCGGCTTCCCTGCTACAAGCTGGCTCTGAGATTTCAGATGGACGATATGGTCAAGCGGTTCCTGGCCAGCGGGCGGACGGGTTTCTACTTCGCCGTCACCCGCGAGGGAGAGGTCGGCGCCGAGGATGAGATGAAGAGGATTGGGCGCGATCCGAATGGCGTTCCAGTCTCTGAAATTACGCGACTCTATATCGCGAAAAGTTACTCCGATGACGATGTGTCTTCGGTGCGGCGGGCTCTGCAAGTTGCGGCTTTGCCGGAGAGTTGGAAGGGGTATTTCCGGGAGCGGCTCGAGAGGATAGCGGCGGGGTAACTGCCATCCATAAGGAAGAGTATCGGGTTGGTTCTTTCGCCCCTGCGGGGCTTATCTACGCTGAACTCGAACCTCGGGCTTGCGCCCGGGGCTACAATCTGGCGCCGCTTCGCGGCTGCGGTGTGCCATTAAACGGCGGGCCATCAGAATTCGAAGTAGCCTCCGGCGGCGGCTCTTCTCGGGATGCTTTCGGGTTCGCCGGACGGGAGCAGACCTACTACTCCGCGCAGGTTTTCCCATGCCGCCTGGTTCAGGGCGGGGTCGGCGCCGACCAGGTCGCGGATCATGTTCCAGGCCGCCAGGTTGAGCGCGCCGTCAGGCGGAGGTCCCATCGCGAGCGAGACGGAACACTGCGGGCAGAAGCAGATGCGCTGCGCCGACGATTTTTGCCGCGGCCTTATACCCACGGTTTGCGCGAACATGTATACGGCGACGGATTTGTGGCCGACCTCGATCTCCCGGTTGCAGCGCAGACAATACAAGTTTTCCAAGGCTTCCCTTCCTCGCGGACACTTCCGGCTCGAACGAAAATAGTGTCTCTATCGCTTATCGGATGCAAGTACGCAGAAGGATTCCCTGAGAGCTGTCAGCCATCAGCTATCAGCTTTCAGTGAAACCCAAACGAAGCAGGCTTTTGTCCGCGCTGAAAGCTGACCGCTGAGAGCTGTCAGCCATCAGGGAATGCCGACCACCAGGGTGCGGCGTTTCGGCAACTCGCTCTCGGCGATTTCTGCGCCGAATTGCAGGTCGGAGCCTTGACTCTGGATCAGGTCGCGGGCGGCGTCGTTGAAGAAGTAGACTACGTCGCCTCCGAAGCGGTCTTTGAAGCGGCGGCGTTCATCGAGGTCGAAGGGACTCACGGAATAGACTTTCAAATCTTTCGATTCGCGTAAGGCGGCGCTTAGATCACGCTGGAACGCGAGAGCGCCCTGCCGAACTTGCGCCATGGTGAATGCAACCACGTGGTAGGGCATAAGATCAGGCGCTCGGCGGGCGGCGCCCGGTGCCTCGGGCGCGCCAGCGGCGAGCCAGGGCGGGGACGATCGCGCCTCCCATGTTCGCCAGATTGAAGTCGGGCAGCGGAGCGCGCTCGCCCCAGGGAGTCAAGCCACGAATCACGGAGCCAGCAAGGCGAATGTGGGACTTCACCTTTTCTATGAACGGATGCCGCGGCTGTAGTCCGCTGGCCCGCACCAGCATGAGGGTGACGTCGTCCTTGGCGAGGTTCTCGGGATAGCGTTCCTCGATTTCTGTCAGCAGGGTCTCGATGAGTTTTTGCGGCTCCACATCGGCGATCAGACGCATGATTCGCAGCAAGCCGCTTTCGCCCAGCATCTCGCCATCGGCGTCGCTTGATTCGACCAGCGCGTCGGTATAGCTCAACAAGCAATCGCCGGCTTCCAGCTCGACGTCGACGTGCTCGTATTCCGCGAGAGCGAGCAGCCCCAGGGGGATGTTTTGCGGCTTGGATTTTTTGGTCGTTCCGTTATCGTCATTCCCCAGAAAATCCCATTGCCGATGGGCGGCGCGGTAAAGAAACGGCCGGGGATGTCCCGCGTTGCAGACGGTGAGGCGCCGGGTGGGAGCAAAGAATGTGGTGACGACCGCGGTGGCAAAAGTCGCGGACTGCGAGAGCGCGATAAATTGCTGGTTGAGCAGGCGCACGAACTCCGCCTGATCCATACGGTTGACGAAGCGGCGCATCAGTGTCCGCAGGTCGGCGGCAGTGGCGGCGACCGAAGTTCCATGTCCGGAGACGTCGGCCAGCAAGAGGCGGGAGATTCGGCCGGTAGCGCAGCTCGAAGCGTAATAAACATCTCCGCCGCGCTGGGCTTCGCCGAACGGCTTGCTATAGACCCAGACGTTGAGACCGCCCATCTCGACGCCTGCCGAGGTGAGCTGGCTTCCGCCCCAGACTTCCATGCACTGCATGTGTTGTTGCGGCGGGCTGCTCACGAGGGCATTATAGCCGCGCGCCGGCGTCTTGTGGGTCCGAGGAATTATCGATCGAGGACGGGCGGGACGCCCGTCTTGCCTCAGCATGTGCAAAAAGACGGGCGGGACGCCCGTCCTCCATCGGCGCGAACCAAGCTTTGCTCTAGGCAGAAGCGGACAGCGTCATGCACTCTGCTGCTATGAGATCTGCTGCCAAAGAAAAGGACGAATCCCGCTTAACTGTCGGATGGGGGCAGGTGCGGAAGTTTCAGTCGTCGGCCAAGTTTGTCCGCCTGGCGGAACTGCGCAAACTTCGGGAGTGCGAACAGGTAGCCGCAGTGTGCTACCGGGTGCGCGGCGGCGAAATCGAGTTCCTCCTCGTCAAGACCGGCAAGGGACGCTGGATCTTCCCCAAAGGCAGCGTCGAACCCGGGTTAACGCACGCGCAGGCGGCGGCCCTCGAAGCGTTCGAGGAAGCCGGAGTTCATGGCCGGATGGAGGAAGCGTCCTTCGCGCGCTACATTCGACGCCGGCGCAGAGAGTCGCGGAATGCGGTCGGTAGATCGGCCGAGAAAGAATCGGCGGTAAACGCCCATCTTTGCGAAGTCCTGCGGCTGGTCCCGCCGCAGGAGCTAGGCCGAAATCCCACCTGGTTCTCGCCGGAGAAGGCGAAGCGTCATCTGCAGGAGCACCGCACGTCCGATTTCGGGGCCGAACTGGCTCGCGTGGTCGACCGCGCCGTGTCGCGCATCCGGCGATCCTCGGGCCGAAATGCCGCGCCGGATCATGGTCTGCAACCGCGAATCCGTAGCCTGGAAAGCAGCAGCCCACAGAATGTGCAATTCATTGATATCGGCAGGGTTCGGGAAGTCGCTGGCAAAACCAGATCTCCGCGGGTCGGGTGAGAACTCACTCAGGAAAAGTAGTCACGCATTAACTCGGTTATCCATTGCGGTTGCCGGACACGCGCCGGATCGGGCTCGAATTCCCTCACATGAGGCTTAATATCTAACACCGGCGTGCCGTCAATCGCGTCCAGCGCTTTGACTTTTAACTTCAGGCCATCCACTTCGAGCAGCTGGCAGACCGAGACGCCAAGCTTGTTCGGCCGGTCTTTCTTCCTTTGCGCAAAGATGCCAACGCGGGGCCACTCCGGATTTCCCCGAGGATGGTGGGCGCCGGTAACGATGCTCGCGTCGGGAACCTGATGGAAGTAGTAGACCACGAGGATGTGGGAGAAATCGGTTAGGCCCAGGACGGAATCCGTGGTGAAACGTGCGCCGTCCAGCTCAATGACGGATATTACGTCTCCCCAGAAGTCATCTTTGGTTTCGGTTCGCGGTGAGTGGACGTGGCCTATGGGGTCAATCGATATCGGAGCCATTCCAATATCTTAATTCGGGCATCTTAATCGGGCGGCGCTAAAGCTGCTCGCTTCTTCGATGCCGCTGTACGCGGCTGTCTTCGTGTTCGCGCAACAGCTGATTGAGCTCGTCAACCAACTCCATCAGCTTTTCCGAGTTCATTTCGGCACTGGCCTGCTCGGCAATATGTTTCCAATCGCGAGGTGAATCCGGGGTCATAGACTACCCCTTTCCTGGTTCACCAAAGCTACTCCGGCCCGGAGCTTTCGTCTGAGCAATCCGGCACACCTTTAGGGCGGCAGGCTCTTTGGCTTCGGTATTTTGGCTGCGGGTACAATTCCGAATAAAATCCTTGACCCCGCCCCTTTTACCCGCTAAATTACAAGGTTCCAAGGACATAGGGACGGCTTTTAGGGCGGTTCCCAGGACCTCCGTTGACAAGTTAGGACCCGGTTCGAATCGAAGAAACTTTCGGGTCAAGCGGAGCATCTATACCAGTAGCCAGAGCATTTCCCGTACAACCCATAAGAATTGAAGGACTTATCAAACTGGCCGGGACTTGTCCTGTCGTGAAAAAGTAAGACTCTCGCCATGGGGTGAGGTCAGGAGAAATAATAATGAAGCGCTCTGATCGAGTTTTTGATGCTTTACATACTTTGCGGAACCGTTATATGCTCTGTCAGCTTGCATCGAAGGCTACCCGTAAGTTTCACAAGCCCAACACCAGAATCCAGGAGACCATGAACGAGGTCCTGGATCGGATTGCAAGTTCGGAGCGGCGGTCGGTTCTGGCCGAACCGGAACATTTTGCTGAGGCACAACGGCGGGCTGCATAAGTTAGCCCGCCCCCTGCCCCGCTGGATAGTTCCTTCTCTTTCGCGTACCCCCCTTTGAAAAATCTCCTCGCAGGTGACTGATGACCATTGCTGAACTCAAAGAAAAAAATATTACCGAGCTGACGAAGATCGCCCGATCTTTGGACTTGCCCGGAGCCAGCGGTTTGCGTAAGCAAGACCTGATCTTCAAGATTCTCCAGGCCCAGAGCGAAAAAGAGGGCCACATTTTTGCCGAGGGCGTGCTGGAAATCCTGCCCGACGGCTACGGCTTTCTGCGCTCGCCCGATTACAACTACCTGCCCGGCCCCGACGATATCTACGTTTCCCCGTCGCAGATTCGCAAGTTTGACCTGAAGACCGGTGACACCATCAGCGGCCAAGTGCGTCCGCCGCACGAGGGCGAAAAGTACTTTGCCCTGGTCAAGATTGAAGCGGTCAACTTCGAATCGCCGGAAGAAGCGCGCAACAAGATCCTGTTCGATAACCTGACGCCGCTGTATCCGCAGGAGCGTTTGAAGCTTGAGACGGTGCGCGAGAACGTCAGCGCGCGGGTGATGGACTTGCTGACGCCGCTGGGTAAAGGTCAGCGCGGATTGATCGTTTCTCCGCCTCGCGCCGGTAAGACGATGTTGCTGCAGAACGTGGCCAATTCGATCACCACCAATCATCCTGAAGTTGTGCTGATGGTGCTGCTGATTGACGAGCGTCCGGAAGAAGTTACGGACATGCAGCGCTCGGTGAAGGGCGAAGTCATCTCTTCGACCTTCGATGAGCCGGCTGCGCGGCACGTGCAAGTTGCGGAAATGGTGATCGAGAAGGCCAAGCGCCTGGTCGAACACAAGCGTGACGTCGTGATCCTGCTGGATTCGATTACGCGTCTGGCTCGCGCCTATAACACCATCGTTCCGCCCAGCGGCAAGGTGCTCTCAGGCGGCGTGGATTCTAACGCGTTGCAGCGTCCGAAGCGGTTCTTTGGTTCGGCGCGAAATATCGAAGAAGGCGGGTCTTTGACCATCATTGCTACCGCGCTGATTGATACCGGATCGCGCATGGATGACGTGATCTTTGAAGAATTCAAAGGTACGGGTAACTCGGAAATCATCCTTGACCGCAAGCTGGTGGACAAACGGACCTTCCCGGCCATTGATATTCAGCGCTCTGGCACGCGTAAGGAAGAGTTGCTGATCCCGAAAGAAGACCTGACCCGCATCTGGGTGCTGCGCAAGGTGCTGAACCCGCTTTCGCCCGTCGAAGCCATGGAACTGCTGATCGACAAGTTGAGCAAGACCAAGTCGAATGGCGAATTCCTGGCGAACATGAGCTCGCTGTAAATTCCGCGATAGCATTTCATCCTGAGCGAAGCCATACGATTCGCTTGCGAATCGTATGGCGGAGTCGAAGGACCCCGCCGTCTTTTCGGCACTCCCTGATCTCGTCAGTGTTCCTGTCGCACCGGAGCAAACTCCTACGCGCCTCGGCTTTGGAGCTGGCTAAAGGGGTCCTTCGACTGCGGGACCGCTTCGCTTCGCGAAGCAGTCCCTCCGCTCAGGATGACAATGGCATGCCGAAACGCCCGCCCCGGCTCGACTCCGAAAGTATAATGGCTTCGACATCCGGTCTCTCGAGGTGGACTTTGAGACTCCATAACCTCACACCGCTCATTCTCGCTTCCGTTCTGACGGCTACGCTTCCTCTGTCACCCCAAACCGCTCCCCTACGTCAGCTGGATCCAATAACGGAGCAAAAACTGGGCGCCACCGACGACCCATCACGCGCGAGAATGGAAAAAGATATGGCCAGGAAGGCTAACCAGGCACGTCAGGCCGATCTCAAGCGCGACACCGACAAATTGGTCAAACTGGCCGGCGAATTGCAGGAGTACGTGGACAAAAGCAACGAGAGTACGCTTTCCGTGGATGTGCTGAAGAAGGCGGAAGAGATTGAAAAGCTGGCGCACAGCGTGAAAGACAAAATGAAGGGATACTGACTTGTCATCCCGAGCGGAGAGGAAAGTTCGCTTTGCGAACTTTCCTTAGAGTCGAAGAGCCTGCCCCGAGCGAAGTCGAGGGGGACCCCCGACATCCTCATATGCGCCGAAAGTCTTGGGAATTTCGGTTTTAGAATCGAAACGGAGCGCCTTTCGCACCCGATAAGCTAATAGGGGTCCTTCGACTGAGTGGCTGCTTCGCTTCGCGAAGCGGCCACTCCGCTCAGGATGACAGGATAACGAGTTACCGGGTTCCCACCGCTGCTTCCTTGACGATCCGCATACCGTAGAACGAGCGGTATACGAAGATGAAGGACACCAGGAAGAATCCCAGGGCGAGTCCGTGGCCCAATGTGCTGCCTGCTTCCGCAGTCAATTTCACCGCCAGTTCGACCGCCAGCAATCCGAAGAGCGTGGTGAATTTGATCACCGGGTTCAAGGCCACTGACGACGTGTCTTTGAACGGATCGCCAACGGTGTCGCCGACGACCGTGGCATCGTGAAGCGGAGTGCCTTTCTGTTTCAGTTCGACTTCCACGATTTTCTTGGCATTGTCCCAGGCGCCGCCCGCGTTGGCCATGAAGATCGCCTGGTAGAGGCCGAAGATGGCGATTGAGATCAAATAGCCGATGAAAAAGAACGGCTCCACGAAAGCGAAGGCCAGGGTAGCGAAAAAGACTGCCAGGAAAATGTTGAACATGCCTTTTTGCGCGTACCGCGTGCAGATTTCAACCACCTTTTTGCTATCCGCAACCGAAGCCTTCACCACGCCATCGAGCTTGATGTTGGCCTTGATGAATTCGACCGCCCGGTAAGCGCCGGTGGTCACCGCCTGGGTGGAAGCGCCGGTAAACCAATAAATCATGGCGCCGCCCGTGATCAGTCCAAGCATGAAAGGCGCGTGTAGAAGCGAAAGGTCGTTCACGTTTTCGGTGAGGCCATTGGTGAGCGCCATGATGATGGAAAAGATCATGGTGGTCGCGCCGACCACCGCGGTTCCGATCAGCACCGGTTTGGCCGTGGCTTTGAAAGTGTTGCCGGCTCCGTCATTTTCTTCCAGCAGGTCTTTTGCGCGCTCAAAGTTTACCGTGATGTTGAAATCCTTTTTGAGCTCCTGCTGGATGTTGGGAACCTGTTCAATCAGCGACAACTCGTAAACCGATTGCGCGTTGTCCGTGACCGGCCCATAAGAATCGACCGCGATGGTAACCGGTCCCATACCCAGGAAACCGAAAGCCACCAGACCGAAAGCAAAGACCGGGGCGGCCACCATCATGCCCGCGAGCCCCAGCGTGCTGAAGTAGTACCCAACGGACATCAGCGCCACCATCGAAAGCCCGAGATAGTAGGCGGAGAAATTTCCCGCCACGAATCCAGACAGGATTCCCAGCGATGCGCCGCCCTCGTTCGCGGAAGTTACCACTTCCCTCACATGGCGCGACTCGGTCGAGGTAAAGACTTTTACCAGTTCCGGAATGATGGCTCCCGCCAGCGTACCGCAGGAAATGATGCTGGCCAGCTTCCACCACTGGGTAGTATCGCCGGCGAGGTTGGGCACGATAATCGCGGAAATAATAAAAGTGACCGCGACCGAGATCAGCGAAGTCAGCCACACCAGCCAGGTGAGGGGGACTTCGAAATTCATCTTGTCGGCATTGCCAAAGCGGGCTTTTGCGATGGCGCCATTGATGAAGTAGGCGACGGCGCTCGACACCAGCATGGCGATACGCATCACAAAAATCCAGACCAGCAGCTGCACCTGAACGGTGGGATCTTTTACCGCCAGCAGGATGAAAGTGATCAGGGCAACGCCAGTAACGCCATAGGTTTCAAAGCCATCAGCAGAAGGTCCGACGGAATCGCCGGCATTGTCTCCGGTGCAGTCGGCGATGACACCCGGGTTGCGGGCGTCGTCTTCTTTAATCTTGAAGACGATCTTCATCAGGTCGGAGCCGATATCGGCAATCTTGGTGAAGATACCGCCGGCGATCCGCAGAGCGGCCGCGCCCAGCGACTCACCGATAGCGAATCCGATAAAACAGGGGCCGGCATAGTCAACCGGAATGAAGAGGAGAATGATCAACATGAGCAGCAGTTCGACGCTGATCAGCATCATGCCAATGCTCATGCCGGCCTGCAGCGGAATGTTGTAGATGGGATAAGGCTTGCCCGCGAGTCCGGCAAAAGCAGTGCGCGAGTTGGCAAAGGTGTTGACTCGAATTCCGAACCAGGCCACTCCGTAACTTCCCGCGATACCCACCAGGCTGAAGAGAAGAATGATGGGCAGGGTTATGGCAATCGGCTTATCCGGAACCGGGGACAGCACACCGAAATAAAGCACGATGACAACTGCAATAAAGAGCCACAAGATGAGCAAAAATTTTCCCTGCGTGATCAGATACGTCTTGCAGGTTTCGTAGATCAGCTCGGAAATCTCGAGCATGGAACGATGTACGGGCATGTTTCGCAGGCGGGTGTAGATGATCAGGCCGAAACCAAGGCCGAAGATGCAGAACAGAATGCCGATCATCAGCAGCTTATGACCATCAATCCCAAGAAACGAAACTTGCGACAGATCGGGGAGCCTGAGGCTGGCTTCGCCGCCCACTTCGTGGGCAGGTTGGGCCAGAGCTGAAATGGAACCAAAAGCGAGGACGGCGATGGTGGCTGCCACCGTCCGAATGAAGAAATGGGCGAATTGGCGTCCTTCGGACGCAGCTCTCGCCAGCCGAGTGTACATAGGAGTTCCTCCGGTATGAGAACTAGTTCAGGACCATCACGTGTTTAGGCACTGCCACCCAGCGAATAGCGCCAACCGGACGCTCTGATTCCGAGCGCCAGGGAGCGCCACCGCCAGAGTTCCGAACACGCTTCCACTACACGGCGTAGAACAGGAGTGTTGAGCTTGGCCGCGTCGGATGTTTGTATCGCAGAGGCCGCCGGTTGGACTCCGGAGACCCGATACAAAACCAGCTTTTATAGCATGTTAGGAGGGGTTGGTCAAACGTTGTCTGAGGCATGGTAATGGTCAGTTTCGTGACCCATCGTTCTCAGTATTGTCATTCCGAACCGATCTATCGGTGAGGAATCTGCTTTTGCACCAAAACAGCAGATTCCTCGCGCGAACCAACCGCGCTTCGGAATGACAATTCCTGCACTGATTCAAACTGACCCACTACTCTGAGGCATAATTTCGGTTTTCGCCACTTCGCGGCTCTTTATTCGACAATCACCACACGGTTACGCCCAAAACGTTCGATCCAGCGTGCGGTACTGGATGGCTTCGGCGATGTGCTTTGGTTCGATGGCCGGTGCCGTTTCGAGGTCGGCGACGGTGCGGGCTACCTTTAATATGCGATCGTGGGCGCGAGCGGTCATGCCGTGCTGTGTCATGGCGCGCTCCAGCAGGCGCTCGCAGTCGGCGGAGAGTTCGCAGGAGGTGCGAATGTGGCGGGGAGCCATCTGGGCATTGCAGTAGAGCCGCGATTTTGAGGTCGAGAACCGTTGCAGTTGGATTTCGCGAGCGCGCACGACGCGCTCACGAATCTTAGCCGAGCTTTCGGGTTCGCTTCCGGCGCGGAGTTCTTTGTAATTCACGGCGGGTACATCAATATGGATATCGATGCGGTCGAGCAGCGGGCCGGAGATCTTTCCCATGTAGCGTTGGATCATCGGTTGCGTGCAATGGCATTCACGCGACCGGTCGTTGAAATATCCGCAAGGGCATGGATTCATTGCAGCCGCCAGCATAAAGCGCGCGGGGAAAGTCAGCGACATGGAGGCCCGGGCGATACACACTGTCCCATCTTCCAGAGGTTGCCGCATGACCTCGAGAACGTTGCGGGGGAATTCGGGAAGTTCGTCCAGAAAAAGCACGCCGTTGTGCGCCAGCGACACTTCGCCCGGGCGCGGTACGGCACCTCCGCCGATCAGGCCAGCGTCGGAGATGGTGTGATGCGGTGAGCGAAACGGGCGAACGCCGACCAATCCCGCGCCCGCATCGAGCACACCAGCCACGCTGTGAATCTTGGTGGTCTCCAGCGCTTCTTCAAAGCTGAACGGCGGCAGAATGGTGGGCATGCGCTTGGCCAGCATGGTTTTGCCCGAGCCGGGCGGACCGATCATCAGAATGTTGTGGCCGCCGGCGCAAGCCACTTCGAGGGCGCGCTTGGCGGTGTGCTGGCCGCGCACGTCTTTGAAGTCGACGGAATAATGCTGGGCTTCGGTCAGCAGGGCGTCGCTCTCAACTTTCAATGGCTGAATACCATTCCCGGTGTTCACGAATCGGATCACGTCGAGCAGCGACCTCACCGGGTAGACTTCCACTCCGCCCACCATGGCTGCCTCGCGTGCGTTCAACTCCGGCACGATCAGGCGGGAGATCTTCTTGCCCCGCGCCTCAATGGCAATGGGCAAGGCGCCACGAACGCCCCGAATACCGCCGTCGAGCGAAAGTTCGCCCACAAACAGGCAATCCGGCACCTCTTTTTTATTCAATCCGCCATAGGCGCCCAGAATTCCCAGGGCCATGGGCAGATCGAATCCTGAGCCCTCTTTCTTTATGTCGGCTGGGGCCAAATTGATGGTGATATGGGTGGAAGGAATGTCGTAGCCGCAGTTTTTCAGCGCTGCCCGTACCCGGTCGCGACTCTCCCGCACCGCCGCATCGGGGAGGCCAACGGTATGAAAATGATCTTCATTGGTCTTGATGCCGGAGACGTCCACCTCAACCTCAATGATGCTGGCATCGATGCCATACACCGCTGCGCTCAAGGTCTTATAGAGCATGAGGTGGTGCGCGCCCAGACGGGTAGTGGTGCCGTTTGAGAATCTGAGCCACCATGACCAATGAAGATCGGGCCGCTGACTGGCGCACTTGATGTCCACGATACAGGCCCAGTTATGAAACCGAGGTGACGCACGTCACCTGCGGATGTGATAGACGAACCATCAGCCCCGGATCGCAAGCTCGAACCAAGTTGCCTAACATCCCTTCCCATTGTCCGAGTCCGGAGCGTCGACTACGATTCACCTAACATCCCGCGGTAACCCGTGCGTTTCTCAACGCGGACCTGTACCGTTTTTATGGACGAAGAAGACCAACCCGAACGCCCCCGCCGCGCCCCAGGAAATCTGGAAAAGGAAGAAGCCAGATTGTGGCGGCTTGCCCTCGGATTTCTGGTACTGCTGGCTACCGGTCTGGCCGCTCTTTCCTGGGAGCGGTTGCAGGACCTTCCCTATCATCTGGGAGCTCTTTCCATTGGACTGCTGGTGCTGGCGGTTCTATTTGCCGCCTACGTCTACGGACGCCGCCGCGAAGTTTCGGAACTAAAAAATCTGCTGGGCGAACTGCGTGACCGCGCCGGGGTTACTCCGTCCGACGAGCAACTCGATCAATTGGGCCAGGTCATCCAGCGTTCCCAGCGCAGCTTCAAGGAACTGATCGATTCATTTGACGACGTGGCCTTTGCCTGTTCACTCGACGGAACATTGAGGACCGTCAATCGCCGCGTGACCCAGTTGCTCGGCCTCGCTTACACCGACGTGGTTGGCCACAAGATCGATGATTTTCTAACCGAGCCTCTGCGGCGCAATGTTGAAACCGGTTTGCCTCGTTTTCTGGAAAAGCGCCGCTGGTCAGGAGTAGTCCGGGTCCAGGTGAAGAACACCACCCGGGCCCTTTACTTCGATTGCGTGCTGAATGCGATCGTCAAGAGTGACGAAGTCGTGGGCATCAGCGCGCTGGCCCGGGACGTAACCGAAGAACGCGAGAAGGAGCGCCGCTTCACCGAACTCTTCGAAACCCTGCAGGAAGGCGTGTACTTCAGCACTCCCGAGGGCAAGCTACTCGATGCCAATCCGGCGCTGATCCGGATGCTCGGATGCAATGGCCGGGACGAACTTTTATCGCTCGACCCAAGTGCCCTCAATATCGATTCCAGTCAAAATGCGGTTCTGGGGAGAAGCTTGGACGATCGCGGCGGCGAGCGTAGCCGCGAGCTTACGCTGCGACGCAAGGACGGGACGACCGGTGTTTTTCTGGATACCTCGCGCGCGGTGTGGGACGGGACCGGAAGGATCATCCGCTACCAGGGCACGCTGGTCGACGTCACCGAACGGCGCAAGATGGAAAAAGCACTGCGCCAGCAGGAGGAGTTTCAACGATATCTGCTTGAAAGTTTCCCCGACCTCATCCTGGTCGTCGGCCTGGACGGAAGATATAGTTTCGTCAGTTCGCGGAGCCGCGATCTGCTGGGACGCATTCCCGCAGAGCTACGAGGGAAGAAAGTAGATGACGCCGAGCAGGAACAATCGCCCGAATTCGTGGCTCTCTACCATGATGTGAGCACCGGGTTGAAGAAGTTCGGCTTCTGCGAGTTCGGGGCCCGGCACCGCGACGGAAACTGGCGCACCATGCGAGCCAACGCCAGCCCGCTGTTCGACGCGGAAGGCAAGGCCAGCGGCGTGATCATGTCGGTGCGCGACATCACGGTGGAGAAAAAGCTGGAACAGCAGATTATCCAAAGCGAGCGGCTGGCCGCCATGGGACAGATGATCGGCGGCTTCGCGCACGAACTGAACAACCCTCTCACCAGCATCATGGGTGTGGCCGAGCTCTTGCAGGAAGGCGAACCGGCAGAAAACAGGCGCAAACAGCTGGTGATGCTGCAGCAGCAGGCCCGGCGGGCGGCCGATATTGTGCAAAACCTGATGTACTTCTCGCGTCCACCAGCGCCCGGAAAAGGACCGATCAATCTGAGCGAACTGGTGCAGCGCACCCTGCATCTGCACGCTTACTCATTGCGAAAAAACAATATTACGGTGGATTTTATCCCGGAACCGTCTTTGCCTCTGGTGAACGGCGATTCGCATCAGCTGATGCAAATTTTCCTCAACCTCATTCTGAATGCCGAACAGGCGATGCGCGAGGCTCGCGACCTCGGCACCCTGCGAATTCGTTTGGAAAAGAACGGTAAAGCGGTTGCGGCCACGTTTCAGGACGACGGGCCCGGCATCGCTGCCGAGATTTTGCCGCACATCTTCGATCCGTTCTACACCACCAAGCGGCCAGGACGCGGTACAGGTCTCGGGCTAAGCATTTGCAAAGCGATTCTGCGCGAGCATGGGGGAGAGATCGAGGCTACTTCCGGACCGGGTGGCGGGGCGGTGTTCAAAGTTACGCTGCCGGCACCGGATGGTTCGACGACTCCGTAGACGAAATCAAGAGCTAACCGCAAAGAACGGCGGGTGGCCCACCTTTAACAACCCTTGCGCGCACCATTCACGCTGGGGGGTGCCCCATCCTTCGCGCTTTTTGCGAAGGGTGGGAGTCCCAAATGCCCGCCACAAGTGGGCCTGATCAGTTGTTAACAACAAAATTAAATAGCACGCTCAGCATCGCCGCCCACCCTTGCAAAAAACGCAAGGATGGGACACCCCCCAGTGGGGTCGCAAAGTTTATCGTTCTACCGCCATCGCTACTGCATTCCCGCCACCTAGACATAGCGCAGCGATGCCGCGATGGACGTCGCGGCGAATCATCTCGTAGATGAGGGTCACGAGGACGCGAGCGCCGCTGGCGCCAATGGGGTGTCCGATAGCGACTGCGCCGCCATTGACGTTGACCTTGTTGGGATCGAGCCCCAGCTCGCGCATCACTCCCAGCGCCTGTACCGAGAACGCCTCGTTGAGTTCGTAAAGGTCTACGTCTTCATTTTTCCAGCCGGTTTTTTCCCAGATCTTCCGGACGGCATCCACGGGCGCCATCATCACCCATTTGGGATCGATGCCGCTGGTGGCCTGGGCCACGATGCGGACCATGGGTTGAGCGCCTAGCTCTTTGGCCCGCCTCGCACTGGTCACGACCAGGGCTGCGGCTCCGTCGTTTACTCCAGGGGCATTTCCTGCCGTCACTGTGCCGTCTTTCTTGAATGCGGGCTTGAGCGAACGCAAAACCTCGATCGTGGTGTCCTCGCGTGGAGATTCATCTTTATCGAAAATCACGGGAGTTCCACCTTTTTTCTTTGGAGCCAACTCGACCGGGACGATCTGCGCCTTGAACCGGCACTCCTTGATGGCAGCCAGAGCCTTGCGGTGCGAGTTGAGCGCGAACTCGTCCTGCTCTTCGCGGGTGATGCCGTATTTCTCCGCTACGTTCTCCCCGGTGATGCCCATGTGGTAGTCGTTGAAAATGTCCCACAGCCCATCGTGCACCATGGAATCGACGATCTGCGCATTGCCCAAACGATATCCCTTGCGCGCTTGCGGCAGAAGATAGGGAGCGTTGGTCATCGATTCCATGCCGCCGGCGACGACAATGGAACTGTTCTCGGTCTGGATCGCTTGCGCTGCGAGTGCGACTGCCTTAAGTCCGGAACCACAAACCTTGTTGACGGTCATGGCACCCACTTCCGGAGGGAGTCCGCCGAAAATTGCAGCCTGGCGCGCGGGATTTTGTCCCAGCCCGGCAGAAACCACGTTGCCCATGATGCATTCGTCGACCAATTTCGGGTCAAGGCTGGCGCGCTTGACGGCCTCACGCACCACGATGGCACCCAGTTGCGTAGCGCTCAGATCGGAGAGGCTTCCCTGAAATTTGCCCACCGGCGTGCGACAGCCTGAAATGATGACGACCTCGTCGTTAGCAGCCATTTATGTGCTCCCGCAGTGATTTCTCAGACTCAATTATAGATGCGCGCGCCAGAATAAAGATTGAAATTTGCGACGAGACAGGGCGAGAGCACGGAGCGGATGTTTATGTCGCAGTCGAAGATTTGGAAGCGAGAGAATCGAGCGGGGCGCGAGTGCGTTGGCGCGAAAAATTTCGATCGTGGCGCTTCCCTTCGCGAAAATTTCTTCGCGAATGCTCTCCGGTGACTTTGGTGTACGGGTCGTATGCGCACGCCGGCATCATTTTTTTCTTGACATCACTTTTTAATGACTCTATACATTCAATTAGTTGCAACAGTTGATCGTTGCTATAGCAAGTCCATGAAAAATGGAAAGGGAGAATAGAACCATGGCAACCAAGAAAAAGGCAAAGAAGAAAAAGAAGCACTAAGAGAAGTATCAGCAAGCAGCAAACCGGGGACGCGGAAGCGTCCCCTAAGTTTTTCTGGAGAAAGATTTCTTCTCCATAAATCAGATCTCATCAATTTGTCATTCTGAGCGGAGCCACACGATTCGCTTGCGAATCGAGTTGCGTGGTCGAAGGACCCCTACCCGCTTCCGATACTTTCCCTTTTATCTTTTTGGTACCGAGAGCGAACACCCCAACTCTTCTGCTTTCGATCAGCTTATAGGGGTCCTTCGACTACGCAGCTGCTTCGCACCGCGAAGCAGCCACTCGCTCAGGATGACAGTTAGCGGGGGGATCGTTCCTGCAGTTGCTTTTCGGTGGCTGGACACAGATTGCGGTAGGCACAGAATCTGCAATAGAACCCAGGTTTGGGATCGAATTTTCCCGCGGCAATATCTTCCGCCACTTGCACTACCCGGCTGCGAGCTGCGCCAAGCTGGGACTCGGTGCGGCGGGTGACCACCGGAGTGTTTCCTTCGAGGTTGTACAGTACGAGATAATCGGGACGGTATCCCCACTTCTCGCGAGCCGCCAAAGCATAGATGGAAAGTTGCAGACTCTCGTCGGAGTCCTCCTGAGATTGAGCTTTTCCGGTCTTGTAATCGGTGATCACAACCCCACCGCCCGGCGCCTCGTCGATCCGATCGATGCGACCAACCACCTTCACGTCGCCAACCTTCACGTCAAAGAATTCCTCGGTATGGAGGACCTTGGGTGCGGGGGCGCGCCGGAATCCAGTCAGGAAATCCTGCAATTGCAGTACACCCTGCTCGTAGTAGAGGTCATGCTGGTAGTGGTCCTGAATGGCCGCGGCTGCCAGTTCGTCGCGAAAGAGCTGCAGCACATCTTCGTCCGTCATCGGACGCAGCGCGCGGACGGAATCGTAGAACGCCAGCAGGACTCGATGGATGACTCCGCCATATTGCATGGCGGCGGGAACCTCGCCGGGAATTTTCCATTCACGCTCCAGCTTGAATTGCAGGGGACAAGTTTCGTAGGTCTGGACTGCGCTGGCGCTCAATTTTGCCGACAAGTCGGAAGCCGGCGGCATATTGAGCCATTCGGTCGTCCGTGTGAGTCCGCGTGGGTCCGCCGCCTGGGCAAACATGTCGGTTTGCAGGCCGCGAGGCTGGCCGGGCACCAGCCAGCGTCCCAGCAGGCTCGTGTCTTTCAGTAGATCGCGCAGAAAACCGGGCGGGCTGGGGTCTCTACCCGACCCCTGTTTGGCATAGATGGTCAACGAATCACGCGCCCGCGTCATGGCCACATAAAACAGGCGGCGTTCCTCCTGCTTGCACAGTTCCTTGTCGTCATCTTGCGCGATCGAGCCCGGATCGTGCAGCTCCCGGGGAAACTCCAGCAGTGGCTCCTTGTAGGGCGAGGGAAAGGATGGCGAACTGGCGCGAAGGATGAAGACATGTGCGAACTCCAAACCCTTCGCGGCATGAGCCGTCATGAGCCGGACGGCATTCTCATCTTTGGAGGCGAGAGGAATCACGCCTCCGGCTTCGCGAAAATATTCCAGGTAATCGAGAAGCTCGCTGATTTCGCCAGTTTTAGTGATGGGCTTTTTTTCCCAGGCACTGATGAACTCGAGCATCGCACCCAGCACGCGCGAATCGCGCTCAAGCGAGAAATTGCGCGCAACCAGATCCACCGCGGCGCGGCCCCGGGCGTTGGCCGCGGCAATGTCGTCGCGAGTCTGCCGCAGACGCTCCAGGACGCGCTGGCCACCCTCAATTTGTGAGAGTACCAACGCGATGGCCGACGTCCCGGCATTACGTGGCAACGCCTTGATTCCGGACCTCAACTTTTCAGGATCGATTTCGAACTGGCGCAGGGCGGCGACCCGGAACAGACTGGCCGCGTCGGCATCCGAGACTACCGCGCCCAGGCAGGCGAAAAGGTCGCGCGCTTCGGGCATATCCATAACATCCATGTTTTCGATCGAAAACGGAATGCCCTGGGTTGCCAATTCGGCGGCCAACTGATCGCGATGGGAGTGGGTACGGTAGAGCACGCCACAGTCGCTCCACTTGTGCCGCGTCTTGCGCTGCCAATCTCGCAGGGCAGCCACAAGTTCGGTGCACTCAAAGTCCTTGGCCGCCAGCACCACCGCCTCAACCGGCGAGCGCGGTAACTGCTTGCCTCCGCGGGCTGCGTCTTCCTCGCGAGCCGAGATCAGCACGGAACGCCGATATGGGGTCGACCCTGAGCTCGCATCAAAGACATCCGGGTTCTTGGAGATGAGGGCAAACGCGCAGTTCAGAATGGGCGACGTCGAGCGGCGATTTTTTTCCAGTTTCACCAGACGAAGACTGGGAAAATGCCGCTGAAAGAGAACGAAGGCCGCGCTCGAGGCTCCGCGGAAGCGATAAATCGCCTGATCGGGATCTCCCACCGCAAAGACGTTGCTCTCTTCTCCCGCCAACCTTTGCAGCACCTTCACCTGGGCGAAGTTCACATCCTGAAATTCGTCAACCAAAATGAACCGGCTGCGCGGCTGCAGGGATTCGCTGTCCTGCTGCAGCAGATCGTGAGCGTACGTGATCATGTGGCCGAAGGTACCCAGGTTGTCTTCCTTCAGCATCCGCTCCACCGCGGCAAACACGCTCGCAACTTCGCGGCACCGGGCCAACACTTCTTCGTCGGAAACATTCTCGGCTTGTTTCGATCGGGTCACCCGCGGAATGGGCAACTCCCCGCGTTCGAGCCGCTGAACGTATTCCCAATATTTTTCCGGAGTGACCAGCTCGTCGTGACAATGCCGCATGAACTTGAGCAGGTCTTCCAGAAACTTGCTCACACTGGCGGCGCGAACGAAGTATTTCAGGTTCAGTTCGCGGAGGCGGCGGCGCAGATAGATCCACAGGTCCTGATCGTCGACCACATCGAACTTCCGGCCGTTTTCCTGGAGGAGATCGTTGCAATACTCATGAAAGGTCGCAATACGGAGACCGGACAGGCTGGTCCCGCGCAATTCCTCTTCGACCCGCTGGCGCATTTCCTGGGCCGCGTTCTTGGTGTAAGTAACGGCGAGGATTTCGTCAGCCCGGGCGTGCCCTTCGCGAACCAGGTTGGCAATGCGCTTGGTGAGCACCGTGGTCTTGCCCGTACCCGCGCCGGCGATTACCAGGAGAGGCCCGTGGACGTGTTCGATAGCTTCGCGCTGGCGTTCATCAGGCTCGAACGCACGCGGACGTGGAATGGTTCTTGCGACTGCCACTTGGGAGGAGCATATCAGAGATGCATGAGGATTTTCTGTGAGGATAATCTTAGGCAGTGGGCCAGTTTCGTGAAACCCATTACTCTTACCCATTGTCATTCCGAAGCGATTTATCGGTGAGGAATCGGTTTTTTGGCGCCAAGACAGCAGATTCCTCGCGCGATACAGCCGCGCTTCGGAATGACAATTCCTGCAATGATTCAAACTGGCCCACTGCCAAATCTTATTGCAGCTCCGACAGAGCGACCGCGGTGGCGGCGATTGCCGCAGTCTCAGCCCGGAGAATGGTACTTCCCAGAGACGCCGCTACCCAGCCCGCTTTCTGGAACAATCTCAGTTCCGAATCAGTCCAACCACCTTCGGGACCGAAGGCCAGGGTCATTTTGCCCGGCGTGGGAACCATCTGAAGAGCGTCTTTCAACATTACGTGCTGTTCGGACTCGGCCAGCACAATGCGGGTATCGACGACGGCGGTCACCGCCGCGTGCAGGGTTTGCGGTTGCGAGATTTCCGGCGTCGATGCACGTCGCGACTGCTCCGAAGCCTGAAGGGCGATGCGCTGCCATCGTTCGAAGCGCTTCTCTGCAGCCTTGGCAAGATGGGCCTCGGTGCGTTGAGCGACCACAGGGACGATTCGGGTGGCGCCCAGTTCCACGCACTTCTCAATCGCCCACTCCATGCGATCGAACTTGAAGATGGACAGAACGAGAGTCAAGCCCGGAGCCAGGGCAACTGGAATCACTTCGCCGAGTTCAAACTCCACCCGCTCGTCCGCGATGGCGATAATGCGGCCGCGGCGGACGCTGTCCCCGGTTGCGATATCAAATTCCTGCCCCACGCGCCCGCGAAGCACCTGCGCCAGGTGCTGAGCGTGGGCTCCGACCAAAGCAGCGCGATGGCCAGAAACTTCGTCGGCGATCCAGCGGCGGCGAGTCATTCGGGTTTTGTCCGTATCATCATCCCGCAACTCCCTGTGCTCCTGAGCGGAGCAAGTCCGCTCGCTCGCAAGCCAACCATGCGGAGTCGAAGGACCGCTATAAACTAAACGACGGTTAAAGTGTAAGGGATTTTGACTCTGAAAAGCGGCGTCACGAACCACCTGGTCTGTGCCACTCCCGGGGTATGGCGTACTCGCGCAGCGAAGCAGCGACTCCGCTCAGGATGACACGCTTATCCGAAGATGTCTTTGACCTTGCCCAGCAGAGTGCGGCGTTGCGGACGGTTTTCCACCCGGGTGGTGCTTTCCAGTTCCAGCAGCAAGTCGCGTTGCCGCTTGTTCAGCTTGCTCGGCGTCTGGACCCGCACTTCGACGAACAGGTCGCCTTTGCCGTGCCCGTTGAGCACGGGTACGCCCTTTCCGCGAACGCGCAGCGTCGTGCCGGACTGAGTTCCTTCCGGCATCCGTAGAACGTGGTCGCCTTCCAGCGTAGGAACGATAATGTCAGCGCCCAGGGCAGCCTGCGCAAACGAGATCGGAATGACGCAATGCAGGTCGTTTCCCTCCCGCTCGAAGAACGGGTGTTCCTTCACATGTAGCACGACGTAGAGATCGCCCGGGGGTCCACCGTGGAGGCCGCCTTCGCCATATCCCGTGAAGCGGATGCGGGTCCCATCTTCCACACCGGCGGGAACTTTAGCGTCCACCGTTCGCTGCCGCAGCACCCGGCCTTCACCTTTGCATTTGGCACAAGGATCAGTGACCACGTTGCCGGTACCCTGGCAGGTGGGACAGGCGCGAGCGATGCTGAAGAAGCCCTGCTGGTAGCGCACCTGGCCGCGACCATTACAGGACCGGCAAATGATGGGCGCCTTACCTGGCGCCGCGCCCGTACCTCGGCACTCCTCGCAACTCTCATGCCGCCGCACCGTAACTTTGGCCTCGGTCCCGAAGACCGCTTCCTCGAATTCCATGTTGATGTCTTCGCGCAAGTCGGCGCCACGCTGGGTGCGGCTGCGCCGGCGCGTGCCGCCGCCAAAAATCTCTCCCAGACCAAAGAAGTCGCCGAAAATATCACCCAGGTCGGTGGGGTCGAAACCTGCGCCGGCGCTTCCGCCTAAACCGGCGTGACCGAAGCGGTCGTACACGCTGCGCTTTTCGACATCGGTGAGCACAGCGTAGGCTTCGCTGCACTCTTTGAATTTTTCTTCCGCGTCAGGGTTATTGGGATTGCGGTCAGGATGGAATTGCAGCGCCAGCTTCCGGTAGGCGCTCTTGAGCTCCTGCTCGGTGGCGGTGCGGGTTACGCCCAGAACTTCATAGTAATCGCGTTTTCCGTTGCTGGTCAGAATGGCCTTTCCCAAATCCTTTCAGGTCTAACTCTAGCGCTTGGAGTTACGTGCGACCCGCACCATCGAGGGGCGCAGCAGGCGGTCCTTCAACTTATAGCCGCGTTGCAGCTCGTCCAGCACATGATGATCTTCGGCTTCGTTGGTGTCCACCATTTCGATGGCCTGGTGCAGATGAGGATCAAAAGGCTCACCCCTCGCAGGGATCGGGCGCAGTCCCAGTTTGACCAGCGCATCCTGCAATTGTTTGTAGATGAGTTCGACTCCGCCGCGAAACTCTGACTTGTCGGAGGCGCTGGTTTGCAAGGCGCGCTCGAAACTGTCCAGGCTGGGCAGCAGCGCCTTCAGCGCGTCGGCGACAGCATACTCGCGAAATTCCTGCTGCTCGCGGGCGGTGCGCTTCCGCGCGTTCTCGAACTCGGCCTGCAGGCGAGCCAGGCGATCGACCAGCGCATCGCGCTCGCTTTTCAGCTTGTCGAGGTCGGTAGCTTGCCCGCCATCCCGCGCATCTTCGGCGGGCGGCAATTCGTGCTCCGGATCGAGTCCGGCCGGGTCTACTTCCGAATTTCCGTTTCCTCTTGCCATATAAGATCTCACTCAGATTCGTTCAGGATCTTGTCAAACAGACGCGCGATGTAAGAAACCGCGGTCATGGTGTGCTGATAATCGATACGGGTCGGTCCGATGACAGCCAGCGACCCCATCACATCGTCGCCCACTCGAGCCGGCGCACCGATCAACACAAAGTTTCGCATCGAGGGCAGCGCTTCATCCAGTCCAATCACGACCCGCACGGCTTCCTGCTTGGCGTCGAGATAGGCTCCGAGCAATTCGACGATCTTCTGTTTTTCTTCCAGGGTCTGCAGCAGCTCTTGCAACCGTTGACGATCCTGCTCGCCGGTCACAAGATTGGATGTTCCTTCGACGAAAACGACTTGCGCTGCTTCGTCCGCCGCCAGCGCTCCCTGCCGGTACAACTGTTCGACCGACTTCATCAACCGATCGTACTCGCTGCGTTCCTGTTCCAGGCGGCGCGCCAGCTCCAGCCGCAATGCCTCCATGGTCCAGCCGCGAAAATTCTCGTTGATGAAGCGAGCCGCCGCATCCAGTTCAGATTGCGGAAGGTCGAGCCGAAGAACCCGGTCGCGCACCAGGCCCGACCGCGTCACCAGAACAGCCAACACTTTCTGATCGCCCAGCCGCGAAAAATAGACATGCTCAAGGGCATTCTTGGGTCCACCAACGGCGACGGTAACCCCGACGTTGTGCGAGATCAGGGAAAGCACATGCGAAGTGCGCTCCATGAACTCCTGGACGTCGGTCACTCCTCGCAGCGAATCCTTTATAATGCCCTGGTCTTCCTGAGAAAGACTGGCTTGGCCCGTAAGTTGTTCTACATAATAGCGATACGCCTCGGAACTCGGTACGCGCCCAGCCGAGGTGTGAGGCTGCTCGAGGTAGCCGGCGTCGGCCAAGTCGGCCATTACGTTCCGGATAGTGGCCGGGCTCAACCCTTCGCGGTTGGATCGTGCCAGGGTACGCGAGCCGACCGGATCCCCCGTGGCAATAAAGGTCTCCACAATGGCGGTCAGAATCTCTCGTTCGCGCTCTCCGATAGGTGGTCCGGATGGCATATTAAGTAGTTGTAAACTAAAAGCTTAGATCAGTTGCGCTGCCCAGTGCCCCAGTTTCGATTCTAGGAACCCCTGCCCGCCCTGTCAAGCCTTAGCACTCGGGGCTCAAGAATGCTAATGTCTTGGGTCTATCTGGGGATGGAGGACGGGCATCCCACCCGTCCATCGGATGCGTTAAGCGAAACCGCCGATAGGAAGGATTTAACATCCATACGATGGTTCCGCTCTCCCGCCGATGGCTATTGAAGGTCTTCGCTGCCGTTGGCGGGTCGAGCACTCTTGCTGGCCAGTTTCCCATCCTGAGAAATGACTCTACGAATATGCTGAAGCAAGCAGACATCCAGGAAGGCACAACCAAGGTGAAAGCCAAGACTCACATCGCGGTAATTGGGGCGGGCGCATTTGGCGGATGGACCGCGCTCTATCTGCTGCGGCGTGGCGCACGCGTGACGCTGGTGGACGCCTGGGGTCCAGGCAACTCCCGCGCGTCTTCCGGCGGCGAGACTCGCGTGATCCGCGGAACTTACGGACCGAACCAGCCTTACACAAAGATGGCGGCCCGGGCCGCGGAATTGTGGAAAGAAAATGAGCAGCGCTGGAAGGCGAAGCTCATGCACCAGAATGGCGTGTTGTGGATGGTGACCGCCGGCGACGACCACTTCGAACGCGAGTCTTTGCCGATGTTGCAGAGCGCGGGAATTCCCTACGAGCAACTCTCAGTCCAGGAAATGGCGGCGCGCTGGCCGCAGATCAATCTGGAAGGGGTGCACTGGGGAATTTACGAGCCGGAAGGCGGCTTTCTAACTGCTCGCATTGCGTGCCAGGCGGTACGCGACGGCTTCGTCGCAGAAGGCGGCGAATACAAACAGGCGGCCGTGGTTCCGCGCGACCTCGACGGTAAATGGGACAGCTTGTTACTTTCCGACGGATCGAAGCTCGCGGCCGATCAGTATGTATTCGCTTGTGGACCCTGGCTGGGAAAGTTATTTCCCCAAACCGTGGGCGATCACATTCGACCCACCAAGCAGGATGTATTTTTCTTCGGCCCTCCCGCTGGAGATGACCGCTTTAGCGAAACCAAGCTGCCGGTTTGGGCCGATCATCGCGACCGGTTTCTGTACGGCATTCCGGGCAATCAAGGCAGAGGCTTCAAAGTTGCCGACGATACTCGCGGCCCGGAGTTCGATCCTACCTCGGGCGAAAGATCAGTCAACCCCGAGGGTCTAAAAATCATTCGCGATTACATAGCCTTCCGTTTTCCCGCGTTGAAAGATGCTCCGCTGCTTGAGTCTCGCGTCTGCCAGTACGAGAATACGCCGGACAATAACTTCATCATCGACCGCCATCCCAACCACGAAAATGTCTGGCTGCTGGGCGGAGGCTCCGGACATGGCTTCAAGCATGGTCCGGCCCTGGGAGAGATGGTGGCCGAGCTGGTTCTCGAACATAAAGACGCCGATCCATTGTTCCGACTGGCCAGATTTCGAAAATAGAGACACTTCCCGGTTGTCTAAGTCATCTATAAAGCCTCGCAACTTCGCGGGTGGCTGGCAATCCGCCCGTCAATGAGAAACAGTGCCTCCAACAAGGAGAAGTCCAATGGGAAAGCTCGAAGGCAAGATTGCGGTCATCACGGGAGCGACCTCCGGAATGGCCTTGGCAACAGCAAAAATTTTTGTCGCCGAGGGCGCGTATGTGTTCATCACGGGCCGGCGCCAGGAACAACTCGACAAAGCCGTCAAGGAAATCGGCAGGAACGTCACCGGGGTACAAGGAGACGCGGGCAGCCTCTCTGATCTCGACCGTCTTTTCGCCAAGGTTAAAGCAGAGAAGGGCCGGGTCGATATTCTCTTCGCCAGCGCGGGTATCGGCGAATTCAACGTCCCCATTGAATCCGTCACCGAGGCGGGCTTCGACAAGGTTTTCAACGTTAATGTGAAAGGCACGTTGTTCACCGTGCAGAAGGCGTTGGCGCTGATGCCCGACGGTGGAGCGATCATCATGAACGGCTCCATCGCCACCGTGAAAGGCTTTGGGGGCCTCGGCGTCTATAGCGCGAGCAAAGCTGCGATTCGTTCCTTTGCGCGCACCTGGACGGTGGATTTGAAAGCCCGCAGGATTCGGGTGAATGTGGTCAGCCCCGGCACGATCGACACCGGGGTGTTCGTCGGCGTCCCGAAGGAAGTCAAGGACGGGTTCGTAACCGTGATTCCGATGGGGCGAATCGGCCAGCCGGAAGAGATCGCTAAGGCGGTACTCTTCCTGGCTTCAGACGACTCTAGTTTCGTTACTGGGATTGAGCTATTTGTCGACGGCGGCACGGCGCAAATCTAATTCGTAGCGGCGTAATCCTCCAAGACAATTGTCATTCCGAAGCGCGGCATTTTCGCGCGAGGAATCTGCTGCTTCGCTGCCGGCAGCAAGCAGATTCCTCGCCGATACACCTGGCTTCGGAATGACAATCGATGAATCGCGCGAGCAGTTCAGGCGCGATGGGTCGAATTGCTTTGCGCAACTCGCACTACTCCCAAAACGATTACTGAATCTGGATTACCGACTCGCCCGCAGTGGCTTTGATTTCGTCGACCCGCGCGATCACTTTTCGAGCGAAGTCGAAGAGCGATTTGCCGGATGAGGATTCTTCCCCGGCGAGTACGGTGGGGCGCCCACTATCGCTGGCTTTGCGGATGTCGGGATCGAGCTGCACTTCGCCCAGGTAGGCGACTCCAAACTGTTGCGCCGTCTTCTCCGCTCCGCCCCGGGAAAAAATGTCGGTCTGGTGGTTGCAGTGCGGGCACACGAAATAGCTCATGTTCTCAACCATTCCGACCAAATCGACCTTCATCTGCCGGAACATTTCGATGGCCTTGCGCGCGTCCTGCAATGAAACATCGGATGGCGTCGAAACCACGATGGCGCCGGTGAGCGGAACGGTTTGAATCAATGACAGTGCCACATCGCCCGTTCCGGGGGGCAGATCAACCACCAGGTAATCGAGCTCTCCCCACACCACCGAGCCCAGAAACTGCTTGATGATGGAATGCAGCATGGGACCGCGCCAGATGAGAGGCTTGTCACCGGGATTCAAAAATCCCACCGAGATGACCTTTAGTCCGTGGGCTTCGAGCGGCTCAATCCGGTTGTCACCGAGAACTTTCGGCTGCGCGCTGATGCCCAGCATCAGGGGAACGTTGGGGCCGTACACGTCGGCGTCGAGCAGGCCGACTTTGTATCCGAGCTTCGATAAGACAATCGCGAGATTAACGGCGAGCGTGGTCTTGCCCACGCCGCCTTTCCCGGAACCGACGGCAATGATCGCGCCCACACCAGGCAGAGGCTGCGGGGATGGCGGCTGCTGTGGCTGACCGGGACGCGGGGGAGGATGAGAACTCATGATGTCGATTATACGTGAGGGAAGAGCAGCAATTGGCAATTGGCAATTAGCAATTGGCAATTAGCCGATGATCCGAGGCGCCCGGTGTGGGATTAGCCAATCGCCAAGTGCCAATTGCTAATTGCTGCTTTGCTCACACCGCCAGGTATCCACCATCGACCGGGAACGCCGCTCCGGTTGCCCATGACGATTCGTCGCTGGCGAGATAGACCGCCAGTCCAGCCAGGTCCTCAGGCTGACCGAGGCGGCCAATGGGATGGACACTAATTCGTTCCCGCCGAATGGCATCTGGATCCGGAGCCTTGCGCAGGACGGCGGCGGTTAAATCGGTTTCGACAAACGATGGGCAGATGGCGTTCACTCGGATGTTTTCGTGGCCGTGGTCGATCGCCATGCATTTGGTCAGCAACACTACCGCACCCTTGGAAGCCGCGTAGGCGGCCCGGTTGCGCGTGCCATTGATTCCCAGCACCGAGGCAACGTTGATGATGGAACCGCCGCCGGCCTGGCGCAGGTGCGGCAGCACGGCACGCGAGAACAACCAGAGTCCACGCACATTGATGTTGAAAGTCTCGTCCCACTGCGCCTCGGTGATTTGCTCCGCCGTGCCAGGATGAAGAATTCCGGCGTTATTAACCAGGACATTGATTCCGCCGAAGGCCGCCAGCGTTTGTTCGAGGACGCGTTCGATCTCTTCGCGCTTCGATACGTCGGCGGCTATCGCAATCGCCGACCCGCCCGCTTCACGAACCACTTCCTCAATCCGGTCTTTGCGCCGGCCCACCAGCGCAACCCGGGCGCCCTCACGGACCAAAGCCAGGGCACAGGCGCGGCCAATGCCGGTGCCGGCGCCGGTCACGATAGCTATCTTGTTCTTCAGGCGAGAGTTCATGGAGTCGATGCCCAAGACGGTTTGTCTGGTTGGTGTAGGCTCTGAAACCGCTGACGGCTTAATGCCCAGCCGTATTCTTGCGTTCCATCTCCAGACGCCTGATCTCGCGCCGTCGTCCGGCGTCTTCGTAGCGACGCCTTTGCTCGTCCGTTTCGGGGACGACCGGCGGCACCGGAAGGTGGCGGCCGGCGGCATCGACGGCGACAAACGTCAGGTAAGCCGAGCTGACGTGCTCACAATGATCGAGAATGTAGTTTTCCACCCAGACTTTTACTCCGACTTCCATCGAAGTTCGATACACCCGATTCACCGACGAGCGCAGGATGACCAGATCGCCGACATGCACCGGAACTTTGAAGTCGAGATGATCGATGGAAGCCGTGACCACGTAATTGCGTGAATGACGGTGCGCGGCCATGGCGGCGGCCAGATCGATCCAATGCATCAGGCGCCCTCCCAGCAACGCGCCCAGCACGTTCGAATCGTTGGGCAAAACGATTTCGGCCATCTCTGACTGCGAGTCGCGGACGGGCCGGGGCAATGCGAGATCTTCGCTTTGGATCATGAATTTTCGCTCACCAACGAGGTTGTAGCGGCGGACTGAATTCTACGCTGCAGATAGACTTGTACGTAACATTCCAACATTCTCTGAATGCGCGAGTCGGCGTGCGCGGAGGCCCACTGATTGTGGTCGACGTCATATTCCAGCGTGCCGTGGCTGGCGGGGCGATGCCCGCTTTCGCATACAAACCAGACCGACAATCGTGATCCCTGATCGCGCGCAACCGAGACTCGGACCGCATCGAATTCGCGGTCGACGGGCAGGCGCGAACATTTCGTGGCGTATCCCAGGTTGCAGAATTCGTGCAACTCAAGGTCAGACGGCTGAGCACCCTCATGGCCCGGAGCGGAACAGTGGCCATGCCATCCGCCTCCGAGCGGCAAGCGTGAAGGATGGAGCCAGCCACCATCCAACTTTTGTATCGGCATGAAAAAGGGGCAGGCCAATTACGATTCTCCTGGGGAGTGAGGGACATTGTATCCATCTGTTCACTGCCTTGCCAGTTCCGATCCCCGGAATCGCGGATGCCATGCGCGGGCGAGTCGCCCGCGGCCACACGTCGGCCTCGCTGTAGTAGTCTGATGTTCAAGCCAGAAGCCAGGAGCTAGAAGCAGATTTATGGATCGCATTGCAATGCTTACCGAAATCCTCTCGCAGAATCCTACCGATGCCTTCGCCCGCTACGGCCTGGCGCTGGAATATTCGAACTCCGGCGAAGTCGATCGCGCGCTGGAAGAGTTCGGCCTGCTCTTGGGGGCCCATCCCGATTACACGGCGGGCTACTTCATGGCGGCCCAGACACTGGCCAAAGCGGAGCGTACCGAAGAAGCGCGGAAAATGCTATTGGAAGGAATTGCCTCGGCCAGGAAAACCGGGAACGGTCATGCCCAGTCGGAGATGGAAGGCATGCTGGCCGAACTGGGGTAGGCGGGAACTGGGGTAGCGCGAACCGCTACTCGACTCGCCGCGACATTTTTGCCATCGTCCGTTCCACCAACGCCGGAAATAACTGATACACCTTGATGGCCGGATGCATGGTCCAGGGAACGACGACTTCCCTCTTCTGCCTGGTATAGCCGCGCAGAACCGCGCGGGCCACGCGTTCCGGGCTGATCCCGCGCACCGAGGACGGCCGCACCGTCTTGGCTTCGCTTCCCTTGATGGCATTGGCCCCAAAATCGG
This sequence comes from Terriglobia bacterium, assembly GCA_963822555.1. GTDB lineage: Bacteria > Acidobacteriota > Terriglobia > Terriglobales > Acidobacteriaceae > JAIQFF01. The sequence continues at coordinate 2,738,974 of CAWGHY010000002.1, forward strand.
TTTTCACGTATCCCGGACACACCGTCATCACATGAATGCCCGAGCCTTTGAGTTCGACGTTGGCCGCTTTGCCGAAAGCGTTCATGGCGAACTTGGTGGCGCTGTACACGGCGTGAAATGGAAGTGGAATGTGTCCGGCAACGCTTGAGATGTTAATAATCGCTCCCGAGCCTTGCCTCTGCATCACCGCCAGCGCAGCCTGCATGCAGGCGACAGTCCCGAAAAAGTTGGTGTCGAAAGTTTCGCGGCAGGCGTTCATATCGACGTGCGCGACCGTGTCCATGAGTCCGTGGCCGGCGTTGTTGATCCAGATATCGATGCGTTGAAAGTGGTGCAGGGTGAGGCTGACGACACGATCGATCTCCTCGCGGTTGCGCACGTCGCAGGAGAGCGCCAGCGTCTTCTCGGTGTGACCGATGCGTTCCCGGGCGGCTTCGGCGCGTCCCGCGTCGCGCGAGAGAAGAACGACCCTGGCGCCTTGGTCGACAAAAAGCTTCGCGATCGCCTCTCCGATGCCCATTGAGGCGCCCGTGATGACCACAACTTTTTCAGCGACAGTAATCTTGCCTGATTTCATCTTTAGGTATTGGCGGCTCTCCGCTTTTCTTTGCGACTTTTCTTTGCGGCTTTTCTTTGCGACCTTTGCGGTTAACTTTTGCGATCTTCGCGGTAGAGTTTTTTTACCCGCAAAGGGCGCCAAGAACTCCACAGAGTTCGCGAAGGAATTCAAACATTCTCACGGCATAACTTGCGCCCGTCAAATCGCAGGGCAGGCAAAGGTCGCCATCATAAGCTGGGCGTACAATCGAGGAATTCTACCCGCACCCGCCGGGTATCGCTGGAGTTTCTGCGTGAGCCTTCTGCCGTTGTTTCCGCTTGACCTGGTGCTGTTCCCGGGAGCATCCCTGCCGCTGCACGTTTTCGAGCCGCGCTACCGGGAGATGATCTCCGAATGTCTGGACCAGAAGAAGGCGTTCGGCGTCGTCCGGGCCAAAGAGGATGGCGTCGCTGAGATCGGCTGCACCGCGGAGATCGTCGCGGTTACACAGAAATATACTGATGGCCGCATGGATATCGTCACCGAAGGACGCGATCGCTTCGAGGTTATGCAGGTCAACCAGGAGCGCTCTTTCCTGCAGGCTGAAGTACTCTATCTGCAGGAGGATCCCGACCAGGCCAGCCCGGAAGAAATCGCTCAGGCACTAAAGCTGCAGAGCGAGATCATGGAATTGGCGGGCGCCGCTTCCGCCACGCCTTTTACGCTCGAAAGCGCTCAACTTTCGTTCAGTATGATCGGACCGATGCCCCTCGATCTTGATTTCAAACAAAGCCTGCTGGGTTTGAAGTCAGAAGCGGCGCGGCTGCAGGCAGTCATCTCCTATTTTGAGGCCATCTTGCCGAATTTGCGGCGAACCGTGCGGGTGCGTCAGAAGGCCGGCGGCAATGGCCGCGTGCATTGAGCTTTGATCAAGACGAGCGCCTCGCTTTAAGCCTCTGTGGACCTTCGCGTCCTTCGTGTTCCATGAATTTGGCCAACTATCAGGCCAGTGACGACCGCCATCAACGGCGTATAATCCGAGCAGAAGCAGTTCCACTGGGGGTTTTTCATCATGAGTCTGCCGCGGACGCTCGGCGAGTTGCGCCAAAGTCCATTTACTCAACAACAACTGAGTACCCGGCGTGTGAAAGACGAGATGCGCGACAACCTGATCGTCAAACTACGTCAGGGCGGCGCAATTTTCCCCGGTATCGTCGGATATGACGACACGGTTGTGCCCCAGATCGTCAATGCTATTCTTTCGCGTCACAACTTCATACTCCTGGGATTGCGTGGCCAGGCTAAAAGCCGTATCCTGCGCGCCCTGACGTCGTTGCTCGATCCCCAGGCGCCCTATGTTGCCGGGTGCGAAATTCACGACAATCCCTACGCGCCCATTTGCCGCCCCTGTCAGGAAAAGATTGCCAAGCTCGGCGACGCCACTCCGATCGCGTATCTTACTCCGGAACAGCGTTACGTCGAGAAACTGGCGACGCCCGATGTGACCATAGCGGACCTGATCGGCGATATCGATCCCATCAAGGCGGCTCGCGGCGGGCACGAACTCAGCAGCGAGTACACGGTGCATTACGGATTATTGCCACGCGCCAATCATGGCATCTTCGCCATCAACGAACTGCCGGACCTGGCGGGAAAAATTCAGGTGGGCCTGTTCAACATCATGCAGGAAGGCGATGTACAGATTAAGGGATATCCCATTCGCCTTCCGCTGGACGTGGTGCTGGTGTTCAGCGCCAATCCGGAGGACTACACCGCCCGCGGCAAGATCATCACACCGCTGAAAGATCGCATCGGTTCGGAAATTCGCACTCACTATCCGGCGACGGTCGAAGAGGGCATCACCATTACGGCCCAGGAATCATGGACGCAGCGCAACGGCCACAAGCTGCATCTGCCGAAATATGTGCAGGAGGTGATCGAGCGTGTCGCGTTTGCCGCCCGCGAAGACAAGAAAATCGACAAGCGTTCAGGCGTGAGCCAGCGCTTGCCGATTTCCGCGATGGAGAACGTGATTTCGAACGCCGAGCGCCGGGCCATTCACCAGGAGGAAAATCTGGTCGTGCCCCGCATCGCGGATGTGTACGCCGCCATGCCCGCCATCACCGGCAAGCTGGAGCTGGAATACGAAGGTGAAATGAAAGGCGCGGATCACGTCAGTCGCGAGCTGATTCGCGCGGCCGTGGCGAAAACTCACGACTCGTATTTCAAGGGCGTGGACATGCAACAGATCGTCCAGTGGTTTGATCTGGGCGGAGAGATTCAGCTCGCAGACACGGCCAGCGCGGCTGACGCTTTGCCGTCATTGCGAGGCATTCAGGGATTGATGGAAAAGACGGTGAAAGTCGGCGTCGGCCCCAAGGACAGCCCAGAGATCCAGGTTTCGGCAGCCGAATTTATTCTCGAAGGCCTGCATGCGCACAAGCGCATCGGCCGGAACGAAGAGCGCGTCTTCACGGCGGGAGAGAAGCAACTGAAGCCGGCGGAAAAGCCTTTTGAGCGAGAAGATCCGCCCTTTCGCGGCCGTAGACCGTATAACTAGTCTTCAGTCGTCGGTCCTCAGTCGTCGGCAAACCCGAGCAAATGTTTGGCTGACGTCCGAAGACCGACGACTGACGACTGTTTTTTTATGAAACGCATCCGTTACAGCAAGTACGTTCCCGACCCGGCCGGCGAAATGAGCATGGAGGAACTGCTCAGCGCTCTCTCTGACTACCTCTTGCAGAGCGGCTTCCAGAACTACATGTTCTACGACATGCCGGAGGGCGAGCAGACCCTCGACGATCTGCGCCGCGCCATCGAGCAGGCCTTGCTCGACGGAAATCTGCTGGATGAAGAAATGCAGGAACGGCTTCGCGAGATGCAGATGGACGGAACCCTTGACGAACTGATCGAACAACTGATCGAGCGGCTCGAACAGGAAGATTACATCAGCCTCGACCAACCGCATGACCCGTCGCGGCAATCGAGCGTGGGCGGACAAGCCGGCGAAGCCCAGCAAGCCAAGTTTGAAATCACCGACAAAAGTTTGGACTTTCTGGGATTCAAGACGCTTCGCGATCTGATGGGATCGCTGGGTAAATCGAGCTTCGGACGGCATGATACGCGTGACCTCTCAACCGGCATCGAAGCCAGCGGCGCATCCCGCCCCTACGAATTCGGCGATACCCTCAATCTCGACATTACCGCTACGCTCTCGAGCGCCATCCAGCGCGAAGGCTTGAAGCTGCCGCTGAACATCGAGTACTCCGATTTGCAGGTGCATCAATGCGAATACCAATCGTCGTGCGCCACTGTGCTCATGCTCGATTGCTCGCACTCGATGATTCTTTACGGCGAAGACCGCTTCACTCCCGCCAAGAAAGTGGCAATGGCGCTGTCGCATCTGATCCGGACACAGTATCCCGGCGACTCGCTTTCGCTGGTCCTGTTTCACGATTCCGCCGAGGAAGTTCCGCTGTCACAATTGGCGCGGGTGAAAGTGGGTCCGTACTACACCAATACGCGGGAAGGTCTGCGACTGGCTCAGCGGGTTCTACAGCGCCAGCGCAAGGACATGAAGCAGATCGTAATGATCACTGACGGCAAGCCTTCCGCCCTCACGCTGGAAGATGGGCGCATCTACAAGAACGCCTTTGGACTCGATCCCATGGTGGTGAGCCAGACTTTGGAAGAAGTTTCTAAATGCAAGCGGGCCGGAGTGATGATCAATACCTTTATGCTGGCATCAGACTACGGACTGGTGCAGTTCGTGCAGAAGGTCACAGAGATGTGCCGCGGCAAGGCCTACTTCACCACGCCTTACACGCTGGGGCAATATCTGCTGATGGATTACATGTCGCGGAAAACGAAGACAATTCACTGACACTACGATCTAGTCGTTACGAAAATTAGAAACCAGTTGTCAGTTCTTAGTTCTCGGATCTCAGTTACGCCGTTTTCGTGATCTCGCTTACTGCTCGATGGGCGTGATCGATGGCGCAATCGGTATAAGCGTAGGCGCCGGCATCGGCGTTGGCGATTGCGATTCTTCCGAAAGGTTTGCGAGCCACCTCGCAGGGCGTCTCTCCACCCTCCAGCCAAAATTTGTCCCAGAGTGAGTTGTATTCATAGGCGTATCCGTGTGGCCAGCGGTTCACGGTGATGGCCGTTATGTCATTCGCAGGGTCAAAACCGCCCGGCCCTACCGTCCTGGCAAACTGCTCGCGAATATTGTGTTCTATGGTTTCGAAAGTCGTGTTGAAAAGTTCCACCCGGCCCAGAAGGTGTTGCTGCCGGGCCGGAAGACCGGGTTTGCGAGGCGTCTTCATCATGTGGACCACGATCGGTTCATCGGGCTTCTGCGAGCAGACGTAACCGCCGATGCTTACCGGAAGGTCAAGATTCATGTGCGAGTGGTAACAAGACGGAGAATAGATCGAGCTCGCCCCTACCGCCTGAAACGCCTTCCAGTTCCGGATCGCGACATTGGTATAAAGCAATGGAACCTTGGCCGCCGATGACAGTGCTTCTTTCTGCTTCTCCGGCAACTGCTCGCAGATGTGGGGAATCACGACGTGCCAGCAGGCCAACACGCAATGCGCAGCTTGCACCGTGTACACCTTGCCGCCGCGCGCGTATGTAATCTCCACGCTTCGCGCGCTGGCCGGATCTCCCTGATGCCTCACTCGAACGGCGGTGCTGTTCAAGCGAATGCGGACCGGAGATTTTCCCTGATCAAGCAATGCGTAGTTTGCCCGCGCCGTAACGATGCCGGTGGAGGAGTGACCCGGCATCGCCTCTGGAATTAGCTTGCGAACCAGCAGGCGCGCGATGGAAGCGTTGCCATCGGGAAAGTGGAAAAAGTATTTATCGGCTTCTTCGTTGGGGATGGCATCGCGATTCATGCCCTGGCCCGGCGCAGGATCGAGATTCATGCCGGCAAAGCCAGGCTCTCCACTACCCCATGCGTCCTGCGCCGACACCGCATCGAATCCGATGCCGAAGGAGGGTTGAGGCCGGGCCTGGAACAGTTTCACCACATCAGGACTTACTCCCACCACGTCGGTCAAAAAGGTGTTGTAGCTCATTCGCGCGAGGCGGGCTTTCTTTTCGTCTGAACTCAAGCCCGGGAGATAATCCTTTTTCTCTGTCACCAGGCGTTCGTAGTCCGCCTTGGCCTGGTCAGAGAGTGGCGCCTGCTTAAGGAATCTCTTCAGAACAGCCACTCCTTCCGGAGAGTCTTCGCTCTCACCGGACAGGCGTTTCATCGGATTGATCACCAACCGATCCGCGCCGAAAGTCTCCTTATCAAAAAAGATCTTCGGAGAGAGCCCGAAAGAACGGTACAGATTTTCATTTACGTACTTGGGATAGGAGGGAACGTCGATGCCGAGTTCACGAATCAGGCTCTTGGCGACCGCGCTGTAGGGGGCCGGACTCTCGATCGAAAATGTTCCGCCATAACCCAGCAGGTTGCGTCGGGAGGCGGAGAACTCGTTGCGCTTGGCATGTCCGCCAAAGTCGTCATGGTTATCGAGAATGAGAACGCGTGCCTTGGGTCCAGCAACTTTGCGGAAAAAATGCGCGGCGGAAAGCCCGCTGATGCCGCCGCCCACCACCACCAGATCGTAGGATTCCCCAGTGTCGACTGGCGTTCCGGCCTGGTCCCAAAACGTGCCGTCGCGCAGGCTGTGGGCCACCTCGAATGATCCGGTGTGGCTGCCGCGAAGGCCGGTCAACGCCGGAGGATAGTAGTCAGGCGATTGCTGCCGGGCGGCCTGCATGTCAGCAGCGAGCAGAAGGTCTGAAGGCAGAACCGCCGCTCCGACGGTCAGGGCAACTCCATTCAGGAAATCACGGCGCGTGATTTCGCGCCCCACACCCAACTCCCGACCTTTCCGACGATTCACCGGGGCTCCTATGAATTTGATGCCGTTTCCTGGAAAAGTCCCAGCTCAGCTGCTGCTTTCGGTCTTCTTTACCGCCGACTCCGCTCCCAGGAACCCGATGCGGCTGTGGGTGCCGTCGCAGAATGGTTTGGTCACCGAACCGCCACAACGGCAAAGCGAGAATGCCGGCTTGCCGGTCAGGTCATACTTGGTGCCGTCGGCGTCCACCAGTTCGATTGAACCCTCGGGGTCTTCCACGCGATATGGGCCGTTCTTGCGAACGGTAATTTTGACTGCAGCCATGAAGCCTCCCTGTCGAATATGAAGATAGCAGAATGCAGGGGTCAGCCGTCAGCTCTCAGCTGTCAGCTTTCAGTCAAAATCCTGAGAGGCGAGCCGAAAGCCACGACTACAGCTGACAGCTGACGGCTGATAGCTGACAGCTTTCCTACGCCGCCGCCCACTTCGTCTGCACGAGATTTCCGTACAGCTCGAGGTATTGATCGATCATGCGCTTGGAGGTGAAGCATTCGCGGGCCCGTTGATAGGCGCGATTGCCATAGGTGCGGCACAGGTCCCGCTGATCACTCAGGCGGCGGATGGCGGAGGCAAGGCTGGCGCCGTCATTCTCCCGGAAATAGAGGGCTGCGTCTCCCCAGATTTCACGGAAGGCTGGAATGTCGTTGGCTACGATGGCGCAACGCGAGAATGCGGCTTCGACTGCCGCCATGTCGAACGGTTCGTAGCGCGAAGTGGCCGCGTAAATCGAGGCTCGGCTATAGAGCGTGCGCAGTTGCGCTTCCGTTTGCGGCCCTTTCAAGGCGACATTGACTTCGTCGATTGAAAGCTTGACATCGGCGCGTATCGGAATCGCCGCGGGACCATGCACCGGCGTGTCCGACCCAACGATGCAGATCGGAAGAGGATGAGTGTGCTGGGTGAGCAACGAAATCTGCTTGCCGGCATCCAGCAACCGGCCGACCGCAAGCACGGAATCATCCTTGCCCACGTAGGGGTTGAAGAAAATGGGATTTCTACCGTTATAGATGACCGCATCGTGCTGGGCCCGGGTGTAGCAGTCCCGGATGGTGTCGCGCATCCACAACGAAGGAGCTACGGCGACGCTGGCCCCGGCCAGGCCTCGCGTGACCACTTCGCGATACCAGCGTAGCCAACGATCCTCTTTCGGTTCGCGGCCGTGGACCACTCGCCACCAGGTAATCAAATCGCCATGCGCTACTACCACACGCGGCACCTTGACCGGCAGGCTGCCATAGCACAGCTGGTTCAGGTGAAGCACGTCGGGTCTCAGCTCTTTCACCAGCGCGGTGAGATACGCCGAGGAATCCTTAAGGTCTTCCTGCCCTTCCTGCATCCAGTCAAGGCGGAATGCCGTGGGACGGTATTCCAGGCCATGCAGGTTTTCCATCCACGAAGTTTGTTGAGGCAGGGGAATTTCGCCGAAGCTCACCAGGGTGACGCGCAATCCGCGACTGACCAGCCCGGAGACCAACTCGCGGGTGTAGGTCCATGTACCACTCAAAGTGTCGGCTGTGACCAGAACGTGCACGAGTGCCCCTGGGAAAGCGCGTGACAGTCGCGAACCAGACTGCGATGCGCGCTTTTGCTGCTGCGCCATTGTAGTGCGGGAAGCGCAATCTTCGCGAAGGATTTTCGTCGACGCGACGGCGAGTGCGCAAAATCTTGCACTTCAAGCGATGCAGTTCGAGGCTAAGCGCAGTGGATTTCACGGGTTAGGTTTCAGATCGGCCTCGAGCCTGAGCCGCAGCTCGTGGACAAGCTCGTGTACGGCGCGCATCCGGTTCTTCGCTTCGGGTTGAAGGTCGAGAGCTTGTAGCGCCCGTTCACTTGACAGCAGCAGGGCCGTAACCGTGCCCTTGAGTTCGTTTCGCAAACCTTGTTGCACCTCTCGCCGGATCAACTGGACTTCCTTTCGGTGCCGGTGCAGCGCGGCTCGCAACCCGCCCATTATCCGGTCCATGTTATTGATGGCAAAGTTGACATGGACCGGGACCGCTGTCCCTATGTGTTGCATCACCATGTCACTTTCGACCGGTTCGGTCTCGAGAAATGCCTGATCGATAAGAACCGCCGCGTATTCCCGGGCGCGGAGCTGGGCCAGCGCCTGGGATGAGGTCGCCACCACATGGGTTTCTTCGGAGGTGACTTCTTGAATTGCCTGGGCGCAGCCCCGAGCTTTAGCGGAAGGCGTAATGACTAGCAGCATGATGGTGTCCTTTGCTGAAAGGGGGACTCTATTTCGCGCATTTGTGAAAAAGGACTACGACGATTGTTTTGGAGCGAGACGACACGAATTTTTCCAAAGCTGGCACGTCAAAGTCTGGTTCCACCCCGGAATGGGCCAGCCGCACGCTGGCCCATGATCGAGGTCATTGCTCAGGGCGCTGTGACCGCGTTGCTGTCTAGCGTTACAGCGCCGTTGCGGGCCAGCGCCCTGCCTTGAAGGGTTGCGCCGGTTTGCAGAGTGATGGATTGGAGCGCCATGATCGTTCCCATGAAAACCGAGTGTGTTCCCAAGGTCGCAGAGCTGCCCGTCTGCCAAAAGACGTTCTTGGCCTGGGCGCCGCCCGCCAACACTACCTGCGTACTTCCGATGGTGGTCAGCGTCGATGCTACCTGGAAGATGAAAACAGCATTCACATCCCCCAACGCATCGAGAGTGACGTTCCCGGCGGATAGCATGACCGTACTCGAGGTTTTGTAAAGGCCGGGAGTGAAAGTCAGCCCACTCATATCCCCGGGAAGAACGGCACCTCCCGGAAGTCCCGCGGTGTAGAGATAGGCGGTGGTCAAGTCGAGCTGGGCCTGGGCCGCAGTGGGATCGGTAATATGCATGACCGCCGGCGGAGTAAGTGAGCCGGGAGGGAATCCGGTAACCGCACTTCCCGGGCTCAGCGCGACATCGGCGCCAGTAATGATCGTAGGACCGGTGTTGGTGACAGTAGAGCCGGCCAGAACTTCGAAGTTAGCCGCCGACACCAACGGCACCGACGGCGTCTGGCATGCTGCCCCAGCGGTCGTAAAGCCCCAGGTAAGGTTGGTAGCAACAGGATTTCCCGCCAGGTCCTGCGCTCCCGTAGTAACCGTGGCGACGTACGGCGTACTCAGCGCGAGAGAGGCAGATGGCGTGAAGATCGCAGTTCGGCTGGGCGCATCGTACGTGACTTGTCCGTTCACCAGAGCCGCACCCGGACCACTCAAGGTAAAAGTTGTGGCATTGATCGTGGCAGGATTCATGGCCGCACCGAATGTAGCCACTGCGATGGTGTTTGGGCACACCTCGAGGGTGCCGTCCAGCGGTGCCGTCGAAATAACAGAAGGTGGCCCGGGCTGACAGGTGGTAGCGCCGGTGGTGAAGGTCCACACCAGCTTGCTCGCCAGCGCGTTGCCAAACGTATCCCGGACTCCGCCGGTTATGGTCCCGGTGTAGGCGGTGTTCAAAGCGAGGGTGGCGGATGGAGCAAAGATCGCGGTGTTGCTCGATGCGACGTAAGTGACTGCTCCCGCGACCGCGGCGGATCCCGGTCCAGTAAAGGTAAAGGTCGTGCCATTGATAGACGATGCTTTCATCGCCTTGTTGAACGTGACCGTTATCAGACTGTTAGGGCACGCCCCGTTCGCAGTGTTCGGGGGGACCGCAGAAACGACGGTGGGCGGGGTATTCGCTGGGTTGCTGCTGTTCTGGTTGGAACCACCGCACCCCATGCCGAAAACGAGCAGCAGGAATGATGCGAACCAGATCTGGTATATGTTCCCTGTCCGTATGGCCAGTTTAAACATGACGTTGCCTCTTAGTCTGAAGATTTCTTCACGAGAGCTTTAAGTCGCTCGTTGAACTGTCAGCACACGGCTACAAGTTTTGCGGGCAATCGCGAGCAACATGATCTCGTCTATTGCACGTTCGCCACCGTGGTTTGGCCGCTGAAAACACGCCGCTTAGGCGGCTTTCCTGTCATGGTTATTCCCGCCACGGGAGGGCAGTTCGTAATCAGGAGAAGATGGGTGTTGCCGGGCCAACTGCGCGCGGCCGACTCGGTGGAAGATTCAGTAAGGTATGCACGGGGTTGAGACTATCTCTGGTGAATGGGACTCATGTCTCCGAGAGGTGAATCGGGCTTGCTGACCGGGAGAGATGCCGACCGTGGACTTACGGGTACTGCGCTTCGCGGTTCTGCCGGCGCCGCGAACTCCGGACTCGCGAGCGGTGTACGCGTAGCGGGGCGGTCGAGAGCTTTACCACGAAGGAAAACATCCGCTGCGCAGCAGTACGGAGTCTAGTCCTGCGCCACATATTCTTTGAGTTTGCGGTACAACGTGGTTTTGCCGATACCCAACATCCGTGCCGCCAGAAGCTTGTCGCCATTCAGCTGAGCAATCGTGCTCAGGATAGTCTGCTTCTCCAGTTCGGCCATGGGCATGATTGGGGCCTTGCCATTGCCCCCGTTCGAGGGCTGGATGGGCGCGCCCAGGATGGCGCTGGGCAGATCGGCCACGTGGATCACGGGTCCGGAGGTAAAGGCACAGGCACGCTCCAGGCAGTTCTCAAGCTCACGCACATTGCCTGGCCAATCGTAAGCCAGCAGAGCTTTCATCGCGTCGTCGCTCAAAGTGCGCTCGTGTCCCGCCGCTCGCGACAACCGTTCCAGAAAGTATCCCGCCAGCAGTGGGATATCGTGCCGCCGGTCGCGCAGCGGCGGAATTTTCAGACTCAGCACGTTCAGCCGGAAATAAAGATCCCGGCGAAACGTCCCCTGCGCTACGGCTTGCTCCAGGTCGCGATTGGTAGCCGCTAGAATCCTCACGTTGATGGCAATCCGTCTGGTGCTTCCCACCGGACGAATCTCGCGCTCCTGGATGGCCCGTAACAGCTTGGCCTGCAGGTCGACGGGAAGCTCCCCGACTTCGTCGAGAAACACCGTACCGCCTTCGGCAATCGCCAGTAAGCCATCGCGGGATTGCACCGCTCCGGTAAACGCGCCTTTGACGTAACCAAAGAGTTCGCTTTCGATGAGAGTGGGCACCAGAGATCCGCAATCCACGGGGATGAACGGTTTGTCACGGAACGGCCCGGAGAAATGGATGGAGCGCGCCACCATTTCCTTTCCCGTCCCGCTCTCGCCCAGGATAAGGACCGGGTGGGTGCTATGCGCGGCTTTACCGATGATGCGGTAGAGCTTTTCCATCTCCGGCGCGCGGCCCACGATGCTGCCGAAACCTAACTTGGATTTAATCTTCTCGCGCAAAGTCCGGTTTTCAGTTTTCAACTTCAAGTGCCCGGACACGCGCTCCAGCAGCATCCGCAGCTCTTCCATGGTGAAAGGCTTGGTCACATAGTCGTAGGCCCCGTTCTTCATGGCCTGCACCGCGGATTGGACGGTGCCATACCCGGTCACCACGACGGTGACCGCGTCGGGCTTGCGCTCGCCAATCTGGCGCAAGGCCTCAAGCCCGCCCGCGCCCGGCAATTTCAGGTCGAGCAGCACGACGTCGATGTTCTGGGTTTCGAGCAGACGATAGGCGTGCTCGGCGGAATCCGCCACGGAAGTATTGAAGCCGAGCGATTGCGCCACTTCGCGGCAAACCTCGCGGATGGCGCGTTCGTCATCCACAATCAGCAAGTTCAGGAAATTCGCTGCTTCCATCTGGACCGGGGTGGGGGCGCTCAGTGCGGCTGTGGTCATAAAATCACCTCTGCTTTCGAATTTGATGGGGTATCCGCCTGCACTCGCGGCAGACGTACGCAGACCCGCGTGCCTTTTCCCAATTCGCTTTCCGCGATGATGGTGCCGCCCTCCTGCCGGGCCAGACGGCGGGCCGTCGCCAATCCCAACCCATTGCCGCGGCCGGGCTTTTTGGTAGTGAAAAAGGGCTCAAAAGCGCGCTCCAGGGTTTCGGCGTCCATGCCGGCTCCGGTGTCGGTGACACTCAACTCGACCCAGGAGCCGAGCGCGCTGTCGCCGAGGTTCCGGGTCGCAAGCATGACCTGGCCGCCGTCGGGCATGGCGTCGCGGGCATTCAAGATCAGGTTCAGAAGAATTTGCTGCACCTGGGACGGGTCCATTCTTATCGCGCCCAGATCGCCGGCCAAGTCCGTAGTCAGAACAATGTTCTCTCCGATCAGGCGGGTCAGCAGTTCTTCGGTGCCGACGACTACGTCGTTCAGTGCGAACAGGCGAGGTTTCTCGGCGGCGGGACGCGCTACCGCCAGCAACTGCTGCACCAGGGCAGCGCCAAGTTCGCCGGCCTGACGCATCTCGTGGACGTGACGGTGAGGCCGGCTGTCCTGAGCCAGCTCTCCCATCAGCAGATCGCAGTAGAGCATGATGCCGGTGAGCAGATTGTTGAAGTCGTGAGCGACTCCTCCCACCAGCCGGCCCACGGCTTCGAGACTTTGCGCTTCGCGGAGCTGCTTTTCGATCTGTTTCTGCCCGCTGATGTCATGGATGTGGATAACCTGGAATTCGCCGCCTCGCATGCGGAAGCCTGTCTGCGTTATCTCCATGTGCAGGCGAGTGCCGTCGTTGCGGGTGAGAACGAAGTGGGCCTCATTTGCAGGCAGCAAGTCTTCCAGGCGTTGACCCACAAGCTGAGAGGAATCCGGGCATTCAAACACGCCGCGGCAGGCCGGATTGGCATAAACGATGATCCCGGATTTCACGATCGCCAGGCTTTCCGGCAGGGCCTGAAGAGCCGTCGTCAACAGCACGGGATCGGACGATCCGTTATTTTTTGGCCTTAGCTGGGCGATTGCGTTCATTTCAATTCCTGATTTCTTTCCGCGCCGCGGCCTGCAACTCGATCTGTGCCTCGCTTGAATGAAGCGATCTGCAAACGAAAGCATTAGCCATAAGGCACGTTTCGGGAAAGCACCAAATGAGTGCGGTCCAGGTGTCGAAAGGGCGATCCGCTCCCGAATCGGGAAACTTGCTGCGACAACATTCCCCGTTGGCGTGCTCTCCATTTTGGGAAGTCTAGGCTGACGCGGGCAAACTGCTAAGGGCAGCGGTCACACAAGGCTGTGACGAGAGAACATACCCGGTCATTCGAGATTGGCTGCAATTTAGCTGGCGGGCGATTTGAGTCTGCAAAAAATTGTCGTTGCGACGCGCCGCATTTATCGCGAGGAATCTGCGGTTTAGGCGCTGCAGCGAGCGCACGAGCCGGTTTCGGAATGACCAGGGTGGGGTTGTGCTGGCGCAAACTGAATCGCCCCCCCGAGCATCTATCAACTTGATTTCTGGTCTAAATGTGATAATTTTAAGACTCCTCCCCTGATTGTCCACCTCCAGATAAATCAAGATTTTTGGCCAGGCGCCGCTTCCTCCGCTGCTCGGCCGATGTCTGCACCAAAAGGGCCATGTAAGCCATGAATCGACGTTGGGTTTTTTCGGCAGTTGCCGCTTTATTACTCTCAGGCTTCACCGCTTGCGGCGGTGGAACCAGTTCTCCACCGGTTAGCGGGACACCCGTTCCCAGCAACTTCACGGAAACATCTCCCAACGCCACCGGCACCCTGGAGACTTTTAGCCCGACGCAGGTGAGCAACTCCAATCCGTTTTTCACGCCCCTCGGAACCAATAGCCGGACATGCAACACATGCCATGTTGCCAGTGACGGGTGGAGCATCAATACGGTGGATTTGCAGCAGCGATTCCAATCCACTCAGGGAACGGACCCGGTGTTTCAACTGCTGGACGGCGCCAATTGCCCCAGTGACGATGTGTCTACTCTCGCCGCCGCGACCGCAGCCTATAGCCAGCTGCTTAATTTTGGGCTGATCCGGATGAGTTTGCCGGTTCCGGCAAATGCCGACTTCACCATCGCGTCGATCACCGATCCTTACCAATGTTCGGAAACCACGGTCACCCAGCCCTCGCTGTACCGGCGGCCGCTTCCCGCCACCAACCTGAAGTTTCTCAGCGCGATTATGTGGGATGGCCGCGAACCCGACTTGACCACCCAGGCGATGGACGCCACCATGGTCCACACCGCACCCACAAATCCGCCCACCGCCGCCGAGCTGGCGCAGATCGTTTCGCTTGAAAGCGCGCTGTTCACCGCGCAGTCGGTAGACAGTCAGGCCGGAGATCTCACCGCACAGGGCGCGAATGGCGGCCCCGTGTTTCTCTCGACTCAGGCTTTTTCTCCCGGGATTAACTCAGGCAGCGCGTTTAGCCCGAACGTCTTTACCCTGTACACCAATTGGACATCGGCCACGGGCACGAACGGAGCGGCGCAGCAATCGGTGGCGCGCGGAGAAGTTCTGTTCAACACCCTTCCGATCCTGATTTCCGTGGTGCCCGGATTTAACGATGTGCAAGGGCAGCAGGTCATCATGGGTACCTGCTCGACCTGCCACAACGCTCCCAACACGGGCGGCGACTCGTTGCCCGATATGATGAACATCGGAACGACTTCTCCCACGCCTACCCTGCCCTCTTACCTGATCAACTGCAACGACGGCACTCAGCTTGTTACGACTGATCTGGGGCGGGCGATGGTCACCGGCAAATGCGCCGATCTGAGCAAGTTCAAGATTCCGAGCATGCGCGGGCTGGCCGGACGCGCCCCCTACTTCCACAACGGCTCGGCCGCGACCCTGATGGAGGTGGTCAACTTCTACGACCAGCGCTTCAACATGCTCTTGACCGACGATCAGAAAGCGGACCTGGTCGCATTCATGAACACGTTGTAGATTTTGTTGTGTGGGACGGACGCTCCTGTCCACCCAATTTGTCATTCCGAAGCGCGGCCGTGTCGCGCGAGGCATCTGCTGTCCCATCGCGGGCAGCAAGCAGATTCCTCGCCGATAAATCTGGCTTCGGAATGACAAGGATTTGGGGACAGGAGTGTCTGCCCACACACGACCAGGTCTAGAGCGGCAGGGGTTGAGCCAGGCGAAAGGTTAGACGCCGCTCAGGGGCGACGCCAACATCCCGGCTACCGGTAGCGTAGGTCGTTCCGGGAGCATCCACGGAGGCTCCGATGAGAGCTCCTTTATTCCCGGATCCATCCCGAATGATGGTCACATTGCGTTGCTCGTGGGAGCCCCGCTTCATGAAGATGCTGGAAGTCTGTATCGGAATCACCTTGCCGTTGAGCGATATTGCGGTCAACCCCAGGCGCAGGTATCCCGCCTCCTGAAACTGATCCGCGGCCCGCGCGTCCAGAACCCTGCCCATTAAGGTGGCACCCTGCGGGGCAAGAGTCTGTCCGCGGACCACGATGGGCTCATCCAGCACCGCTTCAAAGGGATCGCCGGGACGCGAACTGGCGCTCGACAACGCCAACCGCAGCCGGATGGTTACCGGAGTTCCTGCCGGAATGGCCGCGGGAGCTAACGAGCCTGTAGGAGAAATTCCGCCTTTGTTGGATGCAGCCTCGAAAGGCAGATGCTGATCGGCGGAAACATTCTCCACGGCCAGAGGCAAGCTCTCACGCTGCGAGCACGCAGCCAGAATCAGCAACATAAAAGTCAGGGTGAATCCGGCAGCGCTCCGCCAATTCTCATTCCACCGCTTCATAAAACAATCCTGCCGCTCACCCTCACTCCTCCACAAGTCGCAAGATGGATGCCATCGTCGACCACAGATTTATCAGACACTTAGTCTATCGGACGCAGCAGGCCATGTAGTTATTGCCGGTAATTAACTCGCTAACGCAAGCCCGGCCTCATCCTTGTCATTCCAAAGCCAGCTATCGGCGAGGAATCTGCCGGGCCGACGGCGGCGAAACGGCAGATTCCTCGCGCCCCAACCCCGCGCTTCGGAATGACAATTGTTGGAATTTGTCGAAGGGTGCGCCATCTTTTGCTTTTTTTTTGCAACGGGTGGGGATGGTCAGCCGCCGGTTTTATTCGAGTCGACGAATCACGATCCAGATCACAATCGCGATGGCCACGACGACAGCGTACAGCGTGTAGAAGGGCGCGAACATTAAGACACTTTTGGCAAGAGACTCTCGAACCACTTTCTTTGAAAGCAGCCAGCTTGCAGTTTACGCAAAAGCGAACCTAACGTCGTCATTCCCGATCTTGGAACGACACCACCACGTGAAAGCACACAGCCTGTCAAATGTCCCATGGTTGAGCGATAATATCTCGCTTTTGAATGCCAAGAGGCATACTCACGTGAGAATCCGAACCGGCGCTGCGATCCTGTTCACGCTCCCTCTTCTTTGGCTCATGCCAGTTCCCAGCAGGGCCCAGTCGTCCCCATTGACCAACTCAAGTGTCCGCGAACGTGCAGACGCTCTTCTCCGCCAAATGACGGTAGAAGAGAAGGCGGGGCAACTCAACCAGGCTTCTGGTATCACGGTTAAGGACGCGATTAAACAGGTTTCGGACGAAGCCATCGCGAAGGGACAAGTCGGATCAATTCTCTGGCAGGTTGATGTTAAGGAGATCAATCGCATGCAGCATGTGGCCGTAGAGCGGTCGCGCCTGCATATTCCCCTGCTCGTCGGCTTTGACGTAATTCACGGCTACCGCACCGTCTTTCCCGTCCCGCTGGCGATGGCTTCCTCCTGGGACCCTTCGGTGGAAGAGCAGGCGCAGAAAGTGGCAGCCGAGGATTCGCGTGCGGCCGGCATTCAGTGGACCTTCGCTCCCATGGTCGACATTGCGCGCGATGCGCGCTGGGGCCGCATGGTTGAAGGAGCGGGCGAAGACCCCTATCTGGGCGCGGCCATGGCGCGGGCCCAGGTGCGCGGATTCCAGGGTACCGGACAAGGTGCAGAACTGAGTCCGACAAGCATGCTGGCTTGTGTCAAGCATTTTGCCGGCTATGGCGCGGCCGAAGGCGGCCGCGATTACGACTCGTCGTACGTTCCCGAGGAGTTGCTGCGAAACCTCTACTTGCCCCCTTTTCACGCGGCGGTTAAGCAGGGCGTAGGCTCGCTGATGAGCGCATACATGGACCTGAATGATGTCCCCGCCGCCGGCAACCGCTGGCTGCTGCACGATGTTCTGCGCGATGAGTGGGGCTTCCAGGGTTTCGTGGTTTCGGACGCCTGGGCGGTGCGCAATCTGGTTACTCACGGCTTTGCGTCCGACAGCGAAGACGCGGCTTATCGCGCCATCAGCGCCGGGCTGAACATGGACATGGACGGCCACACGTTGGCTCCGAACGTGCCCAACTTGCTCGCCGCTGGGAAGATCACCTCCGCTCAACTGGACGACGCGGTGCGTCCGATTCTCGAGATGAAGATCCGGCTGGGACTCTTCGAACATCCCTACGCGGACGAAACCAAAGTGGAAGCGGTATTGAACCGTCAGAGCAGCCGGGAATTAGAGCGCAAGCTGGCGGCCCGATCGATGGTGTTGTTACGAAACGAAAACCAAACGCTTCCGCTGACCAGAAGCCTGAAAAAAGTGGCGGTGATCGGCCCTTTGGCCGACTCCGTCGACGATATCGAGGGTGGCTGGACAGTCGAAACTCTGTTTGGAGCACAACCCAAGAGCCACGCCGTCACCGTCGCCGAGGGTCTGAAGAACAAATTGGGACCCGATGTCGAAATTACAGTCGTCAAGGGACCGGGGCTGCGTCGCGAATTCCCTTCCATGATTGACGACCTGCTCGGACGAAAGCAGAATCCCGTGCCTACTGCAGCCGAAGTCGACGACTCGGTGCGCCAGGCTGTCGACGCCGCCAACCATGCGGATCTCGTAATTGCGGTGATGGGTGAGGCCGCTAACATGAGCGGTGAAGGGGCCTCGAGAGCGACGCTCGACCTGCCGGGAAGCCAGGAGCGCATGCTCGAAGCTGTAGTGGCCGCAGGGAAACCGGTGGTGCTGGTTCTCGTGAACGGCCGACCGCTCGATATCCACTGGGCCGCCGAGCATGTGTCCGCAATCCTAGAAGCGTGGTACCCGGGCACAGTGGGTGGCGATGCCGTGGCCGACGTGCTCTTCGGCGATGTGAATCCGGGTGGCAAGCTGCCGGTAAGTTGGCCGCGCGCTGCCGGTCAGGAGCCCATCTACTACAACCACAACCGGACCCACGATCCTGATGACGCACCCAAGTTCGCTTCGCGCTATTGGGATCTTTCCAGCAAGCCGCTCTATCCCTTTGGTTACGGGCTAAGCCACACCAACTTTCATTTCGGCCAGCTGCACCTGAATAAGTCTCAAATCAAGTCAGGAGAAACGGCCGAGGTCTCAGTCGACGTGACCAACACGGGCCGGACCGCGGGTGATGTGGTGGCGCAGGTTTACATCCATCAACGCGCGGGATCGGCCTCGCGGCCAGTGCGACAACTGGAAGGATTCCGGCGGGTAGCGCTGGCGCCGGGCCAGACCCAGACTCTCACTTTCCCCTTGGGCCCCGACGAGTTGAGTTTCTGGAGTCCGCAAACTAAGGCCTGGGGCGTGGAAGCGGGAACTTTCGACGTGTGGGTGGGAGAAGACTCGAGTGCCACGTTACAGACGGAACTCGCCGTAACCGCCAGATAGAAAGTTGGGCGTAAGAAACGGACTCTTTCGCCCCTTCGGGGCTCGCATTTTTTCCGCCTCCAACCCACGGCTTACGCCGTGGGCTATATTCTTTCGCCGCTTCGCGGCAGCCCACGCCCCGCGGTGAGCATGACCGCCGGAGAAGTTTAAACCGACAGGCAAAAACAAAACGGAGGAGCGGTCTTGCCGCTCCTCCGTCGTGTGATTCACTTCGATCAGCTACTCGGACGATCCGCCCATGCTGGCTGATGCGCTGGCAGCCTCGTTCTCGGGCTGAACGATCAGGCCGTCGAACGGGGTCGCTCCCACGAAGCGTCCGCGAACTACGCTGACGCGACGCAGCGGGTATCCCGAATCCGGACCACGATGCCAGCTGCGGCCGCCGTCTTTGCTTTCGAAGATGACGCCGGTGGCGATGCTGGTGGCCAGCAAACGCTTCCTGCTCTGGTCATACGCGATCGAGCTGATGTTCTTGTCTGGAATGCCGTTCACGACATGCTCCCAGGTCGCTCCGGAATCGGGACTCCGGAATGCTCCCTCGCGGGAAGCAACCAGGATCTGACCTTCGGGGGTGAGGGTCACACCGTGAATGGCGGTGATGAAAGAGGACAGGGGTGCTTGCGTCCAGGTCGCTCCATTGTTCGAGGAATAAAGAACGTTGGTGCGAGTGGCGGCGACCACCAGCTCGCCGTTCGACTCGACCGCTACGAAATCACTCTTGCCCAGCACCGCCCCGCCGGTCCAGGTCTTGCCCTGGTCCGAACTGCTAAACAGGCCAGCCGAAGTGGCGGCCAGCCAGCGCTTGGGTGTGACTTCGATGTCGTTCACTTTGGCATCCAGCGTGGAGCGCACGAAGACTGCGGGAACTTTTACCGGCTTCGCGCCTTTTTTGGCTTTCAACACACGGGCCGGAGATTTCTCGGTCACGATTGTGTTGCTGGGACGCCACTGGGTGGAGTTGCGATCCAGCAGGAAGATGCCCTTGTTGGTGCCGGCGATCAAGCCGTCGTTCGGAATCTGCTGCAGCGCGAATACATCGCGTCCGCCCAGTCCCGCGCTCTTCTGCTGCCAGCTCTGCCCGCCATCGCGAGTGGAGAAAACACCGCCAAATTCGCGGTCGTTCACCACGCCTACCAGAATTTTGTTGGGATCGTTCTGGTCGGCCAGAATCGCACTGACGTAACGATGAGCGTAGCCATGATTGGAGGCGCTGAAAGTCTGTGCGCCATCGTCACTGGCCAGGACTCCGCTGCGGTCCGTTGCCAGCAGCACCCGGCTGGTATTGCGCGGATCGACCAGAACATCGTTCACCACAACTTCAGAACTGGTTACGTGCTTCCAGTTCTTGCCGCCGTCCGTGGTCTTCCACAGACCTTCGGTGGTTCCGGCATAAACCGTTGCCGGATCTTTCGGGTCCTGCTTCAGAACGCGGGTGCGGCGCGCCGAGAACGGAATGCCCTGCAGTTTTCGGAAAAGGTCGCCGGCGGAATCGCTCCGGTAAATTCCGGAGCAAGCGCTGGCATAAACGACACTAGGATTGGTGGAATCAACGATGACCGAGAACACATCCGAGTCGTCGATCATGCCCTTGTTGATGCGATGCCAGTTGGCGCCGCCGTCGTCGGTCTTCCACGCCAGATGCCAGGTGCCGGCGTAAACCACGTTGGGATCCTTGGGATCGAGCGCGAGCGACTCGACGTTCTTCAACTCGTCTGCCCCGCCTACCGGAGAAATCCGGTCCCAGTTCTTGCCGCCGTCCTTGGTGCGGAACACGCCGTCGAGCGCGCCGATCACCAGAACTTTTGAATCGTAAGGAGCAATGGCCATGGCCCGCACTGATTTGCCGTGCACGCCGGGCATCGCTTCCCAGTTGTTGCCGCCATCATGCGAACGGTAGACATCTCCCGCCTGCTGATTGACTACGCTCCATGCGGATACGTAAATGTGTTTCGGATTCTGCGGGTCAATCGCGATGTGATCGAGAACGTTGTCGTCATCACCCAGGTGAGCCAGGCGCGACCAGTTGTGTCCGCCGTCCGAAGACAGGAAAAGTGTTCCCGTGCTGGTACCAAGATAGATACGGTCGGGATTCTGCGGGTCGAAACCCAGACTCCGCACGTCGCCACCGTCCGGACCCAGCGCGGTCCACTGACCGGCCCAGAGGGTCGTGACGGATAGCATCGCAACAGCCAATGCAATCAATAGCTTACGAGAAATCATAGGTAGATTTGCCCCTTGCGAAGAAAGTCTCCGCTCGCGGCTGAGATTGACAGCGTAACACGCTCTTTTCAAGTTACTGAAGGCCAGACAAAAAAGGGCCGGTCGAGTACGGAAACTCGACCGGCCGTGTCCTGCTAAGCGTCATTGCGCCTTCGGCTTAGCGGCTTTCTTTTTGGCGGCAGCCGGGTGATCGGGAACGGCTTTCACCATCGACTCATCCACCGGTGTGGTTCCGGGAGCGGAGAAGGTCGCACCAGCCGGGACCACCCAGTATTCGGCGGTCCTGGTTCCGGCGCTGCCTGTGCGGGTTTCAATCCGAGTGGCATCGATGGCTTGCTTGGCTTCGCCACCGGACAGATATGCCTTGGAATTGACTGCGCGCTCTCCGGCCAGGTTCTTGCGTTTCTCGTCGGGGCCTGAATTGCCCACGATGACGAGCTTGGCATCGGGATCATGCTGCAGCCGCTGGGCAACGTCGTCCAGAATGGCTTTGCAGGTATTATCCACGCGCCACGGCTTCACCTTGTTGGGGAAGTCGCACTCGCTCAGCTTGCTGGCCTCCGGCGGCGGTGGAGGCGGAACCTCCACGTTGACCGTGCTCGAACTCGACGCCGTGAGACCACGAGAATCGGTACAAGTCGCACTTACTGTGATCGGACCCGCTGGGGCTCCGGTGGTGCTGAGAGTAGCGGTGCCGCCATTACCCGAGACGCTGCCACCGGTCGCGGTCCAACCGCTGATGCTGACCGGGACGTTGTCCGGGCTGGTGCAGGAGCAGGTCAGGGTCGCCGAGGCGCCCGACTGTAGCGAGGTCGGACTGGCCGAGCACGACATGGTCGGCGGATTCTTCGGCGGTTCCTTCACCGTGAAAGTGGCGCTGCAACTTGCCTCGCCGCCTTTCTTCATTTTCGGATCGGCGACGCGGGCAGTCGCGGTGTAGCTGCCACCAGCGACTCCGTTTGTATCCACGGTCGCGGTGTTGTCCTTACCCGTAATTTTTCCGCCGGTGCTGGCCCAGGTGTAGGTCAGAGTGTGCTTGGGGTTGAAATTGGAAGCGCTGGCCGTGACCGTCACAGGTTCACCGACCATGACTTCACTGGGCTGGATGGAGCAAGCTGCTGCCGGAACCGCAAGCGTGGGATAGCCGAACTTGAAGACCAAACCGGTCCGCAACCGCACTCCACTTTCCTGCGGGCGCCGCAGATCGGCGAAGCCGGGGCCGACTTCATCGGCAAAATTGTGATTGGCCCACACCCAATCCGCTTCGAACAAGCGCAACGCGAAACGGCGCGTGATGTCGAGGTCCATTCCGCCGCCTAGAATTGCACCAATGCCGTTGCTGGTGTCGACGTTGGGCACAGTCAGACGGTTGTAACCCATCATGGTGTGAAGGAAGAAAGTGGTTCCCTGGGCGCGATAGGCCAGTCGAGGTCCAATCGAAACCGTATTCACCGATCCGTTATCGTTCTTGTTCACGCCGTAATCGGCTTCCAGTCCCAGGAATCGCGTGAAGTTATAGTTCAGGCTGGCGCCCGCGCCCTCTGGAATATCGCCCATCTTCACTCCGATAGGAGCATTGAAGGGCTGGAAGGGAGCTGGCACAGTGATTCCGGGATGCAACCACTGATAACCAACGAAGAGCTCCACTTTTGGAGTAGGTTCATCTTGTGCCATTGCAGAAATTGATATCAACGACACAACGCAAAGACCTAAAAATAGGCCAGAAAAAAACCGACGAAGTGACATGCCGTTCCTCCGAAATCCGAACAAAAATTCTTTGCCCACGCTCGATGCTAGGTGAAACCGGGAGTTTGCGTGAGAAGCCGGTACCACTTTGGTATGGGCAATGATTCTACAATAGACAATGGTCAAATCAAGCAATCTGAGAATTTTTTAAGCAGTTTAGATACCTCTAAGTGTCTCAGATTGATATACAACCCCGCCTTCCGATCCTGGCCGTCGCCTTAACCTTGGGGCCCGATCCTGCCGTAAAGCCTTGCCCGCAGGAGGGAAAAAATGGCCGGTTTTCAACATTGCTTGCAGCCAGGCCGGAAAGCCTAAATAATGGCTGTTGCCACTATGAACCATGAAAAAGTACTAATCGTCGAGGACGAAGAAAATGAGAGGACGGGCCTGGCCGAACTGATCACCGGCTGGGGCTATCGGGCTGAAACTGCGAAGGATGGAGCTGAAGGGCTGGAGAAGGTTACCACCTGGATGCCGTCCATTGTGATCACGGACATGAAGATGCCGCGTATGGGCGGCCTGGAACTGCTGGAGAAACTGGACGCTAATGCACAGACCATGGCCGTGATCGTGGTGACCGCGCAGGGCACGATCGATAGCGCCGTGCAAGCCATGCGCATGGGCGCCTACGATTACATTACCAAGCCTATAGACACCAACCGGTTGCGCACCATCCTGCAAAACGCAACCGCGCTCCTCGGGACCCGGGCGGAACTCGAAGTCACCCGCCGGAAACTGCGCGACGCGGGTTCGTTGGGCAGCCTGATCGGGTCATCGAAGAAAATGCAGGAGATCTTTCACCTCATTGAAATGGTTTCGCCCAGCACCGCCTCTGTGCTCATCACTGGCGCGAGCGGTACCGGCAAGGAACTGGTAGCTCGCACCGTTCATGAACTCAGCCCGCGACGAAACAAGCCATTCGTTCCTATCAATTGCGCGGCCATTCCAGAGACGCTGATTGAAAGCGAAATATTCGGCCATGAAAAAGGCGCCTTCACCGGGGCGCTCGAACGCCGCACCGGTTGTTTCGAGCTGGCGGAAGGCGGAACCCTGCTGCTCGACGAGATCGGTGAGATGCCCGTGGCCACACAAGCCAAACTGCTGCGCGTCCTCGAAGACCGTAAATTGCGGCGCCTGGGAAGCAAAGTTGAGACCACGGTGGACGTTCGCGTTCTGGCTGCCACCAACAAGGTTCCCGAGGAAGCTGTCGCCCGTGGTGAACTGCGCAACGATCTTTATTACCGGCTCAACGTTTTCAATATTCACATGCCGCCGCTGCGCGAGCACAAGGAAGATGTGCCTGAGCTGGTGCAAGCCTTGCTGGCGGATATGAATGAGAAACACGGACGAAAAGTCGCGGGCGTGAGTGAGGCTGTGCTGAACGCTTTTCAGAACTACTCGTGGCCGGGTAACGTCCGCGAAATGCGTAACACTTTGGAGCGGGCAATCATCGTGTGCGATGGCGCCGTGGTCGAAACCAAACATCTGCCACCGGGATTCGGGCAATCCAGCCTGCGCAGTTCATCCGAAGACTCGGACACGGTGCGCCTGGGGGTTGGAACTACGGTGGAGGAGGCAGAAAAGCTCCTGATCCTCAAGACGCTCGAAGCCACCAACAACAATAAGACCCGGGCGGCCGAGATTCTCGCCATCAGCCTGAAGACGCTGCACAACAAGCTGAAAGAGTACGGCAATGCCGCGGCGGACGCGGCGTTGGTGAGGGAAGAGTAAGCAGCCTTTAGCCATTAGCTCCTGGCTTTTAGCTAGAGCCTTTGGCGGATTCCGCATGCCGGGGATTGAATCTGCATCCCAAAGGCAGGATGAGCAATTGCGACCAGCTTGCGGCGATTGGCACTTGGCCAGTACCCATCGGAATTAGCTAAAGGCCAAGAGCTAAAAGCTAAAAGCTATTTGCTGGTTCCCATGCGTCGGAAGACCAAAATCGTGCTGGCCATCACCTTCATGGTCGCCGTGTTGGTGCTGGCGTTTTCCTATATCTACATCTCTGAACTGCTGCGCCAGCGCGTGACCACGGCCCGAGAATCGGCGGCTCAGCTAACCTCGAACCTTGCGTATCTCGCGGCCAACGCGGCCCCGGATTTGAGCAGCACCAAAGTGGACACCACCAATCCGGAAGCCACGCGGCGCGCGGTGGCTTACTACCTCAGCACCGATCGCGACCTTAATAATTTTCTGGAATCGGTGGTGGGCACGTGGCCCATCATCTACGACGCGGCCATCGTCGACAGCGATGGCAAAGCTATTCTGCATACCAATCCCGATCTGGTCGGCAAACTCGTTCCTGACCGCCCCGACTTTCACCAAGTGGAGAACGCCAGGTTCCGGCGCCAGTTCCGCATGGTGTACAATCCGCCGACCGTTTACGACGTGCGCATTCCTCTTCAGTTGGACGGCGCGCGCTTCGGCAGCATCCGGGTTGGCGTTTCTACCGTCTTCCTGAAGAACGAACTTACTCCGCGGCTGGAGCAGGCCGTGGTCTTTTCCAGCATCGCGATTTTGCTCTCCCTGATATTGGCCGCCGGGCTTTCGCATCTTGCCCTTGGTCCCCTGGAGCAAATCAATCGCAGCCTGGACAGCGTCACGGCTGGCGGCGCCGACGCAGTCGGCGAACCCGAGTCGGGTCATGACGAGTATGGACTGGTGAGTCTAAAGATCGCGCATCTCGGACGCCAGATGCGGGACGCGAAAGAAATCTTTTCCGCTCTGAAAGACAACGTCGATCAGATCATGGGCAACCTGCAGGACGGTCTGATGCTGTTCACTCGCGATTCTCGCGTGGTGCTGGTCAGCGCTTCGGTCGAGAAGTTCCTGGGCCGGCCACGGCGTGAATTGCTGGGACAGGTGGCGCGCGGGATTTTCTCTGCCGACTCGGAATTCGGCGCACTGCTGTTGCAATCTTTCGAACGGCGCAGCCCGATTTCCCCGCGGGAGATCGAGTTCCCCAGCGGGAAGCGGGTCCAGATTTCGCTCGATTTTATTCGCGAAAAAGAAACTCAGATCGGCGCCCTGCTGACCATGCGCGATGCCGAATCGGTGCGCCGCATCGAAGATGAAATCGAAATGTCGCGCCGGCTTTCCGCGAACGGACGAATCACGCGCGGCGTGGCGCACGAGGTCAAGAATCCGATCAACGCCATCGTCCTGCACCTGCAATTGCTGCAGGGCAAGCTGCACCAGGTTGACCCCGACACGCGCCGTCACATGGACATTATCGGAAGCGAAATACATCGCCTCGACCGGGTCGTGCAGATCCTGGTGGATTTCACGCGTCCGCGCGATCTTCATCTGGAGGAAACCGACCTGCGGCGTCTCCTCGAAGACGGAGTGCAACTGGCCGAGCCCGACGCCAGCCGGCACGGCGTGACGATTATCAGTGAACTTCCCTCCCGTCCGTTGCTGGTGAAGGTCGATACCGACTTCATCAAGCAGGCCATCCTCAACGTCGTGCTCAACGGCATCCAGGCCATGCCTGAGGGAGGCAAGCTGACGGTATCGGCGCGGTCTGAAGACGATATGGTGGTCACTGAAATTCGCGACCAGGGAAGCGGCATCCCCGCCGACGCACAAGACAAGATTTTTGAGCTCTACTTCACGACTAAGAAAGAAGGCACCGGAATCGGGCTGGCGCAAACCTATCAGATTCTGCAATGGCACTACGGATCGGTCGATTTCGAGTCGGTGCTCGGGCAAGGCACGACGTTCCGCCTGCGCCTGCCCCTGGTCCAATCCCGGTCAAATACTTTGCAGGAAGCAGCCACTCGAAGCTAGCGCCGAAGTGCCGGAGACACTGTTAAAGTCGGATGAATTCAGGTGCCGCGAGAGTCCAGAACAGAGGTTGAGGGATAGAATTCCAGGCAGCCTGGATGTTTGGTTCGTAGCATCCAAGTTCACAATGAGCACGTATCTGGCCGCCATTCTCGGATTTTTTGCGTTGCTGACTCCCTCGATTGCGCCGACGGTTTTTTCGGTACGGCCTCCGCAACTCAGCCAGGAGACGCAGCCGCCGGTCACAACGCCATCCAATTCTCCTCCAGATTCCGGGCAAAGTAGCTCGCCGGCAGAAACGGCGCAACCCGCGGCGACCCAGTCCGCGCCGGCGCCACCGCCCGCGCCAGAAACGCAGAAGTCGAACTCAGGAGAGGCTGCGAAGAATCCCGCATCGCCGGCCCAAGCGCCTGCCAAGAAGCGCCGCCACCGGAAGACTGCCGCGAACACTTCGACCACCACCCCGCAGAAAAAGATCGTGCGAAACGGCGGCACGGCCGATCCCGCGGTCCAATTAGCCCCCGGCATAAGTGCTGCGCAAGCCTCCAGCCAACGCCAGAATGTCACCCAACAGCTGGCCGCGACAGATGCCAATCTGAAGCAGATTGCCTCCCGCCCAATGAACCCAACCCAAAAGGAAAGCATCAGCCAGATCCGTCAATACATGGAGCAGGCGAAGGCGGCCGAGCAGGCAGGCGACGTCGAGCGAGCCCAGAACCTCGCATCGAAAGCTCGATTGTTGTCGGATGATCTGGTGAAACACTAATGGGAGCTTCTGGCTTCTAGCTTCTAGCTTCTAGCTTCTGGCTTCTGGCTTCTGGCTTCTGGCTTTTAGCTCCGGCGATCTGCACGTACCCCGCGAGTGTCATCCTGAGCGGAGCCCTGCGATTCGCGCGCGAATCGCATGGCGCAGTCGAAGGACCCCTACCGCTAGGTTGTCGCGTCCATCGCGGCAGCAGACAATCATTGGCCAGCAAGCCGAACATACGGGTAACTAAAACACGCGCGCATCCTCGGCGCTCTTCGACTCCGCATCGGCTTCGCTTCGCGAAGCTGATGCCGCGCTCAGGATGAAAACCTACTTTCCCTTGGCGCGGGCGGCGTTGACCTTGGCCAAAAGATCCTGAGAGAGGGGTTGAACCGGGCCGGGAATCTTGGCCGCTTCCATCAATACATCGCGGGCTTCGGTGTTGTGGCTTAGCTTGGCGTAAGCATAGCCCAGGCGATAGAGGGCAACCGCATACTGTTGATCGTCTACGCCTTTGAGCAGGGCGACGGCCGACTTCAATTCTCCGATCGCGGCCACGGTTTTTTCCTGCTTCATATAGGCGTAGCCCAGAGTGGAATGCGCGACTCCGCCGGAGAGCTTGTGGGTGCGGTCCGCGTCCGGAGCATCCGCCTTGGCGGCGGCGATTGCCCTCTGCGCGTAGGAAACAGCCTTGGCCACGCTGCCCGGCTTGGGATCGTCAACGTACGTTCCTGCCAGAAGCAAAAGAGCGGGCAGATTATTGGGATTCGCCGCCAGAGCCTTTTCACCGTAGGTCACCACGCGCGTCGTGTCTTTGAGTTCGGTCAGCGACATCATGGCGTAAGAGGCGATCGGTTCGTCGAAGCGCGAGTTGGGAAAGGCGGGCGTAAATCGGTCTATATCGCTAAGGCGCGCCTTGGCGTTGGTTTCGTCAACGATCACATTGAAGGCAGCGGCTTCCAGAAATTCGTAGGAACTCTTGGCTCCGTCTTTCTGGTCCTGCGTCTGCGTCGTAAAATCCTGGTCGCTCATGCCCTCGGGCTTGGCGCCTTTGCCGATCGAGTTGTAGACTTCGCCGCCGCGCACCGCATAGTCCAATAATTTGGCGTTGTTCTTCAGTTGCTGGGCGATGCTGGCCTGGGACACCAGAATGTCGAGGCTGTGGGGCGCGCTGGCCAGCGCCTTATCGCCATAGTCGAGCGCTTTCTGCAGGTCTCCGGTGCCCTGGTAGGCCTGTGACATCTGCCAGTTGCCGTATGCGACGGCGGCCGGATTCGAGGAGAACTGCTTGACGAAATCCTCGTACATGGCCAGCTTTTTCTTATCGTCCGGCTCTTTGGTGATGGCCTGCAGCGCCTGGTCCTCGGGCGTGCCTGCGGCAATCACGATGTTGTCGATCTGGGCCAGTGAAGGAAGAGGAGCGATCAGGAGCAGAAAGGTAACCAGCAGGACGGGCCAACGGCCGTACTTCAT
The DNA here is from genome assembly GCA_963822555.1 of Terriglobia bacterium. Lineage (GTDB taxonomy): Bacteria > Acidobacteriota > Terriglobia > Terriglobales > Acidobacteriaceae > JAIQFF01. Next base: position 2,767,866 of record CAWGHY010000002.1, read on the forward strand.
ACGTCACCTCCGGAATTGCGACGGCGCATCGTAGCGCCGAAGGTGGGATTATGCAAGAGCGGCCAGAGTTGGGGGTAGTCGCCGCGAAGCGGCGCAAGAATGTAGCCCAGGGCGCAAGCCCTGGGTGGGAGGTGGAAACGCGTCGAGCTCCGCAGGAGCGGAAGACACCGCCTCCAGGGTGACCACAATTCCGGGGAGACGTGCATCGGTATGCTGCCTCGTTTCTTTCGCCCGTTCCGGGCTCTATCATGGTCCAACACCCACCCAGGGCTTGCGACCTGGGCTACATTCTTTCCCCGCTTCGCGGCTCCCCAACGATGCGGACGGCAAATTATCGTGTGCTAGTCTTTTGCTCATGCAGGGTCGCGAGGGGATGGACTCGCCGGCGGTCGCGAAGAACTCATCTCACACCACATCCTGGACCCACTCCATTTTCTTCATCGTTCTGGTCGCCTTCCTGCTCCGCGTGGCCGTCATTACAGTCGGCCACACCTACCGCATCACGCCGCGCCGCGACCACTTCCAGTTCGGATGGGAAATGGGACGCATCGCACGATCCATCGCGCTGGGACAAGGTTTCAGTTCTCCCACGGACTTACCGACCGGAGCGAGCGCCTGGGCGCCGCCGGTTTATCCTTGTATCCTCGCCGGAGTGTTCAGGCTGTTTGGCATTTACAGCAACCTCTCCGCCTGGATCATCCTGACCTTCAACAGCATTTTCGCAGCCTTGACCTGCCTCACCCTCTATCGCATTGCAGAGAAAATTTACGGGGTTGGCGTGGCCCGCGCCACAGCATGGACGTGGGCGCTCTTTCCATACGCCATCTACTGGCCGGTGCGGGTGGTGTGGGAGATGAGTCTCAGCGCGTTCCTGCTGAGCCTGGCATTCCTGCTTACTCTGCGCATGGCAGACGCGCCGCCGCGTCCGCGCACGTGGATCGGATTCGGACTGCTTTGGGGCGTGCTCGCCTTGACCAATACGGCGGTGCTGTCACTGTTGCCTTTCTGCCTGCTCTACCTGCTCTGGCGTTTGCCTCGAACACCCCGCCAGATTGGAGGATTGGCCTTGTGCGTCCTGGCCGCAGGTGTGGTGGTCAGTCCGTGGCTGGTGCGCAACTATATCGTCTTCGACAAGTTTGTTTTCGTTCGTGACAACCTTCCGCTCGAGATGTACACCGCCAACAATGAACAGTCGAGCGGCCTGTGGACGCGGAGCGAGCATCCCGGCAACGATCCCGAAGCCATGCGCCGATTTCAGGAGCTGGGTGAAATTCGCTTCATGGAAGAAAAGCAGCAGCAGTTCCGTCAGTTTGTTCAGGAACATCCCGGAGAGTTTCTGCGCTTTACACTCGACCGCGTTCTGTACTTCTGGATTGGACCCCCTCAGGCCGACATCGTTGGCGGATATGACTTGATGGTCGCCCGCCATCTCATGTTCATTCTTCCCGCTGCCTTTGCCTTTGCCGGCCTGTGGCTCACGTTGCGAGAGAAAAAACAAGGGCTATTTCTGCTGGCCTGCTTCCTGGTGATTTATCCAGTACCGTACTACCTGGTAAATCCCTTTCCGCGCTACAAGCATGCCATCGAACCGGAGATGGTCTTGCTGGCCGTGTTCTTGTTCTGGAAAGCGAGCCAGATCCAGATCCGCTGGCCCATTGGCTCCAAGCGATAGTTCGTGGGAGTTCCTTTGCGTTCTTTGCGGCTTTTCTTTGCGCACTTTGCAGTCAAGAGCTTTTGACCGCAAAGATCGCGAAGAAAAGCCGCAAAGGACGCAAAGGAAACCTGAACCTCAAAGCCAACCCCGTCCCGTTGGCGAGTCATTCTCCATCATTTACATTTAAAGAATGCGTGCGATCTTGCAGAAAAAAGCGCTGCGGTATGTTTTTGGCGCCAACATGATTTCGATGCTGGGCAGTGGGATGAATTCCGCCGCCGTTGCCTGGTACATCCTGCAAGTCACCCATTCGGAAGTCGCACTGGGAACGTTCGCCGTGCTGCAAACTCTGCCGGCCATGCTGATGCTTCCCTTCACCGGAGTTTTGATCGACCGCGAAGACCGCCGTCGCCTGGTGATGTGGCTGGACGCACTCCGCGCCATTATCATCCTGATGGTTGCCCTGCTCGCTTTCGCCGGCAAAGTCAAAGTCTGGGAACTCTATCTGATGAACACGCTGGTGGCAGCGGGCTTCTGGATGTTCTGGCCCACCATCACGGCTCTCATTCAGGAGCTGACGCCGGGCGAGGAATTTGTTCACGCCAACACTTTTTTGCTGGCCGGAATCCAGGGCGGATGGCTGATCGCCGGATCGATCGTCGGGTTCGTCTATAACCACATCGGGCTGGGCGGGGTGCTGCTGATTGATTTCTCAACCTACCTGGTGTCTTTTCTCCTCTATCTCGGGGTGCGTAAAGGACGCCACGTGGTGATCCGCCCGGCGGAACTGCGCGCCGACATCGTCGCTGCGGAATCCGCGGTCGCACGCTTTGTGCGCGAGATGGGAGAAGGTCTCAATTTTCTACGCGGTCATCGCTCCGTAGTCACCCTGGGAATCAGCTGGGCGCTTTTTCTCGGCGCCATGATGACCGGGGTGGTGGTGACCGCACCCCTGAGCGACGAGGTATTTCACGCTGGCGCCGTCGGCTACGGCTGGCTGAACGCCGGTTGGGGCACGGGCGCGTTTCTCAGCGCGCTCTATGCGCCTCTGCTGATCGCCTCGGTGGGGGCGCGCCGCTCCATTGCGATTTCCATGGGATTCCTCGCGATCGCGATGATCGTGGCGCCGTTATCACCCTGGCTGGCAATCGCAGTGGCGATCTACGCCATCATGGGTTCGGGCCGCGGCGTAAGTGGCGTCGCCATGAACACCAGCATCATGGAACAGGTGCCGCAGCACTTCATGGGACGGGTACAAAACACCTTCTACTTTGCCGGTACCATGCTGCAAATCATTCTCGGATTTCTGGTGGGCGCAGTCGCGCAGTGGAACCTGGCGGCTGGCTTCTCCATTATCGGCATGGTTTACGCGGTAGCCTTTGTCACGGCAGTGTGGCCGGTGGCGACGTCAACTGCGGTTCTCGCGGTCGGACCGGTGAAAGAATAACCGGTGAAAGAATAGAAGAGTCTTGCGGTTCTAGTAGCGCCGGCCTCCGGCCGGCCCGATGGGGTGGGCGAGACGCCCACCCGCCAGCCGGCGGGACGCCGGCGCTACTAAGCCCGAACGGTGGTAATCACGCACTCTCCACTGTTATTCTTTCCCGTTCCAGATTGCCCAGGAGACTCTCATGTCATCCAGCCTCGAAGGTCGAGTCGCGATTGTTTTCGGAGTCGCCAACAAGCGCTCAATCGCATGGTCGATTGCGCAGGGACTGCACCAGGCCGGCGCCAAGGTGGTGATTACCTATCAGAATGAGCGCCTGGAACTGGAAGCCCGGGATCTGATCTCTTCGCTGCCGGGCGCGGACAGCTTCATGTGCGACGTCTCCGACGACGCTGCCATCGAGCGCCTGTTCGCCCAGTTGAAGGAACGCTACGGCAAGTTGCACGTGCTGGTGCACAGCGTGGCCTATGCTCCAGCCGAGGAGCTCAAAGGCGAATTTGTCGCGACTACGCGCGAGGGTTTTCGAATTGCTCACGACGTCAGCGTTTATTCGCTGGTCGCTCTCGCCCGGGCGGCCACGCCTCTGATGGAAGATGGGGGCAGCATTATCACCATGACCTACTACGGGGCTGCGCGGGTGGTGCCTCGTTATAACGTCATGGGCGTGGCCAAGGCCGCGCTGGAGTGCAGCGTCCGCTATCTGGCCTACGATCTGGGCAAGAAAAAGATCCGCGTCAACGCCATTTCCGCGGGACCGGTCAAGACATTGGCGGCCCGGGGCATCTCCGGTTTCGGCGATATGCTGAAGGCCCACGCCGAGCGAGCACCCTTGCAGCGCAACGTGGATGTCAACGAAGTGGGTTCTACCGGAGTGTTTCTCGCCTCGGACGCCAGTTCCGGCATCACCGGCGAGGTGATCTACGTGGACTGCGGTTACAACATCATGGGATTTTAGTTCTGTCATCCTGAGCGGAGTAGCGGCTTCGCTACGCGAGGCCGTTGCGCAGTCGAAGGATCCCCTATGATCTCATCGGATGTGTAAATCTTGCGCCGTAGAACCACGGCAGTCGCCAAGCTCCAAGGCGTCCCTCGATTCCACTCAGAATGACAGAAGCTACTTGCGTTTCCGGCGGAAAAATTTTCGTTCGATCTCGGGATAAAATTCCTTCAACAGGTCGAAGCCGGCATCGAAGGCAAACGAGATTCCCGCGCGCTGGGCCACATCGGAAAAATCCCTCTCACTCTGGGGATAGTAAGTCACGGCTAACGCCGACGAAGAAAAGCTGCCTAATATTTCCGAAATATTGAATGCCTTCCGGCCGGAATCCTGGCGCGTAACCAGCACGCGGGTCACCGCGTACTCCACCCGGTGCGAGAAGCTTCCATCTCCCAGGCGATAGTAGCGCGGATCCTGGTGGAAGATGCTGGGATACACGCCAGTCACAAAAATGCCGTCGGTCAAGCCGTCGGCTAAGCCCGCGCCGTAACGTTTTCCGTAACCCTCTGCGCCCTGGCCGTAATCCGAGGGGTGGTTGCGCGCCTGGTTGATGCCGGCCTCGGCCGCCACAAAAACAAATGTGTAAGGGTTGATGTACTGCACTGCCAGCTTGAACTTCTGGCCGGAGGTCAAGGGAGGCGGTTGCATTCCCGCCTCGACCATTCCGTAGCCGGGCAAGAGCCCGAAGATGCGGTCCTGACCGGGCGCCTGAGCAGAGGAGCCGGAGTGACCCTGTACGGCGGGACTGTTCTCGGTGGCCGACGGCGCCGGCGCTTCCTGAGCGCAAACTTGCGCGCTTCCCGCCACGATGGTCAAGATCATGGAGAGCCCGGTACCCCACGCCAGCACACCGGCGGGGACTCTCAGGGCCAGCGACACGCGGTTACATTTGGGAAGGAAGCGCTTCAATATGCGCGCCGGTGATCCGGATGCGCCGGCCGCTTTCCGAATTTTGCGCTGCATTGCCTCTGTCATCCATTTTCTCCAGCGCAATTTCGACGTCGCGCTCGCGCTCGAAGCGTGCGAATTTCTCACCCCACTCTATCAGGAGAATGCTGTTGCCGGTGATAAGGTCGTCGAGTCCCAGGGTTTCGAGTTGTCGCGGCGTATCAATCCGGTACAAGTCGATGTGATAGAGGCTGGCCTGCGGTCCACGGTATTCGTGGACCAAGGTGAAAGTTGGGCTGGTAACGTCTTCAGCCGATGCTGCCTGAAAAGCTTCCGCGATGCCTTTGACCAGTGTCGTCTTGCCCGCCCCCAGGTCGCCGCGCAGAAGCACGATCTTGGGCGGAGCGAGCATCCCGGCCAGAGTGCGGCCGAGTGCGATGGTCTCCTCGGCGGAGTGGGTGATGAATTCCTGAGTGGCCATGCCGGTCAAGTGGAGTGACTAGTATAGCGACCCTTCTCCCAACCGCTGGAAACTTGTCATCCTGAGCGGAGCAGGAGCTTCGCGAATGCGAAGCACCTGAGCAGTCGAAGGACCCCTATGGGCTGCACACTCTCGCGGCGAAATCAGAAAACAAGTTTTACAGCGGGAGTCAAGCTATAGGGGTCCTTCGACTATGTGGCTGCTTCGCTACGCGAAGCGGCCACTGCGCTCAGGATGACATTGCTCTCAAAATGTTTTGGACGAAGCCCAGTGGCTGGACCGGATTCCCTGGAAGCTTCTGTCCGCCGCCGAATCTACCACCATGCGCAGTGCGCGATGGTCGTCATCGCCGAGCGCAACGAAGCGGAAGGGCTGCAGAGACCCGTCTGTGGCCGCGCGAACCGGCATCAACATTTCAGCCATGCCGCGCACCGGCCCGGAGTGGGTTTGAAAAGCCACCTCGACAAAATCTCCCTGACTCAGAGACTTGGCCAGGCGCAATAACCCGCCGGTCACGGAAACGGTTTGAAGTTTGGCTTTGGCGTGCTGCCCATCTTCCAGGATGACTTGGGCCAGAACTGAACCACCAAGCTGAATACGTGGCGAACGACGTTGTGGATGCACTTGGGGGAAGTGAGTCATAGAAGTAACTATTTCACGGCGCTAAACGCAGGGGCAGGTTACCGAAGGCACATGTACGGATTCCAGGTGCGGGGTTCAAAGAGAAAGCCCGTTATCCCTCATGTACTCAGCGGTATGCATGCTTGGCGCGGGATGTCGTCATTGGCCGAATGGACAATCCTGACGAAGGGCAGGATCTAGCTTCCGATCGTGATCTGCGGAACGCGGGCTGCGGCCTGCACCCGGCGAAACGCCTCCGGCAAGGCGCTGAGCAGATCGGTCGCGACCATTGAATGTTCTCCCAGGCTCTCGCGGGCAACATCGCCTGCCAGACCGTGAAGGTGAACTGCCGCGATCACCGCGTCGGCTACGCGGGCGGGACTCTGCGCGACCAGTCCGGAGACCATCCCGGTCAAAATGTCGCCAGTGCCTCCGGTCGCCATACCAGGATTACCCGTTGTGTTCACCCACACCGTGCCGTCGGGCTGCGCGATGATGGTCCGATGGCCCTTGAGCACTACGATTGAGTCGTGTTCCCGGGCAAAGTTGCGGGCCACGTTCAGCCGGTCGCGCTGCACGGCGGGAATAGTCAAACCGGTAAGCCGGGCCATCTCGCCAGGATGCGGTGTGATGACGAGAGCACCGGCCTTGTTTTTCAGCTCCGTGGCACGGTCCTCGAAAGCGTTCAATCCATCCGCATCGAGCACAATCTGCATTTTGTATTTCTTGATCGCGCCACGCACAAACGCAGCCGTATCCGGATGTCGCGAAATGCCCGGGCCGATGGCCAGCACGGTCTTGCCTTTTACCAAGGCGTCCAGACGGCCGTGCTCCAGCGAGACAAAAGCAATACTGCCCGCTTCCGTCTCCTCGAGTGGCTCGGTCATAAGCTCGGGATGAAATCCACCGACAGTGGCCAGCACGGATTTCGCGGTGGCCACGGTAGACAGACCTGCGCCAGCGCGTAGAACTGCCATGCCGGCCATGGCCGCCGCGCCCGCTTTGCCGGTCGATCCCCCCAGCACGAGCACGTGGCCGAAGCTGCCTTTATTCGAATCCGCGGGTCGCGGACCGATCAGCGGCGCGATTTCGCGTGCCGTGATCAGGTTGAGGTGTAAAGAAGAAGTGATGGCATCGTCCGGCGACCCGATCGGCGAAATCACCGTTGGGCCGCTGGTCAGCATTCCGAAAATATGAGCGGGGCGGGGCGCGGTGAAAGTGACGATCGCATCGGCCCGCGCCACAGCGCCCACCTGCTCACCCATCACATCCGCATCGGCCCCGGATGGAATATCAACTGCCACGACGGGCGCGGGGCTCGCGTTGAGCATGCCGATTGCTTCCCCGTAAAGCGCGCTTACGGGCGGACGAAAACCAGTGCCGAGGATGGCGTCGACCAGAATGTCCGCATTGAAAACCGCGCGCGCCGCTGCTTTCAGCTGCTCGGGAGAAGCCGTGATAACCGGAGTGACCGGCAGCCTGGTAAACATCTCCGCCGCATCACCGCGAAGCTCCGAGCGCTCGGCCAGCAACAGCACTCGCACCTCTTTGCCGGCGTCGTGCAGTTTGCGTGCAACCACAAATCCGTCGCCGCCGTTGTTCCCTTTTCCGCAAATTACGCCGATGCGCCGGGCCGAGGGATAATGCGCAGCGACGAACTCAGCCACCGCGGCGCCCGCGTTCTCCATGAGCGTCAAAGATGGAACGCCAAAGCGCTCGCTGGTGACGCGATCAATCTCACGCATTTCCGCGGCAGTAACGATTTTCATGATGGTTGTTTGTGGGCAGCAGTTCAATATCCTGTCATTCCGACCGGAGCGAAGCGGAGTGGAGGGACCTTGCGTTCGACGGATGGCAGCAGTAACAAAGCTGCGGTTCTTGTTTCACTAGAAGTTCGCGATGTTTCACTAGCAGTTCGCGATCAGCGACCGTGAGAATTGAACACGCAAGGTCCCTCCACTAGGCTCGCTGCGCTTCGCTCCGGTCGGGATGACAGGGATATAGAGATATCAACTAACAATTACTTTCCCGAGTTCCCCGGCAAAGCCTGCACCTTGCTGTGCTTCTGGCCGTAAGTGAAATACACGACCAACCCGATCGCCAGCCAAAGGACCAATCGGATCCAATTGATCGCGCCCAGCCGGATCATCATGTAGCCGTTGAACAGGACGCCAAGGATTGGCACCAGCGGTACCCAGGGTGTGCGGAAGGGACGCGGCTGATCTGGATCGGTGCGCCGCAGCATGATCACCGCGATGCACACAATGACAAACGCCAGCAAGGTTCCGATATTCACCATCTTGCCGATGTCATCGATTGGCACCAGGCTTCCTACCACGGCGGCCAACAATCCCACCAGAATCGTGTTCTTCCACGGGGTGCGCCACTTGGGATGGATATCGGCGAAGAATTTCCGGGGCAGCAGACCATCATTGGCCATGGCGTAGAGAACACGAGTTTGGCCCAATAGCATGACCAGCATCACGCTGGTGAGGCCGGCCAGCGCGCCGAGCGTGATGATGTGCGAAGCGCCGACCAGTCCCCGATCCAGGAAAGCGCGGGCGATGGGAGCTTCGATGTTGATTTCGCGCCACGGCACCATGCCGGTGAGAACCGCAGCCACCAGAATATAGAGCAATGTGCAAGCCAAAAGCGACGCAATGATTCCAATGGGCAAATCGCGTTGTGGGTTCTTGGCTTCCTGGGCAGTGGTAGAGACCGCATCAAATCCGATGTAGGCGAAGAAGATATAGGCCGCGCCCGCGCCGATACCCGAGAAACCCATGGGTGCGAAAGTATGCCAGTCTCCGCCCCAGTTGCTGGCGCTCACGTAGCGGAAGCCCAGACCGATGACGAACAGCACCACGGAAACCTTGATCACAACGATGGTGGAATTAAAGCGTGCGCTTTCCTTGATGCCGATGGCGAGAATCGCCGTGATCACTAGGGCTATCACGAAAGCTGGCATGTTCCAGCCCAGTTCGACTCCAAACATTTTGGGGGCGTCCAGCAACTTATGCGCCCCTTCCACGAGTTGCGGCGACTGCGCTGCGATGATGTCGGCTACTTTATTAAGGAACGCCTGAGTGCCGGGCAGAAGCGATGAGTCGGAAGCCTGCGCCATCTGCCGGGCCACGATATTTTCGGCGGCACGCAGCCCGGTCCAGTGATCGTAAGCCAGCCAGAGTGGCATCTTGATATGGAAAATATCCAGCAGTTCGATGAAATGGTTCGACCAACCCGAAGACACCGTACTCGCGCCCATGGCGTATTCCAGCGTGAGATCCCAGCCGATGATCCAGGCGAACAGTTCGCCTAGAGTGGCGTACGCGTAGGTATAAGCGCTGCCGGCCAGCGGGATCATGGCGGCAAACTCGGCATAGCAAAGGGCCGCGAAGGCACATCCCAAGCCGGACACCACAAAAGAGAGCATCAGGCCGGGCCCCGCATAGTGGGCCCCGAGTCCTGAAAGCACGAAGATGCCCGCGCCAATAACCGCGCCCACTCCCAACGCTGTGAGTTGAAAGGGACCGAGCGTTCGATTCAGGCTGCGTTCGCCCGTCTCTTCGGCTTCCGCCAACAGTATGTTCATCGGCTTTCTAGCCCAGATATTTGCCATCCCTAAGATTCTCCTTGGCACTTGATGTTAGTTGTCATCCTGAGCGGAGTGAGTTCGCTCGCTGGCGAGCGAACTTACGAAGCCGAAGGACCTCTATAGCCTGAACCCGTGCCGCCGGTAGGGGGCCTTCGACTGCGTGAAAACTTCGCGAAGCGAAGTTTTCACTCCGCTCAGGATGACAATGTACCCCGCGCGTTTCCAATTAAACGCCGCGACCACAAGAAATACACCGGAATTCCGAGCAGGACGATAATCAGTCCCGGCCAGGTGTACTGCGGTTTGTAGCGTAATAGTACGACATCGATAAATAATGCCATCACGATATAAATACCTGGCAGCACCGGGTATCCAATTGCCCGATAAGGGCGCTCCGCGTCGGGACGAGTACGCCGCAACACGAACAAGCCAAGAATGGTCAGGACGTAAAAAACCAGCACGGCGAAGATGATGTAATCGAGCAGTTGTCCGTAGCTGCCGGAGACGCACAGGATGCAGGTCCAGACCATCTGCACCATCAACGAAACCGCCGGGGTCTTGTGGGTGGGGTGCAGCTTGGCCACGCTCTTGAAAAATAATCCGTCCTTGGCCATGGCGTAGTAGACGCGCGAACCGGCCAGGATCAACCCATTGCAGCAGCCGAAAGTCGAAAGCATGATAGCGATCGCCATCAGCGTTCCTCCGGCAGTGCCCAGCATCTGCGTCATCACCGCTGTGCCCACGCGGTCCTCGGTCGCGTACTTGATGCCGCGCTCGAGAATGGTCGTGCCCGCCGGATTTCCATCGAGCGGCAGAATGTTCAGGTAGATGAAGTTGCATGCGATATAGAGAGCGATGACTACGCCCGTCCCCAGCGCCAGGGACAACGGCAGATTGCGATTGGGATTCTTAACTTCGCCGGCGGTAAAGGTGACGTTGTTCCAGGCATCGGCGGAGAAGAGCGACCCCACCTGAGCGACAGCAAGAATGGTCAACGTTCCGACAAAAACGGTCGGACCTCCCACTCCCACCTGCACCGCGTGTTGCGCTCCCAGGCTCGCATTGTGCCAGAAGTTCCCCTGAAAATTCGCCGCCAGCGCCTGCGCGTTGCGCCCCACGAATAGGCCGAGCAGCGACAGCCCCAGCAGTGCCGAAACTTTCGCGAAGGTGAATACGTTTTGAATCAGCGCGCCAGTCTTCAGGCCGAAAATGTTGATGACCGAAAGCGCCACCACCACCAGAATCGCCACGAAATTCTGGGTATTCAACCCGGTCTCCATGTTGCCCAGGACCATGGGGCCGATATGAATAGGCGGAATTTTCCAGAAGTGCAAAATCCAGTTTGTGGAGGAAATGGCGGGAAAGAAAATCCCGAGAAACTTGCCGAAAGCCACGCCCACTGCGGCAATCGTCCCCGTCTGGATCACCAGAAATAGTGTCCAGCCGTAGAGAAATCCCCAAAGCGGCCCCAGCGCTTCGCGCAGGTACACGTATTGACCACCGGCGCGCGGCATCATGGCAGCCAGCTCGCCGTAACTCAGGGCGCCGACGATGGTCAGAAATCCGGTCACCAGCCAGGCCCCGATCAGCAGAGCGGGCGAATTGACTTCGCGAGATATTTCTGCCGAAACAATAAAGATGCCGGAGCCGATCATCGAACCCATAACCAGCATGGTGGCGCTGGTGAGTCCCAGGCCCTTTATCAATTCTTTATCTTGATGGCTATGAAGCTCCCAGTCGGCCGAGGTTGGTGGCGTAGGTGGCTTGGTCTCGATACTCAACCCTCCTGGAGGTTTGTGTAGTCGGTGTGGCTCATGTGGTCGCGGGCGAGCCGCCCGCAAAGCCAGCGCTCCGACTTTACCCCAATATGCGGAAAAATTCCTCTGCTGATTTGCGCGGCTCCCGTATCAAGTCGGATATCACGGCGACGGCATCTGCCCCGGCATCCACGACCGATCGGCAGTTTCCACGGGTTATCCCCCCGATTGCCACCAGCGGCTTGCGCGTCAGCGCCCGGGCACGGCGCACTCCTTCGAGTCCGATCACGGGGTCGGGATTGGCCTTGCTCGATGTCGCGAACACCGGTCCGATGGCAAGATAGTCCGCCGTAGTCTTATCCGCCGCGCCGAGTTGCTCTGGGTTGTGGGTGGAAACCCCCAGCCACAGACTGCGGCCGATCACAGCTCTCGCACCCGCAGGCGACAGGTCGTCCTGCCCTAAGTGAACGCCATCGAAGCCGGCAGCCAGGCATAAATCGGCGCGGTCGTTCATGATCAGTTTGACGGAAGTGCCCAGGCAAGTTCTAAGCTCCCGTGCCTGTTGCAGCATCTGGCGAGCGCTTCCCGTCTTGTTGCGATATTGCAGCAAGCTGGCGCCGCCGAGCACGAGTTCCCTGGCGGACAGGCACAGAGCTTCGGTATCCGGAAAGTTTGAACTATCGAGGATGCAGTAAAGGCGAGGAAGGGAAAGCATCGCACCATGTGGGGCGGACACTCTTGTCCGCCGCTTTTGACTTGAATATTAATCGTCTAAACGACGCGCAGGTTTGGTAAACCACGAACCAAAAAATCCAAAACAACACCAACTTCAAAGGCGGCGGACAAGAGTGTCCGCGCCACATGGTCACGAGGCCAGTTCGCGTTTTTGTGCCAGAAATCTTTCGATGAATGTGGTGTCGATTTTTCCGGCGCGAAAATCCGGATCGGCCAGAATTCTGCGGTGCAATGGAATCGTGGTGTAGATGCCTTCGATAATGAACATCTCCAAGGCTCGGCTCATGCGCGAAACCGCCTCGGCGCGGTCCTTGCCGCGCACGATCAGCTTCGCTATCAGGGAATCGTAATAGGGGGGGATCACGCCCTCCGCATAGGCCGCGGTGTCGATTCGCACTCCGGTGCCGCCCGGCGGATTGAACGTAGTGATCCTGCCCGCCGACGGCGTGAACTTCTCCGGATGTTCGGCGTTGATGCGGCATTCGATGGCGTGCCCGCGATGCAGGATGGGGCCATGCAGCACGCTATCCAGGCGCTCACCCGCGGCCAGCAGAATCTGGCTCTTCACCAGGTCCACGTCCGTGACCATTTCCGTGACTGGATGTTCCACCTGGATGCGGGTGTTCATCTCGATGAAATAGAGCTTGCGGTCTTCATCCATCAGGAATTCGATGGTACCCGCGTTCACATAGCCGACGTCGGAAAGGGTCTTGCACAGCACTTGTCCGACCTGGTTTCGCAGTTCTGGCGAGACCTGGGTTGACGGCGACTCCTCCAGCAATTTCTGGTGACGGCGCTGGATGGAGCATTCGCGTTCGCCCAGGCTGGCCACGTTCCCGTATTGATCGGCCAAAATCTGAAACTCGATGTGGCGCGGGCGCTCCACAAACTTCTCCATGTAGAGATCGCCGTTGCCGAAGGACGCTGCTGCTTCGGAGGACGCTGCCTTGAACAGCGCAGGCAGCTCTTCCTCGCTGCGCACAATGCGCATGCCGCGTCCACCGCCGCCGGCCGACGCCTTGATGATCACCGGGAACCCGACCTGGCGGGCCCACTCCATGGCTTCGCCGTCGCTGGCTAGAATTCCTTCCGAGCCGGGCAGGATGGGAACGCCGGCACGCTTCATCGCGGCGCGAGCTTTTTCTTTTTCGCCCATCAAACGGGTAATTTCAGGAGGGGGGCCGATGAACTTGATATTGCAAGTCTCGGCGACTTCGGCGAAGTTGGCGTTTTCCGCCAGCAGACCGTAGCCGGGGTGGATGGCGTCCACGTTGGCGATTTCCGCCGCACTGATCACCGACGGAATATTGAGATAGCTCTGTGCCAGTTGCGGCGGTCCGATGCAGATAGCCTCATCCGCGAAACGTACGTGGAGGGAATTGCGGTCGGCTTCGCTATAAATAGCCACGGTGCGGATGCCCAACTCCTTGCAGGCGCAAATGACCCGCAGGGCGATCTCTCCACGATTTGCGATCAGAATTTTCTTGAACATGCGCTGGATCAAAAGCGGTCAACAACTTTTACCACAGAGGCACAGAGACACCGAGAAAAGCAAAAACGGGAGAAATCTTTACCCCGAGATAGCATTTGTGGTCACTACCTGGACTATCAGCATCGGAAGGTTTTTCTAGTCCGTTGGTTTTCTCTGTGTCTCTGTGCCTCTGTGGTGAAAGAAGGTTGGCCCCCTGCACTACTTCCGCGGCCTTATCGCGAACAGTTCCTGCCCGTACTCGATCGGCGCATTGTTCGCGACCAGCATTTTCACGATCTCGCCCGCCACGTCGGACTCAATTTCATTCATCAACTTCATGGCTTCCACGATGCACAGAATCTGTCCCGCTTGGACGATATCTCCGGGCTTCACAAAAGGCGGAGATCCGGGAGAAGGCGATTCGTAGAAGGTACCCACGATGGGAGAGCGCACGATGTGCAATCCCTCTTCCGGCGCCGGGGCTTTCTCAGGGGCGGCAGGAGGAGGTGCGACCGTCCCGGGCACCGGAGCTGTGCCAGCCTCGGGGGCCGGAGGTGGCGCCGCATGCACGGTAAAAAAGCGCGGGTCCGGCGCAGGAGATGCCACGGGCTCACTCCCGCGCCTGATCCGCACTTTGACATCGCCGCGCTCCAGTTCGAACTCGGCGATGTCCTTCTCGATTAAGAACTCTATGAGTTCCTTTAGCTCTTTCTGATTCATCTTATGCGCTGATTCATCCTACGGTGGGACCGACTCCTGCCTGCTTATGCGCCCGCCGGAGAGGCACAACCAACTGCCGGGACGCCCTCCCGGCTTCCGGGAGATGAGTCCCTTTCAGATTGCCACAAATTCCTTGCTGGTGGGTGTCAAGACGTCGCACCCGCGTTGTGTGACTACGACCATGTCTTCGATGCGCACTCCCCACTTGCCCGGAACGTAAACTCCGGGTTCGATGGTGATCACCATTCCCGGCTGCAGGGTCTCTTCCTGTCCGGCCGCCAGGCGCGGCGCCTCGTGGATTTCCAAGCCTACGCCGTGACCCGTGGAATGCGTAAAGTATTTCGCTAAACCGCTTTTCTGCAATGACTTACGAGCGGCACGATCGACGTCACTTACACTGATGCCCGCTCTTACAACATCTACCGCGGCCTGCTCCGCCTGCTTCACCGCCTGATAAATCTCGCGGGCCTCGGCCGAGGGGCGACCCACATACACAGTGCGGGTCATGTCCGAACAATAACCCGAGAGTATAACACCGAAGTCGCAGACCACGAACGACTGGGCCGGGATGACGGCTTGCGAGGCCCTGCCATGAGGCAAGGCCGAGCGTTCTCCCGAGGCAATGATCGTGGTAAAGGACATCGCCTGCGCCCCGGCTTGGCGCGCGGCGTACTCCATTTCGGCCGCGACCTCGGCTTCACGAACCCCGGGGCGGATGACTTCGAGCGCGCGATCGAAAAGGCTGGCACCCAGAAGCACGGCGGATCGAAGGCAAGCAATCTCTTCCTCGTCCTTTACCATGCGGGCCTGCTCGACCAGGGCCGGGGCCTCACGCAGACGGAAGCTCGAAGGCAGAATTCCCGCAAAGCGCGACCGCGCCGCGACCGTCATGTGCTCGCCCTCAATCCCAATCTTCCACGGAGCTCGACGGCTTTTCTTTTGCTGCGCAGAGAGCCAGGCCGCGGCTGCCGCCAGCGGCCCCTGGCGAGCGATTACGATCCGTGCCGACCGTACTTCGGCCCGCGCCTGCTCGGTGTACCGTCCATCGGTGATGAACACCCTATCCGTTCCGGTCAGAAGGAGGGCGCCGGAGCTGCCGGTGAATCCGCAGAGATAGAGAAGGTTGGGAGGATGAGTGACCAGCAGGGCGTCCAGGCGATGGGCGGAAAGAGAATCCTGCAGACGTTGTTGACGACCTCGATGGTCCATCTCAGGAGTTTAGCAAGTGGGCGGCGTGGAGGTCATGGCAACAGGTTAACGAGCGAAGCCTTCCGCCAGGCATGGCGGGTGTCATACGCCAGTTCCGTTGGTCAGATAACGCACGGCCCGATCGACAGCCGAGTTCGGGTTCCCGCCGGTGTCGATAACCAGTTTGGGCTCGTCGATCGGCTCCCACGTTTTTTGGATTTCGCGATAGAGTTCCGGGGTGCGATTCGCCGCGAGGTGGTTGTTTGCAAGTACCGCTTCGGCCAGACGTGCGAGCGCGGTCGCCTCCGAACAGACGCACTCCAACGTGGCCCATGGGGTCCCCACTTGCGAGCAAAATTCGATTACGCGCTCGCGCTGGTATCGTCGGGAAAAGGTGCGGCCATCCAGCAGAATGCAGAGTTCGGAATTCTTGCCCAGCAGATAGGCGGCGGTTTGCAGCATTATCTGCTGGCAAAAATCATCCTGTGCCAGGGAATACTCGACGTATGCAGGTTGAAAGAGGGCCGCTCGAATCGTGTCCTTATCGAGAACCAGGCCCGAAAGCCGCTGGGCAAGCGCTTGCGCCAGCGTACTCTTACCCGTCCCGGGCAATCCCGCCATGATTACGATCATCGATGGTTGCCGGCGAGGTGCCCTATCTTGCGTTTTTTGCAAGGCTGGGACTCCACGGAAATTCGCTCCTTGGGCAATTCCGCCCATGCTTCCAAGGGCGGTTCCTGGTCTTTATTTTTTCTCTTTCCACCACTCACTCAATCCTGCTGTTTCATTCTTTCATGTGCTGTTGGCCCCACTCAAGCCTCTGAGAGCCCGAATCGCTGATTGGCACGGCTAAGACCTTGCCCTTCCCAAAACCGTCCGCGCAAAACAAAACCGCCGGCCTGAGTTTCAGGAGCCGGCGGCTGTCTTTACTTCTACCTCGTTGCTACTGCTTGCTATGTCTGGATGATGCGGGGTGTGATGAAGAAGATCAGCTCCTGGTTGGAGGTGCTGACCTGGGTGTGTTTGAACAGGTTGCCCAGGTAAGGAATGTTGCCTAGCACCGGCACCTGCGTGACGTTGATGGAGTTCTGGGTCTGAATCACACCACCGATGACCACTGTGCCGCCGTCGGTCACGAGGACCTGAGTGGTGGCTTGCTGGGTGATCAGCGTCGGGTTGCCCTGCACTGTACGGCCGAAGTCAGGCGTCGTATTTTCCACATCGACGTTCAGGAAGATCGTGCCTTCCGACGTAATCTGGGGAACGACTGTCAGCCGCAGAAACGCATCCACGTAAGTCACCGTGGGCGGTCCACCAAGCTGGGCCTGAGTAACGATGGGTACGCGTACGCCCTGGCGAACCAGAGCCTGGATGTTGTTCTGGGTTACGACCCGCGGACGGGACAGGATTTTCAGCAGCCCGCGCGACTCTGCCATGGTGAGGACGGCATCGATGCGGACATTGTTGGTGGCGTTGACGAAATTAATACCGCTGGTCGGGCTGGCGCTCGCCTGGTTCGAGAACAGCGGAATCTGCTGGCCGGTAGTGGGTGTCGGTACCGAAGTTCCGACGATCGGATAGAGGGGGTTCAGACCGAATACCGATGTCGGCGAAGAGCCTACGGCCCCCGCGCCTCCGACCGAACTAGTTCCATTGCCCCAACCAAAGCCAAGCTGGGTGCCGATATCGCGTGCGAAGCTGCGGGTTGCTGCCACCACGCGGGCTTCAATTTCGACTTCCTGGGTCTTGCGATCCAGCTGCGTGAGCAGCCGGTCAATGCTCGGCATCACCGAAGGAATGTCCTGGATGATCAGAGCGTTGGTGCGGTCATCAGAGATCACGTCTCCGCGCTGGGTGAGGAAGTTCTTCACCGTGGGGACGACATCCTTGGAGTGAGCATAGCTCAGGAACCGGGTGACGGTAACCTTGTCGACGGCCAGCGCTTCCGCTTCCACCTGGGCGCGCCGTGATTCGGCTTCCTTGCGCATGGTTTCAACGGTGGCGATGCGGAGCACGTTGCCTTCAAGTTGTCGTGACAGATCGTTGTTCTTCAGAACGATGTCCAGCGCTTGGTCCCACGGCACATCGTCGAGGACGATGGTCAGGGTGCCTTTGACGTTGGGGTCAAGAACCACATTCAGTCCGCTGATCTCGTGAATCAGGCGGAAGAAATCTTTCAGATCGACATCCTTCAAGTTGACCGAGATGGGCTCGCCGGTGTACTTGGGGCCGGTCGGGGTGATGGGCTGCGACGCCTGCACCTTCTGTTCGGCGGCCATGTTTACGGCGGGTGTCACGCCACCGGATTGCATGGCGGCGCTGGCCGGAGGCAACACATTGCCTTCGGGCCGGGTGGCAAATTTTCCAGCGGCGGTAACGGCGCGCGCGGAAGGCTCGGTCGCGCTGTCGTCGATCGCGGGTTTGGGAGAATAAGAAGGCTCGATGAAGGCGAAGTCAGTGGCGTGGGCAGAAGTCTGAACCAGCTTGGCTTCCTTAACCGGAGCAGCCAGTTCGGCAACCGCCGGAGCGGGGACTTCAGTCTTGGCGGCCGCGGCCGGAGCCTTGACCACAGGCTGCGAAGCCTGGGCAATTTCTGACTTGGTGAAGAGCTTCAGGACCAGCGTGTTATTGTTGCCGGTCACCAGTTCATGACGGCATGCCTGGCTCAGATCGACCACGACGCGTGAGCTGCCCTGGCCGTCCATACCGAGGCGGACGTCCTTGACTCCGTCGGCGTCGACCTTGATGAGGCCATGCGAGGTCGCCACTACCGTATTCGGCAGGTCGACCACGATGCGAGCGGGGCTGTCCAGCGTGCTCAGCCGCGGCTTCATGTCGCCGCGAGCGCTGATCTCGACGCTGACGCCGTCGCCGGTGCGCACCACGTTGACCTTCTGCAGAGCGGCGTGCTTCGGAGCGTCCGTGCCCGCGCTCTGCGTCTGCGCCGAGACGGTGATGAGACCCACCACCAGCGCCGGCAATAAAACTGTCAGAAATTGCTTTCGCATTTCGCTCTCCCCACCGGACTCGCGCTTGGCTCGCCCCGTGATCTTTCCAGCCAGATTTGTTTCTGCCGGGTTCCCGGCCAATCCATCGCCGGCCTAAACCGCCGACGTCGTAATCTTCTTGGTGACTTCCCGGGTCAACGGCTTACCCAGGCGGTCCTGCACTGTTTCCTTGAAAATGATCGAATCGCCGGTGATCTTGACCACGAAACCGTTGAACACGGGATCGTTCTCGCGCAGGAAGTAAGCTTTGTTCAAGCTGTTGACCACCACGGCGATCATGCCGGAGTCGGCCTTCACCACGCCCTTGAGATTGATCTGGTCGATGGCCAGGCAGCGTTTGCCGGTGGCGCATCCCGCGCCAATCATGCTGCGATTGACCACTGGGCTGACGAAGGGATCGCGCCGGCTGGCCAGATTGACCTGGGTCGGCGCATCGGTTTTGGCTTCCGCGGGTTTCTTCTGGTTCTCGACCGCGATCTGCTGTTTGGGCTGCGCTTTCTGGTGGGCCGCTACCGGCTTAGCCTTGGGCGTAGCGGATTTCGCAGAAATCCTGGCTGGGCTGCTGGCCTGTTTATTCTGCGGAGCCGCCTGCAGCGTCGCTTTCGTGTTGTTGATGATCGTTGGGTTCTGCCCCAGGGCAGTTCCCGCCGCCATCGCCAGGAAAACAATTCCAGTCGTCAGCTTCATATGGTCCCCTGCTTTGCCGCCGCGGGCTGGCCCGGTTTTCCAGCCGCTCCCGCTGGGGGCGTCATGTCATGACTGTAGAATGTGGTCGCGGTGCAGGTGGCCACAACGCTCTCGTTCGGCGCGTACTGATACGTGTGCTTCGCCTTGGCGTCGGTGGGCTTCTTGGTGGTTGCCACCTGAAGACCGGAGACGTTTACGATGCGCTCCAGCTTCCCTACCTTGTCGAAGAAATTCACCATCGAGTAGTACGGTCCATCCAGTTCCAGCTCGAAGGGCACTTCAGTGTAGAAATCCTTGGCTGCAGTCGGCTTGGAGGTATAACGCCGCAGTTCGACTCCCGCCTTCATGGCCTCGGCGTCCATCATCTTGATGAAGCCCGGCACTTCTTTCTCGTCGGGAACGATCTTGCGTTCGATCTCCAACTGCTGCTTGAGGCTGGCCAGCTGGCGTTCGATGTCCACCAGTTTGGGCTTGTAGGATTCCAGTTCCGCATTTTCACGGAGCTTGGTATCCAGGGCGGCCTGGGCGGCTGCGTTGGTTTCGCGCTGGCTCTTGAACAGCGTGAAGTACAAGGCGCCGGTAAGCAATGCTGCCACGCCCACCGCGGCTGCCCACTGTTTAATGCCTGAAAGTTCGTTAAAGTTGGCCATATTTTTCCGCCTTCCTAGGACTTCGCCTTTTCGCAGGTCAAGGTAAAGTTGAACGCCTGCATTTCCTTGTAGCTGTCGTCCTGGTAGGTCTCTTTGATCTCGATGTTGGAGAAGTGCCCGGTCTTTTGCAGGTTCGCAATCAGACTGGCCACTGCGTCGGTGCTCAGAGCCATGCCATCGATGTCGATGCTGGCGCCCTGGTCCTTCATGCTGTTCAGCCAGACTGCTTCGGTGTTGTTCACCGTCTGGCCAACCGTATTCAGGAGATCAACCGGGCCGGACTGGGCAGCGCGCAACTGGTCGATCACGTCGACCCGGCGCTTGTAGTTCTCGGCTTCACGCTGGCGCTCCAGGTACCGCGCCTTCACGTCGGCCAATTCGGCGTTCTTCCGCATCGCCACGTCCATCTTGGCGGCGATGTCCCGGTGCTGCTTGTCGAGTTGGTACCAGTAGCCCACGTTGACCAGGGCGGCCAGCACCAGTACGACCAGGACCTTAACTTTCGGGGAGCCTACGTCACCCACTTCCATGACGGCGGCCGCCGAAGCTGCGGATCGCTTGTTCTTTCCCTTTTGTGCACCCAGCAGGTTGATTCGGATCATAAGTCTTCAAAACTCCTTAAGGCCAAACCCACCGCAACTGCCATCTGGCCGGCATTCTGCTCGATCAACTGCACTCCCGGTCCTTCCGTCGGCAGGCCGATCTTCTGGAACGGATTGAAGATCTCCACCGGCAGCGAAAACTCCTGGCGCAACGCATCGACTAGGCCGGGAACCTTGGAGGAACCGCCCGCCAGATAAATCTTCTCGATGTGCTCTCCCGCCGAGCTGGCGCGGAAGAAGTCGAACGTCTTCTGAATTTCGAGCACGATGATCTCGGTCACCTGCTGCAGGATCGGCGTCTTCGCATCCTCGCTCACCGTTCCCACCTTGTTGCCCAGCTTCAGGGACTCGGCGTCATCGAAGCTCAGGTCCAGTTCCTTCTGCAGTGAATCGGTGTACTGGTGTCCGCCGACGCTGACGTCGCGCGGGAACAGCGGCGTGGTGCCCTTCACGATGTTGATGTTCATCACGCTCGCGCCCAGGTTCAACAGTGCCACCACTTGTGCCGGCGCGGGCTCGTAGTTGTACTCGTAGCAGTTCTGCAGGGCCAGCGCGTCGATGTCCACAATAGCCGGAGTCTTGCCCGCCATCGAGAGTACGTTGGTGTAGTTGAGAATCTTGTCTTTCTTGACAGCTACCAGCAGAACGTCCATCTGCGGGCTGCCGGCATCTTCGGAGAGGATCTGGTAGTCGAGATTCACGTCGGCCAGGTCGAAAGGAATGTGCTGCGCCGCTTCCTTCTGGATGGTCTCGGCCAGTTCCTGGTCGCTCATCGAGGGCAGCGAGATCTTTTTCACGATCACCGAGTGGCCGCTGACCGCCGTGGCCACGGCTTTCGCTTTGATGGCGTTGTCGGTGAACAGCTTCGAGATCGCGCTCGAGACCGTCCCCGAATCCACGATCATCGAATCGACGACGATATCCGGCGCCAGCGGTTCCAGGCCCAGGTGCGCCACTTCGATACCGTTGCGTCCCTTCCTCAGCTCGACCGCCTTGATGCTGGAGGAACCCACATCCAGACCAACAATCGTTTTTGATCCCAATCCAAACATGTGCCCGCCTTTTACGGTTGCCCGGCAGCCTTACCAGCCGCCTTCGGTTTCTTCTTGGTTTTCGCTTCCATCTGGCTCGACTTCTCTTCCATCCACTGGTCCAGCCTCGACTTCTTGAAGCGCCAGCGGTTGCCCAGCTTGAAAGCGGGAATCTTCTGCTCGCCTACGTACTTGTAAAGCGTGTCCGGACTCACTCCCAGGTATTGCGACGCCTGGCGAATGTTCATAACTTCACGCGAGTCGGCCATAGTTCCAAACCCTTTCCACAGATTCAGGCCCGGTATCGGGCAAACGTTGGGAGAAAATTCCTCGCACAAAGTTGCGTTCGAGTGAATTTAGGTGTGCTGAGCATATATCAACCCCTAAACTGCCAAGGTCAAGGCGTATCTTCGGGTTTTACCGGGTTTTATACCTGTTTTCTGGAAAACGGCTCGGAGTGAGTTGCAGATGTGCACTAGGAATAGTGGTTTTAGGCGATATGTATACAACTAAATGCGGTGTTTATACAGTCGGTTCGAACAGTACCCCCATTGCGTAACTAAAGTACTACAGACGTTACTCAGGTATCTGGACAGGCGGGAATGGTTGAGCCAGCGATATTTGCCGCAAATATCTGGCTCTAATGAGGTTGATCTTCGTAGCGCCGGCGTCTCGCTACGTCCCCGAGGCAGCCCAAGCCGACGCCCCTGTCATCTTGAGCGGAAAGAAGGGACTCGCTCGCGAGTTCCTTCTCGGAGTCGAAAGACCTTGTGTTTGCTGGCAGTGGCCAGTGCCGGTTGGCCAAGCGGCGACTTCAGATTTGGCGTCGGCCAAACACAAGGTCCCTCGACTTCGCTCGGGATGACAAGGTTATGCGGGACGCCGACGCTACGCTTTCGCTAAGTGCCAAGTGCCAATTGCTGGTTACTAGTACTCCGACAGTTCTTTCATGGCCTGGAACAGGTCCGCGGTCTGGGGCAGGATGGCATTCTCCAGGTCGGGGTGATAGGCAACGTAAACATCCATGGCCGCTACGCGGCGCACGGGCGCGTCGAGGTGTTCGAACATCTGGTCGGCTATACGGGCTGCGATTTCGGCTCCGTATCCCCAGCTTAGCGTGTCTTCGTAGGCCACCAGCGCCCGGTTAGTCTTTTGCACCGAGGCCGCGATGGTCTCCCAATCGAAGGGATTCAGGCTGCGCAGGTCGATGAGCTCAGCTTTGACGCCGTGTTCACGTTCCAGTTTCTGAACGGCCTGAAGCGCCCTGGGAACGACCGCTCCATAAGTAATGACCGTGAGATCGGTTCCCGCCTGCACGACTTTGGCTTTGCCGAAGGGCACCATGTAATCCGCGCCGGGATAAGCGGCGCGACCATAGGTCTCGCGATACAGACGCTTGTGTTCCAGGAAGAGCACGGGGTCGTCACAACGGATTGCAGTTCGTAGCAGGCCGGCGGCGTCCAGGGCATTCGATGGAAACACTACCCGCAAGCCGGGAATGTGGGTGAAGACGCCTTCGCCGCATTGCGAGTGGTAAATGGCTCCGCCAGTGAGATAGCCGCCGATCGCAACCCGAACCACGCAAGGCGCCGAAAACGTGTTGTACGAACGCCAGCGGATGAGGGGCAGTTCGCTACGCAGTTGCATCATGGCGGGCCAGATATAGTCGAAGAACTGAATTTCGACCACCGGCTTCAGCCCGCGCTCCGCCATCCCCGTGGCGCGGCCGACGATGTTGGCCTCCGCAATTGGCGAGTTGAAGACACGGTCGGAACCGAACTCCATTTGCAGCCCGGCGGTCAACTTGAAAACGCCGCCTTTGCCTTTGACTAATTTCTGCTTCAGGTAATCCTCGCGGCTGCAGTCGGCCACGTCTTCGCCGAAGATCACAATCCGTTCATCGCGGCGCATCTCGTCGCGCAAGGTAGCGTTGATCAGGTCCGCCATGGTCTTGGGCGCGACCTTCTTGCCATCGTGAGTTGCGGCTTCGGCCGCGGCTTGCGAGCCCTCCGTGTCGAAAGCGGACGAGGTGGGATCAAGATTGGGCGAATATACGTATTGCAAAACCTTGTCGGGAGCCGGGCTAGGCGCCTGCAGCGCGCGATCAACCGCCACTTGCAGATCGTCGTCTACCTGCTTTTCCAGACGGTTGATTCCCTTCTCGTCGAGGATGCCCTCGCGGATCAGGAACATCTGCATTCTAGTAATAGGATCGCGCTGCGCATCGCGCTGGCGCTCGACATCCGGACGGTAGAGCCGTTCATCGTCAGAAAGGGAGTGCGAGTACGGCCGGATCACGTGGGCATGCACAAAAGCCGGACCATGTCCCGCGCGGCAATGCGTCACGGAGCGCGCGAAGGCGGCATAACTGGCTACGGGGTCGGTCCCGTCGACTTCTTCAAAATGGAAGTTGGGGAAGCCGCTGACCAGTCGCGAAATATTCCCTCCAGCAGTCTGCACCTCGACCGGCACGGAAATGGCGTATCCGTTATCTTCAATCACAAAAATCAACGGGAGCCGGAGATTGGCTGCGGTATTCAAGGACTCCCAGAATTCGCCTTCGCTTGTGGTGCCTTCGCCCAGAGAAACGTAGGTGATCTCGTCGCCGTGGAATTTGACGTCTTTGAACTGGCGGTAATCGCCGTCGGCTTTCCGCGCGGCGTCAGGATGAGCCGCGTAGTAGCGGCCGACTTCGGCGCAACCCACGGCCTGCAGAATCTGGGTTCCGGTGGGCGACGAGCCGGTGACAATATTGAGGTCAGGGATACTCCAGTGCGAAGGCATTTGCCGCCCGCCGGAGCTGGGGTCTTCGCCGGACCCGACCGCCTGCAACAGCATGTCGTATGCCGTCACACCCAAGGCCAGGCAGAGCGCCCGGTCGCGGTAATAAGGATAAAACCAGTCATACCCGGCCTTCAGTGCGAAGCCCGCAGCCACACCCACGGCTTCATGCCCGGCGCCTGAGATCTGGAAGAAAATTTTCTGCTGCCGCTTAAGCAGGATCTCTTTATCGTCCACCCGGCGGGAGGCATACATATGCCGGTAGGCTTCGATCAATTGTTCGCGGGAAAGCCCTTCGTAGGTCTTGGCGGCTTTCTTGACATCGCGGTCGGATACTGCGGCCGATTTAGGGTCAGTCTTTGTGGTGGCCATCCCGCTTCCCTTAGATGCGATTGTACAAGGTGCTTTTGCATTGTAAATCGGGGAAAGGGATTTCAGCACTGGGCAATTAGCAATTGGCAATTAGCAATTGGCACTTGGCCTCCTCCCTCGGTGCCGACGTTTCTGGCGGATGGTTTGGCTAATTGCTAATTGCCAATTGCTAATTGCCAATTGCTGCGGCCCGTCATCATTTATTCTGGAGGCGTTCCTCCATGATCAAATTCAATCGTCCATTCGACCCGCACTCAATCCAACTGGTAATCTTTGATCTCGACGGCACCCTGATCGACTCCCGTCTCGACCTGGTGCACTCGGTCAATGCCACGCTGCGGCATATGAAACGCCCGGAGCTGCCTGACGACGTGATTGCCAGCTACGTGGGAGATGGAGCGCCGGCGCTGATTGGCCGGGCGCTGGGCAGCGAAGCCAACGATGAAAAGCTGGTGCGCTCCGGCCTGGAGTATTTCCTTGCCTACTACCGCGAACACAAGCTGGATCATACCCACTTGTACGACGGGATAAAGGACGCACTGGCCACACTCGAGAATTCACGCAATGGCCGGCCGCGCCAGATGGCTGTGCTCACCAACAAACCCGTGCATCCGTCGCGAGCAATCGTCGAAGCCCTGGGGCTTAGCAAATTTTTCGCCCGGGTCTATGGGGGCAACAGCTTTCCCACCAAGAAACCCGATCCGCAAGGCGCGCAGGCCATCCTGCGAGAACTAAGGGCGGAGCCGCAGAAGACCATGATTGTCGGCGACTCCGGGGTTGATGTCCTGACCGGTCGCAACGCGGGAATGTGGACCTGCGGCGTGACCTACGGCTTCGCGCCTCATACTTTGCACGACGCTGTCCCCGACGTGCTGCTCGACCGACCGAAAGAGTTGGAAGAGCTTTTCGCCTAGCCCGCCTGATTCGGTGTCCTCAGTGTCCTCCGTGGTTAACGCTGTCGTAGCTTTCGTCAGCTAAACTGCCATCGAGGATGAAAAAACAGACAGAGTCAGCCAGCTTCACCCCCGCCGAATTGCGCAAGCTGCGCAGCCTTAAAGATCCCTACGGAATTCAGCGCCTGCTCGACGATATGCCGTACCATCTCGCCGACACCGCATGGTCGCCGCGCCGCGTGCTTCGTGAAAACACTTCGCATTGTCTCGAAGGCGCGATGTTCGCGGCAGCGGCCTTGCGAGCAAACGGCTTTCCGCCGCTGATTTGGGACCTCGAAGCGGAACACGACACCGACCACGTTCTCGCCATCTACCGGGTGAAAGGCCACTGGGGAGCGGTGGCTAAGTCCAACTACACCGGCTGCCGCTTCCGCGAGCCGGTCTATCGCTCGCTGCGTGAGCTGGCGATGAGCTACTTCAACATCTATTTCAACTTGCGCCGCGAACGAACCCTGCGAACATTTTCCCGTCCGGTAAACCTGACCCGTTTCGATCATCTGCACTGGATGACCACGGAAAAGCCCCTCTGGTTCATCGTGGACCACCTGCTCGAGATCCCCCATACCAAGCTGCTGCGGCCGGGCATGGCGAAGCGTCTGCATCGCATCGACGAGAGATCGTTTCGGGCGGAGACGCTGGGCAAAGCAGAGCGAGAACGCTGAAAAATGAAGTCGAGAACTTCTACAGTAGCGGTAGTTCTCCAGCCGACTCCGTCGCATTAGTCCTGCGATGGAAATAAAGTTTTCGTTATCATCAAGATAGTTAGATCACGATTTTTTAAGCCGTCCCGACACTTTCAGCGTAGCGCCGGCGTCTCGCCCGCAGAGCCTTCTCAGCACGCAGAGCGAGGGCAAGATGCCCTCGCGACAGCCGCCGGGACGGCGGCGCTACTACGATCCAACCCTCGCACGCTATGCCATTCGTGATATTTGCCGCCCCTGCTTTCCGGAATACAATCCTCTTTATGAAGATTCGGCTCCTGATGGTGCTACTGTGCGCGACGGCGGCATGGGCGCAAAGCGCGCCTGACATGGCCTCGGCGCCGCACTACCGGCAGTTACTGGCGAACGATCAGGTCCGTGTGTTTGGGCTCACGCTCAATCCTCTGGATCGCACCATGGCCCGGCACGATCATAATTTCCTGACCATCGCGCTTCGGGATTGCGATGTAGTGATCTGGGCGGAAGGCGAGTCGGACATAGTTAATTTCCACTTCAATCAGGGCGATGTTCATTTCTATCTGGGCGGGCGCGCAGTGGGCATGCGCAATGACCGGACGACGGAGTACCGCAATGTCACCGTCGAGTTTCTCGATCCCAAAGTGACCAACTACGGGTATCAGACCTACTCCGGCACCTGGGATTACGGGCCCGTGTCGGTGGCGCCGCCGGTCGATCCTCATGCCAGATTCATGAACTCGCTGCTGTTGGGGACAGCCAGCGTGAGCGACATTCAATTGCTTTCCCGCGACCCCTTTCCTCCGCCCGACAAACCCGGCGCAGAGTTGCTGATCCCGGTCACCGATATTGACCTGAAAGCGGGCGAGTACGAGCGGGTCCGCAAATCATCGGGCGATCCGGTCTGGATTCCCGAGGGACGGAAGGACACTTTTCTAAATGCGACCAGCGATCCGATCCGTTTTATTGTTATTCAATTCAAGCCGGAGGCCAAGAAGTAGCAGATCCTCGAAAACCATTTTGGAACCAGCCCGGGTGCAGCCACGTAACAGTTCCTAGTCATCCTGCTTTATGAAGCTAACCGCCGTCTCGCTCATTTTCCTTATTGTCGTTTCTTGGCCGGCTCTCGGGCAAAGCCAGCTCGGGGCAAGCCCCTTGCAGAGTTCGGCGGCGCCACAGCTTTCGCAGGAGCAAATTCGCGCCCTCATTCGCCAGGTAGCGGATAAAGACATCGAGAACGAGAAGAAACAGAAGGACTACACCTACATCGAGCGCCAGGAAGAGCACAGGCTCGATGGCAAAGGCGAAGTGAAATCCAGCGAATCAAAAACCCATGAAGTGATGGTGTTGTATGGAGAACAAGTAGAACGCCTGATCGCGAAGGACGACAAACCGCTCTCCGAAAAGGAGGCAGCCAAAGAAGAAGACAGAATCCGCAAAATCACCGACAAGCGCAAAAATGAAAACGAGGACCAACGCAAGAAACGGCTGGAAACCGAGGAGAAGGATCGCGAGGACGCCCGTAAATTTGTGGGGGAGATCGCGGACGCATACAATTTCCGCCTCGTGGACACGGAGAATCTCGACGGGCGCGCGGCTTATGTGATCAACGCCGAACCCCGGCCCGATTTTGAGCCCCACTCAAAAGAAGCGAAGGTCCTGCCCAAGTTCCGCTTTCGGGTCTGGATCGATCGCGCGGAATCGCAGTGGGTCAAGCTGGACGCGGAATGTATCGACACGGTTTCCGTGGGCTGGTTTCTGGCGCGAATCCACAAAGGATCGCGTCTACTGATCGACCAGACCCGGGTCAACGACGAAGTCTGGCTGCCCCGTCACGTCGCCCTGAGAGTGGATGTGCGCCTGGCCCTGCTGAAAAACTTCAACCTGGAAGCTGACATGACCTACCGCGACTATAAGAAGTTCCGCACGGATACTAAGATTGTTCCGGTGGGAGAATTGCAGGAGCAACACTGAATTTTCGCGGAGAAGAGTTTCGAAAGCATTGGAGAATGACTAGCTCTTTTTCTCCGCAACTTCCAGCCGCGTCTCCGCCCGTTTGAGAGCGTACTCCGCGTCTGTGAAATCTTCCTCGCTCTTGCCGGTCAGCAGAGCTTCCTCGGCCCGGCGCTTCGACTCCTGGGCGCGCTTCACGTCGATTTCCTGCGGACGCTCGGCCGTTTCCGCCAGGATGGTCACTTTATCCTGCAGCACTTCCGCAAAACCCCAGGCCACGGACAAATAGAAAGTCTGACCACCTTTGACGTAACTGATTTCGCCGACCGCGAGCTCGGTGATGAGGGGTGCGTGGCCGGGCAGAATGCCGAGGTATCCATCCTTGCCGGGAATCTGAATCTCCTCGGCAACATCCTTCACCACCATTTTTTCGGGGGTGACGATCTCGAGTTGGAAAGTGTCTGGCATCAGTATTCGGTCGTTGGTCGTTGGTCGTTGGCCAAAGACCAAGGGCCAATGACCAACGACGGTTCTTACGCTGCTTTCAACTTCTCCGCCGCCTCCAGCACTTCTTCGATCGTGCCCTTCATATAGAAGGCTTGTTCAGGGATATCGTCGTATTTGCCTTCGTTGATCTCTTTGAATCCCTTCACCGTGTCGGCGACCTTTACGTAGCGCCCCGGCGAGCCGGTGAACTGTTCGGCCACGTGGAACGGTTGCGAAAGGAAGCGCTGAATTTTTCGGGCGCGAGCGACGCTGATCTTCTGGTCTTCGCTCAGCTCGTCGATGCCGAGAATGGCGATAATGTCTTGCAGATCTTTATAGGTCTGCAGCGTCTTTTTCACCCCTTGCGCAACATCGTAGTGCTCCTGACCCACGATGCGGGGATCGAGAATGCGCGAAGTCGAAGCCAGCGGATCGACGGCGGGATAAATTCCGATCTCGGTCAAGGCACGCGAAAGTACGGTGGTGGCGTCGAGGTGGGCGAAAGTCGTGGCTGGCGCGGGATCCGTAAGATCGTCGGCCGGCACGTAAATGGCCTGCACGGAAGTGACCGAACCCTTTTTCGTGGACGTGATGCGTTCCTGCAATTCGCCCATTTCCGTGGCCAGGTTCGGCTGGTATCCCACGGCGCTGGGCATGCGTCCGAGCAGCGCGGAAACTTCCGATCCCGCCTGGGTAAAGCGGAAAATGTTGTCGATGAAGAGCAGCGTGTCCGCGCCTTCTTCGTCACGAAAGAATTCCGCAACGGTCAATCCAGTCAGTGCGACTCGCAAACGTGCGCCGGGCGGCTCGGTCATTTGCCCGTAAATCAGGGCGGCTTTCGATTTCGCCGGATCGCCGGGTTTGATGACGCCAGACTCGGTCATTTCCAGCCACAGATCGTTGCCTTCGCGGGTACGTTCACCGACGCCGGCGAAGACGGAATATCCGCCGTGCTGCTTGGCAACGTTGTTGATCAGCTCCTGAATGAAGACGGTCTTGCCGACGCCCGCGCCGCCGAACAATCCGATCTTTCCACCCTTCAGAAAGGGCTGAATAAGGTCGACAACCTTGACACCGGTCTCAAACATCTCGGCGGTCGTCGCCTGATCTTCAAACAGCGGCGCCGGGCGATGGATCGGCATGGTCTTGGTGTGCTCGATCGGTCCTAACTGGTCTACCGGCTGGCCGATCACGTTCATCACGCGGCCAAGCGTGCCCCGGCCCACTGGAACGGAGATCGGTCCACCCTGGTCGATAGCTTTCATGCCGCGCACCATGCCTTCGGTGGCTTCCATGGCAACACAGCGCACGCGGCCTTCGCCCAGGTGCTGCTGCACCTCCAGAATCACGTTGACCGGGTTGGGTACGGTGAAACCATCGCTGACAACTTTCAGCGCCTCGTAAATCGGCGGCATCGCGCCCTCGACAAACTGCACGTCGACGGCGGGCCCTGAAATCTGGATTACGTGTCCAATTCTCTCTGGCATAACACCTCGGGTTCTGGCTACTAGCTTCTAGCTACTGGCTTCTAGCTTGATTCCAAGAATGCCGGCCTTCGCTCCCGGGCCGACTATGTTTGGCTCCTGGCTAGAAGCCAGAAGCTAGCAGCTGCTTTACTGCGCTGCTGCTCCGCTTACAATCTCAATAATCTCTTTCGTAATCTTGGCCTGCCGGGCCCGGTTCATGGCCAGGGTCAGGGAGTCGATCATGTCCGTGGCGTTGTTGGTGGCCGCGTCCATAGCGGTCATGCGGGCTGCGTGTTCAGCCGCCACCGATTCCTGCAAAGCGCGAAATACCTGGATGCCAACATACTTGGGCAGCAGCGACCGGAAAAGCTCTTCCGGCGATTGCTCGTAGATGTAATCGACCGGAGCGGTAGCAAATTTCGCGGCGGCAGCATCGATTTCGCGCGTGTCCGGAGGACGAAGTCGCACGTCGGCGCCCTTCGCCGCCTCGATGGCACGGTCCCGTTCTTCCGTGGTCATCGGTTCAGCCATGCGCACTTCTGGTACGCCGACTTGTTCGATGGGCAATATCTGCTCCACTACCAGGCGCTGCGCGATCACCGACTTGAATTCGTTGTATAGCAGATACACCGAATCAATTTCTTCTTCGCTATAGCGTTCGATGATTTGTTCAGCGAGTTCCGCCGCCACGGCATAATCAATCTTGTTAAATATTCCGATTCGCTCACCAACGATTGTGGTTTGAGCCACAGCTTGCTCATCTGCTTTTCTGGGCTCGGCGGCACGGTATCGGCGGCGCAGAAAATCGCGCCCTTTGCGCCCTATCGTTTCTAGCTCGAGGTTTTTATCCGCTTTGGTCGCAATGAAGCGCCCGGCGGCTTTCAGGATGTTGGTGTTGAACGCTCCAGCCAGGCCTTTGTCGCCGGTCACGACGACCAGCAACACGTTCCTCTCCGGACGGCGTGCCAATAGAGGATGTTTGGGCTCTCCGGTCTCCGGATCGTAGATCTCGGCCCGCGACACCAGCGACTTCAGCACGTTAGTCAGCATCTGAGCATAGGGACGCGCCGCCAGAGCGCGCTCCTGTGCCCGCCGCAATTTCGCCGCCGAGACCATCTTCATGGCCTTGGTGATCTGCCGCGTGTTGGTCACGCTGCGAATACGGCGCCGGATGTCGAGAATGTTTGGCATGAATCAGTCGTCAGTCTTCAGTCGTCGGTCGTCAGCTATTTGTCGTCGACCTTAAGCTAACAGCTTAAGAGCTAACAGCTACACACTACTTCGCCGCTGCTTGCCGATCTGCCACGAACGCCTCTTTGCTCTGTTTGATCACTTTGCTCATCTCTGCTTTGAGAGCATCGTCCAAGACTTTCTTCTCCATGATCGTGCGTAATAGGCCGGGGTTCGTTGCGTCGACATACTTGTAAAGCTCGGCTTCGAAGTCGCGGACCTGATCCACCGGAAGATCGTCGAAGAATCCGTTGGTGCCGGCATAAATAATCAGGATCTGCTTGGAGAACGGCAGCGGCGAAAACTGCTTTTGCTTGAGCACTTCGACCAGGCGCTGGCCGCGATTGAGCTGGGCCTGCGTGGCCTTGTCCAGATCACTGCCGAATTGCGCGAAGGCCGCCAGTTCGCGGTACTGAGCCAGTTCCAGCTTCATGCTGCCGGCGACTTGCCGCATGGCTTTGATCTGCGCGCTGCCGCCGACGCGGCTCACGGAAATTCCGACGTTGACGGCCGGCCGCACACCGCTGTTGAACAAATCGGTTTCGAGGAAGATCTGGCCGTCGGTGATCGAAATCACGTTGGTTGGAATGTACGCCGACACATCACCCGCCTGGGTTTCGATGATCGGCAAGGCAGTCAGCGAGCCGCCGCCCATTTTGTCGCTCAACTTCGAGGCGCGTTCCAGCAAACGCGAGTGGAGATAAAAAACATCTCCGGGATAGGCTTCGCGCCCCGGCGGACGCCGCAGCAGCAATGAAATCTCGCGATAGGATGCAGCGTGTTTCGAAAGATCGTCGTAAATCACCAGCGCATGGCGCTTCGTATCGCGGAAATACTCGCCCATGGCGCACGCCGCGTAGGGGGAGATGTACTGCATCGGAGCTGGTTCGGAAGCGGAGGCGGCCACGACAATGGTGTACTCCATCGCGCCCGCGTCGCTCAGAATTTTTACCACTTGAGCGATCGATGACCGCTTTTGCCCGATCGCGTTGTAAATGCAAATCAGGTTGTTGCCTTTGCTGTTGATGATGGTATCGAGCGCAACTGCAGTCTTGCCGGTCTGGCGATCGCCGATGATCAGTTCGCGCTGTCCGCGGCCAATCGGAATCATGCTGTCGATGGCTTTGAGGCCGGTGGCCATAGGTTCGCGGACCGGCTGACGGTCGATCACGCCCGGGGCCAGCCGCTCCAGCGCGATGAACTGGTCAGTCGCGATTGGACCTTTGTCGTCAATCGGCTGGCCCAGCGAATTCACCACTCGTCCGACCAGAGCTTCGCCTACGGGCACGCTCATGATGCGGCCAGTGCGCTTGACCTCGTCGCCCTCGCTGATCTCCGTGTATTCGCCCAGCAATACCACGCCCACCTGATCTTCTTCCAGGTTCATGGCGATACCGGCGACGTTGTGCGGGAACTCGAGCAGTTCCCCGGCCATGACTTTATCGAGACCGTGTACGCGAGCGATGCCATCGCCCAAAGTGATGACCGTCCCAACCTCGTCGACGGCAATCTTGGATTCGTAGTTCTCGATCTGTTGCCGGATCAGCTGTGTGATCTCGTCTGCTTTGATTTGTGCCATAAAAGTCAGCTCTTAGCTTCTAGCTCCTGGCTTCTAGCTTTGCTTTGCGTCCTTTGCGGATTTCCTTTGCGATCTTTGCGATAAAGTCTTTTAGAACTTGCAGACTCCAAACTGACTCAAACTTGGGTTCGAGTTAAAAGCGAACGGCTACGAGCTGATAGCTTCCCTTATCCGCTCCAATTGGCCCTTCACCGAACCGTCGTAGATCATGCTGCCCACCTTGACAATAGCGCCGCCGAGAATCGATCCGTCCTGGGCGTACCGGGCGCGCACTTTGTGTCCAGTCAGCTTTGCCACTTGCCCTTCCAGGGCGGTTCGCTCCGGTTGGCCCAACTCCCGCGCGCTGATGATCTGGGCTTCGACAAAACCCAGGCGGCGGTTCAGTTCCTTCTCGAATTCATCCACGATGGGGTCGAGAAATTTGATCCGCCGGTGGTCGATGAGCACGGCCACAAAGTTTCGCACCGGTCGAGAGAAGCCCGCCCGCGCGACGATCGCATCCAGCAAAGCGCGTTTCTGTTCCGCTGGAATTGAGGGCGCCTCCCAGACTTCGCGCAATTGCAAGCTGCTGTCGGCCAACTGAGCCACAGACTGTGCCTCCAGCAGCGTTTTTGCCGGATCCAGATGCTGATCAAAGACCACGTCGGCAAAGGCGCGCGCGTAAGTGCTGGTCACGGAAGCCATGGTCTAGTTCTTATCCTGTCCGCCACCGTTGGACTTGTTCAGCGACAGCTCCTGGGTAAAACCTCGCACCAGGCCCTGGTCGGTCGCCGGATCCACTTTGATCTGTCTCGCCGCCAGCGATACCGCCAGGTTTGCCGCATAAGTAGTCAGTTCACGCCGCGCTAATTTGGCCGCCGCCGCAATCTCCTGCTCGGCGGATTCCACGATCTTGCGCCCGTCTTCTTCCGCCGCGGCCTTGATTCGTGCTTCTTCCGCGACTGCTTCTTTCTCGGCGGCCGAGCGCATGCCTGCGATTTCCGTATCCAGCCGGGAGAGTCGCGTTTCGATTTCAGCCAGGCGGCGGTTCGCGTCCTCGCTGGCGAGTCGCGCTTCCTGCATCGCCTTTTGGATGGAAGCGGTACGGTTGCGGAACGCGCCCGGCAGATTTTTCTTGGAGAAGTAGACGATCACTCCGGCGACGATTGCGAAATTGAGCACGACACACAGCCAGTAGGCGCTATCGAGGCTCAAACCCGTGAGCTTCGCCACCCACTGCACCATCCACGAATGTTTGAATTGAGCCTGTTCGTCATCCTCGGCGGCGGCTTTTCGCGATTCTTTTGCAAGCGCGGCATTGGCGGAGTGTTCGGCGCTGACTGAATCTCCGGAGGGAGTCGTTTGCGCCAGGGCGCTGTGACTCATGACCATGAGCAAGGCCGCCAAAAGGACAAAAGATAAAATCGCAACGAGGCCGCCAAAGATTCGTCCGGGATGTATCGCCTCGAGACTCGCGGGCGAGTCGTCCGCGACCACGCGACCTTGGACCGCACGACCTAGCATGAGAAGCGGAGTTCGCATCAGTCGCCACCCGCCGGACTTTGCGTCGCCGGTTCGAGAACGGTGCGAATAATCGCGCTTGCGAGTTTTCCACTTTCCGCTTCCAGACCCTTCTGCGCCACCAACTTGTCTTGCTCGATGGCGGCTCGCGCCTGCTCCACCTGCGCTTGCGCTTTGGTCCGTGCCGCGGCGACGGCTTCAGTCCGCGCCTGCAGGGCTTGCTGGCGGCGCGCTTCCTGGGCCTTGAATAGCGCCATGCGGGCTTCCCTGAGCCGTTGTTCGTAGTCTGCGGTGCGGGCTTCGGCCTTGGCAATGTCGGCTCGCGCCTTTTCGATCGCGCCTTCAGTCCGGCTATGCCGTTCCTCCAACACCTTCGTTAAAGGCTTGTGCACCACTGCGGTGTAAATGCCGAACAATAAGAGGATGAAGACGATCGTCGGCACAGACCCGAGCAGTAATCCGCCTAGTTGTCCTACTATCTCATTCATTATGTGCTGATCAGGTCTAGAGCGTAAGGAGGCTTAAGACCATTGAAAGTAACATGTTACGGACTGAGTGTCAACGCAATCGCGGGCGCTTTCCGGATTGAAACCGGGACTGGAACTTTTTTTCGAGAGCGTCGAAAGTAGCTTGACATCCGGCATAACGGGTCTAGCATGGAGGTATCACCTCCGATCCAATCCGGATCGAATGGGCCGATAGCCAAGGAATGTCACCGCTTCTTGGTTGCCGGCCCATTTAATTGTTTCAGCCGTCAGCATTCAGCCCTCAGCTTTTTTCTTTCAGCTTCGATGGCTCGGAAGCAGGCACGACAAAATCCCTCACTTTTCTCACTACCGATTCCGGCGCCTCCACTTCCAGATCCACTGACCCGCCGCTATATCTCCGCGAATAAATCCGCGAACGGGCCTCGAGCAGCGCCAGCAGCCTTCCTTCCTGCTGTGGCACGCGCAGACGCACGCGGCTGATCGGATCCTCGGACAGCATTTCGTCGATCCGGTCGAGCAGCGTAGTCATGCCAGTTCCCTTTGCGGCTGAGACGTGGACTCGGTTGACATCGTCCAGCAATGACTCGCGTTGCTTCGGCGGCAGCAGATCAATTTTGTTCATGACCCGCAGGCGCGGTTTTCCATCGACTTCGAGTTCCTTGAGAACCTTGTCTACTTGGGCGTCCTGCTCTGCCGAGAGCGGACTGCTGGCATCGGAAACTTGCAACACCAGCGAGGCGCGTTGCACCTCTTCGAGTGTGGCGCGAAACGCTGTCACCAGGGTGTGCGGGAGATTGCGAATAAAGCCGACAGTGTCGGAGAGCAGGACCTTTCTGCGCGACGGCAGCGCTACTGAACGAATTGTCGGATCGAGCGTGGCAAACATTCGGGGAGATTCGAGCACGGCCGCGCGAGTCAGCGCGTTAAACAGCGTGGACTTCCCCGCGTTGGTGTAGCCCACCAGCGCGACGGTCGCGACCGGCTCCGCCTCCCGCCGCGCCCGTTGCTGAGCCCGCACCCGCCGCACATTTTCAATCTGCTCTTTCACATGCCGGATGCGCCGGTGAATTTTTCTGCGGTCGGTTTCGAGTTGAGTTTCACCCGGGCCGCGGGTACCGATGCCGCCGCCCAGTTGCGACATCTCTATTCCGCGCCCACCCAGGCGCGGCAGCATGTACTCCAGTTGCGCCAGCTCGACTTGCAGCTGGCCCTCGCGGGTTCGGGCATGCTTGGCAAAAATGTCGAGGATCAATTGAGTGCGGTCAATCACTCGTGTGTTGACCAGCTTTTCGATATTGCGCTGCTGAGAGGCGGTAAGGTCGTGATCGAAAAGCAGCAGGTCAGCGGAGACGGAAGCGGTGGCGCCGGCAATTTCTTCCAGCTTTCCGCTTCCAATCAGCGTGGCCGGATCTGGCCGGTCGCGATGCTGAAGAAATTCTCCGACAATTTCAGCGCCTGCGCTGAGGGCTAGGGATCGCAGTTCCGCCAGCGACTCCTCGGCGCTGAATTCGGGAATGTCGGGAGCCTTGGTCGCGAGCGGACTGCTGGAAGTATCCCGAGCGGCCTGGGCGGCCGCGGTCAGCGGACCGTTTCTGGCGCGAGCCGAGGCGGCCCCGCGAGAGCGGGTACGGACGTCCAGGCCAATGAGAAATGCCTTCTCTTGGAGCGGACGATTCCCTTCCTGCGCTCGGCCATGCCCGACGGGCTTGTGCTTGTCCAAAGACGTCTTAGCGAAAGATTTGGATTGTGGACCGCTCAAAATGCTGGGTTCTCGGGTATGAAATGAATCAGCCGCACGCGCCGGCAGTCGGCAGTTAACATTGGGTCAGATTAGCTTGCGCGAGATTCAAGACAAGCCCTCAGCGGCGGAACGCCGGCTGCCAAGTGCCTTGCCCGGAAAGCGAACCCCTTCAACCTTCGGTACCCGAGGGGCGCGGCATCACCGCCGCCTCCGGGCCCGCAGTCGCGCTGGCCGCGGACGCGGACAAGACTGTCGGCCTCTCCCCGTGGCTATGCAAGGTCTTGCCCATGGCGACAGTCGAGATGGCGTGCTTGAAGATTAATTGCTCCTGATTGTTGGTTTCGAGGACGACCGAATACTTGTCGAAGGAGCGTATGCGTCCCGTGAGCTTGACTCCGCTCAAAAGGTAAATCGTGATGTTGGTCCGCTCCTTGCGTGCCGTATTGAGGAAAGTATCCTGGATGTTTTGCGCCGGCTTGTTTTCCATCGCCGATCTCCTTGAAGTCCCGGCCACCTCGTTCTGAATGGTCGGGTCTGTACTGTCTTACTCGTCGCAGCTGGAGCCTTGCGAACCGGCCGCACGAGTTGGGGATTAACCGCCGGCTTTACGCGCGGGAAAATACCGTACGCTAGCGCACACAAGCCAGCTACCGACAGTGATTGTACGATACGGCGTTACTGCCCTCAATTCAAGCTGAGTGGCGATTGGGTAGTGGTGCAGTTTGACTCATCGCAGGAATTGTCATTCCCAAGCGCGGTCCTATCGCGCCAGGAATCTGCTGTTTCGCGGCCGGCGGCAAACGGATGCCTCGCCAATGGAGCCCGCTTGGAATGACAAGAGATGAGGTTCTCTCGCGCAACGGCGTGGTGCGTCAGCACCTGCTAAGTGACCGCAACCGTCGGGGCGAACCTGATTGACATCGCCAGCGCAAAGTGCAACTATTCTCGGCTTCGAGAGCACAGTCGAAGCGCCCATCGCGAAGTTCTGGAGTTACCTATGCATCGTGAGATCGCCCTATTCGTCATGCCCACACATACCGGCACCGAGGCGCTGGCTTTTATCCTGCGCTGGATTCACCTGGTGGCGGGCATCACCTGGGTAGGCTTGCTCTATTTTTTCAACCTGGTCAATGTGCCCTTCATGAAGCAGGTGGACGCCGCCAGCAAACCGAAAATTTTCCAGTACCTGACCATGCCGGCTCTGCAGTTATTCCGCTGGAGCGCATTGCTCACGGTATTCATGGGCTTCTGGTACTGGGCGCAGATTTATGTCGCTGCGGACGCGCAGCGCATGGGAGTGGGCGCCGGCAGCACGGTCGGCCTGTTTCTGCTGATCTGGATCGCAACTTCCATGCTTCTTTATTTCGTGATCTCAAAAACGCCCAGCGGATACGTATTGGGCACGATTACAGCGGTGCTGGTCTGTG
Source organism: Terriglobia bacterium (assembly GCA_963822555.1). GTDB lineage: Bacteria > Acidobacteriota > Terriglobia > Terriglobales > Acidobacteriaceae > JAIQFF01. The sequence goes on from CAWGHY010000002.1 coordinate 2,806,048, forward strand.
CCGCGGGCTGGTTGTTCGTAAACTACACGCCGGTAGGACAGGACGATAACCACGTGCTCTCGATCGGAATCGGCGGAGGGCTGGGCTTTATCATGCTGTTCAATGTCTGGGGAATTATCTGGCGCAACAACAAGAAGATCATCCGCGGAACCCTGGCGGGTACGCCGCCGGCGAACGCAGCGGTTCTCGCCCGGCAGGCATTTCTCGCATCACGGACAAATTTCTTCCTGTCGGTCCCCATGATCTTCTTCATGGCGGCGAGCTCGCACTACACACTCTTAGGAAAATAGAACGCGGAAACCGGCGGGCTCAGCCTGAAAATTGGGGCCATGCTCTCGCTACTTGATCTGAAAATTCCTCGGATCCAGCGATTGATTGTTAGAGACTTCCTCCAGAGTGAGGTCCCATTCATACACGTTGGTCGTCCCGTTCTGCAGTTCCTCGGTGAAGTGAATGGCATCTTTCGTAGGTAGAGTCACACCATCGGCGGTCCTGAAATCGCTGAATCTCTCTTCAATCGTATAGCGCGTCTCTCTCTGCTTGGAGCTCTGGGTGGCGTCCGCGCCCGGGACATTGGGAGAAGTGGTCAGGCCGCTCTGGTCCGACAGCGACGGCGAGGAACCTCCCAGGCCGGAGGCGAGAGTCACGCTGTACGTCGTCATGATGTGCCGATAGGTCGCCGGATCGAAGTATAGATGGATGATGAGATCATCCCTTTTCCGGGGGTGATAGGTCAGTTGATAAGCCGGCTGACCATCCGCCTTCTTTTCCCCGTCGAAGCTGAGCTTGGGTTTGTTTTGATCGAGATTCAGAAGCGCCCACGCGGTAGTAAGTGCGCCCCCGATCAATCCCTCGCGAACAATCTGATCCTGGCTATACACAAACTCCCCAAACGAAGAGCGCCGGTGGTTGCTGATGGTTGCAGCCACGGAAACCTTGTCTCCATCGGTCACGAATTGCTCGCCGCGATAATCGGCACTGCTCAGTTTGATCATGACGACCGCTTTCCGCCCTTCGGAAACCAAAGCGCTCGTGCCTTGCAGCTCGCCGCCGCTGCCGACTCGAATTTTGAATTGCGAAGTGCCTTGTGCCACGCGCGACTTAATACCAGCTCTGGCCTGGGCGGTACCGATCGAGTCCAGGTGCTTGGCAACCAGTTCTTCCGGCTTCATGTCGGCGGCGGGCGCAACCGAAGACGTGGCTGCCACGAATAAAGCAACGATCGCAAATGAAAACCCAAACCTTCGATTGGCAAACTTCATGCGAGCACCTTTCAAGTCGTCGTGATTACCCGATCCCCGAATAGCTGTTTATTCTTCCGTACTTTGTCACCCGGCATAAAAAAGCCTGCGAGAGCTTGCCCCCGCAGGCCAATAGTGTAGCGTCCCCTATCGAGAAAATCAGTGCCTAGAACGTCAGTTTTACGGCCACCTGCATCTGCCGGGCTGAGGTTGTAGCGTCGGGCCGGGAGACGGTGTTGGTGATGAGACCGAAAATCGGCGACCCTAACAAGTTGCCGTTGACGGCTGCATCCGACCCCGGATTGTTGAAGTGCGGGTGGTTGAAAATGTTGTAACACTCCACTCGCAACTCCGCTCCGATACGCTCTGTGATGGGCATTTTCTTGGACAGACTGGTATCGAAGTTAACAAAGCTGGGACCATAGAAGTGGTTGCGGCCCGAGGTCCCCGGACCCGAATAGAGCGGTCCGCCATCCGCATCGGTTCGTGCCGAAAACGCGGCGGGATTGGTGAACCAGACTTTGTTTCCTCCGGCGCTCTCCTGGGTGTTCGCGCCCGGAGCGTAAGGATCGCCCACTAAATCCGCGCGTCCGCTCAGGCCGGTACGTTCCATATCGGTAGAGCTGAAAACGTCGAAGGGATGCCCGGTTTGAAGGGTCGTGATTCCCGACAGTTGAATGCCCTGGAAGACCTTTCCGACAAAGCCCGTATTCAGGAACCCCTTACCCTTGCCGAACGGCAATTCCCAGAGATAGCCGACCGTGGCCACATGCCGAATATCGTTGTCGGAGTTCCCGCGCTCTTCCGCCAGGTCGAGAGAATTTCTCGGGAATCCGCGGTTACCGGCAGCCGGGACCAGGGGATCGTTGGAATCGTCGATGGCGTGGCCATAAGTGTAGGCTGCCTGCATCTGCAGGCCATGGCTCAGGCGGTGGGTCAACTTCACCTGCAGGGAGTTATAAATCGAATTGCCGACGGAACGCTGATAGAACGGCTGCACCAAGGCATTCTGCGCCACTGCGTTGAAAGGCAGAGCGCCGATATCAGCTCCAATGTACAAGTTGTTCTTGGTCACGGTAGCCGGGGTGCAACCGAAAGAATTGGTCGGATCGCTGCAGAATGCAACCAACTCCTTGACCAGGGTTGGGTTGGGCGGGTTGCCGTCTTCTTCCCGATAAATGTGGGTGCCCTTCGATCCTACATAGGCTACGTCCAGGGTGTTGTTGCCGCCCATTTCACGCTGTACCCCGAAGCTCCAGTTGTTGCTGGCGGTATTGCGGAAGTGAGTGTCAAAGAGCACCGGGGCCAGATTCGCGCCATCCGGAATAATCGCCGACGGAATCGTGTTGGGAGGATTGGGTAAAACGACCGGCCCGTTGATACTCCCACCATAAAAGCCGTTGAAGGTATCGAGAGGGAAAGTGTTGTAGTCCTGCTCGAAGGGCGGGTTGCCGCGAGCGTTGCCGAAAAGATTGCCGAAGACGCGATCGTGGAATATGCCAAATGCGCCGCGGATGGCAGTCTTGCCGTCGCTCCACGGATCCCACGAAAACCCGACGCGAGGCTCGATATCGCCGTAGTCGCTGTTGTAGAGCTGGTTCCCCGTGCCGGGACCGACAATCGACATGGTCAGCGGCGCGGGAGACGCGGGACTCTCCAGCAGGTTGGAGAAATTCGCATTTTCTTCATAGGGAACTCCGTCGAGTTGATAGCGAAGTCCCAGAGTCAGAGTAAGATTGCGACGCACCTTCCAGGTGTCCTGTCCGTACCAGTCGTACTCGTGCTGTCGGAACTTCTTGTCGTCAGTGGGTTGTCGAACCCCAGCCTTATTGAAGAATTCGGCGTTGAAGTCGTTCTCCACAAAACCGTAATAGGCGGAGACCGCATCCTGCAGGGCTACGCTGGGATCGGCGACACCTTGCAGCAGGCTTACCCCGAAGTTGGTAAAGGTCAGGGTGTTGATCTGGCGCCGGGAGAAGAAGGAGTTAGGACCGCTCTCACCAATGTTGCGGAAATCTCCTCCAAACTTGAAGGTGTGCGCGCCATGCACCCAACTCAAACCATCGCTATAGCTGACCGTACCGGTCTTGCGGAATTGACCGGCTGAAACCAACGATAGGCACCCAAAGCTGGTAAATGGATTAAAGTCGAAATCGGTTCCGTTCCCGAACCGGTCAACTGGGGTCACACTATTCAGTTCGCTGGTGCCCGAGCATTGGAAGTTGGCATAGATATGGTTCCAGCCAAAGTTGAAGCTATTGAGCAAATTGCTGGTAATGCTGGAAACCAGGTTTGCCGCTAGAGCCTGACCGATCGACTTCTCGGCACTGGCTCCCAGATCCCCGGGCAGAATGTCATCGTGACCAGGATCCGGATCTTTGAAATCGTCGTACCCGTAGCGGAAGCTAACCGACTCGCGACTGGTGAAATGGTGGTCGATCTTGGCGACCGTCTGATAACTGCTCTGGCGGGACGAACTGGGATACAGCAGAGTGCCGGAGAATCCGTCGCCGTTGCTGAAAGTCGGGTTGGGATATAGCGAAAAAACCTTCTGCATGGTCGGATCCGCCGGAGCCGGTGGAAGCACGGTGGCGTAGCCGAACTGTTGCAAGATGGTGGGGGTTCCGTTGTTGGCGCCGTTTTGCGTGATGTCGATCGGGGTCGTGTTGCCCAATTCGTCGGTGTAGTTGAAAACTCCGGTCTTAAAGGCGGCGGTAGGCACGGTCGCCTGGTTGGTCAGGGTGGTTATGAACCGCTGAAATTCTTCGTTAAAGAAGAAGAAAGTCTTGTCCTTGATGATCGGCCCGCCAATCGAATAACCGAACTGGTTGCGCACATAAGGATCCTGCGGCCCTTCGCTGGCCCGGTTGAACCAGTCGCGGGCGCCGCCAAAGCCGTTCCAGCGGCCGAATTCGTAAGCATCGCCGTGGAATTTGTTGGTTCCGCTCTTGGTAACTACGTCGATAATGGCTCCGGTGTTACGGCCGAATTCCGCATTGAAGTTATTGGTGATGACGCGGAATTCCTCGGTCGATTCCGGATCGGCGTTCAGAACTCCGCCGATGCCGCCGGGGACAGAAGTATCGTTGTTGTCGACTCCGTCGAGCAAAAAGTTGTTATTGCGCTCGCGCGCTCCGTTCACTGTGATTCCACCCAGGGCATTGGTCTGCGAAGTACCCGGGGATAGCAGCACCAGCTCGTACGGATTCCGGGTGATCAGAGGCAGGTCTTTGATCACTCTCGAGTCCACCAGGTTGCTGATTTGCGAGGTTTCCAGATCAATATCGGGAATCTGATCGGCGCGGACCTGGACCTCTTCGGTCACCGCTCCGGGCTCCAACTGAACATTCAAGGGCAGTACTTCACCCACCGACAGATCGATATTGGTCACGTGGAAAACCTTGAAGCTCGGCATCTTCACGGTAACTTCGTACGCGCCGGGAGGAAGGGACGGAATGCTGAAGGCTCCGGTGCCGGTGCTGGTCGTGGTGCGCACAGCGTTCGAGCCCAGGTTCTTCACCGTAATTTCCGCGCCTTGCACCACGGCGCCGACCGAGTCAGTCACTGTGCCCTGAATCGAACCGGTTTGCGCCAGCGCAAACGTCGCCGCCAGCATCACAATGAAACTGCCCAAAAGAAATCTGAACCTGTGCATTTCTCCTCCTGAGTTTCACCTGTGCAGTAGCTGGTAAAGTCCGCTCGAGCACCGAAAGAATGGCTGCCGGTGCCCAGAGGTCGGCCCCAAGGCAGAACTCTACAACAGGTATTGTGGAATGCTCACGGCAATTGGCCGACCAGTCCAGTTGTCTATGTGAAGTGACTTATTCTAAGCGCTTTATTATGTTGGGGGAATCCGCGTGTGCACCGGTACTTCGGTCATTCTATGGAGTTGTAGATGGCGCTATATTGAATTTCATAGGCGAGGTCCAGGCCCGGAACAGAAAAAACTCGTTCGCCGGCCATCTTAAAGCTAAGTAAAAACTCGTCTTCTTGTACTTGTTGATCCCGAGAGCGTTACCAGCGGCGCAGGGTCAAAACTCGAAAACCTCTCGATAAAAACTTAAGGAGGCTCTTTCGAGCCTCCTTATGAGGTTTGGCTTCGTCTGCAATCGTCCAGTTAGAAGGTGAACTTTGCCACCAAAGCGATCGTGCGTGAGTTGCTGGCAAATACCGATTGCGGATTGTTGAAGGCGGCGTTGCCCGGGGTCAGATAGCTCTTGTAGGTGGTGCCAACGGACGAAAATGAATTGACGTCGTTGACTCCGAGTCCCTGGCCGGGGTTGGCGCCGGCAATGAACTGAGCGTGGTTGATTACGTTCGCGAACTGGGCGCCAAAGCGGAACTTCATCCGTTCGGTGATGTTGAAGTCCTTATAGACTCCCAGGTCGATATTGTTGGTGGGCGGAGTCGCCAGCGTATTCCGGGAGCTGGTGGCCAGTGCTCCGGGAGCGGCGCGAATGTACTCGGCATTCGAGTTGGCCAGGTATGCAACCGTATCCCCAGCCGTATTAAGCAGTGGCGTTACATCGCTGCCCGTGCCTTTTACGCCGCCCGGATTGAAGACCGCGCGGTCGCCGGCCGAATCAACGTTCAGGTTCGCGTCCAGGTTGGACTGCACGGTTACCCACTCCGGCGATTCGTAGGTGTAGACCGGGCTAAACTCCCAGTTTCCAAGTACGTTCCTGGTCAACCAATTACCGCTCTTGAAGTAGGGTAACTGGTAGACCGCCGCCAAAGTGAAGCGGTGGGTGCGGGACAGGGGCGAGACGGCTCTCTCCTCAGCCAAGTCCTGGAAGTCCTGCTGACGTCGAGGGGTGATGTCCGTGGAGTGGAAGTCCGCCGTGCTGTCGTCGATAGTCCGGCTGTAGGTATAGGACGCCTGGAAAGCCAGACCGTTGCTGAACCGGCGCTGCAGCGAGCTCTGCAATCCGTGATAGGTGGAGTCACCGATCGGAAGGAATGCAGTGATGAGATTTCCGAAGCCGGCGTTTTCGTACGAAGCCACTTCGGGATCGCCACTCGACAGAGCAGCGAGAGTGTTCGGCAAAGCATCCAGGGTAGCCTGCGATGGCGCATTCACATACGTGGGCAGGAAATGAGCCGGAGTGACCAGAGCCTGTAAATTGATAATGTTCTGGACGTCCAGGTGAACCCCGCGCGTGCCTACGTAGCGGACTTCGGCTACGTAGTTCTTGAATGAATGCTGGATGCCAAAGTTCCAGTTGATGGAGTAAGGCAGCTTGGTCTGAGGCGGAATCCAGTTCGCAGTATCGGCAAAAGCGTCAGCCTGACTCAGGGGCGTGATACCGCTACCGCCGCCACTCAAGCCACCGCCGGCCAGGAAACCCGGAGTCAAAGCGCTGGGATTGACGTTATTCGTCGAACCCACCTGCGGAGGCACCGCCAGGATGCCGATGTTGTCGTACAGAACATCGTAGGCCATGCCGAAGCCGCCGCGGATGGAAGTGTTGCCATTTCCGCCCGGCGAATAGGCAAACCCGACGCGCGGCGCAAAGTTCTTTTTGGGCGCGCTCGGATTCTTGAAGACGAACGGCTGGTTGACTTGCGGGACAATCAAGCTCGGAGTATCCACGAGGCTATTTAGAGCCTGGCGGCTTTCACTCTCGGGATTGGTGGTGAACTCGTACCGGATCCCCAGATTGAGGGTCAGGTTCGGAGTTACCCGCCAGTTGTCGTTGGCATACCAGTAGATCGCCTGCTGGTTGCCGTAGTAGGTGATCGATCCGGTGCTCCGTTGGCCGAAGTTGTCGGGCGAGAAGTCTTCCAGATAAACCTGGGTCGAGTTGTACTCATAGTCGCCGCGTTGGCGCTGGGTGAAGCTCTGGGGTGAAATATATTCCCGGTATTCTCCACCAAACTTGAAGGTGTGTTTGCCTTTCGTCCAGCTAATGTTGTCCACCGCGGAATAAAAATTCTGAATGGTGAACTGCGGTGCGTTGCCATCTGGCCCAATATTCAGGCCGCTGCCCAGATCGAAAAGAAGAATGTTCGGGAAGGCGTCCAGGCCAGGATAGGGAAAGTTACCCGCCGGCGTTGTGTTGGCGTAGCGATTGAATCCGACTCGAAATTCATTCAGTACGCTGGGCGAGAAGGTGTGATATTCGCCCAGGGTGAAGAGGTGGAAGCGAAACGGCGTGTTCTCGTAAAAGGCACCCAACTGCGCCGCCGTATCGATTTCATCGAGCTTGTTGTAAACGTAACGACCGCGAAGCTGGTCGCGCGAGGAGATGTTGAAATCCACGCTCTGCACAAAATTCTCGAAGTTCTCGAACGAGGGCGGCACAATCGAAACGTTGCCGACTTCGACCGAACCCGCAGCGCAGGTTCCGTTGGCTGGCGCACTGAAGGTCCCGAAGGTCACACCGTTGCTGACTCCGTCGTACGGGATGCAGCCGTTGGCCGAGCCCGCAACCGGCACATATTGCTTAAAGATTGCCAGGTTGGTAGCGCTGGCGCCCGGGTCGGTCGCAATGGCCGCTAGGCCAGCCGCCGTGGGCGTCTGAACCGTGCCACCGCCGCCGGCCGTCAAGCCCACGGGCTGCCGTTCAAAGTTGCTAAAGAAGAACAGTTTGTTCTTGATGATCGGGCCGCCGAAGGTTGCGCCGTAACGGTTGCTGTCAAAGCGCGGATTGGAAGTCAGGCCCTGAAGTGCGGCAATGTTATCGACAGCGTTTAGATTGCGATTACGGAAATACTCGTAAAGCGATCCGTGAAAACCGTTGGTGCCGCTCTTGATGGTGGTGTTGAACTGACCGCCGGAAGAGTGCCCGAATTCCGTGTCGAACTGATTCGACAACAGAGTGAAGTTATCGACTGCGTCGGGCGGAACCGTAATCAGAGCTCCGGTCACGGTCTTGTTGTTGTTGTCCACGCCCTCGACGGTGAAGTTGTTGTCGCGCGGACGCTGACCGCCGACCGACGGTCCAACTCCCAGGCCCATCGCACTCGCCTGAGTCACGCCCGGGCTTAACAGGGACAGATTCAGCACACCGGCTCCGGTACCGCCGGCGGATGTGATGCCCAGATCCTGCGAGAAGCGCGAGTCGTAAGTGGATGACAGTTGAGCCGAACTGGTGTCGATCACCGTGGCCACGCCCGAGACTTCAATGGTCTCGCTGCTGGCGCCGGGAGCCAGGGTGACGTTCAGGGTGCCAGTCTGATTCAGCACCACGTCGACCTGCTGGGTAACCGTCTTGAATCCGGGCGCCTTCACAGAGACCCGGTAGGTGCCGACGGGAAGATTCTCGAAGCGGTATCCACCCGAACTGCCTGTCTTGCCTTCGGTAGTCGCTCCCGTGCCGACATTCGTGGCTTCTACTGTGGCGTTAGTCACAACCGCGGAAGAAGAATCAATGACCGTGCCCACAATGCTGCCGCTGATGGCCTGCCCGAATGCCAATCCGGAGCCAAATGCCAGCAGGCTCAGCAGAGCCAGCACAAACGCGAAAACTTTTAACTTGGATACTACTGAATCCATACGATTTCTCCTCGAAGCTGGAAGTCCCTGGGGTAGCGACGCCGAGCTAAACACCTAGTGGCAACACACATCAAGACATGGCGATTACGCACTACCGCTGTACACCTTAAAAGCAACTGACAGTCCAAAACACGGCGCTATAACAGACAGTGTTTTCAAGTATTTACAACTATGGTTCCGGCTGTGATATTGAAAAACGGATGGGCTGACCGGCTTTCGCTATGAAATTCAGTATTTATTCCGGGGCGGGATCGAGGCCCCTGTGCCACAATGTCGCGTGCATTTCGAGCAATGTCGGGAGGGCATCGAGCTGTTCAACCGGGCCGCCTTTTTTGAAGCCCACGAGGTTCTGGAAGACGTCTGGCGCGCGGCCCCACCGCCAGAAAAAAAGTTCCTGCAAGGCTTGATTCAGGTGGCGGTGGCGCTGTATCACCACGGAAACGGGAATCTGGCCGGCGCGCGTTCCGTGCTGCGGCGCGCTTCTCGAAATATCTCCCTTTATCCCGAAGGCTACGGGGGAATCCACTCGGCGCACTTGTTGCGCTCGATCGCTGCGTGGCAGCATGCCATGGATGAGGGCACTTCCGTGCCAGCTCTGCCCAGGATCGAGGTTATCGATTAGTTGTCAGTTCGCAGATCTCAGATGCCAGTTCAATGTTTCTTCTTTTTTGTTCTGCCGGCCGTGCGATGCGTGGTCCCGGACGGCTCTTTTTGTTCTCCGGGGGCGAGCACGCGGCGGACGATCGGAGTGTTGAGCCTGTATTTGCGTTCGGTGACATTGCCGGCGTCATCCTTTACACGCACCACGAAAACCGGCAGATCGCCTTCCTTGTCGAAGCTCTCATGCGAGACGGTCACCGGCAGCACGCCGTTAAGGCCGTGTTCGCGGTAGGCGGTTTCGTAGCGATGCCGTCTGACGTTCCAGGTGAAGACCCGGATCTGATTGAAGTCGAACGGCATGCCGTCTTTGTTCTCGCTGAACAGCACCAGATATTGCGGCACTTTCTTGTCGCCGTCATTGACCTGGTCCAAAACAAATGCAGCGACGGTCCGCTGACCCTCCGCGTACTGCGAAATCTCGATTGGAATATCGACATCAATCATGCGGGCGAGAACCCAGCCTACGTGTGCGGACTCGTCGCGGATAAGCCACCAGTCTTCCATGGCAGGCGCAGGCGCAGCAGCCGGCTGTCCTTTTTTCCCGGAACTTATTTTTCCGGCACCCGCCTGGGTCTGACCCGCGGGAAGAGGCTTCTCACTGCTGGCGCGCTTGAGCAGCGACAGCTTCGCCCCCTGATCGATCTGGTAAAGGTGGTCGGCATCGCGCTGCGGTTCCAGATGGATGTTGGTCTGGTTGTGCGCGATTCCGGTCGCCTGGACGGGATCGTTGCGCACCTGCTCCACCAGCTTCTGAAAAGCGTCATAGGTTTCCTTGCTCACCAGATAGCGCTGTTCCAACCAACCCTCGGCCCCAGTGGAGGTTCGCACCCGGGCAAAGCGCCGGTCGCGTGCCAGAACCTGCACTGCCTCTCCGTTCTTTACGCTTCCGGTCTTGTTGTAAACCGCCGCCACCTGGTCGCGCAGAAACGCCTGCGGAGCCGAAACGTAGGCCACCTCTTTGGGCCCGCCTTTGCCGCGGCCGCAGCCGTCGAGCAGGGCTACGCCCGTCAGCATGAGCAGCAAACTGCAGCAGGCGAAAAATGGGCGGCAATATTTCACGGAGTTTAGATTTTACGGTGATTGTCCAACCAAGCGCTGACTAAAACCAAAAAATGATCGTTGAAAACAAACTCGAACACGAGCAGGCCATTCCAGTTCACGCCAGTGATTCAGTCCCCAAAGGAAATTCCGATGGCCTTGGCCATCTGTACCAACTGACCGCTGGGATCAACCGTCTTGAGTTTTCCAGTGGCCTGGGCAATATCCACCGCTTCAATATTTCCATTGCGTAAACACACCATCTTGCCGAATCCGCCTTCCGCGATCAGGTCCACGGCGGCCACGCCGAAGCGAGTAGCCAGAATGCGGTCGAAAGGAGTGGGCGATCCACCGCGCTGAATGTGTCCCAGCACGCTGATCCGCACTTCCTTGTTGGCGGCCGTGGCGACCGCGTTGCCGATCAGATTTCCCATTGAACCGGTCCGTCGTTTTTCTATCAGTCCCACGGGAAGCTTGACCCCTTCCGCCACGACCATGATGGTGAAGCGCTTGCCATTGGTCTCGCGCTCCTTGATAAAGGCGCAGACACTTTCGATGGTGAAGGGGATCTCGGGGATCAGGATTACGTCGGCGCCGCCTGCAATGCCGGCTTCCAGCGCGATCCAGCCGGCGTCGCGTCCCATGACTTCGACGACCATGATGCGATGATGCGATTCGGCGGTGGTATGGATCTTGTCCACCGCGTCGGTGGCTGTGGCCAGGGCCGTGTCGAAACCGAATGTGACCTCGGTCGCGGAAAGATCGTTATCGATGGTCTTGGGAACACCCACAATCTTCATGCCGCCCCGGAAAAGATCGAGAGCGATGGCCTGCGATCCCTCACCGCCAATGCTGATGACCGCGTCCATGCCCAGTTTGCGGGAATTGGCAATGACTTCGTGGGAGATGTCGCGAATAACCTCCTCGCCGTTCTCAAGGGTGCGGTACTTGAAAGGATTGCCCCGGTTGGTCGTGCCCAGGATGGTCCCGCCACGCGGCAGAATCCCACTGACGTGCTTCAGCCTGAGCTCGTAGGACTTTTCCGGCCAGATAAGGCCATCGAAGCCATCCGGGATGCCGATGACTTTCCATTTGTATTTCAGGATGGCGCATTTGACCGCGGCGCGAATCACCGCGTTGAGGCCGGGTGCGTCGCCGCCCCCGGTGCAGATCCCTATGCAGCGGATATGGTTCATGAAATCAGAATGCCAGAGTCGAGAAAGTAAGGCAGTTGCCGATGGTTGGACACCCGGTTACTGAACCGCAATCGTGACCGGCGGACTGGTGCCACCGCACAGAGTGGCCGACACCGTGGTGGAAAGACCCGAAGCGGTGGAACTCACGGTGGCCGCCCCAGCGGAAATGGACGGGATTACGGCCGTATTCGAGATGTTCCAGGTCACCACCGCGGTCACGTCCTGCTGATTCAGATTTCCGGAAAAAACCGCGTTGGCAATGAAGGTAATCTGCGCGCCCGCCGCCGGGTTCGTGGTCGAGGGGGTGACCGTGATGCTGGTCACAACCGGACAAACCGTGACGGTTGCGGTGTTGGTGAACGCCCCATCGGTCGCGGTGATGGTAGTGATGCCGGGAGGAGCCGCGATAGTCGCTGCGGCTTTGACCAGACCGTTGTTCGTTCCAACGGTGGCAACAGTGGTGTCGGAGGATTGCCAGGAACTGTTTGAGGTCACGTTCGAAGTGCTGCCGTCGTCAAAGGTCCCAGTCGCGGTCAACTGAATGGTTCCCGCGGGCGTCACCGTCCCGGTTGAGGGCGTTACCGTAATGGACTGCAGGGTGGGGTTGACAAAAAAGCCGCGACAACCGGCGGCCAAGCCCAGCACCGACAAAACTGCCAAAGTGGCCAAAAGACGGAGTTTCCGCTTGAAAAAAGACATGGTAAAAAGTCCGGCAAACGTACTTTTCGTTGCAATGTCCGCTGGAAGTGGCTACCCGGAATTGTAGCAGAGAAGGTTTTGGTCAGAAGGAACGAGTGTACCTCTGTGTGCACGAAGGTCTGTGGCGGATCCCAGTTACGGCTCCCTGATCGGACGTTTCGCTTCAGAAGATGCGACGAGTACCCGCGACCCGATCAACCTGCTGATGGCGCGGTCTGCTAATCTGCCGTTGGACGCCCTCGGCAGGAACAAGCCTGAATTTGAAGCCGCAAATTTTAATGAAAAAACTCTCTCTCATCGGCGCCGGATGGCTTGCGATCTGTCTTCTCAGCGGAGCTTTCGGCCAGGCCACTCCTGCCTCGCCTCCGGAGAATAAATCGGAAGCGCTCCCAATTCGGAGATTCGCGCCCGCCCCGACCCTATGCGCCGCCTGCATCCGGGCCCACATGGAATTTCTGGCTTCCGACGCATTGCGCGGACGTGGCAGCGGCACTCCGGACGAACTGGTGGCAGCCACCTACGTCGCTGCGCAACTGCGCGCGTACGGGATCGCTCCCGCCGGTAGTGATGGAGGCTATCTTCAGCGCGCGACGCTGCAGCAACCAAAATTCACCGCGCCGCCGCAATTGACATTCGCGCAACCGGGAGCTGGCGCAGACAAGATGGTCTGGACTTATGGCAAGGAGTTCGCGGCCGTGTATCTTGCGCAGCCTCGCTTCTCGGGTCCGCTGCACGTGATCAACGCCGATGAAGACGACCCGCATGTGGCCGGGGCCGTCGTGCTGATCCTCGGGAACGACCGCAAGCGGCTGCGAGCGAAGGCCTCGTCTTTGGCGGAAAAAGGAGCAGTGGCAGCGATCGTCGTCGCCAGCGCGGAACGCGCCGCACAGTTCGCGCAACGCGCCAAACAACTGCCTACCCTGCCGGTAGAAATCGAAGGCGAAGACGCTTCGGGTCTGGAGAGCGATTTCAACCGGTTGGAGGTCACTCCCGAAGCGGCAGCGATCCTCAAAGCGCTTCCGGCGGACACGACGCTGAACTTCAATGGAGCCTCGACCAGCGACCGGAGCTACACCTGGAATGCGGTAGGCATCCTGCGCGGGAGCGATCCGGTCCTGCGACAAACCGCCGTTTTACTTTCGGCCCATCTGGATCATCTTGGGATCGGCCCGCCAGTGAAGGGAGACAATATCTACAACGGCGCCGATGACGACGCTTCGGGCACTACCGCCGTGCTCGAACTGGCGCGCGTCCTCGGAAGCGGACCGAAACCGAGACGCACCGTAATCTTTGCGCTCTTCGGCAGCGAAGAGACAGGCGGGCAGGGATCAACTTATTTCCTGCAGCATCCGCCGGTGCCGCTGAAACAAATCGCGGTCAACCTCGAGTTCGAGATGCTGGGACGGGCCGATCCCGCGGTAAGCGCGGACACGGTATGGCTCACCGGATGGGAGCGTTCGAATCTCGGGCCCGTGCTGGCCGCGCGCGGAGCCAAACTGATCGGCGATCCTCACCCCGAGCAGAATTTTTTCGAACGCTCCGACAATTACGTTCTGGCGAAAAAAGGGGTCGTCGCCCAAACCGTTTCGAGCTATGGACTGCACAGTGATTACCACCAACCCAGCGACGATATCGCCCACATCAATTTCGAGCACATGGACGCCGCCATCGGATCGCTGCTGCGACCGGTAAGATGGCTGGTGAATTCTTCGTTTACGCCGCAGTGGAATGAGGGGGGAAGACCTTAAACGCAGTCGCCGGTCGTCAGTCTTCGGTCGTCAGCAAATCCTCTTGTGGCCCCGCTTTTGCTGAAGGCTGAAGACCGACGACTGACGGCTAATTCGTTCTTTTCGCCTTGGCAATTTTCTCGTCAATCGGCTTGCGGCCGGCGAAACCTTCGCTGGTATCGTGCCAGTGCGTGATTCCCTTTTCGCCCAGTTTCCAGCAGAGCAGTACGGTGCGGCCATCCACTTGGCAGGGGAAGTCCAGCAGTCCGATATCGAGATCTTTTACCTGCACGCCGGTGGCGTCAATCTCGGCCAGCGTGTCTTTCACGCGCTGTATGGTCTTCTCGCGCTCCGCCTTGCGCCGCGCCACTTGAATGATATTCACCAGCAATCCTCCGCTGAGAAAGACGCGGTGAGCAAGGTCCTGTAGTTCAGTGTCAACGGTTTCGATCAGTTTCTTGCCGTCGATGGCGGTGCGCAGGAGCGACTCCAGGACGGGCAAAAGGCTTTGCGCTTCTTCTAGGGTGAAACTGCGGTCGGCCATAGGGGTATACGGTCATTCTAATTCATCCCAGGGGAACTACACAGCAGATCTGCATGTAGAGGACGGGCGTCCCGCCCGTCATGCTTGGGCCATTGCTCGACGGGCGAGGACGCCCGCCCTCCATCCTCCATGCACGTCGTCTGAGAACTTGAGCAGTATTGCTGGATCCGGGTAGAGCGTCACTGAGTTCTTCCTTGGGAGGGATCAGCGTTATCCGCGGTATTTAAGTCAACGTGCAGGTGGCGAGCGGTATCGATTCCTGGGGGATAGCAGCTTCCGTCGCGGTTATAGTTGGCGGGACACCCGCCCGCAACATCCCGTCGTTTGGGAGACTGTGCAAATTGCCAGCCGTCGGCGAAGTCGATGCCGCTCCGGGCCGGGCTGGGCGGAGGCTGGGGGAAGGCGCATCCCGGGGACGGCGGGCAGGCGTCATTCGCGATCCAATACGCGATCTTTCTTCCTGCCGCATTTTGGCGGACATCTTCAGCGGTGACCACCGACACGCCCCGACCCTCTTTGGCTGCGATGCCGGAGCAGTAGATGCCGGCGCGGAAGCCTGCTGCGGATACGCCATCCACCCAGGCATAGATGTAAGCCTTTTGCTCGGGCAGCATGCGGCCGCCCTCTTCCTGGTCGAGAAAGACGATCGCGCCGGCGGGAAAACCTTCGCGTCTCGCGGACGCGACCGCGGCCTGGGAATCGGATTTGCCCAGGCGGGTTGCGTTTGAAACCGTTTTCAACTCGGCGTAGAGCCGGCCGTTGAAGAGGAGGAGAAATCCGAAGCCGGCGGATTGCAGCGCCGGACGCTTGCCCGACCAGGTGTTGTTCTTTTCGCCGGGAGGAGGGTTGAGCCAGAAGCCGGCATAGGAAAATGTCTGATGCAGCGGTTTGAGGTTTTCGTCCCCAGGATAGTCGTTGCGGTCGAAGCCCAGGTAAGAGGAAGAGGATACTTGTTGAGCCCTGCTCGCGCCTTGGCACAAGACCATGCTTATCGTGATCAGGACCGGGATCGCCAGTCGCCTCATGCTTACGATGGTATCCGGTTCGGCGTCGAGAATCGATGCGTGGCGGTAGGTAGCAAAAAACGGCTGGGGAAGATTCGTCCCAGCCGTCGGGTAGAGGCGTACCACAAACTATTGCGGCAGGATGACGGAGTCGATCACGTGAATGACGCCGTTCGAAGCAACAATGTCCGCCTTGACGACCCTAGCGTTGTCTACCATCACGTCGCCGTTCTGGGTGCTGATGGTCACGCTCTTGCCATTCACAGTTTTGGCCGAGGTCATACCGGCCACGTCCTTCGCCATGACTTTGCCAGCGACGACGTGGTAGGTCAGGATCGCCACCAGCTTTTCTTTGTTTTCAGGCTTCAGCAGTTCCTCGACCGTGCCCGCAGGGAGTTTGGCAAAGGCTTCATCTGTAGGGGCGAAAACGGTGAACGGGCCGGGGCCCTTCAGTGTGTCCACCAGGCCGGCAGCCTGCAGTGCAGCCGCCAGGGTCTTGAAGTCGCCGGCTGCGACTGCGGTGTCCACGATGTCCTTCTTCGCTGCGGCAAGCGCGGTGGTGGTGACGGACAACAGCATGGTGAATGCCATGATTAAGTAGGTAATTTTCATTTTTGTCTCTCCTTCGATTTTTCCAACTCTGGATGAATTGAGTATGAAGAATATTTTTTTAACAGTGGGGACAATACGCACATGCGGAAGAGTTAGGTTTCCTGCTGAGATAAAGAACGCACGGTTTATGTACTGAGGAGAAACTGCTAGTGCAGGACGGGCGTCCCGCCCTTCCTCCACTCAACCCGTCAGCCGCCGATATGGACCATGGTCCGCGATGCCGGCACGAAATCAGGCTCGCCGATGTGGTGGCGTTCTTCTTTCTTCTGGATCACGCCCCGAATGAATTCCGCCAACTCTTCATCGGACGCGCCGCGTCGCATTTGATGGTGCAGGTCGTGGTCCCAAACCGAGAACAGGCAGGTACGGATCTTGCCGTCGGAAGTAATGCGAATACGGCTGCAGTGTCCGCAGAAAGGATGCGACACCGGCGCGATGATACCGATCTCGCCGATGCCATCGTCGAAGCGGTAGCGCCGGGCGGTCTCGCTGCGAGCCCGCGGAATTTCAACCAGCAGGCGGTATTCGCCCATGCGGCGCACGATTTCATCCAGCGGCACGACCGTCGTCGGCGACCACACGCGATCTTCTTCCAGAGGCATGAACTCAATGAAGCGGACGACTACGCCCTCTTCGCGGGCGAACATGCCGAACGGAATGATCTGATCCTCGTTGAAGCCGCGCATCAGCACGCAATTTACCTTCACCGGCCACAAACCGGCGCGGCGCGAAGCCCGAATGCCGGTCAGGACGTTGTCATATCCGTCCGGGACGCGCGTGATGCGGGCGAAGCGCTCGGGATCGACAGCGTCCATGCTGACGGTGACGCGGCGCAGGCCGGCATCCTTGAGCGGCCTGGCCATGTCAGCCAAGAGATGTCCATTGGTGGTCAAGGCGATGTCGAGTTCGTCGCCATCGATGGTGCGCAGCCTGGCCAGCTCGCGGACGAAATCCACCACGCCGCGGCGAAGAAGCGGCTCGCCACCCGTGATGCGGACCTTTTGGATCCCGAGCCCGGTGAGCACGCGCGCCATGCGCAGATAATCGGCGAAGGGCAGATCGCCGTAGAGCGCCCCTTCGTTTCCGGTGCGGCAGTAAACACACTTGTAGTTGCAGCGGTCGGTGATGGCGATCCGGAGGTCGGTGATGGCGCGGCCGAATTTGTCGGTGAGAAGCATTCAGCACTCGGCCCAAAAGTCGTCCGGAGCAAGCGGCGGTCGGAAACTCCTCTCTCATTATAGATGCGCCTGGCCAAGGGACGCGGCAAATCAGTGCTCGGTAGCCAACGCTTTCCCGATCGCCAAATCCGCCAACGGAGCCATGATCTTGAACCCATTCGCGTTGGGGTGCAGCCCGTCATCCGCCAGATCGCGTTTCAGCAGCCCCTTGTCGTCCACCATGGCGGCGAAATAGTCCAGATATACCAAGTGGTTCACGGCACAGTAGTCCTGGAGCCAGCGGTTCAGGGCCAGAATCTTTTCCGGAGGACGCTGCGCGAAAAACTCCTGCGATTTCGGCGTGTAGTTGTGGACGGGCAGCACCGAGGAGAACACGACCGCGATGTGATTGGCCCGCGCCAGTTCGGCCATCGAAGCGTAGTCGGCCTCGATGTCTTCGAGACGCATGGGCCCGGTATTGCCGGCAATGTCGTTGGTGCCAGCCAGAATCACAACCACTTTGGGATGCAGATCGATAACGTCCTGCCGGAAGCGAACCAGCATCTGCGGCGTAGTCTGTCCGCCGATGCCGCGGTTGAGATAGGGCTTGCCAGGAAAAGAATCCTCGAGCTTCCACATGTCGGTGATGGAATCGCCAAAGAACACCACTCGATTCTCGCCGGCTGCAGCTGGCTTGAGGGCAGCATTGGCATCGCGGTAGCGGGCCAGTTGGCCGTAGTCGTCCGTGAAGACGGCGAGGCGCGAAGCGCGGTACTGGTCGAGGCCTGGATGTCCAGTGGATGGAATGACGGGTTGCTGGGCGGAAGCCAGTGCGATGAAGAACAAGATGGATGCGAACAAAACGACAAGACGACATGATCTGAGATGCATGTTTCCCCTCGGGGAGACAAGGATAGCGCACTCGAAGGAATCTGCAATCTGGCTCCGTAAGCGGTCACTGGGTCAGTTTGAATCTGTACAGGAATTTGTCATCCCGAAGCGGGGTCGTATCGCGCGACGAATCTGCTGTTTTGGTGTCAAAGCAGATTCCTCACCGATAAATCGGTTCGGAATGACAATGGGCAACGGCGATAACCTTGCGAGCTTCAAACCGCGGTGCTGATAGCCGTCGAGCTGGGCTCGACCTGGATGGGTTCAAGACCCATCCCACATGGCTCGTGTCGCTCACATGCCATCGTAATTCGGACCGCCGCCGCCTTCTGGGGGGACCCAGGTGATGATCTGGTACGGGTCGGCGATGTCGCAGGTCTTGCAGTGCACGCAATTCGACGGGTTCAGGCTGATGCGCTTTCCATTGGGCTCGGCGGCATCGTCCACCATTTCGTATACGTTGGCGGGGCAGAAATTCTGGCACGGGTTGCCAAATTCCTTTATGCATCGCGTGTTGCAAACGTCGGTGTCGTGAATGATCAGGTGCGCCGGTTGGTCCTCTTCATGCTTGGTGCCGGAGTGGTAAAGGTCGGTGAGCTTGTCGAAGGTCAGCTTGCCGTCGCCTTTGGCGGGACCGATGAGATTGGCTTCAGCGCCACCATCTGCCGGCAGCTCGGATAATTTTTTGAGGTGCTGGTATCCCGCAGTCGACGGATAGTGCGCATGCAGGCCGCGGCCGCCGGTGAATTGCTGCAGGCCGGCATTGATCATGCCGCGCCAGAATCCATGCTCGAAGCCCTGATGAAAATTGCGGACCTTCCAAAGTTCGTCCTTGATCCAGCTCGATTCCACGCGCCGCTGATAATCGCTTAAGCTGGCCGTGGAGAAATCATTTTTCTTCAGTGCTTCGAAAGCCGTCTCAGCGGCCAGCATGCCGCTCTTGATGGCGAGATGAATTCCCTTCAGACGCTGCGAGTTCAGGAAACCGGCAGAATCGCCGAGGATCATCCAACCGTCTCCAGCAACAGGCGGAATCGACCACCAACCGCCGTAGGGCAAGCTTTTGGCGCCATAGCGAATCATTTTTCCGCCCTGGAGAAGCCGGGAGACGAGCGGATGCTTCTTGAACTCCTGCAACACACGCTGCGGATCAAGACGCGGATCGGGATAATCGAGCCCCACGACAAAGCCGAGAGAAACGACATTGTCCTTCCCGCCGTAAATCCAGGCGCCGCCATATTCCTTCGTCGTCAGCGGCCAGCCCATGGTGTAAATCACTTCGCCCGGTGCGATGCGCCCGGAGGGAACTTCCCAGAGTTCCTTGATGCCTTGCCCGTAGGTTTGTGGGTTGCAGTCGCGATCGAGAGCAAAACGCGCAATGAGCTGTTTTGTAAGCGAACCGCGAGTTCCCTCGGCAAGAATGACAACCTTGGCCTGCAGGTCGTAGCCCGGTTCGAAATTTGATTTCGGCTGGTTCTGTTTGTCCACGCCTTTGTCGTCAGTGCGGACGCCGGTGACGCGGTTGCCGTCAAACAAAAGCTCGGAGCCCGCGAATCCCGTGAAGATCGTGATACCGGTTTCTTCCACCTTCCCGCCCAACCACTTCACAAACCGGTTGAGCGAGATCACGTAGTTGCCGTGATCGCGCAGAGGAGGCGGGGTGATGGGAAATTTGACCTTCCCCTTCTCAGTGAGAAAGTAAACCGCCTCTTTCGTGACTTCGGCATCGAGTGGCGCTTCTTTTTCGAAACCAGGAAGCAGTTCGCACATGGAGCGGGGATCGAGCAGCGCACCGGAGAGGCAGTGTTGTCCGATCTCGCGGGCTTTTTCGAGCACGTAAATATTTTCTTTGCTGAGCTGCGACTCGGCGTTTTTCTCGTTGTGCTGATCGATAAGCTGCGAGAGCCGCAAAGCACACGCCATACCCGCCGGACCTCCGCCTACGATGACGACATCGGCAGGCATCTGGGGGCGTTCAACGTTTGGGAGCGGTTTGCGGAAGATCAGCATTCAGGTTTCAAGGTTTCAAGGTTTCGCGTTTCAAGGTCTTGGGGTTGTGGAGATGATCGATTCAGGACGCTCGCTACCTTGGCCCTCAGCAATATTTTCCGTTTGGCCATAAACGTGAACGGCCAAACGCTTTGCTTTCTGCCAAACTATCAAATCTCGGTAAGAATGGCTCACGATATCTCCTCGTGCCACCCGGTTTCAAACCTTGAAACGTGAAACCTTGAAACCTATCCCCCAGCCTTCGCCTTCTTCACTTCTTCAATCAGCGGCGGCACGATATCGAACAAATTCCCCACTACCGCATAGTCAGCGATTTCGAAAATCGGCGCTTCTGAATCTTTATTGATCGCGATGATGGTGCGGGCGCCCTTCATGCCGACGATGTGCTGAATGGCGCCGCTGATTCCTAGAGCGAGATAAAGCTTGGGCGCAACCGTTTGTCCTGACGATCCAATCTGGCGGTCCATGGGGAGCCAGCCTGAGTCGCAAATGGGGCGCGACGCTGCCAGCTCGCCGCCGAGGGCTTCTGCAAGCTGTTTGGCCAGTTCGATATTTTTCTGTTCTTTAATTCCGCGGCCAACCGACACGATGATTTCGGCCTGCGTCAGATCGACTGCCTGCTTGGCTTCCTTGAAAACATCCTGTGGTTTGTTGCGGATGACGCCGTCAGCGATTTCCATCTTGACGGTTTCGACAGGGGCGGCGCTGGCGCCGGCCTCGACTTTGTCGCCGCGGAAAGCTCCGTTCTGAAACGTCACGAACCAGGGGGCATCGCAGGTGAAGCTTACGTCGGCGGCCAGCTTACCCTGGAACATCTGGCGAGTGAAGAGCAGCTTGTCTCCATCTTTCTTGTATCCGATGCAGTCGCTAATGGCAGTGCGATTCATCGCTGTAGCCAGCTTGGGCACAAAATCGCGCACCTGATAAGTGTGCGGCATCAGCACCAGCTTCGGTTGCTTCGATTCGATGAATTGCTTCAGCGCGGCTGCGAAGGCATCGGGGGTGTAGGGTTCGAGTTTGGGCGACTCGAGGGCATAGACTTTCGCGACCTTCTTGCCTGCGACTTCCTGGGCAAGACTGGCGACGCCGCTTCCGACGACGGCGGCTTCGAGAGTCCAGCCGGTTTCAGCCGCCAGGGCTTGACCGGCAGCAAGGGTCTCCCACGAGACGCGGTTTAGCTTGCCTTCACGTTGTTCGACGATGACTAGGATTAAGTCGGCCATGATTTTTTTACGTCTCTGGTAAGCATCGGAAACTGTGGATCAGAAACTCAGTTGCCGGATTTCAGTTCTCGGTTCTCAGTTACAGGACGCGCACTTCGTTGCGTAATTTTTCCACCAGCTTCTTGGCTACCTCGGCCGGAGGACCTTCGAGAAACTCTGTGTTCTTGGTTTTTTGGGGAACATAAAGGCGCTCGATTTTCTGCAGGTTGGGGCCGATCGCGGACTGCACGTCCGCCAGGGTCACTTTGCGCATCGGCTTGTTTTTCGCCTGTTTGATGCCGATCAACGTGGCATAGCGAAGTTTGTTGATTCCGGATTGGATGGTAAGCACTGCAGGGAGCGGCATATCTACAAACTGAAAATATCCGGCTTCTAGTTCGCGTTTGACACGGATGCCGCCGTCCGTCTTTTCGATCTGCATGATGATGGTGGCGTGCGGCCAGCCCAGCATTTCGGCCAGCACCACCCCGGTTTGCGCGTATCCGTAATCGTCGGATTGCAACCCGGTGAAGATGAGGTCGAACTTTTCATCTTTAATGGCAGCGGCAAAGGCGCGGGCGGTGTTCGAAGCATCGAGAGCGACGAAGGCGTTGTCCTCGAGATGGATGGCGCGGTCCGCTCCCTTGGCCAGCGCCTCGCGCAAGACCTGCTGGGCACGGGCAGGGCCGGCCGTGACGACCACGACTTCCCCACTGTGCTTTTCTTTTTGACGCAGCGCTTCTTCCAGGGCGAAGGCGTCGGGTTCGTTGACCTCGTAGGACACATCTTCGCGGATCCAGGTGCCGGACTCGTTGAGTTTGAGCGGCGCATCCTTCTGCGGCACCTGTTTCATGCAGACCAGAATCTTCATCAAGTCACCTGAGGCAAACAACTGAGTATAAATGAGCACTCGGCATTAAGCCCACAATGGACAGTGGCTGTTTCAGGTCATTGATTGGCTGATGGCTGACAGCTAATCCGTGAAGACCACGGACTGCACGCCGGAAATTTCGAAGCGTTTGCGGCAGCGCACGTTCTTGCAGCCCATGAGGTCGTCTTTGCGCAGCATGTAGGAGCGGGCCTTGGCGAAACGGGCGCGGTCGCGTTCGTCGCCGCGTCCGGGCAACTGCCGCTTTTTGGTGCGGACAATCCAGGTGACTTCGTATTCCGCGGGCTGATGGCAATGCGGGCAGTTCAGCGTGGCCATCTTTTTTTCCGTCCGCTCGTCGAAGAAATCTCGTTCTTCCATGGTCTGGTCAGTCTCCGGCGATGGTTTACGTTTCGCCTTCCAACTTAATTATTGCAGCTTTGCCGTGGACAAGCTATGGCAAGATGTTGCAGTGGCGAAGAAGAAGCGCAAGCCGAAGCAGTTCAGCGCGGTGGATCAGGTAAAGGCCATGGCGCGGGCACAGATCGGCGCGCCGCCCGCGGGACGCGTGGTCCCGGATCGCAGGGACAAGAAAATTGATAAGCACAAACCCACGCTGGGGAAACTGCTGGAACCGGAATGAAATCTATGGAGCCGGCAGCGCGGTCTGGCCGGTAATCCCCCGGCCTTCCACTACGGCATAAATAAAATCCGCCGGCACATCGCGCAGCACTTCTACTCTCCCACTCGGCCATCTGATCTCGACTTCGCTCATTTTGATCTCCGCTCCCAGGCCAAAGTGCAGCCGCAGATCGTTCTGCGAAAGATAGCTGCCTCCGCCGCGGACTTCGCTGAACTGCGCCAGCTTCCCTGCCTTCACAGTTACCCTCGCTCCGATAGCTGACCGGTTGCTCTTCGTCCCAGTAAGCTTAAAAAGGACACGATGATTACCGTTTCGGCCCTGATTCAGCAGGAGCGTTGGAGGCGCTCCGACATTTACCAGGACAACGTCGACATTGCCATCATTATTGATATCACCGAAGGCCGCTCCCCGCCGGCTTTCTGGCGGAATCGAGGCCAGGGTGCTGGAGACATCCTGGAAAGTGCCGTCGCGACGATTGCGGAAAAGCTGCATGGGCTCACGGTAGCTCAGGCCGCCAGGAATTGAATCCACTTGGGGATACACGTGGCCGTTGGCGATGAAAATATCCAGCCAGCCATCGTTATCCATATCGAAGAAGGCCGTGCCCCAGCCCACTTTGAGAAATGTGGGCTGCGCAATTTTCGCCGGCCAACTCACATCGGAAAAACCGTCCTTGCCATGATTGCGATACAGCGTGTCGGGCTGCTCATGAAAATTGGTGACGAACATGGATAGCAGGCCTTCATGCAGATAGTCGCCCCAATCCACGCCCATGGAGCCCTGCGCCTGGCCATCGCCGCCGAGCGCAACGCCGGAAAGCATGCCGACTTCCTCGAAGGTGCCGTCGTGTTTGTTGTGATAGAGATAATTCGGACCGGCGTCATTGGCGACGTAAAGGTCGGGCCAACCGTCGTTATCGTAGTCGCCCCAGACCACTCCCAGGCCGTAGTACTTGTTTACGTCCTCCATCCCCGCCTTTTTTGAAACTTCTTCGAAGGTGCCATCGCCGCGATTGTGGAAGAGAATATCCGATTCGCCGATCATGCCCCAGGGGCCGCACTGGACGAGGATCCCCTTGAAGCGGCAATTCTTCTCATCGCTGCCGAAGGTGGGCAAGTGGTCCATATCGAAATGCACGTAGCGCGAGACGTAGAGGTCGACGAAGCCATCGCGATCGTAGTCGGCCCAGGCTGCGCCGGTGCTGAAACCGCCGGCGGCTACGCCCGCTTTCTCAGTAACATCTTCAAACTTGCAATTGCCCAGATTGCGATAAAGGGCATTCCCGCCGAAGCCGGTCACGTAGATGTCAGGCAGTCCGTCGTTGTCGAAATCGGCGACGGCCACGCCCATGCCCCAGCCTTTGCGCGTCAGACCCGCTGCGCTGGTGATGTCGGTGAATTTAAAATTCGCATCCTGATGGTAGAGCGTAATCATGGGATCGCCGCCCTGGCGGTAGCGATCGATCGTCGAACCGTTCACGGTGATGATGTCGAGCTTGCCGTCGTTGTCGCAGTCGATCAGACCGGCTCCGCCGCTCATGGATTCGACGATGTATTTCTTTTCCGGAGTGGAGATGTGGGAAACGGTTAGGCCAGCTTCCCTGGCGACGTCTTTGAACTCGGGCACCGGAGGGGTGGGCCGCGGAGACTTCGGAGTGGTCGTCTGGGCCGAGGCAAGAACGGAAAGCAACAGGCCCACCAAGAAGATTTCACGCATGATGAAGAGAATTTCGTCATTATAGACGACAAGCCACAGACCACGTGGGGACGGCCGCGCCCGGCCGTCCGGCGTAGCGCAGCAAGATCCAACAGTTTTCGGGGACCCAGCGGCGGCTTTGCTCGACCGGACTGCCGAGGGCGGCTGTCCCCACGTGGCTTGTGATGGCGGAGGCGTAGTCCATCAGGACCCGGCAGCCGTTAATCGGTAGGGGTCCTTCGACTTCGAAAAACGTTTCGCGAGCGAAACGTTTTTCTCCGCTCAGGATGACACAGTGTAACTTTTCCTTCTTTTCGCACATCAACCCTGGCAGCGTGCGATACTTCTGGCAACGCTGGATGGTGTCTGAAATGGTCAAGCTGTTGGCTTTTCTTTTCGCACTTACCTCTTTGTTCATGCTTGCCTCCGATGCTCCTCGCGGCAATGCTCCTTCTCCGGTCCTGGTCGAGCTATTTACCTCCGAGGGATGCTCGAGTTGTCCTCCAGCGGACGCGCTGCTACAGCAACTGGATCGCACGCAACCTGTGAATGGCGCACAGTTGATCGTGCTCAGCGAGCATGTGGACTATTGGAACCATATCGGGTGGACCGATCCTTATTCTTCGCGTTTCTTTAGCGATCGCCAGAACGCCTACTCTGACCGGTTTGGACTGCGCACGGTCTACACACCGCAGATGGTGGTCGATGGCAACGCTGAGTTTGTCGGTGGCGATCCACAACTGGCCAGCCAGGCGGTTCAAAAGGCTTTGAGCTTGCCGAAGGTCGGGGTGCGTATTTCCGGAATCTCGCTGGACGGTTCAAAGTCCTTGCGGGCACACATCGACACCGACGCCCTGCCGGAGAGCCTGAAGATTCGCAAAGCCGAGGTCTATCTCGTAGTGGCGCTGAATCATGCCGAGTCGCAGGTATTGCGGGGAGAAAACAGCGGCCACCGATTGAGCCACGTCGGCGTGGTGCAGAGCCTCACAAAGATCGGCAACCTCGATGGCGGAAAGGGCTTCTCGCAGGATGTTCAGGCCAAGCTGGACTCGAAAACCGACTTGACCAATCTGCGCGTGATCGCGTTTGTGCAGCAATCCGGACAAAGGCAAGTGCTGGGAGCAGCCCAGCAGCGCGTCCAACCATAAATCTTTGCGGACTTCCTCTGCGTCCTTTGCGGTTAAGAAGTTGGCCTTCGAACTCTAACCGCAAAGTTCGCCAAGGAACCCGCGAAGGACGCAAAGACAACTCTTCCTTCCCTGCTGCTTTCTCTGCTAGATTTGCGCATTGCCAGCCCGACTGGAGGGACCGTGCGCATTGATCTGTTCCGGATGGAGCGAACGCAGTGCCTGTACGAGAACGAGGTCGAATTCAATCTGTCCGAGAGCGGCGTGCTTCCGATGCGCGTCGAGGAGGTTCTACAAACTTCTCAGAACTCGGCTGATTTTCTTTCGCTCGGCCTGAAGTATCCCGAGTCCGACGGGTCGCAGGAACTTCGCAACCATATCGCTGCATGGTATGGCACGACCGGCGACCATGTGCTGGTCACCAACGGCGGCTCCGAAGCCAACTTCATGGCCTTGTGGGGATTGCTGGAAAAAGGCGATCACGCCGCCGTTATGCTGCCGAATTACCTTCAGACCTGGGGACTTTCCCGCGCCTTCGCGGCGAAGACAAATGGCTTTTATCTGGTGGAAGCGACCCAGAACGGAAAGCCGCGCTGGGCGCTCGACATTGACGGTCTGCATCGCGCAGTGAGCAAGAAGACGCGCCTGATCGTGGTGACGAATCCCAACAATCCCACAGGTGCAGTCCTCAATCAGGAGGAGATGGACGAGATTGTGCGCGTCGCGCGTAAGGCCCGCGCCTGGCTGCTGGTTGACGAAATTTACCGGGGAGCGGAGTTGAGCGGGCCGCTGACTCCGACTTTTTGGGGAAGCTACGACAAGCTACTGATCACCTCCGGACTTTCCAAGGCTTTTGGACTGCCTGGGCTCCGGCTGGGATGGATTGTCGCCCCCCCGAAGGTGATCGCCAAACTTTGCTCCTATCATGACTACACTACGCTGACTCCGACGATGCTCTCCGACCGTCTGGCGCGGATCGTAATGGAACCTGTGCGGCGCGAGCAGGTGCTCGAAAGAACGCGCGCGATCGTCCGCCGCAATCTGCCGCGGCTGGAATCGTGGATCCATTCGCACGATGACATTTTCAGCTACATTCCGCCGGTGGCGGGCGCGATCACTTTCTTTCGCTACAAGCTGCCGATTTCTTCCAGCACGCTGTTTGACCGGCTGCGCAAGGAACAGTCTGTGCTGATTACTCCGGGCGACCACTTTGGAGTGGGGCGCTATATCCGGGTGGGCTTTGGATACGATGTCGACTACACGCTGCGCGGTTTGGCACGGGTCGATCTTACGTTGGAAGAATTGAAGAAGAAGGGCGGGCGTTCGAAGGCAGTACGCAGCGAGAGCTTGCGCCGCGGAGCTGCTTAGCCTTGGCCTCATTTCACAAACTGAGGGCGGGACGCCCTCAGGACAGCCGGCGGGACGCCGGCGCTACTTAACCCTTGCGCGTTCCAGCACCAGGGTGGCCGCGGCGACATCCTGTACCCCGACGCCGGTGAGATCACAGACGATGATTTCATTTTCTGAGGTGCGGCCGGGCTTTAAGCCAGCCGTGATCTCGCCCAGTTCTGCGTAGATTTTGTCTTTTGTGATGACTCCGGTTTCGACTGCGTGGTGGGTTTCGCCCAGGCGCAGGCATTGCGCGGCACTGTCGGCCACAATCTTGTCGGCGCGGGCCAGCACACCCACATCGAGTTCCTGTTTATCGGGCGCATCGGAACCCACCGCGATCACCGTCACTCCGGAGTTCAGCCATTCCCCTCGCACCAAAGGCTTGCGGCTGGCTGTGACCGTAATCACGAGATCGGCACCCTCCACCGCTTGCTGGACCGATTCCGTCACGGCAAAATTGCAGGCGGAAATGCCGGAGCTTTTTGCCAGATCGTCGGCGCAGGCTTGCGCCTTGTGGGGATCGCGTCCCCATAGGCGGAGTTCGCTAAAGTTTCTCTGCAAAGCCAGCATCTCCACCTGGTATCGCGCTTGCCCGCCGCTCCCGATCACCGCGACGGTGCCAATCTTCTTGCGGGCGAGATGCTTCGCGGCGACAGCCCCCGCGGCTCCGGTGCGGACGTCGGTGATCAACCCGTTGTCGAGCAGGAACGCAGCCGGAGCCCCGGTATGCGAGTCGAATACGGCTACCATGCCGTCGTTCGGGGACAGGGCCAGTTGCGTATTGCGGGGAAATCCGGAAACGATCTTGACCGCGTAGTAGGGACCGCCGTGTAGATATCCCGCCTTGATGTGAATCTCGCCACGCTTTTGAGATCGATCTTCTTCTGGAATATCCAGGTGAATAACCGATGGAAGTTGGGCTTGGCCGGTGGAGTATGCGGCGAACGCCTGTTCCATCGCCGCGATGCAGGCGCGAGGGTCGAGCAGAGCGCGGATCTCCGGTTGGCGCAGAATCAGGACGTCACGACTCATGCGCAGAGCCTATCATTTTCGGGTAGTGGCTGAGTTTGAGCCTACGCGAGATCCTTCACGACTAAAAGTCGTTCAGGATGACGCCATCATTGAAGAGGGAGCTGAAATTATTCCACCACCGCAGGCGGCACAACCGCCTCTGGCTTTCCCCGTTCGCGCCAGCCTTCGATGATCAGGTAAAGCACCGGAATAAAGAACAGGTTCAGGATGGTCGAAAGAATCATGCCGCCGAAGACCGTGGTGCCGACTGAGTGCCGGCCGTGTTCTCCCGCGCCGGATGCCACCACCAGCGGCACCACGCCCAGGATGAAAGCCAGCGATGTCATCAGGATCGGACGCAGCCGGATTCTTGCCGCTTCCACCGCGGCTTCGAACAGCGGCATGCCACCGTGCCGCAACTGTTCGGCAAACTCGACAATCAGAATGGCGTTCTTGCTGGACAATCCCACCAACATCACCAGTCCGATCTGGCAGTAGACGTCGTTTTCCAGTCCACGCAATGATTGGGCCGTCAACGCACCCAGGAGCGCCACCGGAACCGCCAGCAGCACGATGAAGGGCAGAACAAAACTTTCATATTGCGCGGAAAGCGTCAGGTACACCACCAGCGTGCCCAGTCCGAAAAGAATCAGCGTGGTGCTTCCCGAACTTAGTTCCTCCAGCGACAGGCCGGTCCACTGGAAGGTGAATCCCTGGGGCAGGACTTTCTGGCTTAGCTCCGCCATGGCGTCCAGGGCCTGGCCTGAGCTGTAGCCGGGAGCAGCCGAGCCGTCAATCTCAGCCGAGCGGAACAGGTTGTAGTGGCTGATCACTTGGGGCGCGGTGGTTTGCTTGATCGAGACCAGGTTTTCCAGCGGAATCATCGACCCGCTGTCCGAGCGAACATAGAACTGCGTGATGTCCTTGGATTGGGCGCGGAACTGCTGGTCCGCCTGAATATAAACCCGGTAGGAGCGGTTGTTGAAATCGAAATCATTGACGTACGCGGAGCCCATGTAGATGCTCAACGCGTCCGTAATCTGTCCCAACGGGACGTGCAGGCTCTTTGCCTTCTCGCGATCGATGGTCACCACGAACTGCGGATCGTTGGCGGTGTAGGTGCTATAGAGGCCGGTCAGATCTTTGCGAGCGCCGCCCTGCCGTATCAAGTCCTGGGTTACATTTGCCAGCTCTTCCAAGCTGTGGCTGCCCTGATCTTGCAATTCGTAGGCGAAGCCCCCGAACTGGCCAAGTCCCTGCACCGCCGGCGGCAGAAATGGAAGCACGAGGGCGCCGGAAATACCGAACAGGCGGCCGCGAATCCGGTTCACGATAGCTTCCGCGGCGTGTGCGTCGCCCTTGCGCTGCGAATACGGCTTCAAAGGAACGAACACCAAGGCCTGGTTGGAGACGCTGCCGCTGAAGCTGAAACCGGAGATGGCGAAAATCCCTTCCACTTCCGGAATGTCCTGCAGAATCTTCTGAACTTGCTGGCCAATGCCCTTGGTGTATTCGAGCGACGCTCCGGACGGCGCCTGCACCGCGATGATGAAGTAGCCCTGGTCTTCGTTGGGTACGAAGCCTTTAGGTACACGCTGGAAAATCAGGTAAGTGAGTCCAAGAGCCCCGAGGAACAGCAGGGCAGCGATCCACCGAAAACGCAAAAACAGTCGTAACGCTCGCCGGTAGCCTTCGGTGACCCCATTGATGACTCGATCGACGCGCTTGAAGAACCAGTTCTTTTCGCCGTGCTCGCGTCCCAACAGGATGGCGGACAGCGCCGGTGTGAGAGTCAGAGCGTTAAACGCGGAAATTGAAATCGAGAACGCGATGGTCAGGGCGAACTGGCGAAACAGAATGCCAGTCGTGCCGGGGAAAAATGCCACCGGCACAAAGACCGCGACCAGCACCAGCGAGGTGGCGATGACCGCACCCGCTACTTCGGACATCGCAACCGAAGCCGCTTTGTGGGTATCGCGCTCGCCTTCCTGGACATGGCGTTCGATGTTTTCAATAACCACGATCGCGTCGTCTACCACCAACCCTGTAGCCAGAGTGATTCCGAAGAGGGTGAGAGTGTTGACGGAGAATCCCAGAATCTTGACGAAGGCGAAAGTCCCAATCAACGAAACCGGAATGGTCACGGCGGGAATGATCGTGCTGCGCCAGTCTTGCAAAAAGATAAAAATAACCAGGATGACCAGGACGATGGCCTCGATCAGGGTAGTGAGCACGTCCCGAATCGACTCGCTCACGGCTTCGGTGGTATCGAAGGCGTTCTTGTATTGCATGCCGGGCGGAAAGTGCTTGGCCAGCCGGTCCAGCTCGGCAATCACCAGCCGGTCAACTTCGAGGGCGTTCGCCGTGGAGAGCTGCGTCACTCCGAGGCCGACCGCGTTGTACCCGTCGAACACCAAGTCCGAGCTGTAGTCTTCAGCGCCGAGTTCAGCCCGGCCGACATCTTTGAGGCGAACCAGCGTCCCGTCGGAATTCGTTTTCAGAATAATGTTTTCAAACTGGGAGGCTTCGCTGAGCCGGCCGATGGCGCGAACGCTGATTTGAAACTCCTGTCCGGCCTGGATCGGAGGTTGGCCCACCTGCCCGGCGGCGACATCGACATTCTGCTCCTGCAACGCGCTCACCGCATCGGTAGCGGTAAGAGCGCGGCTTGCCATGCGCACCGGATCCAGCCACAGGCGCATGGAATACTTGCGTTCGCCGAAAACGATCACGTCCGCGACCCCCGGCACGCGTTTCAGCGAGTCCCGCACATAGACGTCGAGGTAGTTGCTCATGAAGAGCGGAGAGTAACGCCCCTCAGGCGAGAAGATGGCCGCACCCAACACGAAATTGCTCGAGGCCTTGACGATGGTGATTCCGGTCGCCTTGACCGCATTGGGCAATCGTCCCTGCGCCGTGTTCACCCGATTCTGAATGTCGACGGCGGCCAGATCGGGATCGCGGTTGAGATCGAAAGTTGCGGTGATGGTGCTCACCCCGTTGCTGCTGCTGGTCGAGGTGACGTACTTCATGCCTTCGGCGCCGTTAATCTGCTGTTCGAGAGGGACGGTTACAGCGCTTTCCACGGTCTGGGCGCTGGCCCCGACATAAACACTGGTCACGGAAATCTGCGGTGGCGCCAGGGTAGGAAACTGGGCGATCGGCAAGGTGGGAATCACGGCCGAACCGGCCAGGATAATCAGCAGCGCGCAAACCGTGGCAAAGACCGGCCGTTTGATAAAAAAATCAACGAACAAGAAGCGGACCTCGGACGTCGGGCGTCAGACCTCAGACCCTGGACTTCAGGAAACCGGTTGAAGCAACGCGCAACAGATAAAAGAAATGTAGTGTACCTGAGACTTCGAAATCCGCGAGTCCGGAAGCGAGGTTCTAAAGTCTGCCGGCCAAGGTCCGAAGGCTGAGGTTGAAAGTCCGAGGTCTAACGTCCGCCTCTTAGCCTTGCGGTACCAGAACCGGGGCGCCATCGATCAGGAATTGGGTGCCCGAAACGATGATCTTGTCCCCGGGCTTGATCCCTTCCAGCACCACATAGTCGTTGCCTGTCATATCCCCGACCCGCAACGGCTTCTGATGCGCCACCATTTTCCCATTCTGCTGCTCCGCCACGAACGCGAAGTACTGTCCGCCCAAGCGGGAGACTGCGAGCACGGGCACGACGGTGCGCTCCTGCGAACCCCACACGATGCGGGCGTGGATGAATTGCGCATTCCGCAGTTTGTCATTGTTGTTCGCGATCGGGGCCTTGATTAGAACCGTTTGAGTCGTGGAGTCGACCTGGGGCGAGATGAAGTTGATACGGCTCTCCGCGATCACCGAGCCCGACTGGTCGATGATCTGCACGGGCAGGTTCGGCCGTAGCTGGGAGGAGCGCTCGACCGGCACGTAAACGTACGCTTCGAGACTGCCCGGCTTGTCCACGGTGGTGAGGGGCGTAGTGGTAGTGACCCGATCTCCCACCCTCACCGGGATGTCTCCGACGATGCCGGCGCTGGGGGCGGTCACCCGATAGTACTGCAATTGCACGGTTTCCTGGCGCACCTGCGCCTGCAGGGCCTGCAGCTGGGCCTTGGCTTGATCCAGGTTCGTTTTGGCCTGATCGAGAGCCTGTTTGCTGATCACTTTCGCATCGTACAGGCCGCTGTTGCGTTCAAATTCCTGCTGGTCCCATACCAATTCAGCCCGCTTGGCCGCAAGTGTATCTACCTGGGTTTTCAGGGTGGCCTGCTGTTTGGCCGGATCAATTTGCATCAGGGGCGTGCCGGCAGAGACGTGGGTACCGGAATGCACATAGATGTCGGTAATCTGACCTTCCACCTGCGGCATAATCACCGCGGTATCGCGAGATTTCAGGGTGGCGACATACTCGGATGTGTCGTTCACCGAAATCAACTTGGCGGTTTCGACTTTTACCGGGATCCCAGCCGGGCCCTGGGCTTGGGCCCCGCGGACGGCCCCTCCGCCACAGGCCAGACCTAACGAGGCCAGTCCCAAAACCGCCGCCAAACCGGATCGCGATGGCGGCCCCAGAGTCGACGGACACGGCTTCCCGAGTCTAAGCAAATCCATGGTTGGACTACCTCTGTGACATACCAGCCGGGTGCATCGTCTGGATCGAGCGCAGCACCTGAAGCCGTGATTAAGACTATACAGATGTCAGGCCGCAAATCTGGACTCGAAAATTTTAGGAAAGATAATAGAAGAAACGGAAGGACGTATCCGAAGTCCGGCGTCGAGCCGGATAGCCTCATATTTAACGCTTAACCAGCGTTTAGCGCTTGCGGGCTTTGGTGGCTTCCTGCATCTGCCGTTCTTCGGCCACGACCGCCACGTACAGCAGGCCGAACGCCAGAACCACCATCATGAGTACCAGTGTCATGCCTCAAACATAGTTGCGCGAGGCTGCATCGCCAAGATCACGGTCGTACTCAGCCAGTAACACCACCATCGTGCCATGGCACGGCTAAAGAATGATGTGGGGCGGACACTCTTGTCCGCCGCTTTTGAAGTTGAGGTTGGCCGGGACCGTTTCAAAGTTCAAAGTCCAAGTCCAAATCAAAGGCGGCGGACAGGAGTGTCCGCCCCACAGCGCCCTCTGCTACATTATTTCGAATCATGAAACCTGCCCGCAGTTTCGCCAGCGACAACAATGCCGGAGTGCACCCGGAAGTCTTGCGAGCCGTTGGCGAAGCGAACCGGGGCCATGCCATTGGGTATGGGGATGATCCCTACACTGCTTCCGTGGTGCAAAAATTCGAGCAGCGTTTCGGCCCGGATATCGAAGTCTTTTTCGTGTTTAACGGCACGGCGGCCAACTGCCTGAGCCTGAAGGCTCTGACCAATTCGTATCACGCGGTCATATGTGGCGAAGCCGCGCACATCTACACCGACGAATGCGGCGCTCCGGAGAAGTTCACCGGCTGCAAACTCCTTCCGGTTCGCGTGACGGGGGGCAAGCTGACGGTCGATGCGGCCAGTCAGGCCTACCATGGCATCGACGATCCGCACCATGTGCAGCCGCGCGTCATCTCCATCACGCAGGCTACGGAAGTCGGGACGGTGTACCAGGCGGAAGAAATAAAAGCACTGGCCCGCTTCGCTCACGAGCGCGGCATGTTTCTGCACATGGACGGGGCCCGCATCGCGAACGCCGCCGCCAGTCTGGGGCAGACTCTGCGACAGGCAACGCGAGACCTGGGAGTGGATGTTCTTTCTTTCGGCGGAACCAAGAACGGGGCGCTGGGAGCCGAAGCCGTGGTTTTCTTCGACAAGAAGCTGGGCCATGACTTCCTTTATTTGCGCAAACAGGGGATGCAACTGGCGTCCAAGATGCGTTTCATCTCGGCACAATTCGATGCCCTGTTCACCGACGACCTCTGGCTGAAGAGTGCGCAACACGCCAACCGTATGGCTCGCCTGCTACAGAAGAAACTCAGCGGGATTCCGCAGATAAAGATCGTGTATAAAGTCGAAGCCAACGGGGTGTTCGCGAAGATCCCACGCCCGGCGATTGCCAAGCTGCAAAAGCGCTATTTCTTTTACGTATGGAACGAGGAGCAATCCGTGGTGCGCTGGATGTGCTCCTTCGATACCACCGAGCAGGATATAAAGGACTTTGCCAGCTTTGTGGCGGAGACGGTAAAGGGCTAGTCGCGTAACTTTTCTGGGTACAGGGAATCTCAGTGGGAGATGATGATGGAGGACGAGCGTCTGGCTCGTCCAGCCGGGCGGGACGCCCGGCCTCCATTGGGCTACGCTGGTGGAAAATGGACAAGCGAATCGATTCTCGCAAGTTTAAGAAGGTCACTCGCCGCGAATTGTTGAAGCTGGCGCCGGTGCTGGCCGTCGGGGCATTTGCCATTCCCAAATTGCAGGAACCGCTGCTCAAAGCTGGGTTGGGCTTCAGTGACTGGGCTTCTGCCCGCTTGTTTCGGTCCGGACATATGGCTACTACCTTCCCGGATTCGAAAGTTGTGCCGTTCGAAAAGTTTCCTATTAACGGTTATGACGTTGCCGATCCCGGAGTCGACCTGGAGAATTGGACTCTGACGGTGAGCGGGGCGGTGCGGAAGCCGGGTGAATACAAGCTGGAGCAAGTGCAGTCGCTGCCCCGACTGCGTCAGAACACGCGCCACATATGCGTCGAAGGCTGGGACGTCATTGGCCGCTTCGGCGGGGCGCGGCTCTCGGATTTCCTGGAGACAATCGGCGCCGATACGAAGGCACGCTTTGTGTTCGTCGAGTGCGCCGACGACTATTATGAATCGCTCGACATGGCGACCGCCCTGCACCCGCAAACTCTGCTGTGCTACGAGATGTATGACCGGCCGCTGACCCGCGAGCATGGCGCCCCGCTGCGTTTGCAGATTCCAACCAAGATCGGTTACAAGCAGGCCAAGTATTTGACTGAGCTAAAAGTCACCAATGTCCTGAATCGCGTGGGCTACTGGGAGGATCAGGGCTATTCTGCGTTCTACGGTTTGTAACGACGCAGGAGTGGAAAGAACGCCATGCATGATGCCGTAATTGAAGTCGAGTCGGTCAAGACCGGCGAAGTGGAACGGGCTGCCTATGAACATCCCTGGGCGGTGCGCTTCTCTCATTGGCTGAATGCCGCCTCGCTGCTGGTGATGGTGGCCAGCGGCTTCCAGATATTTCGCGCCTTCCCCAGCTTCGGCGCAAAAATCCCGCAAAAGGATCTGTTGCACTGGCCGGAGTCATTCGCGCTGGGGGGTTGGCTGGGCGGCGGCCTGCAGTGGCACCTCACGTTCGTGTGGATCTACATCGCGACCGGTGTCTTCTACCTCGGGTATCAGGTGTTCAGCCGGAATTATCGCCAGGTTCTCTTCATGCCGCGCGATATTCGCGGCGTCTGGCCCATGGTGCACTACTATTTTTTCTTCGGACCGAAACCGGTTGTGCGCGAAGTTTACAATCCGTTGCAGAAATTGGCGTATACGTCGGTGCTGGGCCTGGGAGTTCTGTCGGTGCTGACCGGTTTGGCGGTGTGGAAGCCGGTGCAGTTCTCTTGGCTGGCCTGGATGATGGGCGGTTTTCACTGGGCCCGCATCTGGCATTTTGCCGTGATGTGGGGAATCCTTTTCTTTCTTTTTGGACATCTCGTGATGGTCATTCTGCACGGCTGGAATAATTTTGCGTCCATGCTGACGGGATGGAAGAAAGATCCCGAATATCTCGACCGCTAAAGCGTTTGCGGTAAGGATCAGTTGCAACTGCCACTTTAAAAGGGCGTCATCCTGAGCTTGCTGTAGCGCCCGCCTCCGGCCGGCCCGGTAGGAGGGCGGGACGCCCTCCAGACAGCCGGCGGGACGCCGGCGCTACGGCCGATAGCTGGACTGTACAAGATCAAACCCAGATGCTGCTGCGCATGTCGATAGTCGAGAAAACCTCAGGCGCCGGCCACGACGGCGAGTCATCCCTGATTGCCCGCATCTGTAAGGGAGAGTCTTCCCTGTTCGCCAAGCTGGTGAAGCCCTACGAACGCCGGGTTTACGGGACCGCGCTAGCCCTGTTGCGCAATGAAGCCGATGCCCAGGACGTGGCGCAGGAAGCCATCCTGAAGGCCTTTGCCAACCTGCGGCAATTTCGCGGCGAGTCCAAGTTCAGCACCTGGCTGATCCAGATCACGGTGAACGAAGCGCGCATGCGCCTGAGGAAGCAGCATGCCGAGCTTTTCGAACCCATCGCCGACTCGCCGGATGACGGAGAAGCGGCCTACACTCCGCGAGACTTTGCCGACTGGCGGGAAATCCCCTCGGAGGCATTGGAAAGAAGCGAAGTCCGCGCCTTGTTGGCCAAAGCGTTGGCCAGGCTGGGACAGAAGTATCGCGAAGTATTTATATTGCGCGACGTCGAGCAGGTAGGGATTGCAGAAACCGCGGAGGTTTTGAACATCTCGATCGCCAGCGTCAAGACGCGTCTGCTGCGTGCAAGGTTGATGCTGCGAGACATTCTGGCGCCCGAGTTGGCGGATGGCTGGTTCAGCCGTACGCCGTTCGGGAAAGGGAGTAAGCCATGGTAGTCAGTTGCGAACAAGTCTGGCAGGAAATCTCGAACTATCTTGACGGCGAGGTCAACCCGGAACTCCGGGCCGCGATGGAGGCGCATTTTCGCGACTGCCGGCACTGCACCGCGATACTGGATGGCGCCAAAAACATTGTGCGTTTGTATGCCGACGATCGTTGGGTAGAGTTACCGGCCGGTTTTAGCGCGCGCTGGCAAAAAAAACTGTCTGAAGCGATGCCCGGCCCGCGCGGAACCGCTTTCGGATGGCTGCTTGCGGTAGCGGCGCTGGCGCTGGTTTCAGGGAGCTTCGCCCTGGCCAGATTGGACTCATCTTCACTCACCGCGGTTCGTTCCTATATGGCTGAACCGGGTATCGGCGTTCCGCCCGGGATGATGGTTGAGCTTGCTGCCGATGGCAAGACCTTTCACGTCCCAGGATGCAAGTATCTCCACAAGCATGAGCATGAGGCCGAAGGCGAAGTTCGCCTGGTAGCGGCGGCCGAAGCCATTCGGGAAGGGTATGTTCCGTGTGTGCGCTGCCTGCGACAGTATTTGAATCGGTGAATTAGTCGTCAGTCTTCAGTCGTCAGCACATTCCTCGTTTCTTCACCAGCGTCTTCCTTTGCGTCCTTTGCGGTTTTCCTTTGCGAACTTTGCAGTTAAGAGCCTTTGATTGCAGAGCTAGCGTGGTGTACTCCCGGCGCCAGAATCGGGGAATCCCTCTGGCTACTAGTCTTCGCCAGCGAATAGAATGATCCTTTGTTTGGAGGTGAAGATGTTTAGTCGTAGAAGTTTAGCCGCAATTTTGGTCGTCCTGGCTATGGTTGGCTTGGCCTGCGCCGAAGACCGCGTCCAATCTGAATTGAAGTTCATTCCCCACAACAAGGCGGAAAAAACTGCCGGGGTTTGGGTGGATGGACAGTACGTCGGCTTCGTTAAGGAACTGACCGGCGACAAGAAGATCGTTCTCTTGCCCGGCAACCATGAAATCATGGTGCGCCAGGCCTGGTACAAGGACCAGGTCGAGCAGGTTGTACTGGAGCCGGGAAAAGCCACGATCATCAATGTCGCGCTGGTCAGGGATGAGCATCCCAACACCCGCGAGGCCACCGGAGAACTGAAAATCTCGGCCACGCCCACCCGGGCCGCGGTGTTCGTAGATAATCAATTTGCCGGACACGTGGACGAGTTCAATGGAGCAGGAAAAGCGATGCTGCTGACGCCCGGGCGCCACAGCGTCCGCGTCGCTTTACCGGGCTACCTGCCCTTTGAGA
Source organism: Terriglobia bacterium (assembly GCA_963822555.1). Lineage (GTDB taxonomy): Bacteria > Acidobacteriota > Terriglobia > Terriglobales > Acidobacteriaceae > JAIQFF01. The sequence continues at coordinate 2,844,081 of CAWGHY010000002.1, forward strand.
CGGTGGTCGATCTGCGCCCTCACCAGAAGCTCAAGCTGCAGACTGACCTGGTCAAAGGAAGCATTACGGAAGCCGGTTCGCTGGTCAATCAGCCGGTAAAATAACGTCCCCTTGCGAAGAGCGCTACGCCTGCCGGTTGCGATTCTGGTGATCCTTTTCTTCGGGATCGTCGGCGTGGTGCTCTTTCGGGTGGCTGCCAATGAGAGGCCTCACAGCGTTCTTCTGAAGTGGACCCCGCCGGCCCCCAAGCCCGGCGTGACTATAACCGGCTATAAGGTTTATCGCAGCCGGGTCGACGGAACTTTCGAACCGTTGGGTTTCGTGGCCGACCCGACTTATGTCGATACCAAGGTGAGGCGCGGCGCGTCCTATCGCTACTACGTCACCGCCGTCAGCGATGGCGGGAACGAAAGCCCTCCCTCGAATCCGGCATCGGCCGTCATTCCGTAGAGGCTGGCGTCCTTACGGTTTTCTTTGCGTATTTAACCGCAAAGAACGCAAAGAAAATCGCGCAAAGACCGCCAAGGAAACGCGGGCAATTCTCTACCCTTGCGAATATTTTTTTGAGAAGAGTTTCGTGACTGTCGATCTCAGCGCTTCTCGTTCGACGTCTAAATGGAGCCACGAATCATAGCTCCAGTCATAAAGTCATATCGAGGAGACAGGACATGCGATGTATGGTGATCGTTAAAGCCGACAAAAATAGCGAGGCGGGCGTCATGCCCAGCCGGGAGCTGCTGACCGCGATGGGCAAGTTCAACGAGGAACTGGTGAAAGCCGGCGTGATGCTGGCGGGCGAAGGGCTGCATCCCAGTTCGAAGGGCAAGCGCGTCAGGTTTTCCGGCGGAAAGCAGACCGTCACCGACGGCCCATTCACCGAAAGCAAAGAATTGGTTGCCGGTTTCTGGCTGTGGCAGGTACGGTCGATGGAAGAAGCGGTCGAGTGGCTCAAGCGCAGTCCGTTCGACGGCGGAGCTGAGCTTGAGATTCGCCAGGTGTTCGAAGCGGACGACTTCGGCGACCAATTGACCCCGGAGTTGAGAGAGAAAGAGCAACGCCTGCGCCAGCAGGCTGAAAACAGGAAATAGTCGCTGCCTTCGAGGCCGGGCAGGAAACGGACCGAGGCTCGAGCGGTCCTAGCCGGAAGCCAAACCCACAGCTCCATTCTCGATCAGACTTGAGGAACGGGCAGCGCCGGCTGCCCGGCATCCTCGGCCGCCAACTGTGAGAAGGCGGACCAGTCCAAAGACTCACCGCCGTGAGCCAGCAAGGTCAGAAAGCGGTTGTAGATGAGACTCGCCAGCGGCAGAGGCACGCGCAGGGTTTCCGCGGCGGCCAGAACCAGACGATTGTCCTTGAACCCCAAGGGAGCAGCGAAACCGGCGGGGGTAAATTTTTTGTCGGCGATCAGCCCGCCATAAGTCTTGTAGACCGGCGCGTTGAAAAGCGTGGAAGTAAGGAAGTCGATGTACTGGTGCTGATCCAACCCGGCCTTGCCCACCAGTGCCACGGCTTCACCCAGCGCCTCGATCACCGACGAGATCAGGAAATTTCCGCTCAGCTTGACCAGATTCGCGTCCGCAGGCTTCGTCCCGAAACGAAAACTTCTTTGCCCGATAGCCTCGAATAAAGGCATGCAGGCATCAACCGTGTCCGAGGGGCCGGAGACGGCGACGAAGAGCTTGCCCGCAGCCGCCACATCAGGCCGGCCAAACACCGGCGCTGAAACAAAGCGCTGGCCGGCTGCGGCGTGCGCCACCGTGAGCCTCTCGCTTAACGCCACGCTGATGGTGCTCGACGAAATGTGGATTCCACCCTTGCGCAGGTTGCTGATCACGCCGGAGTCGCCGAAGCAAACGCTTTCGACCGCACCGTCATCCGCGAGCATGGTCATCACCACGTCTCCCTGGCATGCATCCGCTACCCGGGCAGCGTGGCGCGCGCCCTGTTCAACCAGCTTCTGAGCCTTGCTGGGCGTGCGGTTGTACACCAGAACTTCGTGGCCACCCTTGAGCAGGTTGGCCGCCATGCCCGATCCCATATTGCCCAGCCCAATGAATCCAACTTTCATTTCACACCTCGCGGTTTATGTACTCGAAAATTGGATGCGACTTCGATCGGGTTCGATCCCTTCCTAACACACCAGCGCTCGCGATCGACTGGGAGCGCTAGCGGACAGACACAAACACCGGCAAGGGCTAGAACGAGTTATCTGGGCTTGAGAAGAAGCATCGCATCTCTACCCTTAAGGCATCTGCTGTGATCGAACAGAAGCAAGATTGGATAAACCTTCAGCTCTCCAAGCTAAGACTAGTGGGCTGGAGAATTGCACTCACCGTCGTTTTCTTCTGCCTCAAAGAGACGATTCGTTTTCTGGACTAGCCACGGAACCGTTTTCGATCCTGCCGTCCTCATTCGCTTTGTTCCCTCAGATCGCGGAATATTGCACGGTCTTCACGCCTGTACGGGCATCGCTGGAACTTGATTTCCAGGCCCGAGCCTGAGCGATACAGATCACATGAAGGATTAAAAACAACGGAACCAGAAAGGTCGGGATCAAGCTAAGCGGCAACACGGTCATGGCAGCCATGGACGGACCGTGCGGACTCAACAGGGGCGCCGTCGTTCCCAGACCGACTGCCGTGACCAGGTCTGCGATTCCGAGCAGCTGCCAGAAAATGAAACCGTTGCGGTGAATTGGGTTCGCCATCTTCCACGCCACGAACGTGGCCGTGGTGCCGATCAGCATGTCTCCGTATCCGGCGGACAAGGCAAATACGGCGGGGAGTACGCTGCGAGCTTCCAGCAGGACGAAGATGAATCCGATAATTCTCCAAGTTTGGGCAAGAGTGAGAATCTGCGGGTCCAAAGATAATGTGAAGCGCCGGAATCTTTCCGACGTTGCAAACCACACGGCAAATATGAGGATGGGCGTCATGGCCGCGATCGCAACGGCGATGCCAATGCGATTCGCGCCATTCTTGAACCAGAGCAGGGCTGAAGCGGACAAGGCAAAAACGAACCATACGGCGATGAGCCCTGCGATCAGCTTGACGTAGTTTTTATCGGCGGAGTTTTTCATAACGAGTCTCCTTGTGATGTCACCAGGTCTGCCACCTGATGTGTGATTTCGAAAAGGTTCTTCCAGGCCTGTTCCCCCATCCGCCGGCGCAGCCGCGATTGCACTTTTTCCCAGGCTGGAAGGGCGCGGTTGAATTGCGCCTCGCCGCCTTTGGCCAGACGCAGCCGCCGCTCCCGGCGATCTTTGCCGGGACGCTCCGCGATCCAGCCCTCCCGGGCCATGATTCGCAGGGTGCGAGTGAGTGTCGTACTGTCCATGGCAAGAATTTCGCCCAGCTGGTTCTGAGTCACTTCTCCAGCCAGCGACAATGCCTGCAGGATGGTGAATTGCGTGCCGCGCAAACCCAAAGGGCGGAACGCCCTTTCGTAAAGCTGGGTGAGTGCCCGGGACGTCCGGCGAAAATTGCCGCACAGGCAAGGTAGTTTCGGAAGCGAGGAACCGTTCATAGCACACTAGATGTATATACATCTAATTTGGATGCAGAAAACTTCCTGCTCAAGCGTCGATCACATAAGAAATAAAATTCGCCGCTATAACAAAACGTTTCCAAGAAAATCTTTCGCGCGTGTCGATTTCGCGCTTCCTGGTTCGACATACAAACAGAGCAACGAGCAAAACAGGAGGCGGACATGAGGACACAACACGACAGCTCGGAGGGCCTTAGATCGATTGCGGGAGGAATCCTGGTCGGGCTGGGGGTCCATCTTCTGTCTGCGAACCTGGCTGGCGATGCGCTTCAGGTGAAACATATGCTGGGTATGCCGGGAGGAGAAGGGTTAGGCTTTCTGCCCTCCGTCGCCTTGGCGGCTTCTCAAGCGGCACAGGCTTATGGTCTGGATCAACACAAGTTTTTGGACAACTTGCTGCTGATACTGGCATCATTCTGGCCGTTGCTTCCTGTGATTCTGGGAGGGTTGTTGTTGTGGGATGCTCTTGCCGACACAAGCAAGGCAGCGCTCACAAGGGGCGAATGTTTCCATAACAAATATTTTCAGAATAAAGATTTGGGATGTCGATTTCGCTGCCCTTCGTTCGACGCATAAGTGACAGACAGCCCAGCCGGCCCACCGTGCGGGACTGAACTCAAAACCAATGTTCATAAAGGAGATCTAACCGTGAAATACATGATGATCGTCAAGCATTCCGAAAATCAGGGTCCTCCTCCCAAGGCGCTGATGGATGCCATCAACAAACTGGCGGAGGAAGCGGCCAAAGCCGGCACGATGTTGGGCAGCGGCGGACTCGGACCGACGGGATTGGGCGCTCGCGTCCGGCTTTCCGGCGGACAGGTGACCGTGACTGACGGGCCCTTCACCGAGGCCAAGGAAGTGGTCGGAGGCTACGCCCAGTTCGAGTTGAAATCGAAGCAGGAGGCGGTCGAGTCGGCGGTGGCATTCATGGAACTGCACAAGAAACATTGGCCGGGATGGGAAGGCGAGACCGAAGTCCGGCAGATGTTTGGTCCCAACGACTGTCCTCCCGAAGCATAAGCACTCGGAGGAGAGTTGCGGAGTTGCCGGTATCGTGCCGGTTGCGCTGGCGGGCACAAAGATGATGTGATCGGTAGTCATGGCTTCTACCGACACCCATCGTACGATCGACGCGGTCTGGCGGATCGAGTCGCCGCGTCTCATCGCCGGCCTTACGCGAATCGTGCGCGATATCGGCGTGGCCGAGGACCTGGCGCAGGATGCTCTCGTCGCAGCCCTCGAACAGTGGCCGAAGTCGGGCGTTCCGGACAATCCGGGCGCCTGGCTGATGGCTGCCGCGAAACATCGCGCCATCGACTACTTCCGCCGCAATCAACGCCTCGATCGCAAGCATGAGGAACTCGGCCGCGAGGGCGTGGTGCAAAAAATCGGGACTCGCGAGGTTCGGGACGGCGAGGTCCAGATGAACGATATCGACGCGGCTCTCGACGATGATGTGGGCGATGATCTACTGCGCCTGGTATTCATCTCCTGTCATCCCGTGCTCTCGACCGAGGCGCGCATCGCACTTACCCTGCGCCTGCTGGGAGGGCTGACAACCAGTGAGATCGCCCGCGCATTCCTGGTTCCGGAGCCGACCGTCGCCCAGCGCATTGTGCGTGCCAAGCGCACGCTCTCGGAAGCGCACGTGCCCTTCGAAGTCCCCCGCGGGCCGGAGCTGGCGGCACGTTTGTCGTCGGTGCTTGCCGTCATCTATTTGGTCTTCAACGAGGGTTACGCGGCCACTGCCGGCGACGATTGGTTGCGGCCAGCCCTTTGCGAGGACGCGTTACGGCTGGGGCGTATTCTCGCCGAACTCGCTCCGCTCGAGCCCGAAGTGCATGGATTGGTCGCGCTCATGGAAATTCAGGCGTCGCGCGCCAAAGCACGCGTGGGCCCATCGGGAGAACCTATCTTGCTCTTCGAACAGAACCGGGCGCTTTGGGACCAGCTCCTGATCCGTCGCGGCCTGGCGGCGCTCGAACGCTCCGAGAAGTTGTGCGCAGCCAGGCCAGGTGGAGCGCCGGGCCCATACCTTCTGCAGGCTGAGATCGCCGCCTGTCATGCGCGGGCGCGTACTCCGGAGGAAACTGACTGGAGGCGCATCGTTGGGTTTTACTCCGAGCTGGCGCAGGTTGCGCCGTCACCGGTGGTGGAATTGAATCGAGCGGTAGCGGTTGGGATGGCATCCGGTCCCGCGGCGGGCCTGGCATTGGTCAATGCGCTCACCTCGGAACCGTCACTCGAGAACTATCATCTGCTGCCGAGCGTGCGCGCCGATTTCCTGAAAAAACTTGGCCGGCTGGAGGAAGCCCGCGTGGAGTTCGAGCGTGCGGCGGCGCAAACGGGTAACCTCCGCGAGCGTGATTTTCTGCTGGAGCGAGCGCGGTCCTGCGCCCGGGAATCCATTTAAAAGGAACGCATGCAGGCAATCGCTTGGCGAGCCAGCGACTATTGCAACCTTCGAAAGAAATCAGTAGTGGGTCGGTTTCATCGCTGCGGGCATTGTCATTCCGAAGCGCGGCCGTAGCGCGAGGAATCTGCTGTTTGGCGCCGAAGCAGATTCCTCACCGACGAATGGTTCGGAATGACAAAGGTCAGAGTAATGGATTTCTTGAAACTGACCCACTACCAAGAAATCAGTGCAGGACGGTGATTGCAGCTGCGGCTGCGCAACGCCACTTTCCGTCTTTGAAGACCCAGGTATCAAGAAAGCGCTCGCGCTTGAGGTAGGGCTTTCCGTTCTCGACTCCCTTGGCCCGAAAGACTCCGGTGGCGGTAGCCGCAGTGCCGAACACATGCACGGTTATCGATTCCGGCGTGACCTGTTGTTCCTGGGAGTTCGACTTTTTGATACTGGCCAGAAATTCACTCTTGCCCTGGATGCTGCCGTCGTCGTTGACCAGGACCAGTTGATCATCGAGAAGTTCGTCCAACGCCTTGCGATCGGCAAATTTGTAGGCTTGATTCCAGGCTTTCTCCAGGGCAACAATTCTCGACTGAGTTGCACGATCGTCGTCGTCCTGGGCCGAGAGAAACAGAGGCATGGCACAAATCAAGATCAACAGGCAGGCAGTGGATCGCATCCGCACCCCCTTTTCGCCGCCAGTATATATGGCGGCGCTTCCCTGCCGTGTCGTGTGCCAGACAAGGACGCTACTTAGTCATGGGCTTGAGGCCGGCCCCATCCAGCGCAGCCTGAACCGCCTTCCACACTTCCGCTTCGGATTTGTTGGCGTCCACGGCCACGATGTTGGCGTCGGGGAAATAGAGCGAAATCGCGTCCATTTCGCGATGGTAGTCTTTGATGCGCTGCTCGAGAATTTGCGAGTTATCGCTCTGCCGTCCGGTTTTGCGAGCGCGCTGGCGAATCACGTCGTCCGGCACCTTCAGTTGGAACGCAATCGCCTTGAGCTTCAGATCGGGGACCATCTTGGAGAGATCTTCGGCCTGCACCAAGGTGGCGGGATAGCCGTCGAGGGCGAGGCCATGACTGAGGTCGGCCGTCTTCAGACGATCCCGCAGGTAGCGGCTCATGGCCGGGTCATAGCGCATCTCGGCCATCGAAATGCCCTGGCCGCGCAGATGCTCAAGTTCAGGCCCGTTGTCCTTGATGAGGTCTTCGACCGAAATGTTGGGAACGTTATAGGTGCGCGTGATCGACTCGACCAGGGTTGTCTTTCCGCTGAGCGGCGGCCCGATCAGGATGATGAGCGGTTGCTGAATAGCGGGCGGCGCTGCCGGAGTGGCGACCTGCGCCCAAAGAACATTGCCCAACAGCAGAGGTAAAACGAGAAGCGCGCGTTTCGGCATGAGGCGTTCCGGAAAGTCGGGGATTTCGAGCCCGCCTAGTATGCCACGCTTCACCGTCCACCTGGGAAGAAGTGGCATTCTGATCCGGAGCGTGCAGCGTCCCGACGCGGCTGCGGCCGGGATGGTAAGCGCGCGAGGCCAAGTAAACCGGCCCGGCGATTAAAACGAGGAAACAGCACTCGATCAATCATCATCCAATCATCATCGAAAGGACGAAGGAGCGGTCCAATGAAGAAAATCACACCCTTCCTGTGGTTCGACAACAACGCCGAGGAGGCGATGAACTTTTATACCTCCGTCTTCAAACATTCAAAGATCGGAAACGTTACTCGCTATTTGGAAGGCGCACCGGTGCCCGCGGGAACATTCATGACCGGCACATTCGAGATCGAGGGGCAGGAGTTCGTGGTGTTGAATGGCGGGCCGAACTTCAGGTTCAACGAGGCGATTTCATTTGTCGTCAACTGCGATAGCCAGCAGGAAGTGGATGAGTATTGGGAAAAGCTCACCGCGAATGGCGGGCAGGAAGTGCAGTGCGGCTGGCTGAAAGACAAGTTCGGCTTGACCTGGCAGATTGTGCCGACGGTTTTGCTCGAATTGCTGGCCGACAAAGACCGGAAGAAAGCTCAGCGAGTGATGGATGCGATGCTCAAAATGAAGAAGATTGACATCGCCGGTCTGAAGCAAGCGGCGCAGGATTAGTTGAAAGTGTCGTCCTGGGATAGCTCCCACAAACCGGAACCTGACTTTCACGAGGCTTCAGTGGAAACAAGGTTCCCATAGAATGAAACTATGCGTGCTCGCCTTCTTATTCTTATCGCTGTCCCCACGGTTGTTCTGGCCATGGTGATCTGGCATCTCAGCTCATCCAGTCCGGCGCGGGTTCGGGCGCCCTCGGCGCCTGCCACTACTTCGGCCGCGGCTATTGTTACCCCGGCTGCTACGACACCTGTCACTCCCGATTCCGCGCCCACCGCCGTGTATGCGCACAACCTTATGCTGCGGAAAGGTCCAGACTTTCGCATCTATGTACGCTGGCTGCGGGGCAATATGGTTCGCACGCGCCGCGAGGTTAACCCAACCTTCGACGATCCCGAAACTTTCTTTCTTGATATCAAGACCGGCGTGGTCCGCGCCAATATTGGGGACATCGGGAACTTTTTGAACGCGGGAGGAGTAACCAACTCGCCCTTAAAAAATATTACGTTGCTGGCCGACGGCGACCAAATCAGACTCAAGGGAACTCTGCACAAGATTATTCCGCTTCCGGTTGAATTGCTGGGCAGCGTTTCCGCCACAAACGACAACCGGATCCAGCTGCACATAACCAAACTTAATGTGCTGAAAATACCCATGAAAGGGCTTCTTGGCGGATTGCACATTAGTCTTTCCGATCTCATGCCCAAGGGCATCACGGGCATTGAAGTTTCGGGGAACGAAATATTTTTTGACACGCTGAAGCTTCTGCCGCCGCCCCATATTCACGGGCAGCTAACAAAAGTGCGCGTCATCAGTCCTGACATCGAAGAAGTTTACGGAAATGCCGAAGACGCGGTCACCCGCGTGGAACAATGGAGAAACTTCCTGCGGCTGAACGATGGTACCATCGACTTCGGTAAGCTGACCATGCATCATGTGGATCTCATCATGGTGGATCTCTCGGATGATGCGTGGTTTGATCTCGATCTCAACAACTACCAGAATCAACTGGTGAACGGGTACACCCGCATGACGCCTGAAGCCGGCCTGCAAATCTTCATGCCCGATCTGGACACTCTGCCCAAGGGCAAGGGAATCCAGAACATCAATCTGGAGTGGATGAAAAACCGCAACCTGCCTCCACCCTCGGACGTGACTTCCAAATAATGTCGGCATCCCGATTTAGTCCGAGCTGGGTTTCTTCGGCGTCAAATCGCAGGCGCCTCTCACCCGGTCGAGATTGAAACCCGCCGGCGAGAATTCCGCGATTTCAGGTCCATTGCGACCGGGAATCTGGATCTTGAAGACTCGAGCTCCGATCAACTCACGAGTGGTGCCTTTGTCCATCGAGAGGAAACGGCTGCGAATCCAGTTCCAGCCATGATGGCTGTGCGCGTCGTCGACGCGGACCATCACTTCCATCTGCGGCTGGCCCCAAAAACCCGGACGGTTGGGCGGACCCAGGCGAATGCCAGGATTGAAGTCGGCGTAAGTAAACTTGCCGTTGGTACACATCAGCTCGATGCGCGGCTTGTACTCCGGATCTTCGCTCAGATAGTTGTCCGCCAGAAGCTCGAAGCGGACTTTCCTGGCAGCGGTCATCTTGTCTTCGGAGTGGAACTCGAACCATTTTCCACCGGCGCCGATGCCGTCACTTTCTCCCTGATAAGGGCTGTAGACCCGGTTCTGAGCGCTCAGTGAAAGCACTGCCGCACCCACCAACGCTAGAACAGCGATGGCGATTTTCATCATGGTGAATTTTTTCTGTCGATCCAACGAACGGGACGTTTTCAAGCTCTCCTCCGAATGTTCGCAATTTTCGCTTACTTATATTGAACCCTCGAGCCCGCACAAAAGTTGCCCGTGATCGAGCTCGCCCTGAACCAGAGCGTCTTCGCAACTAAGCGCCCTGGCCGAAAACCACCACCCCTGGTGGAATTGGGCCAATTGAGATGGTGCAACGGTTTGCTTATCTTCATATTGGCCCGTCAAATCCATTGAGAACAGTGGATTAATAAAATTGCCAGCAATCTGCTAGCAATTGGCACTCCAGCTGCATCTTCCTGGGTGGAGGGTTCCGTACCTGCAACTCTTGCAGACGAGAACCCAGTCCGCTGAGCCCGATGGAATCGCAGGCTCCGCGATTGAAATGCGCCACCAGGCTCTCAGGGAGGACAGGTTATGACTCGAGTTGGTTTCTTAAAACCTCTCATTACAGGTGCAGCTTTCATAGCTCTCGCGATGACGCCCAATGCAGCGTATGCTCGCGGCGGCCATGGGGGTGGTGGTGGATCTCATGGAGGCGGTGGCGGGTTTCACGGCGGTGGCGGCGGAGGCTTCCACGGCGGCGGGGGTGAAAGCTTCCGTAGTGGTGGCGGATTTAGTCGCAGTAGCGGGGGAGGATATCGAGGAGGCGGCTCTTTTGGCGGCTCGCGCTCTTTCGGAGCCGGAAGTTACCGGGGCGGAGGTTTCGGAGGCGGATCGGTCTCCGGCCGTTACGGAGCCGGCAGAGGTTCGTACGGAGGATTTAGTGCGTCGCGCGGTATGAGCGGAGGAGGCCGCAGCTTTTCATCCGGCCGAAGTTCCGCCTCGTTTGGAAATCACTCGGCGAATTTTCACGCTGCAGTCAATGATGGACAGTGGCATTCATTTGGCAATGCCGGCGGTGCCACGCGGTCCATGGGAGGACGCAGCTCCGGGAGTTTCGGCGGCTCCAGCTTCTCCGCCCGTGGCGCAGTATCCGGCAGCGGCTGGCATAGTTTTGGTGGCGACAGGGCAGTATCCGGCGGGCGAAGCACTTTCGCCAGTTCCTCTTTCGCCGGGTCGCATTTCGCAGGCTCCAGAGCTGGATCTTTCTCGACCGCTAGATTGGGCTCGACCACAGGCTCATTCGGTGGCTCGCGCTTCAGTTCCGTAGGAGCCTTCGGCAGCCGGGGGTTCGGGAGCGCAGGTTGGCGGGGTAACACTTTCGGCGGTTATGGCCGTTATGGCTACGGCCGTTACGGCTACGGTTGGGGAAGAGGTTTCTGGCCGGGCTACGGATGGGGTGGTGGCTTCTTCGGCATCGGATGGGGCTTCGGCGTGGGCTGGCCCTATTGGGGCGGCTACTGGGGGCCCGGCTGGGCGTTCGGCTGGAACCCCTGGTGGTACAACCCTTACTGGTACGCGCCTTGGCCGTATTCGTACTACCCAGACTACTCGAACCAGGGATACAACGATCCGACGCCTTACAACAATCCCAATGCTTCGTATGACACCGACGCGCGGTCAAACTACTTGATCGCGCCCAACATGGATCCGCAGGCCTTGCACTTCAATTTCGATGGCAGTGGCGACAATCAGTCGGACCAGGACAGCCAGCTGCCGCAGACTCAGGCCGCGCCCAGCAAACCAAGTCCGGCAATTCCTGCGCAAAGCCGTCTGGTTTCGCAGCCGTTAACGTAAGCGGTGGCCCACTCAAGCCCGATGTTGGCTTGGGTGGGCACTTGCACATCCCGGAGTTCGGCGGACTGGCAAACCGGGCTTGAATGGGCCACCCGCACTGTCGCGGCGCAGGTTCTGCTGCGATTTTCGGACTTGCCTATTTCTTCGGTCGAGTATCCAGGCCGAAGTCGCTCTGGATGCGGCGGTACCAGGTTTCGTCGTGACTGCTGTTCAGATCGACCCATTGCTCGTCGGTCATTCCACGCCGCCATTGCAGGAAAGGAGCGGCGTCGGGTCCCACCGGGTGGCGGAGTTGCCAGGTTCCGCTCTCCGCGATTTCCACGATCTTCTGTGCCACCAATGAAGGCGGCACCGGGCTTTTCAGGGAAGCCTCAAAAAGAGAAGCGAAGCGCGCACTCTGCCGGTACGGCGAATGGTCCGGTGGCTCTCCAATGCGCCGCGCCATGGCCGTATCGATGATGCCGGGTTCGACAATCGCGACCCGGACATTAAATGTCTTCATCTCCCCTGCCAGTCCCTCGCTCAATGCTTCCAGTGCCCACTTCGAAGCCATGTAGGACGTGAGGGGCGCACTGGCGATGCGCCCAGCCACGGAGCTTACGTTGATGATGCATCCGCTCCGGCGTTGCCGCATGTGCGGCACCACAGCCTGGATGCAGCGGAGAGATCCGAAATAATTGGTCTCCATGACCGCCCGAAAGGCGGCCAGCGGAAGCTCTTCCACCGAGCCCGATCCCTCGATACCGGCGTTGTTGACGAGCACGTCAATTGGACCCTGGTCTTTGAGTATGGCCGCGATGGCGCGATTCACTGACTGATCGGAATCCACATCCATGGGCGAGACCGTGATTGGCAGTTTTTCTCGCGCCGCCGTCTCGGCCAGCGCGGGAGATTGCGCCGGGTTGCGCATGGTGGCGTGGACGTTGTAGCCGGCACGGCCGAAAGCCAGCGCGGCCTCGAAACCGATTCCCTTGCTGGTTCCCGTGATGAGTACCGATGCCATCGTCGTCTCCTGTTCGGCTGCGCCGACCGATTCTACCGCAGCCTTGGGCCCAAGGTTGAGATCATTCCGGAATAAGCCGTGTGCGGCGGGAGTTCGAAGGCAAACGTTCTTCGATACCCGAGGATTTCACGGCTGTCTCCTGTTCCCGTAAAATGGCCTTATGGCCTTACTGAAAACTTCCAATCCGGCGTTGAGTGCGAATAGCTTCCGCCTTCCTTATGCGGGGACGGGCGAGAACATGACGATTTCGGGCGCCGTGAACAAGACCGGCATCCTCCTGATTTGCGCCGTGGCCACGGCCGCCTGGAGCTGGGACCGATTCACGGTCTCTCCTGAAACGGCTGCCCTGCCGCTCATGATCGGGTTGATCGGCGGCCTCGTGGTTGCCCTAGTCACCGTTTTTAAGAAAGAGTGGTCGCCGCTAACGGCTCCCCTGTACGCGCTGCTGGAGGGGTTGGTCCTGGGCAGCGTCTCGGCGATGTATGAAGCCCGTTTTCACGGAATTGCCATACAAGCAGTCGGACTGACTTTCGGCACTCTGTTGGCGTTGCTCGTGGCCTATAGCGCTGGAGTGATTCGCGCCACGGAAAAGTTTAAGCTGGGTGTAGTTGCGGCCACGGGTGGTATCGCGATCTTTTATCTGGCGCAGTTTGTGCTGGGGTTTTTCGGGGTCCACTTTGCTGCGATCAATGGATCTGGGGTCATTGGAATCGGCTTCAGTGTGGGGGTCGTCATCGTTGCGGCGCTGAACCTGGTGCTCGACTTCGATTTCATCGAAAATGGCGCGCGTTCCGGGGCCCCCAAATACATGGAGTGGTACGCAGCTTTCGGTTTAATGGTCACGTTGGTCTGGCTATATCTGGAAATCCTGCGCCTCCTATCGAAAATCAACAGCCGGGATTAGATCGCCGATCCACTCTCTGAAACGAGTGTCCTTCCGGAGATGCGAGCCGTATCTTTCGCGGAACCCCTGCAGCTGTTGTTGATTGGTCGGGGCGAGAGGATTTGAACCTCCGACCCCCTGGTCCCGAACCAGGTGCTCTACCAGGCTGAGCCACGCCCCGACTAGGTCGATTCGATTGACAAGTGGAACCGCAGGAGCCGAAGACATTCCAGGCTTGGGTGCGGGATTCCGTTACGAAGTATAGCATCCGGCGGCGGCTTGGCTCCTCGCCCGGTAAGCCGCATGATCCTCGCCCCCGACCGTTCCGGTGTACGGCTGGTCCTCAGTAACTCCAGAACTTACTATAGAATATCGCTTCGCTATATAGCATTGAAACGCCATGATTGCGATCACCGCCGGGACGCTATTCACACCTCTCGAACGCATCGAACAGCCGCTGCTGCTGGTGGAGGACGGAATCATCGTGGAGGTGGCGTCGCAGGCGCAGAGAGATGTTCCCCACAACTGCCGGGCGGTAGATTTTGGCGACGGCATTCTGGCGCCGGGATTTATTGACATCCACATTCATGGCGGCGCGGGGCACGATGTGATGGAAGCCGCGGCCGATGCCTTGCCGCCGGTGGAGCGGCTTCTGGCGGCGCACGGCGTCAGCAGCTACTTCCCCACCACGGTCACGGCATCCATCGATGCGACGCTTTCGGCCCTGGCCCGGCTGGCGGACGCCATTGAAGCCGCGGAACGAAATCCGCAGGCTGGCGATTTTCAGAAAGGCGGCCTGCGGGCGCGGCCGCTGGGAATTCATCTGGAAGGTCCATTCATCAGCCATCAGCGGCGCGGGGTTCATCCTCCGGAAAATCTTTTGGTTCCATCTTTGGCCGCGTTCGATCGCTTCTGGCAGGCAGCGCGGGGGCACATTCGTGTGCTCACCATCGCGCCCGAGTTGCCGGGAGCACTCGAGGTCATCAGGGCAGCAGCGGCGCGCGGAGTTTGCGTGAGCCTGGGCCACTCCGACGCGGACCTGAAAGCGGCGCGCGCCGGTTTTGCCGCAGGCGCACGTCATGCCACGCATACGTTCAATGCCATGCGTCCGCTGGAGCATCGCGATCCTGGAATTCTGGGCGAAGTGTTGACCGATTCGCGGCTTACCGCTGACATCATCGCGGACGGAATTCATCTCGACCCGGTGATCGTAAAGCTGTTTCTGAAAGCCAAGGGAGCGGACGCCGCGGTTCTGATCACCGATGCTACGGCGGCGACCGGCATGCCTGACGGACGCTATCGCCTGGGCTCGCTCGAGGTGGATGTAAAAGACGGCAGGTGCATGGCCGGAGGAAGATTGGCGGGCAGCGTCCTGGTGATGGATCGCGCCGTGCGCAACGTGATGAAGTTTGCTCAATGGGATTTGCAGCAGGCGGTGCGGCTGGCAACCTTGAATCCGGCGCGGGTGACGGGAATGAGGGATTTGGGCTTGCTGACGGTGGGCGCAGTGGCCGACCTGGTGGTATTGAGTCCGGGCGGCGAAGTTAGAAATACGATGGTGCGCGGCGCGGGGATTTAGGGGCACGACTTAAAGTAGCGCCGCTGTCCCGGCGGCTGTCCTAGCACGCACGCGCCGAGGGCGAGACGCCCTCGGGACAGCCGGCAGGATGCCGGCGCTACCCAGCGAAGACATATTTTCAGGAGAAGCGAATGGCTGACAAAGGGGGATTCCCCCACTACATGTTGAAGGAAATTTTCGAGCAGCCACAGGGCGTGCGCGATTCGATCGTGCCCCGCGTGTCGCTCGAGGATGCGGTGGTGCGGCTCGACGATGTACGCATCAGCACGGAAGAGCTGCGCGCTCTGCGCCGCATCAACATCGTGGCCTCGGGCACGAGCCGCCACGCCGGCATGGTCGGCCAGTACATGATTCAGGATCTGGTCAACATTCCCGTCGATGTGGACTATGCCAGCGAGTTCGAGTATCGCAATCCTCTGATCGGCCCCGGTGAACTCACGATTGTGATCACGCAGTCGGGCGAGACCGCCGACACCACAGCCGCGCAGCGTGAAGCCAAAGCCAAAGGCTCACGCACCATTGCCATCTCGAACGTGGTTGATTCGACCATCGCGCGTGAGGCCGATGGCGTGCTCTACACCCACGCCGGACCGGAGATCAGCATCGCGTCCACCAAGGCTTTCACGGCGCAGATGGCCGTGCTCTACCTCTTTGCGCTTTATCTGGGACAGGTGCGCGGCAAATTTGCCAAGGAGCAGCGGCGGCAATACATCCGTGAACTGCTCGATTTGCCGGGCAAGATGGAAGTTCTGCTACAGTCTGCGCCTTCAGCTTGCCAGCAACTGGCTGAAAAATTTTACAAGGTGCAGGACTTTCTTTTCATGGGCCGCGCTATTCATTACCCGGTGGCGATGGATGGCGCGCTCAAGCTCAAAGAGGTTTCCTACATCCACGCGGAGGGCTATCCCACGGGCGAAACCAAGCATGGTCCCAATGCGATGATTGACGAGAACCTGCCGGTAGTGATCATTGCGACCTGCGATCGCGAGGATTCGGAGTCGGTGCTGCGCTATGAGAAGAACCTGGCCAACATCCGCGGATTCAAGCAGCAGTCGGCGCGAGTAATTGCCATTGCATCCAAGGGCGATGAAGAACTTCCACGTTTAGCTGACCACACTATCTTCGTTCCGCATGCGCCGGAACTTCTGTTGCCGCTGCTCGAGATTGTGCCGCTGCAGTTGTTCGCGTATTACATGACGGTGAAAAAGGGGCTGGATGTGGATCGTCCGCGCAATCTAGTGAAGTCGGTGACGCTGGAGTAGCGGAGGTCGGCCGTTAGGCTTCAGACCTAGGACCCTGCTGGGTTGGCGATGTTGGTTTGAGTGGTTGGTGTAATCGCGATGTTACGTCAACCACTCTTACGGATGAGAATGGACCCATATCCCAATACGGCACCGAGTGAGCCATAAACAGCCGCGCTCAAAGGAGCTAGAACCAACAAGGCCGTTCCAAGTGAGGGGTCGACTGTAACTGTCAGGGCACACGCTGGGCAAACGGAAAAAGCAAACTGAGGGGCAGGATGCCAGCTGGGCCGAGCAAAGGATAGGCCTACAATTACGAGATAAGAAACCACGGCGAAGCCCAAAAGCATCTTTATAGGAACCGACGAGGGTTTGCCAGGTTCGACCTTGCACATCCTTCCAACCCATGAGCCTGGTAGTATCGCGATAAAAACAGCAAGTCCTCCCACCACTATCAATGCTGCCGAAAATGTCGACCAACTCCCGTTGGACGCTGGATCAAGGCCTCGCAGCGCGACATATATTCGGCTCAGCGCAACAGAGAGATGAATCCACATACAAAAAACGAAAGGCGAGAAGGTATTCCAATCAGGTTGCTGGACACGCGGGAATTCTAGCAGTAGTGCGGTTAGTATGAAGAGCTTCCCCGCCTGAGCGACTGACACCCTCTGGGCGCGGAAAGAAAATCGAGAAGGAGGCGTCCGTGGAATCCCACCCTTCAAAAACGAAGGGCGGGGCACCCAGCTGAGTATTGAGGGCTGAAGTCTGGGGTCAAACGTCCGAGGCTTCTAGTTCGGTTTCCGGTGTTTGCTGTCTGAAAGATAACGCAGCAGCGCGGTGTCCGAGGCGTTTTTGAATTTCTCGACGAAGGAAGCTTCCGGACTGAGTACTGCGTCTGCCGAAACTTTCTGGCGGATACTCTGGCGCAGTCTTTCGCCGGACTCGGTTTCGTTGGTCATCACCTGCATGTAGAACCAGAGGAAGTGGCGCATCTGGTCGAGGGACGACTTCAGCATCTGGAGCGCGTCCATTTCGGGCAACTGGCTCAGGGCTTCCATGAGCTCTGGGTCGCTGGGCGCTTCCATGGCGGCGCAGTTGAGTTGGCGTTGGATCGAGCGCAGGTCTTCGGTTACGCGCAGGATGCGGACGTGGATTTCGTCGAGGTAATCTTCTCTTCCCATGGGCCCCGGCTTCTTCGAGATAACCGCAAACCCACCATCTCATTCACACCCCACAGTGCACAGATGTCCCATGTGCATGCGCTTTCGTAATTCATGCCATTACTTTGGTCTCGGGTGATTTTCGGGCGACAAAATGTGTCACTTGGAAAGAACTTCTATCGCAAACGCAAGTCATCTGTCATCCCAAGCGCAGACTCGAGCCGCGCTGGCGCGGTGAGAGCAAGTCGAGGGACCCCTACTCACTCGCGGCAGGCTCTTCGACTGCGCTAAGGATGACAAGGAAGCGCGGATTTGCGGGACCTCGACGATTCGAACTCCGTGAGCTGGTGATTCAACAGCCTCGATTAGTGCCCAAACCATCTGCTCCAACGTAACCAGTCCCAAACGTGTCGCGCCATCGCGAGTCGACGGCAATAATTCCATCAGCTTGTACATGGGTAACAAGAGGTACGGCCATCGGTGTCCCGGCCCGAGGACGTACCACGGACGCAGAATTGTGGCATTCATACCGCTCTCCGTGATCACGGCCTCGCATTGCGACCGGACCTCTATGTACGCCTTCATCACGGGCGCGGGATGCGCCACGCTGACGTAAACAAAATGCTGTATCCCCACGTCCTTCGCCGCCTCGAGGGCGCTGCGGCCGGAAGCCAGGTCGATGCTGCGGAACTCCGCCGCTTTCGACGGACTGGGATGCGAGACGCCAACCAGTTGCACAAAAGTGTCGGCTGGAGCGATCTTCGCGGCATAGGATTTTCCGGTCAGAGCATCGCCGAGGATGGGCTGGCAGCCGGCGGGAAGCTTCTTCTCCGACCCAGCCCGAACCAGTGCCAGAACTTCGTGGCCGCGCTCGAGCAACTGTGCGATCAAGGGACGGCCCACGTAGCCCGTGCCTCCGGTAACGAAAACGCTATGGTGTTGAGTGCTCACTGGTTTCGTACTCCCTACTTGCGCGTTTACCGGAATTTTCTTGCCCCGAAGTAATACGTCGGATGAGCGTCCGGTGGATTGTCCCCGAACCCACGGGCACAGGGCAAGCGCGCGAGGGTATCTGGTACACTGTCGCGTTCTGCAGCCTCCGGAATTCAAAGGCTGCAGACCTTCCCCGGGCCTGCGGCCCCATCGAGGCGGAAGCGCTATGAAAGACACGCTGGGAGTCTTGCTGGCTGGAGGCGCGGGCGAGCGCCTGTATCCGCTCACTCGCGACCGCGCCAAGCCTGCCGTCACCTTCGGCGGTATCTACCGCATCATCGACGTCACCCTTTCCAACTGCGTCAACTCCGACCTGCGCCGGGTTTACATCCTCACCCAGTACAAGGCGCTCTCGCTCAACCGGCACGTGCGCGAAGGCTGGAACATCATGGGCAGCGAGATGGGAGAGTTCATCGAAGTGCTGCCTCCCATGAAGCGGGTGAGCGACCAGTGGTACCAGGGCACGGCGGACGCGGTGTATCAGAATATTTATTCCATCGGCTCGGAACAGCCCAAGCACGTGCTGATCCTCTCCGGCGATCACATCTACAAAATGAATTACGGCCTCATGCTCGAGCGCCACAACGACTCGGGGGCGGACGTGACCCTGGCGACCATCCAGATCGATCCCGGCGAAGTGGCGCGCTTCGGCGTCGTGGACGTGGACCGCGATCACCGCGTGCTGGGTTTCGAGGAGAAGCCGAAGACCACCAAGCTGCGCTCGCCGTCGAATCCCGAAAAGGTTTGCGCTTCGATGGGCATTTATCTGTTCAATACAGACGTGCTCATCCCGGTGCTTTTGAAAGATGCGGAAGACCCTGCCTCGAGCCATGATTTCGGCAAGGACATCCTGCCCAAAATGGCCGACGAATACCGGGTCTACACCTACGACTTTGTGGATGAGAACAAGAAAGAGGCTCTCTACTGGCGCGACGTGGGCACGCTCGAAGCCTATTACGAAGCCAATATGGACATTGTGGCGGTGTCGCCAGTGTTCAACCTGTACGATTCGGACTGGCCGATCCGCACCCACCAGCGCCAGTACCCGCCGGCGAAATTTGTTTTTGCCGAGTCCGGACGAACCGGCACGGCGGTCGATTCGATCGTTTCGGCAGGCTGCATCGTTTCCGGCAGCCTGGTCAAGGGCAGCGTGGTCTCGCCCGATGTGCGCGTGAACTCCTATAGCGAAGTCGAAAGCAGCATCCTTTTTTCCCACGTGAATGTGGGCCGGCATTGCCGCATCCGTAAAGCCATCATCGATCGCGATGTTCACATTCCGGAAGGCACCACCATCGGATACGACACCGAGGCCGACCGCCAGCGCTACTTCGTGACCGAAAGCGGAATCACGGTGGTGACGCGCGACTACTCCCTGTTCGAGAATCCGGTGACCGTCGATTACTTCACCAGCGAATGAGCTCCTCTGGCACACAGAACCAACCCCGTCCGCGAGAACAGCTCGTCCGACTCTTGATTCATTCCTCTAACAGTTCCGAGCTGTGTGTTTTTGGCGCGGCCAAGTCTTAAACCGCAAAGTTCGCGAAGAAAGGCCGCAAAGAACGCAAAGGAAATCCGGGGGTTTCTCACGCATCCGGTAGAGAGTGTGTCATCTAGTTACATCCTTCTCGAGCTACAACCGCGGACGTCAGCTTCGGGCCTGGGCCCGCCTCACTCATACTGGAGAAGCCGGCGGTATAGCCGGGCAGACCATTGCCGCCGTCGCGGCCGCCGGAGCTTCCCTGCTAGTGTTTACCGGGCTGTCGCTCGGAGTCCGGCGGTTCTTCGCCTGGAAAGGGCGGCGGGTCAAGGTTATTGCCACTGCTGGTCCTTAGGAAACACCAGTTTTCAGTTTTTAGTTCTCTGTTCTCAGTTGTTCGCCTTCTGTTCTCCTTGCGCTTGCCTCCCCTGCTACAATGCCTTGCCTTATAGAAGCAAAGAACTTTTGGGGCCACAAAAACGTATCTCTATTGTGGTGTTGAGGCCGGATGTTAGGCCGAGTGACAGACCAGGAGTTCCGGGGAGTGCGGGTTGGAAGACGCCCAGGTCGTAGCCTTGCTCGTCCGTCGCTGCATTGCCGGCGACGTAGTGGCCTGGGAGGAGATCGTTCAGCGCTACAATCGGCGGATTTACAACATTTGCTATCGCTTTGCGGGATCGGGCGACGACGCCCAGGATCTGACTCAGGAAGTCTTCATCAAGATGTTTCGCACCCTGAGTTCCTACGATGTGGAGCGGGGAGCGTTCATGACCTGGGTCACGACCATCACCCGCAACCTGCTGGTCGACCATTTTCGCAAGAGCAAGCAGGACCGGGTGACTGAGTCGCTGGACACCACGCCGTCGGAACACGAAGACGCTCTGCCGTTGAGCGAGAAGATCGAGGACAAGGCGCCGACCGCCGATTTGAGCGTACAGAGCCGTGAGACCCGGGAACTGGTGCACCACGCCCTGCAGAAGCTTTCCCCCGAGCTGCGTGAAGCGGTCATCCTGCGCGACCTGCAGGATATGGATTACAAAGACATTGCCACAGTACTCAAGGTTCCGGAGGGTACGGTGAAATCAAGGATAAATCGCGGACGTGCGGAACTTGCACGGCTGCTACAACGTACATATAGGCAGGTGATGTGATGGCAGGCGAAAGCAAAAACGGAATGCAGTGCTCAGAGTTCGATGCGCTGCTGAACGAAGCCCTCGACGGGACTCTGGCCGGGCCCAGGCGGGAAAGCTTTCAGGCCCATGCCCGGGTTTGCGCCGTCTGCGGCCCGCTGTTCGCAGAGGTCGATGGCGGGAGGCGCTGGCTGAAGTCGTTGGTTGAAATGGAACCGCCCGCCAACCTGGTGCACAACATCCTGGTGGCGACGACCGGATATGAGAGCGAGCGCGTGGCCATCCGGCCTGAAGGGAAAAGCTCATGGATAGACACAGTCACGGGGTGGCTGCGGCCGCTGTTCGCTCCGGTTCTTTCCGTGGGACGCCAGCCGCGCTTCGCCATGTCATTCGGCATGGCGTTCTTCTCGCTCTCGGTTTCGCTCAGCCTGGCGGGAGTGAAAGTGAGCGATGTGCGCCGTGTGGACTTGCGGCCGGGTGCAATCAAGCGCACCTATTACGAGGCCACCGGCCGGGCGGTCAAGTATTACGAAAATATCCGCTTCGTTTACGAAATCGAGT
The DNA here is from genome assembly GCA_963822555.1 of Terriglobia bacterium. Lineage (GTDB taxonomy): Bacteria > Acidobacteriota > Terriglobia > Terriglobales > Acidobacteriaceae > JAIQFF01. The sequence continues at coordinate 2,865,616 of CAWGHY010000002.1, forward strand.
CGCGGGTGCGGGAATTCAAACGAGTTACCGCGCCGCCGGAACCGAGCCCCAAGGAGCAAATCAACAAGGAAAAGAAAGACAACAATACCAGTGGACAACCTGAACCAAGACAGGAACGCAACTACAGCCAGGGAGAGAACCAGCCCGTGCTGGCCTCCGTCCCGAATGAACCGCCTGTAGGAACCGTGACCACTTACAGGAGGCTTTCATGAACTGCGCCAACCATCCCGACGTCGAGAAGGTGGCATTTTGCCGCACCTGCGGAAAACCGCTGTGTGCCAACTGCACCCGTTCGGTGAACGGAGTGATTTATTGCGAGAGCTGTCTGGCAGCGCGCCTCGAAGGCTTGCCGCCGAACGTGGCGCAACCCGTCGCCGGATTCGTTCCGGCGAACCCAACCGCGGTCCCGGTGGCGGGCGGCGGTCCGAATCCCGCTTTGGCGGGTGTGCTGGCCGGATTCTTTCCCTTTGGCGTGGGCGCTGTCTACACCGGCCAATACGCCAAGGGCTTGGCCCACCTGGTGATCTTCACCCTGCTTGTCCTGGGGGCGAGCAGCGGAAGCGAAGCCATGGGCACGGTCTTCGGGCTGGCCATCGCGGGTTTCTACTTCTACCAGATCATCGATTCGGTGCGGACCGCCCGGGCGCTCCAACTGGGACAGGCACCGCCCGATCCATTCGGATTGGGAACAACTTTCAGCGGCGACGAGCGGGTGGACGTAAGTAAAGCTCCCATCGGCGCGCTCATTCTTATCGGTCTGGGCGTAATCTTCCTGCTACACACGCTCGACATCTGGGACTTCAGCGCACATCGCATCTGGCCGCTTATTCTTATCGGCATCGGCGCATGGCTGCTGGTGCGCCGGTTGGGCCTGGTCGGGGAAGTTCCGTCTGGATTTGACCGCGTCCGCAGTATCAGGCGCGGATTGATGGGACCGGCAATCCTACTGACCTTAGGATTCCAGTTCCTGCTCGACAGCATGGGCGTAGTCCGGTTCGGCCGCACCTTGCCGTTGCTTCTGGTGGTGATCGGACTGGTCAAGATTTTCCAGAGCACGGCTGGACCCGACCCGCTCGCCGGACCGCCATCCTCAGGGCCGGGTGCAACACCGCCGTCCGGATTTGCCACCGGCGACGTTCAGCCGCAATATCCCGAGGTAAAACCCGAGGTGAAAAATGGCTAGCTCAGTACAAGCTCCGCCCCCAATGCAGCAGCCACCCTTTCAACCCCGAAGACCGCGGCGTTCCGTGGCCGGTCCTGTAGTGCTGATTTTGCTGGGCGTGGTGCTGCTGCTCACCACCATGCACGTGCTGCGGCCCGAGCCGCTGCTGCATTGGTTTGGAACCTACTGGCCGGCTCTCATCATCCTCTGGGGCATCATCAAGCTGGCCGAGTATCAGCAGGCTCAAAAAGAAGGCACACGCCCTGCGGGCATCGGCGCCGGCGGGGTCGTGCTGCTGATTTTCCTCATTGTTTTCGGGCTGTCGGCCACCCAGGCTTCTCGCTTCAACTGGGATGAGATTCGCGATCACATCAACCTGGGCGATGACGATCTGGCCTTCTTCGGACACAACTACAGCTTTGACGACCAGTTGCAGCAGGATTTTCCCGTGGGTGGCAGCTTGCGCATTACAAATGATCGGGGCGCGGTGAATCTGACGGCATCGGAGGACAACCAGATTCACGTCGCCGCGCACAAGCGCATCAATGCCGATAGCCAGGGAGAAGCCGACAAGATCAATCCCTCAACCAAGCCGCAACTGAGCGTTACCGGCAATGTCATTACGTTGAATGCGAACACGCACGGAGCCGGGGATCGCGCGGTCACCACCGATCTCGATGTCAGCGTCCCGCGCAAGGCAATGGTTGTAATTTCCACGCGGCGCGGAGATGTGAGCGTCGTAGGCCGCGACGGTGATGTTGAAATTGCGGCTCAGCACAGTGACGTCGCAGCCTCCGATATCCACGGCAAGATGAGTGTTAACCTCTCGGGCGGATCGGCTCGTATTTCGGATGTCACCGGCGATGTGTCCATTCAGGGACGCGCGGAAGATATTTCCCTGGCTGACGTAAAAGGTTCGGCGCGGGTTGACGGGGAATTCGACTCGATCAAACTCGGCAAGATCACCGGATCAGTCGGCTTCAAGTCGGCGCGCACCGACATGGAATTTGCCAAACTGAACGGCGATCTCGACATGGATTCAGGCGACCTGCGTGGCAACGATTTGGTCGGCCCCTTTCGTCTACTGACCCGCTCGAAAGATGTCCGCCTGAACGGAGTCGACGGCGACGTCCGGTTGCAGAATGAAAATGGGGCAGTAGAGATTCATATGAGTAAGCTCGGCAATATGCAGTTGAGCAACCGCAACAGCGACGTCCAGATCTACATTCCCGACAAGGCGAGCTTCCAGCTCGATGCCCACGCCCGCGGCGGCGAAATCGAATCGGACTTCAGCGACCTGAAGGTAGATAACGGCGACGATCAGGCCAGCGCCACCGGCACGGTTGGCGCGGGCGGCCCGCACGTGGTCATCAACAACGAGCACGGAGGGATCGAGCTGCGCAAGGGATCGGCAATCGCAGAAGCGCCCGTGCCCCCGAAGCCACCCCGGGCGCCGTCGGCTCCCAAGGTGCCTGTGCCCACCGAAAACTAAACACGAGATGATGTAGGACGGGCGTCTCGCCCGTCACGGCCGGGCGGGACGCCCGGCCTCCATCTTCACCAAAGCCCACCTCCGTGTTATGTTCAATCTCTTTCTGATCTGACCATGATTCGTTCATACAAAGGGGTTACGCCCACAATTCCGAAGTCCTGCTACGTCGATGATTCGGCGCAGATCATCGGCGACGTCGTTCTCGGCGAGCACGCCAGCATCTGGATGAATGCCGTGTTGCGCGGCGACGTGCACTCGATCCGTGTGGGAGCGCATTCGAATGTGCAGGATCTAAGCGTTCTGCACGGGATGAAAGAAAAATACGGAGTTTTCCTTGGCGAGTACGTGACGGTGGGCCACTCCGTGACCCTTCACGGCTGCACCATTGAAGACCGCTGCCTGATCGGCATGGGCTCAATCATCCTGAATGGGGCGCGGATCGGCGCGGGATCGATCATCGCCGCGGGCACACTGATTCCTGAGAAAACGATTGTCGAGCCAGGATCACTGTGGATGGGCTCTCCAGGAAAGTTGCGCCGCAAGCTGGAAGAGAAAGATCAGGAAACAATCATGCGTTACGCCAAGAATTATCTGGAATACAAAGAGTCGTATCTCGGGGAGAAGTAGAAAGAAGTCGTCGGTCGTCAGTTCTCAGCACGAACCAACTGGAACTGAGAACCGCAAGGCTGACTACTGATCTTCATTTCGTAACTAACAACAGGCATGCATCCTGCGCCGCTTCGAGAGTGCGGTTGAAACTCAGGAATGAAAAAATGACCGGGGCCTTGCGGCCCCGGTTTCAGTTGGTGGTTGCCCGGATAAAAATCGTGTAATGTGGGCGCGAGCGTCCACGCTCGTGCGGGATCGGTCTTGACGCTCGCCCCGCGAGCGAGGGCGCTTGCGCCCATATTTTCTGCTCAGGCGCTGCGGCGCGGACGCAGGGTCAAGTCACGGACCTGCGCCAGAACACTCGACAACTGCATCCCGTTCAGCTGCGACACGAACGGCATCAATTCCGCGATAAACTGATCTTTCATCAGTTCGCCGATTTCTTCCTGGCGGTTGCGTTCGCCGCCAGAAAGCAGATCGGGCACCGTGACTTCCAGCGCGCGGGCCAGCCGTTCCAGTGAGGAAAGGGTCGGGGTTGCTTTTTCGTTTTCGATCTTCGACACGTAGGTCCTTGGGACCGACATGCGCGCTGCCAGTTGACGCTGGCTCAGTCCGCTGCGCAAGCGCAGGGACCGGATCGAAGTCGCCAGGTTCAGATGTCCCCGGCCGTTGCCGTTGGACGGCATCATCTGCGGCGGAGGCGGGGCCATGACAACTTCCGGCTCATCCTCGTCTAACGAGGCGTGGCAGCGGCGGCAAAGATCGTTGGAAGTTCGGAACTGGACCAGCAGGCAGTGATCGCAACGAACGACTTCCCTTGAATCTACAGGTGCAAGGGTAGTGGCCATCTAGGTGTGGGAGGGCCAGAGCGGGGCTTCTCCGGAACGAAAAACTGAAAACAAAAAACTCTTTCGTTCCAACCTGCAGCGTAATCTGAGGTACAACACCTGTGGATGTCAAGAACATTCCGGGGTCAAAAACAAAACGTGTCATGATAAAAGCAAAACCAGCTGGAGAAAAACCGGAGAAAACAGGTAAGAAACCATGAACGATCGAGAGCAAGCGTGGGGGTTACTAACTGAGTTCACCCAATCGGAAAGTTTGCGCAAGCACGGACTGGCGGTCGAGGCCTGCATGCGGGCCTATGCACGCAAGTTTCATCCCGGCTCGGCCGATCAGGAAGAGTTGTGGAGCGTAGTCGGCCTGCTGCATGACTTCGATTACGAGAAATACCCCAGCCTCGACGACCATCCCTACAAGGGCAATGAAATATTGAAAGAGCGCGGCTATTCGGACGAGATCCGGCGCGCCATCATGTCGCACGCCGAATACTCGGGCGTAACACGGGACTCCCAGATGGAAAAGGCCCTCTTTGCCTGCGACGAACTCGCGGGATTCATCACTGCCTGCGCGCTGGTCAAGCCGGGTAAATCGCTGGCGGAGGTGGACGCGAAGTCCGTCCGTAGAAAGATGAAAGACAAGGCCTTTGCCCGGGGCGTGAAGCGAGAGGACGTAATCAACGGCGCCGCGGACCTGGGAGTTGACCTCGAAGAACACATTGCATTCTGCATCGAGGCCCTGAAGGAAATCGCAGACAAGCTGGGGCTAGATGGCAGCGCCGCGAAGTCGGCTTAAGCACCGCGCCAGTGATGGCTACCGTAGCGCCTCTGCCACCTTCCCGCTGGCAATCAGCTCCGACACTCGGGCGAAATCCTGATACATCACCCGATCTTTATCCATGGTCGCACATACTGAGCGGATGGCTGTGTGCGCTGCCTGTCCGCGCTTCGAAGTTTTGAGCGGAGCCAGAAAATCCAGCCCTTGAGCCGCAGCCATGGCTTCGATCGCCATCGCATTGCGGGCATTCTCGACAATGCGCTTCAGCTTCAGCGCCGCCGTCATGCCCATGGAGACATAGTCCTCTTTATTGCCCGAAGTAGTAATCGAATCCACCGAGGCGGGATGAGCCAGCACTTTATTTTCGCTGACCAGCGAAGCCGCAGCGACTTGCGCCATCATGAACCCCGAATTCAATCCTGCGCCCGCCGCCAGAAACGGCGGCAACCCTTCGCTCAGCGCCGGGTTCACCAGACGCTCCAGTCTTCTTTCTGAAATACCCGCTAGGGCGCTCAGAGCGATACCGAGAAAATCCAGGGCGAAGGCGAGGGGCTGACCATGGAAGTTACCTCCGGAGATGACGTCGGCTTCGTCATTTTTCGAGTTCCTAAGAAAGACCAGCGGATTGTCGACAGCTGAGTTGACTTCGATCTCAAACACTTCGCGGCAGTGCGTGAGCGTGTCGCGGACGGCGCCGTGTACTTGCGGCATGCAGCGCAGGGAGTAGGCGTCCTGCACGCGGTCGCAGTCAAGATGCGACTCACGCAGCCGGCTGCCTTCGAGCATCTTACGAAGATTGGCGGCGGTTTTGAGCTGGCCGGGATGGGGACGCGCCTGATGAATGCGTTCATCGAAGGCCACGTCCGTGCCCCGCAATGCGTCCAGCGAAAGCGCGCCGATCACATCCGCCGTATCCGCCAGGATCTCGGCCGCGAGCAACGCGAGAATTCCGACCGCCAGCATGGCCTGGGTTCCGTTAATCAGGGAGACGGCTTCCTTGGCCTCAAGCACCAGCGACTTGATTTGGGCGCGCCGCATGGCGTCGGCGGCAGAAATGCGATTAGCTTTTTCGTCCAGACATTCGCCCTCGCCAATCAACGCCAGCGCCAGATGCGCCAGCGGAGCCAGGTCGCCACTGGCTCCGACGCTGCCTTGCGAAGGGACCATCGGGGTGACGCCGCGGTTCAGCATCTCGCAGATGGTGTCGATGACAATCGCACGCACGCCGGAGTGGCCCTTCGAAAGTGAATTCGCGCGCAACAGCATCATGGCCCGGGTTTCGGGGATGGAAAGTGGCTCGCCGATCCCGCCGGCATGAGAGCGGACCAGGTTCAGTTGAAGCTCGCGAATCTGATCGCCCGCAATGCGGACATCGGCCAGCTTGCCGACGCCCGTCGTAATTGCGTAGGAGACGCGATTCTCCGCCACCAGCGCATCCACGACGGCCCGGGCGCGGTCAACCTTCTCGCGGGCCTCAGCGACCAGCAGGACAGGACGCCGCTCGACCGCGACTTCGCGGACTTGCTCGAGAGTTAGATCGTTTCCGCTGATGTGCAAAGCGTTCAAGGCAGTTTCCGGTTTCTGGTTTCCAGTTTCTAGTTCTCGCCCAACAAATTTCTTTTATTTTCCTGCCGCTTGCCGAAATGCTTTCAGAATATCCGGGGGCAGCGCCGCAGGCTTCATCTTCGAGTCCAGGATCATGTGCATGGTCTCGCCTTCCGCCAGCAGAGCAGCGTCATTGACCCGCAACAGTTCGTAGCCAAAATGGATTATGGACTCGCGCACGTTGCGCAGATGAGTCCGGACGATGATCTCATCGTCGTAACGCGCCGGCGCTTTGTACCGGCAGCGTGCATCCACCACGGGAATGAAACATCCGTGGTCACGTTCCATATCGCGATAGGTGAAACCCAGCTGCCGCATGAGGTCGACGCGTCCTATTTCGAACCAGATGAAATGATTGGCATGGTAGACCATTCCCATCTGATCGGTTTCGGCGTAGCGCACGCGCACCCGGCTCTCGGAGACTACGCCGCCATGGTTGCTTCGCGTGCTCACTTCGTACTCCAGCGCGGTTTCCGCTTCTCAAGAAACGAGGTGACGCCTTCGCGAAAGTCGGCCGTGGCACGGATGCGGGCGTTATCTTCGATCGCCTCGGCGATCTGTTGGTCAAGCTGGGCGGAAATGAATCCGTTGATCAATTTCTTGGTCGCTCGCACCGAGGACGGACTGTTCTCCATGATCTGGGACGCCAGTTCACGCGCCCGGGTTAACAGACGAGCCGGCTCGACCACTTCGTTCACCAATCCCAGGGTACGAGCCTCGGCGGCATCGATGATACGTCCGGTGAGAAGAAGGTCGCGTGCGATCTTGTGTCCCACTTGCCAGACCAGCATCGAGGAAACAATGGCAGGCACGAATCCGATGCGAACTTCGGTGTAGCCGAACTTGGCGTCGGGCACGGCCAGAGTGAAATCGCACATGGTGGCGAATCCAGTGCCGCCCGCGATGGCAGCGCCGTTCACGGCGGCAATGGTCGGCAGCGGAAAATCGTAAATTCGGCGAAAGATACGCGCCACGCGCGATGAGTCCCGCACGTTCTCGTCGTGCGTCCTTCCCACCAGCGCCTTCAGTTCCTCAAGGTCCATGCCCGCGCAGAAGGCCTTACCCGCGCCGGTTAGGATAACGACCTGCGCCGGCGATTTCTCAATTTCATCGAGAGCGGCCAGCAATTCTTCGAGCAGCGCGTGACTGATGGCATTGCGCTTTTCCGGACGATTAAAACTAACGGTCGCGACGCCGGAGTCAAACGCGAGGTGAATGGTTTGATAGTCCATGGGATCGCAAGTCAATCGGCGGCTGCAGACTCGGTGTATTTGGCGCCCAACTCCGCGGTAATCCGCAGCAGTACGTCCAGCGATTTCAACGCGGGCAACTCCGCTCCTCTTTGTTGCAGCACTTCGATCACTTTCTCGGTCGCAACATTCCCCACCAGCGCATCTTGCGCGAACGGGCATCCGCCCAGGCCGCCCAACGCCGAGTCGAAGCGGCGGCAGCCCGCATCATACGCGGCCAACACCTTCTCCGCCGCCTGATCCGGACGGCTATGCAGATGCACCCCGATCTCCAGATAATCGAACTTTGAATTCACCGCGGAGAATAGTTCGCGAATTTGCGCCGGCCCGGCCAGCCCAACCGTGTCAGCCAGCGAGATGGTGCGGACGCCAAGAGATTCGAGCAGGTCCACGGCATCGACCACTTCGCCGACATTCCAGGGGTCGCCATAGGGATTGCCAAACGCCATCGAGATGTAAACCACAGTATCAAGCCCGGCCGGTTCGCCCTTGTTCGTGACCTTCTCCAACTCATCGATCGCTTCTTCCAGCGTCTGGCGCTGGTTATTCTGCAAAAATGTCGGCGAAACCGAGTACGGAAATCCCAGTGTCCGCACGGCGTGAGTGGCAATCGCTCTCTCCGCGCCTTTCTCGTTAACTACGATACCGATGATTTCAACATCATCGGGCGGGTCGAGTTCTTTCAACACTTCTTCCGAATCCGCCATCTGCGGAACGGCCTTGGGCGAAACAAATGAGACCGCATCAATGTGCTTGAAACCGGCGGCGATCAGCGCCTTCAGGTAGTCGGTCTTAATATAAGCAGGAATCCGCCCCTGCAGCCCTTGCCAGGCATCACGCGGACACTCAACGAGTTTTACGGCGTCAGACATCTCAAATTCACGATCACCGATCAACGCTGATCCTCGCGGATCAAATCCTAAAATATTTCTTGATTCGTGTTAATCCGCGTTAGCCCGTCGTCAGAAGTCATGTTTGCAGCACTCCCACCTTAAACTCGGGCACATCCGGATTCAGCGCGGCCGCTTCGAGCGCCTGCGTGATTGCATCGCGAGTTTCCACCGGATCGATGATCTTATCAATCCACAAGCGGGCGGCGCCGTATCGCGGATCGGTCTGTTCGTCATAGGTCTTCTTCACCGATTCGAACAGCTCCTTGCGCTCTTCGTCACTCAATTTCTTGCCGCTGCGTTCGAGCTGCTTGATCTTGATTTCGACCAGCGTGCCGGCAGCGGAGTCTCCGCTCATGACCGCGTAGCGCGCGGTCGGCCAGGCGAACACGAATCGCGGATCAAAAGCTTTGCCGCACATGGCGTAGTGCCCCGCGCCGAACGATCCTCCCACAATGACTGTAATTTTGGGGACAACCGAGTTCGACACCGCGTTCACCAATTTCGCGCCCGCCTTGATGATGCCGCTCCACTCCGCGTCGCGTCCGACCATGAATCCGTTGACGTCGTGGAAGAAGACGAGAGGAATCAGGTTCTGGTTGCAGTCCATGATGAAGCGGGCGGCTTTTTCCGCCGACTCGGTGTAAATCACGCCGCCAAACTCAAGCCGCTTGTGGCCCTCATGATCGGTCTGCTGCGTGTGCAGCTTTTGATTGGCCACAATTCCCACCGCAAAACCGCCGATGCGCGCGTAGCCGCAGACGATGGTCTTGCCGTATTCCGCTTTGTATTCGTCAAACCGGCTGCCATCCACGATGCGGGCCAGAATTTCCTTGGTGTCATAGGGGCGCGCCGGCGACGAATCGTAGATGCCATAAATTTCTTCCGCGGCCAGTGCCGGCGGTTGCGGCTTGCGGCGATCCCACGGAGATTGCCGCCGGTATCCCCACTTCTCGATGATGTCGCGGATGCGAGTCAGGCAAGCTTCGTCGTTGGGCTCGTGAAAATCCACCGTCCCACTGATGGCCGAATGCATGGCGGCGCCACCCAGTTCTTCGGCGGAAACCTTCTGCCCGATGGCGGCCTGCACCAGCGCGGGTCCGGCAAGGAAAAGTCCGCTGCCGTCGGTCATCAGCACGTGATCGCACATCACCGGCAAATAGCCGCCGCCAGCAACGCACATGCCCATAATGGCTGCGATCTGCGAAATCCCCATGGCCGACATCACCGCGTTGTTACGGAAGACGCGGCCGAAATCGTCGGTGTCGGGGAACACATCTTCCTGCAGCGGCAGAAAAACTCCTGCCGAGTCGACCAGATAGACCGTCGGCACCCGATTCTCAATCGCAATATTCTGGGCGCGAATCACTTTCTTCGCGGTCATGGGGAAAAACGCGCCCGCTTTCACGGTCGCGTCGTTGGCAATGATCATCACCAGCCGGGTTTGAATGCGCGCCAACCCGGTAATGACGCCTGCGGCAGCAGCGCCGCCCCACTCCTCGTACATGCCGTGTGCGGCGAAGGCCCCTAATTCGAAGAATGATCCCGGATCGACCAGCAGATTGATGCGTTCGCGCGCGGTCAAACGTCCCTTATTGTGCTGGCTCTCGATTGCCTTGGGGCCGCCACCCTCGCGGATTCTCTCCTCCTCGTTGCGCACCTGCGAAACCAGGTCGGCCAGAAAGCGCATGTTGGCTTCGAAGCGCGCTGAGGTGGGATCTATATGCGATTCGAGAACGGTGGAAGTCGAAGGCGTTCCGGGATCGATGCGTTGGTTCATGAGTTGATTCTGAAAGAAGTTACGGTATAACAGGCAAGCGGGACGGCGCAAACGCCGGCCGCGAACGCTCGCCCCTGGAAGACGTCATTCTGAGTGGCCCCAAGGCAGCGGGAAAACTGCGATGATACAGACTAGGCGCTCTTCTCCAGCCATCGCTCCAGGCGACAGCCGTCTTCCTCCAGCAAAAAGCTACCGGTGCCAAAACATTCGCCAAAGATACGATGCGACTCTGGGTCGCGAGCCGCTCGTGTGATCCACTGCTTGCCCACCTGGTATTGACTGGCGGTGAACCATTTCTGCGGCAGGACTTCAACCAGCCCCGCATTTGGATAGACCACGTAGAGAGCGAAAGCCGGATCATCCTGGCCCTTCGCGGGATAGCTGGTGGGAATAATCAGCTCTTCCACCGTTTGCAATTCGGACGGGACTTCAATCCTGTTCAGCCCAGCGGCCAAGCCGAGTGAGATTTCAAACTCGGCGAGCGGAGCCGCCGCCGAATAGATACGATCACTCGACGGCTTGAACCAGCCCGCAATTTCGATCAGATCAAAGGCTTTGAGTTGGTCTGCATCGAAACAGGTAATGCGAATGCTGCGGCCTTCCGGACACCAGATTCCAAGCTGGGTTGGCGGCACGAAAAACGGACGGCAATAGGTATTCAGCGCCAGGCGCGGCTTGTCTGGTTCCTGCTGCAATGCCAGCGTGATCAAATAGCCCAGCGGTCCCTCGCTACCGTGATGAGTCCACGTGAAGCGTTGGCCGGCAGCCGAACTGAAGGCCGGGAAAGTCTTCCAGTACCAGGGCGTCGGCCCGATCGTGTGTTGCAGAGCAAGTTTTAGGCGGGACGTACTGATCTCGGCCATTAATCTCAACTGACCGTGGGCACGCCGCGGGGTTTGACGTTGCCGCGAATGAACTGGACGATGTCGTCCATGGATGTTCCCGGTTGAAAGATGGCGGCGACACCGATTTTTTTAAGATTTTCCACGTCCTGGTTGGGAATGATGCCGCCCACCACCACCAGCACGTCGTCCATCTTGTTCTGCTTGAGCAGATCCATCACACGGGGGACGATTGCATTGTGCGCGCCTGACAGAATCGAGAGTCCGATGACGTGGACGTCTTCCTGCAGTGCCGCGTTCACGATCATCTCGGGCGTCTGCCGCAGTCCGGTATAGATCACTTCCATGCCCGCGTCGCGCAGCGCGCGTGCGATCACTTTGGCTCCGCGATCGTGCCCGTCGAGGCCGGGCTTCGCCACCAGCACGCGGATCTTGAGATCAGCCATTGCTCTCCATTTAACCACAGAGGGTGCGGAGGTGCACAGTTACAGGGGATTGCCGACTTTTGGATCGTGGAATTAAGTGCGGCTGGAACTTGCCGGGTGGAATGTCAGATCTCAGATTTCAGATCTTAGATCTCAGTTCTCAGTTCTCAGTTCTCAGATTGGTCTACATGGTTTTGATATCCAAGCTTCGCCAGAGATACCAGCACGCCACCGAACGATACGGCTCCCAGGACCTTGCAATTTTTGCCATCACCTCGGGCTTGGGCATCTTGCGTTTCTTGTAGTGCTTCCTGATCGCCATCTGGATGCCGTAATCGCCTGTGGGCAGTACATTGGGACGCTTCAGGGTGAACATGAGAAACATATGTGCGGTCCACACGCCTACGCCCTTGACCTGGGTGAGGTGTTGGATGACTTCGTCATCGGTCATTTCAGGCAGGCGCGAGAAATCCAGCTCTCCGCGGGACGCGCGCGCAGCCATGTCTTTCAGGTAGGAAGATTTCTGCTTGGATAGTCCGACCGAGCGCAACTGGGCGTCGGTCAGTTTGAGTATGCCTTCGGGCGTAAGGGGTTCTCCTGCCAGCGCAGCGAAGCGTTGGAAAATCGTCGCCGCAGCCTTGCCATTCAGTTGCTGGTAAACGATGGACTCCGCCAGGCTATGAAACTCCGGCGGCCCAAATTCCATGCGGCAAGCGCCGACGCGCTCGATAATGGCGGCGAGGACCGAATCGGATTTCTTCAGATGATTGACCGCTTTGCGCATGCAATATTTCGACGCCGACCAAGGCCAAGAGGATAGCAGAGACGTTTTGGAAATTTCAGGTGAGATACTGCACGGTTTGCCGGATCAACTCGGCCGTCCCCTGGTAGGGATCGCCGGAGTCTTCCCACTCCATCGAGCAGTAGCCTTTGTAGCCGTGCCGTTTCATGATGCCGAATGTCCTCGCCATATCGACGTGCACCGTGACACCCTGACTATTGATCTCTGAGGATTTCACGTGCGAGATGCAGTAAGCCTTGCTGAACATAGCGTCGATCCCGCGATAAGCATAGTCGGGATCTTTGGCGGCCAGCGTGTTGCCGAAGTCGGGCAAGGTGTGCAGCCACGGGCTGTTCACTTTTTCCACCAACGAAGTCAGGAAAAACGGATCTTCGCTGACTGGATTGTCATTTTCGAGAGAGACCACTACATTCTTCGCCGAGGCATACTCGACGACTCGGGTCAGGCTCTCGGCCGCGCGATCCAGATCGGGTTTCGAGTCTTTTGCCTGGGGAAGATTGGTGCGAATGCTCCGCGATCCGATGGCGACAGCGTTATCCACCCACTTTCTGCTGAACGCCACAGCCTGCTCGCGTTCGGCACGATCCAGCGCGTAGGGACTATGCTCGCTATCCACCGCGATGTTCACCACCGCTGACCCCGCTTTTTCAACGGCTGCGCGAAACCGTCCCAGATAGCTCGGGTCGGTCGAAGGAAAATGTCCAGTCCAGGGCTCAATCTTGTTGATCTGGAACTTTTCGCGAACGTGGGCTCCGAAGTCTTTCAAGTCCATCGGCTTCGCGGCTTTGCAATCCTTTCCGGCGATGAACTCCCGGAAGGGATACGACGCGACGGCGATGCGTTCCCGAGCTTGCGCCGGAAACTGCAGGTTGGGAACAGTGCCCGCATACGCCATAGCAGGGCTGAACCAAACTCCTGCCGCGACGGCCCCGCATTGCTGCAGAAACTTTCTTCGCGTCGTCAACACGCCGGCAGTTTAGCACGCGAGCGGGCTGCCTCGAACACGACGACCGTCTCACCATTTACTATGGCAGCCATGATCACAATCGTTTCCGGTCTGCCTCGTTCCGGCACGTCGCTCATGATGCAAATGCTGGCTGCGGGCGGCATGCCCGTTCTTTCCGACGGCGAACGCCGGGCTGATGTCGACAACCCGCGAGGATATCTGGAGTGGGAGCGCATCAAGCAACTGCCCAAGGACCCTGGTTGCATCGCGGAGGCTGAAGGTAAGGCGGTGAAGGTGATCTCGCAGCTTTTGCTTTCGCTTCCTCCCCAACACGAATATCGCGTCATCTTCATGCAACGGCCGTTGCCCGAAGTCATGGCGTCGCAGGACGAGATGCTGCGCCGGCGAGGCACGTACGATCCCGGCGAGGACAATTCCGTGGTGGCACGAGCGTTTCAGGACCATCTATCGGACGTCTACGGCTGGCTCAATGGCAAACCGTACGTGAAGGTGAGCCGGGTGCAATACCATGCCGTCCTGCGCGCGCCCAAGGAGACGGCGGAAAGCGTTGCCAAGTTTCTGGAAGTTCCGTTGGACGTGGAAGCCATGGCAAAACAGGTGGATGGAACTCTCTATCGCCAGCGCCGCAAGTAGCCTTCGGGGCTTTTGTGGTCGCGGGCGACTCGCCCGCGAAAGCTTCAACTCTTGCCAGATGGCAACTGAAAACCAATCTTGCGCTTCGACGCTCCCTCCGGAGCCATGAGTTCCTTGATGGCTTCGATGATGTCCTGAATCGCAGTGTCGTGGGTCTCCAGGCGGCGATCCAATTCGTATATTTTGGCGGCGAGCTGGCGGTTTTTGGCCAGCATTTCGCGCATGCGGACGAAGGCGCGAACCACAAAAACGCTCATCTCTACCGCTCGTTTGGAATTGAGAACGGTTGCCGCCATGATCGCGCCATGTTCGGTGAAGGCATAGGGCGGATAGCGGCGTCCGCCGCGGCCTTTCTTTGAGATCACAATTTGTGATCTCAAAGATTCATAGGGTCCTGGTTTGAGGTCGCAATTTGTGACCTCAAAGAATATCCCACCGATTTCGGAGCTACTGGAGACCCGCTAAGACTGTGCCGCTGCCGCACGAGCGGGGCGCTCGCGCCTACATTTTACGACTAGGTGATGCTTACTTCGGTGTAGGTTCCGAACACTTCGCGGAGGGCTTCGCAGATTTCGCCGACCGTGGCATACGCACGCACGGCTTCCACGATGTAGGGCATGGTATTGGCAGATGAGATGTCGCCATTCGCCGACCTACGCGGCTGCAGCGCCGCGGCTTTCTTCAAGGCCCCCAGGCGGCGTTGCACTTCTTCATTCGAGCGACGAGCCCTGAGCGCCTTCAGCTTGGCCGATTGCTGCCGGGCCACGCTTTCATCGATGTAGAGCGTGTGCGGCGGCTCTTCTTCGATCACAAACTCGTTGGCGCCCACGATGATTTTTTCTTTAGCTTCGGCGGCGCGCTGGTATTGGTAAGAGGCCTCGGCAACTTCTTTCTGGGGGTATCCCCGCTCGATGGCTTTGACCATGCCACCCATGGCATCGAGTTTGCCGAAATAGTCGAAGGCGCCTTTTTCCATTTCGAGGGTGAGGGCTTCCAAGAAATATGACCCGCCCAGAGGATCGACTGTGTGCGTCACTCCGGACTCGTAGGCAATGATCTGCTGGGTGCGCAGCGCGATGCGCGCCGCTTCTTCCGTAGGTAACGCCAGAGCTTCGTCGTAGGAATCGGTGTGCAACGACTGGGTTCCACCGAGAACCGCAGCCATGGCTTGCAGCGCCACGCGAGCAATGTTGTTCAGCGGCTGTTGCGCCGGTAACGAAACTCCCGCGGTCTGGGTGTGAAAACGCAGCAGCCAGCTGCGTTGATTTTTCGCTTTGAAGCGGTCCTTCATCACCTGATACCAGATCTTGCGAGCGGCGCGGTATTTCGCAATCTCTTCGAAGAAATCGTTGTGGGCGTTGAAGAAAAAACTGAGCCTGGGACCGAAGTCGTCCACATCGAGTCCGCGCCGCTGCGCCCATTCCACATACTCGACGCCGTCGTAGAGGGTGAAAGCCAGTTCCTGGAGCGCCGTCGATCCGGCTTCGCGGATGTGGTATCCGCTGATGGAGATCGTATTGAACTTCGGCGTGAACCTCGAACCAAACTCGAAGGTATCGACCACGAGGCGCATCGACGGCGCCGGCGGATATATATATTCCTTCTGCGCGATATATTCCTTGAGGATGTCGTTCTGCAGCGTTCCGGAAATCTTCTTCCAATCCGCGCCTTGCTTTTCGGCCACCACCAGGTACATCGCCCATAGCACCGACGCGGGAGAGTTGATGGTCATCGAGACCGTGGTTTTTTCCAGGTCGATGCCGCCGAAGAGAATCTCCATGTCTTCGAGCGAATCGATGGCGACCCCGCACTTGCCCACCTCACCTTCGCTTGCGGGATGATCGGAGTCATAACCCATGAGCGTGGGGAGATCGAACGCGACTGACAGGCCGCTCCCGCCGCTTTCCAGCAAATACTTGTAGCGCTGGTTGGTTTCTTCCGGAGAGGCAAAGCCAGAAAACTGCCGCATGGTGAAAAGCTTGCCGCGGTAACCGCTGGCGTGAATGCCGCGGGTAAACGGCGGCTCCCCGGGATAGCCCAGATATTTTTCCGCGCTCCAGTCTTCGGGGAGATCAGCAGCGGTATAGAGCCGGCGTACCGGAGTGCCGGAGATTGTGGTAAAGCGGGCGTGGCCGTGCTCGTCGCGATTGATTCCGGTGTTGGCACCGATTGGCTTTTCCGGCGCTTTCTCGAGCGTCGGCAGAAGAGTTTTTTCCGCCCACTCTTTTTCGCCCGGCGAGGGATGGCGTCCGTCAAACACATCCGCAATCGGACTTTCCGCGACCTGCGGCTTGGGAGGCTTCTTATCCGGCATATCGACCGCGCCTGCTGCGATCATAGAAGAGGGTAGTGCGGGCTGCAAGGCACCGACGTACCGTGTGGGGCGGACACTCTTGTCCGGCGCTCTTTTCCGCCGCTCTTGAACTTGATTTGTGGTTTGAGATCGCTGGTGCTGGGTGGATCGGTTACAAGGCCTGCGAAAACAAAATCTAAGTCAAGAGCGGCGGACAAGAGTGTCCGCCCCACACAGGGTGGTTTATGGTCCTACAACCGGAGGGCCGGGGGGACCGTCGTCGGTCTTCTCGGCATCGGCTTCGGGCGTGCCGGGAGGAATCACCCTGGCCTTCGTGAGTCCATCGCTGTCACCCAGGGCACGGGTCGTGACCGTGACTCCCGATTGCTTACGCAACTCTCTCAGAATGTCCTGCCGGTCATGGCCGGCATACTCGCGGGCGAAGCGGGTGAGGGCTTCGGTGAGAATATCGTGGTGGTGCAGCGTCTCCAGACCCGGCTCACGCGTAATGTTCAGCCACAACCGGTGCACCAGGTGGACGTCTTCCGTCTTCAACGACGGCGTGTGGGGGCCGATATGGAAGGTATCGACCTTCTTGTCGGGATATACGACCTGAAAGATGAACTGCCGTTTGGGCTCGGGCATAGCCTCCCAGGCATGGCCGAGGTAGAAGGCCTGTTCCTGGGCGCTCATCTTGCTCGAGATGCCTGAGACCACCGCGGACGATTCCAGATTGTTGGCGGTCTGAACGATCGCCGACCAGGGATCGCGGGCTGGCACCACCAGAAGCGAAACATGTTTGCCGAAGCCTTCAGCCACAGATACCGCACGCGTGAATAGCTGTTGTTCGTAGTCGCTGAAGATCTGCTCGGTGGAAAGATCGTAAGCCGCAGTGCCGAATTGGCTCACCCGCGCCGACATGACGACGATGTCCTGCTCCTTGGTATCGATGCGCTCCAGCGCCCACTTCAGGTGGTTCAGCGTGTTGTAATCGCGCACCGTCACCATGACATTTCCGGCGCGGATTCCCAGACCGGTGCGCTCCACCGTGTCGCTTTGCAGCAGCTGGAAATGTTCCTTCATGTGCTGCTCGGCGGCGGCGTGCTTGCTACGATTCACACGCTCGGAGACGGTGAAGATTACGAAGAAAGCGCCAGCAAAGGCGAGACCGGCAATCGTGGCGATCGACTTGGTGAACAGGTTGAGGATGGCGGTGCAAAGCAGCACCAGAAAAACCGAGAACAGTCCCACCGGGATTTCGTGACCGGCGATGGTGATATTGGGCGGCACCTTCCATCCCCGCTCGCCCTTGTACTTGATGCGCAGCACCAGCATGGCGAGGCTGTTGAAGGTGAAACTCCAGATCACCCCGAAGGCATAGGCCTCGCCCAGCAGATAGACGTTGCCGTGGCTGACCAGAATAGTAAAAATCTGGAGCACGACGACAAGGTTCACAATCCGGTAGGTGGTTCCGAAGCGGGGATGCGGCTGACGGAACCAGTCGGTAAGAACGCCATCTTCCGAAATTCGGTTGAGGACGCCATTGGAACCGATGATCGCGGTATTGACCGCGCCGGACAGAATCAGGAACCCCACCACCACGACGAACGCACGGAACGCCAGCCGCAGCAGCAGCGGTCCGTACTGATACATGGCGAGCCCGGCGATCAGGTTGTCTTTGTAGACCGGAACCCGTACCGAGTCCGGAATGATCATCACGAACAGCAGCGCTGTAAGTCCGGTGAAGACGAAGCTGTAAACCGCGATGATGATGGCGGCTCGCTTCAGGTTCTTCAGCTTGGGGTGGGCCAGTTCGCGATTGACCTGAGCCAGGGATTCCTCGCCGCTCATGGCCAGCACGGAATGCCCGAAGGCGATCAGGATGCCGAGAATGGCGAACTTGGAGGCAAGCCCATGCGCCAGGTCGGTGTGTTTTAAGAACCCGAGGGCCTCCTCGCTGAATTTCAGGCTGTCCGCCGTCGGCAGCGGTACCGTCTGGTATCCCTGCTTCAGCAGCGTGAAAGCTGACCAGCCCAAAAGAATGACCACCATCACCGTGGTGATCTGCATCACCCGCAACGCCTTCTCGCTGGACTCCTGGATGCCCTTGGTGTTCTGCCACCAGAAGTAACCCGTCACGATCAGCGCGAATACAACGGAAGTCCAGTTGACGTCCACGTGCGGGGTGCCGTGGAACATGCTATGCAGGGCGCGCGGAACCCAGCCGTGAGCCTCGGCCGTGGCAAAGGTGTCATTGATCAGCCCGGCGATGTATTGCCCGGCGGAAACTCCGGAAATCGGGCCGGTCAGGATGTAATCGAACATCAAGGCCGACACGCTGATCTTCGCGAGGGTACCGCCCAGCGCCTCTTTGACGACTCTGTACACGCCGCCGCGCACGAACATGGAGCAGCTCTCCACGTAAACCGCGCGTACCGCGAACGAAAACAGCATGACGGCCACGATGAACCAGGGGGCCGACTTTCCGATGGCCTGCTCGGCGATGCCCGCGGCATAGAACGCGGACGACCCCAGGTCGTTCAGAACGATGGCGGCCGCGCGCCAGTAGGAGATGAACGTCAGCATCACCGAGGTCGCGACCACGATGCGAACGCGGCTGCTGGTTGAGTCTGCGGGTTGTGGAGGAGATGCCATTACAAGGCGGGCTAGTTGCTATGTGTGCCGGAACGGGTGCGGTCGAACGGCGTCCCCTTAACTCTCTCGCCGATAACCCACACGATCCCCACGTCGACTGCTCCTGCGGTGCATAAGAACTTTAGCAGAAGGATTCTATCGCGGAAGAGAGGCCCCATACGAGCCCCACATCTTAGCCGATAGGAGAGGAGCGGCGTAGATCGAAAAATTGAATGCAGGGAATCGGCAGGCCAGGGGTTTTTGGCGACCTTAGCGGAATTTTTTGCGGCCTTTGCGGTCACGATCTTTTGCCGCGGCGGAATTGGCGTGGCGAGCATTTTGTTATGCTTGCAGCGTGTTGCGAATACACAAGAGCGCGTGGCTGCTGGTGCTGCTTTCGGCTGTCCTGCAGATATTGGTGTTCCCCCTGCCCAACTTGTACTTTCTGGGGTGGGTGGCTGTCGCTCCGCTGCTGATTGCGCTGTTGCGCGCCCGTGAACCGGATACGCTGCAGCTCCTGGCGGGAATCAAGTTGCTGCCCGCCAGACCGGCCCAGGCTTTCCTTCTCGCCTATGTCTGCGGCATCCTCTGGTACGCCGGAACCTGCTACTGGATATTCAATACCATGCGTCAATACGGGGGCGTGGGAACGCTCGCTGCCTGCGGCCTGCTCTTTCTCTTCTGCCTTTACCTGGCTCTCTATCACGGCGTCTTCGGCTTGCTGATCAGCCTACTGGCAAGTTCGGCCGAGGGTGAAGGAACGAATCTCTTCAACCGACGGGCCCTGCTTCTGGCTCCCTTCGTCTGGGTGGCGGTGGAACTGGCGCGCACCCGCATTACCGGATTTCCCTGGGACCTGCTGGGCATCAGCCAGGTCGACAACATTCCGCTCTCGCATATCGCGACCGTTACCGGCGTCTACGGACTGTCTTTCGAAATCATGGTGGTCAATACGGCGCTGGCAGCAGCTTTCGTGATTCGGGCGGGAAGAGGTCAAAGCAGCAAACGCAAGCCGCTTCTGCTGGCGACCGGCGCTGCCATCATCGTGCTGCAGGCCGGCAGACTGATCAGTCCCCCCAGTCTTCCCACGGACCACACCGCTCGCCTGGTGCAGCAGAACATCCCCGTCCTGCAGGGAAGCGACTGGACCAAGGAGTATTTCGAGGCCACCCTACGGGATTTGAGCCGCATCAGTCTGAGCCCGACCGGAAACAACTTAAGTGGAGGTCAATCGCAATCGAACGCCGGTTCCACTCCGTCGCGGCATCTTGACCTGATCGTGTGGCCGGAGTCGCCGGCGCCGTTCTACAGCACCGATCCCATGTTCCGGGACACCGTAAGCAACATCGCCCGTGAAGCTCAAACCTGGATGCTGGTCGGGAACCTGGGTATTCGCAATGCCGGCGAGACACCAGAACGCGCCACCGAACTCTACAATTCGGGAAGTCTGATCAACCCGGCCGGGGAGTGGGGGGTGCGGTACAACAAGATGCACCTGGTCCCCTTCGGAGAGTACGTCCCGTTCAAGCGCGTGTTTGGCTTTGCCGGCGGCCTGACCAAGGAGGTCGGAGATTTCTCGCCGGGAACTTCACGGGCGCCACTTCAGGCGGGCAGCAAGCTCGGCGTCTTTATCTGCTACGAATCCATATTCCCCGATGAAATCCGTCAACTCGCCGCCAACGGAGCCGAGGTTTTCGTCAACATCTCGAACGACGGCTGGTACGGCGACAGCGGAGCCTATGCACAGCACCTGAAACAAGCCCGCATGCGGGCCGTCGAAAATGACCGCTGGCTGTTGCGCGACACCAATACCGGAGTTACGGCGGCGATCGATCCCTACGGACGGGTGGTCGCGACCATCCCCCGCAAGGTGCGGGATGCTCTCAATGCCCCTTACGCCATCACCAACGTAACCACCTTCTACACCCGTCATGGTGATTGGTTCGCGTACCTGTGTGCGATAATTTCTGCAGCGGGGCTGTTGCTCAATTTCCGGTTCCGCGCCAGGACAGAATCTAATCATGAATGAAGAGCTTGAACACGAATACGCCGGGTTGAAGGACCAAGTCCGTGATCTCCGGGAGTACCTTTGACGCCGGCAAGCTTCGTGAACAGCTAGCCGAGATCGACAAGCAGGCAGCTGACCCAGGTCTTTGGTCGAATCCACAAAAGTCTCAACAGGTCATGCGGCAAAAGAAGCGCCTGGAGAACGTGCTGGCGACCGAGGTCGACCTGGTGCGGCGTGGCGACGACATATCCGCTTATTTCGATCTGGGACGCGAAGGGGAAAATGTTGAGGCCGATCTGCGCCGTGAGATTGACGGACTGCGGAATCTGGTCGACCGGCTTGAAACCGAGAGCCTGCTGTCGGGAGAAAACGATGGCCGCAACGCGATAGTAACCATCCATCCCGGCGCGGGTGGAACGGAATCGCAGGATTGGGCCGATATGCTGTTGCGTATGTATCTTCGCTGGGCGGAACGGCGCGGCTTTCAGACCGTTCTCTACGATTACCAGCCGGGTGAGGAAGCCGGACTGAAATCGGCGACGTTTGCGGTCAATGGCGAATATGCTTTTGGGCTGCTGACCAGCGAAATTGGCGTCCACCGCCTGGTGCGAATTTCTCCCTTCGATCAGGCCAAGCGCCGCCATACCTCGTTTGCCAGCGTTTACGTCTCGCCGGAAATCGATGACAGCATCGAAATCGTGATCAAGCCGGAAGAGTTGCGCGTGGATACTTACCGGTCCAGCGGCAAAGGTGGACAGCACGTGAACACCACGGACTCGGCCGTTCGCGTCACCCACATTCCCACGGGGTTAGTAGCGAGCTGCCAGAATGAACGCTCGCAGCACAAGAACCGGGAACGAGCCATGAGCATGCTGAAATCCAAACTCTATGAATTCGAGTTGGAGAAACAGCGTGAAGTCACTCGTAAGATTGAAGACTCGAAGCTGGATATCGATTTTGGCTCGCAGATTCGTTCGTACGTATTACAGCCTTATCGCATGATCAAAGATCACCGCACCAAGATGGAAGTGGGCGACGTGGATCGGGTGCTCGATGGCGACATCGATCCTTTTATCCGCGCTTACTTGCGTATGCGGCGCGGCGAGAAGCAAAACGTAGACAAAGCTTCGTAGACGAGAGACAACAGGAGGAGTTCGGCATTATGGCCCGCATGGTCGATCTAATCCGCGCGTCAGCGGTGCCGTCGAACCTGATGCAGTCTGCCGCCAAGGGGTCGCTCTCGGTCCCTCCCCGGGAGATGATCGAGATCCTGGTTTATCTGGCGGTCAACAACAGTGTTTTTGGTGAGCAGGCTCAGCTCACGCTGGCCGGCTGGGACGAAGCCGCATCGTGCGCTGCCGCCAGCGACCCCACCACGCCCCGGGAAGTTCTCGACTATCTGATTTCTCCGAGAAACCTCCGACCGGCGCTGCTGCCGGCGCTGCTGGCAAACCCATCGGTTTCGGAACAGTCGTTGATCGAAATGGCGCCGCGGGCTGGACGCGACGTAGTTGAGCTGATGTTGAAGAGCGACCGGGTCAACGGGTCTCTGCCCATTTTGAATGCGCTGCTGGCGAATCACAATCTGAGCGGAATTCAGTCGGAAAGCATTCGGAGCAAGATTGAGCCTCCGGCTCCGGTTGTTCCCGAAGTCGAAGCTCCCGCGGTAGCGCCCGCACCCGAAGAAGCCGGCGCCAGCCCGGAAGAAGTTCTTGAGGCAGCATCCGCGGCTCAGGTCCCTGAAGGCGAAAACGTGCTCGATGAGGGCGTCTTGGCCTACATGGCGGAGCACGCGAGTGAGATCGCCGCCGAAGTCGACAACGGCTATCAGCCCATTGGGGGCGCTCACGATGAATTTTCGTCCGCCGCCGAACCCGCGAGTGGCCAGGCGGTGACAGCGACTGCGTCCAGCAGCGGAGGAGCAGGGGCGGCCGCCAAGAAGGCGCCTTCCAAAAAGGGCCAATTGTCTCCCAAAGAGGAGCGGGGCAGCGCGCTGCAGAAAATTGCCAAGCTGGATATCAAGGGCCGCATTCAGTTGGCCATGAAAGGTTCGAAGGAAGAGCGCTCCCTTCTAATCCGCGACGGCACCAAGATTGTCGCTCTGGCGGTACTGGAATCACCCAAGATCAGCGATGGCGAAGTGGAACGGTTCGCCACCCAGAAAAACGTTCTGGAAGCCGTGCTGCGTGGCATTCCGATGAAGCGCCGATTCGCCAAGAATTATGCGGTGGTGCGCAACCTGGTTTTCAACCCGCGCACGCCGCTGGATCTTTCACTAACGCTTATGAAGAATCTGCTGGTAGGCGATCTGCGAAATCTTTCCGGCAACAAGGAGATTTCGGACACAGTCCGCAAACTGGCCACGAAGATGTTCAAGCAAAAGGTAGAGAGCAACGCCAAACGCTGAGTCGCCACGAACCACGTGGGGACTGGCTTTCCACGCGACTGCCGCACTACAATTCCCTGCATGGCTTCCTTGCCGGAGTCTGATCCCATCACGGAGCTGCTCAAGCGTTCCCACACCATCGCGGTCGTGGGACTTTCGAACCGGCCGCTGCGTCCCAGTCATGGCGTGTCTGCCTACATGCAGACCCACGGCTATCGCATTCTGCCGGTCAATCCCGAGATCAAGGGCTCTCTCGGCGAAAAGGCTTACAAGTCTTTGCCTGAGGTGAAGGAAAAAATTGATATCGTCAACATCTTCCGCCGGCCGGAATTTGTCGAAGAGGTGGTCGATCAGGCCATTCGCCTGAAGGTGCCTGTGATCTGGATGCAAGAGGGAGTGGTCCACGAAAAAGCCGCGCAGAAAGCGCGCGCCGCAGGGATATTTGTGGTGATGGACCGCTGCATTCTGAAGGAACACCGCGCGCGCTTCGGGTAGCCCGCGGTAACACGGGCGGGACGCCCGTCCTCCACTAACAGCCTTTACGCACGGACGAAAATGACCGTCGCGTCATCGTGCAAGCCCTCGCCGTTCGCGAACACCCGAACATCCGCCAGGATGCTCTCCGCGCAAGCTTCCGGTTGCAGGACATGATCCCGCATCCGCTCCGCGCCATATTCTTCGTCGGAGCCGTCGGTGG
The DNA here is from genome assembly GCA_963822555.1 of Terriglobia bacterium. Lineage (GTDB taxonomy): Bacteria > Acidobacteriota > Terriglobia > Terriglobales > Acidobacteriaceae > JAIQFF01. The sequence goes on from CAWGHY010000002.1 coordinate 2,889,708, forward strand.
CTTCCGTTATTCCGTCGCTGTAGAAAACCAGACGGGAGCCTTTGGAAAGCTGCACTTTGCTTTCGGAGAATTCTCCCGTGCTTAGGCCGAGGGGCATGCCGCGTTCGCTATCCAGAAAACGCGCGCCTTGATCGTTGACCAGCAGCGGCCGCAGATGCCCGGCGCTGGAGAACGTCAACTCGCGGGTTGATGGATTGAGCACCGCCAGCAGCATGGTCACGAACTTTCCCGAGGGAAAATCCTCGACCAGCAACCGGTTCAACTTGGTGAGAACCTCCCCCGGACCGCTGCAGGTTTGCGCCAGCGAGCGCAACATACCGCGAGTGGCGGACATCAATAACGCAGCCGCTGTTCCCTTCCCGGAGACGTCGGCCAGCACCAGTCCCCAGCAGCCGTCGTCGAACGAAATGAAGTCGTACCAGTCGCCGCCCACCGCTCCCGCCGGAATCGAAAGGCCGGACACAGCGAAGCCGGGAATGTATGGCGAACTCTTCGGCAGCAACGCCTGTTGGATGGCGCGTGCTTCGCTCGCCTCCTCCGTCATCTTCTGGCGTTGATGGCGCTCCTGCTGGAAACGCCGGGCGTTATGCACTGCGACTGCTACGTGTTCGCACAGTCCCTGCAACCAGCGCAGATGCTCGCGGGTGAAGGCATCTAGTTCGTGATGTGAAGCCGCGAAAACACCGACCAGCCGGCCATCGACCAGCAGAGGAATGGCGACTTCGGAGAGCGCCGCTTCCTCGCAGGCGATGTAATAAGGGTCTTGCCGCACATCGGGCGCGTAGCGCATCTGCCTGGTGGACGCAACATAACCCACCATGCCTTCCTTGCCCACTTTCAACCGCGATCCCTTATCGTGCAGCGTGCAGCCATGGACACCAGCCATCTCCAATTCGCCCCGCTCTTCGTCGTGCAGATAGATGGTGGCCTCGACGCAACAGAAGGCGGCGGCCACGTCGTCAACAATCTTGGTGATCAGTTCATCGAGGTCGAGGATGGACGTAATTTTCTGCGCCCATTTCTGCAATTTGAGAAGATGCTCGACTTGATCGAGTTGCACGGGGCGGACGGCGACGGTATCGGAAACAATAGGTCCTGGGCTTGCGGCCATGGCGATCCAACCTCCTTGCAAAGTTAAGGGGAAAACGAAGGATCCTACATTCGGTTGGATGCCAGACTTCAGACGCCGGATTCTGTTTTAGGGGTACGGGAGCTGCTCTTCTTCGACCGCCGCCGTTTGAGCTCTTCCAGCCGCTCTCCGATGCGCTTTTCCACACCTTCGCTGGTCGGCCGGTAATAAACGCGGTCGGTCAAATTGTCGGGTAGACACTGCATGTCAGCCACTTTGTCTTCCAGATCGTGAGCGTACTGGTAACCCTGTCCGTATCCCAAACCTTTCATCAATCCAGTGGGCGCGTTGCGTAGGTGGAGGGGAACGGGCTCAGCCGCTGTGCGTTCGACATCGCCCTGAATTTCGCTGTAAGCGGTGTAGAGCGCGTTTGACTTCGGCGCCACCGATAAATACACCACCGCTTGCGCCAGCGCCAGATTGCCTTCCGGCATGCCCAGAAAATCAACGGCATCGCGGGCGGCCATGCATTGCGACAACGCGCCGGGATCGGCGAGGCCGATGTCTTCGACGGCCATGCGCACCACGCGTCGCGCAATATAGAGCGGATCTTCGCCGGCTTCGAGCATGCGGCCCAGCCAGTACAGCGCGGCGTCGGGATCGCTGTTGCGCACGGATTTATGGAGCGCCGAAATAAGGTTGTAGTGTTCCTCTCCGGCTTTGTCGTATCGCAACACCCGCTTCTGCAGAGCGTCCTGCACCAGATCGTCGGAAATTTCGGCGCCCACCTCTTTGCCGTCGCGTCCCCGGGCCAACGATACCGCCACTTCAAGAACGTTGTAGGCGCTGCGCGCGTCGCCACTGGAATATGCGGCAATTTTCTTTAAGACGTCATCCGATGCCCGCAACTTCATCGCCCCCAGACCGCGTTCTTCATCGACCAGCGCACGCCTTAGCAGCTCGACAATCTGCTCTTCGGTGAGCGGCTTGAGCACGTAAACCCGGCTGCGGGAGAGCAATGCCGAGATGATTTCGAACGAAGGATTTTCGGTGGTGGCGCCGATCAGCCGGATGTTGCCCTTCTCCACATGCGGCAGAAACGCATCCTGCTGGGCTTTGTTGAAGCGATGGATCTCGTCGATAAAAACGATGGTCCGCGTGCCGTATTGTTTGGCGCGCTCGGCGTCGGCCATCACCTGCTTGATTTCCTTGATGCCGGTAAGCACAGCGGAGAACTCGACGAACTCGGCCTTGGTCATGCGCGCAATAATTTGCGCCAGCGTAGTCTTGCCGGTGCCGGGCGGTCCCCAGAAAATAAGCGAGCCGATATCATCCCGCTCAATCTGGGTGCGCAGCGGCTTGCCCGGGCCGACCAGATGTTCCTGGCCGACGAATTCATCCAATGTGCGCGGACGCATGCGGTCGGCCAGCGGGCGAGTGCGGTCGCCAGAGTTGTCGCCGCCCGGAATGGTTTGAAAGAGACTCACGCTTTAACCTAAAAGCATTAACTACCAAGGACACTAAGTTTCACGAAGGAAATGATCCTCTTGGTCTTCCTTCGTGAACCTTAGTGTCCTCTATGGTTAGTGCTTTTTGCCTCGCCGTTTCATACAACACGATACTCGTGGCCACGCCCACGTTCAGCGATTCCACCTGCGGCGCCTGCGGGATGGCCACCACTTCATCCATTAATTTGATGAGTTCGCGAGACAATCCGGCGCCCTCGCTGCCAATAAAGATAGCCAGCGGCCCGGCCAGATTGGATTGATCGAGCGCCTTACCCTTGTGCGACGCGGTCGCCACCAGGCGGACGCCACGCGCTTTCATACCTCCGATAGCATCAGCTAGCTTTACGCGCGCCATCGGCAGGCGGAATACCGAACCCGCCGAGGCCCGCACGACTTTGGGATTGAACGGGCTGACTGTGCCCTCCCCCAGCAGTACTCCGCCCGCGCCGAAAGCCTCCGCTGAGCGCAGGATTGTGCCCAGATTTCCCGGGTCCTGCACTCCGGCAATGGCCAGCAAGGGACCGGCGGTAGATTTGGCCAGCACGTCTTCGAGCGAAAATTCCTTCCATCGAGCTAACGCCGCCACACCCTGAGGCGCGTCGCTGGGGACAACGCCGGCAAATAGCTTGTCAGGCAACAACAGAGTCTCGACCTGGGCGTCGAGCTGGGAAAGCATCTTTTCCGCACGCAAGGCCGCCGACTCGCTGAAGAAAACGGCGCGAAAGCGCAGGCCGCTGCGAATGGCTTCGTCCAGAATACGGAAGCCTTCGATGGCGCAATAGCCGTCCTCGGTAAGCTCGCTGCGGGCAAAAGCCCGGCGCAGATCTTTGACCTGGGCGTTGTGCCGTCCCTCGATGCGGCGCAATCGGGCATTTGCCGTCCGGCCGCCAGTGGCAGTGGTTTCCTTCATATTCGCATTGGTTCGCTCGGAATCATACCTGTTCCTGCGTAACACCGGCTGTCCGGAAGGCGTCTGGCCACGGCGGTTGAACGCTTCTTCGTCGCAAAAAGCAGCGGCGGGGGTTGCCCGCCTATCGGGCCGGCGGGACGCCGGCGCTACGCAATGCTCGGCTTTCTGCGGTTTCCCATGTTATGTTAGCTTTCTTGATTTCAACACTGGGATCTGGAAGGGACGACCTGGAGTGCGTGTAGAGATTGTCAAAATTAACTGCGATAACCCGGAGCCTTCTCTCATCCGCTACGCGGCCGACCAGATTCGCGCCGGCGAAGTCCTGGGCATGCCCACTGACACTTTTTACGGTCTGGCCGCCGATCCTTTTAACTTGCGCGCGGTAGATCGCGTATATGACATCAAGTCGCGCTCACGGCACAAGCCCCTCTCGCTGCTGATCGCAGATGTCGATCAAGCGGAGCAACTGGCGCAACCTCTGACGGAAGAATTTTATGCCCTGGCGCGTCGCTTCTGGCCGGGACCGTTAACCATCATCGTCAAGGCCTCTTCGCGGCTTCCTCTGAAAGTGACGGCCAACACCGGCAACGTCGCGCTGCGTGTGCCCAAAGCCCCCATTCCGCTGGCGGTCGTCCAGGCGGCGCAGATTCCAATCACCGCCACCTCTGCCAACCTGAGCGGCGAATCGGAGTGCACAACCGCGCTGGCGGTACGCGATCAGCTTCTGGACCGCATCGCCATCATCGTCGACGGCGGCACCTCGCCCCGTGAAGTGGCGTCGACCATCATTGATCTCACGGACGAAGAGGCCCGCTGGCGCATCATGCGTGAGGGTGCCATTCCGGCCCAGGAGATTTCTGAGTTTTTCGCGCAAGGATGAACCGAGAAGAAGATCGGCGGCCTAACCCCTGGCCCTTGTGGGTGGTGGTGCTGGCTGCGGCAGCGGTCGCGGCCTTTCTCGGGATCACCAGCGTCCGCATTGTTCACCAAGCCGGTTTGCAGGAAGTTCATCCCGCCGACGCCATCGTTGTTTTCGGCGCGGCTGAATATGCGGGACGACCGTCTCCCGTCTTCCGCGCCCGGCTCGATCATGCCTACGATCTTTTCCAGCGCGGCACGGCGCCGGTCGTCATCACCACCGGAGGTTCAGGCGCTGACCCGACCTTCAGCGAAGGCGGCGTGGGCCACGATTATCTGATGCGCCGCGGCATTCCCGAATCCCAACTGATCGCCGAGACCCAGGGTTCCGATACGGCGTCATCGGCGGAGCGCGTCGCCGTAATCATGAGCGCCAACCGGATGCACAGCTGCGTAGCGGTGAGCGACGCCTACCATGTATTCCGCATCCGCAAATTGCTGGAGCACGAAGGATTACAGGTGTATGTAGCGCCGCGTCCGGACTCCCGTCCGCGATCGGCCGGGCAGCGGACTATGGCAGTGTTGCGCGAAGCCGCCAGCTACCTGGTTTGGAAGCTGGGCATTCCCGCGTAGCTGTCATCCTAAGCGCAGCTTGTCATCCTGAGCGCAGCTTGTCATCCTGAGCGCAGCTTGTCATCCTGAGCGCAGCAGAAAGTTCGCTGCGCGAACTTTCTGCGGAGTCGAAGGACCCCTATAGCAACGATGGCCGCGGAAAATCGTGAGGGTTTCGCTTCGATCTTCAGAAACCCAACAGCACTGGCTGCCGCCAAGCTCATAGGGGTCCTTCGACTCCGAAACTGCTTCGCTTCGCGAAGCACTTTCTCCCTCAGGATGACAGCCAGCCCATCTTTTTTCTCAGCTCGGTGATGTGCGCCACATGATGGCGTCCGTGCCAGGAATAGAGCGCCAGGTTCTTCTCCAGCGGCATCGTGCCTGATTCGGGATGGTTGAAGACCCGCTTCCAGTCGCTGGGCTCGAGCGAACGCAGCAGGCGCACCCAGCGACTGTGTAGTGAGTCGAGCAGCGTCAACGAAACTTCCAGCGGGGTGGACTGCACATCTCCCAGGTTCGCCCAGCGATCTTCCATGTAGGGTTTGATGGTCGGCGCATCTTCGGTCAGCGCCAGTTTGAAGCGAATGTAGGCGTTCATGTGGCTCTCCGGCACGTGATGGACGACTTGCCGCACCGTCCATCCGCCGTCGCGGTAGGGAGTTTCGATCTGCCGCGGCGAGAGCCCTGCGACGGAAGCGCGCAAGGCAGCTGGAGCTCTCTCGATGTCCTCGATGAATTTCTGACGCTGTGGCTCGTCCGGCGGGCCGTCATAAATAAATTTTCCGATGGGATAACGCGGATCGCTCATCTGTGTCTCCTTTGCGCGTTCGCGGGCGAGGGCGCCCGCGCCACACAACCGATTATCAGAAAACGCGAAAAGCCGCGGAAAATCAATGAAAGAACGTGATCCCGGGTAAGATTTGGAGACACGGACTGTTTAGAACTGTAGTCGTTACAGCAGGCGATGGATGACGGCTCTGGGAAGCAGAAGCCGAGGTCTAATGCACCAGCGCCAGGATTCGGACTGGGGCGGTCGATCCTCCCGCCACTTTCGCCGGAGCCACCATGGCGACGGCTCCGTTGGCGGGCATGCGGTCGAGGTTCGCTACATTGGTTAGAACATAGACGCCGTGCTCCGCCGCATATTGATCGACGGCTAATTTCCTGGCCGAGCCGCGATCGAGGTTGGCGGTATCGGTGCCCAGGCCGAGAGCATTGCGGCCTTCCGCCAGGAAGCGAGCCGCGTCCTCGGAATATCCCGGAAAGTGCATGACTCCTTGGGCGTCGGCATTGCGATAGTCTCTGACCGAGTTCCAGCGCGATCCCCATCCTGTGCGCACCATGATGACTGCGCCCAAAGGAATGGGTCCGTTGGCTTGCTCCCACTGCGCGATGTCCTGTACAGAAAGCTCGTAGTTCGGATTACTCTTTGCGCTGGCGCTGATATCGATGACGACCAATGGGCCGATCAACCGGCCGGCGGGAATCTGATCGACCGTCCATGTGCCACGCCGCAGGCGGGCCGGAGCATCAATGCGGGTCGCGAACTGCTCAGAAGCCTGCGATGAAGATACCTTTTCCGACAAGGCGACGTTCTCAAGCCGGTAACCGGACTTCTGCGCCGTCCCGAGACCGCTCGCGGGCAACGAATGGGTAAGGTCGACCACCTCGCGGAAGCTGCCGGGTTGGCTCGTTTCGGGGCGTTTTTGAGCGAACAAGAATAGTGCCAGGGCCAAAACGGAGCCGATTACAAATGTATGAATCCGCATTACTTCTAACGTCTTTCGTCGCTTTTAAGGGCCCGTCTGGAACTTTGGAAACCCAACTAAAGCAGTGAGATGCGAGCAGCTTCACGTGAAGATGCTCTTCCTGAATTTTCGCGCGGACGGTCATCCCCAGCAAGGCCCATCAGTACATGACCTGCCGGGGTGAATCACGGAACAACCGGGGTCTCAAGCCAGCCAAAATGCAGTAATGGCCGCCGCCAGAGTGCCGAGAAAGTTTACTGAGTCGTTATTAACAAGATGACGCCTCTCCAGCGCCGCGCCCAGAAAACTATCGGCAATCATGCCCACGACGGCAGCGCCCGCCGCGATTCCCAACCACCGCCAGGGCAGCAGTCCTCCCAGAACACACACCGAACTCACGATCCCGGCAGCCAGGACGCCGGCCAGAGTCCCGGCCATGCTCACTGCTCCGTCGGTGCCGGGAGGAACAAAACTCCATGTAGTGACCAGACGAGCCTTTTGACCGAAGGCTTGACCCAATTCGCTGGAAACTGTGTCCGCCGCAGCCTCGGAGAGCGCCGCCGCCATGGCCAGGAGAAAAAGCGCCCGGCTGTGTCCCAGGGCGGAAAGCGCCGCGCAAACTGTCGCTACTCCGAGATTAGCCAGAACCTGGGACGCTTTCCGGCCTTCTCTGCGTTCCGCCGTCCCCAGCTTCTGTTTGCGTTGGTAGCCGAGGCGGGTGGTGATCCAGGTCAGGGCGAAGACGGTGATCAGCGCCGCGAAAGCCCCCGGACCGCCACACAGGTAAAGAACAAAGCAGCTCACCGCTCCTGCCAGCGCACCCCAGTTCGTAACTCCGCGCATCCCGCGGGCAATCAGGGTGAAGGCGAGAGTGAGCAGACCGGCCAACACCCAACGTCCCGGGGGTACGGCTAAAGCGGAAAATCGGGCAAATTCATTCACGTTGCTCACAATAAGCGCCGCTTGGCTGCAAGCGGCAGCGGACTCCACAAGATATAGCGTAGCCTGTTCGACCATGCTACAGATAGGGCTTGGTGTTCGGATTACCAACGTCGATGGACTGCATCAAAGCTGGCTAAGTAGTCTAAACTGCACTACGCTTGCGGGTTATTCGGTTCGGAGAGAACTTATGGCAGCCTCGGTTTGGTCGGGATATCTTACTTTCGGCTTGATCTCCATGCCGGTGCGTCTTTTTTCCGGGGCGCGGAGTAACGGCATCTCCTTCAACATGTTGCATCGCGACGACCTGCAGCGGGTCAAGCAGCAATATTACTGCCCGGCGGACAATCGCGTAGTGGAGCGCAACGAGATCGTGAAGGGCTACGAGTTCCGCAAAGGCGAATATGTCGTCATCGAACCGGAAGAGATCAAAAAGATCGAGCCGCAGACCGCGAAGACCATGGAGATTCTGGAATTTGTGAAAGCCAGTGAAGTCGATCCCGTATTTTTCGAATCTTCGTATTACATGTTGCCGGAAGAGGCGGGACGCAGGCCCTACGGATTGTTGACCAAGGCTCTCGAAGAGAGCGAGTACGTTGCCATCGCCAAGCTGACCATGCACAACCGCGAATACACCGTCTTTCTGCGGCCTCATGCCGGCGGGCTGATGCTTCACACCATGTATTACGCGGACGAAGTTCGTCAGGTGGAAGGATTCGGCGCGCCTGAAGTTGAATTGAAGGCGGCGGAAGTGAAAGTGGCTCACCAGTTGATCGAAGCCCTGGCCGCCGAATGGGACCCGGAGAAGTATCACGACACTTTCCAGGAGAACGTGAAGAAGCTGATCGAGACCAAACTGGAAGGCGGCAAGATCACTGAAGTAGAGAAGCCCAAGAAGCTGGCCCCGGTAGTCGACCTGATGGCAGCCCTGAAACAGAGCCTGGCCGAGATGGAAGGAAAAAAGAAGCCGGCAGCGCCGGCGCAGGAAGCCGTAGGAAAGCGCTCGAGGGGGAAGGCGTAGTAGAGCGGCAATTAGCAATTAGCAATTAGCAATCGGCAATTGGGCAATAAGTGACGTGTACTTAAACCAGCCTGCCCCGCCAGAAATCTTCTGGTTTCTCGAAGACACCCTTTCATATGTCCCCCGGCATCAGACTGAAAGGCCAAAGGCCAAGTGCTAATTCCCAATTGCTGTTTTCGTCCGCTGGCGCATATTCCAACCAACCATTAAAATGGGTGCTCTTCCGAATCATTGTGAGTTCATGGACGGTTCTGCTGGGGTGCGGATGAAATTTTGGCGTGCGGCCCGCTTGGTGGGCGTTTTGATTCTGGGCCTGATCGGCGCCAGCTGCGGAGATCAATATCGGCCGGTGGCGATTCCTATCATCCCGCCGCCACCCAATCCCCAGAGCGTTCACTTCGTGCTGGTGTTCAGCGTCAATGGCGCGATTAATCCCGGCGCCAGCAGCCGTATGGATGTTTCCGGCGATACCAACGTCGGGGTCGCCCAACTCGGACTCGGTCCCAATCATGCGACGCTGATCTCCAACGCCACTAAGGTCTACGCGGTAAACACCCAAGAGGATACGGTGTCTTCGTATTCTCCAACCCCCGGAACGACCGCCACATCTGTCTCCACGACATCTCTTCCGACCGGTTCGAACCCGGTGTTTGTCACCACTACGGAGGGCGGCACGGTTTACGTGGCCAACTATAGCCTGGGAACGGTGGCAGCGATCTCGACCAGCACCAACATTGTCTTAAGTCCGTTGATTACTGTAGGCGCTAATCCTGTCGCCTTGGCGGAAACTCCCGACCAGAAGAAGCTCTACGCGGTCAACCAGGGCGATGGCACTGTCACCCCAATCAGTCTGGCCGACCGGACTGTAATACCCGCCGTCGCAACCGGGGCTGCTCCGGTGTGGGCTGTGGCACGCTCCGATAGTGGGAGGATTTACGTCCTGAACAGTGGGAGTGGCACGGTTTCGACCATCGACACGACCAGTGACACTTTGCTGAGCACCGTGCCCGTGGGCGCGGGCGCGAATTACATGGCATATGACAGCAAGCTGAACCGGCTTTATGTCACAAATCCAACCGCCAACACTGTGACCGCATTGAGTGTCGCCACGGATCCGCCCACTGTGCTGTTCGTCACCCCGGTTCCAGCCACGCCAGTCAACGTGGCTGTGCTGCCGGATGGAACGCGGGCTTACGCCGTGAGTTTTACGAAGACTCCGCCCTGCACTTCCATTGCTTTGGACACGCAACCTTGTGTCACCTCCGAAGTGACTGTCATCAACACCACCGACGGCAGTGTCCGCAAGACCATTCCGCTTGAATCCACGATCAACATAACTGCGGCGTCGCAAGGCAACTCCGGCACCACTTACTCCTACACGTTGCTTTCTGGTCCCGCTCTGCGGCCGGGCATGGAGATGGTGATTTCAGGCATGGCAGATGCGGGGAACAACGGAACGTTCACGCTGGTAACGGTAAACGCTGGAACATTTACGGTGGCGAATGGCAACGGAACCACCGCAGCCAGCCAGAGCGGCACCGGAACTGTGGTGGCCGAAGTCTCGACCACAAACCCAACCGGCTGCGACATAAGTGGCCTGGGCGTGCCGGGAGGCGTACTGGGCGGCGTGCGCTTCCGGTTGTCCGTCGCCGCTTCAGGCGACAGTTCGAAAGTAGTGGTTGGAAAGTGCGATGCGGGCAGCATCACAATCCTGCGGACGTCGGACGACACGCCCGTGCTCGACCTATCGGCTCCCTTGAGTGCGGTAACCCCACCCAACGGCGGCAATGCTTTGCCGCAGAATCCCGTGTTCGTTCTGGCAGGACCGTAAGGCGGACGTCGGACTTCAGACGTCTGACCTCGGTAAGACCGAGGCTGCAGTTTCTGGTTTCTAGTTTCTAGTTTCTAGTTTCTGGTTTCTAGTTTCTGGTTTCCGGTTTCTGGTTTCCAGTTTCTAGAAACAGTTCCGGCTCTGGTTTGGGTTTCTAGAAACAAGAAACCGGAAACTGGAAACTAGTCCGAGTTATTTGCCGGCTGCGGCTACCAGTTCGCGGTTATAGCGCAGAGCGATGTTCATGAAGACGTTTCCCCGGGCGGTTTCACAGCAGATAACCAGAGCTTCGGTGTCTTCGGTACTGATGGGACCGTGTTCGGAGGTATGCAAAACGGGGGGATGGACGCGGAAATGAAAGCCTTGATCATTCAAGGCGGTGACGGCGTTTCCCGTCACTTGATTGGCTAGCTCACAAACCGTTTCGCGTATCAGGTCGTCGGACTCCGGCAGTTCGGTGCCCGCGAAATGGCTGGCAACGCGCAGCGCGGTGTCGGGGTCCAGGTCGAACACAATTCGGCCTTCGATATCCCCGGTGATCGCGACCAGTGCGGCCACGCCTTTGCGCCGGTACGCCTCCTGCTCCATGCTCAGGTTCCCGATGGACATGGGAGACTGCAGGCCCTGGGCCAGGACGGCATCCGCCGCATTGATGAACGGCTGGATCAGCTCCATCTTCATAGATCAGGCTCCCGCGCCTGCAGCAGTGGCAACCACCCCGTCCTCGCCCAGCACGTACTTGATCACCTCGTACAGAACTTCCGGTTTGACCGGCTTCTGCACAAAGTGGCGAGCTCCGCGTTGCAGCGCGGCCACGATGTTTTCCTGATAGCCCACGGAAGACACCATGACAATGCGCGCCTCGGGATGCTGGGCCACGATTTTCTCGGCCGCCTCGATCCCTTCCATCTGTGGCATGGTGATGTCCATGAGCACGATGTCGGGATTGATGCGGTCGTATTCGGTGATGGCGGTCATGCCGTCCCCGGCTTCGCCAGCCACCTGTCCCCCGAAAGTTTCGACAATGCGGGCCAGGTTTTTGCGGGCGAAGACAGAGTCGTCCACCACCAGATAACGCACGGGTTGACCGTCCTTGCTGCGTTTTAACGATGCAAACTGCTCCATAAATCCTCCTGCTTGATCTACAAATTCGAACCTGCGTCAGTCCAAAACTAGTCGCGTCCAGCGCCTGCGGCTTTGCCGCCTTCGCCGGGTTCGTTGCCAAATACGTTCTTGCGCTCTGCCATAGCCTGGGCCTGCAAGGTGTTGGCCAGAACATCCAAACCGACTACTCGCACCGCAAAGCCGCGCTCGATGGCTGCTTTGGGCATGCCGTAAACCACGCAAGACTCTTCACTCTGTGCGATGGTCATCCCCCCCGCCGCCTTGACCGCGCCCATGCCGGACGCGCCATCGTCGCCCATTCCAGTCATCAGGACGGCAACGCCTTTGGGCCCGAACTCGTCGGCCAGGCTCTTGAACAGCACATCGGCCGAAGGGCGATGCCCATTGACTCGCGGCTCATCGCTCAACACCGCGACGTCTCCCAAGGGGAGGCGCTTTACTTTCATGTGCCGGCTACCGGGGCAGATGAGCACGCGTCCCGCCAGAAGCACATCTCCGGACTGCGCCTCCTTGACGCCGACCGCGCAGATGTCGTCCAGACGGCGGGCAAACATTTCCGTAAAACCCTCCGGCATGTGTTGCACCACCACGATGGCGGCGGGAAAGTCCGCGGGCAATTGCGAAAATAAATACTGCAGCGCCTGCGGGCCTCCGGTAGAAACACCGATCGCGATTACTTTGGTCGGAGTTTTCTTGGCGTCGAGTGGCGCTTTCTTTCCCGCGTGCGGAGTTACACCCACAGGCCGGATGGTTACGCCGCGGCTCTGGGCGGCCGCTTTGATCTTGCCAATCAACTCGGTTGCGATCTGCGGCATGCGAGCGGAGACGTCATTAGGCTTGGCTACGAAATCAAACGCTCCCAGCGACAATGCCTGCAGCGTAATGGACGCGCCTTCAGTGCTGTGCGAACTGACCACGATGACCGGCAGGCGATGCCGGCGCATGATTTCCTTGAGCATATCGATGCCGCCCATCCCCGGCATCTCCAGATCCAGCGTGACCACCTGCGGTTTCAGGTCTTCAATTTTTCTCAGGCCGAAATTTCCGTCCATCGCGGTGCCCACGACTTCAATGGAACTGTCGGTCTGAAGGATCTGTGGAATCAGCTTCCGCATGAGCGCGGAATCGTCCACTACGAGCACACGCACCGGACTCATACGCTCGCCTCCGCAGCAGCTGCGCGCAGGGTCTTGCGGTCGGCATGGGAGAGCAGGATTCCGGAAACGACGCCTTCTTCTTCCGGCCGCAGTTTGCTGTGACGATCCACAATCGCTGGAAGGTTGACGATAAGCACGACCCGGCCATCGCCCAGGATGGAAGCTCCACTGATCAAGTCCGTCGCCACCGTCTGGTCATCGAGCGCCTTGATCACCAGTTCTTCCTCACCCTCGAGCCGGTCCACGATCATTCCGAGCTTGCGTTCGCCCATCGAAATCACCAGCACAAAGATTTTTCCGGAGCCAGACCTATCGTCAACCCCCGGGGCGGACCCCAAACGAACCAGAGGCAGAACCCGATCGCGCAATTGCAAGACCTCGTAGTTCTGCACCTGGTGCACGTCGCATTCCCGGGCGCGGGCGATTTCTGCAACCGCATTCAAGGGAACGGCGTACAGTCGCTGCTCCACCCGGAATAACAGCGCCTTGATAATCGCGAGCGTGAGTGGCAACTTGAGGCGGAAGGTCGTGCTCTGGCCCACGCGGGTTTCAACGTCAACCGAGCCCTTCAGGCGATGCAACACGGTCTGCACTACATCCAGGCCGACGCCTCGACCCGAGACCTCGGTGATCTCGGCGGCGGTGCTGAATCCGGGCCGGAACACCAGTCCGAGAATTTCAGTTTCTCCCAATCGCTCCGCCTCTTCCGAGGTAAGGAGACCCTTTTCGATGGCTTTGGCTTTGACTTTTTGAACATCAATTCCCGCGCCATCGTCGGTGATTTCAACGATAACCTGATTGCCGTGATGATACGAAGTGAGTTGGATGGTTCCACGCGCCGGCTTCCCGTTTCGGACTCGCTCCTCGGCGCTCTCAATGCCATGACTGACGGCGTTGCGGACGAGATGGGTCATCGGCTCGGCAATGACATCGAGCAGACTCTTGTCGAGATCGGTCTCCTGACCCTTCATCACCAGGGCCACTTCCTTGCCACACTGCTTGGCTACGTCCCGCACCATTCGGGGAAAGCGCCGGAACAACTGCTCGACCGGGACCATGCGAATTTTCATGACTGAATGTTGCAGCTCACTAAGCACCCGCGACTGAAATGCCATGGCATCGCTGAAGCGGCCGCGCAAGGCCTCCTTCGGAACGTGACGCGCGAATTCCGTGAATGCCTGTTGTAGCATCGAACGGCCGATAATCAATTCGCCGACCAGATTCAGTACGCTGTCAATGCGCTCGGCATCCACGCGCAGAATGTTTTCCGCGAGCACGGGATGGTTAGACTTGCCGGCCACCCCTTGCTCTTCTCCGGACTCCGGCAACGGCTGTGGAGCGGGCGCAGGCGATGGGCCTGCCTTCTCCTTGGGCTCCGCGGCTTGTACCAACTCGGTCACGACGCTTGAGATCACCGTTGGGATACGGCACGAAGTGGACAACTGGTCTGTCGACTTCTCGCTTGCCACTAATAACTCGAGTCGTTGCGTGCTGGCGGGCGATCCAGCTTCAGGCCGCGCCCCCAAGACTTCGGCGGAAGGCGCCAGCCCGTTCAGCACCAGTTGCCGGGCCGCGATAGGCATGGCGCAGTGCGGATCGATGGCGATCGTGATGTGGTAGACGTTCTTGCCGCGGGACGCCGCATTCTGAATCGCGAGCTTCTCGTACTCCGTCCAGGCGGCAGGTGCGACAGCCGCTTTGGATGCCTTCTTCGAGCGCGTCTTCCCTGCTTCCTTGCCTTTGGCTTTAGGCTGCTGCGCAAGCTCGCGAATCATCTTCGCCAGCGGCGCCGACGAGGGCAGTTTCCCCTTTCGACGGTACGCAGCCAGCATAGCGCCGAAGGTGTCGGCAGCCGTGAAGGCGACCTCCGCCAGGCTGCCGTAGGAGGAAGCCGATTCGAGAGCAAGCGCGTCTTCGAGTTCATGGGCCGCGTTGCTCAGTTCGCGAAAGCCGCAAGCGGCAGCGTCGCCCTTGATGGTGTGCACGGCGCGGCGTATGCTGCGCACCAGCTCCCCATCTGCCGGATTTTTTTCGAGCTTCAGCGCGTCTTCGTTCAGTGACTGCAGCAATTCCTGCGCGGTCTCGAAGAAGAGTTCGCGCATTTCCGCGCCACGCTCATCGGAAAATTGGGTCATGCCGTCACCTCTACCTTCTGATAGGCAGTCCCGCTATTGCGATGGACCATGGCGAACTTGTCGGTCAGAGCCAACAGGCTCTCGGCGTGGCCGACGAACAAGTAACCCTGCAGGTTGAGGCAGCGCGCGAACTTTTCCAGCAGTCGTTTCTGTTCAGGCTCGTCGAAATACATCATCACGTTGCGGCAGAAGATCACATCATTGCGCTGCGGCAGGTACTCGGTCTTTAAATTGTGGAAGTCGAAGTGGACGACTTCCTTCAGCGCCTTCTTGACCGCATAACGCTCACCGACTTTGTCGAAGTAGCGCAGGCGGTAGCTGTAATCCACCGTCGCCATCTGAGTTTCTGAGTAGATGCCTTCCTGGCCTGCCCGAAGAACGGAGTAGTTGATGTCGCTGGCGATGATCTCGACCTTCCAGGGTGGTGGAATCAGCGGCTTGGGCGAAGGCACGACTGCAGATTGCGGATTGCGCAGATAGTAGTAAGCCAGGCTGTCCGCGATCAACATGGCCAGCGTGTAAGGCTCCTGACCGGTGGAACAACCGGCACTCCAGATGCGCAAGGAGTAGTCTTTCTGCGCCTGCTTGCGGCGAATCAGGTCGTCGAGAATGTGCTTGTGAAATAAATCCAGTTGGGCCTTGTTACGGAAGAAGCTGGTCTCGTTGACCGTAAGATTTTCCAGCAGCCGGGCCAGTTCGCTCTTGCCTTCCTTGCTGATCAGCAGGCGGTAGTAGCTATAGAAAGAATCGAGCTGACATTCCTTCAAACGGCGCTGCAGGCGGTCCTGAAGAAAATGGGTGCGCCGCTCGTCGAAGTGCATGCCGCACTCCTGGTAGACGAGCACCTGCAGAAGCTTCAGTTCAGCCTCGGAGAACTGCGCCGGTGTGCTCGAAGTACCCATGAGTTCCAGTTCGTTACTCTGTGCCAGGTTCGGCTACCGTGCAGCCGCCGTGCCGCGTGCTTCACGGTTTGCGATCTCTGCCGGATCTTTTTTGGCTCCGCCGCCCTCCAGTAGTTTGGCCATGTCCAGCAGAACAATCAGGCGCCCGCGATATTTGCCCAGGCCAGTCACGCAGTTGAGTCCGCCCTCCTGCAAGGTCGCTGGAGAAGGTTCGATTTCGGCCGCCGGAATCTTGATGACCTCCGAAGCCGAATCAACAATCAATCCGCAGAGCCGTCCGCCCTGTTCCACCACCAGAATGCGGTTACGGCGGTTCAGCGGCGTCTTGGGTTCGCCGAAGCGCTTGCGCAGATCGATGACCGAAACAATCTTGCCCCGGAGATTGATCACGCCTTCCATGTATTCGGGAGCGTCAGGCACAGCCGTGATCTCGGGCACACGCACGATCTCGTGCAGCGATGTAATGGGAACGCCGTAGGTTTCGCGCCCCACCTGGAATCCGACGATCTGCAGTTCAGGGTTCATGCTTGTACTCTGACTTCAGGCTCGAGTGCCGGCAGCGGCACGCCGTGCGCCGGCAACCGTCGCTTTTTCTTCGTAGCGCGAGGGCACCCGTTCGGTCTGTTCAAGAGCAAAGCGGTGCATGGCATCGAGCAGCTCGCGGGACATCTTCGACATTTGCTCGGCCGAGGCCGCCAGTTCGGTGGAACCGGAAGTCGTCTGCTGCACCAGTTCACGCATGCGCTCCATGGCCTTGACCACCGCCTGGGCGCCGGAAGCCTGCTCCTCGACCGCGGAGTTGATCTCGTGCGTGATTTCGTTCAGGCGAGTCGTAGCGCGCGCGATCTGCGAAGAGCCGTGCGACTGCTCGTTGGTGGCGGCGCCGATTTCCTGGGCAAACTTGTAGACCTCGGTCACCACATTCGAGATCTTGCGCAGGGCGGCGTTGAGTTCCTGTCCCAGGCCGAGACCGTCGTTCACGATGCCGGTGCTGCGCTCCATGTTCTCCACCGCTTTGCGCGCTTCCTTCTGGATACTCTGGATCAGTTCGGAGATTTCCTTGGTGGACTGGGCCGATTTTTCCGCCAGCTTGCGGACTTCGTCGGCGACCACGGCGAATCCCAGGCCATGTTCGCCGGCGCGGGCGGCTTCGATGGCCGCGTTCAGCGCCAGCAGGTTGGTCTGCTCCGCCAGATCGTCGATGACTTCGATGATCTTGCCGATGTCATCGGCTCGCTGCCCCAGCACATCGATGATCTCGCCGGAAGAACGAATCGTGATGTTGATCTTGTTCAGTCCATCGGTAGCTTTTTCCATCGTGTTGATGCCGCTGTGCACTTCTTCGCGCGAGCGGTTTGAAATATCGAGCAGCACTTTGGCGGTATCGGCCACGCGTTGGATGGAAGCCACCATTTGGTCGATGGAAGCCGAGGTCTCACTCACGCTTGAGGCTTGCGTCTGGGTGTTCTTCACCATGTTCTGCACGTTGACGCTCATCTCGTGCATGGTGCTGGTCACTTCGTCGATGGCGGAAGCGGTTTGCAGACTTACTTTGGCCGAGTCGTCGGAGGCGCCGGCCACCTGGCTGGAAGCGCTGGCCACTTGGGAGGCCGCATCGCGCACGTTGCGCACCAGGTTTCTGAGGCCGTCCACCATGCGCACAAAGGCGTTGCCCAGGGTGTCATCCTTGGATCGAGGCTTGACATCCACGGAAAGGTTGCCGCCTGCAATGGCTTCGGAGACCGATGCCATCTCCCTCAGGTAGCCGACCATGCTGTTGAAGGTTCGACTCAGTTCCCCAATTTCGTCCTCACGCTTGATATCGATCTCGTGGTCCAGATCGCCGGCCGTGCCGATCTGCTTGGTGACTTTGATCAAGTCGCCCAGTGGTTCGGTAATCGACTTGGCAGTACGGAGAGCAATCACGGTGCCCAGAACCAGGGCCGCCAGCGTTCCCAGGAGCGCGATTCCGATGGTCCAGTTGCTTGCCGAATCGTCACTCAGGCGCCGTTCTTCCAGGACACGCTTGCTTTCCTGATCCGCCAAGTCGAGGTATTCGGTCGAACTCTTCACCCAGGAGCCGGCATCTTTCTGCAAGTAGAAGATCTGCAGTTCAGCCACGGTAGAGTTTCCCTGGTCGACTTCTTTTCTCTTCTGCATCAGCGGTTCGGCGAAGTCCCGGGCCCAGTTCTGTTCCGTCTGCTGCACCTTAGCCAGCGCGGTTCGTTGTTGCTCGGAGCTGGCGATGGTGATGGTGTTCTGCATCCGATCCACCAGGGTGTGAACGCCATCGTTAACATGGTCGGCCTCGCGGCTATCTCCACTCAGCAGATAGTTGGTCAGATAGAGGCGGTTCTGCATCATCTGAAATCGGATCTTGTCGGTGGCATCGGCGAGTTGCAGGGCCTGCGAGGCGGCGGCCTTGGCGCTGTGCTCGCGGTACACGGCCGCCAGGTTTACGGCAAACAGCACCACGACCATGACGAGCACCGCTCCGAAGCTGACATAAAGTTTTCTGCCGATCGTCATGCTATTTCCTCCGCTCTCTTCCGCCGCGCCTTCGACGCGGGCGACCTCTCCGCTCTAGAACTAGTGCTGCGGCTGAAACCTGAACTCGACAATTCCGCTACTCTCGGTCGGACCTGGCTCGAACCTCCACCGCCTGACCGCGTCGGTGGCTGCGTTCACTAAAAGAGGATGGCCGCCAACCGGCTTCGAACTCTTTACCGTCCCATTCGGCGCCACGACGATGGCCAGCCGCACGGTGCCGACGATACTCATACGACGTGCCACGTCCGGATAAACCGGCTCGATTCTGACTTTGGCCTTGCGCAGAATCTCTTCCGACTTCTCTGGCTGCGGTTGCGCCGCCTGCCGGGCGCAAAGCAACCCGGCTCCTACCGTGGCCAGGCAAATCGCGAAAACGACAGCGACGACCCGCCGCCGGATCCCTAGTAAACCCACTGGTCCATTCTCCTTGGGCAAAGGGAAGATTCCCCGTGCACCCAAGTGCAATGCCGATGCCAGCCCGCCGAGAAATCTTCCCAAAGGAAACATCCGTAGATAAACTATTTATTTTCATATATATAAGCGCTGTTACCCGGCTGCTGTGATGGACCCTTCAAAGGTGAGAATTGTCTCATCACTCGCCTGTCATCTCAGTGTGAGACAGGCCGGTTCTTGATAGCATGCGGATTGTCACCATCTCGGCACCCGACCCGCTAATTCCCTTGACTCAAATTGAGAATGCAGACTAATTTGCTGTATATCAACTACTTGTAAGGTAAAGGTTGGGTGGACGGAGACCCTTTGACCATCTCGGCCGAAGATGCGGCGGCACGACGCGGCAATGGGCGCACGGACGACGCATTTCAACGTCTCCTGCTCAAATTCTCCGACGCCGCCGCACAAGGTACGCCTGCCCAAGCCCTGATCCGGCTGTTCTGCCAGGCGACTCGCGAGTTCTTTCAAGTGGACGGAACTTATTTCTGGCAACGCGTGTCCGCGGACGAGCTCCTGGGGGCCGAGGCGGATGGTGTGATGGCGGACCGATTTCCGGGCACGCGAGTGCAGGCCAGTCAGAGTTCCGTTGCCATCGCCGCCGACGCCATTCGACAGCAGAAAACCGTCTACGAAAATCAGCTCGACCCCGCCCGCTATCTTATGGCCGCCGAGTACCGCGCCCGCTCGATCATGGCCGCGCCCCTGGTGGTAAGCCACGAAGCGATGGGCGCGGCCGTTTTTCTGCATTGTTCCGATCCCAATTTTTTCAATCCGGACCTGGCCGCCAAAGCGACCATTCTGGCCGGACAACTGGGAAGCCTGCTCGAAGCCAGTCGCCTGACCCAGGTTTCGCGCGAAGAACACCGGCGCACCAAGATCCTGGCTGAGGTGGCGCAGGCGATCCATTCCGCGCCGCAATCTTCGGCCGTGGTCGAAGCCGTGGCCGACCGGCTTCGCGTGCTGTTGCGCACCCGTCTGGTCTGCATGATGCTGCGGGAGGGATCCGGCTTCAGCTTACGAGCGGTGGCCGCCGAGTCTTCACAGTTGGCGGCTTCGGTCCGGGCCCGGCATGACCGCCGAGGATTGCAGTTTGCCGCAGACCTGGCCAGCCGCGCGGTGGCGGCGGGCGAACCCATCAGCGTGGCGATTGATCCCGCCACCCATGCTCTGGGTGAGTTGGTTCCTCCTGGCATGTTGATCGCCGCGCCCTTTCGTACTTCCCTGACTCAGGGAGCGGTTCTGATCTACCCGCGGCAGGAAGGTGTCTTCAGCGCGGAAGAGAAGTCGCTTATCTCCGTGGTCACCGGCTTTGCGGCGGTCGCCATTGCCAACGCGGAGCTTTACAACACGGCGCGGGCACGGGCTTATGAACTGCACCAATTGCTGGATATCTCAGCCGAACTCGGCTCCATCGGCCAGTTGGATGAGTTCCTGCAACAGTTTGCCCTGCGGGCGGCAGATTTTCTCGGTTTCGGACGCGGCTTCATCGGACTGCTCGAAAATGATTCTTTCCACGTCCGTTGGGCGGCCGAGCATGGCCAGAAAAAGCAGGTCGATTTCGTGCTTCCTCCCGGACCCGCCAGCCGTGCTCTTTTCAACAAGGAAGTCTTCTGGTCGGACGATCCCAGCAAGGTTCCCGGCGCCAACCTGGAAATACTGAGCACCTTCGACGTACAGCAGCTGCTCACCGTCCCACTTCTGGATACTGACGGCGAGGTCCTGGGAATGTTCGGCGTGCTGGACCGAATCGACAAGGCCGGAATATCGCCGGAGGAAGTTCGTCGGGCCCGAGCTTTGGCAGCGCAGGTTGCAGTCGCGCTCGAGGTAACGCGCAATCTCCATCAATCGGAACAGCACCGCCGCCGGGCCGAGTCGCTGATGGGACTGGCGCTTGAACTCAATGGTCACTTGAGGCTTCCCGACTTTGCCCGGAGCTTCGTGGGTCGCGCCGCGAACATCATGGGCGCGCATCAA
Organism: Terriglobia bacterium; assembly: GCA_963822555.1. Classification (GTDB taxonomy): domain Bacteria; phylum Acidobacteriota; class Terriglobia; order Terriglobales; family Acidobacteriaceae; genus JAIQFF01. The sequence continues at coordinate 2,910,500 of CAWGHY010000002.1, forward strand.
GCGGCGCTGGTGGTGAAACAAGAGACCGGCATGGAAACCCTGGTCATTCGAGACGCCAACGGCAGCGAGTTTCAGGAGCGTTCGTTGTTGCGTCGCTTCAGCTATGCCATCGAGGAAGCGCTGACCCGGCACGAAGGCGCGATTATCTCGTGCGGCACGACCGAATTATTTGGTCCCGCGCTGGTCTCGGAGTTAGGTGAAAGCCACGGCACCCTCGTGCGCTTGCTGGGCGCCTCGGGAGATTTGGTGGGCGTGCTCTTCCTGGGAGACCGCGAACAGCGTCTGGCTGAAGAAGACAACCAGATTCTGCAGGCCATCGCCGGGCACGCCGCGGTGGCGCTGGAGAATGCCCGCCTCTTTACCCGTATGGATCAGGCCAACCGGCACTGGGTCGAGATATTCGACGCGATCAGCGATTTCATCGTGGCGCATGACGAGGCTGGCAACGTCTTGCGGGTCAATCGCTCACTGGCTGAGTTCATCGGAGTACAGCCACAGGCACTCATTGGGGTCAACATGTCAGCCCTGCTGGCCATGGGCGACGGACCACCACCCCGGTCTTGCCCCTTCTGCCGCAGCATCACGGAAGGCGACGACGAATATGTCCATCCCGTGCTGGAACGCACCTACCTGGTTTCGACGTCCCGGGTCCACGGCGCCAGCAGCGAGGGCATGCAGACCATTCATGTGCTGAAAGACATCAGCGACCGCCTTGAAGTGGAGCAGCGTTACCGGGAACTGTTCGACAACATTCAGGAGGGGCTTTTCTTCTCCACGCCGGACGGCCGCTTCATCGAAGTCAACGACGCGCTGGTTCGCATGCTGGGATATGCCAGCCGCGAAGACTTGCTGCAGGTCGATGTCCGCAACCAGGTTTATTTCTCGTCCGAAGGCCATCAGGAACTGGCGCGAGAGATGGAAGAGCATGGCGTGGTGCGGAACCACGAAGAGACGCTTCGCCGCCGCGATGGATCCGTGGTCTACGTGCTCATCAATGCCTTCGCGGTGCGCGACACGCAAGGGCGGGTAACGCAGTTCCGCGGCCTGATGCTCGATATCAGCGGCCTGAAGAATTTCCAGGCGGAGCTGCAGCGTGAGCGCGACTTCTCCGGAAAAATTCTGAACAACACGCAAAGCTTGATCCTGGTGGCGGATACGGCGGGCCTCATCAGTTACGCCAACCGGCGCTGGCACGACATGGGATACGAACAGAAGCAGTTGCTGGGACGTCCACTGGAAGAACTCGTGACACCTGCGCGGCGGCCTATTCTGACCGAAGCCTTGGGCGCGACCCTGGCCGGGCGCCAGGTGGATAACCTTGAGCTGCAAATCCTGCGCGGTGACGGCAGAATCGGCCACTTCTCGGTCAACCTGAGTCCCATGCGCGACGAGCAATCGCATGTGATCAGCCTGGTCGTGGTGATGACTGACGTGACCGATGCCGCCAGCCTGCAATCAAAACTGATGCACGCCGAAAAGATGGCGGCGGTTGGGCAGCTGGTTTCAGGCGTTGCGCACGAGGTCAATAACCCGCTGACCGCCATCCTCGGCTTTGCCGACTTGTTGATGGAGAATCCCGAACTGCCCGAGAGCGCACGCAAAGACATGCGCGTGATTCTTCAGGAGGCGCAGCGCACCAAGCAGATTGTCCAGAACCTGCTCAGCTTTGCCCGCCAGATGCCGCCGCAAAGAAAAGCCCTGCAGCTCAATCCCATTTTGCGCCGGACGGTTCAACTGCGCTCTTACGACTTCCAAAGTCACGGCGTGGAAGTGATCGAACATCTCGACCAGGAGCTGCCCAGCGTGATCGGGGACTCGCACCAGTTGCAGCAGGTGTTCCTGAACATCCTGAACAACGCCTACGACGCGGTCGGTGAAACCGGACGCCCCGCGAAGATCGAGATTACGACAGCCCGCAAAGGCAATTCGGTTGAGATTTTGTTTCGCGACAATGGGCCTGGAATCTCGCACCCGGATCGCATCTTCGATCCGTTTTTTACCACCAAGGAAGTGGGCAAAGGCACCGGCCTGGGCTTGAGCATCTGCTACGGCATTGTGCACGAGCACGGCGGCGAAATTCTTTGTCAAAACAACAGCGGCGGTCCGGGCGCAACCTTCGTGGTACGCCTGCCCGCAACCCCAGAGACGGCCTCAGTCGGGGCCGCTGCCGGAGCCATACAACGATGACCACACAACCTCTTACAAAGCCCTTACCTTTACCGGTATTACTCATCGAGGATGAGCCCGCCGTCATGGCCTACGTCCGCGCCGCCCTGGAGCGCAATGGCTACTCCGTGGTGTGCAGCGAGTCCGGCGCCGATGGTCTGCGGCTGCTGGAGTCGGGAGATTTCCTCGGCGTCGTCTCCGACATGCGCACGCCGGGAGGCGTAAACGGGGCCGATGTCCACGCCTGGGTGGCGCAATACCGCCCCGAGCTGGCGGCCCGGATAGTCTTCATCACTGGTGACATTGCCAACGAAGAAACGGTAGCGACGCTGCGCGAGACCGGCGCTCCCTGCGTCGAGAAACCATTCCGCGTACAGCAGTTTATTTCAGTGGTCGAAAAGACCATGGGGAGGGCAGAGTGAACGAAGACTTACGAATCCGCCTCCTGATTGTTGACGATGAGCAGAGCATCCGCCAGCTGTGCATGACCGTGGGTGAAGCCCTCGGGTTTATCTGCATGGAAGCCGACGGCGGCGAGTCGGCCCTGGCGCTGCTCGAAGAGCAACCCGCGCACATCATCCTAACCGACATGGTGATGCCGCAAATGTCCGGCCTCACATTTCTGGAAAAGGTAAAGAAGATGCTGCCCCGGACCGAGGTCGCGGTCATGACCGGCCATGGGTCGGTCGAAACCGCGGTGCAGGCCATGAAGCTTGGGGCTTACGACTACATCAGCAAACCATTTTCTCCCCTGGAGGAGTTGCGGCTCTTTCTACGTCGCATGGCGGAAAAAGTCCGGCTGGTTGAAGAGAACGAATTCCTGCGCGAGCGCGTGGATACAGAAACCGAACTTCACGGGATCGTGGGCGCGTCCACCAAGATTCAGGATGTCCTGCGTATGATTTCGCGCCTGAAAGATACTCACACTCCCGTCCTGATCACCGGAGAAAGCGGTACTGGCAAGGAACTGGTGGCGCGGGCTATCCACTTCCGGGGGTCATTTGCGAAGCGTCCGTTCGTCGCCGTGGATTGTGGCTCGCTGGTTCCTACGCTCATCGAGAGCGAATTGTTCGGATACGAGCGAGGCGCATTCACGGGCGCGATCAAAGCCCGGACAGGGCTGTTTCAATCGGCCAACGGAGGGACGATCTTTCTGGATGAGATCGGCGAACTGCCGCCGGAAATGCAAGCCAAGTTGCTGCGCGTGCTGCAGGAAAAAGAAGTGCGTCCGGTAGGCAGCAATCAGAAAATCAAAGTGGACGTGCGGGTGATTGCGGCCACCAATCGCGATCTTGAATCCGAGTACCGCGACGGCACCTTCCGCAAGGATCTCTACTTCCGGCTGAACGTGGTCACAGTACGGCTGCCTGCACTGCGTGAACGCCGCTCCGATATTCCCATGCTCGCGCATTGGTTCCTGGAGCGCTATGCGCGTGGCGGATCGATTCAGATTACAACCGCCGCCATGAAGTCCCTGCTGCAATATGACTGGCCGGGAAATGTTCGTGAACTGGAGAATTGCATCGAGCGAGCGGTCGCTCTCGGCGACCGGCGGACCATCGACTTCAACGATCTGCCGCCTTCCATCACGTCCGGTGTTCCGGGAGATATGAGTGTTGACTCTCCTTCGTCCGGGCTGACCACGACCGACCTGGAAGACATTGAGCGCGCCACCATCGAGCGGGTCTTTGAGCAGGTCAAGGGGGATAAGGCTCTCGCCGGCAAAATGCTGGGGATCAGCCGGGCCACGCTTTATCGCAAGCTAAAGCGCTACAACATCGGTGGCCGGGAGGTAGCGGCGCCCATGCAGGCACTGCAGTAAGGTAGCGCCGGCCTCTGGGCCGGCGCGAAGAGGCGGGCGAGACGCCCGCCCGACAGCCGGCGAGACGCCGGCGCTACCCACCCACTTGTCATCCCGAGTGAAGCCGAGGGACCTTGTGTTGGCTCGCGGCGGCAAGGCAGAAAGCCAACACAAGGTCTTTCGACTCCAGGAAGGGACTCGCACGCGAGTCCCTTCCCTCCGCTCAAGATGACAAAGTTGAAAAGATCATCTCAACTGTCCCCGGGCGTCGTCGATGAGACAGTGTTTCATTCTGAGACAAACCTGTGAGGTCAATCTACTCTCCCAGTCTTCACATCCCAACCTAGCTACCCCGTAATCAGCAACTTACGGAAAATTATCTCCACCAGTGACTTTGGTTGCGAGAGTGCTTTCTGAACTGGCGATGCGGTCCGGGTGCCCTTGCCATGCTAACCGGCAGCCTGGGGACCCAGGCCGCGTCAACCCTGGAAAACCGAGGTATTCGCAGTGTCCACACAGGCCACGGGCCGAGCGCGTGTCCGGCAGGAAAGCTGCACCGCCAAGCTAGCCAAATTCTTCCCGGAGGCTAGTCCGGTACGGATTCCAATACGCCTGACGCGAGTGCTGGGGGAAGGCAACGTCTGTACCGAGAGCACGGTGATTGAATTCGGTACAGCCCATGAAGTGCTGTTCTCTTCCACTCTGCCGCTGGAGTTTGCCGACCGGCTGCGGCTGGAGAATTCGGATGGGACGCTGAACGCCGAAGCCTCCGTTGTGGCCCTGCAATATACCAGCGGACGCACCGCGGTCGCTGCCCGCTTTACCCAGGAAGTCTCCAACTGGATCGTGAAACCATGACTCTGAAACCGAAAACGCAGGATCTGGCTGCGGAGTGGCGCGAAGCTCGCCTGCTCCATCCTCTTTACACTGCTTTGGGGCGCGAGTTTGTGATCGAGCTGCCCTCTTGCCCCGACCTGGAATCCGGCCTGGAAGATCCGCCGCAGGAATCGGTCGAACAAGCGCGCCAGTGGCTGCTCGAAATGGACCAGAAGATACAAGTCCATCAACTGCGCCAGTTCCTTCAGACCACAAGTCTGACCAGCGAAGAAGCGCTCCAGACTTTGCTGCAACACCATCTCAACCGGACGACCCGGGTTGACTCGGACCGCGACAAGATCGATTTCCTGCTGGTCCAGTTCTTCTCTCACTGCGCTCCTTCACGCCTGGAAGATGCAGACGTGGATCTGGCCTACGTGGCCCAGACGCTGGAGCCGGTCCTCGGCAATATTGACTTGAATGTGCCTTCGTGGCTCGAACCGCTCAATGATTTCATCCAGTCGGCCAACGGATGCCGCAGTTTGAATGAGCTACTGACCAGCGGCATTCTGGAAAAAGGCAGAAAACTAAAGATTTCTGCGAGTGAGGATTACTTCGAGCCCATCGCGATGGTGGCGTTCACCCGCTTCAGTTTCCTGATGCGCCGTGTTTTCTTCCGTCTGATGCACCAGGACCTGAATACCATTCTGGATGGATTGCGGGAACTGGAAGCCCGCGGTGTCGACACTCTGGATTGCCGTTCCGCCCAGTTCTCGGCCGACGAACCGGTTACGCGCCTGCGCATGATCTGCCAGTCCTGGAAGGTGATGTTCCACGCCGAGTATTCTTCCGGCAGTCCGCTGCGCATGCTGGTAGATCTGCGCAACGTTGTGGACGCGGCCCTGTCCCGTACCCCCAAGAAGGCGGAGAAGGTTTCCAAGCCGGCGCCAGAATCGCCGGCGCCGCTCGCCAAGGCAGCGGCAGCGGGCGCGCAGGTTGCGACGGCGACCTTCGGCTTTGCGGCTTCCAGTTCGGAAGGGGCGGAGTTCGAAGTCAACGCCGCTCCCGAATGGGATCAGGATTCCTCGGCCTCTGACTACGCGCCGGCAGACGACGAAAAAGTTTAGGAGATCTTCAGGGCGTGGTATAGCCGCCAACAAGGTCATCGCTTCGCAGGGTCATACTCTTCAGGGTCATGCTCTGCAGCATCAGGGAACGGAGAGCAGAACTTTGGATCAGTCCACGGTATTGATAATTTCAGACGACGCCGACTTCTCGCGCGCCGTGATGGACCGCTGGCAAGGCGAAAGGAACGCTCCTGCTTTTACTCTGATGAGTGGCGATATCTGCCGCGATCTCGATGGCGATGGTTTCGATATGGCGGTCGTGGGCGCGGTTCGCTCCGATATTCTTCCCGCTGCTCTTAAAGCGCTTGAACCGGCCGGCAACCCGGTGCTGTTTGTAAGTAACGGCGTATCCAAGATACGGCAGATGCAGCCCCGCGTCAGTGTTCTCCAGCAGCAGGAAGGCTGGCTGGATACGTTGGTATTGCTATCCACGGAAATCCTGCGGCACCGCGAGACACTGGCAAGGGCGCAACGCGCCGAGCAGTCAGTCAAGACGCTCGAACGGCAGGCCGCGTTGGGCCGTTATATGCTGGATGTTCGGCACACCCTGAATAACGCGCTCACGTCGGTCCTGGGAAACTCCGAGTTGCTGCTCCTGGAACCAGGATCGCTGTCGGTGGCGTCGCGCTCTCAGATTGAAACCATCCGCAATATGGCCGTGCGCATGCACGAAATTCTGCACCGCTTCTCCTCAATCGAAAAAGAGCTGAATGCCGTGGAACAGCAAGCGGAAAACGAAGCCCGCACACGGGTTCGAGTGGCCGCTGCAAGTTCCTAAGGCCGGCTCGCCGAGTTAGAAAGAATTTTCATTCTCGTCTACAATTCTTTACCGCCTTCCTGCGGCCCAGTCGTGCGCCCTGGATTACCCCAACTTTGTTTCGGTAAGGAGACACCCATGATTCGCCACTTCATCGTCTCGGCCCTGTTCGCGTTGGCGACAATTTCAAGCCAGGCCCAGCCTTCCCTGCCGTCGAGCTTCCAGGCAAGGACCATTCACAGTCCAGCCGGGGCAGACATCTTTGTGCGGTGGGGAGGAAGCGGGCCGGTCGCCGTGCTCATCCATGGTTACGCGGAAAACAGCGATTCGTGGGCGCCCCTGGCCGCCGATCTCATGAAGGACCACACGGTCGTAGTGCCCGACCTGCGGGGCATTGGCCGTTCCTCCAAACCCGACGGCGGCTACGACAAAAAGACACAGGCCCACGATATTCGCGCCGTCGTCACCGGTTTGGGATACGACAAGACCTTCGTGGTGGCTCACGACATCGGCAACATGGTCGCATACGCCTACGCCGCGCTTTACCCCGACAAGGTTGAGCGGTTGGTGGTGATGGACGCGCCAATTCCCGGCATCGATCCCTGGAACGAGATTCTTCTAAATCCCGGGGTCTGGCACTTCAATTTTCATGGACCGGATGCGGAACGGCTGGTAGCAGGGCGGGAGCGTATTTACTTTGACCGGATATGGAACGACTTCACCGCCGATCCGAGTAAGCCGGACGATGCCACCAGAAATTTCTTCGCCGCCACTTACGCGCAACCGGGTGGGATGCGCGCCGGGTTTGCGCAGTTCACCGCGTTTTCGCAGGATGCGAAAGACAACCAGATTTTCGAACGAACAAAACTGACCATGCCGGTGATGGCCGTGGGTGGAGAAAAATCCTTCGGCTCCCTTCAGGCCGTGATCATGCGCCACGTAGCGACCAACGTGCAGGAAGAGGTTGTCGCCGGTTCAGGGCATTGGCTCATGGAAGAACGCCCGGAATACACGGTGGCGCTGATTCGTAAATTCCTGGATGGCCCGGTGGTTGATCACACAGTTGCAAGCAACGTTGCTGGCGAAGCAGACCAGGAGCGCCTGGCACCCGGCGAATACAAGTTCCCGCAAGCTGGAAATCTGGGCGCTGGAAATCCGGGCACTGGAAGCTCCGGTGTCGCCGGTATTGAAACTGTTGTTCTGAAGGGCAATCCCAACCGGGCGGGTTTATACACGATCATGTTGCGCGTGCCGGCTCATACCCGCATCGCTGCGCACTCGCACCGCGACGACCGAGTCGCGACTGTAATCTCGGGCACATGGCACATCGGTTACGGCGATAAGTTTGACGAAGCGAAGCTAAAAGCCTTGCCGCCGGGCAGCTTCTACACAGAACCGCCCTCCAGGAATCACTTTGCGGAAACCGGCGACGAAGCGGTAGTCGTTCAGATCACCGGTTTCGGTCCATCGTCGACCGAATACGTCGATCCCTCGCAGGACCCTCGCAAAACAGACAAATAAGGACGGTGTGTAATCCAATTGCCGTTGCGACTCCGGGAAGCCTGGAAACAAACATGCGGAGTAGAATCTGGCGCGCCAGATCAATCAAGCCGGCCTTGTCGGAAATTCCCGTACTCATTACTTATATGGCCCCAAAATGGCCAGCCAGCCCATCAAAGTCAAGCCTGGCTGGACTCCGCTTTCGAGATGTACCCTGCTGATATTGAAAGGCTTACGCTCATTCCACCGGTTACCGAGGGGCCGAGACGGGACGGCGCGAAGGCGTTGTTGAACAAGCTCGACGGCGACCCTCAGCACGGGCCATAAGGCGAAATTAAAGATTTGTTTGGAAAGCGCCGATACCTACCTGCAGCACTGTGTCGCTGAGAATCCGCGACCCGCGGTCCCCCAAAATCAAATTTCAGGCATTTATTGCTTCACCAGCGCAAACATGTCTTAGGACGCATAGACAGGAGATGAAGTGATTTCCCTGAAGAAATATCTGGACGCGGACACAGCTCTGCCTTCCACCAGCGAGCCCGATCCCGTCGAACTTCTCTCGGCGACGCTGGAATCCTATACCTCGGCGCTCCTGGCTATGGGAAAGAATGGCTTTCGGGCGTGCCCGGCTCTGGGTTCGGAGCTGCAAGAGGGTCTCGCAGGACTAGGAAGGCGTCTGTCCAAAAAGATCTCTCCTTCTCTTGTGCGGGAAAATGGGAAGCACGTCGAAGAGCAATTGCAGGTGTGGGGTGGCCGCACCGCCGAGTATTTCAAAGCGAAAACCAATGACGTGAAGGAAATCTTGATCGCCATGGCCCGGACGGCGGAGTCCATCGGCGAACGGGACCAACGGTATTCAAAGCAGCTCACCGACTTCACAAACCAGTTACAGACCATCGCCAACCTGGATGATCTGGCGCAAATGCGCAAATCACTGGTGCACCGGGCAACTGAACTGAAGAAGTGCGTCGATCAGATGGCGCAAGACAGCCACAAGTCCGTGGCCAAATTGCGCGAGGAAGTGTCAACCTACGAAACCAAACTCAAAACCGTCGAGCAGTTGGCCTCGCGTGATCCCCTGACCGGTCTGGCCAATCGTCGCGGCGTCGAGGAGCGGATTGAATGGCGTATCACCAATGAGCATGTGTTTTGTATCGTCATCCTCGACCTCGACCGTTTCAAACAAGTCAACGACGTCCACGGACACGTGGCGGGCGACTGCCTGTTGAAGCAGTTTGCCCAGGAGTTGAAATCGAACGTGCGCCCCAATGACATTGTCGGACGCTGGGGTGGAGATGAATTTATCCTGGTTCTGGACTGCGATCTCTCCGGGGCACGCTCGCAGATCGAGCGCATGCGGAAATGGGTATGCGGCGACTATACAATTAAGACCGTTCCCGGGGCCCCTGACATCAGGATCAATCTGGACGTCTCCGTGGGCGCGGCTCAATGGCAAGCGGGTGAAACCGCGGTGCAGCTCACCCAACGGGCGGATGCGTCCATGTATCGAGAAAAAGAGTTGTCGCGGACGAGATAGGACGCTGCCCGCCCCCGAGGAGTGGGAATCCCGAGAGCATTCTTCCTCCAGCTCAACGGAGAAGGCGCAGGCGACCAAGTTTTACTTCATTCCACGCAGTCCGACGAAGTCTGCGGCGGCCCGTATCTAACTCACTGACTCATGGTGATGGACGAAGCGTCATCGACAATCTCTGGGTCCCGGTAGCCAAAAAGCTGGCGGTGCTTGACCATGTGCGCCACCTCGGTGGGCACCATGTGCTCCCAGGCGGCATCGTTGTCCTTGATTCGTTTCAGTACGTCGCGAGAGAAGATGTGTAGTACGCTTTTGTCGAAGTTGTCGAGTTGCTTGATTCTGCCCCGTCCCACCAGGTGTCGAAACAGGTTGTGTTGGGCCGCGGGTATTTCCGCATTCTCCACCGTCTTGAGTATGCCCGTGGCGTGGTCGCGCAGGGGATACACGTAGATGCGCAGGTCTTTGGTGAATAGCTTTCCGAAGGCCTCGAGGATACCGCCCTCCAGCGCCGTGTAGTATTTTTCGTTGAAAAGGTCCAGCAGGTTGGCCACGCCCATGGTCACCGCAATCGGTTCCGCCGTATAGCGCGTCAGATATGCCGCCAGGCGATAGTATTCGAAGTAGTCCGAGATCAATACCGTCATACCGGCGGCGCCCAGAGCATCCGCTCGCGCCAGAAAGTCACTGAGATCGATCTCGCCATCAGCCAGCAGGTTTCGCATGGTGATTTCCATGAGCTGTACCACCTGCTTTTCTCTGACCTCCGGTTCACCGACAAAATGATCGTGCGCGCTCCGGACCATGTCCATATTGACCTTGGTCACGGGGCGAAAGCTGCCTCTCTGTACCAGGATCGCGTGTTTGCGCAACAACTCGGACGGTTGCAGAACTTCACCCGTAGGTCCAAAGATCGCGGCCCCACTGAGGCCGAGTTGCACCAACTTGAGGCTCATCACGCGATTGTCGACATGGCGAAACTCAATCCCGGAAAACTCGATCATGTCGATTTCGAGGCGGTCCGTGGTCAGATTGTCCAGCAGCGATTCCAGCATCAAGTGTGGTTTGTGGTGCAGGAAAAAAGCGGCATAGAGCAGGTTGACTCCCACAATTCCCAGGGCCTCCTGCTGTAGGCCGTTCTCATGGTCGCGCATTCGGACATGAATAATGACTTGGCTGTCCTCGTCCCGCGGATGGGTCTGGAACTTCACTCCCATCCAACCGTGGCATTCGTTCGTGCCTTGATAGTTGCGAGCCGCCACGGTGTCGGCGAATGCGAAGAAAGCAGTGCTGCTGCCACGCGATGACTGCAGCCTCTCCATATTCAATCGATGCTCGTGGTCAAGCATGCTCTGCAGGCGCTCGCGGGAAACGTAACGCTTGCAGCGCCCGTAAATCGCATCGCTGACGGCCATGTCATATGCCGACATCGACTTTGAGATCGTGCCGGCAGCGGCGCCCACTTTGAAAAACCAGCGAGCCACCTCCTGTCCGGCCCCGATCTCGGCAAACGTGCCGTAACGGAGCGGGTCGAGGTTGATCTTGAGGGCTTTCTGGTTGGTGCTCAGTTTCGGACGGTCGTCGGTAAGCGGAGTCTCGATTCGGTTGGTCATGATCGGCAGACCGTTGAGTTCGTGCTTACTCAGAAGCGGTACATCATCGTGAATTCCAGAAATGGAGCGATCGACCTTTGGCTTTTCTGCACCGCGGTGAGCGCCGGATCGGTGGAAGTTATGGTCTGGTGAAGCGTGTACACGCCTACCGTTTCGCGCCAGAACAGATGCCCGGAGGCAGCTGGCGAAGGCAGATAAAAGCTGAACATCGGACCCTGCTCATCGTTGGTGCATTGTCCGTCGGGGACGCTGCAACCCTTGGCATCGACGTGCTCGGCGCCCGGTAACTTGTAGTCAACTTGCAAACGCATCGACCATTGAGCCACGCAGTCCTCGGCAGCACACTCTTTATGGAAATAATCCTTGCCGCCGCCGATCGAAGGGTGGAAGGCCTGTTTGCTGTAGTTGGTCGTCGACAGTTGGCTCCAACCGGCGCCAGCACCTAAGAACCAACCATCGGTAAAACGGTAATAGGCCGACGACTCAATCCCTCGGTCGTGGCCCTTCAGGTTGTCGGTCGTGTTGTCGTCCGACTTATGCGCATTGTCATAGGACGCGCTGGCTTCCCAGATCAGATGATTCTGGTCAATCCTCAATCCGGCGCCTACATTGCCGGACGCGGGAGAATAGCCACCGCCGTTCAACCCCAGGCCGCCGTAGATGAACGGGCGTGGCCAGACAATCTTGGGGAACGAAGGACCGGAGTCAGAGACTGTTGGGGACAGTACGTGGTTCTGAGCAAATGCTTGCGGCCCTACGATGCTCAACCCAACAATCAGAAGGACCCATGGAATACGCATAAATGTCATCCTCCAACCCCGGCAAATGTTCTTCTGATCGAATTGCTGTAGCTCTATCGGTACATTGATTGGGATTCTTCAAGAAACAGCGAGTGGAGTGGCAGGCCTGAATGAGAGCACGATGAGAAAATCTGCGGATCATTTCGCGGCGCGGTCGCCGACAGGCCCGCGATTCAACGGGGTGCACCGTAACCGCGATTTCCCCAATGGCAAGAAAAATGCAGCGCACTAGGTCGGTTTCATTACTCTGGCCAGGAGCAAAGCATGACGGTTCAGGAACAGCATCAACGCGGGATTGATCTCTTCAACGAGGGCAGGTACCGGGAAGCGGTAAGCATTTTCTCCGTTGTTCTCCGGACCGATGACAGCAGCGCAATGTGGAACAATTGGGCCTCGGCGCAGGCCGCTGCGGGAGAATTCGGCGCGGCCGAGAAAGGCTTTAAGAAAGCGCTTCAGATTGACCCCAGCAACACGCAAGCCTCCAGGAACCTTTCCATACTGATCGACAGCCTGACTGCTCATAACCGTTCGATCAGCCCGCCGGGGGACGAGCTCTTGCTGAACACCGGGATGTCGGAGGAGATGAAGCGAAACTGGGACTTCGTGGAAAAGCGCGAACTATTGTTTGCCCTGGTGGGATTCGATTTCGGGCGGGAACCGGAAACCAAGCTGGACGAGATTCGGGCCTTCAAGAAAAACGAGTCGGCTTTTCTACTTAACACTTTGAAATTTACCAAGAACGATGTGGTGCTGGACCTGGGCAGCGGTTGCGGCTTTATTGCCCGGGTCGTGGCCCCGCTGTGCCGGCAATTGTATTGCCTGGATATCAGCAGCGAGTTCCTACGGTTTGCGCGCGAAGAACTTACTCAGTTTACGAACGTCGACTTCCATCGCATGCCTTACGGAGACTTGCACTATCTGGACGACAAGAAGATCACCAAGGGATACGCCAATGCGGTTTTCATTCACTTTAATTTCTTTGATGTGGTTGTATATCTCCGAGAAATTTATCGCATCCTGGCGCGGGGAGGTCTGTTCCTGTTCGGACTAAGCAATACCGATTGTCTCGACATTCATACCGACCGCTATTTTTCCCTGGTGTTGAGCAATTACGTCAAAGAACGGACAAGCCCGACACTGATGCAGTGGAATTCCGCTCACAGTGTTTGCGCCGTGGCCGGGCAGATTGGTTTTGAGGCGTCGGAGGTTTGGGTGGGGCACGGCAGTGCGATGATCCTGCTTCGCAAGCCTTGAGCCGGCTTCCTAACTAGTCCGGTAAGGCGATATAACTCAGTTCAGTTTCCCGCGAAGCAAAAGCTCTGGGACACGATCAAGTTCATTGGTTGGGGGCTGCTTCGCCTGATTCATTCTCGAGCCGGCTCAACATTTGGTAAATCGTGTTGCGCCCTACGCCCAGTATTTCAGCGGCTCGAGCTTTGTTTCCTCCCACGTGGCGTAAAACCCGGATCAAATGACGGCGCTGAATTTGTTCCAGGGTCGAAAGGAGTTCGTCTTCCGCCATCACAGGCATGGCAGGAGTGTGGAAAGCGCCACGCAAATCGTGCAGATCGATCACCGTGCCCATGGTCATCATGCAACCACCGCTGATCACGTTTTCCAGCTCTCGAACATTGCCGGGCCAGGTGTGGGAATTGAGTTTCGCCTGGGCGCGACGGGTGATTCCGATGATCGTCTTGTTATACAGGGCAGCGAACTTCTCAACAAAATGCCGTTGCAGGAAAGGCAAATCTTCCATGCGTTGCAGTAAGCGCGGAACCGTGACCTCCACGACCGAAAGCCGGTAAAACAGGTCTTGGCGAAACTGCCCGGCAGACACCATCTTGCGCAGATCACGGTGGGTGGCTGCCACCACCCTGACGTTTACCTTGTGGGGAACAGGAGATCCGACACGTTGGACTTCCTGATTCTGCAGCACCCGCAGCAGTTTGGCCTGGGCAGTAAGGGGAAGCTCTCCAACTTCATCAAGGAAGACCGTTCCCCCATTCGCATACTCGAAAATGCCCTGCTTGTCTTGCGCCGCACCCGTAAACGCACCCCGCACATATCCAAATAACTCGCTTTCCAGCAGGGTTTCCATGAGCGCGGAACAGTTGCAGATCGCGAAGGGACCCATACTTACTGGGCTGAGCCGGTGCAGGGCTTTGGCCACGAGTTCCTTTCCGGTTCCCGTGGCTCCGGTTACGAGGACGGTGCGAAAATGAGGGGCCAGCCTGCGGATCTTACCGAACAGCTCCAACATGAGTGGGCTACGCCCAATCATTCCCTCAAATTTATAGGCGTCGGAAAGACTCTGGTCCAGTTGCAGGGTTTTTTGCCGCGTGCGCGCATCATCTGACAGGCTTCGAATGCGCCACTGGAGACGGTCAAGCTCGACCCCCTTGACCAAGTAGTCCGCGGCGCCGCGTCGAATCGAGTCAACCGCGGCCTCGGCCGAATAGGAACTCGCCATGAGGATGAAATCCACTCCGGGATCCACGGCGATTACCTTGTCCAGCAACTCCAGCCCACTCATCTCCGGCAGTTCGACGTCGGACACAACAACTCGGGGTCGGACTTGCAGTAACCGCCGGAAGGCCAGTTCGGCGGTTTTTTCAATAATCAAGTCGACACGCTCAGAAGCGAGAGCCCGAACAATACCATCCAGGTATTCTGGCTCTGTTCCAGCGACAAGTAGCTTTAGGTCGATGTCCCTTTGGTTCGATCCCACTAGCTCTTTTCCTGGTTGTTTGGTTTTCAAAGATTTGTAATTATTTTTTCACCATGACATGCACTCTGAAAGTTGTCAAGGTAAAGTCGGAAATCGTACCGCGTTATTGTGAAACTAATCACTACTTCGAAAAACTTTTCATCAACACAAGTGAAGATAGTCGAAGCGGAATAATAAATAGATAGATGAAGTGTTCGATTTACAAACAATGTAGGTCGGAATTCCGACAGGTTAGCGCGACATGAATTCGCGCGTCCGGGAGAAAGCTGCCGCCGGCGTGACTCTCTGCTTTGTTCCCATTTAATCGATTTATATCGCTCAAAGCAGCAACGGCACGAGGTGGTTGGCGGTGCCTTCTGGGGCCGTGCGCGGAAAGGCTGGAGCTTATGCAAATCTTATCTTGAGTGTCGATTTTCCGACGCGAAGCCGGATAGAAAGCCAAAAGCGCAGCCCGCACCACTTCTCATTCTGATTGAAACCAACGTTTCACTTTGTTCAGCTGCCACTCGTGTCTAGATCCTCCGATGCTGGCGGATAACTTCCTTCGCCAGCTTCGGATCGCACGAACTGCCGCCATGGTTCAACGTCCTTGGCAAAGCTTACAGAACGATGTGCTCGGGCATGATCTCCCGGCTGTGGCCCGCCAATATACTGGCCCGCTCGATGACATTTCTCATTTCACGAACGTTTCCCGGCCAAGCGTGGGACTGCAGAATTTCAAAGGCTTCGGGAGTGACGGCTGCGTTGTGCGGGCAAAACCTGGCCACAAAATGCTGCACCAAAGCGGTCAGATCTTCCATCCTTTCGCGGAGAGGAGGCAATTCGAGAGGAAAAACCAGGAGTCGGTAGTACAAGTCTTCTCGAAAAGCTTTTTCCCGCGCCAGGCGCCTGAGATCGGCATTGGTGGCGGCAACTACGCGCGCATCGACGCGAAATGTATCCGTGCTGCCCAACCTTTGTATTTCTCCTTGTTCCAGAAAGCGGAGCAGCTTGGATTGCAGTCCTATGGGCAGATCGCCGATTTCGTCCAGGAACAAGGTCCCGCCTTGAGCGGCATGGATTCGGCCAATGCGAGATTGGACAGCGCCGGTGAAAGCTCCTTTCACGAAACCGAACAGTTCAGCTTCCAGGAGCGCTTCGGGAATAGCCGCACAATTGATGACCACGAACGGCTTCATGCGGCGCGGACTCAGCTGGTGAAGGGCTTTGGCGATGAGGTCCTTGCCGGTTCCGCTTTCCCCGGTAATGAGGACGGTCGTATCTCTCTGGGCCACGGTATGCACAAGTGAACACAGGCGGCGGACCGAGGGCGCTGACCCGATGAAGTCGGGCAAGGTCGCACGATACGTACCGGCTCCGCCCGAAAGCGGAGGCACAACGGGTTGTACCCTGAGGGCGCCGCTCTTCTCGATATCTTGCAGAAGCTGAAAGCTCAGAGAATTTGGCGAGGGCGTTGCCACCATGGGTTGCCCGGTGTGTGGGTTGACCGGGACAACTTCGACCTCGGGAAATTGGCTGCTCAGGATCTCCTTGAAGTCCTCCACTCTCAAATCCGGTAGCGATGGATCGAGCAAAACAATAGAGGGGGCCGCTGCGTCGATTCTTTCCAGAGCCTCAGCGCCGCTGGCAGCCTGACGAATGGCCCAGCGCCGGGTGTCGAGCCGCGAAACCAAGTGCGACCTCAAGTTGCTGTTGGGACTGACGACTAAAATTCCCACCAACAGCGACGGACCAGCATGATGAACAGGGATTTCATTTGCGGCAATAGTACCGAACATTACACGCTACCACCTTTCCTGGATTGGCTTATGAGCAGCACAAATACGAATCGTAACGGACACTGCAGACCAGTCAACTTCTAACTCTCCCTCGATACTGGCAAGGATGACATCGGCTGTCGCAAGATTGTTTCTGGCGTCAGCCATGGTGGTTGGCTCCAGCACTGCGTCCGGAAATTCCGCGAGAATTGTGAGTCGGTCGCCGCGTCTCTCGCTTGATACCAGCGCTGTCTTGCTGGGAGAAGGAATGCTGGAAAAAATCAGATCGAGAGCACGGCTGAATCTCGACCGCGATACTCTGATGACATCGTTCGGCCCAGCGTTCTCCGAGTCACAGGTTGCTTGCGGGAGAATGGCAGCCCCGCCCATTTGTCTCAAGACTGCGTGGATGCAGGCGCTGGCCGAGAAGCTCTCAATGTCGGTCGAGGGCTTTGCCAATCCTGTCGCTTCGCGCGTCTCGTTCAGGTATTGGATCGCCCGCGAGGCCTCGCTGAGTACCTGTTCGAGACACTTCCGGTATTCCGCTGCGCCACTCTCTTCGGCCAGGGTCAAGTCCAGCAGGCCTTGAAGTACTGTCAACGGCTGTGCGATCCGGTGCAGGCCCGAAGATATTGCGGCCGGAATCTTGGCGCACATTTCTACTCTCGGATTTTCGATTTGTGATTCAGGGGTCGTCATGGCAGTCGATTTCAGTTGTCCGCGAGGACGTAACCCACGCCTCGCATGGTTCGCAGGAGCTTGGGAGATAAAACGTCACGGTCAATCTTGTCGCGGACATACTTGATGTAAACGTCCACAAGATTGCTGCTCGCGTCATAGGTCGACTTCCACACATTCTCCATAATCATGGCCCGGGTGACGGTGCGTCTTGCGTTCATCATGAGATATTCAAGAACGGCAAACTCCTTCTCGGTCAGCTCGATTCTCGTGCCGGCACGTTCGACCTGGAAATGCTCACGATCCATGGTCAGGTCGCCGACCCGGAGCACACGGCCGTTGTCATGGTTCTTGCGGCGAAGCAGCGCACGGACCCGGGCGGCCAGCTCAGGAAATGAGAACGGCTTCAGAAGGCAATCGTCGGCACCGTGATCCAGGGCTGCGACTCTCTGTTCCAGCGGACTTCTCCCCGTAAGAACGAGAACCGGAAGGTTCGGCATCGTCGGCCGAAGATGATCGAGGAGCACCAGACCGTCCAGTAGCGGAAGTCCCAGGTCCAGGAGAAGGAGGTCGTGCGGCCTGGTACGCAAGGCTTGCAAAGCGGTCTCGCCGTCGTGCGCGAGATGCACGGTGTAATGGTAGTTTTGCAGACTTCGTTTGAGCAGATTGGCGAGCGGTACGTCGTCCTCGGCAACGAGTATCTGCGCGGTCGATGGATGAACGGCTTCTGGCGCTTCCTGTACTTGCATCAATGTCCCCCTCAAGAAGAGCGATCGCGGCACCACGTCGTTTGGCTGGAACACCCTGCGCGCCGCATTGCTCCTGACTACGGGCTTACTAATGCAATTAGAAGGCCTTAATGCTTGACTAATGTATCTCTATGAATTTCCTTGAGATTAGGAAGCCTGATTCACGAGAGTGCCCTCTCGATACATGTCCTGTGCGATGACGAGTGTCATGATAACGAACGGAAAGAGAGCCGCCGGCGCCGGACGCTGATGGGCTGACGAGCCGAGCTTCCGGCTGTGAGGAGATCGTTCGTGGGGTTTGGGATGACCTGATGGCGAGACAGCTATTTGGAGCCGGAAGCAGCCGCGGCTGCCGCATCTTTGTTTCCGCGACAGACCTTCTCGACCTCCTGGAACGAGGGACGCAGGTGTCCAGGAATGGCCCGGCGGCCAACTTCCACCGCCAGGATGGGTGCGCTTCCCTTCAAGAACGAGATGACCAACACGCGCAACACATGCAGATAAGCCTGCTCCTCGTCGGCGATTTTCACCATGTTTGCCGCCAGAGGCCCCATCAATCCATAGCAAAGCAAGATTCCCAGGAATGTCCCTACCAGGGCTGCCGCCACTTTGTGGCCAATCTCCTCAGGTGGCCCGCCCAGCGACCCCATGGTAATGACGACCCCAAGAACGGCAGCCACAATCCCCAGTCCAGGTAGAGAATCGGCCATGGTGTTGAGCGCTGACGACGACTGGGTGGAACCATGGTGATGGACTTCCATGTCGAGTTCCAGCAACTGATCAAGATCGAAGGCCTCTACGCCGGTAATGGCCATTCGCAAGGTGTCGCATAAGAAATCCCGGATGTGATGATCCTTGAGAAAAGCCGGGTACTGGGAAAAGATCGGGCTTGCCGCGGGATCCTCCACATCGTTCTCTATCCCCATCAAGCCTTCGCGCCGGGCCTTGTTCAGCAGGTCATACATCATTTTCAGAGAATCAAGGTAGCGCTGCGCTGTGATTTTTGATCCGCCGAAGACTCCGCCCACGCCGGCGACGATACTCTTCAGGATGTGCAAAGGATTGGCCATCAAGAGCGTGCCCACCGCGGCCCCGCCGATGATGACCAATTCCGCCGGTTGCAGGAGCACCTTGAGATTGCCGTGCTCCATCTTATAGCCGGCTATGATGGCCCCGAAAACGACCAAGATTCCGATAATGGCAAACATAGGCCTTAGTTTCCTGAACTGCGGTTACTTTGCCCTCCGCTGCCCGCAACTGCAGCTTTGGCAAGATCCTGCTGCAGCGAGCGTTCGGCGCGCTGTAACAGAGACTCGATTGTGTCCTCGGGTTCAACGGCTGTGCTGCCGAGCGTCGTAGTCACCAACAATTTATCTCCCCACCATTGCACTCCCTCGTGGTGCAGCACTCTCCGGACGCGTTCGATTACTTTGGTCAGGCCAGTGGATGCGCAATTCAACGCGATCGTCAGGAATTGGTCTTCCTCCCACCGGCCCAGAAAGTCCACCGGCCGGAAGGAGTTCCTCAAAGTCCTTGCCACTAGGCCCAGGATCGTGTCCAGCGCTTCCCGCCCGTGAGTGTGTTTCAGGGAATCGATGTCATTCACACGAATGAGCACCACCGCGAAGGGAACCTTGTATTCGGCGAACTTCGCCAAATTTTCGCGCAAATGAAATTCGGTGAAGCCACGGTTTGGGATACCAATGGTTTCATCCAGGCAGCCATAGGCAGCCAGGCTGTCGTGAGAACGTCTTTGGTCGACGAAACTCCGGCCTTCAAAGCTTTCCGCCACGCCAACGACGGATTCGTTCTCGTCACGAATCGGCACCGACCAGACGTGCACCGGAATGCGGTGCCCTTCTTTGTGATGAAAATAAATGCTCGATTCCCGGCGCCGTCCGTCCAGAAGGGCTTTTCTGACCGGGCACACGCCACTGCAAAGGCTGCAGCCGCTTTCGTCACATCCCTGCAGGATGGTGTCGGAGCAGGAGTGGCCCAGCACTTCGTGACGCAGATACCCGGTTACCCTCTCCGCGCCATCGTTCCAGAAGAAGATCTTGCGGGTACGGTCCATCAGGCAGACCCCGTTCTGCAGGCTGCCGAGAACGTTCCGGTAGATTTCAAGATCTTCAAAGTTGCCCATGGCCGACCCCTTACAAGCAAAGAATTGCTTCCAGGGAACCTCTTTATCGGCACAACAGTGTCGTGCCTTCAAACACGCAGCCTTAGAGCATGATGAGAGCGGATTGCTACTGGGGGTTGCCAGGGCTTCCAGGGTTTTCACCGGGATGGTAGTTGCGGGAAACAACGATCAAATCCACGCGGCGATTGGCCTTTCGCCCCTCGTCAGTGGCATTGCTCGCTACGGGGTGATACTCGGAAAATCCCGCCGCGGAAATCGCCTGGGGGTCGAAACCATATCTCTCCACCAAAAGCGATACCACTTCTGTCGCTCGTGCGGTCGAGAGTTGCCAGTTGGATTTGAATCTCGCGTTGTGGATGGGAACATTATCGGTATGACCTTCCACCCGGATCTGGAATCCGGTTTCATTCAATACATGAGCGATGCTGGTAAGTGTGGTTTTCCCGCCCTGTAGAAGCGTGGCATCTCCACTGTTGAAGAACCCTACTTCGCTCAGGCTCACGATCAAGCCTTCCGGCGTGGCGCGCATCTGGATCTCGTGCTTCTTGATCTCTTCTCCCAGCGCTTGCTCCAGCTCGCGGCGCAGGCGGTCGATGTCCACAGCCGTGGTGCCTCCAGCCGGCTTCAGAGTTGGAATGGCGCCTGCGTTTGGGACCTCAGCCGGATGCGGTGGGGGAATGAGCCTCTCCGAATCGCCAGGAAATGCGCCGAGCTGCTGAAATGCCCCATGAATCGCAGCCGAAACCCGCACGATTTTCCTGTTATCCATTTGCGTGGAAGAGTAAAGCACCACAAAGAACGCGAACAGGAGCATGATGAAGTCCGCGTACGATACCAGCCATCGTTCGTGACTGGCGGCCGGGCCACGTTTTCTTCGTCCGATCATACGGTTTGCCGTTCTCGCTGCTTGGCCGGCTCCTTCACCGGCTTTTTAGCCTCCACGGAGCCGTAGCTGAGAATCTTGTTCTCGAGCATGCGCGGATTCATTCCTTCCAGGATGGAGATCACTCCTTCCAAAGTCATTTCACGGAGGAGTTCTTCTTCCCGGCTCTTGAACTTTAGCTTTCCTGCCCAAGGCAGGAAAAGAAGATTGGCAGAGCCAACGCCATAGATGGTGGCAACGAATGCTACAGCGATCCCGCGGCCTACCTCATCGATATTTTGCAGATGCTGCATCACCTGAATGAGGCCCAGGACGGCTCCAATGATCCCGATCGTGGGGGCAAAGCCCCCGGCCGATTCGAATACCTGCGCGGTCTTATCCGAACGTTCAGCCTGATTCACAAGATCCAATTCCATTATTTTTCGGAGTTCTTCGGGCTCGGTACCATCTACCGCCAGCATGAGTGCCTTTTTCAGGAACGGGTCCTTGATCTTTTCCAGCTCCGCATCCAACGAAATAATTCCCTCCCGGCGCGCGCGATATGCATACTGGACGAGCAACTTTACCAATTTGTTCGAGTCGGTAGAGCGGTCAAGGAATACATAGGACAATTGTTTGAAAGCGCTCACCACGGTTCGAAGCGGGAATTGCACCATTACTGCCCCGAGCGTCCCTCCAAAAACAATCATCGCTGCGGTGGGTTGTAGTATTTGTGCAACCTTCCCGCCCTCGATCAGGAGGCCGATCACGATGCCCCCGATCGCCAGTAATAGTCCGGTCAGCGTGCTCTTATCCACGGCTCGCCCCTTTGGAATCGCGCTCGTTGACCCCTGTCCGATGTTTTCGCGCAACGGCTTCCGCGATGAGATTGGGATCCCCGCCAACTGAACTCAATCCAGAAATCACCGAGCGTCGGAAATCAATGATCCGGTCCACAATCTGGTCAGCACTCTCCCGAACGACAAGTTTTTCGCCGCTCACCAAAGTAATCAGAGTGTCGGGCGCCTGCTCAACGAACTTGATGAGATCCGAATTAACTACGAACGGTGCGCTGTTCAGGCGCGTAACTTGAATCACAGTTCATTCCTCAGTTGGACTTCGTTACAACACAGGTACTGCTCGGAGTTTCAAGTTTGATTGCTGTTGTCCCGGCACATCGAGTGCGCTCAGTCACATAGTGTCTTGTACTGGGGCTCCGTCATAGCTAGCCGATGTCAGTTCACTTCTTTAAGTGCGTTTACTAACGTTTCACAGCGCAATTCAAGCCTGTGTAAACGATGGATCTGATCACAGCACACGGTTGTCGACTGGATCCTCTCTTCCTCATGCTCCAGGCAAAAACGTATTCGTTCTACCAGGTCGGCAGGCCGGTTGCGATCGTAAAAATGGGCCTGAATGTCGTCGAAGTTTCTGGGTTCTGGAATTGCGGGTGTAATAAGAAAGGTGCCGCAGGCCAGGGCCTCGTAAACCTTGGTAACTACCAGCTCCGACAGGCTGGGAAGATTGACGAACACCTTGATCTTTCTCAGATTGTCCGCGTACAGCGCCACCGTTTCACGAACTCGCACTCCACTCAAATCGGAAACTTGAACATTGCCTAATCTTAGAATGACGCCATTCAGAAACGGTTTCAGCTTCTGAAGGAACTCCGCCCTCTTGGGATAAACCAGCCCGATGAACGCCGTGTCGTATTGCTTTGGCTGTTTCGCGTCCGGCTTGAAGACTGCAGTGTCCACCCCGAATGGAAGCCACTTAAAGCCGTATTTCTCATCTTGAATCGCCGGACAGAACGTTTTATCTGCGACCGTGCCTACCTGGTCAAGGTTCATCCGCCCATAGTCTTCCCGTTCGACCGTCTCGTGCATCCATGCGACTTTGGGCACGGAAATCTTGCGCCACTTGGGATACAGCTTGAGAAGATGACCACGCACGTGCTCGGGACCGGAGATCACGATTCCATCAAAGCCGCGCAGCTGCTCGGCGGTAGGATACATCCGAGGGTCGATGGACGGGGTCGTCACGTCCAGCGAGAACCCGGCGGTCTCGTGGCCCATGCGATTCAACGTGTCAACCAAACCGGTCGCCACGCTCCACGCACAAAACACCGACGCTGGATGAAAGCAAGCTAGTCTCACGAGATTCCCTCAGAGCGCAATCCTTCATGGCCCTTAGGAGCAATCCAGCTGCCTCATGTGTGTCTAATCGAAGGAAGTAGGGAGTACTTGGATCCTCGTGGCGCAACTGGCCGCACAAATGCATTCAACCAGCAGGTTCTCCCAGGTCACTTCACATGCGGCCCTAATTTCGCTGGAGGAGCATCGTGCCCACGGTAGGCTTGTCGATGATCGTCAAGAACGGTGAGGCCACGCTTCGTCCTTGTCTAGAGAGCGTCCGCGGCATGGTGCAGCAGATCGTGATCGCCGATACGGGGTGCACCGACAAGACCTGCGACATCGCGCAGGAGTTTGGGGCCACGATCATCCAGTTTCCCTGGCAAAACCACTTTGCCAAGGCTCGCAACGCAGCCTTAAGGGCGATGACCACAGATTGGGTGCTGATACTTGATGCGGACGAAGAGCTGGACGCTGAAGCCGAAAAACATATTCCCGGACTCTTGCAGAGCACTGGCGTCGGAGGCTACGTTACCCCGATTCGCAACTATGTGCCGAGTCGCTTTACCCGCGCCTGGGACCGGGTCGCCGTGCCCAACGACTATCGTCATTCCCGGGCGACAAACGCGCCCGCTTTTGTGGCCCACGAGAACTGCCGGTTCTTTCGTCGCCATCCGGATATTTATTTCACGGGGCGTGTGCACGAGGCAGTTGAGGACCAGGTAAAAGCCGCGGGATTGAAGTTGGCAGGTGCGCCCTTCCACATTCATCACTTCGGCCAACTCTCCGCATTGACGGTGAAGGATGAAAAGGCCAAGTTTTACCGGGAGCTCTTGCGCCTGAAGGCGCAGGAGCAACCGACAAATCCGCTGGCCTGGATGCAGCTTGGACTTCACGAATTTGAATGCTTCAATAATGCCGAAGAAGCTCTGTCCTGCCTGGAACGTGCCCTAGCCCTGGAACCTGGAGCCTCGGACGCCTGGATATTCAAAGGTATGGTGCTGCTCAGTCTGGAGCGGCCTCAGCAGGCCATGGCAGCACTGCAGAATGTTTCTCCGCAGAGCCGCGGAGCAGCATTACGGGAGCAACTTCGGGGCGATGCTCTCAGTGGACTCCAGCAGATGGAGGAGGCACGGGTGGCGTACCGAAAGGCGCTTAAGCTGAACGCCAATGATCCTATCGTAGAAAGCAAATTGGGCTTCACCGAAGTAAGGTTAGGACACAAGATCGCCGGTCTGGCAAAACTCACGCGCGCAGCCGATATGGCGCCCGGCGTTCTCGAGGTCCAGGACCGGCTCATCAAAGCATACTTACTCTTACATATGTTGCCCGAAGCGGCAGACGCAGCGGAGCGGCTCATTCAGATCGTGGCCCACCCTAAGCTGTTTCTGCGTACCGCGAGCATTTGCGCCCAGCTCGAGCAGTGGGACCGGGTGATGAACATTCTTGTTCGCGGACTCGAACTATTTCCGGAGTCCGCTGAATTACTGAAGGCGCGAGACGAGGTTATTGCAACAAAGACGGTTCAAGCTAACGCGGAAGAAAAGGCACAGGCCAAGTCTGCTGGTTGACCACTTCAACTTCTCAAGCACAGCAACCCAGCACTTTCAGTTCGTATTTCTCTTAGTTCGTCTCCGTCTTCACTCCAATAAATGACCAGGTAGGTAAACAAACCCGTTTGACGAGGCGGTCGCAGAGCTTGGCTTTTAGTTGCGGATTCGAATCGCAATTCGCGATGATCTCGTTGATCTTGGAGAAATAGCGGGCAACGGTAAGCATGCGGCGCTGAATACGGGCTTGCAGCGCCGTTCTCAGGCCAGAATGAATTTCCCGTTGGGCGCGCTTGCAGATTTCCAGAATACACTTCGCATACCATAAAACCTGGTGCACGTTGCCGTAGTTTCCGATGTGGTCGAGTTGAACTCCGCATCGCTTGAACATGCGGCGATAGTAAAACTCCGTGCGCCAGTAACCAACCGCATAGTGCTCCGGCGCATAGCCGGTTGCCAACTGATAGTATTCGATGGCCTGAGGACGAGAGAGAACGGTCATTCCTGCCTGAGCGTAGTGATGGTCAGCCAGAAGCTGGTCCGGAGAATATTTGTTTCCGACCACCACATAGATAACTCCGTCCTTGCGTAGCAAAGAGGAAAGAGTACGAATAGTGAGGCCAGGGTCCATGACGTGTTCGAGCACGTCCTGCACGACGATAATGTCAAAGGTACCCAACCTTTCCGTGATGCCGGGCGAGCAAACATCGTCCAGGCGGTAATCCACCTTTATGCCAACATCGGCGATGCGCTTTTTGCCCTCACGAGCGCGTTCGGGATCGATTTCTACGCCGACCACGTCGCAGCCTTGCTCGGCGAAGCAGATGAGCGTCCCGCCATACCCACAGCCCACATCGAGCATTCGACGTCCGGTCAGCGGTATGTGTTGGCGGACTTGCCTCGCGATCAGACGGCCGCGCTGAATTTCCCGGTTAGCGTAATTGCGCCAAGCCTCGGCATTGATTCCCGAAGCGTATTCAGAGGAAACCAGACGCTTGGCGAATTCCGGGGGAAAGTAGTCGCGATCGGCCTTGCTCTGCTGGATACCCTGCTGGGCGCGGCGAGTCTGGTTTGAATCGGCAATCGTCTTGATCTTTTCGTAGTGCAGCACCGCTTCATCAGCGCGTCCGCTGGCCAGCAGGACATCCGCCAGGAAGAATCGAGCCTCGAGTTTGTCGGGAAACCTCGCAACCAATCTTTCGGCGTTGCCGCGCAGAACGGACAGCACAGAATCAAATTCACGGTAGGCTTTTTTCAGTTCCCGCTCGGAATCGGAAACAACGGGTACCGCATCGTTCCGATTGACCAGTGAGGTAGTGCTCGCCTGCGCAGGATCCGCCTTCTGGGCGGAGGTCGTCGTGCCAACACCCATGGAATCGCATTTGGCCAGCAGCGTGGAAAGCACGTCGCGTTCGGAGGACGTTGCCGTCACGTGGGCTTGTTGCAGGAAAGGAAGTGACTCGCTGAACTTGGAAGAACTGAACAAGAGAATGCCGAGGTTGGCAGCAGCTTTCGTATGATTCCGGTCGATCTGCAGTGCCTTCCGGAAGCCACGTTCCGCCTCGTATTGCCGTCCCAACGCAAGCTGGACCATGGCCCAGTCGTTCCATACCTGGCCGTTTTCTCCCTGGTTGAGCGCCGCTCCGAGTAACTGCTCGGCCTGGCTCAACTCTCCCTTGCGATAAGACTCGACCGCTAACCTGTGGTTTTCTGTCATTTGTGGGCACGCTCTCCGGGTAAAAGCAACGGGTCTTCATCAGCAATCGTCCTGCCTCATTTGCTTCTCACTTACACGCGCACTTGAGATAGCTCCGTCCGTTGCGATGCGTCTGTTCGGATCCTATTAGTCGAAGATGAGGCACCTGGATTGCTTGAACTACGCGAGACCTTGCGCTCCGCGAATGACCGGCAACGCGGTCAGCCCGACGCATTGCACGTACCGAAATTAAAGATGCCAGTGAATCCACAACACTCGAAAGGGTTAAGCGCCTTTCAGCAAGGCCGCTTCACGGAAGCTCTCGCTCTTCTGGCCGCAGCCTTACAGGAACAAGAGTCCGGTGAACTGTGGAACGACTGGGCGACGACACAGTTTCAGCTGGGCAATGTCGAGGAAGCAGAAGAAGGATTCCGACGCGCTCTCGAGCTGGACGCGGGGAATGCTCTCGCGGCAGTCAATCTGGGCGTTTTGATGAGCCAGTCGGACCGGCCGGATGAAGCCATTCCTTATCTGGAAAAGGCTCTCACGTCACTGCCGGCATCGGAGCAGCCAGCGGTGCAGGCGATTCTCGCGCAATGCCGGAAAGATCTCGGCAATACCCTATCGCCCGCCGCCGTTAAGGAATATTTGCGTGGCTTCACCGGCAAGGATGAGAACCAGGGTTCGTATCTCCAGACCCATCTTTCACGCTACGTAGCCACCCTGGAGTTATTGCCGCAGGCTACGCCGGGGCAGACCCTGCTGGAACTTGGGGCGGCCTTCCACCATCTCACCCCTGCACTCAAAACGCTGAAGGGGTATGAAGTTCGCTGCAGCGATGTTTGGGAAGGGGAGCCCCAAATCTCACGAACGGTTGTATCCCGTGACGGCAGCCAGGAACACAGCTTCACGATCGATAACTTCGACGTCGAACACTTTCCGTGGCCCTATCCCGACCAGTCTTTCGATGTTGTCTTGTGCTGCGAGATGCTGGAACACTTGATCTCCGACCCCATGGGAGTTATTTCGGAAATCAACCGGGTGTTGAAACCGGACGGACTGCTTCTCTTGACTACGCCCAACATGGCCAGCACCAAGAGCGTCGAATACGCGCTGCGGGGAGAGAGTCCTTACATCTATGGCCGGTATGAGCCGGGAGGACGACCCACCGACCACCACAATCGCGAATACACCGCCAACGAGGTCGAACGATTGCTGGAACTTGGCGGTTTTCAGATAGAGCGGCTGTTCACACGTGATAGTTGGTGGAGCTGCGACCGGTCGCTCTTGCGTCTATTCGTCTCGCGGGGACTTCCCATCTCCAGGCGCGGGGACAACACTTTTTGCCTGGCGCGAAGAACAACCACGGTATTGGAGCGGCATCCAGAAGAATTTTACCTGACTCTCGGCACACAGGCGGAAAGGCGAGACCGGCAATCCGACGCTGACGGAACGACAATCGAGGACTCAGATCGTCCATTGCGGATTCTTATTGTGCATGAACTGCTTCCGCAGACCGATCGCAACGGTTCAGACGTGCGCCTGATGCAGATTGTTCGGGAACTCTGTCAGCAAGGTCATCGGGTCACGTATGTGGCACGAAACGGGCATCACCGGGAGTACTACACCTCTGCTCTTGAAGACTTGGGTGTCAAGGTACGGGCCCACGACAGTGAGCGACTGCGGCATCTCGGCAACGACGATCCAGTGGATTGGACATTTAGCCAGGTTCTCGAGGAGGGAGCTTTCGACCTGGCCATTCTACTCATGTGGTTCTGGACCGGCATTTCGGTGCCGGAACACTACATGAAGGATATTCGCCGCCTGTCGCCAAATACGCGCGTTGCCGTGCTCACAGACGATCAACACGGACTACGCGAACTGCGGATGGCGGAATTGAACGGCACATGGACGGACCATGAGCGAGCCGAGGACTACACTCTGCGCGAATTCGAAGTCTATGGCAACGCCGACATGGTGCTTTCTATCTCGGAAGATGATCGCCGTGGCCTGCTGGCGCAAAACCCCGACCTCGACATCAGCCTCATGCCCATGGTGGCGGAACTTGGGAAAGAAAAGGCTGGGTTCATGGCAAGGTCTGGATTTTTGTTCCTTGGAAATTTCTCCAATGCAGCAAATCGCGACGGGGCGGAATGGATGTTGCGCGAAGTCTGGCCACGCGTGCATGCGCAACTCCCCGAAGCCACGCTGTCTCTCGCCGGCAGCAATTGCCTCCCTGGATTTGGGGCCGGGTGCGACGGAGTACGATCTATCGGCCACGTCAAGGATTTACCAGCGCTCTTTGCTCAGCATCGGGTATTTGTAGCGCCCATACGATTCGGCACTGGAATCAAGACCAAGAACCTGTCCGCACTTGGATTTGGTTTGCCCCTGGTTACGACGACGATCGGCGCCGAGGGTATGAACCTTTCACACGACAACCAGGCACTGATTGCCGATTCCGTCGAAGAATTTGCGGCGGCTATGATTCAAGCGTATACAGACGCGACCGTGTGGCAGCGGCTTGCCCGCAAAGGACGGAGCCACGTCAGCGTTGAGTTTGGCCACAAGCGATTGCAAGATGCGGTTCACGCGCTCGTCCACAAGGCCGGGCGGACCACGCCGCGAACCGGCGTAACGCCGGACTTCCCTTCCTATCTCATGGTCGAGGAACAATATCCAGAAGTGCTGTACTCTCGGCCGGCTCGATATCGCAATTGGCGACGCCTGGTGGGGTACGTGCAGCTGGCGCAACAGTACATTGCGGAAAACCGTCTGGCGTTGGCGCTAGTACAACTGCGGCACGTCTTCGGTATGCCCCGAGCAGCAGGCTATGCTCACGTCATTTTTGATTACGCGCTGAGCCTCCTGGCACGCTGTTATCGTCAGATTGGGGATGTCGACAAAGCTTCGTACTACGAGCAGACAAGGCTGGCATCGGAAAGTCCGCGCCGAATATTGCAAACGCATCAGGCGGCTCCGAGCCTCTCGTGCCGCAAGTCCCCGGACATTTCTGTTATCGTGCCGACCTATAACCGCGCTGAGCAGCTTGAAATCTGCTTGGCTCATCTGGCGTCCCAGTCTCTTCCAACAGATCAGTGGGAAGTCGTCGTAGTCGATGACGGATCCACCGACCGCACTGCACATGTCTGTGCGGAGTACGCAAGTATTTATCGCCTCGAATATGTTAAGCAGAAACATGCTGGGATTGGCGCTGCCCGCCGCACCGCGGTCGACCGAGCTCAGGGACAATACCTCTTGCTCATCAAAGATGACACGGTACCCCATTGCACCATGCTTTCAGATCACCTGCGAGCGCAATTAGCGCTGGGCGGCAAACCAGCCGCAATCCTCGGGAGCCGTTCATACTCTTCCGAAATTGCGGAATTTGCTTTGGGCTTATTCATTGCCCAAACTCCGTTCTTCTTCGCCCAGTCGGTGCTGCCTGCCGAACTTCAGGCGGAGAGTTACTACTTCACGGCCACAAACCTGAGCATCGCGAAAGAAGCTGTGCTGGCTGTAGGGTCTTTCGATCCTGACCTGCGGGTAGCGGAAGATATCGAGCTTGGGTTCCGGCTGCACCAGGCTGGTTGCATGCTGTACAAGCAACCTGACATCAAAGCTGACCACCAACATCTTTCGATATCGGTCGAAGAGCTCATTCAGAAGGCTGGGCGCTACGGGTCAGCTCAAGCCGACATCTTCAAGAAGCATCCTTCTTTGCTCGCCGAAGGTAAAGAGCCGTTCGGCAAGCTTGATCGTGGAGCGGTGAAGGGACTTCACCAACTGGTGGGTCGAATCCGACAGCAAGCACGGGACCGGGCACAAGAGATAGAAACAATGAATTCTATAGGCCTCCGTCAATATATGGCCGACGGGCCCTCCGCGATGCGCAAAATCGAAGACATTGTAAGCAGAGTCAAGAACGACGCCTCCGTCGTCTTTTGGTATCACTTCCTTGAAAGCTTCCTGAAGGCATGGAAAGGGGAACGGATGAGAGCCGCCACGGCTGGGGCATAAGATTACGAAGTGACTTTAGTTGCGGACGGCCATGCGCAAGCCGAAACATTGTGCCGATGGTTGTCTCCGGCTAAATCGTTTGTTGTGAGCTAGTTGATTTTTTGCGGAGGCGCAAGGTAACAAGAAATTCGGGTTACTGGCGTCACTTGTTCCGGGCTGAATGGTAACAAGCGAAGTGCCGATAGTAAGTCCGCAAGAATAGGCCTCCTGCTCGAACAAGCGGTACTCGGCACTTGAGGTCAAGCCGGGGCCTCGGTGCAGGCGGAACACTTTCGATCAAAGGAGATTCTCAATGGCTTTAAGCATTCTGAACAACATTTCGTCTCTGGCGGCGCAGAATCAGTTGAGCCTGACCCAGGCTTCGCTGAACAAAACGCTGCAGCAGTTATCCTCCGGCTCGCGCATCAACTCCGGCGCCGATGACGCTGCCGGCTTGGCGATCGCGGACGGGTTGAACGCAAACATCACAGCCTTGACGCAGTCGGCCCGTAACGCGACCGACGGCGTAGGCGAACTGCAGGTTGCCGACGGCGCACTGTCGCAGATCACAACCCTGCTGAACCGCGCCATCACCCTGGCAACTGAGTCCTCCACTGGCACGGTGAGCAACAGCCAGCGTACTTCGCTGGACGCCGAGTTCACCGCCATCAAAACCGAAATCGACACGATTGGCCAGAAGACGACTTACAACGGGCAGGCAGTTTTCTCGGCGGGTGCCAACCTGACCGTGTACCTGTCCGACTCCACCACTGCCGGCACTTCGAGCGTCAGCG
The DNA here is from genome assembly GCA_963822555.1 of Terriglobia bacterium. Classification (GTDB taxonomy): domain Bacteria; phylum Acidobacteriota; class Terriglobia; order Terriglobales; family Acidobacteriaceae; genus JAIQFF01. Next base: position 2,941,696 of record CAWGHY010000002.1, read on the forward strand.
TAACCATCGGCGCTGTGGACTCGGCCAACCTCGGAGCGACGAGCTTGACGGGGGATGACTTAACCACCGCCGCCAATGCGCAGGCTGCTCTCGGCGATATCAACGCTGCCATCGCCGCAGTTGCCAATCTCCGCGGTACCTTGGGAGCCAGTTCGAACCAGCTCACCGCAGCTTCCAACGTCATCAACAACCAAGTCCAGAATCTGACCGCCGCCGAGGATGGCATACGCGCCGCGGACATCGGCCAGACGACTGCGGATTTGTCGAAGTACAGCATTCTGCAGCAAACCGGTATCGCTGCGTTACAGCAATCGAACCAGACGCAGCAGTCGGTACTCAAGTTGCTCCAATAGTCAACCGGGAACCGGATGGGGCTAACCGGCCCCATCCTGTTCTTAGTGGCTTCACATTGTTAGAAAGAGGCGGGCCGGTACTATGAGTTCTCTTCCTTCTGTCGACCTATCGTCCCTCTTATCTGCGATTGGGTCGTCTTCCAGCGGTATTGATGTTAATGCCGCGGTCGCGCAAGCAATTGCTGCGGAAAGCGCTCCAGAACAAATTTGGCAGCAACAACAAAGTACTTTACAAACGCAGACGACCGCGCTGAACCAAATTAACGGTCTGGTCTCAACCCTCGAAGATTCCCTGAATACCCTGCAAGACCCTACCGGCGCCCTGGCATCGGAGACAGCCACTTCATCGCAATCCAACATCGTCACTGCCTCGGCGGGGGCAGGCGCAGCCAACGGAAATCACGTAGTGGTGGTGAACAATCTGGCTTCCACTGGATCGTGGTATTCCGACTCGGTGGCCAACAGCAGCACTCCTTTGGCAGCCGGGAGCTTCGATCTGCAAGTGGGATCGGGTCCAGTAACCACGATCACGGTAGGCAATGGCGTAAACACTTTGGATGATCTCGCCAGCAACATCAACAGCCAGAATCTTGGAGTAACCGCAAGCGTCGTAAATGACGCGAGTGGGTCCCGGCTTGCGCTGCTCAGTACCAGCTCGGGGAGCGCGGCCGACTTCACAATCAGCAATGTCACGGGACTGGGATTCACGCGCGCAGCGCAAGGTAAAAACGCCTCGCTGACGGTGGACGGCATTCCCATTAGCAGCGCCAGCAACACCGTTACTGGTGCGGTGACCGGACTGACCTTTAGCCTGGACAGCGCCGCACCGAACACGGAAGTAAATATTACCGTCACCAACGATTCCAGCCAGATCTCGCAGGCGATCAGCAACTTCGTCACCGCATACAACGCCGCGATCAATAGCGTGAATTCCCAATTTGTGTATGACCAGACTAGCGGCACATCCGGCCCTCTCGCCGGCGACAGTACGGTGCGAAATCTGCAGAGCACGTTACTGGGAATAACCGGTTACACCGCAGGAAGTGGCGATATTTCGACCTTGGGTGGAATTGGAATTTCGGTAAACGACGACGGCACTCTGAGCCTGGATAGTGCAACCCTCAACAGCGCCATCCAGAATGATTTTTCGTCGGTGCAAAGCTTTCTGCAAGGAACGGCGTCCAATGGGTTCGCTTCAAACCTGGTGAATCAGTTGAACACTTTCTCCGATCCGGTCAGCGGCGCGTTTACCGTGGATCTTCAGAGTATCAGCAACGAAAATACCGACCTCCAGAACCAGATCGACGACTTTCAGGTTTACATTCAGGGCGAAACCACGCGGTTAACGGCCGAGTACAACCAGGCGGATATCACGTTGCAACAGCTGCCGCTGCTGCAACAACAGATTGCTGCCGAGCTGGGCCAAACCACCAACGGGAACAAATCGTAAATGCGGCGCGATCAAACTGAACTTTCGTATCGCAAGGCCGCCATTCAAAACGCGAGCGCAGTCGGCCTGGTCATCATCCTCTACGATATGTTGATCGCAGATGTACAGGCAGTCATAGAAGCGATCGAGCTTCAGGACGTTGAAAAGCGCGCGGCTGAACTTAAGCATGGATTCCTGGTACTGCAGGAGTTACAAGGGCTGCTTGACATCGACAAAGGTGGGACAGCTGCCGGGCATCTGGCACGTTTCTACTCGGTGATACGGGCCCAGTTACTGGAAGGACACGCCAAGAGCAGCGTCGAGATCTTTCAGCGGCAGATTGAGTTGCTGCTCGATGTGCGCCAAGCCTGGGAGCAGGTCAACACTCCCAAGGTTGACGCAACTCCCGCGGTCCAGTCCACGAGAGGCCAGGAGCACAGCTCCTCCGGCACAAGCGGAGAATCGGAAAACAACACCTGGTCAGCCTGATGGCTCAGTGCCTTGCCGGCATTGCGACGGTCATTCCTGCGCGCGCGCCTACCTCACGAGATCGGCAGATAGTCTAACAAGGTGAGCGGAACGATCTTCGCGGCCGCGGCCAGAGCTGCCTGCTGGGCGGTTTCCGCCTGCGACAAATTGGTGGCGGCGACGGAAAGATCTACTCCCACAAGATCGTTTTGCTGCGACTGGAGACTCACCTTCTCCTGCTGAAGAAAGGTCTGGTTCGAATCGAGCTGGTTGATCGCGTTGCCGTAGAAGACCCGTTGCTGGGTTATGCCGTCAAAGGCGGCGCGCAGCTGGGTGGTGGCAGTCGCGATGGTGGCCGCGTTTCCACCCTGGAGAGCGGTCACCAATTGCTGCAATGATCCGAAGACATCTGTCCCTGGGCTCTGAAACAACTGGTTGCCTGGAAGATTCACCTGAATGCTTCTGCCGGGGGCGACATCAACGCTATTGATTCCCGAATTTCCATCATAGCGGACTCCCGAGGGTTGAGTGGAGTCCAACGCAAAAGGCGGCGCAGTACTCGCGGTTCCGGCGAAGACAAAAGTTCCCTGATAAGAGACATTCGCGAGTTGAACTACCTGGCCTATGATTCCCTGCACCTGTGCGGCAACCTGCTGCTCGTTCGAAGCGGACAAGGTCCCGTTCGCACCCTCGACTCCCAGCGAAATGGCTTGGGTAAGCGCTGATACCACCGAACTAAGAGTAGAATCCGCCGTCTGCAGCTGGCCTTCGACCACGCTGGTGTTTTGGGTAAATTGATCGTTTTGACTGGTGGCCGCGAGGTTCTGCACCAGGCCGGCGGCCGCCGCTGGATCATCCGACGGCACGTTTACTCGCTTTCCGCTGGAGACCTGCAAAAGCGCGGTTTGCTCCTGTTGCTGCGTCTGCCAGAGGTTAGCCAGTACGTCGGCAGCAATGTTTGGATTGACTCGCATTTATTTTCTCCGGACTAAGTCAAAGATCCCATGGTCAGAACAGTTTGTGTCAGTTGGTCCACCGTCGTCACCACGCGTGCAGCCGACTCAAAGGCCCGTTGATATACGAGCAGGTTGGCTGTCTCCTCATCGATCGAGACCCCAGAAACCGCCCCCAGTTGATCGTTGAGCTGATTGAGGCTGGATGAACTTGCCGACTCTTCGGCCTGGGCTTGAGAGGTCAGGTTCCCAACGTTGAAAACTAGATTCGCGTAACTGTCCATGGGATTCGTACCTGACGGCAGCGGCTGACTCTGGACCGCAGTGAGTTGTGCGATGTTGCCGTTGCTGCCGGCGGAACCGTCCGAACTCGCCGCGATCAGATTAGGGTCGGTAATGAGAACGCTAAAACTATTGGCAGCGCCCACTCCGGCTGTGGCCGAAAAAAATGGTTGGCCTGCATTTCCATTCAGATCGAAGCCCGACGCCTGAGCGGTGTTGAAAGCTGTCGCAAACTGGCTGGCAAGAGTATCGAGTTGATTTAACAGTCCCGGGATTACCTGGTCGCGGATTTGTAATGTGCCTCCAAGCTTGCCGCCCTGGATGGCGCTGGTGATGTCTTGTCCCTGCGCGGAAACCTGATATTGCCCAGCGGTGTTCACCGCGGCCTGCAGATTGAAACTCTGATTGCCGACCACCAGGGCTGCTCCCCCGGAAGTCGTGAGGGTCAGGCCGGACTCGGTTTGAATTTCCGACACATCGGTCAACTGCGAGACCTGCTGAATAAGGGCGGTCTCCTGGTCCAGCAGCACACCTGGCTCCTGGCCCAGCTTCTGCATAGTCGAAACTTGACCATTCAGCTGCGCGATCTGTTGCGTCAGAGTGTTGATCTGATCTACAGTTTGCGTGACGGTCTGATTCAGGCTTGATTGAATCGTGGTTAAATTGGATGAAGTCTGGTGAAACGAATTGGCTACATTCTGCGCCGCGGTCAAGACCGCTTGCCGCTGCGGGATGTTGGCAGGATTCGTGGATAGCTGGCTCAGGCTATCGAAGAATGTGGTTAGGTCCGCGCCGATGCCCTGGGTCGGATCGGCAAAAATCCCCTGAACCTGCTGCAACGAGTTAACCTGAGCCTGAGCATTTCCCTGCTGCTGGTTTTCTTCTGAGATCCGCAATTCGAGCAATTGGTCGCGGATGCTCTGAATCTTGTCCAGGGTCACACCCGAGCCAAAGGTAAGGTTGCCTTCGATCGTTGGTGAGCCCTCGGTCAGGACCGCAGTCTCGCGCGTGTAGCCCGGTGTATTGGCGTTGGCGATATTGTTGCTTGTGACCTGCAGCGCTCCCTGGTCCGCAAGCAGCGCTTGCGTGGCCATCAACATCGTGGAGGTCAATCCGGGCATCGCGCTAGGCCTCGCACGACCAGGTGTGGGGCTCCGCTACCGTGGGGCGACTGGTGTCATAGCCCCATCCGTGGCAACGATAAAGGCCGGCCACCATTCCCATGGTGCGCCGCGAGCGATTCAGGAGTGCAGCGTAAACCCGGTTCAGCCGGGCGAGTTCCCTGTGCGCTTTCTTGACTTCAAGCAGAAATCCCGAGCCTGGCAATCGAACCGCACCATGGTCAGGCGGAGGTGGAGACAAAACCCATGCGGTTTGAGAGAGCTCGTGGCAAATAAATTCCTGAGCGGCCAGGCTATCTTCAAAACGCTGCAGATCGTTACGCTCGAGGGCGGCGATTGCAGCCACGATTTTTTCCGAGAGCGAATTCAGACGGCCTAGATATTCGTTCTGGTCCTGTCCGCGATTTGTGGCCGATTCTGACATCTGCTCAGGCATACCTTAGCCTTTTAGCTCTATTTGCTAGAGTTGCTCAAGATTGCATATGCAATCTGATGAGGATCCACGGAATACTGGCCGGTTTGAACAGCCTGCCGCAGGCTATCAATTTTGTCCTGACGGGTTTCCGGCGCTTGCAAAACTTGCTCGACGAGGGTGTTGAGTTTTACCTTGTCTTCTGGAACATCACTGCTGGACGGGTTCTCCAGCCGTTCGGTCCCCTCCCGACGGGTTGACTTTTCGGACCTCTGGGTAGCTGAACCGAGTGCAACCGTATTCAGATCAATTCGCATAAGAGAAACCTCACAGTTCTTAAGGTCTAGTGTAATCGGCACTATCGGTCAGGAACTTTAGTCAATTACCGCAATTCTAGACCGCCGGTAACTCCCGTTCTTTCTGTAGCTTAGTGGTCTCCTTCCGGATCGCGCATATAACTCTTTCTATTTCTATAACTTAGTGCTTCGCTGGGGGAGAATGTGATCCCCTCCCGCACCGCTATCCTTATTACTATGGTCAACGCCGTCCGGCTGAGTCGCTTGAAGTTGTTTTATGAGCATAGTTGCAATGCCGAACCCTCCGGCCTTGGTCAAGTGTTGAGCCAGGGACTGTACGGCGATGCTTTGAAATTGGTCATGCCCGGAGTCCGCTTGAGCATCCGGATCGCCGCCCGGCACGGTAGCAAATGATTTTTGCGCGCCCTCCAGCCATTGTCCGATCAATATGCTCTCGAAATCATGAGCCGCCTTGTTGATCTTCTTGGAGTTTTCGCTCCGCGCATCCGCCTTCAGATTGCCCAGCGGCGCAATATTACTCAGACTGCTGCCGAGAGTAGTCGGGGCTATGAGTTTGAGGTCAGCCATGAGCTAGATCACTTCCAGTTCTGCCTGTAGTCCGCCCGCCGCCTTGATGGCCTGCAGGATGGCAACAATGTCGTGGGCGGTGGCGCCCATGCTGTGAAGACCGTTGATCAGTTCCTCCACATTGGCTCCTTCACTGAGCCGGATCGAACGTGCCGGTTCTTCCTGGGCGGTAACGTCCGTGTCCCGGATCACCTTCGTGTCGCCGTTTTTGGAAAATGGTTGGGGTTGTGATACCGCGAATTTGGTGGTCACCTCAACCGTAAGATCTCCATGGAGCACGGATACCGGCGCGAGTTTCACATCGCCACCCATGACGATAGTCCCGGTTCGTTCATTCATGACTACTTTAGCCACCGGATGAAAACTAATCGCCAGGTTTTGTATTTTTGAAATCAGGGATGGAACCGAAACGTCGCCAGATTGAGCCACACTGACATCGATGCGGCGGCTGTCCTGTGCCGAAGCCACCGTCTTTCCAAATTCCTTGTTGATCGCGGCAGCGACATCTCGAGTGGCGGCAAAGTTCGGGTCTCGCAATATAAAGGAGAGAGTTGCAAGATGGCTTAAATCGATGGATGAGTCTCGCTCTACGATTCCGCCTTCCGGCACTCGTCCGACCGTCGCATGGTTGACCTGTTTCGAGTTGCCACTTGAGCCCGCACTGTATCCTCCTAAGGTGAGCGGTCCCTGTGCGCCCGCATAGACTTGGCCGTCCGCGCCGTGAAGGGCGGTCAGCAAAAGGACGCCTCCTTCGAGGCTCTTAGCGTCGCCAACGGATGAAACCGTGACATCGAGCGTGGTGCCGGGCCGGGCAAACGAAGGCAGCGTGGCGGTCACAATCACGGCCGCAACGTTCCGCACTTGTACCAATGGGGCCGGAATCTGGACTCCGAGACGCTGCAGGACGTTGGCGAGGGTTTGTGTAGTAAAGACGGTCTGCTGACGATCTCCCGTACCTCTTAACCCGATCACAATACCGTAACCGACCAGAGGATTTTCGCGAATCCCTTCAATGGTTGTAATGTCACGGACCAGAACCTGGCGATCTCCTTCGGTGGCGGCAAAAGCCTGTGCAATCAGGCCGAGCCACAACAAAGCAATGCCGGCGAGACAGCCGATACCTGTCCGTCGCCTGGCCCGCGGATTATGTTTTAGAATCCGGTTATCCATAGCAAAGCTCGCGTTACAACATTGGGCCGTCTGGTGGAATCGGAGATAACACCTTTGCCCTTCAATTCGATCTCAAGGTTGGCGAGAGCGGTCGAGGGCGCGGTGTTTACAGGGCTCACGTCACCCGGCCGCAGCACTCCGCGCACAAACATGGTTTCGTGCTGATTGTTCATCAGGATCTCGCGCTGCGCTTCCACGACCATGTTCCCGCTTGGCAATACCGCGATCACTCGCGCCGATACTGTCGTCAGAAGTTTGGAAGTATTCGAGGCCGAACCTTGCCCCTTGAGTTGAGTGGAGGAATTTGCGCCCAGCAGCGGGTTGACACCGTTTATCTTGAGTCTTCCCGGCAGCGCGGTAATCGCGGAGCTGGTCTGGAAGTCCCGCTGTGAGGTAACATCGCCGGCTGATTGGGAGGTGGTTTGCTGGATCACCTGGATCATGATGGTGTCGCCCACGTTTCGGGCCTTGTAATCGGCTGACATTTCAGTCAAGGCTCCGCCCAGTTGCCACAGACTGCCAGGAGTCGTGGCTGTTACCTGAGGGTTTACTTGTTCTTGGGCGCGCGAAATATAGTCTGCGCGCGACTGCTCCGGGTCCTTGAATTTTGCCTTCGCCAACGCAGAGGGCACGGGGATCAGAATGATAAGTCCCGTCAGTCCCGCCAGCCATCGCCGTACCATCAGATCACCCAGCATAATTCGATCTCCTACAACACCTTCTTGAGCAGGCCGGCTTCCAGGACCTCGGCCTCAAACTTCTGTTTCCGATCGGGACTTGCTACCCGGATTCGTTCTCCCAGGATGCCGTTCTGCAAGCAAACCACGGGAAGCGTGATCTGCATGTTTTCGGTTTGAAAAACCAGGGTTGCCAGCTGTCCGCCTCTTACAACTGGCGGTTGCGGGTTCTTGGCGATTACCGGCAATTCATTTTCAGAGATGGTCTGATCACGCACCACAACGTAGAAAGGGAGGCACTCCACGTTGCTCCGGCAGCGCAAGCTCACCTTGAGCGCGCTTTTGGTCCACCGGGCGATACGCACGACCTGTAACCTTGTGGTGGAGCTGGCAGAGCTCGCGGCTAACAGGAAGTCGATCTGGCTTGGTTTGACTCTTACTCCTGCCTGCGCAATGGCCTGGGCAACACGCGCGGTTGAAACCGCAAAACGCGGCGAAGCGGACTGGGATTCGGCAGAAAGCACCATCAGCCAGACAAACAGGCTGACTCCGGCTATTTTTCTAAAGCTACGATGCCCCATCATTGCCCGCCTTATCGTCCGAGATTGTTAAGGTCTTGAAACATCTGATCCGCCGCAGTCACCACACGTGAATTGGATTCATACGACCTTTGCGCGACGATCATCTGGACAAACTCATCCACAATGTTCACGTTGGACTGCTCCAACATTCCCTGGGAAATTTGTCCCAATCCCTCGGTGCCGCCTGGAGTTCCCACGATGGGGTCTCCGGACGCCGTGGTCGGCAGGAAGAGATTGTTGCCGACACTGTTCAGTCCACCTGGATTCGGGAACATCGCCAGTTGGATAGTTCCGACTTGTTGGGCCGCGGTTTGCCCCGGCTGAGTAACTGATACGGTTCCGTCCTGGCCGATCGTGACCGAAGTCGCGTCCGCGGGAATCGTAATATTCGGCTGCAGCGCATTCCCATCGGCGGTAACGATGTTGCCTTGGGCGTCAAGATGAAATGATCCCGAGCGCGTGTAGGCGAGAGTGCCATCCGGCATAGTTACTTGAAACATTCCCTGGCCTGTGATGGCTAAGTCCAGCGGGTTACCCGTGGTAGTCAGGTCACCTTCCGCCTGAATGACTTCCGTGGCTCCCGGTTTTGCCCCGAGCCCGATTTGCAGACCTGCCGCCAAGGTAGTCTGCTGGGTAGCTGCGGCCCCCGGCATAACGATGTTTTGATAGATCAAGTCGGAAAACTGGACGCGGCGCCGACGAAATCCGGCGGTGCTGGAATTGGCCAGGTTGTTGGCGATATTGTCCAGATTGAGCTGCTGCGCCGTCATACCACTAGCCGCTGTATAGAGTGCACGAAGCATGAGGTCCCCTTTTTTAATTCGTCAAATCAGCTCGGCGAAACTCGCGCGAGATCTTGCGCCACCGCGTTCATGTCGGTGTGGAACATTGAAAGCGCCCTTTGCATCAGCTCGGCATAACGCTGCACTGCAACCAGCTCAACTGCGCCAGTCACCGGGTTGGCGTTGGAAGATTCCAACGTTCCCTGTTGAATGAGCGACTGAGTCGCTGTAGTCGCGCTGTTGGCTGGCGCGGAATAGTAGGTTTTGCCAACACTCTCCAACTGCGTGCCCGTGGGAAATTCAACCATCTTGATGCTTCCGGCTACTGCGCCGTTGATCGAGATCGTCCCGTCCGCGCTTATCGAGACCGGACCGCCAACAATTGGAATTGAGCCTTGCTGGCCAAGGACCGCATCACCTTCGGAAGTAACAAGCTGCCCCGCCGTTGAAACGTGGAAATTGCCGTTGCGTGTGTACACCTGGCCGGCTGCCGTCTGGACCACAAAAAAACCTTTCCCTTCAATCGCCAGATCCAGATCGTTGCCGGTCCGCTCCAAGTTGCCTTGCGAGAGATCCAATTGGCTTCCGCCCAGGATTCCATAGTTGTTGATGGCTTGATTGATGTTGGAAAGGTGGCCCATCGAGGCCCGGGCTAAAACAGAACTGAATATATCGTGATGCGCGCGATAACCAGGAGTACTCGTGTTGGCCAGGTTGTTGGCCACTGTATCCAGGGCCTGGCTCCGTGCCATAAGCGCCGTGCATGCTGCATAGAATCCGCTGTCCATAGCTCACAGCAAGCAAAGCACGGCAGAGGCCAAACGAATTTCCCGGAAAAGCTGGTAACTGATTGAATGTTCGCCGCGCCCGTGGAACAAATGAGCGCCAGGTTAGACCAACACGAGATTGCCACGGTTCTCGTCGAGCGATTACGCGATTCGCTTAGAGCTCAATGAGCCTGACCAGAGTGAGAGAAGCTGTACATTTGCCGGAACAGGGATAACGTCAGCGCGGTTCCCCACTGTTTGCGGTTGTAAGCTCCAGTAAGTGGACCCAATCGCGTGCCGCAGTTACCACCTGCCGCAGCGACTGTGACGCGGGTGATGTAGGTCTACGGTCACCATCAATGACTTCCTGGAGGGCCGCGGGGAAACCCCACGCCCGCGCCAGCGCGCCGCCGAGGCTGGCTACGTCCGAGCTTTCGAGTTCAGGAATTTTCCATCCCAGCAGAATCGGCAGCTTGCCGATCTGGCACAGCAACCCGGCAATGTACGAGTCTTCGCAGTTCACGTTCGTCCGATAAGACGCCAGCTCTTCCGTGATCAGGCCGGTCAATTGGGCGTGCATCCAGAAGCGCACGCAGGCCAGCAGTCTTAAATCGCGAGGCTGTGTGGGAAGTACGGGAATATCTCGCACGATGGCCTTCAGATGCTTGATTCCCAATCCCACGACGATCTCCGTGATCCTGGGGACCGCCCTCGATGCCCAGTCCGCGTTGCGCGTGATCCGTATGAGATGAATCGTCAGGCCCAGATCGCTTCTTACAACATTGGTCAGCGCGGTCAGGTCAACAACATCGTCGGCAAGCAAAGCGTCCAGTTGCGCCAGAGTGGTTGGCAGGATAGGTAAATCAGGGATGGACGTGCCCTCGACAGCGGCGGCTTCCAATTCGGGGAAAGAGTTCCCCAGCTCGGTGTCTTGACGGAGAGCAATACCGGGAAACTGCGGTTTATTTTTTGACATCGAGTTCGCCCATGCTACTAATCGGCCATGTGCGTTCCCGGCTTTAGGGGCAACTCGCTAACCAGCCTCTAATTGAAACCATGATCCATGTTGTCCTGGCTCCCCCGCATGCCCAGGCGTAGTTACAACCCGATCGTTCAGAGCGTACCCTCATCAAAGGAAGCTTGCAGCAGGGCAGCGCGTATCTTGGGAATTGCCAGCGCGTGAATTTGTGATACTCGCGATTCGGCAATTTGCAATACCGAGGCTACCTCTTTCATGGTGAGATCTTCCTTGTAGTAGAGCGAAATCACCATCTGTTCTCTTTCTGAGAGCGTGCAGATGGCTTTCGCCAGCTTGTCCTTGATCTCAGATTGAAGGCAGAGTGAGAACGGGTTGTCATCGCCAGGGCTGGGAGCGGACTCGATGAGGTCCTGCGTATCAGACCGATCATGGGCCGCAGTGACTTCTTGTCCAACCAGCATCAGGCTGTCCAGATGTTGCGTGATTTCGTGGAGTTTCGTTAAGGAAATATCCATTTCTTTCGCGATTTCCTCTTCCTCCGGCTGGCGGCCGAGTCTTACGGAAAGCGCGGCAATGGTCTCCTCGATGCGACGGCCCTTGCGGCGAAGCCGGCGCGGTCCCCAGTCAAGCTCTCGCAGGCTGTCCAGAATGGCGCCGCGAATCCGGAATTTAGCGTAGGCCTTGAAAGGCACGGATTTCGAGGCGTCGTAGCTGTTCACCGATTCGATTAGACCGATAACTCCGGCATGGACCAGATCTTCGAACGGCACATGCTGAGGTAAACGTTCGGAAATCTGCCGTGCAATATAGTTCACCTGCGGCAGCTCTTTCACAATAAGCTGGTCCCTTCCGTCGGTTTCTTCCTGGGCTTCTTTGTATGCGAGTTCAGCCTGCGTCATGGCGCCTTTCGTCAGCTATTCGAGGATTGTTTTTCATGGCACAACTCCAATCGCCTGCACCGAGACAGCCGGGGGAATTTCCGTAGGTGCGAGAACCACGATCTTGGGTATGAAGGGCTCAAGCAATCGCCGTAAGTGAAAACGTCCCGGCGATTGACACAACACGATTGGCGGCGAATTTACGATTTGATCGCCAAACAGTTTCTTCAGACCATCCAACACGCGCCGTGCCGTATTAGGCTGCAGGGCCGCGCTATTGGCTTGCGGCTGTCCACTGAGGGCGCGAGTGCATTCTTCTTCAATCGAGCGATCGAGGGTAACAACTTTGAGCTCTCCCCGTTCATCCAGAAGCGGCTTAACGACGGCTCTGGAGAGCGCCTGCCGCACCGCCTCAACCAGTAAGATTGTGTTCTTGCTGACCGGCGCGGTCTCGGCCAGTGTTTCCAGAATCGTGCCGATGTCGCGGATTGAAACCTGTTCGCGCAACACTTGCTGCAGTACCTTCTGGACTTCTCCCAGGGTCATCAACTTGGGGATCAATTCTTCAACCAGCTTGGGATGAGAATCGTTCAAACGATCGATCAGACGCTTGGTTTCATGTCGCGTCAGCAGCAGATAAGCATTCTGTTTTACGATCTCGCCCAGATGTGTGGCCAAGGCCGAAGTGTGATCGACCACGACATATCCGGCGGCAATGGCTTGAGGTTGCAATTCGCCTGTAATCCATTTCGCCGCAACATTGAACGCAGGCTCGCGCGTTTCCTTGCCCTGGAGTGGAGGAGGCGAGGCTTGCGAGCTGATGGCCAGTAGCCGTTCCCGCTGCATCTCCCAGCGTGCGATCTCCACGCCGCGCAAATAGATTACGTATTCGCGCTCTTTCAGAGTGAGATTGTCGGTGATATGGATGGGAGGGACCAGGAATCCGAGCTGCGCAGCCAATTGCTTGCGCAGAGAGCGAACTTTTCCCAGTAACTGTCCGCCTTGTTTTGCGTCGACCAGGGGGACGAGTCCAACTCCAACTTCCAGCATGAGCTCGTCCAGTTTAAGGACGGACTCGAGAGGATCGGTGGCGGCCGTTGCCGCGCCAGCGGTTTTGGCCGCGGCGGTGCCGGGAACAACCTGGCCTTCGACCGCGGACTCAGGCTTGGCACGACGCGCCAGCACAATCATCAGAAGTGCCATCAGCCCGAAAGAGAGCTTGGGCAGTCCTGGAATTAGCGCAAGACCCAACATTACGCCGGCGGCAATCCACAGAGCGCGGCGCTTCCCGAACAGTTGACGTCCCAGGTCAACTCCGAGGGTGCTTTCGGAAGACGCGCGGGTCACCACAATTCCGCCAGCAACCGAAACCAGAAGAGACGGGATCATGGTGACCAGCCCGTCCCCTACGGTCAGGACGGTGTAGTTTTTGAGGGCCTCCATGAAGGGCGTACCGTGCTGGAAGACACCAATCAGGAAACCGGCGATGATGTTGATCGCAGTGATGAGGATCGTGGCGATGGCGTCGCGCTGACTGAAACGGGCCGCGCCGTCCATGGCGCCGTAGAATTCCGCTTCGCGGGAAATTTGCTCACGGCGGGCACGTGCCTGAGTTTCATCGATGAGTCCGGCGTTCAAGTCCGCGTCAATCGCCATTTGCTTGCCGGGCATGGCATCCAAAGTGAAACGCGCCGTGACTTCGGCCGTACGCACCGCGCCGTGGCTGACCACCATGTACTGAATTGCGATCAGGGCAAGGAAGAGGACGAAACCGACCACATAATTTCCGCCGACAACGAATTGCCCGAAGGCCCCGATTACCGCACCCGCAGCGGACGCCCCTTCACTGCCATGCAACAGAATCCGCCGGCTGCTGGCCAGGTCGAGAGACAACCTGAATAAAGTAAGCAGCAGCAGCAAACTTGGGAAAACCGAGAACTGGACGGGCCGCAAAATCTGCACAGCCACCAGCAGCACGAGGACTGAGGCCGTGATGCTAAGCGCCAGCAGCATATCAACCATGAGCGCAGGCAGCGGGATGAGCATGACAAATACCATGCTGACGGCCACCGCCGGCAGGATCCAGTCCGCACCAGCGCCGGTGATTGCAGCTACGAAGTTTGATTTGCTTGCCATCAGTCTTGCCCTGTTTGTTCCGCACTCGCAGCCTTGCGCGTCTGACTTGCCGCTCGAGCCTGGGCCTGCGCCCGGAATACAAAAGCCAAAATCTCCGCCACGGCGGCGTATAACTCTGCCGGAATCTGCCGGCCCACTTCCACCGTCTTATAGAGAGTTTGCGCGAGCGGCGGATTTTCCATGATCGTCACGCCGTGCCAGCGCGCTACCTCTTTGATTTCCGCCGCGAGCAAGTCGCGGCCTTTCGCAACCACCAATGGAGCGTCCATATCGGTCTCGTAGCGGAGCGCTACCGCGAAGTGAGTGGGATTGGTGATCACCACGCTGGCGGTTTCGGTATCGCGCAGCATTTGGCGCCGGCGCATCTGGCGCTGCATACGCCGAATTCGCCCTTTAATTTGCGGGTTGCCATCCGTCTCTTTCGACTCGTCGCGAATTTCCTGGCGGCTCATCTTCAGGCCATTTTCGTTCTTGAGCCAAGTAAGCAGATAGTCCGCGCCCGCCCAAACGAGCAACACCAGCCCTCCCTTCCAGCAGATGGAATACATGGCACCGGCGAGAAAGGCCACGTAGGAACGCGGCGTCATACTCGCCGCGCTGACGATGATTGGCCAGCGGTCTTGGATGGTCGCAAATCCAATCCAGACAATGACTGCAAACGGTAGAAGCGACTTAAGAATTGCGCTCAATCCTGTGAGCGAGAACATCTGGCCCAGCTTTCCGGCGGGGCTAAATCTTTCGACCTTCGGGGTCAAAGCGTCGGTCGCGAATGTGAGTCCACCCTGGGCGAGCCCTCCGGCCACTGACATGACCCACGCAGTGATCAGCAACGGGATGGACCATCGCAGAACTGCGGTCAAGTTCCAGAACATGGCAGGTCCGCCCACGGTGAGAGGCCCTTCCACCGCCAGGTCCAGTGTGCTCTGTAACAGGCCGCGCCACTGGTGGGCTGCATTCGGCGCTTGAAAAACAAGCAACGCCAAAGAGCCACCCCACGCCAATGCGCTGGAAAGGTCGCGCGAGCGGGATATCTGTCCCTTTTCACGGGCATCTTTTCGACGTTTTGCTGTCGGTTTTTCTGTCTTTCCGTCAGCCATGTTTCATGTCCGCGCCAGATGGAAGATCTGCTCCGTAATTCGGATTGATTCCCTGAAATATTGTTCGAACAACCCCGGCCAGAAGCGGATCGCTCCTGCCAACACACCGAGTCCCAACATACTTTTGACGGCGGTGCCCAGAAGCATTACCGGCAACTGGGGAGAGGCCTTGCTCAACAAACCCAGGACGATATCGGTAAGCAAAGTGGCTGCCAGCACTGGCGCGGCGAGCTGCACTCCGGTCGCAAGAATGACGGCTCCCTGATGTATGACGGTTTGGGTGAACGAGGCTGTAATGGTCGCGCTGCCCGGCGGCAAATATTCGAAACTGCGAGCGACGGCCCGAATGATCCATTGATGAACGTTGAGGCTGAGAAAAATCAGCATTACAAGTGTTTGGTGGAACGCACCGATCACCGTGCTCTCCACTTGCGTTGTAGGATCGAGAATGTTCACCAGTGAATAACCCACTTGAATGCTCAATACCTGTCCGGCCAGTTGAGCCGCTTCGAATACCAGGTTGGATACAATCCCCATGCCCACCCCGATCACCAATTCGCCCACGAACACCAAAGGCCAGTGCGACAAGGAAGTTGCAGTGATCTCCTGCGCGTACCCGGGATACAGGATGGCGGTCAGCGCCAGTGTAAGAACGGCTTTAACCTGTGGCGGAATAACCGTGCTGCTGAAAAAAGGGGCGAACAGCATCAGCCCCGACACCCGCAGGCCTATGGCCAGCGCTGCACCAATAATGGTTGTGAGTGAAATCTCCATATCTCATCTAGCGCAGGTACGGATGAAAGTCCGACAACAGCATTACCGTAAATTGGCAGAGCTGCCTCCATATCCATGGCGTGAGAAGAAAAATGCCTCCCCCCACCGTCAGCAGCCGCGGAACCGCCGAAATTGTGACCTCCTGCAACGAGGTCAATACCTGGACCACGTTGATCACGAGGCTCACCACGATGGCGAGCGCCAGAATCGGACTGCCCACCAGCAGGACTTCCTTCAGCGTCATGCGGCTCAGGTCAATGACTTGTTCAACCGGCATATTGTCCTCAGCTAAAACTTCTCATCAGCGAGCCGATGAGTAAGTGCCATCCATCCACCACAACGAACAGCAGCAACTTCAATGGGGTAGAAATCACGACCGGGGGCAGCTGCAGCATGCCCACTGACGTGGAAATCGAAGCCACCACCATGTCAATCACCAAAAAGGGGAGAAAGAGCGCAGCCCCAATCTGAAAACCGGCCTTGAGCTCCGAAAGAATGTAGGCGGGCACCAGCACCCGCAGCGAAACATCGTCGAGGTTCGCGGGCCGAGTCTCTTTCGCAAGCTCGATAAACAGCGCGACGTCTTTATCCCGGACGTAGTGGAGGATGAACTGCCGCATTGGCTTTTCGCCGCGTGCGATGGCCTCCATGCTGGTGATGGTTCCATCCTGGAGTGGCTTTACAGACTCGTCGTAAATTTGCGCGCCGACTGGCTGCATAAGAAAGAACGTCAGCACCAGTGCCAACCCGATCAGGGTCTGGTTCGACGGCGTGGTTTGCAGTCCGAGAGCCTGGCGCAGGAAATGGAAGACCACCAACACTCGGGCGAACGGCGTCATGCATAACAGCAAGGAAGGAATCAGTGTGAGAAAGGTCAGCAAGACGACGATGGTCCAAGGGACCGACCCGTTCCCGACGCCGCCGATACGAACCTCGCTCGAGTCCGATGAAAGAGGCGAAGGCCCGAACGCCGCGGCCTTGCCTGAAGTGTCCGAAGTTGCTGTCTTGCTCGATGCCTGCCGCGGCGTGTTGGCGGCAGCGGCCATGGTTCCAGTCAGGAGAAGTCCCCACAGCGCAATTTGCACAAGCATAACTTTGCGCAGGCGGCTCATGGCTGTCTCCGTTCTGGTTCACAGCATTGCTTCAGGAGGTCAGGGAAGGTAGTTGCGCTTTCCAGATGTGCCAGCACGGAGAGCGCATGGGAGGTGCCGCCGATCAAGAACTGTTTGGCATCCACTTGCACGACCGCGATGAATCGCTTTTCTCCGAGCGAAATGCTCTCGCACACCTTCAATCGCTTTCGTGCCTGGTGTGTTTTTAGGTGGCATTGGATCCAGTTCCATAGGTTGGCCAAAGTTCGAGGTCCTTTTTCGTCCTGCAACGAAGGCCAGGTTGACTCGCTTGTCTTTATCGCATCAGGAGTGGGAACTTCTCTTTCGAGAGTCATAGCCTCGCATGGACGCGTGACCAGAGAATTGGGTCCAGGCACGTCCCGCTCTCGGCCGTCCCCCGCGAAACCAGTGCTTCCGTTGTGCGCGCTCATGCCAACTCCGTGATACGAGCTGCCAGGCGGTTCCCAATTACTTCAAACTCGATCCAGCCAATGAGGAGGCCGTTGGCGCGCAAGGGAATATCGCTGGCGTGGTGGCAGGCGCTTTCAAGTATCGTGTCTTTGCTCAAGGTCAGCAGATCGCTGACGGTGAACTTCGCAATGGGAATTTCCAGCGACAGTTCGCACGGCAGCCAGCCAAACTCTTCGATTAAATGCTTTTGCTCAGCCTCTCTCCCCACGTGAGGAGTGGCGTCGGTCGGAGTTACTTCGGTTCCGGTCTGAATGGCGGTTTCCATCAGTCGATGCCTCACGCCCTCCTGTTACATAACCAGCGCAGAAAGGGCATAGCGTCTTGCAAAACATACAAATGCAATCGCGATACCGCTAGTTCACGCCGGTTTGGAATGAAGTCAAGGCAGGCACAGGCAGGTCAACAGACGCATAGAAACAACAACTTGGAAACCATCAATTACCGCAGGACGTGTACTTCAACGTGCCGGCACAATTAGAGTGGAAATAGAAATATGGAAGCCGGCGGACGCGATGCAAGCATCACGTCCGCGCGTTCTAATCGCCGGCTAACTCCCCACCGAGGTGGAACAACTATGCGCCAGACTTCAGATTGATGGTGTCCTGTGTAATCTGGTCAAAAGTCGTTACCACTCGGGCATTGGCCTCAAAACCCCGCTGGGTAACGATCAGCTGCGTGAACTCCTGAGAAATATCCACGTTGGACAACTCCAACGCTCCTCCGGAGAGCGACCCCCGGCCGCCTGTATTCGCCGTTCCTATGACCGGCGGTCCCGAAGCCAGAGTTGAGGTGTAACTATTTCCGCCATCCAGTTGCAGCCCCTGATTGTTGGCGAAGTTGGCCAAAGCAATCTGCGCGATGGCTTGTGTCTGCCCATTGCTGAACGAGCCTTGGACGATACCGTTGGAGTCGATGGTGAAATTCTGCAACGTACCGCTGCCATATCCGTTCTGGATGGTTGTAGAAGTGGTACTCGGGGATGCCTCTTGCGACAGGGTTGGTGCGCCATTGGCGTCCAGGAGATTCCAGGAAAAAGTCAGGTTATTAGCGCCATCCGCTAGCCCGGCGATGGTGATGCCGGCGATGTTGGCGGCAGGAGTCGTGGCGACGCCGGTTCCTCCCGGACCAGTAAATGTTGAGACCAGCTGGCCGGCGCCATTAAACGCCAGGGAACCGGTGTTGACGACCACCGGTGCGGTTGCGCCAGCAATGTCCGCCGCGGGGATTGTGATTTGATAATCCCATGCGTTGGCAGCAGTCTTCGTAAACTGGAAGGTCAGTACGTGCGAGTTGCCCAAGGAGTCGTAAACCGTGAGGGGAGAGGAAAATGGAGTACTCCCAACGGCGGCGGTCGCATCCAGATTAGTTCCCAACTGAGCCGTGGTCGTAGGCACGGGAGGGCTGATCTGTCCCTGCCCGAGCTGGATTGGGATCAACCCTTGAGCGGCATTGATCACTCCATTGACCGCAGGATAGCCCATGACTGACTGTCCGTCTGCCGTCTTGAGCTGTCCCATGGAATCCACCGTGAAATTCCCTGCTCGAGTGAACTGAAAGGCCCCATTCGGTTCTTCCGTGACAAAAAATCCGCTTCCGGTAATAGCCACGTCAGTGGGCACGCCGGTGTTGTTCACGTTGCCGTTGGTGAAATTCGAAGAAACGGATCCCACTGCAGACCCGGCGCCAAGCTGCATCGGGTCTCCCGAGCCAGTCGTGCCCAGAGTCTGATAAAAAAGATCCTTGAAATTCGCCTGCTGGTCCTTGAAGCCGATGGTGTTGAGGTTTGCGAGATTGTTGGAGATCACGGACAGCGCGTTCGAACTGGCCGTTAATCCAGAAAGTGGAATTGAAAATAGTGGCATCTAGATTCCTCCTGTCGTGGGCTGAGCCGGGGATGACCCTGCGGTTGTAGACGTTTGTGGGAAAGCCGATTGAAGCGACTGGTTGATTTGAATCAACTGATCCAGCTGGTTCATGGACAACATCTGCCCCACCATTTGCATTGGATCCATGGGCGAGGTCGGGTCCTGCGACTTAAGTTCAGTGACCAACAGATTGAGAAAGGTACTTTCTGCGTCGGTCGCTGGACTCGTGGGTACAGTCGGGGTGGTGGTGGTGCTCGTTGTTGCGTTCGGGGTTACTCCATTCACGTTCATAATTTCTCCTCCTTGTAACTACCTTCTCTTGACCTTGATTCTTTGAACTACATGTGAATATCGAGTCCTTTGCCTTGCCCGGACATTTCAGTGGGAGTGAATCCTCCACTTTCCGGGCGTTCTTCGAGGGCATAGGAATTCACCGCATTTTGCATAGCTGGCGTCCTTTGCCAATTCCCCGATCGCTGGCCAGAGTCCGAGAAGCTTCCACTGGTCTGACTCTGAAGCACGAGATTCGCTTGAGGAAAACGGTGTTCCGCCAACTTGTTTTGCAAGCCCGGCAACTCTGCAGCCAGCATGCGTCCGAGTTCCCCGTGCTCTACCGAGATTTCCGCGGTCAATTGGTTGCGCGTCATCGAAGTCCGTATATCGACATTGCCAAACTCGCCGGTTTGAATACCGACTCTGAGCTCGGATTGACCTAAACGTTCCGATAGCTTCGCCGAATACAGCAACGCCGGGTCGGTTGCCGAATCGGGCCCGATTGTCTCCACGGCTTGCGCATGAGCGGCGGGGCCTGAGTCTTTGGGTGCCAACATCGTCTGTTCTTTTGCCGAGCCGCCCGAACCAGCCCCATGAATAGCCTGCGGGACCGTGGAGTGCTGCTGGGACGCGAGCAAAGATTTCTGGGCGTCGGTCGAAGCCGGTTGAGCATCCTGAAGGGAGCCGTCAGGATCGTCATCCTTCCTTTCTTCTTTTCCGGTGCGCGTCCCGATTTCTTGCTTGGAAGACGAGGCTTTGGCTCCTGATTGAGCAGCCCGAGAGTCCGGTGAAAAGGCTTTCTTTGGATTCGTTTTTTGGTGTGGGTCGATGGCCGCAGTCTTCAACTCCTCCACCTTTGTTCCGACGGTCTTGGCAATCAAGTCGGTAGCCGAGGGCGCGAGGGATGTGCCCAAGGCAGTCATAGCCGGCGACGGTTGTGGCGGAATATTGTTGCTTTGCGGAATGTCGGGTCCGTTAGTTTCCTGGGCTGGCTTTGCGGCGTCAGGCTGCGTCTCCTTCGCGCGTTCAGTAGCCTGAGAACGATCTGCCCTGCTTGCGGAAATTGGGGACGGGACTACCGCGTGCGTCTGCAATGGCACTTTGTCAACCGAAGACAGCGCGGGTTCTGAGTGCCTGCCTGGCAGCGCGTGACTGGAGACGGGATTTTCAGCACCGTCGCCCTTCTCTTCTGCCGGTTCTGTGAGCTTCTTGGCTTCGTCCTTAGCATTCGGGACTTCGATTGTCGTCGCGCTCAACGCATTAGTCTTGCTTTCGTGCTGCAATGTTCCGGAGAAACTGGGAATTGGAAATGCATTTCCTGAGGCCGCCACGGGAGTCTTGTCGGACGATTCAATTGGCGGCGGGACCAAACTGGATTCCGTTGCAACAACGCTGGTCGTCTGCGGTAGCGCTGCCGGAAGGATCGAGGCCTGCACGATATTCGCGGGAGCAGTTTGAGGCAAAGGGACATTCGCAATGCTGGCACTGGCCGGTTGATCCGCGCTAGTTTGCGGATCCTGGAGCTTTTTATCTGACCCGGGTTTGGAAGAGCGGTCAGACTCTTTGCGGGCGGCGGAACTTGGCGTGTTCGTATTCTCGCCTTCCGCCGGTTTCGAGTGGCTCGCATCTGCGGCCTGAGTCATCTGTCCCATATGGTCTGCAAAGCTTTCATCAGGAGGAGCTGCGGCGGCCTGCGTCTTTGCCGCCGCTGGTCGTACTCCGACTTGAGGCACCATCGCGATCACACGTTTCTCCTGATGACGCAGGGAGAATTGCAAGCCGACAGCCAAATCCTCCCGATTAGAGAGCATTCCCGGGGACAGACCAGAGTGTTGTGGGTTAAAGACTTTTAACGATTGTGCCGATTAGAAAGGAACCGCGATTGTGGGCTGGAGTGTGCCTTGGGCAAGACTTGCCTAGAGCAGGCTCGGCATATTCTGCCTAGTCGTCTCGTTTGAAGTGCGCCAGAAACAGATCGTCGACCAGGGCCTGCTGCCGCTTGTCCCTGATGCGGACATATTCGGAAAATTGTTGCTCCCGGAGTTTCTCCAGGATTTCACGCCCCTGCCGCGCTATCCGATAACTCTTCAGTTGCTGCTGTTGCCGAATCTCAGCTTCCTTTAACCTCGATTTCAGCGTCTCTCGCATCTGCGTACATAGGCGCGCTCTTTCATAGGAATCTCGCAGATGCCCGGCAGGCATGCCTTGGGCGAGTTCTGTTTTGCGGCCTGCTTCGGCCGCTGATTGCGACTCTTCGGTACGCCGTATTTCTGCAGAGAGTTCCGTGATCTCGAGCTGAATTTTCAGCAGCTTGAAATGTTCCCGCTGTTCCACGCTCTCGCGGAGTTTCAAGACAGCCGCCAGTGAAAATCGGAACGCCATATCAAACCGGCAGAGCTTGAATCTGACTAAGGGTGTCAGGAAACGTTACGGTTTCTTCTGGAGTCTGGCGCAGGAACCGGTTGATCTCCGGAAGTGCGGTTATGGCCTTGTCGAGGACCGGATCGCTTCCCTTCTGGTAGGCGCCAATCTGGATAAGATCCTCCGCCCGGGTATAAGCTGCCAGTAACATTCGAATGGCAGACACCTTCTCGAGATGTTCTCGCGAACACACGTTGGGCATCAGCCGGCTTAGGCTATCGAGAATTGAGATCGGCGGATAATGATTTCGCAGGGCAAGTTTGCGGTCCAAAACTATATGTCCGTCAAGCAGAGAACGTACGGTGTCAACAATAGGGTCCAGTTGGTCATCGCCCTCCATCAACACCGTGTAAAAGCCGGTGATGCTGCCTTCGGCAAAACGTCCGGCCCTTTCCAGGAGGCGGGCCAGCATGGAGAGGACCGAAGGCGTATAGCCTTTGGCGGTTGGAGGTTCGCCGGCTGCAAGGCCGATCTCGCGCTGCGCCATGGCGAAACGCGTAATCGAATCCACTACAAGCAACACGTTCTTTCCCTGGGCCGCGTAGTATTCGGCCACGGCCGTGGCTGTCATGGCAGCTCGAATTCGCAGAAGAGGGGATTGATCGGAAGTGGAAACCACGACCACGGATTTTCGCCGGCCAGCTTCCCCCAAAACATTCAGGAATTCGCCAACTTCACGCCCGCGTTCTCCGACCAGCGCCAGCACCGTAAGATCAGCGGCGGTGTTGCGCGTCATCATGCCGACCAGCGTGCTTTTGCCAACTCCGCTGCCGCCGAAGATCCCGATTCTCTGGCCGCGTCCGCAAGTCAAAAGCCCGTCCACGGCGCGGATCCCGCATCCTAACGGCTCCGTGATCAACCGGCGATCGAACGGGAGCGGGGCCATGCCGTCTACCGGAATCGATTGGCTGGCGCGATATTCTCCCATCTGATCCAACGGCTTGCCGGTCGCATCGATGACGCGGCCCAGGAGTTCGGGACCAACCCGAACAGAGGGCCAGCCTCCCCAGGTGATCACTTGATCTCCGAACCTGATGCCTTGCGGCTTGCCCAGGCTCATCGAAAGCACGGATGGACCGCGGAACCCAACGATCTCCCCCGGAAAACGAGAACCCGCAGAATCCAGAATCTCGCAGGATTCACCGATCGAACAGAACGGTCCGGCGGACTCGACCAGGCTTCCCACGATTTGAGTGACGCGCCCGGTCCAGCGAACGCTCGACCGCATTCGCAGCCAACTGGTGTAGGCGTCCAAGTGGCCGGCATTCATTTTGGCGTGGGCCTCTGGGCGAGCAAATCGAAGAAGCCTTGCTCTATCTCTTTAAGTTGTGCGTCGAAGCCCAGGTGGGCCGATCCCACACCGGTTTCGAGCACGCAATCGTTGGGCTTGAGCGTAGAGTCCTCGAGAACGCTAAGATTGGACACTTCATGAAAATACTTTTGCCAGTTCGCTCCTTCGCCAGGAGGCACTCGAACCGTGACGCTTGCGCTCTGTTGCAGTTTCTCCAGCGTGACCTTGACCAATCCGGCGACAACCATCCGATCGACCTGCGCTTCGCGATGCAAAATCTTACTGGCGATCGCAAGAGCCAAATGGACCACCTCGGCTTCGATTTTTGAATAGTAGTCGGCGCGCTCCCGTTGAAACTGCACCAGAGCTTCCGCGATACGCTGCCGCTCCGTGGCCAGATCTTCTTCGGCCTTGGCAAGCAAGTGCTTGCTTGCCTCCATCCGGCCTTCCTCTCGCGCTTCAGAAATAAGCCGGGAGAGCTCCGCTTGACTGATTTGTAGAGCACCAGCGCCGTTATTCCCTGACCTCTCGCTTCGGGTTGCGGGTTCCGGCCGCGGAGTCATGTCCGGAACTAGGGACGTATCCTGGTAAGCAAACGACTCAATGTCCCGATACTCGAGCAAACGGGGCGAACCGTTAGACGACGAACTCATCATCTGCCTCCGTCTTCAAGATGACTTTGCCATCCGCCTCGAGTTTGCGGAGAAGGGTTACCGCCTCTTGTTGCGCAGCGATCACGTCCTTGCCACGCACCGGGCCAAGCGCTTCCATATCTTCCTTCAACATGTCAACCGCTCGCGACGACATGGACTTGAAGATGTGATCTTTCAGAGGAGGCGTCGCCCCTTTCAGGGCCACCGCCAATGTTTTCTTGTCCATCACGCCCAGCCACTCGCGGACCGAGGTGTCAGGAATGGTCAGCACATCCTCAAATGTGAACATCAGATTGCGAATGCTGACCGCCAGTTTGGGATCATCCTGCTCGATGGACTCCAGGATGGCCTTGGCTGTGGTTCCCTCCAGGCGGTTAATCACGTCCGCAACGCTCTTGAATCCAGAATAAGTTTTTCTGCTTTGCTCGCCCACTGACTGCAGACGACGATTGAGGACGACGGAAACCTTTTGTGCCATCTCCGGAGAAAACTGCTTAAGCTGGGCGAGTCTTTTTATGACCTCGGCCCGAACCTGTTCGGGAAGCCGCATCAGGAGAGCCGACGCCTGCTTGCCGTCGAGGTGCGCCATGATGAGAGCAACCGTCTGCGGGTGCTCTCCGTCGAGAAATGTAGCCAGTTGTTGGGGATCCGCCTTCTGCAAGGAATCGAGATGGCTGGCGCTCAACTCTTGCAGCCGCTCCACCTTTGCCAACAGACTTCCGGCGTCGGCGGCCCCGAAGGCCTTGACCAGCAGACGTCGGGCAAAATCGATCCCGCCTTGCGCCACGTAATCTTGCGTAAGGGCTACCTGACTGTACTCTTCCAGGATGTGGTGAGCGGTCTCGGGCGGGACTCGTCCGATCTCGGACAATTCCTTGGTGATGATTTGTACGTCTTCGTCCGGCAAATGCTTATACACGACTGCGGCGGCCTCTTCTCCCATGAGCGCCATGAGGACGGCGGCCTTTCGTGTGCCGTTGATCCGGCTTTCTGCTTTCAGCATTTACTTGCCTCCCTCATGGATCCATGCCTGAATCAGCCGGCTGGTCGCAGCCGGTTCTCCTTTGGCCTTCTCAATGAGTTGATTTTTTATCGCCAGTGCGCGTTGATGCTCCGGCGGTATCGGCGGCAATTCCTGCACTGGTATGAGTTCGTCGGCTGACAGCTCCGTCGCCTGCGCGTTTGTCGCTCCACTTGGCAAAGAACGCAGCGCGGTTACGACCTGCTTTTTCAGAGGACGCAATAGTAAGAGATACACCAGCAAGAACAGCAGAAGGATCACACCATAACGCACCACCGAGGACCAGTCGTTCAACGTGACCAGGACTTTCTCCAGTTTGGTAGGTTTGGGGGGCGTCTCCACCGGTGGTTGTTCGAAGGATAGATTTTGGATAGTTACGCTGTCGCCACGGGTGACGTCAGCGCCGATCGCCGCCTTGGCCAATTCTTCGATCTGCTTCAGTTCCTCGGGCGTGTGCTTCCGCCGGGTCTCGGTGCGCTTTCCGTTTTCCTCTTTTACGTCGATTGCGTCATCTACCAGCAGGGCCGCGGTAATGCGGTGAATACGTCCGGCCGGCTGCAGCGTGTGGCGGGCGACTTTGCTGACCGCATAGGTGTCGCTTTCGGTCTTTGACATCTGCGAGTCGTCTCCGGTTTCTTCCTCAGATGCCTTCGCGGTTCCGCTGTCCGCTGGCACATTGCTTGATGTCCCCGGTACGCCGCCGGACAGTGGGCCGCCGGTTTGTTCCTCCGATTTTTGGGTGGACACCGCAACCGCGCTTTTCGGGTCGAAGGTTTCCGAGGTTTCCTCCGTGCTTGTGGAATCGTACTCAACGTTTACGCTCGCCTTGATGTGTTCACTGCCCACTACGGGCGCGAGAGTTTGCACCAGCCGTGCCGTCAGTTCCTGCTCTAGATTGCCATCGATTGAAAAGCCATCGTGCCGGGGCATACCGAGGGGCTCATTGGTGTCCGCATCGATAACCGTGACATTGTCGGGGCTCAAATTGTCTACTGCGCCGGAAACCAGACGCGCAATCGCAAGTTGCGAATCTTGCGAAAGCCTTCCCGATTTCAATTTAAGAACAACCGAGGCCTTTGCCGCGCGCTCACGGTCCAGGAACACCGACTCCTTCGGGAGGACCAGATGGACCCGGGCGCTCTCCACATCTTTCAAGGTGCGGAGAGATCGCTCCAATTCGCCTTCAATAGCACGCTGATAGTTAACTTTTTCATCGAACTCGGTCTGTCCCCAATTCATCTTGTCGAACAGTTCGAACCCCAAACGACCACTCCGCGGCATGCCTTCCGAAGCAACTTCCATGCGGGTTGCATCCAGCTTGTCGCTGGGCACCTCGATACTCTTGCCATCGGGACTGATCTGATACGAGATGTTGCTCGCCGCCAGTTTTCCCGCCAAGGCTTGCGCGTCCGCGGGCTCCATGTTGGTCACCAGGGGCTTGTAATCGGGTACGGCGATCAGATATACGAACACGCCCAATATGGCCAGGGTTGCAACCGCCGCTCCCACGAGCAGGACGCGCTGCTTGCCGCTCAGGCCACTCACAAAATCGGTGATCTGCTTTTGGGTTTGATTGGAGGATGCCATGTCCGCTCAGTAACGATTACTCTGCCTAGAACTGCATCTTTGAAACTTCTTCGTACGCGTTCACAATCTTGTTTCGTACCTGCATCATGAGTTGAAATGCGATGTCCGCCTTTTCCACCGCAATCATGACGTTGTGGATGTCCTGACGGTTGCCTTGTAATAGCTCCGTTACCTGGCCTTGGGAATCCTGGCTCAGTTGATCTACCTGCTTGATTGCCGTGCGAAGGGTTGCACCGAACCCGCCCTCTTGGTTTTCACTGCCGCCGATCCGGGTAGGACTAGTCGGTGCGGTACCGCTGAAACCGCCCAGGTTCGGAGTGATCGTATTGCTCATGGCCTTATTCCTCTATTTCAAGATCTCTAATGCTTGCTGGATCATTTGCTTTGACGCATTCACAGCAGCCGCGTTGAGCTGGTAGGAGCGCACCGCGCCCATCAGGTCCACCATTTCTTGAACGGGATTGATGGCCGGATAGGCAACGTAGCCTTCCTTGTTCGCGTCGGGATGGCCGGGTTCATAGCGCATGACGGCGGGGGCCGGATCGTTCACCACGCGGGCTACCCGGACAGCCGGAACCAGGTTGGTCGGAAGAGAATGAAAGTCCGCGAACATCATGCGGAACGACAGATTGCTGGGACTGGAAAACACGACTTCCTTGCGGCGATACGGTCCTCCTCCCTTGGTATGGGTGGTTTCGGCGTTGGCCATATTCGCGGCCACGACCTCAGCCCTCTCGCGTTCCGCTGCGAGAGCGGAACCACTGATTTCGAGCGTGGAAAACATGCTCATGACTTGCCTCCTTCGTTGATCGCCGTCAGTATCTGCTGAAACTGGTTGTGTATCAGTTGGACGCCCAGGTTGAATTGCATTTGAGTTTCAGCGAGCAGCAGACTTTCACGGTCCATGCTCACATCGTTTCCGTCCGGCCTCTGCAACAATCCGGGAACGTTCCGTGCAACCGGGGACAAGCCCGTAGATTCGCCACTCATGGCGCGCCGCAGCTCTCCGCGGAAATCGAAGTCGCGCGTGTGGTACCCCGGTGTGTCCAGATTGGCGATGTTGGTCGTGATGAGCACATGGCGTTGCGATGTCAGGCTCAGAAAGTTTTCCAGCATCTGAATCATCGGGTTCGATATATCGTTCATGCAAAGCTCCTCGGGGGCAGCCCGTACTCGCGGATCTTGTTACGAACGGTCCGCAAACTGACGCCGAGCACTTCAGCCGCCCGGGTCCGGTTCCCCCCCATGGTTTCCAGGGTCCTCTCCAATAGCTGGCGTTCGACCTGCCGCATCGAAGTGCCAATCGAGACCTGCTGAACCTTGGTAAAGTCAGGTAGCCCTTTGACCTGTGGCAATTCTGAACGCAGATGCTCGGCGCCGATCTCCTGCGCTTCGTTCAGCGTTACTACTCGCTTCATAAAGTTCCCGAGTTCCCGGATGTTTCCGGGCCAGGTGTATCTTTGCAGTCCCTCCAGGAATTCGGGCTGAAGGACCGGCACGGCGATGCCTGCATCTTTCGCAAACTGCTGGACAAAGAACTCTGCCAGGGCAGGAATGTCTTCGCGGCGGTCTCGCAGTGGGGGCAGTGTTAAAGGAATCACGTTGAGGCGATAGTACAGGTCAGCCCGAAAGCTTCCCTCCTCGACCTTTCTTTGTAGTGACACGTTGGTCGTGGCGACCACCCTGATGTTTACGTGTATGCTGCGGTTGTCGCCCAGACGCTCGAATTCGCGTTCCTGGAGTGCCCGCAGCAACTTGGGTTGAAGGGGAAGAGGCATTTCGCCGATTTCATCCAGCAGCAGCGTGCCGCCATCCGCCAGTTCGAATTTCCCGGGCTTTAGGCTCGTGGCACCCGTAAATGCTCCGCGAGCGTGTCCGAACAATTCACTCTCGAGGAGATGCTCCGGGACCGCGGCGCAATTCAAGGCAACGAAAGGATGCCCCGCGCGGCTGCTGCTTTCGTGAATGAACCGCGCCAGCAACTCTTTTCCGGTTCCGCTCTCCGCCTGGATCAACACGTCCGCGTTGGTTCGCGCCGCGTTTCTGGCGCGGCTCAACGCACGCGACAGCGAAGGAGAACTGCCGACGATCGCGCCTGCAGTGAGGTCTGCTGCCGCAATCGTTTCACGTTTCGCTTTTTGCATCACGTTGGCTACCGCCGATTGCAACTGCTCGAAAGAGATCGGCTTGGTCAAGTAGTCGCATGCCCCTCCGCGCATGGCGCGCACCGCTTCGGGGACACTTCCATATGCCGTCAATAAAATGACCGCGGTTGTTGGGCTCTGTTTCCGGACTGCGCGCATGACGTCAAGACCGTTCCCATCGGGCATTCGCACGTCGGTAATGACCAGCGGGAAACGGCTCGCCTGAAACTTGCCGATGGCTTCCGTAGTGCCGGCCGCGGTCTCGACGTGCCAGCCTTCACGCTGGAAATTAGCTCGGAGTGCCAGGCGCATGCCGGGTTCGTCATCCACCACCAATACCGAATTGTGACGCTCCAATGTCATAAAACAGGAAACTCCATGTGGAACATTGCGCCGCGCTTCACTGGGCTCGCAGCGGTGATCACGCTATTGTGTTGACGTATGATCCGTCGGCAAACCGCGAGGCCCAGGCCGGGGCTCTGACTGGTGGTGCTGAATCCCGGCTCGAAGAGCCGTTCGACGTGCGGTGACGAAATACCGTTTCCAGTATCTGCAAATTGAACAATTACCATCCGGCCTGAATCCTGCGTCTCCACGCGCGCGCATACTGTAATCCTGCCACCTGCAGGAGTATGGCGAAGCGCATTGCACGTAAGATTGAGTATTACTTGTTGAATGGCCCCGGCATCTCCGGCGATCTCGACGTCTTCGGTTTCGTCGCGCACTTCCAGCCGGACTCCAGCCTGTTCCGCCAGGGGCCGGACAAAATCGAGCGCGCTCCTGAGTGTTCTACCGATTTTGATCGGGACCAGGTGCAACGACCCATTGCTATGAAAACTCAGAACATTATTTACAGTGGCTGAAAGTGATCGCACCCCCGCTTGCAGGGACAGGACCCAATGCCTGGAGTCGTCTCCCAGAGCCGGATCACGGCCAAGCAATCCAGCCATCAGTTCCATACTCCCGAGTGGATTTCTGATCTCGTGCGCGAGCACGGTTGCGACTTCCGCCAAGGCTGCCATGCGGCGAGAGGCTTCGCGGTCCCGCTCGGACTGCTTTTGGGCCGTTATGTCTCGAAGAATCAAGATGCTCTGTCTTGATTCACCATCAGTTTCTTCGGCTTCGCTGGTGCTTCCCATCGCAGCACATCGAAGTGCCAGCCATTGCTCTCCACTACTGTCGATGCTCACCTCGATTTCGCCGGAGGGACTCGGGTCATCACAATCGAGCGCCTGCAACGCGGTTTGCACGACTGAGGGAAGTGTTTCCCACAACAAGGCTTCTTTGGGAGGCATTCCGAGAAGGCGATATGCTTCAGGGTTGGCGAGTACTATTTCGCGACTCCGGCGTTTTACTACAACCACCCCGCAGGGTAACTCGTCCAACGTATTGCTCAGTGCGGCCCGCATGCGCTCAGTTTCGGCAACGCTGGCAGCCAGCTTACGGTTACGATCCTCCAACTGACCCCGCAGATAAGACACTTCGGCATGGAGCTCGGCGTGGGAACGTTCCAGCCGATTGGCTGCCGCAGTAAATGCGACAAACGCGTCGGAGAGATTTCCCCCAGCAACGCTCGCCGGCTCTGCTGACGAGCTCATTGGACGTGAATGAGAAGTAGGCAACATCTGCCTACCAGGATTGCAATGGGTGTTCCAAATCGCATGTCTTCTCCGCGCAAAGAGTCAATCGCCGAGTTGAGAAACTGCTTCGGGAAAAGGAGATCTTCGCCAATCGCCTATTTCTAGGCGGGTTACAGAAGTATTGCGGGCTGTGACTTGAAGCTGATCAAAACTGTCCGACTTGCCGATAGATAGTGCAAGCGGGGTGCGCTCTCCGGCGTGCTTCTCATCCAGCACTCATACGGAGGACAGGCTGCAGTGCGCGAATGGTTGAATGATTTACAAATGAGCGAGGAATCAAACACGGTGCGTCAATTCAGCTATCGTGGACTTCGTCTATTTGCCGACTTCCCGGTGCAACTGCGAACGGATGAAGCTGAATCTGGTCGAGCAGATGCTCGCTGTGTGGATATCAGCGAGGAAGGAATGGCTGTTTATAGCGTTGTTCCGTTGGCAATCGGCGCTCGGGTCGTTCTTCGCGCGACATTTCCGCAAAGTAACGAACCAGTGACCTTGTTTGCCAGAGTGGTCAACTGCCATAACGAAGTCTATGGCTTACGTTTCATTTTCTCATCGCAGGGCGAAAAAGACGCCGTGAGTGAATTTCTGGCCACACTTAACAACGATGCATTACCCATACGCCGCTCCCCCTAAGTATGGATTTACACCAGGGTGCGTAAGTATCGATCACCTGTCGGCCAAGGAGACTGCGAGATCGACTATGAGTCCGCCACTAACGCGACTTACTGCCTTAACTTTGGAATTGCTTGTGCAGTGGCACTTGGTGGATGTTGCCCAATAGCTCATCTTGGTCTAATCCGAGGGGAACAATGAGTTCCAGCCAAACTGGACTCACTATCGAAATGTCGAACGGAGAAATGTCTGTATGAGTTCCGCAGCTACAGCCCCGGCACCCCATCCTTTTGCTGAAGCGGTTCGCAAAGCCATAGGCGAGGTCTTCACCAACAACTTCGGTGCCGACTGGACCGTTGAGATCTCCCAGCAACCGCAAACGAATGAGGAAACCGCCGCAGTCTGGTTTGGGATCTCGGTTTCGGGCGATATTCAAGGCGAAGCGGCGATTCAGCTCTCGCTCCAAGACGCCACCCTGCTGGCCAGGAAATTTGTGGCCGCCCCCGGAAGACCCAGTACTGATTTTACCGACGGTGACAGGAATGTTGTTCGGGGAATACTGCAACAGGTTCTTGAGGCAGCCGCGGTCATCCTGAAAAACCGGTTCGGTGTAATAACGCTAAAGGTAGCTGCTATCGAAACGCCAACGTGGCCCGGTATCGCTGTGGCAGTGAGTGTTTCTGGAGCATTGTGGAAGACCTCATCTTTGCAGCTCCGGTTAGGCAGCGACCTGCTTGATGCCATGACTTCAAAGTCCACGCCCGCCAACGTTGCCTCAGCTCCAGTAAAGGCCGCGGGTCTTCCATCAAACTCTGCCCCTTTAGGGGCCCACATCGCTGTTTCTCAAGAGGCGCCGGATCCGCTCTGGGGTGTCGGTCCGAAAGAAGGCTCCCCCGCGATTTCCGAGATGGACCTTGAGGTCTTAAGGAAAGCGGACTTGAAACTCAGGATACGATTCGGGATGAGAGTTCTCTCCCTCAAGGATGTTCTTGCTCTAAGTTCTGGCTCGGTAGTTGAGCTGGATCGTGAAGTAGAAGAACCAGCCGACCTTATGTTGGGTGAGAAGGTGGTTGGACGCGGCGAGGTCGTCATCGTCGACGGCAACTATGGAGTTCGCGTCACCGAAGTTGCGGGGCCAAGAACAGATACGGAGGCTCGACCGTAACCGGGAGCGTAAAAGCCGTGACTGCTCAACCGCGCGGAAGGACTGCAATTACTTATAGATCTGATAAGGAGCGCTATGGGAACCCCTGGCTCTAAGACCGCACAGACCCCCAAAGAGAATATGCCTCTCAAACATGTCGCTCGGCAGCCTATTCTCAATGGCGCCGAGCAAGTGTTTGGCTACGAGATTCTATTCCGGGATGGCATAGAGGACTACTTCTGTAACCCCGACCCGGAGGCTGCATCGCGTAGCACATTGGATACTTCGATATTGCTGGGTCTCGACGTGTTGTGCGATGGTCACCTCGCGTTTATCAACTGTACTCGCGATATGCTGATAAAAGGATATATCGCGTTGCTGCCTCCCCAGCAGACTGTCATCGAGTTGCTGGAATCGGTTCCTCCGGATGATCTGGTCATCGACGCCTGCCGGCGCTTGAAAGGAGCGGGCTATTCGATTGCCCTGGATCACTTTGCCATGGATGACCCCAGGACACCTCTAGCCAAGATAGCCGATATCATCAAGGTAGACATGAGGAGCAACTCTCTCGCGGATGCCGCCGCGATTGTCAAGCGCTATGGCACGGCCAACAACCGTTTGCTGGCGGAGAAAGTTGAAACGCGAGAGGAATTTCTCGCCACCAAAAAGGCCGGATTCACTTACTATCAGGGCTATTTCTTCTGCCGGCCCGAACTGATGCAGGTCCGGGACATCCCCTCCAACCGGCTGAACTATCTGCGCCTAATGCAGGCGGTGGCAAAAGATGAGATGGACCCGCAGGAAGTTGAAAACATCATCAAGTCTGACGCGTCTCTCTGCTATCGCCTGCTCCGCTACTTGAACTCTGCGGCATTTGGCTGTTCCACCGAGGTCCAGTCGGTTCGTCATGCACTCGCGATCCTGGGCGAACGCGAGGTGCGGCGCTGGATTCGGCTGGTAGTCACCATGGGTGCGGGCCAGAACAAGTCTCGCGAACTCGTGCTCGCGGCCCTGGTTCGTGCCCGCTTTTATGAGCTGCTCGCTCACAAGGTGGAGCATGGCAAGTCCGACCTCTTTCTTATCGGACTACTGTCTCTTATGGACGCAATTCTTGAATTGCCCATGTATAGGAT
Organism: Terriglobia bacterium; assembly: GCA_963822555.1. Classification (GTDB taxonomy): domain Bacteria; phylum Acidobacteriota; class Terriglobia; order Terriglobales; family Acidobacteriaceae; genus JAIQFF01. The sequence goes on from CAWGHY010000002.1 coordinate 2,974,806, forward strand.
TCTCGAGAACATCCCGGTTGACCGGGATGCAAAGGCATTGCTGCTCGGAGAAGAAAGCTACCTTCGGCCAGTTCACCAGCTGACCCTGGCTCAGGAGCGGGGAGACTGGGCCCAGATCCACCAACTGGCCGGCCAATTGGGGTTGCAGGAGAGCTTCCTTTCCGAATCCTATTGGCAAGCGATGCAGTGGGCGCGCCAGGTCAGCAACGGAAGCACGGAAACATCGAGCTAAGATCGGCAGCTAGGCCAGTTCGTCGATCTGATGCGTGGACTCCTCGGTATCCCCTGCATCTTTGGGGGTTGGATTGGCAGGAGGCGGCGGAGCCGGTGCACGCCGTTTTTTGCGTCCGGGAGTGGCGTCCTTACTGGTGTCCTTGCCCAGCGAATCACCGACCGAAGATACTGATCCGAGACGCTCCGTACTTAGATCCGTCATCTTTGTTCCTCCCGCCGTGCCCTTCCAGGAGCTCTCTCCTAGAGTGGGTGCACAATCACAGAAATGCGCCGATTGGATGGATCCAACGGCGCATTTGGCTTGCGCAGCAATCGGTCGGCATATCCCCGCACTTGGGAAACCTCGTCTGCTTTGAGTCCGGTCTCTTGCATCAGGCGTCTAGCCGCGTTAGCTCGATCGGTTGAGAGCTCCCAGTTACCGTAGTTGGTTTTCCCGGCGAACGGTTTGGCGTCAGTGTGACCTTCGATTGAAATCTTATTGGAAAGGCTGCCCAACTGCTCCGCCAACAGTTGAAGCAGGGCCTTTCCGGTTTGGTTCGGTTCCGGACTTCCAATATCGAAGAAAGTACCTTTCTCCGTTTCCAGCAATTCAATCCGCAGGCCTTCGGGCGTGATTGTGATTTCAATCTGGTTCTTGAGCGCGTCAAAATTGGGCATGGAGTGAATGGCTTTCTCCAGCTCCTCCTTCAGTTTCGACAGGTCATCCTTGGCCAAGGGCAGGTTATCCGCTGTTCCAATGCGGTTGGTGCCCATCTTCTCTGCGGTCCCGGCCGGATCATTGAAATAGCCGGCGATGGCCTCCCGCACCGGCTTACCAGTGTTGAGCAGCCACAACACAATAAAAAGCGCCATCATTGCGGTCACGAAGTCAGCGTATGCCACCTTCCACGCGCCTCCATGGTGTCCACCATGAACAACTTTCTTCTTAATAATGATAGGTCGGGCTCGACTCATTGGGTTCTAACCCTCATCCCGTTGGGTGACCGTAATTAGACCTGCTCGTAATCGGCACAATCCTTGTTTAACTGAAGAAAGGTGAACTTCCGGGGCACCGGCTATGGGCGACGAGCGAAAATATTGCTCTTCAGCGGGCTCGTTGTGGCCTATAACTTGCGTACTGACTGGAGCGGGGATTCGACTGCTTCTCAGTTTGGTCTAATTCGATTGCCAGTCAGGAAAAGCAGATGGAAAAGGTTCTCAACCAGGAAGAAATCGTCGCGATGGCAAAGGCCGCTCGCGGCCAACAGAGCGAGCAGCGGCCAACCCGGCACTTGAGCATCAAACCCTGCACTTTTCGGCTCTCGGGGCAGCTCTCGCCGGAACAAGTCCGCGCCACAAACGGGTTGCACGAACCTTTCGCGCGCAGTCTGGCGCAGTCGTTGGGCGCTTACCTACGCATAATGTTCGAAACGACCCTCGCATCGGTCGAGCAACTCACATATGGCGAGTTTCTGGAGCGTGTGCCTCCGGTCACATACATGGTCTCATTCCTTGTTCCTGAATTAGGAGCATCCGCAGCCATGCAGATTGATCATTCTCTGATCTATCCTCTGATCGACATTTTGCTCGGCGGCACCGGCCGCTGTGAAGAACTGCCTAGAGAGGTCAGTGAGATCGAGGAACAAATCGCCGAGGGCATCGCCAAGATAGTGTGCCGGGAATTGGCCCTGGCGTGGACGCCGTTCGGCGCCGGCCTCGCGTTAGAAAAAAGGCAGTCGCCGGCTCAGATGCAACGGTTCTTGCCTGCGACGGAAAAAACCCTTTGTCTAAGCTTCGAGATCAAGGCCGCCGAAGCCCGGGGCATGTTGAACCTCATCTTTCCCCGATCAATCTCGAACACGTTGCTGCGGAAACTGTGGCCGGAGTCGTCCACGCGAAAGTTCAGGAATAACGACCGCTCGGTACGCAAGCTCACCGAAAAAATGTTGGACTGCCCCTTTCCCGTTACGCTGGGGATCACGGGGATCCGGCTTCCAGCACAGACCATAATTGAATTGGCTCCAGGTCAAATCTGCGATCTGGGGATCCCGGTGCGCATGGGGGCCTCGCTATTGATCGCAGGGCGCAAGATTCTTCAGGCCAAACCGGCGCGGGTAGGAAAACAGCGCGCTGCCCAGATCTGCAAGCCGCTAACCTCCCAGGAAGAAGGCCACCACTAAATGTCAGCCATTCCCAGCGGGACACCTCTATTCACATTTGCAGAAGCTCTCCGGCAAGCCACTACGGGAGTCTTTTCCCAGACCCTTTCGGCACCCTGGACCGTGGAACTGAGCGAGCAGGAGCCAGCCGAAGACGCCAAAAGTGGCCGATTGGCATTCAAGTTGACTTTCTCCGGTGGCCTTCAGGGAAACGCCACTCTCGTAACTCAAAAGCGCAACGCTTTATTGCTGGCCCAGAAGTTTCTGGGCGAAGAGGCGAACCCCACCGCGGAGCTGACAAAAGATCACGAGCAAGCCGCGGAGAAGTTGTTCCGCCAAGTCGGCGAAGCCGTACAAACTGCTCTGAGCGGCCATTTCGGCGAAGTCAAGCTAAAGCTGAGTCCCACCGCCGTTTCCCCATGGACGGGAACGACCGTATGCCTGCTCATCTCCGAAGGCGATCAGAAGCTCCATCTTCTGGTGCAGGTTACTCCTGAGTTGATGGAAGCTCTTTCGGCCCATAGCGAACCCGTCCCTGCGGAAGGCCGACCGGCCAACTCACCGAACGCCAACGAGAATCTGGCTCTCTTGCTGGGCATTGATCTCGACCTCAATCTTCGGTTCGGCAAGAACAGCTTGACGCTCCGCGAGATACTCGATCTTTCACAGGGATCGGTCGTCGAGGTAGACCGTCAGGTTCAGGAACCAGTTGAACTCCTGCTGGCTGACCGGCTCATCGCTCGGGGCGAAGTGGTCGTCATCCAGGAAAATTACGGCCTGCGGATTACGGAAGTAAGTTTTGCGGCCGCACCGGGCAATCCTCCTGCCTGAGTGGCGGCAACCAGAATAGGCTGCCAGGTGCATTTTTGACGAAGCTCCAAAACACCTCGCGCGGCGGTATTCGGGTCGGGAAGTTTTCAACATGGAAGAAATCAATGCTCTTGAGATGAGCGTCGCGTTGGGCTTCGCGGGAGTTGATTGGGGAAGCTTCGATGGTGGTTTCTATCTGCGAGGAGTGTTCAAGACGTTTGGCTTTTTTCACAAAGCGCCGCCACTAGTGCGATCCTGCCCTCTCGGCGCCTAAGCCGGTATTCGAACGCACCAGCAGTTCATTAAATTTGTGTTCCGAGCTTGGCTCGTGGCTAAGGAACGTGCCCATAATCGCGCCCAGAAATCCGAGCGGGATGCTGAGGATGCCGGGATTTTCCAGCGGAAACCACGCTCTGGCCTGGATCAGGTGGCGCGCCGAGGCGGCAACGTTCGGCGGATCAGTCCCCATAAGGCTGGGGCCCACCAGAATGAGTCCAATAGACGCGAACAGCCCCACTGCCAGGCCGGTGATCGCGCCCGCAGTGTTGAATCTCCGCCAGAAAATGGAGAAAACAATTACCGGAAGATTCGCCGAAGCCGCGACCGCGAATGCCAAAGCCACCAGGAAAGCCACGTTCGCAGTCGGACCCAAGAGGATCGCGATGGTGATCGCAACCGCCCCGACCACGAACGCCGAAATGCGGGCGACCAGAACTTCTTCTCCCGGTTTTCGCTCGACGCCCCTGTGGATGACGTTGGTCCAGAAATCATGCGCAAACGAGGTCGATGCACTTATAGTGAGCCCGGCGACCACCGCGAGGATGGTCGCGAAGGCGATGGCGGAGATGAACGCAAAGAAAATGTTCCCTGCCAGCGCTTGGGCCAGCAGAGGGGCGCTCATGTTGGTGCCGCCGTGAGTAGAGATAAAATCCCGGCCTACGATGGTGGCCGCGCCGAAGCCAAGAAACGTCGTCATGATGTAGAAGCTGCCAATTAAAACCATGGCCCAGACGACGCTCTGGCGTGCAGTCTTGGCGTCCGGCACGGTATAAAAGCGGACCAGAATGTGCGGCAGGCCGGCGGTGCCGAAAATCAGCGCTAGTCCCAGCGAGATGAGTTCGAGAGCTCCGTAGGGCGGCTTGTAGCGGAGGCCGGGTTGCAGGAAGTCCTTGACCACTTCCTGCCCCTTCTCGTGATAGGTGACATGGCCGATGGCGTTGAAGAAGTCGCCGAGATTAAAGTGGAAATGAGCCATCACCAGGATGCTCAGCAGGATGGTGCCAGCCATCAGCAGGACAGCTTTGACAATCTGTACCCAGGTTGTGGCCAGCATCCCTCCGAACACTACATACCCGATCATCAAAATGCCGACGCCGATGACCGCGGTGCGATAGCTGATGCCGGAATCCTTCAACAGAAGAGCGACCAGAGCACCCGCGCCGACCATCTGAGCAATCATGTAGAAGGTACTGACGGTCAACGTACTGAGAGACGCCATGGCCCGCACCGGACGCGGATTGAGCCGGTAGGCCAGGACGTCCGCCATGGTGTAGCGTCCGGCGTTTCGCAGGGGTTCGGCGACGACCAGCAAAACGGTCAGATAGGCGACCAGCCACCCGACCGAGAACATGAAGCCATCGTATCCCTGAAAGGCGATGATGCCGGCGATGCCCAGAAAAGAAGCGGCGCTCATATAGTCGCCGGCGACGGCAATGCCGTTCTGCCAACCCGTCACACGGCGGCTGGCGGCGAAGTAAGCGCTGCTACCCGCTGATCGCTTCGAGGCCCAATACGTGATACCGACCGTGATCGCAATGAAAACCAGGAACATCACGAGTGCGGTCGACATTTACCGAATCTCCTGCCCTTTCTGGACTTGGCTTTCGGCTTCCTTGATGATGTCTTTCGCGAGCCGGTCGAAATTGTTGGCCGCTTTCACGTACAGGTATGCCACCATCCAGGCCATGAAGAATTGTGAGAGCGCGAACAGGTAGGCGAGATTAACTACGCCGAAGACTTTGGTCGACATGAATCCGGGAGCGTATCCGACGAGGATCGGCAGGAGAAAGTAGTACACAATAAAGAAGACAAAGGCGGGGACGATGAAGGTCTTCTTGATGGCCAGCAGATCTTTGAATTCCCGCGTCTCGGCGATCCGGTCCCACTCGGTTTTGTCGGCCTCATAACGTCGAGCGGCTTCGCTCATCCAGTTTTCCTCGCTGCCAACAACCGAAAGTCTGCCGCCTCGATGGGAAATATCCAAAAGCCTTAAGCGATGCCGGAAAAGCTTACACACCGGGCTGCGCCAAAGCAATTGCTCTGACGAAGGCCCAATGGCACGACGCTGTGCAGCGACTAACTTCTACGAATGGAATCAGGCCCCGGACCAGCCGAGCACCTAAGACGGCGCCTGCCTTGAAGCGGAGGCGTTTACAGCTCGCGGTCACAGCGATCAAAAGGTAGGCGACAACGCGCCGGCAAAGCGTTGGTGAAAAGAGCTTCCGGCGTGACGTTACCGCCACGCCGGAAACGCTGAAAGGATCTATGGCAAGTAGTAGCGGAACGAGGTCCACACCATATTGTCCACAGCCTTGGGCGAAACGCTGATTTTTGTGCCGTTGTTCCCGGACCAGCCCTCGCGGGTAAAGTAGGAATACTGAAGTCCCCAGCGGAAACCGCCTTTGGGGCCTTGGTAGAACCTGTGCCAGAACCCGACGGTTCCTTCCATAATGATGCGAGTGTCGCCCGCACAGGTTCCTCCGCCGGACGGAGTAAGTTGATTCGACGGCGGGTTTTCCGTGCTGCAACCCGTGTTATTAGCGAATGGCGAACCGTATCCACCGATCTGATCCAGCTTGAACGCGGTGGTCGTTGTGGCAGGAATGGCAACCGTCGTGGCGGTAGCGGGGATCGCGGGCGTCTTGGTGATGGTAATGCTGTCATACCCTTTATATGCCGTGCGCCATCCGTACTCTCCGCCGTAGTAAGCATAGAGTTGCAGCTTCGGGGTTGGGCTGTACTCGAATCCCCCGTAGCCGTGAGCCGATCGGATCAACGCCTGGGTGCCGTCGGGACGGAGGGTCAAATCAGCAATCTGTGCTGAGCCGTAACGGCCGATGCCATCTCCCGCGCTTCCCTGGAGACCGAACTCCAACTTCTTCGTAAACACAGGAACGCGCAGGCTGGCTCCGAGACCACCACCCACACGGGTATCTTCAAATGCCCCGAGTGAACTCGGTGCGGTCGAACCGTTCACCGGGCAAGGCAATGTCGTGGGGGTAGCCGGGGGAGCAGTATCCTTGGCATTCGTGCCCACTACGCCGCAGGGATAAACTCTATTCCGAAACGTACTGACGATGCCGTACACTTCGTAATGGCCGAACCCGGGATCCGCGGTCGCCTTGGCGATGATGTCAGGCGTTTTGTTGAAGGAGTATCCGGTCGTGTCGCTGAAGTTATACAGTCCGCCGCCGCTCCCCGGACCAAAAACGAAGGCATTTCCGGTCGTGGCAACAGAAGCAGATCCCACCGTCGTTGTTGTAGCCAGAGAAAACCCCCTCCCACCGATGGTTGCCTGAGGTCCTTCTACGGAAAGGCCAAGAGCAACCTTGCCGAAGTCTTTAACCACGCGAACGCCGTACTGCCGTGCCCAGCTGAAGCCCACCTGATATTGTGGGTCAATGGTGTATGGAAGTACTTCCTGGCGATTGGTAATTCCCTTTCTGGTTTCCGTCGCCAGAGACCACTGTTGACCAGCCGTCACAATCCAGCCACTCTGAAATGCCGCTTGCCCATAAAGAACCCGGCTGCGAAGTACGTAGCTATTGCTCTGCCGGTTGTTTGAAGTCACCCCGGTGCCGAGGAAGTCAGCTTCATAGTATCCGGTCAACTTGGTGGTGCCGACTTTGCTTTCGGCAAGCAGGCCAAGCCGGGACTGACGAGCCGTGAAAGCATTCTCGCCAATATGAGCCAGGGCATTCCCTGGGTACGGAATGCTGTTAAACGGTGTATTGATGTCGGCTTCATTCGCCCGCTGTCGGGTCACCGTTTCTGCCGCTACGAATCCAACCGGAGTGATGCTGACCCCTTTGTAGCGAATCGCGATCGGGCTCTCGGAGATGGACTTCTGCGTCTCCTGCAGCGCCAGTGCCGTATTGGTCAGGTTGTCTTTCAGGTCGCTGACTTCGCTGTGGGTGGTGGTGACAACCTGTTGCTGCGCCGCAGTTTGCGAAAGTGCGGTATCGGCTTTCTGCTCCGCTTGGCCGGCCGCAGTCTGGGCCTGGCTGGATTGCTGCTGCAACTGCTGGATGACAGTGTCGCGGGTCTGGACCTGATCCTTGAGTTGCTGGATCTGCTGTTGCTGCTCGCCCAGCGAGCGCTGCATCTCTTCCAGACGGCGCAAGATCTCGGCGTTCGTGGTAGTAGTGGCCTTTTTCTTTGTGCCTTTGGTGGCAGCAGGTGTAGTTTGCGGGGCCGGGGCTGCAAAGGCGCCGGTCGCAAGGGCAAGGGACAAGGCCAAAGCCATGCCTTTCATCATTTTTCCTCCATGGGAGACCAATATGCACTCTTTTTCTGGAGCCCAAGTGGGCAACGGCTCAAGAACGCGAGTGTAGACAGGAGACGCACACTAATACGGGAATGTTAATAACTGATGAAGATTGCGTGAATATCAAGTGAATTGGATATCGACTGCTCTCCAACATACTGAAAATTATGGGCGATGCAACCTTTCGGCAAAAGGTCCACTTCAAACTGGCTGGAGCTGGAAGGCCGCAGCCTAGGTGCCGGCGAGCGGCAGAACACCCCGTTACTTTAGGAATTTCCTACCGTCCACCGGCGAATTATTGGCGGTGTATACTGGTGCAAGGTATGAGAAAGCCTACGCCGGAGCATTCGTTTTGAGACACCCGAATCCCCGTGTGCGTCTCAGGTTTTGGTGGCAGATCGCGCTTATCTGCTTGGCCACCTGCTCTCTTACGGTAAGTCTAGCCACGCGTTTTTCAATAGTGGGTTCGGAATCTCCGAATGTAAGATCGGTTCAGAACCATTCTCCCGATGGTCATAGGCAACATCTCCTCGGGGATGGTCTCAAGTGGAGCGCTCCGCCTTCGAGTTTTACGCTGTTTCAACCACCCCGGTCTTTTGTGTACGCCGTTTCGGCGGTTTTTCCTTCTACCAATCTCTCCTCCGAGAGTTGGCTTTATAACCGCCCCCCACCTGCCTGCTGACCCTTTCCTTCGCAGCTAATCATTGGTTTTTGAACTTAGTCCCTGCTCGCTAGTGGGGATCGATTCGATTGCGTGCGGTTCAGGCGATCGGATTCCAGTTCAAACCTGATGCAGCCAACGCTTCCGGTTTACCGGCCCGGGTTTGATGTCCATCCGGTCCCTGAATGCTCGTTGGCTGCTCTCCGGGAGGGGAGTATGAAAAAGAATTTGATGTTAGTCGTGCTGGTCTGCGGAGCGCTTTTGACGACGATTCACGCAGGTACAAAGCAGTCTTATCAATTGGCAACCGTGGTCAGCGTCACCAATCATGAAAATCCGGCAAGCTATGCCGGCAACCCTACCGACGCACCCCTGCAGGCGGATGTCCATTCGTATAACATCGGCATCCAAGTTGACTGCACCGTGTACACGGTACGCTACGAGAGCGGGCTGAATTATTTGCCGTCAGTATTCTCTCCTCATCAGACGCTGGAAGTGAGGCTCCAAAAGCACGTAATGAACGTCAACCTTCCCGGCGCCGCTGAGGTGAGGCTGAGCATTGGCAGTCGCAGTCGCGTCAAGGACAGATCCTGCATGGCCGATAACTAGCATTATCCGGGAGCACGACGAAGAAGCATTATCGGACCACGCCCGGTTTATACGATTCCCGGGAGTTGCCCGGAAGGTCAGGGGAGCCGTTTGATTCGCGGCGATTTTTGTTTTTTGCCAGGTCACATCGACATCCAAAATGGTGACAGAAAATATGCGGAGTGGATTTTTTTCGATTCTCATCAAAACAACGGCTTCTGTTGGACTAGTCGGGTTGCTTGCCTCCCTCGGGTGCGGACATTCCGGCAACTCATCTACAACTGGGTCAGCCGATGCTGCCCCGCGCGCTGCAGTCGTCAAGGTTCGGCGCGCCCCGATTTCCAACACGCTGTCGATTGCCGGCGAGTTCCTGCCCTACCAAGAAGTGGAGTTACATGCCAAGGTTGCCGGTTACATCCGCAACATCAATGTTGATATTGGTGACCGGGTCCATACCGGCCAAGTACTGGCTGTCCTTGAAATACCCGAACTCTCCGCAGAGTTGGAAGGGGCAAGTGCTGGAGTTCGCCACAGCCAGGAGGAGATTACTCGTGCTCAGAATGAAGTAAGCCGAGCCGAGGCCGACCACGACGCATTGCACGCGGCCGCCAGCAGATTAAAACAGGCATCCGCGGCGCGTCCTGGACTGATTGCGGAGCAGGAACTCGACGACGCTGTGGCCAAGGATCGTTCGGCCGAGGCGCAGATACAGGCCACCAAGTCGGCACTCCTGGCAGCACGCCAGCAATTGGAGGTTTCGCAGGCTGACCAGCAACGCTACAGGGCACTGTCCGAGTATTCGCGAATTACAGCCCCATTCGATGGCGTAGTGACCTGGCGATACGCGGACACGGGATCGTTAATCCAGGCCGGCACCTCGAACATCAGCTCGATGCCGGTCGTAAAACTCTCGCAGGTCAATGTGCTGCGCCTCCGCATTCCAGTTCCGGAGTCGCTGGCCGCCAGCGTGCATGATGGCGAACCCGCGGATATCCGCATAAAAGCAACCGATGAACACATCTCAGGCAAAATCATCCGCTCTACGGATTCTCTCGACCGCTCGACCCGCACCATGCAGGTGGAGGTGGACGTGCCCAACCGGGATTACAAGTTGACTCCGGGAATGTACGCCGACGTTTCCCTGCGGATTCAAAATGACCCCAACGCTTTGACTCTTCCTCTGCAAGCGGTCAATCGAGGCACGGACAAGACCACCGTGCTTTTTGTCGACCCCGGGAATCATGTGGAAGAGCGCGAGATCCACACCGGGATCGAGGGGTCCAATCGGATTCAGATATTGTCCGGACTGAATGAGGGAGACCGAGTGATCGTAGGCAACCTGGGAAATTACCGATCCGGCGAACTGGTTGATCCCCAGCCCAGCACCATGGCAGACGAGAAATACGTCGCGGAACAGGGAGTGCAATAGAACATGTCGGGTTTCGCGATTCGTTATCCATTCTTCATCATCATGATGTGCTTGATCATCATGGTGGTCGGCGTAACCACCATCGCGCGCATGCCGGTGGACCTGTTTCCCGAAATCAATATTCCCGTGGTCGTTGTGGCCACGTTTTATTCGGGCATGCCGCCGGAGCAGATTGAAGCCAACATCACCAACCCGTTCGAAAGATTTTTCACTCTGGGAAGTGGCATTGACCATATCGAGTCCCGATCGCTGACTGGGGTCAGTCTGATCAAGATCTATTTTCAGCCGGGGACAAATCCCGATGCAGCGGTCAGTGGTATCTCGAACCTGGCGATGGCCCAGTTGCGGCGGTTGCCTCCGGGCACATTGCCGCCCGTGGTCCTTAAATTCGATGCCTCCAGTTTGCCCGTCTGCCTGATTACGTTGAAAGGGCAAGGGTTGAATGAGACGGAGCTGCACGACTTGGGGCAATTCACGGTTCGCAACCAGATTGCGAATGTGCCGGGAGCGTCTGTGCCGCAGCCCTTTGGCGGAAAGTATCGGCAGATTCAAGTCTACGTTGACCCTGTGAAACTGCAGGCGCATCAGCTTAGCTTGATGGACGTGGTTCGCACCGTCAACAATGCCAATACCATCCTGCCCGCAGGCGATGTGCGCATCGGCCCGAAAGACTACAACATTTACACCAACAGCCAGTTGCCGACGACTGAAGGAGATGGACCGCCTGCCTCTCAAGTCGGAAGGCAATGCCGAGTTGATGGTGGCGGACGTTGGTCATGCTGAGGACGGAGCTGCCATCCAGACCAACATCGTGCGCGTGGACGGGCAGAGATCGGTTTATCTCCCAATTCTCAAGCAGGGCGGCAACAGCAACACGATTGCGATCGTCAATGGGATCAAGAAGTCGGTTGGCGAGTTTGCTCGATGTGCCTAAGTCTTTGGTAACGGAAGTCGTATTCGATCAATCCATCTACGTCAAGACGGCGATTTGGAACGTCTGGCGCGAGGGTGGCATCGGTCTGGTGCTGACCGCGGTCATGGTGTTGATTTTCCTGGGCAGCGTGCGGGCGACGTTTGCGGTAATGCTTTCGATTCCCCTGTCTTGTCTGGCGGCTTTTTTGGCGCTGAATGCGAGCGGCGGAACAATTAACACCATGGTTCTCGGCGGGATTGCGCTGGTACTCTCTCGACTGATCGACAACTCGGTAGTGGTCCTGGAGAATATCTTTCGCCATCTGGAGATCGGGAGAGCCAGCGGCGATTGCGGCGGAAAAAGGTGGACAAGAAGTTGCCATGGCGGTACTGGCGGCTACCTTGACGACTGCAATCGTTTTCTTTCCCGTGGTCTTTCTTTACGGGGTCAGCCGTTTTCTGTTTACGGCGCTGGCCGCGGCGGTCGTGCTTCTCCTTGCTGCCTCGTACGCCGTGGCCATGACAGTGGTTCCGTTATTTTGCGCACAGTTTATTCAAGTCCGCACACAAGCGAGGCGGCACACCACGCCTGCGGAGGATTGCTTTGAGCGCTTTGTGCGGGCATTCAACCGGCGTTATGACGTCATCCTGATGCGTATGACATCGCGGTCGAGGCGAGCCTGGTGCGTCCGTTGCACGGTCAGTCCCTATCCTCGGTGTTTGTCTGTTCAGTTTTGCGTTTTTTCCACTGCTGGGTCTGGCATTTTTCCCGCGTACCGATCCGGGACAGTTTGTCATCAACATCAAGGCTCCCACCGGGAACGCGCCTTGAACTGACCAACCAGTACATCAAACGCGTTGAAGCGGATATCCGAGAGGTGGTTCTCCGAGCGACCTGGACATGATCGTTTCGAACATCGGCATCACCCCGGATTTCTCAGCCATTTACACCAGTAATTCCGGGCAACACACGGCGTTCGTGCAAGTCAGCCTCAAAGAAAGACACACGCGTAGGAAGTTACGAATACATGCGCCGAGTGCGCGACAAAACTGTCAGATGATCTTGCCGGAACTTTCGACATATTTCCAATCCGGAGGGCTGGTTGATTCGGTCGTCAATCTTGGTTTGCCCGCTCCTATCGACATTCAGGTAAGCGGAAACGATCAAAAGCAAGCCTATGAGATGGCAGCTACGATCTGCGCGCAAGATTCGCAGTATCCGAGGGGTCAGCGATGTGCTTGATTCCTCAGGACCTCGATTATCCGGGCATCCAACTCAACGTTGACCGCGAGATGGCTGGCGCGTCTCGGCCTATCTTCTCAGGAAGTCATCGACAATGTGATCACGGCACTATCTTCCGACGGCATGATCGCTCCCAGTTACTGGGTTGATCCCCAAAACGGAAACAACTATATGCTCACGGTGCAGTACCCCGAAACGCAAGTCAACTCCATTACTGACCTCAAGCAGATCCCGCTGCACGCCTCCGGAAACTTGAATACAACCGATCTCGAAGCGGTTTCGGACTTAAAAATGATCAATACTCCGACGGAGGTTGACCACTACCAGCTCCGCCGCGTCATCGACATCTATGTATCGCCGGCCAGTGAAGATCTCGGCGGCCTGGCCAGTAAAGTGGACAAGGTAATCGCCAACACCACGCTGCCCGAGAATGTACGCGTCACTATGCGCGGTTCCGTGGAGGGCATGCGGCAATCGTTCAAAAGCTTCGGCATCGGCCTGATTCTGTCGGTTGTGCTGGTTTATCTCATCCTGATGGCGCAGTTCTCTTCCTTCATCGATCCGCTCATCATTCTGCTGGCGATACCGCCGGGGATTACCGGTGTCATTCTGTTTCTCCTGGCGACGCATACAACGGTCAACGTCATGTCGTTGATGGGAGTCATCATGATGACCGGGATCGTGGTTTCGAACAGCATTCTTATCGTCGAGTTCACTCGGGCCTTAAGAAAAGAAGGCATGCCGATCGAGGAAGCGGTAGCCACCGCGTGCCGGGTGCGATTGCGCCCGGTGCTGATGACTTCGTTGGCCACGATCCTCGGCATGATTCCGATGGCCCTGGCGCTCGAAGCCGGCAGCGAACAGTATGCACCGCTGGCCCGCGCCATCATCGGAGGTCTCACCATGTCGGTGGTGGTGACCGTATTTATTGTTCCCGCCGCCTATCTATGGATTCATCGCAACGAAGAGCAAGTCGCGCCTGCGCCCGGCACGCAAGCATGAGGGATGGTTTTGGGTTGTGAACGCCGCATGACGCAGGCGCACGCAGGAGAGTTCAGCCAGATGAAATTGGTATTGATTGCTTTTCTATTTTGTTTGCAGCCGGTCCGGGGTTTTGCCCAAGAGCCAGGTCATGCGCCAATCGAGCAGAATTTGCCGACTGCGCCAATGCCGCAGCAAGTTGCCGACCAGATGCCTGCTATGCCCCCGAGCGGGTCTTCAGCTTCGAATTCCCAAGCTAACCCCGCGACCCCAGTCCCCTTGTCGCTTAAAGATGCAGAGGCTCTGGCGCTGAAGAATAACCCTCAGATTTCCGTAGCCCGGCTGGCGGCGTTGGCATCGGAGCAGGTCACGCGGGAAGTGCGGTCGAATCTGTGGCCCAGCGCGACAGCGAACCTGACGGGCGTGGATTCCAAAGAGAACAGCCGCATCACCGCCGGCGGACTCAATAATCCCATCATCTATGAACGCGCCGCGGCCGGTGTAATGGTCAACCAGTTGATCACCGACTTTGGGCGCACCACGAACCTTTCCGCCAGCGCTAACTATGCCGCCAAAGCTGAAAATCAGAATGCCATAGCGACCAAGGAGCAAATCCTGCTGGCCGTCGATCAAGCTTTCTACAGCGCGCTGCAGGCACACGCCGTGCTAACCGTGGCCCAGCAGACGGTTAGCGCACGGCAGGCGGTTTCCGATCAGATTGAGGCATTGTTTAACAGCAAGTTGAGGTCTCAGCTGGACTTCAGTTTTGCCAGCGTGAACCTGGCACAGGCCAAGCTTCTTCTGTTGGACGCGAGCAACAATCAGGATGCCGCTTTGGCGGCTCTTTCAGCTGTGCTTGGATATGCGAGCCTGCAAAACTTTCAGCTAATTGAGGATACGACTGCAATCACGTCGCCGCCGGGCAACGTGGACGACCTGATCGCGGCGGCTTTTTCCATGCGTCCGGAGATTTTGGCGCTTAACTTCCAGTACCGCTCAGCTGAGAAATTTCAATCCGCGGAACACGATCTGTTTTATCCCACCATCCAGGCGGTCGGGGTTATTGGAGATACGCCGGTTCGCAATCCCGTCCTTTCGAATTGGTATGGCGCCGTGGGCGTCAACGTGGGAATTCCTTTGTTCAACGGCTTTCTCTATTCCGCCAGGTCACGTGAGGCGCATTTGAGAACGCAGGCCACGCAGGATCGTCTGCGCGATCTGCAAAACCGGATTTCACGCGACGTCCGCACCAGTTGGCTGAACGCAAACACAGCCTACCAGCGGGTCAGTGTTACCCAACAATTGCTCGATCAATCTAACCTGGCACTCGATCTCGCTCAAACTCGCTACAAGCTGGGTCTAAGTTCCATCGTCGAGTTGAGCCAGGCACAACTCCAGCAAACCCAGTCCCAAATCAGCAGCGCTCAGGCCGGTTATGACTACCGGTTGGCGCTGGCAGTGCTGCGGTATCAGACAACCGGCATTTAGGCTGAGCAAAACAGTTTCAAGCGTAATCGAGGAAGTTTGCGGAGCGAAGGATTTGTGGGACCGTTAGGACGAAAATCGAAGGCGGGAAGAATTCTATCGAGAAGGAAGAAAGGCAAGAACAAGGTCGAGTTCAGAACTCGCGACGGCTTGCTACTCCTGATCTCGGTTGGGTTATTCGTGGCTCTGATTTTCGTATCCGTCTATTTTTTGTGGTATTTGCCGATGGAGAATGCGACGCGATAGAGATTTGCAGCACCTTACTATTCGGGCACTACAACAACCTATACACGGAGGATCATGACTTCGGTCGCCTTGATGAGAGCGGCCGCCGTCTGACCCGGTTTCAGGTTCATTTCACGTGCCGAACTTGCGGTGATGATCGAAGTGATTTGTTGATCACCGATTGAGACCTTTACCTCCGCCATTAATCCGCTTATGCGGACGGTATCGATTCGTCCGACGAGTTGGTTCCTTCCGCTAACGCGGCGCCTGATCAAGTCCCTCTCCGAACCCGTCTTGGCGCGGGTCCGGAAGAGCAGGCGGTCGATCTCTTTTTGCGGAATGCGGTGGTGTCCTCCCGCGGTCCTGACACTGCTGATCTTACCTTTGTAAATCCATTGTTTGATGGTGGGAAAGCTGACACAAAGTTCCAGAGCTGCGTCGCGCAGCTTGAGCAACTTCTCGTCCTTCACTTTTGCATACCGAGTTTTGGCTTTTTCAACCATTTGGAAGAAATCGTACAGTCGAGCCAAGCCTCCGTCAATCGATCGAAACGATAAGTCGGTACGCTGCAGGACCGGGCGGCCATCACCAGAACAACAGACTAGTATTTAACTGCATAATATTAGACATCAGAACAGATCAAACTATACACTTACAAATCCTGAGGAAACGCTTGCCCGGAAGGAGAA
Organism: Terriglobia bacterium; assembly: GCA_963822555.1. GTDB lineage: Bacteria > Acidobacteriota > Terriglobia > Terriglobales > Acidobacteriaceae > JAIQFF01. Next base: position 2,990,747 of record CAWGHY010000002.1, read on the forward strand.
CAAGAAATGCACAAACCAAAGGATGCGGTGTCCCCACGGCCCATCGCGCCACTTCGACGATCGAATCTCGCCGGGGCGGGTACGCGCATTGCAATACAAGCTGCTCGGACCTCCGTGCTCTTGTTTCTCTTCATCTGCCTCTATCGTTCAGCGGGCGCAGCGCAGGTGTCGGCTACGTTGTCCGGGATCGTGACAGACCAGTCCGGCGCCTCCATTCCCAGCGCAGGCGTCACGGCGCGAAACCTCGATACCGGACTCGCGCGCGAAACAGGCACAGACCAGAGCGGCCGGTATCAGTTGTTTGCTCTTCCTCTCGGTCAGTATGAGGTGCGAGTAAAGAAGGATGGATTTGCCGAAGCCGTGCGAACTGGAATTCGGCTTGTGGTCGGGCAGGACGCCCGGGTCGATCTGACGCTGCGCGTGGGAGCGGTTAGCGAAGAAGTGAAGGTAAACGGCGACGCGGCCATCGTCTCCGTGACCACCCAGGATATTTCGGGATTGGTTGGCGAGCAACAGGTGAAAGACTTGCCTCTAAACGGGCGGAGCTACGATTTACTGCTCACGTTGAACCCCGGCATCGTCAACTTCACGGCAGAGAAGACGGGAGGGATCGGAGTTTCGAATTCCACCACTGGAAATAATTTTTCAGTGTCAGGAAATCGCCCGCAGCAGAACCTTTTTCTGTTGAATGGAGTCGAATACACGGGCGCGGCAGAAAATAACATGCAGCCGGGAGGCACCAGCCAGCAGTTACTGGGCGTTGATGCAGTACGGGAATTCAACGTGCTGCGCGACAATTACGGCGCCGAATACGGTAAACGTCCGGGTGGACAGGTGAGTATCGTGACCCAGTCGGGCACGAACCAACTGCACGGATCGGCCTACGATTTTCTGCGAAACAATGCGCTGGATGCGCCCAATTTCTTTGACCAGGGTTCCGCTCCTCCGTTCCAGCGCAACCAGTTTGGCGCATCCTTGGGCGGACCGATTCGAACCGGCAAGACTTTCCTGTTCGGCAACTACGAAGGGTTGCGCCAGCATCTGCACCAGACTTCAGCCGCGTTTGTTCCAGATACCGCGTCACGCGCGGCCGCTGTGCCCAGTGTGCAGCCTCTGCTCAATTTGTGGCCGATCGCTCCCGCGGGCGCGCCGGACTTTAACGGAATCGCTCAGGTGTTCAGCAGTCCGCTGCAGGTCATCCGCGAAGATTTCGGCACCGCCCGACTGGACCACATTATTTCCTCGCGGGATACGCTGGCCGGGGTTTATACCATCGACGACGGCGACGACTTGACGGCCACCACTGCGGATCCATACAGCACTGATGTTGTCAGCCTGAGGGAGCAAGTGGTCAGCCTGGAAGAAACGCACAGCTTTTCGGCTACCACTTTGAATGTCGCGCGGGTGGGATATTCGCGCGCCGGCTACTTTTTCACCGGTGAACCGACACCGGGTACGCCGGCGGCCAGCGTTCCCGGTTTTCTGGTTGGGCATCCAGTCGGCGCCGTCGTGGTGGGTGGCAGTGCTGCATCGAATCCGCAAGCCCAGATTGGGTTGGCCGGCAGCAACAACGGAAGCGACCTCCGCATCGCACGCAATCTGTACACCTTGGAAGACCGCGTCACGCTCACGCGGGGACGGCACCAGTTCAGCTTTGGCGCATGGTTCCAGCCCTTCCAGTCGAACGAGACCATTGCACTGAGTCAGTTTGGCCAGGCAACCTTCACCAGCTTGCAGACTTTCCTGCAGGGAACGACTTCGAGCTTTCTTTACGATCCGGCGCCCACCGAGATGAACTGGAGGTCGCTGCTGGGCGCGTGGTACGCCGAGGATGTGATTCGGGTGACACCGAAACTTACTTTGTCGCTAGGCTTCCGCGATGAGTTCACCACAGGCTGGAACGAAGCTCATGATCGCGCGGCCAACTATACGTTTAATAATGGTGTCATTTCGAACGAGCCGCGGATCGGGGGTTCGCTGTTTACCGTCAATAACGCGAAGTTTCTGCCGCAACCACGCATCGGCCTGGCGTGGAGTCCGATCAGTCCAAGAACGGTATTTCGCGCGGGCTTTGGTATGTACAACGATCTTCAGGATGCGCTGGGGTATCGCACCGATCAGAACGCGCCTTTCAATCCTACGTACAGCATCGCGGCCCTGCCGGTTTCGAAGCTACCCATCGATCCTTCCGCCCCGTTGCCCGCAAAAGCGTTGCTGGTGCCCGGAGGCGTTCAGCCCGACATGAAAACGCCGACTTTGATTTCGTGGTCGTTCAGAGTGCAGCAGGAAGTAACGCCGAACACGTCATTAACCGTGGCCTACGTTGGATCTCATGGGTATCACGAAATCATCGGGGCCGATGGCAACGAGCCAATTCCCACGATTTGTCCCGCGGCGCCGTGTCCCGCCACCTACCCCGCCACTTTCCCAGGTGCGTTAGCGAATGCCCCGGTTCCCGCCGGAAGCTTTTTCATTCCCGCCGGCACACCCAAGGCGAATCCTACAATTGCCAATACGTGGACCTGGTTTTCGCAAGGGAACAGCAATTACAACGCGCTGCAAGTGGACGCGAACCATCGCTTCAGCCACGGCGTGTCGTTGCGCGGGGTTTACACCTGGTCGAAGGCCCTGGATAACGGCGATTCGCTGAACGCCACAACCTCTGCCAACGCTCCGGCTCTGGCGTCCAATCCATTCAACCTGAATGCCGATTACGGCCTCGCCGGATTCGACGTCAGAAACATCGGCGTAGTCAGCGCCATCTATGTCTTGCCCTTCGGACACGGCCAGGCAATAGGAAACAGTATGGGAGGTTTGGCCAATGCGCTGCTGGGCGGATGGTCAGTGAACAGTATTGTCACGCTGCAGGCCGGTTTTCCGTTTACGCCGCAACTCAGCTACAACCCGGCGAACAATGGAGATACGCGCAATCCCGTGCGCCCGTTCATTAATCCGGATTTCACGGGCAAGGTCATTCTTGGCAATCCCAACCAGTGGTTCAACCCGCAGGCTTTTCTTCAGCCCCCACCAAATAGCGGTTTCTACGGCAACCTGGGAAGAGATACGTTTATCGGTCCGGGCCTTGCCACCTGGGACTTCTCGGCCTTGAAAGAGACGGCCATTCGCGAGCGCTTGAGCCTGCAGTTTCGCGCCGAGATTTTCAATCTGCTGAATCGAGCCAATTTCAACACGCCGAATTTGATCGTGTTTACTCCTTCTGGAGTTTCGGGCACAGCGGGGGCGATCACCAGCACCTCGACTACATCACGGCAGGTGCAATTTGGTTTGAAACTGATCTGGTAGGAGACTCCTCGGAGAGTTCACTGAAAATGATGGAGGATATTTCGTAGACGATTGAACTGTTCTTGGCGTCACGGTAAAGTGGAGGCCCATTTTGCCGTGCCAGTTTTCTGGCTGACGACTAGAGCGATGAAGAAGACGGCCACCAAGACCATCAGACGTCAGAGACGGACTGAGACGCCGCCGATGGCGCGCCAGCGTGCGAAAGAACCATCGAGCGGGAACAATGACGCCCAACTCCGCACAGAGCGCAGTCTCGCCGCCATCATCAGCACGATTCCCACGGCAGTATGGACAGCTCGTCCGGACGGCTACTGCGACTTCCTCAATCAGGTGTGGCTCGATTATGCGGGCATGACTGCGCAACAAGCGCTGGGCTGGGGGTGGGCGGAAGCGATTCATCCCGACGACCGCAGGCGGCTGGTCGAGGATTGGCAATCCCGTCTGGCTTCGGGCACACCGGTCGACACGGAGGCGCGCATTCGCCGTTTCGACGGTTCCTATCGATGGTTCCTTATTCGCGGCAATCCATTTAAGGACGAATGGGGCAAAATCATTAAATGGTACGGAACCAATATAGACATCCAGGACCGCAAAAAGGCTGAAGAGGCTCTGCGATCGAATGAGCGCAATCTCAGCCTGATGATCAACGCGATCCCTACTTTCATACAAGTGTCGCGACCTGATGGGAGCGTCCTATCGGTGAATCAAGCGGTACTGGATTACCACGGCGTCAGCGTGCAGGATGTGCTCAAGGGGGACTTTCGCTCTCGCTTTTACCATCCGGACGATGCAGACAGGCTGCGCGAAGTGCGCAATGAGGCCCTCAAACGCCCGCTTCCGTTCGAATATGAACAACGCGCGCTGGGTAAGGACGGCAGGTATCGGTGGTTCCTGGTCCGCTACAATCCTCTGCTCGATGAACAAGGGCGAATCGATCGGTGGTATGTGGCCGCCTTCGATATCGAGGACCGAAAACAGGCGGAGGCACAACTCGAGCAAGCCTATCTTCGTCTCGCCGAGGCCCAGCAGCTGAGCAAGACCGGCAGCTTCATCACGGATTTGCTCGCGGACGAGCACGACTGGTCCGAGGAAGCCTTCCGCATCTTCGAGTTCGATCCCTCGACCAAGGTCACGGTTCAGATGATCCGGGATATCGTCCATCCCCAAGACCTGCCGACGTTCGACGCCGTGATCGCGCGCGGCATGACGGGTACGGATGTCGATTTTGTATTCCGGATTGCGCTTCCTCGAGGCGCAGTGAAGCACATCCGCGGAATGGCCCGTGTGATGACGCAATTCGGGGGTCACCCCTTGTTCATCGGCGCTCTTCAGGATGTAACAGAGAGCAAGGTCGCCGAGGAGGCGCTGGACAGGGCGCGTTCCGAACTTGCCCACGTGGCGCGGGTCACGACGCTGAATGCATTAACCGCTTCAGTCGCCCACGAGATCAACCAGCCCCTCTCGGGCATCATTACCAACACCAGTACATGTCTAAGGATGTTGAATGGCGATCCCCCGAACCTCGAGGGCGCGCGCGAAACTTTGCGGCGGACCCTGCGCGACGGCAACCGCGCCTCGGATGTGATCACCCGGTTGCGTGCCTTGTTTAGCAAGAAGGAATTCACTCTGGAGGGGCTGGATCTGAACGAGGCCACCCGAGAAGTGATTGCATTGTCGTTAGGCGATCTTCAAAGAAATCGGATAGTTCTGTGTTTGGAACTCGCCGAGGATATCCCCTCCGTCGTGGGAGACCGTATCCAATTGCAGCAGGTCACGCTCAACCTGCTTCGCAATGCTTCCGAGGCGATGGTTAGTGTCGAAGACCGCCCCCGGCAGCTCCTGATCCGAACCCGCCGAGAGGCCGATGATCATGTGCGTCTCAGCATGCAAGATGCGGGCATCGGTGTCAGTTCGCAGGATTTCGAAAAGCTGTTCGAAGCCTTCTATACCACCAAGAGCGGCGGTATGGGTATTGGGCTGTCGGTCAGCCGCTCGATCATCGAGAGACATCATGGCCGTCTCTGGGCAGAGGCAAATGACGGGCCGGGTGTCACCTTTTCATTCTCTATACCTTGCGCTCCAGGGGGTCTCACGGGCACGCCGCCGCTATGAGAACTGGTGACGGGCAACGTGTGGCGCATCGCACCGGCAGATTGAGCTAAGATGTGGGACCGAGGGGAGCTATGGCCACTTCTACCGCGATTGCTTCCGATACTGACGTCCGGGCGTTCATCGATGAGTATTTCAAAGCTTGGGAAGGAACCGATGAGAAGCGGATTCTGTCCTTCTACGCCGAGACCGTGTCGCTGGAGATTCCGGGCACGCGTATGAATGGAAAGGCGGCCCTCCGAGACCAATTTGTCCGCCCCTTTATCGCTGGCTTTCCTGGGAATCGTCACATCGTGAAGAACATGATTTTCGGGAAAAACATGGTGGTCGTCGAATGGAGTTTCGAAGCCGCTCACAAAGGGGCTTTCGCTGGCACCGCTGCAACCGGCGCGGCGGTGAAATTGCCAGGGTGCGGAGTCTACGAATTCGACCCGGTCAATCGACAGATCACCGTCGCCCGTATCTATTTCGACGTCACGACATTACTCAAACAGATTTCATCCCACCAGCCTCAGGTGCTGCAGAACCTTTTGATATCGTGGTTCGCTTCTCGCACCTATCCAAAGACGGCGAGCGCGGCGTAATCCAGGCCCGGCCAAAAACCAATACCAAGGTCTAATGGACGCCGCTTGCGGGCCGGCGCATTGTTTTGCTGTGCAGGCCATCCGGCAAAAGATCTCGATGGAACAACCACTTCTGTCCGTAGTCGATGATGATGAGTCGGTCCGCGAGTCGTTACCCGACTTGCTCCGGGAGCTGGGCTTTGCGGCTCGAGCTTTTTCGTCCGCGCAAGAATTTCTCTCGTCTGACGATTTGAATGCAACCAGCTGTCTGATTCTCGATGTCGCAATGCCGGGAATGAGCGGACTTGACCTTCAGCAGGAATTGCAGCGTCGCGGGAAAGAGATTCCCATCATCTTCATCACCGGCCAAAAGGACGAGGACATCCGGAAGCAAGCGTTCAGACAAGGAGCCGTGAAGTTCCTGTACAAGCCGTTCAGCGATAGTGCCTTGCTTGAGGCTGTCAACGCCGCCCTTCCAGCAAAATGAGGGTGCGCCTCCGCGGGTTCTTGGGGGATTACAATGAGTTCAGCCGTCACAGTTAGTCATGAAGTGGGGTCATCACTAATGGCGACCGCCAAGCCCGTCGTGTTCGTTGTTGATGACGACGTCTCGGTGCGCGAGTCGCTCGAACTCCTGATCGATAATGAAGGCTGGCAGCCAAAAACGTTTGCGTCCGCACAAGAATTCCTCAACTCTCTCCGAGCTGTGGCTCCGAGCTGCCTGGTGCTTGATATTTCTCTTCCGGGACTCAATGGTCTCGAGCTGCAGAAACGTGTCGTGGTCGAACGGACCGACATGCCGATCATCTTCATCACCGGTTACGCCGATATTCCGAAGACCGTGCAGGCCATGAAGGCAGGGGCCGTCGAGTTTCTGACGAAGCCATTCAACGACGAAGTATTGTTGACGGCGATCCGGCAAGCCCTGGAACGAAGCCGACTGGCTCTCGCTCAGGAGGCGGAGATTCGGGAATTCCGGAGCCGTTACGCCGCACTTACGCCCCGGGAGCGAGAAGTCATGGCACTGGTTGTGTCCGGGCTGTTGAATAAACAGGTCGGTGGAGAGCTTGGCATCAGCGAGATCACCGTAAAGGCACATCGAGGCCAGGTGATGCAGAAGATGAAAGCGAACTCGGTTGCGGATTTGGTGAAAATGGCCGGGAGACTCCATGACAGCCCTGCTGTTTCCCGTTCAGACACTGCCGATTACAAGCCCGCCACACATCGCGATCAACTGAGTTAATACTTTCGTATCGGTCAATACGTTCGTCTAATAGACTCCCCCCTGCCCGTCTGGCTTAATCTCAGGAACCTCGTATGAATCGCTCGCCGCAATGGCGCGAGGGAGCAAAGGCCAGCAAGAAATCGTGGCTCGCGATTTCGTCTTTACCAGTTACGCACCTTAGAGACTCATTGGAGGAAACATGAGCACTGCCACCATCGGCTTCACCATCCAACATGAGCCTGAACTGCTCGGGCAAACCGTTGTGGTGATCGGCGGGAGCGCCGGGATCGGTCTTGAGACTGCGCGTCGCGCCCGCGCAGAGGGGGCGAAGGTGATTCTCACCGCGCGTAATCCCGAGCGCCTCGAGCATGCTGCAACCGAGATTGATGCATTGAGCACCGCGGCCTTCGATGCCACGGATCCGGTTGCTCTCGAGCATTTTTTTCGTGACTTGCCGCCGATTGACCACGTGATGGTGACCGCCGGCAGGCCTTACTACGGACGGCTGGTCGACATGGATTTCACGAAGGTACGCGACCTTATCGGGCAGCACCTCTTACAGGCGCTTTCCGTCGCCCGCTACGCCATCAATAAGGTGAAACCGGGAGGAACGCTGATCTTCATGGGCGGCACCGGTGGCCGACGGCCAGCCATCGGCATGAGCATCGTGGGCGCAGTGACCGCCGCGCTCCCCTCGCTCACCGCTAACCTGGCGCTTGAGATCGCGCCGGTGCGAGTCAACCTTATTGCCGCCGGCTTCGTGGACACGCCTCTGTCCGCGGAACTCCTGGGCGATCAACTCGAAAAGCGTCGCAACCAGCTTCGCACCACGCTTCCCATCGGACGTGTAGTCGGGCCGGCCGACGTAGCGGCACTCGCCGTACACATCATGACGAACACCGCCCTCACGGGCGCGACCTACGACATTGACGGCGGACAGCAGTTGGTCGCCGCCTAGTTAAAGAGGCCAGTATGAGCATTCACTTTCAATTCGAGAGGAAATTCTCATGAGCGCATCCACGACAGCCACCACCTCATCCACCAGCATGAAATCCAGCAGCGTATACACCACCCCTGAGTTCTGGGAACGCTTGTGGCGGACAGCCGGCATCCAGTCCGTCCTCTGCTTCATAGTCGCGTACATCGTCCACGGCCATCAGCCGCAGGCCGGCGCATCAGCCGACGCACTGGCGGCCTTCTACGGCGGCGATCGTGTGCGGATTCTGATCGCGGCCGTGTTTTATGGCTTGGCTGTTCTCAATCTCATGTGGTTCGCTGGGGCTCTCAGGAGCACCCTGGCGGATGCGGGGCAAGACGGTTGGGGCGCTGCGGCGACCGCGTCCAGTGCTGCCCTGGGAGCTATTTTTCTCTTGCTCGCTGCGGTGATTGCAGCCCTCACGTATTCCATCGCCGGCTCGGGAAATCAAATGCTCACCTCGGGCCTGAACGACTTCGTGTGGGCAGGCTTCGTGTTGAGTTCGTTCCCGCGGGCGATGCTGATCATGGCCGCGGCGTTTGGGCCCTGGCGGGCCCGGCAGATCTCGAACGCGCTCTTCGCGGCCGGAGTCGCTGCCGTCGTACTCGTCTTGCTCGGCGGCACCACCTGGCTGAGCGGTGGATTCTGGGCACCCGACGGCGTTTATTCTCGCCTCGTCTCGCCCGCCGTCGGGTTGGTTTGGGGAGTGGTCGTAAGCGGGGTGCTGCTGACCCGGAGTCCTGCCACACGGGCTGCATGGTGAGGCTGACACTGGCCTGCGATCAAGCCGGTAAGCAGAAATCTAAGGAGAACCCTGTCCTGCAAGATCAGTGCCGTCCGACGGTTGCCCCTGACACTCGCGGTCCTTAGGCGCCCGGGGGAGCGGGGTAAATCGATACCTTCGTCTAATAGATTCCTTCCATTTCTTCTGGCCTAATCAGGTTCTTAAAGCAGGTTCCTGCCACAAGTAGGAGGTTGACGTGCTTCGGACAGTAGTGTCACTGCGTGTGGTCTGCACAACAGCCCTAATATGTGCGGCGGTGACGTGTCATGCCCAAACGTACTCGACTTCCATTTCGAATACTTCAGGACAGAGCCTCCCGGAGACAAGCGCAGCCAACCCCTTCGCCGGCAGCGTACCGGCAAAACCCATCCCCGGACGAATGCCGTTGTCCTTGCAAGATGCGGTTAATCTCGGGCTCAAGCACAATCTCGGACTACTACTTTCGCACGCTGATACTCGCGCTGCCCGCGGGCAGCGCTGGCAGGAACTGAGCGCCTTGTTGCCACAGGTCAACGCGGACCCTTACGTGGCGGATTCGAAGGTCAACCTCGCTGAAGTCGGATTGGGTAACGCGGCTGCCAATGTTTTCCATATTTCTCCCGCGGTCGGCCCATTCTCCTATTTTGACGCTAGGGCAGCCGTGAGCCAGACGCTATTCGATTGGAAAGCCATCAACTCCACTCGCGCGGCCAGCGAGAACGTCAAGTCGGCTGATTTCACATTGCTAGATGCGAACGACCTGGTGATCCTGGCGGTGGGGTACGTCTACTTTCAGGCCGTAGCTGATGAAGCCCGTATTGCGACCGATGAAGCGCAGGTTCAGACGGCCCAAGCGCTTTTTGACCAGGCAACCGACCAGGTGAACGTGGGCACGGCGGCCGACATCGATGTCCTGCGCACCAAGGTCGAATTGCAAACCAGGCAGCAGCAACTGATCCAGGCCAGCAACGATTTCGCCATTCAGAAAATAACCGTGGCACGAGTGATCGGGTTGGCGGCCAGCCAGGATTTTGATCTCACTGACAAATCGCTTTATTCCCCGCCGGAAGCGATGACGATTGACGACGTTCTAAGGCGAGCCTATGCATCGCGTTCTGATTACCGGGCGGCAATGGCCAATGTCCGGGCATCGGAGCTGTCGCGAAAGGCCGCAGCCGCAGGTTACCTTCCATCACTTTCATTCAATGCGGATTACGGAACGGGAGGGGCTCATCCATCCGACGCGACTCGGGTATATGACATCCGCGGGACGCTGTCGATTCCCATCTTCACTGGCAACAAGGTTCACGGTGATATTCAGCAAGCCGATGCGCGGCTCGAGCAGGCCCGCGAGCGGCTCGACAACTTGCGGGCGCAAATCGAGGCCGATGTGCGCACGGCACTGCTCAACCTGCAATCTTCCGCGGAGCAGGTGAAGGTTGCGCGCAGCAACATCGATTTGGCCGATCAAACGTTGACGCAATCGCGGGACCGCTTCAATGCGGGCGTTACAGACTCGGTCGAGGTCGTCCAATCGCAGGAAGCCGTGGCCGGCGCGCACGAACAATACATTTCCAGTTTGTACAAGTATAACTTCGCGAAAATCTCGCTTATCCGTGCCTTGGGCGCCGGCGAACAGGGCATTAAACAATATTTCCCAGGACCATAAACATGGCGGACGAAAACACATCTCCTTCGCATCCTGAATCCGGGGCTTCGGTGTATTCGGAGCTTCCGCCGGTAAAGACGTATTCCCCTGCGGAACGTCGTAAGCGCCGCAGAAATCTCATCATTCTGATCGCGGTGGTGGTCGTCGCCGTCGCAAGTCTGCTCTTGTGGGGTTACTTGAGCAGCTATGAATCGACGGACGACGCCCAGGCGGATGTGCATCTCTATCCCGTCAGTGCACGCGTGTCGGGTTATGTGATTCGTGTGGACGTCAATGACAATCAATGGGTCAATAAAGGTGATCTCCTGGTCGAGATTGATCCCACCGACTACCAGGTTGCGTTGGCGCAAGCGCAGGCAAGTCTGGCAAACGCGGAAGCCACCGCTCGCTCTCTCAACATAACCGTCCCCATCACGTCCGTGAATAGCGTGAGCCAACTGCAGTTCACGGCTTCCGGGATCGAGGATGCGCGGGCTGCAATCAACGCGGCTGAAAAGCAACTTGCTGCCGCCCATCAACAAGTGGAAGCGGCGGCGGCAAACGACGTTAAGGCCCAGGACGATCTCCGCCGCTACAAGTTACTCGTCGATAAACGCGAAGTGTCGCAGCAGATTTATGATCAGGCGCTGGCGGCGGCAAGATCCAGTACCGCAAACGTTGCATCCGCCGTAGCTGGTGAATCCGCGGCGCAGCAGTTTGTGCACCAGGCGCAGAGCCGACTCGCGCAAGCCGCCGCCAATCACGAGTACGCACAAACAGGCCCACAACAGGTTTCGTCCACCAAGGCGCGGGTACAAGCCGCGATTGCCGATGTTCAGCAAAAGCGGGCGCTGGTGCAGCAGGCAGAATTGAACCTGCAATACACGAAGATCATCGCCCCCGTCAGCGGCGAGATAAATAAAACGGTGGTGGTTGGATTGAACGTTGAACCGGGGCAGCAACTGCTCACGGTTGTGCCTCTCGACGAGATCTGGGTAACCGCCAATTTCAAAGAAACCCAGCTCAAGCGCATGCAGGTGGGACAGAAAGCCGAGATCCACGTGGATTCAAGCGGCAAGACTTTGCGTGGCCACGTTGACAGCATCGCGGGCGCGACTGGGCCGCTGTTCAGTTTGCTTCCGCCCGAAAATGCGACTGGAAATTACGTGAAGATCGTGCAGCGGGTACCGGTAAAAATTGTCCTCGAGGCTGGCGAAAATCGCGACCGGCGACTTCGCCCAGGCATGAATGTGGTTCCCGACGTATACCTGAGATGACTACCGCCGCGCTCAGCCTTGACCAGGACGTCTGGCGGCCACGGTACAACCCCTGGCTGGTCGCCGTGGTCGTCGCGCTGGCGGCGTTTATGGAAGTTCTCGACACCAGCATTGCCAACGTCGCACTTCCCTACATGGCCGGAAATCTGGGTGCGAGCAACGACCAGAGCACTTGGGTTTTGACATCCTATTTGGTTTCTAACGCGATCATTCTTCCGATGACCGGGTGGCTCGCCGGGGCACTGGGACGCAAGCGATTTTTCATGAGCTGCCTCGCCATTTTCACCGTTAGTTCGCTCCTCTGCGGGTTCGCGCCAAGCCTGGGATTTCTTCTTCTGTTCCGCATCATGCAAGGGGCTGGCGGCGGCGGGCTGCAGCCAATGGCGCAAGCCATTCTGGCCGACACGTTTCCCCCGGAGAAACGTGGACTTGCCTTTGCGGCATATGGAATCACGGCAATTATGGCGCCAACAATCGGCCCCACTCTGGGCGGGTGGATCACATTCAACTATTCCTGGCGCTGGATTTTCTTTATCAACCTTCCGGTGGGCGTGATCACGTGGCTCCTGGTACGGCGCTTCGTCGAGGACCCTCCTTACCTGGAGCGGCTCAAGCGTGCCGGGGTCAAGCTGGACTACGTTGGCATCGCGCTTCTGACCGTTGGCGTGGGTGCGTTGCAGATTCTGCTGGATAAAGGCCAGGAAGATGATTGGTTCGGATCGCGTTTCATTACCACCCTGATCATCGTTGCGGCGGTGTGCCTGATTTCACTGGTTGTCTGGGAGTGGTTCGAGAAAGCGCCCATCATCGACGTTCGCATGTTAAAGAACTTCAATTTCGCGAGCGCCAGTCTGATGCTGTTTATGCTGGGTATCCTGTTGTTCAGCAGCCTGGTTCTGATGCCGCAATTCCTGCAAACGCTTTTGGGCTACACCTCAGAACTTGCCGGTCTCGCACTTTCGGCCGGAGGTCTTGTCTTGCTGATAGAAACGCCGATCACGGGACAGCTGACAACGAAAATTCAAGCGCGACGATTGATTGCTTTTGGCTGGCTGGCGCTCTCGCTGGCAATGTTTTATTCCACCCAGCGAATCGATTTACAGATGAGTTTTAGTGCTGCCACCTGGCTGCGCATTGCTCAAGTCGTCGGCCTGGGGTTTCTATTTGTGCCGATTACGCTCGTCGCCTACATCGGCGTCCCCGCGGAGAAGAACAACTCGGTTGCAGGTATCGCAAATTTCATGCGCAACATGGGCAGCAGTGTAGGAACGTCACTGGTTACAACTGTAATTGCACGCCGTTCCCAATTCCACCAGTTGCGGTTGGTGGAGAAAGCGAGGATCGATAATCCCAACTTTGCGAATGCGGCGCACGGGTTGGAACAGCACTACGCCAACGGGGGACTTGGAAAACACGAAGCGCTCGCCACCGCCTACGCGCAGATTTATCAGTCGGTGCAAAGGCAGGCGGCAAGCCTGGCGTACATCGATACGTTCATGGTCCTCTCCGTGGCCGCCGGCATCATGTTTTTGTTGAGCTTTATGTTGAAGAAAAATGATCCCGGCGGCGGTGGCGTGCACGTAGCCGAATGACCGTTATGCAACTGAAACGCATTTTGTGCCCGATCGATTTTTCCGACTTCTCGGCTGCGGCGTATCAATACGCGCTGTCATTGGCGGAGTACTACAAATCTAAGATTGTTGCGCTGCACATTGTTGAGCTTTGGAAGTATCCCTTCGCCGATTATGCCGCCCACGAAGCTGATTACGCGAAATTCTCCAGAGCACTATGCGAGGGCGGTGAGGTGCAGTTGCAGCGGTTCGTGAAGCAGTATTCGCCGGCTGGACCTCAGCCAGAACTCGTGGTTCATCAGGGAAACGCGCCTCGCTGTATCCTCTCAGTTGCTCAAGAAAACAATACGGAATTGATCGTCATGGGAACACACGGGCGACGAGGCTTTGATCGTCTCGTGCTGGGTTCGACAACCGACCGGGTCATCCGCAAGGCAGCATGCCCGGTGCTGGTCGTATCCAATCCTTCGCAAGGGGCTCTGGGCACTGGACCCGACGGGCGCCATCGCTTAAGCCGGATCCTTTACTGCACGGACTTTTCCGATAACTCTGAGCGAGCGCTCGGGTATGCGATTTCGCTGGCTGCGGAGTATGGCGCTGAGCTGGTGTTGTTGCACGTCGCCGAGAGCCCTTCCGATGTGGCAAGGGCGGAGGAGATCATCGCCGAGCGCACAAATGAACTCGATATGCTAGTTTCAGAGAAGAAACGCAAGAATCTCAATCTGAGGTCGGCGGTAAGGTTCGGAAAACCTTACGAGGAGATCGTTCGACACGCAACTGAAGCGAAAACCAACCTCATCGTGATGACGGCGCGTGGAGGTGACGCTGTGGACCGCGCTGTTTTCGGCTCGACCACCTATCGGGTGATTCAGTTGGGACCCTGCCCGGTGCTGGCGATCCACACGTAACCAGCGCGCGGAGGAAAGTCGGATTTCATGGTCAACATCATCAGCATTGAACGCGAGTACGGGTGCGGCGGCGGCGATATCGCTCAGCTTGTAGCGAACCAGCTCGGCTGGAAGCTATGGGACCAGCAGTTGACCGAGGAGATCGCAAGACTCGCGAATTGCTCTAAGGCGGTAGTTGAAGCCCGCGAGGAACGTAACGACCCATTGTATTATCGGCTCTTCAAGTCTTTTCTTCGCGGTAGCTATGAGGGTAGCATCAACGCGCCCAAGCTTAACCTCGTTGATAGCGAGACGATTCTCAAGACTACGAGGCGTGTGGTTGAACACGTCGCCGAACGTGGAAACTGCGTCATTGTGGGCAGGGGCTCACAGCAATTTCTGAAAAACCGAGGAGACACTTTGCGGGTGTTTCTCTATGCCCCAAGAGAAGACAAGCTCAGGCGGCTGCTAGCTCGGGGCAAAAGCCAGCAGGAAGCCGAAGAGCTCGTTGACAGCGTCGATCGGGAACGCGCCGATTTCATTAAGAAGTATTTCAATGTCGAATGGCCGGATCGAGCGATTTACCACACCATGATCAACACCACACTCGGCGACGAAGCGGTCGTTCACATGATTCTGGATTTTAAGGAAGCCTACCAAACGAGAACCACGGCATGACATCGGTGCAGGAATTCCTTTGCGAAGTCTGCGAGTCACCAGTAACCCGAACCACCGGTTGGCGGCGCAGGATGAAACGGCGGCGGCGATGATGACGCCGTCAAACGCGGTGAACTGAGCGCGCACCCAGGAAAAGATAAGGGACAGCACAGCTTGCTTCCGATAGCCGCATCTGGGGACTTGCCGCACAGAAGTTCCTATTTGTAACGAGGATTGAAATGACAAATGTGATCATACTGATTGGAGCAGGCTCAATCGGCCAGGCGATTGTGCGCCGAGTTGCCGCAGGCAAACACATTTTACTGGCCGATAACGACAGGAGAACGCCGATGCGGCTGCCAAGACTCTGAGCGACGCCGGATTCAACGTCACCACTGCGACGGTTGATGTTTCATCTCGCGTGTCGGTTCACACCCTCGTTGAAACGGCCACGAAGCTCGGCGAAGTCTCCGGTGTCATCCACGCCGCTGGCGTTTCGCCTTCTCAAGCCTCGCCGGAAACGATCCTCAAGGTCGATCTCTACGGAACTGCCCTCGTGTTGGAGGAGTTCGGCGGCGTGATAGCTCGCGGTGGCGCTGGCGTGGTGATCGCATCCCCAGTCCGGGCACCGCCTGCCGCCACTCTCGATCGAACAGAACGCTCTACTCGCAACAACACCTGTCGAAGAGTTGCTCCGTCTTCCGATGCTCCAGCCAGAGCAGGTTAAGGACTCCCTTCACGCTTACCAAATCTCAAAGCGTGGCAACTCGTTGCGCGTGATGGCTGAGGCCGTCCGGTGGGGAAAGCGCGGTGCGCGGGTCAACACGATTAGCCCCGGCATCATCATCACTCCCCTCGCGAACGATGAACTCAAGGGGCCACGCGGTCCAGGCTATCGGGGCATGCTCGAAGTGTCTGCGGCTGGACGCGCCGGCACGCCGGACGAAGTAGGAACAGTCGGTGCACTTTTGATGGGGCCTGATGGTGCATTTATCACCGGGAGCGATTTTCTCATGGACGGCGGAGTGACGGCGGCCTATTGGTTTGGTGATCTCGCCCCAAAATCGGTCTAGCGATCACAGGTGTGAAATCACAGGTGTGAAATTTCGGGCTGGGCTGCTAAGTCACTGAAAGATGTGGTGGCCAGGGACGGAGTTGAACCGCCGACGCCAGCCTTTTCAGGGCTGCGCTCTACCACCTGAGCTACCTGGCCACGTTTGGGCTCACAGCTTGTCTGCCGGCGCCGGGCGCGTCGTGGGTGGCACGCGAGGACTGGGACGGAGTTGCCGAGTCAGTGCAGACAGTCAAGACGCTGGAAGCGTTTGGAACAGGCACGATTATAGCAACGGAGTTGGGTTCGCTCAAATCGCCGCCGGCCGCGGTTCGGGTCTAGCGCGGCTGCGAGGTTGCGATGGCGCCGTTGAGAACTGAAAATGCACAGCGGCTCGACGCCACCCAATAGGCGATTTCCCGATAGTCTCCCACGTCGAAAACCGCCAGATCCGCGTCCTTTCCCGGTTCGATGCATCCCTTTCGCTCGTGCAAGCGCAACGCCCACGCGCCATTGAAGGTGGCTGCGGCGATTGCCTCGGCGGGCGACATCTTCAGATGAGTGCAGGCCAGCGAGAGCACGAACGGCATGCTGGCGGTGGGGGACGATCCCGGGTTGTAGTCGGTTGCCAACCCGACCGCCGCTCCGCCATCGATCAGTTTGCGTGCCGGTGGAAATTTCTCCAGTCCAAGGAAATAATTTGCTCCCGGCACCAGGGTCGCGATCGTTTCGGTTTTCGCCAGTTGTTTGATGTCCGCGTCGCTGACATGGTCGAGGTGATCGAGGGACGCAACCTTGAAGCGCAAGAGGGGCCGCAGCTCGGTCGCACTCAATTGACAGACGTGGGCGCGCACGCCCAACCCATGCTTTTTCGCGGCGTCGAAGATCTTTTCCGTATCTTCCGCGGTGAAGGCTCCGCGGTCGGTGAATACATCCACGAATTGCGCCAGCTTTCGTTGCGCCACCCGTGGGATCATCTGCCGGCACACAACTTCGACGTACTCCTGCGAGCGGCCCTGAAATTCCCTGGGGACAACGTGCGCGCCCAGCAAGGTCGCGATCACTGTCCCCGGCCAGCTCGCAGCGGCGCTGCGGATCGCCTCCAGCGATTTGATTTCGGAGTCGACGGTCAGTCCGTATCCCGACTTGGCTTCGACGGTGGTTGTGCCCTGCTCTGCCATTTCGTGCAGCGCACCCAGCACTTTGTCGGCTAGCAGCTTCTTGCCGGCCTTGCGCACCCCTTCCAGGCTGGAACGGATTCCGCCGCCTGCTTCGGCGATCTGCTCGTAAGTTCCGCCAGCGATGCGCTTCTCAAAATCCACCAGGCGCGGCGTGACAAACGCGGGATGAGTATGCGAATCGACGAATCCTGGCAGGACGACCTGTCTCGCGCAATCGATCTCAACGATTTTCTTGCGATTGCGTCGCAACCAGGGATCGCGCAGGGCGTCTTTGGTTTTGCAGGCGAAGACAATCTTTCCGCCGGAACATAGAACGGCGCCATCCTTAATGATGCCGAGGCCTCCGAGGTCGGGGCCGCGGCGTGGGCCTGGGTTCCGAGATCGAAGCGTCAGCAGTTCGCTGATGTTGACGAGGAGCAGTGCGTGATCTGGATTCTCGTTCTTAGTTGGAGGAGTCACTCGATGGTTAGTTTAGCAGCGACTGTGTGGGGCGGACACTCTTGTCCGCCGCCTTTGGGGGTTGATTTTGCTTTCGATCTTGATGAGTCGGTCTGAATCCAAAAGTCAAAGTCAAAAGCGGCGGACAAGAGTGTCCGCCCCACACGATCGAAACCTAGGACCATGGCTTGCTCGGCCTGTGCCTGTCCTTACTTCCCCATCGGCACTTTGACATCCTTCTTCTTCGCAAAGTCTTTTGCCTGGTCGTAACCGGCATCCACGTGGCGGATTACGCCCATGCCGGGATCTGTCGTCAGTACCCGCTCGATTCGCTTGGCCATTATTTCGGTGCCGTCGGCTACCGTGACCTGGCCGGCGTGGAGCGAGTAGCCAATGCCTACGCCGCCGCCATTGTGGATTGAAACCCACGAGGCTCCCGCCGCGGTATTGAGCAAAGCATTCAGGAGCGGCCAGTCGGCCACCGCATCGCTGCCATCTTTCATGCTTTCGGTTTCGCGAAAGGGCGATGCGACCGATCCGCAATCCAAGTGGTCGCGGCCGATCACGATCGGCGCCTTGATTTTGCCCTTTCTCACCAGATCGTTCATGGCCAGGCCGAATTGCGCCCGCTCACCATAACCCAGCCAGCAGATGCGGGCGGGCAAGCCTTGAAACTTGATTCGTTTACGCGCCAGGTCAATCCAGCGGCGCAGAATTCGGTTGTCGGGAAACAGCTCAAGCACCAGCTCATCGGTCACCGCGATATCCGACGCTTCTCCCGACAGGGCGACCCAGCGAAACGGCCCGCGTCCCTCGCAGAAAAGCGGACGAATGTACTCGGGAACGAAACCGGGAAAGTCGTAGGCGTTTTTCACGCCGCGCTGGAAGGCGAATGTACGGATATTGTTTCCATAGTCAAAAGTCACCGCGCCCATTTTCTGCAGGCGCAGCATGCCTTCGACGTGACGGGCCATCGAATCTAAAGACCGCTCCTGATAGGCCTGCGGATCGCGCTGCCGCAGTTCCAGCGCCTCCGGTAATGTCATCCCGTTGGGGACGTATCCATTCAGCGGATCGTGCGCCGAGGTCTGGTCGGTCAGAATGTCAGGCAGCACGCCGCGCTCGGCCAGCTCGGGAATAATGTCGGCGCAATTTCCCACCAGCCCGACGGAAACATTTTCTTTTTTGCGCACCGCATTTTTCAGGATGCGCAAGGCTTCCTCGAGGTTTGTGACCATGAAGTCGCAGTATCCGGTCTTCAACCTCTTCTTGATGCGCTCGGCGTCCACGTCAATGCCTAAAAATGCGGCGCCCGTCATGGTTGCGGCCAGCGGTTGAGCGCCACCCATGCCGCCCATGCCGCCGCTGACGATCAGCTTGCCGGCGAGGTCGCCGCCTAAATGTTTCTCACCCGCCGCAGAGAAGGTTTCGAATGTGCCCTGCACGATTCCCTGCGAGCCGATGTATATCCACGAGCCGGCGGTCATCTGCCCGTACATCATCAGTCCGGCGCGTTCCAGCTCGTTGAACTTTTCCCAATTGGACCAGTGTCCCACCAGGTTGGAATTCGCGATCAGCACTCGCGGCGCGTACTCGTGGGTCTTGAACACTCCCACCGGCTTGCCCGACTGCACCAGCAGAGTCTCGTCGTTCTCAAGATTCTTCAGCGACGCGACAATGGCGTGGTAGGCCTCCCAACTCCGGGCCGCCCGGCCCGTGCCGCCGTAGACCACCAGATCTTTCGGCCGCTCGGCAACTTCTTCATCAAGGTTGTTCATCAGCATGCGCATGGCGGCTTCCTGCTGCCAGCTTTTGCAGGTGATGTGGCTTCCGCGCGGAGCACGAATGGGAGTGTAGGTCGAGGCGGTGATCTCGGTTTCAACCGGCATGGCTAGATGTTAGTGCCTTGGCGGGAACTGTTCAAATGATGGCTGTGGTCTGTGCGGAGTTTGGTATGTGTGGTCGCGGGCGACTCGCCCGCGAGAACCTCAAGTCAGAGGCCGCGGGCGGGCGGCCCGCGACCACACAAAACTACCAGGTGCTGTAGGCGGTGCCGTCGCTGGAAGTATCTGCCGCTCCGCTATGCACGTCGCTAATGCCCGGATCCTGCTGATCGACCGACATCACGGTATCTTCCTGATCGACCGTCCAGGTGCTGTTGCTGCCGGTCATCGGATCGATCGGAATCTGCTTGATATATCCTGCCTGCACCAGGTCGTCGAGCGATTGCGGCGCTTTCTGTTTATCCAGCGTGTATTGCGAAATGAGGGAGCGCAGTTCAAACAAATCCTGCCTAAGCACCGATTCTTTGGCGCGCAGGATGGATTGGTTATAGGCCGGAATGGAGATCGACACCAGGATCAGAATCATGCTGATGACGATCATCAGCTCGATCAGGGTAAAGCCACGATCGCGCTTGTGTTTTCCTAGCGTCATTACCAGGTCTTGTAATCCGTGCCGTCGAGCCCGGTGCCCTGCGACTTGGTGAACACATCGAACACGTTTTGTCCGCCCCAGGAATCTGAATCGGGATCATCCTGCATGGAGCGCAGACCCCACTCCGTGGTCCCGGTCATGGGATCTTCCGGAATCCGGCGGAGAAAGCGCACTTTCTTTGTGCCCACGTCCACACCTTTTACCAGGGTATCGAGATCCGGCGGATACCCTTGGCTATCCACCTTGGTCTGGAAGGCGTTGCGATCGGCGGCGTCTTTGTAGCGGTCGATGGCATCGCGTAATTCCCAGAGAGCGCTCCGCAGCTCGCGTTCTTTCTCACGCTTAATGGCTACCCGCGCCATCGGCACGGCCAGGCCGGTCAGGATCACCAGGATGGCGGTGGCCACGATCAGCTCAATGAGCGTGAACCCGAATGGGCGGCGCACGGAGACGGGTTTCAAGGCGGCAGACTTCATTAGATATTATCGTCGAAAACGGCCTCGACTTTAAGTCGATGCGCGCTATTGCACCGTAACGGTGGCCACCGCTCCGGCCACGGCGACGGCCTGCATCGCAGGATCGCGCGCTCCGCCTTTCGAGATCGCCAGAGTGGACTGTCCGCTTCCCTTGGCCAGGAAGGTCAGAGTAACCACGGTACCTTGCCCGGAGACGCCGGTGGCTCCCGGCGGACGGGTCGCCGTGATCTGCAGCGCTCCGGTCGTATCGTCGTCGCGATGGACCAGGGCTACCGGCTGGCCATCCTGCGAGAGCAAGCCACCATTCGACACATTCACAACTTGCAATACTTTAGGATCGTAACTCACCTGCAAGGGCACGGAATACACATTTTGCGCCCCTCGGAGCAATACATTGACCGCGAAAGTCGAGCCTGTCGCCTGCGTCATGCTGGCGGGATCGAATCCGAAGCTGGCTGCGCCGGCAGCCATCGGGGGAGCGGGCTGCGCCGGCGAAGCGGGCGCTGCAGCCTGTGCCGTCGCAGGCGCTGCTTCGTTCCCTGGAACCGGCGGCGGAGCTTGGGCGGCGCGGCGCAACTCGATCGCCGAAGCCGTGCCTACTTCCAGGGCTCGCTCATTCAGATCGGTCACGTCCCGGGACCGGATAATGTGCGGAATCAGGGCAAACACGATCTCGTTGGTGGAGTGATCGGTGTTGGTCTGGGAGAAGAAGTACTTCAGAATCGGAATCTGCGACAGCCCCGGAATACCGCTCAGGGAGCGGGTTTCGTTGTCCTCGAAAATTCCTCCCAGGATATTGACTTCGCCCTCTTTAAGGCGGATTTCATGCTCGATCTTGCGCTGGCCGATTATCGGCTGGGTGATGCCGCCGATGTTCGATTGCCCGGTCACCGAAGAAATGTCCATCAGGACTTTCAGCGTCACTTCGCGGCCGGCATGCACTTTGGGCGTAATGTCGATATTCACACCGACATCGGTGTATTGAAATTGCGTGTTCACCAGCGGGTTGATGCCCACGCCGCCGATGCCGGGCTGAAACGATCCGGTAGCGATGGGTATTTTTTCGCCGATCTTCAGCGAGGCTTTCTGGCCATCCACCGCACGGATTTGCGGATTCTGAATCAGCTTGGTGCTGCTATCGCTGAAGAGCGCGGTCGCCGTGGCTGCAGGAATCGTGACTGTAAAGTCGGTCGCGTTGAGATTGCCTAGCCGGTTCAGGTTGACCTGGTTGGCCGTCCCCGAAGTGGTCGAGGTGGTCCCGGTTGTGGTAGTGGTGCCGGTGGTCGTGGTGTTGAGGTTGTTCTGCAAGGCGACGGTCGCGCTGGTGGGCGGATTGATACCGAGGGTATGCGATTTGTCGCGACTGACCTGCATGATGGCGACTTCGACGATCACTTCCGGACGGGCCTTATCGAGATCCGTGACTAATTTCTCCGCCAGGGCAATCTGATCGGGAGTGCCGCGCACCACCAGCGCCCCCTGCGAGGGTAGGGGCTGGATGCGGGAGATTTCGAGGATTTGCCGCAGCGCGTTGACTACGTCCTGCAATTCGGTAGGTTGCGAAAGATTCGCCAGGTAGAAAGTCTTGATAACGCTCTGTTCAATCTCTTTGCGTTTGGCGGGGTTATCCGAGGCAACGAAGATGGTGTTGGGCGTGACCGGCCGCCAGAAGGTCTTCGATTCGAGCGCGATGATCTCCAGCGCCTCCTGCAGCGTGACTCCGTTCAGTTCGATCTTGACCCGCCGCGAAGTGTAGTCGGGATCGAACAACACATTGATTCCCGCCAGTTTGCCCACCGTCTCGTAGATGACCTTGGTATCTTCGGTGAGTTTGAGAGTGATGGGAACGTTCGAGATGGCGGCCAGATCGACCGGCCCCTGGGCTTCCTGAACCCGTTTTTGCAGGCCGGTAGGAGGTTTCTCTACGGAGCTGGGGGCAGGCGCGCTGCCGGCATCGATGATCAACTTCTGGGTGCGCCGGATCTCCTGTTGGGCGATGAAACTCGAGGAATCGATCTCGGCGGCTTTCTGAAACTCGGCCAGCGCTTCCTGCAGTTTGCCCGCGTCCCGCAATAATTGGCCGCGATGCACGTGCGAGGCGCCAGCCAGGAACCGGGTTCGCTCATAGGATGTTCGATAGCCTAAATCTCTCGGCTTCAGCTCGTAGGCCTGCTTATAAAAATCGAATGCGGCTTCGTAGTTCTGGCGAGCTTCGGCGTCCTTGCCTTTGTTGTATAAGGATTTGGCGTTATCGGCGGCGCCAATAGGCAGGGTTACCGCCACGACGAGCAATGCGATTGCTGCCGGGCGAATCAGGCGTGTCTTCACTGGTCCCTCGCAGGCAGTCTTCCCTCGGGGATCGGCCAAAACCCCGGGCTAGGCCGCTGAAAATGCGCTGTTTTGAGAAGTAAGCTGGCTGATTATAGCATCGGCCTTCGGCCTTGGAAGTGACTGCTCTGGTAGCAGTTACTCATTAGGATTAGTCCCAATAGCGTTACCCCTCGCAAACTATTTTGGGAGACTCTTTCCCAATTTGAAGCTTGAAACCCCTTACCTACTGGGATGCAGGAAATGTGCCAGATGGGGCCTGCTCAGGCGCGGGTTGACCCGTCCAGATCCCTCCAAAACCAACCACCAAGGACTAGACCTCAAGGTTTTCTTCACGATACTTCGTGTCTTTTATGGTTAACGGTATTGCATGCTGACCCCGATTGCTGGTCGGGGTGCAGTTTGCGCAAAAATGCTCTCCTTGTCATTCCGAAGCCAGCCTTATCGGCGAGGAATCTGCTTGCCGCCAGCAGCAAACCAGCAGATTCCTCGCGCGACAACCGCGCTTCGGAATGACAATCCTTTGAGGATTTTTCAAACTGCACCACTACCCAGATGCTCCGTCGCTCGACGTTCTTCCCGGCGGTGTGAGATAACCTATTTAGCCTCATGGCCCGCCAGTCCACACATCAGACCAAGCCGAGTTCCGAGAAGAATCCCCGCCGCGACCCTACCGCCGCCGGGGAGCGCGATGCCGCCGTCAACCGGGTCGCCTCCCACAACTATTTCCTGCTGGAGAAGTTTGAGACCGGGGTTGCCCTGACTGGAACAGAAGTCAAATCGGTCCGCTCCGGACAAGCCAACCTCAAGGACTCGTACGGCCTGCTCAAGGATGGCGAGCTCTGGTTGCTCAACTGCCACATTGGCCCCTACGACCACGGCAACATTTTCAACCACGCGCCGCTGCGCACCCGCAAGCTGCTCGTCCACAAAGAGGAAATTCGGAAGCTCATCGGCAAGACCCAGCAGAAGGGGCTGACGCTTATTCCCACCCGCATGTACTTCAAGAACGGCCGAGTGAAGGTCGAACTCGCCCTGGCCAAAGGCAAGCAATTGTGGGACAAGCGCGAAACCGAACGCCGCCGCACCGCGGACAAAGAAGCGAGAGAAGCGGTCAACCGGTCGCGCAAAGGGCGTTAGCCAAGGGCGAGTGAACTCAGAAAAGCTCGGGGCTATTGCCTTTTGCCGACGCCGAAGCCGGGGGTGTGGTTGCGGCGAGTTTCTTATATTCAGCTTTGGCTTGGCGCAATATCGGGATATTCGGATCGGCGTCTTTCCAGGTGTTGAAAAAATCGTCGTAGGCTTTTCGGCTGTTCTCACGTTCTCCTTGCAGGGCGTAGGTTCGCGCGAGTCCGAGTTGCGCCAGGGGAACAAAAACTTCCCATCCCGGCCATCCGCGATGAACGATGACCTTCTCGAATTCGGCGGCGGCTTTGGCGTGCTCGCCCGCCCCTGCGTAAGCTTGCGCCAGATGGAAAAAAACCGGTGCATGCGGGAATTGGGTCACTGGAGCCAGCAGATCCACCGCCTTGACCGCGTTTCCGCGCTGGCGCTCGATGATGGAACGAATACGCGGCAAAGCATTTTTCTGGATCATCGTATCCTCCGGAAACAGGCGATCCAGTTTCACTGCCAACGCCTCAGCCTGAGTCACATCGCCGGCGTGTCCCAATGCTTCGGCGCAAAGCCAGAGCCCCAAAGTACTGTCCTGGCTCGCTTCTTCAGCCTGCCGGCAAAGCTTGCGCGCCATGTCAAAGTTTCCCGCGTAGGATTCATCCCAGGCATGACGCGCCAGCTCATCGGAAGTGTTTTGCATACGGTTCGCATGGCTCTGTTGGGTCACCAGGGTCTCGCTCAGCGAACGGAGTTTGCTGAAGTCGCCGCGCAAGAACGCCATCTGCATTTGTAACTGGAGCAGGGGCGTATCCCCACCTGGGGTTCCGTGCGCCAGGCGTTCCATGGTTGCGGTGTCGTTCTCGAATGTCGCGATTCGATAACGCAGCATGGTTTGAAATGGGTTCAGAGACCCTTTCTGCTGCCACTGGTCAAGTAATTTCTTGGCCTCGTCAAAACGGCCCAGGATCATGAGCGCCTGGCTGGCATTGGAGTAGTGCTGAGCCGAGGGCACCGGCGAATGGTCCATGGCCCGATAAAACTGCTGCAGGGCCTCTTCCGTTTTGCCCAGTTGTGCGTATGCGATTCCCAACAGATTGTAAGCAATCGCGCTGCGGGGATACGCCTGCTGGTACAAGACAAGTATCGCAACCGCCTTTTCCAGGTTGCCGGTTGTAGACAAATTGTAAAGAGCAGTGCTCTGAAAATTTTCTTCTTGGGTGAGATGGCGGTCCCTCAACTCGAAGGCCCGGGCAAAATTCTTTCTGGATGCCTGGTCGTCGCCAATGCTGTGATAAGCGCTGCCGAGCATGTTGTAGGCGGAACAGAACTGCGGGTCCAGCTCCACAGCCCTTTCAAAAAATGCAATGGCTTCACTGCGCTTTCCAGAACGATAAAGTGTCTGCCCTGTTCTGTAGGCTTCTAATGCCTCGAGTGAACCGGTGGTCGCAAGGTCGAGAGGAGCATCGTATTTCTCGAGGGAACTCAGGCTTTCTCCCAATTGCCGGCGCAGCTCCGACCCTGCTCGGCCCAGCGCAGCGATCACCTTGTCCTTGGTTTCGGCTTCCTCCTGCCGTCGCGCAATCGATTTTTCGGTCCGCGCGTCGATCGCTTCCAGAATGATCAGGTACTGGCTGCCGAAGACGGAGATCTCCGGCACCACCAGGGCTTTGAGCCCCTGTCGTTTACAGATTTCGATACCCAGGTCCCGGTTCACTCGCTGGTTTGGATCTTTACGCATGGTGCGGATGGTCTCGCGCATATCCGCCTCCGGGAAGATGCTCAGAAAGGGGGATTCGGTAAGTTTGACTTCGAGGGCTTTATCTAGCGAGTTGTCGAAGATGGGATCGCCGGTGTTGTTGACGAAGCTGGTCAGAAGGATTACGTCGCTCGCGGTGAGCGCAGGCCGGGAAAAAAAGAAACGCCAGGCGGCCAAAGCGGCAACTATCACGAGAACCGCAATCCCTGCCCCAACCAAAACGCGACGCGGGGGGTAGCCACGGCGCGGCGGGGAGGTCGATATTGCCGTCCGCGGCGACTGTGGCCGAGGTTCAAGCGAGGGCCCATCGTTCCCGCTTCCCTGCGCTGGCGGGAGATTCCGGCTGCGCGTCCACGCATCCAGTTCCGCCCTCGAGGCGTAGACCGAGCCCATCCGGTCATGCAGGTGCCGGTGGACTGGCATCCCTTCCCGCTTTTCCCAGCGCTGGACCGTGGTCACATCCCGGTTGAGGTAGGCGGCTATTTCCTTCCACGAATCCAGGCGGTCGTCGGGTGGCCTCACGGATGGCGGTGTGCTCTGGGATGGTTCACCCATCGCGCTCTCCTGCGTTGGTCGGCGGTTATCGCGAGCCCTGGGAAACCGGAGTTGTGGAACCGGAATTGTAGCTTGCTCGGGAGACAAAAGACACGGCAAAACACGGCATTTGACGGTACAGCGCGTTGCCGCTTGACCAAGCCTGTCGAGGTGTCCCAGGGTGTCGGCAGGGAGAAACGTCTATGAAGCGCTGGGCGAACAGGTTAGGGCTGGCTGCACTGGTTCTACTCTGCGGCTGCGCCGGCGGGGGATACCAGGCATCAACCGGGGTAGGAACCGGTGGAGCGGGAGGGTCAACTGCACCTCCAGCAACGCCCGCTCCCAACATTGCGGGTGACTGGGAATTCAATACGAAATCCACGGTCTCGGGCGCGCCATCTCTGGCGATCGGCGGCAACATCAGCCCATCGGGCAGTTCGCTGAGC
Organism: Terriglobia bacterium; assembly: GCA_963822555.1. Lineage (GTDB taxonomy): Bacteria > Acidobacteriota > Terriglobia > Terriglobales > Acidobacteriaceae > JAIQFF01. The sequence continues at coordinate 3,017,488 of CAWGHY010000002.1, forward strand.
GGCGCAGTCTATATCAACGGTTCGAGTTGCTTTGACCCCGTTAGCCCGGCGAAGCTGACCGGCACACTGACGGGAAGCGACCTCTCTCTGACCGCCACTTCGGTAGATGGACAGGTCATTACTCTCACCGGCAGCAGCGACATTCCCGGCACGCACGTGCCCGGAGAATTCGCTGGAACTTACACTATCAACGGTGGCTGTGCCGGTGGCGACAAAGGAAACTTCACAGGTGTACCGGTGTCTTCAATGGCCGGCAACTGGGCTGGTGACCTGACCAGCGCGACGGGATATATTAACCGCATCGCAGTCACACTGGTTCAAGGCGCTGCGTCCGAGGGCATCTTTGGGCTCACCGGAACCGCGTTTTTCGAAGTCGGTAACTGTTTCACCTCGGCGAAAATTATCTCTGGCACATTTCCCTCCGGCAGTTACGTCGAGGGCAATTCTGTTTCCCTTGAAATTCAGACCGACAACGGTGTGATCGTTTTCGTTGGGACAGCGGGGGGAGACGGTTTGATTCAAGGGAATTACACGCTCACTGGCAGCACCTGTGAACCTACCGGCACGGGATACTTGTCGGTATGGGAATATTGAGCCCGGAAGTCACTCTCTTGGATGGCAAGCTGGACGTTAGGCATCCGTCACGACGCCGCGCGAGCGAGAGCGCTCGCGCCTACACTCCCAAATCCTAGGGAAACTTGTAGCCCGGCTTCAGTTCGCAACGATAGACTTTTGTCTGATCCCGATTCACACGCGCATTGCAATCGGCCCAGCTCAAGTAAAGGTTCGGCCCAAAAGGAAAGGTGATGGTAGCGCCGTTGATCTCGGCGAGGATACTGACCCCTTCTGCCGAGCCGGGCACGGTGAAATTCAGCGCCTGCCCGAAGATGACGGGATGAGAGGTGCGGACCATGTCACTCACCATGGGCCGAAACACTTCCGCCTCCAGAAGAAATGTCGCTGTATCCGACCAGTTCCGGGCCGATACTTTCACTTCGCGGCCGCCCTGCAAAAAGTCTTCGGCTTCGATCTTGGTAAAGGGACACGGTCCGGCGATGCACGAGGTACGGGCGTTGCGGAATTCGTTTCCCTCGCCGGCGTCGAGCGTCGCTGATCCAATCGCTGCCTTCCATTTCCCGTCGGGCGAGCAGGGAGGCTGTTTACGGCAAGGCACGTTACCGATATTGACGACTTCGAAGGTTTTCACGGCGCTGCCCACGTTGGCGGTGTTGGTGGTCTTGATCGAATACCGAGCCAGGACATTCGACACGATTATCGGAGGATGATTGGCGGCGCTGGCATCGTGCGGCAGAGGCACCATGTGGCCTAGGTAGAGTTTATCGCCAATGAATTCTTTCAGGTCCAACGGTTGGTAATCGGGATGCCGAAACCGCAGCATCACGGGCCGGCCAATCCACAACCGGTTACGCAACATCACGGTGAAAGCGCCCGAGGCATCCGACTTGCCTTCTCCAATGACAGCGCCGTTGGAGAGAGCCTGAACGTCGACATCAGCCAGGGGCAGTTCCTTGGTGGGATCGGCGTCTTGCTTGACCACCGCGCCGCGCAACATAATCGGCCGGGTGCGCGGACGGGTCAGAAGAATTGCTCCCGCTATCAGTCCTGCGACGACGATTGTCGCCGTCCACAACACCAGCCTCCGCTTTCCCGTCATCCCGCCACCTTACCGGATATTTTACGACGCCCGCTTTCAGACCAGATTTTTAGTCTCGCACTATCTTGGGTCAAGGTCTCCAGCTTCGGGACGGTGTAACCATCCCTGTTACCCTAGTTTGCGCTCGGCCGTCGTTCCTCAGGGCAGGATCGTTTAGATTTGTGTCGTGGATCAAAGGAAGTTTGGCCCCCTAGTTCGTTCCCGCCGGGATTTTCTCAGAAAGATGGCCGGCCTCGGAATTTGCCTGCCCTACGCCGAATCGGGGTTCGCCTCTTTTTTACCACCCGCGCCGGAACAACACGCCCACCCGGCGCCGCCGCCGGTGAAGACTTTTCTGTCGCCTGACGATGACCAATTCCTGGACGAAGTGGAAAGGACCACTCTTTGCTACTTCTGGGAGCAGGCCAATCCACAGACGGGATTAGTCAAGGACCGCTGTAACGCGCGGAAAGCTTCCACCGACAACGCTGTCGTCGCCAGTATCGCGGCCACCGGCTTTGGGCTTTCGGCAATCTGCATCGGCGAGAAGCGTGGTTTTATTACGCTGAACGAGGCGCGGGCGCGGGTTCAGAACTCGCTGCGCTTTCTATGGAAGACCCTGCCTCACCATCGCGGATTTTTCTATCACTTCGCCAACATGAATACTGGCGAGAGACTGTGGGATTCTGAAATCTCTTCCGTAGATACGGCGATTCTGCTGTGCGGCATCCTGTGCTGCCGGCAGCATTTCGAGAATTCCGAAATTCGCGACCTGGCGCACGCCATCTTCGATCGTGTGGACTGGACCTGGCTCTCCGAAGACACGACTCTGCTGCCCCACGGATGGCTCCCCGAAGCCGGTTTCCTGCCCTACCGCTGGGACTATTACAGCGAGCTGATGATGATGTACCTGCTTGGAATAGGCTCTTCTTCGCATCCGCTGAAGCCGGAGACCTGGGATGCCTGGAAGCGCAACATCTTCGAATATGACGGTCTGCGTTACATCGGTTCGTTCGCGCCGTTGTTCGTGCATCAGTATTCCCAGGCCTGGTTTGATTTTCGGGGCAAGCGCGACCGCTACGCGGATTACTTTCAGAATTCTGCCATCGCCACCGATGTCCATCGCCGCTTCTGCCTTGAACTGGCGAAACAATTTCCCGACTACAGCGACGATCTTTGGGGCATCACCGCATCGGATTCGGAGAATGGCTACGTGGTTTGGGGTGGACCTCCGGCCATGGGGCCGATCGATGGCAGCGTAGTTCCCAGCGCGGCGGGCGGCTCAATTCCATTTCTTCCTCAACCGACCATGCGCGTGCTGCGCAACATCAGGAATCGATACCCATCGGCGTGGTGCACGTATGGATTTGTCAACGCGTTCAACCCACTGAAAGACTGGTACGACCATGACGTGGTTGCCATCGATTCCGGGATCACCTTGCTGATGGCGGAGAATGCTCGCACCGGATTTGTTTGGGAAACCTTCATGAAAAATCCGGAGGCAGCTCGCGGCATGCAACTGGCGGGGTTCAAGACCTATCAGCCCGTGGGAGCACAAAAGCCTGGACTGCCGTCGAGCGCCGGCAGTCCAGGTAATGCGATCGCGGATTCACCCAAGGGCTAGAAGTTAGGCGTGGCCGCCTCACGGCTTGTGGTATTCGAAGAGTCCGCCGGGGAAGTCGTGGCCACCGCCGGAACCGGCGCGTGAGTTTCCGGCAACACCGCAGGCTGAAACTTTACCGTTGCCAGAATCTTTTCCAGTTTGGCGAACGCCCCCTGCCGATCCACCGGGGCGATTTCCTCCCCGTTGCCGCTAGCCTCGCCGCCGGTGGCGATGGCCAGCGCAAATTCGTAGCACACACCGTTGTTAAAGGTGTGATAGTACTTCGCGTCTGCCTGATTCATCGTCGAGCCAGTGTGGTTGTCAATCTCATCGAACTTCGTGGCACCGAATTTTACTGGCTCCATCTTTGCCTGCGTTGATGGGTCCGTTGTAGTGCTCGATTCGGGAGAGCCAAACTGGGAGCACATTTCGTCCTTCATGCCAGGATTCACGCTGAGGGAAATGAAACCAGACTTGAAATCAGTTCCGGGGTAGGAGTTGCCGGGCATTTCGACCGCCGCCAGCGGCAATCCGCCGGGGTGGACAAAATTCATCTGCAAAGGCTCGGTCGTCGTGGCGGCAATGTTCGCTTCATTGCTCGGGTTCGTTTCTGGCTTGGTCTCGAGCTGTGTCTTCAGCTGATAGTTCCGCGGAAATGTAAAAGAGACACCGTACTCCCGGTTGACATAGGAAAGATTCGGAGCCCGGTGCTTCTTCGCCTTGGCCACTACCGGCGCGGGAGTCGGAGTCTGCGGCGGAACCGCGGAGGCAGATGCCGAGACCGGCGCGGTTGGTTGTAGGGGTTGCTGCACCGCTACCGGCTTGCTGCTTCGAGAGCAACTGCCGATCACGATGACTGCGGCAAACATTGCAAGCGCTCCCAGGGCTCCCACGGTTTGGTTCTTGATGGATTCGTCTTCGTTCTTCCTTGCAGCGGGTTTCTGCTGTGTATCGTTTAACTGCCTTCCGGACAAATTGAGTTGCGTCATATATTCCTCCAGGGTCACTGCCCACCCAGGAGATCGCACGAGAGAAGCCATCGAAAAGGCATTGATTTGGCGCGGGTTAGGAGCGATCCGAAGTTCCCGAGCGTGGGCCGGGAAACACATTGTGGATGCGCGTCCACAATGAGAATCAAACTGACGGATCTGGGCTCCGACGCGGACTGGACCTGGAGTAGCGTCAGCCGGTGAGGTACCTTAGTCAACCGAGGCCATTCATTAAGACCGTAAACCTCAAATCGGACATGCCCACGGTGTCAGAAGCTTTACAACACCTGGACCGCGAGCTGGCCCGCGCCCGCCAGTCGGGATGTGGTGTCATCAAGTTGATCCACGGTTACGGATCGAGCGGGGCCGGCGGCGAGATTCGCATCGCCGCACAAAAACGATTAACGGAGCTGGCCGGACGAGGCGAAATTCGCGCCTGTATCTTCGGCGAGGACTGGTCGAAATCGAACGAGCAGACTTGGGCCCTGGTCAACGCTCGTTCCGAACTGAAGCAGGATGCGGATCTGGGCCGGCGGAATCTGGGGATCACGATTGTGGTGTTGTGATTTTCGGTGAACGCATGCAGCAGTATCTTTCACGGAGTCGTCATGCTGAGCTTGCGAAGCCTCTGGCGCACCAGAATCTTCGCTCGATCGTGCCCAGACGCAAGACCCATTCGAGTTCGCCCAGGGCGGGCTCTTCGAGACCAAGGTCCCTCAGGATGACGCCGGTGTGGGGACAGACAGCTACCAAAACACGGTCGCCTCTTGCCTAATTCCCTTCCCGCCGACGATACTGGAATCACACAATCATGAAAACTATTCTTTCGCTTTCGAATCCCGCTGAATTAGAAACTGAATGCCTGGTCGCGATCGTGCTCGACAAGGCCGAAAAGAACCGTCCAGAAAAAGACAAGCCGCAGCTCTCCATCGAGACTTCCGATGCCGCCATCAAGGAAGCAGCTGGCGATGTGATCGCCGGCGGCGAAGTTACCGGCAAGCCGTTCGAAGTCACGTTGCTGCATCGTCCGGCGAAATTGAAAGCCAAGCGGCTGTTACTCCTGGGCGGCGGCAAGGCTAAGACTTTTTCCGCCTTCGACCTGCGCCGCCTCGCGGGCGCCGCGGTGCGCACACTCAAAGCAAAAGGCCTGCGCAGCTTCGCCTTTCTCGCGCCCGAAGCCGGGCTGAAAATGGAAGATTCGGTGAAAGCCGTCGTGGAAGGCGCATTCGTGGGCAACTTCGATCCCGACTACTACAAGAGCGATCGCAAGGACCAGAAGATTGACCAGCTCACGGTCGTGGCTCGCGGTGATCAGGCCAAATTGCAAGCGGCGATGGACGAGGCTCGCATCGTCGGCGAATCGCAGAATTTCACTCGCGACCTGGTGAACGAACCTTCGAACCGTATGACTCCCACTATCCTGGCCGACCGTGCGAAAAAGATGGCAGCGGAAGTCGGCCTTAAGTGCGAGGTCTACGGCGCGGACAAGATCAAGGAACTCAAGATGGGAGCTTTCTGGAGCGTGGCCCAGGGGTCCGACGAACCGCCCACTTTGATTGTGCTGCACTACGAACCCGCGGGGGCTCCCGAAAAACCGGTGCTGGGACTTATCGGCAAAGGCATCACTTTCGATACCGGCGGTATTTCCATCAAGCCCAGCGACGGCATGGAAAAAATGAAATACGACATGGCCGGCGGCGCCACCATGATCGGCGCCATGCGCGCCATTGCACTGCTTAAACCCAAGTTGAAAATTACCGCCATCATTCTGGCCACGGAGAACATGCCGTCCGGCAAGGCACAAAAGCCGGGCGACGTGCAGATTGCAATGTCCGGAAAGTCCATCGAGATCATTAACACGGACGCTGAAGGCCGCCTGGTTCTGGCCGATGGACTCTTCTATGCCCGCCAGCTCGGATGCACGCACCTAATCGACGCCGCCACGCTCACCGGCGCGGTCGTGGTCGCGCTCGGTTCCATCAACGCCGGCATCTTCGCCAACGATGACGCCATGTACGATCGCTTCAGCCAGGCCCTCGACAAAGCCGGCGAAAAAATGTGGCGCCTGCCGCTGGACGACGAATACAAGGAGATCATTCGTTCCAATATCGCCGACATCGTCAACTCCGGCGGACGTTGGGGCGGCGCCATTACCGCCGCCATGTTCCTCAAAGAGTTCGCCGAGGACATCCCCTGGCTTCACCTCGATATCGCCGGCACCGCCTGGACCGAAGAGCAGAAACCCTGGATTGCTAAAGGCCCCTCAGGAATCGCGCTTCGCAGCCTGGTGGAGTTTGCCCGGGATTTTGCCGATCACAAGAATTGAGAAGCATCCCATAGGGTCCGGGCCGCATCTCAAAGCGGCTCGACGGACTCTCGGGTTAATGTACTCAACTCAATCAGGAGGCTTCTAATGAAGGCTCTATTTCTTGTGGGGCTGGCGGTAGTGATTCTGGGAATCCTTTCGTTTTTCGTGGCGATTCCTCATTCCGAAAACCACGGCATCAAGGCAGGCGACGTCAATATCGGCGTTCAGACGCATGACAGCCAAAAAGTAGCGCCCGCTATCAGCGCCGTCATGCTGGTAGTTGGAGCTGGGCTCATGATCGCAGGCCGGAAGAGCTAGTCGCAGCGTGGCAATTTGCCGCCTCGTTCGTCTGTGTTTCTGCACACAGCAGGCGGCATGCAGTTCGGACGCCATTGGTGGTCTTCGTGCTTTTTCTTTCCTCATTCGCGGAGATTCAGTTGCGAAGAATCTCCGCCGCGAAGCTGAAACCTGACACAAACAAAAAAGACCCCCGGAGTCGGGGGCCGGTAAACAATTTGGATTGGTCGACCGCTGGGATCGTGTCTAGTGATGATCTTCCCAGTCACGATCGGTGTGCCACTGATGGTTGTGACCGTCCCACCACCCGTGGTAGGTGTTCCAGCAGCGTTCCCGCTCGGCGTTCAAATCGCGCCGGCGATCCTCTGCCTGATGACTGCGCTCGCCGTGCTTGCGAATCGCCTCGTCGAGTCTTGCTTCCCGCTTTTCGATTTCCCGTTGGCACTTGGCATGGTCGTCGGCATACACCTGGGGCACAGTGACCAGCGTGGCCGTGCCTAAACCCATGGTCAACGCCGCCGATAATACAAGTCCTTGCAGGCTTTGTAATTTCAAGTAGCCCTCCTGTGTGATTGAATGTGGGACCGCTTCATTTTGATTGAAAACTTGGCTTTGTGGTTGCCTGCCAACACAATAAGTGCTTCGGGGGTGCCGTTCTGGGACGCGGGCCGATCCGGAATTGCATTGAGCTTAGGAGAACGAACTCTCGCTGGATCATCGCAGGCTCAGGATCCTGTGCGAGCATAGTCCAGCGGATTACGAGATCTTCGACACAGATCTTCGACACATAAGATTGACGCTTTGGAGTTACCACACATCGGGCAGCGACTTAGCCGCTGCCGGCACGGCGTGACGGTAGTCCTGGCCCAAGAAGGCGGCTACCGTCGCTGCGATCTGCGATTGCGTGACCGGGCCAATATTCGTGCGTTCGCCGCGCGCGCCTGTGTCCGGGCCCATCACTGCAATCCAGATATTTTCCGATCCCTTTTCGTCCACCCCATGCTCTTTCCATTCAACCAACCCACTGCCACGGCCATGATCGGTGGTGAGAATGAAAGTTGTCTGGTCGCGATACTCAGGCATGGCTTGCATGGTTTCCCAAAGCTGTTTCACGAAATAGTCGAAACCGTGCGCGCTCTCCAGCACGAGGTCATAGCGGCCCTGGTGGGCCCAGTTATCGGTCTCGCCGTAGCCCACGAACAGCACTCGCGGATTGCCCGTCTTCACGTAGTCGAGCAGCGGCACCTGGATGAAAGAATTGTAGGTGTCTTCATCATCCAGAGGCGTGGTGGTGCGGTAGAGTTCGTTGATCAGTTCCTGGCGCGGAGTGAGCTTCCCTTTTTCCGGCAGATTCCATCCGGTTTGCATCACCAGGCCGCTGCGCCTTTCGTTGAAGATGTCCTGGAAGACATTCCACGTGCCATAGACCGCAACTTTGCCGCGAAACTCTGGCATACGGTTCAGCCATTCGAACACGGTGACATTAGGATTGGGGCCGAACTCGTTGCGATCGATCTTGGGATCGGGAAAGCCAGTGGTCATCTCGTTGTAGCCGGGGTAGGAGAATGCTATGCCGTTGGTCACGCGGGCCACGCTGCCCTTGGTCTGATTGCCGAAGATTTGTCCCTGTTTGGCAATCACATTCCACAAAAAAGGAAAGAGTGCCTTGCGCCGATCTTCGACATCTTCGCGCCAGAACTTACGCTTGAGTTCGTTGGGATCGCCCCAAATTCCGCCGTGTTCACTGTCCATCAACGTGGGATCAGCGCCGGTGAAGATTTCCTGCCAGCGCAAGCCATCGCTGACGATGAGGACGACGGTGCGGGTTTTCAGGGGCGATGGAGTCTGCGCAGGTGAAGGAGTGCACCCGACGACTAGAAAAAATATCCCGGCTGCCACGACTCGATTCAGTTTGTTCACAATGTCTCCTGTGATTGGAGAATCATTGTGCAACGCGGCGGCACGGTCAGGCAATTCGCCGGTCACAGACCAGGGCGTCATGATGAGCTTGCGAGGGATCTGGCGTGGAGCGGATGTGACTTGCGTGGGGCGTCCGTAGCGCTACACGCTAGATCCTTCGGGACTGAAGTCCCTCAGGATGACGTCCATAGGGTGGTGAGAAGTTGGGCGACTATCAAAAAGAAAAACGGGCGAGGACGCCCGTTCTCCATTTTCGTGGTCGAGGGAACTAGCTAGAAGCCAGCAGCTAGAAGCCAGAAGCCGCTTCAATTGATATCAAACTGCTCCTGATGCAGCGCCGGATCGCTCTTCACGATTACGGTCTTTTTGGTCATCTCTTCCATCTCGAGCAGTGCCTTGCCGTTGTTAGCCTTCAGCGCTTTGGCCACATCGGGATTGACCCGCAGCATTACATCCGCGTGCTCCAGGTGTTTCGCGATCTTGCGCATCTCGAGATAGATTTCGTTGCAGACCGTAGTTACCGATTTCACGAAGCCGGTGGATTGGCAATACGGGCAAGGCGTCCCGATGGTGCGTTCGAGCGATTGCTTCACTCGTTTGCGGGTGATAGCTACCAGTCCGAAGTCGTTAAACTGCAGAACCTTGGATGGCGCGCGGTCGCTGCGCAGCGCCTCTTCGAGCGCCTGCATGACTTTCTGGCGATTGCGTCGTTCATCCATGTCGATGAAGTCGATCACGATGATTCCGCCGAGATCGCGCAACCGGATCTGGCGCACGATTTCCTTGATCGCGTCCACGTTGGTTTTGACGATGGTGTCTTCGAGACGGGTCGTCTTGCCCACATATTTGCCGGTGTTCACGTCGATGGCGACCAGAGCTTCGGTCTGATTGATGACGATGTAACCGCCACTCTTCAGCCAGACCTTCGACTTAAGCGCTTTGTTGATCTCCTCGCTCAGGCCGAACTGTTCGTAGAGCGGCACTTCCTTGGTGTAAAGCTTCACCCGTTTGACCAGCGCGGGCTGGAAGCGGTTGGCGAAGCGCAGGATGCGTTCGTATTCTTCGTCGCTATCCACCCAGATGGCGGAAAAGTCGGAGGTAACCTGGTCGCGCAGCACGCGCTCGACCACGTTGAGGTCGTGATAGATGAGGGTCGGCCCTTTGCCGGCATCGGCGCGGGATTTGATCTCAGCCCACAACCCCTTAAGGAAGCGGATGTCGGCGCGCAGATCTTCTTCGGCGGCGTTCATGGCTGCGGTGCGCACGATAAATCCACCGTGGCCGTTCTCGCGCTCGCTTTGAATGATGCGCTTCAAGCGCTGGCGTTCTTCTTCGGAAGCGATCTTGCGCGAGACTCCGGTGTGGTTCACCGTCGGCATGTAGACCAGGAAGCGTCCCGGCAGCGCAATGTGACTGGTGATGCGTGCGCCCTTCTTTCCGATGGGCTCTTTCGCGATCTGGACCAGGATTTCCTGGCCTTCCTTGAGCAGGTCTGTGATCAAGGGGAGATTCTGCTGCTGATTGCTGCGTGAGCGGCGTCCACCACCGCCACCACCTCGGCGTCCGCCACGCTGCGGACGACGATCATATCCCGGGCGCGGCGCGCGCTGGGTATAACCAGCCGTCCCGGCCGGCGCTCGCACTTCGGCGCGAGCTTCGGTCATGCCAACGCCTCCAGCTTCGGCAGCCAACGCGGCCTCGGCTTCGGCCTGAGCTTCGTCGAGTTCGGCTTCGTCTTCGGCTTCCTCGTCGACTTCATCCGCCGAGGCTACATCAACCTCCTCCGGAGAAACCGGCTCCGAGGAAAACGGCACAGCATCAACCGACGAGGGTTCCGCGGAGGCCGCGATCTCGCGGGTTGGCTGCTCGTGCGCGTCTTCGTGCTCACCGGCGGTGTGGGTTTCCTCTTCGAGCTCCTCGAAGATATTGTCTTCTTCGAGCGCATCAACGTAGTGGGCCAGGTCGGCCTCTTCCTCTTCGATCTCTTCCTCTTCCACCGCACCCGCGGCACCGGCGGGCGCTGCCTGGTCAGAATGCTCGGCGACAATTACCAGCTTGTCTCCGCTTTCATCGGCGGTCTCGTCGTCGCTGTCGTTGGCATCTTCCTGATCGTCCTCCGTGGCAACCTCCCTGCCGAAGACCGCAGCCACATTCATCTGGTGGAGACGCTGTTGTTCACGATCCCATGCGTCTTCACGTAGCTGCGGCGTGGTTTCTTCGTGAGTCTCGGTTTCGGGTTCAGCCAGAGGTACAAAAGTTGAGACGGAAGCCGAAGCAGAAGCCGAGGCCGAGGCAAAGATCGGCTCGTCATCCGCAAAGACCTCGGCGATGGGCCGCGCCGGCAGCTCCTGAACCGGAGCCGCGGATCTTTCCGGCTGTGGCGCGGGCCTGGTCTGCGCCAGCCGTTGATATTTGGAGATCGATTCTCCGGGCAGAATGATGGGCTGATACCCCGGCGGCGGGCCGTACTCGGAGCGCTCCGGGCGCTCGGTCCGCCCAGGACGTTCTGACCTTACCGAGCGATCCGAAGCCGGGCGATCTGAAACCGGGCGATCCGAAAACTGGGTTGAGGATTCAGGCCGCTCGCTCCGTTCGGGACGATCGGCCCTTTCCGCTCTCTCGTTTCGAGGAGCCTCGCGGGGCGTTTCGCTGGCCGGACTGGCAAACTTCGAATCCGGCATGCGCTCGCCACGGCGTCCCCGGCGGCGGCGGCGGCCGCGAAAACTGCCGCGGTTGTCACGGGGCTCGCCGGAAGCGGGCGCCTCATGATGCTCCGCACCTCCAGCATCTTGTTCTGCGGGCTGCGCTTCAGCCGCTACGGGAGTGGCAAAGCTTTCCGTGGCAGAGGCTTCGCCCTGGGGTGGTTGTTGATGGCGCTCCTGCACCGGCCGGTTGGTGGGAACCTCGTCCAGGTCCTCGGAATCTTCCAACTCCATAAAGTCGGAGACGTAAAGGAACGCATCGCGCTCCAAACCGATGTCGACAAAAGCCGATTGCATTCCGGGAAGAACGCGGGTGACACGTCCTTTGTAGATGGAACCTGCCAGGGTGTATTCGTTCTCGCGTTCGAGGTAGATTTCCGCGAGCAGATCGTCTTCGACCAGCCCCACTTTGGTTTCGTGGGGCGTGGAAGAGACAAATAGTTCTCTAGTCATGCGAACTCCGGTCCCGGGCCGTCAGGCGGCCGCGGGATCACCGGATGGAAGGCAGGAAAAGAACGGGAGGATCAAGCGCTGCGATAGCCGCCCTGGACAAGGGACAGCCCGGGCCCCGGAGTTCTCTCCGTGGCCGAATCCGTTGCGTAAGCTTAGGAATCTTTTGCACTTATCGCTTTTGCGCTTCGCCAGGTTTGTGACCGCTCTCTCAACTCTGAGGGGGCCGTTACCGGCCTGGCAGCGCCTTTGCTTGATCCTGCCCGGCTCTAACTGCTTTTCTAGCCGGCGTGTGCCCTCTTTACGCGAGGGCGATCGTAATTAATCTTTTTTCCGCGCGGATGGCAAGCGCGGGCTAACCCCCTGCCATTCTTCATCCTGCGTCAGTTCACAAAACGGCGCATGCGGACATTCATTACGATGCCCAACGCCAGAAACATAAACAGGACAGAAGACCCGCCATAACTCATCAGCGGCAGGGGTATTCCGGTGACCGGCATAAAGCCAACCACCATGCCGACATTGACCAGAATGTGAAAGCTTAGTACCGCTACCACACCCATGACCACGAACGTCCCGGCGCGGTCGGGCGCCGTTTGTGCGTTCTGGGTCAATCGCATCAGCACTATAAAGTATAACAGCAATACCGCCAGCGCTCCCACAAAACCATGTTCCTCGGCGAAGGCGGCGAAGATAAAGTCCGTTTGTGGGACAGGCAGAAACTCCAAATGGGTCTGGGAGCTGTCCGAATTCCCCCAAATTCCTCCCGAACCCACGGCAATCAACGATTGGTTTACCTGATATCCCGAGCCCTGACTGTCGGCTTCCGGGTGCATAAAGCTGGTAAGGCGGTCGCGCTGATAGGGCTTTAGAGCGTGCCAGGCCAACGGCAACAGCAGAGCCGCGGCGATCGTCACAATGGCCGCCTGCTTGAAACGTACACCACCCAGGAACAGGCCCGCGATGGCGATCGGCAGGTAGGTAAGGCTGGTTCCCAGGTCAGGCTGCCGCAAGACCATAAGCATGGGGACCAGCACAATGGCGCCCGCCTTCATGAAATCGGGCCAGGAAAGCTCGCGCTGGTGCAGGTCGGCGAAGTACTTGGCTACCGCCAGGATCAAGATCAGCTTCACCCACTCGGATGGCTGAAAATGGGCACCCCCCGGCAGTTTGACCCAGCGTCGAGCCCCCAGATATTTCTGGCCAAAAAGCATCACGCTCATCAGGGAGACGATGGCCGCGATGTAGAGCCAATGCACCCGGTCCAGAAGCTTCTGGTAGTTCACCAGGCTGACCAGAAACATGCCGGCCACGCCGCCGAGAATCCAGTAAACCTGCCGGATGTGCGCCCCCTGAAACTTGGTATGCAGGGTGGCGCTATGGATCTCCATTACACCCAGTCCGCAGATAATCAGGACAAAGGTGAGCAGCAGCCAGTCAAAGTCACGAAATGAGATATAGCGGGACATGGGTTTGGTCGTCAGTCGTCAGGAATCCGTGGTTGGCCGTTGGCCCTTGGTCGTGGCCAACCCCGCCAGTCCGCAGTCTGGTTACTACCTTGGTTCCTCCTTCGTGGCTCTCGCAAAGTAGCGCCGCGGTCCCGGCGGCTGTCGTGAGGGCGTCCCGCCCTCACAACCACCGAGGGCGAGACGCCCTCGGGACAGCCGGCAAGCTGCCGGCGCTACTCTAAACCTGGCGCCGCAACTGCCAGGGGCGCGCGATTCTTCGGTATGTCCAGATCGAAATGTCCGCCGTGCAGGTCGTCGTCCGCGCCGGAATCAGAATTCCAGACCGCCCCGACATCCACTTTCCCGGTGCTTGCGACTTTGGTCGGTTGCCGGCGTTGCTTATCCACGTAGGCCTTGATCACCTGGGTTGCCAGACGCGCCGCCAACTTGCCGTGTTCGCCGCCCTCGAACAGCACGGCGACGATGATGTCGGGATTGCGCCGGGGCGTGAATCCTACGAACCAGCCATTCTGATTCAGCGCCTCGTTGTTCTGGTGCTGCGCCCGAACTGCCAGCGACACGATCTGCGCCGACCCCGTCTTTCCCGCAATATCGACGCCCGGAACGTGCGCCGACGGCGCTGTGCCTTCGGGCAGGAGCACGCGCGCCATGGCATCGGTGATGACGTTGAAGCCGTCCGGACTGATCGGAATATTGGTCACGTCGGTATAGTGATGAGTTTCCAGGTACTCCGGGGGCAGGCCGGTAGGACTGGCAACGTGGGGCACGACCATGCGGCCATCCATTGAGATGGCGGAAATCGCGCGCATCAGTTGGACCGGCGTGGTCGCGACCGCGCCTTGTCCGATGCCCACCGAAATGGTTTCACCGGCGTACCACTTCTGCTTGAAGTTGCGAATCTTCCATTCTTCCGAAGGCATGACGCCGGTGGCTTCTTCCGGAAGGTCGATACCCGTCTTCTGGCCTAATCCCATCTCGGTGGCGTACTTTGCGATCCGGTCGATGCCGAGCTTTTCCGCCAGGGTGTAAAAGAAGACGTCGCAGGACTGGTAGATCGCCCGGGTCAAATCGACCGCGCCGTGGCCGGTCTTTACCCAGCAGCCGAAGCGCCGGCCATAGAACGTCGCCCCGCCATTGCAGTGCACATTTAGAGTCTGAGCGATGCCTTCCTGCCAACCTGCCACCGACATGAGGATCTTAAAGGTCGAACCGGGCGCAAGCTGCGCCTGAATGGCTTTGTTGAGCAGCGGTTTATCGGGATCGGTGACCAGCTTGTTCCACTCGCTGCGCGAAATTCGCACCGCGAAATCGTTGGGATCGAAGGTCGGCCGGCTCACCATGGCCAGGATTTCTCCGGTGTGCGGATCCATGGCGATCATGGCCCCGTTCTTGTCTCCCATGGCTTCTTCGGCGGCAATCTGCAGATCGATATCGACCGTGAGTTTCAGGTTGTGCCCGGGCACCGCCGGTTTCTGATCCAGCTCGCCGACTTCTTTCCCTTTGCTGTTCACCAGAACCTGGCGCGAGCCATTCTTTCCCATCAGCACCTGGTTGTACTGCAGTTCCACACCTGACTTGCCCACAACGTCGCCGGGGTTATAGAGCTCCCAGCGGGCCTGGTTCAACATCTGCTCGCTGACCTCGCCGACGTAGCCCACCAGATGTGCCATGAAGCCATTCTTGGGATACAGCCGGCGATGCGCCATGATGGTGTCCAGCTCGGGAAGTTCGTTGCGGTGAGATTCGATGAAAGCCAGCTCATCGGGCGTGATGTCTTCCTTCAGATAAATCGGTTGGTATTGCGGCGTCCCGGCGAATTTCTTCAGACGCTCCCGGACTTCCTTGGGATCGAGGTGCAGTCCCTGCGCAATCAAATCCGCGTCTCCGGAAAGATCGCGGGTGGAGTCGCGCAATAACAAGGCAGTGAAGGAGGGGTAGTTGTCCACAATCGTCCGTCCCTCGCGGTCGAGGATCTTACCGCGCGGCGCGAGAATCGGGACGTCGCGAGTCTTGTTCTTTTCCGCCAGCGCGGCGTAGAACTCGCTCTGCACCACCTGCAGCCGCCACAACCCGTAAGCCAGCACCAGAAAAACGACGAGGATGATGTATTGCACCGCAGTCAGGCGGGAACTCGATACTTTTTCGTCGCGGCCAAACATGGGTTAGTCGTCGGTCAGCTGCTCGTCGTTGGTCCTTGGCCCTTGGTCGTTGGCCAATCACGTTCTTTTTATTGTAGACCGGCGGGGAACCGCTTTTGTTGTCATCCGCGGTGACGGAGGGACATCACCGGTTGGATGGAGAGCACAGGGATTTCGCCAACGACCAAGGGCCAACGACGTTGTTTCACGCTCTCTGTTTAAACCTGTCCAGCAAAGTAAACAGCACCGCGGCCGTGGCTGCGTTGAGCAGCGCGCCGCCGATTTCGTGTCCCCAGCTCCATTGCAAGGTCAGCTTTACGAGGCCGCGCGCTACCGTGAAGTAGACCACTTCGTGCACAGCGTAGAAAAACAGGGTGACCAGAAAGCGCGCTCCTACGTTGTCAACATCCAGCTTTGCCCCCAGCGACGAGGCACCGAACCCAACCACCGTCTTCGCGATTCCATACATTCCGATGGGCTGGTGGGTCAGAGAATCCTGCAGCAGCCCGATCAGCGATCCGGTCAACAGCCCCGCCACGGGGCTTCGCCTCGCCACGGCGAAGAAAATCACCACCAGCAGCGGCAAATCGAAGAGAGAAAAGAAGGGCAAGCGTAGAGGCAGAAAAGCCTGCAAGAACAGGGCAACCAAGGGAATGCTGATGGCTACCGGCGCGCTGAAACGGTAAACCTCAACCTGGTCCTGCGATGTGTAGGTAATAGGCACGCTAGTTCGGTTTATCCTCCGCCGTACCGGCTCCCGGCGACGCAGGCTGTGAAGGCGCGGAAGTCGTGGCCGGCTTGGCCGTTCCCTCTGGCGCCTTACGGGCCGCGGGCGCCGGCTTCGCCACCGTCGTGGACTTCGCGGGGGTTTCGGTTGCCGGCGGGTTGGGGTCGGCTGCGGGCTTATCCGGGACCGAAGGCAGACGCTGAGTCAGAATATCGACCGCGCGCACTGAGTTGGTTTCCGCCATGGACGGCGACCTGTCCTCTTTCTTCGTGATGACCAGAACTTCTTCCAGCCGGCTCAAATTCGCGGAGGGTTTTACCCGGATATTCAAAAAAAGATCGGCGCCCGGCGAAACTTTCATCACGGTGCCGACCGTGATCCCCTTGGGAAAAATCTGGTCGCCGCCGCTGGTCACGATCAGGTCGCCGGGAGCCACTTGCTCATCGGTCATCACTTTTTCCAGGATCACTTCGCCAGCCGCCGTACCTTTGATCACTCCCTGCAGGCGCGACTTGTCCAGGATGACGCCCACACCGCTGCTCTGATCGTTGATCAGGAGGACTTGGGCCGAGGATCCGTAGGCCCGCAGGACTTTGCCCACCAGGCCATCGGCAGTGATCACCGCCATGTCTTTCTCAACCCCGGCGGAGGTTCCCTTATCGATGTAGATGGACCGCGACTGTTCGCTGCCACTCGATCCGATGACCTGCGCGGCCACGGTCTTGGCGATGTACTGTTCCTGAAAGCCGAGCAGCGCCTGCAAGCGCCGCGCCTGCTGGGCATCTTCGGACAGCCGCACCTGTTCCAGGCGCAGCCGCTCGATCTCGAATTTCAGATCGCGATTCTCCTGCCGTACTCCGCGGAGGTAAACATAGTTGTTCCAGAGATTGCCCAATCCGTTCTGACACCAGACGATGGCTTTTTCGAGTGGGGTAATCGTGCTGACCGTCCACAGACGGATAATTCGGGTAGATTCGTCGGCGCCGGAACGGCGCTTGACCTGGACCGCCAGCCCCAACACCTGCACAAACAGGATCGCCACCAGAATGGTGACGTTGCGGTAGCGGCTCATCAGATTTTCCATTGGACTGCAGTTTCCGGTTTCTAGTTTCTGGTTTCTGGCTTCATAAAACGGGCGGCGCCATGGATGGTCGCGGAGACGGGCGAGGACGCCCGTCCTCCATTCAACAACTGGAAACTAGAAACCGGAAACTAGAAACTATTCTATTGAGATCTTGCGCAGCAGCTTGAAGTCGCTGAGCATCTTGCCTGTGCCCAGCACCACGCTGCACAGCGGATCATCAGCGATTGAAACCGGCAACCCGGTTTCCTCGCGAATACGTTTGTCGAGATTCTTCAGCAGCGCCCCACCGCCGGTCAGCACAATGCCGCGATCGCTGATATCGGCGGAAAGCTCGGGCGGAGTGCGTTCGAGCGCGACCCGAATCGCATTCATGATGGTCGAGACGCATTCGCTCAGGGCTTCGCGGATTTCACTGTCGTCTACCGTGATCGTCTTGGGCACGCCTTCGATCAGGTTGCGGCCCTTGATTTCCATGGTCAGCGGCTTTTCCAGCGGATAGGCGGAGCCGATTTCCATCTTGATCTGTTCGGCGGTGCGTTCACCGACCAGCAGGTTGTATTTGCGCTTGAGATAGTTCATCACCGCTTCGTCCATCTGGTTGCCGGCCATGCGCACGGAACGGGAATAAACGATGCCGCTGAGAGAGATCACGGCGATGTCAGTAGTGCCGCCGCCGATGTCGACAACCATGTTGCCGCTGGGTTCGGTAATGGGAAGGCCGGCGCCGATGGCCGCCACCATAGCCTGCTCAACCAGATAAACCTCGCTGGCTTTGGCGCGATAAGCGGAGTCCATGACCGCGCGCTTTTCCACCTGGGTAATTTCCGAAGGCACGCCGATCACGATGCGGGGATGCACCAGCATCTTGCGGTTGTGCGCTTTCTGGATGAAATAGTTGAGCATCTTCTCGGTGACTTTGAAGTCGGCAATGACGCCGTCTTTCATGGGCTTGATAGCCACGATGTTGCCGGGCGTGCGGCCCAGCATCTCTTTGGCTTCTTTGCCCACGGCCTCGACTTCGCCGGTGTTTTTATTGATGGCGACGATGGAGGGCTCATTCACCACGATGCCCTTGCCCCGCGCATACACCAGCGTGTTGGCTGTCCCCAGGTCGATGGCAAGGTCGCTGGAAAAAATACTGAACAGCGATCTCAGGTTGTGCAGGCGCGTCGAAGAATGGAATCCGTTAGATGACATACGCGATTTAGCTCTCTCGGACCGCTGTCATTGCCGGGCGTACCCGGTTGCTTATGCGCGGTTGGGGGGCCGTGTCCATAATTCTATGGGAAGAACCCCATTTTGCCTTCAAACCAAAGTCCCCGTACCTCGGGTAATCCTCCCCGAAAGTCCCGGCTTGTTACTGCTGAGCCCCGAATCCTCCCGGGGTTCTTCGTCCTTTGCGGCTCTTCTTTGCGAACTTTGCGGTTAAAGATTTGCCTTGCAGCAGGATCAAATTCTTAACCCCAAAGGTCGCTAAGAGAAGCCGCAAAGGACGCAAAGAAAACATTGCTCACTGGATCACGATCTTCTTCTGTACGGTATTTACGCCGCCCTTGGCATTCTGAGCGGTGATTGTGACTACACTCTCGCCGGGCGGAAGCGGGGGCATAAAGTAGTGAAAGCTGCCATCGGCTCCGACCACCGGCACTTCCCTGCCGTTGACCATGACCCGCGCCCCAACCTCGGTCTTTCCAGTCAGTTCAATCACATGACCGTGCTGCATAAATGGATCCAGCTCGAGATCGATGGCAGTCGTGTTCTGGCCCTTGGGAATGATCGTGAACCGGTTCTTCTGGCTTTCGACCGACTCTTTCTCATCCGCATCGTAGGACTGGACCAGCCAATAGTAAGCCCCTTCGCCGAGACCGGAAACGATCACGTCGGCCGTGCTCACCCGGCGATCGACGATGGTTGAAGAAAAGTACGGGTTATGCGAGATGCGCAGCCGGTACCCCACCGCGTTGTTCATGGGTGTCCAGGAAAACTCCACCGGCTTGGACGCGCCCGAGGTAAAGATGGGCATCATATTAGCCGGCGAAATCGGCGTGGGTGGCCCTATTTCCTTCACCTTGGCCATGCGTGGCGACTGCGACTGGAAAGCCACTTTCTCCCAATCCGCCAGGTGCACGACCTCGCCGTTACGGCTGATCTCGCCAGAACCTTTCTTCATCAAGATCTCGTGCTGATCGCCCTTGGGGTCGTTGTGCACCATGGCCGCGCTGTCCGGCGCCAGGGACGCCGTGGCTCCAGCCACGATCACGGACGACTTCGATCCCTGGACGTAGGTCGCGGTCGTAAGATCCACCGTGCCTGTGCTCACCGCCACCGAAACGTTGGTCTGCTGCTGGTCATTGGCCGAATTCTCCTCGATTACGATCAGCGAATCCTGCTTCACCGTGTAATTGGTGCCGTCGCTGAAGACGATCTTGGCCATGCCTTCTGAACCGGTCTGCACCACATCGCCTTTTTCCAGAGGCACGTTATAATCGGCGGTCACCCAGCTGTTGCTGCTGGCTTTCTTGACGCGGACCGTGCCGTCGAGGGCCGTGATGTGGGCCTGCTGCGAGCTTACGTTGCCGGCTTTGACCTTGCCTCCGGCGCCCGCGATCGCCTCCAGCAGCCCGCTGCCGAAGCTGCTGACCGACTTCATCTCCTTTTGCGTGAACTGTGGGAAGGCAAAATTCATCCCCACCAGGAACACAATCAGCGTAAACAGCAACGCCAAAGCCACGCTACGGTAGGTGACCGTCTTCCACGCTACATGGATTCCAGGTTTGTTACTCGAAGACACAAGGGCCACCGGACGCCAGCCAAATCCTAAGAATATGGGGTATTTGCGAGAGTATCACAAGCATAACTGGCAGGGCGCGGTTGATTACCTTGGGTACTACCCCCGGCGGCCATGTCCGATGGTGCGGGGGGGAAGAAGTGGTTAAATCCCAGATGGGCATCCGGAAGAATGAGGGTTAGAACGGATCCCATTTCTCGCAAAAAAGGCGAGAAATGGGGCACCCCAGGTTCTGATCGTGACCACGGTTAGGGCTGCATGGTGACCCCGACCAGGTTGTCATCGGGGACGCGATCGATCAGCAACAGCAGCGGATCGATTCCGGCTTTGTCCGGCTTTTCATCGGTTGTGAAGCTGTAGCTGGCTTTGCCGCTGGTCATGTGCACCCGTTCGCGGTGCAGTACTTTGCCAAAGCGTTTCCCTTTTTCCGGAGCCGCCAGTGCTCCGACTTCGATCCAATCGTCGACCGGGACTTCAGTTTCGTTGCCTTTCTCATCGGCCTTGAACTTGCGCGCCTCGGTTTCAACCGTGACCTGGTATTTGCCGTCGGGCAATTTGTGGCCGGTAGCGGTCACAGCCCGGTTGGAAAACAGCGTGATGTCATAGAACAGGTCCTGAATAAGATATTGCAGTTGCGGCGGGGTTTCCTCGCGCAGCGCATCCACCAGCGCATATGAGGTGGGATACGGTGGCGGCGCATATCGATACTGAGCCAGCACCTTGCGCAGGGCCCGGTTCACCGCTTCCTCGCCGATCATTTCGCGCAGGTAGTACATCACCACGCTGCCCTTGCGATAGTGGATGTATCCCTGTGAGGCCTCGACCCGCAACAGCGGACGCTCTTTGAGCAGTTCAGCGCCGCGCGAGCGCAGGTAGTTGTCCATTTCGTATTGCAAGAATTTGCGCATGGTGTCGCGGCCATACTCTTTTTCCATTGTCATGAGGGCCGAGTACTGGGCCAGGGTCTCTACCAACAGTGTGGCGCCCTGCATATTCGCTCCCACCTCCTGATGGCCCCACCATTGATGTGCCATTTCGTGCGCGACCACGTAGAAGACCATGTCGATGTCGTCCGGCTTCTGGATGCTGGCGATGAAGCCAATCGACTCCGAGTAGGGCATGGTGCCGGGAAATGCCTCGGCAAAACGCTCGAGGCGCGGGAATTCGATGATGCGCGCTTCCTTCTGCGGATATGGACCGAAATTTTTCGTGTAGTAATCGAAAGACTTCTTCACCGAGTTCAACATCTTCGGAACATTCCAGGGCTGTTCCTTCAGGTAATAGACCTCGATCTTGACGCCGTTCCAGTCGGTGCGGGCGACTTCATAGCGTGCAGAGAGGAACGAGTAATAGTTCAGCGCGGAATGATCGAGTTTGTACTGAAAGTAGCGGCGGCCGTTTTCCGTCCATTCTTTTTCCAGCGAACCGGGAGCAATTGCGATCTGGTCTGGCGAGGTGCTGATGACGGTTTCAACGTTCACCCAGTCGGAGTTGTTGCTGATGTAGCTATCGCTGCAGTCAGCGGTGCAATTCTGCTCGAGCGTGGGCATCAAGTCTTTTTCTTTGAGGCCGAACCTTTTGCGCTTATTCTTGTCGTCCAACTCGTTGCCGGCCTGGTATCCGATCTGGGGGACGATACGGCTATGGATGAAGGTGCCGTTGGGCAGCACGGCGTGGTTGGTCAGCGAGTTTTCGAAGCCCCGCAACTGGGTCTTCAGGGTGAACTGCATTACTCGCGACTCGCCCGGCTGCATGGGCGTAGTCAGGGCATAAATCTGATAGCGCAGCCGCTGATCGTCCTGGGAGAGCCTCGCACCCGGAATCTCGATGGTGGTCTGATAATCCTTGTCCAGCGTGAAATGAATTTCGGTCAGCGGCTTTGATGTCTGGTTCACGATGGTCTGCTGGCCGTGCATGGTCATGTTGCGCGATTCGGGGTAAAGATCGATGGCGTACTTCACGTCGACGATCCGCGGCTCGGGCTGCTTCTCGAACTTCTTGTAAGTCTTTTCGTAATCGGCCAGGAGCCGGTCGTTATCGTTCTCGCTGCGCACCGTATTCAAAATCTTGGTGTTGTAATAAATCCAGCCCCCCGTAGCCACAAAACAGATCGCCGCTGCGATGGCTACAAACCGTACCGCCCCATGGAATCGCAAGCGGGCATTTCTGATGCGGCTACGCCAGCTGGTTTCGCGTCCACGTTGCCATAGCAGAATCGTGGCTGCCGCCAGGAAAACGCAAAACGCCGTCCAGTACAGCATGAACCAGGCCCAGCTCTCGATGAACGGAGCGTATCCGTAGAAATCCGAGTAGGTCATAGTCTGGGCCTGACCGAACTGAACCAGGTAGGTGGCGATGTGCAGTGGCGTCCAGATAAAGGTGGTCAGGATCAGGAAGGCGATATATCCGAAATAGCCGACATATTTGTTGGGCGAGATGACATGAATAAAAAACGCCAGGATAGCCAGGAAAATGAAACCCAGCAGATCCATGCCAAACAGGTTCGCGATGTAGAGACCAATCTGGTAGCGGTGGTAGCCGTGAAAGAATTGGACCAGCAGCGCGGAGCACATGACCACGGCCAGAATGATCGCGATGCTGCCCATTAATGCCGTGAGCTTGGCCAAATATGTGGGCCACTCCGGATTGGGAAGCGCATCATGCACTTCGTCGGTGCCGCTATCGCGTTCTTCCCACGCCAGGACGCCCGCGAAGTAGGTAATCATCGCGATTAAAAACAAGTAGAGCGTGCCTGCGATGACTTCGAGTAACCGGTACGTGACGGGCAGGAAGGTGTTTCCAAAGCCCTCAGTGCTGCTGTAGATAAGGGCCGGCACGCAATTCAGCAGAGCGAAGGCGGTAATGACGATGAACGACGTCGTCTTTACCAATCGCCTGAATTCGATTTTGACCGTACCCCAGAACTGCAGCCACTCGGCGCCGGCGCCGAAGTTTCTGGCAGCCACCGGAATCGCCATGCTGGTGATGGAAACGCTCTCCTGAGCCTTGACCTTCTTCTTTCTGGGACTTCTTTCCGCGAAGCTGAATCGCCAGTAGGCGAAAGCAAAGATCAGGGCTCCGACTCCCAGCCAGATCAGCCGGTTCCACAACATGTATCCGGAGTAGCCGATGGACAGCGTGTTCTTCTCGGCCACCGTCCAGTATTTCGTGGCGTACAGAAAAGGATCGATGCCAAAGGGATCGATTAGAGCCGCCAGTTTCTGGTCTTTTATATCGCTGGTAAGTACTCGCGAAACGCCGTATCCCGCAAGCAGTCCCAGGCTGCCTAGAAAGGAGACGACGGTGCTGCGGGTCAGCACTGCGATGGTAAAGATGACGGCGGCGATGAACAGTGTGTTGGGAACGGCAAAAACCAGAATCGCCTTCCAGTGCGCTGCCCACACCACCGGCCCCCAGCGCTCCGCGTCCACCCAGGGCATGTATTTGGCCGCGAGAATGCCGACCGAAACGCCCAGCAGTGGAATGACTGCGATCAGGGCCGAGCCCAGAAAGCGTCCCGCGAGGTAATCCAGTTTGCGAATCGGAGTGCTGAAAAGGATCTGATGGGTGTTGTGAGCAAAATCACGTGAAGCGGCGGAGTTGACGAACGCCGTCGTCATCAGCAGCGTCAGCAGGCTGCAAACCGCGTAGAAATTTTCCACGACCCAGGGAGCATTGCGGTAGGTATTTTTCAGCGCGTTGCCGACGGTGATCTGGTCGGTGCTAGCCGCGCCGAAAAACATCAAAGCCACAATCAGGAAAAATACCCACAGCATCCAGGAGCGCAGCCAGAACCGGACCTCGAAGGTGAAAAACTGTTTGAACATGGCTGGCCTCACGCGATCCCGGAAATGTGGCTGAAGAATACGTCTTCGAGATCGGCGCTCACCGGAGTGAAGCCGTCTCCGGGATTTTCGGCAGAGTAGATGTGAATGAGAGGCTTGCCGGCAATGAGCTTGCTCGAGATGACGCGATAGCGTTGCTCATGATCTTTGACCTGCGCCTTGGTCACCGATTTTTGCCAGATGCGTCCCTCGAGGGATTTGACCGCCTCGCTGGGCGAGCCGGCAAAGAGGACCTTGCCCTGGTGAATGATGGCCATGTTGGTGCATAGCTCCATCACGTCTTCCACGATGTGGGTGGAGAGAATCACGATCACGTCTTCGCCGATCTCAGAGAGCAGGCTGTAAAAGCGATTGCGTTCTCCGGGGTCGAGGCCGGCCGTCGGCTCATCCACGATCAGCAATCGGGGATTGCCCAGCAGCGCCTGCGCGATGCCGAAGCGCTGCCGCATGCCGCCGGAAAATCCAGACAGGGCTTTCTTGCGATGCTCGTAGAGATTGGTGCGGTTGAGGAGCGCTTCCACTGTGTCCTTGCGTTGCTTGGCGTCAGTGATGCCCTTCAGCAGCGCCAGGTGATTCAGCATTTCCTGCGCTGAAGTGCGCGGGTAGACGCCAAATTCCTGTGGCAGGTAGCCCAGCGTCTTGCGCAACTCCTGCTTCTCGCGCAGCACGTTTAAAGCGCCCAGGTGGATCTCGCCGCTGTCAGGCTCCTGCAGCGTCGCGATAGTGCGCATCAAGGTGGACTTGCCGGCGCCGTTCGGGCCAAGCAATCCATACATACCCACGGGAACGGTGAGAGAGACATTGTCCAGCGCGCGCACGCCGTTTTTGTAGACTTTCGATAGATTCTGGATCTGCAATTCCACGAAGATTCGCTCCTGAGACGCTGGTTGAGGCGTCCTCGAGTCAATACGTTGTTGCCACTCCAATAGTTCCCTCTCCTCTGAAGAGCATCGAGGAATGCCACCGATCCTGTACTTTCCTCGGGTGCTTTCAGAGACGCCTGGGTCTTGGTAGTGCCGAACAGGGCCCTGACGCCAATCTATGAGTGTTTAAGCTCTGACTTCAGTTTCTGGTCGTACCGGGAAAATCTGCGTTCTCATTGCTGAGCAAGCAGATGCACGAAGACGGATGGGGTCGCCCAAATGGCGAAAAGCAAACCAGTTGCGGCCAGCTGATGTTCCGACGATTGCCCGGGTTTCGTGATCACGCAAAACGTAAGTGCAGCCAGCACCACTTCTAGGAGAAAAATGAACGCCGAGTTTCCATGCTCGCGCAAATGACGATAGGTGTCCATAAATTCTTTGCGCCATAAATTTGTGCGACTGCGCGTGGTTTTGATTTCCTCTTTTTCTTCCTCATCTTCCTCAGGCAGGTATTCAGGCTTCGCCGGAGTCGAATCTGTAGGCCCCGCCGTCTCCCTTACTTCTTCGAGCACAGGAAGTCCTCGTCGATGCGCCAGGACGTAGGAGTAGAAATAGGCAGGGCTGACAAGATCACCGTGTCTTCTCACATCAAAGCGGTGAGAGGCGACAATCCAAAGCCTCCTTAGCTGGACCGCAGCGATAATGAGAGATGTCGGGAAAGCTAACCAATAGCGCCACTGTGGTGGGACAAGATGGAAAAAAAAGGCGCCCACCATGAAGACCACGGTGATGATGTATCCGTCATCAACAGGGCGTCTGGGCGCGCGCCATTTGCCCTTGGGAAAGTCCATTACCCTTGTTGCGTGGAACACGAGCACCGGGTACGAGGCGATATAACAGAAAAGATTGCCGTAGAGGAACAGCAGGATTAATGAGCTAGTGTCGAGCGCTTTTCCCGCTAGAGGTAATGAAAGAAGTGATCGGAGTCCGTCTCCTCCATATGAGCAAAGCCAATTCACTATCGCTACTCCCGCGACAGATGGCATTAGGTAGCGTGGAAGGTAGTATTCCCACCAGCGAGTCGTTCCAGAATCTGCACTCATTTGTTGCTCCTTGGCAGTAACCTAGGAACTAAGGGAAGGCGGGGATTATCTCACAAGCGGCAAATAATGCAGGCGAAATCACCTTGTCAGGGTTCTGAT
Source organism: Terriglobia bacterium (assembly GCA_963822555.1). GTDB lineage: Bacteria > Acidobacteriota > Terriglobia > Terriglobales > Acidobacteriaceae > JAIQFF01. The sequence goes on from CAWGHY010000002.1 coordinate 3,043,527, forward strand.
CCGTGGTGGAGCTCAGCCAGGTCTCTCCCATAACAACCGACATTTCGGACTGGGCAATATCTCCGCTGCTCACCCTCGCTTCAGCCGGGCCCGCTTGCCGCACCCTCAACCCCACCTGTAGCATAGAGCATCACAGCATTCCTTCCTGCGATTGAGGAGACTTTATGGCGACCGATACTCTGACCAGTCCGCCCGCGCTCGGCAGCAGCACTCCAAACAAGGTTTACAAGAACTTCATCGACGGCGAGTGGGTGGAATCCTCGACCGGAGAGACCTTCGAAAATCGCAATCCAGCCGATACTCGCGACCTAGTCGGCATCTTCCAGAAATCGGCGAAGCCGGACGTCGACGCTGCGGTCGAAGCAGCCCGCCAAGCCTTCACCAAATGGCGTCTGGTGCCAGCCCCGCGCCGCGCCGAGATCGTCTTCCGAGCTGCGGAAATGCTGCTCGAACGCAAAGAGGAATATTCGCGCGACATGACTCGCGAAATGGGCAAGATCCTCAAGGAGACTCGCGGCGATACCCAGGAAGCTATCGACACCGCCTACTACTTTGCCGGCGAAGGCCGCCGCATGTTCGGGCCCACCACGCCGTCGGAACTGCCCAACAAGTTTGCCATGGCGGTGCGGACTCCTATCGGCGTCTGCGGCATGATTACGCCGTGGAATTTTCCCATGGCGATCCCGTCGTGGAAACTTCTTCCTGCCATCGTGTGCGGCAACACCTGCGTGATCAAGCCGGCGCAGGACACGCCGCTGTCGACTTACAACCTGGTGCGGACGCTGTCCGATGCGGGCGTTCCCAAGGGCGTGATCAACATTGTCAGTGGATACGGTCCCGCTGTGGGCGGTCCGTTGACGGAGCATCCCGAAGTCCGCGCCATCTCGCTGACTGGCTCGACTGCAGTGGGGCGCATTGTCGGCACCACGGCGGCCAAGAGCTTCAAGCATTGCTCGTTGGAGCTCGGCGGCAAGAACCCCATGATCGTACTGGACGACGCCAATCTTGATCTCGCGATCGAAGGCGGCCTGTGGGGCGGTTTCGGAACCACCGGCCAGCGCTGCACCGCCACCAGCCGCATCATCGTGCAGAAGGGCGTCTACAACGAATTTGTGGACCGCTACGTTGATCTCGCCAAGCGGTTGAAAGTGGGCAACGGGATCGACGAGAACACCGAGATGGGCCCGGCCATCAACGAGGCCCAACTCAAGACAGATCTCAGCTACGTGGAAATCGGAAAGGCCGAAGGCGCGAAGTTGAAGTGCGGTGGCAATCGCCTCGACCAGGGCGAATACCAGTACGGCTACTTCATGGAGCCGACGGTCTTCGTGGACGTTGACCCCAAGATGCGCATCGCCCAGGAAGAAATTTTCGGACCGGTTGTATCCATCATCCCTTGTGAAGACCTGGAAGACGCTATCGCCATCGCCAACGGAATCGAGTATGGGCTGTCGTCGGCGCTCTATACCAAGGACGTGAACAAGGCATTCACCGCCATACGCGACCTGCACGCCGGCATCACCTACATCAATGCGCCAACCATCGGCGCCGAAGTACATTTGCCCTTCGGCGGCGTGAAGGCCACGGGCAACGGCCATCGCGAAGGCGGCATGGGCGCGATTGATTTCTACACCGAGTGGAAAGCGGTGTACGTGGATTACTCCGACCGGCTGCAGAAAGCGCAGATCGATAGAGTGGATTAAATCGGTCGTTGGTCATTGGTCATTGGTCATTGGCCTTTGGTCGTTGGCTACCCAGAGCAGCAGGGATTTCCTTTGCGGCGGTCTTTGCGACCTTTGCGGTTAAAGCCTTTGCTGTAGATTAGACAGAACTCATGCCCAGCACCCAAATCCGCGAAATCGCCGCCGCCCAGCGACTCGACAACGTCCGCTACGCCATTCGCGACCTAGCGTCTGTCGCCGACGAAGTCACGAAGCAAGGCCACAAAGTTCTTGCGCTTAACGTCGGCGATCCCAACATTTTCGATTTCACAACTCCGCCGCATCTCATCGAAGCCGTTCACAAAGCAATGCGGGATGGCAAGAACGGCTACGCGCCCTCGCCTGGCATTCCGGAAGCCCTCGAAGCCATTCGCGGCGAAGCCGCACGCAAGGGTATTTCCACCGCGCAGGATGCGTTCGTGACTTCGGGTGCCAGCGAAGCGGTGGACGTAGCGCTGACCGCCCTGATCAATCCCGGCGAGCATATTCTGACTCCCAGCCCGGATTATCCCTTGTACTCGGCGGTGTTGTGCAAGCTTGGCATTCCGGTCACGCCTTACGATTTAAACGAAGACGACGGCTGGCAGCCTGACCTCATCGACATCCAACACAAAATCAATTCGCGCACTCGCGCCATCGTATTGATCAATCCCAACAATCCCACCGGCGCTGTGTGTTCGCGGCGCATGTTGGAACAATTGGCAGAACTGGCGCGGCGCAATAATCTGGTCATCTTTGCCGACGAAATTTACGACAAGCTGATCCTGGACGAGGACGAAAAGTACAAACATCTCTCCATCGCGGCCATCGCTCCCGATGTTCCAGTGGTGACTTTTGGGGGAATGTCGAAAAATTATCTGGCGCCGGGCTGGCGCATCGGATGGGGCGTGGTCAGCGGCGATGCGGCCGCGGTAAAGCCGTACATCGAGGGCATTCATCGTTTGCTGCGGGCGCGCCTGTGCGCCAATCACCCCGAACAATATGCCATCAAGCCGGCGCTGGACGGGCCTCAGGACCACCTGCTGGAAGTTCGCAACAAGCTTCGCGCCCGGCGCGATCTTACTGTGCAATGGTGCAATTCAACGCCGCGCCTGAGCTGTGTTTCTCCCCGTGGCGCGTTCTACGCCTTTCCTCGCATCGACATCAAGGAGGGCGACGACGTTTTCGTCAAGGAACTCTGCCGGGCAAAGCACGTGCTCGTGGTCCACGGCTCCGGCTTTGGGCAGAAAGCCGGCACCCGGCACTTCCGCATTGTGTTTCTGCCCGACGAGCCGACTCTGACCAAGGCCTATCAATCGATCGGCGAGTTCATCGCCGAGCGATACAAGTAAAAATGTGGACGCGAGCGCCCTCGCTCGTGCGGCAGCGCCGTGGCCGTGATCTCTCTAGTAAATTCGCGAGAGGATTTCTGCATCTTCGCTGGCGACTCTTCCATCTATAACTGCGTAATCCTGAAGGCTGCTCCCAAGTCCGTTTCACACCCAGCACCCCTGAGGACACCCTTATGAAAGCTGCTCAAGTCAGCAAACCCGGTGGAAACTTTGAAATCGTGGAGCGTCCGATTCCCGAGCCCGGCCGCTCCCAGGTGCGGATCAAGATCGAGGCTTGCGGCGTTTGCCACAGTGACGCCATTGTAAAGACGTCGGGCTTCCCCGGATTGACCTACCCGCGCGTCCCCGGCCATGAAATCGCGGGGCGCATCGATTCGGTTGGGGCAGACGTCACACAATGGAAGCCGGGCCAGCGTGTCGGTGTCGGCTGGCACGGCGGGCACTGTTTCAAGTGTGATCCTTGCCGTCGCGGTCATTTTATTCTTTGCCAGTTCGAAAAGATTACCGGCGTCAGCTTCGACGGAGGTTATGCGGAATACGTGGTGGTCCCAGCCGAGGCCGTCGCCGCCATGCCTGACGATCTCAAAGCGGAAGAAGCCGCGCCGCTGTTGTGCGCCGGCATCACTGTTTTTAATTCCATGCGTCATGCGGGAGCGTGGGCGGGCGACCTGGTCGCGGTGCAGGGCATCGGCGGGCTCGGTCATCTGGGTATTCAGTATGCGCGCCAGATGGGCTTCCGCACGGTCGCGATTGGCCGTGGCGGGGACAAAGAAGCGCTGGCCAAGAAACTGGGAGCGCATCACTACATCGATACCGATGCTGGATCGCCCGCAGCGGCGCTACAGGCTCTGGGCGGGGCCAGCATAATTCTCGCTACCGCGCCCGATTCGAAGGCGATCTCCGCCCTGGTCGATGGCCTGGGGCCGGATGGAAAATTGGTAATCGTCGGCGCCTCCACGGAGCCGCTGACCATCACTCCCATACAACTCATTTTTGGCCGCAGAACGGTTCGCGGGTGGCCCTCCGGCACGGCCAAGGATTCCGAGGATACGCTGCAGTTCAGCTTGTTGAGCGGAGTCCGCCCCATGATCGAACGCTATCCACTCGAAAAAGTAGCGGAAGCCTACGATCAGATGATCAGCGGACGCGCGCGTTTTCGTGTCGTCCTGACCATGGGCAGCTAGTCTGTCACCTGTCAGCTTTTCAGTCTTCAGTACGGCATTCCGGGTTACTGATAGCTGAAAGCTGACGGCTGATAGCTGTGTTTTCTGGTTACCCTGATGACCAAAGTTTAGAAAGAACCATAGGGCTGGCGCCATTCCCTTGGTCTTTCTCTTAAAATCTGCTTAAATCACAGCACAGCCTCTCCCCACGGAAGTCCACGTGATCGACATCCATTGCCACATTTTGCCTCAGGTGGACGACGGTTCCAAGTCGTGGGAGATGTCGCTGGAAATGTGTCGCATGGCGGCGGCAGACGGCATCGAGCACATCGTCGCCACTCCTCATGCCAACGAACGCTTTCGCTACAACCGGCTTGATCTGGCCAGCAATCTTGAATATCTCAAGGGCCTCGTGGGCGAGAAACCGCGGCTGAGCCTGGGCTGCGACTTCCATCTTTCCTATGACAACCTGCAGGATGTGCTGATCTCGCCGCAGCGTTACACCATCGAGGGCAGCCATTACCTGCTGGTGGAGTTGAGCAACTACAGCATTCCATCGCAGATCAACGAGTGCTTCACCCGCATGGCGGATGTGGGCGTTACGCCCGTGATCACTCATCCCGAGCGCAATCCCATTTTGCAGCAGGCCCAGGAAAGAGTTCTGGAGTGGGTGGATCAGGGTTGCGCGGTGCAAGTGACGGCCTCGGCGGTGACCGGAATGTGGGGACCGAAAGTGGTTCGCGCCGCCGAGTGGCTGCTCGAACGGGATGCGGTGCACGTACTAGCTACCGACGCCCATGACACCAAGCATCGTGTGCCATCGCTCTCCGCTGCCAGAGAAAAGGTGGCCAAACTCTGCGGCGATGAAGTAGCCCGCGCCCTGGTGGATGACAATCCTCGCGCCATCATTGACGACAGACCTCTGCCGTATTTCCCCAATCCAGTGATGAAGAAAAAGAACGGTCGCTAATCGGGCGTCGGACTGTTGGTGGAGGACGGGCGTCCCGCCCGTCTCGGCCGCACGTGTCCCAGCAAAGACGGGCAGGACGCCCGTCCTCCATTGTGATTCTGGGATTTGGGATTTAGCCGAGGTCTGAGGTCGGGCGCCCGACGTCTGTTCTTACCGCTGCGGAGGGGTCACCATGGCCGGACTCTGAATCATCATCGGGGAGGCGCGGGGTGCTTCCGGTTCCGAGGTCATGGCGCTTTCCGGATTCAGCAAATGCTCGTGATCGGGGCCCAATCCCATCTTGATCAAGGCCCTGGAGTCAGGCACCGATTTACTTTGCCAGCCATTATCTTCCTGGTAGCGCTGCATCGCGCTCTGCGTTTTCGCGTCCCAGGTTCCGGAGGCTGTGCCTTCGAGATAGTGTTCGCGAATCAGGGCGTCCTGAATTTCGCGGGCGCGCTCGGGATCGATTTTCTGCTGTCCGCGCTTCGAACTGGCGCTCTTGCGTGACTTCTTGCCCTTGCGGGAAGTTGAGTGGGCCGACACCTTCTGCAATTTCGCAGCGGAACTGGCGGTGGCCGGAGTCGGCGGAGTGGGGGACTGGCTCTTGGTTTGCGCCGAAACTGCCCCGCAGGCCAGAAGCACAATGCAGCCTGCACTCAAACAGGTTGTCGAAATGGAGTTGCTCAGTTTCAAGGTCGTGGTTGGGAGTAACTCTCCGCCTCGGTTACCAGCCATTCCTGATCGAGCACGCAGGGTAAACCATCCCCGGCTCCAGCACCAGCCCTCTTTGGGCCAGCTTCGGGTTACGGAAGTGTACCGGCCAGGAAGATGGTTCCGCCGTCGCGGCCGGCGCCCCGCTGGCGTACCAGGAATACTACATCCTGACCGCTCTTCAAGGTGGCTAGAACGCGGTTGAACTGATCCTCGGTATCGACCGCTTGCTTGTTGACTTCGAGGATAATGTCTCCCCGGCTCAATCCCACATCCTCGGCAAACGATCCCGTTTTTACATCCTTCACGATCACGCCCTTGGCGACGGGGACATCAAGGCGGTCCGCCATCTCCTGGGTCAGGGTCTGCACGCTTACGCCGAGTTTGCTTTCTTTCGGCCCGCTCTCCGGGCCGCCTTCATCTTCGTCGCCCAGGCGGGCGGAAAAGAGCTTGGCCCGGTCGGCCACGGTAGCCGTAACTTCCTGCTTCTTGCCGTCGCGGATGAATCCGACAACGATTTTGGAGCCCGGCTTGCGGGCGGCGATATCGGAAACCAGTTCGTCGCCGTTCTTCACCGTTTTGCCGTCCACGGCAACGATGGTATCGCCGACTTTCAGGCCGGCCTGTTCCGCCGGGCTGCCCGGGGTTACATCCGAAACGGTAACGCCGGAACCGGTTCCATACACTCTCGCGATGGCCGGATTATCCAGCGCATTGAACATGATTCCGATGGAACCACGCGACACCCTGTGATCGGGACCGACCAGCTGGTTGTAAACCTGGGCCACGGTGTTCGAGGGCAAAGCAAAGCCCACGCCGGCGTAGGCGTTAGTGTCGGTAAGGATCGCGGTGTTGATTCCGATGACCTCGCCCGCCATGTTGACGAGTGGGCCTCCGGAGTTACCCGGATTGATAGCCGCATCGGTCTGGATAAACGACTGGAATTGACGTTGCGGCACGATGTTGCGGCCCTTGGCCGAAACGATGCCGGCGGTCACGGTCTCCTGCAATCCGAAGGGACTGCCCACCGCAAGCACCCAGTCTCCGACCTGCATGCTGTCGGAGTTCCCCAGTTTTGCTATCGGGAGGGGTTTGTCACTTTCAATCTTGATCACGGCCAGATCGGTTTCCGAGTCCAATCCGATGACCTTGGCGTCGTGCAGCATGCCCGGCGGATCGTCCTGCAGCTTTACCCGAATCCGGTCGGCCTTTTCGACAACGTGACGGTTAGTGACGATGTAACCCTTGGCGTCGACAATCACCCCTGAACCCAGAGAGCGCTCGCGGATGGAACCGCCGCCCGCGCCACCTTGACCGCCTTGTCCACCCTGGCCGCCGAAGAAGCGGTCGAAGAAGTCGTCGAACGGGTTCGCGTCATCGTCGCCGTTTGGGGCGCCACGCCGGCGGCGGGGAGTCTTGATGGTCGACTCGGTGTTGATGTTGACCACGCTGGGCTCGAGTTGCTTGGAGATCTGGGAAAACTGGTTGGAGAGTATCTGGGGCGAGGGCACGGTTAGCGGCGCGACATCGGAGGATGATTTCTTGTCCTGGCCCTTTACTCCCGAGGAGATTACCGTTCCGATCAGAATACCGACGGTCAACGTAATCAAAATAGAGATGCTGTACGCGAGGCGATTCGCTCTCAAACGTACCCAAAGAGCGCTTGCGCGCTGATTCATAATGACTTCCTCCGATGATGACTGCCAAGGACGATTATACCCGCCTGTCAACGGCGGTCGCCAGCCTACAGGGGTTAGACGCGGACTCTGGGAAAAGTGTTGTGGCGCAAACCGCTTAACGCCCAACACTTTCGGGCGGCGGCCTAACCGTGCTGGCTCGGAACCGCTGCGTGGTCTGGGGATACGGCCATCGATTCGGCGCTTGCCTTCTCTTCTGAGATCAGCAGTCCGGCCAGAATGCACACGGCTCCGATCCCCGCCCTCGTACCCAAGCGCTCTCCCAGAAAAATGAACGAGGTCAACCAGGCAAACACCGGCTCCAAAGTAAAGATCAGCGCGGTATGCGTCGCCGGGGTGAATTGCTGCGCCCAGGCCTGGATGGAGAAGGCCAGCGCCAGACTGAGAAACCCTGTGATGCCAATGCCCCAGATCACCGGCGACGACCAGACCACATAAACCTTCTCCGCCAGCGGGACCGTCAGGATCATGAGCAGCGCCGTCGCCGCGACCTGCACCACGGTGATCTGCTGCCATCCCTGGGTCCGGGTTGCGTGCTCAATAAAAATAATATGGAAAGCAAAGACCACGGCCGCGCCAAGAGTAAGCAAATCGCCGTGATTCATGCTGCGCAGATTGAGCCCGACCCCGGTGGCGGCCGGTATGGTGAGAAGAAATAAGCCGGCAAACGCCAGAACCACGCCCACGGAGGTCCAGCGATTGAGGCTGCGCTTCCAGAATAAAGCCAGGAGAATAGGAACCAGCACGACCGAAACTCCGGTCAGGAAGGCCGATTTGGATGGCGTCGTGTATTTCAGTCCCTCGGTTTGCAGCTCGTTCCCTATAAAGAGGAAGAAACCCACCAGCAGCCCGGAGCGCAGGGAGCTGACCGTGAGACGTCCGAGCTCGCGATAGAAGACCGCCGCCAGCACCACCGCCGCCAGGCTCATGCGGATCGCATTGAAGAAAAGAGGAGAAATATCCGCCAGCGCATTCTTGATCACGACAAAATTCGAGCCCCAGATCAGAGTGATTAGAACCAGAAGAATGTGGGCTTTGAGGGAGCGGGACACGCGCCTAGAGTAGCAGACGAGAAAGAGAGAAGCCTGGCCCCGGGGTCGTCGCCTTCACTTGGCTTCGTAGACGGTCTTCCCGCCAACCACGGTTCGCAACACCTTGGTCAAGAGAATTTTCTCCGGCGGAGCGGAAGTGATGTCGGTATCGAGAACTACGAGATCCGCCAGCATGCCTGGAGCCAGCGTTCCCTTTTCTTTTTCCGCGAATTCCGCGAAGGCTGAACCGGTGGTGTAGGCGGCGATGGCTTGTTCGATGCTCAGTTTCTGTTGGGGGTAGTATTCCCTTTTTCCGTCTTCGCTCTTGCGCGTCACGGCAGCGTAGAGACCGCGGAATGGAGCCACAGGCTCGACCGGATAGTCGGTGCCAAAGGCAAGCGTAACGCCGTTGTCAGCGAACGATGCCCAAGCATACGAATAGGCTGCCCGTTTAGGACCCAGGCGTGCCTCCGCCCAATTCATGTCGGTGAGCAGATGATTGGGTTGCATGGAGGCGATCACTTTCAGCTCTTTGAATTTTGCGATCTGCGCCGCATTGGTGACTTGGGCGTGTTCGATGCGGAAGCGGAAGTCTGGGATCGATGAAGGCGTTTCCGAGCTGCGCTTGGCCTGGACGGGTCCGAGACCCGTCCCCACATAGCCTCTTTCGGCGGCCGCGAAGGCATTGAGAGCCATCTGCACGCCTTTGTCGCCGATGGCGTGAAAGCCAATCTGAAAGGCGGCGTTCACCCGTTCGATCGTCATCTTCGTCAGCTGCTCCTGATCGTACTGGGGCAGTCCGGAGTTGGTCGGATCGTCGGCATAGGGTTCCAGCAGGGCCGCGGTGCGCGAGCCCAGCGATCCGTCCATGAAGCCCTTGAGCATCCCGGTGTGCAGCATGTTGTCCGACTGGGGATGCGCCGCGCGATGCTCTTGCAACACCGGCACGGGGTCGTTGAAATGCAGCCACTCTGTGATTCGGGCCGTGAGTTTGCCTTCGCGTTCAATTTCTTCAAAGATCAGAAAATCGTCCCACGCGAGCTTCGAGTCCTGGTAATCGGAATTGTCCTGCGCGGAGGTGATGCCGCTGCGGGCCAGATCCTGTAGCGCAGCTTCGAGGGCCTGGCGGCGCCGGTCATGACCAGGTTTGGGAATGACCGCTGTGATTGCCTGCCGCGCGGTTTCGCGCACGATACCGGTGGCCTGACCAGCGCTATCGCGATCGATCTTTCCGCCGGCTGGATCTTTGGTGGCAACGGTTATATCCGCCAGTTGCAAAGCACGCGTATTTGCCACCGCAATGTGCCCATCCACGCGCTCGAGGTACACAGGATGGTCCCTGGTTACTTCATCGATATCCGTGCGGCTGGGAAGTTCTTTTACCGGCCACAAAGTCTGGTCCCACCCGCCGCCGACAATCCACTCATTAGGCGCGGCACTCTGGACGCGCGTGCGAATCCGATCGCGAAATTCCGCCAGCGATTTCACTCCCGCCAAGTCGACGCTCAGCTGCTGAAAGCCGGCATTCGCGAGGTGCACGTGAGCGTCATTGAACCCCGGCATCACGAAATTCCCGCCGAGGTCGATCACTTCGGTCGACGGTCCCTTGAGCTTCACCATCTCGCCCGTTTGACCGATGGCTTCAACCCGTCCGTTGCGCACGGCTAACGCTTCCGCCCGTTGGATACCTTGAGATGACGACATTTTCACGCCGGTGTAAATTTTCGCATTCAGAAAAATCGCGTCCGCTGGGGGTTGATCAGGCAAACCTTGTGCCGCGCTGGTCTTGGCGGCTATCGCAAGTATGGCAAGGAGGAGAGCTATGATCGCCGCTCTCATAGAGCAATTCCAGCCAGGCCCAGCAGAGTGAGAAGAATACGTTTGAGACCGAGCTCACGGCCGCTGCAGTCAAACCATTCCTGCAGGGTGTGCGCGCCTCCACCGGCGCCGCCGCCTCCGATGGCGATGGCCTCGAGCCCCAATGACAGCGGAATGTTGGCATCGGTCGAAGCGCGTTGTACTTGCGCTGCGTTGCCGAGCTGCACGTCTACGGCGCGAATCACCTGCAGGATGCGAGCATTCGGATAGAGCTCGCCCGCGGGACGATTGCCGATGACCACCACCTCGGAGCTCAGCCCAAAGGGCCGGCGACGTGAAGCTGTACGCGCCTCGGTGGCCCGTGTTTCCTCCTCCACGGCCTGCTCGAGCGCCTGCCGCAGAGCGCGCTCCAGGCGTTCCATTTCCGCCATCGACGTCGAACGAATGTCTACTCGCATGCTGGCCGATTCCGGAATCGAATTGACCGAGGTTCCGCCGCGAATGACTCCAACGTTGAAAGTCGTCTTGGGCGAAGCCGGCACCGGGGTTTGCGCAAACGCCTGTACCGCGCGCGACAGCACCACGATGGGATTGGGCGCGCCGAAATCGCTCCAGGAGTGTCCGCCCGGTCCACGCACGATCACTTCAAAACGGCGGCTGCCCAGGGCCTCGGCCACGATCGTGTCTGCGCCAGCGCCGTCCAGTACCAGGCTATAGTGAATCTGATCCTTCCAGCGCGGCTGGGAAAAAATGTGGCGCATGCCGCGCAAGTCGCCTTCACCTTCTTCTCCCACGTTCCCGATAAACAACAAGGGCAATGCGTGCCGGATGCCGAGGGTGCGCAACGCCGCCACCATGGCCAGCATGGCGGTGACTCCCGCGCCATTATCCGAAACTCCCGGACCGTACAACCGGCTTCCCTGTTGCTGGATATTCAGCGGCGTGCCCGCGGGAAAAACCGTGTCCAGGTGAGCGCTGAGCGCGACGTGCCCATGGCCGTAGCCGGCATGTGTGCCAAAAACATTGCCGACTTCATCGCTGTGGACTGGTTCCAGTCCGAGTTCGCAAAACTTGTCCGCCAGCCATTTGCCCCGCGCGCTTTCACCAAACGGAGGCGCGGGAATTCGCGCTAGTTCTAACTGCCATTGCGCGAACTGCGGCTCCTGGGCGCGAAACCATGTAAACGCCGAGCGAACTTCATTCAACGAGCAGAGATGGGCTACTTCCTGTTGCACTCCAGGAAACAGCTCCGATACTTCGGATTGCGATCGCGCCATTGGGAAAGCCGCTGTCAGTCGTCAGTCGTCGGTCGTTAGTCGTCAGCTTTCCGCACTAGAGGCGATTACGTATGGCTCTTGACTGACGACTGACGACGGAAGACCGACGACGGACGACTGAATTTGTCATCTTACAACGCGGGACTGAAAGTTGGATGGCTTCGTCGAGGCGCATTCATTACGGCAGGGCAGTAACGGTTACGTTTTCCGCACCTTCGCGCTCTTTGCGAAGTTCTTTGCGAAGTTCTTGGCGGCCTCTGCGATACGATCTTACCCAATCGTTTGGAGCGCTTCCGGACGGGCGGGACGCCCGCTCTCCATTATTTGGTTAGAGGCACTCGCGGATTTCCGTTTCGGTGAGAGTGTGGTTCGAGGCTTTGGCGCGCTTATAGATTCTGTCCACCACTTCATCCGTCGCCGGCACGCCATGGCGCTCCAGCCAGAAAAGCACATTCGATTTGCCGCTCATGGGCCCGATATCGATGATCTGTTCCAGCCCAAACATCTGCGACGGCACGCCGGAGTACACGGCGTTGGCCAGTTCGATATCCTTCTTCTTATAGGCCTTGATGACGGCCGCCGCGTGCACTCCCGTCGCGGTGCGAAACGCATCTTCTCCCACCACGGGGTAGTTCGCAGGAATGGGCACGCCCGTAGCCTTCGAGACCGCCTGGCAATATTCCTTCAGCTTGGTCAGATCCTGCTCGGACCAGGGAGGAATGCCCATGAGTTTCAGATTCACCAGCATCTGATCCATCTGGGTATTACCGACGCGTTCGCCGATTCCCAGGGCGCACGCGTGCACACATTCCGCGCCCGCCATAAGTGCCGCCATCGAGTTCGCGATTGCGAGGCCGCGATCGCAGTGGCCGTGCCAGTCCACTCGAATTGTTTCTCCGGAGGGCTTCACCACTTCTCCGATAACGAAGCGCACCAGGGCGAATGCTCCCATCGGAGTGGCGTGCCCGGCGGTGTCGCAAATCACAATGGCCCGGGCTCCGCAGCTGATCGCGGTGGAATACAAACGCTTGACCATCGCCGGGTCGCAGCGGCTGGTGTCCTCGGTCACGTACATCGAATCGAGGCCCAGCGACACTGCATACTTCACCGCTTTTTCCGTGGTCTCGACCAGAAAATCGTCGGTCCAGCCTTCGGTGTAGCGGCGAATCGGGCTGGAACCGATGAACGTCGCGGCCTGGATGTTCAACCCGGTGCGCTGCACGATGTCGGCGATGGGCCGGATGTCATTTTCGTGGGTGCGGGCCGCGCAGTTGGCGCGAATTCTCATTTTCTGCCGGACGATCTCGTGCGCCAGAGCTTCGCAATCTGCAAGAGCGCGCGGTCCAGCCCCCGGCAGGCCGAGGTCAAGCGAGTCGATGCCCAGGGCCTCCATCAAATGCAGGATCTGAATTTTCTCCGCAATCGAGGGATCGCGCACGGATGGCGACTGCAAGCCGTCGCGCAGGGTCTCATCGTTGAGCATTACCGGACCGGCCGGACGCAGCTGGGAGACATCCATCTGGTTCCAGTCGTAGATGAGTTCGGAAGTGTTCACTGTGAATTTTCAGCAGACGGCGCTTTGCATTTGATTACGGAAATAGCCGTCTGCGTTTTTGTTTGAAACCGAATTCCTGCTAGGCCGAGTGGCCGGTCCACTGCGGATCCTTGTCCGGAGCGACGATCTCACCGTCGCGCAAATGAATGATTCGGTCGCCATAGGCGGCAGCTTCCGGGTTGTGCGTAATCATGAGCACGGTCTGGCCCAGTTCCTGATTGGAATGCCGCAGCATGGCCAACACGATTTCGGAATTCTTGGAGTCCAGATTGCCCGTCGGCTCGTCGGCCAAAACAATCGCGGGTTTATTGATCAGTGCCCGGGCCAGCGCCACGCGCTGCTGTTCGCCTCCGGAGAGTTCGGAAGGCCGATGCTTCAGGCGTTTATCCAGTCCGAGCAGGCCAACAATTTTGCGAAAGTACTCGGCATCATAGCTCCCGTTGGTGCCGGCGATATCCAGCGCGACATCGATGTTGGATTGAGCGTCCAGCGTGGGCAAGAGATTAAATTTCTGAAAGACAAATCCAATTTTGCGCTTGCGGAGGCGGGTACGTTCGGCATCGGAGAGTTGCGCGAAGTCATCGCCATCAATCACAACATGGCCGGAGTCGGCGCGAGTCAGGCCGCCCAGCAGATAGAAAAGTGTAGATTTGCCGCTGCCCGAAGGTCCTACGACGCTGACAAACTCACCCTTTTGGACAGTAAAAGAAATACCCCGGAGGGCGGGAACATCAATTTTGCCCACGCGGTAGGTTTTGCACAGTTCCACGGCTTCGATGAAGGCAGGCATCCAACTGATTTCATATTACACGAAGCCTGCTTTACGCCGGACGGATTGGATCGCGAGGACTATCGCCTCAGGCAGCGCCCAGCCGTCCGGCGGCTTGGGATTTGGAATGGGCGCGATGAGGGCCGCGCTTGCGAACCAGCAGTAAGCGAATGCGCTCGAGCAATTCCACCGGCGCGTACATGCCCTTGGGCAGGAAGAGATCGGCGCGTGTATCGCGATCGTAAATTCTCACCTTGCCGGAGAAAAGAATGGCGGGAGTTTGAGGCGAGATGGTCTTGATAGCGTCGATAAGTTTGCTTCCGTCGACGCCGGGCATGATCAGATCGGTGAGCACCAGATCGATGCCCCCTTTTTTGAAGCGTTCCAGCGCCTCTTCGCCGCTGCTGCAGGCGATTACGCGATAGCCGCGGGTCTCAAGCATGACCTTGCGGATAGAAAGAGACTGCTCGTTATCGTCAACACAAAGAATGGTTCGTTTCGGCTTCATTCCGGCTTCAATCCTGCTTCCGAGATGGCAGCCTGAACCGATCGAAGGCGCCAGAGGGTCAAACAGCCTTTGGTTAATTTTGGAGAACTTGTGAGCGAGACAAAATGCTAACGGTAGAAGAGTGACCTGTAAAGTGTCGCCGATGCTAATGGTAAATTAGCCCCATTGAAAAAAATTGCAGCTTGTGCAGGTGTTATTTTTTCGCAGCAATCGGGGGCGGTGACTCAGAAAGAAACTTCTCCGCGCAGGACTTCCACAACATTCCCGCCTACGCGGACGTTAACCACTCTGTTATCACGCCGCGAAGCCCGCACAAATATCCGGCTCGGGCGAAGCATTTCGACACCTTGCTCGATCAGCACATGTTCATCGGGCTGGGCTACACCGTGCGCCACCATCCAGGCGGTAGCGCAGCCAGCAGCGGAACCGGTGGCCGGGTCTTCGCCGCCGTAGAACAACATGCGAGCATGCAATCGGGCGGCAGGATCAACCGTCTCACGGGTCACGAAATAAAAGGCCGTGCCGCCGCTCGACTGCCGCAGGTACTCGCTTGAGGTTGCCAGATTCACCTGCAGCCGTCGCATAACATCCAATCCGCGCAGGGGAACGATGGTGAAGGGCAACCCAGTCGAAATGGTCTGAACCGGCAGAGAGGGATCGATGTCGCCGTCACGCAAGCCGGCGGCGCGGACTACGGTCTCGCGATCGTGAATCAATCCGAACTTTGGTTCCACCTGGGTCATTTCCCCGAAGGCGGGCTGACCGGGCTTGTCCTCAAAACGAATCGGAACTCGTCCAACGTTTAGTTCGAGAATCACTTCGCCGACACCGGTCGATCCACGCAAGGCAAACGCAGTTCCCAGCGTCGGATGACCGGCGAAAGGCAACTCTTCCTGCACCGTGAAAATGCGCACTCGTGTTCCGCGTTCCCGCTCGACTGCTGGATCACGGGGCAGCACGAAAGTGGTCTCGGAAAGATTCATCTCGCGCGCCAGCGCCTGCATGAGTTGGTCGCTGAGCCCTCGTCCATCGGGAAAAACCGCCAGGGAGTTGCCTTCGAAGGGGCGCGAGGAAAAAACGTCGAGTTGCAGGAAGGGAAAACGGCGTAGTTCCGGAGTCATCGGAATTTATTGTAGCGTCGATTGCGTTCGCGGCGGGCTTGGAGTTTCAAAAAATTCCGCGGTTGCGCCAGATTTTATAACAGCCCTAACAGTGTTTCGATCGATACCTGGGCCGCGTGGGAAGAGCACGCCCTCGGCTGTTCGGCGGACTGAAGCTACGGCTATTTTGCTCCAGTCACTATTTTGCTCCAGTCAATAAGGACGTAAATAACGATTGTCATTCCGCAGCGCGGTAGTTTCGCGCGAGGAGTCTGCTGTTTCGCTGCCAAAGCACATCCGATAAAGCTGGCTTCGGAATGACGAGGCTTGGGTGTTTGTCCGCAACCCGGCCCCGACCGAGGTTTGACTGAATTTCCAGGGCCGCGTATTCTTATCGGGTTATGCGAAAGCGCTCCACGCTGGTCGTCTCGGGTTGTTGTACGCGGGCGCCGGGGTGCGGGTAGCGCGGCAGTTTTCCGACACCCACCCGGCAGAAATCGGGTGGGTTTCTTTTTTGCCTTGATTCTCCGCCGTTTATGAGCACATGGGCGGGACAGATCAAAATCCCGGTGTTCCGGGATTGGCCAAATCAGCGATTGAGGAGAGCAAATATGAGCACTGGTACCCTGACAGAAACACCCAGCATCCCCCGCATCAACGACGTTGCCCCGGATTTCACCGCCGAAACCACGCAAGGCACGATCCACTTCCATGAATGGATCGGCGACGGTTGGGCAATCCTGTTTTCACATCCGAAAGACTTCACCCCCGTCTGCACCACCGAACTTGGCTATATGGCCGGATTGCAACCAGAATTCGCCAAGCGCAACACGAAGATTATCGGGCTGAGCGTTGACCCGGTGAGCAGCCACGGAAAGTGGGCAGCGGACATCGAAGAGACGCAGGGTCACAAGGTCAATTATCCGATGATCGGCGACCCCGAACTCAAGATCGCCAAACTTTACGGCATGCTTCCGGCAAGCAGCGGGAACACGTCGGAAGGCCGCACCGCGGCCGACAACGCCACCGTGCGCACGGTTTTCGTGGTGGGTCCGGACAAGAAAATCAAGCTGCAACTCAGCTACCCCATGAGCACGGGACGCAATTTCGACGAAGTGCTGCGCGTTCTCGATTCCATGCAGCTGACCGCGAAGCATAAAGTGGCCACACCGGTGAACTGGAAGCAGGGCGATGATGTCATCATTCTGCCGGCGGTCTCGAACGATGAAGCGCAGCAGAAATATCCGGGTGGATGGAAGTCTCCCAAACCGTATTTACGCATCGTCCCGCAACCGAAGTAGGCGGCGGACATACTCGGCCACGGATTCTCGCGGATAGCTCGGATCAGTTTTTAGCTTTGTATTCATCGTGTGGATTTGTCGCATCCGCGCGAATCTGTGGCGGCTTATTGAAGGGATCAGAGGCCCAGCGTCCATGAGTGCCGGCGCGATGTTCAACAGGTCGGCTTCTCTGATTGAACCTCATTGATTTCCCGCCGGATTTGGAAATTTACAGGCCAGTCACCTTGCGGAAAACAATTCCTGTGAATCTCGCGCTCGTTGCGGAATGCCAGCACGCCTGGTCATCACACAATTTCACACAACTTCCTGGAGGCTATCGAGTTTGAGCACTTCAAGCCGTCATCTGGTCCCGCCGCACGGGGGAGAACTTATCGATCTGGTTGCCCAACCGGAAACCATCAACGAATTAAAAGCCCGCTCGCGGGAATGGCCGTCGTGGGACCTCACGGCACGCCAGCTCTGCGATCTGGAGTTGCTGCTCAGTGGCGGCTTTTCGCCCTTGCGTGGATTCATGAACCGCGCCGACTACGAGGGCGTCTGTCACAACATGAAGCTGGCCAGCGGATTGCTCTGGCCCATGCCCATCACGCTCGATGTCAGCGAAGAGTTCGCCAAATCCATCAAGCCGGGCAGCAGCCAGGTTGCATTGCGCGATCCGGAAGGCGTGATGTTGGCGGTGCTGCACGTCGAGGACGTGTGGCAGCCCGATCGCAATGCCGAAGCCAAGGCCGTGTTCAATAGCACCAGCAAAGCCCATCCCGGCGCGGATTACACGATCAACAAGGCAAACCCATGGTATGTAGGCGGACGCCTCGAAGGCACGCAGACTCCCGCGCACTATGATTTTCGTTCACTGCGACTGACTCCCGCTGAACTGCGCGCCGAGTTCGCGCGCCTGGGCTGGCGCCGTATCGTCGCCTTCCAGACCCGCAATCCCATGCACCGCGCCCATCAGGAACTTACCTTCCGCGCCGCCAAGCAGGTGGAAGCCAGCTTGCTGATTCATCCCGTGGTGGGCATGACCAAACCCGGCGACGTGGATTATTTCACCCGCGTGCGTTGCTACCAGTTGCTGACCGCGAAGTATCCGCCAGGAACGGTGAAGCTTTCTCTGCTGCCCCTGGCCATGCGCATGGGCGGACCGCGCGAAGCCATCTGGCACGCCTTGATTCGCAAGAACCACGGTTGCAGCCACTTCATCGTCGGCCGCGATCACGCCGGCCCGGGTAAAGACACCGACGGCAAGCCGTTCTACACTCCCTACGAGGCTCAGGAAGTCTTCAAGAAGCATGAGACTGAGATCGGCGTCACCATGGTGCCGTTCAACATGATGGTGTACCTCGAAGACCAGGACAAATATTTTCCCACCGACGAGGTGCCCAAAGGTGCGCGCGTGCTCGACATCTCAGGCACGGAGCTGCGCCAGCGGCTGAATGAAGGCCGCGATATTCCCAGCTGGTTCACCTATCCGGAGGTGGTGCAGGAGTTGCGGCGCAGCTATCCTCCGCGGCATAAACAGGGCGTGACCATTTTTTTCACCGGACTATCCGGTTCCGGCAAGTCGACCATCGCCAATGTGCTGCTCACCAAGTTTCTCGAAACCGGCGGCCGCCCGGTCACCCTGCTGGACGGCGATCTGGTGCGTAAGAACCTGTCCTCGGAACTCGGATTTTCCAAAGAGCATCGCGACATCAATATTCGCCGCATCGGTTACGTGGCTTCTGAAATCACCAAGAATGGCGGCATTGCGATCTGCGCTCCCATCGCGCCTTATGACGCAACCCGCAAACATGTGCGCGGATTGATCGAGCCAGTCGGCGGATTCATCCTGGTGCATGTCTCGACTTCGGTCGAGGTCTGCGAGGAGCGCGATCGCAAGGGTCTTTACGCTAAAGCCCGCGCCGGAATTCTCAAAGAGTTCACCGGCGTTTCCGATCCTTACGAGGAACCCAAGGACGCCGAAGTCGTCATCAATACCGCGGACTTGACTCCCGAGGAAGCGGCGCAAGAGATCATCCTGCATCTCGAACGCGAAGGCTTCTTCGGCGCGCTCGGGGAACCGGCGTAATTCCAATGGTCCCGCCGAGCGACCATCTCAGGTTCTTTGCGGGACAAAGTTTCACATTGCGCAATCCGGCGGCGGGACGCGCACTCTGTAGACTATTAACGTCGAAAATAATGGAAGCGCATGTGGTCCGGTGACTGCCCCGGTCTTCAAAACCGGCGGGCGGCGGGTCACCCCGTCGCCGGTGGGTTCGACTCCCACTCGCTTCCGCCAGGTTTCCAACGTGATAAATGTTGTTTGCCCCAGGGCCAGAATTCCGAGCAGTCCTTGAAATTCTTGTCAACCAGCTGAGAGTGGCAAAAAGGCGCGTGGGGCGCGCGATGCGCCCCGCGAGCCATTACATGCGACGACTTCTGTTTGGCGGATCCAAAGAACGATGCCACCGAGTCGGCGCCTTTTCGTGCGCCGCGCTCAGGCCAGGTCGTAGCGATCGAGGTTCATGACCTTGGTCCAAGCCGCCGCGAAGTCTTTCACAAACGCCTGCTTCGAGTCGTTCGACGCATAGACCTCCGCGAGCGCCCGGAGCTGGGAGTGCGAACCGAAGATGAGATCGACGCGCGTAGCGGTCCACTTGACCTTGTCAGTCGCCCGGTCGCGCCCCTCGTAAACGTCTCCAGAGCCGTTGGATTGGTTGGACGGCTGCCACTTCGTATTCATGTCGAGCAGGTTGACGAAGAAATCATTCGTCAGGGTCTCCGGCCGATTGGTGAAGACGCCGTGTTTGGCCTGTCCGACGTTCGCATTCAGGACGCGCAGGCCGCCGAGGAGAACCGTCATCTCGGGGGCAGTCAGTTTCAGCAACTGCGCCCGATCCACCAGCAACTCCTCAGGTGACAGCGGGTGTCCCTTGCGGAGATAGTTGCGGAAGCCGTCAGCGACCGGCTCCATGACGGCGAATGCGTGTACGTCGGTCATCTCCTGAGAAGCGTCAGTGCGTCCCGGCGAGAAAGGAATTTTCACTTCGTGCCCGGCATTCTTGGCAGCTTTCTCGATCGCCGCATCGCCGCCCAGAACGATCAGGTCGGCAAGCGACACTTTTTTTCCTCCCGACTGGGAAGCGTTGAATTCCTTCTGGATCGCTTCGAGCTTAGGCAGCACTTTCGCAAGTTCTGCCGGCTGGTTCACTGCCCAATCTTTTTGCGGCGCCAGGCAAATGCGCGCCCCGTTGGCACCACCGCGCTTGTCGGAGCCGCGGAATGACGCTGCCGACGCCCAGGCAGTCGCGACCAGCTGGGAGATCGACAAACCGGATGCGAGGATCTTTGCCTTCAAAGCAGCAATGTCCTGCTCCCCGATCAATTTATGATCCACGGCGGGAACCGGGTCTTGCCACAGCAGCGTCTCCTTCGGAACCAGCGGGCCCAGGTAGCGTGGAAGCGGCCCCATGTCGCGGTGCGTGAGCTTGAACCATGCCCGGGCAAAGGCGTCGGCGAACTGGTCCGGATGCTCGTAGAAGCGCCGCGAAATCTTTTCGTAAGCCGGGTCGAAGCGCAGCGCGAGGTCCGTGGTCAGCATGGACGGCGCATGACGCTTTGAAGGATCGTGCGCGTCTGGCACGGTACCCTTGCCGCCGCCATTTTTCGGCGTCCATTGGTGCGCACCGGCCGGGCTCTTCGTCAGCTCCCATTCGTAGCTGAACAGGTTGGTGAAGAAGTTGTTGCTCCACTTGGTCGGTGTCGTGGTCCAGATGACTTCCAGGCCACTGCCGATAGTGTCACCGCCATGACCTTTGCCAAGTTTATTCTTCCATCCCAGGCCTTGATCCTCGATGTCGGCAGCTTCGGGATCGTTTCCTACGTATTGAGCAGGAACGCCGGCTCCGTGGGTTTTGCCGAAGGTGTGGCCGCCGGCAATCAGCGCAACCGTCTCCTCGTCATTCATCGCCATGCGCGCGAAAGTCTCCCGAATGTCGCGTGCCGCGGCAAGCGGGTCCGGCTTTCCATTCGGCCCCTCGGGATTCACATAGATCAAACCCATCTGCACCGCTGCGAGCGGATTCTGAAGTTCACGGTCGCCGCTGTAACGCTCATCCGCCAGCCACGTGCCTTCCGGGCCCCAGAAAATATCCTCTTCGGGCTCCCACACGTCCTCGCGCCCGCCGCCAAAACCAAACGTCTTGAAGCCCATCGATTCCAGGGCGACGTTACCGGTGAGAATCATGAGGTCGGCCCAGGAAATTTTCCGCCCATATTTCTGCTTGATCGGCCAGAGCAGCCGGCGTGCCTTGTCGAGGTTCACGTTGTCCGGCCAGCTGTTGAGCGGCGCGAAGCGCTGCTGACCAGATCCCGCGCCGCCGCGGCCGTCGCCAATGCGATACGTGCCCGCGCTGTGCCAGGCCATGCGAATGAAGAGCGGCCCGTAGTGGCCAAAGTCGGCCGGCCACCACTCCTGCGAATCCGTCATCAGAGCATGCAGGTCCTTGATCACGGCATTCAGGTCGAGCGTTTTGAACTCTTCCGCGTAATTAAACTCCTTGCCCATGGGATCGGACAGCGGGGAATGCTGGTGCAGGACCTTCAGGCTTACCTGGTTCGGCCACCAGTCCGCATTGGTATGGGATTTGCGAGGGCCGTGCGCTACTGGGCATTTCCCCTCGGGTGCGGTGTGTTTGTCGTTAGCTTCGGGGGAAACGCTCCCCGATGAAGTCGCGAGTGTGTTTTCCATATATTTCCGTCCTTCCAATCTTGAATGAGTACTGTGTGAAAAAAGTTATTTTTTGGCGCTGCAGCGGCGGCAGAGGCCAAAGACCTCGACCAGGGGCTGCGTCAGATCAAAGCCATCCGGCAGATGCCGGGACAGCCGTTTGAAATCGATGAATTCTCCTTCAATGTCCTGCACCGATTTGCAGCGGGAGCAGACCAGGTGGTGATGAGGTTTGAGATTGCCGTCCACGCGCAACGTGGCCGCATGAGGAGTGACCTCGCGCAGCAATCCGCACTCGATGAAAAGCCGCAGATTGTTGTAGACCGTGGCCAGAGAAATGGATGGGATGCGACGCCGGACCGCGGCGTAAATGTTTTCCGGGGAATGGTGCCCGTGGGCAGCGATGACGGCCTCGTACACCACCTGACGCTGATGCGTGACCGGCAAACCGTGCTTCGCGGCCAGCTCGCGGAACTGATCATGGGTGAGACGCATGATTATCGGATGAGAATGATTATAAAACGATAGGGGGCAGTGTCAACTGCGATTTTTCCACTGACTTCCGGGAGGGCGGGCGGCTGTAAACGTCGTCCTCAATGAAAGCGCGCCGCTGTGGGACTCCGCGACTCCGCAGCACAAAGCCGGCTAAACCTTCCAGAAAATTCCTTTGAGAAATGGGGCATCAGCTCGCAGCTGGCTGGTCGGTGACAGCTTCGATACCACGGAGTTAAGCGTTATATACTGGCCCGGGAGAGTGCATGGCACAGAACGGGCGCAACGGCACCCCGGCATACCAGAGAATCCGCAGTGTCATCTGGAAACGAATTGAAGCGGGACAGCTGAAACCTGGCGACGTGGTCGATTCCGAGAGAGAGCTGGCCAAGATCCACCGGGTTAGCCTGATGACGGCGCGCCATGCTTTGACTTCGCTGGAGCGCGAAGGTGTGGTGGAGCGGCGGCGCGGGGCCGGCACTTTCGTAGCACCGCCCAAGATTCACTTCAACAAGCTGATGAGTTATTCCGAGCAGATGGCCAGCCGCGGACTGGTGGCGGGCTCGGAACTTCTCTGCAACAAGATCATCGACTACGAGCCCGAGATTGCTGCCCGGCTCACCATCACGCCCAATCAACGCCTGATCAAGGTGGAACGCCTGCGACACGCCGCCAATGAACCCTTCGCGCTGGAAGTCTGCTACCTCTCGGCCGAGGATTTTGGCGGATTGGTTTCCGCTCCGTTAGGAAAGGCTTCGCTTTTTTCCATTCTGGAGCGCGACTTTGGAGTTGAACTGGCGCACGCCGACGAGGAAGTGGACGCTACCGCGGCGGATTCGAGAATCGCTGAATTACTGCGCGTACCGCGCGGAACCCCGTTGTTGCGCATTCGCCAGGTCATTTACTCAAGCAAGGGTAAAGCCGCAATCTATGTCCTGGGCCTCTACCGCTCCGACCGGCACACGCTGTTGATCCGCAGATTCCGCTGAAGGCATCAAGTTTCCGGCGTAAATCCCAATCCAGTGATGGCGCGTTCGGCTTACCTTCCTGGCGTTCGAATCCGACACGATGAGATTAGTTTGCCGGCCAGGGACAGCTTTTTCGTCGTGCTGGTATAGAATTCTTTCTTACCCGTATTCGCGACACCCGATCACGGCGTCAAACCGCCGGCTAACGGTTGTTCCTGGCTTCGGAAGTAAAGGCATCGACCCGTGAATCTGCCCGTGTCTCAACGCAGGCGAACTCAACTTGCATTCGGCGCAGCTGTAGTTTTGCTTGTGCTCAGCGCACTGGCCGCTTACTCCGCGGCCGTCCGTCTTCGTACCGCGGAGCGCTGGGTTGGTCATAGCCGCGACGTGCAATCCTCTTTAGCCGACATCAGCAACATTTGTGCGCGGGCCGGACGCGCACGCACGCGGTATATCGACACCGGCAGCGATGCTTTTTTTGATGAATATCAAGCGGCGGCAGCCGAGATTCCCGCAAAATTAGACTTAATCGAAAACCTCACCTCGGACAACCCCGACCAGCTCGATCTGGGCAAAACCCTGATCAGCGTGATCCACCGCCGGTTAGATTTACTGAACCGGTCGGTTCAACTGAAACGCAGCGGATCTGTTGACGCTCCCGAGCAGGCGCGACTACGGCAGCAGATCATCGATGTGTCCAGCGAAGCCGATTCCCTGTTACAGAAGATGCAAGGCCAGGAGGAACAGCTTCTGCAGCTGCGTAGGGGGCGGTCGCAGCGGATGTTTCGCATCACTGCGTTCATATTATGCGCCGCCTTCGCCGTGGCCCTCGCCTTGTTTTTCCTGCACTACCGGATGCTCAACGCGGAGTTGCGGGCGAGAGAACAAGCCGAGGCATCTTTGCGAACGCTGAGTGTGCGCTTACTCGAACTGCAGGATCAGGAGCGCCGCAAGTTTTCCCGTGAACTTCACGATAGTCTGGGGCAATATCTGGTGGGCGCGAAGATGAACCTGGCAGTGCTGGGCAAATCGTTCCCAGACAATGCGCTGATTGCAGAATGCCTGAAGCTCCTCGACCAGGCCATGGCGGAGACCCGCACAATATCCCATTTGTTGCACCCACCCTTGTTGGATGAGACGGGTCTCGCGTCCGCGGCTCGCTGGTATGTGGAAGGTTTCGCAAAGCGCAGCGGCATACAAACAAATCTCGACATATCCGAGGACCTTGGCCGCCTGCCCAGCGCTCATGAGCTTGCTCTGTTCCGCGTCCTGCAGGAAAGCCTGACCAATGTTCATCGGCATTCCGCGAGCCGCCAGGCCGAGGTTGCGGTAAGACTGTCCGCGGACAAGATTGTGCTGCGGGTAAGAGACTACGGCAGAGGCATTCCGGCGGACATTCTCAGACGCTTTCGCAGCAATAGCGCCCACGGAGGCGTGGGCCTGGCCGGGATGCGGGAGCGAATCCACGAACTCGGCGGACAGCTGGAAATGGATTCAGACAACCATGGCACTCAGGTGCTGGCAACTCTGCCGCGCTCGGAACGAAAGAATTCGCCTGAAGGATTCGCCGCCGATTGAGCTTGTCCCCGCTATTTCGAGACCGACATCGTCACAATTTCTTGCTGAGATCGCTGGACATGCCTCCCGCCGCCGGCACGTAGCATTTCGTGACATAGTCCATCACCATGCGATTGGCGTTAAAGCGCCAACCCAGGGTTCGGATGGTGCGCTTCATGCGCTTGATCCAGCCGCGGGGCAGACCGTCGCGATCCCGGTCGTAGTAGAGTGGAATCACCTCTTCGCGCAGGACACGATACAAATCTTGTCCGTCGCGATTGTCGTGAATGCTCATGTCGGAATGAGTTCTGCCGCTTCCAATGGCGAATCCGTTGAGTCCGTCGTAAGCCTCCGCCCACCAGCCGTCGAGTACCGAGAGATTGAGGCCGCCATTGAGAACCACTTTCTGGCCGCTCGTGCCTGATGCCTCCAGCGGACGACGTGGGTTGTTCAGCCAGACATCGACTCCCTGAACGAAATGACGGCCCACGTTAATGTCGTAGTCTTCGACAAAGACAAACTTGTCGGCAAACTCTAGGTGGCGCATAAGCTTTGCGATCTGCTGCAGCATTTTCTTACCGGGTTCGTCACGGGGATGCGCCTTGCCGGCAAAAATGAACTGCACCGGCCGCTTGGGATCGTTCACCATGGAGGTCAGCTTTTCAATGTCGGCAAGAATTAGGTCGGCCCGTTTGTAAGTCGCGAAGCGACGGGCAAATCCGATGGTCAACGCGTCCGGGCTCAGGACCCGGCCGAGGCGCAACAACATTTCGGAAGACTCGTCGCGGCGTTCCGCCTGCTCAACCACCCGGTGGCGCACGAAATCCAGCAGACGGGATTTCAGGTGGAGATGGGTTTCCCAAAGCTCGGCATCGTCAACGTCTTCGATGCCTTCCCAGATTGCCGGATCGGCGTTGTTCTCCTGCCAGCCCGTTCCCAGGTGGCGGTCATAGAGGCGAAACATTTGCGGCGCCAGCCACGACGGAACGTGCACGCCGTTGGTGATGTGCCCGATGGGAACCTCGTCCTCCGGCTTGCCCGGATAAAGACCTGCCCACATATGCCGGGAAACTTCGCCATGCAGCGCGGAGACCGCATTGGCGCGGCGCGCCAGTTTCAAACCCAGGACGGTCATGCAGAAGTCTCCGTTCTGATCCCCCGGATTCTCCCGTCCCAACTCCATCAACTGCTGCTGGGAGATTCCCAGCGCGTCGCGCATGGGGCCCAGGTGCTCTTCCATCAGGTCGGCGTAGAAGCGATCATGGCCGGCGGGCACCGGCGTGTGCGTAGTGAAAACTGTCTCGCGCGAAACCCGGCGCACCGCATGATCGAAGGCGATGCCTTCGCTCTGCATCCGGTCGCGAATCGCTTCCAGGACGGCGAACCCGCTGTGCCCTTCATTCAGGTGCAGAACACCGGGGGTGATGCCCATAGCTTTCAGGGCGCGGAAGCCTCCGATGCCGAGCAGCAACTCCTGGCGGATCCGGATGCGCGAGTCTCCGCCGTATAAACGCGAGGTGAGCTCACGATCTTCGGGATGATTGCCTTCTATGTTGGAGTCGATCAGCAGCAGATCGCAGCGCCCGACTTTCATACGCCAGACTTTCGCGCGGATGTTTCCACCACGCGTCTCCACCTGGACGGTGACGGGCTCCCCGTTCGAACCGATGGCAGCCTCCATGGGAAGCTGGTTGACATCGGTCTGGATGTATTCTTCCTGCTGCCAGCCGGTGCGGTCGAGCCGTTGCCGGAAATATCCCTGGCCGTAAAACAAGCCTACGGCGACCAGGGGAATCCCCAGATCGGAAGAGCTCTTCACGTGATCGCCGGCCAGCACGCCGAGTCCGCCTGAATACTCCGGAATGGAAACGTGCAAACCAAACTCGGCGGAGAAATACGCCACCGGACGTGGCCGCAGAACGCCGGCGTGCCGGGCTCCCCAGGTGCGATCGGCGTCCAGATATTCGCGCTGGCGGCGATAGGCATAGTTGATCCGGCTATGCAGCACCAGTTCACGCGCACGGCGCTCAATCACGGACAGGGGAATCTCGGAGAGGAGCGCCACGGGATTGTGATTAAGCTGTCGCCAGCGTACCGGGTCGAGATCGCGGAACAAACTGCTCGTGTCGTGGTCCCAACACCACCAGAGGTTGCGGGCCAGGGCCCACAGGCGCTCCTGAGCTGGAGCGATAAAGCGATCCAGCGTGCGCGCTTCGCTGACCACTGAGCCGACCTGTGCGGCGGCCTCGGTCAGCATTCGTATTTCATCTTCGCGAAAGACACGGGGGGCGACTGTTTGAACGACGAGGACTCCCTGCAGAACTCCCCGATCGATCAGAGGAACGCCTAAGAAAGACTGGTAAGCCTCTTCGCCCGCTTCACTGAAGTATTTAAAGCGAGGATGGTTCTTCACCTGTTCCACGGCGACCGGACCGACCCGCTCAGCGACCAGGCCTGCGAGACCTTCATGCAGTCCCATGCGAAGGGTGCCGATGCATTGAGGACGAAGTCCCAGAGTCGCTGCCAACACCAGATTCGCCCGGTCCGGCTCCAACAGATAGGCCGAACAGACATCGGTTTGAAAACGCTTGGCAATCAAGGCCACGACGTTCATTAACGTCTCGGCCGACTTGCCGCCCTCGGCGGCCAGATTGCCGATTTCCTCAAGGGTCAAGACGTAATTTTCATCGTGCGCGGCAGCAGGTTGGCTCATGTTCTGAATTATCTCGTTGTTGAACTCAATTTAGGATCTATAGCGCGGTTACTACCGCCCCTTGTAGTGTAACTGCTCGAACATGAAGCGACTAGTTTACGATTGGGCTCCCTCAGCCGTTAGTAACACACTCCCTTTCGAAGCCTTTAATCTGTCAGTGACAATTATTAAGGAGAAGGTCACGCTCTTTGCGAAGCGCATACAAATGCTGTGCCTAGCGCATCTTGCGCAGGCGCAACCGCAGAATCCCAAAACGGTTGCAATTTCATTTCGGCTCGTTTCCTCGGGGAAACCTTAGCCGCTGTGTCCAAACCGAGTCCAATCGAATTTCTTTATCGGACGGATACGAGTCACGGGAGAGCTGGAAATGTGGTGCACAAGAATCGCCAACCATCGCAAGAGCGCGAGCGAATTTCTGCCTTGAATTGACCACTGCATTTTTTCGGCGGCAGATGTCCCGCGTCCATCGAGTAGGTACGAATTGCGCGATTGCCTGAAAGCTGACAGGCGCAGGTTGCCATAACTTACAGAAAATACGTGCTCAGGAACTTTGGCAAAACAACTGCAAGTAACCCTTGTGCTCAAATCTTCCAGGAGGACGGCATGACTCAAGAGAATTGTCATGAGTGGAGACGACTGGCCGAGGCGGCGCGCGACGAACAAGACTCCCATAAGTTGATGGATTTAATTCAGCAATTGAATCGCGCTCTAGACGAGCAGGCAAAGAATCCAGATCCGCGGTCGAGTGAAGCGTCAAACTGATACCGCTCTACCATTTCCTCCGAACGATCGTTCGGAATTGAGCCGCGATTCTTGAGGCTCCCGATCCCGTATTGAATTGCATCCACGCAGTGGATTTATCGCTGCTGCAATCGCTTGCATGTAGAATCTGTTCCTGGCCTGAGACGTTCGAATCAGTCCCTGTGCGAGGGGTTGAGCGCTCTCGAGCGCAGTCCACAGTGGAAATCAGGCGATGAGGGAGAGGTCGCGATGTCTGACTGCGCAGGCAAGGTAGCGCTGGTGACGGGTGCCACCTCGGGCATCGGACGGGAGACAGCAATTCTGTTCGCAAAAAGAGGCGCCCGGGTCGTGGTCGCGGGCCGCCGTGAGAATGAAGGGCAAGCGACGGTCGACCTGATCCACCACGGGGGCGGTGAAGGAATCTTCGTGAGAGCGGATGTCTCTCGCGCCTCTGACGTCGAGTTCCTGGTCGAAAAAACAGTTGAAGCTTTTGGTGGCCTGGACTACGCCTTCAATAATGCCGGCACCGAGGGCAAGTGGGTGCCCTTAGTCGAACAGACGGAAGAAGACTGGGACCGGACGATCGACACCAATCTCAAAGGCACATGGCTCTGTTTGAAATCTGAAATACGACAAATGATTAAACAAGGCCGCGGCGGCGCGATCGTCAACAACTCGTCGATTGCAGGTTTCATCGGAAGCCGTGGCACCGCGACTTACTCGGCCAGTAAGCATGGCGTACTAGGGCTGACCAAAGCTGCGGCGATTGAGGTCGCGGGAAACGGAATCCGGATCAACGCAGTTTGCCCGGCAGCGATTGAGACCCCCATGGGAGATCGTCTCTTCGGAGCGCCTGACATCCACAAGAAGGCGTTGACGTTTTATCCCATGAACCGCTTTGGCGAATCCATCGAGGTCGCCGAAGCGGTGGTGTGGATGTGTTCGAGCGCCGCCAGTTTCATGACCGGGCAAAGCTTGATACTGGATGGCGGATTTCTGGCCGGCCCCAACGTGCCGCCAGAGTAGAAGATACAACATCGAATCAAGAATGAATCGTGGCAGAAATTTCAGGAGCGACGAAATGATCCAGAGGATGATCAGGCGCAATTGTGCGGGGCACTTGATGGTTCTGTGCGCGTTGCTGCTGTATCCCTCGTGGGCGGGCGCGCAGACATCGGCCAAACCGGAGATTCTCGTGATCGACGGGTCTGCGCCGGCTCATCCTTTTCCGCACTTCTGGGAGCATATGTTCGGCTCGGGTCGGGCCAGCCTGAGCATGCGCGAGAGCTATCGCCAGGACCTGCGGAGCGTGAAACAAATCACGGACGTAGGATACATCCGCTTTCATGCGATCTTTCTCGACGATATGGGCGTGTACGACGAGGACAGCGCGGGTCGGCCGATTTACAACTTTTCCTACGTCGACCAGGTCTATGACGGTCTTTTGCAGAACGGCGTGCGTCCTTTTGTGGAGTTAAGTTTCATGCCCAAGAAGTTGGCCTCCCGGGATGCTCCCCATGCCTTTTGGTACAAACAAAATGTTGCGCCTCCGAAAGATTGGTCCAAGTGGGATGACCTGATCTACCAGTTTACGAAGCACCTGGTGGACCGCTACGGCGTGGATGAAGTGGAGAAGTGGTACTTCGAAGTCTGGAACGAACCGAATATCGATTTCTGGGTGGGTGAGCCCAAACAATCTACTTACTTCGAACTCTACGATCATTCGGTTGCGGCCGTGAAGCGAGTGAACTCGCGGTTCCGCGTGGGCGGCCCAGCCACGGCACAAGCCGCATGGGCTGATGCTTTCATCCAGCATTGCGTTGATAAGCACATCCCGGTTGATTTTGTTTCCACGCACGTATACGGAAACGACGGCGCACAAGATGTGTTCGGCACCAATGAAAATATTCCTCGCGACCGCATGGTGTGCCGGGCAGTGAAAAAGGTTCATGACCAGATCAAAGCTTCGGCCCTGCCCAACCTGCCCTTGATCTGGAGCGAGTTCAATGCCAGTTACAAGAACGAGCCTGAGATAACCGACTCCATCTATATGGGGCCGTGGATGGCCGACACCATCCGACAATGCGACGGCTTGGTGAACGAGATGTCGTACTGGACGTTCTCCGACGTTTTTGAGGAACAGGGCGTTGTGAAACAACCTTTTTATGGCGGCTATGGGCTGATCGCCGCCGGTGGGATACCCAAGCCGGCCTTCTCGGCGGTCAAGGTTCTGCATCAGCTGGGCCGGGAACGCCTCGCGCTGGATTCCGAGTCCGCGCTCTTGACCCGAGCCCAGGACGGTTCGCTGGTTTTGGCGGTGTGGAACATCGTTACTCCCGGTCAACCAGGCGCAGCCAAGTCTCTCGTACTGCAATTTAAGAATGTGGGCGGCGCGCATCGCGCATCGATTTCGCGGGTTGACGCAGCGCACGGTGACCCGCATCCTGCATACGAAAAGATGGGCTCGCCGATCTATCCCACCCAGGCGCAGTTGCAGGAACTCCGGAAGTCGGTCGAACTGGGCCTTCCGGAGACTCAGGAGATAAAAGGTGGGCAGCTGGATTTGACGCTTCCGCCAGACGGACTTGCGGTAATCGCAATCCGCTAACTGTTGTGCGTGGGGCGGGCGTCTTGCCCGCAGCCGTTGGAGTTGGTTTGGAAGAGCTTCGGTGTAGCGAAGCTATGGACCTAAGTCAAAGCGACGGACAAAAGTGTCCGTCCCACCCCCGATAACTCTATGAAGCGAAAAACCTTACAGGCTTTTCCTGCATCTACATGGCTCGCCAACGGGTTCGCGGCTATCTTCATAATCTTTCGGTATAGCTTCTAGAAACCACGGAACTTGGTTAGGATTCATGCATGGCGGAGCAGCAGAGTTTCCTGAGCAGCTGGCAGGAGCGTCTTTCGGCGCTTCGTAATACCCCGCCGGTGCTCAAGATTGTGTGGCAGTCCGGGCCCGGCGTCGTAATTTTCGGGCTGGTCTCCCGCCTGTTCGCCGCCTTACTGCCTCTGGCACTGCTCTGGATTCCCAAGCTGATCGTTGACGCGATCGTGCATGCCAAGGTTTCGCAACAGCCGGTGTCGCCCCGATTGTGGTGGCTGGTTGCAGCCGAATTCGGCATCGCAGTTCTCGGCGGCGTTCTGGCGCGTGCCATCGACTACTCAGACTCGCTGCTCGCGGACAAGTACACCCGCTACGTAAGCATCCAGGTTATGAAGCATGCCGCGGAACTCGACCTTATCGCTTACGAAGACCCGGTCTTTTACGACCGGCTGGAACGGGCACGGGTGCAGGCGACGGATCGCCTGGGCATGATTCAGCAGATCGGGCGGCTGATCCAGTTGGTGATCACGACCATCACCCTGTCGGTCACCATTGTCGTTTACTCTCCGTGGTTAATGTTGCTGCTGATTGCCGGAGTGCTTCCGGCGTTTCTGGGCGAAAGTCATTTCGCTTTTCTGGGGTATGCGAAGAACTTCCGCCAAACTCCAATCCGGCGACAGTTGGACTATCTGCGCCAGCTCGGCGGCAGCAAAGAAGCCGCGAAGGAACTCAAGTTATTCAGCCTGAGCAATTTCCTGACCCAGCGCTTCACCAAGCTTTCCGATGAAATCTACGAAGAGAACGTCGCTCTATCTCGCCGGAAGCTGATTGCCGGCGCATTTCTGTCGATCGTTGCATTCATGGGCTACTACTCCGCCTATGCATTTGTGATTTGGCGGACGGTCACCGGCGCGTACAGTCTGGGTTTGTGGTACCTGCTGTCGGGCGCGATCCTGCAGGCCAGCAGCAACATTCAGCAGATTTTCTCCACCGTTTCCGGGATCGCCGACCAGGCCCTTTTCCTGACCGACCTGCTGGCATTTTTCGACATGCAACCCACCATCTCCTCCAAGCCTAACGCGCTGCCTGCGCCGCGGCCGATCGTTCGCGGATTCGAATTCCGCAATGTTTCTTTTCGATATCCGGGAAGCTCACGGATGGTATTGAACGGGTTGAATTTCCATCTGCATCCAGGAGAGCGGGTGGCTCTGATCGGAGAAAACGGTGAGGGCAAGACCACCATCGTCAAGCTGATTACGCGGCTTTACGATCCTACCGAGGGCCAGGTGCTGCTCGACGGCGTGGACTTGAAAGAGTATCGTCTGGAAGACCTGTATCGCGAGATTGGCGTTATCTTTCAAGACTTTATGCGCTATGAAATGACGGCGCGCGAAAACATTGCGGTCGGCCGGATTGAGGAAATCGACGATCTCGCCCTGCTCGAAACCGCCGCGAGGAAAAGCCTGGCAGACGCGGTCATCGC
Organism: Terriglobia bacterium; assembly: GCA_963822555.1. Lineage (GTDB taxonomy): Bacteria > Acidobacteriota > Terriglobia > Terriglobales > Acidobacteriaceae > JAIQFF01. Next base: position 3,075,947 of record CAWGHY010000002.1, read on the forward strand.
GAAGATCGGCGGTTATGATCAGATGCTGGGCAGGCGTTTCGAAACCGGGGTCGATCTTTCCGGGGGAGAGTGGCAGAAAGTTGCCCTGGCCCGGGCTTATCTCCGGGATGCGCAGCTTCTGATTCTTGACGAGCCTACAGCCGCGCTCGATGCGCGCAGTGAGTTCGAAGTTTTCCAGCGCTTCGCTGAGCTTACCGCGGGAAAGATGGCGCTCTTTATTTCGCACCGCTTTTCAACCGTGCGCATGGCCGACCGCATCGTAGTTCTGGCGAACGGAAAGATCGCGGAAGAAGGAAGTCACGATCAACTGGCCAGCCTGGGCGGCCGGTACAAGGAAATGTTCGAGCTCCAGGCCGCCAGTTATCGTTAGGAACCGGCCAGCTTAATTGCGCAATGCCTCCAGACACTCATATCGACATGCTAAACGCCGAAGCCGAGCGTCAGCCTGAACCTCCGAAAGAGACTGGGCCCAACCTTGAGGCCTTGAGTCAGGCTGCGGCGGACCTTGGAAAAAGACTGGTATGGCTGCCCGGCGCGCATTCATCAAGCTTTTTCTCCGATCGTTATCGTGCTCTGCAAAGTGCCATCAGGCCAGTGCTGCGGCATTTTCACGGATCGCCACCCAAGGCCGAAGTCGGAGACGACTTTCGCTGGCTGAACGATAACCTCCGGCTTTTGCATGGCGATCTTCGCAGTACCAAAGAAGGCTTCAAGAAGGTGCGGAAGCTTCCTCACGTCCGGACTCCCGACGGCGCCGTGGCCCCACGAGTGGTGGCTCTGGCGGCGGGATATCTGGCCACGGTCGGCTACGATTTCACCGAGAGCTCGCTGGTCAATTATGTACAGGCATTTCAGCAGAGCACGGTCCTGCGGATGATCGAGTTGTGGGCGCTGGTTCCAGCGCTGAATCTGGTTCTGCTGGAAGAAATCGCGGCGCGCGGATCGAAAGTCGCATCCGACCCGGGCGGTTCTTATGGGGCCGGGGTCTGCGTACGGAGCCTTCGCGATATCGGACACGTCTCCTGGAAAAGCGTCCTGGAGCCGATGGTTCTTTTCGATCGCGTTCTGCGGCAGGATCCGGCGGGCGCTTATGCGCGCATGGATTTTGAGAGCCGCGATCTTTACCGCACCGCGGTGGCGAACATTGCCGAATATTCGGATTTGAGCGAGGCCGAAGTTGCCACCGCCGCGCTCGCCCTGGCACGATCGGCACATCAGGAGACGCATTCCAGCCCACGGCTGGCTGCGCGGCGGGGTCATATTGGGTACTACCTGCTCGCGGAAGGATCGACGGCCCTCGCCGAGAGAGTGGGATTCCAGCCTCCATTGAGCCAGCGCATAACTTCCTTTTTACGACGGCATCCCAACGAGTTTTATCTGCCGGGAACGGAAATCCTGACGCTCGCCATCATGTCGGCGATTGTCCTGCTGTTGACCAACACCTATACGTCCCCGTGGTTGATTTTCTTTTCCATGGCGATGTTGCTCCTGCCCTGCTCGCAGAGCGCCATCCAGCTGGTGAATTATCTGATTACATCGCTGCTGGAACCTCAGATTCTGCCCAAGCTGGATTTTTCGGAGGGAGTTCCCGACAACTGCGTGACGCTCGTGGCCATCCCCAGCATGTTGTTTACCGAGGAGCAGGTTCGCCGGCTGGCAGAAGACCTGGAAGTACGATTCCTGGGCAACCACGATCCCAACATTCATTTCGCTCTGCTCACCGATCTGCCCGATTCTCCCGTGCCCGCCAACGAGGAAGACCCGCTGATCGATTACTGCGCGCAACTGGTGCGGGAACTCAACGAGAAGTATGCCAGCCAGGCCTCGGGATCGTTTCTTCTCTTCCATCGCCACCGGGTCTATAACCCGCGCGAAAGAGTGTGGATGGGTTGGGAGCGAAAGCGCGGCAAGCTGATGGACCTGAACAAGCTGCTGCGCAGCGAGCATGATAGCTTCCCGGTCAAAGTAGGTGACCTGTCGATCTTGCCGCAGGTTCGTTTTGTGATCACGCTGGACGCGGACACGGAATTGCCTCGGGGCTCAGCCGATCGCATGATTGGGGCGATGGCGCATCCCTTGAACCAGGCCATCATCGATCCAGACCCCGAGAAGAATATTGTGGTCGCCGGTTACGGCATTCTGCAGCCGCGTGTGGGAGTCAGCGTGCAGAGCGCCTCTCGTTCCCGGCTGGCCAGCCTCTATTCGGGTGAAACCGGATTCGACATCTATACGCGCGCCATTTCTGATGTGTATCAGGATTTGTACGGCGAAGGCATCTTCGCGGGAAAAGGAATTTACGAGGTCGACACCGTGCACCGCGTGCTGGACCGGCGCTTTCCGCGCAATGCCCTGCTCAGTCATGATTTGATCGAAGGCGCCTACGCGCGCGCTGGCCTGGTCAGCGACATTGAGATTATCGAAGACTACCCCTCGCACTACAACGCGTATAACCGGCGCAAACACCGCTGGCTGCGCGGCGATTGGCAGATCACCGGCTGGCTGTTGTCGCGCGTGCCGGATGAGTCGGGGCGGAAGGTACCGAATCCTATTTCGCTGGTTTCGCAGTGGAAGATTCTGGACAACCTGCGCCGTAGCCTGGTGGAACCTGCAACTTTTCTGCTGTTGGTATTCGGCTGGCTGATCCTTCCGGGAAACCCGCTGTATTGGACCCTTGCGACCCTTGGCATTCTGTTCGTTCCGGCCTGGTTCCAGTTCCTGTTCAACCTGGTGAGAGCCGCGGTTGAGCACAAATCGCAAGTCGTCAAAGATGCCAGGACTGCGCTGGTCAGCGCCAACGCCAACATGTTTTTCACTTTGGCCTTCCTGCCGCACCAGATGCTGCTCTCGCTCGATGCGGTGGTGCGGACGCTGGTCCGGCGCCTGGTCACGCGGCGGCGGTTACTGGAATGGGAGACTGCGGCCGAGAGCGAATTGAGCGTTCGCAAGCGCACGCCGGTGGATATCTATCTGGATTGGATTCCCTTGCTCGCACTGGCATTAGGTGCGCTGGTATTTTTCACCGCCCGCCGTGCTTTTTTCGCCGCGCTGCCTATTCTTCTTCTATGGGCCTGCAGTAAATGGATTTCGATGTGGCTCAATCTGCCGTCACGCGCCCTGCGCAGCGAAACGTCTGACAAGGACGAGTTGTTTCTTTCCGGAACCGCGCTTCGCACCTGGCGCTATTTCGCTGAATTCAGCACCGAAGAGCATCACTGGCTGATTCCGGATAATGTGCAGGAAGAGCCCGCGGCGGTCGCCGGCCGGATGTCTCCTACCAACCTGGGTTTTCTTTTGAATGCCCGGCAAGCCGCCTGCGAGTTCGGTTTTCTGACCGTTCCTGAGTTCGCTGAGCAAACCCTGCGAACTCTGGCAACCGTGGCGAAGCTGGAGCGTTCTCGCGGCCACCTGCTCAACTGGTACGACACGCGCACTCTCGAGCCGCTTCGTCCCCGCTTCGTTTCGTCGGTGGATAGCGGCAATCTCGTAGCCTCGCTCTGGACATTGCAGCAAGGCTGCCTCGATCTCCTGCAGCGTCCGTTGCTCGAGAAGCAGTTGGCGCAGGGTTTGGCCGATCATCTGCGGATTCTGGTCGACCAGCATGCGTTCCCCCAGAAGCGCTTTCGGACATTTCTGGAGCAGATCAGGAAGCGAAGCTGGCTGCAGCGGCTGCTTGCGCCTTCGGAAGAGGGATTACTCGAGAGCGATATCGAAACGAAAAACCCTAAAAACGAATCTGACGTGCACTGGCTCGCGACCGAGTCGCTTTCCCGAGTGCGAAATCTCAGGAAAGCGGTTCAGGTGTATGTTCCGTGGATGCTGCCGGAGTTTGTCCCGCTCTGGAAAGACACCACGCTGGAGTTTAAGTTCGACGCTCAAAGCATGACTATCCAGCGTTTGCCAGAGGTCGTGGACCGGCTGGCGGAGCGCCTGCAGATTGCTCTCGATCATTCCAATGGCACGGGTGATCGCAAGGCTCTCTATCAGCGGCTGCTGGATATGTTGCCGGACGCGCGTTCGCGGGCGCTGGCTCTGATTGAAGATCTCAAACAAATCGCCGCTAGCGCCGGAAAATTCGCGGATGAGATGGACTTCCGCTTCCTGCTCGATCCGCGACGAAAGTTGCTGTCACTCGGCTTCGAGGTCGAAACCGGGAAGCACCCGTCGGCCTGCTATGACCTGCTGGCGTCAGAGGCGCGTATCGCCGTGTTCGCCGCCATCGCTAAAGAGGACATTCCGCAGGATGTCTGGTTCCTGCTGGGCCGATCACACACCCGGGAGCACGGACTTCCCATTCTGCTTTCGTGGACCGGCACCATGTTCGAGTACTTAATGCCGGTGCTTTGGATGCGTACCTATCCCAACACGCTGTTGGATAATTCGCGCATTTCGGCGGTGCGTCTGCAACAGATTTACGGCAGCGAGAAAGGCGTACCGTGGGGAATTTCGGAGTCGGCCTACGCGAAACGAGATGATGCTGGAAACTACCAATACCAAGCATTCGGCCTCCCCGATATTTCGCTCCATCAAGGCGAGGCCGGCGCGCTGGTCATCTCACCGTATTCCACTTTTCTGGCGCTGCACGTCGATCCTCCAGCGGCGTTGCGCAATCTGCGCCGAATGGAGGGCGAGGGATGGGTGGGTCCATACGGATTCTACGAATCTGTGGATTACAGCACTACTTCGGGCCGCCGCTCCTGGCGGCATCGCCACGAATTGGTGCGTTGCTGGATGGCCCACCACCAGGGCATGAGTCTGATCGCGCTGGCCAACTTCCTGCACGATGGTGTGGTGCAACGCTGGTTCCATGGTGAACTGCGGGTGCAAGCGACCGAGCTTCTGCTCCATGAAAAGCCCGCGACCAACGTAAAGTCGTTGCGCCAGCTTTATGGCGCGGCAGCATAGTTTCGGTTGCGGATAGAACGGCTCTGGTAGATAGTGCCTGTGACCTAGGAACTGCGTGTAGCTGTGGAACTGGACGCCTGGTATTCATCCGCCAGATTCGAATCGGGAAGCTCGAGGCCCCAGTTTTCGCCGGCCGTGCCGAGCCCTTCCAGGCCGACCTGATACTCGCTGGTTCCCTCCATCGGTTTAACCCACGCTACTTTGAACTGGATTCGCCGCTGCCGGTATTGCAGCGTGAGCTTGTCTCCCCTTTTGAGCAGGTGCCGAATCGCACCGAGACGGGCGCCATTGGGAGTGATGTCCAGGGTGTGGGCCAGCTCGTTCACGGGATTATTGGCCGAGTCCTTCCCCGATATCCGCACGGGCAAAACCATCTTGATGCGCTTTTGTCTTCGATTCCCTTTTCCCAAGGAAAGCCCCCGACGCGGTTCAATAATCTGCTTGTCGCCCGACTGGCATCCGCATTTCAAGGGCCACGGAGGTTGAAGATAGGAAGTTTTATCAACTTGCAGAATCAGAGATTTAGACCTGACGGTTGGTCACATTAGGCTCCTTATTGAGCGGAAGTGACGCGCTGAATCAACCGGATGACAATTTTTGTCAGAAGCGCCCCCGGGAGGCCGGACTTTAGATGCTAACCGAGTCGGGCCGCGGGCCGCGACGCCGCAGCTCCACAGTTCGGACAGGCGTGAAATTCCATCAAGTATCCACCCGGATTTTCATCCCCTTCCGCGGCTTGTGAGTCATCGCCATGGACGAGTTTGTCGCAATGGTGGTTCATCTCGAAGCCACACTTGGGGCAGATCATTTTATCGGCCCGGGTGATCATCATGATTCGAACCGTCCTCGTATAAGAATCAATCCAGGGGAATTTGCTGACGCCCGTAGCGCAGCGTCTTTGCCATCCAGATCAGTTCCCTTAGAAACTTGTCGGCGCGACCGATGAAGGCTTGGTCCAGCAACACGCCGTCCTTGTTGAACACTTTTTGCACGGTGGAAAAATTCAGATCCCAGAAAATCGTAACCAAGCCTAACTCGCGTAACACCGGAAGCAGATTTTCAACTACCCTGGTACCGCCGAATGGCCCGGCGGAAACCCCGACTATCCCGACTGCCTTATGAATGTATTCTTTGAGGCAACTATCGAGAACATGTTTCAACAAGCCGGAGTAGCCGTGATTGTATTCGGGAGACACGATGATCAGCGCGTCCGCCCGGTCCATCCTCGCGGAGTAGCCACTATCTTTGATGGCTTCTCCGGCGTCGTCGATAGGAAGCGGGAGGTCGGTGATGTCGATGAGTTCGGTTTCAACCCCAGCGCGCTTGCCGACCTCCTGGGTGACAAGGCGGGCCGCGTGCAGACTCATGCGACCCATCCTGGCCGTCCCCAGAATGACGGGGATGAAGAGGGGCCGATTCGTGTCCATGAGATTGCCCTCCGCGTTTAGGATTCTGGCGACCGGAAAAAGTGACACTCGCGGTCAGTTAATTTCCGTGTGGCATCGCGCGCGGCGGGCGGATAATACCAGATAAAAACCTCCTCCGCATCACAGTTGACTTTAGACCGGGTCTCTTCACTTGGTGGAAGGGGGCGCGGACGAGTCAGGAGCGAGACGGGCGGGACGCCCGTCCTCTATCGAAAGCTGGGACCGCGTTGGACGATTTCCCTTTATGTCTTCGACGTATGCCCGCAAGACTTCAGCCACGCTCCACGCTTGCGCGACGCAACCCGCGGGGCGATGGGGCGCGTCGCCGTCGAAAATTTCGGAGATGTGACCTAGCCCCGCCTCGGAAAGATGGCTTTTCAAAGACAGGAGCCAGTCAGATGCCTGCTTGCGAGCGGCGTCGCTCGCTCCATTCACTCTGACGTAGGCGGTAATAAACGGCCCGATCAGCCAAGGCCACACCGTTCCCTGGTGATATGCGCCATCGCGTTCAGCCGGGCCGCCGCTGTATCGCCCGCGATATTGAGGATCGCCAGGAGCGAGAGTCCGCAGTCCGTACGGAGTAAGTAACTGCTGGCGTACTTTCTCGACTACGCAACGGGCCCGATCCGGCGGCAACATGGAATATGGCAGGCTGACCGCAAAAATCTGGTTGGGTCGGATCGACGCGTCGGGGGATCCATCGCCGACCACGTCATACAGGCAAAGGTCCTTCTCGTTCCAGAAGAGTTGGTTGAAAGCCCGGTTCGCCATGGCTGCCATTTGGTGATAACGCTTTTGGCCGGCTTCGTCTCCGAATCTGCCGGCCAATTCTTCCATGATGCAAAGCGCGTTATACCAGAGCGCCTGGATCTCCACGGGCCTGCCCTGGCGCGGAGTCACAACCCAGTCGCCGACTTTGGCGTCCATCCAGGTGAGCTGGACTCCGGGTTCGCCGGAAGTCAGTAATCCGGTCGGGTCAACCTTGATTCCGTAACGAGTACCGCGCACGTGCCAGGAAATAATGTCGGTGAAAACTGGATACAGTTCGTCGCGGACAAACGCCTCGTCTCCCGTATACACAAAGTAAGCGCGGGCGGCTTCGAAGAACCACAGCGTGGCGTCGACCGTGTTGTATTCCGGGGTTTCGCCCGCATCGGGGAAACGGTTCGGAAGCATGCCCTGGTCCACGTGCTGTGCAAATGAACCGAGGATGCTGCGGGCCACGTGATATTTGCCGGTAGGCAGGGTGAGGCCCGGCAAAGAAATCATGGTGTCGCGGCCCCAATCGGAGAACCAGTGATAGCCGGCGATAACGCTTTTCTTATCGCCCCGGGCCACGATGTATTGCTCGCTGGCGGCACTCAGGGTCTGCGCAAACTCGTCCTGCAGAGGCGAAGCCTGCGCCGCAAGCTGGCGGCGCTTGATTTCGGCCCGACGATATTCACCTACTCTCGAAAGCTCGCGCCGTTCGATGGACGCAATGATCGAGGCTTGACGGTTCGCGAGCAGATCAAAACGTAGGACGAAATAATTGAAAAGATCCTCGGTAAAATCCAAACCGCGCTCGCGCTCGACGTCGTATTCAAAATTTCTGTACCAGTCTCCAGTCTTCTGCAGTTCCATTGCGTTGTGGGCCAGATACAAGGTGGGCAGTCCGGGATAAGGAGTCACAGCTGCCAACTCCGGCCACTGCTCCACGGCGGTACTCAGTCCACCATTGGCATGGGTGGTGCTGTGATAGTCACGGAATGCAATCAAAGGCCGGATTTCGAGACGCAAACTCTGGGGTGGCACTGCGCGATTTGTGCTCTTGACTTCGTAATGCACGACCGTGGTGTTTTCGCCGTGGACCATGAAAACTGTCTTTTCGAGCACGATGCCTTCGACTTCATAGGTAAAGGCGGGAAAAGGATCGAGGCGGAAGTTCGTGAGATAACGAAAACCCTGGGGATGGATCACCCCCGGATAGCGGTTGGAGGAGAGATCGTACGCCTGTTCATCAATCACCAGCGTCTCTTCCAGTTTCGAGAGGAGTACCTCACGGCCGACGGGGGGCTTGGTGGCCGCCACCAACAGTCCGTGGTAGCGGCGCGTGTTCAGGCCGGTAATCGTTGACGATGCGAAACCGCCCAAGCCATTGGTTTCCAACCATTCGCGTCGCAGCGCCTCATCCAGGTTGCCACAGGTTTCCTTACCGAACTGAATCATGGATGCTCCCCGTCGACGATACACCTCTCCGGCGACTTCAACCTTCGGCCGCGACCGGCGCCGGCGGAGACTTAGTTTTCTTGCGGCTGCGCGATTCCCCGCTTTGCTGCATTAACTTCGTGACGATCCCGGTCCAGCCGGTCTGGTGGCTGGCGCCAACTCCGGCGCCAGAGTCGCCATGGAAGTACTCGTGAAAGAACACCAGGTCGCGCCAGTGCGGGTCGGTTTGGAATTTCTCCAGATCCCCAAACACCGGGCGCCGTCCCTTCTCGTCGCGCAGGAATATTTTCGTCATGCGGCGCGACAATTCTCCGGCCACATCCCACAAGGTCATCATCTTCCCTGAACCGGTGGGGAACTCAACCTTGAAGTTCTCTCCCAGATAGTGGTGGAACTTTTGCAGAGACTCGACCAGGAGGAAATTCGTGGGAAACCATACCGGGCCACGCCAGTTCGAATTTCCGCCGAAAAGGCCAGTGGAAGATTCACCTGGCTCGTAGTCCACGCGATGCTCCATGCCGTCGACATTGAGGATGTAGGGATGATCGCGGTGATACTGTGAGAGGGCACGGATGCCGTACGGGGAGAGAAACTCGCGCTCATCCAACATGTATTTGAGAATGTCGCGAAGTTGTTCCGGATCGGCGATCGACAGCAGCCGGCGGTCACCCTTACCTTCGCTCGTCATGGAAGCGATATTGTCGGTGAGGTCGGGACGATTTTCGACGAACCACTCCAGCCTTCTCTTGAAGCCGGGATGCCGGTCTAGAACGTCCGGCTCCAACGTCTCCACTGCAAACAGCGGAATCAACCCCACCATGGAGCGTATCTTCATGGGAAACTTTGCGCCATCGGGCAGTCGCAGCACGTCGTAGAAGAATCCATCTTCTTCGTTCCACAATCCCATGCCGTCATTGCCGCGCCGGCTCATGGCACGCGCAATATAGATGAAGTGCTCCCAGAATTTGCTGGCCACGTCTTCGTATGCCGGATCTTCTCGCGCTAGTTCCAGCGAGATCGCCAGCAGGTTCAAGGTGTACATCGCCATCCAGCTGGTGCCGTCGGATTGCTCGATGTAGCCTCCGGTGGGCAGCGGCGCGCTGCGATCGAACACCCCGATGTTATCCAGCCCCAGAAATCCTCCCTGGAAAATATTCATGCCATCGGCGTCTTTGCGGTTTACCCACCAGGTGAAATTCAGGATCAACTTATGAAAGACACGCTGCAGGAATTCGCGGTCCCCTTTGCCTTTGCGCTTCTTATCGATTTTGTAAACCCGCCACGAAGCCCAGGCATGCACGGGTGGGTTCACGTCGCCCAGCGCCCACTCGTAGGCGGGAATCTGACCGTTGGGGTGCATGTACCACTCCCGCAACATGAGGATGAGCTGCTCTTTGGCGAAATCGGAATCCACAAGCGCCAGCGGAATGCAATGAAATCCAAGGTCCCACGCCGCGTACCAGGGATACTCCCATTTGTCGGGCATGGAGATCACATCCGAGTTATAGAGATGCGGCCACTCATGATTGCGCCCATTGCGGCGCTGCGGAGGCGGAGGCGGATTTCCGGGATCGCCGTCAAGCCATTGCCTCACCACATAGTGGTAAAACTGCTTGGACCAGAGCATGCCGCCAAAGCCCTGCCGCATGACATTCTTCGCATCTGGCGTGAGGTCTTGGGGGATGACGGTCGCGTAAAATTCGTCGGCTTCATTCAAGCGCAGCGCGAGCGTGCGATCAAAGCCGTCGAACGCATTCGTTGTCCCAAGGTCGACATTGGTCAGGCGCAGGCGCACGACGGCGGTCTCTCCCGCGCTCAGGGCAAGCTTGTAGTGCGCGGACGCCTTGGTGCCGGAATGCTCCGGATTCACGGCGTCCCTGGCTCCGTGCACGATGTAATCGTTTATGCCGTCTTTCACATACGGTGTGCGGCTGTCGACACCATACAAGCGCCGCGCATTGGTTTCATTCTCGGTAAAGAGAAGTTCTGGAGAGCCCTCGCAGTGCAACCAGCGTTTCCCCGTGTCAGGATGATCCAAGACAATCGCAGGGTTCGGCGAAGCGCTGGCTTGTTTGAGTCGAGGCGCCGCGTTTCCCTCTCCCCATGACCAGGTGTTACGAAACCAGATCGTAGGCAACAGACGGAGACTGGCCGTCTCGGGGCCGCGGTTTGAAACCGTAATGTTGATGAGAATGTCTTCCACGTCGGCTTTGGCGTATTCCACAAAAACATCGAAGTAGCGGTCATCGTTGAACACGCCGGTGTCTATCAGTTCGTATTCTGGCTGGCTCTTGTCCCGGCGCCGGTTCTCGCTCACCAGCTTTGCGTAGGGAAATTCCGCCTGCGGATATTTGTAGAGATACTTCATGTACGAATGGGTCGGAGTACTGTCGAGATAGAAGTAATATTCCTTCACGTCCTCGCCGTGGTTTCCCTCATTGCCGGTGAGTCCGAACATGCGTTCCTTGAGGATGGGGTCGCGTTCGTTCCACAGCGCCAGGGCAAAGCAGACCGACTGTCGGCGGTCGCTGATTCCCCCCAGACCGTCTTCATTCCAACGATAGGCACGCGAGCGAGCGTGGTCGTGAGGCAGGCTCTCCCAGGCGGTTCCGTAAGGGCTGTAGTCTTCGCGGACCGTACCCCAGGCGCGCTCGCTGAGATAAGGCCCCCAGCGCTTCCAATGTTTTTTGCGCTCGTCCGATTCCGCCAGCCGAATCTCTTCCTGTGTCATTGAACAATTCTCCCGTAGCGGGACCGGGCTCGCCAGACGCTTGACTCAATTCTCAGGGGACCCGCGCGATCATAGCACTCTGCCCCGGCGAATCGAAGGTCTCCCGTCGTGGAGTTGTAAGCGGTGCTTGCGCCCGAATGAACAGGGGATGCTCTCCTATTCTTTCTCAATTTTAATCGTGTCGACCCATTGGGGTCTGGAACCACAGACGTGATTCTTCTATCGTGATGATTAGTCTGGATTCTCCCGGAACTCGCAGATGGGATGCAGGGGTTGCGAGAAGTGACACATGGTGGAAGGTACGACGTTCTAGGCCCACACGTCGGGAAGGACAAAGACCGATCGCGCCAGCTCGGACGCGAGCGTCTCGGCGCGATAATATTTGGTCAGGATTCCATTCTTCCAAAGCAACAGGTCGGGGTTGACGCGGGCAAATTCTTCCCACGTCTGTTTTGTCTCGCCTCTCGCCATGCGCTCGTGGATGAGGAAAACGTAAGCCCAGGTTATGGTCTCATGGTAAAGCTGGGTTTTTCCCAGAGTGATCGCGAATTTTCGCAGGGTATTGGAAAATATCTGTAAGGCTTCCAAAACTGGGTACCTGGTCAGATAAAGGAATGCGGTTCGGACATGCTCGCGATGGTGAAAACACGCCTCGGGAAGAGTGCCATCTTCAAAGCGGTCGATCAATTCCTGATCAGTCATCGGGATGGCCTGCGTTTTTTTTCATCTTCTTTTAAGCGATGGCTGGCCCTTGAATCCAGCTGGAGCCCGTAGAACTTTTTCAGGTCCTTGATGCGTTCGAGAGACGCCTGGCCAAATGGGGTCTTGCCATCGAAGGCGTGCAGAACAATTCCTTCCAACAGGTCGCCCAGCGTCAGATCATGGTATTCGGCAAAAGCCTTGAGTACCTTCAGCAAACGTTTTTCAAGTCGAACTCCGGTTTGCACGCGTTCCACGAGGATCCGCGTATTTTCTTCTCTCATGGTACCAGTGTACCACGGTACGTTAATCACAGGAACGAGCCGTTTTCGCCCTGCCAGGGCGAGCCTCACTTCCGTATATGGGGTAAACTTTCGATCCAGGGCGCGCCAGTCCGAACCGTTGCTGCAGCCCAGTTCCCAACTCACAATGAAAGCAGGGAAATTATGGAGATCAAACTGAATCCCGTTCGTCATGCCGCTCTTGCATCTGCGGTCTTCTGTCTTCTCAGTTTCGCGACCGGTCAGGTGGCCGAGAAGAAAGCAGTTGACAGCGGCGCTGCGAGCAGCGGTTCCGCGGTCATTTATTTTGAAAAGAGCAAGGTGGATGCTGGCTTCGCAAAAGGTGCGGTGCTATTCGATGGCAGCGATGGCCGCAACTACCAGGTACACGCCAGCCGTCGCGAACAACCGGGCCAGGCCGAGGTCCACGGCAAGTACTCGGACATTATTTACGTGCTCCAAGGAACCGCGACCTTCATCACCGGCGGCGAAGCTGTGGATGGCAAAACCGTTGCACCGGACGAGATTCGCGCGAACAGTATCCGGGGCGGCGAGACGCGGAAACTTTCCCAGGGCGACTTGATCATCCTGGCCCCCGGTGTGCCGCACCAGTTCGTGGAAGTGACCAACCCGTTTCTGTATCTTGTCGTGAAGGTTCGTTGAGCCCGTGCTACAGAAGAACTGGAAACATCAAGATCGAACACAAGATCTGCCCGCAGCATTGACCGCATTCGTGTGGCGGGAAACGCCCGCCACTAGCGGAGTTCTCTACGCTTCACTCGACACAGTCATTTCCCTTCCGTGATCGAGCAATAAATTTGTCTTATCTCCTTCATAGATTAATGTTCTCAAAAGTAATTGTGATAAGCACGACCAGAATTATGCATTGGACTCTGGCACGCGCCGGGCTGTACTGTGCCGCCACTGGTTGCTGGGGTGTGCACCTTAGGTGCGCTGAGAAACGTGACTTAAGGGAGAAAGCGGGTCGTCCAGATGAAGTGTGCCTTCCGTGGGAGGCTTTTGGTTTTTGCTCTATGTCTTGGCATTATCTACGGATCCGGGAGTAGCGCTCTGGCTCAAACTGAGCCAGGGGCGGATCTTTCCAGTCGTATCGACTTATTGGAAAAACAACTGGCGGAGCTTCGCAGTCAGATGGAGGCACAGAAAGCCACCGCGGCTGCGGCAGCGGCCGCCCCTGCCCCGGCTACAGCCGCTGCCGCTCTTCCCACTTCCGCGCCGCCAGCCACTTCCGCAGCTACCGGGCTGGCCGGGTTACTGGGGCCGACCACATTGAGCGGCTTTGTCGACGTTTATTACGGCTACAATTCCAACCAACCTGCCAACCGCACGACCGCTCTCCGCAACTTCGACGTCAACTCCAGCCAGTTTGCTCTCAACATGCTTGAACTGGTGGCGGACAAGGCCCCAGATGCGACCGCGAGCCGCGTCGGGTATCACATCGCTCTCGGCTTTGGGCAGGCCATGAACCTGGTCAACGGAGGCGAGATCGCGTCGCCCAATGTGCCGGGCACTCCTGTGCTGGCTCCGCCATCCACCATTACCAACTTCGATCAATATCTGAAAGAAGGATATCTGGAGTATCTCGCCCCTGTAGGCAAGGGTCTGCAGATCAATGTCGGGAAGTTTGTAACTCCTGCTGGCGCGGAAGTCATCGAGACCAAGGACAACTGGAACTACTCTCGCGGCCTTCTGTTTTCGTGGGCCATTCCGTACTTTCATTTCGGCATGAGCGGCAAATACGCCTTCAACAACAAGTTCGCTCTCACCGGGTACCTGATGAACGGCTGGAACAACAGCGTGGATAACAATAGCGGCAAGACCACCGGCTTTAGCGCTGCCTGGACTCCAAGCGGCAAGTTCAGTCTGATTGAAAACTATCTGGTAGGGCCGGAACAGAGTAACGATAACTCGGACTTCAGACATCTCACCGACACAGTCGTTACCTACACTCCAAACTCAAAACTCTCGCTGATGGCGAATTACGACTACGGCCACGATCGAGCGGCCCTGCTGGGCCCGGGCTTGCCCACGTCCGCGGTGTGGTGGACCGGCATTGCGGGATACATCAAGTACGCTCCCAACGCCACCTGGGCCATCGCCACTCGCGGCGAATGGTTCAAGGACCACAACGGGTTCTCGACCGGCACCGCTCAGAATGTGGGCGAATTCACCTTGACGCTGCAGCGCATGCTGGCGAGCAAGATCATCACCCGGTTGGAATTCCGGCGCGACATGTCGGACCAGAATGTTTTTCCCTACCGGACAGGACTGTTGAGAGACGCACAGAACACAGTGACGCTGGGCATGGTGTACGCGTTCAGCAGCGCCGATGCCAAATAGCCAGGAGGAGTCGACGTGAAAAAACCGCAGCTTTGGCTCGGGTTCGAATATTTGCTGGAAGAGCAACTTCTACCCAGCGGCAATGATGCCGCTTTTATGTGGGCTGACGGCTTGGGCTCAACTCAAACCACCCCTGGTCCCAGTGCCCAGGCCGTCCCCGCGCCAATTGTGAATCGCAGTACAGAATTAGGCACGTTGATTGCGTGGTTGCAGCTAACAAATCAAGGACTGGAGCGACACTATGACTGCTGACTTAAAACGGGTCTCGAGATTATCTCTGGCCCAAAAGTTTTCCCGGTTGTTGGTTCGACTGCGAGACCCGGAATGGCGCAGCTATGGAGGAACGTTGCTGGCGGGCAAAGTGCTGGGCGTCGGCCTGGTGCTGGCGATCATGGCAGTCGTCTCTGCCGCCTTCTTTGCTCACGTGTATGCCCAAACGGGCACACCTGAAGTCAAAGCTGCCGACGTCGTGAACCCGGTGAACACGGCCTGGACCCTGATCGCCGCTTTCCTGGTGTTCGGCATGCAGGTCGGCTTCACCATGCTGGAAGCGGGCTTCTGTCGTTCTCGTGAGACCGTCAACGTCCTCGTGGAATGCGTGGTAGACACCTGTCTTTGCGGGATTCTCTTCTACGCCATTGGCTTCGCTTTCATGTTCTCCCACGGCAACGGCTTCATCGGCTATCACTGGTTCTTCCTGCAGAATGCGCCGGCCACCTATGAAACCACGGGCGTCGCTTTCCTGGCGGTCTGGATCTTCCAGTTCGCCTTTGCCGATACCTGCTCGACAATTACCTCGGGCGCAATGATCGGCCGCACCGGATTCGTCGGCGACCTGCTTTACAGCGTCTGCGTCACCGGCTTCATCTATCCAATCATTGGGCACTGGGCCTGGGGACCGGATGGCTGGCTGGCCTTGATGGGCAGTGACGGCCACTTCTTCCCATCGCTGGGCATGGGCTTCCATGACTTTGCCGGCTCGACGGTGGTCCACACGATTGGCGGATTCATCGCTCTGGCCGGTGCCATCGTTCTGGGGCCACGACTGGGAAGAAAATTCAAACGCGATGGTGGCGAGCCGATGCTGCCTCATGATCTGACCATCGCCGTGAGCGGCGGCCTTATTCTCTGGTTTGGCTGGTATGGGTTCAACCCCGGCAGCACCCTCTCGGCAATGGACTTTATCGGCATCGGGCGCGTGGCGACAAATACCACCCTGGCGGCGTGCGCAGCCGGACTCACTTCGATCTTCTACGGCTACATGAAATTCAAGAAATGGGACGCCAGCTACACCACCAACGGATTTCTGGCTGGACTGGTAGCGATTACCTGCCCTTGCTATTGGGTCAGTCCGACGGGCGCAGTCCTGCTCGGCGGAATCGCTGGAGTTCTGGTCATCATGGGCGTCGATCTCCTGGAATGGTTGCGTATCGATGATCCCATCGGTGCGGTGCCCGTACATGGGTTGTGCGGCATCTGGGGAACGCTTTCGCTTGGCCTCTTTGCCTGCGGCCAATACGGCGCGACTGGGCCGATTTCGCCTGACAACTCGGCGCCCCTGAAAGGATTGTTCTACGGCGGCGGGACCCAGGTGCTCAAAGCCCAGATCATCGGGAGCGCCTGCGTAACCGCGGCGACTTTCGCCGTTGCCATGGTGGTGATGCTCGTGGTAAACGCAATGGGGATGCTTCGCTTGCCTGCAGAAATGGAAACCTATGGCATGGATCTGCACGAGCACGGCATCTCGGCTTACCCCGAATATGTCATTTCAGCTCTGGGCGCGCCTGGCGGAATGACGCAGGAACTACCGCTGGCTAGTGTACGGGGAATTCCGGCCAGCACTCAACATGCACCTGGCATTGCCAGCTAACCCAACCTGGGCGCTGTGATCGGCCGCCCGAGGCAGAGTGTACTATCTGCTTCCGGCGGCTGACCGGCAGCCCGAGACAGGAAAAAAGATGACCAAAATCGAAGCGATCATTCAGCCCGGACGATTTGAAGCCGTCAAGGAAGCCTTGACCGAAGCGGGCATTACGGGGATGACTATCTCCGAGGTACGAGGCCACGGCCGGCAGAAAGGCCATACCGAGACTTATCGCGGCCGGGAGTATTCCGTGGATCTTTTACCCAAGGTCAAGGTTGAAATCGTGATCGACGACGCACAGGTCAACGCCGCCGTCGATGCGATTGTCAAAGCGGCCTCCACCGGCAAGATCGGGGATGGAAAGATATTTCTCTCCAAGGTGGACGAAGTCATTCGCATTCGCAACCTGGAACGCGGAGCCATAGCAGTCTAACGCCAGCAGCGCCGGCTTCCCGCCGTCCCAATGAGTGGGCTGGACGCCCACCAGACAGTCGGCGGGACGCCGACGCTACTTTCTCAGGCCCGAGCCCATAACCGTTCCGAATGCTAGCTATAAAAACTATAGATTAGCCTTCGCAGCCCAAAAAATCGCATAATCAGCTCCCGGGCGAGTTTCCTAGTGAATTCTCGATCTCAAGGTAGAACCGCGTGGCTCTCTGGCGGCCGGAAGGGCAGCCATCCGACACCGATTGACGCTAGGGGACCGGAGTCTGATGCCAGTGCTGACGAATAGCTCGCTCTCGCAGGACGCATATCAGGCGGAGTCGGGGAAGATACGCGAACGATTCGAGCGGTCACACAACGGCCAGAATGCCATCCGGGAGCGCTCGAATCTCACCGATTCATTCATCAGCGAATTGTGGAATCAATTCTCCCCCGGCTTGCCGGACCGGATGTGTGTCGCCGCGCTGGGCGGTTACGGACGTCGTGCGCTGTTTCCATGCTCCGATGTGGACGTGCTTTTCCTGCATGATTCGGCCTTGAGCGATGACGCTCAGAAGCGGGTGATTCCGCTAATTTCCCAGGCGCTTTGGGATCTGCGACTTCGGGTCAGCCCCACCACCCGCTCGCTGGCTGAGTGTGGCAAATTACACCGGGACAATCTCGAATTCAATATTTCCCTGCTGGATTGCCGCTACATCTGCGGCGACGGCGAGCTTTTCGAAAAGTTGCGCTCGCAGGTTATTCCGAAAATGGTGGCTCGCGAGGCTTTGGAGCTGCAGCGAAGGCTGATCGATCTGACCTCGGCGCGTCACAACAAGTACGGTCACACCATCTTTCATCTTGAACCCAACATCAAGGACTCTCCCGGCGGCTTGCGCGACTACCATGTCGCGTGCTGGCTCAGTCTGATTTCACAATTGGAGAAGACCGGCGTATGGCCTGCGCCGGAGAGCCTGCTGCCGGAGGCGTTTCGCGCCGAATGCGATGCTGCCCTCGAATTTCTGTCCGCCGTGCGCTGTTTCCTGCATTACCGCCAGGGACGGGACCTGAATCAACTGACTTACGAATTGCAGTCTGAAGCGGCTGCCGCCGGAATCGGATTACCAGAGGGAGCGCCGGTAGCGCCGGCCGTCTGGATGCGGACATACTTCAGGCATGTCCGGTCCATCTACCGACTTACCGTTCTCTTTGACGAAGTGCCGCCATCGCGTTCCGGCCTGTACCGCCTGTTAGAAAACCGCAAATCGCGCCTGTCGAATGCTGATTTTTCCGTAGTCGAAGGCCGGGTTTTTCTGCGGCAGCTTGCTTCCGTACAGGATCCGTCGGTGTTGCTTGGCCTCTTCGAATTTGTCGGCCGGCACGGGCTGAAGTTGACTTCCGAAACTGAACGTTGCGTCGAGGCCGCGGTTCCTCAGCTGCGGCAGTGGGCGCAGGATTCCCCGGAGGTCTGGTCATACTTCAGGCGAATTCTGGTATCGCCTCACGCCGGAGCCGCGCTGCGCGCCATGCACCGCTTGGGGATCCTGGTAGTGTTGTTTCCGGAGTTCCAGGCGGTCGATTCGCTGGTCATTCGCGACTATTACCACCGCTACACGGTCGACGAACATTCGCTGGTGGCGATCGAGAATATACACGCGCTGCGAGCGCCCGACAGCGAGCTGGAACGCCGCTTCCGCGACATCCTGGACGGACTCGAACGTCCCGATCTGCTTTTCCTGGCGCTTTTGCTCCACGATGTGGGCAAGGGTATGCCCGATGACGATCACGTAGCCGGAAGTCTGCAAGCGTCGGCCAGCGCTGTCGAACGGCTGCGACTTGATTCGGTTGAGCGCGAGACTGTCGTGTTCCTGATCGCGAATCATTTGCGAATGTCGTCGACCACCATGCGGCAGGACATCTTTGACCCCAAGGTGGTGGCCGACTTCAGTGACTGCGTAGGCACGACCGAGCGGCTGAAGATGCTCACGCTGCTTACCTACACCGACGTCAAATCGGTCAATCCCGAGGCTCTAACGCCCTGGAAAGCTGAATTACTCTGGCAGTTCTACGCTGCCGCGTTCAATCATCTGAGCCGCAGCGTGGACGATCAACGCCTCACACTGAGTGTTTCCAATAGCGAACGAATCAAGGAAGTTGTAGCCGCCGCTGGTGAGACCGACACGAAGCACATCACTTCGTTCCTGGAAGGTTTCCCCAAACGTTATTTGCTGATGCACTCTTCGAGCGAGATCGTGGCCCACTGCCGTATGTACGATCGCCTCAAACAGAAGGATGAAGAACCACAGATCGACATACTCGCCCGCGATGGCTACTTCGAGCTGATTTTATTGACACTGGACTGCCCGGGCTTATTTTCCCACGTGGTGGGAACGCTATCGTCGTGGGGTATGAACATCCTGAAGGCAGAAGCCTTTTCCAACAAGGCGGGCGTGGTGCTCGACACGATCCGGTTTTCCGACCGCTTCCGGACGCTCGAGCTGAATCCGTCGGAGATCGACCGTCTGAAGCGGAAACTCGCAGAGGCCGTCTCGGGAGAGATCGATGTTGTCGAACTCATGGAGACGAAATTCAAACCAGGCCTGCAGAGTCCGAAGATAACCGTTGAGCCCAGCGTGCAGATAGACAATGCCTGCTCGCAACATAGCACGCTCATCGAGATCATCGCCCAGGACCGTCCTGGACTGCTTTATGACATCAGTTCCGCCATGGCCGAACTTGGCTGCAATATCGAGGTTGCGATCATCGACACGCAGGGTCAGACCGCCACTGACGTTTTCCACGTAACGTGCGCCGGCACGAAGCTGGATCTACGCCACCAGGAGAGTATGCGGACTGTTCTCCAAGGCCAGCTGAGGGCATCCCAGCCCGCGTAGGTGTCGGTTTCAGTCGAGCGCGGGCCGACGACGTTGTTCTCTTGACACCTAAGAAAGTGGAGCTTTGCTTCGCCGGGCCGATGAGGAACCTTGTCCCTACGTGGTTAGAGGTAGCGGAAGCGTTTCGGCGAGGTATCTTCGCAAAGCGTCTTCCCAGTCGGGCATTTCGATGCCAAGTCTCCGCAGGCTTTCCGGAGACAGCACGGAATATTTCGGGCGCTTTGCGGGGCGGATAAACTTGTCGCTGGTGGTTTCGCGCACAAGCGTGTCGACTCCTGCACCGACAATAATTTCGCGCGCAAATTCATACCAGGAGCATTCACCGCGGTTGGTGGCGTGCACGATGCCGCTGGCCTGGCGCCGGCAAAGTTCGATCACCGCTCGTGCAAGATCGATGGTGTAAGTTGGCGAGCCGCGCTGGTCGCCAACTACCTCCAGTTGTGGACGGCTGGCGGCCAGTTTGAGAATTGTGCCGGGGAAACATTTTCCGCCGGTCCCGAAGAGCCATGACGTCCGAACGACGCAGCATTGGGGGAGGATCCGGAGCACTTCTATCTCGCCTTCGGCCTTCGACTCGCCGTAAACACTGCGCGGCGAGCGGGGATCATCGGTGGCGTAGGGCGTCGTTTTCATACCGTCGAAGACGTAATCTGTGCTGAGGAAAAGCAGGCGGGCGCCTTGTTCCTTCGCGGTGCGAGCGACATTTGCGGCCCCGCGGCAGTTCACGTCGAAGGCCAGGTCGCGGTGGGTCTCGCAGCCATCAACATCGGTGTAGGCTGCCGCAAGCACAATCCAGTCCGGCCGACTGCGCTGGACTACCCTTTGCACCTGCTCCGCGTCCCGGATGTCTCCGTCCGACGAGCCGAGCCCTGTGACATCGTCGGCATGCCACTCACGCATCAGCGCTTTTCCCAGTAAGCCGGATGCGCCGAAGATGGTGATTCGCATTTGGTATTTTCCCTGATTCGTGGAGCAACCGCCAGAGCGCTATGAATACTGGGTTGCAATCCACTTACGGTAGGCGCCGCTGGTAACTTCCTTCACCCAATCCTCATGCTGCAAATACCAGCGAATAGTTTTGCGAATGCCGCTCTCGAAACTTTCCCGTGGCTTCCATCCAAATTCGCGTTCGAGTTTGCGCGAATCAATGGCATAGCGGCGGTCGTGACCCGGGCGGTCCTGGACAAAGGCGATCAGTTTGCGGTGGGGTATCGCGGGATCGTCGGGACACGATTGGTCCAGGAGGTCACAGATGGTTTCTACGATTTCCAGGTTTCGTTTTTCGCCCCCTCCGCCAATGTTGTAAGTCTCTCCCACCCTGCCCTGGGCCAGAACCAGGCGTATGGCGTCACAGTGATCTTCGACGAAGAGCCAGTCGCGCACGTTCTGCCCGTCTCCATACACGGGCAACGGCTTGCCGGCTCGCGCATTCAGAATGACCAGCGGGATCAGCTTTTCCGGGAACTGATAAGGCCCATAGTTGTTCGAGCAATTTGTGGTCAACGTCGGAAGCCCGTAGGTGTGATGATAAGCGCGCACCAAGTGGTCGGCCGACGCCTTGGACGCCGAATATGGACTATTAGGAGCGTACGCAGTGGTTTCGCAAAACGGCGGATCATTCGCGCCCAACGAGCCATACACTTCATCGGTAGATACGTGAAGGAACCGAAACGATTTGCGATCGGCATCGAGTAGCTCGGCGCAATAGGTCCGCGCTTCCTCCAGCAGACTAAATGTGCCGAACACGTTGGTACGGATGAAGTCGCCCGGGCCATGGATCGAGCGATCCACGTGACTCTCAGCCGCGAAATGGACGATGGCACGGGGCTGGTGCAGCCTGATCAATTCTCGCACCAGGTCGCGATCACACACATCTCCCTGGACAAAGTGATACCTGGGATCGGAAGCCACCGGGAGCAGGTTGGCCGGATTGCCCGCGTAGGTCAGTTTGTCGAGGTTCACCACCGGAGTGCCTTCCTGCACGATCCATTGCAGGATGAAGTTGGAACCGATGAATCCGGATCCCCCGGTCACGAGAATCGTTTTTTTCATAGGAGCAGGTTACGCCGGGTTCAGGCGTGGTCAATCGGCGACGCTGCTCTGATTGTAATAAAGAAACGACAAAACGTGGTTTCGGGAAGCCAAGGGCTGAACAAATAGCCGGGATCACAAACCACGTGGACAGCCGACGGCGACTGTCCCCGCATGGTCGTGCTGGCTCTTCTCTCTGGACACATCCAGAGATGCTGAGAACTACGCAGCCCGGGGACGATAGTCAGATGCTGGTGTGGGCGCGGCTGGCCTGGTGGTTTTGTTCCCCGCGGCCAACTTCAGGTAGCTTCCTTCAATCTCGCGCGTTACCCGGCCCCACAAATAGTGTTGCCACACTTTTGCTCTGGCCTCGGCGGCGGCGGTTTTCCGGATTTCGGGCTCGGAGATCAGCAGTCGAAGCATTCGTTCCAGGTCATTCCGATCGCCGTGGCGAAAAGTAAAGCCAGAACCATCGACCAGCTCGCGGTTCTCGGGAATATCGCTGGCCAGAACGCAAACACCGGCTCCCATGGCGTCGAGCAGGGCCAGCGAGAGACCTTCCAGATCGGAGGGCAGGACGAACAGCATGGCATTGGTGAGGAGTTCATCCAGGGCTTCGCCGGACACCCAATCCAGAATTCGAATTCGATCGCTTTGGTGCTGGCGCAAGCGCTTGGCATATGCCTCAGAGTGGCTTGAGCCACCGGCGAGAACCAGCTTCACCGATGTGTCGATCTGTTCATAGGCCTGGATCAGGAGTTCGCAGTTCTTCTCTGGAGAGAAGCGCCCTAGAAACAAGAGATATTCGGCGGGTTCGAGATTCCAATCACGCAGGCGTGTGGTGGTGCGGCGCCGCCGTAACATGGTGCCGTTCGGAACGTATGCCGTTTCGGTAGCGTAACGGGCCCGGTAATAATCCTGCAGCGTCCGCGATACCACCATGGTCAAGTCGGGCATTTTGATGGAAGCCCGTTCCCCAAGGCGCAGAATAGCGGATGCAGTCCGGCCCCACTTTTGCCGCTGCCAGTCCAAACCTTGCACCGTGACCACCGTCTTTTTTCCGAACCAGCGCGGCAGGAATGAAAATAGCGCCGGGCCCAGACAGTGATAGTGCACGATATCGGAGTCGCCAAAAACTGCGTGGACGGTGCTCAGAAAGGTGTGCACCAGAGTCTCAAGATGCTTGGACCGAATGGTTGGCAGCCGGACCAGACGCATTCCGTTGTGAACCTGCCGCGCCGGGCTGAAATAGCTTCGGCAGTACACCGTGACTTCGTGTCCCATCTGGGCCAGCCGCTTGCCTACTTCTTCATAGTAGGTTTCAATCCCGCTGTATTGCGAAACCACGCCGCGGCCGCCGATGAATGCAATCCGCAGGGGCGGCTGTTTTGCGATGGAGCCGATCTTTCGGTTGCTCCCTTTTGTCGGTCCCGGCGCCAGCTGCTCGTAAAGATTGGTCAGCGCCTGGTAGTGCTTCTCAGGTGAATATTGATTTGTCACCAGCGTCCGCCCTGCAGCGCCCATCTGCGCGGCCAGCATCGGCCGTTCGGCCAGAAACGAGATCGCCCCGGCGAGTTGGGCGACATCGCCGGCCCGGAAAAGAACACCAGTTTCGCCCTCGTGCACCAATTCCCTTCTCGAACCCAGATCCGAAGCCACGACGGCGCGCCCCCACGCGTAGGATTCGAGGATGGTCTTGCCCAGCGTCTCGTAGGCGCGGGAGGGCAGCACGGTGAAGCGCGAGGAAGAAATCAAGCCCGCGAGTTGGGCCCCCGAGACGCGGCCGACAAATTCGACGTTTGCCAGTTCTAAATCTGTAGCCAATCCCTCGAGTTCCGCGCGCTGCGGGCCTTCCCCGGCAATCTGCAGGGCGATGGCAGGAAGATGTTGCATGGCGCGCAAAAGATCAGTCAGGCCTTTTTCCGCGGAAAGGCGGCCGAAATAGAGGATGGCAGCCTGGGGCAACGGATCGGAGACGGTCTGGGACGGCAGATTCTGAAAATGCGGAAGTACGCTGATTTTTTCTTCGTCCCATCCGTTTTCCACCAGCTTTTGTTTTACGAAACGGCTGGGCACGAGGAAACGACTGACACAGGTCTCATAACTTCGCAGCCATTTGTGGAGATAGGCCTCCGCCGCCAGAACGAGAGTTGCGCCGGGAGGCCCTTGGTAGCAGCCTTCCGTTACCACGTGCCAGAATTTTCCTCCGCGACAGCGCTCGCAGGCCTGCCCTCGCGCCACCAGGTTGTAGCTGGGGCAGAGCAGTTTGAAATCGTTCAGGTGGTAGACCACGGGAACGCGTTGCGCCTTGAGTTCCCAAAGAATTGAGGGAGAAAGATGATGATAGATGTTGCGAACATGAGCGACGTCCGGACGGAAGGCCTTGATCATCTCGCGTAATTTTTGTCGCGCCTGGCGCGAGTAGAGGGCGTGTGCCGCCTGCCTGGCACCATTCAGCAAAGCTGGCTTGGCGCTCTTGAAATCAATCGCAGGAACAAAATGCTGATCGTATTTTGTCGGCTCTCCGCGCGGGTCCACCATGGAGAACAGGGCGGCCTCATGCCCGTGCGAGCGCATTAATTCCATTAGCTCGAAGAGGTAAACTTCCGTGCCGCTGAAGGCGAAGTTATATTTGTTGCAGTACAGAATTCTCATTTGAGTTTTGCCTTTCCCTGGTGCGTATGCGAGAGATCAACAGGTCAGCGAGCGCGGCCAGATTTCTATCCCGGTCAAAGTGCTCTCGCACGTGTTGACGGGCAGCGCGGCGCAAATCGCCCAGTGCAGCGCGCGAGCTATGAATCGTTTCGATCTTGGCTATGAAATCTTCCAACGAGCCGGCGCGATAGAGGAACCCCGTCTTGCCATCCTTTACCAGTTCTGGAATTCCGGTGATCGCGGGAGCAAGAACCGTCTTGGCGCGCGCCATCGCTTCCATCAAGACGAGCGGGATGCCCTCGCTGCGGCTGGTGAGTACAACGAGATCGCACAAGTGGTACCAGGCATCGAGTTGCAGACGGGAAAGATGGCCGAGGAGCGTTACCTGCTTCTCAAGCCCGAGGTTTCGAATCAGGTGCTCCAACCAGGGACGCTCCGTTCCTTCGCCGGCAATCAGGCATGAGAAGTCCGCGCCCTTGTTCTTCAATTCATGGCAGGCCCTCAGAAGAAACGCATGGTCTTTCACCGGGTGCAGTCGCCCGACTGTTAGCATCGTCAATCGCCCGGCATCCGGCCCGGCCCGCGCGGCTGCCGGGTTGCAAGATGAATCCACTCCCATCCGTTGGACCAGAATTTTTGCGGGCTGGACGTCGGGGTAGTGTTCGAGGATGAAGCGCCGATTGAACTCCGAGACGGTCAGGCAGAATGAGCAGTGTTTCAGCTTGGTATCCAGGTAGGCGCCGTGCAGCAGCAGATCCGAACCATGCAAGGTTACGCTGTAATTGATGTCGAGCAGACGCGCTGCCACCATTGCAATCCAGGAAGCGAAATATCCGTGGTGCACGTGAATGTGCTCTACGCCCAGATCTTGAAGCTTCAACGCGTAGCATGCGCCCAGCAGAGTGTGCAGCAGCGCCCGCAAGCGACGTCCAATGGGTTCGTTGCCTTGCACCAGCACACGCGCAATAAGGTCGGACAGGGCGGGAAGTCTGAACAGACAGAGCCAGAAAGCGCGGAGGAGAAGCCCCAGACTAACCGGCTGCAGGTAGAGCGTCTCGGTTGCGAATGATTTCAGCCGCTGATCCTGCACGGCGCCATTCGGGCGCCTGGCGCTGCTTGGAATTACGTGCACTCCCCGCCGGCGCAGTTCCTCGATTTCCTCGAGGACATAGGGTTCCACCGAAGAGGGCGATTGGTTCGCGAAATAGGCGATGGTGGGCACGTAGTCGAGCCAGGAAGGCTCAGAGGGAAAGGGCATTCAAGTGGGCATCGGTCTGGCGATTCTGTGCCGCCAGCATGCCCGCAATGGTGAACAGCAATCCGTTTACGAACTGGTAGTTCATCACCACAAAACAGCCGTTGAACAAATAGACCGCCACCAGCACGGGCCAGAAAGAACGAAATTGCTCATCCAGAAATACGCCTTCGCGCGAAGCGATGTGAGCGTGCGACTTTCTACCCAGGCGGAACAGGTCGACGATGATCCACAGGTACAAAATCAGACCGAGCAGGCCGTGTTGCACGGCAATCTCAAGATAGGTGTTGTGAAAGAAGAAGGCTGGCTGATGGAAGTCGTAGACTCGCTTGGCCAACTCCGGTTGCAAGTCGCCCAACCCCCATCCGGTAAGCGGTTTTTCCAGAAACATGTCCATTCCGGTCTGATACATCACAATCCTGAACTCCACCGGACTGCGCTCCTCGAGGCGGGCAAAGATTGAGGTGCTCGTATCTTCGAAGCTGAGGGCGGTTAGAACCCCAACGCCTCCCGCCAGAATCAGACAAAGGCAGGCGCGGCGAACCCGTTTGCTGGAAGAAAGAAACATCAGCACTGGAATGCAGCCGGCGAAGGACAGCCATACCGCGCGGGTCTGGGTCGCGAGAATTGCGAGCGGAAGCGCAATCGCCAGCAACAGCGCGGGTGGTCCCTTCAATCGTCCGCGTCGAAAGGAGTCCAAGGCGATCAGTCCCAGCATGTTCAGCGTGACTCCATTGGCCACGGCTTGAAGAAAAGGTCCGCGAGCGCGATCGGCATGAATGCCGAGACCTTCGTCGAGGATGTAACGGGGGAAAATCAGTTCTTTGGCGCCGAACAGAAACAGAATTGCGATCAGACACAAGTAGCTCAGCACGACCAGCGTAAAAGTCTCAAATCGGCGTAAGGAGGCAGGGTTGTCGAAAACAGATCCCGCCAGATGATACAGCGCGAACGGCACCACCCACTTGGCGGCGAACACGCTCCAACTTTGCGGGTCGTAGGGTTGGACCAGAAGGCTGCAGAGGCCTAGCAACAACAATGCCGCCATCGGCCACATTACCGGATTGGCGATGGTCGCGCGCCGGCGGAGCGCCAGCATTCGGAGTGCCACCACAAACAGGAGAAGTAAAAATGCGATGCGATCGAGCCAGTAAAACTGCAGATCCGGAGGACGGAACAGCATGATGGCAAGGGTGGCCAGAAACAGCGCCTCCGGCGCCGCCATCAGGGCATGCAACGGACGGAATGCGGTGACGACGCTCCAGTGCGCCAGGGCGGGGACAGAATTGCGCAGCGTCGCTTGTCCAGTCGCGGCCATTTCTAGGCTCCGCTTCCCTTCAGGACGACAAACACCGTCTTCCACAGAATCCGGATATCCATCCCCAGACTCCAGTGCTCGATGTATTCCAGGTCGAGAGCCATGTTTCGCTGAAATGATGGATCGCCGCGAGCACCGACTTGCCAGAGTCCGGTGATTCCCGGCGTTACGTCCAGGCGTCGGAGATGTTCGAGGCGATAGTGCTCGAAGTCGTCGAGGGGATGCGGCCGTGGGCCCACCAGGCTCATCTCGCCCCGCAATACATTCCACAATTGCGGAAGCTCATCCAGACTGTAACGACGCAAAAAGCGGCCGACCTGAGTGATGCGCGGATCAGCGGCAATCTTGAAGCAAGGACCCTGGCGTTCGTTGCCCGAACGCAGGGTTTCCTTGATGCGGTCCGCGTCGGGAACCATAGTGCGGAATTTGTAGCAGATGAATCTCCTGCCCTTAAGACCCACCCGCGTGGCCTGGTATAGAACATTTCCGGGAGAAGTTGCTTTGATCACCACCGCGATCGCAGCCATCAGAGGTGCGGCCAACACTAGCACGAGTGCGGCGATTAGGAGGTCGAGTACGCGTTTCCAGAACAAACTCGCTGCTGGAACCGCTTCCTCGTGCAGTGTGAGGACGGGTAAGTCGCCGAAATATTCCAGACCGATCCGTCCCCGTTGGGGACCGTGCTCCCGGTCCCATCCGTAACCATAAAGGTCGGG
Source organism: Terriglobia bacterium (assembly GCA_963822555.1). GTDB lineage: Bacteria > Acidobacteriota > Terriglobia > Terriglobales > Acidobacteriaceae > JAIQFF01. Next base: position 3,103,712 of record CAWGHY010000002.1, read on the forward strand.
AACCGCCCTGATGCTGAGCCGGTTGCGGCGCGCTTCACGAATTACGCGAAGCGCCAAGTCGTGCTGGTTGGGAATGGCCAGAATGATCTCGTCGACGAATTCGGCCCGCGCGATGTGGGCCAGGTTCTCGACGCGACCCAGGACATCGCCGGCGAGCGTTTCGATTTCGTCCAGGAAACCCACCACGGCGCGGTCCGCCATGGGATCCCGCTCCAAGGTTGCGGCCAACTCTCGACCCACGGGCCCGGCTCCGACGATCAGCACATTCCGCCCCCGGCTTCGTTCATTGCCGTGAGCGGTGGCCGGTCGCTGCCATGGGGTCCATTCGAAGGCGGCACGAAGCGGACCGGCGGGCTGATCCGGCGCGAAGGACTCCAACTTTTTAACCGGAAGGAGCCGGGGTGGGCCTGCCGGGCGATCAGGATTGAAGGCGGCCGGAGAGGACATTTAGACCAGCTCCAGTTCGTAACCCTCAATCGTCACCGCGACCGAACGCTGAATGCATTCAATGGAGACGACCAGGGTTTTCTGACTGCGCTGCGCCAGGATGCCTTCCAGGCCGTCGAGGCAGCCGCCCCGAATTCGCACGCGCTGTCCGGCTTTCAGAAATGCGCGCAAGGCGCAGGGAACTTTTTGCGCCAGCAGTCGGCGCAGGTCGTCGATCTGGCGGGAAGGAATTGGACTTGCACTCCCCTGCGAATTCACGAATGCCACGACCCCTTCGGTACGCAGCACCATGGCGCGGGCTGACGGTGACAAGTGCAGGCGTACAAAAACGTATCCCGAAAATAACGGAAGAGAGACTGTTTTTTGACGGTCGCTCCAGCGGTGAGTTTCCCTTAGCAGCGGGAGAAACGTTTCTACGCCCTTGTTCTGGAGTTGCGAGGCTATCTTGGTTTCAAAGCGGTAGTGAGTCTGGACTGCGTACCATGCGCCTCCGGAAGATACGTCCGTCTCCAGAGTTTCGGGCACCAACCGGTGGGAATAGTTTGTCATGAAATGTCAGAGAGGGCGGGACGAAGCTCTGCTAGGTGAGTCCCAATCGGGTTTGCAACCGGTTATCCACAAAATGACTTGCCTCATGGAGACTCGAAGAACGCTTGCGTTCCTAGAGTCTCCGGTAAATTCCTTCCGGGATAGGAAATGTTCGTTTGCTCAATACCGAGCCCAGCAGGCGGGCGTTCGTCGCCTGCAGCGTCTGAACCGCCCTTTGTGCCGCCGCCCGCCGTGTGACGTTCGCTTCGAGCACCAGCACGACCCCATCGCTGAGGTAGCCGAGCAGCGCGGCATCACTGCACAACGCGGCTGGCGGACCGTGCACAATTGTGTAGTCAAACTCGAGCCGCAATTCCCGGAGCCGCCCGGGTAGCCATTCCACTGAAAGGCCCGCTTCGTTTTCTGCGAGAAACATTTCGCGTGGCACACGCCACAGATGACTGGAAACCCGTCGCGCGGAATCCTTCATGGACCTGAATCCGCCGGGACGAAACACCGGCGCCGGCGGTCCGTAGTCATCAGTTTCCCGAACCGATTCGAGATGGGCTTCCACCAGGGCCACAGTACCGGGAATCTGGGCTGCCAGGACCTGACTGACGCGCAGACATATTCCGGCCACATCGCCGTCGTCGACCGCACAAAAGACAACTTGGCGAGCCGGCTTGGGCCAGCCGGGGAGAAACACCTGCCGTACCAGGCTGCGAATCTGCTCTTCGCCGAAGCGTTCGGGATTCCAGACGATCGACTCACGCACAGCCCAGGGCTGCGACTCGGCCACCTCGGTGTCGAAGATGTCGCCTGCCAGCGCGTGTTCCAGCAGATCCGGCCGTGTGCTCATAAGGTTTCCATTGGGAGATTCATCTCTTTCACGGCAACGACGCAAGAACCGGGATGCCCAGATGGGCAATGACCTCATCTGGAGTACGGAAACCCTGGTTCAGGTAGTCGGCGCTGAACGCCAGACTCGTGCTTAAAGTGCCTCCGAGCAATACACCGATCAGGCCAAAGACCCAGCCAGCTCGAGCCGGCAAGGCCGGTACTCTCGGCTCCTCGGCGATGGTGACATTCAGGATTCCGCCCTGGTCCAGCGCATCCTCGATCCTCGCCTCCTCGCGTTTGTTTACGTACAGCAGATATTTCTCTTCCGCTGCTTTCAACTCACCCAGCAAGTCGCCTTGCCGGAGAGCGTTTCCGCCGAGGCGCTGCGCGACTTCACGGTAGCCTGCTACCTGCACTCGCGTAGCCTGTCCGTGGGCTTCGAGCGTGCCCAATTCAACCTGCGACTTGATCAGTTCCGACTTAACCCACTCATGATTGGGCTCCTGGTTCGTGGTCTCATCGCGTAGCGGCGAGTGTTCCTCGCCGGCGATCGTGGTTTTAGTTTCCGCGATCTGCTGATCGATTTCCTGCACCAGGCGGTACGAAGGATCGAATTTGGTCAACAGTTCGGTCCGCCTGAGTTGCAACTCCAAGAGCTTCGACTTCATTTTTTCCGCCAGTTGCGGATTATCGGCATTCCGAATCACGGTCAACGTTCGCTCCGGCAGGGACTTCAGTTTGGCCTGCAAATCCAGAATGCGCTGTCGCGTCTCGGCCATGGCCACCTGGTTCTGGCGGTCGTTGGCTTCAGCGTCACTGAGTTTCTGGAGCGCCATATCGCGTTCTTGCGCTGCCGAGACCACGCCTTGATCGCTGCTGAAATCCATCAGCCGAAACTCCGCATCCAGCAATCCACGGCGTGATTGCGCCACCTGCTGTTCAAAAAATTCATACTCTCCCGAAGGGCGTCGCACGCGTTGCTGCCTTTCAAGATAGGCGTGCGCCAGGGCGTGCAGCACGGCCGCTGCCTGCGTGGGGTCGGGCGAGGAGTAGTCCACTTGAATCAGGTTGGTCTTGCGTATCGCTTCCACCGTCAAGCGACGATTCAATCGCCGGACTGACCGAGCCAGACGGGCTTCCTCATCGCCGCCGAGAAGGCGCTCGTACCAAGGGTTGCCCGCCAGTCCGGGAACCTGGGCCACGGTGCGCAGAATCTCGTCGTCCCTTAGCAGCTCCACTTGCGAATTCAGCTCCTCTTCACTGATTTCGTCTCGCTGAAACATTGGCGACGGAGTGGGAGCCGGTGTGACAAGGGGATCGACACGGCCTCGGCGCACCAGCACATTCATGTGGGCCTGGTAGGAAGGCGCGAAAACGCCGTAAGCGAGAACAGCGAGGAAGATTGAGATAAACGAGAGAAAAGCCAGACGGCGCTGCCGGAACATCACCGCCATGAGGTCGCGCAGGGTGGGGGAGATGGCTGGTGCGGGTTTGCGAATGATCGTGAGCTCTTCTCCCATACCCAATTCTCCCGTTCCGGTGACGCTCTATTTGCTGGTTCTGTCGGGCAGCGGCTTTGTGCGCTTGACGGCATCGTAAGCCCGGGAGGTTTTTGCAGTTGCTATGTGATGGCAGTTAGATTTTTTACTCTCCGTCAGAATTGAGTTGGATTTACATAAGTGCTGAGACTGGAAGTCGGTAAGTAGCGCCGAATTTTCGAGATCCGGTTTTGCGGGACGTACAATAAATCTCCCGCCTGCAGATGGAAGTCCTCAGCCAGGTTCCGGGAATTCAGCATCTGTTTGACATTCAGTACCCGGGCTTCGGTCCGTTCATCCGAAATCCGCCGGAACAGCACTACTTCCGAGTGCTTGGCCTGTTCCGTGAATCCTCCGGCCAAGGCCACACCCTCGGTCACGGTAGAGTCGCCGCGCAACTCGTACTTTCCCGGATGGGCGACGGCTCCGGTGGCGATAAAATAAGGCTTCTCGAAGTCCGTGAGATTGATCGTGACCTCCGGATCGTGCAGCGTCGTGGTGTACGCTTGGCGAATTGCGGCCCGCAGCTCGGCCACCGTAAGGCCTTCCGCATACAACTCATCAAGCCCGCGCAGTGAGATGAAACCATCCGGCTGGACACTGAGTGTTTGATCGAACTCGGACGCGAAGTTGAATTTGATTTCGATTATGTCGCTTTTTCGTAGCCGGTAGAGCGGACGGCGGTTCCCCATCTCGTCTGGACTCGATGCACCGCCCGCTATGCCGGATTTCGTGGCCTCCGCCGCCCCCTGGCTGGTAGTCGACGCTTTCGTCTGCCCCTGAGCCACGGCTGCCACCGAACCTGCCTGAGCGGCAAAAACCAACAGCACTGTCGCGCAGATCAGAAGTTGTTTCATTTTGTCTCTTGTTTCCGCCGCCGCTGTCGCGGCAACTTTGGTGTTCGCAAGTTATCCGAGGGAACCCGGAGCGACAAGACTTGCGAAGTGTTGTCTACGAAGGTAGGCAGGTTTGGGTGGGCGCTGAAGGTGTAACTGAAATTGCGAGGTAGCGGCAGCAGACACACCAACTCGCGAACTGCTCCTGAAGACTTAGGTATTCTTTCTCATCTTCTTTGGAGCTACCCACGAAAGTAGACTCACGTTCAATGACTTCACCAACGCGCCGGACCGGATCTCGAGATCTGGCTTATCTCATTGATTAGCAGTCAGTTATAAGGCCGGAGTTATCACAAGCGTGTCTCACCCTCGAATTCCGACGCCGGCGATCCACAGGTTATCCAACCATCCGCGATGTCGAGATGTCACAGAAATACATCCGGCAGATCCCGTAGCCTGTAGCTCATTCGCACTGGATTGCGACCAGAAGTGCGATTCGCGGGAAGGATTTGTGGAGCTTCTATCGGTTGAAACTTCGACTTCGATTGGCGTCCTGGTCGCTGACTCCAACCAGATGCAATGCCAACTTTTGGTCAGTGCACTGCGCCGCCGTCCGGAATTGCAGGTCACTGCATGCGTTCTTGAGCCCGATGTCATCCTGCAGACGATCAACACGCGCTCCATACAGGTTGCAGTTCTTAACGCCGACAACCCCAGGGACGGCTGGCCGGACATGACGGTGGTGCGCCGATTGCATCTGGCGCATCCTCAAGTAGCGAAAATCATTCTCCTCGATACCTATGACCGCGATATCGTGGTCAACGCCTTCCGCTCCGGCGCCCGCGGTTTGTTTTGTTTCTCCCAGCATCCCTTCCGGTTGCTCTGCAAGTGCATTCAGAGCGTGCACCGCGGCCAGGTTTGGGCCAACAGCGAACAGATGCAATTCCTCCTCGAGGCACTGAGTCAGGTACCGTCGCTGCACATGGTCAACTCGCGGGGAATGCGGTTGCTCACCCCGCGCGAAGAGCAGGTGGTCGCGCTGGTAGCGGACGGCTTAAGCAATCGCGAAGTAGCGCGTGAACTCTGCCTGAGCGAGCACACCATCAAGAAGTATTTGTTCCGGATTTTTGACAAGCTAGGTATCTCGAGCCGCGTAGAACTTGTTCTGTACGCGCTGAGTCATGGCGGCTCACGGCAGGCCGAATGGGTGGCAGGAGTGGGAGCCTGAGTGCCGCCTCGTCAGCCTGAGCGCAGGGCTTCCGAGGACTCGCTGCTCTTCACTTCGTCTGCGGCATTTTCTTGCAGACAATCACGGTGTGGCCGGTCTTGGAATCGATGCGGGTCGTAACGGGTTCGCAGCGGCACGAGACCGTATTCGCGTTCTCCTGCTTGGTCACGACACAGTGCTCGATGACCTCCGCGGTGGGCGGAGGCAGCTGGCTGCGAACCGGAGGCGGAGGCGGCACCGCTGCCACCGGCTGTTTCTTGGCGGCACAGCCTGAAAGAAACAGAATCGAAAACAAAAACGAGACGGAGACGAGTTTTTTCATCACGCAGTTAGCAGGGCTATCGCCCAATATAACTCTGCCGACGTGAACGAACCTATAGCTTCGGGGATGCTATCTGTAGATATTCTCGAGGTGCCCCATCCAAGCGGAGTTTTGACGGAGCACCCCTTCAAATTGGAACCCCCGCGCTTACATCAACGCATACAGGAAGCCGTCCGTGCTGCCCACATAGACTACGTTGTTCACGACCACGGGCGACGAGAGCACGGCGCCTACACTCATCATCTTGTTGACGCCGATCACCATGCTCTCGTAAAAGTTGTCTCTGAACGCGGCTCCGTAGTTGGGAGTCCTATCCGGCTTGGTCAGCGCTGGCCCATTTTGACGGGAGGCGTCCGTCTGAAATATCCAGGCCGGTTTCTGGGTGGCGAGATCGATGGCGATCAGCTTTCCCTGGTGCGAACCGATGTACAACATGCTGCCGGCGATCGCCGGCGACGAGAACAACGGCCATCCGTCAAACTTCAGCGAGAAGATTGGGCTTCCGGTCTTGCCATCGAGCGCATAAAGCAGAGCAGTGTCAGAGGTCGCGAAGTAAACTTTTCCATCCTGCACAGCCGGCGACGTGATGACCCATGAACCTTTATTGTTGAAGGCCCACTTTTTCTCCCCGCTGCGGGTGTCGAGCGCATAGAAGTTCGAATCGCGACAGCCGAAGTACACCGTCCCGTTCATGACCGCTGCGGAAGACTGAATGCCGACCTGGTTGTAAATCTGATGATCTTCGCCGGTCTTGAAGCGCCACTTTTCTTTTCCGCTGGCGGCATCGAGCGCGTAAAAGTAACTGTCCCAGCTTCCGATGAATAAGGTCCCATCCGAGATCGCGGGAGACGCATGGACGACATCGCCGGTGTGAAATTTCCACTTCAGCGCGCCCGTGGCAGCATCCAGAGCGTATACATTCCCGTCGCCACTTCCGAAATAAACTGCGCCATGCCACAACGCCGGCGACGACAGGTAGAAGTCGAAGGGATCGGGCATGGTTTCGGCCGCCGGTTCCGATCCGTGCAGATGTTTGCCCTCGAACCGTTTTTCACCCTCGGTCTGAAATTTCCATTTCAGTTTTCCGCTAGCCGCGTCGACGGCATAGAACCTGCCGCTATAACTGCCGAAATATACGGCACCACTTTCCACCGCCGGCGAAGAGGTCACGCGAACCCCAGTGAAGAGGTTCCACTTTTGCGCTCCGGATTCAAGATCTATGGCGTATAGATTCCCGTCCGTGCTACCGACAAAAATCGTGCCGTTTGCCACTGCCGGCGAGGAAATAACCTGGCCCTCCGTGTGGAATTTCCACTTGATCTGACTGAATTTTGGAACGCCCGAGGCGTTATACACACCAGTGTGCGCCAGGTCACCGCGGAACATAGCGGCGTCCTGGCCGAGAGCAGTGAGACTAAGAAGGAACGTGGCCAGCAGAAAACGGCGAACCATCTTCATGCGAAATAGACGAGGGAATCTGCATTAAGTCATCAGGGATGAAAAAAAGGGAAGCCGAAGCTTCCCTTGTGCTGAACATCTGGTTCGAAAGGACTACAGAGCGGTGCAGACGGACTTCACTTCGGTATAAAGCTCCAGCACGTCGTGCCCCATTTCGCGGCCCCATCCGGACTGTTTGTATCCGCCGAAGGGGAGAGCGGGATCGAACACGTTGAAGCAGTTGATCCACACCGTGCCAGCCCGGAGTTGCGCCGCCATACGGTGCGCCTTGCCGATATCGCGAGTCCAGATTCCGGCAGCCAGGCCATACACCGAATTATTGGCTACCTTGACCACGTCGTCGTAATCGGTGAAAGGAATTGCCGTAACCACCGGTCCGAAAATTTCCTCGCGCACGACTTTCATATTCTCGTTGGTATTGACCAGCACGGTGGGCTCGACAAAATATCCTTTGTCGCCGTGCCGGCTGCCTCCGGTCACAGCCTTGGCTCCTTCGGAGCGTCCGGATTCCAGAAAACCGCAAACCCGGTTGAGCTGCTCCTCGGAGACCAGGGGACCCATGTCGCTCGAGTCCTCCCATCCCGGGCCGATGTTGATCTTTTTCGCTTTCGCGGAGACACCGTCGACCACTTCGTCGAAAATGCTTTTCTCCACGTAGAGACGGGAACCGGCGCAGCAGGTTTGTCCCTGGTTGAAGAAGATGGCGCTGGCCGAACCTGCGATAGCAGACTTCACGTCGCCGTCGCTGAAAACAACGTTGGGAGACTTGCCGCCCAACTCCAGCGACACTTTCTTGAGGTTCCCCGAGGCGGCCTGCAGAATCAGTTTGCCCACTTCGGTGGAGCCGGTGAAAGCTACTTTGTCCACGTCAGGATGGGCTGCCAACGCGGCTCCCGCGGTTTCACCATAGCCCGGGACGATGTTCACCACGCCGTCCGGAATGCCCGCTTCCTGCACCAGTTCTCCCAGACGCAAACAGGTCAGCGGAGTTTGTTCGGCGGGCTTGATCACCACGGTGCATCCTGTCGCCAATGCCGGGCCCAGCTTCCAGGCGGCCATCAGCAGGGGAAAATTCCACGGAATAATTTGCCCGACCACGCCAACCGGTTGGCGCAAGGTGTACGCCAGAAACTTCCCGGCAATCGGAATTGTGTTGCCTTCGATCTTGGTCGCCCAGCCTGCCATGTAGCGGAACAAATCCACGGCCAGCGGGACATCCGCGGCCCGCGCCACTTTCAGCGGTTTGCCGTTGTCGAGCATCTCCAGCTCGGCAAACTCCTCCAGGTTTTGCTCCAGCAGGTCTCCCAGCTTCCAGATCAGGCGTCCGCGCTCGGAGGGGCTCATCCTTGACCATGGGCCGGTTTCGAACGCGGCTCGAGCTGCCTTGACTGCGCGATCGATGTCCTCTCGATCGCCCTCGGCTACACGCGCCAGCACTTCGCCGGTGGCAGGGTTGTAGGTTGGGAATGTCTTGCCCGAAGCGGCGTCGACCCATTGTCCGTTGATTAACATCTTGCGGTTCTTGGAGACGAAACTCGTGACCTTCTCGTCCATGTGAACGTTTGATAATACGGTTGCCATAATGCCCTCCTAAATTGGATTCTCACAGGGGCACGCATTGAAGCGCCCCGGGACGGGGCGATCGCAGCCTTCACTGATCCCCCGCTAAACCTTAATGATAAGTGGCCGAGTCTAGTAATTAGCCGGCCAAGCCGTTACCCGCACCACCGGGAATTGTAGCTCATCCGGGTGCCCCGCAGGGAGGACATTCCCGAGTGTCGGGCAGTGGTGAAGATTTGCAAAGATTTGTCATTCCGAGCGCGGTTTTTGCGCGAGGAATCCGCTGTCTTGCTGCCGATAAAAGGCAGATTTCTCGCCGATAAACCCGGCTCAGAACGATATCAGAACGATAAGGGTAAGGCTCTCCCCGGCTCACACCGCTTCGCTGAACAGTGGCTTTCGGGCTGCCTGGCCTGAATCGTGTTTGTTTCGCGACTCACACTGTCTACAATGGATTTCTCACCCTGAGGTGACATTGAAGATGCTTGACTCGCGCTCGCGCCGTTGGACGGTCATTGCCTCTGGTCTGCTCTGTGGAGCGCTGGCCGTGGTAGTGCTGTTCACCAATCGCGGGGCATTCTTCAGCCCGCTGGCGGTAGTGGTGATGGGCGCCGTCGGGTTGGCCGCCGTCCTGCTGCAGCTGCGCTTGCAAAATCGTGACCAGGCGCCGACCTCGAGTTCGCCCGCCTGGCTGAATGTGCTGGGTATTCTTTTTGCCCTGGCAGCATTCGTTGCCGACCTGCTCCACCGCGCGCCTCAAATCACCGAGGCCCTGGCTTTATGCGCGGTAGCGAGCTTTGGCGTCAGCGGCGTAATTATTCTGCGCAGCGTCCGCAAACGCGCCACATCCAAATAACTTCGGGACGCGATCATGGCCACACGGAACCTGGAATCCGGAATTGACGAGTACCTGCGCAAACGGCTGATGCCGGTCGAGGGCGCGATCCCGCACCTGGACGGGATCGACATGTACGGCAACTCCATCCCCGCCGAGACTGTGGGCGGCGATCTTTTCGAGTACATCAACTTTCAGCAGCGTTACAACATCGACGCTCGCATCGCGCGCGCCCTCAAGCTGTCCCAGGACTACCTGGAGCCGCTGCCTAAAGATCAGACTCCGCGCAATTCTGTGGATGCGCACGTGCAATGGCTGAAGTCGCGGCCGGGCTACACACCCACGCAGGCCGCCGAGTACCGACGGGCAAAGAGTTCCGAACAGATAAGGATCGCGGAAGACCTGCACGAACTTTACACGACGGCAGGGGTGCTGCTGGTGGACGCGCAAGGGCACGGGATTATCTCGGCCAAGATCGCATCAACCGTCCATGACACTTTTCACGCTTTCATGCTTTCGGAACTCGATCACAGCGGGAAGACCACCCCTGGTTTCTTCGAGAAGATTAACCTGAGGTTGGCGCAGTCGGTCACTGCCCGCAACGCTTTGGGCCGCGATCCGGAAGATAATTCGCGCGAAATCGCGACCATGCTGTACGGTGAAATACATCCCGGCGGGAATTTCCGTTTTGTGAATTTCGGCCATCCACCTCCGCTGGTTTTCTCGGCGGAATTCGACCGCTTCATGGAGATCGATGACGCGCGCATGGTGCAGTTCCTGGCGCTCGGACTGGAAATTCCCGAAGACCATCCCGACCGCAACAAATATCTTTCGATGGCGCTGCGGACCCGGCAGATCAATTCGTCCGACGTGGCGGAAATCACGTTGATGAGTCCGGGAGATCTGCTGTTTCTTTACACCGACGGAGTCTATGACGGCAGCGACGAACAGGAGCGCTCGCAGCTTGAGCAAGTAGTTCGCGAGCACAAACGCGGGCCGGCGAGAGAGATTTGTAACGCCATCCTGCAACACGCAGTCCTGCAGGACCAGCACCTACAGGAAATCACGGAAGACGACCGGATCGACGACAAGACTGTTTTCATCATCAAGCGCGGGTAACGATGCCCTGCGAAGCTCTTCTATTTCTTCACCTGAATCCCGAGTTCCTTCAGTTGGGCCTCGCTGACCGGCGTCGGAGCGTCCACCATCAGATCCACAGCGCGCGCGGTCTTGGGAAATGGAATCACTTCGCGCAGACTATCGGCGCCGGCCAGGATCATCACGATGCGATCGAGTCCCAGCGCAATGCCGCCGTGCGGAGGCGTGCCGTACTCTAGAGCTTCGAGAAAGAATCCGAAACGGGAGCGCGCCTCTTCTTCCGTCATGCCGAGCGCACGGAATATCTTGCTTTGAATATCCTGGCGATGGATACGAATTGAGCCCGAGCCCAACTCGGTGCCGTTCAAAACCACGTCGTAGGCCAGCGCACGGATTTCTCCCAGCGGTGACCTGGGATCCCCGGTTGTCTCGTAGCTGGTCTCGAGTTTGGCCATGTCCTCGTCGTGCAGCGAAGTGAACGGATGATGAGCCGCGTTCCAGCGCCCGGATTCACGGTCCCACTCGAACATGGGGAAGTCGGTTACCCAGAGGAAGCGGAAATCCTTGGCAGGATCGCCAGTCTTGGCGAAAGCTGCATGCTTGGCTGCATATTTTTGGGCGAGATCGAGCCTGAGCTGGCCGCACGTCTGGAAAAACTGGTTGGCGCTCTGTTTCGAATCGGCCTTGCGGACTGCCAACACCCACAAATCTCCCGGCTCAACCCCCGCAGCTTTGAGAATCGGTTCGATTGAATTCGGATAGTCGCGGGAAAAGCGATTCGGATCGCTCATCAGACTCACGGACACGGTCCCCTGCGCGTGCGCGAACGCTCCGTAAGTTCCAATGGTTCGACGCTCGGTGCCGGAGATTTCGCCCGCTCTCGGAATCCGAATCAGCAGTGCAGTGAAATCCAGGCTGACTTTGAACGCTGCTGCGAATTTTTCCCGCTCCTCCGGCGTGAATGCAGCGCGCACGTCGACCATCGCGGGCAAGCGCATGTCCGGCTTGTCGCTGCCATAGAGCCGCGTGGCTTCGTCGTAACTCATGCGCGGGAAGGGCGTCTTGATTTCGTGTCCCGCGGCCTCAAACGCGGCGGTGAGAAATCCTTCGACCACTTCCCACACCCGCTCCGGTTGGGGATACGACATCTCCAGATCGACCTGGGTAAACTCGGGCTGGCGGTCGGCGCGCAGATCTTCGTCGCGGAAGCAACGCACAATCTGGAAATACTTGTCGAATCCCGAAATCATCAGGATCTGCTTGAACAGTTGCGGCGATTGCGGCAGGGCGTAGAAACTCCCGGGCTGCACCCGGCTGGGAACCAGATAATCGCGCGCCCCTTCCGGCGTCGAACGGGTCATGAAGGGAGTCTCAATCTCGAAGAATCCCTGAGCCGAAAGATAGTCGCGAATGGCCAGCGCCACTTTGTGCCGCAGCTCGATGTTGTACTGCATGGCGTCGCGCCGCAGATCGATGTAACGGTACTTGAGCCGCATTTCCTCGTTCGGCAGCACGCTTTCACTGGGCAAAAACGGCGGCTGTTTCGATTCGTTAAGAATGCGCAGTTCTTCCGCGATCAGTTCCACCTCACCGGTGGCAATGTTCTTGTTCACCGTGTCGGGGACGCGTTGCTTGGCCGTGCCGATGACAGCAATGACGTACTCGTTGCGCAGCGCCTCCGCCTTCTGATGAACGGCGGGGTCGCGCTCCTTGTTGAACACCACTTGCGTGACGCCGCTGCGGTCGCGGATATCGATAAAGATCAGGTTACCCAAATCGCGCCGCCGGTTGACCCAACCCATGAGTACAACTTTTTTGCCGGAATCAGCGGGACGCAGGGCGCCACACATATGGGTACGTCGAAGATCGCCAAGAAAATCGAGCAAGTTGTGCCCTTCAGTGCAGGATGCGGCGGAAAGCCGAATGAAAGATTATAAATGGTGGGAGCGATTGCAGCCGCAGGCAGGGTTGTGGCGTCTGATGCGGCTTGAAAATCCTCGAAGAGGGCCATTACCCGCTGCATGCTGCAATTCTTACCAGTCCCCGAAGAATTGTCATACCGAAGCGCGGCTTCATCGCGCGAGGAATCTCCTGTTTTCGGAGCCAGCAGAAAGCAGATTCCTCGCCGATAAAGCGGCTCGGAATGACAAGAATTAAGGATGAGGTAATCGGGTTACGCAGGGCTGCGTCGTACAAAGCAAGCTCTTGCTTCACGCCCAAGCTCAGTCGACCGGCCGTGCGGCCGTCGCCTGCTGGAACCGCAACCGCCACCGGTCATCCTGCTTCACCCACACGTCGGAGAAATGCTGGTAGCGCGGCGCCAAGCCAGGAGCATCGCCCTCAGGCATGTGAATGACGCAGTCGTAAGTAACCACCGCGACCTCATCGTTGACCGGTAGAACCCGCAGATTATAGGTGTAGAAATCTTTCAGTTCGCCGTCGCGTGCGCTCTCCATGATCTCTTCCTTGTCATGCAGCTTGCCTTCGCTGCCTACCAAGACGAAATCATCGGTCAAGGTACGTTTGAGGAAAGTTACATCCTTGCTTTTCTGAGCTTGTGGAACCGCGTTAGTGTTGGCAATCAACGTTTGCTCGAGCGCGCTTAAGGGCTTGGACGAACTGGCTGAGACCTGCGCCAATGCGGCCATCGAGAAACATACGCAGAGCAACCCGACGATGAAACCCAGATTTCGGCGGCGGTGTACTCTGGAAATCTCCGAAGAATTGTCATTCCGAAGCGCGGCCTTATCGCGCGAGGAATCTGCTGTGCCAGCGCCGGCAGCAAGCAGACTCCTCGGCGATAGAACCGGCCTCGGAATGACAAGAGGTAAGGTTCCTGGATTTCGCATATGCCTCCGTATCCGCAAACGTGCTATTTGCTTTGAATCTTGTCCACCAGTTCGGCACGCGGGAGTGAAATCTGCTCGCCCGTTTCCAGATTTTTGAGCGCGAACGAACCTGATTTGACTTCATTTTCTCCCACGATCAAGGCAAACCGCGTACCCAGCTTGCTGGCAGTCTCGAAAGACTTTTTCAAACGAAACGTCTCGTCTCCCAGTTCGACGACCAGATCGTGACGACGCAACTCGCGCGCCAGGCATGCGGCCTCGCGATCCATGCCAGCGCCCAGAGGGGCAATATAAACGTCTGGCTTTCGCAGCACAGCTTCAGCCGATTCCTGCAGCGCTAGCACGAGCCGATCTTCGCCAATGGCAAAACCGATTCCGGGAGCGCTCGGGCCGCCCAGCGACTCCGAGAGCCCGTCATAGCGCCCGCCGCCGAGGATCGCATTCTGCGCCCCCAAAGCGCCATGGGTGAATTCAAACGCGGTCCGCGTGTAGTAATCGAGCCCGCGCACCAGGCGATCATTGAGCGTGAAGGGCACGCCGACCGCTTTCAGAATTTCCTGCACCTGTTCGAAATGTTGGCGGCAGGCTACGTCCAGAAATGCGCTGATGCGCGGCAGTTTTTCGATGATGGGCTGGTCCGCCGGAACTTTGCAATCAAATACCCGCAATGGATTCGTCACCGCGCGGCGTTGGCAGTCTTCGCACATGCCGGAAACCACGGGCTCGAGCGCCTTGCGCAAAGCTTCGTTGTAGGCAGCACGATCACTGGCGCAACCCACCGAATTCAGCTCGAGAGTCCAATCCCTGATTCCAAGCCGATCAAGTAGAGTCGCCAAAAGCTCGAGCAATTCAGCATCGCGCGCCGGAGACTCGCTGCCTGCGCTGGCCGGCCCGATAACCTCGGCCCCGATCTGGTAGAACTGGCGATATCGCCCTTTCTGCGGGCGCTCCCGCCGGAACTGCGGCCCGATGTAGTAGAGCTTGTTGAGTCCGCGGTCCCAGAGTTTGTGCTCGATGTAGGCGCGTACCACGCTCGCGGTGTTTTCGGGACGAAGTGTGAGGGACTGGCCTTTGTCACTTTGTGCGCGTCCCCGATCTTCCCAGGTGTACATTTCTTTCGAGACCACGTCGGTTTCCTCGCCCACGCCGCGGGCGAAGAGCTCGGTCGACTCGAAAATCGGCGTGCGAATCTCCTGAAAGTTGTAAGCGCGGAAGACGTCGCGCACCGCCGCCTCGACAAAATTCCACAACGCCGTCTCCGGCGGCAGAAGGTCGCGAGTTCCTCGGACGGCTTTAATCATGGATTTCGACCATCAGATCCCAGTTTCAAGTTCTCGGTTCTTAGTTTCAAGCGGCAAAGTCCTCGTGATGGGGCACCGGCATGGGTGGAGGCACGCGGTCCGTGACCTCCGCCAATGCGGCCAGCTTCTCGGCCAGCGGCCGGGTCAACGAGCCGGGCTGGTAACGCCAGCGGAAGTTTCCCTCGGGAACGCTCGGCGTGTTGAGCCGTCCTTCGCTGCCCAATCCCAGCGCATCCTGTAGCGGAACCACTGCCAGGCTCGCCACGGACTCTTGCGCCAGACGAATAAAAGCCCAGTGAATACCATCTTCACAAGGTCCGACATAAGCCTGGATCGCCCGCCGCTCGCTCTCCGAAACGCCTGACTTCCACCAGCCCAGGGTGGTGTCGTTATCGTGAGTTCCGGTGTAGACGACGCGATCGCGGGTGAGACGATGCGGCAGATACACGTGGGCGGCGGGATCGGAAAAGCCAAATTGCAGCACCGCCAGGCCGGGAATCTGATGACGCTCGCGCAGCGCGTGCACCTCCGGAGTAATGTAGCCCAGATCTTCAGCAAAAAAAGGCAGGCCGCCGAGCGCGTCACGAAGTTTGTTGAACAACTCGTCCTTGGGACCGTCGACCCAGCGGCCATTTACCGCAGTGGGCTCGCTGGCGGGAATTTCCCAGAACTGCTCGAAGCCGCGGAAGTGATCGAGACGGATGTAATCGCAAGTCTGCGTGCCCCAGCGCAAGCGATCAATCCACCAGTCGTAGCCTCGCGCCCGGATCGCCATCCAGTCGTAGAGGGGGCTGCCCCAGCGCTGGCCGGTGGCGCTGAAAGCGTCGGGCGGAACGCCGGAAACGGCTTCGGGCTCGAGATCCCCCTTCAATCGGAAAAGATCGCGGTGCGACCATACATCGGCGCTATCGTAGGCGACAAAAATGGCGATATCTCCCACCACGCGGATGGACCGTTGCGCGCAGTAGCGCCGCAAAGCCCGCCACTGTTCGTAAAAAAAGAACTGGATCACCCGCCGGAGATCCATCTCGGTCTCCAGTTCTTTACGCGCCTTGTCCAGGGCCGCAGTTTCGCGATAGGCCAAGGGACGCGGCCATTCCTTCCAGCATCTCCGTTCGTAGCGATCGCGCAGCGCATCGAACAAAACAAAGTCATCCAGCCACCATGCGTTCTCATCGCGGAAGCTCTCAAAACGGCTGCGGGCATGGCCCGTGGCGTTGCGCAGAAAATTAAGCGCAGCTCCCACGATCAGCGGCAGTTTGCGCTGAAAAACCTCCTCATACTCGATTGCGCCAGCCTCGCCGGCCAGATTGGCGATCTGCGAAGCATCGGTCCAACCGTGCTCTGTCAACCTCTCCAGGCTGATGAGCAAGGGATTGCCGGCAAATGCCGAAGTCGAAGAGTAGGGAGAGTTCCCGGTGGCCGGAGGCCCGAGTGGCAGCACCTGCCATAATCCCTGGCGCGCGGACGCCAGGAAGTCGATGAACTCGTAAGCCGCCGGGCCGAAATCGCCAATACCATCGCGCGCTGGAAAGGATGTCGGGTGTAGCAGGATACCGGTGGCACGGGGGAATAACATCGCTGTGGGTACAACGATGCTATCAGCAATTACGAAAGCGGTGCGTCCCGCCCTTTACTCTCCCTGTTCCGGGGAGGCCTGGGCGCGGGTCAGATTCTTCATTTCGTCCGCGTTGATCTGGATTTTTCCCGACTTCTCCATCTGTGCCCGCAGATTGGTGACAAACAGGCCAAACATTTCCTGTTGCTGGCTCTGGATGAGCGCATCCCGGATCTGATCTTTCTTGGCCTCAAAATCCTGGGGCGTCGGCTCCTGCCTTTCGAGGACGGACAGCACGACTCCGGTCGTTCCGTTGGTAATCGGGCCGCTGATCTCGCCGACTTTGAGTGTAAACGCCGCCGAGGCGCCGCCCGACATGGAGCCGATGTCAGGAACTTGCCCGTCCGGCAGCACGAAGTCGCTGGTCTTGATGGTGGCGCCGGCTTCCTTGGCCGCCTTTTTCAGATCGTGTTCGGCCTTGGCGCGATCGGCCAGCTCCTGCGTCTTCTGGGTCAGAAGGGCCGCCACCCGCTCGTTCTTGAATTCTTCTTCCACGCGGCTGCGAATCTCTTCAAACGTAGGCGTCGCAGCCGGCTTGATCGCAACCACGTCGAAGATGGCATAGCCTTGCGCCACCTGCACCTGGTCGGGCGGAGACTTTTCGGCCTGGCCGAAGACCGCGCCCATGAATTGCGGTGAATTGCCGATGCCCGGAAGATTGTCGGTGCGGCTGACAAAGTCGGTGGTGATGACATTCAGACCTTTGGCGGCGGCTGCTTTTTCCAATCCCTGGCTGCGGGCCTGGGCCAGCAAACTATTGACCTGATTGGCCGCAGACTGGGCGGCCTTCTGCTGCCGGATAGAGCCCTCGATTTGGTCCTTTACTTCATCGAGAGTCTTGACGTGCGCCGCCTGCTTGTCGTCGACGCGGATGATATGAAATCCGTAGCTGCTCTGCACCAGGCCGCTGGTAGCGCCTTTGGCCAGGGAGAATGCCGCTTGCTCGAATTCCGGCACGGTGCGGCCTTTGCCGATCCAGCCCAGGGAACCGCCGTTCTTTCCGCTGCCTGGGTCTTCGGAATATTTCTTGGCCAAGTCGGCGAAATTTCCGCCCGCCTGCAGCTGCTTCAGGACGTCTTGGGCCTTTTTACGCGCCTCTTCCACTCCCTTGGCATCGACTTTGCCGTCCGGTCCGGGCAGTGGTGTCTTGATCAGGATGTGGCTTACGTTCACTTGCTCGGGCACGCGGTAGTCGTCGCGGTGCTGATCGTAATAAGCCTGCAGATCCTCGCGAGACACCGTAACTCCTGCTTCGATCTTTGCGGTGTCCAGCACGACATACTGGACTTTGCGTTTCTCGGGAATCGAATTGTTGTATGTCGCCTTGTTGCGCTCGTAGAAAGCCTTCAACTCCGCTTCGCTGGGATTGATCTGTTTCAGCAGATCGTCCTTCCGCAGGACAGCGTAGTCGAACTTGACCTTGGTGTTCTGCTTCTCAAATTCCCGCCGCACGTCGCTATCCGTGACCAGCGCGCTGCCGGTGATGAGGTTGCGCAGTTTGTCCAGCAGAATCTGGTCCTTCAGACCTTGCTCGAAGCTGGCTACGCTAAGATCCGCATTTTGCAAAATGTTTTCGTATTGCTGCTGGCCCACGAACTTTCCGTCAGGGAAGAAAGTGGGCGCGTACATTCCGTGCTGCAACTCGTCGCGCGCCTCCTCGTCCGTGACTCGCAGACCCAGCCTCTCCGCTTCCGCGACCAGGGCTTTTCTGCTGATCAAGGTCTGCGCGGCGCGCTCGGCAAAGTAGGGGAGAAGCATCTCGGTCTGTGCGCCGCCGCGGGGAAATTGCTGGCGCAGCATCTGCCGGGCCTCGCGCTGCACCTCGAGCGTGGTGACGGGTTCCCCCGCCACTTTGGCCACGACACCCTGCCCCGGACCACCCAGACCGATGCTGTCCCCGATGCCACCGGGAACGAGCGTGATCACCATGGCCGCACAGATCACGAGCAGCATGCCGCCGAGAATAACTTTCTTGGTCGGACCGGGGGTTTGCAGAAATCGAATCATCTTCTTTTCACTCCAGAATTGAGGCGGAAACTAAATTATAGACTAGAAAGTCCGATGGAGGACGGGCGCCCCAGCCCGTCTTGGGACAGACCTGGAAGAGACGGGCGAGGACATCCGTTCTCCATCACATTGCGAAAATCGGTCATTGAAACGTATTAATACGACGTGTTATTAAGCTAAAGTCGCTTTCAAGCGTCGGCTGTCCCGGGGCGTGACCAATCGAATGCGACATAATGGAACGCGCCTGAAAACCAATCCCTCTACAAAGGATCTCTTGATGAAGATGAACCGGAGCAGCCTGCTGTGCTTCCTGGTGATGTTTTTCGCAGGTCTGAGCGCAGCGCAGGAGGCAAGCCACTCGCATTCCGAGGCTTCTCTCGCCCTCCGGGACGGTTGGAGCCTGCAGTCTTCCAGCAAGGTGGACGTGAAGGGCGAGATTATCGCCACTCCCGCCTTCCAGACTGAAGATTGGTATGCCGTGAGCGTCCCCACCACCGTGGTCGCCGCTCTGGTCAAGCAGAAGGTTTATCCCGATCCATTCTTTGGCACCAATCTGCGTAATTATCCGGGGGTGACTTATCCCATAGGCGCGAATTTTTCCAATATCCCGATGCAGCCGGATAGCCCATTCATCGTGCCCTGGTGGTATCGCAAGGAATTCATTCTGCCTGCCAGCTTCAAAGGAAAGACTATCTGGCTTAACTTCGGCGGCATCAACTACCGCGCCTACATTTTTCTTAACGGAAAGCAGCTCGCCAAATCTGATGATGTTGCCGGAGCATGGCGGACTTACGAATTCAACATCACCGATCTGGCCGCACCGGGAAAACCAAATGTTCTTGCGCTGGAAGTCTTCTCCCCGACCGATACCGACCTGGCGATCACCTTCGTGGACTGGAATCCCGCGCCTCCCGACAAGAATATGGGGCTGTTCCGCGACGTGGATATCACCACCAGCGGCCCGGTGGCGGTGCGTTATCCCGCTGTGGTTTCGCAAGTGGATTCTCCGGCCAACGACAAGGCCCATCTCACAGTCACGGCGCTTCTGAAGAACGCCGCTAACCACCCGGTCAAAGGAACCCTCAAAGGCCAGATCGAGAAAATTGAGTTTTCCGATGAAGTCGAACTCGCAGCAGGCGAGTCGAAAGATGTGACCTTTGCCCCCGATCAATTTCACCAGCTCAACATCGACCATCCCCGGCTGTGGTGGCCGGCGCAGATGGGCAAGCCGGAGCGCTACAGCCTGAGCCTGGAATTCGATGTGGACGGAAAGGTGTCTGACCGGGCGGAATCCAAGTTTGGCATTCGCGAGATGAAGTCCGAGGTGCTCTCGGCCAACCGGCGCGTGTTTTCCGTCAATGGCAAAAACATCCTGATCCGCGGCGGCGGCTGGTCTCCCGACATGATGCTGCGCGAGGACTCGCAGCGCCTGCGCGACGAGTTCCGCTATGTGCAGGATATGGGACTGAATACGATCCGTCTCGAGGGCAAGCTTGAAACCAAGGAATTTTTTGATCTCGCGGACGAACGTGGGATTCTGCTCATCGCCGGCTGGTGCTGTTGCGATCACTGGGAACATTGGCCGAACTGGAAGCCGCAGGACTTCATCATCGCGGAGCAGTCGTTGCGCGACCAGATTTACCGCCTGCGCGGCCATCCCAGCCTACTGGCCTGGCTGAACGGCAGCGACAACCCTCCCCCACCCGACGTTGAACAAACTTATTTGAAGGTAGAAAAAGATCTGCTGTGGACAAATCCAGTGGTGTCTTCCGCCACGGCGAAACTGGCAGGCTTCTCCGGCGAGAGCGGCGTGAAGATGACTGGGCCGTACGAATATGTCGCGCCTTCCTACTGGCAGACCGACAAGACGGACGCGTCATCCCGGCAACAATGCAACCAGGGCGGCTGCGGCGGAGCCTACGGCTTCAACACCGAAACCAGCATGGGCCCGGCGGTGCCTCCCATCGAAAGCATTCGGGCGATGGTTGGAAAAGACCACCTCTGGCCGATCGACGATACCTGGAATTATCACGCCGGGGGCGGAGCATTCAAAGACATTCACGTCTTCTCCGACGCGCTCAACGCACGCTTCGGCACCGCCACCAGCGCCGACGATTACGCCCTCAAAGCGCAGCTGCAGACCTACGAAGGCATCCGCGCCATGTATGAGGCCTACAGCCGGAACAAGTACACCTCCACCGGCGTGATCCAGTGGATGCTGAACAATGCCTGGCCGTCGATGATCTGGCATCTTTACGACTACTATCTTCGTCCGGGCGGCGGCTACTTCGGCGCCAAGAAGGCGATGGAGGCGCTGCACCCGCTGTATGGGTATGACGACCGCTCGGTCTGGCTGGTGAGCAGCCAGTATGAGGATGCCAAAGGATTGAAGCTGACCGCGAAGGTGTTCAACCTCGACATGAGCGAAAAGTTCTCCAAAGATGTTTCGCTCGATGCCGCCGCCGACAGCACAAACAAAATCCTGACTTTGCCCGACATCGACGGCTTGAGCCCAACTTATTTTCTGGTGCTTCGGCTGCAGGATTCGGCGGGAAAATTGGTCGGCTCAAATTTCTACTGGCTTTCGAGCAAGCCCGAAACGCTGGATTGGGAAAAGTCGAACTGGTACACCACGCCAACAGCTTCCTATGCCGATTACACCGCCCTGGCCCAACTGCCGAAGGTGAAACTTTCAGTCGCGGACCATACAGAGCACAAAGGCGAAGAGGCGATCACGCACGTGTGGATGGAGAATCCCAGCCAAAGCGTGGCGTTTTTCGTGCGGCTGAAAGTGAACAAAGGCAAAGGCGGAGATGAGATTCTTCCCGTCCTGTGGCAGGACAACTATATTTCGCTTCTCCCGGGCGAGAAACGCGAAGTCACAGCCACATACCGAACAGAAAAACTAGGGACGTCACAACCAGCAGTAGAAGTCAGCGGCTGGAACGTGCAGTAACTGAAGAAGTCACATCGTCATTTTTGGCCGGGGCGTTTCAGTTGAGCGAGGGTTCGTTCGTGCGCGCAATCGTCGACGAGCTGGGCGAGGCGTTTCACCCGTGTTTCTTCTTTTTTGGCGCTGATCACCCACCAACTTGCGGTTCGTCGATACCACGGCGGCCGCGTCTGGAAGAACTTCCAGGCCTTCGTGTTGGCACGGAATTGTTTTTCATACGCGGCGCTTAGCTTGGCGCCTTTGCGTTGCTCGTAGGCGTAGATCTCGGAACGTTTTCCGGTGCGCTTCTCGAACGCTTGCACGCCCTTGGGCCGCATCAGGCCTAGTGTGGTGAGTTCAGCCACTCGCTTGATGTTTATCGCGCTCCAGACGCTCGTCGGACGCCGCGGGGTAAAGCGAATGACGTAGCTGGTTTCGCCGAGGCTTTTGCGGAGACCGTCTATCCAGCCAAAGCAAAGTGCTCCGTCCACGGCCTCAGGCCAGGTGATGCTGGGCTTGCCGGAGCCGACTTTATGGAAGCCGACCCACAGTTCCTCATGCTTTTCGTGATGCTCTTCCAGCCAGGCGTGCCAGGCCGACGGGGATGGAAAAAACTTGGGCTTCATCGCACTATACGAATCACGCTTCTTCGGGCGGCAACTCGAAGTCAATCAGGTTACCGCGGAAGCCTCGTGTCTTCCATGCGCCAAAGGCAATTCCGACCGCCATCCAGGCCGCTCCGACCAGTCTGGCTTTGGTGCTCAAGTTCCACCACAGGACCAGGCAGATGAAGAATCCCAGTACGGGCGGCAGAAAATTCGAGATCTTCTTTTTCTCTTCGCGGACGAAATAGCGCATGAAGGCCGCGGCGTTCACTCCCATGAAAGCGATGAGAGCGCCGAAATTCAGCAGGTTGGCTCCCAGTTCGTAGCCGGTCGCGGCGCCCGCGATCGCCGGCAGAACAAAGGCTCCGGCCAAGGCCAAGGCGGCAACAAAGAGGACGTTATTGCGCGGCACGCGCCGTTTGGGTTCGACCGCGCCAAAGAACTTCCGGGGCAACGCATTGCTGCGTCCCATGCCGTAGAGCAATCTGGCAGCGCCCAACTGCGCGCCAAAACCGGAACCAAAGTTGGCCACCACCAGGGTGAACCCCACGATGGCAAACAAAGGCTTCCAGGCGCGGCCGGCGACAAAAGTGAATGCCGTATCCAGGTTCGGAAAAGGTTGCGACGCCGGCCACACCAACTGCGCGGCATAGACCTCCAGGGAGGCAAGAAAACCAATCACCACGCAGGTAAGCACGGTGGCCAACAGAATGTTCCGCCGCGGATTTTCGGCCTCCTCCGAGAGGGTAGAAATTCCGTCAAAACCGATGTAGGTGAGCACCGCGAGAGACGTTCCTCCCAGCACCATCCTGGTGTTCCAGGACTGGGGATCGTAGAAGGGACGGCTTAAGAATCCCGGATCCTGGGGATGTCCGAAAACGTAGCGCGCCGCCGCCACGAAAAAGATTGCGATCACGACTCCCATGCCGGCCGCGAGCCCGGAGTTCACTCGCGCCGAAACCTTCACTCCCTGAATATTCAGGAAAGTAAACACGGCCACGAAGAAGATGGCCCAGGCCCAGTAAGCGACGCCGGGAGCGAACACATGAGCCTGCTGGCTGATCCAGATAACGCAGATCATCGGGTTGAGCAGGTAATCCATGACCATGCTCCAGCCGGTCACGTAGCCCAACGCAGGATTGATCTCCTGACCGACATACGTGAAGGCGGAGCCAGCGCTGGGATAGGCGCGCGCCATGCGGCCGTAGCTGATCGCGGTAAAGAGCATGGCGACCATCGCGATCAGAACCGTAGTGACCACGTGGCCGCGGCCGCTCTGACTCAGCACCCCGAAGACTGACATGGGCGCGACGGGCTGGATGACGATGACGCCGTAAAGAATCAGGTCCCAAAGGGTAAGCGCTCTGCGAAGGCGTGGGCCTGTGGGGGAAAGGGTACCGGTCGGGGTGGTTGCCATGCCCGCGTATTGGATTATGCCGCGTGCGCGGCTGTCAACGATTAAAACGATTTTGGTAGTGGTTTTTACCGTGTGGGGCGGACACTCCTGCCCGCCCGTTGACCTGGACTCGACCTGCGACGGGGTTATTCATATTCACACTGGCCGCAAGGCGTGTCGGGTAATTTAAGGCTGAGATCAACTTCAAAAGCAGCGGACAAAGAGTGCCCGCGCCAACACCAACTTACTTCTTCGGGGCGACGGTCAGGCCAAACACTGACGTCTGTCCCTGTCCGGCTACGTTCAGCCCGCGCACGCCTTCCTGGTTCGGCAGGTAAAGCGTCTTGCAGTGTTCGCAACGATAGACTTCGGCATCGGGTCCCCAGGCTTCTGCGGCGTCGCCGCAGGCCTGCTCGACGACGTCGGTGGTATAGAACCAGCGCTTCAGATGTCCGCCGCAGAACTTTCCCTTGGCGTCTTTTTCGTTGCAGGAGCGTTGTCCCGGCTTCTTGATTTTCACTTTGTGATGGGGAAGCTGCGGAGGCGCTGTCACGGTTTCAGTGGGAGCCAAGGGCGATCCTCGTCACTGCGGCCAGGAGCCGCCGGATTTACCGACTCATTTTACTCGAACGCGTTTCAGGGGAGCTACAACCCACTTTAATTCGTGGAAAACGAAATCCGAGCCCCGAAGATTTGTCATTCCGAGCGCGGCTTCTCGAGAGGAATCTGCAGTTCCGCCGCCGGCTGCAAGCAGATTCCTCGCCGATACACCCGGCGTCGGAATGACAAGGGAGTGGGTTTGTTTTGAAAACTGCACCGTACGCCTTCAATCAAACTGTCTCTTGGGCGGAGTCTGCTCCACACCCACGCGGCCGGCTACGATGTCAGCAACGAAATAATTCTCCGCCTTGACCGGTCCCCCTGCCATGCGCCGCAGCATGGCAATCTGCCCCACATGGGTCAGGGCGTCAGCAATCGGCCCCTGAAATAGTTTCTCCGCCGGCGCATGAATCGGCTCGGCCGAGGCCAGGTAGTCGTCGAAACGTTTGAGCGCGGCGAAGAAGCGGTCAGTTTCTTTGTCCCAGGCCATGGGCTCGGAGGCATTCCAAGTCTGCTTGCCTTGCGCGATGGATAGCGCCCAATCGAGCAGATCGCCCAGATGAGCCAGAATCTCCGAGGCGGTGCGCCCCGATTCGCATCCGCGAAACTCGGCGAATTCCGGCGGCGCGTTGCGAATGGCGTTGCCGCCGCGGTAAGCAAGAGTGGCCAAAGTGTGACGCAAGAGGTCGCGTTTCGGATCGGAGTTTGGAGTCATGAATATTCCTCGCAGCTATTCAAATTTCTGTCATCCCGAGCGCAGACCGTTCATTCGCTTGCGAATGAGCGGTCGGAGTCGAGGGACCCCTATAATCTCGCCAGGTGCCGCGGCCTCTAGGGTGACCTCATCAAACCCCCGGCGGGAGGTCAAGTAGGTGTCCTTCGACTGCACAAATCGATTCGCGAAGCGAATCGATTTGCTCCGCTCAGGATGACAGTTTCTTCCGTTTTAACGTTCCCGCAACTCTTACCGCGCCCCGCAGGCGCTCGCCCAAGCCGCGGGCAAACTGCCAATCCAGTAGACCTTCCATCTGGCGCGTGAAAGCATTTCCGTATCTATACCACCAGACTTTCTCCATTCCGGGCAGGCGATCGGAATCGAGATATTTCAGCCGCACCATTTCCTCCAGGCCAAAGCGTCCGTGAGAGCGCCCGATACCACTGGCTTTCACGCCGCCGTGAGGCGCTTCGCTGATCCCGAAGCAGGATACAACGTCGTTCACCATAACTGTGCCTGCGTGAATACGCCTTGCCAGACCTGCGCCGCGAGCGCGATTGCGGGTCCAGACGCTGGCCGACAGGCCATACTCTGAATCGTTGGCAAGCTCGACCGCCTGGTCATCGCTATCGAAGGGCGACACCGGCAACACTGGTCCAAAGGTTTCCTCGCGCATGACGCGCATGGCGTTAGTGACGTCAGCCAACACGGTCGGAGCATAAAAACTCTCTCCAAGTTCCGGCAGCCGCTTTCCTCCCGCCGGCACGCGCGCTCCCATGGCGCGCGCGTCTTCCACATGCGATTCCACATTCCGCAACTGCCGTTCATGGATCAGGGGGCCGACATCGATCTCAGGATTCATGCCGTTACCCACGCGTAAGTGCCGCGTCAGCCGTACACAGGCTTCGAGAAACGGCTGGTACAAGCTGCGATGGACGTAGCAACGCTCGACGGAAAGACAGGCCTGCCCCGCGTTGACGAATGCGCCCCAAACCGCGCCTCGAGCCGCGATCTCGATATCGGCGTCGTCGAGCACCAGCATTGGATCTTTGCCGCCAAGCTCCAGCACCACCGGCAGGAGGCGAGCTGCCGCGGATTGTGCGATCCGCTTTCCCGTGGGCACGCTTCCGGTGAAAACCAATTTGTCGATGGCGGAGTTAGTGAGTGCAGCTCCGGTAGCACCATCGCCTACGATCACTTGAAAAATTTCCCGCGGCACGCCTGCGTGATGCATCAGCGACGCCAGTTCAATTGCGGTCAGCGAAGTAAACTCCGAGGGCTTCACGACCACGGCGTTTCCTGCGACCAGCGCAGCCAGGCTTTCCGTCGCAGGAATCGAAAAAGGATAGTTCCAGGGCGAGATGATTCCGATCACCCCATAGGGCTCACGGACTAGACGACCGGATTTTGTCTTCATGGCCAGATTGCCATGCGGAACCGGCTCGTCCTTCAGCAACGGGTAGGCACGGTCGACGAGGAAGCGCGCGGAATCGAGAACTACCAGCACTTCCGTCAACAGCGCTTCGACATATGGTTTTCCTTCTTCGCGAGTAACCAGCTGCGCGACTTCAGATTTTTTCTGGTGCAGCAGACCTTGGAAGTTCCGCAGGATTTGAATTCTCTTCCTTAGACCCAGCGCAGCCCATGATGATTGCGCCCACGCCGCGCGTGAAACCGCGGCCTGGACCTCCACTTCCGACGCACATTCGAATTCGCCCAGGATCTCGTTTGTCGCGGGGTTGGTCGAGGCGATCTTGCGAACAACGACTTTGAGATCCGTCACCATTGGAAAAACATCAAAAGCCGCGGGCGAGGGCGCCCGCGCCACACATGTATTTAATACTCCACGCTGACCAGGAACAAACCGCTGGCGGGCGCGGTTGCACCGGCAGCGGAGCGGGAGCGCGCTTCCAGTATCCTTCTCAGGTCGGAAGCTTTCAGCGTTCCCTTGCCTGCCATAAGAAACGTTCCTACCAGGTTGCGCACCATATGGTGCAAAAATCCGCTGCCTCGCACCGTATAAATGAACTCATCGCCGACTCGCTCCCAGCTTGAATTGAAGATTCGACGGACGTTGGACAATTCTTCGCGTCCCCGTTCCGAATCCACCGCGGCAAACGACGTGAAATCATGCTCGCCCACGATGCCTCCCGCTACCTCTTGCATTTCCTCTTCGTCCAATGGATAGGGATAATGCCATACGTAGCGGGTCAGGAAAGGCGGACAGATAGGGCCGCGATACATCCGGTAACGATAGGTCTTGGCGCTCGCTGACTTCCGGGCGTGAAAGTCTGCCGGGACATCCGCCGCGTCAAGTACCCGGACGGCAGGAGGCAGGACATCATTCAGTGCAACGACCAGATTTTCCGGAGGAATGGGCGAGCCCGTAGCGAAGGTGGCAACCTGGCCAAGCGCGTGGACTCCGGCGTCGGTGCGCCCCGAACCCTGAGGCAGAACTCTTTCTCCCGTGACTCGCTCTATGGCCGAGGCCAGGACGCCCTGGATAGTCGCGGCCTCGGGCTGGACCTGCCAGCCGAAGTAATCCGTGCCATCATAAGCGAGAAGCAATTTGAGATTCCGCATGAAGATTCTTTGGAGTCTTACCGGCGGCAACTGTCATCCAAGTCTTGTCGCATTATTTACAGAGCTTTACCCGGCGTGCCCGTCCGCAGCCTGAGGATTGGCCGAGCGCGTCAGCTATACTATTTCATTCAATTCGCGCCCAGGGACGAAAAGCAACAATCGCGCCGGTGACCACAAAAATGAAACCTGGCGCCCGTATTTTGCGTACCATCGCTTGATTTCCAGAAGCCTTTGTTTTCTTCACCATTGGTTTGCGCAGGGAGAGAATCGAATGTATTTGTCTGCATTGCAATGTGCCCTCCGGCGGACTCTCGCAGTTGTCCTCGCCGGTACTTTGACTGCCACGGCCTGGTGCCAAACCGCGGCCCAGCCCGCTGAATCTGCGCCCGAGGGCCCCAAACCGCAGCGTTTCACATTGGAGAATTACACCAAGGCGCGCTCGCATTTCCCTAACCCGATTGCGCCTTACCGGCCACAGTACTTGCCGGCCCCTGACCTGAGCAACACGCCGCGGATCGAGCAACTAATGCGGGACGGGAAGCTTTATCTGTCGATGAATGACGCCGTGGCCCTGGCCATGGAGAACAACCTGGACATTGCGATCCAGCGCTACAACCTGAACATCGCTGACACCGATATTCTGCGAGCTCTGGCGGGCAGCAGCACGCTGGGCGTCAACAGCGGCACGGTATCGAACACTCCCGGCGGAGGCACTGGCGGCCTGAGTGGGTCTGTCGGCTCCGGCACCGGAGGCACCAGCGCAGGCTCGGGCGGCGCCGGCACCGGCGCGGGTGGATTGGTGAACTCCACGTTGGGCAGCGGTCCCGCCATCACCAGCTTCGATCCGGTTCTCACCGGCAGCTTGCAAATGGATCGGCTTTATTCCCAGTCCACCAGTATTTTCAGCCCTGTTCCAGTAGCTAATCAGAATACCGGGACGGCGAACTTCAGCTATCTGCAAGGTTTCAAAACCGGAACCAACTTCTCGGTGGGATTCAACAACACCCACACCACCACGGATAACCCAACCGCGACCTACAGTCCGACCATCAGCTCGGGGCTGCAGTTCCGGCTCACCCAGCACTTGTTGCAGGGCTTCGGCTTCGCGGCCAACACGCGGTTTATTCGGATCGCGAAGAACAATCGCGAGATCTCCGATATCGCATTCCGCCTGCAGATCATTACCACGGTCGACCAGATTGAGAACATCTATTGGGACCTTTTGTTCGCTTACGAAAATGTCAGAGTACAGAATGAGTCTCTGACTTTCGCGCAGAAAACTCTTTCCGACACCCAGAAGCAGGTGCAGATTGGAACCCTGGCGCCCATCGAAGTGGTGCGTGCCCAGAGCACGGTGGCTACCGACCAGCAAGCGCTGACGGTGGCCCAAACCAATCTGGAACTGCAGCAGTTGCTGATGAAGAATGCGCTGAGTCGAACCTTGGTCGATCCCAGACTGGCCGACGCCGAAGTCATCCCCACTTCCACTATGCAACTGCCCGCGGTGGAGCCTGTAGTTCCGACCCAGGACCTGGTGACGGACGCGCTCAGCCATCGCGCCGAACTGGCGGAAGCGCGCATCAATCTGACCAATACCGAGGTCAGCAACAAAGCTGTCCGCAACGCGCTCCTGCCAAGTCTTGACCTTTACGCGTATTACGGAGGAGCGGGCATCGGCGGAAACGTGGCCCTACCCCCCTGCCCTCCCGGCGGTGGTACCTCCTTCGAACTCTGCTTCAATCCCGCCAATGCCGCGCCGCCTTTCCGCGGTGGTGGCCCGGTCAGCTACAGCAATGCTCTAGGACAGTTGGTGGATTCGACCTCTCCTGACAAAGGCGTGGGGCTGAGCTTGACTATTCCGCTGCGCAATCGCGTGGCGCAGGCAACGCAGATCCGTTCTGAGCTGGAGTATCGCCAGTCGCAGATGCGCCTGCAGCAGTTGGAAAACCAGGTGCGCATCGAAGTGCGCAACGCGCAATTCGCGGTGCAACAGAACCGAGCCAGCGTGGCCTCCGCGCAGGCCGCGGTCGACCTGGGCCATCAATCGCTGGATGCGGAACAGAAAAAATACGCTCTGGGCGCCTCTACGACCACGTTGGTTTTGCAAAATCAGAGCGCACTGGCGCAGGCTGAGTCCACGTTAGTTTCGGCCATGGCGGCGTATGAAAAGGCCCAGGTGGAACTGGATCGGGCCACTGGCCTCTTGCTGGATCACGCTGGAATCCAGGTTGCCGACGCGGAGCGCGGCGAAGTGACGCATATGCCGAACATTCCGTTCGTCGCTCCCAGGAAAGACGTACCGGCGTCGGTCATGCCGCCTCAGAGCGCGCCGCAGCCGCAGTGATCGACGCTGGTCTTAGCCCGTTGCGGGGCGGACGCTCTTGCCCGCCGGTCTTGAATTTTGGTTTTGGCTTAGGGTGGATCGCTGCATTGTCGCGGCCTAAAGCTAAAGTCAAAAACGGCGGACAGGAGTGTCCGCGCCACACGGGCGGGCATCGCCGCGGGCATTCCGCCGCCGGTGTCTCCCGGTTTATTCTCTCCGCGTGACCCTTTCGGTCGTTCTGATCACACATAACGAAGAATCCAACCTGGCGCGCACACTGGAGAGTGTGAAGCCGTTGCTGCTTGACGGCGAGATTATCGTGGTGGATTCAGGCTCGACTGATCGGACGGTCGAGATCGCGGAGGCGTGTGGAGCAAAGGTCTTCGTCGAACCCTGGAAGGGCTATTCTGGGCAGAAGAATTCAGCAATTGAAAAGGCAACAGGAGATTGGATTCTCAGCCTCGACGCCGACGAGGAACTGAGCCCTGGCGCTGAGCAGGCCATCGAGCGGATTCTGGGCCCCGACTCAAGTAAATATGCCGCTGTCGCCGGCGTGTGGTTTCCCCGCAAGAATCATTTTCTGGGACGCTGGATCCGCCACGGTGGCTTTTATCCCGACCGGAAGCTGCGGCTGTTCCGGCGAGGCCAGGCGCAGTTTTCCGCCAGAGCGGTTCACGAAACAGTCGCTACCGCCGGACCCACGGCTGTCGCCGACCGTGACTTTGAGTTCGCCGACATCGCACTGATCCACCATTCCTACCCGACGATCTCCGACTACGTCGCGCACATGAATCGCTACTCCTCGCTGGGCGCCGAAATGGCGGTCGCCGAGGGACGCACCGGATTCAGCGTTATCAACATCGCGGTGCGTCCGTGGTTGACGTTTGCGTACAACTATTTTTTTCGTCTGGGTTTTCTTGACGGAAGAAAAGGCCTGCTGCTGCACATGTATCACGCTGTGTACGTTTCGTGGAAATATGCCAAGGTGTGGGAGCTGGCACATCGGAGTAAAGCCTAGCCGGGAGCAGTCATGCCACAGGATAACCACAGAGGACGCTGAGGACACAGAGAAAACCATTTACTTTTTCTCCGTGTCCTCAGTGTCCTCCGTGGTTAGCTTTAGCCTTACAAAATCGACAATCTCAGGCGTGACGTAGGGCGGCGGGGAGACACGAAACATGGGTCGATGCGCCACCGGCTTCAATGATATTTCGCGCCATGCCAGTTCTGACGATTGGCTCCGGTGCAGGATGACAGCGTCCGCTCTATCGAGAAATTCCTGGGCCGACTTCTTGAAATCCGCAGTCGCAGGATCGAGCACGGTCAGGTAGAGATCCGGACGCAGAAACTTCAGAACGCTGTTCGACTCCAGAATCGCGTTCTCAGACTCGGCCAGTTTCTTCCGCACTGCGGGCATGGCTTCTGCCAGGCGGCCCTGTTCGGTGCGGACCCACCAGGCGTGCGCCGCCCCGGCGGATAAAAATCGTGAGGTGTCGGAGTTTCCGGAACGATCCAACTCTTCCGAGATGGCCCAGCTGTGATCGTCGGTCGCGCAATGGCAGGGCTCGCCGTCCATCGAACAAACGCCATGTCCATATTGGGTGATTTTCAGCGCAGTCCAGTTGAACTCCGGCAGGGCTGCGATCAGCCCCGCGACCACACTGGTCTTGCCCACGCTGCGCGAGTGTCCGCCGATGACAATTAGAGCCATGGTGAAGTCCGTCGTTGGCCGTTGGTCCTTGGTCCTGGGTCGCAGTCAAATCTCAGGGCATTCACGGTTTTGCCAACCACCAATGGCCAAGGACCAATGACCGCCGACTATTTCTTAGCCAGCCGCGCCAACGCCGCCAGCTGTTTCAAATACTCGCGCAGCGGACGGGCCGGAGTTCCCCAGAACGCTACGCCCTTACCGCGCAGAACTTTGTTAGGTAGAACGCCGCCTTGTCCACCGAGCATCACTCCTTCTTCGATGCGCGCATGCTCTCCGATACCGACCTGCCCGCCCAGCACTACGTCCTTTTCGATCACAATGCTGCCGGAGAGCCCGGTTTGGGCTGCAATCACTACGTCTTCCCCGATCTGGCAGTTGTGCCCGATGTGGACCAGGTTGTCGATCTTGGCGCCTCGTCCAATGCGCGTGACTTCGAGCGCTCCGCGATCGATGGTCGAGTTTGCCCCGATTTCCACGTCATCTCCGATTTCAAGGCGGCCCACCTGGGGAAACTTCTCATACGCCCCTTTAGCCGGATCGCGAACATAGCCGAAGCCGTCGCTGCCCAGAACGGCTCCGGCATGGACGATCACGCGCTCGCCGATCTGGGTTCCCGGATAGATCGTGACATTGGGATAGATCTCGCAATCACGGCCGATGCGAACCCCGGCACCGATTACGGCACCGGCGCCGATCCAGCTTCGATCTCCGATCTCGGCCTTCGCACCGATGACGGCTCGCTCCGCCACGATCACGTCTTGACCGAGTCGGGCGGAAGAATCCACAACTGCGCTGGGATGCGTCCCGGGCTGGCGCTCCGGGGCGGGACACAGAAGGCGGGCGGCGCGGGCAAACGCCAGCCGGGGATGACTGGAAATGAGGAGCGGTTTGGAGCTTGCGCTGACGCGCGCGAACTCACCGGCGACGACCGCCGCGGCCCGTGATTCAAGTGCAGCGCGCAGAGTCTTTTCATCTTCGACAAACACCAGATCTACCGGGGTAGCCTGCGCCAGGCTGGCAATGCCGCTTACCTCGACGCTGCCATTCCCCACTACTTCGCCCCGCACCGATTCAGCCACCGCCCTGAGCGAAAGGGTCATGGGCTTTAGTATACGGATCGGCGAAAAGGGAAACGTGGTACCGGGTCTAGAATTGGGCCATGGAGAAGAAAGTCTTCTGGATCAGCTTTACGATCCTGGGGCTGGCCGCAGATTTTATCCTGCCCCTCTGGTGGGCGCTGGGCGCAACCATTCCGATTGCCTACGCCAGCTGGTGGATCGCGTATCGCAGCGATTGGTTTTGAAAGGCAGCTTCTAGCTGCTGGCTACTGGCTCCTGGCTACCCCCCTTAGCCTTCAGAACCTTGGCACTCCGCTAGAAGCCAGGAGCTAGGAGCTATGAGCTAGAAGCTGCACTTCTCAGTACAGCCCCGGCTCTCCCGGCGGCCTGGTCTTCCAGCGACGGTGTACCCAAAGCCACTGATCGGGATAACGGCGCACATAATCCTCCGTGATTTTCGTAAACAACTGGGTGTTGGTGACGATATCTTTCTCGTCGTCGCCGGTGCGTATCAAGTTGACGGGGGGATCAAACCGCAGACGATATTTTCGTAAAACAGGATCCCAGATGGTGAAACCGGGGACCACGGCAGCATCGGTACGCAGGGCGATCCTGGCCAATCCGCTGGCCGTGCAGGCCGGAATGCCGAAGAAATTCACGAACACTCCTTGCGGCGGAGTCATGTTGGTGTCCATGAGCAGGCCAACCACCTCCCCAGCTTTCATCGCCTCCAGGAGCCCGCGCACGAAATTGTCTTTGCTTACAGTGGTGTTGCCGTGCATCGAGCGATAGCGCTGAATCAGCCGGTCGAGATAAACGTTGTCCAGGTTCCGCACCACGACGTGCATGGGATGACCATGCAGGGAATGCACAAAGGCGGAAAGCTCCCAACCGCCAAAGTGCGCGGTCAGAAACAGCACGCCCTTGCCGCGAGCCACCGCCCGTTCATAGTTCTCGAAGCCGTCATAGACCACGACCCGGCTCACATTTTCTTTGTTGTATCGAGGAAACTGGCAGACCTCGGCCAACTGACGTCCCAGAGAGGTGAATTCTCCCCGCACAATGCGGGCATGTTCGGCGCGACTCTTCTCCGGCAGGGCCATCGCCAGATTGCGCATGCCCACATAGCGCAGGCGAGGATGCAGCAGGTAGACCATCCAGGCCAGAGAAATGGCAGCCGCCCGCGACAACGAGCGAGGCAGCAGGCTCAGAATTTTGATGAACGGCCACGCAAGCGCGTACTCGAGTCGCTGACGCATTTAGGGGAAGCTGGGTGACGGTAGCAAGCGGCAAGTGGGATGTCAATGCAGGCGCGAGCGCGAGCGCTCGTGCGACAGCGCCACAAAATCTGCCGCAGGAGCGTGGACGCTCGCGCCTACATAAGACCTATTTCGCGGCTGCCGTCTTGGCCCACTTGGCCAGGGTGTTCAGGAACGGATAGGCATTCGGCGGAGCATCGATCGTGCCCGTGAGTGCGGTCTTGAAAGGCACCATTCGACCGTAGAACTGGCGGGTGGCGTCTTTGTCCTGGTTGATGGCCGCGCCGCTCAACTCAAGCCCGGCAAACAGCCCGCGAGCCCGCGAATAGCTCAGCACCTGCGCCTTCAGCTTCCAGTCCGTGTCCGCAGCGGCGTGACGGCCCACCGGTCCGGCGGCGACGCTGGCGTCGGCTCCCAGCTTGAACTGGCTACTGAGCAGATTCTTCATCCCGTTGTCGTTCATGATGAGCATGACCAGATCCACCGCTTGAGCGCCAATCTGCAGTCCGAAGCTGCCGCCTTTGATGGTGAAGAATGCAGGCGCGCTCCAGCCTTTCGGAGTGCGGCAACTGGCAACGCCGCGTCCGAAACGGGCGCCGACAATGAATCCACCCTTGATCATCGTGGGCACGACGGCGACGCATTGCGCCGATCCCAATACTTCTTCCGGGATGCCCTGGTCGGGGGCGGATTCGATCTCTTCCAGCACCGTGCTGGCGGCTTTGACACGGTCTTCAGCCTTGTTCTGATCTTCGTCCTCATCCTTCGCGAACATGGAAACAGTGAGACAAGCCACTACACACAGAAGCAGCAGTTTTTTCATTTCTTTCCTGACTTTCCGGAGCTTGATAGAGTTATTCGAAACTGAATGGATTGATTCTAACGGATTTTGTTACGGAAGAAGAAAAGGGCGGCCGGATGAGAGGGCGGAAGAGTGGCGCAAGGCAAAAAAATCGGGGCTAGTAGCGGTGACCCTAAATCTCCGCTTCCAACCCCGTCTCCCAGGTTCTGTGGTAGGTGAAGCGAGTATGCGGGGAGCCCAGTAAACCGGCAAGATTACCTAGGTCATTGTCCTAAAGTAATCTCTAACCTCGGACCTGTCATCCCGACCGAAGCGAGCGCAGCAAGCGCAGTGGAGGGACCTTGCGTTTCGCGGGCTGCTATTTCGCGGTGACTAAGGAGTGCGTGATGGCATGCACCGAAAGCGCGATCCGGTTCTGCACTCCGACCTTGCGCATTAACTTGGCGACATGGGCCTTCACGGTGCGCTCCTCGATGCCCAAAGCCGAACCAATTTCCTTGTTGGAGCGGCCCGCAACCAGCATTTCCAATACTTCTTTTTCGCGGTCGGTAAAGGTCACGCGGCCCGCGGGAAAAACCCGGCCCGGGGCAGAACTTACTCTTTCGATGAACAGGGAAAGAACCCGGCGGGGCGCCCACACCGATCCCTGGTTCACAATCCGGATAGCTTGCACAAATTCTGCCGGCGAAGCCGCTTCGTCGACGTATCCCTTAGCCCCGGAAGCGATGGCCTTCAAAATGGTTTCCTCGTCCATGCCCGAACCTGTCACAATGATGCGTAGGTCGGGACGGCTGGCTTTCAGGCTGGCCATCAGATCGAACAAGTTTTGCCCGTTACGGTTTCCCAGCAGAACCAGGTCGATGTTGGGCAGGCTGGCAATGTCGGGCAGAGAGGCCGCGATCAGTTCGAAATCCGTCTCCGAGTCAAACAGGGCGCGAAATCCAACAAAACGCAGTGGATCGCTCTCCACCACCGCGAGACGGATGGCTGGTTTCTTTGCCGGTGAAGCCTTCATGGCGGTTGCAGCCTTCATAGGGTTTCCTGTTTGATAGGGTATGCCTGCTTTGTCTAGAAGCTGGCTTCAGCATAACCAGATTTGTCGGCAATTAGAACATTCGACTAGCGATCACGATTACGGCAGTAACGTCGTAAGCATCTAAAAGCAGACGGGTAAACACACATGAAACAACCAGGAAAAGGGCTGAAAAGAGGTATGCAACGGGTAGCCGCGCTGGTGCTTGCACTCGGCCTCACGGCCGCAGCCCAGACCCCCTATCAGCCGAAGTTCAAGGGCGATCCGGCCAAATCGGACTCCGAAGCCGCAGCCCTGGGCTACATGCGCACCGTCATTCGGGCGCAAAATATCTATAACAGGAAGAACAACAAGTATGCTGCGTCACTGGCCGATCTGGTTCATACCGGATCGTTCACCAAACGCATGGTCAATCCGGATCGAGGCGACTATTCCGTCGGCTTCCGTCCCAACAAGGACGGCTATGAGCTCACCCTTACCCCCAAGCAACTGGATGCCGAGCACCGGTCTTTCTATGCTGACGAAGATGGAAAGATTCACGCCGACGACCAGGGGCCGGCGAACGATAAGTCGCCGGTGGTGAAGTAGAGATTTTAGATGGAAGGGTCAGCTTCCGAAAACCATTGACCACGGAGGACACGAGGTACACGAAGAAAACCGTAGGATTCTTCCTTCGCGATACCTCGTTTCCTTCGTGGTTCGTGGGTTTGGCTGGAGTCCGAAGAAGTTCCTCATCTACCCGCCCGTAATCTCGGCCGCCTTGCCATCTCGAAATGTAATCGTCACCGGTTTCCCGCCATTGGGGTAGTGCACCGTCTTCACGGCGGGATCGCTCGAACGGTCCGGAACTCCCATCCCGATCGCGAAGTACGCCTGAAACTCATTCATCCCCGGCTTGATCTGATGCTGATCGATGGATTGCCAGACATCCGCCGGCCAGTGTTTGTACAACTCGCGCGGATCCTGGATGAAGAACATTTCGTCGGAGTAGATCTGGTAGCTGTCGCCGGTTTTCGATCCGATGGGCACGGCGTAAGTTTTTCCCTCTTGCTCAAATACCGCCATCACTTGCTGGCCTTGCGAATGAGGCGAGGCGTCCGTGACCACATCTTTGATCTCCAGCTTTTGAATCGGAAGCAGCAGACCTGCCTCATGAGAAAAATCGGTATGGCGGGCGGCGCGATCAAATGGATAGTACGTGAAGCGGTAGCCTTCCTTGACCCACACCGGCTGCTGAGTCAGTTGCTTCGCCGACTTCAAATCGTAGGGATAGAGTTTCTTGGGAACGACGTAGTAATCGGGATTCAGTGGCGGAGCCTGCTTCGCGGTTGGCTCAGTGCGCTCGCTATGCCGCTCGTAGACGACGTATCCGGCACGGAGCGCGGTCACAGCAATGGCGATCACCAGCACCAACTGAATTTTCTGCTTCGCCTCTGAAGTCATGGGGTTCTACCCACGCACCCACAGCAGTTGGACGTGTAAACTATCAACAGGAACACTGCACTCGCCCAGGAAGTGCCGATCTTAGGAGAACCCATGGCTACCCTCACCGAGGACGAAGTCTTAAGCGCGTTGAAGCAATGCTACGATCCGGAAATTCCGGTGAACATCGTGGATCTGGGCCTCATTTACGGCGTCCGTTTTGATCCCGCGCCCGAGGAGAAACAGGACGTCACCGTGGAAATGACCCTGACCGCTCAGGGCTGTCCCTCGCACGTCCAAATCGGAGAGCAGGTGAAGGCCCGCGTGGAACAAATGCCCGGCGTGCGCAATGCCACGGTGAATGTAGTCTGGACTCCGCCCTGGACGCCGGAGCGGCTCAGCCCCGACGCGAGAAAAACCCTGGGCATTGAGTAGCGCGAGCCTCTGGCCGATGTTCCCGAGCGCATCTCGCTCGCGACTACCATTAACTGCTTAACAGTGTTTCATACCAGGTGCTGCGGTTTTCCGCAGCTTCCGCGAGGCGATCTCCAACTCGGGTCGCGACTTCAAGAAAATTGTTGCCGCGTTCGATAAAGTCGGGGAGCCGGTCGCGAATCTCGGCAAAAGGCTCCGGATATTCCGACGCCACTGTCGCCAGACCGATGCCCGCCAGAATAATTCCCGCCGTCCATTTCTTCTTGAGAAACAGTGCCGTCCCCGCACCTGCCGCGCCACTCACCAGTGCTACCTTCCAGTTTTCCATTGCACCCTCCGCCTGTCGGAATTCTATCCGAGAGCGAGTTCTGGGATAGCTTATACTGCCAAACTTACCACGGAGGACTTTGATGCCGAAAGCAGGCCGAGCATTGCTCCCTGCCCTGTTTTTTTCATTGTTTCTCGCCACCGCGACGGCCCAGACTGCACCTCGCGCCCGAGACCTGGGCGTCCCCTTCGACGGGACGCCTGGCCCGTTCAACGCGATTACCGACGTGAAAGGCGTGGAGGTTGGCCACACTACCCTAATTTCAGGCAGCGGCGCTTTGAAGGTCGGGGTCGGCCCGGTGCGTACAGGAGTGACCGCCGTTCTCCCTCGCGGCAAGAATTCTCTGGACGCGGTATTCGCCGGATGGTTCACCCTTAACGGCAACGGCGAGATGACCGGAACCACATGGATCGAAGATTCCGGTTTCCTCGAAGGTCCCGTCATGATCACCAACACCCACAGCGTGGGGGTGGTGCGGGATGCGGTCATCGCGTGGCGGATAAAACGCGCTCCGCCGGACGACCAGGGCTATTCCTGGTCGCTGCCGGTTGTGGCCGAGACCTCGGATGACGACCTGAATGACATGAACGGATTTCACGTGAAGGCGGAAGACGCTTTCCATGCCCTCGATAGCGCGAAAAGCGGCCCGGTCGAAGAGGGCAGCGTGGGCGGCGGCACGGGCATGATCTGTAATGAATTCAAGGGCGGAATCGGGACTTCCTCGCGCGTGCTCGATGCCAAGTTCGGCGGCTATACCGTAGGGGTTCTGGTGCAATGTAACTACGGGCGTCGAAGTCAGTTGCGCATTGCCGGAGTTCCGGTCGGCCGGGAGATTCCGGATCACACCGTTCGTGATGAGGATATCGGATCCATCATCGTGGTGGTCGCGACCGACGCGCCGTTGATTCCCACTCAACTGAAGCGTGTGGCTCGCCGAGTGTCTCTGGGCCTGGGAAGGGACGGGAGTTTCGCCTCCGACGGCTCGGGAGACATTTTTATCGCCTTCTCGACCGCAAACCCCGGTGCCGCCGGATCGAAAGGTGTGCGCCAACTCGCCATGCTGCCCAACCAGCGGCTGAACACCATCTTCCTAGCCACGGTGCAGGCCACGGAGGAGGCCGTAGTGAACGCTATGGTCGCGGCCAAGACCATGAAGGGCATCAACGACTTTGAGGTCATTGGCCTGCCGCATGACAAGTTGCGCGAGGTGCTGAAGAAGTACAACCGGCTTGTGAAGTAATGATTTTGAATGTTTGGTCGCGGGCGACTCGCCCGCGAGAAGCCGATAGTGGATCAGATTAATGGGGAGCCAGCGGCGACTGGGGCTACGGCCCAACTGCGAAAATAGCCCGGACACGCGGGCGAGTCGCCCGCGACCACACTGGCCACACAGACCTCTCCCTGTTAGTAGATCGTATAACCCGGTGCCGGGGTCCGCAGGTCTGGCTTCGATGCCATCAGCAGCAGCGCTCCCATCTTCTTGAAAGCCCGCAAATCAGCGAGGCTGTCGAAAGACTTCGTCTGATAGTCATCCGGCGTCGGCGTATCGTCTGGAATGCGCCGCGCTTCGACCTTATCGAATGCATGCTTCTTCAGGAGCTCGACATACTCCGCCTCAGAGCGCACGTGTACGGGCACTTTCAGCTTATCCACCCATTGCAGAGAGTAATGATTGTCGCGGTATAGATTGATCAGGATGAATAACCGCCCGTGCGGCGCCATGACCCGAAAAAGCTCGGACAGCGCCCGGTCCTGGTCGACATAGTAGTAGAACGATTCCACTGACAAGACTTTGTCGAAGAAATTTTCTTCCCACGGAATCTGTTGCGCCGATCCCCACACATACAAAATGTTTTCGAAGTCCTTCGACTCGGCGCGAGCCTGACGGACCATCTCGTCGGAAACATCGAGACCAATCACCTGGCCAAAGCCTTCCGGACCGTCGCCTACCAGCCGGGAGAGCAACCGGGTAGACCATCCTGAGCCGCAACCGAGATCGAGCACGCGCTCGCCGGGGCGAAGATCCATCAGGCGAAGGGTTTTCTCGGTGATATCGAGATGATGGTTCCGCATCTTCTCGCCTTCACCGGCCAGTGCCCAGCGATTGAATTCGAGTTGCAGCTTCTCATCCGGAGCGGGAGATTTGTCGGGCAAATGTGTCTCCTTTGCAGTTTCCAGTTTCTGGTTTCCGGTTTCAAAATCAAGAAACTAGAAACCGGAAACTGGAAACCAGAAACTGAAATATGAAGAATATGCTACATTTGCCTTCCTCATGACGCCAACTCCGCCGCCGGAGCCTGACCCCGGGCCACTGTACTGCCCCCGGTGCGGCCAGGAAGTCACCGATCCGCTGACCTGCGGCGACTGCTCCGGTGTCATCTGCCGCCGCTGTGGAACTCCGCTGGAATCTGTCGATGAACTGGGAATGGGATAAATAATGGAACCTTTGACCGCCCCGTCTTCGGCCATTGTCAAACCGGTGGAAGAGCAGCCGACGCTGGTGCGCGGCCTTTCGCTGCTGGACTCGGTGCTGTTGTTGGCGGGCGGCATCATCGGCTCATCGATTTTCCTGACGGCCAAAGATATTGCCGGCCCGCTACCTCATCCCTTGCTCTTTCTGCTGGTGTGGGTGCTGGGCGGTGTGATCTCGCTGTGTGCCTGCGTTGCGTTTGCCGAACTGGGTTCGATGTTTCCTGACTCCGGCGGGCAATACGTTTACCTGCGCGAGGCCTACGGCGATCTGCCCGCATTTCTTTACGGCTGGATGTTGTTCAGCGTGGCCAACGGCGGCACTATCGCCGCCCTTTCGGTGGCTTCCGCGGCTTATCTGGGCGGAATCATTCCATTTATTTCGCAGGATCACGTGGTCTTCTCCGCGGCAGGGATCGTGCTCACGCGTGCTCATGTATTCGCCTTGGTTTCCATCATCGCCGTTACCTGGATCAACGTGGTGGGACTGCGCTGGGGCACGATATTGCAAAACCTGGCGACCTGGGCAAAGTTCGCGGCCATGGCAGCATTTGTAGTTCTCGGATTCGCCATCGGCAAAGGCGACTGGCACCACTTTTCCCCAGCTCCCGGACAAAGCCTGACTCTGGGATTGAGTTCAGGACAACTCATATCCGCCTTCGGCGTCGCATTGATCGCGGTTTTTTGGGCTTACGACGGCTGGGTCTATATCACGTGGGTTGCCGGCGAAGTGAAAGAGCCGCGGCGCAATGTGCCGCTGGCCATGGTTCTGGGAG
Organism: Terriglobia bacterium; assembly: GCA_963822555.1. Taxonomy (GTDB): domain Bacteria; phylum Acidobacteriota; class Terriglobia; order Terriglobales; family Acidobacteriaceae; genus JAIQFF01. The sequence continues at coordinate 3,144,624 of CAWGHY010000002.1, forward strand.
TGTTGGCGGTTGGCGCCATTTACATCGCCATGAACATGACGTACGTGTATGCCCTGCCGCTGAGTGAAATCGCGAAACACGAAACCATTGCGCACGCCGCCGCCACTGCGCTTTTTTCTCCGGCTGCCGCGTTGTGGCTTTCGGCCCTGATAGCGGTCTCTTGTTTCGGCGCGATGGCGAGTTGCACCATGAGCGGCGCGCGGGTTTATTTCGCAATGGCGCGGGACGGCGCGTTCTTCCAGAGAATGGCGGAAGTCCACCCCAAGTGGCGCACTCCGGCCTTCAGCCTTATCGGGCAAGGAATCTGGGGCGCGATTCTTACCGTAAGCGGCCGCTACGATCAGCTTTATACCTACGTGATGTTCGGCATGGTCCTCTCCTACACACTCACCGTGCTTGGTCTGTTTGTCCTGCGCTGGAAGCGGCCCGATACTCCGCGCCCGTACCGCTGCGCCGGTTATCCCTGGCTGCCGGGAATCTATGTTTTGATTGGAACCGCCTGGACCTTGAACACAATTTTCACCCGGCCGACCGAAGCCTTCTGGGGCACGACGATCATGCTGATTGGTGTGCCGGGATATCTGTACTGGAAACGGAACAGCCGCAAGGCAGCTCTGTAAGAGCTGGCCTCTTTGTCCCCGTGTCCTCGTTAGTTGGATAGTTATTTTCATCTCAGCAACGGCCTGATGCCCATTCCCGCCGCCGAAATCGAGTATCCCAACCAACCCAAGCCCGTCATGGGCTTCCGCGACCTGGTGCTGTTCTACCTGGTGACGGGCGTCAGCCTGCGCTGGATCGCCACGGCCGCAGCAGCCGGACCCAGTTCGATCGTCGTCTGGATCGGCGCTTTTCTTTTTTTTTACTCGCCCCTCGCGCTCTCGGTAATCGAACTATCGTCGCGCTATCCAGAGGAGGGCGGAGTTTATGTCTGGGCCAAGCGTGGCTTCGGAGATTTCGCCGGCTTCATCACGGCCTGGACCTATTGGGCGTGCAATCTTCCCTACTTCCCTGCTGTGCTTTATTTTGCCGCCAGCAATGCGCTCTATATTCGCCACGACTGGGCGCACTTTTCGAATAACACGGCGTACTACATCATCTTTTCGCTGATTGCTCTCACTCTGGCCACACTGTTGAACATTTTCGGGCTCAACATTGGCACCTGGCTGCATGATCTGGGCGCATTTGCGATGTGGATTCCGGTCGCCATCGTGGTGGTCATGGGCGCAGTGGCCTGGCATCGCTATGGCGCAGCCACTTCGTTCACGGTACATTCCATGACGCCCGGCTTCCAGATCAAGGACATGATTTTCTGGTCAGTTCTGATCTATGCCTTCGCTGGTTGCGAAACCGCGTCGATCATGGGGGGCGAAATCAAGAATGCCCGGCGCTCCATTCCTCGAGCCCTGCTTCTCGCAGGAGTGACGGTAACGTTTTGCTACATCGTGGGCACCATCAGCGTGCTGGTGGCTTTGCCGGCGTCGCAAGTTGGGAATCTGCAGGGACTGATGCAGGCGATTTCGAAGACGGCGGAACGTATCGGCTTCGAGGCCATCATTCCCTTTGCCGCGTTGCTGATTACGCTCAGCAACGTCGGGGCCGCCGGCGCGTACCTGGCAGCGGGCGCGCGCTTGCCCTTCGTGGCCGGCATCGATCGCTTTCTGCCGCCCGTCTTCGGCGCGCTCCATCCCCGATGGAAAACTCCCTGGGTCGGCCTGCTCACCCAGTTCTTCTTCGGCGCGCTGTTTATTTTTTTGGGACAGGCCGGAACCAGCATCAAGGGTGCTTACGATGTGCTGGTCAGTATGGGCGTGATTACCTACTTTATTCCGTTCCTGTATTTATTCGCGGCCATGTTCAAGTTGCAGGAAGAGCCGGCAGGACCCGACGTGATCCGCGTCCCTGGCGGGAAGCAGGTGGCGAGGTTGGTCGCAATAGTGGGCTTTGCGACGACGACTTTTACGATCGGCTTGTCGCTGATCCCACAGCCGGATGAACCCAACAAACTGCTGGCAGTGATCAAAATTGTGGGACTGTCAGGGCTGCTGGTGCTGATCGGCGCCTGGATTTACTGGGCTGGAAAAAGAAGGGCAGTACGTTCTTCGTAGCGCCGGCCTCTGGCCGGCTGTCTGGCGGGCGTCTCGCCCGCCCAATCGGGGCACCGGGACGGCGGCGCTACTATACCGGTGTCGCCGTCTTTCTCTCGGGATTGAAAAACGGCATCTTCACCACCTTCGCCGTCACCTGCTGCCGCATGGCTTCGATAGTGATTTCCATCTGCAGCTTGGTGCCGATTTGCGAATGGGCGGTGTCCACACTGGCCAGCGCGATCATCTTTTTCAGGACGGGAGACCAAGTGGTGGTCGTGGCCTTGCCGACTTGCTTGTCTCCCAGGTAAAGAGGCACGGCCACACGCGAGGCCTGGCTGGGCGCGGCCGGCGAGAGTCCAAACTTCTCATAGCGCGCTTCAATTTCGGGCCAGTCAATTTCCAAACCCACAAATTGGCGCGGCACGCCTTCCTTCTGCTGTTTGACTAGGGCCGCCTTGCCGATGAAATTCTCCTTCTCCAGATGGACCATCTTTCCGAAACCCAACTCGTAGGGAGAATATTTCTGCGACTCGATCAACGCTTTCTTCGCGCTGGTGTAATCCACTTCGATCAGCAGCAATCCGGCTTCGACCCGCGCCACGTCGAGCGCCAGCATTCCAGCGGCGTGGATGTCGAATTGCTTGCCTTTCTCCATTACTGCGTCCCAAACCTTCACCGCATCGTTCCATGGCACCCATATTTCGTAGCCGAGATCGCCGGTATAGCCGGTACGCGAGATGTCTACGAAAACATTGCCGATTTTCCCGCGTGTCATGCGGAAATATTTAAGGTTGGCAATGTCCGCTTCGGCGACCGCCTTGAGCAGTTTGCCCGCGGTAGGCCCCTGTAATGCGAGCGCGGCCACCTGTTCGGAGATGTCTTCGACCTGTACATCCATGTTCAGACCGTTCTGCCGGAACCAGCGCAGGCTGGGATCGGCTGCCGTCCAGCGGTACTTATTATCTTCGAGCCGCGTGACGGTGCCGTCATCGATCACTTTGCCCTGCTCGTCACACCAGCAGCAATAGATTACTTGGCCCACCTTCACCTTGGTGATGTCGCGCGTGATGATGCGGTTCACCAACTTGGTGGCGTCCTTGCCGGTGATCAGATATTTGTAGAGCGGCGAAATGTCGATGAGCGCGGCCGCATTGCGAATGGCGTTGTACTCGTGCTCGTGATGCACTTCGTACACGCTGACGGCATAGTAGCCCGACCACTCGCGGTAATTCAGACTTTGGCAAAGGGGAAAAGTTCTTTCGTGAAATGCGGTTCCAACTGGCAAAAGGATGCTCCTTCGATCTCTGTTGTCCCGGTGTTCAACGTGGTTCAAAATCCTTAACCACCGAGGACAGAGAGGATACTGAGAAAACCTGCTCGTGCTGGATTATATGCAGTCTTCATCGTTCCCAGCAATTGCAGAAACAGTTTGCACCTGACTCTCAGTCAGATGAAGACATTTGTGCAGACAAAAATTAAGCTTCCAGCTACAATCGAATTGCTTTTCTATCAAGGCGCGATGCGATCCTCTTCCAACGCGATGTTGAACTGGGCTGTACTCAAAAGCGGCCTCTGACTTTTTTTCTTCCGTTTTCTGCGGACGGGAGTTTGCAACACCTTCACCTCCCGGCCATTCCTGTTAAAATCCCTGCGACTTGAGTTCAGCGCCCGGCGCTAAAGGTTGATATGGCTGCTTCCAACGGCAACTCGAAGTACGACGCAATCATCATCGGAGGCGGCCACAACGGTCTCACCACCGCCGCCTATCTGGCGCGCGCCGGTAAAAAAGTTCTGGTGCTGGAGCGGCGGCATGTGCTCGGCGGCGCCGCCGTGACCGAAGAAGTCTTTCCCGGATTCAAGTTCTCGGTGTGCTCCTACGTAGTCTCGCTGCTGCGTCCCGAGATCATTCGCGATCTCGATCTGCCCCGCCATGGTCTGGAAATCCTACCGCTCGATGGCACATTCACTCCCATGCCGAACGGGGATTACTTGTGGCGAGTCAACGATCACGGCAAGACTCACCGCGAGATCGCACGGCATTCGAAAGTTGACGCCGAAGCCTACGACGAATTCGGCAAGGCGATGCAGGCCATGTGCCGCTTCGTAAAACCGATTCTCAGCATGGTTCCGCCTGACCCGGCGACTCTTAACCCTAAAGAACTGATGAAGCTCCTGTTCATCGGCCGCCGTTTTCAGGGCATGACCAGCGAGGACAAATACAACCAGGTGCAGTTGATGACCATGAGCGCCATCGACTTCCTGGACCAGTGGTTTGAAACCGACGTGCTCAAGGCGACCATGTCGGCGTCGGGCATCATCGGTACCTTCCTCGGCGTGCGTTCGCCGGGAACGGCTTACGTCCTGCTGCACCACTACATGGGAGAAATTGACGGCGCCTTCCGCTCCTGGGGATTTGCCCGCGGCGGCACCGGCGCGATTTCAAATGCGATCGCGGATGCAGCCCGCGAAGCTGGCGCCGAAATCCGCACCAAGGCTGGTATCGCGCAGATCGTCGTGAAGAACGGCAAGGCCAAGGGCGTTGTGCTCGACAACGGTGACGAAATTTATGCCGACATCATTTCGTCCAGCGTCGATCCTCGGCTGACCTTCACGAAATTTCTGGAAGCTGGAACGCTGCCGGCAGAATTTCTGGAAGATGTGAACCGCTACAAGTATCGCGGGTCTTCCGGCAAGGTGAATCTGGCGCTCGACGCGCTGCCGAATTTCAAAGCGATTCCCGGACCGGGCGCGCATCTGCGCGGAGCAATTTCCATTTCTCCCAGCGTCGAATACATGGAGCGCGCTTACGACGATGCCAAGTATGGCAACTTCTCGCGCAAGCCCTACATTGACATGGTTATTCCCACATTGACCGATCCTTCGGTCGCGCCTCCGGGAAAACACATCATGTCCTGCTTCGTACAGTACGCGCCTTACAAGCTGCGGCCGGGCCTCAACTGGGACGACCAGAAGGAAGCCTTCGGCGATAACGTGATCAACACCATCGCCGAATATGCGCCGAACATCAAAGACATCATTCTGCATCGCCAGGTGGTCACGCCTCTGGATCTCGAACGCGAGTTCGGCCTGAGCGAAGGCAATATTTTCCAGGGCGAACTTTCGCTGGAGCAGCTCTTCTTTCTACGGCCGGTGCCGGGCTGGGCGCAATTTCGCACTCCCATTAAGAACCTGTACATGTGTGGATCGGCCACGCATCCCGGCGGTGGCATTATGGGCGGCCCCGGACGGCTGGCGGCGCTCGAGATTCTGAAAGACTTCAAGGGGGCAGCCTAGGTGCCCGAGACGAAGACTGCGAACCGCGACGTCGTCATTATCGGTGGCGGCCACAACGGGCTGGTCACCGCCTTCTACCTGGCCAAAGCCGGATACAAACCGCTGGTGCTGGAACGGCGCGCCCAACCCGGCGGTGCCGCCATCACGGAGGAGTTTTATCCCGGCTTCCGGTGCTCCACGCTGGCGCATTCGGCGGGACCGATCCGGCCGGATATTGTCCGCGACATGCAGTTGGAGAAACACGGCCTCAACATGATTTCGACCGAGGTCGCGGTGACCGCGTTGTCTCCGGATGGGCGTGCGCTCACTCTGTACAAAGATCCTGCCCAGGCGGCGCAGGAAATCGAGAAATTTTCCCAAAAGGACGCGACGAAGTACCCTCAATTCCAGGCGTCGCTCGCCAAGATGGGGCGGGTAATCGGCAAGGCGCTCGCGCTGGTTCCGCCGGACATTGACAGTCCTACTTCGGGCGATCTCTGGGGCATGCTCAATACCGGACGCGCCGTGCGCAAACTGGGCAAGCGTGACATGTATCGCCTGCTGCGCTGGGGACCGATGGCGGTCGCCGATCTAGTAGCGGAATATTTCGAAACCGAACTGCTTCGTGCCACGGTTGCCGCCCGGGGAATCTTTGGGACCTTCCTTGGCCCCTGGTCCGCGGGCAGCAGCCTGGTACTTCTGATTCGCGCCGCAGGCGACGAGCAGGCCGCCGGCACCTCCTGGTTCGCCACCGGCGGCATGGGCGCTGTGACCCAGGCCATGGCGGCTGCGGCACAGCAAGCCGGAGCGGAAATACGCAGCGGCGCGGAAGTCATCGAAGTTCGGGTGAAGGACGGCGTCGCCAGCGGCGTCGTGCTCTCGAGTGGCGAAGAAATTAGCGCCAAGGCGGTGATCTCGAATGCCGACCCTAAGCGCACTCTGCTGAAACTCGTGGACCCGGCGCAACTCTCGCCCGATTTTGTGATGAAGCTGCAGCACTACCGCATGCCGGGCACGGTCGCCAAAGTAAACCTGGCGCTCTCCGGATTGCCGACGTTCACCGCGCTTGCCGGCGAAAATCACGATCGTGGATTGAGCAGCCGGATTCACATCGGCCCCGAAATCGATTATTTGGAACGCGCCTTCGACGAATCGAAATACGGTAGTTTTTCCAAACAACCCTACCTCGAAGTCGCCATCCCATCGCTGACCGATCCCAGCCTCGCGCCTGAGGGCAAGCATGTGATGTCGATCTACATGCAATACGCGCCCTACAAGTTGAAAGGCTCCGACTGGGAGAAACAGCGGGTGCCGTTGGGCGACACCGTGGTCAAAACGCTGGCGCAGTATGCTCCTAACCTGCCGGAGCTGATTTTGACCCACCAGATCATCACTCCCCAGGACCTGGAAGAAACCTACGGCCTGACCGGCGGACACATCTTCCATGGCGAACTGTCGCTCGACCAGTTCTTCACCATGCGTCCACTTCTGGACTGGTCGCGCTATCGCACGCCCATCCAGAACCTGTATCTGTGTGGCTCCGGCACACATCCCGGCGCAGGTCTTACGGGAGGGTCCGGCGCCAACGCAGCCCGCGAGATCCTCAAAGATTTAAAAAAGTAAAGGTGTCATCCTGAGCGCAGCATGGTCGCTTGCTTGCGAGCGGTCGTGCGGAGTCGAAGGACCCCTACCGTCTGTACGAGATGTTCATGTCCCAGGCTTTCGGCTGCTAAGTAAACCTAACTCGAACCCGGCTACATTCCCGCTCATAGGGGTCCTTCGACTACGCGCCTGCTTCGCTGCGCGAGGCAGCTCTCCGCTCAGGATGACGACGTCTTTGGGGCCCATTGTGACTTTGGTGCCACTCCTTCGGGAAAACGATTGTGCCTTGAGCCCACCTTGGGTTTTACTAATTCAAACCTGTGTTCACAGCATTCCGCAGGCTCAGATCAGCGGGAGTGACCGTGTGGTAGAGGATCCGAAATGGGAGTTGGCCATCCTGGCCACAGTGCAGGGCTTCTACGAGAAGCTTCTGCAGGATTCCATTGGGGGCGAGGTCCCCGTCCCCGCCGGGTTGGAAGCCATCTCCTTGCAGGAAGGCGACGGCGAGGTCCATGCCACGCTGGATAAAATGCGCCGCTGGCTGCTTCTGCTCGATCAGGCCATCACGCCGGCCATGTTGCGCCGCGCATTTACCGCCGACACCGATCCCGAAATTGCTGAAGCGGTTCTGCGATATTTCACGCGCAAGAAAGACACGGGCGACGTAAATCGAGACAAGACCGACCTGGTCGCAACATTTCTGTATCGCCATCCCCGCGTGCCCGGACAATGGGAGCGCCGCGGCTTTGGACTCGACGGTTCGCTGCCACTCTCGCCTTTCGAGATTGCCCTGATTGAGATTCTGGCGGACACGGACGTGCCCTCACTCTCCGAGGAGCACGTGCAGATGCTGCGGCGTTTCGATCCGCTGCTGGAAGAAGCGCAGAACTGCCGGGACCTGAATTCGCTGCTCGAGTCGGAGATCATCACCCAAGTCCGGGAACTGAAACAGGCGCTGGATTCGTCCTTCTATCATCCCGGGGTGCTGGCCACGATCGCGCCTTACAACGCGGCATTCGGCGCAAAGTTTGACCAGTTCTTTCACGCCGCCGCCGCTGAAATAAGGGAGTTCGCCCTGGCCTTGCAGGAACAGGGCGGCAGTATTCTGGGCAATGTGGAAGGCGTGGATGTCACGGTTGAGCACGTGGCCGCCCTGGAAGAAAGCGAACTTCTGAAAATTGATTACAGCACTGCCCTGGACAAATTTCGCCGTGTTTCCAAATTGAAGCAGGCCTTGGAACGCCGTCCTCCGATTCGGAGGATGTCATACTCTGCCTCGCTTCCAACTCCCGCGCCCACCAGGAACGCCCGGCCATCTCCGGTCAAGCCGTCTAAGGCACCTCGACAGCGATGTGCCCTCGATGTACAGGCCATGCGGTCGGCGGTCACGCCGCAACAGATTTCAACCGAAGAAACCAAGATCCGCCAGGTGGAGGAATCCATTCGAATATTCGTCCGTGTGGCCGACCCTAAGTTTCGCCAGGTGGTCCCCATGCGGTTCTTCAACCTTACCCTGACCCCCGGCGAAGCGGATGCCTGCAGCGCCGAATATCTCGACGAAAAGAGTTCCCGTGGCGCTGTCGCCCGCGCTCTCCTGCGAATCGTGTCGGTGGTCGCTCGCATGTCCACCGAACTCGAAGAGCTGAAGCGGGCCGAGAATGCGCCATCGCTGTGGAAGTTGCACGCTGACTCGCTCCTGGCTCTGTTGGAAGTGGCTGCTTCCCTGTCGGAAAGCGCTTCGCGGGCGGCCACGGAGGCCAGCGATCAAGGCAACCGGGCAGCCGGAGAAACCATCCACATTTCATTGCAGCGGCTGCGTCACCGCTGCGATTTGATTGCAGATACTCTGGCCCAGACCGGAAGCCCCACTCAGAACGTCTGAATTCCGCGACATCCTCGCGGTCAATGCCTTCAAATGATTCTGTCTTTGTGCGCCTTTGCACTTTGAAGCACATCCCGAGATGCCTCCTACTCCCATCGCGCCCTGAGTCAGTAAACTGCCGCCGAGCAGTTCCGACTTGCCATTCACGCGCGAACTCAGGCACCCTTATAGGCTCGCGGATTGGGGACGGCTGCTATGAGCACTGCCGACGACAAATTTTTCCAGGTCAGAATCGTTCAGCGCCAGGACTTCGCTTCCGACCTGTGGATGATCCGCGTCCAACCCAACGGCGAATTTAAATTCGCCCCCGGCCAGTACGCCACACTGGGCATACAAGGCGGGGAGAAGCGTTCAGAGCGTCCTTATTCCATCGTTTCTTCTCCCTACGAGAAAGAAATCGAATTCTTTTTCGAACTGGTCCCTCATGGCGAACTGACGCCAGCTATTTACAAGCTGCAAGTCGGCGATGAAATGCTGATGCGAAAAGTTCCCAAGGGACGCTTCACTCTTGACATTAAAAGCGGACGTACCAATCACCTGCTGGTCTCCACCGTCACCGGAATCGCTCCCTTTGTCAGCTATGTCCGCACTCTTCACAAAGACTGGAAGGAAGGTAAGTTTTCCGGCGAGCAAAAATTGTTTCTGCTGAACGGCGCCAGTCGATCATGGGAATTCGGATACCTCGAGGAACTGCGCAAGTTTGCAGCGGAAGTGCCGTGGTTAAAGTATGTGCCCACGGTCAGCCGTCCCTGGGACGACGAGAAGTGGACGGGCGAAATCGGACGCGTAGATGACTTGATCCGCAAATACACCGATCTCTGGGGGTTGAACGGTACGAACTCGGTCGGCTATCTGTGCGGCCACCCCCAGATGATCGAACACGGCAAAGGCATGCTGCAGCGCATTGGCTTCACCCGGGAAGTGCTGAAAGAAGAAATCTACTGGATTCCCGGGAAAGAAGGGGCGGGAGCGTAAACCATCGCCTCCGCTTTTCTCGGCTATGTCTCCGCGGGAGCAAAGAAAACCAGTACCACCAAGTCTTCCTCAATGTCGTAGAAGCGATGTTCAGCGTGCGCCGGCACAAAGATCACACTTCCCTGACTGATAGCCCGATCCTCCGAGCCCACGCGCATCCGGGCCCGGCCGCGTACCACGTAATACAGCTCATCTTCAGCGTGAGGTTTCTGCGGATCGGTGCTGCCAGCGGGCAACGCGTAGACTCCGGCGCTCATTGCAGGGACGCGCAGAAATTCCCGGTAAGACTTCCCTGTATCCGCTCTTGTCTGATTTTGCTGCTCAATCTGGAAAAATTCCGCTTGCTCTTTCATGGCTTGTCCCCCATGTCATCCTGAGCGCAGCCTCTTCGTTCGCTCGCGAACGAAGAGGCGGAGTCGAAGGGCCCCTATAAGCTCGACGTGCGCTTGTTCTCCCGATTCTCACCACAGACCACGTAGGGACGGCCGCCCTCGGCTGTCCCTACGTGTTTGTGCCGCCTGAGATATAAGGCCGATCTCAGAACGCGAACGCGGCGGCGGAGGTTCCAAAGATGAACCCTTCTCTGTCATAATCTTTCTCCCATGGACCTCAAACACCGCAGTCACGGCATTACCGACGGACGCGACCGGGCCGGAGCCCGCGCCATGTTCAAGGCAATCGGATTCACTGACAGCGATCTAAGCAAGCCCCTCATCGGCGTCGCTAATACCTGGATCGAAACCATGCCCTGCAACTTCCACCTGCGCCGACTTTCCGCCAAGATGAAAGAAGGCATTCGTGCGGCCGGGGGCACGCCCATGGAATTCAATACTATCGCCATCAGCGACGGCGAAACCATGGGTACAGAGGGCATGCGCGCTTCACTGGTCAGCCGTGAACTCATCGCAGACTCTATCGAACTGGTTTGCCGGGGACAGATGTTCGACGCGGTAATCTGCGTCGTGGGCTGCGATAAGACCATCCCCGCCGGGGCCATGGCGCTGGCCCGGCTCAATATTCCCGGACTGGTGCTCTACGGCGGCACCATCGCGCCTGGGAATTTCAAAGGCAAGGATGTCACGATTCAGGATGTATTTGAAGCGGTCGGCGCTAACGCCGCCGGGAAAATTAGCGACGCCGAACTGCACGAACTGGAAAATGTCGCTTGTCCGGCGGCCGGCGCGTGCGGCGGCCAGTACACCGCCAACACCATGTCCACCGTAATGGAGATGATCGGACTTTCTCCCATGGGTTTTAACAGCGTTCCGGCCATGGATCCGCAAAAAGACCAGGTCGCTTACGACTGCGGCGCCGTGGTGATGGATCTGCTGAAGCATGGCGTCAAACCCAGAGACATCCTGACCCGCCAGGCATTCGACAATGCCATTGCAGGCGTGGCTGCCAGCGGCGGCTCAACCAATGCGGTTCTGCACTTGCTCGCCATCGCGCGCGAGGCCGGCGTCCCGCTGCACATCGACGACTTCCAGAAGGTCAGTGAACGCACTCCATTGCTCGCCGACCTGAAACCTTCAGGCCGTTTTGTAGCTTCCGACATGCACCGCGCCGGAGGCATACCTCTGCTGGTGCAGCGCCTGATGCAGGGCAAACATATCCACGAAGGCGCGATGACAGTAAGCGGGAAGACGATCGGCGCCGAAGGTGGAAACGCCGTTGAAACCCCAGGTCAAGAGGTAATCGCGCCGTTGGACAAACCTCTGAAGAAGACGGGCGGACTGGTCATTCTGCACGGCAACCTTGCGCCGGAAGGGTGTGTCGCTAAGATCAGCGGCCACGAACGCTTGAGCCATCGCGGGCCGGCGCGTGTCTTCGAGTCGGAAGAAGACGCCATGACTGCGGTGACTGAGAAGCGCATCAAGGCCGGCGATGTGGTCGTCATCCGCTACGAAGGACCGAAGGGTGGCCCCGGCATGCGCGAGATGTTAAGCGTGACCGCCGCGATTGTCGGGGAGGGCCTGGGCGGATCGGTAGCATTGCTGACCGACGGACGCTTCAGCGGCGCCACCCGCGGCCTGATGGCGGGGCACGTTTCACCCGAAGCCGCGTTGGGTGGCCCGATTGCTGCGGTGCACGAAGGCGATACCATCCACTTCGACGTTAACCAGCGCATTCTCGAAGTCGAAGTCAGCGACACTGCCTTGCGCCAGCGCATGGCCCAGTGGAAGCCTCCGCAGCCGCGCTTTCCCACCGGTGTGTTCGGGAAGTACGCAGCCCTGGTGTCATCCGCATCGGAAGGCGCCATCACAAGACCGAAATAATGCGGCGGGTGTCGGATGCCCGCCGTTGCAATCAAGTAGGAAGGCCTGACCCGTGGCCATGCCCGCTTGTGCAATTTTTTGCGCATTTTCGGTTATGGCCGAGTTTTGCCTGGAGCAAAGTTCTGTTTAATCAATCACTTGATAAAAGCGGCTTTTGGCATCCTAACTGCGATAGAGAAGACAGGAACGCGAACCTAGAGCGGTGTGTGCGATCCGCAGGTTCGCCGGCTCAAAGCGTGAATTCGGTCGACCGCTGGGCTGCCAAAAGTGTCTGGAGAACAGCTTTTCGGGGGAGAGGTTGTTCAACGTACGCCCCAGGACTTAAACGAGTCCAGGGGCGTTTCGTTTTGTGGGGACATTTGGAGCCGGGCCTCAGGATCGGCGAGCTGGCGCCGGACCGGGAGGCAGAATTTCAGGCTCTCCGGAGTGAACCTGCTGGCGGGTTACGTAGAAAACTGCGGCGGTCCAGGTAGGAAACAGGTCGAAGCCGGGAACGAGTTCCGCTGCCAGAGTCGGTAGAAATGCCCAGTGCCATCCCAGCAGCTCGATCAGAACCACGGCTGCCGTCGCATCAAGCACAACATCCACCGGCGACAGGCCCCCGGGAATAAAGAGCGGCAGGGCAACGATCTGGATGGCATCCGCCGCTATCGCAACCAGCCAGGCCAGCCGATGTTTTGACGACCTGATCCCCTTGAGAAAATCAAACACCTTCATAAATAGCCTGCTCTTAGGATACACCGGCAAAGCCGCCAGACGCACCCCATGCAGGCTTCAGTGGTCCGGCTTCGCCGCTGGAGCTGGCGTCGCCGGGGTGCCATCGGCCTTGACGTAGTGGGCGTACCAAGCCAGGTAGCGATCGAGGCGGTCCTTGATATGCGAGGGCGCCTTGAATTCGTGGTATTCGCCGGGATAAACCACCAGTTCGGTGTCACGGCCAAGACTTTTTAATGCCTGGTACATCTGCTCGCCGCCCAGGATGGGCACATTCGAGTCGATATCGCCGCCCATGAACAGCGTCGGCGTCGTGATGTTCTCAACCTTGTAAAAAGGGGAAATCCGGTCCCAAACTGCCCTGTCCTTCCAAGGCAGTCCCAGCTCGGTTTCGTAGTCGCGGATGTACTCGTCGTGTCCGTAGAGAGACGCAAAGAGTGCGCCGCCGGCGCCGGAGATGGCCGCCTTGAAACGCGTGGTTTGAGCGATGATGAAATCGGTCGAAATGCCGCCGTAGGACCATCCTCCTACGCCTAATTTGTCGGGATCCGCCAGGCCTTGGGCGACGGCGTAGTCGACCATTGCCATGTCGTCCTGAAAGTCCTTGTCTCCCCAACTGGCGTCGATGGCCAGGGCAAACGGTTGTCCGTAACCGCTTGAACCGCGCGGATTCGGGCACAGCACAAGGTATCCGTTCGCGGCGAAGAGCTGGGCTACGTGGAGAAACTCGGCATAGTAAGCTTCCACCGGTCCGCCGTGGGGACGAAGAATGGTGGGATACTTTTTCCCCGCCACATAGCCGACCGGTTTATACAAATAGCCAGAAACAGTCGTCCCATCCTTGCTCTTGAACTTTATGTACTCAGGTGCAATCACATTGACCGCGGAGAGGAATTCGTCATTGGTGTGCGTAATGCGGGTGAGCTTTCCCTCAGGGATCGTGAAAACTTCGCTGGGGCGATCCGCCGTGGTGATCTGCGCCGCCACCTCGCCGGACTTGGCGACGGAGTACGCGTAAACCGTCACCCGGCCGGCGATGGGGCGGGTAATCTCGCCTCCGCCGACCGGAACGCGGCAGAGGTTCTGTGCACCGTCATCATCGGCAATGAAATAGATGAACTTGCCATCCGGAGAAAAGCGGGGCTCGGTGGACATTCGATCCAGGCTCCGGGTCAGCACTTTCGCTTCGCCACCGCCCGCTGGAGAAACTGCAATGTGACTCGTGCCGTATACGAGAAGTTTAGGATCGAGCGTCGTCACGTATGCAATCCACTTTCCGTCAGGTGACCAGGCCGGCGAATCGTCGGCTCCAGGATTGGTCGTGATCTGCGTCAGGTGCGCGCCCTTGTCGGTATTATCGGCAGTGACTACGAAGATGTTCGAGTCATAGTTGCGGTCCGGGTCCGGAGTGGTGCGTTTGCTGCTGAAAGCGAGGAGTTTGCCATCGGGCGACCAGACTGGATGGTCGTCATCGAAGTCGCCCGACGTGATCTGGGTGAGCGTCTTGCTGGGAAAGTCGAAAACGTAAAGATGAGTCCGTAGGCGCTCGAGATAGCCGATTTCATCTTCCTTGAATTGATAGCGGTCGACCACCAGCGGACGCGGCGCTTTGGGCTTCTTGTCCTTGATCTCTTTGCCCTGGGTCTTCTCTTCGGCTCTTTCTTGAGCTGATTCCAAATCCTCGGGGGACGGGTCTTGCAACACCAGAACGATGCGCTTGCTGTCCGGCGACCAGGCGAAATCTTTGACATCCTGGGCTGTTTCGATGGGATGCTGGGCCTCTCCACCGAGGCGATTTAACAGCCAGAGGTAGGTCTTGCCCTCATCACGCTTGGAAAGAAATGCCAGATACTTCCCATCCGGGCTCCAGCGCGGATGCTCGGATGACTCTTCTTCGGAGGTCATCGGAATCGCATCCCCGCCGGCTGTCGGCACCATCCAGATGCGCGTCCTGGTCTCGTCGTCTTTCAGCGACGCAGTCGAGACCGTGTAAGCGACCCACTGAGCATCAGCGCTGATCTGCGGGTCCTCAACCTCTCGAACCTGAAAGTAATCATCAATGGTTATTGGCCGGAGCGTAGCGGGCGCGGTTTGAGCGTTAGAAACTGGTGAGGAGAAAAACAACCCGAAGACGAGTGCAATAGGCAGAACAAGAGGCCGAAGCTTCATCCCTATGACCCTTGGACACAGAAAAATGAGATTTGAAAAAACTGCCGGAGTGTAGCACAGATTTCGCCAGCATATGAGGCGGCGAAAGTAGCGTCGCTCGTGCGACGCCAGCACAAGCCGCTTAGAGCGCAGATGTCCTCATCTGTTCGCGGAGCGCAGCTCCGCTGAATTTGCGGGCAAATTAAGTTGCGGCAAGAAAAACGTCGAGCTTCGCTCGCCCGGGCAGGATGACGACATCTCCCCTGCCTGGTTCGTGCTTCACGCCAAAGCGATTACGCAATCACTGGCGCGTTGCTGACTCCGGCCGTACCGAATACGCGGCGGTAGCGTTCGATTTCGGATGGCGGACCCAGAGCCTTAGAGTAGTTGTCGGAGAGTTTGACCGCTGGCCGGCCGTCGACCTCGGTCACCTTGCAGATCAGGCTGACGGGATCGAAGCCGCTGCCGCCGGCGGGATCGCAGCCCCGGAAATCATTGGTGAGCAGCGTGCCCCAGCCGGCGCTGAAGCGTGCCCTCCGTCCCGGCGTCCATTTTTTGCGATCCAGAAAATCTGCCGCGCCGTGAAAATCCTTGGCCGTCGTCCCGTTCACCATGGCGCCGCCGAAATAGGCATGTAAACCCAGGATGTCATCGACGTCGAGCGTGTCCGAGGCGATGATCAGTTTGTCCTGCGGATTGCGCCCACGCGCCTTCAACCACTCGATGTATTCGTCCCCCGCGACATAGGGATTTTTGCTGTCCATGCGCTGGCCGGTCCAGTCCGCCGCCCACTGCGGTGCATCTTTCAGGAACTGCGTGGTGCCAAACGTGTCCGGCAGCATGATGAGAAGTTCGCCTTCGTAGGTGCTCTGCCACATTTCGAGTACGCGATACTGCGAGGCTCTCAGCACCCGGTCATCGGGCGCGAGCGCCGCGAGCACCATAGGTATCTCATGCGCGTTGGTCCCAATCGCTTCCAGATCGTGCTTGTGGGCGAGGAAAGCGTTCGAGGTTCCGGTAAACGCGTTTCCCAAATTCGACGCCATGGCCTCAACTACATATTCCTGCCACAGAAAACTATGCCGTCGGCGGGTCCCGAAGTCCGCCACATGCAGATCGGGAACTCCAACCAGTTGTTCGATCTTTCCCCAAAGTTTCGTCTTCGCCCTGGCGTAGAGAATGTCGAGACCAAACTCACTCAGCTTTTTCAGGCCGGCCCTGGTTTTCAGCTCGTCGATGATCGCCAGGGCATAAAGTTCCCACATCGTGGTATCGGTCCACAGACCTTCGAAGGACAGATCAAACTGGCCGTCCTTAACCGAAAGCTTGTAGTCCGACAATTTGAAATCGCGCTCCAGCCAAGCCAGGAAGGCCGGTTCAAAGATCCCGCGTTGACCGTAGAACGTGTTGCCGGCCAGCCAGACGAGTTCCGACTTTCGAAAGTGCAGACGTCGCACGTGCTCGAGTTGCGCGGTCAACTCTTCGATGGGGAACATCTCGGCCAGCCGCACCGACGAGGTCCGATTCAACAGCGAGAACGATACCGGAGTCTTGGGATAGTGCTTCCAGATGAACTGCAACATCAGCAGCTTGTAGAAATCGGTGTCGAGCAGGGATCGCGTCACCGGGTCCAGTGCCCAGTTGTGGTTGTGCGCCCGCTCTGCGAAGTTCACGATCATCAGTCAATATCCTCTGGTAGTGGAGGCCGGACGTGCCGCCCGGCCAGACGGGCGAGACGCCCGTCCTCCATCCAACTTAGTGCGCCTGTGCTACCGCATTCTGTAAATCGTCCGCCGCCTTGCCGATCCCCGCCGCCGCGTTTTCGATCACCTGTGCGACTTGAGGAATCTGCGCATCGGCTTCTTTCCACTTCTTCTCGTCCATATATTCGCGGACGGCTGCGATCGGCTTTGCTCCGTAGCCGGTGTAAGCGCCCGGTGCGTAAATCTGGTTCTTGAACCAGGGCCGCTCCGGAAGACCTCTTTCATTCAGGAACAGACGCGAAATCTTGAGCAAGTCGGCATTCACCTGCTCGAGCGAGGGCTCAGAGAGAGCTGGCGACCCTTTGGCGCGCCAATCCGATAGCGCCTTGGAATAGCGCTCCGAACTTTTCTTGAGCTGATCGATCGCATTTTTCATGGGAGAAAAATTCATGAAGGGCGGCACGATCTCAGCCGGAGGAGGAACAGAAGGCTTGCGCGGATCTGCTATCGCTGTGAACACACCCTCCTGCAACTCCAGATTGCGTTCGGTAAATTCGTCCTGTTTGTCTTTGAGCAACTTTTCCAGTTCGGCTTCGTACTTTGCGATGGCCTCTGCCTGAGGCGAGTAGTCCGTCGGAATCAGGTCTGCGCCTGCCAGGCGCATCATCGCCGTGCCCGCGGTTTGCGCCAGGGCTCGTCCGTACGAAAAGTCGGTGTCGGAAAAATGGGTGTACCAGTAGAAATCGTCGTAGATGGAATGGTACTGGTCGCCATCATCTTCGTCGCCAAACTCAACGCTCAGGGTCGAAATGCCGGCAAAATCCTGAAAGGCAGTGTAGTCGGAGCCGTCGCCCAGCGCCTTGACCAGAAGATCGCCGCGCTTGCGGACGTCACTGCGCTCCTCGGCGTCTTTCGCTTTAGCAATGCTCGCCAGATGCGAACGTTGAAAGACGGATGTGTGGGTTTCCGGGTCCTGGATATCGCGGGCGACCCCGCTGATGAAGCTCTGCA
This sequence comes from Terriglobia bacterium, assembly GCA_963822555.1. Taxonomy (GTDB): domain Bacteria; phylum Acidobacteriota; class Terriglobia; order Terriglobales; family Acidobacteriaceae; genus JAIQFF01. Next base: position 3,162,295 of record CAWGHY010000002.1, read on the forward strand.
GATCCTGCGTCCCGCCCGGAAAGAAGAATCCTCGCTCGTTGCCGTCGGAATTGAGATATGCGACCGCATGGGTCTTCAGCTCTTCCACGTGATCTTCTACCCATTCGACCGATCCCAGGAGCCCGGGTTCTTCGCCATCCCAGGCGCAATAAATGATGGTGCGTTTGGGAGTCCATCCCTGGCGATGAAGTTCGCCCAGCATGCGTGCTTCCTCCAGCATTGTGGCCTGGCCGGAAATCGGATCGTCTGCGCCGTTCACCCACGCATCATGATGATTGCCGCGCAACACCCAGTTCTGGCCGCCATCCGAACCATGCAGGGTGCCGATGACATCGTAGAGCGGTTTCATGTCCCAGTTGGACACAACTTTGAGATGCACTTGCGCGGGCCCAGGGCCAATGTGATACGTAATGGCCAGCGCCCCGCGCCAATCCGGGGGTGCGACGGGGCCCTTCAACGCCGAGAGCAGCGGCAGGGCGTCGCCGTAGGAAATCGGCAGCACGGGAATTTTCGTAATCGTCTTCGCGTCCTTGATGGCGAGCCGTTTGGCGTCAGCCGTCGCAGCGATACCGGGGGTAAGCGGATCGCCCGGATAATCGGTATCCATCACACTGCCGCGTTGCACTCCCTCGCGCGGACGCCAGCCTCCTGAGGGATAGTCGTCGCCCTTGTAATATCCATCGCCTTTAGGATCCGAATAAATGATGCAACCGATGGCTCCGCGCTCCGCCGCCACCTTGGGCTTTATGCCGCGCCAGCCATCTCCATAGCGGGCGATTACGATTGCGCCCTTGACCGAAATCCCGAGGCGATCGAGCTGCTCATAGTCTTCGCGGGTGCCGTAATTCACATAGACGAGCGGAGCGGTAACGTCGCCGTCGGCGGAATAGGCGTTGTAGGTCGGGAGTTGCTCAGCAGTCTGATTGGTGGTGGGATCGATAGACAAGACAGGCTCCTGCAACTTGGCCTGAAACTTGGTAGGCTGCAGCATTTCGACAACGCGAACCTTCGGCGTCGGAAACAACACGTTGTAAGTTTCGATCTTGGCGTCGAATCCCCATTCCTTGAATTTGGCAAGAATCCATTCGGCGTTGTCTTTGTCGTAGGGCGATCCGACGTGATGGGGACGCGCGCTCAAACGGCGCATGTTCTCACGAATATTTTCCGGCGAAATGCCGTTTTGAAACTTTTTCTCCCACTCGCTCTCCGGCGAGGAAGTCTGCGAACTGTATCCCGTAAGCGGGGAAGACGTGGGTGCGACTGTGGCCTGTCCAGGTTCGGGTTGGGCCGAAATCAATTGCGTCATCGCGAGCAGTGAACCGCATATCCACCGAAGTGTCATGAATGCCCTCAGTTTGAAATGGTAATAGAAACGTCCGCAGTTGGTATTTTCGACGCGCGGCGCTGCTTCGCATGACTAAGGAATCGTGCTCGAAACGTCTTCGCCGCCGCGGCCCTTTGGCCTCATGGATTCTAACGGATTCAACGGCTTTTCGGACTTGGAAGTGAGTTGAAGACCGCATCACGACCGCCGAAACGCATTCTTGTATTTAACCGACTGGCGACTGATAATGTGCCGGGGGTTTGGGGATGCGTGCATTCGCTTGGCTAATGATATTGGCCCTGGCAACGGCTTCGGCGTGGGGCCAGGCTCCGCCGAAAAAGCGGGTAGCCATCTTTGATTTCGACAATGCCGCGGTTCAGGGTGGCATCAAATTACCCTACGCCGAGACCAACACCCCTAACCTTGGAAAGGCTGCCGCCGACCTTCTCATCACCAAACTGGTGCAAGATGGCGGCGTGAGCGTGATCGAGCGCAGCGCCATCGACAAGCTTCTGGCGGAACAGAATTTCAGCAACAGCGATCGCACCGATCCGATCACAGCAGCGAAATTGGGGCGGGTGCTCGGGGTCGACGCCATCATTCTTGGAACCATCACGCGTTACGACTACGCCGACAAGACTACCGGCGGGGGCGGCGGAGTGCGCTTCGGCGGTTTCGGCGGCAATCCCATGAAGACCAAACACGATATCAACGCCAAGGTGCAGATCAGCACCCGACTGGTCAGCCCCGACACCGCCGAGGTACTGGCCGTGTCCCAGGGGACGGGCGAAGTCAATCGTAAAGGCGTCAAGGTGGACCTGCGCGATACGAGCAGCCAGGTCAGCATGATGGGAGGCAATACCAACAACCCTTTGATGAACGAGTGCATGGATAGCGCCATCACTCAACTCACGGCGCAACTTAAGGAGGCTTTTCCCAAATTGCCGCCGCGCATGCCTGTAATCGACGGACTGGTAGCGGATGCCAGCGCAACCGGGCAGTTGGTGCTGAACGTCGGCGCGCACGATGGCGTCAAGCTGGGCGATCACCTGCAGGTGTGGCGCGCCGGGCGAGAGATTCGGGACCCGGTGACCGACAAAGTGCTGATGCGCGACGACACGCTGCTCGGCGAAGCGGTCGTAATCACCGTGACCGACATCTCGTCCATCGCACAGTACAAGGGTACGGAGCCCGTGAAGGTCCGTGATCTGGTAAAAAGCATCCCCAAGACGCAGTAGCCGATCCGGCGTTTTTTTACTCCCAGCGGAATACCTTCGCCGACAGAGCCGTGCACAAGACAAATACGACCGCCAGTGCCACCACGTCGCCTAGGTGCGCCCGCCACGCGTCCCCCTTCCAAATCCCTCCGAGCAAAGACACCGTATAGGTTAAAGGCACAACCCTGGCCACCGCCTGAAGCGCCGGCGGCAACGATTCGACTGGCGCGAAAAGTCCCGAGACCGCGATCATGGGATACATGATGACGGCTCCGATCGGCTGCGCAAAGCGTGCCGTCGGGACGATGCTGGCGATGAGAAATCCCATCGAAAGGATGCTGCAGGTACTTATCAGGAGCGCCAACGTAAACCCGAGCAACGGAACATGAATGCCAACTGGATAGTAGCGTTTACCGGCCAGCACCAACAGCGCCAGTGTGGTCGCGCTGAGCAGGAGCTTGACGATCACATGGGCGGTCAAGATGGTCTGCGGCCGCAGCGGGGTGGCGCGAAGCCGCTTGAGAATGCCACCCTCACGGTAGATCGAAATAATGGTGACCAGCGAAAGCACCGCGCCGACAGCAATCAGGACCGACGCCAGCACGGGCAGACCGACACCGATAAAATTACTGGTAGCAAGGGAGGCCGGCGGAAGTTTGCGACCGAGCATCCGGCCCACGATGAGAAACACCAAAACCGGGATGCCGATGCTCCCGAACGCGCCCAGCGGCTCGCGAAGAAATATCTTGATCTCGATCCATGTCAACTTCCAGAGTCCACGCAGCATCGTCGTTAACCTAATCGCGAATCGAATGACCGGTCAGTTTGAGGAATACGTCCTCAAGGTTGGGCAGAATCGTGCGAAAATCCGTGACCCGGATGCGATTTTCAGACAGACATTGAATCACTTCACTGACGAGATCGTCCCCCCGGCCGCGAATCGTAAACTGCGAGTCGGTGCCGACCACCGCTTCGACTCGCGGAATAGCGCGAAAGCGCTCCCCGGCGCTTCGATCCTCCGTCGCGAGGACGACGGTTCGCTCCGGGCAGTGCCGCTTCACCAAGCTATCCGGCGTGTCGATATCGACGATGCGTCCGTGTTCGATGATGGCAACGCGGTCGCACAACCGCTCGGCCTCCTCCATGAGATGAGTCGTCAGGAAAACTGTCTTGCCACGTTCGCGGATGCCGCGCACCAGCTCCCAGATAGCGCGCCGCGCCTGCGGGTCGAGCCCTGTGGTCAGCTCATCGAGAAAGACCACCTCGGGATCATTGATCAGTGCCAGCGCGATGAACAGCCGCTGCTTCTGTCCGCCCGAGAGGGTCATGAACCAGGCATTCCGCTTGTCGACCAAGCCGAGCTGTTCCAGCAAACGTTCGCCGTCAGCGGCTTTTTTTCGATAAAGCGAGGCCCACAGATCTACCGCCTCCCAGACTTTAATTCGCTTCTGCAGTTGAGCCTGTTGCAGCTGAACGCCAATTCGTTCTTGCAGTTTGTATACGTCCTTGAAGGGATCGCAACCGAGCACCGAGATGGTGCCCCGGTCGGGCACGCGAAGACCCTCGATGCACTCCATGGTTGTGGTCTTTCCCGCGCCGTTGGGCCCGATTAAACCGAATATCTCACCATCATTGACCGCGAACGAAACGTCGTCGACCGCAACCGTAGCTCCGTAGGTCTTGCGGACGTTGGAAACTTGAATGATGGAACGCATTTAGAGTTAGGAAATCGGAAATTCGCTGCGCCGAAAGGAGAGTTTATATCTTGGAACAGTCTGGCACAGCAGATAAATGAGTTCTCGTGACGACGGAAAGCGTCGGAGGGAAGCGAAGTGCCAGGCTCTGTATCCAGCCCGGAATCCCTAGTTGCTAAACAAACAAAAACTCCTTCGTTCTTAATTCTTTGATCATGTCCCTGAGCTTGGCCGCCTTCTCGAATTCAAAACGCTTGGCCGCCTCGCGCATGTCGCTCTCCAGCTTCGCGATGTAGGCGTCTAGCTCTTCCTGGGATTTGAAGTCAGGCAAGCCTTCTGCCTCGATGTCGGTGAGATCGGCGTAGTCGGCTTCGATGATTTTGGCCAGGGACATCTCCAGCGGACGCACGATTGACTCCGGCGTGATTCCGTTGGCCTCGTTGTAGGCGACCTGGATGGCGCGGCGGCGGTCGGTTTCGCCCAGCGCTTTCTTCATCGAGTCGGTCATGCGGTCGGCGTAAAGAATGGCACGTCCATTCAAGTTGCGGGCGCAGCGTCCGATGGTCTGGATCAGCGATCCGGCGGAACGGAGGAAGCCTTCCTTGTCAGCATCGAGAATCGCTACCAGTGAGACTTCCGGCAGATCGAGCCCTTCGCGCAACAAATTGATCCCGATGAGAACATCGAACTCGCCCTTGCGCAGATCGCGCAGGATCTTCACCCGCTCGAGGGTTTCGATCTCAGAGTGCATGTAGCGGCACTTTACGCCAACTTCGCTGTAGTACTCGGCCAGGTCTTCAGCCATGCGCTTGGTGAGCGTGGTTACCAGCGCCCGTTCGCCGCGTGACACCCGCTCACGAATCTCATGCAGCAGATCGTCAATCTGGCCTTTCACGGGGCGGATTTCAACCGGCGGATCGACCAGGCCAGTCGGACGGATGATCTGCTCCACCACGACGCCTGCTGATTTGGTCAGCTCGTAAGGGCCGGGCGTGGCGGAAACGTAGATTATCTGATTCATCCGGTGTTCGAATTCCGGGAAGGTCAGGGGGCGGTTGTCCAGCGCCGAGGGCAGGCGGAAGCCATATTCCACCAGCGTTTCCTTGCGTGAACGGTCGCCGTGATACATGCCGTGCAGTTGCGGCACGGTCTGGTGCGATTCGTCGATGAACATCAGGTAGTCGCGTGGAAAGTAATCGAGTAGCGTCGGCGGCGGCTCGCCTGGCAAACGGCCGGTGAAGTGGCGAGAGTAGTTCTCGATGCCATGGCAGTAGCCCATGGCCTTGATCATTTCCAGATCGTACATGGTGCGCTGGTGGACGCGTTGCGCCTCGACCAGATGTCCCTGCTTCTCCTGCTCCGCTTCCCACCATGCCAGCTCTTCGCGGATCGATTGCACGGCTTTCGACCGCGTCTCCGGCTTCATCACGTAGTGCGTCTTGGGATAGATGGGCAGGCGCACATATTTTTGCTTTACCGTCCCGAACAGGGGATCGATTTGCGACAGCGATTCCACTTCATCTCCCCACAATTCGATGCGATACGCCATGTCGTCATAGGTAGGGAAAATTTCAATGACGTCGCCGCGCACCCGGAAGGTGCCGCGCCGAAAATCGCCGTCTGTGCGCTCGTAAAGAATCTCGACCAGCTTGCGGGTGATGTCTTCGCGCTTGATCTTTTGACCTTTTTCCAGAAAGAGCAGCATGCCATAGTAGGCTTCGGGCGAGCCCAGGCCGTAAATGCAGCTCACGGATGCGACGATGAGGCAATCGCGCCGCTCAAACAACGATCGTGTAGCGGAGAGCCGCAGCTTGTCCAACTCGTCGTTGATGGTGGCTTCTTTTTCGATGTAGAGATCTGCGGCGGGGACGTAGGCTTCGGGCTGGTAATAGTCGTAGTACGAAACGAAATATTCCACCGCGTTATGCGGGAAAAAGCTTTTAAATTCGTGATAGAGCTGGGCGGCCAGCGTCTTGTTGTGGGCCATTACAATCGAGGGCCGGTTGGCCTGCTCGATCACCTTGGCCATGGTATAGGTCTTGCCCGACCCGGTCACCCCCAGCAAGACCTGGTGCTGCTCGCGGTCGAAAACACCTCGGACCAGGGCCTCAAGGGCGGTGGCCTGATCGCCGCGTGGTTTGTAATCGCTGACTAACTTGAAGTCCATAAAAATGGTCCCACCCCTTACAGAAGACAATTTTGGGGAGTAGGCATCCCTTGATTATAACTCGTGGGGTCAGGACAGTTTGGGTAAGGAAATTTCGGGCAGCGAGCTACTTTGAAGTGCCGGATAAAGCCACGAATACCAGGAACGCCATTACCGCAGTCGCAGACACCATGACGAAAAATGCGAAAGTCCCTATAGCCATGGCAATCCAGTAGCTGATCGGTTCCTTGTCCCGGCTAGAGGTGCGGCCTTTGATTGTGAGGACACCACTGCGAAAGGACTTGTAATAACCGTTTCCAAGGAGGAAGGCGATGGTCGCACAGAAAAAAAGTATGAAGAGTTCACGCGCCATTTAAATCACGATTCTAGCGCTCACGCCGCTCGTTTCAAATGAAAGTAGGCCACTACCGAAATTTCAGGCAGTGGGGCAGTCTGCGCGAGAACAAGCTCGCGCCTTGTCATTCCGAGCCATCGGCGAGGAATCTGCCGACTTCCGGCAGCGAAACAGCAGATTCCTCGCACGACACTGCCGCGCTTCGGAATGACAAGTCTTTGCGGATATTCAGATTCACAAGATTTCGCGGCAGAGACCTCTGTACCGGAAAAGGAAACGGCGCAATTGGTTCGAACTTGCGCCGTGAGATCCTTTGTTCAGGCTGTGATTTTACGGAAGTTTGAAGTTCACCGTAATCTGGGTTTCAACTGCGACCGGATCACCATTCAGGAAGTAGGGCTTGTATCTCCACTGCCGGACCGCGTCTATGGCTGCGCGTCCCAACATCGGGTCGCCACTAAGCTGCTTTACGCTGGAAATGCTGCCCGAGGCGGAGATGTTCGCTTGCAATTCGACCTTCCCTTCAATATGCATCTGCCGAGCCTGCGGAGGATAGACCGGTTGGACGCGTTTGATGACAAGTCCCTCTGAAACACCCTGCGAGATTCTGAGCATCTGCTGTGGCGCCTTCGCTGCATTCATGGCGTTCGTATTCACGACGCCAGAAAGCGCGTCGGTGCTCGCGCCGGTTGCTATGCTGGTTACCGCGGGCGCTTGCTCCGCCTCCTGCGTTTCAGGCTGTGGCTTGGACTGATTCGACGATCCGTTCTGGACCATCAGCACCGGCGCAGCCTCGGTTTTCTCTGCCGCGGGGGCTTTGGCGTTTGTATCGCCATCGTCTGCTGACGCCGCCTTGGCAGGCGCTGGAGTCTTAGCCGCCGGACTTTCAGCGGTCACTGCGGCGGAAGGCTTGGATGGAGCAGTCACCACGGTTGCACCGTTCGGAACAGGTTCGGCCTGCGGCGCTCCAACTTCCACCGTCAGCGGTTGGGACTCGGATGAAGCAGGGGGCTGCGGAGGCAGAGTGGCCGTCTCCGAGCTAGCCGGAACACCCGACTGCGGCGCTGTCGGCTGGGGGTGCGACGACTGCATCTTGGTCCAGCCGAAATAACCGGCAGCTGCCAGTCCAAGCAGGATGACTACGATCAGCAATGTCTTTTTACTGCCGCCAGCGTCGGAAGCCTGCGTATCGTCCTCGAGCGCTGTGGAACTGGAGGCCTCGGTGGCCAACGAAGTTTTATTGGACTCCCAGCCGTCGCTTGCCGACGGGTCCTCGATCCTCTTGATCTCTATTTCTTCAGTGGAGGGTGCCTCGATTGCACTCGCGGTTGGTTCCAGACCTAGCTTCTTGGCGTCGGGAGCCGGAATTTCCTTGGCCCGCGCAGGTGCGGCGGCCGCGCCGGCATTGCCTAATGGGAAAGCCAGCTGGGCAATTCCTTTTGGCGAAACTCCGGCTTGCGGGTTACCGGATTGTGCGATTTCCGATGGTGGAGCTCCAGTATGCCCAGCTCCGGCAGAACGCGGAGCGGCAGCATCAAACTCGGTTTTTCCCGCGGCCTCCGCGGCCCGTCGCAGTGCTGACGCCATCGGCTCAGCCAGAGGCTTGCGCGGCTGCCAGGGATACTGCTTGGATGGATCGGACTCCGCCGCCGGCTGGGATGAGTTCTCTGCGCTCGAAACCGGAGAATCCGGCATGTATTCGAGTAACGCGGCGTCCGCGGGATCTGGCGCTGGCATGGGTTCCGCATCCAGTTCGAAAGCGGCGGCACTCATGGACGGCGGCGCTGCGGTCGGTTGTGAAGGCGCAAATGGCGCGGCCACGGTCGGAGTCGCAAACAGCGTGGGAGGAGCCGCGCTTGGAGCCGATGCGGCTGCCTTGGCGGCTTGTCCCTTGCGTAGCAGGCCACGGGCGACGCGCAGTGTGCCCTTCGATTGCTCGACATGAATGGGTTTGGTCAGGACCAGATTGGCGCCCAGCCGAAAAGCCTTCGCTACTCCCGTCTGACCTTCCACCACCGCAACCGCTAACGAAGCCTGGTTCGAACCCGAATTGCGCGCGCTCTTGAACAGCAAGGCTGCATTCTGCTCGTTGTCGCAGTCCACCACGAGCGCGTCGAAGTGCTGAACCATCAATTTTTTGACTGCGGAAAAAGGCTCGTGGCAGGGTTCGACCGTGAACTCCAGTTCACTTAAAACCTGGCTCACTACGCGGGCTGTTTTTTCATCCGGGCAGAATAAGAGCGCTTGGTAACTCATAGCGTTTAATGGTAGGTAGGGTGGTCAGGAGCGGCAAGTTACTGTGGTAATTCGAAGGCACATTGTTGGCATGATGCGTGCGAATTTTTGCCGCCAAGTTCAACGCCGGACGAGCAAGGGATGCCGGCAAAGGTATGACGGCCGGGAATCCGGTCATCAGAACTGGCGGCATTCCCGATACTTGGGGATTTTTGGTCCGTCAACGCTGGTTTTCGGCTGGAAAAGCCGCGCCGCTTTGAAGGCCGACGCCACCCAACTCGGTTCCAAAGTCTCTAGACCATCGTGCCCCCGTCCCCGGCACTGTCATCCCGAGCGCAGTCGAGGGACCTTGTGCTGGAAGTCGAACCGGGAAGTTCCAGCTAGCGGATGGACGCCGCGAGCCAAAGCAGATCTTTCGACTTCGCTCAAGCTGGCAATGGGATCAAGCGCAAATCTAATGATTCCCAACCGCGCTCAACGCATTCTGTGCCGCTTCCAGCAAGGCCTCGGGGCCGACCGGTTTGCCGGTGGCATGGACCATCCATAAATCAGGCGTGACGTCGCCCATCTTCGCCATGCGTTCAAACTCCGGTCCAATGGCTCCCGCTTTCTTCATCTGCTCTTCAATCTGAAACGCAATCATGTGTCCGATGGGATAGTCGGGAAGATAGAGGAACGAGTCGATCATGTGGGAATAAATTCCCAGCAGCACAACATCCCGCTTGTGAAACACCGGAGCGTAGTACTGATTCCAGATATCTTTCGAGATCTGCACGGTGGCGTCGTTCAATTCCTTCGGGGTTGCCCGAGGGTGGTCGTACATCCAGTGCCAGACTCCCATATCCACCAATGCGACTCCGGCGATTTCGTAGGCGCCCCAAAAGTCGTTCAGAGTCTTTTCCGCCTGGCTGCGGGCATCGGGCGCAGGCAGTCCCAGCAAATCGAGATCGTGTCCCTGAAACACGAAGGCCAGCGCCTCGGTGAAAGCCGTGTTGGGCACGCCTTTCAGCAAAGTGTGGTCGATGTCGTTGAGCGAGAAGGTTTGCTCTACGTTATGCCCCATTTCATGGACGGCAATGTTGTAGCCTTTGTAGTTCATGCCGCCCTTTTCCACACGGGTCCGCAAATGCGCTTTCTCGGCGCGCATTTCGGCTCCCATGGCGTGACCGGAACCGCGGGCCGGATCCACCATAATATTTTTGGCGACGTATTGGGCACGTTCCGGTGAAAATCCAAGTTTCATGAGGAGATTGGGAATGTCCTGCTGATAGGCCTGCGCCGTCGGATATTTCTTCGCGACCATCTCATCCAGTTGGGCCTCGGTGTACTGGCTGCCGGGGCGGAAGCCGTTGTACCAGACATCGAACGGCTCCAGCGGACGCTTCAGCCGCAATTCGATCAGCTTCGCGACCTGAGGAACAACCGGCGACGTCAATACTTGTTCCAGCATGGCCCGAACCCGCACTTCCGGAATCTCGCGATCTTCATTAAAGCGGCGATCGATGAGTGTGGGGGCGGTGGGAGAATAAGGATCAGCCTTCTTCGATGCAAAGAATGTTTTTTGCAAGGTCGCGTAGCGGGTATCCGGTTCGCGCGCATTGCTCGGCTTTGCTGCCGGCGCGGTCGTGGCGTCTGAGTCTTTCACTGCCGCCAGCGTCACCTCGTTGGTGAAGGGATTCCAATCGAACGCCGGATTGTTGACGACCACCGCCGGAATCGTCTGGGTAACGATGCGCTCCATCACCTGCTGGATCATGCGCTGCTTGGCCAGGCCATTCGACGGGTCCGAGTAGTCCGCCTTGATTTCGTCACGCAGGTTCCAGTGGCTGAGCAAGCGCATCTTCGGCGGGAAGAGGCGCTGCCCCTGGACATCCACCAGGTGGTACATCCAGATGTTGTAATCCGCGATGTACTGGCCGGCTTGCGCTTCTGCTTGCGCGATGCCCAGGTTCACATCCGCCGGAATTCTCTTGGAAAAGCTCTCCGCCAGGCGCGCCTCGGCCCATTGCCGACGGGTCCACGAGGGGCCGTCTTTGAGACGCTGATCCAGAGTGGTGAGAGGAAAATTTAGCAACACCACGAAGGCCAGTTTGTTCTGAAAGAAATCGTCGAGAATGTGGGCGGACGGGTCGTAGCCGCCAAGAATTTCGTCGAATGGCAGAACCGGACCGAGGTCGAGGTCCGATTGCTGGCGGAACTCCCGGTTGATCTCGTGCATGTGTCCGCCTAATTGCTCCAGCACACTTTCCAGACGGTTAAACATTGTGTCCAGCGTGGCCTGATCGCCGGCAAAGTTGGCGCGAACGAAATCTTCGAAGGCTGCCGCATCGCCGTCCTCGGCGCGCCAGAACTCAGCCACTTGCTGCAATCCGCGCTGGGCCCGCTCTCGCTCTGATTCGCCATACTTCGCGACCAGTTCCCTTTCCATCTTCGCCACCGACTCTTTCACCCACGAAGGAGTCGGCGCAGCGGTCGTGGCTTCCTTCAGGTTTGCCATTGAACTTTGCACGGGAACCTCCCAGGAATCAGCTTGGGGCGCGAATACCGCAAGCGTGGCAGCGAGTAGAAACAGAACAACGGCGGGTCGCATGGAATCCATCCACCTCATCAAGTCGTTCGTGTTCGGTTCAGCGCTAGCGCGGTTCTTGCTTTCTTCCCATCGCAGAACCTGGTTGCGGATAAGGCAACGAATTGCTGATCTCGGAGATATCGGCGGGCGTGAAGTCGGGGAAGGGCAACTGCCCCGCCTCCCGCCACTTCTCGACTTCCTGAGTAGCCTGTTCGGCCTTCTGCTTGTCGATTCCCGTATCGCGGCTCAGGTAGACCGTCTGCGAGGGGAAGGCAAAGCCACTGCCCGCGGCTTCCACAATGTCCATGATCCGCAGCAGAATGTCTTCCCGGATGGCCAGAAACTCGTTGTAGTCACGAGTAAGAATGTAGCAAAAGATTTCCATGGTGAGCGCGCTCTCGTCGAAAGAGACGAAGCGGCTGCGGGCGCCTTCGGTTTCCACTTTTGGATGTTCGTAGAGCAGGCGCCGGACTTGTACCAGCACGTAACGAAATTGGTCTGGCGAGGTTTCATAGCGCAACCCTAGCTTGCTGTTGAACAATATTTTGTCGCGCCGGCTAAAGTTCTCCACGTTCATCGTGGCCAGCGACCCGTTGGGAATCGAGAGCTCGGTCCGGTCCGGAGTTCTGATTCGCGTGGAGCGCAAGCTGATGTCCTCGACGGTTCCCACCCGGTCGCCAAAACGGCAAGTATCTCCGATGCGGATGACTTCGTCGCCCAGAATCGAAACGCCGCCGAAAAGATTCTCCAGTGTCTTTTGCGCCGCGAAGGCGATCGCGATGCCGCCGATTCCGAGTCCGGCGAGCGGAGCGCTCAGGTTGAAGCCGAGCGTGCCCATCACCAGAAAAATGGCCAGAACCACGATGGCCGCCTTGAGCATGCGCTCACCCAAAATGATGAGCGATCCCGTGCCCCGGCGACCGGAGAGCACGGCCCTTTGCCTGACGTTCTGCAGCACTGCCTGCAGAATCCGCCACAGCAGCCAGTTGAAGGCGATGACCGCCACTACTCCAGCCACCTGCTGGTAGCGATGCCGTTGCAGCACGGGAATGCGAAGGTAAGAGACCAGAACTCCGTGCGCCAGAACTCCGAGCACCAGCCAGAGCGGCCGCACAAAAGCGCTCCAGGCTGCGGCCACCTCATGCTTGCGATAGCGCGCCCACAAGTACCAGGGCAGCCTGAGCACTTGTACGGCCAGCCATCCCAAGCCAGCGGCAAGGGGTATCGCAATCAGCATCGCCAGCCATTGCCAAAACGGAAGACCCAGAAATCCGTGACTCACCAGAAAATGCGGAAGGCGAGTTTCAACCTGATGCACCGCAGCTTGGTCGTAGAGCTCGGGCAGCCGAGCCAGAGTATCAGCCGCGATCAGCCAGATGCGTCCACTACCCGCATCGGAGACGCGCACGAGAGTAAGATCGGCTTCAACGTCGCCGGCAACCAGAGTGCCGACTCGTTGCTTGTCGAGTGGCATGCCTTCTTGCGGTGTTCCTTCCGGCTGGTTGCTGATTCGCCGCAGGTCGCCGCTGAAACACCGGTCGATCACAACTTTCAACTTGCTGGCGAAATCTTCTCCCACGGTCTGCCGCCGGGCGGCTGACATCTGCAAATACTGGGCGGCGGTGGAATAATTTCCCGCCTGCGCAGCCTGTAGAAATCCGTACAAAGTGCCGCTCGGAGTATCACGGCCCAGGGGGTCGGCGGCAGGTCCACTGGGGCTTGCCGGCTTGGCGGGTTGGCCAGGGAGCAATTGATAAGGCCACGCCGGCGCGACAAGAGCCAGGCAGAGAAGCAGCCAGCGCGTTCGTTTCAAGAAAGAAAACATGTTTCTTCTTCAGCTATGAATTGTAATGTAGAGCGGAAACTTGTAGCGCCGGCGTCGCTACGGTAATCGGCGCTTAACTCTTCTTCGGTCTGTAGATATCGGTGCTGGTACCGAAGAAGACCTCCGCCGCTTGCATCACGGTCTCAGAAAGCGTGGGGTGCGGATGAATCGTCATCGCAACGTCTTTGGCGAGAGCAGCCATCTCCACCGCCAGAACGCCTTCGGCGATGAGTTCTCCCGCGCCCGCGCCCACGATGCCGACGCCCAGGACGCGATCCGTTTGCGGATCAAGGATGAGCTTGGTCATGCCCTCCGTGCGGTCAATGGTCATGGCGCGCCCGGATGCTGCCCAGGGAAATTTTGCGACTTTGATTTCGCGATTCTCTTTTTGCGCCTGGGTTTCCGTAAGTCCGCACCACGCGATCTCGGGATCGGTGAACACGACAGCCGGAATAGCGGCTGGCTCGAATGCCACTTTGTGCCCGGCAATGGCCTCGACCGCAGTGCGTCCCTCGTGCGAAGCCTTGTGCGCCAGCATGGGTTCGCCCACCACATCGCCGATGGCGTAAATCGCAGGATCGTCGGTTTGCAGCTGCTTGTTCACCTGAATAAATCCCCGCGCGCCAAGTTGAACCTTTGTCTTGTCCAAGCCGGGTATCTCGGAATTCGGCTTGCGTCCGACCGACACCAGAACTTTGTCGAAGACTTGCTCGCGCTCCTTGACTGCGGAACCTTCGAAGGTCACGCGAATACCGTTGGACTCCTCTTTTACGGCGGCAACCGTGGTGTTCAGCAAGATAGACGAAAAACTCTTTTCAAGGCGCTTGTGCAGGGGCAGAACCAAATCGCGGTCGGCGCCAGGCAGAAGCCCGGATAGCATCTCGACCACGGAAACCTTCGTTCCCAGAGCCGCATACACCGTGCCCAACTCGAGGCCAATGTAGCCTCCCCCGATTACCAGCAACGTTCCCGGCACTTCGCTCAAATCCAGCGCCGAGGTCGAATCCATGACGCGTGGGGTGTCGAGCTTAAGGCTGGGAATAATCGCCGGGCGGGAGCCAGTTGCAAGAATGATGCGATCGAAGGTCAGGCTTTCGTCGCCGCCGGCAGTCTTCGAAATTCGCAGCGTATTCGAATTCTCAAAAGCTGCGCGTCCCTGAATGTACTCGACTTTGCGCTGCTTCGAAAGTATGCCCAGACCGCTGGTCAGTTTTTTGACCACGCCTTCTTTCCACGAGCGCAAGCCGGCCAGATCGATTTTAGGATCGGCATACTCGATCCCCCAATTTTTGGCATGACGGGACTCGTCAATCAGCTTGGCCACGTGCAGCAAGGCTTTCGAGGGAATGCAGCCGCGATACAGGCAGACTCCGCCGGGGTTGACTTCGGGATCGATCAGCGTGACTTTCAGTCCGAGGTCGGAAGCGAGAAATGCCGCGGCATAGCCGCCCGGCCCTCCGCCCACGACCGCAACGTGCAAGTTTGAGGTTTCAGTCATTCGTCAGAAAAGGCATTAACCACGAAGGACACGAAGGCGCACGAAGGAAAAACATGAGATTTCCTTCGTGTACCTTCGTGTCCTTTGTGGTTTAAGGTTTTTCAGATTCTACCCCTGCACCGACAGCAGGAAAGGCTGTTCAAAGGCTTCTGCGATCCAGCGCAAGAATCGTGCTGCGTCGGCCCCGTCAATCAGGCGATGGTCGTAGGAGAGCGAAAGCGGCAGCACTTGCCGGGGCTCGAATTTTCCGTTCATCCAGACTGGTTCCATGCTGGCCCGCGAGAGCCCGAGAATCGCGACTTCGGGAAAATTCACGATGGGCGAAAATCCGGTGCCGCCGACGCCGCCAAGATTGGTAATGGTGAAAGTTCCACCTTCCATCTCCCCGGGAGTGAGCTTCTTTTCCCGCGCCTTCTTCGAGAGTTGGGTCAGCTCGGCGGCCAGTTCGACGATGTTTTTCTTGTCCACATCTTTCAACACCGGAACCAGCAGTCCGCGGTCAGTGTCCACCGCCACGCCGATGTTGACGTACTGCTTGTAAATGATCTCTTCCTTCGCCATGTCGATGCTGGCATTGAACTGAGGGAAAACCTTCAGCGCCGAGGCACAGACTTTTAAGGCAATGGCCGTCACCGTCATCTTGCCGCCGGCTTCCTGCGCCTTGGGCGCGAAGCGGGCGCGCAATTGCTCGAGCTCGGTGATGTCGGCTTTGTCCTGCTGGGTAACATGCGGAATGGTGGTCCAGGCCTCCCACAGATGCTGGGCCGTCTTGCGCCGCACGCCCCGCATGGAGACCCGTTCGACTTTTCCAAACTTGGTGAAGTCGGGAAGTTCTGGTTGCGCAAAGTGACGTCCCTGGCCCGATTGCACCGCGGCGGCCGCCGAAGTGAGCAGCGCCTTGGCATGCGCCTTCACATCGGCTTCGCTGATGCGTCCACCCGGACCGGTGCCTTTCACTTCGTAGATGTCTACGCCAACTTCTCGCGCCAGGCGCCGGACGTGCGGCGCGGCGGGCGCTGGGGCGCGATGCTCCGTTCCAGCCACCTTGCCCAGTTGCTCCGGCATGGCGAATGCTTTGGCCGCCGGGGGCTGGGGCTGATCGGGCCGGAAAACCTGAGCGGGCGTTTTTCCTTCCGCCTGAATCGCGGCTTGCACTGACAGGCGGGCTTCGTGTTGTTCGGAAATGTGCTCGACCGGAGTGTGCCGGGTCTTTTCGGGCTGTGCCGATGCGCCGCCTTCAAGCGTGAAGATCACCTGCCCGACTTTTACTTTCTGCCCTTCCTTGACCTGAATGTCTTTGACGGTTCCGGTCACCGACGATGGCACTTCGACCACCGCCTTGTCAGTTTCCAGTTCCAACACGGGCTGGCCTTCGGAAACTTTGGAGCCCGGCGCAATCATCAACCTCACCAAGTCGCCTTGGTCGATGTTTTCACCCAGTTCCGGCAACCTGAAGTCAGTCGCGCCGCCGGCGGCAGAAGCTGCCGCAGCGGGAGCCGCTGGCCGGGCTTCGGGTTGGTCTGGCAGCTTTGTGACAGGAGCTAGAGGCTCCGCCGGCGCTTTTGCAGACGGGGCCTTGGGCTCGGCTGTCTTTACTTTGACGCCGGTCCCGTTTTCGACGGTGAAGATGACCTGTCCGACTTTTACCTTTTGCCCTTCCTTGACTCGAATTTCGTTGACTGTGCCGCTCACTGAAGATGGAACTTCAACGACCGCCTTGTCGGTTTCCAGTTCCATGACAGGCTGGCCTTCGGTGACTCTCGCCCCCAGCGAGACCATCAACCGGACCAGGTCACCCTGGTCAATGTTTTCGCCGAGTTCCGGAAGCTTGAATTCTGTCACTGAGTATTGACTCCTGCCTGGGTCCTCGTAGCGCCGCCGTCCCGGCGGCTGTCGTGAGGGCGTCCCGCCCTCACCGCCGAGGGCAAGATGCCCTCGGGACAGCCGGCGAGACGCCGGCGCTACACATTAAGTATTTGCCGGATTCGCTTTTTCCGGATTGATTCCCAAATCTTTGACGGCTTTCTGCAGCACATCAAGCTCGATCTGTTTGTCGCGCAGTAGCGCCGTCAACGTGGCCAGCACAATATGCTTCGCGTCCACTTCGAAGAAATCGCGCAGCGAGGATCGGCTTTCGCTGCGGCCAAAACCGTCCGTGCCCAAAGCTAGCAGCGGACGAGGCAGCCACTGCGCAATCGATTCCGGCAGCACTTTCATATAATCTGACGCCGCCACCAGCACTCCGGGTACGTCTTTCAGCGCCTGCGTGACGAACGGAACCCGCGGAGTCTCGCCTGGGTGCAGCATGTTCCAGCGCTCGCAATCGTTGCCATCCCGATAAAGCTGCTTATAGCTGGTCACGCTCCAAACGTCGCTCGCCACGCCGTATTTTTCTTCCAGGATCTGCTGCGCCTTAAGCACCTCGTACATGATCGTCCCGCTGCCGAAGAGCTGGGCGCGCAATTTGGCATCTTTCCGGGTCGAAGTGCGGAAGCGGTAGATGCCTTTCAGAATGCCGTCACGAACCTCGGCCCCTTCCGGCATCGCCGGCATGGCCAAGGGCTCGTTGGTGACGGTCAGGTAATAGAAGATGGACTCCTGGTCCACATACATGCGCTTGATGCCGTCCTGAATAATGACGGAGATTTCGTACGCGAAAGCCGGGTCATAAGCCAGCAGGTTGGGCACCGGTAAAGCCAGCACATGGCTGTGCCCATCCTGATGCTGCAATCCTTCGCCCGCCAGGGTGGTGCGGCCGGCGGTGCCGCCGATCAGGAAGCCGCGAGTGCGCATATCGGCAGCGGCCCAGATAAAGTCTCCGATGCGCTGGAAGCCGAACATCGAGTAATAAATAAAAAACGGGATCGTATTGATCCCGTGATTGGCGTAAGCGGTTCCGGCGGCGATAAAGGAGCAGATCGAGCCAGCTTCGGTGATGCCTTCCTCGAGAATCTGCCCGTCTTTGGCTTCCTTGTAGTAAAGAAGCGTGTCCATATCGACCGGCTCGTAGAGCTGGCCCACGCTCGAGTAAATCCCCACCTGGCGGAAGAGCGCTTCCATGCCGAAGGTGCGGGCTTCATCGGGAATGATGGGGACTATGAGCTTGCCGATTTCTGGGTCACGCAACAACTTCGAGAGCAGGCGAACGAAAACCATGGTGGTCGAAACTTCGCGGCCGTCCGTGCCCTTGTGAAATTCTTCGAAGTGATTTTCCGCAACCGGAGCAATCGGCTTGGAGCGAACCTTGCGCTCCGGCAGATAGCCGCCCAGTTGCTTCCGGCGTTCCTGCATGTAGAGGATTTCCGGACTGTCGTCGGCAGGGCGATGGAAGGGGGCATCGTGCAGTTCCTCGTCCGCGATGGGAATCCCGAAACGCGAACGGAACATGCGCAGCTCATCCTCATTCAGCTTTTTCTGCTGGTGAGTAATGTTCTTGCCTTCCCCGGCCTCGCCTAAGCCATAGCCTTTGATGGTCTTAGCTAGGACGACGGTGGGCGCGCCCTTGTGCTCGGTGGCAGCCTTGAAGGCGGCGTGGACTTTGATGGGATCGTGACCGCCCAGGCGCATTCGTGAAAGCTGTTCGTCGGAAAGATGCTCCACCATCTTCAGCAGGCGCGGATCGCTGCCAAAGAGGTTATGACGGAAGTAGGCGCCGCTCTCGACGAAGTATTTCTGATACTGGCCGTCCGTGATCTCGCCCATGCGCTTGACCAGGATTCCGTCACGGTCATTGATGATGAGGTTGTCCCAATCGCTGCCCCAGATGACTTTGATCACGTTCCATCCGGCGCCGCGGAAGATGGCCTCCAGCTCCTGAATGATCTTGCCGTTGCCGCGCACCGGTCCGTCCAGGCGCTGCAGGTTGCAGTTCACCACAAAAATCAGGTTGTCCAAGCGCTCGCGCGAAGCCAGCGTGATGGATCCAAGGGATTCTGGCTCGTCCATCTCGCCATCGCCCATGAAGGCCCAGACCCTGCCGCCCGTGGCTTTCTTCAAACCGCGATTTTCCAGATAACGAATAAAACGCGCCTGGTAAATGGCCTGAATGGGACCTAGTCCCATACTGACCGTTGGAAACTCCCAGAAGTCGGGCATCAGCCAGGGGTGGGGATACGAAGAAAGGCCGCCGCCTGGTTTTAGTTCACGGCGGAAATTCTGCAGCTTTTCTTTCGGAATTCGGCCTTCCAGATAGGCGCGCGCATACATACCGGGCGCGGCATGGCCCTGAAAGTAAACCAGATCGCGGTCTCCCGATTCAGTCTGGGCCTGCAGGAAGTGATTGAATGCGACTTCATACAGCGTAGCTGCTGAGGCAAACGTGGAAATGTGTCCGCCGATGCCGCTTTCGATCCTATTGGCCCGCACCACCATGGCCAGTGCATTCCATCGCACCAGGCTCTTGATGCGGCGCTCCATCTCCTGGCTGCCGGGAAAAGGGGGCTGCTGCCGGGAAGCTATCGTATTCTGGTAAGGAGTGGTCGCGGTAAATGGAAGGTTTACGCCCGCGGCGCGACGCGCATGCAGCGAGAGTTGCTGCAGTAAACGTCCGGCCCTCTCCGGGCCACCCTCCGACAAAACGTAATCCAGCGAATCCAGCCACTCTCGGGTTTCGAGAACTTCCACACCGTTGGTCTGCGTCTCAGCCACGTCTGGTTTTCTCCATCAATAAACGCTTAACCTCACATAATAGTCAATTGCGCAGAATTTTGCTGGATGACAGGCTCCATGGCGAAGGCGAAGCGGATTTTGAGCGACCCTGCGATTTGGCAAGGACTATAATAAGGATTCGCTGCACTCTCTGTCGGATAAATCTTACCAGCGACCTAGGCCCATTCCGTCCGTCAGACCATCTAAAAGACGTACCAGGAAATCTTAAAGAGGAGAATCCCGATGTCGAAGAAAACTGCCGGCCACAATGGTGGCATCACCGCCCAGCCCCACTTTAACCAGCGAGCTCCTGAAATCCAGAAGTACGGAACCGTAAGCCATGCCTTGCCGTTGGAACTGGAGGAACCTGTCCGCCTGGAAATGACCGAGCACCTCAACCAGCTTCTGGCCGATACCATGACTTTGCGCGACTTGTACAAGAAATCGCACTGGCAGGTTTCCGGACCCACGTTCTACCAGCTTCATCTGCTTTTCGATAAGCACTACAACGAGCAACTGGAGCTGGTTGACACCATTGCCGAGCGCATTCAGCTGCTGGGCGGAGTGAGCCTGGCCATGGCACCCGATGTCGCCGAGACCACGCGAATCGAACGCCCTCCGCGCGGACGGGAAGAAGTGCCGGTGCAAATCTCGCGCCTACTCGATGCCCACAAGATCATCATCGGTGAGTGCCGTGAACTGGCGGAGCGAGCGGACAAGCTAGGCGATGACGGAACCAACGACCTGGCAGTCAGTGATGCGTTGCGGCTCAATGAATTGCAGGTGTGGTTTCTGAGTGAGCATCTGGTGAATATGCCGCTGGTGACAGCACAGGAATAGCGATTCGCGGATACGAATCGGCCAGGGCTGACTTCGGTCGGCCCTTTTTATTGGGCCAAATTGTGAAGATAGTGCTGCCTTTCGCGCCTTTCGCCGGTGTGTAACAATCTCATAAGGGCAGAACTATGGACCAAGCAGCGAAACCCTTCACTTCCCAGGTTGTAGATCAACGCGGGTGGATCGGACGACTCATCATCGCGGTGCTCCTCGGAGAAGCCATCTGGGGACTGATTGTTTCGGTAATGAACCACGTGATCGTTCCCTGGGTAGGGGATGTCATGGGTCCGTCTTCGGGACTGCCGACCTCGTTCACCCAGCGGCCTTACAACTACCCCGAACTTTTCGTTTCTGTATTCGAGTTTTGTATCGCCGGGCTGGTGGCGGCAGTTCTCAACTACATCTTGCAGCGGCCAGCAGCGCGCAGGGTCAAGACATTGAAGCCAGCCCCGGCGGCAGCCGGACCCATACGAGTGATTCCTCAGGCATCGACTTCATCCGCCCGAAACGATACCGCTCCGCCGCCTCTTGCCTTCGCTCCAGCCACGCCGCCGGCGGCCGCCCCCGAGCAGGATGTGAGAATGTATCCAGTGATTCCGTCCATCCTTATCCCGGCCGCTTCTGAAGCACCGGCTGCGCCGGCCGCACCAGCCCCCGGGGCGAAGCCAATCGAGGAGAACCCAATCGAAGCGAGACCAGTCGCGGTGGCTCCGCCGGCGCCCGTGCTTGCCACTCCGGCAGCGGCCAAGCCGCAACCTCCCGCGCCAAAAGCTGCGCCCGCGAAACCGAAGAAACCGAAAAATGTCTACTACAACATTGTGGGAGAACCCATGCCGTCGGACGACGACTAAGGCGAGGTCCAGTTCACAGAAATATGGGGCTGACTTCGGTCAGCCCCGACTTTTTGTGCGCTAGTTTTTACGAGATGGGCGAGCTAGTTCTGGCTGCTCGCGGGTGAGTTGAGCCGAACCACGGCACCGCTATCCAGTTGATATACGCCCTCGATCACGGTGAGCTTGCCGGCTTTCACCGCGTCGCGCAGGATCTCGCTGTTGGCCAGGACATCTTTCGCGCTCTGGTGAACATTCTCTTTAATCGCTGACTCGAGCAAATCGTCACCCTTGGCGTAGGTCTTTGCTTGCGTGACCGCGGGATCGATCTTGTCCACGATCGCTTCCAGGTTGCGGCTGGGCATCTTTTCGCCCGAACAGGCGGCGGCCACGGCCCCGCACTTCTGATGTCCGAGCACGACCAGCACCGTGCTGTGCAAATGGTCTACAGCGTACTCGATACTCCCCAGGCCCACGGGATCAGCGACATTTCCAGCCGTGCGAACTACAAAGAGATCGCCCAGGCTCTGGTCAAAAACCAACTCGGGAGAAACCCTGCTGTCCGAACACGCCAGGACGATCGTATGGGGCTGTTGCCCCGAGGCCAGTTTATGGCGAAGCCCTACCAGAGAACCGGAGCGCCCCTTGCCGGCAACGAAGCGCTGATTGCCCGCCATGAGGTTGGCCCAAATTTCGTCCGGAGAGAGCGCGGGTTTGGCGGCCGGAGCGTGAGCGGCGTGTGGGGCGGTCGCAGACGGCGGCTGTTGCGCCGGGCTGACGATAACAGCTGCAAGAAGAATGGCGAGATACGAAAGGGAGTTTTTCATAGCGATGAGTGAAGACACGGGCCGGAATCGAAGAAGTGCGCCGATCGCAAACACTATACCTGTCAAGGAACGAAACGACAACAAAACGCACTCAATGGAGGACGGGCGTCCCGCCCGTCAAGCACAGGCCGATGCACGACGGCGAAGACGCCCGTCCTCCATCAAACTACAGTGTGTTCATGAACGCCACCAGGTCGGCCTTCTCGCCGTCCGTCAACCCCATATTGAAACGCTGGTCGTAGAAGTTAACCACGTCCAATAAGGTTGCTGCCGAGCCGTTGTGGAAATACGGCGCGCGCGCGGGCAAGCCGCGCATGCCCGGGACTTTGAACTTGCCAATATCCGCGCACTTACCGGTGACCAGCGCGCGTCCAGGATCGGAAGTCACCAACTGTGTACCGTCGTTGCAGAGAATCACGTAGGAGGGCAGATCTGGAGTCGGAGAGGTGGTTCCGATGTTCATCATGGCGAACGACGAGTCGTTGCCGACGTTAGGCGTGTTGTGACACGTGGTGCAGGTTCCGGTGACCTGAGGCTGACCCAAGACATCGTTGAACCCAGGCACGACAGAAATGAGCATGGGGCGATTGTTGAATAGCATCTCGCCGCGCGCAATCGACTGCCGCGCCGCGGAGTCCGGACCGCCCGCATTGGCCCACTTGGAATACAGATCGAACGCGTTGGGGTTGAACTTGGAGCCAGAGTTGATCCCGGGCCGAAATGGCTGCAGCGCAAGGAAAATCGGACCGCCCCGCGCGCCATGATCCCACAGCCGTCCCGCCGCACTGTCTTCTGTCTGCGCGGTGAATAGTGACGACTCTAGATCTACAATCTGGCGGAGATCTGAAACGGACGGCGAATGTTTGGGCTCGGTATGCACCAGAATCGCGTTGCGCGCCTGGGTGCGCAAATCAGGCTCCCGGCCATCCCACATGATCGCGCTCAGAAAACGCAGACTGGTCGAAGGAAGTGGCCGCCGAAAGAGCGCGGGCAGGCTGGTCGTCGTTTCCGGGCAGTTGTAAGGATCGTTGACGGAGGTGATGCTGAAATCGGCCTGGGCTGGCACCGGCAACGTAATCCGGATCAACCCTTTATTCAGCAGCAGACTGTAGGCCGAGGTACGGGCCGCAAACGTCGAAACGTCGGCACTGGGGCAATTGGCGCCGTCGACCGGACGAAACACCGGATCTTTGCCCTGGGTCGCCTGGAATCGCTGTTGCAGGACCGGTGGAGTGATAGACCATCCCTCGCCGACGTCGTGGCAGCTGGCACAGGTCCGGTCATTGGTCCCCAGTTTTTCAAAAAACGGATTCGAAAGTTCGACCGGCCCCAACGCCAGCGTCCTGAAAATACCGCTGGGATCGCGGAAGGGCATCAGGTTCGGAAGACGAAAGCCCGCGAAAGCGCTCAGCGTAAGTCCCACCACCAGCAATCCGGCAACCGCCAGCAACACCCGGTATCGACTCATTGCAACATGGCTCCTTGGGTCCCACATCAGCCTGGACGGCAAACCTTGCGCGCTTGGGCTTCATAAAAATTGTGGAGATATCGTAAAGGGGGAGGGGACAACACTCTAGCACAGGAGAGCCGGGAATCAAGCCGATTTAGTGGAGATCGGAGGCTTAATTTTGCCATGCAAATTATTGCGCATAAACGACACTGCGACGACCCGTAACCCGCGCCAGTGGCCGAATTCCAGTCGTCAGCGAAGTTGGCGGCTTCATCATAATTTCGGAATTTGGATCCCTAAAATGCCGGCCAACCCATCTACGCCCTGAGTGTGATCGGGACGAAAGAAATCTGCCCCGCATCTCCACCGAAGCAAGTGATCTACTATGAGCGGTATGTTGAAAAATAAGTATTCTGGTCTCTCGCGACGAGAATTCCTGACGACTGCGGCCGGAGCCGGCAGTGTCGATGCTGCTCCGGCCCTCATGGCTGAATGCCGCGCGTGATGAGCTTGATCCGCGAGGTAAGTGATGGGCGTTGCAATATCTACGGGGAGGAGAAAATTGGAGGCGCGGGTCGGAATCGAACCGACGTATAAAGGTTTTGCAGACCTCTCCCTTACCACTTGGGTACCGCGCCGCAGTGCTTAAGTTAACGTCATCTCCGGGATTTTTCCCCCGGCACAACGGCCTCTGAACATTGAAAAAGCCCTCGCCAGATGCGGGGCTTTCCCATCAGAATCTGGAGCGGGAGACGGGGGTCGAACCCGCGACATCGACCTTGGCAAGGTCGCGCTCTACCACTGAGCTACTCCCGCTCGGCGAATCTGATTATAAACAGGTGCCGAGATTGCAGCAATGATGGCGCAACTGGCGTCTCAGTCTGATCACAGGTCCCAACCCTGTCATCCTGAGCGGAGGGGAAAGTTCGCTTCGCGAACTTTCCGCGGAGTCGAAGGACCCCTATAACTACGAGTTCACGGAAAATCTTGGAAATTGATTCTTGTTCATCCAGAAATAAGCGCGTAGCCGATAAGCTTATAGGGATCCTTCGACTGCGCGGCTGCTTCGCAAGGCGAAGCAGCCGCTCCGCTCAGGATGACAGTGCAGCTTTCGCACGAGCGTGGGCGCTCGCGCCTACACTTTCATGGATTCGGCAGTGATGCGGTTGCGGACGTCCCAGAGGTCTTTGTAGAAAAGATGCTCCATGCGCTGGTGGAGGACTTCAACTGGCGTGCCCATGGTGCCGACCACTCCGCCGCCGATGATGCGCTGGGCCAGTTTGAGGTGATGAAAGCGGAACAAGTGGACTCGTTCATCGAAGTCCAGCAAACGCTCGGCCACGTCGTGTAATCCGAAGAATTCCGCGTGCCGGCGGTAAAGCTCATCGACGCTCAGATTGAGTTTGCTCAATTGTGATTGGAAAGCATCGCCCAAACGCGGGCCCATGTGCAGGAGTCCAAGGAATCCAGGGGAGTCCAGGCCGCTGCCGTGGCCCAGGCCGGCGCGAATCAGATGGTAATCGTAAGGCGTGATGGTCTCCAGTTCATGCAGCATGGAAATGGGATATTCCAGCATGTGATTGGCACGGCGCAGAAGCTGGGCAGAGTTGAAGAAGTCTCCGTCCGCAATCAGGACGCGCGCCCGTTCCAACTCCCAGGTGACGCCTTTCAACAGCAACTCGGAAGCCTGATGAATGACCTGAAAGGTCATCTCGTCGGGGTGCAAAAATTCTTCCGGGCGTTTCTGCAGCGCGAGCAATTCATCGGTGCGCAGGTAGCGTTCGTAGTCTGACGCGCCCTTGCCGGGCAGAATCGGTTTTCGCAGGTCATCCATGCTGGTTATCCCGGTACGGAAATGCGAATGTCACGACTCAATGGGAATAGTCGAAGCGATATCCCTTGGGTTCGTTTCCGGATAAATGACGCGTGTTGTAATCCAGGAAATATTCCACGTGGGAATCATCCATGGGGAACGATCTGTTTTTCGGATACGGATATGTACCCATGGTGCGGAAGGGCAGCGGGTGAACCGTATTGGCCTCGGCGGCGTAGAAGTCCATGTCCTTCTCGTAGCCATTAGCGACGAAGAAGTAGTCCCGCACCCAGCCTTTGGGCAACGCCGGCAGCTTCGCCGGATCGAAGTCGAGAACCACTTCATCTCCCGATCCGAAGACCGCCAGGCGGTCGTCAAATCCCGTTAGCAGAGGCTTCACATCGCCGTAGCGCGTGTAGGCTCCCGCCGGTCGCGTATAAGGTCCGGTCGGACTGCTTTTCTCGTAGACATACAACACGTTGCCGGGGGGCTGATTTTCGACTTTCAGCGGAAACCCTCGATAGCGAAGATCGGCACGCGCCAGCGGGACGGGAGTCAAGCGAGCATTCCCGTCCTGTTCTGCGTGATTGATCAGAATGTTGTCCCAATAAATCTGCAAATTGGTGATGATGCGGATGCGCTGCGTTCCTTGCGGCAGCTTTTCCGTCAGATCGGCGGTCATGGTGCGCGGGCCGCCGGCAGGGAAGCCCATGTCGTCAACTACGCGGACCCATTTTCCGGCGGCGTCTTGCGCCTCTACGTAGGGCGCGACCGGCTCGATCCCCGACTGGTACGCGGCATACATACTCGTCGCACTGAAGTATTCAATCTCGCCGTGCATCATCAGCCACAGCGGGCCGCCGCGATAAGCTTCGCCGAGGTCGAGTTCCAGAGTATGCGTCCTGGTGAAACCCTGGAAGGGCATCAGATCGAAATCGCCGACGAAATGATGGGCCAGCAAATCGGGCAATAGATCGTGCCCATGCTCGTCGCGGGCTCCGGCTGGAGGTCGTGCATCGCGGCTATAGACGACTTTGAACGGCGGATACGGCGGGCTGCTGGCGAAGTATTCATTGGGAAACACATCGACCACTTCCGGATGATCGACAGCCAATAACTTCACCTCATCGAGATAGACCGCTTCCTCTAGTGGTTCCATGAAGCGGAAGCTCAGTTTGCCGTCTTTCTCGCGAATCGCATTACGCGCGACCTTGATGTATTCCGTCGGCCGCGGAATGTCGCGCTGGCCGGGTCCGATCCAGTGGCCCACCACGCCGGCGCCGAGCATATCTCCCACCAGTTTGTAATGAGTGCCGTCCCAGGCGAAAAGAGTCGGGCAGGAACTGCCGCGCCGGTCCATTTCGACAAAACTGTGGTCTTTCATTCCAGCAATCTGAATTTCATCCTGGATCACGCCGGAAGGCCACAACATGCGCACCACGTCGGCTTCCTTGGCTTGACCGAGGCCGATGATGAAATCGGTTGAGTTCTGTCCCAGATAGCCGGACGATCCCGCGATCTCAAATTTCTGGCGATTCGCTCCGGCGAAGACTTCAACTTTCGTGCCGATCGCGCTCTTGTTATCGGCCAGACCCTTGAACGATAGCCGCAGCCAGTTGTTCTTGTTACCGCCTTCGTTGCGCAGCAGGACCGCCGGCCCGTGATTTTGCGTGATGAGCAAGTCGGTGGCGCCGTCGCCGTCGTAGTCTGCAGTAACGACCGCGCGTGGGTCTTTCAGTTGAATCTTGTCGAGACCGACGTCAGCGGTGACGTCTTTGAATCCATCGGGACCGAGTTTGCGGAAGAGCCGGACTTCGCCCTTGCCATCGGCCGTCTCGCCCACCGCGACCAGGTCAATCCAGCCATCGTTGTCGTAGTCGAACGCAGCTACGCCCCAGGCCCGTACCCAGTTGGTCTGCGGGAGTTGAACTGGTTCGAAACCCTTTTTATGGTTATTTCTCCACAACGTGATTCCAGGGGCAGACAACTGGGTGAACGCAATGTCCATCCATCCGTCATGATCGAAGTCGAGGACCGCAACTCCTGTGGTGCCCGCCGAAATGCTGGCGCTCCACAACGGCTGGGGAAGAAATTTTCCCTCGCGAGGATTCTCGAAAATCGTCGGACCACCCTGCCAGTCGGTGACGACCAAGTCGACAGCCCGGTCG
Source organism: Terriglobia bacterium (assembly GCA_963822555.1). Taxonomy (GTDB): domain Bacteria; phylum Acidobacteriota; class Terriglobia; order Terriglobales; family Acidobacteriaceae; genus JAIQFF01. Next base: position 3,189,730 of record CAWGHY010000002.1, read on the forward strand.
TTGTTGTAATCCGTGCCCACCGCACCGACACTGGGCGAGGTTCCCAGAAGTCCGATCGAATCCGCAACGCTGGTGAATGAGCCGTTGCCGTTGTTCCGCCACATCTCGTTTCCGGAAAATACCTGATCGGCCGGCAGGGAGATTGGCCGGCCCGGCAATGAGACAGGCGCATTTATAAAACGCGTGACGTAGAGATCGAGATCGCCGTCGTGATCGTAGTCGATAAAGGTGAGCCCGAGATTGAGCTCGCTGGTCTTCACCTTGGAGTGCACGATACCCGCAGCTTCGGTTACATCTTTGAAAGATCCGTTCTTTTCATTGTGCAGCAGGATCAAACGATTCGCCGCTGCGATGGCCAGATCGGTCGCGCCATCGTTGTCGTAGTCTCCAGCAGTGCACGCAATCGCGTGGATGGCAGGGTCCAGCCCGGCTTTTGTCGTCACGTCTTCAAACTTGCCGTTGCCCAGGTTGTGATACAGAGCCATGCCACCCTGCGGACCATTGTCCGGCAGAAAGAGATCAGGCTTACCGTCGCCGTCGTAGTCCAGAAAACACGCGCCCGGGCCAAGGAACGATGCCAGGTCGTTGGCTGAGCCGGATGACGGCTTCGACGCCAGCCCAGCGCTCTCGGTCACCGGCACAAAACGGACCGCAATCGGCGGCAGGGCTTTTTCCGCCGCTCCCACCGCCTCCTCCACCAGCGAATACTTCCCCTGGTCTCCGTAGGCCAGGCCGATGGGCGAGCCCAGCTTGCTCTGCGTAATGTGCTGAAAGCGCAACAGGTGTTCGCGGGCGTGCGCCGTGTCGCCGGACTGCTGGTAGGCGCGCGCGATCCCGAACTCAGCCGACGCATGGAGCGGATTCAGTTTGAGCGCATGTTGGAAGGCGTCGATCGCCTGCGGGTATTGCTTGAGCTGAGCCGAGGCCGCGCCCAGGAAATACCAGCTGTCCGCATCGTTCGGATCGATTTCGGTGACCTGGCGAAACGCATCCACCGAGCCCTGCGGATTATCTGAATTCTTGTAGAGCAACCCCAGGCTGAACCACGCGTGTGGATCTTTTGGATCGTTCTTCCTGGCCGCTTCCAGAAGTGTTTTGGCGGGATCAATACGGGCCAGGTTCAACAGGGCGATGCCCTGATTCAAAAATGCAATCTGCAGTTTGGGGTCAACTGCGGCCGCTTCCTGGAAAGCTTTCAGTCCCTTTTCAAAAAGCTGCTGGTTCATGTAAGCCGCGCCCAGATTGTTCAGGCGGGCAGCTTCAGAGGCAGGGTCCGGTTTGGAATGCGAATCTTCGGGAGCCGCGGCAATAATAGTGGCTGCGACCAGGGCAACACCGACGCAGAGCCAGAGACTTCGCTTAGTCATGCAAGAAATAAGTAAACCACAAAACGCACGCGTAGGGGCAGGTGTCCTCACCTGCCCGATCATAATGGAGGACGGGCGTCCCGCCCGTCGGGCAACGGCCTGTGCGTGACGGGCGAGGACGCCCGTCCTCCACCGCTAGATTGGCGGGTGCCCGTAGCAGCCGCACTCCTTCTCCAGAGCCGCCGCTATCGAAATTACCAGTTCCTCTTGCCAGGGACGCGCCACGATCTGAACTCCGATGGGCAGGCCTTCCGGAGACTTCCCTACCGGCACCACGGCGGCGGGAGTTCCCAGCAAGTTGAACCACTCGGTGAAGCTCCAGGCGTCGAGGTATTGCACGGTTTTGCCTTCAACCTTCCAGCTGCGCTCGCCGTGACGGAACGCTGGAATCGAAGCAGCTGGACACAGCAGCACGGGATAGTCGCGCATCTGGGCAAACACCTGCGTGCGCACTACGTCGCGCTGGATCCAGGTATCGAGTAAGGATTGTGCGGTATGAGTCGGCTGGGCAGCCACGCCCCGGCAAAATTCCGCAAGCATCGGACTCAGCTCTGCTTCGCGGCCTTTGGTCATCGAACCCAACATCATGCCTCCGGCGATACCAAACAGCTTCCACCACAGCTGACGCGCAGCTTCGAGTCCGTTAGGCCGGAAAGGTTCTACTTCGAAACCGGCCCGCCGCAGGGCGTCGGCGGCAGTTCTTACCGCCGCGCGCGTCTCTGCCGTAACCGGCGTGCGTCCGTCATCCTCGAAATAACCGACCCGGATGTGCTTCAACTCGTCTTTCCCGGGCCAGCGTATCGGTACCGGCGCCGCCGAGGGATCGCCATCGTCGGGTCCTTGCATGACCTCGAACAGAATTTTCAGGTCGCCCACGTTACGAGCCATGGGTCCGACCACACCCAGCAAGGCAAACGGCCCGACCGATTCCGGGAAGTGTCCGGTCGCAGGTATGCGGCCGGGAGTAGGTTTTAGGCCGCAGATTCCACTGAAGTGAGCGGGCTGGCGAATCGATCCGCCCCCATCGCTGCCCACTCCTCCAGCCGACAACCCGGCCGCAATTGCCGCCGCTTCCCCGCCGCTTGATCCTCCCGGCGTACGTGCGAGGTCCCAGGGATTATTCGTCCGTCCACAAAGAAGATTGTCGGTCTCCCAGGCCATGAGTAGTTCGGGAGCATTTGTGACACCGATGATGATGGCGCCCGACTGCCGCAAACGGACCACCAGAGGCGCGTCCCGCGTGCCAACGATTCCGGCCCGCAGTTTTGTTCCAGCCTCCCAGGGCATTCCCGCGACTTCCACCGAACTTTTCATGCTGAGCGGGACGCCGTGCAATACTCCGAGTTCTTCTCCTTTGAGCACGGCCGCTTCGGCCGCCCGCGCTTGCCTGCGCGCGCCTTCGGCATCGATGTACACGAAGGCGTTCAGCTTGGGATCCAATGCCTCGATCCGGGCGAGATGAGCCTCGACCAGTTCAACCGGTGATAATCTTTTCTGACGGATTTGCTCTGCCATGGACACGGCAGACAGAAAAGTTAGCTCGGGCATGCGATCTCGAGGAGAAAATCGAGTCTAGCACGCAGTTGCACGCTGCACGTGGAGGACGGGCATCCCGCCCGTCACACACGGCCATCGCATGGCGGGCGAGGACGCCCGTCCTCCATTCACAACAGTTGTCGTAGCGCGCGGGATCCTTCAGAATGACGCCGGTTCAGGGAATTTTGTCCAAACTAGCAGAGAGAAGTTAGTAAGAACCTGCGGCGGCGTGGCGAGCTTTCGCGGCACGAGCGGCGGGGCGTGCAGCGGTCTTTTTCTTGGACTCGCGTTTGCCAAACCACTGTTTCAGATATTTTCGTGAGGCCGGAGTCAGCCGCGAAAAGAGCATGCCGGCGCGTCCACCGTCGTCGGCCCAAATGACCTCGCCCGTGCCTTCTACCATGTTGCTGGTGCCCGGCAAAACGAAGCGCATGGGCACCTGCTGCACCGGAGGCAACGGCTCGGGAGCTTGCAGCGCTATGCCGTTCTGATTCAAGTCGAGCACCATGGCGGGCAGCGCAGCCACGCCGAACTGAAGATAGACCAGCGATTCCAAACTCTGCCGGGGCGAATTCCTGCGGTCCGGGCGCATGAAGCCGCGTCCCGCTCGCAGGCAACGAACCATCTGCTCCACCCCGAGCGGCTTGTAAAAGATGAAGTTGGCTCCGGCTTGAAAGGTTTCGGCGATTTCGGTAAGGGCCCCAATCATCCCGAAGATGACCGGCCGGCGCCGCGACGGCGCCAGACGCGCCATTCGCGCCACCGTGGCTGCACCCGGTAAATCGAAGTCGATGACCAGCGCGGAGTAGTGGCGCTGCACCGTCAAATCCAACGCCTCGGGTGCCGACAAGCACACTTCCTGCTCCATCCCCACGTCATCGAGGGCTTTACCCAGGACCCGTAAGTGTTTTTCTTCGCGGCACATCAGCAAAGCATTGAATGCCATAAGCCCGCAGCTTACGGTGGCGACGGCGTCGGGTAAAGTAACCCCGGTAATCGGTCGATGCTTACCGGAGAACCGGCTTCCGGTTACGAAACAAGCCCAAATCGCCATTTCAGGTTACGCGAAAGTGAGGCGAACATCGCGCTGGCGGGAAGAGGGGTGGCACTCTTTCGTAATCTGCCCCGGCCGGTTTCCCAATGCCATAGTAGTAAGGACGCATGCCCCATTCCAAACAGGCAAACGATGAGCGACGGGCCCCTCGGGTCAAACTGGCTGGAACGATTCTCGCGCTGGTCCGGCTGGAGAACGGACGAGAGATCAGAGCCCGGTTGCACCAGCTTTCCTTCACCGGCGGCTTACTCCACCTTGACGCACCGCTGGATGAAGGCATCAAGGCGGAAGTGATGTTTCACGTGGGCGGCAGCACCATACGCAGCCAGGCCGCCATGCTCTTTCCCATGTGGGCCACCCAGGGCTGTTTGCAGCCCTTCGAATTCGCCGATCTAGGCGAGGAGGACCGCCTGAAGCTAAAAGCTGATCTGGAAAAATTCTTGTGCACCCCCGGGGTTGGATCCTACGAAGAAGTACAAGCTTCCCAGGCGGCCGCTGGCTCTGGAGAGTAGGCGGGCCGGAAACTCCTGAATAAAGGGACCTTGGGCTCCCATCTGCGACGCCAATCTTCGCTAGAATATTCCTTGCAACTTAACCGATAAATAGGAGTCCTATGGCGCCGCAACATTCGGCTCGTTTTCTGCAAATCGTCAAGGATGCCAAGACGCGAATTCGAGAAGTGAGCCTTGACGACATCAAAGCCAGACTCGATCGCGGCGACAAGTTTGTTCTGGTGGATGTGCGGGAAGAGAGCGAGTACGCCAAGGACCATTTGCCGGGAGCCATTCACCTCGGCAAGGGCGTCATCGAGAGGGACATCGAGGAACGCGTTCCGCAACTCAACACCCCGGTCGTACTCTACTGCGGCGGCGGGTATCGCTCCGCTCTGGCGGCCGACAATCTGCAAAAGATGGGCTACACCAACGTCCTCTCCATGGACGGAGGCATCCGGGGCTGGCGCGAAAAACATTTTCCCTTGACGTCGTGAGGCGGGAATCGTCAGGAATTCGCATCGGCAAAGTACCTCCGTAACTTGATGCGAGCTCTTTATGGCCTCAGCATAGAGTAGCGGGAAGGGTAATTCACCGCATTGGGAGTGTCATGCAGCGAGACAACGAAGCTTCGGGCAAGGCAGGTGCAGGAACTGCAGCGGCGCCGGCTCGCGATCGTAATGCGATGGAGCAACGGCTGGCGCAGGCCAGCACCCCCGATCAATGCTGCGTGGAACTCGCGAGGATCTTTGGCGTGCGGCCCAACGAAGTCGCCCTGCTGCGTTTGGAGGACGGGTTACTGAAGTTCCTCTGTCCCTTCGAGCTTAGCACCGCGGGATCAATTCCGATTTCCAGTTCGAACGCGGTCGCGGCCCACACCGCCGTCACCAAGAAAATTGAGTTGTTCAACAACTTCACCCGGGTGAAACACGCCAGCATCTTCGAAAGCGTCAAGCCGGGCGGAGAAAAAAGCCAGAATGAGGATGGCGAACTGCGTCCTGCCACCATCCATAAGTTGATGTCAGCGCCAGTCCTCGATACCGGAGACAAAGTGCTGGGTGTGATCCAGATCTGCCACAAAGGCTTCGACCTGATCTCTGCCGGACCCGACTTTACTCTCGACGATCTGCAGCAGCTCGAGCAGGCCGCCAAGGCCCTGAGCAAAAGCGGGTTCATGCGAGCCGGTTCCTAGACCATACCTCGGCGGGATCTCCCGCTTCCTAGCTTCCTTGAAAAACCGCAGTTTGCAGCCGGAATTTCTGTTCCGATTCGCGCGCAATCGCCTTCACCATGCCGCGGAAGATCAACACGTGAATGGGATAGAGCAACGCCCAATACAGTTCGCCGGCCAATCCCTTAGGTTCGAACCAGGCGTAGCAGCCGAGAAGCGTACGGTCCCTCGACTCGGGGGAGAGACCGAATTGTAGCCAGGCCCGTCCGGGCAATTTCATTTCCGCACGAAGCGAGATTCTTTCGCCGGGCTCGACCTCTTCCACCCGCCAGAAATCCACTCCGTCGCCGGGCTGCAGCATCGCTCCGCCGGTGCGGCCGCGGGACATTCCGATGCCACCCAGAAAGCGATCGATCCATCCCCGCAATTGCCACAGAGTGTTGGCGTAGGGCCAACCCGACTTCCCGCCCAAACCCTGGAGTACGCCAAACACTTGCGCCGCCGGCGCATTGACCTGGATCTGCCGCGCATCGCAGATGTAACCATAACGTCGAAGCGCAACGTGCGGCGCGGTGCGCCCAATTATTTCGAGGACTGATCTGTCGGGGCCCTTCCCGGAAACAGCCTCTTCCACTGCGGCACCGTAGCGCATCGGGATGATTTCCGGAAAGAGTTTTCCCGCGCAGTCACTGCCGCACACCACTTCGGTTCTTAAGCCTTCGATCAGGGGACGCGTGATCGCTGCGGGAAATGGCGTGACTAGATTGAGCCAATATGACGACAAACGCGGCGTGAGCACAGGAACACGCAAGAGCCATCGCTTCAGTCCCCGGATGCGGGCGTAGGTAAGCATCATGCTGCGATAAGTCTCGATGCTGGCGCCGCCGATCTCGACGATCTCGCCCGCCGATTGTGGTACGCGAAGGGCCGCAGCCAAATAATCCAGAACATCGCCGATGGCGATGGGCTGGGTCCGGGTCATGACCCAGCGGGGACAAATCATCACCGGCAAGCGTTCGGTGAGGCAGCGGATGATCTCAAACGAGATGCTTCCGTTCCCGACAATGATTCCGGCGCGGAACTCGGTGACTGGCGGCCCAAATTCACGCAGCACAGCGCCGGTTTCCTGGCGGCTCTTGAGATGCTGCGAGACCGGAGAAGTTTGCGAACTCAGCCCACCCAGATAGATGACCCGTTGAACACCCGCCTGCTTGGCTGCGATGGCGAAATTCTTGGCGGCGCGCCGGTCACGCTCTTCAAAACCTACCGCGCCACCGCCCATCGAATGAATCAGGTAATACGCTACTTCGATGCCCTGCAGCGCTCTAGGCAGACTGCTGGGCTGGAGAACGTCGGCCTCAACAATCTGTACCTTGCGGAGCCCGGGGTTGAGTTGTGAAGCATCCCGCACCATGCAGGAAACTTCATATCCGCACTCGATCAGTCTCGGCACCAGCTGGCCGCCAACGTAACCGGTCGCACCCGTGACCAGGATTCTCATGATCGCTCCGGGTTCAATCGCCAGATTTCAAAATTGAGCAGGCTGGCAAACGAGACCCACAGCGCGTACGGCATCATCAACCAGAACGCGCTTTCCGAGAATGCGCGGAACACAATGGCGGTAGCTACGATCGTCGCCAGCAACGCGAGTATGTCGAGGAATGCCAGCCCGGGTTGATGCAGACCGAAGAACAGACCGGACCAGGCCAAGTTGAATCCTAACTGCACAAAAAACAGAATGAATGCGGTTCGCGGCGTGTTCCATCCCCCGCTTCGCCATACCAGCCATGCACTCGTGGCCATGCTGAAATACAGCACCGACCATACCGGGCCGAATATCCAACTCGGCGGATTGAACGAAGGCTTTTGCAGCCGCACGTACCAAGTTCGGACCGATCTCGATGTCCAAATCGATCCGATGGCCGCCACCGCAAAACAGAGGCCGGCGAAAAGGGCGAATGTAACCCACGGATTTCTAGACATTCGGCCGCGCCTCCAGCTGTGCAATCTGTTCGATGTATCGTTTCGAATCGAACTTTCGTTCCGTGCTGGCCAACGACATGTAGCGAACTTTGCCGTACACCGGACGCTCCGACCAGGCCCGGTCGTGCTTCCCGACAATGGCCCAGGCGATGCCCGCATATCCGTTGGGATCGCGGCCGTCGAGCTCGTAGCGATCGTTCAACTCAACCGCGCGTCGGTACGCCACGCCCACCGAAGGACTCCACTCCAGAATTTTCTTGGCCCAGTACATGCGCAGATAGTTATGCATCCAGCCCGTTAACACCATCTGCTTCTGGGCTGCGTTCCATAAAGGATCGTGGGTCAGGCCCTGCTCGAGTTGTTGCTCGCTGTAAATAATCTTTCGTTCGTCGTCCACGTGCTCTGAGAGGGAGCGCCGGGCCCATGGCTCCAGACATTCCATAGATTCGTAATCCGGATTGAAGCGCACAAAATTGATCGCCAGTTCGCGCCGGACAATCACCTGCTCGAGGAACGCTTCTTTGGCCCGCGTGGGCGCGTCGCTGCCCTGCACGGCGATCGCAATCGTGAGCGGCCCAATGTGCCCGAAGTGAAGGTAGGGAGAAAGCTGGCTGGTGCCCCTTTTTTCGGGGTGATTGCGGGCCTCGGGATAGTCGGCGAGACGCGTGTCCACAAATTCCCGAAGCAGGCGCAGCGCCTGCTTGCTTCCGCCATGCCATCCTGGCGCGGGCGAAACCGAGCGATCGATCTTCCAGCCTTCAGCAAAGTCAATGTTTGGCGCGAGTGAACGCAGGCGTCGGGGATGGATCCAGCGCACCTGCGGCTTCACACTCTCTTGCCTCGCCAGGAACGCCGGCAGGAGGCCATGAATCCGCGGGCGGATGGTACGCGCCGCAAATTGTTCCTTCAACAACAACTTGCTGGGAACGATGACGTCCGCGTCGACTGTCCACAGCGGCACGCGAAGCTCACGCGCGGCTTCGACACGCCAATGCTCCGGCTCCCGCATGGGGTTTTCATCGCCAATCACAATCGCCGGCCGGACCTCCGAGCAGAATTTCAGCAGACTGTGATCAGGGTAGGTCCGCAGGACGAAGCCAACTCCGCGCGCCGCCAGTTCCTCTGCAATGTCCGGGATTCCACCCGCCAGAAAACTGTAGTGCCGTAGATTCGCCCGCGGATAGAACGGCACAGGCGCGAAAAACACTACTACCGGTTTCTTCAGTTCATTGGCAACCTTGATGGCTACATCCAAGGCAGGATTGCCGTTGCCGCGCTGAGCGCGTTGCATCCAGTAGACGACGCATTTCCCGTCCGGAGCCGGCGCCCCTGATCGCCGCACTGTTACGCTTTCGTCCTGGCTGAGTTTCTCGATTGGGTCCATGAGTAAATACAGAGCGTTCAAACGGGAAGATACCGTCCGGCGTCTTCCCGTTGCCTGACTTCCATTTTTCTTCAGATTACGCGGTTAAACCTTTGCTATCTGGCCATGACCGAGTCATGTCCCCAGCGGCGTTGAATTGCTTTGAAAGAAACCGCCTGATAAAGGGCCGCAAGCCCCACCAGAAGATAGACCGCGGAACTCAGCATTGAAGTCTCGCCGAACCGCATGCCAAAGATGGTTGCGACCAAGTCGAAGTGAGCAATGCCCACCAGTCCCCAGTTCAAGCCACCAACCACCAGCAACACTGCTGCTACTACGTCTACTGTTCTCATTTTGTCCTCCGAAAATTTTATTTGGGTCTTCGCTTATTTGGCGGTTGCGCCAATTTCCATTGCGATGTATTAACTGTAGTGCACATTTATTATCCTTTCGTGAAAATCGCCAGGATGGGCAGAAGTTGTTTGCCTTGCAGTCAAAAAGCCGGGGGATTAGTTTCACGACGAGAAAGCGAGGCTTGCGTTGATTAACAAGACCATCGAAGAGGGTCTTAAACCCTACGCCGTTGGCGAGAAACTTCGGACTCTGCGGCTGAAAAAAAGCATGGGTCTGGTGGAGTTGGGCCAGCACACAGGACTGTCCCCCGCCATGTTGTCGAAACTGGAGCGGGGAAAGCTGTTTCCCACGTTGCCGACGCTGTTGCGGATCGCCATGGTGTTCGGAGTCGGGCTGGAGTTTTTCTTCGCCGACGAGCGCAAGCGTCACGTGGTTTCGATCGTGCGCAAACAGGAGCGCCTCAAGTTTCCCGAAAATACCGGATCGAGCGTGATCGCGTACAACTTCGAGAGCCTCGACTTCAAGGCCAGCGAGCGAAAGCTCAATGCCTTCTATGCGGAATTTGAGCCGGTGCCGGCAGACAAAGTGCGCCCCCACCAGCATCCCGGGGTTGAGTTGCTGTATTTAATCACCGGCAAGCTGGAATTGATCACCGGATCTGACTCACATGTACTCGGCGAGGGTGATGCCATCTACTTCGATTCGGCCGTCCGCCATAGCTACCGCCGCGTGGGCAAAAATCGGTGCAGCGCGGTGATTGTCACGGTTTGATTTCTTCGAAACTTCGCTTTGGCAAGCTCCGGTCGAGCGCATGTTTTTCGCCGGCAGTCAGAGGACGAACGGCGCCCTTGGGCAGCAAGCCGAGTGGCAGAGGGCCAATCGCAATCCGTACCAAGCGCAGAACCGCCACTCCGAGCGAAGCCAGCATCCTTCGGATGTGCCGATTACGGCCCTCGTCCAGGACAATTTCGAGCCAGGAATTGCGTTTTCCTTCGCGCAAAATTCGAACGCTCCGCACCCGTAGAAGATCGTCAGCTTCTGTTCTGACTCCACTGCGGATCGATGCCAGTAAGGCGGCGTCGGCGACCCTGTCAATCTGCACATGGTACGTCTTCTCCAGGTGTGATTCGGGTGAAGTCACCTGGGCCGCCCAGTCGGAATCATTGGTGAGCAGGAGCAAGCCTTCGCTGGCCTTGTCCAGGCGCCCGACAGGCGCGACCCAGGGAGCGTCCGTTTTCAGAAATGCGTACACGGTCTGCCGGCCTTTCTCGTCCGAGGCAGTTGTCACCACTCCGCGTGGCTTGTTCATCATCAAATAGATCTTGGCAGCGGCGGAAACGGGATGACCATCCACGTCTATCCGGTCACTTTCCGGATGAACGGGCGCCTCAGGGTCGCGACGGATTGCGCCGTTCAGCCGCACTCGCCCCGCACGGATGAGATCAAAAGCCTCGGAGCGCGAACAATAGCCGAGCTTCGAGAGTGCCCGAGCCAGGCCCACCCGCCGGGAGTGATTCGGACCGGTCACGCTTCCATGCTAAACGAGGGAAGGACTTTTTCTGTCGACGGAGGCCACCTGCCGGACGAATCGAACCGGAAAAAGTCATCACAATCGGCAACAATGGCGGCCATGATCGGTGTTAGTCTGTTCTAGAAAAGCTGGATCAGGGCGAAGAGTCCCGGTTCGCCCGATGAAGAGCAGCGATGGGTTATGACTGAGAAGAATACCAGCGAAGAAAAACCCGCGGCCGAAGGGCAAGAGACCGCCAAGAAGCCCTACCTGAAGCCGGAATTCCGCTACGAACGGGCCTTTGAGACCATGGCGCTGGCCTGCGGCAAGATGCGCGCGTCGCAGGGCCTTTGCCGCTTCAACCGCAAGACTTCGTAGTCCTACGGGGAATAAGTCAGCGGTTCTCGTGCGCCCAGGCGCCATCGAAACCAGAAACTAGAAACTGCCGTCCGATTTCGAGCCCGTTATTCCTCGGAAGACTCCTGCTTCGACGTGCCTTCCCGCTGAAATTCGCCGCCCAGTATCCTGGCCACTGAGTTTAGATCCTTGCTCAGCGCTGTCCGCCACCGTCCCACGGAATCCTGCGCCAGTTCTTCCATGGTTTGCCCGAACGACAACAGGCTGGCCGCGACTTCGGTCTTGACCAGATCGGTCACCGAGGTCTCGATTCCTTTCTGGACCACCTTCAATTTTCCGCGGGCGTCGTCCAGTTGATGATCGAGTTCTTTCGCGTTGCGGGTGCCCAGCTCTTTCAACACCACATCCACCGCGCTTTCGAGCTGTACTCGCGCCGCGGATATCTGGTCGCTGGCCATCTGCGACAGCCGGGTTTCCATTCCGGATTCCAACCGGCATGCGGTGTCGTCGAGTTGCGCCATACGGCCGCCGAGCGAATTGGCTTGCACTTGCAAGCGGGACACTTCGGCTCCAACCGTGGACTGCAGTCTCTGCATTTCCTGCCGGTAGCCGTCGTGTTCCTCACCCAGCCGTTTCTGCAGGGTACGGAAGTGCTCTTCGCTCTGTTGTCCGGCTCGAACTCCCGCATCGGCAACCTGCTGCTGAAATTTTTCCGCTCCGGAGTTGAAGTGCTGCCCCACGGCTTCGGCGATCTCCTCGGATAAACCGCGGGCATTCTGCTCGACGGTTTGCAACTGCTGCGCTACCTGCTGCCGGAATCCGTCCAGCGCCTGGCTGATTTTCTGCTCGATCAACGTCTTGGCGGATCCCATCACCTGAGCCGACTGCTCCTGTGTCTGTTTTAAGACTTGCGTACCCAGATCCTCGCGCAGGCGCACCCACAACTTTTCTTCGACCTCTGGTGGAATGTGCGACAGCGATATATCGAAACGGCTGCGCTTGGCGTCCGCCTGGGCCGTTTTTTCCCGGAGCGCGACCACTTCCGCATGCAAGGGCTGGACGAATTCCGCGACGATGGCCCGCAGATCGCGCTCGTTGAATTGAGGCTGGTTCTTGTCCGAGACAATCTTTAATGCGGGCGCGCCCGGTTGGCCTTTGTCACCTCTCAACGCAATTTTCCGTGTCGGCTGTGGATCGTCAGAATGAATCTCCATGAGTCGCCCCCAATCTTCCGGACAAGCTTCCAGTCCCCAAAAATTTTCCGGCTGGTCCAGCTTTGCAGCCACCTGCCAGCCCTGCTGGCCGGCGCCCATCGGCTTACAATCGACCACGTGCGCCTTGGTCGCACCGCCTCCCTTGCGCCGAAACTGTACCGGGATGCCGGCTTCCAGCCGGGCCGGAGAAAATATGGCGCAGCCATGCGCGCTGACCACCAGCGTCTCGCAGATTTCTGAAAAGGGAGCATTCGGCTCCAGGCTGGTAACGGCGATAGGAAGGGTGATCGGCACTCTTGAACTGCGCCGCATGGTCTCGGGAACATTCGCGCTATGCATGTTGTCCCTCTTTCATGGTGTCCCGCTTTCCGGGTGCGCGTTCTCAGGAGCTGTGCACTCGACGGCCGAACGGGCTCAAATCTCTGCACCCCTACGGTAACGCAACCCGCGCCCGCAAAGGGATTCCAGTGGTTCCGGCCTTCGCTTCCAGCGGGGCAGTTACGTTACGCCTCCCTCGGTAACTGAGTAATGAGACCAGGGACTGGCCATATTCGCGCCGCCGATGGCCAAGAAACACGGCGGCGGGGAAAGCTTTTCGGGTTAGGTTGAGTACAGCATCACTGACGACGAAGGAATCGAAAAGCAGCCATGACAAATTCCCTCCTGCAACGGCTTATTGAAATGTGCTGCCGGCACGAGTTCACCTGGCCGCACGCCGGTATTCACGGCACCGCCTACCAGGCGTGTCTGCTCTGCGGCGCGGTATATTCCTATGACTGCGAAACCATGCAGCGCACCGGCCGGCTCACGCCGCCCCCAGACCCAGGCCGCCGGTCGCTGACCGGCACCCAGGCGGCAAGCGAGTAAGCTATGTGGCAGCTCTTTTATCCCTGCACTCCCTGTCATCCTGAGCGGAGCGGGAGGTTCGCTTCGCGAACCTTCCGCGGAGTCGAAGGACCCCTGCCCACTGAAATTCACTCGCGTGCGTGATCTTTTGTCTGAACTCCAAAAAAATGACCAAGGCGCTCGATCTACGATTCACTTACAGGGGTCCTTCGACTGCGGGACTGCTTCGCGAAGCGAAGCAGTCCCTTCGCTCAGGATGACACGCCTATCCGCCCACCTTGCCGCGGAAGTACAACACCATCCGTTTCCAGCCGGTATCTTGCAGCTGCCGCTCAATCTGCCCAAAATCAGGCAGGAGAGCTTTACCACCGTGAAAATATTGCTGGTAGACGATTCGAAGCTGGACCGGCTGCGCGTCAGCGAGTGTCTGGAGGAGTCTGGCTTCGAGTATGTCGTGGCAGAAAACGGAACTGACGCGTGGGAAATTCTTCAAGCGCCCGACGCTCCGACCTTCGCGTTGCTGGATTGGGTAATGCCAGGAATTGACGGCATCGAACTCTGCCGGCGGATACGCGCCCTCGGGTCCAATGGTACCTATATCTATACCGTCATGCTGACCGCCAAGGACAGGAAGCAGAACCTGTTGACTGCCATGGACGCCGGCGCGGATGACTATCTGGCCAAGCCAGTTGATCCCTGCGAGCTGCGGGCCCGTATTCTCGCCGGCAAACGGATTCTCGACTTACAGCAGTGCCTCCGCTTTTCCGCAACCCATGATTTCCTGACTAATCTGCTGAGCCGCGCGGAAATTCTGGCCTCGCTCGAGCGTGAGCTGGTCCGCACCCAGCGGGAAGGCCGGCCGGCGGGAGTCATCATGGCCGACGTGGACGGCTTCAAGCAGATTAACGATACCCTCGGCCATCCTGCCGGAGATGCCGTTCTCGCCGAAGTGGCCCGGCGCCTGAAATCAGATCTCAGGCTCTACGACGTGGCCGGACGCTACGGCGGCGAGGAGTTCATCCTGGTGTTGCCGGGCTGCGACTTGCAAACCACCGCTCGCCGCGCCGACGAAATCCGCCGCCTGGTAGCGCGCGACCCGGTCGTGACGCCCGCGGGATCAGTCTCCGTAACCGTCAGCATGGGGGTGACGGCTACCAGCAACGATTCCGAATCGACCCTCGAGAGTCTGCTGCAAAGCGCCGACGCCGCCCTCTACCGGGCAAAGAAAGCCGGCCGCAACCGCGTCGACGGTTTTTCGCTCAATGTAAAAGTGAACCGGGCATCCCGATAGCCCGTTCCATCATGCCGAAAACTTCCGCGTGCCGATGCGACTGAACTTCGTCTCCATCGGAAAACTGGCGATCCCCGACCTGCCGGAAAAAATCAATTGAGGGAATGACGGCGCCGGAAGCGCGCCGTTTTTCGCCTATTTTCGCGGATTACGCACGCCGCACTTACGCCTTTATGAACTGAACATCCAGGCTGATGGCCACTTCTTCGCCCACCAGAATCCCGCCTGCTTCAAGCGACGCGTTCCAGGTTAGACCGAAGTCCTTCCGGTTAATGCGGGTCGTGGCGGAAAGCCCGATTCTCGTATTGCCCCATGGGTCTTTCGTCGGAGCGCTCGGTCCTTCAACTTCGAACACAACGTTGCGAGTCACACCGTGGATCGTGAGCTCGCCAGCGACTGTGAGCACGCCATCTTTATTCTTGGAGACGCGATTCGATTTGAAAATCAGAGTGGGAAACTTCTCCACGTCGAAGAAATCCGGGCTTTTCAAGTGCGCGTCGCGTTGCGCGTCGCCGGTATTGATTGTTGTTGCATCGAGAGCGACTTCGACACTCGACTTGGTCAGATCCGTGTTGTCGAGCTTCAGAGTGCCGGTAAGGCCTTTGAATTCGCCCTTCACGTTCGAAATCATCATGTGCCGGACTTTGAACTCCGCATTGGAGTGAACTGGATCGATGTTCCAGGTGGAAATGGCCGTAGCTTCGGTTGTAGTTGCGGTGGTCATGGTTGATCCTCCTGTCATACAGATGATCGTTATAACGATTAGATTCAACGAAAATGTCTATATCGTTATGTCTTTTAATTGCAATGATTTACGTATTCATCTTGGGAAAGCGGTCCCAGGTAGGGGCGAAGGAGTCTTTGCATCGGCTAAGGCTTCGAGTCGGGGTAGGCGAGGTGGCGCACTACCGGTGCCCCATTGATCAGGCTTTGAACTCGTTCCGTCACTACGATGTCGGCACGAGTCAGACGCTCATGCTGGCGGAGGTGCTCCGCCCAGGAATCTACAAGAAACGTCTCCAGGTAGCGGGTCTGGTGTTCGAGATCCCGAAAGATCCCCCACCGATAAGCTCCATCACGACGTCGAATGCGTTCGTACTTGTGCATAGCCTGCAAAAAATCCTTCTCTTGCTTCGGGTCGACTTCGTATTCCACCGTGACGAGGATGGGGCCCGAATCGGCAGTGGCCGAGTTCTGATCCAAGATATTCGGCGTACGCCAATGGGCCCAGGGGGTGAGATCGACGGTGCTGTCCGGCAACTTGAAAAATAATGCCAATACCGTGGTCGCAATGGTTCCGGCGCCCGCCCACACCAAAGCGGCGTGAATGCCAATTCTTCCCGCCAGTGCTCCCCAGGCCGCGCTGCCTCCTGCCATTGCTCCTTGAAAAACCAGCATGGACACTGCGAGCACGCGAGCGCGCACCCAATCCGGAGCGAGGTTCAAAATAATTACGTTGAACAGGGAGATGAACACGATCCACGCTGCACCGGCGACCAGCATGCTCGCACCCAGTATGGGCAGGCGATGCAAGAGTCCCGCTGCCATGGTGCCAAAGCCGAAAACCAGAACTCCGCTCGACACGATAACCTCGGCGGACCAGCGAGCCCGGGCTCTTTGCATGGCCAACGCCCCCAGCACCGCTCCCAGGCCGAAGCAACCGAGCAGGAACCCGTAGCCCAACGGACTTTGGTTAACCCCGTGCGCGACAGAAGGCAACAGGGCCAGTAGCGCACTGGCAAAGAACATACCGACGCCGGACCGGAGCAGTACAATGCGGACCGCCGGTGAATAGCGCACATAACGAATCGCGGCAGCGGTAGCGCCGCCCAAAGTCTCCGCCGGAGTCGATCGATGGCGCGGACGGCGCTTCCAACGGGCGATGACCGCGATGACCCCAAGAAATGAGGCTGCGTTGATCGCAAAGGCCGTGCCCACTCCCGCCGCAGCGATCACCACCCCGGCCAGCGCCGGTCCCACGGCTCGCGCAAAATTAAATTCAATGCCGTTGAGCGCCGAAGCCGATGCCAGATCCTCCTTCGTAACCAGCTCCGGCAACACCGCGCGCCAGCTCGGCGACTCGAACGCATCCCCGGCAGAAAGAAAAAACGTAAGGATCAGGAGCAGCAACGGAGTGATCAGCCCGCCGATGGTCACCGCTGCCAGGACAATCGCGACCGCCGCCATCCACGTTTCGGTAAACAGAATCAGTTTCCTGCGATCGACAATGTCACCGATCGATCCTGCCGGAAGAGCGAAAACAAAATATGGCAATGCGCTTGCGGTCTGGGTCAGAGCGACATAAAGAGGTCCGGCGTGAAGCGAGACCATCAGCCAGGCCGCGCCCACGCTCTGCATGAACGTGCCCATGTCAGAAACCACGTTGGCGATCAGAAGATCGCGAAACGTGGACACGCGTAGCGGTCGCCACAGCGTGGGCACATCTTTCGATTCATGGCTGGCGGTCAATGTATGTTCCTGACCTGCAACTACCGACACCCGTCGGAAGCGGCCGTTGCTAGAAGCTAGCGAATACGAAGCGCATGTGTCCAGTTTTCAAATCTGCGGACTCTAGTTTGAGCCGCCCGGCGGGATCAGCTAGACTTTGGCGTCGAGTGAATAGCATTGCGAACGCGAACGACGACCGCCTGCGTTCATTAGGCTGAACAGTATCGCGAGAGGCCCATCAGAGGATAACGATGACATCGTTTTTTCGAAGGTACAATCGGAATCCCTGGGTTGAGAAAGTCGTGCAGAAATCAATTGCCATTCTCGTGTTGGTGGTCGCGCCACTCGCGCTATCGTCTGCGCAACAGGACAAGACGCAGCGGCCCAGCCCGCCGGCTACCGCCAGCTGCAAATTTGACGACGGAAAGGCCATAAAAACGGACTATTCCAGTCCGCGAATGAAAGGGCGAAAGATCTTTGGCGGCATAGTTCCCTTCGATCAGGTGTGGCGTACGGGGGCCAACGAAGCCACGACATTTGTGACCGATTCCGACCTGAGCGTAGCAGGCAAGGAAATCCCGGCCGGCAGCTATACCCTTTTCACTCTTCCTAGCGCTGACAAGTGGACGCTGATCATCAGCAAGAAAACAGGCGAACCGGGTACCCCATATCCCGAAGGAGAAGACCTGCTTCGAGTGGACATGAAACTCTCGCAGACAGAAACTCCGGTGGAGAATTTCACGATTGCGTACCATAAGAAGGATGCCGCCTGCTCTCTGGTCGTGAGTTGGGAGCGCACCCAGGCCACGGTGGACCTGGCGGAGAAGAAGCTCTGCTGGCCAACCACCTCGCCGCTAACTTATTCATGCCCGGATCAGTAGCATGGAGATTTGACTCGCGGTCCGACATCTTGATTGAAGAGAGGCCTTTTGCAGAAGAACACGATTAAGGAGAAGCTCAGAACGGGCGGTGTAGTGTACGGAACTTCGCTCGGGGGATGCCTCGAGCCCGAGATCTCAATTGTGTTGGCCGCCGCCGGCGTGGAGTTCTTTTTTATCGATACCGAGCACTCCACGACAACCTATGCCCAGATTCAGGGGTTGTGCCGGACCGCGCGCGGAGCGGGACTGATCCCTCTGGTCAGAGTCACGCAAAACGAATCTTCGCTGATATCGCGCGCGCTTGATGTGGGAGCCATGGGAATCATTGTCCCTCGTGTTCATTCCGCGGCTGAAGCGCGCAGCGCCATGGATGCCTTAAAATTTCCGCCGCTGGGACACCGCGGATACGGGCTGGGCACGATCGTGACCGATCTCAAGGGCAATTCTGCCCAAGAGGAAGTCGCCTCGGCCAACAAGGAAACTCTTGCAGTCATGATGATCGAAAGCCAGGAGGGTGTGCGGGCGGTCGAGGAGATCGCCGCAGTCCCTGAAGTGGACGCGCTCTTTGTGGGACCTTACGATCTGTCACTTGCGCTGGGTATCCTGGAGCAGTTCGAAAGTCCGTTGTTCTTGACGGCGCTGGAGAAAGTGATCAAAGCAGGCTCCAATGCCGGCGTCGCGGTCGGGCTGCAGTCGAAAGACATGACCTTGCTGACGCGGGCGCGTGAAATGGGAGCAAGGTTCATTATCTACAGCAGCGATTACTCGGTCCTTCTGTCGGGTTACAAAGAAGGAATTTCTCGACTGAAAAGCTGATTCCCGGTTTTCGATCCAACGAGATCGCCCGCTGATTGGGCCACGATGAGTTCTTCCGCGCCACTACTGCGAAAACTGGCCCTGCTGCTGACTTTGGCTGCTTACCCGGCACATGCATTGGGGCAGGGCGTGTCGCCCGTGCCCAGCCCGGCTACACCGGTTCGCCAGGCCGACGCCATCTGCGGCAAATGTCATCAGGATATTTTTCGCAAGTATCTCAATACCCCGATGGCCAATGCCAGCGGCCTGGCCTCCGACCGCATTTTCACCGGGGGTTTCCACCACGCCCCTTCGGGAATCGACTACGGGATACTGAATAAAGAGGGATCGCTCTGGCTCAACTATTCCCGCCCCGGCGATCCTGGAGTGCAGGGCAGCCAGAAGCTCGACTATTTCCTCGGCTCCGGACATCTGGGCATCACCTATCTTTATTCCGTAAACGGTTATTTTCTCGAGTCGCCGGTAGCCTATTACGCCGACTCGAAAGCGTATGACATGAAGCCCGGCCTGGGTTCCGTGACGACCATGCCTTCCGCTTTGCCCATGACGCGAGGGTGCATGCGATGTCACATGAGTGACGTGCAGCGGGAAGACCCCGGAACTCGCAATCACTTTAAAGGCCTGCCGTTTCTCCATGGTGGAGTGACTTGCGAGAGCTGCCATGGTGACACCAAGCTGCATGTCTCGAGCGCCGGCAAAGCTCCAGTGATCAATCCGATCAAGCTCGACGCGGAACGGCGGGACTCGGTCTGCATCAGTTGTCATTTGGAGGGTGACACGCGAATCGAACATGCCGGCCGCTCGGTCGATGACTACAAACCTGGTGAGCGCATCGCCGATTACCTCTCTTACTTCGTCTACGCCGACGATAGCATGGTGAGCCGCGGAGTAAGCGAGGTTGAAGAATTCGGGCTGAGCAAGTGCAAGAGAGTGAGCGGCGATCGCATGTCGTGCTTGAGCTGCCATGATCCGCACTACTCGCCGCTTCCAGCGGAGCAGCCTACTTTCTATCGCAGCAAATGCCTGGCCTGCCATACGGCTCCGAAGTATGCGACAACTCACTACAACATGAATCCTGATTGCACCAGCTGCCATATGCCCAAGGGCAAAGTGGAGAAGGTTCCGCACATCGCGTGGACGGACCACCGCATCCGGCAGAATCCGGATCAGTTTGGGGCATCCGACTCATCGTCCGCCCGCGAACTGGTTCCACTTATTAGCGGAACGGCCAATCCGCGTGATCTTGCACTCGCTTACTACGATCTTGTGCTCGGCGGCAACGCCTCTGAGAAAGATCGTGCCTGGGCTCTACTGTCGGCGTCCCGAAATTCCTTTCCCAATGATCTCCCGGTGCTCAATGCTCTGGGATACCTGGCGCAGCTTAGAGGAAATGACTCTCAGGCTATGGATCTCTACCGCGAAGTTCTAAAGCTGGATCCCATCGATTTGACGGCTACGAACAATCTCGCCATTCTGCTGGCAAGATCCGGACAATTGAAAGAGGCCCAGATCCTCTGGAAAAAGACCTTCGATCTGAACGAAGACGTGGACGAGCCCGGCATCAATCTTGCGCTGGTGGAATGCATGCTTGGCGACAAAGATGCCGCGCAGAAAACGCTACAGCGGGTATTGATCTACAGCCCCGATCAACCCATCGCACGACGCAAGTTTCAAGCCATCCAGTCGGGTCAGGAAAGCTGCGCCACTCGATAACCAGGTGCCGCATAGACCTTATAATCTTTAAAGCACAACACCGTTTAACAGCGGTTCAACCTATTGAACGGCGCGGCTCAAGCTGGTGGTAGTCTTCTGAATGCATGGATAAGTTCCGCCGGCGGTCGCGAGGGACCAGTTTGTTATCGTTTTTTGATCGGGGTCACCGGGAATCCTTTGTGAACCGAAGCTGGGCCTCTCCGAACGCAGTTTTTTTCGGGCTTGCGGTTTTAGCTTTCCTCTCTCCGCTGGGATTCTCCCAGGCTCCCACCAAGACTTCGGACGCTTCCGAGGCAGATTCCGCAAAGTTCAGCGACGTCACTTCGGCACTCGGGGTGAATTTTCAATACCTGGCATCGCACACCTCTAAGAAATATCTACTGGAAACGATGGGCTCGGGCGTCGCTCTGTTTGACTATGACAACGATGGCCGCCTCGACATCTTTCTGATTAACGCCGCGCCGCTCACCGACGCCATGCCGACCGATGCGGTCCCACAAAAAACCGGGCCCGCGTACTGGAATCGCCTCTACCATCAGAAGAGCGATGGCACATTCGAAGATGTCACCGAAAAAGCGGGCCTCCAGGGAGTCGGGTATAGCATGGGCGTCGCGGTCGGCGATTACGACAACGATGGCTACGAAGACTTATACGTAACGGCTTACGGCGGCAACCGTCTTTATCACAACAATGGTAACGGCACATTTTCCGACGTGACCGAACAGGCGGGAGTTGGCGGCAGTGGCTGGTCGACCAGCGCGGCCTGGGTCGATCTCGATAACGACGGACGGCTCGACCTGGTCGTGCTTCGCTATCTGAAGTGGGATTTCAAAGACATCTTCTGCGGAGAGCACAGAGAAGGGTATCGCGCCTATTGCCACCCCGATTTGTTCC
Organism: Terriglobia bacterium; assembly: GCA_963822555.1. Taxonomy (GTDB): domain Bacteria; phylum Acidobacteriota; class Terriglobia; order Terriglobales; family Acidobacteriaceae; genus JAIQFF01. The sequence continues at coordinate 3,211,019 of CAWGHY010000002.1, forward strand.
AACCCATCTCGCCTCTGGTTTATCACAATGATGGAAATGGCAAGTTTTCGGAAGTGTCCGCGGCGGTCGGACTGTCGAAGCCGGGCAAGGGCTTGGGAATCGCAATCGCGGATTACGATCGCGACGGACGGATCGACCTGTTCGTGGCTAACGATTCGATGTCGGAATTCCTGTATCGCAATAAGAAAGATGGAACGTTCGAAGAAGTCGGACTGGCTTCAGAGGTCGCGGTCGATGGCGATGGCCACACCTATGCCGGCATGGGGGTAGACTTCGCGGATTACGACAATGACGGGCTTCCCGATCTGGTTGTGACCGACCTGGCGAACCAGAAATATGCGCTCTATCACAATAACGGCAACGGTGACTTCAGCTATGCCACCGATTCTTCCGGGACCGGAAGAATGACGCAGATGCATTCGGGCTGGGGCATTCGCTTCTTCGATTATGACAACGACGGGTGGAAAGATCTCATCGTCGCCCAGGGACATGATCTCGACACCATCGAACTGCAGGCGCCACAATTTCGCTATCGCGAACCGATGTTGCTGGCGCGGAATACCGGGCGCAAGTTCGTCGACGTATCCGCCAGCGCGGGAAGCGTTTTTCAGAAGCCCTGGGTCGCCCGCGGCCTTGCGACCGGCGACATTGATAATGATGGCCGAATCGACGTCGTGGTTACGACCAACGACGGTCAGGCCCATATTCTGCACAACGAGACTTCAACCGGGAATCACTGGCTCACTCTCACGCTCGTGGGGCACAAGAGCAATCGAGACGCGATCGGAGCAGAAGTGGAGCTGCTTACGGCGAAGGGCAAACAGCTTGCAACCGTGACCACTTCGAGCAGCTATCTCTCTTCCAGCGACAAGCGGGTACACTTCGGCCTGGGGAGCGAGAAAGTTGCCCAAACCATCAGAATTCGCTGGCCCAGCGGGATTTTGCAAACGCTGAGCAATGTAGCTTCGGATCAGATTTTGCGGGTTGATGAGCCGAGTAAGTAGCGCCGGCGCTACTGGTTCAGGCAGTCAGACAGCTCAATATGTGGCCCAACAGATCAGTGCGACTATTCTCAGCCGCTGGATTGCTTCTGCTTTGGCTGTTCTCGGCGAACTGCGTAACCTGGGCGCAGAATCCGGAGGGGATGGATCAGACTCCCTCGACCGCGGGCGAAGCCAGCGGTCCTGCCCACACGCCGGTGATGGACGTCCAAAAAAGACCAATCACCGCCGGCGGATTTGTCGACGGCGCACCGGTTGTTTTCATCGATATCACCAAGCAAGCTGGTCTCGACAAATTTCACCATCGCTCCGGCACGCCTGAGAAGACCACCATTATCGAGTCTCCAGGTTCGGGTGTGGCGCTTCTCGATTTCGATAACGACGGCTGGCTCGACATTTATCTGTTAAATGGCTCGACCGTCCCTGCTTTAAAGGGTACCGAAGCTCCGCCTCGCGCCATGCTCTTTCATAACAATCATGACGGAACTTTTACCGATGTCACCGCCAAGGCCGGCGTAGCCAATGAGCGCTGGGGCTTCGGCGTGGCCGTGGGTGATTACGACAATGACGGCTGGCCCGATATTTACGTCGCCAATTACGGCAAGAACCGCCTCTACCACAATAATCATGATGGAACCTTCACTGACCTCGCGGAGAAAGCTGGCGTGGCGGTAGGAGGATGGTCAACCGGACCTACCTGGGGTGACTACGACCGCGACGGCTTGCTCGATCTGTTCGTCCCCGGATACGTAAAGTTTGACGTGGACCATCCACCTCGCGGCGGCAAGCTCTGCCAGTTTCGTGGAATGAGCGTGTTTTGTGGACCGCAGGGCCTTCCGGGCGAGGGCGATCATTTATTTCACAACAATGGCGACGGAACTTTCGCCGACGTGAGCGTGAAGGCCGGAGTTTCCGATCCAGCCGGACTCTACGGCCTGGCATCCGTGTTCGTCGATGTGGATGACGATGGCTGGCTGGATCTGGCGGTGGCGAACGATTCCGTTCCCAACTACCTTTACCGAAACAAACACGACGGAACTTTCGAGGACATCGGACTGGCCTCCGGATTTGCCCTTGCCGACGATGGACACGCCCAGGCTTCGATGGGCATCGCCGTGGGTGACTACAATCGCGACGGCAGAGTTGATTTCTACCTGACCGCTTTTTCCGACGATTACAACGCCCTATACCGTAACGAAGGCCAGGGAAATTTCTCCGATGTGGCCTATCGCGCTGGGTTGGGAAGCCCGACCCTGCCCTTCCTGGCGTGGGGTACCGGGTTTCTGGATTTTGACAACGATGGTCTGCTGGACATATTTGTGGCCAACGGCCACGTGTACCCCACCATCGATCAACAGGAATGGGGTATTACCTACCTGCAGCGGCCGCAACTTTTCCGCAATCTGGATGGCAACAAGTTTCAAGAGGTTCCGCCCGCCACGGGAAGCGGCCTGGCGGACGTAATTTCCGCCCGTGGCGCGGCGTTTGGCGATCTGTTCAACGACGGGCATATCGACGTCGTGATCAACAACATGGATTCCACCCCCACGCTGCTGCGCAATACGGTCAAGAACTCCAACCACTGGATCGCATTTCAGCTGGTGGGTGGTCCGAAGAGCCCACGCGACGCGATCGGGGCGAAAATTTTCGTTACCGCTGGCGGAGTTCGGCAACGCGCGGATCTGTACAGCGGCGGGAGTTACGGCTCCAACTCAGATCCTCGGCCCCATTTTGGACTTGGCGCGAACGCAGCCATTAATAAGGTGGAAGTCTTTTGGCCGAGTGGAAACAAAGAAACCTTCGCGGTCACCGGCATAGACCGCATCGTCAAGCTGGTGGAAGGGGAAGGGACGGTTGAGAGGTAGTGAATCAGAGGGTCACTGCGGAGGATTTGGTTGCACCCGCGCGGCGTGGGCTTCTTTATCCAGACGCTCATAAATCGCGTTCTCGTTCTGTGCTTCTTGTGCCTGGCCGGTCAGGCGATAGGCCCGCGCCAACTGGAAGTGAACCGCCGGATCATCCGGATCGATGGAGATTGCCTTGCGGAAGTCCGCGATGGCCTCCTGGGGCTTCTGCAAAGCCACCAGGGCGCGTCCCCGAATGGTGAGCGCGTCGGCGAGATCGGGTTTGAGCTCCAGGGCCTGGGTGGTGAGGCTCAGGGCTTCTTCGGGATGGTCAGCAAGAAGGATGCGCGCTGCTTCCCACTTCGCACGATAGTCGTAGGGATTCCGTTCGATGGCACTCTTGTAGACGCTCAACGCGGCTTCCGCATTTCCCGCAGCCCACAAGGCATGGGCGTATCTGTAATAAAGGTCCGGGACGTCGGGAGCGCGTTCTATGGCCCGCTTGTAATGCTCCGCGGCATCTGGGTACAACTGTTTGATTTCCGAAACCTTCCCCAGCAACACTTCGAGCAGGTAAGAATTCGGGTCGACAGTCTGAATTCTTCCGATCGTGATCTCCGCCAGACTTGAATAGACCCCACCTAGCGTGTAGAGGACTTCGGGATTGTTGGGATCGTCGTGCTGGAGCTTAAGGAGGATGTCCAGCGCGCTGTCGAAGTCCTTGAGTTCCACCAGGGTGCGAGCCAGAAAGAGTCTTACGCTACTGTCGGCCGGATTTAATTGCGACGCTATTTTGAGCTCCCGGCGGGCGCCCTCGAAATCCTGCTTCTGAAAGAGCACAAAGCCCAGCAAGGCCCGAGGAGGTTCCAGTTTCGGTTCGAGCTGGCTGGCTTTGCGCAGAGGTTTGATGGCCTCGTCCAGGCGTCCCTGCTGGTAAAGCAGGCGGCCCAGGTTGTTGTAAGCAGCGGCCAGGGTTGGATCGATCTTTATGATTTGTTCGTATTTCCGGATTGCTTCATCCGGATGGCCGGACTTCTCGTCCAGCTTGGCTTGTTCGTATAGCTGCGCGGGATCAGTCGCCTCCTGAGAAAAGGACGGGGTTGCGATGGCCACAGCAAGAATAACCAGGGCTCCGGCTCGCAAGAATGCTTTCACTGCTCCTCCGCTGCTTCCAGAGAAATTTTATCGCATGCTGCCGGGCTTTGCGCAGCTGGTTAGGCGAGGCGCCCGTCCCTACGTGGGTGGGAGAATGATCGGCATATTGGATCGCTCTCCCTCCAAAAATAAAAGCTCCGCACGGCCTGAACTACAGGTCGTGCGGAGGAAGAACCGCGACGGGGGTGAGCCTTGCGGTTAAAAATCCATTCTTAGCGCGAACTGAATGACTCTTGGCGCGTTGAACTGGCTTGTGACTTTGCCAAATCCTCCGGTGACCACGTCGTTCCAGTTCGTGTCCGGAGCGCCGAACACAACCCGGTTGAAGGCGTTGAAGAACTCAGCCCGGAATTGCAGCGTCGCTCCTTCGGCAACCTTGGTATTTTTGATGATCGAAATATTCTCGTTGTAGGACGGGAACCCTCTGACATCGGGCAGCGTCGGAGGAGCATCGCCGATGGCGAATGCGCCCGGGTCGCTGAAGGCAGCAGGGTTCAGGTAAGTATCGGTAAAGGGGTTGAACTTTCCGCCCGAGAAGGCCTTCGGGTCAACTCCAGCCACGATGTTCGGTCGTGCCGGGCCGTTGAAAATCGGCTGTTGACTGCCACCCGTGATGGGCAGCACGGTTCCGGCATCGTAGGCGCCTACGAACGACACGTTCCAGCCGCCAACGATTCTGCCAACCACTCCACCGCCCGGCAGGAAGCGCTTTCCAGGACCGATCGGCAGTTCGTACGTCGCCGCTGCTGACAGGTAGCGAGGATACGTGTTGCCGAAGGTTGTGCCTCCGAGAATTCGTTTCTCTGCCTTCTGGTCAGCTGTATCCAGCGGCGGAGCGCCGAAGGTGGAGAACTGGTCCGTGGCGTCCGAGATGGTCTGCGAGTAGGTGTAGCTCACCAGGAACGTCAGCCCGTTAGAGAAGTACTTTTGGGCGCGCAACTGGAGAGAGTTGTAGTGAATGTGCCCAGTGTTCTGGGTGGTGGGACTGATGTATTGGAACTGTGGGAACGGACGCAACGCCTGCGCCACTGAGCCGGTGAACCCGGGGAAAGGATACGGGATCGGCACCGGAAGTGCGGCAGCGTCTGCCGGTGAGGTGATGATGGTATTCAGCTCGTTTCCAAGGCTCAGGAACTGGGAAGGAGTCTGGTTCGGGTTGAGCAGGTTGGCTCCGACCCGGACGCTGGCGCTTCCTACGTAGCTGGCCTCGAAGCCGATCTTGAAGGGCAACTGCCGTTCAACCGTCATGTTCCACATCTGGGTGTAGCCAATCTTGCCGTCGACCGGACGCATGAGGTCGATGGGCTGTCCATTAGCTGCATCCAGCGTGCGGGCTGGCGGAGGTCCAACCGCGGGAATGCCTACATCCCACGTCGGAGCTATCTGAATCGGAACCGAGAAGCCGTTGTCCGGGCTGGTCAGAGTCTGCTGGGCTTGATAGCCGGTCAGGAAATTGGCCGCGATTTCAGGTCCCATCAGGGTGCTGGCGCCGCCGCGGATCGTAGTGATTCCGAAGCCGCCACGTAACACCGTCTTCTCACCCAACCGGTATGCGAAACCGAGCCTGGGCTGGAAGTTGTTGTAGTAGGTGTTGGCAATCTTGGCTCGGCAAAGCGAAGATCCGCCCGCGGTAGTGCAACCGCCGACGCCGCTGTTTCCGGCATAGACGAGAGACCCAAGGAGGCCGCCCGCGCCGGGGTTAGGCACCGTGGGATCGAAGGTTGAGAAATATCCAGCCGAGTTCCACGCCGGCAGCGATACATCCCAGCGTAAACCCGCATTGATGGTCAGATTCTTGGTGGCTCGGAAGTCGTCCTGGACATAAAGAGCTCGGTATCCAGTCTTGACCAATCTTGCCGGCGTGTGTCCGGTCTGGCTCACGCCATTGGGAGTTCCGAGGAAGAATCCGGCAAAGCCAAATCCCAATTCTCCGGGAGTCGCTGAACTCTGCAGAGAAGTGGCGGCGCTGCCAAAGGTGTAGGTACCGATGTTGGTGGCGAACGAATCCTTCTCGTCCTCCCAACGCATCTCGGTGCCGAAGGCCAGAGAATGCCGTCCTTTGGCCCATTTGAGGTTGTCGGCAAAGAATGTACAGGGCCAGCAACCGCCGCTGTTTTGGCCGTTGTCGGAGCCGGTTCCGAATGAAGGCATACCCTGAATGGCGAGCGCGGGGAAAGGCTGCCCTGGGGTCGAAATCGCGCTGGTGAAGCCGGACGGAACCAGCGGGAAGAAGATGCGGACACCTTCCGTGTACTGCACGCTGTACAGCGTCTGGTTAAGCAGACGAGGGCTGATGGTCCAGTCGACCGAAGCCCGAGGCTGCCATCCCAGAACGTTGAAGTTATTTCCGCTACCCAGCGGTCCCGAAATCAGGGGAGAGGTCGGCGTGTTGTATCGGCCCTTGTAGTAAGAGCCGTGGACCGTCACCGCGTGGTTGATACTGTGGTCGACCTTGAAAAGATAGACCAAGTTGTTCTGCGGCGCGGTGGGAACCGCAACCAGCGTGTTGTTGATAGGAGCATTGGTAGTCGCGGTTGGCATCAGCGCCAGGAACTGCGCACTCAATGGACTGAGCCGGCCGATCGGGATGATGTTGCCCGGGAAAGCGGTGCGGCAGGTCTGTCCACCTACGACCTGAGTCGTGTTGGGATCAAAAATCTGACCTGCGAACACCGTCGAACCGTCGCAAGGATTGGTGCCCAGATTGATGCTCGTGTTCACCAGGCTGGAGAAATCGCCAGTCTTCATTGCGGCCGTGGGAAGGGTAGTCAACGAGTTGCTGTTTCCACCGCGGAACCGGAACCAGTTGAAGTTGGTGAAGAAGAAAGTCTTGTCTTTTCCGTTGTAGATCTTCGGAATGTAAACCGGGCCGCCGAGTTTGAACCCGAATTCGTTTTGTTTCTCAGTCGGCGCCTGGGTAGCAAAAAATCCCTTGGCGTCCAGAACGTTGTTTCGCAGATACTCCCAGCCGCCACCATGCAAGCGGTTGCTGCCACTGCGAATATGGAAGTTCAGCAGTCCCGCTCCGCGGCCATACTGAGCGTTGTAAGCGTTGGTGATGATGGCGTACTCGTCGACGGACTCGAAAGGAGCTCCCAGAGCTTCCTGTCTTCCGCCGCCATCAGCGTTCATGTAAGGAATACCGTCGTAGTAGAAATCCTGGCTGAAGTCCGGGGCGCCGTTGATGCGAGCCGAGAATGTATCGCCGGTAACACCGGGAGCCAGGGTCAGGAACGTGTCCACCAACCGGATGTTACCGCTCACCTGCAAGGGCAGCTCTGCCAGAGTCTGTGCACCCAGAACAACGCCGCGATCTGGTTTATCGTCTGTGACCGGGGCGACGTTCGCTTCGACGTTAACCGTGTCGGTAACGCTTCCGACCGCCAACTGGATATCAACGGTTGTCGCCTTGCCGACGCTGACCAGAACATTCTGCGTGAGCCGCGTCCCGAAACCAGACTTTTCGGCTTTCACGGTGTACAAAGCGGGGGCAAGGTTCTGGGCGTTAAAAATTCCGTCGTCGCCGGTCAATTGCGTCTTAGAAGCGCCAGTCGAATTATTCGTGACCGTGACGGTTACTCCGGAAACGCTGGCGCCCGACGGATCAGTGATGGAACCACGGATCGAACCGTCGGCGCTGCCTTGCGCCAGTGCGATCTTCTGTGTGAACACAACCAACACGAGAAGAACGAGAACTGATATCACCGATCGAACTTCTCGAAACCATCCCCCACCATTCCCCATACGTCCTCCTGAGCGATTGAAACGCCAACGGTCGAAAATTCGGAACTCACCCCACCCACGCACAGCGCACTTCGAGGCAGCATCAGTCTTAGACAAGCTTCTAATCGACTGTCAAGAGAGTTCAATACCATGAACAGAAGCTCACGAATGTGGGTCAAAGCGAACGTAAACGCAAGTTTCCTAGCGACTTGCGGTGCCGTCGAAGCCGAATGGACGGGCCGCGAAACCGAACTCAGCGGGATGCTTCCCGAGATAGTCGACGCTGTGAAACCGGGATCAAAAGACACGGCTCCTTAGCATCGTGTTGACTTCAGGCCCGCGTGGCGCGCGATAGTGCCCCATAGTCACTTATCGGCTAAAACGGATTAGTTCTTAGGGGCGAGTACGAACCGCAGCGACTTCACAAACGCCGGGACGGCTTTCGGATGATGATCTAATTCTGTCGAGACAGCATGGTTTCTACCAAGTCGCCCAGCTGTTGTGCAGTGAATTGATTTCCCACGATGTTGGCCGCCAGCTTTCCTTGCCGATCGACGACGATGGTGTGAAAAGAATGGGTAACGACGCCCTCTCCGTTCCAAAAATCCATCCCGAACAAGCGGGTTGTTTTCTGGATATCCGGCAGCGGACCAGTCAAGAAATGCCAGCCTTGCGGGTTGGCCCGCCAGATATTCGCATAGTTGGTTAACGTCTTGCCCTGATCGTGCTCGGGATCGATGACGAGGCTCAGCAACACCAAGTCACGCCCTAAATGCTGAGGAAACCGCTTCTGCAGCCGCCCCAAATTGCTGTTCAAGCGAAAGCAGTAGTTGGGATTGGGACAGCGTGTATAGATGAACGTCAGCACCACGACTTCGCCAGCGAACTGGGAAAATTCAACCCGCTGCTGGTTCTGATCCGTGAACTCAACATCGGGTACAGCGTCTCCGATCGCAAGCGGAGCCACCGGCGCACCAGGGTTGGCAATATCTTGCAGAAGCTTCAACCTCTCAGCTTCCTGGGGCTCCTGCTCGACACTCTCAAAACTCCGAACTCGAATATCGTCGGCATAAGAGGATTCTGTGTCTACGTACAATACGAACTCAACGATCGCGCTGGGCCGAATGCCATTCAGGGTTTCGGGCTTCCGGACAGGGAATGTCATGACCATGGCTTCCATGTATCCGGGAATGCGATTGCAGGAGACAGTAAAGATCCCGTGCGAAGGATCAACTTTCAAGACCAGGCCGGTCACCGTGTATTGTTGCGCCGCCCAGCTCAAGTTCCCAGCGAGCAGGAGCGCAACCAGGAAGACCTTCATCGCGACTGAAATTTCTCGCTTCATAGTCTACGGACGCGCCTGCTTTGCGGCGGCATCGTCGCCCGTGATTGCCGGACGATTCACCGGCGCTGCAGCCTCTCTCTTCAACCCGCCCAGCCGGAACGACTTGCGCTCCCGTCTGGAAAAGACTGGAGCGAATTCCTTGATTTCGATGAACTGATTTTTCTCCACCTGAGAAAATTTCTGCCGCGTGTTGCTTGCCGGCCACCACAATTCCAGACTCACGATCCGCGCCGATTTCCCCAGTCCAATATGTTGTTCCATCGGATTCGCGCCGAAAGACCCGCCACTGCCCACCGTGCGGTAAATGGTCCGTCGCGTGTGATCGTCGCTTTCCACAGTCACTTTGATCTGCGCGCCGATGGCGGCTCGATTGCTTTTCACTCCCACCAGATGCACGTTGATCCAATCATTGCCGTTGCCGGGATTTTCGAACAGGCGAAAGGCGTGCCGGTCTCCGGGCACAGCGCCGCCGATCTCAGCGAAAATATCTTCATAGCCGCGACGATCGACATCGGCGAAAGCAATGCCGTGCCCTTTGTGCAGTTCGCCGGTCCCCGAGGCAGCCGTGACGTCGACAAAATATTTTCCGTCGTGGTTGCGCAGCAAGACGTGCGGAATCAGTGCCCCGTAGGAAGGATCTCCGTTTCCGAGATAGATATCGAGGAATCCGTCGTTGTCGATGTCGCCAAAGTTGGCGCCCATGGGCATGAACACCTTGTCGAGTCCGACCTCCGCGGTCACATCCTTGAAGGTCCCATTGCGCATGTTCTTGTAGAGCTTCATGGTCTCGGCATTGTGCGGCAGGCCGAGATAGGTACGCATGACATCGTCATCGCTTTGGTAGTAGCTGTTGACCAGGAGGTCGGGCCAGCCGTCGTTGTCGTAATCGAAGAACCAGGTGGCGAAACTTCCAAAGGGCGCTTGCACGCCCGCCTGGGCAGACACTTCGGTAAACGTCCGATCGTGGTTGTTGTGGTACAAGAAGTTGCCGCCGCTGAAATTCGAAACATAGAGATCCGCGAAGCCATCGTTGTCATAGTCCGCGGCGACGACTCCTTTGCTGAAAGCGGAGCGGTCCACGCCTGCCGAATGCGAGATGTCCTCAAACGTGCCGTCTCCCTTGTTGCGGAAGAGCTGGTTGGGGCCGCGCTCGTTGGCGATGAACAGGTCGAGGTATCCGTCGTTATCGATGTCGACCCAGACCGCGGACTGAGTGGCGGTAGCGGGAATCGCGAGACCGCTGGCACGAGTCACGTCGCTGAAAGTGCCATCGCAGTTGTTCTTTAGCAACGACCGGCGCATCGGGTACTCCCACCCTCCGCGAAGGACCAGGATGTCCATACATCCATCGTTGTTGTAGTCGGCCTGAATAATATTCAGCCCGCCGATTTCGTCACTCAGCCCAGCTTGAGCGGCGCGATCCGAAAAAGTGCCGTCTCCGTTATTATGAAAAAAATGCAAGGACTCGCAGGGGTCCATGCTTGAAATTACGACGTCCAGCAACCCATCATTGTCGAAGTCGTCGACGATCACACCGCCCGCGAGCGAAGAGATGGAAATTCCAGCGGCTGGCGCGACATCGATGAAATGACCAGAATTTTCTTTCGACTCAAATGCCGAAAGCGGAATCAAATATTTCCCCGGAACGCCCGCGGGATATTTTCCCAGCGTCATGTAGGCTAGATTGAGCAGCCACTTGACTTCTAACTCTTCCGGTTTTTGCTCGAGATACTGTAGGAAGTATTGGACAGCTTTTTCGGAATCCTGCGTTGTCGTGTAACTTAGAGGGCGCGACGGCAAGATGCAGCGATCACCCGGCGCGCGGTAAATATCGTTCTCCATCTCGGATTCGTGCAGGTACGCGATACCCAGGGTCTCTTCCATGGGCAGTAGCAGACGCGGGGAACTCGACTGCACAATCTGGAAAGCCGTCTGCCAATGCTGGATCGCCCTTTCCATCTGTCCCTGGAAGGCATAGAGCTGCGCGGCCGTGTAGTTCATTTTTATTCGATCGGATGCCGTCTGGCTCGCGGCATCTTGCAGTTCGGCCGGATTTAGCCTTTCTTCCAACTGTCCTATTACCCTCGCCAGCGCATCGTTACGGGATTTGCAGATTGCGGGCAGGTCCTGCACCAGATCTTCACTTCTCGGCAGGGCTTGAAAAATCGACTCGGCCTCATCCCTGCCGGAAACGCTGAGCGTGTATTTCACCGCCCCGATCGCTAGCAGGGGCAGAATACGCGTGGGGTTTGGACTCACAATATTGTGGACGGCGCTCTCCCGCAGAATTTTCAGAATCGCAAAACCTTCGGGAATCTGTGCTGGTATGGTAAATCCCCCCGCAGTCACGCCGCGCAAAGCGTCTCTTAATTCGATTCGAAGCCGGTTAGGATCGATTACGCCAACGAAGCCCCCATCATTCGCCGTAGCATCGACGGACTGCTCTCTTGCCACGGCGGAGAAGTCGTCTCCCTTCTTCAATCTCGCCACAACCTGTTCCGCTGCTTTTGGGGAATCGACCACGATCACGCTCAATGGGATTGGATTCGTGGATAAGGCTTGTTGGGCGCCCGCCGTTCGAAGCGAAGCCACAGCGACCAGGGTTACGGCAGTGATCAGTCGGAGAGCGCCGCGGCCTGGTATTGCTGAGCACATGAGGAGAATTTCCGATTCGCTCTTAACGGCCATCCGCTGTCAGGACACAGCGCAGTCCGAAGTAGTTGAAACGCAGTTCGGGAAGCGATCTACCGCGATCCGACGCACGCACGAGTTTGGAATTATTGAGCCATGAGCCGCCGCGAAGCCCGTGCATTTGTCCCGTCGGCGGTCCAGCGGGATCCACTTCAGGGCTCCTCGAATAATATTTCCCATCGTACCAATCATTGACCCATTCCCAGGCGTTTCCCAGCATGTCGAACAGTCCAAACTGGTTGGCACCCTTTTGCCCGGCTCGATGGATCGTGTTTTCGCTGTTCTTGTCGTACCATGCAATCTCATCAAGCTCGCCGTAGCGGGAAGTTGAACTCCCGGCACGCGCCGCGTATTCCCACTCCGCTTCGGTCGGCAAACGTCCACCGGCCCACTTGCAGAAATCGCTGGCCTCGTCCCAGGTCACGTTCACCACCGGCGTGTCGTGCCCGTGTTCATCGTTGTGCGACGATAGCCGATCCTCGGTTATTCCGGCGAACTTTTCGTAGGCCTCGACTGTCACCTCGGTCTGGCCAATCCAAAACCCTTTGCTGATAGTTACCTGATGGGCTGGTTTCTCTTCGCTAAAGCATTGTTCATCGTTCGTTGAACAGCCCATGGTGAAGCTTCCGGCAGGTATCCACACGTAGGTCTGCCCATCCTGTAAATTTTTTCTGACGCCTTTTTTACTCGGCGCGGAATCATTCTGACCGGCGGATTGGAGTTTAGGATTTCCCGCCGCCACAGGTATGGCGATCAGAGATGCAACAACCGCTGCCACCAGCAGGGCGGTCGGACTCCGCGTCATCGCGCCGCTTCCAGTGCAGCCTGGGCCCGCTTCAGACTTTGTTGTGCAAGGGGATCGTTTGGTCGGATGCGCAGCGCCTCTTGAAATTGCGCTATCGCATCGTTCAATTTTCCCTGCTGCGCTTGCAGCAACCCGAGTTGATTGTGGGCCTCTACGCTGTCCGGTTTCAGGTCGACGGCCTGTTGGAGATATCGAGTCGCTTCCGGCAGATCACCATGCAAGCGAAGGGCATTGGCCAGATTGAAGCACGCCATGAAATAGTCGGGGCGAAGATTCAAGGCTTCACGAAAGTGCGTGATGGCTTCATCAAAGTTCCCCAGCGACCCAAGCACCGCCCCAAGATTATTTTGCACCTGAACATTGTTCGGATTCAGTTGCTCCGCCTCGCGCAGGGGGCCGATTGCCTCCTGATTTTTTCCCATGGCTCGCAAAGCCGCGCCCAGATCGGCATACCCACTCGGCTCCTGGGGATATTTGGCCAACTTGTGACGCATCATCGCGATTTCGAGTGCGAAAAGATCTTCGCGACGCTCGGGCAGAACTTCCATCCAGGCATCAGCCATCTCATCGGTCGATTTCTGGCCGCCGACTACCCTCTGTGGAGGAGAATTCGGATTACGCTCGTTGTCGGACGAATTGTCATAGATGTAACGCATCGACAGGACCGTACCCTTCGGCAAATCCACCGGCTCGGCGTAACGAAATACGCCTTGCCAATCGAAGTCCCATCGCTTGACCCAGATCAGCCACTTGCGCGTCCCGTCCGGCAGAGTGGCGTAGACGCGCATCTCCTTACAAAGATAATGCGCATGAGGAAGAATCGACAGTACCTTCACATTCGCGGGCAGTTCAAGATCGTCCGCGATTTCGAAATTTTTAGCGCCCGCGGGAATATCGATGTTGCCATCCTGCTCGAGCCGTACAATCATCGGCGTCTGTGTCGGTGGCTTGTCGGAAAAATAAAATCCGACGCTGGGTTGGATCGCCTCCGATTTGCCTGACGTAAGCAAATGCATGATCAGGATCAGATCGGCGTCTTTGTCGAGCCGCCAGGTCATTCCTTCCGGCTCCAGGTAAGGTGGGCTACCCGGCCTCCAGGTTAAGAATCGGCTGTCCAATTCCGCGTTGCCACTGGAAAACTGGCCATCCATGCCACCAGTGCCCACTTCATAGATTTCGCCGTTGGCGATGTGCAGGGTTTGGGTGCGATCGATCGCGATATAGCAATGGTGAACAATCTTTGGATTTCCCGGACGGATTTCGACGCCTCTCACATAGCGAGTTCCAGAAACGTGCACCGGCAAAACGAAGCGAGGCCACGAATCCGTGTTCGCGCCGGCAAGAAGAACGTAAGGCTGTGGCAGTTTCACCACCAGGTCCGGCTTACCCAACTCCCAATCATCAGAGAATTTCGGGATAGGCGGCAGGTCCGAGGCAACACCTTCGTGGGCTCCCTGCTCTACCCACTGCTGGATAGTACGGATCTGCTCATCCGTGAGCCGGCGCTCGCCAACAAATTTTCCGTACCCCGGTTCCGGCAACCAGGGCGGCATGTACCGGCTCGCGGTCACAGCCGCGATCTGCTTGGCATGGCTTCGAACATCCTGATAACCAAGCAGGCTGAACGGACCGGATCCTCCAGCGTGGTGGCAGACCGCGCAGTTGTTGAAGATGATGGGAGCAACGTCTTTACTGAACGTTAACTCAGGGGTGGCAGTGGGGGTTTGCGCATCCGCTACGCTAGTGCCGGAACCCGCAAGCGAGCTCACAACACCGAGTGTGACCAGCCCAAGACAGGTGAGAAAAAGCCTACAACAGAATCCGGTATTCATTGCACATCAAGCTACGTATAGCAGTTCCCGGCGGCGGTTGTCCATTGAGTCGCCATCAGTCCAAGTCCGAGATAAAACATCCCACTCCCCTCACTTCATTCCTCTCCACGGTCTTGCCCGCGATCGCTGCACGGATGGCATCATCGAGGTCATGCGTTGTAGGTGCGGGCCGGGAGCCGCCCGGATAGCGATACCAATCGTCAATCCGCCCGTCGTAGATTAACTGATGATTGCGATCGAAGACGGCAGCTTCGGGCGTCACCTGCACGTGGCTCAATTTGACCAGTTCATGTTCCGGATCGCGCAGCACAGGCAGCTGATATCCGTAGTCCTGAAGATACTTATGAATGGTTCCGGCCGATTCGGTCTTGTCCGGAAACACCAGCCAGAAACTGGCGCTGTCAGCGTAACGCTTGCTGATCTGTTGGATGGTGGGGGCGTACCGGCTGGAAATCGGACAGTCCTGGCGAAGGAATACGAGCACCACAATCTTTGAGTGATCCGCTTGCAAAGGGTTTAACGGACGACCATCAAGATCAACGGCGTGTTGTCCATATGCGATCCCTGGGCTGATTAGAAGCGTGGACAGCAACAGCCAGAGACTATTTCCCCGCAGCCACGATGTGAAAACTGCAGTCATGCAATCCGATCATAACCGCTGCGCCGGTTTCCGAGTCAAGATCCCGCGGCGATTTTGCTTCGCTCACCGAGTGATCTGATCGAGATACGAAGCGTCCAGGCCATTCTCCTCATAGTAGCGGCGGCAGTACTCGAGCAGCCGGAAGGCATCTACGTAGCCGATCTCGCGGCCCTCCGCGTCCAGCGTGATATGCGGACCCATGACATGGAAAAACGAGACCATGGTTTCATTGCCGAGAATTTGCAAGGTGTGCGCTTCGCCAGGGCGCTCGTAGACAAACGTACCAGGCCGGGCGATCCAGTCCGACTCCTTGTACTTCCAAGACCCCTGCAGGCAATAGCCCGCGACGGAACCCGTGTGGTAGTGGCGATCAATGCCAGAGCCCGGCGCACAACGCAATACAACCGCGAAACTGTTGGTATTGAGATCGAACATGAGAAAACGGTTTGCCGTGCCAGGTTCGTACGGAATCCAAACCGTGTCTTTCTCGTCCGCCGAAAAGCCGAGGATCGGATTAGCGCTCTTGAAAACATAATCCGTCTGGTGGGAGAGATTCAGGTCCATGACTGCAGCCTCCGGTAGCTGATCGAAATTAGATGACCGCTTCTTGAAACTTTACAGCGGATCGAAAAATGTCAGCGGCATGCCAAAATTCTCCATGGCGACGACACTGTCGCCTCTTAGGCGAACCTTGATCCGGTGAGAATGATGATCCAAATCGATCTCAGAAGTTCGCAGAGGCATTCGGATTACAATCGGCTTCCCGACGAGCGGCTTGTCTATGGTCAAATAATTCGGTTTCGATTCAACACCTGCAAGTGCGACGTCGTGCTGCGAAACCCAACTGGGGAGGCGGACCGTCAGCGGAGCCGCCTTCCGAACCTCGATCCTGAGTGCGCCGTTTGGATACGCAGACCTTACCGAGATAACGTCGGTCTCGCGATCGAACAAAAGATTCACGCGATGATTGGAGCCGTCGAATGTAGTGGCGGCACGCCAGGCCTCGCACAATGACCCGACTGCTCCTCCGACCACGTCCATGTTGAAGCCGATGCTCTTGGCTCCTACCGGATGATGCCCATAAGGAGCGGGGAATCCGAATGCGCCTAAATGCCGCTGGGCAATATCACGCTTGCCGTCCTCCCCTTTCGGGTTTGGCGGCTCCGTTATCCACGAAACATCGCGCAGCTGGCAAGGCAGGAGGTGACAACGCAGGATACGTTCAGCGCGCTGATAGTAGGCACTGTCCAGAGTGGCGCCGAGGAGCAGGGCAGTTTCCATAATGTCGCCGGTGTTATTGACCTCACCTCGATCGGCCACCGGATCATCCGTGCTATCGGGAGACCAGCCGAGCTCATCAGATATCTGCTTCAACCCGTGATCGAAAAATTGTTGCACCCCGTGCATCAGGCCAGCGTCCTTGGTAAGTTCGGCGAACTGCGCCAGAGAGGACATGACGCAGGTGGTCGAGTGCACATGCGATCCAAATAAGGAGGCGCTGAATTCTCCGCTCGGAGTAAAGAATTCGGCAACGGCTTTGTTTTTGAGAGTGCGCGCCAGTTCGAGGGCGGGAGAATATTGCGTCGCGCGGTAGTATTTTACCAGCGGACCAATTGCCCGCCCGACACCGGTGATGAGAGAGGTATCGACCACGACCAAGCCGAGCTGGTTCTCCAGATATTTCCGATCCCAGCCCGTGTCCGGATTCCAATACTTTGTAATCGCCGCGATGCTGGCTTCGGCCAGTTCGCGCGCCCGATCCGATTTTCTGTACTTCACTAGCGCATAGAGAGCATGAAATCCTTCACGGATGTTGTGAGGATGAAAAAGTATCGGCTTGCCGTCGATGGTTTCGCGGTTGAGCGGCAGCGGGATTGGTCCACTGTAAGACAGGAAGGCCGCTCGGGCGTGCTTCTCGATCACCGATTCATCGACACGAATGCCAAAAGCATCTTCTGCGTTGAGAAGCGCATTGAGGTGGCGCCCCGGCACATGAGCTTCCGAGTGAAACTTGAAGAAACTAAGCTCAGCTTTAGGCCAGACCTCTGAGGCGAAAAAGGGCACGTCGTGGTCGTCACGATTAAACACGCTGCTCATGGTTCTGCAACTCAGTTCGACAGCGGCTCGAATGTCGCTGGTGTTTACATCCTTTACGCGGGAGGGAAGGTTGCTGGGCTCATCTGGACTGGCAAACATGCGACTGGCGCCACGAGTCAGCGCGAGAGTGCCGACGGCGACAAATGCTCTTCTCGAAAATTTTGCTCCGGCAAGGCCGCGGTCAGCTTCCATACCATTTCCCGACTGACTTAAGTTACGAATCGAATTCGTGTCCCACAGTCACAGAGGAAAACAACATCCTTAAAACTTCAGCGCGTAGGTCTCACCGGACTTTGTCGGGAATTCGATACTATTAGCGCTACCCCGCTGATAGGGAATCTGCCTTCCGTCGCACGTAACTTTGACCGACGTAAACCCAGTGCCATTTCGCATCCGGCAGGGGTGACCCTTGAGACTCTTGATGGATGCTTCTCGAACCACCCGATCTTTCCAGACAAGATCGACTACGAATGCGCCACGAGCTTTCAAACCTTTGAAGTGCCCGGTCTGCCATTGAATGGGCAAAGCGGGTAACAGGCGAAGGCATCCCTGATGACTCTGCAGCAACATTTCGGCGATCGCCGCGGTTGCAGCCAGCCCCGCATCCACCTGCATAAGCTGATAATCCGTTGGATAGAACCAGGGCAACAGGTTGGACAAAGTGCTTTGGCGAGCCAGGTCACGGAGATTCTCGAGGGCCAAATCACCTTCCCCCAAACGGGCATGGAAACAAGCCGCATACGAGTAGCTTAGATAGATCCATGCGCGGCGCCCTCGTTCCCGCAGCAAGAGCGCTTTGCGCGCAGCGGAACACAAGTCAGGCGTGGTTTCAGGAGTAAATTCGTCGCCAGGAAAAAGCGGATACAAATGCGAGAAATGACGGTGGTTGGAACGTTCTTCGAGCGGCGCGGGCCACTCTTTCAGCACGCCAGCATCGGAGACGGGATAAGGGAGAACGTTGTCGTGAAGATCTTGCCAAATCGGCCTTAGTTCGTCGTCGACATCGAGAATCTGGCCCGCTTCGATCAGGTGCCGCATGACTTCTCTCACCATAGCCGTGTCCATGGTGCAATGAACATTGTTGACAAATCCGTTGGGTGGAGTGTTTTCCGGAGAGAAGCTGAGTCCAGAGACGTATTTCCCATCTTGATTCTTTACTAGCCAACCACGGTAAAACAATCCTACCTGCTTGATGAACGGGTAGGCCTGCGAGGCGAGGAAGGCGCGGTCCAAAGTGAACTCGTAATGAGTCCAATAATGCTGAGCCATCCAGGCGGCCACGCCGGTCCAAAATCCCCCTTCGGGCGACCAGATCATTCCGTCGCCGCCGCCCAAGCCGTAGAACAAGATGCCGTCGCAGCCAGCGACATTTTTCGCGTTCATCTTGCCCAATTCGACAAAGCGCTCCACCTGTTTGAAGAGGGCAACATTGCATTCGTCGAGGTTGGTGGGATTCACCAACCAATGGTTCATCTCGATGTTGGTGTCAAAGTGCCAGTCCGCATCCCACTCCGGATCGGAACGTTCACTCCAGATTCCCTGGAGGTTCGCGGGTCGACGTCCCGCCCGGTTGCAGGACATCATGACGTAACGCCCCATCTGGAAGACTTGCTCGACCAGAGCGTTGTCGTATTCGCCGGCGACCGAACGGGCGATGAGATCGGTTGTGTCCTGTAACGGTTTCCGGGCCAAATCCTCTAGACGCAATTCGACGCGTCCGAACATGCGGCTATGCTCAAGGCGATGCTCCGTGAGAATCTCGTCGTAGGATCTGGTTGAAACAGCAGCCATCTTGGTTCGGCAACTATCGCCGGGAAGATGCTGGTCCTTCCCGGCGTCAAGCGCAACCAGCAAGAAAATTTCTTTGGCATTGACAACATCTATAGACGTGTTGCCGGGCTGGACTCTCACTTCCCCTTTGGCCGCTGGGACTCGAACATTTACCACGACACAAGACCTGATGCCCTCGACGAACTCTCCCTCAACTGAGATCGTGTTTTCTTCCGCGGTAGCCGACCACTTGTATTCTTCCGGAATAGGCGCTTGCGGCGGGCGATCGAACGAGATCCTTCCGGAGATGGGCGCACTGCTTAGGATGCGGGCCACGATGACATCATCCTTCGCCGGAATGAAGTATTCCTGTCTCATCTCCTCCCCGTCACGATACTTATAAGTAATGCTCGCAATGCCGGTTTGCAGATCGAGCGCGCGTCGATACTCATTGGCCCAATGAGATTCAAACTCGATCACGAGATTTCCGATCGGCTGAAACGAATTGGTGTACCCGGTCAATGAACGTGGATAGGATTCCTTTTGTCGCGGCATCACGCTCATGTTGACGTTTTTGAAGTAGGCCTCGTTGGCTTCTTTCGGCTTGCCGTCCAACATCAGGTGTTGAGCTTCCCTGACATATTTGCTGTAGTCCTCTATTTCCTTTCCGAGATTGTCTCGCCAGAAATCAACGTGGTTGAGGCTGAGAACGACTCGGGACGGCAGTCCCCAAACCATCGCGGCGGAAACTCCGTTGGCTAGCGGAAGGCCTTCAACCCAGGCCGCTGCTGGCTGCCGCAAACCTAGAACGCATGATGAAGTGTGCCGATCAGGCAAAACACCCGCATTCTCGGCCATTGTCGAGGCCGCCGACAGCGGCCGGTGAATGGCAGCATCGGCGAGCGCGGACCCTGCGACGGCCGCTGCGCTTGTTTTGAGAAAGAGCCGACGGGTTGTTGGGCTCGTTTTCATGAGTACGGCCGCGGCCTCTTATTTAATCCGTTTGTACGAAATGATGGCCGAGTCCGGCTGTTTCTTCAGTGAAACCAGAAGACCTTTTTCCATCAGCTCTCGGCCGGTCATCTCGACACTACCCGGCAGATCAAGATTGGTCACGGTATAGCGGGCGGCTCGCTCCAATCCATGAAGCTTGAAGTTTGCGGAAACCATCGGGCTGTCCGGTCGCCGAAAGACCTGCAACATGCCCTCTCCCGCCTCAGGACGATCAAACTGCCATGCCATCCAGACATCGTTTTCGGTGCGGTACGGAGTAAGAGGATAGAAATCGCCGTAATAGTTGTCGGCCACCTGCCGCCACTGAGCGATGAACCGCCGCAGCAAGTTGTAATCGAGATCCTTGCGGCGCAGATCCCAAATGGACGAAATCGCCGGCGCCATCTGGCTGCGGAAGCTGTACCAATCGAATGCGTTGGCGCCGGTTCCGAAATACGGTATCCAGAAGGACATTCCGTAAGTGATGTTTTGCATTCCGGTGGTTTCATACGCGTAATCGCTTCGCCAGAGTGGAACTGCCCGGCGTAGTGTCTCGAGTTCGTTGCGGCTACCCCCGCCGGCACAAATGTCGGTGAGCATATTGGGATGTCGCCGGCGAAGTTCATCCCAGTAGGCAAGAAATCCCTGGACGTGGTGAATCTCGGTTATGCCCTGGCGATCCTCCGCATCGTTCGCACGCCAGAAGGACAGCACCGGGTCACCGTCATTGCGATACAGATCGATTCCCTGTTCGGTGATCAATTTGTCGACATGATTCGTCATCCATGTCCACGCGGCGGGATTGCCGAAGTTCAGGAGTTTTCTTTCGCCGTCGCGGCCAAGGAGCCATTCCGGATGGTTCTCGTATAACCACGTCCCTGGGCTCGCGCGTTCCGGAACAAACCACACGATCAATTTTTGGCCGTTCGCATGTAAATGATCTGAAACTGGGCGAAGCCCCCGCGGAAAGCGTTTGGGATCCGGTTCCCAGGTACCGAGATTCAGCCAGTGGCCTTTGAAGACGTGCCAGCCTGCGTCCATCCACCAGTAGTCGAATTTGATGTTCTCCGCGCGGTAGCGGTCGATGAACGCGATCTGGTTCTCCTCCGTCGCCTCCGACATCTCGATGTATTGTGCCGAACTGCCGGATTCAAGTTGGGGCGGCGGCAGCTTCCCGGCGGGCCGAGGCATATTGTGAGCGATCATCCAGCGCCGCCAAAGGTTTTGCGAGCGTATCCACTCACCCTTCCAGAACATCATCGCAATCATCGGGGTTCGTATTTCTTCGCCGGGCAGGAGTTTGAGATGGGTCAACTCTTGTCCTGCCTGCACTCCCAGCCCATTTGCGTTATCGCGAGTGAATCTTGCCGCCCACTGGCCCGGCCAACCCACCGCAATGATGTAACCCTGGCCCGGCGACTCGACGTTGAAATAAGGCAAGTCGCCGCCTGCCGGAAGTCCCTGCATGGCGGCAAATCGCTTTTCCACTCCGGGTGCCAGTTGAGTTTCGAGCGGCTCATATTCCGTAGGAGTGGGCGCTGTTAGGCCAGAGTGCGGGCTGCCCTTGCCATGATGCAGCAGGAATTCTCCGTCTCCGTCGCGCTCGAGTCGCGTGTCCAGGGCCAGAATATGTTCCAGTACCGGTGTGGGTTTATCGCTGGTGTTTTTGAAATAGAGCGTCCACTCGACAGCGGGGAAATCCTGATACAGCACGGCGACGCAGCGCAGTTGTAATCCGGTCTGCGGATCGGTGTAGGTCAGCGTGCGCTCGACTCGCACTTCGTCGAGCTTGCGCTCACTGTGTTCCAGCTTCCATTTCTGGAGAAATTCGGTCGAGGATCGATCTTCGTATTGAAAGGAAAACGGCAGTTCGGGTTTGTAAACACTCGGCATCGGCCCTACCGGCAACTCCCCCAGCCTCACCGTGCGTCCGTCCACCAATGTGACTCGAGCCTCAGCCCAGTCAGCCTGATTGAAGTCGACTCCTTGAACGGTCCCGCCTCCTGCGTCAGTCAACTTGAGCGAGAAGGTGGTGGCACCATTCAATTCGACGTTCACCGGTGTGCCCGGCAGACCTTCGCGTATCACACCGGTGCGAAAGATTTCTTTTCCCTCGGCCTCGACGGATGCAATGACGCTGCCTCGTCCCGCGTTCGAATAAAAGCCCTTTACCTGATTGCTGTCGACGCCCACGATGGCCTCAAAGTCTTTGGCGGGGCCGGGCAAGTGCACTACGACTTCCCCTTCGGAGGGGCAGTACAAACCTCGTCGATATTCCTTGTCGACGATCAGCAAGGGGGAACTTCCCGTGGCATATATTCCGTAACCCTTGGTGCTGACCTGATTCTTTCCGACTTGACCTGACTTCAAATGCACCGTCAAGTAACCCTGGGCGGGTGGGGCATCGGACTTGCCGTCAAACTTGGCCGCAGCCCAGCGCCGCGCCTCGGCAAACTCTTCGGGAGTTCCGGAAACTGATCGCGCAAACAGCGGAAGGGGAAGCAGCAGCAATAACTGTGCGACCGACAGAAGGATTTTCATATCAATCGTTGGACAGATAACGATCGGTCAAAGGAGCACATGCCGCGAAAAGCACAGTGACCACGCGTGACTTCCTACGAGGCGGCGAACCTAATTACCGTTCGATCTGTATGCCGTCGAGATATACGGATGTGCCCTTTCCATAAGCATCGGGCGGCTGGCCCAGGACAGATATTTTCACTTTGTGCTTGCCGCGGGATGGAAACGTCTTGCTGTAAACCCCGACACCCCAAATGTCGTCGGCAGAGTAAGTATCGACCACAGCGTCGGGTTCACCATCGATTGAAACTCCGGCTTTGCCGCCGTCGTCTCCCAGCTTGGTGAACCAGGTGAACTTCGTCCCCTCGAATTCAAACTCGAAGTTTGCGCCCTGCTCGCTGCTTCCACTGACGGTGCCGAGATATGCAGGCTGCAGGCCGCTTTGGCGGCTCCAGGCGCCAGTGAAATGGATATCTGTCGCCACATCATCCAGTACCAGCAGACGTTTACCTGGCGTATTCTCCGCCGCGATTGAGTTCGAACGCAACCCGGCGCCATCCACGGTTCGCACCTCGTACTTTGCCGCGAGGTCGGCGCCGGCCGAATGATCGAAGTAGTAAGTTCCCTTCGCTACGCGGTCCAACAGCGTGCCGTCACGCAACACTTGGTAGTAAGACAACCACTCATCGTCATGCCCTGCTTTCCAGGTCAACTCCACGCCTGGGTATCCCATATTCGTCGCTGCCTGGATATGCGCATTGCTGGGCGCCGTTGGCGGTGTCTTGTCAAGCTTATTGCCCGGATGGTACGGCAGATTCAAATAGATAAGCTCACCTGGCAGCATGTTCTGGATACTGATTCCGTTCCGCATCAGGTCGGCGCCGTTGCGAGTCTGGCTTTCTGAAGATTCCTGATAAGAGACGAGATAATTTTTGTTCGCGAGCAGGCCCTTAGGCTTGATGACGACGGGACCGGGCGCGGGCTGCTTGGGAATGATGATTCCGCGTTCGCCGTCTCGGCTGAGCCGTTCGAAATACATTGTAGGATCGTCGCCGGTTACAGGCGGCCGGTACACGTGGACCCATCGACCGACTACACCCTGGCTCTCGAGAAAATGGTAGATGTCCACCAGCTCCCGCATGCCTTCGACCTTATCGGGCTCCCAGGTGTCACCGGCATTGTCGAAACCCATGGTCAGCAGGCCACGGTAGATCGATTTGTCGAACTTGTCGATCTCCCAGAAATCTCCATTTTCTGCGGTCTTATCGGGCGGCAGAATGAGCGAAGCCCAGTGATTTCGGACCATCCCAACCGCGCCATCGCTGAAAGAAATTGACGACGCGTAGCGGGCATAGTCGTACCCGACTTCATTGCCACCGCCGTTGCACGCCTGAAACGCATCTTCGGGGTGTTTGTCGAGGTAGTGGCGCAGGATTTCGCGGAAGCCCTGGTCCTCGCCGAGCAGCGGAGTATCGTCGCCATTATTGGGAGGGGCAATGGGTGGACCGTCGGTGCGCCACTCCATGGTGCCGTAGCGCTCGTGAAGCTTGTCCACAAACTGTTCAAGCGTGGCGACGGCATCTGGCTTTGAAGTATCGAGATTGATGGGCCGATAAATCAGCTGACCGATGCTGTGCTTGCGCAGGTAGATTCCAGTGGTCCTGAAATCGGGACCGCCGCCATTGTCTCCGCTGTCCCACCAGCAACAATCGCGATGGTAAACATCCGCTCCCATCTCGCTCAGCAGATCCGCCAATCGGAAAATCTTCCGATAAGTTGACCCGCGGTCCGCGTCTTCAATACGCAGGAGTGTGAGCGGGCCATTTCCGAGCACTCGAGAATTATTCGGATCAGGCCAGGCCGTGCCCTTGACCCACCACCCGGCTTGCCGCACGCCCGGAAACCATCCGTCCCGCGTGTAATCCCAGAGATAGCGGTATTGCCAGTCGAGTGATTCGTTGCCGGCATTGTCCAGATCTTTCTGAAAAGTTCCCACGAACGCCATTGGCGTGGTCAGGGATTCTCCGGGAGCCAGCGTCTGTTTATGGCCGGCAACTTTGAAGTCCACATTCACAGCGCCGTCTGGCGTTGCTGTAAAGTCGGAGGCCCAGTGACCAAAATAATCCCATCCCATGAAAATGCCGTCGCCGTTTTCGCGATTCATGAGCGCATTCCAGGGCGCGTAAATCGCCGAACCCATGTGCGTTTCGCGGCCGGAACCCGGTACCGCCCGGTTCGCGACGTTCACGATGTTCGCAGTAACGTGAATGCCCCCCGCCTTGGGAGCAACCCAGACCAGCACCGCGTCTTCCAGCAACCCTGGATGCATGGTGCCGGAGGCAATAAACAAGTCGTCAGCTTTGTTGTCGCCAGGAATCCGCCACTGGCTTGTAGCGGGGTCGTAGGCAAGATCGAGCAACTTCAGCGGTTCGCGCGATTGATGCGAGAGCGGTCGCGACTCGTAGAAGCGCGCCAGATCGGCATTGCCGAATGTGCTTTCCGTTCGGTGCTGGTATTTCCATCCGTTTTTATTCTGTTCGCCGCTGAATTCCTTCGAAGCCGTGTGCTGCTCGCCGTCGGCATAAGCGATGGTGGGATCAAACGCCGTCGTGTCAAGATCCATCGTGCCGAAGCGATTCAGGACGAAAACCAGCTTGTCTCCGGGCCAGACCTTGGCCTGCGCATCGATAGGGAGCGGCACATCCGCATTGGGGGCGTAACCCCACTTCATCGTTCTCCAACTTTTGACGGGCCAAATCTGCTGGTTGTTCACCAGCACTCTGGTGATGACTCCATCGCCTGCGTAGTTGCCGGCAGCGGTTCCGTTCAGGGGATCATACGAGTCGAAACTCCTCGCCTGGCCGGGCTGCAACTTTTCTGTCCTCAATACCCACGACCCGGGGCGGTTGTCGCCTCCAGCAATCCAGTCGAAGTCAACGGAGTCCGCGGAACCGATCTTGGCGGTGAGGTTCAGAAATCGTGGATCGCTGATAGTCAACGGCGCGGCGCCGACATTTTTGAAGTTCGCCCACTCCCGGATGATGGAGGAGCCGGGATACACGACATAAGTCTTGGTCGCCTGCAGCCCGCCTCTTCGCAGCGTCACGTCGAGTTGGATCTCGCCTTGCGCCAGCACATGGTCGCGGGCTTCGACCAGCTTCCAACCACCCGCTTTGCCCGAGACCTGCTGTCCGTCGACGACCAGGCGCAATTCATCCGACGAGGTCCCGGCCGGTATCAGGTTCCTGCCGCTGATCTTGTTCTTCAGGCTGGTGGTGAAGAAACGCCCCTTCGAAAGAGTAATTTTTCTTTCGATCTTGGCGGTGCCGAGAGTCCAGGTATTTCCGGCCCTGGAAACATATCCGTCTTCGCTCTTCGTTGCGAACACAGCGATGGATAGAAATATCAAAAGCAAGGAAAGCAGCAGACCACGCCGCATATTCGATACCTCGAGCATTGCTGGATTTAAAAGTTTCGGATTCCACGTACTAGACAGTCGTCGCACTCCACGTGGGACGCTTCCCCAGCTGTCCGTCACACGCAGTCGTTGCCACCTACTTCGCTGTGCCGCCCAGGTACTTGTCGAACCAGTCAGCAAATGCGTCGATGTCTTCTTTCGATTTCCAGAAATCACCCCAGCCGTGGCCTTTGCCCGGGCGCACGATGATCTTCACCATCGGCGCTCCCACTTCTTTGGCTTTGGCTGCGAAGCTTTCGGATTGTTGCAGCGGCACCACCACATCGGCGTCCCCGTGAACGATCAGCACCGGGGGGAGGCTGGCGGTCACGTAATAGATGGGAGAGATCATCTTCCCCACGATTTGCCGTCCCAGAGCGGTGTCGGATAGCGATCCGAAAGCCGCGAACAAGGGAGAGAGTGGGCCGCGGCCGACGCCATCGACGCCGGGAGCTCCCCAGTTCAGAAAATCCGTAGGCGGGAAGAAAACCGCCGCGGCTTGAACCGCGCAGCTCTCACGGTCGACCGGATCGGTTGCGCTGGCCGGCCCGGGACCGCCTTGCGTGGCGATCATGAGCGCGAGATGCCCTCCGGAGCTGGAACCAAGAACACCCAACCGGTTGGGATCGACGCCAAACTCCGCCGCATTGTGACGGATGAAACGCACCGCGCGCTGTACGTCGAGAATAATGTCTGGAACATTGAAGCGCGGCATCGATCCGTGCACCACCGCAAACACGGTATAACCGCGGCGCAGGTAGGTTTCATAGTTCGAGATATCGACATGGACCATCGTAGGGTCGTCGTAACTCGAAGCCCAACCGCCGCTGACCAGGAAGATGACCCCGGCGCCATTTTTCTGTGCCGGCTGGAACACATCGAGGGTCAGAGCCATGCCGGCCTTACGTCCGTAGACCACGTCGGCGGTGTGTTTCACAACGTTATTTCCCGCTTGTCCGAATGCCGGAAGACTTACGAGAAGGGACATGGCCAGCAACACAAAAGTTCTACCCACTGGATGAAACAGATTGAAAGAGAGGGTCGAGGCGGAAGTGATCGGCAAAGACTTGGACAACGGCAATACCTCCCGTAGCTTTCTCTAACAGGCCCGGATGAATTTCAAGCGTGTTCAATAGGCTGAAACCTTTCTTCTCGCCTTTGGCCAACAAAATCAACCGGTTGAGCTCCGGGATCAGTTAACCTAGCGGCCAGATTCAGGAGGATCCATTGCGGGCCTTTCGCTGCATCAGCGCAATTCTGGCCGCCATGATCTGCTGCGCCCCAAGTTTCGCGCAGTTACCGGAGCCGCTGCGCACCGCCGTACTCATCAATCACGCCTACGATGTAAATTCCAACATCACCTACGGAGTTGCCAACAACTTCGACCTTAAGCTGGACGTCTACCATTCGCGCGAGGCCAAGAGTCCCACTCCGGTCGTGGTCATGATTCATGGCGGGGGCTGGCTGGTAAGCAACAAGGACGATTATGTGCTCACGGCCGGACCGTATCTGGCCATGGGATTCTCCGTGGTCAACGTGGAATACCGTCCCGGAAAGGTTTCGCTCGCACCGGCCTCGGTGGAAGACTGCGCGTGTGCTTTACGATGGGTCGCCCGGCATGCCAAGGAATACAACTTCGATCTCGACAAAATAATATTGACCGGCCCCTCCGCGGGTGGCCATCTAGCGTTGATGACCGGCATGGCGCCTGCGTCCGCGGGCTTCGCCAACGAGTGCGCATTTCAGGACGACCCCAACAGCCCGGCTCCGAAAGTTGCCGCGATCATCAATCTGTTCGGCATCACCGACGTGGTTGACCTGCTGCAAGGGCCAAACCTGCGAACCTACGCCGTCTCCTGGCTGGGCAGCGCGCCGGGGCGCGAGGATCTGGCGCGGCGCCTTTCGCCGCTCACTTATGTACGGCCGGGTCTCCCGCCCATTCTCACCATCCACGGTGACGCGGACAAAGTTGTCCCCTACTCGCACGCGGTGCGTCTGCACGAGGCATTGACCAAGGCCGGAGTTCGCAATCAATTACTGACAATTCCCGGCGCCGGTCACGGGTGGCTGACGGCTGAGCAAGATCTGCTGGCGTTCGAAACGACTCGGGCCTTCCTCGAGAGTCTGGGGATTCGGGCGGTCGGCCAATGAAGGTATCGGTGAGCGAGCAACTGAACCAGGAAGACGCGCGGAACGAGATCGATCCTAACCCGCACTACAAATGGGTTGTGGTCGGCGTGATGTGGTTGATCGCCTGCCTGAACTACACCGATCGAATGACCATCTTCTCGGTGTTCCCGGTTCTGCAAAAGCAGATGGGCCTCTCCAACATTGGACTGGCACTAATCGGTTCGTCCTTCCTCTGGGTCTACGCTGTGTTCTCGCCGGTCGGAGGCTACCTGGGAGATCGCTTCCCCCGGCGTCGCGTCATTCTTGGGAGCCTGATCCTTTTCAGTCTGATTACCTTTGCCACGGGCCTGGCGCGCAGCGGCAACCAGTTGGTGGAACTGCGCTGCCTTCTCGGTATCTCGGAAGCGGTTTTTCTGCCGCCGGCGCTGGCCTACATCGCCAGCTATCACTTTGACCGGACACGATCCCTTGCCAACAGCATTGCCTTGAGCGGGCTCACGGCGGGCGCTGGTCTCGGTAGCTGGTACGGCGGCTTCATGACGGAGCATTACACCTGGCGTATCGGATTCTTTTTGCTGGGCGGAGTTGGGCTGCTCATCGCCGTTCTCTCCATGCTGGTGCTTCGCCCCGACGCCCCCGTTGCCATTGTGCGTGTGCCGGAGGTAGTCACCGAGCCTCCGGGACGAAAAATTCTGGCCATCGTAAGAACACCCACGGCTGTCTGCCTCATTTTTCTTGCGTTCGCTTTGTCCCTCACCAGTTGGCCTACCCACTCCTGGTTGCCGACCTACCTCTTTGAGAATTTCAAGCTGAGCCTCACCCGGGCGGGCTCGATCGTCACTCTCTTCGCCGCTCTGCCTGCTCTAGTGGGCGGAATCGCGGGGGGGATCCTCGCCGACCGCTGGTCAAGACGCGATCTCCGCGGACGCATGGCGGTTCAAGTGATCGGTTTCAGCATCATGGCTCCAACTATGTTGGCGATTGGATTTATGCCTTCGGCGGCCACCGTCGCCGGTATCCTGCTGGTTTATTCGGTTGCGCGCGGCATGCTGGAAGGAAATTCCATGCCGTTATTCTGCTCCGTCCTGCCGCCGAATCGCTGGTCGATGGCTTATGGCCTTTACAATACCGCTGGCACCCTGGCCGGCAGCCTGGGGATATTCCTCGTCGGCATGCAAAAGGCGTCGTGGGGGATCGGATACACATTGTCGGCAATGTCTGCCCTGTTATTCATTGCTCTGGTCGTCACCGCGATGACCATGTTCCGCTATCTCACAAAAGATATTGAGCGGCAAAGAGCAGTCGACAGCGCCGCCAGAGTATAGGCTTCCGGCTTACAGAAAGAACCCCACCCCTTGTCATCCTGAGCGAAGTAGCTGCTTCGCTTTGCGAAGCAGCACGAAGTCGAAGGACCCCTATTGCGAAACCGAACTCGTCGAATGTGGATTCTGACCGCGGCACGTTCAGTCTATTGAACGGCGTTGACACTGCTCGGAAAGCCTTCTAAAACCAGTGGGAGCCATGACGCCACCCATCCCTGCTTCTCTGCTGGGTATCGGCCGAAAATTATCCCGCTCTCGGGTAGCGGACCGTGAGCTCAATCGACGTGGCTTTCTAGTAGGCTTGGCCGGGATGTGTGGCGGATTGGCAGTCTTCGGAACCACGGCCTGCAGCCGCCCTTCTTTTCATCGCCGCGTGGGTATTTCCATCCCGTACGAAGCGGAAATCCTCAACGAGTTCTATAGCGACATGAAGAAGGAGGCCGATCATCTCGATAAGGAACTCCGCCTGGTGCTGGTTGATGCCGAGGGCGACTTTTTCAAACAGACCATCGACATCGAATTGTTCATTGCGCAGGGATTCGGCGGCGTGTTCATGTTTGTGCTGCCGGACGGCATGGACCAGATCGTCGCTCACGCGCGGGAGAAGGGCGTCTGTATTTTCAACCACAGCGCGACCCCGATCACCGGCTGCACACAGAATATCGTGCTTGACCAGCATATCGCCGGGTACAACGTGGGGAAGTACGCCGCGCAGTGGATCAACGAAAAGCATAGCGGCAAGGCCGAAGTCGGCATCCTAGCCAATCTGACGGATTCGCAGTTGATCGTTCGCACCCAGGGATTGAAGGACGGCCTTCGGGAGAATTGCCCTGGAGCGGCCGTGGTGGGCGAAGTCGAAGCCAACACCGTCGACACCGGGGCTGCGGCTGGGGCGAATCTACTGCAGGCTCATCCCAATATAGCCGTGATACTCGCGTTCAGTGACGACCCGGGCGTCGGGGCTTACACCGCGGCACTCGAGGCGGGTCGCAAAGACCGCAACCGTTTTTTTGTCGGCAGCGCCGATGGCACCAGGCTCGGCATGGAAAAAGTTGCTGAAGGCGGCATTTATCAATGCTGCGCCTTCTTCTTTTTTTCGTTCAGCGCTACTCAGGCCATTCGTGACTTGGATCGCTGTCTTCGCGGACAGAAGGTTGCACCCACGCGAATCATGGGCAGCAAGCTGGTCACGAAAGAAAATGTCGAGGAGTTCGATCGCATTTCACACAATCCCCGAGCCCCGGAATGGGCCCACTTTTATACCGACCCCGACGTCATGCGATATAGTGACGTGCCACTGACCACACCCGAATAGATAACTCTCCACGTGATCGATCCCACCCCAACTCGTGCCGATGCCCAACCTGTGGTTCGGGCCGCTGGGATCACCAAGTATTTCGGAGGCGTCAGAGCGCTGGAAAATGTTTCGCTGGACTTCATTCCTGGAGAGATCGTGGCCCTGGTCGGCGACAACGGCGCCGGCAAGACCACTTTGGTAAAGATTCTCAGCGGCATCTACCAGCCGGACGAAGGTAGCATCTGGCTCGGCGATACCGAAGTCCGCCAGCTCGACCCGGGACGAGCCCGTGAATTCGGCATCGAAACGGTTTATCAGCAACTCTTCCTTTGCGATAATCTGGGAGCCGCGGCCAACGTGATGTTGGGACGAGAGCCGGTGCGCGCTCGCTTCGGACCACTCCGTTTCATCGACAACGGTCGTGCTGTCAAAGAAGCTCGCCAACACATTGCGGAGCTGGGCATTGAGCTGGAGAACATGATCGCGCCGGTGCGACGGCTTTCCGGTGGGCAACGTCAGGCTATCGCCATTGCGCGATCCACCGTAAACGCACACCGCCTCATTCAGTTCGACGAACCAACCGCGGCGCTCGGAGTACGACAGACCCGCGCCACTCTCGACTTGATTCAGCGCGTGGCCACTCGCGGCGTCGCCGTGATCGTGATCAGCCACAATCTCGACGATGTGTTCGCGGTTGCGCATCGCATCGTGGCTCTTCGACTCGGCCGCATCAGCCTCAATACTCCGGTCCATGCAACCACGCGCGAACAGGTGGTTGCCTGCATGACCGGCATGTCGTTCGGGAAGGATGCATCATGAGCGCAGCTTCATCCAGCAGATGGACCCGATGGATGCCGGGCGGAGGAAGAAACATCGGCCTGCTGGTAACGCTGGTTCTCGGCCTGCTATTGATCTCGCTGTTCAGCCCGCAATATCTCAGCCTGGATAATGCGCTGGTTGTGGCCCTGCAGATCTCGTTCGTCGGAATCGCGGCCCTGGGCACGGCTTCGCTGATCATCGGCGGGAACGTAGATCTCTCCATCGGCTCGCAATACGCTTTGTGCGCGGTCTCGGCCGCGATGCTGGCTAAGGAATTGCCGGCCCCACTCTCGTGGATTGCGGGCATTCTCTTAGGCGCGGCGCTGGGATTGATCAATGGGCTGATGGTCTGGCGCATCAACATTTCTCCCATCATCATCACGCTTGGAACTTTGACGATTTATCGCGGCATCGCGCTGCGCGTCACGAATGGATTCGGAGTGCGGGGAGTGCCAAAATCGTTTTCATGGTTTGGCCAGGCGAAGTTTCTGAACATACCTCTGCCCATCTGGGTGCTGGTTCTATTCGCGCTTATCGCACATTTGATTCTGCACTACACGACGCAGGGCAGACACCTGTTTGCTTTCGGTGGGAACAAGCAGGCAGCGGAAGCCGCAGGAATCAATGGCCGCCGGCTGGTGCTGACCAGTTTCGCATTGAACGGGGCGCTGGTTGGAACATCCGCGGTGTTGGCGGCGAGTCGCTTCGGCACCGCGGCTCCAACTTTCGGAAACGGTTTTGAACTCGACGTCATCGCTGCTGTAATCCTGGGCGGCGTCGCTTTCACCGGAGGAGAAGGATCAATCACCGGCGTGATGCTGGCCGTTATTCTTCTGGGCGTGATTAATAGTGGATTGATCTCGACAGGAATCGATCCGCACTACGCGCAGGTGGTGAAAGGCGCCGCGCTGGTGATCGCCGTCACCCTGGATCAACTCACGCAGGAACAGCAGGAACGTCACCGGAAAAAATTGGCCTTCCAGGAACGTTCCCCTGCTGCTTAGAGTTTTTCTAGCGAATCATTAAGCTGGGACGTGTCCGCGAATGGTAGCGGCAAATCCTCGAGCCAGATAAATCATCTCGCGCGCCAGCGTGGACACTCGGGGGCTCGGAATCTGACCCGTTGAACCGCGTACTGAAACCGAAGCAACTACCGCGCCGATGGGATCGATCACCGGAACCGCGATTGCCCTGACTCCGGCAACCTGTTCTTCATCGTTTACCGCAAATCCATTGGCCCGTACCAGGGCAAGATGAGCTTTCAACGCCGTTAGCGAAGAAATTGTTCTGGGAGTAAACCGCGCCAACTCTCTGCCTCCGAACAGCTTGTCCAGTTCTTTATCGGAGAGTGTCGAGATGAGCGCTTTCCCCTGCGCAGTACAGTGCAAGTCAATGTGGCGGCCGATCCAGGCGCCGCCGCCTGCATCCTGAAAAGACTCTACTTTCGCGATGATGACTGCCTCTGCGCCGCGCTGTACCGTGGCGGTCGCGGTGAGATTGAAGCGGGCTGCAATTTGTCGCAAGTAGGGCGTAACCTGCGTTCTCAGGTTCAGCTCCGCGGGACTGGCGCTGGCGACGTCCGCTAGACGCAAACCGAGCAGGTAGTGTCGTCCGTCGGTGCCGCGCTGTACATAACCGCGGGTCACGAGAGTGTGAATAAGATAATGGGTGGTGCTCTTCGGAATATTCAGCTTTCGACTCAACTCCGAAAGCGTCAACCCCTGTTGTGAGTTAGCCAGCAGTTCAAAAAGGCTCATGGCCCGATCGACAGCCGGAAGCCGAAAATCCTGACTCTCCAGCAACGTCTCGGCCACTGGAATACATATGTCCTGTTTGCTCATTGCAGTACCCCCCGGGGCCCCACGCCCCCACTTGGCTCAAGCGCTCATGGGACACTCTCAAACTGGGAGCTGGGAGCGTCCACACCTGTGCCAAGGTAATACTGACGATCACAATTTCTCATACAGCGGACCTTTGGTCAATGACCAGAATTGCACCTAAGCACTCTCTGTTCAATAGGCTGAAATGAGTTGACACCCTAGTGATTAGCCTCTAAAAGGTTGCTTGGCGCAAGCATGCCTTAGCCGCGTTCGACCGCAAGTTATCACACCACCGGCGTGCCAAGATGGGAGATCGCAGTGAAACCTCCAAAGGGACTGGCAATGTCGCTCTATCGCGGCATGGTGGAGATTCGCGAGTTCGAACTTAAGGCTCGAGACATCTTTCGATCTGGCAAAATGCCAGGATTCATCCATGTCTATGTAGGGGAAGAAGCCATTGCCGTGGGAGTGTGCGCAAATTTGCGCACTGACGATTATGTAGCCAGCACCCATCGCGGACACGGTCACGCGCTGGCAAAAGGAATTTCCGCCCGAGCGACAATGGCGGAGCTCATGGGCGCCGTCGATGGCTGTTCTGGAGGCCGGGGAGGGACCATGCACCTCTACGAACCTTCGGTGGGCTTTCTGGGATCGAACGGCGTGGTCCCGCCGGGGATTTTGATCGGGGCGGGTGCCGCATTGAGCGCCAAGGTACGCGGTAGCGACCAGGTATCGGTTGCGTTTTTCGGCGACGGTGCAGTTAATAACGGTGCTTTTCATGAAGGTCTCAACCTCGCCGCGACCTGGAACTTGCCAGTGCTGTTCGTCTGCGAGAACAATCTGTACGCCACCGAAATGCCCTTCGAACAAGCTACCAAGAACACGAGCGTGGCCAGCCGTGCCGCAGCCTACAAAATTCCTGGTGTGACCGTGGATGGAAACGACGTTCTGGACGTGTACGCGAAAGCCGGCGAGGCGGTCGAACGGGCGCGCCGGGGTGAGGGTCCAACCCTGCTTGAATGTTTAACGTACCGCTGGTTTGGCCATCACGAGGGCGATCCTGGCACGTCGTATCGCACCAAGGAAGAAGTCGCGGCCTGGAGGAAAAGAGATCCCATCCTCGGACTGCGCGAAAAAGCTATCGCTTCGTCGTGGGCGACAGCGGCGGAATTTGATGAGGTCGACAGCGAAGTAAATCGAGTGATTCAGGACGCAGCTACGTTCGCGGTTGATGACCCTCAGCCCGACGTGAGCACCGCGCTGGACCACGTTTTTTCAAGCTAGACACTGGATAGGAAAAAATGGGTGGAGTGAAGACGGCGTCCGAAGCTGAAACCGGCCAACCAGCCGACAAACAGCGTTTGATCACCTATGCGGAGGCCGGAGTCGAGGCCATCCGCGAAGAGATGCGTCGCGATTCGAGCATCTTCTACATGGGACAGGGCATTGGCCCGCGCGGGGGGAATTTTCAGCAGAGCCGCGGCTTGTGGGCCGAATTCGGCGGCGAGCGGGTACGCGACACTCCGATCGCGGAACGCGGTCAAACCGGGCTCGGCATCGGTGCCGCGCTCGCGGGCAGCCATCCTATCGTCGACATCGTCTTTCTGGATTTCGTCCTCGAGGCGATCTGCGAAATCATCCAGCAGGCCTCTACCATCCATTACATCTCGGATGGAAAGTTTAAAGTTCCCGTGGTGGTGCGCGCCGCGGGCGGTGGCATACGCAGCACAGGCCCGCATCACTCCCACACTTTCTATTCTTTCTTCATGCACATTCCGGGATTGAAAGTGGCTCTGCCGTCCACGCCATTCGACGTCAAGGGTCTGATGAAAACGACTCTGCGTGATCCGAACCCGGTCATTTTTATCGAGCACAAAGCTCTCTACAACATCAAAGGCCATGTCCCCGAAGAAGAGTATCTGATTCCCTTTGGACAAGCGGTGGTGCGCCGTCCTGGAGAGCACGTCACGCTGGTCGCCATGAGCCAGATGGTGCATCGGGCCATGCAGGCGGCGGTGCGTCTGGAGCAGGAAGGCATCTCGGTCGAAGTGATCGATCCGCGTACCCTGGCTCCCTTCGACAAGGAAACCATCTTGACCTCGGTGGCGAAGACGGGTCACCTGGTGATTGTGGATGAAGCTTACGCATCCTGCGGTGTCTCCGCGGAGATAGCTGCCATCGTTGCCAGCGAAGCGTTGTACGAACTCGATGCACCGATACTGAGAGTCTGCACTCTACCGGCGCCACATGCCTTTAGCCCGTCCCTGGACAACTACTTGGTTCCCTCGGTTGACCGAATCGTGAGCGAAGTGGCCGCCCTCGTCGGGAAGAAACTCTAGATCCCGATTCCCCTTGGGGTGCATGATCGGGAGTGGTCTTTTTCAGGAGAACAGTCGTATGAGTTTTGCAATCGTAATGCCTCAGCTCGGACTGACGATGGAGGAAGGCACCGTCAGCGGCTGGCTGAAGAAAACCGGCGATGCGGTCAAGAAGAACGAACCGCTCTTCAGCGTTTCGACGGACAAGGTCGAAATGGATGTGGAGTCCGCGGTTGATGGCACCCTGGGCAAAATCATCGTGCCCGCCGGCGAAACCGTAAAAGTGGGGACTGTGCTCGCCTACGTCGATGGCGGCGATGGCGAAGACATCACTGCGGTCGGCAGCGAACAGCCCTCTGAGGAAACGCTTGAAGAGGCATCCACGGTGCCTGAGGCCCCTGCATCGAAAGCGTCGGCGACGGCGCGCGCAACCGAACCAGCCTCCGCCGATCGTGCTTCCGACGGTCGCGCCGCAAGTCCGCGAGCGGTCTCGCCCAGGGCGAAAAGACTGGCAAAAGAATTGGGAGTGGATCTGGCGACGGTGCGCGGGACCGGCGTCGATGGGCAGATTTCAGAAAAAGACATTCAGAGCGCTGCCGCCTCGGTAAAGAAAGTATCTTCGCCCGATGGCGGGCGTCGTCAGTTGATCGCCGAGAAATTAACTCTCAGCGTTCAAACCATTCCCACGTTTTCCGTCGCAGCCGAAATGAATGCCGAGAACTTGATCGCGCTTCATGAAAGTTTCAAACCCTCTCTCGCTCAGTCCGGCGGCATGAAGATAACCCTCACCGATCTGCTGTTGATGTTGTTTGCTCAAGCCTTCAAGAGCAATCCGGAATTGAACGCGACGTGGGAAGGAAACACCGTTTCGAGTCGATCATCGGTGGACCTTGGTCTGGCGGTAGCCACACCAAAGGGAGTGGTTGCTCCGGTGATCCGCAATCTGGGCTCCGTTGATCTTCGGACCTTGGTAACGCGCCGAACCGAACTGGTGGAAAAAGCGCGGGCCGGTCGACTCTCTCTGGCGGATCTCGAGGGCGGAGTAGCAACGTTGAGCAACCTGGGCATGTACCGGGTCGATCAGTTCCAGGCGATCATCACACCTGGCCAGAGTTCAATTCTCGCGGTTGGGCAAATTCGTAAACGGCCATGGGTCGAAGAGACTCTGACCGTGAAGCCGACTGTTATGCTGAACCTTACCGTCGACCATCGCGTGACCGATGGCGCAACTGGCGCGGCATTTCTGAGCAAGCTGGTCGATCTGATCGAAAATCCTCAAGGTTTCTCCTGGCAACCCACAACCGCTTCTGGCGATGGCGCAGGCCGGAGATCGAATGCCTAGCTTCACCGAGAAGATTGCACAACGTAAAGTAAAATCCGGAGAACTTGCCATCTACTGGCTCTGCCAGGCCGGCTTTGCCTTCAAAAGCAGCGCGAATGAGTTGGTGTACATCGATCCGTACTTCTCGGATGTGGTGGAACGGCTCATCGGATTCAAGCGCATGATGTCCTGTCCCGTCCTTGCGGAAGAGGCCAACGCCGATATCATCGTTTGCACCCACGAGCACCTTGACCACATGGATACGGATGCATTGCCGGTGTTGGCAAAGAATCCCCGAACTCAGTTTGTCGGACCCATCGAGTGCATCAAGGAATTCACGAGACTGGGAATTCCGGCAGAACGGTGCCATCTGATGGATGAAGGTCAGAGCCTCACCCTGGGCAGCGTCGAGATCAATGCCGTGTACGCCGACCATGGTGAACTTGCGCCGGACGCACTGGGCATGGTCCTGAATTTCGGCGGCATCAAGGTCTATCACACCGGAGACACCGCCTATCGCCCGGATGAATTTGCTCCCGCCATCAAGATGCAGCCCGACGTTCTGATCCCCTGCATTAACGGCGCTTTCGGTAACATGGATGCGGAGGAATCGGCTAAGCTCACCAGCCTGGTAAATCCGCAAGTCGTGATTCCCAGCCACTTCTGGATGTTCGTCGAGCAAAACGGGCAGCCCGCGGTCTTCCTCGACCGCTGCAAAGAACTCGCGCCCAAAACCCAGGCGGTGCTGATGAAGCCGGGTGAGGAATTGTTGTTCAGGAAACCATGAAGCGCTCCAAGCTCATCGAAACACTCGACGCCATTGGCAAGCCCACTGAAACCTGGGAGAGCCCCGACGGCACCAAGGCGCTCGTTCTACCCTATGGCGGACGAATCCTGGGCCTGTTCGCCCCCGGCGACGATGAAAGTTTCTTTTGGACCCACACCGCTCTCGCCGACGCCGGCACCGCGCGCGAGTTCTACGAAGGCAAGCAGTGGCACAACTCCGGCGGCGAGCGCACCTGGCTGGCTCCCGAGGTGGATTTTTTCTTTCCGGAGTTTCCGGATCTGAAGACTTACTTTCAGCAGCGCGAACTTGATCCCGGGCACTATGAGGTCTCCAAGAAAAACGGGGGATTCAGCTGGACCAACCGCGCCACCTTGAGCCTCTCCCGTACCAAGAAAAAAGTTGATCTCGAGATTACGAAATCGCTGACGCCAGCTTTGAATCCTCTTCGGTATGATCGTGAGCCCGCGGATGCAGCGGTGAAATATGCGGGCTATACCCT
This sequence comes from Terriglobia bacterium, assembly GCA_963822555.1. Taxonomy (GTDB): domain Bacteria; phylum Acidobacteriota; class Terriglobia; order Terriglobales; family Acidobacteriaceae; genus JAIQFF01. The sequence continues at coordinate 3,249,205 of CAWGHY010000002.1, forward strand.
GCACGCCACGCTTGAGATGAGAGGTCCGGACCCCACTCCGCAAGTCGGATTGTGGCACCTCGCCCAGATGCCGCATGGTGGAGACATGCTGGTCCCAACATTTTTCCGCAGCCAGCCCAAAATATATATGGGTACCATCAGCCGCGACGATCTTATCGTTGACGATCACCTGGTCAAGTACAGAATGCGGGCGAGCGGAGAGCACAAACTCGGGATTCGTGCAGCCGCCGTAACCGGACGCGCTGGCTACATCTACAGCACGGGCAGCGAAACTTCGCTCGTGGTCCGCAATTTCAGCGTAAATCCTTCGGCCGAGTACATCGACGTGCCCTGGGCGGAGACGGAGAATTTCGGCTTTGCTTTTCAGGCGTGCAATGTGAACAGCGGGTTAGGCGCGTTCAGCGAACTGGAATATCACGTGCCGGCGGTCGGGCCTCCGCAAGGCAGTTCGCGTTCAGAAGATCAATCTCAGATGTGGGCCTTTCGCGGACCGGACGCGGCTGTCCGCTCGATTGCCCGGCGGCTGTTGGCAGCCGAAATCTAATAAGGGATCATACTTTCACAGGAGCAAGGCATGCGGTTGCAGGGTAAGACAGCGATCATAACCGGAGCAGGGTCCGGGATCGGAGAAGCTTCGGCCAGAATTTTCGCCAGGGAGGGCGCGCGGGTTGCGGTCATCGATCGCGACAAAGAGGGCGGGAAAAAAGTCGCGGATGAAATTGGGGCGTCGAGCTTCTTTCTCAGCGCCGATGTGGCCAGCGCCGCCGACATCGAAGCGATGAGCCGGACGGTACTGGAAAAGTTCGGCCACATCGACATCCTCTTCAACAATGCCGGAGTCTCTTGCGTGGGTGCGCTGCACGAGACCTCGGAAGAGGAATGGGACCGGGTAATGGCAATCAACACCAAGGGCATCTACCTCGCGTGTAAATACATCGTGCCCATCATGCTGAAGCAGAAAGCCGGCTGCATCATCAACATGGCTTCGGGAGCTGCAGTGCTGGGACTGGCGCAGCGCGCCGCCTACTCTGCCTCGAAAGGCGCTGTGTATTCGCTTACCCGGGCCATGCAAGCCGATTATTGCCGCTCCGGCATACGGGTGAACTCGCTTGTCCCCGGCACCATCTACACTCCGTTTGTCGAAGGCTATCTGAAAAAGCATTATGCCGATAATCTTGAGAAGGCAACGGACAATCTGAAGAAACGTCAGCTTTCCGGGACCCTCGGAACTCCTGAGGACGTTGCCTATGCCGCTCTCTACCTGGCATCCGATGAAGCCAAGTATGTCTACGGAAGCGGCCTGATGGTGGATGGCGGCTTCGCGGCAGGAAAAATTTTTGATTAATGTAGCACCGCGTCCCGGCGGCCCGAACCGCGGGCGGGACGCCCGTATCAATACTACTGAGAGAGAGGGTTGTTCATGATTTTGTTGACTGCGATTACGCCATCCGGTCCGCGTTTGGCGATCAAGACATCTGCGGGGATCGTAATCCTCGAAAAGGCCCAAGCGAAAAAAGTTTCACTGCCGCTAACCATCGAAGAAGCATTGTTTGTACCGGGCGGACTCAATCGTGTCCGCAATTTCGTGGGCGATGCCTCCGCATTGAGCAAACAGGCCACACCCGAAGACAAGATTAAGCTCGGCCCGCTGTTCCGCCCCCGTAACGTGCTCTGTATCGGCCTCAACTACAAAGATCACGCGGCAGAAGGCGGAGTGCCGCTGCCTGAAAAACCAGTGGTGTTCGCCAAGCTGACCGGGTGCATTACAGGCCCGGGCGATCCGATCGTGCTTCCTCCGGACACGAACGAGGTCGACTACGAAGCGGAACTGGCTGTTGTCATTGGACGCAAGTGCCGAGGCGTTTCTACCTCTGACGCTTTGAACTATGTCGCCGGCTATACCTGCCTCAATGACGTGAGTGCCCGCGACTTTCAACGCGGCGACGGACAATGGGTGCGGGCCAAGAGTCAGGACACCTTCGGACCTATGGGGCCTTATCTGGTCACCAGTGAAGACATTCCGAATCCGCAGACTCTTCCCATCCGCTGCCTGGTAAATGGCAAGAGGTTGCAGGATTCAAATACCGACAAGATGATTTTCGGCGTGCGGGAACTCATCGCCTTCATCTCGCGCGGAATTACGCTGGAACCCGGCGACGTGATCAGCACCGGAACACCGCATGGAGTCGGTTTCGCGCGCAAGCCTCCGATTTTCCTGAAGGCCGGCGATGAGGTCGTGGTCGAGATCGACGGTATCGGCAAGCTGTCGAATCCAGTAAAGACAGCATAGTCAGAATCGGGACGGGCTTTAGATTGCGAGAACGAGCGACCGATCTGTTTCATGAAAATTACGAAGCTTGAAACCATCTGGTTCGAGGCAATGCCCGATGCCGTCTGGCGTCAGCAGTCGCCTAACTCTCGCCAGGCATTACCCAACAACTTATGGGTCCGCATCTATACCGATGATGGCCTGGTTGGTCTTGGCGAAACTTACTATCTGCCCCGCGCGGTTAGTGCAGTCATTCACGATCTCTTGGCGCCCCTCCTGATCGGGCGCGACGCCGTCGATATCGAGAACCACTGGAATAATTTATTTTCACTGGTCAATTTCTGCGGCTTTGCAGGCGCGGAAATGCGTGCCATCTCCGCCATTGATGTGGCGTTGTGGGACCTGCTGGGCCAGCACACCGGACTACCCATCTACAACCTGCTGGGAGGGCGCAATCGCGAGAGCATAGCCGTCTACAACACCTGCGTCGGCTACGGAAAATATCCTGACTACAACCTGTGGATGGAAGGTCGAGCCGGCGAATTAGCCAGCGACTTGTTGAAACAAGGCATCAAGGCCATGAAGATTTGGCCCTTCGATCAGTTCGGCACCACTCTTGCCGGCCCCGCGCAACCCCACGGCAAGGTGCATCTCTGGGGACAGGAAACCGCAGCCGGTACGTTGGGCCACTTTATCGGGGACGAAGAGCTTAAGAAAGGCCTGGCAATCCTGGAAGATATTTCCCGCGCTACGGGCGGGAAAATGTCGGTCGCCATCGAAGGACACGCCCGTTGGGATTTGCCTGCAGCCACTCGCATCGCTCACGCGCTCGAACCTTACAACGTGATGTGGCTGGAAGAAATCATGCCGCCCGACAATGTCGAGGCCTTTGTCCGTCTCAAGGCGAGCACCAAGGTTCCGATTTGCCAAAGCGAACGCGCCTTCAGCCGCTTCCGCTTCCGCGAGTACATCGAGAAGCCCGCTGCTGACATCATCATGCCCGATCTTTCCTGGGGCGGTGGCTTCACCGAGACACGAAAGATTTGCAGCATGGCGGACACCTACTACCTGCCCATTACGCTGCACGACACCATCGGCCCCGTCGCTTTGTGGGCCGCGGCGCATCTCATGTTGCATATTCCAAACGCCATGATCCAGGAAATCGTGCGTGGTTACGTCGACGGCTGGTACAACGATGTCCTCACCGAACCTTTGAACATCACCGACGGGCAGCTTCGGCTCAACGGAAAGCCCGGGCTGGGCGCGGCTTTGAAGCCAGATTTTACTTCACGTCCCGGCGCTCACGTAGAAATAACCACAGAAGAAAAAGTGAGGGGCTGGTAGAACATGCCTCCCTTCAAAGTATTTTTCACCGGCGATTACCTGGACGAAACCGGAGCGGTGAAGTACGGCGATATCGGTCTCGATGCTTTAGCCAAGGTGGGCTACGTGAAGACCGGGTTTCTGATGGAGCAGGCGCCAACCCCGGGCGACAGCACTTACCTGGAGCGATTGTATTCGCTTCAGGTCACGCCCGAGCATGTTGCGCAGGCCAATGCGATTGTGATTTTTCGTCCGTGGGTGAAAGCGTCGGCATTCGCCAACGGCGCTGAGAATCTCGTCGTGCTGGCACGCGCCGGGGCTGGATACGACAAGATCGATATTGCGGCCTGCACAGCCAACGACGTCGTGCTCTTTAACGCGCCCGACACGCTGACTCACTCCACCGCCTCAGCCGCATTCACACTGATGTTTGCGCTGGCCAAGAAACTTCCGCAGCAGGAGAGGCTGGTGCGAACTGGCAGGTGGGATCGTCAGGCGGAATTCCTGGGAGACGACCTGATCGGCAAGACCTTGGGAATTATCGGGCTGGGAAAAACTGGCGCGGAGTTGGCTCGGCTGGTTGCGCCGTTCCACATGAACTTGTTGGCTTACTCGCCCAGCGCGGACCCATTGCAGGCGGAAGCTTTAGGAGTACAACTGGTCGACCTGGATACGCTGTTGCGCACCAGCGACATCGTGAGCTTGCACAACCGGCTTGAAGATCGAACCCGCGGCATGTTGGGGGAGCGGGAGTTGTCGCTCCTTAAGCCCACCGCATATCTGGTGAATGTCGCGCGCGGCGAACTGATCGACGAAGAGGCTTTGATCCGAATTCTGCGCAAGAAAAGGATCGCCGGCGCGGGACTTGACGTCTTTGAGACCGAGCCCTTGCCGGTAAGCAGTCCCTTGCTCGAACTGGACAACGTAATTTTGACGCCGCACTGGTTGCCCAGCACGCATCGCGCCGCACACGCCACCCGAGACCTGATCGTTCGCAATGTATTGCGCGTGGCACAAGGCCTCGTGCCACAAAATGTCGTCAACCCGGAAGTGGTGCGGCAGCCGGGATTTCGCGCCAAGCTCGCCCGCTTTGCCGCCAACCAGCATGAAAGCGGCAAAGCTCAGTCCAGGTAACACCCCGAGGATCAAACTCGGGAGTTGTAGGACGTCAATCGTTCGATCGTGGGCTGGAGGAAATGAATGATCATTCTCGCGGGCTTTGTCATAGTGTTTTTCGCGGGCTCCATCATGGGGACGAATCTTGTCCCCTTGAAATGGATCCACGTGTGGAAGTGGGAGAACTTCTGGCTGGTCTACTCGATCATGTCGCTGCTGATCGTGCCCATATGCATTGCCTTTATTTTTGTGCCGCATCTGGGAGCGGTGTATTCCTCCATTCCTCTCAGCACCATGGCCAAGCCATTTTTCTATGGGGTACTTTGGGGAGTCGCACAACTCGGAGCCGGCATTTCCGTTGACAAGATCGGGCTGGCACTGACCGGTTCGATTTTGAACGGTCTCTGCGCCGCGCTGGGAACGCTCACCCCGTTGCTATTGCTGCACTTTGAACTTGTTTCGAAACCCAGCGGACAACTGCTTCTCCTCGGAACCGCCGTGATGTTGCTCGGAGTTGCACTCTGCGGATGGGCCGGTTATCAGCGCGAGAAAACTCAGCCTTTGCCGCCCGGTGCGGTACGCTCGGGAAAGACCTACTTGCTGGTAATGATCCTGTGCGTGGTTTCGGGATTTCTGGCGGCCCTGCTGAACATTGCGCTGGCGTTTGGCGGTGACATCGTCCAACTGGCAAAGGCGCAAGGCGCTCAAGCACAGTGGGCGGTCTTCGCAGTGTGGCCAATCGCACTTCTCGGCGGACTCGTGGTCAACCTGGGATATAGCGTCTACCTTTTGACCCGTAACAAAACCTGGAAAAATTTTGCGGCCAAACCATCCGAGATGGGGCCAGCTATTCTCGGCGGATCGATCTGGATGATCGCGATCGCAATTTACAGCAGTGGAACCGTCTACCTGGGCATTCTCGGGGTGTCGGTAGGATGGGCGCTGTTCAACATAACTCTGATCCTTTCCGGAAATCTGGCGGGATTGCTGACCGGAGAGTGGAAGGCCATAGCACGTCGCATTTTCAAAGTGAATGTTGCCGGAGTGGCGGTCCTTCTGGTGGCCACCGTCATTATGGCCGCAGCTAACTATTCGGCGCATTAGCGCACAGGTCGCGGCGGAACAAAGGGAAAAAGGATAATTTTATGAGCAACGGATCAAAACTGCCCGGTAGAAAAGCCCTTGTAACTGGCGCCGACACCGGCATCGGACGGGAGATCGCGCTTGAATTTGGACGACAAGGCGCAGACGTCGTTTTGCATTACAGCCATCACAAGGATGGCGCGGCCAGTGCCGCGAAAGAGATCAAATCCATGGGGCGGCGCGCGGAGATATTTGGCGCCGACTTCAATGATCTCGACCAGGCGATTGCGCTGGCGAATTACGCCGTCAAAACCCTGGGCTCGATCAACTGCCTGGTGAACAACGCCGGTGTCAGCTTCAACCGCCCGTTCTTGAAAATGGAACCTGACCACGTCAAGAAGCTGTTCAATATCAACTTTCTCGGCCCTTACTTCATCACACAGACCATCGTAAAAGACATGCTGAAGCACGGGGGCGGCACCATTTGCAACCTGGCTTCCATCCACGGACTTCAGGGTGCGCCTGAGCATTCGGCCTACGCCGCCACTAAAGGAGCCATTATCGCTCACACCCGCGCGCTCGCCGTGGAACTCGCACACAAGGGCATACGGATCAACGCTATCGCGCCGGGATGGATCACGGTAGAAAATTATTTCAAGGCCATCCCCGGCTTCAGCGAGGAAGCAGCGAAGAAAGACGCAGCGAACGCCGTACCGGTGGCACGTTACGGGTTGCCCATCGACGTTGCGCGCCTGGCCACATTTCTGTGCGGTGACGATGCCTCGTTCCTGGTGGGGCAAACGGTTGTGCTGGATGGCGGCACCGTTTCCCTCATGTCCTTGATCTCAGACTTTCGCACGGAGTCGACGTCGAAGTTTGGCGAGGATTACATTCTGGGGCCGAAAAAGAGTTGATTCACTGGAGGAAGAACGGTTGATGTCGACGTCGAAACGGGTTTTGCCGGAAAAGCTGAAGAAGTTCTGTGTCGATGCCCTCACCAAAGCCGGGCTGAAGCCGCAGGATGCTCTAATCGTCGCTGAAGTTCTGGTGATGACCGATACCTGGGGAACTTTTTCTCACGGTACCGGCGCGCTCGCGAACTACGTGAACACCATGAAGAGCGGCGGCATCAATCCGACCGCTTTGCCTGAAGTGATTGCCGGGGGCACCGGATGGGCAATCGTCGATGGTCACTCTTCCATGGGAATGTTGGGCAGCACGATGGCCATGAACCTGGCGATCGAGAAGGCTCGTGAGAGCACCATTTCCTGGGTCGGTGTACGGGACAGCAGTCATTTCGGCGCGGCCGGATATTACGCCAACATGGCTGCCCGCGAAAACATGGTCGGGATTGCGATGAGCAACGCCGATCCCAACATGGTAGTCCCAGGCGCGCGCGGACATATCATCGGCAACAATCCAGTTGCCTACGCGGTTCCGGCGGGCGAAGAGCATCCGATTCTCCTTGATATCGCGTTAAGTGCTGTTGCCGCTGGCAAAATTCTCGGCATGAAGGCGCTGGGGCAAGCCATTCCACCCAGTTGGCTGACGGATGCGGAAGGACTGCCTACCTCGGAAGTTGGAGACTGGCCAAACTCGGGCTCAATGTTACCCATGGCCGGACACAAAGGATACGGCATCGCCCTGCTGATCGAAGTATTGGCTGGCGCTCTGACCGGCGCTGGAATGCTGAGCGAAGTGAAGAGCTGGATTTTACAGTCCAAGGAAGTTTCCCACCTGGGACAGGCGTTCATCGTCATTAATGTGGGCGCGATCCTTCCGATCGAAGATTTCAAGCAGCGCGTTGACCAGATTATCCGCGAGCTTCGCCAGTCTCCCAAGGCCAAGGGTTCGGATCGCGTTTACGTCCCCGGCGAAATCGAGTGGGGAAAGAGAGAAGATGCGCTCAAGAATGGCATCGCGCTTCCCGAACCGATTTTGACGTCGCTCAGCCGCCTCGGCAAACAGCTGGGACTGGACACAAAGTTTTTAGAGTGAGCTAGATCAGTTTCAAGTTCGTGGTTCGCAATCGTGCCGTCCGCGGTTTCTGCTGTCCAGCTTTGTATTCACATCTGGAGTTTGGGCCAGAAGAGGGAGCACCTATGCAACGTCGTCGCTTTCTGGAGTTTGCCGGACGGCTTGGAGCGGGCTTGGGCGTCGCAGTTCCATTGCTGGGAGCCGAAACGCTTCAGGCCCTGCCCAATGTAGACCAGCAAGTTGCGGGCAAGCAATCGGGCAAGACCGGGACAAAAGCCCCCACCATGGCTTTCTCGCTCGATGGGCAATGGTCGATCGCTACCGATCCCAGCAACGCTGGCCGCGAACAGAATTGGTTCAGTAAACCTCGGCCTGATGCCAAGGCTACCCGCGTTCCCTCGATCATTCAGGAAACTTTTCCGGCGTATCACGGAGTGGTCTGGTACTGGAAAGAATTCCAGGCCGAGACTCATCCTTATGCGGGCGGACGATACTTGCTGCGCTTTAATGCCGTGGACTACACGGCAGTCGTGTGGGTCAATGGGCAGCGCGTCGGCGAGCATGAAGGCGGCGACACTCCGTTCGTTCTCGATGTAACCAAAGCTATCTTACCCGGCAAGACCAACCAGCTTTCGGTGCGCGTGCTCAATCCCGGCGATGACCGCATCGACGGCATGATCCTGGTCGAAACTCCTCACCTCGACAAAGCGGTCAACTACTCGAATGGCAATCTCTACGACTACGGCGGCATTATCGATTCGGTTGAGTTGCTCTTGACGCCCGCGGTTCGCATTACAGATGCGCACATTCGCTCCGACTGGAAAACTGGTCTGGTGAGAATCCGCACCACGGTGCAGAACACATCGGGAAAAGCCGGCCGCGGCCGGTTACGATTTACGGTCACTGGTACGGCGGTCGGCCAAATTGTGCTCACCGACACTATCGAAGTAACTCTGCCTCAGAATGAAACTGCCATCGACCACGAAATCGAAGTCGAGAATCATCGGCTATGGGACATCGATGATCCGTATGTGTATCGCCTGAGCGTGAGCGTTGAAGCTGTCGGGGTTGAGGGTTCTCACGAAACGATCTCCAACTTTGGATTCCGCGACTTTCGTATCGTCAACGGCTACTTCCGTCTGAACAACCGCCGCATCTTCATAAAGTGCACTCACACCGGCAATCACACTCCTTTCAGTCAAACGCTTCCGCCGGAAGGCTATCCCGACATGCTGAAAAAGGATTTGCTTTATGCCAAGGCATCCGGCTTCAACATGATCCGTTTCATTGCGGGTGGAGCTCACGGCTACCAGATGGATCAGTGCGATGAACTGGGGCTGCTCGTCTACCAGGAACCGCTGGGCGGATGGCTGCTGAAGGATTCTCCAAAGATGAAGGAGCGCTACGAGATCTCGGTGCGCGAGATGGTGTTGCGCGATCGTAACCATCCCAGCGTCGCTATGTGGGGGATGCTGAACGAAACGGAAGACGGTCCGGTATTTCGCGAGGCTGTTTCGGCGTTGTCCCTGGTGCGTTCGCTGGATGATACTCGGCTCGTCCTGCTTTCCAGCGGACGTTTCGACGGACACCTCGAAATCGGGTCGGCCAGCAACCCGGGCAGCTCGGTCTGGGAACCCACATGGGGCAAAGAGGCGCCCGATGGCGGCCGCGTGGCCATGAAATACCCGTCCGGCATCGGCTCGGGTGACTTTCATTTTTATCCGTCGGTTCCGCAGACTCCAGAAGTGAACGAGTTGATGCGTACCCTGGGCCATGACAGTAAACCGATCTTTCTCTCTGAGTACGGTATTGGCAGCATGATGAACGTGATTCACGAAGCCCGGATGTACGAGCAAGCTGGAATCCGCGCTGACGCGGAAGATTACGTTCTGATGAAATCCATGGCCGACCGGCTCATTGCCGACTGGTCCCGCTTTGGCATGGAAGTCGTTTACCCCTATCCAGAGACATTGCTGCGGGTAAGCCAATGGCAGATGGCGCGGCATCGTCTGCTGGGCTTCAACATGATTCGGTCCAATCCCAAGTTCTGCGGCTTCAATCTCACCGGCATGCTCGATCACGGCATGACTGGAGAAGGCGTGTGGAGATTCTGGCGTGACTGGAAGCCCGGGGCCTTTGATGCGATGCAGGATGGCTGGGCCCCGGTGCGCTGGTGTCTGTTTGTCGAACCGACGCACACCTACGTAGGTCGGCCCATCACTCTCGAAGCCGTGCTGGCAAATGAAGATACTCTGCGCGCGGGGCATTACCCTGCTCAATTTCGCGCCTGGGGACCGGGTGGAATCGCCTGGGAGCGCCAGGCGGACGTTCGCATTCCCGACGTCGCCGCCGGCCAGGATGGTCCCCTGGTCGTACCTGTAATAAAGGAGGAGGTCACCCTCACCGGACCCGCCGGAACTTACCAATTTGTACCTTACGTTCAGAACGGAATCTCTCCGCCGGAGAGTTCATGGGAGTTTCATCTCACCGACCCGGCTTCTCTGCCACATCTCAACTCGAAGGTTACAACCTGGGGTGTCCCCGACAGCGTCGGCGCATGGCTTACGTCACACGGCGTGACGGCTGCGCCGTTTACAGGAACAAATTCCGCGACTCGGGAGCTGATCCTGGTGGGAGACGTTTCGGCTGACTCCAACACCGGCCAGTGGAAAGAACTGGCGGCGCGCATGGCGCGGGGCAGCACGGTTGTGTTTCTTGCTCCCCAAGCCTTCAAGCGTGAGAAAGACGGCGCCGCGCGTCTGCCGCTGGCCAAGAAGGGGCGCGTCTTCCGTTTTGAGGACATGCTTTACCACAAAGAGTGCGTGGCCAAGCCGCATCGAGTGTTCGAGGGACTTCAGGGAAAAGGCGTCCTTGATATGTATTACTACGGTCCGATGTGGCCGCACTATCTCTTCGACGGACAAGATACCCCGGCGGAGGTAATCGCTGCCGCGTTCGCCACCGGGTATTCGACGCCGGGAGGCTACGCCTCCGGAGTGCTTCTCGGTTCCTATAAGTTCGTTGCCGGCCAGTTCATCGTCAACAGCTTTCCCATTCTCGATTATGTGGACAAGCATCCGGTGGCCGACCGCTTACTGCTGAATCTTATTCAGTATGGCGCCGATTCTGTGACCGGGCCTGTCGCGGCGCTTCCTGCGGATTTCGAATCTCAACTGCGGAATATCGGCTACACAGACTAGCCCAGGTCAAGGGGAGCGTATATGCAACGTCGCCAATTCTTGGAGCTTGCAGGTCGCGTGGGAACGGGCTTGGGCATCGCAGGTCCACTACTCGGGCCGGAGGCGCTGGCCGCTTTCCCGCTGGCCGACCAGTCAAAGTCTGGAGCACATAATAAGGATGGCCAGACCGCGCCCACCCTGGCCAGCTTGCTGGACGGCGATTGGCTTATCGCCACCGATCCAGGCAATGCCGGCCGCGAGCAGAAATGGTTTCTTACACCTCGGCCCGACGCCAAGACCACTCCCGTGCCTTCGATCATTCAGGAAGCCTTTCCTGCGTATCACGGCGTGGTGTGGTACTGGCGGAGCTTTGATGCTCCGGCTCATCCTTACAAAGGCGGCCGCTATCTTTTGAGATTCAACGCCGTCGATTACCTGGCGGATGTATGGTTGAACGGCGTCCACCTCGGCACTCACGAAGGCGGCGAAACTCCCTTCGTGTTCGATGCGACCAGCGCGATTCGCCCCGGCCAAAGCAACAGCATTTCCCTTCGCGTTTTGAATCCTGGTGACGAGCCAATTGATGGAATCGTTCTGCCGGAGACCCCTCATCGGAACAAGTTCACAGGGCTGAGAAACGGTGCACTCGCAGATTATGGCGGCATCATCGAATCCGTCGAATTGCTGCTGACCCCGGCAGTTCGCATCACCGATGTATTTCTCCGTCCCGACTGGAAAACCGGCAAGGTTCCTATATCCGTTACGGTACAGAGTGCGCTCAACAAGCCGGGCCACGCCCGCGTGCACTTCGTCGTGACCACCACGTCGGTGCCGCAAATTGTGCTGACGGATTCGATAAACGTAGACCTCTCCGCGGGCGAAACCGGCGTTACTCACGAGATCGCCATCAGTGACCATCACTTGTGGGATGTCACTGACCCTTATTTATATCGACTGCATGTCAGCATCGAAGCCAGCGACGTAGATGGGATGCATAGTACGTCGACCGGCTTCGGCTTCCGAGACTTTCGCGTGGTAAATGGATATTTTCGGCTCAATGGACGCCGCATTTTCGTGCGCAGCACTCACACAGGCAATCACTGTCCTTACCGGGTGATCTCGCCCCCGGAAGGTTATCCCGACATGCTGCGCAAAGATCTGCTGTACGCCAAGTCCTCAGGCTTCAACATGGTCCGTTTCATCTCCGGCACCGCCCATCCCTGGGAGTTGGAGATGTGCGACGAACTGGGATTAATGATGTATGAGGAATCGTCGGGCAGTTGGCTTTTGAAAGATTCGCCGCAGATGAAGACCCGCTACCAGAATTCCATGCGAGAGATGATTCTGCGCGACCGCAATCATCCCTGCCTGGTGATGTGGGGCATGCTGAACGAAACCGAAGATGGCGCGGTGCATCGGGCGGGCGAATCGAGCCTGGGCTACGTTCGCACTTTCGACGATTCCAGGTTGATCATTCTTTCCAGCGGACGCTTCGACGGGCATCTCGGCCTGGGCTCGGTGAGCAACCCGGGCGGAACAGAGTGGGAATATACCTGGGGCAAAGAAGCTCCCGGCGGTCCGCAGGTCAAGATGGAACTGCCATCCGCGATCGGCACGGGTGACTTTCATCTGTATCCGAAAGTGCCGCAGACACCCGAAATCAACACGCTGACTCGAAACCTGGGCAACGATAGCAAGCCCGTGTTCCTCTCCGAGTATGGCATCGGCAGCATGATGAACGTGATTCACGAACTCAGAATGTACGAGCAGGCCGGCATCCCTGCCGAGGCCGAAGACTTTATTCTGATGCGCTCCATGGCCGACAAATTTGTTGCCGACTGGTCGCGCTTTGGCATGGACGTCGTATACCCATTTCCTGAAACGCTATTGCGCGAGAGCCAGGCAGCCATGGCTCGGCATCGTCTGCTCGGATTTAATTTGATTCGTTCGAATCCGAAAATCTGCGGATTCAATCTCACGGGAATGCTGGATCACGCTTTCACCGGTGAAGGCGTATGGCGATTCTGGCGCGACTGGAAGCCGGGTGCCTTTGACGCCATGCAGGATGGGTGGGCGCCGGTGCGGTGGTGCCTGTTCGTCGAACCCACCAATGTTTACGCCGGCCGGCCATTCACGGTCGAAGCCGTATTGGCCAATGAGGATGCAGTTCGTCCCGGCGAGTACTCCGCGCAGTTCCGCGTCTGGGGGCCCACTGGCTTGGCCTGGCAACGCCAGAGCCCGCTTCGTATTCCAAATGCAACCGCCGGGCAGGACGGCCCGCTCGCAGTGCCGGTCATGAAAGAAGAGATTGTGCTGCACGGACCGGAGGGCGCTTACGAACTTGTCCCTTATATAGAACGAGGCATCTCCCCGCCGGAAACATCGTGGAAATTTAATGTCACCGATCCGGCCTTGTTTCCCCGTCTGAGCGCAAAAGTCATGACCTGGGGCGTCCCTGCGAATGTCGAAGCTTGGCTGACGGATCATGGCGCGGCCGTCACGCCGTTCAAGGGCGGCGTTTCGGGAAGTCGTGAACTCATACTGGTGGGAGACGTTTCCGCCAACCCGTCGTCCGCGAATGACTGGCGCTCGCTGGCTGAATTCATCGCAACCGGCAGCACGGTTGTGTTTCTCTCTCAGGATGCGTTCAAGCGCGATAAACAGGAAGCCGCCTGGTTGCCTCTGGCGAATAAGGGTCGCATTCACAACTTCAACGACTGGCTCTATCACAAAGAGTGTGTGGCCAAGGCGCATCCCATTTTCGAAGGTCTGCAGGGCAAAGGAATGCTCGACTGGTACTACTTCGGGCCACTGTGGCCTCATCATGTTTTTGAGGGGCAGGACACTCCGAGCGAAGTCGTCGCTGCGTCGTTCGCCGCCGGATATTCCACCGCTGGCGGATACGCCTCTGGAGTTCTGCTTGGCTCCTACAAGTTTGGCGCAGGCCAGTTCATCATCAATTCATTTCCGATTATTGAGCACGTGGACAAGCATCCCGTCGCCGATCGGCTGCTACTGAACCTGATAAATTACGCGTCTACGTTCTCGACCGGCACCGCGGTCGCTTTGCCGGCGGATTTTCAGGCCCGGCTTAAGGAAATCGGGTATGCGAATTAAAATTTCAGACCGGCCAGCGAGACCCAGGAGTTGGTTTTGGCTTTCATAGGCATTGACCTCGGCACATCCTTTATTAAGGCTGCGGTTCTGGATCTCGACGCCTCCGAGTTACAGCAAGTTCGGCGTATGCCTTTCCCCGAACCGCTCAATCTTCCCGATCCGCTTCGAGTCGAGTTTGATCCTGCCGGGATCGTAGCGACCGTCAGGAAGCTCATCGACGAACTCGCAGCCTCCTCGACGTCCTACGAAGGCATAGTGATGTGCACCCAGATGTCCTGCCTCGTCCTTATGGACGAGACCGGAGCTTCGCGGTCCAACTGCATCGGATGGCGCGATCAACGGGCACTTGAGCCGCACCCGTCAGGAGCGGGTTCCTATTACGATGTCCTGAAGCAGCGGCTGACGGTGCAGCAAAAGCGCGAACTTGGCAATGAACTGCCTCCCGGAGCGCCCATCTGCTTTCTTTTCTGGATGGCCGAAAAGGGTCTGCTGCAGCCCGGTCTTGTGCCGGTTTCGCTGGCCGATTTTGTGCTGAGCACTCTGTGTAGCTCCGCGCCGAGCGTAGAAACCACGAACGCGATGGCGTACGAACTGCTGCAGCTCGAGACTTTGGGCTGGCACGAACAAGTGATAAAGGAACTCGGACTTGGAAAGCTCACTTGGCCTCCGATTCGCCGGCACGGTGAAGTCGTCGGCGTCATGAAGGTCGGAGCGGGCGAAGTTCCCTGCTACACGCCGGTTGGCGACTATCAATGTGCGCTCGCTGGAGCTCTACTCAGCGAAGACGAGCTCTCCCTGAACATTTCCACGGGATCTCAAGTCAGCCGGTTGACCGGCCACCTCGCTTTGGGGAATTACCAGACGCGTCCGTTCTTCGATCAGAAATTTACCAATACGTTTTCGCATCTCCCGGCTGGGCGGTCGCTGAACGTGCTGGTCGATCTATTGAGTGAACTTGGGCAGCATTCGGGAGCCGCAATTCCTGATCCATGGGACTACATCGCACGAGCCGCCGCCGCGGTTGAGCACACCGACCTGGAAGTGAAACTCAGTTTCTTCCCAGGTCCCGTCGGGGACAAAGGCTCGATCTCGAATATCCGGGAGCAGAATCTGACCGTGGGAACTTTATTTCGGGCCTCGTTCGAAAATATGGCGCAGAATTATTACGACTGTGCTTTACGTATCTGGCCCGACCGCTCCTGGAACAATATCGTCTTTTCGGGTGGCCTGGCCCGCAAGCTCAAGTTGCTCCGAAGGATCATCGAACAGAAGTTTCAAACCAGCTCCCGACTGTGCCCGCTTGAGGAAGACACGCTCTTAGGAATGATGGTCTTGGCTCGCGTCTTCAGTCATCGCTCGCAATCCGTGCAGCAGGCGATGGGCGATTTCAGGCGCCACTATGCTAACCAACCTGCGGAAGGATAGATCGGTCGTTCGTCGCACTGAAGGAGGGTAATCCCATTTCCTGGTCTAAAGAAAAAGCTCTTGCCCTGATTCGTGAAGTTGCCGTGATTCCCGTAGTCCGCGTATCCACCCGCGAGCAAGCCATCTGCGCGGTGGAAGGAATCATCGAAGCCGGAATTCCTGTCGTTGAAATAACGCTGACGGTTCCCGGCGCGATCAAGATTATCGAAGACCTGGCGAAAAAGTATGGGACGAAACTGTTGATCGGCGCGGGAACCGTCCTGGACGCGGAAACCTGCCGTACAGCAATACTGGCCGGCGCGGAGTTTATTGTCAGTCCGGTTTTCCATGCTGGCGTGGTCGAGTCAGCGCGACGCTACGGAAAGATTTGCATGCCCGGCGCTCTAACGCCCACCGAAGCGCTCGTAGCCTGGGAAGCGGGTGCTGACCTGGTTAAGATCTTCCCTTGCGGATCTGTCGGAGGCCCGGCATACATCCGCGCACTCAAGGGACCTTTTCCGCAAATCGAATTCGTGGTTACCGGCAGCGTCAATCGAGAAAATGTCGGTCAATTCCTGGCTGCGGGTGTGACCGCGGTGGGCGTTGGCGAAATCATTCTGGAGCGCGCCGCCATTCAGGCCGGCGATGTCGCGGCGATTACTGCGAACGGCCGCCGATTTCTGGATGCCATCCGGTCTGCGCGTTCAAAGAAACAAAGCCTGGAAGTGTGAGCGGAGAGATGCAAACACAATGCGTAATAGGATTCTCATCGAGTCGGCTGTTGTGTCCGAGTCAGTTGTTTCAATTGATCCAGGGCGACGCCGCGGACTGAATCCGGCCCCAACTCGGCGGCGCGGCGAAACTTCTGTTCCGCATCCTCCTTTTTGCCGGACGACGCCAGCGCCAACCCAAGCCTGAGAAATTGCACGCCCTCCGGCTGGGAAGTAAGGCTGATCGCCATTTCAAGCTCGCTGACGGCCGTCTGGAACTGCCCGCGTTGCAGCGCGACCACGCCGAGCACGCCATGAGCTTCGGACTGCATCTGCCGTTTTCGAACATTCCATTGTTCAATTGAGACTTCGTGAGGAACGCGAATCTTGTTGACTCCGTCCAGGGCTCGATGGGCGTAGGACTCCGCCTGCGAGAGCAACTGGGCGCGATCCGATCTCCCGGCGGCGCGGGTTGCCATGGCCGGGGCTAGCGCCAGCAAAGTGTTTAGGCTGTCCGGATCCGCGGCCAGCGCCCTCTCTCCCGCGGCTAGCATCCCATCGAAGTCATTCAATTGCTCGAAAGCCTGGAGTTGATATTGATATGCCGCACCCAGTAACTCGGACTTGGGAAAAGCGGATACAAAAGCCTTCACCTGTTGAACAACCGCACGAGGATCGGTGGCGCTCACGACCCCCAAATACGAATCAAATTCTTCCTGTGACCTCGCCTGGGCCGCCTGACCGGGGCTTGCGATGGGGCCAAGTTGCGCAGCAATAGGCGCAGGCATTGCCACTGACACCAGGCACAACACTAGGCCAAGACGGAGGCGGCTAGTCGCGGTCATAGAGCGTCTTTACCTCTTGAAACGTTTTCAACGCCCCAGCCGCGCGCGGGTCGCCTGCCTGTCGATAGAGTTTGTAGAGAGCGTAACGGGAAGTCGAGTCGTTCGGATTTTGGGTCGTGGCGGCTTCCGCTTCCCGAATCGCGTCCGGCAAATTTCCCAGGCGCTCATACACTTTCGCCAGAGTCAGGTGATTGGAATATTCGTCGGGTTGCAAGGCCACTGCTTTCTTCGCGAAATCCAAAGCCTCTTCCGGCTTGTCATCCAGCAGCAATCGGGCCATGCCCTGATAAGGCCACCCGAACGGATCGCCATTTTTCTGCACCAGAGCAATGGCTTTGGTGTAGCGATCGCGAGCTTCCACCAATTTCCCCATCTGCTCCAGACAGTTCCCTGCTTGATACAGGCTCTTCCAATCGTCAGGATGTCGCCGTAAAGCCTGCTCAAAGAACTCCAGCGCGCCTGCGGCGTCCGAGCGAATAGTCCAGCGATACAGGCCCAGGTAAAAATACGGCGTCGAATCGTGAGGATCCAGAGCCGCCGCTTTCTTCATCTGCTCTTCAAACAAGTAGAACTGATTCAGGTCGTAGTAGGCGAGTCCCAATCCTTCGTGTGAGAGCGCTGTATTCAAGCCGAGCTTTTCAGCAACTCGAAAAGCCTGAACCGAGGCCACAGGTTGGTTGAGCTTGAGGCGGGATATACCTAGCCAATAGAGCGCAGTGGGATCAGACGGGTCCTGATGATGGTTTGTTTCCGCCAGCGCAGCCACTTCTTTCCATCGCTTGCCGCGGGCCAGTTCGGAAATATCTCCGCTCGGACTTGTGATAGTGGCGCCCGGAGAGTCAGGCAGAGGCGCGCTTCCGGACGGCGATTGGGCGCGAAGAACTGCTGCACTCAACAACACGAATCCTACGATCGAGAAGTTCCAATTCATCCGCTTGCGGCGCCCGCTGCCGGATGGTAGCGCCTTCAGCGGGCAAGGGCAAGGAGCACACCTATCACCCCGATCCCAAGCCCAACATCTCTCAGGGTGCACCTTCACCTTGCACTTTCATGCGCTACTTCTGTCCGGTTCGTTTGTAGGTAATTACGGCTGCGCCCATCTTGTCCTTCAGTGAAACTCTCACACCCTTTTGCATCAATTCCTCTCCAGTCGCAGTTTGCGTACCGGGCTCGTCTGCGTTGGTGATCTCGTAGTGAGCATCGGGTTGCAAGCCATGGAGCTCAAACTGCGCGGAATTCAAGGGACTGTTCGACCGGCGAAATGCCTGCACCAGTCCTTCGCCCCGATCTGGACGATCGAATTGCCAGGCCATCCAAGCATGATCGGACGGATCGTAGTGCGTCAACGGATAGTAGTCGCCCAGATAGTTGTCCGCGACTGCGCGCCATTGAGCCGTGGCCTTGCGAATCCAGTCATAGTCAAGATCATTGCGCCGCATGTCCCACACAGCGTTGATCTGTGGGCCCCAGGAGCTGCGGAATACATAGTTATCGCGTGCACCGTTCGGGGACCCAAAATATGGGATCCAGAACGCCATTCCGTAAGTTATGTTCTGCTGGCCAACTGGCTCGTAGGAATAATCGCTGCGATGCATGGGAACGGCGCGGCGAAGCGTTTCCAGATCGTCGCGACGGCCGCCCGAGGCGCAAGTGTCGATCAGGATCTTGGGATGCAACTTTTGCAGCTCGTCCAGATATTCCAGAAATCCCATCGCATACTTGTTCTCGGTAATTCCCTGCCGGTCGGGAGCGTCGTTCTCGCGCCAGAATGGCAGTGGCGCGATATTGAAATCGATACGATAAACGTCCACGGCTTGCTCGGTAATGAACTTATCCAAATAGGAAACCACCCACTTAACTACGTCCGGGTTTCCCAAATTCAGCAAACGCTGACCGTGGCGCTCTTCCTGATCGCTCTTCAGCAGCCAGTCGGGATGGTTCTCCCACAGCCAGCTACCGCGCGTCACTCGCTCCAGTTCGAACCAAACAATCGTCTGGATTCCCATCGAGTGCGCATAGTCATCGACCGGCCGCAGGCCGTTGGGAAAACGCTTGGGATCGATCTCCCACGTCCCGGTGTTGGGCCAGGTTCCGTTGCTGACATACCAACCTGCATCCATCCACCAGTAGTCGATCTTGATTCTCTCCTGGCGATAGCGATCGAGAAACAGCTTCTGGCTGGCTTCGTCCGCGCGTGACATCTCGGCATACCAGGGCGCGCTGGAGGCAGCCAGCTTCGGCGTGAGGGGTTGGCCTCCGGGGCGCGGCAGGTTGTGGGCCAGCATCCACTTCCGCCATACGTTCTGTCCGCGCACCCAACCGCCGGTCCAGAACAACAGCGCGGTCATGGGCGAGCGAACTTTTTCGCCGGGGAGAAGCTTAAAGTGGGTCAGTTCCTGGCCGGCCTGCACGCGCACGCTGCGGCTGTCGTCGCGGCTGAAATTCGCCGCCCATTGGCCCGGCCAGCCCAGGCCGACGATAACTCCCTTGTCGCTCTCGTCGATGTTGAAGTAGCAAAGAGCGTTGTCGGTAGGACGGCCACCCGAGGTGGCAATGTGCTTTTCAATCTTGGGTGTCAGCTTGAGTTCGTACGGCTGGAAGTCAACAGCCTGGGCAGGGCTTCCGCGAAAATGGTGCAGCGTAAACTCTCCGCCCGCGCTTCTCTGAAACCAGGTATCCACGGCTTGAATGTTCTCGAGGATAGGCGTGTCGGCGGAACCGGTGTTCTCGAAATAAAGCGTCCACTCCACAACCGGATAATCGTGGTACTCGACACCCGTCCAGCGCACCACCAGTCCAGTTGCGGGATCTTTAAACACCGTGTTGTACTGAGTTCGATTGCCGTCGAGCTCTGTGACCGCTCGTTGCCTCGACCAGGTGCTTAGCAGTTCCGCGGAAGATTTACCGCCGTAGGTGAAGGAAAATGGCAGGGCCGAACTAAACGGCTCAGCCGGCGCGCCGACCGGCATGTCGCCCAGCCATACGGTGTTGCCGTCTTCCAGCGTGACCTTGGCGTCGGCCCACACCGCTTCTCCGCACCATTCTTTTTGCCGGTCTTGCCCATTTTGCAGCGTGAATTCGGTAGCCCCGCCCAGATCGGCTTTCACCGCCAGCCCGGGCGCAGCAACCTTCACCACGGTGGGTGGAAATACAATCTTGTCGCCCGCCTTGACCGAAAATTCCTGGCTGCTGTTGGTATAGCCGCAACCGGCGTAGCTGCTATCGAGTCCGACGACGGCATCGAAGCTTTTCGCTGGAGACGTCAGGTGAACCACCACGCCCTGAGCGCCATTCGTGTATAGACCGTGCTCGTACAAAGTATTGAAAATTCGCAGCGGACGGCCTTCGCCGGTGGAATATAAGCCTTCGCCGATTTCGTGGTCGGCCCGGACGTTGCGCTCAATTGCGCCGCGCTCGCCCAGCAAAGTGAGGTAGTTCTGAGCAGGAACGGGCTCGACCTTGCCGGCGAATTTAGCGGCCGCCCAGCGTTTGGCCTCAGCTTGTTCCTCGCGGTTGACTTCCACCGCAAACGCCGTCGAAATCAAAATGGTGTGCAACAGAAATAAGCAGACAACCAATCTTGTTTTCGAGCTCTGCTTCATTTCGTTTCCTCTCACAAACCAGTTCAGTTCGACGCCGAGTTTGCGCCTATCCGCTTATACGTCACCAGCGCTGACTCCGGCGCACGCTTCAATTGAATCTCCAGACCCTGGTCCATCAATTCCTGCCCCGAAATCTCATGGCTGCCCGAGACATCGAGATTGGTGACGGTATAGCGGGCTGCCGGATCGAGACCCTGCAGCTTGAATCGCGCCGTCTCGTAAGAGCTGCGCGAACGGCGGAAGACTTCCACAAAGCCTTCTCCCACTTCCGGTCGATCAAACTGCATCGCACCCCAGACATCATTCGCCAGACTGTAGGAAGTCAGCGGATAAAAGTCGCCGTAGTAATTGACCGACACCTTGCGCCACTGGCTTACTAGCTTTCGCATGGCATCGGTGTCGCTGTCTTTTCGACGCAGGTCCCACGAAGTAATGACGCCGGGCGTCATCTGGCTCCGGAAAACGTAGGGATCGACGCCGCTTGTGCCAGTTCCAAAGTACGGAATCCACTGCGCCATTCCCAATGTCTGCATCTGCTGGCTGATGGGCTCCCCGGCCTCCAGCAGATAATCGCTGCGAGTGAGCGGAACCGCGCGCTTAAGCGTATCGATGTCATTGCGCCGGCCGCCGCTGGCGCAGGAGTCGAGCAGCATGTTGGGGTGGCGGCGACGAAGTTCGTCCCAGTAGGCGAGATACCCCGTCACGTAGCGGATTTCCGAGATGCCCTGCCGGTCGGGCGCGTCATTCGCGCGCCAGTAGTTCAGCGGGTCCATATTGAAATCCTGACGATAAAGATCGATCCCCTGAGAAGTAATGAGCTGGTCGACATGGTCGGTCATCCACTTCAGTGCGTCGGGGTTGCCGAAGTTGAACAATCGCCATGCAGGGTCATAAAGCTGGTCGCCCGGATTCGGTGGCGCAGTGAGCAACCACTCGGGATGGTTCTCATACAGCCATGTGCCCTTGGTGACTCGCTCCGGCTCGAACCAGACAATGATTTTTATTCCGTTAGCGTGCGCATGGTCGCTTACTTCCCTCAGCCCCTTGGGAAATCGCTTGGTGTCCACTTCCCAAGTCCCGACATTCACCCAACTGCCATTGTTCGGATACCAGCCTGCGTCCATCCAGAAATAGTCCGGGTGAAGTTTTTCCTCGACGTAGCGGTCGATGAACATGTTTTCGTCGGCTGCGGTGGCCTCGGTCATCTCCACATACTCGCGCGAAGTGTTTCCCGCCAGTTGCGGTGGTGGCAGCTTGCCTCCGGGATGCGGCATGTTGTGGGCTTGCATCCAGCGCCGCCATATATTTTGCGAACGTCTCCATTCGCCTTTCCAGAATTGCATGACGATGCGCGGCGAACGAACTTCCTCGCCGGGCAAGAGCTTGAAGTGGGTGATTTCCTGTCCGATGGTTACTTGCAGGCCGTTCGCGGTATCGCGGGTAAGCTGACCTGCCCACTGGCCCGGCCAGCCGACAACGATAATCACACCCTCGCCCGGCCATGCCACATTCAAATAGGGGAAATCTCCATTCGATGGACGGCCGCCATGCGCCACCAAGCGCTTTTCGAATTTTTTGGGCAAGGGAGTTTCATAGGGCTCGTAGTCATTCGGTGTGGCCGGAGCGCCCTTGTTGTGATGAAGCAGGAATTCGCCGTCGCCATTTCTCTCCAGGCGCGAATCGAGCATCTGAATATTTTCAAGAATCGGCGAATCTGCCGTGCCGGTATTCTTGAAGAACACGGTCCATTCGACCGTAGGGAAGTCGTGGTATTCCACTCCGACAAAGCGTGCTTCCAGGCCGGTCTTGGGGTCCCGGTAGACCTGCGTGTACTCGGTGCGGTCAGCATCAAGTTCGCGCGAGCTTCGCTGCGAAGTCCAACTCTTCAACAATTCGGACGATTTCGTCCCGCCATACACAAACGAAAAAGGCGGCTCCGGGGTGTAGTCCGCGCGCAGCGGGCCCACCGGAAGATCGTTCAGTTCAAGTTCTTTTCCATCCGCCAGGATGACCTTCGCGTCCGCAAAGTCGGCTTGGTCCCAATCGATGGCAGCATTTGTACCTTCAAGGTGCAAGGTAAAATCGGTCGCGCCATTCAAGTCGACACTGATTGGAACGGCCGCCATTCCCTCACGCATGACCGTGGAGCGGTACATTTCTTTGCCGTTGACATCGACGGCTACGGTCACGTTTCCGCGCCCCAGGCTCGAGTAGTACGTGATGTCGTTGCTGTCGACTCCAATCGCGGCGCTGAAGCGCTTGCCCGGCGAGGGCAGATGCACCTTCACCGTCCCTACGGAAGGACAATGAATACCCCGCTCGAACGACTTGTCGCCAATCTTCAGTCCATGATTTTGTCGGGAATTTTTCTCCACCGATCCGTTCTTCAGCTGTGGCAAGAGATAGCCGAGGTCGGGAGCTGACTGTGGCTTTCCTTCAAACTTCGCCGAAGCCCACCGTCGGGCCTCCGCCTTTTCGGCGGGAGATGGTTCCGTGGAGGCTAAAGATACAGCGGAGACGATTAGCAGCAGGCAAAACAGTGACAGTCCACGCAGTCTTTTCATCCGTTTGAGTCCAGAGCGTTCAAGGTGAAATACCTTTCCCACCAACTCAGAACAATTGCAGGGCCGCTGGCCTGCGAGAAAACCTTATCCATCGTGAACAGGGGTTAGACCAGCGCACCTGCTGGCCGCTTGCCCAGCAAGATGTCGCGGGCAGCCTCAGCCGCCTGAATCTGAAGCTGCTCTACGGCTCGCGTCGAAACCGAGGCAGCATGACTGGTCAGAATCACGTTCGGCAAAGAACGCAACGAACTGTCGACCGCCAATGGCTCTTTTTCAAAAACGTCCAGGCCGGCGCCCACGATCTTTCCCGCTTTCAGCGCTGCGACCAGATCCTCCTCATTCACCAGCGGACCGCGCGCGGTATTGACCAGTATCGAGCCCGGTTTCATACGGGCAATGGTCTCGGCGTTGATCATGTGCCGGGTGTCCGGAAGCAGCGGGCAGTGCAGGGAGATGATGTCCGCCGTCCGGAGCAGAGTGTCGAGATCCACGCGTTCGACGCCATGCTTGGCAAACACTTCAGCCGGCGCCACCGGATCGGACGCAATCTGGCGAAAGCGGAACGGCTTGGCCTTCTCGCTGACTTTCCTCGCGATCGATCCGAAACCAACCAGTCCAAACGTGAGATCGGCGAAGGCTGGAATGGGCAGGAACGGTCCGACTCCCCAGCCGCCGTGCTTGATCTGATAGTCATCGTGCGGAATTCGACGGGCCAGGCTCAAGATCATTGAGATCGCGTGGTCGGACACTTCGTCCTGGCAGTAATTGGGGACATTCGAAACCATGCGGCCGAGTTCCTTCGCGGCCGGGACATCAATGTTGTCGACCCCTATACCGTAACGGACAACGCCGCGAACATTCGGCAGCGCCTCCAAGACTCGGCGCGTGATGGGAGCCCACTGCACCAGCAGAACATCGGCGCGGCCGCACTTCTGTATGACCTCGTGTTCGGCTTTGCAAATGGGTTTGACTTCCTCTAGGGTAAAACCTGCCGATTCGATAACCTTCCGCTGCAAGTCAATCGAAGGAAAAACGTGGTCCGTGATGAGAACGGTTGGCAACTCTCTCTCCTATGTCTCAGTTTGTCCGTTCCAGTTACGAGGCCACCGACGCAGCCTTGCTCTGGGATCTGGCGGTGATGATTTTGGTCAGGCGGATATGTTGTCCGCGGACTCGGGTGCGCTGCACGAACAACCTCCTGCACCCAAACCCTTACACACTGTTGAGCTCAGCATTGTCAAGTATGTTCGATAGGTTGAACATTGAAGCCACCGGTTCGTGGTATTGAACACTAAAAGTTAGGGATGTGGGCGCGTGCGCCCGCTCGTGCGGCGTTCGTGGCACTGCGGGGCAGCGCCGGACTGGTACGGAAGCGTTCGTCGCGCTGCAGTACGAGCGGAGCGCTCGCACCTATACTCGCTGGTAGGCGATCCACACGACCTTCGGAGATGTCGGCAGTGTTATCGTCAGTCCCTGCTCCATAAGTTGCCGACCGCTGATTGTCTTGTCATCCGCGAGCGACAGGCCGGCTTCGGACAATGGCACTGCTGTACCGTCCGACAACATGACCATGGTCTCCGGGCCTTGCCTGTCATGCATCCCCCATACGGGTTTGCGAGCCAAAGCGCTGGCATAGCTCTTCAATTCATATTTTGACGAACCGTCCAGGCCGCGCAACTTCAGAATTTCAGAGGCACCGCTGCCGTCTTGACGGCAGATGATCTCGATGACCCCTTGGCTTCTGTTGGGAAGATCGAACTGATACGCGGCAACACTTTTATTAGCGGCAGAATCAAGCAGAGAGAAGTTCTTGCAGGGATTCGACTCCTTCCCCAGGATTGAACGCCGGTAAACTGGCTCCAGTCCGGCGTACGCTTCCATGGCCTCGATGAATTCCGTTGGCAGCGTCCCTTCCCTCTGGAAAAGATTGTCCAGCCAGGTATTGTCCTGCTCCGCTGTTTTGGAATTGAAGATGATTGGGCCAGCTGCAAAATTCCGGTAGAGCACATTGTTTTCGTAGTGACCGCCGGAGCTGTCTCCATCCAGATAAAGTCCGCCGCTCGGTGGATGCTCGCCCAGGTGTTGCTCCAGGCGTCCTATGGGATTTCCGTGAGTGTCGTGAATCAGATTGCTTCGAACGATACAGCCCCGATCCCACTGGGCAAAGGTGACGTACAATCCCGCCCCGTCGGTGGTCACTTTCATCGCATCGTGAATGTGATTGTGCTCGATCACATTGTTTCGAGCGAACGGCAGCTTCGGGTCCTGGCTGCCAGCAACGCACATGCCGATGTAGGCGGTGTCGTGGACCAGGTTGTGCGAGACGACGGTGTCCTGACATGAAAACAAGAGGATCCCTACTGCCCCGTAGTAGTCCGTGCCACAATGATGGACATAGTTATTGGCGATTCTGTAGCCCTTGTACTCGTCTTTCTCAGGCGGAGGCGCCGCGTACAAGTACAGTCCTCCGACGTTGGCGTAGCCGGCAAAAATGCCTCCGCCCCCGAGATCGGAAATCTCGTTTCCTTCAACAACGTCGAACGAAGTGCCATTTCGAAGGCAGATACCCATGCCGCCGACATGGGAAATTCCTCCATCCGTAAAGCTGCAAGAGCGGGCGAACTCATACTCGACCGCCGCATCCATCGGGCGATGGCCTGGCTTGGCATCGGTCCCCGTTTGGAGGTTGCAGCAGAACAATGCCATGTATCCCCACGCCGGCAGAGGCCAGTCCACGTGTTCGACATGGATTCCTTTGAAGTGAACATTTAAAACAGGGCGCTCGGGCGTGCCGATCACCGCCAGCATGGTTTTTTGCAGGACCGGCGCGATAACCTCGTCGCGAGTCAAATCCTCACCCTCTCTGGGCCAGTAGGACAGGACACCGGTATTTCGATCCAGATACCATTCGCCCGGCTGATCCAACATCTCCAGCGCGTTCTCCAGATAGCATGCCTTCCCCGCGGCTGGGAGGCTGAGAGACCAGTCGTTGGTGAAAACTCTTGAGTTCCAGCGATGGGGCGGGGCAAGCGTGAGCGTCTGGTCCGTCGTGTCGATCGCGCCCAGACGTTTTCGCCCTTCTTCGTTGTTTCGGACGTAGACCAACTCAATGTCGGTAGGATTGCTGTACGCCTCGAGCGGGCCGGTCACAGTCACCGGAATGGGGACATCCAAGGGCGGGGGAGACTCTCTCGTCGCCGTGGAGGTTTTGATGACCCACCATGGCGTCTTATCATCGGCGTTGGGAGTTCTGGCTCTGACGGCACGTTTGCCGCCGACGAACATCTGCCGGAAATACCAGCCATCCGATTTGACCTCGGGGACTTCAGCTGTCCATATCGCGCTCGGGCCTTTCTTCCAGCCTGTGATCTTCCGGCCACCGCTTAAAATAACTTCCTCGCCCGGACTGGCCGCGTAGGTGATGGAGAATTTGTCAGTGCCCGAATCTTCTGGCCCAAATGTTACGGTCTGGGTCTGCTCATAGACTCCGCCGCGAATCTGGACCAGGACGTTGCCTGTCAGTCCGGAGGCCACCTTCTTTCGAACCGCGTCACGCGCCCGGCCTAGGGTCGCAAAAGGTGCAGCCACCGTACCCGGATTGGAATCTTTTCCGTTCGGAGCGATACAGAAGTCAGCGGCGCCACGTGTGGGGCTTGGGTTTTCCCCGAAATACAACGCCAGCGCGCGCTTCGAGCCGGACCAGAAACCCACGGCTCCGATGGCGAGTTTCTTGAGCAGGCTTCGTCGGGTCTCTGCCATCCGCAACCTCCCCCGTTTTGCGAAACTGCCGTTACCTGAATGGGCTGTCAAGTATGTTCGATAGGTTGAACGTTCATACCTGCTGTTCTTGGTATTGAACACTAAAAGCGTACAGCGGCTTCTAGTTGTTGAACGCGTGCAAGCGACGTGTTAAGTGTTCCAAAGTGCCGGTGCGCGCCGACGGGTGCGATGCGGGCCCGGGTGTGCGATTTCTGGAAGGGGCAATCCGCGACGAAAACCCACGCTGTTAGGCAAAGCTCTCCTTCACAGGTTTTTCACTCCGGAATCAGGTCCGGCCTGGGGCCATTCCCGGTCTTGGAAAAGTTCAAGCACTCCGTGTCTTGTCGCGATTGAATGAGATGGTCGCACACTGGAAAGGATGATCGATGAATGTCTTGATTACCGGGGGCACCGGCAATCTGGGGTCGCGGCTGGCGATTCCGCTGGTGCAGCGTGGCGATCGCGTGGTTGCGTTCGATATTCGTTCCGAACCTCATTTTGACAGCGCGGAATTCCGGCAGGTCCAGGTGGTCGTGGGAGACCTGGCAGATCGCCAACGAGTTCTGGGAGTTGTGCGTGAGCACAAGATCGAAACTATTTTTCATCTCGGTGCGGTCCTGTCTTCGTCAGCCGAAGAAAACCCGTATGATGCCTGGCGCGCCAACATGGATGGAATGGTCAACGTGGTCGATGCCGCTCGCTTCGGTGACGCCCGGCGTGTGGTTTTCTCGAGCACCATCGCAACCTATGGATCTCACCTTCCGAAACAGCTGACCGAAGATGCCCCGCAGTGGCCGGTGAGCTTGTACGGTGTCACGAAAGTCGCCGGCGAGCGGCTGGGAGTTTACTACCAGCAACAATTCGGTCTCGACTTCCGGGCCATCCGGTTGCCCGCGGTGATTGCGGCTCGGGGATCGGGCGGCGGCGCCAGTGCATACGTCTCCGCCGCATTCGAGCAAAGCGTTTTCAAGGGCGGATACGAGTTTTATGTCAATCCGACCACTCGCGCACCCATGCTGTACATTGCCGATGCGGTTCGCGGTTTTCTCGATCTGCACGATGCGCCGGTAAAAAATTTGAGCCGGCGTGTCTACAACATTGCGGGCATCGCTCCTTCCGCCGAGGAACTCGCACAAGCCATCCGGGCCCATCTTCCCAAGGTTGACCTCACGTACCGCCCCGACCCGCTAAAGTGTGCGATCGTTGAAAGTTGGCCGCATCGCATCGACGACTCCGCGGCGCGCAAGGATTGGGGATGGGAATCCACCTGGAATCTGGAACGAACCACTACAGAGGTCATCGAGGTGCTGCGGCATGAGCTTGCCAGTAAGTGAGCTGTATGCCCAACTCCTGGACAAAGCCCGCTGGAGCCACGCCAACGGGCGCAACGTTTTTCATATTCTTCCGGCCGATGTCGATGCTGCCCGGCTCTTCAGTTACGGATATCGTTCCCAGGCGATCGGCACTTTCCACGCCACCCGCGTGGCGGTTGAAACTGAGCAAGAGACCACCAGCGGCCCGTATGTGAAGACTTGCCTGCTGCAGGCCCGTATATTGCTGGACCAACTCGAAGCCAAAGCTGGCGAAGCTGTGCCTCACGACTTCCGGGCCCTGATCTCGACTCTGTACTACTACGATCTGTGGGTCAACCAGGTAATTGAAGTTCTCGAGAAGGCTTCGGTGCGCGGCACCAATTCGAAGCTGGAAACGATTTGCCACCGCTTCGTGCAAAATCTCGCACCCGTAACTTCAGGCAACGGCATTTATTTGGCACGCGACTTGGTTTTGCCCGAACAGGGCGCGTTCATCGTGCCCAATCTTGGAATCTCGATCGTCCCTGTCATCTACGGCGACTACCATTCCTGGAATGCAGCCTTTCTCACCGCCGATCAGGTCGGAGTTTCGGTGCACCGTCATCACAAGGGCGCCGAGATTCACCTGGGATTTTCTCCCGTCAAAGGACGAACGATTCTTGGCAACAACTATGCGGAGGTCTCCGAGGGCTATGCCATGGCGATTCCTCCCATGACCGATCACGGTTTCTTCAATACTTCAGGGCACGATCACACCGTTCCCTTCGTGTTCGGTTCCTTGACCATGACCGGTTGGGGTATTTTTTTCGACGTCGAACCCCGCTCCAACACCGGCATTGAGCGGCGCGAGCATCCGCTCGAATCTCCCGCGATGAATTACTCTGTTTTTCTGGAGCGCGCCATCCAGCGCGCACGCACACAATCCACGGCCGGACGCGAGATTCTCATACCTGCCCAGCGTGCCGGCTCCAGGGAAATCGGCGGGTTGGAACTCGCGGTCAGCCGTGCCGAGGGCAATATCGATCTTTCTTCAGCACATTACCGCATCGTTTCAGTGCAGTCGGGCAAGGGTCGAGTGCGGATGGGCTCTGCTCAAAGCGAAGTGAACGAACACGATCACTTTGGCATTCCAGCCGGTCTGCCGTGTACTCTTACTCAGCTTGGAGATGATCCATTGATCTTTCTCGAAGCCATGATTCTTCCCATCGGTTGAGTAGCGCATGGCACAAACCTGACGACTTCCGCTCAGGACGCAGGAGTACATTCGCGGTCCATCAGAGAGGACAACAATTCATGTCTACCATCTGGGGCGCTTTAACGGTTGTACTTGC
Source organism: Terriglobia bacterium (assembly GCA_963822555.1). GTDB lineage: Bacteria > Acidobacteriota > Terriglobia > Terriglobales > Acidobacteriaceae > JAIQFF01. The sequence goes on from CAWGHY010000002.1 coordinate 3,278,797, forward strand.
CGGACTGGTGCAAGGCAGCGGCGTGTGGCCGATGAAGTTTTTGAAGAAATACAAGTTCGAGCACTGGTGGTTTCTGGCCATGCTGGTCGGACTGGTCATCGCTCCCTGGGTCATCACTCTGACCTTGTGCCCTCATTCCTGGCAGGCTTATCACGAGATTGAAACTTCCACTCTCGTGAAAGCTAACCTGTTTGCCTTGGCTTGGGGCGTCGCAAATATTCTTTGCGGGCTTTGTTTTGTCCGCATCGGCGTCGCGCTCACCGGCGGCATTCTGACCGGGCTCGGCGTCTCGGTAGGCGTCACGCTGCCCATGATCATCAAGGGTTCAGGTCTCTTCAGTGAAGCGCCCAACCTCGGCTCTCCTGCGGGAAAAGCGGTGTTGGTAGGCGTGGCGATCATGTTGGTGGGCGTTGTCCTGGCTGGGTTCGCCGGTTTCGGCCGGGACAGAATTCTCCGCAGCACAGATCAACCCCGCACCGGCAGCTTCGCCGGTGGCTTGATCATGGTAGTAATCGCCGGCGCTCTCTCTGCCGGCATCAGCTTTGCGTTCGTGTACAGCCAGGGACCGATTGTCTCTGCCATGAAAGCCCACGGCGCCGGCGACATCCCGGCAAATTTTGCAGTCTGGGCCATCGGACTGATGGGCGGAGCGCTCATTAACGTCACCTACCCCGCTTATCTCATGACCAAAAACAAATCCTGGGGCGTGCTTTTGGATTCGTGGTGGGAGCTGGCACTGTCAGTGGCGATCGGAATCAATTTCATTATTGGCGTTTCGCTGATGGGAAAAGGCATGCTGCTCCTGGGACCGCTGGGGGCATCAATTGGATTTGGGATACAACAAGCCATGCAAATGCTCGGGGGGCAAACCGTAGGCTTCGCGAGCGGCGAGTGGCGCGGCATTACCGGAACACCTCGCCATCAGATGTATTTCGCGATCGGGGTACTTATCGCCGCGGCGGTGGTGATGGCCTACGGCAATACGCTGACCAAAATCTAGAAACCGCCGCGGTGGATCACGCGTTTGGCGTCTTTGGAGGTTTCAATCTTATGCGGAGCACATCTTCACGTCGATTTAGAGTTGAACCTGAAGACTTCTCAAGACCCGGGAATTCCGTTTCGAAACATCCCAGTCAGGTTTGTCATCCACCAGACGCAGGTTCGGGAACCGCTTCATCGTACTCCCGACTGCGATGAACGCCTCGGTCCGGGAGAGCGCCGCACCGACGCAAAAATGAATTCCCTGGCCGAACGCGATGTGCTTATTTTTCTGGCGCTGAATATCAAACCTGTTGGGATCGGTAAAATACGCGGGATCCCGATTTGCCGAATTTAGCATCTGAAAGACGATCTCGCCTTTCTTCAGCTTCTTGCCCGCGAGTTCAGTATCGTCTTTCATCAACCGCGTCTGCCGGGAAACCGGGCTTTCGTAGCGCAGCGACTCCTCGATCGTCGACTCGAGCAATCCCGGATTGTCCCGCAACAGCCGATATTGGTCGGGATGGGCAAGAAGGGTGTAGATCGTGTTGGAGATGAGCGACAATGTGGTTTCGTGACCAGCGGTAAAAAGTGTGACGCAGGTATTAATCAGCTCAGCCTGCGATAGCCTCTGGCCCTCTGATTCCGCCGCTACGAACTTACCCATCAAATCCCCGCGCGGCTGCCGGCGCCGCTCCTCGATCATGCCCTTGATATAAGCTCTTATTTCCACCAGGGCATCTTGAGCGCGCGACAGGTCCTGCTCGCTGGGTTTGTTGACTCCCTGGAAGCGCAATATGTCGTCGGTCCATTTCCTGATCAAGTACCGTTCCGCCGAAGGTACCCCTATGATTTCAGCGATGACGGCGACGGGCAAAGCGGCTGCCAGATCAGGAATGACATCCATATGGCCCCGCTGTTGCGCAGCGTCGAGAAGGCCATCGACCACTTCCTGGATGCGCGGACGCATTTTCTCCACGATGGTCACGGTGAATTCCCTGGTGACCAGCGCTCGCAACCGGGTATGGTCTGGCGGATCGGAATGCAGCAGCCCCTTAGTCGCATAGTGGTCTTCGAACGGCTTGAAATTGACCCGTTTTTCCGGCGGTAGATACTCCACTGCTTTTCCCAAACGATTTTCATTCGAAAAATGCGAGGTCTGCTTGAAAGACACCAGGATGTCGTCGTATCGCGTCAGCAGCCATCCTCCGATTCCATCGCTCCAGTACACCGGCTCTTCCACGCGCAGACGATCAAGCACAGGGTAGGGGTTCGCCACGAACTCGGGCGACACCAGCAGTTCTTCAAGATTTGCATTCATCGTTGGCATGTCAGGATTTTAGAGTACTTCGGGTCAAATGAGGCGGGGGCGGGTATTCGGTCGTCTCTCGAAAATTCGATCGACGCCCAGCGCAACAGATTGTAACCAACTACGAACTCTATTCACCCCGCCCATCTTCGCTTCTAGCAGGGATACTTGGACAGTGTCAAAGCATTTCAGCCTATTGAACAGAGAGTCGGTCTCTTCCTCTTTCCGCGGCGGGAGCGCTCCAATCCATATCATCCCCGTGGTCAGTGACTTCCAACCCCGAAACGGAATGTAAACTTGATAAGCAGGTAATCCCCAATTCCCGAATGTTGCGGACTCTGTCCGTATGGTTCTGGTAAAAACAAACTTCGGGGGAGCGTAACCGGAAAGATCGCCATGGCGTTTCGGTGGGAGAGTTTGTGTTCGGCCTTGCTCTTGATGTTTGCGCCGGCGGGCGCGCCACCCGGCACGGTGGCGTTCGATCTGCCCGGACCGCAAGTCGAGGTGCGCGTAACTCGAGCAGGTAAGACATTGCCGATCGCCCAGATCCCGAACCTGCAGGCCGGAGATCGCGTCTGGGTTCATCCCAACATGCCGGAAGAGCAATCCGTGCGCTACATCATGGTGGCGGCGTTTCTTCGTGGGGCCACCAATCCTCCGCCGCCAAACTGGTTCACTAAAGTCGAAACTTGGAACCGGCAGATACGCGAAGAGGGGTTTGTTCTTACCGTTCCTAAGGATGCCCAACAACTCCTGCTCTTTCTTGCGCCCGAAACCAGCGGAGATTTCAGCACTCTGCGCTCGGCTGTAGTGGGAAAGCCCGGAGCATTTGTGCGCGCCTCGCAGGATTTGAACCGGGCGAGTCTGGCGCGAGCGCGATTGGATGGCTACCTGAATGCCATTCGGGAAACTTCCGACAACGATCCCGCCGTGCTGCATGATCGCTCCGTCCTATTGGCTCGCAGCCTGAACATCAAGCTGGATGAACAGTGCTTCGACAAACCCAGCGAACAACAGGCGCCTTGCCTGATGCAAAATACCGATCAACTGGTCATGGAGGACGGGCACGGTCAGTCGATGGTCTCTACGTTGACCTCGGGCGCGGGTTCGGATCTGATCGGACAACTCAGCACGGCCCGCGTCGCGGGCGGCGGTGCTTACAGTCCCTACGTCGGCGCCTTCGTCGACCTGGCCCGCTTGCTCGAAGGCTTCCGTACCGCAAGGTATCAATACATTCCTGCCCTTGCTCTTCCCCGGCGCGGGGAATTGAACTTGAAGCTTAATAACCCGCCGTCTTTCCAAAAGCCGATGTCGGTGCTGGTTTTCAGTTTGCCAGCCGTCGAACCCAGCGTATTCCCTCCGCTGCGCGCGGCGAATCCCTCGACCACATTCTGTCTGCAACAGCCTTCGCTGGTGCTGCCGGTTGAAGGTTCTCCGTTGGCGTATGTGACCGATCTCGTCCATGACCCGGTCTTGCGGATTAAAACCAAATCTGGCGCCAGCCTGGATTTGCCCATTTCCCCGAATCCGGCGCGCGGCGGGTATGTTGTCGACACGCGCAAGCTGCGTGCCGATTCCCTGGATGCCGCCACGACCGGAACCATTCGAGCCAATTGGGGCTTTGCACCCTTCGACGGTCCCAGCTTTCAGTTACGCAACTCGCGCTCGACGGCTTGGGAAGTTGCTCCCGCCGACCAAACCGCCGTCATCGTCGGCCGCGATGACACGCTCCGCCTGCAATCCGACGACGCCACCTGCGTTCAGGCGATCACCATGAAGGACAGGGACGGCAGTGAAGTCAACATCGATTGGAAGACCGTGAAGCCAGGCCGGCTGGCGGTTCAGTTGCCGCTCAAAGACAAGAATCCCGGGCCAATCACGCTTCTGGTACGGCAGTACGGATTGACCGATCCCGACGTGATTCATCTCCAGGCCTATTCCGAAGCCGGCCATTTGGATGAATTCGAGATTCACGAAGGAGATCGCGAAGGCAAACTCAAAGGAACTCGTCTGGACGAAGTGGCCACGATCGACTTCGGTGGCGCACGTTTCAACCCTCTGAGTCTTTCGCGCGTCCATGACCGGGACGAATTGCGCGTTAGCGCTGCCGATCCCGGTTCAATCGCTGGTAAAGCCGGTGACACTGTGACCGCCCACATCACGCTCAAGGACGGACGAACTCTGAATCTGCCGACAGTGGTGGCTTTGCCCCGCCCACAGGTGGCTTTGATCGGAAAGACTATCGATCCCGGTCCGAGTGGCGAAGCGATTCGTCTCGGCGGCGACGATCAACTGCCCGAGGATGGCAAACTCTCTTTCATTCTGAAGGCGGAGGTCCCGTCGACGTTTCCCCGCGACCAGCAGATTGAAGTCGAAACCGAAGATGGATCTTTCAAGGTGGTGCTGAGCCTGGACGAAGGCACTTTGGTTCTCGAAGATGCCCAGAATGTAATCGCGCAACTTGATCCGCACAGCCTGGGCCGTTCGGCGTTCGGCCCGCTGCGCTTCCGCGCCATCCAAGGTGACAGAAAGGGCGACTGGCAACGGCTTGCGACCCTGGTGCGCGTTCCTGCTATCGCCGGCATTCGTTGCCCTGCCGCCGCCAAACCATGCCTGCTCAGCGGCTCCAATCTTTTCCTGATCGACTCCGTCGCCTCGGATGAGGCTTTCTCCAACAGTGTTTCCGTTCCGCTGGGATTCGTCAGCTCAGAAATCAGTGTTCCTCATCCCGCCGGCACACAGCTCTATATAAAGTTGCGGGACAACCCTGCCGCGGTCGGCGTCCTGACTCCGCCTGTACTGGCTCGCACCGCAAAAGCGCCGGGCGAGCGGCGCCCGCTCACTGAACCGGGTTCAAACTGAGCGCCATCATTTCCCCAGGTAGGTCGCAAGAAATTGTTTCATCTTCACCATCGACTGCTGCACCTCGGGCGTGCCGAAGACAATACCCTGAAATACGTGCGGCATGCCTTCATAGATGTCCAGCACTGCGACTCCACCCGCACTGTCGATAGCGCGATATTCCCGAACGAAGTTGCTGAGAAAAATTTCCTTGGTGCCGCCCTGAATCAGCGTCGGCGGAAAACCTTTTGAGTAGTCGCCGTACACGGGGGACACATAGGGATTCTTCTGATCTTTGGGGTCGGCATAAGCGTCCGCCGCCTTTTTAAGCAGAACTTTGTAGTCGAGAAGAGGGTCCGCTCTCTTCAAAGTGACGTAGGTGTCGCCCGTCTCGGTGATGTCGGCCCACGGCGACCACAGGACAAGAGCCCCGGGTATGCCCAATCCCCGGTCTCGCATTTTCAGGATTGCGCCGGCAGCCAATCCGCCTCCGGCAGAGTCGCCGAGAACTGCAATATTTTTCGGAGCGTAGCCTTGTGCTTCAACCGCACGCAGGACCGACACGACCTGATCGCTGATCTGGCCCCACTTCGCCTCCGGCGCCAGTGTGTAGCCGACGGAGATAATTCGCAGTCCGGTCTCACCCGAAACCCAGCCCCCGAGGCCAAAGTCGGGACCGCCGGTGACGTACCCTCCTCCGTGAACGTAGACCAGAACCTTTCCGTTCTCCTTCCAGTTTTCGGAGGCTATCTCCACTACCGGCACGCCGCCTAAATTTTCCTTCTTGCTGGTCGAAGGGTAACGCTTGATCACGTCGGACGTTCGCTTGGATACCTCTGGATCCTTCCCTATAGCCTTCAACTGCGGCGGAACGTAGTTGCGGATTTTCTTCCACCCCTCGATGTCATTCGGTCCCGGCAGCGGGAGGCCCTGCGGCCCGGTCATCATGCGAAGAACATGTTGAGCCTCGGGCGATACTGTATCCGGAACATAGGCCTCATACGAAGGATTAGTCCCTTTTGGAGTAGGCTTCCGGTGTGTCTGGGCTGGCAGAAAAGTAGCCAACCCGGTAAGCAAAACTAAACTGATCGTGGTCACGTTGTGCGCGATGGCTGTTCGATACAAGTCTCTGTTCCCTTCTTTAAAAGCAAAACACGAATTTTGGATACGCAATGTCGGATACTAGGGGGTGCAAAGTTAGTGTCAACCTATTTCAGCCTATTGAACACCGCCTGACGGCTCGCGGGCTCAATGATATAACTCACCTTCGGTGGACCCATCGGCCCGTGACATTCGTTCAGGTTCGCGATCCTTCCGGAAGCGGCAGCACGCGAGTCCAAGTAGTGAAAAGCTCAGAATCAGGAATAAGCAAACGGAAATTCACGCCAGGGGACGGAGCGAGTGAAGATAACCAAGCTTGAAACCTATACCGTCAGTGCGGGCTGGAAAAACTGGCTGTTTGTAAAGGTCTGTACTGACAGCGATGTTTACGGCATCAGTGAAGCCACCATTAACGGCTTCATCGCGACCACTGAAACCGCGGTCCACGAACTGGCTCATTTCGTGATCGGCAAGGATCCCCGGCAGATCAACGCTATCGCCAACCACATCATCACCACGATTGCGGACGTAGGTCACATCCATCGCATGGTGATGGGCGCAATCGAAGTCGCCTGTTGGGACATTCTGGGGAAGACCCTTGGCGTTCCCATCTGGCAGCTGCTTGGCGGGAAACACCGAGATTCAATTCTGGCCTACGCCAACGGCTGGTATCGCACCGAGCGCACGCCCCAGCATTTCGTCGACATCGCCAAGACGGTCGTAGCCAGAGGATTCAAGGCGGTTAAGCTGGATCCTTTTGGTCTCGCGAAGTGGTTCATCAGCAATGCCGACCTGAACCTGGCATTCGACATCCTGCACGCCCTACGGGAGACCTTCGGCCCGGATCTAAAGATTCTCATCGACGTGCATTCCCGTTTCGCGCCCAGCGAATCTGTGCGTATCGCAAAGAAGCTGGCTGAGCTCGACCTCTACTGGTGGGAGGAGCCGACTACCATCGAGCGCATCGAGCTGACCAACGAAATCGCCCTCCAGTCTCCGATACCCGTCGCAACCGGAGAGCAGTTCGACAAAGTGGGACACTTTGAAACCCTGGCTCGCGGAGGCTACGTCAGCATCTACCAGCCGGAGCCGATGTCTCTCGGTGGCATCACCAACACCATCGCGGTCGCGAATATCGCCCAGGCCAATGGCGCCTGGATCGCTCCCCATCAGAGCGGTGGCCCAGTCGCAACGGCGGTGTGCCTGCAACTGGCGGCGGTCATTCCGAACTTTCTGATCCAGGAGCACTTCGATCCCTTCAACGAAGAATGGACCAAACAATTGGTCACATGGACTCCGAAAGTCGATCCTGAGACCGGACATCTTCCGATTCCCACCGCACCGGGCCTAGGGCTCGATCTCAACATGGATGTTGTGCGTGAACACCCTTACGATCCGAACGCTTATTTCGATACTTCCAAAAAAGGCTGGGAAAAACGGTTAGGGGCTGGCACTAAACGCAGTTAACCTGGCGACACAAAAAACTCGGGAGCGACCAAATGACTCTGCTTTCTCGCCGTGATGTGGGCAAGATCCTGGTAGCGGGTTCCACGGGCTTGGCGCTTGGAGCGCAGAATGCCTTGGGTGCGATGCGCGCTTCATCGCCGGCGGAGGCGAGTCCACAAGAAGCAAAACAAAAACCTGCGGCAAAACCGGGCTCGCCCAGCCGCAGCGCCGCCGTCGATGCTTCGAAACGCGCCACGGAAGATGCCGAACCATACTGGTCTGACGTCGTGCTGGCCGACGGCCCGGAGCCAATCGTCAGCTATCGCACGGGATGGGTCGTCTACGAGGAATCGCTCACGCAGGGCCAGTTCGTCGGCCGCGGATGGAACGGCGCTGGATACATCAACTTTTACGACGGCCGGCTCGATCCCGCTGAATATCACGTGCCGCAAGCTTTTCGGCTGGAAATTGACGGCCAGGAGTTAATCGCGGACTGGAAATGGGGTGGCCTGGAGAAGACTTCCGCCGATCACGGAAATTCGCACGTCACCATCAGTTTGCAGCATGCGGTTCGACCTGTCTCGGTCAAGGTTCACACCAAGCTCGACGGAACCGCGATCCTGACTCGATGGCTCGAGGTCACGAACACAGGAAAGCAGCCGTCTGCGCTTGCCGTGGCTTGCCCCTGGAGCGGCGTCCTTCGCAAGACCGAGCGCTGGCGGTCGCATATGAACGACACCAAGTTGCCTTTGTATTCCCTGGGATATTTCGACACCGCCAACTGGGGTGAAGAAGGCGACTTCCACTGGCACGACATGCCCGCGGCGGGATACCGTATCGACGGGCGTTATCGTCGCGGCCGCTATCGGCAGCCCATGTTCATGCTGCGCAACAACGCCTTGGGAGAATTGTTCATCGGTCAGCTGGCTTGGACCGGCGGCTACAGCTTCGACTTCGATCTCGATCCGGAGATGGAAAAATTTCCCGGCCTCGATGCAGCCGCTGGCTTGACCTTCAGCGCAGGCCCTGACGGCCCAGCTCCGCTGCGCGTGATTGCTCCCGGAGAGACTGTCACCACTCCTGAAATGCACCTCGGACTCGTTTTCGGCGATCTCGATAATGCCGTACAAGCGATGCACACGCATCTCCGGCGAAGCGTGTTTCTGCCGGAGGCACGCGGACGTGCGGCATGGGTTGAATCGGGAATCGGTCCCGAACTTGAGATTACGCCTGAACGCCTGAACCACGCCATCGATTCAGCCATCGAAGCCGGCGCCGAAGTCTTCTTCATCGATGCCAGCTGGTATGCCGCACCCAACTCCAGTTGGTGGAAGACAGTCGGCGATTGGGACGTGAGTCTCGAGCGCTTCCCTCAAGGCCTGAAGCCATTCCGCGACCGCGTTCACGCCGGCGGCATGCTTTGGGGACTTTGGATGGATGCCGACCGCGTAGGCGAAAGCAGTCGCGTCGCCAAAGAGCATCCCGATTGGCTGGCTATGAATTACGAAGGCGAGCGAAAGATGGGTGGACAGCTTGACCTGACGAATCCAGATGCCGCGAGGTGGATGGAACAGCAGATCATCCGCGTCATTGAGGAGAACCAGCTGGATTTCTTCCGGTTGGACTACAACACCGATCAGGGACGCGGAATAAGAACGCTGCACGATGGCTTTATCGAAAATGGCTACTGGCGCTACTACGATACGCACTACGCGATTTACGACCGGCTACGGGCGCGGTTCCCCAATGTGATCTTCGAAAATTGCGCGGGCGGCGGCGGCCGTACCGACATTGGAATGGTTAGACGATTCGGTCACACCGACGTCACCGACTGGCAGATTGCACCACGGTCGTTCACCATCACAAATGGAATGACGATGGCGCTGCCACCGGAGTACGTAGACCGGCTACTCGGCGGCCAGACCGGACAGAGCACGGCTGAGTTTGACTTTCAGGCGCGCACCCTTCTCTTCATGCAGCCGAAGTTCGGCTTCCTCTATCCCATGGGCTCGCAGCCGAATCCGATTTTCATGCGGCGCACCAAACACTGGGTCGAGCTGTACAAGAATTTCGTGCGGCCGTACATCGACACCAGTCGGATTTACCATCACACCCCGGAAATATCCGGACTCGATCCCCACGGATGGGGCGTCATTGAGCTTGCGTCCGAAGACCGGACCAAGGCGATTTGCGGACTCTTCCAGCTTTCCGCGCCCACTCATCCGGAATATGAGTTGCGACTGCGCGGCCTCGATGTGTCGCGCCGCTATCGCGTGACCTTCGACAATTCGGGTCAGACCAGCGTCGTCGATGGCTTTCTGCTGATGGAACAGGGCATCACGGTGCGCCTCGAAGGCGCTTTAACATCGGAGTTGTTGGTTATTGAGGCGGTATAGACGTCATCCTGAGGGACTTCAGTCCAGAGGAGCTTGCCCTTAGCGAAGTCGAAGGGATCTCAGGCTTATACGCATTCGATGTCTGGAGTGCCTTCGCTCGCGCAAGATGCTTCGCCAGCTCAGCATGATGTCCGTAAAGCGAGTACTATCGCGGCCCTGGTCGCTTCACAGCGCCCGCCGTGTGCAGCTTGATGCTCCAGATCGAAGTAGTGGCTCCGATAAAGAAAGTCTGGTTGTCCGACATGCCGAATGAGCAGTTCGCCGCCGTCTGCGGTGTGAGAATCTTTCCCAGCATCTCACCCTTGGGATTGAACACCTGCACTCCATCTCCCGCGGTAACGTAAAGATTTCCATCGACGTCTGCGCGGAATCCATCCGGCACCCAGGGCTCGATCACGGTGAACACCCGCGGATTTGCCAGAGCGGTTCCATTCTTGACGACATCGTATGCGATCAGTTGATGGGGACGAAACTCGCCGTGCGTCCGTCCCGTATCTCCGACGTAGAGCACGGACTCATCGGGAGAAAATGCCAACCCGTTGGGTTTGTCGAAGTCCTCGGACACCGATGTGATCTCTCCCGTCTCCGGCACTACCCGATATACGCGGTTTCGATCCTGTTCGGGTTTGTCACCGTGGCCGAAATCATCGGGGCACAGAAATCCGTAATCGGGATCGGTGAACCAGATGGTTCCGTCCGACTTGACCACTACGTCGTTCGGAGAAGTCAGGCGTCCCTTTCCGTAGCGGTCCGCCATCACGGTAAGTTTTCCGTCGAGCTCCTGGCGCACCACCGAGCGGCCGCGGGTGGTGCAGGAAACCACCCGGCCTTCGAGGTCGACAGTATTACCGTTGGCCGTCTGCGCCGGCTGCCGGAAAACGCCCAAGCCATCGCGCTCCGACCACTTCATGATCCGATCGTTGAGAAAGTCGCTGACGATCAGAAAGCCCGACCGTTCCACCCAGCACACGCCTTCCGCGAACTTCAGGTCGGAAGAAAGCAGCTTAAGCTCAGGTGAAGGGCCGAGAATCCTCTGGAACTCGTCGGAATAAATTTCGAAGTTTTTGGGCATGTCAGCTCGAATCGAATGCCAAGCAGTGCTTCGGTCTAGAAATCGCGGAAGAACCCTCCGGCGCTCCAGCCTCCATCCACGGACAAAGTCTGGCCCGTAATATAGCTGCTCTCGGGCGCCGCAAAAAAGAGCACCGCGTGGGCCATTTCCTCAACCGTGCCCGCCCGCCCGAGCGGCACATGGCTCAGCAATCTGGAGGCACGATCCTTCTCGGCGGCGCTTGCGCTGTAAAAAAGCTGCTTAGTTCCTTCCGTCAGAGTGGATCCCGGAGCCACGCAGTTCACCAGAATTCCGTGTTCCCCGAGTTCAATTGCCATGGTGCGGGTGAGATGGACCACACCGGCCTTGGCGGAGGTAAACGCGCATTGCAATCGCGCCGGTATAACTCCAAGAACAGACGCGATGTTGATGATGCGCCCCTCCTTCTGCTTCAACATGGCGCGAACCGTGGCCCGGCTGACCAGAAAGGTTCCGGTCAAGTCGATCTTTACGATTCTCTCCCACTCGTCCAGAGGAAACTCATCGATGTTTACCCGATGTTTGGCGGTGTTGACGCCGGCGTTGTTCACCAGGATGTCCACGCGGCCAAATTGTTTCAGCACCTTCGCCAACGCCGACTCCACGCTTTGCTCATTGCTGATATCGATCTCCACGGCCAGCGCGCCCGGAACATTCGCCGCACTCTGCTTGGCGGTGGTGAAATCGACGTCCGCGTAAGCTACAGTCGCGCCGTTGGCCGCCAGTGTGTCCGCAATCGAGCGCCCGATGCCACGCGCCGCGCCGGTAACCAGCGCGAATTTCCCTGCCAGATCAACTTTCATCTTGCAATTCTATCCTTCCATCTTCCGGAATAGTGTGGACGAAACCAGCATCAGTTAGAGTTGCTCCCGGAAGGAACCGCCGGCCGGGGTTTTCGTGGAACATCCGCCAGCAACGCTGCAAATATTCTTCTGGGCGGCTCGTATGGCTGGCGCCCGTGTGCAACCAACTTGTTGTCGATCAGGAGCACGTCCCCCCGTTGCCAATCGAAGAGAACCATTTCTTCCGCCACGGTGCGCCGGATGCAATCCAGGTCCGCGAGAGAAATTTCGGAGCCGTCGGCATGAGTGGAGTGATAGAAAAACCGTTCCCGGATGAAGGGTTGCATCATTCTGGCCCGCAAGCGCTGTGGCAAACTCGGACCCAGCCACGCCGACGTCCATGGCGCCACCGACTTGTGCAAGAGATGGGCCTGATTGAACCACACTTTCTCGCCGGTCACTCGATGGCTAAGTACCACCGGTGACGCCCCATGCGTAATCTCAAGCCCACCATCCTTCGCCCAGGTCATGTACCAGCCATTCTGCTGGGCAATCTTCTCCATCTCCGCCCGGTCTGAAGTTCCGAAGGCGGTGCTCCAGGTCACTTCGAAACCATATCGCTTTTCGGTAGGCAACTTTCGGTGAAGTACCAGCCCGCCCTTGTGTTCGAATCGTTCGACCAACTCGCGCGGCAACTTCCGGTAGACGGCGCGCATGTCTGCAATCGGCGTCTGGCCGCCACCGCCCGGCGCCGTCTCGCAGAAAAACATCACCTTGTCCGGCGTAGGATCGGGAAAGGCAGGTGATGGCGCCAGGTAACTCATCTCCTGATGCAGCCCAATCACCACGTGCCGAGGCGCATCGGTCGAGGTCACAATTTTTCCGGTTACCGCGCTGCGCGGCGTGGTGCCTCCGGCATAGTCCAGAATTTCTGGAGCCATTCGCTGGGCCAACGCAGCAAAATCCTCAGCTGTGCGAAGCGCGGAGAAACCCCGAAACAGGACCGCCCCCGCTCGATGCAGCTGCTCCTCCCGCCATGTGTTGTTTTCCGTGAGCCAATCCAGAATTTCATCGAGTGGCATGTTCGCTGCTTCTGGACGAACTTCTACGACAAACGGAAGGGCCTGCGCGGCCCCCGGCTCCTTCGAAACCGAAGGATGCGAAACCGGTATTTTGCTGCTCCCAGTCATATTCGCGGCTTCGCCAAAACTGAAGTCTCATCGTTGAGACATTCGATTTTCACGAAGAATACTTTCCTTTCTCTATGCAACTTGTTGCAGATATTGAAATAAGCGCCGGCTCAGGTTTCAGCCGACTCACCCGTTTTAGAGAGTGCCTTCGGAGAGTGTCAATGTATTTCAGCCTATTGAACAGAGACTCGACGACCGCCTCACGAAGCGTTGACCCTGCTACCCCGATGTGATAATCGTGTGCATCACAAGGGCTTGGGTACTCGCGAAATGCCCGGAAATAGCTCCAGCCGAGGTGGCAACATGCGCGACTTGATGAATGACACAGCGCTAGGACATCAGAGTTTTCGGCTCCCCGCAGTCGACCGGGCGATGAGCTTGTTTGAACTCCTGGCCGAGTCCCCTGCTGGACTGACGCTTTCGCAGTTGAGCCGGAAGCTGGACATTCCAAAAAGCACCGCCCATTATCTTCTCCATACTTTGCACACTCGCGGCTATGTACAGCGCAGCGCCGACGGACGTCACTACTCGCTCGGGCTGCGCTTCGCCGACGTGGCTCGTGGAGATAACGCCGAGCTGAGTCTGCGAACTCTGGCCGTCCCGTATTTGCGCCAGATCGTTGCGCGGCTCGATCTGACGGCCACCCTCGCAGTGCGACGCTCGGCCGAAGCCGTGCTCATCGCCAGAGTTGAATCCCGCCACGACGAAGGAGGCGGGGCCTGGGTTGGGCGTCACGTGGATTTACACTGCACCGCCCAGGGCAAGGCACTCATCGTCAACCTCTCGGACGAAGAACTGAGCAAGTTGTTTGCGGGCCGCGAATTGGCTCGCTTCACCACCAAGACAATTTGCTCAGTCTCGGCGCTGAAGGCTCATCTCATCGAGGTAAGAGCCAAGGGCTTCGCGGTGAACGATGAGGAAATGGTCTCGGGGATCCGGGCTGTCGCCGCCCCGGTGGTGGACTCAATGGGGACCGTCATCGCTTCGGTTACGGTTCGCGGAACCACCCGCCTCATTCCCACTCATCTCATGGCCCAGCTGGGACGGGAGATGATCCTGGTCTCGCGCGAAATGTCGCAACGCATGTCGTCCGATCGGATCTAGGCGGCGCGAGAATAAGTTCTGGGGTTTCCTTTGCGTGCTTTGCGGATTCCCTTTGCGCACTTTGCGGTTAAGATTTTCTTTCCAGCGATCAAAGTCTTAAATCGCAAACTTCGCAAAGGACGCAAAGTTAGAACACTAACTGGAGTATCCGCCATCCACCACTAGAGTGGATCCCGTCATATACGACGCCTCATCCGACGCCGCCATTAGAATCACGTTCGCGACCTCATACGGCTCGCCGAAGCGCTTGATCATCCCGCGATGGCCGAGATCTTCCTTTTCCGCCTCTTGCCTGGTCACGCCGCGACTCGCAAGCGCCGCTGCCAGTGCGGGAGTATTGATGACGCCGGGGCACACGCAATTCACGCGAATGTTGAAGGGCGCAAGATCCATGGCCATCGACTTTGACATGTTGACAATTGCCGCCTTGCTGGCGCTGTAGGTCATCCAGCCGGTGGGCATAGCGACCAACCCATTGATGGACGCCAGGTTCACGATGGCGCCGCCCTTCTGCCGCTTCATGGCCGGAACTGCATAGCGCGTACAAAAACTGGTTCCCATCACGTTCACGCGGAGAACTTTTTCCCAGTCGTCTTTTGTCGCCTCCTCGGCCGTCTTGTGGTGAAAGTTTGCGGCGTTGTTGACCAGAATATCCAGGCGATGCCACAACTTCTCAGCCTGGGCGACCATCTGCTCCGCGTCCCTTTCCGACGATACGTCACCCACGAAAGCCTCGGCTGTGCCGCCCAGTTTCTTTATCTCGGCCGCTACACTCTTTGCCCGCTCCGCGACCAGATCGGCCACTAGAACGGAGGCGCCTTCCCGGGCGAACAATGCTGCCGTCGCGTGGCCGATCCCTGATCCGGAGCCCGTCACAATCGCAATTTTGCCTTTGAGTCTCATCGTTCCAGGGTAGAACCAGTAAGGTCTCAGCTAGTTCTTCTAGAGAGTACCCGTGGTGGCCGTCAACGTAATTCAGCCCCGCCAACCAGTCTGTGTTCAATAGGCTGAATCACGTTGACACCCCTTCGGCCAGTCCCTAGAAAAGATGAGTCAAGTCGTTCGCTTGGAAGCTGGGACAGCTGTGTCTGACCAGTCCATAGGTTCCGAATCCAGGCGCGCGATTACTCCCTGGGAAGCAGTCGAAAGGCTGGGAAATCGTTCGATCACCAGGGGGTCGTGGCCCGGGATGATATGGGTGGGCGAATCGGCGAGGGTGCGGACGGTCTCGAAGCCACGTAACATGTCGCCCACGCTGTAGAGAAGCGGGTAGGGATTGGGAATATCCATGTTGGCGTAAAAGTGCGCTGCATCGGAGGCGAGAACCATCCACCCGCGGCGAGTTCGGACGCGAACAATCTGCAACCCATCGGTGTGACCGCCGACGTGGTGCACGGTAACGCCCGGCGCAATCTCGGCACTCTGGTCGACGAACACAACACGCTTCTGGTAGACCGCACCGATCAGAGCCTGCACGTGGCTGAGGGTATAGGGGTGACGAAGAATGTCGTGCAACATGTTTCGCCCGGTCGCAAACACCATCTCGCGCTCCTGTACAAAGAGCCGCGCCCCGGGAAACCGGTCGAGATTCCCGCAGTGGTCGTAATGAATGTGAGTGAGGATTACGTCTTTGACGTCTCTGCACTGAATGCCGATCTGGGCGAGCGCTTCGGCCGGACAACGCAGGTGCTGCCGGCCTCGGGCCTGGGCTTCAGCCGCATCGAAGCCGATATCTACCACGATGCTGCGTTCAGCATTTGCGATCACCCAGACGTAATAATCGATGGGCATCGGCCCGTCGTGAGGATCGGCGAAAAGCAAATTCTGGTTACGCGTACTTTCGCGGCGGGCATACTTGATTGCGTAGACTTCGTATTCGGGAATTGTTTTCGGCACGATGTATTGTTCCAGCGAGGAATCTTCAGCGCGGGCGAAGGAGCACACAATTAGTACTAACCCGGCAACGGCGCAGTCAAGGAGAAATCCGCAGACAGCTTTCCCAGTCCGGCCTTGCCCCGGAAAAGTGGACGCCCATGAATAGCGGAGCCGCAAGTCGTCATCCCGTGCGATTGCTGCGTTCCATGCTTTTTGTGCCTGCCACCTCGGAGCGTTTTTTTTTGAAAGCTGTGAGTAGCGATGCCGATGGCATCATATTCGACCTCGAAGACGCGGTCGCCGAAGGTCAAAAGGAGTCGGCGCGAAAAACTCTAATTTCAGCCCTTAATCGACTCGATTTTGGCGCCAAGACTGCAGCCGTTCGCATTAACGGAATTGCGACCCCTCAGATGTACAAAGACGTAATCGGTTTAGCCGAGCAGTGTCCCCGCCTCGACCTCATCGTCCAACCCATGGTCGAGCATGCCTGGCATGTGCACTCCGTTGCGGCCCTCCTCGACCAGGTGCAGCGATCCACCGGGAACGATCGGGTGATCGGCATCGAAGCCATTATCGAAACACCCATGGGACTGGAAAACCTGGGAGAGATTGCCAGGGTTTCTCATCGCCTGGAAGCTCTGAGCTTCGGAGCCGGAGATTACGCCGCCGCAATGCACATGAAGAACCACATCGTGGGGGCTCCGGATTCGTCGTACCGCATTCGCCCCGGTATCGAGTTCGGCGAAAACGGCAGCGATCACTTCGGCGACAAGTGGCACTACGCCATGGCCCGTGTGGCGAATGCTTGTCATGCCTACGGCTTGCGCGCCCGCGACAGCGCCTACGCCGATTTCAAGAACCCGGAGGGTTTTCGGGCCGCTGCCACGCGAGCGCGTGCCCTCGGATTCGAAGGCAAGTCGGCGATACACCCTTCGCAGGTTTCCATCTGCAACGAAGTTTTTTCGCCAACCCCGGAAGAAGTAGCCTGGGCTGAAAACGTGGTTCACGAACTTGAAAAAGCAGCGCGGCACGGCGACGGCGCCGTTGGGCTAAAAGGCGAGATGGTGGATGAGGCGCACGTGAAGCTCGCCCGCGGCATTCTGGAAGAACACAAACGGGTGATGAACAAACAGCCTGCAGTCCGGACCCAGGTTTCATGAGCTCTACGCCGGCATTGGCAAAGCTCAAGGTGCTCGATATCTCCACCTTTGTGAGTGCTCCCTTTGCAGCCGCCTGTCTGGCCGAGTTCGGCGCCGAGGTGCTCAAAATCGAAAAGCCAGGTACGGGCGATTCCTTGCGTGAACTTGGCACCCCCAGCCCGACTGGGGATTCGTATTTCTGGCTGAGCGAAGCGCGCAACAAGAAATGTATAACGCTCGATTTACGAAAGCCTCAGGGCGCCGAGATCTTTCGGCGGATGGTCAAGAAGGCCGACGTCGTCATCGAAAATTTCCGCCCCGGCACCCTGGAAAAATGGGGGTTGGGTTTTAACGACCTGCTGGCAATCAATCCCGGGCTGGTCATGCTGCGAATTTCTGCTTACGGCGAGAAAGGTCCCAAGAGTCATTTACCGGGCTTCGCTCGAATCGCCCAGGCATATGCGGGTCTGACTTATCTGGTCGGACGTCCCGACACCCCGCCTTTGATTGCCGGGTCGACAACTCTCGCGGATTACATCAGCGGCCTCTACGGCGCCTTCGGCATCCTACTGGCGTTGCGCGTGCGCGATCAAACTGGCCGCGGACAGTACATCGACATCGGCCTGCACGACGGCATTTTTCGCTTCCTCGACGAGATTGCCTGCGTCTACGACAAGACTGGAGAAGTTCGCGAGCGCATGGGCACAGAGACGCCCAGTTCGACTCCGCACAGCCACTATCCCACCAAAGACGGTAAGTGGGTCGCCATCGCCTGCACCAACGACAAGATGTTTGAGCGCCTCGCCAATGTGATGGGCCAACCTGATCTGGCTCGAAGCGATCAATATGGCGTCAAGCCGAAAAGACTGGTCGCGCGCGAACGCATCAACCAGATTGTGTCCGAGTGGACATCGCGGTTTGATCGTGATGAAGTAATCGACCTGTGTTGTTCCGGTGACGTCCCTTGCGGTCCGGTCAACAGCATTGCCGAGATTTTTGCCGAAGAGCAGTTCTGGGTACGGGATACTTTGACTCGCGTCGCTCACGAGTACATGGGCGATCTCGCCGTACCCGGAGTCGTTCCTCGACTTTCCGGAACACCGGGAAAGATTGAGCATCTGGGCGGAAAGTTGGGAGAAAGTAATTCCGAGGTGTTCCGCGATTGGCTGGATATGGATGAGACCGAACTGGCGGCCCTGGAAAAAGCTGGAGTAATCTGAGCGATCGAACGACTAACTCAGCCGATGAAACTATGAATGACGCAGTCGAGCTTGTGGCCCCGCTAAATTGCGAGATTGGCGAGAACCCTTTGTGGCACCGGGATATGACTCGACTCTTTTTTGTCGATATTCCTCCCGGCAAAGTCTACGCCTACGATCCGGCGAAAAGCGATTGCAGCCTTCTGGGCCAGACCCGCATTACCGGCGGCTTCACGATTCAGCAAGACGGCTCGCTGCTCTTGTTTCAGGACGGGCGAATCGCCACCCTGACCCTCGATGGAACATTGCGCCAGGTCGCCAGCAGTTTATGTTCCGGCAAGGAACGCTTCAATGACGTCATCGCGGATCCTGAAGGACGGGTCTTCGCCGGCGTCATGGACGGGAACGGCCGCCTGCTGCGCTTCGATCGCGACGGCAGCGTCACCTTAATCTCGGACGGCTTTGGCGGCCCGAACGGAATGGGGTTCACGCCGGACCTCCGCGGCATGTACTTCACTGACTCTCGAGCGCGAACAATCTACTACTTCGACTACGATCGAAAGACGGGGAATCTGAGCAACCGTCGCGCCTTTATTGAAATTCCTGTCGACGAAGGCTTGCCCGACGGCATGACCGTGGATGCGCATGGCTACGTCTGGACCGCCATATGGTTCGGCGGACGCTTAAAAAGATACGCCCCCGACGGAAGTTGGGATCGCGACCTGTTTTTGCCCGTGAAACAGGTTTCGTCGGTCACATTCGGCGGGCCTGATCTCGCCGACATGTACATCACCACCACCTCGTCGACCACTGCCGATTCGTTACGGGCCACCGCGCCTCATCCCGGAAATGCGCGCGGCGGTGGCCTGTATCGCGCGCGCATTCCGGGCATTCACGGCACGGCGCCGTTTCGTTCGAAGATCAGGTTCTCATGACTGCAATGAACAGAGCTGCACGCAGAGTCGCTTCTCCTCGCGTCATCAATATCGAAGATTTACGACGCCTCGCCCATAAGCGGCTACCCAGAGTGGTCTACGAATTTCTGGATGGCGCCGCCGAAGATGAGACGACGCTGGCCGCAAACTGTTCCGCCTTCGACGCCTACACTTTTCGGCCGCGCCACGCCGTGTCTATGACTGACTGCGATTTGCGCACCACGGTACTCGGATCAGAAGTCTCGTTCCCAGTCTTGCTGGCGCCTGTGGGCTGCACCCGGGTCATGCATCATGAAGGTGAAATCGCTATCGCGCGCGCCGCGGGGGCCGCAGGTACCACTTACATTCTGCCCACCGCCTCCGGACACCTGTTGGAAGATGTGATGGCCGCAGCCTCCGGTCCGCTCTGGTATCAGCTTTATCTGATCGGCGGCCGTGAAGCTGCCGAAGCCGTATTGGTCCGCGCGGAAAAAGTCGGCTTCTCTGCCCTGGTGGTAACCATCGACACGCCAGTCGCGGGTATGCGCGAGCGCGATTTCCGCAACGGAATGAAGGAGCTCGCCAGCCGCAAGTTCTTTCCGAAGATTCCCTTTCTGCCGCAGTTGCTGAAGCATCCCAGATGGCTGGCCAATTTTCTTCTCGACGGCGGAGCGCCCACCTTGCCCAATGTCGTGGTTCCCGGACGGGGCCCCGTGCCCTTGCTTGATGTCGGCGCATCTTTAGCGCGATCCGCGGTTACGTGGAACGACTTCAGTTGGATCCGCCAGGTTTGGCACGGACCCATCGTCGTCAAGGGTGTCCTGACCGGCGACGATGCGCGCCGAGCGGTCGATCACGGAGCCGTGGCTGTGGTGGTTTCGAACCACGGCGGTCGTCAACTCGACAGCGTTCCCGCATCTCTCGATGTTCTGCCGGAAGTGGTCGAAGCGGTGGGAAATCAAGTCGAGGTTCTTATGGACGGCGGCATCCGCCGCGGCACTGACATCGTGAAAGCCATCTGCCTGGGCGCGCGTGCGGTCCTCATCGGTCGCGCCTATGCCTATGGCCTTTCTGCCGCAGGCCAAGCGGGCGTTACGCGCGCGCTCGACATTTTGCGGGCGGATGTCGACCGCACTCTGCGCCTTCTGGGTTGCACGTCGGTTTCTGCTCTGGACGGTTCCTACCTCAACCCCAAACGTTCATAATCAGACATTTATAAGTGACCGAGGAGGTCGAGCATGCGGTTGCAAGGCAAGACGGCGATCATCACTGGCGCCGGTTCGGGCATCGGAGAAGCGACCGCCAGGCTGTTTGTGGCCGAGGGCGCGCGGGTCGCAGTCGTTGATTGGGACGCAGACGGTGGAAAGAGAGTCGCAGATGAGCTCGGCGAGTCGAGTTTCTTTCTGCGTGCCGATGTGACCAGCGCGAAGGACATGGAGTCGATGAGCAGCACCGTGGCTGAGCGCTTCGGTCGCATCGATATACTTTTCAACAATGCTGGCGTCGCATGCGTGGGGGATTTGCACGAAACTTCCGAGTCCGAGTGGGACCGCGTCATGGCGATCAACGTCAAGGGTATTTATCTCGCGAGCAAGTACGTTGTGCCCATCATGATCAATCAGAAATCCGGCTGCATCATCAACATGTCAGCCTGCGGCGCTGTGATGGCCCTCGCCAAGCGCGCGGCTTACATTGCCTCCAAGGGCGCGGTCTATTCTCTAACCCGCGCCATGCAGGCCGACTACAGCCGTTACCATATCCGTGTCAACTCGCTTTTGCCGGGAACGATCTACACTCCCTTTGTCGAAGGATTTCTGCGCCGCCACTATGCCGACAATATCGAGGCCGCAACCGATAATCTCAAGAAGCGTCAACTTTCGGGAACTCTCGGTACTCCCGAGGACATCGCCTACGCCGCGCTCTATCTTGCTTCCGATGAAGCCAAATATGTTTATGGCAGCGGCCTGGTGATAGATGGTGGCCTACTGGCGGGTAAAATCTTCGATTAGCGGTTTTTCAACAAATAATGCGACCGAAAGTTCTGATTACCCGCCCAATTCAGCAATCGGTCATCGACCACATCTCCCAGCATTGCGAGGTTCAGGTTCATCCCGTCGACGAACCGATGCCGACTGACCTGCTGGCGTCGGTCATGCGCGATGTGGATGGCGTCATGCCCGCCGGAGTTCGCATCAGCAAGGAAATCATCGATGCCGCCCCACGATTGCGCGTCGTTTCGAATATCGCCGTCGGTTACGACAACATTGATGTGGAAGCCTGTAATCGCCGCCACATCCTCGTCACCAATACTCCCGATGTGCTGACCGAAGCCACGGCCGATCTCGCCTTCGCCCTGATATTGGCAGTCGCGCGGCGGATAGTTGAAGGCGATCGCTACGTTCGCGCGGGAAATTGGAAGCACTGGCAATGGAATTGTCTATGGGGAAGCGAGATGCACGGCAAGAAGCTGGGACTTTACGGTTTCGGCCGCATCGCGCAGGCCACGGCACGCCGCGCGCGCGGCTTCTCCATGCGCATTCTCTATCACGCTCGCCATCGCGTCTCTGCCGATGTGGAAAAAGAATTCGCCGCCGAGTATGTAGATCGAGAGGTTCTGTTGCGGCAATCTGATTTCCTGAGCATTCATGTTCCGCTGACTCCGGAAACCCGCCATGCTATCGGCGCAACCGAACTGGCGCTGATGAAGCCCAGTGCCTTCGTCATCAACGCCGCACGCGGCCCTATCGTCGATGAGGAAGCTCTAGTTCAGGCTCTGCAAGCGGGCCGACTGGCAGGCGCCGGCCTTGATGTCTTTGAAAACGAGCCCCAGGTTCATCCTGCTTTGGTCAGCTTGGACAACGTCACCCTGATGCCGCATGTGGGAAGCGCAACTGCCGACACGCGCTTGCGCATGGCAATACTCGCATCTGAAAATCTGTTGGCTGCACTGCGCGGCGAGCGCCCTAAGAATCTGGTGAATCCGGAAGCCCTCTCCTCTCAAACCGTTTAAACTCGGCCGCCCGTCCGCTAATTCGCAGTTTTCACCGCGCTACTTCAAACGCGAGCTTCCACCGTCACCCGAATCGCCTCGGCTATTTTTTGAGTGGAGGGAAGATAAAAATCTTCCATGGGAGGGCTATAAGGAACGGGAGTATGCGGAGGAGTCACCATCTGTGGAGCCGCGTGCAAATCGGAGAATGCCTTTCGCGCCACCAGCGCAACCACGTCGCTGGCCATACCGCAGCGCGGCGTATCCTCGTCAACCACCACCAGGCGATGGGTTCGGCTGACTGACTCGAGAATTGTGCTCTCGTCCAGCGGAGACAACGACCGTGCGTCGATGATTTCTGCGCTGATTCCTTCTTTGGCCAATTGTTCTCCCGCTTTTAGCGCGAGCAAAGCCAGCCGGGAGAAGGCAACGACGGTAACGTCCGTGCCTTTTCGCATGACGTGGGCTTTGCCTAGAGGGATCGAGTAGTTTTCTTCCGGCACCGGCCCCTTGGTGTTGTAGAGCTGGATGTGCTCGCAAAACATCACAGGATCGTCGTCTCGAATCGCGGCCACCAGAAGGCCCTTCGCGTCGTAAGGATTGGACGGCGCGACACACTTCAGCCCGGGAATGTGAGTGAAGATCGAATAGTCGATGGTCGAATGTTGACCCGCTGCTCGCACTCCGCCGCCGATAACAGTTCTTACCGTGAGCGGCACCTTGGCCTTCCCGCCGAACATGTAGCGCAGTTTGGCTCCCTGATTGGACAACTGATCCAGGCAAACACCCATGAAGCTTACAAACATCAACTCCGCCACGGGACGCAGCCCAGTCGCTGCTGCCCCGACGGCCGCGCCCATATAACCGGCTTCGGAAATCGGCGTGTCCCATACTCGGTTCGGACCGAACTTCCCCAGCAAGCCTTTGGTCACTCCGAAGACGCCGCCAAATGCATCCTGCATATCCGCGGGCAGGCCGGCGCCGCCAGCCACGTCCTCGCCGATCACAATCACGTCAGAATCGCGCTCCATCTCCTGACGCAGTGCTTCGTTGATCGCTTCCCGGTAGGTAATTTCTCTGTTCGCCATTGTTATTTTCGTGATCGCAAGCGGTCTTACGGGTAGGTGACGTAAACGTCGTTGAGACATTCCTCGGGTTTGGGTAAAGGAGCTTCTTCCGCGGCCTTCACCGCAGCTTCCACCGCATCCACTGCCTTCTTCTCGATCGCTTCACATTCGGCTGCAGTCAGAAGTTTTTCGGCAAGCACTTTGCGCTTGAAGCTGGCGATTGGATCCCGGTCACGATAACTCTGCTCTTCCTCTCTCGCCCGGTACTTCATTGCATCGCCTTCGTAGTGCCCGAAATATCTGTAGGTCTTCGCCTCGAGCAGTGTGGGGCCTTCACCGTTTCGCGCTCGCTCCACTGCCTGAAGCACCTTTTCGTAGACATCGAAGAAGTCCATTCCGTCGACAATAACGCCGGGAATGCCATAAGCGTCAGCCCGATCTGCAATGTTCTTGATCTTTATGGCGTAGTCGACCGGTGTCGCTTCCGAGTACAGATTGTTCTCGCAAACGAACAGGACGGGCAATTTCCAAACCGCAGCCAGATTAATGGACTCGTGGAAAGCTCCCTGGTTGGTCGCTCCCTCGCCGAAGAAGCTGGCAGCCACTTGCCGCGTCCCTTTTACTTTCGCGACCAGTGCGGGTCCGCAGGCCAGGGGCATTCCAGCGGCAACAATTCCGTTGGTGCCGAGCATGCCTCGATCCATATCGGCGATGTGAAAGGATCCGCCCTTGCCTTTGCTGCTGCCGGTGCTCTTGCCATAGAGTTCCGCCATCATCGCGCCGACATCGAGGCCCTTGGCGATGCAATGGCCGTGCCCGCGATGCGTGCTGGTGACAAAATCCTTGTCGTCGAGATGGGCGCACACACCCACCGCGACCGCTTCCTGCCCGGCGGAAAGATGCGCGAATCCCGGCAGGCGGTGCTGTGGGATCAACTGGTGCAGCTTGTCTTCGAAAACTCGGATGAGCACCATCCGCTCGTACGCCCACAGCAGTTTCTCCTTGCTTACTACCGGCACGAGTAGCCTCCGTCGATGACAAACTCGCTGCCTGTCATAAATTTAGACTCATCCGAAGCCAGATAGAGGATGGCATAGGCAACGTCTTCCGGAAGCCCGACATGGCCAATCGGATGAAAGCCATTTACTTCTTTCATAAACGCTTCCATTCCCTGCGGCGCCTGCGAGGCAAATCTCTCCAACTCTTCGTGCCAGATCCACCCCGGATGCACCGAGTTGACGCGAATCTTGTCTTTGGCATACAGCAACGCATCCGTCTTGCTCATCAGCCGCACCGCGCCTTTGGAAGCGTTGTACGGCGGAATCGCTCCGTTCCCAACCAGTCCGTAGACCGACGACATATTGATAATGCTGCCCCCGCCGCCTTTCTGCATAAAGGGGATGGCATGCTTGCTGCAGAAAAACACGCCCTTCACATTTACATTCATCACCGTATCCCACTCGCCCTCGGACATTTCATGAGTAGGCTTGTTGACTCCCGCGATGCCCGCGTTATTCACAAGGACGTTGATCGTACCCAGGCGGGCGTTGACCTCAGAAATAACTTTCTCTACTTCTTTCTCGTTCGAGACATCCAGATGCCAGTATTCGGCGGCCCCGCCGCTGTCTTTGATGTCCTGCACGACTTTCTTTCCGTTTTCATCGCGCAGATCAGTGAGCGCGATCTTTGCACCCTCCTGGGCCAGCAGTTTGCAAACGGATCTCCCGATTCCACCGGCCGCGCCGGTGACGATGGCTACCTTCCCTTTGACTCGGTCCACGCAACCTCCAATTTCCTATTTCACGCACTTCGATTATTTAATCGACACCCCGGCGTCCACCATCAAGACGTGCCCAGTGACGATGCTGGAGGCGTCGGAGGCGAGAAAAACGCAGGGCCCGACCAGCTCATCCGGCCGTCCTAACGCACCCCGAGGGATTATTTCGAGAAAGGATTTCAGCAGTTTCTCTCCGCCGTAAACCGGATCGGCCAGCGTGTCTCGAAGTCCGGGAGTGTCGATCTGGCAGGGCGCGATGGCATTGACGCGAATTCCATTCTTTGCCCACTCGATGGCCAATTCGCGAGTCAACCCGTTCACGCCGGCCTTAGCGGCGGAATAGCCGGCGGTGCCGTATCCGAGCGCGATGATGGATGCTACCGACGACACATTGATGATGCTGCCCTTACCGCGCTCCAGCATGTGCCGTCCTACAGCCTGGCAAAATAGAAACGTGCTGCGCAGGAAAACGTTAAAAATTCCCTCCCACTGCTCGACCGTGACATCGGTCGCTGCGATCGGCTTGCCGGCGCCAGCCAGATTCATCAGGACATCAATCTTGCCGAATTTCTCGATGACGTATGCGACCGCCTGCTTCACTTGCTCGGGATCTCTTACGTCGCACACCACCGGAATCGCTTTGCCGCCGGCCTTCACCAGGTCATTGGCAATCCGGTTCGCAATCTCTTCGCTTATGTCGAGGCAAGCGACTTCCGCACCGAAGTCGGCAAAGCCACGGCACACCGTCGCACCAATCCCGCCACCCGCGCCAGTTGCGAGAATATGCTTCCCTGTCAGATCAAACAGATTACGAAAGCTCATTGATTTATTTTCTCCCGGCAAGTCCAACCCACCGTTTCTAGGGACTGGCGCGGAGAGAGTCAACGTTTTTCAGCCTATTGAACACAGACTGGCGCACCATGCCACCGTAAGGCAGACTTACGCTGGATGAAGTGCCGTGCTTTCTCGACGATCGCGTGCGCGATGCTATTGGCGGCTCTTGGGCCGGCCTCGCTCATAGCCGAAGTCGTGCCCAACCAAGACAGTCAAGCCAAAGCTCAGTGGTTGAAAGACTTGACTTCAGAATCAACAGCCTTGCCTTTCTCTTTTGAATATGACGGCACAGCGGGCACGAAGGCGCTTGAAACCTGGTTGAGGGCGGCGAAAATGCGTGAACTCGACGGCACTCGGAAAGAACGCACAACCACTTGGCGCGATCTTCGAACCGGTCTGGAAGTACGTTATGTTGTGGTCGAGTACGCCGACTTCCCGGTCATCGAGTGGACAGTTTATTTCAAGAACCAAGGCCGCGCCGACACTCCGATTCTTGCCGACATTCAAGCCCTCGATGTCGCGTTGCAACCTCCCGTCGCGGAAAATGTGACGCTGCATTACATCGATGGTGACGGAATCGCTTCTGCCTACACACCCAGGCTGGTATCAGTCGCACCCGGCACCACGCTTCGCTTCGCACCTGATGGCGGACGCCCCACCAGCGGATCTTTCCCTTATTACAACCTCGACTGGTCAGGCCGAGGCCTGATCGTCGCGGTGGGTTGGTCAGGTCAATGGGCTTCGTCATTCACCCGCGGCCAGTCGGGGGAGCTTCGCATCCGCGCCGGGCAGCAATTGACCCACCTCAAACTGCACCCCGGTGAAGAGATCCGAACTCCGATGATCGTCCAGCTCTTCTGGAAGGGCGGCGACTGGATCGACGCTCAGAATCTGTGGCGTCGCTGGATGCGAGCGCACAACTCTCCTAAACCCGGCGGGAAAGACGTGACTCCGATTCTTGCTGCCGGCACGGCTGGATTTGGCGGACCCAACTATTCGATCGAACTCGACAACGAGCACGATCAGAATCTTTTGATCCGAAAATATGCCGACGAACATCTGCAGCTCAACTATTGGTGGATGGATATCTACAACTCATCCACCAACTTCTGGATGCACGACCCGATCTACGGCGGTTCAGGACAATATCTGGCCGGCTCGTGGGAGGCCGACCCGAAGAATTATCCGCATGGTCTGCGCGGCGTCAGCGATTACGCGAAGTCGAACGGGATGGGGCTCATCGTCTGGTACGAACCTGAACACGTGTGGCCCGGATACCAGTTCTTCAAGGAACATCCGGAGTGGTTGCTGTCTGCGCCCTCCGATGACGCCACCAGAAAAGCCATCAACCAGGGCATGCCTCTGGGTTACCGGCAACTTCTGAATCTCGGAAACCCGGCCGCCGTGAATTGGCTGATTGAACATTTCTCGCAAACCATTGCGAAAGAGCGGATCAAAGTCTATCGCCAGGATTTCAATCTCGAGCCACTCGTGTTCTGGCGCAACAGCGACGCGCCCGATCGCCAGGGAATTACTGAAAATCTCTACGTCCAGGGTTATCTACGATTCTGGGACGGCTTGCTGGCGCACGATCCCGATCTGCTGATCGATACTTGCGCCAGCGGCGGACGCCGCGACGACATAGAAACTTTGCGTCGCTCCGTACCTCTCTGGCGCAGCGATGATAGCGGCAATCCGGTCGTCGAACAGAACCACACCTATGGCCTCGCGTTGTGGGTTCCCTATTTCGGCTCGGGCATCGGCCGAACTGACTCTTACGCTTTTCGTAGCGTACTGGGCTCGTCACTCGTCGCCGCCTGGGATTTACGCGACAAGAAATATAATTACGACAATCTGCGCGCCTTGACTGCGGAGTTCTGGCGAGTCGCTGACGATTACGTGGGCGACTACTATCCGCTCACCCAGTTCACCTCGAGCACGGACAACTGGATGGCGTGGCAGTTCAACCGGCCCGAGCAGGGCGACGGCGTGGTGCAGGCCTTCTTTCGCGACGAAAACAATAATCAGGTCGAGCCCCCGAAAACCCTGCATTTGCGCGGACTCGATCCGGCTGCAATGTATGAAGTCACCGATCTGGATGCCGGCGCGCCCAGTAAGATTTCGGGCAGCAACTTGATGCAGGAAGGATTGCAGGTGAAATTTCTCACCAAGCCCGGTGCTGCCGTCATCACCTATAAAAAGGTGGGATAGCCGATGCGAGTAGTCGAATGCTGATCGACGAACATATCTAAAGGGAGAGGCAATCGATGGAAACCAGGCGCGGCTTACTCAAGAAAGCGACCATCGGTGCCCTCACTCTGCTTCCCGGCCCAGTCCGTGCTATCTCGTCGTACCTGAACGAAGACTCAAAAACGTCCGGCGATACAAAACAAACCTACCTGGTGAAAGTGAACTGTGCCGGCCCGGCAGCAGATGGCTTTTCCGCAGATCAACCCTACCGCAAAGGAAGCTGGGGATACACCCGCGGCGGCCAACTGTTCGCCTGCGATTCGGTCGCTAACGATTGTGGCATTCCCGCCGCCATCAAAACTCTTCGCTATTCCTGCGGCGCTCCGTTTCATTACAAGTTTGACGTGCCGAACGGCTACTACCGCGTCAAAATGTACTTCGCCAGTCCGAACGAACTCTACGGACCGAGAACGTTCGACGTAGTTCTCAACGGAAATCTGGTGCTGCCGAACTTCCGGCCCTTCCCGGTTGCCACAGGTGTGCTGAAGCAATTCGACGACACACCTGTCACCGACGGCCAGATTGACATCACGTTCAGAAGCGTCAACGACGCCTGCATCCTCAACGCTATCGAAGTAGAGCAGACGTCGGCTACCCTACCGCCGAAAACGGCGCCCCGAACGAAGCCGGTCGCAGGCGGCCTGCGCACCAATCACGACGATCTGATGATTTCCTATTATGGCGCCTGGACGGCCGAGAACGACGCGCACAGTTCGAACACTCCCGGCAGCGCACTCGATTTCACCTTCAAAGGCGCAACCGTGAGATGGATTGGCTCCAAGAGCCCGAACCACGGTATCGCTGAAGTCTACGTGGACGGAGTTTTACAGAAAACCGTGGATACCTACGCGCCGGCTTCGGCGGCCCATCAGGTGCTCTACGAAAAACGTGGCCTGAGCGAAAACGGTTATCACACTTTCAGAATTATGGTCACGAAAGATAAGCGATCAAGTTCCGTCGGCGCTTACCAGAATGTAGCCGCGTTCGAATGTCAGGAACCATTCGACGCCGCTGATCATGACGCCGACTCCGCCTTCAAGGAAGTGGCCATGATTGAAGCCAAGGAGAAGCCTTTCCTCGATCCCAGCCAGTGGCATCCTGTCCGCTACGCGGCGGAGGCTCCGGCTGGCGCCGTAACTTTGCAGGAAGGAATGTTTCTCACCGCTTTTGAACGCAACATTAATTATCAAGTAACCAACTGGAACATGGACACCAGTTGGACGCGCTGGCTGCCGGGCGCTAATGACGGTCGCCGAATGTCCGGAGCGGGAAATATTCTTCGCTGGGTCGACCATCCCACTCTCCGCGCCAACCTCGACACCCTGGTCGCTTCGATCGCATCGCGTCAAAGAGCGGACGGATACGCCTTGCCCTATCCCGACAGCGACATGGCGAAAGCCGTCTACAGTGCCAACAACGAGCGCATGCCCTACGACCGGCGGAATTTTACTCTCGGCCTGATCGCTGCCGGTCGAGTGAATCCGTCCGCCCTTCAAGTCGCGCGGAAATTTCAGGACTGGCTATACGCGTCTCCTTACGTGAACACCATGCTGGATGGAGCCCTCGGAATCATGGGCGATCAGCCCAACATGTCGATGTATTTTTCACCCGCGGGTAAAGACGAGGACGTAATCGTTCGCGAACGGTACTGGCGTCAGGACTGGTGGCTGACGCAACTCAAAGACCAGCAACCCGCAGCGATCTCCCGCTTTCCGTTGAATCGCGCGCATTCTTACGCGGCCGCTCCCTGGGCCGCGTACTGCGACGCCTATCGCGCCACCGGCGACAAGCAATGTATCGACGCCATGCTGGCGGCCTGGCAAACCTACCACGACAGCTTCGTTCACCTGGGTGGAAGCGCGGCCATCTGTGAAGATTGCGACAATGCTTATCCGGCCAAGTCGTATTATCTGCACAAACACACCGGCGAAAACTGCGGCGGTGCATTGTGGATTGATTTCAACCACCGCCTCCTGCAACTCTATCCCGATCAGGAAAAATTCGCCGCGGAAATCGAGCGCACTCTTTTTAACGTGACCCTAGCCAATCAGGACGCCTCAGGCAATATCCGTTACCACACCAATCTCGTGGAAACGAAAGATCCGGCCAAATCAATCGCGACATGCTGTGAAGTTACAAACACCGTAATCCTGGCGCGGCTCCCCGAATTTCTTTACTCCATTGCCGGCGACGGAATTTACTTAAATATGTATTCGCCATCCAACATCACGTGGACGCAGGACGGCAGCAAGATCACGCTCAAAACTTCAACACAGTTTCCCCAGGACACAAAAACCTCGTTGAAGTTCTCCATGGACAGGCCGACTACCCTGAAGCTTCGCCTTCGCATACCTTCGTGGGCAAGCGGCAATGTCGCGGTTCAGGTAAACGGGCAAAATGCTGCCAGCGGAACGCCGGGATCGTTTGTAACACTGGACCGCAGGTGGGCGACTGGCGACAACATCGGCTTCGATATCCCGATCAGTTTCCGGATGACACCGTACACCGGCTTCGACCGCGATCCCGATCACGAACGTTACGGATTAGAGTACGGACCGCTGCTCATGTCTCTAGTCGGTGCCGGTCATCTGAAAATGGCCCCCGATGCGCTGATCGGTAATCTGTCGCCCGTACCCGGCAGCCCGCTCCACGTCAGCGTCGCAGGTTACCCGGCTGCTCGATATGTACCCTACGTTCACATACAGGATGAAACCTTCACCAGCTTTCCGACCTTCGGCTGATCGCCCCATGACCATGGCAGAGCAATCGTTTGGCAATCGGCGATGTTGGACGATCGAGAATGCCGACATCCGCGTCAGCGTGATGAAATCCGGTGGACACATCGCGGAGTTGGTCCTCAAGGACGCGCCCGACCTTAACCCTCTTTGGGTCCCGGATCCTCCCACAATCGACTCCGATCAATACGATCCGGCGATCCATGGCGCAACCTACGGGGAAGGCCCCGAAGCGAAACTCATGAGTGGTTTGCTCGGCCACAATCTTTGTTTTCCGTACTGGGGAGATCCCAGCAAGGCCGAGCACGCCGCTGGTATGACTTATCACGGCGAGACCAATATTGTGCGCTGGGAAGAAGTCCAGGACTCTGATGATGCGCTGGTGGTAACCGCGCTCCTGCCAAATTCACTATTGCGCTTCACGAGAACGATTCGATGCGTCGGACAATCCCTATGTTGTGAAAGTGTCGTCGAAAACCTCAGCGCCTGGGACCGCCCCGCAGGATGGTGCGAGCACGTAACCTTTGCTCCGCCATTTTTGGAAGCAGGGATCACCCGGTTCAAAGCGTCGGTGGATCGTGGCTTTCGCACCGACGACAACTCTCGTGCCGCCTTTCCCTGGCCCGAGGGCCACGGCGCGATCACGTGTGACTTGTCGTTGTGCAGTCGAGTACATCACAGCCAGCTGGTCAACTCATTTCTTGTCGATCCCACGCAGGAGTTCGGACGATTTACCGCAACAAATCCCCGGCGTGGTCTCGAAGTGGAATACGTTTTTCGCCGCACAGAATTTCCCTGGCTCAACGTCTGGGAGAACTATGACCATCGCTCGCTTACCCGAGGCATGGAATTCAGTAACACGCCGATCCACGGCACCATGCGCCGTTTGATGCAGACTCCAGAAATCTGGGGTACGCCGGTTTATGACTGGATCGAGGCAAAAGGCAGGCTGACAAAGGGATTCACGGCAACCATCAGGAGCTTACCCAAACCTGTTTGACCCTGAGGTGCCAAAAAAGGCAGTTTAGGAGAACAACACCATGCCCGAGAAATCTTCGCCGAAGAGCGCACGGGAAAACGAGTTGTCCCGTCGGGATTTTCTGGTTCGCACCGGACAATTAGGAATCGCCGCGCTGGCCTTGCCCAGCGCAGCTCATTCCATGGCCTTCGGTGCAGAAGCGCCTCGCGCCGGAGAAAGTGGCTACGAATACGCGGCCGGCGATGTCACTCTTCCATTTTCGTATTCCGCCACTCGCTCGCCCGCGCCCAAGCCGGACAATCTCGATTTCTCCCATCAGGTTAGTCCCGATAATTGTGAAGTTTTCATCCGAATCGACGGCGAGCTATGGGAATTCCGCAGCCAATGGGTGGTGAATCTCGGCACTACCGCCCGTTACAAAGGCCCCGACATCGACCACATGACTCGAGTCGAGGACGGCATCTATCCCGACGGCATGACCTCGTGCTGGTTTCTGGGAGGCATGTGGTACGACGACTCTGAAAAGAAGTTATATGCGCCCATGCACATCGAGCACGATGGCATTCGCCGCTCCTATCCTTTTTCGCGCAAGATCGCTCTCGCGACCAGCACCGATAAAGGAAGGACATGGCGTTACGAAGGTGACATCATCACCTCGGAAACTTATTACTACACGCACGATTTCTTCAAGTTCTCCGGGTCCGGTTCCGGCAACGGCGTCGCCGATTTCGGATTCTATGTAGATAAACGCGGCGGATACTTCTACGTCTTCCCCGACGAAGGCTGGGAACTCAGATCGAGTCGCGGCAACCGATGGAACTCGCGTGCCGCCCGCTGCGCCATCAGCGACAAAATGGCGCCCGGCAAATGGAAGTACTTTTACAACGGAAAATGGGACGAGCCCGCATTGGGTGGAAAATCTTCGACTGTAGCTCCCAGTCACCTGTGGGGCGTTGTCTACAGCACTCTCCTTAATCGATACGTGTGCATGTTTCTCGGGAATCAGGATCCGCCCAATGAAACCAATGTCGACGGCATTTACATCGGGTCCTGCACCGACCTCGGCAAGCAGGACTGGGTTTGGGGCTACTGTCCGGAGGCCATGTTTGGATTCATGAATCTGCTCAATGCCGACGGCACCGACGTCGCGGGCACTTGCGATGATTCCTTCCGCTTCTATTCGTACTTCGGACCAAACGACTTCCAACGCCTCGATATCAAGCTCGCACATGGACAAACCATCACCAGCGACTTGCAGTCGCGATACCTGTTCGAGCCGCATCCCGAATCTTCAGACCCAATGATGGGACGCGTGACCAAGATTGTTGGCAGTGCCAGCCCTGAAATGAAATATTCCGGTAGCTGGGCCGATCAAAAGAATCCAGATTCCTACGAAGGCGGACTCAAAGAAGCTTCCGGCCCAAACAGTTCGGTAGAGTTCTCTTTTGAGGGGACAGCTATCTATTGGCGTGCGCTCCATTCGCCACAGAGCGGCCGGGCAGATGTCTATATCGACGGCGCGTTGCGCAAAACGGTCGACTGCTACAGCCCGCGCAGCACGAGTTGCGAGCAATTTCTGTACCTCAATACCGGACTTTCTCCCAATACCCGGCACACCATAAAAGTAGTCGTGACCGGAAAGAAGAATCCAAAATCAGGCGGAGCATCGGTCGGCCACATCGCTTTTGAATACTCCGCCGAAAGTTACAAAGCCTCGGCAGGCTTTTGCAGCCTGATGGGAAAGAACAACTGGTATTACCAGCAGTCGAAAGGATCCGATGACTACACCGACCTCAACTTCATTTCCGATGAAGCTCATCCCAAAATCTACTGGTTTGGAAGCCGCGGCTGCGAGGTCGGCCCCAACTATCAGACGGCCAGCGACAACTCCGCCATCCGAAAATGGATAGCTCCTCACGGTGGCACGGTGCGGATCGAAGGATCGGTAAGCAGCGAATCTGAGGGCGACGTCGCAAGCATCCGGCTGAACTCCGATAAGCTCTGGCCAGCCAATAACCTTGGCAACGGAGCAGCTTCCACTCACGACCTGAAAGTTACCGTCATCCAGGGCGACGCCATCTCGTTCGTAGTCGCCAAAAAAGACCCTGCCAACAAAACCGCAGCTTCCAGCAAAGTTTTTTGGGACCCGGTCATCACCTACACGCAAAGCGTCCCGGCCGTATGGCAACCAAACCCACCCAGCGCTCAGAATCTGGCGCTGAACCGCTATGCCCGCTCGAAAATATTGGTTTCCAGTTACCGCCCTTTCGACGCGGTGGATGGCGACCTGAATACCGCCTTCACCATTCACGCCGACGACGCACTCTCATCCGGTGACGATTGGGTCCAGGTCGATCTGGAGAGGTCTTGCATGATCGACCGCTATGTTGTCGCTTCGCAAACTGCCTATCCGGCCTATCGTCCCGCGACTTTCAACCTGCAGCGCAGCGACGACGGCTTCACCTGGACCGACGTTGACCCGGCCACTCCCAACACCGATCAACTGGACCACTACTACGGCATCCCCATGACCAAGGTGACGAGAAACGTGCCGGCTTTTCGTGCCCGCTACGTTCGACTCTATCTGCCTAAAGGAAAACCATTCACCATCAGCGAATTTGAGTTGTATTACACGCAGGGCAAGACATACTTTGGGCCGCCGGTTCCGGCCGGAGAATAGTCCCCAGACGAAAGGCGTCATCCGGCGGCGAGCTGCCATTACTAGCGTAGAGATTTTGCCGTATTGCAGTTGGGCTTGAACGCCGCAACTGCCAACAAGGCTTACATAGGTGAACCGGGAGTCAATTGACGTTACTGAATTCGCAGGATCAGCTGGGTTCCGCTATCCAGATGGATATTTTCATTGCTTGCGTTGATCACGGAAGCCTGTCCTGACGTGCTGAGAGAAAGCCCTCTCAGGCCGACCACACCTTGGCTGTTGGGGTTCAACGAACCTCCCGAACCGCCCGAGGATTGACCTGAGCCGCCGCCCGGCAGCGACGCCCCCGCGCTACCAATCGGGCCTCCAGCCATCGGCGACCCGGATCCGGTATCGCTCTCGGCTGGTTTGCCGATTGCCTGAATGGCAGCCTGAATAGCCAGCTCGCCTCCATCCTTGGTGGACAACTGATCAAACACAATTCCTATCATCGAATCCTTGGAATCTTTGCTTCGCGCCTTCACGTCGCTGATATGACCCGTTATTTTCGAACCCTTGGGGATGACGACCTCACCACCCGAAAGCAGGTCCACGGAAGTCTTCGCCTCGATCTTGTCACCGGCTTTCACCTTTTTGGCGTCCAGCCCCTTCGTGAGCTCGGC
The DNA here is from genome assembly GCA_963822555.1 of Terriglobia bacterium. Classification (GTDB taxonomy): domain Bacteria; phylum Acidobacteriota; class Terriglobia; order Terriglobales; family Acidobacteriaceae; genus JAIQFF01. The sequence goes on from CAWGHY010000002.1 coordinate 3,314,113, forward strand.
GGGGATGGTCGTTCCGGGCATAATTTTGGTTGCGGCGCGAGCAGGCGTTGCCTGAACCAAAAACACGCTCTCGAGAAGCATGAGCGCAAGTGAGGCAAGAAGTATTCGTTTCATGGTCTCTTTCTCTATCAATATTCCCTTAATTTCAAGCCTGTTCAATAGGCTGAAAACTTCTTGCCGGGGCCTGGCAGCAAACTCCATCGCTGGTTTTACGAGCGCTGTCAGATGCGGCTGGGTCCGGCGTCGATCGGCCCAAGAGAGGATTTGACTACGCCGCCCGATGAGCCTCAATTTCGCGTACTGGGCGCTTGGGGAAATCGACCGGGCTCTTGCAGTTGGGATAGTTCGGACAGGCCAAGTAGGTAGTCAGCCGCGACCACCTGAGAACCAGCCGCGCAAAACATCGGGGACAACGCGGTAGCGGTTTCATACTTCTATTCAAGTCTCTGCAAATTCTGCAATCAATACAGCAGTTACCGTATACCCACCTGAGCTCAAGGCATGACGCCAATCTCAGGCAAAGGCCCCACGAGGGACTCTCCGTATAAAACATCATCGGATGCCACGGCCATATTTTCGGTTAAATTTTGATTAAATTTGGTGAGCGCGGAAGGAATCGAACCTTCAACCTACTGATTAAGAGTCAGTTGCTCTGCCAATTGAGCTACGCGCCCGGATTTGGATTGAGTTTCAGCCCTGGGGACCCGCCGCTGTTGGTCGCGGGTTGCGGGCGATCGCTTCATGCTGCAGCCGGGAAGCTGCCTGCCGGAACCACTCGATCAGCTCGCTGCAAACAACGTCAACGAATATAACACATGGGATTACAGCCACACCAACAGCGGCAACCGGCCGTCGTCGGTCAGTTTCGTGAACCCACTGCGCTTAAGCCTTGTCATTCCGAAACGCCTTCGCAAGCTCAGAATGACCAGTCAATGAGGGCAGCGCGAATCAAACTGAGAGCCAGCTCGGAAAGGTCGGCAAATAAGGTTGTTCTCGCGCCGGCTGCCCCCTGCCGGCTCAGGAGCGCCGTTCCGCGCTCGAGAGATCGGTGGTGAACGGCGAAACTGCGTCGGAGATGCCGGAATCGGATTCGATTTCCCTGGGGGCGATCGGCGGGCGGCGTTCCAAAGTTCCGAGAATCGGGAATTCCCATCCGTTCGCGTCGGTGAATGGAACGAAGCGCGGCTCAACGCACATGGCGTCGATGACCCGGCGTTGCCGCGGCGTCAGCACTTGCAGCGGCAGGACGCTAAAGTGACGAAAGATCCACAGCAGGTAAATCCTCTGCGCAAGAGTGGGATTGATATAACGCGCCCCCAATGGGGTAAGCACGCGAAGCACACCGGCAAACAATTTCTCTATCCACATACTCGGCCGTCCGGATTTTTCGAGAATCAATACCGCCTGGAATCGCCCTGCGCAGCAACTCCTGTAACCTTGCATCGACTGAATCAGAGATTCCTTGAACCAGAGCAATTCAAGGGCCTGAATATTGCACCAAAATTGATGCAATTGTCATTAAAAATTTCTCAAATCCTGGGCTTTTCTTTCGGACCGGGCTCGGCGACCTGAGAGATCGATGGATTGCGCTCAGCGGGAAGCAATCCTTCCGAAGCCGATTTCAGCTGGGGATTTCGGGGAGAATCTCGATACTCCGGATACTGGCGGCTACACCGAAGTCTCCGCCGTCCTGGCTATCCTCGACTCTGACCACGGAGGCCCGGCAGCATACCCACTGTTTTTCACCGTGGGTAAGTTCAGGCGGCAGAACCAGGACCATTTCCAGCTCGCTCCCGGCCACGATGCGGGAGTCGGTATAAATAAAGACGCCCCCGGCGTTCAGATCGCGGGTGATGCCTGTGGCTTCGACCGTCCCTTTTTGACTCTTGATCGAGACCGGCACGCGCGTCGCAATGCGCTGCCCGGACCGGCGTTCACGCTTGACGTCCGTCATGAGAAGTGGAGCCTACCACAACCGGGCTGAGGCGATCATCGATTCTTGGGATTGGTTGTGGATTCCGAGCGCTGGTTTCCCGTATCTAACAAACGGACGTGAAGCGGGAAGAGACCTGGGCAACGCTTACTCGCCCTCCGGCCGCCGCGAACGGACTCCCGGCACGACCAGGGCTTGCTCCATGCTGGGCACATTGCTGGCCCGCAGTTTGACTTCGACTTCGTGCCTCTTGTCGGCGGCGCCGACGGAAGAGTAAGCCCGCGACAACAGTTCCAGGGAGTACGGATTATCTTCGTCTTCTTCCAGGTGGACGATGGCTTCCTTTATCTTTTGTTGGCTCATCAGCAAGGTTCCGGCAGCCCCATGATACGAACTCTGCACCACTGCGCTGCGTGTCCTGCCGGCCATAGTTTCCAGTTGTTGCAATGCCTGCGCCGCCAGTTCGTGGTTACCGGCGTGATCGGCGCGAACCGCCCGATAGCGCAATATCCTGGCATGCTCGTCTTCGCGGTCGGATAGCGACATGCTGCCGCTCTGCCGGTTGATCGCCTCTTCAGCCGATGCCAGGTGCTTCAGAGCTTCCGCGTCATCGCTTTGGTACAGACTCATCATGCGATGCGCTTGCGCTTCGGTCAGGTCAAACTTCAAGACGTGAGCTTTATCGGCGACCGCGGCAAAAGCTTTGTCGGCTTCTGCAAAATTATTCTCCCGCGCCCATGTGGTCGCACTCTGCAGAGCATAGGTCAGCCGGTCCGCCGGTGTGAATGCATTCTGGATGGCTTTGTCGTACTCCACGCGCGCCTGCGCCTGGTTACCCATCAGCGCGTAGGTGTCTCCCAATCCAAGTTGTGAGTAATCGAACCAGGGATCGATTTTCAGCGCCGCCCGGTAGTGCTCGAGCGCGCCATCGAAATTGCCTGACATGCGCAGGATTTCCGCATACGAATCCTGTGGATTCGGCAGCGTGGGGAGCACTGCGACGTAGCGATCCATGACTTCAAAGGCCTTGGGAAACTCCCGGCTCTGCGCGTAGCAGTACGCCAGATCGTTCAAGGCTGGCGGATAATTCCTGTCGAGCGTGAGCGCCTGCTCCAAGATCTTCTGTGCCTGCTCGTAGCTGTTCTGGCCCATCAACCAGCTTCCGGCGAGGTAGGCCAGGCGCTTGTCTTTGGGAAACATCTCCAGCATGTCGTTCATGGCGGAGATCCCGGCAATAAAATTTCCTTCTCTCACGCTGGTGATCCACTGAATCAACAGGCGTTCTCCGGGCGAGGCCTTGGGGGCAAGCAGCTTGGCCTTTTCCTGGGCGCTCGTCGCTTCCGCCGGATCGCTGCTGTTATACGCAATGAAAACGTAAGCCAGAGCAAAATTGGGATCGGCCTGCACCGCCGCCCGCCATCCGACGTTGGCCCGTTCCAGGTAGAGATTCGAGTAGTCATCCAGGGCGCGCTCGAATAACTCCCGCGCCTTGGGCGAAGAGGTGGTGGCCGGCATTTCCCTCGCCGCGCTTTGCTTTATGTGATGGGCTTGCAGGGGCGAAACCAGGACGAGGCCCAGCAGCAGTGTGCTTAGTGATCTCAGGCGCATTCGGAGAGTCCATGGCGAAGCTACCATGCACCTCGGAGAGCTCAAAAGTGCCCGTCGAGGTAACTCCACAGGTCGATTGTTGTAGGTCTTCCGTCCCTTGACATACAGTTTTTCATATATACCCGGCTCTCGTGTCCCATACCACGTATCCCCGCTCCGCATCTATTTGAGCAACAGACTGAAAATAAAAATCTTAGCGGTTTTTACAACTTTGGCCCCATACGTGACATAGCCTCTCCAACTCGGGGACATCAACAACAAATGTTGGGGATCAAAGGGAGGTAGTATGCGGTATTTTCTCAGATCTGTGGTGGTTGTCTTATTAGTGGCGGCTTTCAGCCATGCACAAACCTTTCGAGGCGCAATCAACGGCACGGTCGTCGACCCCTCGGGAGCGGTCGTAGCCGGGGCTGAGGTAAAGGCCACCAACAACGGTACCGCGGTCGTTCTTGTCACTACGTCGACCAGTGAAGGTCAGTTTGCCTTCCAGGATCTGCCTCTCGGCTCCTACAAGATCTCGGTCAATGCTCCCGGCTTCCAGGCGGTCAACGTCGATAATGTCTCGGTCACGGCAGGCTCGGTCTACACCCTCCCGGTCAAGCTGACCCTGGGACAGCAGACTACAGCGATTGAAGTTTCCGCCGCCTCTGTAGCCGTCGATACCACCACCTCAACCCAAAGCATGACCATTCCCGCCACGGTGGTTCAGAACGTTCCCCTGAACGGACGGGATTTCACCCAGTTGATCGCAACCGCGCCCGGCTACGGCGGCTACGCCGTAGGTGGGTACGGCTCGCTCAACGGGACGCGCCCCAACCAGATGAACTGGCAAATTGACGGCGTGGACAACAACGACTTCTGGCACAACATTCCGGCGGTCAATCAGGGCGGCGTCTCTGGAATCGCCGGCGTTATCATGCCGATCGACGCCACCGACGAATTTTCGGCGCAGACCCAATCGAGCGCCGAGGCGGGACGAAACGCGGGTGGCACCGTCAATCTGGTGCTCAAATCCGGCACCAACGGTCTGCATGGCAGCGCTTATTACTACAACCGCAATGAGTTTTATGGCGCGGCTTCACCTTTCTTCCAACCCAGCGCCACCGTCCCCAGAGCGCCCGCCCTGCGTAACCAGAACTATGGATTCAGTCTCGGCGGCCCTATTAAGAAGGACAAGGCGTTCTTTTTCACCTCCTTCGAAAAACAACAGTATCTGATCGGCCTCTCCGGACTGGCCACCGAACCGTCGTTCGCCTGGCAGACCAAAGCCTTGGCTTTACTGACGGCCAACGGAATTACACCGAGCCCACTTTCGCAAACCCTGCTCGGCAACCCGGTTACCAACACCTCGCCCATCCTCTGGCCGTCGTTGATCAACAATCTCCCCGCTGTGAACAACAACTTCTTCAGCCCGATTGCCTCCACCGGATACAGCTACAACGGCGTAGCCAAGGTCGACTACAACTTCACCGACAAGCACCGCCTTTCAGTCCGCTGGTTTGGCGGGCAGGGTAGCCAGACCGCACCGCTGGGTGGAAGTCCGGCGCTCGGAACTGCCAGCTCGAATTTGCAGTTTTACTTCGAAAAGGCCCCCATCCACGTTTACAACTACGCGGCCACGCTGAATTCGGTTCTCACCCCGCGGATGACCAACCAGTTGTTGTTCGGCATCAACTATTTCAACCAGACTTTTAGCGACGCCAACAACAGCTTCGACACCAAGGCGCTGGGCCTGTTCCTGAGCCCGGACGCGACCATCAAAGGACAACCCATCCTGGGCGCTCCCAATATCGCCATCTCCGGCTTTGAACAGATCGGCCTGACGCCGCCGGAAGGACGCAACGATGTAACCGGAATGCTGGCCGACATCGTTTCCTACAACGTGGGCCGCCACCAGATCCGCTTCGGAGGCGAAGTCCGCCAGGGCCGCGTGAACGAGTTCTATCACCGGCGCGGCACGGGCAAATTCTCGTTCGACGGGACGCAGGGCCCTTGGGCTGGAACCTGCGCATCGGACGATCCCACTTGCGCTCTGGCTGATTTCCTGGCTGGCGACGTTTCCACTTCCAGCATTGCTGTAGGGAATCCGGAGCGCTTCGTAAGGGTCAACGCATTCAACTTCTTCGGTCAGGACTCCATCCAGGTCACTCGCAAGCTGAACATCAACTTCGGCCTGCGCTACGAATACTTCGGACCGCTCTACAGCCCCAACAAGGACCTGGCAGTCTTTATCCCCGGGCGAGGGATGGAGATTCAGGGCGCTGGCATCAGTTCCATCTTCCCGCCGGATCGCAATAACGTGGCACCCCGTTTCGGATTCGCCTACCAGCCGAAATCCGATGGCGACCTGGTGGTGCGCGGTGGGATCGGCGTCTTCTACGATCAGATCAACATGAACCCGTTCCTCGACTTCCGTCCGCCGATCTCGGCCGCGGATGGTTTGCAGGACAATCCCGTGGGTCCCGCCGCGGTCTCGAACTTCAGTCTGAACGGCTACAACTGGGACGCCGTGCAAGCCGGTGGCGCCTCGGTCTTCCCCGGAGTTACGCTGTGCCCCAGTCTGAATTTCAATACCGACCCGGGTTGCGGCATACCCCAGGCCAACGGAGCGAACACGTACAACGTCTACTCCGTCAACCAGAATTTCCGCGCACCTTACTTCTATAACTACAATCTGCAGGTGGAAAAGAGCCTGGGCAACGCAGCCGTGTTCCAGATCGGCTATGTAGGCAGCGAAGGCCGCAAACTCAGCACCATGCTGAACATCAACCAGCTCGGCGCGGATCCGACGGGGCGTTTTAACGGCCAATATCCGAACGCCGGCTCCATCATCCAGCTCAACAGCAACGGTACTTCGAACTACAACTCTCTGCAGACCAGCCTGAGAATCAGAGCGTTTCACGGCCTGAGCACCCAGTTCAACTACACCTGGGCGCATGCTTTGGACGTGATGAGCGAGTATCGCGGGGTTATTCCACTGGACAGCTACAACCTGAAGGCCGAGTACGGGAACGGCGACTTCGACACCCGGCACAACTTCACGACCACTCTGACCTACGACGTGCCGGGCTCCTCGCACGGCCCCAGGATTCTCACCCACGGCTGGCAAGTGAGCAGCCTGTTGTCCTTCCACACCGGACAACCCTTCAACATTACCGGCGGCTTCAACCGTCCGGGATGCGACCTGGTGGCCGACCCCTTCGCGGGGGTCTCACATACCTTCTCCGCAGCCGCGGGCGGCGAACAGTGGGTCAATCCGGCAGCCTTCAACTGCACCACCCCAACTACATTCCTCGGCAACCTTACCCGGAACAAGTTCTATGGACCGGGCTACGGCTCCGTGGATCTCTCGGTGTTCAAGAACGTTCCGATTGGCGAACGCCTGAAGGTACAACTCCGGGCAGAGATGTTTAACCTGCTCAACCGGATCAACCTGGCATCGGGAGGCGGCGCGGTGGGTTCGAATGGTTTCGTAAGCGACACCATCGGCGACTTCAACGGCGCCCCTGGTATCGGTCCCGGCGAAGCCTTCAACATGCAGCTCGCAGCCAAGATCATCTTCTAGGCGGATTGCGAGTTTCTCAATCAACGGATGCGCGCAAGCGCATCCGCTTTTTTATGCGCCCAAGTTTCTCTGTATTCCGCCGGGTGACTGAGCTCTCTCCGTCTTCAAACTCTGCCCACAATCGGTGCCGCGTGAAATCCCAGGTTTCAAAAACCGAAACCTGGGGCACACGGACCCGAGCTGGAGGACGAAGGTTATCACCGAGCATTTAGAATCCGTGGTTTCAGTTGTTCTCTGAAGGCTGCTCGGCGTGATCGATGACGAGAACCTGTACACGTTCCGTTTGCGGCTGCAGTTTCAGTCCCAGTTGCTCTTCTACCGCTGTAAGAAGCGGAGGACCGGAAGCTGGAGGCTGTTCCGCCTTCATCAGTTCAGGGGGCAAGCCGGCACCGCGGATGCGTGCTTGTTCGTCGGCGTCCGGGGTCCAGTGAAGAGTGAAGGCATAGTCACCATCGAGCCCGGTTTTATCTACAACGGTTCGTCCGAGACGTTGTGATAACTGCGCCGTCAGCAATGTCAAGGGAGTGCCCTGCGAGCTCACCTCGCCCACTCCCATACGCATGAAACCATGTTTGTCCACTTTCTGGAGCTTGGAGCCTCCCTCTGCGATGAGCAGTTCGTACGCCGGAAGATCCCTGGATTCCTGATGCAAGGTCACCTTGAAATAGTCAGCGAGGAACTGTTGCAGCATGTGTTGGTCCACCAGGCTTCGCTGCTCGTCACTGAGCTTGTGCATTTCATCGGCCACGGACTGATCAACCGTCGCGTCAATGTCGTATGTCGCTGACTTAAACCAGTCCGGTTCTCCTGTGAGCTGCGTGTCCTGAATGTGGTATGCAAGCTGGAGCAGAGAATGCGGGGAAACGTTGCTTGCGGTAAAGGTACCATTGATCGGCGACATCATTATCTTTGACATCACCAGGCCATTGCCTGCATTCGGGTGAGGCTTGACGGAGATAGATTCGAACTTCGGTGTAACGGAGAGTTGCCCTTGCGCGTGGCCCGGAGTCGCGTTAAGCAGGCCAAAAGCGATGGGCAGAGCGATGGCAAGGCATGCGGCTGTCCACAGCAGGAGTTTTCGAGGGAAGTTGAGGTTGCGAATAACATGGTCGGTCATGATGTGAACCATCCTTTTCTTTAGATCAGCGCCCGTAACCCCTGACACGCAGGTCAAGGGAGAACTCAAACAGAACTCACAGATTTTCAGAATGCTTTCGGCATAGAGGCACCCTTCGCCGCCGCGTTGCAAGACCTCTTCGTCGCAGGCGCGCTCGCGTTCGTCAATGAGGCGCGCGCCCAGCCACCAGACCAGCGGATGAAACCAGAAGGCCGCTTCGACGACCATGTGGATCGCCGCCGTAAGGTTGTCGAAACGCTGAACATGGCATAGTTCATGCGCGATCACCGCCTCCAGGTGAGCATCCTCGAGTTTGTCGGAGAGCCCTTCCGGCCAGAGCAAAACCGGATGCACAATGCCGAAGATTCCCGGCTCCAGCGAGGCGCGCAAAAGTAGGATGTTGATTTTTCTTGAGGCCATCCCTGAGGCCAGCAATTTATGCAGCGCATCTATTTCACGACCCTCCCGCCGAGGCACCGCTCTTGCGGCCGCGGCGCGAATTCGCAGCCAGCGCGCAACCCAGATGCCCAACACGGTCAGGAATCCACACAGCCAAACCACACCTGCCAGCGGGAGCACATGAAGCAAGTGGGACACGGTAGGAGCGGGAGCGGCTTGAACCGCTGCCGGCGCGGCCTGCGTGAACGGCTGTCCGGCCTGCTCAATCGCGGCATAGAGGGCGCCTCCAGCGTTCGAAACATGCCGCCAGGCGAACCGGTTGCCGAGCGCCACCAGCACGGAGAAGGGCAACAGAAACTTGATGGATGCAGCCAGCCAGACCCAATACCGGACTCGGGCCTGATTGCGACGCAGAGTGAGTGTGAGCAACGCAGCTACCAACGCGCACCCTGTCGACTGCCACAGGTGATCTCCCAATAACGGCGCCGTTGTGCTCCAAAGCCCCGACAGAAATTGAACGGTCATTCCGGCTTCTCCTTTCTTTGCAATTGGCGCAGGGTTTTTTCAGCCTCCTTCACGTCGGCCAGCGTCAGCTTGCCCGACTCAATGAGGTGTGCCATCACTGGTTGGGTCCGGCCCCCGAAAAGCGCGATCAGGTCATCAATCAGCCGGCGCTGCGCGATATCGCGCGACAACGTGGCTTCAAACACGTGGAAGTTTCCGACCTTCCTTACGCGTCCAACCGCGTTCTTGGCCTCAAGGCGATAAACCGTGGTTTGAATGGTGGTGTAGGCGGGTCGCTGCTTTTCCGGGAACGTCTCTTGGATTTCACGGATGGACGCGGTGCCCCGGTTCCACAATACCTCCATAATGCGAAGCTCGAGTTTGCTCAATGCCGGACCGGACATTTGCTTCTCCTATGCACGTATGCATTACTACTACACACATAGTAGATCATGCAAGTGCTTTTTGGGCGGTTGTTCAGCTATGGTCAAAAGATGGAAGACGGGCGGCTCGCCCGTCAGGCAAAGGTCCAAATCCGGGCCATGACGGGCGGGACTCCCGTCCTCCCATCCGCTGAACTCTGGGGTTGTTGTTGAGCTGACGACCGAAGACTGAAGACCGACGACTTCCTAGAACGTAAACGCTACGCCGCCGCGCACAGTCCGGGCGGACTGTACCAAATACACGGTGCGGCCATCCTGACCCATCACGGGAACATATCCCTGAGCCAGAAGATTGCGTATGTCCACCACTGCATCCATGTGCCCGGGCAGGAAGCCGGTCCCGGGAATGGGCTGGCGAATGAAGAGGTTGAAATAAGGATCGGACTGTCCCGCTGACTGGTTGAACATGTCCACCGGCGTAAGCGCCTGCCCGCTGATCCAGCGGTAGGACGTGATCCAGCGGGTGTGTGTACCCGGCAGCGTGCCGCTTAGCTTCGCCGACGCAGTGTGACGATCGCGCACGTAACTGTCGCGGCGCGCGTCCTGCAAGGCAACATCGGACTTGCTCAGATCGAGCACCCCGCCGTAGCCGTAATCCAGAGTCGCGGTCAGGTCGGACGCCAGCTTGCGTTCCAGGACCACGCGCATGCCGTGTGCATCCAGCTGCTTGCCCCGGTAGGTAAAAGTCTCGGAGTAGATATCGGGCAGTACATCTCCGCCTTCGGCGGATGTTTCGCCGACACCGGTAAGCGCTGGGTCCGCCACCCGATCGGCGTACATGGCAACCTGCAGACTGGTGTCACCCATCTTGTGCGAGAGCGAGAGCTCGTGGTGGTGGGCGCGTTCGACCGTCGATGAGAAACCGGCCATGCTGACCCGTGGGCCGGACTCGCTGAGGTCAGCCGGCGCGGAGTCAAATCCCTTCTCCATGCGGCTGTCCGGTTCCGAGGTGGCGTAGCGGTATTCCACCACGGTATTCGGCGAGAGATGCACATCAGCCGAACCGAAGGGACGAAATGCCGTGACCCGGCCCAGGAACTGAATCGTCTGCAGTTCGCTGCCGAAGCGCAGTTCCAGAATGTCTCCCAGCGTGAACGTATCGGACGCGGAAAACGCCATGGCCTGCAGCGCAGTGCCATAACCGTTGATTCCCGGCGCAGCCAGGCGGCGCATGGTAAACGCCATCTCCGGCTTCGACCCATTCGTCATTGCATGGCTGTAAGAAGCGCGCAGCACGGTGTCAGGCGACCCGTCGTTGTAACCGAGATTGCCCTCGAGCGCCACGGTGCCGGATGAGAAAAGCGAGCGCTCCACCGAGAAGCCGGTGTTCATGTCGGACGAGCTTCCGAACCCGCCGGAGGCTGAACCCGCTACGAACGACAGCGTTCCCTTCAGATCATGCTTGTCAGTGGACTCGGCCGTGGTCGCCAGAGAACCATTGCCCAGCATTCGCAGGATGGGACGATTGGAGGCGGAACGCAGCACCCACTTCCAGTCATCATCGTCGGCCGGACCGCGCATGGCAGGCAGTTGGATCGATTCGAACAGGCCGCTGAGCTTGAGATTGACCATCACGCTGCTGCCGGGTCGTAGCCCGATGTGCTCGCGCAGCGCGGGCAGGAAAGCAGTGGAATAGGCCTTTACGCTGTACACCCCCGGCAGCAGACCGCTGGCCGAGTAGAAGCCGTTCTCGTCAGTGAAGACTCGAAGGTTGTGGGCCGCCGTGCCCAGCACTTCCACCATAGCGCCCATCTGGGGAACGCCACTGGCATTGCGCACATAGCCGGAGATCGAACCTGGGCGGTCCGCAGCAAGCACTGGAAGTGCCAGCGCAATACCCAATAACCCGAGCTTGAACCCGAGCCGCCCCAGCATTACTTGAACCACCTCACAGGAAACCAAGCGCTCAGGTTACTCGACGGCAAAGGTTGCCGACGGATCGACCGTTTGCTTGGAGATGTTGTCGTTCACCTTGATTTGAATGCGATAAATCCCGGGCTCCAGACTGGACGCCGAAAGAGGTTTTTCCAGGGTCACCTGGTCGCCGATATTTCCCATCTGGTCCGTGGATTCCACCGTGTGAATCACGGCCTTGTTGGTAGCCGCATTGATGACATTGTACTCAACCGTAGCCGAGGGCTTGTGAGTCTTGTCATCCATGCCGAGATTGTAGACCTGCATCCAGAAATAGACCTTCTGGTTGCGCTTGAAAACCACTGGCTTGCCATTGGCTGACGCCACCCGTGGCCGCACCTTCGTATTGCCGATCACAAACTGCCCGGTACCAATTTCTTTGGTAGAAACTGGAGCCATGACGTCGGCTACGATCAGCGAGGATGCCGAGAGACGATCGTCATCGTAGCTGGGCACCTGCAGCCGGCTGCTCCACAATCCGGAGCGGTCTCCGTTTACATCTTTCACCGCGACATCGATGCGGTAAAGATTCGGTCGCAACGGCAGCGCCTTCCAGTACACCGACGAATTCTCTGTCACCTGGGGCAGCAGTTCCGCCGGCACATCAACCTGCACCACGTCTTCCTGGGTCTGTACGATCTTGCCGGTAAGGGTCGTAACCCGGATGAAAATATTCACCGTGCCGCGCTGCACGCCGTCTTTGTTAACAAAGGTGACGTCGCGGTTTTTCACCTGCACCGTAATCGGCACCAGCACGGTGTCGCTGGTCACCTTCACAAAATCAGTGCGCACATCAAACGGCATCATGTTGACGTTGATCTTGTGACTAACTACTTCTTCCAGGTCCTTGAACTTCACCGCGGGCGGTTTCTGCAGCTTGAAAAAGGTCTCCAGGCGGTCAAATTCCTTGCTCTGCTGATCGTTGGTGAACGGGCCGGTGCCCAGGCGCTCGATTCCGCCACTGCTGAAGCGGTCGGCTTTGCTGGCCATGCCCATTTGCTCGTACATCGTCAGACCGGCGTTTGGCACGTACAGAAGAGCGTCTTTCTCCGAGCGGTCCATGGTCATGTGGTAGTCGCCGCACATGCATGTGTCCACAAACTCGATAATGACTTCCTGCCCTACGCCCTCAAGGTAGCGATAACGCCAGTCCTCAAAGGGATACGTGGAAGTCTCGCCGCCGCCTTCTTCCATGGGACGTTCATACGAACCGCCAGAAGGATGCGACTCAACTTCGTCGGCTGGGCCGTACATAATATAGATTCGGCCGCGATCGCTCTTCCAGCCGGGGATTCCGGCTGCGAAATGCTCGTTGGCATACTCCATGCGCCGGTAGTGTTCTTCCTTGAATTCGTTTTCGACGGTGTCGGGAGTGGGATCGCGCCGCTGCCAGAAAGCTTCGATGAACTGGTCGCGCTCTTCATCGTTCGACAACAGCTTGAACGCCTTCTGCTCTTCGTCGGTAATGATCCAGCGGACGTCTTCATCCAGCCACTTTTTGTAGGTCTTGCTTAATTCGATCTTCAGTGACTTGGAATTCTGCTTCTTCTGCTTCTCGGAAAGAGGCCGCTTAAGCGGATCCGTATCCGGACTGGTTTTTTCCGTAGAGGATGTGGCATCCGCAGCAGGCTCGGTAGCGTCTGCTTTTCCGTCCTGTGCGGACGCAAACGACACGACCGCCAACATGAATACCGGCAAAACCAAGACCGTGAAGAGGCGTTTCAGAAACCCTACCGGGGACATGGAGGCACTCCTTACGACGTACGACCCTTGGGAACCCATTCTATGACTTTAGTGCGGGCAAGGCAAGACTAACCCTACCCTTCTAACCGATTGTAAAGATTGTAAAATGCGCCCTTCCGGGGGTTAATTCAGCCCCCCGGCAAAGCCCTATCAAAATGTGATGCAGATTTTGCGTCCTTTGCGCCACTTTCTTTGCGAGCTTTGCGATTTGGGAATCGACTTTTCACCAGCTTTTCTTTGCGCCCTTTGTAGCCTTTCCTTGGCGAGCTTTGCGTTAAAGGGTCTGATCTCGCATTATGGGCCCAAACTTTGGAGCAACCGCGAAGCGCCCGACACTTTCCTCGAAACTCCGCGTTACTCCAGCTATAATCGACTTGTTATCAACGCCTGGTTTGGCCACGGTACGACCGGCCGATCTTTACGTCGCACCCATAAACGTCGCACCCATCCGATGGTTGGTTCCGCAGGAACTTTTGAGCCCACATCGTCGTATCTGATGTGTGTGCTCAGCTACATCGCTGATTCCGGGCGAAAGGGCAGCAGCGTTCGGTAAACAGCGCCTGTCGATATACCAAGGAAGCAGATGAGCACTGGGAAGAAAATACTGATCGGCAGCGGAGTCGTCATTGCCGTGCTGGCGATCTCGAGTATTGCCGTTTACCAGAGCCACAAAGGCGTGGTCACGGTCCAGACCGGAAAAGCCGATCGCCAGGATCTGGCCTCGATTGTGAGCGCTTCCGGCGAGATCAGGCCCAAGACCTACGTCAACATCGGGGCCAATGCTTTCGGAAAGATCACCCGGCTTTACGTCAAGGAAGGCGACCGGGTTAAGAAGGGGCAATTGCTGGCGCAACTGGAAAACGTGCAGTCCTCGGCGGACGTGAACGCGACCCAGGCTTCGTTGGAAGCATCCGAGACCGATTCGGTTGCCGCCGCGGCGGCGTTGAATACTTCCGCCGCCGACCTGAACCGGGCTCAATCGGATTATGAACGCGCCCAGCTGGATTGGACTCGAGCCCAAGGCTTGTACAAAGAATCGCTGATCGCAAAGTCGGAATTCGACAGCCAGAAGGCCACCTGGCAGACTGCACAAGCCGGCCTGGCGCAGGCTCAGGCACGCGTGGCCCAAGCCAAGGCGCAGAAAGACTCCGCCGATCGCCACATCGCGCAGAACCGCGCCAACCTTACTCACGCCGCCGACGTATTACAGAAAACGACCTACGCCGCTCCTTACGACGGCATGATCACAAATCTGCCGGTGCGGGAAGGCGAGACCGTGGTCATCGGCATCCAGAATTCCCCGGGCAGCACGCTCATGACGCTGGCTGATATGTCGGTCATCACCGCGGAAGTGAAAGTGGACGAGACCGACATCGTCAACGTGCGGTTGGGTCAACCGTCGGAGGTGACCATCGACGCAATCCCGAAGAAGACATTCAAAGCGGTGGTGACTGAAATCGGCAACAACGCCATCGTGCGCTCCACTGGCGTATCGACATCGCAGCAGACTTCGGCGAGCCAGGAAGCGAAAGATTTCAAGGTCGTGGTCACGCTTCAGGATCCGCCGGAAAACCTGCGTCCCGGGCTCTCCGCTACCGCCAAAATCACCACCGCCACGCGCAGCAGTGTTCTGACCATTCCCATCCAGTCCCTGACCGTGCGCACTCGGGCGGATTTGAAAGCCAGCAGCGGCGACAAAGACGCCGTGCACGCGGCGGCACCTCAGGCCGAGACATCCAGCCCAGCGGGCTTGGACAAGGAAGAAGTCCAGGGAGTCTTCGTCATTCGTGATGGCAAGGCTCAATTCCTGCCTGTGCAGACGGGCATCACCGGCACCACCGATATAGAGGTCCTGAGCGGCCTGAAGCCGGGTGACGAAATCGTTACCGGCAGCTACAAAGTCCTGCGAACTTTGCGCCCGGGAACTAGCGTAAAAATAGATAACACGGCGCCGAAGAAGGAAGACGAAAGCTAGTCGTCAGTCGTCGGTCGTCGGTCGTAAGCGAGAACAAAACCGGACGAGTAGCTGCTGACGACTGAAGACTGACGACCGACGACTAGCAACCGACGACTAACAACTGCCCCAGTTAAGCGTCCAACAGGCAGCCAACAGATCGGAGCGGGCAGGTGTCCCGAGAGGACCAGGAGAGAAAAATGGCAACCGCAGAAGTCATCAACATCAAGCAACCCGTGGTGTCGGCGCCTCCCGAGTCCTGCATGATCTGCACCGAGGATCTGTGGAAGACCTACGACATGGGCTCGGAGCAACAGGTGCACGCGTTACGCGGAGTCAATATTCGCATCCAGCGCAACGAGTACGTCGCCATCATGGGACCCTCCGGCTCGGGCAAATCCACGCTGATGAACCTGATCGGCTGCCTCGATACTCCGAGCAAGGGATATTACTGGCTGAACAGCCAGCTGGTCAGCGAACTCGATGACGACGAACTGGCCCGCATCCGCAATAAAGAAATCGGTTTCGTATTCCAGACTTTCAATCTTTTGGCTCGCGCCACCGCGCTGCACAACGTCGAACTGCCGCTGATCTATGCCGGCGTCCCGGGAGAAGAGCGCGTGGAGCGCGCCAAAGCGGCGCTGGCATCGGTCGGTATGGAATCCCGCATGATGCACAAGCCCAACGAGCTTTCCGGCGGACAGCGGCAAAGAGTCGCCATTGCCCGCGCCCTGGTGAACCGCCCGTCGATCATCCTCGCCGACGAACCCACTGGTAACCTGGACTCCCAAACCGGCAACGAAATCATGGCCCTGATGGATCGCCTGCAAGCCAACGGCAACACCATCGTCCTGGTCACCCACGAACACGACATCGCCGAGTTCGCGCATCGCGTGATCCACATCAAGGACGGTGTGGTCGAAAAAGACGAGAGAAAAGCGGGAAGATAGTCGTCAGCAGGGGTGCCCCAGGCAGGGGTGCCCCAGGTCTCGCAGGTTTTGCGAGACCTGGGAGACGCCATCTCGAATGTTCACTCGTCACATACAAACCCTTCGAATTTTTCTATTCTCCATTCATGACTGCAGGTCTGCACCGGTTTTACGGTGGTAACGACTTACACTTTCTGACTTTCAGTTGTTACCGGCGCCGACCTCTTCTTCTAAACGACGCTCACCGTGATTTATTCCTGAAAATTCTCGATCGAGTGCGCGGGCGTTACAGGTTCGTGGTGCTGGGATATGTTGTCATGCCGGAACATGTTCATCTGTTGGTGAGCGAACCGCAGCGGGAGACGCTATCGACCGCGATTCAGGCATTAAAGCTCGGCGTTGTGCGCAGTATGCGGTGTGCGAGTGCGGTGGTGACGGCTCCCAGGTCTCGCAAAACCGGCGAGACCTGGGGCACTCCGGTTTATGCTGACCGATTCTGGCAGGCGTGGTTCTATGACTTTAATGTTTGGACGGAGCGCAAGCGGATCGAAAAACTTCGCTATATCCATCGCAACCCGGTTGAGCGTGGATTGGTGTCTTCGCCTGAGCACTGGCGCTGGAGCAGTTTTCGATGGTACCTGTGCGGAGAAACAGGTCCCGTGCGGATGAACGATACGGATATCATGACAATGAAAGTCCGACCACCATCCGCTTGATCGAAAATAAAAAAGGCGCTCCGATCTTCCGGAGCGCCCCGAGTGAGAGAGACCGCGAAGCCACTAGTTCGGCAGCAGAACCGTGTCCACCACGTGAATTACGCCATTCGACTGATTGACGTTTGAAATCGTGACCGTGGACATGTCGCCCTTTTCATCCTTCAGCACGATGTGATCGCCCTGCATGGTCGCGATCAGTGTGCCGCCGCTTACGGTTTTCAGAGACGCCTGACCGTTGCCCGCCTTGATTTCCTTCCGCAGATCAGACGCGCTGAGTTTGCCTGCGACCACGTGATAGGTCAGGACCTTGGTGAGCATTTCTTTGTTCTCGGGCTTCAACAGGGTGTCGACCGTTCCCGCCGGAAGTTTGGCGAAGGCTTCGTTGGTGGGCGCGAAGACGGTGAAGGGACCAGGTCCCTCGAGCGTGTCCACCAGGCCAGCCGCTTTTACTGCGGCGACCAGAGTTGTGTGGTCATCGGAGTTCACCGCGTTTTGAATAATGTTTTTGCTGGGAGACATCTCGTGTCCGCCCACCATCGGATCAGAGCCGGCGATGGCCAGCGTCCCAACCGTGGCCACGATGCTCAAAAGTAGAACTGCCATTTTCTTGTTCATAGTCGCTCCTCAGTGATGTTCAGTTGCTTACGTCATAGGTACGGAGGCGCGGAGAAATCGGATTGGCGGGGGTTTGTGGAGTTCTGTGCGGCAGGTGGGATAATCGGCCCGATTCGATTTAGTTATGGCGAAAGCAGATCCCTCGCCGCGCTCGGGATGACAAATTTCTTGCTAACGGACAAGCGGTAAAAAAGGCCTCTCACGAGGCCGTTGAATTTGCTTGAAAGTTAACGGCGGAAAGCTGAGGGCTGAAAAGCTACTGCTGCGTGTTAACCACCGGCTTCACGTTGGCTGTGTCCGTGGGCTGTGTCGGATGCGCCATGAAGAAGTCGTGGTCATACAGATTGCGATACAGGCGCCCCGAAATTTCCGCGGCTTTCGGTCCGAACGTGGGACGTCCGCCTTGCAGGAAAACCACGACCACGATTCGTCCAACGTCAGTTTTGGCGTAGGAAGCAAACCATCCGTAACGGGTGCCGGCTTTCGAACAGGTGCCGGTTTTTCCCAGGATCTCTTCTTCGTTGAAGTTGACTCGCAGGCTGCGTGCCGTACCGTAACTCACGGCTCCCGCCATGCCATCGGAAATCTCCGGAATCAACGGAGCGATATCGAGATGACGCTTCACGCGCGGCTCAAAGTTGGCCACATCGTCGGCGTTCGCGGGATGCTGCAGGTAGTAAAGCGTGCCGCCGTTCGCGATGGCGGCGACCATGGCGCCCAGTTGCAGCGGCGTCATGGAAATGCCTTCGCCGAAGGAGCACATCTTGCCGACCCCACCCAGCTTGGACGAAATCTCCTGCTGCGGATAGGTTCCCAGTTGCTCACCCGGAATGTTGTATCCAGCCAGCTCGCCTAATCCGAACTGGTGAGCGTAGAAGCTGACTTTTTCGAATCCCAACTGGCGGCCCAGGGCTTCAAAGTAGGCGTTGTTCGAGTGGGCCAGAGCAGTCGTGAGATTCATGCGGCTGCGGCGCCCCAGGGCGATCTGGGTATCTTTGGTGATCAGGTCTTCACTTAATGCAGCCAGGGCGACGGAAAGCTTGATGGTGGAGCAGGGTTGCGCACCGCTCGAAAGGGCCAGTTTCTGGTTCACCATGGCCAGCACACGGCCGCTGGTCGGCTCGATGGCCAGCACGGTTCCGTTCATGTTGCCCAGGGCGTCAATCGCGGCCTTGCGCACAACTGGATCTTCGCCGGCGGTCACGTCCCCGTCGTAGGTATCTTCCACGAAGGAGCTGGCGGTGAAGCGTTCATAATAGCGACGGCGGCGATGGCGGACGGTTCCCGTCGCCACGGCAGTACGGGTGCGGTTGCGCGAAAGCCTGGTAATTCGTTTCCTGGCTCGCGGGCTTTCACTTACTTTTTGTGATTTGGGCTTTTTGCCGGTCAACGAGCGGGTGCTGACCGTGGCTCCCATCCCGTACTCGGGAAGGACCGTCAGAATGAATGCGACCAACAACCCCAATACCGCAACGCGTTTCCTTGAAATCACTGATTCTTTCCCCATCCCCGGTTCGTATACCCCATTCGATGCACGAGCCGTGCCAACTTGAGCAGGCATCCGCCCTGCACTTGTAATCCTCCGATACTAAGGGACTTAAGGCTCGGCGTACATTAAAAAATCGGTTTGTTACCATCGACGAATCAAATGTGTAACCCTATGAAATTGAATGGCTTATTCGGATCTTTGCGCATGATTACCGCCCTTTCGTAATGGGAAATGCTTTTGCCTTCCGGTGCCAGTCATAGGAAAAGTTTTGCTCTTTTTCGCCGATAATTTTCTTCCGGCCTGACGGGGTTTCGGCACACAGTGCCAGCTTTTCTTTGCGAACTTTGCGAGTCCTTTGCAATCTTCGCGGTTAGGTTTCACCCGCAAAGGACGCAGAGAAAATCTCCAGCATTTACAATTTCGAGTGAAATCTCTCTCGCAGGAATGCCATGGAAAACTGCTTGTTTTGCCGCATCGTGGCGGGTGAAATTCCCTCCAAAAAAGTTTATGAAGATGATCACACCTTCGCCTTCGAAGACATTGATCCCAAGGCTCCGACCCACGTTCTGGTCGTTCCCAAGAAACATATTCACGGTCTGAAGGAAGCCTCCGCTGAGGATGCGGAAATCGTCGGCTTATGCCATCTGGCAGCCGCGCGCGTGGCGCGGGAGCGTGGGATCGAAAACGGCTACCGCACGGTGCTGAACGTCGGGCCGGGCGCCGGGCAGTCGGTCTTCCATCTGCACGTGCACCTGCTCGGAGGAAGAACCTTGAAGTGGCCGCCCGGCTAACGCTAAACATGTGGGCGCGAGCCCTTCGACTTCGCTCAGGGCAGGCTCGCTCGTGCAGGAGTGAGAAGAATGACGCGAGACGGGCGGGACGCCCGTCCTCCACTAATTAATTTCTAGTTTGTGGCTTCGGCTTCCGGCGCGCCATGACGA
This sequence comes from Terriglobia bacterium, assembly GCA_963822555.1. Classification (GTDB taxonomy): domain Bacteria; phylum Acidobacteriota; class Terriglobia; order Terriglobales; family Acidobacteriaceae; genus JAIQFF01. The sequence continues at coordinate 3,333,983 of CAWGHY010000002.1, forward strand.
CGCAGCAGTTGCGGCAGGTTCTGGGAGAAGGCTGAACGCGGCAGCACCATGTCGCATCCCACCTCGTGCGCCTTCATCTTCAGATCCCCCTGCACGTGCGACAGGAATCCGATGATCGATGTCCCCTTCTTCAATTTTGTCTTCAGTTTGGGGATCAGGGTCAGAGGTTTAGCGTTGGCGTTGTTCATGTCGAAGATGATCAGCGACGGCTTCTCTTCGCCATTCAGCTTCATGTGATCCAGCAGGTCTTTTTCCGTCTTGACGAATTCGACCTTCACGTTCAGCTTGCGCGCCGTTTCCTGAATCTTGGCCTGGAAAAACAGATCGTCGACAAACGCAAAGATGCGGGAGTTGCCGTTATCGCCCTGGGGCAGCGGCTCGGGCTCGAGCGGAGCGTAAGCCGGAGCGAACCCAGGACGCATGCGTCCCGGTCTCGATCCATTGTTGCCGCCCATTGTGGCGCGATAGCTGTGGTCCATGGGTGCGCTGTAGATGCCGCTATGTTGCTGACGGTCGCGGCCATTAGGCGCGCCACCGCGATTCGGCGGACGCCGCCCGCGTCGCCGCTTGCTTCTCCCTCCACCACCGCCGGAGGGATGTCCGGGTCCTGCATTCATATTGTTCTCGTTTTTATCGTTGCATTCAGTCCGCCCGAAGGGGGACTCGATCTTGCTGGATCAATGACCGCTTTCTGGTAAAACCTCGCTTCGGACACAGGCCTGCACCATGTGCCGAAAACCCCTTGCGGCTGAAACTCACGCGTGAATGAACTTTTTCCGTATGGCGTCTGAAGCCAGGGGGCGCGGAGGGCCAGCTAGAGAGCATGGCCACTGGATACAGCCATGATGTTACCGCTCACCATCAAGAAAGCGCAAGTCCTAAGTCATCTAGTTTTGCACAATGGTAACTCTAAGCTCAGCGCCCCGCTGCTGCGCGAGCGGGGCGCTCGCGCCTACATCAGCGCGCCTACATTAGAATGATGGCTGCATGTCCGACGAAGTCAGCGCCAGCCGCATCGCCAGCACCTACGAAATCATCCGCCCACATATCCGGCGAACTCCGGTGGTTGAAGTTGACGGAGCCGATTTCGGGCTCGACGGCGTCACCCTCGTCTTCAAGCTGGAATCGCTGCAGCACTCTGGTTCGTTCAAGGCGCGAGGCGCCTTCGCCAACTTGCTGATGCGTGAAATTCCTGCCGCGGGGGTGGTGGCTGCCTCCGGCGGAAATCACGGTACCGCGGTCGCCTTTGCCGCAATGAAGCTGAATAAGCCGGCCAGAATTTTTGTGCCGGAAGTGGCGTCGCCCAGCAAGCTGCAACGGATCCGCGAGTATGGAGCTGACCTGGTCGTAACCGGCAAACGGTACGCCGATGCGCTGGCCGCCAGTGAGACATCGGCGGCGCAATCCGGGGCGCTCGCCATACATGCTTTCAACCAGGTGGAAACTTTGCTGGGGCAAGCCACAGTCGGTCTGGAATTCGATACCCAGGACGCCAATCTCGACACTCTCATCGTAGCCGTCGGCGGAGGTGGACTGATCGGTGGTATAGCGTCCTGGTACGCGTCGCGCATCAGGCTCATCGGAGTGGAACCGGAAGCCGCGCCCACGCTCACTCGCGCTCTCGAGGCTGGACGTCCGGTCGATGCCGAAGCAGGCGGAATCGCTGCCGACTCGCTGGCTCCGAAACGCGTCGGCGAGATGATGTTCCCCATCGCGCAAGCTCACGTGCAAAAAGTCCTGCTGGTTTCGGACGATTCCATTCTGCAGGCACAGAAGGCGCTATGGAAAGTATTGCGAGTCGTCGCCGAACCCGGCGGCGCGGCAGCCTTCGCGGCGCTTCTGTCGCGATGCTATCAACCGCAAGCTGGGGAACGGGTCGGCGTTCTGGTGTGCGGCGGAAATACCACGGCAGTGGATTTCTAAGACATGTAGGCTTACTGGACGGTGACCACGATCGTGGCAGTGCGCGACACCGAGCCGCTGGTGGCGGTCACTGTGACGTTGTAGCTACCGGCTGGCGTTCCGCCCGACTTCGTAGATCCGCTACTACTGCTGCTGCTCCCGCCGCCGCAGCCCGCGCCGGCCGCGACAAATACCAGCAGCATGAGTCCGAGTCCGGCTAGATGACGACGCCGGCGCGACGGCACGCCGAGAATAAACATCCCCGCGAGAAGAGCGCCTCCACTTGCCGGCAACCAGCCAAAGCCGTGTGGACGCGCGGACGCCGAGACGCCCGGAACGACTTGTGGCGCCGCCGTGGACACGGTCAAAGTCGCCGTGCCCGTGGTGGTGGTGCTGTCGAGCGCGATGGAAGTGGTGGATCCGAATGAGCACGTAATCAACGACGTCGATGCTGGCGGCGTGCAGGTGAGGTCCACGGTGCCGCTAAACCCGTTCGTCGCGGTCACGGTTGTGGTCGAGGTGCCAGCCTGTCCCGGGGCGGTGATGGTAACGGCAGTCGATCCCACCGAAAAGCCCGGTTCCACCACAAACCCGGGCCATGACGTCACCAGTTTGTTGGCGTCGATCGAACCGAGGCCTGTAACCAGATCGTAGCCGACGCCCGCGTTGAAGCCGATGGTAAAGGGCGCCGTTGTGGGGCACCGCGCCGAGGCTGGACCTGTAGTCGGCGTCCCGGAGCTGCAAGCCACGATGTTGTTGCCCGTCGTAATGTCGTGAAAGGCGGTGGGCGTGGATGCGGCCAGGGAGTAAATCGTCGGGTTAATATTGCCCAGACCCGTGGATTGGGTGGCCTGGTTCAGGATCGCAACGATCGCAGCAAAGGTCGGCGCGCCGACTGAAGTCCCGCCCACGACATCCAGATTGCCGCTGGCATCCCGGAAACCGGTTACACAACTGCCCTGCGCGCAAATCAAGGTGGAATCATGGTCCGGTGATGCGTTGAGAGCGATGTCGGGAACGTCACGCTGGCCGTCCGCGGGAGTCAGTGCAGTCTGGAAACTTGGCTTGGCGAAAACGGCACTCACGCCGCCGCCTGTGGCCGAAAAAGTTGACCCGGCCGTGGTGTCATTCCAGCCCATTTCCGGAATGTAGCTAAGCGCCGAACTGATGGCGTCAGCAGTGCCGTTACTTCCGCTCCAGAAACCCGTCGCGCCTGCGACTGTGTTGGGCGCGGTTCCAGTCAGAGTGGCGGCGGCGTCACCCGTGAACTCGCTGCCGCCAACTCCGGTGACCTCGGGGATGGATGCCGGGACATCGACCGCCAGGCCATTGATCGCGACGGTAGCGGTTTGAATTTCGCAGTCGGCTGCTCCCGAATCTCCAGCCGGACCGATGAGCGTCTGACCCTGCGCATTGCCCTGCTGAATGATCGTCCGAAAAGCTGCCAGCCCCGAACCGAATTGCGCCTCGCATATTCCGTAGCTGCTGCTGATGACCGGCGCCAGATTCTGGTCGATGGCGAACTGGATGGAATCGAAGGCGCCTTCATTCGATCCAGTGAAAACGAAAATGATGTCAGCGTTTTTGGCCACCGCGCCCGACCACTCGAGATCGAGCAGGGACTCGGTCTGATCGCCGCTGCTGAGAATGGTCGCGGTACCGCTTCCAGTTACCTGAACAAATGTGGGATCCTTCGCCGGTAAACCAGCGGCTGCCCGGAAGGCGTCAAGATCGGTGGTGCTGTTGCCCGCGGCAATCAAAGACTGGCCCACGACGGCGATCTTGATTCCGGTTCCATCCAGCCCCGCGTTATACAGCGGCTGGACGTTGTAAATTGTGGCAAAATCACCCGGCGCTATAAAGTGATTTCCCGACACATGCGAAGTGAATTTCGGCTGGGCCAGGTGCACCCTGGGCCGCGGACGGAAGTCGTCCAGGCCGCGGAAACCCAGCACGGTGCTAGAAAGCGCCGCCGGCACATAGAGCTCAGTAGCATTGGCGAAGTGCATTTCGCCGTTTACCAGATACCGGTTGAACTGAGTGCGGAAGGCATTCTCCACCTGAGCCGCGCTCCCGCTGAAGAAGATCTGAGTGCGAGCGCGAGAGTATCCATCGACCGTCAAACCTTGCGAACTCAACCAGGCGGAAACTTTGGCGAGATCGCCGTCGCTCATGCCAAAGCGCGCAGCGTATTGTTCCGGAGTCAGCCACTTGCGGTAGTTCGCGGCGTGCGGGTCCTGTTGTTCTGCCAGCAGCTTGTCCAGGGCGGCTTGCTGCGTAGCTGACAATCGGAACACGATGGCCGCGTGGTTGATTTTCATGCTGCCCTCGACCCGTCCCTGATCGAAGGCTGCCTGGGCCAGGGGATGCTGCGCCGAAACCATCACGGGTTCGGTGTCGGCGATATTCTGTGAAATGCGGTTCCGGACCTGCGCGGAGGCCGAAGTAGCCAACATTAAAAGTGCAGAAATAGAAATAGCGATAAGCTGGTGGAACCGGCAGACCGAGGTCCTGGGCATGCAACTGCTCTCCTGTTTAGCATCTGAATTTGCAGCGGCGTGCCGGTGGCCGAGGCCAGCACCGCCATTCTCAGTATGGATTCAGATTATCCCAGCAAAGGATGTACGCCAAGCGTTCGAGCTTAGTAGGAAGGTCATGTCTGGGAGTGTCCCAGGCGCCCAAAATCAGGCCTAGGTAATCGTCGCCAAGGTTACCAGGGACAATGTCTGGTGTCCGAGCGATACCCGGTAAAGGCGGCTGGCGCTGGCAGGAAGTGACGGGAATGACTGCGAAAACCGACCTCTACAACAACTCGTACGGCAACTACGAACAGGATGCCTATCGCGACGTGCGACTCGAAACCTACGGTGAAGACTTCGGCCAAACCAGTTGGGTAAGCACGGAAGAATCGCATGAGATTCCGCGCCGGCTGGAGTTGACACCAGGTTGTTCAGTTCTTGAGATTGGCTCGGGATCCGGCCGCTACGCTCTGTATGTTGCCGAAACCGTTGGTTGCCAGATCGTCGGTCTCGATCTCAATGCGGAAGGGATTCGCAATGCCAGCGCGTTGGCTGAACGGCGGAAGTTGGCCGTGCAGGTCAGCTTTCAGCAGTGCGATGTGTCGCGGCCGCTTCCTTTCGCCGACGGAACTTTCAACGCGGTATTTGCGAACGACGTCCTCTGCCATATCCCTGGACGGCCGGCCTTGCTGCGCGCGCTCTGGCGTGTTTTGCGACCGGGCGGCCGCCTGCTTTTCAGCGATGCGCTGGTGGTAGGCGGAACCCTCTCCAATCAGGAAATCGCAACCCGCAGCCTGATCGGCTACTACCTGTTTGTCCCTCCGGGAGAAAACGAAAAGCTGATGGCGGCGGCAGGATTTCAGGCGATCGAAGTCACCGATACCACCCAGAATGCCGCTGACGTGTCCGGGCGTTGGCGTCGGGCGCGGGACAAAAGGGAAGCGGAATTGGCCGCGCTCGAAGGCAAGGCCAACTTCGACGGACTGCAAGCGTTCCTGTCATGTGTCGAAACTCTGACCAGCGAGAGGCGCCTGTTGCGGCTGGTTTATTTGGCCCGGAAGACCACTTGACGTATCGCTTATGCCGGTTCCTTTGCGGCCTTGGCGAAATCTCTTTGCGTTCATTGCGGTTCAGCGCTTTGGCCACGGTCTTACCGCAAAGTACGCAAAGAAATTCCGCAAAGGTCGCGGAGTAATCCCGCTCAGGAAACGGCTTCCATCGCATCCGGGAGATGGATGGTGGGCGCTGTAGGATTTGAACCTACGACTTCCACCGTGTGAGGATGGCACTCTACCGCTGAGTTAAGCGCCCAACTCGAACCGCCGCTATATTCTAGCAAACGAACCAGTTTCACGTATCGAGCGCCCGTGATAGCCTGATTTCTGCTGCGACTCCGGGGCCGGTCCAGCGGTCTTGACCGGGGGCAGGGAAAAAGCACCGAATGGGGCCCGAACCCAAACCCGCGAAAGTACCCGAAGCCAATGGTACCAAAGGGTCTGCGCTGCCCGGCAAGGGGATCGCGGAGGCGCAACTTTCGGACCCATCAGGGGTTGAAACAGATGTGAGCAGCGTAGCCATGGATCGCGGGTTGCTTGCAATGGGGGGCGTGGCGCAGCCGGAACCATTCGAAGCGGATAGTTCTCTGCCGGCGGGCGGACGAACCGATGCCGAAATCATGCTGCAGGTGAAAGCCGGAGATGATTCGGCTTTTGAGTATTTGGTGCAAAAGTATCGCCGCCCGATGGTCAGTTTCATGTTTCGCATGGCGCACAGCAATGCCATCGCGGAAGATCTGGCGCAGGAAGTTTTTCTGCGGGTTTACCGCTCGCGCGAGAGCTATGAGGCCAGCGCCAAGTTCACCACCTGGCTGTATCGCATCGCGACCAATCTGGCGGTGAATCATGCCCGCGACACGCGGTACGAACGCCCGGAGAATACGGTCAGCCTGGACGAACCGGATGCAGACAGCGGCCGCACTCTGGATCTGCCTGACCGGGCGCCCAGCGTCGAGGAAACGATTGTGCAGCGCGAACGGCTGGCCGCGATTCGCCAGCGCGTGCAGTCTCTGCCGGAGCGGCAGCGGATCGCAGTGGTCATGCACAAATATCAGCAGATGGACTATCGCCAGATTGCCGATGTATTGAAGCTGAGCGAGTCCGCCACCAAGTCATTGCTGTTTCGCGCCTACGAGACTTTGCGCGATCAGCTCAAAGAGTTTGTGTAAAGGAAACAGCTATGAAGTGCAACGAAACCCGCGATGTCATGCCGGACCTGGCCGCCGGATTGGCCGCGGTTACACCCGAAGTAAAGGCCCATCTGGATTCCTGCGCGGAGTGCGCCGGCAAGCTCGAGGCGTTCCGCCAGACGATGACGCTGTTGGATGAGTGGCAGGCGCCGGAGCCTTCGCCCTATTTTGACGTCCGGTTGCATGCCCGTCTGCGCGAGGAGAGCGCGAAGCAATCGGTGGGATGGTTGCGTTGGCTGCGTAAGCCGGTGCTGGCTGCATCGTTTGCCCTGGTGATGGTGGTGAGTGTGAGCCTGGTTCGAATGAAGAGTGGCGAACCGGCGAACCGGGCAGCGGCGGTTGCGGTGGGACAGCAAATCCAGGCGGAACCGGGCACGGCAGTGGGAGATTTGCAGGCGCTCGAGAAGAATCAGAATCTGTATTCCGACTTCGATGTGCTGGACGATCTCGCGGTGCAGCAGGACGTGACGGCAAATCCGTAAGAATTTTCCGGCGATAGTCTTTGGGCCTTGCAGACCGATTTTTGATCGCAGAGTTGCGAGGTGCGAATCGGGAGAATCAGAAACCGTGTACGGGCTGAAGTCCATCACGATGACGGTAGCGTCGGCCGCCTTGATGTTGGCCTCTGTAATTGCGCCGTGCACGGCTCAAAACCGCTTCGCTGAGCGACGCCAGGCCCGCCAGCAGGCCCCGGGCCAGGGCAATCACGCCGGACAATGGTTGCGCCGCTACAAGGACCTTCCGCCCGATCTGCAGCAGAAGGCGCTCGAAAATGATCCCCAGTTCCGCAGTCTTCCGCCACTGCGGCAGCAGATCCTGAAAGAGCGCTTGCAGCGCTTCAGCAGCCTTCCGCCCAAGCAGCAAGACCGCATCCTGCAACGCATGGAGACCTGGGAACACCTGACTCCGGCGCAGAAGCAGCAGGCCCGGCAACTCTATTCGCAACTCAAAGACCTGCCGCCCGAGCGCCGGCAGAAAGTGCGCACCGCGATCCGCGATCTCAGCGCCATGCCTCCTGCCCAGCGTCAGCAGGTCATCGAATCGGATCGTTTCAAGAGTGAATTCTCGCCCCAGGAACGCGGCCTGCTCAGCAGCGCGTCCCAATTGCCTCTGGCTCCCGCCGAAAATGGGGCAGGCGAATCCGTCCCGGAAGACTGATCCACGAACCCAGTGGTGGTGATTTTCGCTGGTGGCCCTAAGCATTGTCATTCCGAACCGATTTATCGGTGAGGAATCTGCTTTGGCGCCAGAACGGCAGATTCCTCGCGCGATAAGATCGCGCTTCGGGATGACAATTCTTGCAATGATTCGCACTGCGCCACCACCGCTTTTCAGACCGATTGAAGGCACCGTTCCGCCGGGACTATAATTCCGCCGAATTTCAAACAGGAGGCCGATATGGCCGAAACGCGGAAAGTAATTGATTGTCGTCAATTCCCTGCCGAAAAGCCCTGCTCGATTGCCATTTCCGGAACCGAGGATGAAGTGATCAGTCTGGCCGTACTGCATGCCGGCACGGTGCACGGTCATGCCGATTCGCCCGAACTGCGGGAACAGATTCGTTCCATGCTGCAGGACGAAAATGCAGCCAGCGAGGCCGCCTAAACGGCTTGAGGCAGGCACAATGGAGGACGGGCGTCCCGCCCGTCATGCACGGGCCATTGCCTAACGGGCGAGGACGCCCGTCCTCCATTATTTTGTGCCTACAGCCGCATCCGCTTCGATTCTTTCGAAGACGGCTTCCGCGCGCAGCAGCGCTTCCTGCACGTTGGCGCAAATATTCTCTCGTCCCACCACTTCTTCAAATTCTCCTTGATGAATCATTTTGGCGGGCTGCGCGCGGGCGCCGCACAGGATCAGCGTGCGTTTTGTAGCGTGCAATTGCCTGGCTATTTCCTCCAGCGCAAACAGTCCGGTGGCATCGATGGCGGTCATGTTCCGCAGACGGATAATGACGATCGGTGGCAGTTCGTGCATTTTCTCCGTGACCACGCCAATCTTGTCAGTAGCGCCGAACAGGAACGGACCATGAATCCGGAAGATGGTGGCAAAGTAAGGAATGTCCTTGTCCTGCAAAATATGCAGCCGCCCATCTTCGACGTAGTCGGCAGTCACTTGCGAGACGGTAGTGGTTTCAGCCACGCGGGCGATGAAGAGCAGCGCCGCCAGGATCATTCCGGCCTCGACGGCTACCGTAAGGTCGGCGAAGACGGTCAACCCAAACGTCACCAACCAAACGCTGATGTCGGTCTTGGTCAGGCGCAGCAGTTGCGGAATCTCGCGCCACTCGCCCATGTTGTAAGAGACGATCATCAGGATTCCAGCCAGAGCCGCCATGGGAATGTAGCTGGCCAGGGGCGCGGCAAATAGCAGCACGCATAACAGCGTAAGTGCGTGGATCATGCCCGCGACCGGCGACTGCGCGCCGGAGCGGATATTAGTCGCAGTGCGCGCAATGGCGCCCGTGGCCGGCAGGCCACCGAACATCGGAGAGAAGATGTTGGCAATTCCCTGTCCGATCAGTTCGACATTGGGATTGTGCCGATCATTGCTCATGCGGTCCGAGACCACGGCCGACATCAGCGACTCAATCGCTCCCAGCATAGCCACCGTGAAAGCCGGTCCGAGCAGGCCATGGACCATACTGGCGTGCCAATGCGGCAAGGCGAAATGAGGCAGGCCGCTGGGAATTCCGCCAAAGCGCGTGCCCACCGTTTCGACCTGCAACCGGAAGAAATGCGCAACCACGGTCGCGCCCAGCATGGCGATGATCGCTCCCGGAATCCGATTGGAGACGGCGCGGCAGATAAGCATTACGGACACGGTTCCTGCCGCCAGCAACGTCGCGGTCAAAGTGAAGGTAGAAGCGGCTTGAAAGAGGGCCTTCATCCGCAACCAGAATTCGCTGGGAACTTTGGCCAGCTGCAGCCCGAAGAAATCTTTAATTTGCGTGCTGGCGATCAGCACCGCGATGCCGTTGGTAAAACCGATGACCACCGGTCGCGGAATGAACTTCACCGCAGTCCCCATGCCAGTTGCGCCCAGGACAATGAGGATCGCGCCGGCCATGACCGTGCACATGTACAGGCCGTCAATTCCATGCACGGCCAGGATTCCGGCAACTACCACAACGAAGGCGCCCGTCGGTCCGCCGATCTGCGTCTTCGAGCCGCCCAAGGCAGAGATCAGAAAGCCGGTTACCACCGCGCAATAGATACCGGCCTGCGGCGTAAGTCCGGAAGCAATCGCGAAAGCCATGGCCAGCGGGAGCGCTACCAGGCCGACAGTGATCCCGGCGACAACATCCTTCAAAAACTTGTTCAGACTGTAGTCACGGAGACAGATAACCGACTTAGGCAACCAGCGGTCGTCCAACTTTAGGGAGATGGCGTGCCACATATACACCATTATGTCAGCCGGGGCCTTCGGCTTGAATGGCAAGTAAGGAACGAAGATCTGACGGTGGGCGGGAGCGGCACGGACTCGAACGACGCAATTGCTCTTGCGACATTAGCGCTGCAGCACGAGCGCGGGCGCTCGCGCCTACATTCCTGTCATGGTCCGAGCCGCCAGTTCCTGCGCGGCCTTCAGGCGGGCAACCGTGCGATCTTTGCCCAGGATCATCATGACCGCGAAGAGGCTGGGCGCAACTCCCTGTCCGGTCAAGGCGACGCGAGCGCCGTTGATCAACGCCCCTGCTTTCATTTCTTTTTCCGCGGCGAAGTCGCGCAGCAGTCTTTCTGCTCCCGCCTCGGTGAAGATTTCATCCGAGGCAGCATAGCGTTCCCCGAGTTCCACCAGCAGGCGGCGGATTTTTTCGTCGGCCAGGAATTTCGCCACGGCGGCGGGATCAGCTTGAAATGTGTCGGTGAAATAGGCACGGAAGGATGTCGCGAAATCTTTCAGACTGCGGGCGCGCGGCTTAAGCAGGTTGATGGTTGCATACAGCCATTCGCGGTCGGTGTGCGAGGGCTCGAGTCCCGCCTTGTTCCATTCCTCCTGAATCAAGGGCAGCAACTTTTCCGCCGGATAAGCGCGGATATATTCCGTGTTGAACCAGTCCAGCTTGGCCCGATCGAATACCGCATTGGAGTGGGAGATTCCGTTCAGGTCGAAGAGTTGGATCAGTTGCTGGTCGCCCAGAATTTCGGTGGACGCGCCTTCGGATCCTGATCCCGGCGGAGTCCATCCCAGCAACGCCAGAAAATTGCGGAAGGCTTCGGGCACGATGCCTTCTTCGCGATACGCAATCACACTGGTGGCGCCGTGACGTTTGCTCAGGCGCGTTTTGTCCGGACCGAGGATCAGCGGCACGTGGGCAAAGACCGGCAAGGGCGCGCCCAGCGCTTCGTACAGCAGAACCTGCTTAGGCGTATTTGAAATATGATCGGCGCCGCGGATGATGTGGCTGATGCGCATCTCCACGTCGTCGGTGACCACGCTTAGATGATATGTGGGAACGCCGTCCGAGCGCAGCAGCACGAAGTCTTCCAGTTCGGTGTTGGCAAACTCCACGCGGCCGAAAACAGCATCGTCGAAAGCCGTGCTGCCGGCTTCGGGCACGGCGAAGCGTACGGCGGCGGATTCTCCCGCGGCGCGACGCTGGGTGCCTTGCTCGCGAGAAATCTTTCGACAGGTTCCTTCGTAGCGCGGGGGACGCCCCTCGGCCGTGGCGGCAGCTCGGCGTTGCTCCAGTTCGGCCTTCGTACAAAAACAATAGTAGGCATCTCCAGAGGCCAGGAGTTTCGCGGCGCTCTGGCGATACAGTTCCATGCGTTGCGTCTGATGGTAGGGTCCCTCATCCCAGTCGAGGCCCAGCCAGCGCATGCCCTGCAAGATGCCCTCAACCATTTCCGGTGTCGAGCGCTCGAGGTCGGTGTCTTCAATGCGCAGGACGAGCGTGCCACCGTGATGGCGGGCGAAGAGCCAGTTGAATAAAGCCGTCCGGGCGCCACCTACGTGCAGGTAACCGGTGGGCGACGGAGCGAAACGGACACGTGGACCTGTAAGTGGCGTAGAAGGCGGGCTGAAAGTGGGGGACATTACGAAAGGTGGTGTCCTGATGGTACGGGCTGAGGAAATGTAGCGTCAAGCCGCCGGACGATCGCGATCGAATCCAACTGATTGATGCGGAAGAGGAAACTCCGTACAGACCAGGGTTTGAGGCCTCCCCACAAGACTATTGTCTTGCCCGAACCGCTGTGAAACCATTGATAGTTAGAAACTGCTTATTACTCTGGCTGAGGTAGCTGTTTTCGCGCCATGAACAGCGTCACCATTAGTTTGCTTGTAGTACCGGCCGTTGTGGCTCTGCTGCTCTTCCTGGTCTTCACCTACCTCTACGAGCAGACCCGGCAGGACTACTTCCGCGCCTGGCAATTGGGATGGGGAGCTTACACGCTTCACTACATCCTTGATGCCTGGAGTGCGTTCCGCAAGCCCTCGCCTGTTATCGCGCTGCTGGCATCACTGCTTCTGGGCGCGATGGCGCTGTGCATATTTGTCTCGACTCGCCTGATGCGCGAGAAGTTCCGCCTGCGCTGGTATGACCTGGTGGTAGCTCTGGGAGTCGCGGGGCTCAGCCTTTGGAATTTGAAGCAGCAGATGGTAGGCGGGATTTTCCACCCTGACATTGTTCCCGATCCGCGTTTCCACCTGGAAGTGGGCGTAGGGCTGTTGCTGCTCTATTGCTCCTTTTTCTTTTATCGCTACGCGCACCGCAGAAATTCTCTGGCCTTCACCTTGCTGGCTATGGCATTGGCGTTGTGGTCGGTGCTGATGCTCTTCGGACAATTCAGTAATAACTACTTGCAGCTCTCCGATATGCTGGGCCCGATCCCGCAACTGGCGCTGGGCATCGCGATGGTGATGGTGCTGGCAGAGAATGAGCGCAGCGCGGTGCAGGAAAACGCGCTGGCCTTTTCTACCCTGGGCGTGGATCCCACGCGGCTGCTCTCGGCGGAAGACCTGGTTCCCAGCATGCAAAGCATCCTGGACCGTCTGGTCGCGCCCTTGCCCGCAGGCGGCGCGGTGCTCTGCATCTCGGAGCGCTGGCGCGCCGTACTGCCCTCGGTGCAACGAGGATTCTCGTCCGAGTTCCTGAACCGGCTGGAGAAAAGCGGAGCCGGAGAATATGTCTGCGAGCTGGCCTACCGGCGTGGCGGATTCGTCACCTTTCGAGGCGTACCGGAAATGCCTGAGCCCTTGCCCGCCTTTCCCGGCGGACGCTTTTTGCAATTCCGCGAGGTGATGACCGAAGAGCGCATTTATAACGTCACCGCTGTGAGCCTGCAGACGCGTGAACACAATTTTGGCGTCATCTTGTTTCCGCATGCCGCCCGCCGGATGTTCGGTTCTTCGAACTTGCGGCTACTTATCGGGCTGGCATTGCAGATCGGCTTGACCCTGGAAAACTATGCGGTCATGCACGACGCCCAGCGCCGCACCAAGGAATTCGCATTGCTCACCCAGATCGGGCAGGCCATCAGCTCTCGGCTTGATCAGGACGAAATTTTGCGCACCGTCCAGAAAGAGCTGGGGCAGATCTTCGACACCAACGATTTCTATATCGCTTTTCAGGAAGGCGATGAGATTCGTTTCGAGCTGGAGGTTGAGAAGGGCGAGATTTTACCCAAGCGTGCGCGCAAACTGGCCAATGGTCTGAGCGAGTTCATCGTGCGCAGCGGCCAGCCGCTGCTGATCCGCGCGGAGCTGGAGAAGACGCGGGAGCGGTTGGGCGTGACCTATCTTCCGCCGCGGCCCGCGAAATGTTTTTGTGGCGCCCCCATCCTGCTTGGCGGCCGCCCCGCCGGCATCATGGCGGCAATGAATACGGAACGCGAGTATGCCTTCGAGCAGCGTGATCTCGAGGTGATGCAGACTGCGGCGGGACAGGTTTCGGTCGCGGTGGAGAACGCCCGCCTGTTCGCCGAGGAGCAGCGCCGTTCCCGCCAACTGGCTTTTCTGAACAGTATTTCGAAGACGGCGATCTCCAGCGAGGATTCCGAGCAGATGATGGCGGACATTGTTGGCCACATCCAGAAAAATTTCAGCTTCGATCACATCGGCATCGGCCTTCTCGATTACAGCACCAAGGAAATTGAAATCAAGGCCGAGGCGGGTATCACGGCTCAGGCCTTGGGCAAACGCATCCCACTGGGAGTCGGGATCCTCGGCCGCGTAGCCCGCACCGGCGAGGCTGCGCTGGTCCAGACTACCAGCGAAGCGCAACTGCAGGGCGTATTACCGGGAGCGCGCTCGGTTCTCTGCATTCCGATCGCTTATGGGGAAAACTTTTTAGGCGTGCTCAACGTTGAAAGCCACAAGGAAGATGCCTTCAAGCCGGCCGACCGGCTCATCATGAACACGCTGGCTGATCTGTTGGCGACCGCGCTGCACAATGCGTTCGTGTTTCAAAAATTACAGCAGCAATCCATTACTGACGGGCTCACGCTGATCAAGACGCGGCGCTTTTTCTTCGAAGCGCTCAGCTCCGAGCTGAAGCGAGCTTCCCGCTCCGGCCGCCCCATCTCGGTGGTGCTGATGGACCTGGACAAATTTAAAAGTGTGAACGACACCAAGGGGCATCTGGAAGGCGATCTGGTGCTTACCCGGGTGGGACGGTTGCTGGAACAGAAGTGCCGGCAATCCAACGTGGTGGCACGCTACGGTGGCGATGAGTTCATCATTCTCATGCCGGAAACCGGAGTGGAACAGGCGCAAGTCCTGGCGGAACGTCTGCGCATATGGATTTCCCAGGATCCCATGCTGGCCGAACATCACATCACGGGAAGTTTCGGCGTGGCCAGTTTCCCGGTACACGGCTTTTCCATGGAAGAAATTGTGCGGGTGGCCGACGCCGGCATGTACATCTCGAAGCGAGCGGGCGGCGATATGGTTTCCATCGCCAAAGAGTTGTCGGGCGGAGAGAGCGCCGCGGTTCGCCGGCAGATGATTTCGGGATACATCGAGGGCTTCCTGCAACGCGAGCACACCGGTCCCGAGCACGTGGAAGAACTCATCTCCACCCTGAAGAAGATGTGCGGCGACGAGGCCCACACCGACCAGATTTTGCGGGAAGCCATTGAAACCCTGACCAACGCGGCCGAGTCGCGCGAATTGAACAGCGCCGGGCATGGCGAGATGGTGGCCCGCTACAGCGAAATCATCGCGCGCTCGCTGGGCTTCTCTCCGGAGGAGGTTGCCGACCTTTCCTTTGCGGCGCGGGTACACGATGTCGGCAAGCTTTTCGTGCCCGAACGAATCCTGAATAAGCCCGGCCCGCTCACCGAAGGCGAATTTTACGTGCTGAAGATGCACGCCGAGGTGGGAGGGGAAATCCTGGCCACCCTGCCAGATGCCAAGAAATTGCGCGAAGCGGTCGAACATCATCACGAATCCTTCGATGGTGGAGGCTATCCGGACGGCCTGCAGGGGGAGAAAATTCCTCTGTGGGCGCGCATCATGGCCATTACCGACGCCTATGTGAATATGACCAGTGAGCGCTCCTTCGCACCCGCCAAAACCAGCGAACAGGCGCTGGCCGAGCTCGAAAAATTGAGCGGTACTCGCTATGACGGCATGCTGGTACGCATTCTGATTCGTGAACTCAAGGCGGAGAGAACCACGAGCTGGGGGAGTTGAAGGCGGATCTTTCAGAATTGAAATCCGCGATTCAGCCGCGAAGCGGCGCGAGAATATAGCCCGGGGCGCGACCCCCGGGTGAGCAGAAGAAATGACTCAGCCCTGAAAGGGCGTAAGAACGTCGGTGCCACGAGCCTCGTCGGGACATGGTCGCCACCGCACGGTGTCGAGACGCTTTAATCCCCACAATCGATCTTTCGCCCCTTCGGTGCTCCGCCTAATCCTCGCGCTTCCACCCCGGGCTTCCACCCCGGGCTATATTCTTTGCGCCGCTTCGCGGCTCACCCCTTGCCGCCACTCGTCGCGCTTGGTAAACCCGACTTGCCAATTCTGGGCTGAAACTGGAAACTATCTGCTGCATGTCTATCCCTCTTTCTCTCTCTGGCAAGGTTGCCCTCATCACCGGCGGTTCGCGCGGCATCGGCGCCGCTGCGGTCCGCATGTTTGTGCAGGCGGGGGCGCGCGTTCTGTTCAACTATGAAAAGGCCAAGGCTCCGTCGGAACAACTGGTGAAGGAGCTGGGAGCGGAAAACTGTGCCGCGATGGCGTGCAATCTTTCCGGCACGGAGACGGCCCAGAAACTGGTCGCTGCCACAGTCGAGCGTTTCGGACGGCTGGACATCCTGGTGGCGAATCACGGGGTCTGGCCGCCGGAGGACGCACCCATCGACAAAATGTCGGACGCGCAATGGCGCAGCACCATGGCCATCAACCTCGATAGCGTCTTCGCCCTCATCAAGCACTCCGTGGCCCAGATGAAGAAGCAGGGAAAATCAGGTGGAGCGGCCGGCCACATCGTCCTGGTCAGCTCCACTGCGGGACAGCGCGGAGAGGCATTTCACTGCGACTACGCCGCCACCAAGGGGGCGCTGATCAGCATGGTGAAAGGGCTTTCCACCGAACTGGCGCGGGACGCGATTTACGTCAACACTGTGGCCCCGGGCTGGGTGGATACGGATATGTCAGCGCCGGCTCTGAACGATCCCAGGACCAGCGCCCGCATCTTTTCGGGAATACCCCTGGGACGGGCGGGCAAGCCGGAGGAAATTGCCGGGCCTATCCTTTTTCTGTGCTCGGAATATGCCGGCTTCATCACGGGAGAGGTCTTCAACGTAAACGGTGGAGCGGTTCTGGTGGGCTAGGTAGCGCCGCCGTCTCGGCGGCTGTCCGGTGGGCGTCCTCGCCCACCGCGCCGAGGGCGAGAGCCCTCGGGACAGCCGGCAAGATGCCGGCGCTACGGGGGGCGAGTGCCCACATTGGACGTTTTTTCTGCATCTAACTTTTCGACGATGAAGTTCTTTCTGTCAATTCTTGTTTTCGCAGCCCTGGCCGTGGCGCAGAGTGACAGTGCCCCGCCTTCGCAGTCAATTCCCGTCGATCGGGAAAATGCCAAGAAAGCCCGAGCCGTGCTGGACCAGGCCATCCAGGCACTGGGCGGTTCGGCCTACCTTAACATTCAGGACATCAGCCAGGAGGGCCGCACGTACTCCTTCTACCACGGCCGGCCCAGCAGCCTGGGCGTCCTGTTCTGGCGCTTCTACAAGTTTCCCGACAAGGAACGCATCGAACTCACCAAGCAGCGAGACGTGATCTACGTGTACGCCGGCGATAAAGGAACCGAAATTACCTACAAAGGCCCGCGTCCGGAGGACCCCAAGGACCTCACCGACTATTTGCGGCGACGCCATTTCTCTCTCGACTGGGTATTTAGAAAATGGCTGTTAGAACCGGGGGTTGCGCTTTTCTATGAAGGTCAGACCGTCGCCGAGGAAAAGCCGGTCGAGCAAGTCACGGTCATGAATGCACACAACGAAGGCGTCACTCTGTATTTGAGTACCGACGATCATCTGCCGGTCAAGAAGACCTATTCCTGGCGGGACGCGACCGACAAGCAGCGCAACATTGAAGATGAGGTCTACGACAATTATCGTGAGGTGCAAGGCGTGATGACTCCGCACACCATCACCCGTTTCTACAACGGCGACATGTCCGCCCAGCGCTTCATGACCACCGTCACCTATAACCAGGGAATCAGCGACTCTCAGTTCGAAGCGACCGCCGTGGCTTCGAGGTCAAAAAAGCCTTGAGCGGTCGAAATCAATGCAATCAGAAACTAAACGTAGGAAGTAACACGTTAGTTACTAGCGCTCCGCTGACCTATAATTAAGTTATTTTTAATCAGATAGATGGCCTCGTATCGATCCCGCGACCCGCTCCCTCATGACCAAGACTGTGGCTAATTAGCCACAGTCGAACCCGCGCCGGGCAGGATAAATTCATCATCCAACAGCAGAACAGCCAACCCTCGTTTGATACACGAACAAACAATCCGCACGCCAATCGCATGCAGCGGGGTAGGACTGCACAGCGGGGCTCCGGTTCGCTTACGGATTCTGCCCGCGCCCTCCGGATCGGGTGTAATTTTCCGCCGCATCGATCTCGATGGTTTCGAGATGGAGGCGGTGAGCAGGAACGTGGCCCGGGTCAGCTACGCCACCAGTTTGATGAAAAAAGGCGTTCTGATCTCAACCACCGAGCATCTTCTTTCCGCCCTGATCGGCTGCGGCATCGATAACGCCATCGTCGAGCTGGATAACCTGGAACTGCCCATTCTCGATGGCAGCGCGCTTCCCTTCGTAGACGCCATCCTCAACGCCGGCATTCGCAAGCAGCGAAGACCCCGCACTTATCTCCGCATTTGCCGCGAATTGGAGGTGCGGGAAGGCGACAAATTTATCGCGGTCTATCCGGCCGATACATATTCCGTTTCGTATGCCATCAATTTTCCCCATCCCCTGATTGGAAAAGAAACCTTTCGAGTGGATCTCTCGGATGGAAATTACCGTGCGCAGATCGCCGCCGCCCGCACCTTCGGTTTTCTGCACGAAGCCGATGCCATGCGGCAGCAGGGTTTGATTCGCGGCGCGTCCCCGGAAAATGCCATTGTGCTTACGCGCGACGGGCTGATGAATCCTCCATTGCGCTTTCCGGACGAGTTCGTGCGCCACAAGGTTCTGGATTTGATCGGAGACCTGGCGCTTCTGGGCAAGCAGATTCTGGGCAACGTGGTTGCCGACCGTGCCGGACACGCCATGCACACCGCGCTGGTTTCCCGCATCCTGCGCGACCGAACCCTGTGGGAAGAGACCACGGTGGAAGAGGAAGAAGAAGCTGTCCCTCCGCTAGTGCACGCAGCGGCGCAGCCGGTTGTCTGAGATGACCCCGCAGTTCTTCTCGGAAAATCCGGCTGTGGCCTGACTTCGCCCCCGCCTAAAAACTCAAGGCCCGAGATATGACTCAAGACCGGTCAAGATTGCACAGTATTCTGCCCTGTTGCCACCGAAGATGATGGTTAGAGGCTATTGCTATGGAAGAGAAACCGGAAAATCGCGCGTCTCACGAAGACCGCGAATCTCAAAAACTTGTGGATCGCATCGAGAAAAAGCAGGCATCTCAAGAAGCCGCCAAAGCCGAGGAAACCAAGAGAACCCTCGACGATTACGCCAGAAAAGTGGGCAGCTAGGCGGCTTTTGGGCCACTACCGCCCACCTGGATTGTGAGTGTGAGTGGCGATTTGATCCTCTAAGAGGATAGCGTTTACTGTCGGATTCACTCTTTGTTGAAGCGGACGGCGATTACACGGCAAGCGTCATCCTGAAACTACACTAGTCTGCGGGGTGAGGCGTGGTGTCGTTCGGGTCCCAGTAGGAGCCTTCTTCGAGGAGCTTTTCCAGCTCGGCGCGGGCGTGCGCCGTCAGTTGGGCAGCATAACTTTTTGCCGATTGCTGGCGCTCCGGTGTCAGCTGCGCAACCCGCACCGCCAGCAGCGGCGCGTCCTGTTCCAGCATGCGCACCAGGCGCTGGGCGCGATCGATTCTCACGTGAATGGACAGCATAAGACCTCGATTAGGATTTCCCTTCCAGCCTGACGGGCGGCTGAAAAATGCGCAAGTCTCAAACTGGATTCACTTCGAGATCATCGAGGGCAAAGCTGACCAGGAGATGAATTAGAGGGATGACGGATCTATTTTCCCGCTTTGCTCGGCCAGCCAGGCATCCAGTTGAGAGCGCGATGCCTTGTCCATGTCGACGAAGCGGAGACCGGCCCGGCCAGAGTCGTCCATCCAGGCAATCTGAACTTTTGGTTCGAGAGGCGTGGCCGTTCCGGGCAGTTTGAAACAGACGGTGGAAACGGCGCCCTTAGGCAGAGATGCGCGAAAGAAAACCGCCATGCCGCCTTCGCTGATATTGGTCAATGTTGCCTTGACCTTCTGGCCTTCGCCAAACGAAATCGTCGCCGGCATTTCCACCGGATGCCGGAAATAACGCCGGCGCTCGCTAATCATGAAATTGATGGCGGCGCTGAGACAACGTTTAGCATTCAGGGCCGAGATTGGCTTCTGCAGGACAAAATTTGCGCCCATCTGGAAAGCCTGCTGCGTAGTTGTAATACCGTTCAGAAGGGCGAAGGTAACTGAATTCTTGTTACTGGCGCTTTTGCGCAGACCCTCGAATACGCTGAGCGCGCCCTTCAGGTCGTCACAATCTACAATGATGGCGTCGAACTTTTCCGTGCGCAGGATTTCCTGGCCGGAGCTGACCCCGCGGCACACTTCGACGTCAATGGAAAGCTTTTCCAGGGCGGGCTGGAGCACACGAATGACCTCGGGGTCCCGGCTGAGTAGCAACGATTCCAGCGGCATGGAGCTTTCATGGTAGCCTTCCGGTTCGAGCTCCCGAAAGTGACCAAAGGCATGGAGAGACCCCGAACGCCTGGACGAGACGGCGCCGTAATTCCCTAAAGTGCGACATTTACTCTGGAAACCCGAAACCGGAAACCCGAAACTGAACCTATTCGTGAATGCATAAACTGGTTTATCTTTCGTTGGGATCGAACGTTGGCGATCGCGCCGCCCAACTGAATTCGGCTCTGGACCGTTTGGGCACTCTGGGGAAAGTTACAGCCATTTCGTCGTTCTACGAAACGGAACCGGTTGAACTCACCGCTCAACCCTGGTTCCTGAATTGCGCTGTCGAACTGGACACCGAAAAGATGCCCCGGCAATTGCTGGCGGCGATTCTCGGCATCGAAAAAGAAATGGGAAGGCAGCGCATTCAGAAAAAAGGCCCGCGTACCCTCGACATCGACATACTTCTGTTTGGGAACTCGATCGTCACCACGACAGGTCTGACTATTCCACATCCCGCCATGCACGAGCGCCGTTTCGTGCTCGAACCTCTGGCTGAAATCGCGCCCGACGTGCGGCATCCGCTATTGAAGAAAACCGTACGGGAACTCAGAGATGCTCTGCCGCCCGGCCAAATCGTCAAGCGGACGTCTGAGGTCCGCCTTAAGGTGTGATGAGCCTGCTGCCAGCTTCTTCCGGCGCGGCGATGCCGGATGGCTTCTCCGGAAACTGCGACAGCAGGAAGTCGACGAAGGCGCGCGACTTCGGTCTTCCCGAGGTTCGGCCGTGGGCCATTCGCACCAGAAAAACCAGTGCACGCAGCACCTCCGAGTCGCGGAGCTGGGCAAAGCCGGTATGCTTCAGCTCGGCCTCGCGATATTCTTTCACCATGTTTTGGACTTCCGCCACGACAGCCTGCTGCGCCGGACTGGCAATTGGACTCTCGTAGTGCAAGCCGGAATTGACCAGCGTCTCCCAGGTCTTGGTCAGCGAGGTCAGGGCCGCGATCAGGTCAACGTCGTTCAAGCTGCGATCGGCGCGCACGCTCTTGGAGAGCGCGAAGGTCAATCCCATAAGCAGATGTTCGTGCTGGTAGAGAAACTGGTCTTCCACCTCGACCTGCACGAAGAGATCGGCCGGGTTCAGGTCCTTCATGCTGCGCGGTTTCTCATGCTCGCGGGCCTGCTGCAGATACACGCATTCACTGGGACAATCGAGAGTGACTTCACGCTGTTCGCCACAGCATTGCGGACAGATGCGGCCGTGAATGGCTGGACAGAAGCGCTTTTCCTTACGCTTTTCGCAAATCGCACAGCTCAAGAGATATCTCCGGAAACTATTATGACATCAGCCATGTAGGCGCGAGCGTCCTCGCTCGTGCTCCCTCTGCTCACTTCCTCAGCTCGCTCGACCGGCCATGGCCGCTGCCGCACGAGCGAGGACGCTCGCGCCTATATTGACAGAATGGGCCGTTTTGGGACACTGACACGCGCGAGAAGGCGGTTTTTGCGGCTTTTTCAGCGTTCCATGTCGAAAAATCCGCATAAAATGCGGCTAAAACGTAACTTTTCCACAGTGTGCTGGTATAAGATAGCCCACACCGCAGGAAAATTTCAGTAAAATCAGAGGAGGCTTCATGGCTTCAGGTTTGACCAAGACACAACTCGTCCGCCATCTGGCGGAGAAACTCGAGACCAATAACAAAACCGCAGCAGCATTTCTCGAGCAGCTGACCGATGTCGCTGTGAAAGAGACCAAGAAGAACGGGATCTTCGTAATCCCCGGACTGGGCCGCCTGGTGAAGGCTCATCGCAAGGCCCGCCTGGGACGTAACCCTCAGACCGGCGAACCGATCCAGATCAAGGCCAAGACCGTCGTAAAATTCCGCGTCGCCAAAGCAGCCAAAGACGCCATCGCACCCAAGAAGTAGTTTTCGTTTCAGGTTCTGTGTAAAGGGCCGGCTGAGAAGCCGGCCTTTGGTGTTTTATGTG
Source organism: Terriglobia bacterium (assembly GCA_963822555.1). Taxonomy (GTDB): domain Bacteria; phylum Acidobacteriota; class Terriglobia; order Terriglobales; family Acidobacteriaceae; genus JAIQFF01. The sequence continues at coordinate 3,355,971 of CAWGHY010000002.1, forward strand.
GCTCACTTTCCGTATTCGTTTTTCACCACTTCTCCGCCCTTCATTACGAATTTCACTCGCTCGAGCGTGGTCACATCCTGCAGCGGATCGCCATCGACGGCGATGATGTCGCCCCATTTGCCCACTTCGACTGTGCCCATTTTGTCCGACCAGCCGAGCAAATCGGCGGCGTTGATGGTGGACGACTGAATGGCTTGCAGCGGCGTCAGTCCCAGCTTCACCATGACGGCAAACTCATGCGCGTTTAGTCCGTGGGGATAAACCGCAGCATCGGTGCCGAACGCTACTTTGACTCCGCTGGCGAAAGCATGCGCAATATTCTTGCGCGCCGCCGGCATCACTTCCCTGCCTTTCGCAATCATCTCGGGCGGAACGTGCAGGCGCTCGGCGTTGTCCAGAAACCAGTCGGCCAGATATAGAGTCGGCACAAGGTAAGTGCCATTCTTCTTCATCTCGGCGATCGCGGCGTCGTCAATATAAGAACCGTGCTCGATGGAATCCACGCCGGCCTCGGAAGCCCATAGAATGCCCTGCGCGCCATGGGCGTGAGCGGCGACTTTGCGTCCCAGGCGATGCGCGTCAGCCACGATGGCCTTCATCTCCTCCAGCGTGTATTGCGAAGCCTGCGGATTATCTCCGTGCGAAAGCACTCCGCCAGTGGCGCAAATCTTGATGAGGTCGGCGCCGTACTTAATGGTCTCGCGAACTTTGTGCTGCACGCCTTCCACGCCGTCGGCCACGCCTCCTCCCACGTCGTGATATTCGAAGGGCAGCAGATTTTCGTCGCAGTGTCCGCCGGTGATGCCGAGCGGAGGCCCACTCACCAGCATGTGCGGTCCGGGAACATCGCCGGCATTGATGGCATCGCGCAGCGCGACATCGCTATAACCGTCAGCGCCTACGTTTCGGACCGTGGTGAAACCTGCCTCAAGGGTGATCCGCGCATTGCGCGCGCCGATCAGGGTGGAGCGCGGAATCGAGATACCCAGTCCTTCGTAGCCGACGTCTTGCGGATCGCCGGTCAGGTGCGTGTGTGCGTCGGTCAAACCGGGCAGAACGGTGGCGCTTCCGAGATCGACGAAGCGATCTCCCGCCGAACGGCTGGCCTGCGCAAAGGGGCCGACGCTGACGATCTTGCCTTCCTCGATCACAATAGCCTGATCGGCCAGGGTCTTGCCGGTGCGGACATCGAGCAATTTTCCGGCATGAACCACGACTCTTCCGGCAGGCTTCGCCTGTTGCGCGGTTGCGCAAGCGCCTAAAGCAAAAATCGTGAGGACGATTGCCGGGAAAGTTTGTGTAAGTGATTTTTTCATTTGGCCTCGTGGATGTTTCTTTCGCTCCTTCGGAGCTTGATCATGTTCTGAAATTGATCCCCGGGCTCACGCCCGGGGCTGCATTCTTGCGCCGCTTCGCGGCTTGTAGTTCGTAGCTTTGAATCGACACGATCTCGATCATTACGCTCTTTTTTGGGCAGGCTGGCGGCGTCCGTCGAGACCCCACTCCTGCCCGGCATCTGCTACGAAAAAAATGATGAACAGAAACAGCAGCGGCAGGTGGTCGAGCTCGGCTCCGAAATAGTGCCACACAGAGATTCCCTGCCCTGGTTCCCACCAGGTGGCCAGCGTCAGACTCAGCATGTGCAGCGCACCCAGCACTGAGGCCGGCCTAACCCAAATTCCCAGCAGCAGACTCACTCCGATAAACAGTTCGACGACTCCGACCAGATATCCGAAAAATACGGCGTGCGGCAACACCAGGTTGACCAGAACCGGCCGGTAGAAGCTCACGGCTCCGTTCTGGATGAACCCCTGGATATTCTCCTGGAACCCGCCGTGGGTAAACTCGGGGCCGAAAACCTTGTACTGGCCGAAGAGCAGGAAAAAAGCAGACGTGGCCATGCGGACAACCGCAATGGTTTTGGGAAGAGCACCTGAAATTTTGCGCATCAAGGTTTGTATTCTACCCGGACGCCGGACTCGAGCGGGATCAACGAATGGACGACTCGAGCCGGCCGAAAGTTCCTTAGCCTCCGGGACCGTCGTTGGTGACATATTGCTCGAGCGAGTCCAGTTCGTGGCTGAGATCGTCGATGCGTTGCTCCAGCAGATTGCGGATGGAAAGCATGCCCAGCAGCTTGCCGGAATTGTCGACCACTGGCAGATGGCGAAAGTGGCGGTCCAGCATGATGGCCAGCGCCTCGCCCGGTCGGGTGGACATGGTCGCCAACTCCACCGGAGTGGTCATGAGCTCGCGCACCGGTGTCAGTTCGGGATTGCGGCCGGTCAGGGAGAGTTTGCGCAGCACGTCACGCTCGGAGAAGATGCCCGCCACCCGGCCTTCGCTGTCGACCACGCCCACGGCTCCGACATGCCGGTCGAGCATCAGGCGAATGGCGTCCGCCGCGCTCACTTCGATTCGGACCGAAGCGACATCCGCATCGCAAAGTTCCAATACGCTCATTGCCCCTCCTTCGCTATTTCGGAATTCGGGGACTCTGCTTAGCCCCGACGATCATGGAGAATTCCGCATTATGACCTGCGCGAGCACGGTGTCAAGAGGATTCATGAATCTTTGCGTCCTTTGCGGTCCCCTTTGCGAACTTTGCGGTCAAGACTTTGATTTTGCGTGAATCGTCCAAAACCCTTAACTGCCAAGGTCGCAAAGGGGACCGCAAAGAACGCAAAGAAAATCCCACTATTTCGTTTCGTTCTTGAAGACTCCGCCATCTTTCATCACAAAGGTCACAGCTCCCAGCACGTTGATGTCGCGTAGCGGATCGCCATTCACGGCGATGATGTCGGCGTAGGCTCCGGGCGCTACCACGCCTATCTGGCCGGTCATGTCGAGCATGTCGGCGGGACGCGACGTCGCGCTCTTGATGATGTCCATGGGCGCCATGCCGAACTCGGCCATGCGGGGGAACTCCTGCGCGATCGGTTCGGTCCACGGCATACCGCCGATGTCGGTGCCGAAGACGATCTTCACTCCCGCCTTCAGGGCCTTCTGAAAGGAGACTCCGTGCTCCGAGGCGCGCTTGCGGTCGCGCTGACCGTTGGGCGTGTCGGCGGGCGCCCAGTCGTGATAGTACGGAGCGAGCGTGGCGCAATACCACGTTCCCTGCCGCACCATCTGCGCGATCTGCGCATCGGTGATTTCGAGACCATGCTCGATCGAATCGCAGCCACCATCCAGAGCGCGCTGCAGGCCGATTCCGTTGTAGGCATGACAGGCAACTTTCTTGCCCCAGCCATGGGTTTCGTCCACGATGGCCTTCAGTTCTTCCAAGGTGAGAGTCGGCTGCGAGACCAGTTCGCCATTCTTTCCCACCCAGGAACGATGCGTCATGTAAACCTTGATCCAGTCAGCGCCGTGATCAAGTTGTTCACGCGCCGCTTTGCGCGCTTCGACCGGGCCATCGATGATCTGCGCGCCCTTCGGCATGACCAGTTCGGGCGCATAGCCTTCGAGGTTGTAACCACCGGTGGTGGAGATGGCGCGAGTCACGACGAACAGACGCGGCCCCGGGATGTATCCGCCTTCGATCGCTTCCTTGATTCCAACGTCCCCGTAACCCGCGCCCTCAGTCTCGAGATCGCGCAAGGTGGTGAAACCCTGCTCCAGTGCGCGCCGGGCCGACACTGTGGCCCGTGCTGCGCGGAAGGCCAGCGGATATTTCAGAATGTTGGCGTCATAACCTCCCTGCGCCGGGTCTTCGCCTTGCAGAAAAATGTGAGTATGGGAATCGATCAGGCCAGGCAGGACTGTGGCGTGCGAAAGATCGATGGTTGTGGCGCCGGCGGGAAGTTTGGCGCCCGCAGCGTCGGAGACGCTTTCAATGCGATTGCCACGAATCACGATCACCTGATCGCGCCGAGGCTGGTCGGACTTGCCATCAATCAGCACGCCCGCGCGAATGATGGTGACCGATGGCGCTGGCGCAGTCTGGCAAAAAGCGGATGAGACGAAGATAAAAGCGGCGATCAGACTGACTAGGGAACGCATGTCCACCTCCAGGCTTCGGGTGGGCATGATACATCAGGTCAGTGTGGGGCGGACACTCTTGTCCGCCGCCTTTGGTGTTGATTTTGTTTTGATCCTGAATCGAACGGGTCATCGAACGAGTGCCCGGCTTCGAACTGGTAAGAACAACTTCAAAAGCGGCGGACAAGAGTGTCCTCGCCACACGCCGTCAGCCGATTACGGCATCGGCTTCGATCTCCACCAGCATCTCGGGAGATATTAACGCGCTGACCTGCACCATGGACGTCGCCGGACGAATAGCGCTGAAATATTCTCCGTGCGCTTTGCCGACTTTTTCCCACTCGCCGATGTCGATGACAAAAATTCGGGTGCGCACCACATCTTTCAACGACGCGCCAGCCTTCAACAAAGCCGACTCAATGTTCTTTAAAGTTTGAATGGTTTGTGCGCGCACGTCGCCCACTCCGACGATCTTGCCGTCGGGGCCAGTGGCCGTGGTTCCAGACACATGCACGTAAGGTCCGACCCTGACTGCACGAGAGTAACCGACGATCGGTTCCCATGGTGTACCGCTCGAGATATTCGTCCGTTCCATTTCGCCTCCGTGATTCATTGTATCTATGCGGCGATAAAGACTGTATTAGCAGCCGCGATCGCACTGTGCCAGCAATCGCGCCGGAAAACCTTTCGCGTTCTCCGGGGTTCTAAAAGCAATAGGAAATATCGATTAGGCTGACTTACAAAAGTCACTTGCCTTCGGTAGCAGGCTGGGGTTAAGTAGGACAAAAGAAGGCTGTAATGAATCCCGCGTCACTCGGGGTTCTTAAGGTGGAGGTGAGATCCAGAATGATTCCGGAATCGCATCCCTTGCAGCAGTTGTTCATCGAACTTGTGGGCCGGCACTATGCCGAGGAGATCGGACTGCGCGATCCCCAGATCGTGAACTACGTCGCCCACTTGATGGCTGAGTTTTGCGATGCCGAGGAATTGTTTCGGATCCGCAATGCCCAGGGCCAGCCGCTGACCGATGTCGGCGAGATGCTGGTGGAATCGAATCCGGTGTTTGGGCCTGCCCCATCTTTCGACCGCGAGCGCCAGGTGCGTAAACATATCGGCGACTACACCCTCTTCTTCACTGGCATGTTTCCCGAAAGCATTAACCACTTCCGCTTGCGCCGCAACCGCATGGAAAATTTTGTGGACTGGATCAAGGCTGGCAAGGAAAGCTATTACATCGTTTCCAAGTTTGAGCACTTCGAATATGCCAAAGTGGCCCCGCTTTTCGCCAACCTCTCGCGAAATTTCGAGCAGTGTGTTTACGGGCTCAACCTGGTGAAGAACGACCTGCAGGAGATGCAGCATCCGCTGGCGCAGCGCGCCACGGAACTGCTGATGTAGTAGATCGATGTGGGCGCGAGCGTCCCTGCTCGTGCGGCCTCTACGCGGGCATAGGTTGATTTTCACTGCAGCACGAGCGGGACGCTCGCGCCTAACATTTCACTCTAGATTCCAGCGGCTTGGCCCCGGCTCAATTTGCGGTCTGATTTTGCGGCGTACATCTGGTGGTCCGCGCCGTCGAGCAAGTTGCCCAGGGTCTTACCTTCCGTCCACTCCGCGACCCCGATGCTGAGGCTCAATTCGAATTTTTCCAAATGTCCGGCGCGGTTCCATTCCGCCAGGCCGGCGCGCACCCGATCAACCACATGCCGGGCATCGGCGCACGAGGTATCGGCCAGTATGATCAGGAACTCATCTCCGCCATAACGAAACACCGCATCCGATCCCCGCACCGAATGTTTCAGCAGGGCTGCCGTGTTGGCCAGCACAACGTCGCCGGTCAGGTGGCCGAAACGGGTATTTACCGACTTGAACTGGTCAACATCGATCAGCATGAGAGTGAGCGGCTTGCGCGAGCGCCGCGCCTGGCTCATGAAGCGGCCGGCCATTTCTTCGAGCGACTGACGGTTGTAGATCTCGGTCAGCGGATCGGTGAATGATTGCTGCTGCACCAGCTCCTGCTGAATGGTCTTCGAAATCAATTCTTCGCGCAGGCGGCGAATTTCCATGCGCCGTGAAACCAGGTAGGTATTGAGCAGAGTGAGCAGGACCACCAGGCCGAGCACCAGAGGACGCGACACGGTGAGCTCAAAGTGAATGTTGCCTTGCTTGAGAAAGGCCGCAGGAAACAGTACAGCGCAGAGTCCGGCCCCGACCAGCACGCCAGCCAGGGAAATGATCAGCCACAGCTCTCCATCGCGCTTTTCGAGCTGCGAGAGTTGTTGACTGACCCGCGCCAGAACGGTTTCTGTTTGTTTAGGCATGAGGTAATGATGACGTCGAAAATTCCCACCCAGCGCCACAGTTTAGCTTCTTATAATGTTTAGCGCTCCGGTACGAAAGTAACGAAACCAGGAAAGAGATCCGCCTATCGGCAACGTCTTCGCATCACGGGATGGGCGATTCAAGAAACCAGGCTTGCGGAAAAGGGCTTGGAAAACCAGCCCGGAGAGTTACGCTATAATCCCGCCTTCGGGGGGCGGCGCTCAGACGAGGACAAATTCTTTCTGTGAGGACCCTTATGCGCTTCGCAATATGGTTTAGTCTAATTTGCGGATTGGCTGCACTTCTTAGTCTGGGTGCATGCGGCGGTTCTAATCCCACACCCCCAACTCCTCCTGCCGGCTCTTCCGATTTCGTTTTCGAATCCAATAACAATCAGGTTTCAATCTTCCAGGTCGATTCCTCAACCGGCAGCGTGACGGCGACACCCAATCCGGTGCCCGGCCCCGCCCTCGGTGGCGGAGTCGCGCTCACCTCCACTAATTTTCTCTACGTCGCGGATTCGGGAAACAATGCGGTCGCAGCTTTCAGCGTGAATCCGTCGACGGGAGCTCTGACCACCGTATCCGGATCACCCTACAGCGTCGCCTCAGGACAGGGCGCCCAAGGGATGTCCGTCGATCCCGCTGGAAAATTCCTGTTTGTCACGCAGCACAACACCAACCAGGTGGCAGCCTTCACTATAAATTCCACGGGGCAACTGGCGGCTGTTGCCGGCTCACCTTTTACCGCAGGAAGTTTTCCCGAGGAATCCATCGTTGATCCTTCCGGCAAATTCCTTTACGTAAGCAACAATATGGACGCGCTGGGCGGCATCTCCGCCTACACCATCGGGGCCGACGGCTCTCTCACTGCGGTTCCGGGCTCACCTTTCACAACCCTGGTGAATGGCGGGCCATTCGGCTTGGCGGTGCATCCGAATGGAAGCTTTCTCTACATCGCCATGTCAGGTGGCGTGACAGCCGGCACTCAGGTCGTCGGCCAGAAAATCGATACCAGCACGGGCGCTCTCTCTCCAATTCCCGGCTCGCCCTTCACCGTCGGGAACGAACCTTCGGGCGTAATCATCGATCCCGCCGGAAAGTTTCTTTTTGTCACCAACATGGTGGACAACACCGTCTCCGCCTTCACGATTGACGGAACTTCCGGTGCGCTAACCGCGGTCAGCGGCAGTCCATTCATGACCGGGCCCAGTCCATTTTTGATGGCGGTGAACAAGTCGAGTTCGCTGTTGTTCGTGATCAACGCAAATTCAACGAGTGTTTCCGCTTACACCATCGGCTCAAGCGGAGCCCTTACCCCCGTCGCTCCGTTGAACGGAGGCGGCGGCGCCAGCGGACTTGCGGTCGTGCGCAAACCCTGACAGCCGGAACCGTTTTCCACCGCAGAGTTTCAGAGCTTGGAGAAGAGTTGGGGAGTGGTGTTTTTGTTACCATGAAGGACGCATTGCAGGGCCCTTAGCTCAGCGGTTAGAGCAGTGGACTCATAATCCATTGGTCCCAGGTTCAAATCCTGGAGGGCCCACCAGTAAGTCCTTTTCACTCCACTACTGCACAGCCTCCGGCAGGGCCCAGGCGAAGACCACGCCGCCGCTTCCCGTCACCACATATTGCCGCTTGTCCAGTTCATAGGTGATTGGGGAGCTCTCCATGCGGATGCTGGTGCCGGCATGCCATAGCGTTTTGCCGGTCGCCGTATCGAGAGCGAGAACATTGCCGGTGATGTCGCCGGTGAAGGTCAGTCCCGATGCGGTGGTCAGCACGCCCGCGAAAGCATCCTTCCCTATTTCGTGGCTCCAGCGAATCTTGCCGGTCTGGTAGTCGATGGCTTCGATGACCCCTTTACTCCAGACGCCGTAGTCCGCGCCGGCCCAGCCGTAAGTGCCGTCGGCGGGTTTGGCAAAGTAGATGGACCAACTGGGGTGAGCGGAAACGATGAACAGTCCGGTCTTGGGATCAAAGCTGGGAGAGCGGTAGTTCGTCATGCCGCCCTCGTCGGGGGCAATAACGCGGCCATCCGGCGCCGGTTCTTTTGCTGGATTGGGAATCGGCCTGCCCTGTTCGTCAATGCCGAGGGTCCAGTTCACCGGTCCGTAAGGGACCGTGAGCAGATTCTTGCCGTTGGTGCGATCGAGCACGAAGAAGTAGCCGTTGCGCGATGTCTGCATCAGCATCTTTCGCGGTACTCCCGCGAAATCCGCGTCGACCAAGACCGGAGTTTCGACCGCATCCCAATCGTGGGTATCGTGAGGAGAGACCTGGAAAGCCCAGGCCATTTTCCCGGTGTCCGCATTCAGGGCGACGATACTGCAGGTATAAAGATTGTCTCCGGGCCGTGTCTTTCCCGTTAGCACCGGCGTCGGATTGCCCGTTCCCCAATAAACCAGGTTCAGATCCGGGTCGTAGGTGCCGGTCATCCAGGTCATGCCTCCCGAAGCTGCCTTCGGAGTACCGAGCGGAGGCGTGCTGTCCCACTGCCACTGCGTCTTGCCAGTCTCGGGGTCGACGGAGCGCAGGAAACCAGGCAAGTTATCCATGTCGCCGGAGACGCCGACGATCACATGATCCCGCACCACCAGAGGCGACATAGTGGACCAGTATCCCTTTTCGACGTCGGCAATCTGGATATTCCACCGGACTTTGCCGGTTGCCGCGCTCAGGCAAATGAGGTGCGCGTCGGGAGTGATGAAGTACAGCCACTCTTTGTACATGGCAACGCCACGATGTCCGATGTGCAGGCCTTTATTGGGCGGATAGGTGTAACGCCATATCTGATGGCCAGTGCGCGCATCCACCGCCCAGACGTTGTCCGGCACGGTGAAGTACAAGATGCCGTTGACCAGAAGAGGCGACGACTTCAGCGTCGCTGGCTGGCCCGTCTGGAAGGCCCAAGCCAGCGTAAGCGACGAAACATTCTGCGGAGTGATCTGGGTCAGAGGGCTATGGCGTTTGCCGGAATAATCTCCGTGGTAGGTCGGCCAGCTATCGGCGGGCGGATTCGCAATCGTCGCCGGATCGAGCCCTTGCGCCAGCAGGCGGCTAGGAGCCAGCCAGGTCAGCGTGAACAAGACGAGAAGCGCAGCTCTATGAATGAGATTTGGAGTTTGCAATCCGGTTCGCTCCTAGCGCAGGGTTTGCAGGTACGCCATCAGGTTGTGAACGTCGTCATCGGTGTACTTTCCCAGCAGCTCGGCATGAGCCTCGGCCGGCGCGTGGAGAGTGTACTTGACCTGATTCACGGGCCAGGAGTGGTACCATCCCGCCTCGTCGGTCAGGCCGATGCTGAACTCATCCTGATAGGCAAGTTTGCCGGAGATGGTCTCCCCGGAAGGTAACGTGACTGTGACAGTGGCCACGGCGTCGCGCGGATAGAGCATGCGCTTCTCCAGTTCGAGGCCGCGATGGCGCCGCGCCACCCCCGCCAGATCGCCCGTCGGCGAATGACAAGTCGAGCAGCTTCCAGCGCCATTGAAATATTGTTTGCCCGCCTCTGCATCGCCGGTTTGCAGATCGCTCACGGCCACGCCGCGCCGCCCGCCGGGATGGGCGTCGACTTTCTTCTTCTGTTCATGAAGGAACGCGACCAAATCGGCGATCTGCGGCGGCGCCAGCTTGAATGGCGGCATGCCGTTTTCGAGACGTCCGTTCAGCACGACAGGAGCGATCTTCTCGCCCCGCATGTCGGCCGCAACCAGGTCCGAATCCATCAGGTTCGGTCCGGTTTCGCCGCCGCCGCCGTCGCGCCCATGGCAAAACGCACAATTCTGCGCAAAAAGCGTTTTGCCTCGTTCGACTGTCGCGGCGGGAAACGATTGAGCGTCTGGCTTAGCTGTTCTTGTCTGCGCGTTCAGGAATGGCAAACTCGCAAGCAGCGCCACGCTTGCCAGCCTTGTCAGGCGCAGCCGGAACCGGGATGGACCTGCGATCTCGCGGATCATCGAGCAAAGACGGCCCACGACATCCTCCTTCGACAAACTGAATGGAAACGAAGTCTAGTCTGGAGAGCAACGGACTGCAACGGTATACCTTTCATAATGTCCATTTTCCACCCTCCAGATGTACACTCTGCGGTCTATGGATAAATTATCGCGGCGTTCGATGCTTAAGGGAGCGCTTTCCGGAGCCGCTTTGGCTTCGCTGTCGTCCACGGCATGGCCGGAGCAGTCGGCTCCGGTGCAGCGCAAGTGGCGGATCAAGCAGTCGGTCTCGCGCTGGTGCTACAAAGACATTCCGCTCGACCAACTCTGCACCTACTCGACGCAGATCGGATTGAAGGGAATCGACCTGCTCAATCCGGAGGATTACGAAGTACCGCGCCGCTACGGCCTGGTGTGCAGCATGGCATATGCCGGCGGCGGCGAATTAGTCAGCGCCCTCAACCGGACGGAAAACCACGCCAAGATCGAAGAGGGATTCCGCAAATATATCCCGCTGGCCGCCAAGGCCGGGATCCCGAACGTGATCACTTTTTCCGGCAACCGCAACGGCATGTCGGATGAAGAGGGTGCAAGAAACACAATCGCGGGGCTCAATCGCGTGAAGAAAATCGCCGAGGACAACGGCGTGGTCATCTGCATGGAGCTGCTCAACAGCAAGGTCAATCACAAGGACTATATGTGTGACCACACGGCATGGGGCGTGCAAGTGGTGCAGGCCGTGAATTCGCCGCACGTCAAGCTGCTCTACGATATTTATCACATGCAGATCATGGAAGGAGATTTGATCCGGACCATCCAGGAGAACATTCAGTGGCTGGCACACTTCCATACTGGCGGCGTCCCCGGCCGGCATGAACTCGACAATACGCAGGAAGTGCAGTGGGACGGCGTGATGCGGGGCATCGCCACCTCGAGCTTCCAGGGCTACGTGGCGCACGAGTTCGTGCCCACACGCGACCCGGTGACCTCGCTGCGCGAAGCCGTGGATTTGTGCGATGTGTAGGCGAGTCGTCAGTCGTCGGTCTTCAGTCGTCAGCGCAGACTTTCGGCGCTGCGGACCTATGGAGTTTTTGGCCGACGACTGACGACCGACGACTGACGACTCTGTGAGATAATTTCCTTCGCTAATTGCGAGGAATTAAATGCCTGAACACATGGTTTATTGCGTCAAGCTGAAGAAGCAGCTTCCCGGCCTGGATGAGCCTCCCTTCGATACTGAGCTGGGCCAGAAGGTTTACGACAACGTCTCTCTCGAAGCCTGGAAGGGATGGACGGAATTCTGCAAAATGTTGCTGAACGAATACCGGCTGAACCCTGCCCGCCGCGAGGACCAGACAGCGATCGTCAAGCAGATGGAACAGTACTTTTTCGGCGAAGGCGCGGCTCCGCCCAAAGAGTACGTCCCGCCCGCCGCGAAATAATCCAGATCGACATAAATACCACGAACCACGTAGGGGCAGATGTCCTCATCTGCCCAGCGGAGCGGAGCTCCGCTGATTCCGACGACGGCAAAGACCGTCGAGCTTCGCTCGACTGGGCAGATGAGGACATCTGCCCCTGCGTGGTTCGTGGCGCTGCCCGCACGAGCGGGGCGCTCGCGCCTACATCGTTACGGGCTGCACTATTTTTTGTGCAATTTTCATCACCTCGTAACATTCGCTTGCTACAACTTAGGGTGATGAGTTCCGCCGTCTACGACACGCTCATCCTTTCCGATCTGCATTTGGGGTCGGAGATCAGCCGCGCCGAGCAAGCCACGCGCATGCTGCGGGAGAACCGCTTTCGCCGCTTGATCCTGCTGGGCGATATCTTTTCCGACCTCAATTTTGGCCGTCTTACCAAACCCCACTGGAAGTTCCTCAGCTACATCCGCAAACTTTCCAACCCGAAGCGCGGCATCGAAGTGGTCTGGGTCGAGGGAAATCACGACCGCGGACTCAGCAACATCATGTCGCACCTGGTCGGCGTAAAGGTTTACGAAGAATACGAATGGGAGTTTGGAGGCCGGCGGCATCTTGCCATTCACGGTCACCAGTTTGACCGCTTCGCGATCAATAATCTGCTGCTGAGCAGCGTGGGAACGCTGATCCATCTGCAACTGCAGAAGCTGGATTTCAAAGGCAAAGCCTTCTCGCGCTTTCTGGATCGCGCCAATGCGCGCTGGCTGCGGCTTTCCGCGAAGGTGGCTTCGGGCGCCATTCTGCATGCCCGGATGCGCCAGGCCGACCGGGTATTCTGCGGTCACACCCACCAGGCGCAATTCATCGAACGCGACGACGTCGCCTATTACAACTCCGGCAGCTGGACGGATTTCCCCCCGACTTACTTGACCATCGATGCCTCCGGAGTTCGCATCCACGAATACCGCGAAGCGACCGAAGTTCAGCAGGGCGGCGCGAACCATTCTGAAACGGCGGAACTGGCTGACGATTCTGATCTTCTGGAAGCAGCTGAGTACGAGAACGTCGGATAAAGCCACCCGCCTCAAACCCTGACCTGATCGGCCACTTCAAAAATGCAGAACAATCCCGGTGGACAGCCGGAAATTGTTCTGCGTGCCGCTGAAGAAACGGGTTTGCAGCAGGTCAGCCTGCACCCTCCAGCCAAGGCCGTGAATCAGGCGATAGTCGATCCCTCCACCCAGAGCCGTGGCAAATGAAGTATCGGACTCGGAAAAGCCGGTCGCGCTGTCGTGCCGGTGCGAAGCTCCAAACAGGGCTTCCGCGAAGGGAGTAAATTTCCCGACCGGTACCGACACCCGCGGACCCAGGACGACGGTGTTCATGTTGGTATTGGTGTTGAAACCCGAGATCGCGGAAGTGTTTTGCGAGCCGTAAAGGCCGCTGAAGTCGGCTACGAAACCGACCCAGGGAAGTACTTTGCCTTCCAGCGATCCGTTCCAGCCGTTCAGATTGGTTCGGCCAGCCGAAGAAAAGTCGGCGCTGCCATACGCATAACCAAAATAGACATTTCCACGAGTCGGGATTTGAGCCAGGGCCGCGGTCGGCAAGAGAATGAGAACAAGAGCAATCGTAATGACCTTAGGCAAATTAATTCGCATGATGTTTTTAGATGTGAGGTCAGGGGACGTGGTTGTGTAGGCGCGAGCTCCACTCTCCGCCTGCCTCAATCGCGCTGAAAGCGATAAGGGCCACGGCGTTCCAGTGCGAATGCCTCCGCCACCTTCAGGAAGGCGCGGGCCGCGTGCGACAGGCTGGCCGCCTGGCGATAGACCAGCCTTAATTTGCGGTGGAGACGCAGCTCGCGCACCCGTATGTGGATCAGTTCGCCGCGAGCCAGCTCGCTTTCCACACTGATTGCGGGTAACAATGCGACCCCGTTCCCCATGGCCACGAAGCGTTTGATGGCTTGCAGCGTGGGCAGTTCAATATCCATATGAAGCGGAGTCTTGTGGCGTTTGAATGCCTGGATCACTTTTTCGCGATACGGCGAAGAAACAATATGGGCCACGAATGACTCCGCGCCCAATTGCCGGATACTGACCTGGGCCTCGCCCGCCAGCGGATGCGAGGGCGGCACCACGAAAAGCAGCTCGTCCAAATAAGCGACGACGGAATGCAGCTGCGGCTCCTGGGGATCGTAGGTGAGAACGCCGAGTTCTGTGTTGTGGCGCAATACGTCACCCGGGATATGGCTGCCCAGGGAGCGCTGCACCGCTATGCGGATCATGGGATGCAGGCGGCGAAACTCGGCCAACACCGGCAATAGATAGAGAGCGGTGAATTCATTGGCGGCGATGCTCAACTTGCCGCGGTTCAGCTGGCGCAGTTCTCCGAGCGCGCCGGCGGCATCATCCCGCAGGTTGAGCAGGCGTTCGGCGTACTCCTGCAGGACACGCCCGGCATCGGTGAGCAGACCGTCCCGCGAGGAGCGGTCGAAGAGAGGCTCACCTACATCCTCTTCCAACTTGTGAATCGACTGGCTCACCGCGGATTGGGTGCGATGCAATTTCTCCGCCGCGCGAGAAAACTTCCCCTCGCGCGCCACCGCCATAAACACTTCCAGCTGTGCCAGATCCATGGGCATATCCCTTAAGTCAACTGCAATTCCTATTAGTATATCTTATTTAGTAAGTGGGCCTAATAGTAATTAAATAATTATAAGATTTGCTACCGCCCCTGTTCCAAGTAGCATGAAGCCGTAAGCGCAGGAGGGTCCTGGGCATGGAACGAGCACGGATCAAGGTATTCGACACTACACTTCGGGATGGCGAGCAGTCGCCGGGATGCAGCATGAACGTGCATGAAAAGCTGCGTCTGGCGCGTCACCTCGACCGGCTCGGGGTGGACGTCATCGAAGCCGGCTTCCCGATCGCTTCTGAAGGAGACTTTGCCGCAGTGCAGGCGATTGCGGCGACCATCCGTCGTCCCATCATTGCCGGCCTGGCGCGGGCTTGTACACCTGACATCGAGCGCGCCTGGCAGGCGCTTAAAGGTGCGGCCCGTCCCCGCATCCACGTGTTCCTGGCCACCTCCGACATTCACCTGCAATACAAGCTTAAGATTTCGCGGCAACAATGCCTGGAACAGGCGCGCGATTCGATCCGGCTGGCGAAGTCGTTGTGCACCGACGTGGAATTTTCTCCCGAGGATGCCACCCGCACCGATCCTGAATTCCTGTACCAGGTTCTCGAGGCCGTAGTCGAGGCCGGCGCCACGACCCTGAATATTCCCGACACCGTCGGCTACAGCATGCCGACTGAGTTCGGTGAGCTCATTCAAAGCATTCGACGCCGCGTGCGGGGAGCGGAGAACGTGACCATCTCGGCGCATTGTCATAACGATCTGGGCCTGGCGGTGGCGAATTCACTGGCAGCTGTCGTCGCCGGCGCGCTTCAGGTGGAGTGCACGATCAACGGCATCGGGGAGCGGGCAGGCAACGCATCACTGGAAGAAATCGTGATGGCGATGCGAGTTCGGCCGGATCGCTATCCCTATGAGACCGGTGTAGTGAGCGAACATCTTTTTCCTGCGAGCCAACTACTCAGCGAAATAACCGGTGTGCCGGTTCAACCCAACAAGGCGGTGACCGGGCGCAACGCCTTCGCGCACGAGGCCGGCATCCATCAGGATGGCATGCTGAAGAACCCGCTGACCTATGAAATCATGACGCCGCAATCGGTGGGCGTGCCCGATTCCAAATTAGTCTTGGGCAAGCACTCCGGCCGCCACGCGCTGGGACTGCGCTGCGAACAGCTTGGATTCCAGTTCGATCGCCGCGAGCTGGACGAAATTTATCGTAGGTTCGTGGTGCTGGCCGACAAGATCAAGCATGTTGAGGAACATCATCTGCAGGAATTAATTCAGCAGGTGCGCGGGGCGATGACATTTCGCGCAAGCTCTCCGAGCGAGCAGGTCTTGAATCACTTGTCATCCTGAGCGCAGTGGAAAGTTCGCTTCGCGAACTTGCCACGGAGTCGAAGGACCCCTAGCAGCTTCACTACTGCTGGAATATTTGGGACATTGTTTTCTGCTCTTTCCGATATCACACCCGTAAAGCTTATAGGGGTCCTTCGACTCCGCAGCGGCTTCGCTACGCGACGCTGCTGCTACGCTCAGGATGACAGTTTTCCCGTTAGGCTCTCCGCCATACAATAAAGCCCCATGATCCTCAACCTTACCGCCCTTCCCGGCGACGGCGTTGGACCGGAAGTGACCGACGAAGCCGTTCGCGTTCTGGAAACGATTGCTGAGATTTTTGGTCACAAGCTCACCCTCACCCGCAAGCCGGTAGGAGGTGCAGCGCTGCTGGTGAGCAACGACCCGTTCCCGGCGGATACGCTGCAGGCTTGCCTGGCCTCGGGAGCGGTGCTGCTGGGCGCGGTCGGTGGCCCGTCGTTCGATAGTTTTCCGAACCATCTTCGGCCAGAGAGCGGGCTGCTGCGATTGCGGCGCGAGTTGGGTGTCTTCGCCAATCTGCGGCCGGCGGTGTGCTTCGCCGGGCTGGAGGACACTTCCCCACTGCGCGCGGAGGTTGTCCGTGGCACTGACGTCATGATCGTCCGCGAACTGCTGGGCGGAATCTATTTCGGCGAGCCACGGAACACGCAAGGTGCTCCCGGCAATCGGGTAGCAATTGACACCATGCGCTACGCGGAATCCGAGATTGAGCGCATCGCCAAAGTTGGTTTCGAGTTGGCGCGAGCGCGCCGCCGCAAGCTGACTTCCGTCGACAAGGCCAACGTTCTGGATTGCTCCCGTCTGTGGCGCGAGGTAGTGACGCGGGTGGGACAGCAGTATTCCGACGTCAAGCTGAACCACATGTACGTGGATTCTGCGGCCATGGCGCTGGTGGCGCGGCCGGCCGATTTCGACGTCATACTCACGGAAAACATGTTTGGCGACATTCTTTCCGACCAGGCAGGGGCCGTGGTGGGTTCGCTGGGCATGTTGGGCTCAGCGAGTATCGGAGGTTTGGTCGGCCTGTACGAACCGGTGCATGGCTCGGCGCCCGATATCGCAGGACAAGGTATCGCCAATCCGGTGGGCGCGATTTTGGCGGCGGCGATGCTGTTGCGCTACTCCTTCAAGCTCGAAACTGAAGCGGCCTGCGTTGAGTCTGCCGTCGCGGAAGTGCTGGCGGCGGGAGCAAGGACCAAAGATCTGGCGAAGGCCGGGGAGAGCGCCCTCAGCACATCCGCGATGGGGAAGAAAATTGCCGAAGCGGTCCGCGAGCGAGCGAAAGCTGCCAGGCAGACGGCGGCAAGCTAAACGGAACTCCCATTCCTGGGCGGGGGCGGCGATTTCCACAAAGTTTTTTGTGCTTGACTGCTGCGCTTTGAATCTTCAGGAGTAGGATTTATTCAATAATATTTTTCTCGCACCCGAGAGGAGGCAGAAATGCTCTCCAAATGCGCCAACCCGGGCTGCTCGGCCACTTTTCTTTATCTGCATGAGGGAAAGCTGTTCCGCCTGGACACCAGCGTTGAAATGCTTGCTCAAACTCCCGCCCGGGAGATGATGAAGACGTCGCGTCACATCGAATTCTTCTGGTTGTGCGATGCCTGCGCCGCGGAACTGACGCTGGGTTACAACAAAGCCACCGGGATCAGGGTTGTGCCTCTAGCCAAACCACTGGCGCAGGCCCAGACGGCGTAATGTAGGCGCCAGCGCCCGGCTTGTGCGGAAAGTTACCGCCAGCTACGTGGCGCTGCAGCACGAGCGAGAGCTCGCGCCCATCCATCAGGCAACTTGCTTTTGTTTTTCCAGCATGGAAAAGAATTCCCGGGTGAGTTGCTCGTCCCAGTATCCGGATCGAGCCTCTTCGCGCATGGTGACGGCGGCTTGCTCGTGACTGAGGGCGAGTTTGTAAGGCCGCGCCGTCCTCAGAGCGTCGTAGACATCCACCACTTGTAGCACGCGTGCCAACAGTGGAATTTCGCCCCGGCGCAAGCCGTCAGGATAGCCGCTGCCATCCGCGTGTTCATGATGACTGCGAATAATCGGCAGCACCAGTCGCAGCGACTTCAGCGGGCGGCAGATGGTCTCTCCGGTAGCGGGATGCTGCTTCATAACGGCCCACTCTTCCGGAGTAAGGTTCGTACCCTTTTTCAGAATTTCATCCGGCACCGCAATCTTGCCCAGATCATGCAAATATCCACCGCGGCGTAGAGCCACGATGGACTCCTGATCCAGACCGAGATAGCGGCCCAGATCGCTGGCATGACGCGCCAGCCGTTCGCAGTGGCCTTCGGTATAAGGATCGCGGCTCTCCACGCTCAAGCCCAGGGTGCATAATACCGACTCTGCGGTCTCCAGTTCGTCGGTAAACTCCTTGAGCTTGAGCAGAGACTTGACCCGGGCAAATAGCTCCTCGGGAAAGATTGGCTTGTGCAGAAAATCGTCCGCCCCGGATTCAATGCCCAGCAGGCGGTCCTGGCGATCCGTCAAGCCGGTAATCAGAACGAATGGAATCAGGCGGGTGGCGGGATTCTCTTTTAGTTCCCGGCACAATTCATATCCGGATTTACCCGGCATGACCACATCCGAGAGGATAAGGTCAGGCGGGTGGCGCAGAATCTCAGCTTCGGCGTGAAACGCGTCAGGGACCGCCACCACGTCATAGCCTCGAGTAGCAAGCAGTTCCTGCATCAGCCCCATGATGTCCTGGTTATCGTCCACCACAAGAATTCGAGGCGGAGATCGCCGGCCCAGCACTTCACCCATCTCTTTGTAAGACACCGATCGCGAAGAAATGGTTGTCGGTAGTTTTTGCGGGAGGTTCATCGGAGGACGGAAGGACCTTCACTTATTGTAATCGATTTCCCGAGGGGACGAATCGCGCAGAAGCCGATTCCCGATTTGGGAACAAAATTGCAGGCGGTGTGTCGCACGTCCTTGTTCTACGTGCGTTGCAGTGCATAGGCTGCCCCATGCAGCGTTTTGTTTCCGCTACGCTTTTCAGCCTTGTGCTGCTCTCCAGCGGTGCTCTTGGCGCCGCTAAAGCGCACGTCGTAAGTTTCGGCAGGTGGAGCACCATCAAGTGGTGCGTAGAGCCCAATGAAAGCAAGTGTCTCGACCTGAAGGTGCGCGCTCTGTACGTCGACGGCCGGGCGCGAGAATCGACGCTCGGCTCACCTCATGAAGTCACCGATCGGCTGTTCGTGGTCCGCCGTGCTTTTCGCGTGAACGATAGCTTGCCCGGCGACAAAGGCGCTGCGACCGGTTGGGTCTGGCAGCGTGGGGGATGGCTGCTGGTCGATCGCATTACCGGCCGTATCTCGTCGATCGCTCTGCCTGAATTCGATTCCTATTATTCCGCGGTCAGTTGGTATCGCGACTACGCCGCCTATTGCGGAGTCTCCGATGACGGCAAGAAACTTTTCGCCATCGTGTTCCAGGTGGGACGCCGCAAACCGGTGTTGAAGAAAGCCCTGGGCGATGCCGGCGGCGATGATGCGCCCGATTCGGAGTGTCCCGCACCCGGATGGGAGCGGCGGCCTATCCGCGTCACTTTCGAGCCGGATGAAAACCAGAAGTTCACCTACTCGGTGCGCGGACATGCCGCAGACCTGATGAACGACGATGAAGGGGAAGAAGAAAAGGCTGCGCAATAACAAAAGCGGGAAGGGCACGACTTCAGTCGTGCCACACCAAGCTCTGGAGAGAGCTGCTTAAGCCGCTGAGGTGTGCTGCTTTCCAAAACAGCGAACCGCAGGCGCTAAAGCCCGCTCGGCCTTCAGGCTAAGTGGCGCGAGTGAACTCGCGCCCTTCCCGCTTCTCACCCCCGCTGCGCTTCGCTCCGGTCGGGATGACAAGGGAAGTGCGCGGGTCGAGACCGGGGGTGTTACGGGGCCGGACTTTTGCTTCACGTAGCTGTATCCCGCCAGGAGCAGCACCGTGGTTCCAATCAGCACGTAGTTGCGCCGGCGGGCTCGCACCTCGGGCGGTTGGGTCACGCTTGCCGCCAGGACCGCGCCCAGCGCGAGACCGGCGGCCAGGCCGCCAAGATGAGCCGCGTTGTCGATTCCGGGCACCAGTCCGAAGAACAGGTTGTAGGCGGCGAACATCACCAGACTCCTGAGCGTCGGCTTCAGCGCTGCCTTCGCGATGGGAAGCTTTCCCAGGTACAGTACGGCGATCAGCCCACCCGCCAGACCAAAGATAGCTCCGGACGCTCCCGCTCCAATGCCTTGCGGATGCCACCACAGGCTGGCCAGGCTGCCGGCGATTCCACTGGCGGTATAAACCAGGAGGTAGGTCCAGCGATCGAAAATTTGCTCGGCCAGCCCGCCCAGATTCCAGAGACACCACATGTTGAAAAAAATGTGAATGATCCCGATGTGGACGTAGTTCGATGCCAGGATTCTCCAGGGCTGTGATCCGAGAGACAACGGCGCAAAGTTCGCGCCCCAGGTCACCAACTGCAGTTGTGTCGGCGACACCAGCGACACGCCCGAAAGCAACATGCCCAGGAATACGAGGACGTTGATTCCGACGATCACCTGCGTGAGCAAGAAGGTTGGACGCATTCTCACCGGGGGCGGAGATGCCAACACATAGGGGGATCTGGTGGGATCAAGATCAGCGCGGCAATCGCGGCAGAGAGGGCTCTCTTCTTTCTCCAAGGTGGACAACGATTCGCGACCGCAGCGGACACATGACGACATGAGATCTCCATCCCCGTAGCGCCGGCGTCCCGCCGGCTGTCCAGAGAGCATCCTGCTCTCCGCGTTTAGGAGGGGCAACGGCGCCACTCATCGTACGCGATTCCGATCAGTCTCCCGTGGTCTCGACGGCGGGCATTTCCTCGGCGAGGGTTTTTGCGGTCACCTGCGCGCTGGTCACCAGCGCGACCGAAGCCACCACAATGGCGCTGCCCGCCAGAATGTATCCGCTCACCCGCTCATGCAGAACCAACCAGCCCAGAAAGACAGCGACCACCGGATTGACATAGGCGTACGTTGAAACTTTCGAGGTCGGCACGTGATTCAACAGCCAGATGTAGGCGGTGTATCCCACCCAGGATCCGAAAACCACGAGATAGAGAGTTGCGGCAATGCCGCGCGTGGTCCAGACCGCTCGCGCAGGATCGCCCAGGGCAAAGGCAACCAGAAAATTTGCCAGACCGGCCGCGATCATCTGCCAGGCAGTGGCCGAGAAAGGATCGATGTCGGGCGACTTCCATTTCTTGGCCAGCACGGAACCGAGCGCCCAGCTAAACGATCCGCCCAGCAAACTGATCGAAGCCCAAAACTGAACTCGTCCTAACGCAGTGGTGGCTGCTAGATCGGGCCATAACAGCACCAACAGTCCGGCCACGCCCAGGCCCAGGCCGATTTTTCCCCGTACCGCGATGTGGTGATCGCCGAGCAACAACGAGTCCAGCACCAGAAACCAGAGCGGAGTCACCGCGATAATCAGCGCCGCCAGTCCGGAGGCCACGTGCATTTCGGCATACGAGAGCGTCAGGTTGCCGCCCATGAGTAGAAGAACACCTACGACCGCCATCCGCCCCAGTTGCGCCGGCTGATAAAGAACCTTGCGCCCGCGTAACCCACAAAATGCGAGCATACAGACCCCGGCGATCATGAAGCGGATGCCGCACATCAGGGCGGGAGGAATGTGTTCGACCGCGATGTCGATGCCGAGATAGGTGGATCCCCAAAAGAAATACACCAGCGCGAAGGCAAGGATCACGGCGAAGCGATGCTGGCGCTGGAGTAGGGTCATGGAATTATTATTGGAAAAACCGGAACTTAGAACATATCAGACAGCCCGGAGTCGTGATTGGATTCCGACTCTGCGTAGCTTGTTGATTAATCAAGCGTTCAAACTCTGTCATCCCGACCGGAGCGAGCGCAAGCGAGCGAAGTGGAGGGACCTTGTGGTTACGCAGCGGCAAATCTCAAGGCTCGTCAGTAAATGTATCGTATCCAAAGCCTTTGCCTTCGGACGGCCGCTGAGGATCGTGAAGCACAAGGTCCCTCCACTTCGCTCGCTGCGTTCGCTCCGGTCGGGATGACAAACTAAAAAGGAGGTACAGGGGTAACGAGGTTGAAATCTAGGGGGTTACGCCGTTGGCTCGGGCAGGCTATAATAAGCAAGGAATGTCGCCTCATGCGCCATCAGAACTCCAATTCGCACCTGCCCGTGTGCTGGCTCGACTTTCTGGTGTGCCCGCGCCGTCATCCGGCAGTGTTGCCTTCGCAGGCGCGTCCCAGCTTATTCGGTAGCGACTAGTTCTTCCAATCCTCCCAAGTGATGTGGCTTAAGGGCAGAATCCGCCTTTTTCGGCGCGACCGCCCGGCTGACAACTGACGACCAAAGACCGACGACTGACGACTGTTTTTCCGGAGGATCCAATGACCACCAAGACACTTGCAGGACCCAAGCTTAAGACCGCTCTGCCCGGCCCCAATGCCAAGCGCGTGCTCGCGGGCGACGACAAGTACATTTCGCCCTCCTACACCCGCTCCTATCCGCTGGTAGCCGAGCGTGGCCGCGGCATCGTGATTACGGACGTGGATGGCAACGAATTTTTCGATTTCTCCGCCGGCATTGCCGTGACCTCGACAGGACATTGCCATCCGGATGTGGTGGCCGCGATTCAGAAACAGGCGGGCGAATTGATCCACATGTCGGGCACGGATTTCTACTACGAAAGCATGGTTACGCTGGCGGAGCGGCTGTCGAAAATCGCTCCCATGTCCGGACCCCACCGAATCTACTACGGCAACTCCGGCACGGAAGCGGTGGAAGCTGCGCTCAAGCTCGCCCGCTACCACACCAAGCGTCAGAATGTGATCGCCTTCTTCGGCGCGTTTCACGGACGCACCATGGGCGCTCTTTCGCTCACTGGTTCGAAGCCGCAGCAGAAGCGGCGCTTCGGCACGGGCGTTCCGGGCGTCACGCACGTGCGTTATCCCGACGTTTACCGGGGTTGCGAAGGCGGCGCGCAGGATGCCGAGGCCTTCGCGCTGGGCTGTGCACGCTTCATCGAGGACAAGCTGTTCAAGACGACCCTGGCGCCGGAAGAAGTTGCGGCAATTTTTGTGGAACCGGTGCAGGGCGAGGGCGGCTACGTGGTGGCGCCCACCGTGTTCATGCAGGAACTGCGCCGCATTTGCGACAAGTACGGCATTCTGCTGGTAGCAGATGAGGTGCAGAGCGGCATGGGACGCACCGGCAAATGGTGGGCCATCGAGCACACCGAAGTGCAGCCCGATATCATCTGCTCGGCGAAAGGCATCGCTTCCGGTATGCCGCTGGGCGTCATGATGAGCCGCGCCGACATCATGGACTGGGTACCCGGTTCTCATGCCTCGACTTTTGGCGGCAATCCGGTTTGCATCGCCGCCGCATTGGCCACGCTCGACGTCATCGAGAAGGAAGGTTTGCTGGCCAATTCCACCGAAGTGGGCAACCACATGCTGAAACGCATGGCGGATTGGCCGCGCAAGCACAAACTCGTGGGTGATGTACGAGGCCGTGGATTGATGATTGGCGTCGAAATCGTCAAGGACAAGAAAACCAAGGAGTACGGCGCGGAAGAGCGCGACCGGATTATCGAACTGGCTTTCGAGCGCGGCCTTCTGTTCCTGGGTTGCGGCCCCAGCACGATCCGTATCGCGCCGCCGCTGGTGGTCACGAAGGACGAGGCTGACGTCGCGGTCGATGTACTCGAGGAGTGCATTACCCTGGCCGGCAAAAACGCGTAAGCTACAAACTGGATGGAGGACGGGCGTCGCCCGTCCCATTCCATCGCAATGGAAGCTGCCATGAATACTGGAATTATCGAATCCATCTACATCGCACCTGCCGCGACCGCGCCCACGCGGGCGGTGCAGGAAGTCCTTGCCATCCCCGGAGTTGGGCTCGAAGGCGACCGGTACGCGCTACGCCAGGGGACTTTCTTCAAACCCGAGCCGGACTTCGAACTCACCCTGATCGAAGCCGAGGCCATTGAAGCGCTCAAGCGCGAATATAACGTCGAACTCGCGCCTGGCGAGGCCCGGCGCAACCTGGTGACCCGGGGCGTCGCACTGAATCATCTGGTGGGCCGCGATTTTCAGATCGGCGAAGTAAAAATCCACGGCATTCGCCTATGCGAGCCGTGCGATCACCTGCAACGCTTGACCGGACGCCAGGTCATCAAAGGACTGCGCCACCGGGGCGGTCTACGCGCGCAAATCCTGTCGCAAGGCTCCATTCGGGTCGGTGACTCGTTAAGCTCATAAGGACTAGCACTTGTGGGTTTCTCCTTGACACCACAACGGGGCGGAGCGAAACTCCGAAATAGAGATCTCTCTAAATTTTTGCATGGAATATTACTCCATCCTGGACAACGGTCCATCCCAGGCAGCGCCGGAAACTGCCCCGCCGGATTTCGTCGCCTCAGGCCTGGTTCAGTCCGATCTCGGTCAGTCCGATCTCGGTCAGTCCGATCTCAGTCCGTCCGATCTCGGTCCAGCGGATGTCGTCCCCTCCGAGGTTGAGCCGAAAACTGCCCCGCCAGTGGTCCGCGAAGCCCTGCGTTTTCCAGGGGAGGATGGCGGCAAGTCGCTCAGCGAGATGGCGCAGCGTGACTTGGACGCCACGCTGCAATTGCTGGTGGAGCGGGCCCAGTACATCACCGGAGCCTCCGGCGCGGCGATCGCGTTGCGCCAGGGCGAGACTATGGTTTGCTGCGCCAGTTCGGGTTCATCGGCGCCGGAACTGGGAGCGCACCTGCAGATCGACTCCGGCCTTTCGGCGGAGAGCGTGAAGACCCGCCAGATTCTGCATTGTGACGACGCGGAGAACGACCCCCGGGTGAATCGCGAGAGTTGCCGGGCTCTGGGCATCGCTTCTGTCGTGGTCATGCCGCTGGTGCGTGACGAGGAAGTTTACGGCGTGTTCGAACTGCTCTCGGGACGGCCTCGCGCCTTTGAAGAGCGCGACCACATCGCTCTGAATCGCCTGGCGGAGATGATCCAGACGGCGGTTGAGCATTCTGAAGCCGCCAAGCGCGCAGAAAAGGAGCTGGGGCGAGCGGCAGTCGCAGCCACAGTCCCAGCGGAAACCAGGCCTGCGGAGATTGCGGCTGAATCATCCGGCGTTATCACCGAAGCAACTTCTGAAAAAACCTCGCCAAAGATCGAGAAAGAGCCCACGGCGACCGCGCCGGCCGAGGCCCGTTTAGGTGCGCCGAATCCAGTCGAGTCTGCTCCAGCCGAACCTGCCCGTCCCGAAACGCCCTCGGTGATTCCGGCGCTGGCAGCGGGCCCGGCCGTGAACGAGATGGTCGAATCGTCCGCAAGCGCCGAACACGGCCTGACAGAAGCGGACTCCACCGCTCCCATCACGACCATCGCCTTCGGAAATCTGCGAAGATGCGAAACTTGTGGTTTCCCGGTATCCGAAGGACGAAGGCTGTGCCTGGATTGCGAAGCTGCAAGCCCGGGTGCGATTGCGAGTATCGATGGCGATTCCGGATCTCTTGGCGACCTGGACGAATCGAACACCAGTTGGGTGCGATCGCACATATATCTGATAGCGACAGCGGTGGTAGCGTTAGCTACGATTGCGTTGCTGGCCTGGCGCCTCTAAGACTTCTTCTCTCCGCAGGCAACGATCTCTGCCGACCTCTCCCTTTCGCGCTGAAAAACCCCAAAAAACTTCGCAACCTTGCCGAGGCGCTGCTCCAGCGAAATCTCTTGCGTTCCCCGAATCTCGGACCATCACATTGCGTATGATCTCCCGGAGAGCCTAGTTCGAACTTTTGCTGCCCAGGAAATCATTTATGAAATTCGTAACCTTAGTTCTGATTTGCTTCCTCGCTCAAGCTACGCTTGCCCAGGACTGGGCGCCGCGCCCGTCTGGAAAAGTCTCCGCGGCATCGTGAGTGGGTAACGGTAAAGCACGATGGCCGTAGTGTCGACGCGTTCGTGGTCTACCCGGAGTCGAAAGACAAGAGGCCGGTGGTGCTCGTGATCCACGAGATTTTCGGCATGACCGACTGGGTGGAGAGCCTGGCGGACCAATTGGCGGAAGCAGGCTACATCGTCATCGCGCCAGATCTGCTTTCCGGCCTGGGACCGAACGGCAGCCGTCCCAATTTTCCTCAGGACAAAGCCGTCGAGGCGGTGAGCCATCTCGATCCGGGTCAAATTACCGGGGACTTAAATGCCGTCGCCGACTATGCACTGAAACTTCCTGCCTCGAGCGGAAAGCTTTTTGTTGCGGGTTTCTGCTGGGGCGGAGGGCAGGCTTTCCGGTTCGCCACCAACCGCACCGACCTTGCCGGCGCTTTCGTTTTTTATGGTTCTCCGCCGGAGAAAGATGCAATGGCTCGCATCCAGGCCCCCGTGTACGGATTCTATGCAGGCAATGACGCCCGGATCGATGCTACCGTGCCCGATACTCGTGAGCAGATGAAGGCGGCCGGGAAGACCTACGAGCCTGTCGTTTATGACGGCGCGGGGCACGGCTTCATGCGCGCCGGCGAGGCTCCCGATGCCGAGGAAGGAAACCGCAAAGCTCGCAGCGACGCGTGGGCGCGATGGAAGAGCATCCTGGGTGGTAATTGACCTGGGTGGTAATTGATAGGAACGCCTACGCGAAGCATTGACGACTATCGTCCTGGGTCTTGGGCCTGCTTCCCTCATGCTAAGATTCCGTCGGTCTGATACTTGGCAAGAGTTGGAACGATGCAGACCGTTCTGACGTACTACATAAAGGACCGCCGCTTGAGGAGAGCCTTGCCCAAGCCGAACGGTTGCCCGATTCTGCGGCGCATGGAGTTGCACTGAAATGCAGGGCGAAACCATCTCCCACTACCGCATTCTCCATCAACTGGGCGGCGGTGGCATGGGCGTGGTGTATGAGGCCGAGGACTTGAACCTGGGGCGCCATGTCGCGTTGAAGTTCCTGCCCGGAGAGTTGGAGAAAGATCACTCGGCGCTCGAGCGCTTCCAGCGTGAGGCCCGGGCTGCGTCAGCCCTGAATCATCCGAACATCTGCACCATTTACGAAATCGGCCAGGCCGACGGGCGGTATTTTATCGCCATGGAACTGCTGGAGGGGCAAACTCTCAAGCAGCGCATCGGCAAGCATGCTCTGGCCATGGATGTGCTCATGGATCTGGCCATCCAGATCGCAGACGCGCTTGAGGCGGCACACTCCAAGGGCATAATTCACCGCGACATCAAGCCCGCCAACATTTTCGTGACCAACCGCAATCAGGCCAAGGTGCTGGATTTCGGGCTGGCGAAACAGACGTTGAAGCCGGAAACCGTGATGGGCGGAGTGACCGCCGGCGCCGATGTGACCGTGGGCGAGCATCTGCTGACCAGCCCTGGATCCACGGTTGGAACCGTCGCTTACATGTCTCCCGAGCAGGCGCGAGGCAAGGATCTGGATACCCGCACCGACCTGTTTTCCTTCGGCGCGGTGCTCTATGAGATGGCGACGGGCGCGCTGCCTTTTCGCGGCGAAACATCTCCCATCATCTTCGACGCCATTCTCAATCGGCCTCCAGTGCTGCCGGTGCGATTGAATCCCGATGTCCCGCTGCAACTGGAAGAGATCATCAACAAGCTGCTGGAGAAAGACCGCGACCTGCGCTACCAGAGTGCGGGCGAAGTGCGGGCCGATCTGAAGCGCTTGAAACGTGACACGGATTCGGGACTGATCTCTGCCGCTTCGAGTTCTGCGACGCTGCGCGCTCCACGCGCCCGGAAACCCGGCCGGATCTGGAATCTGGGGGTCATGACGCTGGTTGTCATGATCGTCCTGGGACTGGCCATGACCGTCTTCCTGCGCCGCACCCGGGCGGTAATGACGGAACGGGACGCAATTCTGGTGACGGATTTTGTGAACACCACGGCGGACCCGGTTTTTGATGGGACGCTCAAAAAGGCGCTGGCCGTGGATCTCGAGCAGTCGCCCTACCTGAACGTCTTTCCTGAACAAAAAGTAAGGCAGACTTTGCAGTTCATGGGACGCACTCCGGACGAGCGCATCACCGGAGACGTCGGCCGCGAGATCTGCCAGCGGGTCGGCATCAAGGCCATGCTGAACGGTTCGATCGCCAACCTGGGCAGCCAGTATGTGATCACGCTGGATGCGGTGAACGCCGGCACCGGGGAGTCGCTGGCCCGAGAAGAGGTGCAGGCGCCGAGCAAAGAGTCAGTCTTGAATTCGCTGCACGAGGCGGGCTCCAGTCTGCGCAAAAAGCTGGGCGAGTCGCTGGCCTCGGTGCAGAGATATGACAAGCCGCTGTCGGAAGCCACCACTTCGTCGCTGGAAGCGCTCAAGGCCTTCAGTCTGGGCGACATGAAGCACCAGATGTTCGACGAGCTCGCGGCTCTGCCGCTCTACCAGCACGCCATAGAACTGGATCCAAATTTTGCCATGGCGTATGCCCGCCTGGGCACGGTGTACAACAACCTGGGGCAGAGCGAGCTGTCGGAAGCCAACCGGCAAAAGGCATTTGAGCTGCGCGACCGCGCCAGCGAGCACGAAAAGCTCTACATCATGTCGCACTACTATGTGGATTCGGGACAGCTCGACAAGGGCATCACCGCGCTTGAGCTCTACAAGCAAACCTATCCGCGGGATTCGACGCCATATAACAACCTGGCGGTGGTCTACATCCAGATGGGGCAGTTCGAGAATGCGTTGGAGAATGCGCGACGGTCAGTGCAGATTGATCCGGACAGCGCGAGCGGATATTCGAACGTAGGTTTTGCCTACGCCGGCCTGAACCGGCTCGATGAAGCCAAGGCCACTTTCAACCAGGCCTTGCAGCACAACGCCGGAGCAGTCGTTGCGCATTCCGCCCTAGCCACGGTCGCATGGTTGCAGGGTGACAAAGACGGCACGGAGCGAGAACTGGATGCGATGAACAAAGACCCGCAAGGCGAATTTCAGATTACCGGCCTGCGGTCTGCAATGGCCGCTTATGCCGGGCAGCTTAGATCCGCCCGGAGCTTGGGAGAGAAGCAGAGAGAAGCGGCCGCGCGTCTTGGCCTCAAGGAAGGCGCAGCCACCGAATACGCTCAGGAAGCCTTCAATGAGGCGACATTCCTGAACAAAGCTCGCGCTCTGGAAGATGTAACCCAGGCCCTGAAGCTGTCGCAGTCACCCATGGTGGTGCTTTTCTGCGCCGCCGCGCTGGCTGTGACCGGCGAAGATGCTCGTGCCAGCAAGCTCGCCGACGATGTCTCGCAGAAACGTCCTTACGATACTTTCGTGCAATTCGTCGCCGTGCCTCTGATCAAGGCGCAGATTGAGTTGAATCACAACAACCCGAACAAGGCGATTGATCTGTTGGACAGCGCCCTGGTGTATGCGCGGGCCAACTCCGGTGTGCTGTATCTTCGCGGAAATGCATACCTCAAAGCCGGGCGCGGCAGTGACGCCGTGCAAGCCTTCCAGCGCCTGCTGGACTTGAAGAACATGATCAACGTGGATCCGATCATGCCGTTGGCCAAGGTTGGACTGGGCCGGGCGTACGTCCTGGCGGGCGACAACGCACGCGCCCGGGTGGCCTATCAGGATTTCTTCGCCCTCTGGAAGGACGCTGATTCGGATATTCCTGTACTTCGCGATGCCAAGGCGGAGTACGCCAAGCTGCAATAATTTCTGCTCGTCGATGGAGGACGGCGTCCCTCCCGGCCTCCATCTTCAAAATTATTTTCTTCCATCAACGAATTCAGAATCTGAAATTGCGCGCCGAAAATCGCGCGGACTTTCATCCCGCCCTCGGGCCGGCGGGACGCCGGCGCTACCCATACATAACAGTGTGCGTATGATGCAGTGTTTATGCGGGTTTCGTACGATATCTCATAGCTGAAAAACGGCGCATGTCCCGTTTTCAATATTAGTTTCGCGCTCGCATTCACAACTGCAAGTGAACACACGCTCTCACCAGATGATGTTCTGGAATGTCAGTTGCTCCCATGTATATCCGCTGTTTCATTGGAGTTAGAACGTAACGCCAATAACAGCCCGGCCTCAACAGTGTTCCATAAATGTTTCGTTGTGCTTCGAATTTCACACTTCTTTAGCTTGGGAGAGAATGTATGTATCGATGTATATCGATGTTCAAAGCGGCTGCGTTCGGCCTGACTTTGCTGGCCCTGATCGCAGTAGGTTCGGGTGCGGCATTTGGCCAAGCCATCAGCGGCAACCTTGTCGGCACGGTCATTGATTCCTCTGGCGCGGTAGTACCCAATGCGAGCGTCGATGCGACGAAAATCGATACGGGAATAACCACGACAACAACAAGCGGCAACACGGGGGCATATCGTTTCGAAAATCTGCCGGTAGGCACCTACAGGATCGTCGTAAAGAGTGGTGGTTTTAAGACAGCTGTCCAGCAGGTCGATATCGTGCTCAACCAGACCGGTACTCTAAATGTCACGCTGGCGCTGGGAGCGACCAGCGAAACCATCGAAGTGTCTGGCGTGGCTGCGACGATTGACACCACCTCGGCCCAGATTCAGACCAACTATGACACGCGCTTTTCTCAGGACCTGGGCCTTACCGCCACTGGGGGAACGGGTGCAGGTGTGCTAAACCTTTCCTTGCTGAGCCCGGGAGTCACCCAGACGAGTTCGCTGGGCATCGGAGTCGGACCATCGGTAGGCGGCCAGCGGCCGTATAACAACAACTTCACCGTCGAAGGTGTGGACAACAATAACAAGGCGGTGACGGGCAATCTGATCACGGTTCCCAATGACGCTGTCGAAAACTTCTCGTTGCTGGCCAACCAGTTCGACACCGAATTTGGTCATTCCTCCGGCGGCCAGTTCAACACGACCATCAGAAGCGGGACGAATGGCTTCCATGGTTCGCTTTACGAGTACTTCAGGAATCGCAACCTGAATGCCGTGGACAACGCTTTCGTGCTCCAGGGTTTGACCTCCAACCCGCGCTTTGACAGCAACCGCTACGGTGCCACGTTTGGCGGTCCCATCATCAAGAACAGATTGTTTTTCTTCACGAATTTTGAGCGCCAGGGCATATCGCTGACAGCCACGGCGGGCGGTCAAGTATTAACGCCCACGGCGGCCGGCTTGGCGGCGATCGCTACCGATCCGAACCTCAGCGCCACGAACTTTGGCGTCTTCAAGCAATATGTACCGGTCGCGGCTAGCGGAACCGACTGTCTCCCCTATTCGGCGGCTCCGGCGAGCGGTTCGTGTGCCGCTGGCTCAGTTCCGATCGGCGCGGTTTCGGTAGCCAATCCCGCATTTCAGAACTTTGAAAACTTCGTCCAGAGCATCGACTACAACATCTCTTCCCGCGATCAACTGCGCGGCCGCTACATTTACAACAAGGTGGACAAAGTAGACCAGGCGGCAAACCTTTCCGCGTTCTACACCATCGAACCTTTCCGTTTCCACCTCTTTACTCTCGGCGAATATCACACCTTCTCTCCCTCGATCATCAATGAGTTCCGGATAGGCTTCAATCGGTACTACAACGTTCTGCCCGACGGAGACTTCAAATATCCTGGATTGGATGCCTTCCCCAATCTCATCTTGTTGGACCTGGGTGGCAACGGCCTGCAGATTGGACCTGATTCCCAGGCGCCACAGTTCACCATCCAGAACCTCTATCAGGGCGTCGACAACGTCAGTTGGAGTAAAGGCAGTCACACCCTGAAATTCGGCGGCGAATATCGTTGGTACATTTCTCCGCAGAGCTTTACTCAACGCGAGCGCGGAGATTACGACTACAACTCCACGCAGCTCTTCCTGGAAGATTTCTCGCCGGACAACTTTGGTGAACGCAGCGCTGGTTCAGTCACCTACTATGGTAACCAGAAGGCGGTTTACTGGTACGCGAACGATAGCTGGAAGGTGAACCAGCACCTGACACTGAACCTGGGTATTCGCTACGAGTACACCACGGTTTCCACCAGTGAGGCGCAGCAAACCTTGAATGCCATTTCTAATACCCCGAGCATTATCGTGCCGGGCGCAGTGAACCAGCCTCTACTGTTCAGTGCTCCGCGGGCTCCCAAGAACAACTGGGCTCCGCGCGTCGGTTTCGCGTACTCGCCGGGGAGCAATGGCGCCACCTCGATCCGCGGAGGTTTCGGTTTAGCCTACGACACGCTTTACGACAACATCGGGATTCTGGCGGTGCCTCCGCAGATCGGCGCCACCCATGACGTTCCCGACCTCAACAATCCGACACCGGGATTTCTGGCGGGTGGAGGCTTGCCCGGAGGCGGTTCGGGCATTCAGGTTCTCGACGAACCCACCGCGCGAGCCCTTACCTCGAACTGGATACCACCTGACGTGAAGGATCCGTATTCCATCAACTGGAACTTAGGGGTGCAGCACTCTTTTGGCAAGGACTTCACCGCCGAGGTTCGTTACGTCGGAACCCGCGGCGTCCACCTGGATGTACAAAACAGAATCAACCGCAGGTCGTTGGTCTCTCCGGAGGCCTTCTTGCCGACCTTCCTGCAGCAACCTTCGCAGGCTGAGCTGGACAGTCTTACCACTACGCTGGCCGGCCTAAAAGCGCCGGGTTCGTTCATACCCGAGTTCGCCAACGCCGGCTTCAACCAAAACAACATCGTAGCGGATTCGCCCCTTGGTTATTCGATCTACCACGGGCTGCAGACGCAGCTCAACCGGCGGTTCAGGAACGGGTTGATGTTCCAGGCCGCATACACCTACAGCCGCGACATCGACAACAGCACGGCTGATTTCTTTTCCACCAGCTTAACGCCTCGCCGTCCGCAGGACTTCCAGAACTGGGACGCCGAGCGGTCCGTATCTCCTCTGTCCCGAACCCACCGCTTTACCCTGGCTGCGGTCTATGACTTGCCGTACTTCAAACAGGGCAACTGGTTTGTGAGGAACATCGTAGGCAACTGGGGGTTCAGCCCGGTTTACACCTACGAGTCCCCGCAGTGGGCGACGGTACAGTCAGCCACGGATTCCAATCTGAACGGCGACTCAGCTGGGGATCGGGCAGTGTTCAACGCTAGAGGAGTCCCGGGAACAGGCAGTGACGTAACTCCGCTGCTCAACACCGCCGGCGATACCGTGGGCTATCTGGCCAACAATCCGAACGCCCAATACATCGTTGCGGGTCCTGGCGCCCTGGCGACCAGCGGGCGCAACACGCTGGCGACAGCACCAACCAATGATTTTTCACTCGCAACCTATAAAGACATAAATATCACCGAGCGGGTCAAATTCCGCTTCGGCGCACAATTCGCCAACCTGCTCAATCACCCCCAGTACATCCCGGGTAGCAATCCGGGTCAGGGACTGGGCGTGAACGACGTTACTTCGTTCATCACGGGCCCGAACAGTACGAGCTACTTGAACTACCTGACTCCTGGCAATGCCATCTTCAACAACCCGAAGGCGGTATTCGCCAGCAACGCTCGAACCATCGGACTTGTGGCTAAATTCACTTTCTAGCCACGCGCACTTAGCAACTCGACTTGGGGCCCTGCGGGGCCCTTTTTTTATTGATGGGGATCGATGAAGAGGACGGGCGTCTCGCCCGTCGTTGCTATATGGATCGTTGCTTTGACGGGCGGGACGCCCATCCTCCATTGCTGCTACTGCAGCACGACCACCAGGATGCGGCCGTCGGAGTGGTAGCCGCCGCCGGTGGCATTTTTCGCTCCCTGCACCGGGTCCGGAGGCAGGTAGTAATAGAGGCTCTTCACTTTGCCTGCGGTTTGCAGGGTCTGGCCGATATTATCGCGTTCGCCATCCACCGCTGGATCGATCTTGTGGGTCACGCTGCCGTTGCGCTGATCTTTTTCGAAGCCGATATCATGAGTGCCCGCTCCCGCCCACATGGTCTGCCCGTTCCAGGTGACGGGCGCTTTCCAGATTCTGAAGTGGTGGCGGCTGGCCACCACGGAATATGCCTGCGCCAATTCGTAGCCGTAGTCCTGCTTTCGCCCGAACAGGTAGAGCTGGCTCATGGGCATCTGCAGATAGTCTTTCTTTTCGTAAGTCTCCAGCACCGCCTTCATCACCGCTTCTTTGTTGTCGGTGTCCGCGATGCGCCAGCCGGCGGCGTCCAGGGCGTCCTTGACCTGCTGCTCGGAACCGACCAGGACGAAATTCACCATGTCACCCTGATTTTGAAACTGATCATTGACCCGCCGGGGCAGGCCATCGATGTCTTTTTTCAAAGCGGAATCCAGCGTCCCCGACGAGACTTTAAGAGCCGCTGGCGGAGGAGTCCCCGTAGCGGAGGAAGTGGGCGAAACCGCATCGCTTCCGGCAGGCACGGCTGAAGAGGAGGTGGTGGAAGGCGTTGCCCCGCCGCCGAATTGGCCGGAGAAGAAAACCTGGGCGGCGCTGGCCAGCTTGGACTTGATGTCCTGCGGCTGCGTTGCGGTTTGCGTACCGGTCGAGGATGCCGCCGTCGACGTAGCCGCCGGCGAAGTGACGGCGGGGGCACTGGCAGTAAGCGAGTTGGCGGCTACCGGCGTAGCAGGAACCGCGGCGGAAGCGATGTGGATCTTGACTGCGAAGCTGCCACTGCAAGGCGGATTTCCCGACGCGTTAACTCCCAGGAAGAGATGGCCGGGTTGTTCGGCCGTTAGTTGTTTGCCGCTGCCGACCAGAACCGGCACTCCCTGCGCCTCCAATCGGGCAATCAAGGCTCCGGCCGAGGCAGAGATCACGGGAAGGCCGGCGCTGGCAGCGCCGGTCACTCCCGCCGGATCGCATTTCTCCGCAGCACTGGCGTGAAATTGCAGAACGTCGCCGCTCTGCAAATCGATGCCGGTGTCAGTCCAGGGTTGCGCGGTCGAGATGGTGAACGAGTAGTCTTTTCCGGGGCTCGCGACTTGAAACTGCGATGAAGCGGCAGGGACAGCAAGCACACCTGCCAGAAAAACAACTTGACCGGCCAGCAGGGACAGGGACTTCATAAGCAAACTCCAGGTCGGGCGCGGTAAGCGGCCGCCGGAGAATTTTATCTATTATTGCCGGGGGAGTCGAATGAGCAGAGGACGGGCGGGACGCCCGTCCTCAATTTACCTGGCTACCGGGCCAGGGCTGGTTCCAGTTGGCCTGACTTCAGGCTGGCATAACGCTTGTTGATTTCGTCCCAATTGACTACGTTCCACCACGCCGCCAGATATTCGGGACGGCGATTGTTGTACTTGAGGTAATAGGCATGTTCCCAGACATCGTTACCGAAGATGGGGAACAGTCCCTGAGAGATGGGATTGTCCTGGTTGGCGGTGCTGAGAATCTGCACCTCGCCGCTCTTCTTGCCGGCCAGCCAAACCCATCCGCTGCCGAATTGCTTTACGCCGGCGTCGTTGAACTTGGTCTGAAAATCCTTGAAGCTGCCGAAGGTCTTCTGGATCGCTTCCGCAATGGGGCCGCTGGGATCGCCGCCGCCTTTGGGCTTCATGATTTTCCAGAACATGCTGTGGTTCACATGACCGCCGCCATTGTTGCGCACGGCACCGCGGATATCTTCCGGTAAAGCGTTCAGGTCGCGAATCAAATCTTCGGCACTCTTGGATTGCAGATTGGGATGTTTCTCGAGAGCCGCATTCAGGTTCTTCACATAAGCCGCATGATGCATGTCATGGTGCAGCTTCATGGTCGCGGCGTCGATGGTGGGTTCAAGGGCGGAATAGTCGTAAGGTAAGGGGGGTAACTCGAAAGCCATATATTTTTCTCCTCTATAACAGTCTCAGATGATGGTATCGCGACTGGAGATTCAGTGGGAAAATCTGTTTGTTTTTTCGAGTAAGGATGGCCGGAACCGGAACCGGAACCGGGGTTGCTTGTGGAAAAAACGGCCTTCAAGAGTGGCCACGGATTTTCAAGGAATCTACCGGCTCAGGGCGAGCTGCAACTGTGCGGGATCGGTGGCGTAACTCAATGCCGTTTCCGCATCCACGACCCCGGTGCGGACCAGTTTTTCGATCTCCTGGTCGAAGCTTCGCATGCCTTCGGAGGCGCTGTTGCTGATCGCCTCGATCAGATTCGCGCCCGCGGGATCCTCGCAATCGAGATATTGCGCGGTGCGCGGAGTGTTCTTGAAGATTTCCAGGACGGCCGCGCGTCCGCCACTTTTCCGGGGAATGAGTTGTTGCGAAATTACGTAGCGCAAGGTCTTGGCCAGACGGCTGCGCAACGATGATTGCTCCAGGGGCGGGAAGGCGGACACGATGCGTTCCAGAGTCTTCACGGCATTCGGAGCGTTCAGGCTCGAAAGCACCAGGTGGCCGGTTTCGGCGGCTTCGAGGACCATTTCCATGGTTTCACGATCGCGCAGTTCACCCACCAGAATCACCTTGGGCGCCTGCCGCAAGGCGGCGCGCAACGCCAGCGCGAAGTTCGGGGTATCGCTGTGCAGTTCCCGCTGATGAATGGTGGACAGCTTGTGATTGTGCAGAAACTCGATGGGATCTTCGATGGTGATGATGTGGCAGGTCTGCTTTTCGTTGATGCGGTCGAGCAGCGCGGCCAGAGTAGAAGATTTTCCTGATCCGCGCGCTCCCGTCACCAGAACAATGCCATCCCTGAGGCTGGCTATTTCCCCCAGTTGAGGGGGCAAGCCCAGGACGGAGAACTCGGGAATCTTGGTTGGGATCACCCGCATAACCACCGCGCAACTGCCGCGCTGGATAAAAACGTTGACCCGAAAACGGGCGCGCCCAGGCAAGCCGAAGGAGATGTCGCAGGAACCCTGTTCCCGCAACACATTGATGGCCTGTTTGTTGTCTCCGATCAGATCAGACGCGATGCGCCGGGTATCGTCGGCGCTGAGCACGCGCAGTCCCGGACCCCGGACCGCCATCAGTTGACCATAGACTTCCACCTGGGGTGGACGGCCGGGCGAGAAAATCAGGTCGCTGACCTCCTCAGTCGCACCCAGCATGGCAGCCAGTAAATCGTGGGTGGCCGCCGAGCCGCCCGATGCCGGTTCGAGCGTGACCTGAAGCGATGCTGTGCCCGATGCTGCCATTTTGTTTTCGCCAGGAAGTTAGAACCCGATGGAGGAGGGCTTTTCGAGCCTGCGGGCCGTAGTCCTGATGCTTTGCTCTCCGATTCAACTGTAGCGAAAACGATGGCGCTGTTCCACGAAGAACGTCCAGGACATAGACCTTGGTAATGTGGGCGCGAGCGCCCTCGCTCGTGCGGCACCGCCTCAGACTCTTTCCAGACGCGCCCCAGATGCGGCTGCATGATCGGGACGCTCGCGCCCACATAAAAAGGGCAGCCGCGGCGGCTGCCCTCTTTTGGACTTGTACCAGCAGCTACTTCTTTGTGGAAGCGGCCTTCTTCTTGCCGTAGCTGGTCTCGATGCTGCTTCCGATGTACTGCAGCATGCTCTTGGCCCCGTCGGCGAATTGTCCGGTGGGCTGCAATTCCAGATATTTGTTCAAGGCTTCTTCAGTACCGGGAGCAGGAATCACCTTGCCGGTCTTAGGATCAGTAGTGGCCTTGTTGATCAGGTTCACGCCCTTCTGATAGTAGGCGTCCGCCTTGGTCGGATCGGCCGCGATCGCCTTATCGAAGGCAGCGTTGGCCTCATCCACCTTGCCGTTATTGGTCAGCACGGCGCCCTGATTGTAGTAGTACTGCGCGGCTCCGCCGGGATTCTGTTGGGCCGCCAGATCGTAGGACTTGACCGCATCGTCGAGTTGACCGGTACGGGCCTCGGCCTGACCCAGATTGTTGTAGTAGGCCGCCAGAATCTTGGCGTCATCGGGCTTGGCGGCGGCTTCCATGGCTTTCTTTCTGAGCTCGATCGCTTTCTGATAATCGGTGATTGCGTTGCCGTACCGCTTCATCCTCTCCGCCGTGTCGGTTTGTTTGGGACCTGAGCCGAGATAGGCATCGCCGAGCCGAGCCCAGAGCAGGTCGCGGGTAGGATCGGTCTGGGTCGCTTCATTCAGCGTGGTAATCGCAGTTTCGAAGTCCCCTCCCTGCATGGCCTGATTGGCGATGGAAAGCTTCTCATTCAGCGCTTTTACCGTATTGGTTTCCTTGGCAGCTTTGGCTTGCTGCTCTTGCATTTCCTTCAACTGCTCGGGGCTGATGCCCTTCTGCTGGGCGGCCTCGGCCTGGGATTTTTTCAGATCGAAATCGAGGGTGGCTTCATCCGCTCCCACCGGAAATCCATTCACCTGATCGAGCTGCTTTCCATCCTGCAACAGCGTGACCTTGTACTTGCCGGGCTCGATACCGAGAGAGAAATACTCGCCCTTTTTGTTGGTTTTCAGGGTGTACTTCCGCCCGTTATCGGTGTTATCCCACTGTAGAGTAGCTCCCGCAATGGGGTTCCCTGACGCGTCTTTACAGGCGCCTTTCACCGTCCCGGTAGCTTGGGCGAACACCGGAGGTACGCACAGCGCCGCCATCACCATCACCAGCACTACCATCAGCAAACGTTGCTTCATCTTTTTGGCCTCCCGGCTCACAAACTTGATATAGGAATTAATCTTGCGGCGCGCCGATTTCAGGATGGCGCAACCTTAAGCTCTCTCTGCCAGCGCCGCGTAAGGAATCGGGTCGCTACTCCCCGCATCCTCAAAGGCTCGCAGGCGCAGAACGCAGCTATCACAGACGCCGCAGGCGCTGTCCCCCCGGCTATAGCACGACCAAGTTAAATCGAAGGGCGCGCCCAGTTCAAGGCCCAGGCGCACAATTTCCGCTTTGCGCAAGTGGATCAACGGAGTGACGATCCCGATCTGGCCGTCCTTCGTGCCCAGCCTTATCACCTCGTTGAAAGCCTGGTAGTAGGCCGGACGGCAATCGGGATATCCCGAGCTGTCCTGTTCCACCGCGCCGATGTAAATCTGCCCTGCACCCAGCACTTCCGCCCAGCTCACGGCCACCGACAAGAAATGGGCATTGCGGAACGGCACATAGGTTACAGGAATATCGTGTCCCAACGCATCGGGATTCGGGGCCTGCGATTCCGGAACGCCGATACTGCGGTCAGTCAAAGCCGAACCGCCAATGGCTGAGAGCGCTTCATTTCTTACCACCAGCCGGTCCCGAATCCCCAGGCGGTCGCAGATGGCGAAAAAGGCGCGCCGCTCGCGCTCTTCGGTACGCTGTCCGTAGCTGACGTGTACCGCAGCCGTTTCGTGATCGCGCGCCGCCAGCGTGGCGCAAACGCAGGAGTCCATCCCGCCGCTCAACAGGACCACCGCGCGTTTTGCATCTTTCACCATGAGTTAGATGTTATTTCGAACCGAAGCGCCGTCCGGTTTAGTAGCGCCGGCGGCACTTAAACCCCTTTCATAGCCGGATCCCACACGAACTTATGAATTTGCAGCGACAGCCGAGCCCGGACCCCGTCCGCCAGCATCCATTCCGCCAGTTCCCGCGGATCCAGCAGGCAAGCGGAGGCATCACGCGAACCCGTGGCCTGCTTACTGAAAGCCGGCGAAAACAGCACGGCATTGACTCGCTGGTCGAGCTGGTGACGCGCCACAAAATCGCGCGCAAACTCGTAGTCCGTGCGATCACTGAGCACAAACTTGACCTCGTCCCGCGGATTCAGACAGTCAAGATTATCCGTGTGAAAGGTGTCAGGCTCACCCGAGTTCGGACATTTTACATCCACAATCTTGATGACGGGCTGAGGCACGCGCTGCAACGGACGCTCGCCACTGGTTTCGAGGAGAACTGTGTAGTTCGCCTCTAAAAGGCGCTGCATCAACGGCACCACTTCACGCTCCTGCAACATGGGCTCGCCGCCCGTGATCTCGACCAGTCCGCCCCCCGGACTCAAGTGCTCCACCTCTTCGATCACTTCTTCCAGCGCCCGGCGATGACCGCCCGTGAAAGTGTACTCGCTGTCACACCAGGAACACCGCAGATTGCATCCCGTAAGCCGCACAAAGACGCACGCCAGCCCCGCATATGTGGACTCGCCCTGGATTGACTTGTAAATCTCGGTAATCTGCATGGAAGGCAGCTTCTGGCTGCTAGCTTCTAGCTTTTGGCTCCAAGCTCCACCTTGTCATGCTGAGCGGAGGGGAAAGTTCGCTTCGCGAAATCTTCCCGAAGTCGAAGGACCCTATGGCGCAAATGATCGCTGGAAAGCCAGGAATTTGATCTTAACTTCACGCCATGGACCTACTCCGAGTAAGTCGCGGTCGTCACATCGGTTTCGAACACGGTGACATTCTTGACTCGCACCCGGCCCTGGGTGGCGCGATCCAGATTGATATTGGTTTCATCGTAAAAATATTTGGCCAGGTTCTCCGCCGAAGGATTCAGCACCCTGAAAGGCTCCAGATCGTTGATCATCTGATGATCCAGACGGTCGATGACTGGCTTCATGGCTTCTTTCAGTTCTCTGAAATCGAGCAGCAGACCGGCTTTGTCCAGTTCCTTGCCCGCCAGGGTCACTCGTACCTTGTAGTTGTGCCCATGCGGATTCTCGCACTTACCTTTGTAGTTGCGCAGGTAATGCCCCGCGGCAAACGAATCCTCGACCGTAACTTCGTACATGAACCCTCTTCGCGGGCGCTCGAATACGGACCCGACGGCAGCGCATGATCTAACCTTCTATTTTACAGCCATACCTGACTATGTGGGGCGGGCGTCCTCGCACGCCGCCGTTGACTTTGATTTCGGTCTGGCTTTTAAGAATGGTTGCTTAATTCCCAGTCAAAAGCGGCGGGCGAGGGCGCCCGCCCCACACATGCCTATCTAATTCCGAAGAACTCTTCTACCTGCTTGATGTCCGTGGTCCGCCGATATGGCGGCAGGCTCTCAACAAATATCCGCCCGTACTGCTTCTTCAGAATACGGTTATCCAGCAGCACCAGCAGGCCGCGGTCGTGGAGTGAGCGGATAAGGCGCCCGAAGCCCTGTTTCAGCGTGATCACGGCGGCCGGAACCTGGTACTGGAAGAAGGCGTTCCCACCGTCGGCATCGATGGATTTGACCCGGGCCGCGACGACCGGGTCGCTGGGAACGGCGAAGGGGAGGCGATCGATGATGACGCAACTGAGTTGCTCGCCTTGCACGTCGACGCCTTGCCAGAACGATGACGTGGCGAACAATACGGCATGGGGAGTCAGGCGGAATTCTTCGAGCAGCGCAGTCTTGGGCGCATCACCCTGCAACAGCATGGGAAATTCCAACTCACCGAGCAGGCGCTGGTAGACGTCGTTCATCTGTGCGTAGCTGGTGAACAGGACGAAAGCCCGGCCGCGCGAGATTTCGAGCAGCCGCCGGATGCGGTCAGCCGCTTTGGCGGTGAACTGCGGAGTTCGCGGATCAGGCAAGTCGGGAGGCACATAGAACAGTGCCTGACTTTCATAATCAAAATGCGAAGGCAGGATAGCCTCGCGGGCGTGCTCAAGTCCCAGGCGCTGGCGCATGTAGTCAAAGCTGCCCCCGACTGCCAGCGTGGCTGAAGTCAGCACGGCGCATTCGAGTTTGTCGAACAGGCAAGTCTTCAGAATTGGCGCCACATCAATTGGAGTGGCCTGGAGGAAAACGTTCTGCTTGTCGCGTCCGCCACGCCGGCGTTCGATCCAGAAAACTGTGTTGCGGTCTTCGGATTCCATCAGGAAGCCCAGCTGCACTTGCAATTCCTGAGTCCGGCGCGCGAAGTTGAAGACTTCTTCCGGTTTCGACGGCAGGTTCTCGAGCTCGGAGCCTACGCGGGTGAGCGATTGTTGCAGTCCCAGAAACTCGTCGCCGTTCTCTTCCATGAACTCGCGCCGGCTTTCGAAGGCGAAACGTCCATCCCCCTGAGGCAGCAGAGCGAAGAAGAACATGGCGCGCTCCCGCACACTCTTCAACGCCCCCGAGAGCGAGGCTGACAGCATGTGGTTGCGCTGCAGCGAAACTTCCACATCGCGGCACAGCTCTTCAAAACGCCCGTTGCTCACGGAAACTCCGAAATAGCTTCCGGCAACGTCTTCTAGCTCGTGGCCTTCGTCGAAGATCACAGCTCCGGCTTCGGGCAGAATCCCGGCATCGGGCGCATACTCGGCCTGCTGCTTAATGGAAAGATCGGCAAAAAACAGGTGATGGTTAACGATGATGATGTCACTCTCCATCGCCTTGCGATGCATCTCGGTGATGAAGCAGCGCTCCCAGGCGCTGCATTTCTGTCCCAGGCAGGTGTCGGAACGGGCATCGATTTTGTGCCAGAGAGCGCTGGCTTCAGGCAGGGACGCAAGTTCGGCCCGATCTCCAGTCGACGTGACCTTCTCCCAGGCAGCGATGGCACGGTAGTGTTCGATCTCCTCCAGACCGCTGAGTACGGGTTGGTCGGTGAGGTCGTACAGCTTCTTGCGGCACAGATAGTTGTTGCGCCCCTTCATATAGCAGACCTTGAGCTTGCCTTCCCCATTGGGAAAGAGCGCTTGTTCGAGAAAAGGGATATCTTTATGGAAGAGCTGTTCTTGCAGGTTCTTCGTCCCCGTCGAAATGATGACCCGATTGCTGGAGCGAATGACCGGCACCAGGTAGGCCAGGGTCTTGCCAGTTCCGGTGCCGGCTTCGACGATGAGATGACGTTTTTCTTCCAGGGCCTGCTCCACCGCTTGTGCCATCTGCAGCTGTCCCCGGCGAAATTCGTAGGCAGGATGGGTGCGCGAAAGCATCCCGCCCGGGGCGAAGAACTGGTAGAGCGAAACGTCGGGCTTCTTGGTGTCCGAGGCGGAAGGCACAAAGTCACTATAATGTGAGGCAGACGCTCTTGTCCGCCGCTTTTGAATTTGATTTTCAGGATTTGGGGTTGAAGGCCAAATTCAGCGACCAAATCAAAATCGAAAGCGGCGGGCGAGGGCGCCCGCCCCACACGTGCGGATCTTATGACCCATCCAACTTTGAGCTCACCCTCGGCTGCGGCCGCTGCCGGCATTCCGACCGTCGCTATTGTTGGGCGCCCTAACGTCGGCAAATCCACCCTTTTCAATCGCCTGGTGGGCTCGCGGCGTGCCATTGTTGGGGACGAACCCGGCATCACACGCGACCGCCTTTACGGGCAGGCCGAGTGGCGCGGACGCCATCTTCGCATCGTCGATACCGGAGGCATTCTCCCGGAAGATAAGGACTTTATACCGGCCGAAATCTTTCGCCAGGCTAAGGTTGCGCTCGTGGAAGCTGACGCCGTCATCATGGTCGTGGACGGGCGCACGGAAATGGCATCGCCGGACATCGAACTGGCCCGCCAGCTCATCCGCTCGGGCAAACCATTGTTCCTCGCCGTCAACAAGGTAGACACCGAGAAGCAACAAAGCCTCACTGACGAATTTCATCGCCTGGGAATCCGCAAGGTTTTCCCTATTTCCGCTGAAAATGCTCGTGGGCTGGATGATTTGCTCGATGCCGTACTCGAAGTGTTGCCGCTGCCGAAGCAATTAACCACAGAGGACACGGAGGACGCAGAGGAAATTCCAGAAGCGGCCGAGTCGCATGAAACCAAGGTTGCGATCAT
Source organism: Terriglobia bacterium (assembly GCA_963822555.1). Lineage (GTDB taxonomy): Bacteria > Acidobacteriota > Terriglobia > Terriglobales > Acidobacteriaceae > JAIQFF01. The sequence goes on from CAWGHY010000002.1 coordinate 3,399,126, forward strand.
CGGGCATCCCAACGTAGGCAAATCCACGTTGCTGAACCGGCTGACTGGCGCCGAGCGTTCGATCGTCTCGCCTATCCCTGGAACGACCCGAGATGCGGTTGACGAGATCGTCGAGCGCGACGGCAAACGTTTTCGCTTCATTGACACCGCCGGCATCCGCCGCAAAGGCAAGACCCACCTGATGGCGGAAAAACTCTCTGTCGTGATGGCGCGCAAGCATCTGGAAGCCGCCGACATTGCCCTGCTGGTGATCGATGCCACAGAAGGTGTAAGCCAGCTCGACGCCGCCATCGCAGGCTACGCTCACGAAAGCGGCCGCTCCATGATCATCATCGTGAACAAGTGGGACCTGGTGTTGAGCGGCAAAGAGAGGGCGGGCCGGCAGACAAAAGCCTCGCGCATGCAGGAGAACAAGCGCCCCGCCGATCGCATCGCTTATGAGGAAAGACTGAGAGACGCGCTCAAATTTCTCAGCTACGCCCCCATCCTGTTCGTCTCGGCCTCAACCGGAAAAGGCACGGAGAAAATATTCCCCACGCTCGAGGAAGTCGCACGCGAGCGCCGCAAGCGCATTGGGACTGGCGAAATGAACCGCTTCCTCAAGCACGTCGACTTCGAACGCGCCTCGGTTCCCGCGCGACAGCAAGTCAGGATTTACTACATGACGCAGGCCGCAGTCGGGCCGCCGACGTTCGTCATCTTCACCGACCGGAAAGTGAAGCTGCACTTCGCCTACCAGCGTTTTCTGGAAAACCAGATTCGCAAGGCCTTCGGCTTCGTGGGCACTCCGATCTGGATCAAGAACCGCGCACGGGATTAAGAGTGGCGCGTCAGACGATGGGCTCGGGTGTCGGCAACAGCGGCGGCGGCTCCGGCGGCGGAGGCGGCGGTATCGCAGGCGGAGGCGCCGGATAAATCAGCGCAGCCAGCGGAGCGTAACGCGAAGCGAAGAAATAAATGGAATAGGCGGGAAAGAACACGACCGCCGGCACTGAGATCAAAGAGATCACATACAGCAGTGAGACAATCGCGATAGCTCCCACGACCACCGCGAGCGTGATGGTGTACAGGTTCCATGTCAGGCCTGCGGCCATGCCTCCAATCACCGCCACCGCGCCCAGGCCGCCGACCGGAATAAGAAACAATAGAATCACAATAGCGGAAACGATGCCGAGAACGATCGCGGCGCCGATCGCCATCACGATCTTCATCCCAATGTATGCGGCATAGCCGCCCTTCTCGTTTTTGATCTGCGGCCACAGCCGGCGCCAGCCTTCAATGGCGCCAATCTCTTCCAGCGCCATCTGCGGGACCACAAAATCCTTGGTCATCAAGTGGATCAGAAGCTGAACCACCACAAAGAGCAGGAACACAAAAAACAGGGCCATGCCGCCAAGAATGAGCGGGACTATGTGCTCCTTGGGCGCTTTGAGCCAGCCCACCAGGAAGGCGAAAGCCGCGGGGATGCCCACCAGAATGGTCAGAGCAACGATCGACGCTACAGCCAGCAAAATCTGCCACACAAAAAGCCGGCGCCCCGGGCCCTGCCGTCGGGTCCAGCTGTGCCAGATGCGGCACTCTCTGGTCACAACACTGTCGAACAGAACGAAGCGCATCACGCTGTTCACGTAAAGAAACAAGACGAAAAGGACGAAGCCGGTCACGACCAGCACCGCGATCAGGGAAGCGTAGACCATGGGATCGAGCGTCGGGAAGGCGGCAAACAAATGCTGGGAATTATTCGGACGTGTAGGCATCTGGAAGCTGCCGGGGTTGCAACCTCCGCCACCCGAACTCATCTCGCCGGCCAGCAGCCCAACCAGCCCCAGCTTGGCCCACTGGCTGGCCCGGAACGGTCGCACCAGTTGTTGCCGGGCATGCTCAAAAGCGGGAGAAATTGCATCCACGGCGGAAAGCGGCACGGCACACCTCAGGAGATCACGGTTCGCAGCAAGGTACTGCGAAGCGGAACGAACGTCAAGTTGGGAGAGAGGACGCGCGTTCTCCACCTTCACTCGTATCTCAGCGCTTCCACCGGATCGAGCTTCGAGGCGCGCAGCGCGGGGACCAGGCCGCTGGCCACTCCAACCGCCAGCAACACCAGCGTCGAGATCATGACCGTGGCCATGGAAATCTGCAAATGGATGTCGGCTTTCCCGGAATCGTCTTCGAACAGGGGACCCATGAGTGGCAACGTGCCCACGGCAGCTGCGATCCCGTAAGAGAGCAGAACGCCGGCGGCTCCGCCCAACAACATGATCAGCAGAGTTTCCGCCAGGAACTGGAGCTTGATTTGCCACTTCTTGGCACCGAGTGCACGCCGCAGCCCGATCTCGCGGATGCGCTCGTCCACCGAGACCAGCATGATATTCATCACGCCGACCCCGCCGATCCCCAGAGTCAGAGTGCCTACGAATGTGAGCAGCACCTGCAGCCCGATGGTAAGGCCGTCGATGACGGGACGGAATTCGTCGCGTCCGAACATCAGAAACGCTTTCTTGTCGGTAGGAGAAAACTGCTGGCGCGTGGCAATGGCAGCCAGCACCTGGGCCTCGGCTTTCCTCTCGAATTGAGGCGCCACCGGCTCGAAGACCATGACTGCCGCGTACTTCGTGTTCCACAGGTCGCCGGCTGCACTGTAAGGGATCCACGCCGAGTCATCGTCGCTGGAGAAATAATTGCTCAGCTGGATCTTGCGCGCCATCACGCCGATCACGGTAAAGTGCACGCCGCCAATTTGCACCGTTTCGCCTACCGCCGGCCGGCCGCTGAATAGCTGCTCGCGCACCCGTCCGCCAAGAAACACCACGCGGCGGCGTTCCAGTTCGTCGGCGGAAGAGATCCAGCGGCCTTCGGAGGGAACTTCATTGCGCATTTCGCCATACTCGGGGCAAACGCCGCGTATCGCAGCCGTCCCCACAATGCGCTCGCCATAGCTGATGCCTGGACGCTTTACCGTCTCCAGGCAGACATGTTTCACCAGCGGCGCAGTTTCTTTGACCATTTCAAGGTCAGCTTGCTCGAGGCGGACTTTTTTCCCGGCACGCTGTCCGCCGGGCTGCTCGCTGGTTTGTTGCGGCCAGCAGATCACGACACTCTTGCCGAAGGCATCGAAGCCACCGACCAGGATGCGACGGAAACTGCTGCCGTAGGCGATGAGCAGAGTGACCGTAGCAATTCCCCAGACTATACCCAGCATGGTGAGCAGGCTGCGCGTGTAGTTGCGCTTCAGCGCAATCCAGGCTTCGAGAATGATTTCAGTCAGCATGCATTAAACCCGGCAACCACAGAGGACACGGGGGACACAGAGAAAAGCTCACAAAGAAAGTTGCACAATCTTTACCTTTTCTCCCTGTCCTCCGCGTCCTCTGTGGTTCAACCCTTCAGCCTCCCGCCTCGTAGCGCAGCGCTTCTATGGGATCGATCGACGCTGCCTTGCGCGCGGGATACAACGCCGAGAAAATCGCGATGATTCCCAGCAACACACATGCCACCAGCCCGGACTGCCACGTCGCCACCAGTCCGGCAAAAAAATCGGGCATCGGCAGCAGATTCACCAGAAAACAAATTCCGTAAGCGATGCCCATTCCAATAGCGCCGCTCAAGAACGCGATCAGCAGGGCCTCGATGAAAAATTGTTTCAGTATGGTGCGGGCCGGGGCTCCCAGAGCTTTGCGCACACCGATCTCACGCGTCCTTTCCCGCACCGCGACCATCATCACGTTCATTACGCCCAGGCCGCCGAGAAAGAGAGTTACGATGCCGACCGCGCCCAGAAAATACTTCATGCCATTGGTCATCTGGCGGAATGCTTTGGCCTCTTGCACTGTGTCCCAGATCGGACATGCCTCTTTATCATGAGGGTCGAAGTTGTGCATCTGCCCCAGCGCCGTCTGGACCTCACGCTTGCAAGCCTCATGTTGATCCACCGATCTGGGCGTGACCAAAAGCTGGTCAAACGTGGTAGAGGTGCCGGGAGGCTTGTCGGGGAAATCGCGGCGCATGGCTGCGAAAGGAATAAATATTTTGTTTACGTCCCAGCCGTCGTAACTGGAATCCTGTTTTTTGGCCGCCATAACGCCGATAACCAGGTACGGAAAATCATTCAGATAGACGTTGTCACCGACCGGGTTGCGTCCGGGGAAAAGCTGCTTGGCCGCGTCGCTGCCCAGAAATGCCACGCGGCGCGCCTCTCTCTGATCATCCCAGTTGTAGAAGCGGCCGTTACCCACATCAAGACTGCGAATGTAACCAAACGGGGGATGCGACCCGGTCACGGTGAACGCGGCATTGTTGTAGCTGCTGTGCGCGCGGACGTCGTTTCGCTCCAACTCCGGAATCGCGTATTCGCAGTCAGGCGATCCCGCTTGCACCGCCGGCACGTCAGCGTCCTCCCATCGCACCTCGCGACCGGCGCGTGCTCCGCCGACCTGCATGCTGGTGCGTCCGTGGAAAACGATCAGAATGTCCCTGCCCAGATTGCGGGCCTGGACTTCCTGGCCCTGGCGCAGTCCTTCTCCGGCCGCGACCATTAAAACGATAGAAACGATTCCCCAGGCGATTCCGAACATGGTCAGAAAGGTACGCAACTTATGGGACCACAGCGTACGTAACACATCGCCGACCAGATCGCGCAGAACCATATCGTTATGGACGCGGACGCCGCCGGAACGTAAGCCGGACGGACGTACCAACCCTCAAGTCGATATACGAACATCCGCCCGATTTAGTTCATTATGCGTGTGGGGCGGAGACTCTTGTCCGCCGCTTTTGGGTTTGACTTGAGGATTTTTGCGGTTGGTCCGAGACGGGGCTTCGTCAGTGTAAATCAAAAGTCAAGGGCGGCGGACAGGGGTGTCCGCCCCACATTCCAGCCAGGCGTCAAACTGTTGCAGCGCCAGGTCGCACTGCTGGCGATGTCGCTCCTGGCGGTCGCGAATCTTACGTTCCAGCGGCGGCAACAGGTCGAACGTGATGTTTGCGGGCTGGAAATTTCGCGTGTCAGCGTGGGTTACGTAATTCACTAACGAGCCGAAGGAGGTCGCTCGCGGAGGTGGCGCCGGCTCGGCTCCCAGAGCCAGCGAGGCGGCGTGGATGCCTGCCATAAGGCCGGTTGCGATGGATTCGACATAGCCCTCGACTCCGCAGATTTGTCCGGCAAAGAACACCGAGGGATACTTTTTCATCTGCAGGGATTCCGCGAGAAGCGTCGGCGCGTTGATGTAAGTGTTTCGATGGATCTGTCCGTAACGCAGGAATCGCGCATTCTCCAGTCCTGGGATCAAGCGCAGGACGCGGGCTTGGTCGCCGAACTTCAGGTGATTCTGGAAACCCACCAGGTTGTAGGAGTCGGCGCGCAGGTTTTCCTGGCGCAATTGCACTGCAGCGTAGGGAATCCTTCCAGTGCGGGGATCTTTCAATCCCACTGGCTTCATCGGCCCAAAGCGCAGCGTGTCACGGCCGCGCCGCGCGATTTCCTCAATGGGCAGGCAGCCCTCAAAGTAATTGAGTTTCTCCCAATCGCGATCCTCCACCGATTGTCCGGCAATCAGCGCATCGCAGAAGCGGTCGTAATCCTCCTTTGTCATGGGACAGTTGATGTAGTCGGCCGATCCCTTGTCATAACGCGCGGCCAGATAAACCTTGGACATATCGATGGAGTCGGCTTCAACAATCGGGCTGATCGAATCAAAGAAATACAGATGAGTGGATCCGCTCAGCCGGGCAATCTCCTGCGAAAGAGCGTCGGAGGTCAGAGGCCCGGTGGCAATGATCGTGAGCTGATTTTCATCGATGTGCGTCACTTCTTCGCGCCGGATTGTAATCAACGGTTCACGAGAGAGAGTCTCGGTGACTCTTGCGGCAAACTTCGTCCGATCAACAGCCAGCGCGTGGCCGGCTGGGACTGCGCATTCGCGCGCGATCTCCAGCAGCAAAGATCCGGCCCGCCGCATTTCTTCTTTCAGTAGCCAGGGTGCGGTGTTCAAGCTGTCGGATTTCAGGGAGTTCGAACAAACCAACTCGGCAAAATCCGTGGTCTGATGTGCTGGAGTCGAACGAACCGGGCGCATCTCCCACAGGTCGACAGCGATACCGCGCCGGGCGCATTGCCAGGCCGCTTCCGATCCGGCGAGGCCGGCGCCGATGATCGTGACCCGCGCTGCCGTGGTCACCGCCTCCACCATCATTCCGACTCCCCCGCGACATGCCGCAACGCAGCGCCTGACAGGCCGACGGTCTTCCACTCGTCCAGAAACGTAGCCCCCAGACTTTTATAGAATTCGATGGCTGGAGTGTTCCAGTCGAGCACCTGCCAGCGCAGGCCGAAACATTGCTCCTGTCGGGCAATCGACGCGACACGCGCCAGCAGCGCCTTGCCAATTCCTTTTCCCCGATATTGATCGCGAACGTAAATGTCTTCCAGAAAAAGTCCGGCGCGGCCTTCAAAGGTTGAGTAGTAATCGAAGAAAAGAGCGTAGCCGGCGGCTTGGCCGTCCCATTCCGCCATCAACACCCGAAATTTAGGAGAGCCGGAAAATCCATCGCGCAGCAACGCCGCTTCAGTCACGGCGACGGGAAGATGCTCAAAGGCCGCGAATTCATGAATGAGCGTTTTCAACACCGGCACATCGCCGGCATGGGCGGGACGAATCGAAAGCATTCCGCGGGTCCTTTGGCACAGAGAACTTCGAAGTGTGGGTTTTATTATACGGAGTTCATTTTCCCGCTAGAGAATCAATCTCTCATCGCCCACTCTTCGAGTCACGTGCTCGCGATCCAGGTATTCCAGTAAGGGGATGGCATACTTCCGGCTCACTCCGGTCATATCTTTGAAGTGCGCCACGTCAATCTTCGGCGACTTTGTTTTTTGCGATGACATACACTTACGCAAATCCAGCAGTGCGTCGCGATGGAACACCAAGTCTTCGGAGATCTTCACCAGAACTTTGTCGCGCAAAAGCAAAGTAACGATTTTCTGGGCGCGGGCTTTGTCTACCTTGAGTCCAGCCAGCACGTCTTTCAATGCCGGGACCTTCAGGCCCGCCGATGCAAATGCTTGCTCGATGATCGCACGCGATTCTGCTTCTTCGTCTTTCATGACCACGCCGCGTCCCGGCAAATGGACAATCTCTCCTGCAGCTTCCAGTTTTTTCTCGCGGACCAGCATATCCAGAGCCGCGGCGAAGACCTCACTCGAAGCCTGGGCATGCTCGCGCAACTCTTCCTTGCTGATGCCGGCAACCAACGGGTTCTTCTTATGGAACTCCGAAACCTTTTTCAGGATCGATAATTTCAATTCCTCGAGCGCGGGCCCCTGAACAAGCAAGTCGCCGATTCGAGAGATTTCGGCGTCGCGTACAAGAGAAGTAAAGTGGGTCTCGATCACCGGCCGGGACCATCCGGTCTCTGCGGTCAGTTCGGAGAGGGCAATTCCAGCCTGACTTCGTCGCGCAATCCGTGCCCGCAGAATGGCTTGTGGATCGCCTTCGGCCAGAGTCTGCAGGAATGCTTCACGCCCCACCATTCGCGCCACCGGAGCGGCGTCGAGCACTGTGCCGCCACCGATGGTCGTGACGGGCGAGAACTGCCGGATGATGAAGCGATCTCCGGGCAAGAGCAGTGTGGGTTGAGCCAGGCGCAATTGCGCCAGTGCGGTTTCTCCGGGCAGAACCTGTTTCTGGCCAAGGAGCGCTACCGTGGCTATGGTTTCGAACGTGTAAACGTGCAGGTGCACACGCGCCCGGTCTTTCAGAGCCTTCGCCGAAGGCAGCAGCGTGAGCGAGACGTCCAGCCTTGAAGTGGCGTGAAAAGTTGAGGGCGGCGCCAGAACCATGCCGCGCGCCAACTCTGGTATCGTCACGCCGCTCAGATTCAAAGCTGTGCGTTGTCCTGCCAGGGTTTGCGCGGTCGCCTGTCCGTGCACCTGGATTCCGCGCACCCGAACCCGCTGGCCTGACGGAAAAATTTCGAGATCGTCCTCTTTGCGAATGGTGCCGGAAACCAATGTTCCTGTCACCACCACGCCAAAACCCTTCATGGTGAAGACGCGATCCACGGGGAGACGTGCCAGCGCGGAAGCATCTCGCGCGGGAACCTCCGCGGCGGCCTCTAGCAGGGCCTGCTTGAGATCGTCGAGACCGTCGCCGGTCAGCGAACTGACGGCGACGATCGACGAATGCGCCGGATCGAGAAACGAATTGCGCAAAAACTCTTCGACTTCCAACCGCGCTACGTCCAAAGTCTCGCGGTCCACCAGGTCGGATTTGGTCAGCACCACGATACCGCGGCGCACCGAGAGCAAGCGGCAGATGTCGAAATGCTCACGCGTCTGCGGCTTGATGGATTCGTCGGCTGCGATCACGAGCAGGACCAGATCGATTCCGCCCACACCGGCCAGCATGTTGCGCACAAAACGTTCGTGCCCGGGAACATCGACAAAGCCGATTCGTAGAGTCTCGCCGCCGGGAAGCGGCAGTTCGAGATGCGCAAAACCGATGTCAATGGTGATGCCGCGGCGCTTTTCTTCTTCCAGGCGATCGGCGTCGATACCGGTGAGCGCCTTAACCAGCGCGGTTTTTCCGTGATCGATGTGCCCGGCGGTGCCAACAATGACGGACTTCATCACGGGACAGTATAGAGTAGCGCCGCAGTGTCCCGCCGCCTGTCTGGTAAGGGCGCGAGCGCCTCGCTCTTGCGGCAGTGCCACAGGGACGTGGCGGCTCCTTGACCAGCGAGGGGCTCGCGCCTACATGCGACTGCCGCCGGCGCCATTTGTGCGACAATATGATTTCCCCATATGAGTTCTTCTTCCATGCCTCTCCTTACTCCCGAGATTATCCGGGAGCACGGCCTCACGCCCGATGAATACGAAAAAATTAAGCAACTGCTGGGTGGACGCGAGCCCACCATCACCGAGTTGGGCATTTTCAGCGTGATGTGGAGCGAACACTGTTCCTACAAATCATCACGCGTACATCTGAAGCGGCTGCCGACGCGCAGCAAGCTCGTGGTGCAGGGTCCAGGAGAGAATGCGGGCATCATCGATATCGGCGACGGCTGGGCCTGCGCTTTCAAGATCGAGTCTCACAATCATCCTTCGTTTATCGAGCCGTTTCAGGGCGCGGCTACAGGAGTAGGCGGCATCCTGCGCGATATTTTCACCATGGGGGCGCGGCCCGTGGCGGTGATGGACTCGCTGCGCTTTGGGCCGATTGACGGTGGTGTGGGGCGGGCGCCCTCGCCCGCCGGTGCCGGCGCCAGCACGAGCGGGGCGCTCGCGCCTACATCAAGCAAAGAAATTCACAAGAATCAGTCGGTGCTCGAGGGCGTGGTCAGCGGGATCGCCTCGTACGGCAATTGTTTCGGCGTAGCCAACCTGGGCGGTGAGACCAAGTTCGAGCCTTGCTATTCGGGCAATCCTCTGGTCAATGCGTTCGCCCTGGGATTGGTACGGCGCGATCAGATTTTCTACGCCAAAGCTTCGGGCGAAGGCAATCCCGTGATTTACGTGGGATCGAAAACCGGGCGCGACGGCATTCATGGCGCCACCATGGCCAGCGAGGAATTCAGCGAAGCCTCCGAAGCCAAGCGGCCCAACGTGCAAGTCGGCGATCCTTTTCTGGAGAAGCTCTTGCTCGAAGCCTGCTTGGAAGCCATGCAAACCGGTGCCATTGTTGGCATACAGGACATGGGCGCGGCCGGGTTGACCTGCTCTACATGCGAGATGGGCGCACGCGGACATGTGGGAACTGAAATCGAACTCGACCTTGTGCCCCAGCGGGAAACCGGCATGAGCGCTTACGAGATCATGCTCAGCGAATCGCAGGAGCGCATGCTGCTGGTGGCGCAGAAAGGGTGCGAGCAGGAAGTGTTTCGCGTTTTTGAAAAATGGGGACTGGACGCCGTCGAAGTCGGGCGCGTCACCGCCGACGGTAAGATGCGGGTGCTGCAACACGGCGAAGTGGTGGCTGAAATCCCGAACCAAGCGCTCACCGACGATGCGCCCGTTTACAAGCGCCCGCTAGAGCGCTGGGAACCGCCGGTGCCGCGCGAAATACCGGAACATGTCAAGTTGGCAGCGACTTCCGACCTCACGGCAAATTTAAAAAAACTTTTGGCGAGTCCTAATATCGGCGGCAAACGGTGGATTTGGCAGCAGTACGATCACATGGTGCAGACCAACACCGTCGAAGGGCCGGGCGCGGGCGATGCCGGAGTGATCCGCATAAAAGGATCGCAGCGCGGGCTGGCGATGGCGCTCGATGGCAACGGACGCTGGTGCTACCTCGATCCGCGTTTGGGCGCCATGCATGCCGTGGCGGAAGCCGCGCGCAACGTGGCTTGCACCGGCGCTACTCCAATCGGCGGCACCAACTGCCTGAACTTCGGCAATCCCGAAAAGCCGCACATCATGTGGCAGTTTTCGCAAGTCATCGATGGCATCACCAAAGCTTGCGAGGAGCTGGAGATTCCCATCACCGGAGGCAACGTCAGCTTTTACAACGAAACCCTGGGCGAAGGAATTTATCCTACGCCGGTGTTGGGCGTGGTCGGCGTTCTCGATGACGTGCACAGTGCGGTACGCCCGGATTTCCGCGACGCCGGACGCGCAATCGTGCTCCTACGGGGCGCGGAACCTGGAGACGCGACCGACGCCGAGTCCACATTCGGATCATCGGAATACGCCAAGGAAATTCTGGGTGCACTCTGGGGCTATCCCCCCGCTTTGGAGTTGGAAAAAGAGGCCGGCTTGCAGAAAGCGCTGGCTGAGATAGCTCAAATCGGAATTATTGATTCCGCTCATGACTGCTCCGACGGCGGGATTGCAGTAACGCTGGTGGAGTCGGGACTAACTAAAGGCATTGGAATGAATGTCGATCTGACATCTCTAGGCTTGGCGTCAGATTTTGTCTTGTTCGGCGAAGAGGCGAGCCGCGTAGTCATCTCCTGCGACCGCGAGAACGTCGGCAGAATCCAACAAGTGGCGTTAAAATACGGCATCGCCGCAGAATTAATTGGAGAGACTGCGCCGGAACGGGTTGAGATCAAGCTCGACGGACGGGTGGTGGTGTCAGCCGAAATTTCGGAGTTGCGGGATGTGTATGAGGGCGCGCTGGAGAAGGCGTTGCGAGCGGAGCCGGATGCGGTAGCGGCGGATTAGGACATTGCCGAGGTTTGCTCGGCTGCGCAAGTGAGACACCTGCCCCGACGTGGGCTGTGCTGGGTTTGGCTAAGAGCTAGAGGCTAAGAGCTAAAGGCTGACTATGTTTGATAAATTCCATGACGAGTGCGGAGTGGTCGCGATCTACGCCCACCCTGAGGCGGAAAAACTGGCTTACCTCGGGCTGCACGCGCTGCAACATCGCGGACAGGAATCGGCGGGCATCGTTACCTCGAACGGTCTGACCTTGCGCGCCCATCGCGCCATGGGATTGGTCGCCGATATCTTCACGGAAGAAGTTTTGTCTCAGGTCCACGGCTCGCTAGCCATCGGGCACACGCGTTACTCCACCGCCGGCGACTCTGCCCTGTTCAATGCCCAGCCCATCATGGTGCAATCAAATAAGGGCATGATTGCTCTCGCCCACAACGGCAATCTGGTCAATGCGCAGGAAATAAGGCATCGCCTGGAAGCGCAGGGTTCGATTTTCCAGACCAACAGCGACACCGAAGTGATCGTGCACCTGATCGCGCTTTCCAAAGAGCAAACCTTGCCGGATGCCATGGCCGACGCGCTACGGCGGGTCGAAGGGGCGTTTTCACTGGTGATGCTCAGCGCGGACCGGGTGTTTGCCGCGCGCGATCCGCGCGGTTTCCGCCCGCTGAACATGGGGAGAATTCCGCGGCTTGAAGGACAACGGCAGGACACTATCGTGTTCGCTTCCGAAACCTGCGCCTTCGATCTGATCGGCGCCACCTATGAGCGCGAGGTCAAGCCGGGCGAGTTGGTGATCGTTGGGCCCGAAGGCATCACCTCGCGCTTTTACGCTCCGGTGGCTGCGCAGTCGAGCTGCATTTTCGAGCACGTTTATTTTTCGCGCCCGGACAGCATGGTATTTGGACGTCCCGTGCAAACCAGCCGCGAAGGCCTGGGACGACAACTGGCGCGGGAAGCTCCGGCCGACGCCGATCTCGTCGTGCCGGTTCCCGATTCCGGCGTCACCGCCGCCGTAGGCTATGCCGCCGAGAGCGGTATTCCCTTCCGCTTCGGGCTGATCCGAAATCACTATGTGGGGCGGACTTTCATCGAGCCGCGGCAAAGCGTGCGCGACTTCGGAGTCAAGCTGAAACTGAACCCGGTGCGCACCTTGCTCGAAGGCAAGCGCGTCGTGCTGATCGACGACTCGATTGTGCGCGGCACCACCAGCCGTAAGATCGTACGCATGATTCGCAACGCGGGCGCGAAGGAAGTGCACATGCGCGTATCCTGTCCGCCCACGGTTTCGCCCTGCTTTTACGGTGTCGACACGCCTTCGAAAAAAGAACTGATCGCCGCCAACAAATCGATCGAACAGATTCGCGAATTTATCGGAGCCGATTCGCTGGCCTATCTTTCGCTCGAAGGAATGAAAAAAGCTTGCGCCGACGGCGAGAAGACCACCTATTGCACCGCCTGCTACACCGGTTCCTACCCCACGAAATGGGTGGACGTGGACGAGATTCTGCCGGCCACCGTCAGCGAACCCTAGCATCCCCTGTCATCCCGACCGGAGCGAAGTGCAGCGAGCGCAGTGGAGGGACCTTGCGTTTGGTTCGCGGTTAAGTAATTGGCGAGCTTCGCTCGCCTGCCGGGACGAGGACGTCCGGGCCTACGTGGTTCGTGCTGATGCCACCCTTGGAATCCCTTGCAAGTCTTTGGTGATTCCCACGTCGTTCCAGCCGGTCAACAACTCATGCACGCGGTCTGCGACGGTGCCGCTGATTTCCATTACCAGCCAGCCGCCGGGCTTGAGCGATTCCCAGGCCTGGGGGATGAGGCGCTTGATTACTTCGAGTCCCGTCTTGCCCGCAAAAACTGCGTTGCGCGGCTCATGTCGGCGGACTTCGAGTTGCACCTGGTCTGCTTCCGATTCGCCGACATACGGGGGATTGGAGACAATGAAATCGAATCCTGGATCTAGTCCCCGCAGCAAGTCAGTCTGATGAAAACGGATCCGCGATTCGAGTTGCAGACGGGCGGCATTGGCGCGGGCGATTTCGAGAGCGGCGGGTGAAATATCCGTGGCGTGGATCTCGGCGTAAGGCAATTCCTTGGCCAGGGCCAGAGCGATACAGCCGGAACCTGTGCCAACGTCTACGATGCGGAGCAAAGCGGCGGGCGAGGGCGCCCGCCCCACACGAACCCGCTCCAGCACGGTCTCGATTACATGTTCGGTTTCCGGACGGGGAATGAGTACCGCTGGCGTAACAATGAAGTCCATGCCCCAGAATTCCTGATGCCCAGTGATGTATTGCGTAGGCATGCCGCGTCCGCGTTCCGACAGGGCGAGATCGTAGCGGCTCTGTTCGTCCGGCGAGAGCGTGCGTTCGGGATGGGCGTATAGATGAGCTCGGTCGCACTGCAGGGTGAACATGAGCAGGAGTTCCGCATTCAGACGAGGCGACGGAACGTTGGCGGCCGAGAGGCGGGAGAAGGCGGAGGCTAGAGCATCGCGGAGCGTCACGCGATTATTTGAACACAAGATACTTTGTTTGATGTGGGGCGGACACTCTTGTCCGCCAAGAGCCGGCGGCTCGTTCGCTGCGGCTATCCAGTGTCAGACCCACAAGGCAGTGGTTACGGACACTGTCACGCGGGCGGGCCGCCCGCGGCCACACCAGCACAACCTTACACTGCGGTGGTGGCTTCGGCCTTCAATTTTTCGGATTGGTAATGACTGACCAGGGCCTCGATCAGGGGCTGGAGTTTGCCGTCCATGACCTGCTCGAGTTGGTGGATGGTCAATCCGATGCGATGGTCGGTGACACGGTTCTGCGGAAAATTGTAGGTGCGGATCTTCTCGCTTCGATCGCCTGAGCCCACCATCGCCTTGCGTTCTTTGGCGAGCGCGTCCTGCTGCTTCTGCATTTCCATCTCATAAAGACGGGCCCGCAGCACACGCATGCCTTTCTCGCGGTTCTTGATCTGTGACTTCTCATCCTGGCAGCTCACGACGGTATTTGTGGGAATGTGAGTGATGCGCACCGCGGAATACGTGGTGTTCACCGACTGTCCGCCGGGGCCGGACGAGCAAAACGTATCAATGCGGAGGTCTTTGGCTTCGATCTTAATGTCGACGTCTTCAGCTTCGGGCAGCACTGCAACCGTCACCGCGGAGGTATGCACTCTTCCCTGCTGTTCCGTCGCCGGCACACGCTGTACACGGTGCACGCCACTCTCATATTTCAGCCGCGAATAAACGCGCTGGCCTTCAATGATCGCGATCACTTCCTTCAAGCCGCCTACCGAGGAATCGGACGTGGAGAGCACTTCGACCTTCCAGCCCTGGGTCTCCGCGTAACGGGTATACATTCGGAACATCTCGGCAGCAAAGAGGGTGGCTTCGTCGCCGCCGGTGCCGGCGCGGATTTCAAGGATGACATCTTTTTCGTCGTTGGGATCCTTGGGCAGCAGAAGCACCTTGAGTTCTTCTTCCACCCCGCCGACGCGAGCCTCAAGCTTATCGAGTTCTTCCTGCGCGTAGGCCCGCATCTCAGGATCTTTTTCGTCCGCCAGGACCGCCTTGCTCTCGGCGATACCGCGGGTGAGGTCCTTGTATTCCCGATATTTTTCGACGATAGGCGCAACTTCGCTGTGCGCCTTGGCCGTCTTCTGGTATCGAGTCGAGTCGCCTGCGATCTCCGGCGAGGAGAGCGCCTGCGTCAACTCCTCGTAACGGGCTTCGATTTGGTCAAGTCGGTCGAACATGGTTCAGTCGTCAGTCTTCGGTCGTCAGGAAAATCGTCGTTGGTCGCTGGCCTTTGGTCGTTGGCAAAACCATTACCCCGCTTTAGGCGGCATCGTCTCGGTGAACGCCACGCAGAGAGTTGATCAAACCGCTCAATGCGCGCCCTACGCACTCTGCCAACGCGGAAAGGCGTTTTCCTTCGGCCGCCGATAGATATTCTAATTCCTCCGCAAGGATCAGTTGTGTTTCCAGCTCCAACAGTGAACCCCGAGCATTACACAGGAAATGCGCGAATTCCTTATCGGAATGACGCCCTTTCCCCTCCGTAACGTTGCTTGGCAACGAGACGGCGGAGCACCGGATTTGCTGCGTCAAGCCGTACAGTTCATGCTTGGGAAACGTCGCCGTCTCCCGGTAGACCTCCCGAGCCAATTTTATTCCCGCCTGCCAGACCCTTAAATCTCGAAACGACCCCGATGACGACATAAGCGCCTCCGCACGTAAAGCGCTTATCAGAACGCCAGGCGGAAGTCTGTGACGTACAACCCAAGGGAGGGCTTAGCCAACGACCAAGGGCCAATGACCAAGGACGGGTTCTAAGCTATCACTAGCTCGCCGCCGTGCTCTTTTTCGAGGGCCATGGCATGGTCGAGAGCGATGATGGCGCACTCGGCCTGGTCGTCGGACGGGGGCTGAGTGGTAATGCGCTGCAGCCAAAGGCCTGGGGCAGTCATCAGGGCGAACAGCGATCCACGATGCTTGGCGGCGAAACGAATGATCTCATAGGAAACGCCCGCGATCACCGGTAGCAGCACGATGCGCATAGCGAACTTGGCCCAGAACGTAGTTACCGGGAACACCGCGGACACCAATATGTACACCATGATCGAGATCAGCATTACCGTCATCAGGAAGCTGGTGCCGCAACGGGGATGGAAAGTCGAATACTTCTGCACCGATGCCGTATTCAGCGGATCGCCGTTTTCGAAGGCGTAAACCGTCTTGTGCTCGGCGCCATGGTATTCGTAAACCCGGCGAATATCGCTCCACAGCGACACTCCCCAGATGAAAAGCAGGAACAGCGCGATCCGGATGACACCATCCACCAGGTTGAAAATAATCTGCCCGCCAAAAACCGGATTCACCCGCTTCATCTCGGTGGCCGCCAGCAGGGGCAAAAACTTGTACATGAAAATAAAGAAACCAACCGAGATTACGATATTGACCGCCGCCATCCAGCCGGTAATTTCGAGTTTCTTCTTGTCTTCCGCGGGCTCGGGCTGCAATTCATCGAGGGCGACGTTGGCGGAAAACTTCAGCGCCCGGAATCCTAACGTCATTGCATGACCGAGAGTAACTACTCCACGAATCACCGGCCAGGCCATCCATTTGCGTTTTTCCGACAGCCGCTCCAGCGGTTCGCTGTGGGTCGAAACTTCACCCGAGGGCTTGCGGCAGGCGATGGCCCAAGCGTGCGGAGAGCGCATCATAACGCCCTCGAGCACGGCTTGGCCGCCGACCAGAGTTTCCTCGCCGCCTTCCAGAGCGGGTAGAAGCTGCACGGCCACCAGAAAACGCCACCAGGTTCGCAAGAAACGCATGACTGTTAGATGCCCTTCCAGTGAGCAAGGCTCAAACCACAGAGTACCACAGGCGGTTTCGTTTAGGATGGTAGGTGGGGTCGCTAAGTGACTAATGAGAATGAAGTTAGGGGATCGGTAATGTGGCGTGACGTCCTCGCTCGTACCGGGCCATCACTTCATTCGACCAGGACAGAGAAACTGAGACTGCCCGAACCAGGGACGCACGAGCGAGACGCTCGCGCCGACATGAGCAGACATGATCAAACTGGCTGAAACTTGCGAGCGGATCGCCGCCACCACCAAGAAGCTGGAAAAGACGACGATCGTCGCCGAGTATTTCAAAGCCTGCACGCCGGAGGAGGCGTCGGTCTCTGCCGTGTTTCTTTCGGGAAGGCCGTTTCCCGCCTGGGAAGAAGCCACGCTGCAAGTCGGGGGAAGAGTGCTATGGCGGATCGTCGCGGAATTGTCCGGGAAGAGCGAAACCGAGCTGACCGCGTTCTACCGTAGACGCGGAGACCTGGGAGCGGTGGCTGGCGACGTCCTGCCTGAGCGGCCCCGAGGCGCCGGACTCAACTTAGCCCAGGTAGAAAACAGTTTCCGGGAGATCGCAGCCGCCCGTGGCGCGGCAACAAAGGCTGCGTTGGCGCGAGACCTTCTCTCTAGGGCGACACCCCTCGAAGCTAAATACATCGTCAAGATCATGACCGGTGACCTTCGCATTGGGCTCAAAGAAAGCCTGGTGGAGGAAGCGATCGCGAAAGCATATGGCGCCACGTTTCAGCAGGTGCAACGGGCCAACATGCTGCTGGGTGACATCGGCGAAACTTTAAAGCTGGCGGCGGCAAACCACCTGGACAAAGCGAAGATGCGATTGTTCCATCCTCTGGGCTTCATGCTGGCCAGCCCGGCGGAGTCAGCCGAGGGGGCTCTGAGCTACTTTCAGAACGCTCTCGTCGAGGACAAGTATGACGGCATCCGCGCCCAGGCGCATTGTTCGGACGGCGAGGTAAAGATCTTCTCGCGCACTCGGGACGAGATCACCGAATCTTTTCCGGAATTGCCCGAAGCTCTGGCGGGCTTGCCCGGAGACGCAATCCTGGATGGCGAAATTGTGGCGTGGAGCTACGAGGGCCTTGAGAACGAAAATGAGAACGAAAATGAGAGCGAAAATGAAAGTGGCAAGGTAGCGCCGCCGTCCCCGGCGGCTGTCGTGGGGACGTCCCGCCCACACCTCACCAGCGATGCCAAAGACTCCTCCAATAGCGGCCGGGCGCTCCCCTTCAGCGCGCTGCAGCAGCGCCTGGGACGAAAACAAGTCAGCGAAAAGCTGATGCGCCAGGTGCCAGTGGCGTATCTAGTCTTCGATATCTTGTACGCCGATGGCGAGTTGCTGCTGGAGCGCCCACTGCTCGAGCGGGAGAAGATTCTCGATAACCTGCTGGCAGCGCCCCGAAATTCTCGAGCAGGTTCGCGAGCGGCTGCGGCATCCCAGGCGCGTCTTGATTTCGGAGAAGACTTGAGCACATTGAATACGCGCGTCATTCGCGCACCTGTGTTTCAGGCGTCGTCAGCGCAGGAACTCGACCAACTTTTTGACGCGGCGCAGGCCCGGGGCAACGAAGGCTTGATGATTAAAGACCCGGCATCGCCCTACACTCCTGGACGCCGCGGCAAAGCCTGGCTGAAACTCAAACGCGAACTGGCCACGTTAGACGTCGTGGTCACGGCAGTGGAGTACGGTCACGGCAAGCGCATTGGAGTCTTGAGCGACTACACCTTTGCCGTGCGTGACGGCGACAAGCTGGTGAACATCGGCAAGGCCTATTCCGGACTGACTGATGCCGAGATTGCCGACATGACCAAGTGGTTCCTCGAACATGTCATCGAGGATCGGAGCTTTCGTCTGGAGGTCGAACCGAAGATCGTACTCGAAGTGGCCTTCAACAACATGATGGAATCCGACCGGCATGAAAGTGGATATGCATTGCGTTTTCCGCGCATTGTCAGGCTGCGCCCCGACAAACTGCCGGAAGATGCGGATACGATCGAGCGGGCCAGGGAGATTTACGAGAGCCAGGGGAAGTGATGAGATGTGTGTCAGCCTCGCTTGCGTCCTTGTCGAACTTTAATGGAGGACGGGCGTTATCGCCCGTCAGGCGAGGTCTGCAGTCGAAGGGTAGCCGGGTCTTCGGCCCAGCCTGGACGGGTCGGAGACCCGTTCCCGCACGAGCCGTTGGAGAAATCTAGTGCTTGTGCTCGTGCTGGTGCTGGTGGGCTTCTTCCGTAACCGGGATCACGCAGCCGTGCGCCACTTCGCAAACCACATTTTCAAACTGTATGGTGGTGTGGCTGATCTGAAAGTCATGCCGTAGGCATTCCTTCAACTCGCGCAGAATGCGCTCGCTGACCGAGGGCGGAATGTCCGCGATAGAAATGTGGCAGGACAAAGCTCGCGTTTCCGAACCGATGTTCCACACGTGCAGATCGTGAACGTCGTTCACCCCTTCGATCCCGCGCATGGCAGCCGCTACCTGCTCCAGCTTGATGCCGCGCGGCGTGCCTTCCAGCAGAATATTGAGGGTTTCGCGCACAATACCAAATCCCGACCACAGTATGAGGACACCAATCGCCACCGAAAGCATGGGATCGATCCAGTACTTGCCCGTGGCCATAATGGCCCAGCCACCCGCGATCACCGCTCCGGTCGAAAGGGTGTCGCCAATTTCGTGCATCAGCGCGCTGCGAATGTTTACATCACTCCCGGCGCGGTAAAGCAGCAGCGCGATCACGCCATTCATCACCACGCCGGCCGCGGCTACGCTGATCATGACTCCGGCGCGAACGTGCTCCGGATTCTGCAGCCGCTGGAACGCCTCATAAAAGATGAATCCAGAGACCGCCACCAGCGACACAGCATTAACCAGCGCGGCCAGCACGCCGGCCCGGTGATAGCCGTAAGTCTTCGTGGAACTGGGCGGGCGGGTTTGCAGGTACACGGCAGTCAGGGACAACAGCAAGGCAAAAAAGTCCGAGAGATTGTGGCCAGCTTCGGACAGCAGCGCCAGCGAATGGGCGCGGATGCCGGCGATAACCAGCAGCACAATATAGGCCGCGGTCACGACCAGCGAGACCCGCAAAATTCGCGAGGTCTTTTCGCCTCCGCCGTGGACGTGCATGTGCATTACGTAAGTTTAAGCGTATGGATGAAAGGCTTCAAGGCACAGCGGTAATGGTCTGCGCCACCTGCCATGCGGCGAGAGCCGCCCTAGGGTGTTCGGCGGAGTGAAACTCCGCGAACTCGCTACCAAGAAAAACCTGTCGAGCTGCGCTCGACTGGACAGCCGAGGGCGGCTGTCCCCACATGGCCGGTGGCGATGCACTACAATGCTCAGTCGTCCCCGGCCCGGAGGCCGCGGATTTTCATGCAGACTGCGGAAGTCGTCATCATCGGGGGAGGGATTGTCGGCTCCAGCATCGCCTACCATCTGACCGCCGCGGGATGCAGGGACGTCCTGGTGATCGAGCGCGAGACCTCGCAGGGCAAGGGTTCCACGGGCAAGAGCATGGGGGGTGTCCGGGCCCAGTTCTCGACGCCGGTGAATATCCAGATGTCGCTGTATTCCATTCCCTTCTACGCCAGCTTCGATGAGCAGCTGGGAAATCCCGCCGGCTACCGGCCCCAGGGATATCTTTTTTGCGCCACCCAAGAAAAACACCTGGCTTACCTGCGAACTAACTATGACAAGCAGGTCGCCATGGGATTAAAAAATGTACACCTGATCACGGCCGATGAAATCCGCGGCAGATTTCCCCAGTTGCGCGCGGATGACATTGTCGGCGGCAGCTTTTGCTCAACCGACGGGTTTGTCGATCCTTACAGCGCGATGATCGGCTTTATGACCTGGGCCGCCCAGCACGGTGCCAAGTTATGGAAGAACACTCCCGTGACCGGTATTCGATTGGACGCGCCGGGCGCTTTTGTCGTCGAAACTTCTAGGGAGGATGTGTCCACGAGAAAAGTCGTGAACTGCGGCGGCGCGTGGGCCGCGGAAATTGCGCGTATGGTGGGCGTGGATTTGCCGGTTGAACCGCTGCGCCGCATGCTGGTTCCCACGGAACCCTTCGACCAGTTCCCGCATAGCGCGCCCATGATCATCGACATGTCGAACGGCTTTCACTTCCGCCCCGAAGGTTTGGGATTTCTGCTGGCCTGGAATGATCCCGAAGAAACACCCGGATACAAAACCGAGTTCGATGCCGCTTTCATCGAGAAAATCTTGACCCGGGCAGCGGAGAGGGTACCGATGTTTGAGAATCTGGCGATAAATCCGAAACGCGCCTGGGCTGGACTGTACGAGATGACGCCCGATCATCATCCGATTCTGGGTCCTGCGCCGGAGTTGCCGGGGTTTTTTCTGGCGAATGGATTCAGCGGGCATGGAGTGATGCATGCTCCGGCGACGGGAAAGATTCTCTCCGATCTGATCCTGACCGGCAAAACCGATCTGGTGGATGCGTCCTTGCTGGGTCTATCGCGTTTCGCCGAGGGCCGAATGATCGAAGAAACAGCAGTGCTGTAGGCAGTTCTTTGCGTTCTTTGCGGCTTTTCTTTGCGAACTTTGCGCTTAAGCTTTTGAGTTCAACCATGGCGGTTCAAGAAAAAAACTTCTGGTTGACCACGGTCGACATTCTGCGCACCGACCTCGCCCGACCGCTGCCCGAGACCCTGGACGTGGCCGTGATCGGCGCCGGCTTCACCGGACTTTCAGCGGCACGAACTCTGGCCCACGGCGGAGCCAATGTCGCGGTCCTCGAAGCGGAAACCATCGGATGGGGCGCCAGTTCCCGCAACGGAGGCATGGTGCTCACCGGGCTCAAGCTCGGCGTCAACAAACTGATCTCGCTCTATGGACGCGAGCGCACGCAGCGGATGTACGCCGCGTCCCTGGCCACGATTGATTGTGTCGAGCAGATCGTGAACGAAGAGCGTATCGATTGCGACTTCTCCCGCTGCGGACATCTCGAAGTGGCCTGCAAGCAGAAACACTTTGACGACTACGCCCGCCAGGTGGAAACCATCGCCCGCGAATTCAACCACGAGTTGCGCATCGTGCCCCGGCAAGAGCTTCAGTCTGAGATTGGCTCGTCTATCTACTACGGCGGCATGGTGGATGAGGTGAGCGCCGGACTGAATCCCGCGAGATACGTCGCCGGACTGGCGCTGGCAGCCATGAAAGCAGGCGCGACAATCCTGGAAGGTACACCAGCGCTGAAAATCGAACGCGAAGCGCGGCGCGGGAACCAAGGCTGGCGAATCATCACTTCTCGCGGCGAAGTCTGGGCGCGCGATGTATTCGTCGGGACCAGCGGCTACACCGGCGCGGCGACTCCGGCGCTACGCAAGAAAATTATTCCCATTGGCTCATACATCATCACCACGGAAGTTCTGCCCGACACGGTGGCGCACGAGTTGAGCCCGCGCAATCGCATGATTTACGACTCCAAGAATTATCTCTACTACTATCGCCTCACGCCGGACGATCGCATGCTGTTTGGCGGCCGGGCGGCGTTCTTTCCGGAGACCGAGAACTCAATCCGGCAGAGCGCGGAGATTTTGCGCTCCGGAATGATCGACGTCTATCCCCAGTTGCGCGATGTGAAAATCGAATTCGTCTGGGGAGGCACGTTGGATTTCGCCTTCGACATCATGCCGCACGCCGGTCAGATGGATGGAATCTATTACGCCGTCGGCTATGCCGGACACGGCGTTGCCATGGCCACCTGGCAGGGCCAGCAGATGGCGAAGATGATTGCAGGCGAGAAGCCGGAGAATCCGTTTGTGGGGATTCCGTTCCCCGGCGCGCCCCTCGGGCTTTACAACGGCAAGCCCTGGTTCCTGCCCTTTGCCGGGGCCTGGTACAAGTTTCTGGATTGGGTAAGCTGAGCGGAAGCCGGGTGCCGCATCCTTGCGTTCTTCGCAAGGGTGGATTCCACGGACCTCTTCACCCAGGACGCTTCTCTGATTTCCCACCTACGGCTGGATGAAGATGGAATCACCCACCCTATTTCGCAAAAGCGCGGAATAGGATGGGGCACCCTCGCCTTTTGAGGGTATAGCAGAAACAGACCTATGCTGATCTCAGACCAGTTCTAAACACAAAATACGCTACCGGCCCCACTGCCATCGCCATCGGCCCCCAGATCAGTCCATAACGATCGCTGCCCAGCAGTGCGACTGCGCTCATGATCAGGACTGCGACCACGGAGTAGATCAGCCCGGCGCGTCCGCCGGGAATCACGAACGGTCGTGGCATATCCGGCCTCTTGCGGCGCAGTTTCCAGGCGGCGAGAACAGTCAGGACTGTGGTCGACACGCGCAACCAGTTGTAGATGCTGATCAACTCTACCAGCGAATGCAGCGCCAGCAAGCCATAGACCACGGCGGACGTAATGATGGCGATCCATGGCGTTCCGTAACGGCGATGCTGGCCGGAGAGCACGTGCGGGAGGTAGCCGTCTTCCGCCATGGCAAATGGCATCCGCGTAGACGCGAGAATCGTACCGTTGAGCAGGGCGACCTGGGTGATCATGGCAGCCGCAAACATCCAGGCTCCGAGCCAGCGGCCTCCAATGAGTTGCGCGGCGGTGGGAAAGAATCCGGTGTGCCAGCTTTGCCAGTTGCCCAGAGCCGCAAGCGAAGCAAAAGTCGGCAGGAAGTAAGCCGCGATTGACATCGGCACCACCAGCGCCAGGGCCAGAGGATAGCTGCGCTTGGGATTTTCTACCTCTTCCGCGACGGTTGAACACTGCTCGTATCCCGAGTACAGCCAAAGTCCCAGCGCCAGCCCTACGCCAAAAACGTGGAACGTAGGTTGGTGCGGAGGAATCACGGGCACTAAGGGATTGTGATGCCACTTGGCCAATCCGATCACGACCAGCACCAGCACGGGCAGGAGAATAAAGAGTTCCAGCACGGTGGCGAATTTTCCCACCATCTGAATGCCGCGTACGTTGATGTAGGTGATCGCCGCGACCATGGCGAGAGAGACGATGTAATGCCGCCAGCCCGTGAGCTCGGGGAAATAGAATCCGAGGTAATCGGCAAACTGCACCGCATAGACGCTGCCCAGCAGAAATGACGCGCACCAGTTCCACCATCCGGCGAGAAAGCCCCAGAAATCTCCGAAGCCGGCGCGCACCCAGCGATAGAAGCCGCCCTCGACCGGCATGGCTGTCGTCAATTCGGCCGAGACCAGGGAGACGGGAATGCTCCAGAACAACGGAATCACCAGCAGGAAGATCAGAGTCATTCCAGGGCCGGATGTCGTGACCATGTCTTCCAGCCCGAAGGGACCGCCGGTACAGTAGGAGAACATCACCCAGACGAAGTAGAAGAGGCCGGCTTTGCGCAGAGCGGACTTCGCGGTGGTGGACACGGGCAAGGATTATACGGGGAGACCTGGTTGCAGAGGTGGGCTCTGCCGAGCTGCGCTCGGCCCGGACGGGTCCCTTCGACTCCGCCCAGAGCAAGCTCCAACCCGTCCCCATACCGTGTGTGGTGCGGAGGGCAGGATGCCCTCCGGACAGCCGGCGGGACGCCGGCGCACCGAGTACCACAAAGAAAAAGCCTCCTGCTTGAGCGGGAGGCTTCGGGGAGGGCTTCGGGCCGTTGCCGGCCCGTCGTCCTGAGTCGATTATTTCTGTACGGGCTGGTCCTGGTTCGCGGGAGCCGCTGAGCTGGTCGTGGCCAGCGTTTCGAGATCGTTCTTCAGCAGACTGATCTCGACGCGTCCACCGCTGGTGCGCTTGGTCTTCGCATCATCGGTAGCCGCGGTGGGAACCGGGGCATTGCCCATGCCGACCACGTAAATCCGGTAGACCGGAATTTCATGGTTGAGCACCAGGTAACGCACCACTGCGTCCGCCATCTTCTGCGAAGTGGCGATCGCGGCCTGGCCGTGTCCAGAGGAGAAACCCTGCACTTCGACGATGTAGCCGCGCTGATCCTTCAGCGGGGTGGCCATATCGTCAAGAGCGGCTTTCGCGTTCTTGCTCAGCACGCTCTGGCCGGGACGGAAGCGGATCTCGGTCTGGTTCGAGGCCTTGTACTGGTCGATATTGCCGACGACCTGCTCGACCGTGGTCAAGCGGGTGTTGGCCTGGGTCGCGGTCTGCTGCGCCATCTGGGCCTTGTTGCCGGCGTCGATTGCGTGCTGGTCGGCTTCGTTGGCCTTGGTGGAGGCCAGGCGGATGCCTTCCTGAGCACGGGCGTCGGTGTCCTTGATCATCTTGGTGTTCGAGGACGTCAGTTCGTCAAGTTCGTTGACCCGGTCACGGATGGGCGCGGTCTGCCGCTGCACATATTTCTTGCGGGCAAAGGGATTGATCTTGCCCCAGAAACCTTCATGCGTGTCAGGCTGCAAAGCGGGCTTGCCGCTGGCGCCGGCCGCAGCCGCGGGTTGGTCTTGCGTGGTGGTGGCAGTCTGCTGCGCCAGGGCCGGAAGCGCCAGCACGGCGGTCAGTAGCAGCGCTACGAAAAGGCGGTTCTTCATTTCTAAGTCCTCCAAAGGGGGAGCATCCTGCTCCGCTTATCATTCAGTCAAAAATATCGGCGTCACTTTGATGCGCGACGCCTGCTCTGTGTATAACAGGTCGAATGCCAAACCATGGCAAATCTAAGTCGTTCCCCAACAACACATTGTAACGCTCCGAGCAGGCGGGCGTGAGCTAAAAAGAGCAGGGGGCGGGTAATTTTGGGGATTCCGATATAAAAACTGCGTGTGCCTCGGCTGCAAAGAATTGCGCTGGGCGCCTAACGTGGGAAGGTGGGACGTCATCCTGAGGCTTGTCCACGCTTTGTCATCCTGAGCGGAGTGGCTGCTTCGCGATGCGAAGCGGCCACGCAGTCGAAGGACCCCTATAGGCTGCACTGCCGTTGCGAACTTTTCGACGCAACTCGTCGCTACCCGGCTGTAGTCAAGATGATAGGGGTCCTTCGACTCCGAGAAGTGTTTCGCAAGCGAAACACTTCTCTCCGCTCAGGATGACAAAGGGTTCAGTTTCGCAAGCACAGCATGACGCCGGACAGGAGAGAGGACAATGCTAGACTTCCATCATGCTGGCCGATTACGCCGTGCGGGTCGAACAATCCCGCGGACGCCGAATTCCTGAACCCCAGCATCCGTATCGCAATGATTTCCAGCGCGACCGCGACCGGGTCATTCATGCCCGGGCGTTTCGCCGGCTCGAAGCCAAGACGCAGGTTTTTACCCGCCGCTTCTCCGATCACTTCCGCAATCGCCTGACTCATACCATCGAAGTGGCGCAGATCGCCCGCACCATTGCCGGACAGCTTGGCTTGAACGTCGATCTGGTGGAGGCCCTTGCTCTGGTTCACGACGTGGGACACCCACCTTTTGGCCATGCCGGGGAGAAAACACTGGACGCCGCCATGCGCGAGCACGGATTCTTTTTCGATCACAACCTGCACGCGCTGCGCATCGTCGAGGACTTCGAAGTCCGCTATGCCCGCTTTCGCGGGTTGAATCTCACCTTCGAAGTGCGCGAAGGCATCATCAAGCACTCTCACGATTATTCCGCTGATCAGTTTCCCGAACTGGCGGAGTATTTACTCGATCAACGGCCGCCGCTCGAAGCCCAGCTCATCGATCTGGCTGACGAAATCGCCTACGACACCGCCGATCTCGACGACGGGTATGAAGCTCATCTGTTAACGCTGGAGCAGATACGCGGCGGCATTCCTGTATTTGATCGCTTCTTTCTTGAGGCCGAAGAGATCTATCCCGATGTCGCAGAGAAATTGTTGTTCAATGAGGCCGTAAAGCGAATCCTGGACCGGATGGTGGGCGATTTGATCAACAACCTTAGCGCGCAAATCAAGACTGCCGGCGTGCACAGTCTTGAAGATGTCCGCGCCTATCCGCAGCGGCTCGCTACATTCTCCTCCGAGGTGGAGGAAGAAAGACGCGGCGCCAAGGAGTTTCTCTACAAAAATCTGTACTTCAGCGTCGCGCTGGAGCCGGAGAAGGACGATGCGGAGCGTGTCATCCGCGAGCTGTTCGATTTCTGGATGGCGAACCCCGGAAGCCTGCCGCCCAGTTATCAGGAGAAGGCCGAGCAGGAGCCGCTACCGCGCATCATTTGCGACTACATTGCAGGCATGACCGACAATTTTATTTACGAGCAGTACGCGAAGTATTGCGGCACGGAGTGACCACGGATTTGTTTCGGGGTTATGTTCTGCCGTTGTCGTCGGATCTAAATTCTCCAGTCCCAATGGAAGTCGACAGCACCATCGAACTCCAGCGCGGTGGAATCCGGCAGCGCCGTGGAAGGGCACGGCTTCAGCCGTGCCGCAACCTGCGAGAGTCGTGAGGGCTTTAGCCCCTGAGGTTCGAGACCGCTGGAATATCGCAAGCTCAACCCCAGAGGCTAAAGCCCGTAAGCTTTAAGCTTTTGTGGCACGGCTGAAGCCGTGCCACTTTCCCCGTCATTATTTCGCCCGTGAACCAGCGTTATTTCGCCCGCAAATCCAGACGCATCTCATTCGACGGCTCAAATCCCAGACTCTCATATAGCGGACGTCCCTTGTCGCTGGCATGCAGATCGACCCGTACGAAGCCCTCTTCTCTGCACCACTCGATCATGATCTGCATAAGGCGGCGGGCAATGCCCTGGCGGCGAAACTCCGGCTCGGTGTACATGTTCAGAATTGTGGCGCGGCGGCACTGGCCGTCGTAGGGATGGCTTGGCCACGGGCTCACCAGCACAAATCCGCCGGCGACGACCTTTTCTTCCGCACATGCCAGCCAGCCGTGGAGCGTGCCGTTAGCCAGGGCCTTGGCCAGATACGGTTCGCAGGTTGCGGCCATTACGGACAGGGCCTCGGAATCGTGGTAGCCCATGTCTTCGTACATACCGCGGCGGTGACGCAGCAGTTCGGGAATGTCATCGCGAGTGGCTTGCCGGATAAGCACATCGGGACTCATGGTTGTCTCCGGAACTTTGACAGTTCAGGATACAAAAAGAAAGCCGAGCTTGCGCTCGGCCTGGACGGCTGAGGGCAGCCGTCCCTACGTGGTTCGTGATGGCTACTACTTATTCTCCGGATCTTCTTTCGCCAGCTTCATCTTGGCCGATTCCAGCTTCTTCTGGACGCGAGCCACGTCGTTCTGGTCGACTTCGGCAGCCACCGTCTTGTTCCACTCGGATATGGCGCGCTCCCAATGGGCGGCTGCCAGCTTCAAGCGTCCCGTTTTCTGGTAAAGATCGCCGAGGTGGTCTTGCACCGTGGGATCAGTCCCGATGCGCTGTGACGCTTTGATCAGCGTGTCTTCGGCGGATTCGTACTTGCCCAGTTTGAAGTAGGCCCAGCCCAGCGAATCGAGATACGCGCCGTTGGCGGGATCGAGATCGACTGCCTTCTTGATGAGTCCGAGAGCTTCCTCCAGCTTGACTCCGCGGTCCGCGAGCATGTAGCCGAGATAATTCAGGGCTGTCGCATTCTGAGGATCGCCGGCCAGCACTTTGCGGAACATATCTTCCGCCTGCTCGTATTTCTTCTGGCGTTCGTAGGTCGAGCCGCGTAAGAAGTAGATGTATTGCTTGTCTTCGTCCTTGGTTGAGAGCTGCTCCGCCTTGTCCAGCGCTTCCTCAGCTTCGGGCCAGCGCTTGAGCCGGCTGTACATCTGGGAGAGCGTGATGTAGACGTCGCGGTCGTCAGGAGTACCCTTCAGCAGCGCCTTGACCTGCGCCAGTCCGGCATCGGGCTGGCCCATGTCGGAAAGCTGGGCGGCGTATACCATCTTCAGGCTGCGATCGTTGGGCAGCTTCTGCACCGCTTCCTTGGCTGTGTCCGTGGCCTGCTGCCACTGCTTGTCTTCACGGTAAGTGTCGATGATCTGCTGGTAGCCGCGTTCGGCGTTCTCGTCGCCCAGAGGCAACATCTTCCGGAAAGTCTCGATCGCCTGCGGGTCATTTTTGTTGTCGCGATAGATTGTGCCCAGACGTTCCAGGAACACCGACCGGTTATTTTTCTCGGGCTGGGTGTAGCTGTTGTCCGCCTTCTCGGTCTTCTTGAGCAAGTCCTGCAGGACCTGAATCGCCTCGTCGTAGCGTCCCTGTGCCTGGTAAACGGCAGCCATGTTGTAGGGCACTTCGATCGAGTCCTGCACCATGGAGCCGGCCTTCTTCAAGCTCTCGAGGGCCTGATCGAAGCGGCCGCTCTTACGGTAAATCTCCGCCATGCGCAGGTAGGTCTGTGCATCTTCGGGACTGGCATCGGCAATGATCTTGTACTGTTCCAGAGCCTCATCGGTCTGGCCATCGTTCATCAGGTTCTGGGCGAGGCCGCGAATGGCGTCGAGGTTGTCGCGGTCGAGTTCGATGGCTTTTCTGTAAGCCGCGATCGAATTCTTGTACTGCTTCTGCTGTTCGTAGGTGTAGCCGAGTGCCGAGTAAAGCTTGGCTGAACGAGCCGCGTCCGGGATGGAACTCAGGACTTCGCCGGCCCGCGCGGTGTCGCCTTCTTCGTTGTAAAGGTAGGCCAGCGTGGTCACAGCTTCTTCGGAATCCGGCTCGAGCTTGACCGCCGTCTTGAACTCGTCCTCGGCTTTTTGTAGATCATTGTTCAGCCGGTAAAGGCGCCCCAGCAGAAGATGATCGTCGACATTGTCCGGTTCGATCTTGATGATCTGCTCGTACTGTTCAATAGCCAGCTTGAGAACATTCTGCGAGCCTTGCCCGGCCTGCACATCGCCCAGCGAGCGCAGATAAATGCGCCCCAGCAGTTTGTGGGCTTCAAGGTTATTGGGATCACGCTTGAGGATGTCCTGCGCCTCGAGGACGGCATCCCGAATGCGCCCGGTTTTGGCATAGAGCTCGGCCAGCGCGGAAGTCAGGTATTCGGAGGTCGGATCGGCGTCAATTGCCAGCCGATATTCCTCGATCGCCTTATTGGCCAATTCACTGCGACCATACACCGCCACCTGCTCTTCATACATATGAGCCACGGTGTAGTGGTAATACGCAGCAGCTTTATCCAGCTTGCGGGGCGTGGGCGCGGTGGAAGGTTTGGAATCCGCTGGCGCGCTTTGCGCCCCGGAAACACCAGGGATGACCAGCAGCAAGATAAGAGTGGAACAAAAACTTTTCATCGATAACCTTCGGCTTCCCTGAACCATAGCGATTGGATGCCGAACCGCTGCTGGCGGGTGCTCTCTTAATTGTAAACCGTGCTGCTGTGAGTCGGTGAAAAAGGAGTTCTCGGAACCGGGGAGGTAATGATCGGAAGTACAGGGACTAACAGGATTGACATCCATCATTGCGACAGGAATGTAAAGAATTGTTTTTGTCATCCTGAGCGGAGTAGGGGCTTCGCGTAGCGAAGCCCCTGCGCAGTCGAAGGACCCCTATAAGCTTCACAGGTGCGCTACAGAACATCCGCTGATGAAACGGCCGCAACGCTAAAGCAATACCGTTAAGCTCATAGCGGTCCTTCGACTCCAGCAGGGCATTCGCAAGCGAATGCCTGCCTCCGCTCAGGATGACAATGTTTTGGAAGTTAGTGCCGGAAGTGCCTCACCCCTGTGAAAATCATGGCCAGCCCCAGCCGGTCCGCGGCTTCAATGACCTCCTGATCACGCACCGAGCCACCGGGCTGAATGATGGCGGTTGCCCCCACCTTGGCAATTTCCTCGACCCCATCCGGGAAAGGGAAAAACGCATCGGAGGCGGCCACGGTCCCCTGCAGCGGCAGTACCGCCTTCATGGCGCCGATTTTGCAGGAATCCACGCGGCTCATCTGGCCTGCGCCGACGCCCACGGTTTGTCCATCGCGCGCATAGAGGATGGCATTCGACTTCACATGCTTGGCAACCTTCCAGGCAAAGAGCAGCGCCCTTTTCTCTTCCGGCGTAGGCGGCCGTTTGGTGACTACCCTGAGATCGGATTCCTCGAGCACGCGCGTATCGGCGTCCTGGACCAGGATTCCGCCGGAAACATTCTTCAGCACCCACTTTTGCGGGGCGTTGTTGATTTCCACCAGGCGTAGATTTTTCTTGGCGGCGAATTTTGCTTTAGCCGATTCGTCGAAGCCAGGAGCGGCGATGACCTCGAGAAAAAGCTTGGCCATCTCCTCCGCGGCTTCGCCATCGATTACGCGATTCACTCCAATCACGCCTCCGAAAGCCGACACCGGATCGCATTCGAGCGCCTTCTTGTAGGCCTCGGCCAACGTCTTGCCGGTTGCCGTTCCGCAAGGATTGGTGTGTTTGATGATGGCGCAAACCGTCTGCTCAAATTCCTGCGCCAGGTCCCAGGCCGCCTGCAAATCCACAATGTTGTTGTAGGAGAGCTCCTTGCCCTGAATCTGGCGGCCATTGGCTACGCCGCTGCTCGAGCCGTCGCTGTACATGGCGGCTTTCTGGTGCGGGTTCTCGCCATAGCGAAGGTCCATCACCTTACTCAAAGACAGGCGAAGGTTCTGGGGAAAGCCGGCCTCGGGATGAAACTCGAAGTGCCCGTTGGCGCTGACCCGCTCCAGCGTCGACGCAATGGCGGAGTCATAGGCGGCCGTGGTGGCAAAAGCTTTTTGTGCCAGGCGCCACTTGGTGGCAGAGGAGAGTGCGCCGCTCGACTTGGCCATCTCCTCGGCAATGGCGTTGTAGTCGCCCGGTGAGGTAACGACGGCCACGTCCTGAAAATTCTTGGCCGCGGAGCGAATCATCGACGGTCCCCCAATATCGATGTTCTCAATCAGATCTTCGAAAGGCACGCCGGGCTTGGCTGCCGTCTTCTCGAAGGCGTAAAGATTGACCACCACCATGTCAATCGGCGCGATGCCGTGCTCGGCGACGGCGCTGCGGTGCGACGCCACCTCGCGCCGGTGGAGGATGCCTCCATGCACCTTGGGATGCAGGGTCTTCACCCGTCCGTCGAGCATTTCGGGGAAGCCAGTGAGCTCGGAAATGTCTTTTACTGCGATGTTGGAATCGCGCAGCAGCTTCGCCGTCCCGCCGGTCGAGATGAGTTCAACGCCCATAGCGGCAAGCTTGCGGGCGAACTCCACCAGTCCCGTCTTGTCAGTCACGCTTAGGATGGCACGCTGAATCTTCGTCTGGGTCGCGGACATGGCAGACCTCGAATGAATGGGAATGTGCCTGGGACAGGCAGGAAGAAATTCTAACAGCAGTCGTTGGCCCTTGGTCGTTGGTCGTTGGCCCTAAGACGGAAATTTTAGTGAGGTTGGTATCTGGGGCTAGAAGGCCAAGGGCCAACGACCAAGGACCACGGACCAACGACTAAGTTTTCGCTTTAGCCTTCAGCTTGACTTGCCCGTTCTGCATTTCGACCGTGTATTCGACCGCTTCGCAGCCGTACTGCTTGCGAATCTGGTCCGTCTTTTTCTGCACGAACGAGGTAAAACTGTCGAGATTGCCGGAGACGGCTTCTCCCGATCTCTTCTTGGCATCGGTAAGCGCCTGATAAAGCTTTTGCACTTGATCGCGTTCCGCGCGCGCGTCGGTGCATTGCACGCTGAAGGGCTTCTTTTCTTCATTCGGCGCAGCGGAGACCGGGGCAGCCGTCGCCGGCGTGGCGCCGGCTGCGGCGATGGCCGCGGCCGCCTGACTTACACCGTAGACTTTGTGCTCCGGTTCGTGCTCCTGCACTCGCACGCCCTGCACCGAGAGCAGCGCATCCTGGGGGCGGCGATAGCCTTCTTCGCGAATACGATTCTTCTTGCGCCAAAGATCGCTGTAAATGGCATAGCGCTGCGCGATTTCGTTGTAGCGGAAGCGCTGGGAGAAGCTCATGCGGCCGCCGCCATCGCTGAATTTGCGTAACAAAGAGAGCACCTTCCACTCCACATCAGTGGGCGGACGCTTGGTCGGATTGCTGAAATAAATCTCGTACTCGATCTTCAGGCGGCGCAGCTGCGAATCGAGTAGGGTCAGTTCTTCGTCGATGGTCACCTGGGGATCTCCAGCCGACAGTCTAGGGCTTAGCCGACGCCAGAACGAGATTCCGGTTGGCCACGATAGGGATGGAACGAAAGTACCCAAGGGCAGCTTTTAGCTCCTGGCTTCTAGCTGGGAACAGAGGTTGCTCGAAGAGGGAATTGGTCGGACGGTGGTGAACACGTCTGAAATTCGCAGCTAAAAGCCAGGAGCTAGAAGCTGGAAGCTGATTTACTTCGTCGCCATCTTCTTAACCATGGCCAGCACCAGCTTGCGGTCGCTGTCGTTGAGACTGACGGCGTAGCGGCGTATCTGGCTCAGGAAGCGGACTTCGTCATCGGAGAGTTGGGGCAGGTTTTTGTTTCCGTTAGTGTGTCCGGATTCTGAAAAGAATTGCGACAGCGCGATTTCCATGGCGCCCGCGATCTTGGCCAGGGTATCGAGCGACGGAATGGTGTGTCCGTTCTCGACTCGCGACAGGTAGCAGCGCAGAAGGCCCGTGCGCTTTTCGATGTCCCCCTGGGACATGCCTCTTTGCAACCGGTAGTTTCGGATGGTCTCGCCGATGTTCATAGAAAAAGCAACCAAAACGGACCCCCGTAGATGAGCTGCATAGTAACCAGAGTAGTACCTTCTGGCAAGAGGAATTTAGTTGCACCACTGCAAGTGATGGAGTAAGACCGCCCGCGTTACAAAGCCAGTTCCATGTACAGGGCTCCGGCAATCGGGTTGGGACGATAGGCTTCAATCTCCTTGAATCCCAGCCGCCGATACATGGCTACCGCGTTCGGCATCACCGGCTCGACCGTATCGAGACGCATCTTCCGGCACCCGATAAGCCGGGCCTCGGCGATGACCGTCTCCGCCAGCACACGTCCCAGGCCTCTTCCGCGAAATTGCGGCCGCAGATAGAGCCGTTTCATCTCGCAGATGCCCGGTTCCAACCCGTGCAACGCGACGCAACCGGCCAGCTGGTCGCGATACTTGGCCAGCAGAAGACGCCCGCCGGGCGGCGCGTAATCTCCCGGGAGCCCAGCGAGTTCCTCATCGAAACTTTGAAAGCACAGGCTGAATCCGAGCGATTGTGCATACTCGAGAAAAAGTTCACGTGCCTGTTCTATTTGGGCAGGTGATTCCACCTGCGCCATGGTAAGTCTCGGATTCCCCACGCTGTTGTTCCTTCAATCGCCACGAATGGAGGACGGGCGGGACGCCCGTCCTCCACTTGCAGACCTGCACAACTCCTAGCCCATCAACATGCCACCGTTCACGTTCAGCACGTGCCCGGTAATATAAGAAGCATCCTCCGACGCCAGAAAGGCCACCGCGTTCGCTACATCCTCGGGCGTGCCCACGCGTCCCAGCGGGATCATCTTGATCGCATTCTGCTTGAAATCGTCACCCAGTCCGGAGGTCATGGCGGTCTCGATGAAGCCGGGAGCCACGGCGTTGCAGGTGATATTGCGCGAGCTGACCTCGCGAGCGATGGCCATGGTCAATCCGATCAGCCCGGCTTTTGAAGCTGCGTAGTTGGCCTGCCCGGCCTGTCCGGTCTGCCCAAAAACCGAGGTGACGTTGATAATTCTTCCCCAGCGTTGCTTGAGCATCGACCCGATGGCCTGCTGCGTACAAAGATAGGCTGAGGTCAAATTGGTGTTGAGGACGGCATCCCAGTCGGCGCGTTTCATGCGCATGACCAACTGGTCGCGGGTGATGCCGGCATTGTTGACCAGGATATCGATCTTGCCGAGTTGGGCGATAGCAGCCTTAAAAGTCGACTTGATCTGCTCTTCGTCCCCCACATCCAAAGTGAATGCGGCGGCCTTGCCTCCGGCTGCGGCGATTTCATCCGCCAGCGCACGCAACTTTTCCTCTCCGCGCGCCGCCAGCGCCACGGTGGCCCCGGACTGCGCCAGTTTCAGAGCGCAGGCCCGGCCGATGCCTTGCGACGCTCCGGTCACCAGCGCAACCCGGCCTGAAAGAGTCATGCATTCTCCTGATCGACAGAACGAGAATTATACGCGTGTGGGGCGGACACTCTTGTCCGCCAATTTTGCAGTTGGTGTTGGTCTCGGTCGGCAACGTCAAAGTCAAAGGCGGCGGACAAGAGTGTCCGCCCCACACCCGCCTACATCGCTTTCATCTCGCCGCGAAACAGATATCGCAGCAAAGGCGGCGCCAGAATCGTAGTCACCGCCGTCATGAATACGACAATGGCATACGTCGAGGGCAACACAATCTGCGATCGAAGTCCGACCAGCGCGACGATCAGAGCGACTTCGCCACGAGGCATCATGCCGACTCCTACCTGCAATGCGCTCAACCGGCCTTCGCGCCAAAGCGGCAGGCCGCAGCCAACCACCTTGGATACGATGGCCAAAAGAGAAATCACAATCGCCACATAGAGCACATTTCTCGCGAACAGATGCACATTGAGACGCGAGCCGATGGTGAAAAAGAAAAAGGGCGCAAGAAACTCCGTGATGCCTCCTACCCGCGGCAACAGATCCCAGCCGGGAGCGTAGTCAGCGAACATGAGCCCGGCGAAGAAAGCCCCGATAATTGCAGCCATGCCAATCTTCGCCGAAAGCCAGGAAAGAAAAAGGCAAAGCGCCAGCGCCACAATCAGGGGAGCCTGCTGGCTGGACATCCGGTCCATGCGCGGCTGGATCCGGCGAACAATACGCGGCGCCACAAAGATCATGAACAGGGCGAATGCGGATGCCTCGACCACCAGGACACCGAGATGCAGCCATTCGAGGCCGCCACCCGAAGCCAGGTCCGCCACCACCGCCAGCAACACCATCCCCAGGATGTCATCGAAAACGGCCGCCCCCAGGATGATTTTGGCCGTACGGGTAGCCAGCACGCGCAGGTCGCCCAGGACTCGCGCCGTAATGCCTACGCTGGTGGCCACCATGGCCGCGCCCACGAAAATCGCCTCGCTGGTCGCGTCTCCGATCCATTTCATGTAACCGAACCCGAGGACAAAGGGCACAATCACACCCGCGACCGCCACCAGCGTCGCCTTGCGTCCTACCCGGATCAGATCGTGAGGGCTGGTTTCGAGTCCGGCACTGAACAGAACAAAGATGGCGCCGATTTCCGCGACCGAATGGATGGCATCGCTGGGATTGATCCAATTCAGGGCGTAGGGGCCGAGCGCAATTCCGGCCAATATCTCGCCCAGGACCGAAGGCAACTTGACCCGCTCAAACAGCTCTCCGGCCACCTTCGCGGAAACGAAGATGGCGAGAAGTTGTAAGAGAAGCTGATCGGGAGCGTGCGGCATGACTGCACCGCAGCATATGGGAATAGATGACGGGTCGCAAACCAAACCACGATGGGACAGCCGAGGGCGGCTGTCCCATGTGGTCCGTGATGATCGATTACTTTATGTGGCAGGTCGCGAGTCCGCGCTTTTCCAAATACTGCTGGTGATAGTCCTCGGCGGGATGGAACTTAACCGCTGGCACGATCTGGGTCACGATCGGCTTCTGGAAGCGTCCCGACTTTTCCAACTGCTCTTTAGAAAGCCGGGCTTCGCTTTCCTGCTCCGGAGTGTGAAAGAAGATCGCCGAGCGGTACTGCGATCCATAATCCGGACCCTGGCGGTTGAGCTGGGTGGGATCGTGGTTCTCCCAGAACACTTCGAGCAGTTTCTCGTAGGAGAGCTTGGCGGGGTCGTAGTCCACTTCGACCGCCTCTGCGTGGCCGGTGCGGTCGCTGCACACATCCTTGTAGGTCGGATCGGCGAAGTGCCCGCCGGTGTACCCCACCCGGGTTGCCGTGACCCCTGGCAACTGGCGGAAAGTGGCTTCTACTCCCCAGAAACAGCCCGCGGCAAACGTAGCTTTGGCCATATAGACGAGCTCCTTATCTCAATTATAGCGATACCCATTAGATGGATTCGCGGTCAAAAAGTAGCAAGGTCCGCCTCGCATAGCCGGGCTTTCAATTTTGTAACCCGGGCGCCTCGGAATACTATGGCTGGCCTCAAATTCGTCTGAACGGAGAAGACTTCATGACTTTCATGGGTGTCAATTTGTGGTCGGTGCTGGTCGCCGGTGTCGCCACCATGGTGCTGGGGTTCCTCTGGTATTCGCCGATGCTCTTCGCCAAGGCCTGGATTGTAGCCATGGGCTACGATCCCGAAGACAAACCCAGAATGCAAGAGATGCAAAAGAGCGCCGGCAAAGGCTACGCCATCTCATTCGTCGCCAGCCTGGTGACGGCATTTGTTCTGGGAAAGATCATCCACATAACCACGGTGAACACCGCCCTGTATGGCATGAAAATCGGCTTTGCCATCTGGCTGGGCTTTGTGACCACCGTGCAGCTCACTGCCAAACTGTTTGGCAACCAATCCACCAAGCTCTATTTGATCAATACGGGATACCAGTTGGTGTGTTATCTGGCGATGGGAGCCATCCTGGCGGTCTGGCCGCGATGATTCAGTCTTCGGTCATCAGTCGTCGGTCATCAGTCTTTAGCTAGTCGGCGCTGAGGTTGGCTGACGACCGACGACTGAAGACTGACGACTGCTACTCCGTCACCATGGCGCCGGTCAGGTCCGCCACTCGGGAGATGTGGCGCTCCGCGCACCAGGTTTCCAGTTCACCCGCAATTTTTTCCGTAGCGACAGGGTCCCAGTAACTGGCGGTGCCGATCTGCACGGCTGTGGCTCCGGCCAGCATGAACTCCACAATATCGGCCGCCGTCGAAATTCCGCCCATGCCGATCACCGGAATCTTCACTGCCCTCGAGGCATCGTAAACCATGCGCAAGGCAATGGGCTTGATGGCCGGCCCCGAGAGTCCAGCGGTGACGTTCGCGATGCGAGGCTTGCGCGTCTCCGGGTCAATGGCCATGGCCACGAACGTATTCACCAGCGAGATGCCATCGGCTCCGGCCTCCTGGGATACATAGGCCATCTGCGCGATGCTGGTGACGTTGGGCGAGAGTTTCACAATCAGCGGGCGGCGGGATATACGTTTGGTTGTGCTTACCAGCTCATCCAGCGATCGGGGATCGCTGCCAAACTGGATTCCGCCGGCAACGGTATTGGGACAGGACACATTCAGCTCGTATGCCGCGATATCCTCGCCTTCATTCAGAATCTCAATGGTGCGTTCGTAGTCTTCGCGGCTATAGCCGAACACGTTGGCGAAGACCACGATATTTTTCATTTTGCGCAGCTTGGGCAGCTTCTCGTCGATGAACGAACGGGCGCCGATGTTCTGCAATCCGATGGAATTGAGCATGCCGGCAGGAGTTTCGTACAGGCGAGGCGGGGGATTGCCGGCCATCGGTTCGGCGGAAAGCCCCTTGACCACAAAACCGCCGAGTTTGCTGAGATGGACCACGTCCTCAAACTCGATGCCGTAACCAAAAGTCCCACTGGCCGCGATCACAGGATTCTTCAACTTGATTCCGGCAAAAGTGACGCCGAGATCCGGAGCCGCGCCCGGGGCCGGAGCGGTCATCGTGGGCCTCGCGCGATCGCATAGTCACCGGACGGCGTCTCGGGTCTGAGGTCTCGACCCTCCACCGTGGGCATGTTTCTATCTTCTCCGCCGTGCATAGAACTCGCAGCCCGGTGCGGCACTGCCAGCGCCTCGGTCAAGACCCGGCCTACAGAGTGAGTAGGAGCGTTGATGCCCAGCAGCGAAGCCAGAGTGGGGGCCAAATCGACGGGCTCGGCGTGGGTGCGATACGTGCCCGCCTGGAACGGCAGACCGTAGAAAGCCAGGGGCACGTGCGTGTCGTAGGTATATGGGGTGGAGTGATCCGTTCCGCCCATAAAACCAATGGTGAATGGCGGTGGAACACCCAGCACATACCATCCTGCCAGGGGCGAATAACTGTGCAGGTATTTCAATCCAATTTCGGTGTTGGGAGCATCGCCACGCTCCAGTTGGTAGCGCGTGTAATAACCACGCATGCCCGCCTGCTTCAACGCTTCGCCGACGCCGCGCTCGGCATCCTGTTCGTTCATTTTTATGGCGGCAAATGCTTCTTGGTTCAGCCAGGCCACTGGATAGTTGAACTCCTTCAAGTATTCCGCCGTGTGGCCCAGCCGAGCCGACAATCCGCTATTCACCTGCAAGCGTATCTTGTCGGACGGAATGTTCGCCGCCGGAATGTGCAACCCTGCCGCCGCCTTGGGCAGCGGAGCAACGCCGTGATCCGCCGAAAGCGCGATCCAGATATTAGCCAGCCCGATCTGGTGTCCTAAAAATTCGAAAAATCCTGCCAACTGCCGGTCCATGGCCATCGCCATCGACTGCATCTCGGGAGAGTCGGGACCTACCTTGTGGCCGAGAATGTCGTTGGCGGATAAGCTGATGATGAGCAGATCGGTAGCCGGACCATTGCCCAGCTTTTCGTAGGTGATGAGCTCCCGTGCGAATTCAAATTCGTAGTCATTGGCCAACGGCGTCGAGCCGACCAGATCGTAAAAGTTTCCTGCCTTGCCTTCGACCGGCTTGGTGGTCCGCAGGGTGTTCCCGTTGCTGTCCTTCCATTCCTGGTTCAGGTACTTCTCCGCCCGCTTGTTGCCGTTGAAATCCTGCACCCACTTGGGAAGTTCATTGCGATAGTAGGTGGACGTAATCCAGGTGCCGCTTACACGGTCAATCCAGTACGCGCCATCGGCCGCAAAACCGGCGGGGAGAACGGAAGCGCGGTCCTTGAGCGCGATGCCGAAGACGCGGGCCTTTCCTTGGGTCGCCAATTTGAGTTCATCGCCCAGAGTGTCGGCCAGCAGGTTATGCGGCGAAGCTCCCGGAGCGTTGCCGGGAATACCCACCAGTTTGGTCTGGTCATCGTCCGCCGCAGCGACCGTCGCCTTCTTTTGTGTGTCCCACCATTCGTTGTCGAGGATGCCATGGCCGTTGGTATATGCCCCGGTCAGGAGAGTCGCATGTCCCGGAGCAGTGCGGGTGTTGGCGTAGTTGTAGTTGCAGTCGGTGAAGTC
Source organism: Terriglobia bacterium (assembly GCA_963822555.1). GTDB lineage: Bacteria > Acidobacteriota > Terriglobia > Terriglobales > Acidobacteriaceae > JAIQFF01. Next base: position 3,438,553 of record CAWGHY010000002.1, read on the forward strand.
GGCGCCATGATCGAGCAGAAGTCGAAAGCCACCCTCGCCCCACTGATCGCGATAGCGCTCCAGATAGTCGCCACGAAACTGGTCGATCACAATAATGACAACCAGCTTGGGCCGGGCGTTGTACGCCGACCCGAAGCCTGCGGTCGAGATGGCAAGACAAAGTAGAAATCCCAGAACCGAGGAGCGCAGCGGAGTTCGCATTGCGGGGTAGTTTACCGCGTGGGCCACGGCGAACCAAGTGTGGAACGCGTGCTCGCGAAGTCAGTTTTCCGTGAAACCCAAACCTCTTACCCCTTGTCATTCCGAAACGATTTATCGGTGAGGAATCCGCTTTGGCGCCAAAACAGCAGATTCCTCGCGCGCTACGGCCGCGCTTCGGAATGACAATTCCCGCAATCATTCCGCGACCACACGTGCATTCTCCGCCTCTTTTTCGATACAGTAGTGAACTCCCATGCTTGATCTCAACTTCGTTCGTGAAAATCTGCCTCTGGTCGAAGAGAAGCTGCGTCAGCGCGGCATGGATCCCGCTCAGGTGTTGAAGGATTTCCACCAAGTGGATACACAGCGGCGACAGGCCATCACCGAAGCCGAAACCATCAAAGCCCGGCGCAACCGCGCCTCGGAGGAGATCGCCAAGCTAAAAAAAAGCGGACAGGACGCGACCGCCCAGATTGCCGAAACGAAAGATTTGCGGGAGCAAATACAGCAACGTGAGAAGGCAGCGGGAGAGCTTGAAACCAGCCTGCAAGATCTTCTCGCCGGCATCCCCAATCTGCCGCACGAAAGCGTCCCCGTAGGCAAGACGCCAGAAGATAACGTTGAAGTGCGGCGCTGGGGCGCTCCGCCCAAGTTTGATTTCACCCCCAAGCCGCACTGGGAGTTGGGAGAAGAACTGGGCGTGCTTGATCTCGAACGCGCCACCAAACTTTCCGGCGCACGCTTCGCGGTTTACTGGGACCTTGGGGCCCGGCTGGAGCGGGCCTTGGCGAATTTCATGCTCGATCTGCACACCCGCGAGCACGGTTACACCGAGGTCCTGCCGCCTTATCTGGTGAATTCCGAATCGATGTATGGCACGGGGCAGTTGCCCAAATTCGCCGCCGACAGTTTCCGCGTGCCCCACGGCGAAAAGGACCTTTGGCTGATCCCCACAGCGGAAGTGCCTGTCACCAATCTCTATCGCGACGAGGTGCTGGACGCTTCGCGTCTGCCGATTTCTCTCACCGCTTACACTCCCAGCTTTCGCAGCGAAGCTGGCTCTTACGGCAAGGACGTGCGCGGCATCATCCGGCAACATCAGTTCCAGAAAGTCGAGCTGGTGAAATTTGCGCGGCCGGACACATCTTATGAGCAGCTGGAGAGATTGACTCATGACGCCGAGGAGGTGCTGCAAAAACTCGGCTTGCACTACCGCGTGATGGCGCTTTCCACCGGCGACATGGGCTTCTCCTCGGCCAAGACGTATGACATCGAAGTGTGGCTGCCCGGTCAGCAATTGTTTCGCGAGATTTCTTCCTGTTCGAACTTCGAGTCTTTCCAGGCGCGGCGCGCCAATATTCGCTACCGTCCCGAAGGCAAGAGCAAGACCGAGTTTGTGCACACTCTGAATGGCAGCGGACTGGCTGTGGGCCGCACTTGGGTCGCGATCGTGGAGAATTTCCAGCAGGCCGACGGCAGCATTCTGATTCCGGAAGCACTGCGGACTGCCATGGGCACAGATCGCATCGTGCCCAGGAAATTCTAGCCCAGCTTTTCTTTGCGACCTTTGCGGCTTTTCTTTGCGACCTTTGCGGTTAAGCTTTTGACGTTCCCAAAAGCCTGCACCGCAGAGTTCGCAAAGTTAAAGACCGCCAAGGACGCAAAGGATTCTGAATTCGGTGCCAGAGCGCGGTTGCCAAGCCAAGGAGGCAAAGCCTAGACTTGAGCGGAAACGACTTGAGCGGAAACGACTTGATCGGGACTGACTTGACCGAAGCCAGGATGACGACCACCGTTGCCGATGCGCCTGCCGTGCCCATGAGCAAGATTTGGAGCACAATCCGCGATTTCATTCTCTGGTCCTACGAGCGCGGCACACTCCAGTATGACGTCATGGTTACCCTGATCTTGTTGTTCGTTTTTCTCTCGCCTTACTGGATCAACTTTCGGGATAAACCAGTGGAACGCAATCCGCATCCAAGCGGAGTAGTTGTAACACCGGAGCCGGGCGGTGGATTCATCTACCAGATTGAAGGCGCGGCGGTTTCCGCGACGGATGACGCGACCCTGCGGCAACAGCTGCTGCGGATTGTGGAACCGATATCCGGCGAAGTGAGCATCATCAAGTACGAAGCCGTGCGCGACCGTCGAGGCCGCGTTACGGCTTACAAAGTGTGGGCGCACAAAGAGTAGGCTGCCGTTCCGCACAGCGCCGGCGAGGCCAAATATGAAACCCGTGCTACCACTTCGTAGTTGGCTCATGGCGGTTGCTTGTCTGGCTTTGGTCGCCGCCCACGCCCCCGCCGACTCGGCCCCAGATCCCGCGCTCGAGAAGGTCCTGGGACAAATGGACGCCGCCGCCGAGAAATTCCATACCACCGAGGCCAGCGTGGTCTGGGACCAATACCAAAAAGTGGTGGACGAACACGAGCAGCAAAAAGGAAAGGTCTATTTCCGGCGCGCGGGTAGCGAAATCCAGATGGCCGCCGACATCACCGATCCGGACCACAAATATGTGCTGTTTAACGGATCGAAGGTCCAGGTTTACCAGCCTAAAATAGATCAGGTCACGGTCTATAACACGGGCAAGAATCGGGCAGATTTTGAAAGTTTCCTGGTCCTGGGCTTCGGCGGCGGCGGGCATGACATGCAGAAGTCCTTCGAGATGAAATATGACGGCAACGAACCGGTGGACGGCATGGACACCGCCAAACTTGACTTGGTTCCCAAGGCTGCTGGGGCGCGCAACAATGTTTCCCACATCGTCCTGTGGATCGACCCAGCCCGGGGAATTTCCGTGCAGCAGCAGTTTTTTTTCGGAAACTCCGGCGATTTTCGCCTGGCCAAGTACTCCGACATCAAAATCAACGAGAAGATTCCCGACTCGGTTTTCAAGCTCAAAACTACGGGCAAAACCAAGATCATTTCGCCTCAGGGCTAGCTTCAACACCCCCTCGAAAAACCTCTCTAAACATAAAATTGGGGTGAAAAACTCGAAGCGGGCGGTATACTGAATTCGCGCCCTTTCGTCGATCTAATTTTTAGAGAGTCCAGGAAGCACAAATTGCATGGCCAAGGTTTTTACCATCCCCGTTCCCCCGAAAATTGGGCGCAAACGCCGTGAACGCACGACCGATCCGCGTTACGTTGACGGTCAACGCTTGCTGGTAGAGGCCATGAAGTATCTGGCCCAGGCTGATCCTGTCGCCAACCGGGGCGCCATTGAACTTCTTTCTGAGCATGTTCGCACCCGCTTTCGCATGAGCGACTCCCCTTTAAGCTAGCTTCCCACCACGGAAAAAATCGTTCGTGGTTATGCAAGATTCCGATGCCCTTGCAACATTGCATGAGCCAAACACCACCTCTGTGACCTTCGGTCAAGCAAAACCACTCACGCGCCCCCTGTTATGTGAACCAAATTGTTCTTGATAGTTTCGTCGAGCGCCGACTAAACTCCCGCCTACCAACGTTCTAGGTGCACCTGAACTGCACAGAGGGGGATGGACCATGGGGAGAATTCAGAGGATTAAGCGAGGCCTGTTTTTTCTGCTGTTTGTCAGCCTGTCTCTTGCCAGTCCGGTCTTCGCGCAGAAAATCACAGGAGATATCTCCGGAGTTGTTACTGACAGCTCGGGCGCGGTGGTTCCCAATGTCGCAGTGACCGCAGAGAACCTTGGCACCAAGTTGACTCGCACCGCGAACACGAACGAGTCCGGAAGTTACCGCATTAACGATCTGGCCATCGGCACCTATCGGGTCGCGGTTTCACTATCGGGCTTCAAAACAACCCAGCGGAATGTTGATGTGTCCGCCGGATCGCTGACCACCTCCAACTTTTCCCTCCAGGTCGGACAACGCAGCGAGACCATTGAGGTCGAAGGAACGGCGCCTCTGGTCGAATCGTCTCCCAATAACAACAACTACGTCGATAACGCCAAGATCGAGTCGGTTCCGCTGAATGGACGCGACTTCAACTCTCTGCTGGCCATTACCCCCGGCGTACAGCGCACCCCGGGCGGAGGTTTTCTAGCCATCAGTATTAATGGCGCGCGCACCACCTCGAATAATTACCTGATTGACGGCCTCTATAACAACGACCGCTACTATGGCGACTCTTCGGTAGGCCAAACCGGTGTCGTAGGCATCCCGGCGACTCTGTTTCCTCCCGAGGCCATCGAGGAACTCGGCGTGCAGGAGACGCCCTCGGCTGAATTTGGAGTCAAAGGGGGCGCTCCCATCAACATGGTGATGAAGAGCGGCACCAATAACTGGCATGGCACGGCGCAATGGGTGCGCCACACCAACTTCGCCGATGCCATCAACTATTTCTCCAAGCATTCCGGCTGCGACAGCGATCCTGATCCTTGTGTGCCCACCAACATCCGCAACCAGCAGTTTGGTGGGACTATCGGCGGCCCCATCTGGAAGGACAAGACGTTCTTCTTCTTGTATTACGAAGGCCAGCGCTACCAGTCTGAAGGTGTGGTCGATCGCACGGTTATTTCCGACTCAGATGTCGCAAGCGCCCGGGCGGCTATAGCCACCGCCGGTCTGACCACCACGGCAGCAGGCGAAGCGCTCCTCGGCTTTTTCCCCCATTCGCCTACCGGTAATCTGGTGTTGAAAACGCCGACCACCGACAGCATGAACGGATTCGGAGTAAAAGTGGACCACCACTTCAACTCCAGCAATTCCATCACGGGTCGTTATCTTTTCGGGGACAGCTTGCAGAGCGCACCCTCGTTTGCAGGACTGCCCGCGGGCGGCAGCAACCCCGCTAACCTGTTCAACTCTGTGGCCCCTTCGCGTACCCAGATGGCCGGGTTCAGTTACACCTGGAACGCCGCCAACAACAAGATATTGGAGAGCCGTTTCGGCTGGCAGCGCTTCGCCCAAATCATCACGATCAATAACTCAATCGATCCCAAGAGTCTGGGCGTCGACACCGGTCCGCTCGACAAAGCCGATTTCGGAGTTCCCTACGTCTACCTATATAACCTGGGATACGGCGGGTACATCGGCGGCGTGCAGGGTTATCCCATTACCACTCGCCCTGACCAAACCTATGATTGGTCAGAACACTTCAGTTGGGTCAAGGGAAACCACAGCATCAAGTTAGGCGGCAACTATCAGCAGGCTTACACCAACAGCCTGCGCAACCGGGCCAGAACCGGCATGGCCGCTGGCTATGCCACGGACAGCGTCGGCGAGATCGAACAGCTCCTCCTGGGCAAAATGGATCTCGCGGATCGCAACTTTGGCGACACTCACCGCCACATCCTGCAGAAGTCGGTTGGATTTTATGGTCAGGATGAGTGGAGAGTGAAGCCGCGCCTGCTTCTGACCTTCGGATTGCGCTGGGAGATGAACCTGCCGCTCACCGAAAAAGACGACCTCGGCGCGAATTTCTTTCCGGACCGCGGATTGGTCACCTTAGGTAAAGGCATCAACAGTCTCTACAAGAAAGATCCCTGGGATTTCGGCCCTCGTTTAGGTTTTGCCTGGGACCTTTTTGGCGACGGAAAAACGGCGCTGCGTGGGGGCTACTCTCTGACCTATGACGTGCCCAACTTCGGCGCCATCGCTGCTCCTTATACTTTCTCGCACGCCAGAGCGGGCGCCTTCACTGAACCTTTTCAGGGACAGTTCTCTTCGAACTCGGTTTCACTGTCGGGCGACGATGGTGTAGCGGTGACCGATCCCACGGCGACCTGCGTGGATCCAAACAATCCCAACGGAGGTGGAAACTACGTTTGCGTCGACGATGCGACTTTTGGTCCGATTTTTGGCACCAACCCTAGCGGCGTACAACCCTTCAATGCCTTTTCCATCGTGAATAATTTCAAGACACCACGGATAAACAACTACAACCTCAGTATCCAGCGCCAAGTCACGCAAAATCAGGTTCTCACCATTGCCTACTCGGGGAGCTACGGTCAGAAGCTGGTTATGTATCGTGACTTGAACGCCAGTCCGATCGGCGGCGACGGAACCAGGCCTTTTGACAATGTGTTCGTGAATGCCAATGGACCCGAATTCGAACACATCGTTCAAGCCACCAACGCGGCCCTGTCGCGTTACGACAGCATGCAGGCTACCTTCAATCAGCGCAATTGGCACGGCCTGAACCTCACCTACAACTACACATGGAGCAAGTGTTTCGACGAGAATTCGGTAAATCGTGGTGGCGCGGGCGATTTTCCGCAAGCCAACAACCCGTTTAATCCGCGGGACTCGCGAGGTCTTTGCGACCACGACGTAACCAACAACTTCAACGTAAGTGGCCTGTACACTTTCCCGACTTTCCCCAAGGTGAATAAGTTGATCGGCCGAGGCTGGCAGCTCAGCACCATCTACACCGCGTTGAGCGGACGTCCCTTCTCAGCTCTCATCAACGGCGATCCTTCGGGACAAGGCTTGAGCCAGACTGCGCTGCGCGCGTCATATGACGGAAGCCCGATTCAGTACAACTTCCGCAACCCGGACGCTTACGTGGTCGAGAATCTGACGGTGGAAGACCAACTCGATCCCTGCGGCCGCGAGGGTGATCCCGATCCCAATAATCCTGGGCATTTCCTGGGTGGGCAGCCGCTGACTCCGTTCTTTATCCCCTGCGATGGAACCATCGGAACTTCGCGCCGGAACATGCTACGCGGCCCGGGCCTGAGCCAGTGGGACGCTACCCTCATCAAGGACACGCATTTCGGTGAGCGTTTGACCATGCAGTTCCGCTGGGAGGTTTACAACGTGTTGAACCGCGCGAATTTTGCGCCTCTGGTTTCAAATAACACGGTGGGCAGCCCCTCCTTCGGAACCATTACCACGACACCGGACGTCGCCGTGGGCAATCCCGTGATTGCGCAAGGCGGTCCGCGGAGTATGAATTTCGCGATCAAATTCATGTTCTAGTTTGCATGCGTCAGTTTGATTTTCAGGGAATCTGCGGTTCGCAGATTCCCTTTTCTTTTTTTTGCGATCATCTGCTCTCGGGATGACCACCAGTCATCGCGGCGCGCAACATTCCTCTTGATCGTCCACAACTGATCCAACTAGACTTTTCCCCAATTTAGCCCAACGCTCACCTGACTTCGAGCACAACGAAGGGACTTTTCCATGGCGCACGGCCGACCCTACAGGTATGTGTTTTCTTTCCTTCTCATCGCTCTAGGCATTCTCAGCCTGCCCTTGCAGGCGCAAAGAATTACCGGCGACATTGCCGGCGAAGTAACCGACAGTTCGGGCGCCGTGTTGCCCAATGTCAGGATCACGGCCGTCAATACGGACACCAACTTCTCGCGCTCCGGCGTTACCAGCGATACTGGCGCGTTTCGTATTCCCGAGCTTCCCATCGGCGCTTATAAGGTCACTGCATCAGCTGAGGGCTTTAAGTCGGCGGTCCAAACCACGAACGTGCAGGCCGGCGGCTTGGCTCCTGCGAACTTCAAGCTCAGCATCGGGCAGCGCACGGAAACCGTCGAGGTGGAAGGCAGCGCGCCGCTGGTAGAGCTTTCTCCCAACAACAACAACTATGTCGACAACAAGAAAATCGAAAACGTTCCGCTCAATGGACGCGACTTCAACTCCCTGCTGGCCATAACCCCCGGTGTCCAGCGCACTCCGGGTGGCGGTTTTCAGGCGATCAGCATCAACGGCAGCAAAGTCGAATCGAACAACTACTTCATCGACGGCCTCTACAACAATGACCGGTATTACGGAGACTCCGCCATCGGCGAGACCGGCATCGTGGGAATTCCCGCGGTGCTGTTTCCTCCTGAAGCGATCGAGGAGTTGAGTGTCCAGGAGACGCCCTCGGCTGAGTTTGGCGTCAAGGGCGGCGCTCCCATCCTGCTCAACATGAAGAGCGGCACCAACACCTGGCATGGATCGGGGACCTGGGTCAATCACAACGGATTTGGCGATGCTTCCAATTATTTTTCGCAGGGACAGAAGACCCCGATTCACAATAACCAGTTCAACGGCTCTATCGGCGGCCCCATCGTCAAGGATAAAGCCTTCATGTTCCTCTTCTATGAAGGGCAGCGTTACAAGTCGCTCGCGGTAAGCAGCCGAACCGTCCCAACGCCGGCGGAAATTCAAGGCGCGATGGCCGACATTGCCGCACAGGGCCTGACCGTAGATCCCGTAGGCCAGACCTTGCTGAATTTCTTTCCCACCGATCCCAGCGGTTCGATTATTGCCAGAAGCCCGACTACTGCCAGCGCCAACACTTTTGGCGTGAAATTCGATTACCGGGTGAATGACAAGAACACTCTGGCGGTGCGTTACATTCTGGGCGACAGCCTGCAAAGCGCACCTCCGTTCGCTGGCTTGCCTCCGGCCGCCAGCCAGCCGCAAGACTTGTTCAATTCGGTGGCGCCGTCGCGGGCTCAGATGGCGGGCGTGAGCTGGACTTCCAATCTGGGCGCGAACAAAATTCTGGAGAGCCGGCTTGGCTTCACTCGATTCGCGCAGCTCCTCGGCATCCAGAACAAGATTGATCCCAAGAGCCTGGGGATCGATACCGGACCGCTCAGTCCGGCCGATTTTGGCGTGCCGTATGTGTATCTTCTCCCCCTCGGGTACGGGGGTTACATCGGCGGTGTGCAGGGCTATCCGATTACGACCCGTCCGGACCAGACCTGGGATTGGTCCGAGCATTTTTCCTGGGTCAAAGGCAACCACACCATCAAGCTGGGGGGGAATTTCCAGAGGGCTTACACCAACAGTCTGCGCAACAACGCGCGTACCGGGATGCTGCTGGGATACTTCACTTACTATGCCTCAATGTCGGCGGATCCGGTTCAGGATGCCATCGAAGAACTGCTGCTAGGCAAGGCCGATAACGCCAACCGCGCCTTTGGCGACACCCACCGGCACCTGGTCGAGAATTCGGTGGGCTTTTATATCCAGGATGACTGGAAGATCAAACCGCGCCTCACTCTGACCTTTGGGCTGCGCTACGACATCTTCGGCAACTTGCGCGACCGCAACAACCTTGCGGCAAACTTCATTCCGGGCCAGGGCCTGGTGCAAGTCGGCAAGGGACTCGACCGTCTCTACGACATGGATTATAAGGACTTTGGTCCACGGCTGGGCTTTGCCTGGGACATCTTCGGGACCGGACGAACAGCGCTACGCGGCGGCTACTCCCTGGCTTATGATGTTCCGAATTTTGCCACGTTCGCGTCTCCCTATTCGCTGGCCGGAGCAAGCGCGGGTGCATTTACCCAGGCCAATCTCGGGCTGTTCTCGGTATCAATTTCCGGCGACGTGGGCCTGGGTGGCGGTTCTGGACTGCCTCCGAACGATCCGGCCAGCAGCTGTTTCGATCCCGTTACCGCAACCGGCGATTACATCTGTTTTTCGCAAGGACCGATTTTCGGCCCAAGTCCAACCGGCGAACCTCCCTTCGACGCCTACTCGATCGTGCAAAATTTCAAGACTCCGCGGGCGCATAACTACAGCCTCAGCATCCAGCAGGAAGTCGCGCGTAATAATGTCCTGACCATCGGCTACTCCGGACAGCACGGGCAGGATCTCGCGGTAAATCGTGACTTGAACGCCAGTCCGATTGGAAGCGGCGGCGATCTCTCCGATCGTCCATTCTTCAGTCAATTCCCCGACCTCAGGCACATTGTCCAGACCACCAACCTGGGCGATTCGCAATACGACAGTCTGCAAACCTCCTACAACCAGCGGGACTGGCACGGCCTCGACACGGAATACAATTTCACCTGGAGCAAGTGTTTCGACGAGAGTTCCTTCAATCGCGGCGGCACCGGCGACTATCCGCAGATGCAGAACCCGCTGAGTATCGGCGACAACCGCGGCCTCTGCGATCACGATGTACGGCTGAATTTCAATGCCAGCGGCGTTTACTCGCTGCCTTCTATCCCGCGTCTCGGCGAGAGGTTAGGCAAGGGATGGCAGCTGAGCACCATCTACACCGCCATCAGTGGGCGTCCCTTCAGCGTCCTGCTGGGCGGCGGTGCCGATCCTTCCGGGCAGGGTTTGTCGGGCAGTTCGATCCGTGCGGCGTGGGATGGAACGCCGGTGAAGTACAACACCCGCAACCCGGCACAATACGTGGTGGAAAATGTGATTGCCAGTGGCTCTATCGGAGAATTCGATCCTTGCGGGCGACAGAATTTCGACAGCACACTGCCGAATTTTGTCGGCGGCTCCATACCTCTGTCGCCGTTCTACATTCCCTGCCCGGGCACGGTGGGCAATTCACGGCGTAACCAGTTGATCGGTCCCGGACTCAGTCAGTGGGACATGACACTGATGAAGAACACGAAAATCTCGGACCGGTTGAACCTGGAATTGCGCTGGGAGGTTTACAACATCCTGAATCGCGGGAATTTCTACTACGCACCCGACAACACATTCGGCGCCAGTTTCGGAACGGTCACCAAGACTTCCGATGTGGCCGCGGGCAATCCTGTGATTGCGCAGGGTGGGCCGCGAAATATGAACTTCTCTTTGAAGTTTACCTTCTAGAAAGTTCAGAGAGCTCAGCGATTTCCGGGGAGTCTGCCTATGTTAGACTCCCTTTTTCATTCCTATGGCAGTCCGGCGATTCGGTCCATCCTTCCTTCTGTTGGTTTTGGTCACAGTCTTACCTGTCGCTGCCCAGAGCCCGAAGAGCGCGCCCCGCCGCACGAATTCGACCCGCGCCGTTGTCCGCCGGCCCAATATCGTTTTAATTACGCTCGACACCACGCGGGCCGACCGGATGGGGTTTCTGGGATCGAAAGGTGGATTGACCCCGAACCTGGATGCCATCGCGCAACAGGGGGTGGTTTTTTCGAGCGCCTACTCCCATGTTCCGCTGACTACGGCTTCGCACACCACGATTCTTACGGGAACGTATCCCCAGTTTAATCACGTCAACGATTTCGGCGTGCCGCTTTCTCCCCAGCTGCCGTACTTGCCCGACATTCTACGTCACCGTGGATACCAGACCGGAGCGTTTGTGGCATCGCTGGTACTCGATCCGCTGGATGGCACGGCTCCCGGATTCGATCGCGGCTTCGACGTCTATGATGCAGGCTTTCGACTGCGCCGCCACGGCGCTGACCGCTACCAGACAGTCGAACGGCGCGGCGAAGTCGTGGTTGAGCACGCTCTGGCGTGGTTGAGCACGATTCCGAATAAACCATTTTTCCTCTGGGTTCATCTTTACGACGCGCACGATCCCTACGATCCGCCCGCGCCTTACAAACAACGCTTCGCGGCTCAACCTTACGACGGGGAAATCGCGTACGCCGACTCCTGCGTCGGTAAATTGCTGGACGCGCTGCGCAAGCACGGCCTCTACGATGAAGCCATGATCGCCGTCATGGCGGACCATGGCGAATCTTTGGGCGCGCATGGCGAGAGCACTCACGGAGTTTTTCTGTACGATGAGACGCTTCATGTCCCCCTGCTGATCAAGCTCCCGCTCAATCGCTCGGCCGGAAAGAGGATCGAAACCCGCGCCGGCCTGGTCGACGTTGCTCCCACCATTCTCTCGACGGTGGGCCTCACGCCTCCCCCGGAGATGCAGGGACAATCTCTTCTGGATTTGGTCAAGTCTTCGACAACCGCGAGTGCCGCCAACCCCGTTCCAGACCGGCCGAGCTATGCCGAGACCGATTATCCTCACCGGGCTTTTGGCTGGAGTTCGCTGCGAGCACTGCGCACGGGAAAATATCTCTTCATCAAGGCTCCGGAGCCCGAACTCTATAACCAGGCCAGCGATCCAGAAGAGATTCACAATCTTGCCGGAAATTCGAAAGCGGTCACCGACACGCTGGCTTCGCAGCTCACGGATTTTCGCAACAAGACCAGCCAGACTCTGGTTGACCTGAGCAAGCCTGACCCGGAGAAAATGCAAAAGCTGCAGGCGCTGGGATACGTGGGCTCGGATACGAATCCTGCCGAGGACGATAAGAACCTCACCGGGATCGATCCCAAGAGCCGGATTGAAATTGCCAATTTGCTGCATGACGCCATGTTCGCGGTAGAAGATGCCCGCTATGAGCAGGCCATCCCGCTGCTGCAGCGTGCTCTCACGGTGCAACCCGACATGCCGGTGGCCAACATGCAATATGGGATAGCCCAGGCCCGGCTCAAGCACTTCGATCTGGCGATCGCGCCCTTGCGGAAAGCGGTGACCGCGCAGCCCGACAATGGGATGGGCCACTATGAACTGGGTTTGGCATTATTTGAAACCGGCGACTGGAAAGGTGCCGCGCCTGAGTTCGAAGCCGCAGCCGCGCGAGCCCCTAAGTGGGCGGACGCGCATTTCTCACTGGCCGCGGTTTATGCGCGCATCGACCGGGTTGCAGAGGCGATCACGGAACTTGATACGACTCTGGCCATCACTCCCGACCATTATCGCGCCAACTTGCTGCGCGGCCGGATTCTCTCGCTGCAAGGCAATCCGCTCGGAGCTTTAACCAATCTGGAGAAAGCGGCGCAGGTCCAGCCTGATTCGCGGGAAGCGCATCTCTTCCTGGCCGAGGCCTATCAGCAACTCGGCCGCATTCTGGATGCGCAACGCGAGCGGGCCACAGCTGGAAGTTTGCCGGCTCCAGTCAGCCGCTGATCGCGAGACTTCTGCCGCGGATTATCTAAACAAGGCGCTAGCCAGCACGATGACAAAGAAGTAGGCCTCCATCGTGTATCGCGGTTCGGGATTCTCCAGAGTTCCGAGAAAAGCAGAACGCAACAACACAAATGTCAGCAAGAGGCCGAGCGGAATCGTCCACCGAGCCCGCAGCAGTCCTGCCAGCGCCGCTCCCAGGTAGAGCAGGTTGATAATTCCCAACCCGATCGCCAGCGCCGACCACTTCGGATCGTCGTTGAATTCCCACCACCGGGTATCGGAAGGCAAGGTTTCGGTGCGCGGTCGCAGCCACATGTCGGCGATGCGAACCAGCGGCAGCCAAACGTAGTAACGCAACGGTGCATGCCGGATGCGCTGGCCGGCCAAAGCCGCAAAGCGCGCATCCAGTTCCGGGGTGACGTGCAAAACCTGGTTATAGTCCGCGATAAGATCCTCGGTCTGCTGGCGCTGCGTTTCGGAATCAAAAGCGCGATCCGGAAGCTTACTCGCATCCACGGTGTCTCCGGGCACGGGCCAGTAGATTTCCTCGACCGATGCGTAGTCGGCCATCCATGTTTTCACCCAGCGATTAAATCCGGCGGGAACGAATTCATCTTCTTCATTGGCGTAGCGCGGGGCCAGCACTTCGAGACGATGCATGGTGTGCAAATTTCGCCAGGCCCAGGGCACAAGTGGCGTCAGCGAGAAGAGCGCCACAACCAAAACAATTCGCAGTAAGTGAGGGAGAACGTGTGGCCGCAGGCGACTCGCCCGCGCTCCGCCTCTCCCGGCACGAAACCACAACAGCGCCAAATAAAATTCAATGGCAATCAGCAACAGGCCCCCATCGGGACGGAGCAGAATCGCGGCGCCGATGGCCAGCCCGCATCCCGGCCACGGCCGGAGTCGCCGCGCATCGAGGCTCTCCAGACCTGCGATGGCGCAATCGAAAGCCAGCGCAGTGAAAAAGATCTCCAGCGTCTCGGTGAGGGCGGCGGCGGCGTAGCTGGCGAGAAACGGGCACAGCGCAGCCAACAGAAACGCGGCGCGCGCAGCCCGGGCTGAAACCAGCCGACGCGCCATGTCTGCGATGAGGAAGCAGGTGGCTGTGTCCACGAAGATTTGCAGCACCAGGACGGCACGGTAATGCTCCATCCCAAATATGGCGAACACCGCAGCCAGGAAGGCTGGGTATCCCGGCAAACGGATGTAAGTGGGGGAGATTTCGACCGTACCGCTCAGGCCGTAAATGCCATGCTGCAGCCAGTTCTTGGCGATGTCGCCATAGACAAAGGAATCGGCGATGATGGCGGGAAAACGAAACAGGAAAAAGAGACGCAGCCCCAGTGCAGCGAGCGTGACCCACAGAAAGAATCGGAGGTGTTGGCGCACAAGTTGGCGCACGCTAAGAATATACCCCAGCCTAAGCCTTCAGCCCTCAACTGGAGCAGGTTTGCAGGCTGCACGCATTGACCGTCCGAATACCACAGCTTAGGATAGATAGACACCTATCTTCATGGCTAAACCGGTTTTTTACGATCCCCGCAGGGCTCGATGGAAGCGAATTCGGCTGGCGTTCGATCTCATCGGCGTAAGCATTACGCTGCTTGTCATTTTTTTCGCCTACACCGCTTTGCGCAATGAGCCGCTGCCCGATCTGCTTCTGGCGCCGCAGAAAAAGCCCTACCGGGCGTTGAAAGAGAAAGAACGCGAAAAGGCGAAAGAGCGGCGAAAATTAGCCGCCGCGCTACGCGGCCACCGCCGGTCCAAATCGGCCACTTCGCAGGTGGGACTGAACCAGGAAGAAGGTATTCGTGCCGCGTTTTACGTGCCCTACGATGCGGCCAGCTTCTCGTCTCTGCGCGAATATGCCCGGCAGGTTGACCTGCTATTCCCCGACTGGCTGCACATTATTTCGCCCGACGGCAGGCTGCAGGGTATCGATGAACAGACCAACAAGTTCTTCGACGTGATCCAGGACTCAACCGTCCGTCCGGTGGATGACAAGGTCATGCCGTTTCTGAAACTGGAAGACACCGGCATGGAAGTCTTCCCCATGATCAACAACTTCGACGGCGCCGACTGGGTAGATATCAGCGCCTTCCTGAATGACGAGGATGCCCGGACAAACTTCCGCGATCAGGTGGCGCAATTTCTAGCCACAGATCGATATCACGGCTTGATGATCGACTTCGAAACCCTGGGCCGCAAGGCACAACCGGGTTATCTGGCGCTGCTGAAGGAACTGTCGGATGACCTGCATGGCAAAGGGATGAAGCTGTACGTCAGCGTGCAGGCGCGCAATTCGGAATACGATTACGCCGCCATCGCGTCGCATGTCGACGGCGTCGTGTTGATGAACTACGACGAGCATTATCCCTCGCCGGGTACGCAGGGACCGGTGGCCTCACAGGACTGGTTTGTGGCGAACCTCAAAGCGGCCATTAAGGTAATCCCAAAGGACAAGCTGATCTCGGCGATCGGCAACTACGGCTACGACTGGGTGCAGAAGCCGAAGCATGGACCTCTGCCGCCCGGTGTAAAAGACACAAACGTGACCGTGCAGGATGCATGGCTGGCGGCGCGCGACTCGGAAGCCGATGTGGATTTCGACGGCGACAGCATGAATCCCCACATCAGTTATCTGGACGAACACGATTTGCAGCATGACATCTGGTTTCTGGACGCGGTTACCGCGCTCAATCAAATGCGCGCCGCCCAGTCGCTGGGCATTCAGACCTTCGCGCTGTGGAGGTTGGGATCGGAAGATCGCTCGTTGTGGCGGGTGTGGGACATTCCGGGTGAGGTTGGGGCAGAAAATAAATTGAAAGACGTCCCGCCGGGCCAGGACGTGGACATGGAAGGCAATGGCGAAATCCTGCGCATCGAGGCGCGGCCTTCCGACGGTCAACGCAGCGTCACCCTGGATAAGACCACGGGACTCATTACCGATCAAAGCTTCGACTCGTTGCCCCAGCCTTACCGGGTGGCGCGATACGGATCAAGCCCGGACAAGATCGCACTTACCTTCGACGATGGCCCCGATCCGGAATGGACGCCCAAGATCCTGGATGTGCTCAAACGAGAACAGGCTCCAGCAGCTTTCTTTTTGATTGGCATTCAGGCCGACAAATTTTCCGAAGTCACCGACCGCATTTACCGCGAGGGGCACGCGATCGGGAATCATACCTTCACGCATCCCGACATCAGCAACATTTCCAAGGGATTCATGCGGGCGGTGGAACTGAATCTTACCGAGCAGCTTTTTGCCAGCCGCCTGGGCATTCGAACCATTCTTTTCCGCCCGCCCTATTCGATCGACGCCGAGCCCGACACCGAAGACCAGGTCCGCCCGCTTGAGACGACACAGGACATGGGTTACATCACGATCGGAGACAAGATCGATCCCAACGACTGGCGCGACAATCCGCGTCACAGCGCCGACCAGCTTGTCGCCGATGTGCTGTCGCATCTTCCGCCCTGCGCCGCCAACGACATTCACTGCGGCAACATCATCTTGCTGCACGATGGCGGCGGTGATCGCGAGCAGACCGTGCTGGCGCTTCCCAGAATCATCGAAGGCGTGCGGGCCAAAGGATTGAAAATCGTCCCACTGTACGAGTTGCTGGGCCGGACTCGGGCGGAAGTGATGCCGCCCATCCCTTCCAATCAGCGCTGGATCGCCCGCTTGAACCTGTTTGGATTCGCTCTCTTCCCGCTGGCGTTCAACGCCATGACCTGGATTTTCTTCGTGGGCGATGTGCTGATGACCGGGCGGCTTCTCTTCATCGGCGCATTTGCGATCTTCGACCGGCTCTGGCCCCGGCATTATGGAAGCCCGGGCGATGCGGCCAATTATCTGCCCCAGGTCGCGGTGTTGATCCCCGCTTATAACGAGGAAAAGGTCATCGTGCGAACCATTCGTTCGGCGCTGATCTCGGATTATCCCAACCTGCATGTCATCGTGATCGACGACGGCTCCAGCGACAAGACGCTCGAGGTTGCGCGCGCCGCGTTTGCTCTCGAAGAAGCCAGCGGCCGAGTGCTTATCCTGACTAAACCCAACGCCGGCAAGGCCGAGGCTCTAAATTTCGGCCTGGAAAACATGAGTGGCGAAGAAATTTTTGTGGGCATTGACGCCGATACGGTGATTGCCTCGGATGCCATATCCCGCCTCGTGCCTCATTTCCTCAATCCCAAGGTCGGCGCGGTCGCAGGCAACGCTAAAGTCGGCAACCGGGTCAACCTCTGGACCCGCTGGCAAGCCCTCGAGTACATCACCAGCCAGAACTTCGAGCGCCGCGCCTTGAACACAATGGGAGCGGTCAGCGTGGTGCCGGGTGCCATCGGCGCCTGGAGGGTCTCGGCGGTACGCGAAGCCGGCGGATTCCACACCGACACCGTGGCTGAGGACGCCGACCTCACCATGGCGCTGCTGCAACTCGGATACCGCGTCGAATACGAAGATCTCGCATTGGCCTACACCGAAGCCCCGGACAATGCCCGAGGGTTGATGCGCCAGCGCTTTCGCTGGTCTTTCGGAATACTGCAATCGGTGTGGAAACACCGCGCAGCATTTGCCCGTGAAGGCGTATTAGGCTGGATTGCACTGCCCAACATTGCCATCTTCCAGGTCCTGTTGCCGCTGGTTTCGCCTTTTATCGACATCATGTTTTTTGTGGGAACGATCTGGTATTTCATTCAGAAGTCCTTCCACCCAGAATCTACCGACCCGGGCAGCTTTCAGCGTCTGATTGTTTTCTTTGTGGCCTTCCTGGTGATGGATTTTCTGGCTTCAGCGATAGCCTTTGCGCTCGAACGCCGCCGTCCGGAAGCGCCCGAAGATCCGTGGCTGCTGAGCCAGGTCTGGTTGCAACGTTTCGCCTACCGGCAGTTGTTCTCGCTGGTTCTGCTGAAGACACTGAAGCGTGCAGCCGAAGGCCGCCGCTTCGCCTGGGACAAGCTGGAACGCACCGCCGCCATGAGTTACCAGCCCGCCGAAAAAGAAGAGTCCGTAAAGGTTCCGTAGCTTCGGCCTTCCCCGGTGGGGTGGGTCGGACGCCCACCCGACAGCCGGCGCCGCCCACGAGCGTAGTGAAGGGTCGGCGCTACAATTTGGCCCTTTTCCCGGTGCTAAAATGAGGAGTCTTACATCTACCCACCGGCATCGAATATCTCCGAGGTGCTTTCATGGCAACCGTTGAAGCTCCAGCCCGCCTACAGATTCGTTTGCACGAAGGACCGTTCGTAAACGAACCGCTCGTCGATTTCACCAGGGACGAAAATGCCCGCCGCATGCGTGCGGCCATCGAGAAAGTGCGCGGCCAGCTGGGCCGGGAGTACGACCTTATCATTGGCGGCAAGCGAATCAGGACCAGTGACAAGATCAAATCCATCAATCCCGCGAAACCCTCGCAGGTTGTGGGGCTGCACCAGAAAGCCGGCAAGGAGCACGTGGAACCGGCCATGCAGGCGGCGTTGGAGGCTTTTGCCACCTGGAGCCAGACCTCGTTTGAAGAGCGTGCCAGCTTACTCTTCCATTTGGGCGACGTGTTGCGCGAGCGCAAGTTTGAATTCTGCGCCTGGCTGGTTTTTGAGGTAAGCAAGAACTGGGCGGAAGCGGATGCCGATATCGCCGAGACCATCGACTTTGCCGAATACTACGCGCGTGAAGCGCTGCGGCTCTCCCGGACCGAACTGCCGGTGCAGATGCCGGGAGAGCGCGACACGCTCACCTACATTCCGCTGGGAGTCGGCGCGGTAATTCCGCCGTGGAATTTTCCCTGCGCCATCATGGCGGGAATGACGATGGCGTCGATTGTGAGCGGCAACACGGTGATTCTGAAGCCGTCGAGTGACTCTCCGACCATCGCGGCAAAGTTCGTCGAACTGCTGGAAGAGTGCGGCATGCCTGAAGGCGTGGTGAATTTCTGTCCCGGCGCCGGGGCCAGCTTCGGTAATGCAGTGGTTGCCCATCCCAAGACGCGCTATATCGCCTTCACCGGATCGCGCGAAGTGGGATTGGATATCAACAAGAGCGCCGCTACCCATGCTCCCGGCCAGATCTGGATCAAGCGCACGATTCTCGAAATGGGCGGCAAGGACGCCATCATCGTGGACGCGGATGCGGACGTCGACTCCGCCGTTGAAGGCGTGGCTCAGGCCGCATTCGGATTCCAGGGACAGAAGTGCTCGGCTTGTTCGCGAGCCATTGTCGACGCCCGCATTTACGAAATATTCCTGGAAAAGCTGAAGGCGCGAGTGGAGAAAATCACGGTCGGCGATCCCGCGGAGAATGCCAACATGGGCGCCGTGATCAACGAAGGCTCCATGAAGTCGATCTTGGATTACATTGAGGTGGGCAAAAGAGATGGACGCGTCATCACCGGCGGTGGAGCGGCGCAAAACGCAGGCGAGGGGTACTTCCTGCAACCCACGGTCATCGCCGACATCCCGCCTAAGTCGCGCCTGGAGCAGGAAGAAGTTTTCGGGCCACTGCTGGCCGTGATCAAGTCGAAGAATTACGATCACGCGCTGGAGATTGCAAATGACACCGAATTCGGCCTGACCGGCGCGGTCTACACCAAATCCCGGGAGAAGATCGAACGCGCAAAGCGCGAGTTCCACGTCGGCAATCTCTATATCAACCGCAAGTGCACCGGCGCTACCGTCGCTGCGCATCCTTTCGGCGGATTCAATATGTCAGGTACTGACTCGAAATCCGGGGGGCCGGATTACTTGTACTTGTTTACGCAAGGCAAGGCGATCGGCGAGAAGATCTAAGGTTTTCCAAACCTTAACGAACCATGTGGCCGCGGGCGACTCGCCCGCGAGGAACCACCTCTGCCCTGTGCTTACTCTCACAAAAACCGCGGGCGAGTCGCCCGCGACCACATGACCCAACCGCCCGCACTTTCCAACTGAGAAATTCTGTAACATTGCCGTAACAAAATATTCGCTAAACCATTCAGAAGATTCATTTAATTGAACTAAGTTGCGCGAAAAGGGTTTATGACTGTGATCGAAAATTGTTATTGGACAGGCCTCCTCTCCTTCCCTATCGTTTAAGCATGTCTACATCATTGCCTTTAGACGATTCTTCGGTTGATTTTCTGCACGAGCTAGGCAGCAGTATGGCGTCTGCGGACGCTTTGCATCAGGCCCTGGAGCGCGTTGTAGATTTTCTTACAGTTCTGGTGAAATGTGATTCCTGCCTGATTTATGTTCTCGAGGATGAGCAACTCCTGTTGCGCGCGTCGAAGAACCCACATCCCGACGTGGTCGATCGCCTGAAATTGAACGTTGGCGAAGGCATCACCGGATGGGTGGCGGAACATCGCGAGCCGGTTGCGGTTTCGAAAAACGCTTCGAAAGACCCGCGCTTCCAGTTCTTCCACGAACTGCCGGAAGACACATACGAAGCATTCCTCTCGGTACCATTGTTGTCGCGGGGACGGGTGGTGGGCGTAATTAACCTGCAGCATCGCCGTCCTCACATGCACAATCAGCGCGAAATTCGTCTGGTCTCAACCGCGGGTTTTCTGGTGGGGGCTGAAATCGAAATGGCCCGCCTGGAAACCGAAAATACCAATCTCTCGCAGCAACTGGAAACGCGAAAGATTGTGGAACGCGCCAAAGGGATTCTGCAGCGGGATCTTTCGCTGGATGAGGAACAGGCCTATCTTGCCTTGCAACGGCAGAGCCGGCAGACCCGCAAGTCCATGCGCCAGGTGGCGGAAGCGGTTGTGCTCACCGATGAGCTGCGGCGCAACTCCCGAACCAATTAGCACGACAGAGCAAAAAGAATGCGGCCGCCAGGTTCGACGGCCGCCTCTTTTTATGCAGTATTATTTGGCGGATTGAGAGGCCGCGATTGGCCCCAAACCTGCCGTTTCTGCAACCGGTGGCGAGAGCTTTGGAGTGGCAAACTTCAACGCCAATCCGACGCTCTTCAGTCGCAGTGCACTGACAACCGATTCCCCGTTTTCATCATGGAGAACCAGGCTGCTCGCGCCGACGAGGTCGTCATCAGCGATTGACTGGGGCATGAACATCGCAACCATGGCGCCATCGACCTGGCGAACCGTGACTCGAGTCGGGGGATCCTGAGCATCCACCGAGAACGCGTAATCCCCCGCCGGCAGCACGGCGCTGCCCCATCGGACTTTGTGCGCCAGGCTGAATTTACCGCTGGTCGTCTGCCCATGGGCTGGAACAGCGGAAGCGCTCATGGCAGCGATCGCCAGAAGCACCACCTTGAAAAGCGAGAATCTCCGAATTGATTTCATGACCTTGTCTCCTTTTGTGGGTTGTCGCGAGCGGACACAACGGCGCCTGCGCCGAATGGCGTCGCTCACGGGGTTTTTTGTTGGGACGACGAGGTCAGGAAACTGCGGGCCGGAACAACAGGGGTAAAAAGCGGAACATCAATGTCCGCACCACTCGCTTCGCAACTTGTTTTTCGCGAAGTAGTGGACATTGCTACTGTGCCAGCTCACTGCTCCGGTGTCCAACTCAAAAAATGGATCACAACGATTTACGCAGGCCCGCACGCCCTCTTCCGGGTGGGCCAGCGCAAGCTGGCCGGAGGCTGCTGGCTTACGCAATCCGGGGAGCTTCGCTCCGCCGGGTCGGTGAGGACGCCTGCCCCCACTCGGGCTGGGGCAATGCAAAAAGAAAGGCCGCCCGCAGGCGGCCTTTTCTCGTCAACAAAAATCCTCTACGAGGTGACCCCAGCTCCTGCCTGTGGCGTTGCGGCAGCAGCGGTGGCTGCCGCTGCTTCGTTCAGGATGCGGTGATGAATGGTAAAGAGCGCGAGTTCCAGCCGGTCCGAAACTCCGATCTTGTCGTAGACGTTGCGCAGATAGTTCTTGATCACCTGCTCGGTAGTCCCTAGCTGTGAGGCGATCTCTTTATTCTTGTAACCCTGCACGATCAAGGCGACGATCCGCAGTTCTTTGGCGGTCAAGCGGTCGCGCACCCGCAGTCCCACCATATCGTTTTCGGTGAGCTCGCTGGGCACCGCGATGTCCTGCACCCAGTTCTCTCCCCGCGCCACTTTGCGCACGCAATCGACCAGCGCCGCGCTGGTGACATTGCGATAGACCACGCCGTTCGCGCCTGCGCCCATGTAGCGTTGCGCGCTCTCGCCCGTATCGGCCAGCACCACCACTCGCGTCTTGGCTTTGTTGGCGGCCAGCAGGATGCCATTGAAATCGGAATGGAACCCGCCCGCCACCACCAGAACCGCGGCGCGGAACTTGTCCAGGGCCATGAACATCTGCTCCTGGGTTTGTGCCTGCGCCACGATGCGCATTTCGTCTTCGACCGCCAGCACTTTGGCGATGCCTGCCCGGAAGATCGCTTGATTGTCGGCCAGAATCAATTTCAGCATCTCTTCAGCTCCTCGCCTCTAGTGGCGAACAAAATCGTAGGAGTCAATCACGCAGGCCACGCCGCGTGCCTCCGTGGGACTGCCGCCATCGGGTTCGTCGGTGCGCACCACCCTACCCCGGCACTGGATGACCACGCCTTCCTTGGCCCCGGTCATCTCCGGCGGTAATGTAATCTCAAACTCGACGGTGGATCCCATCTCGAGAGCCGCGTCGGCCTTGATATACACACCGGCGGCGCTCAGGTTCCCGGTGAGGCCGCTGTGCTCGCCGCCGCCTTCTTCTTTATGGATCTTGATCGGTAGTTCCAGGGGAAATCGCTTCCCCGTCCGCGCGTCGGACACAAAGCCTCCTCGCTCCCGCTCATTTCCACGTGCGAAACCCAAGACTGCACTGGATTTCCATGAATGTAGCCAGAACGATCTGCTTGCGCGGTTATATCACGGAAGACACCCCCCGGAATAGCCTGATAAGGACAACTGCAAGGGTAGGAACTAGGTTCCCCCCAGATGCTTGTTACTGGTTACCCGCTCGAACTGCGAGATTCCCGGACGAAGACTGATCTTGGCGTGTCGTCCCCTGGCGCGGTTCTTCAGCTATTTCTCCCGGTCAAGCAAACCTAACCTCCTCCTTGGCAACCAAGGATGGGATGAATCTCACCCTGATCACCGTAATCGCCGCGCTAACCCTGGCGAGCGCAAGCGCGGCCGGCCAGATGATCCCGGTCCAGGCTGCAAACGCTTTCGCTACCAGACCGGTTTCCTATCAACCGATCACCGCCAAACAGCGGTTGCATTGGTTTACCCGCAGCACCATCGGCCCTGAAAGTCTGGCTGGTGGCTTGTTTACCGCGGCCTTCGGCACCGCCATCAATCGCCCCCAGGAATACGGCCCACATTGGGAGGGCTTCGGCAAGCGCTACGGGATGCGCTTCACTGGGATCGCCACCGGCAACGCCCTGGAGGCGTCGCTGGGCGCCCTTTGGGGAGAAGACCCGCGATACTTTCGCGCCACCGGTCAGTCGTTTAAAGGGCGAATCAAGAACGTAGTGGTGATGACCTTCGCCGCGCGACAGGCTGACGGAGGGTTGGCTCCTGCCTATGCCCGGTACGCCGGCATTTCAGGCAATAACTTCCTTTCGAACACCTGGCGAGCAGACAGCGAATCGGGCGTCGGCGATGCCTGCCTTCGCACCGCGCTGGGCTTCGCAGGACGAATGGCCGGCAATGCCTTTGCCGAGTTCTGGCCCACCCTGACCGATCGGCTGTTTCACCGGAACAAGTGACAGCGTAAATCCGGATTGGCAGCGTTTCCGTACACTAGGGCAGAGTCGATCAGGAAACGAGCCATGCCCGAAAAGCCTCGCGAACTACTGGATTTTGACGTAGAGCGGTACGTCCGTTTATCCAAGAAGGTCGACATCAGCGACCTCGATTTAAGCCAGGCGGCGCGCTATCCCCTTAGCGACGAGGAGGTGCGTGCGCTGACTTACATGACCGATATCGAGTCGCACACCATCGTCTACCTGCGCGCCATTCTCAATACTTGCGCGGTCGAAGACCCGCAGACCACGGCTTTCCTGAGCTGCTGGGCATACGAAGAGTTCTTCCACGGCCACACCCTGCGCCAGTTTCTGAACGCAGTGGGCGTTACCATCTCCGCCAGCCGCATCGCCGAAGTGCAGAAGGCGACGTCGTTTCTCGAGTGGCTGAAAGAACTGGGATCTTCAGTGCTGTGCCGCTTCTCTTCGCACTTTCACGCCGCTTACCTGACATATGGCGCGATCTCTGAGCTCTCGACCCTCGAAGGCTACGGCGTGCTGGCGCGCCAGACGCGCAACCCGGTGCTGGCGGAAGTGGTGCGCCGGCTGGCTAAGGACGAGCGCCGGCATTTCTCCTTTTATTACAACAAGGCGCGGCTGCAACTGCAGTCACGCAATGCTCAACGCTTGACCAGCTTTGTCATTCGCCACTTCTGGCTTCCCGTTGGCGGGGGAGTGAAACCGGACAGCGAGGTGGATTGGATTCTGTCGTTCATTCTAGGCGACTCCCAGGGCGCGGAAATTGCGCGCCGCATTGACGCCACCATCGCCAAGCTTCCCGGCCTGCACTGGTTTGACCGTCTGTCGCGCAGCCGCGAGGAAGCGCTGCTGCAAGTGAGTAGACGATCCGATGGAGCGACCGGCGTCCTCGCCCGCGAGGTATCGCTACCGTAAGACGTTCTCGCTAAACTTGTTTTTTGAAAATCAAGGGCAACCGCGGCGGGCGGCGGCGCCCGCCCGCCCCGCACTCTTCTCCTCAGCATTCTTCTTGAATTACTGACGTAACTTGTTCATCTCTGTCTCGCCCGTCAACATGAGCTACCTGCACCGGCACGCGCGAACTGCGCCATCCTCATGTCCACGGCTGATTCTCACGGCACAATTCGTCTTTCCGACGTCGTATCTGCATTGTCTCTCGCACTGGACTTGACGGAGGGGCAGCCCATGGGACATTCCATCCGCAGCTGCATCCTGGGAATGCGCATCGCGGAAGAGCTTCAACTGGCGGTTGGCGACCGGCACGATCTGTATTACGCGCTGCTGCTCAAAGACTCCGGCTGCAGCAGCAACGCGGCACGTCTCCACCAGATCATGGGTTCGGACGAAATTCGCGCCAAGAGCGAAGTGAAATTCGAGGACTGGACGAAAGTTTCTATTTCCGGAACCCGCTATCTGATGCGGAACGTGTTGCCTGGCGCGCCTTTTTGGCGACGGGCGGTGAGGATGGCCCAGGTTGGACTTCAGCTCAAACGCAACAACGCGGAACTGATCGGCGCACGTTGCGAGCGCGGAGCCGAGATCGCACGGAAGATCGGACTGAACGAAAACGTCGCCCAGGCGATTCGCGCCCTGGACGAACACTGGAACGGGAACGGTTATTCGGAAGGCCGCAGCGGCAAGGAAATCCCACAGTTGGCGCAAATCATGAACGTAAGTCAGACGCTGGAGGTGTTCGCTTCCCGCTCTGGTCCAGCAGCTGCCGTTAAGGTCATATCGGAACGAAGCGGCAGCTGGTTCGATCCTGAAATTGCGGCCGTGGTCCGCTCTCTGAAACACGACAAAGCCCTGTGGCGACAGATAAGTGCAGCCAACGCTCGGGAGTTTGTGCTTGAGATGGAGCCAGGCGTGGCCGTCGCTGCTTCCCCGGAACGGATCGACAGTCTATGCGAGGCCTTCGCGCAAGTCATTGATGCTAAATCAGCCTATACCTTTCATCATTCCGTGGGCGTGACTGCAGCGGCGGTCGAAATCGCACAAGGGCTGGCGCTATCGCCTGGCATGATCACCCTGGTGCGTCGGGCAGCCTTGCTGCACGACATCGGAAAACTTAGCGTTTCGAATGCCATCCTGGAGAAGCCCGGAAAGCTCGACGATGCGGAATGGAAGATCATGAAGATGCATCCCATGTATACGCGCATTATTCTCGAGAAGATCTCCGGCTTCGAGCATCTGGCATTTATTGCGGGCGCCCATCATGAACGGCTGGATGGAAGCGGATATCCCAACGGTCTGACTGCAACCGACTTAACGTTGCCCGCCCGAATCATCGCGGTGGCCGATATTTTCCAGGCACTGTCGGAGAAACGTCCCTACCGGGATAGCTTGCCGCTTGAAGTCGTATTAGGAATCATGGAGAAAGACGTTCCTCACCGGCTGGATACGAAGTGTTTCGAGGTCTTGAAGAAAAGAATTACTCAATCAGACAGGCAGGAATTACGAAAGGGCCAAGCGGCCGGAGTCTGATCTCAAGTCCCCCTTGGTCACTCAGAAGCCAGGGTCTATCTGCGAGGAATCTGCTTGCTGTCTGGCGGCGAAACAGCAGATCCTCGCCCTAATGCCGTGCTCGAGAACCACAATCTTGCCTCGACATCTCTCAGAACGCGCTTCCGCCTCCGCCGCCGAATCCGCCGCCCGAGAATCCTCCGCCGCCACCGCCACCACCAAATCCGGAGCCGCTCGAACTTGCGCGGGGCGCGGAGACGAAAACCTGGTTCATGTCTGATGCCATGTTGTGCATTGAACTCGAGAAGAATATCGGATTGAAGCCGGTCATCCCGTTGGGTGAAACATACCAGCTGGGAGGATTCTGTATGATCCCGGCAAAGGCCTGCGCCCAGTGGTGTTCCACTCCGAGCGCCATCGCGTACGGCAAATATTTCTCAAACGTATCCGGCGGCATGCGCTTGATCCGGTCGGCATCCACGCGGTTCATGAACTCCTGAAAGCCCAGCACGGCGATCCGGGTGCGGCCGCCTTGTACCGTCTTGGCCGACATCTGGCGCGCGAACAACCACCAGATCAGCAGCGAGATTATGCCGCAGGCGATCAGGAGCGGGATGGAGTTGAACATGGCGGTGTATCCCAGGAATGGCGCGGCAATGAAGGGGAGAGCGATTAACACCGCAGCCCCGACGCTGTAACCATTGGCCGAATCAGGATCAAGAAGATACATGCCCTTGCTCTTGAGCGCGGACTTGATGTCCTGCCGGATGATCGGAATCGCGGTGTAGAAGCGGTTCTTGAGGCTGGAAAGTTTGGTCTGCTCTCCCGCTGTGAAAATATTGGCCATCATGACCTGCTCGTGCGGCGCCAGGGTCTGCCATTCAGTGGCCGGTTTGAGCGAGTGAAAGATGTAATCCTTGGAGTGAAAAACCAGGAGAGTGGTATCCACGGTCTCCTCGATTTTTACATAGCCCCGCACGGCCAGGTCCACGATCGTGGAGGTGATGTCGCGGGGATGAATGGTGTCATCGATCAGCGTGCCCGCCTCAGCCGGAGAAATACCGGGCGGCGGTTCGTACATGGGCGCAACCGAGCGCCCCGGATCAGGATCGCGCCCCTTGTACCACCACAGCACGAACATCACACCGAACGTGACGAAGGGCAGGAACACAACCGGATTGCTGCTCAGAAACCAAAAAAATCGGGTGATGGCCCCAGGCTCTCTCAGAATGCCTTTGGGGATGAAGATGTCGATGGTCATGCCCCCGCGCATGGGAAGCGGGTTGGTGGTCTCGAAAGCCACGTCGGCGCCGTTCACTTCGGAGGTGGCATCGCGTTCGGCCGAGCCATAAACCCCGGTGAAAGCCTGCGCGCGCAATCCTCCCGCTGCCGCTTTCGGCAGGTAGACATGGGCCTCGGCGTGATCAATGGGCACCGGCCAGTCGTTGCCGGTCACGTTCCAGTAGAACTCGTCATGATCTTCGAAGTAACGAATCCCATTGCGGACGATGTAGATGATCTCCACGGTGCGCGTCGTGTCGACCGCGTCGGGAATATAGATCTTCAGATCGCGGTAGCCGCCGGAAGTCTTGGATTCGTACCTAAGCTTCTGCCCGGCCGCATCGGTAACTGCTGTGACATCCAGAAAGAGAGTGTAGTTCGTGCCCCGCGGGCCGGGATACTCGACAGGAATGGTGCGGTGAATGCCATGCCACTGGCCGATGAAGACAAGATTAATGCGCTCCTTCACCACCGCCGATCCATCTTCGCTGATCAGGATCGTGTCCTGGAAGTCGGCAATCCGCCAGCTTTGAGCGGATAGGGGAACGCTCAGAGCGGCAAGACAAAACAGAATCAGGAGTTTGGATCGCAAGGCGTTCGCCGTAAGCCGCGCAGCGGCGCAAGAATGTAGCCCACGGAGTAAGCCGTGGGTAAGCAGCCGTCGAAGA
The DNA here is from genome assembly GCA_963822555.1 of Terriglobia bacterium. Classification (GTDB taxonomy): domain Bacteria; phylum Acidobacteriota; class Terriglobia; order Terriglobales; family Acidobacteriaceae; genus JAIQFF01. The sequence continues at coordinate 3,466,453 of CAWGHY010000002.1, forward strand.
TTGAGCCCCGGAGGGGCGAAAGAATCGTTCAGAATCGACAACTCCTGGGCGGCGTTTTCGGACGGCTCTTTCGCCCCGGAGGGGCTCGCTCTGCCACCACTCGGGACCCACGGCTTGCGGCGTGGGCTTTATTCTTGCGCCGCTTCGCGGCTCAAAAACTCAACTCGTTTGGAACTTCTAGAACTTCACCGCCACGGGCTCGCGGTCGGCCGCGGCTACTTCAAAGAACTGGCGTTGTTGGAAGCCAAACATTCCCGCGAGGATGTTCGTGGGGAACGACTGGATCTTCGTATTCAGGTCGCGCACTACCGCGTTGTAGTAGCGGCGTGCATTCTGGATCGTGTCTTCAGTCTGGCTCAGCGAGCCCTGGAGTTGGGTGAACTCCTCGGAGGCTTTCAGCTGGGGATAATTTTCCGCCACCGCGAACAAGCTCTTCAGAGCCCCGCTGAGCTGGTTCTCGGCTTCGGCCTTCTCGCCGGGGGTCGTGGCCTGCATCGCCTGTGAGCGGAACTTCGCGATGTTCTCGAAGGTGCTCTTTTCGTGGGTGGCGTAACCCTTGACCGTCTCGACCAGATTGGGGATCAGGTCGTGACGGCGTTTCAATTGAACATCGATATCCGACCAGGCGTTGTCACAGCGGACACGCAACTGCACCAGGCTGTTGTACATCCCAACCAGCAGGATGACGATGACGACCAGAATGCCCAGGAAGATTAGGGCCATAAGCGTCTCCCTCGCGTAGAAATGGGAACAGGGGCGACGGTAGCACACGGCGCACTCCGGCGCAATCGCCCGGCCGCCGTCAGCGGAAAAACTGATTATCGAGCCTCGGCTGAGACAGTTTAGAATTGTCTTGATGTGGAATATCGGCTACGCAAGGACGTTGGCTAAGTGCCTGCCCGCATTGTTGTTTTCGCTATCGGCATTGGGCTCACAGGCCCAGACCTGCATGACGGCGGCCGATATGGACCAGGCCACGGCCACTGCGCTGGTGTCCACTGCGACGCGCTTCTATGACATGGCCGCACGCGGAGATTCAGCCTCGCTGCGGCAGAATGCAATCCCCAGCCTGGCCTCGGATTTTTCCGGCATCGAAAATGCTGTCAAGGAAAACCAGGCGAATCTGAATGGAGTCCGGCCGGTTGCGCGGCCCCCATTTTTGCTTAAGGCCGAGGGTACTGCGCCGCTGCCGCGCGCCGAATTTCTTTGCGGCGTCTTCGGGGCCCAGGGACAGACTCGCGACAGCGCAGTTTTTATCATTCCTAATCTGCCGCCGGGCAACTACGGAATCGTCACTCTCGATGTGGCTTCACCGCAGGGCGCTTATACCTTGTCTTTCGTTTTGCAGCAGCAGGGGAACGACTGGAAGTTAGGCGGATTCTACGCCAAGCCGGCTCAGATCGATGGCCATGACGGCAACTGGTTTGCCGCCCAGGCACGGGAGTACAAAAGCAAAGGGCAGCTGCGAAATTCCTGGTTTTACTTTGGCGAAGCGCGAGAGCTGCTGGTCCCCCTGCCCTTCATGGCTACCGCCACAACCGACAAGTTGTACGACGAGATGGAGGCGGTGAAGCCCACCGAACTGACTCCTCCCGATCTGGGGACAGCCGGAAAGACATTTAAAGTGACTGAGCTGTTCCCGGTCCCGGTCGGTCGCGACTTCGATCTGGTGGTGAAGTACCAGGCGGTGGATGTCTCCGATACGGGAAAGACTTTTCAGGACAACCTTGCTGTGATGAAAGCGCTGCTGGCGAAATATCCGGAGTGTCGCGACGCCTTTGGTGGAGTCGTTGTACGTGCTGTCGAACCCTCGGGAAAAGACTACGGCTCCATGCTGCCGATGAAAGACATAAAGTAAGTTTCAGTTTCCTGTTTCCAGTTTCTGGTTTTGCCGGTTTGGAAACTGGAAACCAGAAACTAGAAACTGGAACTCACTGTTGCAAAACGCATTCTTTTGGTGCTTTGTCTTCCCTCAGTCGAAGAAAGACTGGCGCGCGTAACTTCATGCCGCCTTCCGCAGTCTCATGCGTCCACTCCGTGAATTTGATTTCTGCCACCAGTTCAGGCTTCACCCAGTGCACTGTACGCAGCGCTTCCACGCCGTGGGGAAAGGGACTGCGTTTGGTTTCTCGCTTCTTGAGCGCCTGCCAGACGCTCTTGAGCATCGCCCGATCAAAACCGGTGCCGGCCTGGCCCACGTGAATCAGTTCTTCCTTCTGGTTGTACAACCCCAGCACGATGGAGCCGAAGTATGAGCGCGTGCCTTCGGGGTCGGTGTATCCCCCGATGACGCAATCCACGGTTTGAGTAATTTTTATTTTGAGCCACTCCCGAGTGCGGCGTTCCTCGTAAACACTGGCTCGTTTCTTGGCCAGGATGCCTTCCAGTCCTTTTTGTTTGGCCACCTCGAACAGGGCCTTACCGTGGGGAAAGTGGTCGGAGTACCGCAGGGGACCGCTGGCGTGCGTGATCTGCGCCAGTACATTCTTGCGCTCCTCCAGCGAGACCCGCCGCAGGTCGTAGCCGTCGAGATAGAGCAGATCGAACACATAGTAGAGGACGGGGATGTCCTGCCGCGAACCGGTGCGGCGGCCACCTGACCGGATTCCCGTGCGCTGCTGCATCAAACTGAACGACGAGCGGCCCTGCTCATCGAGGATGGCTATTTCGCCGTCAAGAATGGCGGTCTCGGCCTCGACCAGCTCCGGCAGGTCTTCGAGTTCGGGAAATTGCCCGGTCAAGTCATTCTGATTACGCGAGACCAGGCGAACTTTGCCTTTGGCGATGAATGCAATGGCGCGGTAACCGTCCCATTTAATTTCAAACAGCCATTCGGGATCGTCAAAAGGATCGTCGACAGAAGTCGCCAGCATAGGATGGATAGCGGTGGGCATGGGACGCTTGGCGGCGCCGGATAGATTCTTGACCACGGTGGACACTGAGGACCCAGAGGAAGACTTGGGACGTCTCAATTGATCAACTGCCGAATCGGCTACGGTCTTATTTTCTTCTTTTTTTTTTGCTTTTTTTTCCTCTGTGTTCTCCGTGTCGTCCGTGGTTGTCTTTTTCTTGCTCTTATCGAACTTGGCAATCGCATCTGCCAGCCACGGCGCCTTCACCGCCCCGCGCGATGCTGGACGGCTGCTGGTCCACTGCTTCGAGCCAGCGTCCCCCGCGATATCAGCCATGCTGCGGCCAGTGAGCGCCGACTCGTCATACTGATCGATGTCGTAGCCTTTTACCACCGCGTCGTCTTGCTTCTTAATCAACAGCCACTCTGTGCCCTTCGTGCCCGGCCGGCGCGAGCGTATGTGGATCAGCGCGAAATCGCCATTTAGTTTCTTGCCGTGCAAGCGGATCTTGAGATCGCCCTTCTTCAACATGGCGGAGGCTTCCGCATCGGTTCCAGGCACGAATTTTCCATTTACTGGTTCAGGCGACAACGGTTCCCATGTGCCTACATCCCAGACCATCACCGTGCCCGCACCGTAGTTGCCTTCCGGAATCGTGCCTTCGAAGTCAAAGTACGATACAGGGTGGTCCTCCACCTGCATGGCCAGACGCTTGTCCGCAGGATCTAATGAGGGACCTTTCGGCACAGCCCAGGATTTGAGCACGCCCTCCATCTCAAGCCGGAAATCGTAATGCAGGCGGGTGGCGCGGTGCTCCTGCACCACAAAACGGTGCCGGGATTTTTTCTCTAACTTCGGAGGAGGCTCGGGAGTTTCCTCGAAGCGGCGTTTGCGTTTGTATTCGTCGAGGGACACGGCATCATTCTACCCCGACCCAGCCGCGCTGGACCTGCCGTGAAAAACCTAGGTAGTGGTGTAATTCTTGAGGTGCCCCAAAGAATTATCGAGTAAGCGGTTCTTGACACTGGGTCATTGCCTCGAACTCACCCAGCGTTATAATTCCCCGTAACCATGGCTTTAGCAGCAGGCACGCGCCTTGGTCCGTACGAGATTGTGGTCCAGGTGGGTGCAGGTGGAATGGGCGAGGTCTACAGCGCTCGTGATACTCGCCTCGACCGTATCGTTGCGATCAAGATCCTTCCGACTCATCGTTCGAGCCAGACCGACGCGCGGGAACGCTTCGAACGTGAAGGACGCGCCATCGCTGCGCTCAATCATCCCCACATCTGCCAGCTTTACGATGTCGGCACCGAGGGTCCGATCAGCTACCTGGTCTTGGAGTTCCTGGAGGGCGAATCCCTGGCGGATCGCCTGGGTCGAGGCGCCTTCCCGCTTAACGAACTGTTGCGCTGTGCGCAGGAAGTTACCGACGCCCTGGATACCGCCCATCGCCGAGGAATCATCCATCGCGATCTGAAACCGGGAAATATCTTTCTCACCGCGCACGGCGAGTGCAAAGTGCTGGATTTTGGATTAGCCAAGCTGGTGAGCGAAGAGCACCCACAGGCGGCGGCCACGGCAACCGCATCCTCTCCTATGACCGTGGCTGGGACCGCGGTTGGGACTGTCGCTTACATGTCGCCCGAGCAGGCGCGCGGCGAGACTTTGGACGAGCGCACCGACATTTTTTCCATGGGCGCCGTAATGTACGAGATGGCAACCGGACAGCCTGCGTTTCGCGGCAGCACCTCGGCGGTGATCTTCAAAGCCATCCTGGATGAAACACCGGTCGACGTTTCCCAGCGCAATTCGATTTTGCCCCATCGGCTCAACGAAATCGTCAACAAGGCGCTCGAAAAAGACCGCAACCTGCGTTACCAGTCTGCCTCGGACCTGCGATCCGACCTGCAGCGGTTGAAGCGAGACTCCGAGTCTGGCACGATGGCGTCCTCCTCTCAGGCGCGGCGGAGTTTCTCGCGGTGGACCCCGCGGCGGAGATGGATCGGCGCCCTGGCAGTGGCGATCCTGGTGGCCGCTGCAGTCGGTTTATATCGCTATCTGGGACACCGGGCGGCGCCGCGATCCATGGCCTGGGAGCAGCTCACATTCTTTACCGACTCCGCCGTGTATCCCGCTCTTTCTCCCGATGGGCGCATGCTGGCTTTCATACGTGGCCCCGATAACCTGTTCATTGCGGGAGATCTTTATATCCGGTTGCTCCCTTCGGGGGACGCGGTCCGGCTTACCCACGATGCCGATCTCAAGCTTTCGCCAACTTTTTCTCCCGACGGCTCGCGCGTCATTTACAGCACCATCGATCCGTGGGATACGCTGCAAGTTCCGGTCCTCGGTGGTCAGCCCACCGTGCTGTTGAAGAATGCCTCTTCTCTAAGCTGGATTAACGGCGGCAAGCAACTTCTCTTCTCCGAGATGCATGGGGGTCTGCATCTGGTTCTGGTCACCACCAACGAAAGCCGGGGAGAGAGCCGCGAAGTCTACGCTCCGCCGGGCGAACGCAGCATGGTGCACCACTCTTATCTTTCTCCCGATGGTCGTTGGGTCCTCATGGTGATGATGGACGCTCAAGGCAAACTGGTGCCATGCCGGGTGGTCCCATTCCAGGGCGGGGGAAACCCCGTGATCGTCGGCCCTCCCCATGCTGTCTGCAGTTCTGGCGCCTGGTCGCCGGATGGCAAGTGGGTCTACCTCAGTGCCAACCCGGGCGGACGTTTTCATATCTGGCGCCAGAAATTTCCCGATGGCACGCCGGAGCAAGTGACTTCTGGAACCACTGAAGAAGAGGGGCTGGCGATGAGTGCCGATGGAGAATCGTTGCTGACTTCTGTCGGCGCCGATGACGATACGATCTGGCTTCACGATTCCAGCGGAGATCACCAGCTCTCCTCGGAAGGCAGCGCCTTTTGGACCAAGTTTTCCTCCGATCGCAGCAAACTTTTTTACCTGATGCGAAGCGGGCAAAACCCCGCCATCGACCTCTGGGTTCGGGATCTGGCCAGCGGTGCAACCGACCGTGTAGCTGCGGGTAGCGGCATTCAACCTGGTTCCTGGCTGGAGGATTATGCCATCTCGCAAGATGGCAAACGCGCGGTTCTCTCCCTGAAGGATGAATCCGGCATGAACCATCTTTGGATGGTCCCCACCGATCATCGTTCGTCGCCGTACCCGGTACCCTCAACCGCAAGTCAGGATTCACCGTCGTTTCTGCCTGACGGCAACCTGTTGGTGCGTGCTACCGAAGATGGAACGAATTTCCTTTATCGCATCAGCCCGGACGGAGCTGAGCGTCACAAAATCAGACCAGAACCGGTCTTCGACTTGTTGGCGACTTCTCCCGACGGCCGCTGGGCAATGATCTCCACCAAAGGCCCAGACGAGGAGCACAGGGCTGTGGTGGCTGCATATCCGTTGGATGGCGGCCCATCCGTTGAGTTGTGTACCGTCTTTTGTTATGGTCGCTGGGACATAAGCGGAAAGTTCTTCTATCTAACCTTCGATACGCAGGGAGGAGGAAATACCTACATGCTGCCGGTAAATTCCCGCGGAGTTCCGGATTTACCCGCCGGAGGTATCAACTCAGAAGAGGAGTTAAAGAAAAACAAGAGAGCTGTCGCCATCCCCAAAAGAGTCGATTCAGCCGCCGGGCCGCAGTACTTCTCCTACACCCAGCAGAACGAGCGGCGAAACATCTATCGCATTCCGATCTCGGACTAGCAACCGACGACCGGGTAACCAACCGATCATCGAATCTATCGGTCTTGGTAGACTTCTCCTGCCGCCAACCATGAAACGTGAATATCCGGAATCGCCGCTTGTGGGCGTGGGCGCAATCATCATCGACCAAGGCCGCGTGCTGCTGGTCAAGCGCGGACATCCTCCGCTGGCTGGCGAATGGTCCATCCCCGGAGGCGTGCTCGAACTGGGAGAAACTCTGCGCGAAGCCGCGATCCGCGAGGCCCGCGAGGAGACCTGCCTTGGGGTCGAAACCGCCGATCTGCTGGGTGTGTACGACCGCGTATTGCGCGATGACGACGGCCGCACCCTCTATCACTTTGTGCTGGTCGATTTTCTTTGCCGCCGGGTCAGGGGTGAGGCGCATGCAGCCGATGACGCCGACGAAGTGCGCTGGTTCAGCTCCGAGGAAATTGGCGCGCTTGGTTTGCCCGAGGACACCGCCGAGGTAATCCGTCTGGGATTCGAGAAGGCCGGTAACCAGCGGCGCGGACGTCCGCTCCCGCGATTTGGATAGCAGGTATAATCTGCGTCCATCGGGGGTGACCATGCCTCTTACGCAGGCACACGCTTGGGTCCTTATGAGATCGTTGCCCCGCGGGAGCCGGCGGGATGGGCGAAGTCTATCGCGCCCGCGATACGCGCTTGAACCGCGAAGTCGCCATCAAAGTTTTACCCGACCACCTTTCTGCGCAATCCGGAATTGCGTGAGCGCTTCGAACGTGAAGCTCGAGCGATTTCGAAGCTCTCGCATCCTCACATCTGCGTACTGTATGACATCGGGAAGAACGAACGGCGCCGACTATATCGTACTGGAGTATCTGGAAGGCGAGACTCTGGGTACGCGCGTGCGTCGCGGGCCGCTTCCCACCGACAGGTGCTGAAGTATGGAGCGCAGATGGCGGAAGCGCTCGATAAGGCGCACCGCCATGGCGTCATCCATCGCGACTGAAACCGGACAACGTGATGCTGACCAAGGCGGGCGTCAAGCTGCTCGACTTTGGACTGGCCAAACCTGTGATAGGAGCGGTGGGTGTAGCTTCATCGAGCGCCGCTACTATGACTCACAGCCCGCTCGACTACGGAAGGAACGCTGGTCGGCACATTCCAATACATGGCTCCCGAGCAGTTGGAAGGACAGGAAGCCGACGCTCGCAGCGATATTTTCGGACTGGGATGCGTGCTTTACGAAATGGCGACCGGACGACGTGCCTTTGAGGGCAAGTCGACGGCGAAAGTGGTGGCAGCGATCATGACTACAGAGCCGCCGGCGATCGACAACCTGTCGCCGCTGACGCCGCCATCGCTGGAACGAGTCGATAAAGAAATGTTTGGCCAAAGATCCGGAAGAACGCTGGCAAAGCGCCGGCGACCTGGCCAGCGAAATGAGATGGATAGCGGAAAGCGGATCGCAACCCGGGTGGTGATTCCCGTTCCACGGCGCTTCCGAAGGAAATTGCTGACCTGGGTTGTGTTGGCGCTAGCCGCCGCGGTGCGGGAGTTCTGGCTGGCTTTCTGGTTACGTAGGCCGGCCGCCGCAGCCCAGACTGCGAGTGCGCTATCAATCTTCCGCTCGGAAGCAATCTGATTGAAGGGCAGGCAGTCGATTATCTCCTGATGGTCAAATGGTTGTGATGGAGCTTTGACCGATGCGGATGGTAAAGGCGAGATTCTGGATTCGCGTCTTTGTCCAGTGACACGGCGCAACCAGTAGCCGAAACGGAAGGGGCAGTTTATCCTTTCTGGTCTCCAGATAACCGCTATATCGCTTTCTTTGTCAGCTGACGGAAAACTAAGAAAAATTGAAGTCGGCAGGCGGAGGCCACTCGGAAGTGATCTGCAACGTACCGTGGTCAATCTACGGAGGAACATGGGGATCGAGAACGGGACGATCGTCTTTTCGTCCGGGCATAACGGGCTTTATCAAGTTCCGGCTTCAGGTGGAACGGCGGTAAAGATTCCTGTCCCGGAAAAGATGAGGCTAATTTGCGTTGGCCCAGCTTCTTGCCGGATGGAAAGCATGTCCTGGTAACATCTAACTCCGGCTCGGGAGGAATTTTTGTCGTGACCCTTGGCAACCGGCGAGGTGCAACCTGTGTTAGCGAACGAAAATAGCTCGGCAAGATATGTTGAACCTGGATACATTTTGTTTTCGCGTGGCGGGACTTTGATGGCGCAACCCTTCGATGCAGCGTACTCTGCGAGCGACAGGAAGCGCGCAGAGCATCGCTGAAGCGGTTTCGACCGACCCCTTCTGGGATCGGCGGCCACTTTCTCGGTTTCACGCGAGGGGCTGCTGATCGTATCAGAGCCGCTTCGCAGGCACAACTCACATGGGTGGACGAGGATGGCAAAAAGCTCTCGACCGGTAGGGGAACCTGGGTATTTGTCATCGCCTACCTCTCGCCCGATGGCAAACATGCGTTGCTCACTGTGGCACGCGCCGGGGCAAAAAAATCAGAAGCTCTGGATGTACGACCTTAGATCGGGCACAGGCGCTCCTTTACCTTCGGGGAAGGGGACGATCATATATCCGATATGGTCGCCGGACGGCAAACAGGTGGCATTTACTTCCAATCGGAGCGGCAACCAGCAGGACATCTATGTGAAACCGGTGGGCGGGGGCAGCAGCGAGCAACTGCTGCTCGGTGGCGAAGGAGACAAACAGACCGACCGGTGGTCAGCGGATGGGCGCTACATTCTTTTTGACTACAACGGCGAAAAGACCAAGGCCACTGACATGTGGGCGCTGCCACTTTTTGGAGATCGCAAACCATTTCCTGTCGTGCAGACGCCGGGGGTCGACTACTACGGAATGTTCTCGGCGGACGGGAAATGGGTGGCTTACGACTCCGACGAGTCGGGGCGCGGCGAGATTTATGTGGTACCGTTCCGGGACCGGGAGGCAAGTGGCAGATTTCCACGGGCGGGGGCGCGGTTCCTTTTTGGCCGCAAGGGCAAGGAGTTGTTTTATCTCACCGCCGGACTCCAAGCTTGGTTGGCGTCGAATACGCTATCGAGGGAACGAATTTTAAGATGGGCAAGTCACGGCAGCTTTTCGGCGGACGCTCCATGGCCAAGCACATCTGGGCACCGATGTGCACCCCAAAGGACAAGCGCTGGCTGCTGAGCCATGACGGTTGAGGAACCCAACGTTCTCCGCTGATCCTCTTAAAATGGACCGCGCCGTTGAAGCACTAACAATAGCCACCAAAAAATAGAACGGCCCGCGTATTTTTCAATACGCGGGCCGCCCGGTGTACTGTTTGGGATTGACCAAGAGGCGGCCACTCTAAAGGTGGTCTCCTTCGGTTAACTCCGGGCCCCGGCGCGACCTGCACGCCGAGTGGAATTGCAACCCTAAATCACCGGTAGTCGTGCGATGGTTCTTAGAGCGACCGCTCTAAGTCACAGCCACCTCACCTGGTCTTTTACTACTCCCACTTGAATCAGAACTTGTCATCAGACCACCTCCTTTCCGGTGTAATTGCACATTAGTACGGGAAGGTTGTGCACGTCAACTGGCACGAAGGTGGTGTGATAGAGGAATTTTTTGGGTTCCTTTGGTGCGCATTTTCGGATTTTCTTCGCGCACTTTGCGGTTACGCGGATTGGCTTTTCGGGGAAATCTTTACCGCAAAGGAGGACGCGAAGAAATCCGCAAATCGCAAAGGTTCAGTAGCGCCAGGAAGTCAAATCGGCTCCCGGTGGCGCAGTCTTTTCCATGCGCTCCAGGATCTTTGGCAAATACATGGTGTGGTAGTGCAGGCGCGAAAGATAATTGGGAAGATTGGGATCGCCGTTCCAGCAGTGCTCCGCGCGATCGCCGTATTTCACTTCTCCGTCGTAGGGCGGGTTCGTGGTGGATTTCAGGAAATCTTCCAGATAGTAGACTGCGTCATTCAGGAAATAAGTGTCGGCGCTGCCCACGTAGATGTGAAGCTTGCCCTGCAGTTTCGGACCGAGCGTGGCCCAGTCGCGCTGCATGATGGCGCTCAGATCGTAGTGCTCCTTCCAGTACGCGGCGACGCTGCGGTCGATCTCGCCGGTTTCCTTGTTGAAAATCTGTTTGGGATAGCCATCCTCGCCGACCGGCCGATACACCGCCTGCCAGATATCGAATTGCTCTCCCGAGCGGCCATGCGAGCCTAGCGCGAGTTCGTACTGATTCATGCCTTGCACGGTCCCCAGAGTGCGCCCCAGATAATCGCGCATCGCGGGCTGGGCAACTTTGGTGTGCGTGCCCATCATGTAAAAGGCATTCGGGTCGCTGTAAATGTTGATGGTGGTGTAGGCGCGAAAATCAACCGGATCGGGGCAGGCTACGAACACGCCGTTGTAGTGGTCGGGATAAAAAACCTGCACCGCCAGCGATTCCCATCCTCCGGTTGAACCGCCGTAGGCGAAGCGCGCCCAGCCTTGTCCGATACCGCGAAATTGCTTCTCGATGGCGGGAATCAGTTCAGTTTCAATGGCGTCGCCATAAGGGCCGAGGTTCGCCGAGTTCACGGCGTAGGAATCGTCGTAATAAGGGTTGGCATGGTTGATGTCCGCGACCAGGACGCGGGGGAAGCCCGGCGCAATCCACTGTTGATAGAACTTGTAAGCCTCTTCCTGTTCGATCCGGTTGTACCCGGAAATGTGGAAGCGCTCGCTGTAGTCAGGCTTCAGATTGGGATCGGGCGGTTCGGTGCGAAAACCGCCGAAGTCGGGATTGAAGTGGTCTTCGCTGACCATCAGGGGAAAGTGCGCCTCCGGGTGCGCGTCGAATCCTTCGGGCACCAGCACATTGGCGCTGAGAAACATGGGGCGTCCCCAGAATTTGGTGAGCAGCGCGCTTTGAATCTTGATATGCCGGATGTACTTGGTGTCCTGCGGAAACGGAATCGGTGGGATTTCCTGGTCGAGCACGACCGCAATCGGCCCGGAGGACGGGCCAAAGGTGATTTTCCGGGGAGTGGAATAGAAATTTCCCGGCGCGATATTCCAGTGCTGGCCTTCGCCACGGTCCATGGGCAGCTTTACGGTGCGGCCATCGGAGCGGTGGAAGGTTTCATAGCGATGCAGCATGGCCTGGACGTAATATTCTCCCGGGGGAACGTCGCGCAGGCTGCGGATGGGCCAGCCCGCGGCGGAATCGTCTACGGTTATCGTCTGCCCTGGCTTCATCCCATCCACGTCAATGCCGAAGATCATCTGGGTGCGGACGGAATCGTTAATCTGCATCCTAGGTTCAGCCGAAGGGTCGTTCGAAAGAAGAAGAAAGATGCGTCCGTCCAGCGGCTTCTCGCTGCGGGCTTTCGGGAAGGAGACCGAGAAACTGGGGCTGGCGGCGTGCGAAAACGGAGCAGAGACCAGTAGGCCAGTGATGAACGCAAAAAGAGTTACGCCGGGTTTGGCGAAGAACATTGAGTCTCCTTATCATAAGCCCGAGAAAACCAGCAGATTCTACAACGTCGAGCGATTCCTGGGGGCAGCAATTCGGGAATGTGCGGATTCAACTCCCGCAGGCCATGGCCCACAGGAATCTACCTGCTTCTCTCCCGGCTTCCTACACTGGAGGTAACCACCGGGTAACCGTATCACCGTATCCGCCGGATTTTTCACCCTTTCCAGCGGTAGGCGTCGGGCTGAGGCAGCCCGAGGTGAGCGAGAACGCGGTAAGCGAATTCGCGCGCCATGGCATCTAAGCCGGCGGGTCGAAAGTAGAAGGCTGGGATAAGAGGAAACACCGTGGCCCCGGCATCGGCGGCCCGGTACATGTTTCGGATGTGAATTTTGTTGAGCGGGGTTTCGCGGACACACAGTACGAGCGGACGTTTTTCTTTAAGGCAAACATCGGCGGCGCGCTCGATCAGCTGGGACGCAATGCCGTTGGCGATACGGGCGAGCGTGCCCATGCTGCAGGGGAGAACGACCATCGCATCCGCGGGATAGGATCCGCTGGCGATGTTGGCGCCGATATCGGCATTGGCCTGCTGCTGGATTTTGCGGGTGCCCTTGCCGGATTTTTGTCCGAGGATCTGGCCCACGAGGTTACTTCGGCCGCGCAGGCCGAGTTCCTCAGCCATAACCCGCAACGCGCTGTCGGAGGCGATGAAGTTCACTGTGCGGACACGCTGGTCGCGTTCCAGCGCCAGAAGCAGATGCTTAAGGAACAGCGATCCGCTGGCTCCGGTAGTGGCGACGGTAAGGTTCTGCGGCGGGTGATTGGACAAAGTTGATGCTCCGGACAAGCGCTCTGAGCATAGGGAGCACGCAGAGAAGAAGTCAAGGCGAGTCAAAGCCACTGCGAACGGCCAGAGTGCGCGTAGAAGTCGATGTGGCGCATACAGGGCGCGCACCGGCGCATACAAACCGCGCAGCGGCGCAAGAATGTAGCCCAGGGCGCAAACCCTGGGTAAGCATCAAAGTGTGAAGGAAGCGCCGAAGGGGCGTAAGAAACGAACCATGGCCACTACCACCAGCTTACGACTGCGGCGCAGCGAGGCGCAGTTGCACGCGCTGGCGGGAGTGGAGCGCGAGATCCGGGTCAACGATCCCAGCGGCCGCCGCAAGTATCTTCGAGATTTCAGCCAGGCCTTCCAGTCCTACGAAGCCGTTATCGACCGGCAACAACTGCGCGCCGACGTATTCGGCGCCAATATCGTCCTCGTCGGCGACTACCACGCCCTGCCGGCGGCGCAACGCTTCGCCGCTTCTCTGCTGGAGGAACGCGCCCAACCCGGAGACCGTCCAGTGGTCCTCGGCCTGGAAACAATTTTCTCCCGCGACCAGCACATCCTCGATGAATGGTGGCGGCGGGAGATTGACGCCAAGGAATTACGGCAGCGGATTCGTTTCGATCTCGACTGGGGCTATGACTGGGCGCCGTTCTACGAACTGCTGGTGACGGCCCGTGAGCACGCCGACGCGATCTATGGCCTCGACTGCATGCCGCGCGAAGATTTGCGCAAGATCGGAGCGCGTGATCGTCATGCCGTTCACAAGTTGGAGGAGATCCGGCAACGCCACCCCAATGCCGCCATCATGGTGCTGTTTGGCGAGTCGCACCTGGCGCCTGGACATCTTCCCAGGGTGCTGCGCGAACGCCTGCCGGACGAACGCGTGCTCACAGTCCTGCAAAATGTGGACTCGCTTTATTGGCGTGCCGCCGGCGAGCAACATGAACTTGTGGATGCCGTGCGCGTCAGCCCGGACGTCGACTGCGTGTTCAACTCCACTCCGCTGGAAAAATACGAGAACTACCGTCTCCACCTGAGCCGCTGGGGACGCACCGAGGAAGAAGGTCCAGACCTCGCGCCGACCATTTACAACCTGATCGACAGTCTGCTGCGCTTCCTCGATATCGACCGCTATTCGGCGCATAACGGAACCCAGCCCAAATTTCTGGTGGACCTGATGCCTGAAGTTTATTGCGGCGCTTCGAGCGGGCGGTTGCGTCAACTGCTCTCCCGTCATCACGCCACCGAGGAAGAAAATGAAGCCATGGCGCGTCATGTGGAGGAACGAGGCAGCGTCTACTTGCCCCAGGTCAACGCCTTCTACGTACGCGAGTTCAAAATGATGTATGCCGCGGAAGAAGCCGCACGCTTCCTGCATCATGCCTGCCGCGGCTTGCCGGCGCGTGGAGGAACCGGCGAAGCGCCGGGGAGCGCGAACCACTTCTACGCCCAGACCATCGAATATGCCCTGGGCTACTTCGGATCGAGAGTGTTATATCCGGCGCGCCCGCTGGCTGAAGATGCCGGAGCCCGCGAATTGCCGGAAGCCCCGGAATCCGACCGCAAGAAAACCGAAGCCAGCTCTCGACTGCTGGGCTACATGCTGGGCAATGCCTTGTACGACGCCTATCTCAAGGGACGAGTCGCACGCAGCATGCTGCGCCGCTTATTTCTGGTTCATCTTGACGAACCGGGCAAGGCAAAAGAGGCCTATCGCGAGATGGCCGCAAAGGTTCGTGGGCACGGCAAGAAACTACCCGCCTCAGTGAGACTCCCTGACCTGGAAAGTAGACGCGGGCGAGATCGTCCGCCGAACAGCCGCCAGCACGCGGGCGCTCACTGAAACACAAATGCTAATCTAGAGCCGGTGCAGCTGAACTTCCTCTTGAACGCCGACTCCATCCGCGAACTTTTCGAGCAGGTCCGCCGGGGCAAGCTTTCCCCGGACGCCGCCGTCGACCGCCTTCGCCATCTTCCGTTCGAAGATCTTGGCTTTGCCAACGTCGACCATCACCGCGCCCTGCGCGCCGGTATGCCCGAAGTGATCTTCGGGCCGGGCAAGACGCCGTCCCAGATCGCCTCCATTTTTTCGCGTCTGGCCAAACACGGAGGCAACATCCTGGCGACACGCGCCAGCGAAGATCAACTCGCAGCGGTAAAAAAGAAAGTGCCGAAGGCCGAGTATCAGCCGCTGGCGCGCGCCATTGTGCTGCGGCGCGACCCGAAAAAATATGGCAAGGGGATCATCACGGTCGTGTCTGCCGGAACCAGCGACATTCCAGTGGCGGAAGAAGCCGTCGTCACCGCCGAGGTGATGGGCAACGATGTCGAGCACCTTTATGACGTCGGGGTCGCCGGTATCCATCGCCTGATGGCGAATCGCGCTTCGCTCACGCGAGCGCGTGTCGTGATCGTCTGCGCCGGAATGGAAGGCGCGCTGCCCAGCGTGGTGGGCGGCCTGGTCGGTGTTCCAGTGATCGCGGTTCCGACCAGCGTAGGCTACGGGGCGGCCTTCAAAGGCCTGGCCGCCTTGCTCGGAATGATGAATTCCTGCGCATCGAATGTGAGTGTAGTGAATATCGATAATGGATTTGGAGCGGGATACGTGGCCTCGCTGATCAACCGGCTGTAGACCACCTGAGGCTGCGGAGGCTGTTCGCCAGAGCTGTATTCGCCGTACTCTTGCTGAACTCGGCGCTTGCTCGCAGTCAAGCGAAGAGCGTTGCGCTGTCAGACGTGGCCGAGCATGCGGTTAGACAGTCCCAACTCACTCTGCCGGGCAGCCCTGCTTTCCATCTAAAAGTGAGTATTGTCGAGACGACGAATCGGCTTCCGATTACCGCGCTAGCGTCGAGGAGTATTGGATGTCACGCGACAAGTGGCGGCGGACAATTCAATCGCCCGACTTTTCGCAAACCTAATCGTGAACGGCGACAAAGTGTCTGAGCAAAACAAGGGCGATTACTATCCTTGGTGGTTGAACGATCTCGTCACTGCGATTTTTGACCCCCTGCCAATGCTCGATCAACTTGAAAAGATGCACGTCCAAATAGCAGAGCCTAACGGCTCTGAGCGTTCGAATTCATGTGCCGATCTCAAGGGAAAGATCGAAAGGGCGGTGTTTTGCTTCGAAGGTAGCCACGGATTGCTCCAATCCGTTTTCACGCAACGGGGATACGTCGCAGAGTATAGCGATTTCAAGAGCTTTAGAGAGAAAAGGGTTGCTCGCCGAATCGTTATCGACCCCGAACCAGGTACAACCATCGAGGCAAGGATCACGGAGTTGGCCGAAATCCAAAATTCCACAGACGATATGTTCGCGGTCGAGCAATCCACACCGGCGGAGGCCCGTATCAAGTCCGTGAAAGTGGACGAGTCTTTCGCACGAAAACTCCTGCTGGGTACGTCCGAGATCGAATGGCCACCCGTGGGTGGTGGGCTCACGCAGGGACGCTGCGCCGTCTACGTTGCGGTCGACCGAACCGGCAGAGTTCGAGAAGTATGGCCGGAAGGATGCGACAATCCCGGACTCGAAGACCCGCTACGAGATCAAGTGCGGAAGTGGCAGTTCAAACCCGCTGCCGACAATGGCGTTCCAGTGCAGATTGAATCCCTGGTCACATTTGAGTTCCACACCACCATCGAATCCTCAAAGACACGATAACAAAGCGCGCCGACTGGTGGGCCTTCCTGCCTGAAAGCAAAAAGGCACGGCCGAAGCCGTGCCTTTTCTTTCTACTAACGACTAGCTTATGAACCCTTCACTACTTCCAGGTTGTTCTGCACGCTGAATGCGCCGAAGACCTGGCTGGCCCGCATGCCGGCGACTTGTTTGTCCATCGCCGTGGCCACCGTCCCGTACAGGCTCAGGTTGCCGTTGTCCACCACGATGCGGATCGGCCTTGCCGGATCCGTGGCATAACGGCCCAACACTGGATCGCGGTAGATGGCTCGCATCGCGCTGATCCGAATGCGGTCATCGAAGCCCGAAACCGGCAGCACCTTGATGTTGTCCACCACATCGTTTACGCCCGGCATATTGTTGGCAATCCACACCGCCGAGTCGCGGCCCATGTCGTTGAGGGTTGCGCCGGTCAGCGTGGCAGCACCGCCTTTTACCGAGACGTCCACGAAGTTGAACTGGTTGTCATAGCCCATGCGGTCGTAGTGCAATTTGCGCTCGAGCTTCGCCTGCAAGTCGGCGTCAGGAGCAGAGGAACTTACTGCGATCAAATTTCGCACGCCCTGCACCTGGTCCATCTTGCGGACTTTCTTGGCCGCATCCAACTTCTGCTGATAGAGATCGACCGTGCCGGTCAAGGTCACGATGCCGTCTTCCGTGCTGGCCTGCAGGTTGCGAAACTCCTGCTTCTTGGTCAACTGCTGCGACACCCGGTTTTGGATATCACTGTCATAGCGGGCGCTCGCGGTCTGCGCCGCCAGGCCAACGCTTAATATTCCCACCGCCAGAAATGAAGCCATACCACTAAGAATGTTTTTCATATATTTGTTTATTTATTTATCCTCTCCCCGGCATTGATTAACCGGTTAGTTAATTATTGGATGCGTCGTCCAGGGAGAGGGATGCCAGTTGCGCGTAACCTCCGTCCGTTTTCGAAAGAGCTAAGGTTCGGAGGCCGCGTTGACAACTATCGTTATAACGAGTATATTGGGTGCTGGTGGTCAAAAGCATCCAATCCGAGATTCAGCAGACCAAGCCCTTCAATACGCTCGAAGAAGAGGCTCTGGTCTCGCTACAGCGCACCGCAGACCGGCTGCATTGGCGCATGAGCGAGATGCTGAAGGCATACGACCTCACTCCGACCCAATACAACGCTCTGCGCATCCTGCGCGGCGCCAAGGACGAGGGACGGGCGTGCAGCGAGATTGCCGAACGCATGATCAATCGGGATCCCGACATCACCCGCCTGGTCGACCGGTTGGAGCGTCGCGGGCTGGTCGCGCGCAGCCGTGAGGGTCGGGACCGGAGGGTGATCACGACCCGCATTACACCAGCTGGCCTGAAGCTGCTGGAGTCCCTGGACGGTCCTGTCGAAGAGTTCAACCGGAGACTGTTGGGCCCCCTCGGCGAGCAGACTCTGCGGACACTGATCCAGCTGCTGGACGCAGTAAGAGAGCGTTCGGAGTAGATTTCTCCGCCGGTATCCATTAACTATCCCGAGCCAGAACGCTCTGCCCGAGAATACGGATATCGTCGTATACTGCGGCGGCCCGGAATGTCCGCAGAGCCGCATGGCGTAAAGCAAGACATTCGATATATCGAGGGCCGCCACGTCGGCCCTTTTTGGACGTCTTCCTGAGATGCCGGCTGTGGCCCTGAAACGAAAATCAAATCGGAGGAGATCATGGCGAGCAATGTTCCGAATCAGTCCTGGGCTTTTACAGCTTTTCGTGTGGTTGTGGGCAGTGTGTTTCTAGCCCACGGTATCCAGAAATTTTTCATGTTCGGTCTTCATGGCGTGGCGGGGGCATTCGCATCCATGGGAATACCGGTACCGGGAGTGACCAGCGTCCTGGTTTCGGTGGTTGAACTTCTGGGCGGCGCCGCGCTGATTTTGGGATTCCTGACGCGCTGGGCGGCCGCGCTCAATGGCTTCGACATGATCGTGGCCATCCTGCTGGTCCACCTGAAAAACGGCTTCTACAGTCCGAAAGGCATCGAGTTTCCGTTGACGTTGTTGGGGGCGTGTATCGTACTTGTGATTCATGGGCCGGGAGCGGCATCAGTCGACGGGGCACTGGCAAAGCGGACGTAGGACTTGATCTGGCGAGGGCGGCGCGAGCGCATTTGCTCGCGCAGCCGCGGTCAACGGCCTCGAGATGTATGCGAGCGCTTTCGCGTCGATTGTGAAGTGGTTTTCTTCGTGCCGCCAAAAACTCGCGCGAAAATTTTGTCGATATTCCTTAGTTGACGCTTCAAGTCGAATGCCCGCTCAATCTGCTGGCGCGGCACCTTGCTGGTGATGCTCTTGTCCTTCAACACCAGCTCCCGGAAATTTCGACCTTCCTTCCAGGCGCGCATGGCGTGGTTCTGCACCGTGCGGTAGGCTTCCTCGCGCGAAACTCCGTGCTCCACCAGGTCGAGCAGAAGCTGTCCGCTAAAAACCAGGCCACCGGTGCTCTCGAGATTCGCCTTCATCCGTTCCAGGTACACGAACATGGTTTCCAAGACGTTTGTGGTTTTCTGCAGCATGTAGTCCACCAGGGTGGTGGAATCGGGAATGATGATGCGTTCGACCGAGGAGTGCGAGATATCGCGCTCATGCCACAAGGCTACGTTTTCAAAGGCGGCTTGCGCATTGGAACGCACCACCCGCGCCAGACCGCTGATCTGTTCCAGCGTGATGGGGTTGCGCTTGTGGGGCATGGCCGACGAACCCTTCTGCTTTTCGCTGAAAAATTCCTCGACTTCACGCACTTCGGTGCGCTGCAGATGGCGGAGTTCGGTGGCGATCTTGTCTAGGGTGCAGGCGATCACGGCCAGGGTGGCAAGGTACGCGGCGTGACGGTCGCGCTGGATCACCTGGGACGAGATGGCAGCGGCTTTCAATCCCAATCGCTCGCACATACCCTCTTCCAGCTCGGGGGTAAGGTGGGCGAATGTGCCTACAGCTCCGGAAAACTTTCCTACCCGCATATCTTCGGCAGCGGCACAAAAGCGCGCAATGTTGCGCTGAGTTTCGGAGTACCAGTTGGCCAGCTTGAAACCGAAAGTGATGGGCTCGGCGTGGATGCCGTGAGTGCGGCCGATCATGGGCGCATCTTTGAACTCCCAGGCACGGCGTTCCAGCACGTCGGAGAGTCTTTCCAGATCGGCGGCAATGATCGCGGAGGCCTGCTGGATGAGTAGCGCCTGGGAAGTATCGACTACGTCGTTCGATGTCAACCCGTAGTGAAACCAGCGGGCGTGTGGCCCAACGATCTCCGCCACCGCGGTCGTGAAGGCGATGACATCGTGGCGAACTTCGGCTTCGATCTCGGCGATCCGGTCGAGATTGAAGTCAGCCCGCTCACGGATGGCCCGGGCGGCGTCCTTGGGCACCATGCCGGCTTCGGCCAGGGTCTCGGTGGCTGCGACTTCGACCGCCAGCCAGGTGCGAAAGCGATTCTCATCGCTCCATATGCGACCCATGTCGGGACGGGTATAGCGTGGAATCAAGGTGAACTCCCTGATGTCTCTGAGAAGTGCGGGACTAGGGATTGTAAATGGGCACTGCCTGCTTTGTGAACTTTGGGCCGTGGGCCCTTTGCGGCACCTGCAGTGCCTTTGCGATCTTTGCGGTATCCTTTGCGTCCTTCGCGGTTAAAGATTTTGACCGCAAAGATCGCAAAGGAAGCCCGGAGGGTTGGGCCGGTCGACTGGTACCTCCCTACACCAATGCGATGACATCGATTTCCACCAAAACATCTTTTGGTAAGCGCGCTACCTCTACAGTGGAGCGGGCGGGAGGCGCTACGTTGAAGAAACGTCCGTAGACTTCATTCATGGCGGTGAAGTCGCCCATATTCTTGAGGAAGACCGTGGAACGCACCACTTTCTTCAGCCCGCTGCCCGCCGCGGTCAGAATCGCTGAAAGATTCTTGAGTACGCGCTCGGTCTGGGCGGCGACGTCGCCTGTGATCACCTGCTGGTTCTCCGGGTCGATGGCTACCTGTCCGGATACAAAGACAAATCCGTTCGCCCGGATGGCTTGAGAGTAGGGTCCAATCGCCTGCGGTCCGTCTTTGGTTGCAATCACATCGCGCATGAGGCCTCCAGGATCAGTCGTCAGAATTAATGCAGATCGCGGCTATTCCAGTCAACCGAGATGACAAGATCGGATATTTTCAGACGAAAAGAATTTTGGGAAATTAAAACCAGTAGTCAGTTTTGAGTTCCCGGTTCTCAGTTGGTTCTTGCTGACGACTGACGACTAGATTTTCTGCAGTCTCTGCACGTCGTGCACGCCGGGAATTTTGCGCACGCCGTTGACGATGTTCTCCAGGTGTTTCAGGTCAGCAATGTCGAGCACGATGTCGACATTGGCTTGGCCGTTGTTGGTGCGGGCTTCGATGTTGCGGATGTTGGTCTGGGTATCGCTAATGACGGCGGTGATCTGTTTCAGCATCCCAAAACGATCGTCGCAGAAAACTGTGAGCTTTACCGGATAGGCACTTGGTGTTCCGTCATCCTGCGACCATTCCACGTCTATCTTGCGTTCCGGTTCGTACAACAAGTTGGTCACGTTAGGACAATTGACGGCATGGACGGCGACGCCCTTGCCGCGAGTCACGTATCCCACGATGCCCTCGCCGCGGATCGGATTGCAACAACGCGCCCGGTAAACCAGCAGATCACCGTGTCCCTTGACGCGAATGGCGTTGTTATTCTGGTCGCCACCGAAAACGCGGCGCACCACGCTGGCGAGTCCGCTGGGCTTCTCTATTTCCTCGTCGGCGAGAGGAGTACCGGCCACGGGCGCCATGCGTCCCAATATCTGGCGGGCTGAATATTTGCCATAGCCAATGCCGGCCATCAGGTCGTCGGGACGTCCCGCGCCGTAGTCAGAGGCGATTTTTTGTAATTCCTCGTCCTTGATGTCCTTCAGCGATACGCGATACTTGCGCGCTTCTTTCTCGATGAGTTTGCGCCCAATCTCAATCGCGCGCTCCCGTTGATGGACATTGAGCCAGTGCTTGATCTTGTTGCGGGCGCGCGACGACTTGGCAATCGCCAGCCAGTCGCGGCTGGGCTTGTGTCCGGCCTGGGTCAGGATTTCCACGATGTCGCCGCTGTGCAACTTGAAGCGCAGCGGCACCATGCGTCCGTTCACCTTCGCACCCACGCAACTGTGGCCGACTTCGGTGTGGACAGAGTAAGCAAAGTCGATAGGCGAAGAGTCTCGCGGCAGCACGACAACCTTGCCTTTCGGTGTGAAGGTATAAACCTCTTCCGGATAAAGATCGATCTTCAGCGTGGACAAAAACTCGCTGGGATCGGAGACGTCGCGCTGCCACTCCACTACCTGGCGCAGCCACGCCAAACGCTGCTCGTCCTGCGCCGAGACCGGGCCATCTTTGTACTTCCAATGCGCGGCGATTCCTTCCTCCGCCATTTTGTGCATCTCTTCAGTGCGGATCTGTACTTCAAACGGCGTACCCTCTTCTGCGATTACGGAAGTGTGCAACGACTGGTAAAGATTCGGCCGGGGCATGGCAATAAAGTCCTTGATCCGTCCGGGCACGGGCCGCCACAGATTGTGAATGATGCCCAACACCGCGTAACAATCCTGTATCGATTGCGTGATTACACGCACGGCATATAGGTCGTATACCTGCTCAACCGTAATATGCTGGCGTTGCAGTTTTTTGTGAATGCTGTACAGGCGTTTGATCCGGCTTTCGACGGTGGCCGTGATGCCGGCTTCTTTGAGCTTGTCGCGAAATACCGATTCCACCCGTCCCAGGAACGCTTCGCCCGCCTTGCGCCGCGCCTCGACGGCGTCGTGGACCTGCTGATATCCGATGGGATCGACATAGCGGAAGCCCAGATCTTCCAGTTCGCCTCTGATTTTGCCCATGCCCAGGCGGTGAGCGATAGGCGCGTAGATCTCGAGAGTTTCGCGTGCAATTTTTTGTTGCCGGTCCGGCGGAAGATGCTCCAGGGTGCGCATGTTGTGGAGGCGATCCGCGAGTTTGATAAGCACCACGCGGATGTCATCCACCATGGCCAGCATCATCTTGCGCAGATTCTCGGCTTGCTGTTCTTCGCGAGTGGCAAAATCGATGGCGCTGATTTTGGTGACGCCTTCTACGATATGTGCCACCTGTTCGCCAAATTCCTTGCGGATATCGACCACCGTCACCGATGTGTCTTCGACGGAATCGTGCAAGAGTCCGGCGGCGATGGCGACGGGGTCCATTTTCATCTCGGCCAGGACCAGCGCCACTTCCAAGGGATGGACCAGGTAGGGTTGCCCCGAGGCCCGGCTTTGTCCGGCATGGTGTTTCTGGGAGAACTCGTAGGCCTTGCGGATAAGTTCGAGATCGTCGTTGGGCCGGTTGGCCCGCATTCGGCGCATCAGTTCACGGAACCGGGTCACCGTGAGCACATTGGTCGCGAACTGCTGGCGCAGGGTCGCCATGATGGATTATAGCGTGCTGGTGTGGCGTGAGCGCCCTCCCGCGGCCCTGGACGGGGGTGCCTGAGTGAAAGGTCAAAATCCGCGGGCGGGGCGCCCGCGCCACAAGAGCTCAATCTGCTAGAGTTGACGCGGAAAACCTAACATGAATTCACCGCGCATCCTCGTCAGCGGCTCCTCGGGCCCGATCGGCAAAGCCCTGGTGCCCGCTTTGGCAGCCCAGGGATCGGCCGTCACTCGCCTGGTGCGGAGCTCCACGCCTGGCACCAATCAGATCGTATGGGACCCGTCCCGACCGCTATCGCCCGATTCTGTTTCCGGATTCGACGCGGTCATTCATCTGGCTGGAGAGTCGATCGTAGGCCGCTGGACCGGGGCCAAGAAGCGGCGCATTCTCGAGAGCCGGCGACAGGGTACCGGCCACTTGGCGGAAGCCGTAGCGAAATCGCCGCAACCCCCGCGGGTATTCATTTCAGCTTCCGCGATCGGTTTTTACGGGAATCGCGGAGACGAAGTTTTGCGCGAAGACAGCCCCTCGGGCGAGGGCTTCGCCGCGGAAATATGCCGCCAGTGGGAAGCAGCCACGCAACCTGCGGCCAAGGCGGGGATCCGCACCGCGCAAATGCGCATCGGGGTCGTGATGAGTGCCAACGGCGGCGCCTTGCCTCAGATGCTCACACCGTTTCGCCTGGGCCTGGGCGGCAGGTTGGGAAATGGACGGCAATGGTGGACATGGGTTTCGGTGCGCGACGTGGTGGGAGCGATTCTGCACATATTGAACCATGACTCGATCTCGGGGCCGGTCAACACGGTCGCTCCGAATCCCGTGACCAATGCGGAATTCACCCAGATTCTGGCATCTGTCCTACACCGCCCGGCGATTTTCCCTATGCCTGCCTTCGCCGTCCGCCTGATCTTCGGCGAGATGGGCGAAGAGCTATTCCTCGGCAGTCAACGCGTAGAGCCGGCGAAGCTGGCAGCCACCGGATATCAGTTCCAGCACCCGGAACTGAGGAGTGCGCTGAAAGATATTCTGGCCCTTTAATCTTGGATCGTCTTTACGTCCTCTGCGGTCCCCTTTGCGAACTTTGCGGTAAAAGATTTTGACTTTCTAAAACTCAACCGCAAAGTTAGCAAAGGGCTCCGCAAAGGACGCAAAGAACGAACGAGACGCTATGGGCTCGCCTGCGCTTCAGCGATCTTTCTGATCGCTTCATTCTGTACCTTCGCATCGTCTCCGAAGCCGGAAATCCAGGACACGTCGGGCTCGCGGCGGAACCAGGTCATCTGGCGCTTGGCATAGTTTCGATGCGCCTGTTGGGCCGCTTGTATTGCGGAGTCGCGATCAACCTCGCCTCGCATCAGGGCCACGGCCTGTCTGTAGCCCAGAGCGGACAGGGGACGCGGCGCAGCGCCATATTTCATCAGCAAGTCCACCGTCTCTTCGACCAGCCCGGCGTCGAACATGCGCCTCGCCCGCTGATTAATTCGATCGTACAAAGCGGCGCGGCCGGGATCCAGCCCCAACCGCAAAATCCTGAAACCCTGAAGCGGGTCGCGGCCTTGCTTCCACAACTCGCTCATTTTTGTCCGCGAGGCAAGGCACACTTCAATCGCTCGCAGCAACTTGGGCGCATCGTTGGCATGAATCTTGGTGGCGGCCGCGGGATCGAGGCGGCTCAAGATTCGATGCAAATAGCCTGGTCCCTTCTCCTGAGCCCGCTCCCGCAACCGTTCGCGCAGTTCCTCCGACCGTTGAGGGCCGGCGAAGATGCCTTCCAATAGTGCGCGCAGATAAAGGCCAGTCCCGCCAACCACAATCGGCAAAGCTCCCCGCGCCTTGATTTGTTGCAGCACGTCGCGAGCCTGGCGGGCGTATTCGCCGGCCGTAATCAAGCCGGACGGCTCCACAAAATCGAGCAGGTGATGAGGAACGCGGACCCGTTCGGCCGGAGTCGGCTTCGCAGTCCCAATCTCGAACTCGCGATACATCGCTACCGAATCGCAGTTCACAATCTCGCCGCCGAAGTGTTCGGCGAGAGCCAGGGAGAGTGCAGTCTTCCCGCTTCCAGTCGGACCGAGCACCACAACCAGCAGCGGCTCGGGCAGAGCGGTCAGCGGGCACCCCATGCAATGTGGTGCCAATAGCGCGTAAGCGTAGCCAATAAAATAAGCGCTCCGATGATCAAAATGCCGCCGGCTTCAAATTTGTGGATGTCGAGCTTGGGGCGGCGTTTCGCGGTGGGGTGATCCGGCTGCGACGGTGGGCTGGCGGCAGACACGAAAGTATTGTAGCGCCGCCCCGGCCTGATGAGAGCAGATGCTAAACTTCCTGCTGCCGTGTCGATACCAGCGAGCAGCCCCGCCAGGAAAACCTTGCGCTTCGGGGTTTTTGAAGTCGATCTGGCGGCAGGAGAGTTGCGCAAGAATGGCACTCGCATCCGCCTGCAGGAGCAGCCCTTTCAGATCCTGGTTTATCTTCTGGATCGCGCCGGCGAGGTAGTCACGCGGGAAGAGCTTCGCCAGAAACTATGGCCCGCCGACACCTTCGTCGATTTCGACCACAGTTTGAATACCGCCGTCAACAAGCTCCGCGAAGCGCTGGGGGACTCGGCCTCCAGTCCGCGCTATGTGGAAACCCTGGCGCGGCGCGGATATCGTTTTCTCGCCCCTGTGGAACGCGCTGAGGCGAAAACGCTGCAGAATTCTCCCCCCGAAATATTGCCGGACGTCTGGGCTGATACTCGCGCCGTCACCCAAGCGGCCTCGTTCCATCGTGATCTCGATGTGCCGCTACCCCGGCGCAGTCTGACTCGCGGTCTTTTCGGGTTGGTTCAGCTGATGTATCTGATCTTCTACATCAGCGCCCTGTTTCGTCTGAGCGCCATTGATCGCATCACCAGCACCTTTCTGCCGGGATGGGAAGCACGCTTTATCTTTGTGGCCGTGATGGTGACGGCGGGAGTCGGTATCCCGCTGCGCTGTTACCTGATTTCAGCGGTGGCCTTCGATCACCGAGGACTGGGTGAAAAATTTCAATGGATGTTCCCAGCCATACTCGCCCTGGACCAGTTGTGGGCCGTTGCCCCGTTTCTTCTAGCCGAAAAAATCGGATTTGGGGCGGCGTTTGCCGCCACCGCGGCGCTTTTGTATGTGCCGTTTTCGGAGCGCACCCTGGTGCAACTGGCATATACGATGGATCGATCGGGATAGCGGGGTGCGCCGTCCTGGGTCCGACGTCTGACAGTCCGGCTTACTGAATATCCGACCGGTCCGGGTTGTAGTAGAAGTGGAAACGCAAGGCTAGATATTGGCCGCCGAATTCGGCGGGGAGTGGCGGGAAAGGCTTGGACGCGGTGATCCCGCCATAGGCGGCGCGGTCGAGCGCCACATCTCCCGAGGTGGACACGATCTGCAGGCCTGCAACTTGGCCGTTCTTGAGAATGGCAAACTCAATCGAAACTTTGCCCTTTTTCATGAGCGGCGCGCGCGCCGACTCGGGGATGATGCGATACCAGTTTTCGCGCACATCATGCAACACCCGCGCCAGGTAAGGGCCAAAATCCACGCCCATTGTGTCGCTGAGGACGTCCATCGGGCCGACTGCCACGCCGCCTTGCTTGCCTTGGCCCAAGCCGTAATCCCCGCCGTCGCCACCGTATCCGCCGCGGTTTGAGATGGCGGCGCGAGCCGCCTGTTCAATGGCTGATCCAGCCGACATCGCGCTATTGAAATTGGGCGTAGGCCGTTCCACGGGCGGAGTCTGCAGGCGCGCCACCTGGTTCTGATCCGGTGGTGGTGGCGGCGCCGGCGGGGCCTGCGGCGCCGTGGGGCCCTGCGCCGCTGGAGCCGGCGCGGCAGGCTGCGCCGGTTGGCCAGGCGGTCCCGGGCGCGCGCTGTCCAGAATCTTCTTCAGTTCCTTGCGATCCAGTTGTGGAGCCTTCGAGGTCGCGACCCGGTCCTTGTCTGAGATTTTGTTCGTGTCCGGCCGCTTGGAGACTTTTTGCTCGTCCGGAGGGAGCTCCAGGTAGGTAAGCTCCTTCTGCTTCATCAGGTCTTGTGGACTTACCAGGATTACCGAACGTTTATGCATCAGGTCCGCGATGCGGCCGGAGTTCACGACCAGGATCACGATTGCCAGGTGGACCACCACCGACATCCAGAAAGCTTCCCGTTGGCGTGATCGCGAGAGATCGTCCTGCAACTGAATCAGCAGGGCGGGTACGTCGTGCATCTCCAGATAAGCGGTTTCCCAGCTGCTGGCGTCGTATAGATCGCCGCCCGAGGGGGCTGGCGGTTGCGCTTCCGGGGCAGGGTTTCGCGGCGGGATTTCAGTAGTTGACATCGACCTGCTGGCTTATTCCATTGGACACAGTTAACACATTCGGGGTTGCCGTGCGGAATGCTTTGCCAGTGGTCAGTCTTTGGCCGTTAGTCTTGTGCCGTGAGCCCAGACCAGAATTTCCGGCAGAATGCCGCCGATGAAGGGCCGCCGACCGTTGACCATCGACTAGCGACTAACGACCAATCTTTTCCGCATTTCTATTCTCGCATCTTTCTCGAATATCTGCGAAAAACCAGTGTCCACAGACACTTAAGTTTGTACCTCACTGGTCAATAAAGGTTACCCCGAAGAGCTGGGGTTGATTGTCAAGAAGTGTAAAAGAAGAAATCGCGCGGAATCATTGCCCCGCAACCACTTACAAGCATTCTGCCGGTGCCGTCAGCGCAATTGTTCGAGTTGCACTTTCCGGCCATGTTCCCGCATTGCCGCCACGATGTCGAGAGCCACGGCGAGGGCGCGCCGCCCGTCTTCGAATGAAACCAGCGGCCTGGACCGCCTCCGCACCGCATCGAGGAACGATCTAAGTTCCGCCTGGAGGGGTTCTTCGGCCACGATCGCCGGCTTGGCCACCTTGATCTGGGGATTGACCGAAGGCGTTCCTGCCGAGTCGCCTGTCTCGCCCACGCTGAACACCAGGACCTCCTGGCGGCTGTAATCGAGAGAGACATACTGCCGTGGCTGAAAGAAACGCAGCTTGCGAACCCGCTCGGTCGAAACCCGGCTGGCAGTGAAATTCGCCACACAGCCGGATTCAAACTCCAGGCGAACGTTGGCGATGTCGGCCTTGCCGGAGAGAATGGGCAGGCCCACCGCCCGAATTTCCTTTACCGGCGAATTCACCAGCCAGAGAACGATATCGAGATCATGAATCATGAGGTCGAGAATGACGTCCACATCGAGCGAGCGGGGGGTGAATATGCTGAGCCGGTGAACTTCAAAGAACATGGGTTGGGTGATGAGCGGCGCCGTGGCGCGAACGGCGGGATTGAAACGCTCCAGATGACCGACTTGTCCAACCCGTTTCAAATCACGAGCCAGGTCGACCAGTTCATCGGCTTCGGTCAGCGAAGGCGCCAGCGGCTTTTCCACCAGCACATCGACACCACTTTCCAGCAGCGCCCGCGCAGTCTGCAGATGCAATACCGTAGGGACGGCAACCGAGGCCGCCTGCACCTCACTGTGAGTGGTGATCAGTTGGTCGACCGACCCGAAACCGCGACAGCCGAATTCGCTGGCAACGGCATCGGCACGAGCCACATCCGGATCGACGACGCCAACCAGTCGAACCGCTTCGCCCTGCTGGGCCAGGTGGTGATAGATGCGGGCATGGTTGCGCCCGAAGGCGCCCACGCCGACCACCGCCACGTTGATAAAATCGTCAGCCAGTTCTTGAGTTCTCCGGGGAATTTCTTTGCGACCTTGCGGCTTTCTTTGCGTCGTTTGCGGTTAGAGCCCTTGACCGCAAAGATCGCAAAGAGATTTCACTTCGCCGCCTTCTTCAGCAGCGCGATCTGACCCGCATGATAGAGCTCGTGCTGCACGATGCCGCTGAACATGTAATAGAAGTTGTAATAGTTCTGCGTCTTGCCCGGAACCTGGTCGGTCAAACGCGAGTCGGGAAAGCCGGCAACCGCCTTTATCAGCTCGTGGTGGGTCTTCTTTGTGTTCTCGATCGCCTGCGTCCAGGCGGCTTCGCTGGTGTCTGTGACCGCCGGAAAATTCTGCTCGTCTGTGAGCGTGGCCGCTATGCCGCCGATACGGCGGGTGACCACGTTATCCCACGCCGCCATATGGAGAAGAATTTCCCAGATGCTGTGGGCGTCTTTGACCGGCCGGGCCGATGCAGTCTTGGCGTTCACATCTGCCAGTAATTCAAGAACAGAATCTCCATGCCATGCGCTGCCTTCGAAAGCGCGGCGAATCTGGTCAGCGAGGCGAAAGGTTTCAGTCATGCGGAACTCCAACGTGCCAGCTAGAAGGTTGCAAGTATTCGAACCAGCTTGTCAATCGACTACGATGGTGACGCCGGCGGAGTCAGCGGCGGCGGCGATGGCGTTCCCGTCGAGCAGCAGGCATTTCTCCGCATCGAGCGCCAGGCACGTCGCTCCGGCATGGCGCATGGCTTCGATCGTTTTCACTCCCACCACCGGCACATCGAAACGCATGTCCTGATTCGGTTTGGCGATCTTGACCACGGTGAGTTCTCGCCCCAGCGTGGACGCATCTCCAGCCAGCGACCGCATGATTTCTCCGGCGCGCGCGATGGCGGCGTCAGTGCCCTCCATGGCTTCGACCGCCACGCAGGCCGATTCTGCGATCACAACCGTTTGCCCGATGTCATACTGCGCCAACTGGCGGGCGACCGTGCGTCCATATTCGATGTTCTTTTTTTCCTGCGCTGTCGGCGCTCGTTGAGTGAGAACGCCGCCCTGCACCAGCAACGGCTCCAGAAACGAGGTGGAATTTTCCAGCGTGATGCCCTCCTCGGCCAGCGTCTGTGCGACGGCTCCCAGCAGTGAGTCGGTGTTGCGCGTGCCCAGCGAAAGCAGCAACTTGGCCAGCTTCCAGTCCGGACGGATGCTGGAGAAAATCTGTTTGTGCTTTACCTGTCCCGCCATGACCGCGCGCCGCACGCCTTCCCGCTGAAAGGTCTCGATCAGCCGGGACAACTCGCCCAGGGAGAGCCAGTGCACCGCCGCGGCGCCGTGACACTCAATTTCCGGAGAAGCTTCCTCTCTGATAGCCGCGACAATGACGTCGAAGCCCTGCGCCCGGGCGGCGTCGAGCACCAGCAAGGGAAAGCTTCCGTTCCCGGCGATGAGACCGATTCGCTCAGGCATGGTTAAAATGTTCTCTCGGCTGTACGCTCATCACACTTTGGTCCCCTGTCATCCTGAGCGGAGCGGAATGTTTCGCTTGCGAAACATTCCCGGAGTCGAAGGACCCCTATTGGCTTACCAGTCCCCGGCCAGGTAGGGGTCCTTCGACTCCGCAGAAAGTTCGCAAAGCGAACTTTCCACTCCGCTCAGGATGACAAATGACGGCAAGTTGCACATCCGCTCCACGCCAGATCCTTCGCAAGCTCAGGATGACGCCTCTAAGAAAGAAAAGCGCATCGGCATAAGCTTGATTATGCCTCGCGTCACGTAGCACAATCTTCCAATCGAATTCTTGCGCGATCGCCTGGGACATTCTATGGCTGAGACACCGTCCATCATCCGCCACCCGGCAGGACATATGTGGGGAGCTGCACTGCGGGCGGCGGCGAGGCATCGTTTCAAGTTCTCACTCCAGTGTGAAAGCGGGTTCAAGGCGCTGCTCAAAGCCGGTCTCGAAACTCACAAAGTTGGTTTGTACGAGTTTACCGAACGCCGGGCCGAAGCTCAGGGCAATGTCGAAAAGCTGGTCCGGGCCATGATCAATGCCCAACTGACCAAAGACCCCGCGGTTGACGTTCTCGATGAATGGACGATCTTTCATGTCCTGAACAACGAGAAGCTCTGTCCCGGACTTTGGCCGATTTGCTAGGCGACTGATTCAATTCCGAAGCACGCTACTTGATCACGCCGCGTTCCGACGCTTCGATGAATCGGATCAACGTGTCCACGTCTTCCCCGCGATCCGGCTCGGACTTCATGCGCTCCAGCGCTTGCGAAGTGTTGAGCTTCGATGCTTGCAACAGTTTGTAAGCGTGGTGAATCTTGCGAATACGTTCCTTGCTGAAGCCCCGCCGCTCCAGGCCGATCGCGTTGAGACCGTAAGCGTGGGTGTCCCGCGCCGCGGCCGTCTTCGAGAAAGGCAGCACATCGCGCGTAATCGTGGTGCCGCCGCCAATAAATGAGTGCGCCCCAATGCGGACGAAATGATGGACCGGGCAAAGCGCTCCAACAACCGCCCATTCTCCAACCGTGAT
Organism: Terriglobia bacterium; assembly: GCA_963822555.1. Lineage (GTDB taxonomy): Bacteria > Acidobacteriota > Terriglobia > Terriglobales > Acidobacteriaceae > JAIQFF01. The sequence continues at coordinate 3,497,679 of CAWGHY010000002.1, forward strand.
GTGGCCTCCCAGGGTTGCGGCGTTGGCCAGGATGACATGATCACCGATCACGCAATCGTGCGCGATGTGGGTGTAAGCCATGATCAGGGTGTAACTACCGACGCGGGTAATGCCGCCACCCTTCACGGTGCCCCGGTTGATCGTAACGAACTCGCGAATTTGGTTGTGGTCGCCGATCTCTAGCCGGGTGGGTTCGCCGGCGTAGCTTATGTCCTGCGGCGCCATCCCAATCGAGGAGAAGGGGAAGAAAGCATTGTCTGCGCCGATCTTCGTCGGACCCTCGATGGTGACATGCGAGACCAGATGACAGCCTTGGCCTAGTTCCACCTCCGGCCCGATCACACAATAGGGACCGATCTTGCAGGAAGGGTGAACTTTCGCGCCCCGATCAACGATTGCAGTGGGATGAACTGAGGGGGGAGATGTCCGCGTGGACTTCGACTTCACCGGACTTCCAGGCTGCGGACGTTTCGCCATACGGGGGTCTATTCCGATTCGTCCGCATCCGCGGACGCCCCAGCGCCATCCGACCCGCCGCGCCCGCGAGCGGTCTCCACTAGTTGGCAGCTGACCACGGCTTCGGCCACACGCTTGACTCCAACGTAAACCACTCCCTCCATGCGGACCGCGATCATGCGCGGCCGCGCCCGCCAGTTCTTTAACTCCACTTCAATGCGCAACTGGTCGCCCGGCACCACCGGCCGCCGGAATTTCGCTCGCTCGATGCCGGTAAACATGATGAGCTTGTCCTTCGGGTCCTCCACTTCCGTCAGCAACAACGCCCCGCCCGCCTGCGCGATAGCCTCCACGATCAGCACCCCCGGCATGATGGGCAGATTGGGAAAGTGCCCGGCAAAGAAAGGCTCGTTAATGGTCACATTCTTGATGGCCACTATCTTTTGCTTGCGCTGGATTTCAATCACGCGGTCAATCAGCAGGAAGGGAAAACGATGCGGCAAAATATGGAAGATATCGACGATGTCCAGGGTTGTCTTTACCGGCGCCGGAGACGCGGTCGCTGGGTGAGCGGTGTCGGTCATTTTATCTCGTCAGGTTCTTGCCGTCAGGAGCCAAGATTATACTGTAGCGCGACTCGGCCACGGAATACTGAGAGAATATGGTAGTGGTCAGTTTCGTGAAACCCATTACTCTTAACCATTGTCATTCCGAACCGATTTATCGCTGAGGAATCTGTGGTTGCGCCAAAACAGCAGATTCCTTGCGCGCTACGGCCGCGCTTCGGAATGACAATTCCCGCAATGATTCAAAATCGCCCTGCCGAGAATAGGCCTATGAAGAGGGTTCTGAAGAAACCGCAAGCATCTCAGCCGCACGCTGCCTCCGGCGAAGCGGCCCAGCGACTTCGTTTTTTTACCGAGCGCAAAGACGCTATCGCCGAAACCATCCGCCAGTTGGTAGAGATCGAATCCCCCAGCGACAACAAAACGGCAGTGGACCAGTTGGGCGCGCTTTTGGCCGGGCGCTTCGAGAAAATCGGCGGCCACGCGAAATTTCATCGCGCGCAGAACTTCGGGGACCATTTGCAAGTGGACTTCCCCGGCGCGCGCAATGGCAAACCTGTGCTCCTGCTGGGCCACTTCGATACCGTTTACCCGATGGGCACGCTTTCGACTATGCCCTGCCGAGTAGCCGATGGACGGCTCTGGGGGCCGGGTGCGCTCGATATGAAGTCGGGCATCGCGCTCATCCTGCACGCGATCGAAGGACTGCGCGCCTGGCATGGCGACACCGTGCCCCGGCCCGTCACCGTGCTACTGGTGACCGACGAAGAGGTAGGCAGCGAATCTTCCCGCCGCATCACCGAGAGTCTGGCGCGGAAATCCGAGGCCGTTCTGGTGCTGGAGCCGTCGTATGGAATCAAGGGCGCGCTGAAGACAGCGCGCAAGGGCGTAGGCGAATACACCATCAAGGTGACGGGGAAAGCGGCGCACTCTGGCCTCGATTTCGACAAGGGCCAGAACGCGATCGTTGAACTGGCAAAGCAAATCACCGCCATCTCGAAACTGGTCGACCTCAAGCGCGGCCTCACCTTGAATGTGGGACTGGTCTCCGGAGGCACTCGCACCAATGTGATTCCCGCGCTCGCAACCGCTTCTCTGGATGTCCGCGTGACCCGCATGAAAGACGCAACTGCGATCGACCGCCAACTCAGAGCGCTCAAGCCGTTCAATCGCAAATGCAAGTTGGAAATTACCGGGGCCGTAAACCGTCCACCGCTGGAGCGGAGCGCCGGCGTCGCCATGCTGTACAAGAAGGCTTCCGAGATAACCCAAGAACTCGGCTGGAAGCTGGAAGAAGCATCGGTGGGCGGGGGCTCGGATGGAAATTTCACCGCCAGCCTGGGAATCCCCACGCTCGACGGCCTAGGAGGAGTCGGAGAAGGCGCCCACGCCAGTCACGAGTCCATCATAATTTCCGAATTGCCCCGCCGGGCGATGCTGTTGGCCGAACTGATCGAGCGTGCCTGAGGGAGCCATGTGGTCGCGGGCGACTCGCCGCGCGGCAGTGCTTTGGCACCCTCAGGTGCGTCGCCGGGATGGTGAGCGGGAGACACTTTGACTACCTTCCCTGGGTAGCCTAGAATTTCCACAGGGTTCTTTGCCAACCCGCACCGCGCTTCCCGAGCGCTTGGCAAACCCGTTAGGGAGGGTCACATGCCTGGAAAATTAGGGTTGCCGGAAATTCTGGTCATTTTGGCGATTGCGCTTCTGATCTTTGGACCCAGCAAGCTGGCCGATCTGGGTAAGGGCCTGGGCGAGGGTATCAAGAACTTCAAGTCGGCGGTAAAAGACGGTGAGCAGGATCCGGACAAGAAGGCCTGAAGAACGGCCAGAGTTTCCCGAACCCTGATCTGCTAATCCCGCTTCGTGGCGTGCTCTTGCAACATCCTGTAAACCAGCGCCACGGGTAAACCCACCACATTGAAATAATCTCCCTCAATGCGCGGAATCCAGCGCGACGCGATACCTTGGATGGCGTAAGCCCCGGCTTTGTCCATGGGTTCGCCGGTTGCGATGTAGGACTGAATATCGTCCTCGCCGAGCGGGGTCATGGTCACTCGCGTGGTCTCGGAACGTGTGTCAAAACCAGTTTCAAGTTCATGGTTCTCGGTTCTCAGTTGTCCTGCGAGGCAAACCCCGGTGATGACCTGATGGGTCCGTCCGGAAAGCAATCGCAGCATGCACGCGGCGTCGGCTTGGTCGCATGGTTTGCCTAGAATTTCGCCATCGACGACGACGATCGTGTCCGCGCCCAGAACAAGCATGTCGGGTTGCTGGCGGAATACCGCCTGGGCTTTTTCTCGCGCCATGCGTTCAGCATAGTCGCGCGCTTTCTCTCCCGCCCGGGGTATTTCTGGAATGTTAGCCGGGCACACCGTGAACCCAATGCCTGCATTACGCAGAAGTTCCTGACGGCGGGGCGAAGCCGAAGCCAGCACGAGCATCGGACTCGCGCTCATTCGATGAGCTCGATGCGATTTCCAAAGGGATCATGAACATGACAGCGGCGGACTCCGGGGATGTCGTCTGCCTCGACAAAGTTCAATGACGCTTCGGATAGACGGAGCAGGAGAGCGCCATAGTCGCGGCGGCGCAAGGCCGGGTGCGCTTTCTTCGCCGGGTGAAAATCCTTCTCCACTCCGAGATGAATTTGAACCTCTCCGCTTTCGAACCAGCATCCGCCGCGTTTCGCGAGCTCAGGAGGTTTGGGGATCTCGAGCATACCCAGCAAGTCGCTGTAGAACCGGCGAGCCGACTCTTCCCCGCCTGGAGGCATGGCGAGTTGGACATGATCGATGGCAGTGAACGGGACCGTGACCACGTTAGCGTCTAAGATTGATTTTATATCGGACTTCGGACGCCTGAGTCCGAGATGCGAAGTCCGAGGTCCGACGCCCGCCTGTTAGAATCAAATATTGACCGCTGCCCCCATGGACGCTGCTTTCCTTCGCAATTTTGCGATCATTGCCCACATTGATCACGGCAAATCCACGCTGGCGGACCGCCTGCTGGAGCTGACCGGGGCCCTGACCGCGCGCGAGATGCAGGCCCAGGTGCTCGACTCCATGGACCTGGAGCGCGAACGCGGCATCACCATCAAGGCGCACGCCGTCCGCATGATGTACACCGCGCAGGATGGCCATACCTACCAGCTCAACCTGATCGACACGCCTGGACACGTTGATTTTTCCTACGAAGTCTCGCGCTCGCTGGCTTCCTGCGAAGGCGCGCTGCTGGTGGTGGACGCTTCCCAGGGCGTGGAAGCACAGACTTTGGCTAATGCTTACCTGGCGATCAATAACCGGCTCGAAATTATTCCGGTGATCAACAAGATCGATCTGCCCAGCGCCGATGTAGCACGCACCAAGGAGATGATCGAAAGCGCGGTCGGGCTCGACGCCTCGGACGCCGTGCTGATCAGCGCCAAGACAGGGCTGGGCGTGCCTGACGTTCTCGAAGCCATCGTGAAACGCGTGCCTCCGCCCAAAGGCAACCCCGACAACCGGCTGCAGGCGCTGATTTTCGACTCCTGGTTCGACCCTTACCGCGGCGTGATTGTGCTGACGCGCGTGTTCGAGGGCACGATTCGGAAGGGTCAGAAAATCCGCCTGATGTGGAATGGGCGGGTGCTGGAAGTGGAAACTCTCGGCGTTCTGACCCCTAAACCGGTAGAGGTGGACGAGTTGCGGGCGGGTGAAGTTGGATTTCTGATGGCTAACAGCAAGACCGTGGCCGACACGAAAATCGGTGACACCATTACCGACGAAGCCAACCCTGCGATCGAGCCGCTACCCGGTTTTGAAGAAATCAAGCCCATGGTTTTCGCCGGCCTCTACACCGTGGACGCGCACGAACACACCCAACTCCGTGAAGCGCTCGAGAAATTGCGCCTCAACGATTCGTCTTTCTTCTTCGAGCCAGAAAGTTCGGTTGCGCTGGGTTTCGGTTTCCGGTGCGGTTTTCTGGGCCTGCTCCACATGGAGATCATCCAGGAGCGGCTGGAGCGCGAATTCAATCTGGAGTTGATCACCACCGCCCCCGGTGTCCGCTACAAGATCACCCGAACCGACGGGACGTTAATCGAAGTCGACAACCCCTCGCGCTGGCCGGATCCGAGCGAGATTGCCAAGGTCGAGGAACCCGTGATTCTGGCCACGATTCTCACCAATGAAGAATATGTGGGCGGAATCCTGAAGCTGGTGGAGGACAAGCGGGGTAAACAGAAGACGTTTGAGTACGTGAGTTCGTCGCGGGTGATGCTGCACTACGAGCTGCCGCTCAACGAAATCGTACTCGACTTCTATGACCGTCTGAAATCGGTTTCGCGTGGCTACGCCTCGCTCGACTATCACCTGGCGGACTATTGGGAATCTCCCATGGTGAAACTGGACATTCTGGTGGCGGGCGAGCCGGTTGATGCACTCTCCATCATCGTGCACCGCGACTTTGCCTACGAACGCGGCAAGTTGCTGGTTTCTAAAATGCGGCAACTGATTCCCCGGCAGATGTTTGAAGTCGCGATCCAGGCCTCGATCGGATCGAAGATCATTGCCCGGGAAACCGTCTCCGCGATACGCAAGAACGTAATCGCCAAGTGCTACGGCGGTGACATCTCGCGAAAGCGCAAACTGCTGGAGAAACAAAAAGAAGGCAAGCGCCGCATGAAACGCATCGGCCGCGTCGATATTCCGCAGGAGGCGTTCTTGGCGGTGTTGAAGGTGGGCGAGGACAGTAACTAAGCCTGGATTCGGCCGACAGAAACCGCTTTATCGCATACAAACTCCTCACGACCCCAACCGTCGTAAATTACGCACCGTTTTAATATGACCATGGTATAATGACCATGATTGTCAGAGGTCTATGCCATGAAAACGATGCCCGCAGGTGTGTTCAAAACGAATTGTCTCGCCGTTATGGATGAGGTCAAAGCCAAGCGGGAGACTGTCGTAATTACCAAACACGGCCAACCGGTGGCGATGCTCGTACCGGTCAAGGCCGCCGTGGACGATATTTTCGGATTCTTCAACAAACAAGGCCGCATCACCGGCGACGTAGTTGCCCCGGCTTTTTCCCTGGATGAGTGGGGCAATCTCGGATGATCCTGGCCGACACCCATGTTGTTCTCTGGCTCGCACTGGAACCAGACAGGATTTCCAGGAAAGCCGCGGTGGCCATTGAGGAAGCTCGTCAGAGCAGCGAGGGGCTGGCGATATCCGATATGACTTTGCTTGAGATCGCCATGATCGAACGCAAACGCCGGATCCGGCTGAGCGCCAGCCTGGAAACATTCCTGACAGAGGTGGAGTCCAGGTTTGTTGTGCTTCCGATCACCGGCCGAGTCTGCGTGCGAGCGATGGGGCTTCCAGGCGGCTATCCTAACGATCCTGCGGATCGGATCATCGGAGCAACCGCTCTAGTCGAGGGGATTTCTCTGATCACTGCGGACATCGATATCCGGAAATCCAAGGCACTGCCCACCATCTGGTAGACCGGAGGTTTAGTCAACCCAGTCGAACGACCGAGTCACGGCCTTCTTCCATAGCCGGTACATCTCGGCCCTCTTCGGTTCTTCCAAGCTCGGCTCCCAGGTTTGGCCCACGGACCAGCGCGCACGCAGGTCATCCGTGTTCTTGTAGAAACCAACCGCCAGGCCGGCGGCGTAGGCGGCGCCCAGAGAAGTGGTCTCTTTGATCAGAGGCTTCACCACCGGGCGGTTCAGAATATCGGCCTGGAACTGCATCAAAAGTGCGTTGTCCACCATGCCTCCGTCCACTCGCAACACGTCCAGGGCAATAGCCGGAATCCTGTTCCATGGCCTCGACCACTTCGCGGGTCTGGAATGCGGTGGCTTCGAGAACGGCGCGTGCCAGGTGCCCTTTGTTGACGTAGCGGGTCAGGCCAGCGATCACGCCGCGCGCGTTGTGCTTCCAATATGGCGCGTAGAGACCGGAGAATGCCGGAACAAAATACGCGCCACCGTTGTCCTCTACTGTGCGCGCCAGCGTTTCAATTTCGGAACTGGCGCCGATCAGTCCCAGATTGTCCCGCATCCATTGCACCAGTGCGCCGGTGATGGCGATACTGCCCTCCAGCGCATAGCGTGCCGGTTCCTTCCCGAACTTGTAAGCCACGGTGGTAAGCAGCCCACAGGTCGAACGGACGGCGCGTTCCCCTGTATTCATCAGCAGGAAACAACCGGTGCCGTACGTGTTCTTGGCTTCGCCTGACTTGAAACAGGTCTGGCCCACCAGTGCGGCCTGTTGGTCACCCAGAATTCCGGCGATGGCAACTCCCTGGGCAGCGCCGACCTTCACTGTCCCGTAGACTTCGCCACTGGAACAGATGCGCGGCAGCATGGCTTCAGGAATTCTGAATGCGCTGAGCAGTTCCCTATCCCAGGCGAGCGAGTCGAGATCCATAAGCTGGGTTCGGCTGGCATTGGTGACATCGGTGATGTGCAATCCGCCATCGGGGCCGCCAGTGAGATGCCAGGTCAGAAAAGAGTCGATGTTGCCGAAAATTACTTCCCCGCTTTCGGCCTGCTTTCGCGCGCCGGGCACATGATCGAGCAGCCAGCGAATTTTCAGACTGCTGAAATATGTGCTGAGGGGAAGCCCCGTCCTGGCTCGAAAGCGGTCGGCTCCGCCGTCGCGGGAAAGTTCCGCGACGTAATCGTCGACGCGAGTGTCCTGCCATACCAGTGCGTTGGCCACAGGCGCGCCGGTCTTCCGGTTCCAGAGCACTGTGGTTTCGCGCTGGTTGGTAATGCCGATCGCTGACAGGTCGGCGGCGCGCAAGTTTCCATCCCGCAAAGCTTGCGTCATTACCTCCTGCGTCGCCTGCCAGATCTCCTCGGGATCGTGCTCGACCCATCCCGGCTGCGGATAGATTTGCCGGTGCTCTTTTTGTGCCGCGGCAACGATCTTGCCCGCAGCGTCAAAAACGCAGAAGCGAGTGCTGGTGGTTCCCTGATCGATGGCGCCGATGTAGTTGGCCACGGCGGCTATGTTAATGGAGGCTGAGGCCGAGGGCAAAAAGTGCCTGATGGAGGGCGGGCGTCCCGCCCGTCGCGGTTGCTAATGCCGAGCAGAAAATTGAAAGGCGATGTAAAACAGCTGGACGATAGTCAATCCCACGATCACATAGGTTGCAACTTCCATCCGCCGGCCCGATTCGCGCACGCTCTTCACCACTTCGGCCATGTCAGTCGTTGCCTGCACCAGTTTCCCGGTAAGCTCGTCGAGATGGTCGGTGGCGCTGCGAAGTTTGTCCAGCACGCGCGAAGTATCGACCAGAGCCGTGGCCGCCCGCTCGCTATTCCGCAGGTCGAGCTCGGTCTTGCAGGCCGCCCACCACGGACTTCCCGGCGGGTTGTCGTACATGCGCTGGCGAATCTCCTCCGAAGAACGCGAGCGGAGAAGTTGCACCAGGGCCTGGACGGTGTCACTGGTCTTGGGGTCGAGCGTCGGGGTCGCCATAGTCGAATAAGGTCCATTTCATGATAGGACCCGGCGGTAACCTTGGACAGGTAACGGAAGGCCAAGCAGATCCCGTTCAAGGACGTAGGGGATGCCTAAACCCCTTGTTCCTGGCCTTTTATGAATCCCGGTCCCTAGGGACGTCTCATTTCGATAAGCTTTACGCGGTTCGCTCCAGCTCTTCCCTGTCCCATTTCGCCAGATTGGCTCCGGCTTCGTACGTGCTTTGCAGAAATTCGAGCAAGGCGTTTCGGGGTGACGGATCAAGTCGGACATCGTCATACATCAGAAAAAATTCCTTCATTTGGGGATGGTAAAACGCCTTGCCGGGACGAACCGGACTCTGCCCGTAGCCCGGCGGCTCCGGAGCTGCGTAAACGTAGAACGCTGGACCCTTGATCTCTCCGCCACCCGGCCAGAACCCTGCGCTGATCACTTCGTGGGAATAAGCTTCGCGCGTGATCAAGTCAGCTCCTTCGCGCTCCGGAGCGCGCCGCCCGGAAAAGCGAGTCACGCACAAATCGAAACTTCCCCAGAAGAAATGCACCGGACTGTTCTTGCCAATAAAGCGGGAGCGAAATTCCCTGAAAACGCTATCGGCCGCCAGCAGTATCCGCCAAAACCTGGTCACGTATTCAGGATCGTAGGATGCGTGCTGGGTATCGCGATCGAATGCGATGGGATTGGGAATCTCCACCGGCATATGCCAGATCTTCACCTCGATGCCGAGCTCCGCCAGCGCTGCCATGAACTCTTTATAAAAATCAGCCACCGAGCGCGGCGCCAGTGCAATCGTCCTGGACCCACCCTGGCTGGTTTGGATGGTCAAGTTGTGCTGGAGAAAATCGAATTCCACTTCGAAGATGCCATCGCGGTACGGTATCGCGGAAGTGGTGAGACCACGCGCGCTGATGTAGAGCGGGACCTCCCACCAATGATTGATGAGCGGACTCTGCGCCAGACGAACTTTGCCGACGATCTGGGTCCACATGTGAAGCGTGGCGTAAGTGTCCTGCCAGGCCTCGAGCGGCAGCGCCGGCCAGGATTCCGGCTTCCTGGTGAAATCGTCGTGGCTTACCAGCGCGCGCAGTTTGTTCTTATCGTTTGCAGATTCCAAGGCCCGCCTCCTGTCCAACAGGCTACACCTATTTCGCGGGCGATGAGGAAGGCGCAGTCTGACCGGCACTGGCCTGAATCAACTTCCCTACTGATGGGGCGATGACGATCAGCAGTTGCGCCTGCGGCTTCTTCGCTTGCTCAACCAGCGCAAGTTGCGCGGTTACCCACGCGGCGGGAGCGGACTCGCCGCGGTCGAGATAATCCAGCGCAGCCAGCCCGGCCGCTCCCAGAGCAGAGAGATTTTGCGAGACCGGCTCGACTTCCTTCAGTAGAAGAGACTTTTCAAACTGAGGCTGAAGCTCAACCTGGTTATCACGCCAGCGGTTCAACAAACTTCTGACTCTTGCCTCAGAGCCCGGCTTGGCTGCGCCGCTGACCAATTCGTCCACCGAATTCGCAAACTCCCTTGCGGTCATGCTTTCCGGACGAACCGCATCCACCACGCGAATCAGCGGCACGGCGCTGGTCGCCGGGACGGGCGCGGTTTCCTCTCGGGTGTAGTCCTTCACCGGCTCGACCACATCGGCGAGGACTTTCAGCGCCATGATGTCGTTCCCTCCGGCAATGCGACGGAGCATGGGAGCGTAACTCGAATTGTGGGTGAGGCCGAGCCCATCCATCCAATTGCTGATGACGGCCAGACGCTGGTACATCGAGTTCACATCGCGCACGTCCTGTGGCGACCACAATCTTTCGGCGATGGCCGCGGTCCGCGGCCAGATGCGGGAATCGATATTTTCCGGTGAAACGTATTCCGCCCACATGCAAGCTTCGCCACCCAGGATGCGCTTTTGCTCTTCCGGAGTCAGGCTGGCGGCAGCTCCGCTCAGTGGCTCGGTCGCGTAATGCCGCTCCGCTGACCACATCAGGTCGACGTAATAACCCGACGACAACAATCCCCGATAACCCTGCTTTGCCGCCTGCGCCAACGAATCCGGCCCGCGCCATGACTGAATCACAATATCCTTGGGCAGATCGGGACGCAGAATTTCATCCCAGCCGAGCATGGTTTTGCCGTGCTTGGCCACGATTTTTTGTACGCGCTGGTTGAAGTACGCCTGCAGATCGTTGTTGTTTTTGAGTCCATGAGCGTGCATGAACGTCTGAATTCCGGGATTTGCGTCCCACTCCTTGCCGTTCACTTCGTCGCCCCCGATATGAAAAAACTTGTCGGGAAAAAGCGCGGCCATCTCGCCGATGAAGGCGTCCAGAAACTTGTACGTTTCTTCCCTGGTAGGATCCATGGCCGGATCGAAGACACCCCAGCGGCGCTCGATCTGGTAGGGCCCGGGCCCGCTGGCCAGTTCGGGATAGCCTACGAACCACGCCGTGGCATGCCCCGGCATGTCGAACTCCGGAACCACCCGAATGCCTCGTTCGCGGGCATATGCGATCAGGTCGCGTACTTGATCCTGGGTGTAGTACAGCCCGTCCGATCCCATCTCCTGCAGTTTGGGAAATTTCTTGCTCTCGATCCGGAAGCCCTGGTTTTCCGAGAGGTGCCAGTGAAACACGTTCAGCTTGACCGCGGCCATGCCGTCCAGGTTTCGCTTCAACACCTCGAGAGGAATAAAGTGACGGCCCACATCGATCATCAATCCCCGCCAAGGAAAGCGAGGGCTGTCTTCGATCGAAACTGCGGGCACGGCAAAGCCTGCGCTGGTGGTTTCGACCAATTGCAGAAAAGTCTCCAGGCCGCGCATGACACCGAGCGTGGTCGGCGCGTCCAGCTTGGCGCCGGTAGAGCTGACATCCAGCCGGTAGGATTCATCCTCGCCCAGTGCCTGCACCGGGTCGCTGCCGCTGTCGGCGTGGATTATCAGAGTCGCGTTGGCGGAATCCGCGACCTGCATATCGATGGGAGGCATTCCAATCTGACGGCCGAGTTGGCCGAGGAATATCTCGACGGCACGATCCAGCCGCGGCTCATGATCTCCCGCGATAGAAACAGAAAAAGTTGGGCCAATCAGCAGTTGGCCACTGCCCACCTGCACTTTGGCCGGCAGGGGCATCAGACTCAGCGACGGCTGCGCTCGGGCCACGGCTGCGAATCGCAGGCAGAGCATTACAACCAGAATAGTCCGCACCATTCGTTCTCCGATGATCGTCTCCAACAATTGCGGTCTGATGATTACGAGGACATCACGAAGTGGGCAGGATAGTTGAACCGTCGATGCTCTGCAAACTCTCTATCAACGGAGATTTCTGAAGGAAAAAAGGACTAGCCTTCGGCCACCATCTCGCTGTAGCAGCCCAAAGCCACGCCCCATAGACAAGGCTCGGCTGCCAGGCTTTGCAGGCCGAGTTCGCCGGCGCTGTCGGTGCCGGGCTGGCCGGCCCAGACCACGCGGAACTGCGCTTTTTCGTCGTCGAGCTGCATTTCCAGGATCTCTCCGGCCTTGATCTGACGCCGCATACCCTGGACGACCGCTCCGGTGCTGCTCAGGTTCTTGACGCTGGCCAACTGCATGAAAGGCAGGTCATGGGCGTCCACGCCCCAAATCCGCACGGGCAAGTGGGCTGCGATCCGAGGATTGCGACGACGATCCATTTCCGTGCTCCTTCGATGCTTCGCAGCTCTACGCGGCGAAGCTTGATGCTGCGAGGATGGTACGGGCAGGGGAAGGATAAGAAAACTTACCGGGGTCACGCACGGCTGGTGCCCCCGGTCACATAGATAACCTTTTGTATGCAACAACTTAGCGACGCTACCTGCTTCCAGCTTAGTTGGGAAGCGAGCAGGAGCCGGGGCCGCGAGGATCGCCGCAGGAGCCACAGGCTCCGGTGGAGGGCGCGGCGCTAGAGGCGCCTTTGGCGCTGACAGCGAAGACCGAGAGCTGGGGTGCCAGCTTGCTGCCATGGCACTTGGGACATTCAGCCTTCTGCCGGCCGTACACCAGGGCTTCAAACTGATGATCGCATTCCTTGCAGATGTACTCGAAAATAGGCATGGAACTTAACTCCTTTATGCCGGCAGCTTTCGCCACCCCACCATTCATGTTCGTAACCATTTAAAATCAAGAGTGGAGACTGTGCAAACAAAAACGCCGACTTTCGTATCACGGCGTGGCCTTAGCGGCGGACATCGCCAGACGCTCGCCAGCTTCTTCCTCTCCCGCCGTGTCACTCTTCCACCAGCCGAGGCGCGCTACATTGAAGTGGAACCCGGCGTCCAGGTGCTGGTCCACTGTCACTGGCAAACGGACCGGCGCAGCCCGCTGACCATCATCATCGTGCATGGCCTCGAGGGCTCAAGCGATTCCACCTACATGCAGGGCATTGCCGCCAAGGGCCTTGCTCGCGGGATGAACGTTGTCCGGATGAATCAACGCAACTGCGGCGGCACGGAAGGTCTGGCGCCTACTCTCTACCATTCCGGCCGCTCGCAGGACGTCGCCGCGGTAGCGAAAAGCGTGATCGAGCAGGACCGCATCTCCCGTTTCGCCCTGGCGGGATTCTCCATGGGCGGCAACCTGGTGCTGAAACTAGCAGGCGAGTGGGGCAGTGACGGACCAGGTGAGTTTTGCGCGGTAGCAGCAGTATGTCCAGCCATCAACCTCGCCGCATCCGCCGACGCTCTTCACCAGCGCGGCAACCGTCTGTACGAACAATATTTCCTGTGGAATCTGGGCCGGCGGCTGCACACCAAGGCTCGTCTGTTTCCGGGCGTTTTCGATACCTCGCGTCTCCGCGGCATCCGCAGCCTGCGTGAATTTGATGACCGCATCACGGCGTTCTATTGCGGATTCAAAGGCGCCGACGACTATTATGACCGCGCCGCTGCCGCTCACGTAATCGACCGCATCGCAGTACCCACTTTCATTCTGCACGCCGCCAACGATCCTTTCATTCGTATCCTTCCCGAGACCCGCCAGAAGATTCTGGACAATCCGCACATCACGTTCCTCGAGACCAACGACGGTGGCCACTGCTCGTACCTGGCGGCGCGCAATGGAAGCAATGACGGCCGCTGGGCAGAATCCCAGGTCGTAGAATTCCTGAGCACGATGTAGGCGCACGCCCTTCGACTTCGCTGAAAGCCTCGCTCGTCGCTCACGCAAAGCTGGACCGGGTTTCCTATACAATCACGGCGAATGAAGTTCCCGCAGTCGATCCGCGTTGCCCTGCTCTTGTTGTCGCTCCCCCTGCTGCTGCGCGCAGAGCCAGTTTCGCAACTGCATCCCACCGACTACGTTAACGACTTCGCTCACGTTCTGGACCCCACAACCATCTCGCAACTCGACAACATATGCCAACAGCTCGACCAAAAGGCGCACGCCCAGATTGCCGTGGTCACGGTGAATTCCCTCGATGGCTCGGATATAGAAAGCTATGCTGTCGACTTATTTAAGCAGTGGGGGATCGGAAGCAAAGCGACAGACCATGGCGTCCTGATTCTCCTCGCGGTGCAGGACCGGAAATATCGCATCGAGGTTGGCTACGGGCTCGAACCGATTCTGCCCGATGGCAAGGTCGGAGGCTTCGGCCGCGAGGCGGTACCGCTGCTCCGGCAGAGCGACTATAACGGCGCCGTATCGCTGCTGACCTCAAGAGTGGCGGACGTAATCGCGCAGGATGCCGGAATACAAATAACCGGGGCCCGGCCACTAGTCCCGGCCCAGCCCACCGCCCCACCCCAGCGACAGCTTTCGGGGAAGCAATTACTCATTCTTGGCGTGATACTTCTGATCGTCCTGCTGACTCCGCTGCGCAAGGTCCTGTTCTGGATGCTTTTGTTCGGCGGCGGAGGCGGTGGGGGATACGGCGGCGGAGGTGGCGGTTTTGGTGGCGGAGGCGGAGGCTTCGGGGGCTTTGGCGGAGGCAGTTCTGGCGGCGGCGGCGCCAGCGGCGGCTGGTAGTTCGCAGCGCCGGCGTCACGCCGGCTGTTCCGAGAGCATCTTGCCCTCGGGGCGTGGGATATCGTTCTGGCAGGGTTCGCGGAGCGACGGGCGGGACGCCCGTCCTCCATTAGGTGACAATTTATCGGCGCGGAAGCAGGAGGTCGGGAATGGTCGCAGAGAAACGTATCAACGAATTTGTGAGCCGCATGAAGCAAGCGGCGGGACCGAACCTGCAGAGCATTATTTTGTACGGTTCAGCCGCGACCGGAGAGTATCAGACCGAATTCTCCAACCTGAACCTGCTTTGCGTTCTGCGCGAGAGTTCGTTTTCCAAGCTTTCCGCCATCGCGCCCGTGGTGGATTGGTGGCATCGCCAGAAACATCCCGCGCCGCTGGTTATGACCCAGGATGAACTGGAACATTCCACCGACGTGTTCTCGATCGAGCTGCTTGACATGCAGCATCACCACCGCGTACTCATTGGCGACGATCTGCTGACCGACTTGCGGATCCCGATGGAACTGCATCGGGCGCAGCTGGAATACGAACTCCGCGAGAAACTCATCCTGCTGCGGCAACGCCTGCTCGAAACCGGGGACAACGACCGCGCCCTCTGGCAACTGCTGCTGGGCTCGGTGTCGGCATTCGCCACTTTGTTCCGGCATGCGCTGCTGGCGCTGGGCGACGCCGCCCCGCACTCCAAGCGCGAAGCTATCCAGATTCTCGCCACTCGCATTCCCTTCGAGCCGTCGGCCTTCCTGCAATTGCTGGATATCCGCGACCATAAGGCGGACCGCAAACAGCTCGACGCCAAAGACGTGTTCGCCCGCTATCTGGCAGCGGTGCAGCACGTAACCGCCGCAGTCGATAGAATGCTGGATAAGTAAGAGTGGAAGAAGCATTCCGGCGAAACCGAGTCCGACGAGATTGAGTCTTACGGTTTCTGACTACTTGAATCAGGAGGAACTATGGTCAAAGTTCTAATCGTGATCGCGATACTCGCACTGATTGTCTTCGTAGCCTTCGGACAATATGTCGGCGTCCGCAACACGCTGGTGACCAAGAATGAGGCCGTGAAAGCTGCCTGGTCGCAGGTGGATATCGTGTTGCAACGCCGCGCCGACCTGATTCCGAACCTGGTTGCCACCGTGAAGGGCATCGCGCAGCAGGAACAGACCGTCTTTGGCGATATCGCCAAGGCCCGCTCGGCTTTGCTCTCCGCAAACACTCCCTCGGACAAGATCGCCGCCAACGGGCAACTGGACGGCGCGCTAGGCCGACTGCTGGCCATCGCCGAGAACTACCCGCAGCTCAAGTCGAACGAGAACTTCCTGCGATTGCAGGATGAGTTGGCCGGCACCGAAAATCGCATCGCGGTCGAACGCAAGCGCTACAACGACACACTGCAGGACTACAACACCTACATCCAGCAGTTTCCTAACAACATTTTTGCCGGCTGGGCAGGATTCAAGCCCAACGAAGCTTACTTTGCCGCCTCCGAAGGATCGCGACAGGTGCCGACGGTCAATTTCGCGCCGCCTGCTCCCCAGTCAACGACCCCGCAAGCCACGCCCCAACCCGCTCCCGCACACTAGCGTGGAAGCCGATTTCGCGGTCGAACTCGGAGTTGACGACGAGACTTTGGAATTGCCCTGGGCCGCCGCCGACGGCGGCCCGCGCTATTACGATCTGAAGCGTCAGCCGGAGCTTCTGTTGAATGTCGAAGAGGCCAGCCGCGTACCCGAACTGGCCGAGTTTCTCGTCGCCATGAACTCGCCGGCCGGCATACTCGAAACCGCCAAGTGTGATAGTTGGCCGAGCACTGAGATCAATCCCGAAGAAGAAATCTTCGGGGCTGCGGACAAATTTTGTTGCTACGTTGACCTCCTCTTCTCGCAAGAGGCCCAGCGCTATTCCTTCGCGGAGCATGAGCAATTCGCAAAACGGATCACGCAACTCCTGAAGCACGTCCCTGAAATTCCTGCTGCCGTCGAACTGCTGATCCGGCGCGCCTTTTATCACGTAGCCGACGAGATTCGCGAGGGTTTCTACATCACGCTCTATCTCTTCGGCTACGGAGACGACGAGGCCCAGGCTCGACGGCGCTGGGCAATCGCGTTGAAGCTCGTAGAAAATGCTATCCGTCAGGGGTCAATGTAGGCGCGAGCGCCCTCGCTCGCGCGGGGCCATCGCTAGCTCTGTCTAGTTTCACGAGGGACGGGCGAGGACGCCCGTCCTCCATCGCGTCCACACTGGCCCGCGCCCTTTCACGCTGGTGCGCCATATCGACAGCAGCAGCATGGCAATGAAAATTGCCAGCAGCCCAAACGACGCGGTGCGGATGTCGGCCGCACGTTTGGTGACAATCGAAAGCCGCCCATACACAAATTCGATGTGCACCCAATAAACCAGCAGAGACGTCTGCCCCAGTTGTATGAATGGACTGAATCCCCACTGGCCCGCGCCCCAGCGGCACCAGGCATAGGTTACGGACAGAATCCCTAGCAGTAGTCCCAGTCGAATCAGAAAGAAATTCGGGCTCGTATGCCAAAAGTCGTAAACGGAATAAATCTGTACAGGCCGCGCGTCCAGCCACCGCGCCAGGTAGATGACAACCACTCCGGCGACGCCGGCCAGGGCGAACACGGCAGCTTCGCGCTGCCGCGCCCATTCGCTGAGCAGAAAGAACCCGACGGCTAGGCCGGCAAAGGCGAAGGCGGTCCAGGGAAATATGGGGAAGAGCCACGACTGGGGCTGGCCGAGATTGTGTACGCCGTCGATGTACGACTCCAGGGGCCAGGGCAGCCAGTGTGGACGCCACGTAGTCCAGAGGGGCGGGGTCAGCAGCGAAACCAGCAGCGTCATGAAAACTGCACTCACTCCCAAGGCCTCGAGGACCCGGGTAGCTGGATCCAGCTTCAATACGGCCCAACACACGCCACCCATCAGCATCATGGAAATGCCAATCGTGTTCAGGATGTCGACGCGCAACAGATCGCTCCACGGCGCCCATCCCCAGGCGATGACGTACTCCTGCAAGCGGAAGAGCAAACCCAGCCCCAGAATTTCTGCGCCGCGCCGGATGGTGGTGCGCGCAATGGCATTTGGCCGAACGCCTTTCTGTCGCAATTTGTCGGTCACCAGGGCAAAAGAAATTCCCGCCAGAAAGAGAAACAACGGGGCCGGCAGCGTCCCACCCAGTTGAGACCACATGAAGAATGACGATTTGCGCGCCTCGGCGCTCAACCAGGCGTCGTAACAGTGCGTCTGAAACATCAGGACGCAGGCCAGGCCACGCATCCAGTCGATGTAAGCGAGACGGTGTGTGGGAGACGTGACCATGCAACGCGAAAGTATAAGCCACGAAGCTGCCATGCTGAGCGGAGAGATGGCTTCGCATGGCAAAGCTATCACGGAACCAAAGGACCCCTATCCGCACCACGGACCGATCGCTCGGGGGTTCTTGCAGGCGCTCCAACCAACGCTGCCGGCTGACGTTCAGCCTATAGGGGTCCTTCGACTTCATCTTTCCATTCGCAAGCGAATAGAAAGATTCCGCTCAGGATGACACTGAAGGCAGACAGCTCGCGCCAGCCTCCAAACCGTCGTAAGATATCTCTCGTGCCGACCGAACCCAATCTTGCCGCCAAGCGGGCGCTGCTCGACCAGCATCTGCGCGGTTTGGGACGAACACTCGTCGCCTATTCCGGCGGCGTCGATTCGTCCTTTCTCGCTTGGGCGGCGTATCAGGCGCTGGGCAGCGATATGCTGGCCGTCATCGCCGATTCGCCCAGCCTGGCACGTACCCAACTGGCGGACGCGACCGCCTTCGCCGGCGAACAGAAAATCCCCCTTGAAGTCATCGTGACCGAAGAGCTCGAGCGCCAGGAGTACGCGCGCAACGATGCTTCCCGCTGCTTTCATTGCAAGGACGAGTTGTTCACAACCATGGAGGAATTTCGCAGCCGGCGCGGCTTCGACTCCATCGCCTACGGAGTGAATCTGGACGATCAGGGCGACTTCCGCCCAGGGCAGCGAGCTGCGGAGCAGCATCGGGTAGCCGCCCCGCTTCGCGAGTCTGGGCTCACCAAGCAGGACATTCGCGAACTATCTCGCGCTGCCGGACTTCGGATATGGGACAAGCCTGCATCCGCCTGCTTGTCGTCGCGCATCGAGTATGGGCGCGAGGTCACACGTGAGGCGCTGAGCGTCGTCGAACGGGGCGAGGACGCTCTGCACGCACTCGGCTTCCGCCAGGTTCGCGTCCGGCATCATGGAGAAATCGTGCGCATCGAAATTGCCCGCGAGGAACTGACTCGCGCGCTCAGTCCAGAAATGGCCGCGGAATTCACACGCATCTTCAAGTCCCTGGGGTTCAGGTTCGTGACCCTTGACCTCGAAGGCTTCCGTTCCGGCTCCATGAATACGTTCCTGGCCGCTGAAATCCTGAGCGCCGGACGCTGAATTCGCCGCCAAAAATGGCCTTTCAACCCTATCTGCCAAAACTCCAGCCTTCCCGGCCGTGTGAGATAATCGTGGTTAATCTTCAATGTACAGGCGGTTCCTAGTGACGTTTCTGCGGCGTGCAACACTTGTGTTTCTAACCATCTGTCTGGGCTGCTCGGCCCAGTCCATGCCCCCCGAGGTGGCGCGGCGAATCGAGCAACAGGTGCGGATTTTCTACACCGTTCCGGCTCGAGTAAAAGTGATCCTGGGCCCCACCAAGGCCAGCGAATTCCCCAATTACGATGCTTTGACCATTACCTTCGACAGCGGCGAGAAGAAACAGACCTACGACTTCCTGCTGGCCAAGGACGGCAAGACCCTGCTGCGCATGACCAAGCTCGATCTCAGCAAGGATCCCTATGCCGAAGTCATGAAAAAGATCGATACCAGCGGACGCCCGACCCGCGGCAACAGCAAGGCCAAGGTCATTGCCGTCAATTACGACGACTTCGAGTGTCCCTATTGTTCACGCATGCACCAGACGCTCTTTCCCGAACTACTGAAGGAATATGGCGACCGCGTCGCATTCATTTACAAGGATTTCCCCATCGCCGAGATTCATCCCTGGGCCACTCACGCTGCAGTGAACGCGAATTGCCTGGCGGCGCAGAATCCAGACGCCTACTGGGATTTTGCCGACTACATCCATGCCAACCAGAAAGATGTGAATTCCGAGAAGAGTCACGATGGCCAGTTTGCCGCGCTCGATCGCATGACTCTGGAGCAGGGGCAAAAGCGCAATCTGGATGCGGCCAAGCTGCAAGCCTGTATCAAGGCGCAGCAGGAAGATAAGATCAAGATCTCCATCCACGAGGGCGAAGCGCTGGGCATAGAGGCGACTCCTACCATGTTCGTCAACGGCGAGCAGGTGGATGGGGCGCTGCCCATCGGCGAAATTCGGGCTGTACTGGACCGCGCCCTGGTGCAGGCGGGAGAGACGCCGCCGGTGCATCCCGCCGCGGCCCCGGCTGAAACGTCCCAGCCGGGAAATAAATGATCCCCGATCCTGGCGGACGAATATACGAGGAGCAGGCCGGGTCACAGTATCGAGCAGCAACGTGGAGGATATGATTTGAAAATACGCGAACGTTTGCGCCACAACGTGGTGGCGCTTCTTGCCGTCTCCCTCCTGATTTTCTCTGCCGCCTGCAGCTCCAAGCGCGCCGGCGACGATGTTGCCGCCACCGTGGATGGGCGCAAGATTTATCGGGCTGACGTGGAGAAGTACTACCAGAACCAAACCGCCGGGTCCGATCAGGTACCGGTCGGCGAACAGGCCACCAGCTTGCGTCTCAGCATTCTCAAGGAGTTGGTCGACAACGAAATCCTGATGCGCCGGGCGGAGAAGCTCGGACTTTTGGCCACCGATGAAGAGGTCGATGCCAAGCTGAACGAATTCAAGTCGCCGTTTACCAAGGAACAGTTTGACGCCCGGCTGAAAGAGAAGAAAATCACGGAGAGCGACTTCAAGCGCGACCTGCGGCGCTCGCTCACCGTAGACAAAGTCTTGAACAAGGAAATTACTTCCAAGATCAACGTCACCGATCAAGACATTACGAACTACTACAACGCGCACAAGTCGGAATTCAATCTCATCGAGCCGCAGTATCACTTCGCGCGCATCCTGGTGACCACAACCCCCAATCCTCAAGTGCACAACTTGAAGAACGACAAGGCGCAGAATGAAGCCGAGGCCCGCAAGAAAATCCAGATGATCATGAATCGCCTGGACAGCGGCGATGATTTCGGCACTCTCGCCATGAACTACTCGGAGGATGCCGAGACTTCGAGCAGCGGAGGCGACCTGGGTTTCGCGCAGGAATCCTCACTGCGCAACACGGATCCGGCTACTCGCGACGCCGTCACCAAGTTGAAACCCGGCCAGTACAGCGCCGTGATCCCGCTCGCCAATCCCATGAACAAACAGGTGGCGGCTTTCCAGATCGTGAAGCTGATCGCAAAGGAGCCAGCAGGGCAACGCGAGCTGGCCGATCCGCGAGTGCAGCAAGCTATTCGCTCGCAGCTTCGCGACCGGCGTGAGCAACTGCTCAAGGCTGCGTACTACGAGGTTCTGCGCGATCAGGCCCGGGTAGAAAACTATTACGCCCAAAAGGTGCTGGACGGCAACGGCACGGCCCAATAAACCACCACGGACCACATAGGCCCGGACGCCCTCGTCCGGGCGAGTTGAGGGACCTGCCCCTACGTGAATCGTGATAGTAGTGGCTACTCTACGATTGCCAGTACGTCTCCGGCATTGACCGGCGCGCCTTCCGCGACCGCCAATTTCAGGACAACGCCTTTTTTGGGCGACTTGATTTCGTTCTGCATCTTCATCGCCTCGACCACCACCACGCCCTGCCCGGCTTCCACGGGCGATCGTTCGCCCACCAGGAATCTGACCACCTTCCCCGGCATCGGAGCGACCAGCGAGCGCGGGCCTTTGCCGGTGTCGGCACGAGCCTTGCGGCTGCGCAGTGATCGCGGGTCCGAGACTTCCGCCACGTACGACTGATCGCCCACCCAGATTCGCCAGTCCGACGCGAGCCTCTCGCGCCTGATCTGGTACGCCTTGCCATCAATCAGGACGGAGAGCACGTCAGGCTCTGCCAACACCGCGTCGATCTGGACTTCGCGTCCATCCAGAAGGCAGCGCCAACTCCCGGACTCGCGATTCAGATCGATATCCAGGCGAAAAATGTTCCCGTCGATGGTGACGTTGTAGATCATTCTCGAATTCCGTTGCAGGACGGAAGTCCCGCCCGTCTACGCCGCAGTAGATGCATGACGGGCGAGGACGCCCGTCCTCCATAAAAATGCGCTACATCAAGCCTTCGGTTCTTGCTGATTTCTTCCACGTCGAGGCCGCCGGAGCAGAGCCAGTCTTGTCTGCCCCGTTGTTTGCCGCGACTGCTCTCGATTCCAGCAAGGCAAAAACAGCGGCTGCGATGGCCGCGATGTTCGCCGCGCTTTTCTCTTCACGACTGGATGCGCCAACCTCGACTTTCAGCAGACGCTCCAGATATCCGGTATCGATTTTGCCGGATTGAAAATCCTTGTCTGCGAGAATCCGGCGGAAGAGTCCGAGATTGGTTTTAATCCCGGCCACGAAATATTCCGGCAAGGCTCGAGCCAGCCGGGAGATCGCCTGCCCACGGTCTTCACCGTAGCCGATCAGCTTGGCCAGGAGGGGATCGTAATCGATGGGCACGGCCCAGCCTTCATAAACCCCGCTGTCCAGCCGGATTCCCGGTCCGGCGGGAGTCAAAAGGGTCTGGATTTTCCCCGGGCTGGGGAAGAAATTGTTGTCGGCATCCTCGGCATAGATGCGGCATTCGATGGCATGCCCGCGAATCGAGACATCTTCCTGCCGGAAAGGAAGCTTCTCGCCCGCCGCGATGAGGATTTGCAGATGCACCAGGTCGAGTCCAGTAATCAGTTCCGTGACCGGGTGCTCCACCTGCAGACGCGTATTCATCTCCAGAAAGTAGAAATTCTTCTCCGCATCGACCAGGAACTCGACCGTGCCCGCGTTGCAATATTTCGCCGTCCTAGCCACCTGGACAGCGACCTCACCCATGCGCCGCCGCATTTCTGGATCGACCAGCGGCGAGGGCGCTTCCTCCAGAACTTTCTGATGGCGACGCTGAATGGAACATTCGCGTTCGCCGAGATAGACGGTGTTGCCGTGTTCATCCGCCAGCACCTGCATCTCGATGTGCCGCGGATTCAGGATCGCTTTTTCCAGATAAACTTCGCCGTCGCCGAAGGACCGCTGCGCCTCGCTCTGCGCCGCTTCCAGCGCCGGTTGCAACTCGGACGCGCTGTGCACCAGGCGCATGCCTTTGCCGCCTCCGCCGGCCGCCGCTTTCAGCATCACGGGATAGCCGATTCTGGCCGCCACATCCTTCGCCTCCTGCGCCGACTCCAGCGCTCGCGAAGTGCCCGGTACGAAAGGGACACCGGCCTTCTCCATCTCCTGCCGGGCCCGGGTCTTTGATCCCATCATTTGCATCGAAGCGGCGCCCGGTCCGATGAACTTTATGCCGGCGTCATAGCAGGCCTGGGCAAACTTTGCGTTCTCCGAAAGAAAGCCGTAGCCGGGATGAATCGCGTCGGCGCCGCAGCGTTTCGCTACGTCGAGAATCTTCGCGATGTTGAGATAAGACTCAGCCGCCGCAGCGGCGCCGATGGGGAAGGCTTCGTCCGCCATGAGAACGTGCAACGCAGCCCGATCCACATCGGAAAAGACGGCAACCGAAGCAATCCCCAGCTCGCGGCAGGCGCGAATCACCCGAACCGCAATCTCCCCCCGGTTAGCGATGAGAATTTTCTTGAACATAATGTGGGCGCGAGCGTCCCCGCTCGTGCGATGGCGGCGCAGACTCGGTTTTAACCGTAGCGCCGGCGTCCCGCCGGCTGGCCGGAGGGCATCTTGCCCTCCACGTTGCGAGGGCGAGACGCCCTCGCGACAGTCGGCCGGAGGCCGGCGCTACGTAAAGCAAAAACAAAAGCCTCTTCATCGTGAAGAGGCTTTCGCCGTTAAAACGTTGTGCCCATCCCCTACTGGCTGGGCATCGTGATGCCCTGATTCCCTGGCTGCTTTTCGGCCTTGGCTTTCTTGACGGCCATGGTCTTATCCACCCACTCATCGGCCGTCTTCAAATCCGCGGCATGTGCGGCCGGATCATCGCATTGCAGGTCTCCCCGCTCGCGGTACAGCAGGTTCAGATACGCCATGGCATCGTCGTAATCGGGCCGCAACTGCAAGGCCTTCTGCAACTCGGCGATTCCATCTTCGATAACGGCCGAGTTCTTGTCCCGCAGCATCTCGCAGACCTTCTTGTTTGACTTGTCCTTCATGATCCACTCGTCGGGCTTCAGTCCCGCCTTGGCGCGCTCTTCCATGCGAGGCTGATAGCTCTGCGTCCAGTCGATGACGGCAACCGAGTAGTAGGGTTCGGGGTCATTGGGGTCGAGATCGATCGCTTTGCGGTAGTAGGTCTTGGCTTCCTCGAATTTCTTCATCTGCAGGTACAGGTACGCGATTCCCTTTACGCTGTTGATGTTCTTGGGGTCGCGCTCCAGCACCGCGCTGTACTGGTCAATCGCATTCTGTCCCATGCGATTGTTGTCTTCGGCATCGACACCGGGAATGTACTGCTGGGCAAACGCGGTAGCCAGGTACAGGCGGGCATTCAGCAGGCTGGGATCGAGCGACACCGCCTGCTGGAAGTGGTTGATCGCCTCTTCGTACTTGGCGTTCTTGTAGGACTGCACGCCCTTGTTGAGCTGGTCCCGCGCTCTCAGCTTGCTGCAGCCCGTAGTGGCCAGCATCGCCAACCCGAGCGCCATCATTGCCAGCATTCGTACGCTTGTTTTCATTGCGCTGTAAGTCTCCCTTGCCAGAAATCGTCAGGCCTGCGGTGGTGCCAACGGCAGTGGTGCTAACGGACGACCAGCACGCCCCGAAGCAACGCGCGTGCGCGGATGAGAATAGGCAGACTCAAAACGTCCGCCCTACAACGGTCCAGCACACAAAATCTACCCTAGTTGCCGGCCTCAATCTTTGCCGTAATCAGACCGACCTTGTCCACGCCTGAGGTGGTTGCGATGTCGATCACATTGGCGACATCGGCAAACGGAACCGCGTCGTCGCCTTTGACGAACATCACCTTTTCCGCTCGCGTCTTGAAGATATCGGTCAGCCGGCCTTGCAGGTTATCCCAGGTAGTTTCCTCCTGGTTGATCTTCAACGCGGGCGGCTGGCCCGCTCCCCGGTCGAGCAACTGCACCACGATGGTGCGGTCCGGGGCGGTGTTCTTGGGAGCGTTCGGTGGTGGCGGTTGGGGCACCAGCGCGTCGAGTCCCTTCGGGGTTAGCGGCGTGATGACCATGAAAATGATGATCAGCACCAGCAAAACGTCAATCAGCGGCGTGACGTTCATGTCCGCGCTCTGACCACCACCCGAACCCATTGCCATTCCCATAACGATTCTCCTCGAATGTCCTTGCTGCGAATCTCTAGGTTGCTAATCCCTAAGCTGCGAATGCCTGGGCTATTGTCCGCCCGCAGGTGCCGCGGCGGGCGCCGCCGGCGCCGGGGTCGCGGTCTTCCGCTGCTCGGTGAGCAAACCCAACTGATCGACTCCCGCGGCGCGCACGTTGTCCACGACCTCAACCACTGAACCGAACCGGGCGCGCGCGTCGGCTTTAACAAAGACGCGTTTGTCCACACGATTCGCCAGGCGGTCTTTCACTTTGCCGGTCAACTGGTCGGCCGGAATTTTATCGGTCCCGAAGTAAACGGTTCCGTCGCGCATCACGGACACCAGCAAGGCGTCTTCCTTGTCAGCGTCGGGCATCGACTGCGGGTTATTGACCTTCGCCATGTCCACGCTTACACCGTGCTGCAACATGGGCGTGATCACCATGAAGATGATCAGCAACACCAGCATCACGTCGACCATGGGGGTCACGTTGATGTTGGAGTTGACCTTGACTCCCTCGTTCCGCTTGTTTAACGCCATAAACTCACTTCTCCTGGGCGGCCGCTTCTCGCCCGCCCGAGCTGAGGATGATTCTCAGCTACGCCCACTTCTCGATCCTGCGCCTTCCAGCCTCACGCTCCAAACCCGGCGCCGGGACTTTGCCCGGCGCCAGATCGGCAGCTCTGAGGTTGTAGCCCTGAGATTGAGAACTACTAACTGCGGCGCATTCCCCGCCGCTTCAGGAAGTAATCAATCAGTTCGCTCGACGAGTTATCCATCTCCACGTCGAAAGCTTCCACGCGTCCGGTCAGATAGTTGAACATCATGACGGCGGGGATAGCGACGAACAGACCAATTGCCGTGGTCACCAGCGCTTCCGAAATACCGCCGGCGACAGCTGCCAGACCGGTAGCCTTTTCGGACTGAATACCTTTAAACGCGTTGATGATACCGACCACCGTGCCCAGCAGTCCCACGAACGGGGCGGTGGAGCCGATGGTCGCCAGACCGCCCAGGCCGCGCTTCAGTTCGGCATGGACAATGGCTTCGGTGCGCTCCAGAGCGCGCTTCGAGGCTTCGATGGTCTCGCCCGGAATCTCACCGCTTTCCTGGTGAGCGCGGAATTCCATCAGACCCGAGGTGACGACTTTCGCCAGGTGGCTTTTCTTGTTGCGCTCTGCAACTTTGATGGCTTCTTCGATCTTGCCATCGCGCAGGGCGCCGGCCACGGCCGGAGCAAACGCACGCGATTGTTTGCGCGCGGCGCTGAACGCCATGGCGCGATCAATCATGACGCCGATTGACCAGCCCGACATGATGAACAGAATGATGACCACTGCCTTCGCTGGAATACCCATCTGGTGCCACAGCGAAATCGGGTCCCAGCCCACCGCTGCCTGCTCCTGGAAAAACCAGGCCGCCATAGTGGACATATGCGTGTAAGTAAGTGCTGCCAGATTAGCTACGAACATGGGTTCACTTCCTCCTCAGAGCTTGTCAGATTGCAAAACCATCTACTGCTGATTGCTTTCTAAATCCACTTGGCACACCGGAATCTAGCCCCCGGCAAGGGTAAAGTTAACGGTAATCTGAGTTTCTACTTCCACCGGCTCGCCGTTCAGAATGTACGGCTTGTACTTCCACTGTTTGACCGCTTCGATCGCAGCCGGAGCCAGCATGGGGTGGCCGCTGATCAGGCGCAGGTTCTGAATTGAACCATCCTTGCTGATCTCAGCCTGCAACAACACTGATCCTTGGATGCGGGCCTGCCGGGCCAGGGGTGGATAGGCCGGCTGAATTTTGCGTAGCAGAAGACCCTGGGTGACGCCCTGCGATACCCGCACACGCTGTGGAGTCGCAACCTTGGGCACCGCAATCGGGGTGGAATTGATAATGCCGCCGATCACGCCGCCCATTTGTCCGCCAGCAGCGCCCGGGACGCCGCCCACCACGCCAGCCATCGTGGAAACCGGAGGAGGAGCTTCTTCCTCTTTAATCATTTGAACTTTTTCCGGAATCTTGGTGGGGGTGCGCAGTTGGCCATTGATGATGTCAGTCTGAATTTGTTTAACCACCTTGATCGGCGTCGCAGCCGGTGGCGGTGGCGGAGGTGGTGGCGGAGGCGGAGCCACCAGGAAGGTCATCAACTGGGTTTTGGGCAGCGCTTCAGTGAACAGCAGAGGGATCAGCACCAGCACTCCGACCAGTGCGATCTGAAAACCAAACGACAGAAAGGTAGTCAGGCCGCGCTTCGTCTTGAGCCTGCCACCCGATTCTATGAGGCTATCTTCAAACATGAGGACCCTCCTGCAAGACCCTACGTATGTTTAGACACCGCCCGCCCAATCTTTGCTCCCGGACCCATCCCACTTTCTAAGCCACAACCTACCGCTTCAAAGCACTGAAAGCAGGAATGATTCCTGCAAAACAGCCAAACCCAACCTACTGACCGCTGGCCACTTTGCCCTTGCCCGGTGCGGGCTTGCCCGCCACCGGCCTGGCTTTTCCCGCCATGAGCGCAACCGGCTTTCCCCGGTTCGACCGCCAATCCTGATAGGCCACCAGGATGGGCGCCGCAATCGCGATCGAAGAATAAGTTCCGATCAGGATTCCTATCACCAGGGCGAAAGAGAAGCCATGCAGCACTTCGCCCCCGAACAGGTACAGCGCCAGAACCGTCAAAAACGTCAACCCTGCGGTCAGGATCGTCCGGCTCAGGGTCTGATTAATACTCCGGTTTACGATTTCTGACAACTTTTCCCGCCGCAGCAACTTCAAGTTCTCTCTGATGCGGTCAAAGATGACGATGGTGTCATTGTTCGAATAACCGATCAGGGTCAGGATCGCCGCGATCACGGTCAACGAAATTTCCTTGTTGGCCAGGGAGAACGCACCTACCGTGATCAGGGTATCGTGGAAGACGGTTATCACAGCCGCCACGCCGTAGATCCACTCGAAGCGGAAGCCCAGATAAATCAGCATTCCGGCCAGCGAATAAAGCACCGCCCGGATGGCTTGGCCCTTCAGCTGCGCGCCCACCTGCGGCCCCACGATCTCTACCTGGTAGACACCAAAATCTGAAAGAAAGAACCCATCCTGCAAAGCCGCTACCACGGCCGGATCAGCCGCAGCCTTGAGTTCGTCGAAGGAACTGAGAACTCCGCCCTTGGTCTTATCGCGATAGTCAACGATGGCCTTCGCCACCGTCGCGTAGCGCTGCCCGGCGTCGGTGCCTGCGTGCAGCGGGTCTTTCTCCAGCAGGTAATTGGCTAATGTCAAAGAACTGCTGTTGTTCAAGTCCAGCTTGCCGGCCGGAGCGTTGGTCTCCAGCGCGTTGATAATCTGAACCTTGCCCTGATCGAGCGCTTTCTCACTGGTCTCGCGCACGTCGAGGTCGATCAGCACCTCGTTGTTCGTAATCACACCCAAACGTTGAATCTTGGCCTGCGTCAAACCCACTTTGGCCAGTGCTTCGTGGATGGCCTTGTCATCCGGGGGATGCGAGAACTTCACATAGACCAAAGTTCCGCCCCGGAAGTCTACGCCTAGCGGAACCCCATGCCAAAACAGCATGGAGAATACTCCCGCCACACTGAACACCAACGAAAAGGCGAGAAAATACCACTTCTTGCCGAGAAAGTCTATGTTTGGATTTCGAAAAAATTCCACGCTGTAGTTAAACCCCTCTTTATGACTACTCAGTCTTGGCTTTTCTTTGCGTCCTTTGCGACCTTCGCGGTCAAAAGCTTTTACCGCAAAGCGCGCCAAGGAAACCGCAAAGGTCGCAAAGAAAATCCCTAAATGCTTAATGCCTCGCCGCGCTGTTTGCGGCTTAAAATCCAATCAAAAATCATGCGGGAAACGAACACCGCGGTAAACAGGTTGGCCAGCAAGCCAAAGGTCAGCGTAACCGCAAAGCCCTTTACCGGACCGGTGCCAAACAGGAACAGGATGGCCGCCGACACAATCGTGGTGACGTGGGTGTCGACGATCGTGATCCAGGCGTGGGCAAAGCCCTGTTCCACCGCCGACGGCGGCGTCTTCCCATTGCGCAGTTCCTCGCGGATACGCTCAAAGATCAGAACGTTCGAGTCCACACCCATGCCGACGGTCAGGATCACGCCGGCAATGCCCGGCAGAGTCAGGGTGGCGCCGAAGTATCCCATGAAGCCCAGCAGGATGACCAGATTCAGGATCAGAGCCAAGTCGGCATTGATACCCGCGCCGCGGTAGTAGATCAGCATGAAGATCAGCACCGCCAGCATGCCGATAATCGCCGCTCGAACTCCCGCCCGGATCGAATCCGATCCCAGCGACGGCCCCACGGTGCGCTCTTCCAGATATTTGATTCCGGCGGGCAGCGCGCCCGAGTTCAATGTCAGGGCTAGGTCTTTGGCGGCCTGATCGCTCATCCCTCCGCCGCTGATCCGTCCCTGATCATGGATCTGCTCGTTGATGGTCGCCACTTCCCGTACCCGGTTGTCCAGAACCACGGCCAGCTTGTCGCCCACATGGGCCCCGGTGAAGGCTGCAAACTTTCGTCCGCCCTCATTCGTCAGCACGAAACCAACGTCGGGAGAGTTGGTGTTTGTATCGCGCCCAACGCTCGCCCCACCTGAACGCAGATCGGCGCCTGCAACCGCGGAACTACGCGTTACCAGGTAAAACTGTTCGCTCGAATCGTCTGTGCTCTGGCTGCCGATGCTGCGTCCGCGCAGGAGCAGGGAATCCGGCGGCAACACCCCATTGTGCTGTTGCAGAGCGTCCTGCTCGCTCGAGTACGGCCCGCCCAGCACCTGCTTGATCTCGAGCATGGCGGTGGACTGCATGATGTCCTTCACCCGTGCCGGATCGTCCACTCCAGGCAGTTGCACCAGAATCTGATACTGGCCCAGACCGTGCTCCTGAATGACCGGCTCGCTGACGCCTAACTGGTCAATGCGATTACGGATGGTTTCAATCGCCAGGGTTACCGCCCGGTTCTTAAGATCAGCCAGGGCCTGCGGCTTCATGGTGAACGTCCATGTATTCTCCGCACCCGAATTGAGGTCATATTCAGGCAGCCGCTCGCTGACGTCCGCCCGCAAATCCGAAGTCGATTCTGGAGGGACGCCTTTCAGCACGATCTGATCGGGATGATTCACCGGATCCGGCTTGGTGATCTCGGTGTAGTTGATCTTGTGCGTGCGCAGGTCTTCCTTCACCCGCTCCAGCGCGCGGTCGGAATCTCCGTTGACCGCATCGTTGACTTGCACCTGCAGAATCAGGTGGGTGCCACCCTTGAGGTCGAGCCCCAGCTTAATGTGGTCCTGCATCGACGCCAGTAGTCCATTGCTGGAGAATTCCTTGGGCAGCCCGAAGATGCCAAACAGGAATATCACCAGGATTGCGACGACGAGTCCGAGCTTCCAACCTAAAGTCTTATTCATGGCTTTTTGTTGTAGCGCCAGCGTCTCGCCCTCGGCGGTGCGGGCGGGATGCCCCCACGACAGCCGCGGGGACGGCGGCGCTACTTATGCCGCTTTGTTCTTGTCCTCCGGCGCGACCACTGAGGCCACGGAAGCCCGGGTCACTTCGAGCCGCAGATTGTCCGGCGGAACCCGGAGTTGGATGTAATCGTCCCGCAGCGCGATCACTGTCCCGCGCAGCCCGCCGCTGGTCACGACCTTGTCGCCGGTCTTCAGATCGTTCAGCATCTGTTGCCACTTCTTCTGGCGGCGCTGTTGCGGCATGATCAGGAGAAAATAAAAGATGGCGAAGATGAAGATCAGCGGAGCGAATCCCAGCCAGCCCCCTGCCCCGATCGTCTGTAACGCCAGTATGCTTGGCATGTTCATAAATCGTTTCCGCTTCTACCCCAAAAAAATCAGCAGGACGCCCGGCGGCGCCTCCTGGCCCTGTGCATTTTACCGCAGGATTTCTCGTTTCCTCAGGCCGGAGATTCTTTTTGCTTCAGGCATGAACTGGGAGGCCGGACTAGGGGTCTAAACCTGCGACCGCTCCCCAGACAGAAGTTGGGCCCTGTTCCCAAGCGCAATAGAATGACGCACGGACCGCATGGTGTCAAGGTAGAAGCTAAGGTTGTGGACGGTATTCAAGACCTGGGCCAAAACCTCATTGGCGGCATAAAGATGGCGTAAATAGGCGCGAGAGTAGCGGCGGCAGACCCGGCAGCCGCAATTGGGATCAAGCGGGCCCGGATCGGAGGCAAATCTGGCCTGTTTGATCGAAATCTTGCCTTCTGAAGTGAACAGCAAGCCATGCCGCGCCGCCCGCGTGGGAAGGACGCAATCCATCATATCGACGCCTGCATTGGCGTATTCGACAATTTCCTCGGGCGTACCTACACCCATGAGATAGCGCGGCTTGTCGGCGGGAAGATGGGGCAAGGTAGCTGCGACAATCTCGCGAGTGATGGCACGTGGCTCGCCGACGCTCAAGCCGCCTATGGCATAGCCGGGAAAACCGATCTCGACCGTGCGTTCGGCAGATTCCTTGCGGAGAGCTGCGTCCATGCCACCCTGCACAATGCCGAAAAGAGCCTGAGTCGCTTCGCGGTTTCCAGTTTCTGGTTTCCAGTTTCCAGTAGCAGGGTTGCCGGAAACCGGGAACTGAAAACTGGAAACCGAGTTCCAAGGCACTTCATGTTTATGCTGCTCGAAATATTTCTTGCTGCGGGCAGCCCAGCGCAGCGTCAGCTCCATCGACTGACGCGCCCGCTCGCCCTCCGCCGGGAACTCGGTGCACTCATCAAACGCCATCATGATGTCGGCGCCCAATCCGATCTGCGCCTCCATGGCGCTCTCCGGAGTGAAAAAATGCGGCGAGCCATCCAGATGCGAACGAAAAGTCACGCCTTCCTCAGTCACCTTGCGGAGTTCGTTCAGGCTGAAAACCTGGAAGCCGCCGGAGTCGGTGAGAATGGCGCGCGGCCACGCCATGAAGCGATGCAACCCGCCCAGCCGGCGAACTTGCTCGACGCCCGGCCGAAGGTAAAGATGGTAGGTATTTCCCAGAAGGATCTGTACGCCGAGTTCTTCGAGAATGTCCTGCGAAACCCCCTTCACTGAAGCCACGGTCCCGACCGGCATGAAGACTGGCGTATCTACTACCCCGTGTGCCGTGGTCAGACGCCCGGCACGGGCCGTGCCCGAGGTAGCATCGATCTGGAAAGAAGTTGACACAGGTGGATTGTAGCAATCGACGCCGAATCACCTGGAGCCCGGCCAAACGCCTAAACCACAAAGGACACGAAGGTGCACGAAGGAAAACCTGATTCTTGGGAAGTCCTTGGTGGTACTTCGTGTCCTTCGTGGTTTAAGCTTTTGGCCGTTAGCCAGCGGTCAGCAGGATGGGCTCGCCCTGGGTAATCACCAGGGTGTGTTCGAAGTGGGCTGAGGGCCTGCGATCCGCGGTGCGCACCGTCCAGCCATCGTTCGCCACGAAGGCTCGTCCGGATCCGGCTGCGATGATGGGCTCGACCGTTATGACCAGGCCTTCGGTCAGAATCTGGTTGGCTTCGGGGTCGGCGTAGTTGGGCACGCGAGGTTCTTCGTGGATAGTGCGTCCAATGCCGTGTCCACCCAGATCGCGAATCACAGAGAAACCGCAGCGCCGCACTTCGCGTTCGACGACGCGGCCGATCTCGAAGACGCGAAATCCGGCGCGAGCTACCAGCATGGCCTTGGCAAAAGCACGCTCGGCACATGCAATCAAAAGACGGCTTTCCACGGAGACTTCGCCGACTGCCACGGTCTCGGCGGCGTCGGCCATGAATCCATCTTTCTCAATGGTGACGTCGAGCTTGACCAGGTCGCCGGCTTGAACCGTCCGTTCCCCCGGAATGCCATGGACAGCCTCATCGTTCAGGCTGATGCAATTTACTCCAGGAAATTTGTAGACGAGCTGCGGGGCCGACTGTGCGCCCTGTTCGCGCATGATCGCGGCGCCGACGGCATCGATTTCGGAGGTGCTGATGCCGGGGCGGACGGCACCTTTCATGGCTTCGAGCATGCGGCGTACGATCGCACCCGCTGCACGCATACCGGCAAGATCTTCGGGACCGTTGATAGACATACTTCCAGCCTATCGCATTGGGTGAGAAGCACAACGAAAAAGCGCTGCCCAGCGTTGCTCGTCCCTACATGGCTTGTGGCGTTTGATTTAAGAACCGGTAATTTTCAGACGAAATTCTTCCGGCAGACGCTCGCGGATTTCTGCGGGAAGCCGATCATGTACGCGGCGCGCTCCGAGCTTGGCGGCATCGACGACCGCCATGGGGGCGGGTGTGGTTACCGCCACGCCCAGCCAGATCAAGGCGGAAAGTGCGAATCCCGCCAGGGCAAATACCTCCAGCCAGAAGGCATGCCGGGGATTGAGATGAAGGATCACGCCAAACGCCATCAGGAAAACAGCGCCCGAAACCGAGGCCAGAGTGATCAACGCGAGATCGATGTTGCGATGTAACTGTTGCCGGGAACGGCAATGGGCACAGCCGTCGAAATGCTCTTCGTAGTCTTCGCGCATTTCGGGCGCCAGGCCGGATATGTCGTAACGCCAGCCGGCAAGAATTTTTCCAACAATAGGATCAACGCAATCGCTCATAAAGACTTATTAGGATATGGAAACTACAGCTGGATCGCTGCCATCGGCTCCGCTTGTCGCGCCAGCATCACCCGGTTGAGCAACAACGTCTGGCGTGGTCCCAGGGCCTTTTCCGCTGTGCCCAGCGCGAGCTCGGGATGGTTGTTGAGCTCCGATAGGTGCGCCAGCACTATGTATGATGCGTTGCCATCATATTCGGTGCATAAGAATTTCGCGAGCTTATCGTTCGAGAGGTGCCCGGTCGGGCTTCCGACCCGCTGTTTGACCGACCAGGGATAGGGCCCGCCGCGCAACATTTCCAGATCGTGATTGGACTCGATGACCAGCACATCGCAGGCACGCAGCTGATCGCACACATTGGGCGGCATATATCCCAGATCGGTCGCGATGCCCACTTTGACGCCGCCGGCGCGAAACGTCAGGCCCACAGGATCCGCCGCATCGTGCGGAATGGTAAAGGGAGTGATCGTAATGTCACCGATATCAAAGCGGTGGCCGGCAGAAAAAAATTCGAGGCGCGCCAGGTGCGGCAATTCGCCAGCATCGTCGCGCAACGACTTGGCCCAAGCTTGATGGGTGGCGCCGGTCATGAACACCGGCACTTGAAATTTTCTGGCCAGCACCGCCAGCCCGTAAACGTGATCGGAGTGTTCGTGCGTAATCAGAATGGCGGAAAGAGTCCGTGGATCGTCGCCCTGGGCGCGCATGCGCTTGACGGTCTCGCGACAGGAAATTCCCGCGTCCACGAGAATCTTGGTGCGCGAACTGGAAACGATGGCGCTGTTCCCCCGGCTGCCGCTAGCCAGGACCGAAACCGAAACTCCCATGTGCGAAGAATACTCGCGCCGGCTGTGGAAACGCGAGTAACTATTGGGATGAGAGGTAGCTTCTGGCTTCTGGCTTCTGGCTTTCAGCTCTCAGCTGTCAGCTGTCAGCTATCAGCTCACAAACCAGCGCCTTGTCATCCTGAGCGGAGCTTTTCCATTCGCTGGCGAATGGAAAAGCGTAGTCGAAGGACCCCTATAAGCTTCGCCGGCGTTGCAAATCGTTTCCCTTTCTCAGCTCCGCTGGAGAAAACCCTACGCTGCACGCGTACGATTCAGCTATAGGGGTCCTTCGACTACGCGACTGCTTCGCAATGCGAAGCAGTCGCTTCGCTCAGGATGACAGGGAGTGGGCTGAAGGCTCCCTTTCTCACTTGCCCCACAACTCCTGTAATCCTCTTCTTGCCGTTGCGCCACCGTAGGCGCCCGCGATCCCTGTCAGGAAACCAAGAAACGATTCGTAGATCTGGGCCCGATAAGGTTTTTCGGTGAGCACAGCATAAGCGACGAGTTGAACCAGAGGGACAAACACGGCCACCAACAGAGTCCAGCGCCAGGGGCGATAGGGACGAAGCGCGCCGAGAAGCATGGTCGCCGCGAGCACGAATAACGCGGTGAGCAGCAAGTCGCCAATCTTCACATCGAGCAATCCGGCGCACACCCCGAGCACGGCTCCGAGAATGTAGATGCCACGATCGCCTGCGTCCGCCATGATTTCGTGTGGCGCGGGCGCCCGCTACCACACAACCTTCCCACTTAGTACTTGTAGAAGCCTCGGCCGCTTTTTTTCCCCAGCCAGCCAGCATCCACCATCTTGATCAGCAGTGGACACGGCCGGTACTTGGGATCGCCCAAGCCGTCTTGCAGCACGCGCATGATGTCGAGGCAGACATCGAGTCCGATGAAATCCGCCAAAGTCAGCGGGCCCATGGGATGCGCCATGCCCAGCTTGAACACTTCGTCAACCGCTTCGGGCGTGGCCACGCCTTCCATCACCGCATACATCGCTTCGTTGAGCAGCGGCATGAGGACGCGGTTCGAAACAAAACCGGGCGCATCGTTCACTTCGATGGGCGTCTTGTCGAGTTGCAGGGCCAGATCGCGTACCGTGGCGAAAGTTTCCTGCGAAGTAGCCAGCCCGCGAATCACTTCCGCCAATTTCATGACCGGCACGGGATTGAAAAAGTGCATCCCGATAATCTTCGCCGGGCGCCGCGTGACCGCCGCCAGCCGGGTGATCGAAATCGAAGAAGTATTGGAGGCCAGAATCACCTCGGGACGGCAAATCTGATCAAGGTCGCGAAAAATTTCCGTCTTGATTTCAAATTTTTCCGTGGCAGCTTCGATCACGAAGTCGCAGCTGGCCAAGTCGGCGCGTTGGAGCACGGGCTCGATCCGCTTCAGCGCTGCCGCTTTGTCGCCGGCCGTGATTTTGCCCTTGGCCAGTTCACGATCCAGATTTTTGCCAATGGTTTCGAGGCCGCGGTCCAGAAAGCGCTGTTCCACATCGCACAACAGCACGCGATATCCACTGCGCGCAAACACATGAGCGATGCCATTCCCCATGGTTCCGGCGCCGATCACTCCTACCCGCTCGATTGGCATAAAAATGTCGCCCTCTGCTTCGCCCTTTTTGGCCTTGGAATGCACTCAGTCTACCACCCCCAAGTGCTT
Organism: Terriglobia bacterium; assembly: GCA_963822555.1. GTDB lineage: Bacteria > Acidobacteriota > Terriglobia > Terriglobales > Acidobacteriaceae > JAIQFF01. The sequence continues at coordinate 3,533,737 of CAWGHY010000002.1, forward strand.
GCAAAGCTTAGATTTAAGGTTCACTTAAGGTTGAAAGAAATATCTTCCGCGGTACAGCTGATTTCATTTTCGTCGGCATCCGAAGTTTTAGCAAAGCGGTCCCAGGAGTCGACTCGAGGGCAGGCCTGATCGCAATCAAGCCCCGCGACCACGGAACCGAGTGGGAGGAATTATGCGCAGCATCAGGATGGCAGCACTGGCGGTCGCGATCACGTTCATGTTCAGCGGTCTCGCCCTGGCCCGCGACCACGATCATGATCGATACGATCACGACAAACACTATAAGCATGATCGTTACAAGCGTGATCACCGGGAGCGGTATGACCGCAATTACGGGCGCGATCGCAATGACTGGCGAGATGGAGATCGCGACCGCCACCGCGAACGCTGGGACCATGATCGCCGCGACCGTCATCATCATTGGTGGGAGCACGATCATTACCGCGATGACGGCTACTATCACCCGGGAGCGTTTTACAACCCCGATCCCCAGGGTTATTCCGGCCAGGCCGCCCACTTGAGCGACGTCGTATTTCGATATCCGGTTGCCGCGTACTCCGACGGAGGCTACGGCTACCCGGGCGGAGGCGGCTACGGTTATCCCGGCCCGGGGTATGGCCGATCGGGCTACGGCCGAAATGTGGCTTACAACTTCGGCTATCAGGATGGCAGCTACATGGCCCGCAGGGATTGGGAACGGAACAAGCGCTTTAATCCGAATCCCCGCAACGAGTTCGGAAACCGGACCCACGGCTATGATCGTTCCCTGGGCGACAAGAATTACTACCGCGCCGAATACACCAACGGATATCTAGCCGGCTATGAAGCGACCTACCGTGGAGGACGGGGCTGGAGATACTAGGGGCGGCAATTAGCAATTAGCAATTGGCCATTGGCCATTGGTACAAACGAAAAGGGCCGCCAAGAGAAGGCGGCCTTTTTTCTGAAGAATTACTAAACCCCGAGACTAATTGCTAATTGCGAAGGGCCGATTGGCAACAGCCAACCACTCGCCTCACTCCCGCTCCAGGCTCTCCTCCACCGCTACCTTGCCGCCCTTTTGTACTTCGATGACGCGGTGCACCGGCTTGTAGCCCGAGAGCGTGATGTCGATCACGTACGTGCCCGGGTTGAGGAAGAAGTCGACGGGAGAAAACTTGTCGAGGATGCGACTGTTGACCGCAACCTGCGCGCCTTTGGGTTGGGTCTTGATGTTGACCGCACCCATGCCCGCGGTATCTCCGCCGCCGAAGAGCTTCTTGAATTTCCCTCCCAGCTTGATGTCATCGACTGAACCGAGAGCTCGGAGCGTGGCCGCGAAATGGAAGATCTGACCGGCTTGCATGGTGGCACTCGAGGTTTCGTCGAGATATCCCTGCTTCTTGATCACGAAGCTATGTGGGCCCGGCTTGTCGATGTTGATCTGCGAAGGAGTGACTTTCCCGGTATCTTTGCCGTCGATAAAAATCTGCGCTCCAGCGGGCTGGCTGGTGATCGCGGCCGAGGCGGTAAGTTGCGCCAGTTGGATGACGAGAAACGATTTGCTGCCTGAAGCCACGTCAATGGATCGAGTCTCGGGCGCGTAACCCGCTCGGGCGACAGTCACGCTATGCTGCCCCGGAGCCAGGCCGGGCAGATTGAAAGGTGTAACCCAGCTGGGATCGGTTCGCCCGTCGACGTGAACTTCCGCGCCTTCCGGCGTGGTGTTGATGGTCATCTGCCCGGGAATAATGGCCGGCGCGAAGGCCTGGGTCTTAATCTTCTTCCTGTTGTTCTTGTTGTATTTCGGCGTCACCGACACCGGAGGCGCTTCGTGTCCAGCCGCGATTTGTTCCGGCTGCACCTGCGCCGGCGCTTGCACCGGAGGCTGGGCAGCGTTCCAGGCGGGCTTCGCAGCGGGCTCGACCGGAGGCGTCGCCACGGCTACGGGCTGCGCGGAATCGTCATCGGCCGAATTTTCCGAATGGATGCGGTAGGCGATGAAGCCCACCACCAACAGAATGATGGCGACCGCGCCCGCGATGGAATACAGGAAGAGTTTCGGCGGGGTCTTCTTGATCTCGGTAACTGCTTTGCGCGCCACTTCCCGCGGCTGCACCTTGGGCTTCTCGGGTTTTCCCGGCTGCACCCGGCTCAACGATGCCGGCGGCTCTCCATCGAATTCGGGCTCGGCGGGCGGTGGCGGCGGTGGCGGAGTGTAGATCTCTTTCATCGGCGGCAATTCCGTCATTTCGGAAAAGCTCGGACCCTTCACGGCATTCTTCGCGCTTTCCGCCATGGAAGGATCGACCCGGAATGAGGGCGTCTCGGTTGCCGGTTCCGCGACATCGGCCACGGCACTCGCCCGCTCCTGAAAAGTAGTTTGTGCGGACGCCTTGGGCGGGGCGGAGACGGCTTTTGGCGCCTGCGCGGGCTCGACTGAGACGACGCTTGCGCTCTCCCATCCCGCGGCCGCGGCGGCGGCTTTGGCGGGAGCGCTTTTGTGAAAACTGGCAGGCGACGAAGCGGCAGGTTCCGACACCGCTGGCCGCGCAATCGTCTGCGCGCTAGCAACCAGTGGCTTCTGCTCCGGAGCCGCTGCGGGTTTTTGGGGTGAAGGCGCAACCGGAACCGCCTTGGCCGCGGGCGGCGCGTTGAGTCCCTGGGCCGGCTTGCCCGATTTTTTGGCTTCTACCTTGGTGGTACTTTCCTTGCAGCGCTCCAGATCGTTAACCAGTTCCTGCCCGCTCTGATAGCGATCTTCGGGCGCCTTGGACAACGCCTTCATGATGACTTCGCTCAATACGGGATGAATCTTGCGATTGACTTCGATCGGGGCCGCCGGCGTGGCTTCGACAATCTGCTGCCGCACCTGATCCGCATCGTCCCCGGCAAAGGCCTTGGTCTCTGTCGCCATCTCGTAAAGGATTGCGCCCAGGCTGAAAATGTTGGAGCGGGCATCCACCGGATCTCCGCGCAACTGTTCCGGCGAAACGTAATGCAGAACGTCCGGCGCCTTGCCCGAAGCCTGGCAGGTGAATGCACCCATGCAGGAAACTCCGAAGCTCAGGACTTTGACCGTGCCGTCCCAGGTAACCATGATCTTGGCTGGTTCTAGGCTGTAATGCACCACGTTGTGCGAGTGCGCGTGGTCGAGGCCCTGGCAGGTTTGGCGGACGATGTCCTGCAAATCCCAGATGGAAAACCCTTCGTTGCGGGCCAGCATTGTGGCGATGCTGTTGCCTTGCACGTACTCCTCGGCGGCGCAGCACTGATCGTCAATCACTTCCACACCGAAAAGTTGCGCGATGTTGTGGCTGCTGAGCGGCTTGGTGCCGGCGGCTTCCTGCAGGATGTGGTCGACCAGAACGTTGGCCTGTTCGTCCAGCATTTGCAGCTTGATGGTCTTCAGGGCAATGGTCTGCCCGCTCTCCGGATCGGCGGCTTTATAGACCGCGCCAATTTCAGAATGCGTGATTTCACTGAGTATTTCGAAACGTCCAATCTTATTCGCCATTGCTCCCTACACCCCAAAAAATCAACCAAGGGCAATCTTGTGGAAAGACGCCAAACGTCGTCCAGGGGGGAAAGTCGCAGCTAGGATATCGCGCCCGAATCGGGGATGGGAGTTACGAAGGTAAGCCGTCTTTTGATTGGTTGGGATGGCATTCAGAAAGCGAAAAGCCGCAGCGAACCTGCGGCTTTGCCTCGTCGAAGTTCCGATCGAAAACTCTACTTAGTTATGTTTGTCTTTGTAGATGCTGTTGCTGATGTGATTCTGGCGGCGATTCAACTGGTTCTGCTCCGCCTTGGTCAGATGACCGTTGTTCTTGGCCATGTCTCTCTTTTCCTGCCGCTGCACGCTGGCTTCACGCCGCTCCAGGTTGGCAGTCTCGTGCGGACTCAAAGAACCGTTCTTGATTCCGTTGGCGATGCGTTGCTGCTGGTTTCCGGCGCGCGCGTTCACTTCATTCACACGCGGATGGCCAGGATCGACGACTCCCGGCCCGGCGCCTGAGGTTGTGGTTTGAGCAGCAGCAGAGCCGGCAAACATCAGGCCTCCCACTGCCAGGACTAAGAGCGAGTTAGTGATTTTGTTGGTCATGCGAATCTGAACCCCCAGCAAGAAGGATAGTTGCCGAGGGACCAGAAAAGGCAGGTTACGGAGGTGACGGGCCGCTGGTTACTGCGCAAATAACCGCGCTATTTGCCGGGTCACCCCGGACTTACTTTGCGAACTTTGCGCAACCTTTGCGAGCTTTGCGGTCAAAAGCTCTAACCGCAAAGGGCGCAAAGGACGGTCGGGGCGGAAAGCCTCAGTGACCGAGCTCGGGATGGAATTTTTTCACCGCGAAAATCGTCAGGACGATGAAGATCGCCATCACCACCAGCTGCGCAATCAGGAAAGGCGGCTCTGACCCAGTTGGGGCCATGGCGTGCAGCGCCGGCACCTTCTCAAAGCTCTGCACCACCAGCACGAATACATTCAGATATTCGGCAATGATGGCGGTAACCACGTAAATCCATCGCCACTTCCCTACCATGTGGAAGCTGTAGCGCGCCAGGATCGCGATCAGCAACACCACCAGCGAGATAAAGCCGACCTTGTGCCCGGGCGTCAGGTGGGTGAAGGGAAACATGAAGCCAGTCACACTGGTCAACACCGTCATCAACAGAAACAGCGCGGTCAGGCCGTCAAGTCTCTTGGACGAGAGCATCCCGAACAGAACGATGAGTCCAGCTCCGATGCCCACTAAACTGATGATCACGTGCACCGTGGTGAAGGTCGAGAGAGACATGCCCAGCATCATGTTGCGCGGTCCTTTCCAAACAGGGGTGAGATATTACGACGAGGCCGGGAAAATTTCCACCGGGCGAAACTCGCGCACGTGTCATCCTGGGCGGAGTCAACCCATTCGTTACGAATGGGTTGACGGAGTCGATACGCGAAGCCGCCGCTCCGCTCAGGATCGCAGGCTACGTGGTTCGGATCGAGGTCAGCCACGCCTGTAACAGCTGGCGCACTTTGGCTCCCTCGGGTTTGCGCCGGACCGCGTCGATCACGGCCAGCCGGGCGCGCTGGCCGCGCCCTCTAAATCCTACCCAGTAGGGGACATAGATTTCGCCGGCGACGGCCTCGGCGGTGATTTGCAGGTTGCGCAGCCGGAAGAATCCAGTGGTGAAAAGCAAGCGCTGCACCTTGGCAATGACAATCTGGTTGGCTTCGGCTTCACCCAGCAGCGCCTCCGAGTAGTTGCGCGTCTCCAGATAAGTTACCTCGTGCTCGCCCGGCAGTCGCTCGAAGTGATAAAGGTCCAGCGACCCATTCACCGCATCGAGACCGAACACCCGGGGATCGCGCTTGCCGCTATTCATAATTTCAATCTGGAATAACCGGAAAGGAATATAAAAATCCGCCACCGAGCGCAGCGGACCGAAGGTGGTATCGCGCAGGAAGTAAAACATGCCGGAAGAAAATTGCTGGGTTGCTTCTTCGCGGGTGACGTTCGCCTTCAGGCTGCGGATACGCGGCATTTCGGGTCCCAAAAAATGGCGGCAGCAGCGGAATGCGTTAGCGGAAATGGAACCAGAGCCCGACCACGGTCGCGATCAGCGCCAGAGTGAAGATGAGGTTCAGCCGGTGCTCGGCGGCGGTCTCGGCCGCCGGTTTGCGGTCCAGGGCCCGTACCGGGACAACATCCATTTTGTCGTCCACAGTAGCGAAAGTTAGGCCAGCCAACTGCCTGCGTTCCGGCGCCGGCGTCAACAGGCTTATCCCGACCAGCACCACGCAACAGATCACGAACATCAGAATCGAATAGTGCAGGAAGTTCATGTCGACCAGGCCGCGCAGAAATGCATTGTCAAAGGCGTGGCCGCCGGCGGCCCGATCCAAGAGCTCAAAGATAAAGCGGGCGGCGCCCATCACAAAGCCAACCAACAAAGAGGTGATCGCGCCCTGCGAATTCAATCGCGGCCACAGAATTCCCAGGACGAAGCAAGCTGTAATGGGCGGGCTGATGTATCCCTGCACGCTTTGCAGATAGATGTAGAGCTGGCTGCTGATCAAATGAATGAACGGCACCCAGGCCAGGCCGAGCAACACCATCACCCCCGTCATCACGCGTCCGAAAAACACCAGTTGCCGTTCGGTGGCATCCGGCTTGATCTTCTTATAGAAGTCGAGGGTCACGAGCGTTGACGCGGAGTTGAATACGGAACTCATCGCGCCCATCAACGCCGCCAGCAAGGCGGCAATCATCACTCCCACAAGCCCTGTAGGAAGAAGATTGATGATCATTGTGGGATAAGCGATATCGCCGTTCAGGACTTCGCCGTGGGGACCGAACTTGAACAGGTCGCGGTAGAGAGCAACGGCAATCAATCCGGGCAGCACCAGCATGAAGACGGGAAGAATCTTGAGAAAGCCGGCAAAGATGGTGGCGGCTTTGGCGTGTCCTTCATCCTTAGCGGAGAGCACGCGCTGCACAATCACCTGGTCGGTACACCAATACCAGATGCCGAGAATAGGCGCGCCGAAGAAAATGCCGGTCCAGGGGAAGTCCGGGTCGCTCATGGGCTTGACCATGTGGAAGTAGCTGGCGGGTAGCGCAGCGCGCAGGCCGGCGAATCCGCCGACCTCGTGCATTCCGATCACGGTGAGAATGACTGCGCCGAAAATCAGAATGAGAGTCTGTACGAGGTCCGTATAAATGACAGCGGCCAGTCCTCCGGCGATGGTGTAAATACCGGTGGCGATCACCAGAATGACCGCTGCCGTCAGCGGGCTCCAGCCCACCACGCGTTCCAGTACGATGGCGGCAGCATAGAGATGAACGGAAATCTTCGTGAACACGTAGGCCAGGATTGAAATTCCCGCCAGGTACACGGCGCAGGAGCGGCTGAAGCGCCGTTCCAGAAATTCCGGCATGGTAAAGACGTTGGAGCGGAGATAGAAGGGGACGAAAACCCATCCTAGGACCAGCAGGATCAGACAGGCCAGCCACTCAAATGAGCCGACCGCGAGTCCCGAACTGGCGCCGGAGCCCGCCAGCCCAATGAAATGCTCGGTAGAGATATTCGAAACAAACAGCGAGGCCCCGATGGCGAACCATCCGACGTCGCGGCTGGCCAGGAAGTAATCGGTGGAGGTGCGTTCCTTGCGGGCGAAGTAGAAGCCAATGGCAAAAATGACCACGAAGTACACCGCGATGATCGCGATATCGATTCCGGTCAGGGCCTTGTGGGTAAGGTGTGCCGCGGTTTCGCCCATGATCCTCCTTCGCCGGCGCAATGGGCCCAATGCCGAGCGCCATGCTATTGCATTGACTCAGCAACAGGCAACCCGGAACATGTTTCGAGCCCGTAGGAGTACCTCGGGCATTATTGCTGCGGTCTGCGACAAATTTTCGGCAATAAAAAGGCTAGCGGTGTCGATCCCGCAGTCCCTGGTTCGACGTACAGGTAGAAGGAGACCCGACTATGCGATTCATGATTGTGGTGAAAGCCACCCCATCCACGGAAGCAGGCGAGATGCCTGCCGAGAGTATGTTTGCAGCGATGACAACCTACCACGAGGAACTGGCCAAAGCCGGCGTACTGCTCGATGCCTCCGGTCTGCAACCGACGTCGAAAGGCTGGCGCATCAGGTATGCCGGGCAAAAGCGCACCGTGATCGATGGCCCTTTCGCCGAAGCGAAGGAGCTGATCGGCGGCTACACCCTTATTCAGGTGAAATCGAGGGAAGAGGCGCTGGAGTGGAGCAAGCGTTTCCCCAATCCGGTGGGCGAAGGGCAGCCAGCCGAAATTGAGGTTCGCCAGCTGTACGAGCTTGCGGACCTCGGTACGAGCGCTGCTATCGAACGCTTTCGCGACTTGCTGGCGAGCAAGACGTAGGTTTGGGACGGATCTGGGGTGTGAGGGAACTTTTTTGGCGCCTCACCGTAACCTCATACGCGCAGGGAGAGTTGTACTTATTGACCGGGATACAGTTAGCGATTTCGAGCAACGAATGGTTGCCGATCCCGGAGTTTATCGTCTAAGCTAATGGGCCTGGGTGACGGTCCCTGTCGACCCTCTGTCCTGTAAGTCCCGGAGTTCGAGAAATGACCCTGACCCGTTTTGTCACCAAGAACGCCTTCCGCAACAAGCGTCGCAGCATCCTGACTGTGCTCAGCATCGGCGGCTCGCTGCTCTTGCTCACTTTTCTGATCACCATCTGGCGGAGCTTTTATGACAGCAAGCCCAGCGAACAATCGGCGCAGCGCCTGATCGTTCGTCATAAGGTCTCGCTGGTCTTCAATCTGCCCAGCTACTACAAACAGAAAATCCAGGCGATACCGGGTGTGAAGGAAGTGGTGAACCAGCAATGGTTTGGCGGGCAGTATAAAGATGACAAGCCCAACAACTTTTTTGCTCAGTTCGGCACCGATCCGCAAGAGATTATGAAGGTGTATCCGGAATTCAAGATTCCGGCCGACCAACTGGAAGCCTGGCAGCATGATCGCGCCGGCGCCATTGTGGATGTGGGGTTGGCCAACAAGTTTGGCTGGAAGATCGGTGACCGCCTGAACATCACCGGCAAAATTTTCCCGGTGAACCTGGAGCTGACGATTCGTGGGATTTTCACGCCGCCCGATCCCACTCAATCCATCTACTTCAATAAGGATTACATTGACGAAGGCTTTCCCAAGCTCAAGGGCAGCGAGGGATTTTACGCGGTCCTGGCCGACTCGCCCGAGTCGGTTACCCGAGTGGGGCAAGCGATCGACGAGACATTTCGCAATGCCGATCGCCCCACCAAGACCGAAACCGAGCACGCCTTCCAACTGGGATTCATCGGGATGCTGGGCAACATCAAGGCCTTCATCATGAGCATCTGCCTGGCCGTGGTCTTTACTATTCTGCTGGTTTCGGCCAACACCATGGCCATGTCGATCCGCGAGCGGACGCGGGAAGTCGCGGTGTTGAAGACGCTGGGATTCACCCGCAACAGCATCCTGGGACTGTTCGTGGGCGAGGCGGTCTCTCTGGCTCTCATCGGTGGATTGATCGGATCGCTGCTGTGCGCCCTGGTGATCGGCGCCATGGCCAGCCAGGGCGGAATGTTCACCGGCATGAAAGTCACGCCGCTTACCATCCTGACCGCGCTTCTGATCGCGGCGGTGGTGGGATTCGTGAGTTCGTTCATACCGTCCTATCACGCGGCGAAGGTCAATATTGTGGATGGCTTGCGGCACATTGGATAAAAAGTCATAGGCTTTAACCACCAAGGACACGAAGGGGCACGAAGGAAATCCCTGGGTGGCGAGTTGAAGCCAGGCGAATTGAAGGAACGTTAAATGGCAATCCCTCTTAGCTATAACGTGCGCAATCTGCGGCTGCGCAAGAGCCTGACCATCATGACCGCTCTTGGGATCGCGCTTACGGTTGCGACCGCCGTGTTTATCATGGCGCTGCTCGCCGGATTGGGACGAGCCTTCGCCACCACCGGCGATCCGCTGAACGTGCTGATGCTGCGCAAAGGTTCAGACTCGGAACTGGCTGCCGGTGGGGTCTCGCGGGACGCCTTTCAAGTGTTGAAAGAACTGCCTGGTATCGCCAAAAACGCCAAAGGCGAGCCTCTGGTTTCGGGCGAAGACATTCTCGTCGTCGTACTGCCCCGCAAGGGCGGTACGGGAGAGACCAATGTCACCACCCGCTTCCTGACTCCGCTGGGCATTGAGATGCGGCCCCAGATCAAGATCACGCAGGGGCGATGGTTCACGCCAGGACAACGGGAAGTGGTTGTCAGCAGTTCGATCAACAAAAGATTCGAACATGCGAACATCGGCGATGTGGTGCACATCGGCAAAGGCGATTGGCCTATCGTGGGCATCTTTGACGGCAGCGGAACGGCGCACGATTCCGAAATCTGGGGCGACATCAATCAACTGGTTACTGACTTCGAACGTACCATCTACTCTTCGGTTCTGGTGCGGGCAACCGATCCGGTCTCGGCCCAGGCCTTAAAGAATCGCGCCAATGACGATCAGCGCCTGGAACTGAATGGCTTGCTCGAGCCTGACTACTACGCCTCGCAAACCAAGTCGGGAGGCCCGATCAAGATTGTGGGCTGGATTGTGGCCTTCATCATGGCCGTCGGTTCTTGCTTCGCCGCCGCTAACACCATGTACGCGGCGGTGGCGTATCGCGGACGCGAAATTGCCACGCTGCGGGTGATTGGATTTTCGCGGCCCAGCATATTGACTTCGTTCATGTTGGAGTCGCTGCTGCTGTCGCTGTTGGGGGCGACGCTGGGCATCATTCTGATGCTGCCCTTCAACGGCATGACTACCGGAACGCAAAACCAGGTCACGTTCAGCGAAGTTGTGTTCAGCCTGCAGATGACACCAGCCGTGGTACTGGCCGCAGTCGTATTTGCGCTGATTATGGGAGTTGTGGGCGGGTTCGCGCCCGCGTGGCACGCCTCGCGGCGCGATATATTGAGCGCACTGAGGGACTAAGTAGCGCCGGCGCTACATAAATATGGCGATTGACGCAAAACACGAAGACCTCCGCAGCCTGAGAATCGATCGCACCGCGCGGAGCGGTGGCGAAGGCGAACCTCCGGTCTGGGCGCGCCGCTATATCCTCATTGGAATCGCTGTGATCGTGCTGCTGGGTATTGTCGCGATTTCTTACCGTTTGTTTTCCCACGACGATCCCGAAGTGGAAGTGGTACGCGCGTCGGCGCAAAGCAGCGATGTCGGCGGAGTGGTGCTCTCGGCCACCGGCTACATCGTCGCCCACCACAAGATCAACCTGAATTCCAAAGTGACCGGCCGGGTGAAGTGGATCGGCGTGGAAAAAGGTGACAAAGTCACAGAAGGCCAAGTATTGGTACGCCTGGAAGATGACGAATTCCGCGCTCAGTACGACCAGGCCAGAGGCGCCGCCGAGAATGCGCGCGCCTACCTGGAAGAGCTGCAGAACGGATCTCGTCCCGAGGAAATTCAGCAGGCCGAGCACAATCTTGATGAAGCGCGCGCCACCCTGGCCGACGACAAGATTACACTCGATCGTACCCGCGGCCTGGTAGGCGAAGGCGTGCTGTCCAAGCAGGCGCTGGATGACGCCACCGCCAAGTTTGAGGCCGACCAGCAACGAGTGAATTCGCTCGAAAAGGGTTTCCAACTGGCCAAACTTGGTCCGCGGAAGGAAGAAATTGCGCGAGCCCGAGGCGCCCTGCAGCAAGCGCAGGGACAAGCCGATTACGCCAAGTCACTGCTCGACGCCACCGTGATCCGCGCGCCCGTGACCGGAACTATTCTCGAACGCGCCGCAGAAAAAGGTGAGCTTGTCACCTCGGGATTTGCCAGCACCGCCGAAGGCGGCCCGCAGGGATTGGTGGTTTCGCTGGCCGATCTCAACGATCTGCAGGTGGAACTTGACATCGCTCAGGACGACTTTGCGCGGCTTAGCCCCAAACAAAAGGGCGTGGTAACCACCGATGCCTTCCCCGACCGCAAGTACGACGGCGTAATTGCTGAAATGTCGCCTCAGGCCAACCGGGCCAAAGCCACGGTACAGGTGAAGGTACAGATTCTCAAGCCGGATTCGTTCCTGCGGCCGGACATGAACGCGACCGTCAAATTTCTGGCGGATGAAGGCAAGCAGGCAAGCTCTCAACCGCAAGGCGTTTTTGTGCCGACCTCGGCCGTTCGCGATCGCGATGGCAAGAAAATCGTTTTCCTCTCGTTCGACGGCAGGGCCACGGCGCGGGAGGTAAGAATTCTGTCACAACGCAGCGGCGGAGTCCTGGTGCAAGGCCTTAACGGCGGCGAAGACGTGATCACGTCGGGTCCGGCAGATTTGAAAGACGGCGAAAAAATCAAGATCAAGGGACAATCATGAGCACAGCGACCACTATTCCCCAGACCGCCACGCAAACCAAGGTGGTGCAAGCCCGCAACGTCAGCAAGGTTTTCAAGCGCGATGCGTTCGAGGTCAAAGCGCTGGACGACGTCTCCATCGAGATCGCCGGCGGCGAGTTTCTTGCCCTCATGGGACCGTCAGGATCGGGCAAGACCACGTTGCTTAACATGATCGCGGCCATCGACCGGCCGACCGCCGGGGAGCTGCTGGTGCTGGGTGAGAATATCTTTCGCTTCAGCGATTCGCAATCGGCGCACTGGCGCAACGAACATATCGGATACGTGTTTCAGACCTTCAATCTGATCCCGGTGCTCACTGCGTTCGAGAATGTCGAACTGCCTTTGCTGCTGACCAAGCTCTCTTCCCAACAGCGGCGTGACCACGTGATGACAGCGCTGAAGCTGGTGGGGCTGGAAGAACGGGTCAGCCATCTGCCCAAGCAGCTCTCGGGTGGACAAGAGCAGCGCGTGGCCATTGCGCGCGCCATCGTCAGCGATCCCACACTGCTGCTGGCGGACGAACCCACCGGCGATCTGGACAGTCACTCCGCCACCGAGGTGCTCGAAATCCTCAAACGCCTGAACGAAGACTTTCACAAGACCATCGTGATGGTCACGCACGACCCCCATGCAGCTTCCTACGCGCACGTAACCCGTCATCTGGAAAAAGGCATGTTGCTGCCGGGATAACGGACGGTATGGGGGCGGGTCGAAGCCTGCTCTAACCAGAAATCAACGGGTTCGGGAAGGGCACGACTTCAGGCGTGCCGAAAGAACGCTAAGCGATGGCGGCTTTAGCCGCTGAGGTTCGCTCATCCGGCGATAATCTAACGGATTATTTCGGTTCGGGGTTGCCTACGGCCCGTGGGCGGGCGGGGCGCCCGCCCTACACCAATCTCTTACAGGTTGGAAACTGGGAGACTGCCGCGGGTGGGAGCGAAGCCGCTTTCAGCGGGATCGGCTACCCACTGCCATGCGCGGCGTCCATTTTCCCGCACTACGGTTCTTGCTTCGCCGTACTCCACCAGCCGGTTGAGCACCGTTGTGACCGAAGCCAGGGGATCTTTGTGACGCAGTAACACGGGCGGAATTCTTTGCTGAATGTGTTCGCACACCTCGCGCGCCCCCAGCGGACGCGCCGCTTCCATCAGCACCATGCGACAGGCCTTGGTGAAACCCGGCTGGCGGCCACCGCTCTTGCGGTCCACCAGTTCCAGCAACTCTTCGCTGAGAACTTCATCGCCGAAAAGGTTGGCCAGGCCGACGATGGTCTGCTTCACCGTACCGATGCGCTTCATCACATCGGCGCGCTGGCGCATCAGCTGCCGCAGCTCCTCGTGCGCCGCTTTCACTACTTCCTGCACGTGAGGATCTGAACTGCCGGGAAGATTTCTGTTGCCGACGCCATTGCCACTACGCCCTATGTCCATGGCCCACCTTCCACCGTCGTTTTCGAGAGGACCGCGCCCCGCGTATCTTGCCCGCGTCGCGATCCCAGCCACACCATCCCTTAAGCTGCTATACGGGTTCGGCGCGCTTTTCGTTCCGCGTTCCATGCAAGTTCCAGGCAATTTTCGTTCTGCTGGCTTAGACGCGGTCAGTGGGGAAAGGTTAAGGAGAAGAGTTGTAAAATCATTGCGTAACCTGATGTCCAGATTGATTCATGGATCGAGGCCTGATGCGCGCTGTGACCCGCGCGAGTGGCTGGATTCGGCGCCATGCGGATTCTCATATTTCTGCTTGCGAATCCGCTTCCAAAGTTGGAATGTCGAGCGCGCGGGAGGCTGCGTGGCCAACTTCTTTCACCCCACAAAACGCGGACACGGTGTTAAGCACGGCTACGTCCACAAGTACAGAATCGGAGACGAAACAGGTTCGCGCCGGGCGTCTTAATTCTTGACAAAACCGAAACAACTGATAAAGTTCGACTTAATCGTCCTGATTTCTAAAATAATCTCCAGGTGCTGACGCGATGAAGAACGTTTACGAGGTTTTGAGGCAGAAAGAGCTTGAGCTTTCCAGGCTGGAAAAGGAAGTGGAAGCCTTGCGCGTAGCCGCGCCGCTTCTCTCGGAGGACAAGGAAGCCGGTAATGACAATAAGCCGACTTTGGCCGCCACGGCAGCCCAGCAGCCTATCCGGATTCCGCAGCCGACGGTCAATGCCGCGCCCCAAGCCGCCCGCGCCGCGGGATGGGAAGATACCGCCAAGCGCTGGCCCTAGGCCGCAGGTTAGCGAAGCCCTGGTCGCACTTGGCAGGCGACGAATCGATCTGGCCCGGAGCCCGGCTCCGGGCTATAACTTTCTGGGAGCGAATACGGAGTCGGGTGCCGGGCTCATGTCTATAAACGCCATCCCTGACTTAGCCGCTTTGATCGAGCCGGCTTCATCCTGTGAAACCGTCCGATGCCAGATCCGCTCGAGCCCAGCCGGGTCATGCCAAGCTGGGTCGAGCCAAGCTGAGTCATGCCAAGTATGAGCGCTTCGGGACACCCCTCATCGGGCTTCAGCGGAGTCCGCCGCCGTATTCCCCGGTATTCGGTAGCCATTCCGGTCGATATCACGGTGCTGCGTTCGGGAGCGCCGGCCAGCATTCCGGGGCGTTCCCTCGATCTCGGCGAAGGCGGCGTCGCAGCCGTGTTGGCGGCAGAATTGCAACTGGGAGAGTGGGTGGCGGTCGAGTTCCAGCTGCCCAACGCAACTCAAGCCCTCCAAACCAAAGCGGTCGTACGCCATCACAATCAACTTCGTTGCGGCTTCGAGTTTCTGGGACTGTCCGGGGACCAGCGGTCGATGATCCGGCGCTGGGCGGGTAACAGCAAACCCATCCCGATAACGGAGCCGAACGCGCCCGTCACCGCTTCTGCTTCCATTCCCGCCGCGACCCCCACTGCCGCAAAGATGACGGCGCCCCAGCCGGCGAAAGCGCCGGTACTGCCCTCGCGCCCCCGAGGCGCGCCCGCGAGCAAACGAGCCACTGACCGGCTCCTGCGGCTCACCATCGCGCTGCTGCTGGTGGTGGGAGGCTGGGCCGCATGGCAATGGCACAGTGGATGGCAGCAACTGGAAGCGCGCATGGGGAGAAAAGATGCGCATGCGCAGCCCCCTTCAGCCAAGGTTCCCGCCGATGTGATGGAGCGCTTGCTGATCCGCAAAGTTGATCCGGTTTATCCGGATGCGGCGCGCCGGGCCAATCTGCAAGGCGTCGTGATCCTCGACGCGGTGGTTGCAGCCGACGGCACGGTGGTGAACCTGCATCCCATCAGCGGCAACGATACGCTGATCGCGTCCGCCATGGACGCGGCACGCTGGTGGCGCTTCCGCCCCTATCGCCTGCGGGGCGAACCGGCGCCGGTTGAGACCACGCTGTCGGTCGAGTTCCACCCGTAAAAATTCATGTCATCCTGAGCGGAGGGTAAAGTTCGCTTCGCGAACTTTACGCGAAGTCGAAGGAGCCCTATGAGCTCATCGGGCGAGGTCATAGGAACCTGCGGAGCGGAAGATTCCAAGTCCTACAACATCATTTAAGCTCATAGGGGTCCTTCGACTGCTTGGAGACTTCGCTGCGCAAAGCCTCCACTCCGCTCAGGATGACATTGCGTTGTCTTAGCAGCCCGTTCGGGCTTTGCGTCCTCAGGCTTTTATCTGCGACACTGGCTGCGACGCAACCGCATGGGCAGAATCCACGTTCTCTCCGAAAATGTCGCCAACAAGATCGCTGCCGGCGAGGTAGTGGAGCGTCCGGCGTCGGTAGCCAAAGAACTGCTCGAAAATTCTCTCGATGCGGGCGCAACCCGCATCCGGGTTCAGGTTGAAGCCGGCGGCAAGAAGCTCATCCAGATCACCGACAACGGCTGCGGCATGGTGCGCGATGACGCACTGCTGGCCTTTGAGCGCCACGCTACATCGAAAATCAAGAATGCCGAGGACCTGCTCAGCGTGGCCACGCTGGGTTTCCGGGGAGAAGCTTTGCCCTCGATCGCTTCAGTCTCACGTCTAAGGCTGGAAACTCGCGCGCCCGACGAGGCCTCGGGAACGGTGGTTGAGATCAACGGGGGCAAGATGTTTAAGGTGGAAGAAGCAGGCCTGCCGGCCGGGACCTCGATCGCGGTGCGCGACCTCTTCTTCAATATTCCGGCGCGCAAGAAATTTCTCAAAGCCGAATCCACCGAACTCTCCCACATCGCATCGCTGGTGACGCACTACGCACTGGCCCATCCCGACAAGCATTTCGAATTGCATTCGGCCACCAACGCAATGCTGGTGGCGCCGCCGGTTGCGGGATACAGCGAACGCGTGTACCAGATTTTCGGCAAGGAGGTTCTCGACCAACTCATCCCCATCGCCGCGGTGCAACCGCTCGAACGCATCGGACTGCCCCAACCTCCGCCCTGGCGCCGGAAAGCGGAAGGCCAGGGCGGCGCGGGTGCCCCCGTCCGCGAAACGGAGGAGAGCGAAGACGACGCCGAAGATGAATCCCCGGACTTCGGAGAATTCCGGGTGCACGGTTTCGTCTCCAAACCCGAAATTCAGAAGCTGAATCGCAATTCGATTTACGTATTCGTCAACGGGCGTCTGATCCGCGACCGCCTCATCCAGCACGCCATCATCGAGGCTTATCGCAACATCCTGCCGCCCACGGTTTTTCCGGTGGTGCTGCTGTTTCTCGATCTGCCCACGGGCGAAGTCGACGTCAACGTACATCCCTCGAAGACCGAAGTCCGTTTTCGGCAGGCGAGTGTGATGCACGATTTCGTCCGCGAATCGGTCCGCGCCGCGCTCATGAAGGCGCGCCCGGTGCCTCAGTTCGCGATCGAGATCAGCGCCCGCCCCAGTGCCAGCCCCTCGCTCGGGGGAGGCCGCGATGCCGCGCCCGACGCCGCCTGGCGCTCGCTCCACGCTACGGGATCGCAGCCGTTCAGCCTGCAAGCCCCAGCTCCGCCGCCCATCAGTGAGCGCTTCCAATTCGGAGAAGGCATTTCGGTCGAGGGTAACGCGGCCTTGTCTCTGGTTCGCGCGCCCAAACCGCTGCCCGGCGCGACTGCCGAAAACACTTGCGCACCGCCCATATCCGACGAAGCCGAAGTTCCGGGCGATCTCGCCCCCGCCCTGGCCTCGCTCAAGCCGCTGGGCCAGATTCGTGACTCTTTCATCCTGGCGGTCAACCCCGAAGGCCTGTGGATCGTCGACCAGCATGTCGCCCACGAACGGGTTCTGTTCGAGAAGATTCTGAAGCAGCGGGCGGCCCAGAAAGTGGAGAGCCAGCGCCTGCTGCTGCCGCTGGTGATCGAATTAACCGTGGCTCAGCAGGCGGTCTTCGCCGACATCGCCGACGAACTGGGGAGAAACGGATTCGAAGTCGAGCCCTTTGGCGCGCGCAGCATTGCAGTAAAGATCGCGCCCGCCGGCATCGACGCGTCCGCCGTCGAACACATGCTGCACGAACTGCTCGACCAGCTTTCCCGCGAAGACCAGGCGCTCAATCTGGATAGAATTCGGGGGCGCATTGCCGCCTCCATTGCCTGTCACGCGGCCATCAAGGTCAACATGCCGCTCGAGCAAAATAAAATGGAATGGCTGCTGGCGGAATTGGCCAAGACCGATTGTCCCATGACTTGTCCGCACGGCCGGCCGGTGGTTCTGCGATACTCGATGAAGGACATTCAGAAAGCGTTCAAGAGAATCTAGCTGCCAGCTTCTAGCTCCTGGCTACTAGCAAAGCTCAGAGGCAGTGGTCTGAAGCCAGAAGCCAGAAGCGAGTAGCTAGAAGCTGCTTTTTATGACCGAACAGGAACTCGATCAACTTCGTCGCGAAAGATGGCGGCTCAATGGAACCGCCGTGCGCACCCTCGACGACGCTCGCCGCTTTATCGAATCGGTCGGATTTTGCCTGATGTATCCCATGCGGAAGCCATTGCTGGCTCCTACCTTCATCGGCGCCTGGACGGGATCGGACCAACGTCTGCCCACGCAGCAGCATGCGTATGCGGATCCGCGGGCGGTCGAGGCCACCGAAATCATGGTCCGCCTGCTGCGCCATCATGACGCCTACGAAGCCAACCAGTTCGAAGAGAACAATGCATTCCTGATTGCAGCTTCGATCTTTCCTTATTTCTATGCTCTGGTGGGAGAGCGCAATCCCAAGCAGACGCCGCAGCCCAAGCCGCGTTCGGAGTATTCGCCGCTGGCTTGCGACGCCTTCGAGCTCATCCGCCGTGCCGGCCCGATCTCAAAACAAAAGATGCGCGAGGACTTGGGGGGGAGCATTTCGTTCGTCGCGCTCGATCATGCTCTGGGCGAGCTCTGGTCCAAGTTGCGCATCACGCGCGTGGACTACAACCCGGAAGAAGGCGCGTCCTGGGACGTGCTCTATCGCTGGGCTCCAGATGCGGTGCGCGAAGGCGTCGGCCTCTCGGTCGGGGAAGCGCTTTCGGCGCTGCTTTCGAAATATCTGGATTGCGTCATCGCCGCCGACCAGGCGGAAGTGGAATCTTTTTTCGGTAATTTCGTTCCCCGCTCCCGCGTGAAGGAAGCGATCAACGCCTTGCAGGCAGCCCGCGAACTCGATTTTATTCGGGTGGGCAACCGCTCCCTGATCCAGTTGGCGCAACCCAAAGCTCCGGTGATCGCCCGGAGCGGTGTGGCAACCAGCCGTCCGGCGCGGCCTCCCCGATTGTCCCGCGGCTAGCTTCCCTCGCTCGCTGTCATTGTCATCCTGAGCGGAGCCTTGCGCTTCGCTTGCGAAACGCAAGGAGAAGTCGAAGGACCCCTATAGCTACCGATAAAGCTGCGTTCAGAGGAATTTCTACGGATTCCGGCGGCCGAATTGCCAGGGATCCGATCAGCTCATAAGGTCCTTCGACTCCGTCACTGCTTCGCGAAGCGAAGCAGCCACTCCGCTCAGGATGACAGGGCAAACGTCTTTCCTCGCCGTGTACAATTGTTGCTCTCCGGGATGACCACCACCTCTGCACGCAAGCTCATCATCGCCATTGACGGCCCGGCCGGGGCGGGCAAGAGCACGATCGCGTCCCGCCTGGCCCGCAAATTGGGCTACGTGAATCTGGAGAGCGGCGCCATGTACCGCGCGCTGGCCTTGAAAGCCATCGAGTGGGACGTCTCATTCGACGATGAGGCCGCGCTGATCAAGCTGGCCCAGGGCACCCGCATTCAACTCGGACCCAGCCTAAGCGGCAACCGGGTCATGCTCGACGGCCGCGACGTGAGTCAGCGGGTGCGTGAGCCCGACGTAACCGAAGCCGCCTCGCGAGTCTCGGTGCATCCCGCGGTGCGCCAGTGGATGGTGGCCCGGCAGCAGGAAATGGGAGCGGGGGGCGGCGTGGTCATGGAAGGCCGCGACATCGGGACCAAGGTTTTTCCCGCCGCCGACGTGAAGATATTTCTTGACGCCGACCCCGTGGTCCGCGAGCAGCGGCGCTTGCAGCAACAGAATGTTCACGGAGCGGCGGCCCATGCCGTCGCGGCGGAGCTGCGCGAACGCGATCGCCGCGATCGCACCCGGGCCATTTCACCCCTGGTTCCCGCCAGCGACGCGCTGTTGCTCGACTCCACTCAACTGTCGGAAGACGAAGTGTTGCAGCGCATCGAGGACCTGGTGCAAAGCAAGCTTTAGACAGTGAGACGCCGGCCTTCACAAAGCTCTCATCCTGAGCGGAGTGGCTGCTTCGTTTCGCGAAGCAGCCAGGGAGTCGAAGGGGCCCTATAAGCTTGACCGCAGCGGCAGTGTATATGAACTGCAATTTTCCGGGATAATCTACACGTCCGAAATGAGCGTTGTGCCGCCCCAAGGGGTCCTTCGACTCGCCTCGCCGTCCGCTCGCGGACGGTCAGACTCGCTCAGGATGACAAGCGTTGCGGTTCACGCACGAATTCCCGACGCGGGACGTCTTCAACAAAGATAGTTTGCCCGTCACAGACTCCGCCTGATGCCAGGTGATATACCCAGCAAGTCCCTTCTCAGCTCTGGGCTCGTCCACGATTCGATTTGGGTGTGGTGCGAGTTCTATGTCGACGGTTCGGCGTTGCTTCCACGGTCTTCTTATTGTTGCCAGCCTCTGTTTCGCCATGGCGGCGCTGGCGCAGGACACGTCCACGGGAGCGATCCGCGGAATCGTGGGGGATGCTGCCGGAGCGCGAATCGGCGCCTCCAGCGTGGTGCTGGTGAATACCGCCACCAACTTCCGCTATTCCACGACGACCGACGGCTTTGGCCGCTTCGCCTTCGAACTGCTTCCCCCCGGAGATTACTCTGCACGCGCCGAATCGCCGGGAATGTCTCCCCAGAGCACGCCGGGGCTGCGTGTGGACGTGGGTGGCACCACCGAACTGGCTTTCAAGCTGGCGGTGGCAGGAAACAAAGAAACAGTGACAGTGTCGGGCGAGCCTCCGCTAATCGAAACGCAGCCCAGCGGGCTCTCCTCGCTGATTGACGAGCGCGCCATCAACGAGCTTCCGCTCAACGGACGGCGTTATACCGACCTGGCTTTGCTGACTCCGGGCGTGACCCAGGATCCGCGCGGTCTCACTTCCGGATCGAGTGGCGATCTCGCCTTCGGCGGCATCCGCGGCTTCCAATCCAGCTACCTCGTCGACGGAGGCGATAACAACAACGCGTTTTTTGGACAGGCCCGCGGCCGTTATCGCGCGCCCTACCAGTTTTCGAACGAAGTCGTGCAGGAGTTTCGCGTCTCTTCGAATGCTTACGGCGCCGACCTGGGACGTGCCGGTGGCGCGGTGGTGAATGTGGTTACTAAATCGGGTTCGAACCGGCTTCACGGAACGGATTTCTACTTCCTGCGCGACAGCGCGCTGGCGGCCAAGAATCCCTTCATGGATTTCAAGCCGCACGATCAGCAACAGCAGTTCGGATTTACCCTGGGCGGCCCGGTACGGCGGAACCGTGCGTTTTTCTTTGCCGGTTTCGATCAGCACATTTTTCACGTCCCCAATGTGGTTCGCTTTATCAACGGAAGCTCGGTGGTGGTTCCGCAGCCCGGCACGGGGCCGGAAAGTCCGGGCGATTACGAGGCCAGCGACCAGGCCTTAGTATTCGCCACCGCGGCGCAACTCTCAAAACAAGCCGGCACCTTCCCCTCGTCGATGATTGGCAATGCCGGCTTCTTCAAACTGGATTTCGTACTCAACCAGCACAACAACCTTTCCCTCCGGCTGAATACTTCACGCTACTACGGACACAATAATGTGTTCCTCGATCCCGCCAGCCCGTTGACGGCCTTCGGCATCAGCGACAATGGCGAAGAAGACGTCTCCACCGAGAGTGCAGCCCTGGCACTCACCAGCAATCTTTCCTTCAGGGTCGTGAGTCGCCTACACGCGCAGTTCTCGCGCGACCTGCAGTCGTCGACTGCCAACAGTACCGATCCACTAACCAAAATCCCCGACATCATCGAAGGCTTTGGACGCTCCCCCATTCTTCCCCGGCAGACTCGTGAGCATCGCCTGCATCTGGCCGAAACCTTGAGCGTCGAGGGCAAGAGAAATTCCTGGAAGTTTGGCGGCGACGTTCTGCTGACCTGGATTTACAACTTCTTTCCCTCGCTGAGCGGCGGAGAATACTTGTTCGACCCCATCAAGGTCAATCCATTCAGCTTCGAACCACAGGAAGGCGGCCTCGAGCTCACTCCCCTGCGGGCGTATGCGCATGAGGTTCCGCACTATTACCTGCAGAGTTTCGGCCCCTCGGCCACCAATCCGGACACCAACGAGTATGCGGGATTCGTGCAGGACACGATCCGCGTCTCCGATCATTTCGCGCTGAGCCTGGGTGCGCGCTACGACCTGCAGACTTTTACTACGAAGGGTTTGCATTCGAATCCCTTGTGGCCGGACGCAGGCCGGGTTCCCTACAACACCGGCAACGTAGGGCCGCGCGTGGGACTGGCATACTCGGTGGGTAAGGAACGTCCGCTGGTTATCCGCGCCGGATTTGGCCTGTTCTATACTCGCATTCCGCAGATCTACACTTCGGCAGTTCAAAGCGAGAACGGACTGCAGGGAAATTTTCTCTTCCTGAATAACAACAATTTTTACGATCACCAGATATTTCCGCAGTATCCCAACGCCCTGGTCAACTGTCCGGTGACGGCCACGAACTGCCAGGCACCGTCAGGCTTGGCACAGTTCGAACAGGCGGACGTCTCCGCGTTCTCGCACAATTTCAAGACGCCCAAAGTCGAACAAGCCAGCCTCAACATCGAACGCGAAGTGGCCCACCGCACCACGGTGGGCGTTTCCTACATGTATGTGCACGGTGTGGACTTGATCCGGGCGCGGGACGTGAATCTGCCGCCGCCGGTCAACGTGTCCTATCCGGTGTACGACGCGTCGGGAACAAATTTTCTGGGCACCTATGACAACGTCGAATCGTTCTCGACCATTCAATCGACCCCGACATTGACCTGCCCGTTTCCGCCTTGCATCAATCCGCTGGCCCGTCCCATTCCGCAGCTGGGATCGATTGATGTTTTCGAGAGCGCCGCCTCGAGTGTATATAACGGGGCTACACTCTCGATTCGCCGCCGCATGACCAGCGGCGTGTACTTCATGCTGTCGTACACCTTCGCGCACGCCATCGACGATGGACAGGACGCGCTGGTGGCCGGGCAGCCAGCCAGTGTGCAGAATTCTTACGCACCCAATGCAGAAAAAGGTTCCAGCGTGACCGATCAACGGCAGCGCTTCGTACTCTCCTGTATCGTCGCGCCCAGGCCTTTTCATCGCGACCATGAATGGCTCGGCCTGTTGTTCAACAACTGGAAGGCAGCGGGAGTTGTGACCGTGGGCAGTGGCCGGCCGTTCAGCGCCACGGTCACCGGCGACGCGAATCAGGATGGCAACAACTCCAACGACCGGCTTCCCGGCCTCTCCCGCGACTCACTCCTCGGACCTGACTACGCCACCACGGACTTGCGCCTTACCCGCAGGCTTTATGCCGGCGATCGGGTGAAACTGGAGCTGATGGTGGAGTCTTTCAACCTCCTGAATCGGGACAACAAGCGGGTCCAGATCACGCAGGACGGATTTATCAGCAACGCGGCGCAGTTCGTTCAAATCGCCAACTCCATTGGAATCAGCAATTTTCCGGCCGAATACCGGGTGCCGTCGAGCTTTACGCAAGCCACTGACGCCTATGCCCCACGCCAGATCCAGGTGGCATTGAAGCTGATTTATTAGGAGAAAACCACTCTGTCGATCCCCAAATAGGGCGGTTTATCGGCGCAAGCCTGCCACATATCACTTGACTTGCGATAGGAACCTTGCGATAACTAACCCCGTCCAAACGGGACCGGTTTGGGGGTGTAGTTCAGTTGGCAGAAGTAAGACTTCAAGAGGGCGAGTCCCTCGAAAATGCGTTGCGTCGCTTCAAGCGCAAAGTGCAACAGGAAGACATTATCAAGGAGGTCAAGCGTCACTCCTTTTACCTGAAGCCGGGCGAAAAGAAGCGCGTAAAAGAGGCTCTGGCGCGCAAGCGCAGCCGGAAGAAAGCACGAAAAGAACAAGATTAGGTTCAGTGGGCTGCCACGCCAGGTGGTGGCCCATTTCCTTATCTGCCGAAGTCCCGTTCGAACAGAAGTTTCAGAATGCAGTGAACCTTGTCGAAAGCGGACATGGTGGGCCGAGTCCGGGGTAAATATTCCAGGGCGTTCGCTTGAGGGGGCAACGATCCTGGGTCCGCGTTACGCAACTCGTCCGCGGTCTCAGGGGATGGGCTGAAGGGAGCATCTCTCAATGGAATTTCAGGACAAGGTATTGAAATGCATCGACTGCGGCGCGGATTTTATCTTCACCGCGGGCGAACAGTTGTTCTTTCATGACAAGCAGTTCAAGAACGAACCCAAACGCTGTAAGGCTTGCAAGACCAAACGTGTGTCGGTACTAGGGGCCGCGCCTTCGGGGCAGGGCAACGGCTTCGCCAAAGTGGAAACCCGCACCACCTGCTCGGAGTGCGGCAAGGAAACCACCGTGCCGTTCAAGCCGACCCAGGGGCGTCCGGTGTTCTGCCGGGAATGTTTCCAGCAGAAACGGCAACCCGCTTCGGCTTGATCTGAATCAGGACCTGTAGACGATTCCAAGAGTCGCGGCTAGCTCACCTTCCTCCCGCTTCCCGATTCCAAGGCGAATCTCGTCTTCCCGCGGCTTGCTGCGCGCGGCGGAGAGAGCGATGTATTGTCTTTAGACCGGAATCTCGATCCACGCCGAAGCTACGTTAGTATAGAAACGTGGCAACTTTCTACGTGGCAAATTTCGGCTGCCGCGCCACCCAGGCGGACGGCGCAGCCATCGAGCGGCAGTTGCGGGAACGGGGCTTGGAACGCGCTGAGGAACCAGCGCAAGCCGGACTCGTCGTGCTCAATACCTGCACCGTTACCGCCGCCGCGGACCAGGACGCCCGTGCCGCCATTCGCCGCATCCACCGCAAAAATCCCGGCGCACAGATTGTGGTCACCGGTTGCTACGCACAACGCGCTCCGGAGGAGATCGCTGCCCTGCCCGGTGTAACCAAGGTGATCGGCAACTCGCACAAACATCTGCTGGCGGAACTGGCGTGGGGCGGACCTCGGGCAGACTCCGGACCTCAGACCTCAGACCTCGGACGTCGGCCCCTCGATCTCGACTCTCGGATAGATCCGAAAAGCTTCGTCCCGATCACGCAGCTTACCTCTGATGCCCGAAGTCCGAAGTCCGAGGTCCGAAGCCCGATTTTCGTCTCCGACATTTTCGCCCACACCGAACTCCAGGCCGCTCCCGTATTCGACGCCGCCAATGAGCGCACCCGCCCCAATCTAAAAGTGCAGGATGGTTGCGACAACCGTTGCTCGTTCTGCGTGATTCCCTACGTCCGGGGACAGAGCCGTTCGCTGCCGCTGCCAGAGGTCATTCGTGAGGTTCAGACCCTGGTCACAGCCGGCTATCGCGAGGTGGTGATTTCCGGCATTAACCTGGGACGATGGGGGAGGGATTTAGCCGTCAGCATTCAGCCATCAGCCCTCGGCCCAAGGCCATCGACCAACGGCCAAAGACCGAGTTTCGAAGATCTGATCCGCGCAGTCCTTTCGGAAACCAGACTGGAGAAACTACGCATCAGTTCGGTGGAACCGATGGACTGGAGTGATGAACTGATCCAGATGATGGCCGAGTCTCGGCGCATCGCCAAGCATGCGCATGTGCCATTGCAGTCAGGCAGCGACGCTGTACTTCGCCGGATGCACCGCAAATACCGTCCCTGGCATTACCGCGAGAAGATCGAAAAGATTCGCGTCGCCATGCCTGCCGCCGCGATTGGCGCCGACGTGATGGTGGGATTTCCTGGCGAATCGGACGCGGAATTCGAGGAGACGCGGCGCCTGGTGGAGGACCTTCCCTTCACTTACCTGCACGTTTTTACTTACTCTGCGCGCCCTGGAACTCCGGCAGCGTCGATGGGCAAACAGGTTCCCGTCCACCTGGCTCGCGAACGGAACCGGGTTCTTCGCGATCTGATCGACCAAAAGAAGCTGGCCTTCATGAGCGGGTTTATCGACAAGCCGATTGAAGTGATCACGCTAGGTGTCAGGGGCAGCGATCACACCGGCAAATATACCGAAGGGCTCACCGACAATTATCTGCCGATGCGCATGCGCGGCGATTACGCTCCGAACCTTTGGCTGGGGGCAAGAGTCGAGAGAGTTTTGGACGGAGCACTTCAGGGAATCGCCAGTTGAAATCGCCAGCCGTCACTTCTTCGCGGTAAGACGGTCCGAAATCCTGTCGTACTCGCTCTTGGGCAGAATTCGGCGGGTCACGAGTTGACCCGGATCGTCGTAAGGACGTCCGGCGATTACTGCATCCGCCTCGGTTCCGCTCACACCGGGCAAACTGATCAAGTGCTCCCGGGTCGCACTGTTGATGTCGAGCGGCTTGTCGCGGCTCCAGCCTTCGCGCACTCCGGCGGCCACCGCTTTTGCATTATCCTTCAGCTCCGCGGTCGCTCGCGCCGTCTTTTCCTGCAGTTCTTGCGGATTTTGATTGGGAGCGCAGGCTGTAAATCCGGCCAGCAAAGCCATCACCAGGAAAAACAACGGTCGAGGAAAGCGCATCTCTTTTGACCTCGAACCTTGGATGAATTTCCGGCGCCTCCGGTTGGCTGACACACTTCGGCAATCTCGCTCGGAAAAGGAGCTGGCAGGGGCTATTGACCGAATTCCGCCGAAGAAGCGGAACCATCGTCGGAGTAGAAGAACGTCTCGTGGCGCAGGAGGGCCTCGATCCCGCGCAAGACTTCATTGCCGCTGCTCTTGGTGACTGCGCCCATGTAACCCGCATTCCGAGCTTCCCATGCCAGCTGACGCGACACTTCCTGCACGCTGATGAGCAACATGGGTAAGTGGGGATGGGCTTTCGCGATTTCAGGCGCTGCCTGCAGGCCGCTCATGACCGGCATGCCCAGGTCCATAACGACAATATCGGGGTGTAGTTGCTCAACCTTTTCGATCGCCTCTGCTCCATTGCTGGCGTCGCCGCATACCTGCCACTCCGTTTGCCGCTCAACCAGCCGCCGCAGCAGCATTCGGATGGTGGGGTCATCATCGGCGATCAGGATGCGGATCGGCATAGGCGTGTTTCCTTCTCAACCGCGGGGGCCGTTTATCTGTCATGCGCCCGGCGCCGAAGATCAGCTAGTAGCAGTACGCCACATCGGCGCGCGCAGAACAATACAGCAAAATCCCGATCCATTAGTCGGCCTGATTCCCTCTCCTATGGCGTGGTGCGCGGCATTTGAAGACGAAAGATATTTTCCCGCAGGCTACCCCGCGTCCGGTTTCTGCACCTAAGTCCCCGACGTCACACAAATCGCCACGTTAGCGATTAACTTTTTCAGGAGGAGCACTTATGGGAAACGAAACGGAACGGAATCAACAGAACCCGGGACAGCAGCAGAACAACCCTGGGAACCAAACCGACCCCAACAAGAAGAATCCGTCGCAGAGCGGAGAATACAACCAGCAGGACCCGAGCACGAAGAAACCGGGCCAGGACAGCGGCACGGGCGATCGTCGGGACCGCGAGGGTTCGGAAGACGTTGAAAAGCGCCGCGCATCCTAACCGGGAGCACGGACAAGGACAGAAGCCACGGCAAACCGCCGTGGCTTTTTCCGTTGGAGAAGCATTTCGCGCCGAGGCGGCAGTGGAGTGGAATCCGCGAAAGACGTCCAGGGGCTGCCATGCTATACTTTTTTCCTATTTCATTTGTCCTGTGGGCTGACGGAGGGTTGTATCGATAAACGCTTTATCCGCACAAACGATCGCATTCGGGCGCGGGAAATCCGCGTGATTGATGACGAAGGCCAGCAGATCGGCATTTTGACTCCCTACGATGCGCTCAAGATGGCCCGCGAGAAAAACCTGGACCTGGTCGAGATTTCGCCTACCGCGACTCCTCCCGTATGCCGGATCATGGACTATGGGAAATTCTTGTACCAGCAGGAAAAGAAGGAACGCGAGGCCAAAAAGCATCAGAAGGTAATCGTCGTCAAGGAAGTGAAATTCCGCATCAACGTGGACGATCATGATTATGAGACCAAGAAGAACCACGTGCTGCGGTTCCTGGACGAAGGCGACAAGGTCAAGGCGACGATTTTCTTCCGCGGACGGGAGATGACGCGTACCAACCTGGGGCGCGAAATCCTGGAGCGGCTGATCAAGGACATCGCCGACAAGGGCATCGTGGAATTTCGGCCGCGACAGGAAGGCAACACGCTGCACGCCATCCTGGCCCCCAAGAAAGACGCCGGACAGAAGCAACCTGCGCAGTCGCAACCGGCCCACGGCCGGGTAAATCAAGCTTAACAGAGCCTATTGTTGTATTGAGGATTTATGCCCAAGCTGAAAACACATAAGGGTGCCGCCAAGCGCTTCAAGAAGACTGCGACTGGCAAGGTCAAGCGCCATCACTCGCACTTGCGCCACATGCTGACCTCGAAGAACAAAAAGCGCAAAGGCAAGTTGAGTCAGGCTGTCCTGGTGAGCGATGCGGACACACCCAAGATCAAGCGAATGATTCCGTACTAGAAGTTTTGTTGTATGGCGCGGGCGACTCGTCCGCGTGCAGGGCTGCAATTACGTTGAACTAGCGGCCCGGGCGTGTGAAGAGGCAACCAGACCTTCAAGTCTCCTACCTCCAGCCGCCATAACTTGTAAATAAAAAGGAGCTGTCCATGCCTCGCGTAAAACGGGGAACTAAACGCCGCGCCAAGCGCAAGAAGATACTCGACCGCGCCAGCGGTTATTTCCTCACCAAATCGAAACTCTACCGGTCCGCCAAAGAAGCTGTTGAACGCGGGCTCAAGTTCGCCTACTCGGGACGCAAGCAGAGAAAGCGCCAGTACCGCTCGCTCTGGATCGTGCGTATCGGCGCCGCCGCCAAGCTGAACGGCATGAGCTATAACCAGTTCATCCATGGGCTTAAGGTGGGTGGAGTCGAACTGGATCGCAAGATCCTGGCCGATCTGGCGGTGAACGACCCCGGAGCGTTTAAGAGCCTTGCCGAGCAGGCGAAGGGCGCTCTCGGCGGGGCAGCTTGAAAACCAGCCTTTATTAGCCATTAGCTTTTAGCTTCCAGGAGCGCAGCCTCGGCCGCGCCGGCAGTTCTGTTTTCAGCCGGCGTTCGGGATGAAGCTGAGAACCGAGAACCAGAAACTGGTTTTATGTATACCGTCCCCAAACTCAAGAGCTTCTCCGCAGGCGCCCTGGACAAGGCGGTCGAGAAGCTCCTCGCGGCGCTAAAGCAGGAAGCTGCGGCCGTCAAGAGTGATGCCGACTGGAAGATATTCCGCGACCGCTGGATGGCGCGCAAAAACGGCCTGCTCACCGAGATCAATGAGCTCTGGCTCAAAGCCGCGCCCAAGGAAGCCAAGCGCGAAGTAGGGCAGCGCGTCAACCAGATCAAGGGAATGGTTGAAGCGGCAGTGACAAGAGCGGAGGACATACAGCGTCATCCCGCCATCGGAAATATCACAGAACGCGCTTCCGATGCCCTCGACATCACTCTCCCCGGCAACCGCCGCCCCCTCGGCTCGGAGCATCCCGTCATCAAGACGATGCACGAGATCGTCTCCGTCTTCCGCAACCTCGGATACTCGGTCGAAGAGGGGCCGGTGATCGAGACTGATTACTACAACTTCGAGGCCCTGAATTTTCCGCCCAACCATCCGGCCCGCGATACCCAGGACACGCTGTTCATTGCCGGCCAGGAATCGAAGCCGCAGCGTGAGCGTCTTCTTCTGCGCACTCACACTTCGCCGGTACAGATTCGCACCATGGAGAAGATGAAGCCGCCGATCAGGATTGTGATTCCGGGCAAAGTACACCGCAATGACCCTCCGGACGCCAGCCACTCTCCCATGTTTCATCAGGTCGAAGGGCTGGCGGTGGACACCAACATCACTTTCTGCGATCTGAAGGGGACGCTCGACCATGCCATGAAAGAGCTCTTCGGATCGAGCGTGAAGACCAGCTTCCGGCCGTCGTTTTTTCCGTTCACCGAGCCCAGCGCGGAGATGATGGTCTCGTGCTTCATCTGTGGTGGCAGCGGCAAGCGCGGCTCGGAACCCTGCCGTCCCTGCAAGCAAACAGGATGGATCGAAATTTTGGGCTGTGGCATGGTCGATCCGAATGTCTATGGCTTTGTCGATTACGACCCGAGAAAGGTTTCTGGCTTCGCCTTCGGCATGGGCGCCGACCGCATCGCCATTCTGAAATACGGTGTGGACGATATTCAGTTGTTCTTCAACGGCGATGTCAGATTTTTGGAACAGTTTGGGTAGGAGCTCTTAGCTGTTAGCGCTTAGCTTTTAGCGAAGAGCGAAAAAGCCGACGCTGTGGGAGCGAGCTAAAGGCTAAGAGCTAAAAGCTTCATCATGAAACTTTCTCCGACATGGTTGCGTGAGTTCGTGGACGCTACGGTGGACGACCGCCGTCTGGCTCAAGACCTCACTGCGGTCGGCATTGCCGTCGAAAGCATCAGCGGCGAGGGCAGGGACGCCGTGTTCGAAATGGAGATTGGCACCAACCGTCCTGACGCCATGAACCATTACGGCGTGGCCCGCGAGGCTTCGGTGATTTACAACCTGCCGCTCCGCGCTCTGGACCCCGAGCTGCCCGCGGCAACCGGCAACTCGGATTTCAATGTCGAAATTGCGGACAAGGACGGCTGCGCCCGCTACACGGCTCGCGTCGTTCGCGATGTCAGTATCAAAGCATCTCCGGAGGCGATCGCGAAACGGCTGATGCTGGTCGATCAGCGTCCCATCAACAACGCGGCCGATGCTACGAATTACACCCTCTGGGAGATGGGTCATCCCACGCACGTGTTTGATCTCGACCTGCTAGCAGGGGGCAAGATTCTGGTGCGGCGGGCCTTCACCGGGGAAAGCCTGAAAACGCTCGATGGAGTGGAGCGCAAGCTGACGCCGGAAGATCTGGTCATCGCCGATGCCGAGAAACCCGTTGCCCTGGCCGGAGTCATGGGCGGCTTCGACACCATGATCACGAACCAGACGCGCAACATTCTGATCGAGGCGGCATGGTTCGATCCGGCTACAATTCGCAGGAGTTCGCGCCGCCACGGTCTGCACACCGATGCCTCACATCGCTTCGAACGCGGCGCCGACTTTGAGGCCACAACCAAAGCGTGTGACCGGGTCGCTGGGCTTATTCTCGAATCGGCCGGGGGCAAGCTGGCCGGGCGCACGATCGATGTAGTCGCGCGCCAAGTCGATCTGGCTCCCGTGGCTCTGCATCTTTCCGAGGTTCATCGCATTCTCGGAGGAAAACTCGAAACCAACGAGATCTTCCGGATCCTGCAGCAACTGGGTTTCGAGCTGATGCCGGAGCGCGGTGGCGACCCGGATTTTACCGTCCGCATTCCCAGCTGGCGTCTGGACGTCGAGCGCGAGATCGATCTGGTCGAAGAGATCGCGCGCCAGCACGGCTATGACAAATTTGCTAACACTCTGCCGGCCTATGCCGGGGCTGTGGTCGAAGCCCCTGACGCAGAGAAAGATCGCAAGCTTCGAAGCACATTGCTGGCTCTCGGATACGACGAGGCCGTATCGCTGACGTTTATCTCGCACGAAGATGCCGAAACTTTTTCTTCGGCTCGCGTGATCGAACTGGCGAATCCTCAGAGCGAAGAGGCTTCGGTCATGCGCAGTTCACTGGTACCTGGCATGCTCAACATGCTCGCATACAACCTCAATCGTGGGGCGGACAATGTGCGGCTGTTTGAAGCCGGGAGCGTTTTCGAGGCGACCGCAACCGGGACAGCCGAGCCCAAACGTATCTGCATGGGCGCAAGCTCCGCGCCTTTGCAGAAAACGCACGGCTGGGGCGCCCATGACGGCGGTTTTTTCGATCTGAAGGGCGACGTGGAGAACTTGCTGCATATTTTTCAGCATGAGTCGGTGAACTTCGACGCCCAGACCGCGGACTACTACTACCCCGGTCGCTCGGCGCGTGCCCTGATGGATGGCGCTCTGGTGGCCCAGTTTGGGCAGCTTAACGCCGACGTTGCGGCCGCACGCAAATTGCGCCAAAGCGTCTTCATCGCCGAACTCTACCTCGACCGTCTCTATCCGCAGGGCCTGCGCGCGATTCGCTACCAGCCTTTGCCTCGATATCCGGCGGTGGAGCGGGATTTTTCATTTGTCTTCGACGAGGGCGTGACCTTCGAGAAGATCCGGAAAGCGGTCGCCGGACTCGAACTGCCGGATTTACGCAGTTTTGTTCCGGTGGAGATTTTCCGTGGAGGGTCGACGCGCTGGATCACAACAGGCAATTATTCGCTGCTGTTGCGTGCCCGGTTTCAGTCGGCCGAGCGCACTTTGCGGGAAGATGAAGTGGCACAGTGGTCGGCACGAATCGTTGCCGAACTCGAAGGCTTGGGCGGAAAGCTGCGAGCATAAGAAGTTCTTCCTCTGTCATCCTGAGCGGAGCATGAAGACCGCAACGCGGTCTTCATGCGAAGTCGAAGGACCCCTATAATCTTCCCGCAACCAGAAGGCGAAGGCATTACTTCTGCACAGACTGCGATAGTCTGCAGCTCATAGGGGTCCTTCGTCTACGCTGCGGCTTCGCGCCGCGAAGCCGCCACTCCGCTCAGGATGACAAGTTGTAGGTTTTGCGTAACCGCTTCGCCCCGGCCTCTCCGGCCGGCTTCGGCTGAGAAATCCTGCCTTGTACACTATGAAGGTGTGGTTTCGCTTGGTTCTGGTCGTAGCTTTTATTGCGGCAACCCTCCCGGTTGCGACCGCCGTTCCTCCGCCGTCTGAGCACACAGCGCCCACGTTTTATAAAGACGTTCTTCCGTTACTACAGGAGCACTGCCAAAGCTGTCACCGTCCCGGTGAAGTCGCGCCCATGCCACTGGTGACCTACGAGCAGACTCGGCCCTGGGCACACTCGATCGCGAAAGCAGTGCGGAGTGGAATGATGCCGCCGTGGTTTGCCGATCCAAGATTCGGGCACTTCTCCGACGATCCTTCACTCAACCCTCAACAGATCGCGACTCTGCTGGCGTGGGTCGCGGGCGACGCTCCGCAAGGCAACCCGCATGACGCGCCGCCTCCGCCCCAATGGGCCGACGGATGGAACATCGCCAAGCCGGACCTCGTTTTGCCGATGCCGACACCCGTCTCCATTCCGGCGGAAGGCGACGTGGAATACACCTACGAGATCGTGCCGACAAACCTCACCAAAGACAGATGGATTCAGATGGCGGAGGTCCATCCTTCGAGCCCGGAGTATGTGCATCATGCTGTCGTCTACATTCGGCCTCCGGATTCGCGCTGGCTGCGGCACGCGCCGAGCGGCGTTCCCTTCACCGCATCGACCCTCAGCGATCCGCAGGACCGGCTGGAAGCGCATGGGACGACCAGTAATTTGCTGATGGTGTACGCGCCGGGCAGCTCGCCCGACCACTGGCCGGACGGAATGGCAAAGTTTGTTCCTGCAGGATCGGATCTGGTTTTTCAAATCCACTACACCACGAACGGCAAATCAGGGAAAGATCAGACCAGTGTCGGGCTGGTTTTCGCGAAGAGCCCACCGCAGCAACGCGTCATCACTTTGCAGCTCAATGATCGCGCCTTCATCATTCCGCCCGGCGCGGATGACTTCCGTGTCGAAGTCCAGGGCACGTTGCCGAATGACTGTACCCTGCTCAGCTTATTTCCTCACATGCATCTGCGCGGAAAGCGCTTCGAGTACGACATCGTGCGGCCCGACGGTTCGATCGAGACACTGCTGCGCGTGAACTACCACTTTCACTGGCAGTTGAGCTACCGCCTGGCCGAGCCGAGACTTCTGAAGGCGGGAACCAGACTGCGAGCTGTGGCCTGGTACGACAACTCGCGCAACAATCTCCACAATCCCGATCCCAGGGCAACGGTCACATGGGGCGACCAGACCTATCAGGAGATGATGGTTGGATTCTTTGACGTAGCGGTGCCGGCGAACATGGACAAAGAGCAATTTTTCATTCGAGGAAGGGGCACACAGTAACAGGTCTGGCAATCCCCGTGTGGCGCTTCTCTTGGGTCCGCGATGGTTGTGCTAGTCTGGCCTTTTATGAAAGATACCGCCGCCCCACCGAAATCCTTCCTCAGCCATAAGGTCGCGCACTTTACCGAATCGGTGATTCGCGAGATGACGCGCCAGGCGATGCTGCATGGCGCCGTGAACCTCTCTCAGGGCTTCCCCGATTTCCCCGCCCCTGCCGAAATCAAGCGCGCAGCGCAAGATGCCATCGCGGCCGATATTAATCAATACGCCATCACCTGGGGCGCCAAGAGCCTGCGCGACGCCATTGCGCGGAAGATGCTGGCGTGGCAAGGCATCGCAGTCGATCCCGAGCGCGAGATCACCGTCTGCTGCGGCTCCACAGAAACCATCGTGTCGACTCTGCTGGCAATCTGCAATGCCGGGGACGAGGTCGTCATCTTCGAGCCGTTCTACGAAAATTATGGGCCGGATGCGATCATCTCGGGCGCGAAGCCGAGATTTGTGAAACTGCGTCCGCCGCAGATGCCCAACGGCGAGTGGACGTTCGATGAACGCGAGTTGCGTGCGGCATTTCACCACCACACCAAAGCCATCGTCGTAAATACTCCCAACAATCCGACCGGTAAGGTCTTCACCCGGAGCGAACTGGAACTGATCCGCGACCTGTGCGTGGAATTCAATGTTCTTGCCATTACGGATGAAATCTACGAACACATTCTTTATGACGGCACGCGGCACCTTTCGATCGTGACCCTGGAAGGCATGCGCGAGCGCACCATTACCATTAACGGCTTGTCGAAGACTTATGGTGTGACCGGTTGGCGAGTGGGATGGGCGGTGGCCCCGCCTGCGATCACGGATGCAATCCGGAAGGTGCATGATTTTCTGACCGTCGGCGCACCCGCTCCGCTGCAGGAGGCCGGCGCCGCGGCCCTGGCCCTGCCGGAGACTTACTACAAAGGACTGGCAGAGGGATACGGCAAGCGGCGCGACCGGCTGATCCCGGTTCTGACCGAGGCTGGATTCAGGTGTTTTCTTCCGCGTGGCGCTTATTACGTGATGACTGACATCAGCGGGTTCGGGTTCGCGAACGATATCGAGTTCACAAAATATATGGTGGAGGAAATCGGGGTAGCGGTGGTTCCGGGATCAAGCTTCTACAACAATGCGCGCGATGGTGCGCAGCAAGTGCGGTTTGCCTTCTGCAAGCGCGATGAGACGCTGGATGAGGCCGCAAGGCGGCTGCGGAAGCTGCAGGCGCGGAAGTAGGGCGGATAGAGCGAGGGCGGGACGCCTCGCGGCAGCGGCGCTGCGAAGAAGGTTCAACCAACCTCCAGAATGCTCACAAGCATCTGATCGATTCACAGGTTTCTGCGGTATACTGCGCTGAAGTTCTCAATTTTTCCTGAGGAAGCGGTGCACCATGTCCGTGAGAATGGCTGAAGGGGTATCTGCCCAGGTTCCGGCTGACGATTTTCAGGCGCTTGAAGAGAAAGTCTATCGCACCATTGAGCTGTATAAGTCGGCGCGAGAGGCCCGATCGGTGGCAGAGCGGGATTCGCAACGGCTGCGCCAGCAATTGGAAGAGCGCGAAGAAGAGCTGGAGGGTTTGCGCCGGGAAATGGTGCGGCTGCGCAAGGAACGGGAAGAGATTCGCGGCCGGGTCGAGAAGATGCTGGGGCAAATCGAATCTATTGCGGAGGAGCAGGCAGTCAGCTGATCCGGCCGGGCTCGTCCTGAGGAGAAACACTTATGGCAACCGCCAGCAAGCACGCCGCGATCAAGGATCCCAGCAATAATCCCGTCCGTGTAGAGATTTTTGACCAGCCCTACAACCTGCGTGGTTCTGACGCAGAGTACATTCTCAAACTGGCTGAGTACGTAGATGGCAAGATGCGGGCGGTGGCGGAACAGACGCATACGGTAGATACCGCGCGCCTGGCCGTACTGGCGGCGCTGAATATTGCCGATGAGTATCACCTGATCAAACGCAACCAGGACGCGGGATCGGTCGACTACCTGCGCCGCGCGCAGCACCTCTCGAGTGTGCTCGACGAAGTACTGGGGGATAAGCGCAAGGCGGGGTAGAGAGACTGTCGGGATAAAAATCTTAAACCACGAAGGACACGAAGTATCACGAAGGAAAGCAGGATTCCCTTCGTGGAATTTCGTGTCCTTCGTGGTTTATAGGTTGTTCCAGAAATTTCCCCCTTACGAAAGTCGCTGGCAAGCTGATTGCCATCTTTTTACGGTCTACCTATTGCCAATGCGGGGATGTTTACCCTAGCATCCTGACTGAAAGCCGACCTGCCGGGTTGGTGATGGCGGGTCACCGATTTTTGAACCAATGCTGAATGAACGGGAGCTCGACTCGAACTAGGATCCGGTGTGCAACGCTCCGCCATGCGGAGATGCCTAAAGGGTCTCGGCGGGCGCCCAACGTCTACCGACGGGTTCATTCTCGGCCCCGTCACACGGCACAGTGGGTCGGCTTCTCTATCTCTCAGGTATGGTCCCTGCCTGCTCCTGCTAAACTTGACTTGGAACAAAATCAGCGGGCTGCGCATCTACATTAATTAGTGTTTCCTCAACTTTTTCATATCGGCAAGTTCTTTCTGCCCACCTACGGGCTTCTGGTTTCTACCGGAGTGCTGGTCGGGCTTTGGATCAGCGTCCGCAACTCGAGCAAGCAGGGGATCAATCCCGACGACGCCTGGAACCTGGGCGTTCTGGTCGTCCTCTGCGGCATTATCGGCGCCAAGATCTTGTACATCGTCAATGACTGGAGTTACTACTCCGCGCACCCCGGCGACATTTTCAGTTGGTCGACCATGCAGGCGGGCGGCGTTTTTTCGGGAGGGCTGATCGGCGCGTCGATTGCGGCAGTCTGGTATATCCGTCAGCACCACATGCCGGCGCTGGCGACCTGGGACGGTTTCGCTCCCGGACTTGCCTTGGGCCATGCCATCGGGCGCGTAGGATGCTTCGCCGCAGGTTGCTGCTATGGCAAGCCGACCACTCACTTCTGGGGAGTGACTTTCACCAATCCCGTCGCCAATTTGAATTCCTACACCCCCCTCGGGATACCGCTCGAGCCGACCCAGCTCTTCGAGGCGGCGGTTGAGCTGGCGAACTTTTTTATTCTGATGTGGATCTTCAAGCGCAAGAAATTTGACGGACAGGTGCTGGCTGCTTATTTCATTCTTTATGGCATTGCCCGGTATTTTCTGGAATTCATCCGCGACGATCCCGGACGCGGCGAGGTTTTCGGCGGGATCATGACTGGAACTCAGTTGATCTCGATCGGCCTGGTGATTACGGGCGGATTGATCTGGTGGTTGAAGTCGTCGGCCGGCGTAGTTCCGGCGCATGCCCAGCGTTAAAAGATAGAGTCAAGAGCTTTCGTCCCTTCCCGCGACGTTGCGTTCTTTGCGGTTTTCTTTGCGCCCTTTGCGGTTAAGATCTTCAACCGCAGATCTTCCACCGCAAAGATCGCAAAGGAAGCCGTAAAGGAAAAGCGCGGGCGTGGGCGCCCGCGCCACACATGCCTCCACTTTTGATTTCCGCAACTGCACAGGACGCGGGTAAACGGCTTGACCAATTTCTGGTCGCCCATCTCCCTGAAACCAGTCGCGCCCGAGTGCAGCAACTCATCGCGCAGGAACTCGTCCTGGTCGATGAGTCGGTCGCTCGGGCATCTCTGCGCCTGCGTGGCGGCGAGCATGTGGCTGTTCTTGGATCGGCGACCCAGGCGCCTTTGCGCGCGATCGCAGAAAACATTCCGTTGGACATTGTTTTCGAAGACGCCGATTTGGCAGTAATCAATAAAGCAGCCGGTATGACGGTCCATGCCGGAGCGGGTGCGAGCGAAGAGGAACGCAATCGGGGCACGCTGGTGAATGCGTTGTTGCATCATTTCGGCCAGCTCTCGTCGGTCGGTGGCGAACTTCGTCCCGGAATCGTACATCGCCTCGATAAAGCCACCAGTGGATTGCTGGTCGTGGCCAAGAGCGACGAAGCACATCGCCGGTTGGCCAGTCAGTTCGTGCGACGGCAGGTCAAGAAGAAGTACGTTGCACTCGTACATGGCTGGTTGAAGCAGGATCGCGGCACCATCAGCAGCAGCATCAGCCGGGACCGGGTGAGGCGCACTCGTATGACGACTCTGCGAGCGGGCGGACGTGAAGCCATCACCCACTACGCCGTGCAGCGCAGGCTGGATTCGCAGTACGGAAAATTCACCCTGCTGGAAGTGCAGATCGACACCGGCCGGACCCACCAGATTCGAGTCCACCTCGCGTCCTTGCGGCATCCGGTTGTGGGAGACACGCTGTACGGCGCTCCGCGTGAACTTGGCAGCAAAAAAGCCGCCAGCTTATCTCTGCCCCGGAATTTTCTGCACGCCGCAACCCTGCAGTTCCAGCATCCGCGAACGAGTGAAGCACTGTCCTTTTCAGTTCCATTGCCCGCCGAACTCGAGGATTTCCTGCAACGACTCGGTGGGTGAACCGGGATGAGGTTGAGGCTATAATTAAGGTCTCATGAAGTTTCGTGGCATCGTCCTGTTGCTGGGCAGCACCCTGTTCGTGGCCGTGGTTCTTGCCCAGACTTCGGGCTCAGACGGCCTGCCTTCCGCGCCCTCAACGGTTCAGCAACAACGCAAGTCGAATACGCCGCCTCCGCCCGCGACAACACCGGCTAGCGCCGCACCGCAAGTCTCGACCACGGCAGCCGAGGCCGAGCCGCAAAACACCACTCCCGCTGCGCCGCCTCCTGACAAGAATGGCACTCAAGGCAGCGCTCCGGCTCCGGCGAAAACCGATCCCGACAGCTCCCCGGATGATTCCACCACCACGATTACCAAGACTGTGAACGAAGTGAACGTCGTGTTCACCGTCACTGACCGGCATGGCCACTACGTAAAAAATCTGGC
Source organism: Terriglobia bacterium (assembly GCA_963822555.1). Taxonomy (GTDB): domain Bacteria; phylum Acidobacteriota; class Terriglobia; order Terriglobales; family Acidobacteriaceae; genus JAIQFF01. Next base: position 3,572,141 of record CAWGHY010000002.1, read on the forward strand.
GAGAGGCGACTTCTCGGTTCTCGATGACAGTAAGCCCGCTGGGCAAATCCGAAGCTTTCACAGCGAAACCGATCTCCCGCTGCAAGTCGGGCTCATGGTAGACGCCAGCAATTCGGTGCGCGACCGCTTCAAGTTCGAGCAGGAGGCGGCCATCGAGTTCCTCAACCAGACGGTACGGCCTCGCTATGACAAGGCATTTGTGGTCGGCTTCGATGTCACGCCAGAAGTGACGCAGGACTTTACCGACAATACGGAAGCGCTCTCGCGCGGAGTTCGAGCGCTGCGGCCGGGCGGCGGCACGGCCATGTACGATGCGCTCTATTTTGCCTGCCGGGACAAGCTGCTGAAGGAACCGCGAATCGGTCCGGTGCGGCGAGCCATCATCCTGCTCAGCGATGGCGATGACAACATGAGCCACGTCACGCGCGAGGAAGCCATCGAGATGGCATTGCGCGCGGAAGTGATCGTTTATACCATCAGCACCAACATCACGGGAGGCTCGCGGCGCAGCGGAGACAAAGTTCTGGAGCGCATCGCCGACGCTACTGGCGGACGCGCCTTCTTTCCTTTTCAGCTCAACGACGTAGCCAACGCTTTCGTGGAAATCCAGGATGAACTGCGCAGCCAGTATGCGCTCTCCTACAATCCCACCGACCTGCGAATGGACGGCCATTACCACACCATCGAGATTCTGGCGCAAAACCACAAGAACCTGCGCGTGCGCAGCCGCCGTGGTTACTACGCGCCCACCCAGTAGGCCGACGCTATGGCAGGATACTCCGGTACTCCGCTTCCCAAAAAACTTGGACTCAAACCGCAATTCCGGATTGCATTTTTCCAGTTGCCCGGCGACGTAAAAGCCGATCTAAAAGAAGCTCTCTCCGACTGCAGACTGATCAAGAACGGCAAGGGCGATTCGGGGCAGCTCGACTTCGGCATGATCTTCATCAAGAGCCAGTCCGAGATGAAGGAACAGTTTGCCCGCTTCGCGCGTCGCCTGGCGCCGGCAGGGATGCTGTGGGTGAGCTGGCCCAAAAAGACCTCGGGCATCGTCACGGACCTGAATGAAAACGATGTCCGGAAGATCGGGCTGGTGGCAGGTCTGGTCGATGTAAAAGTCTGCGCCGTGAATGAGGTATGGTCGGGGCTGAAATTCGTGATCCGGCTGAAAGACCGGACGAAACCCACGATCTGACTCAATACGAATCACTTAACCCCCGTCGAAGAACGCCTTCGCATCCTGCATCTTTTTTATCAGCTCGCCCGTATAACCGGGTAGCATGAACGCCCTAGCTTATTGTTCTCTGAACGTAATGGAATCCGAGGCCAGCGCCATCGCTCGCGGTCTCCGCCGGCGTGATCCCGACCTGTTGGACCGTCTCATCGAGCAGTATCAGCACCGTCTACTTCGTTACTTGGTCCACCTTTCGGGAAATCGTGAACTGGCCGAGGACCTCTTCCAGGAAACCTGGATTCGGGTATTGGAGCGCGGCCATCAGTACGACGGACGGCACGAATTCAGCACGTGGCTATACGCTGTGGCGAGAAATCTGACGATCGATTACTTGCGGAAAAAACATCCGGTCAGCCTGGATGGGCTGATGGATAACGAAGAGCACGCACCATTCGAACCGGCCGATACCCGCCCCACGGCGTGGGAAGTCATGCAACGGCACGAGCAAGCCGAACGGGTCAGCGCGGTCCTGGTGAGTATCCCGGCGGAATATCGCGAGGCCGTGGTGTTGCGCTTCCAGGAAGGATTGGCCTTGGACGAAATTGCCACGGTTACCGGCGCACCGCTGGGTACGGTGAAGTCACGACTGTATCGCGGAATGAATATGCTGATGTCCCGGCTGAAGGGAGCGCAGGCATGAGTCGGAACCCACATGACGAGGCTCGGGAACTGATCGCTCTGGGAGGAGATCTCTCGGATGCGCAGCAGACCTGGCTTCAGGTCCACCTCGACGAATGCGAAGCCTGCCGCCACTACAGGGAAGATGCAAACGGAGTGGTTCGCACTTTGCGTTCCCTGCCGCTCGCGGCCGATGCTCGCCTGGTGCGGGCCACGCAGATGCGGGTGCGCTTCCACGCCAGCCGGCTTCGGGAGGCGCGGGAACGCATGTGGCTGGTGGGCATGGCTTGTCTGGGCGTGGGACTTTCGGCCACGCTCACCGCCCCGTTCTTGTGGCGGCTCTTTGCCTGGATGGGCGAACAGGTTGGAGTCTCATCCCTGGTTTGGCAAACGGCTTTCATGTTTTTCTTCATCACACCCGCGCTGGTGGTGAGTCTGCTGTTATTGGCTCGCGGCACGCACCTCGCGGGCAACGGCGATCATTCAAGGTAAGGGCAGTAACGAGGCCGACAAATTTATGCAGGTAAAAAACGATACTCAAACTGGTCTGAGCGCGGAAATCAAGCTGGTTCCGCTATGGGCATGGGTGCTGGCAGGGATCGTATTTATCGCCGCGCAAATTTTCTTTAATGTTGCACTGGCCCGGCACACGGGTGGTCCGCCGCCGTGGTCAAGACCTCTGTTTGGGTTGATGGCGGGCGTTGGCGGCGCTTGCTATCTGTTGCTCATCGGCTACATTAACCGCGACGCAAAACGCCGCGGGATGAGCCCTACGCTGTGGACGATCATGGCCATAATCATCCCCAATGCCCTGGGCATCATTCTTTACTTCCTCCTGCGGCAGCCCTTGGGCGGCGCCTGCCCACAATGCGGCCATGCAGTGCAGACCGGGTTCAACTTCTGCCCGCAATGCAATTACAAGCTTAGTCCGAACTGCCCGCAGTGCCAGCGCGTGGTGGGCACGCGCGACGTGTATTGTCCCTACTGCGGAACTTCGCTGCCCACTCGGGCCTCTGGGCTCCCAACGACACTTCCCGGTTAACCAACAACGTCACACATCCGGATCGCGCTCCTCGTCGAGGGTATTCAAGCTGGCACGCCGAAGCCCATGCATGAAAGTCGAACATCGGCATTCAGGGGCGAACGCAATTCGCGGGCGGTTCGCTGGCCAGCAGGATCAGGGTCTCGAGTGTCCTCGCCCGCTGTTCATCAGTGAGAATCAGGTAGCGGTGTTTTCCGCTCGGAGATGGCGCGAAGCGCGAACTACCGTCAGTTAGGACGGTGATCGTTCCAGGCTGTGAAAGTGAGAAATACTTTTCATCGGGACGCACCGCGTAGAGCACTGCCGTCAGGTCCCAGGTTGGCCGGTCGTAGGGCATTTTCATATAAGAGCGGTAAGCTTCAGCCACAGGATGATCCTGCACGTAGACGAAATCGTGTTCGATACGCGACGCAGGAAACGGCAAAGCCATACCGACTTCGAATCCGCTGACCACGATCGGAGTCGGCCAATCGCGGAAGAGCTTCACCGCGGCAGGAACATCCTGCGCCAGATTGAACTCCGGCTGTCCATTGGCGAAATTCCCCGCCATGACTGACAGTAGGCGAACTTTCTTACGGACAAGAGTCGGCCCATCATCCGGACTGACCGCGTCGGCTTTGGTCTCCAGCAAGCGGGCCAGGTTCGTACTAAAACCAACCTGCACAATCACAACGCTCCCATCGACTTGCTTCGACAGGGTTTGGCGGAGCAAAGAAACCGCTTCGGGCGCCTGAGCGCCCTCCAGAATTCGGTGCGGATAGACGAAGCTGCCGTCCGGGCGGCGGCGCTCGGAAGGAATCTGGATCATGGGATTCGACTCCGGCGTCTTTCCATTTCTCACCGTGCCGATTGGAATCTCAGGACGCCCATAGAAGGTGTTCACCACATCCACATAGGGCGCGGCCCACTGGTTGTCCTTGGTGATGGTCACAGCCAGCAGGTTGACTTCGTGGCGGTTCTGGAAGGCATGCAGCATGGCCAGGGCAAGAGCGTCGTCAATATCGTTGCCCATGTCGGTGTCGAAAATAATGCCGGTCGCTTGCGCGGAAACAATAGAAGAGAACGCAATCAGCAGGATGAAAACCTGGATGCCAGTCTTCATGGATCTGTCTCTCCTTGCACAAACTCGAGGGTGCCCCATCCTATTTCGCGTCTTTCTACGAAATAGGGTGGGGGCTTCCATCTGAACCCAACCGTCAGTCTATAAAATCGGAGACTCCCAGCTGCCGACAGTCCGTGGCATCCCACCCTTCGCACAAAACGCGAAGGATGGGGCACCCGGCTAAATGCCAATTCCTAGTCCTTCTTTGGAACCGCATAATATCCGCTGCGGGCCTGGATCTTATAGTCCTTCTTGGCAGTGCGGATTTCCACTTTGCGGAAGGTGCCGTCGAGGGCTGCGTTGATGGGAGTGTAGCCGATGTTGTATTGGCTGCGCAGTTCCTGCGCGATCTGGTCAAAGGCTTCTTTCAACTTATCCGATTTATTTCCTACGTCGATGACCCGGCCTCCGGTCTCGGCCGCGAGCTTCTTCATTTCGCGGTCGCCGGAGTATCCGCCAAAACCATAAAAGCCGCGATCGGCGATCAACAGGACATAGCAGATAGAGTCCGCCTTTTGTGCCGCTTCAATGGCGTCATTGATCTTGAGTTGACTGCCCTGGTCTTCCCCGTCGGTGAGCAGGATCATAGCCTTGCGCCCTACTTCTTTTGCGAGCTCGTCGTGGGCCGCCAGGTAAACCGTGTCGTAGAGCACGGTGCCTTTGGGAGTCGAATTGCACGGCAGTGGCCCGCCTCCGGCTCCTGGAAGGCCTCCGCAACTCGACGGTGGAGCGTTAATGCGCGCGCTGTTCAGGGCTTCCCGCAGGCGACGTGACGAGTTGGTGAAATCCTGCAACAGGTTGGAGTCGACGTCGAAGCTGATCACGAACGCCATGTCTTTGGGGCGCAGGATTTCGCTCAGGAAGTTCGCCCCCACTTCTTTTTCCATCTCCAGGACCCGCTGCTGGCTTCCGCTGGAGTCGATCAGGATGCCCAGGGTCAGAGGCAGATCGGACTCGGCCGTAAAATACTTGATGGTCTCGGGTTTGCCGTCTTCGAGAAGCTCGAAGTCGTTCTTGGTCAGGTTGGGGATCAGCCCGCCTTTCTTGTCTTTAACATTAAAAAAGAGCTGGACGACGTTGACGTTGACCTTCAGCGTGCTGACCGACTGGTCACGCTCCTCGGGCTGATTGTCCTGGGTTTGACTGTCTGAATCCGGCGTTCCAGCGAGGTGCGGAAGCGCCTGGGCAGCGGCCACACTGGCAGAAATAAGGCTGGCGGCCAACGTAGTGGCCAGCAGGGCGGGCACCAGAATGGGAATTGCAAACGCCTGAAACCTGCGGAGTATCGGCATCCAGATATTCTCCCGCACTTTTTGTTAGTCTATTCCATCAGGGTTAGATGCACGAAATTACAGGCTTCAGCATCCCAAATATGGGCAGGTAGCGGTCAGGCGGAGGGCTCCCTTGTTTTCAGCCATTGCTAGAACTTCGAAGGCCATTGCAGTGACTGCGGTGGCGCTTGCCCTGCTCTCCGGAACGCTTGCCGCCCAGCAGGATCAAAGCAAACAAGACATTCCGGATGCGCCCTCGGCCTCCCGGCCTTTCCCCACGGTGCCGCCGGTGGGCAAGATCCCGTCCGACGAGAATCCCCCCAGCCAGCCTCCGCCGAACCAGGCCCCTCCGGGTCAGGCTCCTCCTGCGAACCAGGCTCCGCCTACCAGCTCTTCCGACGAAGACCCGGTCTACGCGCCGGGAGTCGCCCCTGCACCCCCATTCAAGGTGACCACCGCGCCGCCGGGCAGTATCCCGGCCGATAAGGGCCCCGGCAGTGAAGAACTCTACAAAGTTGTAGCCAATGTTAACCAGGTGTTGGTTCCGGTGATGGTGAAAGACGACTCCGGACGCCTGGTCAACGGGTTGTTGTCCCGAGATTTCTCGGTCTTTGAGGACGGCAAGAAGGTGACCTTGAATTTCTTCACCACCGACCCGTTCGCGCTCTCGGCGGCGGTGATCCTCGACACTGGGATGCCGGATGTGGCGTTGCAGAAGGTGAACCAAACCTTCTCCGCTCTGGAAGGAGCGTTCAGCCAGTTCGACGAGGTCTCGCTCTACACCTACAGCACTAGCGTCACCAAAGTGACCGACTTCGCTGCCGTAGGCCGCCGATTGACCGCGGCGCTCGATGGCCTCAAAACCGTTACAGGGACGAACAATGGCCCGCCCGTGGTAAGCGGGCCCATGGGACCGCAGGGACCGATCGTGAATGGCGTACCTGTCGATGCCGGCGCGCCTCGGACCATCAACCCGCCCAAAGAGGTTCACGTGCTGAACGATGCTCTGGTAGCTGCAGCCGTGGATCTTCGCAAACGCGACCGGGCCCGGCGGAAAGTCATCTTCATCATCACTGATGGCCGCGAGTATGGCAGCAGCGCCAGCTACAGCGATACCTTGAGAGTCCTGCTGTCCACCGGAATCCAGGTCTACGGCGTGGCCGTGGAATCGTCCGCCATCCCCGTCTACGGCCAGCTGCAGAAGCTGCACGTGCCTCTGACCGGCTCTCGGCTCGGCTATAGCAATATTCTGCCGAAGTACGCCAGCGCCACCGGAGGCGAGATCTTCTCCGGCTTCTCCCGCGACGCCATCGAGACCACCTATGCCCGCACTCTGGGCGATGCCCGCAACCAGTACACCCTGGGATATCTGACCCACTCCACTCCCAGCAGCACGCACCGCGAGATCGAAGTGAGGGTGGCTCGTCCGGACCTGAAGGTGACCGCAAAGGAAGGCTACTACCCGGTTGGATTGGCGCGCTGACGGCTGAAGTTGAAGATGTCGGGTTGTGGGTCTCAGCTCGAATTTTCTTTGCGCCCTTTGCGGACTTGCTTTGCGTCCTTTGCAGTAAAAAAGATCTTCACCGCAGAGAGCGCCAAGAAAATCCGCAAAGGACGCAAAGAAAATCCCAGTTTCAACCTGAAGTCAACGATCCGAAACGGAGCCGGTGTTCCACAAGTAACCTGAGTAACCTGCCGTGGACGCTGGGGCGTGTGGTATAAAACCAGCAGTATCAAGCCAAATTTTTGACCGGGAAGGGTTTGCGTCCAGGCGGGCGCAGCCCACCGGCCCTGAGGGAAGTCTTGAGTTTCATCAACTTCGCAGCTCGCGAGATCAACTGCAAGATCGTTTATTACGGCGCCGGGTTGGGTGGCAAAACGACGAATCTTCAGTTCATCTACCAGAAGACCGCAGAGCAACAGAAGGGCAAGATGATCTCGCTGGCCACGGAGACCGAGCGCACCCTGTTTTTTGATTTTCTGCCGCTCGATTTGGGTTCCGTTCGGGGCTTCAAGACCCGGATCCACCTGTACACGGTTCCTGGCCAGGTTTTCTACGACGCCAGCCGCAAGCTGATTCTGCGCGGCGTGGACGGTATCGTATTCGTGGCCGACTCGCAGGAAGAGCGCATGGACGCCAACGTCGAAGCCCTCGACAACCTCATGGCCAACCTCAAGGAACACGGCTACGACTTCAACAAGATTCCGTATGTGCTGCAGCTCAACAAGCGCGACCTCCCGAATGTACTCTCCGTAGACGCACTGTCCAAACAACTGCGCCGCAAGAACGAGCCGCTGATTGAAGCGGTGGCCTTCCAGGGCCCCGGCGTATTCGAAACCCTGAAGGAAATTGCCCGGCAAGTGCTCACCGACCTGAAACAGGGCGGATAAGATTTTCAGTGTAGGCGCGAGCGTCCCGCTCCGGCGAAAGCAATCGCGTGGGGATAGCCGTCACCTGTATTTCGGGTCAAACATCGGCTTCACCTCGCCTCGTCTCGCAGTCACGATCAGTTCCGTCCCAAACTGCCCGCCTTGATTGACTCCAAACAGTCGATGGCGGAGCTTATTCTGCGTCAGAAGCGGCCACCGGAGAGCGCTGCCCAGGCGTTGTTTGAGGCTGGGGCGATGCGGCGGCGGATTATGAAACGTAATGTCATCGAAGCCGCAAATATCTAGCAAGGATTTCAGATTGGACCCGGCAAATCCATATTCATGCGCCAGCGTGACATAGAGGCTTGAGTTCGGAGTCGGACCCTCCATGTTGGGCGTCCGCAACAACAGCACACCGCCGGGTCTCAGGGCGCGGTAAATGGCATCGACCACCCACAGCAAAGAGTACTTGGGGATGTGCTCAATCACGTGCGACATGTGGATGAAGTCGTACTGTTCCGGCCGGTCGCTGAGAAAATCGCCGATGTCACGCTCGATCTCGTGCAAGGTGATGGCGCCCTGCGCCCAATCGCGGACGTGCGCTTTGTTGGCAATACCGAAATCGGCGCCGGAGATACTTGAATATCCCAATTTGATGCACGCCGCGATGAACCAGCCGCCACCGAAACCGATATCCAGGATCGCCGCGTCTTTGCGGTTGGGTAGAAGGGGTGCGTACTCAGAAACCGCCAGCAAAACCCGGGCATCATTCTGGATTTCCGCGAACGTAGGTTTTGGCCGCTCGGACGAATGTCGGAGAGACATCCTGCGATAAACCTCGGCGACGAAGGCATTCGGTTCCATATCGAAGAGGAGTTCTAAAGTTAGTTGCCGGCATGGCAGCCGTCAACAGCGCCAAGGGGCGTGCCGCGGTCCGCGCCGAAGCGAGGGTAGTCGCGCGAGGAGTCTGCTGGTTCACTGTCGGCAATAAGCAGATTCCTCGCCGATAAACCTGGCGTCGGAATGACAAGGCGGCGGGGATGTTTTGGAGCAAACTGTACCCCGCCCCCTACCTGAGTCGCATTGACTTTGCCTTTGCATCCCGCCTAACATGGCGAATTCATTTGGTCAGGCAAGACATGATTGGACAGACCATCTCGCACTATCGCATCGTGGACAAGCTGGGCGGCGGTGGGATGGGCGTGGTCTACAAAGCTGAAGACACCCAACTCGGGCGCTTCGTCGCCCTCAAATTTCTTCCCGACGAACTTTCGCACGACCCGCAAGCTCTGGAACGCTTCCGGCGTGAAGCCCGCGCGGCCTCGGCTTTAAATCATCCCAACATCTGCACTATCTACGAAATCGGCCAGCACGAATCGCAATCCTTCATTGCGATGGAATTTCTGGAAGGCGCCACGCTGAAACACCGCATTGCCTTCCGTCCCATCGAAGTGCGTCTGCTCTTCACCCTGGCCATCGAAATCGCGGATGCGCTCGAAGCGGCGCACTCCAAGAACATTGTCCATCGCGATATCAAGCCCGCCAATGTCTTCGTCACCGAGCGCAATCGCGCCAAAATTCTCGATTTCGGACTGGCCAAAGTAGGCATCGGCCGCGGCAAGGCGCTCGAAGCAACGGAAGCTACAGCGGGAGCTGCGGTGGAGATCGAACATCTAACCTCGCCCGGCGCGGCCATCGGGACCGTGGCTTACATGAGCCCCGAGCAGGCCCTGGCCGAGGAACTGGATGCGCGCACCGACATTTTTTCTTTCGGAGTCGTGCTCTACGAAATGTGCACCGGGCGCCTGCCCTTTGAAGGCGGCACTTCAGCGGCGATTTTCAACGCGATTCTCAACAAGGTTCCGACTTCACCAGTCCGTCTGAATCCTGAACTTCCAGCGGAACTGGAACGCATCGTCAACAAGGCTTTGGAAAAGGACCGCGATCTCCGTTATCAGAGCGCGGCCGATATAAGAGCCGACCTCAAACGGTTGCAACGCGATTGGCATCCCTCTTCGCAGGGACAACGGATATCCACGTCGGCATCGGGATCTACTCCGGCAGCGAGTCCGGCGGCATCCGCCGAGAGTGCGGTTACGGAAGCTCCGGACAAAGCGAGAGAGACTCTGCAGAAAAGTTCGAGACTCCCTTTGCTGGCCGGAGTCGCGCTGCTGGCTTTGGCGGCAAGCGGCATCGTTGGTTTTCTTGTCGGCGAGCGGGCGGCCACGCGGCCGGTTCCCACCTTTCGCGAATTGAGTTTCCGGCGGGGCGCGCTGGTAGCCGCCAGATTTGCTCCCGACCCACGGTCGGCGGTTTACAGCGCGGCTTGGGAAGGCGCGCCTGAATCCGTCTTTATCAGCTCCGCCAATTCAACCGAATCGCGCGACCTGGGCTTGCCGGAAACCGAGGTGCTTGCGGTTTCGCCAGCGGGACAGATGGCGGTGATGCGCCACTTCAGCATGAGTCCCAATCATTTCTCGCATCGCGGCACGCTGGCCCAGGTCTCGATCGGCGCCGATGCTCCACGCGATCTGCTGGACAACGTTGAAGCCGCAGACTGGGCGCCCGATGGAAATTCCCTCGCAGTAGTCCATGCCGTCCACGGCCTAAGCCGAATCGAATATCCGATTGGCAAGGTGCTTTACGAAACCGCCGGCTGGATCAGCGACCTGCGCTTCTCTCCCAAGGGCGATCACTTCGCCTTCATCGATCACAATCTCCTGGGGGATGATGGAGGCGTCGTCGGCGTCGTCGATCTGAACGGCAAGAAGTCGGACCTGACCGAGCGCTGGGCAAGTGCCATGGGTGCAGCCTGGTCGCCCGGAGGGGATGAGATCTGGTTCACCGCCACTGCCACCGGCTTCAGCCGCTCGCTGAGAGGCGTCACCCTGTCGGGCCACGAACGCGAGCTGTTGAGCGCCCCTGGAACCCTTACTCTGCATGATGTCGGCGCCGACGGGCGGGCTCTGATCTCGCGTGACGCCTTGCGCGCCGGGGCCATTGGTCTGGCGCCCGGAGAAACCAAGGAACGTGATCTGAGTTGGCAGGACTGGACGGTCCCCGTCGACCTCTCCGATGACGGGAAACTTCTGCTGTTCATCGAGGCCGGAGAGGCGGGCGGCGGCGACTATGCCGTATTCACCCGCGACACCACAGGCACGTCCGCGGTTCGCCTGGGTGAGGGCTCGGCTAACGCGTTTTCACCGGATGGCAAGTGGGCTTTGGTCTTGCGGCAGAACATGTCTCCGCCTGACTTCGTACTTCTTCCCACCGGGGTAGGACAGCAGCAGTCAGTTTCGACCGGCAAAGTAATTCCGTCCGGGGGACAATTCTTCGCCGACTCCAAACATTTGCTATTTGAAGGTCACGAAGGCGGTCATGCCACGCGGCTCTACGTTACCAGTCTGGATGGTGGCCAGCCCCGTCCCATAACGCCCGAAGGCTACGGCATCGGGGGACACACCCACTCGATTTCACCCGATGGCAAACGAATCACGACGGTTAGCAGCGAAGGAATCGCCGTGGTTTCGTTGGATGGAGGCGAGCCGCAACCGGTCCGTGGTTCGCAGCCCGGTGAGACGCCCCTCCGTTGGACCAGGGACGGAAACTCATTGCTGATCGGACAGCGCGGCGAAACCTCGTGTTCTGTTTCGCGTCTGGATCTCGCAACCGGCAACCGCACCCTGTGGAAGACGTTGGCCCCGGCTGACATCGCCGGCCTAGCCGGCGTTGGCTGCCCGCGCATCGCGGTTGACGAGCAGCACTACGTTTTCTCCTACACCCGCACTCTGTCGGATCTGTTCCTGGTCGAGCACCTGAAGTAGGTCGGGACCACAGCGTCAGGTTCCGTACTTTCGGATGCAGGTATAATCGCGCCCATGGCGTTGGTCTCGGGTACCAAGATCGGGCCCTACGAAGTCTTATCCCTGCTGGGTGCAGGCGGCATGGGCGAAGTGTACCGTGCGCGCGACTCGCGCTTGCGCCGCGAAGTCGCGGTGAAAGTTCTGCCACCATCGTTTGCCAAGGACACCGATCGCCTCCGCCGTTTCGAACAGGAAGCGCGCATGGTCGGCGCGCTCAACCATCCCAACATTCTCGCCATCTTTGACGTCGGCGACCAGGACGGCGTGCCCTATCTCGTCTCCGAACTGCTCGAGGGACAGAGTCTGCGCGACCACATGCAGGGCGGCCCCGTCGCTCAGCGTAAGGCCGTCGACTATGGCATGCAGATCGCCCGTGGCCTGGCGGCGGCGCACGAGAAGGGAGTAGTGCATCGCGATCTCAAGCCCGACAACATTTTCGTGCTCAACGACGGCCGCATCAAGATCCTCGACTTCGGTCTGGCGAAACTGATGCAGGACGACGTCCTCACTTCGGCCCATCCTGACTTGCAGACCGTGGACCAGGAGCATCCCGCGACTACGCCCGGGCACGTGATGGGCACGGTCGGATACATGTCGCCGGAGCAGGTTCGCGGCCAGGGCGCGGATCACCGGTCTGACATTTTTGCTTTGGGAGCGATTCTCTACGAGATGCTGACCGGAAAGCGCGCGTTCAAGCGCGACTCCAGCGTGGAGACCATGAACGCCATCCTTAAGGAAGAGCCGGCTGAACTGGACGACACGGTTCCCGGCCTCACGCCTGGCTTGAATCGCGTAGTCCGGCATTGCCTGGAGAAGAATCCGGTGCAGCGCTTCCAGTCGGCCAGTGACATAGCGTTTGATCTGGAGACCCTATCCAGTCACTCCGGCACCGGCTCCCGTTTGCAGGTTGTGGCGGAGGAGCGCAAGGGGAACTGGAAGTTGGCAGCAGCGGCTGTGGTTGTAGCGGCCGCGCTGGCCGCCACTTACTTTTTGGCCAGAAGAAGCGCGCCGGTGGCAGCGCCGCGCTTCCACCAACTCACCTTCCAGCGAGGCACGATCTACGGCGCCAAGTTCGCACCTGATGGCCAGAGCATCCTCTTTAGCGCCGCCTGGAATGGCGCGCCCAAACCGCAGATCTATACGACTCGCACCGACGCTTTAATGTCGCGTCCGATTGACCTTCCGGACAGCCAGGTCCTGGGCATTTCATCCAAAGGTGAGATGGCGATCCGCCAGAAAACGCAGGCACAGGCAGTCGCACAAGGCATGCTGTCGGTGGTGCCCTTGACCGGCGGCGCTCCGCGGGATCTGCTGGCCGACGTGATTGATGCTTCGTGGAATCCTGCCGGTGATTCGCTGGCCGCAGTTCATGTTGTGGCCGGAGAAAACAGGCTGGAATATCCCATCGGCAAGCCGCTCGTCACCACCAGCACCGGCAATATCACCGACGTAGCGATCTCTCCCGACGGCAAAATGATCGCATACTTTGACCATCCCAATGCGGGAGATACGCGCGGCTTTGTCGCGGTCACCGACCTGGCAGGCAAGGCCCGGCGGCTGACCGGCGAATGGAGCGACCTTACCGGCCTGGCCTGGTCGCGCTCAGGAGACGAGGTCTGGTTCACCGGCAGCGATGCCGGCATCAACAGCGCCTTGTATGCCGTGAATCTGAACGGCAAACAGCGCGACTTGCTACATATCCCGGGACGATTGCACTTGTTCGACATCAGCAAGGATGGCCAGGTCCTGATCACGAACGAAGCCAGCCGTCTGGAGACATACGGGCGTCATGCCGATCAGGACAAAGACATTGACCTTTCCTGGTTTGACTGGACGATTGGCCGCGCGGTTTCGAACGATGGCCAGTGGGTGGTGCTGGAAGAGGACGGAGAAGGCGGCGGACCCGACTATTCGGTCTTTGTGCGCAAGACGGACGGTTCCCCGGCTATTCGACTGGGCAGCGGCATGGGGCTGGATATTTCTCCGGACGCAAAATGGGTGGCGTCGACCAGCGTCAAGCAGCCTGCGCCGACTGTCCTCCTGCCAACCGGCGCCGGACAACCAGTTTCGCTGGGCGACGGCCAGCTATTCCACTCACAGCGGATGAGCTTCCTGCCCGATGGTAAGGGCGTGATCATGATTGCGGCTGAACCCGGAAAGGAGCCACGCACGTTTGTCCAAATGTTGGGCGGTAGCCCGCCAAAACCAGTGGGATCGGAGCACTTCCGCGGCTTCCTGGTTTCTCCGGATGGAAAAAGCGTGATCGGACGCCAGGACGGATCCAGCTTGATCATTCCGATGCCTGGCAATGGGCCGGGGCAGCCGCTGTCGTTGGTAGGTCCGAATGAGCAGGTGACCGGGTGGACGGCCGACAGCCAATCGGTCTACCTAGTGGATTTCTCCGCCATGCCGGTGAGAGCCTGGGTAATGGATCTTAAGACGGGCCAGCGTAAACTCTTCCGCGAGTTTGCTCCAGCCGACCCTTCAGGCGTCCCGAGCATCGGCGGTAGCCTGATCACGCCGGATGGAAAGTTCTACATCTACAGCGTACCTCGCACCCTCTCTTACCTCTATGTGGTCGAGGGCTTGAAGTAGAAGTGTCCGAGGAGATGGACGATATAGCCTCACCGCATTCGCAGCGATTTCAGCATCTGTTCGAACGTGGGACGAAGCGCTTCGAAATCCTTGTCCGGCGCGATTGAGACGACATACAACAGAGTGCCGTCTTTGCGCATGAATGTAACCAGCCAATCCCGCTCCTGCGCCGCCCGTCCACTCTGATCGTGCACGGGCGAGGTTCCGACCAGGTCCACGGACTTTCCCGCAACTCCGTTTACCCGGATGTTCTCGTCGTGCCCGATGGCACGCAGATCGGGATTCGATTGCCGCAGCGAGGCCAGAAGATCGTGCGTCGCCTGATCGAGACTGGCATTCGCATCTTCGGGCTGGTAATTGTTGATCATCATTCCGTAGGCGACAGCATTCTGTAGAACACCGCTCGGCGGGGCTATCGTAACCGCCGAATTCTGATCGCCGAATACCTGCCAGTTGTCGGGATAGGAAATCGAAAAATCGCGGTGGCTGAAACTACGCAGAGTGGCGCTCGGTTGCGCACTGCCTGAAGCAGCATTCATGGCTGGAGTTTGTGGTTGCTGGCGCTCCGCAATCTGCTGTGCGGTCAGCGGGTGCATACCCGCGACCCGCTGCTTGATGTCCTGGAATTCCGCGCTGTCGCTGCTATAGCTGGCCCTTCGCGGCAGTGTCGCCACTTCCTTCGCCACCGCCTGGGCGCGATTTCCAGGATCCGGATGGTCGCTGAAGAACTGCGGGCCGCGCGCGCCGCCTTCTTTCTCCAGTTTGGTGAAAAAATCCGCCATGGCGCGGGGATTGAAGCCACTGTCATACATGATGTCGGTACCCAGAAGATCGGCTTCGGATTCGGACGTCCGCGAATTTTTCAGAAAGTAGGAACCGAAGCCGAAGGAAAGCCCCATTTGTGCCATCTGCGAGAGCGCGCCCTGTCCCATAACCCCGCCCAGAATGGCCAGCGGGAGTTGGGCCGCCATCTGTTTGCTGGCGGCTCTCGTGCCATGGCGCTGCACCACATGCGAGATTTCGTGCGCCATCACGCCGGCCAGCTCTGCCTCGTTGTCGGCGGCCTGGATGGTTCCCAAATTTACAAAGATCGGCCCGCCGGGAAGAGCAAAGGCGTTGATCTCTTTCTGATTCACGACGTGGAAGGTGTACGGCCACTTTTCTCCCGGAGCGTGCGCCGCCAGTTGCTGCCCCAGGCGCTGCACATAAATCGTGACTGGATCGGAGTCCGGAAGAATGGGGAGTTGTTTGGCAACCTGCGCAGCGGACTGCTGCCCGGCCTGAACTTCTTCCTGGGCAGAAAACATGTTGAAGCCGTGCGAAGGCGTGACGCGTGCCTCGACCGCAAGCGGCGCGGTGACACAGAAAACAAGCAGCACGATCAGCCAACGTTGGATAAACGAGTCGCCCCTCATGATTCCTATTTTAGCGGCAGATTGATAACTCGGTAATCCAACCAGCTACGTGTGGCTTGAGATGCCTGGATGCAAACAAAAAAGGTGCCGGTTTCCCGGCACCTTGGGTTGCTGATTGTCTAAACTTACTTGCCGTCCAACGTGCCGGTGGCGCCGAACTCGCGCCGGGCTACCGTGCGTGCGGGACGGGCCATGGGAAGCGCTCCGGCGGCTGCGCCGTGGCGTTCGAGCAACATCGGAACCATGGCATTCTCGGCTTCCTTGATGAACATCAACTTGCCTTCGGGACTCATGTCGATGCGAATGAAGTCTCCCAGCTTGACCTGCCCGGTGGCGACCAGGTTGGCCAGTTGGAACACGATGTGCCGCTCGATGGCGCGCTTCAGGTGCCGTGCGCCATATTTCGGATCGGTCCCCTCGTGCAGGAGGAAGCTTTTCACTTTCGGCGTGCAGCTGAACACGAACTGGTTCACGGCCGATGCCATCAGAATTCTCTGCTGCACCATGCCGAGTTCGATTTCCAGGATCTGCTGCAAGTGCTCCGAACGTAGAGTGCGGAACACTACCGACTTGTCGATGCGGTTCATGAATTCCGGGCTGAACTTGCGCCGGGCCGCGTCCACCGCGCTGCGGCTGATCTTGTCATCGAAAGCCCCGTCCACTTGCGTGACCTTCTGCGCGAAGCCCAGGCCGCCGTCAACCAGGTTGCTCATCTCACTGGCCCCGAGGTTTGAGGTCATGATGATGATGCATTGCGAAAGATCCACGCGGCGGTTGTCGCCCAGAGTCAAGGTAGCTTTATCCAGAATGCCCAGGAGCAACTGCCAGAGCGAGTCAGAAGCCTTTTCGATTTCGTCGAACAGCAGAATCGAAAGCTTAAGCGTCTCGGTGTGCCACTGGTTCAAGGCTTCCTGAGTCAATAGCGGATGCGTCTCACGATGGCCCAGGTATCCCGGAGGCGAACCGATCAGCTTCGCGATTTCATGCGAGTGCTGAAATTCAGCACAGTCAATCTTGATACAGGCGCGGGCGTCGCCGAACAACGATTCAGCCATGGCTTCGACGACCCGGGTTTTTCCCGAACCGGTGGGCCCGAGAAATAGAAGGTTTCCAACCGGACGGCCAGGAGGATTCAGTCCCGCCAGAAACATCTGGTAAATCTCGACCACTTTCTCGACGGCCTGGTCCTGACCGACGATTCTGCGGCGAAGGGAGCTTTCGAACTCTCTGGCATCATTGGAGCGGCGCGTAGGGTCTAGCATGGTGTTGACGACGGTTTTCATATTGGGTCTGGCCCTGGTTTTCCTTTCCTAGGCCCCTGTACTTCTGGAACATCGGGTCCGCCGTCTCGATATGAGAGTGGGACAAATTTTGTCACTCTCTCATCTCCGGCACTGCGATTACTGCAAACGACTCTCCATCCCCGGCAAACCCCGAATTCCTATTTGTCTGTGTGAGTTAGATGCGAACGGCAAGGAAAACGGCCCGTGGTTACCCCGCACCCCGATTAGGGTAAAGGGAAATAGTTTGCCACTTCTTTGGAAGTTCGCGGGGCGGACGACCCCACCCTAATCCACTTGGCACTGGCCCGACGTTATCTGGCAGGCCAATGTGACCGACGGTAGCATCCGTGAAAACCGCCGCTTTCACGGAGAACACCTTGCGTCAATTGGGCCCCGTATCACTCGCCACTATCCTCTTTCTTTCTTTCGGTTTAGTTCTGATAGAAACCGCGTCGACGCCGGCCATGGCACAGACATCGAAGCCCAAGTTGGTGCTCACTTCCCGCTCGGCAACGCCGCTGGCGCCAAAAACTCCGGAACCCTCCCTGGTGACGGTAGCGCCGCCCGGGAGCGCGCTCTATGTCGCCAAGCGCGGCGACAGCATTCCCCTGGTGGCTCACAAGTATCTTTCGCAGACCTCTTACCTCACGTCCTCAGAGCTGACCGAGGCCATCCGTAAGGCCAACGGCGATTTCCACGGCACTTTCCTGAAGGCGGGCCAGCCCGTGATCGTCCCCGGACTGCTGCCGGCGCCGATCGTAGAGAAATCGGTTCCGGTCGACCGTGACTTCGAAGTTCGGGCTGTTTATCTCACCGGACTCATGGCTGCGAGCGACCACGGAATCAAGATCATTCGCCACTGGCGTGAAGTGGGTGGAAATGCGGTCGTATTCGACATCAAGGACAGCGACGGCAGCGTGACTATACCCTTCGATCATCCTCTGCTGGGAGCGCACCGCAGCTCCTTCCACGACTTGCCCAAGTTCATTCATTTCCTGCATTCGCAGAACATGCATGCCATCGCCCGCATCGCGATGTTCCGCGACCAGCGACTGGTCGAGACCCATCCCGAGCTGGCAGTGAAGTCGCGCAGGACGGGGCAGCCGTGGAGAGAGAATGGCAAGCTGGTTTGGACTGATTCGTCCAACCCTAAAGTGCAGGAATACGACATTGCTCTCGCCAAGAAGGCAGCCGAAGCTGGAGCCGATGAGATCCAGTTCGACTACGTCCGCTTCCCCGCCGAAGGCGACCAGAAAGACGCCAGTTTCTACTTCCAGACTGAGCATCCGGAATGGCAGCGCGCGGACGTGATCGCCGACTTCCTGAAACATGCCTACGCCGAAATTCACCCCACGGGCGCGCTGTTGTCTCTGGATGTGTTCGGCATCATGGCCTGGCAGCGCCCGGTCGACCTGGGCCACACCGGCCAAGACATCGTGCGCATGGCGAAGTATTGCGATGTGCTTTCGCCCATGATCTATCCCTCACACTTCTTTGGTATGGACGGAATCGCCCATCCCGGTGACGCTCCCGAGCATTTCATTGGCGAATCCATGGTTCGCTTCGAAAAAATCACACAGGGCAGCGGCGTGGTCATCCGCCCCTGGCTGCAAGCCTTCCGCTGGAGAACCAAGACGTATTCGCCGCAGTACATCGAAGCCCAGGTAATTACCGCGAAGGAGAAAGGCGGGATTGGCTTCCTGTTCTGGAATGCCGCCAATGACTACAGCAAACCTTACGCCGCCATGCCGGAGATGATCGCGGCCAAGGGGAAATATTTCCGCGGCGATGAGTTGCCCGGTGTTGGGCGAGCAAGTGTCGCAACGGCTGCAGCTCCAGACCCGGCCCTGTCTCCGGTCAAGCCCTAGGTCGTCCGACTCATCCCAAGCCGGATTACCTGGGTAAGCGGTGTCCTTGGCGAAGTGCGACAGGCTCGACTCTCCCCTCAGTTATAATTCCTATAGCTGAGCAGGAGTATCCATGGCGATCCAAAAAACCGAAAAAATCTGGCACAACGGCAAACTCATCCCCTGGGACAGCGCCCAGATTCACGTGATGTCGCATGTTGTGCATTACGGTTCATCCGTTTTCGAGGGCGTCCGCTGCTATGCCCCACACGGAAACCCCGCGATCTTTCGCGCCAAAGAGCACATGCAGCGGCTGCTCGATTCGGCCAAGATCTATCGCATTGACGTCGATTACACGGTAGAAGAGCTGATTGCCGGTATGTCCGACCTGGTGAAGAACAATGGCGCGTGGCCCTGTTATATCCGTCCCATTGTGCTGCGCGGCTATGGCGAAGCGGGAGTGAATCCGTTCAATTCGCCGACCGAGGTTTATATCTGCAATTATCCCTGGGGGAAGTATCTGACGTCGGATTCCGGGGAAGGCGCCGACATCTGCGTGTCGTCATGGACTCGCATTGCGCCCAACACCCTGCCGGCGATGGCCAAGTCAGCCGCGAATTATATGAATTCGCAGCTCATCAAAATGGAAGCCATTATCAACGGCTATGTCGAAGGCATCGCGCTCGATGCCAACGGCTACGTCAGCGAAGGCTCGGGGGAGAATGTCTTCGTGGTGCGCAATGGCGTGCTGAATACCGCGCCTCTGGGTAATTCGGTGCTGCCGGGAATCACTCGCGAATCCGTGATGCAGATCGCTCGCGATCTGGGCATCCCTGTCACCGAGCAGGGCATTCCGCGCGAACTGCTCTACATTGCGGATGAAGTCTTCTTCACTGGCACTGCCGCCGAGGTCACGCCCATCCGATCCGCGGACAAGATCAGCGTCGGCAAAGGCACGGTCGGCCCCATCACGAAAGCCATCCAGAAAGAGTTCTACGCCATCGTCAACGGAGAGAAGCCCGATAAATACAAGTGGCTTACGCCGGTCGCGGTAGGCAGCAAACAGCCCGTAGGCGTCTAGCACGAACTAACAACTAACGTAGACCGTCGTCTTGATGGGCGAGGGTAGCTCGCCCATGGGTTCGCAGACGGGCTTCTTACGCAGCCTCATCATCCGCACCAAATCACGTCAATCGAATATTTTTCGAACCCCCGATCCGAGGTCAGCACTGTCATTTGCTCGATCATGGCCTGAGCAATGATTAAGCGGTCGAAGGGATCAGAGTGGTGCAACGGCAGGTCGTAGACCCGAAGGCTGTGATTCTGATTTATCGAAAGCGATCGGATGCCCTGCTCGGCCAGTCGTTTGGGAACGTAACGACCAGGTGGCTCAGGAAGTTGGAATTTTCCCAGCCTGGTCTTGATCGCAATTTCCCACGAGCTCGCTGCCGAGAGATAGACTTCTTCCTCGGAGCTGGCAAGAATCTCGAGACCGGCTGCCCCGATTGTTTTCGACGGACCGACACTCCACAGCCAGACCATCGTGTCCAGTAGATACTTCATTTGCGCTTTTGAGGAGGGTTTCGGGTCAACTTAGGAAGCTTCCCCCCGTAGAACTCTTTCAGCAAGTCATCGGGCAGGGGCGCGTCGAAATCGTCAGCAATCCAGATGCGGCCTTCGTCCATCCCCAAAGGGCGTAGCTTCCCCTGCTTCGGTTCCACAGCCACCAACCGCGCCACCGGCACCCCGGCCCGGGCGATGACGACCTCTTCCCCCGCCGCGACGCGCTGCAGAAGGCGCGAAAAGTGGGTCTTGGCTTCATGGATGTTGACTTCCACTCCCCTACTATAGACTAAGTCCATGGACTAAGTCCACTCTGCGATCTGTTCAACCTGTCATCTCTCCACTCAAGTTGACGAGTCGGTTAGCGGGCATCTCAATCCCTACGCCATCCAATAGTCCAAGAGGCTTGTCCCTGCAGCATGCCTCGCGTTACTTAGGTCATCTTGGGGCCAGTGACTTTTCGCGTCATCATACGGGAGGTTATTTGGGGGAAGTGTCGAATGAATATTGATGATTTGCTGCGCATTGCCATGGAGCGCCGGGCCTCCGACTTGCATTTGAAGGTAGGCAACTATCCCCATCTGCGCATCGATGGCGACCTGACTCCGCTGACCGACCAGCCGCGCGTCAGCGCCGAAGACATGCTGACTATGGCGTTCAGCATGATGTCGGCGCGCCAGAAACAGAAATTCAAAGAGACCACGGAAATTGACATGGCCTACGGCGTGGCCGGACTGGGCCGCTTCCGTGTCAACGTCTTCCAGCAGCGCGGCAACGTGGGACTGGTGCTCCGCGTCATCCCCACCAAGATTCGCGCCCTCGACGAACTCTATCTGCCCAAGATTGTGGAACAGGTTTGCGAAATGCCCCGCGGGCTGATTCTGGTCACCGGCGTCACCGGCTCCGGTAAATCGACCACGCTGGCCGCCATGGTAGACCGCATCAACTCCACCCGCGCCGAGCACATTATCACCATCGAAGATCCCATCGAATTTCTGCACCGCGACAAGAAGGGCTACGTCAACCAGCGCGAGGTGGAAGTGGACACGCCGTCATTCGGCGCCGCGCTGCGCGCTTCTCTTCGTCAGGATCCCGACGTCATTCTGGTCGGCGAAATGCGCGATCTCGAAACCATCGGCACCGCGCTGCACGCCGCGGAAACCGGTCACATGGTGTTCTCCACCTTGCACACCCTGGACGCGGTCGAAACCATCAACCGTATCATTGCGATCTTCCCGCCGCCGGAGCAGAAGCAGATCCGGTTACAGCTCGCGGCGGTGCTGCGTGCTGTCATCAGTCAACGGCTGGTGCGACGCTGCGACGGCGACGGCCGCGTGCCGGCGGTCGAAGTCATGATCAACACTGCGTACATTCGGGAATGTATTCTGGTTCCGGAAAAGACACGCGCTGTCCGCGACGCTATTTCTGCCGGAACTTCGCAGTACGGCATGCAGACCTTCGATCAGTCGTTATGGGACTTGTTCCAGGCAGGATTGATCAACTACGAGACCGCTTTGGAAAACGCCTCCAACGCCGACGACTTCAAGTTGCGGATGCAGGGGGTTTCGTCCACCAGCGACATTTCCCGCAACGCGATGCAGCAGACCGGCTTCGGCGGCAAGTAAATATTCCTGCCGCAAAAAATCAAGGGCGCGCATTTCACACATGCGCGCCCTTCTTGTTGCAACCGTCATTGAGACCAGGGCCTGTTGCTATTTCGCCGCCAGGGCCTGCATCGGGCTCGGATATCCAGCTCCGAATTTCGCATGATGACAATCCACGCCGCTCAGGATCGCCATCGCATCGCGCAGCGACGACATATCAAACAGCCGGTTCAAGTGGGTGCGAGTCAGCATCTCGCGAACCAATCCCGAGGGTTTCACGAGTTTGAGCTGGATGCCATGACTATGCGCCCAGTTATGCAGCGACACCAGCGCATTCAGTCCGCCCGCATCCATGAATTCCACTTGCGAGAGGTCCAGCATCACGATGCGGGTGGTTTTCTGCGAAACTACCGCAGTCTTCAGGCTGCAGACTTCGACCCCGCGCACCAATCGTCCGCTGCAGTGCACTACCGCCACTTCGCCGTTCTTCTCAACATCAATGGTTAGCATGACTGACTCCCTGATTTTCTTTTTATAAGTAGACGACACGTTGGGAAGAAAGTCACCACCCGGTCCGCCTGCTCGCTTCGTGAATTTCAGCGTTCAGTGGTGTATACGTAGTTGGCAGTACAGGAGTTCCACATTCTTGCGGCAGAAAACGCAAGATCTTTTTCTTTACAACAATTTACAACGTTTTAACATCGGCTCACATTATGCCGTTCCCGCGCCCCAGAAAAACTGATTCGGAAGACGTGCTCTACGAATATGCCGTGGGCGCGCTGGCACGCCGGATGCGATCGGTGGCCGAACTGAAACGCTTATTGCGGCCGCGCGTAGATGCGGATACCGAGTATGGCAAGACGCTGGTCGAGTTGGTGATTCGGCGGCTGAAAGACCAGGGTTACCTGAACGACGCCAAATACGCCGCCGCATTTTCTTCTTTCCGCCGCGACAACGAAAAGTTCGGACGCCGGCGTGTGATCACCGATCTGAAAGCCAAGGGAGTGCACGGCGAAGTGATCGACAAGGCAGTGGATTCGGTCTACGACGAAGTCAATGAGGAAAAGCAGGCGCGGGATTATCTTCGCCGCAAGCGTTTGCAGAAGCCGAAAACGCAGAAAGAGGCAGCCCGCATCTTTCGCCAGTTAATGCGCGGGGGGTTTGGAGCCAAGACGATTTTTGCCATCCTGAAAAAGTGGGAAGTAGATGACGAGACTCTGACCGCGCTGGAGGGGGAACTCGAGTAACTCTGCCGCCTCGTTTTCTTTGTGCCCCTCGGGGACTTCCTTTGCGTACTTTGCGGTAAAAAAGGGTTTGACCCGGGATCACAACAAACCGCAAAGTTCGCCAAGAAATGCCGCAAAGGACGCAAAGAAACCCCGTAATCACAGGCGTTGCGTTTGTACGGCAAATGCTGGATACTCCCTTTCACCCTTTTCACCTACCAGGAGGAAGTATGAGAGCGAAATGGACACTGATGATCGCGGCGATGCTGCTCGGCCTGGCATCGCTCGCCTACTCGCAAGACGTCAAGACCGACGTCGACAAGGCAGCCGACAAGACTGCGGACACCACCAAGGACGCGGCCAAAGACACGGCCCACGGCACCAAGAAAGTGGTCAAGAAGACCGCACATGCCACGGACAAGGCCGCCGACAAGACCGCCGACGCCACCAAGGATGCAGCCAAAGACACGGCCCACGGCACCAAAACGGCGACCAAGAAAACCGTCCACGCCACCGACAAAGCCGCTGACAAGACCGCCGACGCCACCAAGGACGTAGCCAAGGACACGGCTCACGACACCAAGACGGCGACCAAGAAAACCGTCCACGCCACCGACAAAGCCGCTGACAAGACCGCCGACGCCACCAAGGATGCGGCCAAAGACACCGGAAAAGTAGCGAAGAAAACCGGCCACGGCATCAAGAAGGGCGTGGAAGACGTTGGCCACGACGTCAAAGAAGGTACGGATAAAACCGTGGACAAGGTGAAATAGGGCTTCGTCCAGAGAGATCTGACCCCGGCGCTCCTGCGCCGGGTGCCCGGCGGAAAACTTTTCGTGCGCCGGAGACACGCCTGCTCGTCAGCGATCCGGTGACCTGCTTTCTCCGATGCTAGAATCGGAGTATCCGCATGCTGACTGGCTCCGAAATTCGCCGTAAGTTTCTGGACTTTTTCGTTCAGAAGGGACACCGCGAGGTGCATTCCTCGTCGCTCGTGCCGCAGAACGACCCCACCCTGCTGTTCACCAATGCCGGCATGAACCAGTTCAAGGACATCTTTCTCGGACTGGAAAAACGCGACTACACGCGAGCCACGACTTCGCAGAAATGCGTGCGCGCGGGAGGCAAGCACAACGATCTCGAAAACGTCGGGTTTACCAATCGCCATCACACGTTTTTCGAGATGCTGGGAAATTTTTCCTTCGGCGATTACTTCAAAAAAGATGCCATTGCTTACGCCCGGGAGCTGATCACCTCGCCGCAATGGTTCGGCATCGAGAAGAACAAGCTGTACGTGACCATTTTTAACGGCGAAGGCGGAATGCAGCGCGACGCCGAAGCTTACGACCTGTGGATAGGCCAGGGTGTACCGAAAGATCGCATCTTTGAGTTCGGCCTCAAAGACAACTTCTGGCAGATGGGCGACACCGGCCCCTGCGGCCCCTGCAGCGAGATTCATTACGACATGGGTGTGGCGGCGTCCGACCAGGGCCACACCGATTGCGCATTCGGCTGCGACTGCGGCCGCTACGTCGAGCTTTGGAATCTCGTCTTCATGCAATTCGACCGCGACGCCAGCGGGAAGCTGAATCCGCTGCCGAAGCCATCGATCGATACGGGAATGGGACTCGAGCGGGTAGCAGCGGTGCTGCAGGGCGTAATCTCGAATTACGACACGGACCTGTTCACGCCTCTGATCAAAAAGGCCGCAGAGCTGACCGGAGCCTCGCTCAGACAGGAATTGGACAAGGAGGCACATACTAAGTCAGCGGCCTCCCTGCGAGTGATAGCAGACCACTCACGGGCGGCAACTTTCTTAATTTCAGATGGAGTACTGCCGGCGAATGAAGGCCGTGGATATGTGCTGCGCAAAATCATCCGGAGAGCGATTACGCACGGAAGACTGCTCGGCCACGACAAGCCGTTTCTGAACGAGATGGTATTCGGCGTGCGAAACTTGATGCAGGATGCCTATCCCGAGTTGAAGGAATCCGCAGACCGCGTTTCGAAGACTGTGCTTTCGGAGGAACAACGATTCGCGCACACTCTGGATATTGGACTTGAGAAACTGGAAGAGGCAATGCGGTCCACTTCCACAGGAACCAAGGTGTTGGGAGGAGAGATTGCTTTCAAGCTCTACGATACCTTCGGCATGCCGCTCGACTTCATGCAAGATGCCGCGCGCGATCAGGGTATCGGTTTCGATCAGGCCGGTTTTGACCGCGCCATGCAGGAGCAACGCGAGCGTGCTCGTGCCTCCTGGAAAGGCGGAGCCAAGCAGACTGCAAATCCCGTTTATCAGCAGCTTCCGAAGTCCGAATTCGAAGGCTATCGGCAGACTCGTTCAAACGGCTGCGAAGTTCTCGCCATCATCCACGACGGCCGGGGCGCGCAAGAACTCAAGCCCGGTGAACAAGGTGAAGTCATTCTCGACCACACTCCCTTTTATGCCGAATCCGGCGGACAGGTTGGCGACCGGGGATGGCTTTACAGCGACGATCACAACACCGTCATCGCCGATGTGCAAGGCTGCTATTACCCAGTCCAGGGCGTGCGGGCGCACCAGGTCACGGCGAAACAATCCATTCGTGTCGGCGACAAAGTCGATGCCGTGGTCAACGCCGACATTCGCCTCGCCACCATGCGCAATCACACGGCCACGCACCTGCTCCAGGCCGGGCTGCGCGAGGTTCTGGGAAAGCATGTGAAACAGGCGGGGTCGCTGGTGGCGCCCAATCATCTGCGCTTCGATTTTTCGCACTTCACTGCGGTCGCGGACGAAGAACTGCAGGACATAGAAGACGTTATTAATAAAGAAGTGCTGCGCAACCAGAAGATCGAAGTCATCGAGAACGTTCCGATCGACGTCGCCATCAATGAATATAAGGCGATGGCGCTGTTCGGTGAAAAGTACGGCGACCGGGTGCGCGTGATCAAGATTGGAGACTTCTCGACCGAACTCTGCGGCGGAACACACACTGGCGCGACCGGCGAGATCGGGCTGATCAAAGTTTTGAAGGAAGGCAGCGTGTCATCCGGAGTGCGCCGCATCGAGGCGGTCACCGGGGAAGGTTCGCTGCATCACTTCCAGAAAGATCATCAACTGGAAAATGTGGTGGCCAGCTTTGCCGGTCCCACCCTTTCGCAAAAACCGCGAAAGGATGGGGCACCCTCGGACGGAAATGCCCCACTGTCGCCGGCCGAAGCGCTGAAAGCCGAGCTCGAAAAGAAAGATGCAGAGATCAAGCGTCTGGCCCGCGAACTCGACCAGGCACGGATGAAGTCGGCATCGTCCACGGTGGCCTCAGTAACCGACCGGATCAAGGATGTTCGCGGCATAAAAGTTTTGGCGCACCGGGTGGATAATCTGGAACGAGGCCAGATGCGCACTTTGGTGGATCAGCTACGCGATAAATTGGGATCGGGCGTTGTTGTTCTGGGCTCGGCCACCAACGGCAGCGTCTCGCTCATTGTGGGCGTGACTAAAGACCTGACCAGCAAAATCCAGGCGGGCAAAGTGATTGGCCCGGTGGCGCAGAAAGTTGGCGGCAAGGGCGGTGGCCGGCCCGATCTCGCCGAGGCTGGAGGCAAAGACCCGGGGGCGCTCGACGCGGCTCTGGGCGAGGTTTACGGCGTGGTGGACGCGCTGTTAAGTTAATCCAGTTGTCGGATCTCAGTTCCCGGTTCTCAGATACGCCGTTCGCTACACTCCACGGCGCAAGGAGGGCGGATGAAGAATCGCATCCGTTTCATCAGCCACAAGCACAAGAAAATTCTTCTGGTGGACGGCACCGGCTGCACCGCCGAGCAATTGGAAGAATTCGCCTCGCTGGTCCCCGCCAGGGTGACAGCGGAGCCTAAGGGATCGGTCCTTCTGCTGGCGGATTTCACCGGCGCGCACTTCGATAAAAAAAGCCTTGACCGCTTTAAGCCTGCGCTGGTTCTCGACCGGCCGTATCTGAAACGCTCGGCCTGGGTGGGAACGGAAGGTTTACCCAAAATATTTTACGAGCACATGAAGAATTTTTCGCAGCGCGATTTGCCGACATTCAAGACCCGCGAGGAAGCTTTGGACTGGCTGGTGGAAGAGGTTTAACTTCTCCACTTCAGCGTGACTGGCCCAGCCAGGGGATGTTTCATCTCGCCGCCGGTTCTGCGCGATTCCAGAAGCGCGGCCTTCAATCCGAAATACCATTTGGCGGGACGGTCGGCATCGTCGATAAGCATCAGATGTGGATTGTGTTTCAGCCCTTCGGACTGTTGTTCCATGGTCAGCCGGTCCTGCTCCACAAACTTCGCAAACACAAACTTGAGCAACTGAGGACCGAACGGCACCCAGCGAAAGATGTTCCACGCCGCCACTACGTCGATGCGGCACCGGCTACGGGTGATGGGCGTTACCGTGGTCAGCGAGGAAAACCAGTACTTGCCGGCCCGAATAGTCTCAAGACGAAGGTTGGGCAGAACGAAATCAATCGTCGTCGTGATGGATTCCGCGTCGGCATAGAGTCGCAGCAGTTTGTAAGGGGCACTGTTCGAGCTGGGCGTGTGCGCACTCATGCGAAAGCCGTTGGGAATGGGCTCGAAATTCTTCTGCTTCTCGTGGATGCTGCTGCGGCTGCGCCACCACCAGGCCTGATGCACGAAGGGGCCGTGCGCCGGGTCCATTAACCCGATGATTCCGTGATCGACGGTGCAGGGCAGATCGGCGGTGAGGTAGGCCAGTTTGTACTTGTCGCTGAAGGTTGGGACTCGCGGCGCGGGCATCGGCGTCTCGGCGGCTTTGGTGAATCCTGCGCCCGGCGCGGGCGGCTCGGGAATGAAAACCCAGATGAAGTCGTCGTGCTCTTCGCAGGCATAGCTGCCGGCATAGATACGGTCAATCTTCAGTTTCTGGTCCGCTGTCAGCGACGGAATAAGCTGGCACTGACCGGTGTGTCCGTCGAATCTCCAGCCGTGGTAGCTGCATTCCACCTGGTGGCCGTCAAAGTGGCCGTGGGAAAGCGGCATGCCGCGGTGGGGACAAGCGTCGTGCAGCGCAAACGCTCGGCCTTGGCGGTCGCGCCCAATGGCCAGCGGGGTCTCGAGCAGCATGGCCTTTCGCAACTGGCTGCCGCCCACCTGCCGGCTGGGCAGGGAGCGATACCAGAAGCCGTAAAGCATCAGAGAATCCGGGGCTTCGCGTTGCGGCAGAGAGATGTCGTTTGTTGACATGGGACGCAGTGATATGGGACGCAGGCAGCCTACTACAGCCGACAATGACGTAAAAGCAGCGCGGGCGGAACCTCTCGGCCAAGCCGGGGCGCAAAGCGGGTTCGGCAGGTAACCAGCCAGCTCGCTAAATATCTATATTTTCAATACATTGCTGTATTACTTCAGTGGTTCAATTGGTCTTTAGATCAATTGCTACGGGCTGACCCCCAGCCTATAATTGTTCCACTCTGGTTGGTTATCTCCGTCAGGTTCCGGGTAGGTAGACGCGGGGTATTTGTCTGTCCGCGTGCGCGCACTAAACCCGGCTATGCGAAAACGCCTGCAAATCGCCCTGATGGCTAGCCCTGTACTCGCGACCTTCCTTTCTCTCACCACGCCATATCTGCGGGCGCAATCCGACTTCGCAAGCATCACCGCCAGCGTTGACAGCTCTGGACGCAAGATCTACGTCAACGACGACGCGCCACTCGCTCCCCGGCGCCCGACGACTCCTGCCGTCCAGAACAGCGGGCTGATGTACTGGAGTCCAACTGCACATGCCTGGAAGTCCGTCGCGCCGGCCAATGTCCGGGCAGCCCGTTCGGCCGCGGCTGAAGTCAGCACCTCGCAGCAGGTTTCCAGCTTCGTGCGCGGCAAGCCATTCACGCAGCAGGAGATCGAAGCCGCCATCGACCAGGCAGCGTCCCGGCATAACGTGGATCCCAGCCTGGTACGCGCGGTCATCAAGGTGGAGTCAAACTTCAATCCCAACGCAGTTTCCCGCACGGGCGCGATGGGGCTGATGCAGTTGATGCCACAGACAGCGCGGTCACTCAATGTGGTCAACCCGTTCGATCCGCAGCAGAACGTGGATGCGGGGGTCCGCCATCTTAAGCGGCTGATGGAAAGCTATGGCGGCGACGTCAAACTGACCCTGGCGGCGTACAACGCGGGGGCTGGCGCCGTGGCGAGAAGCGCTGGAGTTCCGCACTTCCGCGAGACCCGCAACTACGTGAAACGAATCACGCAGTTGTATTACGGCGAGCAGGCTTCGGGCTATCGCATCCTGAGCAGCCCGGTGCGCGAGCCGGTGCGGGTCACACGGGATGAACGGGGCGTGTTGTCTTTCAGCAACACCGATTGAGAGATCGGCATCTTTAACAGGGTACACAACCAAACCTGGCTCTTGGTGAGCTACGCGAGTACGGCGTTACGAATACAGGCTAGAAAATTGAAGAACTCCGATCGAGGCCAACGCGCAAAGCGTCTGGGTGCGGCTCTGCTGCTGTTGTTGCTCCCGGCGTTGCCCCTGCAGGCCCGGGGCAGGTCCGAGGCTTGGGTTTCGACGCAATATGCGACCGCGCAGCATCTGCGGGAAACGCTGAACAACCTTCCCTCCACCCAGCAAAATCGCAAAGAATACCAGCGCGTGATTGCCGCCTACCGCCGTGTGTATCTCGGAGCACCGGCCTCTTCCAAAGCTGATCCCAGCGTAGTCGCCGTGGCGGAGTTGATGACGGAAATGGGCCGGCGTTTTAATGACGACAAGGCCTTGCACGCAGCCATCAGCCAATACAAGTTCTTGCGCCGCGAATATCCCGGCAGCCGCGATCGCTTTGCCGCGCTGTTCACGATCGGCCAGATTTACCAGGACGATCTCAAGGATCCGGTCCAGGCCAAACTCGCGTTTGAAGATTTTCTTCACCGCTATCCTCACCATCACCTGGCCGACGACGCCCGGAAAGCGCTTAGCGAACCGGTGCAGCAAGCTGGGTTGAGAGCAAGAGACGAGAAAGATTCGAGTGACGACCCCGGCGCGTCGAAAGCACGGCCCGCTAAAGCTGGCGCCAGCAAGCCCCTGAATTCGTCTGAAGCCGAAGCCACCGACTCGGACAACCAGGCCGCGCGCCCCAAGCCGTCGCGTGTCACCAACGTCCGGCACTGGTCCAATCCGGATTACACGCGGATCGCAATCGCCCTGGATAAGGACATCAAGTTCGAATCGCAACGCATTGAGCATCCCGAACGGATCTTTTTCGATCTGCTCGACACCAATTTGAGCCCGTCGCTGCTGGGCAAAACCTTCGACGTGGATGACGGCCTGCTGAACAAGATCCGGGTAGCGCAGTTTCAGCCGGGAAAGGCGCGCATCGTGCTGGAAGTCGCGGACCGGTCCGATTTCACCGCCTATGTGCTGGCCGATCCGCCCCGCCTGATTATTGATCTCCACAGCAAGGATATTCAGGCCACGAAAACCGCGCCCGAGCCCTTAAAGGTAGCCTCGGGCAATGGCGTCAGGAAAACTGTGGTTGATCCAGATGACGATGACGACAGCGCAGTGACCGTCGCCAAACTTGATCCGCCAGAAATTAAGCCTGCGGCCAAGGCATCGATCACCTTACCCGCACCTGCACTAAGCTTGCCCACCCTTTCGAAAAGCTCCAGCCGGAAAAATCGCCAGCCAGCAGTCGTCTTCCCGGATGTTCGCGAAGCGTCGCCAACTGCCAGCGGCGATCGGTCTCTGATCCGCGCCTTGGGATTGAAAATCGGCAGGATCGTCATCGATCCCGGCCATGGCGGACACGATACCGGCACCATCGGCCCCAATGGCCTCGAGGAAAAAGATCTGGTGCTCGATGTCGGAAGGCGGTTGGGCAAGCTGCTGCAGTCGCGGCTGGGCGCCGACGTGGTTTACACCCGCAAGGACGACACTTTCATCCCGCTCGAGACTCGCACTTCAATCGCCAACCAGGAGCAGGCGGACTTGTTCGTTTCCATCCATGCCAACTCCAGTCGCGATCCTGGCGCGCGTGGCGTCGAAACCTATTACCTGAATTTCACTTCGTCCCCCGAGGCGCTCGATGTGGCGGCTCGCGAGAATGCGGCTTCGGACAAATCTGTTTATGAGCTTCAGGATCTGGTGAAGAAGATCGCGTTAAAGGAAAAGATCGAGGAATCGCGCGAATTCGCTTCCAACGTGCAGCGCGCTTTGCACAGCGGCCTGGCTGCCAAGAGCCCGGGAATCCGCGACCGTGGGGTCAAGAAGGCGCCATTCATCGTGCTCATCGGGGCCAATATGCCGTCGATCCTGGCCGAGATTTCTTTCGTGAGCAATCCGGGGGATGAGCGCAGGTTGGAAACCGCCGACTATCGCCAGCGCATCGCGGAATCGCTCTACCGCGGAATATCGAAATATGTGAGCGGCCTGAGCGGCGTCAAAGTTGCCAGCAAGATCGATAAAGGCGAGAACCACTAGCGGAATCCATCCAGTCTTTGCGTCCTTTGCGGTCCCCTTTGCGTTCTTTGCGGTTAAGGCTTCGACCTCGCCGAAAGCAAAGTTCAACTCCATAACTGCAAAGGCCGCAAAGAAACTCCGCAAAGCCCGCAAAGAAAGCCAGATCGAGCTTGCCGAATTCCCTGCCGGATGGAAACTTTCCGCTCTCCTATGTAGTCTAACTAGACAGGTCTTTGCCCGGTTTGTCTTATGGTTACCAAATTTACATCGGTTCTAATTGTGCTGGTATTGGCCTTGGGCGCTGCTTTCGCGGGCGAGACGCATGCAGCCACGCATGCCCTGCAGCCTGCGGAAGCCTCGGTTCTTCCTCCGCAATTCGCGGGCTGGCACGTTTCTGGGTCCACCAAAACCAGCAAGGACGCGGCCGTAGCCGATCCCGTGAATGCAGCCCTGCTCAAGGAATACGGCTTGACCGACTTCGAATCCGGCACGTACGTCCGCGATGACGGGCGCAAAATCGCACTCAAAGCCATTCGCTTCGCGGATGCCAGCGGCGCCTATGGAGCATTCGCTTACTACAAAATGCCGCAGATGCTCACCGAGTCGATCCCGGACCAGGGCGCGTCGCTGAACGAGCGCGTGCTTTTTTATCGCGGCAATATTCTGATCGACGCCGTGTTCGACAAGCTGAGCGCCATGTCGGCCGCTGAATTACGAGATCTGGCGGGAGCGCTGCCTCTGCCCGCTGGGAACGCGCGGAATCTGCCCATCCTGCCGCAATATCTTCCCAAGTCGGGTTACGTGAAGAACACCGCGAAATATGTTCTAGGGCCGGTCGGCTTCGAAAAAATCGGCGCACCGCTCTCCACGCCCCTGGTGGACTTTAGCAACACCAGCGCCGAAGTGGCGCTGGGCAACTACCAGACCGCGGACGGGATTGCCACCCTGATGCTGATCGAGTATCCGACGCCGCAATTGGCGGCGGAACATCTGCGCCTCATCGATGCCGCCGCTCAAGCCAGCGCGCAAGGCCGAGCTGGAAGCGCGCCGGCGATTGCAACTCCGCTCTTCACCAAGCGCACCGGTCCCATGGTCGCGATTGCGACCGGCACGATTTCGCCGGGAGAAGCGCGAGCACTTTTGAGTGCGGTCAATTACGAAGCCGACGTGAATTGGACCGAGAACACCTACCAGGGCAAGAAAAATAATCTGGCTAACCTGCTGCTCAATGTTTTCCTCTTGTGCGGGATTCTGATCATCTTCGCGGGCGTGGCTGGCCTCGCATTTGGTGGGATTCGAATCTTCCTGAATCACATTTTGCCGGAGAAGGTTCTGCATCGCCAAAAGGAGATGGATTTCATCTCCCTGAATCTGTCCGAGGGTCAGGATGGCGCTGCCGATTCCAAGGTAAGCCCATCAATCAAAGCCGTTTAGGACAGCAAAAGCGGGCGAAAGAGCGGAAAACGACGGCTTCCCCGACCTGTTAACCTATTTTCTAAGTTGTTGAATCTAAAGATATTTATTTCCCAAAAATCCCTTGACACCCCCCTTTTTCGGCTCATAAGATTTCGCCAGAAAGTTTTAACGGTTTTTTTGCCCCGTTGGAACTATTCTCCCTAAAAAGAGAAGGCCGCCTATGCCAGGGCGGCCTTTTTGTTGTAGTCGTCGGTCGTCAGTCTTCAGTCGTCAGCACTCGCAGCTTCGTCGAAGAGATTTTGAATTTCCTGACGACTGAAGACCGACGACTGACGACCGCTTTGTTAGAATCGAAAGCAAGCCGACGTAGCTCAGTTGGTAGAGCAGCCGATTCGTAATCGGCAGGTCAGCGGTTCAAGTCCGCTCGTCGGCTCCAGTTTTTAATTCGCCGCAAAGTTTTCCACGAATTTTGCACTCCGATTTGGGCAAGTTGTCGGCGGAGATTCCCTTTTAAGCCAGTTTCGCCTTGCCAACCGGTAGTAACTTTTCCGATAATACAGTGAGAGTCCCCATATCAACCGTGAATCGCTACGCTCAAGCCGATCTGCTGCGCATCTTGAGGGTCACGCCGCGCCAATTGGCCGCATGGGAAAAGGCCGGGCTGGTGGCCGCAGCCGAAAGCTATTCTTTTTTCGAACTCCTGCAAGTCAAGAAAGTGCGCGACCTGTGCGCCCGCAAGGTGCGTCCTGCCGTGATTCGGCAATCGCTTGAAGCCATGTTGAAACATGTTGCGGGAATGGAGAATCCCTTACTCGAAGCCGGGGCATTCACCACGGGTCACCGCATTGCATTTCGTCATCAGGGCAAGTTAGTGGAGCCCATTGCCGGCCAGTTTATGTTCGATTTTTCTCCCGAACAGCGGGTCGTGGCCAGCACTCCAATCTCCAGCCGCAAAGAAGCGGCGCCGAGCGATGCAGCCGAGCTCTTTGCCCGCGGTATTGCACTCGAGGAAGATCCCAACCATCAGACCCAGGCCATCGAGATGTACCAGCAGGTGCTGGAACTCGATCCCGAGCACGCTGCCGCACATATCAACCTGGGCACGCTGCATTACAACCGGCAGGAGTATGCGCTGGCGGAAAAGCATTACCGTCATGCCATCGCGGTGGATGCGCGCTACGCCCTGGCCTATTTCGATCTGGGCAATGTGCTGGATGAAACCGGACGGGTGGCGGAAGCCATCCAGACTTACAGCACGGCGCTGCAACTGGCGCCTACCTACGCCGATGCCCACTACAATCTGGCGCTGGCCTACGAAAAAATCAAAGAGCCCCGCAACGCCCTCAAACATTGGCGCGCCTATGTGAAGCTGGACACGGTCGGACCCTGGTCAGTACACGCGCGCAACCAGATCCAGCGCATTCTGCAAGCCGACGGATTGAAGCTCATACAGGGCGGCAAGCAGTAACCCTCACTGGTAGCGCCGCCGTCCCGGCGGCTCGATGGGCGGGCGGGACGCCCGCCAGAGGCCGGCGAGACGCCGGCGCTACAAAAAGACTGCTAGAATTCTTAGTTCCTCTCTTTTGAAGGTGCTTCCATGCCTGACGCTACCTTGCAGATCCCATCCCCCAGTCCCCTGACATCTTTCAGCGAAGACGAAATCATGTTTCGCGACAACATTCGGCAGTTCGCGGATGAAAAAGTCCGGCCGCTGGTGAAGGAGATGGACGAAAAAGGCATCTTCGACCACGGCCTGATTCAGCAATTCTTCCAGCTGGGACTCATGGGAATCGAGATTCCCGAGCAATATGGCGGAGGCGGCGGCAAGTTTTTCGAAGCGATTCTGGCGGTTGAGGAAATGTCACGAGTGGACGCCTCCGCCGGCGTCGTAGTGGACGTGCAGAACACTCTGGTCAACAATGCCCTGCTGCGCTGGGGCAGCGACGAGCAAAAAAAACGGTTCCTGCCGCGCATGGCGGCTGACACCTGTGGCGCCTACGCGCTCAGTGAAGCCGGTTCAGGATCGGATGCATTTGCCCTGCAGACCCGGGCCACGCTCAAAGGCAGCGATTACGTTCTCAATGGACGCAAGCTATGGATTACCAATGGCAAGGAAGCCGGCCTGTTTGTTCTGTTTGCCACCGTCGATCCGGCCGCCGGGTACAAGGGCATCACCGCGTTTCTGATTGAAAAGACTTTTCCCGGTTTCACCGTGGGCAAGAAAGAAGACAAGCTCGGAATCCGCGCGTCGTCTACTTGCGAACTGATTCTCGAGGACTGCTCCGTTCCGAAATCCAACGTGCTGGGCGAGGTCGGCAAGGGATACAAGATCGCGATTGAGACCTTGAACGAAGGACGTATTGGAATCGGGGCGCAGATGGCGGGCGTGGCTCGCGGTGCCTGGGAGTACGCGGCGAAGTACGCGCAGGAACGCAAACAGTTTGGCAAACCGATCAGCGACTATCAGGGCATTCAGTTTCAGATCGCGCAGATGGCCACCGAGATCGAAGCGGCGCGGCTGATGGTCTACAACGCGGCCCGGATGAAAGACGCCGGCGTCCCCTTCGTCAAGGAAGCCGCGATGACCAAGCTGTTTTGCTCGCAGGTGGCGGAGCGCGTGACTTCTCTCGCCATCGAAATTTACGGCGGTTACGGGTTTACCAAGGATTATCCCGTCGAGAAGTATTGGCGCGATTCGAAGATCGGAAAAATCTACGAAGGCACGTCCAACATGCAATTGGCCACCATCGCCAAGCTCGTGATGGGCGGAAAGTAAGCCGCACCGTCGGAAAGCGAAGACCCGGACCAGGCCACAGGCCCAATATTCTTAATCGATCTGCTTACAAATTCACGTTATGCCCGTCGAACGCTTGGGCTGGTTTGTCTGCCACCCGTGCGCATTTCTCAGAGGAAAAAACGATGATGAAGCAAATGATAGCTGTGCTTGCTGTCCTATCGGCCTTCTGCACCACTTCGCTGGCACAGACGCAGTCTGCCGCTAAGGGCGCGCCAGAAAAGGCTCCCGCACTGTTGCCCGGTCTAGACAAAGATCTGATCGACACCACAGCCGACCCGTGCACCAATTTCTTCCAGTATGCCTGCGGCAATTTTTCCAAGCTCTATCCGATTCCTAATGATCGGTCTTCCTATTCAACCGGCGCGATCGTCGCGGACCATACCGAATACGTTCTCCATACCATGCTGGAAAAGGCCGCTGCGGGCGGCGCGGGCCGTACTCCCAACGAGCAGAAAATTGGCGACTCTTATGCCGCCTGCATGGACGAAGCCACCGTCAACCAGAAGGGATTGACGCCGCTGCAAATGGAGTTGGATCGCGTCACTGCGCTGAAAAGCAAAGATGAACTGCCCGAACTCCTGGCGCGCTTTCAGTTGATCGGCGTGAACGCACTTCTCAACTTCGGTGAGCAACAGGATTACAAAGACGCCCGCAAACAAATCGCCGTGCTCGACCAGGGAGGCCTGGGCCTGCCCGAGCGCGACTACTATTTCCGCACCGGCGAGGCCGCCGCGAAGACCCGCGCCCAATACGTTCAGCACATTGCCAACATGTTCAAGCTCACGGGCGAGTCGGAAAAGAAAGCGGTCAGTGACGCGGAAGCCATCATGCAGCTCGAGACGGCCCTCGCCAAAGTCTCGATGGATATCACGTCCCGGCGCGATCCCAATAAGGTTTATCACCTGATGCCGGTCTCCGAACTGACAACGCTGGCTCCGGGACTTTCGTGGGACCGGTTTCTGGCCGCGTCAGGAGCGCCCAGGGTCACCGAGCTTAATGTGGCGAATCCCGACTTCGTTAAAGGACTGAACAGCCTGATCGCCTCCACCGATCTGGAAACGCTGAAGACATATTTGCGCTGGCAGCTGATTCTTTCGACTCCGGGTTACGTGCTGCCCAGGGCGCTCGACGATGAACGCTTCGACTTCTACGGTCGCAAACTCAGGGGACAGCCGGAGCAACGAGCTCGCTGGAAGCGCTGCGTACAAGCTACTGACAACGGGTTAGGCGAAGCAGTGGGCCAGGTCTATGTCGCGCAGGAATTCTCCCCCGCGAATAAACAGGCCACACTGCAAATGGTGCAGGACATCGAGGCCGCGATGGACCAGGACATCGACACTCTGGACTGGATGAGTCCAGCCACCAAGGTTCGCGCGAAAGAAAAGCTGCATGCCGTCGCGGACAAGATTGGCTATCCCGATCACTGGCGGGATTATTCCAATCTGGTGATCGTGCGTGATGATGCCTTCGGAAATTCGCTGCGGGCCACCGACTTCGAAAACCGGCGTCAGTTGGCGAAGATCGGCAAGCCGGTCGATCGCGGAGAGTGGCTGATCACGCCCGCGACGGTCGATGCTTATTACAATCCCAGCGCCAATGACATCAACTTCCCCGCCGGCATCCTGCAGTCGCCCCTGTATGACAGTCACGCCTCGGACGCCTCAAACTACGGCCACGTGGGCGGCATCGTGGGACACGAACTTACTCACGGCTTCGACGATGAAGGCCGTCAATTCGACGGTAACGGAAATCTCGCTGACTGGTGGACCGCCGAGGATGCCAAACGCTTTGAAGAAAAAGCGGACTGCGAAGTGAAGGAGTACAACAATTTCGTCGCGGTCGATGACGTGAAGGTAAACGGCAAACTGACGCTGGGTGAGAACACGGCCGACAACGGCGGACTCAGGCTGGCCTACATAGCGTTTCTCGCGGATGCGAAGAGGAAGAACATCGACCTCGCCGCCAAACAGGACGGCTACACTCCGGTGCAGCAGTTCTTCCTCGGACACGGACAGAGTTGGTGCGGCAATACCCGCCCGCAACAACTTCGGCTGCAGGTACAGACTGATCCTCATTCACCGCGGGAGTTCCGGGCTAACGGCGTAGTCCAGAATATGCCGGAGTTCGGCCAGGCCTTCGGCTGCAAAACCGGTCAGCCGATGATGCCGGTAAACGCGTGCAGGGTCTGGTAAATATTTCCAGAACTGTCATCCTGAGCGCAGTTAGCCCATTCGCTCGCGAATGGGCTGGCGGAGTCGAAGGATCCCTAGCAGCTTAACGTCAGCCGGAAGCACAGGCGTTTCTGGGATTGCTGGAAATCACGGCGGAGACCGTGCCGCTTATAGGGGTCCTTCGACTGCGCGGCTGCTTCGCGTCGCGAAGCAGCCACTTCGCTCAGGATGACAACTCATTGCTGCGGTGGCGGCGCTGGGGCAGTTGTTGCTCCAGGCGTGATCTGGGTTCCGATTACGTCACCGGAGACGATCATTTCCACCCGGCGATTCAGCTTTCGGCCGGCAGCGGTGCTGTTATCTGCCACCGGGTTCGCTTTACCCAAGCCGCGGGCGATCACGTTATTGATCGAAACCCCGTTGTCCACCAGGTAGTCGCGCACCGAACCCGCCCGCTTTTCCGACAATGCTTGGTTGTAAGCGTCACTGCCGATGCTGTCGGTGTGGCCTTCAATCTCCAACCGCAGGTCAGGATAGGCGAGTACGATGCCGGAGATTCGCGCCAGCCGCTCACGGGCAGCGGGCTTCAAGGTGTAGCTGCCGCTGTCAAACAGTACGTCGGGCATGCTCACCACGAGCCCGCGAGGAGTGTCCTTGGTTTCCAGCACCTGGTTGAGTTGGTTGAGCAGACGCTGCCGCTGCTCTTCTTTCTGGCGAATCGCTTCCTCGGCGGCCTGACGCTGTTTCTCGGCCTCGGCTTCGGCCTTCTGCTGTTCGGCTAAGGCTGCGGCACGCGCCGCATCGGCTTGCGCCTGCTGCTGTTGGGCCGCCGCTTTCGCCTGCTCTGCGGCAGCCGTGTCGGCTTCAGCCTGGGCCCGTCGGCGGGCGTCTTCTTCGGCCTGGGCCTTGGCCTGAGCCTCGGCGGCGGCAGAGGCCTGGGCTTCGGCTTCAGCCTTTCGTTGCTTGTCCAGCATGGCTTGCTTTTCGTTTGCTATCCGTTCCTGCTCCTTGCGGCGGAGAGTCAGGACGCGGGCATCTTCCGCCATCTGCGTGGCGCCGCGCGCGGCCGTGCCAATGGGAGTCTTGCCCTGCTTGCGGCGCAGATAATCTTCGGCGCGCGCCAGATATGTTTCCGCCTTTTGCAGACTATCCGGCGCGTATTGCTGGGCGCCCGCCGCCTTGGCGATGGCCACGGCATTGCGCGCTTCGAGCAGCGTAAGCGGCACTTTGGGATCGGCCGTCGCCGACGGAAGCTGCGACGCGGGCATGTCGATGGTGTATTGGCCGCCCTCGAGCATATCGAACTTGGCATCGATGGCTTCTTCGAAGCCCTTGGTCTCCTGCCGGATGATATTTTCAGCGACGATCTTGTCGCTTGGCCGGGTGACGGCAAAGTACGGTTCCGCTGTCACGATCAGACCGAAGGCCTGCAGGTCGGTGGTCACGTCCAGGCTGCTCTTCCCGTTGGAGTCGGGAACGATCTCGCCCAGGTTCTGGGGGCGTCCTTCAGGCGTGATGGCCCAGAGCACATAGGTCAGGAACTGCGGACCCACGCGGGTCGCGGGCCCCAGTTTCGAAAGCTCCACGTTGATCTGCAGGCGTCCGGCTTTGCTGTCCACCTTGGCCTTGCCGGTGATTTCCGGCATCAGGCTTGTTCCTCGGATATCCACGGTGGTAGAGCCGCCGCGATGGCGATAGTTGACCGCCTTCGTAGTCCGCGAAACTACGGTTACGCGGAACAAGGGGGTTTGATCCATGGGTTCTACAGGAGGGTTCTCCTGCTGCGCGACCGCGAACGTGACCAGCAGCGCCACGAAAATCAAACCTGCGAATTTCTTCATGATTGCATCCCTCTTAATTGGCACATTTTGCGCCACAGGACCACAAAGGTCTCAGTCAGATTTTGACGCTTCCCGGCATTTCCTCGGGACGTGCCTTCGCAAACTACCACGTCGGGGCGTGTCAGGAAAAGTGCTTGGGTTGAGATGCAAAAGCCGGACTTACGGCGGAGCCGGGGCCGGGAAAATCCAAAGACATCGCGGCCTCCTGGGCATGCCTCCAAAACCCTTGCCCGACGGGGGTTTCGGACCGCCCTGGCACTCGGGTAACCCGTCCCGGTTACCTATAATGTGCAGCAACTTGCATTTGCGGGCCCCGAACCCGCCCGGGAAACACCCTCTAAGATGCCTGTTTATAGTGATTTAGCGGGATCGCTGTTGTTGGCTGGCTAGCTGCATTCTGTAAGCCGCCTGCGGGTTGTGCGGGCTTATAGATCGGGGTGCCATTTGTGGAACCTGACGGGCGATAACCCGGTGGTCAAATCCAGGCGTTCGCTGCTTCCCGTGCTGACGATTCTGTTTGTGGTTTCCTACGGCCTGCTGACCATGCTGGTCGTGGAGCAGGGACGAACCATCGATTCCCAGCGCAGCCTCATCCACTTGCTCTTCAGTGACAGCGTGCAGTTGAGCAGCATAAAAGGAAAGGCAATCCAGAAACAGCAGAACGAGGCTCAGGCCCGAGCCCAGTCCCAGAAGAAATCGCCGCCCGCGCAGGCAGCGCCTTCAGTTCCGCAGGCACAATCGCCGTCGACCCAGCGGCCGCAGGCAGAAGCAAAGAATCAGAGCACAAGCAAAGTCGGGCGACGACCGCTTCCGCAAAGGCCTCCGAAGGACACTGCGGAACCGGCGGACGATCGCAGAACGCTGATTTCGATCTAGGTTCTTGAGTTGGTGGTTGGTTTTTGAGTGCGGGGCCCCAGGTTACCCCAATGAAAGTATTCGCGACCCTATTGTTGTCAATTTCTCTGCAGGCCTCGTACCGCATCCCGGCACTGACGCCGCCGCCCGCGGATCAGGTCGCTGCCAAGCGGCCGGCCCGCAAAGGAGGCCGCTGGTACCTCGCAGAGAACGGTCACGCTGTCTACTGTCTGGGCCCGGTGAGACTGCTGCCACAACCAGAAGGCGGGCTGCAGCGTGTCGCCACCTTCTGCGAGGGCGACAAGAACATGGTCCCGCTGAAGGATTAACTGCTGCTTCTGGCTTCTGGCTTCTGGCTGCTTCTTCTAGCTTCTGGCTTCTAGCTTCTCAATCTTCCCCACTTGCACCTAGTGACTAGCTCTCTCTTCTTACCTTTGCTCCCGCACCATGCGTTCGTTTTAGCTAGAGGCTAGAAGCTAGAAGCCAGAAGCTGGCAGCGCCCTCCAGCAAGAACTCCGCAAATCCGATAACATTTTCCTATGCCGAAGTTCGAGAGGCACATTTTCATCTGCGGTAACCAGCGCCCACCCGGAGCCCCGCGCCGCTGCTGCGATCCCACCGGCCGGGCGGAATTGCAAAAGTCATTCAAAGAGAAACTCGCGGCCCGAGGACTGAAGGGAAAAGTGCGCGCCAACCAGTCAGGCTGCCTGGACCAGTGCGAACACGGGCCAAATCTCGTCGTGTATCCCGAGGCGGTGTGGTATGGACAAGTCACCCTGGACGACGTGGACGAGATTATCGAGTCCCACATCGTCGGAGGAAAACCGGTTGAGCGGCTAGTGATGCCGGATTCCTGTATTAACACCAAAGATTGCGAGCACCGGGCACGGAAGTAGGCGCAGTGTGTTCCAAGGAATAGGCGCGAATTCGAACTCTGCGAAAATAGGGATCACACCTCTGCCGTAACCACGGCGTCCTCGGGATAACCCTTTATTCCGAACTCTGGAATATCGAGCCCTTCGAGTTCGACCTCGGGAGCCACCCGCATGCTCTTGAACTTGTTTACAACCGAGAAGACGGCATACGTTCCCCCAAATGCCCATACGGCGCACAGCGTCGCGCCCAGGAGTTGAGAGAGGAACTGCCGTGTGTCCCCATGCAGCAGGCCGGTTACTCCCTGGCCGGGATGGCCAAGATACGAGGCGGTGCCGATGCCGTTCCAGCCAGCACCGTAAGTACCGTCCGCGAAAATGCCGACGCAGACACCGCCCAGCCAGCCACAAAAGCCGTGCACGGATATGGCGCCACAAGGATCGTCGATTTTGGCAACGCGATCATTGAAGAGAACGCCGCCGCAGACCACGAGGCCGGCGAGCAATCCGATAATCACCGCGGAGGTTGGTGAGACAAACGCGCAGGGAGCGGTAATGGCTACCAACCCCGCCAGCATTCCATTGCAGGCCATGGTGATATCCGGTTTTCCAAAAAGGAAATACCAGACGAACATGGCCACGGCGGAGCCGGTAACGGCAGACAGGTTGGTGTTTATCGCGATCACCGAAATCCGAAGGTCGGTCGCGCCCAGAGTAGAACCTGGATTAAAGCCCATCCATCCGAACAAAAGAATAAAGGTTCCAGTAACCACAAATACGAGGTTGTGGGCCGGAAAGACTCTCACCTTGCCGTCGGGCCCGTACTTACCGAGACGCGGACCGAGGATGATTGCCAAGGCCATGGCGGCAAAACCACCAACCGCATGCACGACCGTAGAACCGGCGAAGTCGACATATCCATGACCAAGATTCAGGGTTGAGCCAATTTGAGATAGCCAGCCGCCACCCCACACCCAGCAGCCGAAAATGGGATACAGAAATGCGCCCATGAATAGTTCACAAACCAGAAATCCCCAGAAGGTGATCCGTTCGCAGATTGCGCCCACGATGATGTAACCGGCCGTTTCCATGAACACCACTTCAAACAGTGCCAGGCACATGCTGCCGGCATCGTAGCCCGGGCCGGAGAGAAAAAATCCCTTGCCGCCCAGGAACCCCCACTGGCCGCTGCCAAGAAGGAAGTGGTTAAGGGTCGGGACGCCGCCAAGATTCGAGGGAGCCGAGTTGATTGCGACCGCTCCGAACTGAAAGGCATAGCCGACGGCGTAGTAGGCCAGAAACGCGAACACATAAGCCGCAAAATTCAACATCATGAGATGGGCGGCATTTTTCTTGCGTACCAATCCACAGGTCAGGAGTGCAAAACCGGCCTGCATGAACAGGACGAGATACCCCGTCAGCAACGTCCAGGAGAAGTTGGTGGCGATCCGTACATGACCGAGATTGTCGGCTAACTTCGCGGCCAGCGGCTCTTTGGCCAGCTGGGCTTGAAATTCATCGTAATCTTTCTTTTTCTGGGCGTAGTCCGGTGCACTTGGATCGGGCGGCGCGGGAACGACGAAGGGATTGCCCGCTGCGTCCGTCGTCGTGG
The DNA here is from genome assembly GCA_963822555.1 of Terriglobia bacterium. Lineage (GTDB taxonomy): Bacteria > Acidobacteriota > Terriglobia > Terriglobales > Acidobacteriaceae > JAIQFF01. The sequence goes on from CAWGHY010000002.1 coordinate 3,615,166, forward strand.
TTCTGTCTCCGGTGACTGTCCCTGACGGATCCGGCGCGGGTGCCTGGTCGGCGAAGCACGGAGTTAACATAGCCCCCAGGATTGCCATGGCCAACAGCGTCAAACCTCCGCGCAAAAGATGCCGTCCCTGTAGCCACCCCACAACGCTGTGCCGCATGCTCTCGTTTCGGTCTTTCATTTCTCTCTCCTTATAGAGCGGTTCCTGGGATCGGCCGGAGCAGAAGTTCCACTTGACGAGAGAACTCTCGATCTCCCCACCTAGATGGCGGCCTTCCCAATTTCTCTGGTTCGGATGCGGACAACCTCATTTAATGGATGTGACGACAATCTTGCCGTCGTCTATTTCCGGTTCGGGCCTCTTGGATGACCCCACTCACGATCGCATCCACCTGATCCTCTCGGGCCAAGATTGTAAGTAGCAGCTTGGGGTGAAAGTCAACTCTGTATTCGTACCCCGATAAACTTCCCCATGCACTCGCCAAATTCTCTTGTCGGATGAAGGCGTCAGTCCCTTTCATCTCGGACTCCCTGCCGACGCTGATCTCCGGCGGTCGCGTGGCGCAATGAATGTCCCGGCGCAAAGCGGGATACCGCCTTCGGCTCGCGCAGCACCGCACGCTATTCAGTTTGTCCCGTCGAGTCCAATAGATATTTTTTTTGGAATGTATCAGAGTTACTTTTGCCGGAGGCGGCTTCTGCCCTCAGGTGAAGAGCAGATATATGCGCCCAGGCCGATCACTACCAATGGGACGACAACCCAATGTCCCTAACGGGCGAGCGATTTAAGCTCGCTCGGCAGCAATGGAGGAAACTCGTGGCCTCTGCGCCGTCGCAAAAGATTTCTTGCTACTGATGTATCGTGCGTTGCTACTTCTAGAATTCAATTCGCAGGGCGACCTGTCCCGATCGATTCCCCGCATTTTCCGAGGTCTGCACGCTGGTTGTTTTTCCAAACGTAGCCGGTGAGGACACGTCAACCGCAGGCGGAGCATAGTTGAGGTGGTTCGGCAGATTCGTGAATGTACTTTCTATTTTCACGTGAACTCTTTCGCCGACAGCGAAGGTCTTTGAGACGCCGCCCGCAATTGCGACGGTGCCCGGACCCACCAGGCTTCCCACGGCGCAGTTTCCTACCGGACCGCTCGGAACCGGGTTGAACGCGTTAATGTTGAAGTAGTCTCCCGGAGTCGGGTTGGCCAGATTGCCGTTGCCGATGCAATCGGGCCTCTGGAACGCGCCCCGATATACCAGGTTGAGATTTCCCGGATCGTAGCTCGGACTGGTAATCGGAGTCAGATACGGCCCGGTTTGCCACATGCTGATGGTGCTGACCGACCATCCGCCAAAGATTGCCTGGGGAACCGAAGCCATATGGCTGAAGAATCTGCGCTGGTTTCCGATCGGGAGTTCATAGATGGCTGAGACCAGAACTCGGTTTCTGCGTACAGCAGCGACATTCCCTCGGTTGGCTTGCAGGTCGAAGCGGTCGGCGACCGGAGTTCCATAGATTACCTCGGGAGAAAATGCTGTCGGCGCATCTCCCCCGACGTTTCCCAAACTCTTCGCCCAGACATGACTTGCCTGCAGGGTAAGACCACCGCGCACGCGCTGGTTGATCTCCGACTGCAAAGCCTCGTAGTTGACCGAGCCTTCGTTTTCGGACGAGAGAATCCGGCCCCAGTTGGGATAGGGCTTTGGATTGGGGTTCGGAGACACGGTACTAGGCTGAACCTGGTTCAAGTCCACGGTCTGGCTCATGCGATAGGAATTGGTGCCCGCATAACTGACGCGCAGAGTCGTATCGCGGACCAACTCCCGTTCTACGGTCAGATTCCACTGGGCAGATTGCGGATCGCGATAATTAATTGGAGTGTTTTGATAGAAGTCGCCTGTACCCGCAATGGTCAGGGGATCATCGGGAGTTCTCACCGCCGGAAACTGGTAAGCCGGTTGACCATTCTGTACCGAGTTCGCCGTGGTACGCACGACGGAAACATGAATGTTGGTCGTGTTGAAGGAGAGTTGCCCCAGGTTGGTCATGGTAAAGATTCCGAAACCTCCCCGGACTACAGTTCTTTCATCTCCAAACGGGCGATAGGCAAAACCAATGCGCGGCTGAAAGTTCCTTTTATAGAACTGCCGCACGCCGGGTCCGAGCCCTACCGAGCTTGCGAGTTCTGCCGGCCCGCAGGGGAGCGCGGGATTCGGCACCGGGGCGGGATTGTAGGGACCGGTGCAGGCGTTGATGGATTCCAGGAATCCGGCCCGCGGCAGACTTGACCCGGGGAAAAAGAATCCGCCATTTCGTGGGTCAAAAGCGGTCAGATTTCCCAGCGGACTTACAAAGGGCGGCAGGGCCTGCCAGCGCAAGCCGAAGGTCAATGTCAGACGATTGTTCAGGCGCCATTCATCCTGTCCGTACACACCGGTCTGGATGGCATGGGCTCTGACGTCAGGGCCGGATTGTGCGACATAAGTTTTTGCCGGCAAGCCCAGCAGGAAGTCAGCGAAGGCGGACTCGCAAGGCACGGCGTTTGTGGGGTCGCATGCCGGCGCTCCGGTGAAAGCTCCGGACGAGAACGTGAAGGAGCCGAAATCGTCCGAACCCCCGAAGCTCTCTATATCGGCGTAGGCCACGCGCCGCACATCTACTCCAAATTTCAGGCTGTGCTTGCTCTTAACCCAACTCAGGTTGTCGGTGAACTGAATGGTTTGCGATTTCGTAGTTCCGGCTTTGTCGCGGCCGATCGGTGTGAAACCGGTGCCGTCGCTGAAATTAAAGGTGGGGAATGCTTCCGCTGTCGGGTGGTCACTCAGATCGAGGCCTGTCAGACCCAATTGCTGTATCGCAGCCGCCCCTTCGATGGGAAACTGCACCCCTAATTTAAAAAACGAAAGGCCGAAGCGACCTTCATTCACCAGCTTGTTGGTAATCGCATAGTTGTGAGAAAAGATGAGGTTACGATCGGTTTCGCTGTCGTGATCACTGGGCAACAACACGTTCGGAAGCGTGCTGTCGATATTCTTAGAACTCCATCGCAAGTACACCGACTGTTTATTGGTGAGCGTACGATCGACTCGCGCATCGTAGCCGTTTGTGTTGCTCGGCGTGGGGACCTGGACCCGGTAGTTCGCGTTGGTATCGAGGCCGTTCCCAAAGTTCGGGGACGGGAGATAAAGCTGAAGCAGATTTGCGGCTACGGGGTTGATGTTTGCGATCTGGTTTCCAGCCAGGGGTTGTCCAGTCAGCGGGTTGAGAATCTGGCAGGTGGAGGGAGCGCAGATGCCGCTCAGATCACCGGCCCTCATCGACGAAGTGGGCACCGACCACTGCTCGGGAGTCGTGTAGCGCCGGCGATTCGCTTCGAAATCCACGAAGAAAAAAGTCCGGGGCGTCCCCTTCGTCAATCGGGGAATTCGCAGCGGACCACTGAAGCTTCCGCCAAAAGTATTAAAGGCTTTGTGCGGCTTGTCGGCGAAGCCCAGCGTGGTGGCATCGAGAGCGCTGTTCTGCAGGTACTCGAAAGCGCTGCCGTGATATTGCTGAGTACCGCTCTTGGTGGTGATGGTGATATCGCCCAGTTGGCTGAATTCCGCGTTGTTATTGAACTGCGCGACCTTGAATTCGCTGATTAGTTCAGAGGACGGATTCATATTCCCCAAGGCGCCGTTCTGGCGAATGTTCACCGTGGAAGACCCGTCCACTGAATATTGAACCTGGGAAGGAATTCCTCCTCCGATCGAAACATTGCCGTTCGCGTCTTGTTGCGTGCCTGGCACGGAATTAAGCGCTGCCAAAGGACTCGTAGTCGCACCCCGGTAGTTCACCGGCAGTTCTGAAACTTGCAGAAAATCCTTGCTATCGCCGAGCGTTGCGTTTTCCGTGTTGATCGCGGCAGCCGTGGCTCCGACCTCTATGGTTTCCGCCGCTGCAGCGATCTTCAGCGGAAAGTTGACTCGCAGTGTTTGGCGGGCATCAAGTTGAACCGAGGACATCTTGAATGCGGCAAATCCCGTCGCGTGAACCGCGATTTCGTATCGGCCGGATTTAACATTCAGGAACTCGAAGGATCCATTCGCGTCCGTGACTGCAGTTCGGGTGGACTTGTCGTCCAAATTAGAGAGAGTGACCTGGGCTCCCGCCACTACCAGATCGCCGGGATCCTGGATCACCCCGACGATGCTTCCGAAGGTGGACTGAGCAACTGCAGACTGCGCAACCATTGAAACGCCAAGTAACAACGCCAAAGTACGGACTGACATGGATTCCTCGATTTCACTGCTATTGAAAGAAGAGCTCTTTCTACCGGCGCTGCACTCCAACCTCACCGACGGGGAGGCTGCTTCGGTTCCCCCATTTGCGGCGATCGCGACTCAGAAACCTCTCCACTCATCCACGCTGCTTTTCATACCCGACTGAGCACGCCTAGAACTTGACCATGATGGCCAATCGGATACTGGCTTCATCCTTCCGCAAATCTGGGCAGAAGCCCGCACTTCCCGCAACGCAGGTGAAACCCGGCGTCGCGGACAAGAACGGTCCTCCCGGCACCAGGGTCGTGGTCCCCACGAGAGATCCCGCGCCCGGGTTGGGAATCGTGCTCGTAGAAGTGTTGACGCCGGGCGTTATGCCACCGCGACCCGAGAAATAGGGCACGTTAGCGTGGCGATAACCGTACTCCCAGCGAAAGGTGATGTACTGTTTCGGCATCCAGTCAAAAGTGATGGAGCTATCCCAGGCCTTGAACGGGTCTCCGGGATTCTGCGTAAAGTAGGGAGATCCGGAGATCGCATCCGCTCCATTAATCGGCGGCAGTAGCACCAGATAGCGCCCCGGATTGTTCATCGCGCCCCCGCCGATCGTGAATCCATATGTGTCTTTCTTGAACTGCCAGCGGTTGTAGGCCATCCAGCCTAAGAATGCCTGCTTGTGCGTAAGGATGGCGCCACTAGAGTCCTTTGTATCTCCAAAGCAACTCACGCCTCCGCCGTATTCGCATCCCAGATCGCCGGTGAGCGAGAACGCCATCTTGTCGAGGAATTTTTCCGGGTGATCGTAGTATTTGATCTCGACGCTGTCATCGGTGTGAATGCGTGAGCGGCCAAGTTTGCCGTTACCGGCGCCGAGCGTGTCTTCCCCCATGCCGTAGTTGTTGAAGACCAGCGAAATCCACGGCGCCGGGCGATACAAAATCTGTCCGCCCAGTCCGGGGCGGCTGCCGATTCTGCCGTAGGATTGCCATCCATTGATGATCCAGGGCTCGATCTTCAGCTTGTTGGTAGGAAACCACTGAATGCGCAGCCCGTTGAAGAACCAGGGCGTGTTGGATGACACATAAGAAGGTTGGTAAGCCCAGTTATCGAAGTTGTAGTAGCTGAACAGGCCGATGTAGGAGACGAAAATTCCCGCGTCCACATTGAGGCCGTGGTTCACATTCCAGTGATAGCCTCCGTAGGCCTCGGACACGTACTTGTAGGCGCCGCGCAGATCCCATTGGCCGCGTCCTGGGCTGGAGTCGTTGCGTGGCGTCGTGACTCCGAACATTCCATTCATGGTCAACACCCGGCCGCGAACGTTCTGCCAGTGGAAGTCACCGCCGAAGCTGATTTGCTCCACTTGAACTTCGTTCGAGCGGAAAATCTCGGTCGACCCGCCGATCGTGTCATCCTGGGGATGGTTAAAGCTGCTGACAAAGTTGGTGTCGAATCTGATTTCCGGGGTGAAGAATTTCGAGTCCCACACCGCATCTTTGGTGCGGGCGGTGCCGTTCAGCCAGGTCCAGTCGGCGTAGGCAAATGGGGTTTGGGTGTCCACCGCCGGAGCAGCAGAGGTCTGAGCGGGCGAAGGTTGCGGACTCGTAGCTTCGCTCTGCGGTTGCACCATCGCCATTTCCTGATTGGGCGTGGCCGTGATCGTGGCTGGTTCCGAGGGCTTGGGGGGAGCTGTTGCCGCAACTGGGGCCGGTTCTGCTGACGCCGAACGATTCTTCAATTCCATTTCCAACTGCTCGATGCGCGCTTGCATCGCCTCCAGGGCACGGGCAACTGCCGGAGGCAACGCCGGCTCCGAGGCAAGGTTTGAGTGATCGGCAGATTGAGTCGTGGCTGGGGCCGTGGTGTCGAGGCCGGCCGCCGCGTTCGCCGCAATGACGTCGACCTGGGTGCTTTTGCCGGCAGACACCTCCACGATGGTGGCAGGAGGATTCGGACCCTCATTGTTGGCCGTCAGGGTGTAAAGTCCGGGTCTTAGACCCTCGAAGCCGAAACCGCCGGCAGCGCCGCTGATCACCGTGCGATCGACTTGCCCCTCGACTCTATGCGCGGTGATCGTGACCCGAGGCAAGGCCTCTCCTCGAGCATTTCGTGTAGTTCCGCTGACGCTTCCGGATTGTGCAAACATCGGCGTGTTTCCCGTACCTGCCTGAGCAAGGGGCGCAAATCCCACAGCGACAGCCACGACCCATACGGCCGCAGCTAAACCCGGCCTGACTGCTAGTCTCATTCCCGTTCCGGTTATCTCCACTGGTTAGCTCCTTCCGTCTCGACGGTCGCGTGGTGGGTCCTGAGCATGCAGGCGTAAAAGAACGAATAAAAAGTGAGTGCCTGCGCGCTAACCGTCCAACAGAGCTCTTCGAAACAACCACGCGCTTAGCCCTGAGCTATACCTGAAGCAATCGCCAAGGATGATCGGCAATCGTGATTGTGGCGGCTTGCCGGGACTTAAATCGGTCACAGCTGTCGGAATCACGCCCACTCACCATTGCACACGCGCAGACATAAAAATTTCGTAAATAGTTCATAAAATGTTCATAAGCCATTCGTGTTTAAGGGGCTGATGAAAGAGTTTGATTGCACTTGCAGCGCGGGAAGGGGAATGACGTTTGTCAGCTGCAGAGAAGATTGGTAGGCGCGGCAGGAATCGAACCTGCAACCGCCGGATTAGAAATCCGATGCTCTATCCGTTTGAGCTACGCGCCCGCTACCGGATTGCGGAAATGAAGGGCCTGAACACGGGTTGTTCTCCACCCTTACCAGTCCATCCATTCTAGCTGAAGACAGTTGTCCGAAAAGGCGTAAAGCTACGCGCCTGCGCTGCCAAAACGCAAAGACGGCGGAGACCACTTCTGCAGACCGCAATGAAGAGCGCCAAATGTATTTCAACCCATTGAACCGGGGCTGGCAGCCACGTGTCATGGTGAGGCAGAATTCCCGGGACACGGCGTGGGGATGAACTAAGTTGTCCGATACTCCAAGTGTCATGGAGCACTTTCTGAGAAGACAATCGACTCTGATTCTGTTAGCAATGGCGCTCCTGTCGAGTTCCCTCCTGGGCCAGGAGGTGAAGCGCACTGCCGACGTGGTGTACGGGCGCAAAGCCGGCATGGCTTTGACTCTTGATGTGTTTGAACCGGCCAGGAAGAATGGCGCCGCGATTGTCTTCATCGTGAGCGGCGGCTGGCTTTCAAGTCATGACGATCCCACGCTGCCGCGCATCACGCCGGAGTATTACGACCCCTATCTCAAACGAGGGTACACGGTCTTCGCCGTCGTCCATAGCTCCCAGCCCTTTTTTACGATTCCCGACATGGTGCTCGATCTCGAGCGCGCCGTTCGATTCATTCGTCACAACGCGGGTCAATGGAAAATCGACCGCAACCGGATCGGGATTCTGGGATCAAGCTCGGGAGGTCACCTTGCCTTAATGGTTACGACCCAGGGTGAAGCGGGTCCTGCGACGGCGCCTGATCCGGTAGATCGCGAAAGTAGCGCGGTACAGGCTGCCGCGTGCTTTTTCCCGCCTACTGATTTTTTGAGAGGCGGTCTTGGCGAGGAGAATTCGGATCGGACGCCGGAGTCTCCCTGGATTCGCACCTTTGGCGGATCGCTGGCCAGTACCGAACTCGGCCGGCAGATCGTCGGCAGGCAAATCTCTCCCATCTATTTCGTGACCGCCAATCTCCCTCCCGTCCTGATCATTCATGGTGAGAACGATGTTCCAGTTCCGCTCCAGCAGTCTGAAACCTTTGCCGCACGGGCCAAGGAGGTCGGGGCACCGATGGTGAAGATCATCGTGCGCCCGGGCAAGGGGCATGGCTGGGCCGATTTTTGGAAATCCCAGGAGGATGTAGAGGCGTTCGCGGACTGGTTCGACCACTACCTTGGCCAAGCAAAATCGCAGTAGGAAACCGAAGGTAAGATTTCGCCACGCTCCTGCTATCCTGAACTTAACCTCTCGTGAAATTTCAGGTGCAGGATTCTTCGGAATCTCCGGTCGTCGAGAGCAAGATGGTGGGTCGACTCGTCCTTGGCCTGCTGGTGCTGGTCTCTGCCTTGGTGGGAGCTACAGCCGGCCTGTTACTCGTGTACTCGACCGACCTGCCGCAGGTCGATCAACTCGAGCATTACCGGCCCAGTTCGATTACCGAACTTTACGACGATCAGGGACGCACCATCGGGTCTTTCGCGCTACAGCGGCGGGTGGTGGCAAGTTACGATGACTACCCGGAGGTCCTGCGGCAGGCGCTGATTTCGATCGAAGACAAGGACTTCTACCGGCATTGGGGCGTCAACATCTGGCGCATCGCGGGCGCTGCCTATCGCGATATCGAGTCAGGTGGCCGGGTGCAGGGCGCATCGACGCTCACCATGCAACTGGCGCGCAATCTTTTTCTTTCACCTGACCGCTCCTTTCATCGAAAAATTCAGGAAGCGTTGCTGGCGGTGCAAATCGAGCGGCGTTTCACCAAACCGCAAATCTTCACCCTGTACGCCAACCAGATTTATCTCGGTCACGGCGTCTACGGTTTTGAGGCGGCGTCGCAGTTTTACTTCAGCAAGCCGGCAAAACGATTGACCCTCGATGAAGCCGCGCTACTCGCGGGCCTGCCCAAGTCTCCGTCCTACTATTCGCCCATCACCCATCCCGACCACGCTCTGAAGCGCCGCAACCTGGTAATCAATTCGATGCTCGAAGACGGGAACATCACGGCGCAACAGGCGGCCGCGGCACGCGATGAACCCATTCGTCTTGACGTGGCCCACGATCCCGATTCGCTGGCGCCTTATTTTGTCGAAGAAATCCGGCGTTACCTGGAAAGCAAATACGGCAGCGATCAGGTCCACGAGGGCGGATTGAAAGTTTATACCTCGCTCGACATGGACCTGCAACGGGCCGCGAATCGCGCCGTATTCGATGGCCTGGCCGCATACGAACGCCGCCACGGCTGGAGAGGGCATTTGCAGAATGTTTTAGGCGGCGAGGTCACGCTTGCCAACTTTCAACATCCCGATTGGGACAGCGAGCCCGAGGTCGGTGACTATGTGCACGCTCTGGTTGTAGCGGAAAGTCCGGCTTCGGCGACGGTCAAATTCGGTCGCTATGCGACGACCCTCGCGCCTGCCGACGCCCCTTGGACCCACCACAAACTGCCCGACATCCTGAAGCCGGGAGACGTCGCCTACGTGAAGATTCTCGCACTGACCCCGGACGGAAAAGCGCGAGTCAGCCTCGAAGAAGATTCGGGCGCGCAGGGCGCGCTGGTCGCCATCGACAACGCCACCGGCGAGATCAAGGCGATGGTGGGCGGACGCGATTTCAATCTTTCCAAGTTCAACCGGTCGACTCAGGCGCTGCGCCAGGCGGGATCGTCCTTCAAGCCCTACGTTTACACCGCGGCCATAGACCGCGGCGCGACTCCGGATGACACCATCCTCGACGCCCCGGTCGCGTTTCCGATGCCTTCAGGCCCTGCGTATGAACCCCACAATTATGACGAGAAGTTCGAAGGGACCATTACGCTTCGCCGGGCGTTGGCCCAGTCGCGCAACATCCCGGCTCTGAAACTGGCCGACAGTATCGGCATAAAGACGGTCATCGAGTACGCTCACCGCTTCGGCATCACCTCCAATATTCCACCCTATTTGCCGGTAGCGTTGGGTGCGGTTGAGGTCACGCCTATGGAACAGACCTCGGCCTACAGCGTGTTTCCCAGCGACGGCGTGCACATTATGCCGCGCTACATCACCAAGGTGACGGACTACGAAGGCCGCACCCTGGAAGAAAATTTCCCTGACGTGAAAGACGTAGTCAGCGCCCGTACCGCCCGCATCATGACTTCCATGCTGCGGGAGGTCGTGCTGCATGGCACTGCCATTGCTGCCTCGTCGCTAAACTATCCTCTGGCAGGAAAGACCGGCACCACCAACAACTTTACCGACGCCTGGTTCGTGGGCTTCTCACCGTCCATCACTTGCGGAGTGTGGATTGGCTATGACGAAAAGAGATTCCTGGGCGCAAAGGAGACCGGCGCCCGCGCCGCGCTGCCCATCTGGATGGATTTCATGAAGGTGGCGCTGGCGGGAAAAGATCCGGGAGATTTCCAGGCGCCGCCGGATGGAGTGCCAAATTTGGCGCCCCACGCAGTGGATACCCCTGACACAGCGCCCGCAGGAGACGAAACACATTAGCCGCGGGTGGAGGACGGGCATCCCCGCCCGTCCAGCCGCTACCAGACGGGCGGGATGCCCATCCTCCACTTTTCTCGCTATTTTTTCAGCGCCGCAAAACTCTCATCCAGAATTCGTGCCGCCTCATCCACGTCGGCTTTCCCGATATTCAACGGAGGCGACATGCGGATCACGTTGCCATAGAATCCGCCCTTACCGACCAGAAGCCCACGCTTGCGCGCTTCTTCCATCAACGCATTCGTGCTGGCGGACGCCGGCTTCTTGCTCTCGCGATCTTCCACCAATTCCAGTGCCTGCATCAGCCCCATGCCGCGAACGTCGCCGATGATGGCATGTTTAGTCTGCAATTCTTCCAGCTTCTTGCGGAAGTATTCTCCGACCACGGCAGCGTTCGTGCGCAAGTCGTCTTCTTCGATAATGTCAATAACCGCGCGGGCAGTCACGCTGGTCACTGGATTACCGCCAAAGGTCGAAATTGTCATCCCTTGAAAAGAATCCGCAATCTCAGGCTTGGCCACGGTCAATCCGATTGGAGTGCCGTTGCCTAGTCCCTTGGCGGCGGTGATCATGTCGGGTTCAACTTCCCAATGCTCGATGCCGAACCATTTGTGGCCAGTGCGTCCCCATGCGGTTTGCACTTCGTCCGAAATAAAATCGCCGCCGTACTGTTTGACGATGTTGAATGCCAGCTTGAAATACTCCTTGGGCGGCGTGATGAAACCGCCCACGCCCTGAATCGGCTCGGCCAGGAAGGCGGCAATGCGCCCCGAGGTCGAGAACTGAATGACACTTTCGATATCCTTCGCGCAGGCAACTTCGCACGAAGGATATTTCAGCCCCAGCGGGCAGCGATAGCAGTACGGATTCATAGCATGCACGATACCAACTTCAATCGTGCCCTTGCGCCAGGTGTTCATGCCGGTAAGTCCGCGGGTCAGCGACGAGCGGCCACTGTAGCCGTGGCGCAGCGCCACGACTTCAAAGTTCCCGGTGTGCATGCGCGCCACCTGAATCGCGGTCTCATTCGCCTCGGTTCCACTGTTGGTGAAGTAGGACTTCTTCAGCGCTCCCGGCGTGATCTGCGCCAGCTTCTCCGCGAGATCAACCATTGGCACATTGGGAAAGCAGGTCGAGACGTGCTGCATACGGTCGATCTGCTCTTTGGTGCGCGAGGTCACCCGCGGATTGCAGTGTCCGACGCTGATGGTCACAATGCCGCCAAAAAAGTCGAGGTACTTTTTCCCTTCGACGTCCCACACATGCTGCATGGAAGCGTGATCCATGGGGAGAGGATCGGAGTAATACGTCGAGACTGAAGGAAAGATGTACTCCTTCTGTTTGCGGTTGATCTCTGCGCGTGTCAGCTGCAACTTATCAGTCGGAACCACAGTAGTGCTCATGTTTGGCCTCAGGCGGAACGCCTACCGGAATATAAGACCTGATCAAGCCCACCATCATAAACCACTAACCCGTCTTGGTCGGGCGCGAGTTAGTCCCGACCTCAGGCTTCGCGGCCGCGCCGACGCCACTTCGGAACTGCTCCAACGCCTCGAAAATGCGAGGGCCGTAGAGCGCGGCCTTGTACTCGCCGAATCCCGAAATGCCGAGCAGTTCCGAGATCGAGCCCGGACGCTTGCGGCAGATCTCGTCGAGCGCGGAGTCGTGCATCACAACGAAAGCAGGAACGCCCTGCTGCTTCGCCGCCGCACGCCGCCATTCTCGCAAATACTCGCGCAGGGCGGGATCGAGATTCGCGACTCCCTCTGCGATGGGCACGGGTTGCGTGGGCATCACTAGGGCCGCAGGCGGCTTCAGTTTCGGTTGCTCAGCCTTGACTGACTTGACCAGCCAGGCGGATTCACAGCCGCAGGCGTCGCACGCCCCACAGGTCGTCCACTTCGGCGTTTCCCCGAAATGCACACAAATCTCGCGATGCCGGCACCCGTCCGATTCGGCGAAGCGGCGAATGGTGTGATAGCGCTGCCACGCCCGTTCTTTCTCGGCCGGGTCAACGATCTGGTCGGCGAAATATGCCAGCAGCGCCGCATCGCGTTTCTGCCAGAGCAGGATGCAGTCCGCCGGTTGACCATCCCGTCCAGCGCGTCCCGCCTCCTGGTAATACTGCTCGATCGATTTGGGCAACGCCAGATGCACCACTGCCCGCACCGACGCCTTGTTGATACCCAGACCGAAGGCGATCGTGCCTACCAGCACGCGCACTTCATCCGACATCCATCGTTCCTGATTGTCCCGTCTCTCGGCCGCATCCATCTTGCCGTGGTAGCCGATGGCGGGAATTTGATGCTCGTCAAGAAACTTCACCGTGGCCTCGACCTTCGCGATGGTGGGCGCGTAAACGATGATGCTGCTGTCCTGATAGTTGCGCAGCGCGCGCAACAGCAAGCTGGGTTGTTCGCCGCCTTCACACTGCTTCACCAGATAGCGCAGATTCGAGCGGTGAAAGCTGGCAATGCACTTGTGCGGATCGCGCAATTGCAACTGGTGAAGAATATCGTGCCGCACACGCTTCGTCGCGCTGGCCGTAAAAGCGGCGATGGGGTGATCGGGAAAATGCGCGCGCAGCCGGCTCAACTGCCGGTATTCCGGCCGGAATTCGTGTCCCCACTCGGAGATGCAATGCGCTTCATCGATGGCGAAGAAAGCAATAGGAACGCGTTGCAGCCAGCCGATGGTATCGGGCCGCGCCAGGCGTTCGGGGGAAAGATACAGCAGCCGGTACTCGCCCTCCGATGCCTTGCGTATCACCTGCGTCTGCTTTTCGCTGGGGAGAGAACTGTTCAGCACAGCTGCGGGAATACCCATTTGCGCCAGCTGCGCCGCCTGGTCCTGCATCAACGCAATCAATGGCGAGACCACGATTGCGGTCCGTCCCAGCATCACCGCCGGCAGTTGGTAGCAGAGAGATTTTCCGCCGCCGGTCGGCATGACCACGCAACTGTCCTGTCCGTCGAGCAGGCTGCGTACGATGCGCTCCTGCAGAGGCCGGAATGAATCGTATCCCCAGTGCCGCCGCAGCGTCTCAAGAATATCGTTCCCCGGCGTCACATCGACAGCAGACATGGAACCAGTATAGATGGTGCAGTCCGAGCCAACACAATCGCATGACTCGCGATGCTGAATCGGGAACAGCGTTTTGCGTCTTGCACCTGTGGTCGCGCGATTCGCCCGCCAAACGTCCACTGAGGCCGAGTCGTCCAGCTATAATCTCGCTGCATGAAGTCTTTTTTTCGGCTGGTCCTGCTGGCGCTAGTCTTGCTGGTGGTGGCGCTGGTCTCCGCACTCACCGCGATGCGCCTGGCGATCCATGGCCACGAAGTCGCCGTCCCCGATCTAGTCGGCAAGAGTCCCGCCGCGGCGCGCATGATCGCGGAGCAAAGCGGACTGGAACTCAGCGTGGAGCGTCAGTATTACAGTCCCACGGTGCCCGAGGGCAAAATTCTGTCTCAGCTTCCGCCGGGCGGAAGCCAGGTGCGGCGGGGCTGGCAGGTTCGCGTGGCAGAGAGCCTGGGGCCCCAGCGGGTCGCCATTCCTGATGTAATCGGACAGAGTGAGCGGGCCGCCAACATCAACATCCGCCGGCGAGGTCTGGACGTCGGAGCCATCGCACAAATGCGATCAGGGGATGCGCCGGACAGTCAGGTCATGGCCCAGGCTCCGCCGCCGAACGCCAGCGGCGTTTCTGCTCCGAAGATTAGCCTGCTGGTCGCGACGGCTGCGCCACCGCAGGCTCTGGTCATGCCGAATTTTGTCGGACAGCCGCTCGGCACCGCAACTCAAACCGTGCAAGATGCCGGACTGCACATCGGAGCCGTGACCACGGCCCCACCAACCGAAGGCACATCGCCGACAACACCGCCGCCCCCATCTCCGGCCAGCATGATCGTTTCGCAAAATCCCGCAGCAGGCGAGAAAGTGTTGGCCGGGTCGGCTGTGAACTTCGAAGTCCGGTAACAAGAACCCTGTAGCGCCGGCGTCCCGCCGGCTGTCCGGCGGGCATCCTGCCCGCCGTCCAAGCCTCACAAATCGGCTTAGCTTTTTTCCAGAATCGCCACAAAAAAACCATCACACGGATGGACGCCAGGAATAGTTCTCACAGAGCGCCCGCTGACCAGCGAATCGACATCGTTCCAAACGAGTTCGCCCTGGGCTCGCAGCCGCTCCAGTTCCAACCGGCAATCGACAACACGGAATGCGGGGTCGGAGGAAGAGAGCGCCTCGTCTACGACCCGTTCATTTTCTTCTGGCTCGAGCGAGCAAGTGGAGTACACGAGCCGCCCACCGGGTGCAACCTGCTGCATCGCCGCCCGCAGAATGGCGATTTGGCGGCGATGCAAGTCGGCCAGATCGGCGGGCTGCAATTTCCATTTGATTTCCGGATTGTGGGCCAGAGTGCCGGTGCCGGAGCACGGAACATCGGCCAAGACGCGATCGAAATTCGCCGATTTCTTGAACTCGAGGATGTCCGAATTGATTACTTCCACGTGTCCGGCCAGAACCAGTTTCCGAAGCAGAAGAGCCCGGTGCGCATGCAACTCCAGCGCAACAATGTTGGCGTCAGGATTGCGCTCCGCCAGTACCCGCGTCTTACCGCCCGGGGCTGCACAACAATCAAGAATCTTCGAGCCGGTGCCGACCAGCAACGCGACCAATTGCGAGGCCTCGTCCTGGATCGAGACTCGACCTTCGGCAAAAGCGCGAGTGCGGGAAACGTTGCCGCTACGAACTTTGCGAGCGCATGCAAGCAACTCGCCAGGAACAAGATCGATCCCATCGCGCGCCAACTCGGCTTCCGTGCTCGCGTCGGTCAAACGAACCGCAGTCGGTGGGGCCTGCTGGTCGTAAGTGCAAATTCGCCGTACCTTATCCAGACCGAACCGGCGTTCCCAGCGTTCTACCAGCCACAGCGGATGCGCCAACTTCCGCGCCGACGCAGCCGCAGTTTCAAGGCCTGTCTCGTTCCTCTGCTCCACAGCGAATTCCCGTATGGAGAAATGCTCCAGTTCTTGTGAGGCGGCGACTGCCGGTTGCGGGGATCTAGCCGCTGAGATACTTCCAGCCAACTTGCGCAATACCGCATTTGCGAAAGGAACCGCCGAGCCCTTGCGGGCGCGCTTCACCAGTTCCACACTCTCATGCACGGCGGCACGGCCGGGAATCCGGTCAAGAAACAACAATTGATACGCCGTCAGCCGCAGCGCAGTCAGCACTTCAATATCGAGCTTCGCGACCCGCTGGTCAGAGAATCGACCAATCTCCTCATCCAGCAGAGACCGCCAACGCAGCACTCCCATGACCAGTTCAGTGGCCAGACCGTGGTCAGCGGGCGAGAGTTTCGCGTATTGGCTCGAATGCAACAGCTCGGAAGCGTAGGCATGCTGTTGCTCAATGCGAAGCAGGATGTCGAAGGCTGCGACGCGAGCGGGAGAAGTGGCCATGATTTCGAAAAGCTCAGTTGTTAGTAGCTAGTTCCCGGTTCTCAGAAGCCCAGCTTCTCGCCGGCGCGGGGTTGATGGCCATGGACGAAGGCGGCCGCCGGCATCCGTTTCTTCCCCTCGAGTTGAACTTCGAGCAACTGCAGCGCACTACCCGAACCGCAACCGACAATCAGCCGACCATTCTCGACCACGATTGCAGCTGGACTGACGGCGCGTTCCACCGGCTGCGCCGCCCAGATTTGGAGGTTCTTGCCGCGAAAGCTGGTGTATGCGCCTGGCCAGGGCTGAAAGCCGCGCAAGCAATTCAGAACTTCCTGGGCAGTACGATGAAAATCAATTTGGCCATCTTCTTTCTTGAGTATGGGCGCGAGCGTGGCCCTGGCATTGTCCTGGGGGCGGGCGCTCACGATCCCAGATCGCAAGCCGCGCAGCGTTTCAACCATGAGTTCGGCGCCGATGGCAGCCATTCGCGGCGCCAGAGTGACGGCAGTGTCCTGGGGTGAAATTGGGATTTCTTTCTGCAGCAAAATATCTCCGGTATCGAGGCCAGCATCGATCCGCATGGTAGTGACGCCAGTGACGTTCTCGCCGCGGGCAATGGCCCACTGAATGGGCGCCGCGCCGCGATATTTAGGTAGCAACGAGGCGTGGAGGTTGAGGTTCCCCAGCGGCGGCAGATCGATCATCCATTGCGGAATGATGCGCCCGTAACCGACAACAACGATCGCGCTGGGTGCGATTTCTGCAAGCTGTCTGCGAAATTCTTCGTTGTTTTTGATCTTGTCCGGCTGGCCGACTGGCAATCCCAACCGCAGCGCCCTTTGCTTCACCGGCGACAACGCGAGTTCCATGCCGCGGCCCTTCGGCTTGTCGGGCTGGGTCACCACAAGAGGCACCTCGAACCCGGCTTCCACCAGTTTTTCCAGAGTTGGAACGGCGAATGCCGGTGTGCCGCAGAAAACGAGATTGATAGAAGCGGGCATCGAAGAATTGAGTAATTGGGAAATTTAGTAATTGAGTAATTGAAGAGCCCTCGTCTCGCGGTTTTCAATTGCTCAATTACTAAATTTCCCAATTACTCAATTCCCTACCATTCTCCAGCCTTCATCAGCTTGCGGATCTTGCGTTTCATGAAGTCCCGTTTGAGGGCGCTAATGTGGCTGATGTAGAGCTTGCCATTCAGGTGATCGGTTTCGTGCAGAAAGGCCCGGGCCAACAAATCGTCGCCGGTTTTTTCGAACCACTTCCCATTCACGTCCTGGGCCCGGATGGTGACTTTGCGCGCGCGGGAAACAGGTTCGCGAAATTCGGGGATACTGAGGCAGCCTTCGTTCTGGGTATGGCGGCCTTCGGTATGAATGATCTCCGGATTCGCAATCACGAGCTTGGCATCCGGATCTTCCTTGAACGTGACATCGATGACCGCCAGGCGTTTTGAAATTCCAATCTGAGGCGCCGCCAGTCCCACCCCGTGCGCCGCGTACATGGACTCGAACATGTCATCGACCAGTTTTTTTAAATGGGCATCGAAATCGGTGACCGGTTCGGCGGGTTTTTCCAGAACCGGATTTCCAAACTTCACAATGGGATAGATCATGCAGGTTCGATAATCACCTTGTCAGTAATTCTTGACTTGCTCCAGGTATCCCTTCAGGTTGCGCGACGTTTCTGTCATCGAATCGCCGCCGAATTTTTCCAGCGCGCAGCGCGCCAGGGTCAGCGCCACCATGGCCTCCGCTGCCACTCCCGCAGCCGGCACCACACAAACGTCAGAGCGCTCATAAGCCGCCTTCACGGGTTCGCGGCTGGCAAAATCCACCGACTGCAAGGGACGGCGCAGGGTTGAAATCGGCTTCAAATATCCCCGCACAATAATGTCCTCCCCATTCGATATTCCACCCTCGATACCTCCGGCATTATTTCTGCTGCGGGTAAACCCGGTTGCCGCGCCATAGCCTATTTCATCATGTACGGCGGAGCCAGGAGACGAGGCAGCGGTCACTCCCGACCCGATCTCAACCGCCTTCACCGCTTGCAGCGACATGACGGCGCCCGCCAGCATGCCGTCCAGGCGCTCGTCCCACTGCGCGTAAGTCCCCAGTCCGGGCGGAACTTTGTGCGCCACCACTTCGAAGACCCCACCCACCGAATCTCCCGTCCGCAGTACCTTGTCCACTTCTTCTTTCATTTGCAGTTCAGCATCGGGGTCGGCGCAGTTCAATACCACCTCATTGCGTTCCGCCAGACCGCGTATCTGTTCCCATGCAACATCTTTCTTCAGCGTGGCGCTGCCCACAGCGAGCACATGACTGAGGACGTCGATCCCCAGTTCGCGCAGAAACAACTTGGCCAGCGCGCCGACAGCAACCCGCGCCGCCGATTCCCGTGCCGAGGCTCGCTCCAGCACGTAGCGAGCTTCGGAGAAATTGTATTTCAGGGCTCCTGCCAGATCAGCGTGTCCCGGACGCGGCGAAGCCACCCGTTTATGTTTGGCGGAATCTCCCTCTTCGACCGGCAGCGATTCCTGCCAATTCTTCCAGTCTTTATTTTCGAGCAGAATCGAGATAGGCGATCCGATGGTGGCTCCGTGCCGCACGCCGGACAGGATGTGAGCCTTGTCGGTCTCGATCTTCATTCGTCCGCCGCGGCCAAACCCCTGCTGGCGGCGCCAGAGTTCACGGTCCACGAAGGCCTGATCCACCTTAAGGCCGGCCGGCAATCCCGAAAGAAAGGCGACCAGCGCCTCGCCATGAGATTCCCCCGCAGTGAAGTAACGAAGCATTGTTTTGGAATTGTATCCGATGAGATGGATTCACTGAGAACCGAGAACTACTAACTGGAAACTGAGTTACTTGGTCCCGTTGGGATAGACCAGAATCTTGCTAGCCTCACCGGTCTTCAACCGCTCCATAGCCTTGGAGAAATCCTTCATTCCGATACGGTCTGTGATCACGGGATGAAGGTCCAGCTTGCCGGCTTTCAACAACGCAGTCATCTGATACCACGTCTGATACATGCGACGCCCGCTGATGCCTTGAACGGTGATGCCCTTGAAAATAATGTCCTCTGAAAAGTTCAACGGAATGGGCTTCGAAGTTAGCCCTAGAAGCGAAATGCGTCCGCCCCGCCGGACAATATCAAAAGCTGTGCGTATGGCGCTCGGGTGTCCCGCCATCTCAAGAACAACATCCGCGCCCAGCCCCTCGGTCTGTTCATTTACGATGGCACGCACATCGTCTTTGGAAGGATCGAGGGCGAAGTCTGCTTTCATTTCCTGTGCCAGGCGTCGCCGATGCTGGTTCACCTCGATGGCAAAAATGGTAGTCGCACCAACCGCGCGCGCGACCGCAATCGAGAACAATCCAATCGGACCGCAACCGGTAATGGCGACGGTTTTGGCCGCAATCTCTCCCGCCAGAACACTGTGCACCGCGTTGCCTAAGGGGTCCAGAATCGACGCGTACTCCTGCGGGATGGCCGGATCCAGCTTCCAGATATTCGATTCCGGAATCACCACGTATTCGGCAAACGCTCCGTCCGCATCCACGCCGATGATCTTCACGTTCTGGCAAATATGGGCCTCGCCCGTCCGGCATAGCAGGCATTTTCCGCACGCCACGTGCATCTCGGCGGAGACGAAATCGCCTTCTTTCACGCTGGTGACTTCGTCGCCGAAGGCAGCCACCTCGCCGCAAAACTCATGTCCTGGAATCAACGGAGGATGGATGCGGTTTTGCGCCCAGCGGTCCCACTCGTAGATGTGCAGATCGGTGCCACAGATCGACGCGACTTTTACCTTCACCAGGACGTCGTTACGGCCAAACGCTGGAACCTTCACTTCGCGGATTTCGGCGCCGGGCGCGGCCTCCGGCTTCACAACCGCGAGCATGGTTTTGGGCATGAATGCAACCTATGAATTCAAAATGAGAAGCCGAACTTTTGATTCTAGCATCGCCCCGCCCAGGCAGCGGGACTGGGTTCGGCCGCGAAGCCGTAACAGGACCTCCAACATCTTGGCGCAAGAAAGAACGCCCACCGATTTTATGCGCTGCATAATGCCTCCCGGGTCTCAGTGGTGTGGGTTGGAATGTCCCCAGCCGCCACCGCCCGGCGTCTCAATCCGGATTCGTTCTCCTTTGATCAACCGCACGTTGGCCTTGCCCGGCAGTTTTTCCACCGAACCGTCGCGCCGGAGCACAGAAGCGTTTCCCGGCAAACCATCGGCCGCTCCACTCAGTCCCCAGGGTCGGCGCAAGCGCCGGTCGGAGAGCAGCGTGACTTCGGCGTCAGTGAGAACTTCAATCTCGCGCACGATGCCGTCTCCGCCCCGATGTTTTCCGTCGCCTCCACTTCCGGGCCGCAGCGAATATTGGCGCACTCGGAGCGGATACGAATACTCCAGCGCCTCCGCCGGTGTGTTGAGCGAATTCGTCATGTGAGTGTGCACGCCCGAAACGCCTGGCTTGGTGGGGCGGGCGCCCATTCCACCCGCGATGGTTTCGTAGTACGCGAACGGCTGACCGGTGCGAGGATCCGTTCCTCCAATCGTAAGATTATTCATGGTTCCAGAAGCTGCTGCGGGAATCCGATCGGGAACTGCCTGCGCCAAGGCTCGCAGCAGTACATCCACAATGCGCTGCGAGGTTTCCACATTCCCGCCCGCCACGGCGGCCGGAGGGTGCGCATTCACTACCGTCCCAAACGGCGCAATCACCCGTATAGGACGCATCAGCCCCGATGTGGCTGGCACATCTTCGTCTAAAAGACAGCGAAAGACATAGAAACAGGCTGAATAGGTAATCGCTTCGACGGCGTTAATACTTCCCTCAACCTGCGGATCGGAACCCGTGAAATCCACCGAAACCGTGTGGCCGCGGGCGACTCGCCCGTGCGGAACCTGAATCTTCAACGAAACCGCGATCTTCACCAGCCGCTCGCTAATTCCGTCGCTGTCCATAAAATCTTCCGCCCGGTAGGTACCCGGCGGCACAAGCGCCAAAAACGCGCGCATCATCCGCTCCGAGTAATCCAGTAACGCTCGCGACGCGGATTGCGCCCGCTTCAATCCGTAACGCGCGCAAACTTCGCGCAAGCGCTGGGCTCCGGTGTGGCAGGCCGCAATCTGCGCTCCCAGGTCCCCTTCTCGCTCGTTGGGGGTTCGGACGTTGCTTAACAGCAGCGCCAGAACATCGCGTTCCATCACGCCCGAGCGCATGACTCGCACCGGAGGAATACGAAATCCCTCCTGGTAGATCTCGCGACACAAACCCATCGATCCGGGATAAGTTCCACCTACATCGGCGTGATGGGCGCGAGAGGCCACGTAAAAATCCGGCTTTTTCGCTCGCGTATGTCGTCGCACATAGACTGGCGCCACCAGCGTGATGTCCGGCAGATGGGTCCCCCCGCGAAAAGGATCGTTCAACATCACCACGTCGCCAGGGTTGAGAGGAAAGCTCTCCAGGGCTGCGCGCACCGACATGGGCATCGAACCTAAATGCACCGGCATATGGTCGCCCATGGCGATGACTTCGCCGAGAGAATCAAAAATGGCGCAAGAATAGTCCCGACGCTCCTTGATGTTGGGAGAAAATGCGGTGCGGCGCAGAGCGGCCCCCATCTCCTCCGCGATGGAGTGATATATATTCTTGAAGATCTCCAGTTCGATGGGATCCCGTCGCATAACGTCCGATCAGGGTCGAGATGTCGGCAAGCCTCAGCCAGTGTACACAGGCTTTGGGCAAGCGGTCACTCCAGTGGACTCGCAGGTTCGTCTTCCACTTTCCGGTAGAGACTGCGGCCAGAAATACAGCGATTCTTTTAGAATGTGGTTGTCGCGGAGGCGCGGTCATGCTAGAAACGCCAGTGGGGAAGAACGTCCCTGCTCTGAATGCGGCTGCCGGAAACCAAGATGAGCCCACGAACCCGAGCCAACTCTAAGTCGACTGCCACCGATGTCTTGATTCCCGATAAGCTTTATTTCCGCATTGGAGAAGTTTCGCGTCTGTGCACTCTGCCGGCTTACGTGCTGCGCTTCTGGGAGACCGAGTTCCCCCAGTTGAAGCCGATCAAGAGCAGCACCGGCCAGCGCATGTATCGCCGCAAGGACGTAGAGGGCGTTCTGCGCATCAAGCAACTGCTTTACGAGGAAGGTTTCACCATCCCGGGAGCGCGGCAGCACCTCCGGGCGGAGATCAAGACCGACAAAAAGCAGGACCCGCTTCCCTTTCCCGCGCGTCCAACTTCTGATCTGAAATATATTCGGCAGGGACTCAAGGATATTCTCACCCTGCTCTCAGCCCGGCGTTAGAGGCGCCAGGCTGAGAACCGGCGCGATCTATTTCCTGCGGTTGAAGTTGCCCGAGAAGTCGTCCCGGCCCACCCTGCCGCTCACAATAATGATTTCGACTTCGTTGAGGTCCCGGTTGAAGCGGGCCTGGGCGCTGCCTCGCGCATCTCCTCGATCGGAACCTGTAATTCGCATGGTGAACCCACCGCCATCGGAGCGCTCTACCACTCCGTAGAACGTAATGCTGAAATTTCCGTTGCCCCTCAGCGTAATTGAGGGAGTCGGTCCTCTACTGTCTACATACCCGCGAGTGATGTTCACGCCTCCGACCGATCTGCTGCTGTAGACCCCCCGCATCGGCGTATCGACCCTCACCCTGGGATAGTTAGGAATACCGGGACCGCCGGGATAACCGGGTCCACCCGGACCACCGGGATAGCCGGGGCCTCCTGGGTAACCCGGGCCTCCTGGCCAACCGGTATTGTTCGCCCGTGGACTATAGTTCACGCGCTCGACTCGATTCGAACGAGGATCAACAATGCAGTCGTAGGTCGCCGATCTCCATGTGTTCCGACCTCCAATTCCATAACGCAGATTCCCGCGTATGCCCTGCCGCCCATTCAATGACGGGTAGAGGTTCTGGGTATCGAGGGCTAGAGTTACGCGCCGGCCCGCATCGGCGCTAATCCGGTCCCCGAGCGCGTTCTGGCACTGAAGTGCGATGGGCAGCGGACGTCCCGGCGGATACCCGCCGGGAGGATATTGCTCTGTCGAAACCTGGGCCGATGTTACTGGAACGAGTGAAAGAGCGGCAAACATCAGCGCGCAGATTGAAACTAAGAGCGAACCTGGACGGTTCCGAGACAAAAGATTACGGGACATAAATGATTCTCCTGAAGTGTTTTTTCAGCAGGGGCCTATTCCGAGAAGCGAAACTATACATCATTTAGCCAAGGCGGGAATTTCGAACTGATCCGCCATCCATTTGCGCTGCTCTCGCCTCAGGGTCGCGGGTCGGGGGTAGTGTACAATTTTCTCCCGGTTTTTCAGGTCCAATGGCCATGAAAGCGGCGTTTCTTAATCGCACTTTGTGCTCTGTGCTGGTCGGCGTCGTGTTGCTCGGCGCGGCCCAGGCCAATGTCGATCCGAAAAAGGGACGGGTCACGGCTAATCCCACCTCAGGAAATCGCTACACCATCGAGCAGGAAATTCAGATTGGACAAAAGGGCGTGGCTGAGGTCGAGCGCCAACTGAAGTTGCTGCCGCCCGGTCACCCCATGTCGAAGTACATCAATTCGTTGGGACAGAGGCTGGCAGCCAAGGCTCCGGGCTATAAATTCCCATACACTTTCAAAGTTGTGCGCGAGAAATCAATCAATGCTTTCGCCCTTCCCGGCGGGCCGGTTTACGTCCACACAGGATTGATTGAGGCCGCCACCGAATCCGAACTGGCCGGGGTCATGGGACACGAAATCTCGCACGTGGTCATGCGCCACTCTACCCGCCAGGCTAGCCGGCAAATGAAAGCACAATTGCCCCTCGCCATTTTGGGCGGCATTCTGGGTGCGGGCGTCGGTGGCTGGGCGGGGTCCCTGGCGCAGATGGGGATTTCGTTCACTGCCGGTTCGGTCTTGATGAAGTATTCTCGCGAAGCGGAAACCGAAGCTGACATGGTGGGGGCCCAGATCATCTACGACGCAGGCTATAACCCGCGGTCAGTCGTGACCTTCTTTCAGAAGTTGGCGCAGCAGAGCGGAGGCCGAAGCGGTCCTCAATTTCTGAGTTCTCATCCCGACCCGGGCAATCGCGCCCAGGACATTTCCAAAATTCTTTCCCGCTTCCCGCCCAAACAATTTCAAGAGTTGGACACTCCTGAATTCGCGGCCGCTAAAAAAGCGCTGTCCGACGCGAGCGCAGGATCAACTGAGCCCAGCGAGAAACCCGTCGAGATCTCGCGCTTAGCACTGCTGAACATCGCCAGCGAGAGCTTCCGCACTTTTCAGCATAAGGCTTACGCGATTGATTACCCGGAGAACTGGGAAGTCAACGGCGATCCTCAAGCGAGCGCAACCTTCTACCCTGAAGGAGGCTTGGCCGGCGGCGCTCTGGCCTACGGGGTCATGGTGAGCGGCTTCCAGCCGTCCCCCGGTGGAAGCAAAGAGCTCGACACTGCGGTGCGCGAACTGATGACTGACACTGAGCAATCCAATCCAGATCTGCGCGTGGCCAACAGCCCGCAGGCATTCACGCTGCATGGCCGGCCCGCCCGAAAGCTGGATTGGTTTGGCAAATCGGCGGTATGGGAGAACGGACGACAGCTAACCGAGCGTGTGCGAATGATCGCGCTCCATGAAAAGACCGGGGGCATAATTTATGTGGTCTTCGTCGCTCCGGATCCCGACTTCAACGGCCTGTTGCCCGTCTTCGAGCGCATGTTGAACAGTCTGCGGATTCGCTAGGCCGGCTCAGGTCAGGGCTCGGTCCAGATGGCTGTATCCTCCGTCCACAAAAATGTGCTGGCCGGTGGTGTGTCCGGATTTGCCGGAAAGCAGGAAAATCGCCATGGCGGCAATCTCGTCCGCCGTAGTCATCCGTTTGCCGAGGGGAATTTTGGAGAGGATGGTGCTGAGCTTCTCCTCGGGATTCGGAAACGTTGCCAGCCAATCGCGGTAGAGCGGGGTCATGACCTCGGCTGGCAGGATCGTATTCACGCGAATGTTGTAGGGCAACAGCTCCGCCGCCCATTCCCGGGTAAGCGCCATGATCGCGCCTTTAGAGGAAGCGTAACCGGAGGTGCTGCCCTGTCCGGTGACAGCGGTCTTTGAACCGATATTCACGATCGCACCCTGAGCCTGCTTCAGGTGGGGCAAAGCGTAATGCGCCATGCTGTAGTAATGAACCAGGTTGCGCTGCAGGGAGGCCATGTATTCCGCCGGGTTGCCTTGCTCGAGGCCCACTTTGTCGTTACGCCCGGCATTGTTGACCAGGGCGTCCAGCCGCCCGAATGTCTTCAGAGTCTGCTCGACCGCCCGGGAACAGGCTTCCGGATCGGAGAGCTCGGCCACGACCAAGCCACAGGTCGCCGCCTGGCTGCGCAACTCGTTTCGCAATTGCCCGCCCGCATCCGCATCGCGGTCGACAATCACCGGTACGGCGCCCTCGCCCACGCACGTCCGCACGATGGCTGCGCCGATGCCCTTGGCGCCGCCGGTCACGATTACGACTTTGTCTTTTAGTTCGAGGTCCATACTTTCGAGATCTGAATTGCCTTAACCGTGGAGATTAAAAAACCCACCGTCAATCGGATAGTCCACGCCGGTAATAAAAGACGCCTGGTCGGAACACAGGAAAAGCGCCAGCGCGGCGACTTCTCCCGGCTCTGCCATTCTTCCAATCGGTTGCGCCTGGGACAGCTTCTGAAACATTTCGGGCTCCCGCCCGGGATAAGCCTTGCGTAAATAATTGTCCACAAAAGGCGTGTGCACCCGGGCTGGCGAGATGCAATTGCAGCGAATCTTGAAAGCCAGATAGTCCCTGGCGATGGAATATGTCATCGCAATAACAGCGCCCTTGCTCATCGAGTACGCGAAACGGTCGGCAAGTCCAACGGAACCCGCAATCGAAGCCATGTTCAAGATCACGCCGCCGCCCTGGCCCTTCATATGCGCGATCGCAGCCAAGGTACAGTTGTAAATGCCTTTCACGTTGACGCGAAAGACGCGATCGAAATCTTCTTCAGTTGTGTTTTCGACATTGCCAATATGCGAGATGCCCGCGTTGTTCACGAGAATCGAGAGCGGACCTCGTGCCGCGAGCTTAGCGAAAACGTCATTGGTCTGTTTCTGATCGGTGACATCACACGCGCAGGCTGCCGCGTTTCCGCCCTGCGAGGTAATCTGCTGGCAAGTCTGCTGCGCATCGCCAAGGTTAAGATCCAGCACCCGCACGGCCGCGCCCTGAGCGGCGAATTTCAGCGCAATCGCGCGTCCAATGCCGCTTCCGGCGCCCGTGACGACCGCGACTTTACCATCCAGCCTGAAATCGGTGTTGCCTGCTGCTTCACTCAGAGGGATACGCCTCTTTTCCAGGGGATGAAATCGTTTTGACCGTTCACCTCAGCCTTCGTCTTGGTCTCTCCGCTGGAAACCTTGATCACGAGGTCGAGGATTTCTTCACCCATGCGCTCGATTGTGGTCTCGCCGGAAATAACGCCGCCGGTATCGATGTCGATGATGTCATGCATGCGCTGCGCCAGCGAAGAGTTGGTGGAGAGCTTGACCACTGGCGCGATCGGATTCCCGGTGGGCGTGCCCAGGCCGGTGGTGAACAAGACTACGCTGGCTCCCGCGCCCACCTGCGCGGTCACGCACTCCACGTCATTCCCTGGCGTGCACTGTAAATGCAACCCCGGTTGCGTCGAATACTCGGGATAATCCAGTACTGCGGTCACCGGAGACTTCCCGCCCTTTTTCGCCGCCCCGGCCGACTTCATCGCGTCCGTCAGCAAGCCGTCCCGGATATTCCCGGGAGATGGATTCATTTCGAAGCCGGATCCTACCGAGCGCGCGCGGGCTTGATAGTCGCGCATCAAGCGGGCAAACCGGTCCGAGACTTCTTTTCGCGTGGCGCGATTGATAAGCTGCTGTTCGACCCCGCACAACTCCGGAAACTCGGAAAGAATTGCGCGGCCTCCGAGGGCAACCAGGAGATCGGCGGTGTGTCCGATCGCTGGATTCGCCGAGATGCCGGAAAATCCATCCGATCCTCCACACTTCAAACCAATGCAGAGACGGGAGAGCGCGGCCGGCGAGCGCTTCAACTGGTTGGCCTCGACCAGGCCGAGAAACGTCTGCCGAATGGCGTCCGACAACATGGTGAACTCGGAGCCGCTCTGCTGCTGCTCCAACATAATCACGGGCTTGGCGAGATTGGGATTGCGCTGTTCGATTTGCCGCCGCAGTATACCGATTTGCGCGTTCTGGCAGCCGAGGCTGAGGACCGTGGCTCCGGCGACGTTCGGATGATTGATGTATCCGGCGATCAGACCGCACAGATTGTTCGCGTCTTCGCGGGTCCCGCCGCATCCGCCTTCATGCAGCAGGAACTTTATGCCGTCAATATTCTTAAAGAGTCGTGAGCCCGTCGGATCGGCTCCGTTGCCCGGCAGGGCATTCGGCTGGACGCTGTCAAGTTTGCCGTCACGATAGAGTTTCGCCAGCTCGGCAACTTGCCGACGATAGATTTGCGGCGCCGCAAAACCCAACTCTTCTTCGAAGGCTTGCTTCAGTACCCCAATGTTTCTGTTCTCGCAAAACACCAGGGGAACGACCAGCCAGTAGTTTCGTGTACCCACCTGGCCATCGAGACGCTGATAACCGAGAAACGTGCGATCCTTCCACCGCGAAACGTCAGGCGCTTCCCAGCCGTAGGCGCCTGATTGCTCGTGGAAATCGGAGGCCTGGTGCTGCACGTTGCTCGTAGTCAGCACCTGCCCCCGGCTGACAGGTTTCCTAACTTTGCCCACCAGGACCCCATACATGATGACTTCAGCACCAACCGTCAGCTCTTGCGTCGCGAATTTATGTTTGGCGGGGACGTTCGACAGCAGGGTGTAGCTCTTGCCCGAGAATTCGATTTGCTCGCCCTGTTTCAAGTCGGTGAGCGCGACCAGCACGTTATCTTTGGGATCGAGTTGCAGGACCTTGGCGGCCATCGCTTTCATTGTAGAACAGGCACTTTGCCCAGTGTGGGCGGCCGCAACTTCCAAAATCGTTGCGCGTTTCCTCCCAGGATTGACTCCTGCACATGGGCCGGATGACGACTGAGATAGTCCTTCACCACGTCCATGACGCGGGTGTAGGAAGCTGCCACCGTGCACACCGGCCAATCCGAACCGATCATCAGGCGCTCCGGGCCAAAGCTTTCGAAAGCGACGTCAAGATATGGCTTCATATCCGCCGGCTTCCAGTGCTGCCAGTCCGCTTCCGTGACCAAGCCGGACAATTTGCAGAATACATTCGGAAACGCCGCCAGCTTCTGGATTCCATCTGTCCAGGGATGCAAAGCTCCGCTTTTGATCGGCGGCTTGGCGAGGTGATCCAGGACGAAACGCTGGCGGGGAAATCGCTGCACGAATTCGGCCGCAACCGGAAGATGCTTGGTGTAGATGAGAATGTCATACGCCAGATCAAACTCTTCCAGAAGAGAAATGCCCCGCAGGAACTCGGGCCGCAGCAGGAACCGATCATCGGGTTCGGTCTGCACCACGTGACGGACCCCGACCAGCTTGGGATTCCCCGCGACCGTCTGCAGTTGAGACCGGGCCTCAGAGGACTGCAGGTCCACCCATCCGACGACTCCCAAAATAAATGGCGACGCGGCCGCCAATTCCAGGAGCCATCGCGTCTCCTCCATCGTCTGCCGAGCCTGGACTGCGACGCATCCTTGAAACCCGGTTCGTTCCAACTCCGGTTTCAGGTCGGCATGGAGGAAATCGCGGCGCAGGGATGTCATTGAATCGTCGATCCAGTCATATTCACCCGGCTGATAGACCCAGAAGTGCTGATGAGAGTCGATACGCATAGGTCTGGCCATTCTAAATGCGCCGCGATCACGTTCACTCTTAGCCATTGTCGTTCCGAACCGATTTATCGGTGAGGAATCTGCTCTGCGCCAAGGCAGCATATCCACGGTGCGCTACCGGCTGCGCTTTGGAGTGACACTTCCGGCAATGATTCAAACTGACCCACAACCGGCGCTTTGGAATGTTAGTCGGAACAGACGGGAATGGTCGAGGAAACGAGACAACTTTAAGGACGCTGGGATTTGACGCCAGACTCAGTTCGACTGTTGAACCTGCATGGTTTCGTCGATCCAGAACTGGGCAGGGCCGCCGGCGCCGTCGCGAGTGGCGGTCACACGGAAGCCGCTCGACGTAGTTTCAACATCGTAGCTGTAAGGAGGCCGTTGCCGCTCGATGGTGATGTACTTGCCGGAGATCAACTCGTCGAGGGAGGCGTACTTCTGCTCGGTAGCGTAGTAACCGCGCTCGGCGTTGGCGATGCTGATCAGGTCATTCTTCACGCCCACGACGTTGGCGGTTCCCGCCGGAGTGGCGCCCCCACCCGTCGCCGTAGCAGTCTTTAACTGCGTCGAATAGAAATACATCCCGACAGCCATCACGACGATGGTGCTTATGAAACCAAAGGCTCGGCCCATAACTTCCTCCGCAGTCTGTAATTGCATCGCGAAATGGGTCCGAGGGCAAGTAACCAGAGTGTAGAGGCGGCTTGCGACCAAAGACAGGCGGAGGGCCTATATGTCAATTTGTTGAAAGGGTGGGTAGTTCCCGCGGACAACGCTCAAGCTCGCGAAAATGGAACCGGTCGGGACAGACAACTAAACCTGCAGGCGTTCGGCCCGCACGTTCCGGCACGCCCGCAGCGATCGGCGTTGGAGGCCGATAGCCAACTGGGCGTGCCGACTGGTGTCGTGCTGTTTGCTGCGTCAACAGAACAAGGTTCCGATGGGCGCCCCTTGTTCTCGACGGACTAAGCAGGATGCGAAAGACGTTTGGAAATCAAGGTGGCGTGGAGTACGCCCTTGCTCTCCCACGTGCCCTTCACGATTACCCGATCGCCTTCTTTGACCTGGGTGGCATCGATGTCGGTCACCTGTTTAGCGGCATGATATTGGGCCACCCACTTCGTCGAAGCATCGTAGGAGACGGTCATCTCGGCTCCGGACGAATTGCGGACGGTTAGCGTAGATTTATCGGAACTGGTCCGAACAACTGTTCCCTCCCAGCGCGCCTCTTTTGCCATCTTCATCGGCGCATCCTGCGCGAACACCCCCGTTGACAGCGGTAGGGCAAGAACAGCCAAGAACAACAGTGCAAGTACCTTTTTCGCCATTTTGATCTTCTCCTTTTGCGAAAAAACCTGATTGCAAGACGAAACCATAGACCTGAAAACTGAAAAGAGCAAGCCCTGCAGCAGGGTCTTAAAAACCCGGCCGGAAAGTCACGATGTCAGTACAATACTTCGTTCTCGCCCTTTTGAGCGATCAGTTTCTGGAACACATCTACAATCTTGTCGCGCCGCGCCATCAAGGCCTTCACTTCATCCTTGTTTAGATAGTGCTTCGTCTTATCCAGCAGTTCGTCCTGATTCAGCGCCTTCAGCTTGGTGAATAACTGGCGGTCGCAGCGGGTCAGGTCGGCTTCGCTCTTGAGCTCCTTGTGAAGGCGGAACGCTCGCGTAAAGTCGATTCTCCAGATTTTCCAATCGTCGGTGATCAGCACGTTGGTAAGATTGGCGTCGCTGTCATAGACGAGTTGATCCAACACACGAATTCTGTACATCTGATTGTTCCAAGCGTCTGGGTCGGGGACAGCGATCTTCTGCGCCACCCGCTCTTTTTCATCCATCTTCACCGGCAACCACCAGCTCAGCGAACCGGAATCGCCCTTCCATTTGCGTTCGACATACACGGGCACGACGTCGTCCATACCCAGCATTTCGGCCAACCGAAAGGCAGCGATGTTGTAGCGGTAGGAATCGACAAAGCCGAGTTCGGTGCCGGTCGAGAGTTGCATTGTAGCTTTGGTTTCGTTGATGGGCTGGAAGGCGGCGTCGTGGGTGATGGTACCGTCCGAAAGCGTTAGCCGCCAGCTTCCGGTAATCCCTTTGCCGGCTTGCTTGCTGCCAACGATCTTGGCGGTGAGAAGAAAGTTCTCGATCTGTTCTTTGGTAAGAGTCGTCTCGTCCGCGGCTTTCACAAGACTGGAGCAGAGGAAACAAACCAACGCCGCAATCAGAAGCTTCCGCCCCTGTTGATGAAGGATCTGCATCAGACTACCCTCCCGCCAAATTGCGCCCACAAATCTACCGCATTCACCCATGTTCGGCAACCTAAAACCTAAAACTGCTTCAACCGTCGATTCGGACTACCTTCCATCACCCGATGTCCACGGCTTTCACCGTCGCCTCCAGGCGAACTTTGGCCGCCCGGGCGGTCTCGCGCAGCAAGGGATCTGCATCATTCAGGCAGCGGTGGAGCTCGCCTTCCAAAGACTTGAGCCCGAATGTTCCGATGGCGTAGGCACCGCACGACCGGAGCCAGGGATCATCGCTGGCCACGAGTGCCGCCACTGCCTGTTCCTGGTTTTCGATGGTGGTGTGTACGAGCTTTCCCGCCAGGCGGGCACGCTCGTGGACTGTGATCTTGCCATCCAGCAGGGGCACCAGCATTTCGCGTAACTGGGGCTTGAGCACGTTGTCGAGGAATTCCAGCGCATTGTCATGCACTGACACACTCTTGGATTGCAGACCGACGTAGGCGCTGTGAACGTCGAGATGAGGATACAGCAGTCCGAGCAGCCGGAAGATGCGTTCCAATTCCAATTGCATGGACTCGGACAATGCGCGCCCCACGGGGTCTTCGCTGTTGGCGGCCGCTCCGAGCTTGTCGAGAATCTGGTAGGAGCGGTAGTGGCCGAGGATTTCGGCAACCAGCACGGTCTCCAAAGTCTGCGCGTCAGTTTCAATCCCGGGGTGAAGACGCTGCAATTTATTGAGCGCGCTGATGATGCGGAAACGCAGAGTCGTGTCCCGCTCCAGAAGATTCTCCATCAGTACCTGGGCGGCTGCCGGTGTTCCGATTTTCACCATGATGGAAGGGATTTCCCGCCGCGCCTCGACTGCCACCGCCGGGTCACTGAGGTGGTCGCGCAACGCTCCCACAATGGTGTCTCCGAATTCGCCCAGCGCGCTGGCGCATTGGGCGCGCAGATCGTGGTTCCCCAGCCGGTCCAGCAGGTCGGGAACCAGGCGCCGCTTGCGCAGCTTTCCCACCGACTGAATCGCTTCTCGCGCGATCACCGGATCCGGGTCGGCCAGCAGATTCGAGAGCAAGGGATCGAAGCAGTCCGGGAGCTCACCCAGCAATCGCGCCGCTTCCACCCGATGCCGCTGCCGCTCGGGCAACGGTTCACCGACCATAGTGGC
Organism: Terriglobia bacterium; assembly: GCA_963822555.1. GTDB lineage: Bacteria > Acidobacteriota > Terriglobia > Terriglobales > Acidobacteriaceae > JAIQFF01. The sequence continues at coordinate 3,647,385 of CAWGHY010000002.1, forward strand.
AAGAATCTGCTGAGCCGCCTCCAGGATCTGGGTTTCGCCGGGCCGCGCCAGATATGCCACGACCGCCGAGCTTACCGAGAAGTCGGCAAAGTCGTCCTCGGCTTGCATCAGCTCCAGCGGGTCGACGTGCGCATGATGGGTCAGATAGAGCAAAGCCTCGGTGCGCACATGGAGATCGGGGTCGCGGATCAGCCGTTCGATGTCCGGGCGCACGGTCTTGTCCCCCGATTCGGAGAGAATCTGAATCGCCTTCTGACGAACTTCCGGGGCGGGATGGCTTAACAGACTCCGAATCACGGGGTGCGCGGCCCTCTGCCGTTCCACTTCAAACAAGCTCAGGGCGTAAAGAATGTCTTTGGGATCTGACGCGGTGAGGCTGCTGGCCAGCAGGTCGGTGGTCGAACGGTCCAGCACCGACATGGAGACCTGCTCGACATCGACGCGATGCTGGCTGATGCTTTCCTTCAGGGTAGCGACGTATTCCCTCCGTACGATCGCAACCGAGAGCAGCCAGGCGCTGCAGAGTATCAGCACAACCCAGCTGATCTCTCGCGCCGACATGTGCAATGCGGTGGCGAAAACGAGAACCGCCAGCCCGGATAAGCCGTCGCCCAGACGCCAGACCACGGTGTCGAGAAACCACTTGACCTGTATCTTGAGCCGGGCGGCCAAAGGCAGGTAAAGCAATTCGCGGGTGGACTGATCGAGAGAGTAGCGCAGCACCTGGTCACAGCTCTTCAGAGTGGTAACGGCGGCCAGGGTGCCGAACGCCAGCAGGCCGGCCGAACCCATAAGAACGGTTGCGGGAAGCATGAAGAGCGCCGTGCCGATGCCGAAGCGGCGCAGGAACCTGGTGGTGAACAGCAGCTGGAATAACAGCGAAAGTATGCCCGCGTAAAAGTTGAAGTTGCCCAGAAAGATCGCCAGTGCGTCTTTTCTCACCAGCGTCTGCTGCGCAATGGCCAGGAACTGCCATCCGGTCAAGGTGGTGACCAGGGAAGAAATGCAGATCACGGCGGCAATGGCGCGCAAATAGGGGGTGGTGAACACCACCCGCGCGCTCTGGCGCAGGTTTCGGGGGCTGTTCTTGCCCGCCCCTTCTTCGATTTCATGCCCTCCGGCCACCGCCTGCTGCCCGAAGCGCCAGATTACAACTACCAATCCGGCACAAACCGAAACGAAAACCACCATGCCCAGCAGCAGACTTTCCGTGCCGAAGCTCCGGGTCATGGTCTTGGAGAAGTAGCCGGAGAAGATCCAACCTGCGACCCCTCCGCCCCCTACCATCCCAAAAACTCGCTTGGCTTCGCGCGTGGTGAGGACGTAATTCGCCAGGGTCCAGATCTGGGTCGGCACGATGACTCCAAAAATCTTTACCCAGATGTAAAACGCCGGGAACAGCCAGAGCAGGCGGGAGTAGTAGTGGTCCAGCGCCCAGAACAGGGCGCAATTGCTGGCGAAAAACAACATGCTGCCCACCAGCAAATTGCGTAAATGTACTCGCCGGGCAATCGCCACGTACCCGGCGATGATGACCGCCACCAGCACCGCGCTGGCGATATCGGCGTAGGCCAGCTGCTTCGCCTGGAAGCGCGACAGGAACAAGGCAGCAGCGGCCACTCCGCCGATTTTGTAAGCGGTGATAATCAGGAACAGAGAGGCGCACAGCAGAGAACCTCGCCCCAGATCTCCGGGGTGAACGTTCAACGCGCGCTCAATCCACGTTTTCATCCCAAAGCCTTCCTCGAGGCCTCTACCTTACTTCCCTGCGGCTGCCGCACTCACGCCACAGACTCCGTTACTGGGCATCGCTCCGGGCGTTTCGGGAGCCTTCGCCGTATCCCCGGCTGCCGGGGGTGACATAGGCGCAGCATTTTGAGCGGAAGGGTTTGACGGGTCGATAATGACGACCGACTGGTCCAAGTACTCGGCGGTGAATTTCGTGCCGCCGCAGATCTCGAGAGCTGAGGCTCTACCGCCGGGGTAATAGCTGCTGAGCATTCCGGTGTCAATCAGAAATACCTTATTTTCAAAACGCGGCCGGATGCGGCCGCCTTTCTGCACGGTATGCCCCACCACGATATGGGCCGCGTCGTAAGCCTCCAAAATCTTGCCGATTTGAGCCATGCCCTCGTCATCGGTCCATTTATCGTAGCCGCGAAACCAGAGCGGGCCGTCGACGGCCACGCTCAGCCATGATCCATATCCCAAAAACTGTACCATTCGCGCTTGCCCTTGCGGATCCGCCGGAACCTGAGACTTACGTTCAGCCGTGATTTCCGCCTGGACGGCGGCGGTCATTTCCTGAAGGGTGAAAAATGGAAGAATAACTTTTTTGTCCACCAGGAACTGTTTGGTCTCGTCGAATGATTTAATTTCGTCCCGAATATGGCCGTTGATGGTGTCCACCTTCAAGTGGGCCAGGCCAGGATCGATCCCGCCATGCAGAAAAACCACATTCCCAACTTCGGCCAGGGCCGAACGACTGCGCACCCACTTGCCGTAGGTTCCGTTGGGGCCGAAAGCCTCGGCGTGCTCCACGAAGCCGACGGGATGTCGCGCCACCCACTCCGCTTCGGTTATTTCCATGGGTTGAGGAAGCTCGGCGAGAAGCTGGGGGTGGCTGTTGCGCCATTTCGCGTACTGCTGGTAAGCCGCTTTCTGGCGATCCACCGAATTGCTGTCCCCGAAGCTGGCAAAGTTCTCCACGGTGACGTAGCGAAGGTCGCCCATGATATTCATCACTTCGTGGTTGCCCAGCAGGGTCGCAACCCGGCCACCCGCGCCTGGCGCTTCCTTCTCCAGCGCCATCATCAGATCCATCACTTCGCGCGGTTTGGGGCCCCGATCGATCAGATCTCCCAGCTGCACAAATGTGGCCTTGCCACCCGCCCAGTGGTTCTGTTTGTCGATCAGTCCGGAGCGTTGCAGAATGGCGACGAAATCGTCAAAGTCGCCATGCACGTCGCCGATGGCGACCACGGCATCTACTGGCTCGGCTTTGCCTTTGCCTTTGCCCCACGAGAAACCAGCCAGTAAGAATAGGAGTAAAAAGATGAGAAAACGGCGGGGGAAAGTTCCGCGCGGAGGAGGGAACACTCTTCGGCCTCCCATGGCTAAGCTATGCGACATTGGGTCAAAAACAGTGAGTTCTAGCAGCGTATTCCTCTACGGAGGGTGAATCTTAGGCCACGCGGCAAAGCAAGTCAACAAGGGGGGAGCGGAGGAAGTGTCCTAATTTCAGCCCTGGGTTCTTTGCTTGTTTTGCGGAATCCTTTGCGAAGAGCGCAAAGGACTGCTGACGGTATTGCCGCCCTCAGCCTTCTTTCTTCTCGCGTTTCCCGCGGTCCCCGCCGAGTCCAAGACTCTGGGCCTCTTCCTCGTCCTGCAGATCTGCCAGAAGCCCCTCGTCGCTGAGGTCCAGTGGCCGGGAGTTCTCCCAATCCTGATGGACGACGCCGTGCAGACGGTCAATCACTTCATCGTCGTGAACTTCAATGGCCAGCTCGCGTCGGCTGTCGAAGCTGCCTGGAGTCAGATTGATCGATCCCACAATCGCCTTGAGCCCATCGGCCAGGAGCATTTTGGCGTGCAGCTTAAGATGCCTGAGCTTGTGCACCTTGATTCCCACATCGTCCATGATGCGCAGTCCGCCCACGCCCTCGAGCAACTTCTCCTTCTTAAGCTTGTGCGGAGGTCTGGCCATCACGTGGACTTTCACTCCCCGGCGATTGGCGCGGACCAGGCGTTCAATAATGACAGGATCCTGATAACGCTCATTTTGCAGCCACAGCGAATGTTTGGCCTCGTCAATGAAGCGCGCAATTCGCTCGCGGCCGTTGCCCTTACACCAGATCAAATGCGAATTGGGTCTTCCGTCGAACGATTGGCGTTGCCAGTCGGCCTCGAAACCTTCCAGAATCTCTTCGACCTCCTGAGCGTGGGTGGTCACCACCGCGTAGTCGCGCGTCTGGGTGAGATTCTTGGTATCCCAGTTCAGCGATTTCACGAATGCCGTCTTCTCGTCGATCACCATCGATTTTTCATGCGTGAGATCGAAGGCAGGATTGCTGTCGATGACCTCGATGCCGGCTTTGTGGAGAAGCTGGCGCGACTCCTGATTTTCCTCTTTCCCATCGCGACGCGCGGGATTCAGCATGATCCGCACTTTGACCCCGCGCTGGTGAGCGGCAATGATTCCCTTGAGCAGATCCGGGTCGGAGAAGACAAACATTTTGACCCGGATCGACTTCTCCGCGGCATTGATGGCGTCGACAATCGGCCGGGCGGAGTCGTCGGGAAGAACGATAAGGGAACGTGACATGCTTTCTCCATGGAGCCGGACAGGCTCGGGCAGCCGGTTCCAGCGGCACGCCTTCGAGCATGATACCTAAGAATTGCGGGTCATGAATTGGCCTTCGCCGGCGATGTTTCGAACTGGGCCTGATAGAGTTGGGCGTAGACGCCGCCGAGAGCCAGTAACTCGTCGTGCGTGCCTTCCTCGGCCACAACCCCGTCTTTCAGGACCAGAATCTTGTCGCAATTGCGGATGGTACTCAGGCGGTGTGCGATCGTGATTACGGTTCTGCCTTTCATCAGACGATCCAAAGCTTCGATGACCATTCTCTCCGATTCGGTATCAAGAGCTGCCGTAGGTTCATCCAGGATCAGGATAGGGTTATTGCGAATGAGAGCGCGGGCGATGCCGATGCGCTGGCGTTGGCCGCCAGAGAGGGTTTCGCCACGCTCGCCCACCAGCGTGTCGTACCCTTGAGGCATACGCGCAATAAACTCGTCCGCGTTCGCAAGTTTTGCCGCCTCGATAATTTCATCCTCCGTGGCTCCCGCGCGCCCGTAAGCGATGTTGTCGCGCACCGTGCCTCGAAAAAGCACGGTCTCCTGTAAGACGTAACCGATCTGGTTGCGAAGGGCCTGGAGCTTGTATTGCCGGATATCGACGCCGTCGATTTTGACTCTGCCCGCGGTCGGATCGTAGAAGCGCGGAATCAGGCTCACGATGGTGGACTTGCCGCCTCCTGTCGCCCCCACGATACCCACCATCTGGCCCGGCTTGATCGTAAACGAGACCCGCTGCAATACCGGGGCGTCGGCGGCATAAGCAAACCCGACCTGATCGAATTCAATTTCGCCGCGAAAGGCTTCGGGGTCGCGCGCGTCGGGAAATTCCGGAATGATGATGTCGGCCTCGAGAATTCCTCGAACCCGCTCCACTCCCACCGCTGTCTGGGCAATCTGGTTGGTGATGCTTGCCAGGTCTTTCACCGGTTTGAAAAATTGTGCCAAGTACGAGAGAAATACAATGAGACCGCCCGCGGACATCGTCCCGGCCAGAATCAGCCACGAACCTCGCCACAATACGATTGCCGTGCACAGAGAAACAATGATCGCGATCATGGGAGAAAGCAGAGCTTTCACCCGCCGGGCTTTGAGCGCGGCGTCCAGGGTCGCCCGGCTGACCCGGCTGAGCTCCTCCTGCTCCAGGTCCTGACGTCCGAATGCCTTTACCACCCGCATTGACTCCAATCCCTGCTGCACCACCGCCACCATATTGCTTTGCTGCTTTCGCACCTCGCGAGTGGCTTTCGTGACCACTTTCTTGAATCTCGACGCCATCAGCAACATGAGTGGGGTCACCGCAATGATGATCAAGGTGAAGTCCCAATTGAGCCAGAACATGATTCCGAGCATGCCGATAATGGTCAGCAGGTCGATCACGATGCTGAGCGTCGATGAAGATGCAAAATTCTGTATGGTCTGAATGTCAGACGTGATCGTGCTCAGTAGAGCGCCGGTTTGATGGCTGTCAAAATAGCCCAGTGAGAGCCGCTCCAGATGGTGGTAAGTGCGCATGCGGAGGTCGTTTGCGACCCACTGTCCTACGCTCTCGGTGTAGTAGTTCGCGATGTAAGAGGCGAGCGCGCCGACCAGCGCGATGACTACCACCAGGATCGCCGCCGCTGCCGCAATCTCCATTTTGCTGCTGCCGGCCAGCACGGGTTTCAGGACATCGTCCAGCCACGAGGGAAGCTTATGACTGCCCACCACGTTATCCAGAATGATCTTGAGCGGCCATGGCGCGGCCAGGCTCATCAAGGTTTGCACCAGCATGGCAAACAGAACTAGAAAGAGGCTGGAGCGGTAGGGACGCACCAGTGATCGCAGCAGGGGTATCAACTTGACGACTCCGAAGCCAGCGGATTTCGAGCACGACAACTGTAACGTCGCCACCGTACCTTTCGCAATCTCGCCAGGACGACAAATGCGGCGACATCGGGAGACTCTTCCACTGGAATCAACTGGGTATTACCAAAGCTGCAACTTGCAGCCCCGCAGCCCGGTGGGTAGCCTAGGTCGGTATTCAGTCAGTTGTCCGCGCTCAAGCCGGACGGTATTACGGAGGAACCAATGAAAAGAAGAATCGTCAGTTCGTTGGGGCTGCTCGCGCTCATGCTTGCGATTTCATCCCCCTCGCCCGCGTTCGAGAAGCATCCCGAAATCGAAGACGCTCTCCGTGCACTGCACGCCGCCAAGAGTCATCTGGAACACGCCTCCCATGACTTCAACGGGCACCGGGTGGACGCGATCCGGGCAATCGACGAAGCGGATCGGCAGCTGCGAATCTGTATGCAGTACTGATGGGTCAAGACGGTTTAAAGAAGAATGGGTCGGGGAGTTTCAACCAATTTGTCGATCTTTGATTCTGCCTGTTGGGCTCCCCGCCCTGCGTGCTGAAGGGTGGGATTCATCACCGACCGGGTCTTGCCCGAGCCAAGTCTTACGGTTTGGGGGGATCGTTATTCGAAGGGTTCCGCGTCAACTTCCGGATGAGAAACTCCTGAACGAGATTGGCGCCAGCGGTTGCGCCGATCCCGATGGCTCCGCCTTCGAAGGTCAATCCCACTCCATCGCGATCCGCCGCCGGATAGTACAGGTTTGAGATAGCGCCAGCGGCGAGATTCCCCAGAATGCTCGAGTAGTTGGGCTGCCAATTTCCATTGTCGCCTTTGCAAACCACCGCATTGGCCAGGGCATACAGAATCCGCGCTCGTTTGGTGCCGGTCCCTTTGTAGAAATAGCGGGGGTCCTGCTTGAACAGCGACGGCAGAATGGCGCTTCCGATGAAAGTTCCTGAAACAAAATTGGCGTAGGACGCGCCGTACCGCTTTCCGTAACCTTGCGCGCCCTGCCCATATCCACTGAACTCATTTTGCGACTGCTGAATCCCCGCGATGACTCCGATCAGTCCGAAGCTGACCGGGTCTACAACCGTCTTCCAGGCAAGGGAAAACTTCTGCTTTGAGCTGAGAGGAGCGGGATGAGGCTCGTAAGTGACGTAGAAATTCGGGATGAAGCCGAGCACCCGCTGCTTCTCTTCCTCCTGAATCTGCTCCTGAGCCACTTCGATGGGTGAAAGTCCGACCCGCACCTCGGTAAGAGCGGTAGCAACTTCCAACACGATCGGCGGGACAATGAAAGTCTGTCCCGGCTGAAGAACTCCAGACGAGGGCTGCGCCGCAAAGCCCGCCGAGGTCGTCGTGAGCTGAAAAGGTCCCGGAGAGATGTCGGAAAACGAGAACTGTCCATTGTCGCCGGTTAGAACTTCCCGGTTAGGCGATAGCTGATTGGGAGATTGCGAATTTGAAGATCGTTGGTTCGGAGATGAGCCCGGTCGTTTAAGCCTGACCCGGGCGCCCGCGACCACCGCCCCCGTCCGGTCAATCACAGTTCCGCTGATGTTTCCCGGCAATTGCTGATTGGAGGGCTGCCCGTCGGCGGATGCGCCCGATCCAGCCCCGTCGGGCGGACCACTCTGGCCTGCGAGCACTACTGGAGGCTGCTGCGATTCAGCCAGTGCGGAAACGTTCCAAAACAGGACAGCCAAGATCAGCCAGATTGCGCTTCCAAGTCCAAGGATTGAACTCCGAAACTTCCGGCTTGCAGGTTCCTTGCAAGGGCCTTTATTAGACAAAATCACGGCTCTTTCAATATTGCCTTAAATCACGGCTGGTTCAAATAACTAAAGATTACTCCTGGCGTGCGGATTGATCCACTGGCCTACCAGCCCAGATCGCCTCGAAATCCGGCAGGGTCCTGATTTCCCTCATTTGCGCTCTTTACGGAGTATCTTTGCGACCTTTGCGGTAAAGATTTTGATCTCCGTCATCGCGCCCAGAGCGTCCAGATCTTAACCGCAAAGGTCGCAAAGATACTCCGCAAAGAACGCAAAGAGTTCTCAAGTTAGAGTGCAGCAATCCGCATCTCAGGAGCGCCCGGCCGCCCTCAACAGTTCGCTAAGATCGTGAACGTCGGCTGGACTGGCATCGCTCATTACAACGTAACGCAAGCCGCTTTCGCTCCACGTCTCCACATTAAAGGCCAGCTCGCGCGCCTTGGTCACACCCATGGTCAGTGGAATCATGCCCGGCTGGTCCTGCAAAATAAAGACAGATATCTGGTGATTGCGCAGTTCAAACAGCAGCTGCGCTCCCGGACTGTGCCTGAAATACATCACCCTGCCACCAACCAGCTTGAAGGGAGAGTTCTGGAGCTCGGGAATATTGAAAGTGAAGGGAAGCTTGCCCTGGAACCACGGTTTGACCGTGTGCCGGTCGGTCGAAATCACGTCTACCGGATTCGCACTCGCCATGGTTGCCACATGCAGGTCGAGCAACTCGGCCAGAGCCTGCTCCCGGACGGAATGCCGCATCCATAAAGCAACCGAGGCAACGATCAGTAGCAGCGTCACGGCGGCCGCCGCCAGGCGCGGCATCAAGCCGAAAGCCCAGACCCGCTTCCGATTCGCCTGAATCTTCTTTTCCATGCTCAGACGAAACTGCGGCGAGGGAGAATAACGCGCAGCAGCGGCTTGCGTCATGCGCTTCAATTGCAGGCGTCCAAGCGCGTCGGCAGCGCAGGACGGACACGTCCGCAGATGGGCCTCGACCTCGGCAAGTTCTTCCGGTGAACCTGCGCCGTCCAAATAAGCGTCCAGCTTGCCCTGCCACGGATCAAAGGTCATCGTGGCGCCCCCTGTAATTTCGCCGCCAGCAATTCGCGCATGGCCTTGCGCGCGCGAGACAGGCGCGACATCACCGTTCCAATGGGAATCCCCAGCGTCTCGCCAATTTCCTGGTAAGTCATTTCTTCCAGGTCACACAAGAGAACGATCTCGCGGAACTTTACCGGAAGGTTTTCCAGAGCGTTCTGAATGGTTTCCTGTTGCACGCGCGCCAGCAGAACCGATTCCGGAGTTTCGGATACTGCCGGTTCGGCGGGCTTGTCATCGTCGTGGTCGCTGTCCAACGAAACAGAGCCCCAGGCCTTCAGACCCGTTTGCGTGGTTAGGAAGGTGTTGCGCAGGATCTTGTACATCCAGGCGCGGAAGTTTGTCCCCTGCTGGAAGGAGGAAAAACCTCGCAGCGCCTTCATGTACGTTTCCTGCACCAGGTCCTCCGCCGCTGCGCGGTCTTGCGTAAGCCAGTGGGCAAAGTTATAAAGCTTGGCGAAAAGCGGCATCGCCAGTTCTTCAAAGGACCCGAAATCGCCAGCACGATCGGCCACAACCTCAACAGTGTACCTGCACCGCGTTAACCATTTCAGTGGCGGGCGGCGGCAGAAAGATCCAGCGGCCGGCCCGACGGGACTCGTTCCGCAAGCCCGCCCTGCCGCCATTTACGTATTAGCACCGCATCCAGCGACCACTTCCCAGGGCCATTGATCAACAGGAAAATGACGGTAACAATCTGCGCATAGTCCGATCGTATTTCGTGCAGCACGGCCCAAAACCCTATCTGGGGAGGCGCCGGCGGCAGAGGCAGGGGCGACGTTCCGAGATACAGCGAGATCTTGGTTGAAAGTATGGCTACGATCATCTCTGCGATGAACGGGATCGCGATCAGCCTTGTCATCAAGCCGGTGAGCAGCAGCAGCCCGCCAAAGATTTCGAGGTACGCCACGAAGGCGGCGGTGAAATGAGGAAATGGTATCCCCAGTTTTGTAAAACGGCCAACTCCCTGGTTTACGTAGACAAACTTCAGCAGCCCTTCCCAGAAGAACACTCCTCCCGCCATCAGTCTTAAGAGAAGTGTGGATTTCGGCCCATCAGTCGGGGAATTTACCAGCCACAGCCAAGCTTGTTTCATTTGAGTTGCTCCTTTCACTGCATATAACTGGAGCAACCCGAAAATATTCCCTGGAAAAGTCGTCATGGGTAGTGTGTCAGTTTCGTGAAACCCATTACCCTTGACCATTGTCATTCCGAACCGATTTATCGGTGAGGAATCTGCTTTGGCGCGCCTAAACAGCAGATTCCTCGCGCGATACAGCCGCGCTTCGGACTGACAATTCCCGCAATAATTCGAAAACTGACCCACTACATGAACGTGACCGGTCCCTCACTCGCAATCGCAATACCGGAGGGTTACGACCGAACCGCTGGTTTGACCGGTCGCGTGAAAAACAAACAGCCGGTCGAATTCATCATCTTTAATGGGATCGACTTTGCCCGCCCCCAGTTTTTCAATGATGTCGGGAAGCGTATCCGAGTGCGCGACCACCAGCACTGTTTTGTCGGGCATGGCACGCAGCTTTTCCACCAGTCCTGCAATGTCTTTGTACTCGACGGTGGTCGCCTTGATGCCCAGCTGCTTAGCCAGAGGCTTCGCGGTTTCCTGGGTGCGGACAAATCCTGAAGCGAAAACGACCTGAACGCCAGCGTCGCCCAGCATGTGAGCCAGACACTGAGCGCGCTTGTGACCTCGCGGGCTCAAAGTCGCATCCCGTGCGGTCGACAATTTTTCGGCATGACGCACTAGGAAAACCGTACCGGCTCCTTGTGCCGAGGCTGCAACGGGAAGGCAAAACGCGAGCATTGCCAGAACAATGAGATTGAGAATCGGTTTTTTCATGTCGTCTCCTAAATTTAGGCGCGGGCGTCCCGCTCGCGCCGCATCGTCCGAGGCGCTCCAGCAAGAGCGAGGTAGCTCGCGCCTACATTTTTCAAATGTATTGTTCAGCCAGCATTTCAGCCGCACTCTCATCCAACTGTTCGGCACGTCGCACTTCCTCGAAGCGTGCCAGCAGGTCATCGGGCCGCAGCCGCCGTTTTTCCGCGCCCTGAAAATCGTGGATGATCTGTCCGCGATGCATCATGATAAGCCGGTCGCCCAGACTCGCTGCTTGGTGCATCGAATGCGTCACCATCAGGGTCGTGAGCTGGTCGCGTGCGACCACCTGCTCGGTCAGGGCGATAACCAGGTCCGCGCTTTTGGGATCGAGGGCTGCGGTGTGCTCGTCCAATAGTAGGAGCTCGGGACGCAGCCATGTGGCCATAAGCAGCGTGAGCGCCTGGCGCTGTCCTCCGGAGAGACTGCCGATGGCGTTTTCCAGCCGGTTCTCCAGTCCCATATTCAGCCGGCTGACTTCGTCGCGCATTCTCCCCACCAGCGACGGCTTCAGTCCCCAGCCCAGACCTCGGCGGTGTCCGCGCAGGGCAGCGAGGCTGAGATTCTCCTCGATGGTGAGGCTGGGTGAAGTGCCGCTGAAGGGATTCTGAAACACTCGCCCGATCAGTTCGGCACGCGCATGCTCGGGCCAGCGCGTCACATCGCGTCCCGCCAGCCGGATGCTTCCTTCGTCCACCAGAAACGTTCCCGCGACGGCATTCAGCAGGGTCGACTTGCCGGAGCCGTTGGTTCCGATGATGATCACCCAGGAGCCGGCGGCCAGCTCGAGGTTCACACCGCGCAGCGAACGGACTTCGTTTGGCGTGTCCGCGTTGAAAGTCTTCGCAACGCCTCGTATCTCAAGCATGAGCGCTCCGCAGGCGCTTCTTGCGCAGGAATTGTGGAACGATGAGAGCGCAGAAGACGAACACAGCCGTGATCAACTTCAGGTCGTTGGGGCTGAGTCCCCAGCGCAGGGCCATGGCTACAAGCAAGCGGAAGAGCACCGAACCCATAACCGCACCGATGATCGTCGTGCCCAATTGATTTGTTCCGACCAGCGCTTCGCCGATGATGACGCTGGCCAACCCCCAGACCACCATCCCGATCCCCATGCCCACATCCGCAAAGCCCTGGTATTGCGCCAGCAAAGCGCCGGATAACGCCACGAAGCCATTCGAGATCGCCACCCCGAAGACGATCATGTTGGCATCGTTGACTCCGAGCGCCCGGATCATCTGCACGTTGTCACCGGTCGCGCGCATGGCCATGCCGAGATTCGTGCGCAGGAACAGGTAGAGCAACACAGCGGTCACCACTACAACCAGCGCAACCGCGACCAACACGGAGGCATCGCGCACGCTGACCTCCCATCCCGCGAGATCGAAAGTGGTGGCGCCGCGCATGAGTCTGATTCCGATCTGCTCCGACTGGGTGGCAAGCGTAGTCACCGACAGCAGCGGAACGTTGCTCTTGCCCATGACATGAAGGTTGATGGAATAGAGCGCGGTCATGACCAGAATTCCAGAAAGCAGCGAGTTGATCTTGAACCGGGTATAGAGCGTACCGGTGCAGGCGCCCGCCATCATTCCAGCCCCGAAGGCAGCCAGTGACGCCAGTAGCGGACTGGTGCCGTGAACCATCAGTGTCGCGGCCACGGCTGCGCCCAGGGTGACCGATCCATCGGCGGTGATATCCGGAAAGGCAAAAATGCGGAAGCTGATAAACACGCCCAACGCGAGGAGCGAAAGGATGAAACCGATGGTGAATGTGCCAATCAGCAGGCTCATATGCGTTTTATTCTCACTGGATATCGGCCGCCGCGCCGATCCAGCATGCGCCTCGGACAAACTCGCTCTGCTGCGGACCCGCCGCCAGGCGGGGGTCGGTCAGGAGGTGGAGCACGCCCTGCAAAGTTTCGGTCTCGAACAAGGTGGTGACCGTTGTCTTCAGATCGATGCTTCCCTTCTGTAGAGGTCGATAGGAAAATGCGGCCGCATGAAAATGTCCCTTGGGCGAAGCCTCGGTTCCCAGAGGTCGAATCAGAGGAGTCAGCGGCTCACACTCCGAACTGGCCGCCACACCCGAGATCAAGGCCAGCGATCGCGCATACAACCGCTCCGTTGAAAACGACAACCACGACCTCACCTCGGGGTATTTGAAGGGGGCGTCGGCCACTCCGGTGGCTGCGGCCGGCGAGCGGCGAAGAGCGGCCCCGACCAACCCGGCCGATTCGACGATCATCACCATTCCGATTGCCGGGGCGCCAGAAATCTCAAGCGCCGTGCGCGCCAGCTCCGCCAACGAAATCGGACCCTCCGCGCTCGAGGTTTCAAAGCGCATCAGATGACTGAATCCACCTTCGCACCGCAAGCCGTAAAGCACATTCATCTCCGGCACCAGCTTGCCGCTCGAGACCATGAAGTCCGGCACGTTGGTTCCGTCCGTCGGCAGATACGCCGCCGAACCGCCCACTGCCAGAAATTCGCCAAAACGGGTCTGCGCATCCTCGAAGCCGTTGCCAAATGCCCCCAGCCCGAAACCGAAGGTAGACGCGGGATACGCGACCATTCGGCAATCCGCCGGACCGAAGCGGCAACCCTTCAGCAACTTTGGGTCGCCGATGCGTTCGCAGATCAGCGGCTTTCCCGGAGCACACTCCATCACTTCGAACGATCCTGCCGAAGATGAAAAGCGGCGTACTTCGATTTTGTGTACTGGAGCCGGAGCGGCCGGAGTCGCCTGCGCGAGCAGGATGGTTGAAAGCCGGCAGAGATCCAGCACTTGCTTCACCCGCTCCGAAGGGCTGGTGATAATGAACGTGCCGCCGATACCCTTCAACTGAGTGTGAAATTTCACCAGCAGACCGACACCGGCTGAACTAAGAAAGGAAATCTCGGACAGGTTCAGACGGATGCCATGCGCTCCGCCCCGGATTACTTCTTCCAGGTTGCCCCGCAGGTGTTCGGTCCAATAGTTGTCGAGACGTCCCTTGACCTTGACTTCGAGTGCATCGCCGAGTTGTTGGGTGACGATTTCCATGGCGTGGTGGCTAGGGTTGCAACTTCTGCGAGTACTCCGGAGGAATAGTCACCCCCAGTTGAGCTGCGTTGCTGCGGCTAATGCCTAATTCTTCAACCGCCACTTCCTCGAGAGGCAAATTTTTCGGATCCGCGCCCAACAAAACTCGGCCCGCGAGTTTTCCGGAAGCGACAGCCGCGGAGTGCAGACTTATGCCGAGACAAGCCAGACCGCCGCGGGGCAACTCGGAACATTCATCCGTGATTAAAGGAAGTCGCGCATCCTTTGCGCCTTTCACGGCTCCTTCATAGCCTTCGATCGCGGTGTTGTCTCCGGGCAGCCATATCGCCTGCACATCCCGTCCGGCAAGGATCTGCACCGCCTGCAAAACTTCATTGGAACCGGCGAGGGCGACCTCCTCGAGTCTTACGCCTCGGTCCCGAAATACTTCGCGGGCCGCCGTGATCTCCTTCACGGAATTGGCCTCGGCTGGATTGAACATGGTTCCAACCGCGCGCAATCCCGGAACCAGTTTCTGCATCATGTCCAGGGTGCGGGCGATGGGCGGAAAGCTGCCCACGCCGGTAACGAAGGGCAAGTGGTCGGCGCGGGTCTTACCCGCTCCGGCGGCGATGGGATCCGTCACGCACGTAAAGACCACCGGCTTGTGCTTCACCTTGTTGCAGGCGCCGACAAGGCAAGGCGTGGTGATGGTCATAATGATGTCAACGTCGGAGCTGTCGTAATTCTGCAGGATGGCGGGAATGTTGATCATTTCGCCTTGAGCATCGGCGCGGCGAACCTCGAGATTTTTGCCTTCGTCGAAGCCACTGGCCTTGAGACCATCGATCAGGCCCTGCACACATTGGTCGGTGCCAACATCGCGGGCAAAATAAACAATCGCAGCTTTGACTGTTCGGCCGCTGGTACCCGCCTCGGCCCGCGCTCTGGCGAAGGCGGCGGAAGCGGTTCGGCGATGGCCCAGATCGGTGAGCAACAATATTAAGGAGAACAGCACGATCAGGCCCAGCCCCAGGGCCAGTCTCTTCACCGCGTCCCACAAGGCTTTTCTTCCGAAAAAGTGCATGGCGTTTGCAGCCGGTTCCCAGATGAGGCGCCATTATACGGGTGATTCCGGAAACGCACTCGTTCAGCGGCAATTCAGGCGCGTAGAAAGGTTACTCGTCTGTAATTGGAGGATCGAGGAAGTCGAGTGAGAGTCGCTCGGGAAACGCAGGCTATTTTGTCGCGGTCCTCATTTAAATGTGAGCGGCACGTCCAGAGTCCCGCCTCGTTCAAAGCGTTTTATCGCCTAAGGATTCTCCTTACCTGTGTACCGCAAGATACGTCCCTTTCTAAGGGTAGGCGAGAAATGAAAACCGCATCAAAGTGGACATGAAAGATGAAGAGGAATGGACAGACCTTTGCAGGCAGGCGTCGGTCGAGCGCGACCCCAAAAAACTGCTGCAGCTGGTGACCGAAATCAATCGGCTGTTGGCCGAGCGAACGGCGCGTCTGGCGACAACTCCCAAGCCAAATTCCGGGAAGTAACGCATCCTCGGCCTCCCATGCCGTCGTCGAGAATTGCAATGCGTTTAGGAGGATGAAGAGGTTTCGGCCGTTTCGCCCTTGCACTTATGCTCGGCGAATTGAACTCTTAGACTCTTCTGAGCGTCGGCCGCTCGCTTCATGACGCTGACCGGCGCCTTGAACTCACGGTTGCAAACGGTGCAAACTCCGACGGCAGGAACAGTGCCCAGCCACTTAGTGACTCTAAGATTGCGTTGCGCCAAGATAAGCCCCCGATTTCGTGGACAATATCAAATCGATGCAATCAGTGCGATACCAGACATGCTGTAGATGAACGACATTCTGAGGGCTCGGCGATCGCTACCCAGAATCTCGCCGCACCTGAAGCGGCAACCGAGCTTTCTCGATCAACTCGCCCCGTCGCCATCAGTACGTTAGCGACCCTACAATATCCGCACCCCCTCATCCGTCTACACCATAGGTAGATCAAGATGAGCGGCGCGACAAGCCTGGAGCGGATGGCCCTCGAACAAGACCAGCGGATCTCCGAGGTAATAAAGCGGGAGCAATCCCGGCTGGGCAACTTCATTCGCCGGCGTGTGCCCGACCCGCGCGATGCGGAGGACATCCTGCAGGACGTCTTCTACGAACTGGTGGAAGCCAACCGCCTGCTAATGCCGATCGAACACATTACCGGCTGGCTGTTCCGTGTGGCTCGCAATCGCATCACCGACCTCTTCCGCAAGAAGAAGCCCGAGAGTTTCGGGGATATTACCGACGAGGACGACGAGCTACTGCGGTTGGAAGACCTGCTGCCTTCGCCGGATGCCGGACCAGACGCCCTCTACGCCCGCAATGTGCTTCTCGATGAACTTGAGTTAGCGCTCGACGAATTGCCGGAGGAGCAGCGCAAAGTATTTATTGCACATGAGTTCGAAGGGCGGAGTTTCAAGGAGATCGCCGCCGAAAACGGCGTGAGCGTGAATACGCTGCTCTCCCGCAAACGCTACGCGGTGCTGCATCTGCGCGAGCGATTACAGAACGTTTACGACGAATTTACGAAAGCATGAGGGACCGAATATGAGAAAGAAAATGATTTTCATGATTCCGCTGGGGATTCTAGGCATGGTGCTCTTCATATTCCTCGGCGGCGAGCTGGTCATGTACCTATGGAACTGGCTATTGCCGCCGCTCTTCGGCTGGCGCCAGGTCACGTTCTGGCAGGCGCTGGGGATCCTCGCGCTGTGCCGCATCCTGTTCGGCGGACTCGGATTGCACGGACCCGGCCGCTCCAATTTCCGCCGTCGCATGCGCGGAGGTTGTGGCAGCAACATGACCCCTGAAGAGCGCGAACGCTTCCGGCAACGCATGCGTGAAGTTTTCGACGCAACTCCGGCTGCGAGTCAACAGTCATAAATAGAGTTGTGGCTGTATCAGGCACGCTTGTAGCTCGGCTGCCTCGTCACGAACCGCCGGGGCTGGTCTCCTCAAGTGAGTGAGCAGGCGGTGGGAAAAAATACTGTTTTTACCCGATTGTGTCGTAACTAACATTCGGTCAAGCTCGGGCAATTGGGAAGGAGGCCTGTGCCGTCTCGCGTTCCAAGTGGTGCTCCGAAAATTCCGTCAGCAAAACGCGCTGTCACGAGCTCGGTACAAGCTTCGGCACTGTCAAGAGGAGTGGCGCGTTTCGGAAGACAGTATCGCCGCTCCGAACCGCGCTTCAAATTGTTCTGGCAGACGGTCGCCGTCGCTGCCTCAATGTTGCTTTTTTCGCTCGTCCGTCCCTCACCGAACCAACTGGCCTCCGCCGAGGCAATGCAATCGACCGGCTCGAGCTCCGGGGCGATCACATTACGCGGGCCGTCGTCATCTGAGACACCACCCCAACAAACCGAACTGTTGAAGCCATCGAAAGCCGGACTCCATGCTTCGGACTACCCGGTCGCGAAGGATTTCACAAACCATCTCGCAACGCACGGGCGTGACACCGCGACGGTTCAGAAATCCGGC
The DNA here is from genome assembly GCA_963822555.1 of Terriglobia bacterium. Classification (GTDB taxonomy): domain Bacteria; phylum Acidobacteriota; class Terriglobia; order Terriglobales; family Acidobacteriaceae; genus JAIQFF01. The sequence goes on from CAWGHY010000002.1 coordinate 3,664,910, forward strand.
CTTACGCGAAATCAGCAGGAAGTTTTGACCAGACGCGTGATTATCAACTAGCTCGTTTCCCCGCGCTCCGTCGGTTCATCGATCGTATTCAAGGGTGTAAACTCTCCGCTGTAGATCCCCGCGGAACGAAGCTCTACGTTAAATCCTAGTGCGTCGTGGCAGTGGGACTACTTGAGCTAAACGTCGATTGAGGTGGTCCGTGCGGCGGAGATCCTTCCTAAAGGGCGCAGGAATTGTAACCGTCGCTGTCGTGAGCGGAAGCGTCTGGCGCGCCAGGAATCAGGGAGTCTTCAGCATCGGCGAGGGGCCGGCTTACGAGCCGTGGAAGGACTGGCGAAACGCCGGAAACGATGGTCCGCTCGCGCTGGTGCGGGCCGCGATTCTGGCCGCCAGTCCGCATAACACTCAGCCCTGGCTTTTCAAGATCACCGATTCTTCAATCGAGTTGCACATTGACCCCCAGAGGAACGTCGGCGCACTCGACCCTTATCTGCGCGAAGAGCACATCGGGATGGGTTGCGCTCTGGAGAATCTGATGCTGGCCGCGCCTGCGAACGGATACGCAGCCACGGCGGCGCTCCTTCCGGGAAAACTTGACCCGATCGCCGCCGAACCCAAATCGCAACTGGTGGCCCGGGTGAATCTCGCACCCGGGGAACGCGAAGAGAACGAGCTTTACAACGCCATCCCGCGGCGCCACACCAATCGAGGTCCTTACGATCCGGGCAAAGCGATCTCGCCTGATTTGGTAGACGCACTCCAGCATCTGCCGGGCGACGACGCAGATGTGAGGCTATTCCTCTTCACCGCCGAAGCCGATCGAAAAAAGATTGCCGAAATCAGTTCTGCGGCAAATACGGAAATTTATTCCGATCCAGATGTTCAGCATGGCAGCGAACGTTGGATCCGCACGAAATGGAATTCGGTCCAGCAATACCGCGATGGCCTCACAATTGATGCCTTCGGCCTGCCTCCTGTAGCGACTGCGATGGCCAAAGTAGTGCCTGGGCAGATGGTCCGCTGGGCTGCGTCCCGTCGCACCGGCGACGGGTATTCGAACCTGATGCTCAGCGCACCGCTGATCGGATTCATCGCCGTGCGCGACCGCTATGCCCGGGAACAATGCTTGCAGGCAGGTCGAATGTGGCAGCGGGCACATCTCTTCGCGACTGCCCACGGCCTGGCCGCGCGCCCCTGTAACGAGGCCGTGGAAATGGTGGACCATGAGCGGGCACTGGGCAGGCCGGCATCTCGCGTCGCGCTGCTCAATGAAGTCACTGCAGATCCCACATGGCGGCCAACTTTTGTTTTCTATATGGGCTATCCAAAGCTGCCGGCCCACGCCAGCCCACGCCGTCCGGTTCAAGCTGTACTCGCCTGACGACGCCCCGCGAGCGCCGTTGCCTCACTCATCGCCAGTTCGCGCGGAAAGTTTTGCTGGTACTGCAGCAGGTGCAGGCTGTTTTTCGGGCTCCTGTGCCGAGAGACCCTTCTGCTTTGCCCATCTTGCGGGAAGCTCCTCGAGCGTGATGATTTCCTGGGTAGCGGTAACGTCTGAGAGTGGCGTAACGCAGGAACGCACTTCCTTGCCATCGACTAGAACGGCGCAGGCTCCGCAGTGGTGATTCGTGGCATCTGGACAAGCACAGCAACGTCGAGCTTGGAATAATACTTCTTCACGTCGCCTTTCCCGTACTTGGCGCGGAACATCTCGACCACGGACGACACCTGTTTGGGGTCAGTGACAGGGACAGCCTGTAATGCAGCATCTGCACCGCCCGCATCGATCCGGAGCGACGGATTTTTCAACAGGTTCTTGTACCACTGCGTATCCGACCCCTTCACCGGCAGGAGATAGAGCTTGTCTTTATCTTTGTCGAATGCGAACCAGATCGGGTTCGAGATAGCGCGTCCTGACTTTCTGCCGGTCACAGTAATATTGATTTCACGGGCGCGCGAAAGCCGGTCTCTGAGGGCATCTTTTGGCGTTGGCATATGCACTCCTGATTCTCTGATTATGAACCTGATTTACGTGCGGTATTGCTCCTCGCTGACATGTTCCAACCAGTCAACCACCTTGCATTTAGGAACCATCAAGGGGAATGTGGGCGACCAAAACTATACCCTCGGTCCCGATGTGGACTTGTCGAAATATCGCGCGGTTTCGGTGTGGTGTAAACGTTTCAGCGTCAATTTTGGCGCTGCTCGATTAATGCCTGATCAAGCGGTATCGGAGAAGTAGCATATCGAAAAAAGCTTTGGCCGGGTCGGAGATTGAGCATCCTCGTCACTCCGAAAAGAAAAGTCTGCTGGACTTAAACGAACTGGCTGTACCTTCGTAATCTGGTTGTTGCAGCTCGCTGACATCTACACTGTTAGCGCTCAGAACCAGCCATTAAATGATAGCCAGGAATACTCAATGAGCTCGCCCGCTAGGCTCCTGTGGAGATCAGGCACCCGGCCGGGCGCGGCTCCCGGGTTGCACTTACCCTGGTTGCGCTTACTCTGGTTGTGCTTGATGTTGGTGGCGGCCCTGCTCTGTGCGAATTGCGGCGGGGGTGCGAGTGCCGATGTCAATAGCTCGGCCCCAACCAACCCAGCGCCGACCGATCCGGCTCCAACTATCTCAGTCACCTCGCCGGTATCGGGTACGACAGTCTCTGGAACGATTACCGTCACGACCAGCGTGTCGGCCAATACCACCAGCGTGCAGTTCGATGTGGATGGCGCCAGCGCCGGGCCCGCGGTAACAGTTGCGCCGTTCAGCTTTTCTTTGAATACGACAACTCTTTCGAACACCAGTCACACGCTGACTGCCGTGGCCAGCACTGCGGGCGGAAAAACAGCCACCAGTGCGGGCGTCTCCATCAACGTTAGCAATGCAGGAAGTCCGCCGCCCCCGCCACCACCGCCCCCGGCCACTCGGGGTGCAACCCTGCCCTATATTGAATATGAAGCCGAGAGCGCCTCCTATACCGGAACTCTCATCGGCCCCAATAGGGATCTGAACAACATGGCTGCCGAGGCTTCGGGACGCGAAGCCGTACAGCTCATGGCAACCGGTCAGCACGTGACGTTCACCGCCCTGCAGCCGGCGAACTCCCTCGTGGTCCGCTATTCCATCCCCGACAGCGCAAACGGTACGGGCATCGACGCGACCCTGAGCATCTATGTGAACGGCGCCTTCCAGCAGAAGCTGGCGGTGACCTCGAGGTACTCGTGGGCTTATGACCGCCTGGCATACGACAATCCGAAGGTTCCGAACGCCGCCACCGCCCATCATTTCTACGACGAGGCCCACACCCTTCTGCAACAGATTCCCGCCGGCGCGACGGTCACGCTGCAGGAGGACCCAGATGATACCGCGCCCTACTACGTGATCGACCTCATCGACCTCGAACAGGTCGGCGCGCCCATCGCGCAGCCCGCCGGATCGCTCTCAATCGTGACCGATTGCGGAGCTGATCCGAGCGGCGTGAACGATTCTTCCGCCGATATCCAAAACTGCATCAACATGGCCCAATCTCAGGGTAAAGTCCTCTACATCCCGCAGGGAACATTCACGACATTGGGTCCTGGCCGCCTCAGCGTTAATAACATCACCATTCAGGGCGCCGGCATGTGGTATTCGTCGCTGAATGGCGTTGGAGCTGCCACGCTCTGTGGTGGTGGCAATTGCACGTTCAAGAACTTCGCGCTGCTTGGAGGCGCGACCTTCCGATCCGACACGAACAAGGTCGGAGGTTTCGACGGAACCGCAGGTCCGGGGTCGGTAATCGACGGCATGTGGGTCGAACACGCCAACAACGGCTACTGGGTCGGACACAACACGAGCGGCCTCATCATACGAAACAGCAGGATCAGAGATACCTTCGCGGATGGCGTGAACTTCAACTGCGGCACAACCAATTCGATCGTGCAGAACACGGAAGTGCGCTACACGGGTGATAACGCCCTCGGAGTTTCGTCGAGAGCGAGTTGCGGGAACGGCCCTACCAACAACAACACGTTCCAGTCCGATACCGTCCAGTTGCCCTGGAACGCCTCATGTTACGCAGTGTTCGGCGGCGGGAACAACACCTTCGAGGACAACCTCTGTTACGACACGATCATCGAGTCGGGGGTTCTCGTTGCGAATGAGTTCACCGTGACTCCCTTTACCGGCACGACGAGCATTTTGCGCACTACGCTCATCCGGGCGGGGGGTCCTTTCGGCAATCAGAATGGCGCAGTGTCGATCTATCCCATTGATGGGCCACTCGCTGCTGGCAACATCAGCATTCAGAACCTGGATATCGAGGACTCTACATTCTCGGGCATCGAGTTCAGAGGGCCTAACGCAATAAACAATGTTGCTCTGAGTAACATCACTGTTTCCGACGCCGGCACCTGGGGCGTCGCGGTGGACGGAAACGCGAATGGCTCGGTGACGATGAGCGGGGTCGTCGTAAACAATCCTGCCTCAGGTGGGCTTAACAACGCCGCAGGTGGCGCCTTCAACATTGTGCGCGGAACCGGCAATGTGGGTTGGTGACAGACGTTCCGACGGATGCTTTACTGAGATGCCGTGGGGTAACACTGCCACCGCAGCTGGCCTGGTATGACTTCGCACCTGCAATCAACTTTTCCGGGACAACCACCAGCGCTCACTTTCTCTGTTTTTCGCGTTGCAGCTTAAGGCTACGCCATCACCCGATACCAGGTGCTGCAGCCTCGATGAATTGCCAATCCATTTAGACGTTAACCGGAGCCTGAATTCTCGGACTTGCTGGTCCGCGGCGACCGCTGCCGGATAGGCGGTTTCCTGGACGCCGGATCGGGGAAACGTCTGCTTTCAAACTGCAAGTATTAGTCTAACAAACTGCAACTAAATTCATATTGACAATACTAGTTAAATAGTCTCAGATAGCACGCCATCGTGTTCCAGATCGCTGCCTTTGCATTCATTCGACGACTCGTTGCCGAGCCGGAGGTGCAAGTAGTTGCCTCAGGCGGGTCACGGACACACGCGTTTATGCAGGCTCTCGAGGTTGTATGACAAGTCGCAAGTACACGACCGCAGTTCATGCCGCTCTTTTGTTTGTGATGGTCTTCGGGATGTTAGTTCTCGGAGCGATGGGGCAGACATCACCGGATGTGAATGGTGTGTGGACTACTTTGGGTTATACGATGCCCATCAATCCCGTTCATGTCGCCCTGCTGCACAATGGAAAGATTTTAGTCATCGCCGGTTCAGGGAACTGTCCAGCCTCCCAGGCGGGTTGTCCGACAGGTCCACCCTACAACGCAGCCAACCAGTCCGGCGCGTTGATCTTGGATCCCGTGTCGACAAACATTACTCAGTTATCGCTGAACTGGGATATGTTCTGCAGCGCCATGACCGCGCTTTCGGACGGCCGCTTCCTGATCGCTGGGGGCACCCTCGCCTATGATCCGTTTCTTGGGTCCCAGAAAGCCAGCATCTTCGACCCGGCGACTAACGTTTTTACCGATGTGCAGAACATGGCGCATGGCCGCTGGTATCCGACCCTCACCTTGCTAAGCGACGGGCGGGTAATGGTATTTACCGGATTCAGTGAGACCGGATCCACGAACAACGCAGTCGAAATCTACACCGTCGGAACAGGGTGGAGTACACAATACGTCGCTCCTTGGGTCCCGCCGCTGTATACGCGGCATCACCTTCTGCCCAATGGGAATGTCTTCGTCTCCGGTCCGCAGCAAACCGCGATGACGTTCAATCCTTCAAACCAGGCCTGGACCACGAATGCGACCACGAACTATGGCGGAGTACGGACGTACGGTGGTTCAGTGCTATTGCCTCTGACGCCGGCCAACAACTACGACCCCAGAGTAATGCTTTTCGGAGGCTCAACCTCAGGAACGACCAATACCACCGAAGAGATTGATCTGGGATCCGCGTCGCCCGCTTGGGTCTGGGGACCGAACATGAGTCAGGCTCGCATCGAGATGAATTCGACGATGCTGCCGAACGGAAATATAGTGGCATTGGGCGGGTCGTCGAGTGATGAAGTTGTAAGTACTGCCAGCTTGAACGTTGACCTGTTTGATCCGGATCCTACGGTCAACAACATGATCTCCGCCGGCGTCATGGCGTACCCTCGTCTCTATCACTCGGTAGCGCTGCTGTTGCCCGACGCAACCGTATGGGTTGCGGGCAGCAATCCGCTTCGCGGCGCCTGGGAAACTCACATCGAGTCTTACCAACCCCCGTACCTGTTCACCAGGGATGCCAATAACAACGTAATTCCTGCGACCCGGCCCACCATCACGAGCGCACCTGCCAATATCACTTGGGGAGGGCAGTTTTCGGTTACGACTCCGGATGCAGCGAACATTTCTCAAGCCGTACTGATGCGGCCGGGTTCTTCGACGCACGCCTTTGATTTCGACCAGCGTCTGATCGGGATGTCGTTCACCGTCGGCTCGGGATCGCTTACAGTGACCGCGCCACCCAACAGCAAAATAGCGCCGCCAGGGTATTACATGCTGTTTCTGATTAATAACAACGGCGTGCCCTCGGTGGCCCCTTTTCTTCTTCTGGGCGCCTCGACGAATCCAGCGCCAACGGTCACCTCGATCACGCCGACCTCGGGCACGACCGCAGGCGGGACTTCGGTGACCATCACGGGCACAGGCTTCCTGACGGGAGCAACGGTGAGCCTGGGCGGGACGGCAGCCACAAACGTGACCGTTGTTAGCAGCACGTCGATTACCGCCAAAACGGCAGCACACGCGGCGGGAGCGGTGAACGTCGTAGTGACGAACACCGACGCTCAGAGCGGCACATTAACCAACGGCTACACCTATACCAATCCAGCGCCGACGGTCACCTCGATCACGCCGGCCTCGGGAACGGTGAGCGGCGGCACGGCAGTGACGATCACCGGCACAGGCTTCCTGACGGGAGCAACGGTGAGCCTGGGCGGGACGGCCGCCACAAACGTGACCGTCGTTAGCAGCACGTCGATTACCGCCAAAACGGCAGCGCACGCGGCTGGAGCGGTGAACGTCGTAGTGACGAACACGGATGCTCAGACCGGAACCCTGAGTAATGGTTATACCTACGCAAGCAATCC
>CAWGHY010000003.1:0-10900 GCA_963822555.1 Terriglobia bacterium
TCAGCTCCGAGGAAATTGGCGCGCTTGGTTTGCCCGAGGACACCGCCGAGGTAATCCGTCTGGGATTCGAGAAGGCCGGTTAATGGACCGCGCCGTTGAAGCACTAACAATAGCCACAAAATAGAACGGCCCGCGTATTTTTCAATACGCGGGCCGCCCGGTGTACTGTTTGGGATTGACCAAGAGGCGGCCACTCTAAAGGTGGTCTCCTTCGGTTAACTCCGGGCCCCGGCGCGACCTGCACGCCGAGTGGAATTGCAACCCTAAATCACCGGTAGTCGTGCGATGGTTCTTAGAGCGACCGCTCTAAGTCACAGCCACCTCACCTGGTCTTTTACTACTCCCACTTGAATCAGAACTTGTCATCAGACCACCTCCTTTCCGGTGTAATTGCACATTAGTACGGGAAGGTTGTGCACGTCAACTGGCACGAAGGTGGTGTGATGAGGAATTGGGTTCCTTTGCGCATTTTGCGGATTTTCTTCGCGCACTTTGCGGTTACGCGGTTGACTTTTCGGGCAAATCTTTACCGCAAAGGACGCGAAGAAATCCGCAAAGGTCGCAAAGGGTTCAGTAGCGCCAGGAAGTCAAATCGGCTCCCGGTGGCGCAGTCTTTTGCATGCGCTCCAGGATCTTTGGCAAATACATGGTGTGGTAGTGCAGGCGCGAAAGATAATTGGGAAGATTGGGATCGCCGTTCCAGCAGTGCTCCGCGCGATCGCCGTATTTCACTTCTCCGTCGTAGGGCGGGTTCGTGGTGGATTTCAGGAAATCTTCCAGATAGTAGACTGCGTCATTCAAGAAATAAGTGTCGGCGCTGCCCACGTAGATGTGAAGCTTGCCCTGCAGTTTCGGACCGAGCGTGGCCCAGTCGCGCTGCATGATGGCGCTCAGGTCGTAGTGCTCCTTCCAGTACGCGGCGACGCTGCGGTCGATCTCGCCGGTTTCCTTGTTGAAAATCTGTTTGGGATAGCCATCCTCGCCGACCGGCCCATACACCGCCTGCCAGATATCGAATTGCTCTCCCGAGCGGCCATGCGAGCCTAGCGCGAGTTCGTACTGATTCATGCCTTGCACGGTCCCCAGAGTACGCCCCAGATAATCGCGCATCGCGGGCTGAGCAACTTTGGTGTGCGTGCCCATCATGTAAAAGGCATTCGGGTCGCTGTAAATGTTGATGGTGGTGTAGGCGCGAAAATCAACCGGATCGGGGCAGGCGACGAACACGCCGTTGTAGTGGTCGGGATAAAAAACCTGCACCGCCAGCGATTCCCATCCTCCGGTTGAACCGCCGTAGGCGAAGCGCGCCCAGCCTTGTCCGATACCGCGAAATTGCTTCTCGATGGCGGGAATCAGTTCAGTTTCAATGGCGTCGCCATAAGGGCCGAGGTTCGCCGAGTTCACGGCGTAGGAATCGTCGTAATAAGGGTTGGCATGGTTGATGTCCGCGACCAGGACGCGGGGGAAGCCCGGCGCAATCCACTGTTGATAGAACTTGTAAGCCTCTTCCTGTTCGATCCGGTTGTACCCGGAAATGTGGAAGCGCTCGCTGTAGTCAGGCTTCAGATTGGGATCGGGCGGTTCGGTGCGAAAACCGCCGAAGTCGGGATTGAAGTGGTCTTCGCTGACCATCAGGGGAAAGTGCGCCTCCGGGTGCGCGTCGAATCCTTCGGGGACCAGCACATTGGCGCTGAGAAACATGGGGCGTCCCCAGAATTTGGTGAGCAGCGCGCTTTGAATCTTGATATGCCGGATGTACTTGGTGTCCTGCGGAAACGGAATCGGTGGGATTTCCTGGTCGAGCACGACCGCAATCGGCCCGGAGGACGGGCCAAAGGTGATTTTCCGGGGAGTGGAATAGAAATTTCCCGGCGCGATATTCCAGTGCTGGCCTTCGCCACGGTCCATGGGCAGCTTTACGGTGCGGCCATCGGAGCGGTGGAAGGTTTCATAGCGATGCAGCATGGCCTGGACGTAATATTCTCCCGGGGGAACGTCGCGCAGGCTGCGGATGGGCCAGCCCGCGGCGGAATCGTCTACGGTTATCGTCTGCCCTGGCTTCATCCCATCCACGTCAATGCCGAAGATCATCTGGGTGCGGACGGAATCGTTAATCTGCATCCTAGGTTCAGCCGAAGGGTCGTTCGAAAGAAGAAGAAAGATGCGTCCGTCCAGCGGCTTCTCGCTGCGGGCTTTCGGGAAGGAGACCGAGAAACTGGGGCTGGCGGCGTGCGAAAACGGAGCAGAGACCAGTAGGCCAGTGATGAACGCAAAAAGAGTTACGCCGGGTTTGGCGAAGAACATTGAGTCTCCTTATCATAAGCCCGAGAAAACCAGCAGATTCTACAACGTCGAGCGATTCCTGGGGGCAGCAATTCGGGAATGTGCGGATTCAACTCCCGCAGGCCATGGCCCACAGGAATCTACCTGCTTCTCTCCCGGCTTCCTACACTGGAGGTAACCACCGGGTAACCGTATCACCGTATCCGCCGGATTTTTCACCCTTTCCAGCGGTAGGCGTCGGGCTGAGGCAGCCCGAGGTGAGCGAGAACGCGGTAAGCGAATTCGCGCGCCATGGCATCTAAGCCGGCGGGTCGAAAGTAGAAGGCTGGGATAAGAGGAAACACCGTGGCCCCGGCATCGGCGGCCCGGTACATGTTTCGGATGTGAATTTTGTTGAGCGGGGTTTCGCGGACACACAGTACGAGCGGACGTTTTTCTTTAAGGCAAACATCGGCGGCGCGCTCGATCAGCTGGGACGCAATGCCGTTGGCGATACGGGCGAGCGTGCCCATGCTGCAGGGGAGAACGACCATCGCATCCGCGGGATAGGATCCGCTGGCGATGTTGGCGCCGATATCGGCATTGGCCTGCTGCTGGATTTTGCGGGTGCCCTTGCCGGATTTTTGTCCGAGGATCTGGCCCACGAGGTTACTTCGGCCGCGCAGGCCGAGTTCCTCAGCCATAACCCGCAACGCGCTGTCGGAGGCGATGAAGTTCACTGTGCGGACACGCTGGTCGCGTTCCAGCGCCAGAAGCAGATGCTTAAGGAACAGCGATCCGCTGGCTCCGGTAGTGGCGACGGTAAGGTTCTGCGGCGGGTGATTGGACAAAGTTGATGCTCCGACAAGCGCTCTGAGCATAGGGAGCACGCAGAGAAGAAGTCAAGGCGAGTCAAAGCCACTGCGAACGGCCAGAGTGCGCGTAGAAGTCGATGTGGCGCATACAGGGCGCGCACCGGCGCATACAAACCGCGCAGCGGCGCAAGAATGTAGCCCAGGGCGCAAACCCTGGGTAAGCATCAAAGTGTGAAGGAAGCGCCGAAGGGGCGTAAGAAACGAACCATGGCCACTACCACCAGCTTACGACTGCGGCGCAGCGAGGCGCAGTTGCACGCGCTGGCGGGAGTGGAGCGCGAGATCCGGGTCAACGATCCCAGCGGCCGCCGCAAGTATCTTCGAGATTTCAGCCAGGCCTTCCAGTCCTACGAAGCCGTTATCGACCGGCAACAACTGCGCGCCGACGTATTCGGCGCCAATATCGTCCTCGTCGGCGACTACCACGCCCTGCCGGCGGCGCAACGCTTCGCCGCTTCTCTGCTGGAGGAACGCGCCCAACCCGGAGACCGTCCAGTGGTCCTCGGCCTGGAAACAATTTTCTCCCGCGACCAGCACATCCTCGATGAATGGTGGCGGCGGGAGATTGACGCCAGGGAATTACGGCAGCGGATTCGTTTCGATCTCGACTGGGGCTATGACTGGGCGCCGTTCTACGAACTGCTGGTGACGGCCCGTGAGCACGCCGACGCGATCTATGGCCTCGACTGCATGCCGCGCGAAGATTTGCGCAAGATCGGAGCGCGTGATCGTCATGCCGTTCACAAGTTGGAGGAGATCCGGCAACGCCACCCCAATGCCGCCATCATGGTGCTCTTTGGCGAGTCGCACCTGGCGCCTGGACATCTTCCCAGGGTGCTGCGCGAACGCCTGCCGGACGAACGCGTGCTCACAGTCTTGCAAAATGTGGACTCGCTTTATTGGCGTGCCGCCGGCGAGCAACATGAACTTGTGGATGCCGTGCGCGTCAGCCCGGACGTCGACTGCGTGTTCAACTCCACTCCGCTGGAAAAATACGAGAACTACCGTCTCCACCTGAGCCGCTGGGGACGCACCGAGGAAGAAGGTCCAGACCTCGCGCCGACCATTTACAACCTGATCGACAGCCTGCTGCGCTTCCTCGGTATCGACCGCTATTCGGCGAGCAACGGAACCCAGCCCAAATTTCTGGTGGACCTGATGCCTGAAGTTTATTGCGGCGCTTCAAGCGGGCGGTTGCGTCAACTGCTCTCCCGTCATCACGCCACCGAGGAAGAAAATGAAGCCATGGCGCGTCATGTGGAGGAACGAGGCAGCGTCTACTTGCCCCAGGTCAACGCCTTCTACGTACGCGAGTTCAAAATGATGTATGCCGCGGAAGAAGCCGCACGCTTCCTGCATCATGCCTGCCGCGGCTTGCCGGCGCGCGAAGGAACCGCCGAAGCGCCGGGGAGCGCGACCCACTTCTACGCCCAGACCATCGAATATGCCCTGGGCTACTTCGGATCGAGAGTGTTGTATCCGGCGCGCCCGGCGGCTGAAGATGCCGGAGCCCGCGAATTGCCGGAAGCCCCGGAATCCGACCGCAAGAAAACCGAAGCCAGCTCTCGACTGCTGGGCTACATGCTGGGCAATGCCTTGTACGACGCCTATCTCAAGGGGCGAATCGCACGCGGTATGCTGCGCCGCTTATTTCTGGTTCATCTTGAGGAATCGGGCAAGGCGAAAGAGGCCTATCGCGAAATGGCCGCAAAGGTCCGTGGGCACGGCAAGAAACTTCCCGCCTCAGTGAAACTCCCAGATATCGGAAAGTAGCGACGACCGTGTGGGGCGGACACTCTTGTCCGCCGCTTTTGAATTTGTTTTTTCTATCGTCGCCACTGACAAAAGCTCGAATTCTGGATCTAAAGTCAAAGGCAAAGGCGGCGGACAAGAGTGTCCGCCCCACAGGTGCAGTGCTAATCTAATCTTGCCCTCTTGAACGCCGACTCCATCCGCGAACTTTTCGAGCAGGTCCGCCGGGGCAAGCTTTCCCCGGACGCCGCCGTTGACCGCCTTCGCCATCTTCCGTTCGAAGACCTTGGCTTCGCCAACGTCGACCACCACCGCGCCCTGCGCGCCGGTATGCCTGAGGTGATCTTCGGTCCGGGCAAGACGCCGTCCCAGATCGCCGCCATCTTTGCGCGCCTGGCCAAACACGGAGGCAACATCCTGGCGACACGCGCCAGCGCCGAGCAACTGGCTGCGGTAAAAAAGAAAGTGCCGAAGGTCGAGTATCAGCCGCTGGCGCGCGCCATTGTGCTGCGGCGCGACCCGAAAAAATACGGCAAGGGGATCATCACGGTCGTGTCTGCCGGAACCAGCGACATTCCAGTGGCGGAAGAAGCCGTCGTCACCGCCGAGGTGATGGGCAACGATGTCGAGCACCTTTATGACGTCGGGGTCGCCGGTATCCATCGCCTGATGGCAAATCGCGCTTCGCTCACGCGAGCGCGTGTCGTGATCGTCTGCGCCGGAATGGAAGGCGCGCTGCCCAGCGTGGTGGGCGGCCTGGTCGGTGTTCCAGTGATCGCGGTTCCGACCAGCGTAGGCTACGGGGCGGCCTTCAAAGGCCTGGCCGCCTTGCTCGGAATGATGAATTCCTGCGCATCGAATGTGAGTGTAGTGAATATCGATAATGGATTTGGAGCGGGATACGTGGCCTCGCTGATCAACCGGCTGTAGACCACCTAGGCTGCGGAGGCTAAAGCAAAAAGGCACGGCCGAAGCCGTGCCTTTTCTTTCTACTAACGACTAGCTTATGAACCCTTCACTACTTCCAGGTTGTTCTGCACGCTGAATGCGCCGAAGACCTGGCTGGCCCGCATGCCGGCGACTTGTTTGTCCATCGCCGTGGCCACCGTCCCGTACAGGCTCAGGTTGCCGTTGTCCACCACGATGCGGATCGGCCTTGCCGGATCCGTGGCATAACGGCCCAACACTGGATCGCGGTAGATGGCTCGCATCGCGCTGATCCGAATGCGGTCATCGAAGCCCGAAACCGGCAGCACCTTGATGTTGTCCACCACATCGTTTACGCCCGGCATATTGTTGGCAATCCACACCGCCGAGTCGCGGCCCATGTCGTTGAGGGTTGCGCCGGTCAGCGTGGCAGCACCGCCTTTTACCGAGACGTCCACGAAGTTGAACTGGTTGTCATAGCCCATGCGGTCGTAGTGCAATTTGCGCTCGAGCTTCGCCTGCAAGTCGGCGTCAGGAGCAGAGGAACTTACTGCGATCAAATTTCGCACGCCCTGCACCTGGTCCATCTTGCGGACTTTCTTGGCCGCATCCAACTTCTGCTGATAGAGATCGACCGTGCCGGTCAAGGTCACGATGCCGTCTTCCGTGCTGGCCTGCAGGTTGCGAAACTCCTGCTTCTTGGTCAACTGCTGCGACACCCGGTTTTGGATATCACTGTCATAGCGGGCGCTCGCGGTCTGCGCCGCCAGGCCAACGCTTAATATTCCCACCGCCAGAAATGAAGCCATACCACTAAGAATGTTTTTCATATATTTGTTTATTTATTTATCCTCTCCCCGGCATTGATTAACCGGTTAGTTAATTATTGGATGCGTCGTCCAGGGAGAGGGATGCCAGTTGCGCGTAACCTCCGTCCGTTTTCGAAAGAGCTAAGGTTCGGAGGCCGCGTTGACAACTATCGTTATAACGAGTATATTGGGTGCTGGTGGTCAAAAGCATCCAATCCGAGATTCAGCAGACCAAGCCCTTCAATACGCTCGAAGAAGAGGCTCTGGTCTCGCTACAGCGCACCGCAGACCGGCTGCATTGGCGCATGAGCGAGATGCTGAAGGCATACGACCTCACTCCGACCCAATACAACGCTCTGCGCATCCTGCGCGGCGCCAAGGACGAGGGACGGGCGTGCAGCGAGATTGCCGAACGCATGATCAATCGGGATCCCGACATCACCCGCCTGGTCGACCGGTTGGAGCGTCGCGGGCTGGTCGCGCGCAGCCGTGAGGGTCGGGACCGGAGGGTGATCACGACCCGCATTACACCAGCTGGCCTGAAGCTGCTGGAGTCCCTGGACGGTCCTGTCGAAGAGTTCAACCGGAGACTGTTGGGCCCCCTCGGCGAGCAGACTCTGCGGACACTGATCCAGCTGCTGGACGCAGTAAGAGAGCGTTCGGAGTAGATTTCTCCGCCGGTATCCATTAACTATCCCGAGCCAGAACGCTCTGCCCGAGAATACGGATATCGTCGTATACTGCGGCGGCCCGGAATGTCCGCAGAGCCGCATGGCGTAAAGCAAGACATTCGATATATCGAGGGCCGCCACGTCGGCCCTTTTTGGACGTCTTCCTGAGATGCCGGCTGTGGCCCTGAAACGAAAATCAAATCGGAGGAGATCATGGCGAGCAATGTTCCGAATCAGTCCTGGGCTTTTACAGCTTTTCGTGTGGTTGTGGGCAGTGTGTTTCTAGCCCACGGTATCCAGAAATTTTTCATGTTCGGTCTTCATGGCGTGGCGGGGGCATTCGCATCCATGGGAATACCGGTACCGGGAGTGACCAGCGTCCTGGTTTCGGTGGTTGAACTTCTGGGCGGCGCCGCGCTGATTTTGGGATTCCTGACGCGCTGGGCGGCCGCGCTCAATGGCTTCGACATGATCGTGGCCATCCTGCTGGTCCACCTGAAAAACGGCTTCTACAGTCCGAAAGGCATCGAGTTTCCGTTGACGTTGTTGGGGGCGTGTATCGTACTTGTGATTCATGGGCCGGGAGCGGCATCAGTCGACGGGGCACTGGCAAAGCGGACGTAGGACTTGATCTGGCGAGGGCGGCGCGAGCGCATTTGCTCGCGCAGCCGCGGTCAACGGCCTCGAGATGTATGCGAGCGCTTTCGCGTCGATTGTGAAGTGGTTTTCTTCGTGCCGCCAAAAACTCGCGCGAAAATTTTGTCGATATTCCTTAGTTGACGCTTCAAGTCGAATGCCCGCTCAATCTGCTGGCGCGGCACCTTGCTGGTGATGCTCTTGTCCTTCAACACCAGCTCCCGGAAATTTCGACCTTCCTTCCAGGCGCGCATGGCGTGGTTCTGCACCGTGCGGTAGGCTTCCTCGCGCGAAACTCCGTGCTCCACCAGGTCGAGCAGAAGCTGTCCGCTAAAAACCAGGCCACCGGTGCTCTCGAGATTCGCCTTCATCCGTTCCAGGTACACGAACATGGTTTCCAAGACGTTTGTGGTTTTCTGCAGCATGTAGTCCACCAGGGTGGTGGAATCGGGAATGATGATGCGTTCGACCGAGGAGTGCGAGATATCGCGCTCATGCCACAAGGCTACGTTTTCAAAGGCGGCTTGCGCATTGGAACGCACCACCCGCGCCAGACCGCTGATCTGTTCCAGCGTGATGGGGTTGCGCTTGTGGGGCATGGCCGACGAACCCTTCTGCTTTTCGCTGAAAAATTCCTCGACTTCACGCACTTCGGTGCGCTGCAGATGGCGGAGTTCGGTGGCGATCTTGTCTAGGGTGCAGGCGATCACGGCCAGGGTGGCAAGGTACGCGGCGTGACGGTCGCGCTGGATCACCTGGGACGAGATGGCAGCGGCTTTCAATCCCAATCGCTCGCACATACCCTCTTCCAGCTCGGGGGTAAGGTGGGCGAATGTGCCTACAGCTCCGGAAAACTTTCCTACCCGCATATCTTCGGCAGCGGCACAAAAGCGCGCAATGTTGCGCTGAGTTTCGGAGTACCAGTTGGCCAGCTTGAAACCGAAAGTGATGGGCTCGGCGTGGATGCCGTGAGTGCGGCCGATCATGGGCGCATCTTTGAACTCCCAGGCACGGCGTTCCAGCACGTCGGAGAGTCTTTCCAGATCGGCGGCAATGATCGCGGAGGCCTGCTGGATGAGTAGCGCCTGGGAAGTATCGACTACGTCGTTCGATGTCAACCCGTAGTGAAACCAGCGGGCGTGTGGCCCAACGATCTCCGCCACCGCGGTCGTGAAGGCGATGACATCGTGGCGAACTTCGGCTTCGATCTCGGCGATCCGGTCGAGATTGAAGTCAGCCCGCTCACGGATGGCCCGGGCGGCGTCCTTGGGCACCATGCCGGCTTCGGCCAGGGTCTCGGTGGCTGCGACTTCGACCGCCAGCCAGGTGCGAAAGCGATTCTCATCGCTCCATATGCGACCCATGTCGGGACGGGTATAGCGTGGAATCAAGGTGAACTCCCTGATGTCTCTGAGAAGTGCGGGACTAGGGATTGTAAATGGGCACTGCCTGCTTTGTGAACTTTGGGCCGTGGGCCCTTTGCGGCACCTGCAGTGCCTTTGCGATCTTTGCGGTATCCTTTGCGTCCTTCGCGGTTAAAGATTTTGACCGCAAAGATCGCAAAGGAAGCCCGGAGGGTTGGGCCGGTCGACTGGTACCTCCCTACACCAATGCGATGACATCGATTTCCACCAAAACATCTTTTGGTAAGCGCGCTACCTCTACAGTGGAGCGGGCGGGAGGCGCTACGTTGAAGAAACGTCCGTAGACTTCATTCATGGCGGTGAAGTCGCCCATATTCTTGAGGAAGACCGTGGAACGCACCACTTTCTTCAGCCCGCTGCCCGCCGCGGTCAGAATCGCTGAAAGATTCTTGAGTACGCGCTCGGTCTGGGCGGCGACGTCGCCTGTGATCACCTGCTGGTTCTCCGGGTCGATGGCTACCTGTCCGGATACAAAGACAAATCCGTTCGCCCGGATGGCTTGAGAGTAGGGTCCAATCGCCTGCGGTCCGTCTTTGGTTGCAATCACATCGCGCATGAGGCCTCCAGGATCAGTCGTCAGAATTAATGCAGATCGCGGCTATTCCAGTCAACCGAGATGACAAGATCGGATATTTTCAGACGAAAAGAATTTTGGGAAATTAAAACCAGTAGTCAGTTTTGAGTTCCCGGTTCTCAGTTGGTTCTTGCTGACGACTGACGACTAGATTTTCTGCAGTCTCTGCACGTCGTGCACGCCGGGAATTTTGCGCACGCCGTTGACGATGTTCTCCAGGTGTTTCAGGTCAGCAATGTCGAGCACGATGTCGACATTGGCTTGGCCGTTGTTGGTGCGGGCTTCGATGTTGCGGATGTTGGTCTGGGTATCGCTAATGACGGCGGTGATCTGTTTCAGCATCCCAAAACGATCGTCGCAGAAAACTGTGAGCTTTACCGGATAGGCACTTGGTGTTCCGTCATCCTGCGACCATTCCACGTCTATCTTGCGTTCCGGTTCGTACAACAAGTTGGTCACGTTAGGACAATTGACGGCATGGACGGCGACGCCCTTGCCGCGAGTCACGTATCCCACGATGCCCTCGCCGCGGATCGGATTGCAACAACGCGCCCGGTAAACCAGCAGATCACCGTGTCCCTTGACGCGAATGGCGTTGTTATTCTGGTCGCCACCGAAAACGCGGCGCACCACGCTGGCGAGTCCGCTGGGCTTCTCTATTTCCTCGTCGGCGAGAGGAGTACCGGCCACGGGCGCCATGCGTCCCAATATCTGGCGGGCTGAATATTTGCCATAGCCAATGCCGGCCATCAGGTCGTCGGGACGTCCCGCGCCGTAGTCAGAGGCGATTTTTTGTAATTCCTCGTCCTTGATGTCCTTCAGCGATACGCGATACTTGCGCGCTTCTTTCTCGATGAGTTTGCGCCCAATCTCAATCGCGCGCTCCCGTTGATGGACATTGAGCCAGTGCTTGATCTTGTTGCGGGCGCGCGACGACTTGGCAATCGCCAGCCAGTCGCGGCTGGGCTTG